>NZ_CP147982.1:0-4800000 GCF_045690365.1 Streptomyces sirii | reverse complement strand
ACGACTGCCTGAGCGGTCGCGGTAAGGGTGAAGGACACCGCCCAGGCCGCCGTGAGCACCACGTTGATGCGGCGGAAGAGCGGGGTCCGCCAGACCTCCGGCGGGGCCATACGGCGTGCGATCCCCAGCGTGAAGGGGCGCTGTACCGCGATCGACACCCAGGCGATGAGAGCCAGCCAGCCCATCGAGAGCGAGCTGCCGTACATCTTGAGTCCGCTGTCGGGCTGAGCGAAGGCCAGCACGCTGAGACCTGCGAAGAAGACGATCGTGCCGTACTCCAGCAGTCGGTAGTCCAGCGCCAGGCCGGCGGCGCGGTCGGCTATGAGCAACATGACCGCGGCCACCAGGCCGGCCAACGCGCCCCACTGCCAGCCGAACGAGCCCACTCCGGCGAAGACCAGCCATGGGATGAAGCCGCGCAAGTAGTTCATGATTCCCCCGCTTTCGATCGCGGCCGCCCGCTTGGACTTCGTCCGGCCCGCCACATTCCAACTTCGACATGTCGAATCTAGAAGCTCCACCTTTGACATGTCAAGAGTGGAAGGTAAAGTGCAGACCATGAGCCTGAGACATGCGGTGCTGGGCCTGCTGGCCGAATCCCCGGCGAGCGGCTACGACCTGATGAAGCTGTTCAACGCCTCGCTCTCGAACGTCTGGCCTGCCACGCAGAGTCAGGTGTACGGCGAGCTCACCAAGCTCACCACCGCGGGCCTGGTCGAGGTCGCCGCCCACGGCCCCCGCGGCCGCAAGGAGTACGCGATCACCGAGGACGGCCTGGCGGAGCTGCGCCATTGGCTCACCGACGTCCCTCCCGGCGGCCCCACGCGCGACGACAGCATGCTGCGCGTCTTCTTCCTCGGCATCGTCACCCCCCTCGAAGCGCAGGCGTACCTGCTCCAGAAGGCCGAGTTCGCCGCCCGCGCGCACGCCACGTACGAGGAGATCGTTGAGAACACCAACTGGGACGAGGAAATGATCTCGGTCCACGGACGGGTCGTCCTGGAGTACGGCCTGCGGATGACGACGGCCCTGGAGGAGTGGGCCCGCTGGGCGGCCGACGAGGTGACCAGCGCGAAGGCGATAAGGGCGAGCGAACTCGCACGGGGGAGGCACGAGGAGAAGCGGGGCGGGGAAGCCGCCGAAGAGGCGGGGTGACGCCGTCGTCCGGCCGCGAATTCAGGTGCCGCCGTCGCCTGCGCGCGGCACCCTGGAGGCATGGACAACCAGCGCTCCGTGCGCATCTCGAAGTATCTGGCGAAGCATCTGCGCCATGAACCGGAGCGGATCGGCATCACCCTCGACGCCCAGGGCTGGGTGCCCGTGGAGGAGCTCATAGCGGCCGCCGCGCGCCATGGATTCCGCTTCTCCCGGGCGGAGTTGGAGTCGGTGGTCGCCGACAACGACAAGCAGCGCTACGCCATGGAGGACGGTCGGATACGCGCCAGCCAGGGCCATTCCGTGCGGGTGGACCTCGATCTGCCGCCGACCGTGCCGCCCCCGTACCTCTTCCACGGCACGGTGGCCCGCAGTGTGGCCGCCATCCGGGACGAGGGGCTACGGCCGATGTCGCGGCACGCCGTCCACCTCTCGCCCGACCGCGAAACCGCGACCCGGGTGGGTGCGCGGCGCGGCAAGCCCGTGATCCTGACCGTGGACGCGGCGGCGATGCACCGGGCCGGCCATGTCTTCCAGGTCAGCGCCAACGGCGTCTGGCTCACCAGGCGCGTACCGGCACGGTTCCTGCGTTTTCCGGGCTGAGCCCCGCATACCCCGCACGCCCGGAGGCTCACAGCCCCGGCGCCCCCCACACCGGGAACCACCGCGCCAGGTCGTTCTCGATCGTCAGATCGTCCCCGAGCATCGCCCGCACCTGCAGCTCCAGCGGGTTGTCGCGTCTCTCGCCGCCCTCCTGCTTCGGCGCGAAGGGGTAGAACGTGCCCCGCTTGTAGAGGTAGACCAGCGCCAGCGACCGCTGCCGGGCGTCGCGGAAGCCGAGCAGCGAGCACAGCAGCTGCGGCCCGAACCCCGCCTCCTCCAGGGAGGTGTTGACCGCGTGCAGGTCGTTGACCAGGCCCGCCACGTCCTGCGGCGAGTGCCGTACGAGCAGCCACGTATAGCCGTAGGCGTCCGTCGAGAACTCCACCGACCCGTCCAGCAGAGCCCGCGCCTCCTCCCGGATACGTGCGAACGCCCCGCCCTCGACGCTCGCGAAGCACACCGATCCCACACCGGTGGCTTCGAAATCGGCCGCGGCCTGGAGAGTCACCGCGGCCGACGGCAGCGCGAAGAGCTGGTCGAGATCGGGGCGTACCGGCTTGCTGCGGCCGAGGATGGCGTCCAGAAATCCCATGCGCGGCTTACTCCTTTCGCTTGCGGCACGTCACGGCCGACCCAGCTGCGCCGCGATGCGTCCCAGCTGTTCCAGGCGCGCCTCCAGTGTCGGGTGCGAGGACAGCAGCCGGCTGAAGCTCTCCTTGTTGAACGCCGGGGCGAAGTAGAACGCGTTGAACGGCTGGGCCTTGCGCAGGTCTTCGGTCGGGATCCGCGCGATCTGGCCGGTGACCTTCGTGAGCGCGGCGGCCAGCGCCGACGGCCGGCCGGTCAGCAGCGCGGCGGCCCGGTCGGCGGACAGCTCGCGGTAGCGGGACAGCAGCCGGGTCAGCAGGAAGCTGATCGCGTAGACGGCCACGCTGACGGCGGTGACGATGAGCACGGCGATGGCCGCGTTCTGGTCGCGGTTGTTGCGGCCGACGCCGCTCCACAGGGCGGCCCGGGTGATGATGCCCGCCAGTACACCGAGGAACGACGCGATGGTCATCACCGCGACATCGCGGTGGGCGACATGGGAGAGCTCGTGCGCCAGCACCCCCTCCAACTCCTCCGGCTCCAGCCGCCGCAGCAGCCCCGTCGTGGCGCAGACCATCGAGTTCTTCTGGTTGCGGCCCGTCGCGAACGCGTTCGGCACATCCGATTCGGCGATCGCGACCCGCGGCTTGGGCATATCGGCCAGCGCACACAGCCGGTCGACTGCGCCGTGCAGTTCGGGCGCCTGCTCCGGCGTGACCTCGCGCGCCCCCATGCTGAACGCCGCGATCCGGTCGCTGAACCAGAACTGCGCGACGAACAGGCCGCCCGCGATCAGCAGCACCACCACCCAGGCGCCCTTGAGCAGCACCACCAGCACGCTGACGACCACGACGTACAGCAGTCCGATGAAGAACATCGTCGTGACCATGCGCGAGGTGAGTCCGCGGTCCGGGGCGAATCGGGTCCGTGCCATGGCTCCTCCACAAGCGCCGCACTTCGCGCGGTGCACCGACACGGTGCGCAGCCCCGCACTGCGCACCGTGTCCGCCGCACTACGCCGTTGTCCCGATTCTCCCTCTTCATGGCTATATAGGGAGTAAAGCCGAGGTCAGAGGCGGTCGGGCGCGTCGGGCCACCCGGAGGGCGCCGGCCAGAGCGGCCGCCCTACCTGGCGCCCGGCTCGGGCGGCCTACTTGCCCAGCTGCGCCAGACCCTCCGTGGCGATCCGCTCGAAGACCGCGGTGTCGGCCTCGAAGACCGAATCGGCGATCGGCCAGTGGATCACCAGCTCGTCGAGGCCCAGCTCGGCATGCCGGCCCGCGAAGTCCACAAAGGCGTCCACGGAGTCCAGCGGACGGTCCGGGGTGAATCCGCTCAGCATGATCTTCTGCAGTTCACCGGCGTCCCTGCCCCGCTCGGCGCAGGCCTTGGCGAGCCGTTCGACCTGACCGCGGACCGCCTCCAGCGAGTCGTCCGACGTACCGCCCCCGTTGGAGACCTTGGGATCGCCGGTGGTCACCCAGGCCTGGCCGTACCGGGCGGCCAGCTTGAGCCCGCGCGGCCCGGTGGCCGCCACCGCGAACGGGAGCCGGGGCCGCTGTACGCAGCCGGGGATGTTGCGCGCCTCGTCCGCGGAGTAGTGCGTCCCCTCGTAGGAGACGGCGTCCTCGATCAGCAGGCGGTCCAGAAGTTGCACGAACTCGGCGAAGCGGTCCGCCCGTTCCCGCGGCGACCAGGCCTCCTGGCCGAGCGCGGTGGCGTCGAAGCCGTTGCCGCCGGCTCCGATGCCCAGCGTGATCCGGCCATTGCTGATGTCGTCGAGCGAGATCAGCTCCTTGGCGAGGGTGACCGGGTGCCGGAAGTTCGGCGAGGTGACGAGGGTGCCCAGCCGCATCCGCGAGGTCGCCGCCGCGGCGGCGGTCAGCGTCGGAAGGGCACCGAACCAGGTCTGGTCGCGGAAGGTCCGCCATGAGAGGTGGTCGTAGGTGTAGGCGGCGTGGAAGCCCAGCTCCTCGGCGCGCTGCCACTCCTCCCGCCCGCCATCGGACCAACGGCGGACGGGAAGTATCACGGTGCTCAGTCGCATGCCTCCGAGCGTACGGCGACCCGCACGCACACAGCGATCCGCCTTCTTCGCCACCCGTACCGCCCCCGTTCGCCCCCCTCGACCCCGGACGTTCCGGGCTCATCCGCGCAACCCACCGCACGCCTGTGCGCAGTGGTACGGGAAGATGGGGCCGTGACTGATGCCCCCGCCACGCCACCCCGGGCGCCCGGACCAGCCGTTGCGCCCCGGCTGATCGCCACCGACCTCGACGGCACACTGCTGCATGACGACAAGACGGTCTCCGACCGGACGATCGCCGCGCTCGCCGCAGCCGAGCGGGCCGGTATCGAGGTGTTCTTCGTCACCGGCCGCCCGGCCCGCTGGATGGGCCCGGTCAGCGACCATGTGCACGGTCACGGGCTGGCGATCTGCGCGAACGGCGCGGCCGTCGTCGATCTGCACCGCGGCGGCCGCATCGTCGAGGTCAACCCCCTGGAACGCACGGCCGCGCTCCAGGTCGTGGACGCGCTGCGCAGCGCCGCGCCCGGCACCTCGTTCGCGGTCGAGCGCACCAGCGGTATCCACTACGAGCCGCAGTATCCGCCGCTCCTGCTGGATCCCACCGCGTTCGTCGCGCCGGCGGAGAAGCTGCTGGCCGAGGACTTCGTGGCGCCGCTGGGCACCACCGACGGCGCCGCCCCCGACTTCCCCGACCAGCCCGTCATCAAGTTGCTCGCGCACCACCCCGAGCTGGAGCCCGACACCTTCCTCGCGCTGGCCCGCAAGGCCGCCGGCGATCTCGCGTCCTTCACCCGCTCCAGCCCGACCGCCCTGCTGGAGATCAGCGGCTCGGGCGTCAGCAAGGCCGGCACCCTCGCCCACTGCTGCGCGGAGCGCGGCATCACGCCGGACGAGGTCGTCGCCTTCGGGGACATGCCGAACGACATAGAAATGCTGAGCTGGGCCGGCACCTCGTACGCCATGGCCAACGCCCACCCGGAGGTGCTGGCGGCCACCACGCACCGCACGGCGTCCAACAACGACGACGGTGTCGCGATCGTCATCGAGGAGATCCTTCAGGAACGCGGACACCGGCCCTGACCTGGCGCGGGCCGGACGGTTTCACGTGAAACATCCCTCGTGTGCAACGACCTCGGCGAGGGGCCTCACAGCGGCGCCTCCCACGTCACCATCGTCCCGGCCCCGTCCGTGCCGAGTCCGGGCCCGTACGTGCTGGAGCCGCCCAGCGACTCCGCGCGCTTGGCGAGGTTCTTCAGGCCGCTGCGGCGGCCGCCGTTCGGGATGCCGATGCCGTCGTCGGTGACGGTCAGCCGGACCCCTTCGGTGCCGTCCGGCAGTCTGATCGTCGCGTCGACGACGACCTCGATCCGAGAGGCCTGAGCGTGCCGGAAGGCGTTCGACAGCGCCTCGCGGAGCGCGGCGATCAGGTTCTTGCCGGTCAGCTCGCCGACCCGGGAGTCGACCGCGCCGACGAAGCTGGCCGACGGCTGGAAGCCGAGCGGTACGGCGGCGGTGCCGATCTCCCGCAGCACGCGGGTCCGCAGCCCGGACGGCGCCTCAGCCGGGCCCTGCTGGAGGGCGAAGATCGCGGTCCTGATCTCCTGGATGGTGACGTCCAGCTCGTCGACGGCCTTGCCGACGCCCTGCACCACCTCGGGGACGACGGATCTGCGCTGTGCGCCCTCCAGCATCATGCCCGTCGCGAACAGCCGCTGGATGACGAGATCGTGCAGGTCACGGGCGATCCGGTCGCGATCCTGATACACCGCGAGACGCTCACGGTCACGCTGGGCGTCGGCCAGCACCAGCGCCAGCGCGGCCTGCGCGGCGAACTGGGTGGCCAGGGTCCGCTCGGCGGCGGTGAACGGGCGGGCGCCACGGGACCGCGGGGTGGCCAGCGTGCCGAGCACCCGGCCGCCGCTCTTGAGCGGCAGCATCATGCTCGGCCCGAAACGGGGTGCGATGGCCGTCACCATGCGCGGGTCGGTGGCCGAGTCGTCCACGAACACGGGCTCCCCGGCGAGGAGTTGTTCGGCCACCGGGCTGTCGGGCGGGATCTGTGTCCCCATGATCCCGGCGGGTTCGTCCGCCGAGACCGCGACGATCTCCAGACCGCCCTCGTCGTCGGGCAGCAGCACGATGCCGGCCGCCGAGTCCGCCAGCTTCCGGGCCTGCTCGGCGACCACCGCGAGCGCGTCGTCGACATCGCTGCCGGCGAGGAGTTCGGTGGTCACCGCCACCGAACCGTCGATCCACCGCTCCCGCT
This sequence comes from Streptomyces sirii, assembly GCF_045690365.1. NCBI lineage: Bacteria > Bacillati > Actinomycetota > Actinomycetes > Kitasatosporales > Streptomycetaceae > Streptomyces > Streptomyces sirii. The sequence goes on along the minus strand of NZ_CP147982.1, from coordinate 4,793,359 downwards.
GCCGGGTCGCCGCGTGCACCCGGGCATTGCCGATCGCGATACCGGCCTCGGTGGCGAGCACCCGCACCATGTGCAGATCCTCCTCGCTGAACTCCCCGCCGCCGCGCTTCTCCGTCAGATAGAGATTGCCGAAGATCTCGCCCTGGACCCGGATCGGCACGCCCAGGAACGTCCGCATCGGCGGATGGCCCGGCGGGAACCCGGCCGATCGGGAGTCCTGGGTGAGGTCGGCGAGGCGCAGCGGCTTGGGGTCGTGGATGAGCGCGCCGAGCAGGCCCTTGTGGCCGTCGGGCAGCGCACCGATCCGCTTGTGCTCCTGCGCGGTCACGCCGTACGTCACGAAGTCCGACAGCCCCTCGCGGGCGTCGTCGATGATGCCGATGGCGGCGTAGCGGGCGTCGGCCAGCTCGGCGGCGGTCTCCACGATCCGGTCGAGGGTGATGTGCAGGTCGAGACCCGCGCCGACGGTACGCATCGCCTCCAGCAGCTGCGGCACCCGGGCGGTCAGCTCGGAGGACAGCCCCTGGAGGCTGCGGGTGGCCTCCGTGGCGGCGTCCATGGGATCGGGAGCCGGGCTCGCGTCACCGCGCCCGGGACCCATGGGGTCCGGGGGTGCGGGTCCTGCCGTGACTGCCATGCACAAGAGCCTAATAAGGGGACATTTACGGAGCCATTTCTACGGAGCCGGCCATCGGCAGGCCCGCATCGACCGCCCGCTCGCGCTCCAGCATCCGCCGGAACAGGCCGTCGGCCGCCGCCAGCTCCGCGTACCCCCCGCACTGCACGACCCGTCCGCGATCCAGCACCAGCACCTCGTCGACGGCGTCGAGCCCGGTGAGCCGGTGGGTGATCAGCACCGTCGTACGGCCCTCGGTCGCGGCCAGCAGGTCGGCGGTCAGCGCATCGGCGGTGGCCAGATCCAGATGCTCGGCGGGCTCGTCCAGCACGAGCACCGGGAAGTCCGCCAGCAGCGCACGGGCCAGGGCCAGCCGCTGCCGCTGGCCGCCGGACAGCCTGGCGCCGTGCTCCCCGACCATGGTGTCCAGGCCGTCGGGCAGCCCGCGCACCCAGTCGGCGAGCCGCGCCCGACCGAGGGCGTCCCAAAGGTCCTGGTCGTCGGCGTCGCCCGGGTCCGCGCTACGGTCCCGGCGGGCGAGCCTGAGGTTCTCCCGCAGCGAGCTGTCGAAGAGGTGCGCGTCCTGCGCGCACAGCCCCACCAGGCGCCGCACCGCGTCACCGTCGAGCGTCCGAGCGTCCGTCCCGCCCAGCGTGTACGCCCCCGACTCGGGGTCCAGGAAGCGCAGCAGCACCTGCGCCAGCGTGGTCTTGCCGGAGCCGGACGGACCGACGACGGCGACCCGGCGACCGGCCGTCAGGGTGAGGCCGACCCCGTCCAGCGCCGGCCGGGGCGATCCGGTGTGGCGCGCGGTCAGATCCCTTACGACCAGCGGGAACGGCGTCTGGGGAGCCGCCGCGGGCGCGGTCGGCTCGTGCACCGGCGCAGGGGCGTCCAGCACCTCGAAGACCCGCTCCGCGGCGTGCCGGGTGCGCTGCCGGTACTGCACCGCCAGCGGCAGCCCGGTCACCGCCTCGAACGCGGCGAGCGGAGTGAGCACGACGACCGCCAGCGCCACCCCGTCCAGTCGGCCCGAGTGCACCGCCTGGACGCCGACGACCGCGGCGGCGGCGACCGTCAGCCCGCACAGCATGGCCGAGAGCCCGGCGCCGGTCCCGGCCACGGCGGCCGAGCGGGAGGCGATCCGGGTCAGCTCGCGGTCCGCGCGCCGCACCGATTCCGTACGGGCCGTGAGCGCTCCGGCCACCGTCAACTCGGCGGTCCCGGTGAGCACCTCGACGACCCGGGTGGCGAGCCTGCCGCGGGCCGGCGCCAGCTGACGCTCCGCCCTCCGGGCCAGCGCGCCCGACAGCAGCGGCACCCCCGCGCCCGCGAGCAGCAGCCCGACGGCGAGGATCACCCCCGCCTCCGGCAGCAGCCAGCCGGTGAAGCCGACGGCGCCCGCGCCGACCACCACCGCCGCCCCGACGGGCAGCAGCCACCGCAGGAAGTAGTCCTGCACCGCGTCGACATCGGCGACCAGCCGCGACAGCAGATCGCCGCGGCTGCGCTCCTTGAGCCCGGCCGGCGCCAGCCGCTCCAGCCGCCGGAAGACGGCGACGCGTACGTCGGCGAGCATCCGGAACACCGCGTCATGGGCGACCAGCCGCTCGGCGTACCGGAAGACCGCGCGCCCGATGCCGAACGCCCTGGTCGCGGTCACCGCCACCATCAGATACAGCACCGGCGGCTGCTGCGCGGCCCGCGAGATCAGCCATCCGGAGGTCGCCATCAGGCCCACCGCGCTGCCCAGCGCGAGGCTCCCGAGCAGCAGCGCCAGCCCGAACCTCGCCCGGTGGGCACGCGCCATCCGGCGCAGACGGGTCAGCGCGCCACGATGGGCGGCGTCCACCACGGCCTCGCCCGGGTGCGCGGGATCGGCGGTCCCGCCCGGGGCCGCGGCGGAGTCCGCGCCCCGGCCGCGGGCCACGACCGCGCCCGGCACCGGCTCCACCGCGGCCGCCGGATCGGGCAGCCGCACGATCCGGTCCGCAACCGCCAGCAGCGCGGGCCGGTGGACCACGAGGAGCACCGTACGGCCGACCGCGAGCCGGCGGACCGCGGCGACGATCGCCTCCTCGGTCTCACCGTCCAGGTTCGCGGTGGGCTCGTCCAGGAGCAGGATCGGGCGGTCGGCGAGGAAGGCCCGGGCGAGCGCGAGGCGCTGGCGCTGACCGGCGGAGAGCCCGGCGCCGGATTCGCCGAGCCGGGTCGCCATGCCGTCGGGCAGCGCGTCGACGAAGTCCAGCGCCCCGGCGTCGGCGAGTGCGGTGCGTACCGCGGCGTCATCCGCGTCCGGCCGCGCCAGCCGTACGTTCTCGGCGATCGAGCCGGCGAACAGATGCGGGTGCTGCGGAACCCAGGCGATCCGCTCCCGCCAGCTGTCGGGGGCGAGGGAGGCGATGTCCTGGCCGTCGACCAGGGCCCGGCCCTCGGACGGCTCGCTGAAGCCGAGCAGCACGCTCAGCAGCGTGGTCTTGCCGGCGCCGGAGGGGCCGACCAGCGCGACGGTCTCGCCCGCCCGGACCTCGAACGAGGTCGCGGGAAGGGAGTCGGCGGCCCGCCCGGGGTGGCGGACCACCAGCTCCTCGACGGCGAGGGCGCTGCCCCGCGGGGCGGGCGCGGTGCCGGACGCCGGCAGCGGCGTCTGAAGCACCTCGAAGATCTCCTCGGCGGCCGCGAGCCCCTCGGCCGCGGCGTGGTACTGCGCGCCCACCTGCCGCAGCGGCAGATACGCCTCGGGCGCCAGGACCAGCACCATCAGCCCGGTGTAGAGGTCGAGTTCGCCGTGCACCAGCCGCATCCCGATGCCGACCGCGACCAGCGCGACGGAGATGGTGGCGAGGAGCTCCAGCGCGAAGGAGGAGAGGAAGGCGATCCGCAGGGTGCGCAGGGTCGCGCGGCGGTACTCGCTGGTGATGGTGCGGATGGCGGTGGCCTGGGCCTTGGCCCGGCCGAAGACCTTGAGGGTGGGCAGGCCCTCGACGACGTCGAGGAAGTGCCCGGAGAGCCGGGCGAGCAGCCGCCACTGGCGGTCCATCCGGGCTTGGGTGGCCCAGCCGATCAAGACCATGAACAGCGGGATCAACGGCAGGGTGAGGACGATCGTCAGCGCCGAGACCCAGTCGCCGGTGACGATCCGGGCGAGCACCGCGACGGGGACGACGACCGCCAGCCCCAACTGCGGCAGATAGCGCGAGAAGTAGTCGTCCAGGGCGTCGATACCGCGGGTGGCGAGGGTGGTGAGCTCGCCGGTGCGCAGCTCGCTGGCGCCGGCCCGGGACGTCGTGGAGGCGCCGGGCCCCAGCCGCGCCGCCCGCTCGACCAGCCGCATCCGCAGCTCGGACTTCACCGCCGCGCCGGCGCGGTGCGCGGCCAGCTCGGTGAGCCAGGAGATCAGTCCGCGCCCGACGGAGACCGCGGCGAGCAGCGCCAGGGGTGTGGTCAGGCCGCCGAGATCGAGGTCGCGCTGGAAGGCGCCGACCACGATCTCGGCGATCAGCATCGCCTGACCGACGACCAGGCCCGCTCCGGCCAGCCCGAGTACCACCACCGCGGCAAGGAAGCCGCGGGTGGCGCGGGCGTATCGGAGCAGACGCGGGTCGACGGGTTTCACGTGAAACATTCCATCCTGCTGAGGCCGCCCCGAGGAGCGACGGCTCAGCTAGTGGGCATCGGCGATGTGCTGGGTACCGATTCGCTTGCGGAACACCCAGTACGTCCACCCCTGGTAGAGCATCACGAGGGGCGCGGCGATCACCGCACACCAGGTCATGATCTTCAGGGTGTAGGGACTGGACGAGGCACTGCTGACCGTGAGGCTCCAGCTCTCGTTGAGCGTCGAGGGCATGACGTTCGGGAAGAGCGTCAGGAACAGCATCGCGACCGCCGCCGCGATGGTGACGCCGGAGAAGGCGAACGCCCAGCCCTCGCGCCCGAGCTTGTTGGCCCCGAGCGCGGCGACCAGGGCGACCACCGCGACGATCATCGCGATCAGGCTGCCGCCGTCGCCCTTGTCGGCCTGGGTCCAGCTCAGGAAGCCGACCGCGAGCACCGCGGTGACCAGTCCGAGAACGGTCGCCGTCCGGCGCGCCCGCTCCCGAATGTCACCGACCGTCTTGAGCGAGGCGAAGACCGCGCCGTGGAAGGTGAACAGCGTCAGCGTGACCAGGCCGCCGAGGATCGCATACGGGTTGAGCAGGTCGAGAAGGCTCCCGACGTACTCCTTGTGCGCATCGATCTTCACGCCGCGCACGATGTTGCCGAACGCGACGCCCCACAGCACCGCGGGCAGCAGCGAGGTCCAGAAGATCGCCTGCTCCCAGTTGCGCTGCCAGCGCTCCTCGTTCCGCTTGGCGCGGTACTCGAAGGCGACCCCGCGCACGATCAGGCAGACGAGGATGACCAGCAGCGGGAGGTAGAAGCCGGAGAACAGGGTGGCGTACCACTCGGGGAAGGCGGCGAAGGTCGCACCGGCCGCGGAGAGCAGCCAGACCTCGTTGCCGTCCCAGACCGGCCCGATGGTGTTGATCAGTACGCGCTTCTCGCGGCGGTCGCGGGCGAGGAGCTTGGTCAGGACGCCGATCCCGAAGTCGAACCCTTCGAGGAAGAAGTACCCGGTCCACAGGAAGGCGATAAGGACGAACCAGACGTCGTGGAGTTGCACAGTCGCCTCCTAGTACGAGAAGGCCATCGGCCGGTCGGCGTCGGTACTGTCGCCGCCGATCTTGGTGGGCGGGTTGAGGTCGGAGTCGGTGAGCTCCTGGGGTCCGGCCTTGACGTACTTCACCAGCAGCTTGACCTCGACCACGGCGAGGATCGCGTAGAGCGTGGTGAAGACGATCATGGAGGTGAGCACCTCGCCCTGCGAGACGCCCGGGGAGACCGCGTCCGAGGTGCGCAGCACGCCGTAGACGACCCAGGGCTGGCGGCCCATCTCGGTGAAGATCCAGCCCCACGAGTTGGCTATCAGCGGGAAGCCGAGGGTGACGAAGGCGAGCGACCAGTAGGCCTTGCTCAGCCGGGCACCGAGCACCTTGTTCTTGGTGAGCGCGAGCCGGGGTGGCTCCTCGTCCCCCGTACGCAGCCCCGGCGCCAGCCAGAACTTCTTACGGGTGAGCCAGAGCCCGGCGAGCCCGATGGCGAACGACGACATACCGAAGCCGATCATCCAGCGGAAGCCCCAGTAGGCGACCGGGATGTTGGGCCGGTAGTCACCGGGCCCGAACTTCTGCTGCTCGGCCCTGTTGACGTCGTTGATGCCCGGGACCGGCGAGGAGAAGTCGTTGTGCGCGAGGAAGGACAGCAGGCCGGGCACCTCGATGGCGACCTTGTTGTGGCCCTTGTCGACGTCGCCGTAGGCGAAGACCGAGAACGGCGCCGGCTTCTCCGTTTCCCACAGCGCCTCGGCGGCGGCCATCTTCATGGGCTGCTGCTTGAACATCACCTTGCCCAGCTCGTCACCGCTGATCGCGGTGAGGATGCCGGCTATGACGAGGGTGATCAGCCCGAGCCGCAGCGAGGTCCGCATGACCTTGATGTGCTTCTTGCGCATCAAGTGGAACGCGGAGATGCCGACCATGAACGCGGCACCGGTCAGGAAGGCCGCGGTCAGCGTGTGGAACACGACGACCAGGGTGGTGTCCTGGGTCAGCACCTTCCAGAAGTCGGTCAGCTCGGCGCGCCCGTTGGCGGCGTTGTACTTGTAGCCGACCGGGTGCTGCATCCAGGAGTTCGCGGCCAGGATGAAGTACGCCGACAGGATCGTGCCGATCGAGACCATCCACATGCAGAAGCAGTGGATCTTCTTCGGCAGCTTGTCCCAGCCGAAGATCCACAGCCCGATGAAGGTGGACTCGAAGAAGAACGCGATGAGCGCCTCGAAGGCCAGCGGGGCACCGAAGACGTCGCCGACGAACCGCGAGTAGTCGGACCAGTTCATACCGAACTGGAACTCCTGGACGATGCCGGTGACGACACCCATCGCGATATTGATCAGAAACAGCTTGCCCCAGAACTTGGTGGCCTTGAGGTACTTCTCCTTGCCCGTTCGCACCCATGCGGTCTCAAGTCCGGCCACCAGAGCGGCGAGGGAGATCGTCAAGGGGACGAACAGGAAGTGGTAGACGGTCGTGATGCCGAATTGCCACCGCGCCAGTGTCTCTGGCGCCAACGCCAGTTCCACGCCTTGCTCTCCTTACGTCGCCATTGCCCTAGGGGCAATGTCCCTTTTGCGTCACATAAAGCGGTACATACCGGGACGGGCTTGTGAACGCGTTCACATTCACAAGCAATTATCTCCCATGGCCTAATCGCCATCCCTATGGGGGGTACGTGACCGCGGTCACGCTCGATTCCATGGCGCATGAACGCTTCCACCCGGCCCGCCGAACGCGCCCGCGCACCCTCTTCCCCAGAGCTTCAACATATTGTTGAATTCGTGGCCATGAAGATCCGCATCACTTGGCCCGCAGGGCAATTGACCGCCACCCTCGACGACACCCCGACCGCCGCGGCACTCGTCGCCGCACTGCCGGTCGACTCCACCGCCCACACCTGGGGCGAGGAGGTCTACTTCGACACCGGGCTCACCCCCGCGCTGGAGGCCGACGCCCGCCAGGTCGTCGAACCCGGCACGGTCGCCTTCTGGCCACCGGGCAACGCCCTCGCGCTGCCCTACGGCCCCACGCCGATATCCGAGGGGGACGAACCGCGCCTCGCCTCCCCCTGCAATGTGCTGGGCCGCATCGACGGCGACCCCCGCGCACTGGCCACCGTCCGCAGCGGCGACCCCATCCACGTACACAGGGCCTGAGGCCGCAGGTCACGGACCCACGGCCTCCCGAAAAGCCTTACGACGGCTTACAGCGCCTTGCGAAACTCCTCCGCGGCCTGCAGGAACAGGTCCATCGCCGGCTTCTCCCCGATCGTGACCCGCACGCCCTCGCCGGGGAACGGGCGCACGACCACGCCGGCCCGCTCACAGGCCGCCGCGAAGTCGGTCGTACGGTCCCCCAGCCGCAGCCAGATGAAGTTGGCCTGTGTCTCGGGGACCGTCCAGCCCTGCCCGAGGAGGCCGTCGACCACCCGCGCGCGATCGGCCACCAGCGCGTCGACCCGCTCCATCAGGGCCTGCTCGCTGCGCAGCGACGCCACCGCCGCCTCCTGCGCGAGCTGGCTCACCCCGAAGGGGACCGCCGTCTTGCGCAGCGCGGCGGCCACCGGCTCGTGCGCCACCGCGAAGCCGACCCGCAGGCCCGCCAGGCCGTACGCCTTGGAGAAGGTGCGCAGCACACAGACGTTGGGACGGTCGCGGTAGAGGTCGATACCGTCCGGCACCTCGGCGTCACGGATGAACTCGCGGTACGCCTCGTCCAGCACCACCAGCACATCGCTCGGCACCCGGTCCAGGAAGGACTCCAGCTCCGCACGGCGCACGACGGTGCCCGTGGGGTTGTTGGGGTTGCAGACGAAGATCAGCCGGGTCCGGTCGGTGATCGCCGCGAGCATCGCATCCAGGTCGTGCACCTCGCCGGAGGTCAGCGGGATCTGCACCGGGGTGGCACCGGAGATCTGGGTGACGATCGGGTAAGCCTCGAACGACCGCCAGGCGTAGATCACTTCATCGCCGGGCCCGGCCGTCGACTGCACCAGCTGCTGGGCCACGCCCACCGATCCGGTCCCGGTCGCCAGGTGCTCCACCGGCACCGAGAACCGCTCGGACAGCTCCGCCATCAGGCCCGTGCAGGCCATGTCCGGGTAACGGTTGAAGGAGCCGGCGGCGGTCACCGCCTGCTCCAGGACGCCCGGCAGCGGCGGATAGGGGTTCTCGTTGGAGGACAGCTTGTACGCCACCGGACCACCGGTCGCCGCAGGCCGGCCCGGCTTGTAGGTGGGGATACCGTCCAGCGCAGCGCGCAGCTTCGGGGTCTTCTCGCTCACCGCAGGTCCTCCTCGACCGTCCCGCTCCTCTTCAATACTGCACACCTTATGAGGATTGGCCCGTTCGGCGTCAGCCCCGACCGGGGCCCGGATTCGGCGTCCGTGCCGCGCCCACCCCCACCCGGCCGCTCGGCGCGACCCCGCGCACAGCCTCGGGGGCGCGCTCCTAGAACGAGCGCGCGCCGGTGGCTCGCGCCGTGGCGCGCATCCCTCGTCAAGGTGACTTGAGACCGCTTCGAGACCTGAACCGATCGCCAGGCAAGGGCGGCAGATCTCCCCTTGAATGATCCCTGATGGCGCCAACTACCTTTACTTTATGGGTAGTTGACGGTTCATCACCATGCAGAAACGTGCCTTTGCAGCGTCTTCGTTCGAGCCCCGCGATTGGCCCTATCGAGCCCTACTATCGGCTCGCCATGACAGCAGCAGGGAAGCACCAGGTGAGCCGGTCGACCGGTCGCCGGCTGGGGCGGGCGGGCATCCGGGACGTGGCCGCCGCAGCCGGTGTGTCGATCACGACCGTCTCCGACGCGCTCAACGGCAAGGGCCGGCTTCCGGACGCCACCCGTAGCCACGTCCGCGAGGTGGCCGACCGGCTGGGCTACCGCCCGTCCGCAGCCGCCCGCACGCTCCGTACCGGCAAGTCAGGGCTCCTCGGCCTGACCGTGACCACGTACGGGGATGAACCTTTCACCTTCACCGAATTCGCGTACTTCGCGGAGATGGCCAGAGCCGCCACCTCCGCGGCCCTGGCTCGCGGCTACGCGCTGGTCATCCTCCCCGCGACCTCCCGCCACGACGTGTGGTCGAACGTCGCCCTGGACGGCACGGTCGTCATCGACCCCGCCGACGGGGACCCCGTCGTCACCGAACTCGTCCGGCACGGCATCCCGGTCGTCTCCGACGGCCGCCCCGGCGGCAGCCTGCCGGTCACCGGCTGGGTCGACAACGACCACGAGGCCGCCGTCCTCGGCCTGCTCGACCACCTCGCCGACGCCGGCGCCCGCCGCATCGGCCTGCTCACGGGCACCACCACCGACACCTACACCCGACTGTCGACGACCGCCTATCTGAGCTGGTGCGAGCGCGTCGGCCAGGACCCGGTCTACGAGTCCTACCCGGCGCACGACCCGTGCGCGGGGGCCGTCGCCGCCGACCGGCTGCTGGCCCGCCCGGACCGGCCGGACGCCGTCTACGGGCTCTTCGACCCCAACGGCACCGACCTGCTCGCCGCGGCCCGGCGCTACGGCCTGCGGGTGCCGGAGGACCTGCTGCTGGTCTGCTGCAGCGAGTCCACCGTCTACGCCACCACCGAGCCGCCCATCACCACCCTGTCCCTCAAGCCGCGCCGCATCGGCACCGCCGTCGTCCAGATCCTCATCGACGCCATCGAGGGACTCGACAACGGGCGGCCCATCGAACAGGTGATACCGACCGATCTGATCGTGCGGACCTCGTCCCAGCGACGGTCCCCGAGGACGACGGTCAGCCCGCCGCGCAAACCCGCCGGCGACTGAACATGCCGCCATATACGGACGAGCGGGCGTTCCGGCCAATACCGGGCGCCCTCGTCGGCCAGGAAAAAACTGGGCGATCATGGGAGAAATCAGCCGCGAATGCCGGGCTGCGCCGGATTGATCACCCCCGGGTGCGTCGCAACCCGCGATCGGCATTCCTATGATGGGCGGACGACACCGCGGACCGCCGTCGACCAGGCAAAGGTCCGAGAGGTGCACGGCGGCGCAACGGTGGAGGGGTCGATGACTCAGGGGGCCAGTCAGGGACCCATGGTGTGGACCATGGGGGGAGACACTCCGGAGTCCGCTCCGTTGCCCGGAATGCCCTCCGGCATGTCCGCCGGATCACCCGTTCCGCCTGCCGGTCCGCCGCTCCATCTGCCCGCCGGCCCCCCGGCCGCGCCCCCCGCGGTGCCGCCTGCGGCCCAGCCGGTCGAGCTGCCCGAGGAGTACACCCCGACCGCGCGCGATCTGCCGGTGATCACCCCGGGCCGCACCGACACCCTCATCGACCGCCCGGCCGTCGTCCCGGCGCCCGAGACGGCCGACGACGCCGACGCGACCGAGGGCATGGGCCCGCTGTACGTCGTGGGCGATGTGCACGGCTACTACGACGAGCTGCGCGAGGCGCTGGCCGCCGAGGGCCTGATCGACGCCGACGGCAACTGGGCGGCCGGCAACGCCCGGCTCTGGTTCCTCGGCGACTTCACCGACCGCGGCCCGGACGGCATCGGCGTGATCGACCTGGTCATGCAGCTCTCCGCCCAGGCCGCGGCGGCCGGCGGCTACTGCAAGGCCCTGATGGGCAACCACGAGCTCCTGCTGCTGGGCGCCAAGCGGTTCGGCGACACCCCCGTCCAGTCCGGCGCCGGCACCGCGTCCTTCCAGGCGGCCTGGCTCCTGAACGGCGGCCAGAAGACCGATATGGACCGGCTGCAGGACCACCACCTCCAGTGGATGGCCCGGCTGGACGCCGTGATGGAGGAGGACGGGCATCTGCTCGTGCACTCCGACACCACCGCCTACCTCGACTACGGCGACTCCATCGAGGCCGTCAACGACAACGTCCACGACGTGCTGACCCGCAGCGAAGCCGACGAAGTGTGGGACCTGTTCCGCAAGTTCACCAAGCGCTTCGCCTTCCGCGACGAGTCCGGCTCGCAGGCCGTACGCGAACTCCTGGACGCCTACGGCGGCGACCGCGTCGTCCACGGCCACAGCCCGATCCCGTACCTGCTGGGCGAGGTCGGCGCGGAGGACGGCGAGAACGACGGCATCGCCGTCGACGGTCCGCATGTCTACGCCGACGGTCTGGCCATCGCCATGGACGGCGGCATCACGATGGCCGGAAAGCTGCTGGTCGTTCAACTTCCGCTGACTGGCTGAGCGTTCCGGGGGCAGGTGTACGTCAGGTCTGGCGGCTGGTCGGCCGGGTCGGAATCGGGGGGCGGCACAGGCGGAATCCGGTCGTGGCATTACTCAAATTCCGCAAACTCTCTGTCACCCCAGGCCGGAGTCGCTCTACCATCGGGCTATCCGTAGCAGGCTCTCCTCCGTTTCCGCCCACTGCCCGGCCCACGCCGGCCGTACGGCCCTACGGAGCATCGGGGGATGCACATGAACAGCGCTCCGCACCTGCTGAACGAGGATCGCGCGGAATTCACGCGGATCCTCGATGAGGCGCTGCGTACCGCCCAATACCGCCCGGACGACCCCACCGCCGCCGCCGCGGGAAAGCACCTGAACACCGAACAGTTGCGCACGATGGCGATCAGCGCGACCACCGCCATCGCCGCCTGCGCAACGGCCGAATACCAGCGCTATGTACAGCTCCGTGCCGAGTTGCGCGCGCCGGCGCCCGCAGCGTCCGGCGCCGGCGTGAGCGGTGGGGAGCTGGGCGAGACCGCCGACGGGGGGCTGGGACTGGCCACCGCCACGGCCATGGGAGAGGCCGAAACCACCGGTGCCGGGCTGGCCGCGATGATCACCGTCCTCGCCCCGGTCCTCGCGGGCATCGCCGCGGTCCTCTTCCTCCTCATCGGCTACGTCCTGCGCACCATCAGCCCCGACAAGTCCCTCGCGGAGCCGCTGATCAGCGTCGGTTGGATCTTCGCCGTGCTGGCCGCCGCCGGGACCCTCGTCGCGATGGGCGGCCTGCTCATCACTGCGCTGCGCAACGGCCCGTCCGCCCGGTCCACCAGAGCCGACGAGCTGGGCGAGGCGCTGGACGACGCCCGCGAAGCGTGGCGGCGCGCCCTCCTGGAGCGCGGTCTGCTGCCCTTTCTCCGTGAAGCGCTGGCCGATCCGGCGGCCGCCCCGGACAACGACCCGGTCCGCTATGTCCCGCGCCGCACCACGGCCCCCGAGAGCCGCATACCCACCCTCGGTTACACCCGCCCCGAATTCAGCAGCCCCGACAGCGGCTCGCCGGGCTCCCGCCCCCGCTACTCCAGCCCGGACTTCACCAGCCCGGATTACGGCGGACCGGATCACACGCCGGACTAGGGCGTGTCCCTATGGCACGGATTCACGTCACCGGGCCGTCCGAGTGCCACGGCATCTGCTCGGCGTACTCCGCCACCCGTTCCGGCGTGTTCCAGGACGGCGGCACCATCGGCACGACGAACTCGTAGAGGTGCGCCTCGTCATCGACCACGGTCTCGAACGTGCGGTAGTACGGCGTGCGCGGGTGCTCCGGAAGCCCCCAGAACGCGTCGACCCCCCATGCGGCCACCTGCTCGCCGCTGAAGTAGTCACCCTCCTGACCCGGAGTGACCAGCCGTGGCTCGACCCGGAGCAGCAAAGGCAGATAGTCGCCTTCCGGCAGCAAGGAGCCGAACGCCTCGAGAACGTCGCCGTCCAGGCCCGACAGCCGGCCGGCGAGACGCTCCTGCATGCCCTCCAACGACAGCGTCTGGTTGGCACCCTCAAGCCGCTGGAACAGGAACTGACACGTCCCACACCAGGGGGAGAGCTGGAACGCAGGCTCTCCATCGAGCACGAGCAGCCTGCGCCCCGGCCCGGGCCCCCACTTCCGAGGCTCCATCTCGAACCGCAACCTCGCCCCGGTCCCGGGGACCCCGAGCCTGCACGGTTCACCGACCATGTTCATCACGCCACGACCGTACGAGCCCCACCACCCCACTCCAAACCGGCTTCAGAGCGAGCCGACCGGCGGCTTCCTGAGTAGCCGAACAGGCCACCGGCGCCGATCTGCGAATAGCCGACGCTTACGAGCCCGACGGCTCCGGATACCACCACGCTCATCGCGACGCCTTTAGGGTGCGGAATCCCCCGCCATGCCTTCTGTCGGGTCAGCGTCCACAGCGCCCAGATCACCCAGAGCGCCAAGCCGACCCACAGCAAGAGAAAAGGGGTGTAGTCCCCGCCCTGGAACTGAACGATCAGGAACGCCAGATTGGTGACCGTTACGGTGCCAACCCCCAAGAGGACCGCCACACCCGAGTACCGCAGTGCCCTTTTCCCCCAGTAGTCACACAGCGCCAGGACCGCGACCATTTCCACCAGCGCCGCAGCGATGAAGACGACCCCCACGATGCGCCCGCCGTACGCCAGGGCGCCGAACGCGTCCTTCGCACCCACGTGGAACAACACCGCGGCGGACGCGAGAAGTCCCAGAGCCATCCCCACGCCCGCAGCACGTCGTCGCCACGGGCGATCGGGCCAACACGTGCGATCCGCCAACCAGTTGACGCATACAGGATCGTCGAGATCGATGTCCGCAGGCAGCCCTGCCCGGCGTAGAAGTCTTCGCACGCCGCGCGGCGACCAGACCGGTGTTGACCTTTCAGCGCACCGGTAACGGCGGGGCCCCGACTGGGCCTCCGCCGTTACTCGCAGACGCGGCAGTCAGTCCGCCAGCGGCAGATACACGCGGTTGCCCGCAGCCGCGAACTCCTTGGACTTCTCCAGCATTCCCGCCTCGACCTCCTCCGGCGTCGCGTCCGCGTCGCCGCCGAACTGCTCGGTGATGCTTCTGCTGATCTTCATCGAGCAGAACTTCGGGCCGCACATCGAGCAGAAGTGAGCCGTCTTCGCCGGCTCCGCGGGCAGCGTCGCGTCGTGGAACGCGCGTGCCGTGTCCGGATCGAGGGCCAGGTTGAACTGGTCCTCCCAGCGGAACTCGAAGCGGGCGTCGGAGAGCGCGTCATCCCATTCCTGGGCTCCCGGGTGGCCCTTGGCCAGGTCCGCCGCATGGGCCGCGATCTTGTACGTGATGACGCCGGTCTTGACGTCGTCGCGGTCGGGCAGGCCCAGGTGCTCCTTGGGCGTGACGTAGCAGAGCATCGCGGTGCCCCACCAGGCGATCATCGCCGCGCCGATGCCGGACGTGATGTGGTCGTAGGCGGGCGCGATGTCGGTGGTCAGCGGGCCGAGCGTGTAGAACGGCGCCTCTTCGCAGATTTCCTGCTGGAGGTCGATGTTCTCCTTGATCTTGTGCATCGGGACATGGCCCGGGCCCTCGATCATGGTCTGCACACCGTGCCGCTTGGCGATGGTGTTCAGCTCGCCGAGCGTCCGCAGCTCGGCGAACTGCGCCTCGTCGTTGGCGTCCGCGATCGAGCCGGGGCGCAGCCCGTCACCCAGCGAGTAGGTGACGTCGTACGAGGCGAGGATCTCGCAGAGCTCCTCGAAGTGCGTGTACAGGAACGACTCCTGATGGTGCGCGAGGCACCAGGCGGCCATGATCGAGCCGCCTCGGGAGACGATGCCGGTCTTGCGGCGGGCGGTGAGCGGGACGTAGCGGAGCAGCACACCGGCGTGCACCGTCATGTAGTCGACGCCCTGCTCGGCCTGCTCGATGACGGTGTCCTTGTAGATCTCCCAGGTCAGCTCCTCGGCCTTGCCGTCGACCTTCTCCAGCGCCTGGTACAGGGGGACGGTGCCGATCGGGACGGGGGAGTTGCGCAGCACCCACTCGCGGGTGGTGTGGATGTTGCGTCCGGTGGACAGATCCATGACCGTGTCGGCGCCCCAGCGGGTCGCCCAGGTCATCTTCTCCACCTCCTCCTCGATGGAGGAGGTGACCGCCGAGTTGCCGATGTTGGCGTTCACCTTCACCAGGAAGTTCTTGCCGATGATCATCGGCTCGATCTCCGGGTGGTTGACGTTGGACGGCAGTACGGCACGGCCGGCCGCGATCTCGTCCCGCACGAACTCGGGCGTGACGTTCTCGCGGAGGGCGACGTACTCCATCTCCGCGGTGATCTCGCCGCGCCGGGCGTATGCGAGCTGGGTGACCGCGGCGCCGTTGCGGCCACGGCGCGGCTGGCGCGGGCGACCGGGGAAGACCGCGTCCAGGTTCTTGAGGCCACCGCGCGGTGAGGTGTGCTTGAGGCCGTCGTCCTCCGGCCGCATAGGGCGGCCCGCGTACTCCTCGGTGTCGCCGCGCGCGATGACCCAGTTCTCCCGCAGCGGCGCGAGGCCACGACGGACATCGGTTTCGATGTTGGGGTCGGTGTACGGCCCGGACGTGTCGTAGAGCGTCACGTGCTTGCCGTTGGTGAGGTGCACCCGCCGGACCGGGACCCGAAGATCCGGGCGCGATCCGGAGACATAGCCCTTGTGCCAGCCGATCTGCGGCTCACTGCCGGCACCGTTTTCGGGCGTGCGTGCATCCTGCAAGGTCATGAGACCCAACTCCCTACGCCGGCATTACCCGGTAACAGGTTCGGCGGTCGACGCAGCGGCTTCCGTCCATCGACGTTTCACGTGAAACATCACTGGGACGAAGGTCAGCGCCCTCTCAGCCCGGTGCTCCGAGCTCCCGCGATTGCAAAGGTGGCACCACGGTAGCGGCCGACGTAGCGGGGTGAACAGGGGGCCCCATGAGTTGTTGCAATGATCTGCGGGTGAGCCCTCACGAACCCCACCACCATCCGGCCGCGCACTCGCACAGTCATGGCCACGGCCCTGCCGCACCCGTCTCGCGGCATCTGCGCAAGGTCATCGCTGCGGTGCTGATCCCGTTCGCCACCGCGGTCGCGGTCGGCCTGGTCGTGCTCTGGCCGGGCGGCGCCCCGGGGCACAAACCGTCCGGCGTCGGTTTCGACCAGCCCACCGAGCGGGCCAGAGTGATCAAGGTGGTGGAGGTGAACTGCGCGGATGTCCATGCCGAGCAGGGGCCTCAGCCACCGTCGCAGACGGGACAGCCACCAGCCGGGGGAGCGGCATCGGACAAACCCTGCCAGCAGGCGACCATCAAGGTCACCACGGGCGAGAACACCGGGCGCACCTTCCAGACGGTGGTGACGCCGGACGCCCTGCGGCACTACACCACCGGGCAGGACGTGGTGGTGTCGTACTCCCCCAAGGCGCCCCGGGAACTGCAGTACTCGGTCACCGATGTCGACCGGTCTCTGCCGATGTGGGTGCTGGCAGGGATCTTCGCCGTCGCCGTCGTGGTCGTCGGCCGGCTGCGCGGAGTACTCGCGCTGGTCGCACTGGCGGCCAGCTTCGTCGTGCTGACGCTGTTCATCCTCCCGGCGATCCTGCAGGGCTCCAATCCGCTGGTGGTGGCCGTGGTGGGGGGCTCCGCGATCATGCTGATCGCCCTCTACCTGTGCCATGGGTTGACCGCCCGTACCTCCGTGGCCGTACTCGGCACCCTCGCCTCGCTGCTGCTGATCGGGCTGCTCGGTTCGGTATTCATCGGCTGGGCGCTGCTGACGGGCAATACGGACGACACGACCGGGCTGGTGCACGGGCTCTACCCGAACATCGAGATCCGCGGTCTGCTCCTGGCGGGGATCATCATCGGGTCGCTGGGTGTGCTCGACGATGTGACGGTGACCCAGACCGCAGCGGTGTGGGAGCTGAAGGAGGCGGACCCGACGGCGGGCCGGCGCAAGCTCTACAGCGCGGCGATGCGGATCGGCCGCGATCACATCGCGTCCGTCGTCAACACCCTCGTCCTGGCCTACGCGGGTGCCGCGCTGCCGCTGCTTTTGCTGTTCTCGATTGCACAGAGCAGCGTCGGTACGGTCACCACGAGCGAGGTGGTGGCGGAAGAGATCGTCCGCACGCTGGTCGGCAGCATCGGCCTGGTCGCCTCGGTCCCGCTCACGACACTTCTGGCGGCGCTCGTTGTCTCGGCGGACCGCACGAGCGACGGCACCCGGGGCGCGCCAGGGACAGCGGCTTCGCGGGCGGTGAGTTCGGCTGCAGGGGGTGCCGACGCTGCGTCGCGCGGCCGGTCGGGACGACGCGGAGGGCATGGCAGGCGACGCAAGCGGTAGCGGTATAGGCATGCCGCGCACGAGCCCAGGAGGGCGCACGGGCAAGTGAATTGACCGGCGGGCCCGGTGTGGCGCCGGTGCGGACGGGGGCGGGGCCGGGGTCAGCCGGCGGGCGCCTCCGTGAGGATCCGGTCCAGCACGGCCTCCAACGTGTCGCAGACCTCTTCCTTGCCGAGCGGCACGAGCCGGTCCGTACGGTCCAGGAAGGCGACCAGCGGCGCCGCGCTCACCCGGAACAGGGCGCGCTCGGCGCCTACTTGGAGGCTGATGAAGACGTCGCTGAGATGCTCGGGCGAGGCCGGTTCGATCCGCACATCGCCCTCACCGGACGGCCGGCTCAGGCCGTCCAGCAGCAGCTCACGCCCGAAGGCCCAGGTGACGGGCGCATCACCGGGCAGGTCGAAGGTGAGGCGGACGGCGTAGGGATCGGCGCTGTCGAAGTCCAGCTCCACCGGAATCCGGAACGCGAGCTCATCGGAGACGACGAAGCTCATGATCACTTCTGCCTGAACTGTGTCGGTCATCAACCACTGCCCCGCACTTGATCGGAGATGGCCGGGAAACATCCCCCGTAGCCCTATTGCCGCCATCGTCGGCCACGTGCAGGCAGATCACAAGGAGTGAGTTTTCAGATACTGATAGAGAAGGCGAGTGTCGTTAGTGTCGCCTCCGCCATTTTTCGTAGTCGATCCGTAACGGACCGCAATCGGTGCAGTTCGTTGGCGGGAAGTGACACGGCCAACGACGCGGCGACCGCGCCGACCTGGATGGGGATGGCCGAACACACCGTGCCCAAGGCATATTCCTGGTGCTCGAAGGCCGCCTGACCGCGACGCACCGTATCCAAGCGCCGCAGCAAATCGTCCTCAGATCGCAGGGAAAAGGGCGTTATCGACTGCAGGGGATGCCGTGACAGATGCTCCTTCCTCGATGCCTCGTCAAGCTGCGCGAGCAGACACTGCCCGATCGCATGAGCGTGCGCGGTGGTACGAAAATCAACCCATTCCTCCACCGGCGGCCGATCCGGGTTGTCGGCGACCGCCACGACCTCCACTTCACCCTCCCGATAGACGGCGAAGTAGACGGCGGCGCTCAACTTCCGGCCCGCCACGGCCAGCGCTTCGGAGATCTGGGCCCGCTGCCGGCGCCTGGCCCCGGCCTGGCCGATGGCCTCGGCCGCCGCACCGATCACGAACACGCCGTTCTCGCGCTGCAGATAGCCCTCGTGGGTCAGGGTCCGCAACAGGTGATAGGTCGTCGGCAGCGGCAGTCCGGTTTCTCTGGCGAGTTGTTTGGCCGGCGCTCCATCGGCGTGCGCGGCCACCGCCTCCAGCAGTCGGAGCGCTCGCTGCACCGACCCGATCAAGGTGGGGTGTGAAGCGGATTCGCCGTTCACCATTGCCAACGCCAACCCCCAGATCCGCTCGCCGTGGGGCACGGGGACCCCGGTCGCGGGACCCGCTCCCACGACCGCGCGCGCCTCCCAGGCTTCCGCGACGACGCCGGCCCGGTCTCGCCTCACTCGGTATTTTCCGGAACGTCACCATCCGGAAGACGCCTGCGATCCGCACTCTAACTCCGCCGATCGGGGCAGTAAGCCGAAAGCCAGCGGAGTTAACCCGCCTGGCGCACTAGTTGGCTTGAGGAGGAAGGGTCGGACCGACATCTGACGTGGCGGAGCCGCCGTTGAACGGAGTGGGAAGGTGTACGTCGGGTAGTGCGTCGGGGGCATCTCGGCACGGGCGGGGTCGCCCGGGCGCGGTCGTCCGGTCGGAGAGGGTGGCTTACCAGTCGCTCTTCGACGAGGACGACGACGAGCCGCTGACCCTGCGGACGAGGTAGACGACTCCGGCTATGAGCGCCGCCGCGATAAGGAGCTTGAACAGCACGCCGACCAGGAAGCCGAGCGCCGAGGCGATGAATCCTCCGAAGACCACGATCAGGACGACGGGCACCACGACCCAGGTGACCCACCACGGAAGCCCTGCGAATATCCCCTTACCAGCCACTGCTCTGCCCTGCTTTCTGTCTGTAACGGTGTCTGTACCGCGCTATCTGTCCACCGCACTGTCTGTGCGCCGATGGCACCGTCCGCGCGCCGGGCCGCTGCCCGGCCGCCTCCGGCTCTCCCATCACCAACGATGCTAGGGCGCGGAACACAGCCGTGGGGGCTTCGCAGCCCCGGCACTCCCCTGAACCTTCCCCTACGGGTCGCGGGCCTCGACCCTTAGCTCTCAGGAGGAGAGAAGACCACCATCACCCTGAGATCCTCGCTGATGTGGTGGAACTTGTGGGGAACCCCGGCCGGCACATAGACCACGCTTCCGCGTGCCACCGGCTCCGTCTCCGCCCCGACCGTGATCGCCCCCCGGCCGCTGACCACGAAGTACACCTCGTCCTGGGCGTGCGGCTGCTGCGGATCGGTGCTGCCGGCGTCCAGCGCGTACAGCCCGACCGACATGTTGCGTTCCCTGATGAACTGCAGGTACGCGCCGTCGTTGGCGGCCCGCTCCGCTTCCAGTTCATCCAGTCTGAAGGCCTTCATGCCGTTCGCACCCCTTGATGGTTCACACTCGTCTGCGACGATCTCACCATGAAGCATTTTCTGGTCAAGACGATCGCCAACGCCGCGGCGCTTGCCGTGGCCATCTGGCTGCTCAAGGACATCACTCTCACCGGCGAGAACACCGGCCGCCAGGTACTGACCCTGATCCTCGTCGCGCTGATCTTCGGGTTGGTCAACTTCCTCGTCAAGCCCCTGGTGAAGCTACTGTCCTTCCCCCTGTTCATCCTCACGCTCGGCCTGATCACGCTGGTCGTGAACGCGCTGATGCTGCTGCTGACATCCTGGCTCGCCGGCAAGGTCGACCTCGCCTTCCATGTGAACGGCTTCTGGACGGCGCTGCTCGGCGGCGTGATCATCTCCATCGTCTCCTGGGCGATGCATGTGATCCTTCCCGACGAGGACTGATCCTTGACCGCTGCGTTCCGCATCTGCTTCGTCTGCACGGGCAACATCTGCCGTTCGCCGATGGCGGAGTCCGTCTTCCGCGCCCGCCTCGCGGAGGAAGGGCTCGACGCCCTGGTAGAGGTGGACAGCGCCGGCACCGGCGGCTGGCACGAGGGTGACGGAGCCGACCCGCGCACGGTCGCCGTGCTGCGCGCGGGCGGCTACCCGTCCGCCCACACCGCCCGGCAGTTCCGCGCCTCCTGGTTCGACCGCCTCGACCTGGTCATCGCGCTCGACTCCGGGCATCTGCGCGAGCTGCGACGGCTGGCCCCCACGCCCGACGCCGCCTCCAAGGTCCGCCTGCTGCGCTCCTACGTGGAGAGCGCGGCGGGTGATCTCGACGTACCCGATCCGTACTACGGCGGTTTCGCGGACTTCGAGGAGTGCCTGCAGATAGTCGAGACGGCGAGCGAGGGCCTGCTGGCAGCGGTCCGCGCCGCGGTCACGGCCCGCACCATCGTCCCGGCCCGCGCCTCCGGGCACGACGACCGACGCCCGGCGCAGGTCCCGCACCACCCGCAGGAAGAGGAGGGCAGATGACGGGCGACGGCACCCGCGTCGTACGAGCCGGGCTTCCGGAGCCGGAGGCCTTCGAGCCGGCCCTCCCCGGTCCGGTCTTCGCGGCCCACTTCCACCTGCCCGGCGACGCCGTCGGCCCCTACATGTACGGACGGGACGCCAATCCGACGTGGACCCGTCTGGAGAAGGCCATCGGCGAGCTCGAATCGCCGGACGGGAGCGCCCACACCGTCGCCTTCGCGTCCGGGATGGCGGCGATCAGCGCCGTCCTCTTCTCCCAGCTGCGCTCCGGCGACGCGGTGGTCCTGCCCAGCGACGGCTACCAGCTGCTGCCGGCCGTCCGCACCCGCCTGGAGAGCTACGGCATCGAGGTCCGTACGGCACCCACCGCACAGGACGCACAGCTCGACGTGCTGGACGGTGCCCGGCTGCTGTGGATCGAGACGCCCTCCAACCCCGGGCTCGATGTCTGCGACATCCGGCGGCTGGCCGACGCGGCGCACCGGCAGGGTGCCCTCGTCGCCGTCGACAACACCCTCGCCACCCCCCTCGGCCAGCGCCCACTGGATCTCGGTGCGGACTTCTCCGTGGCCAGCGGCACCAAGGCGCTGACCGGCCACGGCGATGTCCTGCTGGGGTATGCCAGCACCCGCGATGCCGCGCTGGCCGAGTCCGTACGGCTGTGGCGCAAGACCGTGGGCGCGATCCCGGGCCCCATGGAGAGCTGGCTCGCACATCGCTCGCTCGCCACCCTCGCACTGCGCGTCCGCCAGCAATCCGCCGGTGCGCTGGCGCTTGCCACGGCGCTGGCCGACCGCCCCGAGGTCACCGGCCTGCGCCACCCCGGACTGGCGTCCGACCCCTCCCACCGCCTCGCCACCCAGCAGATGCGCCCTGGTCGCTTCGGCTCCGTGGTCTCGTTCGTGCTGCCGGACAAGGCGTACGCGGAGCGGTTCCTGTCCGCGCTGACCTTGGTCGACGATGCGACGAGCTTCGGGGGCGTACGGTCCAGCGCCGAGCGCCGCGCCCGCTGGGGCGGGGACGCCGTGCCCGAGGGCTTCATCCGCCTGTCGGTCGGCGTCGAGGAACCGGAAGACCTAGTCATGGACGTCCTCCACGCCCTGGATGTCGCGGCGCGCGCGGCCGCACAGGGCTGAACCAGACACAATAGGCCGGCAGGGTATCCCCCCTCGTCACCCTGCCGGCCGCGGCTCCGCGTGGACCGAGTCCACGTGTTTCACGTGAAACCAGCTGTTTCACGTGAAACGAACCGCTAAGACAAGGCTAGTTGACTGAGCGTCAGTGTCCAATCACGCTAGCGACACAGCCCTATCGACAAATTTATAGTTGGCCCGCGACCAGGCTTCCGAGTGGCGCAGGAGGTACGCGATGGATCTGGCTCTGCTGCGCACCTTCGTCACGGTGCACCGAGCCGGCTCCTTCACCCGTGCCGCAGCGTTACTCGGCCTCTCCCAACCCGCGGTGACCAGCCAGATCCGGGCGCTGGAACGCCAGTTGGGCCGCCCGCTCTTCCTGCGCTACGCCCGTGGCGTCACCCCCACCACCATCGGCGACGAGCTCGCCCACAAAGTGGCGCCGCACCTGGACGCGCTCACCGAGATCACCGAGACCGGCCTGGACCGGGACTCCGTCACCCGCACCCTCCATCTCGCAGGCCCCCCGGAGTTCCTCGCCGAGCGCGCGCTCCCCGCACTGACCCCGCTCATCGCGCAGGGCCTGTCCATACGCACCGCCTTCGGCGCCACCGACGAGCTGCTGACCGGTCTGGCCGCCGGCCACCACGACCTGACCGTCACCACCACCCGGCCGCGTGGTGGACTGCTCACCGCCACTCCGCTGTGCGACGAGGAGCATGTCCTGATCGCCGCACCGCGCTGGGCGGCCGAGTTGGGCGGTCCGGCCGTGCTGCAGGTCGGGGGCGTCCGCGTGCTCGACCCCGTACCGCTCGTAGAAGTCCATGAGAGCCTGCCGCTGATCGCCCGCTACTGGTCAGCGGTCTTCGGCGCCAAGCCCGCGGCCTCCGCCGCCGTGATCGCGGCCGACCTCCGGGCGGTGCTGTCGTGCGTCACGGCCGGTGCGGGGCTGGCCGTACTGCCCCGCTATCTGTGTGCCGAGGCACTGGACTGCGGAGAGGTCGTCGCGCTGCTCGACCCGCCGGTGCCCCCGCTGCGCACCTACTTCCTCGCCGTACGGACCGGAACGCTCGGTCTGCCGCATATCGCACGGGCGCATGAGTCGCTGCTGCGGTCCGCCGTCGACTGGTGACGAAGGGGCGGGGGTTTCGCCAGGCTGCGGTTGCGGCATCTGTCGACTATGACCGTACGGCCAGTCGTCAAACGCACCGCCCGCGCGATTCTGCTCGACGGCGCGGACCTTGTTCTGATCAAGCGCACCAAGCCGGGCCGGGCCCCGTACTGGATCACCCCCGGTGGCGGGGTCGAGCCCGAGGACGCCACCGTCATCGACGCCCTCCACCGCGAACTGGACGAAGAGCTGGGCGCGAAGGTCAAGGACGTGGTGCCGGTCTTCGTCGACACCGTCGAGCACATCAGCGACGGTGGGGTGGACGGCGTGAAGGTGCAGCACTTCTTCGTGTGCCGGCTCGACTCGATGGACCCCGCACGCCGCCACGGCCCGGAGGTCGAGGAGCCCTGCGGGGACTACGAGATCGTGCGGGTGCCCTTCACCCGAGTCGGCATCGCTTCCGTCGAGGTCGTGCCGCTGTCACTGCGGCACTACCTCGACGGCAACATCGAAGGCGTACGGGCGATGCACGCCCCCGATCTGGGCTGAGCCCGGACAGCCGCACCGCACACCCGCCGCCGCGGCAGTTGCGTCAGTCCTCGCGCCGGTCGAACCACCCGCGAAATCCGGGTTCGTCCTCCGCGGGGCGGCGCGGCTGGGCGCGCGCCAGCACCCGCTCGACCCGGTCGAGGAACTCCGCGTTCAGCTCCTCCACGAACTCCTCCCGGCCTTCGGCCCGCGGCGCGGCGCCCATGTCCTCGTGCAGCCCGCCTCGAAGGTGCTCGTTCTTGCGCTCCGCGCGCTGGAACGGCGGCCGCTCGCCCGCCTCGGCCGCCGCGCCGAAGAAGTCGCCGCCCTTGCGCTTGAAGTCGTCCGTTCCCCAGGCCCGCGCCCCGCGCTGGTGCGCCGGGACCTTCTGCAGATGCGGAATGTGCTTGGCACAGTGGATGTACGCCTCTTCGACCTCGACCGTGACCCACAGCTGGGCGCGCCGGCCGGGGACCGGATCGACCGGCAGATCGGCGTGGTTCGCCCGCATCTCGTCGTCCATCACGACCCGTGCCCGGCCGTTGACGTGCAGCCCGATGCGGTCGCGGGTGAAGTCGACCATCAGCATGCCCAGGCGGGGGTTCTCCGAGATGTTGCCGATGGACGCCATGACACCGTTGCCGCGGTACTCCGGGTAGGCCAGCGTCCGTTCGTCGAGCACCCGGAGGAAGCCGGCCGGGCCGGCTCGGAACGTCGCATCGCACTCGCCGTGCCGATCGGCCGTGGACAGGAAGAACATCTCCTGCCGGGCCACGAACTCCTGCATACGGGCGTTGAGATGGTCCAGGACCTGGTCCTGGTAGAAGCGGTCGGCGCGCGCGGTCATGCCAAGTCTCTGCTGCACCAAGTGCTCGCCGTCGCTTCCGGGGCGCGCCTGTGCGCTCGTGCCCCGCCCCTCGCCTGTCGGCTCGTGTTCACCCTGTGCTGCCAAGACCTCAATCTCCTGCCGAGACCAGCTCTTCTATGGAGTCGTGCCGTATGCGGTCGGTCGGAATACCGACCCCCACCAAAGCGTCCACACCGCTGCGGATCAACCCGGGCGGCCCGGAAAGATAGGCGTCGTACTCCCGGAACGGTCCGTATTGCCGTACTGCGTCCGGAAGCTGACCGGTCTCGCTGCTGGTCCCGCCACGGACCGCGGGCCCGGTGGCGACGACCGGCCGGACCGAGAGCCAGGGGTGGGACTGTTCGAGTTGCAGCATGGTGTCGAGGTCGTAGAGGTCGTGATCGCTGCGGGCGCCGTAGAAGACCTCGACCGGGCGCCGGATGCCGTGTTCGGCGACGTCCTCGACCAGGGCCTTGATCGGGGCGATGCCGGTGCCGCCGCCGACGCACAGCAGGCCGTTGCGGGTGGTGTGGTCGACGGTCATCGAGCCGGCCGGGGCACCGAGCCGGATGACGTCACCGGGCCGGGCGCGGTGGACCATGGCGTTGGAGACCCAGCCGGCCGGGACCGCCTTGACGTGGAACGAGAGCAGGCCGTCGGAGCGCGGCGCGGAGGCGAAGGAGTAGTGCCGCCAGACCCGCGGCCACCAGGGGGTTTCGACGCTGGTGTACTGCCCGGCGAGGAACGGGTAGGGCTGGTCGGGGCGGACCGTCACCACCGCGATATCGGGCGTGCGCAGCTCGTGCGAGACGACTTCGGCCTGCCACCACGGGGGCGCCACCGCCTCGTCCTCGGCGGCGGCGTCGATCATGATCTGCGAGATCGCGGTGTACGCGCGCACCCAAGCGGCCTCGGTCTCCGAGTCCCAACTGGACGTCGCATAGCGCGCGAGCGCTCTGAGCAGGCATTCGCCGACCGCCGGGTAGTGGTCGGGCTGGGTGCCGTACTTGCGATGCCCGCGGCCGAGGTTCGACAGGTACGCGGTGAGCACCTCGCCGTTATCGACATGCTGGGCCGCGGTGAGCAGCGCCTTGAACAGTCGGTCGCGCTGGGTGTCCATCGATGCGGGGAACAGCGCCCGCAGATCGGGGTGCTGAACGAAGAGCAGCGCGTAGAAGTACGAGGTGACCTTGTCCGCCACCGGCCCGATTTCGGCCATGGTGCGGCGGATGAGGATCGCGTCGGGAGAGGCGGGTGCCGCGCCGGAGGCCGAGGCTTCCAGAGCGTCGAGGGAGGGCTCCGGGGCGGGGGCGGCGGGGCGCTGAGGGGTGAAGACGGAGGGGGCGGGGGCCTCGGTCTGCGCGGCGGGGACGGCGCCGGCGGGGGCTGCCGTGCGGCGTACCGACCCGTGGACGGGTTCGGGCTCGGGGCCCCGGGACGGCTCGCGCTCCTGGGTGGGCTCGGGCACGAGGTACGGCGGGTCGAACGGAGACGGGGCAGCGGGAGCGTTGTAGCCGCGGCCCGCGGCGGCCTGCTCGGCATAGAGGGATGCGGCGGGCCGGTGGCCCGTCTCGCGACGCGGCTGAGGGACCTGCTGCGGCTCCGCTTCACGTTCACGCGTGGCGGCGGTGCCTACCGGCCGGATCGGATTGACCGGTCTACTGGGTATCCGTTCCCGTTCGTTCCGTTCATCACGTTCGTCGTGTTCATACCGCTCGCGAAAGTCTCCGCGCTGACCGCGGTCGTCGCGTGCACCCCGGTCGTTCGCCCCGGCCCGGCCGTCCTGGCCCTGCCGCTCCTGGACGTTCTGCGGCTCCTGCTGATCTCCGGAGGACTTCTTCGCCGGCGGACTGAACCAACCCCAATCGCCGCTGTTGCCGCCAGAAGAGCCGCCATCGGCCGACGTGGTGGTCGGAGCGTCCATGGTCTGCCTCGCCTCGAACGTCTTTCGGTTGACTTAGCACTTCCGTGGATCGGAACTGCCCGGAATTCCCCCGTCCTGCCCCGGAATTCTTAATCGACTCAAGCGATTCCGGCAAGCCCCTCCAAAGCGGACAGACGCCACTCCCTTGCGACAATGCGGAGCAGACGCCGCGTCAGCAGCATGCCAGTACCGCCCGCCACAACGGACAAACAGTCGGAAGTCCGGTTGTCACGGGTCGCTTCGCCGCTATGCTGACGAGCTTTGCCCGCGCTTCGCGACCCGCGGAAGCCCTCACCCCCGCCAAGCCGGACTCGACCATACCGGCAGTAGTTGAAACCACAAGACCTGATCTTGGAACACTCCGACCGGGCCCTCTGATAACAGCGTTCCTCCCCACAGAGTGCATTTTCAGCGCACACAGTGGGCGAATCCCCGGCAGAAAACTCGGAATTACCGGGCAGTACGCACCAGTTCGTATGCCTCGCGCAGATCGCGTCCCGCGTATGCATATAAGGCCAGGTCACTGACGTGGTGATCGGCATTCACGGCCACGGATCGGGGCACCACGGCGAACAGTTCGGCGTCCGACTGCGAGTCGCCGTACGCCACGCAGTCGGCCCGGGTCAGCCCGTACCTCGCGCAGAGTTCATCCGCGATCCGCACCTTCGCCGCCGGCGAGAGAATGCCAGCCGGGTCCATCGGCTGCCGGATCGGGACAGCGGGCCAACGCGAGGCGTGTGCGGTGTCGGCCCCCCAACTCAGCAGCCGGTCGACGAAGAAGCTGGGTGAGAGGGAGATCACCGCGCACCGTTCGCCCCGCGCCCGGATATCCGCCCAGACCTCCTGAATTCCGGCCAGCCAGGGCGCACCGTCGAAGGCCGCGGTGACGTGCGGTTCGGTCAGCTCGGCGGCCCAGAGGTCACACGCCCGCTGCGCGTACTGCAGCGGCGTCAGCTCCCCCGCCACGAACCCGCGCTCCAGCTCGGCGATCTCCTGGTCCAACCCGAGCTGCCGGGAGATCTCGATGGCGGCCGCGGAGCCGTGGAGCAGAGTTCCGTCCATGTCGAACAGATGCAGCGTCCCCATAGGGCGGAGCTTAGGGCCTGCGCACCATGGCTCGTCGGACGGACCCTGAGTGCCGTAGGGGAGAACCCGGGCGCCGGAGGGGAGAGGGTGCGGAGGCCGTACTCAGGTGCGCGTAGACGCGGATACTCCCGGCGGCAGATGTACGGCGGGGCCGCGGACGCGACCGTGGTCGGTATGCAGCAGCTACGCCGGCCCGCCCGCCGGACCCTCCTCGTCCTCCATGTCGCCGTATCCGTCAGCTGGCTCGGGCTCACTCTCGGGCTGCTCACCCTCAGTGTCACCGGCTTCACCACCGGCTCTCCCGAGATGGCGGCGGTCGCCTACCGGGCGATGAAGATCTTCAGTGACTGGCTGGTCCTCCCGATCGCCCTTGCCACGCTGGTCAGCGGACTGGTGCTGTCGTTGGGCACCCCGTGGGGACTGGCCAGGCACCGCTGGGTCTTCATCAAGTTCTGGCTGACGCTCGTCACCGTGCTGCTGACGGTCTTCTCCCTCAGCCCGGGCATCGACCAGCTGGCCGCCGAGGCGGCCGCGGGCAGCCCCCACCCCCGACTTCCACCTGGTCGTCGCACCGGCGGTCGCCACGGCCACCTACCTCTTCATCACCGCGATCTCCGTCCTCAAGCCCTGGGGGATGACCAAACGCGGTCGCCGACTGCGCGCGGCGCAGTCGACCGGGCCCCGCACCCCCCAGGCGCGTGGGAGCGGCAAGGAGGGTGCGGGCGTCCGTTAGCCGATGGGGCGGCACCGTCGTCAGGCGAGGTCGGCCTCCGCTATCGCCGTGATGGCGATCTGGTGGTCCTGGTCGGGGGCGCCGCCGCCGACGCCGATCGCGCCGATCAGCCGGCCGTCCCTGTGCAGCGGCACGCCGCCCGCGAGGAAGAGCAGCGGCCGGTCCAGCGCCGTGGGCAGCGTGTGGAAGAGCCCGTCAGGCCGTACGAGATCGACGAGCTCTGCGGTCGGCGCGTCCAGCTGAAGAGCGGTGTAGGCCTTGCGGGTGCTGGTCTCCCCGGAGATCAGCACGGCCGTGTCGTCCCGCCGGAAGCCGAGCAGATGGCCACCCGCGTCGACAACGGTCACGCTGCCCCGGACACCGAGGGCTTCGGCGGCCCGCACGGCGGCCTCGATGAGGGTTTCGGCATCACGGGTCGTAAGGGGACGGACAGCGGGGGCGGCATCGGCGGTGGAGGCGTGAGGGGTGGAGGCCTGGGGGGTGGAGGTGCTCATGAGGAGTGTCCTTGGGGGTGTGGTGCGGGTAGCGCTCGTGGCGCCGCTGGCACTGGTGTTGCTGGGGCTGGGGTTGGTGTTGCCGGGGCGGCGAGCAGCGCGGGGGTACGGCTGCCGGCGCGGTGGCCGGAACCGTCAGCTCTGCGCGGCCGGTACGGGCTCGTCGGCGACCTTGCCGGGAAGCCCGGTGGCCACCACTTGGCCACGGCCCGTCTGACGCCGCTCCAGGCCGGAGGCGAATATCGCCACCGCGAGCGCCGCGACGGTCATCAGCGCACCGACCCAGTTGGGTGCGGTGTAGCCGAGGCCGGCCGAGATGACGACCCCGCCGAGCCAGGCGGCCAGTGCGTTGCCGAAGTTGAAGGCCGCGATGTTGCCGGCCGAGGCCAGGGTGGGCGCCGCGGCCGCCTGGTCCATCACCCGCTTCTGCAGCGGCGGCACGGTCGCGAAGCCGAAGACGCCGATCAGCGCGATGGTGACGGTTGCGGCGATCTTGTTGTGCGCGGTGAAGTTGAAGGCGGCCAGCGAGAGCGCCAGACCGGTCAGCGACACGTAGAGCATCGGCATCATGGCGCGGTCGGTGAAGCGGCCGGAGACCAGGTTTCCGCCGACCATGCCGAGGCCGAAGATGGCCGTCAGCCAGATGACGGACGACGGTGCGAAGCCGGTGACCTCGGTCATCATCGAGGCGAGGTAGGTGACGGCAGCGAAGACACCGCCGAAGCCGAGGATCGTCATCAGCATCGCGAGGCCGACCTGAGGGTTGCGGAAGACCGCCAGTTCGCTGCCTATGGGGGAGGCCGCTCGCGCCCGCTGCGCGGGAACGAGCTTGACGATGCCCAGCAGGCCGATCACACCGAGCGCGGTGATGGCGTAGAAGGTGGTGCGCCAGCCGAACTGCTGGCTGAGCATCGTGCCGGCCGGGACGCCCACGACGTTCGCGATGGTCAGGCCGCTGAACATCAGTGAGATGGCGCTGGCGCGCTTCTGGGGCGCGACCAGGTCGGCGGCCACGAGCGCGCCGATGCCGAAGAACGCGCCATGCGTGAACGCGGAGACGATCCGCCCGGCGAGCATGATCCCGAAGCTGGGCGCGATGCCCGTGAGCAGGTTGCCCACGATGAACAGGCCCATCAGCAGCATCAGCATCTGCTTGCGCGTGAAGCGCGTGCCGAGAGCGGTCATCAGCGGGGCGCCTATGACCACACCGAGGGCGTAGAGAGTGGTCGCGTATCCGGCGAGCGGGATGGATACACCGAAACCGGCCGCCATGTCGGGCAACAGGCCCATGACCGCGAACTCGGTCGTTCCGATCCCGAAGGCGCCGATGGCAAGCGCCAGGAGCGCGAGAGGCATGACGGATCCCTTCAGATCATTGCGTCCATCCTTTACGAGCGTTCACAATAGTTGCAGGCGCGGTTAAATGCAAGCGCTGGATATTTCGAAAGTGCTCTATCCTGGTTCGTGCGCCCCTTGAGGAGGTCTTCGATGACGCAGCAGACGCGGGAAACGCAGGAGCAGGCGGCAGCCCAGCAGCCGGCGACAGCCGAGCCCGGTTGCCCGCCGGCGTCGACCCCCGGGCTCGCGCAGGGCTGGTGCGCGCTCTCCGCCCTGCACGGCCGGATCGAGTCGCACATCGAGCGCGCACTGCAGGCGCAGCACGACCTCAGCGTCCGCGAGTTCTCGGTCCTCAACGTGCTCAGCGAGCAGCACGACGGACCGGGCGGCCATCTGCGGATGCACCAGGTGGCGGACTCCGTCGTCCTCAGCCAGAGCGCGACCACCCGCCTGGTCACCCGGCTCGAGGAGCGAGGACTGCTCTCGCGCTACCTGTGCCCCGACGACCGGCGCGGCATCTACACCAACGTCACGCCCGACGGGCTCGCGCTCCTGGTGGAGGCCCGACCCACGCACGACGGCGCGCTGCGTGCGGCCCTCCACGACGCCGCTCAGCGTCCTGAGCTGGCGCCGCTGGTCACCGCCGTCGAGACACTCGCACCGGCGACGGAGCGCTGACCGCAGGGCCAAGTACGGTCCGGCGGCCGGGTGTCCGGACCGGGCACTCGCCTGCCGCCCCGTGAGCGCGCGGCATAGGGTCGCGCCCATGAGCGACATCGAGATACGCCGCGCGACCGAAGCCGACCTGCCCGCCATCGTCGCGATGCTCGCCGACGACCCCCTGGGCGCCGCCCGCGAGTCGCCCGACGACCTCGCCCCGTACCTCGCCGCATACGCGGCGCTCGCCGCCGACCCACAGCAGCACCTGGTCGTCGCCGTGCGCGACGGGCGGACGATCGGCACCCTCCAGCTCACGGTCATCCCGGGCCTGTCCCGGCGCGGCGCCACCCGTTCGATCATCGAGGGCGTGCGGATACACCGGGACGAGCGCGGCGGCGGCCTCGGTAGCCAGCTCATCGAGTGGGCGGTAGCGGAGTCCCGCACGCTCGGCTGCCAGATGGTGCAGCTCACCTCTGACGCGACCCGGATCGAGGCGCACCGCTTCTATGAGCGCCTCGGGTTCGAGGCCTCCCACCTGGGATTCAAGCTCACGCTCTGAAGGACGGGCGCACGCTGTGCGGGGATGCGCTCACTCCGATGGGGGCGTTTGGGCGCGTTCACTTCGCGGTGGCGTTCAGCTCCGCCGCGTACGCCGCAGCGCCCGGTGGGCCTTCTGGCGGCAGGTGCCGCCGCAGAAGCGCGCGGGCCGTCCTGTACGTGCCACGGCAAGCGCCGTACCGCACACCTCGCACCGAGATTCGTTACGATTTCTCGCCTCGGGTGGAAGTTTCGTTACAGCCGGGCCCACCCGCAGCGCATCACACATCAGCGCCGTCATCCGCCCCTGCGCCGCGGACCCCGGATTCGCCGCCGCCGTGGCCTGCTCCATGGAAAGACAGCCCACCAGCAGGGCTCTGAGGTCCGTTATCCCGACGTCCTTCCGCACCGCGCCCGCCTGTTGAGCCCTGGCGAGCAGGGCCTCCAGCGCCTCGTCGAAGTCCCGCCCCACCCCTGGCGACGGCTCCAAGCGCCCCGCGCCGGCCGCCGCCAGCGCGTCGCACAACGCCTTGTTCTGTGAGGCGAGCCGCACCACCGACGCCAGGAAGCGAAAGAAGACCCCACCGGGGTCCTCGACATCGATCAAGTCTCTTGCGGTGTCGGTGAAAAGCTCGATCCGTTCCACGATCGTCGCCCTGAACAGGGCTTCCTTGGAAGGAAAATGGCGGTAGACGGTGCCCGCCCCGACGCCCGCACGGCGTGCGATCTCCCCGAGCGGAACCCCCAACCCCTGTTCCTCGAAGGCGGATCGAGCCGCCTGAAGCACCAGCGCCCTGTTGCGTCGCGCATCCGCACGCGGGCGCAGGACACCACGCGCGGCACCACCACCGACCGCCATCTCCGGGCCTCCTGAGAACCATCGACGTCCGCGTCCAGAACCGCTGTTTTAAACGGGTCGATAATTCCGATTCTACGGGACGGATCTACACATGATCCTTAAGGGCCGGACGCGGTCGCGGCGACCAGATCGACCGAGCGTGCGGGGAGGGAGCAGAAAGGGGCGCGGCGAGCAGGAGAGGAACAGAAGAGAGCAGGGCGTGCGGGAGGGAACGGCGAACCGACGCCTGATGGCGAATGGCGAATGGCGGATGGCGGATGGCGGAAAGCAGGCGACGGACGGCGAGCGGCGAGCGGCGAGCGGCGAGCGGCGAGCGGCGAGCGGCGAGCGGCGAGCGGCGAGCGGAAGACTACGGAGAGCAGGTGACGGGCGGTGAAGGGCGGATGTCGAGCGGCTGGCCAGAACCGGCACTCTCTCTCTCTCCCCCCCCGCAAGGACCAGACCCGTGCCTTGGCTGCCACCCCGGCGTACGCGCCTCGACCACGCCTCTGCCAACAGCTACCCCGGCCGCACCTCCCAACTCAGGCCTGGCATAAGGACTTTGGAGCAATGGCGGGCCGCCGAGGGGTTCGTTCACGGCCTCGGGCTATACGGAATGAAGGGACCGTCCCTCACTGGAGCCAACGCACGTTTCACGTGAAACGAAGCCGCGTAGCGCATACACAAGTGGGGCCGTGTTTCACGTGAAACACGGCCCCACCTATCCCTTGCCTTCAGCTACCAGTGACCTCGTCCCAGGCCTCGCCCGCGGCCACAGCGGCGCTTTCAGCATCCACGGACACGCCCAGCGCACGCAGTCCGCCCGCCAGTGCGCTCAGCGAGGCCGTGACCACCGCCCGATCGGCCGCCCGGCCATAGTGGTTCACCCGGATCATCTCCTTGGCCAGCGTGCCCGCCGCGGCCTGTACCGGCACCGCAGCGTCCACCGCGAGCGCAGCGGTCACGATGTCCCGGGCGTCCACTCCCTCCGGCGCACGGAGCGTCGTCGCAGCCGGCGCCGCGTCCTCATCTCGCACGACGTACGGAGCGAGCCCGCCCATCGCCCGCACACCGGCCCGGGTCGCCGCGGCCGCCGCCCGGTGCCGGGTGATCACCACATCCAGGCCCTCGGCATCGATACGGTCGGCGGCCTGCTCCAGGGCGAGCATCTCCAGCTGCGCCGGAGCGTGCGGCAGGGCGGCGCGGCCACCGTCGATCCAGCGCTCCTTCCAGTCCAGCAGCGAGAGGTACGAGCGGCGCGGAGCCTGCTCGTTGGCGGCGATCCGCTCCCACGCACGAGCACTCACCGACACCACGGACACACCGGCGGGACCGGCCATCGCCTTCTGACCGCCGATCGCGCACAGGTCCACGCCCCACTCGTCGGTCATCAGCGGCTCGGCGCCCACGGACGCGACCGCGTCGAGCATGAACAGCGCGCCGTGCTCCCGCACCACCGCACCGATCTCACCGACCGGGTTGGTGTTGCCGGTGGCGGCCTCGGCGTGCACCAGGCTCACAAAGTCGATCTCGGGGTGCTCCCGCAGCGCATCCGCCACCTGCTGCGGGGCGACCGCACCGGTGAACGGCGCACTGATCGTGATCACCTCGGCGCCGCAGGACCGCAGCCAGCCGCCGAAGGTCTCGCCGTACGGTCCGGTGATGATGTTGAGCGCCGTGCTGCCGGGCCGCACGGCCGAGCGGATACAGGCTTCCAGGGGCAGCAGCGCCTCGCCCTGCATCGCCACGACATCGCAGCGGGTGCGCATCAGCGCGGCGACCTTGTCCTCGATCCGCGCGAAGTGGGACGCGGTGAGCGGAGGGAGGTCGAGCAGGTCCGGGGCGGTGGAGTTCGTGGTCGGGTCAGACACGGCAGTCACAGGGCCTTCCAGCGGTAGCGAGCCGCCTCGACGCGGCTCCTGACGTCTCGCTCGACTGTACGGCCCGGCGGACCGCGCCCTCACCGCATGGGCCTCGCGGCCCACCGCACGGGCCTCACACCCGCCAGCCCTCCGGGTCCACGCCCCCGGGCACCGGTTCCGCCGGCTCGTACGGCCCGCGAGTGAAGACGAACGTGCCGAGATCCAGATGGCTGACCGACCCCTCCGGGTCCCGCACCACTCGCAGGGTCTCGCCCGCGTAATAGCCGTCCAGCCCGGTCCAGGTGCCGTCCGCCTCCGCCCGGAACCACGAGGACCGCCCAGCCTGGGACAGCGGGGCGAGTTCAAGTCCACGCTCGGCCCGCAGCCGCAGCGTGTGCGGGTTCGCTCCCCAGTACCAGAGGCCGGTCAGCGCCAGCAGCTCCGGATCCAGCGGGCCGGGCAGCGGTCGCCAGGGCTCGGGAATCCGGGGTTCGTGCTCGACCACGATCCCGGTGAGGTCGGCGGCGATCGCGGCAACCGCCGGGCCGGAAGTGCAGTTGGCGAGCACGATCCCGGCGACGTCCTCGTCGACATCGGTCCACAGCGCCGCCAGGAAGCCGGGCATCGAGCCGGTGTGACCCACCAGCGTCCGTCCTTCCCGGCGCACCAGCTGAAGCCCCAGCCCGTACCCCGCCTCCCACGCGCTCCCCTCCGGTGGCACGGCTGGTGTCCGCATCTCGGCCAGAGTCGCCGCGCTCAGCACTCGCTCATCGCCCCTGAGCAGGAACGTCGCCCACCGGCACAGATCGTCCAGCGTGGACCACAGCTGCCCCGCCGGGCCCATCAACCCCGTGTCGTGAGCCGGTTCCGGCAACATCACGTCAGCCCACGGGTGCACCGCCCAGCCGCCCGCGTGCGGCATGCCCGGCTGCAGCGTCGTACGGCTCATGCCCAGCGGTCGCAGCACCTCGCGCCGCAGCACCTCGTCCCATGGCATGCCGCCCCGCAGGCGTTCGACCAGCGCGCCCAGCAGCGCATAGCCGGGGTTGGAGTAGTGGTGCCGCCGCCCGGCGGGGAGTCGCTGCGGCCGGTCACCGAACAGATCGGCCGGCTCCGGCCGCAGTTCGCCCGAGGTCCGCTCCCACCAGGGGGCCCTCGTCTCCGCCACCAACCCCGAGCTGTGGGCCAGCAGTTGAGCGATCGTCGCGTCGGGTACCGGGGTGCCCTCCAGATGCTTGCCGACCGGGTCCCCCAGTCGGAGCAACTGCTCGTCCCGCAGCCTCATCACCAGCACGGCGACAAAGGTCTTGGTGAGCGAACCGATCCGGTACTGCACATCCCCGTTCGGCACCTCGCCCTCCACCGAAGTCCTGGCGCCGCTCCACACCGCCAGACCGTCGCGGACCACCGCACCCATCATCGAGGGCACCCGCCCCTCTGCCTGCCCGATCGCCAGCCGCCGCAGCAGCGACCGCCGTGTCTGGGGCAGCAGCCCCACGAAGGCTTCACAGCTGTCGACCGGCACCGGCACATGGCCGACCGGCGCGGGCTCCTGGGGCTCGGCGGACTGGGTGATGGTCATGGCGCTCCTCAACGGCAGATCCGATGCAACCGATCCAGCTCAGGCGGACAGCTTCGCCTGTCCGGCCCCGCCCGATCCAGCTCAGCCGTTCCCCCGTTCGCCCACACCCGCTCCGCGGCTCATCAGCGCAGCGCCGCCGCCCCGAGCACGCTGCCCAGCTCGGCCTGTTCCGCCTCCGGCAGCCAGCGCGCCGCATGCACCATGTGCAGGGCCGTACGCAGCCGCATGCGGTCCTCGTCCGTACCGAGGTACCCGAGGTAGGCCGGGAGGGTCAGTCCCAGCGCCTTGAGATCGGCCCGCGCACACCACCGCGCCAGCAGCCCACGGACGCGTCCGTCGACCACCGCGTCGAGGGCCCACGGCAGCGCGCCCTCTCCGGTTTCGCTCCCCGACCCGACCTGCTCGGACGGCGCAGAAGCCGTACCTCGCAGGCCCTCCGCGATCGCGAACCGGTTCCAGTCGCCGTACTGCCCACCGGGGGCGTCCCCCGCCCGTTCCGCGGCGCGCTGGAAGTAGACATGCGCCAGCTCCAGTTGGCCGAGCTGCCGATAGGCGAGCCCCATGTTCACGTACAACGACGAATAGAACCCCTGGACCCGTTCATCGCCCACCCGGTCGGCACGGGTCAGGCACTCCTGGTTCCAACGCAGCGTCTCGTCGGGCAGGGTCTGGTGCCGGGCGAGATAGTGCGCGGCGATGCACGCCTCATAGTCGTCGGCGGCGACGTCCCAGGCCCGCTGAAAGAGTCCGAGGGCCGCCTCGCCGTCCCCCTCCGCCTCGGCCTGCATCCCCTCCACGCACAACCGCACCACAGGCAGTTCCGGATCCATCGGCCCATTCCCCTCAGCAGTCACCAGCAGTCAGTCCTTGGCCTCGGTCTCGGTCTCGGTCTCGCGCACCGGCATCACCAACGTGGTGAAACTTCCCTGGTCGGCGGAGCGGACCACGACGGGGCGGTCGACCGAACCGCCCTCCATCAGCACATCGGGGCCCACCCCGGCCTCCAGCGCGGGTACAAGTACCGCCGGATCAAAGGCGATCCGCAGCCCAGGCCCTGTACGAACCATCCGGAGCAGGACGGGCTCACGCCCACCGCCCGACACCTCCAGCGTCTGCTCGGCCGTGGAGCCGGGCGTTGTTTCACGTGAAACAGCGCCCTTACTCCGGCCGGCCACACCGCCCCCGGCGTCGTCCCCTGCAGCGGTCGACAACGACACCACCCCCGCCCGTCCGGCCACCGCGTCCCGTAGCGCCAATCGGTCGATGATGAGGCGATGACGGTTGGCCTCCAGGCCTTCCAGCATCAGCCGGTAGTCCGGAAACACCTCGGGTGTGCCATCGCCCTGTCGCCGACCCGCGCTCGCCGTCACCTCGCGGCTGTCCGCCTCGCCCCGCAGCCGGACGCCCGCGCCGTCGTCCGCGCACTCCACACCAACCACCACCTGCCGTACGGCCCACTCCGCCAGATTTCGCGCCGTATCCGCGCCGATCAGGACCTGTCGCGGCCCGCCCTCGAACTCCGCCGGCCGCAGCACCCGCACCGCCAGGCGATAGCGGTCCGTGGCCACCAACCGCACCTCACCGTCGATGAGTTCCAGCAGCACACAGCCCAGCACCGGATGCTCCTTCCGGGACTCCCCGGTCGCAGCCGCGGGCGCCACCTGCCGTACCGCACTGGCGAGTTCGGCACCGCCCACCCGCGCCCTGGCCCAGCTGCGGCCGTTCTCCGAGCCGCCGGCCGCCTCCCGGAGAAGCCCCTCCACCACCGCCCGCGCCGCATCCGCCGTCCGCCGAGTCCGCTCCAGGTGTGCCCGCAGCACGCCCCGCGCAGCATCCGCCCGTCCGTCCAGCACGACCGCGGCATCCACCAGGGGCAGCCCCGCCTCCCGCAACCGCCGCAGCCGAACCGCCCGCGCCGTCTGCTCCGCCGCATAGCGCCGGTAGCCCGTCACGGCATCCACCTGAGCCGGCCGCAGCACCCCGCAGTCGTCGTAGAACCGCAGAGCACTCGGCGCCAGCCCCACCCGTCGCGCGAATGCACCGATGCTCAGCAGTACTTCGCTGTCGTCCATGGAGGCGATTGTGGAGCTTCAACCAGCTTGAAGGTCAAAGACCATACGGCGGCGGCAATGGTCCACCTGGCGGATCGCCGCCGTCTCTGGCTCCACCCTGACGAGCGGTATCCCACCCTGAGCGCTCCGGCCAACACCCTTATCAACGACCAGGGTTGGGACTTCGACTGAGGGGCCGCACGCCCAATTCCGTTCGCCGAGTGGCCAACTGACCCGGTCACCCACAGGGCGGAGGGCCAGCGCCCGCTGCCCAACCCCCCGTCACACCGTAGGCAGAACCCCCGAGAACCCGGATGGCAGTACCGATGCGCGGTGCGGCATTTTTCATATTAGCATCCCAGTCACTGTACGCAGTTGATCTGTTACAGATCGCATCCGTTCAATCTCTGGAGGAGAAATGCGCAAGCTTCACAAGGCTGCCGTCGTGGCCGCCATCCTCGGCACCGTCAGCTTCCTCGGGGCCGGCACGGCCTCCGCCCGGGGTGGCGGCCACGGGAACTGGTGCCGGTCGCACGACCTGAACGTCGACGTGCTCGGCCAGGTCGGGATCCTCAACGGCCTGCTGGGCAACGCGCTCAACGGCGAGGGCGGCCCGGGCGGACAGTTCGGCGGGGTCGGCTCGAGCATGGGCTGCAACGGCTGACAACTGGCACATGTCCCGGCGTCCGAGCCACCGGCTCGGCGCCGGGGCCCCTCCCCGACCTTCATCAGGGCCTGGGCACAATCCGGTGCGCCGCGCATGTCGCCCCGGCATCGATCGCAAAGGAACCCCGCACATGTTCAGTCGAAAGAAGATCGCAGCCGTCTCGGTGCTCCTGAGCGGCCTCGCCGTGACCGGCGCCGGTGCCACCCAGGCGCACGCCGCAGCAACACCCAGCGACTGCACCCGCACCGTGCAGGGCATCACCTGCATGCACAAGAGCCAGTCCGTCTACACCAACAAGGACGGCAAGCGCATCGTCAGGCAGACGCACGAGTGCTCGACGAACTCCCGGCACGTCCTGGTGCTGCCCCGCATCGGCCTGCTCAATCAAGCCCCGCAGACCACGAGGGTCGGGCCCGTCATGAACTGCTCCAACAAGGTGCCACCGTCCAAGGACTTCAAGGAGGACAGCCGGAACATCCGACTACGCCCGGCGGCCCCCCGCAACCGCAACGAGGAGGGCTTGGTCCAGCTCATCGCCAGAAAGCTGCTCTGACCTGGGCGCCTCGACCCCGCGTCGGATGCGCTAAGCCGTTGCCCGCCGGACCTGGTAGTTCCAGCGTGTGAGCGACCGGACGACGGTTTCGGCACCGATGGGGTTGGCGCTGTGAACGAAGACCATGCCGATCTGGAAGGGCCGTCCGCTGAAGGCGGCTTCTTCCATGAGGGTCACCACGGGCATGATGCTGTCGTCGCCGCCGAGATCGTGGTCGAGCCAGAGTTCGTCGATGAAGCCGTCGCGGTGCTCTTGCAGGAGGCGGACGCCTTCGCGGCTGGTGCGGGCGATCCGGGTGGCTCTGGGGAGCGGTCGGAGGTCGTCAATGCCGAGGATGACGGGCATTGGTGCGGCTGGGTCCTCTTTCACCTGGTCATCATCACAGGAGAGCGGCCGCGAGAACTTCGGGGTGCCAGGTCGTTTGCGAACACCGATGACTGGTGATCCCAAACGGCCTGGCCGCCTCGGCGGGCCGGTCACGAGCCCCCGGCCGGGCGGGGCGGCGAGCCGACCGGCGTCGTGGTGTCTTCGTATCGCACCTCGTAGACACGCTCGGCGAACTTCCAACCGTCACCGGTGCGCTGGTAACGGTCAGTAGGACGACACGGCCGACCGAAATGTGACGTGGCCCTACGGCGCGTGCGGGTTCTCCCTCTCGGCGTCCTGCGCCGATGCCGTGAGCTGGGCGTTCCCCGGCTGCATCCGCTCCGCCCACTCACGTTGAGTCACGGCGTGCTCTATGCGGCTGACGATTTCCTTCTTGGCCGCCGCGTCCAAGGTCTCCGGAATCCTGTCGAAGGTGTCGGGGAGAACGTCGAGCAGACCCCAGATCTGTTCGCCGGTGCTGACGGTCAGCAGCAGTTGGCACCTCCACTGCGGCGACACTTCGGGACGGTGGCGGAGCCGGTGCACGAGTGTGGGGAACAGGTAGTGCGTCGCCTCTGCGGCGAGGTGCTCCTGGAGCCAGTCGCCCGGGAGCCGCCGGCTGAAGCCGTATGTGGCGGCCTCCTGTTCCAGGTCGAGGAGCTGGTCGGTGTCGACGGCTCGGACGGTGCGGGGAAGGGCTGAGGCCATGTCGAGATGATGGCAAGGAGCCCCGTGCGGGCGAGAGGTCAGCGAGGACGGGCCGTGATCTGCCGACGGGCGATGTCCCGGCGAGCAGCGTCCTGCCCACCACCGCCATAACCCTGCGGCCGAGAAAATGACCCGGAACCGGAGAACGAACCAACAGCCCGTCCGCTCAGGTCTGTGCCATGTCCACGAAGCGGGAGTAGTGGCCCTGGAAGGCGACCGTGATCGTGGCCGTGGGGCCGTTACGGTGCTTGGCCACGATCAGGTCGGCCTCGCCTGCGCGGGGGGACTCCTTCTCGTAGGCGTCCTCGCGGTGCAGCAGGATGACCATGTCGGCGTCCTGCTCGATCGAACCGGATTCACGGAGGTCGGAGACCATCGGCTTCTTGTCCGTGCGCTGCTCGGGGCCACGGTTCAGCTGGGAGAGCGCGATGACCGGGAGCTCCAGCTCCTTCGCCAGCAGCTTGAGGTTTCGGGACATGTCCGAGACCTCCTGCTGGCGGCTCTCGGCGCGCTTCGAACCGCCGGACTGCATCAGCTGGAGGTAGTCGATCACCACCAGCTTCAGCTCGTTGCGCTGCTTGAGGCGCCGGCACTTGGCCCGGATCTCCATCATCGACAGGTTCGGCGAGTCGTCGATGTACAGGGGCGCGGCCGAGACGTCGGGCATCCGCCGAGCCAGCCGCGTCCAGTCCTCGTCCGTCATGCTGCCGGAGCGCATGTGATGCAGCGCCACCCGCGCCTCGGCGGACAGCAGCCGCATCGCGATCTCGTTGCGCCCCATTTCCAGGGAGAAGATCACGCTCGGCAGATTGCTCTTGATCGAGCAGGCCCGCGCGAAGTCCAGCGCGAGGGTCGACTTACCCATGGCCGGACGGGCCGCGATGACGATCATCTGCCCCGGATGCAGGCCGTTCGTCAGCGAATCCAGGTCGGTGAAGCCCGTCGGCACACCCGTCATCTGCCCCTGACGTGAGCCGATCGCCTCGATCTCGTCGAGCGCGCCCTCCATGATGTCGCCGAGCGGCAGATAGTCCTCACTGGTCCGCTGCTCCGTGACGGCGTAGATCTCCGCCTGGGCGCTGTTGACGATCTCGTCGACGTCGCCGTCCGCGGCGTATCCCATCTGCGTGATACGGGTGCCGGCCTCGACGAGCCGGCGGAGCACGGCACGCTCGTGGACGATCTCGGCGTAGTACTCGGCGTTCGCGGCCGTCGGGACGGACTGGACGAGGGTGTGCAGATACGAGGCGCCGCCGACCCGGCCGATCTCGCCGCGCTTGGTCAACTCGGCGGCGATGGTGATCGGGTCGGCCGGCTCGCCCTTGGCGTAGAGGTCGAGGATCGCCTGGAAGACCAGCTCATGAGCGGGGCGGTAGAAGTCCTCTCCCTTGAGGACCTCGACGACGTCCGCGATGGCATCCTTGGACAGCAGCATGCCGCCGAGCACGGACTGCTCGGCGTCCAGGTCCTGTGGGGGGACCCGCTCGAAGCCGCCGGCCCAGGAACCGCCGTCGTCGTCGCGGTCCGGTCGCTCGCCACGGCCGCGGCCCTTGCCGTCGCCTCGGCGGGAGCGGGGGGCCGGCAGCCGGTCGCTCGGACCGGAGTCCGCCCAGGGGTCTTCCATGGGCTCGGGAATGCTCACCCCGGCACCTCCTCCCGTCCGCGGCGCGGACCTTGCTGTGCTGTTCTTTCATACGGCACAGCTCTGACAATCGAGACGCCCGACTCCGGTTACGGCGCGTCGAGTTCGGACGATGTCTCGGGCCAGAACAGGCGGCGGGTGCCGGTCCACGGTAGGCCCGTGGGCACCGTCCGCCAATCTGGTTATCCACAGGCCATGTGGATGACCGCCTTGCAGCTGTGGAGAAGTCCCCGGATCCTGTGCACGGCGCGGGGGAAACTTCTGTGGACAAGCACACAATCACCCCACCCTCACCCTTCTGACCTGCGGTTTTCTCATCCATAGGCTGTGGGGGAGAAAAACTTCTGCCAGCTGTTCAAGATCGCGGCAAACGGCGCGGAGGAGGAGGCTCCATACAACGGAAAGTAAGGACTGCAGAGGGTTTGCGTCTCTTACCTGTGGAAGATTAGATTGAGCGCATGACACAGGCTCCCGCGACCCTGCGGCGCTCCGACCGCCGCCACGACCGCGAGATCATAGCCCTCGCCCTCCCCGCCTTCGGCTCACTGGTCGCGGAGCCCCTCTTCGTCATGGTCGACAGCGCCGTCATCGGCCACCTCGGCACCTCCCAGCTCGCCGGCCTCGGCGTCGCCGCCGGCCTGCTGACCACCGCCGTCGCCGTCTTCGTCTTCCTCGCCTACGCCACCACCGCGGCGGTCGCCCGCCGGGTCGGCGCCGGCGACCTCCCCGCGGCGATCCGCCAGGGCATGGACGGCATCTGGCTCGCCCTGTTGCTCGGCGCGGGCGTCGTCGCGGCCGTGCTGCCCACCGCGCCCTGGCTCGTCGAGGCCTTCGGTGCCTCTGCCACCGCCGCCCCGCACGGCACCGCTTACCTGCGCATCAGCGCGCTCGGCATCCCCGCGATGCTCGTCGTGCTGGCCGCCACCGGCGTCCTCCGCGGCCTCCAGGACACCAAGACCCCGCTCTACGTCGCCATCGGCGGCTTCTCCGCCAACGCCGCGCTCAACGTCGCCCTGGTCTACGGCGCCGGCCTCGGCATCGAGGGATCCGCCTGGGGCACGGTCATCGCCCAGTGCGCCATGGCCGCCGCCTACCTCGCCGTGGTGATCCGCGGCGCCCGACGGCACGGTGCCTCGCTCCGCCCCGACGCCGCGGGGATCCGCGCCTGTGCCCAGGCCGGCGTTCCGCTGCTGGTCCGTACGCTCTCTCTGCGCGCTGTGCTGATGATCGCCACCGCCATCGCCGCCCGGCTCGGCGACGCCGAGGTCGCCGCCCACCAGATCGTGCTCACGCTGTGGTCCCTGCTGGCCTTCGCGCTGGACGCGATAGCCATCGCCGGGCAGGCCATCATAGGCCGCTACCTCGGCGCGGGGGACCGCGACGGTGCCCAGGCCGCCTGCCGCCGCATGGTCCAGTGGGGCATCGCCTCGGGCCTGGTGCTCGGTGTGCTGGTCGCGCTCGCCCGCCCGGTGTTCATCCCGCTGTTCACCTCCGACCCCGCCGTACAGGGCCCGCTGCTGACCACGCTCCTGGTCGTGGCCGTGACACAGCCGATCTCCGGGATCGTCTTCATCCTCGACGGCGTCCTGATGGGCGCGGGCGACGGCCCGTATCTCGCCTGGGCGATGGTGCTGACGCTGGCCCTGTTCGTGCCGGCCGCACTCGCCGTACCGGCCTTCGGCGGCGGACTGGTCGCCCTGTGGTGGGCGATGGCACTGATGATGGCCGTCCGCATGGCGACGCTCTGGCTGCGCACCCGCTCCGGCCGGTGGATTGTGACCGGGGCCTCCCGCTGAACCACCTCCCGCAACACAGAGTGCATGTCGATAATGACGGGGTGCGCTCGCTTGCCAGGAAGTCCGTGCTGCCCATGACGTTCATCGTCGTCATGGCTGCTGCCGTGGTGGGCTACGCCGCGGAGGAGTCCGATACGCGCGGCGGCACGGGCCACAGCAGCTTCGGCAAGTCCGGCGAGGCCGGCCAGGACCCCCAGGACCAGGATCCCGCCGCGACCGCTCCGGCCGATATCGGCAATGCGTACACCCCGCGCCGGACCGAGCAGAACGCCAGGGTCGGCGTGGTCTTCGAGAAGAACGACTCGGGCGACCACTTCTGCACCGCGAGCGTGGTGCAGAGTCCGGGCCGCAACATGCTGATAACGGCGGCGCACTGCGCCTTCGACGCCGACGCCGGATCCACGGTGGACGACCTCCTCTTCGCCCCCGACTATCGCGACGGCGAAGAACCCACGGGCCTGTGGAAGGTCAAGAAAGTGATCGTCGACGACCGCTGGGCCAAGAAGCAGGACGAGGATCTCGACGTCGCCTTCCTCCTCCTCGACAAGAAGGACGGCGAGCAGATCCAGGACGTCCTCGGCGGGAACACCCTGGGCATCGACCGCGGCTTCGACAACGAGGTCAAGATCACCGGCTACCCCACCAGCCGAAACACCCCGATCTCCTGCCAGAACCGCACCACGAAGTACAGCGACACCCAGATGCGCGTCCAGTGCACCGACTTCGAGGGCGGTACGAGCGGTAGCCCCTGGCTCGCCGACTACGACCCCAAGAGCCACACCGGCACGGTCATCGGCGTCCTGGGCGGCCATGAGGGCGGCGGTGACGAGGACGACATCTCC
Organism: Streptomyces sirii; assembly: GCF_045690365.1. Lineage (NCBI taxonomy): Bacteria > Bacillati > Actinomycetota > Actinomycetes > Kitasatosporales > Streptomycetaceae > Streptomyces > Streptomyces sirii. The sequence goes on along the minus strand of NZ_CP147982.1, from coordinate 4,749,178 downwards.
TACGCGGCGTACTTCGACGACGACGTCGCCGAGCTGTACAAGCACGCCCAGGACGAGGACTGAGGACCGGGCCGCTCGCACCCCGGCACGGCGAAGGGCCGCACCCCGATGACGGAGTGCGGCCCTTCTGCGTTGTCCTGCGATCAGGCGGCGACGACCTCGACGCCCAGCTTCGCAACGACCTCGGCGTGCAGACGCACGGAGACCTGGTGCGCGCCCAGGGTCTTGATCGGCGAGCCGAGCTCGACACGACGCTTGTCCACGTCCGGACCACCAGCGGCCTTGATCGCCGCAGCGACGTCGGCCGGGGTGACGGAGCCGAACAGGCGGCCCGCGTCGCCGGCGCGGACGGCCAGCTTCACGCTGACGCCCTCGAGCCGGCCCTTGACCTCGTTGGCCTGCTCGATCGTGGCGATCTCGCGGATCTTGCGACCGCGGCGGATCTGCTCGACGTCCTTCTCGCCACCCTTGGTCCAGCGGATCGCGAAACCGCGCGGGACCAGGTAGTTGCGGGCGTATCCGTCCTTGACGTCAACGACGTCGCCGGCGGTGCCGAGGCCGGAGACCTCGTGGGTGAGGATGATCTTCATGTGTCGGTCACCCTTCCCTTATCGCGCGGTGGACGTGTAGGGCAGCAGCGCCATCTCACGGCTGTTCTTCACGGCCGTGGCGACGTCACGCTGGTGCTGAGTGCAGTTGCCGGTGACTCGGCGGGCACGGATCTTGCCGCGGTCGGAGATGAACTTCCGCAGCAGGTTCGTGTCCTTGTAGTCGACGTAGGAGATCTTCTCCTTGCAGAACACGCAAACCTTCTTCTTAGGCTTGCGAGCAGGCGGCTTCGCCATTGTCTCTCTCCAATGAGTTCAAGAAGTTTGTGCTGACGCCCTCAAGGCCCCCCGGCCGTTCCACGGCGTTGTTTCACGTGAAACAACGCCGATCCGAGCCGGACGCGAGACCTAGAAGGGCGGCTCGTCCGAGTAGCCACCGCCGGAGCTACCGCCCCAGCCACCGCCGCCACCCTGCTGGCCGCCGCCGGCAGGGCCGCTGGTCGCCCACGGGTCGTCGGCAGGAGCGCCGCCGCCCTGCTGACCGCCGCCGGGGCCGCCGCCCCAGCCGCCGCCACCCTGGCCACCGCCCTGCTGACCGCCGCCGAAGCCGCCGCCCTGGCCACCGCGACCGCTGGTCTTGGTGATCTTGGCCGTGGCGTTCTTGAGGCTCGCGCCCACTTCCTCGACGTCGAGCTCGTAGACCGTGCGCTTCACGCCCTCGCGGTCCTCGTACGAGCGCTGCTTGAGGCGGCCCTGTACGACCACGCGGGTACCCCGCGTGAGGGACTCGGCGACGTTCTCCGCCGCCTGACGCCACACCGAGCAGGTCAGGAACAGGCTCTCGCCGTCCTTCCACTCATTGGTCTGGCGGTCGAAGGTGCGGGGGGTGGATGCGACGCGGAACTTCGCAACCGCCGCACCGGACGGGGTGAAGCGCAGCTCGGGGTCGTCGACAAGATTGCCGACAACCGTGATGACGGTCTCGCCTGCCATTAGGGGAACCTCTCGGCGGGTGTGCTGCTGGCTGCTGGTGTTGCTGCTACTCGGACCCGGTTACCGCTGAACGCTGAGGCGCTCAGTGGGTCTCGGGACGGAGGACCTTGGTCCGGAGGACCGACTCGTTCAGGTTCATCTGACGGTCGAGCTCCTTGACGACCGCAGGCTCGGCCTGCAGGTCGATGACCGAGTAGATGCCCTCGGGCTTCTTCTTGATCTCGTACGAGAGACGACGACGGCCCCAGGTGTCGACCTTCTCGACCTTTCCGTTGCCCTCGCGGACGACGGAGAGGAAGTTCTCGATCAGCGGGGAGACAGCGCGCTCCTCGAGATCGGGGTCGAGGATGACCATCACCTCGTAGTGACGCATGGTGAACCCACCTCCTTTGGACTCAGCGGCCACGGTCGTTCCGTGGCAGGAGGGTCATATGCGTTTCCGCGCCGAGCCCGGCCGGCCATCCGGACAGACATAGGCGCAGACCGTACAGAGTACCTGCCTGAAGCCTTCCGGTTGAAATCCGGGCGGTACACCCCTCAATCTGGAACACAACGGGTGTGAGCGGCGTTACAGTGCGCCGCCCTGTCATCGGAGGTGCCGCATGGCACAGGCAGCTAGGACCCAGCGCGACCTGCTCTCGCTTCTCAACAGCGACGGCAAGGAGCATCCCGTCGAGAACACCTTCGCCCTCGTCACCCTGGTGCTCGGCGCGATCGCCGCCCTCACCACGCTCTCTCCCAGTCTGCACTTGGTCAGTTCCTGGGTCGGTCTGATCGGAATCGGCACCGGCCTGTGGGGCCAGTTCATCTCGTCGACGACAGGCGAGCGCTTCCTGTTGATCATCGGGTTGGGCGCGTCCGCCTTCGGTTTCTACCTAGGTGTCGCGTTCGGCGGGCTCATCGGCTGAGGCGTCCGGCCGACTCACCGTGTGGCATACGGGGCCCAGCCCGTACGGCCCAGACGGGGCGCTCCCCGGTCACAGTAGGCTTCGGCGCGAGAGCCGGAGCCCCGACCATGGGGACACACCTGCCGAGGAGCGCCCCGCATGAGCCTGACCCTGAGGACCATCAGCCGAGAGCAACATCTGGCGTACATCCAGAGCCTGCCCGCGGCGAGCCACATGCAGGTTCCGGCCTGGGCGGACGTGAAGGCCGAATGGCGTTCGGAGAGCCTGGGCTGGTTCGACGCGAGCGGCGAACTGGTCGGCGCGGGCCTGGTGCTCTACCGCCAGGTGCCCAAGGTCAAGCGCTACCTCGCGTATCTGCCCGAGGGACCGGTCATCAACTGGTTCACGCCGAACCTCAAGGACTGGCTCGAGCCGATGCTGGCGCACCTCAAGAAGCAGGGCGCCTTCACCGTGAAGATGGGCCCTCCGGTCGTCATCCGCCGCTGGGACGCCGCAGCGATCAAGGCCGGCATCCAGGACCCGGACGTCAAGCGCCTGCGTCAGGTCGAGGCGACCCACATCGAGCCGCGCGCCTTCGAGGTGGCCGACCAGCTGCGCCGTATGGGGTGGCAGCAGGGTGAGGAGGACGGCGCCGGCTTCGCCGACGTGCAGCCCCGCTATGTCTTCCAGGTGCCCCTTGCCAATCGTTCCCTCGAAGAGGTCCACAAGGGCTTCAACCAGCTGTGGCGCCGGAACATCAAGAAGGCCGAGAAGGCCGGCGTCGAGGTCGTCGAGGGCGGCTACGACGATCTGGCCGAATGGCAGCGGCTCTACGAGATCACCGCGGAGCGCGACCGGTTCACGCCGCGCCCCCTCGGTTACTTCCAGCGCATGTGGAAGGCGCTCAACGCCGAGGACCCCAACCGCATGCGGCTGTACTTTGCGCGGCACAACGGCGTGAACCTCTCGGCCGCGACGATGCTGGTCGTCGGCGGGCACGTCTGGTACTCCTACGGCGCCTCCGACAACATCGGCCGGGAGGTCCGGCCCTCCAATGCCATGCAGTGGCAGATGCTGCAGGACGCCTACAAGCTCGACGCCTCGGTCTACGACCTCCGCGGCATCAGCGACTCGCTGGACGAGAACGACCACCTCTTCGGCCTGATCCAGTTCAAGGTCGGCACGGGTGGGCAGGCGGCGGAGTACCTCGGCGAATGGGACTTCCCGCTCAGCAAGGTCCTGCAGAAGGCGTTCGACATCGCGATGTCGCTGCGCGGATAGCCTGCGCAGCGCCGACAGCTCCACCGCACCGTGCGTACTCCTGACACACCCCATCCATGAGAAAGGTTCCGGCCCCGGCCATGGCGCTCACCCTCTACGTCGACACCGCGCGCTGGCGGGCGCATCAGCAGAGCGTTCTCCAGCAGTTCCCCGGGCTGGTCCCGGTCTGCAAAGGCAACGGCTACGGCTTCGGCCATGAGCGCCTCGCCGACGAGGCGACCCGCCTGGGCGCCGACATCCTCGCGGTCGGGACGACCTACGAAGCGGCCCGTATCAAGGACTTCTTCAGCGGTGACCTGCTCGTCCTGACCCCGTTCCGGCACGGCGAGGAGCCGGTGCCGCTGCCCGACCGGGCGATCCGCTCGGTCTCCTCGGTCGAGGGCGTCGGCGGCCTGGTCGGCGCCCGGGTCGTCATCGAGGTCATGAGCAGCATGAAGCGCCATGGCGTCAAGCCGGAAGACCTGGCGAAGCTGGCCGCGGCCATCGAGGACGTCCGGCTCGAGGGCTTCGCGATCCACCTGCCGCTGGACCGCGCCGACGGCTCCGACGCGGTCGATGAGGTCATCGGCTGGATGGACCGGCTCCGCGCCGCCCGTCTCCCGCTGCACACCATGTTCGTCAGCCACCTCAAGGCCGATGAACTCGCCCGCCTCCAGCAGCAGTTCCCGCAGACCCGCTTCCGCGCGCGGATCGGTACGCGGCTGTGGCTCGGCGACCACGAGGCCACCGAGTACCGCGGCTCGGTGCTCGATGTCACCCGGGTCTCCAAGGGCGAGCGCTTCGGCTACCGCCAGCAGAAGGCGGCCTCCGACGGCTACCTGGTCGTGGTGGCAGGCGGTACCTCGCACGGTGTGGGCCTGGAGTCCCCCAAGGCGCTGCACGGGGTGATGCCGCGCGCCAAGGGCGTGGCCCGGGCCGGTCTGGCGACCGTCAACCGCAATCTCGCGCCGTATGTCTGGGCCGGTAAGCAGCGCTGGTTCGCGGAACCCCCGCACATGCAGGTGTCGATCCTGTTCGTGCCGGGGGACGCCCCGCAGCCCCAGGTCGGCGAGGAGCTGGTGGCCCATCTGCGGCACACCACCACTCAGTTCGACCGCCTCGTGGACCGCTGAGCCGGCCGGCCTTCCGGCTCCACCACACACCAAGGGCCCGGTGCCGCAGAACTCCTCTGTGGCACCGGGCCCCGTGCATGCGCCACCGCCCCGGCTCAGTCCCGTACGACGCCCCAGCGCACCCGTGGCGCCCCCTCGAAGTGCACCGCGTGCCGAGGCGGGTGGTACGTCCTGCCGAGTACGAACACATCGGGGCTACGGTCCAGGACCCCGCCCGACGGATCGTCGTCACCGTCCCTGCGGACCACATCGCGCTCGGGCATCAGAATGTCCCGTACGACCACGGCGCAGAGGTAGAGAGTGCCCAGGAGGTGCAGCGCGATGGCCAGCTGGTAGCCCTCCGGCGGCAGGCCTTGGTGCTTGTCGCCACTGCCGGTGTAGGCGAGGTACATCCAGATCCCCAGGAAGTACATGACCTCGCAGGCCTGCCAGATGAGGAAGTCGCGCCAACGCGGCCGGGCCAGCGCGGCGAGCGGGGTCAGCCACAGGACGTACTGCGGCGAGTAGACCTTGTTGGTCAGGATGAACAGCGCGACGACGAGGAACGCGAGCTGGGCGAACCTTGGCCGCCGCGGCGCGTAGAGGGTCAGCACCCCGATGGCGGCACAGCCCACGAGCATCAGCAGCGTGGCATAGGTGTTGGCGTTCTCCAGCGGGTTGCCGGTGCGCTGCGAGATCAGCAACCAGATCGAACCGAAGTCGATGGGCCGCTCCTGGCTGAAGGTGTAGAACTTCGCCCAGCCCTCGCGGATGTGGAACCCGGTCGCATCGTGCGTGATCATCACCGGCAGGTTGACCAGCAGCCAGGCGCCCACGGCTCCGGCCGCCGCCTTCCCGAACGCGCGCCAGGCTCCCGCCCGCCAGCACAGCACCAGCAGCGGGCCCAGCAGCAGCACCGGGTACAGCTTCGCCGCGGTCGCCAGGCCGATCAGCATGCCTGCCTTCAGCGGGCGGCTGCGCGACCACATCAGCATGCCGCCGGCGGTCAGGGCGATGGCCAGCAGGTCCCAGTTGATGGTCGCGGTGAGGGCGAAGGCGGGCGCCAGGGCGACGAGGAGGCCGTCCCAGGGGCGGCGCCGATGCGTACGGGCCACGCACACCGCGATGACGGCGGCGCAGACCATCAGCATCCCGGAGTTGACCAGCCAGTAGATCTGTTCGCGGTCCTGGATCGTCCCCGCGCTCGGCGTCATCCATGAGGCGACCTCCATGAAGACGCCGGTGAGCACCGGGTACTCGAGGTACTCCATATCGCCGGGCAGCCGGTCGAAGTACGGGATCAGCCCGTCGGCGAAGCCCCGTCCCGCATAGAGATGAGGGATGTCGGAGTAGCAGGCATGGGTGTACTGGCTCGTCGCCCCGAAGAACCAGCCGCCGTTGTAGCACGGCAGCTTCTGCACCATGCCGAGCGCGAACATCCCGATGGCGACCAGTGCGACGACCCGCACCGGTGTCAGCCAGTGCGTTCCGAGCAGAGCGCGACGGCCGAGCGGACCTCCGACCAGCTCGCTGCCGGCCGCCGCCACCTCGTCCCGCTTTGTCGGCCGTACCGGCTCGTCCTGTCGCACGCTCGTCATGGCCCCATCCTGCCGTACGGCCACGGGCAGAACATGGCGAAGCCCCTGTCCCGGCAAGCCGGGACAGGGGCTTCGTGGCTCATGTTTCACGTGAAACAGTCACCGTTGTTTCACGTGAAACGGTCGGCGCGGTGCCTATTGGCTGGTCGGGCCGCCGAACAAGCCTCCGTTACCTCCGCCGTTACCGTTCCCGTTGCCTCCGCCATTGGTACCCGGGTCCACGGTGGGAGTGCTCGTCTCGCCCCCGGTGTCGCCACTCGTTCCGCCGGTGGTCGTCCCACCGTTGTCGTTGCAGTTGACGTCCCAGGGAGAACAGGGCTTGGTCGGAGTCGGGCTCGGGCTGTCCGACGGGGGAGCGGACTCGGTGGGAGTCTCCGACGGAGTCGCCGACGGGGTGTCCGACGGGGTGGGAGTCGGCGTCGGAGACGGCATACCGGCCTCGTCCGCCCGCTCGCCGAGCGGGATGGCGGCCGGGAACGGCTCCGGGGTGACGCCGTTCATCGCCTGCAGCATGTACTCGGTCCACACCTCGGTCGGCAGCGCACCACCGTGGATCGAGTCGAAGCCGCCGACTCCGTTCATGGACAGCTGGCGCGGGTTCTGCGCGTCCTCGCGGAACATCGTGATGGCCGTCGAGAGCTGCTTGGTGTAGCCGACGAACCAGGCCGACTTGTTCTCGTCGGTGGTACCGGTCTTGCCCGCGGCCGGCATGTTCAGCCGGTTGGCGTCCTTCGCGGTGCCGTTGTCGATGACGTTCTCCAGCACCTTGGTCACGTTGTTGGCGATGTTGGAGTCCATCGCCGTCTCCTGGCTGGGCTTCTCGAAGCCCGGCAGGTCCTCGCCCTCGCGCGTCACCTTGGTCACGGAGTACGGCTCCACCTTCGTGCCCGACGCGGCGAACGTCGCATAGGCGTCGGCCATACGAATCGCGCTCGGAGTGGAGGTGCCCAGTGCGAAGGACGGGTTGAGGTTCTTGTCGAAGCTGGCCGGCGAGATGCCCGAGAGCTGCGCCATCTCCTTGACCTTGTCCATCCCGACATCCATGCCGAGCTGCACGAACGGGGTGTTGACGGACTGCTCCATCGCCTTGACCAAGGAGATGTAGCCCCAGCGGTGGTTGCTCTCGTTCTCCTGGAAGAAGGGCGAGTTGTCCCGCTTGAGGACGTAGGTGCCGTCCGCCTTCTTCACCTTGAGATGGTCGTTGCCGTTGTACCGGCTGAGGGGCGAGAGCCCCTGGGGCTCGGTCGCGGGCACGCCGTACTTCATCGCCGCCGCGAGCACGAACGGCTTCCAGGTCGAGCCGACCGGCACACCGAAGGTGTCGGCGTTGTTGCTGAAGTGGCCCTTGTCATAGCCCTCACCGCCGTACAGAGCGACGATCTTGCCGTCTCCCGGTACCACGGAAGCACCACCGAACTGGACGTACTTGTCCTTCTCGCGCTCCTTGGGGTTGATGTACCGCTTGTGGACCTTCTTGACGGCGCCGGCGAGCTGACCGGTCTTCTTCTTGTCGAAGGTCGTCCGGATCGTGTAGCCGCCCTTGTCGAACTGGGCCTCGCTGATATCCCCGTGCTTCAGCACGTACTTCTTGGCGGTGTCCATCAGATAGCCGATCTGGCCGCTCTTGCTGGCCACCGGCTTGGGAGTGTTGGGCTTGGGGAACTTGGTGTACCTGGCCCGCTCGGTCTTCGACATGAGCTTGTTCTCGACCTCCCGGTCGAGGATCCACTTCCACCGCGCGGTGGCACGCTGGGTGTTCGCCTCCCGAGTGGCCCCCGGGCCGGTGCCGCCCGCCGGGTCGTACAGGTCGGCGCCCTTGAGCACGGTCGCCAGGAAGGCGGCCTCGTCCGGCTTCAGCTTGTCGGCGTTCTTGCCGTAGTACGCCTGAGCCGCCGCCTGGATCCCGTAGGCACCGCGACCGTAGTAGCTGGTGTTCAGATACCCCTGCAGGATCTTCGGCTTGTCCATCCGCCAGCCGACCTTGATCGCGATGAACAGCTCCTTGAACTTGCGATCGAAGGTCTGCTGCTGGTTCAGCATGGCGTTCTTGACGTACTGCTGAGTGATGGTCGAGCCACCCTGGGTCTCGCCGCCCCTTGCCATGTTGAACACGGCACGCGCGATACCCATCGGGTCGACTCCGGAGTCCGTCCGGAAAGACGCGTTCTCCGCCGCGATCGCTGCATTCTGCATCGACGGCGGAATGTCTTGTATGTCGATGTTCTGCCGGTTGGTCTTACCGTCGCGAGCCATGACGTCGCCATTGGCCCAGAGGTAGACGTTGTTCTGCGACTTGGCGGCGTCACTCTCGTTCGGCACGCTCACCAGGGCCAGCGCCACGCCGGAGGCGCCCACGATCAGGCCGGCGAAACCGATGACCAGGCTGGTGACCTGCTTCCACGACGGCACAAAGCGCCGCCAGCCGACCTTGTTGGCGCGCGGGTAGTCGATCAGACGCCGCTTGGCGGGCCTGCCGTCGCCACGCCCGCGGCCGCGGCCTCCCTCGGGACCACCGCCACCACCGCCACGGCGGCCTCCGCCGCCATGGCCGCCGGCACCGGAGCCCGCCATCGAGGCATCCGACACCCTCCGGCGACCGCCGCGCTGGGCAGCCCTGCGGGCCTCGGCCCGACCGCCCATCCGCGACTCGTGCCCGGAGGCGTCACCGTAGGGGTCGGGGCCGGCAGCGGAGCCACGCGAACGGGCGCCACGGCGCCCTGACGACTCTTGTGCGGCGCGTCGGGCCGCGGCACGTCCGCCACTCTGCGGCTGTGGCGGTTTGCGACGGTGCTCGCTCATGGAACGAATACTCCTCGGGCAGGCGCGCTATCTCGTCGCCTGAAGGCGGCAGTTGTCTTCAGGTCCCCCCGATGCACGGCCCATGCCAAAGGCGCGGGCCGCAATACACCGAGGACGGGGACGCTGGATATCGGCCCACGGTTCCCGGCAGTCTGCATGCCGCACAGACTACGCACGGCCAAAACCTCCCCAGTGTTGAAATTCACTCCAAATCAGTCAGGTTGCATCGCACGAATCGGTGATGTGACGCCGTTCACCGACTCCCCCCTTGTCCCCCTCCCGTGCCCGTTCTATCGTCTGGATGTATCGAGCCGATACATCAGCACGACATAAAGAACGCACCGGGCCTAGGAGGCGGAGGATGACCAGACGTTCCGGCATCCTCGAGTTCGCCGTCCTCGGCCTGCTCCGCGAGTCCCCGATGCACGGCTACGAGCTGCGAAAACGGCTCAACACCTCGCTCGGGGTGTTCCGTGCGTTCAGTTATGGCACCCTCTACCCGTGCCTCAAGGCGCTGGTCGCGAGCGGCTGGATCATCGAGGAGACGGACGCCGCCGCGGAGGGGGTTTCCGCCGCGGCTCTGACAGGGCGCCGAGCCAAGATCGTCTACCGATTGACCGCATCGGGCAAAGAGCACTTCGAGGAATTGCTCGCCCACTCCGGCCCGGATGCGTGGGAGGACGAGCACTTCGGCGTCCGCTTCGCATTCTTCGGCCAGACGTCGCGGGACGTGCGGATGCGGGTGCTGGAAGGCCGCCGCAGCCGGCTGGAGGAGCGCCTTGAGAAGATGCGCACCTCCTTGGCCAGGTCCCGGGAGCGGCTGGACGACTACACCCTCGAACTGCAACGCCACGGCATGGAATCCGTGGAGCGCGAAGTCCGTTGGTTGAACGAGCTCATCGAGAGTGAGCGCGCCGGGCGCGATCAGCGCGCACCGGGTCCCGCAGCGCATGACATGAAGAACCAGTCAGGAGATACGGGCGGCCTGCCCCGGCACCGGGGTGGTTCCCGGCCGGATCCGTCCGATTGACACCACCACATGAGGCTCTGCCGCGCAGGTCCTCATCGAGAACACAGGGAGCAACCGGAATGGGTTCGGTTCGCGTAGCCATCGTCGGCGTGGGCAACTGCGCCGCCTCGCTGGTACAGGGCGTCGAGTACTACAAGGACGCCGACCCGAAGAGCCGCGTGCCCGGCCTCATGCACGTGCAGTTCGGCGACTACCACGTGCGTGACATCGAGTTCGTGGCGGCGTTCGACGTAGACGCCAAGAAGGTCGGCCTCGACCTCGCGGACGCCATCGGCGCCAGCGAGAACAACACCATCAAGATCTGCGACGTGCCGAACGCCGGCGTGCAGGTCCAGCGCGGCCACACCCTCGACGGCCTGGGCAAGTACTACCGCCAGACCATCGAGGAGTCCCCCGAGGCCCCGGTCGACATCGTCCAGATCCTCAAGGACAAGCAGGTCGACGTCCTGGTCTGCTACCTCCCTGTCGGCTCCGAGGACGCCGCGAAGTACTACGCCCAGTGCGCCATCGACGCCAAGGTCGGGTTCGTCAACGCCCTCCCGGTCTTCATCGCCGGCACCAAGGAGTGGGCGGACAAGTTCACCGAGGCCGGTGTCCCGATCGTCGGTGACGACATCAAGTCGCAGGTCGGCGCCACGATCACGCACCGTGTGATGGCCAAGCTCTTCGAGGACCGGGGCGTCATCCTGGACCGCACGATGCAGCTGAACGTCGGCGGCAACATGGACTTCAAGAACATGCTCGAGCGCGAGCGCCTGGAGTCCAAGAAGATCTCCAAGACGCAGGCCGTCACCTCCCAGATCCGGGACCGCGAGCTGGGCGAGGACAACGTCCACATCGGCCCCTCGGACTTCGTGGCGTGGCTGGACGACCGCAAGTGGGCCTATGTCCGCCTTGAGGGCCGCGCCTTCGGCGACGTCCCGCTGAACCTCGAGTACAAGCTCGAGGTCTGGGACTCCCCCAACTCCGCGGGCGTCATCATCGACGCGCTGCGCGCCGCGAAGATCGCCAAGGACCGGGGCATCGGCGGCCCGATCCTCTCCGCTTCCTCGTACTTCATGAAGTCGCCGCCGGTGCAGTACTTCGACGACGAGGCGCGGGAGAACGTCGAGAAGTTCATCAACGGCGAGGTCGAGCGCTGACGCGCCCTCCGCGACCTCCCTCCGCAGGCCTCCGGGTATTCCGCCCGGGGGCCTGCGGGCTGTGTGAGGCTGTGCCTCATGCATGCTGTGCGCGACCTCCGCGTATTACTCCGGCTACGTGACTTCCGTTCGCTCCTCGCCGCACGGCTTCTGTCCCAGGCGGCCGACGGGGTGTTCCAGGTCGCGCTCGCCACCTACGTCGTCTTCTCTCCCGAGAAGCAGACCTCACCGGCGGCCATCGCCTCCGCCATGGCGATCCTGCTGCTGCCGTACTCGCTCCTCGGGCCGTTCACCGGCGTGCTGCTCGACCGCTGGCGGCGCCGCCAGGTCCTGCTCTACGGCAATCTGCTGCGCACGCTGCTGGCCATGGCGACGGCAGCGCTGATCGTGTCGAACGTCCCCGACTGGCTCTTCTACGCTTCGGCCCTCTCGGTGACCGCGGTGAACCGCTTCGTCCTGGCCGGGCTCTCGGCCGCACTGCCCCGGGTGGTCGACGGCGGACAACAGCTGGTCATGGCCAACTCCCTCGCCCCCACGGCCGGCACGCTCGCCGCGACGGCGGGCGGCGGACTCGCCTTCGCCGTCCGGCTGGCCGGCTCGGACGTGGACGCGTTCGTCGTGCTGCTGGCCGCGGCCCTCTACCTCTGCTCGGCGCTCACCGCGCTGCGCATGACGCCACAGCTGCTCGGCCCCGATCTCACCGACCGCCCACCGCATCTGCGAGAAGCCCTGCTGAGCACCGTACGAGGCCTCGCGGAGGGGCTGCGTCATCTCGCCGAGCGGCGCACCCCGGCCCGTGCGCTGGCCGCGATGACCCTCATCCGCTTCTGCTACGGAGCGCTGACGGTCATGGTGCTGATGCTGTGCCGGTACTCCTGGGCCGAGACCGAATCCGAGGGCCTGGCCCTGCTCGGGATCACCGTCCTGGTGTCGGGCGGGGGCTTCTTCATGGCCGCCGTCGTCACTCCGTGGGCGGTGGCGCGCTTCACCGCGTTCGGCTGGATCGCCTGCTGCGCCGCCATGGGCGCGGTGCTGGTGCCGGCGCTCGGCCTGTTCTTCACGCCGGGGCCGATGCTGGCCGCCGCCTTCATGCTCGGTCTCGGCACACAAGGGACCAAGATCTCCACGGACACGGTCGTCCAGTCCACGGTCGACGACGCGTTCCGCGGCCGGATCTTCGCCATCTACGACGTGCTGTTCAACGTCGCCTTCGTCGGCGCCGCCGCGGTCGCCGCCCTCATGCTGCCGCCGGACGGCAGGTCCACCGTTCTGCTGCTCATGGTGACCGTGATCTACGCACTCGTCGCCGCGGCAGTGGTGCGCTTGAGGCGCGGTTAGGCACCGCTTCCTCGCATGGTGGCGACCGGGCTCAGCGGCCGGGTGCGCGGACCAGATACCTTACGGGCGTCCTACACGAGCCTGTACACATCAAATATCGGGGGAGTTCCATGACCATGCCGCCTCAGGGCCCGAACCCATACGGCCAGGCGCCGTACGGGCAGAACCCGTATCCCCAGGCACCGCCGCCGCCCCAGGCTCCTTACGGTCAGCCGCAGGCCGGGTACGCCCACCCTCAGCAGCCACAGGCTCCGTACGGCTATCAGCAGCCGCAGCCGGGATACCCCGCGCCGCCGCAGCAGCCCTACATGCAGGGCGGTGCTCCCGTTCCGCCGCCGCGTCCGGCCAAGAATCGGTCCCCCAAGGCGATCCTGAAGGGTATCGGCGTCGTCTTCGTGCTGATCGCCTTCGCCTTCTTCTGGATCACCAGCCTGGACGACGCGGACAGCGCCGAGGTCGGTGACTGCGTGCAGAAGTCCGAAAGCTCGCTCGATGACGGCCTCAAGGTGGTGGATTGCGGCACCTCGGAGGCCCAGTACAAGGTGACCGCGGTGCACAACGACACCTCCGACCCCTCCGTCTGCCCTGCGGGGGAATCGGCGTACACCAAGTCCGTGCAGCGTCGTAAGCGCGCCGACACCCACATGGTGCTCTGTCTGACCCCGGCGAAGTAAAACGAACCGAGCACACGCCGGACAAGCCTTGGGGCGGTGTTTCACGTGAAACACCGCCCCAGCCTCATGCCATGTTTCACGTGAAACATGGCGGCCCACCGACCGCCTGTTTCACGTGAAACATCAGCCCTGCGTCGCCCACCACTCCTTCAGAGCGGCGATGGCGGCCTCCCGGTCCATGGGACCGTGCTCCAGCCGGATCTCCAGCATCTGCTTGTACGCCTTGCCGACCTCGGGCCCAGGGCGGATGCCCAGGATCTGCATGATGTCGTTGCCGTCCAGGTCGGGCCGGATCGCCTCCAGCTCCTCCTGCTCCTGCAGCCGCGCGATCCGCTCTTCGAGCCCGTCGTAGGCACGCGACAGCGCGGCGGCCTTGCGCTTGTTGCGGGTGGTGCAGTCCGAGCGGGTCAGCTTGTGCAGCTGCTCCAGCTGGGGGCCGGCATCGCGCACATAGCGGCGGACCGCGGAGTCCGTCCACTCTCCCGTGCCATAGCCGTGGAAGCGCAGATGCAGCTCCACCAGACGCGAGACGTCCTTGATCATGTCGTTGGAGTACTTCAGCGCGGCCATCCGCTTCTTGGTCATCTTCGCGCCCACCACCTCGTGATGGTGGAAGGAGACCCGGCCGTCCTTCTCGAAGCGCCGCGTCCTGGGCTTGCCGATGTCGTGCAGCAGGGCCGCCAGACGCAGGACCAGATCGGGTCCGTTCTCCTCCAGGTCCATCGCCTGGTCCAGCACCGTCAGCGAGTGCTCGTAGACGTCCTTGTGCCGGTGATGCTCGTCACTCTCCAGCCGCAGGGCCGGCAGCTCGGGCAGGACCCGGTCGGCCAGGCCGGAATCGACGAACAGCCGCAGCCCCTTACGCGGGTACCGCGCCAGGAGCAGCTTGTTCAGCTCGTCCCGTACCCGCTCGGCCGAGACGATCTCGATACGCTCCGCCATCGCCTTCATCGCGGCCACGACCTCGGGGGCGACCTCGAAGTCCAGCTGGGCGGCGAAGCGGGCGGCCCGCATCATCCGCAGCGGATCGTCCGAGAAGGATTCCTCCGGCGTGCCCGGCGTGCGCAGGACACGGGCGGCCAGGTCCTCCAGGCCGCCGTGCGGGTCGACGAACTCCTTCTGCGGCAGCAGGACCGCCATGGCGTTCACCGTGAAGTCCCGGCGGACCAGGTCATCCTCGATGGAGTCGCCGTAGGACACCTCGGGCTTGCGGGAGGTGCGGTCGTAGGCCTCGGAGCGGTAGGTCGTGACCTCGATGTCGAACGAGTCCTTCTTGCAGCCGACCGTGCCGAAGGCGATGCCGACCTCCCAGACCGCGTCCGCCCACGGCCGGACGATCTTCAGTACGTCCTCGGGACGGGCATCGGTGGTGAAGTCCAGGTCGTTGCCGAGCCGGCCGAGCAGTGCGTCCCGGACCGAGCCGCCGACCAGGGCAAGCGTGAACCCGGCCTCCTGGCATCGGCGGGCCAGGTCGTCCGCGACAGGGGAGACCCGCAGCAGTTCGCTCACTGCGCGCCGCTGCACATGGTTCAGCGCGTTCGTCGACTGCGGGCTCTGCTCGGCGTGCGGGGTGGGGAGGTCATTGTTGGCGTTCGGCACAACAGAACAGGGTACGTGGCCGCGCAGCGCGAAGCGTCACGTAATAAAGGGGACAGGCCGGTCATACGGCGGTCGGCACAGCGATCATGTGGAGCACTCCCCGGCACTCTGGTGCCGCAGGCCTCGTTACCATTCGTGGACGCACATTCCGACGACCACTGACGACGACGAGGGACGGACGAGCGCGTGGCCGAGGCGGCAGGGTTCCAGGTGACTGAACGGCCGCGTGGTCGATGGCTGCGAAGGACCGTGACGCTGCTCACTGGACTCCCCCTGCTCGTAGGACTGGTCCAGGTCCCGCACGCCCCCTCCGCGCAGGCGGCCCCGACCGGCTCCCGCACGGTCGACGTCACCATCGACTCGATGTCCCCCTCCGCTCCCGGCAAGAGCGACACGGTCACCGTCTCCGGCACGCTGACCAACGACGGCCGCAGCGCGATCACCGACGCCCACGTCGGAATGCACCGCGGCGACGCGCTCAGCAGCCGCAGCGCCATCGAGGCCGCGACGCATCGCAACGGCTACCTGCCGGGAGTGGACGGCGAGGAGGTCAAGGACCACCAGCAGAAGATCGACAAGCTGGAGCCCGGCGTCAGCCGCCCCTTCACCCTCAGCGTCCCGGTCAAGGACCTCGACCTCGATGATGACGGTGTGTATCAGATCGGTGTCTCGCTGTCAGGGCGCTCGCAGGCCTCGTCCTACGAGCAGGTCCTGGGAATCGACCGGACGTTCCTGCCCTGGCAGGCCGCCAACGCCGAGAAGAAGACCCAGCTCACCTACCTGTGGCCGCTGATCTCCTCCACGCACCTCACCGCCGAGACCGACGCCGACGCCCAGCAGACGCCGGTCTTCCGCAACGACGACCTCGCCGCCGAGCTCGCCCCCGGCGGCCGGCTGCAGCAGATGGTCGCGCTCGGCAAGAACCTGCCGGTGACCTTCGTCATCGACCCCGACCTGCTCGCGACCGTCGACGCGATGACCAAGTCGTACCGGGTGAACGGCCCGGACGGCCCGATGGGCAAGAACCAGGCGGTCGCCAAGCAGTGGCTGCACGAACTCGAGGAAGCGGTCACCTCGCACGAGGTGGTGGCGCTGCCCTTCGCGGACCCCGACCTCGCCTCGCTCGCCCACCACGGCAAGGGCGTGCCCAGCGCGCTCAGCCACCTCGGCCCGGCCACCGACCTCGCCGAGAAGACCGTGGACACGATCCTCGGCGTCAAGCCGCGTACGGACTTCGCCTGGCCCGTGGAAGGCGCGATCGACTCCTCCATCGTCGATGTCGCCACCTCGGCCGGTGCGCACAACGTGATCACCCGTAGCGACAGCCTGCGGGAGAACGGCGGACTGTCCTACACCCCGACGGCGGCCCGTCCCATCGGCGGCGGCAACACCGCCATCGTCGCGGACGCACAGCTCTCACAGACCTTCGAAGGCGATATGTCGAAGGCCGGGAACGCCACGCGCGCGGTCCAGGAGTTCATCGCCCAGACCCAGATGATCAGCCTCCAGGAACCGGACCGGCAGCGCAGCATCGTCGTCGCACCACAGCGGATGCCGTCGGTCAGCCAGGCCCAGGCCATGGCCACCGCGCTGCGCCAGCTGAACGAGTCCGGGCGCTGGACCACGCCGATACACCTCGGCGCCGCCGCCAAGGCCAAGCCCGACCCCACGGCCAGCCGCCGGGTGCCCAGCGGGGCCGCCTACCCGTCCTCGCTGCGCCGGCACGAGCTGCCCACCGAGGCCTTCCGCCAGATCCAGGACACGCAGTCCGAGCTGGACGACTTCCGGGTGATCCTGGCGCAGCCGGAGCGTGTGGTGACGCCGTTCGGCAACGCCATAATGCGCGAGATGTCGACGGAGTGGCGGTCCGATCGCTCCGGCGCCGCGAAGTTCCGCCACTCGGTGCGCAGCTACCTCGACGGCCTGACCAAGAAGGTCCACCTGATCCAGAAGTCGGACGCCACGCTCTCCGGGCGCAGCGCCACGATTCCGGTGACGGTCCAGAACAACCTGGTCCAGGGCGTCAAGGACATGACGCTGAAGCTGACCTCCTCCCAGCCCAACCGCCTGGACGCGGGCAAGCCGCAGCAGATCACGGTGGACGGCGGGCACAGCCAGTCGTTCAAGTTCAACACCACGGCCAACGCCAACGGCCGCGCGTGGGTGACCGCCCAGCTCTACACGTCGGACGGAAAGCCCTACGGTGGCCCCATGACGTTCCAGGTGAACGTCACGGAGATCACCGCCACTGTGATGCTGGTCATCGCGGGCGGTGTGCTGCTGCTCGTCCTCGCCGGAGTGCGGATCTACCTCCAGCGCAAGCGAGCCGCGGCCCAGCGCGCCGAGGACGGGTCGGACGGCGACGGCTCCGACGGCGAGGAAGGCACGGACGGCGACAGCGGCGGCACGGACGGCGACGCCCCCGAGCAGCCGAGTGACCCCAAGCCGGACACCGGTTCGGAAAGCTCCGACCCGTCCGGCTCAGGTGAGAAAGTGGACCGTTGATATATGGCGGGGCCGGATGGCCGGCGACGGATGAGGTGGGGCAGCGATGAATGCGCCGTACGACGGTGACCGGGGCCGGGGCGCCAATGGCGACCCCATGGGGCCGGTCCCTCCGACGCCCCCGTCCTCAGCGGACCATGATCCGTTTGTGCAGGACGCCTACCGCAACGGCCCGCACCGCGCACCGGACCCGATGGCCCAGGAGCCGGTGAGCGAGGCGCGCTACGACCGCGCCGCGCACCCCCCTGCACCGCCGGCGCAGCCCGCGCACCCGCTCTACCAGCAGCCGACCGCGAGCCGCCCCACCCCCGACGCACAGCAGTGGCCCGCGCCTGCGCCCTCCGAGTCGCAGGCCCCCGGCCGTGATCTTCCGTACGGCGACGATGCCGCGACGATGCAGTTCATGGGCCTCGACGAGCGGGGCGCCCAGGCCGCCGGCGACCGTCCGGAGTCCGACGCCTTCGCGCATCTCTTCCGTGACCAGCAGCAGCCCTACGAGCCGCAGCGCCCGGCACCCGCCGGCCCGCCTGCCGCGGCACCCGCTGCCGCCGCGGCACCCGCTCCGGAGGCCGTACCGCAGCAGCCCGCTCCGGTGCCGGCGCCCGCCCCCGTGGCGGCGGCCGGCAAGCCCTCCGGCGGCCGCGCCTCCGGCCTGCTCAAGTCCAGTGCGGTGATGGCCGCCGGCACGATGGTGTCCCGTCTCACGGGCTTCGTCCGCTCGGCGCTGATCGTCGCGGCACTCGGCGGCGCCGTGCTCGGCGACTCCTGGCAGGTCGCCTACCAGCTCCCGACGATGATCTTCATCCTGACCATCGGCGGCGGTCTGAACTCCGTCTTCGTCCCGCAGCTGGTGCGTGCGATGAAGGAGGACGACGACGGCGGCGAGGCCTATGCCAACCGCCTGCTGACCCTCGTCATCGTGGTCCTCGGCGTGCTGACGGTGCTGTCGGTGCTGGCCGCGCCGCTGCTGGTGAAGCTGGTCTCCTTCGACATCTCACGCGACCCCGCGGCCAACGAGGTCGCCGTCGCGTTCACCCGCTACTGCGTACCCACGATCTTCTTCATGGGTCTGCATGTGGTGATGGGGCAGATCCTCAACGCCCGCGGCCGCTTCGGCGCGATGATGTGGACCCCGGTCCTGAACAACATCGTCATGATCGCCACCTTCGGCCTGTTCATCTGGGTCTACGGCACGGCGAAGACCTCGCACATCGGCGTCACCACCATCCCCGACGAGGGCATCCGGCTCCTGGGCATCGGCACCCTGCTCGGGCTCGTCGTCCAGGCGCTGGCGATGATCCCCTACCTGCGCGACGCCGATTTCCGGATCCGGCTCCGCTTCGACTGGCGCGGCCACGGCCTGGGCAAGGCCGCCAAGCTCGCCAAGTGGACCGTGCTGTTCGTGCTCGCCAACCAGGCGGGCGTCCTCGTCGTCACCCAGTTGTCCACCTGGGCCGGCAACACCGCCAACCAGCAGGGCCACCCGGGCACCGGCTTCATCTCGTACGCCAGCGCCCAGCTGATCTGGAACATGCCGCAGGCGATCATCACCGTCTCGGTCATGGCGGCGCTGCTGCCGCGGCTGGCACGGTCCGCCCACGACGGTGACACCGGAGCCGTCCGGGACGACATGTCGCAGGGCCTGCGCACCTCCGCCGTCGCCATCGTCCCGATCTCGTTCGGCTTCCTCGCGCTCGGCATCCCGCTGTGCACGCTGGTCTACGGCTCGTCCGGCGCCGGCATCCCGATGGGCTACATGCTGATGGCCTTCGGTGTGGGCCTGATCCCGTTCTCGGTGCAGTACGTCGTCCTGCGCGCCT
Organism: Streptomyces sirii; assembly: GCF_045690365.1. Taxonomy (NCBI): domain Bacteria; kingdom Bacillati; phylum Actinomycetota; class Actinomycetes; order Kitasatosporales; family Streptomycetaceae; genus Streptomyces; species Streptomyces sirii. The sequence continues at coordinate 4,729,873 of NZ_CP147982.1, read as the reverse complement.
TCTACGCGTACGAGGACACCCGCACCCCCTTCTACAACACGGTGATCGTCGCCGCCGTCAACGCCGCGGCCTCCGGGCTCTGCTTCCTGATCCTGCCCGCCCGCTGGGCCGTGGTCGGCATGGCGGCCTCCTACGGCCTGGCGTACATCATCGGCGTCGGCGTGGCCTGGCGGCGGCTGAGCAAGCGGATGGACGGCGACCTCGACACCGCTCACGTCGTGCGGACGTACGCGCGGCTGGCCGGCGCCAGCATCCCGGCGACGATCGTCTCCGGAGCGGTGGTGTACGGCATCATGCAGACGCTCGGCAGCGGATTCCTCGGCTCGCTGGCCGCGCTGATCGCCGGCATCGCCGCACTTCTGGCCGTGTTCTACGTCGCCGCACGCAAAATGCGCATCGAGGAAATGAACGCCCTGGTCGGCATGGTCCGGTCAAAGCTTGGGCGTTGATTGAGCACAACCATCGACTGCCACCGTGTGTCGTGCATAGTGGCGGACTGTGGGCACAATTGTCTTGGCTCATTGAGCCTGCAACGGATGGGGAGGCAGGAACGACGGTGGCGGAACGGAGCACGGCTGCCGTCGACGTGGCCGACACGAGCGGTGAGGAACCGCTGACCGCCAAGGCGGGTAAGGCCACGGACGACGGTGCTAAGGCCGAAAAGGTATCCGGCGGGGAACAGGACGCCGCACGCACCGATGATCAGCGTGCCCAGGCGACCGAGGCCCAGCCACCGGAACTGCACAGCGGCCACAAGCTCGCCAGACGCTACCGACTCGAGGAGTGCGTCACCCGTCTGGACGGATTCAGCAGCTGGCGTGCGGTGGACGAGAAGCTGCGGCGGGCCGTCGGCGTGCATATCCTGCCCGCCGACCATCCGCGGGGCCGGCCGGTGCTCTCCGCCGCCCGTTCCTCGGCGCTGCTCGGCGACCCCCGATTCGTCCAGGTCCTGGACGCGGTCGAGGAGAACGACCTCGTCTACGTCGTCCATGAGTGGCTGCCGGACGCCACGGAACTCACCACCGTGCTCGCCAACGGGCCGCTGGAGCCGCACGACGCCTACCAGCTCGTCAGCCAGGTCTCCCAGGCCATGGCCGCCGCGCACCGCGAGGGCCTGTCGCATCTGCGGATCACCCCCGGTTCGGTGCTGCGCACGGAATCCGGGCAGTACCGCATCCGGGGCCTCGCCGTCATGGCGGCGCTGCGCGGCATCACCTGCGAGCACCCGCAGCGCACGGACACCGAGGCGATCGGCGCGCTGCTGTACGCCGCGCTGACCCAGCGCTGGCCGTACGAGAACGACGCCCACGGCCTGACCGGCCTGCCCAAGGGCGTCGGGCTGATCGCACCCGACCAGGTGCGTGCCGGGGTCCACCGCGGGCTCTCCGAACTGGCCATGCGGGCCCTGATCAACGACGGCGCCACGGCTTCCCGCCAGGAGCAGCCCTGCACCACCCCGGAGGAGCTGGCCAAGGCCGTTGCGGCCATGCCGCGTATCCGGCCTCCGGAGACGGCGTTCAGCACGCCGCCGCCGTATCAGCGCACGGGGTACCAGCAGGGCAACTACCGGCAGTCGTCGGCGCACAACGGCCAGGGCGCCCGGCAGACCCAGCCCGTTCCCACGCCTCCGCCGCCGCTGCAGAGCCGCACGGGCCGGGCGCTGAAGTGGTCCGTCTCCGCGCTGCTGATCGCGGCGCTGGGGCTGGGCAGCTGGCAGCTCGCGGACACGCTGCTGAAGCGGGAGAACGACGAGGACGACCCCGGGAACTCGCAGACGGGCGGCGGCCAGGCGAAGAAGCCGACCGGCAAGCCTCTCGCGATCACGGGCACCACAGAGTTCTCGCCCCTGGCCGAACCCTTCTCAGCAGCGCAGGCGCACAATGCTACGGACGGCGACCCGAGTACCGCCTGGGTGACAGGTCGGTTCAGGGGCTGGGCGAACTTCGGAAACCTGCCGTCGCGCGCAAACGGCAGCGGCATCATCGTCGACCTCGGACGCGCGAAGGACATCTCCGGGATACAGGTCAGCATGTATCGGCCGGGCCAGACCGTGGAAATCCGCGCAGCGGCGCCTTCCGCAACCGACCCGACGAAGCTCGACGATTTCTCACGGCACCTCTCCAAACCGGAGAAGGCCGGTGATCGGCTGGATGTGAAACTCGACCAGCCGGTGCGGTCCCGCTATGTACTGATCCGCGTCACGGAACTTCCCAGCGATGGGGAATCGGATTGGTTCCGGGGAGGCCTCTCAGAAATCAAAATTTCCGGCTGAAGCTGCGGACAGCTCGTCTCCCGCACCCGCCGGTGCCTTCGCCTACGGCACGAGGGCCTGCCGATGACTCGGCGGGCCCTCGTGCCGTGTGATGCTCAGCCGCGTCCCTGGGTGTCCTGGGCGACGACGAAGTCCGGCCAGGAATCCGTCGGCCGCTGCTTGCGCTGCTTCCACGTGAGGAATTCCAGAAGAATTCCACGCGAGCAGTTTTGGCGCGAAAGTCAGCCAACATCACCGCGCGAAGCAGGCCATGCCAAATCTGCGCAACAAACAACCGGAAGGGTGGCTAGAAGGCGACACCTGCGCAGCTGCCATGCCGAGAAGGAAAAGTACCTGTGCAGCCTTCAGAAATCCCAGGGACGAGATCGCGCGCCTACGAATACCTGGCACTTCTCCCGACGGCTGCCTACCATGCGGTGTACGAGGTTGCTGCCAGCCCGTGGACTCATCACGTTGCGGTGCGGCGGGTCGACGATCTCCGGTTTGTGACAGGGTCAAGGTTCCGAGGGTTCAGCCGCTGGGCAAGGGGGGTTTGGATGGGTGTGCTGGACGACTCTGGTGATCAGGACCTGCTCGCCCGCCATGTCGCCGGCGACCCCGACGCCTTCGGGGAGATCGTCCGACGACACCGTGACCGGCTCTGGGCGGTGGCACTGCGCACCCTGGGGGATCGCGAGGAAGCCGCCGACGCCGTCCAGGACGCCTTGGTCTCCGCCTATCGTGCGGCCCACACCTTCCGCGGCCAGTCCGCCGTAACGACCTGGCTGCACCGCATCACGGTCAATGCCTGTCTGGACCGAGCTCGTAAGACCGCCTCCAGGCGCACCTCGCCCGTCGCCGAGACCGAGCGGTTGGAGCAGCTGCTGGAGCCCGAGGAATCCGCCGCCACTCCCGCCGAGCGCCAGGATCTGCACCGGGAGCTGCTGAATGCGCTGCGCACGCTCCCGGAGGAGCAGCGCGCCGCTCTCGTCCTCGTCGATATGCAGGGCTACCCCGTCGCGGAGGCGGCCGCCATCCTCGATATCCCGACCGGGACGGTCAAGAGCCGCTGCGCACGAGGCCGTGCCCGGCTCCTGCCTTTGGTCACCCATCTGCGCGCTGACGGCGGGGGTAGCGAACCCGCGAGCCGGGGAAGGAACCGGGCGCAGGGGACATCCGTCCCACCGACGGCAGGGCCGAAGGACACAGGTGCCGTGAAGGGCGGAGGTGGGTGAGCGTGACGTCGACGACCGGCACGGGTGAGCACCCGGAGGTCTCTGAGATCTCCGACCTCACGGACGGGCTGCTCCCCCCCTCGCGCACCGCGGATCTGCGCGACCACCTCGCCGCCTGCGCGCTGTGCGAGGACGTCTTTGAGTCCCTGGAAGAGATCCGGGGGCTGCTGGGCACGCTCCCCGGTCCGGCGCGGATGCCGGCCGATGTCGCCGGGCGCATCGATGCCGCCCTTGCCGCCGAAGCGCTGCTGGACGCCACCGCTCCTGGCGCCGAGGGGCATGTTTCACGTGAAACAGCCACCACGCGGGTCGCTGTTTCACGTGAAACCAACGTCGAGTCCCCCGCTCGAGGAACGCCGTCCACCCGGCCAGCCGGGCGGCCTCGGGGCGCCTCCGGGCCGGGCCGCCAGACACCAGGCGGTCGCTCGTCCCGTTCTCGCCGCTGGCCGCGGATTCTGCTCGGCACCGCGGCGGCCGCCGCGATCTTCAGCTTGGGTGGCCTTCTGCTCCAGAACGCCGCCATGGACAGCACTCAGGGGCACCACCAGGACCGGTCCACCGCGACCACCGAGAAGAGCATGAACGGCGCGGCCGCCCTCACAGCGGCCAGCCTTGAATCACATGTTCGCGATCTGCTGGCGTCCAAGGGCTCGCACAAGTCCCCCGACGTCGGCGCTCAGAGCCTCCCAGAGACCCCGCTGCGGGGCAGTGCCGGCACCATTCCGTCCTGTGTCCGCCAGGGCATCGGACGCCCCGAAGCGCCGCTCGCGTCCAGCCACACCCGCTATCAGGGCAAGGACGCCTTCCTCGTCGTACTGCCGGATCCGACCGATCCACGGCGGGTCTCCGCGTATGTCGTCGCCTCCTCCTGCGTCTCCGCCACGCCGCCGGCTCCCGGAAAGATCCTGCTGTCGCACTCGTACCAGCGAGACTGAGCGACGAGAAGTGCGCTGTGACACTCCGGGAATGCTCGCCCCGTAGGATCCGTTGGGTGGGGTGAGAGTTCCCCGAGCCCCAGCAACGCAGTCGGCAGAGACAAGGAAGACACCCGTGAGCGACGTCCGCAACGTGATCATCATCGGCTCCGGGCCCGCGGGCTACACCGCAGCGCTCTACACCGCCCGCGCGTCCCTGAAGCCGCTCGTCTTCGAAGGTGCCGTCACCGCCGGAGGCGCGCTGATGAACACCACCGACGTGGAGAACTTCCCCGGTTTCCGCGACGGCATCATGGGGCCGGACCTCATGGACAACATGCGCGCCCAGGCCGAGCGCTTCGGTGCCGAACTCGTGCCGGACGACATCGTCGCGGTCGATCTCTCCGAAGAGATCAAGACGGTCACCGACACCGCAGGAAACGTGCACCGCGCCAAGGCAGTCATCGTCAGCACCGGCTCCCAGCACCGCAAGCTCGGCCTGCCCCGCGAGGACGAGCTGTCCGGTCGCGGTGTCTCCTGGTGCGCCACGTGCGACGGGTTCTTCTTCAAGGACCAGGACATCGCCGTCATCGGCGGCGGCGACACCGCGATGGAGGAGGCCACCTTCCTCTCCCGCTTCGCCAAGTCGGTCACGGTCGTCCACCGCCGTGACACCCTGCGGGCCAGCAAGGCGATGCAGGATCGTGCCTTCGCCGACCCGAAGATCAAGTTCGTGTGGGACAGCGAGGTCGCCGAGATCCACGGCGAGAGCAAGCTCTCGGGTCTGACGCTGCGCAACATCAAGACCGGCGAGACCTCCGAGCTCCCCGTCACGGGCCTGTTCATCGCGATCGGCCATGACCCGCGGACCGAGCTGTTCAAGGGCCAGCTGACTCTCGACGACGAGGGTTACCTCAAGGTCGACGCGCCCAGCACCCGCACCAACCTGCAGGGTGTCTTCGCCGCGGGCGATGTCGTCGACCACACCTACCGTCAGGCGATCACCGCGGCCGGCACGGGCTGCTCCGCCGCCCTCGACGCCGAGCGCTTCCTCGCCGCACTGTCGGACGGCGAGGCGACCGCCGAGCCGGAGAAGACCCCCTCCGCCTGACCCGCGCACCCAGCTTTCCCAACACCCACTCAATAAGGAGATTGCCATGGCCGGCGCCACGGTGACCGTCACGGACGCCAATTTCGAAGAGGTCGTCCTCAACAGCGACAAGCCCGTCCTCGTGGACTTCTGGGCCACCTGGTGCGGCCCGTGCCGCCAGATCGCCCCGTCCCTGGAGGCCATTGCCGCCGAGCACGACGAGATCGTCATCGCCAAGCTGAACACCGACGAGAACCCGGCGACCACCGCCAAGTACGGCGTCATGTCGATCCCGACGATGAACGTCTACAAGGGCGGCGAGGTCGTGAAGACCATCGTCGGCGCCAAGCCGAAGGCCGCCATCGAGCGCGACCTGGCGGACTACCTCGCCTGAGTCACACCGCTTGTTTCACGTGAAACGGGCCCGCCCTCATCGAGGGGGCGGGCCCGTTCTCCGTTTCACGTGAAACAGACCGCCTACAGCGGTCGCAGTGCGGGTTCCTTCTGGACGGCTCCCAGCAGACGGTCGAGCGCCAGCTCCACATCTTCCTTCCACGAGATGGTGGTCCGCAGCTCAAGGCGCAGCCGCGGAAAGCGGGGGTGGGGCCGTACGGTCTTGAAGCCCACCGCGAGAAGATGATCTGCGGGCAGTACACATGCCGGCTCGGACCAGCGAGCGTCGCCGAACGCCTCGATGGCCTTGAACCCGCGCTGGATCAGATCCTTGGCGACCGTCTGCACCATCACTCGCCCCAGCCCCTGCCCTTGGAAGCCGGGAGTCAGCCACGCCGTCAGCAGCTGCACCGCATCCGGCGACACCGGACTGGTGGGAAAGGCCATGGAGCGCGGCACATAGGCCGGCGGGGCGTACATCACGAAGCCGGCGGGCACCTCGTCGACATAGACGACCCGCCCGCAGGATCCCCACTCCAGCAGTACCGCCGAGATCCAGGCTTCCTTCTCCAGCTCGGGACGTCCCGCCTTTACCGCAGCCTCGCCGCTGACGGGGTCGAGCTCCCAGAAGACACAGGAGCGGCAGCGCTTGGGGAGATCCGGAAGGTTGTCCAGCGTGAGCGGTACGAGCCGACGGCCCATGAAACCAGGTCCTCACTTCTCTCACCTGCCGCACCACGGAGCGCCGTCAGCGCTGCCTGCTCCCTGAGCAGACCACCAACGAACCCCCCGACGGCTGCGAGGCCGAACCCAGCTGCCAGCAGTCCGGTGCGGCTCACCGATCGCATGGCCCTCTCCTCGCTGTGAGGTGTCTCCACGTGGATCCGTGCCATACCCGAACGCATCGTATCCACCCTTTACGGGCACCGGTAGCGCGTGAGAGCAAAGGGCGGGCCGTGTTCCGGTATGGATTCCGGAACACGGCCCGCCCAGCTGCCGACAGTGTCAGCTCACTCTTCCTCGTTCTTCTCCTCGGCCAGCGTCTGGCCCAGGACAGGCCCCTCACCGGGGGCGAGAGTGCCGAGGATCCGCTCGAGATCTTCTATCGAGGCGAACTCGACGACGATCTTGCCCTTCTTCTGACCCAGGTCGACCTTCACCCGGGTCTCGAAGCGGTCGGACAGACGGGAGGCAAGGCCGGTCAGCGCGGGCGATACACGGGTACCGGCACGCGGCCCCTTCGCCTTGCTCGCGCTCTTGGGCTCCGAGCCCATCAGCTTCACGATCTCCTCGACCGTGCGCACCGACAGCCCCTCCGCCACGATGCGGTACGCCAGGTGGTCCTGCTCCTCCGAATCCTCCACGGCGAGCAGGGCGCGGGCGTGTCCCGCGGAGAGCACGCCCGCGGCGAGCCGGTTCTGCACGGACGGCGAGAGGTTCAGCAGACGCAGCGTGTTGGAGACCTGAGGACGCGAGCGCCCGATCCGGTCGGCCAGCTCGTCATGCGTGCACTTGAAGTCCTTCAGCAACTGGTCGTAGGCGGCAGCCTCTTCCAGCGGGTTGAGCTGCGCCCGGTGCAGGTTTTCCAGGAGCGCATCGAGGAGCAGCTTCTCATCGTCGGTGTCCCGGACGATGGCGGGAATCTTCTCCAGGCCGGCCTCACGGGACGCCCGCCAGCGGCGCTCGCCCATGATGAGCTCGTACTTGTCCGGCGCCGTCTGACGCACCACCACCGGCTGAAGCAGGCCCACCTCCTTGATGGAGGTGACCAGCTCGGCAAGCGCGTCCTCGTCGAAGACCGTTCGCGGCTGGCGCGGATTGGGCTTGATCGCGTCCAGCGGCACCTCGGCGAAGTGCGCGCCGACGACCGCCGACAGGCCCTCTGCCGATGCCTCGGTCCCGGCCGCCGCTTCCGTTTCACGTGAAACACCGTGCGCCGGCAGCGACGCCACCTTGGCGGCCGCCACTCCTCGCTCCGGGGCCAGCACCGGTACCGACGACGGTGATGTCGCCCCCTGTCCCACCGCAGGCCCGATGTTGTCCGTGCTCTGCGGTGCCGCGGGGATCAGCGCACCGAGCCCACGGCCCAGGCCTCTACGTCGTTCGCTCACTGATTCCCCTCCGAGATGCTGTGCTGTGCTTCGTAGTTGACGCTGAGGCCTTGGCCCCCGGTCTGCGGGACGCCACGGAACGCGATCTCCCGGGCCGCTTCGAGATAGGAGAGCGAGCCACTGGATCCCGGGTCATAGGTGAGCACGGTCTGCCCGTAACTGGGTGCCTCGGAGATGCGCACCGAGCGGGGAATGCTCGTACGGAGCACCTCGTGGCCGAAGTGGTTGCGCACCTCGTCGGCGACCTGGGAGGCGAGCCGGGTGCGCCCGTCGTACATCGTGAGCAGGATCGTCGAGACATGGAGCTGGGGGTTGAGATGGCCCCGCACCAGATCGACGTTCCGCAGCAGCTGGCCCAGTCCCTCCAGCGCGTAGTACTCACACTGAATCGGGATCAGCACCTCGGCGCCGGCGACCAGAGCATTGACGGTCAGCAGGCCGAGCGAGGGCGGGCAGTCGATGAAGATGTAGTCCAGCGGCTGTTCGTACGCCTTGATGGCCCGGTCCAACCGGCTCTCCCGTGCCACCAGGGAGACCAGCTCGATCTCGGCACCGGCCAGGTCGATCGTGGCGGGAGCACAGAACAGCCCCTCCACATCCACGACCGGCTGCACCACGTCGGAGAGCGGCTTGCCCTCCACCAGCACGTCATAGATCGACGGCACTTCGGAGTGGTGGTCGATCCCCAGCGCCGTCGATGCGTTGCCCTGAGGGTCGAGGTCGATCACCAGAACCCGTGCCCCGTGCAGGGCCAGCGAGGCCGCCAGGTTCACGGTCGTGGTGGTCTTGCCCACCCCGCCCTTCTGGTTGGCAACCACCATGACCCGAGTCTGTTCAGGCCGGGGCAGCCCCTCACCCGCGCGGCCAAGTGCCTCCACCGCAAGCTGAGCTGCACGACCGATCGGGGTGTCGTCCATCGGGGGCGGCGTTTCACGTGAAACGTCGTCCCCGAACGACTCGCTACGGGGACCGGGGACCGGATCGGTCATCGGTCCCGCGATGTTGGCGTCGGACCGCAAGGATTCACTCTCCTCGACATCAGGCTCGCAATGTTCAGAGCCTGCCATGCTTTCGGTGTCGCGAACCAGTGAGGTCCGTTCTCCTGTGGACGAATCCACATCTGTGGATACTTCCGTGACCCTTGTGGGCTTACGGTCGCGCGGCGCGGCGGCCGCACGACCGCGGCCGATGATCCCTTGCAGCAGAGAACGACGTTTCACGTGAAACACGATGCCAGTGCCGCGCCCGAATGAGCCGCGACACTCCGTCTTGGGTGGTTTTGATGGCGTTTATGGAATTAACCCGTTCCCCTATTTCGCGGAACGGGACATCCCTCACATCAATGCCGGCCTGTTCCGCGCCGGCACGGGAACATCAGCGTCGGCGCCCCCTCGACGCACGGCTGACGCGGGCCGCCTTCGCCCGCTTGGCCGCGAAGCGCACACCGCCGGGGCTCTCGCCCACCTCGACCCGCACCACGGTGGTCGGCGGATCCACGACGCCCTCGCCCACCTGCACCACCGAGGTCTCCACCACACCGAGCTTGCTCAGCGCCGCCCGGGCGCCCTTGAGCTCCTCCTCCGCGGCATCGCCCTTGAGCGCCAGCATCTCGCCGTAAGGGCGCAGCAGCGGAACGCCCCAGCCGGCGAGCCGGTCGAGCGGCGCGACGGCGCGCGCGGTCACCACATGCACCTGGGGAAGCTTGCCCATGACCTCTTCGGCCCGCCCCCGCACGACGGTGACATGGTCGAGGCCGAGCAGCTCGACGACTTCCTGGAGGAAGTTCGTCCGCCGCAGCAGCGGCTCCAGGAGCGTGATCTTCAGATCCGGGCGTACCAGCGCCAGCGGGATACCGGGCAGCCCGGCCCCCGAACCCACATCGCACACCGAGACGCCCTCGGGCACCACCTCGGAGAGCACCGCGCAGTTCAGCAGGTGCCGCTCCCACAGCCGCGGCACCTCACGCGGGCCGATCAGCCCTCGCTTCACACCCGCGTCGGCGAGCAGTTCGCCGTACCGCACGGCCTCCGGATAGCGCTCGCCGAATACCTCCTGTGCCGCCTTCGGCGCAGGAGGGAGCTCCGCTGCTGCCTCCGTCACGGGAACCGCCCTTCCTCTGGACTGCTTTTCCTGCCGGGAACCCGGGCCTACTCACCCGGAATAACACAGAACGCTGACAACTTTTGGCCCCGCCTGCGAGCAGACGGGGCCAAAGAAAAACGGAAGTGCTGAGCGGTCAGGCCGGGAGGACAACCACTCGGCGCTGCGGCTCCTCGCCCTCGGACTCGCTGCGCAGCCCGGCCGCGGCCACGGCGTCGTGGACGACCTTGCGCTCGAACGGCGTCATCGGGTCGAGCTTCACCGGCACCCCGGTGCCCTTGGCCTCCTCGGCCGCCTTCGCGCCGATCTCCGTGAGCTGCTCGCGCTTGCGCGCCCGGAAGCCGGCGATGTCGAGCATCAGACGGCTTCGGTCACCGGTCTCCCGGTGCACGGCAAGCCGGGTCAGCTCCTGCAGCGCCTCCAGCACCTCGCCATCGCGGCCCACCAGCTTCTGCAGGTCGCGGCTGGTCGAGTCACTGATGATCGACACCGCGGCGCGGTCGGCCTCGACGTCCATGTCGATGTCGCCGTCGAGGTCGGCGATGTCCAGCAGACCCTCGAGGTAGTCGGCCGCGATCTCGCCTTCCTGCTCCAGGCGGGTCAGGGTGTCGGTGCCCTCGGCGGCAGGGGTCGTGTCCGTCACGAAAGGACTCCTTCTTACTTCTTCGACGGGTGCTTGGGGCGCTGCTGGCCCTTGCGCTGTCCGGACTTGGCGGTGCGGGACCCGGAGGCGCCGCCCTTCTCCTTGCCGTCCTGCGTGTCCTTCTTCTCCAGCGACTGCTTCTTCGCGTCGCCCTCGGCAGAACCCGCCGACCCGGCACGCGTACGCTGCGTGCCGCCGGCTGCCGGAGCACCACCGGTCTGCCGCTTGGCCTTCGTCTGGCGCTTGGGCTGCTGACGGTTCTGACGCGCCTCGTCGGCGGCCTTCTTCGCCGCGATCTCGGCCGGAGCCTCGACAAGCTTGCCGCTAGCCCGCAGCCGCTCCTGACGCTCTTCGAAGGCCTTGCTGCCCGGAGTCGGGTTACGACGGATGACGAACATCTGCTGGCCCATGGTCCACACGTTGGTGGTCAGCCAGTAGACGAGAACACCGACGGGGAAGTTGATACCGAAGACGGCGAACATGATCGGGAAGACGTACATCAGCATCTTCTGCTGCTGCATGAACGGCGTCTTCACCGTCAGGTCGACGTTCTTGGTCATCAGCTGGCGCTGGGTGAAGAACTGCGACGCCGACATCAGGACGATCATGATGACCGTGACCACGCGGACATCGGTCACCGAGGCGCCCAGGCTCTCGATCTTCTCCGCACTGTCCATGAACTTCGCCGCCAGCGGCGCGCCGAAGATGTGCGCCTTCTGCGCACTCTCCAGCAGAGGCTGGTCGATGACACCGACCACCTTGTTCTGGGCGATGTGGTTCAGAACCTGGTACAGCGAGATGAAGAAGGGCGACTGGGCCAGAATCGGGAGACAGCTCGAGAGCGGGTTGGTGCCCGTCTCCTTGTAGAGCTTCATCATCTCTTCGGACTGGCGCTGCTTGTCGCTCTTATAGCGCTCCTGGATCGCCTTCATCTTCGGCTGGAGCGCCTGCATGTTCCGCGTCGACTTGATCTGCTTCACGAAGAGCGGGATCAGGCAGATACGGATCAGCACCACCAGCGAGACGATGGACAGACCCCACGCCGCGCCACTGTTCGGGTCAAAGATCAGGCCGTAGAACGAGTGGAACTGGACGATGATCCAGGAAACGGCGTAATAGAGAGGATTCAGGATCGTGTCCACGAATCAGGCTCCTTGGGCGTTGGGCTGAGTCTCGGGCTGGGCGGCGGGCTCATGGACAGCAGTCCCACCCAGACGGCTCCTCAGCCGCTGATGCCAGACCGGATGCTTCCGGGGAGGGACGTGGTCGACGCCACCGAGCGACCACGGGTTGCAGCGCAGGATGCGCCAGGCCGTCAGCGCAGTCCCTTTCACCGCGCCGTGCCGGTCGATGGCCGTATAGCCATAGTGCGAGCACGACGGGTAGTACTTGCAGACCGGGCCCAGCAGGGGGCTGATGGTCCACTGGTAGATCTTGATCAAAAGCAGCAGCGGGTACTTCACTGTGCGCTCCCTCCCGGGCCCCGGCCAGGGTTCCGGGAGCCCGCGGCGCTGCCGCCGCCGGTCACAGCTCCCGGGGGATTGCAGCCTTTCGGCGCCCCTCCCAGCAGCCGCTCGAGGGCGGCGTCCAGGTCGCGGGCCAGCTGGTCGTGATCCGCGTCGCCCGCGCCGGGCAGGGCCCGTACGACAACCAGGCTACCGGCGGGCAGCCGGTCCAGCCGGTCGCGCATGAGATGGCGGAGTCTGCGCTTGACCCTGTTGCGCACGACCGCGATGCCAACGGCCTTGCTCACGACGAAACCCGCACGCGTCGGGGGAACGCATTCCCCCGACGCGTGCGGGTCCGTTGCACCGCTACGACAATGAACGACAAGGAGCGGGCGCCCGGCCCTGCGTCCCCGGCGTACCGCGGTCGCAAAGTCCTCGCGCCGCCTCAGCCGATTTTCGGTAGGCAGCACGTCATGGACCTAGATCGGGCTGCTCAGGCCGACAGGCGGGCGCGACCCTTGCCACGGCGGGACGCGAGGATCGCGCGGCCGGCGCGGGTCCGCATGCGCAGACGGAAGCCGTGGGTCTTCGCGCGGCGGCGGTTGTTCGGCTGGAAGGTGCGCTTGCTCACTCGGGGGCTCCAGGAATGCTTGTTGTCTCAAGTTGAGACAGATGTGGGGCGTCGCTGGCTGTCACCGTGCGCCCACGAGTAGCTCGCAACGCCTAAGTGCACCGCTTCACGATCACCAGAGCGCGATCTTTGCCCATCGGAGGCAGGCGGCAGCAGCCATCGACAACTCGACCTGGTCACGGTACGCGCGGCTACGCCATCCGGTCAAACCGGCTCCTCGGCAGCACGAGGAGCCGCTCGTCAGGACACACTATGCACAGCCTGTGGACAACAACTTGAATCCCCAGGCCCGCCCTGACTACCGTGGCTGAACTCCGATTCCTTCCCGCCCGTCCTGAGAATCACACATTCGTGGGACTGTGAGAGAGCGTGCCCTGTGGCTGATGTACCTGCCGATCTTGCCGCAGTGTGGCCCCGAGTGCTCGACCATCTCCTCCGGGCGGAAGCCGACGGCCTCAAGCCCAAGGACCAGGACTGGCTCAAGCGCACCCAGCCGCTGGCGCTGGTCGCCGACACCGCACTGCTCGCCGTCCCCAATGAATTCGCCAAGGGCGTGCTCGAGGGCCGGCTGGCACCGCTGATCGGGGAAGCCCTCAGCCATGAGTGCGGCCGGCCGATCCGGATCGCGATCACCGTCGACGACTCCTCCGAGGAGCCCCCGGCGCCGGCGCAGCACCAGTCGCCACAGCACCAGCCCCAGCAGCAGGCCCCGCACCACCAGCAGCCGCATCAGTCACCGCAGCAGCACGACGCGTACGACTACGAGCGCCGCCACGACACCCGGCAGGGCTACGGGCACCAGGGCGACGACATGCCCGGCGTGCGGCCCGCCTACCCCGACTACCAGCAGCCCCGGCACGAGCCCGGCTCCTGGCCGCAGCACTCCGCCCCCCTCGCCGGCGGCCCCGGACCGCGTGACGACTACGGATGGCAGCAGCAGCACCTCGGCGGCTTCCCCGAGCGCGACCCGTACGCCTCCCCCTCGCACATGCCGCAGCACCAGCAGCACCAGAACGACTACCGCGCGCAGGCCCCCGACCGCAGCGGGCCGCCGCAGCACTCCGACGGTGGGCGCTCCGCGTACGAGCAGCAGCGCCGCGATCTCACCGAGCACCAGCCCGGCGGGCACAACGGCCGCTCCGGTCCCGGCGCCGCACTGCCCGCGCCCAGCGGTGCGCCCAGCCCGCTCGCCGCGCAGCCCGCGCCGGCGACCGGCCCCGGTGAGCCGACCGCGCGGCTGAACCCGAAGTACCTCTTCGACACCTTCGTCATCGGCGCCTCGAACCGCTTCGCGCACGCCGCCGCGGTGGCCGTCGCCGAGGCCCCGGCCAAGGCGTACAACCCGCTGTTCATCTACGGGGAGTCGGGCCTGGGCAAGACCCATCTGCTGCATGCGATCGGGCACTACGCGCGGAGCCTGTACCCGGGCACCCGGGTGCGGTACGTGAGCTCGGAGGAGTTCACCAACGAGTTCATCAACTCCATCCGCGACGGCAAGGCGGACGCGTTCCGCAAGCGCTACCGCGACATGGACATCCTGCTGGTCGACGACATCCAGTTCCTGGCGAGCAAGGAGTCGACGCAGGAGGAGTTCTTCCACACCTTCAACACGCTGCACAACGCCAACAAGCAGATCGTGCTCTCCAGTGACCGGCCGCCCAAGCAGCTGGTCACCCTGGAGGACCGGCTGCGCAACCGCTTCGAGTGGGGCCTGATCACCGACGTCCAGCCGCCCGAGCTGGAGACCCGGATCGCGATCCTGCGCAAGAAGGCGGTGCAGGAGCAGCTGAACGCGCCGCCGGAGGTACTGGAGTTCATCGCGTCCCGCATCTCGCGGAACATCCGCGAGCTGGAGGGCGCGCTGATCCGGGTCACCGCGTTCGCCTCGCTCAATCGGCAGCCCGTCGACCTGGGGCTGACCGAGATCGTGCTGAAGGATCTGATCCCCGGGGGCGAGGATGCCGCGCCGGAGATCACCGCGACCGCGATCATGGCGTCCACCGCCGACTACTTCGGGCTGACCATCGACGATCTGTGCGGCTCCTCACGCAGCCGGGTGCTGGTGACCGCCCGGCAGATCGCCATGTACCTGTGCCGCGAGCTGACCGATCTCTCGCTGCCGAAGATCGGCGCGCAGTTCGGCGGCCGGGACCACACGACCGTGATGCACGCCGACCGCAAGATCCGCGCGCTGATGGCAGAGCGGCGCTCGATCTACAACCAGGTCACCGAACTCACCAACCGCATCAAGAACGGCTGAGGCCGCCGGCCACCGCCACCGGCGCACCAAGGGCGCCCCGGGATCCGCTCCCGGGGCGCCCTTGCGTATAGGGGGAGGGGTGGACGCTCCTGCCCCCTTCACAGCCGCCCGGAGCCGCCGCCTCGCGCTCCCGGAGCCCTCCCGGTCCGTTCCAGGACGCCTCCCGATCCCCTCCCGATCCCGTCCCGGATCCGTCCCAAACCTGTGGAGCGGGCCGGCTGTGTTCGATTCCGTGCCTGGTCACGGCCTCTCTCCACAGATTGGGCAAGATTCTTCCGTCCACACCCTGGGGAGAGGAAAGTTATCCCTGTGGGATCCACAGGCCGAGCTTCTGACGGATCATCGGGGGAGGTCAGCAGCGTGTGGAAATGTGGCCAACGGCTCTCCACAGGCTGTGGACAATGTTTCCGTCCACAGGGCGGTGGATGTCTTGTCCACCGGCCGCCCACAGGAGAACGGTTGTTGTCCCCAGCAATCCCCGGCTTCTCCACACCCCTGTCCACTGTTCGGCAACGCAACACCCCTCCTCACCACGCCGAGTGAAAGCGGTCACACCAAGGTGGTGGGTTGGGCTGTGGGGAACGCGGGTAAAGCTGGGGATGGCACTGGGGAGAAGTACCCCTGCCCTGTGCATCGGGTGTGCAGAACTTCCGGCGGTCCACAGAACCCCCGGCTTTTCCACGGCCGCCGCCCACAGGGGCAGTGGACAAAAAATCCGCGTTGACCTGCGCAAAGGCAGTTGTCCACGGTTTCCACAGCCCCTACTACTACGACCACGGATATCTACCGGGGAACTCGTTCGGAAACGGGGCCTGTGCACAAGTTGGCCGCCGAGCGTCCGGGACCGGTCGAACCGACTTGACCCCGAGCCGCACCGACTGTCGGTGGCGTGCGTCAGACTGGTCTCCGGCAACCCAGCCGACGACGAAGGCCAGCAGGGCGAGAGCCAGCAACAGCAGGAGGCGGTTTCCGGTGAAGATCCGGGTGGAGCGCGATGTACTCGCGGAGGCAGTGGCCTGGGCGGCCAAGAGCCTCCCGGCCCGTCCGCCGGTGCCCGTCCTCGCGGGCCTGCTGCTGAAGGCGGAGGACGGCGCACTGAGCCTCTCCGGCTTCGACTACGAGGTCTCGGCGCGGGTCTCGGTGGAGGCCGAGGTCGAGGAGGAGGGCACCGTCCTCGTCTCCGGCCGGCTGCTCGCCGACATCTGCCGTGCGCTCCCCAACCGCCCGGTGGAGATTTCCACCGACGGTGTACGAGCGACCGTCGTCTGCGGCTCCTCGCGGTTCACCCTCCACACCCTTCCTGTGGAGGAGTACCCGTCGCTGCCGACCATGCCCACCGCCACCGGCACCGTCCCCGGTGAGGTCTTCGCCGCTGCCGCCGCCCAGGTGGCCATCGCCGCCGGCCGTGACGACACCCTCCCGGTGCTCACCGGCGTGCGGATCGAGATCGAGGGCGACACCGTCACCCTGGCCTCCACCGACCGCTACCGCTTCGCGGTGCGCGAGTTCCTGTGGAAGCCCGAGAGCCCGGACGCCTCCGCGGTCGCGCTGGTCCCGGCGAAGACGCTGCTGGACACCGCCAAGTCGCTGAGCAGCGGTGACACCGTCACGCTCGCGCTGTCCGGCTCCGGCCAGGGCGAGGGCCTGATCGGTTTCGAGGGCGCCGGCCGGCGGACGACGACGCGTCTGCTGGAGGGCGACCTGCCCAAGTACCGCACGCTCTTCCCGACCGAGTTCAACTCCGTCGCCGTGATCGAGACCGCCCCGTTCGTCGAGGCCGTCAAGCGTGTGGCACTGGTGGCCGAGCGGAACACTCCGGTCCGGCTGAGCTTCGAGCAGGGCGTGCTGATCCTGGAGGCCGGCTCCAGCGACGATGCACAGGCTGTGGAGAGGGTCGACGCGGATCTGGACGGCGACGACATCTCGATCGCCTTCAACCCCGGCTTCCTGCTGGAGGGCCTGTCGGCCATCGACTCCCCGGTGGCCCAGCTGTCCTTCACGACGTCCACCAAGCCCGCGCTGCTGAGCGGCCGTCCGGCCAAGGACGCCGAGGCGGACGACGCGTACAAGTACCTGATCATGCCGGTCCGGCTGTCGGGCTGACGCTGGGAGCGCGCGGGTCGGCCGCGCGCTGCGGCACACGCCGGTGCGGCCGTCGGCCGGCACCGGACCGAGCGCCCGGACGCTCATCGGAGCCCTTGCGGCGACTGGCTGACAGGGCCCCGATGAGCGGCTGAGCCCACAGCTGTGCACGGACCTGCGGGCGTAGGCTCGGACTCGGGAACACCAGCAACGACTACGTGCAAAGAGGGTCTCTGATGGAGCTCGGTCTCGTCGGTCTCGGCAAGATGGGCGGCAACATGCGCGAGCGCATTCGCCGCGCCGGCCACACCGTCGTCGGTTACGACCGCAACCCGGACCTGGCGGATGTGAACAGCCTCCAGGAGCTTGTGGGCAAGCTCAAGGGCCCGCGGGTGGTCTGGGTCATGGTGCCGGCCGGCGCCGCCACCCAGTCCACGATCGACGAGCTGGCCGAGCTGCTCTCCCCGGGCGACATCGTCGTGGACGGCGGCAACTCCCGCTGGACCGATGACGAGAAGCACGCCGAGGAGCTGAAGGCCAAGGGCATCGGCTTCGTCGACTGCGGTGTCTCCGGTGGCGTCTGGGGCCTGGAGAACGGCTATGCGCTGATGTACGGCGGCGAGAAGGACGACGTCGCCAAGGTGCAGCCGATCTTCGACGCGCTCAAGCCCGAGGGCGAGTTCGGCTCGGTGCACGCCGGCAAGGTCGGCGCCGGTCACTTCGCGAAGATGGTCCACAACGGCATCGAGTACGCCATGATGCAGGCGTTCGCCGAGGGCTGGGAGCTGCTGGAGAAGGTCGACTCCGTCACCGACGTACGCGAGATCTTCCGCTCCTGGCAGGAGGGCACGGTCATCCGCTCCTGGCTGCTCGACCTGGCCGTCAACGCGCTGGACGACGACGAGCACCTGGAGAAGCTGCGGGGCTTCGCCGCCGACTCCGGTGAGGGCCGCTGGACGGTCGAGGCCGCGATCGACAACGCCGTGCCGCTGCCCGCGATCACGGCCTCGCTCTTCGCCCGCTTCGCGTCCCGTCAGGACGACTCCCCGCAGATGAAGATGATCGCCGCGCTGCGCAACCAGTTCGGTGGCCACGCGGTCGAGAGCAAGAAGTAATCAGCAGCAACAGCATCAACAGCAGTAGCGGCAAGGAAACAGAAAGCCGGGGGAGGTCGGCGCACCGCCATGCACGTATCGCATCTGTCGCTCGCCGACTTCCGCTCGTACGCCCGGGTCGAGGTCCCGCTCGACCCGGGCGTCACGGCCTTCGTGGGCCCCAACGGCCAGGGCAAGACCAATCTGGTCGAGGCGGTCGGCTATCTGGCCACGCTCGGTAGCCACCGGGTCTCCTCGGACGCCCCGCTGGTGCGGATGGGCGCCGAGCGGGCCGTCATCCGTGCCGCGGTCGTCCAGGGCGAGCGGCAGCAGCTGATCGAGCTGGAGCTGAACCCCGGCCGGGCCAACCGCGCCCGTATCAACAGGTCCTCGCAGGTCAGACCGCGTGATGTGCTCGGCATCGTACGGACGGTGCTGTTCGCGCCGGAGGATCTGGCGCTGGTCAAGGGCGACCCCGGTGAGCGCCGGCGGTTCCTGGACGAGCTGATCACCGCGCGCTCGCCGCGGATGGCCGGAGTGCGTTCGGACTACGACCGCGTCCTCAAGCAGCGCAACACCCTGCTCAAGACCGCGGCGCTGGCGCGGCGGCACGGCGGGCGGCAGATGGACCTGTCGACGCTGGACGTCTGGGACCAGCATCTGGCGCGGGCCGGGGCCGAGCTGCTGGCGCAGCGCCTCGATCTGATCGCCGCGCTGCAGCCGCTCGCGGACAAGGCGTACGAGCAGCTGGCGCCGGGCGGCGGGCCGCTGACGCTGGAGTACCGCGGTTCGGCGGGCGAGGCGATGGCCGCCGTCTCGACCCGCGAGGAGCTGTACGGCGTGCTGCTGGCGGCGCTCGGCGAGGCCCGCAAGGGGGAGATCGAGCGCGGGGTGACGCTGGTCGGCCCGCATCGCGACGATCTGCTGCTCAAGCTGGGGCAGCTGCCGGCCAAGGGGTACGCCAGCCACGGCGAGTCCTGGTCGTATGCGCTGGCGCTGCGGCTGGCCTCGTACGACCTGCTGCGTGCCGAGGGCAATGAGCCGGTGCTGGTGCTCGACGACGTCTTCGCCGAGCTGGACGCGCGGCGCCGGGAGCGGCTGGCGGAGCTGGTGGCCCCGGGCGAGCAGGTGCTGGTGACCGCCGCGGTGGACGACGACGTGCCCGGCGTGCTGACCGGGGCGCGCTACGCGGTGTCGGACGGCGCCGTGGAGCGGGTGGCCTCGTGAGCGAGGAGCAGCCCGGCCGGCCCAAGCCTCCGGAACTGTCCGGTGTGGATCTGGCCCGGCAGGCGCTGGTGGCCGCCAAGGAGCAGGCGCGTGCGCGGGGCGCGGCCGCACAGCAGAAGAAGCAGGCCCGGCGCGGCGGCGGGCTGCGCTCGGGTGCACGGGCGGACGGCCGCGATCCGCTGCCGCTCGGCGCGGCGATCAACCGGCTGATCACGGAGCGCGGCTGGGAGACCCCGGCCGCGGTCGGCGGGGTGATGGGGCGCTGGCCGCAGCTGGTCGGGCCCGAGGTGGCGCAGCACTGCGAGCCGCAGAAGTACGACGAGGACGCCCGGGTGCTGACGGTGCAGTGCGATTCGACGGCGTGGGCGACGCAGCTGCGGCTGCTGGCTCCGACGCTGGTGGCGCGCCTCAACGAGGACCTCGGCCACGGCACCGTGAAGCTGATCAAGGTGCTGGGTCCCGGTGGCCCCGCGCGCCGGTACGGAGCCCTGCGCGCACCGGGCAGCAAGGGCCCCGGCGACACCTACGGGTGAGCCCCCAGGCCCCGGTAAACGCATGAGGCGGATGAGACTCCGCTCACGGTAGCCGGCGGTTGACAGTCGGAAGCGCTGAGTGCCCGTGTGAGCGTCCTGGGGCCCCTTCTCGGATATGGGGAGTCGGCGGACGCTAGTTCAGGGCGGCACATGACGACTCAGGTGCCTGCAAACCCCCATGAGTGTCAGCGCTACCGGTAGACTGGTGGCAATCCCGCCCACTCGCGGAACATGTCGAACGACGCAGCCGCTCCCGCCTGTCCACCCGGGGTGACCCGCACAGGCGCGGAAGGGCTCGTGCTGTGCCAGAAAGGGCGCTTCGTGGCCGACTCCGGCGACCTCAACGAGAACAACACGGTTTCTACTGAAGAGGGGGTTCCTGCCGGCGCCCTGGGCGACTCCTCAGTGGAGAAGTCGTACGACGCCAGCGCGATCACCGTCCTCGAAGGCCTGGACGCGGTCCGCAAGCGCCCCGGCATGTACATCGGCTCGACCGGTGAGCGCGGTCTGCACCACCTCGTGCAGGAGGTCGTCGACAACTCCGTCGACGAGGCGCTGGCCGGGCACGCGGACACCATCGACGTGACGATCCTGGAGGACGGCGGCGTCAGCGTCGTCGACAACGGCCGCGGCATCCCCGTCGGCATCGTGCCGTCCGAGAACAAGCCGGCCGTCGAGGTCGTGCTGACTGTCCTGCACGCCGGTGGCAAGTTCGGCGGCGGCGGTTACGCGGTCTCCGGTGGTCTGCACGGCGTGGGTGTCTCCGTCGTGAACGCCCTCTCGCAGCGGGTAGCCGTCGAGATCCGCACGGACGGCTACCGCTGGACCCAGGAGTACAAGCAGGGCGTCCCGACCGCCCCGCTGGCCAAGCACGAGGCCACCGAGGAGTCCGGCACGTCCGTGACGTTCTGGGCCGACGGCGAGATCTTCGAGACCACCACGTACAGCTTCGAGACGCTGTCGCGGCGCTTCCAGGAGATGGCGTTCCTCAACAAGGGGCTGACCATCTCGCTCAAGGACGAGCGCCCGGATCACGTGGACGAGGACGGCAAGCCGCTCTCGGTGCGGTACCACTACGAGGGCGGCATCGTCGACTTCGTGAAGTACCTCAACTCGCGCAAGGGCGAGCTGGTGCATCCGACGGTGGTCTCGGTGGAGGCCGAGGACAAGGAGCGGAACCTCTCCGTCGACCTCGCGATGCAGTGGAACACCCAGTACAGCGAGGGCGTCTACAGCTTCGCGAACATCATCCACACCCATGAGGGCGGTACCCACGAGGAGGGCTTCCGCGCAGCGCTGACCGGTCTGATCAACCGCTACGCGCGCGACAAGAAGCTGCTGCGCGAGAAGGACGACAACCTCACGGGTGAGGACATCCGCGAGGGTCTGACGGCGATCATCTCGGTCAAGCTCGCCGAGCCGCAGTTCGAGGGCCAGACCAAGACCAAGCTGGGCAACACCGAGGTCAAGACCTTCGTCCAGAAGGTGGTCCACGAGCACCTCAACGACTGGCTGGACCGCAACCCCAACGAGGCCGCGGACATCATCCGCAAGGGCATCCAGGCGGCCACCGCCCGTGTGGCCGCCCGTAAGGCGCGCGATCTGACCCGCCGTAAGGGCCTGCTGGAGACGGCGTCGCTGCCGGGCAAGCTGAGCGACTGCCAGTCCAACGACCCGACCAAGTGCGAGATCTTCATCGTCGAGGGTGACTCCGCCGGCGGCTCGGCCAAGTCCGGCCGCAACCCGGAGTACCAGGCGATCCTGCCGATCCGAGGAAAGATCCTCAACGTCGAGAAGGCACGGGTCGACAAGATCCTGCAGAACAACGAGGTCCAGGCGCTGATCTCGGCCTTCGGCACGGGCGTGCACGAGGACTTCGACATCGAGAAGCTCCGGTATCACAAGATCATCTTGATGGCGGACGCCGACGTCGACGGCCAGCACATCAACACCCTGCTGCTGACGTTCCTGTTCCGCTTCATGCGCCCGCTGGTCGAGGCCGGACACGTCTACCTCTCCCGTCCGCCGCTGTACAAGATCAAGTGGGGCCGGGACGACTTCGAGTACGCCTACTCCGACGCGGAGCGGGACGCGCTGGTCGAGCTCGGCAAGCAGAACGGCAAGCGGATCCGCGAGGACTCCATCCAGCGGTTCAAGGGTCTCGGTGAGATGAACGCCGAGGAGCTGCGGGTGACGACCATGGACATCGACCACCGTGTCCTCGGCCAGGTCTCGCTGGACGACGCGGCCCGCGCCGACGACCTGTTCTCGGTGCTCATGGGCGAGGACGTCGAGGCACGCCGCTCGTTCATCCAGCGCAACGCCAAGGACGTCCGCTTCCTCGACATCTGAGCCCTGTCGGCCCGAACAACAGCCGCAGCTCGAAAGGACTTTGAACCACCATGGCCGACGAGAACCCCCCTGTGACCCCGGACGGCGTGACCGCCGAGGGCGCGCCCGCCGCCATCGAGGGCGTCGGGATGCGCGTCGAGCCCGTCGGGCTCGAAACGGAGATGCAGCGCTCCTACCTCGACTACGCGATGTCCGTCATCGTCTCGCGTGCGCTGCCGGACGTGCGGGACGGCCTCAAGCCCGTCCACCGCCGGGTGCTGTACGCGATGTACGACGGCGGCTACCGCCCCGAGAAGGGCTTCTACAAGTGCGCCCGCGTCGTCGGCGACGTCATGGGTACGTACCACCCGCACGGCGACTCCTCGATCTACGACGCGCTGGTGCGCCTGGCGCAGCCGTGGTCGATGCGGATGCCGCTGGTGGACTCCAACGGCAACTTCGGCTCCCCGGGCAACGACCCGGCCGCGGCCATGCGGTACACCGAGTGCAAGATGAAGTCGCTGTCCATGGAGATGCTCCGGGACATCGACGAGGAGACCGTCGACTTCCAGGACAACTACGACGGCCGCAACCAGGAGCCGACGGTCCTGCCGGCCCGCTTCCCCAACCTGCTGATCAACGGCTCGGCCGGTATCGCGGTCGGTATGGCGACGAACATCCCGCCGCACAACCTGCGCGAGGTCGCGGCCGGCGCCCAGTGGGCGCTGGAGCACCCGGAGGCCTCCCCTGAGGAGCTGCTGGACGCCCTGATCGAGCGGATCAAGGGCCCGGACTTCCCCACCGGCGCGCTGGTGGTGGGCCGCAAGGGCATCGAGGAGGCCTACCGGACCGGCCGCGGCTCGATCACGATGCGCGCGGTGGTGGCCGTCGAGGAGATCCAGAACCGCCAGTGCCTGGTGGTCACCGAGCTGCCCTACCAGGTCAACCCGGACAACCTCGCGCAGAAGATCGCCGACCTGGTCAAGGACGGCAGGATCGGCGGCATCGCGGACGTCCGCGACGAGACCTCCTCGCGCACCGGCCAGCGCCTGGTCATCGTCCTCAAGCGGGACGCGGTCGCCAAGGTCGTCCTCAACAACCTCTACAAGCACACCGATCTGCAGACCAACTTCGGTGCGAACATGCTCGCCCTGGTGGACGGCGTGCCGCGCACGCTCTCCCTGGACGCGTTCATCCGCAACTGGGTGACGCACCAGATCGAGGTCATCGTCCGCCGTACGAAGTTCCGGCTGCGCAAGGCCGAGGAGCGGGCGCACATCCTGCGCGGTCTCCTCAAGGCGCTGGACGCCATCGACGAGGTCATCGCGCTGATCCGGCGAAGTGAGACCGTCGAGGTGGCCCGCGAGGGCCTGATGGGCCTGCTGGAGATCGACGAGATCCAGGCCAACGCGATCCTGGAGATGCAGCTGCGCCGGCTGGCCGCCCTGGAGCGCCAGAAGATCACCGCCGAGCACGACGAGCTGCAGCGCAAGATCAACGAGTACAACGCGATCCTGGCCTCCCCCGAGCGGCAGCGCCAGATCATCAGCGAGGAACTCGCCGCGATCGTCGAGAAGTTCGGCGACGACCGGCGCTCCAAGCTCGTGCCCTTCGAGGGCGACATGTCCATCGAGGACCTGATCGCTGAGGAGGACATCGTCGTCACGATCACCCGTGGCGGCTATGTGAAGCGCACCAAGACCGACGACTACCGCTCGCAGAAGCGCGGCGGCAAGGGCGTACGGGGCACGAAGCTCAAGGAAGACGACATCGTCGACCACTTCTTCGTCTCCACCACCCACCACTGGCTGCTGTTCTTCACGAACAAGGGCCGGGTCTACCGCGCCAAGGCCTATGAGCTCCCCGACGCGGGGCGCGACGCGCGCGGCCAGCACGTCGCCAACCTCCTCGCCTTCCAGCCGGACGAGCAGATCGCGCAGATCCTGGCGATCCGCGACTACGAGGCCGCGCCGTATCTGGTGCTCGCCACCAAGGCCGGCCTGGTGAAGAAGACCCCGCTCAAGGACTACGACTCCCCGCGTTCCGGCGGTGTGATCGCGATCAACCTGCGCGAGCAGGAGGACGGCACGGACGACGAGCTGATCGGCGCCGAGCTGGTGTCGGACACCGACGATCTGCTGCTGATCAGCAAGAAGGCCCAGTCGATCCGCTTCACGGCGACGGACGACGCGCTGCGCCCGATGGGCCGCGCCACCTCCGGTGTGAAGGGCATGAGCTTCCGCGAGGGCGACGAGCTGCTCTCGATGAACGTGGTCCGCGCCGGTACGTACGTCTTCACGGCCACGGACGGCGGCTACGCCAAGCGCACCGCGGTCGACGAGTACCGCGTCCAGGGCCGCGGCGGCCTGGGAATCAAGGCCGCCAAGATCGTCGAGGACCGGGGCTCGCTGGTCGGCGCGCTGGTCGTCGAGGAGACGGACGAGATCCTCGCCATCACCCTCGGCGGTGGCGTGATCCGTACCCGGGTCAACGAGGTCCGTGAGACCGGCCGTGACACCATGGGCGTCCAGCTGATCAACCTGGGCAAGCGGGACGCCGTCGTCGGTATCGCGCGCAACGCCGAGGCCGGCCGGGAAGCCGAGGAGGTCGACGCGGGCGAGGTGCCCGAGGAGGCCGAGGGGACCGAGCTCGCGGCGGAGTAGCGCAAGGAGTAGGTCGTGAGTGGAGCCACGGGCGCTGCGGCGGGTGGACGGGGAGGCAGGGGGAGCTCCCCGTCCGGACCCGCTACCGTGACGGAGCACAGCGCCCGTGGCTCCGCCATTTCTGACGACGGCCCCCTAGACGAGGGCTCGCACCAGGGGAGAACCGTGTCCGACACTCGACAACCACAGCCGCAACCGCAGTCCCAGCCGCATTCCCAGGGACCGGCCCAGCCGGCTCAGGGCGCCCCACAGCAGCCGTATCAGCCGCCTCAGGCGTATCCCACCGGCGGTGGGCAGGAAGGCGGGCAGGCGGTGCGCAGACCGCGCACGGGCGCCCGTACCGTCCCCAGGACGCGCAAGGCCCGGCTGCGGGTGGCACGGGCCGATCCGTGGTCGGTGATGAAGGTCAGCTTCCTGCTCTCGATCGCGCTGGGCATCTGCACGGTCGTGGCCGTCGCGGTGCTGTGGATGGTCATGAACGCGATGGGTGTGTTCACCACCGTCGGCGGGACGATCAGCGAGGCGACCGGCTCCGGTGACGGCAGTGGCTTCGACCTGCAGTCGTTTCTGTCGCTGCCGCGCGTGCTGCTGTTCACGTCGATCATCGCGGTGATCGATGTGGTGCTGGCGACCGCGCTGGCCACCCTCGGCGCCTTCATCTACAACCTGTCGGCCGGCTTCGTCGGTGGTGTGGAGCTCACGCTCGCCGAGGACGAGTGAGTGCTCGGCGGGAGGGCTTCCGGGGGCCCTCGGGAACCGATTTTGGGAACGCCTCTGAAGTGCGCTAATCTTTCGTTGCAGCGAACGCGCGGCTATAGCTCAGACGGTTAGAGCGCTTCCCTGATAAGGAAGAGGCCCCAGGTTCAAGTCCTGGTAGCCGCACTGCACAATCGGCCCGGCCGGGGAACTCCCCGGCCGGGCCGATTCGTTGTACGGAGGCGGAAGTTGGCTCGTGGCGCAGGCCTCGGACGAGGTGTTGCCGACTGCGGGCTAGGTAACCGATCGGTATCGGCCGGTGTGTATCATCGGCCGACATAGGTCCCCTACGTCAACGAAAGACGAGGTCGCGCGGTGAAGAAGCTTCTCCTGGTCGCACTGGCCGCCATCGGCGGGCTCCTCGTGTACCGCCAGATCCAGGCGGATCGCGCCGAGCAGGATCTGTGGACGGAGGCGACCGACTCCGTGCCCGCAGGTTCGGGTGTCTGAGACCCATAAACGCACAGCACGCTGGTGCGAAACCCCGATTGCCGCTGGGTGATCGGGGTTTCGCATGTCCGGGGGCGGGCGGGGTGGCATGCGATGGCCGGACCGGGGTGGCCGGTTGTCGTTGCGGTACCGTGACGGTGATCCTCTTGAGTTTGCTATAGCACACCACTAGATTGCATTAGCAAAGTTTCTGTCTGTGATGTGACCAGCAGGACACAAGGGGGATCAAGACATGGCACACCGACCATGCAGGGGGGCGGTGGCGTTGCTCGGCGGGCTGTTGCTGGCCCTGACCGCCGCACCGTTTCAGGCCATCGCGGCCACACCCGCCAAGGCACCGCCCATCGAGGGCACCGGCATGGTGATGGTGCTCGACTCGTCGGGCTCGATGGCCGACGACGACGGCTCCGGCAGCACCCGGATCGCCTCCGCCCGCAAGGCCGTCGGCACGGTCGTCGACGCACTGCCGGACGGCTATCCGACCGGCCTGCGGGTCTACGGCGCCGACAAGCCCAAGGGCTGCGACGACACCCGGCTCGCCCAACCGGTCGCGCCCCTCGACCGTGCGGGCATCAAGAACGCCGTCGCGGGCCTTGAGCCCAAGGGCGACACCCCCATCGGGCTCTCCCTGCGCAAGGCGGCCGAGGACCTCCCCCGGCCCGCCGGCGGCTCGATCGGCAAACGCACGATCCTGCTGATCTCCGACGGCGAGGACAACTGCCAGACCCCGCCGCCGTGCAAGGTCGCGGCCCAACTCGCAGCGTCCGGCGTCGATCTGCACATCGACGCCATCGGCTTCCAGGTGGCCGGCAAGGCCCGCGCCCAGCTGGAGTGCATCGCCAAGGCGGGCAACGGTCAGTACTACGACGCGCCTGACGCGAAGTCACTGGCCCGTCAGCTCCAGCGGGCCGGCCAACTCTCCGCGGACGGCTATCGGTTCAAGGGCAAGCAGGTCCGTGGTACGGCGACCGGGAGCGGCGCGCCCGTCATCGCTCCCGGGCAGTATCTGGACTCCATCGGGCCCAACGAAGAGCGCTACTACGCCACCGATCTGGACGCCACCTCGACCGCCGACTTCTCGGCGACCGTGGTGCCGCAGCCCGGCGCGGCCGTCGACTCCCTCGACACGCTGCGCACCCGGATCGCCTACGGCACCGACAGCTCCTGCGACTCCACCAGCGAGATGTTCGGCCAGACAGAGGGCGCCACGCCACTGACCTCGGGCGTGAGCCGGGTCCCCTCGCAGAGCGGCACCAGCACCTGCGACAAGGCGGGCCGCTACTGGCTGGTCGTCGAGCGCAAGGCCGCCAAGGGCTCGGATGCCGCGCGCTGGCCGATGGAGCTGACGTTTCACGTGGAACAGCCGCTGGTGAAGGGTGTCACCCCTGCACAGTCCGAGCCGGAGTACGGCGTGGGCGGCAAGGACGCCACCCTGCCGACCGGCACCCCCAAGGACGTCACCGGCGGCACCGGCTTCAACGACGCCCGCAGGCTGCACCCGGGTGTCTGGCGGGACAAGATCCTTCCGGCGCAGACCCTTTGGTACAAGGTGCCGGTCGGCTGGGGCCAGCAGCTGCGCTACGACGTGGAGTTCGCCAACGAGCCGACGGTCCAGGGATACAGCTCCCACACGTCCTACGGGGCCACCCAGGTCTATACGCCGTTCCGCGCGCCGGTCGGCAGCGGCACCGGCGAGTTCAGCCGGCAGTCGCCCTACAACGGGCGGCTGGCGTCGCTCAGCATGGGAACGGTTCCGGTCTCCTGGACCAACCGCTATGAGGCACACCCCGATGTGATTCCCGTGCACCACAAGGGCGACTTCTATCTGGCGGTGACGCTGGGCGCCAAGGCCTCCCAGATCGCGGAGAATCCGCGGATCGGTGTGGTGCTGCGGGTCGCCGTGCTGGGCAAGGGGAAGTCCGGTCCCGAAGCCGGAGCGTCCGCTGCCAAGGCCGACACCTCTCCGGGCGAATCCGAGCCCTCGGCGGACGGCGGGGACGGTGGCGGTGGAGGATGGTCCACCGGACGTGTGGTGGCTCTCGCCGTCGGTGCAGTGGGCGTGCTGCTGCTGGCCGGTCTCGCGCTGGCCTACGTACGGGCTCGCAGGAAGCCGACGGCCGAAGAGGGTAATTCGGATCCGATGAGGGGTGGCTCGTGGTGACGGGGCGCATGACGACTCGGACGGTGTTTCACGTGAAACACCGCAACAGAGCGGTCGCCGTGCTGGCGGCGCTCGCCGCGGTGACGGTGCTGCCGGGGACGGTGGGGGTGGCCTCGGCCGACGAAGTCCCGGGCTACCGGACGGCGGACGGCGCCACGGCCGTCACCGGCACCGCCAGCGCCACGGACGCACCGCAGCTCAAGCCCGGTCTGCACTCCGACGCCATCAAGCGCGGCGAGCAGAAGTACTACGCCGTCACGCTGGACGCCAAGCACAGCGCCTACTTCTCGGTGGCCGCCGCGCCCAAGCCCGGCACCAAGGTCGAGGACTACGGCGACAAGCTGACCCTCAACGTCACGGACAGCAGCGGTGCCACCTGCGACAGCGAGGCCAGCCCGTCCTTCAACGGCGGTGGCATGACCTATCCGCTCGCCGACTACGCCACCCGCCGCATCGGCGCCGACCGTTCGGGCTGCCAGAAGGCGGGCCCGTACTACCTGGTGATCACGCGCAAGGGATCGGCGACCTCGGGACCCGAGACCTGGCCGATCGAGCTGGACTACCTCGAAGAGCCCCCGCTCAAGGGCAACACCCCCGCCCAGCCGGGCGAGGGGACCTGGAGCACCGCCGCGCCGGAGCTGCCTACGGACCCCACCAAGCGCAGCGCCAAGGGAGGTACCGGTTTCAACGACGCCGGCTCGGTCGCCACCGGCGTCTGGCAGGACCGGATCAGACCGGGCGAGACCCGCTTCTACCGCGTACCGGTGGACTGGGGGCAGCGGCTCAACCTGAGCGCGGAGCTGCCGAACACCTCCGCCGGCACCGCCTCGGGCTTCCTCGCCAGGGCGCTCAGACTGGCCGTCTACAATCCGGCGCGCGGCGCGGTCGGCGACGGCACCTTCGCTTCGTACACCGGAAAGCCGGCCGGCGCCGAGGAGTTCACCGCCCCCGTCGACTACGGCAATCGCTTCAACGCGTCCCGCGAGGTCAACGCGATGCGGTTCGCGGGCTGGTACTACCTCGAGGTCACCCTGCACCCCGACGCCGCACGGTACTTCCCCAAGGGCACGCCGTTCACCCTCCGGGTGGACGTCCGCGGCACCGCCAAGGCCGGGCCCGGCTACGCCGAGCCGACCAGCGTGTTCTCCGTGACGCCCGAGGACCAGGAAGCGGCGCAGAAGGGCCAGTCCGCGCAGGAGGCGGAGAAGAGCGGCACGCTGATGACGGTGGCCTACGCCGGGATCGGCACGGGTGTGGTGCTGCTGGTGGGGCTGGGGGCGTGGACGCTGCTGGCCCGGCGGTCGGCGGCCGCGGCCCAGGGTGCTGCCGGCGGACCGGAGGCACAGCCCGTGCTGCCGCACCAGCCGACGCAGTCCGTCCAACAGGCCCAGCACACCCGGCAGTCCGGGCCGCCGCAGGGCTGGTAGCCGGGCTCCGCCGCACAGCGGCCCGCCCCGCAGCGGCGCGTCAGGCGGAGACCAGCGCCCAGACCCCGACCGCGATGCACAGCAGCGCGACGATCAGCACCGGGACCGCGACCTTCGCGGGCGGTCCCGGCTTCCTGTACGGCGCGGGCGGCGCCGCGGCCGGGGCGGCGACGGTCGCGCCGTGCGGAGACGGTGCGGGAACAGGGTGCGGCCCGGCCGTGTAGGGGCGGGTCGCGGGGTACTCCGGACGGACGGCGGCCGTGGGCTCGTACGCGGGCAGCGGGGGAGGCGTCTGCGTCGGCATCGGCACGGGAGCCGGGGTGGAGGCCGGTGCCGGCGTCGGTGTCGGCGGGGTGCTCGGCTCCGGCGGCGCGAGCTGGAAGCTGCCGGTGTCCGACATGGAGCCGTGCCCCGTGGCACCGCCGCCCACCGCGGCGCCGGACGTCGGGGTCCCGGAAGGATCCTCGGACGCCAGGGGCCCGTCCGGTCCGAACCCGGCCGGCAGCGGGCCTATGTGGTCGAAGACCTCGACGACCTCGTCCTCGAGCGTGCTGTCCGGCAGCATCTCGACCGCCGCCAGGACCGCCTTGCGCGCGCCCGTGGCCGTCTTGAACCGGGAGTCCGGGTTCGGGTGCACCAAGGACGCCAGGACGTGCCACAGCGGCTCCGGTACGCCCTCGGGCGCGCTGGGGATGCCGTGCTGCGCGAAGTGCCCGACCAGGGCCTCGGCGTCCGGCTTGGTGCCGGTGAGCAGATACACCGCGACCAGGCCGACCGCGAACAGGTCGGCCGGGAAGTCCGGTTCGGCACCCAGCATCTGCTCCGGTGCGAAGTATCCGGGCGTGCCCACCACATAGTTGGTCTCGGTCAGGCGCGGTTCGCCCTTGCGCATCGCGATGCCGAAGTCCGACAGCCGCAGATGCGGCCGGCCGGTGCCGGTGGACTCCAGCAGGATGTTCGCCGGCTTGATGTCGCGGTGCACCACGCCCTCCGCGTGCACCGCGGTGAGCCCGGCCAGCAGCTGGTCCAGGAGCGTGCACACGAACCGCGGTGGCAGCGGCCCGTAGTCGCCGATCAGATGCGCCAGCGAGCCGCCGTTCACCAGGTCCATGGTGAACAGCACCTTGTCGTCGTTCGCGGCCCAGCTCGCCGGGGCCAGCACATGCGGATGGTCGATCCGCAGCGCCTGTTCGCGGACGAACCGCAGCAGTGTGTGCGCATCGCTCTGCTGCAGCACCTTGGCCGCGACATAGCGGCGGCGCCGGTGGTCCCAGGCGCGCCAGACCGCGCCCACCCCGCCCCGTCCGATCGGATCGATCAGCTCGTACCGACCGGCGAAGATCTCACCCATTGCGCCCCGTCCGCTTCTGAACTCACGACGTCCCCTGTGGCTGCGGGTCTAGCCCTGGTGCGCCTCGTAGTGCGCGACCGCGTCCGCGGTACGACCGGCACCGTAGACCCGGAGGAACTCTGCCAGTTCGGGGTGAGTGGGGGCGAGGGTGTTCGCCGCATCGATGATGTCGCCGGCGTCGGAGACCGATCGCAGCAGCGACTGGATCTCCCGCACCACGCGCCGCACCGTGGTCGCCCCCGTCGACGAGGTCTGCTGCGCGGTGTTGTTCAGCACCGAGCCGCCCGCCGTCTTCTTGATCTCCTCCATGCGGTCGGTGGCCTCGGCGGCGCTGACGCTGCCGTCCGCGACCTGACCGGCCAGCTCCTGCAGCGCCTGGACCCGCTGCACCACAGCCGGGTTGCCTATCTTCGCGCGTTGCCCGCTCATCAGCTGGGAGAGCATCGGCGCGGACAGGCCGAGCACCGAGGCCAGCCGGGCCTGGTTGAGACCGAGGTCGTCGATGAGACGGCGGAACAGCGCACCCAGAGGCTCCCCGTACCAACTGCGCTGGAGCTCCCGGGCCCGCGCGGTGGCTTCCTGCTGTGCTGCGTCCATGCCCTGTCCCCTGTCTCCCCGGTCGGTTCGCTGCCGCGAATCACGCGAAGCATCCTACGGAGAGCGACGGTGTGCGGCGATACCCGGTCGGGAAAGCGGCCGGACACCGGGTACCCTGGTGCGCGAAGGGGCCTTAGCTCAGTTGGTAGAGCGCTGTCTTTGCATGGCAGATGTCAGGGGTTCGACTCCCCTAGGCTCCACTTCCCAAGCCCTTCCGATCGGCGTCACTGCTGGTCAGAGGGGCTTTTATCATCCCGGACGGGCCGTGCTGACGGGCCGTCACCCACGCCGGGGCGGGGGCGGTGCAGCTCTACGCGAACGGGCCGTGCCCACCGCCCTCCTACGGCGGTGGGCACGGCCCGGTGAATTCCGGCCGCCCGGCGTCAGGCCGTGGTGCCTCCGCCGCGGCGTTCGTCGGCCTCCGCCTCGGCCTGCTTGGACTGGACCTCGGGGTCGAGCGGCGCGCCCTCGCTGCCGTCGACCGCGCTCAGCCGCCCGCGTTCGCCGACCTCGGTGGGCGCCGGCGGCTCGACCAGCCAGTCGGGGTTGGCCTGCTTGTCCCACCACTTCCAGGCGGCGATCGCACCGCCGACCAGGGCGCCGATCACGGCGAGGCGCTTGGTGGCCCTGCCGCACTTGGCGCGGCGGCTGTGCTTCTTCTGCAGCCTGGTGATCTCGGCGGCCGTCACCTGGCCGCGGAGCGCGGCGAGCGCGGCGCTGCCGCGGGTGAGGGCCTCCTCGCGGACCGGTTCGGCCGCGGCCCGCGCGCTGGTCACGGCGTGCTCCAGGCGCGGTGCGGTGTATTCGGCCGCCTGCCGTGCCGCCTTGCGGGTCCGGCGGGCCGCCTTGGTCGCCGCGGCGTCCACCTTGGGCGGCAGCGTGCCGCGTGCGTGCTCGAAACGCGGCTGGAGATGGGCGTCGTACTGCGAGCGGGCCTGGTGGGCGGCCTCGGCCACCTTCGGGGCCATGCGCGTACGGGCCTCGTGCGCGTAGTGCACGGCGGCGTCCTTGGCCGTACCGGCATACGGTGCCACCGCCTCCGCGGCGTGCCGCACGCTGTCCTTGGCCGTGCTGGTCGCGGCGCGCACGCTGTCCTTGCGGGTCACGGGATCCTCCTCCTCGGTGGCGTGTCAGGGGGCTGGGGGGTTTGGTCCCCATGTCTGCTGTATCGCCTGTCCACCCGTTTGGAGATCATGCCCGCTCGGCGCCCGTACGGCATGTGTGAGCGGGCATCCGGGTCATGCGCGCAGGCCTGCGCGGCCTTCGGTGGTGCCCCTCGCGCGGTGCGCCGGTCCGGGCGCCCGAAATCAGTGCGAAGACGGGGAAAAGGTGGTGGTCGTGCGCCCCTTCGGCCGGTCCATGCGAGGATCGGGAACCGTCAGTGAAGACTTATGGAAGGTTGATCGTGGCCGAGCAGCTGTACGCCACCCTGAAGACGAACCAGGGCGATATCGAGATTCGGCTTCTGCCGAACCACGCACCCACGACGGTCAAGAACTTCGTCGAGCTCGCCAACGGCGAGCGGGAGTGGACCCACCCGGCGACCGGCAAGAAGTCCACGGACCGCCTCTACGACGGCACCGTCTTCCACCGCGTGATCAGCGGCTTCATGATCCAGGGTGGCGACCCGCTGAGCAACGGCACCGGCGGCCCCGGCTACGAGTTCAAGGACGAGTTCCACCCCGACCTGGCCTTCAACAAGCCGTACCTGCTGGCCATGGCCAACGCCGGCCCGGGCACCAACGGCTCGCAGTTCTTCATCACCGTCTCGCCGACCGCGTGGCTGACCGGCAAGCACACCATCTTCGGTGAGGTCAGCACCGACGCGGGCAAGAAGGTCGTCGACGCGATCGCCGGCGCCCAGACCAACCCGCGCACGGATCGCCCCGTCAACGACGTGGTCATCGAGTCCGTGGTCATCGAGACCCGCTGAGTCGCGTCTTGTGCCCCGGCCGGGTCCGGGGGAACCATTGCGCCCCGCCCGGTCGTACTCCGGGCGGGGCGGTGTGTTTGACGCCTCCGGGGCGTGTGCCGCGCCCCGCACACAGCAAGAGGACGAGGGGACCGATGGACCAGGTGCCAGGCAGCCCACAGGAGCCGCAGAACGCCCGGGGCGACGACGGCCTGCCGGGCTGCTACCGCCACCCGGATCGCCCGACCGGCATCCGCTGCACCCGCTGCGAACGGCCGATCTGCCCGGACTGCATGGTCAGCGCCTCGGTCGGCTTCCAGTGCCCGGACTGCGTACGCAGCGGCAGCGGGACCGGCCATGCGCCGGGGGCGACGGCGCCGCGCACGATCGCGGGCGGCACCATCGCGGCCGATCCGCGGCTGGTCACCAAGATCCTGCTGGGTATCAACGCCGCCGTCTTCCTCGCCGTGCTGGCGGCCGGCGACGAGCTGGTGGGCCGCCTGGACCTGCTGGGGCTCGCGTTCGACCCGAGCCGCTACCAGCTCGTCGGCGTCGCCGAGGGCGAGTGGTACCGCCTGCTGACCGCGATGTTCCTGCATCAGCAGATCCCGCACATCGCCTTCAACATGCTCTCGCTGTGGTGGCTGGGGCCGCCGCTGGAGGCGGCGCTCGGCCGGCTGCGGTTCATCGCGCTGTACATGCTCGCGGGCCTGGGTGGCAGCGCCCTGTCGTACCTCCTCGCCGCGCAGAACCAGCCCTCGCTGGGCGCGTCCGGCGCGATCTTCGGGCTGCTGGGTGCGACCGCGGTGCTGATGCGGCGGATGCGCTACGACATGAAGCCGGTGCTGATCCTGCTCGGCCTCAACCTGGCCTTCACGTTCCTGTGGCCGCACATCGCCTGGCAGGCGCATGTCGGCGGCCTGGTGGTGGGTGCCGCGGTGGCGTTCGGCATGGTGCACGCGCCGCGTGAGCGCCGCAACGTGGTCCATCTCGCGACGTGTGCGGTGGCGCTGCTCGCGATCGGCGCGGTGGTGTGGGTACGGACCCTTCAGCTGGTGGGCTGAGGGGCCCGTCCCGTCAAGTTGTCCACAGTACGTGGCCGATCTTGTGCATGCTGTGCGGAACTGGCGTTCCACGCCGCCCTGACCTGCGTTTCCCCAGCAAGAACAGGGGGAGGCGAAGGTCAGGAGCGGGTGCCGCCGATCACACCGGCGTCAACGTTCAGAGGGTTATCCACAGATCTTCTGAAGTTTTCCCCGGCTGTGGATAACTGTGTGGATGGCCTTGGGTAGGGCTTGCGCTACTTCCACTGCGTGGATACGCCGAAGCCCACCGCGATGAAGCCGAAACCGCAGACGATGTTCCAGTTGCCCATGGCGGCGATCGGCAGATCGCCCTCCGACACGTAGAACAGCACGATCCACACGAGCCCGATCAGGAACATCGCCAGCATCAGCGGCGCCACCCAGCCACGGCCTGAGGCCATCTTCAGGTTGGTGGTCTTCGCCGGCGGCGGCGTGAAGTCGTCCTTCTTGCGGATCCGTGACTTCGGCACGAGGAACTCTCCTGTCGATGTGCTGCTCCCCCACTCTCGACGTCGCTCGAGCGGCTGACCTGTCCGCGCGGGGGAGGTACGAGGTGTGCGCCGGGCTGTGGACGCGATGGGGAGCGGATTCCTTTCCCGGGCGTCCGTTAGCGTAGTGCTTCCGCGGCGTCGTAAGGAGTAAGGGTACGTTGAGTAATTCCGCTGACTCCTCCGGCCACCCCGCCCGCCTGCGACTGCGGCCCGTACGGCTTCTCACTCTGATCGTCTTCGCGCTCGCCGGGCTGCTCTTCTGGCTGAGCTTCGACACCGCGCGTGGCACCAATCTACGCTCGGACGACTCCATGCTGCGGCTGTCCGACCTCATCCAGGAACGCAGCCACAAAAACGGCGCCCAGGACGACCGCAACGCCACCCTGCGCGAGGAGGTCGACGCCCTCGCACAGCGCGACAACGGCAGCTCCAAGGCCGAGGACGCCAAGCTCAGGGCGCTGGAGAAGAGCGCCGGCACCAAGCCGCTGGCCGGCCAGGGCGTGACCGTCACCCTCACCGACGCCCCGCCGAACGCCACCGCCAAGATCCCCGGCGTTCCCGAGCCGCAGCCCAACGACCTGGTCATCCACCAGCAGGACCTGCAGGCCGTGGTCAACGCCCTGTGGCAGGGCGGCGCCAAGGGGATCAAGGTCATGGACCAGCGGCTGATCTCCACCAGCGCGGTGCGCTGCGTCGGCAACACCCTGATCCTCCAGGGCCGGGTCTACTCCCCGCCGTACAAGGTCACCGCCGTCGGCGACCGCGAGGCGCTCAACAACGCGCTGACCGCCTCCCCCGCCATCCAGAACTACCTGCAGTACGTCAACGCCTACGGACTGGGCTGGAAAGTCGACCAGCACGAGGCGGTGACTCTTCCCGGCTACTCCGGCACAGTGGATCTCCACTACGCACAGCCTGTGAAGCCGTAGCCCGCGGGGCGGCGGGGAGGGGCGGGGGCCGGATGACGCTGCGGTGGATCGTGCGGACGCTCAGCGAGATCTGCGTCACGGTCGGCGGGCTGATCGTCCTCTTCGTGGTCTACCTGCTCTTCTGGACCGGCATACGGGCCGACAGCGCCATGGACGGTGAGATCGGCAAGCTCCAGCACCAGTGGTCGTCGTCGCCGGCCACCGGGCCCGGATCCGATCCCGCCGCCGGCGAGCCCACCCCGGCCCCGCGGCCCCGCCGCTATGTGTCGGGCGGCTCCTTCGCCGTCATGTACATCCCGCGCCTCGGCGCCGACTGGGCCAAGCCCGTACTGGAAGGCACCGGGACCGACGTCCTCAAACGGGGCCTCGGCCACTACGCGCGCACCGCCCGCCTCGGAGAGGTCGGCAACTTCTCCGTCGCCGGCCACCGCCGCACCTACGGCGACCCCTTCAAGGACTTCCCGCGGCTGCGGCCCGGCGACGCCGTGGTGCTGACCGACGGCACGACCTGGTTCACCTACCGCATCGACAACCGGCCCTACACCACGCTGCCCGGCGATATCGGCGTGATCGACCCCGTACCGCGCAAGTCCGGATTCAACGGTCCCGGGCGCTACCTCACACTGACCACCTGCGAGCCGGAATGGGGCCACAGCCACCGGCTGATCGCCTGGGCACACCTCGACTCCACCCAACCCGTGGCACAGGGAAGGCCATCGGCTTTGACGAGCTGACCCCCCTGCCCCCGCCCTCGCCCCTTACCCTGGTGTCGCAATCGACATCGTCATCGGCATCGGCAAGGGGACAGCGACAGCATGTACGGCTGGATCTGGCGGCATCTGCCGGGCAACACATGGGTCAAGGCGCTGATTTCCCTGGTGCTCGTGCTGGCGATCGTCTTCGTGCTCTTCCAGTACGTCTTTCCGTGGGCGGAGCCGCTGCTGCCCTTCAATGACGTCACGGTCGACCAAGGGATGGCAGCCGTCCGATGACCGCACGGATTCTTGTCGTCGACAACTACGACAGCTTCGTCTTCAACCTCGTCCAGTACCTCTACCAACTGGGCGCCGAGTGCGAGGTGCTGCGCAACGACGAGGTCGCGCCCCGGCACGCCCAGGACGGCTTCGACGGGGTGCTGCTCTCGCCCGGCCCCGGCACCCCCGAGCAGGCCGGCGTCTGCGTCGAGATGGTCCGGCACTGCGCGGACACCGGCGTCCCGGTCTTCGGCGTGTGCCTGGGCATGCAGTCGATGGCGGTCGCCTACGGCGGTGTGGTGGACCGCGCGCCCGAGCTGTTGCACGGCAAGACCTCGCCCGTCCTCCACGAGGGCATCGGCGTCTTCTCCGGTCTGCCCTCCCCCTTCACCGCCACCCGCTACCACTCGCTGGCCGTCGAGCCCGACACCGTCCCCGACGAACTGATCGTCACCTCCTGGACGGAGGCCGAGGACGTCCCCGGCGGACGGATCGTCATGGGCCTGCGGCACCGCGAACTGCCGGTGGAGGGTGTGCAGTTCCACCCCGAGTCGGTACTGACCGAGTGGGGGCACCGGATGCTGGCCAACTGGCTCGTCGAATGCGGCGATGAGGGAGCTGTGGAGCGCTCGACGGGGCTCGCCCCGGTGGTCGGCAAGGCCGGCGCGTGACCGCCCTGCGCCCCGAGCGTGAAGGGAGACCCTACGACCCGTACGAGCCGGAACAGCCGAACGCGTCGCAGGAGCCGCGCGGGTCGCAGGACCCGTACGGGCGCCCCGATGCGTTCGAGGCGGCGGTGGGGCAGCTCGACGACCCGCTGAACGATCCGCTGCCGGGGCAGGCATCGCCGCCTCCCACGCCGGCACCCGCTTCCCCGCCCACCCCGACGCCCACGCCGAGTCTGCTCGACCAACCGGGCCGGGGGCGCCGACGGGGCAAGCCGGCGGAGGAAGGGCTTCCGGGCTCACCGTGGTTCCGGCCGCAGCCGGCGCAGCAGCAGAGGCCGCAGCAGACGTCGCAACGGCAGGCCCCGGCGGCGCCCCCGGCCCCACGGGGACCGCAGCCCTTCGGCCCCGAGTCCGCCGCCGGGAGCCAGGGGCAGAGCCCGAGCCAGGGCCCGAGGCAGGGGCAGAACCAGCGACAGGGCCATGTCCCCAGGGCCAGGGCCGGGCACGCCCCGTACTCCCCGCCCGCCACTCCGTCCGTCACCCCGCCCGCCACTCCGTCCGTCTCCGGGCCCGCCCCCTCGCCCGCCGCGCAGGGGCCGGACGACGAGACCATGGCGCTGCGGCAGGCGGAGAAGCGCGGCGGGGGCACCGTTTCACGTGAAACCGAGGCGGCCGTTTCACGTGAAACATCGACGTCGGTGTCCACCGCGGCGGCCGGGGGGCGTGCGGCCCGGCGTAAGGCCGCTCAGGAGGCCGCCAAGCGAGGCGGCAGGCATGGCCGGCGCGGCGATGCGGTAGCCGCCACAGAGGCCGCAGAGACGGCCTCTGAACCGACCTCCGCCCCCACTTCCCGACTGGAGGCCCGACGGGCCGCCCGCGCCGCCAAGGACAGCCCCAGCCTGATCGTCAGCCGCGCGCTGGGCGAGGTGTTCATCACCCTCGGCGTACTGATGCTGCTCTTCGTCACCTACCAGCTGTGGTGGACGAATGTGATGGCCGAACAGGAGGCGGGCGGCGCCGCCAACAACCTCCAGCACGAGTGGGACAAGGGCGGCGGGGAGAAGAAGAACCTCGCGGCCGGCGAGCGCTTCGGGATCATGTACATCCCCAAGCTGGATGTGAAGGCGCCGATCGCCGAGGGCATCGACAAGCCCAGTGTGCTGGACCACGGCATGGTCGGGCACTACGACAAGAGCAGCGGGCTCAAGACGGCGATGCCCTGGGACAAGAAGGGCAACTTCGCGGTCGCGGCCCATCGCAATACGCACGGTGAGCCGTTCCGGTACATCAACAAGCTCACCAAGGGCGACAAGATCATCGTCGAGACGCAGAGCTCGTACTACACGTACGAGATGGAGAGCATCCTTCCGCAGACGTCTCCGAGCAACACCAGCGTCATCGGTCCGGTACCGCCCGGCTCGGGATTTACGGGACCGGGGCGCTACATCACCCTGACGACGTGCACGCCGGAGTTCACCAGTACCTTTCGGATGATCGTCTGGGGCAAGATGGTCGACGAGCGACCGCGGAGCAAGGGCAAACCGGAAGCGCTCGCCGGCTGAGCGAACACAAAAGGGGTACTACGCGGTGACTGCAACCGGAACCGACGAGGACAGCGACCGGTTCGCGCCGCCACCCAAGCCGCGGCGCCGGGTACGCCGGACCATCGCCTCCATCGTCAGCGTCATCGGCGAGCTGTTGATCACGGCCGGCCTGATCATGGGCCTCTTCGTCGCGTACTCGCTGTGGTGGACCAACGTCCTCGCCGACCGCGAGGCGCACAAGCAGAGCGACCAGGTACGCCAGCACTGGGCGAGCAGCGGGCCCAAGGGGCCGGGGGAGCTGGACACCAAGGACGGCATCGGCTTTCTGCACGTACCGGCGATGAACAACGGCGAGGTGCTCGTCAAGAAGAGCACCGCCGAAGGCGTCCTCAATGAGGGGGTAGCCGGCTACTACACCAAGCCGGTCAAGTCGGGGCTGCCTCAGGACAAGAAGGGCAACTTCACCCTCGCCGCGCACCGCGACGGTCACGGCGCGAAGTTCCACAACATCGACAAGCTCAAGGACGGCGACCCGATCGTCTTCGAGACCAAGGACACCTGGTACGTCTACAAGGTCTACGCGACGCTCCCGCAGACCTCGAAGTACAACGTCGACGTCCTCAACAAGGTCCCCAAGGAGTCCGGCAAGCGCAAGCCGGGCCGCTACATCACCCTGACGACCTGTACCCCGGTCTACACCTCGACCTACCGCTACATCGTCTGGGGCGAACTGGTCCGCACGGAAAAGGTCGACGCGGACCGCACACCGCCGAAGGAACTGGGCTGACACGCCTGGGCAGTTGAGAACGACCGTGGCGGCCCTCCGGAGAGAGCCGCCACGGACGCGGTGTGCGATGCCGCGGTCAGCAGACCGTGGCGGTCTTCACATACGCGGTGTTGGCCCCGTCGCCGAACTGGACACGGCCGAAGCCCTGGGTGCAGTTGGTCGTGGCGTAGCCCTTGCTCCACATCTCGTAGGCCGGGCGGTTCTTCAGCACCAGGCCGTGGGCGTATCCATCCGGCGTGGTGACGGAGACGGACGCGTACTTCCACGTGTGGTTCTTGCGGAAGGAGTCCCAGATCAAGAGGTAGCCGTACATCTTTCCGCAGCCGTAGTACTGCTTGACCGAAGCGGCCGGCTTCCCCTTGTACTTCACATACTTGGTGGCTCCGACCTGCCGCACCGAAGAGCAGCCGGACGGCGTCGAAGCGGCGGCGGATCCGGCGTTGACCAGGCCGAGCCCGAGCGTGATGCCGACGAGCGCGCCGACGGAACCGGCACGGCGAGTGCGCCTCTTCAAGAAACTCTCCCCCTGTAGTTGTTCGAATACCGGACCGAACTTACGGCCCGTCAGGAGGGAGGGCAAGTCACTTGTGGTGAACCGCCTCGGTCGCGCAACGACGGAGCCCCGGCAGCCCTCCAAGGGCCGCCGGGGCTCCGCTGTGATGTCACGTCACGGACGTCGGCTGTCAGCCGCCGAACGGGCCGCCGAAGAAGCCGCCATCGTCGCCGCCGCCGCCGTTGTTGCCGTTGCCGCCACCGCCACCGATGGTGGTGAGGGTCACGGTGGTGGAAGCGGGGTCGGACGGGGTGGTCGGCGCCGGGTCCTGGTTGAGCACCCGGGCGTTGTCCTCCGGCGAACTGCCCCCGGCGAACTGGATGTTCTTGAAGCCGGCCTGCTGCAGCATCTGCTTCGCCTCCTTGACCGTCCGCCCCCTCACGTCCGGCACGGGTGCCTGCGCCGCCGCCTTGCCGATCGTGAGGCTGACCGTGGAGCCGTTCTTGACCTCGGTGGTGCCCTCAGGGCTCTGACCGATCACCTTGCCGACCATGTTCGGGTCGGGGGTCTCCTGCTCGGTCTTGGTGACGTTGAAGCCCAGGTCCCTGAGCTGCTTCTCGGCCGCCGCGGCGTCCTGGCCCTTCACGTCCGGGACGGTCGTCTTCGGGCTCGCCTGGGCGACGAACAGGGTGATCTTCGCGTTCTTGGAGGCCTCGCTCTGAGGATCGGGGTCCTGGTCGATGACCGTGCCCGGCTTGCCCTCGTCGGTGACCTTCGCCTCCTGCGTGACGTTCTTGAAGCCCTTGCCGTCGAGCATCGAGCTGGCCTTGGCATAGGTGTAGCCGGTCACGTCGGGAACGGTGACCTTCACACCTCCCGAGCACAGCGTGACCGTGACCGACTCGCCCTTGCGGATGTCGCCGCCCGCGGCCGGCTCCTGCTCGGTGACCTGGCCCTTCTTGACGTTGTCGCAGGCCTTGCGGCCGCCCAGAGCGACCTTGAAGCCGCCGTTGACGCCGAAGTCCTTGGCTTCCGACAGGGTCTTTCCGACGAGGTTGGGCACCGTCGTCTCGGCGGTCTTGTTGCCACCGCTGAACATCGCCTTGCCGATGAAGATCGCACCGACCAGGACGAGCACCGCCGCGAGCACCAGCAGGATCGTCGAGGTGTGGCTCTTCTTCTGGCCGCCGCGCCGCCGGTCGCCACGGTCCTCGTAGCCGTAGCCGCCGTCGTCCGCGTTCATCGGCGGAAGCATGGAGGTCTGGCCCGCCGGATCCTGCGGACGCAGCATCGTGGTCGGCTGGTCCTGGTCGAAGCCGGCCGCACCCATGGCGGAGGTCGCCGCGACCGGCTGGCCCTCCAGCGCCGCCTCGATGTCGGCGCGCATCTCATCGGCCGACTGATAGCGGTAGTCCGGGTCCTTGACCAGCGCCTTCAGGACGATGGCGTCCATCTCCGGCGTGATCTCGGGGTCGAAGTTGCTCGGCTTCTGCGGCTCCTCGCGGACATGCTGATAGGCCACCGCGACCGGCGAGTCGCCGATGAACGGCGGCCGGACCGTGAGCAGCTCGTAGAGCAGACAGCCGGTGGAGTACAGGTCGGAGCGGGCGTCGACCTGCTCGCCCTTGGCCTGCTCGGGCGAGAGGTACTGCGCGGTGCCGATGACGGCCGCGGTCTGCGTCATCGTCATTCCGGCGTCGCCCATCGCGCGGGCGATGCCGAAGTCCATGACCTTGACCTGGCCGGTGCGCGTCAGCATGACGTTGGCCGGCTTGATGTCGCGGTGGACGATGCCGGCCCGGTGGGAGTACTCGAGCGCCTGGAGGACGCCGGTGGTCATCTCCAGCGAACGCTCCGGCAGCAGCTTCCGCCCGGAGTGCAGCAGCTCACGCAGGGTGGAGCCGTCCACGTACTCCATGACGATGTACGGGATCGAGACCCCGTCGACATAGTCCTCGCCGGTGTCGTAGACCGCGACGATCGACGGATGGTTCAGCGAGGCGGCCGACTGGGCCTCACGGCGGAACCGGGCCTGGAAGGAAGGGTCACGGGCGAGATCCACCCGCAGCGTCTTCACAGCCACGGTGCGGCCCAGGCGGGTGTCATGGGCGAGGTAGACCTCGGCCATGCCACCGCGGCCGAGCACCGAGCCCAGCTCGTACCGGCCGCCGAGGCGACGCGGCTCTTCCATAAGCTTCTCCAGCCCTCTCCGTCAGTCCCGACCGCACCGGTGTGTGGTCCGGCGGTGTGCTGTCCGGGCTACCGTACCCGGCACGCCACATCGGATCGGGTCAGAGCCGCAACCTGATATATGACCGGTATGGGCATGACCCGAGTCACTTCTCGCCTTCGAGTACCGCCTCCATGACGCGCTTCGCGATCGGCGCGGCGAGCTTGCCACCGGCGATGTCGTCGCGGAGGGTGTCGGATCCCTCGATGACGACGGCGACCGCGACGGGGGTGCCCTTGTCGGTCTTCGCGTAGGAGATGAACCAGGCGTACGGGTTGTCCTTGTTGTTCTCGCCGTGCTGCGCGGTACCGGTCTTACCGCCGACTGTGACGTTCGGGATCTGGGCGTTGGTTCCCGTGCCCTCCTTGACCACGGTCTCCATGATGCTCTGGATCTTCTGCGCGTTCTCCGGCGAGAGCGGCTGGTTCATCTCCTGCGGCGTGTGCTGCTGCACCACGTTGAGGTTCGGCGCGACCAGCTGCTCGACCATGTACGGCTTCATCAGCTTGCCGCCGTTGGCGACCGCCGAGGCGACCATGGCCATCTGCAGCGGGGTGGCGCGGTTGGAGGCCTGGCCGATGCCCGCCATCGCGTTCTGCGGCCGGTTGTCCGTGGGGAAGATGCTCTCCGCGGTGCGGACCGGAGTGTCGATCTTGCCGTCGTTGAAGCCGAACTTCTCGGCCTCGGCCTTCATCTTCTTGTTGCCGAGGTCCGCGCTGATCTTGCCGAACACCGTGTTGCAGGACCAGCGCAGCGCCTCGCGCAGGCTGGCGTTCTCGCAGGGGATGTTGCCCTCGTTCTTCAGCTCGACGGTGGTGTCGGGCAGCGTGTAGGGCAGCGGGGATTCGGTCTTGGCGTTGACGTCGGTGTAGAGGCCGTTCTCCAGGGCCGCCGCGGCCGTGACGACCTTGAAGGTCGAGCCCGGCGGGTAGGTCTGGCGCAGCGCCCGGTTGAGCATCGGCTCGTCGGGGTTGTTCTTCTTCTGCAGCCCCAGGTAGGCCTTGGCGTCCTTGTCGCTCATGCCGGCGAAGGTGGACGGGTCGTACGACGGGGTGCTGGCCAGCGCCAGGATCGCGCCGGTCTCCGGGTTGATCGCGGCGACCGCGCCCTTCTGGTCGCCCAGGCCGTCGAAGGCGGCCTTCTGCGCCTT
The DNA here is from genome assembly GCF_045690365.1 of Streptomyces sirii. Classification (NCBI taxonomy): domain Bacteria; kingdom Bacillati; phylum Actinomycetota; class Actinomycetes; order Kitasatosporales; family Streptomycetaceae; genus Streptomyces; species Streptomyces sirii. The sequence goes on along the minus strand of NZ_CP147982.1, from coordinate 4,685,862 downwards.
GGCGTTCAGGGTGGTCACCACGTCACCGCCCTTCTGCTTGCTGCCGGTGAACATGTCGACCGTGCGGCTGAAGAAGAGCCTGTCGTCGGTGCCGGTGAGGATGCCGTCGTTGAGCTTCTCGAGCTGGTTGGCGTCGAAGGCCTGCGAGGCGTAGCCGGTGACCGGCGCCCACATCTTGCCGTTCTTGTACGTGCGCTTGTACTTGAAGTCGCCGCTGTCGGTCGTCGTGGAGCCGGTGACCGCCTTGCCGTCGACGACGATGTTGCCGCGCGGCGTGCTGTAGCGCTCGATGGCCACCCGCCGGTTGTGCGGGTCGTTCTTGAGCTCGTCGCCCTTGACGAACTGCACCCAGTTGACGCGGACGAGCAGGGCGAGGACGAGCAGGCCGCAGAAGATCGCGACCCGGCGCAGAGGCTTGTTCACGGGCGGACCACCTGGGTCATCTCGGCGTCGGTGGACGGGGCGGGGGCCGGCGCCGGGCGGCGCGCGGTGTCGCTGATCCGGAGCAGGATCCCCACCAGCGCCCAGTTGGCGATCACGGAGGAGCCACCCTGGGCCAGGAACGGCATCGTCATACCCGTCAGCGGGATCAGGCCCGTCACACCGCCGGCGACGACGAAGACCTGCAGCGCGAAGGCGCCGGAGAGGCCGACGGCCAGCAGCTTGCCGAACGGGTCGCGGGCGGCCAGCGCGGTGCGGATGCCTCGCTCGATCAGCAGGCCGTACAGCAGCAGGATGGCCATCAGTCCGGCAAGCCCGACCTCCTCGCCGACGGTGGCGAGGATGTAGTCGCTCTTCGGCGCGATGCCCAGGATCAGGCGGGAGTAGCCCTGTCCCAGGCCGGAGCCCAGGATGCCGCCGGAGCCGAAGGAGTACATGGCCTGGGCGGTCTCGGTGACACCGCCGTCGAGCAGCTCCAGCGGGTTGAGCCAGTTGTGCACACGCGTCTGGACGTGCGACTCGAACGACGCCACCGCGACCGCGCCGCCGGCGCTGAGCAGGAGGCCGAACACGATCCAGCTGGTCCGCTCGGTCGCGACGTACAGCATCACGACGAACAGGCCGAAGAACAGCAGCGAGGTACCCAGGTCGGTCTCGAAGACCAGGATCATCAGGCTCAGCGCCCAGATGACCAGGATCGGGCCGAGGTCGCGGCCGCGCGGGAGGTAGAGCCCCATGAAGCGGCGGCTGGCCAGCGCCAGGGCGTCCCGCTTCACCATCAGGTAGCCGGCGAAGAAGATCGCGATGATGATCTTCGCGAACTCACCGGGCTGGAGCGAGCCGAGGCCGGGGATCGTGATCCAGATCTTCGCGCCGTTCACGCCAGGGAAGAACATCGGCGCGACCAGCAGCACCAGCGCGACCACCATCGAGATGTAGGTGTAGCGCTGCAGGACCCGGTGGTCCTTGAGGAAGATCAGGATGCCGAGGAACAGCGCCACACCGAGCGTGGACCACATCAGCTGGTTGGGCGCCATCGCCTTGCCCAGCGAGGGCTCCTGGTCGAGCCGCCAGATGAAGACCAGCCCCAGGCCGTTCAGCAGGGTGGCGATGGGCAGCATCAGCGGGTCGGCGTACGGCGCCCACTTGCGGACGACGAGGTGCGTGACGCCCGCCAGCAGGCCGAGGCCCAGGCCGTAGCCCAGCACACCGGCCGGCACCGAACCGTCCTTCGCCAGGCCGACGTTGATGTAAGCGAACACCGGAATCAGCACCGCGAAGACCAGCATGGCCAGCTCGGTGTTGCGGCGGCTCGGGGCTCCGATGGTGCCGATGGTGGTGGTGTTGGTGGTACTGCTCATGAGATGTCCGGCCCCCTACGCCCTCACTGCTGGGTGCTGCAATTCTTTTCCAGCTTCAGCTGCTCCTCGGAGGGGGCCTGGCTGGGAGTGGGTGTGGGTGTCGGGGTCACGGTCGCCGCGAGAGTCCCGGCCGTGCCCGCCTTGTCGGTGGAACCGGGCTTGGCCGTCGGCGTCCCCGGCTTGGTGGGCGTCCCGGGCTTGGTGGGCGTACCCGCCTGGCCCTTGCCCTTGTTGCGGGCCGCCTCGCGCTCGGCCGCCTCCCGCTGCTCCTTGCTGCGGCAGGCGTTGGCCTGCTTGCTCAGCTCGCTCACCTTCGCGGCGGCCTGCGTACGGCTGTCGACCGCGATGGTCTCCTTGACCTGGTTGCGCTGGTACAGCGGCAGGTACTTGAGTTCGATCTCGGGGTGGTCCTCGTCCACGTCGTTGAGCTTGATCCACGCGAGGTCCTGGCTGATACCCCGGTAGAGCGCGACGTGGTCGTCCTTGGTGCCGACGAAGTACTGGGTCTGCGTCCAGCGGTAGCCCGCGTAGGCCCCGCCGCCGACGACGGCCAGGGCGAGCGCGATGAGCAGGGACCGCTTGATCCATCTGCCCCGCTTGGGCTTGACGAAGTCCTCGTCCATGAACGCGCCGAAGGAGCCCTGCGGCGGACCGGGGACCTCGGGGCCACCGCTTCCGGGCGGGCCGAAGGCACCCCCGGGGGCCGGCTGGCCTCCGGGCCGGCCGAGCTCGGCGGCCCGGGCGGCGGGCGTCTGCATCGTGCTGGGGTCGCTGAGCTGGTGCTGGTTCTCCGCGACGGCGCCCACGATCACCGGGGTGTCGTTGAGCTGCCCGGCCATCGTCTCGTTGCCGTCCACGTCCAGGACGTCGGCGACGATGCAGGTGATGTTGTCGGGCCCGCCGCCGCGCAGCGCGAGCTGGATCAGCTCCTGCACCGTCTCGTGCGGCCCGTGGTAGCTGGCCAGGGTCTCTTCCAGCGTCTGGTGGCTGACGACTCCGGACAGCCCGTCCGAGCAGATCAGATACCGGTCGCCGGCCCGCACCTCGCGGATCGACAGATCCGGCTCGACATGATCGCCGCTGCCCAGCGCCCGCATCAGCAGCGACCGCTGCGGGTGCGTGGTGGCTTCCTCTTCGGTGATCCGTCCCTCGTCGACCAACCGCTGCACCCAGGTGTGGTCCTGGGTGATCTGGGTCAGTACGCCGTCGCGCAGCAGATAGGCGCGGGAGTCGCCGACGTGGACGAGCCCGAGCCGCTGCCCGGTCCACAGCAGGGCGGTCAGGGTCGTGCCCATGCCCTCCAGCTGGGGGTCCTCCTCGACCATCACCCGCAGCTGGTCGTTGGCGCGCTGCACGGCGCTGCCGAGCGACGTCAGCAGGTCCGAGCCCGGGACGTCGTCGTCGAGCTGGACGAGTGTGGAGATCACCTCGGAGGAGGCGACCTCGCCGGCGGCCTGGCCGCCCATGCCGTCGGCGATGGCGAGCAGGCGCGGACCGGCGTAGCCGGAGTCTTCGTTGCCCTCGCGGATCATGCCCTTGTGCGATCCGGCGGCGAAGCGCAGTGACAGACTCATGCGCACCTCACCCGTCGGCTCGGGGTACAGCCGGTCTCGTCGAGCCACACTGCCCACCCTCCGGTCGGGAGCACGCCCGGGTCCGCCGAGTGGACCGCCGCGGCTCGCTCGCTGCGCTCGCTCATTGTCGTACTACTTCCGCAGCTCGATGACGGTCTTGCCGATGCGGATCGGGGCTCCCAGCGGAATCGGTGTCGGGGTCGTCAGTCGGGTCCGGTCCAGGTACGTGCCGTTGGTGGAACCGAGGTCCTCGACGATCCACTGGCCGTCACGGTCCGGGTAGATCCTGGCATGCCTGCTGGACGCGTAGTCGTCGTCCAGCACGATCGTGGAGTCGTGCGCACGGCCCAGGGAGATCGTCTGGCCTTGGAGGGCGACGGTGGTACCGGTCAGCGAGCCTTCGGAGACCACCAGCTTCGTGGGGGCTCCACGGCGCTGGCGGTTGCCTCCGCGGCCGCCTTCCTGGCGGCCGCGCGGCTGCTGCGGGGGCGCGGCAGCCTGGCGCTGCGCGCGCGCATCCGGCCCGCCGCGCCGGGCGGCACCGCGCTGTGTGACGCGCGTGCCGAACAGATCGCTGCGGATGACCTGTACGGCCACGATGACGAACAGCCACAGTACGGCGAGGAAACCCAACCGCATGACCGTGAGGGTCAGCTCTGACATGCTCCCCGCTTCACCCTTCGGCTTGCCGGTAAACGATGGTGGTACTGCCCACGACAATCCGCGAGCCGTCGCGGAGATTAGCGCGAGTGGTGTGCTGCCCGTCTACCACGATGCCGTTCGTGGAACCCAGATCCTGGATCGTGGGGGGCGTTCCGACCCGGATCTCACAGTGACGCCGGGAGACACCCGGGTCGTCGATCCGTACGTCAGCGTCGGTGCTGCGGCCCAGCACGAGAGTGGAGCGCGAGATCTGGTGGCGGGTGCCGTTGATCTCGATCCAGCGCCTGGTCTGCGCGTAGGGCTGCGGTCCTGCACCGGGCGGTGCCGTACGGGGTACGGGCTGTGCACCGCCGGGAGGCGGGGACGAGGGCATCGGAGGCGGGCTCACATGGCCGCCGCGGGGCACCGCGGAGGCACGCTGGGCCGCCGCCGGGCCCGGCTGGTCCTGGGACGAGCTGGAGGCGAGCGTACGGCTGCGGACGCGGTACAGGCCGGTGTCGAGATCGTCGGCCTTCTCCAGATGGACCTTGATCGGCCCCATGAAGGTGTAGCGCTGCTGCTTGGCGTAGTCGCGGACCATGCTCGACAGCTCGTCGCCGAGCTGCCCGCTGTACGGGCTGAGCCGCTCGTAGTCGGGGGTGCTCAGCTCGACGATGAAGTCGTTGGGGACGACGGTGCGGTCGCGGTTCCAGATGGTGGCGTTGTTGTCGCACTCGCGCTGCAGGGCGCCGGCGATCTCAACGGGCTGCACCTCGGACTTGAACACCTTGGCGAAGGTGCCGTTGACGAGACCTTCGAGACGCTGCTCGAAACGCTTCAGTACTCCCACGGGGCACCTCCTTCCTCAGCCGTCGTCGGGGTCGTCCTGATCGGGTCGTCCTGATACTGCTTACTGATCGTATCCACGCGTCGGGAAATCGGCTGGTTCCCCTTTCCCGCCTTGAGGACGAGTGTCGCCCCTCACAGGGTTGCCCGGTGCTTGCTCTGCTCCTTGCCCACTGCTTGTGCACTGCGATCGTAGATGTGCCCCGAAGACAGTGTCGCGCAACCGCCGACCACCCCTGCCGGGCGGGGGCCGGAGCCGGACACCGTGCGGCACGAGCCGTTCCGGCCACCTCCGGGGTGGGCCCGGGTGGGCCTCGTTCCGGTTGCGGCTACCGCGAGTGTGACCCCTAGGGGCGGCACTCGGCGAATGCCCGAGGCGAGGAGGGTGCCATCTCGACCCGGGTGCCCAGGGGAAAGGCGTGTGAACCCACCCCGGGCAGCGTGCTAATGTTCTGGATGTCGGAAGGCGCTCGCACAAGACCCGGACGGAACAGCCCGGATCACGTGAGAGAATCAAACGACAGCACCCATGCGCGGGTGGCGGAATAGGCAGACGCGCTGGATTCAGGTTCCAGTGCCCGAAAGGGCGTGGGGGTTCAACTCCCCCCTCGCGCACAGATGAGACCCCCGGTCTCCGGAGAAATCCGGAAGCCGGGGGTTTCTTGTTGTCTTCCTCACGCTGTCGGGTACGTCACGGGGTTCGGGGATGGGGCGGGGACGGGCGGGGTGCGGGCGGGTGTGGGTCGCTCGGTCGGAGGCTTGCGGGGTAGATCACCTTCGGGGCTCTGGGGATCTTCGAGGATCTTCTTCTTTGGGCTTCGTTCCCATTGCTGGATCTATCCCCTTCATCGCCTTCTCCTCTTCTCCCCTTCTCCGTCATCTCCGTCTTCTCGCCATTCGCCTCCATTGCCTTTTTCGTCTTCTTTGCCTTCTCCGGGTCTCTGCCTCTTTGTTTCCTCTGTCACCTTCATCGCCTACGTGGCCTTTGCGACGTCCTCCGCCGGCTCCGCGGTCTCGGTCACGGCCGTGCGGAAGGCGCGGACGCGGGCCGTTTCCCGCTCGGTGTGGTGGACGAGCCCCAGGACGGAGTCCGGCAGGCCGGTGACGGGGACGAAGGCGATGTCGCGGCGGCCGTGGTACTCGGCGGTGGGGCGGCACAGCAGCATCCCGCCGCGGTCGGCCGCGGTGAGCGTGAGGCCCTCCTGCAGGGTGCTGACCTTGGGGCCGGCGGGTATCGGGCGGCCCTGAGGGGTGGCGGTCGGGGCGTGGGCCGCGCGCCAGTAAGCGGGTGCCGGGCCGCCCGGGGAGATCAGGGCGATGCCGGCGAGGTCCTCGGCGGTGATCGTGGGGCGGGCCGCCAGCGGGTGGCGTACGGAAACCGCGAGGGTCTGCTGCTGGGCGGAGAAGACCGGGCCGAGGGTGAGATCGGGTTCGGTCATGGGCAGCAGCGTGACGGCGATGTCGACGGCGCCGCTGCGCAGCGCGCCGAAGGGGTCGCAGAGCGGGATCTCGACGATCTGGGTGGCGCAGGCCGGGTGGCGGCGGTGGAAGGCGTCGATGGCCCGCATGATGCGGTCGTCCGCGGTGCCTTGGAAGCCGATCGTCAGCCGGCCCTCGATGCCGCGGGCTGCGCTGCGGGCGCGCTCCACGGTGGCGCGCAGTGCGTCGTAGGCGGGGCGGAGCGACGTACGGAACTCCTCGCCGAGCGGAGTCAGGCGGACCCGGCGGCTGGTGCGGTCCACCAGGCGGGCGCCGATCCGGGACTCCAGGGCCCGCAGAAGCTGGCTGACGCGGCTCTGCGACACGTACAGCCGCTCGGCGGTGCGGCCGAAGTGCAGCTCCTCGGACAGGGCGAGGAAGCACTCCAGCTCGCGGAGTTCGAGGCCGGGGGCGGGGCGGAGGGCGGTGGTGGTCGTGGCCGGTGGGCCGCTGCCGCTCATGGGGTCCTTCGTGGGGTGGTGGTGGCCGGTGGCATGGCTCGACGGATCGATGGGTCCCGCTCGAAGACGGATCGATGAGTCCTGCTCATAGAAGGGTGAGGAGTTGGCCGTTGTTCCCCGGTGGGTGCGGGCGTTGGCTGGGGACATGACGAACGGTGAGGGCGGGACGGCGGTCCGCGGACGTGAACCAGGTGGATGTGCAGGGGAGTCGGCGGGAGTACGGGGCGGCGGCTGGTCGGCGGTGGGGGCGCTGGCGGCGGCGACGTTCACCGTTGTGACCTCGGAGATGCTGCCGGTGGGGCTGCTGACACCGATCGGCCGGGAGCTGCGGGTCTCGGACGGTACGGCGGGGCTGACCCTGACCGTGACGGGCCTGGTCGCGGCGGTGGCCGCGCCGGTGCTGACGTTGCTGGTGGGGCGGCGGGACCGGCGGGCGGTGCTGGTCGCCCTGATGGGCACGCTGGCGGTGGCGAACCTGGTCGCGGCGTATGCGCCGAACGCCGCGGTGCTGCTGACGGCACGGGTGCTGGTGGGGCTGGGGATGGGAGGGGTGTGGGCGATCGCCGCGGGGCTCGCGGTGCGGCTGGTGCCCGGCAGACGGGTCCCGGCGGCCACCTCCCTGATCTTCAGCGGGGTCGCAGCGGCGTCGGTGCTGGGGGTGCCGGCCGGCACATTCCTGGGTGAACTCGGCGGCTGGCGCAGCGCGTTCGTGGCGATGGCCGTGGTCTGCGGCGCGGTGGCGGTCACCCTGGCCGTACTGCTGCCGCCCCTGCCGGAGGACCGGGCGGTCCGGCTGAACGGCGTGCTCCGGCTGCTGCGCGGCGCGTCCGTACGGACCGGACTGCTGCTGGTGGCGCTCCTGGTGACGGGCCATTTCGCGGCGTACACCTATGTGCGGCCGGTCCTGGAGCAGGTGGCCGGCGCGCGGGCGGACCAGATCGGCACGCTGCTGCTGGCCTTCGGCCTGGCGGGCCTGGCGGGCAACTTCGCCGCCGGTGCCGGTGCGGCGCGCGCACCGCGGGCGGCGCTACTGGTGATCTGCGGGGTGCTCGCGGGCGCGGTGCTGCTGGTGCCGCTGCTGGGGCGCGGCGCCGGGGTACCGGGAGCGGCCGTCCTGGTGGCCGTATGGGGCGTGGCCTACGGGGGCGTGTCCGTCAGCACCCAGACCTGGCTGATGGCCGCCGCGCCGGGCGCCCGGGAGGCGGCGTCCGCGCTGTTCGTGGCGGTGTTCAACGGGGCCATCGCGCTGGGCGCACTGCTCGGCGGCCGGGCCGCGGACGGTTGGGGCGCGGTGGGCGTGATGTGGCTGGGCGGTGCGCTGGCGGTGGGGGCGCTGGTGACGGTGGGAGTGGGGAGGGCACCGGGGAAGTAGGTGGCGGAAGAGGTGGGGCGGGGGGAGGCCGATTGTTGGGTGTCTGCCGCGGGCCCCGGTGGCGTGGTGGTGCGGCAGATGAGGTGGGCGCGGGCCCGGGGGCGTTGGCTACGGGTGGGGTGGTGTCGCCGGTGCCCCCGGGGCGGGCGCGGTGGTGGGTCTCAGGCGGCGAGGCGCTCGGCCAGGGCCTTGGCCTTGGTGGCCGCGTCCTGGTGGGCCTTGTCGCGGGAGGTCTCGTACAGGGGGACCAGCTCGGCCATCGCCGGGTTGCTGGGGGCCATGGTGAGCTCGGGGACGATGAAGTCGACGTCGAGGCCCATACCGCCGTTCAGAACGGCCTCAAGGTAGTTCTGGACGTATTCGAAGGACTCTCGGGGCGTGCCCGGTGCGTACGAACCGCCGCGGCTGGCGACGACGGTGACCGGGGTGCCCTTGGCGGACGGCGTCTCGCCCGCCGTGCGGCCCATGATGATCACCTGGTCGAGCCACGCCTTGAGCGTGGAGGGAATCGTGAAGTTGTACATCGGCGCGGCGATGACGACCGCGTCGGCCTGCTCCAGCTCCTCGGCGAGCTCGACCCGCAGCGCGAAGGCGGCCTGCTGCTCGGGGGTGTGGGTGGCCGGGTCGGAGAAGGCCGCGGAGGCCGCGACGCCGTCGAGGTGCGGCAGCGGGTCGGTGGCCAGGTCGCGGTGGATGACCGTGCCGTCGGGGTGCTGCTCCTCCCAGGCCTTGCGGAAGGCCGAGGTGACGGAGCGGGAGGCGGAGCCGCCCTCGGGGAAGAGGGAGGAGTCGATGAGCAGAAGCGTGGCCATGGGAATCGGTCCTTCGGTTCGCGGTCGGACGAGGTGCGGCCGCTGGTTGAATTCCGTACGTCCCTATTAATAACACAGGAGCTTACTTTTCTGCAGTAGCAAACGGGAAGGCGGTACTCTGGGTGTATGGCGGACCACGGCGAGGCGATGTGCAGGCAGGTCGACGACGGCATGGCGCGCGTCTTCGAGCTGTTCGGGAAGCGCTGGACGGGGCTCATCGTCGCCACCCTGATGCCGGGGCCGGTGCACTTCGCCGACCTGCGGCGGGCCATCCCCGGGATCAGTGAGCGGATGCTCTCCGACCGCCTCATGGAGCTGGCGGCGACCGGTCTGCTGGTTCGCGAGGTGGACGCGGGACCGCCGCTGCGCGTCTCGTACCGGCTGACCGAGGCCGGTCTGGCGATGGAGCCCGCGCTGAAGGAGCTGGGGCGCTGGGCGGAGACGTACCTCGCCGACGGGGGGCAGTGTCCGGAGCGGTTCCGGAAGTAGGAAGAAGCGGGGGGTGGGCGGGCGCCGAAGAGGCGCGGAGTGGGCGGGCGTCGCCGCTCCGGGGGTGAGGGGGCGCCCGGTGTCCGAGTGCTGCTCGTCGTCTGGGGCCTGCGCGTCGCCTGAGGGGTGCTCGGTGTCCGGGGGCCTTAGCCGAGCCGTTCCTGCGCGGCGTTGTAGCGCTGCAGGTACGTTGCGAAGCGGTCGAGGTCGATCTCGTCCCAGTCGGCCAGCCGCTGATGGAAGGCCTGGCGGCGGCTGGCGGTGACGTTGGCGAGCACCTGGGCGCCCTTCTCGGTGGGGTGCAGTACCTGGACGCGCTGGTCGTCGGGGTCGACGCGGCGCTCGACGAAGCCGAGTTTCTCCAGTGCGGCGATCTGCCGGCTGACCGTGGACTTGTCCAGGAGGTAGTGCGCCGCGAGGTCCGTGGCGCGGCATCCGTGCTGGTCGTCGAGGTGTGCCAGCAGGGTGTAGGAGACCAGCGACAGCTCGGGATGCATCCGGGCGGCGGCCGCGCGGGCTCGTCGGGCGAACGCGGTCATCTCCTGCTGGATGGTCTCGACGGAGTCGTCGCGGTGGGCCACGGCTTGCCTTCCCTAGAGGTGGTTGTATAGTACAACGTAAATGAGAGTTGTATATGCCAACTAGATGGGGCGGTGGCCGGCGGCGACGGCTGACACCTAGTGGCGACAGCTGAGCCGACGAGCTGAGAAGGCCTGCCCATGAGTACGGTCCGACGTCCCGACCACCGAAGCGAACGACACGGCGACCACCGTTCCGCACGCCCCGCCCACTCCACCGGGCTGCGCCATGTCCTGACGCACCTGATCACCCCGCTGCTGATGTGCATCGGCATGGGGCTGGCGTATCTGGGCGCGTTCGCCAACCCCGCGCCGCACGACCTGCCCGTGGCGGTCGTCGGATCGAGCCGGAGTGCTCAGCTGCTCGCTCAGTCGATCAACGACAAGGCGCACGGCGAGCTGGAGGTGCGGACCGTCGGCAACCGGGCGGCGGCGGTCGAGCAGCTCAAGCACCAGGAGATCTTCGGCGCGTACGTGATCGACGCGAAGGCGCAGGGCGCGAAGGGGGATTCGGCTTGGGCGGGTGCCACAGGGGGTGCGGCGGCAGCGGCGGGCTCCGCGCGGCCGGCGCCCGAGCTGCTGGTGGCGACCGCCGGATCCGATACCAGCGCCTCCGTCGTGCAGAAGATCTTCACTCCCCTTGCCGCGCGGCAGGGCGCCCCGCTGAAGGTCACCGACGTGGCGCCGACCGCCGAGGACGACCCCACCGGGCAGGGTGTTTTCTTCCTCCTGGTCGCGCTCAGCATCGGCTCGTACGCCTCGGTCGCGGTGATCGGCGGAGCCGGAGCAGTGCTGCCGCTCCGGCTCCGGGCGGCGCTGGCGATCGGCACGTCCTTCGTGGTCAGCCTCATCGGCGCGGCGTTCGCGGGCCCCGTCTTCCACCTCGTCGACCACGGCCTGTGGGGCGTGTGGGGCATGGCGTGGCTCTACTCCGCCGGCATCCTGCTGATCGGCACCGGCCTGCACACCTTCCTCAAGCGCTGGACGACGCTCGGCGTGATGGCCCTCTTCGTGATGCTCAACTTCACCTCCTCCGGCGGGATTTTCCGCCCCGAGATGCAGAACGGGTTCTTCGCGGCCCTGCACTCCTTCTGGAACGGCGCGGGCTTCGTGGAGGGCACCCGCAGCCATGTCTACTTCGACGGCTACGGCCTGTCCGGGCACCTCTGGACGCTGGTGTGGTGGCTGGTCGTCGGCGTGCTGATGGTCGGTGCGGCGGCGCTGGCCGAGAAGCGGCGGCGCGCGGCGGAGGCGGAGACGGCGGCCAACGCGGCGGCGGTGGCGGCTGCCGCGGTGGCGGCGACCGTGCCGCCGCGGCAGCCGAGGGGGGCTGCGGGCGAGAGCCTGGACGAGGACTTGGAGGAGGAGTTGGAGGAGGCGGTGGGGGTGTAGCGGGCGGCGGTTGCCGTGGTCGTGGCGATTGTCGTGGCGGTGCTTTCGATTCGGCTGCTTGGTTGCTTGGTCTTGGGATTCGGCTTCGGCTTGGGCTGGAACTGCGGTTGGGGCTCTGGGAGTCCTGGTCCCTGGCGCCGCCGGATAGTTATCCACAGGCTGTGCGGGCTTTGGCGAAGTGTCGGTAACGTCGTTGCTCGTCGGCACGCCGGGACCGCTCGGCGGGCCGACGAGTACGCAGGACACGAGAGACGCAGGTCGTGAAGGGGGAGGTGGCCCGCCATGTCGCGTGTGCCGTATGTACCGGGGTTTGCGAGGGCGGACGCGCAGGGTCCTTCGGGGGCGTCGCCCAAGGCCGCCGGCCGGGCGCTGCGGGAGCGACTGCCCCGTTCCGAGCAGGGCGCGCTCTCGATCGCCGCCGGGCGGCCGGATCCGGTCGGGGCCGTCGAGGCGTCCAACGCCGGACGACTGCCCGAGCTGACGCCGATACGGGTCGGCCGGATGGCCGCCAGCCCCTTCGCCTTCCTCCGCGGCTCTGCGGGCCTGATGGCGTTCGACCTGACGAACAGCCCCGTGACCGGCATCGGCGCGCAGATCTGCGGGGACGCACACGCCGCCAACTTCGGTCTCTACGGCGATGCCCGCGGCGGTCTCATCATCGATCTCAACGACTTCGACGAGACCGTGTACGGGCCGTGGGAGTGGGACGTGAAACGGCTGGCGACGTCGATGGTGTTGGCGGGCCGCGAGGGGGGCGCCAGCGAGGACGACTGCCGCAAGGCGGCGCTGGACACGGTGGGCGCGTATCGGCGCACCATGCGGCTGCTGGCCAGGCTGCCGGTGACCGAGGCGTGGAATGCCATCGCCGACGAGGAGTTGGTCTCGCACACCGACGCCCGGGATCTGCTGGGGACGTTGGAGCGGGTGTCGGCCAAGGCCCGCAAGAACACCAGCGCGCGATTCGCGGCGAAGTCCACGGAGCAGACGGCGGATGGTGGACGACGGTTCGTGGACGCGCCGCCGGTGCTGCGGCGGGTGCCGGATGCGGAAGCCGCAGCGGTGGCCGCGTCCCTCACCTCCTATCTGGAGACGCTGCCCGATGACCGGCTGCCGCTGCTGTCCCGATACGCGGTGCACGATGTGGCCTTCCGCGTGGTCGGCACGGGCAGTGTGGGCCTGCGTTCGTATGTGGTGCTGCTGCTGGATCACCGGGGGGAGCCGCTGGTGCTGCAGGTGAAAGAGGCGCGCGCCTCGGTGCTGGCACCGTATGTGGAGAAGGCCGGGTTCCCCATGCCGTCGGCGATACACGAGGGGCGCCGTGTGGTGCTCGGGCAGCGCAGGATGCAGGTCGTCAGCGACATCCTGCTGGGCTGGACGACGGTGCAGGACATAGCGCCGCCGGGCCGGGCCGGGGCAGTAGCCGGAACGGGCCGCCCGGAAGACGGACTCCTGGACGGACTCCCCTTCCAGGTCCGGCAGTTCAGAAACCGCAAGGGCAGCGTGGACCCGGCGCAGCTGTCCGGCGACCAGATGGACGACTACGCCCGGATGACCGGCGCCCTCCTGGCCCGAGCCCACGCGCACAGCGCCGACCCGCGCCTGCTGGCCGGCTACTGCGGCAAGAACGAGGAGCTGGACGAGGCGGTGGCAAGGTTCGCCCTCGCCTATGCCGACCGCACGGAAGCGGACCATGCAGCCTTGGCCGCCGCGGTGAAGACAGGCCGGATCGCGGCTGAGCTGGGGGTGTGAGGGGCGGGCGTGGCTAGCAGAGGTGCGTGACCTTTGTGGCATGCACGATCTGCGTGAGACGCGTGAGGTGGGGCGTGACGGGTGAGAGCGCGGCTGGATGGCTGTGGTGATCGCTGGGGCTGGGCTGTGGGGCGTCGTCCGGGTTGAGGGGCTGAGCGAGCTGAAGGGGCTGGCTGGTCGTTCGGCTGTGCTTTGACCGGCTGCCCGGGAGGGGGCGCTGGGTCGGTCGACTGGCCCCGGGGCTGGGGATGGCCATCAGGCTGGGCCGGGGGCGTTGGGCGGGCTGAGTGGGCTTGAGGCCGCCGCCCGGGATGGGAGCTGGGTTCGCTGCCCTGGCCTGAAGAGACCGGAGCGGGCGTCCCGGCTGGGCTTCGGTTCGTCGTACGGGCCTGTGCCCTCGGCTGGTGGCACGGGCTGGGGACGGCGTGGGCTGGCCGTCCTGGCCCGGTGGGTGGGGGACGGCGTGGGCTGGCCGTCCAGGCCCAGCGCTCTGGGGACGATGCGGCACTGAGCGTCCGAACCCGGCGGCCTGGGACGATGCCGGGCTGGTTCGTCCAGGGGCTGGCAGGCTCTGGCGGTTGGCTGGGCTGAGGACGTTGGCGGTGGTGGCGGTGGTGGGTGGGGGAGGGGGAGGGCCCAGAGGAAGCGAAGCGAACCGGCGATCTTGAGGGCAGCGCAGGTACCAACCCCGGCATGGGGCGGACGTGCCAGCTCCGGCTTGGGCCGTACGCTGACCGGGTGACGAACTCGCACGCGGAGAACGCGCAGGACGGCCAGCACCAAGCGGACGCACCGGAGACATCGGGCGCCCAGGGTGGTTCGCAGGCACCCGACGCCCGCGGCGGTGGGCAGGACGGTGGTCAGGTCAGGTCCGGCGGCGGCCGGGAAGATCAGGTCGCGGGCTCGGGCGAGCCGGGGGCGCGCCAGGACGCCGAGGCGGGTTCGCCAGCCGGGCCGGCCGGGGCTGGGGACGAGCCGGACGTTGAGGCGGGTGCCGCACCGGGTGCCGCACCGGGCGTCGAGCCGGGTGGGCAGGCCGCTCAGGACGAGGCGACCCGGCGGCTGGCGAAGGCGGTGCTGGCCGCGGAGAAGGCGCTGATCGAGTTCGAGATCGCCGTGGAGACCTTCCGGGTCGAGGTGGAGAACTTCTCCCGCCTGCACCACCAGCGGCTCGGCCCCATGTACGCGCGGCTGGACGAGCTGGACGCGCAGATCGCCGAGGCCGTGGCGGCGCGTACGGGCGACCCCGAGGACATCCGTAAGGCGCGGGAGGCACGGGCGTCGGTGCTGCCGATGCCGGAGGTGGAGGAGTTGTTCCACGGCTGGATGGGGTCGGAGGGGCTGTTCCCCGAGGCGCAGGCGATGCTCACCGAGCGGTCGGTGCGGCCGCCGGAGAAGGTGCGGCCCAGCGAGGGGGCCCGCAAGGTCTACCGCGACCTGGTGCGCAAGGCCCACCCTGACCTGGCACGGGACGAGGCGGAGCGGGCACGCCGCGACGCGTTCATCGCGCGCGTCAACATGGCGTACGGCCAGGGCGACGAGGCGGCGCTGCGGGAGCTCGCGCGGGAGTGGGAGGCCGGTCCCGCGCCGGTCGAGGAGCGGCTCAGCGAGAGCGAGGAGCTCTACGCCCGCCTGGAGTGGTTGGCCGAGCGCAAGGAACTGCTGGCCGCCCTCGCCGCCGAGCTGGAGGACAGCGCGATCGGCTCGATGATCAAGATGGCGCCGGAGGACCCGGACGCGCTGCTGGACGAGATCGCCGAGAAGCTGCTCGCCGATGTCGCAGAGCGCGAGGCGTACCTCGCGCAGCTCGTCGGGTAGCGTCGTGAGCATGCAATTTGGTTCTGTACCCACGGTCGCCGTCGACGCGCTCTCGTCCGGCGACTTCCTCCTGGACGTGCGTGAGGACGACGAGTGGGCGGCCGGGCACGCCGAGGGTGCGCTGCACATCCCGATGAGCGAGTTCGTCGCCCGCTACGGGGAGCTGACCGAGGCGGCGCCCGAGGACGGCAAGGTGTATGTCCTGTGCCGGGTCGGCGGGCGTTCCGCGCAGGTGGCGCAGTATCTGCTCCAGCAGGGCATCGACGCGGTGAATGTCGCGGGCGGCATGCAGGCCTGGGAGGCCGCCGGCCGTCCGGTGTCGGACGGCAGGGGCGGCTCGGGCACGGTCGTCTAGCCGGGTCCCACGCTCCGGCTCAGCCCAGCGGATGCGCCGCCAGCAGGTTGCCGAGGGCTTCCTCGTGGGCGGCGGCGGGGCCGAGGGAGAGCTCGAGCTGTTTTGCCCAGGCGTGGTAGCGGTGCAGGGGGTAGTCGGTGTCCGCGCCGAAGCCGCCGTGCAGATGCTGGGCCGTCTGGACGACGCGGCGTACGCCTTCGGAGGCCCAGATCTTGGCGACCGCGATGTCTCCGGCGGCCGGTAGCGGGCCGGGGGCGTCGGTGGTGATGCGCCAGGCGGCCTGCCAGAGCGTGGCTTCCATGGCGCGCAGGTCGATGAAACGGTCGGCGGCCTGCACGGCGACGGCCTGGAACGTGGCCACCGGGTACCCGAACTGTTCGCGCTTGCCGGTGTAGTCGCCGGTCATCGCCAGCACGCGTTCGCCGAGGCCCAGGGCGAGCGCGCAGGTGCCGGTGGTCAGGACATCGCGCAGCGACTGCCATGCGGCGGGGTCGCCGATCATCTCGCGGGCGCTGATACGCACGGAGTCCAGCCGGACCTCGGCCTGGCGCTCTCCGCTGGTGGAGATCTGGTCGTCGAGCGTGACGCCGGGGTGGGCGCGGGGTACGAGGGCGAGTACGGCGTGGCCGTCGGTGGTGTGGGCGGGCAGCAGGATCCGGTCCGCGGTGCTCCCCCAGGGGACGGCGGTCTGGGTGCCGTCGAGGATCCAGCCGGCGCCCTCCCGGCGGGCGGACACGGCGAGCTCGGCCGGCTCGTGGCCGGTGCGGCCGGCGGAGGCGACGGTCACGACCAGGTCCCCGGCGGCGATGGGGGGCAGCACCTCGGTACGCAGCTCGTCGGCGGCGTAGCGCTGGAGGGTCAGCGCGGCGGCGCCGGACTCCAGCAGTGGGACCCGTGCCAGGACCTTGGCCGATTCGCGCAGGACCAGGCAGAGCGCGATCGGATCGAGGCCCGCGCCGCCGTGCTCGGGCGCGATCGGCAGACTCAGCAGGTCGGCGTCGGCGAGCTTGCGCCACAGGGGGCGATCGAAATCGTCGGCGACCGCGCCCGCGGTGAGCGCGGGGCTGGGCACGCCGTCGGGAGCGACCCCCGAGAAGACGGCCCTCGCCGCCTCTACGGCGGCCTGCTGCTCCTCGGTGAAGGTGAAGTCCACTGGTCTGTCCTCCCACGCGGCGCCTCGATCTGATGAAGCGTCAAGGTAGAACAGGTTGCAGGAATTGGGAATGGTGAGGGCGGGGGGCGGTCAAAGGCGCGGGGCTACGGGCGGGTTGAGGTGTGGTGTGTGCTCGGGGCGCCGCGCCGATTGCTACCGGTCGAAGTCCAGCTCGACCTTCTCCGTGACCGGGTGGGACTGGCAGGCCAGGACGTAGCCGGCGTCGACCTCGTCCGATTCCAGGGCGAAGTTGCGGTCCATGCGGACCTCGCCCGAGACCAGGAAGGCCCGGCAGGTGCCGCAGACCCCGCCCTTGCAGGCGTAGGGGGCGTCCGCGCGGTTGCGGAGCACCGCGTCGAGCAGGGGCTCGCCGTCGTGGACCGGCCAGGTGCCGGAGCGGCCGTCGAGGGTGGCGGTGACGGTGCTGTGCGCGGGGGTGGCGGCGGCCGGGACGGCCGGGGCGCCGTTGTCTATGTGGAAGATCTCTTCGTGGATACGGGATCGGGGCACGTCGAGGGCGCGCAGGGCGCGCTCGGCTCCTTGGACCAGGCCGTACGGGCCGCAGAGGTACCAGCCGTCGACGGAGTCGATCTGCAGGAGGGCGGGCAGGAGGGAGCGCAGTCGGGTCTCGTCGAGGCGGCCGGACGGCAGACCGGCCTGCTGCTCCTCGCGGGAGAGGGTGTGGATGAGCTGGAAGCGCTGGGGATAGCGGTCCTTGAGGTCGGCCACCTCCTCCAGGAACATCGTCGAGGCCGCCGTGCGGTCGCTGCGCAGCAGGCAGAAGCGGGCGTCCGGCTGCTGGGCCAGCAGCGTGGCGGCGATGGAGAGCACGGGGGTGATGCCGCTGCCGCCGACGATTCCGACGAAGTGGCCGGGGCGTGGTGCGAGCGTGAACCGTCCGGCCGGGGCCATGACCTCCACCGTGTCGCCGACCGCCAGTTCCTTGAGGGCGTAGGTCGAGAAGGCGCCGTCCTCGACGAGGCGGATGCCCACGCGCAGCACGGGCTCGTCGGTGGCGGGGGTGCAGATGGAGTACGTGCGGCGGATCTCCTGGCCGTCGACCGTTCTGCGCAGCGCGATGTGCTGCCCGGGGGTGTGCCGGAACGTCGTGCGCAGCTCGGGCGGGACCGCGAAGGTGACGGCCACCGCGTCGTCCGTGAGCCGCTCGATCTCCCGGACCTGGAGCGGGTGGAACATCACAACTCCTTGAAGTGGTCGAAGGGTTCACGGCAGGACTCGCAGCGGCGCAGTGCCTTGCACGCCGTGGAGGAGAACCGGCTCAGCAGGGTGGTGTCGGTCGATCCGCAGTGCGGGCAGCGGATCGTGAAGTCGACGGTGACCGGTCCGCCGGCCGGGCCCGCGGGGCGCGGTGGGGCGATGCCGAATTCGGCCAGCTTTCGGCGGCCCTCGGCGGTGATCGCGTCGGTGGTCCACGGCGGGCTGAGGACCGTGCGGACCTCGACCTCGGGTATGCCGCGGTCGTGCAGTACGCGTTCTATGTCGGCGGACATCGCCTCGATGGCGGGGCAGCCGGTGTACGTGGGCGTGAGCTGGACCTCGACGCGGTCCGGGGCCGTCAGCCGCACGTCGCGCAGTACGCCGAGCTCGGCGAGGGTGAGGACGGGCAGCTCGGGGTCGGGAACGGAGCCGGCGAGCGCCAGCAGTTCCTCTTCGAGGGCGGTGGTGGTCACCATGTCGCTCCCGGGTGGCTGCGGTGGAGGTGCTGCATCTCGGCGAGCAGTCGTCCGAACGGCTCGGTGTGCAGGCCCTGGCGGCCCGCGCCGGCGGTCCAGGCGCCGTGCTGGGGGCCTTCGGGGACGGCGAGGGTGGCCTGCCCGAGTGTGGCGGTGATGCGGGTCGTCCAGGTGTCGTGGAGGGTCGGCCAGGGCACCGACTCCAGTCCTTCCACCGGTGCGAACATCTCGCCGGTGAACTGCCAC
This sequence comes from Streptomyces sirii, assembly GCF_045690365.1. NCBI lineage: Bacteria > Bacillati > Actinomycetota > Actinomycetes > Kitasatosporales > Streptomycetaceae > Streptomyces > Streptomyces sirii. Next base: position 4,667,400 of record NZ_CP147982.1, on the reverse strand, counting down.
AGGGCGTCCAGGGCTCGCTGCATCCGGGTGTGGCTCTCGTCGGTGCCGTCGCCCAGGCGCAGCGTCCACTGCTCGGCGTGGTCGCGGTGGTAGGCGACCTCCTTGACGGCCTTCCCGGCCAGCGGGGCCAACTCGCTCTCGCCCTCGGCGAGTCGCTCGTACAGCAGCTCCTGGTAGGTGGAGAAGTACAGCTGGCGGGCGATGGTGTGGGCGAAGTCGCCGTTGGGCTGCTCGACCAGCTGGAGGTTGCGGAACTGCCGCTCCTCGCGCAGATACGCCAGTTCGTCCTCGTCGCCGGCCAGGGAGAGCAGCACCCGGGCCTGGCCGAGCAGGTCCAGCGCGATATTGGCCAGCGCGACCTCCTCTTCCAGGACCGGGGCGTTGCCGGCCCACTCGCCCAGGCGGTGGGAGAGGATCAGGGCGTCGTCCCCGAGGGGCAGGGCCGGGGTGGCCGTGGCGTTCATCAAAGGTGATGCACCCCGTCCGGGATCTCGTAGAAGGTCGGGTGGCGGTAGGGCTTGTCGCCGGACGGTTCGAAGAAGGCGTCCTTCTCGTCCGGGGAGGAGGCGGTGATCTGCGCGGAGGGCACCACCCACAGGGAGACGCCCTCGGAGCGGCGGGTGTAGAGGTCGCGGGCGTTGCGCAGGGCCATTTCGGCGTCCGGCGCGTGGAGGCTGCCGGCGTGGGTGTGGGAGAGGCCGCGGCGGCTGCGCACGAAGACCTCCCACAGGGGCCAGTCCGTGGGCGCGGTGGTCGCTCCCCCGTCGGCTGCCGGGGTCTCGGTGGGGCGGAGTGTCGTCATCGGCCGGCCTTCCCGTGCTTGGCCGCGTGTGCGGCGGCGGCTTCGCGCACCCAGGCGCCTTCCTCATGAGCCCGCCGGCGGCGGCTTATCCGCTGTTCGTTACAGGGGCCGTTGCCCTTGAGGACCTCCCGGAACTCGGCCCAGTCGATCGGGCCGAAGTCCCAGTGGCCACGCTCTTCGTTCCACACCAGGTCCGGGTCGGGGAGGGTGAGTCCGAGGGCCTCGGCCTGGGGGACGCAGATGTCGACGAAGCGCTGCCGCAACTCGTCGTTGGAGTGCCGCTTGATCTTCCAGGCCATGGACTGCGCGGAGTGCGACGACTCGTCGTCCGGCGGGCCGAACATCATCAGGGACGGCCACCACCAGCGGTTCACCGCGTCCTGCGCCATGGCGTGCTGGGCCGGTGTGCCGCGGCTGAGGGTCAGCAGGAGTTCGTAGCCCTGTCGCTGGTGGAAGGACTCCTCCTTGCAGATACGGACCATCGCGCGGGCGTAGGGGCCGTAGGAGCACCGGCACAGCGGGACCTGGTTCGTGATCGCCGCGCCGTCCACCAGCCAGCCGATGGCTCCGACATCAGCCCAGGTCAGGGTGGGGTAGTTGAAGATCGAGGAGTACTTCTGGCGGCCGGAGTGCAGCTTGTCGAGCAGCTCGTCGCGGCCCGTGCCCAGGGTTTCGGCGGCGCTGTAGAGATACAGGCCGTGGCCGGCCTCGTCCTGCACCTTCGCCATCAGGATCGCCTTGCGGCGCAGCGACGGCGCCCGGGTGATCCAGTTGGCCTCCGGCTGCATGCCGATGATCTCGGAGTGGGCGTGCTGCGCGATCTGCCGCACGAGTGTCGAGCGGTAGGCGTCCGGCATCCAGTCCCGCGGTTCGATGCGCTCGTCCGCGGCCACGGTGGCCTCGAATACGGCCTCGCTAGCCGTCTCCTCCGGCGCGATCGTCGTCATGTGGTGCCCCCTCGCTCCCGACCGACCGATCGTTCGGTTCAATGGTGAGTGGGCGGGCCGCGGGTGTCAAGCCTGTGGATAACCCAGGGGAGGGTGTGCCTGGTGCGGCCGCGTAGGTACGGTTCCGAGGCGGAGTCGACCGCATGGAATCTGGGAACGGGGCGGGAATGCAGTCATACGGGGACGAAACGCGGTCGGTGGCCGCGCTCTCGCTGCCCTCGCGGATCGTCATAGGCGTGGCCGCCTGCGCCGTCGCCGTCGCGGTCGCGATCCATCTCGCGATGATGTTTCTGCACGTCGCGCCGTCGAACACGCTCAGCAAGCAGCAGGGCGCCCTGATCAGCGACTACGTCTATCCCGAGTACGAGCAGAACTGGAAGCTGTTCGCGCCCAATCCCCTCCAGCAGAACATCGCGGTCCAGGTCCGCGCGCAGCTGCGCACCGAGGACGGCACCGCGCGGAACACCGGCTGGACCGATCTGACCGCCCGTGACGGCCAGGCCATTCGCCACAACCTTGTTCCCAGCCACACCCAGCAGAACCAGCTGCGCCGCGGATGGGAGCTCCTCGTCAACAGCCACGACGCGCAGAACCGCGCCGTCGGCCCGCGTGGGCAGCTGGCCGAGCGCTACATCCGGCGGATCGTGATGCTCCGAATGTCTCAGGAGTGGACCAGCGGCGGCGCGCGCGTCCAGCAGATCCAGGTCCGTTCGCAGACGACGCCGGTCAGCCCGCCCCCGTGGAGCGCCGAGAAGATCAGCGACAAGCCCGTGTACCGCGTGCTGCCCTGGTGGCAGGTCACCGCAAAGGACCTGCCCGAGGGGGCGAAGAACCAGTGACGTCACCGACGCCGCAGCAACCGCACAGCGCATCGCCCGCACCACTGCCCCCGCACCTCACGGAGTCGACCGACGTGCCGCAGCAGGCGCAGCAAGCCCAGCACGAGCAGCAGGCATCTCGGGAGTCGCAGCCGCCCCAGGAGACGCCCGCTCCCTACCAGGAGACCCGCATCGAGCGCGTGATCGGCCGCGCCTTCGGTCGTGTCACCAGCCGGGCGATGGCCCCGTACCAGACCGCTGTGATCCGGATCGGCTTCTCGGCGGCCTGGCTGCTGTTCCTGCTGCGCGAGTGGCCGCATCGTCAGACCCTCTATGGGCCCGACGGCCCCTGGAGCCTGGACATGGCGCGCCGGCTCCTGGACGCCAATCACGCCTTCTCCGCGCTGCTGTGGTCCGACGGGCGCGGCTGGTTCGAGATCGTCTACCTTCTGGCCATCGCGGCCAGTGCGGCGCTGATGCTCGGCTGGCGCACCCGCACCATGTCGGTGCTCTTCATGGTGGGCGTGCTCTCGCTGCAGAACCGCAGCGTCTTCATAGGTGACGGCGGCGACAACGTCATCCACCTGATGTCGATGTACCTCGTGCTGACCCGGTGCGGGCAGGTCTGGTCGCTGGACGCGCGTCGCGCGAAGCGGGCGGAGTCCGCCGAGGGGGAGCGGCCCGCCCGCGATCTGCCCGGCGTCGTGCTCTGGGCCGTGCTGGGCCTCGGTCTGGCCGTCGCTCAGCTGTCCGGCGGACACGGCCTGAACTGGTTCGACAACGGCCCGTTCCCGCACATCGGCTGGAGCCTGGTCCTGTGGGGCCTGTGGGCGACGCACGGCCTGTGGTGGGCGGTGCGGCGCTACGCCCCCGGGGAGCCGCGCATCGTCCTCGACACGCTCGCCAAGCTCGCCCACAACGGCGCACTGCTGGTGATCATGGTCGAGGTCTGCCTGATCTACGCCACGGCCGGCTGGTACAAGATCCAGGGCACGCGCTGGCAGGACGGCACCGCGGTCTTCTACCCGATGCACCTGGACTACTTCTCGCCCTGGCCGGGGCTGTCCGATCTGCTCGGCAGCAACGGCCTGATGGTCATGCTGCTCACCTACGGCACGGTGATCGTCCAGGTCGCCTTCCCGTTCACGCTCTTCAACCGGCGTCTGAAGAACGTGCTGCTGGTCGTGATGATCTGCGAGCACCTCTCGATCGCGTTCCTTCTGGGGCTGCCGTTCTTCTCGCTCGCGATGATCGCGGCGGATGCGGTCTTCCTGCCGACGAACTTCCTGACCTGGCTCTCCGCCCGCATCGGGGGCCTGCGCAAACGGCTGTTCTCGCGCGGCGGCTCCCCCGGGGCCGGCGCCGGATCCGGCGGCGGTGTGCCGCCGGCCCGTACCGAGCACGGCGGCGATGGCCATACGCTCGTGGGGTGAGCAGTGAGAAAACCGCCCCCGCCGAGCCCCTCCAGTACGACGAGGGCTACGGGACGCAGATCGGCGTCGGTCCGCACCCGGAGCCTTGGCCGCAGGACGCCCGCTACGACCCTGAGCTGCTCGCGCACGGCGACCGCCGCAACGTCGTCGACCAGTACCGCTACTGGACGCGCGAGGCGATCGTCGCCGACCTCGACACCCGCCGCCACGACTTCCATGTGGCCGTCGAGAACTGGGGCCACGACTTCAACATCGGCTCGGTCGTCCGGACCGCGAACGCGTTCCTGGCCAAGGAGATCCATATCGTCGGACAGCGCCGCTGGAACCGCCGCGGCGCGATGGTGACCGACCGCTACCAGCACGTCCGCCACCACCCGGACACGGCGGATCTCACCGCTTGGGCGGCGGCCGAGGAGCTGCCGATCATCGGGATCGACAATCTCCCCGGGTCCGTGCCGCTGGAGACCACCGAGCTGCCGCGCCGCTGTGTGCTGCTGTTCGGCCAGGAGGGGCCGGGGCTGACCGAGGAGGCACGCCGGCACGCCTCGCAGGTCTGCTCGATCGCGCAGTTCGGCTCGACCCGCTCGATCAACGCGGGGGCGGCGGCCGCCATCGCGATGCATGCCTGGATCGGCCGCCATGCGCGGATCGAGGGCCCGGGAGCCGTCTGACGGGCTCCGGGCCCTCACTGGGCCCGGAGGAACGGTCCGGGCCCAAGTCGTTTCACGCCTGCCGGCGCACCTCCACCGTCCGGAAGCGGTTCGCCACGAACGCGCCGTCGCACAGCGCCGCATTGGCCGCCGGGTTGCCACCGGAGCCATGGAAGTCCGAGAACGCCGCGGTCTGGTTCACATAGACCCCGCCGGTCAGGTTCAGCGACAGCTGGGCGCACTCCTCCAGGCAGGCCTGCTCCACCAGCTGCTCCACCTCGGCGGAGGTGGTGTACGCGCCGACCGTCATGGCTCCCTGCTCGCGGACCGTGCGCCGCAGCAGGTCCACCGCGTCGGCGGCGGAGTCGACGGCCACCGCGAAGGACACCGGGCCGAAGCACTCCGACAGATACGCCGCCTCGGAGTCCGGCTTGGCGCCGTCCAACTTGACGATCACCGGGGTACGGACCGTCGCCCCGGGGAACTCGGGGTTGGCCACCTCACGGGAGGCCAGCGCCACCTCGCCCAGTCCGGAGGCGGCCTCGATCCGCTCCTTGACCTGCGGATTGACGATCGCGCCCAGCAGGGCGTTGGCACGTGCGTCGTCGCCCAGCAGGCCGCCGACCGCGCCCGCGAGATCGCTGACCACCTCGTCGTACGACTTCGGTCCGGCGTCCGTCGTGATGCCGTCCCGGGGGATCAGCAGATTCTGCGGGGTGGTGCACATCTGGCCGCTGTAGAGCGACAGCGAGAAGGCCAGGTTGCTGAGCATGCCCTTGTAGTCGTCGGTGGACTCGATGACGACGGTGTTGACGCCGGCCTTCTCCGTGAAGACCTGCGCCTGCCGGGCGTGCGTCTCCAGCCAGTCGCCGAAGGCGGTCGAGCCGGTGTAGTCGATGATGCGGATCTCCGGGCGGACGGCCAGCTCCTTGGCCAGGCCCTCGCCCGGCCTGTCCACGGCCAGGCACACCAGGTCGGCGGGGAATCCGGCGTCGGTGAGCACCTCACGGGCCACCTCGACGGTCAGCGCCAGCGGCAGCACGGCTCGCGGATGCGGCTTGACCAGCACCGGGTTGCCGGTGGCCAGAGAGGCGAACAGGCCCGGATAGCCGTTCCAGGTCGGGAAGGTGTTGCAGCCGATCACCAGGGCGACACCGCGCGGCACGGCCGTGAAGGTCTTGCCCAGCTCCAGCGGCTCGCGCTTGCCCTGCGGCTTGGACCACGGCGCCTGCTCCGGGGTGCGGACCTGCTCGGCGTACGCATAGGCCACCGCCTCCAGGCCGCGGTCCTGGGCGTGCGGCCCGCCGGCCTGGAACGCCATCATGAAGGCCTGGCCGCTGGTGTGCATCACGGCCTGCGCGAACTCATGGGTGCGCGCGCTGATCCGGGCCAGGATCTCCAGGCACACCGCCGCACGGGCCTTAGGGCCCGCGTCCCGCCAGGCGGGGATCGCGGCACGCATCGCCGGCAGCAGCACCTCCACATCCGGGTGCGGATAACTGATGCCCAACTCCGGGCCGTACGGTGAGACTTCCTGGCCCGTCCAGTCGTCGGTACCGGGCTGGTCGAGCTCGAAGCGCTTGCCGCGCAGGGCCTCGAAAGCGGCCAGTCCGTCGGCGGCGGCGTTCTCGCCGTAGGCCTTCGGGTGCTCGGGATGCGGGGACCAGTAGGCGCGGGTGCGGATCGCCTCCAGCGTCTGGTCGAGGGTCGGGCGGTGCTTCTCGATCAACTGCGCTGCGGTCATTTCGGCGGCCATCGATGACCAACTCCTCGTCGAGCTGGGCGGAGAGTGGATAAGGGCTGGGAGCGGACAAGGCAACAGAGTTAGAGTAACCGAACGATCGGTCGGGGCAAGAGGGCCCGGCCAGCCTGTGGAAAAGTCGGTCGCGGAGGAGCAACTGGCATGACGGCAATCGGGACCAGCAGCACCGTGGCAGTGGTGGGGACCGGCACGATGGGCCAGGGGATCGCGCAGGTGGCGCTGGTCGCCGGCCATCGCGTACGCCTCTACGACACCGCCCCCGGGCGGGCGGAGCAGGCCGCCGAGGCGATCGGGGGAAGGCTCGACCGGCTCGTGGAAAAGGGCCGGATTTCGGCGGACGGGCGGGACGCTGCCCGCGCGCGCCTCTCCCCCGCGTCCGCGCTCGCGGAGCTGGCCGACGCCGCGCTGGTCGTCGAGGCGATCCTGGAACAACTCCCGCCCAAGCAGGAGCTGTTCACTGCCCTGGAGGACGTCGTGGCGGCGGACTGCCTGCTGGCCACGAACACCTCCTCGCTGTCCGTGACCGCGGTCGCCGGCCGGCTGCGGCACCCCGGTCGCTGTGTGGGCCTGCACTTCTTCAACCCCGCGCCGCTGCTCCCTCTGGTCGAGGTGATCAGCGGTTTCGCCACCGACGAGGCCGCCGCCACCACCGCGTACGACACCGCCGCCGCCTGGGGCAAGAAGCCGGTGCGCTGCGCCGACACCCCCGGGTTCATCGTCAACCGCATCGCCCGGCCGTTCTACGCCGAGGCCCTGCGCGCCTACGAGGAGCGCGTCGCCGACCCCGCCACCATCGACGCCCTGCTGCGCGAGGGCGCCGGCTTCAAGATGGGCCCCTTCGAACTGACCGACCTCATCGGACAGGACGTGAACGAGGCGGTCACGCACTCCGTGTGGACCGCCTTCTTCCAGGACCCGAAGTTCACCCCCTCGCTGGCGCAGCGCCGGCTGGTGGAGTCCGGGCTGCACGGCCGCAAATCGGGGCGCGGATGGTTCGACTACGCCGAGGGCGCCCGCCGGCCCGAGCCGCGGACCGCCGAGCCCGCCCCCGCCCCGGAGGCCGTCGCGCTGCACGGGCGGTTGCCCGGTCCGGCCGCGGTGCTGCGGGAGCTGATCGAGGAGGCGGGAATCAAGGTCACCCGGGACCGCACGCCCGGGGAGTCCGAAGGCTTCATCCGGCTGCCCGGTGGGGCGTGCCTGGCGCTGACCAACGGCTGTCCGGCGACGAGCGCGGCCTACGACGGGTACATCCGCTTCGACCTCGCGCTGGACTACCGCTCCGCCACCCGGATCGCCCTGTCCACCTCCAAGTCCTGCTCCGAGGCGGATCTCGCGGAGGCCGTCGGGCTCTTCCAGGCGCTGGGCAAACGGGTCAGCGTGATCGAGGACGTGCCCGGCATGATCGTCGCCCGGACGATCGCGATGATCATCGACTTCGCCGTGGACGCGGCGTCCCGTGAGGTGGCGACCGCGGAGGACATCGACACGGCCATGCGGCTGGGCGTGAACTATCCCGGCGGCCCCATGGAGTGGGTCGAGCGGCTGGGCGCCCGGTGGGTGTGGGATCTGCTGGACTCGGTGCACCGCCACAACGCCGGCGGACGCTATGTACCGTCCTGGGCGCTGCGGCGCCGTGCGGACCTCGAGGAATAGGTGCTCTAATCATGACCATGGCCAAGCGCGACACCTACACGCCCGATTCGCTGCTCGCGGTGGCCGTCGAGGTGTTCATCGAGCGCGGCTACGACGGCACGTCGATGGAGCACCTCTCCAAAGCGGCCGGTATCTCGAAGTCCTCCATCTACCACCACGTGCGCAGCAAGGAAGAGCTGCTGCACCGCGCCATAAGCCGCGCCCTGGACGGACTGTTCGGCGTGCTGGAGGAGCCGGGCGCCGGTCAGGGCCGTGCGATCGAACGGCTGGAGTACGTCACCCGGCGCGTGGCCGAGGTGCTGATGGACGAACTCCCCTATGTGACGCTGCTGCTGAGGGTGCGCGGCAACACGGACACCGAGCGGTGGGCCATGGAGCGCCGCCGGGAGTTCGACCACGAGGTCTCCGATCTGCTCCAGCAGGCCGCGGCCGACGGGGACCTGCGGGACGACGTGGACATCCGGCTGGCGACCCGGCTGCTCTTCGGGATGATCAACTCGGTTGTGGAGTGGTACCGGCCGGGGCGCGGGGGCGCGGCGAGCCGTGACGAGGTCGCCGAGGCCGTGGTGCGTACGGCGTTCGCGGGGCTGCGCAAGCCCTGACGGCGCCGGGCCTACTCCTCTTCCGGCCCCAGGTCGGTCTCCTCGAAGACCAGCAGGGTGCGGGTGCTGAGCACCTCCGGTATCGACTGGATACGGGTGAGGACCAGCTCCCGCAGCTCGCGGTTGTCCTTCGTGTGCACCAACAGCAGCACATCGAAATCGCCGCTGACCAGTGCGATGTGGGTGGCGCCCGGCAGCGCCGTGAGCTGCTTGCGCACGGTCCGCCACGAATTCTGGACGATTTTCAGGGTGATATAGGCCGAGGCGCCCTGGCCTGCCCTCTCCTGGTCGACGAGGGCGCTGAAGCCGCGGATCACCCCGTCGTCGATCAGCCGGTTGATCCGCGCGTAGGCGTTGGCGCGCGAGACGTGCACGCGCTCGGCGACGGAGCGTATCGAGGCCCGGCCGTCGTTCTGCAGCATGCGCAGGATCGAGCGGTCGATGGTGTCCAGCGGGCGCGCGGCCGTCGATGGCGCGGCGGGTGCCGCCGGCGGCTGTCCGCCGGTCTGGGCCATCTGTTCGTCCGGCATATGGTCCCGCCTCCCCTTTGTGGACGCCCTGTCTTCATCTCAAGCTGTGGAGAACCGTTTGTCCACAGGCTTGACCCGCCTGTAGCCAAATTGCACCGACGACCGAACAATCGGTAGGGAAGGGCGCACCCGCCCCGACCAGTTCCATCCTGCCCATCCGCCGTCCGCCCACCACCCACATGAGGCGCATCGCGCCACCCCTTCGATCCGAGGAGGTGCTCGACATGACGGTCCTCGAGCAGCCCGGCAGCAGCAGGAACAAAAGCAGCCTGGCCGGCCCGCCGCCCGCCTGGCGCCCACGCGTCGATCCCGCGCCCCTCCTGCCCGACGAGGCGCCGTACCGCGTCCTGGGGACGGACGCCGCCGCCCGGCTCGACTCCGGACTGCTGACCCGGCTCTACGCCCAGCTGGTGCGCGGCCGCCGCTACAACGCCCAGGCCACGGCCCTGACCCGGCAGGGACGCCTGGCGGTCTATCCGTCCTCCACCGGACAGGAGGCCTGCGAGGTCGCCGCCGCGCTGGCGCTCGAAGACCGCGACTGGCTCTTCCCCAGCTACCGCGACACCCTGGCGGCGGTGGCCCGCGGCCTCGACCCGGTACAGGCGCTCACCCTGCTCCGCGGCGACTGGCACAACGGCTACGACCCGCATGAACACCGCATCGCCCCGCTGTGCACCCCCCTGGCAACCCAGCTCCCGCACGCCGTCGGTCTCGCGCACGCCGCCCGCCTCAAGGGCGACGACGTGGTGGCGCTGGCGATGGTCGGCGACGGCGGTACGAGCGAGGGCGACTTCCACGAGGCGCTGAACTTCGCGGCGATCTGGCAGGCGCCGGTCGTCTTCCTCGTCCAGAACAACGGCTTCGCGATCTCCGTGCCGCTCGCCAAGCAGACCGCCGCGCCGTCGCTCGCCCACAAGGCGGTCGGATACGGCATGCCGGGCCGCCTGGTCGACGGCAATGACGCGCCCGCGATGCACGAGGTGCTCACCGAGGCCGTGCAGCGCGCCCGCCGGGGCGGCGGCCCCACCCTGATCGAGGCCGTCACCTACCGCATCGAGGCGCACACCAACGCCGACGACGCCACCCGCTACCGCACCGACGCCGAGGTCGAGACCTGGAAGGCGCACGACCCGATAGCCCTTCTGGAGCACGAGTTGGCGGCCCGCGATCTGCTGACCGACGCCTTCGTCGGCGCCACCCGGGAGAGCGCCGAGCAGCTGGCGGCCGACCTGCGAGACGGGATGAACGCCGACCCGGAGCTGGACCCGATGGACCTGTTCCACCACGTATTCGCCGAGCAGACCAGCCAACTGCGCGCGCAGGCGGCGCAGTTGCGCGCCGAGCTGGATGCCGAGGCCGCCGGAGAGACCGAGGACGCAGCGGGCACCGAAGGGTCCGCCAAGGAGGCCAGGCCATGACGACCACCGCTCCGGCGACCGCGCGCAAGCCCGCCACCATGGCGCAGGCGCTGACCCGCGCGCTGCACGACGCCATGGCCGAGGACCCGTCCGTCCATGTCATGGGCGAGGACGTCGGCACCCTGGGCGGGGTCTTCCGGGTCACCGACGGCCTGGCCAAGGAGTTCGGCGAGGACCGCTGCACGGACACCGCGCTCGCCGAGGCCGGCATCCTGGGCACCGCCGTCGGCATGGCGATGTACGGCCTGCGGCCGGTCGTCGAGATGCAGTTCGACGCGTTCGCCTACCCGGCGTTCGAGCAGCTGATCAGCCATGTCGCCCGGATGCGCAACCGCACCCGCGGCGCGCTGCCGATGCCGCTGACCATCCGCGTCCCTTATGGCGGCGGGATCGGCGGCGTCGAGCACCACAGCGACTCCTCCGAGGCGTACTACCTGGCCACCCCCGGTCTCCAGGTCGTCACCCCGGCGACCGTCGAGGACGCCTACGGCCTGCTGCGCGCCGCCATCGCCTCCGACGACCCGGTCGTCTTCCTGGAGCCCAAGCGGCTGTACTGGTCCAAGGCCGACTGGTCGCCCGACGCCCCGGCCCCGGTCGCCCCGCTGGGACGGGCCGCGGTCCGGCGCCGCGGCAGCAGCGCCACCCTGATCACCTACGGCCCGTCGCTCCCGGTCTGCCTGGAGGCCGCCGAGGCCGCGCGCGCCGAGGGCTGGGACCTGGAAGTGGTCGATCTGCGCTCGTTGATGCCGTTCGACGACGACACGGTCTGCGCGTCGGTGCGGCGCACCGGACGGGCTGTGATCGTCCATGAGTCCAACGGGTTCGGCGGTCCCGGAGGGGAGATCGCCGCACGGATCACCGAGCGCTGCTTCCACCACTTGGAGGCGCCGGTGCTGCGCGTCGCCGGCTTCGACATCCCCTATCCGCCGCCGATGCTGGAGCGGCACCACCTGCCCGGCGTGGACCGGATTCTGGACACCGTCGCCCGTCTCCAGTGGGAGTCGGAGTGGACCGAGGGACGTGGTGAGTGATGGCCGTGGTCCGCGAATTCACCCTGCCCGACCTGGGGGAGGGCCTCACCGAGGCGACGATCGTGCAATGGCTGGTCGAGGTCGGGGAGGTGGTGGCCATCGACCAGCCGGTGGTGGAGGTCGAGACCGCCAAGGCGATGGTGGAGGTGCCCTGCCCGTATGGCGGCGTGGTGACCGCCCGCTTCGGTGAGGAGGGCGCCGAAGTCCCGGTGGGCGCGGCGCTGGTGACGGTCGCGGTGGGCGCGGTGCCGGACGATCTGGCGGACAGCGATCCGCAAGGGGCGCCGCCGGCCGGTGCGCCCGCGGGTGGGGCCGGCGCTCCCCCAGCTGGCACGGCGGACTCCGGGTCGGGAAACGTGCTCGTCGGATACGGCACGAGCGCGGCGGCGGCGCGGCGGCGCCGCATCCGGCCGGGGGGCGGCGCGGGCCCCGAGGCCGGAGTGCCGCGGCCGCCGGAAGAGGCGGCGGCCGTGGCGGAGGCGTTCGGCGGGCAGGCTGCCGGGGACGCCGGTGCGCCCGGCCCGGCCGGGACCGGTGCGGTGGATGCCGGGAGCCGCACGGCGGCCGTCATCTCTCCGCTGGTGCGCCGGATGGCGCGGGAGCACGACCTGGATCTGCGGGAGGTGACGGGATCCGGGCGGGACGGCCTGATTCTCCGCACCGACGTCGAGTGCGCGATCCGGGAGCGGGAGACGGCCGCCGCCGAGGTGACGGGCGTGACGGCGGGCGCGACCGTCGCCGGGCCCGCCACGGCCGGTGAGGAGCGGATCCCGCTGCGGGGGATGCTCGGTGCGGCCGCCGAGAAGTTCAGCCGCAGCCGCCGGGAGATCCCGGAGGCGACCTGCTGGGTGGACGCCGATGCCACCGAACTCCTCGCCGCCCGCAGGGCGATGAACGTGGCGGGCGCTCCCAAGGTGTCGTTGCTCGCCCTGCTGGCCCGGATCACCACGGCCGCGCTCGCACGGTTCCCCCAGCTCAACGCCACGGTCGACACCAAGACCCAGGAGATCGTCCGGCTGCCCGCGGTCCATCTGGGTTTCGCGGCGCAGACCGACCGCGGTCTGGTGGTGCCGGTCGTGCGGGACGCCCAGGCCCGTACGGTCGAGGACCTGTCCGCCGAGATCGCCCGGCTCACGGAGAAGGCCAGGGCCGGCGGGCTGTCGCTGGCCGAGCTGACACACGGCACGTTCACTCTCAACAACTACGGCGTCTTCGGCGTCGACGGCTCCACGCCGATCATCAACCACCCGGAGGCGGCGATGCTCGGCATCGGCCGGATAGCCGCCAAACCCTGGGTGCACGAAGGCGAGTTGGCCGTCCGGCAGGTCGTCCAGCTCTCGCTCACCTTCGATCACCGGGTGTGCGACGGCGGTACCGCCGGCGGCTTCCTGCGCTTCGTGGCCGACTGTGTGGAGCGGCCCGCCGTGCTGCTGCGGGGGCTGTGACCACGCTCCGGACTGCGGTGGCCGGGGTGGGGGCGCCTGCGGCCGCTGTGGTGGAGCCGACAGTCGCGAGACGTACGCGGCCGGTGTGATCGCAGTGCCCCTTGGCGATACTCAGGGGGTGAGCGACCACACCGACCACGACGCCATCGTCCTGGCCGGAGGTGCGGCCCGGCGGCTCGGCGGGGCGGACAAACCCGCCCTGTCCGTCGGCGGCCGCCCCCTCCTGGACAGGGTGATCGCCGCCTGCCCCGATGCGGCGATCACCGTCGTCGTCGGCCCCGGCCGCCCGACCGCCCGCGCCGTGGTCCGCGCCCTGGAGGACCCGCCGGGCGGCGGCCCGCTCGCCGCGCTGGACGCCGGCCTTCGGCACACCACCGCCCCGACGGTGCTCGTCCTCTCCGCCGATCTGCCGTTCCTGACCGCCGCGACCGTACGCGGCCTGCTCGCGGCGGCGACGCGCACGGCGGGCGGCGGCGGGCCGGACGGCGCCGCCCGGCCCCCTGACGGCGCGCTGCTCCAGGACACCACCGGGCGGGACCAGCCGCTGGTGGCCGCCTACCGGGCCGCGTCGTTGCGCCGTGAGCTGGCGCGGGTGCGGGCCGAGCACGGCACCCTGGCCGGTCTGCCGCTGCGCGCCGTAATCGGCCGGCTGGCGCTGGCGCGGGTCCCCGACACCACCTCCACGGCCTCCTTCGACTGCGACACCTGGGAGGACGTCAGCGCGGCACGGGCCCGCATCAGGGAGCATGGGCACGTGTTGGACGAATGGATCACCGCAGTCAAGGCCGAACTGGGCATCGAGCTCGATGTCGACACGGCGGCGCTTCTCGACCTCGCCCGGGACGCCGCACATGGCGTGGCCCGCCCGGCCGCGCCGCTGACGACCTTCCTGATCGGCTACGCGGCGGGGCAGCAGGGCCGGGACGTGCAGGAACTGTCCGACCGGGCCGCCGCGCTGGCCGGCCGCTGGGCGGCGGAGGCCGAGGGGTCCGGGGGCGCTGCCGGGTCCGGCGCCGCGGGGACCGAAGCGAAGCCCGCCGAATGACCGACGTGGAGGGCGGCGACGGGCGCGGCGACCCGTTCGACGATGCACTCGCGCTGGTCAACGGCGTCCGCGCGGTGGTGGCGGCGGACGCGCCGGCCACCGGCGGCGGCGCCGGCACCCCGTCCGGCGACGCCCGTACATCCGCCAAGGGCCGCACGACCAGCGCAGACCACCGCTCCGGCCCGGACGGCCCCGCGGAGCCGTCCTCCCGGCGTACGCCGGCCGACCTGCCCTGGGAAACCGCCCGCCGGATCGCCGCGTGCGCCGTGTCCGGCCCGCCTCCGCCCGCCACGACGGCGCTCGGCGCTGCGCTGGGCCGTACGCTCGCCGCCCCGCTGTCCGCGCTCACCGATCTGCCGTCGTTCGACACCTCGGCGATGGACGGCTGGGCGGTCTCCGGCCCCGGTCCCTGGCGTGTCGATCACCCCGCCGACGCGGCCACGACCGGCCCGCATCACGGCATCCTCGCAGGTCACGCACCCGTCGACGTGCTCCCCGACGGCCATGCGATCCCGATCGCGACCGGCGCGCGCATCCCGGCCGGCGCCACCGCGGTGCTGCGCAGCGAGCACGGCGAGGTCCGCCGGCTGGGCGACGGCGGGCTGCGGCTGTACGCGCCCCGGCCCGCGCCGCCCGGCCAGGACATCCGCCCCCGAGGCCAGGAGTGCCGCCGCGGCGACCAACTCCTGCCCGCCGGCGCCCTGGTGACCCCGCCCGTCCTCGGCCTGGCCGCGGCCGCCGGCTACGACGAACTGACCACCCACCCCCGGCCCCGGGCCGAAGTGCTCGTCCTGGGGGACGAGTTGCTGGAGAGCGGGCTGCCCCGGGAGGGCCGGATCCGGGACGCGCTCGGCCCGATGCTCGCCCCCTGGCTGCGCGCGCTGGGCGTCGAGGCGGCCGCACCGCGCCATCTCGCCGATGACGCCGACGCGCTGTACGCGGCCATCGCCGAGTCCACCGCCGATGTGGTGATCACCACCGGTGGCACCGCGTCGGGCCCGGTCGACCATCTGCACCCCGCGCTGCGCGGCCTGGGCGCGGAGCTGCTGGTGGACGGCGTGGCGGTGCGCCCCGGCCACCCCATGCTGCTCGCCCGGCTCGCTCCGCGGCGGCACCTCGTCGGCCTGCCCGGCAACCCCCTCGCCGCGGTCTCCGGTCTGTGCACGCTCGCCGAGCCGCTGCTGCGTACGCTCTCCGGCCGCCGGCCGGCGGTCACGTACCGCACGCCGGTGAGCGCCGCCGTCCAGGGGCATCCGCGGGACACCCGCCTCGTCCCGGTCGTCTACCGCGACGACGCGCGCCGGGGCCTGCTGGTGGAGCCGCTGCGGTTCCACGGCCCCGCCATGCTGCGCGGGATCGCCGCCGCCGATGCACTGGCCGTCGTCCCACCCGGTGGCGCGGATTCCGGCAGCGAACTCGAACTGCTGGAACTTCCCTGGTCGGCGGGCTGGTCGACGGACTGGTCGCCCGGCTCGACAACGGACCGCACCGGCCCCGACGCCCCGCACGAACCCACTGGAGGCACCGCGTGACGCTGCCGTCCCACGACGCCGCGGCGCGCGAGGTGCCCGAGGACCGCTCCCATCGCGTGATGCTGCCGCGCCGCGCCCCCAAGGCGCCGCTGCGGCAGGTCGCCCGCCGTCTGCTGATGGCGCTGGTCGTCCTGCTCGCGACGGTCTTCATCGTCTGGATAGACCGCGCGGAGTACCACGACAACGCCGACGGCACGGTGGATCTGCTCGACTGCTTCTACTACGCGACCGTCACGCTCTCCACCACGGGCTATGGCGACATCGTCCCGTACGGGGACAGCGCGCGGCTGCTGAACATCCTGCTCATCACGCCGCTGCGGGTGATCTTCCTGATCATCCTGGTCGGCACCACACTGGAGGTGCTGACCGAGCGCACCCGCGAGCAGTGGCAATTGAAACGCTGGAGTCAAGGCTTTTGTGGATGTACCACGGCTCTGCGCTGGTGTTTGCCGTGATGGCTGGCCAGGTTGGTCGTTGGTGTGGTTGTTCTTCGCCCCAGGGAGGTTCCCAGCGACCGGCGCGGGCTCCGCAGATGGCGGCCTGACACGGCCATACCCGGAGCGGTGTAGAGAGGGTGGTGCCAGGTGAGCAGTACGGTGGTTCCGTTGGTGATCGCGTTCCTGGGTATCGTCGGCACGCTCGTATCAGGGCTCATGTCGCAACGGCTCGCCGAGAAGGTCAAGTCCAAGGAGCTGGACCATTCTGAGCGGCAGCGCGCCGAGGAGCGGCAGTACGAGACGGAGCGCGCGGTGGAGGAAGCCTTTCGGGCCTGCTACGTCACACTGAACACTGCTTCTCTGGACTACCACTCCGAGCTGAACAGCTTCTGGCACGCACTTCGGGTCGGCCGCGTCACGGACGACCTAAGGTCACGTCTGGACGACGCGCGGCGCGAGCACCGTGCGCGGTACTCCGAGGCGCAGATGCGGGTCCCGGACAACGTGCTCGCCACCATCGACAAGGTCCATCGGGGGCTCAACCGGATGTATGGGGTCCTCAAACGCCTCGACGGCGGAATCCCGCCCCACCGGGAGGACGAGTCCCTGGAGCAGGTACACACTCAGATTGTGGGGTTCTGGAACCAGCTCGGCGAGATGCGCCAGATCATGCGACGGAGCATTGGTGTCTCTCCAGACGGGGCTTAGTACTGCAACGGCGCCGGTCTCGGTGCCGTGTGGAAAGAGCGGGTGAAGTCGGCTGCCCGGGTGTCGCTGGACAGGACGCTGCCGGGCGGGTCCGGTGCAACTTCGGCCCCCGGCCGCCGCGGCATGAAACCGGGGTGGCCAGCACACCGTCCGCCGCCTGCGCCTGGAGGCGGCTCACCGCGACCTCGCCGACCCGGCGCTCCACGCCACGCCCATCCACGCCATCGCCACCCGCTGGGGTTTCCCTCGCGCAGCCGACTTCACCCGCGCCTTCCGTACCGCATGCGGACTGCCTCCCCGGGAGGATCGCTGTCAGGCGTCCAAGTTCCTGGAGTAGACGCATAGCTAAGCAACTTGTGCTCTGAGTGCTAACGACTTTCAGGTCCGGCACCGGCATCGTTCAGTCAGCCCGCCGAGCAACTCCGCGGCCCGTGACCATGAAGACTCGGGCAGCCTGCGAACGAGGCGGGCAGCCGAAGCAACATCCATGACCTGGGGGATTCTCTTGCTTTTCCGACGTTCTGCCACAGCTGCTGCCGCCGCCATGCTGGGATTGGGCGGGCTGGCAGGCACGGCCCACGCCGACAGCACCATGCCATCGCCGCCGGCGGTGACGAAGGCGGCTGCCTCCGTTCCCTCCGCCGCCGCTTCCCTGGCCAAGGTGCGGCACGCTGGAGAGGCCCGCACCCAAGCCATGTATGTCGAGAACGCCATGCCCGTTCATGGCGCTGAGCCGGGGCCGCGGCTGTCCTGCACTTGGGTCATGTCGGAGGGCGGCACGAAGACCCATGGGAAAGTGTGTTTCGATCCGATCAGCGACTTCTTCTGGGTCAAGGACATGAAGGCCGACGGAATGAGCATCTACATGCGCGCCTTGTACGCCGGCAACCCGCAAACCGTCTTCGACTGCAGGAATTTCGAAGGTGCGGCCGCGGGCTGGACGGCTTGCTCTTTCGACAGTGAGATGAGGGAGGGCCGGACTATCGCCTTCGCCGCCTTGGCTTACAAGGGCAACGTCCCCAAGTACAAGAGCGTGACCGCGACCGCGGAGAACTGAACGACCGAACGGGGCAGGACCTCTTGGTGACGCCGAGGGCGGCGGGACCGCTATGGACTCCAAGAGGTCTGCTTATCCCCTCCGCCGGTGCGGAAGCCGCCGGTTAGCGTGCTTTTCGCATAGGGGGAGCCTCTGACCATCGGTTGTTGCTCGACCATGCCAGGTAGCTGGCCTGTCACGATGCATCTTGCAGTCACTAGAGGGAAGCCATGACGCAAAAGTTCAAGAAGCGAATTGGGATTGCGGTCGCTGCTGCCGCGTTGGCCAGTGCGACAGCTGCCAGCGGCATCGCCTCAGCCAATGCTCCCTCCCTAGCAACCGCCCGACACGGACAAGTGGGAAAGCAGGAAACCATCCACGGCAAGGTCTTGGAAGAGCTCAAAATGCGCAAGATGCCCGACAAGTCTTTCCCTGTAGTCGGACTTCTGGGCAAGGGAGCTCACGTCTACGTCGACGATAGGTCGACCGGCGGTTGGTACACGGCATGCGGCCATCGGGATAATCGCTGGTACCACGCGAACAATGGCTGGGATAACACTTGGGGATGGGTCGCGGCCACCTGCGTGAAGTTCAACTACTAGGGGGTGTCCGATGGGTCCGGTGACCTGCCTGCTGGCGGATCGCTCCGTTCAGCGTGGGGGGGGGGGGGGGGGTGATCTTACGGACGCGCAGTGGGCTCGGCTGGGGTCACGCCTGCCGAAGAACAAGGGACGAGACGGGCGTCGGAAGAACCACCGGACGGTCGTCGATGGCATTCTCTTCCGGCAGCGGACTGGCATCCCGTGGCGCGACTTGCCCGCTCGATTCGAGGTCTTCGGACGTGAGAGGGGCGGCGCTGAGTGCTAACGTGACGCGTACTCAACATTTCGAGGGGAAGGCGCGCAGACAGCAATGTCTGCCGCCGTGTTGTGATGGAAATCGGGGAGGAAAGAATGAAGAATTCGAAGGTAAAGCGCGTGTTTGCAGCCGCGGCTGTGACCGTTGCTGCGTTCGCTGTTCCGATGGCGATGGCTGGACCGGCCGTAGCAGACTCCACTGGGTCGCTTGTCGCGTCTGGGAGTACTTCGACTGTACGTGCGGTCGACCCAAGTGACCCCGATGCGTGTCTCAAGTTCCTTGCGGGCAAGGATTACGCCATTGGCCCCAAGATAAAGAAGGCGTGCAGTATCCACGGGCCTCTTCATGGAGTTCCTGCTGCGGGTTGCGTACGTGGCTTGACTGCCATCGGAGTCAACCGCTTCGACGCCGTGGAAGCGTGCATCCTGGCTTGGTAATGACGCGCAGCACAACCGGTTGACGGGGCTAGGGGCTGTCCGTCGGATTATGACGACCCGACGGACACCCCCTAGAGCTAGCACCTGAGGATGCATCAGTTCCGGCGTCCCGCAAGTTGTGGCGACATTCCTTGCCTTCGGCGGAGTCCTGGTCAGTCCGCGCGATCCCCGGCCGGGGCCCGCTGAATAGTGATTAGTCGGTCCGTGAGCTGGAGCTTCGCGGTTTCCGGCTCGGTGTAGTCCAGCACCTTGCCCCCTCGTACGACGGCTACGACCAGGTCACTGCATTCGCGGGCGGACTTCCCTGTCTCGGCCGCTGACACGGGACGTTCGGTGAGATCCAGGTCGCTGCCGTAGGTCATGAGGCGTTCCAGGACCGCACCCGCGCTGGGGCTGGCCATTGCCACACCAAGCAGCCGACCCGCGGAGCTGGAACTCGTGATGACGGCGTCGGCACCGCTCTGTTTTAGCAGGGGCATGTTCTCGTCTTCCCGGACCGCGGCCACGATGGAGGCGTGCTTGTTGAGCTGGCGCGCGGTAAGCGTCACCAAGGCGGCGGTCTCGTCTCGGTGGGTGGCGACGACCACTTTCGACGCCCGGTGTAGTTCGGCCCTGCGCAGGGTGTCAGAACGAGTCGCATCCCCAAGGACGCCCACGAGCCCGTCATTGCTCGCGGCGTCCAGTGTCTGCTTCTGAGGGTCGACCACGACGATCTTCTGCTTCGAGACGCCCTGGCCGATCAAGCTTTGGGCGGCATGGCGGCCCTTCGTCCCGTACCCGATGACCACGATGTGATCCCGCATGCGGGACCTCCACCGATGAACCCGCACCTGTTGCCGGGTGCGCTCGGTAAGGACTTCCAGCGTCGTGCCGACCAAGATGATCAGGAACAGGACGCGCAGCGGCGTGATGACGAAGATGTTGGTCAGCCGCGCAGCATCGCTGACCGGGGTGATGTCCCCGTAACCCGTGGTCGACAGGGTCACTGTCGCGTAGTACGCCGAGTCAAGGAGACCAACGGCCCCGCCGGCGTTGTCGTGGTACCCGGCGCGATCGATCCACACGACGAACGTCGTGAGAGCCAACACCAGAAGGGCCATGACAAGCCGGCGTAGAACTTGGTGAAGTGGCGGCCTCATGCCTTGCACGGGCATGACGATGGACCGGCCGTCTTCGGCGTCCTCCCCGTTCTGGGTGCGTGAACGCGACCATAGCGAGCCGAGGATGGAGACCTTTCCGGGCCTGCGGGGCGGCCGCTGCTCTTCCCTCATGAGATCGGCCCCTCTTGTGCGGCCTGCGCTGTAGACGTCCGTGCGTAAGGCATACGGCCATCCTCGGGGATCAGCCTTTTCTTTATCTCCCGGTCAGGGGGTGTCGCGGCCCTACTTGCCCTTTGGCGGCTCACGGGGTGGTGGGTGGTCCTCTGGTCCCTGGGCCGTCAGGATTGGGCGCCCGCTGCCCGCTCGGCGGCCTCCAAGGCGAGGTGCCATGGGTAGGCATCCGGTCGTCCCTTGCCCGGCTCGTTGGGTACGAACCCGCCTTCGCCGTACAGAACGTTTACCCCCATGGCGCGAAGGGTCTCGATGCTGCGCGCGAACGATCGTCGATGAGCTGGCGGAGCTGTACTTGACCAATGGCAGCAAGGAGCAGCGCGCCGAAGCCGAGGAGTGCACGACCTACCTCCTGCGCATCGCTCAACTCGGCGCGGCCCTCGGTCTCCACCTGGTCGTCGCCGGCCAACGAGTCGGCTCCGATCTCGGGCCCGGGGTCACCGCGCTGCGGGCTCAGCTCAGCGGCCGGATCTGCCACCGGGTCAACGATCCCGGCACGGCGGAGATGGCGCTTGGCGACTTGAACAAGGACGCGGTGGTGGTCGCGCAGTCCATCGGTGAGGCGGAACGCGGAGTCGCCGTCACCACCGGCGACTTGGGCGGCTGGATGCGTGGCCGGTCCCATCTGACCACGCCGGCCGAAGCACGAGCGGCGGCGGCAGAGTTCGCCAGGATGACGCCTCGCCCGCCGTTCCTGGCACACACACCTGGAGGGGGGACGGTCGTATGAGTGAGCAGTCAGCCGTACTGCTGGCCCTGGTCTTCGGGATCGTCACCGTGCTCCTCGTCCGCTCCCGCGACGTCAAGTGGTGGGAAGCGGCCCTGATCGCCCTGTTCGGCATGTACGTGGGACAGACCCCCTTGGTCTTCGCCGCGGACGGCCTCGTGCACTGGTTCATTTCCATCGCCACCCGCACCTGACAACCAGGGAGGCGCCAAACGATGGCCATGCGCCGCGTCCGCTGCCCCATCTGCAAGGGGGAGCGCTCCCGCAAAACCCGCTCCGGCCGCCGCCAGCGCTGCCGCTGCTGCCGGGGCACCGGAACCATCCGCTAACCCACCCGCCCGACCGAGCACAAGGAGTGATCGCCGTGGACCCATCCCACCCAACCCAACCATCCGTGCCGCCTCGGCGGCCCACCCCGGGAGGTCCCCACCATCACCGCCGAGACCACCTCGGCTGACCGGCGCGCCGCCCTCGACCGCGCGGCGCGCCTCCGTCAGCTCTCAGAGATCGACCGCGACACCATCCTGCTGGCTCAGCATCCGCAGTTTTCCCGCTGGCTCGACCAGGTCACCGCTACCGGTGGCTGCGCCCACCCGATCCACCTCAAGGGCTCGACCACCACCCGCGACGCCTGTACCGGCGAGATCCTGCACCACTACGACACCGCCCACGAACCCGGTGAGCGGCTGCTCGTCCGGTGCCGCAACCGACGCGCAACCATCTGCGCCCCCTGCTCTCGGCTCCACGCCGGCGACACCTTCCACCTCGTCCGCGCCGGACTCCTCGGCGGCAAAGACGTCCCGGCCGACGTACGAGACCACCCCCGGCTCTTCGTCACCCTCACCGCCCCCTCGTTCGGGGCCGTGCACCGCACCACCACAGACAACCAGCGCTGCCGCCCCCGCCGTAGCGCCGGCCACTGCGAACACGGTCGGCCGCTCAGCTGCCCGGCCAGCCACGACACCGCCGATCCGCTCACCGGACAACCCCTGTGCCCCGACTGCTACGACTACCCGGCACACGTCCTCTGGCACGCACATGCCGGGTGGCTCTGGAAGGCGTTCACGGACAACCTCTACAACCACCTCGCCGCCCGCACCGGACGAACCCGCACCGGCCTGCGCCGTGCGGCCCGCATCTCCTACGCCAAAGTCGCCGAGTACCAGAAACGCGCCGCTGTCCATGTCCATGCGGTCGTGCGCCTCGACGGCGCGACCGGCCCCGACGATCCGCCTCCGGCGTGGGTCTCGGCCGAAGACCTGACCGCCGCCGTGCGGACCGCCGCAGCAGCCGTCCACCTGCACACTCCATGCAGCCGGGGCCTGGGAGAACATGAACTGCACTGGGGTTCTGAGCTCGACGTCCGGCCGCTCCGTGCCTTCGGCGGACACGAGGGCCTGGGCGACGACGCCGTAGCCGCGTACGTCGCCAAATACGTCACCAAGGGCTCGGCCGACACAGGCATCGGCCTGGACCACCCGATCACCAGCCCGGACGACATCACCACGGGCTGGTTGTCAGCTCACGTCCGGACCCTTATCCACACCTGCTGGCGGCTCGGCGGCCTCCCGGAGCTGGAGCCGCTGAGACTGCGGGCCTGGGCACACACCCTCGGCTACCGGGGCCACATCCTCACCAAATCCCGTGTGTACTCAACGACTTACGCAGCCTTGCGCGCCGAACGCGCCGAGTACCAAGGCGCCGCTACCGGGGCCGATGTTGCGGACGTCCTCGATGCCGTAACCGAGGCGTCCTGGCGCTATGTCGGTTCCGGTCACACACCTGGCGCCGCCCTCATCGCTGCTGGGATCGCGGAAGACCTGCTACGGAACGGCGAGGTGGCCCGTGTTGCGCTCAGGGAGAGGCGGGCCGATGAAGCTGCCTCTTGACGGCGACGATGACTGGGCGTGGGCTCGTGAACAAGCTCGCAAGGCTCCGGCCTGGTCGGATGCCGACTGGCGGCGGGCGAACGCGATACTTGGCCTTGATGTCGGCTCACACGTCGCCCGCCACTCCACGGATGTCACGGAGAGCCGTCCTGTGCCTGATCCCCCTTCGGACGCCATACCGTGATGTCGATGATCGGGCGCCCGAAGTTCTGCACGACCTCGATCGCGTCTTCGAGGTGCCGGTTGTCGCGGGTGAGTCGGTCGATGTCGTAGACGATCAGACCGTCGAGGCGCTCGCCGTTCGGTGTGATTCCTCGTTTGAGATCTTCCAGCGCACCTTCGAAGACGGGCCGGACGACGCGATAGCCGATTTCTCCGTTGGGCAGGCGGACACGCTTGCGCTTCCAGGCGCTCGTGTCCGGCTCCTCGTAGGTGTAGACGTACCGTCCGCCGCGCGACTCGACGAAAGACCGGTTGTCCTTCACCTGCTCGTCGCGGCTCTTGATGTCGCGGCCCGTCATGGGCCGGTAGGCGGGCTTTGCCTCGGTGTTCTCGGTAGCGTCGTTTCCAGTGGTAGCGGGACCCTCGTCGGTTTCGAACGACAGGCGGACCAGGCCCGCCCAGTTCTGTCCCTTGAGATCGCCCCAACGGGCCCGCTGCACAAGCTCGTTGTCCATGGGCTGCTTAGGTTACTTTCGTCAAAACGCTGGAGAACCGCTTTGCGCGACCACACCGTCATCGTCGGCTTCGGGACCAAGGGCCGCTCCGCCGTCCAGACCCTCTGTGCGACGGGGCTGAGCCGCGACCGCATCGTCATCGTCGACCCCAGCTCCAAGGTGATCGAGGCGGCGGTGGCCGAGGGCTTCGCGGGGGTGGTCGGCGATGCGACCCGCAGCGATGTGCTGGTGCGGGCCGAGATCCAGCGCGCGCACCAGGTCGTCATCGCCACCCAGCGCGACGACACCGCCGTGCTGGTCTCCTTGACCGCGCGTCAGCTCAACAAGAAGGCCAATATCGTCGCGGCGGTGCGGGAGGAGGAGAACGCCCCGCTGCTGCGCCAGTCCGGCGCCGACGCCGTGATCACCTCGGCCAGCGCGGCCGGCCGGCTGCTGGGCCTGTCCGTCCACAGCCCCAGCGCGGGCACCGTCATGGAGGACCTGATCCAGCAGGGCAGCGGCCTGGACCTGGTCGAACGCCCCGTGGTGAAGGCCGAGGTCGGCAGGTCGGTACGGGAGACCGACGACCTCGTCGTGTCCGTGCTGCGCGGCCACCGGCTACTGGGATACGACGATCCGGAGGCCAGCCCGCTGCAGAGCACCGACCGCCTGATCACCATCGTGCGCGCGGCGCCGACGGAGGAGCCGGACCTTCCCGGCAAGCAGTCCATGAAGCCGACACTCCCCGGTACCAGCGTCTCCCCGATGCGCCGGGTGGATGAATAACCGGACTTCGCGGGCGGGTGGGAGGCCGCCCCGGCCGTAGCCGGCGGCCCCCGCACCATCGCTCCCCGCGCGGACGGCGAGTAGCCTCGCGCCCATGCGAGCGATCACAATCCCGGAGCCCGGTGGCCCCGAAGCACTTGTCTGGGCGGAAGTGCCCGATCCGCTGCCCGCCGAGGGCGAGGTCCTGATCGAGGTCGCGGCCAGCGCCGTGAACCGAGCCGATCTGCTGCAGCGTCAGGGCTTCTACGACCCGCCACCCGGCTCCTCCCCGTACCCCGGTCTGGAGTGCTCGGGACGGATCGCCGCGGTCGGACCCGGCGTGCACGGCTGGGCCGTCGGTGACGAGGTGTGTGCGCTGCTGGCGGGCGGCGGCTACGCGGAGAAGGTCGCCGTCCCGGCCGGCCAGGTGCTGCCGCTGCCGACCGGCATGGACCTGGTCACCGCCGCCGCGCTGCCCGAGGTGACCTGCACCGTCTGGTCGAACGTCTTCATGATCGCGCACCTGCGGCCCGGCGAGACGCTGCTGGTCCACGGCGGCGCCAGCGGCATCGGCACGATGGCGATCCAGCTCGCCAAGGCGGTCGGCGCGCGGGTCGCGGTCACCGCCGGCGGCCCCGAGAAGCTGGCCCGCTGCGCCGAGTTGGGTGCGGACATCCTCATCGACTACCGCGAGCAGGACTTCGTCCAGGAGATCCGTAAGGCCACCGACGGCAAGGGCGCGGACGTCATCCTCGACATCATCGGCGCGAAGTATCTGCAGCGGAACGTCAAGGCGCTGGCCGTCAGTGGACGGCTGGCGATCATCGGGCTGCAGGGCGGGGTGAAGGCGGAGCTGAATCTCGCCGCACTGATGGCCAAGCGCGCCGCGATCACCGGCGCCGGGTTGCGTGCCCGCCCGCTGAACGAGAAGGCGGCCATCGTCGCCGCCGTGCGCGAGCATGTCTGGCCGCTGATCGGCAACGGCCAGGTCCGCGCGATCGTGGACCGGACGCTGCCGATGGCGGAGGCCGCCGAGGCGCATCGCGTCGTGGACGCGAGCGCGCACGTGGGGAAGGTCGTGCTGACAGTCTGAGCCGTCGCCGCCCGCCGCCTGCGCCCGCCCCTCCCGCACGGCGGCGGCTCCCCCCCGCCGACAGTCTCAAGATGCCGTGAATCTGATCACATGTGACGCTGGGCTGGTCACCCGACGGCTCGGCACGGGAGGGGCACTGTGGTCGCTCCAGGTTTCCGATCGCGCATCGCCACCGGTCTGTTGGTCGCCGCCGTCGTCCTGCCCGTCCCGGCGGGGGCCACCCCCGCGGCGGCCTCGGACCGGCAGGCCACCCCGGCCGACCACCCTCCGAAGCTCACCCACCCGGGCGATCTGCCCGACGACTACGCATCGGAGATCCTCGGTCCCGAGGACTTCGCACCCGAGGATTTCGGGCCCGGCGACCACCTGAGCGATCTCTCCTCGTTCCACGGGCGAAGCGGAGCGGGCCGGGGCCACGCCGGCCACCCGGGGGCCGCGATGCGCTTTCCTGAGCTGCCGGACGACTTCCCCCGTCTGCCGGACTTCCTGGCGGGTATCCCGCACCTGCCGTCGCACCACCACTTCGGGTACGGACGGTGGCGTCACCACCTGCATCACCCGTTTGGGCCCGGTTTCGCGATGCCGGATCTGCCGCGCTTTGCCCCCTTGCGTGGCGACGGTGAATCCCCGCGCTCCGGCGGCCCCCGGTCGGCCCGGCCGGCGGGTCCGCGGGGCACCGACCGTGCGCACCCCCGCCCCGGCCGGCACGCCCCGCCGCCGAAGCGCCGTGCGCGCTCGGGGGCCGAACCCCGTACCGGCCCCTCCCCCGCCCGGCCCTCGCCCCCGCGACACAAGGCCCCGAAGCGGCCGGGCGAGCGCCGATACGAGGCGATGTCGCCGCACCCCAGGCCGACTGCCGGGCAGAACGGGACCCCCATGCCGGGAAGCACGGATGACGAGTCGGCCGCGACGGCGACTCCGTACGCGCTGGAAGCCCCGCAGGCTCCGGTCGAGCGGGTCCTCCCGATGGGCGCCGGCCTTGCGCTGACCGGCCTGGGACTGGCCTTTCTCGCACTGCGCCTGCGCCGGCGCTGATCTTGCTCCGTTTCACGTGAAACGGGACGTTGCTTCGAACGTTTCACGTGAAACGGCGGGAAACCGTGGTTTCACGTGAAACACCGACCGCCGGAATCGTTCGGAGCGGTGGATCACCTTCTTCCGGGGGCACCACCGTTCAGAAGTCTCCGTACGAGAGAATGGCGGCATGGATATGCCGATGAACGAACGGTCGCAGGAGAACCCGCACGTCCTGGTTGTCGGGCCGGACGGCATGGCCCTCGGCGCTGCCGGCGCCGGTGGCGGGGACGACGGCGAGGAACCCCGCGAGATCCCGGTGACGGACATGGTCGAACAGCCTGCGAAGGTCATGCGCATCGGCAGCATGATCAAGCAGCTGCTGGAGGAGGTGAAGGCCGCTCCTCTGGACGAGGCCAGCCGGGTCCGGCTCAAGGAGATCCACTCCAGCTCGGTCAAGGAGCTGGAGGACGGTCTGGCACCCGAGCTGGTCGAGGAGCTGGAGCGGCTGTCGCTGCCGTTCACCGATGAGTCGGTGCCGACGGAGGCGGAGCTGCGCATCGCCCAGGCTCAGCTGGTGGGTTGGCTGGAGGGCCTCTTCCACGGCATCCAGACCGCGCTGTTCGCCCAGCAGATGGCGGCCCGTGCCCAGCTGGAGCAGATGCGCCGTGCGCTGCCGCCCGGTGTCGCTCCCCTGGAGGGCGATGACGGCCCCGGTCACGGCGGCGCCCGCTCGGGTCCGTACCTCTAAAGAACGGCCGAAGGGGCCGGCACGCAGTCCGCGTGCCGGCCCCTTCGGCGTGTCTGTCCGCAGGGCGTGAGCCCCGTGGCGTCAGCCGCTGCGACCGGTCGAGATGGTCAGCTCGATGGTGTCGTCCTTGCTGGGGTACCACCAGCTGATGGCGTCCGGCTTCTGCTGCGTAACGGTGTTCTTGCCCCAGATCGAGCTGTCCTCCTGCCCGACGATCTTCCACTTCCAGCCCGCGGCCTCGATGCACTTCTTCACCGAGTCCAGGTTCTTGAAGCGGAACGAGGGGATGAGGATCTTGTTCTTGTCCGAGTAGCTCTTGGTCGGGCTCGTGCACTGGGACGTCAGGATCGTCGCCGTCTTGTCCTCGGGCCGGACGCTCTCGCTGGGCGACGGGGTGTAGGAGTACGGCGTGTAGGTCGACGTCGGGGAGTCACCGCCGTTGTCGTCGCTGGAGCCGGCGCTCAGACCGATGCCGATCGCTATCGCGGTGACCACGATCACACCGACTATCGCCGAGACCACGATCACCGGGGTGTTGTTCTTCCGGTTGGCGGGGTTGCCGGCCGTCGGCATCGAGGCCGTCACGGGCGGCGGGGTGTAGGGCGGCGGGGCCTGGAAGCCGCCGGCGTTGAACGGCGCCGGGGCGGGGCCGGGCGCCGGGGTCGGGTAGGCGTTGTTCGGCGGCGCGGGCGTCGACGGTCCAAAGCCGACCGCCTGCGTCGGCTGGTACGGCTGCTGGACGCTCGGCGGCACCGGCGTCTGGGGATTGCCGGACGCGGTGGGGAACACCGCGGAGGACACCGACGAGCCGCTGGTGCGCGCCCGTGGGCCCTCGCCGATGATCAGCGGGGTCGCGCCGGACTGCCCGGACCCGGCGATCCGCAGGCACTCGTCCCGCATCGCCTCGGCGGTGGGGAAGCGTTCGTTGGGGTTCTTCTTCAGCGCCCGGGCGACCAGCGCGTCCACGGCCGGCGGCAGCGAGCGGTTGATGCTCGACGGGACCGGCGGCTCTTCCTGGACATGGGCGTAGGCGATGGCCAGCGGGGAGTCCGCGTCGAACGGCAGCTGGCCGGTCAGCAGCTCGAAGAGCATGATGCCGACGGAGTAGAGGTCGGAGCGGGCGTCCACACCGCGGCCCAGCGCCTGCTCGGGCGACAGGTACTGCGGGGTGCCGACGACCATGCCGGTCTGCGTCATGGACGTCACGCCGGACTGCATGGCGCGGGCGATGCCGAAGTCCATGACCTTGACGACGCCCCGCTTGTTCAGCATCACGTTGCCGGGCTTGATGTCGCGGTGGACCAGGCCCATCTCGTGGCTGACCTCGAGCGCCGCCAGCACATCGGCGGTGATCTTCAGGGCTTTTTCCGTCGGCATCGCGCCGTGCTGGGCGATGTCGGAGTCCAGATCGGAGCGCAGCGGCTGGCCCGCGACGTACTCCATGACGATGTACGGCACCATGCCGCCGTCGAGCTCGTCCTCACCGGAGTCGAAGACCGAGACGATATTGGTGTGCGTGAGTTTCGCCACGGACTGCGCCTCGCGGCGGAAGCGCTCGCGGAAGGCCTGCTCACGGCCGAGTTCGGTGTGCAGGGTCTTGATCGCGACATCGCGGTCGAGCACCGTGTCGTGTGCGAGGTGCACGGAGGCCATTCCGCCGGCCCCGAGAAGATCACGAAGCTGGTAACGTCCTCCGCCGACCGAACGGCCCTCGAATTGGCCCTGAGCGCCGTCCTGGCTCATCGTTCCGCTTCCCCCTAGGCGCACGGCCCACTACCCGCACGTGTAGCGATCAAAATCTGGAATTCCCAGCCAAGTCTGCCCCAGGCCTCGGACACGTCAAGCCGTGTGCCCGTTCCGTGACCAGATGTGCAAGATCCCGTCACGGCGGTGAGGCGTTTGCACCCTTGGTGACCTCGGGTGAACTTGCGATTTCAGGCATTCGGCAGGTTTGATGGCCGGTCCACGGCGGGACCGGAGGGTGCCGCGGAGCCTGTAGCGTGCTCTAGCGAAGACCGATGACCTTACCGCTCTCATGCGGATCGATTCGACGGCGAGGACCGATGGCACCGACGCAGAGCCCCCAGGGCCCGTCCGACCCTGAGGCCACCGGCTCCCATATCCCCGACGCACCGGAGATGTGGGGCAACGGCGGGCTGGTCGGCGATGGCCGCTACCGGCTCACGCGACGGCTGGGTCGCGGTGGCATGGCAGAGGTATTCGCGGCCGAGGACGTACGTCTCGGCCGTACCGTCGCCGTGAAGCTGCTGCGCGCCGACCTCGCAGAGGACCCGGTGTCCAAGGCCCGCTTCACGCGCGAGGCGCAGTCCGTGGCCGGGCTGAACCACCACGCGGTGGTGGCGGTCTACGACTCCGGCGAGGACCTGGTCGGCGGCAACACCGTGCCGTACATCGTGATGGAGCTGGTCGAGGGCCGCACCATCCGCGATCTGCTGCTCAACGCCGACGCCCCGCCGCCGGACCAGGCGCTGATCATCGTCTCCGGGGTGCTGGAGGCGCTGGCCTACAGCCACCAGCACGGCATCGTGCACCGTGACATCAAGCCCGCCAACGTGATCATCACGAACAGCGGCGCCGTGAAGGTCATGGACTTCGGCATCGCCCGCGCCCTGCACGGCGCCCAGTCCACGATGACCCAGACCGGCATGGTCATGGGTACGCCCCAGTACCTCTCCCCGGAGCAGGCGCTCGGCAAGACCGTCGACACCCGCTCCGACCTCTACGCCACCGGTTGTCTGCTCTACGAACTCCTCACGCTGCGGCCGCCGTTCACCGGCGAGACCCCGCTGTCGGTGGTCTACCAGCACGTCCAGGACATGCCGGTACCGGCCTCCGAGGTGGCCGACGCGGTGCCGCCGGAGCTGGACGGCCTGGTCATGCGCTCGCTGGCCAAGGACCCCGACGACCGGTTCCAGACCGCCGAGGAGATGCGCGGCCTGGTCCAGTACTCGCTGCAGATGCTGCAGGAGCAGGGCGGGCACACCGGCACCTGGAACACCGGCCCGGTCGCGCTGCACGAGGGCGGTCACACCCCGTCCATGGGCAACGCCGCCACCACCGCGCTGCCGCACCCCGACGCCGGCCAGACCACGGCCCAGCCGATCCTGTCGTCCCGTATGCGCGAGGACGACGGCGGGTTCGAGGGCGGGCACCGGCCGGCCAAGGGCGGCCGCGGCAAGGTCTGGCTGATCGCGGCGCTCGCGGTGATCGCCATCGCGGTGGGCGTGGCCTTCGCGATGCAGAACACCAAGGAGCCGGACACCAAGCGCCACACCCCCACCTCACAGTCGCCGACGCCGTCCAAGGACGACGAGACCAGCGAGCCGCCGACGGACGAGGCGACCACCCCGCAGACCGAGCCCGGTGGCATCGGCGGCGACGACGGTACCTACACGCCTCCGCCGTCGACGCAGCCGAGCACGCCGGAGACGTCCGAGCCGCCGACCTCGGAGCCCCCGACCTCGGAGCCCCCGACGTCCGAGCCGCCCACCGACGACACCGGCGGGACGGCCGACGGCGGGACCACGGACGGCGGGACGACCGACGGTGGCACCACGGACGGTGGCACCACCGACGGCGGGACGACCACCGGCACGGACAGCGGGACCACCACCGGCACGGACAGCGGCACCACGCTCGGTACGACCGGCTGACCTGCCCGCTCGCCCGCCTCAGCGGGTGAACGCGTCCCGCACGGCGCGGTATTCGCGGGTCCACCACACGGCCAGAGCGGCCGCCGCCGGGAACTGAGGGTCGGTGCGGCGGTCGCCGAGCTGGTAGCGCCAGGTGAGCATCCAGAAGTCGTTCAGCCGCTCCCACCACACCCGGTGGACGGCCGCGGCCAGCTCGTCGGCGTCGGCCCCGCAGGCGCTGCGGTAGGCGCCCGCGTACGCCGCGACCTTGGCCAGGTCCAGCGTGCCGCAGGGGCGTACGAAGAAGATCGCGGCGGCGCGGACCGCCTCCTCGGCGCGCGGCTGGACGCTCAGCCGGTCCCAGTCGACGATCGCGGTCGGTTCATGGCCGCGGTAGAGCACGTTGAGCGGGTGGAAGTCGCCGTGCACCCAGCCGGCGGCGGGTTCCGCGCCGGGGGCCGGGCGGCGGTGCGCCTGCCGCTCCAGCAGGGCGCGGCGTTCCAGCAGGCGGTGCTCGGCGAGTTCGTCGAAGCTGGTGCGCGGGCGGGCGCCGCGGGCCAGGGCCAGCAGTTCGTCGATCATCTCGAAGGTCCGCGCGGGGTCGGCCCCGGCGTCCGTGCAGGGCGGCCGCGCGGGGTGTCGTTCGTCCGCCATGACCTGCTCCAGCGCGGTGTGGACGAGCCCGAGCAGGGCGCCGAGCCGGCGGGACTGGCCGCAGGTCAGCGCGGCGCCGTCGAGGTGCCGGCCCTCGACCCAGGGGTGCAGGGCGTAGCAGCGGCCGTCGAGGACGGTGACCGTGCGGCCGTCCGCGTCGGCGACGGGCGGGGCGACCGGCAGGCCGAGCGCGGCGAGCCGGCGGGTGGCGCGGTGCTGGCGGTTGATGGCGGCCTGGTCGCCGTCGAGGTGGTGCTTGAGGAAGTAGCGGCCGCCGGTGGTGGCGAGGAAGTAGCCGTGGTTGAGCAGGCCTTCGGCGACGGGCTCGCAGGACAGTGGCGCGCCGGCGCCGGTGTAGTGGCGGAGCAGGGATCCGAGGGTGTCTCTGGCGGGCGTCACCGCCGGCCGGACTACAGATGAGCGCAGCACGCGCCAGATGTTAGATCAATTGCACCCGTCTGAGTGGGTCTGCCGGAAAGCCTTACGCAGAGTGCGCATGCCGGAAGGCGGGCACATCGGTGAGGTGGTGCAGGGTCACGAACTCCGGCTCGATGCGCAGGAAGACCGGGTCGAAGGGCACGCCGTCGGCCAGCCGGGGCGTGGGGCCGAAGAGCGCGCGTTCGGCGGGGGTGGGCTCGACGACCCGGCAGGTGCCGGTGAACTGGACCGACCAGGTGTCCGGCGCGCCGCTGTTGATGTTGTCGGCCTCGTACGCGACCACGCTGCCGTCGAGTGCCTGGTGGTAGTCGTAGCCGCGGTGCAGCCGCAGCATCAGGCGTCCGTCGTCCAGGACGAGATGTCGGGTGACGGTGGTGAAGGGCAGCGCCCGCCGACTGGCCGAGACCCGCCCGTAGGGGGTGTGGCCCAGCAGCTCGATGGCACGGAAGTTGTCGGTGGGCATGTCACCACCTTGCCGTTCGGGCCGGGCCGGCCAGTAGGGCCCAGCAGCCCCAGGAAACGGGACGATGGTCCCGAACCGCCAGGAGCCGGGCGGGTGTCGCCGGGCGCCCGCTGCCGGTCAGTGCCGCTCCGCCTGCCTCCGTGCGACATAGGCGGCGGCCTGGGAGCGGCGCTCCATGCCGAGCTTGGACAGCAGGCTGGAGACGTAGTTCTTGATCGTCTTCTCGGCGAGATGGAGCCGCTCGCCGATCGCGCGGTTGGTCAGCCCCTCGCCGATCAGGTCGAGGATCCTGCGCTCCTGTTCGGTGAGGCTCGCCAGCCTGTCGTCGCCCTTGGCGGTGCTGCCGTCGCGCAGCCGCTCCAGGACGCGGGCGGTGGCCACGGGGTCGAGCAGCGACTTGCCGGCCGCCACGTCGCGAACCGCGGAGAGCAGTTCGTTGCCCCGAATGGCCTTGAGGACATAACCGGCCGCACCGGCCATGATCGCATCGAAAAGGGCCTCGTCATCAGCGAACGAGGTGAGCATCAGGCATTTGATGTCCTCGTTCTGCGAGCGGATCTCACGGCAGACCTCGACACCGCTCCCGTCCGGCAGCCGGACATCGAGCACCGCCACGTCGGGACGCGTCGCAGGGATCCTGACCAGGGCGTCTGCGGCGGTGCCGGCCTCGCCGACCACCTCGATGTCCGCCTCGGTCGCGAGCATTTCGTGGACACCGCGCCGGACGACCTCATGGTCGTCGAGTAGGAATACCGTGATTTTTCCGTCTTCGCTCACCGAACCAGTCTCACACATCAAGTCTTCCCGTGCTCCAGGTCACCGATATAACGTGCCGTTGTCCCGGCGGCCTGCAACGCTGTGACCAGGAGTTGTTCCTAGCCTTCGCGATTTACTTGGAAATCCAAGCAAAATCGCAGGTCAGCGCCGTTTCCACTTCGGCTTTGACAATGGGTAACGTGCAATGAGCAGGCCACCTTCCGGGAGCTTTGTTCCACCCGGATCCGGCCGCGATCGCACACACCCCGTGCGCCGTATCGGATACCGGGTGAGCCGCAATACGGCCACCGGCGGACCCCGGGGGCCGGACAGACGGAGGAGCAGCACGTGACCGTGGAAGGCACTGCGCAGCGCAAAAACGCCCGCAGCAGCAGCAAGCGCACCACCGCCAAGAAGGCGGCGCCGGCAAAGAAGGCGTCCCCGGCCAAGGCCCGCACGACCGGCCCGACCGAGCAGGCGGAGCAGGATCAGCTCGTACAACTGCTGACCCCCGAAGGGGAGCGGGTCGAGCACCCGGACTACGCCATCGACCTGTCCCCCGAGGAACTGCGCGGTCTGTACCGCGACATGGTGCTGACGCGGAAGTTCGACGCCGAGGCGACCACCCTCCAGCGCCAGGGCGAACTGGGACTGTGGGCCTCGCTGCTGGGCCAGGAGGCCGCCCAGATCGGCTCCGGCCGCGCGCTGCGCGACGACGACTACGTGTTCCCGACCTACCGTGAGCACGGTGTGGCGTGGTGCCGTGGCGTCGACCCGACGAACCTGCTGGGCATGTTCCGCGGTGTCAACCACGGCGGCTGGGACCCCAACAGCAACAACTTCCACCTCTACACCATCGTCATCGGTTCGCAGACGCTGCACGCGACCGGCTATGCGATGGGCGTGCAGAAGGACGGCGCGGATTCCGCGGTCATCGCGTATTTCGGCGACGGCGCCTCCAGCCAGGGAGATGTCGCGGAATCCTTCACCTTCTCCGCGGTCTACAACGCCCCGGTCGTGTTCTTCTGCCAGAACAACCAGTGGGCGATTTCCGAGCCCACCGAGAAGCAGACCCGGGTGCCGCTCTACCAGCGCGCCCGCGGCTACGGTTTCCCCGGCGTACGGGTCGACGGCAACGACGTACTGGCCTGTCTGGCGGTGACCAAGGCGGCGCTGGAGCGGGCCCGCACCGGCCAGGGCCCGATGCTCATCGAGGCCTTCACCTACCGCATGGGCGCGCACACCACGTCCGACGACCCGACGCGATACCGGGCCGACGAGGAGCGGGCGGCCTGGGAGGCCAAGGACCCGATCCGCCGGCTGAAGGCGTATCTGGAGGCCGAGGGGATGGTCGACGACGCCTACCTCGCGTCGATCGAGGAGGAGAGCGAGGCCCTGGGCAAACGGGTCCGCGACGCCGTACGCGCCATGCCGGACCCGGACCACATGGCGATCTTCGAGAACGTCTATGCCGACGGGCACGCGCTCGTCGATGAGGAGCGCGCGCAGTTCGCCGCGTACCAGGCGTCGTTCGCCGACGCCGATGCCGTCGCGGAGGGGAACTGACCATGGCCGTCTTCGAGAAGATCACCATCGCCAAGGCGATCAACGAATCGCTCCGTGCCTCCATGGAGGCCGACCCCAAGGTCCTCGTCATGGGCGAGGACGTGGGCAAGCTCGGCGGCGTCTTCCGCGTCACCGACGGCCTGCAGAAGGACTTCGGTGAGGACCGGGTCATCGACACCCCGCTCGCCGAGTCCGGCATCGTCGGTACCGCGATCGGCCTGGCGCTGCGCGGCTACCGCCCGGTCGTCGAGATCCAGTTCGACGGCTTCGTCTTCCCCGCCTACGACCAGATCGTCACCCAGCTCGCGAAGATGCACGCCCGCGCGCTGGGCAAGGTCAAGGTGCCGGTCGTCATCCGCATCCCGTACGCGGGCGGAATCGGCGCGGTCGAGCACCACTCCGAGTCCCCCGAGGCGCTGTTCGCGCATGTCGCGGGCCTCAAGATCGTCTCTCCCTCGAACTCCTCCGACGCCTACTGGATGCTCCAGCAGGCCATCGCCGGCGACGACCCGGTCATCTACTTCGAGCCCAAGCGCCGCTACCACGACAAGTCGCGGCTGGACACCGAGTCGATCCCCGATCCGCTGCACAAGGCCCGGATCGCCCAGAGCGGCTCGGACCTCACACTGGCCGCCTACGGCCCGATGGTGAAGGTCTGCCTGGACGCCGCCAAGGTCGCGGCCGAGGAGGGCAAGTCCGTCGAGGTGATCGACCTGCGCTCGCTCTCCCCGATCGACTTCGACACCGTGCAGTCGTCGGTGGAGAAGACCGGCCGGCTGGTCGTCGTCCACGAGGCACCGGTCTTCTTCGGCTCCGGCGCGGAGATCGCCGCCCGGATCACCGAGCGGTGCTTCTACCACCTGGAGGCACCGGTCCTCCGGGTCGGCGGCTTCCACTCCCCGTACCCGCCCTCCCGGCTGGAGGACGAGTACCTGCCGGGGCTGGACCGGGTGCTCGACGCCGTCGATCGCGCGTTGGCGTACTGAGGGTTTGAGGAGAGTTCGTGACCATGACTGCAGGTACCGCCAACGCACAGCGCTTCCGCGAGTTCAAGATGCCCGACGTGGGCGAGGGGCTCACCGAGGCCGAGATCCTCAAGTGGTACGTCCAGGTGGGCGACACCGTCACCGACGGCCAGGTCGTCTGTGAGGTCGAGACCGCCAAGGCCGCCGTCGAACTGCCCATCCCCTACGACGGCGTGGTGCACGAGCTGCGCTTCGGCGAGGGCGTCACCGTCGACGTCGGCACCGTCATCATCTCCGTGGACACCGACCCCGGAGCCGGGCCCGCCGAGGCACCGGCCGCGGGCGGCGCCGCGCCGGCCGCCGAGGCGCCCGACGAGGAGGACGCCGAGCCGCAGGGCCGCCAGGCCGTGCTGGTCGGCTACGGCGCCGCGCCGTCCTCGACCAAGCGCCGGGCCCGCAAGCCGCAGCCCGGCGTGCCGGCCCAGCCGGCGGCCGCGACCGCCGGGCTCCAGGCGGAGCTGAACGGGCGGTCCGCACCCGCACCGATGGTCGCCCCGGTGGCTCCGGCCGCCCCCGCGGCCCCCGTCGTTCCGGCCGCGAGCGCCGCGCCCGCGGTCTCCGCCGGGCGGCCGCTGGCCAAGCCGCCGGTGCGCAAGCTCGCCAAGGACCTCGGCATCGACCTGGCGACCGTCGCACCGACCGGGCCGGACGGCATCATCACCCGCGAGGACGTGCACGCGGCCGCCGCCCCGGCAGCGGCCCCGGCGCCGGCGGTACCCGCCGAGGTCCCCGTGCCGACGGCGGTCGTCCCGGCCGAGCCCGGCATCGTCGACGCCGCCGCCCGCGAGCGGAGGGTCCCGGTCAAGGGCGTACGCAAGGCCACCGCCCAGGCGATGGTCGCCAGCGCCTTCACCGCGCCGCACGTCACGGAGTTCATCACCGTCGACGTGACCCGCACGATGAAGCTCGTCCAGGAGCTCAAGCAGGACCCGGACATGGCGGGGCTGCGGGTCAACCCCCTGCTGCTGGTCGCCAAGGCCTTCCTGGTCGCCATCAAGCGCCACCCGGAGGTCAACGCGGCCTGGGACGAGGCGAATCAGGAGATCGTCTACAAGGACTACGTCAACCTCGGGATCGCGGCGGCCACCCCGCGTGGGCTGATCGTCCCGAACATCAAGGACGCCGGAGTCAAGACGCTCCCCCAACTCGCCACGGAGCTGGGCGATCTGGTCGCCACCGCCCGCGAGGGCAAGACCTCCCCGGCGGCGATGGCCGGCGGCACGGTCACCATTACCAACGTGGGCGTCTTCGGCGTCGACACCGGTACGCCGATCCTCAACCCGGGGGAGTCGGCGATCCTCGCCTTCGGCGCGGTCAAGCTCCAGCCGTGGGTCCACAAGGGCAAGGTGAAGGCGCGCCAGGTCACCACGCTCGCGCTGTCCTTCGACCACCGGCTGATCGACGGTGAACTGGGCTCCAAGCTGCTCGCGGATATCGCGGCGGTGCTGGAGCGGCCGAAGCGGCTGATCACCTGGGGGTGATCCGGGACGCGGCATGGACAGGGCCGGGCGTCGTTTCCTGTGAAACGACGCCCGGCCCTGTTTCACGTGAAACGGTGCCTGAGGCCGGCTCGGCGGCTCGCCCCGGCGATGTCCGGGGTGGTCAGCCCCGGATGAGCTCCACGGCGCGGCTGAAGTGCGCCACCGGACCGGTCGGGCCGGACTGGTCGGTGTGCGCGGCGCCTCGCGTCAGCGTGAAGCCCGCCCACAGGCTGGCGACGATCAAAGCCAGTACGACGGTGTTCCGCGTCCGGCGGCCGGCGTTCGTCCTGGGCTGCATGGTCAACTCCCCTTGAGTGTCGGAGCCTCCCCGGCTCCATGCCTCCATTCACCCATGGGATTCGGGCCGATCCGTACGCGCCAGGTACGGACTCGCGTCAGACTTTAGGTGGACCCTACGTCCCTCTCCGGTCCCCCCTCCCGACGAAGGTGGGCCGCGGCGCCGGAAAGGGTTTGCCGCCCTCGCACACGCTGTCTACGGTCGGCGAAATGACCAACGACATGATCATCCGACGCTATCAGGCCTCCGACCAGGACGTTGTCACCGATCTGTGGTCGCGGGCCGCTCGGCAGGCACACCCCTTCATCGCGGGGGAGGGCGCCGGTGAGCGGGCCCGGGTCCTCCGCGAGGTGTACCTCGTCCAGGCGGAGAACTGGGTCGCCGAGCGTGCCGGCACCGTCATCGGCCTGCTCGGACTCCTGCCGGGCGGGAGCGGGGAGCGCACGGCGGACGGGTCCGGCGCCGAGGTCGGCGGGTTGTTCGTGGCGCCGGATGCTCAAGGCGGCGGCACCGGGCGGCAGTTGATCGAGCATGCGGCGGCCCGGCACGGTGCGCTGGCCCTGGAGGTCTTCGAGGGCAACGCCCGCGCCCGCCGCTTCTACGCGCACCTCGGTTTCACCGAGCGCGGGCGGCGGGTGGACGAGGAGACCGGCCATCCGCTGATCGCCCTGGAGCGGGTCGCGCCGCTGAGGTCGGTGGGCTGGCTGCATCTGCGCGAGGGTCGGCTGCTGAGCGTACGGACGCGGGGGAACGACACGTTCTACCTCCCGGGTGGCAAGTACGAGCCCGGGGAGACCGCCCGTGAGGCGCTGTCGCGTGAGCTCTCCGAGGAGCTGGGTCTGGTGGTGCCCGCCGAGGAGCTGTCGGAGGCGTTCGTCATCCACGACGTCGCGCACGGCAAGAACGGCCGCCGGCTCCATATGACCTGCTTCACCGGAGGACCGCAGGACATCGCGCCGGTCCCGGGCCGGGAGATCGCCGAGTACGCCTGGTTCGACCGCCGGGAGGCGCGTGAGCGCTGCGCCCCCGCCCACTCGCAGGTGGTGGACCGGCTGGTCGCACAGGGGCGGATGCCGGGCTGACGCACGGGGCCCGCCCCGGCCGGCCGGCTGCCGGCCGGCCGTCGAGCGGGGCCCAATAGGGCTGCTACCTGGACAAATACCCTTGTGATCGTCCGCATCGCGGAACCGGGTACCGGACGCATACCTGTTGTATCTATCCTGTGCGCATGCCCTCCGCGTCCGCACCCACCGCCCCCGCAACCGAGCCCGCCGCCAAGCAGCCGCCCGCCGCCGAGCGGGTCTATGCGCACATCAAGGACGCCGTCCTGGACCGCCGCTACGAGGGCGGGATGCTGCTCACCGAGGGTGAGCTGGCCGACGCGGTGGGGGTCTCGCGCACACCGGTGCGCGAGGCGCTGCTGCGCCTGGAGGTCGAGGGGCTGATCAAGCTCTATCCGAAGAAGGGCGCGCTGGTGCTCCCGGTCTCCGCACAGGAGATCGCCGATGTCGTCGAGACCCGGCTGCTGGTGGAGAAGCACGCCGCGGCCAAGGCGGTGCCCGCCGGCGAGCCGCTGATCGGTGAGCTGACCGAGCTGCTGGAGACGATGCGGGAGCAGGCCGCGGCCGGCGATCTGGCCGCCGTCTCCGTCACCGACCGCGCCTTCCACGCCGCCATCGTGCGCAGCGCCGGCAACCAGATCCTGGACCGGCTCTACGAGCAGCTGCGCGACCGCCAGCTGCGGATGGGTGTCGCGGTGATGCACGCCCACCCCGACCGGATCGCCAAGAACATCGCCGAGCACGCGGAGATCCTTCAGGCGCTGCGGGCCGGTGACGCGGCCGCTGCGACCGACGCCGTGCACCGCCACGTCAGCTGGGTCCGCAACCTCGCGCAGGGAGACGTGCGATGAGCGGCGGCACCGGCGGACCGGAGAGCGCCGGCAGCTCCGGCATAGGCGGCGGTCCCGTCCGTCCGCTGCTCGCGGACCCGCCCGGCGGCCGTAAGGCCATGGCGGTCTGGGGCATCGGCGTCGCGGTCTACTTCGTCGCGATCACCTACCGTACGAGCCTCGGCGTGGCCGGCCTGGACGCCGCCGAGCGCTTCCACATCAACGCCTCGGCGCTGTCGACGTTCTCCATCCTCCAACTGCTGGTGTACGCGGGGATGCAGATCCCCGTCGGCCTGATGGTCGACCGGCTCGGTGCCAAGAAGGTGCTGACCCTCGGCGTCGTGCTCTACACCCTCGGCCAGTTCGGCTTCGCGCTCTCCGCGTCGTACCCGATGGCGCTCGGCTCGCGTGCGCTGCTCGGCTGTGGTGACGCGATGACCTTCATCAGTGTGCTGCGGCTGGGAGCCCGCTGGTTCCCGTCCCGCCGGGGCCCGATGATCGCGCAGATCGCCGCGCTGGTCGGGATGGCGGGCAACCTGGTCTCCACGCTCGTCCTCGCCCGCTTCCTGCACACCTTCGGCTGGACCCCGACGTTCGCCGCCAGTGCGGCCGGCGGTGTCCTCGTGCTGATCGTGCTGCTGCTCTTCCTCAAGGACCACCCGGAGGGCTTCGAGCCGCCGCCGGCGCCCGCCGAGCACACCGGCGCCGGCTTCGTGCGCCGGCAGATCGCGGACGCCTGGCGGGAGCCGGGCACCCGGCTGGGCATGTGGGTGCACTTCACCACCCAGTTCCCCGCGATGGTGTTTCTGCTGCTGTGGGGCCTGCCGTTCCTCGTCGAGGCGCAGGGCCTGTCCCGTGGCACCGCCGGTGAGCTGCTCACCCTCGTGGTGCTCTCCAACATGGCGGTGGGTCTCGTCTACGGCCAGGTCATCGCCCGCCACCACGCCGCACGCATGCCGCTCGCCCTGGGCACCGTCGGTGCCACCGCCCTGATGTGGGCGATCGTGCTGTCCTGGCCGGCCGATCATGCGCCGATGTGGCTGCTGATCGCGCTGTGCGCGGTGCTGGGGGCCTGCGGTCCGGCGTCGATGATCGGTTTCGACTTCGCCCGGCCCGCCAACCCGCCCGAGCGCCAGGGCACCGCCTCCGGCATCGTCAACATGGGCGGCTTCACCGCGTCGATGACGACCCTGCTGGCCGTAGGAGTCCTGCTGGACGCGACCGGCGACAACTACCGGATCGCCCTCGCCTCGATCTTCGTCCTGGAGGCGGCGGGCGTCTGCCAGATCCTCCGACTGCGCGGCAGCGCGGCGCGGCGCGAGCGCGAGCGGCTGGTCGTCAGCCGGGTCGAGGCGGTCCACGTCCCGGCGTGAGGTGGTGGCGGGGGCTGTTTCACGTGAAACGACACCGCCGGGACGCCCCCGCCCGTCTCCCGGTCTGCGCTACGGCGTGACCGCGAAGTTGTTCAGGATCGCCTCGGCCAGCTCTTCGTCACCGTCGATCTTGACCTGCTCGGCGACGGCCGCCGGCCGGACCCGGCCGCAGGCCAGCTGGTGGAAGGTGTCCCAGTCCAGGGCGAACGTCACGGTCGGGCCGAGGGAGACGCTGCCGTCGATCGTGG
This sequence comes from Streptomyces sirii, assembly GCF_045690365.1. NCBI lineage: Bacteria > Bacillati > Actinomycetota > Actinomycetes > Kitasatosporales > Streptomycetaceae > Streptomyces > Streptomyces sirii. The sequence goes on along the minus strand of NZ_CP147982.1, from coordinate 4,626,184 downwards.
CCTTGCCGTCGGAGCCGACGCGGACCGTGCGCAGGAACTCCAGCGGTCCGCTGACATCGAAGACCACCGCCGAATCGGCGGGCGCCTGGGCCCTCTTGGCGACGACACCGGGCAGCACCTTCACCAACAGATCGCGCGTGGCATGCGCGCCGGGGGAGTCGAGGTTGCCGGGCTTGCCGAGCGCCCGGCGCAGATCCTGCTCGTGGACCCAGACGTCGAACGCCCGCTGCTGCAGCACGAATTCCAGCGACCGCTCCTCGCCGAGCGGGCTGCGCACCACGGCGTCCGGCTGGCGGGACTCGTTGCGCAGCTGCCGGGAGCGCCGGATCACGGTGTATTCGAGCTCGCTGACCATCTCCGGCCCGGTGTGGTGCCGGCGGACGTCGACCTGCACCTCCATGCGGCGCGCCGACTCGCTGCGTACGTGGTAGAGGTCGCGCGGCAGCGTGTGGATCGGCCGCGGGTCGCCCAGCATCTCGCATTCCAGGCCGATGATGTGGGAGACCACATCGCGGACGGACCATCCTGGGAGGTCCGTCGCCCTGTTCCACTCGCCCTCGACGAGCGGAGTCACCAGCTCGGTTATCGCTTCTATGGAGTGAGTCCAGGCATCGATGGAGGACTGAAGGCTGGGATGGACGGTCACGGGACCCCTCGGACGGTTCGTACGCGGGCTGCTGTCTGTGCAGTTAAGTTACGCTGCGCACGGGCACCCCGGCAGTGCTTTCGGGGGACCATCGTAGGCCGATGTGCCACGGCCGTTGAGGGCTGCGGCACACGGTTTCGGCGCCCACGGCTCAGTCCTCCCCGCGCTCCCGCTCCGCCAGCCGGATCACACAGACCGCGATGGCGATCAGCAGTGCCGGATCCGCGTCGTCCCGTACGACATTGACCGCATACGTGTCGCGGACGGTCAGCCAGCGTCGCGAGATCTCGGCGAGCAGCTCGCCGTCGTACTCGATCGCGAACTCCCGGTCCAGGATCTTGCCGCTGACGTCCAGCTGGGTGCCGTCCACCAGCTCGACGCGGAAGTGGTTGCGCAGCAGCGAGAGCCGCTTGCGCTTGATCGTGGCCAGCGCCGCGTCGTCCCGCTCGATCGTCATGGTGTCGCGCAGGGCCAGCATCTTCTTGCGGATGGTGATCAGCACCCGCCGCTCGGGGTCCTTCAGCTCGAAGGTCTCCCGCAGCCGCAGTGCCTTGCCGTCCACGAGGAAGGCGCGTCGCCCGTGCTCGTCCTCGATCCAGTAGTCGTCGCCGATGCCGAAGATCCGGTCGCGTACGAGGTACTTGTGGGAGCGCGGGGGCTGCGCCCCGGGGTATTGCTGCATGTGCTGAGGTCTTCCCCGGTGCCCCTGCGGAATGTGCGGGCACCGGAGTGACGTTGAATGTCCACATGGCTTCACGTGCGCGCGTTCGGGCCCCCGAGCTGATCGGCGAGGGCGGCTGGCTGAACACCGGAAACAAGGATCTGACCCTCTCCGACCTGCGGGGACGCATTGTCGTCCTGGATTTCTGGACGTTCTGCTGTGTGAACTGTCTGCATGTCCTGGACGAGCTGCGGGAGCTGGAGGAGCGGCACCGCGACACCGTCGTGATCATCGGTGTGCACTCCCCGAAGTTCGTGCACGAGGCCGAGCACCAGGCGGTGGTGGACGCCGTCGAGCGCTACGGCGTCGAGCATCCGGTGTTGGACGACCCCGAGCTCGCCACCTGGAAGCAGTACGCGGTCCGGGCCTGGCCGACGCTGGTGGTGATCGACCCCGAGGGGTATGTCGTCGCCCAGCACGCCGGCGAGGGCCATGCCCACGCCATCGCGGGGCTCGTCGAGGAGCTGGAGGCCGAGCACGAGGCGAAGGGCACGCTGCGGCGCGGCGACGGTCCCTATGTGCCGCCTGAGCCGGTCGCCACCGATCTGCGCTTCCCCGGCAAGGCGGTGCGGCTGCCGGACGGCGGCTTCCTCGTCTCGGACACCACCCGCCACCAGCTGGTGGAGCTGGCGGCGGACGGCGAGCGGGTGCTGCGCCGGATCGGCAGCGGCGAACGCGGACTGTCGCCGGACTCCTTCAACGAGCCGCAGGGCCTGGCGCTGCTGCCCGACGGGCGGGTTGCGGTGGCGGACACCGTCAACCACGCGATCCGCGTCTTCGATCCCGCGACCGGTGCGCTGGAGACCGTGGCCGGCACCGGCAAGCAGTGGTGGCAGGGCTCACCGACCTCGGGACCGGCCCGCGAGGTGGCGCTCTCCTCGCCCTGGGACCTCGCCTGGTGGCAGGACCGGCTGTGGATCGCGATGGCCGGGGTGCACCAGCTGTGGACGTACGACCCGGCCACCGGCACGGTCGAGGTCGCGGCCGGCACGACGAACGAGGGCCTGGTGGACGGACCGGCGGCCGAGGCCTGGTTCGCCCAGCCGTCCGGGCTCGCGGCGGCCGGCGACCGGCTGTGGATCGCGGACTCGGAGACCAGCGCGGTCCGCTGGGCGGAGCCCGCCGAAGACGGCGACGGCTATGTCATCCGTACAGCCGTCGGCACCGGCCTGTTCGACTTCGGACACCGCGACGGCGCCGCCGGCCAGGCGCTGCTGCAGCATCCGCTGGGCGTGACCGCGCTGCCCGACGGCTCGGTCGCCGTCGCGGACACCTACAACCACGCGCTGCGCCGCTACGACCCCGCGAGCGGCGAGGTGACGACGCTGGCGACGGATCTGCGCGAGCCGTCCGCCGCGGTCCTCGTCGACGACGACATCGTCGTGGTGGAGTCGGCGCGGCACCGGCTCACCCGGCTGCGGCTGCCCGAGGAGGCGGTCCGCGTCGAGTCGGTGGCGCATCGCACCCAGCGCGCGGCGACCACGGTCGCCCCGGGCGCGCTGCGGCTGGAGGTGGTCTTCCAGGCCCCCGCGGGCCAGAAGCTCGACACCCGCTACGGCCCCTCGACCCGGCTGCTGGTGAGCGCGACACCGCCGGAGCTGCTCGCCGAGGGCGCGGGCGCGGGCACCGACCTCGCCCGGGATCTGGTGCTGGCGGACGGGGTGACCGAGGGCGTGCTGCATGTCTCGGCGATGGCGGCGTCCTGCGACGACGCTCCCGACATCGAGTACCCCGCCTGCCATGTGCACCAGCAGGACTGGGGCGTTCCGGTCGAGGTCGCCGAGGGCGGGGTGGCCCGGCTGGGGCTCGTCCTGGCGGGGCTGGACGCCGAGTAGCCGGCGGCGGGGGCCGTCACGGCCCCCGCCACGGTCGGCGACCGCCGCCGGTCAGTGGCCGGTGTCGGTCTTGAGCTCGGCCAGCTTGTCGGACAGGTACCAGTCGCCGACCTTGGCGGTCTTGCCGACGGACGGCAGGCTGGCGTACTGCGAGAAGTTGACGGTGGTCGACAGACCGCGCTGGGTGGGCTCGCTGGCGTTCATGAAGCCGATCTTCACCAGCTTCTGCTTGCTGCCCTTGTCCGCGGCGTTGGTGGTGGGGATGCTCGCATAGGCGTCCCCGCGCGCCGGGACCTCGATCCGCTGGGAGTCGCCGAACGACGGCGGGCCCTCGAAGTAGCCCAGCGGCTGCTTGGCGGTGCCGAAGTACAGCATCGGCGAGTTGTAGAGGTAGCAGGAGCGGCTCTTGCTGTTGTGGTACTTCACGATCACGTGGCTCGGGTTGGTCCGCGTGGTGAACTTGAAGTCCGCCGAGGTGCCGGTGGTGCAGTAGGTCGGCTTGCGCGACGCCGCCCCCGCGCCTGCTCCCGCCGCGGCCGCACCGCCACCGATGATCTTGCGCTTCTTGCTCTTGGAGGACGAGGAGGAGGACTTCTTCGACTTCTTCGAGGAGTGGCTGTTGCAGCCGGTCAGCGCGAGCGAACCGGCCAGCCCGAGGGCCAGCGCGGCGTACGCGGCGGAGCGGCGGCGGGAGCGGCGTGCGGTCATGGGTGGGTCCCCCAGTGGGTCACTGCGAACAATGCGGCGTGTCTGTCATGGCACGGCCACGATATCGATTGCGGTCCGGTACGCCAGGGCGGGTTCGCCCGGCGGGGTAGTGGTGCGGCGTCTCCGCAGGTCAGAGGGTCGGGAAGGCTCAAGATCCGTTCGGGCAGCTGGGCAGTGAGGTGTTTTCGAGCTGTTCGGGACGGATGCGGATGCCGGGTACCCACATCTGTTTCCCGGCGTGATCCACCCGGAACCAGATGCTGCTGTGCCCGCCCACCTCGTCGGTGACGGTGACCCCGTTGGCGACCCGGCACAGCGCGCGCAGCACATCGCCGTGCCAGACGTGGCCCACGACGTTGGAGCGCCGGTAGACCCGGTAGGGGTCGCGGGCCAGGGCGAGCGCGCAGTTCTCGGTGCGCTGGTGCTGACAGGCGCGTTCGACGTTGTGGACGGTGATCTCGGCGGATGCGGCGCCCTTCGCCCCGGCCTGCGTGCCCCGCGCATCGGCGCCACCGGCGTCCGGTGCATCGCCGGACGAGGTCAGCGCCGGCACCGCCAGCGCCGCGGCGGCGAGCACGGCGGCCGTCCCGAGCGCGGCGAGGACCAGCCGCAGCCGGCGCCGAGTGGCCGTCGGCGCGTCCTCGGCCTCGGTTCCGGCCGGGCGCTCCGCGTCGGAGGCCCCGTCCCGCTCGTGCGCGGGCGGGTCACCCCGCTCGCCCGCGTCCGCCGCTTCCTGGGCCCGGTGCAGGAGCTCGACGAGGGCGGGCAGTCGGTCCTCGCCGGTGAAGGAGAGCTTGCACCACTGCACCAGCAGCCGTTCGTCGGGCAGGCTCTGGCCGCGCAGATAGCGCGACAGGGACGAACGGCTGGCGGGCAGTCGTCCCTCCAACTCCTTCAGGCTGTAGCCGAGTTCACCGTGCATACGGCGCAGTGCGGCGACGAAGTCCCGTGCCGGACCGGAGAGTTCGTCGGGAAGAGGGGCCAGGGGCTTGCGGCGGGAGTTAGCGGCGTGGTTCCGATTGCCAGGCACGTCTCGCATTCCAGCACAGCGGACATGCGCGCGCGAGGGGCACTTCCGCTCCCCTGTGGCGGAAGTGCCCCTCGTTACACGATCCGGATCGGACCCGGATCGGTTGGTGACGTTTCACGTGAAAACCGCGCAGGTTTCACGTGAAACAGCGTGCGGTCCTGCGAGGACCACAGGCCCGGACCGCGTCAGTCGCCGAACTTCACGGGACGGTAGGGCGTGAACTCGGCGTCACCGCCGGGAAGTCCATAGGTCAGCGTCCGGTGGTCGGTGCCATGGTCGCCGCGCTGCTCGTAGGCGGTGTACGAGGAGTGTGCGTCGTTGTTCCACTTCTCGAAGATCACCACATGCCGGTTGTTGTTGTCGCCGGCCGCGTCGATGAGCAGGTCACCGGGCTTGAGTTCACCCAGCGAGATGGGCCGGGTGAGGCTGCGGTTGGTGGCCAGGCCGACGGTGTTGGTGCCGGGCGTCGGCAGTCCGAGCGCCATCGACGCATAGCCGGAGCAGTCCTGGCGGTAGCCGTCCTTCCAGACCTTGGCCTGGCTGTACGGCACCTGGGCGCCGTTGTCGGCGGTCAGCCAGGTGGCGGCGCGGTTGAGCGCCTCCTGACGGGAGCCACCGGGCTGCGGGAGCCCGCCACCGCCCTGGACCGGTACACCCGGCAGCCGGTCCTGCGGGATGTCCACCGCGACCACGCTGAGGAAGCCGGTGACCGGACCGGTGAGGTGCGCCATGTACGTCGAGCAGGCGTTGCCCTCGCACACCTTGCGGCCGGTGTCGACCTGGTAGTCGGCGGTGATCCGGTCCTGCCCCGGCGCGGTCTTGTTGATCAACCCGACCGAGGGGGAGTCGACGTCCGCGGTGGCGTGGACGACCCAACGGGTGCCCCAGGTGGGGAAGTCGGCGGCGGCCGCGGCTTGCCGCACCGACCCGGCGTCCGTGGCGCGAGCGGTGCGGACGGAGCCGGCGGAGGACGTGGCGGTGGTGTCGCGGGAGAGCGTGGTGCCGGCCGTCGCGGCTGTGCCGTCGCTGCCGTGGGCGAAGCCCGCGAATCCGGCGACGCCGATGCCGGCCGCGGCGACCGCGGGCAGGACCCTGCGGAGCACGGTCCGGCGGAACGGGGATCGGCCGCCGCCCGTGCCACCGTCCCCGGCGGTTGTGTGGTCCGCGGGGGTTGTGGAGTCTGCCGGGTGCGTGCCGCTGTGCTCGTACATGCCGAATCCCCTCCGTATGCGGCCGGTTGACCTGCTGGCCGTCGGCCGATGGCGAGCCGCCGGGCGGTCCGTTCGCGGCGACGGGGACCATCGTGGAGTGGGGTGCGGCGGCCGGCCGGAGGGTCTTCGTCCCATGAGATGTCCCGGGCCTGAGCACGGCTGTGACCTGCGAAGGCGTCAACGTCATGGGATATGGCGGGCCGTCGTGCGAGACATGAGGGGACAGCGGGCAGGCGAAAGGGCGCCCGCTGGGGGGATGCGGGCGCCCTGGTCTTGGGGAGGTCTCGCCGGAGGCGGCTCGGTGGAGCCGACTCACCAAGCGGTCGCCTCGCGCGGGTTCGCCTGCCAGTACGTCACCCACGCGCTGTCGTCGACGTACACCGAGCCGCCCGGGAGCGCCACCTGCACGGCGCCGCCGATGCTGCCCTTGCCGTCGCGGCCCGGAAGGCCGACGGACAGGCCGGTCGCGGTCCGGCCGTTGTGGCCGGAACCGTCGGCGGAGGAGGTCAGCACACCGGCGTAGCCGGACTCGCCGGGGGCGAGGGTGACCATGCTCTGCGGCTTGCTGTCCGTCAGCTCGGCGAGCGGGGACTGCTTCTGGCCGAACCGCAGATTCGGGGCGAAGTAGAGGTCGCAGGTGGCGCCGGAGGTGTTGGTGGCGATCAGCAGCAGATGGTTGATCGGCTCCTTGAGCGGCTGGGCGACGATCCGCACCGCGGCCGCGTCGCAGGCGCTGTGCCGGACGGCGGCTCCGTTGCCGCTGCGGCCCGCGTCACCGTTCCCGGTGCCCGACCCGGTGCCGCCGCGCCCCGCGGACGCCTGCTCCGCGACGCCGCCGTCGGGCCGGGTACCGCCCTGCGCGAAGCCGTCACCCTGCGGCGCCGGCTGCTCGCCCCCCTTGGCTCCCGGGCCCTCGGCGGTCCTGGGCGCCGGGTTGAACGGCTTGGCCGCACTGGTCTGGAGGGGGTTGTCCTGGCCACCGCAGGCGGTGAGGGCGAGCGCGGCCACGGCGGTCAGGCCGGCCGCGGCGATCCGGAGCCTACGGCGGCGCAGGCCACGGGACGTACGCGGGCTGCTGACGTGGTCCTGGCTGCGCGGCATGGTCGGTCTCCCCCGGGCGGCGGTCTGGTGCGGTCGGTCCTGCGAGCTGTCCACCAGACTGCCGTTCGCCGCTGCCGTGCCACTAACGTGCGCCTAACGTCCTCGCACGTGAGGCGGGGTGCGCACGGCTCAGCGGCGCCCGTCCCCCTCGTCGCCGGAGCCGCCGCGGTCCTCCGCACCGCCCTTGCCGCCCTCCCCGCGCTCGTCCCGCGCGAAGAGCTGGGTCAGCGTGCTGATCGTGTAGACGTCGGTGGCTTCCTCGTCCACCAGATGCATCTCGGCGAGCCGGTCCAGACCGTCCTGGGTGCGCTCCTGGTCCTGCCCCGCCAGAGCCGCCGCCACGGAGGCGTTGAGATGCCCGTCGGCGCTGGTCGCCAGTGCCCTGAGCAGCCGTGCGTCGTCCGCCGACAGCCGGGCGACGGACATCCGCAGCGCCGCCGCCATCCCGGTGTCCTCCGCCGACAGCAGTGCGAGGCGTCGCCGTTCGTCGCGCAGCGCCGCGGCGAGCCGGGCCAGCCGCCAACGGGGCCGGGCGGTGAGCTGGGCGGCCGCGGCCCGCAGCGCCAGCGGCAGACCCTCGCACAGGTCGACCAGCTCGCGGGCGGCGGCCGGGTCCTCGGCCACTCGCTGCGGGCCGAGCATGGCGCCGAGCAGCGCCGCGCCCTCCTCGTGTCCCAGCGCCTGGAGCCCGACCGGCCGGGCCCAGTCGGTGGCGACCAGGCCGTCGAGCCGGCTGCGGCTGGTGACGACCGTGGCGCAGTGCGCGCCGCCGGGGAGCAGCGGCCGTACCTGCGCCGAGCTGCGCGCATTGTCCAGGACGACCAGCAGTCGGCGCTCGGCGACCAGCGACCGGAACAGCGCCGAGGCGGCCTGCGCCGAGCCGGGCACCCGCTCGGCAGGGGTGCCGAGCGCCAGCAGGAAGTCGCGCAGGATCTCGGCCGGCGGTGCCTCGTCGCCCTCGCCGAAGCCGCGCAGGTCGGCGAAGAGCTGGCCGTCGGGGAAGGCGCTGGAGTACAGATGCGCCCACTGCACGGCGCAGGCGGTCTTACCGACGCCGGCCGGACCCGCGACCACGGCGAGCGGGCTCTCGCCGGTCGTACGGTCCGTCAACACCTCGGTCAGGTAACCCAGTTGCGCCTCCCGGCCGAGGAACCGGGCCGGTGCCCGGGGCAGCAGCCGCGGCGCCGCACCGGCCCGCCCCGAGCCGGGACCGGAGCCCGAGCCGGACCGCGAACCGTCCCGAGCGCCGTCGGCCGAGTCCGCGGACGTGCCCTTCGCGTCGGACCCACCGGCCGTGCCGGTGCTCTGCGCGGGCAGCGGCCCACCGGGGCCGTGTTTCACGTGAAACGCCGACGCGCCCTGGGAGTCGTCACCCGTCCTGTGCGCGCCCGCCGCGGGCTGGGCGGCCGTACGCCCGCCACCCGCCGCCTCTGCCCGCAGGATCTCCTCGTAGGCCGCGCGCAGCCGCTCGCCCGGGTCGACGCCCAGCTCTTCGTTGAGCAGCCGCCGGGTGCGGTGGAACCACTCCAGTGCGTCGGACTGCCGACCTGTACGGAACAGTGCCCGCATCAGCTCGGCGATCAGCCCTTCCCGCAAGGGGTGGTTGACGGCCGCGGAGTAGAGGATCGCGGCGGCCTGCTCATGTTCACCGAGCGTGCCGTGGGCCCGGCCCAGCGCCTCCACCGCCGTCAGCCGGCGCTCCTCCAGGGCGTGCGCCGCGGCCGCGAACGGCGGGCTGGTGACCGTGCCGGTCAGCGCGGGTCCGCGCCACAGCCCCAGCGCCTCGCGCAGCAGCGGTACGGCGTCGGCCGGCGCCGCCTCGGGGCGTGCCAGCGTTACCAGCTCACCGAACCGGTGGGCGTCGATCAGCTCCTCCGGCAGCCGCAGCAGATAGGCCGAGCCATGTGTGGTCAGCTCGATGCCGTAGGTCTGCGCTCCGCCCTCGGCGAGCGTGGCGCGCAGCCGTGAGACATGCCCTTGGACGACCGTACGGGCGTGCTCGGGCGGCTCGTCCTCCCACAGGGAGTCGATCAACTGCTCCAGTGGAACGGTGGTGTTGGGTTGCAGCAACAGCAGCGCCAGCACACTGCGCCGTTTGGCGGGCCCGAGCGACAGCTCTCCGGAGCCGGTCGTCACGGCGATCGGGCCGAGCAGTGAGAATTCCAACTCAGCCCTCCAGGAAGGCCGTCAGGGCGTTCGCCAGCAGGTAGGGGTCCTCGGCGCCGCACAGTTCGCGCGCCGAGTGCATGGACAGGATCGCCACGCCGATGTCGACCGTCGCGATGCCGTGCCGGGCCGCGGTGATGGGCCCGATCGTGGTGCCGCACGGCATCGAGTTGTTGGAGACGAAGCTCTGCCACGGCACATCGGCGCGCTCGCAGGCGGCCGTGAAGACCGCCCGCCCACTGCCGTCCGTCGCATAGCGCTGATTGACGTTCACCTTCAGGATCGGCCCGCCGTTGGGCATCGGGTGGTGTCCCGGCTCATGCCGTTCACTGTAGTTGGGGTGCACGGCGTGACCGGTGTCCGACGACAGGCAGATCGTGCCGGCGAAGGCGCGCGCCCGGTCCTCGTACGAGCCGCCGCGGGCGAACACCGAGCGCTCCAGCACCGTGCCGAGCAGCGGGCCGTCGGCGCCGGTGTCGGACTGGCTGCCGTTCTCCTCGTGGTCGAAGGCGGCCAGCACCGGGATGCTGGTCGGCGCGCCGCTGGCGGCCGCGGCGGTCAGCGCGGCCGTACCGGCGTGCACGGACAGCAGGTTGTCCATCCGAGGGCCGGCGACCAGCTCGTGGTCGCGGCCCAGATAGGACGGTGGCTCGATGCTGTGCACCATCAGGTCCCAGCCCTTGATGTCCTCGGCCGGTACGCCGGTCTCCTCGGCGACGAACGCGATCAGATCGCCCTCGGCCACCTCGCCCAGCCCCCAGATCGGCGTCATATGGCGCTGCTTGTCCAGCTTCAGGCCCTCGGAGTTCACCGAGCGGTCGAGGTGCACCGCCAACTGGGGTACCCGCAGCAGTGCCCGGTCGACGTTGACCAGACGGTTGCTGCCGTCCCGCAGCGTCACCCGTCCGCTGAGCCCCAGATCGCGGTCGAGCCAGGTGTTGAGCAGGGTGCCGCCGTAGATCTCCACGGCGATCTGCCGCCAGCCGCGGGCGCCGGTGTCGGGAATCGGTTTGACCCGCAAATTGGGAGAGTCGGTGTGAGCCCCCACAATTCGGTACGGAGTCGTGGCGCTCGCCCCCTCCGGCACGTACCAGGCGATGATCGCGCCGCCGCGCAGCACGTACTTCCCGCCGCTCTCGCCGTCCCAGGCGTCGACCTCCGCGACCTGCCGGAAACCGGCCTTCTCCAGCCGCTCCGCCGCGTTGGCGACCGCGTGGTAGGGCGACGGACTGGCGGCTAGGAAGGACATCAAGTCGTCGGTGTGGCCGCGATCGAAGCGGGCGGAGTTGGTCATGGATTCAGCATAAGGAGCAAGGCCCCGCATTCCCCGTGCGCGTGCGACGTGACTCCGCTCCCTTCCGGCCAGGATTTCTGCATTCCACGCCGAAAACCGCACTGGAGTGAACGATTCCGGTCGGCCGGTCGGCCGCACCCGCGGTCCGGGCCGCGCGGGTGGCACTCGGCGGACATGACGGAGCCCGCCTCTCCGGGGGAAGAGAGGCGGGCTCCGTCAGTCTGAACGGCGAATCTGAGAGACGTCTAAGAACGCCGCGGACCGGTCGCGGACGGCGCTCTTAGAACGCGGCCTCGTCCAGCTCCATCAGCGACTGGTCGACGGACTCGGCCAGCTGCCGCTGCATGGCGACGCCCGGCAGGACGTTGTGTGCGTAGAACTTCGCCGCGGCGATCTTGCCGGCGTAGAACGCCTTGTCCTTGGAGGAGGCGGCCGCCAGCTTGGCGCTCGCCACCGCCGCGCCCTTCAGCAGCAGGTAGCCGATGACGACGTCGCCCGAAGCCAGCAGCAGGCGCGAGGTGTTCAGGCCGACCTTGTAGATGGACTTGACGTCCTTCTCCGTGGCGGCGAGGTCGGTCAGCATGGCGCCGACGATCGCCTCCAGGTCGGCGGCGGCCTTGCCCAGCTCGCCGCGGGCCTGCTCCAGCTCCGCGCCGCCGGTGCCCTCGGCCAGGAACTTCTTGATCTCCTCGGCGAGGGTGTTCAGCGCCTGGCCCTGGTTGCGGACGATCTTCCGGAAGAAGTAGTCCTGGCCCTGGATGGCGGTGGTGCCCTCGTAGAGGGTGTCGATCTTGGCGTCCCGGATGTACTGCTCGATCGGGTACTCCTGCAGGTAGCCGGAGCCACCGAAGGTCTGCAGGGACTGCGCCAGCTGCTCGTAGGACTTCTCCGAGCCGTAGCCCTTGACGATGGGCAGCAGCAGGTCGTTGAGCGCGTGCAGCTCCGAGGCCTCCTCGCCCGCGGCCTCCTTGAGGGCGATCGAGTCCTGGACGGAGGCGGTGTACAGCACGAGGGCGCGCATGCCCTCCACGTACGCCTTCTGCGTCATCAGCGAGCGGCGCACGTCGGGGTGGTGGGTGATGGTGACCTTCGGCGCGCTCTTGTCCATGAAGTTCGCCAGGTCCGGACCCTGGACGCGTTCCTTGGCGTACTCGAGCGCGTTGAGGTAGCCGGTCGACAGCGTCGCGATGGCCTTCGTGCCGACCATCATCCGGGCGAACTCGATGATGCGGAACATCTGGCGGATGCCGTCGTGCTTGTCGCCGATCAGCCAGCCCTTGGCGGGGTGCTGGTCGCCGAACGTCATCTCGCAGGTGTTGGAGGCCTTGAGGCCCATCTTGTGCTCGACGTTCGTCGCGTACACGCCGTTGCGCTCGCCCAGCTCGCCGGTCTCCCAGTCGAAGTGGTACTTCGGCACGAGGAAGAGGGACAGGCCCTTGGTACCCGGACCAGCACCCTCGGGGCGGGCGAGGACGTAGTGGAAGATGTTCTCCGACATGTCGTGCTCACCGGACGTGATGAAGCGCTTGACGCCCTCGATGTGCCAGGAGCCGTCCTCCTGCTCCACGGCCTTGGTACGGCCGGCGCCCACGTCCGAGCCGGCGTCCGGCTCGGTGAGGACCATGGTGGAGCCCCACTGCTTCTCGACGGCGATCTGGGCGACCTTCTTCTGCGCCTCGTTGCCCTCGGAGTAGAGGATGCCGGCGAAGGCCGGGCCGGAGGAGTACATCCACACGGCCGGGTTCGAGCCGAGGATCAGCTCCGCGTAGGACCAGATCAGCGTGGCCGGAGCGGTGGTGCCGCCGATCTCCTCGGGCAGGCCCAGGCGCCAGTACTCGGAGTCCATGAAGGCCTGGTAGCTCTTCTTGAAGGAGTCCGGGATCGGCGCGGTGTTGGTCTCGGGGTCGAAGACCGGGGGGTTGCGGTCGGCGTCGACGAAGGAGTCGGCCAGCTCGTTCTCGGCGAGGCGGGCGAGCTCGGACAGCACGCTCTTGGCGGTGTCGGCATCCATCTCCGCGAACGGTCCGGTGCCGTACACGCTGTCACGGCCGAGCACCTCGAAGAGGTTGAACTCGATGTCGCGGAGATTCGACTTGTAGTGGCCCATGGGTACGGCTCCGTAAGGGTTCGGGAGAGGGCCCCAAGGGAGGGACCTCAGACGCAATACCGGCTAGTAGTTAAATGATGCTACCCGTGGGTAATAAGAATCAACCCCTTCCACCCATCTGTGACGAGCGTCCCCCGGCGATTCGCCGACTCAGTACGCTGTGGCGCATGTACGGCTACGACCAGAACGCGGGTGCCGGGCAGCAGTACGGTGCGCCACCGCCCCCGCCGCAGCAACCGGCCCCCGGGGGCTATGGCGAGCAGCCGCTGTATCCCGAGCCGTCGCCTCCCTCGCTCGCCGACGCGGTGCGGGCCTTCACCACCGGCTCGATGTCGGCCGAGGACTTCCAGGGCATCTTCTCCACGTCCAAGGTCTATTGTCCCCGCGGTGACAACCCCGGCTTCCTGGCACTGCACAACACCCAGCAGCCGGTGATCCCGATGTTCACCTCGCTCAAGGAGCTGCGGCGGTACGCGGGCAAGGAGTCCAAGTACTTCGTGATCACCGGCGCCGAGGTGCTCGACCTGCTGCCGACCGGTTACGGGTTCGTCCTCGACATGGAGGGCGATCACCGGATGGTCTTCGACGCCAAGGCCGTGGAGCAGATGGTCGACTTCGCGATGCGGCGGATGTACGGCTGACGGCGGCCGTCGAAACCCCGTCGATCCTCTTCCGTACCGACTTTCACCTGCGCAAACGCGGGTGGGAATGCCGCACGCCTTGCAGGTTGTTCAGGATTCAACTAAGTTTTGAGCGACCGAGGAGGCCGTCATGCCCGCTGTGACCGTAGAGAACCCGCTGACCCTGCCGCGTGTGGCGGCACCCGCCGAGGCACACCCCCGCCCCGTGCTGGCCGTCGCCACCGCGCCGAGCGGGTTCGAGGGCGAGGGCTTCCCGGTGCGCCGGGCCTTCGCCGGCATCGACTACAAGTACCTCGACCCGTTCATCATGATGGACCAGATGGGCGAGGTGGAGTACGCGCCGGGAGAGCCCAAGGGCACGCCCTGGCACCCGCACCGCGGCTTCGAGACCGTCACCTATCTGATCGACGGCACCTTCGTGCACCGTGACTCGCACGGTGGCGGCGGCGTCATCAACGACGGCGACACCCAGTGGATGACGGCCGGCTCCGGCCTGCTGCACATCGAGGCGCCGCCGGAGTCGCTGGTGATGTCCGGCGGGCTCTTCCACGGCCTCCAGCTGTGGGTGAACCTCCCGAAGAGCGACAAGATGATGGCCCCCCGCTACCAGGACATCGGCGGCGGCCAGGTCAAGCTGCTGACCTCCGGCGACGGCGGTGCGCTGCTGCGGCTGATCGCCGGTGACCTCGACGGCCACCAGGGGCCGGGTATCACCCACACCCCCATCACGATGATGCATGTGACGGTGAACCCGGGCGCCGAGCTGACCCTGCCCTGGCGCAAGGACTTCAACGCCCTCGCCTACGGCCTGGCCGGCCGCGGCTCGGCCGGCGCGGAGGGGCGCCCGTTCCGCATGGGGCAGGCGGTCGTCTTCGGGACCGGAGACTCGATCACCATCCGGGCGGACGAGTCCCAGGAGTCGCGCAGCCCGAACTTCGAGGTGGTGCTGCTGGGCGGGCGGCCGATCCGCGAGCCGATGATGCACTACGGCCCGTTCGTGATGAACACCCACGCCGAGCTGGCTCAGGCCTTCGAGGACTTCCAGGCCGGCCGACTCGGAACGATCCCGGCGGACGAGCACTGACGCCTCGTCGGATGCGCTGATGGGCCGGGGGCGGTGTTTCACGTGAAACACCGCCCCCGGCCCGTTCCACGCCCCGCTCAGGAGCCGTTCGCCGTGGTGGACTGTCCGGGTGCGAAACGACTCGGATCAAGACTCGCGCGGCGCCGAGGGCGAACGGCCGCCGCCCGGCAAGCCGTTGCTGCCGATCGAGGCCCGCCGCGCCGCGGCCTGGTGCGGGGTGCTGCTGCTGATCGTGGCCGTGCTGGCCCTCGGGGTGTGGCTGTGCGTCGTCCTGAGCGCCGCGGTCACGCCCGTGCTGCTGGCACTGCTCGGCAGTGCGCTGCTCGGGCCGCTCTACCGGCGGCTGGTGGCGATGAAACTCAACCGCTCGCTGGCGGCCGGGCTGACCTGCGCGGTCCTGGTGGTGGTGGTCGGCGGTGCCGGATACATCGTCGTCAGCGCGCTGGTGGACACCGGCGACCAGATCATCGCCTCGCTCAAGGACGCCGCCAAGGGCCTCTCCCAGCACTTCGGTACGGCCGGCACCTCGCTGGACGACCTCGCCTCCAACGCCAAGGGTCTGGTCACCAAGTTCGGAGGCACCGCGGCCTCCGGGGTACTGGCGGGCGTCAGCATCGTCGGCCAGTTCATCGCCGCTTCGGTGCTCGCCCTGCTGCTGACCTTCTTCTTCCTGCGCGACTCCGACAAGGCCGTACGCGCCCTGCACGACTGGGCGCCCGGCAAGTCCGCACCCCAGCTGGAGCGGATGGCCCGCCGCGGCTTCCAGTCCATCGAGGGCTTTATGCGCGGCACCACCTTCATCGCGCTGATCGACGCCATCTGCATCACCGTCGGACTGCTGGTCCTCCAGGTGCCGGGCGCCGTCGGGCTGGGCGCGCTGGTCTTCGTCGGCGCCTATATCCCCTACCTCGGTGCGTTCATCTCGGGGGCGGTGGCGATCCTGGTGGCGTTCGCGGACCGCGGCTTTGTGATCGCGCTGTGGGCGCTCGGCGTCGTACTGGCGGTGCAGGTGCTGGAGGGCCATGTGCTGCAGCCGATGATCCAGAGCCGCACGGTCCAGATGCATCCGGCGAGCGTGATGCTGGCGATCACCGCGGGCGCCAGCGTCGGCGGCATCCTCGGCATGCTGCTGTCCGTCCCGCTGACCGCGGCCGCCACCGGTGTGCTGCACGAGCTGCGCAAGCACTATGCGGCGGGCTCGGACTCCGACGCGGGCTCCGGGGACACCGGGCCGACCGCGTCCCCCGCGTCCTCGTAGAGCTCGAACCACGTCGACTTGCCGTCCCCGCGCGGGTCCACGCCCCAGGCACCGGCCAGCAGCTCCAGCAGCACCAGCCCGCGCCCCGAGGACGCCAGCTCGCCGGGGCTGCGGCGGTGCGGCAGCTCATCGCTGCTGTCGGAGACGTCGACGCGGATCCGCCGGGCGCCTCGGGGGCCGGAGATCTCGGCGACCAGCAGCGCATCGCCGTCGGTGTGCATCAGCACATTGGTGACGACCTCGGAGACCATCAGCACCGCCGAGTCGACCTGGTCGGCGTCGGCCCAGTCGTGGAGTACGTCGCGGATCTGCCGGCGCGCCTCGGCTATCCGCTGCGGCTCGGCCTGGGCGACGGCGAGCACGGTGCGCCGAACGGCCTGCTGGGCCGACGGGCCGCCGGCGCCCACCCCGCAGCTGGCGGCCTCGCGGCTCAGCAGCAGTACGGCGATGTCGTCCTCGCGGCGGTCCACCAGCGGTCCGGTGGTGTGGTGCGAGGAGGGGCCGTGCACAGCCTGGACCAGGGCGTCGGCCAGCCGCTCCAGGCTCTCGTCGCCCTCGCCGACCTCATGCGCCTCGATGATGCCGCGCAGCCGGGCCCAGCCGGTCTCCAGATCGTGGCCGCCGGTCTCGATCAGCCCGTCGGTGCACACCACCATGGTCTCGCCGGGCTCCAGGACGAGTCGGGTGGTGGGGTAGTCGGTGTCCGGGACGATGCCCAGCGGCAGCCCGCCCGCGGTGGGCCGCACCAGCATCGTGCCGTCGCTCAGGCGGATCGCCGGATCGGGGTGGCCGGCCCGCGCGATGTCCAGCAGCCCGGTCGCCGGGTCCACCTCGATGTACAGGCAGGTCGCGAAGCGCTGGTCCTCGCCGTTGCCGCGCAGCGCGGTCTCGTTGATCCCGGCCAGAAAGCGGGAGGCGCGCGAGAGCACCGCATCGGGATGGTGGCCCTCGGAGGCGTAGGCGCGCAGGGCGATCCGCAGCTGCCCCATCAGGCCCGCGGCCCGGACGTCATGCCCCTGGACATCCCCGATGACCAGCGCGATCCGCCCGGACGGCAGCGGGATCATGTCGTACCAGTCACCGCCGACCTCAAGCCCGCCGCCGGTCGGTACGTAACGGGCCGCGACCGTCATCCCGGGGATGTCGGGCTGCACCGTCGGCATCATGCTGCGCTGCAGTCCCAGCGCCAGCTCCTGCTGCTCCTCCTGCACACCGGCCCTGGCCAGCGCCTGGGCCAGCATCCGGGCGACGGTGGTCAGCACCGAGCGCTCGTCGGGTGTGAAGGCGACCGGCTGGGCGAACCCCGCCATCCAGGCGCCGATCGTCCGGCCCGCGTTGACCAGCGGCAGAAACGCCCACGACGTACGGCCGAAGCGGGCGGCCAGCGGCCAGGTGGTCGGGTAGCGGCGGCTGTAGTCCTCGGGGGTGGGCAGATAGATGGCCCGCCCGGTGCGGATGACCTCGGCGGCCGGGTAGTCGGTCGCAAGGCCCATGTTGAGGAACGGCTTCTCGTCGCCGGGGCGGTGGCCGTGGTGGCCGATGACCGAGATCCGGTCGCCCTCGATGCCGAAGACCGCCAGGCCGTCGGGCATGAACCCGGGCATGGACAGCCCGGCCGCCACCCGCAGCACCTCGGCCGTGGACCGCGCCTCGGCCAGCGCCCGCCCCGCGTCCAGCAGGAAGGCCTCGCGGGAGCGGCGCCAGTCGCCGGTTATCGGCGTGATCGCGGCGGAGGTCCCGGGCTGCGGTTCGGGCACCTCCTGGAGCGTGCCGACCAGTTCGAAATCGCCGTCGACGACCTGGGGGCGGGCGCGGGTGCGGACGAGGCGCTGCACCCGTCCGCGCTCGTCCACGATGCGCAGCCGGGCCTCGGCGAGGGTCTCCTCGGACAGCGCGAGCTGGATCACCCCGTTGATCTCGGCGAAGTCGACGGGATGAAAACGGGAGCGTACGGCGGCCTCGCTCAGCTCCGCCGGCTCGGCGGGGAGCCCGAGCAGCCGGGCCGCCTCGGCATCGAGGGTCACCCGGCCCGATGCGTTGTCCCAGCGCCACAGGCCGGTCGCGAGGGCGGCCAGGAGGTCCTTGGTGCGCATTGCCTCACTTTATGTGTGTTTGGCGGAGGCCGACCAGCGAGCGGAGCGTGACCGTCGTCCCCGCCGGGGCGCCCGCCCCGGCTCGGAGAAGCACTGATGCGTATATGTCAACGAAGGGGCGGGGGCCGGGACGGTAACCTGGAGCGGTTATGTCAATCCTGGGGTGGCCTTTCGGGTGACCGCCGGGGAGAGCGACCGGGCGTGCGAGCCCGTGTTCCGATCCCTCTCCTCCGCTCCCGCTCACCTCGACACTCGCGACGACTTGGATGAGCGATGCACCGGTACCGGTCCCATAACTGCGGCGAGCTCCGAGCCGCGGACGTCGACACGGACGTCCGCCTCAGCGGCTGGCTGCACAATCGTCGTGACCTGGGCGGCATCCTCTTCATCGATCTGCGCGACCACTACGGTCTCGTGCAGCTCGTCGCCCGCCCCGGCACCCAGGCCGCCGAGGCGCTGGACAAGCTGACCAAGGAGACGGTCGTCCGCGTCGACGGCAAGGTCGTCTCGCGCGGCGCCGACAACGTGAACCCGGAGCTGCCCACCGGCGAGATCGAGATCGAGGCCACCGAGGTCGAGGTCCTGGGCGCGGCCCAGCAGATCCCCTTCACGATCAACGCCGACGACGGCGTCAACGAGGAGCGGCGCCTGGAGTACCGCTTCCTCGACCTGCGCCGCGAGCGGATGCACCGCAACATCATGCTGCGCTCGGCGGTCATCGCGTCCATCCGTCACAAGATGACGACCCTGGGCTTCAACGAGATGGCGACGCCGATCCTCAGCGCCACCTCTCCCGAGGGCGCACGCGACTTCGTGGTGCCCTCCCGCCTCCACCCGGGCAAGTTCTACGCGCTGCCGCAGGCCCCCCAGCAGTTCAAGCAGCTGCTGATGATCTCGGGCTTCGACCGCTACTTCCAGATCGCCCCGTGCTTCCGGGACGAGGACGCCCGCGCGGACCGCTCGCCGGGCGAGTTCTACCAGCTCGACATCGAGATGTCCTTCGTCGAGCAGGAGGACGTCTTCCAGCCGGTCGAGAAGCTGATGACCGAGCTCTTCGAGGAGTTCGGCGACGGCCGCCACGTCACCTCTCCGTTCCCGCGCATCCCGTTCCGCGAGGCGATGCTGAAGTACGGCTCCGACAAGCCGGACCTGCGCGCCCAGCTGGAGCTGGTCGACATCACCGACGTCTTCGCGGACTCGGCGTTCAAGGCCTTCGCCGGCAAGCACGTCCGTGCGCTGCCGGTGCCGGCCGTGCAGGACCAGCCGCGCAAGTTCTTCGACCAGCTCGGCGAGTACGCGATCCAGCACGGCGCCAAGGGCCTGGCCTGGGTGCGCGTCGGTGCGGACGGCGCGCTGACCGGCCCGATCGCCAAGTTCCTGACCGAGGAGAACGTCAAGGTGCTCACCGAGCGCCTCGGCCTGGAGGAGGGCCACGCGGTCTTCTTCGGCGCCGGCGACTTCGACGAGGTCTCGAAGATCATGGGCGCGGTGCGCGTCGAGGCCGCGAAGCGGGCCGGCCACTTCGAGGAGAACGTCTTCCGCTTCTGCTGGATCGTCGACTTCCCGATGTACGAGCGGGACGAGGAGACCGGCAAGATCGACTTCTCGCACAACCCCTTCTCCATGCCGCAGGGCGGGATGAAGGACCTGGAGGAGAAGGACCCGCTGGACATCCTGGGCTGGCAGTACGACATCGTCTGCAACGGCGTCGAGCTGTCCTCCGGCGCGATCCGGAACCACGAGCCGGACATCATGATCAAGGCCTTCGAGATCGCGGGCTACGACCGTGAGACCGTCGAGGAGAAGTTCGCCGGCATGCTGCGCGCCTTCCGCTTCGGCGCTCCGCCGCACGGCGGGATCGCCCCCGGCGTCGACCGCATCGTCATGCTCCTCGCGGACGAGCCGAACATCCGGGAGACCATCGCCTTCCCGCTGAACGGCAACGCGCAGGACCTGATGATGGGTGCGCCGACGGAGCTGGAAGAGGTACGGCTCAAGGAGCTGCACCTGAACGTCCGCAAGCCGCAGGTCAAGTAGGCGTCACCGGCGAGGCCAGGCCTCGAACAACGGTCTGAGGGCGGTGTTTCACGTGAAACACCGCCCTCAGACCGTGTGAGCCGGGTGCTCCAACCGCACTACACGTGTGGCCGGGCTCGTGCACCGCACGCAGGGTGGTGCTCATGCAGCAAGCCAGCCTCCTCCCCCGGGCGCCCGGCCTCGTCTCACGGCCCCGTACGGCGCACTTCGCCCAGGTCCGCGACCTGCCCTGGATCATCGCCCTGGCCGTCGTCTTCACCGCCGGCCAGCTCTACCTCGCCCTCACCACGCCCGGCCTGGGATGGGACGAGACGGTCTATGTCAGCCAGGTCGACGCCCACGCCCCGGCCGCGTTCTTCAGTGCCCCGCGCGCCCGTGGCGTCACCCTCCTCCTCGCCCCGGCCGCCGTCCTGACGACATCGGCCACCGCCCTGCACTGCTACCTCGCGGTGCTCTCCGGCGCCGCGTTCCTGCTCACCCTGTGCATCTGGCGGCGTCTGCTGCCCGCCCCCGTGCCGGCGCTGGGCGGTGTGCTGTTCGCCGGTCTGTGGGTCACGCTCTTCTACGGCCCGCAGGTGATGCCCAACCTGTGGACCGCCTACGCCGCACTCGTCGCCACGGGCTGCTTCCTGCTGGCCGTACGCCAGCCGTCGGCCCAGCTGGCTCCCCAGGCCGGCCGGGGCGCGGCGGTCGGCCTGGCCGCCGCGGTGGCGCTGGCCGCGCTGATGCGCCCCCTCGACGCGGTGTGGCTGGCCCTGCCGCTGTTCGCCGCGGCGGTGTGCGTGCCCGCCTGGCGGCGTTCGACCGTGCTGCTGGCGATCCCGGCCGGTCTGGCTCTCGGGTGCACCGAGTGGGTCGTGGAGGCGTATGTGTCCTACGGCGGGCTGATGGAGCGGCTGCGCCAGGCCGGGGAGATCCAGGGCGGTCTGGGCTGGCACCCGTCCTTCGGCGACCACGCACGGGCGCTGCAGGGAAAGACCCTGTGCCGCCCCTGCGACCTGGACTGGAAGTACCCGTTGACGGCGGGCTGGTGGTTCGTCCTGCCGCTGGCGGCCGCCGGGGCGGTGTGGGGCTCGGCCCGTGCCCGCGAGCCCGGCGGCACGCTGCACCGGTACGGGCCGGTGTGGCCGACGCCGCGCGGGCGCGAGCCCGGCGGCCCCCACGAGCTGGGACTGGAGCCCGTACGGATGGACACCTTCGGGCTGCACCCCCTCCGGGTGGTCGGCCTCGGGCTTGACGGCGCGCTGCAGCCGCATGCGCCGGTCTGGCCGCCGAGCCTGCGCGATCCCGGCGGCGCGCGGCACCGCTACGGTCCGGGCCCCATCGCCCTCCCGGCCCTGGTCGGCCTCTGCCTCGCCGCCCCCTACCTGCTGACGGTGGACTACGCCGCGCCACGCTTCCTGCTGCCCGCCTACGCCCTGCTGTTTCTGCCCGCCGCGTGGTTCTTGTACTGGATGACGCTGCTGCCCCGCCGCCGGCACACCTGGGCGGTGGCCGTGCTGGTCGTCGCGCTGCTCGGCCATCAGGCGGTGCAGCTGGCGATCCTGCACAGGATGCAGGGGGGAACCGTACGCGCGCAGGCCGACATCGGCCGGATCGGCGACACGTTGCGTGCCGCCGGGGTACGGCCGCCGTGCGCGGTGAGCGGCGAGGAGGCGGTACGGGTGGCGTACCAGACGGGCTGTGCCTCCCGGCAGCCCGGCGGGCACGATGCCAGCATCACCCCCGCCGGCCTGACCCGGCTGGGCGCCCGCAGTCCCGCCGCCGTCGTCCTCGTCGCCGGCGGGGCGGTGCCGGGCTACGCCCGCGGCTGGCGTCCGGTCCGCCTCCCGCCGACGCCGGGCCTGAAGCGGTTGGACGCCTACGTGTCCCCGGCCGCCCGGCCCTGAGACGGGCGCCGCGCTTCCCGAGGAGCGGTCGCCCCCCACATACGCGCGCCCGCCCGGTCCCAAGGACCGGACGGGCGCGCGTATGTGCCGTACTCGTCTGTGCCGGCCACCGGCCGGACCGTCGGCGCTGCCGTGCTCAGCGCACCGCCGTGCCTACTGCTCCGCGCCGCCGAAGCGCTCGCGGTAGGACTCCAGGTCCTCTTCGGTGATCTTCGCGAAGAGCACCGGCGGCACCGTGAACGGGACCCCGGCCGGCACCGAGGCCAGCGCCTTCGCCTCGTCCTGGGAGACCCACACCGCGGTGTCGTTCTCCAGCGCGAACGCGCCCCGCATCGCCTTCGCCGTCGCCGGGA
This sequence comes from Streptomyces sirii, assembly GCF_045690365.1. Taxonomy (NCBI): domain Bacteria; kingdom Bacillati; phylum Actinomycetota; class Actinomycetes; order Kitasatosporales; family Streptomycetaceae; genus Streptomyces; species Streptomyces sirii. Next base: position 4,604,010 of record NZ_CP147982.1, on the reverse strand, counting down.
TGAAGGGCTCGGAGACCACCGCGTACAGATGGATCAGGTTCATCGCCGTGCGCAGCGTCAGCGCCGCCGCGTCCTTGTCGGTCTTGATCTCCAGCCACGGGGCCTTCTCCTCCAGGTAGGAGTTGCCCGCGCTCCACAGGGCCCGCAGCGAGGCGGACGCCTTGCGGAACTGCAGGGCCTCCATGTGGCCCTCGTACTCCGCCAGCAGCCCGGCGATCTCCTCGCCCAGCTTCTGCTCGGCGGGCCCGGCCTCGGCGCCCGCGGGCACCTCGTCGCCGAAGCGCTTACGGGAGAACGACAGCACCCGGTTGACGAAGTTGCCGAGCGTGTCCGCCAGGTCCTTGTTGACGGAGGACGAGAAGAGCTCCCAGGTGAAGGAGGTGTCGTCCGACTCGGGGGCGTTGGCGATCAGGAAGTAGCGCCAGTAGTCGGCCGGCAGCAGCTCCAGCGCCGCGTCGGTGAAGATGCCGCGCCGCTGGGAGGTGGAGAACTTCCCGCCGTAGTAGTTGAGCCAGTTGAAGGCCTTGAGGAAGTCGACCTTCTTCCAGGGCTCGCGGGTCCCCAGCTGCGTCGCCGGGAACATCACCGAGTGGAACGGGACGTTGTCCTTGGCCATGAACTCCGTGTAGCGGACGTCGTCGGCCTCGTACCACCACGACTTCCAGTCGCGGTTCTCCGGGTCGACGTCCGCCCACTCCTTCGTCGAGCCGATGTACTCGATCGGGGCGTCGAACCACACGTAGAAGACCTTGCCCTCGGCCGCCAGCTCCGGCCACACGTCGGCCGGCACCGGAACGCCCCAGTCCAGGTCGCGGGTGATCGCCCGGTCCTGGAGGCCCTCCGTCAGCCACTTGTGCGCGATGGAGGAGGCGAGCGTCGGCCACTCCTTGCTGCCGTTGCCCGCCAGCCAGCCCTCGACCTCGTGCTGCAGCTTCGACTGGAGCAGGAAGAGGTGCTTGGTCTCGCGCACCTCGAGATCACCGCTGCCGCTGATCGCCGAGCGGGCGTCGATCAGGTCGGTGGGGTCCAGCACCCGGGTGCAGTTCTCGCACTGGTCGCCGCGCGCCTTGTCGTAGCCGCAGTGCGGGCACGTGCCGACGATGTAGCGGTCGGGCAGGAAGCGGTCGTCGGTGACCGAGAAGACCTGGCGGATCGCCCGCTCCTCGATGAAGCCGTTCTCGTGCAGCTTGCGCGCGAAGTGCTGGGTCAGCTCGACGTTCTCCTGGGACGAGCTGCGCCCGAAGTGGTCGAATTCCAGGCCGAAGCCCTCGTAGATCGCCTTCTGCTTGTCGTGCTGCTCCGCGCAGAAGGCGTCGACGGACTGGCCCGCCTCCTTGGCCGCCAGCTCCGCGGGCGTCCCGTGCTCGTCCGTCGCGCAGATGTAGAGCACGTCGTGTCCGCGCTGCCGCATATACCGGGTGTAGACGTCCGCCGGGAGCATGGACCCCACCATGTTGCCCAGGTGCTTGATCCCGTTGATATACGGAAGGGCGCTGGTGATGAGGTGTCGAGCCATTGCCGGCTGCTCCCAAGTCGCTACGGTGAGTGAGGATTTGCTTTACGGAACGTCAATATCGTACTGGACGGGTCGGGGGCTCCGGCGCGGGCTTTTCGGGGAGCGCGGAGGCGGTACCGGGCGTCGTCACCATCGCCCCGGCGACCACGGCGGCGACCAGCATGATCACCGACCCGGTCCCGATGGCCGCGGTGAATCCGTGCACCACCCCGTCCTTGACCAGGGCCTCCCGGACCGTCGGCGTGAGCTGCTGCCCCCCGCTCCTGCGGGCCACCTCGGCCAGTCGGTCCGCGAGATACGCGGCACTCGCCGACGTGGCGATCGTGTTCAGCAGCGCCGTACCGATCGAACCCCGATCTGCTGCGACGTGTTGACCGTCGCGGACGTGACCCCGGAGTCCTGCCCGCGCGACCCGTCGTGGCCGTCGCCATCACCTGGCCGCGCAGCGGCGGAGTTCTCTGCACATCGGTTCTGACCTGTACTTTCTCTGATTGTCAGTGGGCGGGGCTAAGGTCTCGATCATGGCGACGGCACAGGGAAAGGCTGAGGGGCCCGGGCACGCCCGGTACACCTTCCGCCTGCGTGTGTCGTCCACGGCCCGTACCGGTCTGGAAGCGGAGTGGGCACGGTGCCGGTGGGTGTGGAACGAGTGCGTGGCGGTCTCCCGCAAGGTCCCGACACCGCCGGGTATCGCAAAGCCCGTAAGGCCGCGGCGAAGGTGTCAAAGAAGATCGCCCGGCAGCGGCAGGACATGGGACGCAAGTGGGCCAAGAGGATCGTCCGGGACTTCGACCACATCGCGGTGGAGGACTTCCGCCCGAAGTTCCTCGCCAAGACCACGCTGGCTCGTAAGGCGGCCGACGCCGCGATCGGCGCGACGAAGGCGGCGCTGGTCGAGATGGCCCACAAGCACGGCCGTACCGTGCATCTGGTCCACCCCGCGCACACCACCGCCGCTGCCGTGCGCGCGGCGAAAGCGTCGGCCGCGGCGGGCCGTGGGGCCCGGCCGCGGCCGGTGGGGTGCTGGTGGGGGGTGCCTGCGGGTCAGTTGTCCTTGACGACGCCGGCGGCGCGGGCCTCGGTGAGCCACTCGGGGAACTCGACCATCAGCTGCTGGTAGAGCTCGTCGTGGGAGAGGCTGCGCGGGTCGCGGCCGGCGTGGAAGAAGCCGGCGTTGTCGACGGCGCGCTTCTCCGGGACGGCCAGGTCGTCGAGCTTGCGGAGGAAGTCGAAGCCCTTGGCGTCCGGGTCTCCGAAGCCGATGAACTGCCAGAAGATGGGGAGTCCGGCGGCCTCGCACAGGGCCCGCTCGGCGGCCGGCTTGGAGGTCGGGGCGCCGTCGGTCTGGAAGATGACGAAGGCCGGGGCGGTGCTGCCGGACTTCTTGTAGTGCTCGACGACGGCGTTGACGGCCCAGTGGTAGTTGGTGCGGCCCATGTGGCCGAGACCGGCGTGCAACTCCTCGATGCGGCCCTCGTAGTTGGTGAGGTCGATCTCGGCGGTGCCGTCGACGTCGGTGGAGAAGAAGACGACGGGGACGATGGCGTCGTCGTCGAAGTTGGCGGCGAGGCCGAGGGCCTGTTCGGCCAGGTTCTGGACCGTGCCGTCCTTGTAGTAGTTGCGCATCGAGCCGGAGCGGTCGAGGACCAGGTAGACGGCGGCGCGCTGGGTGCCGAGGCCGTGCTTCTCCAGCGTGGTGCCGGCGGCCTTGTAGAGGCTGACAAGGGCGGGGGCGGTGGTGGCCAGGGCGCTCTCGGTGCCCTTGGTGTCCTCGGTGACCGCGGGGCTTTCAGTGCCCTTGGTGTCCTCGGGGCTCTTGGTGCTCTCGCTCGTCTCGGTGGCCTCGGCCTCGGCCTCGGCGGGCTGGGGCTCCGGCTCGGCGGCGGCCTGCGGCTCCGGCTGGGCCTCCGGCTCGGGCTCCTCCGGGGCGGCCTCGGCGGTCGGCTGCTCCTCCGGGGCGGCCCCGGTCTTCGGCTCGGCCTCGGCCTCGGCGGGGGCTTCGGCCTCGGCAGGGGCTTCGGCCTTGGCCTCCTCCTTCGGCTCGGCCTTCTCCTGGGTCTTCTCCTCGGCCTTCGGCTCGTCCACCGCTACGGACTTCGCCTCGCCCTCGACCGGCACCGATTCCGTGGCGGATTCGGTGGCGGTCTCCGTGGCGGACTCGGCGGTCGCCGGCGACGCCGGGCTCGGGTTGTCGAAGGCCCGGCTCACGAGTTCGGAGACGGTGTCGGCCTTGTCCGCGGATGCGGTCGCGGGCTCCTCGTCGGCCTTGGCCGGCTCGGTCGCGGTGGGGGCGGAGTCGGCGGACTCCTCGCGTACGGACGGCGTCTCGGTCCGTACGGGCGTCTCCGCGCGGTCCACCGGGCTGCTCTGGGCCGGCAGGGTCGCGGTCGTCGGCGCCGGGCTCGGGGCCGCGTCCGCGTCCTCCGGGGGCGCCGTGCGGGCGGCGGGGACCTCGGCCTCCGGGGCGGGGGCCGGGGCGGCTTCCTCGCGGGCCTCCGGGATGGTCGCGGACTCCGGCTTGTCGGCCGTGCCGCTCGGGGCGCCGCCGGATTCTTCACGGGTCGCCTTGGAGCGACCGAAAGCGTTGCGCAGCAGACTCCGAATGCCCATCGGCGAACCTCTCTTGCGTGTGGGGTGCGGCGTATGTCCGTGAAGCACGGACATGTCCCTGACCAGGACGGATACGTAAGGGTAGCGGCCGGGGCCGGGCTCATCGTGGGACCCCGCGCCTCGCGTGGTGGGCCATCCGGGGGGTATCGCGGGGCAGGTGGTTTCAGCCGGCGCGCCGGTGTCCTGCCGGTGGTGCATCGCCCCTGCGTACGGGGCTGAACGGCGGTTCGTGCGGAGTGCCGTACGGCGTCCCGGCGGCCGCTCGCGAAGGTCTGCCGCGGTTCCGGATTCACCGCCTGTTCATGTGTGCCGCGTCGTGCCGGCCGGATGGGGTGACGGGGGACGGGGAGGCGAAAGTGGCGAATGGGGGGCATGTTGGCCGAGTTGGGGGAATTAGCGAAGTTAGTGAAGTTAGGAGAATTGGTACGAGTGGTGAGGGGTGGGGGAGTTGGCCGGAGTTGGGAGAGTGCGCCTTTGCGCGACGCCCTCACATCACGCCCCGGAAACGAAGTGGCAAGAGCTGGGTAAGAACTGAGTCGTTCAGGTATCCGATGCGCAGGTGTGCCCGTCTCCTCCGGTGACCATTGTCCTGAGCCGCCCGTTGTGCCTAGGCGGCCAATAAGAAGGCAAGAACCCTTCCGAGGGTGACGGGAGATGTGAGCGCATGGGGCTGACCAGTCAGTCGCTCGAATACATGGTGGTCGTGCTGGCGGTGGCCTGTGTGGCCGCCACGGTGTGGCTCTGGCCCCGGCTGGCCAAGCGCGGGATCCGTGCCGTACTGGGCAGGCTGGGCGCCATCGTGGTCACCCAGGTGTCGATCGTGTGCGCGCTCGCCCTCGCCGTGAATACGAACTTCGAGTTCTACGGCAACTGGGACGAGCTGCTGGGCAACAACGACGAGGCGCCGGTGTCCGTGAGCCAGGGCGGCGGGCAGTACGCCTCGGTCGGCAACCTCAAGGGCGGGCTGATCCAACCGGCGGGCCCGCAGGGTCTCGATCGGGTGACCGGTCTGCCCAAGGGGCCCGCCGACAAGGTGGGCAAGGTCGAGTCCGTACGGATCGTCGGGCGCCGCACCCGGGCCATCAACCCGGGATTCGTCTATCTGCCGCCGCAGTACTTCCAGCAGCAGTTCCGCCGGCAGCGGTTCCCCGTCATGGTCGTCATCAGCGGCTACCCCGGCGGGATCATGAACCTCGCGCAGCACCTCCAGGTGCCGCAGAACGCGGGCCGGCTGATCGCCCAGGGCAAGATGCAGCCGACGGTGATCGTGATGGTGCGGCCGACGATCGCGCCGCCGCGGGACACCGAGTGCGTGGACGTGCCGGGCGGTCCGCAGGCCGAGACGTTCTTCACCAAGGACCTGCCGGACGCCATGAAGTCGGCCTACCGGGTGGGCCGTGACCCCAGTGCCTGGGGCGCGTTCGGCTACTCGTCCGGCGGTACCTGCTCGCTGCAGCTGGCGATGCGCAACCCGAAGGTCTACACCTCGGCGGTCTCGCTCTCCGGCGACTACGCCATCAAGGACGACCTGACCACCGGCAGCCTCTTCGGCGCCGGTGCGGCGGGCGCCCAGCGGGAGCGCGAGCACGATCTGCTGTGGCGGCTGAAGAACCTGCCTTCGCCGCAGGTCTCCGCGCTGGTGGCCAGCAGCCGCAAGGGTGAGGCCAATTACGGCCCCACCATGAAGTTCCTCCATGCGGCCAAGTCGCCGATGACGGTCGACTCGATCATCCTGCCGCAGGGCAGCCACCAGTTCGCGACCTGGCGGCGCGAGGTCGTACCGGCCCTGGAGTGGCAGAGCCAGCAGCTGACGTTCCCGCAGGACACCGAGGCCGTCGTCCCGCCGCGCAAGCAGGGCGCCAAGCCGGGGCAGGGCGGATCGCCGGGCCAGGCGCCGACGTCCGAGGAGAGCGGCCGCCGCCGCGTGGAGGCCGAGCGCCCGCAGGGCTGACCTCACTCCGCGAGGCCGCTCGCGACCGCCGGATGCTCACGAGCCCGGCCCACGTCCCCTGTGCGTGGGCCGGGCTCGCGCGTACCCGCTCGCGGGCCCGGGGGCTGGTGGGGCCGCCCGTCACTCCGGCCGGTAGACCATCCCCGGCTCCGGCTTCGCCGGGGAGAGCAGCTGGGAGACCGTGACGACCGTGTAGCCGCGCTTCTTCAGTTCCTTGAGGATGCCCGGGACGGCCGGCACGGTGCCCTGGTAGATGTCGTGCAGCAGGATGATGCCGTCGCGCTCGGTCTGTTCGAGGACCCGCTTGGTGATCAGGGCCGAGTCGTTGGTCTGGTAGTCCTTGGCGGTCACGCTCCACAGGACCTGGGCCAGGCCGAGGTCCTTGCTGATCTTGGAGACCTCCCCGTCGGTCCTGCCCTGCGGCGGGCGCATCAGCCGGGGCGTCTTGCCGGTGATCTTGCGGACCGCGTCCTGCAGGCGGGACAGCTCCCGCTTCGCCTCGTCGGGCGCGATCTCGGTCAGGATCTGGTGCGACCAGGTGTGGTTGGCCAGCTCATGGCCCTCGGCGTCGATCCGCTTGACCTCGGCCGGGCGCTTGGCGACGTGGTTCTTGCCGAGCATGAAGAAGGTCGCGTGCACCTTCTCCTTCTTGAGGATGTCCAGCAGGCGGTCGGTGTTCTCGCTGGGGCCCGCGTCGAAGGTGAGCGCGACGCACTTGGCCTTGGCGCAGTCGACGTGCGCGTCGCCGCCGGCGGTCCCGTTCTCCGTCGCCTTTCCGTCCGTCGACTTCCCTTCCGCCGCCGAGGCGTCGGCGCGGGCGTCGGCCGGCGCGGTGACGTCGTACGTGGCGCAACCGCTGAGGGCCAGGACCAGGGATGTGGCCGCCAGCAGCCCGGCTGTGGACAGGCTGCGGGCCGTGGACTTCTGCTTCGGCATGCGGGTCTCTCTTCGGGCGCGGATGGTCGGCAAGGAGTCCGTGACCTGCGCTTTCGGGCATGGCGAAGCCGACGCGTACAGGGGTGTGCCCTGCCGCGCCGACCACCGGGTCGCACCGGTCCAACGGACTCCGGGGAACTATACATAGGTAGTACACACTGCGTGTATACGTGGGGTGTCTACATCCCCTGCGGAGGTCTGCGCGGGGTGGGCGAAGGGGTGCCCGATCGGACGCGTCCGCCGCGACACCCCGCCCCCGCCGGGGTGGACTCGTACCGTGACCGCACCGCCGCCGGACGACTGCCTGGCCCGTAACGAATGGATCTGCGGCGACTACCTGAGCACCCGCCGGCAGATCCTGCTCGACGCGGTCGTCCAGCACATCCAGCTGACGGTGGTCTCGGTGGCGCTGGGGCTGGTGATCGCGGTCCCGCTGGCGGTGCTGGCCCGCCGCCGGCGGTGGACGGCCGGGCCGGTGCTCGGCATCACCACGGTCCTCTACACGATTCCGTCGCTGGCGATGTTCTCGCTGCTGCTGCCGGTCTACGGGCTCTCCGCCACCCTCGTCGTGGCCGGCCTCGTCCTCTACTCCCTCACCCTGCTCGTACGGAACATCCTGGCGGGGCTGAACGGCGTCCCCGCCGAGGCCACGGAAGCCGCCCGCGGCATGGGGTACGGGCCGCTGCGCCAACTGCTGACCGTCGAGTTTCCGCTGGCCCTGCCCGCGGCGATGGCCGGGCTGCGGATCGCCACGGTCTCGGCGGTCGCCCTCACCACGGTCGGCGCGATCGTCGGCTACGGCGGGCTGGGCAACCTCATCTACGCCGGGATGAACGGGTACTTCAAGGCGCAGGTGCTCACCGCGTCCGTGCTGTGCGTGCTCATCGCGGTCGTCTTCGATCTGCTGCTGCTCGGCGCGGAACGGCTGCTCACCCCCTGGCGGCGGGCCGGCCGGCGGGCGCGGGTGCGGATCCGGGCCACCGCGGGGACCGAGCGACCGGTCGCGGCTCCCGGGCGGCGGACATGAACACCCTCTTCGAGGTCTGGGCATGGCTGACCACCGGCGCCAACTGGTCCGGTGAGAACGGCGTCTGGCACCGCCTCGAACAGCACCTCGTCCTCACCTTCGCGTGCCTGGTCATCAGCGCCCTGATCGCGCTGCCGATCGCGCTGACCCTCGGCCACCTCGGACGCGGCGGCGCGCTGGCGGTCAACCTTGCCAACGTCGGGCGCGCGGTGCCGACCTTCGCCGTACTCGTCCTGCTGCTGCTCACCCCCCTCGGGCGGCACGGGCAGTGGCCGACGATCATCGCCCTGGTGCTGTTCGCCATCCCTCCGCTGCTGACCAACGCGTACGTCGGGATGCGTGAGGTGGACCGGAGCGTGGTGCGGGCCGCGCGGGGCATGGGGATGACCGGGTGGCAGCTGGTGTGGCGGGTGGAGGTGCCGCTGGCCTTTCCGCTGGTGCTGACCGGCGTCCGGATCGCCGCGGTCCAGCTCGTGGCCACCGCCACGCTCGCCGCGCTGGTGGGCGGCGGGGGCCTCGGCCGGATCATCACCGCGGGGTTCAACCTGGCAAGTACCCCGCAGGTGGTCGCCGGTGCGGTGCTGGTCGCGGTGTTCGCGCTGCTGATGGAGGCCGGCTTCGAGCTCGTGGAGCGGTTCGCGCCGGGGTGGGTGCGGGGGCGGGTCGGGTGAGGGCCGCCGGCACGGCCGTCGCGGCCCTGGCGGTCCTCGGGCTCACCGGATGCGCCACCGGCCCCTCCCTGGAGACCCGCTCCGCGATCACCGCCTCGCCCGGGGACAGTAGCGAACTGGCCATCGGCTCGGCCGGCTTCACCGAGAGCGAGCTGCTCGCCCGGATGTATGCGGCGCTGCTCGACCACGCCGGCTACCGGACCCATGTCCTGACTGTCGGCAACCGCGAGCTGTACGAACCCGCGCTGGAGGCCGGGCAGATCGACGTCGTCCCCGAGTACGCCGCGACCTTCGCGGACTGGCTCAACGCCAAGAACAAGGGCGCCGAGGCGCCGCCCGTCGCCTCGCCCGACCTCGGCACCACCATGGCCGCACTGCGCCGGCTCGCCGCCCGCCGCGGTCTGACCGTGCTGCCGCCCGGCCGGGCCGTCGACCAGAACGCCTTCGCGGTGAGCGCCGCATACGCCCGCAAGCACCGCCTCAAGACGCTCGGCGACCTCGGCCGCGCCAAGCTGCCGGTGCGGCTCGCGGCGGGCGACGAGTGCGTCCAACGGCCCTTCTGCGCGCCGGGGTTGCGGAAGACGTACGGGATCGACGTCACCGCCATCGACCCGAAGGGGGTCGGCACCACGCCCGCCAAGCAGGCCGTGCAGAACGGACAGGACCAGATGGTGCTGACCACCAGCACGGACGCCACCCTCGACCAGTTCGGGCTGGTGCTGCTCGCCGACGACAAGAAGCTGCAGAACGCCGACTACGTCCTCCCCGTCGTCAACCGCGCCCGCGCGGGCGGCCCGCGCCCCGCCGCGGCGCTGAATCGCCTCAACACGGTCCTGACCACCGCCGATCTGGCGCACCTCAACGAACAGGTGGACAGCTGGCGGCGGCTCCCGGCGGACGTGGCACGCACCTACCTCATGGCGAAGGGGCTGCTGCCGAAGAGCTGAACCGCGCCATGTCCGGTGAGTGGGCCGGTGTCTCACGCGCGTCGACGTACCGGCGAGCGGGCCGCTGTTTCACGTGAAACGACGCGCAGGCAAGCACAGCGGACGTTTCACGTGAAACACGCGCCAGGGCCCCTCCGCGCACAGCCCCTCCTCGCCTCCCCCCTCACTCCGTGGGCACCGAGTCCACCCGCGCCCGCTCCCGCGGCACCCCCCGCTCGTCCGAGTCGATGGCGCGGCGCAGCGCCTCATGGAGCTTGGTCGGGGTGAGGACGCCCAGGAACCGCTCGCCGTCCAGGACCGCGATCCAGCCGGCATCGTGCTTGAGCATCTCGCTGAAGGCGGCCTTGAGGGTGCCGGTGACCGGCACCCAGGCCTCCATGCGGCGGGCGTGTCCGGCGACCGTGCCGGCGCCACCGGTCAGCTCCTCCGCGCCCACCCAGCCGTGCAGTTCGCCGTCCTCGTCCAGCACCACCGCCCAGCGGGCCCCCTCGGCCCGCAGTCGTCCCGCCGCCTGCGCGGCCGGCTCGCCGAGTCGGGCGAACGGCGGGCGTTCGAGGTCGCCGCGGTCGATGCCGGTCACCGAGAGCTGCTTCAACGCCCGGTCGGAGCCCACGAATTCGGCGACGTACGGCGTGGCCGGGGCGCCGAGGACGCTCGCGGGGGTGTCGTACTGCTCGATGCGTCCAGCCCCGTAGACCGCGATCCGGTCGCCGAGCCGGATGGCCTCCTCGATGTCATGGGTGACCAGCAGCACCGTCTTGTGGAGGGTGGACTGCAGCCGCAGGAACTCCTTCTGCAGCCGGTCGCGCACGACCGGGTCGACCGCGCCGAACGGCTCGTCCATCAGCAGCACGGGCGGATCGGCGGCGAGTGCGCGGGCCACCCCGACGCGCTGGCGCTGGCCGCCGGAGAGCTGTTCGGGATAGCGGGCGCCGTAGACGGCCGGGTCCAGCCCGACCAGCTCCAGGAGTTCGGCCGCCCGCTCGCGTGCCGCGGCCTTCTTCCAGCCGGTCAGAAAGGGCACGGTGGCCGTGTTGTCGAGGACCGTGCGGTGCGGGAAGAGGCCGGTCTGCTGGATGACATAGCCGATGCGGCGGCGCAGCCGGACCGGGTCGACGCCGGCGATGTCCGCACCGTCGACGTAGATCCGCCCCTGAGTGGGGTCGATGAGCCGGTTGACCATCATCATCGTCGTCGTCTTGCCGCAGCCGGACGGTCCGACGAGGGTCACCAGCTCCCCCTCGCCGACCTCGAAGGAGAGGTCGTCGACGGCGGTGGTCCCGTCGGGGTAGCGCTTGGTGACCGACTCGAACCGGATCATTGAGTCATTGAATCCCGCCACCCGCGACCGGTCCCGTCATGCGGGCAATCGGGTGTGGAACGCCCACGGCCAGGCACTTCTCACCGGCGCTCGCCCGGCGCGTCGCTCATCCGGTACCCGGCGCCGGGCACGGTCTCGATCACCGGCGGGTCGCCGAGCTTGGCGCGCAGCTGGCCGAGCGTGACGCGGACGGCGTTGGTGCGGTAGCCGGTGTGCTCCTCCCACACCTCCTCGATCAGGTCGTCGCCGCTGACCACGGCGCCCTGGGCGCGCAGCAGGACCTCCAGCACCCCGAACTCCTGGCGGGTCAGGGCCAGTGGACGGCCGTCGCGCACCGCCAGGTTGCGCGCGGTGTCGACGGTGACGCCGGCCCGCTCGATGACCGGCGGCAGGGCGGGCCGGGCCCGCCGGCCCAGCGCCAGGACCCGGGCGAGCAACTCCCCGTACGCGAACGGCTTGGTCAGACAGTCGTCGGCCGCCGGCCCGAGTCCGGCCGCCCGGGCGTGGGCCGTGCCGGACGCGGTGAGCATCAGCACCCGCGTCGGCAGCCCCTCCTCCACCACGTACCGGCACACCTCGTCGCCGTGCGGCCCGGGCAGATCACGGTCCAGGACGAGCACGTCGTACGCGCCGAGCCGCAGCTTGGCCAGCGCCTCGCGGCCGTCATGCGCGACGTCCACCGCGAGCGCGTCGCGGCGCAGCCCCGCGCCGATCATGTCCGCGAGGAACTCCTCGTCCTCCACCACCAGCACACGCATACGGTCATGTGTACCCGAGGGCCGCCCTTCCACGACGTAAGCCTCTTGCGCCGCGACGCCCCGGACCAGGGAATTCACCACGCTGGAGCCGGACGCCGCCGAGCGGTCGGGGAAACGAGGGGCGGTCCTGGGCTCCGGCGCCACCGGCAACTCACCACGGTGGCGCCGCGCCCCCGGGGCGGGAACGACTTTTCCGTCCGCCTCGGGGGGCCGTACGAGTTGCTTCCGCCGCACCGCCTTTGCACCTGCCGCGTCCGGCCGCACCGGCGTGCTTACGATCCACTTCGGCCACCGGTCGGAAGGGTGGAAGGGAACGCCACGATGAGAGCCGTAGCAGTCAACGCATTCGGCGCACAGCCGCAGCTCATGGAGCTTCCGCAGCCCGATCCAGGGCCCGGTGAGGTCCTGGTGCGGCTGTCCGCCGCCGGACTCAACCCCATCGACTGGAAGCTCGCCGACGGGATGTTCGGGGACGCCGTCCCCGCATCCTTCCCCCTGATCCTGGGCACGGACGGGGCCGGCGAGGTGCTCGCGATCGGCACCGGCGTACGGCGGTTCACCGTCGGCGACTCGGTGTTCGGCCAGTTCCAGCGCCCGGAGCAGGGTGGGGGCTCGTACTGCGAACTGGCCATCGCCGACGAGGAACGCATCGCGCACGCCGCCCGCAGCGTCACCTACGCGACCTCCGCGGCGCTGCCGACGGCCGGCATGACCGCGTACAACCTCGTCGAGGAGACCCGGATCGCCGACGGCAAGCGCGTGCTGATCGTGGGCGCGACCGGCGGCGTCGGCACCTTCGCCACCCAGCTCGCGGCCGGCCGCGGCGCCGAGGTGATCGCCACCGCCCGCCCGGCCATGGCGGAGCTGATGCGGAACCTGGGCGCGGCGGAGACCGTCGACCACACCGCGGGCCCGCTCGCCGACCAGGTCCTGGCGGCGCATCCGGACGGGGTGGACGTGCTGATCGACATGATCAGCGGTCCCGCGGAGTTCGGCGAGCTGACCCGGACCGTGCGCGACGGAGGCACGGCCGTCTCGCTGATCGGCTCGGCGGACGCGGACGAGCTGACCGAGCACAACCTGCGCGGCTTCAACTTCGTCAACCGGCCCTCCCCGCAGCTGCTGGAGATCCTGGCCGGTCATGTCGACGCGGGCCGCCTGACCGTCCTCGTGGGCCGCGAGGTCTCCCTGGAAGAGGCCCCGGAGGCGCTGGCGGCCAGCCGCACCGGCCGGGCGCAGGGCAAGACGGTCCTGGCGATCTGACCGGTCCTCAGCCGGGGCCGGCGGCGCGCCGTGCGCGCCAGGCCCGGACCGCCGGCGGCCCCGCCGCGGCCAGCACCGCGGTCAGCGTTCCCGCGCCGACGACGAGCCAGACGCCGGTCCGCAGCGGACCGGTCAGCGCGTCGGCGTACGCGTCGGCGGCGGGCCGGGAGACCATCGTGGGCAGCGCGTCCAGGGTGCGGCCGCGGAGCAGCGCGAGCGCCACGGCCAGCAGGGCGGCGGCCGCCGCGCAGCCCGCCCCGGTGCAGATCAGCGCCCGCCGCCGGCGCCGCGCCAGCAGCAGCCCGCCCGCCAGGCACAGCGCCGCGGCCGGCGGCAGCAGCCGAGCCCCGTGCTGGACGACGTCGTAGACGGCCCGGACCCGGGGTACGTACGCGGCCTCCAGCAGCACCACCTCCACGCCGGAGCGCGGCACCCGGCGGACGAAGTCCACCCCCATGCCGGAGCCGTTTTGGGACAGCTGGCGTTTGACCCGTTCCAGGACAGGTGTGAGGTCGAGGGTGACCGCCGAGTTGCCGGGGGCGGCCAGGGTGCCGTCCAGGGACCGGTGGGCGGTCCGGTGCACCCCGTTCCACATGGCGGGGAATCCGCTGCCGGTGACGACCTGGCGCACCTGTTTGGCGACGGATTCCCGGATGCCGTGGGTGAAGTGGCGGCGCACGGCCGGACGTTCCGCGCGGGGTACGGCTCTGAGCAGCCCCTTCAGCAGACCGTCGAGCTGGATGCGCGCCATCACCCCGTCCGTCACGTCGTCGACGACGGCCTGCTGTACGGCCGCGTCGCCGGCCAGCGGCGCCACCGTCTCCACATAGCTGTCGGTCTCGGTCAGTTCGGCGCGGGCCCAGGTGGCGGCCAGCCCGAGCGGCAGCAGGAGCGCACCGACCAGCAGCAGCACCCCGCCGGCCAGGCCCCGCGCCGACGTCGGGCCCCTCGCTGACATCGCGTCGTCCTCCCGTGAGCCCTGCCGTACGGCCACCTTCCAGGCAAGTCCGTAGGGCTGTCGCTCGCGAGCGGGGCCGGTGCCAATGGGTGACCCGGCGCGGGTGCCCGGCTCAGCGCGGGGCCGTCGCCGCCCGCCGCCGGCGCACCGTCCGCACCACCCCGGGCACCAGCAGCGCGGCGGCCGCGGCGGCCACCGCCCACCACCCCCAGCCGTCGTTGCCGTCGCCCGCCGGGCCGGTCTGCGGCAGGTCGTCGAGATCGCCCGAGCAGGCCACCGGAGCGTAGGAGCCGCCCACGTAGACGCAGGCCGTGGCGGCGGCGCGCAGGGTGCCGGGGGCGGCGGTGGTAGTGCGATCCGGGCGGTCGCCGAGTACGGCGGTGGCGGTGAACACCTGGATGTCGTGCGCGGGCAGATCGGCGCGCCAGGTGACCTTCTGGCGCCCCGTCCCGTGGCCCTGGACGGTGCCGCCGGGGGCGGTGGCGGACGTCGTGGTGGCCGGCATCCGCTGTTCGACCCGGGCCCCGTGGACCTGGTCGGCGCCCAGGTTGTGCACGGTGACGCGGTATTCGAGCCGTCTGCCGGTCTCGGTGTCGTCGGCGCCGTCGGTCACCGCGACCGACACCGAGACGGCGGGCGGTGCCTGCGGGGCGGGTACGGCGGCGATCAGACCGGGGGAGGCGGCGGCGCACAGCAGCGCGCGGACAACGGCGGTTCTCATGCCGTCATCCGAGCACCGCGGCGCCCGCCACCGGCGGCACGCGGCCCCTGGCCCGGGCCGGGTTCACCCGAGGGGCGGCGCCCTGGGGTCGCGCGGCGACCCTGGCGCTCAGTGCCGATGCGGCCCCGGTCGGTGCACCGGGCCGTGCGCGTTCTCGCAGTGGTCGGCGGCGGGCTCCGGGGCGGTTCCGGGAGCGGGGCGCGGCCCCAGCGTCAGCACCTCGTCGGCGTCGCCCTGTTCGCCGACGTGATCGACCTGGAGCGTGGCGTGGGTGATGCCGTACTCGCCGCTCAGCAGCTCCTGGAGGTTCCGGCGGACCTTGTGGCAGTCGCCGCCCGGGGCCACCAGGATGTGCGCGGACAGCGCGGGGTGCCCGGAGGTGATCAGCCAGATGTGCAGATCGTGGATCTCGACGACCTCGTCCTCGGCGACCAGGTGGTCGCCCAGCGCGTCCGGGTCGATCCCGGCCGGCGCGGCCTCCATGAAGATCCGCCCGGACTCCCGCACCAGCCCCGTACCGGCCCGCAGCATCAGCGCGACGACCACCAGCGTGGCGATCGCGTCGGCCTGGGCGAAGCCCGTCAGCAGCACGACCAGGCCGGAGACGGCGGTGGCCACGAACCCGAACAGGTCGGTGAGGATGTGCTGGTAGGCGCCCTCGACGTTCAGGCTGGAGCGGTTGGCCTTGGACAGCAGCCAGGTGCAGATCAGGTTCACCACGATCCCGGACAGTGCGGTGATCAGCACCAGCCCGCCGGTCACGTCGGGCGGCGAGATCAGCCGCTGGACCGCCTCGTAGGCCAGCCAGACCGACAGCAGCAGCAAGGTGATGCCGTTGGCCTGCGCGGAGAGGATCTCGGCGCGCTTGAGCCCGTAGGTGTAGCCGCCGCGCGCCGGCCGCGCGGACAGCCGCATCGCGATCAGCGCCAGCACGATCGAGACCGCGTCGGTGAGCATGTGGGCGGCATCGGAGATCAGCGCCAGCGACTGCGCCACCACGCCGATGACGACCTCGACCGCCATGTACGCGGTGAGCAGGACGAGTGCGGCGCGCAGCCAGCGCCGGTCCGCGTCCGGTGAGACCCCGTGGCTGTGGCTGTGGCTGTGGCCGTGCCCGTGGCTGTGGGCGTGCTCGGTCATGGGCGCGCTCCTTCCTGGCTCCTGGCTGCGAAGCAAACCGCACTTCGGCCAAAGATCCAAAGGCTGCACCGGTGACCGTTGTCATTACCGTCGAACGGCCCATCGTGCCTGGTCAGAGCGGTGAGAAGAGAACGGTGCCGCGATGCCCAAACGGAGGCCGACTGTCCGGTCGCCGGAGTCGTGGGGCCGTCCCCGGTCGCCGGCCCCACCCGACCGGTCAGTAGAGTTCGGCTCCCGCCACCGACCCCCATCCGAGGTAAGAGGTAATCGGCAGTGAGCCCCGCACCACCCGCCCCGGCCGCTCCTGAACCCCTCTGCGTCGTCGGCATCGGAGCCGACGGCTGGGACGGACTGCCCGCCGCCTCCCAGGAGGCCCTGCGCACGGCCGAGGTACTGATCGGCGGCGCCCGCCAGCTGGCGCTGCTGCCCGCGGACGTCCCGGGCGAGCGCGTCCCGTGGCCCTCGCCGCTGCGCCCCGCCGTCCCCGGCCTGCTCGCCGCGTATGCCGGGCGCCGGGTGTGCGTGCTGGCCAGCGGCGACCCGATGTTCTACGGGATCGGGCGGACGCTGACCGAGGTACTGGCGGAGCAGGAGGCGGGGGAGGTGCACGGCGCGGTCGCGCCCGGCGGCCACGAGCCGCCCGCCGCGCGGCCTCGGCTCCGCATCCTCCCGCACCCCTCCGCCGTCTCCCACGCCTGCGCGCGCCTTGGCTGGCCGGTCGAGGACACCGAGGTCGTCACGCTCGTCGGACGGCCCACCGACAACCTGGCCCGCGCGCTGTACGACGGCCACCGCCTGCTGGTGCTGTCCGCCGGCGCCGGCACCCCCGCCGAGGTCGCCGCCCTGCTGCGGGCCCGCGGATTCGGCCCGACCCGGATGCGCGTACTGGAGCAACTCGGCGGCGAGCGCGAGCGGATGGTGCGGGGGACGGCCGCCGACTGGGACGCACCGCCCGCCGACCCGCTCAACGTCATCGCCCTGGACTGCGTCCGCGAGCCCGGCACCCCGGCCCTGGCCACCGTCCCCGGCCTGCCCGACACCGCCTACGAACACGACGGCCAGCTCACCAAGCGCCATGTCCGCGCCGCCACGCTCGCCGCGCTGGCCCCCGCCCCCGGCGAACTGCTGTGGGACATCGGCGGCGGCTCCGGCTCCATCGCCATCGAATGGCTGCGGGCGCACCGCGGCTGCCGCGCCGTCAGCGTCGAGCGCGACCCGGTACGGGCCGAGCGGATCGGCCGCAACGCGGGCGCGCTCGGCGTACCGGCGCTGCGCGTGGTGCACGGCGCCGCGCCCGCCGCGCTGGCGGGCCTGCCGGCACCGGACGCGGTGTTCATCGGCGGCGGCCTGACCGCCCCCGGCCTGCTGGCCGCCTGCTGGGAGGCGCTGCCCCCGGGCGGCCGGATCGTCGCGAACACCGTGACGCTGGAGTCCGAGGCGCTGCTCACCGAGTGGTACCGGCGGCACGGCGGCGACCTGATCCGCCTCGCGGTCTCCCACGCGGTACCGGTCGGCGGCTTCACGGGCTGGCGGCAGGCGATGCCGGTCACGCAGTGGGCGGCCGTCAAACCCGTGACGGGGCGGCCGTGATGCCCACGGTGCGGCTGACGTAAGGCCGGCGCCCCAGCCGTACGGCCCGCCTCCCGACCCGGCCGGGCAGCCCCGCCCCACTCGCCCCCTTCCGCTCTCCGCCCGCTCTGTGCCCGCCCTCCCCAGGAGTCCACCCACCATGACCGTCCACTTCATCGGCGCGGGTCCCGGCGCCGCCGACCTGATCACCGTGCGCGGCGCCCGTACGCTCGCCTCCTGCCAGGTCTGCCTCTACGCCGGCAGCCTGGTGCCGCGGGAGCTGCTCGCCGAGTGCCCGCCCGGCGCCCGGCTCGTCGACACCGCGCAGCTGGACCTCGACACCATCACCGCCGAGATGGTCCGCGCCCATGAGGAGGGCCACGACGTGGCCCGATTGCACTCGGGCGACCCGTCCGTCTTCAGCGCGGTCGCCGAGCAGATGCGCCGGCTGGACGCGGCCGGAGTGCCCTACGACGTGGTGCCGGGCGTCCCCGCGTTCGCCGCCGCGGCCGCCGCCCTCAAGCGCGAACTGACCGTGCCCACCGTCGGCCAGACCGTCATCCTCACCCGCGTCGCCCAGCGCGCCACCCCCATGCCCGAGGGCGAGGACCTGGCCACCCTCGGCCGCAGCGGCGCGCTGCTGGTGCTGCACCTGGCCGCGATGTACGTCGACCGGGTCGTCGCCGAGCTGCTGCCGCACTACGGCGCCGACTGCCCGGCCGCCGTCGTCGCCATGGCCTCCCGGCCCGACGAACTCGTCCTGCGGGGCACGCTGTCCGACATCGCCGAGCAGGTGAAGGCCGCGGGCGTGGTCCGTACGGCCGTCATCATGGTCGGCCGCACCCTGGGTGCCGAGCAGTTCCGCGACAGCCATCTGTACTCGGCGGACCGGGAGCGGCCGCACGGATCCTGCGGCGTCTGACTGATCATATGACCGCATCGGGGTGAATATCCGTTATCCACCCTCCGGATGCCGGTAGGGACGGTGCACACCTACGGGGAACCCGCGTTACCCGAGTCAAAGGAGTACGCCGCGATGCGCACCAGACTGGCCGCCGGATCGGTGGCCGCCGCAGCCCTGCTGACCCTCTTCGGCACCACCACGGCCGGCGCCGACGACACCACCAGCCACGCCCGCCCGAAGGCCGCCGCCGCGCCGGCGGGCGACCAGGCGCGCGTGGTGCGCGACGACCCGGAGCGCAAGCACCACGGGAAGCGGCACGACGGCCGCGAGGAGCATCCCGAGCTGCGCGACAGCCCTCTACGGCTGACCGCCTGCGCCCTCGGGACGGCGCTGGGTTCGCTGACCGGATTGGACAACTCCTGCGTGCACGAGCGGCTCGGCGTGAACTACCCGCCCTTCTCGAACGAAGGACCCAGGACCGCCGAGTACCGCAGATGAGGAACCGGCGCCCCGGGGGCGGCCGGTAGGCGGGCGGATTCGCGACGGCAACGGCCGGTAGCCGGAGCCGAGACCGGAACGGCCGGTGAGGGGAGAGGGGAAGCCCTCACCGGCCCACGGATCAACCGCGGCGGCCGTCGTCCCCCGGTCCCCGCGGCCCCGCCTGCCCCACCACCATCCCCGCCCGGTCGATGCAGATCACATCGACCGCGACCGGCGCGCCCCGCAGCACGGCCAGCGCCTCGTCCCGCGCCACCGCCGCCACCAGATCCCCCAGCGGAACGCCGGCCGCCGCGCACAACTGCAGCGCCGCCAGCCCCGTGTTGGCCTCGGCCACCGCCGCCGCCAGCGCCTCGTCCGCCCCGCCCCGCCGGGCCAGCTGCGCGAGGAACCCCTTGTCCACCTGCGACCGCGCCGAGTGCAGATCCAGGTGCCCCGCCGCCAGTTTGGACAGCTTGGCGAACCCGCCGCAGATGGTGAGCCGGTCCACCGGATGGCGCCGGAGGTACTTCAGCACCGCGCCCGCGAAGTCCCCCATGTCCAGCAGCGCGTCCTCAGGGAGGCGGTGCAGCGCGACGGCGACCTTCTCCGACGTCGACCCCGTGCACCCGGCCACATGCGTCCGTCCCGCCGCACGCGCCACGTCCACCCCGCGCCGGATGGAGTCGATCCACGCCGAGCAGGAGTACGGCACCACGATCCCGGTGGTCCCCAGGATCGACAGCCCGCCCAGAATGCCCAGCCGCGGATTCCAGGTACTGCGCGCGATCTCCTCACCGTGATCGACCGACACCTCCACCTCGACGTCGGCCGCCGCCCCCGCACCGCCGTGCCGCCGCGCCACCTCCGCCAGGTGCTCCCGCATCATCTGCCGGGGCACGGGGTTGATCGCCGGCTCCCCGACGTCCAGGGGCAGCCCCGGCCGGGTCACCGTCCCGACCCCCGGACCGGCCTTGAAGCGCACCCCGGAACCGGCCGGCAGGGCCCGCACCCTGGCCCTGATCAGCGCACCGTGCGTCACATCCGGATCGTCGCCCGCATCCTTCACCACACCCGCCAGCGCGCTGCCGCCCTCGGCGTCCAGCTCCTCCACCGCCAGCGCGAAGGACGGCGTCTGCCCCTTCGGCAAGGTGATCGTCACCGGGTCGGGGAAGTCACCGCTGAGCAGCGCTGTGTACGCGGCCGTGCTCGCCGCCGTCGCACACGCCCCGGTCGTCCAGCCGTGCCGCAGCCCGGTGTGCGCGAGCTGCGCGCTGCGCCCGCCCGCGGCCGTGCCCTTGCCCGGCCCCGCACCCCGCGGCTGCCCTCCCGTACCCTTCGTTTGCTCTTCAGCCACGGAGGAACCCACATCCCATGCCCGACGCAGCCCGCCCGCCACGCCACGTACTGATCCTCGGCGGTACGACGGAGGCCCGTCGCCTGGCCGCCACCCTGGCACCGGAGCCGGCCCTGCGCGTGACGACCTCGCTCGCGGGTCGGGTCGCCGCGCCCCGCCTGCCCGACGGAGAGGTCCGCATCGGCGGGTTCGGCGGCCCCGAAGGCCTCGCCCGCTGGCTGTGCGAACACGCGGTGGACGTGCTCATCGACGCCACCCATCCTTTCGCCGGCACGATCAGTCACCACGCGGCCCTGGCCGCGGTCACCGCCCATGTTCCCCTGCTGGCCCTCCGCCGCCCCGGCTGGGTACCGGGACCCGGCGACACCTGGCACCAGGTCACCTCCCTGGCCGACGCGGCCGCCGCCCTCCCCGCCCTCGGCACCCGCGTCTTCCTCACCACCGGCCGCATGGGCCTGTCGTCCTTCGCCCACCTCACCGACCCGTGGTTCCTGGTCCGCTCCGTCGACCCGCCCGAGCCCCCGCACCCGCCCCGTATGACGGTGCTGCTCGACCGGGGCCCCTTCACCCTGGACGGCGAGCGCGAACTGCTGCGCACCCACCGCATCGACGTCCTGGTGACCAAGGACAGCGGCGCCGCGGCGACGGCCCCCAAGCTGACCGCCGCCCGGGAGGCCGGCATCCCCGTCGTCCTCGTCCGCCGCCCTCCGACCCCGGGAGGCGTACCGGAGGTACCGACCCCGGAGGGCGCGGCCACCTGGCTGCGAACCCTTTTCCCCGACCTCCCCGACCTCAACGAGGCCGGCACAACGAGCTGAACCGATTCGCTTCCCGGACCCGATCCTGCAATTCCACACGGCGGCGTGCCGCTGCCACTTCCCGTTCCTCCTCCGGGTCCCGGCCCGCATCGGAGTCCGCCGCCTCATCGCTCTCTTCGTTCACGTGGCGCCCTTGCGAATCGTCTCCGCGAGCCGCCGGGCGAGGTCAGGCGTACAGCGCCCCAGGTCCACGAGCGGACGTGGAATGTCCCCGGCCAGCGAGACACCGTCGAGCGAAAGCGATGGCAAGGTGATCCCCGCCCCCTTCAGAGCCGTCCGCAGATCGTCCCGCGCCTCCTCGGCGTCCTTGACCCGCTCGGCCGCCGGATCACGCTCCACATCTCCCATTCCTTCTCTTCTCCGTTCGAGTCCTGACTGGTCTTCCAATTCCCTTGTGCAGCCCTAGAGTTGTCGCTCCGACGCCGCTCGCGAAAGGGAGTCGGCGTTGTCGCGGGAAAGGGCAACAAGGGACTCGAAGATGGTCGAAAAGAATTCCGAGACCGAGGATTCCGCGCGCTGGGTCCTCGCCTGCGAACTCCGCCGGTTACGGGAGGCGTCCGGCAGATCGCTGGCCCAGCTGGCCGAGGAGACCAACTACGACCGCACGTACCTCCACCGCCTGGAGACCGGCGAACGCCTCTCCAAACTGCCGGTCATGGAGGCGCTGGACCGGGTGTACGGGACGGGTGAGCTGCTCGTACGGCTGTGGAGGCTGGCGCGGCTGGATGCGTTCAAGGACAGGTATCGGGCGTTCATGCGGTACGAAGCCAAGGCCACGATCATCCACAAGTACTCGTTGATCGTTCCTGGCCTGCTGCAGACCGAAGCCTTCGCCCGGCTCGCGTTGTCGCTGGGGCCTACGCCCATAAGCCCTGACGAGCTGGATGAGAACGTTGCGGCCCGCTTGGGCAGGCAGGACCTGCTGCGCCGCAGCCCGTCGCCCAGCGTGCGGTTCATTCTCGACGAGTCGGTTCTACGGCGTCCGGTGCTCGACGCCGAGGTCTGGCATGCCCAGCTGACTCGAATCGCGGATGTCGCCGAAGCGCCAGCCATCGCTATTCAGGTGCTTCCGTTCTCTGCTGGGGTACAACGCTTGTCGGGCAGCCCGCTCGCGCTCCTGTGGATGGCGGATGACAGTGCTGTTGCCTACCTGGAAGGCAACGGATCGGGCGAACTGATCGAGGATCCGGAAGAAGTCCAGCGTTACCGACTGTCTTACGATCACCTGCGGGATGCGGCGCTGACGCCCCGTAACTCATTGTCGCTGATCAGGCAGTTGGTAGAGGAGAGCAGGCCATGAAGACGACGCCCGACCTGACCGGTGCGGCATGGCGCAAGAGCAGCTACAGCGACGGCGGAGACGACAACTGCGTCGAGGTCGCGGACGGACTGGTCACCACCATCCCCGTCCGCGACAGCAAGAACCCCGCCGGTCCGGCGCTGTTCTTTCCGACCGGGGTCTGGTCGGCGTTCATACGCACCGTCAAGGCCGGCCGCCTCGGGTCGACTTCGAACTAGACACAGGTTGGCTGGATCGCGCGTCATTGCGACAAGGGCTCCCCCGACGCCATCACGTATGGTGACAGGTCGTCCAGCCCTGGGGGGGAGCTGGTGTGTGCCCTCCCCGATGCTGGGTCCAGAAGGCCGAAGAAAAACGGGGGATCGGGGAAATCATGTCGACCACCAACGTCGACCCGGCTGCGTTGCGCGCGGCAGCCGTCCACGGCGAAGAGATGCAAGCCGGCGTCGGAACTGCCCTGAGTAGTTTGAACGCGCATCATCAGGCCGTGCCTGGGCAGGCGGAGGGCTTCGCATTCGTCCAAGATCTGCTGAGAACCCAAAAGGCTTGGCATGAACGCCTCAATGATGTCCGGAAAGAGAGCGGTGAGATCGCCCGCTCGCTCCGGTCGTCTGCGGACAACTACGAGAAGAACGACGAAGAAACCGCCAATGCGTTCACTCGTCCTGCCGTCGGCAGCTCTGTTTCCGTCCGCCCGGCGATGCAGAGCGCTGCTCGCCACGACAGCCCCTTTGGGTGATGCCCGATGAGTCTGACCGTGCGAGACCTTCAGAACCTCCGTTTTTCCGCATTGGAGAGCGCCAAAGATGAATGGGCGCAGATCGCCCATCGGCTCGGCGGCTACACCGACCGCGCGGACGTCCATATGCGCCGGCCATTGGCTCATGCTTGGTCGGGCGAGGCCGCAATTGCCGCGCAGAAGCGCATGCGCAGGCTGAGCGATAATTTTCAGTTCGCCGGCGAGGAATGCGCTCTGATCCAGACGACGCTCGACGGGCTCATCACCGAACTCCGGGCGCAACAGAAGGCGCTTCATCAGGCAATGGACGAAGCCATCCGGCGGGGGTATCGGGTGGCTCCGATCGGTGAGGTCATGTACGCCGATGAGGGGGACATACCCACCGGAGACCCGGACGCGGGAGTGCCTGAGAAGGAGCGGGAGCGGCAAACTCTTGAGGAGCACATATTTGACGCCCTGCGGAGTGCAGTGGAGATAGACGGCCGTTATGGAGCCGCCTTCGCGAGGCTCCGGGTCGGCCGAGGGCTTGCCGTGAATGGCCTGGAGTCGCAGCGGGACTCCTCGGACATCTCCAAGATTGCGGGAGTGGCCGTCGGGCTCGATTCTGCCCCCACGAAGGGAACTGACCCGAAAAAGGTCCGGGACTGGTGGAACGGTCTGAGCAAGGAGGAGCAGGAGGAACAGATGGCGCTGAACCCGAGCGTCATCGGAAACCTCAACGGAGTCCCGGCGAAGACTCGCGACAAGGCTAATCGCGTCAACCTCGACCGATTGATCGCTATGTACCCGCCGGGCACACCTATGTCACCGACTGTTCAGCGGCAACGGCAGGGCTTCGAGATGATCAGAGCCCGCCTGGAGCGCGACACCGGAAAGGAACCGGAACCGCTTCTGCTCGGCATCGGGCCGGAGGGGCAGGGGAGGGCAATTCTGTCGTATGGAGATCCCGATACTGCGGACAACGTCGCGGCGTACGTTCCTGGGCTCAATACTCAGCTCAAGGATGTCGCAGACGAAGACGGGGATCGCGCCAAGAATGTGTGGGATTCGGCGCAGTATGCTGACAGGCAGCAGAAAACAGCCTCAATTGTCTGGCTTGGATATGACGCTCCGCAAGGGGGGCCGGACAGGCTCTCTGAGACCGACCTTTCGGTTGCTGACCGGGAGCGGGGCGAGAAGGGCGGGGCAGCCTTCGGGCAGTTCCTAGATGGCATCCAGGCCACTCATCAAGGTGAACGGCCACATGTGACGGCCATTGGGCACAGCTATGGTTCGTTCACGGTGGGGCAGGCTGCCCAGCGTGAGGGCGGAATCCCTGCGGACGACATCGTCCTCGTAGGCAGTCCCGGCACCGGAGCCCAGAAGGCTGAGCAGCTTGGCGTGGGTGCAGACCACGTGTGGGTGGGTGCGGCAGAGAATGACCCGGTTACACATGCTCCATCGCCGTACGAACTCGGCCCCGGCGCCGCCATTGCGCATCTCATGGATCCGCACGAGCTGCATTTCGGCCAGGATCCAGCCAGCAAGGAGTTTGGTGGTCAGCGATTCGGAGTCGCAGACGGGGACCTTGCGGGCTCTCATTCCAGTTACTTCGACGGTGAAGAGGGTGGCGACTCCCTCAATAATATGGGTGCGATTGTGGCCGGACACCCGGAACAGGTTTCCCATCAGGGGAGGCGATGAAGGCGATGAGGCGATGGAAATTTCCCCGGGTGGTCGCCAGCGTGATGCTTGCGTCCGGCTGCCTTGGTGGCTGTTCGGTCTTCGGGGGGGATGATCACGAGCGAGCCAACGTGAAACAGGCCGTCAAGCGGATCGACGCTGTTCTGGATGATACCTTCAAGGCAATACGCCCCAGGATCAAATGGCGCGAGGGTCCTGCCCACATATCGGCGCACAGGAATTCCTTCACGAATACGGCGAATGGTGAAGTGGGCGTTGACCGGAAACGCTATGTGCGCACCAAGGTGTCAAAGGCGAAGCTTGCCGAGCTGATCAAGGCCGTCTATAAGCACTGGTCGGCGGCTGGGTATGAGATCGGTGAAATGAATCCCCGAGGGCCGTCGTTTTCCGCCACGGCCTCAGACGGTTGCGTTGTTCATTTCAGCGTGGGTGGCTACGGCAATATTTCCGTCAGCGCCAGTGTGGATGTCTCATCTGACGCGGTCAGCGGTGACATTTGGGGAGAAGAAGGCGACAAATTTCCCAAGGCGCCCAATGGGGGACCGGACTACGCGCCGGACGTGCGTGACCCCTACTGGTCCAAGTGACGTCGTGTGGCCCCTGCCCATCACAGGGGCGGGGCCACAACCCGGCTACTCCTCCGGGTACCTCCGCGGTGTCCACACCACGTCCTCGTCCCGGCCGTCATCCCGGCGCACCACCTCTGTCTGCGATGAGCCGACGATGAGGAGGGTGCGCATATCGACCTGGTTCGGGTCCAGATCCGTCAGGGCGACGGTGCGGACCGACTCCTCGGGGCCGCCGATGTCGCGGGCGAGGATGACCGGGGTGTCCGGGGCGCGGTGTTCCAGGAGGAGTTCGCGGGCCTTGGCGACCTGCCAGGTGCGGCTGCGGGAGCCGGGGTTGTAGAGGGCGAGGGCCAGGTCGGCACCCGCGGCGGCGCGGAGGCGGGCGGCGATGACCTCCCAGGGCTTGAGGCGGTCGGAGAGCGAGATGACCGCGTAGTCGTGGCCGAGCGGGGCGCCGGCGCGGGCGGCGGCCGCGTTGGCGGCGGTGACGCCGGGCAGGACGCGTACCGGCACGGAGCGGTAGGGGTCCTGGGAGGCGACTTCGAGGACTGCGGTGGCCATGGCGAAGACGCCCGGGTCGCCGCCGGAGACCACGGCCACCCGCCGGCCGCGGCGGGCCAGATCGAGGGCGAGTTCGGCGCGTTCGGACTCGACCTTGTTGTCGGAGCCGTGGCGGCGCTGGCCGGGACGTACCGGGACGCGGTCGAGGTAGGTGGTGTAGCCGACGAGGTCCTGCGCGGCGGCGAGGGCGCCGCGGGACTCCGGGGTGAGCCAGAGCGGGCCGGCCGGGCCGGTGCCGACGACCACGACCTCACCGGGACCGGACGGCTCGGCGGCGGGGTCCGGCGCCGCCTCGGGGGCCTGGTAGGACTGCTCCGCGACGCGGCTGGCGACGACCGAGACGGAGAAGTAGGGGACGGTGTCGGAGTCGATGTCGGCCAGTTTGTCCGTGCGTTCGCCGGACATGGTGGCGCGCTCGACGTAGTGGGCCTCGGCGAGGCGGCCGGCACGTTCCATCGCCCGGCGGACGGTGGGGAAGGTGCGGCCCAGCTTCATCACGACCGCGGTGTCGGTCGAGGCGAGGCGGGCCGTCAGCTCCTCCTCCGGGAGCGTGCCGGGCAGGATCGTCAGGACCTCGTCGGCCTCGGCGAGCGGCTTGCCCAGGCGGGCCGCGGCGGCGCTGATCGAGGTGACCCCGGGGATCACCTCCGTCGGGTAACGGTGCGCCAGCCGCTTGTGCATGTGCTGGTAGGAGCCGTAGAAGAGCGGGTCGCCCTCGGAGATGACGGCGACCGTGCGGCCGGCGTCGAGGTGGACGGCGAGGCGGGCCGCGGCCTCCTCGTAGAACTCGTCGAGCGCGCCGCGGTAGCCGCCGGGGTGGTCGGTGGACTCGGTGGTGACCGGGTAGACCAGCGCCTCCTCGATGTGGTCGGCGCGCAGGTGCTCGGCGGCTATCGCGCGCGCGATGGACCGTCCGTGCCGGGCGCTGTGGTACGCGATGACGTCGGCCGCGGCGATGACCTGGACGGCACGCACGGTCATCAGGGACGGGTCACCGGGGCCGAGGCCCACGCCGTAGAGGCGACCGGTCAGCTGCTGCTCGCTCACTCTTACTCTTCCTCGCTTGCCAGGGCGTTGATCGCGGCCGCGGCCATGGCGCTGCCGCCCCGGCGTCCGCGCACCACGATGTGGTCCAGCTTCGACGGGTGGGCGATCAGCGCGTCCTTGGACTCCGCCGCGCCGATGAAGCCGACGGGTATGCCGAGGACGGCGGCAGGGCGGGGTGCCCCCTCCTCGATCATCTCCAGCAGCCGGAAGAGCGCGGTGGGCGCGTTGCCGACGGCCACCACGGCGCCCTCCATGCGGTCACGCCACAGCTCCAGCGCGGCGGCGCTGCGGGTGGTGCCCATCCGGGCGGCCAGCTCCGGCACCGACGGGTCGGCGAGCGTGCACAGCACCTCGTTGTCGGCCGGCAGCCGCTTGCGGGTGACGCCGCTGGCGACCATGTTGGCGTCGCACAGGATCGGCGCACCGGCGCGCAGCGCCTTGCGGGCGTTGGCCACCACCTCGGGGGTGAACGCCAGATCGCGTACGAGGTCGACCATGCCGCAGGCGTGGATCATCCGGACCGCCACCCGACTGACGTCGGCGGGCAGCCCGGCGAGGTCCGCCTCGGCGCGGATCGTGGCGAAGGACTGGCGGTAGATCGCCGCACCGTCCTTCTCGTAGTCGAAGGCGGTCACTGTGGCCTCGTTTCTTGTGTTGCTGGTGGTGCATCCGGCCGTACGACCGATATCTGGTAGCCGTCGGCCGTTGCCAGGACGTCGACCCAGGTGCCGTGAGGGTGGCCGCAGCGGCGCTCGCAGCCGGACCAGTGGACGGGCGCGCCGCCCGCCCAGGCGGCCGGGGCCGGGCCGCCGTCCGGCGTCCGCGCGCCCGCGGCGACCGCGGCCGCGGCGTCCGCGCGGACGTCCGTAAGGGACTTGGCGCAGCCGGGGCGGCCGGTGCACGCGCCGAGGCGGTGCCAGGGAGAGGACGGGTCGGTGACCAGGCCGGCGGCGGACAGCTCGGCCGACCGGGCGGCGGCCGCGGCGGCCGGCAGACCGGGCAGGACGATTCCGCGCCAGGGCGTCAGGCGCAGTGCACCGGAGCCGTCCTGGGCGGCGATGGCGGTGAGCAGGCGCCACTGGGCGGTGCTCAGCCGGCCCAGCGGAGCCAGCACGCACAGGGCCCGGCGGCCGTCGGCGCCCTCGACCACCCCCGGGGTGGAGGAGTCCGGGAACTCCTCGGCGTGCGCGGTCACCGAGCGCAGAGCCCCTGCCCCGTCCGTCACATGCTCCGCCGTGATGCCCGCCGCTCGTAGCCGCTCGGCGACGTGCCGGGCCGTCAGCGTGTGCTCGTCCGGCAGTTCGCGGATCCGCCAGGCGCCGCTACCGCTCGCCGCGGCGGTGTCCAGGAACGTCAGGGCGGCGGTGAGCGCGGCGCGCGGTGCGTCCGGGCCGGCGATCCGCAGCGCCGCCGGATCGTCACCGACCCGCAGCAGCGCGGTGCCACCGGCGCCGGAGCCGGTCCGCCCGGCCACCGTGGAGGGTTCTGCGACCAAGCTCACATCCCCGCCCAGCGCCGCCACATCGCCCCGTCCGTCGTCCAGGACGAAGAGGAAACGGCCGGACAGCGCGGTCGCCGACCGGCTCGCGCAGAGCGAAGAGTCCAGGTCACGGGCCCACAACCGCACGTCAGCAGGGGTGTGCCGGTCCAGCCCGGCCAGCGGGGAGGCGAGGATGTTGCGGATGCGTTCGTGGTGTTCGGAGGGGAGCAGACCGGCGTCGCGCAGCAGAGCGGCGAGCGGGCCGCCGCAGTCCTCGGCAAGGCCGCGCAGTTCCACGTTCCCCCGGGACGTCAGGGAGAGCCGGCCGTCCCCGAGAGTGTCCGCGGCGTCGGCCAACGCCTCGGCCTGACGTACCGTCAAGTCACCTGCGACTACCCGCACTCGGGCCAGTCGCCCGTCGGCCGCCGGGTGCAGCCGCAGCGCCCCCGGGCAGGCGTCACCGCGGTCCCGTAGGGGCGGTTCGGACCCCAGGGGCCGGATCGAGGGGGAGGGCGGCATGGCGGCGAGCATACCCACGACGCCGGGCGGCCGATCCGGGGCGGATCCGGCCACGGACCGGTCGCCGACCGGCCACCTACGCGGCCGCGGACCCGGCCCGGGCGGAGCGGAGCGGTCCGCGGCGGTCGGCCCCAGGGCCCGCTTACCTTGGCCGTCCGCAGCCCTTACTATGCAGGTCGGTGGGTCGGCTGGCCCACCGGACGCCAGCGACGGCGCCCAAGGGAGGAAGCCCGGTGAGAATCCGGCGCGGTCCCGCCACTGTGAACCCGGCCGGCGCCGGGTGAGCCAGGAACTCCCGCCGTCCATACGACCACCCGGGGCGCGGACACCCCGAGGAAGGCCTGCGCTCGCATGCTTCTGCTGCTGTCGACCTCCGACACCGACCTGCTCAGCGCCCGCGCGGCCACGGGCCCGGTGCCGTACCGTCTCGCCAACCCCGCCCGCCTCGACGTGGCCGAGCTGCCCGCGCTGCTGGAGGGCACCGACCTCGTCGTCGTACGCCTCCTCGGCGGCATCCGCGCCTGGCAGGAGGGGCTGGACCTGCTGCTCGCCGAGGACCAGCACCGGCCGGTCGTCGTGCTCACCGGTGAACAGGCCCCCGACGCCCAGCTCATGGAGCAGTCCACGGTCCCCGTCGGCATCGCGGCCGAGGCGCACGCCTACCTCGCGCACGGCGGCCCCGCCAACCTCGACCAGCTCGCCCGATTCCTCTCCGACACCGTCCTGCTGACCGGCCACGGCTTCGAGCCGCCGGCGCCCGCGCCCACCTGGGGCCCCCTCGACCGGGAGAGCCGCAACGACAGCGGCCCGCTGGTCGCCGTGCTCTACTACCGCGCTCACCACATGAGCGGCAACACCGCCTTCGTGCGGACCCTGTGCGAGCAGATCGAGGCGGCCGGCGGCCGCGCCCGCCCGCTCTTCGTCGCCTCGCTGCGCGCACCCGAGGCGGAGCTGATCGACGCCCTCCGCCCGGCCGACGCGATCGTCACCACCGTCCTGGCCGCCGGCGGCACCAAGCCCGCCGAGGCCTCCGCCGGCGGCGACGACGAGTCCTGGGACGCGGGCGCGCTCGCCGCGCTCGACGTGCCGATCCTCCAGGCCCTGTGCCTGACCGGATCGCGCAGCGCCTGGGAGGAGAACGACGAGGGGCTGTCCCCCCTGGACGCCGCCAGCCAGATCGCCGTCCCCGAGTTCGACGGGCGTCTGATCACCGTCCCGTTCTCCTTCAAGGAGGTCGACGAGGACGGTCTGCCGGTGTACGTCGCCGACCCCGAGCGCGCCGCCCGCGTCGCCGGCATCGCCGTACGCCACGCCCGGCTGCGCCACATCCCGGCCGGCGACAAGCGCCTGGCGCTGGTGCTCTCCGCCTACCCGACCAAGCACTCCCGCATCGGCAACGCCGTCGGCCTGGACACCCCGGCCAGCGCGGTCGCTCTGCTGCGCCGCCTCCGGGCGGAGGGCTACGACTTCGGCGACGAGACCGCCGAGCCCGTCCCCGGTCTGGAGTCCGGCGACGGCGACGAGCTGATCTACGCCCTCATCGAGGCCGGCGGCCACGACCAGGAGTGGCTCACCGAGGAGCAGCTGTCCCGCAACCCGGTCCGCATCCCGGCCGCGGACTACCGGCGCTGGTACGCCACGCTGCCGCAGGAGCTGCGCGACGCCGTCGAGGAGCACTGGGGGCCGGCGCCGGGCGAGATGTTCCTCGACCGCAGCCACACGGGCGAGCCGGGCCGCGACCCCGACGGCGACATCGTCCTGGCCGCCCTGCGCCGCGGCAATCTCCTGATCCTCATCCAGCCGCCGCGCGGCTTCGGCGAGAACCCGATCGCGATCTACCACGACCCCGATCTGCCCCCCTCGCACCACTACTTGGCGGCCTACCGCTGGATCGCGGCCTCCCAGGAGGACGGCGGCTTCGGCGCCGACGCCATGGTCCACCTGGGCAAGCACGGCAACCTGGAGTGGCTGCCCGGCAAGAACGCGGGACTGTCCGCCGCCTGCGGCCCGGACGCCGCGCTCGGCGACCTCCCGCTCGTCTACCCCTTCCTGGTCAACGACCCGGGCGAGGGCACCCAGGCCAAGCGCCGGGTCCACGCCACCCTCGTCGACCATCTCGTCCCGCCGATGGCCCGCGCCGAGTCCTACGGCGACATCGCGCGCCTGGAGCAGCTGCTCGACGAGTACGCGGCGATCTCCTCCATGGACCCGGCCAAGCTGCCCGCGATCCGCTCCCAGATCTGGACGCTGATCCAGGCCGCCAAGCTCGACCACGACCTGGGGATGGACGAACGCCCCGACGACGAGGGCTTCGACGACTTCCTGCTGCATGTCGACGGCTGGCTGTGCGAGGTCAAGGACGCCCAGATCCGCGACGGTCTGCACGTCCTGGGCGGCGCGCCCGCCGGGGAGGCCCGCGTCAATCTCGTGCTCGCCATCCTGCGGGCCCGGCAGATCTGGGGCGGCACACAGGCCCTGCCCGGCCTGCGCGAGGCGCTCGGCCTCGACGAGTCCGCCGCGACCCGTACGACCGCCGACGAGGCCGAGGAGACGGCCCGCGCCCTGGTCCAGGCGATGGAGGACGCGGACTGGGACCCGGCCGCGGTGGCCCGCATCGCCGATGGCCACCCGGACGCGGTCGCCGACATCCTCGACTTCGCCGCCCGCCAGGTCGTGCCGCGCCTCGCCGCCACCACCGACGAGATCGACCACGCCGTCCACGCGCTCAGCGGCGGCTTCGTCCCGGCCGGACCCTCCGGCTCCCCGCTGCGCGGGCTGGTCAACGTCCTGCCGACGGGCCGCAACTTCTACTCCGTCGACCCCAAGGCCGTCCCTTCCCGGCTCGCCTGGGAGACCGGCCAGGCACTCGCCGACTCCCTCCTGACGCGCTACCGCACCGACAACGGCGAATGGCCGCAGTCCGTCGGCCTCTCCCTCTGGGGCACCAGCGCGATGCGCACCAGCGGCGACGACGTGGCCGAGGCCCTCGCGCTGCTGGGCATCCGCCCCGTCTGGGACGACGCCTCGCGCCGCGTCACGGGCCTGGAGCCGATCGCGCTCACCGAGCTGGGCCGCCCCCGTATCGACGTCACCCTGCGCATCTCGGGCTTCTTCCGGGACGCCTTCCCGCACGTCATCGGCCTGCTGGACGACGCCGTACGGCTGGCCGCCTCCCTCGACGAGCCCGCCTCCGAGAACTTCGTACGGGCCCACGCCCAGGCGGACCTCGCCACGCACGGCGACGAACGCCGCGCCACCACCCGGATCTTCGGCTCCCGCCCCGGGACCTACGGCGCGGGCCTGCTCCAGCTGATCGACTCCCGCGACTGGCGCACGGACGCCGACCTCGCCGAGGTCTACACCGTGTGGGGCGGCTACGCCTACGGCCGCGGGCTGGAAGGCCGGCCGGCCCGGGACGAGATGGAGACCGCCTACAAGCGCATCGCGGTCGCGGCCAAGAACACCGACACCCGCGAACACGACATCGCCGACTCCGACGACTACTTCCAGTACCACGGAGGCATGGTCGCCACCGTCAAGGCACTCAAGGGCAAGGCCCCCGAGGCGTACATCGGCGACTCCACCCGGCCCGAGACGGTCCGCACCCGCACCCTCGTCGAGGAGACCTCCCGGGTCTTCCGCGCCCGGGTGGTCAACCCCCGCTGGATCGAGGCGATGCGCCGCCACGGCTACAAGGGCGCCTTCGAACTCGCCGCGACCGTGGACTACTTGTTCGGCTACGACGCCACCACGGGCGTGGTCGCCGACTGGATGTACGACAAGCTCGCCCAGACCTACGTCCTGGACCCCGAGAACCGCGCCTTCCTCCAGGAGGCCAACCCCTGGGCCCTGCACGGCATCGCCGAACGCCTCCTGGAGGCCGAGTCCCGCGGTATGTGGGAGAAGCCGGACGCCGAGACACTGGCGGCCCTGCGCGAGGCCTTCCTGGAGACGGAAGGGGAGCTGGAGGGCGAGGACTGAGCACCGGCGGCCCGTACGGCGGTGGCGACGGAGGGGGCCGGGCGGACGCGCCGGCCCCTGCCGGGTGCGCGCCCGGCGGGCGGGCCCTGCCGGTCGGGCCCGGGCCGCCCCGCTGACTAGCCGGCCTGGGCCGGCTCCGCGGTGATGTCCCCGTTGCTGGTGATCAGGTCCAGCCGGTACCGCGCCGCCGGGTCGCTCGCCACGTTGATGTCCTTGTCGCCGCTGCTGGTCTGTGCGGATATTCGGTAGGGGCCCTTGGGCACCTTCACCGTGACGGAGCCGTTGGAAGTCTTCGCCCGGATGTTCTGCGCGGTGGCGGGGGACAGCTCGATGCTCCCGTTGGAGGTCTCGGCGTCGATGCGCTTGCCCGACATGCCGCGGCCGGTGATCTGGCCGTTGGAGGTCCGTACGTCGACCGCGCCGGTGACGCCGTCCAGCTCGACCTCTCCGGAGCTGGTGGTCACCTCCACCGCGCCCACCTTGCTCAGGCTCACCGAGCCGTTCGAGGTCTCCCCGCTCACCGGGATGCCCGCCGGCACCTCGACGGTGTAGTCCACCGAGCACTCGTCGCCGCAGTCGCCGAGCACCAGGACGCCGTCCTCGACGCGGTACGTCTTACCCTCGGGCCGGTCGCCGTGGTAGGTGACGGCGCGGTGCACCGACACCGCGCCCCCGCCCTTGCCGCCGTGCACCGTGAGCCCGCCGGAGTCGCCGTCTATCCGGATGGCGGTGATCTTCTTCGACACCGTGGCGTCGTCCTTGAAGGTCTTGCTCGGCAGCAGTCCGCAGGCGCCGACGCCCCATGCCCCGACGCAGACCGTCGCGACGGTCCCGATGACGCGGACGCGCTTGCTCATGAAGTCCCCCGGTGTGCTGGAAAGTTGCTGAGGTAAGCGGCCCGGTCCCCACTCCGGCGCCACGAACCTCAGGCTAGGTCGCCCGCCGCGTCCCCCACCATGGGGAAAACCCCACACCTGAGGTGCGGTGATCCCCAGGTGCGGCCCGTCGGCGGTGGTGCGACGATTTTGTTGGGGGCAGGTCCTGTGCTGCGTATGGGGCGTATGAGGAGGCTTCCAGTGACCACGAAGATGTGGGATGCCGAGATCACCATCATCGAGACCGACAGCGAGGTCAGGGCCGAGGCCAGGCTGCGCGGCAAGGAAGGCGGACAGATGGTCGGCCAGGGGACGGCTCGCTGCAACCCCGCCGATGAGAACGTCCCGGCCATCGGGGACGAGTTGGCGGTGGCCCGGGCGATGTCGGACCTCAGCCATCAGCTGGTGCAGCGGGCCGCGCACGACATCGAGGTGCACACGGCCCGGCCGGTGGAGCACCTGCGGGTCTGACGTGGAGCAGCTGCGGGTCTGACGGCGTACGCCCTGCGCCTGCGGTGCCTTGGAGCTGGCCTGACCTGCCCTGTGTGCGTATGGCATGACGTGCCGGCCGGTGCGGACACAGGGCCCTTCGGCATGCGCGGCGACGGCAGTGCCGCACGGCGGGCAATGCCGCCGCACGGCACTGCCCGCCGCACTGCCTTGCGCGCCTACCCGCCGAACTTCGCCGCGAAGTCCGGCCCGATCGTGAGCGTCACCGCGCCCGGTGCCGCGCCGGCCGACTCGGTCGCCTTGGCGCCGGACAGGTGGGCGGCGAGCACCTCGCTCTGGACCTTGAGTCCGGCGGGGTAGGTGAGGGCGGTCTTGTCGGTCGCCGGGGCGTTGCCCGTGGCGATCACCGTGAAGCCGAGCTTGCGCAGCTGCTCGGCGGCGGAGGCGGCCTGGCCGGGGGTGCCGGTGCCGTTGAGGACGCGGACCTGCACGGAGTGCGCGGTGACGGGGTTCTTGGCGGCCTCGGCGAGCTTCTTCTTGCCGGCGGCGCCGATTTCGCGGTCATGGGCGAGGTCGCTGAACAGCTGGCTGGCCTGCGGGTACTGCCAGACCACATTGGCCTTGTCGGTGGGGACGTCGGCCTCGCGGTAGTAGTTGGGCACGGTCACGAAGGTGAGGCGGTCGCTGGGGATGTCCTTGACCGTCGAGGCGAGGTCGGTGAGCGCGTCGATGCCGTCCAGATCCCTGTCGGTGGTCACGGACTTGGTCGCGGAGTCGAGGAAGTCGTAGAGAGACCCGGGGCTGGTCAGCTTCTCCTGCGCCTTTTTGCCCAGCGCCTTCATGAACTCCTGCTGGCGGCCGATGCGGCCCAGGTCGGAGCCGTCACCGACGCTGTAGCGGGTACGCACGTACCCGAGCGCCTTCTCGTCCCGTACGGTCTGGCAGCCCGCCTCCAGGTCGAGGTGGGCCTTCTTGTCATGGATGGCGTGCTTGGGGCAGACCTCTATGCCGTCCAGGGCATTGACCATGCCCTTGAAGCCCTGGAAGTCGATCGAGGCGAAGTTGTCGATGCGCAGTCCGGTGTTCTGCTCGACGGTCTTGATGGTGCAGGCCGCCGCCTTGGAGATGTCGCCGCCGTCGCCGCCGATCGAGAACGCCTCGTTGATCTTGAAGTGGTGTGGGGACGACTTCGTGCCGTTGCCGCGGGTGCAGGCGGGGATCTGCACCCAGGAGTCGCGGGGGAAGGACAGCGCGGTGGCCCACTCGTGGTCGGCGGAGATGTGCAGCACCATCAGCGTGTCCGACTGCATGGTGGTCAGATCCCTGCCGTACTTGGCGTTGGCGCCCGCGCGGCTGTCGGAGCCGACAAGCAGGATGTTCTTGGAGCCGGGGCTGAGGTTGGTCGGCCGCTTGCCGTCGACGCTGATGTCCGCGCCGCGGATGTTGCCGTCCAGCTGGATATAGGCCCAGACGCCGACACCCGCCGCGCCGAGCAGCAGGACGCCGAGCACGCCGCCGGTCCAGGCGACGATGCGCCCGCGGCGGGTCATCCGCACCTTGCCGGTGCCGCCCGCCCGCCGGGACCTGCCGGCCGCGCGGGAGGAACCGTCGGCCGTGCGGGAGGAGCCGTCGCGCCTGCGGCGGGACGTGCCACCGCCCGCCCGGGAGCCGTCGCCGCGGGTGCGTGAGTCATCGTCGCGGGTGCGCGACTCGTCGCCGGTACGCAACGAGTCGGGTGCGCCGCCGCCCCGTCGGGCCGTCTTCTGGTGCGTCTGCCTGTCATGCACGCCGATGGCCCTTCTGGTCCTTCTGTTGCTGGTGATGCGAGCGGTGCTGGTAGTGCGAGTAGTGCTGTGCGGGGGACGGCACGGTTTCACGTGAAACCGCGCCCGCGGTCGGCCTCAGCGGTAACCGGCGGAGGCGGCCGGTCAGATGCCGGTACTGGGCAGGAGCCGGATGGAGTCGGGGTCGTAGCGATACCACTGCGGACCCGTGCCGCCGGGAAGCGTGCGCAGCCGACACCACAGTTCTCCCGCATCGTCGGTCCACCAGGCGCTGATCCGGCCCAATTCCCATGTGTCGTCCGGGTATTGGACCTCCACGGGCTGATAGACCCATCGCACCTCCGCCTCTGGAGGCGGGCAGTCCCAGCTCAGGAGTCCGCACCTCGTCGCCATCTCCCCCTCCGGACGCGCCTGTTGCGCATATGTCCGCGCAACTCTACCGGCGCGTCTACAAGGTTGTAGAAGTTGCCGGTTATGCGACCGCTCACAGCGGTCTGCGGGCGGGTCCCGGTGAGGGCCAGGGATCAGTGTGCCGCTAGAGCGGGCCGGCTGCTCCGGGAACGGCGAACCGGGCGCACTCTGGCGTGTCCGGTCCGGTCCGCCGACCATGCGCGGGTGAACGCACCGGTTGCCGCATCGGCGACCGGACCACCGACGGACCACGGACCGAGACAACCACCGCATCGCCGACCGGACCACCGATCACCCCGCGGCCCGGGGCGTCAGAGCGGCGTCGCCGCCTTGAGGACGAGGAACAGTGCCACCGCCGCGTTGAGCGCGGAGAGCGCGGAGGCGGCCGTGCCCGCGGCGGCTATCAACGCCGCCAGGCCCGCCGGGGTCAGCGCCGGCGGCCAGTGCCGGGCCGGCGGCACGGGCCCGAGCAGCGCCGCCACCCGGCGCGGCACCGGCCCCGGCGCGGGCGCCGCGAAGTGGGCCAGTTCCGGAGCCGGCCCGGGGCGCGAGACCAGCGCGGCCCGGCCCACGGCGCGCGCGGTCAGCCGCCGGTCGCCGACCACCCGCGCCGCCTCCTCGTCCGCCCAGCGCTCGGTGGCGAAGGCGACCGCGGAGCGCAGCGGCAGCAGCAGCGGATTGACGCAGCCGGCCAGGCGTACGGCGAGCAGATATCGGTGGTGGTGGCAGCGCAGATGCGCCCGCTCATGGGCGAACAGGGCGCGCCGCTCATCGCCGTCCAGGCTGCGCAGCATGCCGCGGGAGACCGCGATCCGGCCGGGCCTGGCGGGGCGGCCCGGGCGGCCCGGGGTGCCGGGCACGGCGTAGGCGTACGGATCGTCGTCGGGCAGCACCGCGGGGTCGGCGCCGGCCGGCAGGACGTCCAGCGCGCGGTGCGTACGGGCCCGGATCCGGCGGTGCCGGCGCAGTGCGGCGGCGCAGACGGCGAGCGCGGCGGCCAGCAGCGGGATCGCGGCGGCGCCGGCCACCTCGGCGTACGGGACCGCGGCCCGCACCTCGGGGTCCGACCAGCCGTCGGGCAGCGGATTGCCGGGCAGCTGGGCGGTGCCGACGACCATCAGCAGCGCCAGGCACAGGGTGCTGCACACGCCCAGGACGGTGGCGAGCAGCGTCAGCAGGCGGGTGGTGACGCGCGGGTGGAGGTGCTGCTCCGCGAGCCGGGCGATCGGCAGCGCGGTGAGCGGCAGGACGAGCGGCAGGAACACGAAGACGCCCACCGTCAGCCTCCGCGCGCTTCGTCCGAGGGGTGGTGCCGGGCGGGGGTCGCGGGGGCTTCCGCGGCCGTGGCCGTGGCGTCGGCCGGGTCGCCGTCACCGTCGTCGTCGCCGGTCGTGGCGCGGTCGAGGAGGGCGCGCAGCAACTGCTCGTCGTGTGCCGAGAGCGCGGAGACGAAGCTGGTCAGTACGGCATCGCGGTCCGGTTCGCCGTCCAGGACGCGGCGCATCCGCAGCGCGGCGAGCCCGGCCTCGTCGGCGGCCGGAGTCCACAGATAGGCGCGGCCGGACCGCTCGCGGGTGACGGCCTGCTTGGCGTGCAGCCGGGACAGGATCGTCATCACCGTCGTGTACGCGAGGTCGCCGCCGAGCCGCTCCTGCACCCAGGCGGCGGAGGCCGGACCCGGTGCGTGGTGCAGCGCGGCCAGCACCTGGGCCTCCAGCTCGCCCTGTCCGCGCCGGCGGGCACCCCCAGCGCCGGGCGCCTTCCCGAAGGGCTTGCCGCCCATGCCGTCGCCTCCCATCACGCCGGGTGTCCCGCTGGCCGGGACATCGGGGCATTTTACGGCGTGGCCGGTCGCCGAGTGGCTGGATCCGGGCGCTCGGACACCGGCCTGTCGCCCGGCGCCGCAGACTCGGCCCCTCTACTTCTACACTCCTGTAGATTTTGGCCGATCCCGGAACGCAGGCAACACCTGGAGGAAGCCATGGGAGTCTCGCTGGCCAAGGGCGGCAACGTCTCTTTGTCGAAGGAAGCGCCCGGACTGACCGCGGTCACGGTCGGCCTCGGCTGGGACGTACGGACGACGACGGGCGCCGACTACGACCTGGACGCCAGCGCGCTGCTGTGCACCGAGGCGGGCAAGGTCGCCTCGGACGCGCACTTCGTCTTCTACAACAACCTCACCAGCCCCGACGGCTCGGTGGAGCACACCGGCGACAACCTGACCGGTGAGGGCGAGGGGGACGACGAGTCCCTCAACGTCGCCCTGTCGGCCGTGCCCGCCGACATCGCGAAGATCGTCTTCCCGGTGTCGATCCACGACGCGGAGAGCCGGGGGCAGAGTTTCGGCCAGGTCCGCAACGCCTTCATCCGCGTCGTCAACCAGGCGGACGGGGCCGAGCTGGCCCGCTACGACCTGAGCGAGGACGCCTCGACCGAGACCGCGATGGTCTTCGGCGAGCTCTACCGGCACGGTGCGGAGTGGAAGTTCCGCGCGGTGGGCCAGGGGTACGCGTCCGGTCTGGCGGGCATCGCCGCGGACTTCGGCGTCAACGTCTGAGCGTCGGCGCCCGAGCGTCCCGCCCGGGTGGGAGAGGAGCGGTCGCCGCTGGGCGCCGCACCTCTCCCGCCCTCCCTGGGGGCCGGTCCCGCTTCCGCCCGCCCGGAGGCCGTACGGCGCGCGTGCTCGGGAACCGGACCGCGCGGGTCAGAGATCGAACTCGGCCGGCGCGATGCCCAGCGCGAAGCACACCTCGCGCACCAGCGCCTGCTCCGTCTTGTCGAAGTCCCCGTCGGCGCCGCCGATGACGATGCCGATCTGGATGACGGCGCGCGCCTCGGTCGGCTTCTTCTTCACCTTGCCGACCTCCTGGAGCACGCTGACCTTGCCGAAGTCGAAGTCGGCGGTCAGCTTGTCGAGGTAGCCGTCGAAGCGGCGCTGCAGATCGTCCGCGGCGAAGTTCTGCAGCACCTCGTTGGTCGCGATGAGCTGGGCGACCCGCCGGCGCTCGGCCGGGTCGACGGTGCCGTCGGCGGCGGCCACCAGGGCGCACATCGCCATGCTCGCGTCCCGGAAGGCGCCGCTCTTGAGGTCGTTCTTCCTGGCGACGAGCTGGGTCTGCATCGTCTGGGCGGAATCCTTGATCCGGTCCCACAGCGCCATGAGGGTCTCCTCCATGTGTGAAGCGATGGTCACGCGTGATGGTCATGCGTAAGTAAAATCTACAGTCTTGTAGAAGTTGCTGCGCCGCGGCCCCCGGCGTGGGGTGCATCGGGAGCCCGCGGGGTATCACCACCCATAAGGGGATGTACCGGGCTCCCGAGGGGTACCTTGGAGGCAAACCGGCACACCGAACGGCACCCAGGGACGCCCTGGACGCCCAGGGACCACCCAGGGATTCGGTGAGGTGAGCACGATGCAGACTCTGTTGACCGTGGTCGTGCTGCTGGCGCTGGTCGCGCTGGGGGCGCTGTTCATCGCCCGGGTCAATGCCCAGCAGGCCGGACGGATGGCCACCCACCGGTACGCGGACTGGAAGCAGTCGGTGCGGCATCGGCGGCACAAGCGGCCGCGGGGTGGCGGCCGCGCCGGACCCCGGGTGGCCGGCCCACCGCCCTCCGGTAAGGCGGGTAACGACCTGTGACCTGGACCGCCCGCACCTTCCCGTCGGCGCGGGACTACGACGGGACCTCGCCGTTCCCCGACAGCGGCGCGGACCCTCCGCCGAGCGGCGGCCGGCGGATGTACGTCACGGTCACCGGCATCATCGTCGTCGCCCCCTTCGTCGGCCTGGGCGTCGCCATCCCCCTGCTGTGGGGCAGCGTCGTCCACCTCACCGATCTCGTCCTGCTGGCCGTCTTCTACGTCGTCTCCGGCCTGGGCGTCACCATCGGCTTCCACCGCGGTCTGACCCACGGCAGCTACACCGCCGCCCCCGCGTTGCGCATCGCGCTCGCCATCGCCGGCTCGCTCAGCTTCCAGGGCGATGTCATCGACTGGGTCGCCACCCACCGCCGCCACCACGCCTACACCGACCGCCCCGGCGATCCGCACTCCCCCTACCGCTACGGCACCAGCCTGCGCGGCCAGCTGCGCGGACTCGTCCACTCCCATATCGGCTGGCTCTTCGGCAACGACCCCACCTCGCACCGGCGCTTCGCGCCCGATCTGCTCGCCGACCGCGGTATCCGCGCCGTGGACCG
This sequence comes from Streptomyces sirii, assembly GCF_045690365.1. NCBI lineage: Bacteria > Bacillati > Actinomycetota > Actinomycetes > Kitasatosporales > Streptomycetaceae > Streptomyces > Streptomyces sirii. The sequence goes on along the minus strand of NZ_CP147982.1, from coordinate 4,563,467 downwards.
GGCCTTCCCCGCGCTGTGCCTGCTCACCCTCGGGCTGCCGTTCGCGCTGGGCTTCGCGCTCGGCGGCAGCTGGGTCACCGCGCTGACCGCCCTGCTGTGGGCGGGGTTCATCCGGATCGCGCTGCTGCACCACGTCACCTGGAGCGTCAACTCGCTCTGCCATGTCATCGGTGAGCGACCGTTCCGCACCCGGCGCCACGACCGGGCGACCAACCTGTGGCCGCTGGCCCTGCTGTCGTTCGGCGAGAGCTGGCACAACCTGCACCACGCCGATCCGACCTGCGCCCGGCACGGCGTCGACCGCGGTCAGATCGATGTGTCGGCAGCCTTCATCCGGCTCTTCGAACGCCTCGGCTGGGTCTGGGACGTGCGCTGGCCCGACCCCGCCCGGGTCGCCGCCCGTCGCATCAGGAGCACCGCATGACCACCGACTCCGGGAGCCCTGCCCACTCGGCGCACCCCGGGCACCACGCCCCACCGCTCGTCGCCCGCCTGACCATCGCGCCGCACGTCGCCACGGTGCGGCACATCGACGGTGTCTGGTGGCCGCACTCCACCGACCTGCTGGCCGAACTCCCCGAGCTGCTGACCGCGTTGCCCTTCGACTGGCCGCGGATCACCCACGCCACGGTGAACGGCGCGGCCTGGCCCGCCCTGCCCACCCACACCCTCGTCGACGGCCATGTCGTCCGCCTCCGCAGGACCACCGGCCGCCCCGGCCCGGACACCATCTGCCTGGTCTCCCCCGGCCACGGCCGCTGGGACCTACTGATCATCCCGCCCGACACCCCCGAACCCGAGGCCGTCCGCATCATGGCCGAGATGGCCCGCACGGGGGAGCCGGCACCGGCCTGAGCCGGGAGACCCGCCGCCATATCCCAGGAGTCCGCCGTGCGCATCCGCGGCGCTTCGTCCCGTGTGCGCGAAGAGGCCGCGACCGGTCGCCCGAGCGGCCGCCGACCCGCCGCCGACCTGCTGTCCGAGGGCTGCGGCTACTGCGTACGGGTGGTGTTCATCCGAAGAACGCCGATCCGGGGGCGTCGGTCCGCGAATCCTCCCATTGCGTACTCATCATAAGAAAACGCAACAGAAGCGGCGCAACGTAAGCGATACGGGCGGAGCTCCGCAACTGCAGCGACGCAGGAGAAGTACGCGCACCACGAAGCACACGCACGACGAAGTACCCGCACCACGAAGTACCCGCACCACGAAGACACGCACAACAAAGAAGTAGCGGCAACGGATCTCACGGGGAGATCCAGATCGAAAGCGAGGGGACCATGGCTGCGACCAAGGTCATGAAGTTCTGGGCGGTGTGCCTGGCGATGCTCGGCAAGCTGCTGGCGTCACTGGGCGTCTCCGCGGCGGCGTCGGCGGCGCGCCGGGAAGCCGCGCTGTACGAGCGGACCCTGGGCGACGAGAACGGGGGCTCCGACACCCCGGGTGACGAGACGCCCAAGGCGGTGCACCGCGTCGAGCCGGACCAGGACCCGGGAACGGGTGCCCGCAAGGTGCCTGCCGCCAGAGCCGTGCCCACCGTGCCCGGACCGCGCGCCGTACCGGGGCTCGGCCACACCTCGTCCAGCCTGCCGATGTTCGCCCGGCCGGAGCTGCCGCCGACGATCAAGCAGCGGATCAGCGCCGAGGCACACGGAGCCTCGCCCGGCCTGCGCAGCCGCTGCATCCGCGGCATGGAGCAGCTGCCTGCCGCCACGGCCGACGCCGCGCTGCACGCCGACATGGACGCGCGCTCCGCGGTCATCCCGGCGGCCCGTCGTCATACGCACATCAGCCGCAGCGTCTGAGCCGGTCAGCGGCGGTTCTTGAGGCATGCCCGCCGGCCGAAGCAGGCCCGGACACACAGCCGGCACAGCGCCGGCACAGCGCCGGTCGCAGAACCGGCACAGCCCCGGTGACGGCTCCGAGATGTTTCACGTGAAACCCCCGCAGAGCCGGTCACGGTCACGTAGCAGCAGATCCCCACAGACCTGAACGACCCCCACAGCGCCCGGAGTTCTAGCGGCCGCCCCCCTGCCGGGGCACCGGTTCCGGACCCACTCCCAGCTCCAGCCCCAGCTGAGCACGCAACGCGCGCGTGTCCGGCTTGTCGTTGGCCGTGAGCGGGAAGTGGCCCACGACATGAACAGCGTTGGGCTGTTCGTACTCCGCGAGGTGCTCGGCGAGCCGCCGGCGCCAGGTCAGCGGAGCCTCGCCCTCGGGGTCCGCGACGACGAAGTGCAGTGCGCTGCCGCGGCGTTGGTCCGCGACCGCCAGCACCTTGACCGGGCGCCCGCAGGCCTCGGCACGACGCTCCAGGCTCTCGGGGTAGAGCGTGAAGCCCAGCCGGTGCACGGCCTGATTGCGGCCCACCACCCGTACGATGCCGTCGGCGTCGACGCTGCCCAGATCCGCCGTCGGGTACCAGGCGTCCGGATCGACGGGTGTGAGCGAGCCGTCCTCCTGGAGGTAGCCGGCCATCAGCCCGGGGGAGCGCACCTCGATGACGCCCAGCTCGCCGGGGTCGGCAGCGGTGCCGTCGGGGCGCAGCACGCGCAGCCGCACGCCGGGCAGCGGACGCCCGCAGCCGTGCGGTGCGTCGGGGGTGGCCAGTGCGACGTTGCCGAGTTCCGTCAGGCCGTAGCCGTCCAGCAACGGGCGGCCCATTGTCGTGCGGAAGGACTCCGCCAGCGGGGCGGGCAGCGGTGCCCCGCCCACGCCCCAGACGCGGACGCCCGCGAGCCCGGCGCGCACCTCGGGCCGGCGCCGCACCACGCCCAGGAGCGAGTGGTAGGTCGACGGCGCGGCGTCCACGGCGGTGGCGCCGTGCGCGGCGGCCTGGGTGACGGCCGCGTCGAGCCGCTGGTAGGGCGTGACCAGCAGGGTGCAGCGGGCCAGCCACCACAGCAGGATGACGGAGAGGCCGTACTGGTGGGAGAAGGGCAGCAGCGGGGCGAGGACGTCGTCCGCGCGGTAGCCCATGGCCTGGATGGTGCGCAGCGAGTTGTCGAGGACCGCGTGGCCGGGTTTGACGATGCCCTTGGGACGGCCGGTGGTGCCCGAGGACCACAGGACGAGGGCGTCGGGGCGGCGGAACCAGGGCGTCAGATCGACCTCGGACGGGGGCGGCGGCGGGGCGTCGGCGGCCAGTCCGGGGTAGTGGATGACGCGGCGGTCGGGGATACCGGGGAATCCGGTGGCGTGGTCGGCGGCGGTGACCAGCCAGCGGGCGCGGGCCTGGCGGGCGGCCGCGGTGGCGTCGGCGGCGGAGAGCCGGTGGTCGACCGGGATGAGCGAGGTGTCCAGCCGCATCAGGGCCAGCAGCGTCACGACGTAGTCGATGCTGTTGTCGCCCTGGACCAGGATCCGGTCGCCGGTGCGGACACCGAGGCGGGCGAGGGCGTGGGCGGTGGTCTGCACCCGACGGGTGAGCGCCGGTCCGTCGAGCCGGCCGGTGCCGCCGAGCGCGGGCGCGGTGCCGTCGACGAGCCGGGCGGCGGCGACCGGAGGGGCGATGGTGTCGGTCATGGGTGCTCCGATCCCGTGGGGTCGAGGGGGTGCCGGGCACGGGGCCGCCTGCTGCCCGGCCGGGGCTGAGCGGGAGGCGGACCGGGGGCGACGCGGCACAGCAGTGCGGAGGTGGTGGTGGCCACCCACAGTCCGGCCGCGTCATGGAACTCGCAGTCCAGAGTCAGTAGTTCGCAGCCCGCGACGGCGCTGGCCTCGGTGAGGCGGACGGTGGCGTGGAGGGTGTCCCCGGCGTGTGCGGGACGGGCGTGGCGCAACGACTGGGAGCGGTGCACGGCGCCGTCGAGGCTGGTGATCTGGGGCCGGGCGCTGAGCAGGGCGTCCTCGGCGCGTGCGGCGAGGGTGACGAGGTAGGTCGGCGGGGCGATGGTGTCCGGGTGGCCGAGGGCGCGGGCGGCGGCCGGGTCGGTGTACGCGGGGTGGGGGTCGCCGAGCGCGGCGGCGAAGGCGGCGATCCGCTCCCGGTCGATGGTGTACGGGCCGCAGCGCAAGCCGGTGGGCGGTGTGGGGGCGGAGGTGCGCGGGGGCGCGGGCGTCATCGGCCGTCAGCCGCCGATCATGTGGCGGCCGCCGTCCGCGTGCACGATCTCGCCGGTGGTGGCGGGTAACCAGTCCGACAGCAGGGCCACACAGGTACGGGCGACCGGGCTCGCGTCCTCGGGGTCCCAGCCCAGTGGCGCGCGGGTCGCCCAGCTCTTCTCGAAGGACGGTCCGTCGCCGCCTATGCCCCGTGCGGCCAGGGTGCGCAGCGGTCCGGCCGCGACGAGGTTGGCCCGTATGCCCTGTCCGCCGAGGTCCCGCGCCAGATAGCGCGAGCAGGCCTCAAGTCCCGCCTTGGCGACGCCCATCCAGTCGTAGCCCGGCCAGGCGCGGGAGGCGTCGAAGTCCACACCGACGACCGAGGCGCCGGGGCGCAGCAGCGGCCGGCAGGCCATGGTGAGTGCCACCAGGGAGTAGGTCGAGGTGTGCAGCGCGGCGGACACCTCGTGCCACGGCGCGGTCAGGAAGCCGCCGTCCAGACAGGCCGCGGGGGCGTTGGCGACGGAGTGCAGCACACCGTCGATCCCGTCGAGGTGGGCGCCGACCCGGTCGGCGAGCGTGGCGAGTTGCGCCTCGTCGGTGACGTCCAGTTCCACGACGGGGGGCTCCTCCGGGAGCCGCCGGGCGAGCCGGGCCACCAGACTCGGCCGCCCGTACGCGGTGAGGACGATCTTGGCGCCCTGTTCCTGAGCGAGCCGTGCCACCGCGTAGGCGATGGAGCGTTCGGTGATCACACCGGTGACAACCAGCCGCTTTCCGTCGAGCAGACCGCCCATGCGGTTCCTCCGTCTGACTCGTCATCGACTCCAGAGTCACTGAAGATAACTCAGAAGTATTGTCTTGGCATGGTCTTGATAGGTCGTCATTGACAACCTATCGGACCTCCAGTTGACTGGAACTGTCAAGTGCAGTCAAAGGAATGACTCTGATGTCACGCCTTCCGGCCGGTGGTGTAGGCGCAGGCCTCGAACCCGCGCCGGTCCGCACTCGACCGCGCCGGGCCGCACAGGCTCCGGCCGCCCCGGCCGCCGTGCGCCGCACATCCTCACTACCCCGTGCGACCCCCGGGCCCCGCGGCCGACCGGTGACGCACTCCCCCATTCCGCAGAGAGGTGACCGCCGTGACCATCCCGACCCGCGAGGACATCGTTGCCCAACTCGCCGAGATCCTGCACGAGGTGGCCGGTGTCCTGCCGGCCGATGTGACCGAGGAGAAGTCCCTGGTCGAGGAGTTGGACGTGGACTCCCTGGCGATGGCGGAGGTCATCGTCGTCGCCGAGGAGCGATTCGGGATCGCATTGCCCGAAGAGGAGATGAAGGACATGCGTAGAGTTTTGGACATAGTGCTACGAGTCGAGAAGCAGCTGGCGTCCTGATCCCGGCGGCGCCGCGTACACGCCCGGTACCCGATCGGCGCGCTCCTGCCGGGCCGTCCGTCCGGCAGGAGCGCCATTGCCCACGGCGCATGAATAAAAGTCAGTTGCCCCGTTCTCCCTTGGTGCAACGGCGGCCACCCGCCGATCACCCCTCGGAAAGGCCGCAGTTCACCCGGCGCTCCCGTCGCCGTGTACCGGAGAACGCGGCGCCCCGACGAGGGCTCGGCCTGGCGAAATCTGGTAATGCCCGACAGTAAACCGAAGTTGATTTCCGGTCGTCGCTTGTTGACGCAGGCATAGACCAGGGTTACCTTGAGGATCTCCGGAGGGAAAACCAAATCGACTCACTGCACTGCTTTCCCGGATACGACGGTCCGCGGAAAGGAGACATGGTGCGAGGGGATCTATGCGGGGGGACCAGTCTTTCCATGGCGTGCATTCACTCAACCATGAGACCGGCCGCGACGGCGGCAGCGCAAACGGCGGCAGCGGTCGCGCCGACGGCCCGCACGGCACGGCCAACTCGCCCGACTGGTACGGAAGTTGGGACCCGTCCCGCTCCCCCGAATTAGCCGACGGCGGTTTACATATCTTCTCGCCCACGACCGGCGATATTCGAGAGAACGACTGTTTGGCGGCCTTTCTCGGGCGATTACTGCATTGTTCCCCACTTGATATTCCGGTGATCCGGGACGGCTTCGGCCGGCCGGCGTTCGCCGAACCGCCCGACGGCACCGGCTGGCCCCCGGGCGCCCGCCTTTGTCTCGGCGTCACCACCGACCCCGGACGGCAACTCCTCGCCCTGATGCGGGACCTCCCGGTGGCCCTGTCCGTGCACACCGTTCCGCCCGGTCCCGTCCGCGAACTGCTGCTCCCCTTCACCGCGTTGGAGCGCCGGCACATCCAGGAGGTGCCCGCGGACCGGCGGGCGCACCGGCTGGCCCAGCTGTGGACCCGTAAGGAAGCGGCTCTGCGACTGACCGGTCCGGGCGGGCTGGCCACCGTCGACGAGATCGACGCGCTGAGCGAGGCGCGGGACGGCAAGGTCGTGATCCCGGCGTCCCGCGCGCACCCCGGCGGCGTCGCCTACGTCCACGATCTGCCCGCCGGCCCGCAGACGGTGGCCTGCGCGGCCACCACTGCCCCCGCACCCGGCGTGCGCATGTGGCAGCCCGACTCCCCTGAGGCGCGGCCGAAGACGTGACGCCGTACGCCGGCCGCCCGGCTCCCGCCAGGACACGCCCTACGGCATCAGCACCGCATGCGGATCCGGCCCCTCGCCCGTACGGCCGCCGGCGCTCAGCTCGCGCCAGCTCTCCAGCGCCAGCCGGAAGGCGCCGGCCTGCTCGTACCCCTCGGCGGCCTGCTTGAAGTCGGCCTCCGCGGCCTCCTCGGAGCGGTCCGCGCGATGCGCGCGGGCCAGATGGAGCAGGCAGCGGGCGCGGTCCAGGGGCGGGAGTTCACCGGCGCCTAGGTCGATCGAGGCGGCGTGCCCGGCGGCCGCCAGGGCGTCGTCGTGGCGCAGCGCCGCGGCCGTCTCCAGCAGGGCCAGCCAGGTCCCGCCGGACGGGCTGTCGATCAGCGCGGCGGCCTGCCGGGCCCGCGTCATCAGGGCGTCCGCCTCGTCGTCCGGACCCGCCGCGAGCGCCAGCAGCGTACGGGCCCGGGCCAGCCGCAGCCGGAGCCGTACGCCGTCCGTCGCGGCCAGCTGCCGCTCCGCCTCGGCGAGCAGCTCCAGCGCTCGGTCCGCGTGCCCGCCCAGATACCGCGCACCGGCCACCGCCCACAGGGCGCTCGCCCGCAGTTCCCCGGCCGGCAGCGGCGCGATCTCCTCGCTCAGCTCCGCCCCGAGCTGCTCGGCGCGGTTCCACTCCCCGCTGTCGACGGACGCGGACAGCAGTGCCACCTTGGCCTGCGCCCGCTCCGGCCGGCCGGACTCCAGCTCGCCGGTGACCCGCACCGCCTCCTCCGCCAGGCGCACCCCGTCCGAGAGGCGGCCGGCGCAGCGCAGCAATTGGGAGAGTTCGACGGCGACCCGGGCCTGCAGCACGGGGGCGGAGCGGGTGAGCGGGTCGTCGAGCAGCCGGCGCAGGGCGGCCTCATGGCGCTCCGGTTCGTCGAGCCGGCCCAGGACCGTGGCCAGCTCCCAGTGCGCCTCCCAGCGCACCTCGTCCTGGTCGGCGCCGGCCTGCTCCACCACCGACTCCAGCTGGCGCCGCGCCGCGGGCCAGTCGCCGGCCAGCGCACTGGCGCGGGCGGCCACCAACTGGCCCACCAGGCCCAGGCGCTGGGCGAGCCGGTCCCCGACATCCTCGGTGGCGCTGAGCGCCTCGACCGTCGTGCCGAGACGTTCGGCGATGGACCGGGCGATCTTGGCGCTCGGGATTCTGCGGCCGTTCTCGACCAGCGAGACGTAGCTGGGGGAGAGATCGTCCCCGGCGAGGTCCCCCTGGGACAGACCCTGAGCGCGCCGGACCTCCCGCACTCGCTTCCCGAAAGCAGGCTGCTCAATCACCAAGAAAAACGCTCGCAGTTGAGTTGGGGGGACGGACAGTGACGTCTGCGGACGGCCCCGTACGGATGGAGCCAGATGACGGGGAGTCTACTCATCGCGTGCCCGCGCGGGGGTGTTCCGAGGGCGACCTTCCCCCGGTCGAGGAGTCACTTTTTGTCATGTTCGGAGGTCGACATTCCCCTTGCTTCGATGCGGGTGTTGCGACAGATGAGAGGCCGGTTCGAGGTTCTCGCGCAGGAAGATCGGGGGAGTGGCGGGCGCCGTGTGGCAGCCAGGGGTGGCGCCAGTTGTCACATGGGCTAGTCGAGAGCATTGACTTTGCTTGACAATAAATGACAATTGGCTGACGCTGACCCTCCATGGACTACGCCCCGAGGAGGGACATATGAGCTCCGCTCCCGCATGGCCGACCGTGGCCGCCGAGCCGGAGGGCAGCATCGAGCGCCGACGTGCGGCGGCCGTGCACCGGGTCCGGGACTTCCTGGTGAACGACGCCGGCACCGTGCACGACCTGCTGTGCGAGATCTCCACCCACCGCGCCGCGCGCTACGAGATCGAGTCGACCGTCGCCACCCTCGACGGGGCCCTGGACGAGGTGGCCGCCCACCGACCCGGCCGGGTCCCCCGCCTGGCCGCCTTCATGCCGTCGAACGTCATCCTCTACTCCTACGCCCTCTACCTCCTGGTACCCGCCCTCTACACCGACCACCTGGTCTTCCGCCCCTCCAGCCGCGTCAAGGACCAGATGCGCCGGCTGCACACCCTGCTCGCCGAACAGCACGGCCTGCCGATCACCCTCACCGGTGCCAGCCAGCGCGACTTCCTGCACGACCACGTGCTCCCCGCCGACGTCGTGGTCTTCACCGGTGCCTACGCCAACGCCGAGCAGATCCGCGCCCAGCTCTCCCCCGGCCAGCTGTTCGTCTTCCTCGGCTCCGGCGTCAACCCCTTCGTGGTCGCCCCCGGGGCCGACCCCGAGCAGGCCGCCCGCGACGCGATCGCCATCCGGGTCCTCAACACCGGCCAGGACTGCCTGGGCCCCGACCTCTTCAGCGTCCACGAGTCGCTGCTCGACCCGTTCGTCGACGCCCTGGTCGCAGAGCTCAAGGGCCTGCGCTACGGCCCGTACACCGACCCGGACGCCGACTTCGGGCCGATCTTCTACGACAGCGCGCTGGCGGACGGCGCGCAGTTCCTCGCCGGCAACCGCGGCGAGATCGTGCACGGCGGACACGTCGACTTCCGCGCCCGCCGCCTCGACCCCACCGTCGTCGTCGGCACGGAGGTCACCCCGCGCACCCACGTACCGGAGTTCTTCGCCCCGATCTTCAACGTCGCCGGCTACCGCGACGAGGACGCCCTCGCCGCCACCCTCACCACCGGCATGTTCACCGAACGCGCCCTGGGCTCCAGCGTCTACGGCCACGCCCCCCGCCTCGTCGAGGCGCTGCGCCGGCGCACCACCGTCACCCTCGACACCACCCTGATGTCCATCGACGACGGCAACGCCCCCTTCGGCGGCTACGGCCGGATGGCCAACTACATCTCCGACGGCCGGGAATTACGTGCCGAGCCCGTACTGCTCTCCAAGGCCGTCGCCGCCCACCGCCCGGGAGCCGGCCGATGACCGCAGTGACCACCCACCCCACCGCCTGGGCCGCGATCGCCGATCACCTCCGCCACCTCGGCACCACGGCGGTCTTCGGGCTGCCCGGCGACGACATGGCGCTGCTCGGCGAGCTGGAGCGGTCGGACACCGCCGTGGTGCTCTGCCGCGACCAGCGCAACGCCGTGTTCATGGCGACCGGTTACGCGCTCGCCGCGGGCCGCCCCGGGGTCTGTGTGATCGGCAAGGGCCCGGCGCTGACCAACGCGCTCACCGGCGTCCTGGAGGCGCGCTCGGCCGCCGCGCCGCTGATCCTGATCGCCGACGGCACCCGGCTCGACCGGCTGGGCACCGGCGCCTTCCAGGAGCTGGACCAGCTCACCGCGATCCGCCCGTACGTGAAGTGGGCGACCCGCGTCGACCACGCCGAGCGGCTGCCCGCCGCGCTGGAGAAGGCCGCCGCCCTCGCCGTCAACGGCACCCCGGGCCCCGTCTATCTGGAGCTCGCCGAGCAGATCGCGGCGGAACCGGTCACCCGCGGCGGGCCCTGGCGCCCGGTCGCGCCCCAGCGGCCGGCCCCCGACCCGGCCGCGCTGGCCGCCGCCGCGGAGCGGATCGCCGCCGCCGAACGGCCGCTGCTGCTGGTCGGCGGCGGCGCCCGGCACCGCAACACCGGCCGCCGTATCGAGCGGCTCGCCGAGCGGCTCGGCGCCGGCATCTTCACCACCGCCTCCGGCCGCGGCACCGTCGCCGAGGACCACCCCCTCTACTGCGGCGTCAGCGGCCTCTACACCGTCGCGCCGATGGACGCCCTGTGGCGCGAGGCCGGCCTGGTCATCGCGCTGGGCAGCCGCCTGGAGGAGACCGCCACCTTCGGCTGGCCCGACGATGCGACCCAACTGCCGGTGATCCAGGTCGTGTTGGGCGAAGAGAGTCTGGTCATGGAGCGGCCCGGGTCGTACGTCCTCGGGGACGCCGGACGGATCGTGGACGGCTGGACGGAACTGCTGGCCGACCACCGACCCGGCGGCGACTGGCCGGAACGGATCCGCACGGCGAAGACCGCGCTGGCGCAGCGCGCCGCCGACCGGGCCGAGGAGGCCGCGAAGGCGGCGCCAGAGGGCGCCGTGCCCGTCGCCCGGGTGCTGGCGGCCCTCGACCGCGCCGTCCCCGCCGACCGCGTCCTGGTCCAGGAGAACGGCCTGCAGGACATGTGGTCGTACTTCTTCCCGCACTACGCGCTCGGCGCCGGCGGCGGCTCCGTCGTGCCCAGCGAGCAGACGCCGCTGGGCTTCGGTGCGGCCGCCGCCGTCGGCGTACGGCTGGCCGAGCCGGCCGGGCGGCCGGTGGTCGCGGTGGTCGGCGACGGCGCGTTCAACCTGTTCCGCGGCGAACTGCCCACCGTCGCCGACGCGGGCGCCGCCGTGCTCTACGTCGTCCTCGACAACGGCGGCTACGGCTGGCTCCAGTCCAACCTCGACCGCGTCTCCGGCCCGGCCTCGCGCTTCGCCTTCACCACCCCCCGCCCCACCGGCACCGAGGGCCTGGCCGACGCGTACGGCCTGGGCCACCGCCGGGTGACGACCGCCGACGAACTGCCCGCCGCGCTGGCGGATGCCTGGCGCCGGGTCGCCGCGGGGACCACCGCGGTGGTCGAGGTGGCGGTCGCGCTGACCGACACCCCACCGGGGATGACCGGTTCGGCGGGCGACTTCCCGGAGCGGGAGGGCGGGGAGCCTTAGGGGGTCCCCCTCAGGGGCCGGGGCTGGCCGAGGGGGTGGGGCCGGGGAGACCTTAGGGCGTGGGGGAACAGAACCCGTAGGGGACGCGAGGGCCCCCTGCGGGGCCACAACGTGTGGGGCAAGGGCGGTATTCCCGAATCCCTGGCCCCCCGGCCCCCCCGGCCCCCCCCGGCCCCCCCCGTCCCCGATTCCCGGATCCCCGGCGGAAGTTCGCGTGACCCGGCTCCCTCTGGCCCGGGGGTGGCCGGGAGGGGGCCGGGTCACGACTTCTTCGTACGGAGAGTGCCACGCCGGGGGCGTGCACGGGGATGCACTCCGTTCCGTACGGATCGGTGTCAGGTCTTGGTGCGGAACTTGGCGACGGCCAGCGGCGCGGTGACGGCCGTGAGGCCCAGCGACCACAGCAGCGTCCAGGTCACCGGGCCGGCCACCGGGCCCTCGCCCAGGGCGAGTCCGCGGGCCGCGTCGGCCATATGGGTCAGGGGGTTGATACGGGTGAACGCCTGGAGCCAGTCCGGCATGGTGGCCGGCGAGACGAAGATCGAGGAGCCGAACTGCAGCGGCGTCAGGACCAGCACCGACAGGCCCTGGATCGCCTGTGCGGTGCGCAGGGTCAGGCCCAGCAGCATGAAGATCCAGATCAGCGAGGTGCCGAACACGGCGGTCAGGCCGATCGCGGCCAGTACGCCCGGCCAGCGGCCGCTGAAGTCGAAGCCGAGCACGGCGGTGACGGCCAGCAGGACAGCGATGGCGACCAGCATCCGGCCGGTCTCCACCACCACCTTGGCCAGCAGCACCGAGGAGCGGGCGATGGGCATCGTACGGAAGCGGTCCATCACGCCCGTACGGAAGTCGTCGTTGACGCCGAGGCCGACGGCCATCGCGATGGTCATCCCGAGGATGACCATCAGCCCCGGCATCAGAAAAGCGGTGTACTGCGCGCGGGAGCCGCCGATCGAGCCGCCGAAGACGAAGACGAACAGCACCGTCAGCACGATCGGCATCAGCAGGGCGTCGGTCATCGACGCGGGGTTCTGCCGGATCTGCAGGAGGTTGCGGCGGACCAGCGCGCCGGTGTGCCGGGCCGTGGCCCGCAGGCCGATCCGGCCCTCGTCGGCGAGGGCCGCCGGCGGGTCGGTGCGGGGCAGCAGGGCCCGATACGACGTCACGGCTTCCCCTCCGGTCAGGCCGCCCGTCCGCGGCGCTCGTCGAGCCACTTCTGCCAGTACGTGCGCCGGTCGGAGCTGGGGTGGGCGACGATGATGTCGCCGAGGACGGCGGAGCCGGTGACGCGCACGCGCGGAGTGACGGCCTCCGGGCCGGAGTGCGCCCGGGTCAGATCGCGCACATCGCCGAAGACGTTGCCGCAGTTCATCTCGACCCGCACGCCCTCGGGGAGGAGCAGATGCACATCGCCGATCAACGCGCGTGCCGTGACGGTCAGTTCGCCGGTCGGCGGCGCGGGGGAGGCGCACAGGTCGAGGGTGACGTCACCGAAGACCGCGGTGGCCTCGATGCCGTGCTCCAGGGAGGGGCTGTGGTGGACGATGTCGCCGAACAGCGCGCGGAAGCTGCGCTGTCCGGTCGCGGAGCCGGCCGACTCCGGGGGCGTCACATGCGGCAGGTCCTCGCCGATGGACAGCAACTCCTCGCGGGTGCGGGCCAGATACGCCGCCTCGGACCGCTCGGCCAGTTCCTCCAGGGTTAACCGGCCTTCGGCCGTGGCCTCCCTGAGCCGTTCGACCATGTCCTCGCGCTCGGCGTCCGAGGCCAGTACCGAACGCGACGAGGTGCCGGTGGCGGGCGGGGCGGCCGGATCCTTGTGCAGATCGGGGCGTTGGGGCTGCGTCATGGGTGGTGCCTCCGCAGGGTCCGGCGGTGAAGGGGTGGTGAGGGCTTCATCCGACCACGTCAGGGCGGGCCCGGACATCGGCGTGGGGTAGTACATCGAAAGGTTGACCCCGGGATCCGGCGCACATAGTTCGGTGTACTGGGCGGCCGGTTTTTCTGTCCCGGTCTACTCGGCGAAATGATCTCGGTAGGCCGGGTGAAGACCGGTGAAGGAATCAAAACATCGGTCGACTTCTTCTTGACTGGTTGGTAAAGTGCCCAGCACTCATTGTGACTCGCCGATTTGGTGTAGCCGGCAGGAGTCATCCACCGTTGAAATCCGGAGGGTTTGTCGAATGCCTGAGCTGGCGGACACCGGGCGGCGAATCAAAGAGCTTCGGGTCAGCGCGGGAATGACGCAGCACGACCTTGCCGGGTCCGAAATGTCGTCCAGCTACATCTCGCTCGTCGAACGCGGTAAGCGCATTCCCAGCGGCCGGGCACTCAAGATCCTGGCGGCCCGCCTCGGGGTCGGCGTCGACGAAATATCCGCGCCCGGCGCGCCGGTGGAAAGCACCGGCCGGGCGCGCAGGCTCGACCTGGTCGGACGATTGGTGGCGGCCCGTCGGCAATGGGAGGGCGGCGACGCCGAGGGTGCGCTGTCGGAATTCCGCGCACTGGCCGAGAGCGATCCGGCCGGCCGGCAGGACGACGTATTTACCGAGGCGCAGCTCGCCATTGCCGAAATACTGGGCACCCTCGGCCGCGCCGACGAGGGCGCCGAGGTCCTGCTGCGGATGCTGGACGCGCTCGCCCCCGCGCCGTACGCCGAGGCCCGGCTACGGGCCCTGATCGCGCTCGCGGACCTGCTGGAGTCGGCCGGCCGGGTCCAGGACGGGCTGCGCTATGCGCTCACCGGCTCGCTCGAATGCGCCGACCGGCACCCCGGTACCGGATTCCACTCGCTGCTCGTCCTCGATGTGCTCACCCGCTGCGCCTATTGGAGCGGCTGCCCCGACTGGGCGCCCGACACCGACCACGGCCGGCCGCCGGCGGACGGCGTGTTCCCGGGGCCGCGGGCCGTCGTCGATCTGCACCGGGCGCTCGACCTGCGCGACCGGGGCGAGGCGGAGCGCGCCGCGGCGCTGCTGGGGGAGTGCGCCCGCCGGGTCACCCCGGCCGCCGGCTTCCCGCTCTGGGAGAAGATCAACGGGCGTTACGCCCTGCTGCTGCTGGACCGCGGTGAGGCGGCGGCGGCCCGCGGTCTCGTCGAACGCGGCCTGGTCGTCGCCTCGGTGGCGCAGGAGCCGGACTTCCCGCTGTGGCTGACGACCGCCGAGGCGGTGTGCGCGGCGGCGGCCGGCGACCGGGGCCGGCTGGCGGAGCTGGGCGAGGAGGTGGCCGCGCTGCCCGACACCGGCCGCAGCCATGAGAAGGCCGCCGCGCTCCTGGAGATCGCGGCGGCGTGTGAGCGGGCGGGGGACCGGGAAAGGGCGGCCGGGCACTTCCGGTATTCCGCGGAGCTGTTCCGCCGGGCCCAGGCGTACCGGCACGCCGAGCGGGCCCGGGAACGGCTGGCGGACCTCCTCGAAAAACGGGGCTGACGCCCGCCCGGCCCCACGTGCCCAGGCGGCGCAAATGCCGTTATTGCGCGCAATGCGCAATTATTTATTGGCCTTCTTTCCCAGCCCCAGTAGCGCGAACAAGGCCTCCGCGCCACCGACGATCGCCAGCACCAGCCCGACCTTGGAAAGCGAGACGTACGGCGTCTCCACTTCCTTTGTGGTCAGCCACATGATCAGGCCGACGATCGCCAGGAGAATACCTACCGCAATACCCTTCATCAGTTCCCTCGTCCCTTGGGATGGAGCCCCGCGCAAGCGGGCGGGGCCGGTTGTAGGGACCAGCGTCCCGGTCGACCCGGGCATTCGGATCATCCGCAGGTAGGCACTTTCCACCCCGCCGTCTGTCACTTTCTATGTACGCCGGGCCCTGCTGGGGGGCGACGAGGGGCGATGGGGGCCGATGGGGCCTGACGAGGTTCGGCGAGGGGTCTGGACGGCGGCCGCCACCAGCCGCCACCGGCCGCCATCAGCCGTCACCCGGGCGGCACTTGGCCGGCGCTCGGGCGGACACCCCGGGGGCGACGGCCACCCTCCGGGCCTGCCAGGGCCGGCCCCTCGCGCACCCCCGCACACACCGCATAGTCAATTTTCATGACTCGACGAGTCACGTCCCTGAGAGCGTTTTCGCTGGTGCGAGGCCTGATGGCTGCGCGCGCCACGCCTCGGCTGAGAACGCTCCCCTGACTCCCCGTCGGTCAGCCTGTTGACAAGCCAATGACTCCCCTGTCATGTTTCTGGTCATGAGGACGCCCCAGAGGCAACAACGGGGCTGAAAATCAGGAGGCGGGTTTCATGGAGTTACGCACGGATCGGCGGCGCGTTGTCGTCACCGGCTGCGGCGTGGTGTCCCCCGTGGGAAACACCACCGCGGACTTCTGGGCCGCTCTGCTCGCCGGTCGCAGCGGGGTACGCGCCCTTTCCCGCTTCGACGCCTCCGGCCTCCCGGTCCGTATCGGCGGTGACCTCACCGGATTCGACACGACCGGCCACCTCACCCCGCAGGATGCTCGGCGCAGCGACGCCTTCACCCAGTACGCGGTCGTCGCCGCGGCCCAGGCGCTGCGCGCCGCCGGCCTCGAACCGCCGGCCGGCATCGACCCGTACCGCTTCGCCGCGGTCATCGGCTCCGGCTACGGCGCCGCGCCCGCGATCCAGCAGCAGTACGACGTACTGAAGGAGCACGGCCCGCGCCGGGTCTCCCCGTACCACTCGGTCCTCACCGCCATCGACCACCCGACGAGCCTGCTGTCCATCAAGTACGGGATCGCCGGCCCCAGTCACGCGGTCTCCGCGGCCTGCGCCACCGGAGCGGTGGCCATCGGCGAGGCGGCCGCGCTGATCCGCAGCGGCCGCGCCGACCTCGCGCTGGCCGGCGGCACGGACGACTCGCTGACCGCCGTCGACCTGGCCGGTACGGCCAACGCCCGGGCCCTGTCCCGCCGCAACGACGACCCCGAGGGCGCCAGCCGGCCCTTCGACCGGGACCGCGACGGCTTCGTGATGTCCGTCGGCGCCACCGTCCTGGCCCTGGAAGAGGCCGGGCACGCCGAACGCCGCGGCGCACGGATCCTCGCCGAGGTGGCCGGCTACGCCGCCACCACCGACGCCCACCACGCCACCGCCCCCGACCCCACCGGAGCCGGCGCCGTCCGCGCGATGCGCGGCGCGCTCGCCGACGCCGGCTGCGCCCCCGAGGACGTCGGGCAGATCAGCGCGCACGGCACCGGCACCGTCCTCAACGACCGCATCGAGGCGGCCGCCCTGCGCGAGGTGTTCGGCTCCGACCACCTGCGCCGTACGCCGGTCACCGCCGTCAAGAGCATGACCGGGCACATGCTCGGCGCCTCCGGTGCCGCCGAGGCCGCCGCCGCGGTGCTCTCGCTGCGGGACCGCCGGATCCCACCGATCCGCAACTGCGACCACCCCGACGAGGAGGACCTCGACCTGGTCGTCAAGGGCGCCCGCGACTGGGACGGCGACGTGGTGCTCAGCAACTCGTTCGGATTCGGCGGCCACAACGCCGTCCTTGTACTGAAGCGCCACGCCGCGTGAGGCACGCGGCTCCCGCTGCACCGCACCCCCAGATCCACGACACCCAGTTCCACGTCACGCAGAGCCACGACATCGAGATCCACGACACCACCGAGGAGGTAGACGCACCGTGCAGGGACGACTGGTGACCTTGGAATGGCCCGGCGACGACGACTGGGCCGCGATCGCCTCCTGGCTGCGGCCCGGTTCGCCGGCGGCCGTGCTCAGCGGCGACTGGGAGCTGTTGGGCGCCGCCGAGGTCGAGCAGGCCAACCGCTCGGGGCGGGTCCACCACCTGGTGATCCGCACGAAGGACGGCGAACGCATCGGCACCGTCAGCTACCAACGCTCCGGCCGGATCGGCGGCTTCACCGTCGGCGGCGCGATCGGCTCCCCCGAGCTGTGGCGCCGCGGCTACGGGGCGGAGGCCGTGGTGCTGCTCGTCGACTACCTCTTCCACCAGCTCGACGCGCACCGGGTGCAGGTCACCACCGCCGGCTACAACAAGGGCATCATCCGGCTGATGACCAAGACCCCGTTCACGGTCGAGGGCATCCTGCGCGACCACTGCTACCTCGACGGCCGGTACCACGACGCGATCGTGTGGGGCCTGCTGCGCGACGAGCACTACGCCTCGCTCAAGCCCAGCGACGACAACCGCGTACTGAACGTCGGGCTCGACGACTTCGTCCCCGAGGACGACAAGACCCAGGCCCGCGCCATCCTGGCCGCGCACCTGGCGACGCCCGGCCGCCGCACCGCGCTGACGGCCTACCTGGACGACCACACCAGGACCGCAGAGGCCGCAGAGACCACAGGGACCGCAAAGGCCATAGAGGCCACCGCGTCCGAAGAGGCCGACGGCCCCGCACCCGCCCGAGGTGCCGCATGAGAGACGGCGCCGAGAGCTTCGCCCTGGCCGACCGCACCTTCTTCGACTGGCCCGGCAACTGGGACCTGGAAGCCACCCGCTTCCCCGTCCCGCCCCTCCCCGACGGCTGGACGCACGACGAGAACGAGGCCTGGGCCTTCTGCCGCCCGCCCGAGGACCGACTCCCCGACCAGGGCTGGAAGATCCACGTCAGCGCGGCCCCCGAGGACGCCCACCGCACCATCGCCGACGTCGCCGCCCACTGCACCCGGCACGGCCTGACCTTCAAGTACCTCAAGAGCGCCAACGTCCTGCGAGCCCTGAGCCGCAAGTACGCCCAACGCTCCTCCGCCGGCAAGCTGCTGACCGTCTACCCGGCCGACGAGGCCGAGTTGGCCCGCACCCTCGACGGGCTGGAAGCGATCGTCGGCGGCCGCCCCGGCCCGTACGTCCTGACCGATCTGCGCTTCCGGCAGGGTCCGCTCTACGTACGCTACGGAGGCTTCCGCACCTCCTACATGGAGGACGCCGACGGCGACCTGGTCACCGCCCTGCGGCGCCCGGACGGCTCCCTGGAGCCGGACCGCCGCACCCCCGTCTTCCACACCCCGGACTGGGTCGCGATCCCCGACATCCTCAAGGACTCGCTGGCCGCACGCCAGACCGTGGACGACTTCCCGTACCGGATCACCGGGGCGCTGCACTTCTCGCACGGCGGCGGTGTCTACCGCGCCGAGCCGGTCGGCGACAAGGCGCTCGGCGCCGGGCAGCGCAGCGTCGTCCTCAAGGAGGGCCGCCCCTACTCCGGTACGGACGGCGTCGGCCGGGACGCGGTCAGCCGGCTCGCCCACGAGCACCGCATCCTGACGAAGCTGGCCGGACTGCCCGGCATCCCGCGCACCTTCGGCACCCTCCAGGTCCGCGACCACCTGTTCCTGGTCCTGGAGGACATCGAGGGACAGGACTTCCAGTCCTGGCTCGCCGGGCTCTACCCGCTGACCGTCCCCGAGCCCGACGAGGCGGCCGTGGCCGCCCACCGGGACCGCGCGCTGGCCCTGTTCGGTCGGATCGAGGCGCTGATCGCCTCGGTGCACGGACGCGGTGTGCGCATCGGCGATCTGCACCCGGGCAACTTCATCATCCAGCCCGGCGACATCCCCGTCCTCCTGGACTTCGAGGTGGCCGACGCGATCGACCGGGCCACCCCCAGCAGCCTCGGCGCCCCGGGCTTCCACCGGGCCGACGCCACCGGCACGGACGGCGACCACTACGCGCTGGCCGCCATCGCACTGTGGCTGTTCCTGCCGCTCGCCGCGCTCGGCGGCCTGGCCCCCGACAAGCCGCCGGCGCTGCTCGACACCGCGGCACGGCGGTTCGGCCTCCCCGGCCACCTGGTAGCCCGGCTGGCCCCGCAGCTCGCCCCCAACGACAACACCACCGCCGAGATCCGCGGCGTCCAAGGCCCGTTCCCGCCGTCCGACGTCCTGGCCTCGATCGGCCGCGGGCTGCGCGACAGCGCCACCCCGCACCGCACCGACCGGCTCTACCCCGGCGACTTCGCACAGTTCGCCGAGGGCGGCGCGGGCTTCGCACACGGCGCGGCCGGCGTCCTGTGGGCCCGGCACACCGTCCTGGGGGAGCGCGACGAGCAGGGCGCGGCCTGGCTGCGCGCCGCCGTCGACCGGGTCCCCGCCGAGCGCATCGGCTTCTACGACGGACTGCACGGATTGGCCTACGTCTTACGGGAGTTGGGCGAGAACGAGGCGGCCCTCGGCGCCCTCGACCGAGCCGCCGACCGGCTCCCCGTACGCCACTGCCCCAGCCTCTACCGCGGCCTGTCCGGCGTCGGCCTCAACCTCCTGCACTTCGCCGACGCCCTGGACGACGACGCCCTGCGCCGCCAGGCCCTCGACCTCGCCGACCGCGTCACCGAGCGGCTCACCGCGGCCCGCCGCGAACCCGTCGAGCGCAAGCGCCGACGCGGTTCCACCCACGCCGGCGGGCTGATGTACGGCTGGTCGGGACCGGCGCTCTTCCTGCTCCGTGCCCACCAGGCCACCGGCGATCCGGCCCTCCTGGACGAGGCGTTCCGCGCCGTCCACCGCGACCTGGACCGCTGCGCGCCGGGCCCGCAGGACACCCTCCACGTAGACGAGGGATTCCGCCTGCTGCCCTACCTGGACAACGGCAGCGCGGGCATCGCCCTGGTGGCGGCCGAACTCCTGCGCCACCGCGACGACGCGCGGCTCCGCGAGGCTCTGCCGGGCCTGCTGCGGGCCTGCTCCTCCGACTTCACCATCGAGTCGGGCCTGTGGGGCGGCCGCGCCGGACTGATCGGCGCCCTGGCCACCCTGCGCGAGCACGTACCGCTGCCCCCGGCGACCGCCGAGCGGCACCTGCGGCGCCATCTGACCAACCTCCACCAGCACGCCATGACGCTGAACGGCGCGACGGTCTTCCCCTGTGACGGCCGGGCCCGGATCTCCATGGACGTGGCCACCGGCGGGGCCGGCGTACTGCTGGCCCTCGCCGCCGCCGAACGGGGCACCGAGCTGCTCCCGTTCCTCACCGACCCGCGGTCCGCCGCGGCCGTTCACTCGGCCGTCCCGGAGCGCGCCACCACCGCCCCGTCCGGGGCGGCGGCCACTACGGACGACGGAAGGGAGGTGTCGTAAATGACCATCATGGATCTTCAGGGTCTGGAGGTGCCGGGCGAGCGTGAGGCCCAGGCGCTCGGCTCCACCGTCAGCACCGGCTGCTGACGCGGCGCCCGGCGGCCCGTGCACCGCTGTGCACGGACCCGGGGCTCCAGGTGTCCCGCAACGGCACCTGGCACGTCAGTACCGCTGTCCACCGTCACTGCCACACCACCGGAGGGAGGTGTCGTCAATGACCATCATGGATCTTCAGGGTCTGGAGGTGCCGGGCGAGCGTGACGCTCAGGCGCTCGGCTCCACCGTCAGCGGCGGCTGCTGACACCGAGTTCGGTGTCCAGTACGCACGGTACACATCAGGACCGGACAACGGAAGGGAGGTGTCGTCGATGACCATCATGGACCTTCAGGGCCTGGAGGTGCCGGGCGAGCGTGAGGCCCAGGCGCTCGGCTCCACCGTCAGCACCGGCTGCTGACCCGGCGCCCGGTGGTCCCGCGCCTCGGCGCGGGCCACCGGGCCCTTTGTCGTTCGGGGTAGGGAGGGCTGCAGAGTCCGAGGTCTGCAGCGTCCCAGGGAGGGAGGGCAGTTGAACAGCGGCCAGTTGAACAACCCGGCGGGCCCCGCCCGCTCCCTCTGCGTCATCGGCTGCGGCCCCCGCGGCGCCTCCATCGTCGAGCGGATCCTCGCCAACGTCCCCGCCCTGTACGGCGACCGGCCCCTGGACCTGCACCTCGTCGACCCCTACCCACCGGGCGCCGGCCGCACCTGGCGCACCGACCAGCCCGGCCTGCTGTGGATGAACTCCGCCGCCGAGCACGTCACCATGTACCCCGACGAGAGCGTCACTTGCGCCGGCCCGCCGCGCCCCGGCCCCACCACCGCCGGTTGGCTCGACGCCCCGCTGCACGACGGTGCCTACGCCGCCCGCCGCGACCAGGGCCGCTATCTGCGCCACTTCTTCGCAACGGTGACCCGCGACCGGCCCACGTCCGTCCGGCTGTTCCTCCACCGTGCACGCGCGGTCGACCTACGGCGTACCGATATGGACGGGAACTCGCCCTCCGGCCGTCGCCAGCAGGTGATCCTCGACTCCGGCCAGCCGCCCTTCCTCGCCGACCGGGTGGTCCTCGCCCAAGGCCATACCGGGGCCCGCGCCGAACCCGCCCCGTCTGGCCTGACCCGCATCGGCCCCGGCCCCGCCGACCCCGACGCGCTGGAGCGGATACCGCCGGGCGCACCGGTCCTCGTCCGTGGCCTGGGCCTGGTCTTCATCGACTGCCTGGCGCTGCTGACCGAGGGCCGCGGCGGCCGCTACGAACGCACCCCCGACGGCCGCCTGCGCTATCTGCCCTCCGGCCGCGAGCCCCGCCTCCACGCGGGCTCCCGCCGAGGCGTCCCGCTCCCCCCGAAACCGGCGCTCCTACCGGCCCCCTCAGCCCCACCGGCCCCACGCTTCGCCACCCTCGACGCCTGCCGCGCGCTGCTCGCCCGTCCCGGCGCCTCCTTCACCCGCGACATCTGGCCCTTGGTACTGGCCGAGTTGGCCTGGTGCCACTACCGCGCGCTCTTCGCCGAACAGCCCGACCGCACCCGTATGACCTGGGACGACTTCGACGCCCAATACGCACTGCTGCTCACCGACGCCGAACGACTGGCCAAACTCGCCCGCGAGGCGGTCCCCGACCCGGCCGACCGCCTCGACCTGGAGCGCCTGACCGCCCCCCTGGCCGGACGGAGCTTCCCCGACGCCGACGCTCTCCAGCGCCACTTCCACGCCCACCTCGCCGCGGTCCTGCGCAGCCGTACGGGAGCCGCGCGCGGCGTCGCCGCCGCCCTGGTCGATGCGCTCGCGCGACTCGGCACGGTCATCGAGGAACTGTGGCGCTCCGGCGCCCTGCCACCCGACCAAGTAGGCGAGGCACTGGCCAAGTTCACCCTCGGTAGCTACCTCAGCTCGGGCCCCCCGCCCCTGCGCGCCGAACAACTGCTGGCCCTCGCCGAGGCGGGCGTGGTGACGTTCGTGGGCCCCGACATGCGGGTGGAGATCGCCGAAGCGGGGCCGACCGGCGAGCCCGCCCGCTTCCGCGCAAGCAGCCCCGCCCTCCCCGACACCGTCCACGAGGCGACCGTCCTCCTCGACGCGCGACTGACGGACCCCGACCCCGCCCAGGCCGCCGACCCACTGCTGCGGGCGCTGACCTCCCGCGGCGAACTCGTCCCGGCCCGCGCCCCGGACGGCACCCCGACCGGCCAACTCCACCTCTCCGGCGCCGACCTGCACCCGGTCGACGCACAAGGCGTCGAGCACACGGACCGCATCATCGCCGGCCCGGCCCAGTTCCCGCGCCCGGGGTCGAACGCCGTGTACTTCCGCCAGAACGACGCGATAGCGCGGAGCTTGCTCGGCGTCGACTGAGGGCGAGGGTGACGCGGTGAGGTCGCCGCTTCCCTTGCGCCCGAAATCCGCACCCGATCCCAACTCACCCCATTTGCCACCCCAAACCGCGTCGCTTATTTGAAAACAAAAAGAACCGGTGGCCGGTTTTTCTGCCGAGTGTCCCCGGCGGCGTTGTCAGTGCCGTATGCCAAAGTGGGTGGAACAGTTGAGCGGGGTATCGGGAATCGGGGGAGGGGCCGGACTGTCATGTCATTGGCCGAAGAAGTAGCGGCAATTCACGCGGGACAGCCGGATCCAGCCGCGCTGGTAGGCGAATTCCGCCGCACCCATGTCCTGATTCCGACGGTCGACGACACACTCCTCTCCACGGAGTTGGACGGCATCCGCTGGCTGTACGCCTTCACCGACGAGGACGCCCTCTCGCGCTTCGCGGTCTCCCGCGGCAGTGAGCCCGGCGCGGAGTGGCAGTACGTCACGGTGTCCGGCGCCCGCGTCCTTGACGTGCTGATTCCTGCCGTCGAGGGCCCGACCGGGGTGGCACTGGACGCCGGCAGCGAGCACGGTGCGCTGTTCCCGCCGGTAGCCGGGATCGTCCCCGACAGCGCGGCCATCGACACCATCGACAGATCAACGGGTGACGGGTCGGACGACGTCGCGGCACGCAAGGGGGAAGCGTAGGAATGGGCCTGATAGGCGGGAACGGGTACCAGCTGGAGCCCGAGGCTTTCGAGCAGCTCACCAAAGGACTCAAGGCCGCGACGGCCGAACTCAAAGAGCTGGGCTTTGACGTGGAAGCCCAAATTGGGCGCGGTTTCGACAAATTGTCCCTGGATAACATGGAATGCGGCGACGACGGCCTGGCCACCGTCCTGGAGTCCTTCTGCGACCGCTGGGGCTGGGGCGTGCGCACCTTGATGCAGGACGCCAACCAATTCTCCAAAAAGCTGGGCCTGACCGCCGGCATTTACTACGAGCAGGAGCAGTACGTCTCGGACGCGCTGAAGCAGACCGCGAACGCCGCCATCGGCGACCCGTCCAAGACGGCCGAGCAGCTGCACAAGACGTCATGGGGCGACATAGCCGCCGACAACCCCTTCAACGTCGACTTCGACCCGACGTCCGCGGAGTCGTTGGAGTCCCGTGACCGGATGCTGCAGACGGCCGACAAGCTCGGCCAGGACGTCCAGTCGATCCCTGAACGGGTGAAGCACCCCTTCGACGACCCCGCCGACGTCACCACGGAGTTCCACGAGCCAAACGGTTCGCACGGTCAGAGGAGTGAGGCCAAGTGAACTGGCTCGGCGATGGTCTGAACGCGATAGGCGAGGGCGCGAGCAAGTTCACGAACGCCGTGGAGCGGGGTGCGGGCGAGCTGGTCGAGCACGGCTCCGACCTGGCGGGCGATGCCCTGGAGACCGTCGGCCTCGACGACGCCGGACACGCGGTCCGCTCCGCCGGCGCCGACGTGGCCGGCGCCCTGGGCGCCCACGTCGACGAACGCCAGCTCGGCGAGACCGAAGACCCCAAGGAACTCATCCACGGCGACGTCTCGAAGATCAACGAAACGGCGTCCCACCTCAAGGACTTCTCCGCCGCCTTCGACCGCGTCGCCGAGGGCATGCGCAAGATCGGCTCGCACCAGCACTGGAGCGGAAAGGCCGCCGACGCCTTCCGCGAGAAGTTCGATATGCACCCCAAGCAGTGGATGCACGCCGCCGACGCCTGCGACGACGCCTACAAGGCCCTGAAGTCGTACGCGGAAACCGTGTCCTGGGCGCAGGGCAAGGCATCCGACGCCATCGACAAGTACCGCGACGCGACGGAGGCCACCCGGCGCTCCCTCGACGCGTACAAGTCCAAGCTCGACACGTACAACGCGCAGGTCGATTCCTACAACTCGGCCATCGAGAACGGGCAGAACCCCGGCGCCCAGCCGCAGAAGCCCGGTGCCTATGCAGACCCGGGTGGCGAGGGCCGCGAGGCCGCCCAGGACATGCTCAAGAGCGCCCGCCACCAGCGCAACGAAGCCGCCGAGCGGGCCCGTAACGCCATCAAGGGCGCCTTGGCCCATGCGCCGGAGAAGCCCGCGTTCACCGAGCTGGCGGGGGCGGCCCTCAAGGACGGCGGCGAGGCGTTCGTCCTCCAGAACGCGCACATGGTCGGCGGAGCCCTCAAGGCCGGGGCCGAGACCATCAAGCTGGCCCGGACGGTCAACCCACTGGACCCCTACAACATCACCCACCCCTGGAAGTTCGCCAACAACGCCTCCACCCTGCTCATGGGCCTGGCCCAGGCCCCGCTCCACCCCATCGACACCGCCAAGGGCATGCTCGGCTCCGGTTGGGGCAGCGACCCCGGCGACGCGTTCGGGGCCCTGGTCGTCAACGCGATCGGCGGCAAGGGCGCGGGGGGACTGGCCAAGGGGGCGGCGAAGGCAGGTGCAAAGAACGCGGCCAAGACCGCGGCCCGCACCGCCGCCAAGGAGGGCGGCAAGCGCACCGTCCGGGACCGGCTGCGTACCGCCTGGTGCAAGACCTTCGGCAGCGACCCCATCGACATGGCCACCGGCCGCATGCACCTGCCGCAGACCGACATCACCCTCCCCGGCAGTCTCCCGCTCTCCTTCTCCCGCACCTTCGAGTCGTCCTACCGCCAGGGCCGCTGGTTCGGCCCGACCTGGATGTCCACGGTCGACCAGCGCCTGGAGATCGACTCCGAGGGCGTCATCCTCATCGGCGAAGAGGGCAACTTCCACCTCTACCCCCACCCCGCCGTCGGCGTCCCCACCCTCCCCGTCGAGGGCGACGGCGCACCCCTCGAACTCACCCCCGACGGCGACTACCTCCTCACAGATCCACTCACTGGCACCCGCCGCTACTTCACCACCTACACCGAAAACCTCGCCGTCCTCGACGAGATATCCGACCGGCACGGCAACCACCACACCTTCGACTACACCGAAGAGGGCACGCCGACCGCCATCACCCACAGCGCCGGCTACCGCCTCCTCCTCACCACCGACGAGGGCCGCATCACCGCCCTCCACCTCGCCGGCGCGGCCCCCGACGGCACCGACCAGCTCCTGAAGACGTACGGCTACGACGACGCGGGCAACCTCACCACCGTCACCAACTCCTCCGGCCTCCCCCTCCGCTTCACGTACGACGAAGCGGGCCGCATCACGTCCTGGACCGACACCAACAACAGCAGCTACCACTACGTCTACGACGAACAGGACCGCTGCATCTCCCAGGGCGGCATCGAAGGCCACCTCCGCGGCCACTTCACCTGGGGCGACCCCGACCCGGTCACCGGCCTACGCACGAACCTCCACTACAACTCCCTGGGCCAGCTCACCACCTACCAGGTCAACGACCACCACCAGATCGTCGCGACCACCGACCCGACGGGCGCCACCACCCGCACCGTCCGCGACGCGCGGCACCGCATCCTGGCCACCACCGACCCGCTGGGCCGCACCACCCACATCGAGTACGACGATGAGGGCCGCCCGGTGACGGTCACCCTCCCGGACGGGTCGACCTCCACCACCGCCTACAACCCCGGCGGCTACCCCGTCAGTGCCACAGGCCCGGACGGCACCACCTGGACCCACACCTACGACTCCGCCGGAAACCGCACCTCGTCGACGGACCCACTGGGCGCGACCACCACCTACACCCACGACAACCGAGGCAACCTCGCCTCGGTCACCGACGCCCTCGGCAACACCACACGCCTCTACTGCAACGCGGCTGGCCTCCCGGTATCAGTCACTGACCCTCTGGGCGCCACCACCCACTACCGCCGCGACGCCTTCGGCCGCACCACCTCCGTCACCAACCCCCTCGGTGAAACCACCCACATGGTGTGGACAGTGGAAGGCAAGCTCGCCGCCCGAATAGACCCCACCGGCGCAAACGAGGAATGGACCTACGACGGCGAGGGCAACCGCCTCACCCACACCGACGCCATCGGCCAAACCACCCACTACGAGTACGGCCACTTCGACCTGCTCACGGCCCGCACCGACCCCGACGGCGTCCGCCACGAGTTCACCCACGACACCGAACTCCGTCTCACCCGGGTCACCAACCCCCAGGGCCTGACCTGGAACTACGCCTATGACCCCGCCGGTCGCCTAGCCTCTGAGATCGACTTCGACGACCGCACTCTCACCTACACCCACGACCCCGCCGGCCAACTCACCACCCGCACCAACACTCTCGGCGAAGTCACGACCTACACCCGCGACACCCTCGGCCGCATCACGACCAAGGACGCCGCGGGCCTCATCACCACCTACGCACACGACGCCAGCGGCAACCTGGAGCAGGCAGCCAACCCGGACGCGACGGTCACCTACACCCGCGACATCCTCGGCCGCGTCACCGCCGAATCGGTCAACGGCCGCACCATGACGTTCACCTACGACGCCCTGGGCCGCCGCACCTCCCGCACTACCCCCACCGGCCACACCACCACCTACACCTACGACACCGCCGGCAACCGCACGGCGATGGACATCGCCGGCCACGTCCTCACCTTCGACCACGACGCCGCCGGCCAAGAAGTCACCCGCACCATCGGCGACACGCTCCAGCTCGCCCACACCTGGGACCCCACCGGCCGCCTCACCGCCCAATCCCTCACCACCATCGGCACAGGCACGATCCAGACGCCCGACACCGCCGCTGCAGAGGTCCAGAACGTCCTCCACCGCGCCTACACCTACCGCCCGGACGGCAACCTCACCGCGATCGACGACTCCCACACCGGTCGCCGCACCTTCGACCTCGACCGCGCCGGCCGCGTCACCGCTGTCCGTGCCACCGACTGGACCGAGACCTACGCCTACGACGCAGCCGGCAACCAAACCCACGCCACCTGGCCCGACCATCACCCCAGCTCCTCAGCACGAGGCGAGCGCACTTATACCGGCACTCGAATCACCCGCGCCGGCCGAATCCGCTACGAACACGACCCTCTCGGTCGCGTCACTCTCCGTCAAAAAGCCCGTGCTTCCCGTAAGCCCGACACCTGGCGCTACGCCTGGAACGCAGAAGGCCGCCTCACGTCGGTCATCACCCCGGGCGGCATCACCTGGCGCTATCTCTACGATTCATTCGGCCGCCGGATTGCGAAACAGCGCCTGGGTGGGGACGGGCAAACAGTCCTCGAGAAGACAGCCTTCACGTGGGATGGCCCCACCCTGACCGAACAGAGCACCCAGGTCGCTAATGCAGCTGAGGCGATCGTTCTTACCTGGGACTACCAGGCGCTAACCCCGCTTACCCAGACCGAACGCAAAACCACGGGCGCAGGCCGGCTGCATGACTCCCAACAGGTCATAGATCAACGTTTCTTCGCCATCGTCACCGACATGATGGGTACGCCGACCGAACTATTCGCACCCTCCGGAACAAGCACCTGGCAGGCTCGCGCAACTCTCTGGGGTACCACCGCGTGGAGCCGAGACGCAGAGGCCCACACCCCTCTCCGATTCGCTGGACAATACTTCGATCCAGAAACCCAGCTGCACTGCAATTTTCATCGGCATCACGAGCCGGATACGGCACGCTACCTCAGCCCAGATCCTCTCGGCTTGGAAGCAGCAGACAATCCAAACACCTACGTTAAAAATCCACATCGATGGGTCGATCCCCTGGGCCTGTCACCGTGTGAGCATCCAGCAATCCCCGAAACGCGGGCGGGCAAGGGTAGCATTGTCGGGCAACATCCCATGTCTCCCGACGAGGCCTTGACGGCTGGCGAGCAATTCCTGGGAGATGGATATAAGGAAATGGGGCGGAATCGAGGTGTCTTCCGGAGTGCAGATGATTTGAGGCAATTCCGCATGGATCAGGACTCTCTGGCTGGCGGCCATTGGCCGCATGTGCCGCACGTGCATTTTCAGATCTTTGAGAATGCAGGAGACAAGAAGTCATTCGTCAACAACCATGTACCGCTGATCGAATAGGCGGGGCAAAGTGAGGCAAGTGTGATCAAAATCGGAGTGATTGGGTACATCGCATCAGGTGATGATCAAGGGAAATATGTGAAGATCCAGGAGCTTCCAGATGACCCTCCCAGCTACCTGGTACTTACGGCGGCCGACCGTGAATTCATGGCGGAGGGTGGGGATGAATGGGTCGAGGATGAAGATTCCCTCCGTCAATTCTTCGAGGAAGCGCGATGGATTATCGAATGGGATAAAGGCTGATCCTGGAATCCGGGAAAAGATCCTGCGAGTGTTTCGCAATGGGAAGCATTCCGCGATTCGCGGGCGGGCCGCAGCCTGGGCCGCCGGGCGGGTATCAGGCGGGTATCAGCAGCAGGCGCCTGGTATGCAGGTGACGCCAGTCCCTGGGCCGTTTGCCCCGCAAGACCCCTATGGGGTGCCGCAGCAAGCTCCCTATGGATATGGCGGGCCGGGAGTGGTGCCGCCGCTTCCGTCGAAGAGTAATGCGGGGAAGATATGTGGGATTATCGGGGCAGTTGTTGGAGTGCTGGTCGTTGGGAGCGTGGCGTCGGCTGTGATTTTCGGGGGCCGCAGGATGGGGGTGTGAGCGGGCCTTCCGGCGGTCCGAAGTGCAAGCTCACGGTGCCGTAGTCCCTTGTCGGTGGGAAGTACACCCTCGACAAGGACATATCTCAGCAGGCAGATTCGCAGGTTCCGCATGACGGGGTGAATGCGCATGGTGTGCGCTCGGCTGGCGGTCAGTACATCGGGGCACCAAGTCATTGGTGCTGCTGGGTTTTTACGGCACCATCGATGACCCCGAAGAGGGTGTTGACCACATGATTCAAGGGATGATGAATTCCCCGGACGTCGACGTCGCCGTTCCTGAGAAGAAGTTCAGGCCTAGTGGAGGTGGGGATGCGCTGACCTGCGGGGTGGGCGTGAAGAGCGTGGCGGGGCAGAAAGTTACCCTGCCGTACTGTGCCTGGGCGAATTCCGGTACGTCTGCCAGCGTGGCTGAGACTGATTCCGTAGATTTGGCGAAGGATCCGAAGCCTGTCGATCTGCAAGCGTTTGCGGACAAGGTGAGCAAGATTCGCTCCGAGGCGCAGGCGTCAATGGGCTGAGGCAAAGCGGTCGGTCCGCGGGTGACACCGGACGTGTCAGGCGCCGTGGGCCAGGGCCGTCGTCGGTGAACACCGGTGGTAAGGGCGCGCGTTGACAACGCCTCGTTCCCCCTGCCCGACCCGCGGTACCTTCGGAGTGTCGAGATCCGGAGGGGTGCCAGGATGCCCTACGCCAGTGACAGCGCCAGCGAACGCATCGGACAGCGCATCGCGGAAGCACGTAAGGCGCGCGGCTTGACTCAGCTCCAGCTTGCGCAGCGCATCCCGTGTTCGAAGTCGCTGATTGCTCAGGTGGAGCGTGGACACAAGCCCGCCTCGCCGTCGCTCACCGCCGGTGCCGCTCGGGCGCTCGGTGTCCGGCTGGAGCAACTCACCGGGCAGCCGTACGAGGATCCGCAGCGGGGGCGGGTGCACGCGACGGTCCCGGACATCCAGACGGCCATGCTGTCGTGGGATCTGCCCGACGAGGATCTCCCCGTCCGTTCCTTCGACGAGCTGGCCGGCGATGTCGCACGCGCCTCCGCACTCGGCCGCAAGGCCCGCTACGCGAACCTCGGCCGGCTGCTCCCTCCACTCCTCGACGAGCTGTCGACCGCCTGTCATTCCGCCGAGGGCACCGAGCGGGAGAGGTTATTCGGGCTGCTCGCGGAGGCGTACAGCGGTGTGACCGCCATCGCGTACGCCGTAGGACTGTTTGATCTGCGCTCGCAGGCGATGGACCGGGTGCAGTGGGCGGCGCGGGAGTCGCAAGACCCACTGCGCATCGGCCGTACGCAGTGGCAGCGGGCGACCTTGTTCCTCCAAGCCTCCGCTTACGACCGCGGCATGCGGCTTCTCGACCGGTTACGGCACGACCTGGGAGAGGACATCGGCCGTATGGACGGACCGACGCTCAGCGTGCATGGCTCCGTACACCTGCGCTCCGCGATGTTCGCCGCGCGGGCCGGGAACGCGCCTACTGCGCGTGCACACCTCGACGCCGCAGCGGACGCCGCTCGGTGTCTCGGACGGGACGCGAACCACTACGGCCTGGAGTTCGGACCGACCAACGTCGCGATGCACCGGCTCGGGGTGGCCGTGGAGATGTACGACGGGCCTGAAGTCGTCCGGCGGACCCAGCGCACCCGACTCCCGGCGAACGTGGCACCCGTACGGGCGGGCCGGTGGTACATGGACGCCGCGAAGGGCTGGCTCGACTACGGGAATCGGGAGAAGGCGTTTGCCGCGCTCCAAGCTGCGCGCAGTGTGGCGCCTGAGCAGACCCGGAATCATCCCCAGGTGCGCGAGACCGTGAAGACGTTGATCCATCTGGAGCGATACGGCAAGCAATCCCTCTCAGGCTTCGCCTCGTGGCTCGGCATCACGTGATGTTTCACAAGGCGTGAAACTCGCTCCGCAGACGCGGCAGCAGCATGAGGCCGTCAGACCCCGGCGAGGTGGTGAGACCCCCCGGGGCGTGGTCAACGCTGCTAAGGAGCGTCAACATGGCAGAGCGTATCGTCCGAATCTTCGAGCCGCTGTTGCGGTTGTTATTTCCTGCGCCGGACCGTCATCGTGCGGCCGAGGAGTGCGTGTCCGTCCGACATGGGGAGGCATCGACGAACACGCTGCGTCGTGTACCCGTACGCGGGCCCGAGCTGCTGCGCGGCGAGGACACGGCTCTGCTTCGGCCGTACGTCCTCACGCCGGAGGAGCGGCGGGAACGACGGTTGGAGCGTGCGTCGCAGTGTGGGCGGCGGCGGGCCCTGTGGCTTGCGGTGAGCGGGATGGATGCCGGGTCGCGCTGGATTCACGGTGTGGAGGTGGCGGGCCGATGAGTCCCACGGACACCGCGCGGCTCCTTCCGTGGCTGAGCCCAGACGGGAACCCGTGTTTCCTTGTAGGTGACGGGGCGGGGTTCGTGTCGCGTCTTGCTGATGAGGTGGAGGCGGCGCAGCTTCACTTGGCCGCCGAACTCAGCGAGGAAGCACGATGCGTCCTGGACGCCCGGATGTGGACGCCCGGCGAAATCCACCTCTTGGCCGTCGAGTTGACCGCATCCCTGGTCGACGTGCGCCGGGTGGCCGAGAGCAGGGGTGCGCGGCTGCCCGTTCCGGACGATGACGGCCTCGATGCCGCCGTGGGGACACGACGACCGGGGTAGACGCCGGAGGGGCGGGCCCAGGGCAAGCAAGGGCCCGCCCCAGCCCCCGCCCCCTCACCCCCGCAACACAACCCCATGCTGCTGAGCCAAGATCGCTGCCTGTACTCGACTCCGCAGGTTCAGCTTGGACAGGATCCGGCTCGTATGTGTCTTCACCGTGCCCTCGGCCAGGTTGAGGGTCTCGGCGATGGCGCTGTTGGCCAGGCCCTGGGAGATGCAGGCCAGGACCTCCAGTTCGCGTTTGGTGAGGGTTTCGAGGGCCCGGGAGGAGCCGTCGGGCAGGGTGGGGATGGGGACCGCCGACGGGGGGCGGCCGGCGAATTCGGTGATCAGGCGGCGGGCGATGGCGGGGGTGAGGAAGCCGTCGCCGTGGGCGACCTCGCGTACGGCGCTCACCAGGACGGCGGGCTCCGCGTTTTTGAGGATGAAGCCGCCGGCTCCGGCACGTAAGGCGCCGAAGATGTACTCGTTGAGGTCGAAGGTGGTCAGGACCAGGACCTCGGCGAGACCGCGCTCGACGATGCGGCGGGTGGCGGCGACGCCGTTGAGCTGGGGCATCTGGACGTCCATGAGGACGACGTCGGGGCGTAGTTCGGCGGCCAGGCGGACCGCCGTCTCGCCGTCGCCGGCCTCGCCGACGACCGTGATGTCCGGGTCGGTCTGCAGGACCAGGACCAGTCCGGAGCGTACGGCGGCCTGGTCGTCGGCCACCAGGACGCGGATGCGTGGGGTGGGGCTTGACGATGTCGGCGCAGGGCCTGCTGTCGGTGTGGGTCCTGCCATCCGTTCGGGCGCGGCATCGTCGTTCACTAACTCGTCCACCGGCTCCTCCACTTGCTGATCCACCTCTCGTCCTCACCGCCCCCGTCCTGGTACCCGGAGCGGCACCGCCCCGGGAGTCTGTGTGTTGCCCTAGGGGACTGCCCTAGGTGCAGTGCCCTAGGTGTTCTGTGTCAGTGGCAGTACCGCCCGTACCCTCCAGCGGCCGGGGGCGGTGCGGTCCGGGCCCGCGTCGAAGAGGCCGCCGACCAGGGCGGCCCGTTCGGACATGCCGGTGAGGCCGGCTCCGGCGCCGGTGGCCAGCCGCTCCACGGGGTGCTGCCGGGTCCGGGGGTCGGGGCGGGCCAGCGGGCTGTCGACGGTGATCGTGAGCTGTTCGGCGCCGGCCTGGCAGCGGATCCGCACCCGCCCCGCCGAGGCGTGCTTGAGGACGTTGGTCAGCGCCTCCTGCACGATGCGGTACGCCGTCACCTCGATGACCGAGGAGACCTCGGGGAAGTTCTCGGGGAAGTCGGTGTGCAGGGTGAGGGCCGCGGCGTCGGCGGCCGGGCGGGCCTGTTCCACCAGGGCGCCCAGGGCGTTGAGTTGCGGGCGGTCCCAGTCGTCGTCCACGCCGCGGTCGGAGCGCAGCAGCACCACCATGCGGCGCATTTCGGCCAGTCCCTGCACGCTGTTCTCCCGGATCACGGCCAGGGCCTGCAGTATCGGGTCGTCGTCGGCCTTGACCCTCACGGTGGACTCCCCTCCCGCGTCGCTGTCGGCCTCGGCCACCGCCGCGCTCTGCGCCGCCCGCTTCGCCTCCGTCAGGGACAGCACCGCGCTGGAGTGGATGGCGATCGCGCTGAGGTGGTTGGCCACCAGGTCGTGCAGTTCACGGGCCATGCGGGTGCGCTCGGTCTGCAGGACTGTCTTGCGGTCCAGCTCCGCCAGGCGGTTGATCTGTGCGGCGCGCTCGCGCTCGGAGTCCGCGCGCTCCTTGTGGTTCCTTATCAACAGCCCGGTCCATACGGGGGAGATGAGCAGCATCGCGACGATGACGCCGGTCGTCACCCCCTCCGAGCGGTCGCTGATGGCGACCAGGGTGACGGTGGTGGCGATGGTGACGGCCACGGTTCCGAATTGCAGGACGCGGCACAGCCATTGGGCGCCGTAGAGGGCGGCCGCGTAGAGGAGGTCCGTATAGATCAGCACGGGGCCCAGGCCGCCGCTGGAGGTCATCTCCACGGTGACGGTGACGGTGCCGACGGCGACCGCCATGGGCGGCAGCGCACTGCGGAACGCCGTCGCCGTACACAGCACGAGCACCGGGAGGACCGCCTGCCAGGCGGGAATGTCGCTGCCCATGACCCGGGGGCCGCCCAGGACATACAGAATGAGACAGCCGGCGAAGAAACCCACCGCCATTCTGAGGTCACGGAGCGGTATGGGCCGGCGGCGTGCGTGCGTACTGGGGAAAGGGCGTAACCACACACGAGGACAGTACTTCGGTGCTCCGCCCGTTCTCTTGGCCCTGGCGCCCGAATTTGGGACGGTCTCCCGTACATCGAAGTATGTAGCCGTACATCAGCAGGAGGGAGGACCCGAAGGCTCCGGAGGATCTGCAAACCTTGGGCTGTCTGTATCGATCGATGTAGGCGAAAAAGGGGGAGACAGCATCTGTATGACGGGCCGCCACTCACCCAGTGCGGCCTTGGCACCGTTCAACTGTGGAGGACGGAAAGTACGTGGAAACGAACGCCGCTCTTCTCGAACTCTGTCCGGAGCGTCTTGACCAGGACGTTTCTGACCACCGGCACCACCAGCACCACCGGGCCCCGGCCCGCCCCGCATCGCTCGCACCCGCGCAACCGCCCGCTCGGCCGTACCCGCATCCGCACCCGGGCGTGGCAGCCACCCCCGTACCCGTATTCGTCGTCCCCATGGGTTCCCCGTCCGCCGCGTCCTCCCCGCGCGGCGGAGCCAAGGGCACGCTGTCGCCGGACAACTGCCTGGGCCTGAACGGCCATTCCAGAGCCACCCTCGACACCGCGTCCCGCCGCTGGCTGCTGGCCAGGCTCCCCGACCGGGTGAGCACCGCGATGGCCGCCGCCGGCCACTGGGAGCTGTACGGCACCCGTGGTCTGCTGGTCGTGGCGTGCGGTGAGGACGCCCGCCGGATGGGCTTCTCCGTGGAGTCCGTCCGCCGTGACGACTGCCCGCCCGACACCCCGTACGAGGTGCTGACGGCCCGGGAGTCGCAGCTGGCGGCGAGCCGCCCCGCCGACGAGCGGGAACGTCTGATCACGCGCTTCTGGGTGCGCAAGGACGCCGCCATGCAGGCCGTCGGGCGCGGTCTGTCCGTGTCTCCCGAGCGCATCGAGGCGGGTTTCGGCGCCGACCACGGCACGGTCACGGTGCCGGATCCCTACGGCCTCGAAGTCCGGGTTTCGGTAAGGAACTTCGCCTTCTCGGCGGCCTACGAGTTCGCCGTGGCGACCCCCGAACCGCTTCCGCTCACCCCGTCCTTCGCCTATTCGGTCACGTAATTGCCCGTTTCCAGCCGTGTCCGCGACCGCACCGCCGTCAATTCCCCGGTGATGGCCTGAATTCGGTCCTTGACGCGCTATCGGGGCGACGGCTCAGGCAATGGTCCACCCGGGTGAATCGCCCGCATGTCGCGCTCTCCCGGCATGCAGAAAACCATATTTCCGGGTTAGTTGGTGTGTGCCCACCGTTCGTGGCGTGCACTGCGCCGCGGCGCTGCCGGAGCACTGCGGAGGATGCCCGTGATGCCGTCGC
Organism: Streptomyces sirii; assembly: GCF_045690365.1. Classification (NCBI taxonomy): domain Bacteria; kingdom Bacillati; phylum Actinomycetota; class Actinomycetes; order Kitasatosporales; family Streptomycetaceae; genus Streptomyces; species Streptomyces sirii. The sequence goes on along the minus strand of NZ_CP147982.1, from coordinate 4,527,963 downwards.
CCCTCGCCAAGCGGTCCGCCGAATCGGTCCTGTCCGTGCTGCTGGCCGTGCTGGGCATCTTAGGCCCGGCCGGCCCGAGCGCGGCGCAGGAGGTGTCGTCCGGGCCGGTGCCCGACTGGGAGCGCATCGCCGCCTGCGAGAGCAGCGGCCGCTGGCACATCAACACCGGCAACGGCTACCACGGTGGCCTGCAGATCGCCCTCAGCACCTGGCGCGCCTACGGCGGCCGCCGCTACGCCCCGCGGGCCGACCTCGCCACCCGCGCCGAGCAGATCGCCATCGGCCGGCGCATCGTCCGCGACCAGGGCCTGTCCGCCTGGCCCAGCTGCGGCCAGGCCACCACCCGCACCACCCAGCGGACCCCCGCGAACGCCGGCGGGGACAGCGGGGACAGCGGGGACGGCAGGGACGGTGGAAGCCCGCGTGAGTGCCGTCGTGAGAGCGCCGAGCGCACCGAGGCCGCCGCACGTACCGAGAGCGCCAAGCGCATCGACAGCAGCGACACCCCCGACGGTCCCAGGACCCGCCAGGAGCAGAACGAGCACCGGCTGCCCGAGGGGCCGGACCACCTCTACCCGGGGCACCAGCTGCGGGGCTGAACGGGGCGGCCGGGCACGGCCGTGGCCAACCGGAGGGCCGTCACGGTGAATCCGGTGGTCGGAGAGGGTGAATACGGGCAACGGGCCGTTGCTCAGGCTTGGTGGAGACCGGCCCGCCCGGTAGCAAGTCCGCGGGTGACCAAACCGCGAGGTGCAGGAGCACACAGTGAAGAACATGGCACGCGTCAAATATGTGATCGCAGGAGCTTGCGGCCTGCTCCTGGCCGTCGGTGGGGCGTCGCCGGCACAGGCGTGGGACGGATTCGACGGGTACGGCGACGGCGTGTGGAACAGCGACACCATCGCCAGCTTCCACGCCATCCTCCGCTGCGGTCCCCGGGCCAAGATCTGTGTCAACGGGCCCGTGAACAGCGGTAACGTCAAGTACGCGCAGAACGTCGACATGACGGGCAACCCGAACAACAGCGGCAGCCCGACCAACGTCAACGGCAACACCAACGACGACGCCGGCGGTACCACCGGCGCCGAGAGCAAGACCAGCAACAACGTCCAGCACATCGGACGGGCCACGGGCTCCACGCACTTCTGACGTCCACGCGCAGCGAAGCGGCCCCGTTTTCCGGTACGTACCGGGAACGGGGCCGCTTCGCTGCGCCCGCTGTGACCGTGCTCGCTCGGTCTCAGTGGTGCAGGCCGAGGATCTTCTGGATGTGGTTGCCGCTGCCCTCCGAGGCGCCTGTGGTCGAATTGGAGCTGTTGGTGGAGCCGTTGGAGCTGTGGAGGTTGCCGCTGTTGTTCGGGTTGCCGCGGTTGAGGAAGTTCCCGCTGTTCTTGCTGTTGCCGCTGCGTACCGGGCCGTTGATGCAGGGGTGCGGCGCCTTGCGTACCGGTGACTTGTAATTGAAGTCGGCGAGGCGGTTGTTGCAGACCACCCCGGAGATCATGCCGGTGACGGTGCCGACATCCGCGCCCGCGACGGCCGACAACAGGGATTCGCCCGGGACGGTCACGGCCTGCGCGGCCCCGGCGCCGAACAGCACCAGTCCGCATGCCCCGATGACACTTCCCGCCTGTGCAATTCTTCTCACGGTGCTCCTCGCCTGTTCATCGTTTCGATGCCAGACGTATCGTGCTGCCGTTGTCCATCGGCATCGTCGTTCAACCCGCAGGGAATAAAACGCTCGAAGCCGAGAATCAGCCGGGTGGCCCAACCCCTCCTCAGAGCACCGCCCCCTCCTCAGAGCACCAGCCGCTCCGGCATCGGCTGCTCCACGCCGTCCAGCTCCAGCGTGCAGCGGGGCATGGACGGGACGAGGTGCGGCTGGCGGAGCAGCACGCGGAAGGGGTGGGCGGGCTGCTCGGGCAGCTCGCCGGCCAGGACGTTCATCCCCGGGCCGTGCTCCTTCTGGTAGGCGATCACCTTGCCGTCGACCAGCAGCTCGATCTCCCCGTCGCGGCCGGGGCCGACGTTCACGGTGATCGAGTGGCCGTCCTGATCCACGTGGAAGTGGTGGCTGTGCCCCATGGCGCACCTCCGGAGGTCCAGCGCTCCCGTCATTACGTCCAGCGTAGATTCCGCGAGCGACAATTGGGGTGGGTGAGGACAAAGATGAACGGATCGGTCCAGGTAGGACAGGTTGTCGGCGTACCACTGCGGATGCACTGGAGCGTTCCGCTGCTGGTGGGCCTGTTCGCGGTCGGACTCGGGCGGCAGGCCCTGCCCGCCTGGACCCCGGGCCGCTCCGGTGCGGTCTACGCCCTCGCCGGCGTCGTGGGAGCCGCGCTGCTCACCGGCAGCCTGCTGCTGCACGAGGCGGCGCACGCGGCGACCGCCCGCCGGAAGCAGATCTCGGTCGAGGACGTCACGCTGTGGGCGCTGGGCGGTATGACGCGGATGGGCCGGCCCAAGACCGCCGCGGCGGCCTTCCTAGTGGCCGTCAGCGGCCCGCTGACCAGCCTGGGCATCGGGGGCGCCGTGCTCGGTGCGGGCTTCGGCCTGCAGCTGCTGTCCGGCTGGGCGGAGATCCCCGCGGTGGTCGCGATGTGGCTGGGCTGGGCGAATCTGTTCCTGGGCGCGTTCAATCTGCTGCCCGCCGTGCCGCTCGACGGCGGACGGGTGGTGCAGGCGGTCATGTGGTGGCGCACCGGCGACCGGGAGCGGGCCGATCTGGCGGCCTCCCGCAGCGGCCAGGTCATGGGCGTGCTGATGGTGGCCGTCGGCTGGATCTCCGTGCTGCGCGGGGCGCCGGGCGGACTGTGGATCGTCTTCGTCGGCCTCTTCATCATGATCGTCGCCGGTGCGGAGCGGCGCCGGGCCGCGCTGCACACCGCGCTGCGCGGCGTAAGGGTCGCCGACGCCATGTCCAGCCCGGTGGTGACGGGTGCCGACTGGCTGACCGTCCAGCGCTTCATCGAGGACGTGGCGGTGCCCTCCCACCACTCCGCGCTCCCGCTGCTCGACTTCGAGGGTCGCCCCAGCGGCGTGGTGCAGCTGCGCCGGCTCGCGGTGGTGCCGCCGGCCGAGCGGGAGAACCTGCGGGTGCGCGAGGTGGCGACCCCGCTGTCCCAGTGCGCGATCGCCGCCCCGGACGACCTGCTGAGCGAGGCCCTCGAACGCCTCACCCTCCGAACCGGCACCCGTCTGCTGGTCGTGGACGGGGGCCGGCTGGCCGGGATCGTCACCGGAAAGGACGTCGCCCGGCTCATGCGGCGGCAGACCCTGGGCGGCGGTGAGGCGCCTGGTCCGACGCCCGGTCCGACGACCGAGCCGGGCGACTGAACCCGACGACGCAGAGAGGCGGCATCCTGCCATGCGGTACATCACCGTGACGGCCCTCAGCCACCCCGGCCTGCTCCGCGACCACAACGAGGACAGCCTGGTCGCCGGCCCCTGGACGTTGTGCGGCACCGCGACCGAGAACCCGCAGACCCTGGTCTTCCCGCTCGGCACCCCGCTCGTCGTCGCGGTCGCCGACGGCATCGGGGGCCAGCCGGCCGGCGAGGTGGCCAGCGCCCTGACCGTACGGCAGCTGGCCGCGCTCGGCCCGTCCCTCAGCAGCGAGCAGGCCGTCCGCGAGGCCCTGAACCTGTGCAACCGCGCGGTGTACACGGCGGCCGGCCGCGACCCGGACCTGATGACCATGGGGACGACGGTCGCCGGCGCGGTCGTCCTCGCGGAGTCGCTGCTGATCTTCAACGTCGGTGACAGCCGGGTGCTCGACGTGACCGGGGACGGTCTGCGCCAGGTCAGCGTGGACGACAGCCCGCCCCTGCCGCCCGGCCGCCGCACCACCTCCCTCGTCACCCAGGCACTCGGCGGCGCCACGCGGTTCAGCGCCATCACCCCGCACGTCGCCACCGCCCCGCTCACCGCCGGCGACCGCTATCTGATCTGCACCGACGGTCTGACCGACCCGGTGCCCGAGGACGAGCTCGACGACCTGCTGCGGACCCATGAGAACGGCCGGGCCGCCTTCGAACTGTGGAAGTCCGCCATCGAGGCGGGCGGCCCGGACAACATCACGCTGGCCCTGCTCGGCATCGGCGAGTGACCCCGCACCGTCCCTGGCCAGGGGAACCCCGCCGCGCTCCAGCCCGTCTTCCGCCGTGTTGGCGTTTTCGGTCCGTGGAGGAATCCGGTGGAGCACAGAATCCTGGGGGAGCGGTACGAGCTGGTGGAGCAGCTCGGACACGGCGGGATGGGGACGGTCTACCGGGCCGTCGACCGCCGGCTGCGCCGTACCGTCGCGGTGAAGACCCTCTCCGCCGAGCTGGCGCTGCAGCCCGAGTTCCTCGCCCGGTTCCAGCGCGAGGCGCACGCCGCGGCCGCGCTCAACCACCCCGGTGTGGCCACCGTCCACGACGTGGGCGAGGACGCGGGGGGCGGCGCCGCCGAGCCGTATCTGGTGATGGAGTACGTGGCGGGCCAGACCCTCGGCCAGGTGCTGAAGGACGGTGCGCTGCCGGTGGCGCAGGCGGCCGACATCGTGGGTCAGGTGCTGGAGGCCCTGGACCACAGTCACCGGCACGCCATCGTGCACCGGGACATCAAGCCCGCGAACGTCATGCTCACCGACGGCCGGAAGGTCAAGGTCGTCGACTTCGGGATCGCCAAGGCGCTCAGCGAGGCCGTCACCCGGCTGACCGGGACCGGCGTGGCGGTCGGCACCCCCGCCTATCTGGCGCCGGAGCAGATCAACGGAGCCGAGACCGACCACCGTACGGATCTGTACGCCGTGGGCTGCCTGCTGTACGAGCTGCTGACCGGGCGTCCGCCGTACACGGGGGACTCCCCGTTCTCCGTCATGCACCAGCATCTGGCCGCGGAACCCGTGCCGCCCTCCCGGCTGCGCCCGGAGCTGCCGCCCGCCGTGGACGAGGTGATCGCCCGGGCGCTGCGCAAGGACCGGCAGGACCGTTTCGCGGACGCCGCCGCGATGAAGGCGGCACTCACCGCGGCGGTCGCGGCCCCGCAGGCCGTCCCGCTGCGGACCCCCACCACCGTCGACCCCGCGGCCGGGGCGGCGGTCGCGGCACCGTCCGGCGCCGAGCGGGCGTCCGGTGGCGGGCGGGCGTCCGGTGGCGGGCGGGCGTCCGGTGGCGAGCCGGCCCCGCAGTCCCCGCCGCACTCGCAAGTCCCGCAGTCCCCGCCCGCCCCGCGCCGGAGCCCGGCGCGGGTGGTGTTCCGGCCGACGGCGGAGGGCGCGGTGGCGCTGCTCGGCTGCCTGCTGACGCTGGTGATCGCCCGGGCCGATGTGATCGAGGTCGGCCAGTTCTCCCGGGTCGCCCTGCTCGCCGGTGTGGCGGGGGCGGTGCTGCTGCTGTGGTCGGCGCGGCTGGCGTGCGCGGTGGTGTGGGGGCCGGTGGCGGAGGCGGTGGTGGTCTGGTCCGAGCTCGCCCGCGGCTACCTCGGCTGGGACACCCACTACGTCATCATCGCCCTGGTCCTGGGCGTCGTCGCCGCGCTCTGCCTCGTCGCCGGCTACAAGGACGCCCGCGCCGGCGGATTCGCGCTGGTGGCGTTCTGGTTCACCGGTCTGGGCTCCGTCTGGTTCTTCCTCGACGACCTGCAGAAGATCGGCGTCTTCTACGTCCTGCTGCTGGGCGTCACCCTCGCCATCGGCACCCAGGTCCTCAAGGCGCGCATCCGGGCGTGATGTCGGCATGGCGGGGCGGGCCCGCGGTGCGGACGCGGGGCCTCAGACCCACGTGCGAAGCACCTAGGCGCGCAGCCGGATCCCCTTGACCGCGTTGTCGAAGACCGGCCGGTATGCGTTCCACTGGGCGTTCGGCGCGGAGAGGTAGACGACGTACTGCGTGCCGTCCGTGCCGGTGAAGGACAGCTCCACGGCCCGGAAGTCCCGCGCCTGGCCCGGGAAGGTGAACTCCCAGTACCCGGCGGGCCGTCCCCGGAAGGTCGTCGGGCCCATCCGGACCCGCTCATAGCCCGGGTTGTCGCGGCGCGTCTGCTCCTCCTCGGTCTGCTCCCAGTGCCGGACCGGGTCGGATCCCCCGAACTCCACGACGTCGACGCGCAGTCCCACCAGCCGGGTCGGGTCGACGTAGGCGACCTCGCCGCCGGCCACGTCCTTGGGGGCCCAGCCGTCCGGTACGGGCACGGAGAAGCCCTCCCCGGCCTTCTCCAGGTGGTATCCGGCGGGCAGCGGTGGCGGGGGCGAGGGGCGGGGGCTCGGGCTGTCGGAGGCGGGGGCCTTGGACGGAGCGCTGGCCGTCGCATCGGTGTCGCCTTGGGGCCACAGCAGGGTGGCGCCGGTCACGGAGGCGGCGACCGCGGCCGCCACGGCCAGCCACAGTGCCGCCCGGCGGCGTCGGCCACCGCGCGCCGGGGCCACGGGGTCCGCCACCGGCTCCGGGCGCGTGGCCGGGTCGTCGGCGGCGGCAGGCGCGACAGAGGCGGTGGAGGCGGTGCCGGGCGCCGCCGTGGTCCGGCTGCCCGCCGCGGCCGCCTCGGCCAGCAGGCGTTCGGCCTCGTGCGCGTCCATCCGCCGCCCCGGCTCCTTCACCAGCAGCCCCTCGATCACCGAGGTCAGCGGTCCGGCGTTGCGCGGCGGGTGGTAGTCCTCGGCGGCGATCGCGTACGCCGTCTCGATCGCGGTGTCCCGCTGGAACGGGTGGCGCCCCTCGACCGCCTGATACAGCGTCGCTCCCAGGGACCACAGGTCGCTCGCGGGGCCGGGCTCGGCGATCCCGGGCCGCAGGCGCTCCGGCGCGAGGTAGTGGATCGATCCGACCAGCTCGCCGGTCTTGGTCAGCGTGGAAGTGCCGGACTCCACGGCGATGCCGAAGTCGGTCAGGACGATCCGCCCGTCGTGCCCGAGCAGGACGTTGGCGGGCTTGACGTCCCGGTGCAGCACTCCGACGTCGTGTGCGGCGCGCAGTGCGGCGGCCGTGCTGCGGCCGATCCGGGCCGCCTCGCCCGGCGACAGCGCGCCCTGCCGCTTGACCACGTCGCTCAGCGTGACCGAGGGGATGTACTCCATCACGATGCACGGCAGGCCCTCGTCGTCGACGACGTCGTGCACCACGATCACGTGGGGGTGGGTGACCCGGGCGGCGCTGCGGGCCTCGCGGCGGGTGCGTTCGTGGAGCCTGAGGACCTCGTCGTCGTGCAGCTGCGGCGGGATGTGCAGCTTCTTCACGGCGACGTGCCGGCCGAGCAGCTCGTCCTCGGCCCGCCACACGGTGCCCATACCGCCGCGGCCCACCCGCTCCACCAGTCGGTAACGGCCGGCTATGAGCCGCCCCGGATCGGACACCGTCAGACCTTCCCCTCATCGCATGCCTGAACAGTTCGCGGGAGCACCTTAGCCGGTGCGCGTGATCCGGCCAGGATGGCGGATTCCCTGCGATCCGGCAGGGCGTTCCACGCGCCGAGACGCAACCGGGCGGGGGCGGAGGCGGGCCGCCACGGCACGTGATGTCACGCTGGGTGATCGAGGGTCTGTCGGTGCAGGTGGCCGGGCAGATGGCTGTCGTAGCGGCGCAGGAGCAGTACGGCGGTGGTGGCCAGGCCGGTGAGCAGGCCGAGCCAGATGCCGAGCGTGTCCAGGTGCAGGGGGTAGGCCAGGAGCCAGGCCGCGGGCAGCCCGACCGCCCAGTAGCCGACGAGGGTGATGCGGAAGCCGCTCTTGGTGTCGTCGAGTCCGCGCAGCAGCCCGACGCCGATGTTCTGCGCGCAGTCGAAGAACTGGAGCAGCGCGGTGACCATGAGCAGCCGGGTGGCGAGGGCGAGGGCCTGGCCGGAGTCGGGGCCGGAGTCGAGGAAGGGGGCGAGGACGAGCCGGGGCACGGTCAGGTAGGCCGCGCCGACGACGGTCATGACGGCCGCCGCGCAGGCGAGCGCGGTGTTCTTGATGCGGCGCGCGGCGTCGGCGCGGCCGAGGGCGAGTTCCCGGCTGACGTGGATCGACGCGGCGTGGGAGAGGCCGACGGCGACCTGGAAGACGATGTAGACGAGCTGGTTGACGGCGGTGTGCGCGGCGAGGGCGGCGGGGCCGAAGGAGCCGGCCATCAGCGCGGTGAGGGAGAAGAACCCGGCTTCCGATCCGTACGTCGCGGCGATCGGTACGCCGAGGCCGACGAGCCGTTTGACGGTGGCCGCGTCGGCCCTGGCCGCGTTGAGCGTGAGCAGGGGCGCCAGCCGGCCGTCCTTGCGCGCCGAGGCGTACAGGGCGAGGAAGGACAGCAGGTGGACGGTGGTCGTGGCGACGCCGATGCCGGTCAGGCCCAGCCGGGGCAGGCCCCACATACCGTGGATCAGCAGCCAGTTCAGGCCGGCGTTGACGGCGATGGAGGCCAGCGTGATCCGCAGCAGGGCCTGGGGGCGGCGCATGCCGACGGTGAACTGGCGGACGGCCTGGAACCACAGGCAGGGCAGCAGCCCGGGGGCCAGCGCGAGCAGCATGGTCCGGGTGCGGGCGACGACGGCGGCGTCCTGGCCGAGCCAGGTCAGGCCCTGGCCGATGAGGATCAGCGCGACGGCGCCGGCGAGACCGGCGAGCGTGGCCACCGCCAGGCTCGCGCGGACGAGCGCCCGGACCTCCCCGTGCTCGCCTTGCGCGTCCGTCCGCTCGGCGCGCGCCGCCGCGGCCGCTGTCTGATTGCCGACGGCGGTCACCAGGCCGACGCCCATCGTGCGCAGCTGGTTGAACAGGACCAGGGCCAGACCGCCGGCCGCCAGCTCCTCGGTGCCGAGCAGGCCCATCATCACGGTGTCGGTGGTGGTCAGGGCGACTTGGGCGAGCTGGGTGAGGACCAGCGGGACGGCGAGCGTGGCCAGGGCGCGGCTGTCGCGCAGCAGAGTGGTCGGCATGGGTCAGCGGCTCCCGCGGAGCTTGCCCAGCAGCTCTTCGATCTCCCGCTCCGCGGCGGGGTCGAGGAGGCCGCGGTCCTGCATCCAGGCGTCGTCGAAGACGGTGTCCAGGTATTTCTCCCCGCCGTCGTTGACGAGCGCGACCATGGTGCTGCCGGGCGGCAGCAGGGGCAGCCGGACCAGGGCCTCGTGGACGACGCCGCCGGCGGAGCCGCCGATGAGCAGGCCGGTGCGGGCGACGGCCCGGCAGGTGGCGAACGCCTCGACGTCGCCGACCTTGACGCCCTCGTCGATGAGTCGGAAGTCGACCAGGGCACCGATCTCCGCGCCCTCGGGGGTGCCGGTGCCGGACTGGTAGTAGTCGTGGGCGGGGCCGCCGAAGGCGATCGACCCCTTGGGTTCGACGCCGATGGTGGTGAACGACGGCAGCAGCGTGCGCAGTTCGCGGGCCGTTCCGCAGAGCGCGCCGCCGGTGCCGACCGCGCCGATCAGCACGTCGAGCCGGCCGTCGAGGGCCTCGTACAGCTCGTGTGCGACGGGGAAGTAGCCGACGCCGTTGCTGGGGTTGTTGTGCTGCTCGGTGAAGACGGTGTTGTCCCGGCCGCGGGCGAGGTCCTCGGCGAGCTCCTCCCGTGCGGCGGTGGCGAGTTCGTCGGTGCCGCGGTCGGCGACGTGGACGAGCTCGGTGCCCAGGGCCTTCATGGCGCGCAGCTTGTCCGCACACGCGTGGTGGTCGACGACGGCGGTGAAGGTGTAGCCGCGTTCGGCGGCGATGACGGCGAGGCCGAGGCCGGTGTTGCCGGACGTCGACTCGACGATGCGGCCGCCGGGCCGCAGCGCGCCGCGCTCCTCGGCGTCGAGGACCATCTGGCGGGCCATCCGGATCTTCGCCGTACCGGTGGGGTTGAACATCTCCAGCTTCAGCAGCAGCCGGCTGCCGGTCTCGGAGGCGGCCACCTCCAGCAACGGGGTGCGGCCGATGAGGTCGGATATGAGGGAGACCACGGCGGGGCGGTGAAGTGCTCCGGGCATCGGATACTCCTGTGAGGGGGCGTACGGGTCAGCTGCGCTGCCGGTCCAGCCGCCAGCGCGGCCGCGGTCGTTCGGTGCGGTCGATGACGACCTTGGGCGGCAGCGGCAGGTCGTGGAAGGACGACTCGTTGGAGTCCATCTGGTAGCCGGCCGTGTTGGGGTAGACCAACAGGTCGCCGATGCGGGGCCGACGCGGGAAGGGGATCTTCCGCCAGCTGATCAGGTCCGACTCCAGGCAGGTGGCCGCGCCGACGCTGGCGGGGTGCAGGCCGGCGGGGGCGTCCGGGTCGTGGGAGAGCAGGTGGGGGTCGGGCAGGTACTCGCTGTGGAACCACTGCTCGGACAGGCTCAGGCTGGTGCCGTCGACGGTCAGCAGCTGGTAGCCCGCGCGGTCCTTGACCCCCTGGATGCGGAACACCGTCGCGCCCGCCTGGTCCAGCAGGGCGCGGCCGGGCTCCAACAGCAGGGTGAGCGCGGCGTCCTGGAGCAGTGCGGCCAGGTTGCGGTGGTGCCCTTCGGGCCGGGCGGCGAGCAGGGCCCGCAGCGCCCCGGCTCCGGCGGCCGGGGAGTGGTAGGGGTAGAAGTCGCCGGCGGTGAAGGACTTTCCCGCGTGGTAGTGCCCGCTGTGCTGACCGGCGAGGAAGCCGCGCCAGCTGACGGCGTCGGTGTAGCTGACCGCCAGGCCGCCGCCGATGCTGATCCGGTCGGCCACCAGCCCCCGGGCGCGGGCCTTGAGGCACCGCTCGACCAGGCGCCCGGCCAGATCGGCGCGGGGCTGCACGGCGTATCCGGACAGGTGGAAGCTGAAGCCCTCCATCCGCACCGCGTCGGCCGCCCGCGCACAGCGCTCCAGGGCGGCCTCCAACTCGGTGTCGTGCAGGCCGAAGCGGCTGTGCGGCTGGGCCGGCGGCAGGCAGCGCAGGACCACCCGCGCCGGGCGGACCGGGTCCGGCCCCACCGTGGCGATCAGCGCGTCGAGTTCGTCGAGCGCGTCCACGGCGATCAGCGCGCCCTGGCGCACCGCCAGGCGCAGCAGGGCGCCGTCCTTGGCCGGTCCGGTGACGACGAGGTGCTCGCCGCGGACCCCGTGTCCGAGGGCGTCGCGCAGCTCGCCGACGGAGGCGGTGTCGACTCCGGCGCCGTTCGCCGCGCAGCGTTCGCTCCACACGGCGGCCTTGTTGGCCTTCTTCGCGTAGTACACGAAGCCCGCCACGCCCGCGTCCGACAGCGCTGACCGCAGGGTCCGCAGATTGGCGTCGAAGGCGTCGGGCAGCAGGAAGTGGAACGGCCCGCCGAGTGCGTAGGAGAGCTCCGCCAGCAGTCCGCTGTCCAGCACCGCTCTGGTGGCGGGGTCGGGCAGGGCGGGCAGCGTCGGCCAGCCGGACGCGCCGCTCACCGCCACAGCGGCACCTCGGTTCCCAGGCCCTGTGCCAGCGCGAGCTGGGCGAAGCGGTGGCCGAGGGCGATGTCGGTGACGACCAGGCCGCTGTTGTACGCGAAGATCTGCTCCTTGTCCGAGCCCCGGCCGAGCGCGGCGCCGGCGAGCACGGGTGGGAACTCGACGTCCACCGAAGGGAGTTGGCCGTCGGAGTCGGCCATGTCGGTGCCGGTGACGTTCATCTGCGCCTCGCTGGTGGCGACGACCCGGTCGGCCCGGTGCAGCGTCGAGGGGGCGAGGCCGTGGCCGACCAGGACGGACAGCGCGCCGGGCCGCAGCCAGTCGGCCTCGACGGCGGCGGGGGTGTGGGCCCCGGCGGTGGCGACGATGACATCGGCGTCCGCGGCGGCGGCCCGCAGATCGCCCACGACCTCCACCTCGCGGTCGGGGAAGTGCGCGCGCAGCCGCTCGCGGACCGCGGCGATGCCGTCGGGGTGGGTGCCGGACAGCATCAGCCGGTCCAGGTCCGGCAGGGTGGTCAGCAGGAACGGCAGGGCCAGGCGGCCCTGGGTCCCGGTGCCGATGACCAGGGCGCTGCGGGCACCGGGCGCCGCGCATTCGCGGGCCAGCAGCGCGGAGGCGGCCGGGGTGCGCAGCGAGCCGATCCGGGAGCAGTCCATCATCGCCACCGGCAGGCCGGTGACGTCGTCGTAGAGCGTGAGCGCGGTGTAGTAGTGCTGCTCGGTGCGGTCCTTGTCCAGGCCGTGCTTGTAGGAGGTCTTGATCGCGACGACGTCGCGGGAGCCGTCGCGGCCCAGCATCGCGTAGGAGACCGAGTGCCCGTCCGGCGGTTCGACGGTCAGCTTGCGGGGGTTGTCGGACCGCCCGGCGTGCAGGGTGCGGTAGGCGCCCTCCACGGTGGCGACGACGTCGGCCAGGGAGATGTCGATCCCGGCCAGGTCGGTGGTGGTCAGGATCCGCAGGTGCCGGTCGCCGCCGGATATCGGGGGGTCGGCGGGGGCGGTGGTCGAGGTGCCGGTCATCGTGTGGTGCCTCCAAACCGTACGAGCTGTCAGCTGGTGTGCGCTTCGAGGGCGGCCTGACCGTAGCCGTGCTCGCCGGCTTCGGCCAGGGGGCGGCTGCGGCGTCCGGGAACGCGGACCAGGGCCCGTTTGAGCCACCGGTCGCTGCCGTCGTAGCGGGCCTGGAAGGGCACCCGTCCGTGCACCACCAGGTCGTTGTCGACGACGAGGACCTCGCCGGGGGCGAGCCGTACGGCGACCGACACCCGGGCGAGTTCGGCCGTGAGCCGGGCGTAGGCGGCCCGGTAGGCCGCGTCCGCCGGGTCGAGCGGGGTGTACGCGGGGTCGAAGCGCAGGGTCAGGCCCGCGTCGGTCGCGAAGAGGGCGGGCACCGCGGGCGGCGCCTGCGCGGTGTAGCTCTGCGCCGCGGTGTAGGCGTCGTCGGGGAGGATCGGGGCCACCGGCCGGGTCAGTACGGCGATGTCCTCGTCCGCGAGGCGGGTTCGGCGGATGCTGGCGGCGGTGGTGGCGACGGCGTCGTGGTTGCGCAGGCAGCAGAGCATCAGCAGGTGGGCGCGGCCGGGGTGGAAGGCGTCCTCGGTGTGCGGGCTGAGCAGCACGGTGCTGCTGGCGCCGGTCTGCTCGCTCTCGTGCCCGGCCGAGGGGACGATGTTGTGGACGAACCGGCCGTCCTGCTGGCCCTTCCAGGCGAGGGGGTTGCCCATCACGGCGGCTAGCAGCAGCAGTTGGACGTCGTAGCGGGCCCCGCTCTCGCCGGCGGTGGCCCAGTCGTCGGGCGTCGGCCCGAGGGCGTCGTCGTCGACGTCGATGCCGCGCAGGACGAACAGGCCGTCGGCGGTGTCGACGGGGCGGCAGTGGTGCCGCAGGGCGTCGCCGAATGCGGCGGCCGCCTGCTCAACTCGCCGCAGGAGCGGGGGTGATGGGGTGGAGGTGTCGGATTCGGCGAGGATCTGCTCAGCGGCCTCGCGGAGTTCGCTCACGGTGCGCTCGTCGAGCTGGCGGACAGGTGCGGCTGCCGTGCTCATGGCAAGGGTCCGTTCCGTCGTTCGGCAGGGGGAATCGCGGCCTGCGGGGAGCCGGGGTCAGGGGCGGCGCTGATCCGAAGTGGGCAGGGCGGAGCGGCCGCTCGGGGGCGGTCGGTGCGGTGGTTCGCCGACGAACGGCCCGAACGCTAGACAGTGGACTTAGGCAAGGCAACCCTTACTGGCCGGTCCGGTCGGTTTTTGGCTGAATCTCTGATGTGCCGTCAAAAAGTAGGTGTTGAACGGCACTTCGCCGACACCTCGGCAAGCGGAAGTGCCATTCGACCATCCGTTCATCGGCGCCGGACCCCTTGCGGCAATGGTTGTCATTAGGGTAGGCAAACCTAAGCACCGCCACCCCCCCAGTCGCCCCGAAGCGGATCGAGGACGAACGTGGATGTGAACAGGCGTCAAGTTCTGTGGGCCGGTGGAGCGATAGGCGCGGCGGCACTGCTGGCCGCATGCTCGGGAAGCGGCGAGACCTCCGCCGGCGCCACGGGCGGCACACCCCGGCGGGGCGGCACGCTGCGGGTCGGCGCCCTCGGCCGGGCCTCCGCCGTCACCCGCGACCCGCACGCCACCCAGGCCAACGAGAGCGACTACCTCATCATCGCCCTCGTGCACGACACCCTCACCGCCCCCGGGGCGAAGACCAACACCGTGCCCCGGCTGGCCGCGCGCTGGCGGTCCTCGGACGATCTGAGGACCTGGCGCTTCACCGTCGCGAAGGGCGCGACGTTCCACGACGGCAGCCCGGTCACCGCCGAGGACATGGCCTGGTCGCTGCGCCGGCTGCGCGCCACCCCCACCGGCGCCACCCGCCTGCCCGGCATCAGGGCCGAGAACATCAAGGCCGAGGGCGCCGACACCGTCGTCCTGGTCTCCGACTACGCCAACGCCGATCTTCCCCTGCTCACCCGTCTGACGACCTTCGTGCTCAAGAAGGGCACCACCGACAAGGAGTTGGGCAAGGCGCCCGGCGCCGGCCCGTTCAAGCTGGACTGGTTCCGCTCCGGCAACGCCCGACTCGTCCGCAACGAGCACTGGTACGGCGGCGAGGTCCTCCTCGACGCCATCGAGGTCAAGATCTTCGAATCCCCGCAGGCGATGTCCAACGCACTGCTCCAGGGGCAGATCGACCTCGCCTCCAACGCCGGCGCGGTGGCCGCGCGCACGGCGAAGAAGCGCAAGGACATCCAGATCGTCCGCCGCCCCGACGACATGGCGCTGCCGATCGTCATGCGGACGTCCGACGGCCCCTTCGCGGACGCGAAGGTGCGCCGGGCGCTGCGGCTGGCGGTGGACCGCGAGGCCATGGTCGAGCAGGTGCTGTCCGGCTACGGCACCGTCGCCAACGACATCCTCGGCACCGGGGACCCCGCCTACGCCGCGTCCGTCCCGCAGCGCACCCGCGACCTCGCCGGGGCCAGGTCCCTGCTGAAGGAGGCGGGCTTCGACACCTCGAAGACGTACCGGCTGCTGACCACCGAGGACATCCCCGGCCTGGCCGAGTCCGCGACCCTGTTCGCCACCCAGGTCCGGGAGGCCGGGGTGAAGATCGACGTGGTCCGGCAGGAGTCCGCCACCTTCTGGGACAAGACCTGGCTCAAGGCCGATCTCTACACCACGTACTGGGGCACCAACGACTCCGTCGTCTTCTTCGCCAGCAAGACGATGGTCTCCGAAGCGGCCCAGAACGAGGCGGGCTGGAAGAACGCCGCGTTCGACAAGGCGTACCGCGAGGCCATCGGCACCAAGGACACCGACCGGCGCGCCAAGGCGCTGAAGAGGCTGCAGCGGATCGAACACGACGCGTCCGGCTACCTGCTGTGGGGCATGGCCGACGGTATCGACCTGGCCACCGCCCCGGTGCGCGGCCTGCCGACCCTGCCCGGCTACGGACGTGTGCAGCTGGAACGGGCATGGCTGGACCGCTGAGCGGTACGGCGAGCGGACCGGCCGGAGGGCCGACCATCCTCCGACCGGCCCGGCCCGCGCTGTCCGCGGCGCTGCGCGCGGGCGGCCTGCTCGTCGTGCCGGCCCGCCGGCTGCTGCTGCTCACCGTGCTGCTCGCCGCCGTCTTCGCCGCCGTCGAACTGCTGCCGGGCGACGCCGCCACCGCCACCGCCGAACGCGGCGAGAGCGCGGCCGACCTCGCGCAGCGCCGCCACCTCCTCGGCCTCGACCGCCCGCTTGCCGCCCGCTTCGCGGACTGGATGACCGGTCTGCCCACCGGTGACCTCGGCACCTCGGCCCACGGCGAGACCGTCGCCGACCTGCTCGCCCGCCCCTTCCCCAACACCCTGCTGCTGGGCGGACTGGCCCTGCTGGTGACCCTCGCCGTCTCGCTCGGCCTGGGCTGCCTGGCGTCGCTCAAGCCCGGCGGCACCGCCGACCGGGCCGTGTCCGCCACCGCCACCGGCATCCTGGCGCTGCCCGAATTCGTCGTCGCGGTCGCCCTGGTCCTGGTGTTCGCGCTGACGGCGGGCTGGCTGCCCGCCGTCACCCTGACCGGCGCCGACGGCGCACCCGCCTCCTGGCGGATGCTCGTCCTGCCCGTACTGGCGCTGTCGATCCCGCAGATCGGCTGGAACACCCGCATCGTGCGGGCCGCCCTCGCCGACGAGGCCAAGGCGCCGCACATGGAGACCGCGGTGCTCGACGGGCTGCCGCGGCACCGGATCTTCATCCACCATCTGCTGCCCGGGGCGCTGCCCACCATCGCGGCGGGCATCGCCACCTCGACCGGCATGCTGCTGGGCGGCGCCGTCGTGGTGGAGACGATCTTCAACTACCCCGGTATCGGCGGGGTGCTGGCCGGCGCCGTCACCGATCGGGACAGCCCGGTCGTCGCGGGCGTCGTCGCGGTCACCGGAGCCGTCATCACCGGTGTGCTGCTGCTCGCCGACCTCGTACGCGCCTGGGCTTCCGGAGGCCGCGTATGACCGCCCCGACCGCACCGCACGCCACCGCCCCGCAGCCCGCGGTCCGCAGCGCGCCGCCGCGCCGCCGAGTCCGCCGCGGCCTCGTGCTGCGCACCCTGCCCGCCCTGCTGCTCATCGCCGTCGCCGTCGCCGGGCCGTGGCTCGCCCCGCACGCCCTCGACACCCCGGTCACCGCCCCGTACGCCGAGCCGGGCGGCCAGGCGCCCCTCGGCGGCGACCAGCTCGGCCGGGACGTGCTCTCCCGCCTGCTCGCCGGGGGCCGCGCGCTGATCTCCACCTCCCTGCTGGTCGCCTTCCTGGTCACCGCGGCCGCCGCGCTGCTCGGCGCGCTGGGCGCCCTGCGACCGGCCCTCGGCCGGGTCGTGGAACGCTCCGCGGACGTGCTGATGCTGCTGCCGGCCGTGCTCGGCATCCTCCTCGTCGCGCTGTCGTGGCCGGGCGGCGGCCGTCTGGCGGTGGTCGCCACCGCCGTCGTGCTGGGGGTGCCCTACGCGGTGCGCCTGGTCTCCGGCGCCGCGGCGCCGGTCGCGGCGTCCGGCTACATCGAGGCGGCGGCGGTCGGCGGCGAGCGGCTGTGGCACCTCGTCGTCCGCGAAGTCCTGCCCAACCTGCGCGCCACGCTGCTCGCCCTCTTCGGGCTGCGCTTCGTCGCCGCCGTCTACGTCGTGTCCACCGCCGGCTTCCTCCAGGTCGGCCCGCAACCGCCCACCGCCGACTGGTCGTTGATGATCCGGGAGAACGCGGGCGGCATCGTCCTCAACCCCTGGGCCGTACTGGCCCCCAGCATCGCCATCGGCCTGCTGGCCATGAGCGTCAACCTGGCGGTCTCGGCACTCGTACCGCAGACCGGCCGGAAGGCGGTGACCGCGCTGTGAACCACCAGCCCGACCGGTACCCCGAGGACCGGGCCCCCGCCGTGGGAACGGCGGTGACCGTCACGGACCTCACCATCGCCGCCCCGGACGGCCGGCTGCTCCTCGACGGCGGCAGCCTGTCGGTCCGCCCCGGCCGCATCACCGCCCTCACCGGCCCCTCCGGCTGCGGCAAGACCACCCTGCTGCGCGCCGTGGCCGGGGTGCTGCCCGCCGGCGCCCGGCGCACGGCCGGCCGGATCGACGTCCTCGGCCAGGACGTGCTGACGCTGGGCGCGGCCGAGCTGCGCGCGCTGCGCCGCCACCGTCTCGCCTACGTCGGCCAGGACCCCGGCCCCGGCCTCAACCCCCGGATGAAGGTCCGCCGGCTGCTCGCCGAGGTCGCCGTGGACCGCGGCCCACAGGCGCTGCACGACCTGCTCGCCGAGGTCCAACTGCCCACCGGCGAGGGGCTGTCGGGCCGTCGCGCCGGCGAGCTGTCCGGAGGCCAGCAGCGGCGCCTCGCGCTGGCCAGAGCGCTGGCCCGGCGCCCCGCCGTACTGCTCCTCGACGAGCCGACCGCCGGCCTCGACCCGGAGCTGCGCGACGAGATCGCCGCCCTGCTGCGGCACCTGGCGGCCCATCACCGGCTCGCCGTCGCCCTGTCCTGCCACGACGGGGACCTGGTCGCCCGGCTGGCCGACGACATCGTCGACCTCTCCCGGGCGACGCCCGTACCGCCCCCCGCGCCCCGTACCGCGGCCCGGCCGCTCCCCGCCGGCGAGCCGACGCTCACGGTCTCCGGCCTGCACGCGGCCTTCACCCGGCGCGGCGGCCGCCACCCCGTCCTCCACGGCATCGACCTCACCGTGGCCGCCGGCTCCAGCACGGGCATCGTCGGAGCCTCCGGCTCGGGCAAGACCACCCTGGTGCGGGCGATGGTCGGCCTGCACCGCCCCACCGGCGGCGCCGTGACCCTCGACGGAGTCCGCCTGGCCCCCACCGCCCACGGCCGCACCCGCGAACAGCGCCGACGCCTCCAGCTCGTACCGCAGGACCCGCTGGGCACCCTCAACCCCAGCCGTACGGTCGGCGCGGCGGTCGGCCGCCCGTTGCGCCTGCACCGGCGCACCTCCCGAGGGCAGACCGCCGCCCGGGTCCTGGAACTCCTCGAACGCGTCGGCCTGCCCGCCCACTTCGCCGACCGCTACCCCCACGAACTCTCCGGCGGGCAGCGCCAGCGGGTCTCCATCGCCCGCGCCCTGGCCGCGGACCCCGACGTCCTGGTCTGCGACGAGGTCACCTCGGCCCTCGACGCCGGCACCGCCACCGCGATCATGGACCTCCTCGGCGACCTCCGCGACAGCCGCGGCCTGGTCCTGATCCTCATCAGCCACGACCTCCATCTCGTCGCCGACCGCACCGACACCCTCCTGGTCCTCTCCGCCGGCCGGTCCGTCGAGTCCGGCCCCACCGCGCGGCTCTTCGCCTCCCCGGCCCACCCGGTGACGGCGGCGCTGGTGTCGGGGGCGACCCAGCCGGCGTAGGGCGATCCCGGGGACCGATGGGCTATTCAAGTTTGACTAGATCCTTCGGGGTCGGTATCTTCACCCGGAGTAGTCAAGCTTGAATAGCCCTGCCTGGGTGCTGGGCGCCTTCGACGACCGTGAGGAGTCTGTGTGACCTTCCTGCCCGACGCCGGGTACGTGCCGACCGCCGAGGACCGCGCGAGCCTGGAGGCCTGGTTCGCGGAGTACGACGCGCACAGCGCGCGGCGCGACGTGGCGCGGATGGCCGATATGGCGGTCTTCCCGCTCAACCTCGTCAGCGACGACACGGCCGGCGACGGCCGCTCGGCCCAGTGGGACCGGGAGCAGTTCGTCGCGACGATGACACAGGTCATGGGGGACGGCAGCGAGGACATCACCTTCGAGTCCACGCGGACGCCCGTCTTCCTCTCGCCCGCCATGGCCGTGGTCTTCTCGGACTCGGTCATGACGGCACAGGGCCGCACCCAGCGGCTGCGCTACGCCGACATCCTGATCAGGCGGGACGGGACCTGGGCGTTCCAGACCATGATCCAGGGCGGCTGGGGCGACAACCTCTAGGCCACGACATCCAGCGGATGCCCGTCAGGCGCCCGGACCCGGATAGCCGTATCCGGAATGCCGGGCGTCGACCGGTTCCGAGGGCCGGGCGGCCGCGGCCGTGGGACTTTGGTTGCTGCCGGTCGCGACGAAAGGCGATGTCGTCGGCGGGCGGGCTTGCCTAACGTAGCCGCGTGACAGGTGTGGAAGGCAAGGACCGTACGGAGCCGGCGGACCGGACGTCGGCGGCGAGGCTGGGCGCGGCGGCCCGGCGGCTGGCCGATCCGGTCAGGACCCTCCTCGACCCCGGTATGTGGCCGCCCAGGCGCATCGCGGGCGAGGTGCTGCTGAGCCTCACGATGGGGTTGATGGCGGCCGGAATCGAGGGCCTGGACGACAGCAGCGGCACCGTGCGCACCGTCGCCGTAGCCCTGGCCGCCGTACTGCTGCCGCCGCTGCGCCGGGCGCTGCCGGCGACCGTGCTGCTGGTGACCGCCGTCGCCTCCGCCGGGCTCGACGGCCTCGCCCCGCTGCTCCTGGTCGCCGGCTGGTCGGCCGGGCGGCGGATCGCCGCCGTCGGGCGGGCGACCTGCACCTTCGTCCTCGCCTACGTCCTCAACATCGGCCTGGCCCAGGTGTGGGAACTGCCGCACTTCTCGCCGGGAATCCTGATCATGAGTGCCCTGGCGACGCTGGTCGCGGTCATCGTGCCCGGCCTCGCCGGCCGCTATTGGTCGCAGCGCCGCACCCTGGCGGACACCCTCCGCGAGTACCACGCCCATCTGCAGCGCGAACGCGAGATGATCGCCGTTCAGGCCCGGATCCGCGAGCGCCAGCGCATCGCGCAGGACATGCACGACAGCCTCGGTCATCAGCTCGCGCTCATCTCGGTGCACACCGGTGCCCTGGAGGTGGACCGCGAGCTGACCGGGCGGCAGCGGGAGGCCGTGGGCGTGCTGCGCGAGGCGTCGGTGGCCGCGATGCACGAGCTGCGCGAGGTGGTGGGCCTCCTGCGGGACGGTACGGAGGCCCCCGGCCAGGGCCTCCCTCCGGTGGCCGCCGGGGGAGCCCCCACCCCCGCCCTCGCGGCGCTGGGGGAGGAGGAGGCCAAGGCGCCCTCGCGGGGCGTGGCCGGCATCGACGGCTTGATGGAGGCGTCCCGGGGCGCGGGTGCGGCCGTGCGGCTGCGGCGCTCGGGCGAGGTGCGCCCGCTCGCCCCGACCGCCGATCACGCGGCGTACCGCCTCGTTCAAGAGGGCCTGACCAACGCTCACAAGCACGCCCCGGGCGCCCCGATCACCATCGAGCTGCGCTACGAACCGGACTCGCTGGTCGTGGAGGTCACCAACGGTCCCGCACCCGAGGGCGGCGCCCGGAACGTGGTGAGCGGTGGTCAGGGGCTGACCGGCCTCGGGGAGCGGACCCGGCTCGTCGGCGGCATGGTGCACGCCGGCCCGACGGCGGACGGCGGCTTCCGGCTCGCGGGCGTGCTGCCCTACACCTCGCCGGAGGGCGCCCCGGGCCCCGCGCCCGGCGGCACGGCGACGACGTTCGTCGACGGCGCAGGAGACTTTCGGCAGCAGCTTCCGGCGGGCTCGCCGGGCGACGCTGATCCGGTCAACGACTGGAACGGCATGCCGAAGGAGCTGGCCAAGGCAATGAGCAGGAACAGGCCTGGACGTGGGATAGCCGTCGGCTGCGGGGTGGCGGCGTTGGTCGCCCTGTTGCTGGTGATCGTCGCGGTCCTCGGGCTGGTCGTCGCGGCGGGCGAGGCCGACAAGGCCATGATCGAACCGAAGTTGTACGACACGGTGACGGTGGGGCAGCCGGAGTCGGAGGTCCGCAAGAAGCTGCCCGACGGAGCCTCGTTCCTCACCGAGGGGCTGGAGAAGGGCGCCCCACCCGTGCCCAAGGGGGCGAAGTGCCTCAGCCTGAACTCCACGGAGTTCGGCAGCAGCCTGGACAAGAGCCCGGTGTACCGGTTCTGCTTCAGGGACGGCAAGCTGATCGAGAAGGAGTCCTTCGAGATCAAGGACTAGCGGAGATCGGAGCGACACCCCCCTGAGGGCGGCGCACAGGCCGCCCGGCGCTCCGGGCGGGCGGATCGGGGATGATGGCGAGTGGCCGCAGGCAGGACCGCTCAAGACCGCGCAGGAGAGTCGTGATCAGGGTTCTCGTCACGGATGACGAGCCGCTCATTCGGGCGGGCATCAGGATGATTCTCACCTCGGCCGACGACATCGACGTCGTCGCGGAGGCGGCCAACGGCCGCGAGGCGGTCGAACTGGCCCGCGCCCAGCGCGTCGACGTCGTACTCCTCGACATCCAGATGCCGGTCATGGACGGGCTGACGGCCCTGGCCGAACTCCGCCGGACCGTCCCCGACACCCGCGTGCTGATCCTGACGACGTTCGGGGAGCAGCAGAACGTGCTGCGCGCCCTGACCGAGGGCAGTGCGGGCTTCCTCCTCAAGGACTCGGCCCCCGCGGAGCTGATGGGCGCGGTACGGGCCGCCGCGGCCGGGGACGCGTACTTGTCGCCCGGCGCCACCCGCCACGTCGTGGACTCCCTGGCGTCCGGCCAGACCACGCGCCGCACCGAGCAGGCCCGCCGCAGGCTGGAGACGCTGACGGACCGCGAACTGGAGGTCCTGGCGCTGCTGGGCGAGGGCCTGTCCAACGCGGACGCCGGAGCCCGGATCCATATGAGCGAGGCCACGGTCAAGACGTATGTGAGCCGGATCCTGTCCAAGCTGGGCTGCGAGAACCGGGTACAGGCCGCCCTCCTGGCACGGGACGCCGGCCTGGGAACCTGACCGCCCCACCAGCGCACTCGATCACGCCCGCCGCGGGTCCGTCGGCAGTCGCGCAGCAGCTTCGGCGCCTCCTCACCCGTGACCTTCCTACCGGGCGGCGTACGGCACAGCACGACACGGCCTGCCGACCCGCCCCCTCCGAGCAACAGCCCCCAGCCGCCCCCCTGTCACAGAAACCTGTCACAGAAAGACGACCATGCCCGGATCGCGTTCTCTCCGTACCACCACACTCCTGTCCGCATCCGTCCTCCTCGCCCTCACCGCCACCGCCTGCGGCCCCCGCCAGGACGACACCGGCCCCCTGACGCCCCGCCCCACCGCCTCCTCCCCTGCGGCCGGTGCACTGCCCGCCTCGCTCACCGCCCAGAAGCTCAGATGGCGGCCCTGCCCGGCACCGTCCACCGCTCAGGGCGGCGGCACGGCACCCGGCAAGCTGCCGGACGGCACGGTGTGGGAGTGCGCGCACCTCAAGGCGCCCCTGGACTACGGCAAGCCGACCGGCGACACCCTCGACCTCGCGCTGATCCGCGCCAAGGCCGAGGGCGGCGGCAAGCGGATCGGCTCGCTGCTGTTCAACTTCGGCGGACCGGGCGCATCGGGCGTGGCCACCCTGCCGGGCTACCCGCCGGCCCAGTCGCTGCGCTCGCGCTACGACCTGGTCAGCTTCGACCCCCGCGGCGTCGGCGACAGCGCCGGTGTGAAGTGCCTGAGCGACAAGGAGTTCGACGCGCTGCGCGCCGAGACCCTCGATCTGGACGGGACGGCCGAGCAGACCAAGAAGGCCGCGGCGGCCTGCGCGAAGCACTCCGGCAAGGTGCTGCCATACGTCGGCACCGAGAGCGCGGCCCGCGACATGGACCTGATACGCCAGGTCCTGGGGGATGCCAAGCTCAACTACTTCGGCATGTCCTACGGGACCGAACTCGGTGGTGTCTACGCTCACTTGTTCCCGAAGAACGTGGGCCGTACGGTCCTGGACGCCGTGGTCGACCCGACCAAGGACCCCGTCCAGGAGTCCCTGGGCCAGGCGAAGGGCTTCCAGCTGGCGCTCGACGACTACCTCGCCGACTGCGCCGAGAAGCCCGGCAGCTGCCCGTACCCGAACCGCGAGGACGGCCGCAAGCGGATCGCCGCCCTGCTGGCGAAGACGGAGAAGCGGCCGCTGCCGACCCGGAGCGGGCGCAAGCTCACCCAGGAGCAGGCGGTCGTCGGCATCGTCGCGATGCTCTACTCCAAGGAGAGCTGGCCGAGCCTGTCGATCTCGCTGTCGGACGCGGAGCAGGGCAGCGGCGACAACCTGCTGATGATGGCCGACAACTACAGCGGCCGCGACGACAAGGGCCACTACAGCACCATGCAGACGGCCAACTCCGCGATCAACTGCGCCGACATCAGGCAGCGCCCCACCCCCGCGGAGGTGCGGACCAGACTGCCCGAGTTCCGCAAGGCGTCACCGGTCTTCGGTGAGCTGACCGCGAAGGGCCTGCTCGGCTGCACGGGTTGGCCGGTCACCGGCAAGAGCGACACCCCGGAGGTCTCGGCGCCGGGCGCCGCCCCCATCGTCGTCATCGGCAACGCGGGCGACCCGGCGACCCCCGTCGAGGGCGCCCGGAAGATGGCCGACAAGCTCGGCAAGGGCGTGGGGGTGCTGGTCACCGTCAAGGGCGAGGGGCACGGCACGTACGGCGTGAACCAGTGCGCCACCAAGGCCGTGAACGGGCATCTGCTCGACGGCAAGGTCCCGACGGACGGGACCGTCTGCTCCTGATCACGACGTGGCCGGCGGCGGGGGGCCCGCACCTGAGCCCCCCGCCGTCCGAGCATGCGCTCGGTTCGCGGCGCACTTTCCGTTATCGTGCACCGCCGCCGGCGGTCTCCCTTGTGCCGGGCAGGAAAGGCGAGGACCGGAAAGGGAGTGGGCAGGCGTGGGCGTGAGCACGGAACACGACAGCGTGGTGGAGGCGGCGCGGCGAGGGGACCAGCGGGCTCAGGACGAGCTGGTCGCCGGCTATCTGCCGTTGGTGTACAACGTCGTCGGCCGCGCGCTGAACGGGCATGCGGACGTCGACGACGTGGTGCAGGAGACCATGATCCGCGCGCTGGGCGGCCTCGGCTCGCTGCACGATCCGGGACGTTTCCGGTCCTGGCTGGTGGCCATCACGATGAACCAGATACGCAGCCACTGGCAGAAGCACCACGCCGCACCAACCGACTCCGGTCTGCAGGACGCCTACGACGTGGCCGACCCGGGTGCGGACTTCGTGGACCTGACGATTCTGCGGCTGGGGCTGGAGGGGCAGCGGCGCGAGGCGGCGGAGGCCACCCGCTGGCTGGACACCGACGACCGCGCACTGCTCTCGCTGTGGTGGCTGGAGGCCACGGGCGAGCTGAGCCGGGCCGAGGTGGCCGCGGCGCTGGAACTGTCGCCGCAGCACACCGCGGTGCGCGTACAGCGGATGAAGGCGCAGCTGGAGACGGCCCGACTGGTGGTGCGGGCGCTGTCCGCGACGCCCCGCTGTGTGCTGCTGGACGATGTGATCGCGTCCTGGGACGGCCTTCCGTCGGCGCTGTGGCGCAAGCGGATCGCGCGGCACGCCCGTGACTGCACGGTCTGTTCGGGCTTCGAAGCGGGACTGGTGCCCGCCGAGGGGCTGCTGGTGGGCCTCGGTCTGGTGCCGGTGGCCGGGGTGCTGGGAGGGCTGGCGGGGCTGGCCGCCCTCCACGGGGCCAGGGCGTCCGCCGAGACGGTGACCTTCGAGGCGGTAGGGCAGGTCGGCCACACGGACCTGGGCGGCCACGCGGACCTGGTCGGCCGCACCGTCCCGGTCGACCCCGCCGGTGCGCCCGGCTCACCGGGCGCGGGCCCGGGCGACACCGCAGTCACCCCCTCCGCGGGCGGTGGCCATCGAATACCGAACCGCACACAGAGCCCGGGCCGCGCACCGAGCCGCACGCAAAGCCGCAGGCAGAAACAGGGCCGGCGGCGGGCGTCCCGGACGGCCGCCGGTCTCGCCCTGCTGGTCATAGGCGGCACGGTCGGCGGGATAGCCATCCTGTCGCCGGGCGAGGAGCGGGAGACGGTGCGCTCGGCGCCCGCCAACGTGCCGGACCTCACCCGGCCCTCGACCCCCGCCGCCCCGCCGTCGCGCACCGCCTCGAAGTCCCCCTCTCCCAAGCCCGCCAAGTCCGCTTCCCGGAAGCCCTCGTCGGCCCCCTCGTCCGCCGCCCCGAGCCGGTCGAAGAGCAAGCCGCCGACGGCGAGGCCCGCGCCGCCCGCCACGCCCGAGGCGGACCCCGCCGACACCCCGGCCGAGAAGGTCCTGGCACTCGTCAACGACGAACGGGCCAAGGCGGGCTGCGGCAAGCTGACCTCCGACGACCGCCTGGCCCGCGCCGCCCAGCTGCACAGCGAGGACATGTCCGACAACGGCTACTTCGACCACGCCAGTCGGGACGGCCGGAGCTTCGTCGACCGGGCCCAGGCGCAGGGCTACCAGAACCCCGGCGCCGAGAACATCGCCCAGGGCCAGAGCTCCCCGGAGAGCGTGATGCAGTCGTGGATGAACTCGCCCGGCCACCGCGCGAACATCCTCAACTGCGACCTGAACACCATGGGCGTCGGCCTGGTCCAGAAGGACTGGACCTGGACCCAGCTCTTCGGCTTCTAGCGACGCCCGGTTCCCAGCCCTTGACGCCCGGCGCCCGAGGCCGGACGACGGCACCACACCCCGCCGACGAACGAACACCTCACCCGCGAAAGCCGGTTGGCCGGTAGTCGACCCATTCCTTACGATGTCCCGACCGTGCCCGACCGTCGGAGACATGAGACAGCGCCGAGGGAATAGTGAACGTCAAAAGGGTTCTTGGGATCGTCCTTATCGCCGTCGGGGCCGTCCTGGCGATTTTCTTCTGGGGCCTTGAGTACCTCTGGTTCCAAGGCGGACCGCTCGGTCTTGCGCTGGTGGTCATCGGCGCAATCGACCTGGCCGAGTCCTTCAGGTCCGCCGAGCGGAAGAAGAGGGCCGCGAGCGACTCGTGAATTCGCCCTCGAAATAAAGGCCAGGTAAACCGCTTGTTAGGGTGATCTGTCCAGGAGTTCCCGAGAAGGACCACGAATGACGATGCCCGAGAACACCCCCGGCCCGGACCCCTGGGCCCCGCCGGCCGAGGACCAGCCGCACGACCGGCCGCCCTTCGCGTACCCGGCGATGGTTCCGCCGGCGCCCGGGCAGACGGGCAACGGCCTCGGCGTCGCCGCGCTGACCACCGGCATCATCGGCACGGTCCTCGGCTTCATCCCGTTCCTGTTCTGGCTCTCGGGCATCCTCGGTGTACTCGCCCTGATCTTCGGCCTGGTCGGTCACAGCCGGGCCCGCAAGGGCCTGGCCACCCACAAGGGAATGGCCCTGGCCGGCGCGGTCCTGGGCGGCCTCACGATGGTGCTGGCGGTCGTCGGCCTGTTCCTCACCGTGCTGTTCGTGAAGAACGCCGTCGACGACGCGAGGGCGAAGAACCGAGAGTGGCACGGCCCGACCGCCGCCCCCTCGGACCCGGGTGCCGACCGTCCGCTGCGCTTCGGCCGGCCGCGGAGGTACGAGGACGGCGTCACCATCACCGTCGGCAAGCCCGAGCCGTACCGGCCGGACAGCGTCGCCGTCGGCCACGAGAAGGGCGATCTGGCGGTCCGGTTGAAGGTCACGATCGTCAACGGCGGCAAGAAGCCGATCGACATCACCAGCGCCCTGCCGTCCGTACGGGATGCCGACGGCGCACCGGCCGGGAACATCTTCGACGGCAACGGCGCGACCAAGCCGTTCTCCGGCACGCTGCTGCCCGGCAAGCGCGCGGTCAGCCAGTTCTCCTACTCCGTCTCCCCCGGCGGCGCCAAGGAGCTCCAACTGGAGGTCTCCCCCGACGGCCGCCACGAGGACGCCATCTGGACGGGGCCGGCCCGCTAGGGCGCTAGGCCGGGCGGACACCCCCTAGGGTCACCGTCATGACTGAGGAAAGCTTCTGGGATGCCGACGAGGACCAAGAGATAGTCAGACACGGTGAGTTCGGGCTCACCGTCGTCCACGCGCCCCATCCGGGGAACGCCGCGACGCTGCCCGCGCACGACCCGGACCGGGCCCGTGAGTTCGTCGCTTCCTTCGGCACCGTCGACGCCGTCCTGGAGGAGCTGGACCCCGTCCGTGCGGTCGACGCGGTTCCCCTGGAGACGCGCCGCGACCTGGACCTGGTCAGTGTCGGGTGCTGGGGCGGTGTGACCGAGATCGTCGACCCCGCCCTGGGGCACCGCGGAGACAGCTTCCCCGTCCTGGAGCAGGCGGAGGCGCTTCGCGTGCGCTTCCCCGACGCGGTGATCGTCGCGTCGGCCACCATCGACTACCACATGACCTACGGCGCCTGGGCGATCTTCCACCCGGACGGGGCCGGGCTCTTCGCCGCCGGCTGGCACGGTGAGGACCACTGGGACTTCGACGGAGACATCGCCGCCGTCGTCCGCTCCTTCGGCATCTCGCCGGAGGACCTTGCCGCGGCGGACGTCGACCTGGACGCCGACGTCAACGTCTTCCACTGGTCCGGACTGGCGCAACTCGCCCTCGCCAGTGTCGCACCGCTGCACAGGGGCGGCCGGACCATGTCCGCCTTCCGTGTCCGCCATACCGAAGACGCCACGTTCGACATGGAGGAGACCTGGCTCGAAATGTGAGGAGACCTGGCGCGAAATGGAGCGGCCGGCATGCGCGGC
This sequence comes from Streptomyces sirii, assembly GCF_045690365.1. NCBI lineage: Bacteria > Bacillati > Actinomycetota > Actinomycetes > Kitasatosporales > Streptomycetaceae > Streptomyces > Streptomyces sirii. Next base: position 4,500,146 of record NZ_CP147982.1, on the reverse strand, counting down.
GGATCGGCGATTTCGAGACGTCATGCGAGACGTCTTCGGAGAATGCGTCAGGGGACCGTCAGCCGCTGATCGGCCACGTTTTCCCTGCCTTGGCCAGCGTCCTACGGCACGGATCCCAGAAGCACGGAGTCCCGGGGTAAGGATTCTGGCCGACGTGCGGCCGACCGAAAGCATCGGCATCCGGCCCCGCGTGGCGCGGCCCCGACTCACCAGGCGGAGGGCTCACAGGCGCCCGCGCTAGTGTGCGCTCGTGAGCCTTTATGTCGTAATAGGATTCGGGCCCGCCGGAATGGCCACCGCTCGGCTGCTGGTCGAAAAGGGTCATTCGGTGCGGGTGATCACCAAGACAGGCCGGAGCCCGGAACCCGGTATCGAACATGTCGCGCTGGACGCGGCGGACAGTGCGCGGCTGACCGAGGCGGCACAGGGCGCGACGGCGATCTTCAGTTGTGCCGCACCGCCCTACCACCGCTGGGCGAGTCAGTGGCCACCGCTGGCCTCGTCGCTCTGTGCGGCGGCCGAGGCGACCGGCGCCACCCTGGCCATGCTGGGCAACCTCTACGGCTACGGCCCGGTGGACGGCCCCCTGACCGAGGAACTGCCGCTCGCCGCGACCGGCCCCAAGGGGCGGGTGCGCGCCGCTGTATGGGAGCAGGCGCAAGAGCTGCACGGGCAGGGGCGTATCAAGGCGGTCGAGCTGCGGGCCTCGGACTTCTTCGGGCCGGGCGTGACCGACGCCGGACACCTGGCCGCCCGGGTCATGCCACGGCTGCTGCGCGGCAAGCCGGTCTCCACGCTCGGGGACCCGGACGCCCCGCACAGCTGGAGCTATCTCCCCGATGTGGCCCGGGCCCTGGTCGAGGTCGCGGGCGAGGAACGGGCCTGGGGGCGGGCCTGGCACGTCCCGACGGAGCCCGCGCGGTCCGTCCGGGAGATGGTCGACCGCCTCGCCGCCCAGTCGGGAACGGGGCCGGTCGCGGTGCGCGGGCTGTCGCCGGCGGTGCTGGGCGTCGTCGGGCTCCTCTCCCCGCTGATCCGGGAGATGAAGGAGATCCGCTACCAGTTCGACCGCCCGTTCGTGGTGGACGCGAGCGCCTACGAAGCCGAGTTCGCGGTCCGCGCCACCCCCGTCGACGAGCAGATCAAGGCGACGGTGGAGTGGTGGCGCGAGCGGCTGGGCACCGCGTGACGCCCGCGACGGCGAAGGACTCCCCAGCGGGTGCGGCTCCTTCACCCGCGGGGGAGGCGGGCGCGCGGCGCGATGACGTCGCGATCGTGGGGATGGCCTGCCGGTTTCCGGGGGCGCGGAACGTCAACCAGTACTGGCGGCTGCTCACCGCCCCGCAGCCGCAGTTCTCCCCCGTCCCGGACTCGCGGTGGCACTCCGCCACCTTCCTCAGCGACAACTTCCGCGAGGCGTCCGCGGCCTATACGGACACCATGGCGCTGCTGCCGGACGTCGGCCACTTCGACGCGGCGCACTACGGCATCCCGCCGCGCCGGGCCAGGTCGATGGACCCGCAGCACCGGCTGCTGATCGACCTCGCCCGTGAGGCGATCCAGGACGCGGGGTGGGAGGCCGACGGCTTCGACCGCGAGGAGACCTCGGTGATCACCTCGCTCACCGAGAGCGGCTACCGCGAGATCAGCACCCTGCAGATCCGAATGCGCCAGCTGGCCGGCGGTGAGTTCGGGGCGCGGGCGACCGACCCCGGGTGGCCGGAGACGGCCCGCGCGGTCGACGGGCTGCACGGCACATCCGTGGCCGGACTCCTGCTCAACATGGGGCCGAACACCATCAGTTCGGTCTTCGACCTGCACGGCGAGAGCTATGCGCTGGACTCGGCGTGCTCCGGTGGACTGATGGCCGTGGCCAACGCCGTGTACGCGCTGCGCGCGGGCCGGAGTCGGATCGCGCTGGCGGGCGGCGCCCAACTGATCCTCACCCCGGACCTGTTGGTGGGCCTGTGCCGGATCGGCGCCGTCTCGCGCAGCGGCCGATGCCTGCCGTTCGGCGCGGCGGCCGACGGCTTCGTCCTGGGCGAGGGCGCCGGAGTACTGGTGCTGCGGCCGCTGGCCGATGCGCTGGCGGCCGGCGATCGGGTCTACGCGGTGATCCGGGGAGTGGGCACGGCCAACGACGGGACCGTGCAGGGCGGTATGCACCCGCAGGCGTCCGGTCAGCTCCGCACGCTGCGGCGGGCCTACCGCGATGCCGGCCTGCCTCCGGACGCGGCCGGGTATCTGGAGGCGCACGGCACCGGGACCACGGTCGGCGATCCCGTCGAGGTCGAGGTGCTGCGCGAACTGCGCGGTGCCCGGGGCGCCCCCGCCTACCTCGGCGCGGTGAAGGCGGTGGTCGGCCACTCGCTCAACGCCGCGGGGACGGCCGGACTCATCAAGACCGTCCTGGCCGTGCAGCGGGGAGTGATCCCGCCCCAGCCGGAGTTCGACCTGGCCGACCGCTCCGGGCTCGACGCCGCGCGGCTGACCGTCCCGACGACGCCGACCCGATGGCCCGATGCCGACCGGCCGCGCCGGGCGGGAGTGAGCGCCTTCGGCTTCGGCGGTACCGGTGTCCATCTGGTGGTCGAGGAGTGCACCACGGCACCGGCCCGTCCGGCACCGGACGCGGGGCCGCGGCTGCTCGTGCTCAGCGCCCGCGACCGGGCCGGGCTGGCCCGCTACGCCCGGGAGCTGGCGCACACCCTCGCCGACGACCGGCCGCCGCTGGCCGGGGTGGCGGACACCCTGGCCCGCCGGGCCCCCTTCGCCGAACGTCTCGCGCTGGTGGCGGAGGACGCCGCCGACGCCGCCATGAAGCTGAGCGCCGCGGCCGAAGCCGTCGCGGTGGGCCGTACCGGAGAACTCGGGCCGGGGCAGACGACCGGCACGGTGCCGCCCGGCGAGCCGGAGGAGGTCGCCGTTCCCGCGCCGGGCTCGTTGTCCGCCGAGCCGCACAGGGCCGCGTTGGCGCAGCTCGCGGCGCGTGCGGTCACCGGCTCGGGGCTCCGCCCGGTGGGCGAGCGGATACCCCCGTGCACCCTGCCGCCGAGTCCACTCGCCCCGCGCCACCACTGGGCGGTGGACGAGTCGGCCCGCGAGGGCGGTGGTGTGTCCCCCGCTGCTGCCGAGGGCGCCCCCGTCCCCGCCCTTGCCGGCAAGGCCGTAGGGGAGGACCCGCCGGGGCCAGGTCCGGTGGAGCCGCCCGAGGACGCACCCGAGGCGATCCGGGCCGGTGGCGCGGCCGCCGCGTCCCTCGTGCTCGAAGAGGTCTCGCGGACCGGTGTCTTCCCGCTCTCCGACCTGGACGAGCGGATGGCGCTGGTGGCCGACCTCGGCTTCGACTCCCTGATGCTCCAGGAACTGGAGGTCAACATCGGCAAGCGGATACCGGACTTCCGCACCGAGGAGATCTTCTCGCCCGACCTCACCGTCGAGCGGCTGATCGCGCTGGTCGATCCGCACCTGACGCGGCCGCCGGCCCCGGGCGGGCTGCTGCCCGAGCAGACGCGGCCGGACTTCGACGCCGCGACCGCGAGCGTCGACGCCTTCCCGGAGGTGCGGCAGTTCGAGGAGCGCGCCCGCGCGATCGTCGACAGCGGTGCGGAGTTCCCGTACTTCCGGGTCCATCAGGGCAACATCCGCGATACGACCGTGATCGGCGAGCGGACGTATCTGTCCTTCGGCAGCTACAACTACCTGGGGCTCTCCGGCCATCCGGTGGTCAACGAGGCCGTGCACCGGGCGGTGGAGCGCTATGGGACCTCGGTCTCCGCGAGCCGGCCGCTCTCCGGCGAACGGGACCTGACCGTACGGCTGGAACGGGCGCTCGCCGACTTCCTCGGCGTCGGGGACTGCCTGACGCTGGTCAGCGGCCATGCCACCAATGTCACCGCGATCGGGCATCTCGTCGGCCCGGGGGACCTCGTGGTGCACGACGCGCTCGCCCACGACAGCATCCTTCAGGGCTGCGCCCTGTCCGGGGCGGCGCGGCGCCCGTTCGCCCACAACGACATCGACCGGCTGGAGCAGATGCTGCGGCTCAACCGCTCGCGGTTCCGCAGGGTGCTGATCGCCGTCGAGGGCGCGTACAGCATGGACGGCGACCTGGTCGATCTGCCCGCGGTGATCGAGCTGAAGCGGCGCTACGGCGCCCTGTTGATGGTCGACGAGGCGCACAGCATCGGGACCGTGGGCGAAGGCGGCCGCGGCGTCGGTGAGTTCTTCGGCGTGGACCGGTCCGACGTGGACCTGTGGATGGGCACCCTGTCCAAGTCCTTCGCCAGCTGCGGCGGTTATCTCGGCGGCTCGGCCCGGATGGTGCGGTGGCTGCGGCATACGCTGCCGGGCTTCGTCTACAGCGTCGGTCTGACCCCGGCCAACGCGGCCGCGGCGCTGGCCGCCACCGAGCTGATCGCCACGGAACCGCACCGGGTGCGGGCCCTGCGGCGCAACGCGGAGCTGTTCCTGGGCCTGGCCGCCTCGGCCGGTCTGGCGACGGGCTCCAGCGCCGGCACCCCGATCGTGCCGTGCGTACTCGGTGACTCGGCGCGGACCCTGCGGGTCGCGGACCGGCTGTTCGACCGGGGTGTCATCGCCGATCCGATCTTCCACCCCGCCGTGGACGAGGGGCTCGCCAGGCTGCGGTTCTTCGTCACCAGCGAGCACCGCGAGGACGACATCCGGCGTGCGGTGTCGATCCTGGCCGAGGAGGTGGCGTCCACCGGGGGGTAAGCAACTCACGTCAGATCAGGGTGCGTTCGATCCGATGAAGCATGGCGGTCCTGCCGGCCTCCGCGCCGTCCTCGGCCGGGGACGCGTCACGCCGCTTCTCGGCGCTGCCCACCTGCTGCGAGAGCAGATAGGCGATGATCTCCGCTTCCTGTTCCTGTACGTCGTCGTACGTCGCGCGCAGGAGCATGTCGCGGACGAGGTCGGGGTCGAGGTTGGGGAAGAGGAGGCGGGCGCTCGCCTCGTCCAGCCAACCCGCCCCGCGATGGCAGCAGATGATGTGACCCAGCTCGTGCAAGATGATGTGCTCCTGATGCGCGCTGGTCGTGTTGGCGTCGTAGAAGATCAGGTCCTCGTCGCGGGCGGCTACCCACATGCCGCACGGGTGCGACGAGGGCATCTGCATCGGGACCAGGGTGATCGGGCGGTCGCGCACCTCACCTAGATGGCGGCAGAGTTCGGCGACATCGGCGACCTTCGGCAGGTCGAGTTCGGCGATCTTTCGGGCGCCGGCCGTGCGGAGCTTCTTGAGCCGGCTGCGGCGGTCCTGATCGGCCGACCGTCCCTTCCTGGCGCCCCTCACTCCCCTGTGCCCCTTACTCCGCGTCGGAGTTGTCGGCGACGGGCGGCAGTCCCTGCATCTGCCGGTACTGATCCATGATGGCCGTGATGGCCTGGAGGTTCTCCTTCTTCATCCCGGCGGCCCGCATCGCCACGGAGCGGACTCCGGCCTGTCTCAGGGCCTCGATGGCGGCGACCTCGCTGAGCACCGACTCGGCGACCTCGTCGTCGAAGAAGTAGGCGACGGACACGCCGAAGAAGCGTGCCAGGGCGGCCAGTAGATCCGGTGAGGGGTTGGAGCGCTTGCCCGTCCGCAGCTGCGACAGATAGACACCCCCGACTCTGAGTTCGGGGTTGGCCTGCTTCAGTTCCTCCGCCACTTCGGCGTTGGTCCAGTGCTTTCCCTTGGGACGAACCGTCTTGAAGAGGTTGTCCAGACGCACTGCCAGCACGGGCCGGTCATCAGTCTCAGACATCGCGAATCTCCCTCCCGTCACCTCCCTGGCATTGCCCTCGGCTAATCGCCAGTTTCGCAGATTAGCGGTCAGTTGACAATCGGGCTGGACTCCGCCAACGTGGACCTTGCCGATAGCTGATAGCTAACTTTGCTTACGGGGGTAGCCGAGTTGGTTGCCGGTCTTGTCGGTCTGGCCCGGCTCTCGGGGGAGAGGCCGGGCCAGGGGCCGGGTGGGACACACCCACCCGGCACGACAGGAAAAACGGGGGAACACGGGGGAAGCACGGGGGATACGGGGAACCCCCCGGGGATCCACGGGGGATCCGCGGGGGGAACCACGGGGGAACGGGGGATCCACGGGGGAAATGGGAGAAACCCGCCCGGCCTGACGGGGGCAGACCGGGCGGGAGCTCTCATGCGCTACCGAGCTTCCGGTAGGCGGAGGCGACCTGGGTCAGCCAGGCGACCTCCGCGGTCAGGTTGTCCGTGTCGCGGTCGTCGAAGTCGCCGTCGTCCTTGTTGTCGTCGGGGATGGTGCCGGCCCGCTTGGCGTGCAGGGCCTGCCGGATCTGGGCCGCTTCGGCGAAGGCCTGCCGGGACTCCTCGCTCGCCTCGGGGCCCGCTCCGGCCGTGCCCGTGGCGGTGCGGTCTATATAGGGGCGCAGGTCCCGCCAGCCGTCCCGGATCTCGATCACCCGGCGGTGGAGGCGGTAGTTGAGGTCGGAGACCGCGGCCCCCGGCGGCTCCAGGACGATGTCCGGCGAGGACTCGTACAGATCCCGCCACAGCGGATACAGGACGCGGTAGGACCGGTAACTGCGCGCCCACGCCAGCAGTTTCGCGGCCGAGGTCCCCCAGGAGGAGATCGTCAGGGCGAGCGAGAGCGTGAGGATGCCCACCGCGCTGAAGACGTTGGAGGCCAGCTGCCAGACGCCGATGTCGATCCCGGCCGCGGCGGTGAGGATGTTCACCGTCCTGGCCAGGCAGTAGAGGAAGAGGATCACCGCGGCGACGGAGAGCATCCGCAGGGCCTGCCGCAGCTCGGCCTTGCCGGCCATCCGGGCATACGGGCCGCACTGGCGGAAGATGGTCACGCACGGAACCGCCTGGGAGAGGATGAAGACCAGGAGGTAGGTGAGGACCAGCGGTTGGCCGCTGCCGGTGTTGAAGTCGGTGGCGGGCCGGCCGGGGCCGTCGGCGATCAGGAAGAGCGCCAGCAGCAGCGCGTTGAGCGCGATGCCGGTGATCAGCCAGTAGCGGGTCTTGCGCACCGCCTCCTCGGCGTCGGTCGCCCAGCGCAGCAGGATGATCTGCGCGCTGACACAGAAGGCGACCGCCGACAGGTGCATCACCAGGATGGCGAGGTTGCCGACGCCCAGGAAGCTCTGACCTCCCATGGCGACGGCGCCCATCGTGAAGGTGAGGCACTGCAGCAGCAGAGTGATCACCAGCGTGCGGTAGGCGTTGTCCCGCCAGCTGCGGCGTACTTGGCTCAGCCGGTAGACGAGTGCGGCATACGACGAGAGTGCCGCGATGACGAAGCAGAGGGTTCTAGTGGTGTTCACGGCCTGATTCCCCGGCGGCGCCGCGCATGCGGCGGACGGTCTAGTCGGTGTTCTCGCCCAGGGGGACCACGAGCCCGATGCCTTCGGCCGCCACGGCGATGGCGTAGTCGAAGAACGCGGACTCGTCCCGGACGCTGTCGTGGGTACGGCTGAAGACCTGGAACACCAGGAGCCCGATCAGATTGCTCCACAGCACGATGCCGCGCTCGATGATGTCCGAGAAGGGAGCCTCGGGCACGCCGCCGAAGAGCTCCACGGCCTCGGGCAGCAGCAGCGGCGGACCAGGAGGCGCCACCGTCCGCCGGGGCGGGGTGAGGTCGCCGGCCTCCAGTGCCGCACGCACGATGCCGGCCAGTACCCCGGGGGTACGCGACGCGGGCGGGACCGTGGCCTGCGGGGCGTGGTAGCCCGGCACGGGCGAGCCGTAGATCAGCGTGAACTCGGCGGGGTTGGCGAAGGACCACCGCCGCAGCGCGCGCGTCACCGCCAGCAGCCGTGCGCCCGCCGCCCCACCGGCGTCCCCGGCGGCCTGATCGGCCTGCTCCATGGCGGCGCCGGACTCGTTGTAGGCGTCGATGACCAGCGCGGTCAGCAGATCGTCCCGATGCGGGAAGACGGCCGCCACGTCGGCGACGGCAAGCCCGCCCTCGGCGGCGACGGCCTCCAGGGTCAGCCCGCCGGCGCCCAGTTTCACCAGCAGTTGGCGCGCGGTGGCCTTGATGACCGCCGGCGGCCTGGTGTTGTCCTCGGCCGCGAGCGTTCCGGAAACATCCATGGCCAAACCGTACCTGTCTGCTACAACGGCCATAAGTGCGATCACCCGAGCACCTCGGCCCTACGCTGCGATCCGGCCACGCGCCGATCACGCCGCTACGGGGGCCCGGCCCGTCACCGACCCGTGCGACGCCACCCCTCCCCACGTCCCTCGTGCTGACGCCTCCGGGTGATCCACCACGTCCCGCCGACTATCAGCAGCGCGAACACCGCGAGGCCCACGCCCTGCGCGGCCAGCAGGTAGAGGCGGTCGGACAGTGGGAGCTTCCCGGTCAGGGTGACCTGGAGGGATCCGACGGCGAAGGCGATCGCGGCGGTGAAGACGGCGACGACTTCGACGGCCCGCACGGAGGACGTGTGCAAGGAGCGCTCCAACTGGGCGTTGGCGGCGATCTGCTGGTCCCAGCGCCGCTGCTGCTCGGCGTCCCGCAGGGCCCGCAGCCGCCCCTCCTGGATCGCGTCCCGCTTGGCGAGGTACTGGTCCTGCAGGATGTTGTGGCTGAAGGCGGGTTTCGTTCCCAGCAACGCGAGCGCGGTGTCGATGCGCGCCAGCGCGTCGTCGTGCCGTCCGCACATGTGCAGACCGGCGGCGAGCCGGGCGTGGAACATATGGTCGCGCGGATACTCCTCGACGGCCTCCTCGGCGTGCCTGCGCAGCAGCTCCCCCTGGCCCTCGAAGGGGACGGCGAGCGCCAGCCCGTTGAGGCAGAGGTCCACGGTGTCCCGGGTGCGGCGCGGCGAGGCCCAGGCCCGCGTCAGCAGATCGGTGGCGTACTCGACGGTCAACGCCCGGCTGCCGAAGGCGGCGAACGACCTGAGGGCCAGGAAGAGCGGCTCCTCGCGGTGGGCGCCGGCGGCGAGGGCCGGCGGCGAGGACGCGAGGAAGTCGTGCAGCTCGTCGAAGCAGAAGTTCGAGCGCAGCCTGCCGCCGTGGAAGAGGGCGACGAGGTAGGCGACGCGTTGCCCCGCGGTATCGCCGAGTTCGCCGATCTCCCGTGCCACCGCGGTGAGTTGACCCACCGACTCGGCACTGTGCCGGTTGATGAACCCGTTCCCCAGCCCCCAATGCTCTGCGACCGCGATCCAGCTCCCGTCCGTCACATGACCCGCTATCCACCGCCCGCATTCGAGCGCCGTGGCGACCGACGGCCGGTCCTGGAGCCGCTGCCGCCAGTACCGGCCGGCGGCCATGACGTACGGGTCCGTGTCGAAGTCGGCGGAGTCCACCTCGAACTCCGGCGGGGACCCGGCGGCCAGGAGCTCGGCGGCCACCTCGTCGCAGATCCGGTCGCGCGCCGTGGAATCGGCGGCGCGAGCCTCTTCCAGGCGGGCCAGGATGCTAGCCGTGTCCATACGTCCCCTCGTCCTCGGCGGCCCCGCCCCCGCGGCGGTGGCCGTTGCGAACATACCGGCCGACGTGGGGAGTCAAGGCTCGGCCGTGGGTCAGGGGCCGGTCCAGGAGCCGAGCGCCTGGCTGAGGTTGTCCTCCACTTTGCGCAGCAGGGCGGTGAGGGTGTCGCGCTCGGCGTCGGTGAGGCCGCTGACGGTGGTCTGTTCCAGCTCCTGCCAGGCGCTCTCGACCTGGCGGCGCAGGGCCTGGCTGGCGGTGGTGGCCTCGACCGTCATCACCCGCCGGTCGGTGGCGGAGGGCCGGCGGCGGACGAAGCCGCCCTGCTCCAGGCGCTTGACCATGCGGGTGACGGTGGACGGCTCGGCGTCCAGGAGGCGGACCAGCTCCGACTGGGTCTGCGGTCCGTTCTCCCACAGGTGCATCATCAGCAGCTCCTGCCCGGTGTAGAGGCCGGTGGAGCGCAGCAGGTGCGCTGCGGCCGCCCGGTGCAGGCGGGCGGTGCGGAAGACGGCGTGGCTGAGGGGGCCGCTGCGCGCCGTCGTGGGCAGGGCGCCGCTGGGCGGCGGGGCGGTGTCGCGGGCGGACCGTCGGCGTGCCGCGGGCGGCGGGGTGGGCTCATCGGCCACGAGTGACTCCTTACGTCTCTGGCGGGCGGACCAGAGGTTCGTCCCTGACGGGCGGACCAGAGGGCAGTGCGCGATGCGTCTGGGCATCGTACTTGCTCGGACAAGCGGAGACCCGCCTGCCCCGTGACGGGCCGGGTGTGCCCATGCCCATAGCCACACGTCCATGCCCATTCCCATGCCCATTCCCATGCCCATTCCCATGGCTGGCGTCGGAGGTGAGGCCCGGTGCGGCTACGGCGACAGCTCCGGCGGCAGCTCTGGCGAGCGTGCTCGCGAACGATGTTTGTTGCTCGGGCAAGTAATATGTGATGCTGGTGGTGCTGCAGCACCCGTTTCCCGCCCCTGCACCACCCCCTGGAGGAGTCAGTCATGTCCACCGCTTTCGACTCGTTCGATCTGGCCGGCGCCAAGCTGGCGAACCGGATCGCGATGGCCCCGATGACGCGGAGCCGCGCCTATGGCCCCGGCGCGACCCCCACACCCGAGATGGCCGTGTACTACGGCCAGCGGGCGTCGGCCGGGCTCATCGTCACCGAGGGCATCCAGCCCAGCGCCGTCGGACAGGGCTACCCGGACACCCCCGGCCTGCACAGTCAGGCTCAGGTCGAGGCGTGGCGGCCGGTGACCCAGGCGGTCCACGAGCGCGGCGGGGTGATCTTCGCCCAGCTCATGCACACCGGCCGGGTCGGCCACCCCAGCCTGCTGTCCGACGGCCTGGAGCCGGTCGGGCCCTCGGCCGTGGCCGCCCAGGGGCAGGTCTTCACCCATGAGGGCCCGAAGGACTTCGTGGTGCCCCGGGAGCTGGGCGAGCAGGAGATCGCGCAGACGATCGCCGACTTCGCCGCCGCGGCCCGCAACGCGATCGCCGCCGGCTTCGACGGAGTGGAGATCCACGGCGCGAACGGCTACCTGATCCACCAGTTCCTCTCCGTCAACGCCAACCAGCGCACCGACGGCTGGGGAGGCTCCGTCGAGGGCCGCATCCGCCTCGGCGTCGAGATCGCCGCGGCCGTGGCCGACGCCATCGGCGGTGAACGGGTCGGCTTCCGGATCTCGCCGGGCAACCCGTACAACGACATCGCCGAGGTGGGCCTCGCCGAGCTCTACGGTGCCCTGGTGGCGCGGCTGGCGCCGCTGGAGCTGGCCTATCTGCACCTCATGGAAGGCCCGGACCGGGAGCTGACCCGGCAGCTGCGGCGGGCCTGGCCGGCGGCCTTCGTCCTCAACCCCTTCACCCACCCGCAGCCCACCGGCCACGACGTGCTGCCCCTGGTCGAGGAGGGGCTGGCGGACCTGATCGCCTTCGGCGCGCTGTTCCTGGCCAACCCCGACCTGCCCCGCCGGCTGGCCGTGGGCGGACCGTTCACCACGCCGGACCCGGCCACGTTCTACGGCGGCGACGAGCGCGGCTACACCGACTACCCCACCCTCGGCTGACGCCGCCCCCTCCCTGCGCCGGCCATGGCGCCGGCCGGGACCCCGGGCCTCTGCGGAGATGTTTGCTCGGACACAAGATTGCGCGGCCCCTGTGGCGTCGGGAGCACCGGCCGCTCTCTCTGCTCCGGCTGCTCCCTCTGCCGCCTCCGCTCCCTCCGTCTCGCGAACCGGCAGCATTTGACGCCGAGCCCGCGAAGGAATGCCATGGACGTAGGGCACTTTCTGCGTTGAGGTCCATCCTGCTCAGCCTTCCCTGCTCTCGCGGCCTGTGTGGTTCTGCAGGACACATGGAGTGAGAAGGTCACTGATCATGACAGCAGCACGAACTCCCGAACGAGACCTGGGTGCCCTGGCTCAAGGTGAGCACCCCGTCTTCGAGCAGCTGGCTCGAATGACCATCGAAACGCTGCCCAACTCCGGCCTCGACGAGCGCACCTACCACCTCGTGCGGTTGGCGGCGCTCATCGCGATGGACGCCGCGCCCGCCTCGTACCTGGCCAATCTCAGCGTGGCGAAAGAGGCCGGTCTGACCGCCGAGGACGCCAAGGCCGTCTGTGTGGCGATCGCACCGATCGTCGGCAGCGCGCGGGTGGTCGATGCGGCAGGCAGCGTTCTGCGCGCGCTCGGCTTCGCGGAGATCGTCACGGAGCTGGAGACGGCGTGACGAGGCTGCCGGTCGAGGGCTGACGAAGCGGGCGGCGTCCCGTCTTCCGTAGCCGTAAACGGGGGGAAAGGGGGCGAGAGGCCGATGGTGCGTGCCAAGGGTCCACGGGGCGGCCGGGCCGAGGGCCCACGCGACGGCTGAGGAGAGCCGGCACCGGATGAACGGCGGCGAACGCAACAGTGCCAACAGCTCCGGGTCGCGCTCCGACCGCGCGGACGGGTCGGTGACGGTCGAGGCCCAGGCGCTGCTGCCGATGATCTGGGCGGACCCGCAGCACATGCCCGAGCAGCTGGCCTTCTTCGCCGTACGGCGGTTCGGTCCGCGGGCCGCTACCGCGGTGGCCCGCCGGAGAGAGCGAAAGCCGCAGGCCGGAGCCGATGAGCTCGGCCATGACGCCATTGCCAGCGGCACGCGGACGACGATCGTCGAGGGTGCCGCCCTGGGTGGACCGTTCATCGTCCTGATGCCCGTGAGCTTCGTGGCGGCCCTGCTGTCGCAGGCGACGATGGTGCTCGAACTGGCCGCCGTCGCAGGTCACGACCCCTGCAGCGAACGACGGGTGGCCGACATCCTGGTCCTGCAGGACGTGTACCCCTCGACCGAGGCGGCCGGCCGGGCCCTGACCGAGGTGAGCCGCCATCCCACGGGCGGACACGGCCACCTCCCCCGACGCACACGCTGGTCACTCATCGTCAGGATGGCCGCCGTGCTCGGCCTCACGGGCGGCGAGAAGCCCAGCAGACTGCGCCGAGCCCTGTCGACGGCCGTGATCAGCGCCCTGTTCCTGGTGGGCATGGTGCTTCCCCTGATCTGGGTGCCCGCGCTCGCCGTGCTCTACCGGCAGAGCACCCTGGGACTGGGGGACAAGGCCGTGCAGTACTACTCGCCCGGTGCCACCGGAGACCGGCTCAGGCACCGGAGGCCGTTCACCCGCCTGCCCAGGGTCGCCGGCGTGGCCGTCATCCTGCGCTTCCTGGCTCTGACCCTGCTGCCCTTCCTGGCCGCCGCCGGGATCGTCCTCGCGGGGGTCCGGCTGATCGGCGGCTTCTGGGGTACCGCGCTGATCGCCCTGGTGGTGCTCTCCCTGCTCCTGGGAGGCCTGTGGTTCCTCCACCGGCGCTCACACGGCACCGGCCGCCGGCAACGGCACGTGCTCTGAACGTGCTCCGCAACGCCACCTGCTCCGCAACGCCACCTGCTCCGACACGGCCCGGACGAACGCGGCACATGCCGACATCGGTGCGACGAGCCGATATCGCCGCATGAGCGGCTTGTGAGCCGGACATGAGCGACCTGGCCGAGCCTCGTGCTGTGAACCACAACGCCGGACGCGGTCCGCGCTGCAGGTGGAAGGCAAGGGGAGCAGCAATGAAAAGAACGACGCGCAACGTTCGCTCGTCCGGCAGGGGCTGGCGGGCAAAGGTCGCCACGGTGGGATCGGTGGCCGTCGCGGTGGCCCTGGGGCTGTCCGTGACCCCCGCGCAGGCGGACGGCGGCGGAGGCGGCTGGATCTCCCACGACCCGCTGCCGCCCGCCCCCCCAGGGCCCCGACTGGAGCACTCCGGAGGCGGTCGCGAGGTTCCTCTCCGACTGCGGCGACTCGTGCACCTTCACGCCCACCGAATGGGTCGGGGAGCCGACCGAGGGCACGCCGACGATGCTGGGCACCGCCCGCGACAACTGCACCACCGAGAACGCCGACTTCAACGACGTCGAGTCGGACATCAGCTACAAGGTCATCAGGGTCCAGTCCCGCCCGATGACCGAAGAGGAGAAGGTGTCGCGCTGCGGCAACGCGAGCCCCAGCTGAGGCGGTCGGCGCGTCACCAGCCCCAGGTCGCTGCCGACCTGGGGCTTTCGCATGGAGTGAGGAGCGGAGCGGGGAACGGCGCGGGGCGGAACCTGGCCGCCCGGAGCCGTCAGCCGCGCCCGGTGAACTGCTGACCCACCCCGAGCCGGCGCAGGTCGGCGAGGACCTTCGGGTCCTGGGCGTCCATCCAGTCGCAGAGCTGGCGGAAGGAGACCAGCCGGACGTCCTTGTGCTTCTCGTCGGCGATGTGCTTGATCGCCTCCTCGACGGCGTCCATGTAGATGCCGCCGTTCCACTGCTCGAAGTGGTTGCCGATGAAGAACGGCGCCCGGTTGGTCTCGTAGGCCCGCTGGAAACCGGCGATGTAGGCCCCCGCGGCCTGCTTGCGCCAGCCCGGGTAGTTGGCCGGCGGGGCCTTGGTGGAGCTCTTCGACTGGTTGGCCAGGATGTTGTAGTCCATCGAGAGGACCTCGAAGGAGTGGCCGGGGAACGGCATCGCCTGGAGCGGGAAGTTCCACACGCCCTGCTTCTTGTCGGGCCAGACCTGCAGGCCGCCGGGCGAGCTGGCGTCGTACCGCCAGCCGAGCTTGCGCGCCGTGGGAAGCAGGTTGTCCTGGCCGAGCAGGCACGGGGTACGGCCGCCGACCAGTTCCTTGCTGTAGTCGAAGGGCAGCGGTTCGACGTCGGTGAAGCCGGTGTTGGTCCGCCACTTGGTGACGAAGGACATCGCCTGCTCGATCTCGTCGTTCCACTGGGCGGGGGTCCAGTGCTTCACCGAGCCCCGGCCATCGCCGCAGAAGTGGCCGTTGAAGTGGGTGCCTATCTCGTGGCCCTCCAGCCACGCCGCACGCAGGTTCTTCAGCGTCGCCTTGACGTGGTCATCGGTGAGGAAGTCGATGGCGGCGGAGCCGACGGGGTTGTTCGGCGGGCGGTACATGCGCCTCTTCGACTCGGGCAGCACATACAGCCCGGAGAGGAAGAAGGTCATCGCGGCGTTGTGCTCCTTGGCGAGCTTGCGGAACCGCGGGAAGAGGCCGTTGCCCACCTCGCCCGCCCCGTCCCAGGAGAAGACGACGAACTGCGGCGGCTTCTGGCCCGGCGCCAGCTTCTCCGGCGCGGGCGGCTGGTTGGGCTGCTTTCCGGTGTACGCGGTCGAGCCGTCGCCGATGGGCTTGCCCTTCGGCGTCTTTCCGGGCTTGGTGCCGACCTTGTCGGAGGTCGACGACCCGGAGGAAGAGCAGCCGGCCACGGAGAGCGCGGCCGCCGCCCCTATTCCGAGCCCGACTATGCCCCGACGGCTGAATTCGCGCATCACGGTCCCCATCGCATTCGTTCGCAGTTCTGGTATGTGGGTCGCCCAGAGAATTGGGACGCCCAGAAAGATGGGGTGGCGGATGTCGAGGTTCCGCTACGGCCCCGAAAAGGAGAATTCTCAACGGAGGGTCGACGGAGGATTACGCTCCGAAGCCCGAAATGGTCGGCGAGGGCTCTTGGCGGCCCCGCACGCCTCCGCAACGCGGCTGAGCGCGCCCTTCGCCTCGGCGGACTACGCCGAGGTCACCTTCGAAATGGAAGTTCCGATTGCGCTGCCCGCCCCCGCGCCTGGAATCGACAACCTCGGTAACGCGCGCGTAGCACCGGCGCGACGGCCGGTGCCCGGCGCCGACGTCTTCGGCGTCTTCCGCATATCGTGCTCCCCCGGTCAATGGGCGGGCGAGAAGCCGAAGACCCCCGCGGCCCTCAATCAACGCCCTTGGACGCACATGACTCTGACGGAGATCACTAGCGCACCGATAACGCCTCACTAACAAGCGTTGCCATAGCCGGTTGCGGGACTCGGTTGCCGTACTGAGGGGTTCCCCCTACGGGGTGTCCGACAGGTCGGTCCGGTCGGTGGCGACCCGGACCGACCTGTCGGACCCGTCCGCTCCGTCAGCACCGTCGGCGCCGTCCGAGGGTGTCGCCGCCCAGCTGGCCAGGAGCCTGAGCCGCTCCTCCGTCTGCGTACCGGGCTTCGGCGTGTAGACCACCAGCATCTGATCCGGCTCGCCGGTCACGGTCAACGTCTCGTACGGCAGGGTGAGTTCGCCCACGACGGGGTGCCTCATGCGCTTCGCCCCGTAGGTCTTCTCCTTGACCTGGTGGTCCGCCCACAGCCGGCGGAAGTCCTCGCTGCCCAGCGACAACTCGCCCACCAGCGTGGCCAGTTGGCGGTCCAGCGGATGGTTCCCCGCGTCCAGGCGCAGCTGGGCCACCGTCTCCGCCGCCACCGCCGGCCAGTCCGGGTACAGCTCACGCGACCGCGGGTCGAGGAACACCTGGCGTGGCATGTTGCGGTCCTCGGGCGCCATCTGCGAGAAGCCGACGACGGCGTCGCCCAGGGCGTTCCACGCGAGCACGTCCATGCGGCGGCCGAGTACGAACGCCGGGGCCCGGTCGATGGTGTCCAGGAGGATTCGCAGGCCGGGGCGGACTCTCTGCGGCGCGGAACCGGGGGCGGACGTGCGACGGGCCGCGGAGGTACGGCGGGTGGCGGGCCGGGCCACCGTACGCAGGTAGTCCTGCTCGGTGTCGTCGAGGCGCAGGACGCGCCCGATGGCGTCGAGGACCGCGTCCGAGACCGAGGGGCCGCGGCCCTGTTCGAGGCGGATGTAGTAGTCGACGCTGACGCCCGCGAGTTGGGCGACCTCCTCACGGCGCAGGCCCGGCACCCGCCTCCTGCCGTGACCTGGCAGTCCGACCTCTTCGGGCTGGATGCGGGCGCGCCGCGAGCGCAGGAAGTCGCCGAGTTCCCGGCCGGGAGGTATGTCCATGCCGGCGATCCTAGGGTCTGTCCGATGGGTCAGGGACCGGCCCGTTCCTGGTACTGCCGGACCCAGGAAAACGGCAGCCCTGGGTACGCGCGGCGGCCGGCCGCAGGGTGGTGGTCGTGGCCGGGAGACACCCGGCGACACCCGTCACGGACCATCACGGACCACGTCCGACCCTCACCGACCAGGAGTCCCCATGTCGTACGACACCCTCACCGGCCGCACCGCAGTCGTCACCGGAGCCGCCAGCGGTATGGGCGAGGCCACCGCCCGGCTGCTCGCCTCGCACGGCGTGCGGGTGGCGCTGCTCGCCCGCCGGGCCGAGCGGTTGACGGAGCTGGCCGCCGAGATCGAGGCGGACGGCGGGCAGGCCCTCGCGGTCGCCACCGACGTCACCGACGCGGCTTCGGTGGACGCCGCGGCGGATCGGGTCCACACCGCGTACGGCGAGGTGGACCTGGTGGTCAACGCGGCGGGCGTGATGCTGCCGAACCCCGTCACCGAGGGCCGCGCCGACGAGTGGCAGCGCATGCTGGACACGAACGTGGCCGGCGCGCTGCGCGTCATCCGCGCGTTCACGCCGGACCTGATCGCGGTGGCGGCGGCCGGCCGGACCGCGGACCTGGTGAACATCTCCTCCATCGGCGCGCACGTCCCCTTCCCCAACTACGCGGTGTACGGCGCGACCAAGGCCGCGCTCACCTACCTCTCGCAGTCCCTGCGCACGGAGCTGGGCCCGCGCGACGTCCGCGTCACCAACATCGAACCGGGTCTCACGGACACCGAGCTGGGCGGCCACATCGACAACGCCGAGCTGTCCGGCCAGCTGGACGGCATGTTCGACGCGCTGCTCGGCCTGTCCGCGGACGACATCGCCGACCTGATCGCCTACACGACGAGCCGCGCCCGCCATGTGAACCTGCGCCAGGCGATCGTGCTGCCCACGCGGCAGGCCTGACGCCCGGCCGGGCGGGGTGTCATGTGGTCATGCCGCGAGGCTGCGTTCGAGCGGCGTGCGGTAGCAGGGGGTGACGCGGGTGCCGTCGAGGAAGGCGGTCAGGCGGGCGATCTCCCGGTCCACGGCGGTGCGGGCCGCGCGGCCCGGGTCGGCGAGGAGGCGGTAGCGGATGGTGGCGTCCGGGCGTTGGGCCCAGGCGCCGATGATGCGGCCGTGCCACCACACGGTGGGGCCGATGTTGCCGTTGCGGTCGAAGAGGGCCTTGGTGTGGTCGGGGTCGAGGTACCAGTCGCGGTTGCGCCAGCCCATGGCCGTGGGGTCGAGGCCGGGCAGCAGGGCCGCGGCGGGCTCCGCGGTGGCGGGTGCCGGTTCGAGGTCCTCGGGCAGGAGGTAGCCGGTGCCCTGGTCGAGTTCGGCCGCCTGGGCACCCGTGGCGGTGAGGGCCTTGCGGGTGTCGGTGAGATTCCAGCCGGTCCACCACTTCAGGTCGTCCACGGTGACGGGGCCGAACGCCTTGAGGTAGTGGCGGGCCAGCGTGGTCCTCGCCCCGGCGGCGGGCACGTCGGCCGGCGGCCGGGCCAGGGTCCAGCGGAACTGTGCGGACGTCCACGAGCCGGTCGGGCGGGCTCGGCGGATGCGTCCCTCGGCGGCGAGGACTCCCAGGACCGGTGTGCCGGCGCGCTGCCGGGACTCGTAGGACTTGCCGGGGAAGGTGGCGAACTGTTCGCGCAAGTCGGGTATCTCGGCGGTGAGTTGGGCGGCGGTGGTCGCGCCGCGGGCCGCGAGGGTGTCCAGGACGGCCCGTTCCGCGGTGGCGTAGCGGTGCTCGTCCCAGCCGAGGGCCTCGCGCAGTTTCGCCATGGCGTCGGTGCGGTGCCGGTGGCTGTCGCGGACGGTCGCGGACCGGACCGCGGGGGCCAGGTGGCCCGGGACGACGAACATGGTGCCGCGCATGCACCGAATGCGCTCCAGCGCCGGGCCGCCGGCGGGCGCGTCGTAGAGGGACCGGCCGATGGCGGCGGCGGTGGGGGTGTGCAGGCGCGCGGCCACCGCGAGGAAGACCGTGGCCGGGTCGGTGGCGTGCAGGCCTATCAGGGCCGCGGCCACCGCCTCGGCTGTCTTCTCCCGCACGGAGGGTGCGAGGAGATGACGGCGGACGAGGCGGGCGCGGCGCTGGGCTGCGGTGATGCGGGGCAGAACGGTCATGCTCGCTAACGGGTCAGTAGGTGCCATGGATGCAGAAGGGCTGGCCGGAGGGGTCGAGCAGGACCGTCCAGTGCTTTCCGCCGGGCTGGTGGGCGGGCTTGGTGGCGCCCGTCTGCAGCAGTCGCTTCTCCGCCGCTTGGACGTCGGGGAAGGAGAAGTCCATGTGGAAGGGCAGTTCCTCCTCGGGCCAGTTGGGGGCCTGGTAGGAGGCGGAGGTGTAGAAGAGGTACATCGCCCCGTTCACGTGGAGGGCGAAGGCGACGTCGTTGCCGTCCTTGTCGGGGAAGGTCTGAGAGACCTTGGTGCCGAGGGCGGTGGCGTAGAAGTCGGCGAGCTGTCGTCCGTCCTGGGCCCACATGGCGTGGCACATGATCTTCCCGGACAGGGCGAGGGGGCTGGTGCTGGTGTTCTCGTTGCTCATGGGAGTGCTTTCTCGCGTGGCGGGAGGAGTCGGTCAGCGGACGACCTTGACACCGAAGTGGGTGCCGAAGCCGAGGGCGAAGCCGATGGCGCTGTGCATGTGGGCGTACATCTCCATGCCGCGGGCGGCGACGATTCCACCGAGGTCGAGGACGTCGTTCCAGCCGTAGGACGTGAGCAGGTCGGTGGCCTGCTGCCGGGCGTCGGCGTCCTCGCCGGCGACGAACATGGTGTGGTCCCCGCCGCCGATGGCCTTCGGGTCGACGACAGTGGCCTGCTCCTGGGTGACGAACGCCTTGACGACCTTGGTGCGCGGCAGGGCGCGCTGGATCTGCTCGCCGAGGCTGTCGCTGTCGCAGGGGTCGAGGACGGGCATGGCGCCCCACGGGGTGGGCCAGGGGTGCTCGATGTCGGGGTTGTAGACGAACGGGACGGCGTAGTCGATGAGCGTCTTGCCGGCGAGCTGGTCGGCGATGGCGGACAGGGCGGCCACCGCGTTGTGGCCGTCGATGCCGTTGATGACGAGGTCGCCCTCGGCGGCGGCATCGCCGAAGGTGTGCAGCCCGGTGCCGGGGTGCTCGGCGAGGAACTGCTGATAGGGCGGGGTGCCCATCATGTCGGGCTCGGTGCGCGCCAGGGTGGCCTTCGGGGCACGGGTGCCGACGTGGACCTCGTGACCGAGTTCGGCGAGCTTGGCGATGTGGGCGCGGGCACCGCCACCGGTGCCGAGAACAGCGATCTTCATGGGGAGCCTTCCGGTTTGATCTGTTTTGATCCGTTCGGACAGGTCCACCGTAGAGGGCATTCAGGACAGTGGGTGTCCTTTGACGGCGGCATCATGGAATTCATGACCAGCGATATGACCGCCCGGGTGCTGCGGCTGCTGTCCCTGCTGCAGACCCGTCGGGAGTGGTCCGGCGCCGACCTCGCCGAGCGCCTCTCGGTGACCGTGCGGACCGTCCGCCGGGACATGGACCGGCTCCGCGAACTGGGCTACCCCGTAGACAGCGCCCGCGGCCACGCCGGCGGCTACCGCCTCGCCGCCGGCAGCGATCTGCCGCCCCTCCTCCTCGACGACGACGAGGCCGTCGCCATCGCCGTCGCCCTGCGCACCGCGGCCGGCGGTCTGACCGGCATCGAGGAGACCGCCCTGCGCGCCCTCGCCAAGCTGGAGCAGGTCCTGCCCCGCCGCCTGCGCGGCCAGGTCACCGCCCTCCAGACGTCCCTGGCCGACATCGGGTGGGAGAACCGGGGGCCGCGCGCCGACCCCGCTCACCTGGCCGCCCTCGCCGTCGCCTGCCGCGACCACGAGATCGTCGGCTTCGACTACACCACCCGCCACGGCGGCACCGCCGCGCGCCGCGTCGAGCCCTGCCACCTGGTCGCCTCCGGCAGCCTGTGGTACCTCCTCGCCCACGACACCGACAAGGACGACTGGCGCCTCTACCGCCTCGACCGCATCAGCCACCCCACTCCCACCGGCCGACGCGTCCCGCCCCGCCCGGTCCCCGGCGACGACCCCGCCGCCTTCGTCGCCGCCCGGCTCTCGGCCGCCCCCACCCGCTACCGCGCCATCGCCACCGTCCAGGCACCCGCCGAGCACCTCCGCACCCACACCCCCGGCCTGGCCACCCGCATCAGCCCCCTCACCGAACACACCTGCCGCGTCGACGCCTCCGACGACCACCTCCCCCGCATCGCCCGGACCCTCGCCGGCCTCGACACCGACTACAGCCTCGATGCGGACCGCGAGGTTCTCGATCACCTTCGCGACGCCGCCCGGCGCATGTTGCGGGGGGCGGGGTGATCGGCGCTCGGCGGAGTCGCGACGGTTAGGCGAAATCCCGGACGAGGTGCTCGCGAAGCGCGAGGAGGCCACCAAGCAGTGGCTGACCGAGCACGCGCCGGCCGGAGTCCACGGGCCGAATTCAGAAGCGCTCGTTCAACGCCGGCGGATGCGCACGCGGCATTCTGCTCGCGGTCGGCTCCAACATCTTCGCCATCGCCAAGGTCTACAAGGTGGCGTGTTCGCAGTGACCGGGCGAAGTCGGCATCGCTGCCGCAAGCAGTGGCTTGGCCTGCGGGGCTGGGCGGCGTGACGTACGCAGTGACAGTGGATTCGCAGATCCCTGGCGGCGCTCAGGAGTTGGGCGAGCTGCATCGGGTCGGTGCTGGGGCCCTCTTGGAGCAGGGCTTCGACTCGGTGGAGTCGATCGATGGCGACGGCGGTTGAGCCTTTGAACCCACGACCTCTTCGTCCCGAATGAGTTCGGAGCCGATACGGGGACGCAGCCCGTACGGGACCTTGGCCGTGCCGTCGTGTTCGCTCCACAGCCGTGTTCCCGAACGCATGAGTGCCCAACCGATCTTCTCGTAAGGCCTGAGCTCGCCGACAGGGCTCGTAAGCCGGCTTTGTGTGGCAAGGCAGCGTCCTGCGCGCTGTCGGCTCCGTCAACGATGATGCGAGTACCGGCTCAGTCCAGGACGGTGAGGTGGTCGGCGGCGCCCCCGCGCCACTCGATCAGGAAGAGGGTCGCGTCGTCACTGGTGCTCCCGCCCCGTTCCTCCTTCAGCCTGTGGGAGAGCGATCGCACCACTGCCCGCACTCCCTTCTCTGTGTGCTCGATGCGGTTGACCCAGTGGACGAGTTGTTCCTCGCCGAACTGTTCCTCGCCGGCTTTGTGCTCCTCGATCAGGCCGTCGGTGAAGCACAGCACACGGTCGCCGCGTTGCAGTCTCTGCTCGCTGACCTGGGGCTTTTCGCCTCCGAAGCCGACCGGCAAGGTGGTCGGGCTCTCCAGCTGCCGGAGGACCTGGTGGTTGCGGATCAGCAGCGGTGCGGGGTGGCCCGCGTTGACCCACTGCATGCGGCCCGTTGCGATGTTCAGGCGCATCATCTGCGCGGTGACGAAGTGTTCGGGCCCGAACTGCTCGGCGATGGCCTGATCCATGAACGCGTAGATCTCGGACAGGTCGATGCCGGCACGTCTGGAGTGCCGGTAGGCGCCGATGGCGACGGTGGCCATGGTGGCAGCGTTCAAGCCATGGCCCATCGCATCAACCACGGCCACGTGCAGGATGTCGTCGTTGAGTGCGTAGTCGAAGCTGTCGCCGGCGACGCTGTAGGCGGGCTCCAGGATTCCGGCCACCGCGACCTGCGGTACGGACATTGCCAGCGGCGGTAGCAGAGACCACTGGATCTCCGCAGCCACGCTCATGGGTGCGCGGCGCCGGGTGAGGAAGAACTGGTCGGTGTAGCTGTGCTTGGTGACCAGTATGTCGGCGATCAGGCCGGCGAGTCTGCGCAGCAGGCGCCGGTCGTGGTCATCGACGGTCTCCAGGGTGAGGGCCAGCACTCCCACCTGGTCACTGCCGTCCAGCAACGGTAGATACATCCGGACGCCGTCAGCCTGCGGTACCTCGATGGAGGTCGCGTTCAGGAAGGCCGTGCCGGCTTGGGAGTCACCGATCGGCTCGGGCTCGCCGACGGCCAGACGCCTACCCGGCAGCGGCACCAGTAGCAGCTGTGCATAGTCCTGCAGGAGGATCGAGATGTCCCGGCCACCGACCCTGGCGACCTCTTCCGCGATCAGCGGGGCGATCAGCTGCGGCGGCATCTCGTGTGCCCGGTCCAGCAGCACCCCCAGCAGCCGCTCGCCGAACCCCTCCGACCGGTCCACCGAGTCCTTGCCAGGCTGCCGATCACTCTCCGCCATAGCCTTGCCCTTTCGCCTCACCCGCCTGATTTCGCCTTCATCTGCCGAGCCGGCGGTCTCCAATGGGTGGGTCACAGGGCAGCCTGGTGCCGGGCTTCGGTGCATGTGCTCGGCCGGCATACGCGCCAGGATCCGCTCGTTCCCTGCCGTCGCGCCGACAGTGCGCAAGGCCCCGATGTCTACGCACCGGGGCCGACCCATTCATCATGTTATGCCTGTGCCGCTTATCCGGCATAAGGCGCTTTTTGGGCAATTCGATCCTTGATCGGAAAGGGCGGAGCTGAGCGAGGCCATGGTCACGTTCTTCGAGACGTTCGATCCGGGCAGAGGAGACTTTGGGGTGGTCGGCCGGAGAATCGCCTCGTCAAGGGGGCGAAGGCCAGGTGCAGGGTCGTGTGGTCAGCTGAGGAAAGACAGCCGGACTTGGCGTTCCGGGTTGTCCCGGTCGGTGTTCACCAGTACGACGGACTGTGACGCCCCCAGCTCCAGCTCACCGTCGACTACGGGCAATGTGGCGTGCGGTGGGACCAGAGCCGGGAGCATGTGGGCGCTGCCGTGGCCTGGACCGCCGTGGCGGTCTTGCCAGCGGTCGTCCGCCGGAAGAATGTCGCGGAGAGCCGCCAACAGGTCGTCGTCGCTGCCCGCGCCGGTCTCGATGACGGCCAGGCCGGACGTCGCGTGGGGGGTGAAGATGTTCAGCAGTCCGTTTCGCCCGTGAGCGGCCTCCCGGAGGAACGCGGAGCATGCGTTCGTGAGGTCGTGCAGGGTCTCGGTGGAGCCGGTTGTGATGTTGATCGTGCGGGTGGTGAAGGTGCCAGCCATGGTTCACCGGTACCCGTCGCGGAGCCTGAGCCCTGACGGCCGGATGGGTGAACAGCATTCGCTTCGCGTCAGCCCCGCTTCTCCTCTTCGGCTTCCATGAGCCGGATTCCCTGGTGCGTCAGTGTGACCATAATGGGTGTGTTTCCTTGTTCCCAGTCGACGGTGACGAGCCCTTCGCCCACCAGATATGCGCAGGCGGCGGCCAGGTCCTGCTCGGGGACCTGAAGATCGTCGCGTAGCTTTGCCCCGGTGACGCCAAGGAAGCGATTGCCTTCCGTGGTCTCGTACAGGGCCTTCATGATCACCTCGCGGTAGTGCTTCCGCTCGTGCAGTGTTGCCATGATCACTGTCCACTCTTGCCGGCGCCGACTCGGAGCCTGTGGGGCAGGCGAGGCAGTACGCCCGCCCCGCCGCCCGTCGCCGGCTCCGGCTTCAGATTTCATCCGCCTGTGTGCGGGCGTCCCCGGAGGATCGACTGGTCACCAGCCAGGGCCGCGCCGGCTCTGGCGTGTGAGCGGTGTCGACAGTGAGGTGGAGGCGGGTTCCGCCTGAGTCGTCGACGGGGTAGCTGCGCTGTTCGGTGGCGGCGAAGCGACGACGGAGAACGTCTGCGACCTGCCGGGCGGCTTCGGGTGACGCGGCGACGATGCGCACGTCAGCGCGCCCGGCTGTGGGGAGTTCCGGTGGCTTCATGGTGACCTCGCTCATTTGGGACGGCAGGATGACGTGTCGATGGGTGTGATGCCGTCGCGTCACACCCACCGCCCCCGATCAGGGAAAGGTCGGTGTCATCTGCGGCCCCCGGCGCGGTGCTCGTGGTGGGTGGCTACGGGCGGTTCAGTGGGCTCGGTCGGCTGTCGGTTCGGGCGGCTCCGCCGTCCGGATCCTCGCAGGGCTTCGCTGTAGGGGAAGGCCGCGATCCGCTCGTCGTGCTGCGCGTTGAGCAGATGGATCATCCTCATGCCCGCGACGATCATGAGGATGATCACGGCTACGGTGATGACCGTCTCCATGTCCTTACATCCCTCCGGCGGAGGTCAGGAGCTCGGCTGGGTTCCCTGTCGCCGAGGCAGCCCCGCCGTCGGTCTCCCACTCTTCTTCCTGCCACAGCGCCTCCTGCGCGTCATGGGCGGTGTCCTCGCTCGTCATCAGCGCGCTGGCGGTGCAGAGGCCGCCGGGGGTGGCCGCGGCGGACATCAGCCGGGCGGCGGCAGCAGCGTCGGTCTCCGGCGGGATCACCAGCAGGTCCCAGCGGCCCGCGGTGTAGGAGAGGAGGATCAGCTTGTTCGCGTCCTGCTCTTCGGCGAACCAGCCCACATGCACCGTGTGCCCGCTCACCGGCACCTTTCGCGGCACCACTGGCCAGTGAGTCGGGTTCACCGTGACATGAGTGATCCGGCCCCAGCGCGCGTCCAGCACGTCGGTCAGAGCGGGGAGTTCGCGGAAGAGATCGCGAGAGCGGGGCCACCAGGCGCCGTCCAGGAGCCCCGGAGGTGATCCTGCCGGAGTGAAGCAGAGGCGGGCCGGTGACGAAAGTACGCGCTCGCTGATGATCGTACGGTCGATGGTCGCGGCCATGGCGCGGACCTGTCCCCGGGGCTCGTCTTCGACGTCCCGGTATTGTTGCTCGCCGAGAACGACACCGGCGTGGCAGCCGGTGTGCGAAGTACTCCCGGTCTCTTCACTCTACTCCGGCCAGCGGTCCGAAGGTGCGCGTGACCAGGAACTTTCCTGGGCAACGCGGGTCCGGCTCCGCCACCGCGCGGCGCACCCGCGCCTCGGCGCGCGGAGTACGGTGAAGTGACGAGGTCACCTCGCCGGGCGGACGCACCGCCCGGGAAGACGGGTGAACACACATGGCTGACTCCGAAGCTCCCCGCGTCCCGCAGCTTCTGCCGGACGCGGTCCACCAGGCGGTCAGGCCCGGGACGGCCCTCTTGAGGCTGGTGACCACGCACGCCCGCGAGCAGGTTCTCGACGGCGCGTGGTGGCCGCGTTCACGCGACATCGGCGCCGAGCTCCCCGGTCTGATCACGGCGCTGACCGAGCACCTTGGCCCCGTCCTGCGCGTCGGCCTGGACGCCGGTGCCTGGGAAGAACTGCCGACGCGTCTGGTCATCGACGACCGGGTCGTGCACATCGAATCCTTCCCGATCGGTGACGACACCGTCCTCATCACCCGAGGCGACCAGGACTACTTCTCCCTGCTGGTGGTTCCGCCGCACGCGACACCTGAAGCGGCCCGCGCCGCGATGGCCAGGGCCGTCGAGGCCGGCAACGTCACCCAGGCCGAGCAGATCCTCATCGACACCGGCACCCGTCGCGCACACCCGGTTCTGGCGGAAGAGCCTCGGACGGGCCGCGAACGCGGCGAGCGGTGAGGAAGCCGTCGATGCTTCGACGCTCCTTAGACGACGGGGGATACAGGCTGCCTCGAAGGTGCGGCTCCGACAGGCCCCCTACGGATCGGCCGATTCGTACTGGCCAGATGGCGTTCGCGACTGCATCGGAACCGAGTCCACGGCAAGGAATGACGCAGACCACAGAAAGTCGCTCTCGTTCGTCGGGGTTTCGTCCTCCCGGGTGTGACCATGAGTGCTCTGACCTCGCGCCCGCTGGACTGCTGATTCGGCGGACCGGTACAGGCCGTGCCGCGCCGCGATCCGCCCCCGACGGTTGTGCGGTGTGGTGTGGTTCGGCCAGGCACGGCTGGTGCTCGGCCCGTACCTGCGGAGCCTGGGCGGTGGCCGAGGGGGTCGACGCATTTCCGGTCGAATAGGGGCGAGCGCCGATACTGAATATCTCATGCCGCAACTGCAGAAATGGCCACCGGTGCGGTAAGGGTTTTTTGCCCTCTCGAAACCGTCGGGGTCATGTGCCGCGCATGGCCGCCAGTACCGTGCTACCGTCGATCTCAGTTGCAGTTGTGGTTCCCAAGACTTCAAGCGTGCTCGCTGTCGTACAGGGCGGAGCGCTTTCGTATTTCCGGTGTTTATTTCCGGACGGGCAATCAACGCAGCGACACGGAGGCCGCATGGTGTGGGCTCCGGGCACTGCCCCGAAGGAGATATGACATGGCTACTGGCACCGTGAAGTGGTTCAACGCGGAAAAGGGCTTCGGCTTCATCGAGCAGGATGGTGGCGGCGCCGACGTCTTCGCCCACTACTCGAACATTGCTGCCCAGGGCTTCCGCGAGCTGCAGGAGGGCCAGAAGGTGAACTTCGACGTCACGCAGGGCCAGAAGGGCCCGCAGGCCGAGAACATCGTTCCCGCCTGACGCTGACGCGTACACCGTAGCTGGGGCCCGCACCTTGGGTGCGGGCCCCAGCTCGTTGCTTTTCGGTGTTTCCCGTGTGCCCCGCAACGGCCGCACAAGCGGCGTGGGGGCAACGAGTTCGATTTCCCGACCGCTATCCCGCGACGGGCAATCCGCCCGGATCCGTGATCCGGCAACTGCTTCGCTCTTCTTTGCGGCGTTGCCGGTCCCGCTTCGGCGTGCAGGGGCGACATATTCCGCCCCGCTTCGTTTCATCTCATTTCATCGGTTCGTTCTGGCGATTCTTGTGTGCGGCTTATTGTCACCTTGAATTCCTCGACGTATCGCATCGAGGAAGGTTCTCCATGAACCGCACAGCTCGCACGAATGACCGCTACTCCCGCTCTGCCGGCTCGTCCGGCTCAGGCCGCGGCGGCTACCGCTCCGGTGGGCCGAACCGCTCGGGCACGAGCCGTTCCGGAGGCCCTGGACGGCGTCCCGCGACTCTGCAGGGAGAGTTCGCCCTGCCCGTCACCCACACTCCCGCCCTGCCCCCGGCCGAGACTTTCGCCGCGCTGGACATGCCGCCGGCACTGCTGGCGGCCCTCGGCGCGGAAGGCGTGTCCGCCCCGTTCCCCATCCAGGCAGCCACGCTGCCCAACGCCCTCGCGGGACGCGACGTCCTGGGACGCGGGCGCACCGGATCGGGCAAGACACTCGCCTTCGGCCTGCCGCTGCTCGCACGGACGGCCGGGCGGCGCGCGGAGCCGAAGCAGCCCCTCGCCCTCATCCTGGCGCCTACCCGGGAGCTGGCCCAGCAGGTAACCGAGGCACTCGCGCCGTACGCCGAAGCGCTCCGGCTGAGGATGGCCACGGTCGTCGGCGGCATGTCGATCGGCCGGCAGGTCGCTGCGCTGCGCGACGGGGCCGAGGTCGTCGTCGCCACGCCCGGCCGCCTGCACGACCTCATCGAGCGCAGGGCCTGCCACCTGGGACGCGTACGGATCACCGTCCTCGACGAGGCCGATCAGATGTGCGACATGGGCTTCCTGCCGCAAGTCACCGAGGTGCTCGACCAGGTGCACCACGACGGCCAGCGGATGCTGTTCTCGGCCACCCTGGACCGCGACGTCGACCAGCTGGTCCGCCGCTACCTCCACGACCCGGTCGTCCACTCCGTCGACCCGTCCGCGGCCGCGGTCACGACGATGGACCACCACGTGCTGGTCGTCCACGGCCCCGACCGGTACGCCGTCACCACGGAGATCGCCGCCCGCGACGGCCGCGTACTGCTGTTCCTGGACACCAAGCACGCGGTCGACCAGCTCACCCGGCATCTGCGAGCCAGCGGAGTACACGCCGCGGCCCTGCACAGCGGCAAGTCCCAACCGCAGCGCACCCGCACCCTCGCACAGTTCAAGAACGGCCAGATCACCGCCCTGGTGGCCACCAACGTCGCGGCCCGCGGTCTGCACGTCGACGACCTCGAACTCGTGGTCAACGTCGACCCGCCCACCGACCCCAAGGACTATCTGCACCGCGCGGGCCGCACCGCCCGGGCCGGCGAGTCCGGCCGCGTCGTCACGCTGGTGCTGCCGGGCCAGCGCCGCGAGACGAGCCGACTGATAGCCGGAGCCGGCATCGAGCCGACGATCACCAAGGTGCGCTCGGGCGAGGCGGAGCTGAGCCGGATCACCGGGGCCAAGGCCCCCTCCGGCACCCCGGTCACCATCGCCGCACCAGTCGTCGAACGCGCCAAGCGCAGCGGCTCCTCCACGCGCGGCCGCCGCAGCCGCCCCGCCCAGGCCCGCCGTGCCGCCGGATCATCCCGAACCGCGACCCCGACGGCGCGGCAGACCTCCTCGGCCCCGGCCGCCTAGGCCGGTCCCGGACGATCACGCTCAGCTCGTCGGATCACCATCGTCACGGAGGCTTTCGTTGATGCTTCAGAGCTCCCCCCAGGCGGACCGCTCCGGCAAGTCAGCCGGCGACGTCATGACGTCGCCGGGACCACAGGTCGGCGACGACATGATCGTCGACCTGGCGCTGTCCGTCCTCATCGGGGCCCGTGCCGACCACCTCCTCGTCCGTGACGAGGACGGGCGATGTACGGGCCTGATCACCCGTTCCCAGATGGCAGCCCACCACCAAGGGGCCTGGTACACCGAGGAGACCCGGTTGCGGGACATCGTCTACGACCGGGGGCCCTTCACTTCGCCCGTGATGTCTGTACACGACGCCGAACGCGCCATGCGCCAACGCGCGCTGCGGGCCTCACCCGTGATCGGTGAGGACGGGCACGCCCTGGGCGTAGTCGTCCTCCCCCGTTGATACCTCTCCGCCCGGGCCGGTGATCCGTTTCCGGCTTCTCTTCGACCTTGTAGAGGCACTATGCGCGTCGTCATCGCCAGCTTCCCCTTCAACCTGCTCAAGACCGAGGTGCAGGATGCGATGAAGGGCATCAAACCCGAACCCGTCACGGGTGAGTCCGTGCTCATCGGCCGCCGCCTTTACCCCGTCAAACAGGTCGGGGAGATCATCACCCGGCAGGACCGTCGTGACTTCTCCGCCGGCGAAGTGACCCGAGCTCTGAGCCGCCTCGGCTTCGTGTGCCGCCCGGCTGCCGCGCTCGTGCCACCGACCGGTCTCACACCACTGGAGACGGCGTCGGCCTTGCTGGGGCACCCGGCCCGAGCCTGACCGGACCGCTGTGGCAATGCAGGCCCGAAGGTCCGAGGCTGACCTCCCCACACGGTGTTGCGGGGTGACTCCTGCCGTGGCTGCCTGGTTGTCAGCGAGGCCCGACAGTCCGAAGGAGGACGGAAGCTGTGTCCCGCGACGCCGCCGAATCCGGAAGTGTGCCCCTCGCCCCGGTGAGGGGAGAACGTGCTCCAGCCGGCCAACCCCGCGGAGCGCACCGTGACAGTGCCGGGGAGGGCTCTCACCCGGCTGCCGCTCTGGTGGAGCGGGCGGCCGGCCTGGTGGAGCCGATCAAGCCGAAGCTTCGTGGCTGGCTCCACGCCGCAACGGTCCCCGCCGCGCTGATCGCAGGCGTCGTCCTCATCAGCCTGGCCCGGACCCCGCAGGCCGCCCTGGCCTGCACCGTGTACTCCCTCACCGCGTTGCTGCTGTTCGGGACGAGCGCCATCTACCACCGCGGCACCTGGGGGCCGCTCGGCGAGGCCGTTCTGCGTCGTCTCGACCACGCCAATATCTTCCTCATCATCGCCGGCACCTGCACCCCCCTGGCCGTGCTCCTCCTCCCTACGGACCAGCGGTCCGTCCTGCTGTGGATCGTGTGGACGGGGGCGCTGGTCGGCATCGCCTTCCGCGTCCTGTGGGTCGCAGCTCCCCGATGGCTGTACACCCCCTGCTACCTGGCCCTGGGCTGGGCACCGGTGCGCTACCTGCCCGACTTCCTGCACACCGGCGGAGCGGCCGTACTCACCCTGATCGTGACCGGCGGTCTCCTCTACAGCGTGGGCGCGGTGGTCTACGCCCTCCAGCGCCCCGACCCCTCACCTCGCTGGTTCGGCTTCCACGAGGTCTTCCACGCCCTGACGGTGGCAGGCTTCACTGCGCACTACATCGCCATCTCCCTCGCCGCCTGCTGACCACAGCCGTGTCCTGGCGCGTGGGCCTCGTCCGTCGCACGTCCCGATGGCCCGCCCGGCTCCCGGTGAATCAGAGGCGCGGAGCCTCGGACGCTGCCGCGAGATCAGGGCATACCTCGACCGTGGCGCTCAACCCGGTTGGCGTCAGGCTGACGGCGAAGAGCTCCGGCGACGATATCGACGGAGCTCGTCTGCGTGGTTGCTGTGGGTCGGCTGTGACTCCGGCCTGTCCGACGGTGACTGAACGTCCCCGGGGCGCGGGCGGCCGTGCGCGGGCGCGGAAGCGGAGTTCAGGCGTCGGTCTCGCGGCGGGGCCCGGAGGGTGAAGCGCGCAGTTCTTCGTTGATGCGCTGAGCTTCGTCGAGCTGGTCTTCGAGGATGATGATGCGGCAGGCGGCTTCGACGGGGGTTCCCTGGTCGACGAGTTCGCGGGCGCGTGCGGCGATACGCAGCTGGTAGCGGGAGTAGCGGCGGTGGCCGCCCTCGGAACGCAACGGCGTGATCAGCTTGGCCTCACCGAGGGCCCGCAGGAAGGCGGGGGTGGTGTCGAGCATTTCGGCGGCTCGACCCATGGTGTAGGCGGGGTAGTCCTCGTCGTTGAGACGGTCGTGAGAGATTTCTGCGGTCATTTGCACCTCTGATGGGGGAATGCATCGTGGGGCCCTGGTGCCGAACACGCACCAGGGCCCCGAGGGATTGAACACCATCTGCCGGCTTACTGTGGTGCCGGCTTTCTGTTTCCGCACCGTCGCCCGGGAGAGGGCGGGAAGTGCGGGGATCGCGGATGTGTGACCGGGGACCACCTTCCATTCCGGGGCCTGCGGTACCCGAGCGGACTCACTTCCTCGCCCGGGCGATCCTGATGGCGTCTGCCTCCTTCTCATCCTTCTGCCGGCCTGCTTGCTACTGCGGATCCTGCGATTCCGCTCGCGGCCCCGGGGGCCGCCCGGCCCGGCAGTCAGTCGCGGGGCCCACCTGCATACCTTTCGGCCCCGCGACTCCACTGCCGTGCCTCTTCTGGCACTGCACGCGCGGCAGTTCGACCTCTGCCGCGCCTTTCGATCTCTTGGCTACGACGAAAAGCCTAAACCCCGAGAGGCCGCATGTCTACCGCCGCCATGACAGATTTTCTGTCAAGGTGATGGCCGAGCTTCTGTCATCCGCGCCTGATGGAAACGGCACCAGGAAGCGCGTTGTCCGGGGTGTGGGAACCGAAGGGGCGGGCACACTGCCTGCCACGGCAAAAAGGGCGCAACAGATCACAGGCGGGGTGTACGCGCATGAACGGTATGAAGATCACCAGCGCCCCTCATCCCGTGCCGACCGTGGTGCGGGGCGAAAGCCTGGACAGCATCCACCGGGCCCGCGAGGCGACCCGCGCATTCACTGACAGCCTCACTCCAGCACCGGATCCCGAGCGCGCGGACACCTTCCTCCTGGTGGTCTCCGAACTCGCCACCAACGCATTGCGCCACGGCGGTGGCCGGTACACCCTCCAACTCTTTGCCGGCCCGGACACGCTGACCGCCGCGGTCAGCGACCTCAGCTCAGCGGCCCCCCGCGAACGCGCACCTGATCTCAACGGTGGCGGCGGTGGCTTCGGCTGGCACATGGTCCGCCACCTCGCCAGCCACCTGGCCATCACCCCCGCCCCCGGAACCGGCAAAACCATCCATGCCCAACTCCCCCGGTAGCGGGGCCTGTCGACGAGCTGTGCATCGGGAGTCGTCCGTCGAACGGCAGATTGCCACGGTCGGCCAGGTCGACGAGTTGGCCAATGCCCTCGGGCCTCGCTGGCGTCCGATGGTCTTCCTCGGCGCGTACGGTCCTATGCGGCTGGAGGAACAGGCCGAGTTGCGCCGTAAGGGTGTGGGCCTTGAGGCGACGACCAGGCTCTTGAGCGGCAGCAGGAAGTCGCGAGCGGGCTGGACGACCTCGTGCGTGCTGCTCGCAGCGAGGCCCGCCAGAAGCCTTCTGGTGCGGATCTGGTGCGCGACGCCTGAACTGGTCCAGACAACAACAAGGCCCAGGTCGCTGACCTGGGCCTCAACTATGGAGCGGGTGACGGGAATCGAACCCGCGCTCTGAGCTTGGGAAGCTCATGTTCTACCATTAAACTACACCCGCGTAATCCCGCCTCGGATCGAGTGCGGAACATCGTCGCACACTCTACCTCATCGCCACCGGGCGGTGCATTTGGCATGCCCGGGTGGGGGCTGTTGGCATGTCCGGTGGGGGCTGCGAGGGGCCTGGTGAAGGTGGGGGCGGAGTGCGGCCCGTGGGTGGGATGCGGGTGCGGGGAGCGGGAGTTGAGGCGTACGGTTGGGCGTCGGAGTGCCGCGTGTAGTAGCACCCAGTTCATCCCCTAATGTGGCTTTTGTTGTCCACGCAGTTGGGAGAGGGACTTGATGGAGCGCACCGTCGTACGTTGTGCCGAGGGCCACGTGTTCAGCACCGCTTCGTTCCCCATGCAGACCACCGACCGGCTTGGTCCCGGACGGCTGTTGCGCTGCCCGCGCTGTGCTCGGCTGCGGCATTCGGTGCCCGTGGAGCACACCAAGCGGTAGAGAACGAGAAGACGTAGCGGTAGGGAGCGGCAGTAGGGGGGCCGCGGTGGTGACGAGGTAGCGGCGGAGGGCCGGCGGAGTCGCAAGAGGCGCCGGCAGAGCGGCGAGAAGAGTCGGCAGAGGTCGAGGGAGATCGACAAGGGTCCGGAAGGATCCGGAGATGGATGGGTGGGCCCGGTTCCCTGGTGGGGGCCGGGCCCTCGTCGTGCGGTGGGGGTGGTGCGGGCGCGTATCCTCGTGTGCGTGCTTCTCTCAGACAAGGACATCCGGGCCGAGATCGACGCTGGTCGGGTGCGCATCGACCCCTATGACGAGTCGATGGTGCAGCCGTCCAGTATCGACGTGCGCCTCGACCGGTACTTCCGGGTGTTCGAGAATCACCGCTATCCGCACATCGACCCCGCCGTCGAGCAGGCCGATCTGACCCGTGAGGTCGTTCCGGAGGGGGACGAGGCGTTCATCCTGCATCCGGGCGAGTTCGTGCTGGCCTCGACGTACGAGGTCATCTCGCTGCCGGACGACCTTGCTTCCCGGCTGGAGGGGAAGAGCTCGCTGGGGCGGCTGGGGCTGCTGACGCACTCGACCGCCGGGTTCATCGACCCGGGCTTCAGCGGGCATGTGACGCTTGAGCTGAGCAATGTCGCCACACTGCCGATCAAGCTGTGGCCGGGCATGAAGATCGGCCAGCTGTGCATGTTCCGGCTGACCTCGCCGGCCGAGCACCCGTACGGCAGCGAGCGCTACGGCTCGCGATACCAGGGACAGCGCGGTCCGACGGCGTCCCGCTCGTTCCGGAATTTCCACCGTACGCAGGTGTGAGGCAGGCGCAGGCGCACAGCGGGCGCCGGAGCGCGTGGGCACGGGGACACAGAAGGTCTGAGAGAGATACGTGAGTGACGTGCGGGAGAACCTGACGTACGAGCGCTTCGGCGGCGCGATCCGTGAGCTGGCGCAGATGGTCGCCGACGACGGGTACGAGCCCGATGTCGTGCTGTCGATCGCCCGGGGCGGGGTCTTCGTCGCCGGCGGCCTGGCGTACGCGCTGGACTGCAAGAACATCCACTTGGTGAACGTGGAGTTCTACACCGGGGTGGGGACCACCCTGGAGATGCCGGTCATGCTGGCGCCGGTGCCGAACGCGATCGACTTCTCGGACAAGAAGGTGCTGATCGCCGACGACGTCGCCGACACCGGCAAGACGCTGAAGCTGGTCCACGACTTCTGCGTGGGGACCGTGGCCGAGGTCCGCAGCGCGGTGATATACGAGAAGTCGCACTCGCTGGTGAAGTGCGAGTACGTGTGGAAGCGCACCGATGACTGGATCAACTTCCCGTGGAGCGTCGAGCCCCCGGTCGTGCGCCGTGAGGGGCAGATTCTCGACGCGTGAGGGCGGGTCCGCGGGGCCTGTGCGGAGCGATCTTCCGGCGCCGGCAACGCACTCCAGAGGCTCCGGTGATTTCTCACCAGAGCCTCTGGATCACTGTGCGTTCGGTGGGATGTGAACCTGCAATCTTCTGATCCGTAGCTTCGGGCTCACTCCCACGTCCGACTTCCCCGGCCTCAGGGTCGGGTCGTTCCGGGGAGTGGTTGTCGGCCGGGAACGCTCAAGCGGACCCTGCGGACGCCGGACAACCGGAACCAGTACTGGGTGTTCTCGGGCGGTCGGTTTGCGCAGGTGGAGATCGCTGATGGGGGTCATGCGGACAAGGTGGTGGTGGAGCCGCATCCGTTGAGCGACTGGAAGGACAGCTTTCCGCGATCGGAAGAGCGGGCACGCTAGGTGCTCGTCCTCGGGGCGCCGGTAGTCCTCCCCAGCACGCACGCCCTCGGTTCCTCGTCGGAATCGGGGCGTGCGTCACAGGTGACGGGCTGCGGTCCAGGCGGGTGATCTGGATCCCCACCCCGGTCCTGCCACCCCGCGGGTGACTGTCATGCGGGGTGCGGTTGCCGCATCTCGTTCCGAATCGTGAACGTGGCGTGGGTCAGTTCGTTGGTGTCCATCACGTCGGACTTGATGCCCATCCCCTGCTGCTGCACGATCCCGACGGCGCTGGTGTCACCCCACACGCAGCGGGTCACCGTCACGTCGTTGTCGAGGCCGTGCTCGGGCTGCATCATGATCGACTCGCACATCATGGTGGTCCCGTCGAACGTGTCGCCCTTCCACGCGGTCTTCTTGGTCCCTTCGATGATCTCGATCTTGACCCCGAGCGCCTTCGCCTTCTTCTTGTCGTCCTTGTGCATGCGCGTCAGGACCGCGTCCACCGAGGTGGTCGGGTTGGTGACCTGTCCCTGGATGCCGATGACGGTCATCGTCGGCCGCGTCTTGGGGTCGCCGACCGGGGGCGCGTAGGAGGCCGCCCAGGGGAACGCCTTCTTGATCCCCAGCTTCTTGATCTCGGTCGCGGACGTCAGGCAGTCGGAGTGGGGACAGACGTTGCTGATGTCCTTGTCCTTGTAGTAGTCGCCGCGGAGGATCTTGTTCGGAAGGGCGATGGTGTAGGGCACCATCTCGCTGTCCCGGTTCTGGAACCACACCACGCCACCGACCACGAGGGCGAGCACGAGCGCGGCCGCCACGGAGACGACGGCGATCAGTGCGCCCTTGCCTTTCCGCTGCGGGGGCGGGGCGACCGGTGGGCCGCCCCAGTTGTTCGGTCCGCCCGGTCCGCCGGGTGGCGGACCGCCAGGGGCGGGGTAACCGGACGGTGGCGGTGGGTGGTAGTTGCTCACTCGCGGGTCTCCTAACGGAAGATCAATAACCTGATCCTGTCATGTCAATCACTGGGGGAGACGGCGTCCGAGGAAGGGTCGGACGTGCCGGTTGTCGCGCAGGGGAATGCCTGTGGGGCGCGGCGGATCCGCAGCGACCCAGGGGGATTTCGTGGCGTACGCGGACGGTCAGAACAGCCAGGCCAGGTAGGCCGAGACGGCTATGCCGGCGACGGAGGCGAGGGCAAGTCGCTTGGCGAACCAGGCGGTTCGGGTGCCGCGTACGGCTGCGAAGACGTCCTGGCTCGGCGTGCCCCTGCGCGGCAGGACGCCGCTCACCGCTACGGGGAGCGCCGCCGAGCCGATCAGTAGGCCCAGGAAGGCGAAGGCGATGAGGGTCCAGGCCGCGCCCATGCCGGCGACGACGTAGCCGGCGCTGCCCTTGCGGACCTCGATCGTGTCGCCGGGGGCGGCCTCCCGGGTGTTCACGCGGGCGTGCGGGTCGCCGGGCAGATCGTCGCCGTCGTCGGCCGCGGTCGGGCGGAAGGTGCCGTAGCAGTGGCGTGTGCCTCCGCTTCGGCTGTGGCAGTCGCTGACGGTCAGCTTGCCGCCGGTGCCCGAGAGGCCGGTTGCGGCGGCGGCCTGGGAGAGGGATACGCCGCAGATGGCGAGGGCTACCAGTAGGCCGAGGATGCCGGCGGTGCGGCCTGCGAGGGTGGGCCACACGTCACTGGTTGTTGGCATGGACAGACCCTATGGCAGAGGCCGCGGATGATCGTGGTGGGGGCGGTGAGGATGGTGGGGGCGGCCCGTGGGGTGCGTGGGGTGCGTGGGGCCGGCGGGGCCGGTCGTGCGCTGTGGCGGCGGATCCCCGACTCGGGAGGGGCGAGGGGGGGGAGTCCTCGGGGTGCTGATTGTGCGTCGCGGTAAGGGAGTTGGCCGTTGGTCGGCTCCCTTTCGCATGTGCGTGGGTGGCAGGTTTCGGCCAATCGCGTTCCCGGTGTTCCGGAGTTGCTTACCTGCGAGTAAATACCGGCGGTAACAGCGGGCGCAGAGGGAACGGCTGACCCGCGGAACCGGAGGGGAGGCCCTGTGGTGCATGCGAGACGCAGGCGGCGGGTGAGGGCTGGGCTCGCGGTCGTGACCGCGGCCTTGGCGGTGGCGTTCACCGGGGTGGCGGGCGGGGCGAGCGCCGCCGAGCCCGGGGCGGCCGGTGCCACACCGCTGCCGCCCGACCTGGAGGCGGTCCGTGCGCAGCAGGCCGTCAAGCTCTACGGCGATCCGGCCGAGCGGCCCGTAGGGGAGCGGAAGACCTCGTTGATCTCGCTGGGGGACAGCGAGATCTCGGGCGAGGGCGTCGGGACGTACGAGCCGGGGACCGACGGGCCCGACAACTGGTGCCACCGGTCGCCGGACTCGGCGATCCACCGGACCGGGATCGCGGCGGATGTGACGTACAACGTCGCCTGCTCGGGCGCGTACAGCGGCAACATCGTGATCGGCGGGAGCAAGCAGTACGCCGACGAGCTGGTGCAGAGCGACAGCCTCGCGATCGCGGCCCGCAACACCCGGCTGAAGATGGTGCTGCTGGTGGCCGGGGCCAACGACGATCTGCAGTTCGGGCCGGTGATGACGGACTGCGTGGAGCGCTGGTTCCTGCTCCAGGGGACTTGCGAGCCGAAGTACCAGCCGGGCTGGCAGGCGCGGGTGGACGGGCTGGTGCCGAAGGTCGAGCGGACGGTCGGCGATCTGCGGACCGTGATGCGCGACGCCGGGTACGCGGACGGCGACTACCGGCTCGTGGTGATGTCGTATCCGAGCCCGATCGGACCGGACGTGGAGGACAACCCCCACTACCCGGGGAAGCTGCCGGGCGGCTGCACCGGTTACACCTCGGACGCGGCCTGGGGCCGCAACGCCGCGGTGCCGGCCTTCGAGCGGGGCGTGCGCAAGGCCGCGCGGGACTCCGGGGCGACCTACCTCGACGCCTCGCGGCTGTTCCACGGGCACGAGGTGTGCATGGAGGAGACCTGGGCCCGCGGGCTGTATGTGAACCTCTCCAACCCCTTCCCGCCGAACGCGAATTCGGTGCGGCAGTCCTTCCACCCGAACGCGCGCGGGCACGGCGCGTTCGCCTCGTGTCTGACCCAGCTGTACGCGGCGTCGGGGCTGCGCGAGGCGTCCTGCGCGGATGTGGCAAGCACCGGGCGGCCGAAGCTGTACGCGGGGGCCTGGGACGACGCGTACCGGCCGCTGAAGAACGCCGGTACGGGCAGCTGTGTGGACGCGACGGGCGGCTCCAGCCGCAACGGCACGGCGGTCGGCGGCTGGGACTGCAACGGGCAGCGGCATCAGGACTGGTGGTACGACGGCGAGCAGGGTTCGGTGCATGTGGGGCTGACCCAGGACCGGTGCCTGGACGTGCCGGGCGCGCGCTATGAGGCCGGCGCCGGGCTGGTGCTGTGGAACTGCTCGGGCGCGGCGAACCAGCGGTTCCAGCGGGCGGACGGCGGGTCGATCCGGCCGGCCGCGGCGCCGTCGCTGTGCCTGACGCTGGGCGGGGCGAAGGAGCCGCTCAGGCTGCGGGCCTGCGACGGATCGGCGGGGCAGCGGTTCGCCTGAGGCCGGCGGCGCGGGGAACCCGTCCGCGGTACGTCGAAGGGGCCCGTCCCGGAGTCGAGTGCTCCGGGACGGGCCCCTGACGTGGCCGGGTCGGGCCTACAGCGTGCCGAGCTTGACCAGGGCCAGCAGCGCCACCAGCTGGATCGCGGAGGCGCCCAGCGCCTTGGGCCACGGCAGGTCGTGCGACTTGCCGACCATGGACGTCAGCAGATAGCCGGTCGCGAGCCAGGTCAGCCAGCCCAGGACCTGGACCAGGGTGGAGTCGCCGCCGAGGAACATGGCGAACAGCAGGCGGGGGGCGTCCGGGATCGTCATGATCAGCATGGACAGGCCGACGGTCGGCTGCCAGGCGCCGTCGCCGCCGAGCTGGCGGGCCATGGTGTGGGTGACCGCGCCCAGGATCAGACTGCCGATGATGAACATGGCGGCCGTGATCAGCACCCAGGGGATGCTGTTGGAGAGGGTGGCGTTGAGCACATCCTCGCGGGCCTTGTCGAAGCCGAAGATCGCGAGCAGGCCGTAGACGAAGGCGACGATCAGCGCCGGGGTCCAGACCGAGTGGTCGCGCATCTGCCAGAACGTGGCGTCGGGGCGCAGCACGATGCCGGGCAGCAGCTGCTTCCAGTGCAGCCGGGGGCCGGCCGGCGGCGCGGAGGCCTGGCCGGCGCGGTAGGTGCCGCCGGCCGCGTACGCGCCGTCGTCGTACTGGTCGGGCTGGGCGCCGTAGGCGTCCGGGGCCTCACCGATGCTGAACTGCCGGGTGGCACCCGGGTTGTTGTCCTGGGCGTACGGCGCGTAGGACTGCTGCTGGGGCTCGTAGCCGCCGTCGCCGAAGTACTCCGGCTCGCCGTACTGCCCCTGCGGCTGCGGCCGCCCCTGCGGGCCGCCGCCGTACTGCTGCGGCGCCTGCTGCCACTGCCCATGCGGTGGTGGGGGCTGCTGCCCGTACGGTCCCTGCTGTCCGTACGGGGCCTGCTGCCCCTGCTGTCCGTTCTGCGCGGAGCGGGCATCCCGTCCGCGACCCATCCTGAATCCAGCCACGCCTTCGAAAGTACCTGGTCCGCGCGGAACACGTGGACGAGCCGGGGTATCGGGCCGGGGTTTGCTGCGGAGCTGTGACATCCCCTAGGGGGACCCCGGAGGGGTGCGGCGCCGGGTACGGAGTCCGGCGGCCGCCGAGGCCGGTGCGGCGGGCTTCCCGGATACGCCGACGGCCGGCCCCCCGTACCTCTGGGGGACCGGCCGTCGGTCAACGCTCCTACGGGCGCCCTTACTTCACCGGCTCGGGCTCCGGAGCCGTCTCCGACTCCTCGTCACCCGCCGGATCGATGGGGCTCTTGACGGAGTCCAGCAGCAGCTGGGCGACGTCGACGACCTGGATCGACTCCTTCGCCTTGCCGTCGTTCTTCTTGCCGTTGACGGAGTCCGTCAGCATCACGAGGCAGAAGGGGCAGGCCGTCGAGACGATGTCGGGGTTGAGCGAGAGGGCCTCGTCGACACGCTCGTTGTTGATGCGCTTGCCGATCCGCTCCTCCATCCACATGCGGGCACCACCGGCGCCGCAGCAGAAGCCGCGCTCCTTGTGGCGGTGCATCTCCTCGTTCCGCAGGCCCGGCACCTTGGCGATGATCTCGCGCGGCGGGGTGTAGACCTTGTTGTGGCGGCCCAGGTAGCAGGGGTCGTGGTAGGTGATGAGCCCCTCGACCGGGGTGACGGGGATGAGCTTGCCCTCGTCGATGAGGTGCTGCAGCAGCTGCGTGTGGTGGATCACCTCGAACTCGCCGCCCAGCTGGGGGTACTCGTTCGCGATGGTGTTGAAGCAGTGCGGGCAGGTCGCGACGATCTTCTTCTTGGCCTTCGGCTTCTTCGTCGACTCGTCCTCCGAGTCCTCGCCGAAGGCCGTGTTCAGCATCTCGACGTTCTGCTGACCGAGCTGCTGGAAGAGGAACTCGTTGCCCAGGCGGCGGGCCGAGTCACCGGTGCACGCCTCGTCGCCGCCCATGATCGCGAACTTCACGCCCGCGATGTGCAGCAGTTCGGCGAACGCCTTGGTGGTCTTCTTCGCCCGGTCCTCCAGGGCGCCCGCGCAGCCGACCCAGTACAGGTAGTCGACCTCGGTGAGGTCCTCGATGTCCTTGCCGACGACCGGGACCTCGAATTCGACCTCCTTGGTCCAGGCGAGGCGCTGCTTCTTGGCCAGGCCCCAGGGGTTGCCCTTCTTCTCCAGGTTCTTGAGCATCGTGCCCGCCTCGGACGGGAACGAGGACTCGATCATGACCTGGTAGCGGCGCATGTCGACGATGTGGTCGACGTGCTCGATGTCGACCGGGCACTGCTCGACGCAGGCGCCGCAGGTCGTGCAGGACCACAGCACGTCCGGGTCGATGACGCCGTTCTCCTCCAGCGTCCCGATCAGCGGGCGCTCGGCCTCGGCCAGCGCCGACGCGGGCACGTCCTTGAGCTGCTCCTCGGTGGCCTGCTCCGTGCCCTCCATGTCCTTGCCGCCGCCGGCGAGGAGGTAGGGGGCCTTGGCGTGCGCGTGGTCGCGCAGCGACATGATCAGCAGCTTCGGCGAGAGCGGCTTGCCGGTGTTCCAGGCGGGGCACTGCGACTGGCAGCGGCCGCACTCGGTGCAGGTGGAGAAGTCGAGGATGCCCTTCCAGGAGAAGTGCTCGATCTGCGAGACGCCGAACTGGTCGTCCTCGCCCGGGTCCTCGAAGTCGATCGGCTTGCCCTGGCTGGTCATCGGCTGCAGCGCGCCCAGCGCCACGTCGCCGGAGGCCTCGCGCTTGAACCAGATGTTGGGGAAGGCCAGGAAGCGGTGCCAGGCGACACCCATGTCGGTCTTCAGGGCGACCGTGATCATCCAGATGAAGGAGGTCGCGATCTTCAGGCCGGCGAAGAAGTAGGTGAGGTTCTGGAGCGTGGAGACGTCCATCCCCTCCAGCCACGAGACCACCGGGTACGAGACGAAGAACGAGGCCTCGTAGCCGTCCACGTGGTGCTGGGCGCCTTCGAGCGCGTGCAGCATGAAGATGCAGACGCCGACGATGAGGATCACGGCCTCGACGAAGTACGCCTGGCCGATGTTGGAGCCCGCGAAGCGGGACTTGCGGCCCGGCTTGTTCGGCCTGTTCAGCTGCCGGATGACGATCAGGGTCAGGATGCCCAGCGCCGTCATCGTGCCGAGGAACTCGACGAAGACGTTGTACGGCGTCCAGTCGCCGATGATCGGCAGGAGCCAGTCGGCCTTGAAGAGCTGCCCGATGGCGTTGACGATCGTCAGCAGGAGCGAGAAGAAGCCCACCGCCACGAACCAGTGCGCCACACCGACGATGCCCCAGCGGTTCATCCGGGTGTGG
This sequence comes from Streptomyces sirii, assembly GCF_045690365.1. Classification (NCBI taxonomy): domain Bacteria; kingdom Bacillati; phylum Actinomycetota; class Actinomycetes; order Kitasatosporales; family Streptomycetaceae; genus Streptomyces; species Streptomyces sirii. The sequence continues at coordinate 4,458,101 of NZ_CP147982.1, read as the reverse complement.
CCGAGGAACTCCTTGACCACTGTGACGGTGCGCTGCGTGGGATCGTCGGTGCGGGTGCCGGCGGGCACGGGCTGGCCTAGCCGCATGAAGCGGTAGATCTGCAGGATGGCGCGGCCGAACAGCGCGACGCCGACCGCGATTAGGACCAGCGACACGATGATCGCGGCGAGTTGCATGACGGGCTCCTCGAACCTGCGAGAGCGGAAGACTGAGAAAGCTGAGCGGTAACTACTAAGCGGTAACTTTTTAGTTCTGCGGCTGAGGTTACCCATTCTCCCGGGCGCCATGAAGCCGCCCGGCCGGTGATCTGTGTCGCGAAGGCAACCCTGTGCGGCGGTCCGACGTCTTCGCCGACGGCCGGGTGACGATAAGGGCGACATAAAAGTTGAGCGGCTCAGACTCAGGTCTGTTGACAGGTTTTCCTCGGTGTTGCACTCTTGAGCCTGTTCCACTCAAGTCAGCTGGAGGAATTGAAATGGCACGTGCGGTCGGCATCGACCTGGGTACGACGAACTCCGTCGTCAGTGTTCTCGAGGGCGGTGAGCCCACCGTCATCACCAACGCCGAGGGCGCCAGGACCACGCCGTCCGTCGTCGCCTTCGCCAAGAACGGCGAGGTGCTGGTCGGCGAGGTCGCGAAGCGCCAGGCGGTCACCAACGTCGACAGGACCATCCGGTCGGTCAAGCGCCACATGGGCACCGACTGGAAGATCAACATCGATGGCAAGGACTTCAACCCGCAGCAGATGAGCGCCTTCATCCTGCAGAAGCTCAAGCGGGATGCCGAGGCGTACCTGGGCGAGAAGGTTGTCGACGCGGTCATCACCGTTCCGGCCTACTTCAACGACTCCGAGCGCCAGGCCACCAAGGAGGCCGGTGAGATCGCGGGCCTCAACGTCCTGCGCATCGTCAACGAGCCCACCGCGGCCGCCCTGGCATACGGCCTGGAGAAGGACGACCAGACCATTCTCGTCTTCGACCTCGGTGGCGGCACCTTCGACGTCTCGCTGCTGGAGATCGGCGACGGCGTCGTCGAGGTGAAGGCCACCAACGGTGACAACCACCTCGGTGGTGACGACTGGGACCAGCGCGTCGTCGACTACCTGGTCAAGCAGTTCGCCAACGGCCACGGCGTCGACCTGGCCAAGGACAAGATGGCGCTGCAGCGTCTGCGCGAGGCCGCCGAGAAGGCGAAGATCGAGCTGTCGTCCTCGACCGAGACGACGATCAACCTTCCCTACATCACCGCCTCCGCCGAGGGCCCGCTGCACCTGGACGAGAAGCTCACCCGCTCGCAGTTCCAGCAGCTGACCGCGGACCTGCTCGACCGCTGCAAGACCCCGTTCCACAACGTCATCAAGGACGCCGGCATCCAGCTGTCCGAGATCGATCACGTGGTCCTGGTCGGTGGCTCGACCCGTATGCCGGCCGTCGCCGAGCTCGTCAAGGAGCTGACCGGCGGCAAGGACGCCAACAAGGGCGTCAACCCCGACGAGGTCGTCGCCATCGGCGCCACCCTCCAGGCCGGTGTCCTCAAGGGCGAGGTCAAGGACGTCCTGCTGCTGGACGTCACCCCGCTGTCCCTCGGTATCGAGACCAAGGGCGGCATCATGACCAAGCTCATCGAGCGGAACACGACGATCCCGACCAAGCGCTCGGAGATCTTCACCACCGCCGAGGACAACCAGCCCTCCGTGCAGATCCAGGTCTACCAGGGCGAGCGCGAGATCGCGGCGTACAACAAGAAGCTCGGGATGTTCGAGCTGACCGGTCTGCCGCCGGCCCCGCGCGGCGTCCCGCAGATCGAGGTCTCCTTCGACATCGACGCCAACGGCATCATGCACGTGACCGCGAAGGACCTGGGCACGGGCAAGGAGCAGAAGATGACCGTCACCGGCGGCTCCTCGCTGCCGAAGGACGAGGTCGACCGGATGCGCCAGGAGGCCGAGCAGTACGCGGACGAGGACCACCGTCGCCGCGAGGCCGCCGAGACCCGCAACCAGGGCGAGCAGCTGGTCTACCAGACCGAGAAGTTCCTCAAGGACAACGAGGACAAGGTCCCCGGTGAGGTCAAGACCGAGGTCGAGACCGCCGTCGCCGAGCTGAAGGAGAAGCTCAAGGGCGAGGACACCGCGGAGATCCGCACCGCCACCGAGAAGGTCGCGGCCGTCTCCCAGAAGCTCGGTCAGGCCATGTACGCCGACGCCCAGGCCGCCCAGGGCGCGGCCGGTGCCGAGGGCGCCGCTCCGGGGGCCGAGCAGGCCAAGGCCGAGGACGACGTCGTGGACGCCGAGATCGTCGACGACGAGAAGCCCAAGAAGGACGGTGCCGCGTGACGGAGGAGACCCCGGGTTTCGACGAGAAGCCTGACGTCCCCTCTGACGCCGCTTCCGAAGACGCGGCGCAGGAGGCCGAGTCCGCCGACAAGGCGGGCTCGGCCCCGGCCGGGGACGTACAGGACGTAGCGCTCCAGGCGCAGCTGGACCAGGTGCGTACGGCGCTCAACGAGCGCACCGCGGACCTCCAGCGGCTCCAGGCGGAGTACCAGAACTACCGCCGTCGGGTGGAGCGGGACCGGGTCACGGTCAAGGAGATCGCCGCGGCGAACCTCCTGTCCGAGCTCCTTCCCGTGCTCGACGACGTCGGCCGTGCCCGCGAGCACGGTGAACTGGTCGGCGGCTTCAAGTCGGTGGCCGAATCGCTGGAGACCGTGGTCGCCAAGCTCGGTCTGCAGCAGTTCGGCAAGGAGGGCGAGCCCTTCGACCCGACGATCCACGAGGCGCTGATGCACTCGTACGCGCCGGATGTCACCGAGACGACGTGCGTTGCGATCCTGCAGCCCGGGTATCGCATCGGTGAGCGAACGATCCGCCCCGCGCGGGTCGCCGTCGCCGAGCCGCAGCCGGGCGCGCAGAGCGCCAAGTCCGGATCCGAGGACGAGGCCAAGGCCTCGGACGAGGAGAGCGGTGGCCCGGACGAGGGCTGACGTGAGGACCGACGAGAAAACCGCAGGAAAGGAGGGACGTCGGGGATGAGCACCAAGGACTTCGTCGAGAAGGACTACTACAAGGTCCTCGGCGTCCCCAAGGACGCCACCGAAGCGGAGATCAAGAAGGCGTACCGCAAGCTGGCCCGGGAGAACCACCCGGACGCCAACAAGGGCGACGCCAAGGCCGAGGAGCGCTTCAAGGAGATCTCCGAGGCCAACGACGTCCTGGGCGACGCCAAGCGCCGCAAGGAGTACGACGACGCCCGGGCGCTGTTCGGCAACGGCGGCTTCCGCCCCGGTCCCGGCGGGGGCGGCGGCAGCTTCAACTTCGACCTGGGCGACCTCTTCGGGGGCTCGGGCGGAGCCGGCAGCGCCGGGGGCTTCGGTGGCGGGCTCGGGGACGTCTTCGGCGGCCTGTTCAACCGCGGCGGCGCGGGTACGCGTACCCAGCCGCGGCGCGGCCAGGACATCGAGTCCGAGGTGACGCTCAGCTTCACCGAGGCGGTCGACGGGGCCACGGTTCCGCTGCGGATGTCCAGCCAGGCGCCCTGCAAGGCGTGTTCGGGCACCGGCGACAGAAACGGTACGCCCAGGGTCTGCCCGACCTGTGTCGGCACCGGCCAGGTCAGCCGGGGCGCGGGCGGCGGCTTCTCGCTGACCGACCCGTGCGCCGACTGCAAGGGCCGGGGCCTGATCGCCCAGGACGCCTGCGAGGTCTGCAAGGGCAGCGGACGCGCGACGAGCGCCCGCACGATGCAGGTCCGCATCCCCGCGGGCGTGTCCGACGGGCAGCGCATCCGGCTGCGCGGCAAGGGCGCCCCGGGCGAGCAGGGCGGCCCGGCCGGCGATCTGTACGTCGTCGTGCACGTCGGCGGCCATCCGGTCTTCGGCCGCAAGGGCGACAACCTCACCGTCACGGTGCCGGTCACCTTCCCGGAGGCCGCGCTCGGCGGCGAGGTGAAGGTGCCGACGCTGGGCGGCCCGCCGGTCACGCTGAAGCTGCCGGCCGGCACTCCCAACGGACGCACGATGCGAGCCCGTGGCAAGGGCGCGGCCCGTAAGGACGGCACCCGGGGTGATCTGCTGGTCACCATAGAGGTGCTGGTCCCCGAGGACCTCGGCGACAAGGCGAAGGAAGCGCTGGAGTCCTATCGCGAGGCGACCGCGGGCCACGACCCGCGGGCGGAGCTGTTCCAGGCCGCGAAGGGAGACTGAGATGGACAGCCGGGGCGGGCAGCGTCGTAACCCGTATGAACTGACCGATGAGTCGCCGGTGTACGTCATCTCCGTCGCGGCTCAGCTCTCCGGCCTGCATCCGCAGACCCTGCGCCAGTACGACCGGCTGGGGCTGGTCTCGCCCGACCGCACGGCCGGGCGGGGCCGCCGCTATTCGGCCCGGGACATCGAACTGCTCCGTACGGTGCAGCAGTTGTCCCAGGACGAGGGCATCAACCTCGCCGGTATCAAGCGCATCATCGAGCTGGAGAACCAGGTCGCGGCCCTGCAGCAGCGGGTCGCCGAACTGCAGGGCGCCCTGGAGGGCGCGGCCAGCGCGATGCGGCAGCGGGAGGCGGCGGTGCACGCCTCCTACCGGCGCGATCTGGTGCCCTATCAGGACGTCCAGCAGACCAGTGCGCTGGTGGTGTGGCGGCCCAAGCGGTCCGAGTAGCGGACGGCCGGGGCGCGCCCCGCACCTACGTGGCGAAAAGGGCCGGGTGATCCCGGCCCTTTTTGTCATCCGCGTGAGTGTGCCCGCCGGCGCGCCGAGCCGGTCAGCAGCCGTTGTACCCGGCCGTCGGCATCGACAGCCGCCGGTGCACCTGCGACTTCATCGCCAACGTGTAGACCGGCTCGTCGAAGTCGGCGGTCTCCAGCCGTACGCCGGCTGCCGCGCACCGTGCGGAGAACTCGTCGGCGCCGTCGATGGCGTACTCCAGGGCCCGGCGGTTGGGCGTGACGAACACGTCGACCAGGCCCTCTTCGACGTCCCGCCACAGCGCGCGGTGGTCGGCGCGCAGCTGGTGCAGGCTGAGCTGGCAGGTCAGGTGGTAGTCACGGGCCGCCGCCCACTGCTTGCACATGTCGTGCTGGCTGCGGTCGTCGACCAGGAACGGATCCTCGTCCAGCTCGGACAGCGGCATCAGGCAGGCGATCGCCGTGACTCGGACCGAGTTCATCGTGCCCTCCGGGGCGTGGCGACTGTGGGGGCGACGATACCCCCGAGGGCGGCTCGTGGTGGAGGGGCTGTGCCGGGCGGCGAGGCGTAACCGCAGGCGTGGCAGATCTTCCAGCCGTCCTGGTTGACGGCGAGTTGGCCACCGCAGCGCGGGCAGAGCTCGGCGTGCGGGCGTGGTGGGGCGGGGCGCGGTGGGCGCGGAACGGTCGTGACGATGCTCAATGCCGACGCCATACGGCCTCCAGCTGCCGTCTCATGCACGGGACAGGTCCGATCCCGCCCGTTCATTGCGCGGAGCTGTTCGGTTTCCTGTCGTACCTGGGTACCAGTCGGGCGGTTGTTGCCTGCTGTGGAGGGTGTGTTTTCGGCCAGGTCCGGACCGGGGTGTGCGCCGTGCGGGTACGGGCTCTCAGGCCCGCCCCATCGCCCTGGTCACCGCGATCTCGATCATGACTCGATCGGGGTTCGGCGTCGGCGTCCGCCCGTACCGTTCGGCGTACCTGCCGACCGCGTCGGCCACCGTCTCCGCGTCCGTACGCACCCGCGCGATGCCCTCCAGGGTCGCCCAGCGCCCCTTGTCGACCTGGCACACGGCGACCGTCGCGCCGTCCGCCCCGGCGGCGAGAACGTTCTTGACCTTGGTGCTGTCCTTGCGGGTGATGATCCGCGCGATCTGCTGCCCGGCGTCGTAGGTGACGCCCACGGGGACGACGTGCGGCGTCCCGTCCGCACGCAGCGTGGTGAGCGTCGGCATCAGGTACTCGCCCCAGAAGGCGAGGTACTCGGGGGTGAGGGCGGAGAGGTCGTGAGGCATGGGGGCAAGGGTAGGCCCGGCCCACTCAGAGGAAGTCGGTGGTGTCCAGGTCGAAGGAGAAGGGGGCCTGGATGGGAACCGGCTTGCCGAAGGGGGACCGGTGGATTCCGGTGTAATCCTCGCCTGCCGGCTCGCTGAACAGCGTCATCGTCGACTTCTCGCGGTCGACGAGCAAGTAGAGCGGGATCCCGGCACGGGCGTAGCAATGCCGCTTCGTCACGCGATCCCCTCGGGGGCGGCTGGAGGTCACCTCGATGACCAAGGCGACTGCGGAATTGGGGATCCAGTTCCCCGGCAGATCGAAGATGTCCGCTTCGTAGGGCACGAACACGGCATCGGGGATCACGTAGTTCTTGGGGCATAGCCCCCCGCGCGGCATCTCCACGCCCTTGTTGCCGGAGAAGTCCATGGCGGTTTCGGACTTCGCCAGGATCTGCTGGGTGATCCTGCTGATGAACCGCTCATGCCTGTTGTCCGGCGATGGCGACAATACGATCTCCCCCTCGATCAACTCAGCCCGGAGGCCCTCGGGAGGCTCCAGGGCAAGGAAGTAATCCAGGAGGTTCTCGTCGGTCACCATCGGCTCATGTGCCATAGCCGTCATGCTGCCCCTCCTTATGGTCGAAGGCCAGTGTCACCGGCCATCACCGGCAGCGAAGGCGTGTTCGGCGCCGTTCCCTCATACGGGCAGCCTTGAGTGGAATAGACTCAACTTATTGCACGTTGGTACCTGCAAGTAGAAGCATCCGAACAGCACGCACACAGGGAGGACACCGGGCCGTGGACGCCGAGCTGACCAACAAGAGCCGGGAGGCGCTGAGCGCCGCCAATGACCGGGCGATCACCGCCGGGCATGCGGACATGACGTCCGCGCATCTCCTGCTGGCGCTGCTGGCCGGGCAGGACAACGAGAACATCATGGACCTCCTGGCGGCCGTCGAGGCGGACGCCGCCGTGCTGCGCAACGGCGCCGAGCGCCAGCTCGCCGCGCTGCCCAGCGTGCAGGGCTCGACGGTCGCCCCGCCGCAGCCGGACCGCGATCTGCTCGCCGCGATCGCGGACGCGACGCAGCGGGCCAAGGAGCTGGGCGACGCCTACGTCTCGACCGAGCACCTGCTGATCGGGATCGCCGCCAAGGGCGGCCGCACCGGCGAGCTGCTGGAGCAGCAGGGCGCCTCCGCCAAGAAGCTGCTGGCCGCCTTCGAGGCGAGCCGCGGCGGCCAGCGCGTGACCAACGCCGACCCGGAGGGCACGTACAAGGCGCTGGAGAAGTTCGGTACGGACTTCACGGCGGCCGCCCGCGAGGGCAAGCTCGACCCGGTCATCGGCCGGGACCACGAGATCCGCCGGGTGGTGCAGGTGCTCTCCCGCCGGACGAAGAACAACCCGGTGCTGATCGGCGAGCCGGGTGTCGGCAAGACCGCCGTCGTCGAGGGCCTGGCCCAGCGGATCGTCAAGGGCGATGTGCCCGAGTCGCTGCGCAACAAGCGGCTGGTCGCGCTCGACCTGGGGGCGATGGTCGCGGGCGCGAAGTACCGCGGTGAGTTCGAGGAGCGGCTGAAGACCGTCCTGGCGGAGATCAAGTCCAGCGACGGCCAGATCATCACCTTCATCGACGAGCTGCACACGGTCGTCGGCGCGGGCGCCGGCGGCGACTCGTCCATGGACGCCGGCAACATGCTCAAGCCGATGCTGGCCCGCGGCGAGCTGCGGATGGTCGGTGCGACGACGCTCGACGAGTACCGCGAGCGGATCGAGAAGGACCCGGCGCTGGAGCGGCGCTTCCAGCAGGTGCTGGTCGCCGAGCCGACCGTGGAGGACACGGTGGCCATCCTGCGCGGTCTCAAGGGCCGCTACGAGGCGCACCACAAGGTGCAGATCGCCGACTCCGCGCTGGTCGCCGCCGCCACTCTCTCCGACCGCTACATCACCTCCCGCTTCCTGCCCGACAAGGCCATCGACCTCGTCGACGAGGCCGCCTCCCGGCTCCGTATGGAGATCGACTCCTCGCCCGTGGAGATCGACGAGCTCCAGCGCGCCGTCGACCGCCTGAAGATGGAGGAGCTGGCCCTCAAGAACGAGACCGACGCCGGCTCCGTCCAGCGGCTGGAGAAGCTGCGCAAGGACCTCGCCGACAAGGAGGAGGAGCTGCGCGGCCTGACCGCCCGCTGGGAGAAGGAGAAGCAGGGCCTCAACAGGGTCGGTGAGCTGAAGGAGAAGCTCGACGACCTGCGCGGCCAGGCCGAGCGCGCCCAGCGCGACGGTGACTTCGACGCCGCCTCCAAGCTGCTCTACGGCGAGATCCCGGCCGTCGAGCAGGAGCTTCAGGCCGCGGCCGCCGCCGAGGCCGAGCAGGAGGCCTCCAAGGAGTCCATGGTCAAGGAGGAGGTCGGGCCGGACGACATCGCCGATGTGGTCGGCGCCTGGACCGGCATCCCGGCGGGCCGCCTGCTGGAGGGCGAGACCCAGAAGCTGCTGCGCATGGAGGACGAGCTCGGCCGGCGGCTGATCGGTCAGTCCGAGGCCGTACGGGCGGTCTCCGACGCGGTGCGGCGTACCCGCGCCGGCATCGCCGACCCGGACCGCCCCACCGGCTCGTTCCTCTTCCTCGGCCCGACCGGCGTCGGCAAGACCGAGCTGGCCAAGGCGCTCGCGGACTTCCTCTTCGACGACGAGCGGGCGATGGTCCGGATCGACATGTCGGAGTACGGCGAGAAGCACTCCGTCGCCCGCCTGGTGGGCGCGCCGCCCGGATACGTCGGCTACGAGGAGGGCGGCCAGCTCACCGAGGCCGTACGCCGCCGCCCGTACTCCGTCGTCCTCCTGGACGAGGTGGAGAAGGCCCACCACGAGGTCTTCGACGTCCTGCTCCAGGTGCTCGACGACGGACGGCTCACGGACGGCCAGGGCCGCACGGTCGACTTCCGCAACACCATCCTGATCCTGACCTCCAACCTCGGCTCCGCCTTCCTGATGGACCCGCTGCTGAAGGAGGACGAGAAGCGGGAGAAGGTGCTGGAGACGGTCCGGTCCTCGTTCCGGCCCGAGTTCCTCAACCGGCTCGACGACGTGGTGGTCTTCCACCCGCTCGGCACGGACCAGCTGCAGCGGATCGCCCGGCTCCAGCTCGACCACCTGCAGCGCCGCCTGGGCGAGCGCCGTCTGACGCTGGACGTCACCGACCGCGCCCTGACCTGGCTCGCCTGGCTCGGCCGGCAGCCGGTCGACGGCGCGCCGGCCCCCGACATGTCCTACGGGGCGCGCCCCCTGCGCCGCCTGGTCCAGACGGCCATCGGCGACCAGCTCGCCCGCGCCATCCTGGCGGGTGACGTGCTGGACGGGGACACCGTGCGGGTGGATGTCGACGGTGACCGGCTGTCGGTGCTGCCGGTGCGAGAAGGGGCGGCCTGAGCTGCGCGGACGGTCCGCCGGCGGGTCCGGCGGGCCGGCTCGGGTGCCTGATCGTGCCGCCGGATCGTTGCCTTGAGCGACACCTTGCCCGCACCCGCCCCTCTGGGGTTGCCAGGACGGGGCGGATGTGGGGGAGGATGGCAAGGACCATACGAAGGGAATTCCACGGTGAGCATCGACCCGTCCTCGATTCCGAATTTCGGGGGCCAGCCCGAACCCGAGCCGTCGGGGCCTGATGGTCCCGTCGTGCCAGACCAGGACCTGGTCAAGCAGCTCCTCGACCAGATGGAGCTGAAGTACGTAGTCGACGAGGAGGGTGACCTCGCCGCCCCGTGGGAGCAGTTCCGCACGTACTTCATGTTCCGGGGCGAGGAGGAGCAGCAGATCTTCTCCGTCCGTACGTTCTACGACCGTGCCCACGGCATCGACGAGAAGTCGAAGCTGCTGGAGGCGATCGACGACTGGAACCGCCGGACGCTGTGGCCCAAGGCCTACACCCACACCCATGACGACGGCACGGTCCGTCTGATCGGTGAGGCATCGATGCTGATCGGCACCGGCGTCTCGCTCGAACACTTTGTGTCGAGCACGGTCAGCTGGGTCCGCGCCTCGATCGAATTCGACAAGTGGATCGTCGAGCAGCTCGGCCTGGAGGCCGAGATCGAAGGCGACTCCGACGACAAGCCGGGCGACGACGAGGCCTGAGCCCCGTACGTCCCACACCCACCCGGCTGCGAAGGCCCCGGAGCTGCCGGCTCCGGGGCCTTCGTCTGTCCGGGGGCCGGAGAAGGGCGTTCTACGGACCCTTCACAGCCGCTTGAGCCGTCCCGCCGCCTCCTCCAGCAGATCGACGCTCTTGCAGAAGGCGAAGCGGACGTACGGGGCGCCGCGGTCCTTGTGGTCGTAGAAGACGGCGTTGGGGATGGCGACGACGCCGGCGCGTTCGGGCAGGGCGCGGCAGAAGGCGAAGCCGTCCGTTTCGCCGAGGGGGCGGATGTCGGTGGTGATGAAGTACGTGCCCGAGGGGCGGAAGACCTGGAAGCCGGCGTCGGCGAGGCCGGTCGCCAGGATGTCGCGCTTGGCGCGCAGATCGTCGCGCAGGCCGGTGTAGTAGTCGTCGGGCAGGGCGAGGGCCTCGGCCACGGCGTACTGGAAGGGGCCGGCGGAGACGAAGGTGAGGAACTGCTTGGCGGAGCGGACCGCGCTCACCAGTTCCGGCGCCGCGGTGACCCAGCCGACCTTCCAGCCGGTGAAGGAGAAGGTCTTGCCGGCCGAGCCGATGGTGACCGTGCGGTCGCGCATCCCGGGGAAGGACGCGAGGGGCAGGTGCTCGCCCTCGAAGACCAGGTGCTCGTAGACCTCGTCGGTGATGACGAGGAGGTTGCGTTCCACCGCCAGCTCGGCGATGGCCGTGAGCTCGGCGCGGGTCAGGACCGTACCGGTGGGGTTGTGGGGGGTGTTGAGGAGGATGAGGCGGGTGTCATCCGTGACGGCGTCGCGCAGTTCGTCGAGGTCGAGGCGGTATGTCGCGGATTCCGGATCGGCGTGCAGGGTCACCGGTACCCGCCGGCCGCCGGCCATCGCGATGCAGGCGGCGTAGGAGTCGTAGTACGGCTCCAGCGCGATGACCTCGTCGCCCGGCTCCAGCAGCGCGAGCAGCGAGGCCGCGATGGCCTCGGTCGCGCCGGCCGTGACCAGGACCTCGGTGTCGGGGTCGTACGCCAGGCCGAGGTGGCCGTAGAAGCGCTCCTGATGGGCGGCGACGGCGGTGCGCAGTTCCGGGACGCCGGGGCCGGGCGGGTACTGGTTGCCGCGGCCGTCGCGCAGGGCACGGACCGCTGCCTCTCTGACTTCCTCCGGGCCGTCGGCGTCGGGGAAGCCCTGGCCGAGGTTGATGGAGCCGGTCCGTAGGGCGAGTGCTGACATCTCGGCGAAGATCGTGGTGCCGAATTCGGCGAGGCGGCGGTTGAGCAGCGGTCGGTCCATGCGCGCCATCCTCCGCCGAACCTCTGGACTTCCTCAACTGTGCTTTGAGACTCCCGGGCTCGGGCATCAGCCCCGCATACAGGACTGAGACGGTCGTCGACGCGGACGGCCGGCGGCGCGAACGGCGCCGCGAGCGGCGCACGGGGCGCCGGACGGAGCGATGTGCCCCCACTGCCTAAAGGGCGTGGGAGGTGCCCCACGCTTCGGGGGACTGAAAAGGAGTGTGAGGCAGATGGGAATCGTGGTCTTCCTGGTGATCTGCGCGGTGGTGATCGGGCTGGTGGCCCTGGCCTCGCGGAGCGGCACCGGCGGGCGGAGCGGGAGCGGCTACCGCAAGTCGAGCGGTTCGAGCGGTGGCAGCTGGTGGGCCGCCGGTGGCGCGGGTTCGAGCGGCGGCCACCACGGGGGCGGCCACCACGGGGGCGGGCACCACGGTGGCCACTCGTGCGGCGGCTCCTCCTGCGGCGGGGGTTCCTCCTCCTGCGGCGGGGGCGGCGGTGGTGGCTGCGGCGGTGGCGGCGGCGGGGGTTGCTGAGTCGGACGCGGCACCGTCGCGCGGCGCCGACCGGACCGGCCGAGGGGCCCGTTCAGCTGCACACATGCGGGTGGCTTGTGCCCCTGCGCATATGCGCCCGGTGGATGGTGGCGAGGCGCCAACACCCGCCGGGCGTAAGAATGTTGAACAGTTGAACTGCATGGCCCTCTAGGGGATGGAAACCCGGCGAAGATGGGTAAAAACGCTGTGGGCGACCGGGCTTTCATGATTCCCTCTTCATAGAGAATCCCCCACGTTCTCCGATCCCACGTGGGCACGAGCCGGCAGGCAGACGTACATCCCTGGACCCTCGGGCGGGCCGGCCCACCCTTCCAATGCGTGCTTGCGGAGCCGACCCATGCTCACCACTTTGACGACGGCGTACACCGATACCCGTGCATCCGACCTGGCCTGGGCGCTGGGCAGGGAACCCCTGCCGGCCCTTGCCGTCCTCGATCTCCAACTCCATGGCGCCCAGGTGCAGTTGAGGCTGCTCGGCGCTTCTCATCAGGTGCTTCTCGAAGAGGAGCACGGCACCTGTTCCGAGACGGTCGCCTGTATGCCGGGCAGCAGCACCCCGCTGCCGCTCGGTGTGGCGAAGCGTCTGGGCGACTGGGAGTACGAATTCGCCGCGCATGTGGAGACGCTCTCGCGCGGCTCGTTCGCGGGCCGTGCACAGGAGTTGCTCGCGCTGGTCGCCGAGCATCCGCACGGCCTGGCCGGTACGTTCCCCGGCTCGCCGCACGCCTTCACCGCGATGCTGGCGCAGTGCCAGCAGGGGCAGGTGCGCTGGCGGACCTGGCACGCGTATCCGCAGGAGGGCCGCCTGGTGGCCACCCGTACCCGCGTGGGCGTACGCGCGGCGGTCGCGGCGGTCTAGCGGGCCACCGGCGAAAGTGGCCAGGAGGGTCCCGCGCCGCCGGCGGTCGTGCGGGGAGTGGGGGCGAGGGAGGCGTGGCGCGCACTGGGAGTGCATGCCCAGGGTGCGGAGGTGCGTTGAGGCGCGTGCGGCATGGTGTGCGCCGGGCGCGCGGCGCGGACGCCCCGCTCTGTCCCACGCATCGACATCGCTCCAACTGACGCGTGTAGCCCGCAGAGTGCACTCGTGTGGGTGACCTAGAGGCGTCGAATCGTCACGTAGCGTTCATTTCATGATCGACCCGCCAGAGTCCGCTCTTACCGGAGCCCTCGGGCCGCCGGAGGCCATGACGCCTGCGCGACTTCCCGTGCCGGCCGGGCTCGGCAGGCTGCTGGTCCTCGCCGTGGTCTTCGTCTGCGCCGCCTGCGGCCTGGTCTACGAACTCGAACTGGTCGCCCTGGCAACGTACTTGGTCGGCGACTCGGTCACCCAGGCGTCGGTCGTGCTGTCCGTCATGGTCTTCGCGATGGGCGTCGGCGCGCTGCTCGCCAAGCGGCTGCGCTGCCGGGCGGCGGTCGGCTTCGGCGCTGTCGAGGCCGCCCTCGCGCTGGTCGGCGGCTGCTCCGCGATGGCGCTCTACGCCTGCTTCGCCTGGTACGGCCAGTCCCGCTCCGCGCTCGTCGGCTTCTCCCTGGCCATCGGCGTGCTGATCGGCGCCGAGGTGCCGCTGCTGATGACGCTGATCCAGCGGGTCCGCCGGCAGGACGCGGGCGGCGCGGTCGCCGACCTGTTCGCCGCCGACTACGTCGGTGCGCTCGTCGGCGGACTGGCCTTTCCCTTTCTGCTGCTGCCGTGCTTCGGCCAGTTGACCGGCGCGCTGGTCACCGGCGCGATCAACGCGACGGCCGGCGGCGTGCTGGTGCTGTGGCTGTTCCGCCACGATCTGACCGTCCGTGCCCGATGGGCGCTTCTCGGCGTCAACGTCCTGGTGCTCGTGCTGCTGGCCGCGGGGGTGCTGCTGGCCACGCCGTTCGAACGCGCCGCCCGGCGGGCGGTGTACGGCTCGTCGGCGCGGGTCGCGGTGCAGACCGGCGTCCAGGAAGTGGTGATGACCGGTGGCACGGGGCCCGGAGTCGGTGCGGGGCGGGGGAGGAAAGGTTCCGGCCCGCCGCTGGAGCTGTATCTGGACGGGCGGTTGCGGGTCAGCGCGGACACCGAGTTCCGCTACCACGAAGCGCTGGTGCACCCGGCGCTCGCGGGCGGGCCGCACGCCCGGGTGCTGGTACTGGGCGGGGGCGACGGCCTGGCGGTGCGCGAGATCCTCCGCCACGGCGGGGTCCGCTCGGTGACCGTCGTCGAACTCGACCCCGGCGTCGTGCGGTTGGCGCGCACGGACCCCGGGCTCTCCCGCCTCAACCAGCACTCGATGGACGATCCGCGGGTGCATGTGGTCACCGCCGACGCCTTCGACTGGCTGCGGCGGCAGGGTGCGCACGGCCGGCACCCGGCGCCGTACGACGTCGTCGTCTCCGATCTCCCCGACCCCGGCATCACGGCCAGCACCAAGCTCTACTCCCAGGAGTTCTACGGCATGGCGGCCCGGATGCTGGCCCCCGACGGGCGGCTGGTGGTGCACGCCGGGCCGCCGGGCACGCGGGCGCGGTCGTATTGGACGGTGGAGGCGACGGTGCGGTCGGTGGGCCTGGCGACCGTCCCGTACCGCCTGCCGGGCCGGCCCGCGGACGTCTCCGGCGGCCCGGACCGCCTGGGCGGACCGGCCCGCTCGGCGGCCGAGGAGGAGCACACCGCCGCCCCGCCGCCCGGCGGGCCGCGCTACTGGGGCTTCGTACTGGCCGCCCGGCACCCGCCGCGGTTCGTGCACGCCTCTGATGCGCCGCATCTGGGCGGTCTCACCGTCGATGAGCTGCTGGCCGGCCGGAGCGGGGTGGCCCGGGCCCGGATCCCCGGCCTGCGGGCGTCGACACTGATGCACCCGCAATATCTGGACTGATACGACGGGCCACCGTGCGCGCGGGCGAAGGGCTCGCAGCAGGCCCTGGGGCGGGCGGACCCGACGCGAACACCGTCCACACCCGCCAGGGGGTCCCCTCGGCGCTGGAGAAGGAATTAGGCTCCCATGTCATGGAGCATGAGGTGTACGTTCCGTTTCCCGTCGGGACCGTGCGGCAGGCGCTCACCGAGCCGGAGCGGGTGGCGCGCTGCGTCCCGGGAGTCCAGCTCGACGCCGACGCGGCCCCGCACTGCCCCGAGGGCCGGCTGCGGCTGCGCATCGGAAGCTCCACCATCACCTATCGCGGCACGCTGACGGTCAGCGGCGCCGCGGACGACAGACCCGGCGAGGACGGCGCGCCCGCCACGGTGACCGTGGAGGCGAAGGGCACCGAGGCGCGGGGCGACGGCGCGGTCGTGCTGACGCTGGTCGTACGCCTCTCCCCGGCCACCGAGCCCGGGCCCGGTACGACCCTGGCCTGCTCCGGCACGCTGCACAGCGACGGCCGGCTCGCCGAGGCCAGCGACCAGGCCGCCCGATCCGCGGGCCGCCGGCTGCTGGACCGCTTCGCGGAGAACCTGGCGGCGGATCTGCGGCAGCGGCCGGTGACCGACGCCGACGACTCCGCCCGGCACAGCGTGTTCGACGCCGAGGTTCCGCCGCCCTCCCTCGATCCGCTCAGCGACGAGAACGCCATCGGAGCGACGGACGACCTGGCCGCGGACGCCGCGGCACAGGACGCGCACCCCGAGCACGCCTACGGCGAGGACGCGGACGGCGCCCCCGCGGAGGCCGCGCACGCCCGCCGGACGATGATCGGCCGCAGCGCGGAGGAGGTCGACCACGCTCCGCCCCGCGGCCGCTACGCGCCGGTGCCCGCCCCCGAGACGAACAGCACCTCCGCGACCCTGCGGTGGGCGGCCCCGGCCGCGGCGGTCGTTCTGGCGTCGGCGGTGGTGGTGGGGCGGGTTTTGCGGCGTCGACGTCTGTAGCTGCGGTTGGGGCTGCTTCCCACGTTGTCGGCTTTCCCGCCGTGGGGGTTTCGCGTGGTTCGCCTGCGGCGGGCTTGTTGCCGCTGCGCGGGGCTGTTCGGCTGCCGGTGACGGGCCGGAGGGGTAGGGGTGTGGGACTGCTGCGCTTTACGTCCCACACCCCTACCCCTCCGGCCCGCCCCCTCCCGTGGGTGGGTGGAAAAAGACCGTGGGGGTGAACGTCAGCCTTCGTGCGCGCGCGGTCGACGGATTCGGCCCGCCCCCACCGGGCCTTCCCACTCCCACCCACGGGAGGGGACAGACCGTAGGACGGAGTCCGTAGGGCTGTCACCGCACCCGACAACCCACGCCCGCCGCAGGCGCAACGGCGAACAACCAGCACGGCGCCGCAGCCGACAACGTGGGAAGCCAGCCAAGCGCAGCGAAAGGGCGAAACGGCGAACAACCCCCACGGCGCCGCAGCCGAAAACATGGGAGGGTCGGACCGTGAGCACCGACAACCCCACTCAGCCCGCGCCGCAGGCGGCGGGCGTGCGGCTGGCGGCCGGGGCCGCCGAAGTGACCGTTCAACCGGACAACGGCTGCCGCATCGGCAGCCTCCGTGTCGGCGGTACGGAGCTGCTGCGGCAGGGCGACCACTACGGCTGCTTCCCCATGGTCCCGTGGTGCGGCCGGATCGAGGACGGTCGGTTCCGCAACGGCGGGGAGCTGCACCAGATGCCGGTCGACGCCGCACCGCACGCCATCCACGGCACCGGCCGCAACCTCCGCTGGCGCACCGCGCGTTCGAGCGCGACGCAGGCGGTCTTCACCTACGACCTCGCGGACCCGGCGGCTCCGTGGCCGTACCCGGGGCAGGTCACCCAGATCGTCGAACTGGCCGAGGACGGCGGTTCGCTCACCCTCACCATGGGCGTCGAGGCGACTGCCGACTCCTTCCCGGCGCAGGCCGGCTGGCACCCCTGGTTCCGGCGGAACCTGGGCGAGGGCGGCGAGGACGCGCAGCTCGACTTCGCGCCGGAGTGGCAGGAGGAGCGGGGCGCCGACCATCTGCCGACCGGGCGGCGGATCATGCCGAAGCCGGGGCCCTGGGACGACTGCTTCGGTATGCCGCGGGGCGTCGATGTCACGCTCACCTGGCCGGGCCGCCTGGAGCTGAGGGTCGCCAGCCGCGCCGAGTGGGTCGTGATCTACGACGAACAGGAGGCCGCGGTCTGCGTCGAGCCGCAGTCCGGCCCGCCGAACGGCCTCAACACGGTGCCGTGCCTGGTCACCCCCATCGATCCGCTGGAGATCTCCACTACCTGGAGCTGGCGGAGCCTGTCCCCGGGCACCGCCTAAGCTCATGGGCATGAGTGACGACGTGCGTGGCGAGCTGCTGCAGCAGATCAAGGACAAGGCCGTGGTGCACGGCAAGGTGACGCTTTCCTCCGGCAAGGAGGCCGACTACTACATCGACCTGCGCCGGATCACCCTGGACGGCGAGGCCGCGCCGCTGGTCGGTCGGCTGATGCTGGACATCACCGCCGATCTTGACTACGACGCGGTGGGCGGGCTGACGCTCGGTGCCGACCCGGTCGCCACCTCGATGCTGCACGCCTCCGCCGCCCGCGGCCGCCGGCTGGACTCCTTCGTCGTCCGCAAGGCGCAGAAGGCGCACGGTATGCAGCGCCGTATCGAGGGCCCGGACATCAAGGGCCGCCGGGTTCTGGTCGTCGAGGACACCTCCACCACGGGCGGCTCGCCGCTGACCGCCGTCGAGGCGGCGCGCGAGGCGGGTGCCGAGGTCGTCGCGGTCGCAACGATCGTCGACCGTGGCGCCGCCTCGGCGATCGCCGAGGCCGGGCTGCCCTATATCACGGGCTACCAGCTCGGTGACCTCGGCCTGGCCTGAGACCGGCCAAAGGACCGGGAGAGCGGGTACATGCCGCTCTGACCTGCGCCATTGCTAAGGGGTGCGGTGTTTCACGTGAAACACCGCACCCCTTTCGCATGACGGCCGGATGGGCGATGTGGAGCTGCCGACGGAGTCTGGAAAGATGTGGCCCGGCGAAGTCCTCGCCTGGTCAGGGCCAAGAACGCACACCCGCATACACAAGGAGCGGACAGATGCCCATCGCAACCCCCGACGTCTACAACGAGATGCTGGACCGGGCGAAGGCCGGCAAGTTCGCCTACCCGGCCATCAACGTCACGTCGACGCAGACGCTGCACGCCGCGCTGCGGGGCTTCGCCGAGGCCGAGAGCGACGGCATCATCCAGATCTCCACCGGTGGTGCGGAGTTCCTGGGCGGCCAGTACAGCAAGGACATGGTGACCGGCGCCGTCGCGCTCGCCGAGTTCGCGCACGTCGTCGCGGCCAAGTACGACATCACCGTCGCACTGCACACCGACCACTGCCCCAAGGACAAGCTGGAGGGGTACGTCCGCCCGCTGATCGACATCTCCGCGGAGCGGGTGGCCAAGGGCCAGAACCCGCTGTTCCAGTCGCACATGTGGGACGGCTCGGCCGAGAACCTGGCCGACAACCTGGCCATCGGCCAGGAGCTGCTGGCCAAGGCCTCCGCCGCCAAGATCATCCTTGAGGTCGAGATCACCCCGACCGGTGGCGAGGAGGACGGCGTCACCCACGAGATCAACGACGAGCTGTACACCACGGTCGACGACGCGCTGCGCACGGCCGAGGCGCTCGGTCTGGGCGAGAAGGGCCGCTACCTGCTCGCCGCCTCCTTCGGCAACGTCCACGGCGTCTACAAGCCGGGCAACGTCGTGCTCCGCCCCGAGCTGCTGAAGGACCTCCAGGAGGGCGTCGGCGCCAAGTACGGCAAGGCCGCCCCGTTCGACTTCGTCTTCCACGGCGGCTCCGGCTCCACCGAGCAGGAGATCGCCACCGCGCTGGAGAACGGCGTGGTCAAGATGAACCTGGACACCGACACCCAGTACGCCTTTACCCGCCCGGTCGCGGACCACATGTTCCGCAACTACGACGGCGTGCTGAAGATCGACGGCGAGGTCGGCAACAAGAAGACCTACGACCCGCGCAGCTGGGGCAAGCTGGCCGAGGCCGGTATGGCCAAGCGGGTCACCGAGGCCTGCGCCAACCTGCGCTCCACGGGCACCAAGATCAAGTAGTCCCGTACGGCTCGAAGGCCCCGCATCTCGGGTGAGGTGCGGGGCCTTCGCCGTGCGCGGCTCGCCGCCGCCGGGCAAGCTCGCCGTATGAGCGAACGGCAGGGGTCCCAGGCTCCCGGCGAGGTCCGGCTGGCCTCGGCGCGGGGCCGGTGGGTGCTGACCACGGCCGTGCTGGGCTCCGGCATGGCGCTGCTCGACAGCACGGTCGTCAATGTCGCGCTGCCGAGGATCGGCGAGGACCTCGACGCGGATCTGGCGGTCCTGCAGTGGACCGTGACCGCGTACCTGCTCACGCTCTCCTCGCTGATCCTGCTGGGCGGGGCGCTGGGCGACCGCTACGGGCGGCGCCGGATCTTCGTGATCGGCGTGGTCTGGTTCGCCGCGGCCTCGCTGCTGTGCGGCCTCGCGCCGGGCGCCGGGGTGCTGATCGCGGCCCGGGCGCTGCAGGGCGTCGGCGGGGCGCTGCTCACCCCCGGCTCGCTGGCGCTGATCCAGGCCGTCTTCCACCCCGACGACCGGGCGCGGGGCGTCGGCGCCTGGTCGGGGCTGGGCGGGGTGGCGGCGGCGGTCGGCCCGTTCGTCGGCGGCTGGCTGGTGGACGGCCCCGGCTGGCGCTGGGTGTTCTTCCTGAACGTGCCGCTCGCGGCGGTGTGTGTGCCGGTGGCGCTGCGGCACGTACCGGAGACCCGGGAGCGGGACGCCCGCGAGCGTGGCGGCTTCGACGTACGGGGCGCGGTGCTGGGAGCGCTGGCGCTGGCCGGGGTGACCTATGCGCTGATCGCCGCGCCGGACCGGGGGGCCGCTCCGGGCGTGCTGGTGCCCGCGGTGGCCGGGATGCTGCTCGGGGTGGTCTTCGTGCGCGTCGAAGGGCGCCACGCCGACCCGATGCTGCCGCCCGCGATCTTCCGTATCCGGCTGTTCTCCGCCATCAACGCGGTGACGGTGTGCGTCTACGCCGCGTTCAGCGGCTTCTTCTTCCTCTCCGTGCTCCAGCTGCAGGTCGTGGCGGGCTATTCGGCGTTGCAGGCGGGTACCGCGCTGCTGCCGACGACCGTGCTGATGCTTCTGCTGTCCGCCCGCTCCGGGGAGCTGGGGCAGCGCGTCGGGCCGCGGATCCCGCTGACCGTCGGCCCGGTGCTCTGCGCCGTCGGGATGCTGCTGATGCTGCGGGTGGGCCACGAGGCGTCGTACTTCGCCGATGTACTGCCCGCGATGGTGGTGCTCGGCGCGGGCATGGTGACACTGGTCGCGCCGCTCACCGCGACCGTGCTGGCGTCGGTGGACGTGAACCGGGCGGGCCTGGCCAGCGGTATCAACAACGCGGCGGCGCGGGCCGCGGGCCTGATGGCGGTGGCCGCGCTACCGCTGCTGGCGGGCATGGGCCCGGAGGCGTACCGCTCGGCGGACGAGTTCGAGGCGACCTTCCGGCGCGCGATGCCGCTGTGCGCCGGCGTGCTGGTGGTCGGCGCACTGATCGCCTGGTCGACGGTCCGCCCCGCGGCGCTGAGGGGGCCTGAGCCGGCCCCCGAGAAGCGGTGCCATCCCGAGTGCACCTACCACTGCGGGGTGAGCGCACCACCGCTGGATCCGGGGGATCGCTAAGCCTGTCCGCTGCGCTTGGGCTTGCTTCCCACGTTGTCGGCTTTCCCGCCGTGGTGGTTGTTCGCCGTTGCGCCTGGCGGCGGGCGTTTGTTTGTCGGGTGCGGTGACAGCCCTACGGACTTCGTCCTACGGTCTGTCCCCTCCCGTGGGTGGGGGGGAGGACAGGCAGGTGGGGGCGGGCCCCGTCCGTCGACCGCGCGCGCACGAAGGCTGACGTTCACCCCCACGGTTTTTTCCCACCCCCAACGGGAGGGGGCGGGCCGGAGGGGTTGGGTGTCCGGACGTAAAGCGCAGCAGTCCCACACCCCTACCCCTCCGGCCCGTCACCGGCAGCCGAACAGCCCCGCGCAGCGGCAACAGCCCGCCGCAGGCGAACCACGCGAACCCCCACGGCGGGACAGCCGACAACGTGGGAAGCAGCAAAGCGCAGCGGAAGGGCGGGAAAGCCGACAACGTGGGAAGCAGCCCCAAGCGCAGCGATACTGGTCCCATGGCCATTCACGAGAACCTGCTCGGGGGACCGCCCCCGACCCATCTGCCCGACGACCCGGAGCCCCGCGATCTGCTCGCCGCGGGCACCGCACCGACCGATGTCGCCGCGAAGTACCCGACCTCCTGCCTGGCCTGGGCGCAGCTCGCGGACGACGCCTTCGAGCAAGGCCGGGTCGTCGAGTCGTACGCCTATGCCCGCACCGGCTACCACCGCGGCCTGGACGCACTGCGCCGGGCCGGCTGGAAGGGCCACGGCCCGGTGCCCTTCGAGCACGAGCCCAACCGCGGCTTCCTGCGTGCCCTGCACGCCCTGGCCCGCGCCGCCCAGGCGATCGGCGAACAGGGCGAGTACGAGCGCTGCACGACCTTCCTGCGCGACTCCTCGCCGACCGCGGCCGACACCCTCTCCTGAGCCGTGAACGGGCCCGCCTGGCTCTCTGACCAGGCGGGCCTTGCCATCTGCGGGGACCATTGCGGAAGATGCCCGGTGGGGACCGGGGCCCCCGTGCCGGCATGGCAGGGGCGGACCGCTACCCGGAGTACGTTTCGAGGAGACAGCGATGTCCCACGAGGTAACCGGCGGGGCTCAGGAGCCTGAGACCCCGAACCTCGACTTCGCAGGTACCACCCCGTACGAGGACTACGTCCAGGCGGACGTTCTCACCCACCTCCAGCACCCGCTCTCCGACGACCCGGGCGAGATGGTCTTCCTGGTCACCACACAGGTCATGGAGCTGTGGTTCACCGTCATCGTCCATGAGTGGCAGACCGCCGCCGCGGCGCTGCGCCGCGACGAGCTGACGGTGGCCATGGACGCGCTGCGCCGCTCCGCCTACGAGCTGGAGGCGCTGAACGCCGCCTGGAAGCCGCTCGCCAAGCTGACCCCGGCGCAGTTCAACGCCTACCGCAGCGCGCTCGGCGAGGGCAGCGGGTTCCAGTCCGCGATGTACCGGCGGATGGAGTTCCTGCTCGGCGAGAAGTCCCCGTCCATGCTGGTGCCGCACCGTGGCGCGCCCCGGGTACACGCCGAGCTGGAGAAGGCCCTCCACGAGCCGAGCCTGTGGGACGAGGTGCTGCGGCTGCTGGCCCGCCGCGGCCATGCCGTCCCCGAGGCCGTACTGCGGCGGGACCCGTCGCAGCGCTACGAGCCGGACCCGGCCGTCGAGGCGGCCTGGGGCGAGATCTACGCCGGTCCGCAGGAGTCGGAGCTGGTCCGGCTCGCCGAGGCGCTGACCGACGTCGGCGAGCTGGTGTGGCGCTGGCGCAACGACCATCTCGTCGCGACCCGGCGGGCCATGGGGGCGAAGATGGGAACAGGCGGTTCCGCGGGTGTGGCCTGGTTGGAGAAGCGGGCCCGCAAGAACGTCTTCCCCGAGCTGTGGACGGCGCGCAGCCATGTCTGAGACTTACCGAACCCCCGACAGCACCGGCGTCCCCGAGTCCGCCGGCGAGCGGGAACAGGCCGTCCGCGCCCGGCAGTTGGACGCGGCCGATCCGCTCGCCGCGATCCGCGACCGCTTCACCCTCGACGACACCGTCTACCTCGACGGCAACTCCCTGGGGGCGCTGCCCCGCGCGGTGCCCGGCCGGATAGCCGAGGTCATCGGCCGCGAGTGGGGCGAACTGCGCATCCGCTCCTGGACGGAATCCGGCTGGTGGACCGCGCCCGAGCGGGTCGGCGACAAGATCGCCCCGCTGATCGGGGCGGCCCCCGGCCGGGTGGTGGTCGGCGACTCGACCAGCGTCAACATCTTCAAGGCCGTGGTCGGTGGCGTCCGGATGGCCGGGAAGGGCTGCACGGAGATCCTGGTCGACGCCGCGACCTTCCCGACCGACGGCTATATCGCCCGGTCCGCGGCCCGGATGACCGGCCTCGCGGTGCGGCCCGTGGAGCCCGCGCGGATCGCCGACGAGGTCACCGAGCGGACCGCGTTGGCGCTGGTCAACCACGTCGACTACCGCACCGGCGAGCTCAACGACCTGCCCGGCATCACCCGCGCGCTGCACTCCGCGGGCGCGCTCGCCGTCTGGGACCTGTGCCACAGCGCCGGCGCCCTGCCGGTCGGCCTCGACGCGCACCACGTCGACCTCGCCGTCGGCTGCACGTACAAGTACCTCAACGGCGGCCCGGGGTCGCCCGCGTACCTCTACGTCCGCGAGAGCCTCCAGGAGCGGTTCGAATCGCCGCTGCCGGGCTGGAACTCGCACGCCGACCCGTTCGCCATGGACCCCGCCTACACCCCGGCGGACGGCGCGGTACGCGGCCGGGTCGGCACCCCCGACATCCTGTCGCTGCTCGCGCTGGAGGCGGCGCTGGAGGCCTGGGACGGCGTCGCCATCGAGGACGTCCGCGCCAAGAGCCTCGCCCTGACGGACTTCTTCCTGGAGTGCGTCGGCGCCTACGTACCGCCGGGCCGGGTCCGGTCGGTGACACCGGCGGACCACCGGCGGCGCGGCAGCCAGGTGTCGCTGGCGTGCTCGGGTGCCGGCGCGGTGATGGAGGAGCTGATCCGGCGCGGGGTGGTCGGCGACTTCCGCCGGCCCGACGTGCTGCGCTTCGGCTTCACCCCGCTCTACACCTCGTTCGCGGAGGCGGAGCGGGCGGCGTGGACGCTCGGCGAGGTGCTGGGGGCGCTGCCCGAGGGGGAGCCGGGAGCGGCCGGGTGAGCGTGACGGACGAGGAGACGGCGCTGCTGGGGCTCGCCCCGGTGGCGCCGGACCGCACGGTGGCGTACGGGCCGCATCCGGACCAGATCGTCGACCTCTACGAGCCGCGGGCGGACGCGGGCACCCCCTCGGGGGAGCCCGGTCCGCTGGTGGTGTTCCTGCACGGCGGGTTCTGGCGCGCGGCGTACGACCGCCGCCATCTGTCGCCGCTCGCCGCCGAGCTGGCCGGGCGGGGGCTGCCGGTGGCGCTCGCGGAGTACCGCAGGGTCGGTGCCGGGGGTGGTGCGCCACAGACGTTCGAGGACGTCGAGGCGGCCGTCGAGGCGGCGGTGCGCGAGGTCCCGGGCACCGAGGGCGTGGTCCTCGTGGGGCACTCCGCGGGCGGCCATCTCGCGTTGCTGGCCGCCGCCCGTCCCGGCACCCCCGTGACCCGGGTGATCGCCGTCTCGCCGGTCGCCGATCTCGCCCACGCCCATGAGCTGCGGCTGAGCAACGGCGCGGTCGCCGAACTCCTGGGCGCGGGCCCCGGGCTCCCGGAGCGGCTGGCCGCCGCGGACCCGGCCCGCCGCCCGCCACCGGGCGTCCCGGTGACGATCCTGCACGGCGCCGACGACGACGATGTCCCGCTCGGCGTCTCCCGGCGCTACGCGGCGGCGCACCCCGACGGTACGGACCTGCGCGAGCTGCCCGGTGTGGGCCACTACGCGCCGGTCACGCCCGGCACGCCCAGCTGCCGCCTGCTGTCCGCGCTGTTGTGACCGACGGGTAGTACTTGAGACGGACCCCCGGAGATCCCCACTGGTGGGGACGCCCGGGGGCCGGTCTCTGCTTACCGTTGTCAGCGTGAATGAGAAGACCCAGACGCAGAGCACCCTGCGCTCCGAGGCCCGGATGGCTCATGGCGCGCTGCACCGGCTGCGCCAGGACCTGTTCGTCGACGCCTTCGCCTTCCGCCCGATGCCGCCGCTGGAGGACGCCAAGGTGTCCCGGTGGGTGCCCTGGCTGCCCGAGCGGATCCGGTACTGGGCGCGTTGGCTGCCGCACTTCATCGTGGTCGGCTTCGCGGCGCTGGTCTTCCTCGCGACCTTCGCGATGAGCTACGGATACGGCCCGCTGCGGGGCGTTCTGGTGGCGGGCTACTGCCTGCTGGTGGCCGTCCCGCCCGCGCTGACGCTCTTCCGCCCGGTGGGTGCCTACTGGATCTCGCTGTTCGCGGTGGTCGTGGGGTGGTTCGCCACGTCGGCCTTCTCCCCGTACGGCAGTCCTTTCGGTGAGGCGGCCTTCCCCACCCACCTGGCCGTGATGACCCTCGTGGTGCTGCGGACCCGGCCGCGGCTGGCGATGGAGATGTGGCTGGTCACCTTCGGTGTGACGACCGTGCTGTCGGTGTTCAGCGGAAGCGGTGCGGGCGATGTGCCGCCGGTGGCGTTCTTCTCCGGCCTGGTGCTGATCGCCGCCGCGGCGGTGCGCGCCTGGCGCGAGGAGCGCCGACAGGTCGTCGAGACCCAGACCGCCACCGCCGAGGAGCGGTCCCGGCGCACCCTCCTGGAGGAGCGCGCCACCATCGCCCGCGAGCTGCACGACGTGGTCGCGCACCACATGTCCGTGATCGCCATCCAGGCCGAGGCCGCCCCGTACCGGGTCGAGAACACCCCGCCGGAGCTGGCCACGTCCTTCGCCACGATCCGGGAGAACGCCGTCGCCGCGCTCACCGAACTCCGCCGCATCCTGGGCGTGGTCCGCTCCGAGGACCCGGACGCCTTCGCCGAGAGCACTCCCGAAGCCCCGCAGCCGACGCTGGCCAGCATCGACTCGCTGCTCGACAGCGTCCGCAGCACGGGACTGAACGTGGAGGCCGTGATCACCGGCTCGCCCCGGCCGCTGCCGCAGGGCGTGGAGCTCTCCGCGTACCGGATCGTCCAGGAGGCCCTGAGCAACGCGCTGCGCCACTCGCCGGGTGCCGACGCCCGGGTGGAGATCTCCTACGTCCTGGGCGGGATCGGCCTGCGGATCGTCAACGGCACCCCGAGCCGGCTGGCCAAGCCGTCCCCGGGCGCGGGGCACGGCGTGCTGGGCATGCGCGAGCGGGTACAAATGCTGGGCGGCGAGATGACCGCAGACCACACCGAGGACGGCGGCTTCGAGGTCGCCGCGTTCATCCCGGTGTCGAACGCGGCGG
Organism: Streptomyces sirii; assembly: GCF_045690365.1. Lineage (NCBI taxonomy): Bacteria > Bacillati > Actinomycetota > Actinomycetes > Kitasatosporales > Streptomycetaceae > Streptomyces > Streptomyces sirii. Next base: position 4,432,257 of record NZ_CP147982.1, on the reverse strand, counting down.
GGGAGACCACGCCCAAGGGGAGCGGCGCATGATCCGGGTACTGATCGTCGACGACCAGGTGATGGTCCGCGAGGGCTTCTCCGTCCTGCTCAACGCCATGCCGGACATCGAGGTCGTCGGCGAGGCCGTCGACGGGCGCCAGGCGGTGAGCAAGGTCGCCGTCCTCAAGCCCGATGTCGTCCTGATGGACATCCGGATGCCGGAGATGAACGGCCTGGAGGCGACCCGCGAGATCGTCGCCGCCAACGCGGACGCCAAGGTCCTGGTGCTGACCACCTTCGACCTCGACGAGTACGTCTATCAGGCGCTGCGCGCCGGAGCCAGCGGCTTCCTGCTCAAGGACGCCTCGGCCGGCCAGCTCGCCGAGGGCGTGCGCATCGTCGCCTCCGGGGAGGCGCTGCTCGCCCCGACCGTGACCAAGCGCCTGATCTCCGAGTTCTCCCGCCTGGGCACCCCGCGTGCCCCCGCCCAGGAGCGCATCGCCGATCTCACCGAGCGGGAGACGGAGGTGCTGGTGCTGGTGGCTCAGGGGTTGTCGAACGGTGAGATCGCCGAGCATCTCGTCGTCGCGGAGTCCACGGTCAAGACGCATGTCAGCCGCATCCTGGTGAAGCTGGGGCTGCGCGACCGCACACAGGCGGCGGTGTTCGCGTACGAGGCGCGACTGGTGACGCCCGGGGGCTGAGGATCCGCCGTCCACAGGCTGTGGGCAAGCAGGGGTGCGCCGCCGGAGTCCGCTACGGCTCCGGCGGCGCACGCATGTGGGGGTGGCGGTTTCACGTGAAACCGCCACCCGGGGCTCAGCCGATGTCGCGCCGGCGGAAACCGGCGAGTCCGACGGCGGTGAAGACGGCGGTCAGGCCCAGGAGCCAGAGGAACGGGGCCGCGGTGGCCTCGGCCCCGGGGAGCTTGGGCAGATGGCCGTACGGCGAGAGGTCCATGACCCACTGGGGGAACTTGAGGCTGGGCCCGATCCACCCGATGGCCAGGCAGCCGCCCACCGCGGCCCAGACGGCGGTGGTGGCCTTGGGCAGCACCCCGAAGACCAGGACCGCCAGGCCGGTGAGCGTCCAGACGGCCGGTACCTGTGCGAGCGCGGCGGCCAGCACCGGACCCAGGTGGCCGCCGACATCGCCGACCGAGACGCCGTACGACAGGCCCAGGGCCAGGCCGCCGGACGCCAGGATCACGGCGGTGCCCGCGAAGGCGACGGACAGATGGCCGGCGGCCCAGCGAATCCGGCCCACCGCGCCGGCCAGCACGGGCTCCGCGCGCTCACCGATCTCCTCGCCGCGCAGCCGGAGCACCGCGCCGGCCGCGTAGATCGCCGCGATCATGCCGAGCATGCCCAGCATCGTGGCCAGGAAGGCGTCGGTCAGGCCCTGCTGCCCGCCCATCCGCTCGAAGATCTCCCGCGTCTGCCTGTTGTCGCCGACCAGGTCGGCGGCGCCCTTGGCGATGCCGCCGAAGATCCCGCCGGCGCACAGGAAGCCGAGCGTCCAGCCCAACAGGGTGGTGCGCTGCAGCCGCCAGGCCAGGCCGAAGGGGCCGCTCAGGGAGCGCGGTGCGGCGGCCGGTCCGGGACGGGCGGGCAGAAAGCTCATGCCGATGTCGCGGCGGGCGGTCAGGGCGTAGGCGGCACCCACCGTCAGCGCGGTCGCCGCGGCGAACGGCAGCAGCACCCACCAGCGCTCCCCGGCGTACGGGCGGAGGTTCTCCGACCAGCCGATCGGCGAGATCCAGGTGAGCGGGGAGGTGGCGTCGGCGGTGGCGGCGTCGCCGGCGGCGCGCAGCGCGAAGGCGAGTCCGAGGACCGCACCGGTCAGCCCCTTGGCCATCCGGGCGCTCTCGGTGAGCTGGGCCGCGATGGCGGCCAGGCCGGCGAAGAGCATGCCGGTGCAGCCGATGGCCAGGCCCAGCGCCAGCGAACCGGCGGCCGGCCGGCCGGACTTGGCAAGGCCGGCCGCGATCAGCACGGCGAGTACGGCATTGGCGAGCAGCGCCGCCAGCAGGGCCGCGGTCAGCGGTGCGCGGCGGCCCACCATGGCGGCGGAGAGCAGCTCCTGACGGCCCGTCTCCTCCTCCTCGCGGGTGTGCCGGACGACGATCAGCAGGCTCATCACCGCGGCGAGGACGGCGCCGAAGCCGGCCATCCGCCAGGCGATCAGGCCGCCGACGGAGTCGCTGAAGACCGGTCCGTACAGCGCCCGCATCGAGCCGTTGGCGTTCATCGAGCCGGCCAGCTCGACGCGCTTGGCGGCGGTGTCGTAGAGCGCTTCGAAGGACGACCCCATGGAGGCGACGGCGACGCCGAGCGCCAGCACCCAGGCCGGGATCATCACCCGGTCGCGGCGCAGCGCGAGGCGCAACAGGGCGCCGGTGCCCGCCAGATGGCGGGGGCGTGCCGGGCGGGCGGAGAGGTGTGCGGCCGCGGCGGTCATCGTGCGACCGCCCCTTCGGCGGCGACCTCGCCGTGCCCGTCGTCCTGGTAGTGCCGCAGGAAGAGCTCTTCCAGGGTCGGCGGGGTGCTGGTCAGGCTGCGGACGCCGGAGGTGCCGAGCGAGCGCAGTACGGCGTCGAGCTTGTCGGTGTCGACCTGGAGCCGGACGCGGTGCGCCCGGCCCTGCTCGATCGGCTGGGTGGCGAGGCCGTGCACGCCGGGGAGCGCGGCCAGACCGTTGGGCGGGCCCGAGAGTTCGGCGATGACCGAGGTACGGGTCAGATGCCGCAGCTCGCCCAGGGAGCCGGATTCGACGGTCCGCCCCTTGCGGATGATGCTGACGCGGTCGCAGAGCGCCTCGACCTCGGACAGCACATGGCTGGAGAGCAGGACCGTACGGCCGCGGTCGCGCTCCTCGGTGACGCAGTCCTGGAAGACCTCCTCCATCAGCGGGTCCAGCCCGGAGGTCGGCTCGTCGAGGATCAGCAGATCGACGTCCGAGGCGAACGCGGCGACCAGCGCGACCTTCTGGCGGTTGCCCTTGGAGTACGTCCGCCCCTTCTTGGTGGGGTCGAGTTCGAACCGCTCCAGGAGCGTGGCCCGCCGAGTGGTGTCCAGCCCCCCGCGCAGCCGCCCGTAGAGGTCGATGACCTCGCCGCCGGAGAGGTTGCGCCACAGGGTGACGTCGCCGGGGACGTAGGCGATGCGGCGGTGCAGTTCGACGGCGTCGTGCCAGGGGTCCTTGCCCAGGAGCCGGGCGGTGCCGCCGTCGGCGCGCAGCAGGCCGAGCAGGACGCGGATCGTGGTGGACTTCCCGGCGCCGTTGGGGCCGAGGAAGCCGTGTACCTCGCCGGCCTCGACGCCGAGGTCGAGGCCGTCCAGTGCGTGGGTCCGCCCGAACGACTTGTGGAGGCCGTCCACCCGGATGGCGGGAGCGGGAGCGATTGCCGTGGTCATGATTTGGAAGCTACGCTAGTTTCACAAATTTGTGAAGTTAAGAAACCGTATAAAGTCGGGGGAGCGGGTCTGATCAGGGGAGATGATGCGGATATGAGTGAGCAGCGGCAGCAGAGCGACGAGGGACGCACCCAGGAGGCGGTCTCGCAGTTCGTCGAGCGCTTCGCGGCCCAGCTGGTCGAGGCGGGCATGGCGCGGATGCCCGCCCGGGTCTTCGCCTGCCTGCTCTCCTCGGACTCCGGCGTGCTGACCTCGGCCGAGCTCGGCGAGCGCCTCCAGATCAGCCCCGCCGCCGTCTCCGGCGCGGTCCGCTACCTCTCCCAGGTCGACATGGTCAGCCGGGAGCGCGAGCCCGGCTCCCGCCGCGACCGCTACCGCGTCCACAGCGACCAGTGGTACGAGGCCATGGCGCGCCGGGAGAACGTCCTCACCCGCTGGGAGGGCACCCTGCGCGACGGCGTCGACAGCCTCGGCGCGGCCACCCCGGCAGGCCGCCGGCTCAACGAGACCGTCGTCTTCTTCGAGTTCCTCCAGAAGGAGCTGCCCGTCATGCTGGAGCGCTGGCGCGAGCACCGCGACGAGCTGCGCAGCCGGTACGAGGGCTAGGCCGTCTCTTCCCGCGGGGTGCCTCCCCGGCCCCCGTGGGCCGTGGCCCTCACCCTCACCCGTTGCGCGGGAGCTGAAGCCGCCAGGCCCCCGGCTGCACGGTCCAGGTCCGGGTCCTGACCGGGCCGCCGACCACCGCGTCCGCCCGGTAGTGGAAGTCCGCGCCGGAGACCGTCACCGCCCGCGCCCGGGCCCGTACCGGCCGCCCCTCGTCCGGCCAGTGCACCACGACCTCGGCCAGCTCCGGGCCGCCCTCGACCCGGCCGCACCGTGCCCCGGCCTGGGCGCCCGGGACCACCGACACCCCGCGCACCGGCCGGTCCAGATCCGCCAGCACCACCCCGTCCGCCTCGATCCGCAGCCGCTGGCCCGGCACCCGGGCGCGCCGCCCTCCCAGGCCCGCCGCCGGCGCCAGCAGCGACAGCGCCGTACGGGCGGTCCGCGCGGCCGGCCCCCACCAGGGCCGATGCTCCTCCGGGCTGCCGGTCCCGCTCGGGTGCGGGGACTCCCACCGCCCGTCCGCCGTCCCGCCCCGCGCGGCCCCCGGCCGCGTCGGGTCGGCCGGGGCCGCCGCGCCGGGCACGAACGCCCCGGGACGCCCGTGCCGGGCGCCGCTGCCGCCGCCCCCGTCGCTTCCGCACGGGATGCGCAGCCCGCCCAGCACGATGCCGTCGCTGTCGTCCGTGAGCAGGTCCATCGGCCGCTCCCCGCCGTCCAGGACGGCCCGGGCGGCGGCGACGGTGTCCGTGGGCACGCCCAGCGTCCGGCTCAGCGTGACGGCCGCCGGCGCCCCGACCGGGACCATCGAGACCGGCACCCCGGCCAGCTCCCGTTCCTTGTGCAGCAGGCCCACGATCCGTAGCAGCGCCCGGTCGTCGCCGATCACCACCGGCCGCCGCTGCCCCCGCCGGGCAAGAATCCGCGCGAATTCCTCCGGCCCCTCGGGCAGGCAGATTTTCGTCCCCGCGCCCGCGCACAGGACGTCCTTCGCGATCCGCACGGATTCCCCGTCGGTACTGCGGGCGACCGGGTCGATGACCACGAGCAGGGAATGCCCCCGAACGGAGTCCACGGGAGAGTGCCCAGAAGGCTGCGCCGACACCTCGGTCCTTCCTCAGGTAGCATCTCGGTGCAAGAGCCCCTTGCGCTATTGCGCCAGGGGCTTCGTCTATTCCGGGGCACCGGTTCGACGGCTCTAGCGATGACGGACGCGTGAACACGCACGCTGACGCCATCCACGCACGTTGGACATGCCCCGCCCGGAAGGGGTGTACGCCTGTGCCCGCACTTGTGCTGCTCGGTGCTCAGTGGGGTGATGAGGGCAAGGGAAAGGCCACCGACCTGCTCGGTGGATCCGTTGACTATGTGGTGCGCTACCAGGGCGGCAACAACGCCGGCCACACGGTCGTCGTCGGCGACCAGAAGTACGCGCTGCACCTTCTCCCTTCCGGAATCCTCTCGCCGGGGTGCACCCCGGTCATCGGCAACGGCGTCGTCGTCGACCCGGCGGTCCTGCTCTCCGAGCTGAGCGGACTCAACGAGCGTGGCGTCGACACGTCCAAGCTGCTGCTCAGCGGTAACGCGCACCTGATCACCTCGTATCACACGACGCTCGACAAGGTGACGGAACGCTTCCTCGGCAAGCGGAAGATCGGCACCACCGGTCGCGGCATCGGCCCGACCTACGCCGACAAGATCAACCGCGTCGGCATCCGGGTGCAGGACCTCTACGACGAGTCGATCCTGACCCAGAAGGTCGAGGCGGCCCTCGACGTCAAGAACCAGCTGCTGACCAAGCTCTACAACCGCCGCGCCATCGAGGCGCAGCAGGTCGTCGAGGAGCTGCTGGGCTACGCGGACCAGATCAAGGGCTACGTCGCCGACACCACGCTGATCCTCAACAAGGCGCTCGACGACGACAAGGTCGTGCTCTTCGAGGGCGGTCAGGGCACGCTGCTCGACATCGACCACGGCACGTACCCCTTCGTCACGTCCTCGAACCCGACCGCGGGCGGCGCCTGCACGGGTGCCGGCGTCGGTCCCACGAAGATCAACCGCGTCATCGGCATCCTCAAGGCCTATACGACGCGCGTCGGCGCCGGACCGTTCCCGACCGAGCTGTTCGACAAGGACGGCGAGGCGCTGCGCACCATCGGCGGCGAGCGCGGTGTCACCACCGGCCGTGACCGCCGCTGCGGCTGGTTCGACGCGGTCATCGCCCGCTACGCGACCCGGGTCAACGGTCTGACCGACTTCTTCCTCACCAAGCTGGACGTGCTGACCGGCTGGGAGCAGATCCCGGTCTGCGTCGCGTACGAGATCGACGGCAAGCGCGTCGAGGAGCTGCCCTACAGCCAGACCGACTTCCACCACGCGAAGCCGGTCTACGAGATGCTGCCGGGCTGGTCCGAGGACATCACCAAGGCGAAGACCTTCGCCGACCTGCCGAAGAACGCCCAGGCCTACGTCAAGGCGCTGGAGGAGATGTCCGGCGCCCCGATCTCCGCGATCGGCGTCGGCCCCGGCCGCGACGAGACGATCGAGATCAACTCGTTCCTGTCGTAGGACCGTCGGCCCGAGGGCCCGCCCACCGTCGTCCGGCGGTGGGCGGGCCCTTGTGCATGGGCGCGTGTGCTCGAACGAGTGGTCTGCTGGGGAACGCCCCTCCGGCCCCGACTGCGCCTGGCAACACTGGCTTTCGCTCAGAAAGGAGTGCAGCATGACGGTTATGGCCGAGCGCACGTCTCACATGTTGGTGGAGGAGTTCGAGGAGATCGCCTCCGCTGCGCCCGAGACCGTCACGTTGGAGTTCATCAACGGACGGATCGAGGAGAAGTGCATGCCGGATGGGGATCATCGGGAGATCGTCAGGTGGCTGCAGAAGCGCTGCATGCAGCACCGTCCCGATCTCTGGCTGTACGCGAACGACACCGGCCTGAAGGTCGAGGCGTACCGTAATGGCCGTGCCCGGCCGGACGGGGCTCTGGCGCCCGAAGGACACTTCGCAGGGCACGGTGAGTGGTCTGATCCAGACGGCGTCCTGATGGCCGTCGAGGTCACCTCGCACGACGGGGACACCGACCGCCGCGACCGGAAGGAAAAGCCGGCCGCCTACGCGGCGGCGGGGATTCCCGTCCATCTCCTCGTCGACCGAGACAACTGCGCGGTCGTGGTCCACACCGACCCCGACCCGGAGCAGGGCCGCTACCTCGATATCCATGAGGCGCCCTTCGGCAAGGAAGTGATCCTCCCCGACCCGGTCGGCATCGCCCTCGACACGGAAACCCTCAAGAACTACGTCCGCTGACGACGTATGCCACTGGAGCACCGGTCGCGCCGCTATCCGGCCCTGGAGTAGCGGCGCGGCTGTTCACCGCCTCCCAGGAACTCGCGGTCCAGGGTCCCGTCGCCGGCCAGGTGGAAGACGGAGGTGTTGCTCGGCGTGCAGCCGGGGGCGGCGGTCCGGTCGAGGACCGCCGGGCCGACGGTGAGCTTGCCGTCCTGGGCCGCATACAGCGTGGCGTGCGCCGTACAGCGCCCGGTAGGCCCCTCGACGACGGTGGTGAGGACGGTGCTGCCCGCCGGGGCCTGGCGGATGGTCAGGCGCTGGGCGGCGCCGGCGGCGGTGTCCTGCCAGGTGCCCAGGTAGCCGGCCTGGACGGTGCCGTCGGACGGCGCGGAGCGGTGCAGTGTCGCGGTGCGGCCGGCCGCAGCCCACTTCAGGGTGCCGGCGCTGCCCGCCTCCAGGGTGTGCTCGCCGAGCGCGGTGCAGCGGCCCTCCGGGACCGACCGGACCACCTTGGTGTCCAGCCGTAGCGCCGGGCGTCCGTCGTGCGCCGTGACGGACACCAGCGTGCCGTCGCTGCGGCACTCGTAGGTCGCGCCGAGGCTGGTGCTGTTGGCGACCACCTCGCCGACCGTGCCGTTGCTGATCACGAACCGCCGTTCCTGCCCGGTCGGTTCGCCGTCGCGCAGTACCGGGCCCGCCCAGGTGCCGAGGTAGCGGGCGGGGATGTCGGAGGCGCGGTCGCGGCTGTCGGCGTCCGCGCCGCTGATCAGGGGCACGGCGACGGCGGTCGCGGCGGCGGCGACCACGGCGGTGGCGGCGAGCGGCAGCCAGTGTGGACGGCGGCGGGGCCGCTCCGCCGCGGGCGCCGGGGCCGGCCGGGGCGCGACCCTGGTGGTCGCCGGCGTCGGCGGCTGGCCCCCGGGCGGGGTGTCGGTGTCCAGGAGCCGTACGGCGTGCTGCCCCAGGCTCGCGATCAGCTCGGCCGGCAGCCAGGGGGCGGACGACGCGCCGCCGGGGACCGGCCCGAGCCGGCCGGTGATCTCCTCGGGCGCGGGCCGCGCCGCCGGATCCTTGGCCAGGCAGTCCTCGATCAGACCGCGGATCCCCGCCGGCGCCCCGGCAAGGTCCGCCTCCTCCTGAGCGATCTTGAACATCACCGCGTGCACCCCCGAGGCGGCGCTGCCGAACGGCTGCCGCCCGGTCGCCGCGTACGCGAGCACCGAGCCCACGCAGAACACGTCGCTGGCCGGTCCGACGCGGTGCCCCTGGACCTGCTCGGGCGACATGAAGGCGGGCGAGCCGACGACCGTGCCGCTGCGGGTCTGGGTCTGGTCCCCGACCGCGTCCAGCGCCCGTGCGATGCCGAAGTCGATCACCCGCGGACCGTCGATGGTCAGCAGCACGTTGGACGGCTTCAGATCGCGGTGCACCAGCCCCACGCCGTGGATGTCGAGCAGCGCGCAGGCCAGCCCGTAGGCGAGCCGGCGCAGCGAATGCTCCGGCAGCGGACCGTGGCTGCCGCGGCGGCCGTAGGTACCGCCGACGACCTCGCTCAGCGTCGGGCCGGCGATGTAGCCGGTGGCGACCCAGGGCACCTCGGCCTCGGTGTCCGCGTCCAGCACCGGCGCCGTCCAGCGCCCGCCGACCCGCCGCGCGGCCGCGACCTCGGCGCGGAAGCGGTCGCGGAACTCCTCCTCGGCCGCCAGCTCGGCCTTCACCAGCTTCACCGCGACGGTCCGCCCGCCCTCGGAACGTGCGAGGTAGACCCGGCCCATCCCGCCGCTGCCGAGCCGGCCGATCAGCCGGTAGTCGCCGATCCACTGCGGATCGTCGGCCGTCAGCCCACGCAGGCCGTCCATCCGGGCGCCTCCCCCCGTCTCGTCGCCACGCCTGAGGCGCGTTCCGGCAGCAGGCGTCCCCCGAGCCTAGGCGGCCGCGGATCGCGGGCCGGACGACGGACCGTTACGAGGGGGGAACGATCCGGGCGGCGGCGCGGGCCCCCGCCGTCACCCCGTCCTGCGGTACGACAGCGCCTTGCCGTCGTCGGAGACCCGGCGCAGCGCCCCGCTCACCATCTCCAGGGTGCTCGGCCGGCCGGGGGTGCAGCTGTCGGACGGACCGGAGATCACGGTGGACGGGCCGAGCCGGACCGGCGGGCCCGCGCTGGTGAGGGTGGCGGTGAACTCGCAGCGGTAGCTGGCACCGGTGGCCGTCATCGTCAGCACGGTGTCGCCGGCCTTGCCCTGGGTGAGGGTGAAGCGCCGGACGTCGGTGCCGGAGTCGTCGACCGTCGTCTCCCAGGTGCCCAGGTAGTCGGTGGGAATCCCGTCGTGCGCGGGCTGCCCCGGACCCGAGTTCGGCTTGCCGCCGTCCTCCTCCGCCGACCGTACGCCGCTGTCCCGGTCGCTCAGCAGCGAGTACGCGGTGGCCGCACCGGCCCCGGCGAGCGCCAGCGCGGCCACCGTGAGCAGGGCGGTGCCGATCCGGCGGCGGGGCCGGGGCGCGGCGGGAGCGGGCGCCGGGGCGGCGAAGGCGGGCTGCCCCTGGGCGGCGGGCGGCGGGTGGGGCATCGGGGTGCGCGGGACGGGGCGGGGCGGCGGGGTGCCGCCGGGGGTGGGCGAGACGCTGGTGGGCAGGGCGTGCACACCGGGGTCCGCGGGCGCGGGGGGCGGTGTGCCGGCCGGGTCCGTCGCGCCGTCCGCCGACTCCTCCCCGTGCGGGTTCTCCGCCTCCAGCAGCTCCACGGCGTGCCGCCCCAGCCGGGCGGTCAGCGCACCCGGCAGCCACGGCTCCTCGTCCGCGCCCGGCCCGGCGCCGTCCCGCTCCGCCAGCTCCACCAGCCGGTCCGGGGTGGGCCGCTGTGCGGGGTCCTTCGCCAGGCAGCCGCTGATCAGCTCGTGCAGTCCCTCGGGCAGCGCGGACAGGTCCGGCTCCTCCTGGGCGACGCGGTACATCAGCGCGTGCGCCGCGCTGTCGGCCGTCCCGAACGGCTGCCGCCCGGTGGCCGCGTAGGTGAGCACCGACCCGAGGGAGAAGACGTCGCAGGCCGGCGTGAGCGCTTCGCCACGCACCTGCTCGGGCGACATGAAGCCGGGCGAGCCGACCGCCCCGCCGGTCCGCGTGACGCCGCTGCCGGTGAGCCCCTCCAGCGCCCGCGCGATGCCGAAGTCGATGACCCGGGGCCCGTCGATGGTGATCAGCACGTTGGACGGCTTGAGGTCGCGGTGGACGATGCCGGCGGCGTGGATCGAGCGCAGCGCGCGGGCCAGCCCGGCCGCCAGGATCCGCACCGTGCGCTCGGGCAGCGGAGTACCGCTGCCGCCGATGACCTGCTGGAGGGAGAGGCCGGCGAGATAGCCCGTGGCGAGCCAGGGGGTCTCGGCCTCGGTGTCCGCGTCCAGTACGGGCGCGGTCCACTCCCCGCCGACCTGCTGCGCGGCCCGCACCTCCCGCCGGAAGCGCGCCCGGAACTCCTCCTCGTCGGCCAGCTCCGCGCGCACCAGCTTGACCGCGACGGTACGGCCGCGGTCGGAACGGGCCAGGAACACCCGCCCCATCCCGCCCTCGCCGAGCCGCCCGATCAGGCGGTACTCACCGATCTGCCGCGGATCCCGCGCCCCCAGCGGCGCCAGCCCCGCGGGCCGCCCCTCGCGCCCCGGCTGCCCCTGCCGCCCAGCACGTCCCGGCTCTTCCACGATCCGTCGTCCTTCCCCCCGAATTCGCCCTGTGGGCGATCAGGCGCGGGCGCGTTCGCACACGGGTCCCCGCCACCCGCTTCCCTGGTGAGGATATCGAGGGGCCCCGGGCCGCCGGGAGTCCGTAGGCCCCGCCGGCGGCGGGATCTGATTCCGGCCCATCCGGCGCTGAACGTCGCGCTGTTCTCCGTGGTCGCGGCCCTCGCGCGGACGCCGGGACGGCGCTCGGCTTCGGGGTCGTGCACGCCGACCACGACGCCCTGCGCGCGGACTTGGCGCGGCGCCCGGGGGAGCCGCCGAGCCGGACCGCGCACACGGTGGATTTCGTCCGGGACTTGATGGTGGTGGATATCTGTTTCCGAGTGCCGGAACCTTCCCGGCCCGCCAGGCGTAGAACGCCTACGACGGCAACACCCACGACGGCAACACCCACGACGGCAACGCCCACGACGGCAACACCCACGACGGCAACGCCCACGATCCCCCTCCCTCCGGCTACCGACACTTCCCCAAGGGGACCCCGTGCGCCGGGGGAGACCCCCGTCACCCGCCCGCCAAGGAGACCGTGTGATCCCCGCCGTACGCGCCCTCGCCCGCGCCGCCATGGCCGCGCGCCCCGTGCCGCTCGCCGACGTCCAGGCACGGGCCGAACTCCTCGCCCGCTTCGACCGCAGCTACCTGGTCCCGGTGGAGGTCTTCGCCGCGTTCGCCGCCGAACTCACCGACCATCGCCGGCCCGGCGGCCCGTTCGCCGCGCTGTGCATCAACGGGCGCCGCTGGTTCCGCTACCACTCCGTCCACTACGACACCCCCGACCTGCGGTCCTTCCACGACCACCGGCAGGACCGCCGGCTGCGCTACAAGATCCGCGAGCGGCTCTACGAGGACACCGGGGAGCGGCAGTTCGAGATCAAGCTCAAGGGGCGGCACGGCGAGACGGTCAAGCACCGCCGGCCGCTGCTGCCGGGCGACGCGGCCCTCGGCGCGGCCTCGCGCGGCTTCCTGGCCTCCGTACTCGACCGTCGCTACGGCCTCGCGGCTCCCACCGAGCTGACCCGCTCGATCGAGACCGACTACATACGAGCCACCTTCGTCGCGGACGGACAGCGCGTCACCTGCGACGCGGCGCTGGAGTGCCGGGACCCGGCCACCGGGCGCACGGTACGGGCCGACGGCGGACTGGTCCTGGTCGAGATCAAGACCACCGGCCGTCTGACGGCGGCGGACCGGCTGCTGCACGGCCACGGCCTGTGGCCCGCCGAATTCACCAAGTACTGCGGCGCGTTGGCGGCACTGCGCCCGGACCTGTCCGCCGACCACTGGCGGCGGGCGGTCCGCACGGCCTTTCCCGCGGCCGCCTGATGCCGCCGGCGCGGGAAGCCCGCGGTACCGGACAGTGTGTCCGTCGGCCGTGGGTGGAGTCACACAGACTGTCGGTACCGATCGGCGGACGGTGATCCCTAGGCTGAGGCCGTTCGCCGCGACCGTCCCCGGCGGACCCGAGCGACCCGATCCGAGGTACTGACCGTGACCACGACGCACTCCGCTGCCGACCCTGCCGCCGGGCGGGCCGTAAAGGCCGACGACCGCGCACACGTCTTCCACTCCTGGTCCGCGCAGGGCCTGATCGACCCGGTGGCGATCGCCGGCGCCGAGGGCTCGTACTTCTGGGACTACGACGGCAACCGCTACCTCGACTTCTCCTCCCAGCTGGTCAACACCAACATCGGCCACCAGCACCCCAAGGTCGTCGCCGCGATCCAGGAGCAGGCCGCGAAGCTGTGCACCATCGCGCCCGGCTTCGCCGTGGACGTCCGCTCCGAGGCCGCCCGGCTGATCGCCGAGCGCACCCCCGGGGACCTCGACAAGATCTTCTTCACCAACGGTGGCGCGGAGGCCGTGGAGAACGCGGTGCGGATGGCCCGGCTGCACACCGGCCGCGCCAAGGTGCTCTCCGCCTACCGCTCGTACCACGGCGCCACCGCCGCCGCGATCAACCTGACCGGCGACCCGCGCCGCTGGCCCTCCGACACCGCCTCCGCGGGCGTCGTCCACTTCTGGGGCCCGTTCCTCTACCGCTCCGCCTTCCACGCCGACAGCGAGCAGCAGGAGTGCGAGCGCGCCCTCGCCCACCTGGAACAGACCATCGCCTTCGAGGGCCCGCAGTCGATCGCCGCGATCGTCCTGGAGACCGTGCCGGGCACCGCCGGGATCATGGTCCCGCCGGCCGGCTACCTCGCCGGCGTCCGCGAGATCTGCGACCGCCACGGCATCGTCTTCATCCTCGACGAGGTCATGGCGGGCTTCGGGCGCACCGGCCACTGGTTCGCCGCCGACCACTTCGGCGTCACCCCGGACCTGCTGACCTTCGCCAAGGGCGTCAACTCCGGCTACGTCCCGTTGGGCGGCGTGGCGATCAGCGCCGAGATCGCCGCCACCTTCGACCAGCGCCCCTACCCGGGCGGTCTGACGTACTCCGGCCACCCGCTGGCCTGCGCCTCCGCCGTCGCCACCCTCAACGCGATGGCCGAGGAGCGGATCGTGGAGAACGCCGCGGACCTCGGCGAGCGGGTCATCAGCCCAGCGCTGCGCGAGATCGCCGAGCGGCACCCGTCCGTCGGCGAGGTCCGCGGCCTGGGCGTCTTCTGGGCCCTGGACCTGGTCAAGAACAAGGAGACCCGCGAACCGCTGGTGCCCTACAACGCCTCCGGCGCCGCCAACGCTCCGATGGCCGAATTCGCCGCGGCCTGCAAGCGCGGCGGTCTGTGGCCGTTCGTGAACATGAACCGCACCCATGTCGTCCCGGCCTGCACGATCACCGAGGCCGAGGCGAAGGAGGGCCTGACCGCCCTCGACGAGGCGCTGACGGCGGCGGATGCGCACACGGGCTGAACCCACTGCCCGCAGCCGTACGGCGCCGACAGCCCACACTGTCCGAGACGCCCGCGCGGCCCTCGCCTATCGTGGGCGGGGGCCGCTCCCACCTGCGCGGTCATGGACGTCGAAGGAGACGCACACGATGGCCGCCGGCGGAGACAGCTCAGTCATACGTCGCAGCACCCTGCGCCAGCAGATCGCCGACGCGCTGCGCGACGAGCTGCTGGCGGGCCGGCTGCCCTCCGGCCACCCCTTCACCGTCAAGGAGATCGCCGACCAGTACGGCGTCTCCGCGACCCCGGTGCGCGAGGCCCTGCTCGACCTGAGTGCCCAGGGGCTGCTCGACGTGGAGCAGCACCGCGGTTTCAAGGTGCACGCCTTCACCGCCGGGGACTTCCGCGCCATGGTCGAGGCCCGCACCCTGATCATCGAGGGCATCTTCCGCAGCGACGCCGACCGGGCGCTGCGTGCCACCCCCGGGCAGGTGCTGATCTCCATCCGCCGCCGCGCCGAGGAGGCCGAACGGGCCGCCCGGGCCGGCGACCTGGACGTGCTCATCGGCTACGACCTGCGGTTCTGGCGCGAGCTGAGCAGCATCGTGAACAACCCCTACATCAGCGACTTCCTCGACCGGATCCGCGTGCAGACCTGGATGTTCGCGGTGCCGCTGCTGCGCCGCGAGGACGACCTCAAGGGTCACCTCTGGCAGGGCCACAGCGCCCTGGCCGACGCCCTGGTCCGCCACGACCTGCCCGCCGCGCAACGGCTGATCGCCGAGTACAACGAGCACTCCCTCGCGCTCGTCCGATAGTGGCCCACCGTCGCCCGACGCTCCCCTCGTCGGATCGCGCGGCTGGCACTACGCTGTCCCGACTCGGCCCTAATGGGCCGTACTCGTAGCTGTACGTGCGCCGGTGTCCCCGTCCCCGACCGGAAGCGAGCCCTCACTCGTGGCATGTGACCTGTGGCTGGTACCCCTCGTCGATGTGCTGTGCCACAGCCCCGACAACCCGTTCTCCGAAGAGATCGCCGCCTACGACAAGGCCCTGACGGAGGCGGGACTGCCACCGGTCCCGGTCTTCAGCTACATGCCGGGCCTGTCCGGTGACGTCGCCCCCATCGCCGGGTTCGACTACGACGCGCTGCACTTCCTGCGCCGCGCCTACCTGCTGCGCCTGTGCGGCCTGGAAGTGACTCCGGTCGACGAACTGGGCGGCGACTACGAGCAGTTGCTGGAGATGTTCGAGACCACCGCACAGCAGTCCCACCTGGTGTGGCACTACGACCACGCGGGCGCCTACGTCCCGGTCGACTTCCCGCATCCGCTCGCCAACGACGAGCTGTTGGAGGGCGGCGGCCCGCTGGGCTCCTCGCACGGCCTGCTGCGCGACCTCGAACTGGTCGCGCCGTCCCTGGGGATCGATCCGGCCAATCCTCCGGCAGCCCCCGCACCGCCGTCCGGTCCCACTTCCCTGGAGGAGCGCGCGGGCGCGGTGCCCCTGGACGACGGCCCCTTCGCCAGGGAACGCCATGTGTGGCTCGGACTGCACGCGGCCGCGACCCGAAGCCTGGGCCAAGGCTCGATGATCGTCTTCAGCTGAGGCGCTGCGCTTGGGGCTGGCTTCCCACGTGTTCGTCTGCGGCGCCGTGGTGGTTTCTCGCCGTGGCGCCTGCGGCGGGCGGTGCCGCTGCGCGGGGCTGTTCGGCTGCCGGTGACGGGCCGGAGGGGCAGGGGTGTGGGACTGCTGCGCTTTACGTCCCACACCCCTACCCCTCCGGCCCGCCCCCTCCCGTTGAGGGTGGAAAAGGACCGGTGGGGCTGAACGTCAGCCTTCGTGTGCCGACAGTCGACGGATCAGGCCCGCCCCCACCGGGCCTTCCCACTCCCACCCACGGGAGGGGACAGACCGTAGGACGGAGTCCGTAGGGCTGTCACCGCACCCGACAACCCACGCCCGCCGCAGGCGCAACGGCGAACAACCACCACGGCGGGACAGCCGAAAGCGTGGGAGGCAGGCCAAGCGCTAGCGACCCGGCTCCGGAGGCCGCTGCCGCGGCATGTTCGGCCGCGCCCGATGCGGCACCGCGAAGCGCCCCGGCGGCCCCGCCCCGTCCAGCCGCGCCGGCGCCCACGGCACCATCGCCTGCGTGGCCTGCGGCACCGGCCCGGCCCGGAACTCCGCCATCCAGTCGGCAGTCTCGGTCCGCACCAGCTCCCCGACGTCCTCGTTGAACCGCCGCAGCACCCCCAGGCAGCGCTCCACCGCCTCGCTCGCCGTCCCCTCCGTCGGCCCGAGCACCTCGCGTACGCCCTCCGACGCCCAGTCGAACTGCAGCGCCTCCAGCCGCCGGTGAATGGCCTGGGCGGTCGCCAGATCCCGCATCCAGCCGGCCGTCACCCCGAAGTACCGGTCGCCGGCCACGCACACCGCCGCCAGCAGCAGCGACAGACAGCCCCAGGACGCCCCGCCCTCCCAGACCCGGGCCAGATCCAGCAGCGGCAGCGCCCCGCCCACCGTCACCCCGGCCGCGGCGCCCAGCCGCAGCGCCCGCGCGCCGCGGCGCTTGGCCAGCCGGTCGTGCAGATACCAGTCGGCGGCGCGCAGCGCACCCTCCTCGGTCCAGAGATAGAGCGCCTGCAGGCGGCCGCCCGGCTCGCCCCAGTCGCCGAGCGGAAAGGCCCGCCCGGCGAGGTCCCGCCGGGCGCGGCCCCGCCTCCCGTACCGCCGAGGGGAGCGGCCGCCCTCCCGAGGGGGCCCCTCGGGCTGCATCTCCTGCTGACTCACCCGTGCACTCCCTCTCTGCGCTCTCTGCTCCACCCCGCCAGAACGTGCGGTGCGCGCGTGACATACGTGGTGCACGCGTGACATAACGTGACGACCGTCACGCACAGCACCCTTCCTACCGCCGAACGGCTGGCGTCGGCCGCAAGATCACGCTATTTCCGCCCAGAAGTGGTGCTGCGTCGGCTATAGGGACATCGGGGATCTCACCCGAAAGAGTTGCCGGGGCCGCGCAGGGACTCCGTTGCTTTCCGGCCGCCGCGCGGTCCTTGTGCGATCGGCGCAAGGCCGCCGTCGGGCCGCCTGGTGCATTCGTCTAGGCTGCCACCGTGAAGGTCCTCGTCATCGGCGGCGGCGCCCGCGAACACGCCCTGTGCCGCTCTCTGTCCCTCGACCCCGACGTCACCGCGCTGCACTGCGCTCCCGGCAACGCCGGTATCGCCGAGGTGGCCGAATTGCACGGGGTCGACGCCCTCGACGGCGCGGCCGTCGCCGAACTCGCGGCCGGCCTGGAGGCCGACCTGGTCGTCGTCGGCCCCGAGGCCCCGCTGGTGGCGGGCGTCGCGGATGCCGTACGCGCCCGCGGCATCCCGGTCTTCGGCCCCTCGGCCCAGGCCGCCCAGCTGGAGGGCTCCAAGGCCTTCGCCAAGGACGTGATGGCCACCGCGGCCGTCCCCACGGCCCGCAGCTATGTCTGCACCACCCCGGAAGAGATCGACGAGGCCCTGGACGCCTTCGGGGCGCCGTACGTCGTCAAGGACGACGGCCTGGCCGCCGGCAAGGGCGTCGTGGTCACCGAGGACGTCGAGGTGGCCCGCGCCCATGCGCTGGCCTGCGACCGCGTGGTCATCGAGGAGTTCCTCGACGGCCCGGAGGTCTCGCTCTTCGCGATCACCGACGGCGAGAGCGTCGTCCCGCTCCAGCCCGCCCAGGACTTCAAGCGCGCCTACGACGGCGACCAGGGCCCCAACACCGGCGGCATGGGCGCCTACAGCCCGCTGCCCTGGGCCGACCCCAAGCTGGTCGACGAGGTCATGGCCACGGTCCTGCAGCCCACGGTCGACGAACTGCGCCGCCGCGGCACCCCCTTCTCCGGGCTGCTCTACGCGGGCCTGGCGATCACCTCCCGCGGTGTGCGGGTGATCGAGTTCAACGCCCGCTTCGGCGACCCCGAGACCCAGGTCGTCCTCGCCCGCCTCAAGACCCCGCTCGGCGGTCTGCTGCGGGCCGCCGCCACCGGCGAACTGGCCGCCCTCCCGCCGCTGCGCTGGAGCGACGACGCGGCCGTGACGGTCGTCATCGCCTCCCACAACTACCCGGACACCCCGCGCACCGGCGACGCCGTCGAGGGGCTGGCCGAGGTCGCCGAGCAGGACGCCCCGGAGGCGTACGTCCTGCACGCCGGCACCCGGCGCGACGACTCCGGCGCGGTGCTCAGCGCGGGCGGCCGGGTCCTGTCGGTCACCGCCACCGGCGCCGACCTCACCACCGCCCGGCAGCGTGCCTACCGCGCCGTGGGCCGGATCTCCCTGGACGGCTCCCAGCACCGTTCGGACATCGCCGCCAAGGTCGCGGACGAGGCGGCGCAGGCACCGGGCGCGTAGGGCGTGTCCGCCGGGGCCACCTGCGGCCCCGGCCGCACGGCCCCAGGGGCCCACACCCCCTTGCCGCGGGTTCCCGGCTTTACCCAAAGCCATTCCATCGAGTGACCACACCAGATTCCGGCTGACGAGGGCCACACCCCCAACTAGGGTGCCGCGCAAGCGTCCTGCGAATGCCGTGCCTTGATACGGCGCGGTCGCCGCGGCGGCGTCCGGCAAGTGGCTCACCGGCATTGCGATGTCAGTGGCCAGTGCCACAGTGGTGATGGGCGAGCTCGCTCGCACCACTACAAAGCGCAATGTTCGAAGGCGTCCGTCCCGTGTTCTCTCCGTCCGGCTCCATCAGGACAGCAGGGGGTGTACAGGCTCGTGGCAAGTCCGGAAACAGGCGTCCTGGCGGCGCGTGCCCGCGCCCTCGCCGTGCTGCGGGTGCGCGGCGCGGCGCTGGCGGTGGCGCTGCTGCCCGCGGCCGCGGCGGTGGTGCTGTTCGCCGGCAGGGCGAGCGGCCATCTCGGCGCGGGCGGCGGCTGGGACCTCGCCCGCTGGATCGTCAGCGGTGCAGCGGTGCTCAGCCTGCTGCTCGCGGCCCTGGTGGCGACCGTCGTCGCGCGCGCCCGGCCCGCGCTCAGCCCCTCGGTGCCGATCTCCGAGAAGTCCGCCCCCGACCTCTACCGCCTCGTCCGCGACCTCGCCGAGCGCCTGGAGGTCCCCGCGCCGTCCGCGATAGCGCTCACACCGGACTGCGACAGCTGGCTGGAGGACCGTACGCACCGCGCCCACGGCCCGCCCGACCGAGGTGAGCGCCCTCCGACCGAGGCGCGCCGGTCGCCGAAGGCACCGGTCCTGGTCATCGGCTCCCCGTTCCTGTGGTGGATGCGCGTCGCGGAGCTGCGCGCCCTGCTGGCCCCCGTCGTCGCCGGCACCGGCCCCTCGGCCCACCCCGACATAGCCGCCGCCCGCCGCTTCATCCGCGGCCTGGACGCCGCGGCCGCGGTCTCGGCCCGCGCCCGCGGCCCACTGCGCGGCCCGGCGCTCCGCTTCGTCGGCCAGGTGGCACGGCTGCTGCTGCGAGCCTGCCGCGAGCACGCCACGATCATGGAACGGGCCGTCGCGGCCGCCGCCTCCGAGCGCGCCCAGACCGTCGACTACGGCCTGCGGATCGTCGCCCAGGAGCAGGTCGGCCTCGCCTACGCCGGCTGGGACCGGCTGCTGACCCGGGTCGCACTGCCCGCCTGGCGGATGGGCCGCTGGCCTTCCCGGCTCGACGCCGGCGTGGTCTCCGCCCTCACCGAACTCTCCCGCCGCGACCGCCTCGCCGACGGCTTCGCCTCCCGTCTGGGCGAGCGCCCCGCCTGCGACCTCCTGGAGGAGCCGGGCGCCATCGACCGCGCCGCCTCCCTGCTGGCCGCCCGCCTCTTCCACGGCGGCCCGGCCGAGCCGGGTCCCGACTGGTCACCGGTCGGCTGGCACCAGTACCCGGAAGAGGTCGTGGACCGCAAATGGCGCCTGGAGGCCGCCCGCCTCCACCGCGTCCTCGACGACCTCCCGGCGGCGCTCCCGACGACCCCGCCCGCGGCCCCGGAGGCGGCTCCCGCCGCCCCGACCCTGTCGTACGCCAGCACCCCGGCCCGCGGGCCCGCCGGCCGCCGCCCCGGCGACGGCCCGCCCACGAACCCGGCGGCCGCCGCCCCCGCCGACCGCCGGGCGGGCGAGCCCGCGGGCCCGACCCTGGCCCGGGTCATCGACCGGCTCGCCCATGACGAGCAGGCGGGCGACCTCGTCGCCGCCCGGCTGGGCGCCGAGGTCGAGCGCGAGGAGCGCGAGGAGGCGGCCCGCCAGGCCGCTCTCGGCAGCCGTGCGCAGGACGCCGCGGTGGGCGTGGCCTGGGGCGACGGCATGGTCGAGGGCGGCCTCCCGCTGTTCCCGCTGCAGCCGCCCCGGACGGGCCGCGAGCTGCTCGCCGACCACGTCACGGCCATGGTCTGCTGCGCCGCCGTCGACACCGCCGGCGCCGCCCCCGGCCTCGACTGGCTCGACGGCCCGGCGCTGCTGGTCGACGGCGCCCGCCGTGTCGACCTCGGCCGCCCGGTGCTCAGCCTGGTCGACGACGGTGACGCGGAACCGCTCCGGGGCTGGCTGACGACGGTCGGCGTACGCCCCGAGAAGCCGGTCCGGCTCGTATGACACGGGCGACCGACCGGAGCGTGCGCCGGGGCCCGCGCCCGCCCGTGCCCCGACCGCCGCTCCGATCGGCGAACACGAGCCCGAGGCCGTCACCCGCAACCGCCCGGAGAACCGGCTGAATGTTCCCTTCCAGTTCATGCTTCGGGGCGGTGGCATCTAAATTCACAACGAAGGGTGACGAAGTGAGTGCGTAATGTGATGTGCTGGGGGTGGCCGGGTCCGCTCAGTGGACGCAGCACCGGCCCGATCGGCCCAGGCCGACGGGGGACGCGGGAGGGGAGCGGAAGGTGGCGACGGAACAGATCAGGCGATGGGAATCGGGCGCCCTCGCCCACGCGGTCACGGACCCGTTCGGGCAGGGCCCGCTGCCCTGGCTGCGCGGCAGCGAGAACTACTTCGAATCCGGCCAGATCATTCCCTGGTACGTCGATCCCGCCGTCGCCCAGGGAGACCTGCGGCTGCCCGCACCCCGCAAGCACAACGGCCCGCGCAGCGCCGACGACGTCCACCGCCAGATCAAGGGCTTCGCCGGCACCGGCGCGGTGGCCCCCGGCGAAGCGATCGACTTCCGGGTCTCGGTCGACCCACCGCAGCCCTTCAGCATCGACGTGTACCGCATCGGCCACTACGGCGGCGCCGGCGCCGCCAAGATCACCACCAGCCCGCGGCTGGCCGGCATCGTCCAGCCGCCGCCGCTGACCGTCGACCGCACGGTCTCCTGCCACCACTGGTGGCTCTCCTGGCGTCTCCAGGTCCCCACGTACTGGCAGCTCGGCGCCTATGTCGCGGTGCTGACCACCGCCGACGGCTACCGCTCCCACATCCCCTTCACGGTCCGCGACGACCACCCCGCCGACCTGCTCCTGCTGCTGCCCGACATCACCTGGCAGGCCTACAACCTCTATCCGGAGGACGGCCGCACCGGCGCCAGCCTCTACCACGCCTGGGACGAGAAAGGCGCCCTGCTCGGCGAGCGGGACGCCGCCACCACCGTCTCCTTCGACCGCCCCTACGCGGGCGCCGGCCTGCCCCTCCACGTCGGCCATGCCTACGACTTCATCCGCTGGGCCGAGCGCTACGGCTACGACCTCGCCTACGCCGACGCCCGCGATCTGCACGCCGGCCGGGTCGACCCGTCCCGCTACCGTGGCCTGGTCTTCCCCGGCCACGACGAATACTGGTCGGTGCCCATGCGCCGCACGGTCGAGCTGGCCCGCGACACCGGCACCTCGCTGGTCTTCCTCTCCGCCAACACCATGTACTGGCAGGTCGAGCTCTCCCCATCGCCCTCGGGACCGGACTCCCTGCTCAACTGCCGCAAACGCCAGGGCCCCGGCCGCCCCGCCCTCTGGCGCGAGCTCGGCAATGCCGAGCAGCGCCTGATGGGCATCCAGTACGCCGGCCGGGTGCCCGAACCCGCCCCCATGGTCGTCCGCAACGCCGACCACTGGCTGTGGGAGGCCACCGGCGCCCACGAAGGCGATGAACTCCCCGACATGGTCGCCGGCGAGGCCGACCGCTACTTCCCGCGCACCAGCCTCCCCGAGCACACCGGCCGCATCCTCCTCGCGCACTCCCCGTACCGCGATGGCGAGGGCGCCCCCCGCCATCAGGAGACATCCCTCTACCGCGCCCCCAGCGGCGCCCTGGTCTTCGCCTCCGGCACCTTCGCCTGGTCCCCCGCCCTGGACCGCCCCGGCCACGTAGACGAACGCATCCAACGCGCCACCGCCAATCTCCTCGACCGCATCTGCAAACGGGATTAGCGCCCTGCCTGGCCAGGAGGCAGGCTGGCCTCCGGTGCCATCCGCGCGTCGGGCCCCTGGCCCTGGCCGCGCGCCGGACCTCTGCTCCCGCCCGCCCGATCTCTGGGCCCGGCCTTCGGCCCCGGCGGCCCGTCCGGTCTCCGCTCCCGGCCATCTACCCGGCTTGGGACGCCGACCGCCCGTCCAGCCTCCGGCCCCGGCTGCCCGGCTACCCGCCGGTCCTTCGGCCTCGGCGCCCCGTCCGGTCTTCAGTCCCGGTCATTCGTCCGGCCTCCGGCCTTGGCCACTCGGCTGCCGACCTCCGGCCCCGGCCGTCAGGTCTCCGGCCTTGGCCACCGGTCCACCCGGCCCCTGGCGTTAGGCCGTCTCTTCCGGCTCTTGCCTGACCCGTGGCGTCTGACACGGCACCTCTCCCCCACGCCTGAACGGCGCGGGGGGACCCCCATCGTTGTCGGGTCGCCCGAGTACGCCCAGTACGCGGGCGACCCTCCGCCTTGCGCTCCGCTTCGCTCCGCCTCGGCTCTTCATGCGACCTCCGGAAGCCGAGCTGCACCGCGCCAGCCCCCCACGGGCTCAACCGGCAAGATCCGAAAGAGACGGCCTAGCCGCCCGTCCGCTCGCTTTCCGGTCCCGGCCACCCACCGTCTGGCCTCCGGCCCTGTGGTCTCCCGCCCTGGCTGCCCGCGGCCTTCGGCCCCAGCCAGCTGCCCCGGCCGGTCTTCGGCCCCACCCACTCACCCCGGCCGGCCTTCGGCCCCAGCCACCCACCCCGGCCGGCCTTCGGCCCCACCCACTCGCCCCGCCCGGCCTTCGGCCCCAGCCAGCCGCCCGTCCGGCATTCAGCCTCGGCCCCCCACCCGCCCTCCGACTCCCGCCCGCCACAAGGGAATCCCCTCCGCCTCCACCGCGTTGTGGCCCGCAGGGGGCCCGCGTGACCCCTACGGGATCTGTTCCCCCACCCCCTAGAGGCCGCCCGCCCCGAACCAGAGGCCGCCCGCCGCCCCAGCAGAGCCCCCGCCCCCATGCGGCGTCGCCTCTCCGTATACGGGAGAATCAGACCGACTCCTGGATCAACCTACGCGGAGGAAGCGTGTCCGGTTTTGTAGAAAAGCCTGAGCCTGTGGAGGTCCCGGGGCTCACCCACCTCCACACCGGCAAGGTGCGCGACCTCTACCAGAACGCCGCCGGCGATCTGGTCATGGTCGCCAGCGACCGCATCTCCGCCTACGACTGGGTGCTGCCCACCGAGATCCCCGACAAGGGTCGCGTGCTGACCCAGCTGTCCCTGTGGTGGTTCGACCAGCTCTCCGACCTGGCCCCCCACCACGTCATCTCCACCGACCTCCCGGCCGGCGCGCCCGCCGACTGGGCGGGCCGCACCCTGGTCTGCAAGTCGCTGCGGATGGTCCCCGTCGAGTGCGTGGCCCGCGGCTACCTCACCGGCTCCGGCCTCGTCGAGTACCGCCAGTCCCGTACGGTCTGCGGGCTGGCCCTGCCCGAAGGCCTCTCCGACGGCTCCGAACTCCCCGCGCCGATCTTCACCCCGGCCACCAAGGCCGCCGTCGGCGACCACGACGAGAACGTCTCCTACGAGGAGGTCGCCCGTCAGCTCGGTGCCGAGGACGCCGCCGAGCTGCGGCAGGCCACCCTCACCATCTACAGCCGGGCCCGCGACATCGCCCGCGAGCGCGGCCTCATCCTGGCGGACACCAAGTTCGAGTTCGGCTTCGACGGGGAGCGGCTGACCCTGGCCGACGAGGTGCTCACCCCCGACTCCTCGCGCTTCTGGCCCGCCGACCAGTGGGAGCCGGGCCGCGCCCAGCCGTCCTTCGACAAGCAGTTCGTCCGCGACTGGCTGACCGCGCCCGCCACGGCCTGGGACCGTACGGGCGAGCTGCCGCCGCCCGCCCTCCCGGACGAGGTCGTCGAGCACACCCGCGCCAAGTATCTGGAGGCGTACGAGCGCCTCACCGGCCTCAGCTGGTCCTAACGGAAAAGCCCCCGGTCACCGACCGGGGGCTTTGTCACCTTGAGCGGACGACGAGGCTCGAACTCGCGACCTCAACCTTGGCAAGGTTGCGCTCTACCAACTGAGCTACGTCCGCATGCTCCGCGTCACGGCTCCTGAAACCAGTCGCCATCGTGCGGTGCGGGGTCCACTATAGCCAACCGCGCTCGCGGGCGAGGCGTGCCGCCGCATGACGATTCTCCGCGCCCAGCTTCGCGGTCGCCGACGAGAGGTAGTTCCGCACCGTCCCCGGCGACAGCGACGCCCGCTCCGCGATCTCCGTGACCGGGGCCCCGGCCTCGGCGAATTCCAGCACCTCCGCCTCCCGGACGGTCAGTGGCGAATCCCCGGCGCTGATCGCGTCCGCCGCCAACTCCGGGTCCACATAGCGGTTTCCGGCATGGACGGTGCGGATGATCTCCGCCAGCCGCTGCGCCGACACGGTCTTCGGCACGAACCCCCGCACCCCGGCTTCCAGCGACCGCTTCAGATGGCCCGGCCGCCCATGGCTCGTCACGATCATCGACCGGCACTCCGGCAGCTCACCCCGCAGAGATGTGGCCACCGCCACACCGTCCGCCCCCGGCATCTGCAGATCCAGCACCGCTATGTCCGGCCGGTGCGCTCGCGCCATCGCCAGCGCCTCGGGCCCGGTAGCCGCCTCGGCCACCACGAGCAGATCGTCCTCCAGGGACAGCAGCGCGGCCAGCGCGCCCCGGATCAGATGCTCGTCGTCGGCCAGCAGCACCCGGATCGGTGCCCCGCTCATATCGCCCCGCCTTCCTGTATGCCGGCGGCCGGCACCGGAAGCTGCGCCGTCAGGCGGTACGAGCCGCCCGGCCGCCGCTCCGCCTCCAGCGTGCCCCCCAGCGGCAGGAGCCGTTCCCGCAGGCCCTTCAGCCCGCTGCCCCCGCCGCTCGCGTTCGGCCCCGGCGCGGCGTCCCGTGCGCCGTCGTTCTCCATCACCAGTACCGCCTGCCCGGCGCTCACCCGCGTCCGGATCACACAGCATCCGGCGTCCGGCGCATGCCGCAGCACATTGGTGGTGCCCTCCCGCGCGACCCAGCCCAGCGCCGACTGCACGTCGGCCGGCAGTCCGGCCCCGCCGTCACCCTCGATCTGGCAGCCGACCCCGGCCGCCTGGAGTACGGAACGCGCCCCCGCCAGCTCCACCTGTAGATCGGCCTCCCGATAGCCGCGCACTACCTCGCGCACCTCCCGCTGCGACTCCTGCGCTATCCGCTGCACCTCCACCATCTGGTCCACGGCCTCGTCCCGCCCCCGCCGCGCCAGCTGCACGGCCAGCTCGCTCTTCAGCGAGATCACCGCCAGATTCCGCCCCAGTACGTCATGCATGTCCCGCCCGAACCGCAGCCGCTCCTCGGCGACGGCGAGGCGGGACTGCACGTCGCGGGCGGCCTCCAGCTTCCACATCACGGCGAGGAACCAGCCGACGGACCGCCCGGTGGAGCTGGCCATCAGCCCTACGGTGACCACCAGCGCCGCCACGATCCCCCAAAGCGGCCAGCCGCCGCTGAGCGCGCCGCCCGCGAGGAGCAGCGCCGCTGCGAACAAGCCGCATCCCCCCAGGAAGACCCGCTTGCGGATCAGCAGACTCAGTGCGGCGCCGCTCGGTATCAGGGCCGTCACCATCGTCCCGCCCACCAGCATGCCGAGGGTGCTGGCGTTGGCGCTGTCGGCCGGGCCGACGAGCGCGCTGAGCGCGGTCAGGGCGGCGAACACCGCGATGGTCAGCACCATCGAGACGGCGAGCAGGCCCCACGGCGCGGGCCCCTTCCCCATATACCGGTCCAGTGCCCGGCGCCCCAGCGGCACGAACACGACGGCCTGCAGAGCGCCCAACGCGAGGATGGTGCGGACGACGGCGAGTTGCGCGGCGGTGAGGTGGTCCGGGACCACCAGCATCAGCGAGGCGAAGGCCAGGCTCAGCCATGGCTGCCCCTGGAGCATCCAACGCGAGTAGATGTCGATCCAGACCAGGGTGCTGCGCCCCCGCCATTTCCGCCGCACCCGCCCGATCACACGATCCCCGCCCTCGTCGTCCATCTCTACCGCCGTGGCTCCCAGCGGAACCACCGCTGTCCAGCAAACACCGCGATTCCGCTCCACACCAACCCGATGACCAGCTGCTTCACCGTCTCACCCGGAGCGGCTCCACCGGTCCATCCGGCCTGCAGCAACCCCATCACCGGGGACAGCGGCAGCAGTTCGAGCACCTGGGCCAGGCGGTCCGGCAGCATCGCCAGCGGGAAGAACACCCCCGATCCCACCAGCGACACCATGAACAGCGGGGTCGGCGTCAGCTGTGCGGCCTCCGCGGACTTGGTGATGCCCGCGGTGAGGGCGGCCAGTCCGGCCATCACGACCACACCGATCACGATGCCCAGCGCGACCAGATGCGGAGCCTTGGGCATCCCCACCCCCAGCACCAGGCTGCCGCCGGCCACATAGAGCACGCACTGCGCCAGCGTGATCAGCACGGCCGGCAGCGCGCCGCCGGCGAGTATCTCCCAGTCGGCCAACTCACCGGTCCGCAGCCGCTTGAGGACCAGGTCCTCACGCCGGGTCACATACACCCCGACGAGGTTGTTGTAGACGGCCATGAGCAGAGCCATACCGAGCGCCGCGGGCAGCATCAGCGCTCCGATGGACAGCCCGGTTTTCTCCGGATCCAACTGCTCGCTGAAGTACGCCTTCATGCCATACGTGATCAGCAGGGGAGCGAACACCCCCGAATAGATCATGAGCTTGCTGCGCCCCAGCAGCGTCAGCTCCGCCCGTCCCAGCGCGATCAGTCGCCCCGCCGCGCTCGTCGCGCCGCTCGCCCGCGCTCCCGTACGAGCTCCCATCTCACCGCCGACAACACTCACTTGCTCTCCGCCCCCTTCTCCATTCCGTTCCCGAACCCGCCTTCGAAACCGCTGTCCGTGCCGTCGTCGATGCCGCGCGATATCTGCAGATACGCCTCTTCCAGCGACGCCGCCCGCACGTCCAGGCCGTGCAGTTCGACGCCCTTGTCGCGGGCCCAGACCAGCAGCCCGGTAGCGGCCCGCTGCAGCTCACCGGTCTGCAGCCGCACCGTGCGCCCTCTCT
The DNA here is from genome assembly GCF_045690365.1 of Streptomyces sirii. Taxonomy (NCBI): domain Bacteria; kingdom Bacillati; phylum Actinomycetota; class Actinomycetes; order Kitasatosporales; family Streptomycetaceae; genus Streptomyces; species Streptomyces sirii. The sequence continues at coordinate 4,404,937 of NZ_CP147982.1, read as the reverse complement.
GCTCGTGCCCGGTGACCCCCAGCTCCGCCAGCGGCGGGAGATCGCCCACCAGGAACCCGGCGGGCAACTCGAAGGAGACCCGGGACGGCTGCGCGGCCACCACCTCACTGACCCGCCCGGTCGCGGCTATCCGCCCGGCATGCATGATCGCCAGCCGGTTCGCCAGCTCCTCGGCCTCTTCGAGGTAGTGCGTGGTCAGCAGCACTGTCGTCCCGACGTCGCACAGCGAACGCACCAACTCCCAGGTCTCGTGCCGCGCTTCGGCGTCCAGCCCGGTCGTCGGCTCGTCGAGGAACAGCACCTCGGGCCGCCCCAGCAGCGCCAGCGCCAGGTCCAGGCGGCGCCGCTCCCCGCCGGAGAGCTGCTTGACCCGTACGTCCTTGCGCGGGGTCAGCCCGACGATCGCCAGCGCTTCGTCCACCGGCCGTGCGCCACTGGTGCAGCCGGCCCACATCCGCAGGGTTTCGGCGGGCGTCAACTCCGAGGGGAAACCGCCCTCCTGGAGCATCACCCCGATCCGCGGCCGTACCTTGTCCCGCTCCCTGTACGGGTCGTGTCCCAGCACCCGCACCTGCCCGTCGCTCGGTGGGGCCAGCCCCTCCAGCAGTTCGAGAGTGGAGGTCTTGCCCGCCCCGTTGGTCCCCAGCAGCGCGAACAACTCCCCGCGGGCGACCGAGAAGTCGACGCCGCGCACGGCTTCGTATCCCTGCCTGCCCCCGCTGCGTTCCCCGCCCCCCTCGGCAACGGACCTGGGCCGCCCCCCGCGCGGTCCAGATCCGTTGCTCCCCCTGCCCCCGCCGCTGCGGCCCCTGCCCGACGTCCCATAGCGCCGCCGCAGTCCGCCGACCTCGATCACGGTCTCGGTTCCGCCGAATTCCCCGGTTTTCATGGCTCAAGACTCCCGTGCCATCGACGGGAAGACCGGTGAGCGGTGTCATCGCTATAGATGACAAATGTCAGTTGACCGCGCACAGGCCACGTTGACCGCGCACAGGCCACTTCGACCACGCACGGGCCCCCTTCGACCGGGCACAGGCCACCACCGCACCCCGCCGGCCACGGCCGTACACACGCCGACCCGGCCGCGATCCCATGTCCCCTGCGCCCGTCGGCCCCACCATCCGACGCGCGTCCGCTGCCGCCTCCTTGGAAAAGGGGGATTTGTTCCTATTTGCTTGATCGCCCCTGGCAGGGGCCGTTACGGGGAAGGCGGGGAAATTCCCCCGATGCACGACCCATGCGCGAACCCGTGTAGTACTCGTTGAGGCGCAGTGGACCGGGAATGATCGCGGGGGAGCTCTGCGATTCGGGTGCACATACTGGCGCGGAATCCATTGCTGCGAGCCGGTCTCATCAGCTCTCCTGGAAAGCGCAGTGACGCGGCAGTCGGCAAAGGCGCCGATCAGGGGCGTCCGGCGCTTCCCGGCGCCGGACTTCGGACTTCTCACGGCCCGCGAGCGCGAGGCGCTGCTGCTCCTGGCGGCGGCCCCGCGAACCGTTTGCCGGCCCGGCACCTCGGTGTCGCCGAGCGCACCGTGCGGGCCCATCTGGCCGGCATCACCCGCAAGTTGTGCGTCCGGCTCCGACTTGAGGTGGCCCTGCTCGCCGCCGTCCCTCATGACGCCCTCCGGCCGGAAGCGGCATAGCCCAAGAGGCAATGGAGCGGCCACCGCAATCGTGATGAGCTGCTGGTGGCCCGATTTCCTCCAGGCCTATCGGGTCGGGCGGGACCGGCTTCGTTTGGTCACGGACCTGCGGCCTTCACCGGCCGGGGTCGCGAATACCGGGGTAGATCGAGAAGTGCCGAGAAAGTCCGAGCAACCGCGAGAATCCACCTTCTCCCTGATCTTCCTGCGCGCCGGCCGCTACGCCGCCGTCATGCCGGCCACAACGGCGACCTTCCACGTGGTCAACGCCCGGGTGATGGGGCCGTCCCGGTTCGTCTGTGCGTTCCTGGCGACCTACTCGGCGGTGCTGTACGCGGTGCACGGCTCCCGGCCACCCGGCGGTGCTGTACGCGGTGCACGGCTCCCGGCCGCCCGCACCGCAGGCGTCCACAGCCTCCCGGCCCACCTCCGGTGAAGCCGCAGTCACCGCGCAGTGAGATCGCTCGGTGCGCGGCCGAGGCGAGCCCGGCCGGCTGGTTCACCGCGGCCGTCCTGAGCTGGCACCCGAACTCCACCCTGGACCGGCTGCGCCAGTACGACCCCTTCAGCATGCTCATCCCGAACTGGCGCTTCTTCGCCCCGAACCCCGCCCGGTACGCCTACCACCTGCTGTACCGGACGCTGTCCACCTCGGGCGAGCAGTCGCGGTGGCGCCCGGCCTCGGAGATCACCGTGCGCACCCGGACCCAGGCCGTGTGGTTCCCGCGCCGCCGCGAGAGCAAGGCGGTCTTCGACCTGTGCGGCCAATTCGCCCTGTACGTCAGCGCGATGGGCGAGTGGGCCCCGTAGTCCGTCCCCTTCCGGCTGCTGCGGGATTGCGTGCGCCGGCACATCCAGGAGTCGGACCCGGCGGCCTGGCCGACGGTCCGGCCTGATGCCCGGCCCCGGATCCGGCCCCGGCCCCGGCGCCGCCCTCGAACTCGGCGTCGGCACCGGCCCGGATCGCACTGCCCCGCCGCCGGCATCGGCTCCGTCGTGGGCGTGGACTCCTCGCCCGAGACGCTCCAGTGCCTGCGGGCCGCGGTCGCCGAGTCCGGCGCCGCCGTCGTTGGCGAACGGCACCTTCCGCATCGGCGCCGAGGTGAGCCGTCTCACAGCTCCCGGCGAGGTGGGTTCCCACGCGGCCGAGGTGGGCCTGGAGCCCGTCCGCCGCAGCGCCGACCGGGCCGGCACGCCGTACGTCGTCGGGTCGCCGATGTACGTCGCGATCTACCGGAAACCGAATTAGGGGACGTCCGCAAAGACGCCGGCCGGGCAAAGGCACTCGGCCGGCGGGGCCTGGCCCGTCACCGGGGGCCGAGCCTCGGGGCGGAAACCACCACTGGCGACAAAAAGGCCCCGGTCACGATGACCGGGGCCTTTTCTTTCTGGAGCGGACGACGAGGCTCGAACTCGCGACCTCAACCTTGGCAAGGTTGCGCTCTACCAACTGAGCTACGTCCGCAGGCATCCACTCGGCTTTCACCGAGCGGCGCGACAGCTACTCTACCTGATCCATTGGAGAGGTCGAGACTGTCAGAGCGGGTGACAGGGATTGCACACTGCGCCTCCCCCTTGGAAAGGGGGCGCTCTACTACTGAGCTACACCCGCGTGACTCCGTGAGGTCCGGCCTTCCGGCCTCGCCCCTCGGCGTGCTCCAGACTCTAGCTGATCAGTAGGGGTGCTGTGCAAGTCGGCTGTGCTCGCTCCGCGGGACGCCGGCAAGTCGGTTAGTGATTGGCGGCGTTGAAGGCCTCGTAGACCTTCTTCGGGATCCGGCCGCGCGGCGGGACGTCCATCTGGTTCGAACGGGCCCAGGCGCGGACGGCCGCGGGGTCGGGGGTCACCGCGGTCCGGTGGTAGGCCTTGCCGGACTTGGCCCGCTTGCGGCCGGCCTCGACGAAGGGAGCGAGCGCGCCGCGCAGTTTCTTCGCATTGGCGGGATTGAGGTCGATCTCGTACGACTTCCCGTCCAAACCGAAGGCGACCGTCTCTGCGGCTTCTCCTCCGTCGATGTCATCGGAGAGCGTTACTACTACGCGCTGCGCCACGGATATCGGTCCTTTCGTGGAGCAACCCCTTGTTGACATGGAGTGATGCTCCGGATCCGGCTGATTGGGATCAATGCTTTTTCATTTGTACAGCGATGGGCATTGCATTGTGAAGCCCAGTTAATTTTGTCAGCGTGTCTTCCCGCAATCCCGACTCTGGATCTTTTCGAGAATTTTCCCTGGGGTGCACTCCCGTCGATACCGGACCGTGATCGGGCGCCCAGGATATCTATGCGCGTAGATTTTCGAACGCGGTACTGTGATGTCACCGCCTTACGCACCACACCACCGGGAGTGCCAGTGGCACGCGTCGTAGTCGACGTCATGCTCAAGCCGGAGATCCTCGACCCGCAGGGGCAGGCGGTGCAGCGCGCACTGCCACGCCTGGGTTTCGAGGGGATCGCCGACGTCCGTCAGGGCAAGCGTTTCGAACTTGAGGTGGAGGGTCCGGTCGACGACGCGGCCCTCGCTCGCATCCAAGAGATGGCCGAGACCTTCCTCGCCAACACCGTCATCGAAGACTTCACCGTTCGCGTCGACGAACCGGCCGAGGCCGGATCATGACCGCTCGTATCGGAGTCGTCACCTTCCCCGGCACGCTCGACGACCGCGACACCCAGCGCGCTGTCCGGGTGGCCGGCGCCGAGGCGGTGCCGCTGTGGCACCGCGACAAGGACCTCAAGCAGGTCGACGCCGTGGTGCTGCCCGGCGGGTTCTCCTACGGCGACTACCTGCGGGCCGGGGCCATTTCCCGATTCTCGCCGGTGATGGAGACCGTTATCGAGCAGGCCAAGGCCGGTATGCCGGTCCTGGGCATCTGCAACGGCTTCCAGGTGCTCACCGAGACCCACCTGCTGCCGGGCGCCATGCTGCGCAACAACCATCTGCACTTCATCTGCCGCGACCAGAAGCTGCGGGTGGAGAACGCGGACACCGCCTGGACCACCGATTACTCGGCCGGCCAGGAGATCTCCGTACCGCTGAAGAACATCGACGGCCGCTACGTCGCCGACGAGCGGGTCCTCGACGAGCTGGAGGCGGAGGGCCGGGTCGCCTTCCGCTATCTCGACGGCAACCCGAACGGTTCGCTCCGCGACATCGCCGGCATCACCAACGAGGCGGGCAATGTCGTCGGCCTCATGCCGCACCCCGAGCACGCCGTCGAGCCGCTGATCGGTACGGGTCGTACCGACGGGCTGGGTTTCTTCACCTCGATCCTGAAGAAGTTGGTCAACGCATGACGCTGGACACGGTCAAGCACGCCGCCGAGACGCCGGACGTCGACCAGCCGTGGGCCGAACTGGGCCTGAAGCAGGACGAGTACGCGCGCATCCGGGAGATCCTCGGCCGCCGTCCCACCGGCGCCGAGCTCGCCATGTACTCCGTCATGTGGTCCGAGCACTGCTCCTACAAGAGCAGCAAGGTCCATCTGAAGCAGTTCGGCGAGAAGGCCCCGGAGAACGACGCAATGCTCGTCGGCATCGGGGAGAACGCCGGCGTCGTCGACGTCGGCCAGGGCTACGCGGTCACCTTCAAGGTCGAGTCGCACAACCACCCCTCGTACATCGAGCCCTACCAGGGCGCGGCCACCGGCGTCGGCGGCATCGTGCGCGACATCCTCGCGATGGGCGCCCGCCCGGTCGCCGTGATGGACCCGCTGCGCTTCGGTGCCGCGGACCACCCCGACACCAAGCGCGTCCTGCCGGGCGTCGTCGCCGGCATCGGCGGCTACGGCAACTGCCTGGGCCTGCCCAACATCGGCGGCGAGGTCGTCTTCGACCCCTGCTACCAGGGAAATCCGCTGGTCAACGCGCTGTGCGTCGGCGTGATGAAGCATGAGGACATCCACCTCGCCAAGGCGTCCGGCGCCGGCAACAAGGTCATCCTCTACGGCGCCCGCACCGGCGGCGACGGCATCGGCGGCGTCTCCGTGCTCGCCTCCGAGACCTTCGACGACAGCAAGCCCGCCAAGCGGCCCGCCGTCCAGGTCGGCGACCCCTTCCAGGAGAAGCTGCTCATCGAGTGCACCCTGGAGATCTTCAAGGAGAACCTGGTCGACGGCATCCAGGACCTCGGCGGCGCCGGGCTGTCCTGCGCCACCAGCGAGCTGGCCTCGGCCGGCTCCGGCGGTATGCGCGTCGAGCTGGACACCGTGCCGCTGCGCGACTCCTCCCTCTCGCCCGAGGAGATCCTCATGAGCGAGTCGCAGGAGCGGATGTGCGCGATCGTCGAGCCCGGCAAGGTCGACCGCTTCCTGGAGATCTGCGAGAAGTGGGACGTCATCGCCACCGTCATCGGTGAGGTGACGGACGGCTCGCAGCTGGAGATCTTCTGGCACGGCGAGCAGATCGTGGACGTACCGCCGCGCTCCGTCGCCCACGAGGGCCCGACCTACCACCGGCCCTTCGCGCGCCCCGAGTGGCAGGACGCCCTCCAGGCGGACGACGCGGCCGAGCTGGCGCGGCCGGCGAACGCCGAGGAGCTGCGCGCGCAGGTCCTGACGCTGGTGGGCTCGCCCAACCAGGCGTCCAAGGCGTGGATCACCGACCAGTACGACCGGTTCGTCCAGGGCAACACCGTGCTCGCGCAGCCGGAGGACTCCGGCATGGTGCGGATCGATGAGGAGTCGAACCTCGGCGTGGCGGTGGCCACCGACGGCAACGGCCGGTACGCCAAGCTCGACCCGTACGCGGGTGCCCAGCTGGCGCTGGCCGAGGCGTACCGCAATGTCGCCGCGTCCGGTGCCAAGCCGCTGGCGGTGTCCGACTGCCTGAACTTCGGCTCGCCCGAGGACCCGGCGGTGATGTGGCAGTTCGCCGAGGCCACCCGCGGTCTCGCCGACGCCTGCCAGACCCTGGGCACGCCGGTCACCGGCGGCAACGTCTCGCTGTACAACCAGACCGGTGACGTGGCGATCCACCCGACGCCGGTGGTCGCGGTGCTCGGCGTCATCGACGACGTCGACCGCCGCACGCCGATCGCGTTCGCGGACGAGGGCCACCTGATCTACCTGCTGGGTGACACCCGGGAGGAGCTGGGCGGCTCGGCCTGGTCGCAGGTCGTGCACGACCACCTCGGCGGGCTCCCGCCGAAGGTCGATCTGGCCCGCGAGCAGCTGCTGGCGGAGATCCTGATCTCGGCCTCGCGCGACGGCATGATCGACGCGGCGCACGACCTCTCCGACGGCGGCCTGATCCAGGCGCTGGTGGAGTCGTGCCTGCGGGGCGGCAAGGGCGCCCGCCTCGTCGTGCCCGACGGGCTGGACCCCTTCGTCCTGCTCTTCTCCGAGTCGGCGGGCCGGGCGATCGTCGCCGTGCCGCGCAGCGAGGAGCTCCGCTTCACCGACATGTGCGGTGCGCGGGGGCTGCCGGCCACCCGGATCGGTGTGATCGACGGCGAAGAGATCGACATCCAGGGGCAGTTCGGCATCCCGCTGAGCGAGCTCCGCACCGCCCACGAAGGCACCATTCCCGGCCTGATCGCCTGAGTGCCTGACCGCCTGGCGCCTCATGCCCGGCCGGCTGATCGGCCGGCCGGGATGGCGTCAGGCCCTGCGGATCGAGGCTCCCTCCACCCCCGAAACCTCCCGTCCCCAAAAGGGGAGGTTTCGGGGGTGGAGCCGCCAGTACCCTCGGCCCATGTCTCCCGCCCGCGGTACGTCCCGCACCCGTAGCTACGACCCCGCCAAGACCCGCGCCGCGGTCATCGCGCAGTTCGCGCAGGTGCGCACGGCCGTGGGGGAGTTGGCGCCGGAGCAGTTCGCGCTGCCGACCCGGCTCGGCGACTGGACGGTGCGGGAACTGGTGGCGCATCTGTCCATGGCGGTCGGCAGTGTGGCGCGCGGTCTCCGGCAGCCGGCCCCGGCTCCGGCGGACACCGCCTTGCTCGACTGGCCGTTCGCCACCGCGCCGCTGGCCTCCGGCATCGACGACGACACCCGGGCCGTCGCCGCCGACGAGCCCGTGGAGCTGCTCGCGCGCACGGCCGAACAGTTCGCCGAGGCCGTGCCGCCCTCCTTCGAGGACCGGCCGCTGCCCACCCGGGTCGGCGCGATGCGGCTGGCCGACTTTCTGGTGACCCGCTGTGTCGAGCTGGTCGTCCACACCGACGACCTTGCCGCGGCGACCGGCGTGCAGATCCCCTACGACCGCCAGGCTCTGGCCGTCACCACCCGGCTGCTGGCCGACGCACTGGCCGCCAAGGCGCCCGGCGGGTCGGTGGAGGTCCGGGTGCCGCCGTTCGCCGTCGTCCAGTGCGTCGAGGGCCCCCGGCACACCCGCGGCACCCCGCCGAACGTCGTCGAGACCGACCCGCTCACCTGGATCCGCCTGGCGACCGGCCGTACGACCTGGGCCGAGGAGCTGGCCGCCGCGCAGGTCACCGCCAGCGGCGAGCGGGCCGACCTCGCGGCGTATCTGCCCGTGATGAGCTGAAGCCCGGGCGGGCCGTCAGCGGGCGCCGTTCCTACGACCTCCCCCCTTCCGCGGGGCGTCGCGTATCTCACACGGCGGCGCGAGAGCGTGTATGCGATATAAGCCGCATACACGGAAAACCCGCCATACGGGGTGAGCGGCTGAAAGCGCGAGAAGGTGCAGCTCAGTGCGGGTGCCGAGGGCGGGTGGACGCGCGCGCCGTTACCCGCGGCCACCACGTCCTCGCTCAGTGGCAGGCGTCCCCGGTGGTGCGCCCGAAGCCGGCACGACGCCGTCGTACGGGGTGCTCGGCGCGGCGGCGCACCCGGCGACTGGCCAGGCGCGCCAAGGGCTGTGGGGTCTGCAGGGGGCGGGAATCCGGTCCGTATGGCCGTGCTCACGTCAAGTGCACCTCGCCCGCCGTTCATGCACTCCTCCAGATCCGCACCCATCCCCGGTTCGGATGAATCCGCGACCTGCCCTAGACTCGGGGGCGTGCCACGTGGTGACGGACGACTCAACCACGACCTGCTCCCCGGCGAGAAGGGCCCCCAGGACGCTTGCGGCGTCTTCGGTGTCTGGGCTCCGGGTGAAGAGGTCGCCAAACTCACCTATTTCGGGCTGTACGCGCTGCAGCACCGTGGACAGGAGTCCGCGGGCATCGCAGTGAGCAACGGCTCCCAGATCCTCGTCTTCAAGGACATGGGCCTGGTTTCCCAGGTCTTCGACGAGACTTCGCTCGGCTCCCTCCAGGGCCATATCGCCGTGGGCCATGCCCGCTACTCCACCACCGGTGCCTCGGTGTGGGAGAACGCCCAGCCGACGTTCCGTGCCACCGCGCACGGCTCGATCGCGCTCGGCCACAACGGCAACCTGGTCAACACCGCCGAGCTGGCCGAGATGGTCGCCGCGCTGCCCCGCGAGGGCGGCCGCGCGACGCAGGTCGCGGCCACCAACGACACCGACCTGGTGACGGCCCTGCTGGCCGGCCAGGTCGACGAGGACGGCAAGCCGCTGACCGTGGAGGAGGCCGCCCCGCGCGTCCTGCCCAAGGTTATGGGCGCCTTCTCGCTCTGCTTCATGGACGAGCACACGCTCTACGCCGCCCGTGACCCGCAGGGCATCCGCCCGCTGGTCCTGGGCCGCCTGGAGCGCGGCTGGGTGGTCGCCTCCGAGACCGCCGCCCTGGACATCTGCGGTGCCAGCTTCATCCGCGAGATCGAGCCCGGCGAGATGGTCGCCATCGACGAGAACGGTCTGCGCAGCAGCCGCTTCGCCGAGGCCCGCCCCAAGGGCTGCGTCTTCGAGTACGTCTACCTGGCCCGCCCGGACACCGACATCGCCGGCCGCAATGTGTACCTCTCCCGGGTGGAGATGGGCCGCAAGCTGGCCGCCGAGGCCCCGGCCGACGCCGACCTGGTGATAGCGACGCCGGAGTCCGGCACCCCCGCCGCCGTCGGATACGCCGAGGCCAGCGGTATCCCCTACGGATCCGGCCTGGTCAAGAACTCCTACGTCGGCCGGACCTTCATCCAGCCCTCGCAGACCATCCGCCAGCTCGGCATCCGCCTCAAGCTCAACCCGCTCAAGGAAGTCATCCGCGGCAAGCGCCTGGTGGTCGTCGACGACTCGATCGTCCGCGGCAACACCCAGCGCGCGCTGGTGCGGATGCTCCGCGAGGCCGGCGCCGCCGAGGTCCACATCCGGATCTCCTCGCCGCCGATCAAGTGGCCCTGCTTCTTCGGCATCGACTTCGCCACCCGCGCGGAGCTGATCGCCAACGGGCTGAGCGTGGCGGAGATCGGAAAGTCGCTGGGCGCCGATTCGCTCGCGTACATCTCCATCGACGGCATGATCGAGGCGACCACGATCGACAAGCCGAACCTCTGCCGGGCCTGCTTCGACGGCGAGTACCCGATGGAGCTGCCCGACCCGGAGCTGCTGGGCAAGCACCTCCTGGAGTCGGAGACCGCGGCGCCGACCAAGTCCGACGTGGACGGCGTCCAGACGCTCACGGCCGGGGTCGGCGGCGCCGATGCTCTGCGTCGCCCGTAGAGCTCGTACACACACGACACGAAAGTTCTCCGCCATGTCCGAGACCACTGGTGCCAGCTACGCGAGCGCGGGCGTCGACATCGAAGCCGGCGACCGCGCCGTGGACCTGATGAAGCAGTGGGTGAAGAAGGCCACCCGCCCCGAGGTCGTCGGCGGGCTCGGCGGCTTCGCCGGCCTCTTCGACGCGTCCGCCCTCAAGCGCTATGAGCGTCCCCTGCTGGCCTCGGCCACCGACGGCGTCGGAACCAAGGTCGACATCGCCCGGAAGATGGGCGTCTACGACAGCATCGGCCACGACCTCGTCGGCATGGTCGTCGACGACCTGGTCGTCTGCGGCGCCGAGCCGCTGTTCATGACCGACTACATCTGCGTCGGCAAGGTCTACCCCGAGCGGGTCGCCGCGATCGTCAAGGGCATCGCCGAGGGCTGTGTGCTGGCCGGCTGCGCGCTGGTCGGCGGCGAGACCGCGGAGCACCCCGGGCTGCTGGGCGCGGACGAGTTCGACGTCGCCGGCGCCGGTACGGGCGTCGTCGAGGCGGACCGGGTGCTGGGCGCGGATCGCATCCGTACGGGCGACGCGGTGATCGCGATGGCCTCGTCCGGACTTCACTCGAACGGGTACTCGCTGGTCCGCCACGTGCTGTTCGACCGGGCCGGCATGACCCTGGACCGTGAGGTCCCGGAGTTCGGCCGCACGCTCGGCGAGGAGCTCCTGGAGCCCACCAAGATCTACTCGCTGGACTGCCTGGCGCTGACCCGGACGACCGAGGTGCACGCCTTCTCGCACATCACCGGCGGCGGGCTGGCCAACAACCTCGCCCGGGTGATCCCGGACGAGCTGCACGCCACGGTCGACCGCTCCACCTGGACGCCGGGCCCGGTCTTCGACCTGGTCGGCACGGCCGGCTCGGTCGAGCGCCTGGAGCTGGAGAAGACCCTGAACATGGGCGTCGGCATGATCGCCGTCGTTCCGCAGGAGTCGGTGGACGTCGCCCTGACCACCCTCGCCGACCGCGGCGTGGACGCCTGGATCAGCGGCGAGATCGTCGAGCGCGGTGACCACGCGGAGGCCGTGACCCTGACCGGTGACTACGCCGGCTGATCACCTGGGCCGCACCGGCAGTCGTCGGTGCGGCCACCGCATCAGCGGTTCACGCCGCACCGGCAGTCTCTGCTGTGACAGCGGACTTCTGGGCAGCACAGAACCCGGTCCGGGCGATGCCCAGGACCGGGTCCGTGATGCTGTTATGGGTGCCGCTGGCGCACGGCGCGTCAAGCGCGACGACGCTGCTGGGACGAGTCGCCCTCGTCCTCATCGTCGTCGTCTTTGTTGTACAGATCTGCGTACCGTGCGTACGGGTCGTCGTCCTCGTCATCCTCGAACGGCTCTGCGTTCGGAGGCTGCTGGTTCGACGGTGATGCACCCAGCTCGTCGGCCAGTCGTGAGAGATCCGTCCCACCGCTGCTGTACTTCAGCTGGCGGGCGACCTTTGTCTGCTTGGCCTTGGCCCGGCCGCGCCCCATGGGTCGACCCCCTCAATGACGGGGCTCGATGGCCCCAGAGTCTTGACACGCGTTCATGGATCAGAGCGGGCTCTCGACAGAGAGACCGGCCCGTAGGGCTTTAACGGTACCTGCTTCCGCGGCCATACGGTACGTCGCCCGCATCACCCGCCGCTCGGCATGACCGGCAAGGCGCCCCGTCCCCGCTGGTCAACTGCGATTTTAACCTGTCCCGTACGGCGACCCGCCGACGGGTGGTGAGGGATGTCTCCTCGACCACCCGTGGCGGGCCGCGCAAGGCCGTGTTTCCGGCCGACGAGGCCGAATGGCTCCGCCGGTCGGGGCGCTCGGTCAGACGTGCCGCGCCTCCGCCATGCGCTGCTCGGCGATCCGGTCGGCGGCCGCGGCGGGCGGAATGCCGTCGGTCTTCGCACGAGCGAATATCGCCAGCGTGGTGTCGAAGATCTTGGCGGCCTTGGCCTTGCAGCGGTCGAAGTCGAAGCCGTGCAGCTCGTCGGCCACCTGGATGACGCCGCCGGCGTTCACGACGTAGTCGGGCGCGTAGAGGATGCCGCGGTCGGACAGGTCCTTCTCGACGCCCGGGTGCGCGAGCTGGTTGTTGGCCGCGCCGCACACCACCTTCGCGGTCAGCACCGGCACCGAGTCGTCGCTCAGCGCCCCGCCCAGCGCACACGGCGCGTACACGTCCAGGCCCTCGGTGCGGATCAGCGCCTCGGTGTCGGCCACCGCGGTGACCTGCGGGTGATCGGCCAGGACCCGCTCCACCGACGCACCGCGCACGTCCGTGATCACGACCTCGGCACCGTCCTTGAGGAGGTGCTCGACGAGGAGGTGCCCCACCTTGCCGACGCCCGCGATACCGACCTTGCGGCCGCGCAGCGTCGGGTCGCCCCAGGCGTGCTGGGCCGAGGCGCGCATGCCCTGGAAGACGCCGTAGGCGGTCAGGACGGAGGAGTCCCCGGCGCCGCCGTTCTCCGGGGAGCGGCCGGTGGTCCACTTGTTCGTACGGGAGACGACGTCCATATCGGCGACGTACGTACCGACGTCGCACGCGGTGACATAGCGGCCCCCGAGGGAGGCCACGAACCGGCCGTAGGCGAGCAGCAGTTCATCGGTCTTGATCAGATCGGGGTCACCGATGATCACGGCCTTACCGCCGCCGTGGTCCAGCCCGGCGAGGGCGTTCTTGTAGGACATACCGCGCGACAGATTCAGGGCGTCCACTACGGCCTCCTCCTCGGAGGCGTAGGCGTGGAAGCGGGTGCCGCCGAGGGCGGGCCCCAGGGCGGTGCTGTGGATGGCGATCACTGCCTTCAGGCCGCTGGCGCGGTCCTGGCAGAGAACGACCTGCTCATGGCCCCCCTGCTCCGTGCGGAACAGGGTGTGCAGAACGCCGCCGTCGGTGCCGGCGGGGGCCGGACGTACGTCAGTCACTGTGGTGACTCCCATAAGTCGCGAAGGACGCCCTCCTGTGGGTGGGGAGGGCCGGTTGAAAAGAGCGTAAGACCTGCGGGGCGGGTTGATCCGTCAGGTGCCGAGGATCACCCTCTCCCGGGGGACGGACGTGGGACGATCTGGTCGTATCGCAGGCCGGCCGGGGCCCTTGGGCGCGTCTCCCGGCAGTGGACTTCCCTATGGAGGAGCGGGCGTGGCCGTGGCGTCGTCGGTGAAGGTCCCGTACATGGCATATCTACGGGTCTATGAGCCGCTGGCAGCGTTTCCCGAGCCGGAGCGCTCCCACTGGGCGCGTTATGCCAAGCGGGCGGACACCCCCACCGCCCAGGACGAGCAGCGCCGGGCGCTGGCCGATCTGCTGCCGACCCCGCCGGTGCCGGTGCCGGTCCATGAGAGCGCGGACGCGTTCGTCACCGTCGTCAACGAGGTGATCTGCGTCTGCCCGTGGCGCACCCGGCTGCGCGGCTGGCAGGCCCTGGAGGGTCTGGAGGAGCTGCTGCCGACGGCCGTGCTGGACGCGGCGCTCCCTCCGGTGGTGCGCCGGCAGGCGGCCACCGACTACGAGCGGTGGCGGGAGCGCAATCCGGACGCCCGGCCCTGGATCCGCGGGGCGTCCTGGCACGTACCGGTCCGGTGGTTCGTCCTCTTCGACGACGGCGAGCGGGAGTACACGAAGGGTGAGCGGTCGCCTGTGCTGCGTTACCGGACGCCGATGGTCCAGGCCAGACGCCGGGTCGCGCGCGGGCTGCGTACGCTGCGGGACGCCCTGGAAGAGGGGCTGCTGATCGACGGCCTGGTAGATGTGGGGCGCTGGCTCGAGGAATTCCATCCGCGTTCGCTCGTGGAGCTGGACTACGGAGGGCTGGTGCACGCGGTGCCCGAGGGGCAGCTCGCCGAGGACCGTTCCGCCGCGGAAGTGGCGGAGGGGTTGGCGGCGCTGCGCGAGGGGGACGGCGAGCGGGCCGGGGTCGCGTACGAGAAGCTTTCTCAGCGGTGGCGTGCGGTGCGCGAACGCCAGTTCTCCAGCTGAGGGTCGAGAATGCCGAAGGTTCGGGGCGCGGAAGAGCGGTGTTCGCTTTTCGGTGGTCGGGCGGTAAGGGACGTAGGTCCTTAACCGGGCGATTGCCTCAAGCGTGACCTAAAGCACTGACTTCGGGTCTTGCGGCCAAGGCGCACCCTCGTGCCAAAATAGGACAAGGAGCCCGACCTGGGCTCCTTCCGTCCAACTAAGGGCGGGTAGATCGGTATTGCGGTCCTTGAGGGGTCTGTGGCGACTGATCACGCTGTGACTGATCGTCACGGCCGTGTGACTGTCCGCTATGGCACGGTCCATCGGCATCCGCCGAGGTTGAACACCTGAGAGGGCAATTCCATCGGTTTGGCCGACGTGGCTGGACAGATGGTGTAGTTGTAGTGCCGAGGACAAGCCGTTCGTCCTATAACCGACTCGGCCCGCGTCCGCCATTTCGGGCAACGTGGGTCAAGGTGCAGAATTTAGAGGAAAGAACCGTGATGGTTCGGTTCTCCCGAGGAGGCCGCTCATGACCGCTCGCACCCCTGACGCCGAGCCGCTGCTGACCCCTGCCGAGGTTGCCACGATGTTCCGCGTGGACCCGAAGACGGTCACCCGTTGGGCCAAGGCAGGCAAGCTCACGTCCATCCGCACGCTCGGAGGACACCGGCGTTACCGCGAGGCTGAGGTCCGCGCACTGCTCGCGGGTATCCCGCAGCAGCGCAGCGAGGCCTGAATAACCGCATAACCAGGCCGTTTTCGGGGCCCCCAACCCGAAAACGCCTACTTCGCACCACCTAGCTCGACCTGCTCCACCCACGCTCCATATAGCTCCATACGACGCGGTGTCTGCCCCAACAGGCCCCTCACCCGCTCCATCTGGGTACGTCATCGATCGCGCTGGACTCCGCCGGGTCCAGCGCGATTTTTTTGTGTGCGGCCGCTCCCGGGCCCGTCGGGGCGGTTGGGCCGGCGTGCCGCCGGAGTCACCCATGGCGGCGTCCAGGGGGCCTTCAGGGGGTCGTGGAGGGCCTTTCCGCGCGGACCCCGCGGCTCCCTTTTGAACCCGTTCGAGGGTGGTGCAATTGCATATATTAAATTGACTGGTTGTAGGGAGGGTGTAAGTTCCCTGGCCCGTCAAACTTGTTCGGTGACACCCGTCACACGGCGCGTCGCTTGAAGCCGATACGTCCCCTGGGGTAGTGAACTTTCCCCGTCCTCGCTCAACAGCCTGCCACCGCGCGGGCGGTGGCGCAGGCGCCCTTGGTCACCGGGTGGCGGGACTTTTGTCCTCGGTCGCGGGCGGCTCGGAGGCGGCCGGAGACGGGGCGGGGGCGGACGCGGGCGCCGGGTGCCCGGGGCGGGGCGTGTGCGGCTCCATGGCGAGCCGCAGCAGCTGGTGGCAGATGGGGCAGTGCCGCGTCAGATGGCGGTAGCCCGTGGCCGCGGACAGATGTGCCCTCAGCAGCGCCCTGGTCTCGTGCCGTACCGCAGTCGTCATCGCGAACCCCTCCCCGGCCCCACACCTTCCCATGTGAGTACCGGCGGGGGCGCCCGCCGTCAATACAGCGGGCGGCAAAGCAGTCACGCTGCGCTGTGCCTGCTTTGCGTGTTCTCGGCCGTTCCGTGGTGGGGGCTTGCCTCCCGTCGCCTCCTCGCCGCCTCACGGGCGTGGGAGGCAGCGCCACGCGGCGGGGAGGAGGCGCCACGGAGGGACGGCCGAAAAGAGCGGAAGTTGTGAACGCCGGAAGCCTGTGAACGTGGGAGGGCCATGGGCGTCGGCGGGCGGTGACCGTTCGAAGGGCCGCAAAAAAGAAGCGGCCCGCATCGCTGACGATGCGGGCCGATTGCGGTCCTGACGGGATTTGAACCCGCGGCCTCCACCTTGACAGGGTGGCGAGCACTCCAAACTGCTCCACAGGACCTTGCGTTTGCTTTCCGCTTGCGGCGGGCTGCGAAGCAAGACTGTACAGCAGGTCAGGGGGTGCGGTCGAACTCGATACCGGTGGCCACCCGCCGGTCAGGGCGCCGCGGCGTCCACCGCCTTCACGATGCGCTTGTCGGAGACCGGATACGCGGTCCCCAGAGCGTGCGCGAAGTAGCTCACCCGGAGTTCCTCGATCATCCAGCGGATCTCCAGGGCCGCGGCCGGCACCGGGCGGCCCGGCGGGAACTGCTCCAGCAGCCAGGCGTATTCGTCCTGCATCTCCTTGACCTTCGCCATCCGGGTGCGGTCCCGTTCGGCGTTGGTGGGCAGCTGCTGCAGCCGGCGGTCGGCGGCCACCAGATAGCGCATCAGGTCCGGCAGCCGCTTGGCGCCGTGCGTCGTCACGAAGCCCGGCTTGATCAGCGCCGCCAGCTGCTCCTTGACGTCGGCGAGCGAGGGCAGCAGCGAGGGGAAGGTGGTGTCCTTCAGCCGGCGCTCGCACGCCTGCCAGGCGGCGAGCACCTCCTGGACCTGCTGGATCGTCTTCAGCGTGACGTCCACCAGATCGGCCCGGACCGCGTCGAACAGCTTGCGGAAGGACTCCTCGTCCCACGCCGGGCCGCCCCGGGCCGCGATCAGGCGGTCGGCGGCGGCGGTCACGCAGTCCTCGAAGAGCGCCCCGATCGAGCCGTGGGGATTACGGGACAGCGCGAGCTTCTGCTGATTGCTCAGCTTGTCCTGGGCGAACTTGGCGGGGTTACTGGGGATGTTGAGCAGGATGAGGCGGCGGGTGCCCGCCCACATCGCCGTCAGCTGCTCGGCCTCGGTGTCGAAGAGGCGTACGGCGACGCTGCTGCCCTCGTCCACCAGCGCCGGGTAGGCCTTCAGCGGCTGGCCGGCGCGCCGGGTCTCGAAGGTGCGCGGCAGTGCGCCGATCGTCCAGGACGTCAGCCCGGTGCGCTGCTCCGGGCCGGCCGTGGCCGCCCCCTCGCCGGCGCGGCCCTTGCCGCCCTTGGCGGGCCGTTCGGCGGCCTGCTCGAAGGCCTTGGAGATCGCCGCGCGGGTCTTCGGCTTGAGCTTCAGCCGCAGCGCCTCCAGGTCCTTGGCCTCGGCGAGCTTGCGGCGACGCTCGTCGACCACCCGGAAGGTGATCTTGAGGTGGTCGGGGATCCGGCTCGGGTCGAAGTCCGCGGCCTCGACGGGGACGCCCACCATCCGCTGCAGCCCGGCCGCCAGAGAGGCCGTCAGGGCGCCCTGCAGCGGCACCGTGGAGTCCAGGAAGCGGGCCGCGAAGTTCGGCGCCGGGACGTAGTTGCGCCTGATCGGCTTGGGCAGCGACCGGATCAGCTCGGTCACCAACTGCTCGCGCAGGCCCGGGATCTGCCAGTCGAAGCCTTCGGAGGAGACCTGGTTGAGCACCTGGAGCGGGATGTGGACGGTCACGCCGTCCGCGTCCGCGCCCGGCTCGAACTGGTAGGTGACCTTGAACTTCAGCTTTCCCTGGCGCCAGGAGTCCGGGTAGTCGTCCTTGGTGACGGCCTCGGCGGACTCGTTGATGAGCATCGACTGCTCGAAGTTGAGCAGTTCCGGCTCGTCCCGGCGCTTCTGCTTCCACCAGGAGTCGAAGTGCGCCCCGGAGACGACGTCCGCCGGGATGCGCTGGTCGTAGAAGTCGAAGAGCGTCTCGTCGTCCACGAGGATGTCGCGGCGCCGGGCGCGGTGCTCCAACTCCTCGACCTCGCCGAGCAGTTTGCGGTTGTCATGGAAGAACTGGTGGTGGGTACGCCAGTCGCCCTCGACCAGGGCGTTGCGGATGAACAGATCGCGCGAGGTCTCCGGGTCGATCCGGCCGTAGTTCACCTTGCGCTGGGCGACGATCGGGACGCCGTAGAGGGTCACCCGCTCGTAGGCCATCACCGCGGCCATCTTCTGTTCCCAGTGCGGCTCGCTGTACGTGCGCTTGACCAGGTGCTGGGCGAGGGGTTCGACCCACTCGGGCTCGATCTTGGCGTTCACCCGCGCCCACAGGCGGGAGGTCTCGACCAGCTCCGCGGACATCACCCAGTGCGGGGGCTTCTTGAAGAGCGCGGAGCCGGGGAAGACCGCGAACTTGGCGCTGCGGGCGCCCAGATACTCGTTCTTGCCGGCCCCGTCCTTCCCGCCCTCGGTCCCGCCGTTCTTCAGTCCGATGTGCGAAAGCAAACCGGCCAGCAGGGAGGTGTGGATACGGTCCGGTGCCGCGTCCTCCTCGTTGAGGTGGATCCCCATGGTCTTGGCGACCGTACGCAGCTGGGAGTAGATGTCCTGCCACTCGCGTATCCGGAGGTAGTTCAGGAACTCGCTGCGGCACATCCGGCGGAAGGCCGAGGAGGACAGCTCCTTCTGCTGCTCGCGGACGTAGCGCCAGAGGTTGAGGAAGGCGAGGAAGTCGGAGCTCTCGTCCTTGAAGCGGGCGTGCTGCTGATCGGCCTGCTGTTGCTTGTCGGAGGGCCGCTCGCGCGGGTCCTGGATGGACAGCGCCGCCGCGATCACCATGACCTCGCGGACACAGCCGTTGCGGTCCGCCTCCAGCACCATCCGCGCCAGCCGCGGGTCGACCGGCAGCTGGGAGAGCCGCCGGCCCAGCTGGGTCAGCCGCTTCCCGGGGTCCTTCTGCCGGGCGTCGAGCGCGCCCAGCTCGCTCAGCAGATCGACGCCGTCCTTGATGTTGCGGCGGTCGGGCGCGTCGATGAACGGGAACTTCTCGATGTCGCCCAGGCCGGCCGCGGTCATCTGCAGGATGACGGAGGCGAGGTTGGTACGGAGGATCTCCGCGTCGGTGAACTCGGGCCGGGAGAGGAAGTCGTCCTCGGAGTACAGGCGGATGCAGATGCCGTCGCTCGTACGGCCGCAGCGGCCCTTGCGCTGATTGGCGCTGGCCTGCGAGATCGGCTCGATGGGCAGCCGCTGGACCTTGGTGCGGTAGCTGTAGCGGGAGATCCGGGCCATGCCCGGGTCGATGACGTACCGGATGCCCGGGACGGTCAGCGAGGTCTCGGCGACGTTCGTGGCCAGCACGATCCGCCGGCCCGTATGCCGCTGGAAGACGCGGTGCTGCTCGGCGTGTGACAGCCGCGCGTACAGGGGGAGCACTTCGGTGCGGGGCAGCGCCTTCTTGTTGAGCGCGTCCGCGGTGTCGCGGATCTCCCGTTCGCCGGAGAGGAAGACCAGGATGTCGCCGGGGCCGGCGGCCTGCAGCTCGTCCACGGCGTCGCAGATCGCGGTGATCTGGTCGCGGTCGGCGTCCTGGCCGCCCTCTTCCAGCAGCGGGCGGTAGCGCACCTCGACCGGGTACGTACGGCCGGAGACCTCGACGATCGGCGCGCCGGGCTTCTCGGCCCCGCCGTCGCCCTCCGGGGCGTCCGCGGACGCGGCCACAGAGGCGAAGGAGCCGAAGTGCCGCGCGAACCGCTCCGGGTCGATGGTCGCGGAGGTGATCACGACCTTCAGGTCCGGGCGCCGGGGCAGCAGCTGCGACAGATAGCCGAGGATGAAGTCGATGTTGAGGCTGCGCTCGTGCGCCTCGTCGATGATGATCGTGTCGTACTGGCGCAGCTCGCGGTCCGTCTGGATCTCGGCGAGCAGGATGCCGTCCGTCATCAGCTTGACGAGGGTGTCGCCGCCGACCTGGTCGGTGAAGCGGACCTTCCAGCCGACCGCCTCGCCCAGCGGGGTCTTCAGCTCCTCGGCCACCCGCTCGGCGACCGTACGGGCCGCGATCCGCCGCGGCTGGGTGTGCCCGATCAGGCCGCGTACGCCCCGCCCGAGCTCCAGGCAGATCTTCGGGATCTGCGTCGTCTTGCCCGAGCCGGTCTCACCGGCGACGATCACGACCTGGTGGTCGCGGATCGCGGCGAGGATGTCGTCCTTCTTCTGGCTGACCGGCAGCTCTTCCGGATACGTGATCTCCGGCACCGCGGCGCGCCGCTGGGCGACCCGCAGCTCCGCCTCGTCGACGCCGTCGGCGATCTCGGCGAGCACGGCGGCCCGGGCTTCGGGCTTACGGATCCGGCGCGCGCCGTCGAGCCGGCGCCCCAGCCGCTGCTGATCGCGCAGCGTCAGCTCGGGCAGACGCTCCAGCAAGGAGGGCAGGGTGGGGGCAGCGCCGTTGGGCAGGGCGGAGGCAGGCTGACTGGACATACGTCCCCCAGGATCTCACCTCACCGAATCGACTGGCGAACCATTTGACCGCACGGCCGATCGCGGGCGCCGGGGACGCGTCGGAGGCGGTACGTCCGCGCCCGCGGTGATCATGGGTGCGCCAGATGTCGCACCCGCGGCAATCGGGTGGAACCCGCCCCCGCGCACCAGGGACGATGTCCACATGGACAAAGGAATACGACGGATCGCGGGCGGTCTCCTGACGGTCGCCGGCATCGCTCTGGGCGCGTGGCTGGTCTTCGGTGCGCCGCACGACTGGGAGGGCGCGGGAGAGCGGCTGCTGAAGTTGGCGATGGGTCTGGGCTCCACGGGCGCCATCACCGGTGGCGCCCGGCTGATCTTCTGGCAGCCGGAGAGCGAGCTCGCCCGGTCCGCCGAGGAGGCCGCCGCCGAGTAGGCACGAAGAAGGCCCCGATTCGAGGAATCGGGGCCTTCTCCCAATGGGTGTGGCTGGGGCCGGGGTCGAACCGGCGACCTATCGCTTTTCAGGCGATCGCTCGTACCAACTGAGCTACCCAGCCGCAGCGGTCCTGACGGGATTTGAACCCGCGGCCTCCACCTTGACAGGGTGGCGAGCACTCCAAACTGCTCCACAGGACCTTGCATTGCGCGAGAGCGGCGTGAACCAGTCTCGCACACGGTGATGCGTGCCCCCAACGGGATTCGAACCCGTGCTACCGCCTTGAAAGGGCGGCGTCCTGGGCCACTAGACGATGAGGGCTGGTGGCCACCTTGGCGTCGTTACCGGCGCCGTCGGGGACGTGAGAAGCATATGGGATGGGAGGACCGTTCGCCAAAACGGTTTACCCGGGGCCTGCGGAGGGGCTCCCGGCCGGGTGCGAAAGGGCGCCCGATCAGGGCTTGGAGGAGGACGGGGAAACGGGCGGGGAGGCGGGCCCGGACGCGGGGCCGGACGGGTGAGGCGGGCGACTCCTCGCCGGTGTGGCGCCGGGCTGGTTCTCACGGGGGAGGTGGCGGCTGACCTCGGCCCGGGACAGCCCCAGCCCGCCGAGCGTGATCTCGTCCCACGCCTGCAGCCGCTTCGTCCTGCGGTCCAGGTAGAGCACCGACGCCTGGACCGGCGCGGGCTTGTCGTTCTGCACCGCGCGCAGCCCGCCGCCGCCCGTCGACCCCTCCACCATCAGCCGGGTGCCCTGGGGCAGTGTGGTGTTCTCCCGGTGGTGGACGTGGCCGGCCAGCGTCAGCGGGACCAGGCCGTCCGCCTCGGTCGCGGCGGCCGGGTTGTGGGCCAGCGCGATGTCGACCGGCGTACCGGCCAGCCGCTCGGTGCGCAGCGCGTCGGCGAGCCGGCCGCCGGCGGTGCGCTCCGCGGGGTCGCCGGCCGCCACCACGGAGCGGTCCGGGGTGAACTGCGGGTCGCCGACGCCCGCGATGCGCACCCCGGCGACCCGGGCGACCCTGCCGTTGTCGAGGACGGTGACGTGCTTCCGGCCGGCCAGGTACTTCTGCGTGGTGCGCGAGTCGTGGTTGCCGCGCACCCAGACGTACGGCGCGCCGAGGGTGGAGACGGGGTCCAGGAAGTGGTTCTCGGCGGCCGAGCCGTGGTCCATGGTGTCGCCGGTGTCGACGATCACGTTGATCCGGTACTGCTTCACCAAGGAGGCGATGATCTGCCAGCTGGCCGGGTTCAGATGGATGTCGGAGACGTGCAGGACCCGCAGGGTGGTGGGGTCGGGCTGGTAGGCGGGCAGCGTCGAGGTGGCGTCGTACAGCTTGGTGACGTTGGTGACCAGGCGGGCCAACTCCTTTTGGTAGACGTCGAATTCGCTGACGATGTTGCGCGCGTTGCCGACCACGGACGGGGCGGAGGAGAGCAGTCCGGAGAACTTCGGCTCCAGTACGGACTGGGGGTTCCAGGTGGCGTACGCGGTGCCCGCGCAGGCGGCGAGCACGGTGAGCGCCAGACCGCCGGCGGCCAGGGCGCGGCGCGGGCGGCGGTAGACGGCCAGGCCCAGCGCGGTGGCGCCGGACACCACGGCGACGCAGGAGTGCAGCGCCAGCCCCAGGGCGCCGCGGGTCACGTCGCGAGTGACCTCGGCCTGCAGGCCGGCGAACCGCTCGGGGTGGTCGACCAGCGCCTGGGAGCGGGCCGGATCCAGCCGGTCGACGTCGACATCGAGTCGTATCGGCGCGTGGTGGCTGCGCAGCTCCAGATCGCCGAGCGGCGAGACGTTGATCCTGGTGCCGCCGGCCAGTGAGGGGCGCAGGGCCATGGCGGTGTCCATCGGGCCGACGGGGACATGGAGGGTGCCGAGGAGCAGCAGTCCCAGCCAGGCGCCGAGGACGGTGACGGCCATCAGGCCGAGTGCGGAGTGCACAGGGCGGTGCGGGCCGCCGTCGAGCCGGGTGCGGAGCGGCGGGAGCGGCGGGGCTTTCGGTGTGCCGGTGTGCGGTGTCCGGGAGCGCGCTGCGCGGGCCATTGGTCCCGTATGCCCCGGCATGATGGTCGTTACGCCGGGGGCGGCGGCTCCGGTTTTGCGGCGGCGGGCGGACGGTCCGCGGCCGTCGGTTGCCGGGTCCGGTAGCGGAGAATGGTGGTGTGCTGGAAATGACGCGCGAGGAGTTCGAGGAACTGGTCGCCGAGGCGCTGGACCGGATCCCGCCGGAGCTGACCCGGCTGATGGACAACGTGGCGGTCTTCGTCGAGGACGAGCCCCCGGCCGCCGACCCCGAGCTGCTCGGGCTGTACGAGGGGACTCCGCTGACCGAACGCGGGGAGTGGTACGCGGGCGTGCTGCCGGACCGGATCACGATCTACCGGGGGCCGACGATACGGATGTGCGCGACGCGCGAGGACGTGGTCGCGGAGACCGAGGTGACGGTCGTTCATGAGATCGCGCACCACTTCGGGATCGACGACGAGCGGCTGCACGCGCTGGGCTACGGCTGACGGGCGGTCGCGGGCGGGACCGGACTCCGGCGGAGGCGATCTGCCGGGCGGTGCGTGGGCGATCGGCCCGGCCGTACGCGTGTCCTCGGGCGGGGGGCGGGAGTTGGGCAAGGCGTCCGTGCCGCCGTCCCTGCGCTCCGGATCCGGAGGTCCCGCCGTGCGCCCGAGCCCCTGCCGCTACCAGTCTTCGATGCCGCCCCCCGCTGTCCCGCTCCTTGACCCCGACCCCGCTCCCGCCGCCCGCCCGGCAGCACCGCCGGCGGGCCGGGTGCGGGCCCGTGCCGCGGCCGCCGCCCTGGCCGTCTCCGCGCTGGCCGCGTCGCTGGCCGGCTGCATAAGCGTCAGCGACGCACCGCAGCCCAAGCCGTCCGGCGCCACCGCACAGCCCGACGGAAAGGGCCCCGGGCCCGGCCCCGGCGGGGTCGCCCCGGACAGCCCCGGCGACGGGCCGCGGCGGATGGGGCGCAACGGCGAGGCGCAGCCGGCCGGCGGTGACGAGAAGGCGGGCGATCCCTCGGCCGACGCCGAGCCCACGCCGTCCGAGCCCGCCACACCGTCCCGCCCGGTGAAGCCGTCAGGCCCGGAGCCCGGTCCGGGACACGGCCACGGCGGCCACGGCGACCGCCCCACCGCGGACCCCTCGCCGTCCCACTCCGAGCAGCCGTCCTCCCCTCCCGTCTCGACCCCGCCCAGTACGCCCACCGCGCCGGCGACCCCGCCGCCCAGCAGCCCCGCGCCGCCCCCGCCGAGCGCCCACGCCTCCGGACCGTCGCCGGTCGCGCCGATGACGTCCGAGGGCGAGCTGGGCGCGGAGGAGGTGGAGCAAGGGGCGTAAGGGGCGCGGGGGCCCGTCAGGAAGGGGGTGGCGGGCGGTGGCCGGAAGGCAATTTGCCATCCGGGGGGCGGAGTGCGTATGGTGGTAGATCGTTTGATCCAATTTGCCCGGCGCCAGAAAAGAAGCGCGCCGCGTGGCGCGTTCTCTCCCTTGCCGTGGCTGACCGCATTGAGGCGGTCGTTGTGAAACACACGGAGTTTGGGCGCGTGCCGAGACTCCGGAAGGTTTCGCATTTCGCATGTCCATTTCCACTGAGCAGTCCGTCATGCCCGCGTTCGATGAGCACGACGAGCAGACGGCCCCCGAGGTGACCGAGTCGGCCGAGCCGGCCGAGTCCGCCGCCGACACCGACACCGTCACCTTCGCCGACCTCGGACTGCCCGAGGGCGTCGTCCGCAAGCTGGCCCAGAACGGCGTCACCACCCCCTTCCCGATCCAGGCCGCGACCATCCCGGACGCGCTGGCCGGCAAGGACATCCTCGGCCGCGGCCGTACCGGCTCCGGCAAGACCCTCTCCTTCGGTCTGCCCACCCTGGCCCGGCTGGCCGACGGCCGCACCGAGAAGAAGAAGCCGCGCGCCGTCATCCTCACCCCGACCCGTGAGCTGGCGATGCAGGTCGCGGACGCCCTCCAGCCGTACGGCGATGTCCTCGGCCTGAAGATCAAGGTCGTCTGCGGCGGTACGTCCATGGGCAACCAGATCTACGCCCTGGAGCGCGGCGTCGACATCCTCGTCGCCACCCCGGGCCGGCTGCGCGACATCATCAACCGCGGCGCCTGCTCGCTCGAGGACGTCCAGGTCGCGGTCCTCGACGAGGCCGACCAGATGTCCGACCTGGGCTTCCTGCCCGAGGTCACCGAGCTGCTGGACCAGGTGCCCGCGGGCGGCCAGCGGATGCTGTTCTCCGCCACGATGGAGAACGAGATCGGCACGCTGGTCAAGCGCTACCTGACCAACCCGGTCAGCCACGAGGTCGACAGCGCCCAGGGCAATGTCTCGACCATGACCCACCACGTCCTGGTCGTGAAGCCGAAGGACAAGGCGCCGGTCACGGCCGCGATCGCCGCCCGCAAGGGCCGCACGATCATCTTCGTCCGTACGCAGCTGGGCGCCGACCGGATCGCCGAGCAGCTCGTCGAGGCGGGCGTGAAGGCGGACGCGCTGCACGGCGGTATGACGCAGGGCGCCCGTACCCGCGTCCTCGCCGACTTCAAGGACGGCTACGTCAACGCGCTGGTCGCCACCGACGTCGCCGCCCGCGGCATCCACGTCGACGGCATCGACCTGGTGCTGAACGTCGACCCGGCCGGCGACCACAAGGACTACCTGCACCGCTCGGGCCGTACCGCCCGCGCCGGCCAGTCCGGCACGGTGGTCTCCCTCTCCCTGCCGCACCAGCGCCGCCAGATCTTCCGCCTGATGGAGGACGCGGGCGTGGACGCCTCGCGCCACATCGTCGGCGGCTCCGGCGCCTTCGACGAGGACGTCGCCAAGATCACCGGCGCGCGCTCGCTCACCGAGGTCCAGGCCGACGGCGCCAACAACTCCGCCAAGCAGGCCGAGCGTGAGGTGGCCGAGCTCACTCGCGAGCTGGAGCGCCTCCAGCGCCGCGCCACCGAGCTGCGCGAGGAGGCCGACCGGCTGACCGCGCGTGCCGCCCGTGAGCGCGGCGAGGACCCGGCCGAGGCGCTGGCCGCCGCCGCCGAGACCGCCGAGGCCGAGGCCGAAGCCGCCGCCGCGGCCGCGGTGCCGGCCCAGGCCACCGCGCCGGACGAGCGCCGTCCGGCCGCCCGTGACGAGCGGGGCAACTTCGAGCGCCGCGACCGTCGTGACGACCGCTCCGGTGGCCGTTCCTTCGACCGTGACCGTCGTGACGACCGCTCCGGTGGCCGTTCCTTCGACCGTGACCGTCGTGACGACCGCTCCGGTGGCCGTTCGTTCGACCGTGACCGTCGTGACGACCGTGGCGGCTTCAACCGTGACCGTCGTGACGAGCGGGGTGGCTTCAACCGCGACCGTCGTGACGACCGCTCCGGTGGCCGTTCGTTCGACCGTGACCGTCGTGACGACCGCTCCGGTGGCCGTTCGTTCGACCGTGACCGTCGTGACGACCGCTCCGGTGGCCGTTCCTTCGACCGCGACCGTCGTGACGACCGCGGCGGCTTCAACCGCGACCGCGGCGAGCGCCCCAGCCGCCCGTTCAACCGCGACGACCGCTCCGGCGGCCGCCCGTCCTCCGGTGGCTACCGCTCCGGTGGCGGCGACCGTCCGTTCAACCGTGACGACCGCTCCGGCGGCCGCCCGTCCACCGGTGGCTACCGCTCCGGTGGCGGCGACCGCCCGTACGGCCGCCGGGACGACCACCGCGGCACCACGACCGGTTCCTTCGGCCGCCGCGAGGACAAGCCGCGCTGGAAGCGCAACGGCTGATCGCCGGCGCTGACCGGCAGGGCGGCGTCCCGCGCTGACCCACCGCACCGAACAGGGCCCGTACGCACGCAAGTGCCGTACGGGCCCTGCGTGTTGTGCGGGTCAAACGCCCGGACGCCCGGCTCGAGGACGGGTCCGTGGCGCACTCATGACCGGTCCGATCCCTAATGCCTTCGGGCTGTGGCCGATCCTCGGGCTATGCTGCTCGGTGCGGGCCATTAGCTCAATTGGCAGAGCAGTGGACTTTTAATCCATTGGTTCAGGGTTCGAGCCCCTGATGGCCCACCGAATCCATCCCGCGGCAGGCTCTCCGACCTGCGGTCCAGCGCCTCGACCGGCAATCGCCGGCCGGGGCGCGTCGCTTTTCCCGCCGCATGCGCGCGGGAGGGGTGGGGCGTGCGTCTGCGTGGGCGGGCGGCCCGGCAGGCGGGGCGTCAGATGTCGGGCGGGGGCGGGGAACGAGCCCCGGGGCCGTTCCCGAGGGTGTGGCGAAGACTTGGTCAGAGGCGGCGTACCCGCCCGGCGATCAGATGTCCGGCGAGGAGGTAGATCGCGCCGGGCAGCGCGTAATTGAGGACGACGCGCAGGGCCTCGGTGTCCATGGTGAAGACGTCCCGTGCCCACCAGGCGAGCGCGTCGGCCACGCCCTGCACGAACTGGACGAAGACGTTGGCCCGGTTCGCTTCGAGCAGGTAGAGCAGGATCCACAACCCCAGGAACCCGGCAGCGATGTCGGCGATGGTGTGGATGATCAGGGCTGCCCGCTGTGCGGCGGTGCCGCCACGGCCGCCGCCGTAGTGGTCGCCCACGGGCATGGATTCGGACCGGTGGCTCATGGGAGTCGCAATCCGGCGCACGCTGCGCCTCGACGGCAGGGAAGTGCGACCACGGCCAGGGTGGCCACCCCCCACAGGAGTCACCCTGGCCGTGAGTGCACTCGGGGGCGTCGCGCGCACCCGTATGCAGTTCTGCGCCGCGGAGCGCCGTCGTGTTACCCGGCCGATCGGTACGTCCCCTGTGTGCGGACATATGCGCTCTACCGGGAGGTGCCTTCCGCGCGGACCGCTCGCGGCCGGACCGGTGTCGTCAGCGGTCGCTGGTGACGGTGACCGGGGCGTCGTTCTTCAGCTCGGCCACCAGCTGCCTGACCTTCGGCCGGTCCCACTGGAGGTTGCCGCCGACGCTGCCGGAGATCGGCACGTTCATGGACGTGCCGTCGCCGCCGGAGACCTCCTTCATGGCGAAGAACATCTTGCCGAGCAGGTAGGGGTTCATGTCCTTGTCGACGACGAGGGTGTCCAGGCCCGCGCCCGCGACCCGGTAGAACCTGAACGGGTTGAGGAGGGTGCTGGGGGTGGCCACCTGGCTGGCGAGCGTCGAGAGGAACTTCTGCTGGTTCTTGGTGCGGTCCAGGTCGCTGCCGACGAAGGCGTGCCGGGTACGGACGAACGCGAGCGCCTGGGCGCCGTCGAGGCTCTGCACGCCGGGCTGGAAGTCGGCTCCCGACCACTTGTCCTTGAAGCCCTTGCCGAGGTTCATCTGGACGCCTCCCATGGCGTCGACGATGTCGGCGAAGCCGGTGAAGCCGATCTCGGCGTAGTGGTCGATGTGCAGCCCGGTGTTGTACTCGACCGTGCGGACCAGCAGCTGCGGACCGTCGTAGGCGTAGGAGGCGTTGAGCTTGTTCGCGCCCATCGGGGCCCTGATCTTGCCGGACTCGGAGCCGCGGAACTCCGGGATGGTCACGTTCGAGTCGCGCGGCAGGGAGATCAGCGTCGGGCCGCCTGCGCCGACGTGCAGGATCATCATCGAGTCCGTCCGCTGCCCGGCCTCCGGGCTGCCACCGGTGTGCAGGCTCCTGCGCCGGGCCGCCGACATGCCCTTGCGGCTGTCCGAGCCGACGATCAGGTAGTTGGTGCCCTCGCCCGCGGCCGGGCGGTCGATGACCTTGCCGAGATCGACTTCCTTGCGCAGTTTGGAGTCGGCCCAGAAATACGTGCCGACCCCCACCAGGAGCAGGACGACGAGGAGGGATATCAGAAAGCGCCTGACCTTGCGGCCGCGGCGCGGCGAAGGCTCGTAGTCATATCGATCATCCTCTTCGTAGTGGGGCGGCACTCCGAGCCGCTGGCCGGGGAGGACATGGGCGGAATTCGGGGGGCGTGCGGCATGTGCGCCCTCATATGATTCCTGGAAGTCGGCGTACCTGCCGTGGGGCCTGTGATTCATGCCCGGCAGTGTGCATTCTCCGGTCGCCTCGAAGGCAAAGCGAGGGAGGGGCTCCGGGCAGACTGTGTCCGATCTGATGCACAGCGCCCGAGGGGAGCGGCTGTAATGTCCCGCCAAATGCGTAAGCGAGGCCACTGAACGGTCAGTCGCGGTCGATTGCGAGAATTCGGACAAGCCGAATTCGGCGCCCCCGTTCCCGGCTCGGCGCGGAACCGTCCGGCTCGGGGCGGGCGCCGGCCTCGTTGCTCAGGGGGCAGGGGCGGGCGGTCTGCGCCCCTGAGCTCGGCACCGGCGCGGTCAGAGGCGGCGCAGCCAGGCGGCTGCGCCATGACCGACCGCGAGGTAGATCAGCGCGGGGAGGGCGTAGTTGAAGAAGACCCGCAGCCCCTCCGTCTCCATGATGAAGATGTCCTGCGACCAGCCGGCGAGCCAGTCGGCCACACCGCGCACGAAGTCGACGAAGACATTCGCCTGATTCGCCTCGAGCAGATACAGCAAGATCCACAGCCCGAGGAATACCGCGGCGATATCCGCAAGGCTGTGAATGATCAAGGCGAGTCGGTCCGCTCCGATGCCCCGTCGGTTTCCTCCCCGACTTCTCCTGGAGTTCGCGCCGGAGTCCGGAACGGCGTTGTACGGGGCGGCCGGTGCGGGGTCGTAGTGCGAGGGCGGGGGTGAATTTCTGCGCGGCGGTGCGGGGGGACCGGTAACGGGCAGCGGAGCAGTATCGCCGCCATCCGGCGAGTTTGTTCCACCGTGGTAGGGAGAGTTTGGACTGGAGCCGTATGGGCGATTTCGCGGTATGCCGCCATTGGGGTAACTCATGGTCCCGCACATTGCCCATCAAGCGATTCCGAAACTCCCTTCACCGCTATTTCACATTGCTGCCCTGGGGCCGCCACCGCGCAGTCGGCCGGCCGATGGCGCGGACGGTCGGCTGGAGGCCGCCCGCGCCGCGCGCGGCGACCCGAGGCGGGGGGACCGCGGACATCGAGCCACCGCACGGCCGATGACGACCGGCACTCCCCCCTGCGGCGCGGCGGGCGAAAGTGTCACACCCGGCGGCTGCCTCGTAGGGGAGGGCGGCCCTTAAGCTTTGCGCTTCAACTACCCGCCGAGCCTGTTCGGCGGGGCTCTGTTCACTCCGTGAAGGAGATACATGCGCAAGCGCGCTGCCTTTGCCGTGCTCACCGCCGTCACCGCGCTGGCCGGGGTCGTCATCCCCGGTGCCTACGCGGGCGAGAGCCAGGAGGACGTCCAGATAAGCGACGTCGTCCTCGACGGCGGCAAGAACGTCGTGGTCGACGTCTACGACAAGACGATCACGGTGGAGGGGACCTTCACCCACCCGACCGGCATCCAGGACGCGGACTTCGTCCTGTGGCGCGGCCCGGACGGGGCGAACCCCTATCAGACCTACGACGACCGCATCATCTCGAACGAGTACTACGTCCACGCGGACTGCGTCGCCTCGAGCGCCACCACCTCCACCTGCTCGCAGACGTTCACCCTCCAGCCGGACTGGAACCTCACGAACGCCGACGCCGGCACCTGGAAGGTCAGCGTGCAGGGCGTGGCCAACGACGACAGCGGGACCCAGCTGGCGGACTACACCACGACCCGTCTGCAGCGGCACGCCGAACTGACCGTGAACGCGGGCCCGGAGCCGGCCGCCAAGGGGCAGCCCCTCAAGGTCACCGGCAAGCTCACGCGGGCCAATTGGGACACCCTCGACCACCGCGGCTACACCAACCAGCCCGTCAAGCTCCAGTTCCGCAAGGCGGGCACCACCACCTACACCACGGTCAAGACCGTGAACACCTCCAGCACCGGCGACCTGACGACCACGGTCACCGCCTCCGAGGACGGCTACTGGCGCTGGAACTTCGCCGGCACCTCCACCACCCCGGCCGTCAAGGCGACCGGCGACTTCGTGGACGTGCAGTAACCCCCAGGCCCGCCCGCGCCGTGGTCGGCGGCGCGCATCCGCACGGTGTCCGCGCGAACGCCCCCGGCTCTACGGGAGAGCCAGGGGCGTTTTCCCAGGGTGGCTTCAGCACTGCTTCCCTTGTGGGCACACCGGCGTGGTCATCGCCTGGAAGACGCTGGTGTCGGGCGGGCCGGGCCAGGCGACGTCGGGCTTGTTACCGCCGTCCTGGTGGTAGGGCGTTGCCCACAGGCTGAGTTCGAGCACGTTGTCGCCCACCACCGCGAGGTACTCGTGCAGCGTCGTGGGCCGGGCCGTGTCCTTGTCGAGGACGATGGTCGCGGCCACATGCCGGGAGTCCCGGGTGGTGTACGTCACCGAGGTGTGCGCGGACCCGCACGCCTGGAGTTCCTTGGCCAGGCCGCCGAACAGGGCGGACGCCTTCCGTTTCCCGTCCTGCAGGTGTGCGGCGATGGTCTCCTGGGCCAGCCAGTTCTGGTCACCGTCGTTCTTGCCCGGCCGGGCCTTCTCCATCCACGCGGCGCGCGCCAGGGAATCCGTCTCGGGCGTGCGCCGCGCCCCGCAGTGCTCCTCGAAGAGGAACTTCTCGCCGTCGGCGAGGCGGGCCGAGGTGTCCAGCATCGGCCAGTGGTACGACGCGTTCATCGGGATGGAGCCGGACTCCATCCACTGGTGGAGGCGGTCGTCCGGGTCGTCCGGGTCACGGCCGGCGGCCGGCGACGAGGACGCAGTGTGACGGGTGGTGGGCCCGGTCCCGGCCGTCTTTCCGGCGGCCGGGACCGACGGCGCACCCGGAGCCGACGGACCTGAGGCGGACGGGCTCGTGACGGACGGGCTCGTGACGGACGACGGCCGGGTGCCGTCGGCGTGAGGGCCGTCGTCGGTGGGACCGCAGGCCGTCAGCGAACCGACGGAGAGGATCAGGGCCAGGGGCGCGGCGAGCAGCCGGCCGGTACGGGACGAGGCGGCGGTGGTCTCGGGCATGGTTCTCCCCGCTCACCAGGCCGGCTTGCGATCGTGGCCGTAGCGGAACGGGCCCGCGGGGTGGTCCTCGAAGTGCAGGTGCGGACCGGTGACGTTGCCGGTGGACCCGACCCGGCCGAGCCGCTGGCCCGCCTTGACCTTCTGGCCGGGGTGGACGTCACGCCAGGACAGGTGGCAGTAGACGTAGACGCGGCCGTTGTCCGCCTGGAGACCGATCCAGTTGCCGTAGGCACCGCCCCGGGCGTCCGACCACTTGACGGTGCCGTTCCGGACGGCGACGACCGGCGTTCTCTCCGGTGCCGCGTAGTCGTCCCCGGTGTGATACCCCGTCTGGTACCGGGCGTTCGGCACGCCGTACGCATAGTTGACGCCGTGCCCCGGCACCGGTGAGCCGACCCGGCCGCCCGTCGAGCCTCCGTCGCCCTCCCGCACCTTGAAGCCGTACTCGGCCCCGAGCTTCTTGAGGGACGTCCTCCCCGGAACGCCGTCGGCCGCGCTGCCGGTGTAACCGAGGTGGCGCTGCCACTTGGCGTAGGCCTCCTTCGTACGCGGGCCGAAGGTTCCCGGGGCGGACGAGTAGTCCAGGCCCACGGCCTTCTCCAACGCCTCCTGCACCGTCAGGACGCTGCCGTTCCTCGCGCCGGGGTGGACGTCGGACAGGGACACCACTTCTGCTCGCTGCACGCTCGGCTCTCCCGTGAACAACTCGGCCACACTGCCGGCCACACTGTCGAATATCTCTCCGATGCCAGGCATGATCAGTAGCCCTTCGGAGGCCGGCTCGGGTCGAACTGCTGGACCCGGCCGGCGAGGTTGGAACCGTCGCGGTACACGCCGTACCTGACCATCACGTAGTTCATGGCCGCGCAGATGTTGGCCACACCGTCGTAGATGTTGTGCGAGGTCCCGGGCTGGTGGTTCTCGGCGAAGGTCTCCGGCATGACCTGCAGCAGCCCGCGCGTGCAGCTCTGCGGATGCCCGTCGCTCTGCTCGGGCCCGTGGGCGTTCGCGTCGTAGGTGTTCACCGCGTTGAAGCGGTAGGTCGACTCCCGCTTGGCCGCGGTCATGATGCCCTCCACCCAGTGGGTCTCGGGGACCTTGAGGATGTGGCAGGCCTCCTTCGCCGCCCTCGACGCGCTCCCGTCCGGTACGTGCTTGTACTCCACCGAGTCCAGGGGGATGGCGATGCGTCCGGTGCCCGGCTTGCCGTCGTCGTCCCGCTTGCGGTCGAAGAAGTCCAGCCCGTACACCCTGAACTTGTGCCGCTTGCCGAGCTCGACGAGCGAGTGGCGGCCGAAGACGCCGTCCGCGTCCGCGCCGGTGAAGCCGAGCTCGCGCTGGAACGCGGCCACCGCGGCCTTGGTCCGGGGGCCGAACGTTCCCGGCGCCGAGCTGTAGTCGAGCCCGACCTCCGCCTTCAGAGCGGCCTGCACGATCCGTATGGAGACGTTCCGCGCCCCGTAGACGACCTCGGAGGCCTTCACCTTGTGGTCCTCGTGGGGGAGCCGGTGCCCCTTCCAGCGCCACTCCTTGCGCGCCGCACCGCCCCGGTGATCGTGCGGATCGGCGGTCGGCGGGCACTCGTCGCCGGGGAACTTGGGCGCGAAGTACCCGACGATGCTCGCGCTCTTCCGCTCGGTCTTGTGCGAGTACACGCCGTTGCCCTGGTTGGCGTCCGTGGCGCCCGCCTCCACGGTGTTGCCGCCCTTGGTGTACACGTACGTCTCGTCGAAGCCGACCACGAGCTCCGTGTGACCGCCGTTGTGGAGGTTGACCCACGCCCCGACCGACGGGTACTCGGACCACTGGTCACGCTGCTTGGCCCAGTCGGTGAACCCGTTGACGTTGGCGATGTGCGGCACGAACTCTTCCAGGCCCGCGTCCGCGTACATGTCCCAGTCGAACATGACGCACCACGGCTCACCGTCCATGCCGTACTGCTTCCCGAACCGCGTCCGGTTGTTGTAGTCCCCGTCCACATTCGTCTCGTAGACGCCCTCCTTGATGCTCTGGACGTGATCGACCAGCTTTCGCCACTTCGGCGTCGTCATTACCGTTCCACCATCTGAAATAGTCGGCTTTCGCGTGTGCATGTTTCCGCCCCTTTTGAAGCGGAAAGCCGCGACTGGACACATGACGGGGGAAAGGGATGCGGGAGCGACCCCGGCGGGCAAAGTCCCCCTATGCCATCGGGAAGTTCGCCGCCTGCTGCGGACGGGACCGCCTTCGTCTCCTCCGTTGACGAAGACGGTCGGTTTTCCGCGTGCCCGGCGTCGGCCGGAACGCCAAGCCCCGGCGCACCGCCGGACGTTGTCGACATGCGCACTCAAATCCCCCTGTAGCACCGGTTCGACGGAAGCTTTTCGTCGAACCGGCGCCAGTCAAGAGTCCGGGAATCCGGCGGGGTTGTCGTTAGCGCCTGGTGCACAGGTTTTCTTAACCAGGAGTCGACTTCCCGGCAGTCAGTGCATGGCGCCGGTAGTCCTTCGGCGGAGTGCCGTACGCATTGCGGAAAGCGCGGCTGAAGTCGGCCGCGCAGGAGAAGCCCCGGCGGGCGGCGAGGGCGTGGATGGGGGCGGAGCGCAGCGCCGGGTCGGTGAGGTCGCGGCGGGCCGCCTCCAGCCGTCTGAGGCGTATCCAGGAGGCGACGGTGGCCTCCTCGTGCTGGAAGAGGCGGTGCAGGTAGCTGACGGAGATGTGGTGGGCGGCGGCGATCACGGCCGGGGAGAGGCCGGGGTCGTGCAGGTGCTCGTGGACGAAGCGCTTGATGCGCAGCATGAGGGTCCGCCGCCGGGTGTCCGGTGGGAGGGCGCTGTCGGTTTCGAGGGCGTGCGCGAAGAGCGCGATGACCAGGTCGGTCAGGACCGTGCCCAGCCGGGGGCCGTCGGAGGGCCGGTAGGGGGTGGTGTCCGCGCTCAGCCGGAGGAGGAACTGCGCCAGCAGCGCGCCGATCCCCGACCGGGTCGTCATCCGCCGTGGGACCGTGCGACGGGCCCCACCGCGCGGTAGGGGCAGCAGCGCCTTGGGGATCTCCGCCCCCACCGTGGTGACCGGGGCCCTGTCGCCGCGGATCTCCCACGGCAGCGAGGAATCGTTGATGACCAGGTCGGACGGCTGGTAGACGACCTCGTGGTCGTCCCACCTGCCCGCCCCCGTCCCGCCCACGACGAAGGAGAGGTGGTAGAGCTCCGGGTCGGACTGCCGGATCAGTCGCGGTGTGCGCCGCATCACCACCTGCGGGATCGTGGCCGGCCACACGGACACGGCGCCGAGGTCCAGCACGCGCTGGGTGGCCCGGAAGTCGTCGGAGTGGTCGCTGCTCAGGTGCATCGGAGCGTGGGTCTGCTCCAGACGCTCCGCCCAGTAGGACAACCGGTCCGCCGCCGGCACGTCCTCGCTCCGGAAAACCATCTCGTTCAGCATGTTTCCCCCTTCAAGCTGCACGCCCGAAGAGATGATCACGGACCCGGATAAGCGTCTGATGAACGTCTCCGACGGGGCCCGTCCCGTGACCCGTCCGGCCCCCGACGGCTCGCCGCACGGCCTCGCACCGGCAACCCTTGGGGAGTCGAGGCGGCCGACACGCCGCTGCTCGTACGGAAGACGGGCGGGAGCGGAAGAGGCCGGTGCGGATGCGGCAGGTCGACGGGCGCCCTACGGGCGACGGGGAGCGGCGGGCGCGCCGTGAGCGGATGCCCCCGCCGGTGCGGCGCCTGGCGCGCTGGCTCCCCGCCCTGCTGATCGCCGCCGGCCTCGCCTTCGACCTGGGGACCCCGCCCAGCTACACCGCCTCCCCCTTCTTCGCCGCCGCGCCCCTGGTCGCGGCGCCGCTGCTGTCGTTGGCCAGCACCGCCCTCACGGCCGTGGCCGCCATGGCCGGCGAGGTCTGGGGGGTGACGTACCGCAGCACCGCCCCGAACTACCACGAGTCGGTGACGGAGCTCGCCACGGTCTTCGTCGTCGCCCTGCTGGCGCTGGGCATCAACCGGGTCGTGCGGACGAGCGATGCCCATCTGGCGTCCGTACGGGACGTCTCGGAGGCCGCCCAGCGCGCCGTACTGCCGCTGCCGCCCGAGCGGCTGGCCGGGCTCGCGATCGCCGCCCGCTATGTGGGCGCGCGGGCGGACGCCGGGATCGGCGGCGATCTCTACGCGGTGCAGGACACCCCGCACGGCGTGCGGCTGATCGTCGGCGACGTACGCGGCAAGGGCCTGGAGGCGGTGGAGGCCGCGGTGGTCGTCATCGGCGCCTTCCGGGAGGCGGCGGAGCAGGAGACCACCCTGGAGGCGGTGGCCGGCCGGCTGGAGCGGGCGCTGCAGCGGGAGGGCAGGCGGCGCGGAGGGTTGGACCGGTTCGAGGGGTTCACCACCGCCGTGCTGGCGGAGATCCCCGCCAACGGGCGGCCCGCGCTGCGGGTCCTCAACCGGGGCCACCCGGCTCCCCTGATGCTCACCCCGGACGGCGGGCTGCGCGAGCTGGCCCCAGGGGCGCCGGCGCTGCCCCTGGGGATGAGCGAGGTGGCGAGCTGGCCCGACCGCTCGGACGAGACGTTCCTCCCGGCCGGCTCGCTGCTGCTGTTCTTCACCGACGGCATGACCGAGGCCCGCGACTTCCGCGGCCGCTTCTACGACCCCTCGAACCGGCTGCGCGGCCGCCGCTTCCCCGGCCCGGACGCCCTCCTGGACACCCTCGTCGAGGATGTGGCACGGCATACGGGCGGAGCCTCGGCGGACGACATGGCCCTGCTGGCGGTGCAGCGGCCCATGGGGGAGTAGGGGCGCGGCGCGTGGGGGCCGGTCAGCCTCTCCGTGCCGCCGCTTTCGGCAGCCGGTGCAGGCTCTCGCCGTGCGGGCCGGTGAGCGCGACCGGCCGCCCGTCCAGGGCGAGGGTCAGCCGTCCGTCCTCCGGGCGCCCGGAGTGGTGCTCCGGCGCGGTGATCCACGGCAGGACGGAGTGGTGCTCGTTGGAGATCCAGTGCCCACCGCCGGGCCGTCCGTCGAGCAGCGACCGTACGAGGCGCGCGAACTCCTCGCTGCGGGCGGGCGGAAGGTAGTTCAGCACGGCGCTGTGGAAGACGACCAGCGTCGCCTCGGGCGGTGCCGCGGCGGCCAGCGCGGGCAGCTCGTCGATCAGATCGCCGCGTACGATCCGCGGCCGCGGCGCCGCCCGTACGGCCTCGACGGCGGCGGAGAGCCGCGCCGTGCGCTCCCCCTCGCCCGGCCAGACGAGCGACTGGAGCCAGCGCAGATCGTCCGGTGCGCCGACGGGGTCGAGCGGGTTCAGATCGATTCCGGCCCGCCAGACGATCTCCGGCAGCCGGCCGGGCAGCTCCTCGGGCGCCCAGTCCGTGCGGCAGCGGAACTCCACCGGGCCGTCCGGCGCCCCCACCTCGACGGTCCGCGGGGTGCCCGCGGGCTGCCCCTCGTACCGGGAGGCGGACTCGTACCGGTACCGGTAACTGTCGGGATGCAGGCACAGCCCGGCCGACGCGCCGACCTCCAGCAGAGCCAGCGGCTGCGGCAGCCGGGCGAGCAGCGGCAGCAGCGTGGCACAGCGGGCCGGCTCGTTGGTCTGGGTGGCGCGCTGCATGATCACCGCGCGGACCTCGTCCCAGTGCCGGACCGTCCACTCGCGCCAGCGTCCGTACGCCGCCTCGTCGCGCGGGCCCTGCTCCGCGTGCGGGCCGTCGAGCTGGCGGACGGCGGCGAGCAGGAGGTTCGGCTGCTGCTTGTTGCCGGCCGGCAGCGACCCCGACAGCAGATCGCAGAACTCCGGGTCCTGGCTGATCCGCGCGGTCAGCTCCGCATGGGCGTCGGACCGTCCCCGCGCCTCCCGCCAGGAGAACTCCCGGTAGCGCTCCGCCAGATCCGCCGCCGCGCTCCGGCCGATACCGCCCTTGACGTTTCCGGAGCTCACGGTGTTCCCCGCGCTCTCGACGTTGACGACCATGATCCGACGTTACGCCCTCACGTTCCGTAACTGAGGGGCGCCCCTCCGCATAACGACTGACGCACAATCAGCACGAGATCGTTTAGGGGTGCATGGTCAACTCGCCCGCTTTGTTGGCATGGTGACCGAAAAAGTCCCCGCCACCTCTCATGCGGAACGGATAAGGATTCCCGGGAAGGCTTGGAAAACAGTCGCGACCTCTATTACTGTCCGATAACGCAGCGCGGTCGTCCCAGCCGTCGCAAGAGGCGGCACCGCGCGCCGACGCCGAATCCCGCATGCGCTTTTCACGCTCCTCCAGCACTTCGAACTGCACCAAGGGAACCGGGGAACCACCACCTTGGGGTGAATCGGGCGCCTCCGCCAGAGTGGCCCGTAGGAGACCTTCCTGCTCCGAACCCGTCAGCTAACCCGGTAGGCGAGAAGGAAGGAAAGGAGTGCGCCCCCGTGGCGTCCAACAGGCCTGCCCCCGAGGCTCCGTCCGCATACCGACTCGACCACCGAGGTGCCTTCGAAGGCCCGGGTGATCCGGAGGGCATAGCGGACATAGACGGCGACGGCGCATGGGAGGAGTGGAACCCCACAGAGGAGTCGCTCCGCCCGGTCCGCGGCAAGCACCGGGTGGCCAAGCAGCGCGGCGGCGGACTCGCCCGTAGCGGCACGGTCCTGGGTGTCGGCGTCATCGCGGCGGTCGGCGCGGGTGGCATGGCCACCGCCGAGGACCGACCGCCGGTCCCGATCTCCATGCCCGACATCGGCGGCATGGCCCACGAGATCTCCGACAGCCTCCCGGACGCCGAGGCCCTCCCGGGGATCGGCGGCCTCATATCCGACTCCGGCGGATCGGACTCCGGAAGCGACTCCACCGGCCCGCTCACCCAGGTCAGCCAGACCGGTACGACCGGTACGGGCGCCAACGCCGGCGAGGCGCTGCGCAGCCGCATCCTCCAGCAGGCCGACGCGCAGCAGGGCGCCGCCGAGGAGCAGGCCCGCGAAGCGGCCGAGGACGCCGCGGTCAAGCAGGCGGCGACGCGAGCGACCGCAGCCCAGAAGACGGCCCAGGACGCGGCGGACAAGGCTGCTGCCGCCAAGAAGGCGGCGGAGTTGGAGGCCAAGCGCAAGGCCGAGGAGGCGGCGCGCCGGAAGGCGGAGGCCGAACGGCTGGCCCAACTGGCGAAGAGCTTCATCACCCCCGTCGCCTCCTACACCCTGACCGCCAGCTTCGGGCAGGCCGGCGACCGCTGGGCCGCCGACCACACGGGCCAGGACTTCGCCGCACCGACGGGTACGCCCGTCAGGGCGGTGCACTCCGGCACCATCACCCAGGCCGGCTGGGCCGGTTCGTACGGCTACCGCATCGTCCTCACCCTCGACGACGGCACCGAGCTGTGGTTCTGCCATCTGTCCTCGATGGTCAAGACCTCGGGCAAGGTCAACACCGGCGATGTGATCGGCCGCGTCGGCGCCACCGGCAATGTCACCGGTCCCCACCTCCACCTGGAGGTACGCCCCGGCGCCGGCGACCCGATAGACCCGATGCCGTGGCTGCGCGATCACGGCCTGAACGTCTGAGGACTCGGCCCGCCGGAAGACGGGTCTGAGGGCCCACCGTGAGGTGGCGGCCTCAACGCGTCTCGGGAGGTTTTCCGAGTGCAAGCCCCGGGGGAATCCCCGGGGCTTCCCTCATTGCACCCCCCTTAACTCCTCCCCGGGAATAACTCCCTTCCTCCCCGCGCTGCAACAACGCATGACCTCGACACACCCCACCCCCCAGAACCGCCGGAACCTCGGCTCGCTCGCCGTCTCCCCGCTCGCCCTCGGCGGCAATGTCTTCGGCTGGACGGCCGACGAAGCCGAGTCGTTCGCCGTGCTCGACGCGTATGCGGCAGGCGGTGGCAACTTCATCGACACCGCCGACGCCTATTCCGCCTGGGCACCCGGCAACAAGGGCGGCGAATCCGAGGCCCTCATCGGCAACTGGCTGGCCTCCCGCCGCAATCGCTCCGAGGTCGTCGTCGCCACCAAGGTCGGTGCCCACCCCGACTACAAGGGCCTGAGCCCGGCCACCATCAAGTCCGCGGTCGACGAATCCCTCACCCGTCTCCGCACCGACTACATCGACCTCTACTACACCCACTACGACGACGAATCGGTCGAGGTCTCGGAGATCATCGGTACGCTCGACGAGCTCGTCCAGGCCGGCAAGGTCCGTGAGATCGCGGCCTCCAACATCTCCGCGCGGCGCCTGGAGGAGTCCCTGGCCTTCTCCGCCCGCGAGGGCGTGGCCCGTTACGTCGCCCTCCAGCCGCACTACAACCTGGTCTCCCGCGACACCTACGAGGGCGAACTCGCCGACGTGGCCGCCCGTGAGGGCGTGGGCGCCGTCCCGTACTGGGCCCTCGCCGCCGGCTTCCTCACCGGCAAGTACCGCCCGGGCACCGATGTCGACAGCGCCCGCTCCGCGAAGGCCGGCCAGTACCTCGCCACCGAGCGCGGGCTGCGCGTCCTTCAGGCCCTCGACACCGTCGCCGCCGCGCACCAGGCCGAGGTCGCCACCGTCGCCCTCGCCTGGCTGGCCGCCCGGCCCACCGTCGCCGCGCCCCTCGCCAGCGCCCGCACGGTCGGCCAGCTGGCGCCCCTCCTGGCCGTCGCCGACCTGACCCTCACGGAGCCCGAACTCACCCTCCTGAACGAGGCTTCGGCCTGATCCACCCACCGCGCACACGAGGGCGGGGGCAGGGCACGCCTGGTGCCCTGCCCCCGCCCTCGTCCGTGCGCCGGCCGCCGGCTTCGCTCACCCCGCCGGCCTCACTTCCCCCGCCGGCCTCACTTCCCCCGACGGTCGACCGCGGCCCACGACGCCAGCGCGACCCCGCCCGCGACCGCGAACACCGAAGGCCAGGCCCCGATCTTCTTCGCCAGCGGATGCGACCCCACAAAGGCCGCCACATACGCCCCGCTCAACGCCGCCGCGGTCTTCGCCCCGGCCTTCTCCTGCCACCCCTTGGCCGCCACGACCCCCGCCGCCGCGAGCGCCACCCCACCCAGGGGCCGCTTCTTGGTCCACCGGGCCACGCCGTAGCCGCCCAGCAGCCCACTCGCCGCCACCACACTCGTCGGTACGCCGGCCATCACAAACCTCCCACTCGGAGTCAACTGCCCCGAGCCTACGCGCGGGCGTAGTGCGTGGGGGGTACGGCGATCGGGGTGACGTGACGATCAAGCAGTTGGCAGTATTCATCTATGGCGAAGGCGAAATCGCGGAACCCCGTCACGTTTGGCGCCCCAGCGGGGGTCTATGAAGGTCAGCACTTCAAGGGGCATGCGGAGTTGCATGCTCGGGGCGTGCATCGGCAACTCGGACGGGGAATCTCCGGTACCGCGACGGAAGGCGTCGACTCCATCGTTCTCTCCGGTGGCTACCTCGACGATGAATATGGCGAAGACGAGATCACTTACACCGGCGAGGGCGGGCGCGATAGGTCTACCCAGAGCATGGTCGCCGATCAGACCATGGACGCGAGTGGAAACGCCGGCCTGTTGCTCAACCAAGCTCTTGGCAATCCGGTTCGTGTGATCCGGGGCTTGAACATCAAGCGCCAGAAGGCCACCGGTGGC
Organism: Streptomyces sirii; assembly: GCF_045690365.1. NCBI lineage: Bacteria > Bacillati > Actinomycetota > Actinomycetes > Kitasatosporales > Streptomycetaceae > Streptomyces > Streptomyces sirii. The sequence goes on along the minus strand of NZ_CP147982.1, from coordinate 4,363,749 downwards.
TATGTGTACTGCGGCCTCTTCCGGGTGGCCGAGAGCTGGACCACGATGGGCAAGGAGGGCTTCCGGATCTGCCAGTTCCGACTCCTCAAGATCGAAGCTGGCGAAACGGTGAAGCCGCAACCCGTGTCGCCAGACGGTGACAGAGAAACCGACCTGGAAGAACAGTTCCGTCGGACCGTCGCCTATGAGCGCCTCATGCGCGACTCGAAGGTGGTTCGAAAAGTCAAGGACATGTACGACGATGCCTGCCAGGTGTGCGGTATTCGGCTGGTGGTCTCGCCCGATGGCAAAGCAATCAGTCAGGCGGCTCATATCCAGGCTCTAGGGAAGCCGCACAACGGTCCGGACACGGTGGGAAATGTGCTGTGCCTTTGCCCGAACTGCCATGCACTCTTCGACCGTGGCGCCCTCCAGCTCACCGACGGATTGGAGGTGATCGATGGGCTGACCCAGAAGTTCATTCGCGCGCTGACGCGGGTCAAAGGGCACCAGATACAGGTGAACTGTGTCCGTCAGCACCGAAGTCGATGGGCCGACCGGGCAGCGGTGCGCACCGCTGAGGGCGATGGGTCGTCGTAACGAGCCCCGTGCAGGGTGACACCCATGCCTAGGTCGCATCCGGTTGGTCGTGTAACGGCCTCACCAGCGGATCGTTCAACGCAGTAGGGGGCGGGGCGATCTGTCTGATCGAGAGCGGGCTCGGCTGGAGCCGCACCTTCCGAAGAACACCGGTTGGGGCGGACGTTGGAAGAAGCGCCGCATTGTCATGAACGACATTCTCTTCCGATTCCGGACCGGGACGGCACGTGGAACCAGGTCCTGCGTGCCGTCCAAGCTGCCGCGGATGCGGGAGGCCGGATCGACTCGAGCATGGAATTCCACGGAGTGCCGTGCACACCAGCATGCTGCCGGAGCTCGCCACCGGCCGGCCCGGATTCCGCGGCGACGCGTATCCCGGCGCGGCGTCTCCCGAGCTATGGCAACAACATCAGCCCACGCCGCGCCGTCCTGATGCCGACGAGCGCCTATCCGGTCGCTCTGTCAGGCGGAACCGGGCTACGCCTCCACGACGCAGCCTGGCCCATCGCCTCAGTCCTCCCGGCTGGTCACCTCAAGGAGGTGGAACCCGAACTGGGTCTTCACCGGACCCTGGACCGTGCCGACCGGGGCGGAGAAGACGACCTTGTCGAATTCGGGGACCATCTGTCCCGGACCGAACGAACCGAGGTCGCCGCCCTGGCGCGCCGAGGGGCACGAGGAGTGCTGCTTGGCGAGCTCGGCGAAGTCTGCTCCGGCCTCGATCTGCGTCTTCAGCTCCGACGCCTTGTCGGCGCTGTCGACCAAGATGTGACGTGCGGTTGCCTTAGCCATTTGTTACACCCTTTCGAGTACATATCAACGCTGCCAAGGGTTACGAGCCCAGGGACCTTCCAGGCGGTGGCGATCACGGCCCCAACCCGCCACAGGTCCCTTTGCCCTCCCATAGGCCGCCTTCGTAAGTCAGGCTGCACCATCTCATAGACGATCACACCTTGACCGATCAGGCAGGACCTTTCCCTGTTGTCGGTGCGGGGCCGCTGGTGCGAGGCGACGCCTCGGCGGCACCGCGTGATCCGCCGGACAGAACCTAGGCCTCCGGCGTTGGGCTCGTGTCGCAGTCCCCGTCCTTCTGCCCCAGCGCGCACGTCAGGGCCGGACGCCCCCACGGCTGGTAGTGCCGCAGGTGTTCCAGGAGGTGCTGCTCGCGGGTGGTGAAGTCGGGGGTGGGGCCGGTGAGGTGGGCGCGGCGACGGTGGAAGGAGAGGGCGGTGGCGACGGCGGTGTATTCGGTGACGGCGCGGGCAGCGGCGGGGCCCTGGGCGCGGTGGGCCAGGTCGCGGGCCAGGGCGCGGGTCGTGAGGGAGGACAGGGCGGCGGGCTCGGTGGGGGCGAGCCAGCCGGCGGTGATGTACGGGGCGAGGTAGCCGCGCAGGGAGAGGAGCTCCTGGCCGCGGGTCCAGACCGCCAGCCAGGTCAGGGCGAGCAGGACGGGGACCATGAAGAGCCCGTAGACGACCAGGAATCCGAGGTCGCCCAGTGTGGAGGCGGCGTTCCAGATGGCGTGCAGGAGGACGGCGGTCAGCAGGCCCAGGGCGGCGAGGGCGATACGGGCGGCGCGGCGGCGGGGGTAGCGGGTGGCGGCTATGCCGAAGGCGAGGCCCGTGAGGATGGTGAAGAGCGGGTGCGCGAAGGGGGAGACGACGATGCGGACGAAGAAGGTGCCGGCGGTGAGCGAGTCCAGGCCGGAGTGGCCCATGGACTGGTCCTGGCCGAAGGCGTTGCCCAGATAGAGGATGTTCTCGGTGAAGGCGAAGCCGGTGGCGGTGATGCCGGCGATGACGATGCCGTCGGTGATGCCGTCGAAGTCGGTTCGGCGGAAGCGGTAGAGGAGGAGGACGGCGGCGGCCTTGACCAGCTCCTCGATGACCGGGGCGAGCACCGCCGCGCCCCAGGCCTCGGCCTCGGTGGGGGACGTGGAGGCGATGTTGGCGGCCAGCCAGTCGGTGGCGAAGCCGTTGGCCAGCAGCGCGACCAGCGTGGCGGCGCAGGCGCCCCAGGTGAAGGCGAACGCGAGATTGCGCCAGGGCTCGGGCTCGATGCGGTCGAGCCAGCAGAACGCCGCGACGAGGAGCGGTACGGGGAAGACGGCCAGCCCGAGGCCGACGAGGAAGCCCTCGGTGCCGGTCTCCTGGCGGACCACGCCGACGATGATCACGCCGGAGAGCGCCAGCAGGGATATCAGCGCGACGGCGCGGATGGTCTTGCTGTGCCAGGGCGGTGTACGGCGGCGTGGACGGAGAGGCCTCTGCGCGGCGGCCGGGTCGGAGGTGTCGGACCCGTGGGCGTGGGGCCCCGGGGCGTGCGGTGCGTACGGCGGATGGGGTGTGTACGGCGGAGGGGCCGGCGGGCCGTGCGGGTGCGGGGACGGCTGGGACGAGTACACCCGTCGACCCTAACCAGGGCCGTGCGTCTTACTCGCCGAGGCGGCGGAAGAGCAGGTCGTGGACGACATGCCCCTTGTCCAGTCCCTGGCCCTCGAACTTGGTCAGGGGCCGGAAGTCCGGGCGCGGCGCATAGCCGGAGTGGAGGTTCTGCAGCGTCGGCTCCGCGGAGAGGACCTCCAGCATCTGCTCGGCGTACGGCTCCCAGTCGGTCGCGCAGTGGACCAGGGCGCCGGGCCTGAGCCGGGTGGTCGCCAGCGCGATGAACTCCGGCTGGATGAGGCGGCGCTTGTGGTGGCGCTTCTTGGGCCACGGGTCGGGGAAGAAGACGCGCAGGCCGGCGAGGGAGCCGGGGGCGAGCATCTCGCGCAACAGGATGATCGCGTCGCCGTTGGCCACCCGGATGTTGGACAGGCCGTTCCGCTCCGCGAGACCGAGCAGATTGCCCTGCCCCGGGGTGTGCACATCGCAGCCGAGGATGCCGGTGGCCGGGTCGGCGGCGGCCATCTGCGCCGTGGCCTCGCCCATGCCGAAGCCGATCTCCAGGACGACCGGCAGCCCGCCGAAGAACTCGTCGAGATCGATACGGGAGAGCCCGTCGATGTCCCGCCCCCACTGGGGCCACAGGCGGCGCAGCGCATCGGCCTGGCTGGGCGAGACCCGGCTGCGGCGGGGCTGGAAGGAGCGGATCCGCCGCTCGTGATGCGACCCCGCGGGGTCGGCTGCGGGACCGGTCCCGTCGGGGAACATGGGCGCACCGCGCCGGGGCGTGGCGGCGGATACGGCCGTGGCGCCGAGGCCGCGGGCCTCATGAGCGGCGGATGCCTGCGCGGGGGCCTGTGGGGCGCCTGCTTCGGCGGCACCGGCTTCCAGCGGGGTGGCTTCGGGGGTGACGGGGTTCTCGGACACAGTGTGTCGATTCTACGGATGGTGGCGCGGCGGGCGGGAACCGCCGACGGGAGGACCGCCGGTCACCCCCTCAGCACCCCTAGAGCCCGGCGTGCCACCTCCCTGCCGATGGGCAGCGAGGCCGTGGCCGCGGGGGAGGGGGCGTTGAGGACGTGGATCATGCCCGGGGACTCGCTGAAGAGGAAGTCGTCGACGAGGGTGCCGTCGGGCAGCACCGCCTGGGCGCGGACGCCGGCCGGCGAGGGGAGCAGGTCCTCCTCGCGGGCGGCCGGCAGGAGGCGGCGGACCGCGTCGGCGAAGGCGTGCCGCGACAGCGAGCGGTGCAGCTCGCCGGCGCCGTAGCGCCAGTGGCGGCGGGCTATCCGCCAGGAGCCGGGGTAGGCCAGGGTGCCGGCCAGCTCGGTGGGGCGGACCGTGCGCCAGTCGTAGCCCTCGCGGGCCAGGGCGGGGACGGCGTTCGGGCCGATGTGGACGGCGCCGTCGATGCCGCGGGTCAGATGGACGCCCAGGAAGGGGAAGGCGGGGTCGGGGACCGGGTAGACCAGGCCACGGACGAGGGCGGCGCGCTCCGGGGCGAGGGTGAAGTACTCGCCGCGGAACGGGACGATCCGCATGCCCGGGGCGTCGCCCGCCAGCCGGGCGATCCGGTCGCAGTGCAGCCCGGCGCAGTTGACCAGGGCGCGGGCCCGGTGGACCGTGCCGTCGGCGGTACGGACCGCCACCCGCCCCGGGCGGCGGCCGATCGTGGTCACCTCCGCGCCGTAGACGATCCGGGCGCCGGCGTCCGTGGCGAGCGCGGCGAAGCGGCGGGCGACGGCGCCGAAGTCGCAGACGCCGGTCGTGCCGACATGGATGGCGGCCAGGCCGCGCACCTCGGGTTCGTACTCCGCTATCTGGGCGGGGCCCAGCTCGCGCACCGGCAGGCCGTGCTCGCGGCCGCGCTGGATCAGGCCGTGCAGCCGCGGCAGCTCACTGCGGTCCGTGGCGACGATCAGCTTGCCGGTGACCTCGTGCGGAATGTCGTGTTCGGCGCAGAACTTCACCATCTCCGCCGAGCCCTGCAGGGCGAAGCGGGCCTTGAGCGAGCCGGGTGGGTAGTAGATGCCGCTGTGGATCACACCGCTGTTGCGCCCGGTCTGATGGCGGGCCGGACCGGGCTCCTTCTCCAGGACCACGACGCGCGTGCCCGGCGCGGCACGCGTGATCGCATGGGCCGTAGAGAGCCCGATGATGCCGGCACCGATCACCAGCACATCGCAGTCGTACGCCGCCACTGCACCTCCCCAACCGCATGACCGCAGGCCCGACCGTCGCCGCGGACCCGCGCATCATTCGCCGACGACGTATCCCATCATGACGGTCGGCACTGACAGCGCGGTTCGGGCCGTGGCGGACGAGCCCGCCTGCGGCCCGGCCCTGTCCGCCCCCGCTCCACCGACAACCCTGCTCCACCGACCCCCTGATCCGTCGGCGCCGCCATCCACCGGCCCGGCCCTATGCCGGCGCCGCCAGCAGCGGTCGCGCCCGCTCCCGCAGCTCCACCACCCGGGGCTCGTCGCCGTACGGCTCCAGGCGGTGCAGCAGATCGCGGACGTACTCCGTCGTGCGGGCCGAGGAGATCCGGCCGGCCACCTCGACCGCCCGGGTGCCCGCGGCACACGCCGCGTCCAGGTTGCCGGACTCCAGTTCGGCAACCGCCGACACCACCAGACGCAGCCCGTGGGAGCGTACGAACTCCTCCGTGGGGCGCGAGAGCGCCTGCTCGGTGAAGCGGCGGACCTGGCGGGGCAGCCGCAGATCCCGGTAGCACTCGGCGGCGTCGGCGGCGAAGCGCTCGTAGGAGTAGAAGTCCAGCCACGACGGGTCGGGGTCGCCGCTGCGGGAGCGCTCCAGCCAGCCCTCGGACGCCTTCAGCGCCACCTCGCAGGCGCGCGCCTCCCCGGCCTTGGCCTGCGCCCGAGCCTCCACCAGGCGGAAGAAGCTCATGGTGCGGGCCGTGGCCAGGCCGCGGTTGCGCTCCAGGGCGGCCTGGGCGAGGTCGACGCCCTCGTCGGCGAAGCCCCGGTAGGTCGCCTGGAGGGACATCGAGGCCAGTACGTACCCACCCAGGGGGACGTCGGCGGCCGCACGGGCGAGCCGCAGCGCCTGGATGTAGTAGCGCTGCGCGGCCTCCTGCTGGCCGGTGTCGAAGGCCATCCACCCCGCGAGCCGGGTGAGTTCGGAGGTCGCCCCGAAGAGCGCCCGGCCCACCTCGTCGCTGTACGAGGCGAGGAGCAACGGCGCCGCGTCCACGCGCAGACACTCCGGCACCATCGACGAACGCCAGTCCCCGCCACCGTACTTGGAGTCCCAGCGGCGCGCGTCCTCCGCGGCCTCGCGCAGCTTGCTGACGTCACTGTGGCCGACGTGCTGCGGGATTCCGCCGTCCCCGGCCGCCGCGGCGTCCTTGTCGCGCGCCTCGGCCGCCTCCCGCGCCACCGAGCTGTCGGCCGGGGATATCAGCCAGCGCGAGGCGGGAGTGGCGTACGCGCTGACGGCGAAGGATCCGGCCAGGCTCTGCCAGATGCCGCCACCGCCGGCCCGCCGTCCGGCCAGATCGAGACGGTAGAGCTCGGTCGCGGAGCGCACCGCGGCGCCCACATCGCGGGGGAACGCCAGGCCGACCTCGGGCGCCGGATCGGCGTCCGCCAGCCCGATCTCGTGCAGCGGCACCGGGCGGCCCAGTTTGCTGCCGATGGCGGACGCGATCAGATGGGGCGCGGCGCCCTGGGGCACCATGCCCTTGGAGACCCACCGTGCCACCGACGTCTTGTCATAACGCAGCGTCAGCCCACGCTGCGCACCGAGGTCGTTGACCCGGCGCGCCAGTCCGGCATTGCTGATACCCGCGAGGGCGAGTACGGTGCCGAGCTTTTCGTTCGGCCCGCGTATATCCCTGGACATGCGCACCCCTCGACACACCGACAGCCGCCCCGCTACCCCGGGGCATGCGTCCACCCAGAGTAGTTCGCTGAATCCCGACCGTTAAGAGCCGGTGTCCCGGATGGCGAGATTCATGTTCAAACAGGGGTACGGGAGTTGGCATGTGCTCCGGGTACGTGTGCCCGTGCGCCCGTCCGTGCGCGCTGGCCGCCCGTCTTCGGGAGCGCTTCCATGGCTTCTGCGTGGGTCGGCCCGCTGCACTGGATCCAGTGGGCTGGGGGACACCGTCACCTCATTCCCCGCGGGTGACGGTCCGGTCCGGGGGGCGAAGCCCGCCTCCCGGACCGTCGCGCAAGCCGGTCGCCGACCGGCCGCCCACGGGTTGACACGACGCCCGAACGTGTCAACTCGACTACAGGGAACGGACTTTGGCCGAAAATCGACGGATGGTGATTTCGCGCCGCGGCGCACTCGGAGCCGCCCCGGGGGCCACACGGGGGGCCTCCCGGGGTCGATGCGACGACGTACGCGTCCGAGTCCGTGGCGCATCGCTCCGCGGCCGCCCGTCCGTCCCGCGGCCCGCCGCCGGCCCGTCGATAGCGCGTCCGTACCGCGCGCCTGCCGCGAACTGCTCGTATACAGGCCCGCCTCGGCGCCTCCTCCGCGCCCCCGTCATGGCAGCATGGTCGCCGCAACGGCTTGGCGACAGCTTGGCAATCCGCTGTACGGGGCGGCCCTCGGCCCCGGCGGACGGGGAATCGGGTGGAGGCGGCGATGCGCTGGTTGGTGGGGTGGAGCAGTGCCCCCACGGGATCGTCCCCCACAGGGCCGGCAACGGGTGCGGAGAGCCGCACGGTCCTGCCCGTAGGCGCCCAACTCCTGTGGGGCGACCCGGATCCGCTGTGGGCGGTCGGCGACTGGCGGCCCGACGAGGTCCGCGTCGTACAGGCCGACCCCGAGACCCGGCTCGCCGTGTTCGGCGTCTGCGGGGCCACCGACGACCAACTGCGGGTCGGCCTCTTCGCGGCGCGCGGGGGCGCACTGCGCCACCTCACCGCCTGGGCCGGCAGCTACACCGCCGTCGTCCAGGTGGGACGGCGGATCACCGTCACCGGCGACCTGGCCGGCGCCCGCCCGGTCTTCCACGCCCCCTGGGCCGGCGGCACCGCGTACGCCACCGCCGCCCTCCCGCTCGCCGACCTGATAGAGGCCAGCCTCGACGTCGGGCACCTGGCCGCGCTGCTGGCCTGCCCGGACGCCCCCGAGGCGCTCGGCGCCGGCACGCCCTACGAAGGGGTGCGCAGGATCCCGCCGGGCCACGCCCTGGTGCTGCGCGGCGGCGTCCGCGACATCACCTCCTACGAGCCGACCGCCTCACTCGCCGTCGCCGCACCCCAACTCGCCCCGGAACAGGCCGTGGACGGCGTCCGCGACGCGCTGGTCGAAGCAGTCCGCGCCCGGCTGGCCGGACCCCGCCACGCGCCCGATCCGGACGGCCTCGACGGCCTCGACCCCGGCCCGGTGCCCGGTATGGGGCCCGCCGAGCGGCGCGCCGCACGGGGCGGGCCGGCCCCCGGCATCGGCGCCGACCTCTCCGGAGGAAGCGCCTCGGGGACCCTGGCACTCCTGGCCGCCGGCCTCCCCGGCCAACCCGGACGGCTCAACGGCCACGGCGAGCGCCTGCTGGCTGTCACCTTCAACGACCGTGCCACCAAAGGCGTGCAGGCCCACCGGGACGCCGAACTGGAGCGCGCCCGCAGCATCGCCGACAACCCCCGGCTGCACCATGTCGTCGTCGCGGCCGGCGAAGAGGCTCTCCCGTACGCGGATCTCGAAAGCGGCCCGCTCACGGACGAGCCGGGCCCGTCCCTCACCACCGCGAGCCGCCACCGCCGCCGGCTGCTGGCCGGCAGCGCGGACCACTTCGTCGGACACGGCGCCCGTCAGGTCCTCGACGCCCACCCGGCCCGGCTCGCCGACCTCCTCATGGACCGCCGTCGGCGCCACCTTCTGCGCCCGGTCACCGCGCTGGCCAAGGCGGACGGCCCGTCCGCGCACTCCGTGCTCGTGCCCTTCACCGTCTACCGCGCCGCCCGCAGGCTCGCCCGTACGCCGTACCCGGCCGGTGTCGCCGAGGCCGCGCGCCGCCTGCTGGAGCGGCAGTTCGCCGACGAGCCGGTGGCCGCCGGGGCGGTGGACGCCTCGCTGGCCGCGCTCGCCTGGTGCCGGCCGGGGCCCGCGGCGCGCTGGCTCACCGGAGAGGCGCTGGCCGAGGTGTCGGTGCGCCTCAGCGACGCGGCGAACCGCTCGTCGGCCGCGGGCCGCCCCGGCGAGCGGCGGGCCCGCGCGGCGCTGGCCCGCCAGGCCGCCGACCACCGCGTCTTCGAGCAGGCCGCCGAGGTCCGCAACCAGCGGCTGCACGCCCCCTTCCTCGACAATCAGGTGGTGCTCGCCTGCCGCGCCCTGCCGGACACCCTGCGGGTGCAGCCGGGGGCGCGGGCGGCCGTACTGCGCTCCGTACTGGCCGGCGCCGGCGTCCGGGACCTGCCGCCCGGATGGGGCGCCACCTCGCACCTCACCCAGGCGGCAGCGGTACGCGCCGGACTGCGCGGCGCGATCGGCGAACTGGTGCGGCTCTTCGACGCACCACTGCTGGCCGACGCGGGGCTGATCGAGGCGCGGGTGGTCCGCAAGGCGCTGCGGGCCGCGGCGGAGGGAGCACCGCTCCCGCTGGACGGGTTGGCCGAACTGGTCTCCACGGAGCTGTGGCTGCGACGGCTGGTCGCGCGACGGGGAACGTGCTGGACGGGAGCGGAGGGCGCGCGCCAACGGGCGCTCGCGCAGGGCGTGGTCCCCCGGGCGCGGTTGTCCTGAGGCGGGCGGGACGGGCCCGCGGCCCGGCGGCCCCGTCCCGCGGGACCCGGTAGCCCTCCCCGCAACGTCCCCTCACCGACAGCCGATCGCGGCCTCCACCTCAACGACAGCCGATCTGCGACTCCACCTCAACCGCAGCCGATCTGCGGTGCCATCTCAACGACAGCTGACCTGCGACCACGCCTCAACGGCAACTGATCTGCGACTGCGCCCAGTCCCCCACCACCGCCACATCGAGCGGCGACACCGGCTCGGCCACCAGCCGCAGCGTCTTGCGGCCCGCCAACGGGACATGCACCGGCACCGCGCGCTTCCCGCCGCGCACCACCGACGACCGCCACAGCCGCTCCCCGTCCGCGTAGACGGAGAAGCGCAGCGCACCCCGCCCCAGGTTCAGATCGTCGACGCCCACGACGGCGTCGTACGCGGTGCACTGGCGGTTCAGGTCGATGGTCACCGAGGACGGCGCATGCACGCTCACACCGTGCCCGTACGTGGTCCCGGCGATCTCCGGGGACTGCCGCTGCCACAGCCAGCTGCTCCCGAAGGTGCGCACCTCCGGTTTGCTGCCGTCGCCCATGAAGTCGTGGTCGAGCGTGTTGAGTTGGTACGCGGTCGGCTCGGGCAGCGGCGGCTTGGGGGAGGGCTTGGGCGGCGTGGGTGTGGGCGTCGGAGTGGGGGTCGGCGTCGCAGTCGGCGTGGGCTTCGGCGACGGCTGCTGCGGCGTCGGATCCGGCGTCCGCGTGGGGCTCGGCCGATGCGTCGGGGCCGGCTTCGGGGCCGGTGCGGCACCGGACGCCGGCGGCAGCGGCTTCGGCGGCGCCGGCGAGGGCTTCTGCGGTGCGGCCGGGGCCGGCCGCGGGGGTCTGGCCTGTGGCTGCGGCGCGGGCTGCGGGCTACCGGTCAGCGTCAGCGCGAGCGCCGCGCCCGCCACCACCACCGCCCCGACCCCGACACCGACCTTCACCGGCGCGCCGAGCCCCTCACCCAGGGCGGCACCACCGGCACCTCCTGCACCACCCGCACCGGAACCACCACTTGCGGCCGCGGCCGCGCCGGCACCGGCCGCCGCACCCGCCCCGGCGGCCCCCACCGCCGCGGCGGCCGCCTTGACGGCGTACCCGGCGGCGAACCAGCCGATGACCGCGACCGGCAGCAGCGCCCCGATCCGCTGATTGACGTCCGCGACCTCCAGCGCGGCCATCCGGCACCGGCCGCACTCGTCCAGATGCTTGCGCAGCCCCCGCTCGGCCCGCATCCGCAGCCCGCCACGGGCGTACGCGCCGAGCCGGTCGGCGTACCGGGCGCAGTCCCCGCCGGCCGTCAGCGACCGGCTGACGTGTGCCTGGAGGTACGCCTGCCGCAGTCCCTCCCGGGCGCGGTGCGCCAATACAGCGGTGGCGTTCGCGGTCAGCCCGAGCAGTGGGGCGACCTGGCTGGGCGACTCCTCCTCCACCGCGGTGTGCCACAGCACCGTCTGATAGCGCTCCGGCAGACTGCGGAACGCCTCTATGGCCATGGACTGCTCGGCCTCGTGCATGGCGCGCACATCCGCGCCCAGATCCAGCGTGTCGTCGTCCCTCGACGAACCGGCCGATGTCACCGCGAACACCGCGAAGTCCTCGACCAGCTGCTCGCGCCGCGAGGTCTTCGCCCAGGAGGCGGCGACCCGTCGGACCGCCGTCAGCAGATACGCGCGCACCGCGGAATCCGGGCCCGCGCCGCCGCGCACCGCCTGGAGCGTACGGGCGAAGACCTCGCCGGTCAGATCCTCCGCGGTGTGCACGTCCCGGCAGCACCGGCGGGCGTAGCGCCGGATCGCGTCGGCGTGCCGGCGGTACATCTCCTCGTACGCGCCGTCGTCGCCGGCCCGCATGTTCGCGATCAACTGGGCGTCGGACGGCGGGAGTTCACCACTCTCGGAGCCGACGGACGAGACCGCACGGCCACCCGGACCGCGCTGCGGCGGCACACTGTGGCCGTCGCCCGCCGGACCGCCGGCGCGGTCGTGCCGCTCGGCCGGCCCGGCCGCCGGGGGAGTGGCCCCCAACGGCCCGGTCTGGCCAGGAACCTGCCGCGACGGCGTCGTCCCGCTGTCGCGCCGTTCGTCCCGCCCGTCAACACCCATCGCCGAGGCCCCCGAAGCCGCCGTCACACCCGAATACCGCGCAAGAGTGCCACATCGCGCCCCGGCGCCCGAGGGGGCGGCCGGCCAACCACTCGTCCGGGGCGGGTACGCGGACGACCGCACGGGCGTTCACCCGTACGAGCCGCACCGACCCGCCCGGCCGCCCCGTCCGGCGGACCCGGCCATCGGGCCCGTCCGGACGCGGCCGGCCGGCGGACGTCACCGGGCGGGGCGCGAGCGCAGCCCCTCCAGCAGGATCTCCAGCAGCCGCGCGGAGGCGGCCTGCTGATGAGCGGGGTCGGGCAGCGCGGGCGCGCCCGTGGCGATCACCAACAGGACGTCGGAGACCGTCACATCGGCCCGCAGCTCACCGGCCGCCCGGGCCCGCTCCACCAGCCGCCCGACGACCTCCAGCAGCGCCTCGGCGCCGGCCGTGTCCCCGGCCGGGCCCGGCGCGCCCTCGGCGGCCGCCGGCTCCTCCCGCCGGTCGACCAGCCGGAGGTCGGCCGGCGCACCGTCCGCACCGGGCGCCATCCGCTGCTGCGGCACCCGGGCCTCGCCCAGGCCGTCCGGCAGCCGCGCCGCGTCCGCGCCGTCCGATGCGGGCCGCGCGGACCGGTCGGTCTCCGCACTCACCCGCAGGATGCCCGGCGGCAGCAGCCGTCCGGCACCCGAGGCGACCGATGTCCGCAGAAAGCGGGAGAGCGCCGACCACGGGTCCTCCTCCTGACCCAGCGCCGCGCGCGCCTGGTCCGTCAACCGGGAGGTCTCCTCCTCGGCTATTCGGCGGACCAGGATGTCCTTGCTCGGGAACCGGCGGTAGACCGTGCCGACCCCGACCCGGGCCCGGCGCGCCACGTCTTCCATCGGGGCGCCGTACCCCAACTCGCCGAAGACCTCGCGCGCGGCGCGCAGCACATGCTCCAGATTCCGCTGCGCGTCGACCCGCAGCGGCGTGCTCCGGCCGCCCGCGCCCGTACCGGCGCCGTTGCCGCCGACCCCGTTGGTGTTGCCGTTTCCCTTACCGGCGTTGCCGCCGATGCTGCCGCCACCGCCGTCCGAGGCATGTGCCATCGCGACGGCTGCCGGCCATTGAGAGCCCTGAATGTGCATATTGATCCCCCGGTTATGACGTCTCCCCCCGGAGACTCCCCGCCCTGACGGTCGGGGCGTACCGACGAGAGGGTGCACCCCAACGAGATACGAACATAGTTGAGCCCGGGTCAAGATTGAAGGGGGCGTTCCGCGCACTGCGCCCCCCGATCGGCCCAACGGGCCGGATCCGCCCGGATTTCGCCCCTGCCCACCCGTGCCACCCACGCCTGACCAGCACGCCTTCTCCAAGGTGCACGGAATCAGCCGTTCCGTCCCCAGAGCCGCGCCCGGTCACACATTTCGACGAGCCTGTGGACAAAGGCGCGCCGGCGGTGCGTCATGGAACAGTGCTGTGCTTTCCCGGGGGCACAGCGCCCGATAGGGGCCGCGCCGGCCGGCCTACGGATCGGTGGCGCCCCGGGGCTGGTCGACCCGCGAGGAGAACCCCTGTGAAGGCAGTGTCTTCGAACGATGTGGCGCGCATTCTCGTTGTCGGCGGCGGCTACGTGGGGATGTACACCGCCCTGCGGCTGCAGCGGAAGCTGAAGCAGGAGCTGCGCCAGGGCACCGCCGAGATCATCGTGGTCGACCCCGAGCCGTACATGACCTACCAGCCGTTCCTGCCCGAGGCCGCGGCCGGATCCATCTCCCCGCGCCATGTCGTCGTGCCGCTGCGCCGCGTGCTGCCGCAGTGCAAGGTCGTCGTCGGCGAGGTCACCGCCCTCGACCACACCGAGCGCAAGGCCACGATCACCACCCTGGCCGCGGAGGAGACCGGCACCGGCGCCATCGAGGTGGCCTACGACGAACTGGTCCTCGCACCGGGCTCGGTCTCGCGCACCCTGCCCGTCCCGGGCCTGGCCGACGTCGGCATCGGTTTCAAGACCGTCGAAGAGGCCATCGGACTGCGCAACCACGTCCTCGAACAGCTCGACATCGCCTCCTCCACCCGTGACCCCGCGGTCCGCGACGCCGCGCTGACCTTCGTCTTCGTCGGCGGCGGCTACGCGGGCGTGGAGGCGCTGGCCGAACTGGAGGACATGGCCCGCTACGCCGTCCGCTACTACCACAACATCCAGCCCGAGGACATGAAGTGGATCCTGGTCGAGGCCACCGACCGGATCCTGCCCGAAGTGGGCCCGGACATGGGTCGCTACGCCGTACGGGAGCTGCGCGGCCGCAACATCGACGTACGGCTGGAGACCAGGCTGGAGTCCTGCGAGAAGCGCGTCGCCGTCCTGAGCGACGGCTCCCGTTTCCCCACCAGAACCCTGGTGTGGACCGCCGGCGTCAAACCGCACCCCATCCTCGCCGCCACCGGACTGCCGCTGAACGGCCGCGGCCGCCTGAAGTGCACCGCCTCCCTCCAGGTGGACGGCGTCGAACACGCCTGGTCCGCGGGCGACGCGGCCGCGGTCCCCGACCTGACGGCCGAACCGCCGGACAAGCCCGACGAGCCCCGCACCGTCTGCGCGCCCAACGCCCAGCACGCCCTGCGCCAGGCCAAGGTCCTCGCCGAGAACGTCGCGGCGGCCGTGCGCGGCGGCCCGATCGTCGACTACGAGCACAAATACGCCGGCTCGGTGGCCTCGCTCGGCCTGCACAAGGGCGTCGCCCACGTCTACGGGCGCAAGCTGCGGGGCTACCCGGCGTGGTTCATGCACCGCGCCTACCATCTCGGCCGGGTGCCGACCTTCAACCGCAAGGCCCGGGTCCTGGCCGAATGGACCCTCGCGGGCCTGTTCAAACGCGAGATCGTCTCGCTCGGCTCGCTGGAGAACCCGCGCGCCGAGTTCGAACTCGCCGCTGGCACCGGCCGGCACAACGAAGCCAGCTGACGCGCCGGAACACCGGCGAAGTCGAGGCACCGTCACCCGTCCGGCGGCCGGAGAAGGCGGAGCGCGGAACTCCACACCGGCTCCCGGGTATCTGACGGATGACCGTCCGGTCGGCCACACTGGACGTGTGACCATGGGTGGGCTCGTATCTGCAAAGAGTGACAATCACGAGGATTCTGGACGTTTGCTGCATTCTGCAAAAGGGCGCCGAGAGTGTCCCCAGCCGCCCCTCCCCCGGCCGACGGCCGGGAGGTCCCGCCATGCCGACGGCCCGATCCCGCGCGACGACGCGAAGTAAGAGGTACCCCTCCGTGATCTTCACGCGCTGGAGCGCCAAGTTCCCCGGCACGCAGCGGCGCGCCGCCGCCCGGTCCGACCGCGCCGCACCCCGCCCCGCCCCCGGCACGCCGGCCGCCCCGCCCGCCGACGCCTCCGAGCCCGCCGCCGCGACCGTCGACGGCCCGCCGGTCCCCACCGCGGCCGCCACCGGCTCCGTCCCCGCGGCCCGCGACGAACGCGCCGACCCGGACACCTCCCAGGGCGCCACCCCCGTGGCCCTGCCGCCCACTGTCGACGCCCTGTCCGTCCATCAGATCCTCGGCACCATTCCCGCCCTCGTGGCCGTCGTCTACGGCCCCGAGCACCGCCTCGCCTACGTCAACGGCGCCTACGCCACCGTCTTCGGCTCCCGCCCGGCAGGCCGGACCGCCCGCGAAGCCCTCCCCGAACTCGACGCCCTGGGCCTGCTCCCCCTGATGGACCAGGTCCTGCGCAGCGGCAAGCCCCGCACGGTCAAGTCCCGCAAGGTACCCGGCGGCGCCGGCGGCGACCGCACCCGCGACGGCTACTACACCTTCACCTGCACCCCGATCGAGGTCGCCGCCAGCGGCCCGGCGCCCGACCCCGAAGTCGCCTGCGTCGCGCCCCACAAGGGCGTGCTGGTCTTCGGCGCCGAGGTCACCGACCAGATCGAGTCCGCCGAACGGCTGCGCGCCAGTGAGGCCCGCCAGCGCGAGGCCGCGGTCACCCTCCAACGCTCCCTGCTGCCCCAGGAACTGGAGCAGCCCGACGACCTCCGCGTCGCCGCCACGTACCAGCCCGGCGGCATGGACGCCGCGGTCGGCGGCGACTGGTACGACGTCATCACCCTCGGCGCCGGCCGCACGGCCCTGGTCATCGGCGACGTCATGGGCCGCGGAGTGCGCGCCGCCGCAGTCATGGGCCAGCTGCGCACCGCCGTACGCGCCTACGCCCGCCTCGACCTCCCGCCGCACGAGGTACTGCAACTCCTGGACGGCCTGGCCGCCGAGATCGACGCAAGTCAGATCGCCACCTGCGTCTACGCCGTCCACGACCCCAACGAGGGCCGTCTGGTCTACGCGTCCGCCGGCCATCTGCCGATCCTCGTACGCGACCCCGACGGCACGGTCCGCCGCGCCGCCGAACCCACCGGACCGCCCCTGGGGACCGGCGGCTGGCTGCACACCTCGGGCTCCGTCCCCCTCGGCCCCGGCAGCAGTGCCGTCCTCTACACCGACGGCCTGGTCGAGCGCCGCGACAAGGACATCGACCACGGTGTCGAGGCCCTGGAGCGCGCCTTCGCCGGCGCCGCCGGCGACCCCGACATCGTCTGCGACCGCCTGCTCCGCGCCCTGGGCATCACCGCCACACACGACGACGACGTCGCCATCCTCGTCCTCCAGCACCCCGAGCGGACCGGCCACGACGCCGAGCTGTTCCACAACGCCGCCCTCGAACTGCACGGCGGCGTCGAAGCGGCCCCGCGCGCCCGCGCCTTCGCCTCCGGCGTCCTGGCCTCCTGGCGCTTCTCGCCCGAGTTGCACGACCTCGGCGTCCTCGCGGCCAGCGAGCTGGTCGCCAACTCCCTGCAGCACGGCACGCCCCCCATGCGGCTGCGTCTGCGCCGCACCGACCGCCGGCTGATCGTCGAGGTCACCGACGGCGACGACCACCTGCCCCGGCGGCGCCGCGCCGAACCGGTCGACGAGGCCGGCCGAGGCATCTCGATCATCGCCACCATCGCCTCCTCCTGGGGCTCGCGCCGCACCCCAGGCGGCGGCAAGGCGGTGTGGTGCGAATTCGCCCTGCCCAGGGGGTAGCAGCCGCCCGCACATGCAGACGCCGCCCCGCCCCCCACTACAGGGGGACGGAGCGGCGCTTCCGCAGGGAACCCGGATCCCTTACGACTCAAGGCACCCACGGCTCCAGGCGCTCAAGGCCACTCAGGCCCGGCAGGCCACGGCCTCCGGCTCCACCGGAACCCGAGCCGCGGGCACCGGCGCGACCGCACGATGCGGATTGTCCTGCGCGGGCCGCAGCATCCGCCCCAGCCGCAGCGACAGCACACTGATCCCCACGGCGCACAGCGCCAGCATCCCGATGTACGCCGCGTACATCCCGTGCCCCACCATCAAGGCACCCACCGCCGGCCCCACCGCCAACGCCAGCTGCTTGACCAGCGCGAACGCCGAGTTGTACTGGCCTATCAAAGAGGCCGGCGCCAGATCGGCCACCAGCGGAGCCACCGTCGGCGACAACATCGACTCACCGATCCCGAACAGCGCATACGTCGAGATCAGCAGCGTTGTCGCCACCGCCTGCGCACCATGCACCAGCCCGGACAGCCCGGCGGCTATCCACGCCACGGTCCATATCAGCCCGACCAGCGCCATCACCCGGCTGCGCCGCCGCCGCTCCACCAGCTTGAGCACCACGAACTGCGCCGCCACGATCGCCGCCGTGTTGGCCGCCAGCGCGATCCCCAGGCTCGACGGCGGAATCCGCGTCACCTCGGTCGCATACGCCGCCAGCCCCGACTCGAACTGCCCGTAGCAGGCGAAGAACAGCACGAACCCCAGCACGCACAGCCACACCATCCGCCGGTCCGCGAACAGCGCCCGCCAGGCACCCTTGGCCCGCTCCTCACTGGGCACCGCGTCCTCGACCTTCGGCGCATGCGGCAACCGCACGGTCGCCACCGTCGCACCGAGCACCAGGAACATCACGGCCTCGATGGCGAAGAGCCGCATAAAGCTCGACGCATGCGACTCGTCGACCAGCAGTCCGCCGACCAGCCCACCGACGCCCAGGCCCAGGTTGTTCAGAAAGAACTGGGTGGCGAACGCCCGCGACCGGGTCACCGTCGTCGAACACCACACGATCATCGTCGCCAGGGCCGGTTGAATGACCGCTATACCCGCACCGAGCGCGACCGCGGACGCGATGACCAGCGGCTCGGTGGCGGACAGCCCGATACCCAGCGCACCGATGGCGGCGGAGACCGTACCGACGATGGCCACCGGCAGGGGACCGCGCCGGTCGATGACCCGACCGGTCAGCGGCAGGACGACCAGCGCGGCCACCGCAAGCATCGCCAGCACGACACCGGCCGTGTTCGCGCCGAGATCCCGCACCTTCGCCACATAGACGTACAGATACGGAACCGTGAAGCCGTTCCCGAACGCGCTCAGCGCGTTCCCGAGCTGGATCCGGCGCAACGCGGCGCCCATCGCGGTGGTCACACTCACCTACCTAGGTCAGGTCATCAGACGAACAAGGGGGACGAACCGACGAGTCGCACACGCACCAGGGCGAGACCGCGCGACCGGACAGTCCCAAGCCGGACAGTCTCACCCTGAAGACTTCAACTCTAAAGTTCGAAGCTAAAGAGTACACGGCGAAGAACTTCAACGCCAATGACTTCCATGTCATACTGCGCCGCATGCCTGAGCCCTCCGATGCGGCCGCCAGCGCCGCCGAGCCGAGCCTCGAGGAACAGATCGCGGCCTACCAGCGCGAATTCCAGGACCTCGACCCCCAGGTGGAGCAGGTCGTCTCCGCACTTCAGCGCCTCAACCGGCGGATGAACGTCGCCTACGGTCGGCAGACCGCCACCCTCGGCATGAGCAACGCCGAATGGGAGGTCCTCAAGGCCCTCGTCGTCTCCGGCGCGCCCTACCAAATGGGCCCCGGCGAACTCGCCAAGCACCTCGGCCTCACCCCGGCCGCCATGACCCATCGCATCGACCGCATGGCGAGCGAGGGCCTGGTCACCCGCGAGCGCGACGAGGCCAACCGCGTCCGCGTCATCGTCGAGCTGACCCACGAGGGTCGCCAGAAGTGGCTGGAGGCGATGCGCCTGGCGTCGGTCTTCGAAGAGGACCTCCTCCAGGACCTCTCCGGGGCGGAACGTCAACTCCTCGGCCAGGTGTTGACCCGTCTGCTGCGCCGTGTGGAGGACGCGCAGCCGGACGCCGGCGGACGTCTGAGTGACCTCGACTGACGCGAGTTGACACTGCTGTACCCGATCTGTAGTGTCCTCCGAGTTGCCACAGCGCCGGAACGGTTCTGCGGCAGCCATCCCGCCGCTTCGCGGCACACCACTACTGCACGGCCCCTCACCGGGAACAATTTCGGCATGCCGAAATTCGGACCGCGGCGCGATTATGCGCCGACGAGGAATTCCGCTAAAGTAGTGATCACGCCGAAAGGCGCGAACGAACCCCCTCCGACGGGGAATCGGAAACAAATTCGGACCGGCAACGGAACGAAACGGATCTGATAGAGTCGGAAAGGCCGAAAAGTGAAAGCCGAACGGCCGACCCCGCTCCAACAGGGGCCAGAGACGGAAACGGATCTGGTAAGGTTGGAAACGCGAAGAAGCCGAAAGGCCGAAACGCACCGGCGAAAATCGGAGCCGCAAGGATCTGATAGAGTCGGAAACGCAAGACCGAAGGGAAGCGCCCGGAGATCCTGGTGAAACAGGAACAAAGGAAGCGTCCGTTCCTTGAGAACTCAACAGCGTGCCAAAAGTCAACGCCAGATATGTTGATACCCCGTCGACCGGAAACATCCGGGAGATGAGGTTCCTTTGAAAGTCCTACCAGCACAATGTGCGGGTAGGCAACACACAGCGAGGACGCTGTGAACGAGCAGGCTTATTCCGCCTGCTTGTTCCGCTCAACGCGAGTGTCACCCGCCGTTTTTCATTAAACGCAGTCGGGTAAAGCATTCACGGAGAGTTTGATCCTGGCTCAGGACGAACGCTGGCGGCGTGCTTAACACATGCAAGTCGAACGATGAACCTCCTTCGGGAGGGGATTAGTGGCGAACGGGTGAGTAACACGTGGGCAATCTGCCCTTCACTCTGGGACAAGCCCTGGAAACGGGGTCTAATACCGGATATGACGCGCGACCGCATGGTCTGTGCGTGGAAAGCTCCGGCGGTGAAGGATGAGCCCGCGGCCTATCAGCTTGTTGGTGGGGTAATGGCCTACCAAGGCGACGACGGGTAGCCGGCCTGAGAGGGCGACCGGCCACACTGGGACTGAGACACGGCCCAGACTCCTACGGGAGGCAGCAGTGGGGAATATTGCACAATGGGCGAAAGCCTGATGCAGCGACGCCGCGTGAGGGATGACGGCCTTCGGGTTGTAAACCTCTTTCAGCAGGGAAGAAGCGAGAGTGACGGTACCTGCAGAAGAAGCGCCGGCTAACTACGTGCCAGCAGCCGCGGTAATACGTAGGGCGCAAGCGTTGTCCGGAATTATTGGGCGTAAAGAGCTCGTAGGCGGCTTGTCACGTCGGATGTGAAAGCCCGGGGCTTAACCCCGGGTCTGCATTCGATACGGGCAGGCTAGAGTTCGGTAGGGGAGATCGGAATTCCTGGTGTAGCGGTGAAATGCGCAGATATCAGGAGGAACACCGGTGGCGAAGGCGGATCTCTGGGCCGATACTGACGCTGAGGAGCGAAAGCGTGGGGAGCGAACAGGATTAGATACCCTGGTAGTCCACGCCGTAAACGTTGGGAACTAGGTGTGGGCGACATTCCACGTCGTCCGTGCCGCAGCTAACGCATTAAGTTCCCCGCCTGGGGAGTACGGCCGCAAGGCTAAAACTCAAAGGAATTGACGGGGGCCCGCACAAGCAGCGGAGCATGTGGCTTAATTCGACGCAACGCGAAGAACCTTACCAAGGCTTGACATACACCGGAAAACCCTGGAGACAGGGTCCCCCTTGTGGTCGGTGTACAGGTGGTGCATGGCTGTCGTCAGCTCGTGTCGTGAGATGTTGGGTTAAGTCCCGCAACGAGCGCAACCCTTGTTCTGTGTTGCCAGCATGCCCTTCGGGGTGATGGGGACTCACAGGAGACTGCCGGGGTCAACTCGGAGGAAGGTGGGGACGACGTCAAGTCATCATGCCCCTTATGTCTTGGGCTGCACACGTGCTACAATGGCCGGTACAATGAGCTGCGATACCGCGAGGTGGAGCGAATCTCAAAAAGCCGGTCTCAGTTCGGATTGGGGTCTGCAACTCGACCCCATGAAGTCGGAGTTGCTAGTAATCGCAGATCAGCATTGCTGCGGTGAATACGTTCCCGGGCCTTGTACACACCGCCCGTCACGTCACGAAAGTCGGTAACACCCGAAGCCGGTGGCCCAACCCCTTGTGGGAGGGAATCGTCGAAGGTGGGACTGGCGATTGGGACGAAGTCGTAACAAGGTAGCCGTACCGGAAGGTGCGGCTGGATCACCTCCTTTCTAAGGAGCACTTCTTACCAAGCCTGGCTTGGTCAGAGGCCAGTACATCAGCGAATGTCTGATGCTGGTTGCTCATGGGTGGAACGTTGACTATTCGGCACGGTTTCTGAGGGTTCATTAGTACTGCTTCGGCGTGGAACGTGGGTCTTGGGGGATCGTGTCGGGCACGTTGTTGGGTATCTGAGGGTACGGACTGTGAGTCTGGACCTTCGCGATGCCGGCCCCGGTGTAGCACCAAGTTGCTTGGTGTGTGACGGGTGGCTGGTCGTTGCTTGAGAACTGCACAGTGGACGCGAGCATCTGTGGCCAAGTTTTTAAGGGCGCACGGTGGATGCCTTGGCACCAGGAACCGATGAAGGACGTGGGAGGCCGCGATAGGCCCCGGGGAGCTGTCAACCGAGCTTTGATCCGGGGGTGTCCGAATGGGGAAACCCGGCAGTCGTCATGGGCTGTCACCCATACCTGAACACATAGGGTATGTGGAGGGAACGCGGGGAAGTGAAACATCTCAGTACCCGCAGGAAGAGAAAACAACCGTGATTCCGGGAGTAGTGGCGAGCGAAACCGGATGAGGCTAAACCGTATTGGTGTGATACCCGGCAGGGGTTGCCAGTGCGGGGTCGTGGGAGTTCTCTTTCATCGTCTGCCGGCGATGAGACGAGTCAGAAACCGTTGATGTAGGCGAAGGACATGCGAAAGGTCCGGCGTAGAGGGTAAGACCCCCGTAGCTGAAACATTGACGGCTCGTTTGAGAATCACCCAAGTAGCACGGGGCCCGAGAAATCCCGTGTGAATCTGGCGGGACCACCCGTTAAGCCTAAATATTCCCTGGTGACCGATAGCGGATAGTACCGTGAGGGAATGGTGAAAAGTACCGCGGGAGCGGAGTGAAATAGTACCTGAAACCGTGTGCCTACAAGCCGTGGGAGCGTCGCACAAGGACTTGTCCTTGTGTCGTGACTGCGTGCCTTTTGAAGAATGAGCCTGCGAGTTTGCGGTATGTTGCGAGGTTAACCCGTGTGGGGAAGCCGTAGCGAAAGCGAGTCCGAATAGGGCGTTGAGTAGCGTGCCCAAGACCCGAAGCGGAGTGATCTAGCCATGGGCAGGTTGAAGCGGAGGTAAGACTTCGTGGAGGACCGAACCCACCAGGGTTGAAAACCTGGGGGATGACCTGTGGTTAGGGGTGAAAGGCCAATCAAACTCCGTGATAGCTGGTTCTCCCCGAAATGCATTTAGGTGCAGCGTCGTGTGTTTCTTGCCGGAGGTAGAGCACTGGATAGGCGATGGGCCCTACCGGGTTACTGACCTTAGCCAAACTCCGAATGCCGGTAAGTGAGAGCGCGGCAGTGAGACTGTGGGGGATAAGCTCCATGGTCGAGAGGGAAACAGCCCAGAGCATCGACTAAGGCCCCTAAGCGTGTGCTAAGTGGGAAAGGATGTGGAGTCGCAGAGACAACCAGGAGGTTGGCTTAGAAGCAGCCACCCTTGAAAGAGTGCGTAATAGCTCACTGGTCAAGTGATTCCGCGCCGACAATGTAGCGGGGCTCAAGCACACCGCCGAAGTCGTGTCATTGCAGCAATACTCCCAACGGAGGCTGTGATGGGTAGGGGAGCGTCGTGTGCCGGGTGAAGCAGCCGTGGAAACGAGTTGTGGACGGTTCACGAGTGAGAATGCAGGCATGAGTAGCGATACACACGTGGGAAACGTGTGCGCCGATTGACTAAGGGTTCCTGGGTCAAGCTGATCTGCCCAGGGTAAGTCGGGACCTAAGGCGAGGCCGACAGGCGTAGTCGATGGACAACCGGTTGATATTCCGGTACCCGCTTTGAAACGCCCAATATCGAATCCATTAATGCTAAGGCCGTGAAGCCGGCCTGGAGTCTTCGGACAAAGGGACGTGGTGGAGCCGCCGATCCAAGGTGGTAGTAGGTAAGCGATGGGGTGACGCAGGAAGGTAGTCCAGCCCGGGCGGTGGTTGTCCCGGGGTAAGGGTGTAGGACGCTGTCTAGGCAAATCCGGACAGCATGAAGTCTGAGACCTGATGCCGAGCCGATTGTGGTGAAGTGGATGATCCTATGCTGTCGAGAAAAGCCTCTAGCGAGTTTCATGGCGGCCCGTACCCTAAACCGACTCAGGTGGTCAGGTAGAGAATACCGAGGCGTTCGGGTGAACTATGGTTAAGGAACTCGGCAAAATGCCCCCGTAACTTCGGGAGAAGGGGGGCCATTTCCGGTGATGGGATTTACTTCCTGAGCTGGGGGTGGCCGCAGAGACCAGCGAGAAGCGACTGTTTACTAAAAACACAGGTCCGTGCGAAGCCGTAAGGCGATGTATACGGACTGACGCCTGCCCGGTGCTGGAACGTTAAGGGGACCGGTTAGTCACATTTCGGTGTGGCGAAGCTGAGAACTTAAGCGCCAGTAAACGGCGGTGGTAACTATAACCATCCTAAGGTAGCGAAATTCCTTGTCGGGTAAGTTCCGACCTGCACGAATGGCGTAACGACTTCTCGACTGTCTCAACCATAGGCCCGGTGAAATTGCATTACGAGTAAAGATGCTCGTTTCGCGCAGCAGGACGGAAAGACCCCGGGACCTTTACTATAGCTTGATATTGGTGTTCGGTTCGGCTTGTGTAGGATAGGTGGGAGACTTTGAAGCCGTGACGCCAGTCATGGTGGAGTCATTGTTGAAATACCACTCTGGTCGTGCTGGATGTCTAACCTGGGTCCGTGATCCGGATCAGGGACAGTGTCTGGTGGGTAGTTTAACTGGGGCGGTTGCCTCCTAAAGAGTAACGGAGGCGCCCAAAGGTTCCCTCAGCCTGGTTGGCAATCAGGTGTTGAGTGTAAGTGCACAAGGGAGCTTGACTGTGAGACTGACGGGTCGAGCAGGTACGAAAGTAGGGACTAGTGATCCGGCGGTGGCTTGTGGAAGCGCCGTCGCTCAACGGATAAAAGGTACCCCGGGGATAACAGGCTGATCTTCCCCAAGAGTCCATATCGACGGGATGGTTTGGCACCTCGATGTCGGCTCGTCGCATCCTGGGGCTGGAGTCGGTCCCAAGGGTTGGGCTGTTCGCCCATTAAAGCGGTACGCGAGCTGGGTTTAGAACGTCGTGAGACAGTTCGGTCCCTATCCGCTGTGCGCGTAGGAGTCTTGAGAAGGGCTGTCCCTAGTACGAGAGGACCGGGACGGACGAACCTCTGGTGTGCCAGTTGTCCTGCCAAGGGCATGGCTGGTTGGCTACGTTCGGAAAGGATAACCGCTGAAAGCATCTAAGCGGGAAGCCTGCTTCGAGATGAGGGCTCCCACCTCCTTGAGAGGGTAAGGCTCCCAGTAGACGACTGGGTTGATAGGCCAGATATGGAAGCCGGGTAACCGGTGGAGTTGACTGGTACTAATAGGCCGAGGGCTTGTCCTCAGTTGCTCGCGTCCACTGTGTAGGTTCTGAAGTAACGACCGTTGAGTCATGCTCCGGTTGGTTAACTTCATAGTGTTTCGGTGGTCATAGCGTTAGGGAAACGCCCGGTTACATTCCGAACCCGGAAGCTAAGCCTTTCAGCGCCGATGGTACTGCAGGGGGGACCCTGTGGGAGAGTAGGACGCCGCCGAACTAATTTTGAAAAAGCCTCGTTCCCCGAGTTTCGACTCGGGGAACGAGGCTTTTTTGCGTTCTGGGACCGTGAGCCGTACATACAGTTCGGGGTATGCGCTATGACCTGGTCATCTTTGACAACGACGGTGTGCTCGTCGACAGCGAGCCCATCTCCAACACCATCCTGGCCGGTTATCTCACCGAACTCGGCCACCCCACTTCGTACGAGGAGTCGATATGCGACTACATGGGTTCGGCGATGCACCGTATCCACGAGCTCGTCAGGGAACGCACCGGACACCGCCTGCCGGAGGATTTCGACGAGGTCTTCCACGGCCGGGTTTTCGCGGCGTTCGAGCGTGAGTTGCAGCCGGTGCCCGGTGTGACGGAGACGCTGGAGAAGCTGGCCGCGGACGGTGTTCCGTACTGCGTCGGTTCGTCGGGAAGTCATGAGCGGATCCGGAGAGGGCACCGGAAGACCGGCCTGGACCGGTGGTTCGAGCCCGGGCGCGTCTTCTCCTCGCAGGATGTGGGGCGGGGCAAGCCGGCGCCGGATCTCTTTCTGCACGCGGCACGGGAGATGGGGGTGTCTCCGGAGCGGTGTGTCGTCATCGAGGACAGTCCGCTGGGGGTGCAGGCGGCGGTCGCCGCGGGGATGGACGTCTACGGGTTCACCGGGATGACGCCGGCGGAGAAGCTGACGGCGGCCGGGGCGACCGGGCTGTTCGGCCATATGGCGGAGGTGCCGGAGCTGCTGCAGTAACGGGGCTACGTGGCAGCGGGGGCGTGGGTGTCGTCAGTGACTCGGGATCACCTGTCGGGCATACGTCGGAATTGACGGTGTGCGGCATCTACCCAGCGGTAGGGGCGAGTTCTAGGCTGAGCGGCCATGACGGCTCCTCCGGCACCAACGGACCCTCTGGCACCAGGGGTGCAGCTGCGGCGCGGCCGGGCCTCGCTCGCCGTCAGCTTCCTCGTCCAGGGAGCGGTCTTCGCCCTCCTCGTGACCCGAATACCCGCGATCCAGGACCGCTACGGGATCTCGGACGGCCTGCTGCCGGCCTTCCTGGCCGCCGTGCCGGTCCTCGCGGGAGTGGGCAGCGTCGTCACCGAGCAGCTGGTGAAGCGGGTACGGCCGAGCCGGGTGTTGCGGCTGGTGCAGCCGGTGGTGTGCCTGGCGCTGCTGGCCGTCGGGGCGGTCCACTCGATGGCACAGGCGGCGGTGGCGCTGGCGGTCTTCGGGCTGGCGGTGGGGGCGTTGGACGCCTCGATGAACATGCTCGGGGTGAGCCTGCAGCGGGCCTACGGGCGCAGCATCATGCTCGGCTTCCACGCCGCGTACAGCCTGGGCGGCATCGTGGGGGCGTCGCTGGCCTGGGCCGGAGCGCACTGGAAGCTCTCGCTGGCGCTGCTGTACGGGCCGGTGGTGGCCGTCCTGGTACCGCTCGCGCTCGTCGCGGGCCGGTGGTTCGTGGACCGGCCACGAGGGCACGAGGCGCAGGGGCAGGACCCCAGGGGGACGGGGGAGGCCGGCGCCCCTGTCGCCATGAGGCTGCTGTTGCCGCTGTGTCTGGTGATGGCGTTCGCGTACATCGGGGACTCGACGGTCTCCAACTGGAGCGCGAAGTATCTGCAGGACGTCCTGGGGAGCTCGGAGCAGCTCGCCACGGTTCCGTACAACGTCTATATGGTCACCACGCTCCTCGGGCGGGCGGTGGGCGACCTGGGGGTGCGGCGCTTCGGGGCGGTCGCGGTGGTGCGGTGCGGGACGGTGCTCGCGGCGGGTGGCTTCGCGGTGGTTGCGGCCGCGCCGGGGGCCTGGGCGGGGATGGCGGGGTTCACGCTGCTGGGGCTCGGGCTGTGTGTGATCGTGCCGCAGACCTTTGCGGCGGTGGGGCGGTACGCCTTTGAGAAGCAGGGCGCCGGAGCTTCGGATATGGCCGTCGCACGACTGAACATCTTCAACTATGTCGGCTTCTTGATCGGTTCTCCGCTGGTGGGTGCGCTCGGCGATGCCTGGAGCTATCGGGGGGCGATGCTCGTACCGATGGCACTGGTGCTGGTGACGCTCGTGTATGCCCGCTCGTTCGGGGGGCCGGAGGCCCGATACGGTGACGGGCATGAGCGGCCGCGCACAGCTGATGTGGGATGAGGCAGTAACGGGCTACGACTTCGGGCCCGGGCATCCGATGGACCCGGTCCGGCTCGCGCTGACCATGCGTTTGGTGGAGGCGTACGAGCTCGACCGGGGGCCGCTGGAGGTGGTCGCGGCCAAGCCTGCCGGGGACTCGACCCTGCGGCTGGTGCATCGTGAGGACTACATCGCGGCGGTCCGCCGGGCCTCGGCCGATCCTGCCGCCGCGGACCCGTCGTACGGACTGGGCACGGCGGACGATCCGGCGTTCGCGGGGATGCACGAGGCGTCGGCGCTGATCGCCGGGCAGTCGGTCGGCGCGGCGGAGGCCGTCTGGCGCGGCGACGCGGCGCATGCGGTGAACTTCGCCGGCGGCCTGCACCACGCCATGCCGGGCGGCGCGTCCGGCTTCTGCATCTACAACGACGCGTCGCTGGCGATCGCCCGGTTGCTGGAGCTGGGCGCCGAGCGGGTCGCGTACGTGGATGTGGATGTGCACCACGGCGACGGGGTGCAGGCGGCGTTCTGGGAGGACCCGCGGGTACTGACGATCTCGCTGCACGAGCATCCGCGGACGCTCTTCCCGCAGACCGGCTGGGCGGAGGAGACCGGTGGGGAGGGCGCGGAGGGCAGCGCGGCCAATGTGGCGCTGCCGGCCGGGACTGGGGACGCGGGCTGGCTGCGGGCTTTTCACGCGGTGGTGCCGGAGCTGCTGCGGGCCTTCCGGCCGCAGGTGATCGTGACGCAGCACGGTGCGGACACCCACTTCGAGGATCCGCTGGCGCATCTCGCGGTGAGCCTGGACGCGCAGCGGATGGTGGCCGAGTCGTGCCATGAGCTGGCGCATGAGCTCGCGGACGGGCGGTGGGTCGCGCTCGGGGGCGGGGGCTATGCGGTGGTGGACGTGGTGCCGCGCAGCTGGACACATCTGACCGCGATCGCGGCGGGCCGGCCGATCGACCCGGGGTCGATGGTGCCGGAGGCCTGGCGGCACGAAGTGTTCCGCCGGACGCGGCAGTTGGCGCCGCAGCGGATGACGGACGGGCGCACGCCGAGCTGGCGGGACTTCGTCGACGACGGCTACGACCCGGCCGATCGGCTGGACCAGGCGGTGCTGGCGACGCGCCGGGCGGTGTTTCCGGCGCACGGGTTGCTGCCTTAGGGGTGGGGCGAACACTTCCCGTAGGGGATGCGAGCGCCCCCTGCGGGGCCACAGCGTCGGGGGTTCGGGGGGTATTCCCGGGTTCGGTGCGTGGCTTGCGCAGACGGTTCGTCAAGGTGTGTGCCTGAGGGGGCGGCTGGTCGACGTGCGCGCCCGAGAAGGCGGCCAGTCAAGGCGGAGTCGCCGGCAACGGGCATGCCTGAGAAGACGGCTGGCCCAAGCCGCCCAGTTGGCCGCTCCATCAGCCCGTTCCGGCGCCCCGTTGCCTCGGAGGTGTGACTACCCGTCGGTTGGGGCAACCGTAGGGCGGTCAACGGGACAGCATGGGGCCCGTGTTGGGCACCGGGGAACTGCGGGCGCATCTGGTCGAGGCGCGGCTCGCGGGGACGATCGCGACCATGCGGGAGAAGAGCCTGGGGCGATATCGGCTCTTCGCGGCGCGGGACCCGCGGGTGCTGTTGGGGCTGGATCCCGAACGGGACTGGCCGCTTGGTGAAGTACTGCGACTGATGGGGCAGAAGTGCGGGGTTGCGGTCGATCCCGCGCACACTTCCGGGCCGGATGTGATCGATCCGGACCGTACGATCGCGGCTCTCGATCGCTTCGCCGACCGGATCGGCGCGGCTGCCGGCCGTCGGACACCGGTGCTGCTCGGCACCGGTCATCCGCACCGGTTGCTGGAGTTCTACGCCGCCCTGGCAGACGCCCTCTCGGCGGCGGGCTGCCCCGTACTCACCCCGGCGTATGGCTCCTGTGTCGACATAGCGACCCGGTTCGGCGTACGTACCCGTGTCCTGGACTACGTACGGGGAGTCGCGCTGATGCGAGAAACCGGCGTGCGGGGCGCGCCCGGGGTGGGGGGCGTACACACCCATTCGCCGCTCCCCGTACGGACCGCTCTGGGGGTCGCCGCGGCTGCCGGAGGGCCACTGCCGGGGCTCGTGATCGGGGACCACGGCTGGGTCTGCGGGGCAGGTCAACTGGGCATCGAGGCGATCGGGCTGGCCGACACGGACGACCCGGCGCTGTTCGTCGGGCAGGCG
Organism: Streptomyces sirii; assembly: GCF_045690365.1. Lineage (NCBI taxonomy): Bacteria > Bacillati > Actinomycetota > Actinomycetes > Kitasatosporales > Streptomycetaceae > Streptomyces > Streptomyces sirii. The sequence continues at coordinate 4,334,505 of NZ_CP147982.1, read as the reverse complement.
GAGGGGCGGGTGGCCGAGGTAGTGCCTCTCGATGACGCCGCCCGGGCGGCGTCCTACCGACCGCTGATCCGTTATGTACTCAATCGGGCGTATCTTTCACGTTAGGCGGCAGTTCGCTGCTCCTCTTCCCCACTCGCATCACCCGCCCCTAATCTGGGGAGTGAGCGCATAGCGACGAAGAGTCACCGGAGGGGAAGCCGGTGACCGTCTTATGCGGAAGGTGCAGGTGTGGCATGGCTGCAGACCAGAGGCCTCTGAACGAGGTCGTGTTCCTGACAGTGGCGGAAGTCGCCACGGTGATGCGAGTGTCCAAGATGACCGTGTACCGCCTGGTGCACAGCGGTCATCTGCCCGCTATTCGCGTGGGGAGGTCTTTCCGGGTTCCGGAGCAGGCCGTTCACGACTATCTCCGTGAGTCCTATGTGGGGGTGGAATCAGCCTGACGGGTCCGTCGCCGACCCTCGGATTACGCCGTTCGCCCGGCGCCGGGTAGGCTGGCCCGATGTAGGTAGTGTGGGCTCGGACGCCCCGCACCGAGTGATTCGAAGTGAGCGAGGGTAGTCGTGGGCTCTGTTATCAAGAAGCGGCGCAAGCGGATGGCCAAGAAGAAGCACCGCAAGCTGCTCAAGCGCACCCGTGTTCAGCGCCGTAACAAGAAGTAAGCGGCGCTGATCGCGATTTCGCAGCCCCCCATCGCCTGTGTGCGACGGGGGGCTGCGGTGTTTGTGGGCCGTATGGACGGTGGTCGGACGGAAATGTCGCCGCGGGCATCCCGCGGTCATCACCGCGCAACACCGACCGGCTAGCGTGGTCGGCACAGCTGGGCCAGGGGAAGTCGCGGCGGGAAGGAAGGGCTGATCTTGGGCAAGGTCGTGCTCGTCACGGGAGTCGCACGGCAGCTGGGCGGCCGGTTCGTCCGCCGGATCCAGCGCGATCCCGATGTCGACCGGGTGATCGGGGTCGACGCCGTGCCACCGGAGCACCATCTGGGGGGCGCGGAGTTCCTCAAGGCCGACATCCGGCATCCGGCGATCGCCAGGGTCCTGGCCGAGACGGGTGTCGACACGGTCGTCCATATGGACATCAACGGCGCACCGCTGGGCAAGCGCGGCGGCCGCTCCTCGGTGAAGGAAACCAACGTCATCGGGACGATGCAGCTGCTCGGCGCCTGCCAGAAGGCCCCGAACGTGCAGCGCCTGGTCGTCAAGTCCAGCACCAGCGTCTACGGCTCCGCGTCCCGCGACCCCGCCGTCTTCACCGAGACCACCTCGCCGAAGTCGCTGCCGAGCGGTGGCTTCGCCAAGGACGTCGTCGAGGTCGAGGGGTATGTACGCGGCTTCGCGCGGCGCCGGCCCGATGTGGCGGTGTGCGTACTGCGCTTCGCCAACATCCTCGGGCCGTGCGCGGACTCCCCGCTCGCCGAGTACTTCTCGCTGCCCGTGCTGCCCACTGTCTTTGGCTACGACCCGCGGCTGCAGTTCGTCCACGAGGACGACGCCATCGAGGTGCTGCGGATCGCCGCCGCCGCGCCGCGCCGCGGCACCCTCAACAGCGGCACCTTCAACGTCGCCGGCGACGGCGTCCTGCTGCTGTCGCAGACCTCCCGGCGGCTGGGGCGGCCCACTCTGCCGCTGTTCCTGCCGACGGTGACCTGGGCCGGTACGGCGCTGCGGTCCATCGGCATCACGGACTTCTCGCCGGAACAGATCCGGCTGCTCACGCACGGCAGGGTCGTCGAGACGACGCAGATGCGCGAGACACTGGGCTTCCACCCGAAGTACACGACGGCGGAGACCTTCGCGGAATTCGCCCGCAGCCGCGGACCCGGGCTGCTGCCGCCCGAGTCCCTCGCCCGTACCGTCGACCGGCTCGCCGGCGTGCTGCCCGCACCCGGCGGCCCGACCCAGTGAGGAGTTCACCCACGATGGCGGACGCCAAGGTCATTCCCTTCGGCGAGGAGCCTCGGGCGCGCAGGAAGGCCCGGCGGGCCGGGCGCGCGGGGCGCGGAACGGCGCTGGCGCCCGTCCCGGAAGCGCGGACCGAGCACCCGCCGGCGGCACCCCCGCCGCCGAGCCCGCGGACCCTGGACCAGCGGATCGCGGGCGGGCTGGCCTTCCTGCGCCGCCGGATCACCGGCGACTACGAGGTCGACGACTTCGGCTACGACGAGGAGCTGACCGACCAGGTCCTGATGTCGCTGCTGCGGCCGTTCTACGAGAAGTACTTCCGGGTCGAGGTCAAGGGCGTCGAGAACATCCCCTCCGACGGCGGGGCGCTGATCGTCGCCAACCACTCCGGGACACTGCCGCTGGACGGGCTGATGCTCCAGGTCGCGGTGCACGACAACCACCCCGCACAGCGCCATCTGCGGCTGCTGGCGGCCGATTTGGTGTTCGTCCTGCCGGTGATAAACGAGCTGGCGCGCAAGGCGGGGCACACCCTGGCCTGCGCGGAGGACGCACAGCGGCTGCTGGAGCGCGGCGAGATCGTGGGCGTGATGCCGGAGGGCTTCAAGGGCATCGGCAAGCCCTTCGCGGAACGCTACAAGCTGCAGCGCTTCGGGCGGGGCGGCTTCGTCTCGACGGCGCTGAAGGCCGGGGTGCCGATCGTGCCGTGCTCGATCGTGGGCGCGGAGGAGATCTACCCGATGATCGGGAACGCCAAGACGCTGGCGCGGGTGATGGGGCTGCCGTACTTCCCGCTCACGCCGACGTTCCCCTGGTTGGGGCCGCTGGGCGCGCTGCCGCTCCCGACGAAGTGGACGATCCAGTTCGGTGAGCCGATCCCGACGGACGGCTATCCGCCGGAGGCGGCGGACGATCCGATGCTGATGTTCAACCTGACCGACCAGGTGCGGGAAACGATTCAGCACACCCTCTACAAGCTGCTCGTGCAGCGGCGCTCGGTGTTCTTCTGAGAGAACACCGAGCGCCGCCGCGGCGGGCCGCCCGAGCTACTTCGAGAGGTCCTCGCCGTCGATGCCCAGGCGGGGGAGCAGCCCCGGGAGCAGCGGCGGAAGGGTGACGTCGGGCCGGCTGTCGGCGTCATGGCCCTTGCCGCCGTCGTGCGGCGACGGGCTGCCGCCCTTGGCCGGCGGGTCGAGCAGGCCGCCCGTACCGCCGCCGAGCAGACCGCTCTCCTGCGACGGTGAGGACGACGGGCGCGGGGCGTGCGAGCCGCCCGCGTGCTCGCCGGAGCGGGCCCGGCTGCCGGACGGTGCCGGGCGGCCGTCGTGGCCGGAGCCGGCGCCCGCGGAGGCCGGCGTGTCGTGCGGGTGGTTCTTGCCGTCCGGGGCGGTGGGAAGCAGCGAACGCAGCGGACCGACCTCTTGGTCTATGGCGTCGAAGACCGAACTGACCTCGTCGCGGACGTCCATGAGCTGCAGCGGGAGCCTGTCGCGCAGCTGCGACCAAGTTCCGCGATGGGACTTGGTGAAGGAGTTCAGCGCCTGGATGGGGCCGAGCGAGCCATCGCGCTCGTACGCTTGGTGCAGCAGGCGGTGTCCCTCGCCCGCGTCGTGTTTGACGCCGGAGAGCGCCTTGCGGACCTCGCCGAGGGACTCGTGGTCGAGGTCGGCGACCCGGCCCCGCTCCATCAGCCGGCGGGCCTCCATCATGCGGGTGGAGGCCTGGTCCAGATAGAGCCGGCCGCGGTCGGAGTCGTCGTCGGCCATGCCGAGCTTGAGGTCCTCCATGCCGCGCTTGAGGCCGTACAGGGAGTCGCCCGGGAGGGCGTCGGAGCTGGCGGCGGCGACGCCGCTGAAGGCTCCGGCTGCGACGCCGACCGTCAGACCGCCCGCGGCCAGCCCCTTGGAGAGGCGGGAGCGCGGCCGTAGCCGGCCGATCGATTTCGTGGCGCGGTGCGCGCCCCTGTGTTCACGCTGCTCGGGTGCCCCGACGCCGTCGGACGGAGCGCCTTCGGCGAAGGCGGCCTCCATCGCGGCCAGGAGCTGTGCGCGCTGGACAGTCTTGACCTCGGTGGCCATCTCCGGCCTCGGGAGCTTCCCGAGGCCGTCGGCGACCGCCAACAGCCGTGCTTCGCCCGGCGCCGGCGCCGGATTGTCGACCTGTTCCTCGGCCGCCGCGCCCTCGAGGACCTGGTCCTCCAGGGCCTGGGCGAAGGCGTTGGCCCGCCGGTGCACCGAGACATTCGCGATCACGGGCGGCACCTCCTCTCGTCATCCCGCTCGACTCCCCGGACTGGCTTTGACTATCCAGACGGACCGGACGGTTGCACGCCGATTGTCCACGGCCACTCGATCGAGTGAGAGGCAGCGGGCATGGCGTGACCGCATGGAGCCTGCATCCCGCACAACGAGCGGCTCGGCACTCGGGTTACGCACTCACGATGATCTGACCGACCGGTCATGGTCGGTCACCAAACGTGAGCGAACAGCGGCGTGCGGGCGGTCGGAAGAGGGGCGTACGGGGGGTGGGGCGGGGGTGGGTCGGGTCAGCGGGCGTCTTCGGGCAGGAGGCGCGCCAGGGTGCGTACGGCGCGGTACTGGAGGGTCTTGATCGCGCCCTCGTTCTTGCCCATCACGCGGGCGGTCTCGGCGACCGAGAGGCCTTGCAGAAAGCGCAGCGTGACGCATTCCTGCTGTTGGGGGTTGAGCTTGCGTACCGCCTCCAACAGGGCGGCGTTGGAGAGGGATTCGAGGACCGAGTCCTCGGGGCTGCGCTCGACCTCGTTGGCGTCGAGCATCTCTCCGGTGGTCACTTCCAGGCGGAAGCGCGAGGACTTGAAGTGGTCGGCGACGAGATTGCGGGCGATGGTCACCAGCCAGGCGCCGAAGTCGCGGCCCTGCCAGGTGAAGGTGCCGATGCGGCGCAGGGCGCGCAGGAAGGTCTCGCTGGTGAGGTCCTCGGCCGTGGCGCGGCCACCCACGCGGTAGTAGATGTAGCGGTAGACCGTGTCGGCGTACTGGTCGTAGAGGCGGCCGAAGGCCTCGGCCTCGCCGGCCTGGGCTCGTTCGACGAGGTCCATCATGCGACGGCTGTCGCTGTCGGCGGGGCGTCGGGCGGTGGTCGTGCCGGCGCCGGAGCGGCGGGTCCGGCCGGCGGCGGGCTTGCTGACCGCGGCACTCCCGTCGGCCAGGGCGTAGCAGTGTCCGGAGGTGGGGACGGTTGAGGCGAAGGCGGGGACGGCGTACGCGGTGGGGACGAAACTGCGCAGGTGGTCGACGAGTGTCGTACGCAGCGTAGCCAGGCCCGAGGCGTCAACCCCGACGTGTGGGTACACGGGACTCCCAGAGGCAGAGCTTCCATCACGTGCAGTGCGGGACCGTTCACTCGTCGTAGGGACGTGTGGGTTCCGGATTGCGTCTGAGGAGAATAACGCTTCGTACAGGCAGCGCTACACCCAGTTGCTCAAATCATCGATTACTTACGGTCCGTGCCGGGTTGGTGGCAGATCAAGTATCGAATACTGAGCAACTTTTGATCGGAAGGGTGTGCAATCTGCCTGGTTGGAGGGCGTGTTGTGGCTGACTGCAAGCAACGGGACTGACGGGGCGGCGGAGGGGGTATGGAGGGTGGATGGTCCCCGCCGCCGCCCGGCGATCACGACTGGTCAGCGGCGGCGGCGCTGCAGGGCGACCGCGGCGGCGGCACCGCCCGCCAGGGCGCCCACTCCGGCCGCCGCCGGAATACCGATCTTGGCCGCCTTGCGGCCGGTGCGGTAGTCGCGCAGCCGCCAGCCGTGCGCCCGGGCGTGCTTGCGCAGCCGGCTGTCGGGGTTGATGGCGTAGGGGTGTCCGACGAGCGAGAGCATCGGGATGTCGTTGGCGGAGTCGCTGTAGGCGGCGCAGTGCGACAGGTCCAGGCCCTCGGCCGCGGCCAGTGCGCGCACCGCCTCGGCCTTGGCCGGGCCGTGCAGCGGCTCGCCGACCAACTTGCCCGTGTAGACGCCGCCGACGGATTCGGCGACGGTGCCCAGAGCTCCGGTCAGGCCGAGCCGGCGGGCGATGATCGTCGCGGTCTCGACCGGGGCCGCGGTCACCAGCCAGACCTTCTGGCCGGCGTCGAGGTGGGCCTGGGCGAGCGCGCGGGTGCCGGGCCAGACGCGCTCGGCCATGTACTCGTCGTAGATCTCCTCGCCGATGGACATCAACTCGGCGACGCGATGGCCCTGGACGATGGACAGCGCGCTGTTGCGGACGTCCGCCATGTGCTCGGGGTTCTCCGAGCCGGCCAGCCGGAAGTAGATCTGCTGCCAGGCGAAGCGGGCCAGGTCGCGCTTGTGGAAGAAGTGCCGCTTGTACAGGCCGCGGCCGAAGTGGAAGAGCGCGGCGCCCTGCATGACCGTGTTGTCGAGGTCGAAGAAGGCGGCGGCCGCGGTGTCCCCGACGACCGGGAACTCCGGCTCGGCGGGGGTCGCCTCGGCGGCCTGGGCCTCCTCGGCCTCCTGTGAGGTCTTGCGGGCGGCCTCGGCAGCGGCCTCGCCGGCGAGCACGCTGCGGGCCGTGGTGGGCTGTCGGCGGCGCGGGAACCAGCCCAGCGGGAAGAGCGCCCCGGAGGGCCTCCAGCCGGACCGGCGGGCGCTGGAGGCGCCGGAGGGCGTCCCGTGGGGACTCCTGCCGGGGTGCTGGTCGGGAGACGGGAGGGACATGGCGCTAGCGTAGCCAGTTTGTTCGGGGGTTCCGGTTACGGGCGCGTGTCCGCGAGGCCTGGAGCGGCGGACGGTTGCGTTACGGCCATCCGCGAGGCGTTCCTACCGCCGCCCGGGAGGCTCAGGCGCCCAGGGCCGTACGCAGCCGCTTGGGGTCGACGCGCCAGAAGTCGTGCTGGGCGCCGTCGACCAGGACGACCGGAATCTGCTCCCAGTACTTGTGGTGCAGCTCGGCGTCCTCGGTGATGTCCTTCTTCTCCCACGACGCGCCCGTCTCGGCGCACACCTGCTCGATCACCGCCTGCGCGTCGTCGCACAGGTGGCAGCCCGGCTTGCCGATGAGGGTGACCATCCGGTCGGCGGGGCTCTTGCGGGGGCTGCGGCTGAACAGAGGGGCCATGGAGCCCATTGTGCCGGGTCGCGGGCGGTGCTCCCGGGGGCCTGGGTCGACTACCATCGGTGGGCGATTTGTAGGCGTGTGGGGGTATAGCGGTGAGGAGTGAGGGCCCGTGCTCCCGTCGGTGCTGCCGTGTTTCACGAGCGGCGCGAGTGAACGGTGTGACGTGGGAGTTGGTTCCGCGAAGGCCCGTAAAAGCCGCGTGACCCCCATCACTTTGGCCGGGCAAAACGGACACCATCTTTGTGCACGCGTTCACAAAGACATAGCCTGCAGTGGACAGGGCGGTCGGGTTCCGTACGGGCGCCCGCAGCCCCGCTCTACCCGCAGGAGCACCGTGGCAACTGGCCGAACTCACCGACCGGCGACCCGAAGCCGAGGGATTCCCGAGGCCACCGTCGCCAGGCTTCCGCTGTATCTGCGCGCACTGACCGCGCTCTCCGAGCGCTCGGTGCCCACGGTCTCCTCCGAGGAGCTCGCGGCCGCGGCGGGGGTCAACTCCGCCAAGCTGCGGAAGGACTTCTCCTACCTGGGCTCCTACGGGACCCGGGGCGTCGGCTACGACGTGGAGTACCTCGTCTACCAGATCTCGCGGGAACTGGGCCTGACCCAGGACTGGCCGGTTGTGATCGTCGGTATCGGTAACCTCGGCGCCGCCCTCGCCAACTACGGCGGCTTCGCCTCCAGGGGCTTCCGCGTCGCCGCGCTGATCGATGCCGACCCGGCCATGGCCGGCAAGCCCGTCGCCGGTATCGCGGTCCAGCACACCGACGAGCTGGAACACATCATCGGGAGCAACGGCGTCTCGATCGGCGTGATCGCCACGCCGGCCGGGGCCGCCCAGCAGGTCTGCGACCGCCTGGTCGCCGCCGGCGTCACCTCGATCCTCAACTTCGCGCCGACCGTGCTGACCGTCCCCGACGGGGTCGACGTACGCAAGGTCGACCTGTCGATAGAGCTGCAGATCCTCGCCTTCCACGAGCAGCGCAAGGCGGGCGAGGAGGGCGGACCCGAGAGCGGCGCCGCGGCCCCGGCCGACCGTGCCGAAGCCGCCGCCGTCGGCGACGCCGCCGCTGCCGTCGGCGGCGACCGCAAGGGACCGGACGGGGACGTCCCCGCCGTGATGCCGGCATGAGCGAGCGAATCATCGAAAGGTGCGTCACAGGCGCAGGCTGTGCCTCGCGAAGCGAGGTGCGAGCATGAGCCTTCTTGTCGTCGGACTGAGTCATCGCAGCGCGCCGGTGAGCGTGCTGGAGCGGGCCGCGCTCGCCCCGGAGGCGCGCGGCAAGCTGCTGCAGGACGCGGTGTCGGCCGAGCCGGTCACCGAGTCCGCGGTGCTCTCCACCTGCAACCGCATCGAGGTCTACGCCGACGTGGACAAGTTCCACGCCGGTGTCGCCGAGCTGTCCACCCTCCTGGCGCGCCACGGCGGTGCCGCCCTGGAGGAGCTCACCCCCTACCTCTACGTCCACTACGAGGACCGCGCCGTCCACCACCTGTTCTCGGTGGCCTGCGGCCTGGACTCGATGGTCATCGGCGAGGGCCAGATCCTCGGCCAGATCAAGGACGCGCTGGCCGTCGCCCAGGAGCAGCACACCGCCGGGCGGCTGCTGAACGACCTGTTCCAGCAGGCCCTGCGGGTCGGTAAGCGCGCCCACAGCGAGACCGGCATCGACAAGGCCGGCCAGTCGCTGGTCACCTTCGGCCTGGAGCAGCTGGCGGCCGGCCGGGACGTCGAGGCCTGGGCACGCGGTAAGCGCGCGCTGGTCATCGGCGCCGGTTCGATGTCGTCGCTGGCCGCCACCACCCTGGTGCGGGCCGGCATCGGCGAGCTCGCGGTCGCCAACCGTACGGTGGCGCGCGCCGAGCGGCTCGTCGAGATCCTCACCGAGCCGGGCGGGCCCGGCGCCGGTGGGGGTACCTCCCTGTTCGAGCGGAGCCGAGAACTTGGGGGAGGGCTGCGCGCCCGGGCGGCGGCGATGAGCTGTGTCGAGCACGAGCTGGCGGTCGCCGACATCGTGGTCTCCTGCACCGGCGCGACCGGCCTGGTCCTCGGCGGCGAACTGGTCGCGACCGCGCTGGAGGGCCGCGAGGCGCCGCTGGCGCTGCTCGACCTCGCCATGCCGCGCGACATAGACGCCGCGGTGCACCGCATCGAGCGCGCGCACCTCGTCGACATCGAGTCGCTGGCCGACGCCTCCGCCGACGCTCCGATGGCGGCCGACGTGGACAAGGTGCGCGCCATCGTCTCCGACGAGGTCGCGGCCTTCGGCGCCGCCCAGCGCGCCGCGCACATCACCCCGACCGTGGTCGCCCTGCGCACCATGGCCGCGGACGTCGTCGCCGGTGAGATCGCCCGGCTCGACGGCCGCCTGCCCGACCTGGACGACAAGCAGCGCGCCGAGATCACCCAGACCGTGCGCCGCGTCGTCGACAAACTCCTGCACGCGCCCACCGTGCGGGTCAAGCAGCTCGCCAGCGAGCCCGGCGGCGCCGGGTACGCCGACGCGCTGCGCGAACTCTTCGACCTCGACCCCCAGACGGTTGCCGCCGTCAGCCGGGCCGACACGCGCGGCGGCAGCCACGATGCACGGGAGCGGTCATGAACGACAGCACTGACAGAGCCCTCAGGCTGGGCACACGGCGCAGCAAACTCGCCCTGGCCCAGTCCGGACGGATCGCCGAGGCGGTGCGCGAGCTGACCGGCCGCCCCGTCGAGCTGGTGGAGATCACCACCTACGGCGACACCTCCCGCGAGCACCTCGCGCAGATCGGCGGTACCGGCGTCTTCGTCTCCGCGCTGCGCGACGCGCTGCTCGCCGGGGACATCGACTTCGCCGTCCACTCGCTCAAGGACCTGCCCACCACGCAGCCCGAGAACCTCGCCCTGGCCGCGATCCCCGTACGGGAAGACCCCCGTGACGCGCTGATCGCCCGGGACGGGCTCACGTTTGAGCAACTGCCCGACGGCGCCCGGGTGGGGACAGGGTCCCCCAGGAGGATGTCGCAGCTCAACGCCTGGGCCAGGTCGCTGGGCCGGCGCGTGGAGACCGTGCCGATACGCGGGAACATCGACACCCGCATCGGTTTCGTCGAGAAGGGCGAACTGGACGCGGTCGTACTGGCCGCCGCCGGACTCACCCGGATCGGCCGCATCGACGAGGCGACGCAACTGCTGTCGCCCGACGTGGTTCTGCCCGCCCCCGGCCAGGGGGCACTGGCGATCGAGTGTGCTGCGGCCAACGCAGACCTCGTCGCCACGCTCGCCGAGCTCGACGACCCGGACACCCGGGCCGCCGTGACCGCCGAGCGTTCCCTGCTCGCCGCCCTGGAGGCCGGCTGCTCCGCACCCGTCGGAGCGCTTGCCGAGCTTTCCCCAAGCTCTCGACTTCGCTCGAGCAGGGGAGGCCCCAAGGCTGACGAGCAGGCTGTCACCGAATTGCACCTGCGCGGTGTCGTCGGCTCGACCGACGGCAGCACGCTGGTGCAGATGTCCACCACCGGGCACGTACCCGCCTCTCCCGACGATGTCTCGACCCCGCAGAACATGGGCCGGGAACTCGCCGCCGAGATGCTCGCGAAGGGTGCGGCCGGTCTTATGGGGGAGCGAGCACTTTGAACCCCACCGCCCCAAACCACTCCGCCTCCGGTCAGGTCACCTTCCTGGGTGCCGGGCCGGGAGACCCGGGTCTGCTGACGCTGCGTGCCGTGGAGGCGCTGGCCTCCGCGGACGTACTGATCGCCGACCCGCAGGTGCTGGACGTCGTGCGTGCGCATGCGCGCGCACACGTGGACACACCACTGCAGGCGTCAGCTGACGAGGCGTCAAACCCCGTCTCCCCAAACGGTGTTTCCACCCTTCGGGACACCGCCAATCTTGTCATGACGGCCGCCCGTGCGGGCAAGCGGGTCGTACGGGCGGTCACCGGCGACCCCGGCCTGGACGGAAACGTCGCCGAGGAGATGCTGGCCTGCGCCGCCGAGGGCATCGTCTTCGAGGTGGTGCCCGGCATCGCCGCGGCCGTCGGCGTGCCCGCGTACGCCGGTGTGCCGCTGCGCGACGCCCAGGGCACCGACGTGCGCTTCATCGACGCACGCTGCGCCGATGACCGCTGCTGGGCCGAGCTGGGCACCAGCGACGCCACCGCCGTGGTCTCCACGACCCTCGACGCCGTCGCCGCGGCCGCCGGCGAACTGGTCTCCGCGGGCCGCAAGCCGGACACCCCGATGACCGTCACCGTCGCCGGCACCACCACCCGCCAGCGCACCTGGACCGCCACCCTCGGGTCCATCGCCCAGGTGCTCAAGGCCGCGAAGGTGCTGCCCTCGGCCGACGGCGGCCAGCCGGTCATAGCCGTGGTCGGTGAGCGCAGCGCCGCCGCGCAGCGCGACCGCCTTTCGTGGTTCGAGTCCAAGCCGCTCTTCGGCTGGCGGGTGCTCGTGCCGCGTACGAAGGAGCAGGCCGCGTCGCTCTCCGACCAGCTCGTCTCGTACGGCGCGGTGCCGCACGAGGTCCCGACCATCGCCGTCGAACCGCCGCGTACCCCGCAGCAGATGGAGCGCGCGGTCAAGGGCCTGGTCACCGGCCGCTACGAGTGGATCGCCTTCACCTCGGTCAACGCGGTCAAGGCGGTGCGGGAGAAGTTCGAGGAGTACGGGCTCGACGCCCGCGCCTTCGCCGGGATCAAGGTCGCCGCGGTCGGCGAGCAGACCGCCAAGGCGCTGGTCGCCTTCGGCGTGAAGCCCGACCTGGTGCCGAGCGGCGAGCAGTCCGCCGCCGGGCTGCTGGAGGACTGGCCGCCCTACGACCCGGTCTTCGACCCGATCGACCGGGTGTTCCTGCCGCGCGCCGACATCGCCACCGAGACGCTGGTGGCGGGCCTGATCGAGCTGGGCTGGGAGGTCGACGACGTCACCGCCTACCGGACCGTGCGCGCCTCGCCGCCGCCGGCCGAGACCCGGGAAGCCATCAAGGGCGGTGGCTTCGACGCGGTGCTCTTCACATCGTCGTCGACCGTGCGGAACCTCGTCGGCATCGCCGGCAAGCCGCACAACGTGACGGTGATCGCCTGCATCGGCCCGGCCACCGCCAAGACGGCCGAGGAGCACGGGCTGCGGGTGGACGTCATGTCGCCGGAGCCTTCGGTGCACAAGCTGGCCGAGGCCCTCGCGGACTTCGGCGCGGCGCGGCGCGATGCCGCGATCGAGGCCGGTGACCCGGTCACCCGGCCCAGCGAGCGCCGACCGGGCTCGCGGCGGCGGGCTCGCAGCTGACGCTGAAGCCGACATCGAACCAGGAAGGGCGCCTCGTTATCGGGGCGCCCTTCCTGTGTGTCCGGCCGGCTGTTCGTCCGCCGTCGGTGCTCGGCGGCGTACGGCAGGAGGTCCGTTCAGGCGGCCGACGCGGCGTCGGCATGGGAGGGTGCGGGGCGGGCGTAGCGTGGGCGGTATGACGAAGTACGGAAGCTTTCCGGGGGCGCGGCCGCGGCGGCTGCGTACCACCCCCGCCATGCGACGGATGGTCGCGGAGTACCGCCTGCACCCGTCCGATCTGATCCTCCCGGCGTTCGTGCGGGAGGGCGTCGACGAGCCGGTGCCGATCGGCGCCATGCCGGGCGTCGTCCAGCACACCCGCGACACGCTGCGGAAGGCCGCGGTCGAGGCGGCCGCGGCCGGCGTCTCGGGGATCATGCTCTTCGGCGTCCCGCTCGACGAGAAGAAGGACGCCGCGGGGACGGCCGGTACGGACCCCGACGGGATCCTCCAGCTCGCCATCCAGGACGTGCGGGCCGAGGTCGGCGACGACCTCGTGATCATGTCGGACCTGTGCCTGGACGAGTACACCGACCACGGCCACTGCGGTGTGCTGGACGCCCAGGGCCGGGTCGACAACGACGCGACGCTGGAGCGGTACGCCGAGATGGCGCAGGTCCAGGCCGACGCCGGCGTCCACGCCGTCGGGCCCAGCGGCATGATGGACGGCCAGGTCGGCGTCGTCCGCGACGCGCTGGACCAGACCGGCCACGAGGACGTCTCGATCCTCGCCTACACCGCGAAGTACTCGTCGGCGTTCTACGGCCCCTTCCGCGAGGCCGTGGGCTCGTCGCTGAAGGGCGACCGCAAGACCTACCAGCAGGACCCGGCCAATCTCCGCGAGTCGCTGCGCGAGCTGGCGCTCGACCTCGACGAGGGCGCCGACATGGTCATGGTCAAGCCGGCGCTGCCGTACCTGGACGTGCTGGCGAAGATCGCGGACGCGGTGGACGTGCCGGTGGCGGCGTATCAGATCTCGGGTGAGTACGCGATGGTCGAGGCGGCTGCCGAGAAGGGCTGGATCGACCGGGACAGGGCCATCCTGGAGACGCTGACCGGCATCAAGCGGGCCGGGGCGAACATGATCCTGACCTACTGGGCGACGGAGGTCGCGCGGGGGCTGTGATCCCCCGCCGGTGGTTCATCGCCGGTGATCCGCCGGCTGTGATCCATCTCGCCCGACGGTGCTGTTTGGGGGAGTCGAGGTGCGCGCATTCATGATCGTACGCAGCGGTTCTGCGCCTCAATTCCCCTGAAGAGAAGAGCACTTCGGACGTGTTACGTTCCCGCTTGGTCAGATGCGCGGTGGTCCCGGCCACCGCGCTTGCCCTTTCCATGGCCACCCCCGCCGTCGCCGAGGCCCGGCCGTCGGCTCCGGCCGCACCGGCCTCGGCCGCGGCGCCCTTCCAGCTGGTGAAGATCCCCGGTGTCAACGGCGACAAGCTGGACGGCGCCGCCTGGATCCACCCGGACGACGCGCCGCGCCCCGCCATCGTCCTGCCGTCCCCCTGGACGCAGGCGGGCTGGCACACCTACGCGGTCATGGCGACGAAGTACGCGCTGTCCGGCTACAACGTCCTGGCCTACTCCGCGCGCGGCTTCGGCTCCTCGGAGGGCGAGGTCGACGCGGGCGGCCCGCTGGACGTCCAGGACGGCTCCAAGGCGCTGGACTACCTCATCGCGCACGCGCCGGGGCGTACCACCAAGGTCGGCTTCGCCGGACTGTCGTACGGCTCCGGCCTCAGCCAGCTGATCGCCGCCCACGACTCCCGGGTGGACGCGGTCGCCGCGCTGAGCACCTGGGGCGACCTGGGCGAGTCGTTCTACGAGAACCGCACCCGGCACCTGGGCTCCGTACGGGCCCTGCAACTCGTCGCGGGCAACGCCCGTCTCAGCGCGAGCACCCGCCAGGAATTCTCGGACCTCCTCGCCAACCGCAACATCCCGCAGGCGCTGGCCTGGGCGAAGCAGCGCTCCCCGCAGACGTACCTCAACCAGCTCAACAAGCGTAAAGTGCCGGTCCTCTACGCCCAGGCGTGGCACGAGACGCTCTTCCCCTCCAACCAGTCGCTGAAGACGTTCAACGCCCTGACCGGGCCCAAGCGGATCGACCTGTCCGTGGGGGACCACGCCGGCCCGGAGATGACCGGCCTGGGGGGCCTGCCCAACCACGTCACCAACGACGCCAAGCGCTGGTTCGACCGCTTCCTCAAGGGCGAGCGCAACGGCATCGACACCGAGGGCCAGGTCAACAGCCAGGTGATGTGGAAGTACTGGCCGTGGCTGCGCGAAACCCGGCCCACCTGGGGCGCGTTCACCGAGCGCACCCAGCGCCTCAACCTGGCCGCACCCGGGCGCGAACGCACCGACGGTGTGCTGCGCGCCGCGCCGTCCACCGGCTGGCAGATGCCCATCACCTCCGGCAAGGACACCACCGCGAGCGTCGCGGGGAAGATCGTCTTCGCCGCGGGCTACGCGGAGATGGCGGGCCTGCCCAAGACCTACCGGACCGACTCCATCTCCCGTGAGAACGCGGCCGTATGGACCGGCGCGCCCCTGGAGGCCACCACCCGGCTGCGCGGCGCCCCCAAGCTGCGGCTGACCTACACGCCCACCACGGCCCGGTCGACGGTCATCGCCCACCTCTTCGACGTCGACGCCGACGGCAAGGCGCACATCATCACCCATGCGCCGTTCACCGCACCGGAGGGCAGCGCGGGCCGGCCCGTCACCGCCGACATCGCCCTGCAGGCCGCCGCGTACGACGTCCCGCAGGGCCATCGGCTGATGCTGGTCGTCGACACCAAGGACCCGCTCTACGGCGACGCGAACGGCGCCGGCGGCGCCCTCACCTTCGGCTCGCCCCGGGCCGCGCCGTCCTATCTGGACGTGCCGACCGGCTGACGGTGCCGACCGGTTGACGTGCCCTCAGCCCGCCACCGCCCGGGCCAGCACCCTCGTCACGTCCGCGATCAGCGGGTTGTCGTAGGTCGCGGCCCGGTCCGCCTTGCGGGTCAGCACCGCCAGCACGATCGGGGTGCCGTCCGCGGTCCAGGCCACGCCCACGTCGTTGCCGGTGCCGTACGCGCCGGAGCCCGTCTTGTCGGCGATCGCCCAGTCCTTGGGCAGACCGGCGCGGAAGCGCTCGACGTTCGTCTCGTTGGCCTTCATCCACGCCGTCAGCCGGTCGCGGTCGGCGGCGGGCAGGACGTCGCCGACCAGGACGCGGGCGAAGGTGCGGGCGATGGCGTACGGGGTGGTGGTGTCCGTCCGGCGCCAGGGCTCGGCGGTGTTCAGCTCCGGCTCCCAGCGGTCCAGGCGGGTGACCGGGTCGCCGAGGGAGCGGGCGAAGGCGGTGACCGCCCTCGGCCCGCCCAGCTCGCGCAGCAGCAGGTTGCCGGCCGTGTTGTCGCTGGTCCGCAGGGTCGCGTCGCACAGCTCGGCGACGGTCATCCCCGTCGCGACGTGGTACTTGGTCACCGGGGAGCCGTCGATCACGTCGTCGGCGGTGTAGTGGATGCGGCGCGCCAGCGTCTCGCCGTCCTGGTCGAGATCGCGCAGTACGGCGGAGACGGCGAGGGCCTTGAAGGTCGAGCACATCGCGAAGCGGGTGTGCGGCCGGTAGGCGACGGTCGCACCGGTGGCGGTGTTGTGGGCGAAGGCCCCGACGCGGGCCCGGTGCGCGCGCTCCAGGCGGCGCAGCGCCGCGTGCGGGCCGGTGGCGGGGGTGGCCGCGCCGGCGGGTGCGGCGGTGGCGGGTGCGGCGGTGGCGGCCAGGAAACCGGCTGCCAGGAGGCCGGCTCCGGTGCCCAGCGCGGCGCGCCGGCTCGGTGCGGTGTGCGTCGTGGGACTGCTGTGCTCGTACATCGCTTGATGCGCCTCCCCGGGAGAAAAAACGGCGCGGCCCCGTACAACACCGTGGTGGTACGGGGCCGTTGGCCTTCGGAGCCTAGGCGAGATAGGCCTCAGAGGCGCTCGGGAGTACGGATTCCGAGCAGGGCCATGCCCTTGTGGAGGGTGCGGCCGGTCAGGTCGACGAGGAAGAGGCGGTTCTCGACCACCTCGACGGGGTTGTCGGCGCTGACGACCTGGCACTTCTCGTAGAACGCGGTCAGGTGCGAGGCGAGCTGGTACAGATACGCGGCGAGCCGGTGCGGCTCGTAGGACGCCGCGGCCTCGGCGAGCACCTCGCCGAACTGGTCGAGGTGGAGGCCCAGGGCCCGCTCCGCCGGGTGCAGCGGCAGCTCGGGGTGGGCGGCCGGGCGGGTGTCGCCGGCCCTGCGCTTGATCGACTGGATCCGGGCGTAGGCGTACTGGAGGTACACCGACGTGTCGCCGTTGAGCGACACCATCTGGTCCAGGTCGAACTTGTAGTCCCGGGCCGGGGAGGTCGACAGGTCGGCGTACTTCACCGCGCCGATGCCGACGTACCGCCCGTTCTCGACGATCTCCGCCTCGCTCAGGCCCACCTTCTCGGCCTTCTCCCGCACGACCGCGGTCGCCCGCTCGGCGGCCTCGTCGAGCAGGTCCTCCAGGCGGACCGTCTCGCCCGCACGGGTCTTGAACGGCTTGCCGTCCGCGCCGAGCACGGTGCCGTAGCCCATGTTGTGGGCCTTGACGTCGTCGCCGAGCCAGCCCGCCCGGCGGGCCGTCTCGAAGACCATCCGGAAGTGCAGGGACTGGCGGACGTCCACGACGTACAGCAGCGTCGTCGCGTCCAGGTCGAAGACCCGGTTGCGGATCGCGGAGAGGTCCGAGGCCGCGTAGCCGAAGCCGCCGTCCGCCTTCTGCACGATCAGCGGCACTGGCTGGTCGTCCTTGCCGCGGATCTCGTCGAAGAAGACGACGAGCGCGCCCTCGGAGCGCTCCGCGACACCGGACTCCTCGAGCAGCCGCGCCGTCTCGGCCATCATGTCGTTGTACGCCGACTCGCCGACGATCTCCTCGTCGCGGATCTCCATGTCCAGCTTCTCGAAGACCGAGTAGAAGTAGACCTTCGACTCGTCCACGAACCGCTGCCACAGGTCGAGGGTCTCCTTGTCGCCGGACTGCAGGGCGACGACCCGCTTGCGCGCCCGCTCCTTGAACCCCTCGTCGGAGTCGAAGACCGCGCGCGAGGCCTTGTACACCCGGTTGAGGTTGCTCATCGCCTGCTCGCCGTCGACGTCGGCCGCCGGGGCCAGCTCGCCGGGGTTCTCGATCAGGTACTGGATGAGCATGCCGAACTGGGTGCCCCAGTCGCCGATGTGGTGCCGGCCGATCGTCTTCTCGCCGGTGAAGTCGAGCATGGCGCGCAGCGCGTCGCCGATGACCGCCGAGCGCAGGTGGCCGACGTGCATCTCCTTCGCCACGTTCGGCTGGGCGTAGTCGACGACCGTGACGCCCGGGTTCTCCTTCAGCGGCACGCCGAGCCGGTCGCCGTCGGCGGCGCGGGCGGCCAGCGTCCTGACGATCGCCTCGTCCGCGATCGTGATGTTGAGGAAGCCGGGGCCGGAGACCTCGATCTCCTTGATCAGATCGGCGGCGTCGATGCCGTCCACGACCTTGCCCGCCAGCTCCCGGGGGTTGCCCTTGAGCTTCTTGGCCAGCGCCAGCATGCCGTTGGCCTGGAAGTCGGCCCGGTCGCTTCGTCGCAGCAGCGGGTCGGCGGCACCGGCCTCCGGCAGGGCTGCCGAGAGGGCGTCCGCGACACGCTGGTTGACGGAGGCTGCGAGGGAAGGGACCGAGGCCATGAAGCTGCACTCTCTTCTACGAGGAGGTGTCGTCGGAGTGGAAAGGGTTTGCCAAGGAGTATCCCACGCCACTACCACTGAATTTTCGTACGGCGGGTGTCTGGGAGAATGGCACCGTCAGGCTTTTGCGCGTCATCCGGCGCAAGAGGGCGCAGCCGGAAACCACCAGGAAGAGGAAGGGCCGATCGTGGCTCAGCAGAGCACCGAGACCGACTGGGTCTCCAGGTTCGCGGACGAGGTCATTGCCGAGGCGGAGCGCCGCGCCCCGGGCAAAATGACATCGGGTGCTTCCGCACCGGGCCCGGCGGACGCCTCCGCCCCGGTGATCGTCTGCGCCTCGGGCCTGAGCCCCTCCGGCCCGATCCACCTGGGCAACCTCCGCGAGGTCATGACCCCGCACCTGGTCGCCGACGAGATCCGCCGCCGCGGGTACACGGTGCGCCACCTCATCTCCTGGGACGACTACGACCGCTACCGCAAGGTCCCGGCGGGCGTCGCGGGCATCGACGAGTCCTGGGCCGAGCACATCGGCAAGCCGCTGACCTCGGTCCCGGCCCCGGCCGGCTCCGCGTACCCGAACTGGGCCGAGCACTTCAAGGCCGCCATGATCGAGGCGCTGGCCGAGATGGGCGTGGAGTACGACGGCATCAGCCAGACCGAGCGGTACACCTCCGGCGCCTACCGCGAGCAGGTCCTGCACGCGATGCGGCACCGGGCGAAGATCGACGGGATCCTCGGCCAGTACCGCACGAAGAAGGGCCCCGCGAAGAAGTCCCAGAAGCCCGTCGACGAGGCCGAGCTGGAGGCCGCCGAGGGCTCCGGCGCGGCGAGCGAGGACGACGGCAGTGGCGGCTCGTCCGGCTACTTCCCGTACAAGCCCTACTGCGGGCAGTGCGAGAAGGACCTCACCACCGTCACCGCCTACGACGACGAGACCACCGAGCTGTCCTACACCTGCACGGCGTGCGGCTTCGGCGAGACGGTCCGGCTGAGCGAGTTCGACCGCGGCAAGCTGGTCTGGAAGGTCGACTGGCCGATGCGCTGGGCGTACGAGGGCGTGGTCTTCGAGCCGTCCGGTGTCGACCACTCCTCGCCCGGCTCCTCCTTCGTCGTCGGCGGCCAGATCGTCCGCGAGGTCTTCGACGGCGCCCAGCCCATCGGCCCCATGTACGCCTTCGTCGGCATCAGCGGCATGGCCAAGATGTCCTCCTCCAAGGGCGGCGTGCCCACCCCGGGCGACGCGCTGAAGATCATGGAGGCGCCGCTGCTGCGCTGGCTCTACGCCCGCCGCAAGCCCAACCAGTCCTTCAAGATCGCCTTCGACCAGGAGATCCAGCGGCTCTACGACGAGTGGGACAAGCTGGCGGGCAAGGTCGCCGACGGCGCCGCCCAGCCCGCGGACGAGGCCGCCTACGTCCGGGCGGTCGGCACCGCGGCCGGCCCGCTGCCGACCACCCCGCGTCCGCTGCCGTACCGCACCCTGGCCTCGGTCATGGACATCACCGCCGGGCACGACGAGCAGACACTGCGCATCCTCAGCGACCTCGACCCCGACAAGCCGGTCACCTCGCTGGACGAGACCCGGCCCCGGCTCGACAGGGCCGAGTACTGGATCACCACCCAGGTGCCGGCCGACCAGCGCACCATCGTCCGCGACGAGCCGGACAAGGAGCTGCTGGCCACCCTCGACGAGCAGGCCCGCGGCTCGCTGCGGCTGCTGCTCGACGGCCTCGACGAGCACTGGTCGCTGGACGGTCTGACGACCCTGGTCTACGGCGTGCCGAAGGTCCAGGCGGGTCTGGAGCCGGACGCCAAGCCGACTCCGGAACTCAAGGCCGCCCAGCGCGCGTTCTTCGCGCTGCTCTACCACCTGCTGGTCGGCCGGGACACCGGGCCGCGGCTGCCCACGCTGCTGCTGGCCGTCGGTGCCGACCGGGTGCGCAAGCTGCTCGGCGGCTGACGTTGCGGCGATGAGCCGTTGCCGCTGAGTCGTAGACGCCGTCTCGGGCGTGCGACTCAGGGGTGAGAAGGGGTTCGGCCCCGGGGAGGAGGATCCCCGGGGCCGAACCCTTCACGCTGAAGCCATGAGGGGATTCATCGGTTTCATCGTCATGATCCAGGGCGCTGCGGGCTTCATCGGGCAGACGTTCTTCGACCATGCCTGGGGCCTGCTGCCCCACTGGTTCGAGCTGCCGTCGATCGCCTACGTCGGCCTCTTCGCGGTCGGCGCCGCGCTGGCCGTATGGGGCGACATGGACAAGAAGCGCAGGCAGAAGCGGGCGGAGTCGGGGGCGGCCTGAGGAGCGGTCGGGCTGAGGTCTTCCCGGTCCAGGCGCCTACCGGGCTGGGGCTGGTCGGCCTTGGGATCGGCCTGATGGGGCGCTGGCCGGCCAGGCGGGAATTCTCCTTCACCTACGCCTTGTTGTGGCCTGCAAGGGGCGCGCGCGACCCCTACGGGACGTGCCCCTACGGGCTGCGCTTGTGACGGGACGTGCCGCTTCGGGACGTGCTCGGTCGTGCAACTGCTCGGTATCCGGCGGGAGTTCGGGTCCGGGCGTGGGCTCCGGGTCGCGGTCGCGCTGTTCGGGGATCGGCGGCGGGTCGCCGGCGTTGCCCGGCGGGCGGATACGGCCGGGGCCCTGGGCGGCATCAGCCGATTCGCAGGTATGCGGGCCAGAAGTAGGTAAGAACCGGTTGGCTTCCAACGGGCCCGATACTGCGGCGCGTTACGCGATGTGCTCTTCCATCAGCTCCGCGTTGAGGCGGTCGCTGAACTGGTCCACGTAGCGGTTCAGGTCCCGCCCCGGCAGCCGGATCGCGTACTGCGCCTCCAGATTCGCCGCGAACGCGCCCGGCGTCGGCATGCCTTCGCCTTCTATCGAGCGCCGGAACACCTGGTAGAGGTCCTCGTCGGTGGGGGACGCGGCCGGCTCCGGGGAAGGCCGCGGGTCCGCCTCCGGGATGCCCTTGCCGAGCGGGCGCGTCCCACCGGCACCGGTCGGCACCGGGATCTGCGGCTCGGGCTCCGCAGCGGGCTGCGGCATACGTGGCGCCGGCACCGGGACCTGGCCGTGCGCCGGCACCGGCTCCTGCTCGTCGTACGCGGGCTGATGCTCCCGCTCCGCGACGTACGCCGGGTCGTAGTCACCCTGGTACGACACGCGCTGCGACGCCGCGAACCACTGGCTCGGCAGCTCCTGGCCCGGCTCCTGGGCCTGTGGCTCCAAAGCGGGCGTCACGGACCGCTCCGGCGCCGGCAGCAGCTGCGGTTCGATGCCCGCGGCGGCGAGCCCCGCGGGGGCGGTCTCCGCCAGCGGCACTCCGTACCGGGCGAGCCGCAGCGGCATCAGGGACTCCACGGGAGCCTTGCGACGCCAGCTCCGCCCGAACCGCGAACGCAGGCGCGCCTGGTACACCAGCCGTTCCTGTTCCAGCTTGATCACCGCCTCGTACGACCGCAGCTCCCACAGCTTCATCCGCCGCCACAACAGGAACGTCGGGACCGGCGACAGCAGCCAGCGCGTGATGCGCACACCCTCCATGTGCTTGTCCGCCGTGATGTCGGCGATCCGCCCGACGGCGTGCCGGGCGGCCTCGACGGTGACGACGAACAGCACCGGGATGACGGCGTGCATGCCCATGCCCAAGGGATCGGACGCCGCCGCGGCATTGAACGCGACCGTCGCGACGGTCAGCACCCACGCCGTCTGCCGCAACAGCGGGAAGGGCATACGGATCCAGGTCAGCAGCAGGTCCAGCGCGAGCAGGACGCAGATGCCCGCGTCGATCCCGATGGGGAAGAAGTAGGCGAAGTCGCCGAAGCCCTTCTTGACGGCCAGGTCGCGTACGGCCGTGTAGGAGCCGGCGAAGCCGATGGCGGCGATGACCACCGCACCGGTGATGACCACTCCGATGAGTATCCGGTGTGTGCGTGTCAGCTTCAGTGGCGCGGCCACCCGAGACCCCTTCTCGTCGGTCTGTTGCGAGCGACAGCCTGGCACATGCGTACGGGCGCGTGTGTGGCGGTGCGGACAGAGCCGGGTCGCGAGGACGAACGGGGCCGCGTAAGGAGCCGGTGAAGCCGGCCGCGGTGATCACCGCGGCCCCGGCCGGGCCGGAGCGCGGCCGGGGCGGTGTGCTGCGTCAGGCGTTCGCCTTGGTGGCGGCGGTGACCGCTTCCTTGGCGGCGGCCTGGGCCTGCTTGAGCAGGTCGGCGGCCTTGGGGGCGTCGGCGCCGGCCAGGCCCGCGCCGTTGAAGTTGATGGTGACGACGATGTTGGACAGGCGGGCGACGACCGTCGTGTTCTTGAAGTCGTTGCCCTCCTTCTTCACGTCGTAGGTGATCGCGGTGGACTCGTCGCCGGTGCCGGCCGTCTTGGCGGTCTTCAGCTTCTTGGCGCCCTTGACGGCCTGACCTGCGGAGACCTGCTTGGTGTAGAACTCGGTGGCCCGCTTCTCGGCGGAGCCGACGCCCGGCTCGGAGTCGTAGCGCTGGTAGCCGATGTCCAGCCAGCGGAACTGGGTGCCGTCGACGCCCTGCTCGTCGGAGCTGTTCCAGGAGCAGGTGCCGTGCGCGGAGTTGTCCGAGGACTTGCCCTGCTCGCCGGAGGCGTCCTTCACCTTGGGCAGCATCTTCTTGATGGAGCCCTTGGCGAACGCCTCGCACGGGTTCGGCAGCTGCTTGTACTTCGCGGGCGCGACGGTCGGCGACGGCTTGCCCGTCTTGCCGGAGGCGGACGCGGAGGAGGAGGCATCACCGGAGCTGTCGCTGTCCGAGCCGGAGCAGCCGGCGACGAGCAGCACCGGTACTGCTGCGCAGGTGAGGAGGCTGGCGAGGCGCTTGGCTGAACGGTGCATGGTTCCTTCGCTGTTCGTCGTCGTCGGTTCGGCCCGGCCGTGGGGTCGGCCGTGCGGGCCGCCCCACCGCGCGAACGGGGCGGGGCTAGGGGGCACGGTACGCGGCGCGGCGGGATGTGTGACGGTTTCGTGTTGATGAAAAGGAAGGGTGAATCGGGTATTTGAGGACTTAGGTGGATGGTTGGGGTGATATGCCCAAACCGGACTATTCGCTGAGGCTCTCGACCAGCTCGCCGGCCAGCGAACGGGCCTTGTCCTGCAGTTCCTGGCTGTCCGGCAACATCGTCTTGTCCGTGGACCACTGGTCGTACGCGATCGTCACGATGACGTTCGACGTGCGAAAGACCACAGTTACGTCACGGTGTACACCGGAGTCCGCGGTGACCAATTTGTCATTGAGGAACGCCGCGTCCCCCAGGTCGTCCAGCACGCGCGGAGCGGTCGAACCGCTCGGGTCCGCGCTCGGCTCGGACGCCTCGGACTCCTTGCCCGCCTTCCCCTTTTCGTCCGCCTTGCCCGTCTTGTCTGCCTTTTCGGCCTTGTTGGCCTCGTTGGCCTCGGCGTCCTGCGGCTTCGCGGTGGTGGAGGGGGGTGGGGTGCCCGGCGACGCCGAGCCGGTGGCGCCGGCCGGGATCTGCGCGGCCAGCTCCTTGGCGTCGTAGGTCTCCTGCGCCTTGTCGTCATCGCTGACCGCGGAGTCGTAGGAGACCACGCGCTGGATGTCGACGGTCAGATGGCGGGTGCCGGCGGTGGTCTCGCGGGTCCAGCGGCAGCCGACCCGGCGGTCGGTGTCGTAGGTGATGTCGGCCTGCCCGCCGTAGACCTTGTCGGCCTCGGCGCCCGAGAGGTGCTGGCCGTCGCCGGGCAGCATGCCGCGCACGGTGCCGCGCGCGGGCAGCCCGCAGGCCTCCGGGAGGGTCTGGTAGCGGCCCGGTTCGGCGGCCTGACTGGCGGCGGTGGCGTCACCGCTCTTCGCGTCGACGGCGCCGGCGTCGGTGCCGGAGCCGCCGGTGCAGCCGGTGAGGCCGGCGGCCAGCGCCGCGGCGGCCACCAGTACGGCACCGGGTACGAACGGCTTCCGTGGCATCGTTCGCGGCTCCTTCCCCTGTGAAATGCGGTTGCCGCCGGGCGGCGGCCGATGGACACAATGTCTATCGCACGTTTTGCCGCGCACGCCGGTCCGGCGTCCAAGATCGTATATCTTGTCCGGCTTTTGCGTTTTTCATGTTTTCGGGGGAATGAGGAAGTTATGTCGTACGTCGAAGTGCCAGGAGCGCAGGTACCGATCCGGATGTGGACAGACCCGGCCACGGTCGAGGACGTCGCGATGCAGCAACTGCGCAACGTCGCCACGCTCCCGTGGATCAAGGGCCTGGCCGTGATGCCCGATGTGCACTTCGGCAAGGGCGCTACGGTCGGCTCGGTGATCGCGATGCGCGGCGCGGTCTGCCCGGCGGCGGTCGGCGTCGACATCGGCTGCGGGATGAGCGCGGTGCGGACCTCGCTCACCGCCAACGACCTGCCCGGCGACCTCTCCCGGCTCCGGTCGAAGATCGAGCAGGCGATTCCGGTGGGCCGGGGGATGCACGCCGATCCGGTCGACCCCGGGCGGCTGCACGGCTTCCCGACCGCGGGCTGGGGCGACTTCTGGGCGCGCTTCGACGGCGTCGCCGACGCGGTCAAGTTCCGTCAGGAGCGTGCCACCAAGCAGATGGGTTCGCTGGGGTCCGGCAACCACTTCTGGGAGTTCTGCATCGACGACGACCAGTCGGTGTGGATCATGCTGCACTCGGGATCGCGCAACATCGGCAAGGAGCTGGCCGAGTACCACATGGGCGTGGCCCAGAAGCTGCCGCAGAACCAGGGGCTGGTCGACCGCGACCTCGCCGTCTTCATCGCGGACACCCCGCAGATGGCGGCGTACCGCAACGACCTGTTCTGGGCGCAGGAGTACGCCAAGCACAACCGCGAGATCATGATGGCGCTGTCGCAGGACGTGATCCGCCGGGAGTTCAAGAAGGCCAAGGTGACCTTCGACGAGGTCATCTCCTGCCACCACAACTATGTGGCGGAGGAGCGGTACGACGGCATGGACCTGCTGGTGACCCGCAAGGGCGCGATCCGGGCGGGCGGCGGCGACTACGGCATCATCCCGGGCTCGATGGGCACCGGCTCGTACATCGTCCGCGGCCTGGGCAACGCCGCGTCGTTCAACTCCGCCTCGCACGGCGCCGGCCGCAGGATGAGCCGGAACGCCGCCAAGAAGCGGTTCTCCACGCGGGACCTGGAGGAGCAGACGCGGGGTGTGGAGTGCCGCAAGGACTCCGGAGTGATCGACGAGATCCCGGGCGCCTACAAGCCGATCGAGAAGGTCATCGATCAGCAGCGCGACCTGGTCGAGGTGGTCGCCCATCTCAAGCAGGTCGTGTGTGTGAAGGGCTGAGCCGGCGAAGAGCCTTGCCGCCCCGCTTCGGCTGACCTGCGGTGCTCCGCCGGCTGAGCTGCCGCGCTTCGGCCGGCCGGCGTGGCCGTCGGCTCAGGGGGGCGAGGTCCGCCGTCGCTCGCCGCCGGTGGCCCCGCCGCCGCTCGGTTCGGGCGCGGCGAAAGGGGGGCGGTCCTGCCGACAGGTCGTTCCGGCCGGCGGGAGGGTGCCGTCGATGAGGTAGCGGCTCTCGTGGTCCTTGACGCAGGCGCTGGGGTTGATCAGTTCGGTGTGGCCGTATCCGTCGTGGGTGAGCAGGCGGGCGTCGGCCAGCTCCCCGGCCAGGGCCTGCGCGTCCGCGTAGGGAGTGGCGGGGTCGTAGCGGGTGCCGACGACCAGGACGGGGTGTGGCGTCGGCCTGTTCCACGGGCCGCGGTAGCGCTCGGCCGCCCCGGCCGGCCAGGAGGTGCAGCCGGCGGTGGCCCAGGTCCAGTAGCGTCCGGCGTCGCCCGCCCGGACGGCGGCGGCCTCCTCCAGGGCCCGGTAGGCGCCGGGGGCACGCGGATTGGGGCTTTCGCCGCAGACCACCGCACCGGCCTGTTCTTCGCCCGTGTACGGATTCGGCCACGGCACCGGTTGTTCGGGCGGGGCCGGGGGCGGCTTGGGGGTACGGCCCTGCCAGAGGCTCTGCAGCCGGCCGGCGAGGTCCGTCCAGCCGGGGCGGACGACGTAGAGGCTGCTCACCACGTCGCCGACCGTACGGCCGTAGGTCCACTCGCCCACGGGGTGTGCCCGCAGCCGCCGCATCAGCCGGTCGAACTTCTCCCGGGTCGCCTTGGGACTGCCGGCGGAGAAGGCGCAGCCGGCGCTGGTGGCGGACCCGCACAGGGCGAGGAACCGGTCCAGGACCGCCGCCGCGCCGCGGTCCGATCCCATGCGCAGGAACGTGGTGAGCCGGGGGGCCGCGTCGGAGGCGTGGTTCGTCCAGGCCTGCGGGTCGATGTTGCTGTCGAGGACCATGGCGCGGACCCTGCCGGGGAAGAGGTTGGCGTAGGTGGCGCCCAGGATCGTGCCGTAGGACGTTCCGAGGTAGGTCAGTCGCGGCTCGCCCACCGCCCGGCGGAGCCCGTCGAGGTCGCGGGCGGTGTCGGCGGTCGACACATGGCGCAGCAGCGCGGGGTCGCGCCGCTCGCAGCGCCGGGCCAGATCCCGGTACGCGGCGAACCAGGCGGCCCGCTGCGCCTCGCCCACCGGGAGGCCGGCCGGCTTGCTCGCCGCCCACGCGTCGGCCTCCTTGCGACTCGCGAAGCAGTTCACCGCGGTGCTGCTGCCGATGCCGCGGGGATCCCAGCTGACGATGTCGAACCGCTCGCGCACCTCGCGCGGGAAGAACGCGTAGTTCTGCGGCATCTGCACGGTTCCGGGTCCGCCGGGTCCGCCCGGGTTGAAGAACAGGGTGCCGATGCGCCGACCGGGGCCGGTCGCCTTCCGCTTGACGAGCGCCAGCTCGATGGTGCGGCCGCCGGGGTTGCGGTAGTCCAGCGGCACCTTCGCGGTCGCGCAGTCGAACCGGCCGCCCGGGACACAGGGGTGCCATGCCGGCCGCGGGGCGGGCGACGGAGGTGCCGGCGGGCCGCCGACCGCGGAGGCCAGTACTGCCGAACAGGTCACCACCGCGGCGACGACCGCGCCCTGGCATCTGCGGCCCACCAAGGGCCCGGATGCCCAGGCCATCCCGGCTATCCCGGATATGCGCACGTCCTGTCCTTTCGCGGCTGTGGGCTCTGCCCTCTCGCGGCGGAGTGGCCGACGCCGTCCCCGCGCGGAACGCCGGCGGGCATCCCGGTCCACGACGCCGGGCATCCGTGTCCACGACACCGTGGACCGGGGGCGCGCGCGAGCCGACCGCATCCGAACGGCCGACCGGGGCCGGACCGGGGGCCTCGGCGCGCCGGGCCGCGATGCGCACTCGTACCGGCGGGCTCCGCGGGGTCTGCGGGCCTCGTATCGATCGAACCCACGGCTGCATGAATGCCGCGTGGCATGTCATGGGGCGGGCTGTTCTTCCCGGTCATGCTGAAGTCCAACCGGGCGGCGCTGGAGACCGAGCCGGGAGAGACGAGCACCTTTCGGTGCTGACCACTGCGGCGCGGTGTGGTGCGGTGACCGTCGTGCCGCGCCGCGCGGTCGGTGCCTCAGGAGGTGCGGTGGACCTTCGTGTTGGAGGCCTGGGCGCGGGGGCGGACCACCAGCAGGTCGATGTTGACGTGGGCGGGACGGGTGATGGCCCAGGCGACGGTGTCGGCGACGTCCTCCGCGCTGAGCGGCTGCTCGACGCCTTCGTAGACCTTGGCGGCCTTGCCGGCATCGCCCCGGAAGCGGGTGGTGGCGAACTCGTCGGTCTTGACCATGCCGGGGGCGACCTCGATGACGCGTACGGGCTCGCCGCACAGCTCCAGGCGGAGCGTTTCGGCGATGACATGCGCGCCGTGCTTGGCGGCGACGTATCCACCGCCGCCCTCGTAGGTGCCATGGCCCGCGGTGGAGGACAGCACGACGACGGTGCCCTCGCCGGAGGCGGTGAGCGCGGGCAGCAGGGCCTGCGTCATATGGAGCACGCCGAGCACGTTGACCTCGTACATGGCACGCCAGTCGGCGGGGTCGCCGGTGGCGACCGGTTCCGCGCCGAGGGCGCCGCCGGCGTTGTTGACCAGGACGTCGACGGAGGGGAGACGGTCGAGCTCGGCGGCGAAGGCGTCGACGGCGGCGCGGTCGGTGACGTCGAGCGCATAGGCCCGGGCGTGCGGGAGTTCGGCGGCGAGGGCCTCGATGCGGTCCTTGCGGCGGGCGGTGAGGACCACGTGGTAGCCGGCGGCGGCCAGCGCCCGTGCGGTCGCGGCGCCGATGCCGCTGCTCGCTCCGGTGACGACGGCGGTTCGGGCCTCGGCGGTCATGGCGTTCTCCTCGGGCGGTGGGGTCCCTGCTCGCTCCCCGCTGCGGGGGCGTGCGCGGCCAGGATATGCGGGTGCGGTCAGCGGCTTCTGGGGGCGTACATGATCACTGCCATGCCGGCCAGGCAGATCAGTGCGCCGATGACGTCCCAGCGGTCGGGTCGGTAGCCGTCGGCGACCATGCCCCAGGCCAGCGACCCGGCGACGAAGACACCGCCGTACGCGGCGAGGATGCGACCGAACTCGGCGTCCGGCTGGAGGGTGGCGACGAAGCCGTACACCCCGAGGGCGAGGACTCCGGCACCGATCCAGGCCCAGCCGCGGTGTTCACGGACGCCTTGCCACACCAGCCAGGCGCCGCCGATCTCGAAGAGCGCGGCGACGGCGAAGAGGGCGGCGGAGCGGGCGATCTGCATGACGGAAGCCTAAGGAGGAGCGGCGGGCGTCGGGCGCGGGGCGGTTGTCAGTGGGGTGTGAGAGCTTCGAAGTCATGCTGATCGAGCGGGCTTATGTGGATGTTCCGGAGGGGGAGGGGACGGCCGAGGGCGGCTGGCCCTGGACGGTGCCGTGTGTGCGTCAGCTGGCCGAGGAGGGGCTGGCCTTCCGCGCTCCGGTCACTTTTCTGGTGGGCGAGAACGGCTCGGGGAAGTCGACGTTGGCCGAGGCGCTGGCGGAGGGGTTCGGACTGGATTCCTACGGCGGTTCGGCGGGCTACAAGTACGCCAGCTCGCGGGAGTCGTCGCTGCTGGGCGGGCTGATGCGGTTCGATCCGACCCGCGAGGGGCGCCGGATGGTGCGGGGGCCGCGGACCCGCCGCAAGGGTTTCTTCCTGCGGGCCGAGACCGCGCTGGATGCGCTCAGCGGGGAGCACAGCTCGCTGCGGCTGTCCCGACACCCGGACGAGATGAGCCATGGCGAGGGCTTCCTGCTGGCTCTCCGGGAGCGGTTCACGCAGCCGGGGCTGTACGTGATGGACGAGCCGGAGGCCGCGCTGTCGTTCTCCTCCTGTCTGGAACTGGTCGGGCTGATGAGTGAGCTGGGCCGCGGCGGCGCGCAGATCATCTGCGCCACGCACTCCCCGCTGCTGACCGCGTTGCCCGGCGCGGAGATCGTCGAGGTCGGTGAACACGGCATGCGGTCGGTGCAGTGGGCGGAGCTGGGGCTCGTCGACCACTGGCGGCGCTATCTCAACGATCCGCGGGCGTATCTGCGGCATGTGCTGGCGCCGGGCTGACCGCTGAGGGACGCGGGCCCGTCCCGTCGTCCTCGGGTGCGGCGCCGGTCCACTGCAGCAGGGCGGCGCGCAGGGCCGTGGCGCGCTCGGCGGGGTGGGTGGCGTCGGTGGCCCAGGCGATATGGCCGTCGGGGCGTATGAGAAGAGCGGTACGGCGATCGCTGTCCCAGGCGGCGCGGACGACGCGGCCGTCGGCGGGGAGCGGGCCGGCCCCGTTGCCCGTCGGCTGGGGGGCGGTGGGCTCATCGGCGGGAGCGATGAGCACGAACCTGCCCTGGCGCAGCAGCGCGTAGAGGCGGCTGCCGTCGGCCAGGCGGATGTCCGGGGCGCGGTGCCCGGCGAGCCGGTGGGCGCCCGGCCCGGCCGGATAGGCGATGTCGATGCCGGAGACGGTGCCGATCGCGCGGCGGGCCAGCGGCCGCAGATGAGTGAGGAGCCGGCCGGCGAGTGCGCGGGCCGCCCTGCCCGGCGCGGAGTGCAGCAGCGCGATCCGGAGGATGGCGCCGCTGCTGCGCAGCACCATCTTTCCGACGGGGTGGCGCTCGGCCTGATAGCTGTCCAGGAGCGCGGCGGGGGCGTGGCCCTGGAGCACTGCCGCCAGCTTCCAGCCGAGGTTGGCGGCGTCCTGCAGGCCGGTGTTCATGCCCTGGCCGCCGGCCGGGGAGTGGACATGGGCGGCGTCGCCGGCGAGGAAGACACGGCCCACGCGGTACTGCGGGGCCTGGCGCTCGTCGCTGTGGAAACGCGAGATCCAGCGGGCGTCGTGCATGCCGTAGTCCGTACCGAGGGTGAGCCGGGTGATCTCGCGGACCTCGGCGAGATCGGCGGGGGCGTCGTCATCGGCCTGGCGGTGGCGGTGCCAGCCGATGACGCGGTACCAGCCGTCGCCGAACGAGGCCACCAGGCCGAAGGCGTCCCCGGTGGCGTTGAACGTGAAGGGGGACTCGGGCTCCTGGGCCAGCCGTACGTCGGCCAGGACCAGCGAGCGGATCACGGACTTGCCGGGGAAGGGCAGACCGACGGCCTCGCGGACCGCGCTGCGCACACCGTCCGTGCCGACCAGGTAGGCGGCGCGGGCGCTGCCGCCGCCCCCGGCGCCGCGCAGCCGCACGGTCACTCCGTCCGCGTCCTGGTCGAGGCCGGTCACCTCGGAGCCGTACCGGAACGTCACGCCGGCCTCCCGGGCCCGGCGCTCCAGCAGCCGCTCGACCTCGAACTGGGGCGTGATCAGCACGAACGGGAAGCGGGAGGGGAGCCGGGACGGGTCGAGGGTGGCGGCGCCGAAGAGGCGGAGGCGGGAGATCGGGTGGCCGCCGGCGACCAGCTCGTCGGCGAGGCCGCGGGCGTCGAGCTGCTCCAGGGTGCGGGCGTGGACGGCCAGGGCGCGGGTGAGGTTGCTGGTCGTTTCGGGGCGGCGTTCGACAAGGGTGACGGCGAGGCCGGCCTCGGCGAGGTCTCCGGCGAGCAGCAGGCCCGTCGGGCCGGCGCCGACGACGAGGACATCCGCGTCGCGGGCGGCGTGCCCGGTCCGGGCCGCGGTGCCGCCGCTACTGCTCATGCCGCTACCGCTGTCGGTGCCGCTTCCGCTGCCGGTGGTGCTGTCGGTGGTGCCGGGCTTGCGGTTGATGGCATTCATGGCTGCTGCCTCCTACGCCTCTGCCTGACCACGTCGACGCCTCGTGCGGGTCAACGCATGTGTGCCAACACTTGTTGGTCAACGCTCGTTGGCAAGCGTAGGGCTCCTCGCGCTGGCATGTCAACGGGCGTTGGCCTACAGTCGTGGGCATGGTCGACCATGCGCCTCTCACCAGCAGCGACGCCGCGTCCGGCGCCGGGCAGACCCCCCAGCCCCGCTCCGCCGGGACCCGGGCCGCGATCCTGGCCGCCGCCCGCGACCGCTTCGCCGCCGAGGGCTACGAGCGCGCCACGATCCGCTCCATCGCCAGGGAGGCGGGCATCGACCCGTCGATGGTGATGCGCTACTACGGCAACAAGGCGGGCCTGTTCGCCGCCGCCTCCGAGATCGAGCTGCACGCCCCGGACCTCACCCACGTACCGCACGACGAGCTCGGCGCCCGTCTCGTGCGCCACTTCCTCGAACGCTGGGAGAGCGACGAGGCGCTGACTGCCATGCTGCGCGTCGGCGCCACGAACGAAGCCGGTGCGGAGCGGATGCGGGGCGTGTTCGCCGAGCAGATCGGCCCGGTCGTCAGCGCGGTCTGCCCCGTCCCCGAGGAGGCGGCGATCCGCTCCGCGCTGCTCGCCTCGCAGATGCTCGGGCTGGCCCTGTGCCGCTACGTCCTGCACCTCCCGCCGGCCGTCGACCTCGGCGACGACGAGATCGTCGCCTGGCTGGCGCCCACCGTCCAGCGCTATCTGACGGCCGAGCTGCCCTGAGGCCCGGGCGGAGGCCGCCTCAGCGCGGGTAGGCGGTCGGCGGCACCCCGACCGTCGCCGTGACATCGCGGACCAGATGCGCCTGATCGCTGTAGCCCAACTCGGCGGCCAGCGCGGCCCAGTCGACCTCCGCGTCCGCCGCGGCCCGCTCCAGGGCCTCATGGATGCGGTAGCGCAGCAGTACCCACTTGGGGCTCACCCCGACGTACCCGGCGAACAGCCGCTGCAGCGCCCGTACGGACATCCCCTCGGCCCGCGCGAAGTCCGCGACCCGCCGGATCGTGCGGTCCGTCCGGATCCGGTCGGCCAGCCGCATCGCGAGCCCGGCCTGGGCCAGGACCCGCGGATCGGCCCGCAGCAGAGGCGTCAGGAAGGCGTCGAGCGCGGCCACCCGGGCGTCCTCGTCCGCCGGCTGCACTACGGCTCGCGCGGCATCGGCGACCGCGTCCGCAACCTCCGCGTGCGCGTCCGGGCCCGGCGGAGCGGCGAAGACCGCCGCCGGCGGCAGCCTGCGGCCCGTCCAGTCGGTGACCGGTCGCTCCGGGGCGAACGGCCGGAATCCGCCGGGCCGGAACTGCACCCCGCACACCCACCCCCGCCCCACCAGCGTCTGGGAGAACAGCTCCAGCCCGACGCCCGCGACCTCGCCGAAGGCGGGCCGGTCGGCGTGCCGCTGGAAAACCACGTTCACGCACGGGTGCGGCACGACCTGGCTGGTGTACGGCTCGGGCAGATCCCAGTCGATCAGCCAGTAGTGCTCGACATACGGGCGCAGCGGCAGGGCGGGGGAGCGGCGCCGGAACCGCACCCGCGCCAGGAGCTCCGGGGCGGCGACGATGCCCCGGGTGTCGCGCCGTGGAGCGGCCATGCCCGGATCCTAAAGCGGTGCGCGCCGAACACCACCGCGCGGCCTGTCGCATTTCTTCAAGCCGCGGCCGGCGGCGGCCCGTAGCGTCATCGAGATGACGGACACCAGGGATATACAAGACAAGTCGGTCGGCTCGGTTGAGCCGGTTGAGTCGGACGGTGCGGACGGGCCCGGGACGGTCCCACCGATCAGCGAGTTGCTGGACGCCGCCGGCCGGGCCGCGCTGCCGGTGCTGCGCGGAGTGCGCGACGACCAACTGGGGCTGCCCACGCCCTGCGCCGAGTACGACCTGCGGGCGCTGCTGAACCACCTCTTCCATGTCGTCGTCGCCTTCCAGGCGCTGGCCGCCAAGCAGGAGGCGGACTTCAGCCGGACCCCCGACCGGCTCGGCGAGTACGGGGCCCAGTGGACCGACCGGTTCGCCCGGGAGGCGGCGCGGCTGGTCGAGGCCTGGGCGGCGCCGGGCGCGGAGCAGGGCGTGTCCGGTGGGATGCGGCTGCCGGCGCGGACCGTCGGTGCGATGGTGCTGCTGGATCTGGTGGTGCACATCTGGGACGTGGCGCGGGCGACCGGGCGGCCGTACGAGGCGCCCGCGGGATGCGTGGCCGAGCTGCGGGCGCTGGTCGCGCGGATGGCCCCGACGGCCCGGCAGATGAACGTCTTCGCCGAACCGGTCCCCGTACCGCCCGGCGCCACCGAACTCGACGCCCTGCTGGCGGAGACGGGCCGCGACCCCCTCGGCTGACGGATCGTCGGCGGGCTCTCGGACATGGCCCGATTGCGCCCGCCGCGGCGCCGCCTTCGTGCCTAGGCTGGATCACCTCCGACGGACGGCGACGAGTGGGAGGGGCCCAGCCCGTATGAACGAGCACCCAACGCCCCGCGACCGGCTCCCCGAGGCACTGATCGAGTTCTACGGGCTGGCGCCGCTGCCCCGTGAGGGCGGGCGGTTCCGGCAGACCTGGGCGGGCCCGCCGCGCCCCGACGGACGGCCCGAGGGAACGGCGATCGTGATGCTGCTCACCGCCGGGCCGGGCGACTTCTGCGCCCTGCACCGGCTGCCGACCGACGAGATCTGGCACTTCTATACGGGCGACCCGCTCACCCTGCTCCTCCTCTCCGAAGGCGGCGGACACGCCGAGGGCGGCGGTCCCTCCGGCGGCGCGGGGCGCTCGGCCCGTACGGTCGTCCTCGGGCCGGACGTCCTGGGCGGGCAGCACGTCCAGTTCACCGTGCCCGCCGGTACGTGGATGGCCGCCGAGGTCGCCGACGGCGGCGCCTGGACGCTCTTCGGCTGCACGATGGCGCCCGGGTTCACCTTCGCCGACTACGAGCACGGGGACGCCGCCGAACTGACCGCGCGCTTTCCCCAGGAGGCAGCGCGGATCGCCGCGCTGAGCCGACCATGACAGAGCCGTCGACCCCCGCAGAGCCGTCGCCCCCGGATGCGCCGACCGGCCATGACGCGCCCACCGGACGCGACGAGCCCACCGGACGCGACGCTCCGGGCGGCCGCCGCGACCTGCCCGACCTCACCGGCCAGGTCGCCCTCGTCACCGGCGCCGCGGGCGGTGTCGGCCGCGGTATCGCGCTGCGGTTCGCCGCCGCGGGCGCCGCGGTCGTGGCGCACTACCGGACGGGCGGCGACGCGGCCCGCGCACTGGTCGCGCGGATCGAGGAGGGCGGCGGGCGCGCGCTGGCGCTGCGCGCCGATCTGGCCGACGAGGGGGAGTGCCACCGGCTGGTGGCGCGGGCGGCCGAGTGGCGCGGGCGGCTGACCGCGCTGGTGAACAACGCGGCGGTGCAGCCGACCCAGGAGCTGGCGGGGATGTCGCTGGCCGACTGGCGGGCGGTGGCGGATGTGAACGTGCACAGCGTCTTCGCCTGCACCCAGGCCGCGGCGGCCGTGATGCGCGCGCAGGGGGCCGGTTCGATCACCCATATCGCCTCGATCGAGGCGGACCGTCCGGCGCCGCTGCACGCCCACTACTGCGCGTCCAAGGCGGCGGTGGTGATGCACGCACGCTCGGCGGCGCTGGAGTACGGGCCCCACGGGATCCGCGTCAACAGCGTCTCGCCGGGGCTGATCGCGCGCCCGGGCCTGGCGGAGGACTGGCCGGAGGGGGTGCGGCGCTGGGAAGCGGCGGCGCCCGCCGGGCGGTTGGGCCGGCCGGAGGACATCGGCGACGCGTGTGTGTTCCTCGCCTCACCGATGGCGTCGTGGATCACCGGACACGAGCTCGTCGTCGACGGCGGTGTCTCGGCCCGCCCCACGTGGTGACCGCGGACACACCCGGCCCGCCCGATTCCGTGGCCGAGGGCGCGACGGGCCGTGGCCCGCCGCGCCCTGCCGAACCGTTACGGCCAGACCAGGCAGTACGCCTGATGCCCCGCCTCGTGCAGCCGGTGGCTGAAGTCCTGCCACTCGTGCAGCAGCTGGTAGACGGTGAAGGCGTCGCGCGGGCCACCGCGGTCGGGGACGGTGGACCAGATGAAGGCGGCCGCGCCGACCGACTCCTCGCCGACGCCGCGCAGCGGGTCGACCACGGTCATGGGGAGCTTGACGACGGCGTAGTCGGGGTGGAGGACGACGAGTTCGAGCGGCGGAACCTTATGGAGCGGTATGCCCTCTATACCGGTGAGGACCATGGCGGCCATCGTCTCCGGCTTGATCTTGGTGAACATACCGCCCATGCCGAGCTCGTCACCGCCGAGTTCCTCGGGGCGCATGGAGATCGGAACACGGGCCGCGGTCGCGCCGTTGGGCGCACCGAAGTATTTGTATGTCACCCCCATGCGGCCGCCTCTGATGTCCCCGCCCTTGGTCTCGTCGGTTTCCTCGCGCCGGTGACGGCCGCGCTGGGCGCGCTCGGGACCCCGGTCATCGGTTCCCTCGCCCAGTTCGCCACCGCGATGCATATCTCCACCCGACCACTCGCAGCCCTAGCCGCGCAACCCGATCATCGTCTCAGAGACCTCCCCCGTCGCAGGCGCGTGAAACGCCCGGGCGCACGCCCCCGTGCGCCTCTGAGACCATTGCTTGCGTGACTTACTCGTACGTCGCCCCAGTTTCGCAGACGACTGGGGGCTGACGCCCGGTCGGAAGCGAGAGGAATCAAAAAAGGATCGAACGGGAACCGCGCGGCACCTTGGGTGGTCCAAGCGGGGATTCCCGCACCCTTGTCAGCCGGGCCGTGTCCGTGCGTCGCCGCCCTCCCCGTTTATGCAGGTCAGGATCCCAGTGTCTTTTCCGTATGAAGCCCCTGTTTCGCAGTCGCTGTTCGAGCGCGCGTCCGCGGTGACGCCGGGCGGCGTCAACTCTCCGGTGCGGGCGTTCCGGGCCGTGGGTGGTACGCCCCGGTTCATGGTGTCCGGTACCGGTCCGTACCTCACCGATGCCGACGGCCGTGAGTACGTCGACCTCGTGTGCTCCTGGGGGCCGATGATCCTCGGTCACTCGCACCCCGAGGTGATCGCCGCGGTCCAGGAGGCGGTCACCCGCGGTACGTCCTTCGGCACGCCCGGCGCGGGCGAGGTCGAGCTGGCCGAGGAGATCGTGGCCCGGATCGAGCCGGTCGAGCAGGTGCGGCTGGTCTCCAGCGGCACCGAGGCGACGATGTCGGCGATCCGTCTGGCGCGCGGCTTCACCGGCCGCCCCAAGGTGATCAAGTTCGCCGGCTGCTACCACGGGCATGTCGACGCGCTGCTGGCCGCGGCCGGCTCGGGTGTCGCGACCTTCGGTCTGCCCGACACGCCGGGTGTGACGGGCGCGCAGGCCGGCGACACGATCGTGCTGCCGTACAACGACCTGGAAGCGGTGCGGGCGGCGTTCGCCGCGCACCCGGGCGAGATCGCCTGTGTGATCACCGAGGCGTCGCCCGGCAACATGGGCGTGGTACCTCCGCTGCCCGGCTTCAACCAGGGGCTCAAGGACATCTGTGCCGGCGACGGCGCGCTGTACATCTCCGACGAGGTGATGACCGGCTTCCGCGTCAGCAAGGCCGGTTGGTACGGAATCGACGGCGTACGTCCCGACCTGATGACCTTCGGGAAGGTGATGGGCGGCGGCTTCCCGGCCGCGGCCTTCGGCGGCCGCGCGGACGTCATGGCGCACCTCGCCCCGGCCGGCCCGGTCTACCAGGCGGGCACCCTGTCCGGGAACCCGATCGCCACCGCCGCCGGCGTCGCGCAGCTGCGGCTGCTGGACGACGCCGCGTACGAGAAGGTCGACGCGGTCTCCGCCGAGCTGCGCTCGCTGGTGACCGGTGCGCTGGCCAAGGAGGGCGTCGCGCACCGCCTCCAGGTCGCGGGCAACATGTTCTCGGTCTTCTTCACCGGCCGGGACGTCACGAACTACGACGAGGCCAAGGCGCAGGAGTCCTTCCGCTTCACCGCCTTCTTCCACTCGATGCTGGCGCAGGGCGTCTACCTCCCGCCGTCCGCCTTCGAGTCGTGGTTCGTCTCGACCGCGCACGACACGCAGGCCGTGGAGCGGATCGCGGCGGCGCTGCCGGCCGCCGCCCGGGCCGCCGCCGAGGCGACCGAATGAGGGGTGACATGAGCAGCGAAGACATCACCGTTGTCCATCTGATGCGGCACGGCGAGGTGCACAACCCCGAGGGCGTGCTCTACGGGCGCCGGCCCGGCTACCACCTGTCCGATCTGGGGCGGAAGATGGCCGACCAGGTCGCGGAGCACCTCGCGGGGCGGGACATCACGCATGTCGTCGCCTCGCCGCTGGAGCGCGCGCAGGAGACCGCGACGCCGATCGCCGGTGCGCACGGTCTGGACCTGGCCACCGACGAGCGGCTGATCGAGGCGGGCAACGTCTTCGAGGGCAAGACCTTCGGCGTCGGCGACGGTGCGCTGAAGAAGCCGGGGAACTGGAAGTACCTGACCAATCCGTTCCGTCCCTCCTGGGGCGAGCCGTACATCGAGCAGGTCGTTCGGATGATGGCGGCGCTCGGTGCGGCGCGGGACGCGGCGCGCGGGCACGAGGCGGTGGCGGTCAGCCATCAGCTGCCGATCTGGATCGTCCGCAGCTTCGCGGAGCGGCGGCGGCTGTGGCACGACCCGCGGAAGCGGCAGTGCACGCTGGCCTCGCTGACGTCGTTCACGTTCCACGGCGACAAGATCATTTCGGTGGGGTACAGCGAACCGGCGCGCGACCTGGTTCCCTCCCATCTTCTGGCGGGCGCCAAACCCGTCAAGGGGAAAGCCAAGGCTTTTGGGGCCTGACGCTGCATCACTGGGCGGAATGCCGAAGGCGAGAAAAATAAAATACCTGAGCGATTAACTCGGTTCTCCGACGCTCGACATGCCCTTCACTCGGTTGTCCGTTTATATGGATATTGAGTTCGGCGAGCACGGATGGGGTCGAGGGTATGCGCGCGATCAGTCGGCGAAACCTGCTGAGTATGGGAGTCGGTGCGGCCGCGGCGCTGGGCGTCGCCGGCTGCACCTCGTCGTCGGACGCGGGGTCGGACAAACAGAAGGCGAAGAACTCCGTCCAGGCCCGCCCTCAACTCATCGGTGACGGCTCGACAGCGATATATGGCCCACAGCCGCATCAGCCGAAAGCACCCGAACGGCTGGAACCCGGACAGACTCCTCCGCAGTTCGTGGTCTTCTCCTGGGACGGTGCGGGAGAGGTCGGCAACGGCCTCTTTCCGCGCTTTCTCCAGCTCGCCAAGGACCACGGCGCGGCCATGACCTTCTTCCTGTCCGGGCTCTATCTCCTGCCCGAATCCCAAAAGCACCTCTACGAGCCCCCGGGCAACCGGCGCGGCGCCTCCGACATCGGCTACCTCAGCGACGAGCACATCAAGGAGACGCTGAAGCACGTGCGCCAGGCCTGGCTGGACGGTCACGAGGTCGGCACCCACTTCAACGGCCACTTCTGCAGCGGTTCGGGCGCCGTGCGGCACTGGAGCCCCCAGGAATGGCAGTCCGAGATCGACCAGGTGATGGACTTCGTCACCAAATGGCGTACGAACACCGGCTTCCGGGATCTCGACCCGCTGCCTTTCGACTACCGCCGGGAACTCGTCGGCGGCCGCACCCCGTGCCTGCTCGGCCAGGAAAATCTGCTGCCCATCGCCAAGGATCTCGGCTGGCGCTATGACGCCAGCTCGCCCGGCGGCCGGCAGATGTGGCCGAAGAAAAGGATGGGAATCTGGGACTTCCCGCTCCAGCAGATTCCCTTCCCGGGTCACTCTTTCGAGGTGCTCTCGATGGACTACAACATACTTGCGAACCAGTCCAGGAGATCCACCAAGGCCCCGCCCGCCAACTACCCCGGCTGGCGGCAGCAGGCCACCGACGCGTATATCTCCGGATTCCGCCGCGCCTACGAGACCAATCGGGCGCCGTTCTTCATCGGCAACCACTTCGAGCAGTGGAACGGCGGCATCTATATGGACGCCGTCGAGGCGGCGCTCAAGCACATCGCCAACGAGCAGAACCGGGATGTCCATCTCGTGTCGTTCCGCCAGTTCACCGACTGGATCGACGCCCAGGACCCCGAGGTGCTGTACAAGCTGCAGCAGATCCCCGTGGGCCAGCGCCCCAAGGAGGGCTGGAAGGCCTACCTCTCCACGGCCTGACACGCCCCTTCGATCCGGCGGCGGGCCCGGCGAGGGGGGTGTGGAAGATCCGGAAAAGGCCCATGCGAAACTTTTCACATGAGTGCTAGCCGCGCCCCACGCCGCCTCGCGCGCCGACGCCGTACCACCCTGCTCGCCGCGGGCACCGCGGCCGCCGCACTGGCACTGAGCGCCTGCGGCGACGGCGCCTCCGGCGGCTCCGCGCAGACCCGGTTCGTCCAGGGCAAGGACGGCATCGACACCGTCAAGCGTGCCAACCGGCAGCCGGCGCCCGCACTGTCCGGCGAGACCACCACCGGCAAGAACCTCGACGTCGCCGACTACAAGGGCAAGGTCGTCATCCTCAACGTCTGGGGGTCGTACTGCGGCCCCTGCATCGCCGAGGCGCCGAACTTCGCCAAGGTCTTCAAGGAGACCAAGAGCAAGGGCGTGCAGTTCATCGGGATCAACACCCGCGACACCGACAAGTCGCTGGCCACCAACTTCGAGGACGAGCACAAGGTCCCCTACCCCAGCCTGTACGACCCGACCGGCAAGCTGATGCTGCGCTTCCCCAAGGGCAGCCTCAACCCGCAGGCCATCCCGTCCACCATCGCCATCGACCGGCACGGCAAGATCGCCGCGCGCTCGCTCGGCCCGCTCACCGAGGACGCGCTGCGCAAGATGGTCACCCCGCTGATCGCCGAGAAGTGATCACGTGATCCAGCTCGCCGTCGCGGAGAACCAGACCGTCCTCAACGGCACTCTGCTCGCCGCCGTCCCCATCGCCCTCCTCGCCGGGCTCGTCTCCTTCTTCTCGCCCTGCGTCCTGCCGCTGGTCCCCGGCTATCTGTCCTACGTCACCGGCGTCACCGGCACCGACCTCGCCGAGGCCCGCCGCGGACGGATGTTGGCCGGCGCCTCCCTCTTCGTCCTCGGCTTCACCATCGTCTTCGTCTCCGGCGGCGCGCTCTTCGGGTTCTTCGGCCAGACCCTGCAGACGTACAAGGGCGTCCTGTCGAAGATCCTGGGCGTGCTGATGATCCTGCTCGGGCTGGCCTTCGCCGGAGTGCTGCAGCGCTTCGGCCAGCGCGAGCTGCGCTTCCACATGAAGCCCGCCATGGGACTGGCCGGCGCGCCCGTGCTCGGCGTGCTCTTCGGCATCGGCTGGACGCCGTGCCTGGGCCCGACCTTCGCCGCCGTCAGCGCGCTCGCCTTCTCCGACGCCAGCGCCGGCCGCGGCGCCCTGCTCACCGTGGCGTACTGCCTGGGCCTGGG
The DNA here is from genome assembly GCF_045690365.1 of Streptomyces sirii. Classification (NCBI taxonomy): domain Bacteria; kingdom Bacillati; phylum Actinomycetota; class Actinomycetes; order Kitasatosporales; family Streptomycetaceae; genus Streptomyces; species Streptomyces sirii. Next base: position 4,293,863 of record NZ_CP147982.1, on the reverse strand, counting down.
CGTACCGTTCCTGGCCGTCGCCCTCGCCTTCCGCCGGGTGCTCGGCGCGTTCGGCTGGGTCAAGCGGCACTACCAGTGGGTGATGCGGATCGGCGGCGGCATGATGGTCGCGCTCGGCATCCTCCTCGTCACCGGCCTCTGGGACAGCCTGATGTCCGAGCTGCAGAGCTGGACGCAAAGCTCCACCGTTGGGATCTGACTGATGTCCACCAAGACCGACACCCCCCGCGAGCCCGGTTCCACCCCCGAGCCGGGCGGCGACCTCGGCGCCGCCGGATCCCAGCTGTCCACCGCGCCCTTGGAGGACGTCACCTTCCCCTCCCTCGGCCCCATCGGCTGGGCGCGCTGGTTCTGGCGGCAGCTGACCTCGATGCGGGTGGCGCTGCTGCTGCTCTTCCTGCTGTCGATCGGCGCCATCCCCGGCTCGCTGATCCCGCAGACCAGCATCGACCCCGTCAAGGTCGACCAGTTCAAGGCCGACCACGCCACCCTCGGCGACATCTACGACAAGCTCGGGATGTTCCACGTCTACAGCTCGGTGTGGTTCTCCGCGATCTACCTGCTGCTGTTCATCTCGCTGATCGGCTGCATCGTGCCGCGCAGCTGGCAGTTCGTCGGACAGCTCCGCGGCCGCCCGCCGGCCGCCCCGCGCCGGCTGACCCGGCTGCCCGCCTACACCACCTGGCGCACCGACGCGGACCCCGACGAGGTCCTCGCGGCGGCCCGGCGGATGCTGAGGAAGCGGCGCTTCCGCGCCCACCGGGCCGGTACCGCCGTCGCCGCCGAGAAGGGCTATCTGCGGGAGGTCGGCAACCTCGTCTTCCACGTCGCGCTGATCGTGATGCTGGTGGCGTTCGCCGTCGGCAGCCTGTGGAAGTCCGAGGGCGGCAAGCTGATCACCGAGGGGGACGGCTTCGCCAACAACCTCACCCAGTACGACGACTTCACGTCGGGCCCCTTCTTCGACACCGACACCCTGGAGCCCTTCGGCTTCACCCTGGACAAGTTCGAGGCGACCTACGAGCGCACCGGACCGCAGAAGGGCACCCCGCGCGTCTTCCGCGCCCACATCACGTACTTCTCCGGCGCCGACGGCAAGGAGCACAGGACCGCGATCGAGGTGAACACCCCCCTCGACATCGCCGGCTCCAAGGTCTACCTGCTCTCCCACGGCTACTCGCCGGAGGTCACCGTCAAGGACGGCCGCGGCAAGGTCGTCTACAAGGGCGCGGTGCCCTTCCTCCCGCAGGACAGCAAGAACTTCACCTCGACCGGCGTGGTCAAGGTCCCCGGCGCGCAGACCAAGGACGGCAAGCGCAACCAGCTCGGCTTCCAGGGCTTCTTCGTGCCGACGTTCGGCGGCAAGGGCTCCGGCTCGATGTTCTCCCAGTTCCCCGCGCTGGACTACCCGGTGCTGACGCTGACCGCCTACCACGGCGATCTGGGCGTCTCCTCCGGGGTGCCGCAGAACGTCTACCAGCTGGAGAAGAAGAACCTCAAGCAGTACAAGACCAAGGGCCGCCCGCTCGCCCAGATGATGCTGCCCGGCGAGACCATGAAGCTGCCCGACGGCGACGGCAGCATCCAGTTCACCGGCGTCAAGAGCTGGGCCAGCTTCAAGATCTCCCACCAGCCGGGCAACGGCCTCGCGCTGACCGGCGCGGTCGCCGCGCTGCTGGGCCTGGCCGGCTCGCTGTTCATCCAGCGGCGCCGGGTGTGGGTGCGGGCCGAGCGGAGTGCGGACGGCACCACCGTCGTCGAGCTGGCCGGACTCGGCCGCAGCGAGTCCGCCCGGCTGCCCGAGGAGCTCGCCGAGCTCGCGGCGGCACTGGAACCCGACGCCCCGATCGCCCCGGAAGCCGCCCCCGGCACCGAGACCGGTGCCGGCAGCGAATCCGGCACCGAGACCGATGCCGGCACCCCCTCCGAAGACCCCGCGGAGCCCACTGACTCTGACGGTCCTGCTGACCCCTCCGAAGGAGCGCGCGCGTGAACATCGCGGCCGCAGCCAACGAGACAATGGCGCACAACAGCAACCTGCTGGTCTATTCGGCGATGGCGATCTACACGCTCGCCTTCCTCGCGCACATGGCCGAGTGGGTGTTCGGCAGCCGCAGCAAGGTCGGCCGCACCGCCGCCGCCCTGACCGCACCGGCCGCGGCGCCCGCCGCCCCCTCGGCCCGGGCGGCGCAGCAGCGCGGCGGCACGGCCGTACTGGAGCGGCCCAAGGTCATCACCAAGGCCGTCGCCGGCAGCCGCGACGTCCCCGACGGCCCCGGTGCCGCCGGCGGCACGGAGAAGGGCGACCTCTACGGGCGGATCGCCGTCTCGCTGACCGTCCTGGCCTGGGCCCTGCACGTGGGTGGCGTCGTCACCCGCGCCCTGTCCGTGGAGCGTGCCCCCTGGGGCAACATGTACGAGTTCTCCACGACCTTCGCCGCGGTCGCGGTCGGCCTCTACCTGCTGCTGCTCGCGCTCAAGAAGAACGTCCGCTGGATCGGCCTGCCCCTGGTCACGACCGTCCTGCTCGACCTGGGACTCGCCGTCTCGGTCCTCTACACCGCCAGCGACCAGCTCGTCCCGGCCCTGCACTCGTACTGGCTGTGGATCCACGTCAGCTGCGCGATCATCTCGGGCGCGGCGCTCTACCTCGGCGCCGTCGCCACCCTGCTGTTCCTCTTCCGCGACCGCTACGAGGCCAAGCTCGCCGACCCCGCCGGCAAGCAGCCCGGCGCCTTCGCCGCGTCCGTACTGGAGCGGCTGCCCGCGGCCGCCTCGCTGGACAAGTTCGCCTACCGCGTCAACGCCACCGTCTTCCCGCTGTGGACGTTCACGATCATCGCGGGCGCCATCTGGGCCGAGGCCGCCTGGGGCCGCTACTGGGGCTGGGACCCCAAGGAGGTCTGGTCCTTCATCACCTGGGTCGCCTACGCCTGCTACCTGCACGCCCGCGCCACGGCCGGCTGGAAGGGCCGAAAGGCCGCCTGGCTGGGCCTGATCGCGTTCGTCTGCTACCTGTTCAACTACTACGGCGTGAACATCTTCGTGACGGGCCTGCACTCCTACGCGGGAGTCTGATCCGCGGCCGCATCCGTACCCGGCGTCCCCTCGGGCGCCGGGTACGGGCGCTCCTCGGGCAGCAGCGCGGCGGCCGCCGCCAGGTCCCCCGAGCGCACCCGCGCATGGACCTCGTGGGCGAGCGCCGTGACATCCGTGATCGCCACCGTCCACTCGTCCGCGTACCGCCGCGACGCCTCCCCTGCCAGCCCCAGCTGCAGCGAGCGGAACGGCAGCGGCCGCAGCCGCAGATCACGCTCCGGATCCCACTGCACCCGCACCGGTGAGCCCTTCAGCCGCCGCCTGAACTCGTCGCGGTCGGCGTGCTCGCCCGGGTCGTAGTGCGACAGGCAGGCATTGCGCAGCGCCCAGTCGAAACCGGCCCGGTCGATCTCGACGGCCAGCACGGTCTCCTGGTCGGCCTTGGTGCCCCATCCGCAGCGGTACATCATCCACAGGAACGACGGCTTGATCCACGTCATCCGCTCCCGCTTCCACGCCGCGGGAAACCGGCCGTCGCGCGCCGCCGGGAGGCCCAGTGCGGGAGCATATGCCTGATAGACCGTGACGGTCCGTTCGGTGTACCGGGCGCGGATACGGCGGTACGGCTCGCCGTGCGGCGCGTCCGGGTGCGGCGCGGCCGGGTGGTGGGGTGCGGTGGAGTGCGGGGAAACCCGTACGGGGACGTCGGAACCGGTGCTGCTCATGGCGCGCCATCCTGGCGGACGCCCGGCGCCGCGGCCACCCAATTCCCGGGCGGACACGCCCGAGCGCTCACCCGCCCCCGATGTCCTCACGCCACAGCGCCGGCCGCGCCTCGATGAAGTCCCGCATCATCCGCGCGCACTCGGGGTCGTCCAGCACCACGATCCGCACACCGTGCCGGGCGAGCCAGTCATGCCCGCCGTGGAACGTCCGGGCCTCACCGATCACCACCCGCGAGATCCCGAACTGGCGCACCAGACCGCTGCAGTACCAGCAGGGGGAGAGGGTGGTGACCATCGTCGTACCGCGGTAGCCGCGCTGCCGGCCGGCGGCGCGGAAGGCCGCCGTCTCCGCGTGCAGCGAGGGATCGCCGTCCTGGACCCGGCGGTTGCGGCCGCGGCCCAGCAGCGCGCCGTCCGGCCCGTACAGCGCCGCGCCGATCGGGATACCGCCCTCGGCCAGCCCGGCGCGCGCCTCCTCCAGCGCCGTCGCCAGCATGGCGCGGGCCTGCTCCTGCAGATGGTCGGGGTGCCCGGACGGGTCGCTGTGGCCGTCGACGCCACCGCGCAGCCGGAACTCGTCGCGGTCCTGACCCCAGTCCTGCGTACGGTCCATGAGATCACCGTACGCCGCGCCGGACCGCCTCGGCGGCGCCGAGCGCCCCGGCCGGCCGTCAGCCCTTGGCCGGCGGGGTGTCCTCGGGGCCGTCCGCCGCCTCGCCGCTCTTGCGCCGCAGCTCCTCCTCGCGGCGGCGCAGATCGGCCTCCCAGTCCTTGAGCAGGGCCTCGTCCTTCTTGTTCTCGTCCTTGAGGGACCTGAGGAACTCGGGGTTGTCGTCCGGCGCCACGAACGTCGAGCGGTGGTTGCGGTGCCACTCGGCGGGCGTGCTGCCGCCACCCCCCACCGGCTGCCGCTGCTTGCCCGCCACCAGCCACGCGATCGGCCCGATCAGCACCTCGCCGAAGAGCAGGATGATGATCACCCAGATCACCTTGGGCAGGCCGCGCACCTGGGATTCGGGGGTGTTGAGGCAGTCGATGAACGCGTAGATCCACAGCGCCAGCACCAGTAGGAACGGCAGATACCTGAGCATTGCGGAACGAGCCCCCTGCGAACGAAGGCGAGCCCTCGCCGGGCCCGGTGACCCGCCCAGGGTAGTGCGTACCCGATACTGGAACGCATGGCTTATGACGATCTCCGCTCGTTCCTGCGCGCACTTGAGCGCGAAGGTGATCTCAAGCGCATCAAGGCCGAGGTCGACCCGCATCTGGAAGTCGGCGAGATCGTGGACCGGGTGCAGAAGTCCGGTGGCCCGGCGCTGCTCTTCGAGAACGTCAAGGGCTCGGCCATGCCGCTCGCCATGAACGTCTACGGCACCGACCGCCGGCTGCTGAAGGCGCTGGGCCTGAAGGCGTACGAGGACATCAGCGGCAAGATCGCCGGCCTGCTCAAGCCGGAACTGCCGCACGGCTTCGTCGGCGTGCGCGAGGCGTTCGGCAAGCTCGCCGGCATGACGCACGTCCCGCCGAAGAAGGTCAAGAGCGAGAGCGCCCCGGTGCAGGAGGTCGTGCTCACCGGCGACGAGGTCGACCTCGACAAGCTCCCCGCCCTGTTCACCTGGCCCAAGGACGGCGGCTCCTTCTTCAACCTGGGGCTGACGCACACCAAGCACCCGGAGACCGGCGTACGCAACCTCGGCCTCTACCGGCTGCAGCGCCACGACAAGCGCACCATCGGCATGCACTGGCAGATCCACAAGGACAGCCGCAACCACTACCAGGTCGCGGCCAAGCGCGGCGAGAGGCTGCCCGTCGCCATCGCCTTCGGCTGCCCCCCGGCCGTCACCTACGCCTCCACCGCCCCGCTCCCCGGCGACATCGACGAGTACCTCTTCGCCGGCTTCCTCCAGGGCAAGCGGATCGAGATGGTCGACTGCAAGACCGTCCCGCTGCAGGTGCCGGCCAACGCCGAGGTCGTCGTCGAGGGCTGGCTGGAGCCCGGCGAGATGCTCCCGGAGGGCCCGTTCGGCGACCACACCGGCTTCTACACGCCGCAGGAGCCCTTCCCGGCGCTGACCATCGACTGCGTGACGATGCGCAAGCGCCCGCTGCTCCAGTCGATCGTGGTCGGCCGCCCGCCGACCGAGGACGGCCCGCTCGGCCGCGCGACGGAGCGGTTCTTCCTCCCGCTCCTCAAGATCATCGTCCCGGACATCGTGGACTACCACCTCCCCGAGTCCGGCGGCTTCCACAACTGCGCGATCGTCTCGATCGACAAGAAGTACCCCAAGCACGCACAGAAGGTCATGCACGCCATCTGGGGCGCGCACATGATGTCGCTGACCAAGCTGATCGTGGTCGTGGACGCGGACTGCGACGTCCACGACCTCCACGAGGTCTCCTGGCGCGCCCTGGGCAACACGGACTACGCCCGCGACCTGACCGTCGTCGAAGGCCCCGTCGACCACCTCGACCACGCCTCCTACCAGCAGTTCTGGGGCGGCAAGGCGGGTATCGACGCCACGAGGAAGTGGCCCGAGGAGGGCTACGTCAGGGACGACGGCTGGCCGGACATGGTCGAGTCCGACCCCCGCACGGCGGCCCTGGTCGACCGCCGCTGGAAGGAGTACGGCCTGTGAGCGCCTCCGCCGCCGCGGTACCGCGGCCGGGCAGGACCAAGGCGTTCCTGCGCCTGGTCGTCATCGAGCACTCCGTCTTCGCGCTCCCCTTCGCCTACATCGCGGCGTTCACCGCGATGTACCAGCTCGACAAGCGCATCCACTGGGTCCCGCTGCTGCTGGTGACCCTCGCGATGGTCGGTCTGCGGACCTTCGCGATGGCCGTCAACCGCATCATCGACCGCGAGATCGACGCCCGTAACCCGCGCACGGCCGGACGCGAACTCGTCACCGGCGCGGTCTCGGTCAAGTCCGCCTGGACCGGCGCGCTGGTCGCCGTGGTCGTCTTCCTGGGCGCGGCGGCCCTGCTCAACCCGCTGTGCCTGGCGCTGGCCCCGGTCGCCGTGGTCCCGATGGTGGTCTATCCGTACGGCAAGCGGTTCACGAACTTCCCGCATGCGATCCTCGGCCTGGCCCAGGCGATGGCCCCGGTCGGCGCGTGGATCGCGATCACCGGCGAGTGGTCCTGGGAGGCGGTGATCCTCGGCCTCGCGGTCGGCATCTGGATCGGCGGCTTCGACCTGATCTACGCCTGCCAGGACGTCGAGGCGGACCGCGCCAACGGTGTGATGTCCGTACCGGCCCGCTTCGGTGTGCCGGGCGCGCTGTGGGGCGCGCGCTGGTGCCACGTGGTGACGACCGCGCTGCTGGTCTGGTACGCCCTCGCCATCGGCGCCGGTGTCTTCTTCTGGCTCGGGATGGTGATCGTCGCCGCGGCCTTCTGCTACGAGCACGCGATCGTCCGCCCGCACGACACCTCCCGGCTGAACCGGGCCTTCTTCCAGGTCAACAGCTTCATCGGCATCGCGCTCTTCGTCTGCGCGCTGCTGGATCTGGTCGTACGCGGGTTGTCGGTCTGACGCGGTGTCGGGCTGATCTGCTGCCGGCCGGTCAGCCCTTGCTGACCGGCCAGGCGATCAGGCGGGGGTAGGTCCACAGTTCGCCGCGGGTGGCCTTCACGGTGGCGATGATGGCGCAGACCATGCCGGAGATGCTGTAGGCGGCCATCATGCCGAGGACGGTCAGCAGCGGGACCGCGAGTCCGGAGCTGTTGCGCTGGGTCTCGTCGGCGGCCGCCGCGAAGATGAAGGCGCTGGCGAAGTAGAGGACCGTGCCGAGGGCCGCCATGACGGCCTGGGTGATGCCGAAGTTCACCGCCTGGGTGGCGTGGTGGCGGACGTACGGGTCGTGCTTGTGGCGCTCGTTGGCGCGGATGGACATCGGGAGGATCCAGCCGACGAACGCGCCGAGGCCGCAGCACACCATGGAGCCGGCCGTGACGGTGAGCAGCGCGCCCAGATGGGACCACATCGCGGGGCTCGTGGAGGGGCTGGGCGGCGGCTGGGTGCCGTACCCGGGCGTCGGGCCGTATCCGGGGACGGGCTGCTGGTACGCGGGGCCGGGCTGCTGATAGCCGGGGCCGGGCTGTGGGTAACCGGGGCCGGGTTGCTGGTAGCCGGGGTCCGGCTGCTGGTGTCCGGGGTCGGACGGGTAGCCGTAACCGCCGCCGGGTGTGGCGCCGTTCGGCCACCCGGGAGACCCGTAGGGCTGCTGCGGCCCGTCGCTGTGCGGTCCGTAACCCGGCTGGTGGTAGTCGGACATACTCTGCTCACCCCGTGTGTGCTGCGTGCTTCGCCCGCGCGGTGCGTGGTGTCGCGTAACGCCTCGGCGGCTCCCGTTCGTTCCGAGGCTACGGGACCGGTCGGACAGCGGCCGCGGCGGTGGTGCCGCGGGCGCGCTCCCGGAAGGCGAAGGCCGCCACCACGCCGCCTATCAGGCCGAAGAGATGGCCCTGCCAGCTGATGCCGCTGTCGGTCGGCAGCGCCCCCCACAGGATCGAGCCGTACACCGCGCCGACCACCAGGCCGATGCCGATGTCGAGCGGCTTGCGCTCGATGAAGCCGCGCACCAGGAGGTAGCCGAAGAGGCCGAAGACGACACCGGAGGCACCCGCGGTGTTGCTGTACGGGGCGGCCGTGAACCAGACGCCCAGTCCGCTGGTGAGGATGATCAGGGCGACGACGGCGAGGAAGCGCCGCGCCCCGCTGCGCAGTGCGGCGATGAAGCCGAGCAGCAGCAACGGCACGGTGTTGGCCGCCAGATGGCCGAAGCCGAAGTGCAGGAAGGCGGCGGGCACCACGTCGACCAGCTCGGCGGGCTCGCGCGGCTGTATGCCGAAGGTGTCCAGCGCGCCCCCGGTGACGAAGTCGACGCCCTCCAGCACCCACAGCAGCGCGACCCAGCCCAGCATCAGGCAGATCGCGGGCTTGGCTCGTGCGGTCATCCCCGGCCCTCCCTTCTCCTCCCCCGGCGGGTGGCCCCGCGGGCGGCCTCCCCGGTCGGCCCCCGGCGGGTCCGAGCGCGAGGGGCGCACAGGTAACAACGGCCGTGACGGGGTCTGTGGTTCCGCCGGATAGGCTCGATGCGTGGAGCCGCCGCACAACAACACCAGCAAGCAGGACTCCGGCCGACGCCGTCCGTGGGTCGTGGGGATCTCCGGCGCGTCCGGCACGCCGTATGCGGCTTCCGTGCTGCGCGGGCTGCTCGCCGCGGGGGAGGCGGTGGACCTGGTCGTCAGCCGGGCTTCGCGGCTGACGCTGCTGGACGAGACCGGGATCGCGTTCCGGGATGCTCATTGGCGCGCCGACCTGCGGGAATGGCTGGCGCGCGGGGCGGACGGCAAACCGGCGACGTTTCCGGTGACGGAGGCGGACCTGGCGGATGTGCGCTACTGGGCGGCCGGGGATCTGGCGGCCGGGCCGTCGTCGGGCTCGTATCCGGTGAAGGGGATGCTGATCGTCCCGGCGAGCACGGCGTGTGTGGCCGGTGTGGCGCTCGGGCTGTCGAAGGATCTGCTGCAGCGGGTGGCGAGCGTGACGCTCAAGGAGCGGCGGCGGCTGGTGGTGGCGGTGCGGGAGACCCCGCTGAACGGGCCGACGCTGAAGCATCTGGTGGCGCTGGACGAGGCGGGCGCAGTGGTGCTGCCCGCCTCGCCGGCGTTCTACGCGGGAGCGACGCACATCCAGGATCTGGTGGACTTCGTCGCGGGCCGGGTCCTCGACGCGGCGGAGGTGCCGCACGGGTTGTACCGGCGCTGGGAGGGGGAGCTTCGGGGTGGCTCCAAGGAAGAGGAGGAGGCCCCGGACGCTCCTTAGTCGGCGCCAGAGTCGGCGCTTCTTCGGTCGGTCAGCGCTTCTTCGCCGCGGCGGTGCGGCCGAAGCGGCGCCGGGCCCGCGGTTCAGCGGGCTTGTGGGCACGTGAACGATTGGCCTGGTCCTGCAGCTCGCGCATGCGGGCATAGGCCATGTCGATCGAGTACACGGTGACAGCTCCTGTGAGATCGTCTTTGATCGTTTAGAAGATTCGCAGGGTCTAGGCCCTGTGTGCCTTAGATTCTACATGTAGAACTCGAAAATGCATAAAGATTGGAAGGCTTGAGGGCATGGACGCGGTGGATAGGCAGCTCATCCAGGCACTTCGCGAGAACGGCCGGGCCTCGTACGCGGAGCTCGGCCGGCTCGTCGGCCTCTCCGGGCCCAGCGTCACGGACCGGATCAACCGCCTCGAAGCGGCCGGTGTGATCACCGGCTACCGGGCGACGGTCGACGCCGCCTCGCTCGGCCTCGGCGTCACCGCGCTGGTCGGCATCTCGCTGTCGGACGCCGCCGACCATGAGGACGTCGCCCGCCGGCTGCGCGACCTCGCCGAGATCGAGGACTGCTGGTTCATCGCCGGCGACGACTCGTACATGCTCAAGGTGCGGGTGGGCGATGTGGACGGGCTGGAGCGCACCATCCGGCGGCTGTCCGGCACCAAGGGCGTCTCCCGTACGCGCACCACGATCGTGCTCTCCACCAAGTGGGAGAACCGCGTGGGCGAGCTGCCCGAAGAGGTCGAGTAGACCACCGGATCCAGGCGGGGCGCGGCAGGGCGGACGGGTGTGCCAAGGGGCCCCCGTCCGCTGTCATTACGGGGGAGTACGCTCGACGAAGCCCGTTTCCTGCACAGAAGCGGCACAGATTACGGCCGGCACAGATTACGGCAGAGACTGGGAGGCGACCCGATGGCTGCGTCGATGGATGCGGGCCTCAAGCGCGAGCTGGAGGCGAAGGTCCACGCCGGGGAGCGGCTGACCCGCGAGGACGGTATCGCCCTGTACGAGTCCGACGACCTGGCGTGGCTGGGTGGCCTGGCCCACGAGGTGCGCACGCGCAAGAACGGCGACGTCGTCCACTTCAACGTCAACCGCCACCTCAACATGACCAATGTGTGCACCGCGTCGTGCGCCTACTGCTCCTTCCAGCGCAAGCCGGGCGAGAAGGACGCGTACACGATGCGCATCGAGGAGGCCGTCCGCCTCGCCAAGGCGATGGAGAACGACAACCTCACCGAGCTGCACATCGTCAACGGGCTGCACCCCAATCTGCCGTGGCGGTACTACCCGCGGTCGCTGAGCGAGCTCAAGAAGGCCCTGCCGAACGTATCGCTGAAGGCCTTCACCGCCACCGAGATCCACCACTTCGAGACCATCTCGGGCCTGTCCGCCTCCGAGATCCTCGACGAGCTGATCGACGCCGGTCTGGAGTCGCTGACCGGCGGCGGCGCGGAGATCTTCGACTGGGAGATCCGGCAGCACATCGTCGACCACCGCACCCACTGGGAGGACTGGTCGCGCATCCACCGCCTCGCGCACGAGAAGGGTCTGAAGACCCCCTCGACCATGCTCTACGGGCACATCGAGGAGCCCCGCCACCGCGTCGACCACGTGCTGCGGCTGCGTGAACTCCAGGACGAGACCGGCGGCTTCCAGGTCTTCATCCCGCTGCGCTACCAGCACGACTTCGTGGACATGAAGGACGGCAAGGTCCGCAACCGCCTCCAGGCGCGGACGACCATGGCCACCGGCGCCGAGGCGCTCAAGGTCTTCGCCGTCTCCCGCCTGCTGTTCGACAACGTCCCGCACGTCAAGTGCTTCTGGGTGATGCACGGTCTGCAGACCACGCAGCTCGCCCTGCAGCACGGCGCCGACGACATGGACGGCTCGGTCGTCGAGTACAAGATCACCCACGACGCGGACAACTACGGCACGCCCAACAAGCTGACCCGTGAGGACCTGCTGGAGCTGATCCGCGACGCCGGCTTCCGCCCCGTCGAGCGCAACACCCGCTACGAGGCCATCCGCGAGTACCCGGGCCCGGACCCCGAGCGCCGCGAGTCGCCCCAGCCGATGCGCGTCTGAGCCGGCCGGAGCCCATTGTCGGAGGGCGGGGTTAGGGTCCGGGTATGAGCGTGCGCTTCGACCCGGACCCTTGCGTCACCCCCGAACTCCGCGACGGAATCTGCGCGTTGTGGGCCGAGGTCTCCAACGCCGACGGCGCCGTCGGCTTCGTCCCGCCGGTGACGGAGCAGGACGTCCGCCCCGAGCTGCTCGGGCATCTGACGGCCATGGCCGAGGGCCGGGCGCGCCTGGTGGTCGGGCGGGACGCGGACGACCGGGTCGTGGCGACGGCGTTCCTCACCCTCAACACCCACCGGCTGATGCGGCACTGGCTGTGGGTCTACACCGTCATGGTCCACCCCTCCCTCCAGGGCCGCGGCGCGGGCCGCCGGCTGATGACCGCCGTCGCCGAGACCGCCCGCGGTATCGACGGCATATCCGGCATCCGGCTCACCTGCCGCGGCGGCACGGGCCTCAGTCGCTTCTACGAGGCCTGCGGCTACAAGGAGGTCGGACGGGTGCCCGGCGCGATCAAGGTCGCCGACGACGACTTCCGCGACGACGTCACGATGTGGCTGGAGCTGGGCTGACCAGGGCGCCGGGCCGGCCCCGGGCGGGGGCCCGGAAGATCGCCGGTGGCGCTGTGCTTGACTGGAAGAAGAACCTTTCGGTTGCCGTTGAGAAGAAGGTCCCGTCCGTGAGTAGCCCCAAGTTCGCCACGCTCCGCTACACCGCCCTTCGCATCGGCCTGTTCGTCGCCTGCTTCGCGGTGGTGTGGGCGCTGGCCTACTTGCACGTCATCCCGCTCGCCGTGGGCGCGGCCAACACCGTGTGGATGCTGCTGCTCGCCATCGTGATCTCCGCGCCGCTCAGCTTCGTGCTGCTGCGCAAGCAGCGGGACGCGATGTCCGAGCAGATCGTCGCCAAGGTCGACCGGCAGCGCGAGCGGCTCGCGGCCAGTGCCGGCCAGGAGGACGGCCTGCTCTAGCGGCCGCCCGCGTGGCACACGTCTTCCGCGTGGCACGCACCTTCCGCGTGGTACAGACCTTTCTGTAAGACGCCTCACAGTCGGCGCGCACCCCGCCGGCGCAGTTCACGACACCTTCCAGGCACCCGTCGCCGTGGGCATCGCTCCACGGCCGGGCGCCTGCCGCGTTGTTGACGGATTTCCGGCTGCCGCCGCGCTCCTCGGTGGACGGCCTCGACGCCCTCGGGCCGCTCCGCCCCCACCCTCCAGCGCCGCCGGAGCTCAAAGATTTTCTTTGGGTCTCTCAAAGTTCAAGTGTTAACGTACGTGACATGAAGACCGCAGCCGCGCCCCCGTCACCCATGAGCGTTCCGCTCGTGGCGCGCCTGCACGTCGATCTTTGCCGCTGTATGTCCGCGGCCTGTTGCCGCCGCTGACCGACCTCGTCCAGCGGCCGGAGATCCCGTCTGAAGCACGGACCTCCTGGCGCTCTTTTCTGCCGTTTCCCCACGTCTTCACCTGTCCCCGGAGTGTGTCCGTTGTCCACGTCTGCCGAGACCTCCAAGTCCGCACAGACCCCCAAGTCCTCCCGAATACCCAAGGTCCCGTTCTGGGCCCAGATCCTCGCCGGCCTCGCCCTGGGCGTGCTGCTCGGCGGGATAGCCAAGAGCGGTGACATCGGCTGGCTGACCTCCACGCTGGCGCACATCGGCGACCTCTTCGTCCAGCTGCTGAAGCTGGCCGTCGCCCCGCTGGTCTTCTTCGCGATCCTGGTGTCGATCACCAACCTGCGGCAGGTCAACAACGCCGCCCGGCTCGCCTCCCGCACCCTGCTGTGGTTCATGGCCACCTCGCTGATCGCCGTCGCGATCGGCCTGGCGATCGGCCTGCTCACCAACCCCGGCGCGGGCACCGGCCTGACCCCCAAGGACGGCAAGCTCCCCGAGCACGCCGGCTCCTGGATCGACTTCCTGACCGGCATCGTCCCCACCGACATCATCACGCCGTTCACCGAGCTCAACGTCCTGCAGATCGTCTTCATGGCGGCCGTCGCCGGTATCGCGGCGCTGCAGCTCGGCGAGAAGGCCGAGCCGGTCCTCAAGGTCAGCCGCTCGTTCCTGGAGCTGCTCCAGAAGGCCCTGTGGTGGGTCATCCGGCTCGCCCCGATCGGCACCGTCGGCCTGATCGGCAACGCCATCGCGACGTACGGCTGGAACCTGATCGGCAAGTACGCGACCTTCACCGTCGACATCTACGTCGGCTGCGCCCTGGTGCTCTTCGGCGTCTACCCGCTGCTGCTGTCGACCGTCGCCAAGGTCAACCCGCTGCAGTTCTTCCGCGGCGCCTGGCCCGCCATCCAGCTGGCCTTCGTCTCCCGCTCGTCGGTCGGCACCATGCCGGTCACCCAGAAGGTCACCGAGCGCCTCGGCGTGCCGCGTGAGTACGCCTCCTTCGCGGTGCCGTTCGGCTCGACGACCAAGATGGACGGCTGCGCCTCGATCTACCCGGCGATCGCCGCGATCTTCATCGCGCAGATCTTCGACATCCCTCTCGGCATCGGCGACTACCTCCTGATCGCGTTCGTCTCGGTCATCGGTTCCGCCGCCACCGCGGGTCTGACCGGCGCCACGGTCATGCTGACCCTGACCCTCTCCACCCTGGGCCTGCCCCTGGAGGGCGTCGGCCTGCTGATGGCCATCGACCCGATCCTGGACATGATGCGCACGGCCACGAACGTTGCCGGTCAAGCGCTGATCCCGATCCTGGTCGCCGCCAAGGAGAAGATCCTGGACCGCGAGGCGTACGCCGCGGCCACCAGCATCCGCATCGGCGACAGCGGCGCGACCGCGACCGTCGAGCCGGAGCCCGCGGCCGTCCCCGCCGCGGCCGCCGCGAGCTGACCCCCGGCACATACCGAACGGCGCCCCCGCAGCCAGTGCACACCGGCTGCGGGGGCGCCGTTCGTATGGCCGGGCGCCGGGCGCCGGGCGGCGGGTCAGCGGACCGCCGCCGTGTGCGACAGGATCGCGTCGGCCAGTGGGGTGTGTACGGCCGGCGGCAGCGCGTGCCCCATGCCCGGGATCTCGACCACGTGTGCGCCGTTGACGCACTGGGCGAGGTGCTGGGGGTGCGGTAGCGGGAAGACCGGCTCCGCCGGCCCGGAGAGCACGAGGACCGGTACGCGGTTGGCGGCGAGTTGTTCCGTGCGCAGCATCCCGGAGTCGTCCGCGCGGGCGTGTGCGGTGCTCACCCGGTGGTGCCCCGTGTGCGCGATGACGCCCTGTTCCAGGGAGCGGAAGAAGCCCGCGTCGAAGGGGAGTTGGTCACCGGCGAGTACCCGCCAGTGTTCGAGCCGGCGCCGCACCTCCGCCTCCGGGCCGTGATCCTCCATCGGACGGGCCCACAGCTCCAGGACCTCGGGCGCGATACCAGGGAGTTCGCCGACCGGGACGGTGCTGCCGTCGGGGCGGGTGTAGGAGGTGGTGCTGAGGGCACAGGTGCCGAAGAGAGTGGCGCTGAGTACTCGGTCGGGGTGGTCGGCGAGCAGCATCTGGGCCAGCATGCCGCCCAATGACATGCCGACGATGTGTGCCCGCTCGATGCCCAGCCCGTCCAGGACCGCGATCGCGTCTTCGGCGAGGTCCGCGATCCGGTAGGGGCGCTCCTCGAACGGCCAGGTGGAGCGGCCGGTGTCGCGGTGGTCGTAACGGATGACCCGGTGGTGCGGGGCCAGCGACTCGACCAGTGGATCCGGCCAGCCGACCCCGGTGGCCTGGGCGCCCATGATCAGCAGCAACGGGGCTGCGTCGGCGGCGCCGCGCTGCTCGGTCCACAGCCGGATGCCGGGGGCGGCGTCGATGAACTGCTGCACGGTCTGTCCTCCAGGGGAGAGGTGTAGGGGCGCACGGCCACCAGGGCAGCGTGACGAGACGTATCGTCTCGTTTGGCGGGGATTCTGTCAAGGAGCCAGGGGCGGGAGGCGAAGATCGTAAAATTACTCGTCAGTAACGGGGGGGATGGAGGGACTTCCAGGGGTGGGAGCTGTGAAGAGCAAGCGGGTGCCACGTGCGATCCGGGAGCAGCAGATGCTCGACGCCGCGGTGCTGACGTTCGCGCGGCGCGGTTACCGGACTGCTTCGATGGACGAGATCGCCGAGCTGGCCGGAGTCTCCAAGCCGCTGGTCTATCTCTACCTGAATTCGAAGGAAGAGCTGTTCAGCGCGGTGATCCGGCGGGAGGCCGCGGCGCTGGTGGCGGCCGTGACGGCGGCCGTCGAGCCGGCGGCGACGGCCGACCGCCAGCTGTGGAGCGGCCTGCAGGGCTTCTTCGCGCACACCGCCGAGAACCCGGAAGGCTGGGCCGTACTGCACCACCAGGCCCGGACGCACGGCGAGCCGTTCGCCCGCGAAGTCGCCGCGCTGCGGGCGGACATCGTCGCCTTCGTCACGGAGGTCATCGGTATGGCCGCCAAGGAGGCGGGGTGCGTCGGCGAACTGGCCGACCGCGAGGTGGCGGGCCTGGCGCACGCCCTGGTGGGCGCGGCCGAGTCGCTCGCCGAATGGGCCAACGCCCGTACGGACGAAGGGCCTTCGGGGGAGCGGGAGCATCCGACGGCGAGGGACGCCGCGGCCACGATGATGAATTTCGCCTGGGCGGGCCTCGGCAGCCTGATGGGCGGGCAGCGCTGGACGCCGGGCGGACTCGCCGGTCGCGAGGGCCGCTCGGCGCCCATGGGTGAGCGGGAGGGCACCCGCTAGAGCGGACGCGATCTAGCGCCGGTCGCCCCGCTGGCCGGTGGTGAGCAGTCCGCCGCCACCGGCCAGTGCGGCGGCCGCTCCGCTGCCGCCGACTATCAGGGCCGCGTCGGTCCCCCGCTGCGTGGCGCTGTCGGCACCGGCCCCGCGGGCGGCGGTCGCGCCGCAGGCGGGTCCGGGGGCGGTGGGCTTGCGGTGCAGGACGCCCGCCGCCCGCCGCCCGCCGCGCTTCGCCGGGCGCTCGGACCCCTTCTCCTCCGGCTCCTCCTCCACCTCCGGCGGCTTGCGCTCCTCCTCCGGCTGCTTGCCGAGGTAGGAGATCTGGGCCTGCACGCCCTTGGGGTGCGAACCCCCTCCGACGGCGAACGCGCCGACCGGGACCGTCGCCGCCCCGGAGAGGATCACCGCGACGACGTCCCCGCCCACCCGGCCGGAAGGACCAGGTCACGCCCCTTCGGGCCGGGCCTGAAGTCCCGGACTTTGCGCCCGGGGCATTGGCCCGCTCCCGCTCCTCGCGTAAATTTACTGCGAAGTAAGGTTACTGGCGCGTCAGGAGCATGGGGGGCAACTCCACGGCGCTGTCAGGCAGTTGGGCCGCATCTGCCGCCTTCCCAGGGCGGTCGGCGCGCGTCCTTCACCGCACTCCGCAGGAACCACATCGCACTCCGCACGAGAACCGAGGAGCCGCTTGTGTCCCACCAGGAAAGTGCACCCGCCGGAACGGCCGAGACCCCCCGACGCGCCCCCGGAACCACTCCCCGAACGAACCCGGGAAGGAACACGGGAAAACCCCCCGTCCCCACCCCCGCCGAGCCCCGGATAACCCTCCACAACGGCGAAGTCCGCGAGGTCTACGTCCCCCCGCTCGTCCCGCCCGTGGACCGCGGCTCACTCGGCGACCTGCCCTTCGTCAACGCCGCCGAGGCCCCCACCGACATCGCCCTCGCCCGCAAGCAGCCCAGCGGCACCTGGCGCGACATCACCACCGCCGAATTCGCCGCCGAGGTGCGCGCCGTCGCCAAGGGGCTGATCGCCTACGGCCTGCGCCCCGGCGACCGCCTGGCGATCATGGCCCGTACGACCTACGAGTGGACGCTGATCGACTTCGCCGTCTGGGCCGCCGGCCTGGTGACCGTCCCCCTCTACCCCACCTCCTCCGCCCACCAGGCGCAGTGGATCCTGCGCGACTCCGGCGCCCGCGCCTGCGTCGTCGAGAACGTCGAGGACACCCGTCTGATCAGCGGTATCCGCACCGAACTCCCCGCCCTCGACCACCTGTGGCAGTTCAACACCGGCGCCGTCTCCCAGCTCGTCTCCGCGGGCCGCGACCTCCCGGACGAGGCGGTGGACGAGCGTCGCGCCGCCACCGGCCCGTACGCCCTCGCCACCCTCATCTACACCTCGGGCACCACCGGCCGCCCCAAGGGCTGCGCCCTCACCCACGCCAACTTCTTCGCCGAGGTCGACAACGCCGTCGAACTCCTCCACCCCGTCTTCAAGTCGGTGAGCGCGGAGCCCGCCTCCACCCTCCTGTTCCTGCCCCTCTCCCACGTCTTCGGCCGGATGGTCGCCGTCGGCTGCCTGCGCGCCCGCGTCCGCCTCGGCCACGCCCCCAGCATCCAGACCGACGACCTGTTGGCCGATCTGGCGGCCTTCCGG
Organism: Streptomyces sirii; assembly: GCF_045690365.1. Taxonomy (NCBI): domain Bacteria; kingdom Bacillati; phylum Actinomycetota; class Actinomycetes; order Kitasatosporales; family Streptomycetaceae; genus Streptomyces; species Streptomyces sirii. The sequence continues at coordinate 4,275,825 of NZ_CP147982.1, read as the reverse complement.
CCCACGTTCCTGCTCGCCATCCCCTACGTCCTGGAGAAGGTCTACAACACCGGCCGGGCCACCGCCGAGAAGATGGGACGCGCCTCCTCCTTCGACCGCGCGGCTCGCGTCGCCCGCTCCTACGGCGAGGCCGTCGAGGCCGTCGAGCACGGGGAGGGCCCGGGCCCCGGCGTCGCCCTCAAGGCCGCCCGCAAGCTCTACGACCCCCTGGTCTACCGCCGCATCCGCGCCGCCCTGGGCGGCAAGGTCCGCTATGTCATCTGCGGCGGGTCGCCCCTCGGTCACCGCCTGGCGGCCTTCTACGCCGGCGCCGGCATCGAGGTCTTCGAGGGCTACGGCCTGACGGAGACGACGGCCGCCGCGACCGTCACCCCACCCCTGCGCCCCCGCATCGGCACGGTCGGCTGGCCCCTGCCCGGCACGGCCGTACGCATCGCCGACGACGGCGAGATCCTGCTGTACGGCGGCCATGTCTTCGCCGGCTACTGGGACCCGGCCCTCGGCGCGGCCCGCCCCGCGACCGACCTGCAGGGCTGGCTGCCCACCGGCGACCTCGGAGCCCTGGACGCGGCCGGCTATCTGACGATCACCGGCCGCAAGAAGGAGATCATCGTGACGACCGGGGGCAAGAACGTCGCCCCGGCGCCCCTGGAGGACCGCCTCCGCTCCCACCCCCTGATCGGCCAGTGCATGGTCGTCGGCGACAACCGCCCGTACATCACCGCGTTGATCACGCTGGAGCCCGACGGCCTGGCCCACTGGCGCCAGATGCACAAGAAGCGGGATGTGCCGCTGGCGGCGCTGGTCCGCGACGAGCGGCTGCTCGCCGATCTCCAGCGCGCCGTCGACGACGCGAACGAACTGGTCTCCCGCGCCGAGTCCATCCGCCGCTTCGCCGTCCTCCCCGCGGACTTCACCCCGGAATCCGGGCATCTGACCCCTTCGCTCAAGCTCCGGCGTACCGCCGTGACCCGCGACTTCGCCAAAGACATAGCGGCGCTTTACGAAACGAGGTGACAACGGAAGCGCATCTGCTCTGGAGCGAAAGCCCTCGGCGCGTCAAACTGGAACCCCGTGTCACCTCTGTGGGGGAGGTGGCACGGGGCCTTTTTGCCTGCCACTTTTCCGGCCCCTCACCCCGCGGCCGCCTTGCGGAGCGCTTCGGTGAGCTTGCGCGCCGTGGCCGTATTGCAGTTACCGAGCGCGACCAGCGCCGGCAGGTAGGTACCGGCGAGCGACGGCAGCTCCACGCCGAGCGACGGCAGCGTGATCCCGTTGTCGCTGAGCGCGGCACGAAGCCGCTCGGTGCAGCTGTGTACGTCGAGTCCGTGGGTGTCGTCTTCGTGGAGGTGAGCGGCCATGGTGCGTACGCCTTCCTGTGCGCTTGGTGACGAAGTGCTCACAGCGTGACGTGACTCGGCGTAGCGTGGAAGACGATCGGGTTGCGCAGCGCAACTTGCGGACAGCGGTGGTGAGTTATGCCTCCTCGTAAAGACCCCGATGGCTCGGCGAGCGTTCCGGCCTTTTACGGCGCCGAGTTGCGCTACCAGCGCGAGGCGGCGGGCCTGACGCTCGAACAGCTCGCGGAGGGCAGCTTCCGCGGCATCTCCTTCCTGAGTCAGATCGAACGCGGCGAGCGCCGCATGCCGGAGGATCTGGCCCGCCACGTCGACGAGAAGCTGAAGACGGACGGGTTTTTCGCGCGGCGGTGTGAAGATGCGCGCAAGGCGCGGAGTGCTGGGCATCCGGCGTACTACGCGGATATGCCGGACCTGGAGAGAAGCGCGGCGACGATCGAGGACTGGGCGCCGATGCTCATCCCTGGGCTCTTCCAGACCGAGGCGTACATGTACAGGCTGGTAGAGGTCAGTACACCGTGGAGGCCGCGCGCCGAGGTCGAGAAGATGGTCCGGGCGAGGCTGAAGCGGGCGGAGTTCTGGGAACGCGATGGCCGCGCGACGTACTGGGGGATTCTGCACGAGCAGCTGATCCGTAGGCCGATGCTCCCACCGCTGCAGATGGCGGAGCAGTTGGAGCACATCGCTGAGGTGATCCGGTCCTCGCGCAGTGTTCTGCAGATCGTTCCGGAAACGACCTATGGGCACCCACTGATGATGGGACTGGTCAAGATCGCGACCTTCTCGGACGCACCGCCGGTGATCTGGACCGAAGGGGCGTACAGCGGCGAACTCATCGACTATCCGCCGCTCGTGGCCAAGTACCGGAAGGCCTACGATCTGCTCAGGGCCGTCGCGATGCCGCCGGAGGCGACCCTGGCACTCATCGAGGAAGCGGCGAGGGGCTACAGAGATGAAGCGCAGCAGCAGGATTGACCTCGGTCCCGCCAACTGGCGTAAGAGCAGCTACAGCAACGACGACGGTGCCGACTGCGTCGAGGTAGCCGACAACATCCCCGGCCTCGTCCCCGTACGCGACTCCAAGAACCCCGAGGGCGGGGCCCTCATCCTCCCCGCCGGCGCCTGGCACCACTTCATCACGGCCGTGAAAGCCGACTCGCTCCGCTAGCGCGTCACACCGGCAGGAGCCGCCTTCCGTGCGGTGGTGTGGGGACGCGCCGCGTCAGCTGCGGAACGTCTTCCAGGGCCTGGCGGAACGGCCGGTGGTCCTCGACTTCTCGTTCCAGCCAGTCGTCGAGGGTCTGCCAGGCCGCCGCGTATCCCGTGGACAGCAGGCGGACCGTCCGCGCGTTCAACCGGGCGACGCCGTCCGCGGCGGCCTCTCGCAGCACCCTCTGGCCCTCGTCGCTGAGCGAGTGGGCGTCTTCCGCGTCCACGTCGCGCTTCAGGTCCGAGAGCGTCTGATGAATCTTCTCCGCATCCGGGAGACCGTTCGGCGACATGGCCTCAACCTGTGCCAGCGGGGGCGGGAAGTCCGGTGAAGAGGCGGAAGCCGACGGGCAGTTGGTCTGGATGTAGCGGATGAGGCTCACCCGGTCCTGCCACTTGCGAATGTTCGCGTCGGCGGAGATCTGCCGTATGGACTTCCAGATCTTTCGCTCGATGCGAAGCCATTCCGTCGCACACTGAATGTCGACCCCGTGTGTCTCGCTCCGTCGGGTCCAGACCTCCTGCATCACCTTGGCGATTTCCTCAAGGAGTCGGTAGTCGTACTCCCTGAGCTGTTCGTCGGACCGCATGCTGGGAGAGAACGGCTGGAGGGCCTCCGCGCTCGGGTACGCGGTCCGCACGAAATTCCTGAAGAGGTCCTCCTCGCGGAGCAGGGCCAGATCGGGGTCCTCCTCGACCATCCATGACCGCTCCACCACCGCGAAGCTCCCACGCGTGGACAGCACCGCGCACTCCAGTTGTTCCACGGCGAGTCGGGCGAGGTCTTGCTGGTAGCCGTGGTTGCGGCGGTTGGCGTGCATGGCGACGGCGTAGACGCATGCCGCGTTGTAGAGGGTGAGCCAGTCACGACGCGACCGTCTTCCCGGTACACGGGCAAGGAGGCTGCGGAGGGTTTCGGGCTTCAGGTCGGTCCAGCTCATTTCCTTGCGGGGGCGTCGCCGGGCGTAGGGCTCTCGCCATTTCTGGGGCGCCGCGATCTTCCCGTACTGCCAGCTGGCCCAGGCCAGGCGCAGCGGTGCCCATACCTCCCGGTTGACCCGGAAGGCGCCGCGGGTGACGGGCTGCTGCGGGCCACGCACGCTTTGGTAATAGGCGGCAGGCCAGATACATCGTACGAAGCTCCACAGCGAGGCCGGCCAGTAGAGCCAGACCCGGGCCCAGGCGTCATCCGCGGCGAGGCGATGCGTCTCCTGCAGGGCGGCTCGCTGGAACACCAGTCGGACCTCTTTTTCGTCCGCGCTCTTCCGCAGAGTGCGCCTCAGTGATTGCCGGCCCAATTCCTCCCGCTCTTTCGGGTCTTGGGGGGCTTTGGGGGAGTCCAGGGCGACGGCGGTCGGCCAGTAGCGATCCACGAGGAGGGGAATCAACTGCTCATGTGTGGAGGCGCCGGTGGTTCCCTTTCGTCGGCACCACTGTCGGGCCGTCGCCTCGGACGTGCCGAGGATGATGGAGTTGCGATAGCGCAGGCCGAGGAGGTCGCGGTACAGGCGCGGGTGCCGGAAATAGCGGAACTCGCTCCGGCGGAGTTTCTTCAGCCACAGCCGTTCGCGGTATGCGCGGGCATCCTGCCCGTCGAGAGTGAGTGCCCGCTGGCAGGTGTCCAGTGCATCGATGTGCAGTCCCATCTTCTCCTGGGTCTCGGCCAGTTCGGCCCGCAGATAGGAGTTCGTGGGGTCGAGCCGTATCGCGGTGAAGTACTGCTCCAGGGCCTCGTGGTGGCGTCCCGCACGGCTCAGCTCGTTCGCCTCCTGGTATGCCTCGTAGAGCTCGGGCTTGATCTCCCGGCCCCACCATTGGCGCCAGGGCGGCAGCCTTCCGGCGCGGGTCACCGGCAACAGCGTGCTGACGACCCAGTTGCCCGCTTGGCGAATGACGTCGTCCCAGTCGCTGCCCCATACGCTCGCCGCGCGCGAGCCGCCGAAGAGGAATGCGGTGACGGTGACCGTCATGCCGTACTGATCCGGGCCGGTGTCGCGGAACTGGAGGAGTCCGCCGACCCGGTAGGCCAGCTTCGGGCGCAGCCGGCCGAGCAGTTTCGGCAGCGCGGCCCCCAGCTTGTCGGGGTCGATCTCGATGTCGCCGAGCAGTTCCAGGAAGGACTCGGCGGGTGCCTGTGCGGGGAGCGTGGCCGGTGGGTACATGCTGCTGTCGGACAGGCGTCGGCGCAGCTTGGCGGTGAGGTCGGCGTCGGACGGTTTGGGGGTGCCCTCCGGGGTGGCGTCCTCCAGCTGCTGCACGTCCACCGCCCCGGGTTTGTACGCCAGCCAGGCGCGCGTCGCCCTCCACAGCACGTACAGGAGCAGCAGCACACCCAGGAGGAACGCCAGTCGTGCGCCGATGGAGGCGCCCTTGCCGGCGCCCGGCTGGAAGACCGCTCCCAGTCCGCCGAAGACTTGCCCGAGGAATCCGAGGGGTCCGTCCCAGGCCCTGCGACCGGATCCCGCCGACGCCAGTGCGGCGATGAGTACGGCGAAGCCCGCCGCGCTCCACACCCACCACGCGAGGAAGCGCGGAGCGGGCAGTGGCGCCGTCAGACTGCGTTCGTTCTCGGCTCGGCCGTTGAACATGGCGGACTTCGGATCGTGCGGCGGTGCGGCACTCAAGCGCACCGGAGCCGTGCGGGCGAGGTGCGTCCCGCACCATCTACGTTACTCAGGAAGGCTGTTGTAGACACGGCAACTGTAGACGGGGCAACCAATCCACCCCGCTCGCATCAGGGGCCGCTAGCGCGGCGGTAACGCCACCGCCGTCTGCATCTCGCAGGTGTTGCACCAGAACGCCCAGCCGTTGGCGTCGACGGAGCGCGAACCGCACGCCAGGCACGGGTCGCCGACGAAGCTCGCGGCGACCCAGGCGCCGGCCGTCGCCGCCCGCCGTCCGGCGGCCGCGCATTCGTCGGCGTAGCAGGGGATGCAGACGCCGCCCTGGCGGCCGGGCAGCTTCATGGACCGTATGCCGCAGGTGGAACAGGGGAGTTTGCCGACGTACTGCGCGTCCAGGCCGACCGGCTTGCCGTTTCTGCTGAAGGCTGCCACGTCGCCTCCGCCTCCTCTTACGCCAGGACGGTTCCGGTGCCACCGCATCCGGAGCACTGCGTGATGACCTCGTCGCCGGTCGGCGTCTCCCAGACCACGGTGCCTCTGCCACCGCAATCGGGGCAGGGCTTCTGCGGGGGCAAGTGCTCGCTCATTCTGCCCACGGTAGGCCGCCCCATGTCCCGATGTGACCACTTTCCGTGATCGGTTCGATACGCGGGGGCGGGGGCGGTGGCGGTGGGTGGCCGGCCCGTGTGCGTTGGGGGGCGCGAGGGCGGGCTCGTCGCTGGGGCGCCGGACGGTTGGGGTGCCGGAGTCGCCGTAGCGCCGGAGTCCCGGAGTGAAGGGGCGTCGGCGGTAATTTTGGCGCGTTCCGGTTGTTTGGCGTTTTGTGTTTCCCGGTGCGCAATGGGGTGGGCGGGGAAATGTCATGTAGCTGCCATTTCCGTGCCGTGCGTGGCGCGGCAGGCGTAACGGCGAAGGCGGGTGCCGGGAGAGACAAAGGCCGCGGTGAACGGGAACGGCGGACAAAAGGCAGGAGCCCCGCTCGCCACCGGAGTGGCGGAGCGAGGCTCCTTAGGTACTACGTTGAAGCGACCTGGAAGAATTCCGGGCCGGGCAACTTAGACCGGCGTAACGTTCTCCGCCTGCGGACCCTTCGGGCCCTGCGTGACGTCGAAGTTCACCTGCTGGTTCTCCTCCAGGGAGCGGAAGCCAGAGGCGTTGATCGCCGAGTAGTGGACGAAGACATCCGGGCCGCCGCCGTCCTGGGCGATGAAGCCGAAGCCCTTTTCAGCGTTGAACCACTTGACGGTTCCGGTAGCCATAAGCCCTCCTTGGGCCAAAGGGTTGCCCTGCTCCAGAACCTGCAAACAAGTCTGAAAACTACAAAAGCCTGCGGGTCACATGCTCCGCAGGCTTTGTACTGCAAGGGAAACCAAACTGCAACTTGCGCTGAGCGTAGCATGGGGTCCTCGTGAGGCGGAAGAGCCAAAGATCACGTTTAACACTCAGCACTCATGTCCGTACGCGGCCCCGCCTCGTCGGCCCCTGAGCGGCGGGTCTAGCCTCCGCATGTGGACAATTCAACCTTCGGAGACACGCCCGCAGGCGTCGATGGCGACCACCGTCGCAGCCGACCGCGGGTGGGCCACATCCAGTTCTTGAACTGCCTGCCCCTTTACTGGGGCCTCGCCCGTACGGGCACCCTGCTCGATCTGGACCTGAGCAAGGACACGCCGGAGAAGCTCAGCGAGCAGCTGATCCGCGGGGAGTTGGACATCGCGCCGGTCACGCTCGTGGAATTCCTGCGCGCCGCCGACGATCTCGTCGCCTTCCCGGACCTCGCGGTCGGCTGCGACGGCCCGGTGATGTCCTGCGTGATCGTTTCGCAGAAGCCCCTGGACCAGTTGGACGGCGCCCGGGTCGCCCTCGGCTCGACCTCGCGGACCTCCGTACGGCTGGCGCAGCTGCTGCTGGCCGAGAAGGTCGGGGTGCGGCCCGACTACTACACCTGCCCGCCCGACCTCGGCCTGATGATGCAGGAGGCGGACGCGGCGGTGCTGATCGGGGACGCGGCGCTGCGGGCCAATCTGCACGACGGGCCGCGGCTCGGCCTTGAGGTGCACGACCTCGGGCAGATGTGGAAGGACTGGACGGGCCTGCCGTTCGTCTTCGCCGTATGGGCGGCCCGGCGCGACTACCTGGAGCGCGAGCCGGCCGTGGTGCAGAAGGTGCACGAGGCGTTCCTCGCCTCCCGCGACCTTTCGCTGGACGAGGTCGCCAAGGTCGCCGAGCAGGCGGCCCGGTGGGAGACCTTCGACGAGTCGGTGCTGGAGCGCTACTTCACCACTCTGGACTTCCGCTTCGGGACCGATCAGCTGCGGGGCGTGGCGGAGTTCGCCCGGCGGGTCGGGCCGACGACCGGGTTCCCGGCGGACGTGCGGGTGGAGCTGCTGGGAGGCGCCCGGTAGGCGGGTGCCCCGGCGCCCGAGGTCAGTCCGTCGGTGTCGGGCCGCGCAGGAGCTTGCTGACGGCCTCCAGGCTCCCGTCCCGCATGCCCCGGATGTAGCCCTTGGCGTTGTGGCCGCCGTCCTGGATGACGTGCAGGTCGGCCGTGATCGGGCCCTTGGCGTACCGGCGGATGAAGCGCTCCAGGTTGGCCCGGCCGCCTTCCTTCGTTCCTATCTGGAACTGGAGGTGGACGGGCGGGGCGTCGGGGCGGCGGGCGAGGCGGGCGGCGAGGCGCTCGGGGTCGTTCGCCCGCTTCTCCTTCTCGTGGCCGCGCCACAGGGGGGAGTCCGGGCGGGTGTCCGGGCCGCTGGCGATCACCGCCCGGAAGCGGTCCGGGTGCTGGAGTACCTGCTTGAGGCCGGCGAAACCGCCGGACGAGGAGCCCATGAACGCCCAGCCGTCGCGGCCGGGGAAGGTCCGGAAGGCGGCCCTGGCCAGGTCGGGGACGTCGTCGGAGAGCCAACTGCCCATCTTCGGCTGCCCCGGTATGTCGCTGCCGTCGTAGTAGTGGTGCCGGTCGGGGTTGAGGACCGGCATGACGACGATGAAGGGCTTGCTGCGGCCCAGCGCGGCCAGGTCGGTGAGGGTGCTGGGCAACTTGAGGTCGGTGCGCGTCCAGTAGTTCGTCGGGTAGCCGCGGCCGCCCGGCAGCGCGATCAGGACCGGGAACGCGCTGTGGCGGTAGCGCTCCTCGTAGTACTCCTTGGGCGCCCAGGCCCACACCTTCCCGGTGAAGCCGGACTTCTTCCCGTGCAGCGTCGTCACGCCGATCCTGGTGCCGTCGGCGAGGGTGTCGGCCGTACGGAACGGGGGCTGCGGGCCGGCCAGCGGTCGGCCGAAGGACATCGGCTCGCCGGTGTCGGGGAAGACGTTGCCGTATTTGACGACGGGGAAGGCGCCGAGCCCCAGGGCCGTGATGATCGCGCCGATGAGGAGCGCCCGTCGCCTGGTCTTGCGGATGTGCACGGGTTCGTTCTCTCCGGACGATCACGCTGCCGCTGGAGGCAGGAAGGGCGAGTTACTCCCTGTTTGACGGGGAAAGTGGGGGAGCGGGTTCACGGGGCCGGGCATGACATGGGTCATAAGCTGGGTGCGCCGTATCGAGGGGGAGGCGCTATGGAGCCGCTGACGGGGAGCGACCCACGGGTCCTGGGCGGATACCGGCTGCTGGGCCGGCTCGGCGCGGGCGGGATGGGCCGGGTCTACCTCGGGCGCAGCGCGGGCGGGCGTACGGTCGCCGTCAAGGTCGTCCATGCGCACTTCGCCGTCGACGACGAATTCCGGGCCCGCTTCCGGCGGGAGATCGAGTCGGCACGACGGGTGGGCGGCGCCTGGACCGCGCCGGTGTTGGACGCCGACCCGGACGCCGAGGTCCCCTGGATCGCCACCGGCTATGTCGCCGGCCCCTCGCTCGCGCAGGCCGTCGCCGATGTCGGGCCGCTGGCCGAGCGCTCCGTACGGGTCCTGGGCGCCGGGCTGGCCGAGGCGCTGGCCGCGGTGCACGCGCTCGGGCTGGCGCACCGGGACGTCAAGCCGTCCAACGTGCTGCTGACGCTGGACGGGCCGCTGCTGATCGACTTCGGTATCGCGCGGGCCACGGAGGGCACGGCCTCGCTCACCTCGACAGGGGTGTCGGTGGGGTCGCCCGGCTACATGGCGCCCGAGCAGATCCTCGGCAAGGGGGCCGGGGGCGCCGCCGACGTCTTCTCGCTCGGCGCGGTGCTGGCCTTCGCGGCGACCGGTACCAGTCCGTTCCCGGGGGACTCGTCCGCCTCGCTGCTCTACAAGGTCGTCCACGAGGAGCCGGAGCTCGGCCCGGGGCTCGCCGGTGAGCTGCGGGAGTGGGTGGCCACCTGCCTCGCGAAGAACCCCGCGGACCGCCCGGCGCCCGAGGCGCTGGCGGCCCGTCTCGCGGGGGAGGGCAGCGGTGGCGCGGCGGGCCTGGTGCGGGCCGGCTGGCTGCCGGGGCCGCTGGTGGAGCGGGTCAGCCGGCAGGCGGTGGAGCTGCTGAACCTCGATGCGGGGGAGGGGACGGGCGGGCACTCGGGGACCGCGGCCGGTGCGCCCGGCGGGGTGTTCGGGCCGCCGGACCCTTCGTACGGGGCGGCCGGCGGGGTCGCGTCCGGTAGGGGCGCGTCTGACGGATCGGGTGGGGCGGCGTCCGGTTGGGTGGCGTCGGGGCTGGTGCCCTTTGACGCGCAGGCGCAGGTCGCGGGTGCCTCGGGGGTCTCCGCCCAGGCGCCCGCCCAGCCGCCCGGCCCGCCGCCGCGGCCCGCGTCCTGGCCGGCCGCCGGCGGCCATGCGGCGCCACAGGGGTCCGCCCATCCCCCGACCGCCCCCGGTATCGCCGACCTGCCGACCGGGGCTCCGAGTCCCGCCGCGCCCAAGGAGCGGCGGATCGCGCTGACCGGTGCGGTGGCGGGCCGGGACCGGCCGCGGCGGGTGAGTTGCACGCTGGTGCTGTCGGTGGCCGGTGCGCTGGCCGCCGCGACGACGGCGGGGTTCGTCTTCCGCCTGCTGCCGGGGACGGGCGCCGACGCCGACGCCGGACCGAAGGCCGGCGCCAAGCCGCCGGCCGACGGCACGCCCACGGCCGGTCCGACCGTCCCCGGGACCGAACCCTCGGTCGCCAAGCCGTTCCTCGGCACCTGGACCGGCAGCATCACCACGTCGCACGGGATCCCCAACGGCACGATGACCAGCACCATCGAGGCCGGCGGCAAGGGCGACTACGTCATCCACACGGTCTACGACGCGGTGCTGGTGCGCTGCGAGGCCAAGGCGAAGCTGGAGTCGGCCACGGCCGGCCGGCTGGTGCTCGTCGAGCGCCCGGACGGCAAGCAGGGGCCGGGCTGCACGGGCAACAAGTCCCGTGTGACGTACACCCTCGGCAAGGGGGGCGCCACGATCGCGTTCGCCTCGGACGACGACGCGGGCGGCACGCCGAAGGCGACGCTGACCAAGCGATGACCGAAGGCCGGACGGGCACCGGGCGAGGGCGGGGTGAGCACCGCGTGCGTGCGGACCGGCCGCCAGCGAGCCTGTCGGACCCCTGACGTACGCTGGTTCAGTCGTGATGCCCGCCTGCGAAAGGGACGCCCCGGTGACCGAGAACGCCGACCTCCAGTCCGTACTCGACCGCGCCGCACAGGGCGGCCGCATCACGCCGGAGGAAGCGCTCGACCTGTACCGCTCCGCGCCGCTGCACGCGCTGGGCCGGGCCGCCGACGCGATCCGCCGTCGCCGTTACGCCGGCACCGAGCACATCGCGACGTACATCATCGAACGCAACATCAACTACACCAACGTGTGCGTGACGGCCTGCAAGTTCTGCGCCTTCTACGCCCCGCCCAAGGACACCGCCAAGGGCTGGACCCGCGACCTCGACGACATCCTGCGCCGCTGCGCGGAGACCGTCGAACTGGGCGGCACCCAGATCATGTTCCAGGGCGGCCACCACCCGGACTACGGCGTCGAGTACTACGAGAAGCACTTCTCCGCCATCAAGAAGGCCTTCCCGCAGCTGGTCATCCACTCCCTCGGCGCGTCCGAGGTCGAGCACATGGCCCGGATCTCCAAGGTGTCGGTCGAGGAGGCCATCGAGCGCATCCACGCCGCGGGGCTGGACTCCTTCGCGGGCGCCGGCGCCGAACTCCTCCCGGCCCGCCCCCGCAAGGCCATCGCGCCGCTGAAGGAGTCCGGCGAGCGCTGGCTGGAGATCATGGAGGCGGCCCACAAGCTGGGTGTGGAGTCGACGTCCACGATGTTGATGGGCACCGGCGAGACCAACGCCGAGCGGATCGAGCACCTGCGGATGATCCGCGACGTCCAGGACCGCACGGGCGGCTTCCGCGCCTTCATCCCGTACACCTACCAGCCGGAGAACAACCACCTCAAGGGCCGGACGCAGGCCACCCTCTTCGAGTACCTGCGCATGATCGCCATCGCCCGGATCTTCTTCGACAACATCGCGCACATCCAGGGCTCGTGGCTGACCACCGGCAAGGAGATCGGCCAGCTCTCGCTGCACTACGGCGCGGACGACCTCGGCTCGATCATGCTGGAGGAGAACGTGGTCTCCTCGGCCGGCGCCAAGCACCGCTCCAACCGCATGGAGATCATCGACCTGATCCGCAAGGCGGGCCGGGTCCCGGCGCAGCGCGCCACGACGTACGAGCACCTGCTCGTCCACGACGACCCGGCCAACGACCCCGTCGACGACAAGGTCGTCTCGCATCTGTCCTCGACGGCCATCGAGGGCGGCACGGCCCACCCGGAGCTGAAGCTCGTCGAGGCGAACTGAGTCTGCGGTGCTGACACTTCACCGTGTGCGGGGTGTCCGGCTCGTGCACGACGGTGAGTTGGCCGAAGGGCATGCGGTCGTCGTGGACGGCGCCCGCCTCGCCGCCATCGGCCCGTACGAGGAGCTGCTGGCGGTCTACCCGGCGCGTGTCCGCGAGTGGGACGGCGTACTGACCCCCGGGCGCTACGAACCGGACGGCGCCGCGCTGCTGGAGGCCGCCTACCACCCCGATCCGCGCGAGGCCGACGAGCTGGGCGGCGAGCCGATCACGGGCGAGGCGCTCGCGGCCCTCGACATGACCGATGCCCGCTGGGGCGCGAGCGCCCGCCGCGGGCTGCAGCGCCTGCTGGCCGCCGGGACGACCGCGCTGACCGGTCCGTTCACCCGGCCCGCGGTCCGCACGGCCGTCCGGCGGTCCGGGCTCGCGGAGCTGCCGGGCCCCCGGCCCCGCGCACTGACCGTCGGAGGCCCGGCCGACTTCGCCGTCTTCGCGGCGGACGGCAGCGCGCTGGCCACCGTCCTCGCCGGCCGCCTGGTCCATCGCCGCCGCTGAGCGCGGCCCGGCCGCGCGGCCGGTGCCGTCAGGGCCCCGTCAACGCGCCCCCGCCGCACGTCAGGGCGGCGTCAACGCAAGCGGAACGAGGGATTCGGGGCGGCATGATCGTTGCCGCGGGGACGGCCGGCGCCGGCCGCTCACGATGCACTGCGCACCGCTCGACCGCCCGGATGTTCTGAGGGGGGCAGCCGGCCGTCCCCGACCAGACCTCCGCACCCCGCACCCGCCGGGCCGTGCCCGGTGCGGGTGCCGGTCCGGACGGGCTTCCGCAGATGAACGTGCCCGGTGCGGGTGCCGGTCCGGACGGGCTTCCGCAGATGAACGTGCCCGGTGCGGGTGCCGGCCCCCGCACGGTGGACAATAACCGAGTGACCCGAGCATCCCTGGACAAGCAGCCGCACGAAGTCGCCGCGATGTTCGACGACGTGGCGGCACGGTACGACCTCACCAACGACGTGCTCTCCCTGGGGCAGGCGCGGCTGTGGCGCAAGGAGGTGGACCGCGCGGTGGCCGCCCGGCCCGCCGAGCGGGTGCTCGACCTCGCGGCCGGCACCGGCACCTCCTCGCTGCCGTTCGCCCGGACCGGTGCGTACGTCGTGCCGTGCGACTTCTCCGTCGGCATGCTGAAGGAGGGCAAGAAGCGGCATCCGTGGCTGCCGTTCACCGCCGGTGACGGGACCCGGCTGCCGTTCGCGGACGATGTGTTCGACGCCGTGACCATCTCCTTCGGGCTGCGCAACATCCAGGACACCGATGCCGCGCTGGCGGAGCTGTACCGGGTCACCAAGCCCGGCGGCCGGGTCGTGATCTGCGAGTTCAGCGAGCCGACCTGGGCGCCGTTCCGGACGGTCTACACCGAGTACCTGATGCGTGCGCTGCCGCCGGTCGCCCGCGCGGTCAGCAGCAACCCGGACGCCTACGTCTACCTCGCCGAGTCCATCCGCACCTGGCCCAACCAGCCCGAACTCGCCGCCCGGCTGCAGGGCGTGGGCTGGACCAAGGTCGCCTGGCGCAACCTGACCGGCGGGATCGTGGCGCTGCACCGGGGGAGGAAGCCGGCGAACTGAGGCGGAGCCGGCGGGCCGCGGCGCCCGGGTCCGGCGGGGTTCGGAGCCGCTCGGACTCGCTTGGGTAACTCCGCACCACCGGGAGCGCACCGACGGGAACCATGCGTGGGGCAGTGATGTCCCTACGTTCGCCCGCGGTAGCTGTTCGCGCTGCCCGTTGACCTCCGGAGTCCGTTTTGTCGTCGTTCTGCCCGGACTGTGGTTCTGCCTCGCCACCCGAGGCACGCTTTTGCATGGGCTGCGGCCGGGAGCGGCAGGCCGCCGCGCCACCCGCCCCCGACGGGCCGCCGCCCCCGCCGCGGCCACCGGTCCCGGGGCAGCCGCCGGCCCCCGCCGCGCCACCCGGTCCTCCCGGGTACGCGGCGCCCGCCCGGCCCTCGGCCGTGGGCGCCCTGCTCGCCCGCACGGTGCGGGGCGACTGGATATCGGCGGCCAAGGTCGCCGCCGGGCCGACGCTGCTGTTGCTGGTACTGGCCTCGGTGCTGGCGATGTTCTCCTCGGACAACGCGCACTCGGGCGGGCTCGGCTGGGGCGTACGGATGCGGATCGCGCTGGCGCTGCTGCTGCAGAGCGTCGGCGGCGGGGTCACCCTCGCCGGAGACGCCGGGGCGTCCCTGGGGCCGTTCGGCGAAGGGCTCTCGGGCGAGGCGACGCTGTCGCTGGTGCCGCTCGTGGTCACCATGGCGTGGGCGGGCCTGCTGGCGGCGGGCGCCCGCCGGTTCGCCGCCGTCCGGCCGTCCGGCGCCGCCGGGGCGCCCCTGACGGGGCCGGCGGCCGACGCCCGGACCGCCGTCCCGGAGACCGTGCTGCGGGTGGCCGCGCTCTGCGGCGCCGGCACCTTCGCCCTGGGCCTGCTGGCCCAGCCCTCCTACAGCGGCGTCGAGTTGTCGTCCGCGCCGTTCCTCACGCTGCTGTGGTCCTTCCTGCTGGCGGCCGCGGTGTGCGGCGTCACGGTGGGGCGCGGCGAGGCGGGGGCCTGGCTCGCCGCCCGGCCCGGCCGGCGGATCGCCCTCGGTGCGCTGCGCACCGCGCTGCTCGCGCTGCTGGCCGTCGTCCTCCTGGCAGGCGTCGTCGCCGTCGTGGTGCTGCTCACCAACGCCAAGGACCTCGACGGCGGCGGGGTCGTCGCGGCGCTGGTGCTGCTGCCCAACATCGGTGCGCTGGCGCTCGCGATGGCCTGGGGTGCGCCGGTGAACGCCGAGTGGAACCTCCCCGCCATCCCGTTCCTGGACTCCGGCCGGCAGTCGCTCGGCTACGGGGAGCTGAGTCATCTGGGCGGCGGCTGGGTGCTGTTCGGCGTGCTGGCCGGCGCTCTGGCCGGTGCGCTGCTGGTCGGCTTCCTGGTCGTACGGCGCAGCGCCGACCGCCGCGAACAGCTGCTGTCCGCGGGCTTCTTCGTCGTCTCGCTGGTGCTGCTGGTGCTGGTCGCGGGCGCGAGCGTGAGCGCGACGTTCCGTGCCGGAGGCGGTGACGGATACGGCTACGGGGACGGCTACGGCAGTGGCTACGGCAGTGGCTACGGCGGCGGTTACGGGAGCGGGTACGGCGGCCGCCTCGCCGGCGCGCACGGTGAACTCGCCGCGGGCGGCGCCGAGACGCTGCTGTTCGCGTTGCTGTGGACGTTCGGCGCGGTGCTGGTCGTGCCGTATCTGCTGCGGATGGTGGGGCGCGGCGGCGGGCCGACCGCACCGGTGCCCGGCTCGTACGGTGCCGCCCCGGCCGCGCCGTACGCCGCCCCGGGTGCCGCCGCTCCGGGCGCGCCCATGGCGGCCGCTCCGGTCGCTCCCGCGGAGGCCACCCCGGCCACCGCCCACCCCGCTGCGCCTGCCGCGCCCGTACCCTCGGCGCCCGCTCCCGCCGCGCCCAACCCCGCCCCGCCGACCCCCACCGCGCCGGATCTGCCGCTCGTGCGGTCCGGGCAGGAACCGGTGCCGGAGCCGTCCAAGCCCCGCCGCCGGGTGCTGAAGTGGCTGGCGCTGGCGCTGGCGGCGTTCCTGGTCGGCGGCGGGGCGACGGCCGGTGCGCTGTACTTCGGCAACCACCGCGGCGGCGACAACCGGAGCGCCGACGGCGGCGACGACAAGAAGGCCGACCAGCCGGCCCCGGTCAAGAGCGCACCGCCCACGCCGGGACCGTCCGCGACCCCGACCTCGCCCTCGTCCCCCGGGGCCACCGCGAGCGGAGAGCCGACCGGTACCCCCACGGACGGGCCCACCGCCGGTCTGCCCGACGGCTTCGTCCAGAAGTACGACCCCAACGGCTTCTCGATCGCCGTACGGCACGACTGGAAGCGGGAGCCCAAGGGCACCCAGACCGACTACAAGGCTCCGGTCGGCAAGCAGTACCTGCGCATCGGCGTGATCGCCAACGCCCCGCAGTCCTCCTACGACAACTTCCTGACCATGGAGAAGGGCGCCAAGAAGCGGCTGAACTACCAGCGCACGGAGCTGAAGCGGAACACCTTCCAGGACAGCCCGGGCGCCCGCTGGGAGTTCACCTACGTCAACGACACGGGGAACACCGTCCACGCCGTCGACCAGGCCTATCTCGCCGCCGACGGCACCGAGTACAGCATCTACTACGAGTGCCTGGAGGCGCAGTACGACCCGGAGGCCGACAAGGTCTTCAGCACGGCGCTCGCCACCTGGTCCGTCAGCGACGCGGACGTGGACTAGGGGACGTGGACCAGGGGCGGACCAGGGGGCGTTCCCCGGTCCGCGTGGGACGCGCGAGGGCGCCGCGGGAGGACCGCGGCGCCCTCGCGCGCGTCGTCAGGCGGCGCCGGCCGCCGGCCCGACGGCGCCGGGACTCACACGTCCAGCCGGTGGCAGTAGGCCGTCCGCTTCCCCTGCGGCGTGACCACCGTCTCCGCCCGCCGCATCCCCAGGCGCCGGGTCACCGCGAGCGACCGCTCGTTGCGGGCGTCGACCATCGCCACCACCTGACGCACCCCGGCCTTCCGTACGCGTTCCAGGGCCAGTTGCGCGGCCGCCGTGGCGTACCCCTTGCCCCAGTACGCGCGGCCCAGCCGCCAGCCGATCTCGATCTCGCCCTGGGGGCCCCACTCGTGCGGCCAGGGCTGGGCGCCGGTGAAGCCGATGACCGCGCCGTCCGCGGGGTCGAGCATGGTGTAAAGACAGAAACCCCGTTCCGCGTCGTGGAGCCGCTGGCGGGCCGTCAGCTCCTCGTACACGGACAATTCGGCCGATGTGCCGCCGTGGAACTCCATCACGTCGGGGTGGTCGAAGACGCGGTGCCAGTTCAGTGCGTCCTCGTCGGTGGGGACGCGCAGTTCGACGACCGGGAGTGACTGCGGAGGTCTGTTCATGGACCAACCCTTCAGGTTCTGATCACATACGCCCCCATAGACTGCACGTGCCCAGTGCCGGTCGGCACCCAGATATCGACTTCCGGGAGACCTCGCCGTGACGGAGTCCGTGACCGCGTCAAAGACCACGCCCCGCTCCGAGCACAGCGCGGACGTGATCGTCGTCGGCGCCGGGCCCGCCGGCTCGACGACCGCCTACCACCTGGCCAAGTCCGGACTGGACGTCCTCCTCCTGGAGAAGACCGCCTTCCCGCGCGAGAAGGTGTGCGGCGACGGCCTCACCCCGCGCGCCACCAAGCAGCTGGTCGCCATGGGCATCGACATCTCCGAGGAAGCGGGCTGGCTGCGCAACAAGGGCCTGCGGATCATCGGCGGCGGCTCCCGGCTCCAGCTCGACTGGCCGGATCTCGCCTCGTTCCCGGACTACGGACTCGTCCGCAAGCGCGACGACTTCGACGAGCAGCTGGCGCGGCAGGCGCAGAAGGCCGGCGCCCGGCTCTACGAGCGCTGCAACGTGGGCGCCCCCGTCATCAATGAGCTGACCGGCCACATCACCGGCGTGCACGCCAAGCTCGGTGAGGACAAGACCCCGGTCACCTTCCACGCCCCGCTCGTCGTCGCCGCGGACGGCAACTCCACCCGGCTGTCGCTGGCCATGGGCCTGCACCGCCGCGAGGACCGCCCCATGGGCGTCGCCGTCCGCACCTACTTCACCTCGCCCCGCCACGACGACGACTACCTGGAGTCCTGGCTGGAGCTGTGGGACCGGCGCGGCGCGCAGGACCGGCTGCTGCCCGGCTACGGCTGGATCTTCGGCATGGGCGACGGTACGAGCAACGTCGGTCTCGGCGTGCTGAACACCTCCGCCTCCTTCAAGGAGCTGGACTGGCGCGAGATCCTCAAGGCGTGGTGCGCCTCGATGCCCGCCGACTGGGGCTACACGCCGGAGAACATGACCGGCCCGATCCGCGGCGCCGCGCTCCCGATGGCCTTCAACCGCCAGCCGCACTACACCAAGGGCCTGCTGCTGGTCGGTGACGCGGGCGGCCTGGTCAACCCGTTCAACGGCGAGGGCATCGCCTACGCCATGGAGTCCGGCAGCATCGCCGCCGAGGTCATCGTGCAGGCCCAGGCGCGCGCCACGTACGCCCAGCGCGAGCTGGCCCTGCAGCGCTACCCCAAGATCCTCAAGGACACCTACGGCGGCTACTACTCGCTCGGCCGCGCCTTCGTGAAGCTGATCGGCAACCCCAAGGTCATGAAGATCGCCACGCAGCGCGGTCTGACCCACCCGCTGCTGATGCGCTTCACCCTCAAGATGCTCGCCAACCTCACCGACCCCACGGGCGGAGACGCGATGGACCGCATCATCAACGGCCTGTCGAAGGTCGCGCCGAAGGCGTAGACGTCCTGGTGGCAGCCCTGGTGGGCGGTCTTGGGGGCGGTCCGGGAGAAATTCCGGGCCGCCCCCCGTCACATTCTCCGGCCGGCATCCGTCAGTGCGGTGACGAGGAGATTCCCGGACGGGATCTCCCGGCGCGCGGCCTCCCGGTGGGGGCCGCCGGACGGCACTTCGGAGGAGAGCAGTGATGGAAGCACGCATGAAGAACCCCGCGGTGGTCATCCCCGAGGCCATGCAGCCCCTTCTCGACGTGGTGAAGGCGACGCGGCGGGGCGGGGTTCCGGAGGAGACGCTGGAGCTGGTGCATCTGCGGGCCAGCCAGATCAACGGCTGCAGCTTCTGCGTCGACGGCGGCGTCAAGAGCGCCCGCAAGTCGGGGGTGAGCGACGACAAGCTGTTCGCGGTCGCGGCCTGGCGGGAGGCGCCGTACTTCTCGGACGCCGAGCGCGCCGCCCTCGCGCTCACCGAGTCGGCCACCCGGCTCGCCGACAGCTCCGACCCGGTGCCGGACGCCGTGTGGGACGCCGCCGCCGACCACTTCGACGAGCGGCAGCTGTCGGCGATCGTGCTGACGATCGGGATCACCAACCTGTTCAACCGGCTCAACGCGACCACCAAGCAGCCGGCGGGCGCGGGCTGGTAGCCGCCCCACCACCCCGTACGCCCTACGTCAAAGGACCGCCCCCCGAGCTGCGGGAGGGGCGGTCCTTTTCAGCACCTGGTGTGCGGCGGTCCTACAGGACGCGCACCGCGCCGGTGGGCATGTCGTAGCTGAGCGGGCGCTCGACGATGCCGGTGCTCGAGTTCTGGGCGCCGATGAACTTGCCGTCGCCGATGTAGACGCCGACGTGGTAGGCGCTGCCCGCGCTGCCCCAGTAGAGGATGTCGCCGACCTGCAGGTTGTCCAGGCCGACCTGGGTGCCGGTGGTGGACTGGTCCTGCGAGACGCGCGGCAGGTCGATACCGACCTGGCGGAACGCGGCCTGGGTCAGGCCGGAGCAGTCGTACGACGAGGGGCCGGTGGAGCCGAGCACATACGCCTTGCCCAGCTGCGCCTTGAGGAAGGCGATCAGGGTGGCGGTGGAGCCGGTGGCGTTGGAGGTCGACGGCGCGGACAGGGTGGTCCGCTCATCGGAGCGCGAGGCACGGGCCTGGGCGGCCTCCTTGGCCTTGCGGGCCTCCTCGGCCTTCTTCTTCGCCTCGGCCTTGGCCTTCTTTACCGCCTCGGCCTTGTCCTTCTCCGCGGCCTTGGCGGCCTTGGCGAAGACGCTGTCCTGGAGCGCCTGGCGCTCGTAGTTGAACGCGACCTGCTCGGCGGTGTCGGCGCTCTTGGCGGCGCTGGTCGCCAGCGCCGTCGTGATCGTCGGCATCTCCTGGGTCTCGGAGACGGGCTTTTCCGCGGCGTTGGCCGGCACGGTCGCGCCGGTCACCGCGAGAGTGAGGAAGCCACCGGTCACGCCCGCACGCAGTGCCCGCGAGGACGCGGAACGGCGGGGCTTCCGGTGGCTGGGTATGAGTGCGTTCGGGGACATGGCAATAACGGCTATCAGGCGCCGGAGGTTGCTGCCAAGAAAGGTGCAGTGCGCCACACTTGACGCGTACACGGCGAACAAAACGGACTTTTGACTGTCCGTCGGCTCGCCGGCGCGATGTCCGAATTTCGCGATCATGTTCCTACGCACGGCATTTGCTGCTCCGTGCGGGGCCGGCGGGGGCCTATCACTTCCTCACGCGCCACGCCAAGGCTTCCCAGGCGTCAAGAACTCAGTGCCCGAAATAGCGTGGGATAGGTCACTCTTGAGTGTCCGTTATGTTCCCGTGATCCGGCGCGGCCGGTCGCTCGTGAACGGGGGCACGTACCGACGATCACGGCCGGGTCACGAGCGGGTCACGCCGACGGGTCCGGCTCCACTAGCAGTTGGGCGCGTCCAGCACCAATTTGCCTGCGATCGCCACTACTTGATAATGGCATCACCACCCTGACCAGCGGTAACCCGTGTGAATGTCACCTCTCGTGATCACTCGCGCGCTTCGCGTATGAAGATCACCGCTCATCCGACTTCATGATCCTTCGCCGGGTGGTGGAGATCACAAAGGCGTTGTCCACCCCCGTGTCGCAGATCACACACCAGCGGGCATAAGATGCAGGCGACTCGGGCTTGTGAACTGCCTCACATGTGCACGATCTCCATGGGGCGATCAGAGGGCCCGAGCGGACCGCCAACCAGTCATCGTCGACTGAAGGGAGCGGGGACGGTGAACGCTTACGCGCCCATCCTCGTACTGGGAGCCCTAGGGGCAGGCTTTGCGATCTTCTCCGTCGTCATGGCCACCCTCGTCGGGCCCAGGCGCTACAACCGGGCCAAGCTCGAGGCGTACGAATGCGGAATCGAGCCGACGCCACACCCGTCCGGTGGCGGTCGCTTCCCGATCAAGTACTACCTGACGGCGATGCTCTTCATCGTCTTCGACATCGAGATCGTCTTCCTCTATCCCTGGGCCGTCACCTTCGACGCCCTGGGACTGTTCGGGCTCGTCGAGATGCTCCTCTTCGCGCTCACCGTCTTCGTCGCCTACGCCTATGTCTGGCGTCGTGGCGGCCTGGAATGGGACTAGGGGTCACACATGGGACTTGAAGAGAAGCTGCCGAGCGGCTTTTTGCTGACCACTGTCGAGCAGGCCGCGGGCTGGGTGCGCAAATCATCGGTCTTCCCGGCGACCTTCGGGCTGGCCTGCTGCGCCATCGAGATGATGACGACCGGCGCCGGGCGCTACGACCTGGCCCGCTTCGGCATGGAGGTCTTCCGGGGCTCGCCGCGCCAGGCGGATCTGATGATCGTGGCCGGCCGGGTGAGCCAGAAGATGGCCCCCGTACTGCGGCAGGTCTACGACCAGATGCCGAACCCGAAGTGGGTGATCTCCATGGGGGTTTGCGCCTCATCGGGCGGAATGTTCAATAACTACGCGATCGTGCAGGGCGTCGACCACATCGTGCCCGTCGATATCTATCTGCCGGGCTGCCCGCCGCGTCCCGAGATGCTGATGGACGCCATCCTCAAGCTCCACGACAAGATCCAGCACACCAAGCTCGGGGTCAATCAGCAGCAGGCCGCCCGCGAGGCGGAGGAGGCGGCACTCAAGGCGCTCCCGCTGATCGAGATGAAGGGGCTGCTGCGATGAGTGAGCAGACGAACCCCGAGCGTCCGGACGCCTCGGACGAGGCCGTACCGGCACAGCGCGACGACACCGGCGAGGTGATCGCCACCCGCCGCGGCATGTTCGGCGCCGACAACGGCGGGGACACCACCGGCTACGGCGGCCTCGTACGGACCGTCCGGCTGCCCGGCGCGTCCCAGCGGCCGTACGGCGGACCGGGTGCCGACGGGGGAGGGTACGGCGACTTCGACGAGATCGCCGACGAGCTGGAGGGCGCCCTCGACGAACAGGGGCTGGTCCCCGAGAACGTCATCGCCAAGACGGTCGTGGACCGCGACGAGCTGACCTTCCACATCGAGCGGGAGTACCTGCCGGCCGTCGCCAAGATCCTGCGCGACGACCCGGCGCTGCGCTTCGAGCTGTGCACGGGCGTGAGCGGGGTGCACTTCCCCGGGGACACCGGCCGCGAGCTGCACGCCGTCTACCACCTGCGCTCGATCACCCACAACCGGCTGATCCGGCTGGAGGTCTCCGCCCCGGACGCCGACCCGCACGTGCCCTCGCTCGTGGCGGTCTATCCGACCAACGACTGGCACGAGCGCGAGACGTACGACTTCTTCGGCCTGATCTTCGACGGTCATCCGGCGCTGACCCGGATCATGATGCCCGACGACTGGCAGGGCTTCCCGCAGCGCAAGGACTACCCGCTCGGCGGCATCCCCGTCGAGTACAAGGGCGCCCAGATCCCGGCTCCCGACCAGCGGAGGTCGTACAGCTGATGACTACTGCACCGCACTCCCACTCCTCGAACGGCCACCGCACCTCAAGCGACTTCGACACCCGGGAGTCGCTGGGCCGCGAGACCACCGAGGGCACGGTCTACAACGTCTCCGGCGGCGACTGGGACGAGATCGCGGCCGCCGCGGTCAAGTCCGACGACGAGCGGATCATCGTCAACATGGGGCCGCAGCACCCCTCGACGCACGGTGTGCTCAGGCTGATCCTGGAGATCGACGGGGAGACCGTCACCGAGGCCCGCTGCGGCATCGGCTATCTGCACACCGGTATCGAGAAGAACCTCGAATACCGGACCTGGACGCAGGGCACCACCTTCGTCACGAGGATGGACTACCTCACCCCCTTCTTCAACGAGACGGCCTACTGCCTGGCCGTGGAGAAGCTGCTCGGCATCACCGACGACGTCCCCGACCGGGCCTCGGTCATCCGCGTGCTGCTGATGGAACTCAACCGGCTCTCCTCCCACCTGGTGTGCATCGCCACCGGCGGCATGGAGCTGGGCGCCACCACGATCATGATCTACGGCTTCCGCGACCGCGAGCTCATCCTCGACATCTACGAGCTGATCACCGGCCTGCGGATGAACCACGCCTACATCCGGCCCGGCGGCCTCGCCCAGGACCTGCCCCCGGGGGCGGTCGACCAGGTGCGCGCCTTCGTCAAGAAGATGCGCAAGAACATCGGCGAGTACGACAAGCTCGCCACCGGCAACCCCGTCTTCAAGGGCCGCATGGAGGGCATCGGCTATCTGGACCTGGCCGGCTGTATGGCCACCGGAGCCACCGGCCCCATCGTGCGCTCCGCCGGACTCCCGCACGACCTGCGCAAGACGCAGCCGTACTGCGGCTATGAGGACTACGAGTTCGAGGTGCCGACCGCCGACACCTGCGACTCCTACGGCCGGTTCCTGATCCGGCTGGAGGAGATGCGCCAGTCGCTGCGGATCGTCGAGCAGTGCCTGGACCGCCTGGAGCCCGGCCCCGTGATGGTCGCGGACAAGAAGATCGCCTGGCCCGCCCAGCTGGCCCTCGGCCCGGACGGCCTGGGCAACTCCCTCGACCACATCAAGAAGATCATGGGCACCTCGATGGAGGCCCTGATCCACCACTTCAAGCTCGTGACCGAGGGCTTCCGGGTCCCGCCCGGACAGGCCTACGCGGCCGTCGAGTCCCCCAAGGGCGAGCTGGGTGTGCACGTGGTCAGCGACGGCGGCACCCGTCCCTACCGGGTGCACTTCCGCGATCCGTCCTTCACCAACCTGCAGGCCATGGCGGCGATGTGCGAAGGCGGCCAGGTCGCCGACGTCATCGTCGCCGTCGCGTCCATCGACCCCGTGATGGGAGGCGTCGACCGGTGACCACCGCGTCTTCTCGGGGCGGAACCCCCGAAACCCCCACCAGCCTGGGGATGCCCATGCTCCCGGCCCCCGACTACCCGGCCGAGGTGCGGGCCCGGCTTGAGGCGGACGCCAAGGAGGTGATCGCCCGCTACCCCGGCGCGCGCTCGGCGTTGCTGCCGCTGCTGCACCTCGTACAGGCCGAGGAAGGGCACGTCACCCGCACCGGCATCCGCTTCTGCGCCGAGCAGCTGGACCTGACCACCGCCGAGGTCACCGCGGTGTCGACCTTCTACTCCATGTACCGCCGCAAGCCGAGCGGCGACTACCAGGTCGGCGTCTGCACCAACACCCTGTGCGCGGTGATGGGCGGCGACGCCATCTTCGAGGAGCTCAAGGAGCACCTCGGCGTCGGCAACGGCGAGACCACCGAGGACGGCGCCGTCACCCTCGAACACATCGAGTGCAACGCCGCCTGCGACTTCGCCCCGGTCGTGATGGTCAACTGGGAGTTCTTCGACAACCAGACGCCGCAGTCCGCCCGGCGGCTCGTCGACGACCTCCGGGCGGGCCGCACCGTCGAGCCCACCCGCGGCGCACCGCTGTGCACCTTCAAGGAGACCGCCCGGATGCTCGCCGGATTCCCGGACGAGCGGCCGGGCGCCGTCGAGGCCACCGGCGGCGCCGGATCCGCCTCCCTGATCGGACTGCGCCTGGCCAAGGGCGAGGCCGCACCGGGCCGCGGCGCCGACCACGTCATCGCCCCGCGGACGACCACCGACCACCCGACGGACGAGCCCCCGTCCGGGCACTCCGCCGAGCAGGCGCCCTCGGGCCACCCCAGTTCCCACGACGCACCGCACGAGACCTCGGCCTCCGACGACCAGCACCCGGCCGGGCCCACAGCAGAGGAGGGGGAGTGATGACAGTGGCAGCCGAGCACGGGGGCACCTCCCGGCCGCACGCCGGGGGAGAGGCGAGCCCGGAGAAACTCCTCATGCCCGTCCTGTCCGCCTTCTGGGACCAGGCCGAGTCCTGGACGCTGGAGACCTACCGCCGGCACGAGGGCTACGAGGGCCTGCGCAAGGCGCTCGCGATGCCTCCCGACGACGTCATCGCCTACGTCAAGGACTCCGGCCTGCGCGGCCGCGGCGGCGCCGGCTTCCCCACCGGGATGAAGTGGCAGTTCATCCCGCAGGGCGACGGCAAGCCGCACTACCTCGTCGTCAACGCCGACGAATCGGAGCCCGGGACCTGCAAGGACATCCCCCTCCTCTTCGCGAACCCGCACTCCCTCATCGAGGGGATCGTGATCGCCTGCCATGCGATCCGGTCGCACCACGCCTTCATCTATCTGCGCGGTGAGGTCGTACCCGTCCTGCGCCGGCTGCACGAGGCCGTACGCGAGGCCTATGCGGCGGGCTTCCTCGGGAAGAACATCCTCGGCTCGGGACTCGACCTGGACGTGATCGTGCACGCGGGCGCCGGCGCGTACATCTGCGGTGAGGAAACCGCGCTGCTCGATTCCCTGGAGGGCCGTCGCGGACAGCCCCGGCTGCGTCCTCCCTTCCCCGCGGTGGCCGGCCTCTACGCCTGCCCCACTGTCGTGAACAACGTCGAATCCATCGCGTCGGTTCCCGCGATCATGAACAAGGGCAAGGACTGGTTCAGGTCGATGGGCAGCGAGAAGTCCCCGGGCTTCACGCTCTACTCGCTCAGCGGCCATGTCGCGAGCCCCGGCCAGTACGAGGCCCCGTTGGGCATCACCCTGCGCCAGCTGCTCGACATGAGCGGCGGTATGCGCCGCGGCCACCGGCTGAAGTTCTGGACGCCGGGCGGCTCCTCGACGCCGATGTTCACCGACGAGCACCTCGACGTCCCCCTCGACTACGAGGGCGTCGGCGCCGCCGGCTCGATGCTCGGCACCAAGGCGCTGCAGTGCTTCGACGAGACCACCTGCGTCGTACGGGCGGTCACCCGCTGGACCGAGTTCTACGCGCACGAGTCCTGCGGCAAGTGCACACCCTGCCGCGAAGGGACGTACTGGCTGGTGCAGTTGCTGCGCGACATCGAGGCCGGCAACGGCCGGATGGACGACCTCGACAAGCTGAACGACATCGCCGACAACATCAACGGCAAGTCCTTCTGCGCCCTCGGCGACGGCGCCGCCTCGCCGATCTTCTCCTCGCTCAAGTACTTCCGCGAGGAGTACGAGCAGCACATCACCGGCAGGGGCTGCCCGTTCGACCCCGCCAAGTCGACCCTGTGGGCCGACAACGACGCTCACCTGGGGGTGAATGCATGACCGTCGTGACAAATGCTCCCTCGGGGGGCGGCGAGGCGGCCGTCCCGCCGGAGGACCTCGTCACCCTGACGATCGACGGCATCGAGATCTCCGTCCCCAAGGGGACGCTGGTCATCCGCGCCGCCGAACTCCTCGGCATCGAGATCCCGCGCTTCTGCGACCACCCGCTGCTGGACCCGGCGGGCGCCTGCCGGCAGTGCATCGTCGAGGTGGAGGGCCAGCGCAAGCCGATGGCCTCCTGCACCATCACCTGCACCGACGGCATGGTCGTCAAGTCGCAGCTGACCTCCCCGGTGGCCGAGAAGGCCCAGCGCGGCGTGATGGAGCTGCTGCTGATCAACCACCCGCTGGACTGCCCGGTCTGCGACAAGGGCGGCGAGTGCCCGCTGCAGAACCAGGCCATGCAGGTCGGCGACCCGGAGTCGCGCTTCGAGGGCAGGAAGCGCACCTTCGCCAAGCCGGTGCCGATCTCCACCCAGGTGCTGCTGGACCGCGAGCGCTGCGTGCTGTGCGCGCGCTGCACCCGCTTCAGCAACCAGATCGCCGGCGACCCGATGATCGAGCTGGTCGAGCGCGGCGCCCTCCAGCAGGTCGGCACCGGAGAGGGCGACCCGTTCGAGTCGTACTTCTCCGGCAACACCATCCAGATCTGCCCGGTCGGCGCGCTCACCTCCGCCGCGTACCGCTTCCGCTCCCGCCCCTTCGACCTGGTCTCCTCACCGTCGGTGTGCGAGCACTGCGCCGGCGGCTGCGCGACCCGCACCGACCACCGGCGCGGCAAGATCCTGCGGCGGCTGGCCGCCAACGACCCCGAGGTCAACGAGGAGTGGATCTGCGACAAGGGCCGGTTCGCCTTCCGGTACACGCAGCAGCGCGACCGGCTGGAGCACCCCCTGGTGCGCGACTCCGAGTCCGGTGAACTGGAGCCGGCGAGCTGGCCCGAGGCCCTGGAGGCCGCGGCCCGCGGACTGACCGCGGCCAAGGGCCGCACCGGCGTACTGACCGGCGGCCGGCTGACCGTCGAGGACGCCTACGCCTACGCCAAGTTCGCCCGGATCGCCCTGCAGAGCAACGACATCGACTTCCGGGCCCGGGTGCACAGCGCCGAGGAGGCCGACTTCCTGGCGGCCAAGGTCGCCGGCCGGGGCCGCGACCTGGACGGCAGCGGGGTCACGTACACCACCCTGGAACAGGCGCCGGCCGTACTGCTGGCCGGGATCGAGGCCGAGGAGGAAGCGCCGGGCGTCTTCCTGCGGCTGCGCAAGGCGCACCGCAAGAGCGGCCAGCGCACCTACGGGCTGGGCAGTTACGCCTCACGCGGGCTGATCAAGGCCGGTGGGACCCTGCTGCCGGCCGCACCGGGCACCGAGACCGAATGGCTGGACGCGCTCGCGGGCGGCGTCAGCCTGGAGGGCGAGGGGCGCGCGGCGGCCGAGGCGCTGCGCGCGGACGGTGCGGTGATCGTCGTCGGCGAGCGGCTGGCAGGGGTGCCCGGGGCGCTGACCTCCGCGGTGCGCGCCGCCGCCGCGACCGGTGCGCGCCTGGTGTGGATTCCGCGGCGGGCGGGCGACCGCGGCGCCGTCGAGGCCGGCGCGCTGCCCGGTCTGCTGCCCGGCGGGCGGCCGGCCACCGACCCGAGGGCCCGCGACGAGGTCGCCGCCGCCTGGGGCGTGGCCGCGCTGCCGCACCGGCACGGCCGGGACACCGGCCAGATCATCGAGGCCGCCGCGACCGGTGAGCTCAGCGCGCTCCTGGTAGCGGGCGTCGAGGTCGCCGACCTACCGGACCCGGCCCGCGCGCTGACCGCCTTGGACGAGGTCGGGTTCCTGGTCAGCCTGGAGCTGCGGCCCTCGCAGGTCACCGAGCGGGCGGATGTGGTCCTCCCGGTGGCGGCCGTGGTGGAGAAGGCCGGCACGTTCCTCAACTGGGAGGGCCGGGCGCGGCTGTTCGAGGCGGCGCTCAAGCCGGACCAGATGACCCGCCGCCAGCTGCAGCCGGACTCCCGGGTGCTGCACATGCTCGCCGACGCCATGGACGTCCATCTGGCCCTGCCCGACATCCGCTCCGTACGCCGCGAGCTGGACCGGCTCGGCAACTGGGACGGCCCGTACGCCGGTGAGCCCCTGGAGACCGGGCGTCCGCTGCCCCGGCCCGCCGACGGTGAGGCGGTCCTCGCCGGGCACCGGCTCCTGCTGGACCAGGGGCTGCTCCAGGAAGGCGACGAGGCGCTGGCCGGCACCCGGCACGCCGCGCTCGCCCGGCTGTCGCAGGCCACCGCCGAGGAGGCCGGCGTCAAGGACGGCGACCTGCTGGAGGTCGGCGGACCGGCCGGCTCGGTCCGGCTGCCGCTGAAGGTCACGCCGATGCCCGACCGGGTGGTGTGGCTGCCGCTCAACTCCACGGGCGGTGGCGTCGCCGCCGACACCGGGGCGCGCCCCGGTGACCTGGTGAAGATCTCCGCCGCCCCGGGCACGCCGGCGCCGGCCAAGGAGGTGGACGCATGATGCAACTCGGCCAACTGGCCACCGCGCAGACCGTGCTGGCACAGGAAGACCTGTCGATGTTCGGCCGCGATCCCTGGTGGCTGATCGTCATCAAGGCGGTCTTCTGCTTCGCGTTCCTGATGCTGACGGTGCTGTTCTCGATCGTCTGGGAGCGCAAGGTCGTCGCCTGGATGCAGCTGCGCATCGGCCCCAACCGGCACGGCCCCTGGGGGATGCTCCAGTCGCTGGCCGACGGCATCAAGCTGATGCTGAAGGAGGACCTGGTCGTCAAGCGCGCCGACAAGGCGGTCTACATCCTCGCGCCGATCGTGGCGGCCATCCCGGCCTTCATGGCGATCGCGGTGATCCCCTTCGGCCCGGCCGACAACGAGATCTCGATCTTCGGCCAGCGCACCCCGATGCAGCTGACCGACCTGCCCATCGGCATCCTCTACATCCTGGCCACGGCCTCGGTCGGCATCTACGGCATCGTGCTGGCGGGCTGGTCCTCCGGCTCGACCTACCCCCTGCTCGGCGGCCTGCGCTCGTGCGCGCAGATGATCTCGTACGAGATCGCGATGGGCATCTCGTTCGCGGCGGTGTTCCTGTACTCCGGGTCGATGTCGACCTCCACCATCGTGGAGTCGCAGCAGAGCCGGTGGTACGTCCTGCTGCTGCCGGTGTCCTTCATCATCTACATCGTCGCCATGGTCGGCGAGACCAACCGTGCGCCGTTCGACATGCCGGAGTCCGAGGGCGACCTCGTCGGCGGCTTCAACACCGAGTACTCGTCCATCAAGTTCGCGATGTTCATGCTGGCCGAGTACATCAACATGGTCACCGTCTCGGCGGTCGCGATCACGCTCTTCCTGGGCGGCTGGCGGGCGCCCTGGCCCGTGTCGACGTTCTGGGAAGGCGCCAACCACGGCTGGTGGCCACTGCTGTGGTTCACCCTCAAGGTGCAGCTGCTGCTGTTCTTCTTCATCTGGCTGCGCGGCACCCTTCCCCGGGTGCGCTACGACCAGTTCATGAAGCTCGGCTGGAAGGTCCTCATCCCGGTCTCGATGGTCTGGCTGATGCTGGTCGCCACCGTCCGGGCGCTGAAGAACGAGGGCTACGACTTCTCCCAGATCGTGCTGTACGTCGCCGGCAGCGCCGTCGGGCTGCTGCTCATCTCCCTGGTCGTGGACTTCTTCCGACGAGGTGAGGAAGAGCCGGAGACGGACGGCGACGGCGCCTTCGACCCGATGGCCGGCGGCTTCCCCGTACCACCGCTGCCCGGGCAGAGCCTGCCGCCCGTGCCGCGCCGACGGCCCCGCCGGGAGCGGGAGTTGATTGTCAGTGGTCGGATGGACACTGTCAGTGACGGAAATGAGACCGATGGAAAGGGGGGCGACGGTGCCTGAGTTCCAGAACCCCGTGGCCGGCTTCGGCGTGACCTTCAAGGCCATGTTCAAGAAGCGGCTGACCGAGCAGTATCCGGAGGAGAAGAAGCCGACGGCGCCGCGTTTCCACGGCCGTCATCAGCTCAACCGCCATCCGGACGGGCTGGAGAAGTGCATCGGCTGCGAGCTGTGCGCCTGGGCCTGCCCGGCGGACGCGATCTATGTCGAAGGCGCGGACAACACCGAAGAGGAGCGCTACTCCCCGGGCGAGCGCTACGGCCGCGTCTACCAGATCAACTATCTGCGCTGCATCCTGTGCGGCCTGTGCGTGGAGGCCTGCCCGACCCGCGCGCTCACCATGACCAACGAGTACGAACTCGCCGACCGGTCCCGCGAATCGCTCATCTACACCAAGGAGGAGCTGCTCGCGGGCCTGCAGGACACGATGGTCGACTCACCGCATGCGATCTACCCCGGCATGACGGAGAAGGACTACTACAACGGGCTGGTGACCGAGGCCGCGCCCGGCACCGTCCGCCAGGTCGCCGTCTCCAAGGGGGAGCGCCCCGACGAGCAGCCGGACCGGACCTCCGACGAGGAGGTGCAGGCATGACCGGCCTCGCCGCCGCGGCCGCCTCCACGGGGGAGGCCGTGCAGTTCTGGATCCTGGGCAGCGTCGCCGTCATCGGCGCGCTGTGCACGATCCTGATGAAGCGGGCGGTGCACAGCGCCCTCTCGCTCGCCGGCACCATGATCGTCCTGGCGGTCTTCTACCTCGCCAACGGCGCGTACTTCCTCGGCGTCGTGCAGATCGTGGTCTACACGGGCGCGATCATGATGCTGTTCCTGTTCGTCGTCATGCTGGTCGGTGTCACGGCCGCGGACTCCCTCAAGGAGACGCTCAAGGGCCAGCGCTGGCTCGCCGCCGGACTGGGCATCGGCTTCGGCATCCTGCTGATCGCCGGCATCGGCAACGCCTCGCTCAAGGAGTTCAACGGCCTGGGCGAGGCGAACGCCGGCGGCAATGTGCAGGGCCTGGCCGCGCTCATCTTCACCAAGTACGTCTTCGCCTTCGAAGTCACCGGCGCGCTGCTGATCACGGCGGCCGTCGGCGCGATGGTGCTCACCCACCGGGAGCGCACGGAGCGGGCCAAGTCGCAGCGCGAGCAGTCCGAGGCGCGGATCCGCGAGGGCAAGCAGGTGCCCCCGCTGCCCGCCCCGGGGGTCTACGCCCGGCACAACGCCGTCGACATCCCGGGCCTGCTGCCCGACGGCACCCCGTCCGAGCTGACCGTCAGTCCCACGCTGCGCGAGCGCGGCCAGATCCGCGATGTCTCGGGTGAGTCGCTCGCCGAACTCAAGGCGCTGGAGCAGCGCTCCGAGGAGTGGCTGGGCCGCGGCACCGAGGACGAGCCCGCGCCGCCGCCGTCCGGTGGCGCGCCGCGGAAGGAGCACAAGGAGGGGGCCAAGAAATGAACCCGGTCTACTACCTCTACCTCGCCGCCCTGCTGTTCACCATCGGCGCGGCCGGGGTGCTGATCAGGCGGAACGCCATCGTGATGTTCATGTGCATCGAGCTGATGCTCAACGCCTGCAATCTCGCCTTCGTCACCTTCTCGCGGATGCACGGGAATCTGGACGGCCAGATCATCGCCTTCTTCACGATGGTCGTCGCCGCGGCCGAGGTCGTGGTCGGCCTGGCGATCATCGTGTCGATCTTCCGCACCCGTCATACGGCCTCGGTCGACGACGCCAGTCTGATGAAGCTGTAAGGGGTCGCACAAAGTGGAGAACTTGATCGCGCTGCTTGTCGCGGCACCGCTGGTCGGTGCGGCCCTGCTGCTGTGCGGCGGCAAACGACTCGACCGCACCGGCCACTGGATCGGCACCCTCCTGGCGGTGGCGTCGTTCGCCGTCGGGGTGGCGCTCTTCGTCGACATGCTCGGCAAGAGCCCCGAGCACCGTGCGCTGCATCAGCATCTGTTCAGCTGGATCCCGGTCGGCGGCTTCCAGGCCGATGTCGCCTTCCAGCTCGACCAGCTGTCGATGACCTTCGTCCTGCTGATCACCGGTGTCGGATCGCTGATCCACATCTACTCGATCGGCTATATGGAGCACGACGAGCGGCGCCGCCGCTTCTTCGGCTATCTCAACCTCTTCCTCGCGGCGATGCTCCTCCTGGTCATCGCCGACAACTACCTTCTGCTGTACGTCGGCTGGGAGGGCGTCGGTCTCGCCTCGTACCTCCTGATCGGGTTCTGGCAGCACAAGCCCAGCGCGGCCACCGCCGCCAAGAAGGCGTTCATCGTCAACCGCGTCGGCGATATGGGCCTGTCCATCGCGATCATGCTGATGTTCACGACGTTCGGGACCTTCGCCTTCGGGCCGGTGCTCGCGGCCACCGCAGACACGTCCGAGGGCAAGCTCACCGCCATCGGGCTGATGCTGCTGCTGGCCGCCTGCGGCAAGTCGGCACAGGTGCCGCTGCAGTCCTGGCTGGGGGACGCGATGGAGGGCCCGACCCCGGTCTCGGCCCTGATCCACGCCGCCACGATGGTCACCGCCGGCGTGTATCTGATCACCCGCTCCGGGGCGATCTTCAATGCCGCGCCGGACGCGCAGACCGCCGTCGTCGCGGTCGGCGCGGTCACCCTCCTGTTCGGTGCGATCGTCGGTTGCGCCAAGGACGACATCAAGAAGGCCCTGGCCGGCTCGACGATGTCGCAGATCGGCTACATGGTCCTGGCCGCCGGCCTCGGCCCCATCGGCTACGCCTTCGCGATCATGCACCTGGTCACCCACGGCTTCTTCAAGGCCGGCCTCTTCCTCGGCGCCGGTTCGGTGATGCACGGCATGAACGACGAGGTCGACATGCGCCGTTACGGCGGCCTGCGCCGGTACATGCCGGTCACGTTCGTCACCTTCGGCCTCGGCTATCTGGCGATCATCGGCTTCCCCGGACTGTCCGGCTTCTTCTCCAAGGATAAGATCATCGAGGCGGCCTTCGCCAAGGGCGGCACCGAGGGCTGGATCCTCGGCGGCGCGGCCCTCCTGGGCGCCGCGATCACCGCGTTCTACATGACACGGGTGATGCTGATGACGTTCTTCGGCGAGAAGCGCTGGAATCCGCAGGAAGTGCATCCGCACGAGTCGCCGAAGGTCATGACGCTCCCGATGATCGTGCTGGCCGTCGGATCGGTCTTCGCCGGCGCGCTGTTCAGCGTCAACGACGCCTTTGTGAAGTGGCTGGAGCCGGTCACCTCGTTCGCGCACGGCCACTCCCCGGTCAGCGCCACCACCGTCACCGCCTCGACCGTCGTCGTCCTGCTCGTCGGCGTCGGCGTCGCCTGGATGATGTACGGCCGCAAGCCCGTCCCGGAGCTCGCCCCGCGCGGTTCATGGCTCACCCGGGCCGCCCGCCGCGATCTGCTCCAGGACGACTTCAACCACGTCGTCTTCGTGCGCGGCGGCGGCGAGGTCACCACCACGCTCGTCCAACTCGACCGCTCCCTGGTGGACGGGGCGGTCAACGGCACGGCGGCCTCCATGGGCGGACTCTCCGGCCTGCTGCGCCAGTTGCAGAGCGGCTTCGTCCGCTCCTACGCGGTCCAGATGCTGGGCGGGGCCGCCGTTCTCGTCGCCGCGACCCTGCTGATGAGGGGTGTCTGAGCCATGTCGTTTCCCCTGCTGACGGCAACGGCCGTGGTGCCGGCGGTCGGCGCGATCGCCACCGCCGCGCTGCCCGCCGCCAAGCGCACCGCGGCCAAATGGCTCGCGCTGCTGTTCTCGCTGATCACCTTCGCGCTGGCCCTGGTCGTCGCGTTCCGCTTCGACCCCGGCGCCAAGAGCCCGTATCAGCTCACCGAATCGCACGCCTGGATCCCGGACTTCGGCGTCCGCTACGAACTCGGCGTGGACGGCATCGCGGTCGCCCTGATCGCGCTGACCGCCCTGCTGATCCCCTTCATCATCCTGGCGGGCTGGCATGACGCCGACCCCCTCGAAGAGGCCACGCCCAACCGGCGCTGGCGGCCCACCCATGGCTTCTTCGCGCTGATCCTGGCCGTCGAGGCGATGGTGGTGATCTCCTTCGAGGCCACCGACGTCTTCCTCTTCTACATCTTCTTCGAAGCCATGCTGATCCCGATGTACTTCCTCATCGGCGGCTTCGGGGACCGCGCGGGTGCGGACGGGGAGGAGCAGGCCGCCGGCCGGCGGTCGTACGCCGCGGTGAAGTTCCTGCTCTACAACCTCGCCGGCGGCCTGATCATGCTGGCCGCGGTGATCGGGCTGTACGCTGTCACCGCCGACCAGCTCGGAGGCGGCACGTTCTCGCTCCAGCAGATCGTCGAGGCCCGGGCGGCCGGCAAGCTGGACATCGCCGCCGGCACCGAGCGGCTGCTCTTCCTCGGCTTCTTCTTCGCCTTCGCGGTCAAGGCGCCGCTGTGGCCGCTGCACACCTGGCTGCCCGGCGCCATGGGCGAGTCGACCGCGCCGGTCGCGGTGCTGATCACCGCGGTCGTCGACAAGGTCGGCACGTTCGCGATGCTCCGCTTCTGCCTCCAGCTCTTCCCGGAGGCCAGCAGCTGGGCCACCCCCGCCATCCTGGTGCTCGCACTGATCAGCATCGTCTACGGCGCGCTGCTCGCGGTCGCCCAGCGGGACATCAAGCGGCTGATCGCCTACGCCTCGATCTCCCACTTCGGCTTCATCATCCTGGGCATCTTCGCGATGACGTCTCAGGGCCAGGGCGGCGCCACGCTCTACATGGTCAACCACGGCATCTCCACCGCCGCACTGATGCTGGTGGCCGGCTTCCTGATCAGCCGCCGCGGCTCGCGCCTGATCGCGGACTACGGCGGCGTCCAGAAGGTCGCCCCCGTCCTCGCCGGCACATTTCTCATCGGCGGCCTCGCCACCCTGTCGCTGCCGGGCCTGGCACCGTTCGTCAGCGAATTCCTGGTCCTGGTCGGCACGTTCACCCGCTACCCCGTGATCGGCATCATCGCCACCTTCGGCATCGTCCTCGCCGCGCTCTACGTCCTGGTCCTCTACCAGCGGACGATGACCGGGCCGGTGAAGGCCGAGGTGACCGGCATGCCCGACCTCAGGGTGCGGGAGCTGGTGGTCGTGGCGCCGCTGATCGCGCTGCTGATCTTCCTGGGGGTGTATCCGAAGCCGCTCACCGACATCGTCAATCCGGCTGTCGACCACACCCTGTCCGTCGTGGACAAGCGAGACCCCAAGCCCACTGTGCAGGTGAACGCCGTGCCCGGTGGAGGCCGGCACGGCCACGCCGCGAACGATCAAGACGTGGAGGCCGCGAAGTGAGTTCCGTGGCAAGTGTCCACAGCCTGTGGACGGTGGCGGCCGGCGCACCGGGCAAGATCCCGGGGCCGCACATCGAGTACGCCCAGCTGTCGCCGACGCTGATCGTCCTCGGTGCGGCGGTGATCGGCGTGCTGATCGAGGCGTTCGTGCCGCGCCGCGCCCGCTACCACTCCCAGTTGCTGCTGTCCCTGGTGACGCTGGCCGCCGCGTTCGCCGCGGTGATCGGCCTGGCGGCCGGCGGCTTCGGCTCGTCCAAGGCGCATATCGCCGCCATGGGTGCGATCGCCGTCGACGGCCCCGCCCTGTTCCTGCAGGGCACGATCCTGCTGGTGTCCCTGATCGCGGTCTTCACCTTCGCCGAGCGCCGGCTCGACCCGGCGGCGCACGGCAAACGGGTGGACTCCTTCGCGGCCCAGCCCGCCGCCGTCCCCGGTGGCCCGGCCGAACAGGCCGCGGTCAAGGCCGGGTTCACCACCACCGAGGTCTTCCCGATCGCCCTCTTCGCGATCGGCGGCATGCTGATCTTCCCGGCCGCCAACGACCTGCTGACGCTCTTCGTCGCCCTGGAGGTCTTCTCCCTCCCGCTCTACATCCTGTGCGCGCTGGCCCGCCGCCAGCGACTGCTGTCGCAGGAGTCCGCCGTCAAGTACTTCCTCCTCGGCGCCTTCTCCTCCGCGTTCCTCCTCTTCGGCGTCGCCCTGCTGTACGGCTACGCCGGCACCGTGACGTACGCCGGGATCGCCGAGGTGATCTCGGACGGCGCCAAGCAGATCGACCCGGCGCTGGCCGGCACCATGGGCAACGACGCGCTGCTGCTGATCGGCGCGGCGCTGGTACTGATGGGCCTGCTGTTCAAGGTCGGCGCGGTCCCGTTCCACATGTGGACCCCGGACGTCTACCAGGGTGCGCCGACCCCGGTCACGGGCTTCATGGCGGCCGCCACGAAGGTCGCCGCCTTCGGCGCGCTGCTGCGGCTGCTGTACGTCGTCCTGCCCGGCATGCGCTGGGACTGGCGGCCGGTGCTCTGGGGCGTCGCGATCATCACGATGCTGGGCGGCGCGATCATCGCCATCACCCAGACCGACATCAAGCGGCTGCTGGCCTACTCCTCCATCGCGCACGCCGGCTTCATCCTCGCCGGTGTGATCGCCACCAGTGAGGACGGCATCTCCTCGGTGCTCTTCTACCTCGGCGCCTACTCCTTTGTGACGCTCGGCGCCTTCGCCGTCGTCACCCTGGTGCGGGACGCGGGAGGCGAGGCCACCCAGCTGTCCAAGTGGGCCGGGCTCGGCCGCCGTTCGCCACTGGTGGCCGCGGTCTTCGCCGTCTTCCTGCTGGCCTTCGCGGGTATCCCGCTGACCTCCGGCTTCGCCGGGAAGTTCGCGGTCTTCAAGGCGGCGGCGCAAAGCGGCGCGGGCTGGCTCGTGGTGGTCGGTGTCATCTCCTCCGCCATCGCCGCGTTCTTCTACATCCGCGTCATCGTGCTGATGTTCTTCAACGAGCCCAAGGCGGAAGGCCCGACCGTCGCGGTCCCCAGCCCGCTGACGACCACGGCCATCGCCATCGGCGTCGCGGCCACCCTGGTGCTCGGTCTGGCGCCGCAGTACTTCCTCGACCTCGCCGGGCAGGCCGGGGTCTTCGTGCGCTGAGGCACGGCAGCCGACACGCACAACGGCCGCCGCCCGCAACCCACTCGGGTTCGGGCGGCGGCCGTTGCCGTGCAGGGCCGCGGTCAGCTCTTGGGCATACCGCTCGGCAGCTCGGGCATGTCCGGGATCTTCACGCTGCCGTCGCTGGACTTGGTGTACTTCTCGGTGGGGCCGCTCTTCCAGTCGACGGTCAGGGTCTTGCCGTCCGAACCGGGCTTGAGGGTGCCCATGGTGCGGGTGGTGTCCCCGTCGGTGCACTTGAGCGCGGCCATGGTCATTCCGGCCATCGTCTGGACCTTGCCCAGGCAGGCGGCCTTGTGGCCGTTGCTGAACGCGACCGTGCCCTCCTTGATCACGAGGATCAGCGGGCTGCTGTCCGATCCGGCCTTCCAGGCTCCCTCGATCGCGGTGGGGCTGGCGGGCTTGTCGGCGTCTCCCGGAGTCGACGGCGCGGCCTCCGGCGTCTTGCTCGGCTTGCTGTCGCTGCCGTTGCCGCCGCTGCTTCCGCAACCGCTGAGCAGCATCGCGGCGATGGCCGCCGCCCCGGCGATCTGCGCTGCCTTGCGCACGTACGTCTCCTCCGTTGTGGGACAGGGAGACGTGAGGCTAGCAGTGCCCTCCACGGCTCTCGGTCCCGTCACCGTATTGCGGCAACGCCGGTACGGAGTTGGTGTGGGGCTGTGACGCAGAAATGGGGCGATAGGGAGTAAAGGGTTCGAAGTGGGCGGGGGGTGAGGGTAGGGGAAAGCGGGCCGGGGGAGCGGGCCTGGGCGAGGGCAGGGACGCGGCGCGGGTGAGGAGGGAAGCGGGTGTTGGCGAGAGCAGGGGGCGTGGGTGGGGGGGAGAGCAGGGGGAGTGGGCCGGGAGCGGGCTGGGTTGGGTTGGGCTGAGTGGTGGGGGACGGGCTGGGTTGGGATGGGCTGAGTGGTTGGGGGCGGGGAGGGGGCGGGGCGCACAGCTACTGCCTTAGGGGCTCCTCTCCCCCCGCCCCCTCCCCACCCCACCCCTCCACCTCCCGCTCCAGCAGACGCTGCCGAGGCAACCGCGACCGCCAGAAGCTCCGCCAAGACCTCTGCCGAGGCCCGCCGCCGGAACCTCTGCCAGGGTCCTGCCAGGTCCACTCCGGGCCCTCTGTCAGGGCCGCGGCCAGGACCCTGCCAGGCGCTCCGTCAGGCCCTCCGCCGCGGCCACCGGCGGACGCATCGCACTCTCCGGCCCTCGTCCGCCCTAAGCCCCGCCCCCGGCGCTCTGGTCGTCCTGGACTGCGCGGAACGCGGCGTGCGCTGTCCACTCCTCCTTGGCCAGGCGTCGCAGATCGCGGCGGAGTGGGCGGAAGGAGCTGCCCGGCAGGAGCTTGGCGTCCAGACCCGTCGCCGAGGAGTACGCCGCCAGGAGGCGGGCGCGCCGGTCGGGGAGCCTGGCCTCGACCGCGGCCTTGAAGCGGGCGCGGGCCGGACCGGTCAGGTCCACCGCGCCCGACGGGAAGCGCTCGTATGGGAAAAGGCCCAGGGCGCGGTGGGTCTGTCTGCGCAGTGCGCCGCGCTCCTCCAGCCGGCGCAGGCACAGCTCCTGGACGGGGCGGCCGGCGCCGCGTACCCAGCGGTGGGCCCTGACGCCCCGGCCGCCCTTGGCGGCGGCGGGCAGCGTTGCCAGGGCGCCGTCGAGTATCGGGTCGCCCAGCGGCAGTGGATTGGCCACCCTGACGCGGTCGCCGCGCTCGACCGCGATCCGCCCGGTCGCCTCCAGGTCGGCCAGCGCCGCACCGGCCAGCCCGTACCGCAGGTACCGGGGGTTGTTCAGGGGGCGGCCGCGGGCCGGGTCGAGGGCGAGCAGCAGCAGCTCCTCGGCGAGGGTGAGGGGCGCGTCGGTCATATCACTACGGTGTCCCCACCGCGGGTGCGGGCAGGATGCGGCCGGTGACCTCGCCCAGCTCGATCCGGGCGCCGCCGGGGCCCGGGGCCCAGGCGGTGAGGGTGACCTCGTCGCCGTCCTGGAGGTAGGGGCCCTTGCCCTGGGTGAGTTCGAGCAGGCAGCCGAGCTGATCGGGGTCGGGACCGGAGACCGTGCCGGAGGCGAACAGATCGCCGGTGCGGAGGGAGGCACCGTTGACGGTCATATGGGCAAGCTGCTGGGCGGCTGTCCAGTACATGCTGGCGAACGGGGGCCGCGAGACGACCTCGTCGTTGATCCGCACCTCCATGCGGATGTCGAAGCCGCCCGGCTCCACGCCCGAGTCGTCGAGGTAGGGCAGCGGCGGGACGTCCCGGGCGGGAGGTGGCGTACGGGCCTCGTCGAGGGCGTCGAGCGGGGTGATCCAGGCGGAGACGGAAGTGGCGAAGGACTTGCCGAGGAACGGGCCGAGCGGCACGTACTCCCAGGCCTGGACGTCGCGGGCGGACCAGTCGTTGACGAGGCAGACGCCGAATACGTGGTCACGGAAGGAGCTCAGGCCGACGGGCTCATGGAGCGTGGAGGGCGTGCCGACGACGAAGCCGACCTCGGCCTCGATGTCGAGGCGGGCGGACGGGCCGAAGGTCGGGGCCTCGTCCGCGGGCGCCTTGCGCTGGCCGTTGGGCCGCACCACCGGGGTGCCGGTGGCGACGACGGTGCCCGACCGGCCGTGGTAACCGATCGGCAGATGCTTCCAGTTGGGCGGCAGTCCCGCGTCGTTCGGGCGGAAGATCCGGCCGACGTTGGTGGCGTGGTACTCACTGGAATAGAAGTCGACGTAGTCGGCGACCTCGAAGGGGAGGTGCAGGGTGACCTCCTCCAACGGGTGGAGCAGCGGCGCCACTTCGTCGCGGTGCGCGGGGTCGGTCACGGCGGTGTGCACGGCCGCGCGGATCTGCTGCCAGACGGGCCGGCCGGCGGCGAGGAGGGGGTTGAGGGTCGGCGCGGTGAGGAGCTCGGCGTGCGGATGGATGGCGGCCGGCAGGGCGCTGGGCAGGGCGCTCAGGTCGAGGACATGGGCGCCGTAGCGGACGCCGATGCGGTGTTGGTCGGGCGCATCGATGGTGCTGAAGACGCCGTAAGGGAGATTGTGCGGGCCGAAGGGATCGCCTTCCGCCAGCTCGAACGGGCTCTGCTCGGGCATGGACAGCTCCTCGCGTTCGTCGTCGCCGGTGGGCAGCCGGGCCGTCCGGGGGCTGGTGCGCCCCGAGCCGGTGGCTGTGTTGATCAGAGTACGGCCGGGCACGTCGCGGTGAAGAGGCCTGTGGATAACTCGCGCGGACGGTTGCGCCGGGCGAGCGGGCGGCGGTCGGTGCGGCCGAGGTGCCGGTCGGCCGATCGGATGGGCGGGGCCGCTCGGTGGGGCGGTCGCGGGGCGCGAGCGCGGCGTATGCGTAGGAAGTCGGCCCGCGGCCGTAGCCCGGTACGCCCCAAGTATTGGCAATGTCCGGAAAGGTCTTGCCGCCCTATGCAATTCGGTCCTAGCTTCCTTTCCTGGCACGGGCCGGGGAGGGGCAGTTCCGTTGGGGGGACACGTGGCTCGCAATGGCGCACGGCTCGCGGTCGACCGGAGTGTTCCGGGGCTGATCGTGAAGATCGGGGCTTACCCCTTGCATCACGGCGGTGTGGGGGCGATTCGCAGCCTGGGGCGGCTCGGTGTCCCCATGTACGCCGTGACGGAGGACCGCTTCACGCCGGCGGCGGCCTCCCGCTATCTCCGCGGCCGCTTCGTGTGGCCGACCACCGGGCGCGAGGAGCCGGACCGCCTGGTGGCGGGGCTGCTGCGGATCGGCCGCCGGATCGGCCGGCGGACGGTGCTGATCCCCACCGACGAAGAGGCCGCGGTGCTGATCGCCGAGCATGCCGAGGCGCTCGCCGGATCGTTTCTCTTCCCGCGGGGGGCGGCGGACCTGCCGCGCAAGCTGGCCAGTAAGCAGGGCCTGCACGAGCTGTGCGTGGCGCACGGCGTGCCCTCGCCGGCGGCCGCCTTCCCCACGTCCTACGGGGAGATCGAGGCGTACGCCAGGCAGGCGCGCTTCCCGGTGGTGGCCAAGAACCGCGAGGCGTTCGTACGGCGCAGAAGCCCCGCGGTCGCCGGCACGACCCGGATAGAGGGGCCGGGGCAACTGCTCCACCTGGCGCGGGGCTGGGGGCCGCGGCCCAGCGTGGTCCTCCAGGAGTACCTGCCCCGCGAGCAGGCCGAGGACTGGATCGTGCACGGCTGCTTCGGCGCGGACGGCGCGCCGCTGGCGCTGTTCACCGGCGTCAAGGTGCGCTCCTGGCCACCGCACGCCGGCATGACGGCCTGCGCGTATGTCGTCGACAACCCCGAACTCGCCAGGGCGTCCGCACAGTTCATCCAGCGGATCGGGTTCACCGGGATCGCCGACCTGGACTGGCGGTTCGACCGCCGCGACGGCCGGTACCGGCTGCTGGACTTCAACCCCCGTATGGGCGCGCAGTTCCGGCTCTTCGAGAGCACCGCCGGTGTCGATGTCGTACGCGCCCAGCACCTGTACCTCACCGGGCGCACCGTCCCCGAAGGCGCCCAGCGGGCCGGGCGCCGCTTCGTCGTCGAGAACGTCGATCTGCCCGCGCTGGTCGCCTACCGGCGCGGCGGCTCGGGCACCGCGCACGTACCGGCGCGGGCCTCGGGCACCGAACTGGCCTGGCTCGCCGGGGACGACCCGCTGCCGTTCTTCACCATGCTCGCGCGGTCCGTCAGGCCGGGCGCCCAATACCTGATGCAGCTGCGCCGGGCGGGTCGCCGGGCGGGCACCGACGCACCACCTAGGCAAGGGGAGGAACCCAAGTGAGCACTCCGGTAGCGGTCATCGGGGCCGGCCCGTACGGCTTGTCGACGGCCGCGCACCTACGGGCGCGCGGCCTGCCGGTGCGGGTCTTCGGCAGCCCGATGGTGAGCTGGCACGCGCAGATGCCCGCGGGCATGCTGCTCAAGTCGACGCCCGCGGCCTCCACCATCCACGCCCCGCAGGGCGGGCACACCCTCGGTGATTACTGCGCGGCCACGGGGGAGGGGCGCCGCTACGAGTCGGACTGGGACATCATCCCGGTGGAGGCGTTCGTCCGGTACGGCCAGTGGGTGCAGCAGCGGCTGCTGCCGGATCTGGAGCAGGTCAGGGTGGTCTCGGTCGACCGGCGGGCCGACGGCTTCGAGCTGAAGCTGGACAGCGGTGAGCAGTTCGGCGCACGGGCCGTGGTCGTCGCCACCGGGCTGAGCGGTCTGGCGCACCTGCCGCCGGAACTGGCCGCCGCGATCCCGGACGGGCCGTCCGCCACCGGGCCCGTCTCGCACAGCTCGCAGCACCACGACCTGTCGGCGCTGGCCGGCCGGGAGGTGGTGGTGATCGGCGCGGGGCAGTCGGCCCTGGAGAGCGCGGTGCTGCTGGCCGAGGCGGGCGCGGCGTCCGTAAGGGTGGTGGCGCGTGGGTCCGCAGCCGTGGGCTTCGGCGCTCCACCGGACCGTCAGCCGCGGCTGCGGCCGCCGTCCCCGTTCGGCAACGCCTGGTCGTTGTATGCGCTGTCGTACCACGCCGACGCGTTCCGGCGGTTGCCGGCGTCGCTGCGCCGGTACCTGGTGCGCAGGGTGCTCGGCCCGCTGGGCGCCTGGTGGCTGCGGGACCGCTTCGCCGGCCGGGCGCAGGTCACGCAGGGGCGGCGGATCGTACGGGCGACGGTGCGCGACGGCCGTCCCGTACTGGCGCTGCGTGGCGCCGACGGCCAGGGCGGGGAGCTCGCGGCCGACCATGTGCTGGCCGCGACCGGCTACCGGATGGACCTTGCGGCGCTGGACTTCCTGGGCCAGGGGCTGCGCACCGAGATCGTGATGCGGGCCGGCGGGCCCCTGTTGGACGCCGGTTTCGGCTCGTCGGTATCGGGGCTGTACTTCACGGGGCTGCCGGCGGCCGCCTCGTTCGGCCCGGTGATGCGCTTCGTCTGCGGCACGGAGTTCGCCTCGCCCCGGCTGGCGCGGGCGGTGGCGCGGGCGTACGGGTGACCGGCAGGGGCGTCCGGGCAGGTGCCCGGCCGGGCGCCCCAGGAGTCATGAAGTCCCGCCGTCGCCTCTGGGGGAAGGCGCGAGTGGCCCGTGAGGATGGCTGAAGAACGCCTCTTTAGGGGCGGGTATTCGGCTCTTAGATCAGGGCTGTGGCTCGTGGGGTGGGTGGGAAACCGGATGCCTTTGTTGCCCCGTTGACCGGAGTCAAACCCGCATCAAAAGGTGATCCGCAACGTACCGGCCGGGGGCCGCCGCGCTTCGCGGGCGGTTCGGGGGGCGGGCGCTCACTGTGATCGAACTGAGACCGGATAC
This sequence comes from Streptomyces sirii, assembly GCF_045690365.1. Taxonomy (NCBI): domain Bacteria; kingdom Bacillati; phylum Actinomycetota; class Actinomycetes; order Kitasatosporales; family Streptomycetaceae; genus Streptomyces; species Streptomyces sirii. Next base: position 4,232,810 of record NZ_CP147982.1, on the reverse strand, counting down.
GCTGGCCAATGGTGGAGACAGCGACAGATCGACATTCAGTTTGATCGTCAGCAGACAGGAGTACCCCTCGTGACCGTCGTCGGGCCCTTCGGGCTGAGCGTGCGGGACCAGGCTCTTGAGGCCGATGTCCAGGCCGGGTTGGCGGCTGTCGAGGAGGGCCTGCTGGAGGCCACCAAGAGCGACGTGCCGTTCATCACCGAAGCCGCGCAGCATCTCGTGCGCGCGGGCGGCAAGCGGTTCCGGCCGCTGCTGGTGGAGCTGGCAGCCCAGTTCGGTGACCCCCACAGCCCGGGCGTGGCGCCCTCGGCCGTCGTCGTGGAGCTGACGCATCTGGCGACGCTCTACCACGACGACGTGATGGACGAGGCGGATGTGCGCCGCGGCGTGGCCAGCGCCAACGCCCGCTGGGGCAACTCCGTCGCGGTGCTGACCGGTGACTTCCTCTTCGCCCGGGCCTCGCACATCCTCGCCGACCTCGGCCCCGAGGCGGTCCGGATCCAGGCCGAGGCCTTCGAGCGTCTGGTGACCGGCCAGATCCTGGAGACCGCGGGGCCGCGCGACGGCCGGGACCCCGTCGACCACTACCTGGACGTCCTCGCCGGCAAGACCGGTTCGCTGGTCGCCGTCGCCTGCCGCTTCGGCGCGATGATGTCGGGCGCCGACGAGGCGACGGTCAACATCCTCACCCAGTACGGCGAGCGGCTGGGCACGGCCTTCCAGCTGGCCGACGACGTCCTCGACATCGCCAGCGACTCGCACGAATCGGGTAAGACGCCCGGCACGGACCTGCGCGAGGGCATCCCGACGCTGCCCGTCCTGCATCTGCGGGCGCGGGCCGAGAGCGCCTCCGGCACGCCGGAGGACCGCGCGCTGTGCGAGCTGCTGTCCGGCGATCTCACCGACGACGCCCGGCACGCCGAGGCGCTGGCCGGCCTGCGCGCCCACCCGGCGCTCGAAGAGGCCCGCCGGGACACCGTGCGCTACGCGGAGGAGGCCCGCGCGATGCTGGCGCCGCTGCCGCAGTGCCCGGCCAAGGAGGCCCTGGAGGGGCTCTGCGACGCGGTGGTGCACCGAGCCGGGTGACGTTGGGCGGGCAGAACCCTGAGGGGTCGCCCGTCCGTCCCCTAGGGAGTGATCAGACTCCCGTCGTACGTGCAACGCCGTGCGGTGACCCGGCGTCATACCTCAGCAGTACGACGAGTTGGCCCCGCGGGCTGACGCGATACGCCGCGGGCTTTGGTGAGATGGAAAGCACCAGAGCGCGGCGGACGGGTCACCTTGAGCCCAGGGGTGGGCGAGCGGACAGCGCAGCAACCGCCGCATACGACGGAGGTAGGCAAGATGCCACGGTACGAACCGACAGAGGTCACCGAAGGGGACGGGGGACACTCCCCGAAGCGCCGTAAAGCGGTGCGGTACGCCGTGCCGGTCGCGGTGGCGGGAGTGGCGGCGGCCACGATCGGGCTGGTCCCGGCGTTCGCCGGCGGCTCTCCGGACCTGCCGAAGATCTCGGCACAGGACCTGATCGCCAAGATCGCCAAGTCGGATGTCCAGCAGCTCTCCGGCACGGTCCGGATCACCACCGACCTTGGCCTGCCCGCCCTGCCGGGCATGGCCGGAGGGGCCGGCGGCTTCGGCGGCGGCCAGGGCGGCGGCGAGAAGAAGGGCGACGGCGCGTCCGCGGCGCCCGAGAGCAAGCTGATGGAGCTGGCGTCCGGTGCGCACACGCTGCGCGTCGCCGCCGACGGCCCCGACAAGCAGCGGCTGTCGATCGTCGACAAGGCCGCCGAGTACAGCCTCGTCCACAACGGCAACGACGTCTGGGCGTACGACAGCGGCAGCAACACCGCCGTCCACAGCACCGCGCCGGACGCCGGCCGGCACGGCAAGCAGCGCCAGGCGCCCAAGGACCTCCCCAAGGACCTGAAGAACGCCACCCCGCAGGACCTGGCCAAGCAGGCCCTGGAGGCGGCCGGGGACACGACCTCGGTCACCGTCGACGGCACCGCCAAGGTCGCCGGGCGGGACGCCTACCAGCTGCTGATCAAGCCCAAGCAGGCCGCTTCGACGGTCGGCTCGATCCGGGTCGCGGTGGACGCCGCCAACGGCGTCCCGCTGAAGTTCACCCTGACCCCCAAGAGCGGTGGCGCGGCCGCCATCGACGTCGGCTACACCGATGTCGACTTCGCCAAGCCCGCCGCGAGCCTGTTCTCCTTCACCCCGCCCAAGGGCGCCGAGGTCGTCAACGGCGACCAGGAGCGGGCGAAGGCCGAGCGCGAACACGGCAAGGGCGCCAAGGACTTCGGGTCCCGCAAGGGCATGAAGGACGTCGAGAAGGACCTGGGCGGGCTGAACGTCATCGGCAAGGGCTGGACGTCCATCGCCACGATCAAGGGCGCCGGCCCCGGCCTGCCCTCGGGCAAGGACCAGGGCGCGGGCGGCGACGTCGGCAAGTTCCTGGACAGCCTCGGCGACAAGGCCAGCGGCTCCTTCGGCACCGGCCGGATCTTCAGCACCCGCCTGGTCAACGCCCTGATAACGGACAACGGCACGATCTACGTCGGTGCCGTCGACAAGCAGGCCCTGATCGACGCGGCCAACGCCGCCAAGTAACGGGCCGCCACAGCACCAGGGACCGCCGCGCCGCCTCTACCCGGGTGGCGCGGCGCGGCCCGCAGGCCAGCCGTACGACATTGGGGGAGCCGATGCGACAGCCGCCCGCCCCGGGGGCCGCCGGCGCGCGCCCGTCCGCCTCCGACGACCCGCCGGCCGGGGACCGGGCGATCGAGACACGGGGGCTGACCAAGGCCTACCGCGGTGGCCAGCTCGCCGTCGACGGCCTTGATCTGGCCGTACCGCGCGGCAGCGTCTTCGGCTTCCTCGGCCCCAACGGCTCCGGCAAGACCACCACCATCCGCATGCTGATGGGCCTGATCGACGCGACCGCCGGCAGCGCCCGGGTGCTCGGGCAGCCGATGCCCGCCGCGGGCCGCCGGGTGCTCCCCAAGGTCGGCGCCCTCATCGAGGGGCCGGCGCTCTACGGCTTCCTCAGCGGCCGCGACAATCTGTGGCGTTTCGACGCCGCCGACCCCGGCGCCGACCCCCGTACGCGCACGCAGCGGGTCGGCAGCGCCTTGGAACGGGTGGGCCTGGCCGCCGCGGCCGGCAAGAAGGCGCGGGCCTACTCCCTCGGCATGAAGCAGCGCCTCGGACTGGCCGCGGCGCTGCTCCAGCCCCGTGAGCTGCTGGTGCTCGACGAGCCCACCAACGGCCTGGACCCACAGGGCATGCGGGAGATCCGCACCCTGGTCCGGGAACTGGCCGCCGACGGTACGACCGTCTTCCTCTCCTCCCACCTCCTCGACGAGATCGAGCAGGTCTGCACCCATGCCGCGGTGATGGCCCGCGGCCGGCTGATCACCCAGGGCACGGTCGCCGACCTCTCCGCCACGGTCCTCGGGCCGCACGGCCACGGCCGGCTGACGGTGACGACTCCCGACGGGGCGGACGCGGTGCGGGTGCTGAAGGAGCACGGTGTGACCGGACTTCAGGTCACCGACGACCGGGTGACGGGCGACCTGCCGGCTGGTCCTTCGGACCGGCCGGGCGATCAGGCGCCCCTGGAGCCGGCGGATGTCAACGCCGCCCTGGTGCACGCCGGAGTCCGGGTCCGCGCCTTCGGCACCGAACGCGCCTCGCTGGAGGACGTCTTCGTGCATCTGACCGGGGAGGGATTCGATGTCGCAGGCTGAGGCGGTGCCGCGCCGGCCCCGACCGCTGTGGTCGCTGGGCCTGCTGCGCAGCGAGATCACCATGACCTTCCGGCGCTGGCGCACCCTGGCGCTGCTGGCGGTGCTCGCCGGCGTACCGGTCCTGGTCGGCATCGCCGTCAAGATCGAGACCGGTGACGGCGGGGCGGGCGGCGGCGGTGCGGGCGGCCCGGCGTTCATCTCCCAGGTCAGCAACAACGGCCTCTTCCTGGTCTTCGCCTCGCTCGCGGTGACGCTGCCGTTCTTCCTGCCGATGTCCATCGGAGTGATCGCGGGCGACTCCATAGCCGGCGAGGCGCACGGCGGGACGCTGCGTTACCTCCTGGTCGCCCCCGCGGGCCGCAGCCGCCTGCTGCTGGTCAAATTCGCCACGGCCATGACGTTCTGCCTGGTGGGCACCCTGGTCGTGGCGCTCTTCGCGCTGGTGACCGGCGCTCTGCTCTTTCCCCTGGGCGAGATCACTCTGCTCTCCGGCACGACCGTGTCCTTCGCCGAGGGGCTGCTGCGGGCGCTGGCCATCGCGGGAGCGGTGGCGCTGTCCCTGACGGGCGTGGCCGCCGTCGGCCTGTTCATCTCGACGCTCACCAGCAGCGGTATCTCCGCCATGGCGACCACGGTCGGGCTGCTGATCACCGTGCAGATCCTGGACACCATCCCGCAGCTGGACGCCATCCAGCCGTACCTCTTCCCGCACTACTGGCTGTCCTTCGCGGACCTGCTGCGCGACCCGGTCTACTGGGACCAGCTGCAGAAGAACTTCGGCCTGCAGGCGCTCTACGCGGCGGTGTTCGGGGCGGCGGCCTGGGCGCGGTTCACCACCCGCGACATCACGGCTTGAGGCCGGGGGGCTGCGCGGTGGCGGGTTGTGCCGCCGACGCCAGCGCCTCGGTCGCGGCCGCCTCGCCCGCGCGGGCCGCTGCGGCGGCCAGCTGCGTCCGCGCCCGCCGCGCCGTGCGCAGCGCGTCCCAGGTCAGCACCACCAGAGCCACCCACACCAGCGCGAAGCCGGCCCAGCGCTCCGGCGGCATCTCCTCGTGGAAGACCAGGAGCCCCAGCGCGAACTGAAAGGTCGGCGCCAGGTACTGCAGCATCCCGATCACGGTCAGCGGCAGCCGTACCGCCGAGGCGCCGAAGCAGATCAGCGGCACCGCGGTCGCCACTCCGCAGGCCGAGAGCAGCAGCGCCTGGCCCACTCCGCCGCTGACGAAGCTGGACCGGCCCTGTGTTCCGAGGTAGATCAGAAAGCCCAGCGCGGGCAGCAGCTGCATGGCCGTCTCGGCGCTGAAGCCCTCGATGCCGTCGAGCTTGATGCCCTTCTTGACCAGCCCGTACGTCGCGAAGGACAAGGCCAGGCCGAGCGCGATCCAGGGCACCTTGCCGTAGGCGACGGTCATCACCACGACGGCCAGGGCGCCCACGCCCACGGCCGTCCACTGCAGCGGCCGCAGCCGCTCACGCAGCACGAGCACGCCGAAGGCGATGCTGACCAGGGGGTTGATGAAGTAGCCGAGCGACGCTTCCAGGACATGCCCGGCGTTGACCGCCCAGATGTAGAGGAACCAGTTGGCCGAGATGACCACGGCGCAGACCAGGACCAGGCCGAGTCGCTTGGGCTGCCGCAGCAGCGGGCCTATCCAGGCCCAACGGCGCAGCACGGCCAGGATGACGACGGCGACGGGCAGCGACCACGCCATCCGGTGGGCCAGGATCTCGGACGGCGCGACGGTGTCCAGCAGATGCCAGTAGAGGGGCAGCAGGCCCCACATGGTGTAGGCGGCGACGCCATAGGCGAGTCCAGCGCGCTGATCGGCTCGATGCTGCAAGGGGACCCTCCTGATGTGCTTCGTCGTCCCTGTGAAGGTAGCGCCGCACCAGCCCACCTGTCATGTGTGTATCGATAGACGGTCATGACACGGGGGGAGGCGGAAGAACGACGGCGGGGAGCCGCCTCGGAACGGGGCCGCCTCGGGCCGGTAGTCGCCTCAGGTCTGCAGTCGTTTCAGGGCGTCCGCGATCGACCCGGCGATCGGTGTCGTCGGGCGGCCGATGAGCCGGGAGAGGTCGCCGGGCGTCGCCGCCAGCTCGCCTCGGGCGATCCCGGCGTCCGCGTCGGCGACCAACTGCGCCCCCAGGGCCGGCACCCCCGCCTCGATCATGAGGGCCACGTACCGCTCCTGGGGCAGATCGCGGTACGGGATCCTCCGGCCGGTCTGCCGGGACACCTCGGCGGCGTACTCCGCCATCGACCAGGCGGTGTCACCGCTCAGCTCGTACACCGAGTTCTCATGGCCGGTGCCGGTGAGTACGACGGCGGCCGCCTCGGCATAGTCCCGGCGCGCGGCGGAGGCCACCCGGCCCTCGCCCGCGCTGCCGACCACCGCGCCGGCCTTCAGCGTGCCGGCCAGCGCACCGGTGTAGTTCTCGTGGTACCAGCCGTTGCGCAGCAGGCAGTACGGCACACCGGACGCGAGCAGCGCCTGCTCGGTGGCGATGTGTTCCTCGGCGATGGAGAAGGTGGCGGTCGGCCCGCCCAGCACGCTGGTGTATGCCAGCAGCCCCACGCCCGCCTCGCGCGCCGCGTCGATCACGTCGCGGTGCTGCGTGAGGCGCTGACCGGCCTCGTTGCCGGAGATGAGGAGCGCTCGGTCGCCGGTCGCGAAGACCCCCTCGAGCGTCTCGGGCCGACCGTAGTCCGCGATCTTGATGCCGACCCCGAGCGCCGCCAGGCCCGTGGTCTTGGCCCGGTCCCGGGCGACCGCGACGATGTCGCCCGGTGCGGTGCGCTTGAGCAGCTCGTCGATGACCAGCCGGCCGAGCGCCCCGCTGGCGCCGGTGACCACGATGCTCATGTCTTGCCCCTTGGCGGTTGGAGGCCGCCAGCATGGCACTCGTACGAGACGCGCAGAAGAGACGCGCCGCGCCCACGTCGAACGGGGCGCTGCACCCCGCAACCGCAAGCGGGTGCCCGTACGGGGACGCCATGGGACGTTCCCGTACGGACACCCGCAGCGGTATCCGTAGGCCCTGCACGCATCGGCCGCGCCCTGCGGCACGTCCGCCGTGGACCGTGCTCGTCAGCCGACGACCGTCCAGGTGTCGTTGCCGGTCAGCAGCGCGGCGAGGTCGCCCTTGCCCTGCTGCTCGATGGCGGTGTCCAGCTGGTCGGACATCAGGGTGTCGTAGACCGGCCGTTCGACATTGCGCAGCACACCGATCGGGGTGTGGTGGAGGGTGTCGGGGTCCGCGAGCCGGGAGAGCGCGAAGGCCGTGGTGGGGGAGGGGCTGTGTGCATCGTGCACCAGCACCCCCTCCGTGCCCTCCTGCTGCACGTCGATGATCTTGAGGTCGCCGGTGGCCGGGTCGCGGACCACGCCCTTGGAGCCGAGGCCGTCGGCGGCCGGGGCGCCGAAGCGGATCGGCTGGCCGTGCTCCAGGCGGATGACCGCCTCCTGGGCCTTCTCCTTGTCCTTGAGGACCTCGAAGGCGCCGTCGTTGAAGATGTTGCAGTTCTGGTAGATCTCCACCAGCGCCGTGCCGGGGTGGGCGGCGGCCTCGCGCAGTACCGAGGTGAGGTGCTTGCGATCGGAGTCGACCGTACGGGCCACGAACGTCGCCTCGGCCCCGAGCGCCAGCGAGACCGGGTTGAACGGCGCGTCCAGCGAGCCCATCGGCGTCGACTTGGTGATCTTGCCGACCTCGGAGGTGGGGCTGTACTGGCCCTTGGTCAGACCGTAGATCCGGTTGTTGAACAGCAGGATCTTGAGGTTGACGTTGCGCCGCAGGGCGTGGATGAGGTGGTTGCCGCCGATGGACAGCGCATCGCCGTCGCCCGTGACGACCCAGACGGACAGATCGCGCCGCGAGGAGGCCAGGCCGGTGGCGATGGCCGGGGCGCGGCCGTGGATGGAGTGCATCCCGTAGGTGTTCATGTAGTACGGGAAGCGGGAGGAGCAGCCGATGCCGGAGACGAAGACGATGTTCTCCTTCGCCAGACCGAGCTCGGGCATGAAGCCCTGCACGGCGGCGAGGACGGCGTAGTCACCGCAACCGGGGCACCAGCGCACTTCCTGATCGGACTTGAAGTCCTTCATGGACTGCTTGGCCTCGGCCTTGGGCACCAGGGAGAGCGCCTCGATCTGCGAGGGCCTCTCCGAGATCGTCTCAGTCATTGATGGCCTCCTTAAAGACCTCCGCGAGCTGCTCGGCCTTGAACGGCATTCCGCTGACCTGGGTGTGCGAGCGGGCGTCGACCAGGTACTTGGCACGCAGCAGAGTGGCGAGCTGCCCGAGGTTCATCTCCGGCACGATCACCTTGTCGTAACGCGCCAGGACCTCGCCCAGATTCCGGGGGACGGGGTTGAGGTGGCGCAGATGGGCCTGCGCGATGCGCTCCCCTGCGCCCCTTACGCGCCGTACCGCCGCGGTGATCGGTCCGTACGTCGAACCCCAGCCGATGACCAGGGTGCCGGCGCCCCGGCCGCTGTCGTCGGCGGGGTCGTCGACCACCAGGTCCGGGACCTCGATGCCGTCGATCTTGGCCTGGCGGGTGCGCACCATGAAGTCGTGGTTGGCGGGGTCGTAGGAGATGTTTCCGGTGCCGTCCTGCTTCTCGATACCGCCGATGCGGTGCTCCAGGCCCGGCGTGCCCGGCACCGCCCAGGGGCGGGCCAGGGTCTGCGCATCGCGCTTGTACGGCCAGAAGACCTCCGTGCCGTCCGCCAGCTCGTGGTTGGGGCCGGAGGCGAACTGCACGCGCAGATCGGGGAGTTCCCCGACGTCGGGGATCCGCCAGGGCTCGGAGCCGTTGGCCAGATAGCCGTCGGAGAGCAGGAAGACGGGGGTGCGGTACGTCAGCGCGATACGGGCCGCGTCCAGCGCCGCGTCGAAGCAGTCGGCGGGGGTCCTGGGCGCCACGATCGGCACCGGCGCCTCGCCGTTGCGTCCGTACATCGCCTGCAGCAGGTCGGCCTGCTCGGTCTTCGTCGGCAGACCCGTCGAGGGCCCGCCGCGCTGGATGTCCACGATCAGCAGTGGAAGTTCGAGGCTGACCGCGAGACCGATGGTCTCCGACTTCAGCGCCACACCCGGGCCGGACGTGGTCGTCACCGCCAGGGCGCCGCCGAACGCCGCGCCCAGCGCCGCGCCGATACCGGCGATCTCGTCCTCCGCCTGGAACGTCCGCACACCGAAGTTCTTGTGCTTGGACAGCTCGTGCAGGATGTCGGAGGCCGGGGTGATCGGGTAGGAGCCGAGATACAGCGGCAGATCCGCCTGCTGGGAGGCGGCGACCAGGCCGTAGGACAGCGCGAGGTTGCCGGAGATGTTGCGGTAGGTGCCGGTCGGGAAGGCCTTGGTGGCCGGTGCGACCTCGTAGGAGACCGCGAAGTCCTCGGTCGTCTCGCCGAAGTTCCAGCCCGCCCGGAACGCGGTGACGTTCGCCTCCGCGATGTCCGGCTTCTTGGCGAACTTGGCGCGCAGGAACTTCTCGGTGCCTTCGGTCGGGCGGTGGTACATCCACGACAGCAGCCCCAGCGCGAACATGTTCTTGCTGCGCTCGGCCTCCTTGCGGGAGAGCCCGAACTCCTTGAGCGCCTCGATCGTCAGCGTCGTCAGCGGCACCGGATGGACGTTGTAGGCCGCCAGCGAGCCGTCCTCCAGCGGGCTGGTCGCATAGCCGACCTTCGCCATCGGGCGCTTGGTGAACTCGTCGGTGTTGACGATGATCTCCGCGCCGCGCGGGACGTCGGCGAGGTTCGCCTTGAGCGCGGCCGGGTTCATCGCCACCAGCACGTTCGGAGCGTCACCGGGCGTGAGGATGTCGTGATCGGCGAAGTGCAGCTGGAAGCTGGAGACGCCCGGCAGCGTGCCGGCGGGCGCCCGGATCTCGGCGGGGAAGTTGGGCAGCGTCGACAGGTCGTTGCCGAACGACGCCGTTTCTGAGGTGAACCGGTCTCCGGTGAGCTGCATTCCATCACCGGAGTCACCGGCGAACCGGATGATCACCCGGTCCAGGCGCCGGACTTCCTTGCCTTCCCCGCCGTTACCGGAAGAGCGCTGTTCCCCGACTAGCGCTGCGTCGGTCTGCTCGGCTGGGCTACTGACCTGGCTGGTCACTGCTTCGGACCTCCCTCGAGGGGTGCGGCGTCCCCGCCGGAGGCAGGGCTCGGGACGAGTCGTACCGGACGGTTGTCCCATAACCATCGTACGTGGGTAAGGGTGACCTTCCCTGGGTCGATCACATGGTGGACGTCAAGATGAGACACCGATCTGGCGCGTTTTGTCATGAAATCATCGCCCCCGCAACCCCTTATTCGTGACGCTCCGGACTCCTCCATTGGTTCTACGTCCAAAGTCCCGGGCCGGGGCGAAAATGGCCTCGGCCTGCCAAACTGACACACTGTCAGGCGGTTAGGAGTTGAGATAGGTGAGTACGGCAAGCACTCTGCGGTGATCCCCGTCACTCTGCGCCAGCCCCAGCTTCAGGAAGATGTTGCTGACGTGCTTCTCGACCGCACCGTCGCTGACCACCAGCTGCCGGGCGATGGCGGAGTTCGTCCGGCCCTCGGCCATCAGGCCCAGCACCTCCCGCTCGCGCGGCGTCAGATTGGCCAGCACATCCTGCTTACGGCTGCGGCCCAGCAGCTGCGCCACCACCTCCGGGTCCAGCGCGGTGCCGCCCTCGGCGACCCGGACCACCGCGTCGACGAACTCCCGCACCTCGGCGACCCGGTCCTTGAGCAGATAGCCGATACCCCGGCTCGACCCGGCCAGCAGCTCCGTGGCGTACTGCTCCTCGACGTACTGCGACAGCACCAGCACCCCCAGGCCCGGATGGTCGCGACGCAGCCGGATCGCGGCCCGCACCCCCTCGTCCGTATGCGTCGGCGGCATCCGTACGTCCGCCACCACCACGTCCGGCAGCGCGTCCTCGTCCTCCAGCTCCCCGATCGCCTTGATCAGTGCCTCGGCGTCCCCCACGCCCGCCACGACCTCATGCCCACGGTCGGTGAGCAGCCGGGTCAGCCCCTCCCGGAGCAGCACCGAATCCTCGGCGATGACCACCCGCACCTTGTCCTCCACGACTTCCGATCCCCCATGCCTCATCGCACCCACCCTGCCGGTCCCCAGCATTCCAGCATTCGGACGCGGGCGGGCGGATCAGGGGGAAGGGGGAGGCAGCGGCGGTGCCGAGGCGGGGCGAGCGGCGTCGGAGGGAAGAACGGCGCAGGCGTGGCGGGCGAGCGGCGTGGGTTTCGGGGCCGGACCCCCGTCCCGGCCCCGGCCGCCGCCCGTTTCCCCGCTCCGGCGTCCCCGTGGTCACCCGCGCCAGGGCAGTTCGGCCGTGATGGACGTCGGGCCGTCGATCGGGGAGTCCACTATCAGCAGGCCGTCGACGGAGCCGAGTCGCTCCGCGAGACCGGCCAGGCCGGTGCCGGCGTCGGTGCGGGCGCCGCCCCTGCCGTCGTCCGTCACCAGCACCACGAGCCGGTCCGCGGTGCACCAGACATCCACCGTCGCGCGGGTGGCCCGGGCGTGCTTGGAGACGTTCTGCAGCAGCTCGGAGACGGTGAAGTAGGCGATGCCCTCGATGGCCGCCGCCGGGCGGTGGTCGAGGTCCACCGTCACCTTCACCGGAACCGTGCAGCGGGCGGCCAGCGCCGACAGCGCCGGGCCGAGACCCCGGTCGGTGAGGATCGCCGGGTGTATCCCCCGGGCCAGATCGCGCAGCTCCTGGAGCGCGATCTTCACCTCGCCGTGTGCCTCGTCGACCATCCGCGCCGCGGCTTCCGGGTCCTGTGCCAGCTTCTCCTTGGCCAGGCCCAGATCCATGGCGAGCGAGACCAGCCGTGCCTGCGCACCGTCGTGCAGATCGCGCTCGATGCGGCGCAGATCGGCCGCCGCGGTGTCCACCACGACGCCGCGGTCCGACTCCAGCTCAACGACCCGGGTGGCGAGCGAGGAGGGGCCCAGCAGACCGTGGACCATGACCCGGTCCACCTGCGTCAGCCCGCGGATCACCCACGGCCCGGCCAGTACGAGCAGCAGCCCCATCCCGCTGGTGATCCAGATCTCCGCGGTGGTGTCGAGGTAGAAGCCGTTGCCGCTGCCGTCGCCCCACATCTGGATGCCCGGCTGGTCGAGGTAGGCGGGGAACGTCCACCGCCACAGCGGATAGGCCAGCAGCGCCCAGCCGATGGTCCAGAACGTCACCGAGAGGACGAAGGAGAAGACCGCCCACGGGAAGTGCAGCAGGGAGTAGAGCAGGTGCCGCCAGGACACCCCGCTCTTCAACACGGCCCCGACCCAGCCCATCACCCCCGGCTTCGAGGGACGCACCGGCTCAGGATCGGCCACGTCCAGCGCCAGCAGGCCCCGGGCCCGCGCACGCTCCACGCTGCCCAGCCCCCGGTTGCCGGCCAGGCCGCCCGCCAGCAGCGGAATGCCCAGGAACGTCACCAGCAGACCGGCGCCGAGCGAGATCACCGCTATCGCGTACGTGAACATCACGATGGACATCGGGAGGCTGAGGAAGAGGTAGAGGAACTCCCGCCAGGTGCGCCCGGAGAACGGGGCGCGCACTCCCACGGGCACTCGTGAGCCGCGGGGCTGCGGTGCGTATGCCGTATCCATCGTCTCGTCGTCCGTTCTGTCGTATGCGGTTCCTGCCCGTCGGCGCCGCTGCGTGATCTGCCGGCCCTGCGCGGGCCCAGCGGTTTTCCGCTACGACAAGCCTCCGCGAGCTGAGCCCGGCGCACCATGAGGGTCTTCGCAGTCTTTTCCTGGGGTTTTCCCCACCCCCTGACCTGGGGTTCAGCGCAACTCGCAGGTCAGCGGCCCCTCGGCCGCCGCTCCCGCTTCGACGCCGGCGCCGGCGCCGCCCCGTCAGGCGCCCGCCACGGCAGCTCCGCCGTCACCCGCGTCGGCCCGCCGACCGGCGAATCCAGCACGAACAGCCCGTCCACCGACCCCAGCCGCTCGGCGAGCCCGGCCATCCCGCTGCCGCCGTCCAGCCGCGCCCCGCCCCGCCCGTCGTCCACCACCTGGATCAGCAGACGGTCCTCCGCCTGCCACACCTCGACGGACGCCCGCCGCGCCGCGCTGTGCTTGGAGACGTTCTGCAGCAGCTCGGAGACGGTGAAGTAGGCGATGCCCTCGATGGCGGGCGCGGGCCGCTCGGCCAGGTCGACGGAGGTCGTCGCGGGCACCGTGCAGCGCCCGGCCAGCGAGGCCAGGGCGGGCCCCAGCCCGCGGTCGGTGAGGATCGCCGGATGGATGCCCCGGGCCAGATCCCGCAGCTCTTGGAGCGCCAGCTTCACCTCGCCGTGCGCCTCGTCCACCATCGCCGCCACGGTTTCGTCGGCCTGCCCCTCCAGCAGCTTCTCCTTCGCCAGCCCGAGCCCCATGGCCAGCGCCACCAGCCGGGCCTGCGCGCCGTCGTGCAGATCCCGCTCGATCCGCCGCAGATCGGCGGCCGCGGTGTCCGTGACCGTCACCCGGTCCGACTCCAGCTCGGCGATCCGCCGCTCCAGCTCGTCGGACGGCGACAGCAGGCCGCGCACCATCGCCCGGTCGACGTTCGACAGCCAGCGCGCCACCCAGGGGAGCGCCGGCCATCCCACGAAGAGCGAGGCGAAGACGACCGTGAAGGTGAGAAGCGCCCACGGCAGCCGGACGAACGCGAACAGCGCGTGCCGCCAGGCGACCGGGTCCTTCAGGCGCGTCCACAGCCACGGGAAGAACCCGGACTCCCGCGCCCGCAGCGGGCTCGGCTCCTCGACCCGCACCCCGAGCAGCGCCCGCGCCCTGGCCCGCTCCAGCTTCCCGTACTGCCGGCACACCATCAGTCCCGTGGCCAGCAGCGGCAGCCCGATCACGGTGACCGACAGCCCGAGCCCCAGCGCCAGCCAGACGACCACCACCGCGAAGGCCGGGACGCCCAGCGGGAAGTTGGCCAGCAGATAGGCGATCTCCTGCCATGTCGCCTTGCTGAGGGGCGCTTTGGGCGGCGGGGGTGAGGCACCGTCAAGGTCGTCAGCAGCGGCACCGGGTCGGGAACTGTCCGTCATGCCCCCCAGCCTGCCCGGCCGCGGCTGCGGGTGCCATGGGGTGGCTGGGGTGGCGGATGGTGGGGTTTTCCCCACCATCGCTTCCCACGCCGTCCGCACCGTCGCAGGTCAAGGCCCCGGCCCGGCACGGAGCGGGGGCAGTGGTCGATGCTCGTTTCGTTGTCCACAGCGGTGGACAGGGCGCGACGCCGGGACCGTATTGTGTGGCGATGCACAACGGGAGGGGCGGGTGGCGATGGCGCGCAGTGACGACGGCCGGTTGCTGAGGCCGGATTTCGCCGCGCGGCAGCCGGAATCCGCGGCGCGGGACCTCACCGACGCCGTGGCCGACCCCCTCGATGTCCACGGCTGGGGATGGGGCGAGCGGAGCAGGGCCTGGACCGCTACGGCGGCGAGCGTGCTGCTCGGCGCGGTCGCCGGGATCTGCGCACACAGCTGGTACGGGAACGGCGGCGCCGCCCTGGGGCTCGGCATCGCCGCCGTCGTCATCACGGCCGCCGCGGCGGCCCTCGGCACACGCGCCGGACGGACGGGGCAGCCCGTCCCCCCAGTCGCCCTGCTGCTCGGCGGCACCCTCGGGGTGGCCGCGGCCTGGCAGGCGGTCCCGGACGGCGGCCCCAGGTTCGCCGCCGTCGGGCTGACCGTCGCGGCCGTGCTCGCGCTCCTCGGACTCTGTGCGGGGCTCGGTCGCGCCGGCCTGATAGGCGCGGCGTCGGTCGCGCTCGCCGTGGGCGCCTGGGAGCTGGGACTGGCCATGACCACCCCCGCGCGTACGGGAGTTGCGCTCGGCTTCGGCTCCGTACTGGTCCTCGGCTATCTGCCGCGGCTCGCCCTGATGGCGGCCGGTCTGACCCGGCTCGACGACCAGCGATCCGGCGGCACACCGGTCAGCCGGCATCAGGTGGCGGGCGCGCTGGGCGCCGCCCATCGGGAGCTGGCCCTGGCCACGGTGGCGATGGCGGCCTCGGCCGGCGCCGCCGGTGTGCTCACGGTGCGCACGCCCGACCTGTGGACGGTGCTCGCCGGGCTGCTGCTGTGCGTCGTCCTGTGCTCGCGGGCCCGCGCCTACCCGCTGGCCGTGGAGGTCGTCGCGCTGCTGGCGGCGGGTCTGGTGGTGGGCGTACGGCTGGTGCTGCTCTGGGCCATCGACGGCGGGGCGCCGGCGTTCGCGCTGGCCACGCTGGGTGTGCTGGCCGTCCTGCCGGTCGCGGTGCTCGCCGTGCGGGTGCCGGAGGCGCTGCGGGCGCGGCTGCGGCGGTGGCTGGACCTGGCCGAGTCGGTGAGCGTGGTGGCGCTGATCCCGGTGGCCCTCGGGGCCTTCGGGCTCTACGGCCTGCTGTTCGGCACGTCCTGACCCGGAGGGTGGTGCAGGGGTCTTGTCATCGTCGGGAGCGAACCCGGACCGAGCGATTCCGGACGGAGCGAACGTGGACGGAGCGGGAGTGGGCGAGGGGGCCCGAGTGGGAGCCGGAGCGGCAGAAGGCGGGGACGCGGTGAACGCGAGCTACGGGCCGGGTGCCGTTCCGGCGGCCGAGCCGGTGTCGGCCACCGAGCCGGTGCAGGCGGCCGGGCCGATACCCGCCGCCGGGCCGATGCCCGCGCCCGCCGCCCCCGCCCCGGGCGGCCCGCCGCCCGCCCAGCCCTCGGCGCCGTCTCCCCAACCCTCGGCGCCGTCTCCCCAGCTCTCGGTGCCGTCCGCCCAAGCCCCCGCCCCCGGCCGCTACGGCCGGTCCGGGCTGCCGGCGCGGACGCCCGTCTCCGTGCCCCTTCTGCCGCCGGAGCTGGCCGACGGGCAGCCCAGGCCGCGCCGCGGCGACCCGCTGGCCCGGCGCGCCGGTCGCGCGCTGCGCCGGGTCTTCGCCTCGTCGCCGGCCGCCGAGACGGCCGCCGTCACCCAGGCCGCGTACGCCATCCAGCAGCCCGTGACCACGGGGCGGCAGATCGCCGTGTCCAGCATCCGGGGCGGTGCGGGCAAGTCCACCGTCGCCGCCCTCCTGGCGCTCACCTTCGCGCACTACCGCTCCGACCCCGTCCTCGCCGTCGAGGCGGACCCGGCGCTCGGCACGCTGCCGCACCGCCTCGGCGCCCGTGAGGTGCGCTGGTCGGGCAGCGATCTGGCGCAGATCGTCGATCCGTCGATGCTGATCACGGACCTGACCGGCTATCTCCTGCCGTTCGCCGGTGGCGGCTGGCTGCTGCCCGGCAGCCAGGGCGCCATCGGCACCCGTCTGGACATCGACACCTACCGCGTCGTGATGACGTCCCTGCGCCGCCACTTCGCGGCCACCGTCGTGGACTGCGAGACGCTGCCCGCCGAGGTGGCGCGCACGGCGCTGGTGACCACACACGCGCGGGTGCTGGTCACCCCGGCGACCCCGGAGGGCGTGGCGGCCACCCGCTCCGTACTGAACTGGATCGGCGGCCTGCACCCCGGACTGCTGCCGACCACGGTGGTCGTGCTCACCCACTCCTCGCCCGACAGCGGTGTCGATGTCCGCAAGGCGGCCGAACACCTGGGTGCCGGCGGCGCGGCGGTGCTGCCCCTGCCGTACGACCGCCATCTGGCGGCCGGTGGCGCGATCCGTACGGAGCTGCTCGGCGAACGGACACGGGAGGCGGCGGCGCGGATCGCGGCCGAGGCGATGAACCGGTCCGTCGGCCGGCGCCGGCAGCAGACGGCGCCCGCCGGCGCGCCGGTCCAGACGACGGCCAACGGACCGGTTCAGGCCACGACGTACGTGGAGGGCCCGGCTCCGGCGTACGCCCCGGGGCAGCCGCCGGCGACCGCGCCCGGCCAGCCGCCGGCGTACGCACCGGCACAGACGCCGCCGCAGTCGCCGCCGCCGACTCAGCCACACATGCCACCTCCGGCACAGCCGCAACCGGCGCCTCACGCACCGGCGCCGCTCCAGCCCCAGCAACCCCAGTCGCCGCCCCAGCAGCACTACCTGCCCCAGCCCGTGCCCCAGGCCTCACCTCAGCCGGGGCCCGCGCCCCAGGCCCCGGCGCCCCAGTCGCCGGCCTCACCCCCGATGCCGACGCCCCAGGCCCCGGAGCCCCCCGCGCCCGCCGCCGGCCCCGACACCCGGAGCCCCTTCGACGGCGGTCCGGTCCGCTGATCCCACCCCCTCCCGCCCCGGTGGGCAGGGCACGGCATCCCGCTCTGTGAGACACCTGCTGAGACAACCGCGCAGGATGTCTACGCTGCCTCCCGCCCAGGTAGGGCGAAGTACGGACAAGCTCACCGTTGGCGACGACTCGGCTGCTCGGGCGGGCCTGACAGGGCCTAGACTCCCGTCCGTACAGATCGTCGAAGTCGTTGAATCAAGCGCAGTCAGGGAGCGAGGGGCGGACGTGCCGGACGCGACCGTACGCACCACCATCGCCGCGGACTATTTCCAGGGCTATTCGGTCGTGGGTCTCATCGCCGTGGTCGGTGTGCTCTTCGTCGCCGTGGCCTTCGGGGCCGGGCGGCTGCTGCGCCCTGTCGTGCCGACGCCCGAGAAGCTGCTGACGTACGAGTGCGGCGTGGACCCGGTCGGCGAGGGCTGGGCGCACACCCAGGTCCGCTACTACGTCTACGCCTTCCTCTACGTCGTCTTCGCCGTCGACTCGATCTTCCTGTTCCCCTGGGCGACGGTCTTCGCCGCCCCCGGCTTCGGCGGCGTGACGCTCGTGGAGATGTTCATCTTCCTCGGCTTCCTCGCCGTCGGCCTGCTCTACGCATGGAAGAAGGGCGTCCTGGAATGGACGTGACCCCCGCCTCCAACGACTCGGCAGCCGCGCCCGAGGGCGCCGCCCCCGAGTTCCTGCCGGAGCCGCGGCGCCTGGGCACCCTGGCCCGGCTCGCGCCCGAACCGATGAAGGTGGTCCTCAACTGGGGCCGCCGCTACAGCCTGTGGGTCTTCAACTTCGGCCTGGCCTGCTGTGCCATCGAGTTCATCGCCGCCTCCATGGCGCGCCACGACTTCATCCGGCTCGGCGTGATCCCCTTCGCGCCCGGCCCGCGCCAGGCCGACCTGATGGTCGTCTCCGGCACCGTCACCGACAAGATGGCGCCCGCGGTCAAGCGGCTCTACGAGCAGATGCCCGAGCCCAAGTACGTCATCTCCTTCGGGGCCTGCTCCAACTGCGGCGGTCCCTACTGGGACTCGTACTCGGTCACCAAGGGCGTCGACCAGATCATCCCGGTCGATGTGTACGTACCGGGCTGCCCGCCGCGGCCGGAGGCGCTGCTGCAGGGCATCCTCAAGCTCCAGGAGAAGATCGCCCGCGAGTCGCTGGGGGAGCGGTACGCGAAGGGCGCCGCCCGGCCCTCGGCGGCCGCGCTGCGCAGCGGGCTGGTGGCGCCGCCCGCCCCGAAGCCGGCGCAGGAGCCGACGGCACCGGGGGAGGAGCCTCGATGAGCGAGCAGCCGGACCAGCCCCAGCAGCCGGCCGAGCAGCCGGAGACCGCCGAGCAGCTCGCCGCCGAGCCCGTGGTCGGCTGGCTGCCGCGGCCCGCGAGCGAGATCTTCGGCGCGGGGGCCACGGCGGAGCTGGCGTACGACCTGCTGACCGTCGACGTCCCGGTGGACGGCTGGCTCACCGCGCTGACCGCGGCCCGTGACGACCTCGGCTGCAGCTACTTCGACTGGCTGAGCGCCGTCGACGAGCCCGGCACCGGCTTCCGGATCTGCGCGCACCTCGCGGACGTCGCCCACCCGGGGACCGTCCGGCGGCTGATCGTGCGCACGACGGTCCCGCACGAGGCGGCCGCGCTGCCCACCGCCGTCGGCGTCTACGCGGGCGCGGGCTGGCACGAGCGCGAGACCCACGAGATGTTCGGCGTCGATTTCACCGGTCACCCCCACCTCGTACCGCTGCTGCTCCCCGAGTCCTTCGAGGGGCACCCGCTGCGCAAGGACTTCGTGCTGGCGGCGCGGGTCGCCAAGGCGTGGCCGGGCGCCAAGGAGCCGGGGGAGCCTGCGGCGGGTGCGGCGCACGGCGGGCCCAAGCGCCGCCAGATGCTGCCGCCGGGTGTCCCGGACCCGAATGAGTGGGGTCCGCTGAAGGGCCAGCTGCCGCCGGCGCCCGCGCGTCCGGCGCGGGGTGCACGGGCGGCGGGCGGTGCCCGCGCGGCCGGCGCCGCCGCGGGCGAGCGCCCGGCGCGGCGTACCCGGACCGCGAGCGCGGGTTCGGCGAGCCAGCAGGCCGCGGGGGAGGGGGCCGCGACCCCGGAGACCCCGGCGGCCGCGGAGACACCGGCGACCCCGGCGCCTACGGAGCGGCCGGAGCGCCCGGCCCGCCGTACGCGCTCGGCCGGCGAGGGCTCGGCGAGCCAGCAGCGCGCGGCGGAGGCGGCCGGGCCCGAGCAGGCTCCGGCGGCGAAGGCCCCCGAGGCGGCCGCACCGCGCTCCTCCGACGCACCGTGGCACCACGCGCGCCCGGCCTTCGACGAGCGGGAGCGCGAGGGGGAGCCGGAGCAGAAGGCGGCACCGGAGAAGGCGGCCCCGCAAGGCCGGGCGGAGCCGCAGCAGCAGCCCGCGCCCGAGGACAAGCCCGAGCCGGCCCCGGAGCCGAAGGACGCGGCCGAGCCGCAGACCGCCCCGGTCCAGCAGCCCGAGCCCGAATCCGCGCCCGAGCCCCGCCCCGACCAAGCCACCCCCCAAGACCCGGCAGGAGGCGACACCCCATGAGCGAGCGCAGCGAGCGAATCGTGGAGAGGTGCGCGCCTCGCGAATGCGGGGCCGAGCGAAGCGAGGTGTCGGCATGAGCGACGCCCTCGACATCGCGCTGCGCCTCGTCGCCGTCT
The DNA here is from genome assembly GCF_045690365.1 of Streptomyces sirii. Taxonomy (NCBI): domain Bacteria; kingdom Bacillati; phylum Actinomycetota; class Actinomycetes; order Kitasatosporales; family Streptomycetaceae; genus Streptomyces; species Streptomyces sirii. The sequence continues at coordinate 4,213,180 of NZ_CP147982.1, read as the reverse complement.
TCGCCGTGTTCCTGGTGTTCCCCCTGGTCATCGGGCAGACCGAGCACAAGGTCATGGCCCATATGCAGGGCCGCCTCGGTCCGATGTACGCGGGCGGTTTCCACGGCTGGGCCCAGCTCGTCGCCGACGGTGTGAAGTTCGCGCAGAAGGAGGACATCGTTCCGGCCGGTGCCGACCGGCGGATCTTCCAGCTCGCCCCCGCCGTCGCGCTGCTGCCCTACCTCCTGGTGCTCGTCGCCATCCCGATAGGGCCGCACAACGCCGTCGGACAGGCCCTGGACGCGGGGATCTTCTTCGTCCTCGCCGTCATGGGCGTCGGCGTGCTCGGCTCGCTGATGGCGGGCTGGGCCTCGGCGAACAAGTTCTCGCTCCTGGGCGGTCTGCGGACGGCCGCACAGCTGCTCGCCTACGAGCTGCCGATGCTGCTGGCCGCGGCGTCGGTCGCGATGGCCGCCGGCACGCTCTCGCTGCCCGGCATCGTCGAGGCCTTCCACTGGTGGTGGGTGCCGTGGCAGATCGTCGGCGGGGTGGTCTTCTTCACCGCGGGGCTCGCCGAGCTGCAGCGCCCGCCGTTCGACATGCCGGTCGCCGACTCGGAGATCATCTTCGGCGCGTACACCGAGTACACCGGACTGCGCTTCGCCCTCTTCTTGCTCGCCGAGTACGCGGGCATCGTCGTGCTCTGCGCGCTGACCTCGGTGCTCTTCCTCGGCGGCTGGCACGGCCCGTTCGGCGCCGACGGCCTGGGCTGGCTGTGGACGCTGCTGAAGACCGTGGTCCTCGCCTTCGGCGTCATCTGGCTGCGGGTGACCTACCCGCGGCTGCGCGAGGACCAGCTGCAAAAGCTCGCCTGGACGGTGCTGATCCCGCTCGCTCTCGCCCAGATCGCCCTCACCGGCGTAGTGAAGGTGGTGATCTCCTAGTGTCCCTCCCGTCTTCCGACCACCACCCCTCTTCGACGCCCTCCGGGCGGCCCCGTAAGTTCCCCGGCAGCGGCCTCGCCAAGGGCCTGGCCGTCACCCTGCGGACGATGACGAAGCGGTCGGTCACCGCGCAGTACCCGGACGTCCAGCCCGACCTGGCGCCCCGTACCCGCGGCGTCATCGGCCTGTTCGAGGAGAACTGCACGGTCTGCATGCTGTGCGCGCGCGAGTGCCCGGACTGGTGCATCTACATCGACTCCCACAAGGAGACGGTGCCGCCGGCCGCACCCGGAGGCCGCGAGCGCAGCCGCAATGTGCTGGACCGCTTCGCGATCGACTTCGCGCTGTGCATGTACTGCGGTATCTGCATCGAGGTGTGCCCCTTCGACGCGCTCTTCTGGTCGCCGGAGTTCGAGTACGCCGAGACCGACATCCGCGAACTGACCCATGAGCGCGACAAGCTCCGCGAGTGGATGTGGACGGTGCCCGAGCCGCCGGCTCTCGACCCGGCGGCCGAGGAGCCCAAGGAGGTCGCCGCCGCCCGTAAGGCCGCGGACAAACTCGCCGCCCAGCAGGCGGCGGAGGCCGAGGCGCAGGCCGCCGCGGCCCCGGACCAGGAACCACCGAAGACCTCAGAGGAGGAAGCGTGACGCTCGCCGCCACCGCCGCAGGCCACGGCTTCCTTTCGCCCACCGGTGTCGAGATCGCCTTCGTCCTGGTCGGTATCGCCACCCTCGGCGCGGCCCTGGTCACCGTCACCACCCGGCAGCTGGTGCACGCCGCCCTCTGGCTGGTGGTCGCCCTCGGCGGGGTCGCCGTCGAATACCTCCTCCTCACGGCCGAGTTCATCGCCTGGGTGCAGGTGCTGATCTACGTCGGTTCCGTCGTCGTCCTCCTGCTCTTCGGGCTGATGCTCACCAAGGCCCCCATCGGCCGCTCACCGGACGCCGACTCGGGCAACCGCTGGGCCGCGCTCGTGGTGGCCCTCGCCTCGGCCGGCGCCCTGGTCTGGGTCGTCGTCGACGCCTTCCGCGCCACCTGGATCAACCTCGACGGCGCCGCCCAGGGCTCCACCGAGGTCTCCGGACGCAGCCTCTTCCAGTACTGGGTGCTGCCCTTCGAGGCGCTGTCGGTGCTGCTGCTCGCCGCGCTCGTCGGGGCGATCGTGCTGTCCCGCAAGGGCGGCGAGGGCCGGGCCCCGGCGGCGGCTCTCGGGAACAGCTCCTCCGGTGCCCCCGCCCCGCGAGAGGAGCAGCGCTGATGCATCTCGCCTATCCGGCCGTCCTCGCCGTCCTCCTCTTCTGCACCGGTCTGTACGGCGTGCTCGCCCGCCGCAACGCGATCCTGGTGCTGATGTCCGTCGAGCTGATGCTCAACGCCGTCAACCTCAATCTCGTCGCCTTCGACGTCTGGCTGCGCGACACCCTGCACGCCGGCCAGGCGCTCACCCTCTTCACCATCGCCATCGCCGCCGCCGAGATCGGCATCGGCCTGGCGATCGTGCTGCTCGTCTACCGCAACCGCGGCAGCTCCGACATCGACCGGCTCCGCGACCTCGCCGAGCAGCCGGCCGGGGCGGACGCCGCGGACGGGACCCCGCAGCCGGACACCAAGGCGGAGGCCACCGCGTGACGCTCACGACCACCGCCGTTCTCGTTCCCCTCCTGCCCTTCCTCGGGGCCGTCGCCGGCCTCCTCCTGGGGCGCCGTACGCCCGGTTTCGTACGGCCGCTGGCCGTGCTGCCGACGCTCGCCGCGGCCGTGCTCACCGTGGTCGTCGCCGTCGGGCAGGGCGGTGGACCGGCCACCGACGTCGCCACCCGGCTCACCCCGACCGGCTCGGTCCCCATCGACCTGGCCCTGCACATCGACGGCTTCGCCGCGCTGATCGCCGTCCTGGTCGGTGTCGTGGCGACCTGTGTGCAGATCTACTCCACCGCCTATCTGCGCGACGATCCGCGCTACCCCTCCTACGCCGCGCTGGTCTCGCTCTTCACCGCCGCGATGCTGCTCGTCGTCTACACCGGCGACCTGATGATGCTGCTGGTCGGCTGGGAAGTCATGGGCATCTGCTCCTACTTCCTGGTGGGCCACTACTGGGAGACCGAGACCGCCCGCGCCGCCTCGCTCAAGGCCTTCCTCGTCACCAAGCTCGGCGATGTCCCCTTTCTGTTCGGCATCTTCGCGCTGGCCGCCGACGCCGGCACCTTCAACATCACCGGCATCCTCGGCTCCGTCGCCGGCGGCGGCCTGGACCACCCGACGCTGATCGCGCTGCTGCTGCTCGGCGGTGTCGCGGGCAAGTCGGCGCAGTTCCCGCTGCACACCTGGCTCCCGGACGCGATGGCCGGCCCGACGCCGGTCTCGGCGCTGATCCACGCCGCGACGATGGTGGCGGCCGGTGTCTATGTCGTGGCCCGCCTCCTCCCGGTCTTCGCGGCCTCCGCGGCCGCGCTGGTCGTGCTCGCCGTCATGGCCGCGATCACCATGGTCGGCTCAGGACTGGCCGCGCTGGCCCAGGACGACATCAAGCGCGTCCTGGCCTATTCGACGGTCGGTCAGCTCGGCTACATGCTCGGCGCGCTGGCCGTCGGCGACCGCGGCGCTGCCGTCTTCCACCTCCTGACGCACGGTGCGTTCAAGGCCCTCCTCTTCCTCGGCGCGGGCGTGATCATCCACGCCGCGGGCACCAACTCGCTGGCCGCCATGTCCCGGATGAGCGGCCTGGCCCGGCGGATCCCGGACGCGTACTGGACCGTCACCGTCGCGCTGTTCGCACTCGCCGCCGTCCCGCCGTTCGCCGGCTTCTTCTCCAAGGAAGCCGTCCTGGGGGCCGCCGAGCACGCCGCCACCGGAGAGGCGGCCGCCATCCCCGGCGCCGCCGGCTGGACCGTACTGGTCTCCGGTCTGCTCACCGCCCTCCTCACCGCGGCCTACGCCGCCCGCCTGTGGCTGCTGGCCTTCAAGGGCAAGGGCGTCGAAGCCCCCGACCACGGCCCGCAGCCGTTCGTCATGAACGCCGCCCTGTGGGTGCTCTTCGTGCCCACCCTCGCGCTCGGTCTCGCCGCCCCCCTGCTGCCCGAATGGTTCGACGGGCGCTCGCTCGCCCCGACCCTGAACACCTCCGTCCTGGGCACCGGACTCGCCCTCATCGGCGGCCTGGTCACCTACGCCACCTGGCGGCACACCAGCGCCCTAGCCGCCCGCACCCCCATCGGTGCGGTCGTCACCGCCCCGGACGCCGCCCCCGGGCTCGCCGAGGAGACCGCGATCGCCACCCACGCCCCGGTCTACGGGAGCGTCTCCGGCGCCGCCGACCCCGCCGACCCCGGCCGCCTCCTGCTGGGCCCGCTGCACCGCCACGCGGCCGTCGGCTTCCACCTCGACGCCGTCTACTCCGCTCTCTTCGTCCGGCCCGTACGCGCCGCCGCCACGCTGGTCCGCTTCCTGGACCGCGAGGTCGTCGACACCTACGTCCGCGGCGCCGGCACCGCCCCCCGCCTGCTGGGCGCCGCCGTCCGCCGCGCCCAGACCGGGAACGTGCAGACCTACCTCGGCGCGCTGCTCGCGGGCTCGCTCGTCCTGGCCGTCGCCGCCGTCCTCGTCGCCACCGGCACGGGAGCCTGACCGTGCCGCCATTGACCGGGGGCCGATCCCCGCATCCCCAGCCGACAGCCCCCGTGGCCTGCCTCGCCGGAGCCGAACCCCTGAGGAGGGCCTGACCCGTGAACCACACCGCTCTGCAGCTGCTCCTCGCGGGGACCGTCGTCCTGCCTCTCGTCGGCGCGCTCGCCGCGCTGCTCCCGGCACCGCCCGGACTGAAGGGCAAGGACCCCGACCAGGCCGTACTGCGTCACGGCGTGACCGTCACCGGTGTCGTGCTGGCCGCCACCATCGCGCTGGCCGCCGGCTTCGACCACGCTCACCCGGCCCGTATGCAGGCCACCACCGACATCAGCTGGATCCCGGCGCTCGACATCCGTATCCACCTCGGCGTCGACGGCATCTCGCTCCCCCTTGTCGTCATGACCGCGCTGCTGACCTTCCTCTGCGCGCTCTACAGCTACTTCCACATGCCGGCGGGCCCGTCTCCCAAGGCATTCGTGGCCCTGCTGCTCACGTTGGAGGCCGGCACCCTCGCGACCTTCGCCGTCCTCGACCTGATGCTCTTCTTCCTCGCCTTCGAGATGGTCCTCATCCCGATGTACTTCCTCATCGCCCGCTGGGGTGGTGCGGAAAAGCAGGCGGCGGCCTGGAAGTTCATCCTCTACACGCTGCTCGGCTCCGTCGTGATGCTGCTGGGCCTCCTCCTCATCGGCGTGAAGTCCGGCACGTTCGACATGGTCGCACTCGCCACTGACAACGGCCCGAACGCCCAGCTCAGCCACACGGTCCAGCTGCTCGCGGTGCTCGCGATCGGCATCGGACTGGCCGTCAAGTCCCCGCTGTGGCCGCTGCACAGCTGGCTGCCCGACGCGCACACCGCCGCCCCCACCGTCGGCTCGGTGCTGCTGGCCGGCGTCCTGCTGAAGATGGGCACGTACGGCTTCGTGCGGATCGCGCTGCCCATCACGCCCGAGGGCATGCACACCTTCGCCCCGTACCTGGCCGCGCTGGCCGCCGTCGGCATCATCTACGGCTCGCTGGCCTGCCTCGCCCTCGTGCGCAAGGGCGCCAAGGGCGACCTCAAGCGCCTGATCGCCTACAGCTCCGTCGGCCACATGGGCTTCGTCCTGCTCGGCATCGCCAGCATGACCCCCACCGGCGTCAACGGCGCGCTGTTCGCCAACATCGCCCACGGCCTGATCACCGGCCTGCTGTTCTTCCTGGTCGGAGCCCTCAAGGACCGCTACGGCAGCACCGACCTCGACACCCTCGCCGGCACGACCGGCGCCGCCCTCTACGGCAAGGCGCCGCGCTTCGGCGGTCTGCTCGCCTTCGCGGCCGTCGCCTCGCTGGGCCTCCCCGGCCTGGCCGGCTTCTGGGGCGAGATGCTCGCGATGTTCGGCGCCTTCCGGCCGGCCGCCGGCCTGAGCCGCCCCGCCTTCCTGACGTTCATGGTGCTGGCCGGCCTGGGCACCCTGCTGACCGCGGCGTACCTGCTGCTCGTCGTCCGCCGCGTCTGCATGGGCGGTACCCCGCACCTCGCACCGACCGCCCCGCTGGGCGACGGCAGCGACCCGGACGACGCCGCCCCCGCGGACCCCGCACCGGCCGCGGCCCCCGGCATCCCCGACATCGCGCGCTACGAGTACGCGGCCTGGAGCCCCCTCGCCGTCCTCACCGTCCTCGCCGGACTGTGGCCCGCGACCCTCCTCGGCCTCACCGACCCGGCCGTCCAGCAGCTCCTCGGAGGCGGTAAGTGATGAGCTCGGTCACCTCATTGGTCCAGTCCGTCGACTGGCTGGCCATCGCGCCGCCCACCCTCGCCGCGGTCGTCGCCCTGGTGGTGCTCGTCGCCGACCTCTTCCTCCCGGCGGCCCGCAAGCCGCTGCTGGGCTGGATCGCCACGGCCGGCCTCGCGCTCGCCGCGCTGACGCTGCTGCCCCTCCTGAACGGCGACCGCCGCACCTTCTGCCTCCCCGGGCACCCCGATGCGTGCAGTTACGTGGCCGACCCGTTCACCCTGGTCATCCAGTTCCTGGTGCTCGGCGGGGCGCTGCTGACCGCCCTGCTGTCCATCGACACCATCAAGGACCACGACCTGCCCACCGGCGAGTACTGGTTCCTGCTGCTGTCCTCGGCCGCCGGCGCCGCCCTGCTGCCCGCCTCCCGGGACCTCGCCACCCTCGTCATCGCCCTCGAAGTGGCCTCGCTGCCCGCCTTCGCCCTTGTGGGGCTGCGCCGCGGCGACCGACTCTCCTCCGAGGCGGCGCTGAAGTTCTTCCTGTCCTCGGTGGCCGCCACCGCCGTGATGCTGCTCGGCGTGAGCTTCCTGTACGCCGCCACCGGCAGCCTGTACCTCTCCCGGGTGGCGAGCGGCCTGGCCGACCTCCCCGACCCGCGCCTGGCCACCCTGGCGAGCGCCGGCGTCGCGCTCACCCTGGTCGGCTTCGCCTTCAAGACCGCGGCCGCCCCGTTCCACTTCTGGGTGCCGGACACCTACGTCGGCGCACCACTGCCCATCGCCGGCTACCTCTCCGTGGTCGGCAAGGCGGTCGGCTTCTCCGGCCTGATCCTCGTCACGGTCCAGGGCTTCCCCGCGTACGCCGACGTCTGGGGCCCGGCGCTGGCCGTCCTCGCCGCGCTCACCATGACCGTCGGCAACGTCGCGGCCCTGCGCCAGGACCCGCGGCGCGCGCACAGCGCCGTACGCCTGCTCGCCTGGTCCTCGGTCGGCCAGGCCGGCTACCTCCTGGTCCCGCTCGCGGCCGCCGGATACGTCCACGATCCGGCGCGCGCCATCGGCTCCACGGTGGCCTACGCCCTGATGTACGCGGCCGTGAACCTCGGCGCCTTCGCCGTCGCCGCCCTGGTCGCCCGTACGAGCCCGGACAACCGCATCGCCGACTACCGGGGCCTGTACGCCCGGCGCCCTCTGGCGGCGCTCGCGCTCGGCTTCTTCCTGCTCTGCCTCGCCGGTCTGCCGCCGGGCATCATCGGCCTGTTCGCCAAGGTCACGGTCTTCGCCGTGGCCGTCGACGCGGGGCTGGCCTGGCTCGCCGTCGTCATGGCGGTCAATGTCGTGATCGCGCTCTACTACTACCTGCAGTGGACCGCGGTGCTCTTCCGGGGCGCGAAGGAAGCCGAAGGCGCCGAGGGTACTGGGGCGGCGGGAGCCCCCCGGGCCGCGGAGCCGTCCCGCGCCAGGATCCCGGGCCCCCTCGTCACGGCCATCGCCCTGGCCACCGTCCTCGGCGTGGCCCTCTCCGGCGCTCCGCAGCTCGTCCTGCGCTTCGCGTCCGTGGCGCTGCTCTGACGGCCCGCCACGAGCCGTAGGGGACCCGCACGGGCCCCTACGGCCTTTCGCCCACCCGTACGGCGGTACGGCACCACGCCCCGCACTCCCGCGCCCCGCCCGGCCCCGCGGTCCGCGCGCCGGGGAACCAGCCCCGTTCATCTCGCGTTGACCAGTGCGTAAGGGTCCACTGGAGAGTGGAGCAACAAGGCACAGGGTTCCCCTGCCGCACCGTTTGGAGGGCGTACCGTGCACCGCCGGCACAACGGGCTCAGGACCGCCGTACTCCTCGGGGGGCTGTCCGCACTCATCATCGTCATCGGCAGCCTCTTCGGCCGTACGGGCCTGATCATCGCCGTCCTCGTCGCCCTGGGCACCAACGCCTACGCGTACTGGAACAGCGACAAACTGGCCCTGCGGGCCATGCGGGCCCGCCCGGTCAGCGAGTTCGAGGCCCCGCAGCTCTACAGGATGGTCCGCGAGCTCTCGACGACCGCCCGCCAGCCCATGCCGCGGCTGTACATCTCGCCGACCCAGGCGCCCAACGCCTTCGCCACCGGCCGCAATCCTCGCAACGCCGCGGTCTGCTGCACCGACGGCATCCTTCAGCTGCTGACCGAGCGCGAGCTGCGCGGCGTCATCGGCCATGAGCTCAGCCATGTCTACAACCGCGACATCCTGATCTCCTCGGTCGCCGGCGCACTGGCCTCGGTCGTGATGTTCCTGGTCAACTTCGCCTGGCTGATTCCCATAGGCCGCTCCGACGACGACGAGGGCCCCGGCATCCTGGGCATGCTGCTGGTCGCGATCCTCGGGCCGATCGCGGCCTCGCTGATCCAACTGGCCGTCAGCCGCTCCCGCGAGTACGAGGCGGACGCCTCGGGCGCCCAGCTCACCGGCGATCCGCTCGCCCTGGCCTCCGCCTTGCGCAAGCTGGAGGCCGGCACCCAGCGGCTCCCGCTCCCGCCCGAGCCCCGGCTGGAGACCGCCAGCCACATGATGATCGCCAACCCCTTCCGCGCCGGCGGCGGCATGTCCCGGCTCTTCTCCACACACCCCCCGATGCGCGAGCGGATCAGCCGCCTAGAAGAGATGGCGGGCCACCACGGCCGGTGAGGCCCCGGGCGCCGGACGGGACGGGTGGCCGTCCCCTCAGCCCCGTCGCATCATGAGGGCAACGTTTCACCAGGCTCGGTGCGTCTAGCAGAGCAGTTACGTTCTGTGCCGTGCCCGTGGAAGGCTGCCGATCATGAAAACCCTCCTCAATGTCCTCTGGCTGATCCTCAGCGGCTTCTGGCTGGCGCTCGGCTATGTGCTCGCGGGCATCATCTGCTGCATCCTGATCATCACGATCCCCTTCGGCATCGCGTCCTTCCGGATAGCCGGCTACGCCCTGTGGCCCTTCGGCCGTACGACGGTCGTCCGGCACGACGCCGGTGCCGGCTCGGCGATCGGCAATGTCATCTGGTTCGTCTTCGCGGGCTGGTGGCTGGCCCTGGGGCACATCGTCACCGGTATCGCCCTGTGCGTGACGATCATCGGTATCCCCTTCGGCATCGCCAACTTCAAGATGATCCCGCTCTCCCTGCTGCCCCTCGGCCGCGAGATCGTCCCCACCGACCAGCCCTTCGCCACCCGCTGACGCGAGGGGCTTTCGCGTCACACCCGTACGAGCCCCCTGGGGGTCGCATACCGCCGGAACCCGAGCGGTTCGACCCCCGGCAGGCTCGTGATGAAGTTCATCACCGGACCGCCGGCCCGGAGGCTGGTGCCGATCTGCCGGGCGTGCGACTCCGGGTCCGCCCACTCGCTGTAGTTGACGACCCGTGTGCCGTCCTGGCTGATGTGGAAGTGCGAGGCGATCCCGCCCTCGCCCCGCTGCACCCCGCCGAGCCGGTCCAGCAGGCCGTCGACGAGCCCCCGCGCGGCGTCGTGCCCCGTCGTGCGGAAGGCGACGCGTACGACGCAGCCCGGCGTCCCCGGCTCCCCCTGGGGCAGCATGCTGCGGTACAGCCGGTAGCGGGTGGGCCCGGCATCACCGACGTCCCCCACCGCCTTGAGCGCCGCCGCGACCCGCTCGCTCAGCCCGGTGTCCTCGCTCCGTACGAACACCCGGTGCGCCGCGTCGCTCGTCCACTGCGCGTAGTTGAGCACGCTGCGCCCGTCCGTCCCGGCGAACAGCACCCGCGACAGGAAGCCCGCCGGCAGCGGCGTCTCCTCCCAGGCCCGGGCGACGCCGTCCAGGACGGCCCGCTGCCCCTCGGGGCTGCCGGCATCCCACTCGCTGATCAGTACCGCCCCGGCGTCCGGCCGCCGGACCTGCGGGAAGACATCCGTGGCGAAGCCGCTCCCGGGACCGTTCACCGGGGCGGCGCTGCGTTGTGCGTCAAGAGAAGTCATGCCGGGAGACTGCAATCTCAAGCGCGGTTGAGGTCAAGCTCTCCCGTAAGACCGCCCGCCGGCAGGGTCTCCTGCGGGTGCCCCAAAGCCGGTGGGGCGGAACGCCGCAGCGCACCGCCCCATCCACTGGCACCCGGAGGCCGGGCTGCTACCGGTAGTTCACGAACTGGACGGCGAAGTCCAGGTCCTTGCCCTTCAGCAGCTGCTGCACCGCCTGCAGGTCGTCCCGGCTCTTGGAGCTGACCCGCAGCTCGTCGCCCTGCACCTGCGCCTTGACGCCCTTGGGGCCCTCATCGCGGATGATCTTGGCGACCTTCTTCGCGTTCTCCTGCGAGATCCCCTCCTCGATGGAGGCGAAGATCTTGTACTCCTTGCCCGAGGCCTGCGGCTCGCCGGCGTCCAGCGCCTTCAGCGAGATCCCGCGCTTGACCAGCTTGGTCTCGAAGATGTCGAGTACGGCCTTGACCCGCTCCTCGGCGTTGGCCCGCATCTCGATCTTCTCGCCCGACCACGCGATCGACGCGCCCACGCCCTTGAAGTCGTAGCGCTGCGAGATCTCCTTGGCGGCCTGGTTGAGGGCGTTGTCGACCTCCTGCCGCTCTACCTTCGAGACGATGTCGAAACTGGAGTCGGCCATGTTGAGTTGGCTCCTCGTACCTAGATCCGTCAGGGGTGCGGACCGTGCCCGGACCGCCTGCCAAGCCTAGCCACCCGGCCAAGATCCAGCGCTCCGGAATCGAGTGGCGAACCACCCCCAGCCATCGGGTATGGTTTACGTCGTTGCCACGGAGCGCCGCCCCAAAGCGGATCTCCCGGCAGCAAACCCTGGCGGTGTGCCCGAGCGGCCAAAGGGAGCAGACTGTAAATCTGCCGGCTTCGCCTTCCCAGGTTCGAATCCTGGCGCCGCCACAGGTGTGAAAAGGCCCCTGAGTTGTAGCGATACGACTCAGGGGCCTTTTTCGTACGCCGAGCCCCGCAGGCGCCGGCCGGGCCCTCGCGGCCGCGCCTCTCAGCGCCGTGCCACCGCCCGCACCGCCTCCGCCACGGGCACCTCGCCGCCGATCAGCTCCAGCGTCCGGCCGATGGTGCCCGGCTCGTCGAGCAGCTCCACGAGAGCGGCCGCCACATCGTCGCGGGGCACCGCGCCGCGTCCGGTCGCGTCGGCCAGCGCCACCAGGGACGTTCCGGGCTCGTCCGTCAGTAGGCCCGGCCGCAGGATCGTCCAGTCCAGTCCGGCGCGGGCCCGTACGTCCGCATCCGCGGCGCCCTTGGCCTTCAGATAGGCCGCGAAGACCGGGTCGGTGCCCTCGGGGGGCTCGCGGTCCGCGCCCATCGCGGAGATCAGGAGAAAGCGGCGGACGCCCGCCGCCTCGGCCGCGTCCGCGAAGAGCGCCGCCGCGCCCCGGTCCACGGTGTCCTTGCGGGCGATGCCGCTGCCCGGCCCGGCGCCCGCCGCGAAGACGGCCGCGTCCGCGCCCTCCAGATGCCGGGCGAGATCCTCCACCGACGCCGACTCCAGATCGCAGACCACCGGCTCGGCCCCGGCGGCCAGTACGTCGCCGGCCTGCTCCGTCCGGCGGATGATGCCCGCGACCTCGTCCCCGCGCTTGGCGAGCAACCGCTCCAGCCGCAGCGCGATCTGACCATGTCCACCTGCGATGACAATGCGCATGATCCCGACCGTACGCCGAAGGGCCGCCGCGGGGCGCGGGACCGGCCGCACGAGGGGCGCCTTCTGGCCGCCGGACCGGCACCCACAGGCGCTCAGCGCTGCGACTGCCGCGGCAGCTCCAGCGCCACCTCTCCCGTCGCGTCGCAGTACTCGCGCACCGCGCTGGTGCGGGCGACCACCCGCCCCCGGTGGATCACGATCCGGCTGTACGCCAGCGAGAGCACCCCGGCGATCCGCTCACCGCGCACCGCCAGCAGCTCCGCGGGGAAGCCCGCCTCCACGCGCACCTCCGGCAGCCCCAGCGTCGCCCGCGCCGCCGCGCTCACCGACTCGTACGCCGCCTCCGGCGTGGCCTCGCCCAGGGACGCCAGGAGGTACGCGGCCTCCAACGGGTCGCCGCGCCCCACCGGGTTCGCCACGTCCCGCAGCGCCCCGCTGCCGGCCGCCACCCGCACCCCGGCCGCCCGAAGCAGCCGCACGGGAGCCGGCCGCGACACCCGCGAGCCGTACCGCTCCAGGCCCGCGCAGTCGCCCTGCGGCAGGCAGACCACCGCGACGTCCGCGGCCGCCAGCTGCTCGGCGACCCGGGCCGCCACGCTGCGCGGCATCCGCGTCATCCCGGCGCACGGGCCGAGGGCGACACTCGGCCGCAGGCCGCCGGACATCGACGCGAAGCGGGCCAGCCGCGCCGGATCCTCGCCGTCGGTGTGCAGGTCCACCGGGCAGCCGTGCTCGTCGGCCAGTTCCAGGACCGCCTCGACATAGCCGGCCGGATCGGGGTCCAGGTCCGGGCAGCCCCCGATGACCGAGGCGCCCATCTTCACCGCGTCCCGCAGCATCGACAGGCCGTCCGCGCCGGCCACCCCGGTCAGCACCCGCGGCACCGCGACCGCCGCCAGATCGGCCATCCCGCGCAGCGACCTGCGGGCCTGCAGCACCGCCTGGAGGGAGCGCAGCCCCTGTACGTCGCCGATCCTGACGTGACTGCGGGAGGCGGTGGCGCCGTGCCCCAGTTGCAGCAGCGCGGCCTCGGTCGTCCGCCGCTGGACGTCCTCGGGGGAGCCGGAGGCGGGGCCGTCACAGTCCGCGGTCAGGGCCGTGTCGCAGTGCGCGTGCGGCTCGGCGGGGGCGGGGAGCAGCAGGTAGCCGGAGAGGTCGAGGCGGGCGCCCTGGAGGGCGAGGCTGCCGGCCGTCCCCACGGCCTCGATGCGCCCGTCTCCGAGCCGTACGTCCACCGTGCGGCCGTCGGCGAGCCGGGCGCCACACAGGACCAGCGAACCGCCGTCCGACCTGATGTGCCGGCCGGGGTTGCCCGGTCTTCCCGGCTGGGGCTGCGGCGGACTGCTGTCGGACATCGCGCTCCTCGAAGGCCCGGGCGTGCAAGATCACGCAGCGTGCCTCCGAGACTAGGGCGCCGCCGGGGGAGCTTCGCGCAGGCGCGAAATAGTCGTACCGGTGTGGTGCGCGGGGCCGTTGGGGCGCGGCCCGGATACGGATTTCACGTTTGGCGGCGGGCCGTGTAATGTCTTCATCGCTCGCCCCAATAGCTCAGTCGGCAGAGCGTCTCCATGGTAAGGAGAAGGTCTACGGTTCGATTCCGTATTGGGGCTCTGATGTGTGAGGCACCTCGCCTTCGGGCGAGGGACTTCCCGCATCGCAGCGGTGTAGCTCAGTCGGTAGAGCAAGCGGCTCATAATCGCTGTGTCACCGGTTCAAGTCCGGTCACCGCTACTGACAGTAGCCGATTGTGGGGTCGGTCCTCTCGATCGGCTACTCTTTTCTGCGTTCATCCGTCCATCCGTCCGTCAAGGAGCACTCACGTGGCTGCCACAGACGTCCGCCCGAAGATCACGCTGGCCTGCGTGGAGTGCAAGGAGCGGAACTACATCACCAAGAAGAACCGGCGTAACGACCCGGACCGTCTTGAGATGAAGAAGCACTGCCCCCGCTGCAACTCGCACACCGCGCACCGCGAGACGCGATAACACCAGGCTCGTTCGTGAGGCCGTCCCCATTCTGGGGGCGGCCTCACGGCGTTATCACCATCAGTACACGGAGGTTGCGAGCCCATGGCGCTCGACCAGTCTTTTGTCGGACGCACGTACCCGCCCACCGACCCCTATGAGGTCGGCCGGGAAAAGATCCGCGAATTCGCCGAGGCGATCGGTGACCCCAACCCGGCTTACACCGACGCCGAAGCGGCCAAGGCCCTCGGTCACCCCGATGTGATCGCGCCGCCGACTTTTGTGTTCGCGATCACTTTCAAGGCGGCGGGGCTGGTCATCCAGGATCCGCAACTGGGCCTGGACTACAGCCGGGTGGTGCACGGCGACCAGAAGTTCGCCTACACCCGGCCGGTGCGCAGCGGCGACCGACTGGCCGTCACCTCCACCATCGAGGCCGTCAAGACCATGGCGGGCAACGACATCATCGACATCCGCGGCGAGGTGCACGACCAGGCGGGCGAGCACGTCGTGACCGCCTTCACCAAGCTGGTGTCCCGTCGCGCCGAGGAGGCCTGAGATGACCGCGAAGATCTCTTACGACGATGTCGAGGTCGGTACCGAACTCCCGGCGCAGGCCTTTCCCGTGAGCCGCGCCACACTCGTGCGCTACGCGGGCGCCTCCGGCGACTTCAACCCGATCCACTGGAACGAGAAGTTCGCCAAGGAGGTCGGCCTGCCGGACGTCATCGCCCACGGCATGTTCACCATGGCCGAGGCGATCCGGGTGGTCACCGACTGGACCGGCGACCCCGGTGCGGTCGCCGAGTACAGCGTGCGCTTCACCAAGCCCGTCGTCGTCCCCAACGACGACAACGGCGCGCTGATCGAGGTCGGCGCCAAGGTGGCGGCCAAGCTCGACGACGACGCCCGTACGGTCCGGGTCGACCTCACCGCGATAAGCGCCGGCAAGAAGGTGCTGGGTATGGCCCGTGCGGTGGTCCGCCTCGCCTGAGCGGGCGGCGGACGCAGGGGGCGGCCGGACGGCACTGTCGGACCGCCCCCGTACCCTTGGGCGCGTGCAGGAACGCCACGTAGAACACAACGCCCCCCTCGCCCCGCTGACCACCTTCCGGCTGGGCGGCCCGGCGACCCGCCTCGTCACGGCCACCACCGACGAGGAGGTGATCGCCGCCGTCCGCGCGGCCGACGAAGCCGGCACCCCGCTGCTGATCATCGGCGGCGGCAGCAACCTCGTCATCGGCGACAAGGGCTTCGAGGGCACCGCCCTGCGCATCGCCACCAGCGGCTTCTCGCTGGACGGCACGTCCCTGGAGCTCGCCGCGGGCGAGAACTGGTCCGACGCCGTCGCCCGTACGGTCGAGGCCGGGCTGGCCGGCGTCGAGTGCCTGGCCGGCATCCCCGGCTCGGCGGGCGCCACGCCGATCCAGAACGTGGGCGCGTACGGCCAGGAGGTCGCCACGACGATCACCGAGGTCGTCGCCTACGACCGCCGGGCCGGCGAGACCGTCACGATCCCGGGCGAGGAGTGCGGCTTCTCCTACCGCCACAGCCGCTTCAAGGCGGACCCCGACCGGTTCGTGGTGCTGCGGGTGCGCTTCGCCCTGGAGGACGCCGGCGGCCTCTCCGCGCCCCTGAAGTACCCCGAGACCGCCCGCGCCCTCGGCGTCGAGGCCGGCGACCGGGTCCCGGCAGCCATCGCCCGGAAGACCGTCCTGGCCCTGCGCGCGGGCAAGGGCATGGTGCTGGACGCGGCGGACCACGACACCTGGTCGGCCGGCTCCTTCTTCACCAACCCGATCCTCACCGAGGCCGAGCACGCCGCCTTCCTGCAGCGCGTCCAGGACCGCCTCGGTCCCGATGTCGCCCCGCCCGCCTTCCCCGCCGGCGACGGCCTGGTGAAGACCTCGGCGGCCTGGCTCATCGACCGCGCCGGCTTCACCAAGGGCTACGGCAGCGGCCCGGCCCGTATCTCCACCAAGCACACCCTCGCGCTCACGAACCGCGGCGCGGCCACCACCGAGGACCTGCTCGCGCTGGCCCGCGAGGTCCGCGACGGCGTCCACGCCGCCTTCGGCGTCACGCTCGTCAACGAACCGGTGACGGTCGGCGTCAGCCTCTAGCAGGGGCGTGAGGCGCCTGGAGGGGCCCAAGGGCCCAGCGGCCCCGGAAGGCCCTGCACGGGGCCGGCCGGGGCCCTACCCGGCCAGCCAGCCGTCGATCTCCGCGAGCAGCCGCTGCTGCTCGTCCTGCGGCGCGCGTGAGCCGCGCACCGACTGGCGGGCCAGCTCGGCGAGTTCGGCGTCGGTGAAGCCGTGCGCGGTGCGGGCGATCTCGTACTGCGCGGCCAGCCGCGCGCCGAACAGCAGCGGGTCGTCCGCGCCCAGCGCCATCGGCACCCCGGCGTCGAAGAGCGTCCGCAGCGGCACGTCCTCCGGCTTCTCGTAGACCCCCAGCGCCACATTCGACGCCGGGCACACCTCGCAGGTCACCTCGCGCGAGGCCAGCCGGCGCAGCAGCGCGGCGTCCTCCGCGGCCCGTACGCCGTGCCCGATCCGGCCGGCGTGCAGATCGTCCAGGCAGTCCCGGACGCTGGCCGGCCCGGACAGCTCACCGCCGTGCGGCGCCGCCAGCAGGCCGCCCTCCCGGGCGATGGCGAAGGCACGGTCGAAGTCCCGGGCGAAACCCCGGCGTTCGTCGTTGGAGAGCCCGAAGCCGACCACTCCCTGGTCGGCGTAGCGCACCGCCAGACGCGCCAGCGTACGGGCGTCCAGCGGGTGCTTCATACGGTTCGCCGCGACCAGCACGCGGATGCCCAGCCCGGTCTCCCGCGAGGCGCTGCGCACCGCGTCCAGGATGATCTCCAGCGCCGGGATCAGTCCGCCCAGCCGCGGCGCGTACGAGGTCGGGTCGACCTGGATCTCCAGCCAGCGCGACCCGTCGCGGACGTCCTCCTCGGCGGCCTCGCGCACCAGCCGCTGGATGTCCTCCGGCGTGCGCAGACACGAGCGCGCGATGTCGTACAGCCGCTGGAAGCGGAACCAGCCGCGCTCGTCCGTGGCCCGCAGTTTGGGCGGCTCACCGCCCCGCAGGGCCTCCGGTAGATGGACGCCGTACTTGTCGGCGAGGTCCAGCAGGGTCGACGGCCGCATCGAACCGGTGAAGTGCAGATGCAGATGGGCCTTCGGCAGCCGGCGCAGGTCTCGTACGGCGGCCTGGCCGCGGTCACGAGTGCTCGTGGGGTTCGGGGGACGTCCCCCTGACAAGGGCTCCATCAGCCGATCTTGCCGCATCCGGGCGGCGCGCCGGTAGGGCCTTTCCCGAAGGGGTGTCCGGGAGAACGCGCGAGCGGGGGACCGGAATGCGTTCCGGCCCCCCGCTGTCACCTACCGAGTCAGCAGGTCCCTACTTGGCCTCCGCCAGCAGCTTCTGGATCCGGGACACGCCCTCGACCAGGTCCTCGTCGCCCAGCGCGTACGAAAGCCGCAGGTAGCCGGGGGTGCCGAAGGCCTCGCCGGGAACGACGGCGACCTCCGCCTCCTCCAGGATCAGCTCGGCCAGCTCGACGCTGGTCTGCGGGCGCTTGCCGCGGATCTCCTTGCCCAGCAGCTCCTTGACCGACGGGTACGCGTAGAAGGCGCCCTCCGGCTCCGGGCACAGCACACCGTCGATCTCGTTGAGCATCCGCACGATGGTCTTGCGGCGCCGGTCGAAGGCGACCTTCATCTCCTCGACGGCCGTGAGGTCGCCGGAGACCGCCGCGATGGCCGCGGCCTGCGCGACGTTGGAGACGTTGGAGGTGGCGTGCGACTGGAGGTTCGCGGCCGCCTTGATGACGTCCTTGGGGCCGATCGCCCAGCCCACCCGCCAACCGGTCATCGCGTACGTCTTCGCCACGCCGTTGACGATGATGCACTTGTCGCGCAGCTCGGGCACGACCACCGGCAGCGACGAGAACTCGGCGTCGCCGTAGACCAGGTGCTCGTAGATCTCGTCGGTCAGCACCCACAGACCGTGCTCGGCGGCCCAGCGGCCGACCGCCTCGACCTGCTCGCGGGTGTACACGGCGCCGGTCGGGTTCGACGGCGAGACGAACAGCAGCACCTTGGTGCGCTCCGTACGGGCCGCCTCCAGCTGCTCCACGGTCACCCGGTAGCCGGTGGTCTCGTCGGCGACCACGTCGACCGGCACGCCGCCCGCGAGGCGGATCGACTCGGGGTAGGTGGTCCAGTACGGCGCCGGGACGATGACCTCGTCACCCGGGTCGAGGATGGCCGCGAACGCCTCGTAGATGGCCTGCTTGCCGCCGTTCGTCACCAGCACGTTCGCGGCCTCGATCTCGTAGCCGGAGTCGCGCAGCGTCTTCGCGGCGATCGCGGACTTCAGCTCGGGGAGGCCGCCGGCCGGGGTGTAGCGGTGGTACTTCGGGTTGCGGCAGGCCTCGATCGCCGCCTCGACGATGTAGTCGGGCGTGGGGAAGTCGGGCTCACCGGCGCCGAAGCCGATCACCGGGCGTCCGGCGGCCTTGAGGGCCTTGGCCTTGGCGTCGACGGCCAGGGTCGCGGACTCGGAGATCGAACCGACGCGGGCCGATACCCGGCGGTCGGTGGGGGACGATGCGGAAGGGGTTGCAGCGCTCATACATGCATCGTTGCAGACCCCCGACGAGCCCGGCACACGGGTTTGCGGGGCACCACCGGGACAATCGTGTTCGACGCCCGGCCCGGAACCACGTACACTCGCTGACCGTTGGCTCCTAACAGGTCGCCGCGGCGCATGCACCTAGTGCAGTCGACCGCATGCGGTAGGTTGGGGGAACCACAAAGGGTCGTAGCTCAATTGGTAGAGCACTGGTCTCCAAAACCAGCGGTTGGGGGTTCAAGTCCCTCCGGCCCTGCTACACGCACTCTCACCGTAGTGCGTGCAGGCGTACGTATGCACCGCCGTGCGGCTCCACCGGGCGCGGCACGGCCACGACCCGGATTCAGGTGAGGACGAGTGACGGACGCCCTGGGCTCCATCGACATGCCTGAGCGTGGCCGTTCCGAGGAAGAGGCTTCGGAGTCCCAGAAGAAGCCCCGCCGCGGCGGCAAGCGCGGCAAGAAGGGCCCCTTCGCGCGTCTCGCTCTCTTCTACCGCCAGATCGTCGCGGAGCTCCGCAAGGTCGTCTGGCCCACGCGTACCCAGCTGTCGACGTACACCAGTGTGGTGATCGTCTTCGTTGTCATCATCATCGGTCTCGTAACCGTGATTGACTTGGGAATCAACCGAGTCGTCGGGTACGTCTTCGGCTGATCCCGCGGAGGGCGCCTACGCGGGCGCCCGTTTCGCATGTTCAACCCCTTGAAGCCAGGAAGAAGCAGCCACCGTGTCTGACCCGAACCTGAACGACGCCGCAGACTCCGCCGAGACGGCAGCGGCCGACGTTGACGCGGCTGCCCCGGCCGAGGTCGAGGGCGACGCTGCAAACATCGACGAAGAGGGCGCGCGTCAGATCGCCGAGAACGCCGACGACGTCGACGAGCTCGATGCCGAGGACGCCGCCGCCAGCGAGCCCGCAGAAGAGGCCGCGGTGCACGTCGAGGACGAGGCCGCCGCCGAAGAGGCCGAGGACGAGACCGCCGAGGAGCAGGAGCCGGTCGACCCGGTGGCCGCCCTCCGCGACGAGCTGCGCGGTCTGCCCGGCGAGTGGTACGTCATCCACACCTACGCGGGTTACGAGAACCGCGTGAAGACCAACCTCGAGCAGCGCGCCGTCTCGCTGAACGTCGAGGACTACATCTTCCAGGCCGAGGTGCCGCAGGAAGAGGTCGTCCAGATCAAGAACGGCGACCGCCGCACCGTCCGCCAGAACAAGCTGCCGGGCTATGTCCTGGTGCGCATGGACCTGACGAACGAGTCCTGGGGCGTCGTCCGCAACACCCCGGGTGTCACCGGCTTCGTCGGCAACGCCTACGACCCCTACCCGCTGACGCTGGACGAGATCGTCAAGATGCTCGCCCCGGAGGCCGAGGAGAAGGCCGCCAAGGAGGCCGCCGCGGCCGAGGGCAAGCCGGCGCCGTCCCGCAAGGTCGAGGTCCAGGTCCTGGACTTCGAGGTGGGCGACTCCGTCACCGTCACCGACGGTCCGTTCGCGACGCTGCAGGCCACGATCAACGAGATCAACGCCGACTCGAAGAAGGTCAAGGGTCTGGTGGAGATCTTCGGCCGGGAGACCCCGGTCGAGCTCTCCTTCGACCAGATCCAGAAGAACTGACCCCGAGCGGTCCTCAGTTCCAGTCTTCCGAGCAGGTCGGACGGGCCCCTCAAGGCCTGTCTGACCTGCTCGGTTTTTGGCCGCACCGCTATACCCGTTATCGTTGTGCGGTATGCCTCCATCCGGATGACCGGGTGGAATGGCGAAACACCTCTCACTAGGACCCGGAGAGAGCATGCCTCCCAAGAAGAAGAAGGTCACGGGGCTTATCAAGCTCCAGATCAGCGCCGGCGCCGCAAACCCGGCCCCGCCGGTCGGCCCCGCGCTGGGCCAGCACGGCGTCAACATCATGGAGTTCTGCAAGGCCTACAACGCCGCGACCGAGTCGCAGCGTGGCATGGTCGTGCCGGTGGAGATCACGGTCTACGAGGACCGCTCCTTCACCTTCGTCACCAAGACTCCGCCGGCCGCGAAGCTCATCCTGAAGGCCGCGGGCGTGGAGAAGGGCTCCGGCGAGCCGCACAAGACCAAGGTCGCCAAGATCACCGAGGCGCAGGTCCGCGAGATCGCCACCACCAAGATGCCCGACCTGAACGCCAACGACCTGGACGCCGCGTCGAAGATCATCGCCGGCACCGCCCGTTCCATGGGCATCACGGTCGAGGGCTGATCCCAGCCCCTTTTGGCACCCCGTGGCAGGACCAGGCGCTGGTCCGCACCACGACTCCACCCACTGCACCAGGAGCAGAAGTGAAGCGCAGCAAGACTCTTCGCAACGCGGACGCGAAGATCGACCGGGAGCGCGTGTACGCCCCGCTCGAGGCCGTCCGTCTCGCCAAGGACACCTCGTCCGCCAAGTTCGACGCGACCGTCGAGGTTGCCATGCGTCTGGGTGTCGACCCGCGCAAGGCCGACCAGATGGTCCGTGGCACCGTGAACCTCCCGCACGGCACCGGTAAGACCGCCCGGGTCCTGGTCTTCGCGACCGGTGACCGTGCTGCGGCCGCGGAAGCCGCCGGCGCCGACATCGTCGGCTCGGACGAACTGATCGACGAGGTCTCCAAGGGTCGCCTGGACTTCGACGCCGTCGTCGCCACCCCGGACCTCATGGGCAAGGTCGGCCGCCTCGGTCGCGTGCTCGGTCCCCGTGGTCTGATGCCGAACCCGAAGACCGGCACCGTCACCCCGGATGTCGCCAAGGCTGTCACCGACATCAAGGGCGGCAAGATCGAGTTCCGCGTGGACAAGCACGCGAACCTCCACTTCATCATCGGCAAGGTCTCCTTCGACGAGACCAAGCTGGTGGAGAACTACGCCGCGGCGCTCGAGGAGATCAACCGCCTCAAGCCGTCCGCCGCCAAGGGCCGCTACATCAAGAAGGCCACCATCACCACCACGATGGGCCCCGGCATCCCGCTGGACGCCAACCGCACCCGCAACCTCCTCGTCGAGGACGAGGCCGTCTGATCTTCCTGATCGACGACGCCTCGTAGCGCGCGCACATCGCCGTCAGGCCCCGTTCTCCGGCCAGGAGAACGGGGCCTGACGCATGCGGTGTCACCCCTCTGGTCTAAGGTCGTCCGAGGTCCATAAGGGAGATTTAAAGGGGGAGTCCCAGTGCGCAGCACGCGTATGGCCGCCGTGGTGGCGGGAGTCGTCATGGTCGCCGGTCTGACCGCCTGTAACGGCGGCAAGAGCGACAATGCCGGCGGGAGCGGCGGCGGTTCGGGCAAGTCGCCGCTGGAGGCGGCGCTGGCCTCGCTGAAGACCGCCTCGGAAAAGACCGACGGCAAGAAGTCCGCCAAGGTCGACGGCGAGATCAAGAACGGCCCGTCCACCCAGACGATGAAGGGTGCGATGGACTGGTCCGACGGCATGCGGATGGACGTCGACATCACGCAGGCCGGCGGGCAGTCCCCGGTGGCCGGCAAGCCCATGAAGGCGCTGTACACGCCGACCGCGATGTTCATGAACATGGGCGCCGCCGGGATGCCGGTGGGCGGCAAGAACTGGGTGAAGTACGACTACGACGCCCTCGCGAAGAAGATGGGTCCGGCCGGCGCGCTGCTCAAGGACCAGATGAACAACAACAACCCGAACCGCGCGATGCAGCTGCTGATCGCCTCGGGCAAGGTCAAGGAAGCCGGCAAGGAGGACGTCCGCGGCGTCCAGGCGACCCACTACACCGGCACGCTCTCGGTGTCCGAGCTGACGCGCATGCAGTCCAAGAGCCTCAGCGAGCAGGACCTGAAGGCGCTGGAGGCGCAGCTGAAGGCGGCCGGCACGGAGAACGAGACCATCGATCTGTGGATCAGCTCGGACAACCTGCTGGTCAAGAAGCGCGAGCAGATGACCGGTGGCGCCACCACGTTCGACTCGACGGTCTACTACTCGGACTACGGCACCAAGGTCACGGTGACCGAGCCGCCGGCCGGTGACACCGTGGACTTCGACAAGGTCTCCCAGCCGTAACGCGCGGCGACACGCAGGTTCGGCCCGTCGGCCGGGAGGGGGCGCCCACCGCCCTTTCCCGGCCGATTTGCCTGACGCGGGCCGCTCCCGTACCGTATCCGCGAAGCCAAAGACCGCTGGTTGTCTCTGTGCGTCCGACCACGGATGTGCGGTGGCCGAAGGATCCGCTAGCTGCGGACGGCCTGCGCAGGTGTGAATGTGGAAGAACTCCCGGGTGTATGCCTGGTCGAGTCTCGCCCCGTGCGCCTGCGCCGGGGCGTTTGTTTTGCCCAGCCCCTTCTGCGCGGTCCTCATCACCCGGAAGGAGGCCGAGGCTCATGGCGACGTCTGACAAGAACGCAGCCGTCGAGGAGATCACGCAGAAGCTGCGTGACTCCAACGCAGCTGTTGTGACTTCTTACACCGGACTGACTGTGGCGCAGCTCAAGGAGCTGCGTCGTTCTCTCGGCGAGAACGCTCAGTACCGTGTGGTGAAGAACACGCTGACCAAGATCGCGGCGAATGAGGCCGGGATTCAGCTGGACGAGCACCTCAAGGGCTCGACCGCTGTCGCCTTCGTGACCGGTGACCCGGTCACGGCGGCGAAGGGTCTTCGTGACTTCGCCAAGGAGAACCCCGCTCTCGTCATCAAGGGCGGTGTCCTTGACGGCAAGGCGCTGTCCGCCGACGAGATCAAGAAGCTTGCGGACCTCGAGTCCCGCGAGGTTCTGCTCAGCAAGCTGGCGGGTGCCATGAAGGGCAAGCAGTCCCAGGCTGCTTCGGTCTTCCAGGCGCTCCCGTCGAAGCTCGTCCGCACCGTGGACGCGCTTCGCGCCAAGCAGGCCGAGCAGGGCGGTGCCGAGTAATTCGGCTCGCGCAGTGATCGTCGCCGCGTGAGGCGACGGTCGTAGCGGGCCCTGTACGCCCGCCTTTTATGTACATCCGGCACCAGCCGAATTAGTGGAAGGACCGCCACCATGGCGAAGCTCAGCCAGGAAGACCTGCTCGCGCAGTTCGAAGAGATGACCCTCATCGAGCTCTCCGAGTTCGTGAAGGCGTTCGAGGAGAAGTTCGACGTCACCGCCGCCGCTGCCGCGCCGGTCGTCGTCGCCGGTGCCGCTGGTGGCGCCGCCGCCGAGGCCGCCGAGGAGCAGGACGAGTTCGACGTCATCCTCACCGGCGCCGGCGACAAGAAGATCCAGGTCATCAAGGTCGTGCGTGAGCTGACCTCCCTGGGCCTGAAGGAGGCCAAGGACCTCGTCGACGGCACCCCGAAGCCGGTCCTCGAGAAGGTCGCCAAGGACGCCGCCGAGAAGGCCGCCGAGGCCCTCAAGGGCGCCGGCGCCTCCGTCGAGGTCAAGTGACCCCACTGAGTCTCTGACTCGGGTCCTGAGCGCCTGAGGCGTAACGGACGACAGCGAAGGGCGATCACCCATGCGGGTGGTCGCCCTTCGGCGTGCTCGCCACGGCTGCATTGCCCCGGGCCGGAGTGCGAGTATGGTGATCATCGTTGCCCGGACGTGCCCCCATGTGACGATCTCGCAGAGGTGGGGGGCCTTGACGAACCGCACGCGGCGCGCAATTCTCGGGACGCGACGCAGAAGCGATCCAGGGTTCGAGGCATGGATCGCCGACGAAGAGGGAAGCATCGGTGTGCGCCACTGGCGCAGGGCTTTCGGCAGGCGCAGGGCATTGAGAAGAACAAACAACGAGGGGATCCTCCGTCGCGGAGGGCGCGACCTCCCGGAGGGAGAAGATCGGTATCACGGTGCTGTACCGGTCTCCGGAAACTCGCTCTGGACATCAGTGTGCCAAGTGGCTACACTGACCCTTTGCGCTGCCTGTTAGCTGCTCCCTGCCCGTCACCAGGGGCATATCCGAGCCTGAGCAAAGCTGAATGATCCGCCCTGACCTGGGCTTTCTCTCAGTCTGCTCGATTCGGAACCGGTACGCGCGTAGTGAGTCCGAGCCCTCGGAAGGACCCCCTCTTGGCCGCCTCGCGCAACGCCTCGACTGCCAATACGAACAACGGCGACAGCACCGCCCCGCTGCGCATCTCTTTTGCGAAGATCAAGGAGCCCCTCGGGGTTCCGAACCTCCTTGCGCTGCAGACCGAAAGCTTCGACTGGCTGCTCGGCAATGCCGCATGGAAGGGTCGCGTCGAGGCTGCGCTGGAGAGTGGGCAGGAAGTCCCCACCAAGTCCGGTCTTGAAGAGATCTTCGAAGAGATCTCCCCGATCGAGGACTTCTCCGGGTCGATGTCGCTGACGTTCCGCGACCACCGCTTCGAGCCCCCGAAGAACTCCATCGACGAGTGCAAGGAGCGCGACTTCACGTACGCGGCTCCGCTGTTCGTCACCGCCGAGTTCACCAACAACGAGACCGGTGAGATCAAGTCCCAGACGGTCTTCATGGGCGACTTCCCGCTCATGACGAACAAGGGCACCTTCTGCATCAACGGCACCGAGCGTGTCGTCGTCTCGCAGCTGGTCCGCTCGCCGGGTGTGTACTTCGACAGCTCCATCGACAAGACGTCCGACAAGGACATCTTCTCCGCCAAGATCATCCCGTCCCGGGGTGCCTGGCTGGAGATGGAGATCGACAAGCGCGACATGGTCGGTGTGCGCATCGACCGCAAGCGCAAGCAGTCCGTGACCGTCCTGCTCAAGGCGCTCGGGTGGACCACCGAGCAGATCCTCGAGGAGTTCGGCGAGTACGAGTCCATGCGCGCCACCCTGGAGAAGGACCACACCCAGGGTCAGGACGACGCGCTGCTGGACATCTACCGCAAGCTGCGTCCGGGCGAGCCGCCGACCCGTGAGGCCGCGCAGACGCTGCTGGAGAACCTGTACTTCAACCCCAAGCGCTACGACCTCGCCAAGGTCGGCCGCTACAAGGTCAACAAGAAGCTCGGCGGCGAGGAGCCGCTCGACGCGGGCGTGCTGACCACCGACGACGTCATCGCCACCATCAAGTACCTGGTCAAGCTGCACGCCGGCGAGACCGAGACGATGGGCGAGAGCGGCCGGGAGATCGTCGTCGAGACCGACGACATCGACCACTTCGGCAACCGTCGTCTGCGCAACGTCGGCGAGCTCATCCAGAACCAGGTCCGTACGGGTCTGGCTCGTATGGAGCGCGTCGTGCGTGAGCGCATGACCACCCAGGACGTCGAGGCGATCACGCCGCAGACCCTGATCAACATCCGGCCGGTCGTCGCCTCCATCAAGGAGTTCTTCGGCACCAGCCAGCTGTCCCAGTTCATGGACCAGACCAACCCGCTGTCGGGTCTGACCCACAAGCGCCGTCTGTCGGCGCTGGGCCCGGGTGGTCTCTCCCGTGAGCGGGCCGGCCTGGACGTCCGTGACGTGCACCCGTCGCACTACGGCCGCATGTGCCCGATCGAGACCCCCGAAGGTCCCAACATCGGTCTGATCGGCTCGCTGGCCTCTTACGGCCGGGTCAACGTCTTCGGCTTCATCGAGACGCCGTACCGCAAGGTCGTCGACGGTCAGGTCACCGAGGAGGTGGACTACCTCACCGCCGATGAGGAGGACCGCTTCCTGATCGCGCAGGCCAACGCCAAGCTCAGCGACGACATGCGCTTCTCCGAGCAGCGTGTGCTGGTCCGCCGCCGTGGCGGCGAGGTCGACCTCGTCCCCGCCGACGAGGTGGACTTCATGGACGTCTCGCCGCGCCAGATGGTGTCGGCCGCGACCGCCATGATCCCGTTCCTCGAGCACGACGACGCCAACCGCGCGCTCATGGGATCGAACATGATGCGCCAGGCCGTTCCGCTGATCAAGGCGGAGTCGCCGCTGGTCGGCACCGGCATGGAGTACCGCTGTGCGGTCGACGCCGGTGACGTCATCAAGGCCGAGAAGGACGGTGTGGTCCAGGAGGTCTCCGCGGACTACATCACCGTCGCCAACGACGACGGCACGTACACCACGTACCGCGTCGCCAAGTTCACCCGCTCCAACCAGGGCACCTCCTTCAACCAGAAGGTCGTCGTGGATGAGGGCGCGCGGGTCATCGAGGGCCAGGTCCTCGCCGACGGTCCGTCCACGGACGAAGGCGAGATGGCGCTCGGCAAGAACCTGCTCGTGGCGTTCATGCCGTGGGAGGGTCACAACTACGAGGACGCGATCATCCTGTCGCAGCGCCTCGTGCAGGACGACGTCCTCTCCTCGATCCACATCGAGGAGCACGAGGTCGACGCCCGTGACACCAAGCTCGGCCCCGAGGAGATCACCCGGGACATCCCGAACGTCTCCGAGGAGGTCCTCTCCGACCTCGACGAGCGCGGCATCATCCGGATCGGTGCCGAGGTCGTCGCCGGCGACATCCTCGTCGGCAAGGTCACGCCCAAGGGTGAGACCGAGCTGACCCCCGAGGAGCGCCTGCTCCGCGCGATCTTCGGTGAGAAGGCGCGCGAGGTGCGCGACACCTCGCTGAAGGTGCCGCACGGTGAGATCGGCAAGGTCATCGGCGTCCGCGTCTTCGACCGCGAGGAGGGCGACGAGCTTCCCCCGGGCGTGAACCAGCTGGTCCGCGTCTACGTCGCCCAGAAGCGCAAGATCACCGACGGTGACAAGCTCGCCGGCCGCCACGGCAACAAGGGTGTCATCTCCAAGATCCTCCCCGTCGAGGACATGCCCTTCCTCGAGGACGGCACCCCGGTCGACATCATCCTCAACCCGCTGGGTGTCCCGTCCCGAATGAACCCGGGACAGGTCCTGGAGATCCACCTCGGCTGGCTCGCCAGCCAGGGCTGGAAGGTCGAGGGCGTCGAGGAGGAGTGGAAGAAGCGCCTCCACTCCATCGGCGCCGACGAGGTCGCCGCCGGCTCCAACGTCGCCACTCCGGTGTTCGACGGTGCGCGCGAGGACGAGATCTCCGGACTCTTCGAGTCCACGATCCCGAACCGCGACGGCGAGCGCATGGTCAAGGGCTCCGGCAAGGCGCGGCTGTTCGACGGCCGCTCCGGCGAGCCCTTCCCGGACCCGATTTCGATCGGGTACATGTACATCCTCAAGCTGCACCACCTGGTCGACGACAAGCTGCACGCGCGTTCGACCGGTCCGTACTCGATGATCACCCAGCAGCCGCTGGGTGGTAAGGCTCAGTTCGGTGGCCAGCGGTTCGGTGAGATGGAGGTGTGGGCGCTGGAGGCTT
This sequence comes from Streptomyces sirii, assembly GCF_045690365.1. Classification (NCBI taxonomy): domain Bacteria; kingdom Bacillati; phylum Actinomycetota; class Actinomycetes; order Kitasatosporales; family Streptomycetaceae; genus Streptomyces; species Streptomyces sirii. The sequence continues at coordinate 4,185,499 of NZ_CP147982.1, read as the reverse complement.
ACGGCGCCGCGTACGCCCTCCAGGAGCTGCTGACGATCAAGTCCGACGACGTGACCGGCCGCGTGAAGGTCTACGAGGCCATCGTCAAGGGCGAGAACATCCCCGAGCCCGGCATCCCCGAGTCCTTCAAGGTGCTCATCAAGGAGATGCAGTCCCTGTGCCTCAACGTGGAGGTGCTGTCCTCGGACGGCATGTCCATCGAGATGCGCGACACCGACGAGGACGTCTTCCGCGCTGCGGAGGAGCTCGGCATCGACCTGTCCCGGCGCGAGCCGAGCAGCGTCGAAGAGGTCTGACGGGAGTTCGGCCGGGGAGCCAGTGATGGTTCCCCGGCCGGCCCCAGGACCCCCGTTTCAGACCCCAAGACTTACAACCCTGAGAGGGATTGACGCATAGTGCTCGACGTCAACTTCTTCGATGAGCTCCGGATCGGTCTGGCCACCGCTGACGACATCCGTCAGTGGAGCCACGGCGAGGTCAAGAAGCCCGAGACCATCAACTACCGCACCCTCAAGCCCGAAAAGGACGGACTCTTCTGCGAGAAGATCTTCGGTCCGACCCGGGACTGGGAGTGCTACTGCGGTAAGTACAAGCGCGTCCGCTTCAAGGGCATCATCTGCGAGCGCTGCGGCGTCGAGGTCACTCGCGCCAAGGTGCGTCGTGAGCGGATGGGGCACATCGAGCTGGCCGCTCCCGTTACCCACATCTGGTACTTCAAGGGTGTGCCGAGCCGGCTGGGCTACCTGCTGGACCTCGCCCCCAAGGACCTCGAGAAGGTCATCTACTTCGCCGCCTACATGATCACGTGGGTGGACGAGGAGCGCCGCACGCGCGACCTGCCCTCGCTGGAGGCGCACGTCTCCGTCGAGCGTCAGCAGATCGAGCAGCGCCGCGACTCCGACCTGGAGGCCCGCGCCAAGAAGCTCGAGACCGACCTGGCCGAGCTCGAGGCCGAGGGCGCCAAGGCCGACGTGCGCCGCAAGGTGCGCGAGGGTGCCGAGCGCGAGATGAAGCAGCTGCGCGACCGTGCGCAGCGCGAGATCGACCGCCTCGACGAGGTCTGGAACCGCTTCAAGAACCTCAAGGTCCAGGACCTGGAGGGCGACGAGCTCCTCTACCGCGAGCTGCGTGACCGCTTCGGCACGTACTTCGACGGCTCCATGGGCGCCGCTGCTCTGCAGAAGCGCCTGGAGACCTTCGACCTGGACGAGGAGGCCGAGCGCCTCCGCGAGATCATCCGGACCGGCAAGGGCCAGAAGAAGACCCGTGCGCTCAAGCGCCTCAAGGTCGTCTCCGCCTTCCTGCAGACCCGCAACAGCCCCAAGGGCATGGTGCTGGACTGCATCCCGGTGATCCCGCCGGACCTGCGTCCGATGGTGCAGCTGGACGGTGGCCGCTTCGCGACCTCCGACCTGAACGACCTGTACCGCCGTGTGATCAACCGCAACAACCGTCTCAAGCGTCTCCTTGACCTCGGTGCCCCCGAGATCATCGTGAACAACGAGAAGCGGATGCTGCAGGAGGCCGTCGACGCGCTGTTCGACAACGGCCGCCGCGGTCGCCCGGTGACCGGTCCCGGTAACCGCCCGCTGAAGTCGCTGTCCGACATGCTCAAGGGCAAGCAGGGCCGCTTCCGTCAGAACCTGCTCGGTAAGCGAGTCGACTACTCGGCGCGTTCCGTCATCGTCGTCGGCCCGCAGCTCAAGCTGCACCAGTGTGGTCTGCCCAAGGCCATGGCGCTGGAGCTGTTCAAGCCGTTCGTGATGAAGCGCCTGGTGGACCTCAACCACGCGCAGAACATCAAGAGCGCCAAGCGCATGGTGGAGCGCGGCCGCACGGTCGTGTACGACGTCCTCGAAGAGGTCATCGCCGAGCACCCGGTTCTGCTGAACCGTGCTCCCACCCTGCACCGCCTCGGCATCCAGGCCTTCGAGCCGCAGCTGGTCGAGGGCAAGGCCATTCAGATCCACCCGCTCGTGTGCACCGCGTTCAACGCGGACTTCGACGGTGACCAGATGGCCGTCCACCTGCCGCTCTCCGCGGAGGCGCAGGCCGAGGCCCGCATCCTGATGCTGTCCTCGAACAACATCCTCAAGCCGGCCGACGGCCGTCCGGTCACCATGCCGACCCAGGACATGGTGCTGGGCCTCTTCTTCCTCACCACAGACGAGGAGGAGCGCGAGGTCAAGGGCGAGGGCCGGTCCTTCGGCTCGGTCGCCGAGGCGATCATGGCGTTCGACGCCCGCGAGCTGTCGCTCCAGGCCAAGGTCGACATCCGCTTCCCGATCGGCACCGTCCCGCCGCGTGGCTGGACCCCGCCGGCCGCGGACGAGGCCGACGGCTTCGGCGCGACCGAGTGGCAGCAGGGTGACAGCTTCCGCCTGCGGACGACCCTGGGCCGTGCGCTCTTCAACGAGCTGCTGCCCGAGGACTACCCGTTCGTCGACTACTCGGTGGGCAAGAAGCAGCTCTCCGCGATCGTCAACGACCTGGCCGAGCGCTACCCGAAGGTCATCGTCGCGGCGACCCTGGACAACCTGAAGGCGGCCGGTTTCCACTGGGCCACCCGCTCGGGCGTCACCGTCGCCGTCTCCGACATCGTCGTGCCGGAGGCCAAGAAGGCCATCGTCGCGGGCTACGAGGCCCAGGACGAGAAGGTCCAGAAGCAGTACGAGCGCGGTCTGATCACCAAGGACGAGCGCACTCAGGAACTGATCAACATCTGGACCAAGGCGACCAACGAGGTCGCCGAGGCGATGAACGAGAACTTCCCCAAGACCAACCCCATCTTCATGATGGTTGACTCGGGTGCCCGAGGAAACATGATGCAGATGCGGCAGATCGCCGGTATGCGTGGTCTGGTGTCGAACGCGAAGAACGAGACCATCCCGCGTCCGATCAAGGCGTCGTTCCGCGAGGGTCTGTCCGTGCTGGAGTACTTCATCTCCACGCACGGTGCCCGTAAGGGTCTGGCGGACACCGCTCTGCGTACCGCCGACTCCGGTTACCTCACCCGTCGTCTGGTCGACGTCTCCCAGGACGTCATCATTCGCGAGGAGGACTGCGGCACGGAGCGCGGCCTCAAGCTGCGGATCGCCTCGAAGGGCGCCGACGGTGTCCTGCGCAAGGCGGACGACGTCGAGTCCAGCGTCTACGCCCGCATGCTCGCCGAGGACGTCGTCGTGGACGGCAAGGTCGTCGCGCCGGCCAACGTGGACCTCGGTGACGTGCTCATCGACGCGCTGGTCAACGCGGGCGTCGAGGAGGTCAAGACCCGCTCGGTCCTGACCTGTGAGTCCGCGGTCGGCACCTGCGCCTTCTGCTACGGCCGTTCGCTGGCCACCGGCAAGCTGGTCGACATCGGTGAGGCGGTCGGCATCATCGCCGCCCAGTCCATCGGTGAGCCCGGCACCCAGCTGACGATGCGTACCTTCCACACCGGTGGTGTGGCCGGTGACGACATCACCCTGGGTCTGCCGCGTGTCGTCGAGCTCTTCGAGGCCCGTACGCCCAAGGGCGTCGCCCCGATCTCGGAGGCCGCCGGCCGCGTCCGGATCGAGGAGACCGAGAAGACCAAGAAGGTCATCGTCACTCCGGACGACGGCAGCGACGAGATGGCCTACGGCGTCTCCAAGCGTGCCCGTCTGCTGGTCGGCGAGGGCGACCACGTCACGGTCGGCCAGCCGATGACCGTGGGTGCCGTCAACCCGCACGACGTGCTGCGGATCCTCGGCCAGCGCGCCGTCCAGGTCCACCTGGTCGGCGAGGTCCAGAAGGTCTACAACAGCCAGGGCGTGGCGATCCACGACAAGCACATCGAGATCATCATCCGGCAGATGCTGCGCCGTGTGACGATCATCGAGTCCGGCGACGCGGAGCTGCTGCCGGGCGAGCTGGTGGAGCGCACGAAGTTCGAGGGCGAGAACCGTCGCGTCGTGGCGGAAGGCGGCCACCCGGCCTCCGGCCGTCCGCAGCTGATGGGTATCACCAAGGCTTCGCTGGCCACCGAGTCCTGGCTGTCGGCGGCGTCCTTCCAGGAGACGACCCGGGTTCTGACCGATGCGGCGATCAACGCCAAGTCGGACTCCCTGATCGGCCTCAAGGAGAACGTCATCATCGGTAAGCTCATCCCGGCCGGTACGGGTCTGTCCCGCTACCGCAACATCCGGGTCGAGCCCACCGAGGAGGCCAAGGCCGCGATGTACTCGGCCGTCGGTTACGACGACATCGACTACTCGCCCTTCGGTACCGGCTCCGGCCAGGCGGTCCCGCTGGAGGACTACGACTACGGTCCGTACAACCAGTAATCCTGGTCCGTACGACAGCAACAGGGCGGTCACCCCTTGGGGGTGGCCGCCCTGCGGCATTGGGGGCCGAGCGGGGGAACTTGTCTCCCCATTGCTGCGTCTGTGATGAGAAGATGGGGAGAACTGTCGAGCGGGGGGAGGTTCGCGAAGTGGCATTCCAGCCTTGGCAGGGTGGACAGCCCGCTCAGCCGCCGAATCAGGTGCCGGCCATGCGGGCTTCGCACGCCGATCGTGAGCGGGCGGTCGATGTGCTCAAGGCGGGATTCGCCGAGGGGCGGCTGCAGCAGCCGGAGTACGAGCAGCGGATCGGCCGGGCCTACAAGGCTCAGACGCATTCCGAGCTCCAGATGCTGGTGGCGGACCTGCCGATGGGACCGGTGCCGCAGGCTCAGTTCATGCCGCAGCGTCCGATGGTGCCGGCGACGTTCATGCCGATGCAGATGCCGATGCCGGTGACGACGAACAGCTCGGCGACCGGCGCGCTGGTCTGCGGGATCATGACGCCGGTGACCTGGGGGCTGACGGCGATCCCGGCCGTCATTCTGGGGCACAAGGCGCGGGCCGAGATCCGCCGGACCGGGCAGGGCGGGGACGGGCAGGCCATCACGGGGCTGGTGCTGGGCTGGCTGGCGATCGGCGGCTGGGCGCTCTTCCTGCTGATCTTCATTCTGTCGGCGGCGGTCGGCCTCTGACGGCACGGGTGGATCACAGGGGTGGCCGGGGCGTGTCGCAGGGGTGTGGCGCCTTCTTCCGTACGGCCGTGGATCGCACTACGGTGGCCGCAACGCCGTGACGAGTCCGGCGTGTCCTTCGCGTGTGCATTTGTTTTGACCGCAGCCAATGCGGTAGGTACGCTCTGACCTTGTGCCTGGGGTGTCCCTGGGCTGCCGTGCGCGCATTCTCCCCAAGCCTCCGGGCCGGGAGCGGCGTCCACACGGGAGCCAGGTTTTGACACCGCAATCTGCCGCCTCACTCGTTCCAGCGAGGACCGGACTGCAGTATTCGACACACCCGACCGCGTGGGTCGGGGACGTTCCAGGTTAGCTTTACCGAGACTGGCACACAGAAACCGGAGAAACGGTGCCTACGATCCAGCAGCTGGTCCGCAAGGGCCGGCAGGACAAGGTCGAGAAGAACAAGACGCCCGCGCTCGAGGGTTCTCCCCAGCGCCGTGGCGTCTGCACGCGTGTTTTCACCACCACCCCGAAGAAGCCGAACTCGGCCCTGCGTAAGGTCGCGCGTGTGCGTCTGACCAGCGGGATCGAGGTCACCGCTTACATTCCGGGTGAGGGCCACAACCTCCAGGAGCACTCGATCGTGCTCGTGCGCGGCGGCCGTGTGAAGGACCTGCCGGGTGTTCGGTACAAGATCATCCGCGGCTCCCTCGACACGCAGGGCGTCAAGAACCGCAAGCAGGCTCGCAGCCGCTACGGCGCCAAGAAGGAGAAGTAAGAATGCCTCGTAAGGGCCCCGCCCCGAAGCGCCCGGTCATCATCGACCCGGTCTACGGCTCTCCTCTGGTGACCTCCCTCATCAACAAGGTTCTGCTGAACGGCAAGCGCTCCACCGCCGAGCGCATCGTTTACGGCGCCATGGAGGGGCTGCGCGAGAAGACCGGCAACGACCCGGTCATCACCCTCAAGCGCGCGCTCGAGAACATCAAGCCGACCCTTGAGGTCAAGTCCCGCCGCGTCGGTGGCGCGACCTACCAGGTCCCGGTCGAGGTCAAGCCCGGCCGTGCGGCCACGCTCTCGCTCCGCTGGCTCGTGGGCTACTCCCGCGCCCGCCGCGAGAAGACCATGACCGAGCGCCTCATGAACGAACTGCTCGACGCCTCCAACGGCCTCGGCGCTTCGGTCAAGAAGCGCGAGGACACGCACAAGATGGCCGAGTCCAACAAGGCCTTCGCGCACTACCGCTGGTAGTCGCAACCCACATCGAGACCGAGAGAAGATTGAGCCACTATGGCCACCACTTCGCTTGACCTGGCCAAGGTCCGCAACATCGGGATCATGGCCCACATCGACGCGGGCAAGACGACCACCACCGAGCGGATCCTGTTCTACACCGGCGTTTCGTACAAGATCGGTGAGGTCCACGACGGCGCTGCCACGATGGACTGGATGGAGCAGGAGCAGGAGCGCGGCATCACGATCACGTCCGCCGCGACGACCTGTCACTGGCCGCTCGAGGACGTCGACCACACCATCAACATCATCGACACGCCGGGCCACGTCGACTTCACCGTCGAGGTGGAGCGTTCGCTGCGCGTGCTCGACGGTGCCGTGACGGTGTTCGACGGCGTCGCCGGTGTCGAGCCGCAGTCCGAGACCGTTTGGCGTCAGGCGGACCGCTACGGCGTGCCGCGTATCTGCTTCGTCAACAAGCTGGACCGTACCGGTGCCGAGTTCCACCGCTGCGTCGACATGATCACGGACCGCCTCGGCGCGACCCCGATCGTGATGCAGCTGCCGATCGGCACCGAGGCCGACTTCAAGGGCGTGGTCGACCTCGTCCGCATGAAGGCGCTTGTCTGGTCCGCCGAGGCCGCCAAGGGCGAGATGTACGACACCGTCGACATCCCGGCCACGCACGCCGAGGCCGCCGACGAGTGGCGCGGCAAGCTGCTCGAGGCCGTCGCCGAGAACGACGAAGAGATCATGGAGCTGTACCTGGAGGGCCAGGAGCCCACCGAGGACCAGCTGTACGCGGCGATCCGCCGTATCACGATCGCTTCCGGCAAGGCCGACGTCACCACCGTGACCCCGGTGTTCTGCGGTACCGCCTTCAAGAACAAGGGCGTGCAGCCCCTGCTCGACGCGGTCGTGCGCTACCTGCCCTCCCCGTTGGACGTCGAGGCCATCGAGGGCCACGCGGTCAACGACGCGGAGCAGGTCGTCGCCCGCAAGCCGTCCGAGAGCGAGCCGCTGTCCGCCCTCGCGTTCAAGATTGCGAGCGACCCCCACCTGGGCAAGCTCACCTTCATCCGGGTGTACTCGGGCCGCCTTGAGGCCGGCTCGCAGGTGCAGAACTCGGTGAAGGGCAAGAAGGAGCGCATCGGCAAGATCTACCGGATGCACGCGAACAAGCGTGAGGAGATCGAGTCGGTGGGTGCCGGTGACATCGTCGCCGTCATGGGTCTGAAGCAGACCACCACTGGTGAGACCCTCTGCGACGCGAGCCACCCGGTGATCCTGGAGTCCATGGACTTCCCGGCGCCGGTCATCCAGGTCGCCATCGAGCCCAAGTCCAAGGGCGACCAGGAGAAGCTGGGTGTCGCCATCCAGCGCCTCGCCGAAGAGGACCCCTCGTTCCAGGTGCACACCGACGAGGAGACCGGCCAGACCATCATCGCGGGTATGGGCGAGCTGCACCTCGACGTGCTGGTCGACCGTATGAAGCGCGAGTTCAAGGTCGAGGCCAACGTCGGCAAGCCGCAGGTCGCCTACCGTGAGACCCTGCGCAAGCCCGTCGAGCGTCTCGACTACACGCACAAGAAGCAGACTGGTGGTTCCGGCCAGTTCGCGAAGGTGCAGATCGCGATCGCGCCGCTCGAGGGCGACGGGTACGAGTTCGAGAACAAGGTCACCGGTGGCCGTATCCCGCGGGAGTACATCCCGTCCGTGGACGCGGGCTGCCAGGAGGCCATGGAGTTCGGTGTTCTCGCCGGCTACCCGCTGACCGGCGTCAAGGTCACCCTCCTCGACGGTGCGTTCCACGAGGTCGACTCTTCCGAGATGGCCTTCAAGATCGCCGGTTCGATGGCCTTCAAGGAGGCCGCCCGCAAGGCCAGCCCGGCCCTGCTGGAGCCGATGATGAAGGTCGAGGTCACCACGCCCGAGGACTACATGGGCGATGTGATCGGCGACATCAACTCCCGCCGTGGTCAGATTCAGTCCATGGAGGAGCGCGCCGGCGCCAAGCTCGTCACGGGCCTGGTTCCGCTCTCGGAGATGTTCGGCTACGTCGGAGACCTCCGCAGCAAGACCTCGGGTCGCGCAAGCTACTCGATGCAGTTCGACTCCTACGCCGAGGTTCCCCGGAACGTCGCCGAGGAGATCATCGCGAAGGCCAAGGGCGAATAGGTCCGTCTCGCAAGAGTCGGAACACGCTTTAGGCTTGACACCGTCTGCCGGGGTAACCCCCGCAATCCGTGAGGAACGCCCCGGCAGCCGGCATCCCAGCAAAGATCACCTGGCGCCGATGAGTAAGGCGTACAGAACCACTCCAGGAGGAACCAGTGGCGAAGGCGAAGTTCGAGCGGACTAAGCCGCACGTCAACATCGGCACCATCGGTCACATTGACCACGGTAAGACGACCCTCACGGCCGCCATTACCAAGGTGCTGCACGACGCGTACCCGGACCTGAACGAGGCCTCGGCCTTCGACCAGATCGACAAGGCTCCTGAGGAGCGCCAGCGCGGTATCACCATCTCCATCGCGCACGTCGAGTACCAGACCGAGTCGCGTCACTACGCGCACGTCGACTGCCCCGGTCACGCGGACTACATCAAGAACATGATCACGGGTGCGGCGCAGATGGACGGCGCCATCCTCGTGGTCGCCGCCACCGACGGCCCGATGCCGCAGACCAAGGAGCACGTGCTCCTGGCCCGCCAGGTCGGCGTTCCCTACATCGTTGTCGCCCTGAACAAGGCCGACATGGTGGACGACGAGGAGATCCTGGAGCTCGTCGAGCTCGAGGTCCGTGAGCTCCTCTCCGAGTACGAGTTCCCGGGCGACGACGTCCCGGTCGTCAAGGTCTCGGCGCTCAAGGCGCTCGAGGGCGACGCCGAGTGGGGCAAGTCCGTCCTCGACCTGATGAAGGCCGTCGACGAGTCGATCCCGCAGCCCGAGCGCGACGTCGACAAGCCGTTCCTGATGCCGATCGAGGACGTCTTCACGATCACCGGCCGTGGCACCGTTGTCACCGGTCGTATCGAGCGTGGTGTCCTCAAGGTCAACGAGACCGTCGACATCATCGGCATCAAGACCGAGAAGACCACCACCACGGTCACCGGCATCGAGATGTTCCGGAAGCTCCTCGACGAGGGCCAGGCCGGTGAGAACGTCGGTCTGCTCCTCCGCGGCATCAAGCGCGAGGACGTCGAGCGCGGCCAGGTCATCATCAAGCCGGGCTCGGTCACGCCGCACACCTCCTTCGAGGCGCAGGCGTACATCCTGTCGAAGGACGAGGGTGGCCGTCACACCCCGTTCTTCAACAACTACCGCCCGCAGTTCTACTTCCGTACCACGGACGTGACCGGCGTCGTGACCCTCCCCGAGGGCACCGAGATGGTCATGCCGGGCGACAACACCGAGATGACGGTCGAGCTGATCCAGCCGGTCGCCATGGAGGAGGGCCTGAAGTTCGCCATCCGTGAGGGTGGCCGGACCGTCGGCGCCGGCCAGGTCACCAAGATCAACAAGTAATTGTTGATCCGGTTGATCCGGTAGCAGTTCTTCGAGGAGCCCCGTCCACCAGCAGGTGGGCGGGGCTCCTTGACAGTTGGGGTCCGATTGGCCTTACGCATCCCACGTATGGCACACTGTCCAGGTTGCTCGGTTGAGTGCCGATGCTGCGCGCCTCCCGCCGGGAGGACTGGAAGCGAGTCCCAGGTATTCGTCGTCCCTTCTCAGGGCCGGAAATACGGGAATCTTCCGGGAAGCGTCAGCGGGGTGCCTCGGCCAGGCGCCCGGTGGGTGTTCTTCCCCTGCCTTCTCCTTCTTGAAGGATCTCTCGTGCGGAGATTTACGAGAAGGGGTGCGACACGCCCGACCGCGTGGGTCGGAGAAGAACGCGAACCTTCCGGGTCCCAGAGCGTTACGAGAGACAGGACTACGAAGTAGCCATGGCGGGACAGAAGATCCGCATCCGGCTCAAGGCCTACGACCACGAGGTCATCGACTCCTCGGCGAAGAAGATCGTCGAGACGGTGACTCGCACTGGTGCGTCGGTCGCGGGCCCGGTGCCGCTGCCCACTGAGAAGAACGTGTACTGCGTCATCAAGTCGCCGCACAAGTACAAGGACTCGCGCGAGCACTTCGAGATGCGCACGCACAAGCGCTTGATCGACATCCTCGACCCGACGCCCAAGACCGTTGACTCGCTGATGCGCCTGGACCTTCCGGCCGGCGTTGACATCGAGATCAAGCTCTGAGAGGCGCGGAACAGATGGCTAAGCAGATCAAGGGCATCCTGGGCGAGAAGCTCGGCATGACCCAGGTCTGGGACGAGAACAACCGTGTCGTCCCGGTGACCGTGGTGAAGGCCGGCCCCTGCGTCGTTACCCAGGTGCGCACCAATGACCAGGACGGTTACGACTCCGTCCAGATCGCCTTCGGCGAGATCGACCCGCGCAAGGTGAACAAGCCCCTCAAGGGCCACTTCGCGAAGGCCGACGTCACCCCCCGTCGTCACCTCGTCGAGGTCCGTACTCCCGATGCCGGTGAGTACTCCCTCGGCCAGGAGCTGACCGCTGAGACCTTCGAGTCCGGCGTCAAGGTGGACGTGACCGGCAAGAGCAAGGGCAAGGGCTTCGCCGGCGTCATGAAGCGTCACGGCTTCCACGGCGGCAAGGCGTCCCACGGTGCCCACCGTGTGCACCGTAAGCCTGGCTCCATCGGTGGCTGCGCCACCCCGGGCCGCGTGTTCAAGGGCATGCGGATGGCCGGCCGTATGGGCAATGAGCGGGTCACCACCCAGAACCTGACCGTCCATGCCGTTGACGCGGAGAAGGGTCTGCTGCTCATCAAGGGCGCAGTTCCTGGTCCGAACGGCGGCCTCGTCCTGGTCCGTACCGCGGCCAAGGGGGCCTGAGGTAACCGATGAGCACCATTGACATCCTTTCGCCTGCTGGCGACAAGGCCGGTACCGTCGAGCTCCCCACGGAGATCTTCGACGCCAAGGTCAGCGTTCCGCTGATCCACCAGGTCGTTGTCGCGCAGCTGGCCGCTGCCCGTCAGGGTACGCACAAGACCAAGACTCGCGGCGAGGTCCGCGGCGGTGGCAGGAAGCCGTACCGCCAGAAGGGCACCGGCCGCGCGCGCCAGGGTTCGACCCGTGCGCCGCAGTTCGCCGGCGGTGGCGTCGTCCACGGCCCCGTGCCGCGTGACTACTCGCAGCGGACGCCCAAGAAGATGAAGGTCGCCGCCCTGCGCGGTGCCCTCACCGACCGGGCCCGCAACAGCCGTATCCACGTCGTTTCCGGCGTGGTCGAGGGCGGGGCCTCCACCAAGGCCGCCAAGGCGCTCCTCGGCAAGGTCAGCGAGCGCAAGAACGTGCTCCTGGTCGTCGAGCGCAGCGACGAGGCCGCGTGGCTGTCCGCCCGCAACCTGCCCCAGGTTCACCTCCTGGAGCCGGGCCAGCTGAACACGTACGACGTGCTCGTCTCCGACGACGTGGTCTTCACCAAGGCCGCCTTCGAGTCCTTCGTGTCTGGCCCCAAGGCCGCTGAGACCGAAGGGAGCGACGCCTGATGACTGAGGCCGTCGTCACCAGCAAGACCTTCTCGGACCCGCGTGACGTGCTCGTCAAGCCGGTTGTCTCGGAGAAGAGCTACGCCCTGCTGGACGAGAACAAGTACACGTTCATCGTCGCGCCGGGCTCGAACAAGACCCAGATCAAGCAGGCCGTCGAGGCGGTCTTCTCGGTCAAGGTCACCGGGGTCAACACGATCAACCGGCAGGGTAAGCGCAAGCGCACCAAGACCGGTTTCGGCAAGCGCTCGAACACCAAGCGCGCCATCGTGACCCTCGCCGAGGGCGACCGTATCGACATCTTCGGCGGCCCGGTCTCCTAACGGAGTCCGAGTCGTCCGGAATCGGACGAGGACTGAGAAATGGGTATCCGCAAGTACAAGCCGACGACCCCGGGCCGTCGTGGCTCCAGCGTCGCCGACTTTGTCGAGATCACGCGGTCCACGCCGGAGAAGTCGCTGGTCCGCCCGCTGCACAGCAAGGGCGGCCGTAACAACGCCGGTCGTGTGACCGTTCGCCACCAGGGTGGTGGCCACAAGCGCGCCTACCGCGTGATCGACTTCCGTCGTCACGACAAGGACGGCGTGCCGGCCAAGGTCGCGCACATCGAGTACGACCCGAACCGCACCGCGCGCATCGCGCTGCTGCACTACGCAGACGGCGAGAAGCGCTACATCATCGCGCCCCGTGGCCTGAGCCAGGGTGACCGGATTGAGAACGGCGCTGGCGCCGACATCAAGCCGGGCAACAACCTGCCGCTGCGTCACATCCCCGTGGGTACGACGATCCACGCGATCGAGCTGCGTCCGGGCGGCGGTGCGAAGTTCGCCCGCTCGGCCGGTGCCTCCGTGCAGCTGCTGGCGAGGGAGGGCTCGATGGCCCACCTTCGTATGCCGTCCGGTGAGATCCGCCTGGTCGACGTGCGCTGCCGCGCCACCGTCGGCGAGGTCGGCAACGCCGAGCAGTCGAACATCAACTGGGGTAAGGCCGGCCGTATGCGCTGGAAGGGCGTCCGCCCGACCGTGCGTGGTGTCGTGATGAACCCCGTCGACCACCCGCACGGTGGTGGTGAGGGCAAGACCTCCGGTGGTCGCCACCCGGTCTCGCCGTGGGGTCAGAAGGAGGGTCGTACTCGTTCGCCGAAGAAGGCGAGCAACAAGTACATCGTCCGCCGCCGCAAGACGAACAAGAAGCGCTAGGAGCGGGTTTAGATGCCGCGCAGTCTCAAGAAGGGGCCCTTCGTCGACGACCACCTTTCCAAGAAGGTGGATGTTCAGAACGATGCCGGCACCAAGAACGTCATCAAGACCTGGTCCCGCCGCTCCATGATCGTCCCGGCCATGCTCGGCCACACGATCGCGGTGCACGACGGCCGCAAGCACGTCCCGGTGTTCGTCACCGAGTCGATGGTCGGCCACAAGCTCGGCGAGTTTGCGCCGACCCGCACCTTCCGCGGCCACGAGAAGGACGACCGCAAGTCGCGTCGTCGCTGATCGACCGGAGTGCGAAGACTATGACTGACACTGAAGGGACAACCATGGAAGCCAGGGCCCAGGCGCGGTACATCCGCGTCACGCCCATGAAGGCCCGCCGCGTGGTGGACCTTATCCGTGGCATGGATGCCACGGAGGCTCAGGCGGTCCTGCGTTTCGCCCCGCAGGCCGCGAGCGTGCCGGTGGGCAAGGTGCTGGACAGCGCCATTGCCAACGCCGCGCACAACTACGACCACACCGACGCCTCTTCGCTGGTCATCAGCGAGGCGTACGTCGACGAGGGCCCGACCCTGAAGCGGTTCCGTCCGCGTGCCCAGGGTCGTGCCTACCGGATCCGCAAGCGGACCAGCCACATCACCGTGGTCGTCAGCAGCAAGGAAGGAACCCGGTAATGGGCCAGAAGGTAAACCCGCACGGGTTCCGGCTCGGTGTGACGACGGACTTCAAGTCCCGTTGGTACGCCGACAAGCTGTACAAGGACTACGTCAAGGAAGACGTCGCCATTCGTCGCATGATGACGAAGGGCATGGAGCGCGCCGGTATCTCCAAGGTGGAGATCGAGCGCACCCGTGAGCGCGTCCGCGTTGACATCCACACCGCTCGTCCGGGCATCGTCATCGGCCGCCGCGGCGCCGAGGCGGACCGCATCCGCGGCGAGCTGGAGAAGCTGACCGGCAAGCAGGTCCAGCTGAACATCCTCGAGGTCAAGAACCCCGAGACCGATGCGCAGCTGGTGGCCCAGGCCGTCGCCGAGCAGCTCTCGTCCCGCGTCTCCTTCCGTCGCGCCATGCGTAAGAGCATGCAGTCGACGATGAAGGCCGGCGCCAAGGGCATCAAGATCCAGTGCGGTGGCCGTCTCGGCGGCGCCGAGATGTCCCGCTCGGAGTTCTACCGCGAGGGCCGTGTGCCCCTGCACACGCTCCGTGCGAACGTCGACTACGGCTTCTTCGAGGCCAAGACCACCTTCGGCCGCATCGGCGTGAAGGTCTGGATCTACAAGGGCGACGTCAAGAACATCGCCGAGGTGCGCGCCGAGAACGCTGCCGCCCGTGCGGGTAACCGCCCGGCTCGCGGTGGCGGCAACGACCGCCCGCGTCGCGGTGGCGAGCGCGGCGGCCGCGGCGGCCGCAAGCCGCAGCAGCAGAGCGCCGCTGCCGAGGCCCCCAAGGCCGAGGCCGCTGCCGCTGCTCCGGCGGAGACCCCCGGAACGGAGGCCTGACCGACATGCTGATCCCTCGCAGGGTCAAGCACCGCAAGCAGCACCACCCGAAGCGCAACGGTATGGCCAAGGGTGGCACCGAGCTGGCCTTCGGTGAGTACGGAATCCAGGCCGTCACTCCGGCCTACGTGACGAACCGTCAGATCGAGTCCGCTCGTATCGCGATGACCCGTCACATCAAGCGTGGCGGCAAGGTCTGGATCAACATCTACCCGGACCGCCCGCTCACGAAGAAGCCCGCCGAGACCCGCATGGGTTCCGGTAAGGGTTCGCCGGAGTGGTGGATCGCGAACGTCAAGCCCGGTCGGGTGATGTTCGAGCTGTCCTTCCCGAACGAGAAGGTTGCTAAGGAGGCGCTGACCCGCGCCGCCCACAAGCTTCCGATGAAGTGCCGCATCGTTCGGCGCGAGGCAGGTGAATCGTGATGTCGGCCGTTACCAAGGCGTCCGAGCTGCGCGAGCTGAACAACGAGGACCTCGTTGCCAAGCTCCGTGAGGCTAAGGAAGAGCTGTTCAACCTCCGCTTCCAGGCGGCGACCGGACAGCTCGAGAACCACGGCCGGCTGAAGGCCGTCCGCAAGGACATCGCCCGGATCTACACCCTGATGCGTGAGCGCGAGCTGGGCATCGAGACGGTGGAGAGCGCCTGATGAGCGAGAAGAATGTGACTGAGACGAACGAGCGCGGTTTCCGCAAGACCCGTGAGGGTCTCGTCGTCAGCGACAAGATGGACAAGACCGTCGTCGTCGCTGTCGAGGACCGCGTCAAGCACGCGCTGTACGGCAAGGTCATCCGCCGTACCAACAAGCTCAAGGCGCACGACGAGCAGAACGCTGCCGGCGTCGGCGACCGCGTCCTCCTGATGGAGACCCGGCCGCTGTCCGCCAGCAAGCGTTGGCGCATCGTCGAGATCCTCGAGAAGGCCAAGTAATCCCTCCTAGGGGGACCCCCTAGGAACAGTTCCGCCAGGCTCGGCGAGAAGCGCGAAGCACTCGCGCTTCTCGCCGGGAACCGGCAGACATTCAGGAGATAGACGTGATCCAGCAGGAGTCGCGACTGCGGGTCGCCGACAACACTGGTGCGAAGGAAATCCTTTGCATCCGTGTTCTCGGTGGTTCCGGTCGCCGCTACGCGGGCATCGGTGACGTCATCGTCGCCACCGTCAAGGATGCGATCCCCGGTGGCAACGTGAAGAAGGGTGACGTCGTCAAGGCGGTCATCGTTCGCACCGTCAAGGAGCGCCGCCGTCCCGACGGCTCGTACATCCGCTTCGACGAGAACGCGGCCGTCATCCTCAAGAACGATGGCGACCCCCGCGGCACCCGTATCTTCGGCCCCGTGGGCCGTGAGCTGCGCGAGAAGAAGTTCATGAAGATCATCTCGCTCGCGCCGGAGGTGCTGTAACCGATGAAGATCAAGAAGGGCGACCTGGTCCAGGTCATCACCGGTAAGGACAAGGGCAAGCAGGGCAAGGTCATCCAGGCCTTCCCCCGCGAGGACCGCGTCCTGGTCGAGGGTGTCAACCGGGTCAAGAAGCACACCAAGGCCGGCCAGACCGCTCGTGGTTCGAAGACCGGCGGCATCGTGACGACCGAGGCCCCCATCCACGTCAGCAACGTTCAGCTGGTTGTGGAGAAGGACGGCCAGAAGGTTGTCACCCGCGTCGGATACCGCTTCGACGACGAGGGCAACAAGATCCGCGTTGCCAAGCGGACCGGTGAGGACATCTGATGACTGCCACCACCAACGCGCCGCGTCTGAAGACGCGCTACCGCGAAGAGATCGCCGGGAAGCTGAAGGACGAGTTCTCCTACGAGAACGTCATGCAGATCCCCGGTCTGACCAAGATCGTGGTCAACATGGGTGTGGGCGACGCCGCCCGCGACTCCAAGCTGATCGAGGGCGCCATCCGCGACCTCACCACGATCACCGGCCAGAAGCCGGCCGTCACCAAGGCCCGTAAGTCCATCGCGCAGTTCAAGCTGCGCGAGGGCCAGCCGATCGGTGCCCACGTCACCCTCCGCGGTGACCGCATGTGGGAGTTCCTGGACCGCCTGCTGTCGCTCGCGCTGCCGCGCATCCGCGACTTCCGTGGTCTGTCCCCGAAGCAGTTCGACGGTCGGGGCAACTACACCTTCGGTCTCACGGAGCAGGTCATGTTCCACGAGATCGACCAGGACAAGATCGACCGGACGCGGGGCATGGACATCACCGTGGTCACCACGGCGTCCAACGACGATGAGGGCCGCGCCCTGCTTCGTCACCTCGGCTTCCCGTTCAAGGAGAACTGACCGTGGCGAAGAAGGCTCTGATCGCTAAGGCGGCTCGTAAGCCGAAGTTTGCTGTCCGCGCGTACACGCGCTGCCAGCGCTGCGGCCGTCCGCACTCCGTCTACCGCAAGTTCGGCCTGTGCCGCGTGTGCCTTCGTGAGATGGCTCACCGTGGCGAGCTGCCGGGCGTGACCAAGAGCTCCTGGTAATCCCCCACTTGGGATGACCGGGGCTCTCGGTAAGCAATCGGTCGGCGGGATTCCTGCCCCTTTTTTCCCGTAGGGTAGAGGGGTTTGGGCGTCCCGCCGCCCGAGACCGACCGCGGGTGAAGCCCGCATAACGTCGCTTACTACGCCGTAGGTCCCCGCGCCGCACCCGTCCCGACTCTGATCGGGGAGAGGGATGGCGCACATAGGAAACCCCGGCGAGAGAGGCCGAAGGCCAATTCATGACCATGACTGACCCCATCGCAGACATGCTGACCCGTCTGCGGAATGCGAACTCGGCGTACCACGACACCGTCGTGATGCCGCACAGCAAGATCAAGTCGCACATCGCGGAGATCCTCCAGCAGGAGGGTTACATCACCGGCTGGCGCGTCGAGGACGCCGAGGTTGGCAAGAACCTCGTCCTCGAGCTGAAGTTCGGCCCGAACCGCGAGCGCTCGATCGCCGGCATCAAGCGGATCTCGAAGCCGGGCCTCCGGGTCTACGCAAAGTCCACCAACCTGCCGAAGGTGCTCGGCGGCCTGGGCGTGGCGATCATCTCCACGTCCCACGGTCTGCTCACCGGCCAGCAGGCGCAGAAGAAGGGCGTGGGTGGGGAAGTCCTCGCCTACGTCTGGTAACCCGGGAACGGAGGAATAGCTAATGTCGCGCATTGGCAAGCTGCCCATCCAGGTTCCCGCTGGTGTGGACGTCACCATCGAGGGCCGCACGGTCAACGTGAAGGGTCCCAAGGGCTCCCTTTCGCACACCGTGGCCGCTCCCATCGAGGTCGCCAAGGGTGAGGACGGCGTCATCAACGTCACCCGCCCGAACGACGAGCGTCAGAACAAGGCCCTGCACGGCCTGTCCCGCACGCTGGTGGCGAACATGATCACCGGCGTGACCCAGGGATACAGCAAGGCGCTCGAGATCAGCGGTGTCGGTTACCGCGTCCAGGCGAAGGGCTCCAACCTGGAGTTCGCCCTGGGCTACAGCCACCCGATCGTGATCGAGGCCCCCGAGGGGATCTCCTTCAAGGTCGAGTCCCCGACCAAGCTCAGCGTCGAGGGCATCGACAAGCAGAAGGTCGGCGAGGTGGCGGCGAACATCCGTAAGCTCCGCAAGCCTGACCCGTACAAGGCCAAGGGCGTCAAGTACGCCGGCGAGGTCATCCGCCGCAAGGTCGGAAAGGCTGGTAAGTAAGCCATGGCATACGGTGTGAAGATCGCGAAGGGTGACGCCTACAAGCGCGCCGCCGCCAAGCGTCGCCACATCCGCATCCGTAAGCGGATTTCGGGTACCACGGAGCGTCCGCGTCTGGTCGTGACGCGGTCCAACCGCGGCATCACCGCGCAGGTCATCGACGACATCAAGGGCCACACGCTGGCCTCTGCGTCGAGCCTGGACGCGTCGATCCGTGGTGGCGAGGGCGACAAGAGCGCCCAGGCCCAGAAGGTCGGCTCCCTGGTCGCCGAGCGTGCCAAGGCCGCCGGTGTCGAGGCTGTCGTGTTCGACCGTGGTGGCAAGCAGTACGCCGGGCGGATTGCCGCTCTGGCCGACGCCGCCCGCGAAGCCGGGCTGAAGTTCTAAGCCCCGGTTCCGGAGCTAGCGGACGTAACAGAGAGAGGTAAATCCAATGGCTGGACCCCAGCGCCGCGGGAGCGGTGCCGGTGGCGGCGAGCGGCGGGACCGGAAGGGTCGCGACGGTGGCGCTGCCGCCGAGAAGACCGCGTACGTTGAGCGCGTTGTCGCGATCAACCGCGTCGCCAAGGTTGTCAAGGGTGGTCGTCGCTTCAGCTTCACCGCGCTGGTCGTGGTGGGCGACGGTGACGGCACCGTAGGTGTCGGTTACGGCAAGGCCAAGGAAGTTCCGGCTGCCATCGCCAAGGGCGTGGAAGAGGCCAAGAAGAACTTCTTCAAGGTCCCCCGTATCCAGGGCACCATCCCTCACCCCATCCAGGGCGAGAAGGCTGCGGGCGTCGTCCTGCTCAAGCCGGCTTCCCCCGGTACCGGTGTGATCGCCGGTGGCCCCGTGCGTGCCGTTCTGGAGTGCGCGGGCATCCACGACGTGCTGAGCAAGTCGCTCGGTTCGTCGAACCCGATCAACATCGTGCACGCCACGGTGACCGCGCTTCAGGGCCTTCAGCGCCCCGAGGAGATCGCGGCCCGTCGTGGCCTGCCGCTGGAGGACGTTGCTCCCGCCGCTCTGCTGCGGGCGCGTGCAGGGGTGACCGCGTAATGGCGCACCTCAAGATCACGCAGACGAAGTCCTACATCGGTAGCAAGCAGAACCACCGCGACACCCTTCGTTCGCTGGGCCTTAAGAAGCTCAACGACGTGGTTGTCAAGGAGGACCGTCCCGAGTTCCGCGGCATGGTGCACACCGTCCGCCACCTCGTGACGGTTGAGGAGGTCGACTGACATGGCGGAGCAGAACCCGCTGAAGGTCCACAACCTCCGTCCTGCCCCGGGCGCCAAGACCGCCAAGACCCGCGTGGGTCGTGGCGAGGCGTCCAAGGGTAAGACCGCTGGTCGTGGTACCAAGGGTACGAAGGCCCGTTACCAGGTTCCGGAGCGCTTCGAGGGTGGGCAGATGCCCCTCCACATGCGCCTCCCGAAGCTGAAGGGTTTCAAGAACCCCGCTCACAAGCAGTTCCAGGTCGTGAACCTGGACAAGCTGGCCGCGCTCTACCCGCAGGGTGGCGAGGTCACGGTGGCCGACCTGGTCGCCAAGGGCGCGGTGCGCAAGAACGAGCTCGTCAAGGTCCTGGGCCAGGGCGAGATCTCCGTGGCGCTGCAGGTTTCGGTTGACGCCGTTTCCGGCTCCGCCAAGGAGAAGATCGCCGCTGCCGGCGGCACCGTCACCGAACTCATCTGAGTTCGTTGGTTCAACTGACCGGGGATGCCCATCGTTTGGGGCATCCCCGGTTGGTCGTTCCAAGGGGGTACGGTCGCCGGTAAGGTGGCAGGCACTGCTGTTTTCCGGGGCTCAGGCCCCGGGCCCCCGCCGCGTGGGCCATGTCCGCGCGGTTTTTGGCCTATGTATTCGTCGATCCTCAAGACCGTCACCTCTCGCCCAAGGGGCGAAGAGGCGCAGGAGGCACCGTGCTCACCGCGTTCGCCCGAGCGTTCAAGACGCCCGACCTGCGCAAGAAGCTGCTGTTCACATTGGGCATCATCGTGCTCTACCGGATCGGAGCGCACGTCCCGGTCCCAGGGGTGAACTACGCGAACGTCGAGACCTGCATGCGGCAGGCCGGCGGCAACAGCGGGTTGTTCGCCCTGGTGAACATGTTCAGCGGTGGTGCGCTGCTGCAGATCACGATCTTCGCGCTGGGGATCATGCCGTACATCACGGCGAGCATCATCCTCCAGCTGCTGACCGTGGTGATCCCCAGGCTGGAGGCCCTCAAGAAAGAGGGGCAGTCCGGCACGGCGAAGATCACCCAGTACACCCGGTACCTGACCGTGGCGCTCGCCATCCTGCAGGGCACCGGCCTGGTGGCCACCGCCCGCAGCGGCGCGCTCTTCCAGAACTGCCCGGTCGCCACCGAGATCGTGCCCAGCGACTCGATCTTCACCACCATCACGATGGTCATCACGATGACCGCCGGCACCGCCCTGATCATGTGGCTCGGTGAGCTCGTCACCGACCGCGGTATCGGCAACGGCATGTCCATCCTGATGTTCATCTCGATCGCCGCCGGCTTCCCGGGCGCCCTCTGGCAGATCAAGCTCACCGGCAAGCTCGCCGACGGCTGGATCGAGTTCTTCGCGGTCATCGCGGTCGGGCTGGCGATGGTCGCCCTGGTGGTCTTCGTCGAGCAGGCCCAGCGACGCATTCCGGTGCAGTACGCGAAGCGGATGATCGGCCGCCGGTCCTATGGCGGTACGTCCACGTACATCCCGCTCAAGGTGAATCAGGCGGGTGTGATTCCCGTCATCTTCGCGTCATCGCTGCTCTACATTCCAGCCCTCGTTGCACAGTTCAGCGGGTCGAAGGCGGGATGGGCGACCTGGATCGCCACCAACTTCACCAAGGGAAATCACCCGGTTTACATCGTTACGTACTTCCTGCTGATCGTCTTCTTCGCGTTCTTCTACGTCGCCATCAGCTTCAACCCCGAAGAAGTTGCCGACAACATGAAGAAGTATGGTGGCTTCATCCCGGGTATCCGGGCTGGTCGCCCGACGGCCGAGTACCTCAGCTACGTGCTCAATCGGATCACGTGGCCGGGCTCGCTGTACCTGGGGCTGATCGCGCTCGTACCAACAGTGGCGTTGGTGCTTTTCAACGCGAACCAGAACTTCCCGTTCGGCGGGACGAGCATCCTCATCATCGTGGGTGTGGGCCTGGAGACCGTGAAGCAGATCGAGAGCCAGCTTCAGCAGCGCAACTACGAAGGGTTCCTCCGCTGATGCGAATCGTCCTCGTCGGACCCCCGGGGGCCGGCAAGGGTACGCAGGCTGCGTACCTTGCCAAGAACCTCGCGATCCCGCACATCTCCACGGGGGACCTGTTCCGCGCCAACATCAGTCAGGGCACGCCCCTGGGTGTCGAGGCGAAGTCGTACATGGACGCCGGAAACCTGGTGCCCGACTCGGTCACCATCGGCATGGCCGAGGACCGCATGGAGCAGGCCGACGCCGCGGAGGGCTTCCTCCTCGACGGCTTCCCGCGCAACCTCGGCCAGGCCGAGGCGCTGGACGAGTACCTCAAGACCCACGGCCTCAAGCTGGACGCCGTCCTGGACCTGGAGGTCCCGGAGGACGAGGTCGTCAAGCGGATCGCCGGCCGGCGGATCTGCCGCAAGGACAGCAGCCACGTCTTCCACGCCGAGTACAACAAGCCGAAGACCGAGGGCGTCTGCGACGTCTGCGGCGGCGAGCTGTACCAGCGTGACGACGACCGCGAGGCGACCGTCCGCAAGCGGCTGGAGGTCTACCACACGGAGACCGAGCCGATCATCGACTACTACAAGGCCCAGGACCTGGTCGTGACGATCCCGGCCCTCGGCAAGGTCGAAGAGGTCACGCAGCGCGCGATGGCCGCGCTGCCCTCGCGCGACGCGTAGCAGCAACCGGCTTCGATACGGCCGCGGTGCCCCGACGGGGCGCCGCGGCCGTATCGCGTACGGGTACCGTGGTAGCCGCAATCATCAATTGAGCAACCACGAGGGCGACCGGCCACCTCCGCGAGAGCGGCGGCGGCCCAGCCGCAAGGGAGAGCCAGCCGCAATGGTGGAGATCAAGACCCCCGAGCAGATCGCGAAGATGCGCGAGGCGGGGCTGGTGGTCGCCGCCATCCACGCGGCCACCCGGAAGGTCGCGGTGCCGGGGGCCACGACGAAGGACCTGGACGACGCGGCGCGCAAGGTGCTCGCCGAGCACGGCGCGAAGTCGAACTTCCTCGGTTACGGCGGCTTCCCCGCGACCATCTGCACCTCGGTGAACGATGTCGTGGTGCACGGCATCCCCGACACCGAGACGGTGCTGCAGGACGGGGACATCATCTCCATCGACTGCGGCGCGATCATCGACGGCTGGCACGGCGACGCCGCGTACACCGCCTTCGTCGGATCGGGTCACTCCGCGGAGCTGATCGAGCTCAGCCGGGTCACCGAGGAGTCGATGTGGGCCGGTATCGCGGCGGTCGCCAAGGGCAACCGCCTGGTCGACATCTCCAAGGCGATCGAGGGCTACATCCGGCGCCAGCCCCGTCCGGTCAGCGGCAAGTACGGCATCGTCGAGGACTACGGCGGCCACGGCATCGGCTCGCAGATGCACATGGACCCGCATCTGCTGAACTACGTCGACCGCAAGCGCGGCCGCGGTCCGAAGCTGGTGCCCGGCTTCTGCATCGCGATCGAGCCGATGGTCAATCTCGGTACGCCCAAGACCCACGTCCTCGAGGACGACTGGACGGTCAAGTCGAACGACGGCAGCTGGTCCTCGCACTGGGAGCACTCGGTCGCGCTGACCGAGGACGGTCCGCTGGTGCTGACCTCGCCGGACGGCGGCAAGGCGAAGCTGGCCGAGCTGGGGATCACGGCCGCGCCCGACCCTTCCGCACGGTCTTAAGGGCCGGGGGAGACCCCATCGCCCGAGCGGCTTGCGCCTCGGGGCGCCCCCTGGGCGTAAGGATCACCCCTGGTGGGCAATAATCCAGGATTCGTCTTTTCCTGGGCGCTGGCGTAGACTGACGCGTCGGCTCTCGTGCATCCGTATGCCCGTAAAACGGTGGCGTTCGGTGAATGTCACGGCGCACAGGAGTCGATCAAGGTAGCCGATTCGAAGGGCGAAGCGTGGCCAAGAAGCAAGGTGCCATCGAGATCGAGGGCACCGTGATCGAGTCCCTCCCGAACGCCATGTTCAAGGTGGAGCTCCAGAACGGTCACAAGGTCCTCGCGCACATCAGCGGCAAGATGCGGATGCACTACATCCGTATCCTCCCGGATGACCGGGTCGTCGTGGAGCTTTCTCCGTACGACCTGACGCGTGGCCGGATCGTCTACCGCTACAAGTAGATCTTGTCGACGCCCCGCTCCCGTGGGGTGACGGCACTGACCCGGAGAACCTCACATCCCATGAAGGTCAAGCCGAGCGTCAAGAAGATCTGCGACAAGTGCAAGGTGATCCGCCGCCACGGCCGGGTCATGGTCATCTGCGACAACCTGCGCCACAAGCAGCGCCAGGGCTGACGCACGCCGACCACCTGCATTTCGCAGTTCGCGCGACGCAAGCACATACGTACATACGCAGTCACCCGACCCCCCGCACTACTCGCGTGGGGACGACACCCCCGGCTCGGAGGCCGGGGACCCGGCTCGTAATTCTGCAGAGTCTTACGGGAACGGTGCTGTGGAAGACCTCCGAATAGCCATCAGGAGCCACATCAATGGCACGCCTCGCAGGCGTTGATCTCCCGCGCGAAAAGCGTGTGGAGGTCGCCCTCACCTACGTCTTCGGTATCGGGCGGACGCTCTCGCAGGAGACTCTCGCCGCCACCGGCGTGAACCCGAACACCCGGGTCCGCGACCTTGCCGAGGAAGACCTCGTCAAGATCCGCGAGTACGTCGACAACAACCTCAAGACCGAGGGTGACCTCCGTCGCGAGATCCAGGCCGACATCCGCCGCAAGGTCGAGATCGGCTGCTACCAGGGTCTGCGGCACCGTCGCGGTCTGCCGGTGCACGGTCAGCGCACCAGCACGAACGCCCGTACCCGCAAGGGTCCGCGTCGCGCGATCGCCGGCAAGAAGAAGCCGGGCAAGAAGTAGTCCTCAGCAGGACGCTCACCAGCGGTCTTCGCTGTAGGACCGACCACCTCCACGGGAGAAATTCATGCCTCCGAAGGGCCGTACGGCCGGCGCCAAGAAGGTGCGCCGCAAGGAGAAGAAGAACGTCGCCCACGGGCACGCTCACATCAAGAGCACGTTCAACAACACGATCGTCTCGATCACCGACCCGACCGGGAATGTGATCTCTTGGGCCTCTGCCGGCCACGTCGGCTTCAAGGGCTCGCGCAAGTCCACCCCCTTCGCCGCGCAGATGGCCGCCGAGTCGGCCGCCCGCCGCGCGCAGGAGCACGGCATGCGCAAGGTTGACGTCTTCGTCAAGGGCCCGGGTTCGGGTCGCGAGACGGCCATCCGTTCGCTCCAGGCGACCGGTCTTGAGGTCGGCTCCATCCAGGACGTCACCCCGACCCCGCACAACGGATGCCGCCCGCCCAAGCGTCGCCGCGTCTGACCACCTGAAGTAGGAGACAACTAGACAATGGCGCGTTACACCGGGGCCGACTGCAAGCGATGCCGTCGGGAGAAGCAGAAGCTCTTCCTCAAGGGGAGCAAGTGCGAGAGCGCGAAGTGCCCGATCGAGATCCGTCCTTACCCCCCGGGTGAGCACGGTCGCGGGCGCACCAAGGACAGCGAGTACCTGCTCCAGCTTCGTGAGAAGCAGAAGTGCAGCCGTATCTACGGTGTCCTTGAGAAGCAGTTCGTGAACTACTACAAGGAAGCGAACCAGAAGACCGGCAAGACCGGTGAGAACCTTCTGCGCATCCTTGAGACCCGCCTCGACAACGTGGTCTACCGGGCCGGCTTTGCCAAGTCCCGGGACCACGCCCGTCAGCTGGTGCGTCACGGACACATCACCGTGAACGGCCGCAAGACCGACATTCCGTCGGCTCGTGTGGCAGTGAACGACATCATCGAGGTCCGCGAGGGCTCTCGGAACCTGACCCCCTTCGAGGTGGCCAAGGCCGAGGCCGGCGAGAAGACCGTTCCGGCCTGGCTGGAAGCGATCCCGTCGAACCTCCGGATCCTGGTGCACAGCCTGCCCGAGCGCCAGGTGATCGACACCCAGGTGCAGGAGCAGCTGATCGTCGAGCTTTACTCGAAGTAAGGCTCGTCGGCTCTACTCAGGTAAGAGCTGGCCGGTGTGGGCGGTACGGGGCCTTTGGCGCCGTACCGCCCGTACCCTTGTCAGTACAGCGGGCGTCAAATAGCGGGCGCCCACGACTGAAGGACCAAAAACATGCTGATCGCTCAGCGTCCGTCTCTGACCGAAGAGGTCGTCGACGAATACCGCTCCCGGTTCGTGATCGAGCCGCTGGAGCCGGGCTTCGGCTACACCCTCGGCAACTCCCTGCGTCGTACGCTCCTCTCCTCGATCCCGGGTGCGGCGGTCACGTCCATCCGCATCGACGGTGTCCTGCACGAGTTCACCACCGTGCCGGGCGTCAAGGAGGACGTCACCGACCTCATCCTCAACATCAAGCAGCTGGTCGTCTCCTCGGAGCACGACGAGCCGGTCGTGATGTACCTGCGCAAGCAGGGCCCCGGCCTGGTCACCGCTGCCGACATCGCGCCCCCGGCCGGTGTCGAGGTCCACAACCCGGACCTGGTCCTCGCCACGCTCAACGGCAAGGGCAAGCTGGAGATGGAGCTGACCGTCGAGCGCGGTCGCGGCTATGTCTCCGCCGTGCAGAACAAGCAGGTGGGCCAGGAGATCGGCCGGATCCCGGTCGACTCGATCTACTCGCCGGTCCTCAAGGTCACCTACAAGGTCGAGGCGACCCGTGTCGAGCAGCGCACCGACTTCGACAAGCTGATCGTCGACGTCGAGACCAAGCAGGCCATGCGGCCGCGCGACGCCATGGCGTCCGCCGGTAAGACGCTGGTCGAGCTGTTCGGTCTGGCGCGTGAGCTCAACATCGACGCCGAGGGCATCGACATGGGCCCGTCCCCGACGGACGCCGCCCTCGCCGCCGACCTGGCGCTGCCGATCGAGGAGCTCGAGCTCACCGTTCGTTCGTACAACTGCCTCAAGCGTGAGGGCATCCACTCCGTGGGTGAGCTCGTGGCGCGCTCCGAGGCCGACCTGCTCGACATCCGCAACTTCGGTGCGAAGTCGATCGACGAGGTCAAGGCGAAGCTGGCCGGCATGGGCCTGGCGCTCAAGGACAGCCCGCCCGGATTCGACCCGACCGCCGCCGCCGACGCCTTCGGCGCGGACGACGACGCGGACGCCGGGTTCGTGGAGACCGAGCAGTACTGAGTTCGACCGGTCGGGGTCCGGGGCGATGTCCCGGACCCCGACCGTGTGATTCTTCCGCGGGGCGACCGCCTCGTGGGAACTGACACCGGTACCTGATACGGCCGGTGCAGCAATGAAGGAGATACACATGCCGAAGCCCGCCAAGGGTGCCCGTCTGGGCGGCAGCGCCGCACACGAGCGTCTGATGCTGCGCAACCTGGCCACCGCTCTCTTCGAGCACGGTCGCATCACCACGACCGAGGCCAAGGCGCGTCGTCTGCGTCCGTACGCGGAGCGTCTGGTGACCAAGGCGAAGAAGGGTGACCTTCACAACCGCCGTCAGGTCATGCAGCTGATCTCGGACAAGAGCGTCGTGCACACGCTCTTCACCGAGATCGGCCCGCGCTTCGAGAACCGCCCGGGTGGCTACACCCGCATCACCAAGATCGGCAACCGCCGCGGCGACAACGCGCCGATGGCCGTTATCGAGCTGGTGGAGGCGCTGACCGTGGCGCAGCAGGCCACTGGTGAGGCCGAGGCCGCCACCAAGCGTGCGGCCAAGGACGCGGAGGCCGCAGCGGCCGAGACCACCGAGGCCCCGGCCGAGGAGTCGAAGGACGCCTGAGGCTTCGCCTCGCGTTGAGCGGGTCCGTCCCTTCGGGGGCGGGCCCGCTTCCGTATGCCGGGAGCTTGAGAGGATGGTGGGTGTGAGCGACGAGGTGAAGCCCGGGTACGTCCGGGTGCGGCTGGACCTTTCCTACGACGGGAAGGACTTCTCCGGGTGGGCCAAGCAGGCCGGGGGGCAGCGGACGGTCCAGGGGGAGATCGAGGACGCGCTGCGGACGGTGACGCGGTCGGGGCAGACCACGTACGAGCTGACCGTGGCGGGCCGGACCGACGCCGGGGTGCATGCGCGCGGGCAGGTGGCGCACGTCGACCTCCCCGCGGAGCTGTGGGCCGAGCATCGGGAGAAGCTGCTCAAGCGGCTGGCCGGGCGGCTGCCCAAGGACGTCCGGGTGTGGTCGCTCAGCGAGGCGCCGGAGGGCTTCAACGCGCGGTTCTCGGCGATCTGGCGGCGGTACGCGTACCGGGTCACCGACCACCACGGGGGCGTCGATCCGCTGCTGCGCGGCCATGTGCTGTGGCACGACTGGGCGCTCGACGTGGACGCCATGAACGAGGCGGCCGGTCCGCTGCTGGGGGAGCACGACTTCGCGGCGTACTGCAAGCGGCGTGAGGGCGCCACGACGATCCGGACGCTGCAGGAGCTGAGCCTGGAGCGCGGCGCCGACGGGATCATCACCGCGACCGTGCGGGCGGACGCCTTCTGCCACAACATGGTGCGGTCGCTGATCGGCGCGCTGCTGTTCGTCGGGGACGGCCACCGTCCGCCGGAGTGGCCGGGGAAGGTGCTGGCCGCGGGCGTACGGGACTCAGCCGTGCATGTCGTACGGCCGCACGGGCTGACGCTGGAGGAGGTCGGGTACCCGGCCGACGAGCTGCTGAGGGCGCGGAACCTCGAAGCGCGCAACAAGCGGACCCTGCCGGGGGCCTCCGGGGGCGGCTGCTGCTGAGCCGGCCCGGTGGTGGCGCTGCCCGGAGCGGCGCCACCTGGGGCGTCAGGACTGGCCGGCCTTCTTCTGGGCTTCCTTCAGCTGCCGCTCGGCGGCCTTCTCGGCCTGGTCCTTGCCGCGCTGGGTGATCCGGGTGAAGGCGTAGGAGCCGCCGTCCCGGGCGATCTGCTGGGCCTTGGTCTCGGACGGGACGACGTCCTTGCCGTTGAGGTAGCCGGCGATGAGGAAGTAGGCATAGCGGCCGGTGGCGTTGGTCGCCATCCGGCACTTGTGGCCCTGGCAGAAGTCCGAGGGGACGCCGCCGCCGGGCAGCGGCATCAGGTTGGTCTTGGCCTCGTTCATGACCTTGGTGGCCTTGGCGGGCGAGTCGAAGACCGCGATGCCGACGGTGACCGCGACGCCGCCCTTGGAGTACGTGGCGCGCACCAGCTGCCGGCAGCCGTTGTGGGTGAGCGAGGAGACCAGCGCGCCCTGGGCGGCGGCGGTGCAGTCCTTGGTGGTGGCGGTGTTGGTGCGCGGGTAGCTGTGCTCGCCGATGACCATGGTCTTCTGCCCGAAGAGGGAGGCCGGCGTGAGCGGCGCGGTGTCCTTCTTGGGGTCGGAGATGTAGTCCTGCGGGTTGGGCGGGGGCGGCACCGAGACGTCGGGGAAGGACGGCTTGTCGTCCGGCTCCGCGGCCTGGCCGGACGCGGTGGGTGTCGCCGACGCGCTGCCGCCCGGCGAGCCGCCGCCGCCGGCCAGGACGGCGCCGGTGACGATGCCGGCCACCGCGAGGACCGCCAGCACGCCGCCGCCGATCCACATCCAGCGCTTGCGGCGGTCCTGTGCCTCAGTCTCCTCGGCGAGTGCGCCCCAGTCAGGAGTGGACGATGATCCCCCGGGGCCGTCGAAGGGCCCACCTTGCCCGAAACTCATGCCGCGCATCCTAATGCGGTTGGTGGAACGGGTGGAGGCCGGTCACAATCCCGCTCATGGGACATCTAGAGGCCGGCCATCTCGAGTACTACCTGCCGGACGGGAGGGTCCTGCTGGGAGATGTGTCCTTCCGCGTGGGGGAGGGCGCGTCGGTGGCGCTGGTGGGGGCCAACGGCGCCGGCAAGACGACGCTGCTGCGGCTGATCGCCGGCGAGCTGGCGCCGCACGGCGGATCGGTGACGGTCAGCGGCGGGCTCGGGGTGATGCCGCAGTTCGTGGGCTCCGTGCGCGACGACCGTACGGTGCGCGACCTGCTGGTCTCCGTCGCGCAGCCGCGGATCCGGCAGGCCGCGGCGGCGGTGGACGCCGCCGAGACGGCGATCATGACCGCCGACGACGAGGACGCGCAGATGGCGTACGCCCAGGCGCTCAGCGACTGGGCCGAGGCGCGCGGCTACGAGGCCGAGACGGTCTGGGACATGTGCACGACGGCGGCGCTGGGGATGCCGTACGAGAAGGCCCAGTGGCGCCAGGTGCGCACGCTGTCCGGCGGCGAGCAGAAGCGGCTGGTGCTGGAGTCGCTGCTGCGCGGCACGGACGAGGTGCTGCTGCTGGACGAGCCGGACAACTATCTGGACGTGCCGGGCAAGCGGTGGCTGGAGGAGCAGCTGCGGCAGACCCGTAAGACGGTGCTGTTCGTCTCGCACGACCGGGAGCTGCTGGCGCGCGCCGCGGAGAAGATCATCAGCGTCGAGCCGGGCCCCGCGGGCTCCGACGTGTGGGTGCACGGCGGCGGCTTCGGCACCTACCACCAGGCCCGCAAGGAGCGCTTCGCCCGCTTCGAGGAGCTGCGGCGGCGCTGGGACGAGAAGCACGCCCAGCTCAAGAAGCTGGTGGTCTCGCTGCGGCAGGCGGCCTCGGTCAGCCATGAGCTGGCCTCCCGCTACGCGGCGGCGCAGACCCGGCTGCGGAAGTTCGAGGAGGCCGGCCCGCCCCCGGAGCCGCCGCGCGAGCAGGACATCACCATGCGGCTGCGCGGCGGGCGCACCGGCGTACGGGCGGTGACCTGCGAGGACCTGGAGCTGACGGGGCTGATGAAGCCCTTCTCGCTGGAGATCTTCTACGGCGAGCGGGTCGCGGTCCTCGGCTCCAACGGCTCGGGCAAGTCGCACTTCCTGCGGCTGCTGGCCCAGGACGTCGAGCGGCCCGTCCCGCACACCGGCACCTGGAAGCTGGGCGCCCGCGTCGTGCCCGGCCACTTCGCGCAGACGCACGCCCACCCCGAGCTCATGGGCCGCCCGCTGCTGGACATCCTGTGGACCGAGCACGCCAAGGACAAGGGCCAGGCGATGTCCGCGCTGCGCCGCTACGAGCTGGAGAAGCAGGCCGAGCAGCGCTTCGAGCGGCTCTCCGGCGGTCAGCAGGCCCGCTTCCAGATCCTGCTGCTGGAGCTCTCCGGCACGACGGCGCTGCTCCTGGACGAGCCGACCGACAACCTGGACCTGGAGTCGGCGGAGGCGCTGCAGGAGGGGCTGGAGGCGTACGAGGGGACGGTGGTGGCGGTGACGCACGACCGGTGGTTCGCGCGCTCCTTCGACCGGTTCCTGGTGTTCGGGGCGGACGGGGTGGTGCGGGAGTCGGCGGAGCCGGTGTGGGACGAGCGCCGCGTCGAGCGGAAGCGGTAGGGCGGCCGGGCGGCGGAACAGGGGGCCGCTGTGCGGACCCGGTGCCCGTGCGGGGGGCGTTTTGACCCCGCCGGGGACGGCCCGGTATTCTGCTGGTTCGTTATGCGTATTGGCTTGCTCTATCTCACGTGAGGGGCCCTTACGCCGGTCCATGCGGGCCGATGACCAGCGGCGGACGATCGGGTTGCGTCACCCGTAGTACCGCCCTGCTGTGTGATCGACCACGGGACCAGTACAGGACCCGTCCCCAAGGTCTTCACGACCAGGGGATACCCCACTCCAAGAAGCGAAGGCTAAGACGTGCGTACGTTCAGCCCCAAGCCCGGCGATGTCCAGCGCCAGTGGCACATCATTGACGCGCAGGACGTTGTCCTGGGCCGTCTGGCCAGCCAGGCCGCGTCCCTCCTGCGGGGCAAGCACAAGCCGGTCTACGCGCCGCACGTTGACATGGGTGACTTCGTCATCATCGTCAACGCCGACAAGGTGCACCTGTCCGGCAACAAGCGGACCCAGAAGCTGGCCTACCGCCACTCCGGTTTCCCGGGTGGTCTGCGTTCGGTCCGCTACGACGAGCTTCTCGACAAGAACCCCGAGAAGGCCGTCGAGAAGGCCATCAAGGGCATGCTCCCCAAGAACACCCTCGGCCGTCAGATGCTCTCGAAGCTGAAGGTCTACGCGGGCGCCGAGCACCCGCACGCTGCGCAGCAGCCGGTCCCGTTCGAGATCACCCAGGTCGCGCAGTAAGTCCGGCCACCCCCTAAGACGACAGAGAATCTGAGGAGCATCGTGGCCGAGACCACTCCCGAGACCGTCATCGAGAACGAAGACGTCGTCGAGGAATACACCACCGAGACCGAGGTCGTGGAGTCGGAGTACACCTCCGAGTCCCTCGCCTCCCGCTTCGGCGACCCGCAGCCGGCCGCCGGCCTGGGCCGTCGCAAGAACGCCATCGCCCGCGTCCGGATCGTCCCGGGCACCGGCCAGTGGAAGATCAACGGCCGCACCCTTGAGGGCTACTTCCCGAACAAGGTGCACCAGCAGGAAGTCAACGAGCCCTTCAAGGTGCTCGAGCTCGACAACCGCTACGACGTGATCGCCCGCATCTCCGGCGGCGGCATCTCCGGCCAGGCCGGTGCGCTGCGCCTGGGCGTGGCCCGTGCGCTGAACGAGGCGGACGTGGACAACAACCGCCCCGCGCTGAAGAAGGCCGGGTTCCTCAAGCGTGACGACCGTGCGGTCGAGCGCAAGAAGGCCGGTCTGAAGAAGGCCCGTAAGGCGCCGCAGTACAGCAAGCGCTAACCCGCTCGCTGCACTACGCAGCTCTTGCGAACGCCCCGGTGGCACCTCGGTGCTGCCGGGGCGTTCGGCTATCCGGGACCTGGAGCGTATATCTGAAGCCAGGGGCGTATACCTGGACGTAAAGCTCTGGTCCAAGCTCGACAACTCGGAGGACACCAGTGGGACGACTCTTCGGCACGGACGGTGTGCGCGGCGTCGCGAACGCGGACCTGACGGCGGAGCTGGCGCTCGGCCTGTCGGTCGCCGCGGCGCATGTACTCGCCGAAGCGGGCACGTTTGAAGGGCACCGGCCGGTGGCGGTGGTCGGACGCGATCCGCGAGCGTCGGGGGAGTTCCTGGAGGCGGCGGTGGTCGCCGGGCTGGCCAGCGCCGGTGTGGACGTACTGCGGGTGGGGGTCCTGCCGACCCCGGCCGTCGCGTATCTGACCGGCTCGCTGGGCGCGGACCTCGGCGTGATGCTCTCCGCGAGCCACAACCCGATGCCCGACAACGGCATCAAGTTCTTCGCCCGCGGCGGCCACAAGCTCGCCGACGAGCTGGAGGACCGGATCGAGCAGACCTACCGCGCGCACAGCTCCGGCGAGCCGTGGGAGCGGCCGACCGGCGCGGGCGTCGGCCGGGTCACCGTCTACGACGAGGGCTTCGACAACTACGTCGCGCACCTGGTCGGCGTGCTGCCCAACCGCCTGGACGGGCTGAAGATCGTCATCGACGGCGCGCACGGTGCGGCGGCCCGCGTGTCGCCCGAGGCGTTCGCCCGGGCCGGCGCCGAGGTCGTCACCCTCGGCACCGAGCCCGACGGACTGAACATCAACGACGGCTGCGGCTCCACCCACCTCGGGCAGCTGCGCGCGGCCGTCGTCGAGCACGGTGCCGACCTGGGTGTCGCCCACGACGGCGACGCGGACCGCTGCCTGGCCGTGGACCGCGAGGGCAACGAGATCGACGGCGACCAGATCCTGTCCGTCCTCGCGCTCGGTATGCGCGAGGCCGGGACGCTGCGCAAGAACACCGTCGTCGCCACCGTCATGTCCAACCTGGGCTTCAAGTTGGCCATGGAGCGCGAGGGCATCGACTTCGTGCAGACCGGGGTCGGCGACCGGTACGTGCTGGAGGAGATGAAGGCGCACGGCTTCGCGCTGGGCGGCGAGCAGTCCGGGCACGTCATCGTGCTCGACCACGCCACCACCGGCGACGGCACGCTGACCGGTCTGATGCTGGCGGCCCGGGTCGCCGCCACCGGCCGTTCGCTGGGGGAGCTGGCGGGCGTCATGGAGCGGCTGCCGCAGATCCTCATCAACGTCCCCGACGTCGACAAGTCGCGGGTGGCCAGCTCGCCGGAGCTGACCGCGGCGGTCGCCGAGGCGGAGCGGGAGCTGGGGGCCACCGGCCGGGTGCTGCTGCGGCCGTCCGGTACGGAGCCGCTGGTCCGCGTCATGGTGGAGGCGGCCGACATCGAGCAGGCGCGGGCCGTGGCGGAGCGGCTGGCCGATGCGGTGAAGTCCGCGCTGGGCTGAGGAGCGACCCCGAGGGTGCTTTCGGGCGCGGCCCGTCGTCGGCATGGCTAGCGACGGGCCGCGCTCGTTTCGTGTCGTGCCCACAGGAGTTTTTGGACGGCCAGGGTCAGGGAGCCGGCGACGATGATGCCCACCAGGTTCAGCAGTAGTTGCTCCATGGAGTGCCAGGCCTGGCCGTACTCCTGGTAGCTGAGGGCGACCGCGGCGTTGGCGGCGGCCGGGACGGTGGTCACGGAGATCGCCACGCCGACCAGGGCGCCTGATTTGGCGGACGTCAGCGAGAGCACTCCGGCGATGCCGGCGAGGACGGCGACGACGAAGGAGAACCAGTCGGGCCGGTAGATGAAGTTGGTGTTCGGCCGCTCGGCCTCCAGCGCCTCGACGTCGAAGAGTCCGACCGCGTCCATGAAGAGGCTGAAGCCGACGGTCACCACCATGGCCACGGCGAACCCGACCAGCAGCGCCTGCGTCGAGCGCCATGCCAGCCGTGGCGCCCGCTGGACGAGGGCGGTACAGATGCCGGCCAGCGGACCGAACTCCGGGCCCACGGCCATCGCGCCGACGATCAGGATGGCGTTGTCCAGGACCACACCGCAGGCCGCGATCATCGTGGCGACCGTCAGGAACGCCAGGTAGGTGGCCGAGAGGGTGGACTCCTCGTGGGTGGCGTCGGTCAGCGACTCCCACAGCACGGCGTCGGCGCCTTCACCGGGAGCCTCGTCCTCCGCCCGGTCCGCGCGCAGCGACAGCGAGAGGTCGATGTTCTCGATCGCGATCGAACCGGTCCTGTCCAGCTCCAGCGCCCGCAGCTCGGCCAGCAGCCCGTCCCCGGCCTCCCGGGCGACGTCGCACAGCACCACATCGCCCCGCGGATCGCGGGCGGCTCCGCTCAGCACCACCAGATGGGTGGTGCCGACGGTCGTCTCCAACAGGCGCAGGACCTCGTCCGTACGGTCGGCCGGGACGATCAGGCGCAGATGCAGCACGGCGGTGGCACTCCCTAGAGTTTGCGCAGCGACAGCCGCTGCACCTTGTGGTCGGGCCCCTTGCGCAGCACCAGGTTCGCCCGGCCGCGGGTCGGGGCGACGTTCTGCAGCAGGTTGGGCTTGTTGATGGTGCGCCACATCATGCGGGCGTAATCCAGGGCCTCTTCCTCGGAGACCTGGGTGTACTTGCGGAAGTACGAGAACGGGTTCTGGAAGGCGGTCGCGCGCAGCTTGCGGAAGCGGCCGAGGTACCACTGCTCGATGTCCTCGGTGCGGGCGTCGACGTAGACGGAGAAGTCGAAGAAGTCGGCGAGGCCCAGGCGGGTGCGGCCGTCCTTGCCGGGCAGTGCCGGCTGCAGGACGTTGAGGCCCTCGACGATGAGGATGTCGGGGCGGTGCACGGTCAGCCGCTCGCCGGGCACGATGTCGTAGATCAGGTGGGAGTAGACCGGGGCGGTGACCTCGGCCTTGCCGGACTTCACATCCGCCACGAAGCGGGTCAGGGCGCGGCGGTCGTAGGACTCGGGGAATCCCTTACGGGACATCAGACCGCGCCGGTGCAGCTCGGCGTTGGGGAAGAGGAACCCGTCGGTGGTGATCAGCTCGACGCGCGGATGCTCGGGCCAGCGGGCCAGCAGCGCCTGCAGGAGCCGGGCGGTGGTGGACTTGCCGACGGCGACGCTGCCGGCCACTCCTATGACGAACGGGGTGCCGGGCTGTGAGCCCTGGCCGCCTCCCGCGTCGCCGAGGAAGGTGTTCAGCGCGCCGCGCAGATTGCTGGTCGCGCCGACGTAGAGGTTGAGCAGGCGGGAGAGCGGAAGGTAGACGTCGCGCACCTCGTCGAGGTCGATGACGTCGCCCAGGCCTCGCAGCCGCTCGACCTCGTCGGCCGTCAGGGGCAGGGGGGTCTTCTCCCTCAGGGCGCTCCACTGAGCGCGCGTCAGATCGACGTACGGCGAGCGCTCGGCGCGGCGTCGTTGCTGCGGATCGGTCGTCAGGGGCACGCGCCCATTGTGCGCAGCCGACACACGCCGTTCATCTCGGGGTGGCCGACCGGGGCGTCGGGGCGGTCTTGTGGCAGTCGGGGCGGGCTTGGGTGCTTCGCTGCCTGCGTGTCTGTACCCGAGGGATTTTGCCCGGTACGGTCGGCACCGGGGCGCGGCCCGGCTCGTGGGCCGCGGACGAGACAGGGGGGTGCGGGTGCGAGCGCGTAAGGCCGGTCTGCTGGGACAGCGGGCCTGGGGGAGGAACACGCGGACGGCCGGCGACGAATGGGCGGACACCGCCTCGGGCGGCTTCGCCGCGCGGATGTTCGCCGAATTGGCCGAGGACCTTCCGGACGAGGACCTGGGCGAGGACCTCTGCGACTTCCTGGAGCGCTACGAGCCGCCC
Organism: Streptomyces sirii; assembly: GCF_045690365.1. Classification (NCBI taxonomy): domain Bacteria; kingdom Bacillati; phylum Actinomycetota; class Actinomycetes; order Kitasatosporales; family Streptomycetaceae; genus Streptomyces; species Streptomyces sirii. The sequence goes on along the minus strand of NZ_CP147982.1, from coordinate 4,149,621 downwards.
AGCGGCCCGGGGGCGGACGCGGAGGCCGACGAGGAGTTCCTGGAGACGGTGCGCGAGGCACAGCACCGGATAGAGCGCGGCTATTGATCGGTGGGCGTCGTAGGCTGCCTCCATGTGCGGAATCGTGGGATATGTGGGTGGGCAGAGCGCCCTTGACGTCGTACTGGCCGGGTTGAAGCGGCTGGAGTATCGCGGCTATGACTCCGCGGGGGTCGCCGTACTGGCCGATGGCGGGCTGGCCGCGGCCAAGAAGGCGGGCAAACTCGCCAACCTGGAGAAGGAGCTGGCGGACCGTCCGCTGCCGACCGGGTCGACCGGGATCGGACACACCCGGTGGGCGACCCATGGCGGGCCCACCGACGCGAACGCGCATCCGCATCTGGACAACGCGGGGCGGGTTTCGGTCGTCCACAACGGCATCATCGAGAACTTCGCCGGGCTGCGCGCCGAACTGACCGATCGAGGGCACGAGTTGACGTCCGAGACGGACACCGAGGTCGTCGCCCATCTGCTGGCCGAGGCCTACTCGTCGTGCGGTGAGCTTGCGGAGGCGATGCGGCAGGTGTGCCGGCTGCTGGAGGGCGCGTTCACGTTGGTCGCGGTGCACGCGGACGAGCCCGACCTGGTGGTCGGGGCGCGGCGGAACTCGCCGCTGGTGGTGGGCGTCGGGGACGGCGAGGCGTTCCTGGCCTCGGACGTCGCGGCGTTCATCGCGCATACCCGCGAGGCGATCGAGCTGGGCCAGGACCAGGTCGTGGAGCTGCGCCGGGACGCGGTGACGGTCACCGACTTCGACGGCGCGCCCGCGGAGGTCCGCGAGTACCACGTCGACTGGGACGCGTCGGCCGCCGAGAAGGGCGGCTACGACTACTTCATGCTCAAGGAGATCGCCGAGCAGCCGAAGGCCGTCGCGGACACCCTGCTGGGGCGGATCGACGCCTCGGGCGTGCTGTCGCTGGACGAGGTGCGGATCCCGCCGGAGGTGCTGCGCGAGGTCGACAAGGTCGTCATCGTGGCGTGCGGGACGGCGTACCACGCGGGGATGATCGCCAAATACGCGATCGAGCACTGGACGCGGATCCCGTGCGAGACGGAACTGGCCAGCGAGTTCCGCTACCGCGATCCGATCCTGGACCGGCACACACTGGTGATCGCGATCAGCCAGTCCGGCGAGACGATGGACACCCTGATGGCGCTGCGGCACGCGCGCGAGCAGGGCGCGAAGGTGCTGGCCATCTGCAACACCAACGGGTCGACCATTCCGCGGGAGTCGGACGCGGTGCTCTACACGCACGCCGGGCCCGAGGTCGCGGTGGCGTCGACGAAGGCGTTCCTGACGCAGCTGGTGGCCTGCTATCTGGTGGCGCTGTTCGTGGCGCAGGTACGGGGCACGAAGTGGGGCGACGAGATCCGCGACGTGGTGCGCGAACTGGCCGCCATCGGCACCCAGGTCGAGCAGGTGCTCGCCACGATGGAGCCGGTACGGGAGCTGGCACGCGGCCTCGCCGACAAGAACACGGTGCTCTTCCTGGGCCGGCACGTGGGCTACCCGGTGGCGCTGGAGGGCGCGCTGAAGCTCAAGGAGCTGGCGTACATGCACGCCGAGGGCTTCGCGGCCGGGGAGCTCAAGCACGGGCCGATCGCGCTGATCGAGGAGGATCTGCCGGTCGTCGTCGTGGTGCCGTCGCCGCGCGGGCGGTCGGTGCTGCACGACAAGATCGTGTCGAACATCCAGGAGATCCGGGCCCGCGGGGCGCGGACGATCGTGATCGCGGAGGAGGGGGACGAGACGGTCGTGCCGTACGCGGACCATCTCGTGCGGATCCCGCGTACGCCGGTGCTGCTGCAGCCGCTGGTGTCCACCATCCCGCTGCAGGTCTTCGCCTGCGAGCTGGCCACCGCCCGCGGCAACGAGGTCGACCAGCCGCGCAACCTCGCCAAGTCGGTGACGGTGGAGTGATCATCGGGGTGGGCATCGACGTCGCCGAGATCGACCGCTTCGGGGCGGCGCTGGACCGTACGCCGGAGCTGGCGCACCGGCTGTTCATCGAGTCGGAGCTGATGCTGCCGAGCGGTGAGCGGCGCGGCATCGCCTCCTTGGCGGCGCGGTTCGCCGCCAAGGAGGCGGTCGCCAAGGCCCTCGGCGCGCCGGCCGGGCTGCACTGGACCGACGCCGAGGTGTACGTCGAGGACAGCGGGCGGCCCCGGCTGCGGGTGCGGGGCACGGTCGAGAGCTGCGCGCAGGCGCTGGGGGTGCGCTCGTGGCACGTCTCTCTCAGCCATGACGCGGGGGTTGCTTCCGCCGTGGTGATCGCCGAGGGGTGAGACTGGCGCCATGAGGACTGCCTACAGCGTTCAGACCGTGCGGGCCGCCGAGCAGGAGCTGATGGCCCGATTGCCCGAAGGCGCCCTGATGCAGCGGGCGGCGGCCGGACTGGCCGTCGCCTGCGGGGACTTGCTGGGGCGGGTGTACGGCAGCCGGGTGGTGCTGCTGGTGGGCAGCGGGGACAACGGCGGGGACGCGCTGTACGCCGGTGCCCGGCTGGCGCGGCGCGGGGCCGGAGTGGTCGCGGTGCTGCTGACGCCCGAACGGGCGCACCAGGGCGGGCTCGCCGCGCTGCGCCGGGCCGGGGGGCGGGTCTCGCACGACGCGCTGCGGGACATCGCCTGGGCCGATCTGGTCGTCGACGGGATCGTGGGGATCGGCGGCCGCGGGGGGCTGCGCCCCGAGGCGGCCCAACTGGCGCGGTCGGCACGGGAGTCGGCCCTGGTCCTGGCGGTCGATCTGCCCAGCGGGACGGACGCGGACAGCGGTGAGGTGAGCGGGGAGGCTGTACGGGCCGATGCGACGGTGACGTTCGGCGCGTACAAGCCGGGGCTGTTGATCGATCCGGCGCGGGAGCGCGCGGGGGCGCTGCGGCTGGTCGACATCGGGCTCACGCTGCCCGAGGACGCCGAGGTCGAGGCGCTGCAGCACGCGGACGTGGCGGAGCTGCTGCCGCGCCCGGTGGCGGAGAGCGACAAGTACCGGCGGGGCGTGGTGGGGGTGGTCGCCGGGTCGGCGCGCTATCCGGGGGCGGCGGTGCTGGCGGTGGCCGGTGCGCTGCGCGGCGGCGCCGGTGCGGTGCGGTACGTCGGGCCGGCCAGGGACGCGGTGCTGGCGAGGTTCCCGGAGACGCTGGTGCACGCCGGGCCGCCGGACAAGGCCGGCCGGGTGCAGTCGTGGGTGATCGGGCCGGGCATCGGGGACGAGTCGGGGGCGCTGGAGGACGTGTTGGCGTCGGATGTGCCGGTGCTGGTGGACGCCGACGGGCTGCGGCTGCTGACACCGCAGCGGATCCGGCGGCGCACGGCCGAGACGCTGCTGACGCCGCACGCCGGGGAGGCGGCGGCGCTGCTCGGCCGCGGCCGCGGGGAGATCGAGGCGGCGCGGCTGGCGTCGGTGCGCGAGCTGGCGGAGCGCTATGCCGCCACGGTGCTGCTCAAGGGCTCCACGACGCTGGTCGCGGCGGCCGGCGGGCCGGTACGGGTCAACCCCACGGGCACCGGTTGGCTGGCCACGGCCGGGAGCGGGGACGTGCTGTCGGGGCTGACCGGGTCGCTGCTGGCCGCGGGGCTCACGGCACATGACGCGGGGTCGGTCGGTGCGTATCTGCACGGCCTCGCGGCGCGCCGGGCGGCCGGGCCGGACGGCGCGCCGATCACGTCCTTGGAGGTCGCGGACCATCTGGGCGCCGCCTGGCGGGATGTGACGGTCTGACAGGCGGCCGGGGGCGGCGTTAGGCCCTGTGGGGGGAATGGCGCGGGCACCAGGGCGAACCTGGCGCCGCCCGGGCCGTCCGGCGGCCCGGGCGCGGCATCGTGAAGGCATGAAACGCACCTTGGTGGCGCTGCTGGCCTGCGCCTCGCTGCCCGCTCTGGCCGGATCCCCCGCGGTGGCCGTGGCGCCGTCGCCCGCCGCGCACGCGGCGTCCGGCCTGCTTCCCGGTGCCGCGTACGCCCCGCAGCGGGCCGAGCGGCACCACACGCCCGACCCGGTGCGGGCGGCGCAGGCGCCGGACGCGCCGGTCGAGGAGCCGCTGCACCTGGAGGACGTACCGCGGTCCGAGACGGAGCGGGGTGCCAGGGCGGCGAGTTGCAGCGGGTCCACCGGGCCCTTCCAGCGGCAGGCCGAGCGTTATCTGCGGCGGGCGGTCGACGGGCTGCAGAGCGAGGCGGACTGCCGGGCGATCCGCCGCTTCCAGCGGGCGCACCGCATCGCCCCGGCGAGCGGCTTCGCGGGGCCGGTGACCGGTGCCATGCTGCGGCTGATGCGGGCCCAGAAAGACCCCAACCGGGACGGGCACTGCCCCGAGCGCCGCGAGCGGACCGTGTGCGTCGACCTGGACCGGCAGCTGCTGTGGGTGCAGCAGGGCCGGCGGGTGGTCTTCGAGCCGGTGGCGATCCGATCCGGCCAGCCGACGAACGAGACCCGTACGGGTACGTACCGCATCTATCTACGGAAAAGGGCCCACACCTCGAACCTGTACCACACGCCGATGCCGTTCGCGCAGTTCTTCGACCGCGGGGAGGCGCTGCACGGTGTCTACGACGACATCTACCAGGGGCTCGGCTCGCACGGCTGCGTCAACCTCGGGTGGCGGGACGCGAGCCGGCTGTGGGGAGCGCTCAGGCACGGCGATGTGGTGCACGTCTGGGGCCGCAGGCCCAGCGGGTGAGAGCGGTTTCGCGCCGGTCCCCGGGGGTGCCGCGGCGTCGCCTGCGACACTGAGGGGGATGAACGAGACAGCGAAGCGCGCCCGTGCCGTCGTCGACCTCGCCGCCGTGCGGTCGAACGTCCAGGCACTGCGGGCATGCGCACCCCGGGCAGAGCTGATGGCCGTGGTCAAGTCCGACGGCTACGGACACGGAGCGGTGCGCTGCGGGCGCGCCGCCCGTGAGGCCGGTGCGGACTGGCTGGGCACGGCGCTGCCCGAGGAGGCGTTCGCGCTGCGCGCGGCCGGCGACACCGGGCGGCTGATGTGCTGGCTGTGGACGCCGGGCGGCCCCTGGCGCGAGGCCGTGGAGCAAGACATCGACGTCTCGGTGAGCGGGCTGTGGGCGCTGCGCGAGGTCACCGCCGCGGCTCGCGCCTGCGGTCGCACCGCCCGGGTCCAGCTCAAGGTCGACACGGGCCTGGGCCGCAACGGCTGCCAGCCCGCCGACTGGCCGGAGCTGACCGCCGCGGCCCGCGCAGCCGAGGCCGAGGGCGCGGTGTCCGTCACCGGCGTCTGGTCGCACTTCGCATGTGCCGACGAGCCCGGCCACCCCTCGATCGCCGTCCAGCTCGCCGCCTTCCAGGACGCGCTGAAGACCGCCGAGGCGGCCGGCCTGCGCCCCGAGGTGCGGCATCTGTCCAACACCCCGGCGACGCTGACGCTGCCGGAGGCGCACTTCGACCTGGTCCGCGCCGGTATCGGTGTCTACGGCATCTCGCCCAGCCCGGAGCTGGGCACCTCCCGGGACTTCGGACTGCGGCCCGCGATGACCCTGGAGGCCGCGCTGGCGTCGGTCAAGCGGGTCCCGGGCGGCCACGGCGTGTCGTACGGCTACGCGTACACCACCCCCGGGGAGACCACCCTCGCGCTGGTCCCGCTCGGCTACGCCGACGGCGTCCCGCGGCACGCCTCCGGCACCGGCCCGGTGCTGGTCGCCGGCAAGTGGCGGACGGTCGCCGGGCGGATCGCGATGGACCAGTTCGTGGTCGACCTGGGCGGCGACAGCGCCGCGGCGGGCGATCCGGCCGTGCTCTTCGGCCCCGGAGACCGCGGCGAGCCGACCGCCGAGGACTGGGCCCGCGCGGCCGGAACCATCGGCTATGAAATCGTCACACGGATCGGAACCCGGGTGCCGCGCGTCTATGTGGACAGCGGCATAGGGAACGGAGCAGCAGAAGCCGAAGAAGCCGAGGGAGATACCGCGCTCACGGGGGGTACCGCATGACCGAGGGCAAGGAGGCCGCCGCGCAGGCGGTCGAGACGGCCGCCGAGGTGGCGGTCGAGGCAGCCAACAACTGGGCCAGGGCGGGCCGGCACGCGGGCCTCGCCGGCGCCGCGATCGGCGTGGTCGCGGCGGGCGCCGCGGCCGGTGTGGCGATAGAGCGGATGACGGTCGGCCGCGGGATGCGCCGCCGCGCCCGGCTCGCGCTGGACGCCGCCGGCCCGTACGGCACGCTGCGCGGCACACCGGGCGCGGCGATCGCCGAGGACGGCACCGAGCTGTACTACGAGGTCGACGAGCCGGGCGCGGAGGCCGGCCGGCCGGACAAGGACGAGCGGCCGGGCAAGGGCGCCGCCAGGAACGGCCGGGGGGCCCCGCACGACCGGTCCGCCAAGCCCGCCCGCGGCAAGGAGGCCCGCGCCGTGCAGGAGGCCCAGAGCGGCCTGCGCAAGCGGCTGACGGCGGCGCTGGGGCGGCGCTCGGCGGCCCCCACGGTCGTCTTCAGCCATGGCTACTGCCTCAGCCAGGACTCCTGGCACTTCCAGCGCGCCGCGCTGCGCGGCACGGTGCGCACCGTCCACTGGGACCAGCGCAGCCACGGCCGTTCGGCGCGCGGGCACGGCCAGATCGACGGCACGGAAGAGGTCACCATCGACCTGCTGGGCCGGGATCTGAAGGCGGTGCTGGACGCCGCGGTGCCCGAGGGGCCGATCGTGCTGGTCGGGCACTCCATGGGCGGGATGACGGTGATGGCGCTGGCCGACCAGTTCCCCGAGTACGTCGCGGAGCGGGTGGTCGGGGTGGCCCTGATCGGCACGTCCGCGGGGCGGCTCAGCGAGGTCAGCTACGGGCTGCCGTCGATGGGCATGAAGGCCTTCCACTGGCTCGCGCCGGGCGTGCTCAGGGCGCTGGGCTGGCAGCACGAGTTCGTCGAGCGCGGGCGGCGGGCCACCGCCGATCTGTTCGCCGGGCTGATCAAGCGGTACTCGTTCGGGTCGCCCGAGCAGGTGGACCCGGGCATCGCGCGGTTCGGGGAGCGGCTGATCGAGGCGACCCCGATCGATGTGGTCGCCGAGTTCTTCCCGGCGTTCGCGGTGCATGACAAGACCGAGGCGCTGGTGGCGTACGACGCGGTGCCCGCGCTGGTGCTCGCCGGGGAGAACGACCTGATCACCCCCGCCGACCACAGCCGGACGATCGCCGAGATGCTGCCCGACGCGGAGCTGGTGTGCGTCCCCGGCGCCGGGCATCTGGTGATGCTGGAACGGCCAGAGCTGGTCAACGAGCACCTGGTGTCGCTGGTGGAGCGGGCGAGCGCGGCGGCCCGCAGCTCACGGCACGCGCGGGCCTGAGGCCGCGGGCGCGCAGCGTGCCGCCGCACGGCGGTGTCGATCAGGGGTGGTGGTCGGGCGAGGGGCAGGACGTACCATTTGCGGCATGAGCTCCACCGGCGCGATCGCCCATGTAACCGTCAAGTCCCCCGACCAGATGCAGGAGTTGGGCCGCAGGCTGGCCCCGCTGCTGCGCCCCGGCGACCTGGTGCTGCTCACCGGTGAGCTGGGCGCCGGCAAGACCACGCTGACCCGCGGCCTGGGCGAGGGGCTGGGTGTGCGCGGCGCCGTGACCTCGCCCACCTTCGTCATCGCCCGGGTGCACCCCTCGCTGACCGGCGGCCCCGCGCTGGTGCACGTCGACGCCTACCGCCTCGGCGGCGGGCTGGACGAGATGGAGGACCTGGACCTCGACGTCTCGCTGCCGGAGTCGGTGGTGGTCGTGGAGTGGGGCGAGGGCAAGGTCGAGGAGCTGTCCGACGACCGGCTGCACGTCGTCATCGGCCGCGCGGTGGGCGCCGACGCGCCCCACCCGGAGGACGAGGTCGACGATGTGCGCGAGGTGACGGTCACCGGACTCGGTGCCCGGTGGTCGGGCGCGGAGCTGGACGGCCTGCTCGTACCGTAGTTTCCGACAAGCCGTCGGTAAGATGTTGCGCAGTCGGTATCGCGCGTGGTGACATGGGTGGAGACCCCAGTTAGGTGTGCCTAAGTAGCGAGCCTAGCTTCTGTCGCTTGCCCCAGGAGCCCCGGGAGGCGTCCATGTCCGCCCACCAGCACGATGCGCGCGAGACGCCGACGATGAATGAGCTGCTGGCGGCGTGTGCCGCGGCCAGCGCCGTCTCCACGCCCCCTGACGCCCCCGAGGAGGCCACCGCGCCCCGCCAGGGCAAGCCCGCGGACGAGCCCACGGAGGGCGAGGAGACGCCCGCGTCCACCCGGGGGCGCGACGCGGCGTAGCCCGTATGGGCCAAGAGGGAGCCGGCCCGAGGGCGCGCGGTCAGGCGACCACGACGACCTTGGTGCCCTGCAGCGCGAAGTCCCACATCGCCTTGCCGTCCTCCCGCGACTCACGGATCCCGCCGGTCCGCTTCGACGAGCCCGGGTCGGGCCGGGAGCCGTCGACCGCCGCGCTGAAACCGATGGTGACGGCGTCGACCGTGGTGAACCGCACGACGTGCTCGATCGCGATCCCGTCCGAGCCCGTGACGCTCACCGACCGCGAGCCGACCGTGTACGTCCCCAGCGGCGGGTGCACCGTGCTCGGCGTGACCGTGAACGTACGCAGCGCACCGCCCTTGGCGTCGACCAGCCAGATCCGCTTGCCGCCCAGCGAGTAGACGACCCGCCGGCCCTTGCCGGAGGCGGCGGGGACCGAGACCGGGGCCGACGTCCCGGCCTTCTTGCCGGGCCGGTCCGAGTGGCCCTTGGAGGCGCTGTGGCCGTCCTTGCGGGCCGGGGTGAGGCTGTCCGGAGCGGACGCCGCGGCCTGGTAGCCGAGGAAACCGACCACGACGACGGCAGCCGTGGTCAGTGCGGTGACGATCGTGCTGCTCTTAGAGGGCACCGCTGTGCCACCTTTCCGTACGTTCCCCTGCTTCGGGGGCGACGGTAGCAGGGGACGGGGCACCGCCGGCCGCGCCGTAGGCTTGAGGGCGTGCTGCTGCTTGCTCTTGACACCGCCACCCCCGCCGTCACCGTCGCGCTGCATGACGGGACGGACGTCCTCGCCGAGTCCCGCGATGTGGACGCGCGCCGGCACGGCGAGCTGCTGCTGCCCGCCGTCGACCGGGTGCTGCGCGCGGCCGGCCGCAAGCTCGACGAGGTCAGCGACATCGTGGTCGGCGTGGGCCCCGGGCCCTACACCGGTCTGCGGGTCGGCCTGGTGACCGCCGCCACGTTCGGGGCCGCGCTCGACGTGCCCGTCCACGGCCTGTGCACGCTGGACGGCCTCGCCTACGCCGCCGAACTCACCGAGCCCTTCGTCGTGGCCACCGACGCCCGCCGCAAGGAGGTCTACTGGGCGCGCTACGCCGACGCCCGTACGCGCCTGACCGAACCGGCCGTCGACCGCCCCGCCGACATCGCCGACCAGGTGGCCGGCGTCCCGGCCGTGGGCGCGGGCGCGGTGCTCTACGACGGCGTCTTCACCGGTCTGCGGCGCGAGGCGCCCGAGCACCAGTCCGCCGCGGCGCTCGCCGCGCTGGCCGCGGAGAGACTGGCCGCGGGCCAGGAGCTGCTGCCGCCGCAGCCGCTGTATCTGCGCCGCCCGGACGCCCAGGTGCCCGCCAACTACAAGGTGGTCACCCCGAAGTGACGGCCGGCCCCTCACCCGACCACCGCCCCTCAACGGCGCCACTGCGCGGCGGCAGCCCTGAACCTGCTGCGCTGCGCGAGATGCGCTGGTGGGACATAGCGCCGGTGCTGGAGCTGGAGCGCGAGCTCTTCCCCGAGGACGCCTGGTCGGCCGGCATGTTCTGGTCGGAGCTGGCCCACGCCCGCGGGGATTTCGCCACCCGCCGCTACCTCGTCGCCGAACTGGAGGTGCCGCCGCGCAGCGGCGCCGATGAGGGGCGGAGGTCGGGTGACGGGCGGGAAGGCCGGATCGTGGGCTACGCCGGGCTGGCCGCCATCGACGGCACCGGCGACGTCCAGACCATCGCCACCGCCCGCGACCAGTGGGGCAGCGGCCTCGGCGCCCGGCTGCTGACCGAACTCCTCGGCGCCGCGACGGACTTCGAGTGCCATGAGGTGCTGCTGGAGGTGCGGGTCGACAACCTCCGCGCCCAGCGCCTCTACGAGCGCTTCGGCTTCGAGCCGATCGGCTTCCGCCGCGGCTACTACCAGCCCGGCAACGTCGACGCCCTCGTGATGCGCCGTACCACCCAGACCTCCTCCGAAGCACCCTCCGTACAAGGAACTTGAGAATCATGGCTGACTCACGCGGCGGACCGCTCGTCCTCGGCATCGAGACCTCCTGCGACGAGACCGGTGTCGGCATCGTCCGCGGCCACACGCTGCTGGCCGACGCGGTCGCCTCCAGCGTCGACGAGCACGCGCGCTTCGGCGGAGTGGTGCCGGAGGTGGCCTCCCGGGCCCATCTGGAGGCGATGGTCCCCACCATCCAGCGGGCGCTGAAGGAGGCCGGGGTCGCGGCGAGCGATCTGGACGGCATCGCGGTCACCGCCGGACCGGGCCTGGCCGGTGCGCTGCTGGTCGGCGTCTCGGCCGCCAAGGCGTACGCCTACGCGCTCGGCAAGCCGCTCTACGGCGTCAACCACCTCGCCTCGCACATCTGCGTCGACCAGCTCGAACACGGCCCGCTGCCGGAGCCCACGATGGCCCTGCTGGTCTCCGGCGGCCACTCCTCCCTCCTGCTGGCCCCCGACATCACCTCCGACGTGCGGCCGCTGGGTTCGACGATCGACGACGCGGCGGGCGAGGCCTTCGACAAGGTCGCGCGGGTGCTGAACCTCGGCTTCCCGGGCGGCCCGGTCATCGACCGCTACGCCCGCGAGGGCGACCCCGAGGCGATCCGCTTCCCGCGCGGTCTGACCGGCCCCCGCGACCCGATCTACGACTTCTCCTTCTCCGGCCTGAAGACGGCCGTGGCCCGCTGGATCGAGGCCAAGCGGGCGGCCGGCGAGGAGGTCCCGGTCGCGGACGTCTCGGCGTCCTTCCAGGAGGCGGTGGTCGACGTCCTGACCCGCAAGGCCGTACGGGCCTGCAAGGACAACGGTGTGGACCACCTGATGATCGGCGGCGGGGTCGCGGCCAACTCCCGGCTGCGGGCGATGGCCCAGCGCCGCTGCGAGGACGCCGGGATCACCCTGCGGGTGCCGCGGCCCAAGCTGTGCACCGACAACGGCGCGATGGTCGCCGCCCTGGGCGCGGAGATGGTGGCGCGCGGGCGCGCGGCCTCGCACTGGGACCTGTCCGCGGACTCCTCGCTCCCGGTCACCGAACCGCATGTGCCGGGGCAGCCGGCCGAGGACGACCACGGTCACGGCCACAGCCATGATCACGTCCACGAGACGAGCAAGCGGAACCTCTACCCGTGAGCATCTTCTGAGGATCGGTGACAAGGTCCGCCTCCCCCGGACCCGCGCCCGCCCCGAGGTCTTACCCTGGAGCGGCACCGGGCGCGCGCGTGGGGAGGCGGCAGGCTGTGGACTGGTTCTGGTGGGTCTTCATCTTCTTCATGGCGGGTGGCTTCGCGAAGGTCGCCGACACCGCCCGTACGGCGCTGCGCACCCGCCACGAGCGCAAGATGGAGCGCCTGGAGACCGCGCGTGCGGAACGTCAGGAGCTGGCGGCCGCCCAGAAACCGCCGGAGCCGGTGTGCGGCTGCACCCACCACCTCGCCAAGCACGACAAGAAGGGCAAGTGCCATGAGCGGGTGGAGGTCGCGGTGGCCTGGGACGCCGACCACAAGCCGGTCCAGTACGAGGCCGGCCAGTGCACCTGCCAGCAGTACGTCGGCCCGCAGCCGCTCTCCCAGATCTACGCCGAGGACCTCACCGACCTGGCGTGAGTGACGGCCCGGGCGCGTCCGCGGGGTGCCCCAGCAGCATGGTGGGGGCGCCGGCGACCCGGGTGAGGAAGATCGTGCAGGAGTTGCCGCCGCCGCCCAGCTTCAGCTTCCTGCGCAGCTCCTCGGGCTCGACCGCCGAGCCGCGCTTCTTGATCACCGCGGTGCCGACACCCCGCTCGCGCAGCAGCGCCTTGAGCTTCTTGACGTTGAACGGCAGTACGTCGGTGAGCGCATAGGCGGTCGCGTACGGGGTGGCCGTCAGCCGGTCCGCGGTGATGTACGCGATCGTCGGGTCGATCAGCCGCCCGCCGAGTTGTTGGGCGACATCGGCCACGAGGTGGGCGCGGATGACCGCGCCGTCCGGTTCGTAGAGCCAGTCCCCGACCGGACCCGGCTCGGGGTCCGGCAGGCCGGTGCCCAGCAGGGAGTCGCCGGCCGGCAGCAGGGTGGCGCGGCGGCCGCCGGGCATCGGAGCGGGGGTGCCGCCGGGGGACCGGGCGAACCACACCACCGCCTCCTTCACCTCGCCCGCGTCGGAGATCCACTCCGTCTCGGCGTCCTCGGGAAGCGCGTCGTGCGGCACCCCCGGCGCGATCTTCAGCGCCGCGAACGGGGCCGTACGGGCCGCCTCGACGGCCCAGGACAGCGGCGGCGAGTACGCCTCCGGATCGAAGATCCGCCCACCCCGGGCTTTACTGCGCCGCGCCGGATCCACGAACACCGCGTCGTATCCGGCGGTGTCCACCTCCGCCACGTCCGCGCAGCGCACCTCGATCAGCTCCGCGAGCCCCAGCGCCTCGGCGTTCGCCCGCGCCGCCGCGCAGGCCAGCGGGTCGCGGTCGACGGCCAGTACGCGGATCCCGGCGCGGGCCAGCGCGATCGCGTCGCCGCCGATGCCGCAGCACAGGTCGGCCAGTGAACGCACGCCCAGCGCGGCGAGCCGGGCGGCGCGGTGGGCGGCGACCGCGGTACGGGTGGACTGCTCGACGCCGTTGGGCGTGAAGTACATCAGCCGCGCGTCCGCCCCGAACTTGGCCGCCGCGCGCTGCCGCAGCCGGGCCTGGCCGAGCGCGGCGGAGACCAGCGGGGCGGGGTGGTCGCGGCGCAGCCGGGTCGCGGCCGCCAGCTCGTCCGCCGGGTCGTGGTCGCGCAGTTCGGCCAGCAGTGCCTGCCCCTCGGGGGCCAGCAGCGCGGAGAAGGTGTCGAGGTCGGTCACCTGCACCATTGTGGTCCAGGCGAGGTGCGGTGCCGGACACCGCAGGCCCACGGAGACCGCACAGACACGCCCTACGCCGCCCGGCGGCCGCGCCGTCCCCGGCGTGGCCGGTCCTGGCCCGCGCCCTCCGGCTCGCGGCGGCGCTGTGCATGGTCGCTGATCCGCAACAGCAGTGCCACCATCACCCAGTTCGCGACCAGCGACGAGCCGCCCTTGGCCAGGAACGGCAGGGCCTTGCCGGTCAGCGGGATCAGGCCGGTGACGCCTCCGGAGACGACGAAGACCTGGAGCAGCAGCGCCCCGGCGAGCCCGACCGCGAGCAGCTTGCCGAACGGGTCGCGGGCGGTCAGCCCCACCCGCAGCCCGCGCTGCGCGAGCAGCACGTACAGCATCAGCACCGCCATCACCCCGGCCAGGCCCAGCTCCTCGCCGACGGTGGTGAGGATGAAGTCGCTGTTGCCCGCGAAGCCGATCAGCTCGGGGTGGCCCTGGCCCAGGCCGCTGCCGCCGATGCCGCCGCTGCCGAAGCTGAACATCGCCTGGCCGAGCTGGTCGGACATGCCCTCCGCACGGCCTTCCTTGGTGAAGGCCCGCATGGGGTCCAGCCAGGCCGTGACCCGGCCGTGGACGTGCGGCTCCAGGGAGCCGACGACGGCCGCGCCGACCGTGGCCATCAGCAGGCCGCACAGCACCCAGCTGGCGCGGTCGGTGGCCATGTAGAGCATGATCACGAAGACGCCGAAGAAGATCAGCGAGGTGCCCAGGTCCCGTTCGAAGATCAGCACCAGCAGGCTGATCGCCCAGATCGTGAAGATCGGCCCGAGCTGCCGTCCCGGGGGCAGCTGGACGCCCATGACGCGGCGTCCGGCCAGCGCCAGCGCATCGCGGTTGACGGTGAGGTAGCCGGCGAAGAACACCGAGATCATGATCTTCACGAACTCACCGGGCTGCAGCGACAGCGGTCCGAGCAGGATCCAGCGCTTGGCGCCGTACATGTCGGCGCCGAAGAAGGCCGGCGCCATCAGCAGTACAAGGGCGACCGCCATCGTCAGATAGATATAGCGCTGGAGGATGCGGTGGTCGCGCAGCACCAGCAGGATGGCGATGCAGACCGCCACCCCGATCACCGTCCACACCAGCTGGCCGCTCGCCGCCTCGGCGATCTTCAGACGCGGGGTCTGCGCGTAGGTGATGTCCAGCCGGTGCAGCAGGATCAGGCCGATCCCGGTCAGCAGGGTCGCCAGCGGCAGGATCAGCGGATCGGCGCGCGGGGCGAAGCGGCGCAGGACCAGATGCGGCACCAGAGCCACGAAGAGCATGCTGACGGCGAAACCGGCCAGGCCGCCGGGCAGCCGGCCGGTCATCGACAGACCGGTGTAGGCGTAGCCGAAGACGGCGATCAGCACGACCAGGGCGAGCAGCCAGGCCTCGGTCCGGCGGCGGTCCGGTGCCCGTTCGAACGCGGCGAACGTCATGGTGCGCTCGGCGTCGCTCTCCGGCTCCCCGGCCGGCCGGGGAGCGCTGGTCAGTCCACGCACGGGTTCCTCCGCCTTCGATGATCAGGGTCGCGGACCGGTCCGGGCTGATCCACAGGGCACGCCGGGCCCGGTTCGCGGGCCCGGCAGTCGGGGAAGTAGACGAGGTGGCCCGGGGGGTGGTTGCCAAGAAACGGGAAGGTGTGTCCGATTTGGCAGGGAACCCGCCCCCGGCGCCGGACCCGTTGGCCGCGGCGCGGTCAACCGGCGTCATGGAACCCGCCCCCGGCGCGCTGGCACTCCGCTTGACCGAGTGCTAACCGCGTCATAGTCTCGGCGTTGGCACTCTCCAGTGGGGAGTGCCAAACACAGCGACGGGCAGGTCCGGCACCCGCGACGACGGATCCACCTGGTCGCCACCTCAGACAGTTAACCCCGTGAGATCTCCGAAGGGGGAGGTCGGATCGTGACGACCGCCAGCTCCAAGGTTGCCATCAAGCCGCTTGAGGACCGCATTGTGGTCCAGCCGCTCGACGCCGAGCAGACCACGGCCTCGGGCCTGGTCATTCCGGACACCGCCAAGGAGAAGCCCCAGGAGGGCGTCGTCCTGGCCGTGGGCCCGGGCCGCATCGAGGACGGCAAGCGCGTCGAGCTCGACGTCACCGTTGGTGACATCGTTCTCTACAGCAAGTACGGCGGCACCGAGGTGAAGTACAACAACGAGGAGTACCTCGTTCTCTCGGCCCGCGACGTGCTCGCGATCGTCGAGAAGTAAGTCACCAAGAATTGCCGTGATCTGCGCCCCTGGTTCCCGCGTCTAAACAACCCGGGGCAGGGGCGCAGTTCGTTTGACCCAGCGGTCCCCACTGCGTGCCGAGGATCGCAATGAGAGGACTTGAAGCACCCCATGGCGAAGATCCTGAAGTTCGACGAGGACGCCCGTCGCGCCCTTGAGCGCGGCGTGAACAAGCTTGCCGACACGGTGAAGGTGACGATCGGTCCGAAGGGCCGCAACGTCGTCATCGACAAGAAGTTCGGTGCCCCCACCATCACCAACGACGGTGTCACCATCGCCCGTGAGGTCGAGGTCGACGACCCGTACGAGAACCTGGGCGCCCAGCTCGTCAAGGAGGTGGCGACCAAGACCAACGACATCGCGGGTGACGGCACCACCACCGCCACCGTGCTGGCCCAGGCGCTGGTCCGCGAGGGCCTGCGCAACGTCGCCGCGGGCGCTTCCCCGGCCGCCCTGAAGAAGGGCATCGACGCCGCCGTGCAGGCCGTGTCCGAGGAGCTCCTCGCGACCGCCCGCCCGATCGACGACAAGGCCGACATCGCCGCCGTCGCCGGCCTGTCCGCGCAGGACAAGCAGGTCGGCGAGCTGATCGCCGAGGCGATGGACAAGGTCGGCAAGGACGGTGTGATCACCGTCGAGGAGTCCAACACCTTCGGTCTGGAGCTGGACTTCACCGAGGGCATGGCCTTCGACAAGGGCTACCTCTCGCCGTACATGGTCACCGACCAGGAGCGTATGGAGGCCGTCCTCGAGGACCCGTACATCCTGATCCACCAGGGCAAGATCGCCTCGATTCAGGACCTGCTGCCGCTGCTGGAGAAGGTCATCCAGGCGGGTGGCTCCAAGCCGCTGCTGATCATCGCCGAGGACGTCGAGGGCGAGGCCCTGTCGACCCTGGTCGTCAACAAGATCCGTGGCACCTTCAACGCCGTGGCCGTCAAGGCCCCCGGCTTCGGTGACCGCCGCAAGGCGATGCTCGGCGACATGGCCACCCTCACCGGTGCCACCGTCATCGCCGAGGAGGTCGGCCTCAAGCTCGACCAGGCCGGTCTGGACGTGCTGGGCTCCGCCCGCCGCGTGACCGTCACCAAGGACGACACCACCATCGTCGACGGCGGCGGCAACGCCGAGGACGTCGCCGGTCGCGTCGCCCAGATCAAGGGCGAGATCGAGACCACCGACTCCGACTGGGACCGCGAGAAGCTCCAGGAGCGCCTCGCCAAGCTCGCCGGTGGCGTCTGCGTCATCCGTGTGGGTGCGGCCACCGAGGTCGAGCTCAAGGAGAAGAAGCACCGTCTGGAGGACGCCATCTCCGCGACCCGCGCCGCGGTCGAGGAGGGCATCGTCTCCGGTGGTGGCTCCGCCCTGGTGCACGCCGCCAAGGTGCTGGAGGGCAACCTCGGCAAGGAGGGCGACGAGGCCACCGGTGTCGCCGTCGTCCGCCGCGCGGTCGTCGAGCCGCTGCGCTGGATCGCGGAGAACGCCGGCCTCGAGGGCTACGTCATCACCGCGAAGGTCGCCGAGCAGGACAAGGGCCAGGGCTTCAACGCCGCCACCGGCGAGTACGGCGACCTGGTCAAGGCCGGCGTCATCGACCCGGTCAAGGTCACCCGCTCCGCCCTGGAGAACGCCGCGTCGATCGCCTCCCTGCTGCTCACGACCGAGACCCTGGTCGTCGAGAAGCCGGCCGAGGAGGAGTCGGCCGAGGCCGGCCACGGTCACGGGCACGCGCACTGACGCATAGCCGCGCAGCCGGCTGATCGCCGGCGGTAGCCGCTGGAAGGCTCCTGTTCCCGCTCATGAGCGGTGGGAACGGGAGCCTTCTCGCGTGCTGGCGGAAGCCGCGCGGCCGGCACGCTCCGGTCAGACCGCGCCGAGCTGCCGCATCAGGCCCAGGACGTCGTAGTGCCACCAGCCTTCCTGGACCACTCCGTCATGGAACCGGAAGGTCGTGGTGCCGGTCATGGTGCACTTCCGGCCGGTCGGCTCGACGCCCATGAACGCGCCCTGGTGCGTGCCGTACCAGGTCCACCGGGTCACCACGTCGTCGCCCTGGGCGATCTGGGATTCCAGGTTGAACGTGAAGTCGAAGGCGGCGCGCCATCCGGTGACATCGCGCCGCAGCGCGTCGGACCCGATCACGGTCTCCTCCTCCTTGAAGACGTCGTGGTCGCGGTAGTCGGACGCGAACACCTCGTCGATGGCGTCGAGGTTGCCCCCGGTGGCGATCTCGTGGAAGAACCGGCGGGCGGTTGCGGTGTTCAACTGCTCGTCCCGGACGACGTCGAGGTCGGTGAAGGACGGCATCCCGTCGCAGAGCGCCACCATCTCCTGGAAGATCCGGTCGGTCTCCGGGAGGTGGGAGTTCTTCACCGCCTCCTCGTGCGAGGGGAATTCGACGATCTCGACGTAGTGGGAGGCGTCGGACCGGTCCTTGCCGATGACGCTGTGGGTGGCGGTCCGCTTGCCCTTGGTCTGCTCGACCCATTTGTCCATGAGTTCGTTCATGCCGTCCGGCCGCTCGGTCCGGTAATCGATTATCTGTACGAATTTCATGGCGCCTCCCGGGGTGGGTGGGACGCGTCCATTTTAGTGAGGAATGCGGCGTATCGTGCGGTCAGGCCGAGTGGTCCTGGCCCGCCGGGTGCACCGGGTCCGCGAACGGCAGGCCGGCCGCGAACCGCGCCACCTCGTCCAGCGCCCGGTCGGCCAGCCGGTGCAGTTCGCCGCCCAGGGAACCGGCGATATGCGGCGTGAGCAGGACGTTCGGGAGGTCGTACAACGGGGATTCGGGGGACGGGAGTTCGGGGTCGGTGACGTCCAGGACCGCGTGCAGCCGGCCGGGCACCAGCTCGGCGAGCAGCGCCGCCTCGTCGACGAGCGAGCCCCGGGCGGTGTTGATCAGGGTGGCGCCGTCCGGCATCAGCGCCAGCTCGCGGGCGCCGAGCAGATGGCGGGTGGCGGGCAGCTCGGGGGCGTGCACGGTGACGATGCCGCTGTCGGCGCAGAGCGTGTCGAGGGGGACCTGCGCCACCCCCAGCCGGGCGGCCTCGGCGGCGTCGACGTACGGGTCGTACAGCAGGACGCGCAGGTCGAAGGGGCGCAGGAGTTCGATGAGGCGGCGGCCGATGCGGGAGGCGCCGACGACGCCGACGGTGCGGTGGTAGTTGCCGGCGCCGGACAGCTCGTGCTGCCAGTCGTGCGGGGCGCGCAGGGTCCGGTAGCGGTGGGCGGTGTGCAGCACCCGCTTGTTGGCGAAGAGGATCGCGGCGAGGGTGAACTCGGCGACCGGCAGCGCGTTGACCGCGGCCACCGAGGCGACCGCGATGCCGCGCTGCCAGCAGGCGTCGGTGATGTGGTGCTTGACCGAGCCGGCGGCGTGCACGACGGCCCGCAGCCGTGGTGCGGCGGCCAGCACGCGGTCGGTCAGCGGCGGCGCGCCCCAGCAGGTCAGCAGCAGCTCGGCGTCGGCGAGGGCGGCGGCGACGGCGGGCGCGGGGTCGGCGAACTCGTGGGCGACGAGACGGGAGTCGGTATGGGCGAGGGCCGCGAGGCGGGAGTGGTGACGGGCGTCGAGGAGCCGCTCGGCGATACCGGGGCCCATCGACAGCAGCACCTTCGGGCGCCTCGCCGGGCGCTCGGCCGTCCCGACGGGGGGTGGCGTGGTCATGTGTTCTCCTTCGTACTCCCTTGACGCCCGGTCAGCCGTACCCGAAGGATGCCCCGGCGGCCGGCCGTCATCCTCCGTCCGAGGGGAACCCATGTCTGCACCTCGCCCCGTCTCCCTCCCCTTCCCCCTCCCGCCCGAGGACCGCCGCCTCAGCCCGTACACCGGCTGGACCCGCGCCCACTGGGAGGCGGTGGCCGACGGCCTGCTGCGCGCCACCCGCCGCCACGCTTCCCCGGGCCGCGGCCTGATCACGCTCCCCGGCGCCCGCCCCAGCTCCTCCGGCCCCCGCTCGGACGGCCTCGAAGGCTTCGCCCGTACCTTCCTGCTCGCCGCGTTCACCGTCGCCGGCAGCGGCGGCCGCGATCCGCACGCCCACCTCGCCCGCTACGCCGAGGGCCTGGCCGCCGGCACCCGGAACCCCACCGCCGACCGTGAGTCGACCTCCGCCGACCCCGATTCCTGGCCCCGGATCGACGCCGTCCGCCAGGCCCGGGTCGAGGCGGCCTCCCTCGCGCTCGGCCTGCGCGTGACCCGCCCCTGGCTGTGGGACACCCTCGACGACGCGGTCCGCGCCCGCGTCGTCGACTGGCTGCTGCCCGCCCTCGGCCCGTCCCCGGTCGACAACAACTGGTGGCTCTTCGGCCTCACCGTCGGCGGCTTCCTCCACGACGCGGGCATCGAGACCGTACGCGCCCGGGCCGCCGTCGACCGCGCGCTGACCCGCATCGAGGAGTGGTACCGCGGCGACGGCTGGTACTCCGACGGCGACAACCGCGCCTTCGACCACTACAACGCCTGGGCGCTGCACTTCTACCCCGTCCTGCACGCCCACCTCGGCGCCGACCGGGCGCTGCTGGCCACCTACGGCGACCGCCTGCGCGCCCAACTGGACGACTACACCCGCCTCTTCGACTCAAGCGGCGCGCCGCTGCCCTTCGGCCGCTCGCTCACCTACCGCTTCGCCGCCACCGCCGCTCCCTGGCTGGGCGCCCTCACCGGCCACACCCCGCTGTCCCCGGGCGCCGTCCGCCGCCTCGCCTCCGGGGCGCTGCGCCACTTCCTGGACCGCGGTGCCGTCGGTGCCGACGGTCTGCTGCCGCTGGGCTGGTACGGGCCCTACGCGCCGATGCTCCAGGGGTACTCGGGCCCGGGCTCGCCCTACTGGGCGGCCAAGGGCTTCCTCGGCCTGCTGCTCCCCGCCGACCACGCCGCCTGGACCGCCGAGGAGGCCCCGCTCCCCGCCGAGACCGCGGACGCCGTCGGGCCGTTGGGCGGTACCGGCCTGTTGCTGCACTCGACCGCGTCCGACGGCCTGGTCCGGGTCCACAACCACGGCAGCAACGCAACGCTCGGCGCCCCCGACCCGTACTACGCCCGCTTCGCCTACTCCACCCGCACCGGCCCCACCACGCCCACCGCCGACCGGGCCCTGCCCGACAACGACTTCGCGCTGCTGATCGACGGCCGGCCCACCACTCGCGGCCCCGCCACGCCGCACTCCGCCGGCCCCGACCGGGCGCTGTCCACCCACACCCCCCGCCGCGCCGACGGCACCGCACTCCCCGGGGTCCGGGTCCTGTCCGCCACCCTCGCCCACGGCCGCGCCGAACTCCGCGCCCACCTGGTCACCGGCGCCGCCCCCGGCACCCCCGTACGCCAGACGGGCTGGGCCACCACACCCGGCGGCCCGACCGCCCAACTCCACCCCGTCCACGGCTACGACACCCCGCGCGCCCGGCCGATCCCCACGGGCAGCACCCTCTTCGGCCCCCGCACCGAAACCGCCGTCCTGGAGGGCTCCGTCGGCCCGGCCCCCGAGGGGACGCTCTTCGTCGCCCTGGCCTCCCTCACCGGGGACCCGGAGCCCGCCCCCGTCCACACCCTGGCGACCGCGCGCCTCACCCGCCACGGCGGCCGCCACACCCTCGCCCTCACATGGCACGACGACGGCACCACCGGCCACCTGGTCCTGCCCCCGCCCGCCGAAGGGCGCGCCCAGGACCGGGCGGCACGGCACTGTCCCCGCTAACGGGGCCCGTACTTGCGCCCGGTACGGGACGCGACCCCGCCCAGCACCGCGCGGGGCACCAACTTCAGCGCCCCGGTCAGCGCCTTGTACCGCGGGTCGGGGATGGACAGCGACTTCCCCCGCATCAGGTCCTTCATCGCCGCGTCCACCAGCTTGTCCGCGTCCAGCCACATCCAGCCGGGGATGTTGTCCGTGCCCATCCCCGCCCGCTGGTGGAACTCGGTGCGTACGAACCCCGGGCACAGCGCCATCAGCCGTACCCCGCTGCCCGCCAGGTCCCGCGCCGCGCCCTGCGTGAACTGCACGACCCACGCCTTGCTCGCGCCGTAGGTGCCGCGCGGCACGAACGCCGCCACCGACGCCACATTGACCACCGCACCGCGGCGCCGCTCCCGCATGCCGCGCACCGCGGTCGTGGTCAGCCGCAGCACCGCCTCGCAGTGCACCTTCAGCATCGTCAGCTCGTCGGCCAGCGGCACTTCGAGGTACTCGCCCTTGTTGCCGAAGCCGGCGTTGTTCACCAGCAGATCGACCGGGTGCCTGGTGTCCGAGAGCCGCGCCTCGACCGCGGCGATGCCCTCCTCGGTGGACAGATCGGCGCTCAGCACCTCCGCCTCGATGCCGTGCCGGTCGTGCAACTCGGTGGCCTGCTCCCGCAGTCG
Organism: Streptomyces sirii; assembly: GCF_045690365.1. NCBI lineage: Bacteria > Bacillati > Actinomycetota > Actinomycetes > Kitasatosporales > Streptomycetaceae > Streptomyces > Streptomyces sirii. The sequence goes on along the minus strand of NZ_CP147982.1, from coordinate 4,127,929 downwards.
CTTCTCGTCGCGCGCCACCAGCACCACGCTGTGGCCGTCGCCGGCGAGCCGCCGGGCGAACGCCGCCCCGATGCCCGCCGTCGCTCCCGTGATCAATGCAGTCGTCATACCGGCACGCTATCCGCCCGGACGACGGCACCCGAGACCCAGGGCGTGTCCGCGCCGGCCCCCGCCGGCCCCCGCCGACCCGGCCGCACCGCGCGCCGCCGGCGCCCGGACCGCCGGCGCCGCAGCCGGCCGGACCGGCCCCCGCCGGCCACCCGGTCAACCGCCCTGTCGCGCCAGATACTTCGCCACCACGTCCCGCGCCACCTCCGGAAGCGCCTCCCCGGCCTCCAGCAGCCGCGGCAGCAGCTCCCGCCGGGTCGTCAGGGCCCGGAACATCAGCTCGATCGTCACCTCGTGATCGGGCCGGTACACCCGCTCGACACGGTCCCCGGCGCGGATCTCGCCCGGCTCGATCACCCGGAGGTAGGCACCGGGCACCGCGGCCCGGGTGAACCGCTTCATCCAGCCGCGCTCGCCGAGCCACCCCTGGAACGTGCGGCAGGGGATCCGCGGGCAGCTCACCTCCAGCAGCACCCGCGGGCCGACGCGCCAGCGCTCGCCGATCCGGGCGCCGGTGACCTCGACGCCCGAGGTGGTGAGGTTCTCGCCGAACGAGCCGTTGGGCAGCTCGCGGCCCAGCTCCCGCTGCCAGAGGTCCAGGTCCTCGCGGGCGTAGGCGTACACGGCCTGGTCGTCGCCGCCGTGATGGCGCAGGTCGACCACCGTGTCGCCGGCCACCCCGCTGCCCCCGACGCCCGCGGGGCCGGGAGCGCAGACCGCCACCGGGCCCGCCACGGGCCGCTTGTCGATACCCGTGCCGCCCTCGGCTTCGGTGTGCTCGGACGGCATGGGCCGCCCCACATTGACGGTCAGCAGTTTCATACGGTCCTCCGCCGTTGCCGTGCCTGGTCCGCGGAGCGCCCCTGCCGGCGTCTCCGTACCTGATCAAAACCGCGGCCGGGCAGGGCAGACGCTAGCCACTCCACCCAAAAGCGGCATCCTGATTTTCCCCGATCAGCCCAAGACTCGCTTATGCTCAGAGCGTGATCGAGGCCCGTCATCTCCGTGTGCTGCGCGCCGTCGCGAGGACCGGCTCGTTCTCCGCCGCCGCGCGGGAGCTGGGCTGCACCCAGCCGGCCGTCAGCCAGCAGATGAAGGCGCTGGAACAGTCCGCCGGGACCCCGCTGCTGGTCCGCGCGGGCCGCGAGATGCGGCTGACGCAGGCGGGCGAGGCCCTTGTACGGCACGCCGTCGGCATCCTGGCCGGGCTCACCGCCGCCGAGGAGGAGGTCGCGGCCATCGCGGGCCTGCGGGCGGGGCGGGTGCGACTGGTGTCGTTCCCCTCGGGCAGCTCGACGCTGGTGCCCACCGCCCTGGCGAAGATGCGCGCCGCCCACCCGGGCACCCGGGTCTCGCTGGACGAGGCCGAGCCGCCGCGTTCGATCGAGATGCTGCGCAACGGCGACTGCGAGATCGCGCTGGCCTTCCGCTACCCGGAAGTGCGCGGCGCGGACCCGGAGGCCGCGGCCGAGTGGGACGACCTGGTGATGCGGCCGATCCTGGTCGACCGGCTGATCGGGCTGGTGCCGGACGGCCACCGGCTGGCGAAGGCCGGTAGCGCGGGGTTCGCGGAGCTGGCGGACGAGCCGTGGATCGCGGGCTGCCCGCGCTGCCGCAGGCACCTCGTCGAGGTCTGTGAGAGTGCGGGCTTCACCCCGCGTATCGACTTCGCCACGGATGACTATCCGGCCGTGATCGGCCTGGTGGGCGCGGGGCTGGGGGTGGCCGCGCTGCCGGAGCTCACGCTGGAGTCGGTGCGCCCCAAGGGGGCCACGGCGATACGGATGGAGCCCGCCGTGCACCGCGAGATCGTCGCGCTCACGCTGCCGGATCTGGCCCATGTCCCCGCCGTCGCGGCGACGCTCGATCAGCTGGCGGACGCGGCGGGCCGGAGCGGCCACGCGCGCTGAGGGGTCACGGGGCGTGCCGAGGGGCGGCGAGAGCAGCCCGAACCCCTGCTCCCCGCAGTCGAAGCTGCGAAGGAACGATTCTTCAGGGAGTGCATGCGCTCCCTGGGTCAGGCGCCTGAGGTGCCCGAGTTGCCGGTCATGGAGGTCGCGGGGATCAGCCGGTGGCGGGCCCGGCCCATGAGCTCCTCGCGTTCGTCCTCCGTCAGACCGCCCCAGACCCCGTAGGGCTCGCGGACGGCCAGTGCGTGCGCCGCGCACTCGGCTCGCACCGGGCAGCGCATGCAGACCTCCTTCGCCGATGTCTCACGCGCGCTACGGGCCGCTCCGCGCTCGCCCTCGGGGTGGAAGAACAGAGAGCTGTCCACGCCACGGCAGGCGGCCAGCAGCTGCCAGTCCCAGAGGTCTGCGTTCGGGCCCGGGAGGCGGGAGAAATCTGCCATTGCTTGTCCCCTCGAAGCGATGCTGATTCGGGCTCGGTGCTCAAGACCGTACATCTACTATCGAAGTAGATGTAAATATGACTCATTGCGAATCTAGTCGCAGTCAACGCGAAAATGGAAGAAAGAGAGCCAAATAGGGCATAGGGTGCACGCGCGGATGCGGGCCGCCCGACGAGTCGTCTGCGTATCCGGCTCCTCACGGAGCGTGCTGAACTCGGTCACCGAAGCCGTAACTCTTTCGAGTGACCGTCGTTGAGTGTGCGGAGGCGATTGGCAGAGGTAGCCCTCGGGCACATGTCCGAGGCGGCCGTCAATCGCACAGGTGACGATATGTACCAGCCTGGAGGCTCAAGGTGACGCGCATCAGCTGCGGAGGGCGGTCATGACTTCCGTCCTCGTCTGCGACGACTCCCCGCTTGCCCGAGAGGCGCTCCGTCGGGCGGTTGCGACCGTGCCCGGCGTCGAGCGTGTGACGACCGCGGCCAACGGCGAGGAAGTCCTCCGCCGCTGGGGTGCCGATCGTTCGGACTTGATCCTGATGGACGTGCGGATGCCCGGTCTCGGCGGTGTCGAGACCGTGCGCCGGCTGCTGTCCGCCGATCCCGGCGCCCGGATCATCATGCTCACGGTGGCCGAGGACCTCGACGGTGTCGCGCTCGCGGTCGCCGCCGGTGCCCGCGGCTATCTGCACAAGGACGCCTCGCGCGCCGAGCTGCGGGCGACGGTGACCCAGGCGCTGGCCGACCCGACGTGGCGGCTCGCCCCACGTCGGCTGCGGTCCGCCGAGATGGGTGCCGCCCCGACGCTCACCGCCCGCGAGATCCAGGTGCTGGAGGGCATGAGCCACGGCCGCTCGAACGCCGAGATCGGCCGGGAGCTGTTCCTGTCCGAGGACACGGTCAAGACCCACGCCCGGCGCCTGTTCAAGAAGCTCGGCGCCTCCGACCGGGCGCACGCGGTCGCGCTCGGCTTCCGCTGGGGACTGGTCCGCTGACCTGCTGTGCAAACGGGGTTACGGCGCCCGCCCGCGGAAGCGGGTAGCGAACGTCGTAACCCCGCTGCGTCGACGCCGGCGCCGAAACCTCACGGGATGCCGCATCCTTGGAGGTGTGACTCCTCCCCGGCGGAGGCCGGGGCTTCTCACTCGGCCAGAAGAGACCTCATGACGGACAAGGCCTGCCCGGCGCCGTACGGCACGCAGACAAGCTACCGGCGAGGGCTCGCGGTCGGTATGGGTACAACCCGAACGGGGGAGGCGTGGAACGTGGGTGCAAGCGCGACGGCTCGTAACGGTTCGGGGCACAACGACGGGGGTAGTGCCGCGGATCGTTCGGCACCAAGGCACCATGGACCGATGCGCGATGACGGGAAGCAGGAGATCGGCGATCTCGTCGCACGCGCAGTCGAGGGCGACCAGCGGGCCACCCACGACCTCCTGGCCCATGTGCACCCGCTCGCCCTGCGCTACTGCCGTACGCGTCTGTCGAGGCTGCCGGGTGACGCCCGGCACTTCGTCGAGGACCTGGCGCAGGAGGTCTGCGTGGCGGTGCTCTGCGCGCTGCCGCGCTACCGCGACACCGGCAAGCCCTTCGAGGCGTTCGTCTTCGCCATCGCCGGGCACAAGGTCGCCGATCTGCAGCGGGCCGCGATGCGGCACGGCAGCACGGCCGTGCCGTCCGACGAGATGCCCGAGCAGCCCGACGACTCCCTCGGCCCCGAGGAGCGGGCGCTGCTGAGCAGCGACGCCGAGTGGGCCAAGAAGCTGCTGGCGAACCTCCCGGAGAACCAGCGCGAGCTGGTCCTGCTGCGGGTCGCCGTCGGGCTGACGGCCGAGGAGACCGGTCAGATGCTGGGGATGTCGCCCGGTGCGGTGCGGGTCGCCCAGCACCGTGCGCTGAGCAGGCTGCGGGCGCTCGCCGAGCAGTAGGCGCGGGCCCGGAGCGGGCGGCGTGATGTCGCCGTAGGAATGCACAAGTGACGAGGCACTCATCGCTCGTGGATTGGGACACTTCTCTAGGCCGTTAGCATGGGAGTCCGCGCTGAGGCAAGAGCATTGGGGAAGGTGTCATGAGTGACAACGTCGACGGTATGCCCGCCAAATTCGCCATGCTCGGGCTGACGTACGACGACGTGCTGCTGCTGCCCGGCGCGTCGGAGGTGCTGCCGAACGCGGTGAGCACCGCGTCCCGGGTCTCGCGCAACGTCACGGTGAACATCCCGCTGCTGTCCGCGGCGATGGACAAGGTCACCGAGGCGCGCATGGCCATCGCCATGGCGCGGCAGGGCGGTGCGGGCGTGCTCCACCGCAATCTGTCCATCGAGGACCAGGCCAACCAGGTCGACCTGGTCAAGCGCTCCGAGTCCGGCATGGTCACCGACCCGATCACGGTCCGCCCGGACGCCGACCTCGCCGAGGCCGACGCGCTGTGCGCCAAGTTCCGGATCAGCGGTGTGCCGGTCACCGACGCCGCGGGCAAGCTGCTGGGCATCGTCACCAACCGCGACATGGCCTTCGAGATGGACCGCAGCCGGCAGGTCCGCGAGGTCATGACGCCGATGCCGCTGGTCACCGGCAAGGTCGGCATCTCCGGCGAGGACGCCATCGAGCTGCTGCGCCGCCACAAGATCGAGAAGCTGCCGCTGGTCGACGACAACGGCGTGCTCAAGGGCCTGATCACGGTCAAGGACTTCGTCAAGGCGGAGAAGTACCCGAACGCCGCCAAGGACGCCGAGGGCCGGCTGGTCGTCGGTGCCGCGGTGGGCGTCGGCGACGCGGCGTACGACCGGGCGCAGGCGCTGGTCGAGGCCGGTGCCGACTTCCTCGTCGTGGACAGCGCGCACGGCCACAGCCGCGGCATCCTCGACATGATCTCCAAGGTCAAGTCCAACACCACCGTCGATGTCGTCGGCGGCAACGTCGCCACCCGGGACGGCGCCCAGGCGCTGATCGACGCGGGTGCGGACGGTGTGAAGGTCGGCGTCGGACCGGGCTCGATCTGCACCACCCGGGTCGTCGCCGGCATCGGCGTCCCGCAGGTCACCGCGATCTACGAGGCCGCGCAGGCGTGCCACGCGGCCGGGGTCCCGCTCATCGGTGACGGCGGTCTGCAGTACAGCGGCGACATCGCCAAGGCCATCGCGGCCGGCGCGGACACCGTCATGCTGGGCTCGCTGCTGGCCGGCTGCGAGGAGTCGCCCGGCGAGATGGTCTTCATCAACGGCAAGCAGTTCAAGTCCTACCGGGGCATGGGCTCGCTGGGCGCGATGCAGTCCCGTGGCCAGGGCAGGTCCTTCTCCAAGGACCGCTACTTCCAGGACAACGTGCTCTCCGAGGACAAGCTGGTCCCCGAGGGCATCGAGGGCCAGGTGCCCTACCGCGGCCCGCTCGCCTCGGTCGCCCACCAGCTCGTCGGCGGTCTGCGCGCCTCCATGGGCTACGTCGGCTCCGCCGACATCCCCGAGCTCAAGGAGAAGGGCCGCTTCGTGCGGATCACCGCCGCGGGCCTCAAGGAGAGCCACCCGCACGACGTCCAGATGGTCACCGAGGCGCCGAACTACGCACGGCGCTAGCAGGCGACCGCCGGGCCCCGCTCCGCTGGAGAGGGCCCGGCACGGCCTACCGTGGAGCCCGCGGCCGGACCCCGGCCGCGGGCTTCGGCGCGTCGGGGATACTGGAACGGCAGACAAAGAGGGAAAGGCCACACACGTGACTGAGATCGAGATCGGGCGCGGCAAGCGCGGCCGCCGGGCATACGCATTCGACGACATCGCCGTCGTACCCAGTCGCCGCACCCGCGACCCGAAGGAGGTCTCGATCGCCTGGCAGATCGACGCCTACCGCTTCGAGCTGCCGTTCCTGGCCGCTCCCATGGACTCGGTGGTCTCCCCGCAGACCGCGATCCGCATCGGTGAGCTGGGCGGCCTGGGCGTCCTCAACCTGGAAGGGCTGTGGACCCGCTACGAGGACCCGGAGCCGCTGCTCGCCGAGATCGCCGAGCTGGACGGCACCGCCGCCACCAAGCGGCTGCAGGAGATCTACGCCGCGCCGATCAAGGAAGAACTGATCGGCCAGCGGATCAAGGAGGTGCGCGACGCGGGCGTCGTCACCGCCGCGGCGCTCTCCCCGCAGCGCACGGCGCAGTTCTCCAAGGCCGTCGTGGACGCCGGTGTGGACATCTTCGTGATCCGCGGGACGACGGTCTCCGCCGAGCACGTGTCGTCGGCGGCCGAGCCGCTGAACCTCAAGCAGTTCATCTACGAGCTGGACGTCCCGGTGATCGTGGGCGGGTGCGCCACGTACACCGCCGCGCTGCACCTGATGCGGACCGGTGCCGCCGGTGTGCTGGTGGGCTTCGGCGGCGGCGCCGCGCACACCACGCGCAACGTCCTGGGCATCCAGGTCCCGATGGCGACCGCCGTCGCCGACGTCGCCGCGGCCCGCCGCGACTACATGGACGAGTCCGGCGGCCGCTACGTCCACGTCATCGCCGACGGCGGTGTGGGCTGGTCCGGTGACCTCCCCAAGGCGATCGCCTGCGGCGCCGACGCGGTGATGATGGGCTCCCCGCTGGCCCGTGCGACGGACGCGCCCGGCCGCGGCCACCACTGGGGCATGGAGGCGGTCCACGAGGACGTGCCGCGCGGCAAGCGGATGGACCTCGGTGTGGTCGGCACGACGGAGGAGGTGCTGCTCGGCCCGTCCACGACGCCCGACGGCTCGATGAACTTCTTCGGTGCGCTGCGCCGGGCGATGGCCACGACCGGCTACTCGGAGCTGAAGGAGTTCCAGCGGGTGGAGGTCACCGTCGCACCGCGGCGGTAGTCCCCGCGTTCTCCCACTTCGCAGAGCCCGGTCGCACCACGGTGCGGCCGGGCTCTCGCCGTGTGCGGCCCACGGCGCGTCACAGCCGGTGGGCCGCGCCGGTGGGGGTGGCGCCCCGGGTGTCCAGCAGCAGCTGGGCCTTCACCGACAGGCCCTGGAGGTCGTAGGTGCGGTGGGGCTGGAGCAGCACCGTCAGATCCGCGGCGGCGGCGGAGTCGTAGAGCGAGTCGGCGCGGGGGACGGGGCGGTCCAGGACGGTCCAGCGGTGGACGTAGGGGTCGTGGTAGGTGATGTGCGCGCCGAGTTCCATCAGGCGCGAGGCGATCTCCCAGGCCGGGGAGCCCGCCAGGTCGCCGACGTCCGGCTTGTAGGTGACGCCGAGGAGCAGGATGCGGGCCCCGCGCGCGGACTTGCCGTGTTCGTTCAGCAGGGTGGCGCAGCGCTGGATGACGTAGCGGGGCATCCGGCCGTTGACCTCCTGGGCGAGTTCGACCATGCGGAGCGGGTAGCCCAGTGAACGGCCTTTGTAGGAGAGGTAGTTGGGGTCCACCGGCGCGGCGTGGCCGCCCACGCCGGGGCCGGGGCGGAAGGACTGGAAGCCGAACGGCTTGGTCTCGGCGCAGCGGATGACGTCCCAGAGGTCGACGCCGATGTCGTGGCAGAAGACCGCCATCTCGTTCATCAGGGCGATGTTGACGTGCCGGTAGTTGGTCTCCAGCAGCTTGGCGGTCTCGGCCTCGCGGGGGCCCCGGGCGCGTACGACCTTGTCGGTGAGGCGGCTGTAGAACGCCGCGGCGGCCTCCGTGCAGGCGGGGGTGAGACCGCCGATGACCTTGGGGGTGTTGGCGTAGCGGTGGGTGCGGTTGCCGGGGTCGTGGCGGCCCGGGGAGCAGGCGAGGTGGAAGTCGCGGCCGGCGACGAGGCCCGAGCCCGCTTCGAGCAGGGGGCGCAGGAATTCCTCCGTGGCGCCCGGGTAGGCGCTGGATTCGAGGATGACGGTGGTGTGCGGGCGCAGTTGTGCGGCCAGGGTGCGGGCGGCGTCGGCGATGGCGGTGAGGTCCAGGGCGCGGTCCTCGCCCAGTGGCGTGGGCGCGCAGATGACGGCGGTACGGACCCGGCCGAGGGCGGTGGGGTCGGTGGTGGTGCGAAAGCCGGCCGAGAGCAGCCGGCGGAGTTCGGCGGCGGACAGCGGCCCGTCGGTGCCGGTGAGGGCGGCGGCGTGCGGATCGGGGTCGTAGCCGAGGGTGCCGATGCCGGCGGCGGTGGCCGCCTGGGCGAGGGGGAGGCCGAGGTGACCGAGTCCGATGACGGCGAGATCTGCGGGCATGCTGCGGCCTTCCTTTCCGAGCGACTGGGGATGGCGTATTCGGATGAGGATGCGGAAAGCGCATGACGGAGATGGATGGTGCATAAGTAGACTAAGCGGATATTTGGCCCAGAATAGGGATTGGTGGATCAAGGTGGCCGGGTGTTGCCGCCGTGAGCGGAGGGTGGCTCGCGGCACGTAGCGCGGACAGAATCGACGGACGGGGGCGCGCCCCCGACCACAGTGGCCCGACGGCAACGGGAGGCAGCGGTGAAGACAGCGACACTGGGACCGGCGCAGCGGGCCGAGGCGCTCGCCCGAATGGCGGAGCGGGAGCTGGACATCCTTGTGGTCGGCGGCGGGGTCGTCGGAGCCGGGACCGCTCTGGACGCGGCGACGCGCGGTCTGTCCACCGGGCTGGTGGAGGCGCGCGACTGGGCCTCGGGCACGTCCAGCCGGTCGAGCAAGCTCATCCACGGCGGTCTGCGGTACCTGGAGATGTTGGACTTCGCGCTGGTGCGGGAGGCGCTGAAGGAGCGGGGGCTGCTGCTGGAGCGGCTGGCGCCGCATCTGGTCAAACCGGTGCCGTTCCTCTACCCGTTGCAGCACAAGGGCTGGGAGCGGTGGTACGCGGGATCGGGCGTCGCGCTGTACGACGGGATGTCGGTGTCGTCGGGACACGGCCGGGGGCTGCCCGTCCACCGCCATCTGTCGCACAAGCGGGCGCTGCGGGTGGCGCCCTGCCTGAAGAAGGACGCGCTGGTCGGCGCGCTGCAGTACTACGACGCGCAGATGGACGACGCGCGGTATGTGACCACGATCGTGCGGACCGCGGCCGCCTACGGGGCGCAGGTCGCCAACCGGGCGCGGGTGGTGGGCTTTCTGCGCGAGGGCGAGCGGGTGGTCGGCGCGCGGGTGCAGGACGTCGAGGGGGGCGGCGAGTACGCGATCCGGGCGCGGCAGATCGTCAACGCCACCGGAGTGTGGACGGACGACACCCAGGCGCTGATCGGTGAGCGCGGGCAGTTCCACGTACGGGCGTCGAAGGGGATCCACCTGGTGGTCCCCAAGGACCGGATCCACTCGACGACCGGTCTGATCCTGCGGACCGAGAAGAGCGTGCTGTTCGTCATCCCGTGGGGGCGGCACTGGATCGTGGGGACGACGGACACGGACTGGGACCTGGACAAGGCGCACCCGGCGGCGTCCAGCGCGGACATCGACTATCTGCTGGAGCACGTCAACGAGGTGCTGGCGACGCCGCTGACCCGGGACGACGTGGAGGGGGTGTACGCCGGGCTGCGGCCGCTGCTGGCGGGGGAGTCGGACGCCACCAGCAAGCTGTCGCGCGAGCACACCGTCGCGCATCCGGTGCCGGGCCTGGTGGTGGTCGCGGGCGGCAAGTACACGACGTACCGGGTGATGGCCAAGGACGCCGTCGACGAGGCGGTGCACGCGCTCGACCAGCGGGTCGCGGAGTGTGTGACGGAGGACGTGCCGCTGGTCGGGGCCGAGGGCTACAAGGCGCTGTGGAACGCGCGGGCCCGGACCGCGGCGCGCACCGGACTGCATGTGGCGCGCATAGAGCATCTGCTGAACCGGTACGGGTCGCTGACGGAGGAGCTGCTGGAGCTGGTGGTGGCCGACCCCTCGCTGGGCGAACCGCTGGCGGCCGCGGACGACTATCTGCGCGCCGAGGTGGTGTACGCGTGCACGCACGAGGGGGCGCGGCACCTCGACGACGTGCTGACGCGGCGCACCCGGATCTCGATCGAGACCTTCGACCGGGGCACCCGCAGCGCCCGCGAGGCGGCCGAGCTGATGGCCCCCGCGCTGGGCTGGGACGGCGACCAGGTCGAGAAGGAGATCGCGCACTACCAGAAGCGGGTGGAGGCGGAGCGCGAATCGCAGCGGCAGCCGGACGATCTGACGGCGGATGCGGCGCGGCTCGGGGCGCCGGACATCGTTCCGCTGTAGGCAGTGGGGCCCCGAGGACCTCAGCTGCGCCGTCGCGCGCAGAACTCGGCCGTCAGCACGGCGGTGCCGTGCGCCGGACGGGACAGTGCGTCGGTGTTGACCCGGTAGCTGACGAGGTGGCGGCCGTCGGCGGTGCCCGCCGTCTGGGCGAAGGAGCCGTTGATGTCGCCGGTGTGCCCCCAGACGGTGACGCCGCAGGGCAGTTCGGTGGCGAAGAGGCCGAGGCCGTAGGCGCCGCCGGTGTGCTTCTCACTGCGCAGCTGGGCCATCTGGCGCGGTGCCAGGAACGCGCCGCCGAGCAGCGCGGAGTAGAAGCGGTTGAGGTCGCCCAGGGTGGTGACCATCTCGCCGGCCGCGCCGGCCCGGCTGGGGTTCAGGGACGTGGCGTCCACCCGCCGGTCGCCGACGGCGGAGTACGCGCGGCCGTGCGGCGCGGGCAGCACCGGATCGGTGCCGGGGAAGGAGGTGTGGTCGAGCTGGGCGGGGACGATGATGCGGCGGTGGATCTCGGTGGCGTACGGGTGGCCGGTGACCGCCCTGATGATCAGGCCGAGCACCAGGTAGTTGGTGTTGGAGTAGGAGTAGCGGGTGCCGGGGGCCGCCACCGGCGGATGGCCCAGGGCGATCCGCAGCAGTTCGGCCGGGGTGTGGCTGTCGTAGCGGTGGGCGCCGAAGCCCCTGCCGTAGAGCTGCCGGGAGAGCCGGGGGTCCTCGGTGTAGTTGAACAAGCCGCTCGTATGGTCCAGCAGCTGGCGGACCGTCACCGTCCGCAGGTCGCTGCGGTCGCCCGGCCCCGCGACCGGTGTGTCCTGGGGCAGGTGCGCGGCCGCGGTGTCGTGCAGGGTCAGCCTGCCTTCGGCGACCAGTTGCAGGACCACGGTCGCGACCAGGGTCTTGGTGAGGCTGCCGGCCCGGAAGTGGTCCGGCTCGCCCATTGTGCGGCCGCTGCGCAGATCGGCGACGCCGGCCGCGGAGAAGCGTGAGGCGGTGAAGCGGCCGTCGCGGGTGATGAGGGAGGCCGCGCCCGGCGCGCCGTCGGCGACCAGACGGCGCAGCGCGGGCAGCGTCGTCGCCGGCGGCTTCTGGACGGTTCCCACCGGAGGGACGGGCAGGGTCTGGCCGCGCGCGGTGCAGGCCGCCAGGGCCAAGGCGGCCAGGGCGGCGAGCACGCCCGGACGCGCCGGCGCGCGGCGGCGGCCGGTCGGCCGCGGTGCCGGACCGAGGACGCCGCCGGGAACCGGGCGGGGCGGGCGCATCGTCATCCAGACTCCCGTTCGTCGGGGCCATCATGACGGGTACGCGACGGTGACCGGCACCGACCCGGGCCTTCCGCACGGCCGCGGATGAGGGAGAATGAAGGCTCTGCCAGGGTGGGTTGTCCGAGTTGGGCCAGTTTGGTGATCGATGTTCATCGACGCTGCCAACTCGGCTGGATTGCAGAGGGGATTCAGTGGGCGAGAAGGTCGAGATGGACGGCAAGGAGGGCAGGCTGCTCGCCGGCCGGTACCGGCTCGCCGATGTTCTCGGCCGGGGCGGCATGGGCACCGTATGGCGGGCACGCGACGAGGTCCTGGGCCGTACGGTCGCAGTGAAGGAACTGCGCTTCCCGGGCGGGGTCGAGGAGGACGAGAAGCGTCGTCTGATCACCCGCACGCTGCGCGAGGCCAAGGCGATCGCCCGGATCCGGAACAACGGCGCGGTGACGGTCTTCGACGTGGTCGACGAGGACGACCGGCCGTGGATCGTGATGGAGCTGGTCGAGGGCCGCTCGCTCGCCGAGGTCGTCCGTGACGACGGGCCGCTCACCCCGCGGCGCGCCGCCGAGGTCGGTCTCGCCGTGCTCGACGTGCTGCGCTCCGCGCACGGCGAGGGCATCCTGCACCGCGATGTGAAGCCGTCCAACGTCCTGATGTCCGACGACGGCCGGGTCGTGCTCACCGACTTCGGTATCGCCCAGGTCGAGGGCGACCCCTCGGTGACCTCGACCGGCATGCTCGTCGGCGCCCCCTCCTACATCTCGCCCGAGCGCGCCCGCGGCCACAAGCCGGGCCCGCCGGCCGACCTGTGGTCGCTGGGCGGGCTGCTGTACGCCTGCGTCGAGGGCGTGCCGCCGTACGACAAGGGTTCGGCGATCGCCACGCTGACGGCCGTGATGACCGAGCCGGTCGAGCCGCCGAAGAGCGCGGGCGTGCTGGAAGAGGTCATCTACGGTCTGCTGGTGAAGGATCCGGCGGCCCGGCTGGACGACGAGGGCGCGCGGGCGCTGCTGCTGGACGTCGTGCACGCCCCGGAGCAGACCGCGCCGGAGCCCCCGATGGACGCCACCCGGGCGATGGTGCTGCCGACGGCGCCCGAGAAGCGCGCCACGGCCAAGCCCAAGAGCACGGCCAAGCCGAAGGCCGCCCCCAAGACGCGGGTGACGCGGTCGAAGGCGAAGCCGGCGGCCGGCCCGGAGGCGGAGCCGGGGGCGAAGAGCCCGGCGGGTACGAACGGCAAGAGCGCGGCGGGTGCGGCCAAGGCCGGCGCCGCCAGGACGGCGAGCGCCGCGGCGCGTGCACCCGAGCGGAAGGCGGCCGAGGGCTCGGCCCCTGCGCGTACCTCGTCCTCCGGCGGCTCGGCGGCCGGGGGCGGCTCGTCCGCTCGCGGCGGCTTCGACACCGACGCCGCCAAGGACCGGCTGCGCGGTGCCCTGCAGTCCGTGCGCAACGCCGCTGCCGCCGCGGCGGCCCGCTCGGATTCCAGACCCGGCGACGGGAACCGCCCGTCCACCGCCCGCGCGTCGCTGACCGATGTCGTCCCGCGCCGCACGCTGGTCATCGTGGCCGTGGTCGTCGCCCTCGCGGTGCTGGGCACGGTCCTCGCCCTCGCGCTGAGCGGCGGCGACACGGCGGACAAGGGCGGCAAGGCGTCCGGCGGCGGCGACAAGGCGTCGTCCTCGGGCCGGTCCAAGCCCTCGACCGAATCGGCCGAGGGCGGCGACGACGCGAACGCCGGCGGCGACGAGTCGGAGCAGCCCGGTGGGCAGCAGCCCGGCACCCCGGCTGCCGACAAGGGCGGCGAGAAGGGCGACGGCGGCAAGGGCGGCGGCGACGGCAAGGCCGTGCCGGCCGGCTTCGCCGAGGTCTCCAACGGCGGCTTCCACTTCCGTATGGCGATGCCCAAGGGCTTCCACCAGACCGATACCGCGGGGGCGAACTCCGGCGCCATATACAGCGCCTCGGGCGGTTTCCCGCGCGTCCAGGTCGACTACAACGCCAAGCCCGGGAACGACGCCGCGGCGGCCTGGCGCAGCCTGGAGCCCAGCGTGCGCGGCTCCAGCGACGACTACCACCTCATCGGCATCAAGTCGGTGAAGTGGCGGGGCTATCCGACCGTCGCCGACTGGTCGTTCACCCGCAAGCAGGGCGGCCAGAAGGTGCGGGTCCTCAACCGCGGGTTCCGAGCCGATGACCAGCACGGTTACGCCATCATGATCACCTGCAAGGCGGACGCCTGGTCGGACAAGGAGTGCCAGGAGCTGATCGCGACCGCGTTCAGGACCTTCGCGGTGAAGGACTGAGCGAAGGGCGTGGTGTGCGCCGTGCCGGGCGGAGATGACGCGCGTCGTTCGGCCGAGCGGGCCGCAACCTCCGGTGCGGGCACGTATCGTGAGACATCTGAGACATCGAGACCGTACGCATCCGCAATCGGCGGGAATACGACCGGAAGTGACCATCGGCTTCGGCGCCGGCGGGCGGCTCCGGCGCGACGGTAGACACAGCGCGCGCTGCGGGGAGGCGTCGTGGACGAGTACGCAGGAAGGGTGCTCGCCGAGCGCTACCGCCTGCCCGCGCGGCCCCTCGGCGACGACGACTTCACCGAGACCCGGGCCTTCGACACCTACAGCGGGCAGGAGGTCCTGATCCGTCAGGTCCCGCTGCCGGAGGTCGTCGAGGCGGAGGTGGTGGGGGCTCCGGCGGCCGGACACGCCGAGCAGCGCTCCGGCGGCACCCGCTTCGGCGCCGGGCGGGCGGCGGGGGTGGCCGACCGAAGCCCCAGGGATCCCGCCGTGCGACGGGCGCTCGAAGCCGCCACGGCCGTGGCGCAGCTGCCCGACCACCCCCGGCTGGAGCAGGTCTTCGACGTCTTTGCGCAGGACGGCAGCCTGTGGATCGTCGGCGAACTCCTCGCCGCCCGTCCGCTGGCCGCGCTGCTCGCCGAGCGGCCGCTGTCCCCGCACCGCGCCGCGGAGATCGCCGCGGATCTGCTCACCGCGCTGCGGGTGCTGCACGCGGACGGCCGGCTGCACCGCAACATCACCACCCGTACGGTCCTGGTCTGCGACGACGGCCGGGCGATCCTGACCGGGCTGGCGGCGGGCGCGGCCCAGGAGGCTATGTGCGGAGACGATGCGCCGGCCGAGGCCGGGGTGACGCTGACCAAGGCCGGCTCCGCCCCGGGCGGCGGCGCCGACGACGGTGAGGCGCCCGCATACGGCCGTCCCACCACCGCACTCGCCGCCGAGCGCGCGCGGCAGGCCCGGCTGACCGTCATCGGCCCGGTCACCGAGCGCTGGGCGCCCGAGCAGGCCGGACCGGTGCACGAGAACTGGCAGTTGGCGCCGCCGGTCGGCCCGGCCACCGATCTGTGGGCGGTCGGCGCGCTGCTGTTCCGCAGTGTGCAGGGGCATCCGCCGTTCCCCGAGGACAGCGCCGGCGAACTGGTGCGGCTGGTCTGCTCCGAGCCGCCCGCGGTCGCCGAGGAGTGCGGGGCGCTGCGGCCGGTCGTGGAGTCGCTGCTGCGTCAGGACCCCGCCGACCGACCCGACTTCGAGGAGCTGCGCGGCTGGCTGCGCTCGCTGATCCGTACGGCGCCGGAGCCGGCGGGCGGCACCCGGCTGGTGACGATGCCCGCGCTGGAGCAGGGCGGCGATCCACGGCGGCTGCCGATCCTGCGGCGCCGCGGCGAACTCGTCCGCAGAGGGCGGCACAAGAAGGGCCGGACCCCCCGGCGCGCACAGCCCCGGCCGGCGTCCGCCGCCCCGGCGCGGCCCCCCGCCACCGCGTCGGTGCCACCCCGGAGGACGGCGCCGGCCTCCGAGCAGACCTTCCCTCCCGCAAGCTCATGGGAGCAGGGGGGACCCCCCTCGCCGCCGCCTCGCCTGTCCCGCCCCCCGAAGCAGCCCAAGCCGCTGCGCGAGCCCCGGCCGGCCCGCACCGTCCGGCTCGGCAGACCGCCGAAGCCGCCGGTCCGGTCCAGAACCTCCGACCGGGACCTGTACGAGCAGCAGATGCTGGGCCAGGTGGGCGTGACGGCCGAGGCGCGGCCGGCCCGTCCCCCGCGCGGCGCCCCGCGCAACCTCGGCCGGCTGCTGCTCACCGCGATCCTGCTGCTCCTGGTCTGCGCGGTGATCTATGCGATGGCATTCATGCCGAAGGCCGGCGAGAACGCCAGGGCCGGACGGGGCGGCGCGGACCGCACGGCCACGTCCGGCGCGGCGCCCGACGCCGGCCACACCCCGTCCGGCGGCCAGGACGGCGAGGCGCCCGGCACCCCGGCGCCGGGCACCACCGCGCCGGCGGACGTCGCCGAGGGCTTCGAGGTGCGCAAGGACCCCAAGGGCTTCCAGGTCGCGGTCCGCAAGGGCTGGCAGCGGCGCGGTGCGAACGGCCAGGGCCAGGTGCGCTACGTCGGCGGCGACTACGAGCTGCTGGTCGTGCCCGGCCGCGACACGACGGCGAAGTACGGCGCGGACCCGATGGCGTATCTGCAGAACAAGGAGCCCGAGCTCGCCCCGTACCGCTCCTCCAGCTGGGCCTCGGCCTCCGGCCTGCGGCGGATCGACGTCGGCCGGACGGCGATGGCGGAGGGCACGTTCTCGTGGCGCGACGGCAGCGGCCGCGAGGTCTACGTCCGCAACCTCGCGATGATCCACCAGGGCCGCTACCACCTCGTCCTGGTCATCGGCCCGGACGGCGGGCGCCGCGAGGTGGACCGGCTGTACGAGCAGGCGACCAGCGCGTACCGGCCGGGCTGAGCCGCGCGCGCCACCGGCGCCGCGCCGGCGCGAGCGCGATGGCACGATGGCGGTGTGACGACGCAAGACGAGACGGCTGCCGAGCGCCGGGCGGCCGGCACGAGCGGTTGGCTGAGCGCGGGGCCGATGCACGACGAGCTGCTGGCCGCGCAGGCCTCGGTCTACGACCCGTGCGGATTTTGCTGCTCGCGGCCGGTGCCCGAACCGGAGAGCGCCGAGTACGGCGCGCACGCCTTCACGCTGGACGGCCGGGCCGTCAGGTTCCGGGTGGGCAAGACCACCCCGACCAAGGTCGGCCAGTTCGTCACGGTGTGGAAGCGGTCCGACGGCGGTCCGATCGAGCCCTTCGACGCCGCCGACGCGGTCGACCTCTTCGTCATCAGCACCCGGGAGGGAGCGCACTTCGGGCAGTTCGTCTTCCCCCGCGAGGTGCTGGCCGAACGGGACATCGTGTCGCGCGACGGCGCCGGCGGGAAGCGGGGATTCCGCATCTACCCGCCGTGGGCGGACACGACCAGCCGCCAGGCCCGCCACACCCAGAAGTGGCAGACGGCCCACTTCCTGCCCATCCCGGAAACCGGCCCGGTCGACCTGGCCCTGGCCCGCGCGCTCTACCGCGCCTAGGGGGTGCCGGGCCCGGTACCGCGCCTAGCGGGCGCCCCCGAGCCGGTCCCGCAGCTCCCCCTTCAGCACCTTCCCCAGGGTCGCCCCGCGCGGCAGGGCGGCCAGTACCTCCAGCTGCTCGGGGAGCTTGTGCGGGGCGAGCCCCTGGGAGCGCAGGTGTGCCACGACCGCGGTGAGGGTCAACGGTGCGGTGCCCGGGGGCTGTTCGACGACGGCGCAGACCCGTTCGCCGCGGTCCGGATCGGGCAGGCCGATGACGGCCGCGCCGGCCACGTCCGGGTGCCGGTGGAGCAGCTCCTCGACCTCCTGGGCGGAGATGTTCTCGCCCTTGCGGATGATGACGTCCTTGAGCCGGCCGGTGACCACGAGGTGGCCGGTGGCGGTGAGCCGTCCGAGGTCGCCGGTGGGCAGGAAGCCGTCGGCGTCGAAGGGGGCGGGCTCGCCGAGGTAGCCCCGGCAGACCGCCGGGCCGCGCAGCAGTATCTCCCCGGTGCCGGCGGCGATCCGGACCTCCATGCCGGCGGGCGGGCGTCCGGCGGTCGTCGCGAGCCGGCCGGGACCGTCGAGCGGGTCGCCCATCGTCACCATCGGGGCCTCGGTCATGGCGTAGCCATGGGCGAGCCGGCAGCCGAGGGCCGCGACGACCTCGTGGTACAGGGCGGGCGGCAGCGCCGCGCCGCCGCCGGCCAGCAGCCGCAGCGACGGCAGCAGCCTGCGCCCCGGCGGCAGCTTGCGCGCCTCGGCGAGGAAGAGGGAGTAGAAGGCGGTGGAGCCGCCGGCGACGGTGACCTGGTGGCGGCGGTAGGCGGCCAGTGAGCCGGGCGGCTCGAAGCGCTCCAGCAGTAGCGCGGGGATACCGCGCAGCAGGAGCATGACGGTGTAGTCGGGGCCCGCGACATGGGCGTACGGGAAGGCCATCGAGCCGATGTCGGACGGGCCCAGCCGCAGCGCGTCGGCCAGCTGGCGGCCGGCCGTGCGCAGGCTGCGGTCGGTGTGCAGCACGCCCTTGGGGCCGGCGGTGGTGCCGGAGGTCCAGTAGATCCAGCGGACCTCGTCGGCGTCGGTGGGCGGCGCGGGCAGCCCGGCGGGGTCGGCGTCGGGCAGGCTGCCGGGGCTCCGGTCGTACGCCGTGACGACGGTGGGCGGGCCGGGCAGGGCGGCGGCCAGGCGGTGTGCCATCGCGCCGTGGTCGAAACCCCGCCGGACGCCGGGGACCAGGACGAAGTCCGCCGCGGTCCGGCGCAGCACCTGCCCCACCTCCAGGTCGCGGTAGAGCGGGACGACCGGGCTCTGCACGGCGCCGATCCGGGCCAGCGCGAGGCTGAGCAGCACGGTCTCGATGCGGGTCGGCAGCTGCCAGACGACCCGGCTGCCGGGTCGTACTCCTCGCTCGTACAGGCCGGCCGCCACCCGTTCCGCGCGCCGGTGCAGCGCGCCGAAGGTGATCCGCCGCTCGTCCCGGGCCGCCGCCGCTCCCTGGACGAGGGCCGCGGCGCCGGGGGTGCGGGCGGCCCGCCATGTCACCAGGTCCCACAGGGTGCTGCCGGTCATCCGCCCACCCTCCCGCCGATGCTGACGGTACGTCAGGTTCGGTGCAGAGGTTAGGGGTCGGCTCCTTGTCGGTCCAGAGGGTGCGGGGCTAGCCTCTATCTGACGGTGCATCAGATATCGCCCGACCCGGCCGCCCGGACACGGGGTGAGGGGACAACGATGGGGAACCCGATGGAGCTACCGCGCATCATCAGCGTCGACGACCATGTGATCGAGCCCGCGCACCTCTTCGAGACCTGGCTGCCGAAGAAGTACCGGGACCGGGGGCCGAAGCCGCTGACCACCGGCATCGGCGAGCTCGCGTACGTCGGGGGCAAGTACCAGATCACCATGGACCCGGACGGGCCGCCGGCCGACTGGTGGATCTACGAGGACCTGAAGTTCCCGTACAAGCGCAACATCGCCGCCGTCGGCTTCGACCGGGACGACATGACACTGGAGGGGATCACCCGCGAGGAGATGCGGCGCGGCTGCTGGGACCCCGAGGCGCGCCTTGCGGACATGGACCTCAACCACGTCGAGGCCTCGCTCTGCTTCCCCACCTTCCCGCGCTTCTGCGGCCAGACCTTCGCCGAGGCGCACGACAAGGAGGTCGCCCTCGCCTGCGTGCGCGCGTACAACGACTGGATGGTCGAGGAGTGGTGCGGCGACAGCGGCGGCCGCCTCATCCCGCTGTGCCTCATCCCGCTGTGGGACATCGACCTGGCCGTCGCGGAGATCAGGCGGAACGCGGCGCGCGGGGTCCGCGCGGTGACCTTCTCCGAGATCCCCACCTACCTGGGGCTGCCCTCGATCCACTCCGGCTACTGGGACCCCTTCTTCGCGGCCTGCCAGGAGACCGGCACGGTCGTGAACATGCACATCGGCAGCAGCTCCCAGATGCCGGCCGCGTCCCCCGACGCCCCGCCCGCCGTACAGGCCTCGCTCTCCTTCAACAACGCGATGGCCTCGATGATGGACTTCCTCTTCAGCGGGGTCCTGGTGAAGTACCCGCGGCTGAAACTCGCCTACTCCGAAGGGCAGATGGGCTGGATCCCCTACGCCCTGGAGCGCGCCGACGACGTCTGGGAGGAGCACCGCGCCTGGGGCGGGGTGCGCGACCTGATCCCCGAGCCGCCGTCCACGTACTACTACCGGCAGATCTTCTGCTGCTTCTTCCGCGACAAGCACGGGGTGGCGTCGCTGGACGTGGTCGGCCGGGACAACGCGACCTTCGAGACCGACTACCCGCATGTCGACTCGACCTTCCCGCACACCAAGGAGGTCGCCCTCGACCATGTGAAGGGCCTGGACGACGAGACGGTCCACAAGCTCATGCGGGGCAACGCGATCCGCATGCTCGGCCTGGACCTCGACGACACGGTCCGCTGATGGACCTGGCCTACGCGCCGGAGGAGGAGGACTTCCGGGCGCGGCTGCGGGCCTGGCTGGCGAAGGTGCTGCCGACGCTCCCCGCCAAGCCCGCCGCGACCGACTGGCCCGGCCGGCGGGCGTACGACACCGCCTGGCAGCGGATGCTGTACGACGCCGGATACGCCGGGCTGCACTGGCCGCGGGACGCCGGCGGGCAGGGCGCCACCCCCACCCAGCACCTGATCTTCCTGGAGGAGACCGAGCGCGCCGGCGCCCCCTATGTGGGCGCCGGCTTCGTCGGGCTGCTGCACGCCGGGCCGACCATCGCCGCCGAGGGCACCGCCGAGCAGCGCGCCCGCTGGCTGCCGCCGATCCTGCGCGGCGAGGAGGTCTGGTGCCAGGGCTTCAGCGAACCGGACGCCGGCTCCGACCTCGCGGCGCTGCGCACCAAGGCGGTACGGGACGGCGACGGCTATGTCGTCAGCGGCGCCAAGATCTGGACCTCGCACGCCGAGGTCGCCGACTGGTGCGAGCTGCTGGTCCGCACCGACCCCGAGGCGCCCAGGCATCGCGGTATCAGCTGGCTGGCGATGCCCATGGACGCGCCGGGGGTGACCGTCCGGCCGCTGCGCACCCTCGCCGGGTCGACGGAGTTCGCCGAGGTGTTCCTCGACGAGGTCCGGGTGCCGGTCTCCCATCGCCTCGGCGCCGAGAACGACGGCTGGCGGGTGACGATGGTGACGCTGTCCTTCGAGCGCGGCACGGCCTTCGTCGGGGAGGTGGTGGCCTGCCGACGGGTGCTCGGCGCGCTCGCCCGTACGGCCCGCGCCAACGGCCGCTGGGACGACGCCGTGCTGCGCCGCAGACTCGGCCGGCTGAACGCGGACTTCGCGGCGCTGTGGCGGCTGACCCAGTGGAACGTGAGCGCGGCCCAGCGGGGCGGCGGCGTCCCCGGCGCCGGCGGCTCGGTCTTCAAGCTGCGCTACTCGCACGCCCGCCAGGAGCTCTACGACGCGGCGGCCGAGGTGCTGGGCGCCGGGGCGCTCGACGCCGACCAGGAGTGGATCGCCGATCGGCTGTCGTCCCTCTCGTACACCATCGCGGCCGGTACCTCGCAGATCCAGCAGAACATCGTCGCCGAGCGGATCCTCGGCCTGCCGAAGGGGCGGTGAGCCGGCCGGTGGACTTCCAACTCACCGACGACCAGCGGGCGTTGCGGGACGGCACGCGGGAGCTGCTGGCCGGCCGGTTCGACCGGGAGCGGCTGCGGGCGGCCGTCGACGACCCGGCGCTGGACCGTGCGCTGTGGCGGGAGCTGGGCGCGGCCGGGTTCTTCGCGCTGCGGCTGCCGGAGGCGGCCGGCGGGGTGGGGCTCGGACTGCCGGAGGCGGCGCTGGTCTTCGAGGAGGCCGGGCGGGCGCTGCTGCCCGGGCCGCTGGTGGCGTGCCAGCTGCTGGCCGGGGTGGTGGACGGCGTCGCGACCGGCGAGCGGATCGTCTCGCTGTGCGACGGCGCGCGGCAGCCGATGCTGTGGGAACACCCGGACGACTGCGACGAGTTGGTCGTCGTGACGGGGGCCGCGGCCGGGGCGGGGGCGGATGCGGGGGTCGCACAGGGGCGCGCGAGCGGTGCGCACCGTAGCACGCCGGACCAGGTGTCCTGCGCCCCGTTCACCTCCGTCGACCCGCTCACCCCGCTCGCCCGCATCGCGCACGCTCCGCGCACGGCCCCCCTCGCCGGCCTGGACCTTCCCCGGCTGCGGCGTGAGGCCGCGCTGTTCACGGCGGCCCAGCAGCTCGGCAGCGCGGCCCGCACGG
This sequence comes from Streptomyces sirii, assembly GCF_045690365.1. NCBI lineage: Bacteria > Bacillati > Actinomycetota > Actinomycetes > Kitasatosporales > Streptomycetaceae > Streptomyces > Streptomyces sirii. Next base: position 4,106,005 of record NZ_CP147982.1, on the reverse strand, counting down.
TCGAGATGGCGGTCGCCCATGCCCGTGAGCGGGTGCAGTTCGGTGCGCCCATCGGCTCCTTCCAGGCGGTCAAGCATCTGTGCGCGCAGATGCTCGTACGTGCAGAAATCGCCCGAAGCGCCGTATATGCCGCGGCGGTCACGGGTGGTGGTCCGGACGTGACGGGCGCCAAGCTGCTCGCCGACGAGGCCGCGGTGCGCAATGCGCGGGACTGCCTTCAGGTCCACGGCGGTATGGGCTTCACCTGGGAGGCCGATGTGCATCTGCACCTCAAGCGGGCCTGGCTGCGGGCCGAGTGCTGGGGTACGGCGGCCGAGGCGGAAGAGGCGCTGGCGGCGGACCTGGCCGACTGACGGCGGGTGTGTGCGGCGGTGAGGGTGGTGAGCGGGGTGGCCGACGAGGTCAGACTCTGGCAACCCGTGTGCGAAATGTCGGACCCACCACACAGAAGCGGTCACGGAGGGTCGATATCGGGTTGTGTCCTAGGTGTGACTCGTCACAGGGGGGAGTCGGCGTTCCGCTCGGGTACTCTCCGTTGGGTGCGAGTGGTTCTGTGGCGCAACGAACCCGGTGCCGTCGAAGCGACGGTTCCGGGGTACGGACTGCGCGCCGCTCGCCTTGGGTGCGGGCCCGATAGCCCCCCTTGTTCGACTCCCCGCAAAGTGCGTCGCACAGTATGCAGCACGCATACTCCCTTGCGCTGGAATATGCCCGAAGCGCTTGTTGGGGTGACTGAACGTCAACCATGCTGTGCTTCACCGGGGTCACGCACCGTGACTCCGCGGAGGCGCGAGGCGATGTTTCCGCCGGTTCGGATGGTGTGAGCGGTGCAGGTGCTTCAGGTGCAGTTGGACGTACGACCCGACCCCGCTGAGGTCGGCAGAGCCCGGCGGTGGGCCCGCTCGCGGCTCGTGGGGTCCGGCATAGGGCCCGATGAACCACTTGCGGAGACGTTGATCCTGCTGATCTCCGAACTCGTCACCAACGCCGTGGTGCACACCGGCTCGGCGGCCGAGCTGCGGATGTGCTTCTCGGGCTCGGGCGCGGTGGTGGGGACGGTCCGGGTGGAGGTGGTGGACGCCAGTGCCCGCCCGCCGCGCCAGCGGCACGCCGACGGCGACGACACCAACGGGCGCGGCCTGGAGCTGGTCGACGGCCTGGCGGACCGCTGGGGCTGGCAGCAGGAGGGTGCCGGCAAGCGGATCTGGTGCGAGGTGGACCGCGGTCGGCCGCTGCTGATGGCGACGGGTACGGATCTGGGGCATTTGAGCCCTATTGCCCCTTAATGGATCTGCATCAAGGCGGATAAATCGGACGCGAAGTGCCGCGCGCCGGGAAAATAGTCCAGACCAGGTGTTGACGTGACGTGCCCAGTTGATCACTCTTGGGTGGGGCGGTTCGCCGGGAGGGGACGCCGAGGGTGTGGGGGGAATCGGGTGTATGCCCGGTCCTGGCCTCGGCGAGTGCGGATCGCGGCCTGGCGGGTGGCGGTCCGCGGTGCCGTGCTCGGGGCGCGCATGAGCGCACCGCCACCTGGCCGGCCGGGTGCCGGTCGGCCTCAGAGGATCGCGACGGGTGCGACCGGTGCGCCGGATCCGCCGACGAACGGCTCGGCCGTCGCCGAAAGGAAGAACGCATGGCGCCCCGCTTCCGCGCAGGCCGTCGACAGCTCCTCCAGGTTCCAGTTCTGGCCCTGCAGCATGCCCATCTCGACGAGGTGCAGCGCATGCACCGGCAGCCACAGGTCCTCGATCTCCGGGGGGAAGATCTCGAAGGTCAGGGTGTCGTTGGCGACCGCCGCGACATCGCGCGCGCGGAACCACTCGGGGGTGCGCAGCGACAGTCCGGGTGAGGGGAACGCGTACGCCTGCCGGTCGCCGTCCAGGTAGTGCCGCAGCTGCCCGGTCCGCACGAGGGCGATGTCGCCGGCCCGGACCGTCGTGCCGGCCAGCTCCTCGGCGGCGTCCAGGTCCTGCGGGGTGACGGCGTACCCGCCGGGCAGCCGGTCGGTGCCGTGCGCGCGGGCCACGTCCAGGAGGATGCCGCGGGAGGCGATCGGGGTGGCCTTCTCGATGCCGAGGGCGGTGGCCCCGCGGTGGGCTGTGATCGAGTCGGCGGGGCGGTTGTTGTAGAGGCGCCCGGAGTGGGAGACGTGGGTGAGGCCGTCCCAGTGGGTGGCGGCCTGGAGGCCCATGGTGACCGCGTCGTCCGAGGTGGCGACCGTGCCGGGGCCGAAGATCTCCTGGTTGATGGCGATCATGGTGTGCAGCGGGTTGACCCGGCCCGGGATCATGCCGGTCTGCACGCCGTCCTGCTGGAGCGGGAGGGCGAGCGGGATCCGGCGGCCGCTGTGGACGCAGCCGGCGGCCTCCCGTACGACCTGCTCGGTGATCAGGTTGAGGGTGCCGATCTCGTCGTCCGCCCCCCAGCGACCCCAGTTGTTCACGCGCTTGGCGATGTCGTGGAAGTCCTGCGGCAGGGGCATGGCGGCCTCCGGGGTCTTGTGTTTGACGCGCGGCTGCCCAAAAATCTAACGGTCCGTCAGAAACTGCGGGAAGGGGCGCGGCATGGGGAACTTCTTGGCCGGCAAGGTGGTCGCCGTCACCGGCGCGGGACGCGGCATCGGGCGCGCCGTCGCGCTCGCCTGCGCCGCGCACGGCGCCCGCGTCGTGGTCAACGACTACGGCGTCTCGATCGAGGGCGGCGCCCCGAGCAGCGAGGTCGCCGACGCGGTGGTCAAGGAGATCGAGGCGGCGGGCGGGGAGGCGACCGCGGTCGCCGACGACGTCTCCACCATGGCCGGCGGCCAGCGGATCGTGGACACCGCGCTGGCGCGGTACGGGAGGGTCGACGGTGTGGTGTGCGTGGCCGGGATCCTGCGCGAGCGGATGCTGTTCAACATGTCCGAGGAGGAGTGGGACCCGGTGGTCGCCACGCACCTCAAGGGCACCTTCACCGTCTTCCGGGCGGCTGCCGCGGTGATGCGGCGCCAGGGGTCGGGAACCCTGGTGGGCTTCACCAGCGGCAACCACCAGGGGTCGGTCTCCCAGGCCAACTACGCCTCCGCGAAGGGCGGGATCATCTCGCTGGTGCGCAGCGCCGCGCTGGGCCTTCACAAATACGGGGTGACCGCCAACGCGGTGGCGCCCGTCGCCCGGACCCGGATGTCGGCGAACGTGCCGATGGAGCTGAAGGAGATCGGCGAGCCGGAGGACGTGGCGGCGTTCGTCGTCTATCTGCTGAGCGAGCGGGCGCGCGAGGTCACCGGGCAGGTCTACACGGTGGCCGGCCCCAAGATCGCGGTGTGGGCCCAGCCGCGGGAGCTGCGCTCGGTGTACGGGGACGGCGGGTGGACGCCGGAGAAGGTCGCCGAGATGGTCCCCGGGGCGGTGGGGGCCGATCCGATGCCGATGCTGGAGCAGCTGGAGCAGATGGCGGCGGCCGCGGCGGCCAAGGCCCGGCCCAACCGGTAGCGGTCCGGCCCGCGTTGCCGGGCGGCGGGACGGGGCATTCGACGTCGGGAGGTCGGCGTGGACTTTGAGTTCGGGCGGGCGGACGAGGAATTCCGGGCCGAGGCCCGCGCCTGGCTGGCGGAGCATCTCGTGGGGCCCTACCAGACGCTGGCGGGGCGGGGCGGCCCCGGCAGCGAGCACGAGGCGCCCGCGGCGCGCCGCGCGTGGGAGCGGGAGCTCGGGGCCGGCGGATGGGTCGGCATCGGGTGGGACCGCACCCACGGTGCGTACGGGAACCGGGCGGCGAGCCTGACGCAACAGGTGGTGTGGGCCGAGGAGTACGCGCGGGCCGCGGCGCCCGGTCGGGTGGGCCACATCGGGGAGAACCTGCTGGCACCGACGTTGATCGCGTGCGGCGACGAGGCGCAGCGGCGGCGGTTCCTGCCGGCCGTCGCGCGCGGTGAGGAGCTGTGGTGTCAGGGCTACAGCGAGCCGGACGCGGGGTCGGACCTGGCGGGGGTGCGGACGGCGGCGGTCCGGGACGGGGCCGCCTACCGGGTCAGCGGGCAGAAGATCTGGACGTCGCTGGCCGGGGAGGCCGACTGGTGCTTCGTGCTGGCGCGGACGGACCCCGGTGAGCGGCGGCACCGGGGGCTGTCGTTCCTGCTGGTGGCGATGGACCAGCCGGGGCGCGTCGAGGTGCGGCCCATCCGGCAGATGTCGGGGACGGCGGAGTTCAACGAGGTGTTCTTCGACGGGGCGGTGGCGCGGGCCGAGCATGTGGTCGGCGGGGAAGGGGCCGGCTGGCGGGTGGCGATGGGGCTGCTGGCGCTGGAACGCGGGGTCTCCACGCTCGTCCAGCAGATCGGGTTCGCCGCGGAGCTGGCCGAGGTGATCGCGGCCGCGGTCCGTTGCGGGGCGCTGTCGGATCCCGTGCTGCGCGATCAACTCATCACACAGTGGGCGGAGTTGAGGGTCATGCGGTGGAACGCGCTGCGGACCCTGGGCGCGGCCGGGGACGCGGGTGGGCCGAGCGTGGCGAAGCTGCTGTGGGGCGGCTGGCATCAGCGGCTCGGGGAGCTGGCGATGCGGGTGCGGGGCGCCGCGGCCGCACGGGGACCCCTCGACTGGACCCCGCACGAGCCGTACGAACTGGACCCGCTGCAGCGGCTGTTCCTGTTCACCCGGGCCGACACGATCTACGGCGGCTCGGACGAGATCCAGCGCAACATCATCGCCGAGCGCGTGCTCGGCCTGCCCAGAGCGGAGCGGTCGATGACCGGAGTGGAGCGGGGAATGACCAGAGCGGAGCGGGGATGAGGGGCGTCATATTCGACGGCGAGCGGCCCCGGGTCGTGGACGATCTGCAGGTGCGCGACCCCGGGCCGGGCGAGGTGCTGGTCGGGATCCGGGCGGCCGGGCTGTGCCACAGCGATCTGTCGGTGATCGACGGGACGATTCCCTTCCCGGTGCCGGTGGTGCTGGGCCACGAGGGAGCGGGCGTGGTGGAGGCCGTGGGCGCGGGCGTCGAGCATGTGGCGCCCGGCGACCATGTCGCCCTGTCGACGCTGGCCAACTGCGGGGCGTGCGCGGAGTGCGATCGCGGGCGGCCGACGATGTGCCGGCAGGCGATCGGGATGCCCCGCAAGCCGTTTCGGCGGGGCGGCGGCGAGCTGTACAACTTCGCGTCGAACTCGGCGTTCGCGGAGCGGACGGTCGTCAAGGCGGTGCAGGCGGTGAAGATCGCCGAGGACGTTCCGCCGACGTCGGCCGCGCTGATCGGGTGCGGGGTGCTGACCGGCGTCGGAGCGGTGCTGAACCGGGCGAGGGTGGACCGCGGGGAGTCGGTCGTGGTGATCGGGGCGGGCGGGATCGGCCTCAACGTGCTCCAGGGAGCGCGGCTCGCGGGTGCGTCGGTGATCGTGGCGGTGGACGCCAACCCGGCGAAGGAGACGGCGGCGCGGCAGTTCGGGGCGACGCACTTCGTCGACGCCTCGGCGGTGGCGGACACCGTCACGGCGGTCAAGGAGGTCCTGCCGACCGGCGCCGACCACGCCTTCGAGTGCGTGGGCAGCACCCGGCTGATCCGGCAGGCGGTCGATCTGCTGGACCGGCACGGCCAGGCGGTGCTGCTCGGGGTGCCCCCGGCCTCGGCGGAGGCCTCGTTCCTGGTGTCGTCGATGTATCTGGACAAGTCGATCCTGGGCTGCCGCTACGGGTCGTCGCGGCCCCAGCGGGACATCGCGCTGTACGCCCGGCTCTACCGCGAAGGGCGGCTGCTGCTGGACGAGTTGGTGACCCGGACGTATCCGGTGGAGGACTTCGCGAAGGCGGCGGACGACGCGCACCGCGGGCGGGTGGCGCGGGCGGTGTTGACGTTCGACTAGAAGGATGCCGCCCGGCCTCCGGGCCACGGGCTTCGCCCCCTGGCCCGATCCTGGCGAACCCTGGCCTTCCGGCCACTCGTTCCGTAGGGGTGATCCCGGCGAAGCTGCTCCGGTGACCCAGACACCCGAACTTCCCCTACGGGCGAGCGGCTCCCGCGAGGGGGGTGCCCCCGCACCCGTGCCCTCGCGGCGCCGGCGGCCGCACCGCGCCTGGTCCGTCGCCGCCGTCACCTTCCTCACCATCATCGGCGCGGCCGGTTTCGCCTCCCTCCCCGGCCTGCTGATCGACCCGCTGCACGCCGAGTTCCACTGGTCGCGCGCCACCATCGGCTTCGCGGTGTCGGTGAACCTCGCGCTGTACGGGCTGACCGCGCCGTTCGCCGCCGCCCTGATGGACCGGTTCGGCATCCGGCGGGTGGTCGCGGTCGCCCTGGCGGTGATCGCGACCGGCGCCGGTCTGACCGTCTTCATGACGGCGAGCTGGCAACTGGTGCTCCTCTGGGGCGTGCTGGTCGGCCTGGGCAGCGGCTCGATGGCGCTGGCCTTCGCCGCCACGGTCACCGGCCGCTGGTTCACCGATCGGCGCGGGCTGGTCACCGGCATCCTCACCGCGGCCGGCGCCTCCGGCCAGCTGGTCTTCCTGCCGCTGCTGTCCTGGATCGTCGACCGGTACGAGTGGCGGCCGGCCGCGGTGACCGTCGCGCTCGCCGCGGTCGCCGTCGTCCCCCTGGTGTGGTTTCTGCTGCGCGACCACCCGGCGGATGTCGGCCTCGCGCCCTACGGGGCGACAAAGTTCGTGCCCAAGCCGCCGCCACAGCGGGGCGCGGCCCGGCGGGCGCTGCGGGCCCTGGCCACGGCGGCGGGCACCGGCCCGTTCTGGCTGCTCGCCGGCACCTTCGCGATCTGCGGTGCCACCACGAACGGTCTGGTCAAGACCCACTTCGTGCCCGCGGCACACGATCACGGCATGCCGATGACGGCGGCCGCCTCGCTGCTCGCGGTGATCGGCGTCTTCGACATCGCCGGAACCATCGCCTCCGGCTGGTTCACCGACCGCTTCGACACCCGCCGGCTGCTGGCCGTCTACTACGGCCTGCGCGGACTGTCCCTGATGTTCCTGCCGCTGCTGCTGGCCGACACGGTCCGTCCGCCGATGGTCTTCTTCATCGTCTTCTACGGCCTGGACTGGGTGGCCACCGTCCCGCCGACGATCGCCCTGTGCCGCGAGCACTACGGCGAGGACGGCGCGATCGTGTTCGGCTGGGTCCTCGCCGCCCACCAGGTCGGTGCCGCGCTGATCGCCTTCCTGGGCGGCCTCGCCCGCGACCTCTTCGGCACCTACAACCCCGTCTGGTACGCCTCGGGCGCCCTGTGCGCCCTCGCGGCCCTGATGGCCCTGGTCATTCAGCGGCGGGCGGAGCCGGGGCAGATGCGGCCGGCCGTGGCGTAGCCCTGGTGCCAGGGTGCAATTCCGGCCACTGGACGATCCCCCTGAGAGGCGCCTCCTGGGCGACCCCGACGAAGGGGACCGGCACGTGCTGACGCGGAAGTGACCGGGCCGGGCGCGCCTCAGGAACTGAAGTGCCCGAACCCGCCCCGGTGGAAGAGGAGCGGACCGGCTTCGGCCGCGCCGGGGTCCGTGCCGAGGGCTTCGACGCGGCCGACGACGATCAGGTGGTCGCCGCCGGTGTGCACCGCGTGGATCGTGCAGTCGATCCAGGCGGGGACGCCCGTGAGCCGGGGCGAACCGGTCGCGGGGGCCGGTCCGTGGGGGACACCGGCGAACTTGTCGGCGCCGCTGACCGCGAAGGCGCGGCACAGCTCGCCCTGGCCGGCGCCGAGGATGTTGACGCAGAACACCCCGGCGCGGGCGATCCGCGGCCAGGTCGTCGACGTACGCGCCACCATGAACGTCACCAGCGGCGGGTCCAGGGAGAGGGAGGCGAAGGACTGGCAGGCGAAGCCGGCCGGGCCGGGCTCCGAGGGCGCGGTGACGACCGTGACGCCGCTGGCGAAGTGCCCCAGGACGGAGCGGAATTCGGCCGCGTCCAGCGGTGCGCGCTCGTCCTCGCGTACGGCGCGCAGCGCGGGCCGCGGGTGGGGTGCGGCGGGCGCGGGTGAGGGGGCCGTGGTCGGTGCGCCGACGGAGCGCAGATACCGCACGGCCGTGGCCGCCATTCCAGCGTGTCCCATCATGCCCTCATTGAATCTGATGGAGCGTCAGTTGTGAAGCCGGAAGCGGCGACGGCCACCCGGACGTGTGGTTTGCCGGTCTATCGCGGCGATCTTCGATGGACTCGCGGGAGATTGGGTAGCGGAATGCTGATTGTGCGTCGCCCGCATGGGTAGCGTCCACCTCGGCCGCGACCGTAGCCGAGCACGGGGGAGAGTTCCGGTACATGGCCGATGCGACACCGTCGTCAGCTTCGTCTGCCGCGTCACCCACCTTCGACGAGGTCTTCTGCGGGCTGCTGCCCCGGCTCTACCGAAGAGCGGTGATGCTGGCCGGTTCCCGACAGTCGGCGGAGGACGTGGTGCATGAGGCGTACCTCAAACTCGCCGCCCGCCCGCAGCGCTTCCTCGCCCATCCGGAGCCGTACGCCTATGCCTTCACCGCCGTGTTGAACATCGCCCGCGACGCCTACCGCAAGGACCGGCGCCAGGTGCTGGTCGACGGCCTGGAGGGGGTGGAGGAGGCGGGTGCGGACGGCGCCGCGGCCGGGTCCGGTGCGGCGCCGGGCGGCTGGGACGGCGGGGTGGAGCGGCGGCACGCCGAGATCGAAGCGGTGCGCCTGTTAGGGCGGTTGTCGCACCGGCAGGCCGGCATCGTCATCCTCGTCGACCTCGACGGCTACACCATCGACCAGGCCGCCAAGATCATGAAGGTGCATCGAGGCACCGCCGCCCGGCATCGCGCCCGTGCGCTGGACAGGCTGCGCGCCTACCTCGTTGAATCGGAGCACGGGCAGGCCGGGAGGTGAGCGGCACGGTGGGTGTGGGGCCACGGTTCGACGGTGGCGTCGGCGGCGCGGGCGGCGGCCCGGGGTCCGGCGGCGGCCGGGGCGACGGCGCCGGCGACGACGCGGAGGCGCTGCTGCGCGCCCGGCTGCGGTCGGCGGACGAGCAGATCGAGACGCCACCGGGCCTGTGGAACCGCATCAAGGAGACCGGCCGCGAGCCGGTGCCCGCCGCGGCCGCGCTGCCCCGCAGACGCCCCTACGCGGTCGCGCTGGCGGTTGCCGCGGCGGTTGCCGCGGTCGCGCTGGGGGTGTGGTGGCTGGTGCGCCCCGGGCCGGTCGGCCTGCAGCCGGCGGGGCCGACCCGGACGGTGAAGATCAAGGTCCACAACAGCGAGAAGGCCTGCCGGACGGGCCGCCTGCTGGAGTGCGCGCTGCGGCTGGCCAGGGACCCGTACGCCCCGTACGCGGCGCGCGACAACTCCGCCGGTCGGGTCTGGCACGGCGACGCACTGGCCGCGCGCTGCGTCGTCACCGACGGCCGCATGGTCCGCGACGAGGCCGGCATCACCTCCACCCGCTGGTATCTGGTCACCACCGGGCAGGGGGTGCGGGGGTGGCTGCCGGGGGTGCGCACGCGCAACACGCGTGAGGTGCCGGTGTGCCCGGCGGAGGTGAAGTAGGCCGGCGCGCCCTCGGGCGGGGCGTCACCGGCCCCGGTAGGAGGGGCTGCGCCGCGCCACGAAGGCGGCGACGCCTTCCTGGGCGTCCGCCGTCGTCATGGTGATCTCCTGGGCGGCGGCCTCGGCGGCGAACGCCGTGGCCCGGTCGGTCTCGAAGGAGGCGTTGACCAGCTGCTTGGTCAGAGTCAGCGCGCGGGTCGGGCCGGCCGCCAGCCGCTCGGCCCACTCCCGGGCCGTCTTCGCCAGCTCGCCGTCCGCGACGACCCGGTTCACCAGCCCCAGCCGCTCCGCCTCGGCGGCCGGTACGGCGTCCCCGAAGAACATCAGCTCCTTGGCGCGCTGCGGGCCGATCAGCCGCGGCAGGAGGTAGGCGCCACCGCCGTCCGGGACCAGTCCGCGCCGGACGAACACCTCGATGAAACGGGCCGATTCGGCCGCCAGCACCAGATCGCAGGCGAACGCGAGGTGGGCGCCGATCCCGGCCGCGGTGCCGTTGACCGCGGCGATCACCGGCTTCTCGCAGTCCAGCACCGCGCCGATGAACCGCTGGGCGCCGCGCCGGATCATCCGGGCGACATCGCCGGCGACCCGTTCGCCCGCCGGCGGCGAGCCGCGCAGATCCGCGCCGGCGCAGAAGCCCTTGCCGGTCGCGGTGATCACCACGGCCCGTACGTCCGGGTCGGCCGAGGCGTCGGCGAGCCGGCCGATGATGCGTTCGCGCTGGTCCCAGGTGAGGGCGTTGAGGGCGTCCGGGCGGTTGAGGGTGATCCACGAGACGCCGTTGTCAGTGGCGTGCAGTACCCATGAATCGACGGGGTCGGCGGCGGAGCCGGCGGGCCCGGCCTGATCGCCGCCGGCGGCCGGCCCGGCGGGGGGAGTGGAAGCGGGGGACGGGGAGGACGTCATGGGGGAGCGGCTCCAAAGGCTGCGGTCGGGGTGCCTACGGCGGTCGGGATGCTTACGGCGGTCGGGCGGGCGGCTGCTGTGGCGGTCGGCGGCGCGGTCAGTGGCAGACGGCGAGCGCGTCGAGGGCCACCGCACCCTGCCCGCGCGGCAGGACCACCAGCGGATTGATGTCCAACTCGGCCAGTTCACCGCCCATTTCGAGGGCCATCCGCTGCACCCGCAGCACGACCTCGACGAGCGCGTCGGTGTCCGCGGGCGGTGCGCCGCGTACGCCGTCCAGCAGGGCGCGGCCGCGCAGTTCGTCGAGCATCGCGCGGGCCTGGTCCTCCCCGAAGGGCGGTACGCCCACCGCGACATCCCGCAGCACCTCCACGAGCACTCCGCCGAGTCCGACGGTCACGGTCGGTCCGAAGAGGCCGTCGTGGGTGACGCCGACGACCATCTCGACGCCGCGCTCGATCATCTGGCAGACCAGCACACCATCCAGCGGGAGGTCCTCGTAGCGGGCGATGTCGATCAGCTCGCGGTAGGCGTCGCGGACCTGGCTGGCCGAGGTCAGCGCGACCTTGACCAGGCCGAGTTCGGTCTTGTGCGCCAGCTGCGGCCCGGAGGCCTTCATGACGACGGGGTAGCCGACCAGGCTCGCCGCCCGTACGGCCGCCGCCGCGCTGGTCACCAGCTGCTCGCGCGGGACCCGGATGCCGTAGGCGCGCAGCAGCTGCTTCGCCGCGTGCTCGCTGAGCTGCTGGCCCGGGCGCATCAGCGCCTGCGCCTTGCGCGCCGAAGGGGACGCCGCGCGCGGGGCGTCGTCGAAGGGGGAGCGGTAGGCGGCGGCGAAGCGGTGGTGGTCGAGGTAGGCGCGGACGGCCGTGATGCAGTTGGCGAAGGTGCGGAAGGTCGCCACCCGCGAGGAGCCGAGCAGGGTGGTGCGGTAGGCGTCCTCCGTGCCCACCGGCGAGCCCCACACCACACACACCAGCTTGTCCGTCCGCTCCGCCGCGTCCACGAGGTCCTGGGCGAGCCTGTCGCTCATCGGCGGGAAGGGCCCGGTGATCGGGCAGATCAGTACGCCGATGGACGGGTCGGCCAGGATCGCGTCGATGATCTTGCGGCCGCGCCAGTCGCCCACGGGGTGACCGCCGTTGTCGATCGGGTTGGCGACGTTGAGGTAGTCCGGTATCCACTGGTGCAGCTCGGCCTGCTTGGCGGCGTCCAGAGTGGGCAGCCGCAGTCCCGCCGCGGTCGCCAGGTCGGAGAAGTGGGCGCCGGTGCCGCCGGAGATCGAATAGACCGCGATGCCCTCGGCGGCCGGCTTCCTGGCGCGCGCCAGCAGCGCCGCGGTGTCCTGCAACTCGTCCAGCCCGTCGACCCGGATCACGCCGAACTGCCGCATCGCGGCGTCCACGACCTCGTCCGCGCCGGTGAGCTTGCCGGTGTGCGAGGCGGCCGTCCGGGCGCCGGTCTCGGTGCGGCCGACCTTGACGGCGACGACCGGGACCTTGTTGCGGGCCGCGCGGTCGGCGGCGAGCAGAAAGCTGCGGCCGTCCTTGAGGCCTTCCACATATGCGGCGATGGCGCCGACCTCGGGGCGGGTGGCGAAGTAGGAGAGGAAGTCGGCGGTCTCCAGATCGGCCTCGTTGCCGGTGGGGGCCCAGTGGGAGAGGCGGATGCCCAGTTCCTGGAGCGTGAAGACGGGCCGGCCCTGGTGGCCTGACTGGGTGATCAGGGCGATGGCCGGGCCGTCGAGGTCCTCGCGGAACTCCTCGAAGGCGTTGAGGTTGGTGTTCGGGCCGAGCAGCCGCAGCCCGGAGCGTTCGACGGCCTCGGCGAGCCGGGCCTGGGCGACCGCGCCCCGCTCTCCGGTCTCGGCGAAGCCGGAGGCGAAGGCCACCGCGAACTTCACCTTGGCCTCGGCGAGTTGCTCGATGAGCGGCAGCGGATCGCCGACCAGCAGTACGGCGAGGTCGACGGGCTCCGGCAGCGCGGCGACCGAGGCGCAGCAGGGCCGCCCGAAGACCTGCGTCCGTCCCGGATTGACGGGGTGGAGCCGGGCGCCGACCCGCTCCGCCCAGGCGATCAGCTGGCGGGTGATCCCGGTGTTGGGGCGGCCTTCGCTGTCCGAGGCGCCGATCACGGCCACCGACTCGGGCCGGAAGAACCGGTCCAGGTCGGGCACCGGAGCGTGCAGCGGCCGGCCGCTGACATCCCGGTCGACCGCGGCCCCGGCGTCCTGCCCGCCGCTGCCGCGAGGCGGTGCGCTCATGCCGTGGACGGTGTGTGGTGGTTGCTCCCCACAGGCCACGACGCGGGCCGGCCGGGAGTGCGTGGTGAGGCTGCCGTGAGTCGATCCAAGCATCGCAGACGCCCGCTCCTGTGTGACGGCTCTCAGTTACCTGGCTGTAGTGACTGCATTACCTGACACTTAGTCAGATTACTGAACTGACGTCGCGTCAGGAATGGGGCTGCGGGGGAAAGCTCGGGCGGTCGAGGCGACGGGCCGGATCGTGCGGGCCCTCTTGCGCGGGCGCGAACCATGGGCTGAACTGACGTACCGTCAGAATCGTGAGGGGTGTGCGGGATGCAGACGATCTGGCTCGGCGGGGCGGAGTGGCTGGCCGTGCTCCGCATCGGCCTCGGCCTGTGGTGGCTGGAGAGCTGGCGCCACAAGGACAAGAAGGGCTGGTTCGAGCGCGGTACGGGCATCGCCTGGGCGGCGGACGTGGCCGGCAAGCACCGCTGGAGTGCGGTGCGCACCGGCTTCGACAAGGTCGTACGGCCCCGGCCCAAGGCGATGGCGTACGTCGTGGTCTACGCCGAACTGGCGCTGGGGCTCGGCCTCGTCCTCGGCTTCCTCACACCGATCGCGCTGGCGGGCGGCCTGGTGCTCAACCTGCTCTACCTGGTGCTGATGATCCACGACTGGGCCGAGCAGGGGCAGAACGCGATGATGGCGCTGATCTCCCTGGTCGCCCTGTTCGGCGTGAGCTGGCAGACCTGGTCGCTCGACGCCGTAGTGGGGGTGTTCTCGTGAGGGCCGGTGGCGGCGGGAGCGCGGCGGAGGCGGGTGCGCGCGGTGCCGGGCGGGACGCGGCACACCGAGCGACGGGGTTCGATCTGCCGGAGGTGGACGCCTTCACCCGGCCGTACTGGGACGCGGCGGCGGAGGGGCGCCTGCTGCTGCGGCGCTGCCGGGCCGAGGGCTGCGGTGCGGCCCATCACTACCCGCGTGAGTTCTGCCCGTACTGCTGGAGCGAGGAGGTCGGCTGGGAGCCGGCCGGCGGGCGCGCCACGCTCTACACCTGGTCCGTCGTGCACCGCAACGACCTCCCGCCGTTCGGCGACCGGGTGCCGTATGTCGCGGCCGTGGTCGATCTCGCCGAGGGGCCGCGGATGATGACCGAGATCGTCGACTGCCCGGAGGCGGAGCTGCGGATAGGGATGCCGCTCCTGGTGCGGTTCCGCCGGGCGGGGGCGGCAGTCGGGGGCGGTGCCGGTGGCGCGGTCGGCGGCCTCGCCGTGCCGGTCTTCCGGCCCGCGTGACGCCGGCCGGGGGCCCAGCCCCGGCCGGGCCCCCGGCCGGACCTGGAGCCGGGGCTAATCCGGTGGCGGTCCGACCGATGGCGGCGTCATGCTGGGGTCGTGCTGATCCGTGAGGCGACCGCGGCCGACTGGCCCGCCATCTGGCCCTTCTTCCACACCATCGTGGCGGCCGGCGAGACCTACACCTACCCGCGCGACCTCGACGAGGCGACGGGCCGGGAGATGTGGCTGCTGGAGCCGCCCGGCCATACGGTCGTCGCCGTCGACGACTCCGGGACCGTCCTGGGCACGGCCAAGATGAACCCCAACCACATGGGTGGCTCCGCGCATATCGCCAGCGCCAGCTTCATGGTCGATCCGCGGTACGGCGGACGCGGCGTCGGGCGGGCGCTGGGGGAGTACGTACTGGCCTGGGCCCGCGCCGAGGGCTATCGGGCGATGCAGTTCAACGCCGTCGTGGAGACCAACACCGGCGCCGTCGCCCTCTGGGAGTCCCTGGGCTTCACAATCATGACCACCCTCCCCGAGGGCTTCCGGCACCCCACCAAGGGCTATGTGGGACTGCACATCATGTATCGGCGACTGTGACGACGGGGAGGGGCGGCAGGGACCCGCATGCCCTGGGAGTCGTCGCCGACGAGCCGCCGTCCCAGATCACTCCGCTGACGGGCCCTGGGCCTCCCGGGCCGCGGACGTGAGCGACATGTCCGCGTAGCGCTCGCCCGCCACCCGCCCGGCGATCGGCTCCAGCAGCGCCAGTTCCTCGGCGGTCAGCAGGATCCGGGTGGCCGCGGCGTTCTCAAGGAGGCGGCCGCGCTTGCGCGTCCCGGGGATCGGCACCACGGACAGGCCGTGCGCCTGCGCCCGCTGCTGCACCCAGGCCAGGGCGATCTGCGCGGTGGTGGCGCCGTGCTCGGCTGCGATCTTGTGCAGGGGCGCGAGGAGGGCGGCGTTCGCCCGGGCGTTGTCGCCGCTGTAGCGCGGCAGCGACTGCCGGAAGTCGCCGCCGGAGAGCTCCTTGCCGGCGTCGGTGAAGGCACCGGTCAGAAAGCCCCGGCCGAGCGGCGAGTACGGCACGAAGGCGACACCGAGCGCGGCGGCCGCCCCCACCGCGCTGTGCTCGACGTCCCGGCTGAAGACCGACCACTCCGACTGCACGGCGGTGATCGGGTGCACCGCGTGCGCCTCGTGCAGCTCGGCACCGGTGACCTCGCTCAGACCGAGGTGCTTGACCTTGCCCTCCCGCACCAGCTCGGCCATCGCGCCGACGGACTCGACGAGCGGGACGGCGGGGTCGCGGCGGTGCATGTAGTAGAGGTCGACGACCTCGACGTCCAGGCGGCGCAGGCTCGCCTCGACGGCCCTCTTGATGTAGGCGGGATCGTTGCGCAGGGCCCGGTAGGCGGGGTCGTCGGCCCGGTACTCGATGCCGAACTTGGTGGCCAGCGTGATCTCGTCGCGGTGCGCGGCGACGAACGGCGCGAGGAACTCCTCGTTGGCGCCGACGCCGTACATGTCGGCGGTGTCGATGAGGGTGACGCCCGCCTCGACGGTGGCCTCCAGAGTGTCGCGGGCCGCCGTGTCGTCGGTCTCCCCGTACGCGGCACTGATGCCCATGGCGCCGAAGCCCTGGACGCCGACGAGGGGGCCGCCGCTGCCCAGTTCGACCTTGCCGATCTGCTCGATGGTGTGGTCCATGATGGCGCTCAGGCCCCTTCCGGCGCCCGGCGGGCACCCTCATAGAAGTTGATCTTGGCGTTGAGTACGGCGAGGGTGTCCTGCAGCTCCGCGATGCGCGTGACGACCTCGCCGCGGGCCTGTTCCAGCACCGACTGCCGTTCGCCGTAGGTGTCCTCGCCCTGGCGGACCAGCTCCGCGAAGCGGACCATGTCGGCGACCGGCATCCCGGTCAGCCGCAGCCGGGTGACGAAGGCGAGCCAGTCCAGGTCCCGGTTGTCGAAACGGCGCTGACCGGTGTGCGACCGCGCCACGTGCGGCATCAGGCCGATCTCCTCGTACCAGCGCAGGGTGGGCGCGCTGAGCCCGGTGTACGCCGCGACCTCGCGGATCGTGTAGTGGTCCTGGCCGTCGGGGCGCGGATGGGTCGCCCCCGCGGACACGCAGGCGTCCACGGGCGGGGACTTCACGGGAGTGCTGCCGATCACCGTCATGCCGACCACGCTAGGACCTTCAAGTGCACTTGAAGCAAGTGCTCTCCGCATGACGTTACGGGGGCGACCGGCGGCCCGTCGGCCCCGGCGCTGCGCCGCTCCCCGCCGCCCCGTGGCCCGGCGACCTACGGCCAGAGCAGCTCCGTGGTCCAACGGCCGCCCTCATGGCGGTAGTTCAGGCGTACGTGCCGGCGCCGTGCGTCGCCCTGGAAGAACTCGACCTCCTCGGGGTGCAGTACGTACAGCGTCCAGCTGGGTACCGCCGCGTCCGGCTCCCGCTGCGCGCGCTCCCAGGCGGCTTCCGAGACGCGCGCCAGCTCCTCGGTCGAGTCCAGCACCTCGCTCTGCCGGCCGACCAGCGCCGCGGCCAGCGCCCCCGTGGAGCGTCGGTGCAGGTCGGCCGCGCTCTCCTCGGGCCCCGCCTCGGTCACCGGCCCGCTGACCCGCACCTGGCGGCCGACCGCCGGCCAGTAGAAGCCGAGCGCCGCCCGCGGCCGGGCCGCCAGTTCACGGCCCTTGCGGCTGCCGCGGTGCGAGGCGAAGTGCCAGCCGCGCTCATCGGCGTCGTGCAGCATCAGGGTCCGTACGGAGGGGGCGCCGGCCGCGTCCGCGGTGGCCAGGGTCATCGTGTGCGGCTCGGGCTGGCCCGCTTCGGCGGCCTCCCGCAGCCACTGCCGGAACAGCGGCAGCGGCTCGGCCGGCGCCCTCGCCGGGTCGAACGCGGGCAGTTCGCAGTCCCAGACCCGCAGCCCGCGCAGCAGCTCGCGGAACGCGCGGCCGGCGGCGTCCGCCTCGCCGGTGGGGGCCGTGCCGTCGGCGGGGGCGGCGTCCGGTGTGTCCTGGTGCGCGGGGTGATCGCTCATGTCAGGCAGCGTACGTGCGGGCCGCGGCGGCCGGCACGGGACCGGCCGCGGCACCCGGTGCACCGTCCGCCGCCCCGCCCTGCGCGGGAACCCGCCCCCGGCCGGGCAGCGGATAGTCCTTGAGCGTGATCGCACAGGCGCCCCGCTGCACATCCTCCGCGATCTTCTTCGCCACGAAGTTCTTCCACGGCATGTGCGGCAGGATCCGCAGCATCAGATGCCGCAAGCGGATCTGCCCCCGGGTGTCCGCCGTCATCTCCTTCGCGAACTTCCGCGCCAGCGCGTGATTGACCGCGACATAGCCGCGCATCTCCGCCTCGTAGCGCGCAAAGGCCGCCTCCGGCTCCCCTCCGGCCGCCAGCTCCCCGGCCAGGACGTACGCGCCGACCAGCGCCATCCCCGTGCCCTGCCCCGATGCCGGCGAGGCGCAGTGCGCGGCATCGCCGAGCAGCGCCACCCGCCCGCGCGACCAGCGGTCCATCTCGATCAGATGCAGCCCGTCGAAGTAGAGGTCGTCCGCCTCGCGGGCCGCTTCGAGGAGCCGCGGGACCTGCCAGCCGACGCCCTCGAACGCGTCCTGGAGCAGCGCCAGTTGCCGGGCGCGGTCGCGGTGGTCGTAGGTCAGGCGGGGCGAGCGGAAGACCAGCAGGCCCGTGGCCCGCGGATCCCCTGCCGAGCTGTAGGCGCAGATCAGCTTGCCGGGTACGGCGTGGTACAACTCCTCGCGGTCCAGGCCGAGTTCGTTCGGCATGGAGAAGGCCGAGATATACCCGCCGAGGTGCCGGACGAACTGCTCCTCCGGGCCGAAGACCAGGCGCCGGACGGTCGAGTGCAGGCCGTCGGCGCCGACGACGAGGTCGAAGCGGCGCGGAGCGCTCCGCTCGAAGGTGACGTCGACGCCTTCCGGCGCGGCGCCCGAGTGGTCACCCGGACGCGGTGCGCCGGTGGCGCGCGCCGCCGTGGGCGTGACGGGAGTGATCGAGGTGATCGAGTCGCCGAAGAGGTACTCGACGTCGGTCCGGGTGCGCTCGTAGAGGATGCGGGCCAGTTCACCGCGCATGATCTCGTCGTCGCGACCCACCCGCGCGCCGAAGATGTCGGCCGGGAGGGTGGCGATCCGCTTGCCGTCGTCGTCCACGTACGCACCGGTCCGCATGTCCGTGCCGGCGCGCTGGACGTCCTCCAGGATCCCCATCCGCTCGACGACCTCGATCGCGGCGCCCCGGATGTCGACCTTGTAGCCGCCGGTGCGCAGCTCGGGGGCGCGCTCGACGACGGTCACCGCGAAGCCGTAGCGGTGCAGCCAGTAGGCGAGCGCCGGGCCGGCGACGCTCGCGCCGGAGATCAGCGCGGTGCGGGGCGCGGTGCGGGGGCTGGAGCCGGTGCGGGCGTGCGGGGCGGTTCCGGACATGGCGGGGTTCCCTTCGGGCGTGCGGTGGAGGGTGCTGCTGAGCGGGCTGCGGCGCGCACTTCGCGGCGCTCGGTCGCGGTGTGCGCGCCGCCCGACGTCTCGACTATACGAGCGTCTTAAACGCTTGTCTATGACGCTTGTATGGACGGGCTTGCCGGCCCGCCGAAAAACCGGTCGCCCCGCGCCGGCGTCCCCGGCTAGGTTTTCCGCATGCATCACTTCCACCAGATCTACGGCTGACTCGGCCGAGGGCGGTCGTCCGCCCCGCCCGCACCCAGGCGTGCCCGGCGCGCCACCGGCCTTGCGGCCGGTGCTGCACGCCGCCGCCCGGGCCGTCGGGCTTTCCGTGTTCCCCGCCGTGAATTCTGTTGTGAAGGAAGTGCCTTTCCATGCGCCGTACCGCCCATATCGCCATGCTCGGCTCGCCCATGGTCAGCCATGTGCTGCCCAGTCTGGAGATCATCCGAGAGCTGGTGGCCCGCAGTCATCGCGTCACGTACGCCAACAGCGACCACGCGGCCGAACTGATCGCCTCCACCGGCGCCGAGTTCGTCCGCTGCACCACCACCCTGCCGGTCGCCGAGAACGACTGGCCCCAGGACCCCATCGCCGCGGCCGCGCTCTTCCTCGACGAGGCCGTCGAGATGCTGCCGCAGCTGCGGGCCGTCTACGACGAGGACCCGGCCGACCTCTACCTCCACGACGTCTGCTCGTTCGCCGCCCGTGCCCTGGCCGAGTCGCAGGGCCGCGAACTCGTCCAGCTCTCCCCGACGTTCGTGACGTGGGAGGGCGCCCAGGAGGAGATCGGCGCGGCCTACGCCGAACTGCCGGGGGCCGAGGCCTATCAGGCCCGCTTCGGCGCCTGGCTCGCGCGCAGCGGTGCGGTGACCACGGACGTGGAGGAGTTCTCCGGCCGGCCGCGCCGGGCGCTGGCGTTGATCCCGCGGGCCATGCAGCCGCACGCCGACCGGGTCGACGCCGACGCCGTGACCCTCGTCGGGCCGTGCCTCGACGGCCGTGCGGAGCAGGGCGGCTGGGTGCGGCCGGCCGGTGCGCAGAAGGTGCTGCTGGTGTCGCTCGGCTCGGCGTACACCCGTCAGCCGGAGTTCTACCGGCAGTGCGTGGCGGCCTTCGGGGACCTGCCGGGCTGGCACGTGGTGCTGCAGATCGGCAAGTACATCGACCCGGCGGAGCTGGGGGCGAAGCTCCCGGAGAACATCGAAGTGCGGTCGTGGGTCCCGCAGTTGGCCGTCCTGGAGCAGGCGGACGCGTTTGTGACGCATGCGGGGATGGGCGGCAGCAGTGAGGGGCTGTACGCCGGGCTGCCGATGATCGCGGTGCCGCAGGGCGCCGAGCAGTTCATCAACGCCGACCGGCTGGTCGAGCTGGGCGTCGCCCGCCGTATCGACACCGCCGACGCCACGGCGGAGGCGTTGCGTACGGCCCTGGTGGAGCTCACGGCCGATCCGATGGTCGCCGCGCGTTCGGCCGCGCTGCGGGCCGAGGTCCGCGCACAGGGCGGAGCCCGCCGGGCCGCGGATCTGATCGAGGAGCTGTTGGGCTGACGGAACAGGGGCGGGCGGTCCGGGGCCCGGGGCTCAAGCCCGGGCCCCGGGGCCGCCCCTCGCCACCCCGCCCCTCGTCAGCCCCGCCCCAGCACCACCGTCCCCGACGAGCAGAACCAGCCGCCCGTTCCCGAGGCGACCGCGAGCTGCGGCGGCCCGCCGTCGGCCCGATGGACCTGGCGCTTGGGCCCGGCCTCGCCGCGGAGCTGGCGTACCGCCTCGACCAGCAGGAACAGGCCGCGCATGCCCGGGTGGCAGGCAGCCAGGCCGCCGCCGTCGGTGTTGACCGGCAGTTCGCCGTCCCGCAGCAGCCGCCCCTTCTCGACGAACGCGCCGCCCTCGCCCTTGGCGCAGAAGCCCAGGTCCTCCAGCGTCACCAGGGTCATATAGGTGAAGGCGTCGTAGATCTGCGCGAGGTCGATCTCGGCGGGGCGGACACCGGCGCGGGCGAAGGCGAGGCGGCCGGAGACCGCGGCGGGCGAGACCGTGAAGTCGTCCCACTCGGACATGGTGGTGTGGGAGACCGCGGTGCCGGAACCGAGCACCCATACCGGGGGCTTGGCGAGGTCGGGCACATAGTCCTCGGCGACCAGCAGGACCGCGCAGCCGCCGTCGGAGCGGATGCAGCAGTGCAGCTTGGTGAACGGGTCGGCGATCATCGGGCCGGCAAGGACGTCGTCGACGGTGATCGGGTCGCGGTACATGGCGTCCGGGTTGGCCGCCGCGTTGGTGCGCGCCTGGACCGCGATCTGGGCCAACTGCTCCAGTGTGGTGCCGTATTGGTGCATATGGCGGCGGGCGGCCATGGCGTACTTGGCGATCAGGGTGTGCCCGTAGGGGACCTCGAACTGGAGCGGGCCGCGGGCGCCGAAGGAGAGGTTCGCGGTGCGGCGGCGGGCCTTGATGTCGGCGCGGGCGGTGGAGCCGTAGACGAGGAGTACGGCGCGTGCCTGGCCGGCGGCGATCGCGTCGGCGGCGTGCGCGGCCAGCACCTCCCAGGTGGCACCGCCGACCGAGGTCGAGTCGACCCAGGTGGGGCGCAGTCCCAGGTACTCGGCGACCTCGACGGGGGCGAGAGTGCCCAGCCCGGCCGAGGCGAAGCCGTCGATCACCGACCGGTCCAGTCCGCTGTCGGCGAGCGCCCGGCGGGCGGCCTGCGCGTGCAGGGCGTACGGGGTGGCCTCGTCCACGCGGCCGCAGTCGGAGAGGGCCACCCCGGCTATGGCGACCTTGCGTTGCCCCGACGGGGCCCTGGAAGACACCGGCGGACCTGAAGCAGCTGACGGCACTGGCGGCGCTGAAGGCATAGATCTGACGGTACATCAGATTCTCTCGGGCGGGCAGGGCGCGGGGCGAGCGTGAGTGGCTGTGGAGGGGGTCCGGGAGCCGGGTGTCCCCAGGAACCGGGAAGACCCTAGGAAAGTGCACCCCCCGTCCCTACTATGACGCCCCGTCAGATCGGAAGCCGGGGCCCGTTCGGACCGGACGGGCGTTGTCGCACGGCCGGGAGGAGCCCGCCGATGGATGCCGCGTTCACCGAGGAGCAGCACGAGATCCGCCGCACGCTGCGCGAGCTGCTGCACAAACACTGCGGCCCGGACGAGGTCAAGGCGGCGGTACGCACCCCGCCGGGCTACGACGAGCGGCTGTGGCGCCGGCTCGCCGCCCAGCTGGGCCTCCCCGGGCTGGCGCTGCCCACCGCGTACGCGGGGGTGGGCTGCGGGCCCACCGAACTCGCCCTGGCCTGCGAGGAGACCGGCCGTGCCGTACTCCCCTCGCCGCTGATCGCCACCGCGGCGCTGGCCGCCCCGCTGATCCTCGCACTGGGCAGCGAACGGCAGCGCGCCGAGCTGCTGCCCCCTCTGGCGACCGGGGAGCTGACCGGGACGCTGGCCGTACCGGGCGGACGGCTGGCCACCGCGCTGGCCCTGACCGGGGCCAACGACGGCGACTGGGCGGGCGGCGGCCGGGCCGGCGGCATCCAGGCGCGGCGCGTGGCGCCGGAGGGCGCGGCGGCCGGGCCGGAGGGCGGCGGCTGGCGGCTGTACGGGGAGGCCGGGCAGGTGCTGAACGGGCACACCGCGGAGGTGCTGGTGGTGGCCGCGCACACCGGCGGCTTCGCGCGCAGCCGCACACTGCTCTTCCTCGTACGGGCGGACGCCGTTGGACCTGCGGACACCGCCGGACGGGCCGACGCTCAGGTGCGGGGCGAGGGACCGGCCGGCCTCCGGGGGCTGCTGCGGACCCGGCAGACCGCGCTGGACGAGACCCGGGCCCAGGCGCGGCTCGAACTGCGCGATGTCCCGGCGGAGTTGCTGGGCGAGGGAGCGGGGGAGGACGAGTGGGGAGGTGACGGGGCGGCGGTCGCGCGGGCGCTCGCCGCGACCGGTGCGGTGGCCGCCGCGGCGCTGGCCGCCGAGGCGGTCGGGGCGGCCGATACGGCGCTGGCCCGGACCGTCGCCTACGTCCGCGAGCGCGAGCAGTTCGGCCGGCCCATCGGCTCCTTCCAGGCGGTCCAGCACCGGCTCGCCGACCTGTATGTGACGCTCCAGGCGGCGCGCTCGGCGGTGTACTACGCGGCGTGGTCGGCGGGGCGCGGAGGGTCCGGGGAGCACACCGCGGCCCCATACGGTCCGCACGGGACGGCCGAGCCCGGGGTGGCCGCGCTGGCCCTCGCGCAGGCGCTGGAGGCGCTGCGGGCGGTGGCGGCCGAGGCGGTGCAGCTGCACGGCGGCATCGGCTTCACCTGGGAGCACGAGGCGCATCTGTACTTCAAGCGCGCGGCCTGCGACGAACTGCTGCTGGGGCCGGTGCACCGGCTGCGCGCCCGGGCCGCCGAGGAGGCGGGGCTGTTCCCCGGCGGGGCGGGCGCGGTGGACGGCGGCGCGCCGGCCGGGGCCGCGCGGCCGACCGGTGCGCCGGCGACGGACCGTGCCCGAGAGGCGGTGGATGCGTGATGCCACCAGGTGAGCGGCTGGTGCAGAAGGTCTCGTCGACCCGTGCGTTCGCCCGGGTCGCACCGCACCTCATTCCGGCTCTGGACCGCGCGGTGCATCGGCTGACCCGCGGGAAGGTGCTGCTCAGCGCCCGGATGCTGCCCGGGTTGATCCTGACCGCGACCGGCGCCAGGAGCGGGCAGCCACGGCGTACGCCGCTGGCCTGCCTGCCGCGGGAGGACGGCGGGTGGCTGCTGATCGGCAGCAACTTCGGGCGGCCGGGCCATCCGGCCTGGACCGGAAACCTGCTCAGGAATCCGGAGGCGGAGGTCAGTTGGCGGGGCGAGGACATTCCCGTACGGGCCCGGTTGCTCACCGGTGAGGAGCGGGCGCGGGCCTGGCGGGCGGCGCTTGAGTTCTGGCCGCCGTACGCCGCGTACCAGGCGCGGGTGGAGCGGGAGATCCGATTGTTCCGGCTGGAGCGGCGCTGAGCCCGCCGAACGCGGACGGTTCCCACGCACACACAGCGGGTGCCTCGCGTACCCCTCGGGGGACGTGCGGCACCCGCTGTGTGCGGTACGGCTATGGCAGGACGAGTACAGGACCAATACGGGCCGACGGCGAACCGGCTCGGGTGCACCGGGACTTGGAGGCGCGGCTGTTGCCTGGCCGCTCCCCTGGTAGCCGGTGCGGTTGCCTGGTGGTGTTCCGTTAGGAAGTCCGCTTCATATGGTCCGCTTCATTTGGTGGGCTTCTTGCCCGTGATGCCGAAGTGCACCAGCAGCGCCAGATTCGGCTTGAGCTCGGCCTGCTTGACGCCCCAGCTCTGGAAGCCCTTCTGGTGTCCGGCGACCGCCGCCAGCATCGCGACGATGGAGCCGGCCATGGCCGCCGCGCTCACGTCCTTGTCGACCTTGTTCTTGCTCTGGAGTTCCTGGATGGAGTCCGTGAGCGAGTTGGTGACGGCGTTGAGGATCTTCATGCGGATCTTGTAGAACCGCTTGTCGCCCTCGGCCGCGCCCAGGTCGACGACGCGGAGAATCGCGTCGTGCTTGCGCCAGAAGGAGAGGAAACCCTCGACCAGGTCCTCTGCCGCCTGCCAGCCGGACTTGCCCACCCAGGAGCGTTCGGCGACAAGATCGGTCAGAGTGGCGCCTTCCTTGGCCATCTCCTCGGCGATTTCGAGGACGGCTCCTTCGACGTCCGGGAAGTACTGATAGAACGTAGCGGGAGAAGTCCCCGCTTTTCGGGCCACATCGATGACCTTGACGTCCCGGTAGGGGGACGAACTGAGCATTTCACTGAGGCAGTCGAGAAGCTTTTGCCGCGTCGCCTGTCCGCGGCGGCCAGCAACTCTGCCGTCGACGGTTCGAACTTGTCCTGTCATGCCGTCAGCTTACCGAGGGGTGATCGGAGCGCGATTTGGCTGCCTGCAAATGGGGATGGGGAGTTAGGGGTGCGCGCTTCCGCGTGAGTGCGCTGGTGGCGGGCCTGCTGGGGGCGGTGGATTGGGTGCGGGGGCTTGATCCGAAGCAGTGAATGGCCTTATCAACAGGCTGTGGACAACTTTGGTGGATAAGCGGTCACCCTCTGTGCATGAAATAGGCAATCGCGGACGTCAGTTGGGCGCTCGGTGCGCATATCGCGCATCGATTCTGCTTTCTCGCGCGGAAACGACCAGTATCCACCGGAATCGAGTTCGCGTTCGATTGATTGTGTTTGATTGCTCCGCGAGCGCGCGGCGCGAACCAGCGCTAGCTTGGACATATGGCCACCACGGCGGCCGGCGATAATCCCTGCGCGGACGGCGATCGCACGCCGCGCGGGGTGTCCTGGCATCGAAGTGGCCGTCGGCGGCGCAGAATTGAGGCGTCGGGCAGGGGAGGGTGACGGGGGGCGACGAGGGGCAACGGTGCCGGGCACGGCCGGTGGCCGTCGAAACGGAGCGGTGAACGTCCGTATATCGGGCGGTGTCGCGCCCGGGGGGAAGCCGCAACTCATCGGTAACCCCTAGGTGACCACCCGTCGGCGGACGAATCGGAGCACGTCAGGCCAGGTTGGGTTACGTCGGGTAACGGGCCTGTTGCGGGTCGCGGGGGGTATGCCATGACACGGCGGACAGGCCCCGGGTTCGCAACCGTCGGCTCGGCCAGGAAGAATCAGCACGCGGACGGCCGTTTCGGCCAGGCGGTGAGACGCTGCATCGGGGCAGTGGCTCTCGGCGGCTCGTGGCTTTTGAGAGTCTCTTTTTTTACGCCCCACGGGGAGGTGGCAGGCAAGTGGTGGAGCAGCTGAAGCAGCTGACGCAGCACGATCCCCGGCGGATCGGGCCGTTCGAGGTGCTCGGCCGTCTCGGGGCCGGCGGCATGGGACTGGTCTATCTGGCGCGCTCGGCGTCCGGCCGGCGCGTGGCGATCAAGACGGTGCGTACCGAGCTCGCAGAGGACCAGCTGTTCCGGGTCCGCTTCACACGCGAGGTCGAGGCGGCCCGCGCGGTCAGCGGTTTCTACACCGCGGCGGTCGTCGACGCCGATCCGCGCGCCGCGGTGCCGTGGCTGGCGACGGCGTACGTCCCCGCGCCCTCCCTCGAGGAAATAGTCAATGAGTGCGGGCCGCTGCCGGCCCAGGCGGTGCGCTGGCTGGCGGCCGGTATCGCCGAGGCGCTGCAGTCCATCCACGGCGCGGGACTGGTCCACCGCGACCTGAAGCCGTCGAACGTGCTGGTCGTCGAGGACGGCCCCCGGGTGATCGACTTCGGTATCGCCTCCGGGGTGTCCAACACCCGGCTGACCATGACCAACGTGGCCGTCGGCACACCCGCCTACATGTCGCCCGAGCAGGCCAGGGACTCGCGCAGCGTCACGGGCGCGAGCGATGTCTTCTCCCTCGGCTCGACCCTGGTCTTCGCCGCCACCGGGCACGCCCCCTTCCACGGCGCCAACCCCGTCGAGACCGTCTTCATGCTGCTGCGGGAGGGCCCCGACCTGACCGGGCTGCCGGACGAACTGCGTCCGCTCCTGGAGTCCTGTATGCAGATGGAGGCCGGCCACCGCCCGTCCCCCGCCGATCTGCAGTCCCAGCTCGCCCCGCACCTCTTCGGCTCCGGCAGCGACGACAGCGGTACGGCCTCGGCCTGGCTGCCGCCCGGTGCGGTGGCGCTCATCGAGGGCCGGCGCGGCGGGCGCTCCACCGTGCCGAAGGACACCCAGCGGGCGGGCTCCGGGCGCGCTGCCGGCCGTCCTGCGCCCGTGCCGCCGCCGTCGCCCCCGATGCCCGCACCCCGGCCCGTACAGGCGCCTCCGCGGCCCGCGGGAGCCCCTGCGGGGGCCGCCGCGGAGTCCGGCTGGCCCGGTCGGATCGGCGCCGGTCCCGGTGTGGGCCCCCGCGGCGGTGACCCGAGGGGCAACCCCGGCCCGATGCCGCAGCCCGCACCGATCGGCCCGGACATCTCGACGGCCCGGATGACCCCGGTCTCCGCGGCGCCGCCCGCCACCGCACCGCCTGTCGCCGCGCCGCCCGCCGAGGGCGCCGCCGGTCCCGTGCACCTCGGCGGCTCGCCCGCCCCGATAGGGCCGGGGCCGCGCGCCGAAGCCCGCGAGCCGCAGCCGCGCGGGCAGGCCGGTGCCGCCACGAACTGGGTACGGCCTCCCGGTGGCGGCCCGGCGGCCGGTGCGCAGCAGGGCGCGGCGCCCGCCGGTGCCCCGGTGGCCGAGGGCGCCGCGGCGCAGCCCGCCGCCCCGTCCGAGTCGCCGTCCGCCGAGCCGGGCCGCTGGCGCCCCTGGCGCTTCCGCATGTCGAACGATGTATGGGGCACCCCCGCCGTGGACGGCGAGCTGCTCTATGTCACGTCCTTCGAGGTGCACGCCCTCGACGTGGCGAGCGGGCGCCGCAAGTTCAAGACCCGTGACGTCGCCTGGGCGATGGCGGTCGCGGACGGGCGGATCCACGCCTCGGACGGTCCGAGCCTGTACGCGCTGGACGCCGTCGACGGCACCGAGCGCTGGCGCCTGAACACCGAGGGCTGGGTCTACGCCCTCAAGGTCGACCGCGGGACCGTCGTCACCAGTACCCGTGGTGGCGGCGTCCAGGCGTGGGAGGCCGGCAACGGCGAGCTGCTGTGGGAGATCGGCGGCGTCCAGACCGACTTCGAGACCGCCGAGGCCGGGCCCGTGGTGCACGAGGGCACGGTGTTCGTGTGGGCCGATGCGCGGCTGAAGGCGCTGGAGGCGCGGACCGGCGCCGAACGCTGGTCGTACCCGGTGGGCGACGCGGCGGCCTGCGGCGGGGTGCCGATGCGGCTGCTGCCCGCGTCGGACGGCGCGGTCTACGTGGTGGCCGGGACCCGGGTGCTGGCGATCGACATCGCGCGTGGCGATGTGCGCTGGCACTTCGAGGCGCCCGCGGTGTTCCTGGGCCCGCCGGCCTTCGCCCCCGGACCGGCCGTCACCGGCGGCGGGGTCTATCTGGCGGACTATCTGGGCACGGTCTACGCGCTGGACCCGGCGGACGGCCGCGACCGCTGGCGGATCGCCACCGAGGCCCGGCAGTCCACCGAACCGGTGCTGGTCGCCCACGGCGCGGTCCACCTGGGCAGCGGCAAGGCGCTCTACACCCTGGACGCGGTGACCGGCACCCCGCGCTGGCGCTTCCAGGCCGGCGCGGAGGTCGTCGGCGCACCGGTCGTCGCCGAGGGGCGGGTGCACTTCGGCTCGGCCGACCACTGTCTGTACACGCTCGATGCGATGGGTGGCCAGCTGCGCTGGAAGCTGGAGACCGGCGGCGAGATCACCGGCTCGCCGGTGGCCGTCGGCGGAGTCGTCTACGCGTGCAGCAAGGACCGCTGCGTGTACGCGCTGGACGCGGCCAAGGGGACGGGGCTGGCGCGCCGGGCGTAGCGCTGTGCGACGCGCGGCGGACGTGGTGGGGCGAGGCGCGACGCCCGTCTCCCCGCGCCCTACTCCCGTTCCTCCGGGGGCGGTTGAGGCCTGTCCGGCTTTGGTTCCTGGGGCTGCCGCGGCTGTTGAGGCTGCGGGCGGCGGTGCTCCCGGCCCCATTCCACCGGGGGCGTGGGCGGCAGCCGACGGGACGACATGATCGGCGGTGGCTCCTGGGGCTGTTGCCGGGTCTGTTCCTGGGGCCGTTGCTGCCGGGGTTGCGGAGAGAAGGGGCGCCGTTGCCGTTCGGTCGGGGGCGGCTCGGTGACCGGCAAGGGGGCGGTCGGGGTGTCGCCCTGTTCGCGGTACGTGCCGCCGGCGCCGCCCGTAGGCGGTCCGGCCGGTCCCGCGACGTACGGTTCCGGGTCCCACTCCTCCGCGCCCGGGCGGCCCGCGTCCCACGGTTCGGGCGTCCCCGGGGGGTAGGCGGCCGGCGAAGCGGGCCTGCGCCTGTCATAGGGAGCGTCGGGTCCGTAGCCGCCGTAGTACCCGTCGTCGTACGGCCGGTCGTCATAGCGTCGGTCGTCGTAGTACCCGTCGTCGTAGCGCCGCTCGTCGTGCCGTCGGTCGGCTCCGCGGCCGTACCCGGCGCGTTCGCGGCCCCGCATGATCAGGGCGCCGAGCAGGATCAGCGCACCGCCGCCGAGGGCGTTGGCGACGCCCACGCCCAGCCCGCGGGCCCCGGCGGTCAGCTCGTTCGCGGCCTGCCCCTGGCGGACCATCCACAGGATCGTGAAGCCGAGGACGACCAGGCCCGCGAGGGCGACCAGCAGTCGGGAGCGCAGTGCGACGCCGATCAGGGTCAGCAGGGCGGCGAAGGCCATGGGGAGCAGGACGGATCCGAAGAGCGGGGCGCTGTCGGGGGTGATGCCGTCGAAGAGGTCCTCGATCCGGATGTCCCTGCCGTGACGGCCGTCGTACCAGGGACGGAAGGGGCTCCAGACGGCGGCCGTCGCTCCGACGAGGGCGATCAGGGACCCGAGAACGTTGCGCACCACGGGCGTCGCCTCGCTTCGAATTGTCCTGTTCGTCCTCCGTGACCGACGCTACGCCTGCCCGTCTGCACCCGCTAGACAAGTACGGCCACCCGCGTCGCAGGGGCCTGCGGGGGCTGTCACCGACTCTTGCTAGGGTGCCGTGCACGCGTCAATCCATGGGGTGGCGGGGCTCAGAGGTTTCCACGGGGGACAGTCGCATGAAGCAGCGCACACGCACAGGCATGGGCATCCGCGGCGGTGCCCGTACGGGTATCAGGGTGGCGGTCGCGGGCGGGCTGGTGCTGGCCACGGTCGCCACGGTCGGCGGTTGCGCCCTGACCAGGCCCCGGGTCCAGGTGCCGACCAACTTCCCGAGCCCCTCGTCCAGCAGCAGTTACGACCCCTACAGTCCGACGCCTACGGGATACCCGTCGGACACCTACTCGCCCTCGCCGACCCAGGAGACCTTCGACCCCGACGGGCGGAACGACGTCAGGGGCAGCAACTGCGACTTCTCGAACTCGCTGCGCCAGTTCACGTACACGGTCTCCATCACCAACCCGTCGTCCACCGACAGCTTCTCCTACGACATGGCCGTCAACTGGATGAAGGCCAGGCCGGCCGATGGCAAGGCGTACGGGCTGCACGAGCGGTCGATCATCGTGGGCCCCGGCGACACCGAGACCTACACCGCCAAGTACACGGTCAACCAGTCCTCCATCGGGCAGTTCTGGTACACCTGCCAGATCACCCGGGCGCAGAAGACCCGGATGTGACGGGTCAGGGGGCGGGGTCCCGCTTCCGGGCGGCGAACAGCTCCGCCTGACGGTCCGGCGGCAGACTGCCCAGCGCGATCAGCTGGGGGGCGTGCGCCAGGGCCTGCGCTCTGGCCGCCTCCTTGGCCGCCCAGAGGGCGCGTACGGTGCCCTGGACGGCCCCGGTCGGCTGCGCGGCGACGGCTGCCGCGCGGCGCAGCGCCACCTCGGCCGCGGCGCCCGGTGCGGTCAGCTCGGAGACCAGGCCGATCTCGTGGGCGCGCGCGGCGCCCAGCCGTTCGGCCGTGCCCATCAGCGACAGCCGGGCGATCTCGCCCAGGGGCATCCGCTGTGCCATGTAGATGGACTCGTAGGCGCTGACCATCCCGTAGGTGGTGTGCGGGTCGAAGAAGGTGGCGCTCTCGGAGGCGATGATGAACTCGGCCTCGCCCAGGAGGTAGAAGGCGCCGCCGCAGGCCATTCCGTCGACGGCGGCGATGACCGGCTTCCACAGGTCGTTGGCCTTCGGGCCGATGCCCAGCAGCGGGTCGTCGACGGAGTAGGGGGAGGACGGCTGGGGGACGTCGACCGAGCGGTCGATACCGGTGCAGAAGGCCCGGCCGCCGGCGCCGGTGACCACCGCCGCCCGTACGGAGTCGTCGAGGCGGAACGCCCGCCAGGCGGCGGCGAGTTCCTCGGCGGTGTCGAGGTCGATCGCGTTGTGCCGCTCGGGCCGGTCGAGGGTGACCAGCGCGACGCCGTCCGTGATCTCGATGCCCACCGTCACGGCCGCTCCAGGATCCAGCGGGGTACGGTCACGCCACCGGGCATGGGGTGGAAGACGGCCTTCACCGGGGCGCCGATGCGCAGCCGCGAGGGGGCGACGGAGTTGAGGGGGGCGTCGGCGGCGGCGACGAGGTTGCCCGCGAGGCGGATGCGGGGGGCCTCGGCCAGCTCCACGATGATCGCGTTGTAGCCCGGGAGCGCGGCGTAGGCGGGCAGCAGCGGCGGATGCGGCAGCACATAGGACCAGATGCGGCCGCGGCCGGTCATCCGCTGCCAGTGGGCGGCGAAGGACTGGCAGTGCGGGCAGCAGGGCCGGGGCGGGAAGCGCAGTTCGTCGCAGCCGGAGCAGGCCTGGACGCGCAGTTCGCCCTCGGCGGCGTACTCCCAGAACGGTGCGCCGTCCTCGTCGGGGACGGGAAGCAACAGGTCGGCGGCGTCGCCGGGCCCGTTGTCAGTGGCGGGTGCCACGCTGGGTGCCATGGACCCACGAGCGGACTCAGGTGCACTCATCGCGTCTCAACTCCTCAGCAGCAGGGCCGAGGTGGGGACGCCCTCGCCCGCGGTGACCAGGCAGGTGGCGGCGTCGGGGACCTGCGCCGTGCTGGTGCCGCGCAGCTGCTTGACGCCCTCGGTGATCAGGTTGAAACCGTGTACATACGCCTCGGAGAGGCCGCCGCCGCCGGTGTTGAGGGGGAGCCGGCCGCCGATCTCCAGCGCGCCGCCCTCGGTGAAGGCCGCTCCCTCGCCGCGTCCGCAGAAGCCGTAGCCCTCCAGGGAGAGGGGGATCAGGGGGGTGAAGGCGTCATAGATCTGTGCCACGTCGACGTCCTGCGGTCCGAGGTCGGCGCCCTTCCACAGGTGCCGGGCGGCGGTCCAGGCGGGGCCGGTGAGCGGGTCGTCGTTCCAGTAGTTGACCATGCCGTGGTGCTGGGCGGGCAGGCCCTGGGCGGCGGAGTGGATGTAGACGGGCCGCCGGCGGCAGTCCCGGGCGCGCTCGGCGGAGACCACGACGCAGGCCAGCGCGCCGTCCGTCTCCAGGCAGTTGTCGAAGAGGCAGAGCGGCTCGCTGATCCAGCGGGCGGTCATGTACATCTCGCGGGTCAGCGGGCGGTCGTACATGATCGCCGCCGGGTTCTGGTTGGCGCGGTTGCGGCAGGCGAGCGCGACGTTGAAGAGGTGGTCGCGGGTGGCGCCGTATTCGTGCATATAGCGGCGGGCCAGCATGCCGATCTCGTCGGCGGGACGCAGCAGTCCGAAGGGGCGGGTCCACTGCCCCGGGGTCGGCAACTGGACCTGGGTGTTCTTCCAGGGGCGCGGCCCCGAACCGCGTTTGCGGGACCGCCAGGCCACTCCGACGCTCGCCTGTCCGGTGGCGACGGCGGCGGCCAGATGGGCCACCGTCGCGCAGGAACCCCCGCCGCCGTAGCCGACCTTGGAGAAGTGGGTGACGTCGCCGGCGCCGATGGCCTTGGCTATCTCGACCTCGTCGGTCTCCTCCATGGTGTAGGAGGCGAAGGCGTCCACCTCCGAGGGGGCGATCCCGGCGTCGTCCAGCGCCGCGACGATCGCCCGGCAGGCCAGGGTCTTCTCGGATTCGGGCAGCCGCTTGGCGAACGGGGTCTGCCCGATGCCGACTATCGCCGTAGCGTCCTTGAGGGTCACCGCCATCGCCACCTCCGTGGCCGGTCGCCAGTGCTGACAGCGGAGGAGGCTACCGCTAATCTGACGGACAGTCAGCTAGTGGTCGTCAGCTCTTTGGCGGGAGGCAGTGCGATGCACGACGACGTGGACGCGCGGGCGGACCTGGCGTACGGCACCATTCCTCGGCTGGTGCGCGAAGCCGCCCGGCGTCACGGCTCCCGGGAGGCCGTCGTCGAGGGCCGCACCCGCATCTCCTACGCCGAGCTGGGCGAGCGGGTGGAGCGGGCCGCGGCCGCCTGCATAGCCTCCGGGGTCGCACCCGGCGACCGCGTCGCCGTATGGGCGCCCAACACCCTGGACTGGATCGTCTCCGCCCTCGGGGCGGTGGCCGCCGGCGCCGTCCTGGTCCCCGTCAACACCCGCTTCAAGGGCGCCGAGGCCGCCTACGTCCTCGCCCGCACCCGCGCCAAGCTGCTCTTCGTCACCGGCACCTTCCTCGGCACGTCCTACGTCGCCTCGCTCCGCCGCGCCGCCCAGGAGGGCGACGGCCCGGGCCCGCTGCCCGGACTGCCGCACCTGCACAAGGCCGTGGTGCTCTCCGGCGACGCCCCGGCCGGCTTCGCCACCTGGCGGGACTTCCTCGACGAGGGCGCCGCCGTCCCCACCGAGACGGTCCGCGACCGGGCCGACGCCCTGCGCCCCGAGGGCCCCTCGGACATCGTCTTCACCTCCGGCACGACGGGGCACCCCAAAGGCGCCGTGATCACACACGCCCAGACCCTGCGCGCCTACGACGTCTGGAGCGAACTGGCCGGTCTCCAGGCGGGCGACCGCTATCTGATCGTCAACCCGTTCTTCCACACCTTCGGCTACAAGGCCGGGATCATCGCCTGCCTGCTGCGCGGCGCGACGATGGTCCCGCAGCCGGTCTTCAGCGTGCGGACCGCGCTCGCCAACATCGCCGCCGAGCGGATCTCGGTGCTGCCCGGCCCGCCCACCCTCCATCAGCAGCTCCTCGACCACCCCGACCGCGCCCTGCACGACCTGTCCGCGCTGCGCCTGGTGGTCACCGGCGCCGCCGTCGTCCCCCTGGAACTGGTCGAGCGGCTGCGCGGCGAGCTGAGGATCTCCACGGTCCTGACGGCGTACGGCCTTTCGGAGAGCTCGGGCATCGTCACGATGTGCCGCCGCGGCGATCCGCCCGGCGTCATCGCCGCGACCTCGGGCCGCGCCCTGCCCGGCACCGAGGTCCGGGTCGTCGACGCCGAGGGCCGCCCGACGGCGCCCGGAGACCCCGGCGAGGTGCTGGTCCGCGGCTACCACGTGATGTCCGGCTACTTCGAGGACCCGGCCGCCACGGCCCGCGCGATCACGCCCGACGGCTGGCTGCGCACCGGCGACGTGGGCACCCTGGACGCGGCCGGCAACCTCCGGATCACCGACCGCATCAAGGACATGTTCATCGTCGGCGGTTTCAACGCCTACCCCGCCGAGATAGAGCAACTCCTCGGCCGCCACCCGGACATCGCCGATGTCGCCGTCATCGGCATACCCGACCCCCGCCTGGGCGAGGTCGGCAAGGCCTACGCGGTCCGCCGCGCCGGCTCCTCCCTCACCGCCGACGACCTGATCGCCTGGTCCCGCCGGGAGATGGCCAACTACAAGGTCCCGCGGGAGGTCGCCTTCGTCCCCGAACTCCCGCGCAACGCCGGCGGCAAGGTCCTCAAGACCCGGTTGCGCGACGGAGTCCCGGGACCCGCTCCCGCGTGATCCGCGCGAGTCCTCCCGAGCCCGCCCCGACGCGGGCTACGACCCCGGTGGCGTCCAGTCCGGCCGGCGGCCGCTGAGCGCCACCACCTTGTCCAGCAGCGGGGCGTCGCCGGGCACCGCGACCACGGCGCCGAACAGCGGGCCCGTCTCGCCCTCGGCCCAGGACGACAGCAGCCCGTAGGAGACCCCCAGGCTGTCCGCGTCGGGCGCGTAGTCCTGGCCGGTGGCGCGCGCCAGGTCCCAGCCGTGCACCACCAGCTCATTGAGCGCGATCCGGCCCGCCAGGGCGCCCGGCAGGGGCACCCCGCCCGCCTGGGTCTCGCCCTGCCAGGCCTCCGGGGCGCGCCAGGCCTCCGCCATTCCCACGAGGTTCCGGTCCAGTTCGGCGCGCCAGTCGGGCCCGACATCCGGCCGGAACGCGTCGGGGGAGGTGCCGGTCGTCGGCCCCAGCTCCTTGCTCGCCACGTCCTGGAAGGCGGCGGCCAGCCCGACGAGATGGCCCAGGAGGTGGCGTACGGCGTACTCCTCGCACGGTGTGGGCGCCTGGAGCTGCCCCTCGGCGGTGTGCTCCGCGATCCGTGACACCAGCCGGGTCTGCGCGCCGAAGTCGATCATCTCGGTCATCGTCCCTGGTTCCTTCCGCCCTGGGGCCTGCACTGCGGTCCGGGGCCGCCCGTGCCCGGCACTGCCCCTGCCAGTGAAGACTCCGCGGCCGCGCGGAACTCATCGCCACACCGCCGAAGACCCTCGCGCGGGGCACCGGCTACTGCGACTGCGTATACCGCTCCCGCAGTGCCGCCTTCAGGACCTTGTTCAGCGGTCCGCCGCGCGGCAGCTCCTCGGCGATCTCCAGCTGCTCCGGCAGTTTCTGCGTCATCAGCCCGGCCGCCCGCAGATGCGCGGTCAGCGCGCCGAGCGTGAGCGGCGGAGCGGCCGGATCGGCGGGCGTGACCACCGCGCACACCCGCTCGCCGCGCTCCCGGTCCGGCAGCCCGATCACCGCGGCCTGCGCCACCGACGGATGGGTGTGCACCAGGTCCTCGATCTCCTGCGCCGAGATGTTCTCGCCCTTGCGGATGATGATGTCCTTCAGGCGCCCGGTGAGCACCAGGTGCCCGTCGGGCCGCAGCAGCCCCAGGTCACCGGTGTGGAAGTAGCCCTGTACGTCGAAGGCCTCGGCGGTCAGCGCGGGGTCGGTGTAGCGCCGCAGGAGCATCGGCCCCTTGAGCGTCACCTCACCGGTCTCGCCCGTCGCGGCCTCGCTCCCGTCCGGCCGGGCGATGCGTATCCGCGCCCCCGCCACCGGCCTGCCCACCGTCCGCGCCAGCTGCTCGTCGCTGTCGTACGGCGTCCCCATCGCGATCATCGGGCACTCGGTCATCCCGTAGCCGTGCACGAGCGCGCACTCCAGCTCCCGTCCGGCCGCGGCGTACAGCTCCGGCGGCATG
The DNA here is from genome assembly GCF_045690365.1 of Streptomyces sirii. Lineage (NCBI taxonomy): Bacteria > Bacillati > Actinomycetota > Actinomycetes > Kitasatosporales > Streptomycetaceae > Streptomyces > Streptomyces sirii. The sequence goes on along the minus strand of NZ_CP147982.1, from coordinate 4,070,823 downwards.
GGTGCGCCGCCGCCGGACAGCAGCCGCAGCGAGGGGATCAGCCGTCCGGCGGTCGGCCGCTCCTTGCGATAGCGCCGCGACTCGTCCGCGAACGCCTGGTAGAAGGCGGTGCTGCCGCCGGCCATGGTGACGCCCCGCCGCCGGTAGACGGCCGCCGCCCGGCCCGGCTCGAAGCTGTCCAGGATGACCGCGGGAAAGCCGCTGACCAGCATGGCGATGACATAGTCCGGGCCGGCGATATGCGCGTAGGGGAAGGCGATCGAGCCGATGTCGTGCGCGGACATCCCGAGCGCGGTGGCCAGCCCCACCCCACCGGCGATGAGCGTGGCATCGGTGTGCTCGACGCCCTTGGGCGAGGTGGTGGTGCCGGACGTGTAGTAGATCCAGGTCGTCCGGCCGTCCCCGCTCGCCGCGGCCGCCGGGTCCAGCCCGCCCGGATCGCCCACCGGCAGCCCGCCCGCCACCGAGACCACCCGTACCCCGTCCCCGGCGAGCCCGCGCACCATCGCGGTGTGGTCGAAGCCCCGCCAGGTGCCGGGCACCAGGACGTACTGCGCCGCCGACTCCGCCAGGATGAAGCCGACTTCGCGCTCGCGGTGCAGCGGGATGACCGGCGTCTGCACGGCTCCGAGCCGGGCCAGCGCCAGCGAGGCGACCACGGTCTCGATCCGCGACGGCAGCTGCCACGCCACCCGGGTCCCGGCCCCTATCCCCAGCTCACGGAACCCGGCCGCGACCCGCAGCGCCTCGTCGCGTACGCCGTCGAAGGTGACGGTCCGCCCGTCGCCGTCGAAGAACATCGGCGCCCCGCGCGAGGCCCGCGCCCGGTACTCGACCAGTTCCCAGAGCGTCTGCACACGAGCGGGTTCGAACACGGCGCGCCTCCTGACTGCGAGCAGGACGGTACGGGCCCGGTCGGATGACCTCGCCGGGCCGGGTGGCGCGACTGTACCAACGAAACTGACGGAGTGTCAGGAGTCGGGAAGTGGCGGAAAGGAAGCGGTGCCGTGAAGGGAGGCGAGGGGGCCGCGGTGCGGAGAAAGCGACGGCAGCGGGGCCATGCCCTGCGCATGGTCTCGCTGCCGGCTCGCTGTGCGGTGCCTGGTGCCGAAGTGCCCCGTGGATCAGGAGTGAGGGGCCTTGGGCGCGACGTCTTCGGAGGTGCCGAGGTTTCCGACTATCGGCACGTGGTGGTCGAAGGTGGAGATCGTGCCCGGCCGGGCGTGGTGCGCGTCGGCCATCGCCGGTGCGGCGGCCGCGGTCGCGGCGGCGAGGGTGAGTGCGGCGAGGACAACAGCCTTGCGTGTGCGGGTCATGCCGGTTCCTCCGTGACGGGTGGCGTGGTGGTGCGTGTTGTGCGTAGAGAGTAGAGAGCGACCGGCACGGAACGAGCGTTTGTTCGAACGCGTGGCCGGAAAGTGCCGTGGCTCGGCCGGATGACGAATTTCCGTGCGGATACGCCGCAGGGGCCGATTTCGATGGCTTCCCCTCCATGCCATCGAAACGGCCCCTGCGATCCCCCGAACCTTGTTGCGGTTCTTACTTGGGCTCACCCAAGGCATCGCCGAGCGGCTTGCCGATGGGCTGGTGGTGGTCGAACGTCGTGATCTCTTCCCCGGGCGTCACCGGCTGGTCCTTCTTGCCGGCGATACGGCGCCCGTTGGGGCCGAGGATGGGCTGGTGGTGGTCGAGCGGCTTGATGATGTCCCGCTCGTCCGGCTGCTGGGTGTTCTCGGTGGCCAAGCTGATCAACTCCAGTGTTTGGGCGCTTGTTACCGGCACACCCGGCCGGCGACTCCCCCGTGGGTCGCCGGTCAGGTGTATCGGGGCCGAACACCATAACGGTGGGGCCAACTCACCGAACCGCTTGCCCCCCGAGGCGGCGGGTCGGTAAGTAGAGATTGGCGTGACGCGATGAACGATCGATAAACGTCCGCGTCTACTTCCGCCACCGACCGCCCGTACGAGCGTCGTTGCTGGTCATACGGCCGCGACGGGCCGCAGCAGGCCCTGCACCACCGCGCACTCCGGCGAGCCCAGGCGCTCGAAGACCGCCAGCGCCTCCTGCCAGCACACCCGGGCGCGCCCGGACTGCCCGACGCCGTCCAGCGCCCGCCCCAGCAGTGTGAGGACGTTGGCGTGCCACCACTCGCCGCCGATGGCGCGCAGCGCGGTGAGCGCCTGCTCGGCGTGGTTGGCGGCCGGCGCCGGGTGACCGGCGGTCAGATCCGCCTCCGCCAGCCGGAAGTAGGTCATGCCCTCCCAGAAGCGCTGCCGGCTCGCCTGGAAGATGGCCAGGGCCTTGTTCAGCTGCTCGGTGGCGTCGTCCAGCCGCTTGGCGCGGGTGAAGGCCAGACCGAGCGCGTACATGCCGTTGGCGAGCCGGCGGGTGGCGCCCAGCTCCCGGTATATCGCGATGCCGTCCTGAGCCAGCCGGATCGCGGTGTCCACCCGGCCCGTGGCCAGATGGACCCGCGAGAGGTTGCACAGGGCGCTGGCTTCCGAGGGCTTGTTGCGGTCCGCGCGGAAGGCGGTCAGCGCCTGGGTGAGGTAGGCCTCGGCGTCGGCGTGCCGGTTCTGCGAGTTGGCGATGATCCCGCGGTCGTTGGGGGCGTAGGACGAGGCGAACGCGTCATCGGTCGCCAGGCCGAGGAGCATGGCCGACTGGGCGTGCTCGTCGGCCTTGTCGAAGCGTCCGGCCAGGGTGTGGACGTTGGTCAGCGCGACGTGGATGCGGGCCTGGGCGCGCTGGTCGTCCATCGCGCGCGCGGCGTCCAGCAGCGCCATGTTGACCTGTTCGTACTGCCGGGAGTCGGCCCCCGACTCGGCGAGGTCCTGCGCCAGCAGCAGCAGGTCCGCCGCGCGCCGCAGGGTCTGCGGACCGGCGGACTGCTGTGCGCAGGCCATCAGGCACCGGGCCTCCCCGAAGAGCCATTCCAATGCCCCTATGCGGTCGGTGAAGACCAGCCCCGCGTACTGCGGACGCGCCATGTGGTCGGCGAGCCGGTCGCCCGGACGCTCAAGGGTGTAGACCTCCTTGGCCGTCGCCAGATAGAAGTCCAGCAGCCGGGAGAGCGCCGCGTCCCGCTCGGCCGGCGGCTGCTCGTCGCGTTCCGCACAGGCCCGGGCGTAGAGCCGGACCAGGTCGTGGAAGCGGTAGCGGCCGGGGGCGGCGGACTCCAGCAGACTCGCGTCGACGAGCGACTCGATGAGGTCCTCCGCGGACTCCAGGTCCATGTCCAGGAGGGCGGCCGCGGCGGCGAGCGAGATGTCCGGGCCGTCGGCGAGGCCCAGCAGCCGGAACGCGCGGGCCTGGTGGGGCTCCAGCTGGCCGTAGCCCAGCTCGAAGGTGGCCGTGACGGCGAGGTCGCCGGCGCGCAGCTCGTCCAGCCGGCGCCGCTCGTCGGCGAGCTTGCGGGCGAGGGTGGAGACGGTCCATGTACGGCGCGCGGCCAGCCGGGAGGCGGCGATACGGATGGCCAGCGGCAGGAAGCCGCAGGCGCCGACCACGGCCATCGCGGACTGCCGTTCGGCGCTGACCCGCTCCTCGCCGACGATGCGGGTGAAGAGGTTCAGCGCCTCCTCGGGGCTCATCACATCGACGTCGATCAGGTACGCGCCCGCCAGGTCGATCAGCCGGGCCCGGCTCGTGACCAGCGCCGCGCAGCCCTCCTGCCCCGGGAGCAGCGGCCGCACCTGGGCGGCGTCCCGGGCGTTGTCGAGCAGCGCCAGCACCCGCCGCCCCGCCAGCGTGGAGCGGTAGAGCGCCGAGCGCTCCTCCAGGCCGTCCGGGATGGAGGCGTCGGGGGTGCCCAGCGCGCGCAGGAAGGCGCCCAGTACCGCCTCCGGTTCGGAGGGGGTGTGGCCGGCGCCCTGGAGGTCGACGTAGAGCTGGCCGTCGGGGAAGTGCTCGCGGGCGGCGTGGGAGACGTGCACGGCGAGGGTGGTCTTGCCGACGCCGCCGATGCCGGTGAGCGCGGAGACCGCCATCACGCTGCCCTCGGCGGTGGCGAGCTGCCGGCCGAGTTCGGAGACGAAGGCGCTGCGGCCGGTGAAGTCGGCGACCGTGGCCGGGAGTTGCTGGGGGCGTACGACGACGTGGTCGGCGGCGTCCGGCCCGTCGATGACCACGGGCGGCGCGTCCAGATCGGTGTCCGCCCGCAGGATGCGCTGCTGGAGGTCGGAGAGCGAGGCGCAGGGGTCGACGCCCAACTCGTCGGCGAGCAGCCGCCGGGTGTCGGCGTACACGGCGAGCGCCTCGGCCTGCCGGCCGCTGCGGTACAGCGCCAGCATCAGCAGTTCGCGCAGCCGCTCGCTCAGCGGGTGGGCGGCGGTCAGCGCGGTCAGCTCGGAGACCGCCTCGGCGTGGCAGCCGGCCTCCAGGACCAGTTCGAGGCGGGTCTCGGTGAGGGACAGTCGCCATTCCTGCAGGCGGGTGCGCTGGGTCTCGGCGTACGGACCGGCCAGGCCGGCCAGCGGCTCGCCGTCCCACAGTGCCAGTGCCTTGTCCAGGAGTTGCCGGGCGCGGCCGCGGTCGCCGGCGGTCTTGGCCTTCTCCGCCTCGGCCGCGTACTGCTCGGCGTGGTCGTGGTCGAGGTCCAGGGGGTGGCCGTCCACCGGACGGAGCGCATAGCCGCCGGACTCGCTGACCAGCGCGTCGGCGTCGTCGCCCAGCGCCTTGCGGAGCCGGGAGGCGTAGGTGCGCAGTGCCGCCAGCGCGGCGTGCGGCGGTTCGTCGCCCCACAGGGCGTCGACGAGCTCGTGCGCGGTGGCGGTGCGTCCGCCGCGCAGCAGTAATGCCGCCAGCAGTGCGCGCTGCTGCGGGGAGCCCGCTGCCAGCGGCGTTGCGCCGCGCCAGGCCCGTACGGGACCGAGCACGGTGAAGCGGAGCCGCTCCCGACCCGGACCGTCGTCCATGGTGTCCCCCTGCTCTGTGCCAAATTGACCACGCTGTATGCACCATCTCGCTGTGTGCAACGGCCAGTCTGCCTTGTCACGCCCGCTTCCGTCAGTAGGGGTCCGGACCGTGCACAAAGCCTCCTCGGCTGCTGGGGGCGGGGGCGGGGCGGCGCACGGCGGAGTGGTGGAGCCGTAACTTCCGCGCTCCTCGCCGTTCCTCCGCGGCGGCTCGCGGTTTACTGACGGATCGTCAGATCGGCGCTACGGTAGCGGGTATGGAGACCTTCCCCAAGATCATTTCGGTGGACGACCACACGGTGGAGCCCCCCAACGTCTGGCGGGACCGACTCCCGTCGAAGTACCACGGCATCGGCCCGCGCATCGTCCGCGCCCCCCTGAAGGAGATGACCTTCGTGGGCGGGAAATTCGCCCCGAAGATGGGTGCCCCGGGTGACGACGGGCCGATAGCCGACTGGTGGGTCTACGAGGACCTGCACCGCCCCCTGACCCGGCTCGACACCGCCGTCGGCTACTCCCGCGACGAGATCAGGCTGGAGGGCATCACCTACGAGCAGATGCGCCCGGGCTCCTTCAGCGTGCCCGAGCGCCTCGCCGACATGGACGTCAACCACGTCCAGTCCGCCCTGTGCTTCCCCACCTTCCCCCGCTTCTGCGGCCAGACCTTCACCGAGGCCGAGGACCGGGAGCTGGGTCTGCTGGGGGTGCGGGCGTACAACGACTGGATGGTGGAGGACTGGTGCGGCCCGCAGGCCCGGGGCCGTCTGATCCCCCTCACCCTCATCCCGCTCTGGGACGCGGAACTGGCTGCCGCGGAGGTGCGGCGCAACGCGGCCCGCGGCGTCCGCGCGGTCTGCTTCAGCGAGATTCCGCCGCACCTGGGGCTGCCCAGCGTCCACACCGACTACTGGGACCCGTTCCTGCGCGCCTGCGACGAGACCGGAACGGTCATCGCGATGCACATCGGCTCCTCGTCGAAGATGCCGTCGACCTCCGCCGACGCCCCGCCCGCCGTGGGCTCCACCATCACCTTCGCCAACTGCTGCTTCTCGATGGTCGACTGGCTGATGAGCGGCAAGTTCGACCGCTTCCCCGACCTGAAGATCATGTACGCCGAGGGTCAGGTCGGCTGGATCCCGTACATCCTCGAACGTGCCGACGTGGTCTGGGAGGAGAATCGCGGCTGGGGCGGCGTCGCGGACAAGGTCCTGCGCCCACCGTCCGAACTCTTCACCGAGCACGTCTACGGCTGCTTCTTCGACGACGCCTTCGGGCTGCGCAACCTGGACGCCATCGGCGTCGGCAACGTCCTGTACGAGACCGACTACCCGCACTCGGACTCGACCTGGCCCAAGTCCCGGCAGGTCGGCGAGTCCCAGATGGGCCACCTGGCACCGGACGTGGTGGAGCGCATCGTCCGGGGGAACGCGATCGACCTGCTCGGGCTCACGCGGGACGGGCTGTGGGGGCCGTCGGCGCCGAAGGGCCAGGGGGTGTCTTCCGGTGCGTGAAGTGAGCTGACGGGCGGGCAGGTCGAGCTACCGCGCCTCCGCCGGCCGGCGGCCCGCTTAACATGTCCAGGTCAACTGATCACGGCGGGGGGAACGGGGGGAGAGCAGTTGGCTTTCTTCACCCCTGCGGTCGTGGCGCGCCGCATCCGGTCGGCGAACCCGGCCCACAGCCACATCTGCAAAGGAACGTCATGCGTTTCCATCGAACACTCGCCATCGTCGCAGCCGTCGTCGCCCTGGGATCGGTCTCCGCCTGCGGGCTGCCCTCCGCGGACTCGCCCCAGGGAGCGGGGGAGTTCCTCAAGACGGCGCTCGGCTGCAAGGTCGTGGACATCGCCTCGCCCCACGAAGTGCAGCAGGTCGAGGCCATGGGGATGACGGGCATCAACGGCGGCGGCGAGTGCGACGACCCGGCGGGCGGTGGCGGGGACGTCGACTTCCTGACCGTCGAGGACATGGAGGCGTTCCAGACCGCCGTCAAGGGCAACGAGGACGAGCAGGACGATCTCATGATCGGCGATGACTTCGCCGTCGATCCGAGCGGCGACGACCAGCGCCATCAGCTCCTCAAGGCCGGGCTGCTGTTCCTCAACTGCACCTCGGACTTCAAGGCGCCGGAGGGGCTATCGGTCGACGAGGGCGAGATCGACGGCTGCGTCACGACCGAGTACTCCAAGGACCTCGACTGACGTCCTGGCCACGGATCCGCGCGGATGCCGTCTGAGCGGATGTAGTCCGCGGCGGGGGTAGTCCGTGCGGACCCCCGCCACCCCGTCCTCGCCGGGACGGGGTGGCCGAGGCCGCTGTTCGCAGCCGCGCCGTCAGTCGCAGGTGGGCCGGGACGGCGGGGTGGTCCCCACGTACCGGCGCCATTCGGCGTCGGTCAGACCGTGGCCGCCGGCGATCCGGCAGAGGCCCTCGATCCAGGAGTCCACGGAGAAGTCCCAGGACAGGACCTCGCCGCCCTCGGTGGCGGTCCACAGTGTGCCCGCGTCGTCCACCACGAACCCGGTGTGCTCGCCGATGCCGCCGTTCCCCGACAGCGTGCGGGGCGGGATCGGGATCTCGGGGCCGCCCAGCCGGTCGCCGGTGTCGACGTCCCAACGGGTCAGAGTGCCGCCGTCGGTCAAGGTCGCGACCGTACGGCCGTCCTTGCTTACCGCCACTCGGGCGCCGTTCGGCTCGTCGCTCCGCCAGCGCAGCCGCCGCTCGTCCAGGTCCCAGCGGGCGAAGGCGCGCTCGGTGCCGTCGAGGAAGAGCGAACGGCCGTCGGCGGCCAGCGCGAAGGAGCCCACCGCCTCGTCCGGCAGGCGCGCCGTCTGCACCTTGCGCCCGGTGGGGAGGGTGTGGATGTCGACGCCGCCCTCGGCGTTCTCCACCGCGGCGGCCCGCCCGTCGGCGCTCAGCGAGGCCAGTCGCGGCCGATGGGGATCAGCGGATGACGGCGGGACCACGATCCGGGTGCGCCGCGCCGAGGGGTCGGCGAGGTGCACCGCGCCGTCGCCCGTGGTCACGGCCAGGGCGCCCGCCCCGAGCGGGGCGATCTCGCGCGTGGCCGCGTGGAAGCCCTCGCGCGACCCGGAAAGGGCGATCGTGCGCCGCTTCTCCAGGCGCTTGCCCACGATCCGCCATTCCTGGATCTCACCGTTGGTCCCCGCGTAGAGCGTGCGTCCGTCGCCGCCGAAGGCGACGCACTCGTAGTACAAGGCGTCCCCGCCGACGGCGGTGCCGCCCTTCGGGCTCCAGACGTGCAGATCCTTCGGCGGGTCGGAATCCAGCTCGCTCTCCAGCCGGTTGCTCCAGGCGATCCGGCCGCCCGGACCGGTGGCCAGCGGCGGAGCAACGATCATGTTCTGCATGTCGACGAGGGACAGCCCGTGCGTGTGCGCGGTCCGGGACGCCTGGCCGAGGTTCCACAGCGCGGCCGTCCGGCCGTGCGCGGAGGCGAGCCTGCCGCCCGTGGCGGAGAACTTCAGCAGCGTGGGCCGGCCGACGCCGGTGAGCTTGCGGACCTGGTTGGGCTCCCCGTCGGTCTCCCCGTCCTCCTCGCCGTCGGCCTCGCCGTCGACCACCGTGATGCCGGACGCCGTCCCGACGGCCATCCGGCTGCCGTCGGTCAGCGCCAGCATCAGCGCCTCCTCGTTGGGGAGCATGGGGAACTTCCCGCAGGTGTCGGCGAGGGCCTCGCGCCCCTTGGCCTTCGGCAGTCCCGTGCTGGTGAAGATCCCGTATTTGAGGTATCCGAAGCAGTGCCCTCCAGCGGACACGGCGACCGCGGCCTGATTGGCCGGCAGCTTGAACGTCTGGTCATCCATGACCGTGCGCAGGTCGGGCACGGTGTACAGGGCGCCGCCGCCGACCGCGTCGCGGACCAGCAGATAGCTCTCCTCGTTCTGGAAGACCACCAGGCTGCCAATGTGGCCGGTGCGCTTGGAGCGGAACTTCTCCCGGGCCTGCTCGTAGAGCGTCACCGTGCCGTCCTCGTCCGCGACGGCCAGATTCCCGCCCATGCTGAACTCCAGCGAGGAAACCGCCTTCGGCATCGGCGCGAGCCGCCGCAGCTTCCTGCCCGCCAGGTCGTAGACCCCCAGATTGCCCTTGCCGTCGCCGACGGCCAGGCGCTTGCCGTCCTCGCTGAAACCCGCCGCCGTGATCCGGCCGGGCAGCTCGGTACGGGCGCGTACCGCGCGGCCGTCGCTGCTCCACACCGTCACCGCGCCGCCCTCGTCCCCCACGGCGACGGCGGTGTCGTCCCCGCTGAAGGCCAAGGTGCTGATCGGCTTCGCGCTCGACACCATCCTCACCAAGTACGGGCTGTCGGTGGCGAGTCGATTCAGCGTGGCGATGGCCTCGGGCGACTTCTGCATGCGGTACGCCTCGATGCCCAGCAGCGAGGCCAGCCGCAGGTTGCCGTCCTTGAGGTTCAGCGCGGTGGCCGCGAGCTGCCGCGAGGTCGCCAGCCGGGCCTGCCTGCGGGCCTCGTCCCGCTGCAGCACCGCGACCACCGACGCCGCACCGGCCAGCACGGCGAGCGTGGTGATGACGGCGAGCGCGCCCCGCGCCAGCCGTCGGGTCTTGCGGTGCTGGGCGACGTCCGCACCGATCAGGTCCTCTTTGGGGCGGCCGTGCAGGGGCGCCGCCAGATCGGCCACACACTGCTGGAACCGGGGGTCGCGGAGCGAGCCGGGGTCGTCCTCCGACATCCAGCGCAGATCGACCCAGCGCGGCTCGTCGGTGAACATGCCCGCCATGGTGCGCGGCAGACACGTGGTGCGCTCCCAGTCGAAGTCCCCGCGCTCGTGGTCCCACACCAACTCCCCGCCGGTGACCGCGATGAGCATCTTGCGCGGCCCCAGGCCGGTGCGCCACCACTCGGCCTCCTTCTGCACCCACACCGAGTCGGCCGAACCCGGGCAGGCCAGCAGGATGAAGGCGCCGGAATCGGCGAGCTGGCGCTCGATCTCCGGCCACAGCCCCGGATTCGCGGACAGCGAGTCCTTGTCGAGAAAGACCCGCAGCGCGCGTAATTGCCGCCAGCTGCGGGCGAAATTCTGCAGCCCGCGCCGCAGATGGGCGGCCTTCGCGCTGTCCGACGCATGGTGGTAGGAAATGAAGGCGTCATTCCGGTACGGCCGCTCCGCCGCGTTCCCGTCTCCCAATCCCGCTCCCCCGTCCGTTCAGGCCGTTTCGGGCCCGCTGCCGGACCCCGGTCGCCGCATCATCCTCAGTGCCGGATGCACTCGCAACAGGGCCTGTGGGCAGGGTGGTTGGCGCAGAAACGTCCAGATCGCCCGGCGCCCGCGAGGCCGCGGGGACGGCCGCCGCCCGGCCATGGCCCGTAACCTCCCCATTCCCCGCCCGAACGCCCCCGATCACCTCTAGACTCCTCACTTCTCCGGTATTTCGGACGCATGCTGCGAGTGCGAGGGGCGGGCGGGGCTGCGGATGGGCGAGGTGCGCACACTCGGCGACGAGGATTTCCCGGCGGTATTCCGGTCGGCGGACACCGCTTCCCTCTCGGGGCAGCGGCGCTATATGACGGGCACGAAATGGCGCCTGCTGCTGGCGATCGCCGCCGCGGTCTGCGCGGTGTCGAGCGCGGACGCGGCGGTGGCGATGGTGCTGCTGGCGTTCCTGGCGACCGTCTATTTAGAGGTCTGGATGCTCACGGACCGGCCGGAGCGGGCCTGGTACGACGGGCGGGCCCTGGCGGAGTCGGTGAAGACGCTGTCGTGGCGGTACGCGGTGGCCGGCGACCCGTTCCCGGTCACCCTGCCCGCGGCCGACGCGGAGCGCAGGTTCCACGAGCGGCTGGAGGTCCTGCTGCGGGAGGCACCGAGCGACAGCCTCGTCCCGGTCGGCTCGATGGCCGCGACCGAGACCATGGGCGAGCTGCGCCAGAGCCCGTTCGCGGTCCGCAAGCAGGCGTATCTCACCGGCCGGATCGCCGATCAGCAGCAGTGGTACGGGGCCAAGGCGACCACGAACATCAAGCTCGCCCGCCGCTGGCGGATCGGCCTGATCACCGTGGAGGCACTGGGCGTGCTCGCCGCCGTACTGCGCCTGCTGGAGATCGTCACCTTCGACCTGCCCGGTGTGCTGGCGGCGGTGCTGGGCGCGGGGGCCGCGTGGTTCGCGGTACGCCAGCACGAGTCGCTGGGCCGGGCCTACACCTTCGCGGCGACCGAACTGAGCATCGTGCACCAGCGGCTGTCCGCGGTGCGCGACGAGTCGGAGTGGGCCCAGGAGATCGCCGACGCCGAGGAGGCGATCAGCCGCGAACACACGATGTGGCGCGCGTCCCGGGGCGCGGTGTAGGCACCCCCTAGACCTCCGGCTTCCGCCCCCAAGCGGAGATCAACGGCGCCGTCGCGGTGTCGAGGTGCCCGGCTGCGGTGCGAAAGCCGCGCCGGATCCGGTTCGCGAGCCGCTGCTCGGGGCCGTACTCGTCGGGGCAGGCCGGCGGCTGCAGTGCCGGATCGGCATCGGGTGACATCGGGTCCGTCCCTCCCCGGCTCTTGTCTGATGGCAGGTAAGGCACGACCATGACCCGGCAAGCTATATGACGGTCCGTCAGGTATGGCTGGAGGGCGCGTGAGTGGCGACGTGGGCAGCGACGTGGGCGGTGCGGGGGAAGGCGTATGGCGGCCCGAGCTGGGGCGGCTGGCGTACGGGATGCAGCTTCCGGTGCAGTCGCAGAGCACGCTCTACGCGGAGAGCTGGGAGGTCGCCGCGGGGCCCGCCGACCTGGTCGAGATCGCGCGGGCCGCCGACCGGCACGGGTTCGCCTACCTCGCCTGTTGCGAGCACATCGCGATCCCGCGGCGGCTGGCCGAGGCGATGAGCACCGTGTGGTACGACCCGGTCGCCACGCTCGCGCATCTGGCCGCCGTGACGGAGCGAGTGCGGCTGCTGAGCCACGTGGCGGTGGTCGGGCTGAGGCATCCGCTGGTCACGGCCAAGCAGTACGCGACGCTCGATCACCTCTCCGGCGGGCGGCTGATCCTCGGGGTCGGCGCCGGGCACGTCCGGGAGGAGTTCGAGGCGCTCGGGGTGGACTTCGTGCGGCGCGGGGCGGTGCTGGACGAGACGGTGGATGCGCTGAAGGCGGCGCTGGGGGGCGAGGAGTTCCCGAAGTTCGCCGGGGAGCGGTTCGCGTTCGAGGGGCTGGGTCAGGCGCCGCGGCCCGCGCAGCGGCCGCGGCCGCCGATCTGGGTGGGGGGATCCTCGCCCGCCGCCGTACGCCGGGCCGCGGAGCGCGCGGACGGCTGGCTGCCGCAGGGCGACCGGCGCGAGCAGCTGCCCGGGCAGATCGCCAAGCTGCGGGCGGCGAGGGAGGCGGCCGGCATCGAGGAGCCGGCCGTGATCGGGGCCATCGTCGAGCCGGTGTACGTGGGCGATCCGGGGTGGGAGGTCGGGCGTCGGACCCTGTCCGGGGAGCCCGAGCGCATCGCTGCGTCGCTGCGGGAGTACGCCGCGATGGGCGTGCACCAGATCCAGGTGCGGTTCAGGTCCCGTAGCCGCGGCGAACTGACGGATCAGATGGCGGCGTTCGCGGCCGAAGTCGCCCCTCACCTGGATTGAGCGGCCGCGGACACCCGAAGCGGCCGTCCGTACCTGCACCGGCCGTTTGTGTCCGCACCGGCGATCCCGCACCTGTACCGATCATCCGCACCTGAACCGAGTGGCCAAGGAGGCTGCCATGGGCAAGCTGGACGGACGCGTCGTCATCGTCACCGGTGCGGCGCGCGGGCAGGGCGAGCAGGAGGCGCGGCTCTTCGCGGCCGAGGGGGCGCGGGTCGTGCTCGCCGACGTTCTCGACGATCAGGGCGAGGCCCTCGCCAAGGAGATAGGGGAGGGGCGGGCCGCGTACGTCCACCTGGACGTGAGCCGGGAGGACGACTGGCAAGCGGCCGTCGCCGCGGCCAAGCGGGCCTTCGGCAAGGTCGACGGGCTGGTCAACAACGCCGGCATCCTGCGCTTCAACGAGCTGACCAGCACCCCGCTCGACGAGTTCCAGCAGGTCATCCAGGTCAACCAGATCGGTGCCTTCCTCGGGATCAAGAGCGTCGCGCCCGAGATCGAGGCCGCGGGCGGCGGGACCATCGTGAACACCGCCTCGTACACGGGCGTCACGGGTATGGCGTACGTCGGCGCGTACACCGCCACCAAGCACGCGATCGTGGGCCTGACCAGGGTCGCCGCGCTCGAACTCGCCGCCAGGGGGATCCGGGTGAACGCGGTGTGCCCGGGGGCCATCGACACCGCGATGAGCAACCCGGCGCAGCTCGATCCGGAGGCGGACGGCGAGGCGGCCGCGCAGGCCCTTGGGGAGCTCTACGCGAAGCTCGTGCCGCTGGGGCGGGTCGGGCAGCCGGAGGAGGTCGCCAGGCTGGCGCTCTTCCTGTCCTGCCAGGACTCGTCGTACATCACCGGGCAGCCGTTCGTCATCGACGGCGGATGGCTGGCGGGGGTCAGCGTCCTGTGACGGCGGGAAAAGCCCATCCAACGAATCTGACGACTAGTCAGGTATCCCGTGCGGCGGCTATTGACGCCCCTGGCGTGCGATGGAACAGTCGGCTCACACATCGAATCTGACGCTACGTCAGAAATAGCTCGGGACGGTGAACCTCCTTGGAATTCGGGCTCTTTGTACAGGGATACGTGGGCAAGCGGGCCGAGACCGATCCGCTCGCGGAGCACAAGGCGCTGATGGAGGAGACCGAGTACGTCATCCAGGCGGACGCCTCCGGCTTCAAGTACGCCTGGGCGTCCGAGCACCACTTCCTGGAGGAGTACTCGCACCTCTCCGCCAACGACGTCTTCCTCGGGTACCTGGCGCACGCGACCGAGCGGATCCACCTGGGCTCGGGGATCTTCAATCCGCTCGCCCAGGTCAACCACCCCGTGAAGGTCGCCGAGAAGGTCGCCATGCTCGACCACCTCAGCGAGGGGCGGTTCGAGTTCGGCAGCGGGCGCGGCGCCGGATCCCACGAGATCCTCGGCTTCCTCCCCGGCATCACCGACATGAACCACACCAAGGAGATCTGGGAAGAGACCATCGCCGAGTTCCCGAAGATGTGGCTCCAGGAGGAGTACCCCGGGTTCCAGGGCAAGCACTGGCAGCTGCCGCCGCGCAAGATCTTCCCCAAGCCGTACGGGGCCTCGCACCCGGCGATGTGGTACGCGGCCGGATCGCCGTCCTCGTACGCCATGGCGGCCAAGAAGGGGCTCGGCGTGCTGGGCTTCAGCGTCCAGAAGGTCTCCGACATGGAGTGGGTGCTGGAGCAGTACAAGACGGCCATCCGAGACGCCGAGCCGATCGGCGACTTCGTCAACGACAACGTGATGGTGACCTCGACGGCGATCTGCGCCGAGACACACGAGAAGGCGGTGGAGATCGCCGTCAACGGCGGGCTCAACTACCTCCAGTCGCTGGTCTTCCGCTACCACGACACCTTCCCGCGGCCCGAGGGCATCCCCGAGTGGCCCGAGCTGCTGCCCGACTACACCGCCGAGATCATCGAGCTGCTGATCGCCGAGGAGCTGATGATCTGCGGCGATCCGGACGAGGTGCTCCGGCAGTGCAAGCGCTGGGAGCAGGCCGGCGCCGACCAGCTGAGCTTCGGGCTGCCGATCGGGGTGTCGTACGAGGACACCATGAACACGATCAAGCTCATCGGTGAGCACGTGATCCCGAAGATCGACACGGACCCGGTGCATCGGACGAGCCGGTTCCGGCGGGCGGCCGGCGACTGAGGCGTCCGGAAGGGTTCGGCAACCGCAGGGGAAGGGGAGGCACTGCCGTCATGCTCGACCACCTGATCAAGGGCGCGACCGTCGTGGACGGGACGGGCGCGCCCGGGTACGTCGCCGACGTCGGGATACGCGACGGGCGCATCGCCGTCATCGCCGACCCCGGGACGGTGCGCGAGGAAGCCGTGACGAGCGAGGACGCCCACGGCCGGATCCTCGCGCCCGGATTCGTCGATCCGCATACCCACTACGACGCCCAGCTCTTCTGGGACCCCTATGCCACGCCCTCGCTCAACCACGGCGTGACGACCGTCGCGGGCGGCAACTGCGGCTTCACCCTGGCCCCGCTGAACCCCGCGCGGCCCGAGGACGCCGACTACACCCGCCGGATGATGTCCAAGGTGGAGGGCATGTCCCTGGTGGCGCTGGAGGAGGGCGCGCCCTGGGACTGGAGTTCGTTCGGGGAGTACCTGGACGCGCTGGAGGGGCGCATCGCCGTCAACGCGGGCTTCATGGTGGGGCACTGTGCGCTGCGCCGGTATGTGATGGGCGCGGACGCGGTGGGCGGGCAGCCGAGCGAGCAGCAGATGGCGCAGATGCTCGCCCTCTTCCACGAGGCGATGGAGGCGGGGGCGTGGGGGCTGTCCACCACCCAGTCGTCCACCCACTCCGACGGCGACGGCGAGCCGGTCGCGTCCCGGCACGCGAAGCCGGCCGAACTGCTCGCCCTGTCGCGGGCCGTCGCCGAGCACGAGGGCACCCAGATCGAGGCGATCGTGGCCGGCTGCCTCGACCAGTTCAGCGACGCGGAGATCGAGCTGTTCGTGGAGATGAGCGCGACGGCCGGGCGGCCCCTGAACTGGAACGTCCTCACCATCGACGCCGCCGTCCCCGAGCGTGTGCCGCGCCAGCTCGTGGCCAGTGAGCGGGCCCGGAAGACGGGCGGCCGGGTCGTGGCGCTGACGATGCCGATCCTGACGCCGATGAACATGTCGCTGGGCACCTTCTGCGCCCTGAACCTGATCCCCGGATGGGGCGAGATCCTCGGGCTGCCGATCGACGAGCGGATCGCCAGGCTGCGCGACGCGGCCGTGCGCGCCGAGATGCTGCGGCGCGCGGACAGCAAGGAGGCCGGCGTCTTCCGACGGCTCGCCGACTTCGGCCGCTATGTCATCGGCGATACGTACAGCGAGGCCAACGAGGGTCTGACGGGGCGGGTCGTACGGGACATCGCCGCCGAGCGCGGGCAGGAGCCGTTCGCCTGCCTGGTGGAGATCTGCGCCAACGACCGGCTCCGCACGGTGCTGTGGCCCATGCCGACCGACAACGACCCGGATTCCTGGGCCCTGCGCGCCGAGACCTGGCGGCACGAGGACGTACTGCTGGGCGGCTCGGACGCGGGCGCGCACCTGGACCGGATGTGCGGAGCCCCGTACACGACCCGGTTCCTCGGCGACTGCCTGCGCGGACGCAAGCTGGTCGGGCTGGAGCAGGCCGTGAAGATGCTCACCGACGACCCCGCGCAGCTCTTCGGCCTGCGGGAGCGGGGACGCGTCCGGGAAGGCTGGCACGCCGATCTGGTGCTCTTCGACCCGGAGACCATCGACGCGGGCAAGGCGACGCTCGTGCACGACCTGCCGGGCGACAGCCCCCGCCTGGACTCCGCGGCGATCGGCGTGAACGCGGTGTGGGTCAACGGCGTCGAGGTGATCCGCGACGACGCGGTGACCGGCGCCGTGCCGGGCAGGGTGCTGCGGTCGGGGCGGGACACCAGGACGGTGGCCACCAAGTGACGGGCGGAGAGTGCCGAGGTGCGGCAGGGGAGCGTCGAGTGGCCGCCGGGGAACATCAGGCGACGACTGGCCGGCGCCAAGTGGCGGCAGGGGTGGACCAAGTGACGATCGGGGGCGCCACATGACGGTCTTGGACGGCAAGTTGTTCATCGGCGGAGAGTGGGTCGAGCCGGCCGGCGGACACTACGACGTGATCGATCCGGCGTACGGGGCGGTCGTCGGGCGCGCGCCCGAGGCGTCCCGGGCGCAGGTGTACGAGGCGGCCGCGGCGGCGCGCGAGGCCTTCGCGGCCTGGTCCCGTACCCGGCCGGAGGAGCGCGCCGCGATCCTCGACCGCGCCGCGGACGTCATCCAGCGCGACTTCGCCGCGAACGCCGAGCTGGCGCAGGCCGAGAGCGGTGCGACGACCGCGACCGCGCGGGGCATGCAGGTCGGGGTGGCGGTGGCGCGCTTCCGCCGCTACGCCAAGGGGGCCCTGGAGCCGGTCGAGCAGGCACTCGTGCCGCAGATCAACGAGGCCGGACCGATGGGCGGGGCGGCGGTGATCGGAGCGCTCGCGGTGCGCCAGCCGGTCGGTGTCGTCACCTGCATCACCTCCTACAACAACCCCTGGGCGAATCCCGCGGGCAAGGTGGCCCCGGCCCTGGCGATGGGCAACACGGTCGTGGTCAAGCCCGCCCCGCAGGATCCCCTGTCGGTGTACCGGATGGCGGCCGCGCTGGCGGAGGCGGGGGCGCCGCCGGGTGTGGTGAACGTGGTGAGCGGCGCGTCGGTGGAGGTCGGTGAGGCGGCCGTCGACTCGCCGGACGTGGACATGGTGAGTTTCACCGGCTCCACGGCGGTCGGGCAGCGCATCGGCGAGGTCTGCGGCCGCGGCATGAAGCGCCAGCTCATGGAGCTGGGCGGCAAGGGCGCGGCGGTGGTCTTCGACGACGCGGACCTGGAGTCGGCAGTCCGGGGCATCGGCACGACCTTCTCCTTCTACAGCGGGCAGATCTGCACGGCGCCGACACGGGTGATCGCACAGCGGGGTGTGTACGAGGCCCTGGTGGACGGCCTCGCGCGGTACGTCGGGCGGCTCGAGGTCGGCGATCCGAGGGAGCGGGGCACGGTCGTCGGGCCGGTGATCTCGGCCGCGCACCGGGACCGGGTCGAGTCGTATGTGGAACTGGGCCGCAAGGAGGGCGCCCGCCTCGTCGCGGGTGGTGAGCGGCCCGCGCAGGAGGAGGGGTGCTATGTGGCCCCCACGCTCCTTGCCGACTGCACCCGCGATATGCGTGTGGTGCGGGAGGAGATCTTCGGCCCGGTCGTCGTGGTCGTCCCCTTCGACGAGGAGGACGAAGGGGTGGACCTGGCCAACGACAGCGACTACGGACTGATCGACTACGTCTGGTCGGGCGATGTGGCCCGCGCCTTCCGGGTGGCCCGGCGGCTGCGGGCCGGCGGGGTCGGGGTCAACACCGTCGGCCGGAACATGGAGGCGCCGTTCGGCGGCTTCAAGAGGAGCGGGGTGGGGCGGGACGTGGGCTCGTACGCGCTGCATGCGTACAGCGAGCTGCAGGCGATCGTGTGGCCGGGGTGAGGCGGGGGGCGAGGCGTGGGTGCGGCGGAGGCGGGTGAGCCGGGGGGAGGCTGCCGGGCCGAGTGGGGAGAGCCGGAAGCTCCGGTGAGCGAGATGTGGTGTTCAAAATCCGGACGGGAAAATTTCGAATCGTGACAAAACGGACAGTGCTGCGATTCCCGCAATGTGGAAGCGATGGCGCCCGGCCATCGAACCAAAGGTTGATCCCGCAATTAATCTTGACATCGCCTGACTGCTTCGCCAATTCCCCTGCGCAGCGAAGGCGTCAGTTCCGGAGTTTGATCTTCCGGATGCGAATACAGCAGCGCTTAACGTCCTGTTCATGGTTCAGGTTGACCTCCGGCCCCAAACCGGAGACACGGTAACGAGCGTCGGCGCTACCGGCGGTGACACCCGCAGCAAGGGCCTCAGCGGCAACTCCGTAGGCCTGCTCGGCAGCGCGGTCATCGGCATCTCCACCGTCGCCCCCGTCTACTGCCTCACCTCGACGCTCGGCCCCACGGTCGGCGAGGTCGGGCTGCAGATGCCCGCCGTCTTCCTCGCCGGCTTCCTGCCGATGCTGCTGGTCGCCTTCGCCTACCGCGAGCTCAACCAGGCCGTACCGGACTGCGGCACCTCCTTCACCTGGACCGTCAAGGCCTTCGGGCCGCGGATCGGCTGGATGTGCGGCTGGGGACTGGTGATCGCGACGATCATCGTGCTCTCCAACCTCGCCGGCGTGGCCACTTCGTTCTTCTATCTGCTGCTCGGCGAACTCACCGGCAGCCAAGCCATCGCCGACCTCGACGGCAACAAGGCCGCCCACATCCTGACGTGCCTGGCCTTCATCGCCGCCGCCACCGCGATCAGCTACCGCGGGATGACCGCCACCAAGGGCGTCCAGTACGCCCTGGTCGGCCTCCAACTCGCCGTCCTCGCGGTCTTCGTCGTGATGGCCGTGATGAAGGCGCAGTCCGGCGACTTCGCCGGCTCCGTCCACTTCTCCTGGACCTGGCTCGACCCGTTCGCCGTCCAGTCCTTCTCCGCCTTCACGGCCGGCCTGTCCCTCTCGATCTTCATGTTCTGGGGCTGGGACGCCTGCCTCACGGTCAACGAGGAGACCGCCGGCAGCGCGAAGACGCCCGGCCGCGCGGCCCTTCTGGCCATGCTCGTGCTGATCGGCTCGTATCTGCTCACCGCCGTGGCCTCCCAGATGTTCTCCGGCGCCGGCGACAAGGGGCTCGGCCTGGGCAACCCGGACACGTCCGACAACGTCTTCGCCGCCCTCGCCAACCCCGTCATGGGCACCGTGCTCGGCGTACTGCTCTTCGTCGCGGTCCTCGCCTCGGCCGCGGCCAGTCTGCAGACCACGTTCATCCCGGTGGCCCGCACGGTCCTGGCGATGAGTGCGTACGAGGCGCTGCCGGCGTCCTTCGCCAAGATCCACCCGCGCTTCCGCTCCCCGGGCCGGGCCACCGTCGCCGCCGGTGTCGCCACCGGCGTCTTCTACGCCGTGATGAGCCTCCTCAGCGAGAACGTCCTCATCGACACCATCTACGCCCTCGGCCTCATGATCTGCTTCTACTACTCGATCACGGCCTTCGCCTGCGCCTGGTTCTTCCGCCGCGAGCTGCGCACATCGGTCCGCGACCTGCTCTTCAAGGGTGTCTTCCCGTTCCTGGGTGGCCTCCTGCTCGCGGCCGTCTTCGCCAAGACCCTGATCGATATGTGGAACCCCGCCTACGGGTCCGGCAGTTCGGTCTTCGGCGTCGGCTCGGTCTTCGTCATCGGGGTCGGCCTGCTCCTACTGGGCGCCGTCCTCATGCTCGTCATGCAACGCCGCAGCCCCGCCTTCTTCCGGGGCGAGGTACTGACCCGAGCCACACCGGCGTTGGTGGTTGAGGAGTAGTTGCCGGTCGAGGAGTGGCTGAACGGTGGGGGAGTGGCTGAACGGTGGGGGAGTAGTCGAGGACGTGCGCTTCCCGCCCCCCTCCCCTCCCCTCCCCTCCCCGCCTCCGCCCCCACCCGGCATGTTGCTCTCAGAAGTCGCAGATGCCTGCAACACCCCAGGCGCCGGTCACGCCTCAGGCGTCTGCCACGCCTCAGGCGTCTGCCACGCCTCCGGCGCCGGCGACGTGCCCCTCACCCCACACCCCGCACACCTCTCAGGCCTCCCACCGCCCCAGGAAGATCGGGTTGGTCATGGCTGCCATCGGGCCCGGGAGGCCCGCTGTGGTCGGCGGGTGGCGGACTTCCGCGCGTATATAGGCGGCGTAGTCCGGGGTGGTCTGCCACGTCACGGTGCCCTCACCGGACGGCGGAAGCGCGGTCGTGTACAGCCGGCCCTGGTCGGTGACGAAGGAGACCGTGCAGCCCGGGGCGCCGGACACCTTCAACCGGGCGGTGACCCGCGTCGTGCGGGGGACCTCCAGGCGCTCGCCGATTCCGGCGTGTTCGCCGCGCTCGCCGGTGACGGAGAAGGCCAGGTCGACCTTCGAGGACTCGGCGATCCAGACCCGGCCCGCCCGTATGCCGTCCTGGAGGGCGCGGCGGGAGAGATCGTCGGCGAGCACCACGGTCTGCGGCAGACCGACGACGTCCGGGTCGCGGTGGGCGTCGCTGTGGCCGACGGCCGGCAGCCAGCCGGCGCGGCCCTGGGTGTGCGCGACCAGCGCGTTGTCCCACTCGGCGAGGGTGACCTCGTCATCGGGGGTGTACGGGCCGTTCCAGACCTCCACCGCGTCCGCTTCGTTCAGCCCGAACTTCCAGTTGCAGCCGATGCACGTGGCGTGTGGATGCGCCGGGA
Source organism: Streptomyces sirii (assembly GCF_045690365.1). NCBI lineage: Bacteria > Bacillati > Actinomycetota > Actinomycetes > Kitasatosporales > Streptomycetaceae > Streptomyces > Streptomyces sirii. The sequence goes on along the minus strand of NZ_CP147982.1, from coordinate 4,049,979 downwards.
TGACCAGTCCCCCGGCCCGTCGGATGGCACGCGCGAACTTCCCGAAGGCGTTGTCGCGCGCCCGGTAGCGCCAGTCGATGAAGACCCCGGGGTCGGTGCCCATCGCCACCACGTGCCCATTGCGGGTGGTCACCTCCTCGCCGGTCAGGATCAGCAGGTCGTCGCCCCACAGGCCTTCCCAGGCGCGGTGCGCGGAGGTGGTGTTGTGTTCGGAGGTGGTGATGAAGTCCAGGCCGGCGGCGCGGGCCAGCGCCGCGATCTCGGCGGGTGTGCGCTTGCCGTCGGAGTGGACCGAGTGCAGATGGCTGTCGCCGCGGTACCAGGCGCGTCCGCGGCCCCGGGCACGCTGGGGCGGATAGACGGGCGCCGGGGTGTGTCGCCGGGGGCCGTACCGCAGGGTGATCGTGACGTCGTAGGACAGTCCCTGCGGCGCGACCGTGTACGGGCCGAGGGCGATGTGCCAGGTGCCGGCGTTGACGGGGCCGGGAAGGTATCCCGGGGTGGCCTCGTCGGCGCGCAGGAAGAACTCCGAGCGCGCGCCGCCCGACCAGCCGCGGAAGCCGGAGCCGCCCAGCTCCGTGCCCCGCTCGTCGAAGATGCCGATGTCGCAGGCGTTGCCGGTCGTGCCCTCGGGCACAGGAGGCTTGTCGTAGCGGTAGGAGACGGCGATCTCCCTTACCCCGCGGGGTACTTCGACCGGCAGATAGACGAAGTCCGGCGCGCCCGTCGGCAGATGGCCGGTAACCCGGCGGGTCTGCTCACCCGGCTCGCCACCGGGTCGCCCGGCCGCCGGCTCCGCGTCGGCGAAGCTCACACGTCCGAGCGTAAGCGCGCCCGTCGTGCCCGCAACCGCCGAAAGTCTCAGAACATCGCGTCGTTCCATACCCGCCCCCCGTGTCGTCTCGTGTCGTCTAGGGCTGTCTCGCGTCGTATCGGTCTCGTATCGCTGCGCGGTCGTTTCGTTGCGCCGCGTGAAAACTGTTGTACGCGGCTGTGACGCGGAGGGAAAGGCCTGTGGATAACTGTCGGGCGCTGAGGCAACATGCCGTCACCCACACGCCTGACGGAGGTGTCCACAGATGCGGATCGCGACCACGATCTTCCTGACCGACGAGACGATCCGGCCGGACCAACTCGCCCGTGAGCTGGAACAGCGCGGATTCGCCGGCCTCTACCTCCCCGAACACACCCACATCCCCGCCAGCCGCGACACTCCCGCGCCCATGGGCGAGCCGCTGCCCCGCGAATACGGCCGCACCCTCGACCCGCTCATCGCCCTGGGCCAGGCCGCCGCGGTCACCGAGCGCCTCGCCCTGGGCACCGGCATCACCCTCGTCACGCAGCACGACCCGGTCGACCTCGCCAAGCAGATCGCGACCCTCGACTTCCTCTCCGGAGGCCGCTTCACGCTCGGCATCGGCTACGGCTGGAACGTCGAGGAGGCCGCCGACCACGGAGTGGAGTGGTCGACCCGGCGCGAGCTGACCCGCGACCGGGTGGCGTTGATGCGCGCCCTGTGGGCCGACGAACCGACCGCGTACAAGGGGGAGTTCGGGTCCGTACGGGCGTCCCTGGCCTACCCCAAGCCGGTGCACGGCGCGCCGCGCATGCTGCTCGGTGGCGCGGCCGGCCCCAAACTCTTCGGGCAGATCGCCGACTACGCGGACGGCTGGCTGCCGATCGGCGGCCGAGGGCTGACCGAGACCCTTCCGGTACTACGGCAGGCCTGGTCGGACGCGGGGCGCGCGGGCGACCCGCTGGTGGTGCCGTACGGAGTGCGGCCGTCGGCCGGAAAGCTGGCCCACTACAGCGACCTGGGCCTGCAGGAAGTCGTCCTGCAACTGCCTGCCGCCGGGGAGGCGGAGGTGCTGCGAACCCTGGACGACTTCGCGCGGTACCTGTGACCCGACAGCGCGCCGGGCAGCCGGGTCACGGGGACCGCGCCAGCACCCGTGACGTACGGGAGCGCGCCGTGCGAGGTGGGTGACGGGCGGGTCGGGTGGCCGAGGCGCGTGCCCGGGAGAGGGCGGGGGCTTCGGCTTGCCCTAGGACCATCGGCGTACGGCCCGGACCGGCCCGGCCGGTACCGCAGACCGATCCGCGTCGGCGCCCGCGGTCGTACCGTCGAAGGTGAAGGACCCGCAGATCCACGGTCCACAGGAGATCGATCACCGGCCCCGGAGGCCGGCGCCCCGAGCCGAACCAGGGGCTCACGGGACGCCGCCGATCGCCGGACCATAACGATCAAGGAGATCCCAGATGCCTCGCCTCGACCACACGATCGTGCAGAGCACCGACCGTTTCGCCTCCGCCCGCTTCCTCGCCGACCTGCTCGGAGTGCCCGAGCCGAAGTCGTTCGGACCCTTCGCCGCCCTCAAGCTGGACAACGGGGTCGCCCTCGATTACGCGGAGCATCTGGGCGGCGGCGGTGAGTTCGTCCCCACGCACTACGCGTTCCTGGTCACCGAGGAAGAGTTCGACGCCATCATGGGCCGCATACAGACGCGCGAACTGCCCTACTGGGCCGACCCCATGCACAACAAGCCCCAGCAGATCAACACCCTGGACGGCGGCCGCGGCGTCTACATCAACGACCCCGACGGTCACAACATGGAGTTCATGACCCGGACGTACTCCGACGAGCTGCTGGCCAGCATGTAGGCATGCGGGGAGCCGCCGCCGGGGAATTGCCCGCTTTGGGCGCGGACATAACCTCCGTCCGCAGTGATCAGCGGCACATGGACCACCCCACTCTCGGGTGGGGGTGCGGTCGGCGGGCGCTCGTATGCTCGGGGAATGACTACCAGCGCGCAGGGACCTGACCAGGCATCCGACCAGGTGACCGACCGAGGGACGAGCGCCGGGCCCACCCAGGGCCGCCCCACGGCGAACGCGATGCGCCGCGCGCTGAAACGGGCTCGCGACGGCGTGGCGCTGGACGTCGGCGAGGCCGCGGTGCTGCTGCAGGCCCGTGGTGAGGACCTCAAGGGCCTGTGTGCCTCCGCGGCCCGGGTGCGGAACGCCGGCCTGGAGGCCGCGGGCCGCCCCGGCGTCATCACGTACTCGCGCGGAGTCTTCATCCCCCTGACGCGCCTGTGCCGGGACAAGTGCCACTACTGCACCTTCGTCACCGTCCCCGGCAAACTGCGCCGTGACGGCCACGGGATGTTCATGTCGCCGGACGAGGTGCTGGACATCGCGCGCCGCGGCGCGGAAATGGGCTGCAAGGAAGCCCTGTTCACCCTGGGGGACAAGCCTGAGGACCGCTGGCCGGAGGCCCGTGAATGGCTGGAGGCGCACGGCTACGACGACACGGTCTCGTACCTCCGCGCCATGGCCATCCGCGTCCTGGAGGAGACCGGACTGCTGCCGCACCTCAACCCCGGGGTGATGTCCTGGACGGACTTCCAGCGCCTCAAGCCGGTAGCCCCGTCGCTGGGGATGATGCTGGAGACGACCGCCGAGCGCCTGTGGAGCGAGCCCGGCGGTCCGCACTACGGATCGCCCGACAAGGAGCCGGCCGTCCGACTGCGGGTCCTGGAGGACGCCGGCCGCTCCAACGTCCCCTTCACCAGCGGGCTGTTGATCGGCATCGGCGAGACCTATGAGGAGCGGGCCGAGTCCCTCTTCGCGTTGCGTCGCATCCAGCGCGCGTACCACGGCATCCAGGAACTGATCATGCAGAACTTCCGCGCCAAGCCGGACACGGCGATGCGCGGCATGCCGGACGCCGAACTGGAGGAGCTGGCCGCGACGATCGCGGTGGCCCGGCACATCATGGGCCCCTCGACCCGCATCCAGGCCCCGCCCAATCTGGTCGACGGCGAATACGCGCTGCTCATCGACGCCGGGATCGACGACTGGGGCGGCGTCTCCCCGCTGACCCTCGACCACGTCAACCCCGAGCGCCCCTGGCCGCAGATCGAGGAGCTGACCGAGCGCTGCGCCACCGCCGGTTTCGAGCTGCGCGAGCGGCTCCCCATCTACCCGGAGTTCCTCCAGCGCGGCGAACCCTGGCTCGACCCCCGCCTGCTGCCCCATGTCCGCGCCCTCGCCGACCCGGAGACGGGCCTGGCCGTCGAGGACGCCCCGGTGGTCGGACGCCCCTGGCAGGAGCCCGACGAGGGCTTCGCGATGCACTCCACGGGCCGTACGGACCTCCACCGCACCATCGACACCGACGGCCGCACCACCGACCGCCGCGACGACTTCGACGAGGTCTACGGCGACTGGGAGGCGCTGCGTGAGGCCGCCGCCCCGGGGATGGCGCCGGAGCGCATCGACGCCGACGTACGGCAGGCCCTGTCGCAGGCCGCCGACGATCCCACCAAGCTCACCGACCCGGAGGCGCTGGCGCTGCTGCACGCCGACGGGCCGGCGCTGGACGCCCTGTGCAAGATCGCCGACGATCTGCGCCGCGCCACGGTTGGCGACGACGTCACCTACATCGTCACCAGGAACATCAACTTCACCAACGTCTGCTACACCGGCTGCCGCTTCTGCGCCTTCGCCCAGCGCCGCACGGACGCAGATGCCTACACGCTCTCCCTCTCCCAGGTCGCCGACCGCGCCCAACAGGCATGGGACGTGGGCGCGGTGGAGGTCTGCATGCAGGGCGGCATCCACCCCGACCTGCCCGGTACGGCGTACTTCGACATCGCCCGCGCCGTCAAGGAACGCGTCCCCGGGATGCATGTGCACGCCTTCTCGCCCATGGAGGTCGTCAACGGCGCGACCCGCACCGGCATGTCCATCCGCGAGTGGCTCAGCGAGGCCAAGGCCGCCGGCCTGGACAGCATCCCCGGCACGGCCGCCGAGATCCTCGACGACGAGGTCCGCTGGATCCTCACCAAGGGCAAGCTGCCCACCGCCACCTGGGTCGAGGTCGTCAAAAGCGCCCATGAGCTGGGCATCCGCTCGTCATCGACGATGATGTACGGCCATGTCGACCAGCCACGGCACTGGCTCGGCCACCTCCGCCTGCTGGCCGAGATCCAGCAGTCCGCGCTGTCCCACAATGTCGAAGGCTTCACCGAGTTCGTCACCCTTCCCTTCATCCACACCAACGCCCCCGTCTACCTCGCCGGTATCGCCCGCCCCGGACCCACCACCCGTGACAACCGCGCGGTGACGGCCATGGCCCGGCTCCTGCTCCACCCGCACATCACCAACATCCAGACCAGCTGGGTCAAGCTCGGCGCGGACGGCGCCGCCGAGATGCTCCGCTCGGGCGCCAACGACCTGGGCGGCACCCTGATGGAGGAGACCATCTCCCGGATGGCGGGTTCGAGTTATGGCTCCTACCGCTCCATTCAGGACCTCATCGCCATTGCCGAACAGGCCGGCCGTCCCGCCCGCCCCCGCACGACGACTTACGGCCCGGTGCCGCAGGAACGTCACAGCACCGCCCTCGCGTCGGACGGCCATCTGCCGGAGCTGCTGCCGGTGGTGGAGTAGGGCTGGAGCAGGGGTGGAGCGGGCGGTGGCCCGGGGCTGACGGGTCGACGAAGCAGATGACGCAGATGACGCAGACGAGGCAGGCGACGCAGATGAGGCCGGCAAGGTCGGTGACGCCGACGAGGTCCACTGCGCCGAGGAACTCAACAGGCGGGATATGGGCGTGAGTTGACCAGCTCCTAGCGTGGTGGCGGGCCGTAAGGACATCGCCCGATCCGGAGTTATCCACAGGCGCCGACGCTCGATTTCGCTGAAGGTTAATCTGCGTGAGCAGGGCGGCAAAGCCGTCAGGATCGACAGACGCTGACGCGGAGGGGGTGGAGGCGTGGACCGCAGCAGGATGTCGCGGCAGGAGTTGATTCGGCTGCGACGGCGGGAGGGGTTCGTCGGGCGGCAGGGCCAGATCGCGGCCTTTCGCGACAATTTCGCGCGGGCCGTGGAGGACCCGGCGTTCCAGTTCCTGTTCCATGTGCACGGTCAGGCGGGCGTCGGCAAGACCTCCCTGATCCGGCAGTTCGAGAACGCCGTGCGCGAGCGGGGCGCGCCGACCGCGTACATCGACGAGGCAGTGCACGGCGTGCCCGAGGCGATGGCCGCCGTGAGCAGCCAACTCGCCGCGCAGGGCCGCCCCTTGAAGGCGTTCGACAAGCTGTTCGCGATATATCGGGAGCGGCGGCACGAGGTCGAGGCGGCGGCCGTGGCGGCGCAGGAGGGGCCGTCCGGGCCGGTGGAGCCGGGCGATTCGCAGGGCCCCGCCCCCTCGCCCGGCAGCGTGATCGCCGCCCAGGCCGGGCTCGCCACCCTCAATCTGGTGCCCGGCGTCGGAGCCGTCACCGGATCGCTGGACCCCCGCCAGGTGGCGCGCGGTGCGGAACGGCTGCGTGGTCTGCTCAGCGCCCGGCTGCGCAACCACGACGATGTCCGGCTGGTGATGTCGCCGCAGGAGGTGCTGACCCCGGTCTTCGTCCGTGAAGTGAGCACCGTCGCCGACGAGGTGCCCTGTCTTGCCCTCTTCTTGGACACCTACGAACGGACCGGGCCGCTGCTGGACGTATGGCTGCGCGACGTCCTGGTCACCGACCGGTACGGCCCGCTGGCTCCCAACGTGATGGTGACGCTGGCCGGACAGACGGCCTTGGACCGCCGATGCTGGGCCGACTACCTCGACTGTGTGGCGGAGCTGCCGCTGGAGGCCTTTACCGAGGCTGAGGCGCGGCAGTTCCTGGCGACCAGAGGCATCGTCGACGAGCGCATCGTCGAGGTGATCCTCCGACTGTCCGGCGGGCTGCCGGTGCTGGTCTCCACCCTCGCCGAGAACCGCCCGCGGGCGGTCGAGGCCGTCGACGACCCCAGCGACACGGCCGTCGAGCGCTTCTTGAAGTGGGAGACGGACCCTGTCCGCCGGGAAGCGGCACTGGCGGCCGCCCTGCCACGCCATCTGGACGAGGACATCTTCCGGGCCGCGGTCGACCCGGACGCCGCCGAGCAGTTCGGCTGGCTGCGCGGGCTGCCGTTCGTCGCCGACCGGGCCGGGCGGTGGCAGTACCACGAGGTGGTGCGTACGGCGATGCTGCGCCTCCAGCGGCGCCGATCACCGCAGACCTGGACGGCCCGGCATCGCCGTCTCGCCGAGGCCGCCCGCCGCCGCCGTGCGGAACGCGCGGTCGACGCCGACCCGGAGCGGTCCTGGACCGACGAGCGCTGGGTGGAGTACCGACTGAGGGAGACCTATCACCGGCTCTGCGCGGATCCCCAGCAGGCTCTGTCCCAGGCGCTGGCCGACATCTTGGACGCGGCCGAGTACGAGCGGCCCGTTGTGCGCAGAGCGGCGGAGAGCCTGCGTCAGGCCGGAGAGGATGCGGGCGCGGCCGAGGCCGGGGCATGGGGAGATCGGCTGGTCGCCGCACTCACCGAGGACGGGGACGGCCTCATCGCGACGCTCACCGCGCTGCTCGCCCGGTCCGGTCTGGAGGTGGCCGAGCAGGCCCGCATCCACCGCATCCGGGGCCGGGAGTACCGCAAGTCCGAAGCCTGGCCGCAGGCGTTCGCCGACTTCGACCGCTGCCTGGAGCTGGCGCCGCACGACGTACCCGCACTGCTCGGCCGAGGGCTGACGCACCGGTATATGCGCTCCTTCGAGCGAGCGGCCGAGGACTACACCCGTGCCCTGGACATCGCCCCGGACTCGGTGGATGCCGCCTCCCAGCTCGGCGAGGTCTACCGCCTCATGGGCCGCTTCGAGCAAGCCGTCACCGAATTCGACCGAGCCCTGGCCGGCCGGCCCCGACATGCCTTCACCATCGCCAGCCGGGCCGTCTGCCATCGTCGTCTCGGGCGCCATGAGGAGGCGCTGGCGGGCCTGGAGCGCGCCATCGAGATCAACGCGGAGTACGCCTGGGCGATGGCCGAGCGCGGCGCGACCTACCGGGACTTGGGGCAGTACGACCTCGCCCTCGCGGAGTTCGACCGCGCCCTGGCGATCAACCCTCACTACGTCTGGGCCTACGCTCGCCGCGGTCTCACGCTGAGAGCGATGGGCCGCTACGAGGAAGCGCTGACCGCCTTCGGGCGCGCGGCCGAACTCCAGCCGGACGACCCCTGGATATGGGGGGTGCGCTGCAACACCTACCTGGAGACGCAGCGTTACGAGCAGGCGCTCGTGGAGGCCGAGCGGGCCCTCGCCGTCGAACCTTCCTACGCCTGGGCGCATACGGCGCGTGAGTTCGCTCGGTGCGCGGCCCGGGGGAGGACCAATCTGCTCACGGGGCGACTGGCGGAAGCGCTGGCGGACTTCGACCGGGTCATCGAACTCGGCGCGGAACGGCCGCCCGGCGGTGCCTCCGCTTTCGTTCTGCGCGGCAAGGTCCGTCTCCTGCTGGGCGACGATCTCCACGCCTTGGCCGACGTCGATCGTGCGCTCGCCGTGGCCGGCCCGACCGAGGCTCTCCTGGCCCTCAAGGCAGGCTGTCTACGCCGCCTCGGGCGCCTGGAGGAGGCAGGGGAAGCGGTCGGTGCGGCGAGGCAATCGGCCGGTGCGCTCGCCGGCCCGGTGGTTCGGTACGAGGCGGCGCTGCTGGCCGGGGCGGCGAGCGAGTCGGACGCGGCCGGGTCGGCCTCCGCCTGGGAGGACCTGCGGTCCGACGGCATACGTCCCGCCCCCGAGCCCGACGGCAGCGATCTGAACGGCGACGGGCTGAACGGCCGTGATCTGAGTGATCTGAACGACAGCGCTCCGAACGACAGCGCTCTGGACGACAGTGCTCTGAACGCGGTGCACCGGTTCATGGGTGCGGCCGCTGTGGCGGTTGCCAGCTGTTGTGCCCTCGGGGACTGGGCGGGTGCCGAAGGAGTCATCGGGGAGCTGCTGGAGGTGGGTGCTTGGGAGCCCATAGCCGAGACCGAGTTGGGGGTGCGTGAGCTGGCTCGGCTTCCGGGGGCGGACGCCGAGCGGCTGGAGGCGATACGCGAGGCGCTGATACGCGGGATGGCTGCCGCGGCGGGCCGGCCGGGCTGAGCGGCAGGGCTCGGCTGAGCGGCGGGGCGGGGCTTCCGTCCTGCGGGGCGAGCGGGGCCGCCCGTGCCCTGCCCGGGTGGTACGGCCCGAGTCACTCCTGAGCGGTGTCACCTGCGCCGTGCCGGGGCGGTGCGGCCCAAGCCACTGGTGAGCGGGGCCGCCCGCGCGGTGCCTGAGCCGTGTGTCCCGAGCTACTCCTGAGCGCGGTGGCCCGAGTTACTCCTGAGCAGGCGGCGGCCGCGTCACTCGCCGTCGTACTCGGCCTCGTGCTGGAGGATGCACTGCTGCCACTGCGACAGGGCCTCCTCGCGGTCGCCTCCGCTGTCCTGGGCGGCGACGATCAACGCGTCGGCGGCCATGGCGGCGAGCCGTACGGCGATGTGGCAGACATCGCGCTGAGGGAGCGGCCGAAGGAGTTCCACCGCGCCGTCGCTGTCTCCGGAGAGCGCGGAGGCGACGACGGCCATGGTGGTGCGATCCCACTCGTACTCGGACATGGGGAGAGCATGCCCAGCGGGCGCCCTCGCCATCATCGAATGGATGAGCGGCACGGCGGCGAGGCATGGGACGGCGAAGGGAGGCGCCGAGCCGGCGGTGGAGGGAGGGAGGGCGGGGGGAGGGGAAGCGGGGGAAAAAGGCCAGGCCCGCTCGTGGCGGCTCGGTCGGGCAAGCGCGCCCGTCAGCCCAGTCGTCGGAGCGGGCTGCCTTGCAGGAAGGCGGTGATGTCCTCGACGGCCTGCTGGAAGTAGCCCTCGTAGTTGCGGCGGGTGACATAGCCGAGGTGGGGGAGGGAGAGGACGTTCGGGAGGGTGCGCAGTGGGTGGTCGGCGGGCAGCGGCTCGTGGTCGAAGACGTCCAGGCCGGCGCCGGCGAACCAGTTCTCGCGCAGTGCCTGGAGCAGGGCGGGTTGATCGACGATGGCGGCACGGGAGGTGTTGATGAGATAGCCGGTGGGCCGTATCCGGCGGAGTTCGTCCGCGCCGAGCAGACCGCGGGTGCGGTCGCTGAGGACGAGGTGTACGGAGACGAAGTCGCTGGTTTCCAGCAGCTCTTCCTTGGTGGCGGCGATGCGTACGCCCGCCTCCTTGGTGCGCTCGGCGGTCAGGTTCCGGCTCCAGGCCACGACGTCCATGCCGAAGGCCTGGCCGATCCGGGCGACCCGGGTGCCGATCTTGCCCAGGCCGAGCAGTCCGAGCGTACGGCCGTGCAGGTCGGCGCCGAGCGTGCTCTGCCAGGGGCCGCCGGCGCGCATCGCGGTGTTCTCGGTGACGAGGTTGCGGGCGAGGCCGAGGATCAGCGCCCAGGTCAGTTCGACGGGCGGTTCGGTGTTGCTGGCCGTACCGCAGACGGTGACGCCGTGCCGGGCGGCGGCTTCCAGGTCGATGGCGGCGTTGCGCATACCGGAGGTGATCAGCAGCCGGAGGCGGGGCAGCCGCGCGAGGAGCGAGGCGGGGAACGGGGTGCGCTCGCGCATCGCGACGACGATCTCGCAGTCGCCGATCGCCGTGACCACGTCGTCCTCGGAGTGGAACGGCTCCCGCAGCGTACGGACGTCCACGGTGCCGGCCAGGGGGGACCAGTCGGCCATGGAGAGCGCGAGGCCCTGGTAGTCGTCGAGTACGGCGCACCGCTGTGTCATGCGATTCTCCGGAGGTCAGGGTCACGGGCACGGGCACGGGCAGTGGCAGGGGCGGAAGGACGGGCATGTTCACGAGCCCGGCACGGCCACAAGCGGGGCACGGACAGTGGCAGGGTGGTGGCGGACGGTGTATGTCGTCGTGTCCGCCCCTTCCGGACCGTACCGCCCAAAAGCCTCCTAGCGAGTGACTGTTCGCATACTCACCTGGCCTGAAATTGATCAATCCTGGTCGATTACAGTGCTGCGCCAGGGGTCCCACAAGGCCTCGGCACTTAGTGAGCTTCGGGAGGGCGCAGTGAGCGAGCGCAGCGAGTGTGCCGTTCGGAGGTGCGCGCCGCGCGAATGCGAGGCCGAGCGGAGCGAGGTGTCGGGGTGAGCGAGCGCAGCGAGTGTGCCGTTCGGAGGTGCGCGCCGCGCGAATGCGAGGCCGAGCGGAGCGAGGTGTCGGCATGAGCGCAGTGGGAGGCGGCGGCGCTATCTGGGGGCGCGCGGAGCAGCAGGACTTCCGCAGTCGGGTACGCGGCTGTCTGCTCGGCGGCGCCATAGGGGATGCCCTCGGTGCCGGGATCGAATTCGAGTCGCTCGACGCGATACGTGAGGCGCACGGCCAGGAGGGCGTGACGGATCTTGTGCCCGCCTTCGGGCGGCGCGGCGCGGTCACCGACGACACGCAGATGACCCTGTTCACCGTCGACGGGCTGATACGGGCGCAGGTGCGCCGTGACACCGGCGCCTGGCACCCGCCCACCGACGTGCACCGTGCCTACCTGCGCTGGGCCGCCACCCAGCACGACTGGGGCCCGGACGAGCGCAGGAAGGACGACGGCTGGCTCGCCCGCGAGGAGTGGCTGTACTCCCGCCGCGCCCCCGGGAAGGCCTGCCTGTCCGGGCTCGGCGACGAGGTGATGGGCACGCTCGAAAAGCCCAAGAACCCCGACTCGAAGGGCTGCGGCGCGGTGATGCGCTCCGCGCCGTTCGGGCTGCTGGTCGGCTGGGAGCCGCAGCTGGTCTTCCAGCTCGCCGTCGAGTGCGCGGCGCAGACGCACGGCCACCCCACCGGCTATCTGGCGGCCGGCGCGCTCGCGGTCATCAGCCACTCGCTGGCCCGCGGTGAGGACCTCGACAGCGCCGTGCAGAAGGCCCTGGCGCACCTTGCCACCCGCCCCGGCCACGAGGAGACCACCGACGCCCTCAAGCGCGCGCTCGGCGCCGTACGGCAGGGCATGCCGACTCCCGCCCGGGTGGAGTCGCTGGGGGAAGGCTGGACGGCCGAGGAGGCGCTGTCGATCGCCGTGTACTGCGCACTGGTCGCCGAGGACATCCGGCACGGCCTGCTGCTCGCCGTCAACCACAGCGGCGACAGCGATTCCACCGGCGCCATCTGCGGCAATCTGCTGGGCACACTGCACGGCGAGACGGCGCTGCCGCCGGTGTGGCTGGTCGAGCTGGAGGGCCGGGACACGATCCTGCAGCTGGCCGACGACTTCTCCATGGAGATGACGCAGGGCGCCGCGCTGCACGGTCCGGCCGGCTCGTCGCCGGGGTGGCTCGCCCGTTACCCGCGAGCCTGAGGCAGCCGGGTCGTACACGGTTACCCGCGAGCCTGAGGCAGCCGGGTCGTACGCGCTGGGCCCGGGAAGGGCAGCCCGCCCATCGTGAACTCCACCTCGTCGCCGACGCCGAGGCAGGGCACCGAGCCGGAGTGCATGTCCAGTTCCAGGGAGGGGCCGCTGTACCGGGCGCGGCCGGGCCACAGGATCAGCCGGGCCTGCGGCTTCGGGCAGCACATGGTGAAAGCGCGTCGTCAGCCACGAACGGCATCCTGGCCGACATGATGATTCCTCTCACACCCCCATTGGCGATCAGCCCGGGCATGTCCCATACGTCGACCGCCGTACAGATCGTCTTCGCGGTCTTCTTCCTCGTGATGGGGCTGGGCGGGCTGGCCGCCCCCGCCCGGGTGCTGCGCCCGTTCGGAATCACCCTGGAAGGGGCCACGGCCCGGACCGAAGTCCGGTCCGTCTACGGCGGTTTCGGGCTGGCGATGGCCGGGCTGCTCGGCTGGGCGGCCATCGAACCGGCCGATCCCATGCGGCGCGGTGCGACGCTCGCGGTCGCCGTCGCCATGCTGGGGATGGCCGGCGGCCGGCTCGTGGCCCGGTTCGTCGAACCGCCGGAGTCCTGGTACCCGTCATGGTTCTACTTCTGGGTGGAGGTGTTCGCCGGAGGCGCGATATTGGCCACCGTCACGGTGACCTGAGCCCCGCGTCCGGCACATCGCCCGTACCGTCTCCCCGCGCAGGAGCCCCACCGTCCCCCTGCGCGGGGACCGCCCTCGCCCCCGCGGCCGCCGCCCCGTCTCCGTCCCCGTCGGCATCGTCATCGTCCTCGGAGTTGATCCGCGCCAGCACCGCATCCCGTTCCGCCGTGGCCTCCGGCCGGACGAGGCCGATCACGACGAAGAGCACGAGCGAGGTGGCGACCGGCGAGACGATCTGGATCTGCAACTGGACCTCGCTCAACCCGTAGTTGGTGAGCCAGAAGGCGAACAGGCCGGCCGCCCAGGACCCCAGTGCCGCCGTGGGCCCGGACCTGCGGAACGTCCGCAGCATGCCGAGCAGGAACGGGATGGAGATCGGGCCGACCAGGCCCGCCACCCACTTGATGACGACGGTGATGATGTCCTTGAACGTGGGCGAGTCGACCTGGGTCGCTATCGCCATCGACAGGCCCAGGAAGGCGACCGTCGACAGCCGCGCGGCCAGCAGCCCGGCCCGGTGCGACCAGCCGCGCGCCCTCGCCGAGAGCGCCGGTGCGATGTCGCGGGTGAAGACCGCGGAGACGGCATTGGCGTCCGAGGAGCACATGGCCATCGTGTGGGAGAAGAATCCGACGACGACCAGGCCCAGCAGACCGTGCGGCAGCAGCCGTTCGGTCAGCAGCGCATACGCGTCGGAGGCGTCCGGCTTCTCGGCCCTGACCAGCAGCGGCGCGACCCACATGGGGAAGAACAGCACCGCGGGCCAGACGAACCACAGCGCCGCCGACAGCCACGCCGAACGCCTGGCCTGCCGCGCGCTGCTGGTGGCCATGAAGCGCTGCGCCTGGTTCCACATGCCGCCGCTGTACTCGAAGGTCTTGATGAAGAGATAGGCGAGCAGGAAGGTCAGCGTGTACGGGCCGACGGTCGGCTCGGTGTGGCTGTCCGGCAGCCGGTCCCATACGGCCCACAGCGAGCCGACGCCGCCCAGCTCGCCCATGACGGTGACCAGCATCGCGACGCCGGCCAGCAGCTGGATGACGAACTGCCCCAGTTCGGTCAGCGCGTCCGCCCACAGGCCGCCGACCGTGCAGTAGACACCGGTGATCAGGCCCGTGAGGAGAATGCCCTGGTTGAGCGAGATGCCGGTGAAGACGGACAACAGGGTGGCGATCGCGGCCCACTTGGCGCCCACGTCCACGATCTTCAGCAGCACCCCGGACCAGGCCAGCGCCTGCTGGGTCGGCAGGTTGTAGCGGCTCTTGAGGTACTCCAGAGGAGAGGCGACACCGAGCCGCGACCGCAGCCGGTTGAGCCGCCCGGCGAACAGCCGGGCCCCGATGGCGATGCCGATCGCGATGGGGAAGGACCAGGTGACGTAGGACGTGACGCCGTACTGGTAGGCGATGCCGGCGTACCCGGTGAACATCACGGCGCTGTAGCCGGACATGTGGTGGGAGATGCCGGACAGCCACCACGGCATCCTGCCGCCCGCGGTGAAGAAGTCGCCGACGTCGTCCACCCGCTTGTGCGACCACACCCCGATCGCCACCATCACGCCGAAGTAGCCGATCAGCACGGCCCAGTCGAGACTGTTCATGCCCCCTCCAGGGGTCCGCCTTGTGAACGTGCCGGGGACGTTCCGCATCAGGAACCACTTCGCCGTGACGTCCTGTGGGGCGTGTTGTCCCCATGCGGGAGCGGGGACTTCGGGGATTGAACCGTCCGGCGAGCGGGCCGGTCAAGACTTCATGGGTCATGAGTGTGAACCACGATCAGCAAAGCGAACGATTTTGCGTTCCCTTGACCAATCGAGGCGTTGTCTGGACCACATCGCCGCCCCGCGATGAACGGACACTTCGCCGGTCCCTGTGGACCCGAACGCCGGGCTCCGCCGGCCGTAACGCGTCAGCCGCACGGGAGCGGGATCCCGTGCGGCTGACGTTGGTTGAGGCGAGCGCGAGGAAGGGGGCGGAGGGGGGCGAGGAGAGAGGAGGGGGCGGGACAGGCGGGAGAGAGGGAAGGGTGGAGCGGTGCCGAACGGCCCGGCTACCGCATCAATTCCCCCGCGTTGACCAGCAGCGACTGGCCCGTGATGGCGCGCGCCCGGTCGGAGGCCAGGAAGACCGCGGTCTCCGCCACGTCCGCGTCCGTCGCCAGCTCGGGCAGCGCCATCCGCTCGGTGAGCCGGGCGAGCACCTCGGACTCCGGGACGCCTTCGCCGTGCGCCTGGAACCGTACGTACGCCTCGACGGGCGGGCCCCACATCCAGCCCGGTTGAACGGTGTTGACCCGTATGCGGTCCGGGCCCAGCTCACGCGCCAGCGAGTACATCGCCGATACCAGCCCGCCCTTGGACGCCGCATACGCCGCCTGCTGCACCTGTGAAGGTGCGGCGACCGACGACTGGGTGCCGATCATCACCACCGAACCGCCGCCGCGCGCCGTGAGCGACGGCAGGCAGGCCCGGGTCATCCGCAGTGTGCCGAAGAGGTTGACGTCCACGACGTCGCGCCAGGAGTCGAAGTCGGCCTCGCGCAGGCCGCCGAAGAGCGAGTCCAGCGCGGCGACATGGATCACCGCGTCGATGCCGCCGAACCGTTCCACGGCGAGTGCGGCCAGCGCCTCGCACTGCGCCTCGTCGCCGATATCGGTCGCCCGCCAGGCCGTACGCTCGCCCGAAGGGTCGATCTGCGCCGCCGACTTGGCGAGATTGGCCTCCGTGCGGGCTCCCAGCGCGACCGAGGCGCCGTCGCGCACGCAGGCCGCCGCGACCTGATGGCCGAGTCCGGCCCCGACGCCCGAGACGATGACGGTCTTGTTCCGCAGCAGCATGTCCGCCTCCCGGCCGGGCCGCCCAGCACGATTCTGACGGTGCGTCAGAGTAGGGGTGGGGGCCCGGAAAGGCCATAGCGCGCGCTCACCAGGCTTTGGCCGCTACCGGGATCTGCCCGCTACCGGGCGCTGGCCACCTACCGGACTCACCCGTTCCGGTGCGCGCCCTCCAGCGCCGTACGCAGTCGGCCCAGCCCCTCGCGGATCTCCTCCGGGGAGTGCGTCACGAACGACAGCCGGACGGCCGTGGCGTCCGGGGTGCCCGCGAAGAACGGTGCCCCGGGGACATAGGCGACGTCATGCCGTACGACCTCGGGCAGCAGGGCCGTGGCGTCGTAGCCCTCGCGCAGCGTGGCCCAGACGAACATGCCGCCCGCGGGGCGATTCCACCGCGATCCCTCGGGGAGCGCCGCGGCCAGCCCGTCGACCAGTGCGTCCCGCCGCTCTTGGTAGGCGCCGCGCACTCGCGCCAGATGGGCGTCCAGGTCCGCGTCCGCCAAGTACCGCGCCGCGGCCGCCTGGTCGACGGTCGAGGTGTGCAGATCGGCGGCCTGCTTGGCGATGACGCAGGCGCGCCGCAGCCCGGCCGGCAGCCGCAGCGTGCCCAGCCGCAGCCCGGGTGCCATCACCTTGGAGAACGACCCCAGAAGTGCCGTACGGTCCTCGGCCCCGGGGAAGGACGCCACCCACGGCATCGGCTCGCCCTCGAAGCGCAGCTCCCCGTACGGGTCGTCCTCGGCGATCCACAGGCCGCGGCGGGCGGCGACCTCGGCGACCGCGGCCCGTCGTTCGGCGGGCAGGGTGCGGCCGGTCGGGTTCTGGAAAGTGGGGATGACGTAGAGCAGCTTGGGCCGCTCGCGCGCGGCGATCTCGTCGAGCGCGGCCGGGTCCAGCCCGTCGTCGTCGGTCGGCACCGGCACGACCCGCGCTCCGGCGAGCGAGAAGATCTGGAGAGCCGCGAGGTAGCAGGGGTCCTCGACCAGCACCACGTCGCCGGGCTCCAGCAAGGTGGTGGCCAGCAGCGACAGGCCCTGCTGGGAGCCGGTGGTCACCAGCAGATCGGCGGCGTCGGTGGGCAGCCCGCGTGCGCTGTAGCGGGCCGCGACGGCCGTGCGCAGCGCCGGATCGCCCTCGCTGGTGGAGTACTGCAGCGCCCGCTGCGGCTGTTCGGCCAGTACCTGCCGGAAGGCGTCGGCTATCCCCGCCACGTCGAACAGCTCGGGGGCGGGCAGTCCGCCGGCGAACGAGATGACCTCGGGCCGGGCGGTGAGCGCCAGGATGTCGCGTACCGGCGAGCTGCCGGTACGCGCCGCACGCGCGGCCAACTCGGGGGCGGGGGTGCGGGCGTCGGTAAGGATCGCGTCCGGCATGGCGGCTCCCATCGCTCAGGTCTGCGATTAACCAGCGTTAGCTGCAGATGACAGGCATCCTAGGTGCGGCGGGTCGCGACGTGCAGAGGTGCCCGCATGGTGAACGCGCGCGGTGCACCCACCCCCTGCCCTGCGCGGCGCACCCCTCCACTTCTGATGGAACGTCAGCTACACCTGTCTGTCATGACCACAGACGCGACTGGAGACGCGACCACAGGTACGACCGCAGACACGACCCCAAGCGCGACCGCACACGGCACGACCGCACACGGCACGACCGCACACGGCCAGGGATCCCCGGAGGCCGCGGCCGCCGTGGACACCCGGGCCGCCGCCTACGCGGAGCTGGCCGCCGTGGGCCCCTACGGGGTGCGCCCCGGCCATGCGCTGATCACCATGGTCGAACCGCATCCGGGCCACGAGTACGCCTACAACCGCTGGTACGAGGACGACCACTTCATCGCCGGCGCGATGGCGATGCCCTGGATGTTCGCGGGCCGCCGCTGGGTCGCCACCCGCGAGCTGCAGTTGCTGCGCTACCCGGAGGAGTCCGCCGTCGCCCGGCCGGTCACGGCCGGCTGCTACCTCTCCACGTACTGGCTGACCGAAGGTCGCTACGACGAGCACATGAAGTGGACCGTCGGCATCAACAAGCGCCTCAACCGGGACGGCCGGGTCTATCAGGACCGTACGCACGTCTTCACGGCCTTCCAGGACCATGTGGCGACGGTCTACCGCGACGGGGCGGCGGGGCCCCGGGACTTCCATGCGCTGGACCACCCGTACGCGGGGCTGGTGCTGGAGGTGATCGACGCGGACGGCCCGGACGGGCGGGCCGCACTGCTGGAGTGGCTGCGCGCCCGGCGTCTGCCGCGGCGGCTGGCGGGTTCGCCGGCGGCGATGGTCACGGTCTTTCGGCCCACTCCGCTGCCGGGGGACCGGATGACGTACGTGAAGCAGGTCGAGGGCGTCGACACCCGGCTGACGCTGCTGTGGTTCCTCCAGCGGGACCCGCGCGAGTGCTGGGCGGCGCACTTCGCCGGACTGGGGGAGGAGGTCGCGGAGTCGGGGCTGGGGCGGGTGGAGCTGGTGGCGCCGTTCCTGCCGACCGTGCCCGGCACGGACCGGTACGTGGCTGAATTGCGCTGAGGTTTGCTCACAGGGCGTGGGCACCCGGGCATGGCCGAGCCCCCTCGGCCGGGACGGCGATCCAGTCGAGAGGGCTCTGTCTGCGGTGTGCGAACCGTGAGGGTTCAGGTCACGCCACGTCGAACGCGCCGCCGGCGACGTCCGACACGAAGCGGCTCCAGGACGAGTTGTCGAACGTGAGGCGCGGGCCCTCGGGGTCCTTGGAGTCGCGCACCGCGATGGCTGCGGTGGTGGGGACGGCGATCTCCACACAGGCGCCATTGCCACCGGAGTACGAGGACTTGGTCCAGGAGAATGCGGAATTCGGCTGCACGGCCATGTTCACTCCAGATCACTCTGAGTTACCGCGGATTCGGTAGTGACGACGCTACGCGCCAACATCACTAGCCGCAGAGGCCGTTCACCCGTCCGAATGGCATATTCCTTGATCTCTTTTCATGGAAGAGTCGGCGGGTGTACCGTGCGAACCCGGTTTCCGGAATCTCGCATTCCGCCCTATTTCTCCCCTGTCCGGAGCCGGCCCTCCTTCGCGGCCGGGGCCCATTTCCTTCCGCGGTCGGAGCTCATCCCATCGCGTCCGCATGGGATTTCGCCGCGACGGCGATGAACTCCCGGCTCTGTTCCGCGCTCAGCGCCTGTGCGCGCAGGTGCTCATACATGATCGTGTATTTGTGCACATCGTTGGTTTTCTCCAGATAGAGGTCGCTGGTGACCCCCTCGATGTACACCACGCTGGAATCCGAGGCGTCGTCGAATTCCAGGATCGAGAACGTTCCCGACATTCCGGCATGCGCGCCGGTGCCGTAGGGAAGAATCTGAATCGTCACATGCGGCAAATTGCTCATCTCGACGAGATGGTCGAGTTGCTCGCGCATGATCAGATGGCTGCCGACCACGCGCCGCAGCGCGCTCTCGTCCAGCACCACCCACAGCCGCAGCGGGCGCTCGGGGTCGTTGACCCGCTCCTGGCGTCGCATCCGTACCTGGATCCGCTTCTCCAAGTGGTCCGGCGCCAGTTCGGGGACCGTGCCGGGAATGACCGCCTCGGCGTAGCCGGGGGTCTGCAGCAGGCCGGGCACCAGCAGCGACTCGTAGATCCGCAGCGAGGCCGCCTCGGTCTCCAGGCCGATGTAGACGCTGTACGGGATGTCGCCGAAGGCGTGCCACCAGCCCTGCTGGCGGGAGTCCTTCGCCATCTGCATCAGCGAATCGACTATCCGGTGGTCCTCGACCTCGTAGACCCCGCACAGATCGCGGACGTCGCGCTGGCTGATGCTGCGGCGGCCGTTCTCCAGTCTGCTGATCTTCGATTGGGAGACCAGCAGCCGCTCGGCCACCTCTTCCGCCGTCATGCCCTTGAGCTCACGGAGCCTGCGCAGCTCCTGGCCCAAACGGCGTCGCCTGACGGTGGGATTGACAATGGACGCCACGGGAAGTGCACCTCCGGCTCCGTACTGCTGTCGTTTCTGTTCAGCAGACTGCCACTCCGAGGTCACACCGCGCAGTGAAACGCACACAGAAGGCGAGCGAGCGTGTGCGCGGGGTGGCGGGCAGGCCGTCGTCCAGAACGGCCGGCCCGCCACCCCGCGCTCCTTGCTGCGGCTCCCGAACGGGATGGTGGGGACGGTGGTGCGGGTGGTGCGGATGCGCGCCACATCGCGCCGTGGTGCGCGTGTCGCATCGCGGCGTGTTGCGAGTGCCGTACGGCGTGTCGTGCGGTGTACGGCGGCGGTACGGGGCGTCGCACGGCGCGTGCCGGGTCGTGCGGCACGCCGTACGGCGCTTTACGGCGTCAGCGGGCGCCCACGCGGGCCATCCTGCTGTGGCCGCCGTGCCGTGACTGGCCCGGCGCGCCGGCCGCGTCGGCCGTGGCACGGGACGCGGGTTGCCGTGGGGCTCCCGCGCCGGCGGCCTGCGGCCGCCGGGGCTGCGCCGCGGCACCGTTCTGTACGTCCATGACGGCGTGTGCGACCAGCCCGCCCATCGGATCGTGGCGGATCAGATCCCGGAGACGGGAGCGCGATGACCGCCCCTCGTTGCCCGGGTAGAGGTGCTTGCCGAGTCCGACCGCATGGGCCAGCGCGGCGAGCGCCGCGGTCCGCGGGTCCGGGGGTACGCCGGTGCGGATCGCGTTGTCCAGCCGGGCCCTGATTTCCCGGCTGATGGCCGTCTCCGTCGCCTGGTAGCGCGTCGTCGGCAGTACCCCGCACATCTGTCCCGCCACGGCATGGACCATGCCGCACCGTTCGAGATGCGTGAGGTAGGTCTGGCGCAGCCCCAGTCGGGGCCCGCCGATCCAGTGGACCGCGCGCACCGGACTGCCGCGTCGGCGCAGCAGTTCGAGCGCGGAGTCCAGAGTCGGATCTCCTGTCGGCCGTGCCATCACCACGGCGATACGATCCCCGTCTGGGGCTATCCGTCCTGCCAGAGCCAGCTCTACTAGCTGGGCCCCGGCCAGGCCGAGGTCGAGCGACTGCGGCTGCGCTGTGGTACCCGTCGTCGGGTCCAAAGCGAGCAGCAGAAGCTCCTCCGGAATTGTTCTGCGGCTCCTGCCCATCCATGCCTCCCCGCGTGGATGAATGACAGGGTGACCCCTCTCACATTCATCTGTCGAGAGTGCGTGGGGGGTTCGGTAGGGAACCAGTAGGTATGTCGTTCTCGTCTTGCACGTCGGCGACAGCTATCCGTGGGGTGCGGCGGGTACCGGTTCGCGTGGCGGCGGGGTGGCGTCGCGCGGACACAGGACACTTGGGAACACTTGGCCAGGCAGCAGTGCGACGTATGAAGGAGACATCGGTGGCGGGCGAGTCCCCCGACAAGTCGGACAAGAAGCAGGCGTCGGGGAAGACGTCGCGGAGCGAACGCGATCCGCGCCTGTCCGTTTTCCGAGGGGAGCCGGACGAGCCGGCGAAGGAACCGGGCGCGAAGCGGACGTCGGAGCCCGAGGAGAAGCCCGATGGGAAGGCCGATGCGGAGTCCGGTGGGAAGTCCGGGGCGAAGGCCGATGCGGAGTCCGCGGTGAAGGCCGGAGCCACGGACGCGGATGAGTCCTCGGCTGAGTCCTCGGTGGAGCCGGAGGCGTCTGAGGGGGCTGAGGAGGCCGCTGGGGACGGCGAGGTCGCCGAGGGCGGTGACGACCGTCTGCGGGCCGCTGTGGCCGCCTGGGTCGCGGAGAAGGGCGATGAGGGCGGCGCGGACGGCGATGCCGATGCCGACGACGCGGCCGACGAGGCGGCCGACGACGCTTCCTCGAAGTCGGAACCGAAGTCGGAGCCGGAGCCGGAGCCGAAGTCGGAGAAGCGGGCGGACGCGCCGGGCAAGGCCGAGGAGAAGCCCAGGGCCGAGGAGAAGCCCAGGGCCGAGGAGAAGCCCAGGGCCGAGGAGAAGCCCAGGGCCGAGGAGAAGCCCAGGGCCGAGGAGAAGCCCAGGGCCGAGGAGAAGCCCAAGGCCGAGGAGAAGCCCAAGGCCGACGAGAAGCCCGCGGTTGACGGGAAGTCCGAGGCCGAGTCGAAGCCCGAGACCGAGCCCGCAGCGAAGGCTGAGGCCGAGTCCAAGTCTGAGCCCACGGCCAAGCCCAAGGTTGTCGATCAGCCGACTGCCGTCTTCAAGACCGTCGGGCCGCAGAAGGGCAAGCCGGACGAGGTCCAGGCCGACGCCGAAGCCGACGAGTCGGCGGTGGATGACGCGACCCGAGTCTTTGCTGTCGCGAAGGCTAAGGGGAAGGGTGCGGCGGCCGAGTCCGTCGACCAGGCGACCACCGTCTTCAAGATCCCGCCGTCCGCCAAGGACAAGCCCGCGGCCAAGTCGAAGCCCGAGGCCGAACCGGAGCCCAAGCCCGCCCCCAAGGGTAAGAGCGAGGGCAAGGACAAGGGCAAGGAAGAGGCGACCGAAGCCAAGAGCGGTGCCAAGGTCGAGGCCAAGGGCAGCGCCAAGGCCGACGCCAAGAGCGCCCCCGAGCGCGACGCCGAGCGGACCAGCCAGTTCATCGCGCTGAAGTCGGCGGACGACGGCACGGCGGACAAGTCGCTGGGCAAGACGGCGCCCAAGACGCCCACCACCCGTACGCCCGACAAGGCGGCGGAGCAGGCCGCGGAGAAGCTTGCGGAAAAGCCGACCGCAAAGCCGACCGCAAAGCCGGGCGCAAAGCCGGGCGCAAAGCCGGGCGCAAAGCCCGCGGACGAGGCATCCGGCGGTGCGACCGCCGACAAGGCCTCGGGCTCCCTGCCGTCCGCCGCCCCCGCGAAGCCGACCGCGTCACCCCGGCCCGCCGGCCGGCCGGGCGCCATGCCGCCCGCCTCCACGGGTGCCACGGCCGAGGCCGGTCCCGCCGCGATGCCCGAGTCGGAGCGGACCAAGCAGGAACCCCTGCCGCCGCTCGACCTCCTGGCGAAGCTCACCAACACCCCGCCGCCGCCCGAGACCACGCTGCGCACGGTCGTCCGCCGGTTCAAGATCTGGACCCCGCTGGCGGTGCTGCTGGCGATCATCTTCGTGATCGTCCAGGCGGTGCGCCCGCTGCCCGCCCCGGCGGTCGTCCTCGGCGACGCCAAGTCCTCGTTCGTCTTCGAGGGCGGCAAGCTCTCCATCCCGTGGCCCGAGCACGGGCAGGCGGCGGTCAAGGTCGTGGGCTCCGGTGACGTGGGGACGTTCGGCGAGCAGAAGCCGGTGCCGACCGCGAGCGTCGCCAAGATCATGACGGCCTACGTGATCCTCAAGGAGCACCCGCTCAAGAAGGACGACAAGGGCCCGCAGGTCGAGGTCGACGACAAGGCGGTGACCGAGGGCGGCTCCACCGACGAGTCGCGGATCGAGGGGCTCAAGGCGGGGCAGAAGTTCAGCCAGCAGGACATGCTCAAGATGCTGATGATCCCGTCCGGCAACAACATCGCCCGGCTGCTTGCCCGTTGGGACACCCAGTCCGCCAATGAGGGCGCGTTCGTCAAGAAGATGAACGCCGCCGCCAAGGACCTGGGCATGAAGAACACCACCTACACCGACCCCAGCGGTCTGGACCCCAAGACCGTGAGCACCGCCGTCGACCAGATCAAGCTCGCCGAGGCCGTCATGAAGTTCGACGCCTTCCGGCCGATCGTCGCCATGACCAACGCGGAGATCCCGGGCCTGCCGGGCCGGATCAACAACAACAACGACAACCTGCTGCTGGAGCCCGGACTGAGCATCAAGGGCATCAAGACCGGCTCCAGCACCGCGGCCGGCGGCACGCTGTCCTGGGCGGCCTACAAGACGGTGGACGGCAAGGACCGCCTGATACTCGGCGCGATGCTGGACCAGCACTTCAAGGGCCTGGACCCCAACGCCGAGAACAGCCTCACCATGGTCAAGAACAACAGCCAGAAGGTCATCGCCGCCGTACGCGAAGCGCTGACCTCGGCCACGGCGGTGAAGAAGGGGCAGGTCGTCGGCTATGTCGACGACGGCCTGGGCGGGCTGACGCCGGTCGTCGCCACCAAGGACCTGAAGGCGGTCGGAGTCTCCGGCCAGAAGCTGAAGCTGAGCATCGGCGACGGCGGCAAGACCGTCGCGCACGAGGTGAAGGCCGGGACCACCGTCGGTGTGCTGACCGTCGGCAGCGGCCAGCGGGCCCAGAAGGTGCCGGTGGCCCTGCAGAAGGACCTCGTCGAGCCGTCCTTCGGAGCGAAGCTGACCCGGATCGGGTGAGTGGGCCGGGGCTCCGGGCCGGCGTGCGGCAGCGCCGCCGTGCCGGCCGGAGCCCCGGCACCCTGCGCTTCGCCTCCGTCCCCCCCCGGTCTTCTCCGTCGCCGGAGCCCGTCACCGGAGCCCGTCATCGACGTAGCGCAGACAGAGCAGGCGGCGCCACGGCAGCCGCAGGAGGCGGAGGCGTGCGCCCCCGCCACGCCCCCCCGCCGCGCGCGGCTGGCCCAGGGCGCGGTGGTGCTGATGCCCTCCGGGCTGATACTGCTCCTGGGGGCGTGGGGGATCCGCCGGCAGGACGCCGTCTGGCGGGACGAGGCGGTCACCTACGACATGGCGCACCGCGCCCTGGCCGACCTGTGTCGCACGCTCCAGCACGTCGACGTCGTGCACGGCCTGTACTACGCGCTGATGCACGGCTGGTTCCGCCTCTACGACGCCACCCTCGGCGACGCCCTCGGCGCCGCGGCCGGCCTGCGGCTGCCGTCCGTGGTCGCGATGACCGCCGCCGCGGCGGGCGTCGCCCTACTGGGGCAGCGGCTGGTCGGGCGGCGGGCGGGTCTGCTCGCGGGCCTCACCTTCGCGCTGATCCCGGTGGTGCAGCAGTACGCGCAGGAAGGGCGCTCCTACGCGACGGTCTGCGCCCTGGTCGTCTGGGCCACGCATCTGCTGGTGCGAGGCGCCGCCCGTCCGCGCCGACGGTGGTGGCTCGGGTACACGGCGCTGATGCTGTTCGCCTGCCTGCTGCACGAGTTCGCGTGTCTGGCACTGCCCGCACACGGCGCCGCGGTGATCCTGGCGCGCCTGCCGCGCCGCATGCTGCGCGCCTGGGCCCTGTCCGCCGTCACCGTCCTCGCCGGTCTGGCCCCGCTCGCGGTCTTCAGCACCCGCCAGTCCGCGCAGATCGGCTGGCTCATGTGGCCGGACCCCCTGCAGTTGCTGACCTTCGCGGTGCTCGCGGTCCTCGGCCTGGCCTGCGCCCGTGTCCGGGTGCGCTCCCGCGGCCCCATCGGCCTGCGCGCCCTGGGCATTCCGCTGCTCCTGCTCCCCACCCTCCTGCTGCTCCTGCTGTCGCACGTCGAACCGGCCTACGTCGACCGCTACGTCCTCTACTACGTCGTCGGATTCGCGCTGCTCGCGGGCGCCGCGCTGGCTCGCCTCCTCCGCCCCGCGGGTGAGCCGGGCCAGACCCGGCCGCGTCGGCTGCGCCGGACGCTGGCCCTGGCCGCCGCCCTGGCCGCGCTCCTCCCCGTCGATGTCCGTCTGCGCAGCCCCGACAGCCGGGTCGACGACGTCAGCGCGGTCGCCCGGGCGGTACGGGAGATCGCCGAGCCGGGCGACGGCCTGCTCTTCATGCCGTCCCGGCGCCGCATCTGGACGGCGACCCGGCCGCACGACTTCCGGGGTCTGGCCGACCTCGCTCTGTCCAGGAGCCCCTCGGCGTCCCACACCCTCTACGGGACGGAGCTGTCCGGCGACGCGATCCGCGAGCGGATACTGGTCAGCCGCCGCATCGTGGTCGCCGGGGACCCGGCCGGGCAGCTGTCGGACGACAGCGACCAGGAGATCGCCAAGCGGGCCACGCTGCGCTCGTCGTTCGTGGAGTGCGAGGTCACGGAGGTCCGGGGGGCCCGGATGGCGCTCTACGCACGGGCGGGCGGTACGGGCGACGGGGGCGCGGGAGGGTGTTGAGGCGGAACGCCTCTGTTCGTGGGGCGTGGCCGCGCCCGCGGTGTACCTCAGAGACAGGAGACCGGGGGGCGGGCCCCAGGGGCCGCCCCGAGCGCGTCGCCCTCGTCACAGAAGGTCCGCCCCCACCCCGTCGATCCCCAGCAGGTCCCTCAGCGCCGTCGCCCCGTCGTGGGTGAGGCGGACCGCTCGGCCGCTGCCGACACGGCGGACCCAGTGGCGGTCCAGGAGGCGGTCGCAGAGGCGGGCGCCGGCCGCGCCCGCGAGATGGGGGCGGCGCTCGGTCCAGTCGAGGCAGCCACGGGCCTGCGGGCGGCGGCCGGTGCGCAGTGCGGTGGGGTCGATGCCCAGCTCGTCGGTGAGCCAGTCCCGGCCGGCGTCGGTGAGCGCGAAGCCGCCGTCCTGGTCGAGCAGGCCGCGCCCGGTCATCGCGTCGGTGATCGTCACGCCGAGTCGGCCGGCCAGATGGTCGTAGCAGGTACGGCCGCGGGCGAGGGCGGCGGAGGCGTTCACCGCGCGCAGCCCGCGCGGCTTCTCGGCCGGCCGGTCGAGCTGCGCGGTCAGCGACTCCAGCAGCTCGGCGACGTGCGGGCCGGCGAGCTGGACGTAGCGATGGCGGCCCTGGCGCCGCTCGACGAGCAGCCCGCCTTCGATCAGCCGGGTCAGATGCTCGCTCGCCGTCGAGGGCGCGACCTGCGCATACGCCGCCAGCTCGCCGGCCGTCCAGGCGCGGCCGTCCAGCAGCGCCAGACAGAAGGAGGCACGGGTGCGGTCCGCGAGCAGCGCGGCCAGCCGCGCGAGCTCGATGCTGTACGCCGGAGTGGTCATGACTCGATTGTCCGCCGCGAGTCTTCGGTGCCTACCGAAGGAAGACATGCCTACGGTGCCCGTATGAGTGCCTCTCCGGAGTACGCCACCTTCCATTTCCACGCGCTGCACCACGCCGACCAGCCGCTGCTGCTGCCCAACGCCTGGGATGTCGCCTCGGCCGTCGCGCTCGCCGGGGCCGGGTATGCGGCGATCGGCACGACGAGCCTGGGGGTCGCCGCCGCCCACGGCTACCCGGACGGGCGCGCCCTCGCCGAGGTCCGGGACGCGACGCTGGCCCTGGCGCTGCGCCTCAACGGCCGGCTGGCCTGTCCGTACACCGTCGACATCGAGGGCGGCTTCGGCGGCGATCCGGCCCAAGTCGCCGAGCTGGCGGGCGAGTTGGCGGAGGCCGGGGCCGCGGGGCTCAATCTGGAGGACGGGCTGCCCGGTGGTGCGGGGCTGCAGGATCCGGTCCGTCAGGCCGAGTTGATTACCGCGGCGAAGGAGCGCGCGCCGGGGCTGTTCCTCAACGCCCGGATCGACACCCACTGGCTGGTGGACGCTCCGCCGCCGCTGTCGGCGACGCTCGCGCGCGCCGAGAGCTATCTGGCGGCGGGCGCGGACGGCATCTTCGTACCGGGCGTGGTGGCCGACGACGATGTATCGGCGCTGGTCAGCGAGGTTCCCGCACCGCTGAACATCCTCTTCACGCCCGGGCGGCACACCCTCAGCCGACTGGCGGAACTCGGTGTGCGCCGCATCAGCACCGGCTCACTGCTCTTCCGTACGGCCCTGTCGGCCGCCCTCGGGGCAGCGGATGCCATCCGTACGGGACGGGAGCTGCCGGATGTGGCTGGAGGGGCCGGTGCGGTGCTGGGGTATCAGGAGGTGCAGCGGCTGCTGGGGGAGTAGTGCCCGGCGGGGAGCGCCGGGCCGGCGGCTCAGGCCTGCGAGCTGCGGGCCCCGTGGCGGCGGCGGTGTACGGCGATGACCGTCCCGGCCACGCCCAGCGCGCCCGCGCCGCCCAGCAGCCCCGCCTTGGGCAGGTGGCCGGCCCTCTCGGCCAGTCCGGCCAGACCGTTGTCGGGCAGCATGATCGACGTGCGGCTCTCCGTGGGCGCGGTGGAATCGGCGGCGGAGGCGGCGCCCGCGGGAAGCAGCAGGACGGCCAGCGCGCCGGTCGCGACGGTGGCGGTACGGATCACGGTGCGGCACTGGGCCCGCATGGGTACTCCTCGTCGGGGCGGCTCGGCTCGGGCCGCCGTAGGGGCGCGGTAACGAGACAGCACGTTACGGAGCGTCCTTAACGGCGATCCATACGTTGTGTAACAGTCAGCGGGATCTCTGGGATCGGTCGTGTGACGGGGCGTCCGATACGGCCCGGTCAAAGACGGCAAAGGCCACCAAGGCGCCTTCGAGCGTCACGCGTCACGCGTCGCGCCGCACGGCGGTACCGCTATCGGCAGCGACATGGGCAGCGACATCGGCAGCGCCGCGCCGTCGGAATGGCCGCGCTGAAGATTCCCCCTCCGGCCACCTTGGTTAGCTTGGTGTCGCTGGGTCAGTTGATTCCCGTTCATGGTGTGGCGCGTGTGTGGTGGTACGCGCGTACGGAGTCCAGGGAGGCGGTGGCGATGCCATGCGGCGGTGGCGATGCCGCGGGTGGCGGGGACGATGCCGTCTGCGGTGCCGGCGGTGGTGGCACCCCCGCGCGCACCTGACCGGCCGGGGCGCGCATACGGCTCGCGTCGCCCTCGCCGTGCTGGCCGTGCTCCCCCTCCTCCCGCTCCTCGGCGGATGTGCCGGCCTGGAGGGCCTGCGCAACGACGGGCGGGCCAGGGACGTCAGGGCCCCGCTCGCGCTGTGGCCGGAGTACACGCCCGCCCCGCTCGGCCGGGACGACAACCCCGCGGCGGTCAAGCCCGTACGCGGTGTCCCGCGCATCCCCAGCGGCAGCATGGCGGACGCGGACGCGCTGGCCGTCCTCGACGCGGACCTCACCGCGGAGGGCCGGCGTCCGCCCGCCCCGAAGACCGTACGCGGCCCTCGCTTCTACGACGTCACGCACGACGGCAGGCCGGACCTGATCACGGTGATCGACCGCGACCCCCGCAACAGCGAGCTGCGGGTCTACAGCGCCCGGAACGGGGTGGTGACCCGGGTCCTGGCGCTGCCCGGCGTGCTCGCCGGGGTGGAAGTGGCGGCCGGCCACCTCTCCATCCGTGAGCCCACCAAGGACCCGCGCTATGTCGCCGTCACCGACTACGTCTGGGACGGCGACTCGCTGGCCCTGTGGGACCTCACCCTGGACGAGCCTCGCAAGCGGCCGACCGCGTCCACCGGCGGCGGCAGCCCGTGAGGCGCCCGGCGGTCTCCCTCCGCTGGAAGATCGCGCTGACCGTGATGGCGGTGAGCTGCGCGGTCGCCGCGGCCCTCGGCGTCCTGGTGCACAACGCGGTGGCCCGTCAGACCGTCGGCCAGCTGCGCAAGGAGACCCGCGTCAACCTCGACACCGCCCTGGACGCCTTCGAGTACGGCACCTCGCGCGAGGGCGTCAACTCCGTCCTCGATCCACCGGAACTGCCGGACGGGCTGAGGGAGTTGGTGCGCTCCGGCAACCGCGGCAGCATGGTCGGTACCTATCGCGGCCACCCCGTCATGTGGGCGGCGGCTCCGGCCGACAGCCAGGTGATGGCCGTCTGGTCGCCGTACGGCACCACCCGCGGCTCGCTGGAGACCCTCGACACCGCCATCCTCGGCTCGGCCGTGCTCGCCGCCACGGCCGTGGCCCTGGCCGGGCTCTTCCTCGCCCACCGCATCAGCCGCCGGCTGACCACCACGGCGGCGGTGGCGCGCCGGATCACGGCCGGCGACCTCGACGCCCGGGTCGGCAGCGGTCCAGGTCGGGGGGCCGGCGGTGGCCCTGCGGGGCAGGACGAGGTGGCGGCGGTGGCGGCCGCCCTGGACTCGGTGGCCGGTTCGCTGCAGAGCCGGCTGCGGGCCGAGCAGCGCTTCACCGCCGATGTCGCCCATGAACTGCGGACGCCCCTCACGGGCATCCTCGCCTCGGCCGAGCTGCTCCCGGAGGGCCGCCCCAAGGAGATGATCAACGACCGGCTGCGGGCGCTGCACCGCCTCACCGAGGACCTGCTGGAGATCTCCCGGTTGGACTCCGGCACCGAGCACGCCGACCTCGCCGCATACGAGCTGGGCGCGCTGGTCGAGCGCTCGGTGCGCGCCACCGGTCTCGACACCGAGATGCGGATCCGCTCCGAGCCGGTCGTCGACACCGACCGGCGCCGCCTCGACCGCATCGTCGCCAACCTCGTCCTCAACGCACACCGGCACGGCCGGCCCCCGGTCGTCGTCACCGTCGACGCCCCGCCCGACGGCCCGCCGACCATCGAGGTGCGCGACCACGGGCCGGGCTACCCGGTCGATCTGCTGCGCGAAGGGCCGCAGCGCTTCCGCACCGACGCACCCGGGCGCGGCAAGGGCCACGGACTGGGCCTGACCATCGCCGTCGGTCAGGCCGCCGTCCTGGGTATCGACCTGCGGTTCTCCAACGTCCCCGACGGCGGCGCCCGTGCCGTCCTGCGACTACCGCAGGGTGCTGCGGACACCCCCTGACCTAGAGTCTGTCCGATGGTCAGGGCCGGGCCCGCGGCGTCCGGCACGGCGCCTCGCGGCGTCCGCAGGTCCGCCTACCAGTCGATGTCATCCGGCGGCTCCGGCAGCGCCTCGTCCTCCTCCGGCTCCGGCTCTGTCGCCGTAAGGCCGCCTCGGGCCGGCGCGGCGCCCGCCGCGACCGCCGCGGAGTCCGCCTGTCCTGCCCCGCCTTCGCCTGGCCCTTCCGCGTCTGCTCCGTCGCCGTCCCGCCCCGCCAGTACGTCCAGGATCTGCTGGCCGTACTTCGCGAGCTTGTTCTCGCCGACCCCGTTGACCGTGCCCAGCTCGGCGGCCGTCGCGGGGCGGGCGGTGGCGATCTCCCTGAGCGTCGCATCGTGGAAGATCACATACGCGGGCACGCCCTGCTCCTTGGCCGTACGGCCCCGCCAGCCGCGCAGCGCCTCGAAGAGCGGCAGCGCCTCCGGCGGCAGGTCCACCGGCGCCCGCTTGGCCTTCGCCTTGGCCTTGGCCGCCCGCGCGGCCTTCTCCGGCTCCCGGCGCATCGGCACCTCGCGCTCACTGCGGAGGACCTCGCCGCTGGTGTCCGTGAGCACCAGCGTGCCGTAGTCGCCCTCGACGGCGAGCAGGCCCTGTGCCAGCAACTGCCGTACGACACCCCGCCATTCGGCCTCGCGGAGATCGGCCCCGATCCCGAAGACGCTCAGGGCGTCATGGTCGAACTGAATGACCTTGGCGGTCTTCCGGCCCATCAGGATGTCGATGATCTGCCCCGCACCGAACTTCTGCCCGCGCTCCCGCTGCAGCCGTACGACCGTCGACAGCAGCTTCTGCGCGGGGACCGTGCCGTCCCAGGTCTGCGGCGGGGTCAGGCAGGTGTCGCAGTTGCCGCAGGCGGTGCTCTCCTGGCCGAAGTAGGCCAGCAGCCGGACCCGCCGGCACTCCACGGCCTCGCACAGCGCCAGCATCGCGTCGAGGTGGGCCGACAGCCGCCGGCGGTGTGCCTCGTCCCCCTCCGATCCGTCGATCAGTTTCCGCTGCTGCACCACGTCCTGCAGCCCGTAGGCCAGCCAGGCCGTCGACGGCTGGCCGTCGCGCCCGGCGCGCCCGGTCTCCTGGTAGTAGCCCTCCACCGATTTCGGCAGGTCCAGATGCGCCACGAACCGCACGTCCGGCT
This sequence comes from Streptomyces sirii, assembly GCF_045690365.1. Lineage (NCBI taxonomy): Bacteria > Bacillati > Actinomycetota > Actinomycetes > Kitasatosporales > Streptomycetaceae > Streptomyces > Streptomyces sirii. The sequence continues at coordinate 4,018,779 of NZ_CP147982.1, read as the reverse complement.
TGTCGATCCCCATCCCGAACGCGATCGTGGCCACCACGACCAGCCCGTCCTCCCGCAGGAAGCGGGCCTGGTTGGCGGCGCGCACGCGGGCATCGAGCCCGGCGTGATACGGCACCGCGTCGATGCCGTTGTCCACCAGGAACTGCGCGGTCTTCTCCACCGACGCACGCGACAGGCAGTAGATGATCCCCGCATCGCCCGGGTGCTCGGTCCGCAGCAGCTCCAGCAGCTGCTTCTTCGGCTCGCTCTTCGCCGCGATGCGGTACTGGATGTTCGGCCGGTCGAAGCTCGCCACGAAGTGCCGGGCGTCCGCCATCCGCAGCCGTGAGGTGATCTCGGCATGGGTGGCCTCGGTCGCGGTGGCGGTCAGCGCGATCCGCGGGACCTCGGGCCAGCGCTCGTGCAGCATCGACAGCGCCAGATAGTCCGGCCGGAAGTCGTGGCCCCACTGCGCGACGCAGTGTGCCTCGTCGATCGCGAACAGTGAGATCTTCCCCCGGTCGAGCAGGCTCAGCGTCTGCTCCACCCGCAACCGCTCCGGCGCCAGATACAGCAGGTCCAGCTCCCCGGCCAGGAACTCGGCCTCGACGAGCCGCCGCTCCTCCAGATCCTGTGTCGAATTGAGGAACCCGGCCCGCACGCCGAGCGCCCGCAAGGCGTCGACCTGGTCCTGCATCAAGGCGATCAGCGGGGAGATCACGACCCCCACACCGCCTCTGACCAGCGAGGGAATCTGATAGCACAGCGATTTGCCGCCACCGGTCGGCATCAGGACGAGGGCGTCCCCGCCCCCTATGACGTGGTCGATGATCTCCTGCTGGCTGCCGCGGAACGCCTCATACCCGAACACCCGGCGCAGCACCTGCACCGCCTCGTTCGCTTCCGAAGCGTTTTCCACATCCATGTCCACGACCACTTCCACGTCCGCCAGAGCCATTCCAGAAGCCTACGAGGTTCCGCGGGCCCGCCGCCGAGCCTGTGGATAACTCCTGTCATGGACGGCGCCGGTCCGCACCGGTCCGGTGGGCGCGCGGACGCGCCCCAGCCCTGCGCGGACGCGCCTCATCCCTGTTCGAAGGACAGCAGCGGCAGCGCGTGCAGCGCCACGGCGAGGTCGGCGGTCGCTCGGGGATCCTTCAGGGAGCGCCCGGTCAGCTCCTCCAGCCTGTGCAGCCGGTAGCGCACGGTGTTGCGGTGGCAGTACAGCAGCTCCGCCGCGCCGGCCGTCGAGCCGGCGGAGGCGAACCAGCACTCCAGGGTCTCCAGCAGCCGGTCCCGTTCGACGGCCGGCAGCTCCAGTACGCCCTTGAAGACCGCCCGCGCGATCCGCCCGGCCTCTTCCGGGGCCGCGGCGACGAGCAGGGCGGCCGGGCTGTCGTCGAACCGCGCGATGCCCGTCGACCGCCCGCGGCCGCCCGCCAGCGCCAGCCGCGCCAGCCGCAGCGCTCTGGGGGTCTCCCGCAGGTCGCGGTACGCGGGACTGACGCCCACCCGGGAGGCTGCGGATCGCCCCAGCACCCGCAGGGCGGCCTCCTCGGCCCCCGGATGGTGCACGGCGATCACACCGACCTGGAGGTCGGGCAGCAGGCGCCAGGCCGACCGCAGCTGCTCGGCCAGGAGGCGCGCCTCGATCCCGGGGACCGCCTCCCGGCCCGGGGCGGGCACCTCGGCCGCCACGACCAGATACGGCCCGCCGGCCGGCAGGCCGAGCACGTCCGCGGTCTCCCACAGGGTCGTGCGATCGGTGAGCATCCCGGTGAACAGGGCCTCGACCAGGGCGGATCGTTCGCGCTCCCGCTGGAGCACCAGCTCGGACGCCTCCTCGCGGTAGGCGTCGCTGGCCGCCGCCGCGAGGCCCTCGTTCACCCACCACGCGGCCAGGGACACGATCGTGTCGGTGGTGACGCCCTCGGCGGAGCGGGCCTCGTCGGCCAGCTCGGACCACAGGAACTCGGACCCGACACGGTAGGCGTGCAGCATCTCGGCCAACGGCTCTCCCTGGCGGGCCCGTTCGCGGCCGGTGTCCTGCGCGGTGGTCATGTCGGAGGTGTCGCAGCCGGTGATGAGGCTCTGGAAGACCAGCTCGGCGTTGCTGAGGCAGGACGCCCTCAGCTCCTCGAAGGACACCCGCTCCTCACTGCCGTAGTACGTCACCTCGGCGCGGATGCGGCGGGCCATCCGCACGCTCAGTTCCGGTGCGCGGGCCAGCAACGAGGCCGCTATGGGGGTGATTTCGGCAGGCGGGACCGGTACACGGGGCATGAACCGCAGATTACAAAGACCGGCCCGCCGATGAACGGAGTTGTGCCCGGGGACAACGGGGACGGTGGTGCTGCTGTGCGCCGGCACATGGCCCGTACGGCGGGTGGCCGCGACGATGTCGGAGACGTTACCGGCCGGTATCGGACCCAGCTTCCGTCTCGCTGCCTTCTCAGGGGGAACTGTGCCCAGAGCCGTCACACACAGCACCGCGAACACCGACGCACCACACAGCACTGCGAACACCCGTGCACCACAGAGCACCACGCGCACCATGAAGTGGTCATCCGCCCTGGCCGGTGCCGGGCTCCTGGCCGCCACCCTCACCACCGGCGTCTCGCCCGCCCACGCCGCGGACAGCGCCGGGACCGGCAAGTACGTGGCGCTCGGCGATTCCTACGCCGCCGGCGCCGGGGTCCTGTCGCAGTCCGCGGGCCTGTGCATGCGCTCCGACCACAACTACGGCCATCTCGTCGCCGCGGCGCTCGCCCCGTCCTCGTACGTGGACAAGACCTGCGCCGGAGCGAAGGTGAGCGCGCTCAGCACGCCCCACAAGGACGCCGGGGTGGTGGTCAACGGCCCCCAGCTCGACGCCGTCACCGCGGACACCTCCCTGATCACGCTCACCATCACCGGCAACAACCTCGGCCGCTCCGACTTCGGCTTCGGCGATGTCGCGGTCGTCTGCTCGGCCGTGTCCCTGACCAACCCCTTCGGTACTCCCTGCCGCGACCTGTACAAGGACACCCTCAGCACCTGGCTGGACGAGGCGACCGCCCAACTGGCCAAGGACCTCGGGACGATGCGCGCCAAGGCGCCGAAGGCCAGGGTGCTGATCGTCGGCTACCCGTCCGTGCTGCCCGACGACCCCACCAAGTGCCTGGGCCAGATGCCCGTCACGACCGGGGATCTGACGTTCCTGCGCTCCGTACTCGGCGAACTCAACGACAAGGTCGCCAAGACCGCCACCGCCGCGGGCGCCACCTACGTCGACACGCTCGGCCCGACCAAGGGGCATGACAGCTGCTCGGCGGACAAATGGGTGGAGGGCCTGATCCCGACCAAGCCGGCCGTCCCACTGCACCCCAACGCCACCGGCGAACGCGCCATGGCCGACGCGGTGTTGCACGCGCTCGGCCGCTGAGCCAGGCGCCGGCTGGCGTCCGGGTCGTGCTCACCGGCCGCCGGTGAGCACGACCCAGACCTGCCCCGGGGCGAAGTTCAGCGGCGCCCCGGACGGTGTGGTGAACTCCGTGCCGTCCTGCGCCGCGGTCCGGCGCCACCGCGCGTCGTACGCCCTGCCGTCGCGCAGGACCAGGGCGGAGCCGGAGCCCACGGTCTGGGTGTACGGCGACACCGCGCCCCACCGGTCCCGGAACTCCGAGTCGCGGACGTTCACCCGCTGCACGACCACGGTCGAGGCGGCGAGCCGGCCGCCGTCGGTGGTGCGCGAGGCCACGCCGTCCATCGCCACCAGCCACTTCTTGCCGGCGGAGGACCAGGTGAAGTCGTAACGGGCGGCCGGATACCGCACGGTGTACCCCGTCTCGTGCCGCCCGCCCTCAGGGGGCGGCCCGAACCGGAAGCCGATGTCCGCCGCCGCGGACGCCTGCGGCGCCTGGCCGAGGAGCCGTTCGGGCCGCAGGTAGAGGTTGTGCGGCGCGGCCCGCCCGCCGTCGCGGAAGTAGGCGCCCGGCGCCTTGCCCGGCGGCAGCGCGTACAGCGGCGCGGCCATGATCTGCGGATTCAGCCTCGACTGCGCCCCGGAGTAGGCGAGCGCGGGCCTGCCGAACTGCCCCAGCAGCTCTATGTCCGACGCCCGCGCACTGCGCACCGGCCCCAGCTTCGGGGGCAGCCGCGACGAGAGAACGGCGAGTATCCGGGTCTGCCCGGCCTCCACCTGCTCGACGTAGACGAGGTCCGCGGCACCGAGGCCGGTGTGCGGCCGCGCCGGACCGACATTGTCGATCTTGACGGCGAGCACCGGCCCGGACCGCGCCGCGAGCCCCGTGAACGGTGAGACCACCCGTCCTCCGGGCCGCGCCGGACCCGCACCCTCCATGGAACCGGACCGCGTACACCCCGAGACACCGAGGGCCGCCACCGCCGAGACCAGCCCGGCCACCGCCGCCGCACGGGCCGGCAGCGGCCCGCGGCGCTCGCCCCGGAGGAACGGCCGCGGCCCGAAGGGGAATCGAAGGTGCACTCTCGCTCGGTACACCCCTTCAGAATGTCACCACTGACCGAATTCGCACCCGATCCGAAACACCCGACCCGAGCGAATGAGCCACATGGGTCCGGCGTCCAGCGCGGCCGTCTGAAGATCCCCGATGATGCCGTGCTCGGCGATGGGCGCGTAACGGTTCACAAGCCCTCCTTCGCCGGCCCGGCGCAGCGGCTCCGCCGGAACGCCCCCACGGTCATAGCGTGCGCCGCAGCTCAGCCCCGCGGATTCGGAACGGGCGGCTCTGCCGCGTGGAGAACGGAAACCCGGGCCTGAGGACCCGCCCGCTCAAACACCGCTCTTGCACCGCTCACGCAAACGGCCTCGGACGAGAAGTCCGAGGCCGAGTCGATCGCCTTCCCGGGGGCCCCGGTTCAGCGGCTTGGTGCATTGCCCCCGGCAGGATTCGAATCTGCGACACCGGCTTTAGGGGTTCGATCTGCGGAGCCTTGAAGGCTGTGCCTTCTTGAGTGGGGAGGCCGTCGTAGGTCGCTCGCGGGCGGGGGCGTCTGCCGTCGTTGAGGTCAGGTGGGGATGTCAGCACGTGGCAGGCTCGCCATGTGGCACGCCCTGCTACTGCTGGTCACCGTCGCCGAGATCGACGTCATCGACCATGCGACTCCATTCGTTGATGATCGTCTGGCTGTCGATGACCTTCTGAACCGCGGCCTGAATCGTCCTGAACTGCGGCCGGAGTCGGCCGCTTCCTTGTGCGGCGCCTTCAACGCTGTTCGAGAATTCTTGGAGCTGGGTGGTTGTCGTAGTAGTGACGCCCATCAGTTCCTTGATCTCTTTGAAGAAGGTGCGAGCAGCCTCTCTGTCTTCGGCCGAAATGTCTTCTTCCGACGCACGCCTGATGATGCCAATAACTCCTGGGTCGATAGCGGCCAGTTCGGCCCAGTACTTTGCCCCGAGGGCGTCGACCTTCTCCACTGGCTCGGCTAGTCGTTTGGCTAGTTCTTCGGCTACGCGCATGCGGCCGGCGAATCCTCCACCTCTAGCATCGGATGCGGTGATTTCTGTCGCCGCCCAATTCGACTCCTCGCCAATGCTGGCGATGATCTCCCCGAACTGTTGGACGGTTTCGTGCCAGGCGGGGAGGGCTTCCTCCATTTTCGCCATGACCTCAATGAATCCAGGCGGCTCTTCATCGACCTGATTCAGTGGATCAAGCTCTACCGGCAGGGCGGGAGGTGCTGTATCGATGATTTCCGCGAGTCGCCGAGCTAGCTCATGGACCGCTTTTCGATACGCTGGAGAATCTTCGTCCTCTAGGCGAAGCTCGCGCCAGTCTACCCATTGCCGCTTTGAGATGAGTTCCACAACCTCGTCGGCTGGGCGTTCGTCGGCTTCTTGCGCCAGTTGAGGCACGTTCACGTAGTGGATGGGCAATAAGAGCTCACCCAGGCCGAGGCTGGCAGCGTGTCCCACAAATGTGATTACTTCACGCCTGCACTCCTGGCTCATCAGGAACTTTGGCGTCACGATCGGAATGAGGAAGGTGGTGTTGGTAAGTGCGGAGTCTAGCCGCATCCGCCAGGCATCGCCCCACTCGAGTGACTTCTTGTCGAGAAAGATTTCGAGAGGCTCGCCTGTGATGATTTCGAACGCGTTGGCGATCTGTTCGGACAGTCGTGCGATGCGGCCGCCATCCAAAAGATCATCGCGATGAGTGTAGCTCCAGAACCCAACGGGCTGTGCGTTAGTCACGTTGTGAAAGGTTAGTGCGATGTATGAGAGATCACTCGAGGTTTCGCAAAATGGAGTCGGCGGTACGGCTTTGGGCTGGAGCTGCTTTGGCGCGAGTGATCATATTCAACCGTGAGACCGCCTGCGAAGAACTGCCCAGCCGCCTAGCCCTTAAAGGAGCCGCAGCATGACCACCGCCACCGCCGAGCGGCTGACCGTGCCGGAAGTAAGGGCGCGGCTCAAGCTCGGCCGCTGCAAGGCTTTCGACCTCATCCGCTCGCATCGCCTGGTCTCGATCAAGATTGACGGCGCCCGCCGCATCCCCGCGACGCCGTACGGGACTTCATCCTCGGCCCGATCGAGGAGGCTGCTTGATGGCCAGTCAGCGCAAGCGCAAACCGAACAGCGCCGGCACGATCACCAAGCGGAAGGACGGCCGCCGCCAGTGCGCGGTCTACGTCCTACGGCCAGACGGCACCCGCGCCCGCAAGTTCGCCTAAGGCAAGACCTGGGCCGAGTGCGACGCCAAGCACCGCGAGCTGCTGGGCAAGTCGACCAGGGCGTCCCCGTGCCGACGCGATCGGCGAAGCTCGCCGAGTGGCTGCGGCACTGGCTGGACAACGTCAACGCGCAACGTCTGCCGTTCCTCAACCCGCGTCGCCCAGTCCGCTGGCCTCCGCGTCATCTGGCTCCACGACGCTCGCCACGGCACCGCCACCCTCCTCACGGCGGCCGGAGTCGCGCCCCGTGTCGTGATGGAGATCCTCGGGCACTCTCAGATCGGCATCACGATGGACGTGTACACGCACGTTGCCAGGGCATCCAGCGCGAGGCCATGAGTCACATGGACGGCTGCTGCGGAGGCGCCCTGGTCGTCAGTGACCGCCCTTGTTGATGTCAGACCTGGATGTCAAAGGCCCCCTACCAAGATCGATAGGGGGCCTTTCCGCTGGTGCCCCCGGCAGGATTCGAACCTGCGACACCCGCTTTAGGAGAGCGGTGCTCTATCCCCTGAGCTACGGAGGCGGGCCTTGTGGGAGATGGGGATGACAGAGATCATCCGGTCTCGGCAAGGGCCGGGGCGCCCCCGAGGGGAGCCCAGGACAGCGTAGCGGATGGGGGCAGGGTGATGAGGGACGGCCGGTGCCTCAGGGGGCGTACCGGGGGAGCGGTGGCCGTCCCTGGGGGCGTGTGCGTGCGGGCGTGGTCGTCAGCCGCCGATGTGCCAGCTGACCGTGCCGTCGAGGGTGACCAGGAGGGCGAGCAGGAGCAGGTCGGCGGCGCCGAGGGCGAGGCCGAGGAGGGCGCGGCCGCGGCGGGTGGTGCCGCGGGCCAGGGCCAGGCCGCCGAGGATCAGGGCGCAGGGGCCGAGGACGAGGTTGAGGACCAGGGTGCCGAGCAGTCCGAGGACGAAGGAGGCCACGGCCATGCCGTCGGCGTGCGAGTGCGAACGCTCCGACCGGCGGGCGGACTTGGCCGCGGCGGTCGAGGTGGCGTGGGTGAGCGTGGTCATCGTGCGCTCACCTCGGCGTGGTGGCGGCGTTCGCGCAGGGAGAAGACGAGCAGCCAGCCGGCGATGACGGCGGCCGCGACGAGGGTGACGGGGAGGGGGAGGTGTGCCGCGGTGCCCAGCGCGATCCCCATCAGGAGGAGGGCAGCGACGAGGAAGAGCATGATCCGCCTTTCCGATTCGGAGGACAGTTGTTCACTCAGTGACTCCAGCATACGACTCCCCACGGGTGGAGAAGTTCGGAGAACGGTTGTTTACTGGATGACATGAGTCACACCCTTGGGGTCCGGCAGGCCCAGAAACAGAAGACCCGCCAGGCGCTGCTCGATGCGGCGCTCGGCCTGCTGGAGGAGCAGAGTCTGAGCAGCCTGGGGCTGCGGGAGGTGACGCGGGTGGTGGGCATCGCGCCGACCGCGTTCTACCGGCACTTCCGGGACCTGGGCGAACTGGGCGTCGCGCTGGTCGAGGAGGCGCTGGGGAGTCTGCATGCGATGGTGCGGGCGATCCTCGCCGAGCAGGACGGGGCCGAGGAGCGGATCGACCGCACGGTCGCGGTCGTCGAGCGGCATGTGCGCAGCTACCCGCTGCACATCCGGTTCGTGGCGCGGGAGCGGCACGGGGGCGTACGGGCCGTGCGGCAGGCCATCGCGGGGGAGCTGGACCGGTTCGCGGAGGAGGTCGCCGCGGCGCTGAAGTCCCAGCCGGTCTCGGAGGGCTGGCGCGACGACGAGGTGCGGATGCTGGCCGAGCTGTATGTGGACCGGCTGGTGACCACGGCCGCGGCGCTGCTCGACGCCGAGGAGGACGGGGCCGAGGGCGCTGCCGAACGGGTGGTGCGCACGGCCCGCCGGCAGCTGCGGCTGATCAGCATCGGCCGGCGGCACTGGCGGGAGGAGGGCGGGGAGTAGGGGGGAACGGTTCCCCGAGTGGGCCCGGTGGTCCCGGCAGCGGGGGCGCGGCGGCAGGCGTCAGGAGCGGGCCGGGGTCACGCGTATGCGGTAGGTGCCGTCGGGGTTTTCGGTGAGGACGGTGACCGAGGTGCCGCTGGTGTGGTCGGTGTAGGTGCTGCCGGGGCGGAAGGTGGCGTCGCTGAGTTCCGAGTCGACGTACTTGTCCGTTCGGTAGCAGCCGCCGCTGCGCGGGGTGGCGTCCACGACGCGGAGCGGGCCGCGGCCCGAGGGGACGTCGGTGGCGACACGGTAGACCAGGACGCCGGGCCGGCAGACCGCCGGTTCGAGCAGCCCCCGGGCGCGGGCCTCGACCACCAGCGCGGTGTGCGGCGAGGTCGGGATGACGACGATCTTGGTGCCGCCGGGGACGGAGATCGGCGTGAGGGTGTGCTCGGCGGGCGTCCCGCGGGGCGGTGCGCAGTGCACCTGGTCGGCGGTGAGCCAGCCCAGCTTCCACTTGTGCCAGCCGACGAAGTCGTTGCTCGGCCCCCAGTCCTCGTCCATCGGGTCCCAGTGGCCCGCGGGGGGCGGGGCGCGGCGCGCGTCGTTGTAGTAGAGGTCCGGTAGGCCGAAGCTGTGCGCGTTCTCGTGGTTGAGGACGCGATAGGCGCTCGCTCCGATCTGCCGGCTCCAGATGAACGACACGTTCCGGAACTGCGCCCCGTCGGCCGTCCTCATCCCCATGTCGCCACCGCTGAAGGTGACCGAGAGGACCGTACGGGTCGCGGGCGGGCCCGCGTTGGGTGTGGCGAGGATGTTGACGACGTCGTAGTCGTGGAAGTCGACGATCCCGTCGACGGCGCGGACGACCTCCTGGGCCAGGGCGTGATAGCCGCCGTCCGAGGCCGGGTCGAAGCTGGCGCCGCGCTCGATGCCGTACGCCGCGACCGGCCGTGACATTCGGATCCAGCGGAAGAGGGGGATGGGCAGATAGCTCAGCCGGTCGTACGAGCTGGTCCGGAAGTAGTCCGTCGCGGCGGGGAAGAACTCGGCGAAGCGGGCGTGGGGCGATATCGGGGCGTGGGCGTCGGGGAAGTCGATGAAGAGGGTCAGCGCCCGTACGACGCCGGATGAGCGGGCGAAGCCGGCGGGGGTGTCGGCGGATTCGGCGACGTCGTCGGTGATGCCGCGCAGCGCGCAGGGGCCGGTCGGGGTGGTGCCCGGCCCCGGAGGTATGGCCACGGCGCTGGGGGGCGAGCCCAGTGTGACGGCCGCGGTCGCGGAGGCCACGCCGGCGGCCAGCACCGCGGATATCTTGCGCCTCATAGCGATCACCTTGGATCGCCGGGCGATGCCCCGCGCGCGCAGTTGCGTCAACTGGAGTCATGACGCCATCCGGATGCGGGAGGCCCAAGGGGCTGTGTGGCAGGTCACATCGGGGCGTGAAATATCCGGGGAGGCTCTCCCCGTTTAACCAGACGTCCGACAGAAACGGGGAACCCCTCCCCGGTTCGCCCACCGGCGTCCGGACCCGAAGCACCGAAAGGAGTGAGCCGCATGACCGCCGTCGCACACTGCGCGAAGACCGGGAAGCAGGGGCCCTCGCCCCGCCTGCGGGCCGATGCCCTGCGAAACCGGGAGCGGATCATCGCGGCCGCTCGCGAGATGGTGATGGAGTTCGGGGCCGAGGTCCCGCTCGATGAAATCGCTCGACGTGCGGGTGTCGGCAATGCGACGCTCTACCGTCACTTCCCGGATCGACTGGAGTTGATCCACCACGTCACGCTCTCCGTCATGTCCCGTACGGCCGACCGCGCGGAGAGTGCCCTTGCCGAGGAGCCCGATGCCTTCCAAGCGCTGAGGCGCTTCGTCCACGACGCGGTGGAGGAGCGGATCGGGGCCCTGTGCCCCATGCTCTCCGACAGCATCGATCGTGACCGCCCCGATCTGCTCGCGGCGCGCGAACGCCTGGAGGCGGCCATCGAGGCCGTCATGGGCGCCGCGCGCGACAGCGGCCAGCTGCGTGCCGACATCGCCGTCGGTGACCTGATGGTCGCGCTCACCCAGCTCACCCGGCCGTTGCCGGGCAGTGGCTGTATGGACTTCGACCGGTTCGTGCACCGGCATCTGCAGCTGTTCCTGGACGGCCTGCAGGCGCCCGCCCGCTCCGAACTGCCCGGGTCCGCCGCCACCTTCGAAGACCTGAGGCGCCGCGGGTAACCGGACCGGCCGCCGGCCCAGGTCCCACACACCCCGCACACGTCACACCCCCCCACACACACGCCATACCTCACACCCGTCTCACCCGTCCCAACTCGTCGTTCTTACGGGGCCCGAGCGTCCCGTGCGTTCGTCCCTGCCTTCGCTCCAGTTCGCTCACGCCCCCGTCCGCTCACCGCACCACTAGGTGGATCCCGCCATGCCTGAAACCGTCCCGTCTGCCGATCCCCGGCGCTGGAAAGCGCTGATATTCATCGCTCTCGCCCAGCTGATGGTCGTCCTCGACGCGACCATCGTGAACATCGCGCTGCCCTCCGCCCAGGAGGACCTCGGTATCACCGACGCCAACCGGCAGTGGGTGATCACCGCCTACGCACTGGCCTTCGGCGGTCTGCTGCTCTTCGGCGGCCGCGTCGCCGACCTGTGGGGACGCAAGCGGACCTTCATCATCGGGCTGATCGGATTCGCGCTCGCCTCCGCGCTCGGCGGGGCCGCGGCCAACCAGGGGATGCTGCTGGGCGCACGCGCGCTGCAGGGTGCCTTCGGCGCGCTGCTGGCGCCGGCCGCGCTGTCCCTGCTCGCGGTGACGTTCACCGAGGCCAAGGAGCGCGCCAAGGCGTTCGGCATCTTCGGTGCGATCGCCGGCGGCGGCGGCGCCGTGGGCCTGATCCTCGGCGGTGTGCTGACCGAGTACATGAACTGGCGCTGGACCTTCTTCGTCAACATCCCCTTCGCCGTGGTCGCCGCGACCGGCGCCTTCCTGGTCATCCGTGAGCCCGCGGACGGCCGCAACCCCTCCCGGCTGGACGTCCCCGGCGTCATCCTGGCCACGCTCGGCCTGGTCTCGCTGGTCTACGGCTTCACCCGCGCCGAGTCCGACGGCTGGCTGGCGACCCCGACCCTGGGCCTGTTCGCCGCGGCCGCCGTGCTGCTGCTGGCGTTCGTGCTGGTCGAGTCCAGGGTGAAGGCCCCGCTGCTGCCGCTGCGGGTGGTCGCCGAGCGCAACCGCGCCGGTGTCTACGCCTCGCTGGGCCTCGCCGTGATCGGCATGTTCGGCCTCTTCCTCTTCCTGACCTACTACCTGCAGATCGTGAAGGGGTACACGCCGGTCGTGACCGGCCTGGCCTTCCTCCCGATGATCGTCGGCATGATCACCGGCTCGACGCAGATCGGCGCCCGGCTGATGAACCGGGTCCGTCCGCGACTGCTGATGGCGCCCGGATTCACCGTGGCCGCGGTCGGCATGCTGGTGCTGACCCAGATCGACCTGGACACGTCCTACCCGGCGCTGATCCTGCCCGGCTTCCTGCTGATGGGCCTCGGCATGGGTACGGCGTTCATGCCGGCGATGTCGCTGGCCACGCACGGGGTCCAGGCGCGTGACGCCGGTGTCGCCTCGGCGATGGTCAACACCTCGCAGCAGGTGGGCGGTGCGATCGGTACGGCGCTGCTGAACACCATCGCCGCCAGCGCCACCAGCGCGTACGCCACCTCGCACGCGGCCGGCGCGCGCTCGGCCGACCTGCTCAAGCTCCAGTCGATGGTGCACGGCTACACCACCGCCATCTGGTGGGCGGTCGGCATCCTGCTCCTGGCCGGGGTGATCGCCTTCACCTTCATCAACACCGGGCGGCCGGGCGTCGGTTCGCCGGTGGCCTCGTCCGAGGACGGTGCGGGCAAGGCCGTGGCCGAGGACGAGGTGCCGGTTCCGGTGCTGGCGCACTGAGCCCGTCCCGGTGCCGGCGCACTGCCGCCGACCCGGACAGTGGCGCACTGAGCCGACCCGCAGGCGCCGGCCTCTTCCGGTTCCCCTGATACGTCAGCGGAGCCAGGGGAGGTCGGCGCCTTGCGGCTGCAGCCCCTCGGTCATCACCTGGCATATCTCGGCGAGTTGGCGGACCTGCTCCGGGGAGAGGCGGTCGAAGATCGCGGAGCGGACGGCGGCGACATGGCCGGGGGCGGCCTTCTCCAGCACCCGCATCCCCTCGTCCGTGAGGTAGGCGTTCTGCCCCCGCTTGTCGGAGGGGCAGTTCTCGCGGCGGACCCAGCCGCTCTTCTCCAGGCGGGCGACCGCGTGGGAGAGCCGGGAGCGGGTGATCTTGGCGTTCTGGGCCAGCTCGGTCATCCGCATCCGGCGCCGCGGGGCCCGGGACAGCTGGACGAGCAGGCCGTAATAGACATGCGGCATCCCGGCGTCGCGCTGCAGCTGACGATCGAGGTGGTCCTCAAGGAGCGTGGTGGCGTGGAGGTAGCACTGCCAGGCGTATTGCTCCTCGTCGGTGAGCCAGCGCGGCTCGGCTGCGGGTTCGGTGCTCATAGCATCCACTCTCTCACCGCTCAGAGAGTTCTTTAAGTTTTAACAACGTCGGGTTGGGCTGGATTCCTACGCTTGAACATTCAAGTACTGCGGAGTGCGGTGGCTGAAAGTTTCCGGTGTGCCGATACCGCCCAGTGTGACGCCGTGGAGTCGATATGTCGCCCATGCCGGCGCTCGATCTCGTGCGGTACCCGGCCCCCGGTGTGCCGGAACTGGCCGCGCGGATACGCAGGACGCTCCGTACGGCGGGTATGCCTGTGGTCGACATCCCCGACCGCGGGCTCGATCGGCTGACCTGAGTCGAGGGTGGCGGCCCGTCCTGACCCATCGTCAGGGGGGCCGCCGCTCACCCGCCCTCCGTCGCCACGTCAGCCGAACGCGGTGGACCTATGCCGGCCGTGCGGCTCGCGGTTGCGGTGGGTGCGGAAGACGTAGAGCGAGACGACGAACATGATCAGGCCCATGACGAGCCCGAAGGCGCACGACTTGAGGATCGTCTCCCCGCCGAGGCTGTAGTTCCAGCCCACCGCCGCGCCGAAGAGCGCGCCGTAGGCGAGCGCCCGGGTCTCGGTGAGCATGGACGACTGGTAGTGGACCAGGAGGAGTCCGAGCGCGCCGGTGACGACGGCCGCGGCCACTCCGTACAGCAGCGCGGGGCCGCCCTTGGTGCCGGCGGTGTGGGTGCGGAAGATCGTGAAGCAGCCGAAGGCGAGCGCCGCGATGATCGGCAGCGAAACGGTCGCCGGAACGCGCTCGGCCATGGCGGTCAGCCGTGAGGGCCGCTGCGGGGTCCGGCCGCCGGCGCCGGCCGTCGCGCCGTGTTCGAGCTCGACGCTGCCGTGTGAGCGGGCGGCCCTCGCGCCGTGCCGCTGAGCGTGCTGGTCCATGGCGGGCTCCTCTCGATCGCCCCTGCGCCCGGTGTCCTGCTGCTCCCGTGCCCTTCTGTCCAGGCGACACCCGGGGGTCGCCGCCGTCAACTGGATCAGCCCGGTGGACCGGTACGGATCGGCGGGTGGCGCGCCGTCCGCCGCCTCCTGGGCAACCAGAACGCGGTGCGGCTCGTCTTGAGGGGTGGAAGAGCGATGCGCGAACGGCGTCGGTAGGGAGTGAAGGACGCTGCGCCGAACGTGATGCACCTCTCATGAATGTGGCCCCGATAAAGATCCACAAGAGGTGGGGGATCCGCTTCCGCGCCCGCTCTGACCTGCACTTCCCTCTGTTCGTGCAGCGTAGGACCCCCCTGTGCGGGGTGCAGGGTACTGCATGATCAGAAAAATAGAAGCGCGGTGTGGGAATTCTGTCCGGATTCCAGCCGTTGTTTCCTTCGGACGGGCCACCCGGCAAGCATCGCAGTGGGTGCACCACCAATCGGCTCGCCCCATCGTCCCGCGACCGACTCATCGCAAAGGGAGCACACGCATGGCAACCCGTGCCGTCGCCCGTCGTCAGGAAAGCAGCAGCGATTCTGCCGGGGCCAACAGTGTTCGCGCCGTAGGCGGGGAGATCGCCGACCGCGACCTGGTCGGCATGTACCTCGACGAGATCGCGCGTACACCCCTGCTCGACGCCGCCAAGGAGGTCGAGCTGTCCCAGACCATCGAGGCGGGCGTCTACGCCCGGCAGATCCTGGACGGCGAGATCACCGACGGCAATGCCGCGGGTGCCGGCCGCGAGGAGCTCGAGGCGCTGGCCGAAGAGGGGGCCAAGGCCAAGGACGTCTTCATCCGCTCCAACCTCCGGCTGGTCGTCGCCGTGGCGCGCCGTTACCCGCGCGCGGGGCTGCCGCTGCTGGACCTGATCCAGGAGGGCAACGCCGGCCTGGTCCGCGCCGTGGAGAAGTTCGACTACGCCAAGGGCTTCAAGTTCTCCACGTACGCGACGTGGTGGATCCGTCAGGCCATCACCCGCTCCATCGCCGACCAGTCGCGCACGATCCGGCTGCCCGTGCACCTCGTCGAGGAGCTGGGCAGGATCCGCCGGGTGCAGCGCGAGTTCAACCGCGAGAACGGCCGCGACCCGGAGCCGGCGGAGGTCGCCGGCGAGCTGGGCTCCACGCCCGCCCGCGTCACCGACGTGCTGGACTGGGCGCGCGACCCGGTCAGCCTCAACATGTCGGTGGACGACGACGGCGACACCCAGTTCGGCGATCTGCTGGAGGACACCTCCGCCGCCTCTCCCGAGCAGTCGGTGCTGACGCTGCTGCGCAGCGAGGAGCTGGAGGATCTGATCGACCGCCTCGACCACCGCACCGCCTCGATCATCAAGGCGCGCTACGGCATCGAGGACGGCCGTGAGCGCACGCTGACCGAGGTCGGCAAGCAGCACGGTCTGACCCGCGAGCGGATCCGGCAGATCGAGAAGCATGCGCTGCTGGAGCTGAAGCGGATGGCGCGCGACACGGGATTCGACGCGGCCGCGTAGGACTCCCCTTCCGGTAGGACGAGCCCCGGTGCCAGGTCTGGCGTCGGGGCTCCCTCGTGTCCGGGCGCGCGCCTGGCTCGTGTCCGGGGGCCCGGCGCCCGCCCCGCCCGCCGCCCCGCAGCGCACTTGATGCCCGTTTGAGTCCGTCTCAAGTCCGAATCCATTTACTTCTCGGAACTCCAGGCGTAAGGTCGCGGTGAAACCACAGGTTCGGGCATGGAACGGACACACACGCTGATGTATGCACCGGAGCGCCAGCAGGAGATTCTGCGGCTCGCCCGTGAGGGCGGACGGGTCGATGTGCTCTCCCTCGCCGAGCAGTTCCAGGTCACCGCCGAGACCGTACGGCGCGATCTGAAGGCGCTGGACCGGGCCGGTCTGGTGCGCAGGGTGCACGGCGGCGCCATCCCGGCCGGCCGGCTGGACTTCGAGCCGGACCTCGCCGAGCGGGACGCGGTCGCCGCCGACGAGAAGCAGCGCATCGCGCGGGCCGCGCTGGCCGAGCTCCCCGCAGGCGCGAGCGGCACCGGAAGCGTGATCCTGGACGCCGGCACGACCGCCGCCCGGCTCGCCGCCCAGATCCCGCTGGAGGCCGAGCTCACCGTCGTCACCCACGGCCTGCCGGTCGCCGCCCGGCTCGCCGATCACCCCGGCCTCACCCTCCACCTCGTAGGCGGCCGGATCCGGCACCGTACGCGCGCCGCGGTCGACGACTGGGCGCTGCGCGCCTACCGAGAGATCAACGCCGATGTGCTGTTCCTGGCCACCAACGGCTTCTCCCTCGACGGCGGCCTGACCACTCCGGACCTCGCGGAGGCGGCCGTCAAACGGGCGCTGATCCGCGCCGCCCGCCGGGTCGTCCTCCTCGCCGACTCCGCCAAGTTCGGGCAGCAGCAGTTCGCCCGCTTCGGCGAGCTGTCGGACGTGGACCTGCTCATCACCGACACCGGGCTCAGCCCCGACGACGCCCTCGCCATCGAGAGCGCGGGCACGGAAGTAGTACGCGCATGATCCTCACCGTCACCCCCAACCCCAGCCTGGACCGTACGTACGAGGTCCCGGCGCTGGACCGCGGGGCCGTGCTCCGGGCCACCACCGACCGCATCGACCCCGGCGGCAAGGGCGTCAACGTCTCCCGGGCGCTCGCCGCCGGCGGGCACCGCACGCTGGCCGTACTGCCGCTGGGCGGCCCCGCGGGCGCGGCGCTGGCCGGGCTGCTCGGCGCCGAGGGCATCGAGGTGGCGGGGGTGCCGGTGGCCGGCCAGACCCGCTCCAACATCTCGGTCGCCGAGCCCGACGGCACCCTCACCAAGGTCAATGCCGCCGGGCCCGAGCTGACCGCCGAGGAGGCCGAGGCGCTGCTGCGGAAGGTGGGCGAGCGCTGGGCGGGCGCCGACTGGATCGCCTGCTGCGGCAGCCTGCCGCGCGGTCTGGCGCCCGAGTGGTACGCGGAACTGGTCGCCCGCGCCCATCGCGCCGGCACCCGGATCGCGCTGGACACCTCGGGGCCGTCGCTGACCGCCGCGCTGCGCGAACGCCCGGACGTCATCAAGCCCAACGCCGAGGAGCTGGCGCAGGCCGTCGGCCGTCCGCTCGCGACCCTGGGCGACGCGGTCAAGGCCGCCGAGGAGCTGCGGGACTGTGGCGCCCGCGCCGTACTGGCCTCCCTGGGGGCGGACGGCCAGCTCCTGGTCGACGAGGACGGCACCCACTTCGGCGGCGCCCCGGTCGCCGCCGTGCGCAGCAACGTCGGGGCCGGCGACGCCTCGCTGGCCGGGTTCCTCGCGGCGGGCGGTACGGGCGTGGCCGCGCTGGCCGCCGCGGTGGCCCATGGCGCGGCGGCGGTTCAGCTGCCGGGCAGCCTGATGCCGGCGCCGAAGGACCTGGATCCCTCGGCGGTGCGGGTGACGGACGCGGTGCCGCTGGACCGGGAGCTCACGGAGCCGGCGCCATGAACGGCCGCCGGTCCGGCCGGGGGCTCACGGGTTTGTTGCCGATCGCGAGCAAGGGAGCCGCGTGATGAGTGAGTTGATCAGCGCGGAACTGGTCGACCTCGACCTGTCCGCCGAGACGAAGGACGCCGCGGCGCGGTCGCTGGCCGAGCGGATGGTCGCGTCCGGTCGCGTCACCGACCTGGAGGGCTTCCTCGCGGACGTGGCCGCGCGGGAGGCCCAGATGCCGACCGGCCTGGACGGCGGGATCGGGATTCCGCACTGCCGCAGTGCGCATGTCACCGAGCCCACGCTGGCCTTCGGACGCAGCGCCGGCGGTATCGACTTCGGCGCGCCGGACGGTCCGGCCGACCTGATCTTCCTGATCGCGGCCCCGGCGGGCGGCGACGCGGACCATCTGTCGATCCTCTCGACCCTCGCCCGCCATCTGATGGACGAGGACTTCACCGGCGCACTGCGGTCCGCCACCGAGCCGGCCCGCGCGGCGGCGCTGATCCGCGGCGACGAGCCGGAGGCGGCGGAGCCCGCCCCGGCCACCGAGGAGCCCGCCCCGGCCACCGAGGAGCCCGCTCCGGCCACCGAGAAGCCCGTCGTGCCCGCTCAGCAGCCCGCCCCGGCCGCCGAGCCCGCCGAGGAGGCGCCGTCCGCCCCCTTCCGTATCGTCGCCGTCACCTCCTGCCCCACCGGCATCGCGCACACCTACATGGCCGCCGAGTCGCTGGAGAAGGCCGCACAGGCCGCCGGCGTCGAGGTGTTCGTCGAGACCCAGGGCTCGGCCGGGTTGAAGCGGCTCGATGCGCAGCTGGTCGCGGACGCGGACGGCGTGATCTTCGCGCATGACGTCGAGGTGCGGGACAAGGAGCGCTTCGCCGGCAAGCCGACCGTCGACGTCGGGGTGAAGGCGGGCATCAACCGCCCCGCCGAACTCATCGCCGAGGTGCGCGAGAAGGCCGAACGCGGAGAGGTGACCGCCCCCGCACGGGCCGCGGCCCCCATGGACAAGGACGCCCGAGCCACCGACGGCTTCGCCACCCGCCTGCGCAAGTGGCTGATGACCGGCGTCAGCTACATGGTCCCCTTCGTCGCCGCGGGCGGTCTGCTCATCGCGCTCGGCTTCGCCATCGGCGGCTACGCGATCAACAAGGCGCCGTCCGTCGCCGACCACTTCATCTGGACCGAGTCCGCCAGCTGGGCCGCCCTGCTCTTCCAGATCGGCGGTGTCGCCTTCGGCTTCCTCGTCCCGGTCCTGGCCGGCTTCATCGCGTACGGCATGGCCGACCGGCCCGGCCTCGTCCCGGGGTTCGTCGGTGGCGCGGTAGCCCTCACCATCAACGCGGGCTTCCTCGGCGGCCTGATCGCCGGACTGATCGCGGGCGGGGTGGTGCGGGCGATCCAGCGGGTCGGTGTGCCACCCGTCCTGCGCGGCATCATGCCGGTCGTCGTCATACCGCTGGTCTCCTCCGCGATCGTCGGCTTCCTGATGTTCCTCGTGGTCGGCAAGCCGATCGCCGCGCTGCAAAAGGGGCTGACCGACTGGCTGTCCGGCCTCTCCGGCGCCAACGCGATCATGCTGGGGGTGCTCCTCGGCCTGATGATGTGCTTCGACCTCGGCGGCCCGCTGAACAAGGTCGCCTACGCCTTCGCGGTCGGCGGCCTGGCCCACCCCAACGAGGGGAGCCTGAAGGTGATGGCCGCGGTGATGGCGGCCGGTATGGTCCCGCCGCTGGCGATGGCGCTGGCCACGACCGTGCGCGGCCGGCTCTTCACCAAGGCCGAGCGGGAGAACGGCAAGGCGGCCTGGGTGCTCGGCGCCTCCTTCATCACCGAGGGCGCGATCCCCTTCGCCGCCGCCGATCCGCTGCGGGTCATCCCCTCCGCGATGGCCGGCGGCGCGGTCACCGGCGCCCTGTCGATGGCCTTCGGCTGCACCCTGCGGGCCCCGCACGGTGGCGCCTTCGTCGTCCCGCTGATCGGCCAGCCGCTGCTGTATCTGCTCGCCATCGCCGCGGGCACGCTCGTCAGCACGGCCCTGGTCGTCGTCCTCAAGGGCCTGCGCAAGCCGTCGCCCGAGGGCCCGGCCGCCGCCCCGGCCGCGGACGGCTCCCAGGTCGCGGTCGCGGCCTGACTCCCGGCGCCGCATACGCAAAGGCGGTGGCCGGCCCCTCACAGGGCCGGCCACCGCCTTTGCGCTTCGTGCCGCGAGTACCGTTCGTCAGGCCTCGCTGCCCGCCTGCCACGCCGACCACGAGAGGTTCCAGCCGTTGAGGCCGTTGTCGGGCTGGACGGTCTTGTCGTGCGAGTTCTTCACGATGACGACGTCGCCGACCAGCGACTCGTCGAAGAACCACTTGCCGGGGGTGTCGCCACCGCCGCCCTTCTTGTCCTGCAGGCCGACGCAGCCGTGGCTGGTGCCGGCCTTGCCGAAGATGGACGGCGAGCCCCAGTAGTTGCCGTGGATGAACGTGCCGGACGACGACAGCCGCATGGCGTGCGGGACGTCCTTGATGTCGTACTCACCGCCGAAGCCGACCGTCGAGCCGTCCATGCGGGTCTGCACGAACTTCTCCGAGATGACCATCTGGCCGTTGTAGGTCGGGTTGTCGGGGCTGCCGCCGGAGATCGGGATGGACTTGAGGGTCTTGCCGTCCCGCTTGACCGTCATCATCTGGGTGTCCATGTCGACGGTGGAGACCTGCGAGCGCCCGATGGTGAAGGTCACCGTCTTGGACTGCACGCCGGTGATGCCTTCGCCGCCCTTCACGCCGTCCAGGTCGATCTTCATGGTGACCTTGGAGCCGGCCTTCCAGTAGTCCTCCGGGCGGAAGTCCAGGCGCTGGGCGCCGAACCAGTGGCCGACGACCTGCTGGCCGCTGCTGGAGGTCACCGTGATGTGGGACTGGACGTCCTTCTTGTTGGTGATCACCTTGTCGAAGTTGAAGGACACCGGCATGCCGACGCCGACGGTCTTGCCGTTGTCGGGCGTGTAGGAGCCGATGAAGCTGTTGGCCGAGGAGACCGTCGTGAAGGTCGCGTTCTCGGTGGCCGAACGTCCCTTGGCGTCCTTGGCGTTCGCCACGATCTTGTACTTGGTGCCGCGCTCCAGCTGGACGCCGGGCTTCCAGGACTTGCCGTCGGACGATATGGCACCGGCCACGGTGGCCCCGGTGTCGGCGACGGTGAGCTTCACATCGGTCAACTTGCCGCCGGTGACCTTCACACCGGTGTCGTTGATGCTGGCGTCCGTCGCGCCGTCCTTCGAGGACACCGTGATCTTGGCGTCCGAGGCGTCCTTGGCGGCTGCGGCGTCCGCGCCCGCCTGGCCGTTCTTGCCGTCGTCGTGGCCGCCCGCCTCGGCGTTGCCGCCACAGGCCGACAGGGCCAGCGCACCTGCCGCGAACAGGGCGGTCACGGCCAGCGTGCGGCGCATCCGACGGGTGCGGCGCGGCGTGCCCGGCGTCTGCTGCTCGTCCGACAGGAGCAGCTGGTGCGGGGTGCGGGACCGAGCGGGCGCGGAGTTGTCCGGCGATGTCACTAGCTGCTCCATACCAGGGTGTTGTGATTCCGTGCTGGTAAACAGCACCTACGGGCGGATTCGGTTGCGGACGGGGTGTTGTTGTGACGAAGGTCACATTCTTGGGGGTAGTGGATGGTCGTCCGGTCCCGACAGCCAGGTTCGCAGCGGAGCGCCGTGTTCGTCCAGGCGGGGTGGCGCGGCGGGTTGGGCCACGGGCGTGTCCGAGAGGCGTAGCGGGCTGGTGATTTGGGGAATCCGGCCCTCGCCGACGGGGGTCACCGGATCGAGCCCGAGCCGGGCCGCCAACTCCAGGGCGTCGGAGAGCGTGTTGACCGGGCCGCACGGTACCGACACCGCGGCCAGCCGCCCGGCCCAGCCCTGCGGAGTGTCGGCCGCCAGCCGGGCTTCCAGTGCTTTGATCAGATCCGTCCGGTGGTGTACCCGGTCCTGATTGCGGGCGAACCGGACGTCTTCGGCGAGCTCCGGCGTGCCCAGCGCCTCGACCAGCGCCCGGAACTGACGGTCGTTCCCCACCGCCACCGCGAGCAGCCGCCCGTCCCGGCAGGCCAGCGTCTCGTACGGGGCGATGCTCGGATGGCGATTGCCCATCGGGCCCGGATCGCGGCCGGTGGCCAGATGGCCGGACGCCTGGTTGACCAGCGACCCCAGCAGCGACGAGAGCAGATTCACCTCCACCAGCTGGCCCCGGCCGGTGCGGTCGCGGTGGCGCAGCGCGGCGAGGATGCCGGTGGCGGCGTCCTTCGCGGTCAGTACGTCCACCAGTGCCACGCCCGCCTTGAGCGGGGTGCCGCCGGGCTCGCCGGTGATGCTCATCAAGCCGCCGACGGCCTGTACGACGAAGTCGTAGCCGGGCAGGTGGGCGCCCGCGCCGGAGCCGAAGCCGGTGATGGTGCAGTGCACCAGGCCTGGGTTGGCGGCGCGGGTGGCGGTGTGGTCCAGGCCGTACTTGGCGAGCGAACCGGGGCGGAAGTTCTCGATCAGTACATCGGCCCGGCGGGCCAGTTCGCGGGCCGCGGCCGCGTCCTCGGGATCGCCGAGGTCGAGGGCGAGCCCGCGCTTGGAGCGGTTCGCGGCGTCGAAGTACGCGGCCGTCCCGTCGGCGGCGAACGGCGGGCCCCAGGCGCGGGTGTCGTCGCCGGCGCCCGGCCGCTCCACCTTGATCACCTCGGCGCCGAGGTCGGCGAGCGTGGCGGCGGCCAGCGGGCCGGCCAGTACGCGGCTGAAGTCGGCGACGAGGACGCCCTCCAGCGCGCGGGCCGGGGGCCCGGAGGGCGGGGCGGGGGCGGGCGGCGGCACGTGCGTACTCCTGACGTCGCGGACGAGGTGGCGCCATCGTCGGCGACGGCCGGTCCCGCGGGGAAGCCGCCGCGGTGTCCAACGGGCCGGGTGCGACCCTGCCGGGCCGGCCGTGTGTGGTGCCGGTAATGTGACGAAAAGTCATAGGAGATGCGTCACTTCAGGACTTAAGTCCCAAGATCCCCTGTCAAAAGTCCCGAGGTGTGGTGTCTACTGACGTAAGCCCAGCGCCTCATCCGTCCGGGAGGACTGCATGCTTCCCTCCGCATCGATTCTGCAGCAGATCGGCCTCGGCGTGCTCTTCGCGTTGGGGGTGGTCTGGGTCGTCGCGATGGCCAGACTGCTGCGACGGGGGCGGTACGAGGCGGCGATGCGGCGGGACCGGCGGGAGATGCGGATGCGCTACGCGGTGCGCGACCGGGAGGAGCCGCCCACGGCGCCGGAGCTGCTCGGCTCGGTGCCGCGGCAGACCGGGGCGGCCGGCCCGCCGGCGGAGTGCGTGGAGCTCAGTGCCGCGGAGCGCGCGGCGTTCGAGGGGCTCGTACGGCAGCTGTCCAGCCGGAGCTGAGCCGGGGCGGCCCGGCGCGCGCCCCGGGCGCTCAGTGGATCGGAGCCAGCCTCAGCAGCGCCAGCGCGGCCAGCATCTGCACCGACACCGACAGCGCGGACTTCCACGTCGGCAGATGGTGCTGGCCGCGTATGAGCAGCACCGCGAGGACATAACCGAAGCCCCAGGTCGTCCAGGTCGCGGCCTGGACGAAGGTGGCACCGGGCGGCAGCCAGGCGGCGATCGCCAGCCGCGGCAGGTCCGTCACCCAGAACAGCACGATGAACAGGCTCGCGGTCGGCGCGAAGCGGCCGCTGCCGCCGAGGGTGCGGGCTATGGCGTGGGTGACCACGCCCAGGGCGAGGCTGGCGGTCAGCACCCCGGCCTCGGCCAGTCCGACGAGTTGCAGCGCCTCGGTGCGGTCGGCCGCCCACTGGCCGGGGAACGCGTCCATCGACACGACCCCGATACCGCCGCTGATCAGGGACAGCAGTATCGCCGCGCTCCAGGCGCTGCGGTCCCGCGCCTCGTCCATGACGTCCACCGGCCGGTACCAGAGCCCGAGTATCAGCCGGTGCCACCACAGCCGTCGGCGCGGTGCCGGCTCGCGCGGCGCCGGCTGAAGGAGCGTGGGCTGCGGGGGCGGCGGAGGATGAGAGGGGGGTGGTGCGGACATAAGGCCGTTTCTACCACCGGCACATGAGGGGTGCCGCAGGGGCGTCGGGCGCGGGGACGGCCGCGTTGACGGCCGCCGGGGCCGGTTGACCAGGCACGGACGGGGCGAGCGGGGCGCCGTGCGGTCGCGTCGGAGGAGATGCTTCCGCCGAGGATGAGACGCTCTCCCGGTGACCACGCAGACACCGGAGCACGACGAGGCGCACGGCGGCGGGCTCGGAAGCCGGCTCAACTGGCTGCGGGCCGCGGTGCTCGGCGCCAACGACGGCATCGTCTCCACCGCCGGACTGGTCGTCGGCGTCGCCGGAGCGACCGACTCCCGCGCCACGTTGCTGACCGCGGGGCTGGCGGGGCTGCTGGCCGGGTCCATGTCGATGGCGGCCGGCGAGTACGTCTCGGTCTCCACCCAGCGGGATTCGGAGAAGGCCGCGCTCGCGCAGGAGAAGCGGGAGCTGGCGACCGAGCCGCAGGCCGAACTCATCGAGCTGACCGAGATGTTGGCCGGCAAGGGGCTGGAGCGCCGGCTCGCCCGG
Organism: Streptomyces sirii; assembly: GCF_045690365.1. Taxonomy (NCBI): domain Bacteria; kingdom Bacillati; phylum Actinomycetota; class Actinomycetes; order Kitasatosporales; family Streptomycetaceae; genus Streptomyces; species Streptomyces sirii. The sequence continues at coordinate 3,994,711 of NZ_CP147982.1, read as the reverse complement.
GAGGTCGCCGAGCAGCTGACCGAGCACGATGCGCTGCGCGCCCACGCGGAGGTCGAGCTGGGCATCGACCCCGACGAACTCACCAACCCCTGGCATGCGGCCGGCGCCAGCTTCCTCGCCTTCACCGCCGGTGCGCTGCTGCCACTGCTGGCGATCGTGCTGCCGCCCGCCGCCCACCGGCTGTGGATCACCGTGCTCGCGGTGCTCGCCGCGCTCGCGCTGTGCGGCTGGAGCAGCGCCCGGCTGGGTGCCGCCCCGGCGGGCCGCGCGGTGCTGCGGAACGTGGGCGGTGGGGCGCTGGCGATGGCGGTCACCTACGCCGCGGGCTCGGCGCTGGGCGCGGTGGGGGCCTGAGGCCGTTCGCCTCGGTGGGGCGCTGAACCCGTTCGCCGCGGCTCAGCCGGCCGCGTTGCCGTACAGCTCGCGGTACGAGGGGAAGACGCCCCCGGGGCCGTCCACCGACTCCGCCGCCAGGGCGGCGCGTACCACCGCGCGGGTCAGGACGTCCGCGCCGGCGGCCAGCACGGCGTTCAGGGCGCCGGCCTCCGGGTGGACGCCGAACGCCGGGGTGGCGAGGGCCTCTTCGGAGGCGAGCGGGCGGGCGGCGGTGGACAGGGCGAAGACCGTGTCGCCGTCGGTGAGCTGGTGGACCGGGCGGATGGCGCGGGCCAGACCGTCGTGGGCGGTGCCGGCGAGCTTGTGGGCCTGGGCGCGGGTGAGGGCGGCGTCGGTGGCGACCACGGCGAGGGTCGTGTGGAGGGGCGGGTGCACGGACGCGGCCGAGCGGGCCCGGGATATCCGCCCGGCCTCCTCCAGTCGGCGCAGCGCGGCGGCGTGCCGCTCCGGAGCGGGCAGGGTCACCGGGCCTTCGTACAGCCGGCCGTAGAGGGCGCCGGTGAGCGGGTCGGCGAGGGAGCCCGCGGCGTTGACGGCGACGAGGGCGGCGACGGTGGCGCCGGAGGGGAGTACCGCGCTCGCGGTGCCGATGCCGCCCTTGAGGCCGCCGGCCACCGCGCCGGTGCCGGCGCCCGCGATGCCCTGTGCGACCGGGGCGCCGGGGGCGGTGACCGCCGCGGCCTCGACGGCGGCGCGGCCCAGCGCGGCGTCGGGACGGGCCCGCCAGTCGCCGCCGCGACCCAGGTCGAACAGGGCCGCGGCCGGGACGACCGGCACCACCTGGGCGGCGTCCGGTCCCACCCGGAAGCCGCGGCCCCGGTCCTCCAGCCACCCCGCGACACCGGACGCGGCGTCAAGGCCGAAGGCGCTGCCGCCGGTCAGCACGACCGCTTCGACGCGCTGGACGAGGTTGCGCGGGTCCAGCGCGTCGGTCTCCCGGGTGCCGGGCCCGCCCCCGCGTACGTCGACGCCCGCGACGGCGCCGCCCTCGGGGGCGAGGACGACGGTGGTGCCGGTCAGGGCGCCGTCGCCGATCCGCTGGGCGTGGCCGACCCGCAGGCCCGCGACGTCGGTCAGCGCGTCCTGCGGGCCCGCGGGGTACGGCACGGCGCCGGCCCGGTCAGCGATCGGCCGGTCCCATCACGATGACCGGGTGCAGCCCGGGGTCGAGGGTGCGCAGCAGCTCCCGCATCGCCTTGGGCTTGAGGCTCACACAGCCCTGCGTGGGGCCGTCGTGGTCGACGTGCAGCCACACACCGCCGCCCTTGGCGTCGCCCATGGGGCGCCGGGGGTCCAGGGGGGACGCACCGGTCTCCCGGTTGTAGTTGATGGCGATGACGTAGTCGAAGGCGCCGGCCAGCGGCTCGCCCTCCACGCCGGTGCCGTCGGCGACGAAGCTGTCGTTGCGGTCGTAGGGCAGCTTGGTGCCGTCGGGGGCGGGCAGCCGGCCGCCGGCGTCGGTGAGGGCGTAGACGCCGATGGGGGAGCGCAGATCGCCGTAGCGGTGGTCGCTGGTCCAGCCGCGCGCGGCGTTGTGCGCGGCCCAGGAGGGACCCGGCTGCCAGTCGTTCGAGCCCTCCTCGCGGGTGTAGAGGACGACCCGGGACTGGAAGGAGTTCATGTCCTGGCCCGAGACGACGAGCACCTGGCGGGCGCTCGCCGGTATCCGCTTGCGGGCGGCGTCGCTGAGGCCGGGGATCCGCCGATCGGATGAGGCGTTGCGTGCGGCGTTCGGGGCGGATTTCGCCGCGACGGCGGGAGTGCGTGGCGTGTCCGGGCCGGATGCCGTCGTGGACGTGGTGCTCTTGGCGTCGGTCCGGCTGTCGTGGTCGTCACCCGATGCGGGCCACGCCCACAGGGCGGTACCGACCAGTGTGGAGAGGGCGAGACCGCCCACGGCCTTGCTGCGCCGGGACAGTCTCGTCCGCGCGCGGGACTGAGCGTGGCGGGCCATGGCTGACGTCTCCTAGAGGTGCGGGCGGCGGTCGGCCCCGGGGGCTTCCCGTAGGAGTCCCCCTGTCATAAAAAGGGCAATCTGCACCCTACCGCGTCTGTGTCGGCGCGCCTCCGGAGGCCATCGTGGGCGGTGGGGAACAAGAGGGCGACTCCCCCGGAAGTGAGGTCCATTGGTGGGTAATTGACGGGGAATGGGGTAACGGCCGGGTGCGGCCGTGCTGGTGAAGGCCTTCTTCGGGCCATGGCTGAAGATGGCTGAATCTGATGCGGAATCAGGGTGATCTCGCGGCCTGTACGGCCGTTCGGCACGCTTATGGGGGAAGCATCGGGGCCGGCTTCCGCGGGGCGCCCGGATCGGCGCCGGCCGGCTCGTCGAGACGGGTGACGCGGCGGAGTACGGCCGGCCGTGCGAGCGGACGGCTTACGGCTGCGGCTCCTCCAGCGCGGTTCCCTGACGTGCCGTGAGGGTGACGCCCACGGCGACCGTCGCGGAGGCCACCAGACCGGCCGCCGGCACCGCCCACTGCCCGGCGAAGGTGCACGCCAGGACCAGCACGGACGACACCGGCAGCACCAGCTGCTGGGCCGGGCCGCGCTTCTGGTGGCGGGAGTGGATCAGCCACACGGTGAACATGTACAGGGCGGCGGGCACGGTGACGCAGGCGGCCGCCCCGAACGCCGACAGATGCGCCGTGCCGAACGCCTGCTCCACCGCGATCTCGATGCCCGCGCCCACCGCGGCCGCCGAGCCGAAGACCAGGTAGTGGCCGTAGCCCCACAAAAACGCCTGGGTGTTCGAGCGCAGATGGAGGTGGATGGGCACCGCGAAGTAGATCCAGTACGCGGCGAAGACCACCAGCAGCCCGCCGCCCGCGATCGGCAGCAGCGTGCTCAGCTCGCCGTGCTCGTCCAGCGCCGACTGCACGGCCACGGTGGCCGCCGCGACGGTCTCGCCGAGCACGATGATGGTGAACAGGCCATAGCGCTCGGCGATGTGATGCGGATGCCAGGCCGTCTGCCGCTCGCGCTCGGCCCACACCGGGACGGCCAGCTCCATCAGGCCCACGACCACGAACACCCAGAGCAGCTCGTCCTGGGGCAGGACGAGCAGGCCCAGCCAACCGACCTGGCACACCGTCACTCCGAAGGCGTAGCGCCGCGCGGTGCGCCGCTCGGCGCCGCGGCTGCCGTGGGCGGCCCGCAGCCACTGGGCGACCATGGCCAGCCGCATCACCAGATAGCCGAACCAGACGACGGTGAAGTCGCCGTGATCGAACGCCCGCGGCACCCCGGCGGCCAGTACCAGCACCCCCGCCATCTGGACCAGCGTCACCACGCGGTAGAGCGCGTCATCGTTGTCGTACGCCGACGAGAACCAGCTGAAGTTCATCCACGCCCACCAGACGGCGAAGAAGAGCATCAGATAGCCGGTGATGCCATGCCCCGGATGGCCCTCGGCCAGCGCGTGCGCCAGCTGGCCGCCGGCCTGCGCGACGGCCACGACGAAGCACAGGTCGAAGAAGAGCTCCAGCGGGGTGGCGGCGCGGTGCGCCTCCTCGCGGCTGCGGGCACGCATGAGGGCCGGCATGTCAGCTCCTCTCGTCGACCGGGGCGGCGGGATCAGTAGAGCGCGGGTCGGGGGTGCCGCCAATGAGGGGAGCGGGTGTGTCGCGGGGCGGCCGTCATTCGGCGACGGCCTCCACGATCGACGGATAGGCCGCGGTCGGCAGCACCCGCGTCAGCCGGAAGCCGTTCGCGCCCAGCAGCGTCGCGAACTCCTCGGCGGTGCGCTCCTGGGCGTCGAGGATCGCCATCATCGCGACGTCCAGGGTCTTGCCGAAGTGCGGGCCGTTGCCCGCCGGCAGGACGGAGTCGACGACCAGCAGCCTGCCGCCCGTCGCCATGGCCGCGTGGCAGGCGCGCAGGATGCGCCGGCAGGCGTCGTCGGACCAGTCGTGAAGGATGTGCTTGAGGATGTAGACATCGCCGCCGGACGGCACGGAGAGGAAGAAGTCGCCCTCCTCGGTGCGCCAGCGCCCCTTCAACTCGTCGCCGTCCAGCAGATGGTCGGCCAGCGGCGGCGCCTGGTCGAAGAGCACCCCCGTCAGCTTCGGGTGGCGGCGCAGCACATCGCGCAGCAGGCCGCCGCGGCCCCCGCCGACGTCCACGACCGTGCCGGTCTCGGGGAACGGGTACGCGGCCACCACGGCCTCGTCCACCGGACCGGAGATGGACGACATCCCGCTGTCGAAGAGCGCACGGGTGGTCGGATCCGACAGCAGATGCTCGAAGAAGGGCGCCCCGAAGAGCCGCTCGAAGGAGGCGCCGCCATGCTGCACCGCCTCCGGCATACCGGCCGACGCCTGAAGGAACATGTCGTCGGTCATCATCATGACGGCGGGGTGCAGCGACTGCGGGGCGTTCGTGCGCAGCGCCTCGGCGGTCGGCGTCAGCTGGAAGGCGCCGCCGGCGTCCTCCCGGAAGATGCCGCGGGTGGCGAGGTAGCGCAGTACGCGGCGCAGATGCGGGGCGTGGGTGCCGGTGGCGGCGGCGAGCTGCTCGACGGTGCGGGGGCCCTCGCCGAGGTGGTCGGCGACGCGGTGGTGGGCGGCGGTGCGCAAGGCCGCGGAGAAGAGGTGGCCCATGGCGTGTTCCATCAGATGGGCCGAGATGTCATGGGGCTCGCCGGTCGGGTGGTGGGATGAAGTGGCCAACGTCAGCCTCCGGTCGTCGACTTGAGGCCTGCTGAGCGGCGGTCGCAGGCTGGGTGATCCACGGTTGCAGCCTGGGGCTGCGGTGTCACGGTGAGTGGGGTGACCAACCGCTAAGTCCGGCCAGTGGACGGGGTGTCCGGTGGGTGGGCCGGCAGCGGGCGGGCGCTTCGATGGCGGGTGACGCTTCATGGTCGAATGCGTGTATGAGCGACAGCGACACGTACGGAAAGACCGGAGAGACCGCCACGGCCGCAGAGACCGCCACGACCGGAGCGAGGCCGACGACCGGACGGGCGACCGCGCCCGCCGCCGTCCTCGCCCCGCTCGACGACCGCCTCACGGACCTCGTCGCCCTCTACGAAGACCTCCACCGCCACCCCGAACTCGGCTTCCAGGAGACCCGTACCGCCGCCGAGGCCGCCCGCCGGCTGGCCGAGCACGGCTACGAGGTCACCACCGGCATCGCCCGGACGGGCGTCGTCGGGGTACTGCGCAACGGCCCCGGTCCGGTGGTCCTGCTCCGTGCCGACATGGACGCGCTGCCGGTCACCGAGAACTCCGGCCTGGACTACGCCTCCACGGTCCCCGGCGTGATGCACGCCTGCGGCCACGACGTACACGTCACCTGTCTGCTGGGCGCCGCGGACCTGCTCGCGGCCGGCCGGGAGCACTGGTCCGGCACGCTGATCGCGCTCTTCCAGCCCGCCGAGGAGGTCGGCAGCGGCGCCCGCGCCATGGTCGACGCCGGGCTGTACAGCAAGGGCCTGGTGCCCACCCCCGACGTGGTGCTGGCCCAGCACGTCGCCCCGTTCGGCGCCGGGCTGATCGCGTACTGCCCCGGCGCCTGCATGGCCGCCGCCGACAGTCTGGAGATCACCTTCCACGGCACCGGCGGCCACGGCTCACGCCCCGAGACCACCGTCGACCCGATCCTGATGGCGGCGTCCTTCGTCCAGCGGGTGCAGTCCGTGGTGGCCCGCGAGGTCGCACCCAAGGACCGGGTGGTGGTCACCGTCGGCTCCTTCCAGGCCGGGGACACCGCCAACGTCATCCCCGACCGGGCCGTCGTACGGCTCAGCGTCCGCACCTTCGACGAGACCGTGCGCACCGCCGTACTGGCCGCCATCGACCGCATCGCCCGCGCCGAGGCCGCCGCCTCCGGCGCGGACCGCGCTCCCGAGACCGAACTGCTGGACTCCTTCCCCGTCACCGTCAACGACGCGGCGACCCTGCGCGGCGTCAACGCGGAGTTCACCCGGCTCTTCGGCGAGCAGCGGCTGTTCGCCTACGAACCGGCGACCGGCAGCGAGGACGCCGGACTCCTGGCGACCGCCGCCGAGGCGCCCCTCTACTACTGGTGGCTGGGCGGCTGGGACCCCGAGGAGTTCCGGACGGCTTTGGCGACCGGGCGGCTGGCCCAGGACATCCCCTCCAACCACTCACCGCACTTCGTACCGGTGGTCCGGCCGACCCTCACCATGGGCGTCGAAGCGCTGACCGCGGCGGCACTGAACCAGTTCGCCCCGGGGGCCGTATCGGCTGGTTGACCTTGTCCCAGGGGAAAGCCCCAGCATCGGCGGTGCCGGGCCCCGAGCGCCCGGTACGAGGAAGAAGGCGAACGGCCGGACGGGCTTTTCGGCTGACGGACAGTCGGCCGGACCGCCGGCCGGGACCCGGGAGGAGCACGCCGCATGGCCGCCGAACTGCTGACCATCGGAGCGTTCGCACGCGCCTCCCGGCTCTCGCCGAAGGCACTGCGCCTCTACGACGAGCTCGGTCTGCTGCGCCCGGCGCACGTGGACCCGTTCAACGGCTACCGCCACTACGCCCCGGCCCAGCTGGAGCGGGCCCGGCTGGTCTCCTGGCTGCGCCGGCTCGGCATGCCGCTGGCCCGCGTCCGCGAGGTGTGCGAACTGCCCGGGGACGCGGCGGCCGAGGCGGTCGCCGCGTACTGGGCACAGGTCGAGGCCGACACCGCCGCGCGCCGTGAACTGGCCGCCTTCCTCGTCGATCAGCTGCAGCGGAAGGACATCGCCATGACCACTTCACCCGCCATAACCCTGCGCTACGCCGCCCGCACCGACCGGGGGCTGGTCCGCCCGACCGACCAGGACGCCGCCTACGCCGGACCGCGGCTGCTCGCCGTGGCCGACGGCTTCGGCCCGAGCGGCGGCCCGGCGGCGGCCGCCGCGATAGCGGAGCTGAGGGCCCTGGAGGCCGCGGAAGCGACCTCGACGGACCCGCTCACCGCGCTGGAGGAGGCCGCCCAGCGCGCCAACCGCGCCGCCCCGTCGGCGGACGAGGCGACCGGCAGCACCCTGACCGCCCTGCTCCGCTCCGGCTCGCAGCTGGCCCTGCTGCACATCGGCGACTCCCGCGCCTACGTCCTGCGCGACTCCGGCCTCTTCCGCATCACCCACGACCACAGCCTGGTCCAGTCCCTGGTCGACCAGGGACGGCTCACGCCCGAGGAGGCGCCGTCGCATCCGCAGCGCGCACAGCTGCTGCGGGCGCTCGACGGGGGCCCGGAGTTCGCCCCCGATCTGCAGTTGCTTCAGGCGCGGCCCGGTGAGCGGTACCTGCTGTGCACCGACGGGCTGTACGGGGTGGTGCCGATCGAGGCCCTCCAGGACGTGCTGACCGCGGCCACCGACCCCGACCAGGCCGTACGGGACCTGATCGGGCTCGCCCACCAGGCCGGCGCACCGGACAACGTCGGTTGCGTCGTCGCGGACGTGGCCGCGGTGAAATGACGGTATTCGTGTGCGCGGGCTGCGACGCCGTGTTGAGCGCCCCGGTGTCGCAGGTCGCGCTCCCCGTCCACGCCCACCAGGAATGGGGGAACGGCGTACTGCTCCCGGTGCTCATGGAGTCGGGCACCTACGCCGTGGACCCGGCTCCTTGGGGGCCGCCGTGGCGGCGGTGGAGCGAGGTCGGGGAGCACGAGGCGGCCGCCCGCGGCGTGTTCGCGCCGGTGTACGCCCTGTCCTACGGCATCCCGGGAGCGATCGTCGTCGCACCCGGGGACACCCGCGGCACCGTCCTGATCCCGGATCGTTGCAGCGGCTACTGCTGCGGGTTGGACGGCGGCGACGGCCCGAACCTCGCCTGCGAGAGATGCGGCCGGGCCGTGGCGACCCGCATCGACGACTGTTCGCTGTGGCAGGTGGTGTGGTTCGCCCCGGACGCGGTACGCGGCCTGCCCGCCGACGAGCCGGCCGCTCGTACGGTCGGCTGGGAGGTGGCGCCGACGCGGGAGCGGCAGGGCCCGCCGCCGGTCGATCAGACCGGGCAGTGGAGCCCGCAGTGGGAGGCGGCCGCCGGAGCGGGACTGGCGCATCTGCTGGCGGCCTCGTCGGGGACACCCGTGGACGTCCCCGACGGCCTCCTCTCGGACCTGTTCGGCCGTGCTCTCGACGCGCTGCTGCCGGGCGGGGCGGCGCCGGCTGGGGCGCCGGCGAAGACCATGGCGCCGGCCGGACCGGGCCTGCCCGTCCCGGACCCCGCCCCCGACATCGTCCTGGTGCCGCGGCACCCGCGGACGGGGGACCCGTGGCAGCCCTCCGGCACCGTCCAGGCCGTGCCGCTGCCCGCCGAGGTATGGGCGCACCTGGCCTTCCCCCGCGAACGGCTGCCGGTCCCGGTGACCGGCGGGCTGCCGGACGGAGTCCTCCGCGACGACCCACCGCCGATGCGTCCGTGGCGGCCGCTGTGGCCGGACCGGGAGATCTTCCTCGACACGCTGGCACGGCTTCCCGCCGTCCGGAAGCCATGGCTGCGCGGCGTCTACGACCGCGTGCGGGACCGCCGCTCCTACCCTCACCTGTTCTAGGGCGCCCTAGGGGGCCGCGCTAGGAGTGTCCGCCTCAGGCGATCCCCTTCAGCATCCCCTTGAAGTACAGCTGCGGCAGGCCGTAGCGCTTGAGGAACCACATGTCGGTGCGCTCGCGGGTGGTGTCGAGGAACGGGATGGAGGGGGTCGGCCGCAGGTCGTAGTCGAACTCGGCGAGCAGCATCTTGTGGCGGGCGGTGACCAGGGGGCAGGAGGTGTAGCCGTCGTAGTGGGCGGTGGCGGGGCGCCCGCGCAGACCGGCAAGGAGGTTGGCGACGACGACCGGGGCCTGCTTGCGGATCGCCGCACCCGTCTTGGAGGTGGGCAGGTTGGCGACATCGCCGAGCACGAACACCTCGGGGAAGTCGGGGTGTTGGAGGGTCCGCCGGTCGGCCTTGACGTACCCGTAGGGGGAGTCGGGGTCGGCGAGCGGGCCGTTGGCCAGCCACTCGGGGGCGCGCTGCGGCGGTACGGCGTGCAGCAGGTCGTAGTGGACGGTCTCGGCCTCGCCGGTGGCGTGATCGGTGATCACCGCCGTGCGTGCCGCGCCGTCCAGAGCGGTCATCTCGGAGCGCAGACGTACCTCGATGCCGTACCGCCGGGCGGTCTCCTCCAGCGCGCGATTGAAGACCGGCACCTTGAACATGGTGGGTTCCGGGAGCACCAGGATGGTGCGGATCGCGCCCAGTACGCCGCGCTTGCGCCAGTGGTCGGCCGCCAGGTACGCGATCTTCTGCGGGGCGCCGCCGCACTTCACCGGCCCGGACGGCATGGTGAACAGCGCGGTGCCGCGGCGCGTCCGGCGGATCATGTCCCAGGTGAGCGGGGCGAGATCAGGTCGGTAGTTACTGGTCACGCCGCCGTGCCCGAGGGCCGCGGCCAGGCCGGGCACGCCGTCCCAGTCGAGCCGCAGGCCGGGCGCCAGGACCAGCCGCTCGTAGGACAGGACCCGGCCGGAGCCGGTGGTGACCGTACGGGCGGCCGGATCGACGGCGGTGGCACGCTCGCGCAGCCAGCGCACGCCGGGCGGTATGAGCTCCGCCTCGGTGCGCAGCGAGGCGCGCAGCGGGGCCTGACCGCCGCCCACCAGCGTCCACAGCGGCTGGTACCAGTGCGTCTCGGAGGGCTCCAGCAGGGCGATGTCCCGGAGCCCGGCGCGGCGTAAGCGGGCGGCGACGGTGATGCCCGCGGTGCCGCCACCGACGATCAGAACGCGGTGGTGGGCCTGGGCGGCGGTGGGGGACGACATGCGGTTCCTCCTGGTGGTCGGCTCGGACATGCCGGTCGGCATGCCGGTCGGAGTGCCGGGGTGGTGGCTTCGACGGTCGATTCTTGACGGTTGGTCAGAGGCGGGGTACGGCGGTGGCCGCCATGACGACGGCGACGACGGTGACGAGGCACGCGAAGGCCGTGGCCAGCGTCTGCGGGCGCAGCCGGGCGGTGAGCCGCGGGCCGAGATGGCTGCCGAGCGCCGCGCAGGCCGCGAAGCCGGCCAGCAGCGGCCAGTCCAGGGCGATCGTGCCGGCCCGAGTGCCCAGCGCGGTGAGGGAGTTGATCAGGACGACGAGGAGCGAGGTGCCGATGGCCACCGGCATCTCCAGGCCCAGGACCAGGGTGAGCGCGGGGACGACCACAAAGCCTCCACCGACTCCGAAGAAGCCGGTGAGCAGCCCTATCGCGGATGCGGTGGCGGCGACACGGGAGACCTTCACGGGGACCCGTACGGGGTCCGGGGCGGGATGGTCCCGTACGGGCTCCGGTACCCGTACGGGCTCCGCTATGAGGTCGTCCCGTACGGGGTCCCGTAAGGGAGTGGTCGCCGCCGGGGCTCCCGTCACGTCTCCCGTCGCGCTTTCCGTCGGGGTGTCGGTCGTGCGCCGCTCGCGCAGCCCCCGTCGCGCCAGCATCGCCGCCACCACGAGCATCAGCGCCGCGAACGCCGCCATCAGGACGCCGGGTGGCAGCGCCGCGCTCCAACGGGAGCCGAGGTAGCTGCCGGCCGTACCCAGTACGCCCAAGGCGGTGCCGGCCGCCCAGTGGACCCGGCGGGCACGGGCGTGGCAGACGAGTCCGGTCACCGCGCCGACCGTGACGACGATCAGCGCGCCCGCGGTCGCCTCGTGCGGTGACTGCCCCAGCAGATACACCAGCGCGGGCACCGCCAGCACCGAACCGCCACCGCCCAGCGCCCCCAGCAGCAGCCCTATCAGCAGCCCGCACGGCAGCGCCGCGACGGCTAAAAGGACAGACACGCTACGCGGACGGACAGGAGGCCGAGGACGGATACCCGTCCGGGGACGGGGCGGCGGCGCGCGGCGCGAGGGCGACGTTCCGGCTGTCGTCCGACCACTCCGCGACGAAGGTGAACCGGTCGCCGCGGACCACCGTCTCCCGCCACTCCACCGGCCGCTCCCCGGCCCGGCCCAGCCGCTCGATGGCGAAGGCCGCCTCCCGGTCGGCCAGCCCCAGCAGCCACGCCTGCCGGACGTCCGGCAGGAACGGCTGGATCCGCTCCCGGCCGCCGGTGACCTTCACCGAGCAGCGCCGCGACAGCTCACCGTAGAGCGAGGTGTGCCCGAAGTCGGCCTCCAGCAGCGGCTCGGCGATCTCGGCGGGCAGATAGGCGGTGTCGTGGGCGAGCGGTTCGCCGTCCGCGAGCCGCAGCCGCTCCAGTACGACCAGCGGCGCGTCCGGGACCAGCCCCAGATGGCCCGCGATCGTCCCGTCCGCGGTCCGCTCCAGCCGCAGCACCTCGCTGCGCTGCTCGACGCCCTGCCCCTCCAGCTCGCGGAAGAGGCTGTAGAGCGAGCCCAGCGGCTGCTGTATGCGGCGGGTGTCCAGCCGGCTGGCGCGGCCGCGTTCGGCGATCACCAGGCCGTCGGCGCGCAGTTTGCGCAGCGCCTCGCGGACGGTGTGCCGGCTCACCGCGTACTCGCCGGTGAGCCGGTGCTCGGCCGGGAACTCGTCGGTGAACGCACCGGCTGCCATCCGGCGGCGCAGATCGTCGAAGAGCTGCGCCCAGAGAGGGAGCGGTGAGCGCCGGTCCAGGGGGCGCGGTCCGTGCCCGCCGGGGGCGGCGCCGTCCGGCGGCGGCTCGGTCGTCATGGTGGCTCCTCCGGAGCGTACGGGTGGGTGCGCTGGTGGTCGGTGGTGTCTCACACGTCTCGTCAGCTGACGCCGCATCGGGCTGAGGCGACGTCAAGCTGATGCGGACTGCGGGCTGATGCGAGGGATGCGGTGGATGGCGTGAGAGTCCACCCCCCGCTTGTCGCCCGCCGACCAGGCTCCTTAATGTACGTACATCCGTGCATCCGCACAACGCACTCCACCCGCACCACGCTCAAGCGGACCCCGCCCACGCGCCCGGCGTCCGCCCGCCCCCCTGGAGGCCGACCGTGCATTTCGCCCAGTACTACCTCGACTGCCTCTCCCAGGCGTCGTACCTGATCGGTGACCGCACCACCGGACGCGCCGTCCTCGTCGACCCGCGCCGCGACATCGACGACTACCTGCGCGACGCGGAAGCCGCCGGCCTGCGCATCGAACTCGTCATCGAGACCCACATTCACGCCGACTTCCTCTCCGGCCACCTGGAGATCGCACGGGCCACCGGCGCCACCATCGCCTTCGGCGAGGCCGCCGAAACCGGCTTCCCCATAAGGCGGTTACGAGACGGTGAGCGCATCCGGCTGGGGGCGCGAGAAGGCGAGGGGAACACCGAAGGAGCCGGTGAAGGGGCCGCTGAGGAGGGCTCTGTAGGGGGCTTTGGAGGGGTCACCCTCACCGTCCTCGCCACCCCCGGCCACACCATGGAGTCCATCTGCCTGGTCGTCCACGAAAACCCCGACGACGACGTGCCGTTCGGGGTGCTCACCGGCGACACCCTCTTCGTCGGCGATGTCGGCCGCCCCGATCTGCTCTCCGCGGCCGGCCACTCCCCGGAGGACATGGCCCTGCGCCTGCATCACTCCCTGCACACCAAACTCATGGTTCTCCCGGACGCGACCCGGGTCTTCCCCGCACATGGCGCCGGCTCGGCCTGCGGCCGGAGCCTGTCCACCGAGACCAGCTCCACCATCGGCGACCAGCGCCGCCTCAACTACGCCGTGCAGCCCATGCCGCAGGACGCCTTCGTCCGACTGGTCACCGCGGGGCAGCCCGCCACCCCCGGCTACTTCGCGCACGATGCGGCCCTCAACCGGGACGGTCACCCCCTCCTGGAGGCCGTCCCGCTGCCCGCCCTCACTCTGGAGGAGGCGCTCGCGGCCCGCGACCAGCAGGGCGCCGCCCTCCTCGACTGCCGCCCGCTGGCCGTGTACACCCGCGCGCATCTGGCCGGATCGCTGCATACGAGCCTGGACACCCGGTTCGCGGAGTACGCCGGCAGCGTGGTGGCCCCGGGCACCCCGATCGTGCTGCTCGCCGACCCCGGCAAGGAGCAGGAGGCCCGCCTGCGCCTGGCCCGCATCGGCTATGACCGCGTGCTCGGCCATCTGCCCGACCCCGCCGCCGCATTGGACCGCGCGCCCGCGCTGGTCCGGCACAGCCATCGCATCCGTCCCGAGGAACTGCCGCCGGAGGCAGCCGGCTTGGGTGGTGAGGGAGCCGTCGACACGGAGGCGGCCGACGACCAGGTGGCGCACGCCCAGCTGGTCGACAACCGGGGGGCGCACGCCCAGCTGGTCGACGTCCGCAATCCGACCGAGTACGCGGTGGGCGCCCTCCCCGGTGCCCGCAGCATCCCGTTGGCCAGCCTCACCGACCGCATCGCCGAACTGGACCCGTCGCGCCCGGTCGTCCTCTACTGCCGCAGCGGGAACCGGTCGGTGATCGCGGCGGCGCTGCTGGAGGCGCACGGGTTCGGGGACGTGTGCGATGTGGTGGGCGGATACGAGGCGGCGGGCGCGGCGAGGCGGTGAACGCCCGCGCCGAATGCGTTCGTTCACCCTTGGCGGCCCTCCCGGCGAAGTGCGCGTAACCGCACGCGTACCAGCACGATGGCCACGGCGGCGACGGCGAGGCAGGCGGCAGCGGGCAGGGCCAGGGACGGACGGGCGTCACTCCCCGCTCCGCCGCCACCGACAAGGGCCAGCCCCACTCCCGCCGTGGCCGTCATCACGGCCTTGGTCACTCCGGAGGCCTCGCCCGCGCGCTCGCGGCGTACGACCGCCTGGGTGCCGGTGAGGGCCGGCCCGCCGGCCACGCCCAGCGCCGCCGCGGCGGCCGTCGAGGCCGCCACCAGGGCGCGCGTGCCCGTACCGGGCCCGACGGCGCACAGCGCGGCCGCGGCGGTGGTCAGGCAGACCGCCATCGCCGGCACGGCCCGTACCGGCCGCACCCGGCCGGCCAGCGGGCCACCGGCGGCCAGGGCGACCGCCGGAGCCAGGAAGGCCGCCCCCGCGTCCAGGGCGGACCACCCCCGTTCCTGTTGGAGCAGCAGTGGGACCACGTACAACAGGGCCACGGTCGCGGAGTTGGCGGCCGCACCGGCCACGGTCAGGGCCACATACGGGCGGTTGCGGAACAGCGCCGGGTCCACCAGTGGGCCGGGGGAGCGGCGCTCGGCCCGTACGAACAGCGCGCCGAGCACCAGCGCGGCGGCCGCCCGGTGCCAGGCCTCGGGGTGTTCCAGCCAACGAGCCAGGCAGACCAGCGCGCCGGTGGCGGCGACCGCTCCCGTGAGGTCGAGGGGGTGCTTTCCCGCATCCGGGGCACGTGATTCGGCCGTCCGGAGGGCGCAGGCGGCGGCCGCCACGGCCAGCGGCACCGTCAGCCAGAAGACGGCCCGCCAGGACACGAACCGGGCCAGCGCGCCGCCGACGAACGGGCCGCAGACGGTGGCCAGTCCGGCCAGGCCCAGCGCCCGGCCGATCGCCCGTTGCCCGCGCCCCGGTGGGCAGGCGTTGGTGAGCAGGGCCAGACCGGCGGGCATGATCAGCGCGCCGCCCGCACCCTGGAGCAACCGCGCCGCCACCAGGAGCGGCATCGACGGCGCGAGCGCGCACAGCGCGGCCGCGGCGGCGAACAGCGCCAGCCCCAGGGCCAGCATCCGGCGGCGCCCCCACAGGTCGGCCAGCCGGCCGGCGACCGGCATCAGGGAGCCGGCGGTGAGCAGATAGCCGCCGACCACCCAGGGCAGGGCGGTCCGGGAACCGTCCAGTTCGGTGCGGATGACCGGGAGCGCCGGGTTCAGCGCGAAGGAGTCCAACTGCACACAGAAGGCGCCGGTGGCGACGGCGGCCAGCGCCCAACGGGCCCGGGAGCGCACAGACGAGGGCGAGTGCGCGGGCGGGCGCGAGCGCGGACGCGGGGGCGGTACGGATTCCGGTGTGACGGACATGAGGGCACCTCTCACGAGCCCCTCGGGCACGGATGCTCAGGGGTTGGCGGAAAACGGCAGGGGAGAGGAGGGATGGGGTGCACCAGAAGGGGGAAGGACCCGTACGCGGCGAGAGCCGTGGGCAGCAGTAGCCGTAGGCGGCAGGGCGGGGGACCGTAGGCGGCAGGAGCCTGAGGAGGCAGTCCCGTAGGGGAAGTCCCTCTGGGGGAAGAGCCCGTAAGGGTGTCACCGCCGTGGTGCGGGAAGGGGCGGGCGCCGGCCCCGTACAGCGGACGTTCAGCGATCGTTGATCGGTGATCTACATGCTGATCCGCATGTTGCGCCGTGTGATCTCAGAGCATGTAGAAGACGCCCGCGAAGTTCAAGAGCCGGACGCGTCGCGGGTCGCCCTCACCTGGAGTGGGGAGCCGGGGCGTCTGGAGGAACTGACGCACGGCATGCTTCTCGACCAGGCCGCCCGGGCCGCTGCCGCGCTGGCCCGGCTCGGGGTGCGGGCCGGCGACCGGGTCGCGGTCCATCTGCCGCTGGTCCCGGAGTCGGTGATCGCCACCCTCGCCTGCGGCCGGCTGGATGCGATACGTACCACGCTGCCGGTCTCGCTGACCGTGCCCGAACTGGTCGCGCGCACCCGGGAGTCGGACGCCCGAGTGGTGATCACGGCGGACGCGGCGTTCTGGGACGGGGCCGTACGACCGGTGAAGGCTCTGCTCGACCATGCACTGGCGCGAGGCGCGGCCGCGGGGGGCGCGTCCGATCGCACGGTGCTGGTGGTGAACCGCTGCTCGCGTCCGGTGTCCTGGAAGCCCGGCCGCGACATGTGGTGGCACGAGGCGCTGGAGGGGGCGGTGAAGAGCCGCTGACGGCCACGGCCGTCCTGACTTCCGCGGACACCCGACACCCTTAGGGGCACTCACCCGATAAGGCCGCGAAAACAGGCAGTCGGCTCCCTCGCTGCCTAGCGTGGGACCTGTGTGCCACAGCCGACAGGCCTGTGCCACACCCACCGGACCTGTGCCACGGCCAACGGAAGGGTGATCACCCATGCCCCACGACCAGGCCTACGCGCGCCATCCCCTGCCCGGCATCGACCGCAATCGCCCCCGCAGACGCAAACACGCCTCCCAGAGCCCGCCGACCCGGCCCCATGACGGGCAGCGCCCGCACCCCGTACCCACCCATGACAAGGGCAGCCAGGGCCGGTCCGCCGCGGGCGCCGATTAACCAGTCGAGTCTTCGGCGAGCGGCCGGTAGCTTCCCGGCATGACGTCCTCATCGCTACGCCTGGAGAAGGTCACGCCGGACAACGTCGAGGCCGCATGCCGGCTGGCGGTGCGGCCGGACCAGGAGGGGCTGGTGGCGCCGGTGGCGCGGTCGCTGGCCGAGGCGTATGCGCAGCCCGAGATCGCCTGGCCCCGGTTGATCTTCGACGGCGCACAGCTCGTGGGCTTCGTCATGGGCTTCTTTCTCGTCCGCTTCGACCCGGAGAACCCGCGGGACAGGCTGCGCTCGGGAATCTGGCGCCTGAACATCGCCGCCGATCAACAGGGCCGGGGCTACGGCCGGTTCGCCGTGGAGTCCGTGTGCGAGGAAATCCGCGGGCGCGGGCAGAGCCGGGCGACGGTGACCTGGGTCCCGGGGGAGCACGGCCCGGAACGGTTCTACCGGCGACTCGGCTTCGTGCGGACCGGAGAGCTGAGCGGCGACCAGGTCGTCGGGGAGCTCTCCTTGACCGACTGACTGTCTCACCGACCGGCCGACCGGCCGAGTGGCTGGCCGACCGGCTCACTGGCCGACTGACCGAGTGGCTGGGCGGCCGACCGGCTGCGTGGCCGTCCGGCTCACGCTCGCCGGCCGGCGTACGTGCGTGCTGAACGGCGGCAGTGCCCGGCCCGCCCGTACCCTGGAGACGTGAGCACCACCCCCGAATCCGAGCAGACCCCCGGGCCCGAGGCCGCCGCCGCTACCGATGGCGACGGCAGCGGCGTCCAGGCTCCGGCCGCTGCGCCGGTACCGCGCCCGACCCGCAAGCCCGCCGCGAGGCTGATCTTCGACGACCCGCTGAGCCAGCAGTCCTCCGACGACACCGATCGCGGCTGGGGCGAGCGCCCGGCCGGCGGTGACAGCGCCGCCGATCTCGCCCGCTTCCTCGACGAAAAGCCGCCCCACCACCTCTGAGCGAGGCGAGGGGGCGGCATGTGCCGGCCTCTGGCGCCTGCTACTCGTGGGTCTTCTGGGAGCCGATGGTCCCCGAGGCGGAGGGCGGCAGGGTGGGCGAGCCGCCGCGCTGGGCGATCAGCGCATCGCGGATCTCGGCGAGCAGCTCGACCTCGGTCTGGGACACCGGGGTGTCATCGACCGGCTTCTTGGCGTCCTGGCGTTCCTTCCACTTGTTCATCGGAAGGATCATGAGGAAGTAGACGACCGCTGCGGTGATCAGGAACGTCAGCGCGGCGCTCAGCACCGAGCCCCAGAGGATGTAGATGCCGTCGGTGAACGCGCCCGTCTTGGGGTCCTTGGCGCACGTCTCGGTCAAGCAGGACTGGTAGTGGTCCAGGTTCTGCGAGCCGAGGGCGCCCACGATGGGGCTGATGACGCCCTTCACCACCGCGTTGACGATGTTGGTGAACGCCGCACCGACGACGACCGCGACCGCGAGTTCGACGACGTTGCCTCGCATCAGGAATTCCCGGAAGCCTGCGAGGACGCTTCTCTTCTCCGTGCTCACCTATGAGGACCCTTCTTGTCTGGCCGATGCGCCTCGAAGGATGATCCCGGACCTGCTCAGGCTGCGCAACTCGGGTCATGTGAGATGCTTTTCCATAAGGCTCCCTTTTGGTGCTGGTCGAGATATGGGCGATCTCCGCTTTGCTTCATGGTTCGGTGTGGTGAGGCGAGTGGAGCGTGGGTGCGTGGTCGAATGCCTGCCTTTCCGTTTCATAGTCACGTATGGACATTTGAGTTCCGACTTGCTGCCAGGTCAGGTCGGAAGAAGAGGGGAAGGGGAAATGCTTGCTCCGCAGGGGTTGGAAAGTCGCTGCCCGCCGGGCCGGCTGTCCCCGCGCCGTCCCCGTCCGGAGGCTGCTCCCTCCCCGGGCGGGCGCCCACGGTGTCGGGCGGCTCGTCGTCGTCAATAAGTGATTCTCTGACGACAAGGCGGGGTTTAAGGAGGCGGTGATCGTCTCGTGTGTGCGACCGACTTGAGGCGGGTGGTGACAAGCTCAAGGAAGTCCGCGGGTGAGGGGGAAAGAGAGACGGGAAGAGCCGGGGAGAAGTGGACGAATATGGCCGTCGCCCACGGAAGTTCGTTGAAAGTTCTCTGAAATATCGCCGCTGTCATGAGCGCTTTGGCGATCAGACGTGCGCCGAGGCGAAGACTTTCGATTGGTGACGCACTTCTCATTTCCGGGCTATGGGTCCGTGCGGACGTCCGTCGGGTCGCGTAAATCGATCTTTGTGTGTGGCGATGTGCGCTGAGCACCGCGTGCTTGCGTCGTCGGCGTCTGTCTGCACGGAAACGATCAGTGCGGCCGCGGTCATGGCGGCTCCCGCCAGGGCTGCACGGCGCTGTCGCGTGAACCTTCGTAACCGATGACGAGCGGGCGTGGCCCGCACCGGCGCGAACTGCGCCACTTCGCGGCGCGGCGGTGTGGGCAGCGGGGGGTCGGGCTGAGGGGCGCAGCGGAGGGTCTGCGGCGTCGGGTCGGCGAAGGTGCTGGGCATGGAGGACCGCCTGTGAGGAGGGGTTTGCCTTGGGCTACGTCTCACCGTGCCGCAGTTCGCCCCCGCCCGCTCCGGTCTGTGGACGACCCCGCCTTTGTGGATAACCCGGCCACCCGGGAGAGGCGCCTGGCACCAGGCTCACGTCACCACGTCGCCAGGGACACCCCGTCGCGACGTGCACCCGTCACGACGTGCACCCCGTCGCCGCCTCACGGCAGCTCGATGCCCAGCTCCCAGCCCGCGTGGGCGTCGACGCACAGGCAGTCCCTGGCGGTGTTGTCGGGCAGTGCGGCGACCGCGTCGAAGAGCACCTCGCGCAGTCGGCCGACGTTCTGGGAGAAGACGGCCAGCACCTCTTCGTGGGAGACGCCATCGCCGGTCTCGGTGCCCGCGTCCAGGTCGGTGACCAGGGACAACGAGGTGTAGCACAGGCTCAGTTCGCGGGCCAGGACCGCTTCGGGGTGGCCGGTCATGCCGACCACCGACCAGCCCTGGGCGGCGTGCCAGCGCGATTCGGCGCGGGTGGAGAAGCGCGGACCCTCGATGACGACGAGCGTGCCGCCGTCGACCGGCTCCCAGTCGCGGCCGCCGGCGGCCGTGAGAGCGGCCTGACGCCCGGTGGGGCAGTACGGGTCGGCGAAGGTGAGGTGGACGACGTTGGGGACGCTGCCGTCCGGCAGCGGGTGGCCGTCGAAGTAGGTCTGCGGGCGCGCTTTGGTGCGGTCGACGAGCTGGTCGGGGACGAGCAGCGTGCCGGGGCCGTACTCGGGGCGCAGACCGCCGACCGCGCACGGGCCGAGGACCTGCCGTACGCCGACGGAGCGCAGCGCCCACAGGTTGGCGCGGTAGTTGATGCGGTGCGGCGGGAGGTGGTGGCCGCGGCCGTGCCGGGGCAGGAAGGCGACCTGGCGGCCGGCGATCTCGCCCAGGAACAGTGAGTCGCTGGGGGGACCGTAGGGGGTGTCCACCGTGATCTCGGTCACGTCGTCGAGGAAGGAGTAGAACCCCGAGCCGCCGATGACACCTATCTCCGCGTCAGCCATGCGGGTCACACTATCGGGACCCGGTGCCGGCCGGCCCCGCGTTCAGCGATCCCGCCGCCTCCGGCGGGCACCGGAACGACCGGACCCCGCCGTCCAAGAAGACGGCGGGGTCCGAAGAAGTGCGGGGTGCGGTCAGGCCGCGGAGCTGGTGCTCGACGTGCTGCTGGAGGCCGCGGCCGGGGTGGAGGACGCGGAGTCGGAGCTGCTCGACGAGGAGCCGGCGGAGTCCGAGGAGGACGTGCCGCTCGACGAGGAGGAGCTCTTCGCGGGGCTGCTGCTGGACGACGAACCGCGGCTGTCGTTGCGGTAGAAGCCGGAGCCCTTGAAGACGATGCCGACCGCGGAGAACACCTTCTTGAGGCGTCCGTTGCAGCTGGGGCACTCCGTGAGCGCGTCGTCGGTGAACTTCTGCACCGCCTCGAGGCCCTCGCCGCACTCGGTGCACTGGTACTGGTAGGTCGGCACTTGACTTCCTCCTGGCACTCTCACTCGATGAGTGCTAACGACGCTCCATCTTGCAGTATTCCGGCCCGTCAGTCCACCGTGACGGGGATACGGTGACCGACTCCACGTCCGTTCAGGCGCTCGTCAGCTCCCGCTCCCGGTCGTCGGCGGCAGCGGGGGAGACGGTGGCGTCGCCCTGGGAGGCGACCACGGTCGAGGAGCGCGGCCGCAGGTGGGCGCGGAGTGCGACCAGCACCACCAGGGCCAGCGCCGTGCCCGCCAGCGGCACCAGGAAGCCGGTGCTCGGGCCGAAGCCGTCCGCCAGCTGGCCGGCGGAGGTGGCCGCGGCCGCCTGGCCCAGCGCGACCGCGCCGGTCAGCCAGGTGAAGGCCTCGGTACGGGCGGCGGCCGGCACCAGCGACTCGACGAGCGTGTAGCCGGTGATCAGGGCCGGGGCGATGCACAGGCCGACGACCAGGCCGACGGCGCCCAGCAGCGGCACGGCGGTCACCGCCCACAGGGGAGTGGTGGCCAGCGCCAGCAGGCCGTAGGCGACCAGCAGCCGGCGCCGCGGGCCGACCTTCCAGGCGATCGCGCCGCAGGCGATACCGGCGAGCATGTTGCCACCGGCGAAGATCCCGTAGAGCACGCCGTTGATGCCGGGCTGCCCGATGTCCTGGGTGAACGCGGTCAGCGAGACCTGCATACCGCCGAAGACGGCGCCGATGCCGAGGAACGCCACGATCAGGACGCGGACGCCGGGCACCGACAGTGCCGAGACGCGCGGCCGGTCGCCGGCCCCGGCCCGGTGCACCGGCGGCTGGCTGCGCCGCTGCGAGGCGAACAGCAGCCCGCCGGCCAGCGTCAGCGCGGCCTCGGCGATCAGGCCGGCCGCCGGGTGGATGCCCGTGCACAGCGCGGTCGCCAGGACGGGGCCGACCACGAAGGTGAACTCGTCGGTCACCGACTCGAAGGCGGCGGCCGTCGGCATCAACGGGCTGCCGCCGAGCCGGGAGGCCCAGCGGGCCCGCACCATCGGGCCGACCTGCGGGGTCGAGGCGCCCGTGGGGACGGCCACGGCGAGCAGTGCCCACAGGGGGGCGTGGGCGAGGGCCAGGGTGATCAGGGCCGTGACGCCGGCGACATGGACCAGGACGCCGGGGATCAGCACCGCGCGCTGGCCGAAGCGGTCGGCGAGCTTGCCGCCCTGCGGGGCGAAGAGCGCCATCGAGACACCGGTGGCGGCCGACACCGTGCCCGCGGTGCCGTACGAGCCGGTGGTGGACTCGACGAGCAGCACGATGCCGATGGTCAGCATCGCGAAGGGCTGCCGGGCCAGAAAGCCGGGCAGCAGGAATGTCCATGCACCTGGGGTGCGGAGCAGTTGTCCGTAACCGGGACGGGAGTCCTTGACCGCGGATGCCACGGCCGGGCCTTTCTGCCGCCTGGTAGCGCGCCACCCGCGAGGTCGTCACAGGTACGCGCCGAGAGCTGTCCTCTCGCGCAGGACCGAGTGATACCGCATGGTCCGCACCCCGAGAGGTGGCTGCGTGTGGCAGGGGACCGCGGCCGCCGAGCGGTCGCGCCAGCTCTGCGTCAGGCAGAGTTGGTTCGTCATTGTTCCTTTTCATACTACAGGCCCAAGCGCGTGAAGCCCTGGGATTAACCAGGGCTTCACGCAGATTTCCTTGGGTTCCGTGGAGATCTGCAGCACATTTCCGGGGCGGCCGCGCCGCGAGGCCAGGGCCCGCGGTCAGTGCGGCCCCTGCTCGCGGTGGTGCCGCCCCGGGGCGCCGCCCGTCCCCAGCCAGCCGGCGAGCTTGCCGCCCTGGGAGACCGCCTGCAGCCGCTGCTCGGCCGCGTCGCGCACCTGATCCGTGGCCACCACCAGCAGCTCGTCGCCGCGCCGCAGCACCGTGGTCGGCGAGGGCACGAAGCTGGAGTCCTCCCGGACGACGAGGGTGACCGCGGCACCCGCGGGCATCCGCAGCTCGCCGACCTCGACGCCGTGCATACGGGACGTCGGGCCGATGGACGTCGACAGCAGATGGCCGCGCAGCCGCTCCAGGGGAGCCGACTCGATGCCCAGGTCGGCGGCCTCCTTGCCGTTGCCCAGCTTCAGCCGCCGGGCCAGCCACGGCAGCGTCGGCCCCTGGACGAGGGTGTAGACCACGACCAGTACGAAGACGATGTTGAAGACCCGCTCGCTGCCGGGCACATCGCTCACCATCGGAATGGTGGCCAGCACGATGGGGACCGCGCCGCGCAGCCCGGCCCAGGACAGCAGGGTCTTCTCCCGCCAGGGCACCCGGAACGGCAGCAGCGCGGTGAACACCGACGCCGGTCGGGCCACGATCGTCAGGATCAGCCCGATGACCAGCGCGGGCACGAAGTCGTCGATCAGCTTGTGCGGCGTGACCAGCAGGCCCAGCAGCACGAACATGCCGATCTGGCCGATCCAGCCGAGGCCCTCGGCGAAGCCGCGGGTGGCCGGTGCGTGCGGCAGTTTGGCGTTGCCGAGTATCACCGCGGCCAGATAGACGGCGAGGAAGCCGGAGCCGTGCGCCAGTGCGCCGGCCGCGTACGCCGACACCGCGATGGCCATGACGGCGATCGGGTAGAGGCCGGAGGCGGGCAGTGCCACATGGCGCATTCCGTATGCACCGAGCCAGCCGATGGTCAGTCCGACGGCGGCGCCGATCGCCAGTTCCAGGGCGATCGTGCCGAGCAGGACGTACCACTCCTCGACCGGCCCCACTGTGGAGAAGGCGACGACGAGGATGACCACCGGGGCGTCGTTGAAGCCGGATTCGGCTTCCAGGACACCCGTCAGGCGGGACGGGAGCGGCACGTTGCGCAGGACGGAGAAGACCGCTGCGGCGTCGGTCGAGGAGACCACGGCGCCGATCAGCAGCGCCTGGTGCCAGTCGATTCCGGCCAGATAGTGCGCTCCGGCCGCGGTGACCCCCACGCTCACCGCGACGCCGATCGTCGAGAGCGCCGCCGCCTGGGGCAGTGCCGGTTTGATCTCTTTCCACTTCGTGCCCAGGCCGCCCTCGGCGAGGATCACGACCAGCGCGGCATAGCCGAGGATCTGGGTCAGCTCGGCGCCGTCGAAGGCGACGCCGCCGATGCCGTCCTGCCCCATGGCGATGCCTATCCCCAGGTAGATGAGCAGGCTGGGGAGCCCGCTGCGCGAGGAAACCCGTACTGCGACGACGGCGATGAGCAGCACGAGTGAGCAGATCAGCAGGAGTTCGTTGAGGTGTTCGACAGTCAGGAGCTGGTCCTTCCTCGCACAGGTTCGGGCGGTGGGCCGTTGGGTAGCTTTCCTTACCGTATCTAGTTACTGAGACTAACAATTTACCATTGCTTGAAAGTCGGATGTGCTGGTGGTGACTCCGCGTAGGGGTCGCCGAACCCGTGCGCCTATGGTTGCTCCAGCACTCCCACCCTGCCCCTCGAAGGACCGAGATGCCCGCCAACAAGTCCGGCCCAGTCCCCAGGAAGAAAAAGGGGCGGCGCGGCCGTCTCGTCGCGATCACTGTCGTGCTGCTGCTCGTGGCGGGCATCGGTTTCGGCGCGTTCTGGGGGGTCAGCACCGTACGCGCCTCCATCCCGCAGACCACCGGCTCGCTCAAACTCCCGGGCCTGACAAACCCGGTGGACGTGGTGCGCGACGCCAACGGCATCCCGCAGATCTACGCCGACACCGACGAGGACCTCTTCCGCGCCCAGGGATACGTCCAGGCCCAGGACCGCTTCTGGGAGATGGACGTCCGGCGCCATATGACCGCGGGCCGGCTGTCGGAGATGTTCGGCAAGAGCCAGGTCAAGACCGACTCCTTCCTGCGCACCCTCGGCTGGCACCACGTGGCGCAGAAGGAGTACGACACCAAGCTGTCCCCCAGCACCAAGAAGTACCTCCAGGCCTACTCCGACGGCGTCAACTCCTACCTCAAGGACCACGAGGGGTCGGCGCTGTCCCTGGAGTACGCGGCGCTGGACTTCGAGAACGACTACAAGCCCGGCAAGTGGACGCCGGTCGACTCGGTGGCCTGGCTCAAGGCGATGGCCTGGGACCTGCGCGGCAACATGCAGGAGGAGATCGACCGCTCCCTGATGACCAGCCGCTTCACCCCGGAGCAGATCGCCCAGCTCTACCCGGCGTACCCGTACAAGCGGAACCAGCCGATCGTCGACGGCGGCACGGTCGACCCGGCCACCAAGCAGTTCACGCCCAAGCGCTCGGCCAACTCCGCCCCCGCCGGCACCGCCGTCGGCGGTCTGCAGACCCAGCTGTCCTCGCTGTCCAAGACCCTCGACGAGATCCCGGCGCTGCTCGGCCCCAACGGCAACGGCATCGGCTCCAACTCCTGGGTCGTCTCCGGCGCGCACACCACCACCGGCAAGCCGCTGCTCGCCAACGATCCGCACCTGGCGCCGCAGATGCCCTCGCTCTGGTACCAGATGGGCCTGCACTGCCGTAGCACCGGCCCCAAGTGCAACTACGACGTCTCCGGTTTCACCTTCTCCGGGATGCCCGGCGTCGTCATCGGTCACAACCAGAACATCTCCTGGGGCATGACCAACCTCGGCGCGGACGTCACCGATCTGTACCTGGAGAAGATCAACGCCGACGGGTACCTCTACGCCAACCGGCAGCGGTCCTTCACCACCCGCAAGGAGACCATCAAGGTCGCCGGCGGTGAGAGCCGCCAGATCACCGTCCGCTCCACCAACAACGGGCCGATCGTCTCCGACCGCGACGACGAGCTCGGCAACGTGGGCAAGGACGCCCCCGTGGGCAACGCCGCACCGGACCGCGGCGACGGCTACGCCGTCTCGCTGCGCTGGACCGCCCTGGACCCCGGCAACTCCATGGACGCCGTCTTCGAGCTCGGCCGCGCCAAGGACTGGAGCGGCTTCCGCAAGGCCGCCGAGCACTTCGAGGTCCCCTCCCAGAACCTGATCTACGCCGACACCAAGGGCAACATCGGCTACCAGGCGCCCGGCCGGATCCCGGTCCGCGGCAAGGGCGACGGGCACTTCGACGGCACCTTCCCGGCGCCCGGCTGGGACCCCGCCTACCAGTGGAAGAGCTACATCCCGCAGAAGTCCCTGCCGTACGAGTACAACCCGCAGCGCGGCTACATCGTCACCGCCAACCAGGCCGTCGTCGACGAGAAGTACCCCTTCCTGATCACCAAGGACTGGGGCTACGGCTCCCGCAGTCAGCGGATCAACGACCTGATCCAGTCGAAGATCAAGGACGGCGGCAAGGTCTCCACCGACGACATGCAGACCTTCCAGAAGGACAACAGCAGCGAGATCGCCCGGCTGCTGACGCCCTACCTGACGAAGATCGACATCAAGGACGCCTACGTCCGCGACGCCCAGCAGCTGCTGGAGGGCTGGGACTTCACCCAGGAGCCCGACTCCGCCGCGGCCGCCTACTTCAACGCCGTCTGGCGCAACACCCTCAAGCTCGCCTTCGGCAACAAGATGCCCAAGGAGCTGCGGGTCCAGGGCCAGTGCCTCAACGTCCGCCCGGCCGACGAGACCGGCCCCGCCGACGAGAACGACACCTACGTCCGCGAGTGCGGTGAGCGGGACGGCGACACCGCCCAGCCCGACGGCGGCGACCGCTGGTACGAGGTCGTCCGCAACATCCTCGACGACCCCGACAACGCCTGGTGGAAGACCGAGGACCGGCCCGGCCGACCCGGCGACAAGAACCGCGACCAGCTCCTCGCGCACGCCATGACCGACGCGCGCTACGAGCTGACCTCCAAGCTGGGCAAGAACATCGACAACTGGAGCTGGGGCCGGCTGCACCAGCTGTTCCTGAACAACCAGACCCTGGGTACGGACGGGCCGGGCATGCTCCAGGGCCTGTTCAACCGCGGCCCGTGGAACCTCGGCGGCGGTGAGGCCGCGGTCGACGCCACCGGCTGGAACGCCGCCGGCGGCTACAAGGTCACCTGGGTCCCGTCGATGCGCATGGTGGTCAACCTCGCCGACCTCGACAAGTCCCGCTGGATCAACCTCACCGGTGCCTCCGGGCACGCCTACGACACCCACTACTACGACCAGACGGACAAGTGGGCCAAGGGCGAGCTGCTGCCCTGGGCGTTCACCGAGGAGGCGGTCAAGAAGGCGGGGAAGGACACCCTGACGCTGTCCCCCTAGGGCAGACGCCGCCCCACTGGGGCACCGCCGTCCTCCGACACCGACGGGCGGGCCGGAAGATCTCCGCGAAGGTCTTCCGGCCCGCCCGTCGGTGTTCCGCACCGCCCGCCCGCCCGTGCGGAGGCCTTCGTGCACGGCGCCGGCGTGCGTAGCGCTCCCGTACGCGGCGCGTCCGCCCGTGGTGCCCCGTACGCGGCCCTCCCGCCCGTAGTGCTCAGTGCCGGAAGCGGTGTACCGCCGACGGCGTCACCGCGGCGTGCACATACCGGTCGTGCGGCTCGGCCGGCACCTCGGGCAGCACCTCCGCGTCGTAGAGCAGCACCACCAGCGACGCCTGCGCACCGGCGCGCTCCAGCCGCGCCAGCACCCGGTCGTACGAGCCGCCGCCGCGCCCCAGCCGCAGCCCCCGCCGGTCCACCGCCAGTCCCGGCAGCAGCACCACCTGCGCCTGTGTGACGGCCTTCGGGGTCAGCCGCTCGCCGTCCGGCTCCAGCAACCCCCAGCCCGCCGGTACGAGCCGCTCGGCGCCCTCGTAGAGCGCCCAGTCCAGATCGTTGTCCGGGAGCAGTACCGGCAGCAGCACCCGCACCCCGGCCGCCCGTAGCCGGTCCAGCAGGGCACGGGTGGACGGTTCACCACCAATCGAGACATATGCGGCAACGGTCGGCGGGTTCTCGGGTCGCGGGGCGTCCGGAGGCGGGGCGACATAGGGTGCCAACTCGTCCAACTCCAGCGTCCGTCGGGCCAACGCCTCGCCCGTCGCCGCGATGACATCCGCCGGCAACGCTCTCCTCACCTCCAGGAGATCGCGCCGCAACCTGCGCTTTCTATCGTGGTTCGTGCTCACTGTGTGCCCTTGCTCCCGCTCTCGTGCTCTATTGACCGGACCCTCATCATCGTTCCGATAGGGCCGGTTATGGTGTCGCGCATGACCCCATCGCACACACGGATCAGCAAGGCTGTCATCCCAGCAGCCGGCCTCGGCACCAGGTTTCTCCCCGCTACGAAGGCCACACCCAAGGAGATGCTCCCGGTCGTCGACAAGCCCGCCATCCAGTACGTGGTGGAGGAGGCGGCCGCCGCCGGGCTCTCCGACGTCCTGATGGTGACCGGCCGCAACAAGCGCCCCCTTGAGGACCACTTCGACCGCAACTACGAGCTCGAAGAGGCCCTGCACCGCAAGGGCGACGAGTCCCGCCTCGCCAAGGTGCAGGAATCCAGCGACCTGGCGACCATGCACTACGTACGCCAGGGCGACCCCAGGGGCCTGGGCCACGCTGTACTGTGCGCCGCTCCCCACGTCGGCGACCAGCCCTTCGCGGTCCTCCTCGGCGACGACCTGATCGACCCCCGCGACCCGCTGCTGGCACGCATGGTCGAGGTCCAGGAGCAGTACGGCGGCTCCGTCATCGCCCTCATGGAGGTCGACCCGGCGAACATCCACCTCTACGGCTGCGCGGCCGCCGCTCCCACCGGCGACGACGACGTCGTGACCGTCTCGGACCTGGTCGAGAAGCCCGACCCGGCCGAGGCCCCCAGCAACCTCGCGATCATCGGCCGCTACGTCCTCGACCCGGCCGTCTTCGAGGTGCTGCGCAAGACCGACCCGGGCCGCGGCGGCGAGATCCAGCTCACCGACGCCCTCCAGGTGCTGGCCGCCGACCCCTCCCTGGGCGGTCCGGTGCACGGCGTGGTCTTCAAGGGCCGGCGCTATGACACCGGTGACCGTGGCGACTATCTGCGTGCCATTGTCAGACTTGCATGCGAACGTGAGGACCTGGGCCCGGACTTCCGGACCTGGCTGCGCAGTTACGTCACCGAGGAGATGTAGGACGTTGAACAACGCCACCGGCCGGACCAGCCACCAGGACCGCGTCTGGTCGGTGGCCGAGCATCTCGACGACGTCCTGTCCAAGATCGCCCCGCTGGACCCGATCGAGCTGCAGCTCCTCGACGCCCAGGGCTGCGTCCTGGTCGAGGACATCACGGTCGCCGTCGCCCTGCCGCCCTTCGACAACAGCTCCATGGACGGCTATGCGGTCCGCGCGGCCGACGTGGCGGGCGCCACGGAAGCCGCCCCGGTCGCCCTGACCGTCATCGGCGATGTCGCGGCGGGCAGCGGCGAGCCGCCGGAGGTCGGCCCCGGCCAGGCCGCCCGGATCATGACCGGCGCCCCCGTGCCCCCCGGGGCCGAGGCCGTCGTCCCGGTCGAGTGGACCGACGGCGGCGCGGGCGGTGGACCGGCCGCCACGATGCGCGCCCACAGCGCCGCCCCCCAGGACGCCGGCGGCGAGGTCCGCATCCACCGCCCGGCGGCCGCCGGCGCCCATATCCGCCGCCGCGGCAGCGATGTCACCGAAGGCGAGCCGGCCCTCGCGGCGGGCACGGTCCTCGGCCCCTCCCAGATCGGCCTGCTCGCCGCTCTCGGCCACGGCACGGTCCGGGTCCGCCCCCGCCCCCGGGTCGTGGTGATGTCGACCGGCAGCGAACTGGTCCAGCCCGGTGAGGCGTTGGGCCCCGGCCAGATCCACGACTCCAACAGCTTCCAGCTCGCCGCCGCCGCCCGCGCCGCCGGCGCCATCGCCTACCGCGTGGGCGCCGTCGCCGACGACGCCGAGACCCTCCGCGCCACACTGGAGGACCAGCTCATCCGGGCCGACATCCTCGTCACCAGCGGCGGGGTCAGCGTCGGCGCGTACGACGTGGTCAAGGAGACCCTCGCGGGGCTGTCCGCCGCCGAGCCCGACGGCTCGCCCCTCGCGGGCGGCGGCGTGGAGTTCCGCAAGCTCGCCATGCAGCCGGGCAAGCCCCAGGGCTTCGGCCTCATCGGCCCCGACCGCACCCCGCTCCTCGCCCTGCCGGGCAACCCGGTCAGCTCGTACGTCTCCTTCGAGGTGTTCGTACGCCCCGCCATCCGCGCCCTGATGGGCCTGGCCGACGTACACCGCCCGACGGTCACCGCCCGGTGCACCGAGGCCATCGCCTCCTCGCCCCAGGGCAAGCGGCAGTTCCTGCGCGGCTCCTACGATGCCGAGGCCGGCACGGTCGCCCCGGTCGGCGGCGCCGGCTCCCACCTGATCAAGGCCATGGCACACGCCAACGCGCTGATCATCGTCCCCGAGGACACCACCGAGGTCGCCGCGGGCGGGAGCGTGGAGGTCGTCCCCCTGGGACAGCCCGCCGGGTGACCCCGAGCCGCCGGGGGTACGGTGTCGTCCCACAGGCGGCAGTTTCCACCGGGAGAACGATGAGCAGCGGGCAGAACCACCTCACCCATCTCGACGCGGCGGGCGCGGCGCGGATGGTCGACGTCTCCGCGAAGGACGTCACCGCCCGCACGGCCAGGGCCCGCGGCCGGGTCCTGGTATCGCCGCAGGTCATCGAGTTGCTTCGGGGCGAGGGCATGCCCAAGGGCGATGCCCTGGCCACCGCCCGGATCGCCGGCATCATGGGCGCCAAGCGCACTCCCGAGCTGATCCCGCTCTGCCACCCCCTCGCCGTCTCCGGTGTGAAGGTGGACCTCTCCCTCACCGATGACGCCGTCGAGATCGCGGCCACGGTCAAGACCACCGACCGCACGGGCGTGGAGATGGAGGCGCTGACCGCCGTCTCGGTGGCCGCCCTCACCGTCGTCGACATGATCAAGGCCGTCGACAAGACCGCGGTGATCTCCGACATCCGCGTCGAGGAGAAGACCGGCGGCAAGTCCGGCGACTGGAGCCGGTCATGAGACCCGCCCGCGCCCTGGTCGTCACCGCCTCCAACCGCGCGGCGGCCGGCGTCTACCCCGACAAGGGCGGCCCGCTGCTCGCCGAGGGCCTGACGGCCATGGGCTTCGAGGTCGACGGCCCGCGGGTGGTTCCCGACGGCGACCCGGTGGAGGCCGCCCTCCGCGAGGCCGTCGGCGCCGCCCGCTACGCCGTCGTCCTCACCACCGGCGGTACGGGCCTCTCGCCCACCGACCGCACCCCCGAGGCCACCCGCCGGGTCCTGGACTACGAGGTGCCCGGCATCCCCGAGGCGATCCGCGCCGCGGGGCGCGAGAAGGTCCCCACCGCCGCCCTCTCCCGCGGCCTGGCCGGTGTCGCCGGCACGACGCTGATCGTCAACCTCCCCGGCTCGACGGGCGGCGTCCGCGACGGCCTCGCCGTCCTCGCCGACCTCCTCCCGCACGCCGTGGACCAGATCCGCGGCGGCGACCACCCCCGCCCCTCCGGGAGCCCGAGCTGAACGCGCCGTGGCCGGTGGTCCTGACGGACGGTGAGGTCACCCTCCGCCCGATAAGGCTGCGCGACCAACGGGCCTGGCGCGAGGTCAACCGCCGCAACCGCGACTGGCTGCGCCCCTGGGAAGCCACCGTCCCGCCACCCCCGCCCGGACTGGCCCCGCCGCACCGCCCCACGTACCGTCAGATGGTCCGCCATCTGCGCGCGGAGGCACACGCCGGCCGGATGCTGCCGTTCGTCGTCGAATACCGCGGACAGCTCGTCGGACAGTTGACCGTCGCCGGCATCACCTGGGGCTCGATGTGCTCGGGACATATCGGCTACTGGGTCGATCAGGAGGTGGCCGGCCGCGGTGTGATCCCGACCGCCGTGGCGCTCGCCGTCGACCACTGCTTCCGCGCCGTGGGGCTGCACCGCATTGAGATCTGCATTCGCCCCGAGAACATCCCCAGCCGCCGGGTGGTCGAAAAGCTCGGCTTTCGCGAGGAAGGCATCCGGCCCCGCTACCTGCACATCGACGGGGCCTGGCGCGACCACGCGGTTTTCGCCCTCACCGCGGAAGAGGTGCCCGAGGGCCTGCTCAACCGCTGGCGCCGCCAGAATCCCAGCAGGCCCGGCGCACCCCACAAATGAAATAAATGTTCGAATAAAATTCCCGATTGGCCGGATTGGTGAGGGCGCGGATCTCTACCATCACAAAAAAGTTCGAGATATCAGCCAGATCGTGCGACACACCGGCCCAATTGGCGGATGGCCCCCTGCAAACCCCTCTACCGTGTGAGTCGTGAGAAGCAGCGGCCTCATCTACGCAGTCATCGTCGGGGCCTGGGCCGCCTACTTGGTGCCGATGTGGCTCCGTAGACAGGATGAGCTCAACGAGGCCCGTCCGACCGAGCGCTTCAGCACCGCCATCCGGCTGCTGTCCGGACGCGCGGCCATGCAGCGCCGCTACGACAAGGAGCGCGGGGAGTACCCCGCCGACGATGAGGGCGAGGAGCAGGACCCGGACGCCCCGGCCGACGAGGCCGCCGCCGGGCCCTTCGGTGACCCCGCGGCCGATGAGCCCGAGGCCCACCACACCCGGGTGCAGCCCGCCCCGCCGCGCCCGTCGCTCTCCGAGCGCGCCAAGCGGGCCAAGGTCCTCGCCCGCCGCCGGCGCACCATCACCGTCCTCTTCCTCGCCTTCACGGTCGGCGCCATCGTCGCCGCGGTGGGTGGCCTGCCCTTCCTGTGGGCCCCCGCCCTGCCCGCCCTGCTGCTCACCGCCTACATCATTTACCTGCGCGCCCAGGAGCGCCGCCGCTTCACGTTCACCATGGACCAGCGCAAGGCGGAGGCGGCGGCGCAGCGGCTGCGGGAGGGTCGGCCCCGCCCTCGGCAGGCGGCCGAGCAGCCGCCCGCCGACGACCACCCGGCCGACGCCCGCGCTGAGGTCCCCGTCGACGCCGCCCCGGAACCGCCCCGCGCCGCGCCGCCCGCGCACACCGCCGGCCGCCGGGCGGTGGTCGAGGAGACCGACCACGCCGAGTGGGTCGACCAGCAGCGCGAGCGTGAGCGCCCGCGTCCCGCGGCCGGCAGCTGGGAACCCGTCCCGGTCCCGCTCCCCACCTACGTCACGGCCCCGGTCGCCCCGCGCGCCACCAGCCACGTCGACCTGGAGGCCGACGACGCCTGGAGCTCCGCCCGCTCCAGCGCCGCCCCCGACCACCCCCGGCCCGACGCCCCGGCCCGCCGCCCCCGCGGCCGCACCCCCCTCTTCGACCAGTACGAGAACGAGGACCGCCCGCGCGCCGCGAACGAGTGACCCGCGCCGCATCGGCCGCGCGTGTCACGCTCCTCCGCTGACCAGCATCGAAAGCGATTTCCGAGCACCGCGACCGGGATGCTAGAGTTTCATTCGTCGCAAGGGCCTGTGGCGCAGCTGGTAGCGCACCTCGTTCGCAACGAGGGGGTCAGGGGTTCGAATCCCCTCAGGTCCACCGCACAGCAAAGCCCCCTCCGGGAAGATCCGGTGGGGGCTTTGTCGTGTTGTGCCGCGGCGAGGGTCGGACCCGGCCGATCATCTTGAGCGGCCGGTCGGGCGTCGTGGGTGTCGTCGCGCCCGCGCTCAGGGCGATCATCCGCACCGTCCTCGGGATGCTCTCCTGATGTGCGACGAGCGGCTGGACGAAGTTCACGATCTCGGCTTGCCGCCATCGGTCGCCCGGTGCCACCATAATGGGGCGTTTCGCATGCGAGATCGACGCCGGTCGAGCGCGAACTACTGTGTGAGGACCAGCCGCTGATGAAGAACCCGTCACATTAGGCAGCCGGCGAGCGGTCACGGGAACAGCGGGCCTCATGCGGCGCAGGCGCCTTCGCCGTCAGTGCCGGGACCTTTTGCGGACCATCGACTTCCCCCGCCCTTTCGGCATCGCGGTGCTGTGCCGCCAGTTGGGCGAGAGCCGCGACCGGCCTATTCGTCTCGTTCCGGTGGCGCTGGCCGCCGAGGACCCCTGCGGTCTCCTTGTCTCCACCCATGACGCGGATTACGTCTGCTACGAATCGGAGACCTCGGCCCTGCATCAAGTCCATGTGATTGCCCATGAGTTAGGGCACCTGTTATGGGACCACGAGCCGTGCGATTCCGTGGGCGGCGGCGTGCAGGCGTATCGCGCTCTTCCCGGAGACCTCGATCCCGTACTGGTACGGCGGATGCTGGGGCGCACTCAGTATGCCGATCCCGAGGAATGGGCGGCCGAGTACTTCGCCACGCAGCTGTTGCGCCGGGTGAGCGAGTGGACTCCCCGGCCGCCGTCGGTACCGGCGGAGATGGCCGAACTCGTGGGCCGTCTGGAGCGTTGCCTCAATTCAGGCCGTGAGTGAGGGCCTCAGTGCGGCTCTCCGCTTGGCCGCAGGTCAGGCGGCCGGGCGGTCCAGCAGGGCGGACAGCCGTTCGGGTGCTCGCCCGGCAGCGGAGTGCGCAGGAAGAGAACGATCACCGTGGCCGGCGCCAGGGCGTAGGCCGCACCGGCTCGTACGGCCCTGCGCCGGACGGCTTCCGGTGGGGTGAACCATCCGATCACGGTCAGGTGCGAGGAGAGCGCACCCACGATGAGCAGACCGTGGCCCAGCAGGGACGTGAGGAGAGGGCCGGGAGGGGCGGTCGGGTGCGTCGGGGGTCCCGTGGGCACCGCGGTGACGCCTCCGCGCTGGTGGTGGGACCGCTTCCGCACGACGACGCGCCCCTCCCGGCATCGCGGGCTTCTGCCCGGTCCAGTGTGGGGTACCCGGCGCATCGAGGTACGCCCTTTTCGACCTGGTCCTTCGCGGTGGCAGGGTGTTGCCAGAAGGGGCTGATCAGTCCGGGAGATGTGCTGCGGCGAGGCGGAACGCCACCCGGCGCCCCGGTGCGCGCAGCCCGCCC
The DNA here is from genome assembly GCF_045690365.1 of Streptomyces sirii. Classification (NCBI taxonomy): domain Bacteria; kingdom Bacillati; phylum Actinomycetota; class Actinomycetes; order Kitasatosporales; family Streptomycetaceae; genus Streptomyces; species Streptomyces sirii. The sequence continues at coordinate 3,960,442 of NZ_CP147982.1, read as the reverse complement.
GTCACCGCGTACAGGGCGGCTTGGGTGCGGTCGGCCGCGCCGATCTTGGTGTAGATCGCGCTGAGGTGGTTCTTGACCGTCTTCTCCGAGATGCCGAGGTCACAGGCGATCATCCGGTTGGTCATCCCGCGGGTGACCAGCCGAAGGACGTCCATCTCCCGAACGGTCAGGCCGGCGGGCCGGCTGCGCGGTCCGGGGTGCTCCTCGTGATCCGCCGCTCCCTCCCGTCGCCAGGCGCGGCGCTCCTCGTCGCGGACGCCCGTCCGCGGGGCGCCGGTGGCGTCGGCGGCCAGGGCGAACATCGCCGCCTGGGTGCGGTCGGCCGCGCCGATCTTCGCGTAGATCGCGCTGAGGTGGTTCTTGACGGTCTTCTCCGAGATGCCCAGGCCGCGGGCGATCTGGCGATTCGCCAGTCCCCGGGAGATGAGCCGGAGGACGTCGAGTTCACGAGGGGTGAGGGGGGCACCGGCGGCCACTCGTTCGGTGCTGCCGCGGTGCCCGTCTAACGCAGGTGATCTCGCCACGCGTACGTCCTCCACATCGTTCCGTCGCTCTGCGGTCGGCATGCGAGGTCACGAGCGCGGACGGCTGCGAGGTCGGCGACGGTCCCCGAGGGTTCAGCTGCCGGCGACGCTACCGGGGCAAGGGCCCCTGGAGCCGAGGCCGACAACTTCCTGCCAGGGGGCGAGGAGCAGCGCGCGCCGTCGGCAGCACCATGGTCGACGCGGAGCCGCCGCAGGGTCAGGCGCGATCGGACTGCTTGGGCGGCAGCCCTTCCATCAAACGGAGTTGATCGAGGAGCGCCGAGGCGAACCGCAGGCCCCTGGGTGACAGCCCGACGGCCCGCATCGCGATCTGGGTGACCCCCGCGTCCTTCAGCGCCAGTAGATCGTCGGCGTGGGGGTACTGCTTGGAGATCACCGCCCTGCGCGCGGATCGCCTTGGCCACTTCCTCGTTGCTGTACGGTCCGCGTCCGGGCGGATGGACCGTCTCGAACAGCCGGTTGAGGCGGTTGGCGAGCCGACTGGGCGGCACCTCTGTCACCGGGCCTCCCCTCAGGGGAAGCCGTGCGCCCCGCCGCGGGCAGTGCCGCGAGGCCCGCCGACGGCAGCGCCGCCGCGGCGAGGAAGGGAGGCACGGTGTTCTTGCCGATGACCGCCTTCCGCACCGCGGCGAGCCTGATCGCGGGACCGTTCACCCTCCGCTGCGGTCAGCGGCTGACCGCGAAACGAGCCGGGTCGAAGATCGAGAGATTCTGGCCGGCGGATCCCTTCGTCACGATCTCCATGACGGATTCGCCGATGGCCGGTAGGAACTTGAAGGCATGGCCCGAGGTGCCGGCCGCCACGACGACGCGGCCGTGTGCGGAGGCCGGACCGATGACGAACGCCTGGTCCGGGGTGTTGTCGTAGAGGCAGACGGCACTCTTGCGGTAGCGGCCGCTCGCGCCGAGGCGGGGGATGCGGGTGCGCAGGAAGTCCTGGATCTCGGCGATCTCGCGGTGCTGCACATAGCGGTCCACGCCGTCCGCGTCGGTGGGCGTGCCGCCGCTGTGCACGCCCGCCTTCACCCCGCCGTGCAGGCCGTTCGCGGCCGGGTGCCCGTATCCGACCATGCCGTCGCCCTCCCATATCCAGTACGGGAAACGACCGGGCTGGAAGTCCTGTGCGCCGCCGTCCGGTTCGAACCACAGCATGACCTTGCGCAGCACGTCCACGGGGAAGGTGAGCTCCGGCAGCAGGCCCGGCGACCAGCAGCCCGCGGTCACCACGACATGTCCCACGTCGTAGGTCCCGCGGTCGGTGGACACCCGCGCGCCACCGGGGTTCTCGGTGATCTCCCGCACCGTCTCGTTGAAGTGCAGGTCGGCGGAGTGCCGCTGGGCGAGGGCCAGCCCGACCCGGACGGTCTGCTCGGGCTGGACGTAGCCGGAGCCCGGGTCGTACACCGCGACGCAGTCCGGCGCCGGCTCGAACTGCGGGTAGCGGGCGTGCACTTCGTCCGCGGTGAGGTACTCGTGCTCCAGTCCGCACTTCTCGGCGCTCTCGCGGGCCGCGGGTATCAGCGCGCCGTCGGCCGGCCCGAGGCACAGACCGCCGGTGCGGTGGAAGAGGCGCTCGCCGCTCGCCTCCTCCAGCTCCGACCACAGGGTGTAGGCGCGGCGCAGATACGGCACGTACTCGGGGCCCATGAAGTACGCCTGCCACACGCCGCGGGACTCGCCGTGGCTGGCGCCCAGGTCGTGGACCGGGCTGAAGCGCTCCAGCCCCAGGACCTTCAGGCCGGCCGTGGCCAGCGCGTTGGCGGCCGCGCTGCCGAGACCGCCCAGGCCGACGACGGCGACGTCATACTGCTTGCCCATTTCAAAGGCTCCCCTCGGACGGCCGGCCCTCGGCGCCGGTCCACCGCTCCATGGCGCACGCCAACTCCCGATGCGTTCCTTCGGGGCTGGCGGCGAAGTGCTCAGTGGTCTTGTCCTTCGTCTCCGGGTCCAGTTCCTGACTGAGTTTGAACATCCCGTCGACGTCTTCCACATGCAGTTCGAACGCCCCCACCGCGGGCAGGATCTTGTCGAAGTAGTCGAGCGACCCCGCCATGTCCCACTGGCGCCCGAAACGGCCCTCCAGTTCGCGCACCGTCCGGTGGATGACGCGGCGGGTCTCCTCGCCGGCCGGCAGCGGCTGGATCGTCCCCCGCAGATGGACGGCCGTGAAGTTCCAGGTGGGCGCGGCCGGTGTGTATCCGTAGACCTCGGGTGAGACATATCCGCCGGGGCCGCGGAAGATCAGCAGGGCGGGTTGCCCGGCCGAGAGGTGGCGCCAGTGCGGATTGGCCCGGTTCAGATGCCCGATGACCCGGTGGCCGCGCAGATCCGCGGGCCCGTTGTCGACGGCGTCGGCCACGTCCTCGGGCAGCACGACCGGCAGGTGGGTGGCGAAGGGCACCGGTTCCGCTCCGGTGACGAGAGTGGCCAGTGGGCTGGCGCGCACCGTGGCCACCGCTGCCGCCGAACTCCCCTTGTAATGTGCGGGAACGTACATAGCGCGGTCCTCCTTCGAGGCCGAAGTTCTGCGCCGGCGTCTATACGTGGCGCAGGAGCGAGTCGGCGACCTCTCCGGCCCGGACCGCCGTGTTGGACAGCAAGGTCGAGGACAGGCCGTGCGTGTGCTCGGTGGCACCCTGCAGATAGATTCCGTAGCGCACCCCGTCCTCCATGTGGATCCGGTAGTCACGGTCCACGCGCAGTCGGCCCGTGACATCGCGCTTGCACAGGCCGAGCAGCTCGGGGCTCAGCAAATCGTCGGGCGGGACCGGGCGATAGCCGGTCGCGTACACCAGATAGTCGGACTCCAGGCTGCGCTTCTCGCCCGAGGTGAGGGATTCGACCGTCAGCGAGAGCGGGCTGCCGGCGGTCTCCTCGACGTCGATGAGGCAGGAGGTGTGATCGATCAGCAACCGCTGCTCGGCGGTCACCTTCTCCTGGTACCAGATGCGGTAGAGCTCCGAGATCAGCTCGTTGTCGACCACCGAGTAGTTGGTGTTCCGATGCCGGTCGACGAGCATGTCCCGCACGGAGTGCGGAGCCCGGTGGAAGTCGTCGACGGCGACCGGGTCGAAGATCCGGTTGGCGAACGAGGAGTCGTCCGCGGGGCTGTATCCGTAGCCCGCGAAGACGGCCCGTACCCGCCCGTTGGGAAAGCGCTCGTGGAGGTGGGCGGTGACCTCGGCCGCGCTCTGGCCCGCACCCACGACGGTGAAGCGCAGGGGCGCCGCGCTCGGTATGCCGTCGAGCCGGTGGAGCAGGCCGCCGCTGTGCCACACCCGCTCCGACTCCCGTACGCCGTCCGGCAGGGACGGCCGCAGACCGGGCGCCAGCACCACGTTCCTGGCCCGGCGCACGATCTGCCGGGTGCCGTCGGAACCGGGTATGCCGATCGTCACGTCCAGTCGGTCCCGCCCCGCCGATGCCGCCGGTTCGATCCGCAGCACCTCATGGCCGTAGCTGACCCGGTCCGCCAGCGCGCCCGCGGCCCATTCCAGGTAGTCGTGGAATTCCACACGACTCGGAAAGAGGGCCTTGTGGTTGATGAAATCAACCATCCGGTCCCGGTCGTGCAGATAGTTGAGGAAGGTGAATTCACTGCGCGGGTTCCGCAGTGTCACCAGGTCCTTGAGGAAGTGCACCTGCATGGTGGCGTTCTTCAGCAGCATGCCGCCATGCCAGGAGAATCCTGGGTGCCGTTCGTAGAAGTGCACCCCGGACCGCGGGTGGGAGGTTTCGCGCAGAGCTATGGCGAGGGCCAGATTCGAGGGGCCGAACCCGACACCCAGTACGTCGAGCGGCGCTCGTTCCTCATCGGATAAGGATGAAGTGGAGCGCCCTGTTTCCAGGCTTTCCGGCAAGACGTGCTCCAGGGGGTGATTACCTGAATGCTGAGGGCGTGAGCATTTCAGCATGAGCCTGCGGGAACGCCATCCGGCCGTCAAGGATCTCCCGTATGAGAAATTGGTCCTATATCGGTGCGTCGGGAATTTGGCTATTGTGCCGCCCTGCGTGGTGGGGGCTTACGCGACGGGGCCTCACGGCGTGCGGCCTTACGCGGTCAGGCGGGCCACCGCCTCGGCGACCGCGCCGGCACCGTCCTCGACGGCGAGGCGGCCGGCGGCGCTCCGGGCGCGTGCGCGGTGGGCGGGGTCGGCGGTGGCTCGGGTGAGAGCGTCGGCCAGCCGGTCCGCGGCGTGTTCGGCGGCGAGGTCCCGGAAGGGGATCGGGGCCGTGGCGGCGCCCATGGCGGCCAGCCGGGCGGCCCAGAAGGGCTGGTCGGCGGTGACCGGTACGGGGACGGTCGGGACCGCGGCGCGCAGGCCCGCCGCGGCGGTGCCGGCGCCGCAGTGGTGCACCACGGCCGACATGTGGGGGAAGAGCAGGGCGTGCGGGACCTCGCCGATGGTGAGGATGTCGTCCGTGGCGAGGGTGTCGGGGCCGGTGGTCAGACCGGCCCAGCCGGACTGGAGGACGCCGCGGACCTTGGCGCGGCGCAGCGCCGCCACCGCCAGGGCGCCCAGCCGCTCGCCCGCGCCGCCCGCCATGCTCCCGAAGCCGATGAAGACCGGGGGCGGTCCGGCCGCGAGGAAGTCCTGCACAGATGAGGGAAGTTGGGCCTCGGGCGCGTGCCAGGGCCACCAGTTCCCGACGATGTCCAGGCCGCCGGGCCAGTCCTCGGGGCGGGGCACCAGGACCTCGCTGAAGCCGTGCAGGACCGGCGGGCCGGCTGCTTCGGCGCGGCGGCGGAGCGTACGGGGCGTGGCGGGCGGCAGATCGAGGCGGGTCCGCAACTCGCGGCTGGCGTCCGCGTAGAGGCGGTCGACGACCCGGTGGGAGAGACGGCCGACGGCGCGGTTGCCCCAGCGGCCGAGGGAGCGGGTGCCGCTCACGGGAGGGGCGAAGTCGCCGGTGGGGGCGTTGGGGTGGAGGGGGAGGTCCCAGCACGGGATGCCGTAGGCCTCGGCGAGGCTCCGGCCGAGCGGCGCGGTGGTGGTGGACAGCAGCAGCAACTCGGTGCTGTCGGTGGTGGCGTCGGCAAGTCCCGTGCCCAGTTCCCGGATGAAGGCGGCCGCCTTGCGCAGGAGGGCGCGCCGGTCGCCGGGGGAGGCCTCCGGTGCCGGGCCGTCGCCGTCGCCGTCCGGACGCCCGGCGCGCGGGTCGGCGGGCAGTCGGCGAAACTCCATCCCCGCGGTCCGTACGAGCGGGGCGTAGGCGTCGTGGGTGGCGAGGGCGACGTCGTGGCCGGCCTCGCGGAGCCGGGCGCCGAGGCCGGTGTACGGGGCGACGTCGCCGTACGAGCCGGCGGCCGCGATCACGATCTTCATGGGGCGTCAACAGCCTTCGGTGTGCGGGCCCCTGAGGCCGGGGCCGGAACCAGGATGTGCGGGAGCGGTCGCGGGGTCGCCCGGCGCTCAGTCGTCGTCGGGCCTCGACTGGCGTACGGCGTTGGCGTGGACGGCCGTGCGCAGGTAGGAGGCGAGGCCCGGGCGCTGTTCGCTCGGGGGGACGATCAGGGCGAAGGCCCGGGGGTCGGCCGCGAAGTCGTCGGCGATCCGGCCGTGCATATCGGTGGGGCACGGGGTGAACCAGCGGCTGACGCTCTGCCGGTGCTCCTCCGCGAGGTCCATGGCGCGTTCGCCGTCCGCGGGGGCCCCGGCGTCGAAGGCGGCGGTCAGCCGCGCCCGCCACTCGGCGGCCTCGGCCATGATCTGCGCCCAGTCCTCCTTGGTGTGGGCGGCGGCGCTGGCCATGGAGCGCTGGTGCCCCGCACGGTCGTGCCACCGCAGCTGGGCGTCCGTGGCGTAGGTGAGGTCGAAGGCGACCTCGCCGAACACCTCGAACCGCTCCTCGGGCGTCAGCTCCACGCCGGTCTGCTGGACCTCCATGGCCTGTTCGGCGACCTCGACCAGGCGCTGCAGCTTGGTGATCTGCTCGTTGAGCAGGCGGTGCCGGGCCCGCAGCTGGTCGAGGGCGTTGGCCTGCGGGTCTTTCAGGATGGTGGCGATCTCGTCGAGCGGGAAGCCGAGTTCCCGGTAGAAGAGGATCTGCTGGAGCCGGGCCAGGTCGGCGTCGCTGTAGAGGCGGTAGCCGGCGGGGCTGCGGTCGGTGGGGGAGAGCAGTCCGGTCTTGTCGTAGTGGTGCAGGGTGCGCACGGTGATCCCCGCGGCGGCGGAGACCTGCCCGACCGAGTAGCCCACTCTCGGCGCCTTTCGCTCGTGGTGACGGGAGGACGGCGATGACGGCCAAGAAGCCGTCCGCACCGCCGCCAGGCTGCGGCCTGACGCTACGTGAGGGTCAAGCGGGGCGGGAAGACGGGGACGCGGCCGGACGAAACGCGAAGGAGGGGCGGCCGTCCGCCAAGACGACCGCCCCTCCCCGCACTCCGTACTCCCGTACGTCTCACTCCTGCGCGTACCGCTCCTCCAGCACCGAGTTCACCAGCGCCCGGACGTCCTCCCGGTCCAGGCCCTCGGTCCGGGCCCGCGCCATCCAGGAGCGCAGTTCCTCGCGCAGCCGGGCGTCCGCCGCGGACTCGGGGCGGGCCAGCGTGCGGCTGACGAAGGTCCCCAGGCCGGGGCGCGGCTCGACCAGGCCCTCGCGTTCCAGCTCGCGGTAGGCCTTCAGGGTCGTATTGGGGTTGACCTTGGTCGTGGCGGCGACCTGCGCGGCGGTCGGCAGGCGGTCGCCCTCCACGAGGATCCCCAACCGCAGCGCCTGGTGGACCTGTTGGACGATCTGGAGGTAGGTGGCGACACCACTGCGGCGGTCGATGCGGAACTCGACGACGCTCACCACCTCTCTGCTGCTCTCGCCCGTAGGGCCGATGCTCTCGCCCCTAGGGCCGACCGTGCCGCCGACCGGGCCGGTGGCTGCGCCGCCGCGGCCCGGCCCCCCCGACCGCTTGATGATCCGGCCGCCGGTGCCGGGTGTCAAAGCGCCGCCCGGTGTGTGCCGCGCCCGGCCGTTCAGAGCGGCCGCCGGTGGGCCCGCCACACCACGAACGCCAGCACCACGGCGGTCAGCGCCAGCAGGGTCCCCGCGCCCAGCCACTGCATCCCGGCCATCTGCTCGTAGTCGAAGTACTGGGTCACGCGGTTGACGATGCCCAGCTTGGCCCGGCAGGCCTCGGCATCGCTGTTGACGCAGGTGCCGTAGCCGTAGAGCTTGCCGTCGGCGGTGGACACCCACTCGTCGATGCGTACGGAGCCGGGCGGCAGGTCGGGGCCGCCGCCGTCGTACGGATAGCTGACGCTGCGCAGCGTGCCGAGGCGGTCGCGCACCTTCGCGCTCCAGATCACGGAGGCGACCACGGCGAAGACGGTGGTGGCCGCCATCGCCGGCACCGTGCGCTTGACCAGCATGCCGATGGCGATGCCGCAGGCGGTCAGGAAGAGGGTGGTGGCCACCGGTATCGGGCCGGTGATGTCGAAGGCGCCGCCCGTCAGCCAGTCGCCGCCCAGGGCCAGGTTGCGGGCCGGCGTCCACAGCCAGGTGAAGGCGGCCGACAGCAGGCCGGTGCACAGCGCGGCGACGGCCAGCGGCAGGCCGAGCGTGGCGGCGATCCAGCGGCCGCGGCTCACCGACTGGGTGGTGACCAGCTTGAGGGTGCCGTGCTCCTGCTCGCTCGCGATCAGCGGGGCGCCGAGGAAGATGCCGACGAAGAACGGCAGGAACTGCAGGAACTCGGCGTCGAGCGCGAAGGCCGAGCCGAAGTGGTTGTGGAAGTCGTTGAGCAGCTGCCCTTCCGCGTCCGGGGTGGCGCCCTTGCGGTCCAGGAACTCCATCACGCCGATGCGCTGGTAGGCGAAGAGCGCGCAGGCCGCGAGAGTGACCAGCAGGCCGGTCCGCAGGAAGGCGCGGTGCCGGTGCCAGACCAGCCAGGGCAGGCCGCGCAGCAGGGCGCGGCGACGGTTGTCCGCGGTGGCGGACGTGGGCGGGCCGGCCGCCGGGGCCGCCGCGACGGCGTCGTCGGTGGTGCCGATCGGGCTCATGCCGCCGCCTCCTGCGTTCCGCCGTCGATCCGGGCCCCGTCCGCGATCAGGTCGGGCGCCTCGGGCGAGCGCAGATAGGCCAGCAGGACCTCCTCCATGCTCGGCACCAGGGCCTCCCAGCGCTCGGAGACCGGTCCGCCGGACCGGATCAGCGCGCTGAACTGCCGCCCGGTGACCCGGGACTCGACCACGGTGTGCTGCCGCCGCAGCTCCTCGGGCACCCCGCCCTCTCCGTCGGCGACGCCCGTCACCAGCAGGTGGGAGGGCACCAGCTCCTCGGTCGGGCCCGCCATCCGCAGTCGCCCCTCGGCGAGGACGACGAGGTAGTCACACATCTCCTCCATCTCCGAGAGCATGTGGGACGACATCAGCACGGTCGTGCCGTGCTCGGCGGCCTCGGCCATCAGCAGGCCCGACAGCTCGTGCCGGGCGAGCGGGTCGAGGTCGGACATCGGCTCGTCGAGCAGCAGCAGCTCGGGCCGCTTGCCGAAGGCGAGGGCGAAGGCGACGCGGGTGCGCTGGCCGCCCGAGAGGGTGCCGATCCGGGCGGCGAGCGGCACGTTCCCGGACCGTACGATCCGCTCGGCCAGCGCCTGGTCCCAGCGCGGGTTCAGCTCACGGCCGAGCCGCAGCGTGTCGGCCACGGTGAAGCGCGGGTAGAGCGGCTTGTCCTGCGCGAGGAAGGCGATCCGCTCCAGGGCGGCCGGGTCACTCACCGGGACGCCGAACAGCCTCAGCGTCCCGGTGGTGGGCTGCACCAGCCGGGTCGCGGTGCCCAGGAACGTGCTCTTGCCCGCGCCGTTGGGGCCTACCAGCGCGCAGATGTGGCCGGCGGGGAGCCGGAAGGAGCAGTCCCGCAGCGCCCACCCGCGGCGGTACTTCTTCCCCAGTCCTATGGCCTCGATGGCCCACGGGCTCGGGTCGCTCACCCGGATCCCCCCTTTAGCTAGTTCATTAGTGGAATGAGTATGGGGAGCGGCCCGGACGCCTGTCAACAAAGCCGGTGAGCGGGTGGGGCGCCCCTCAGCCGGCCGTCCCCGTCAGCGGCTTCGCCATGCACCGACTCTCCTCGTACGTCCGGTAGAGGCCGAACTTCTCCACCAGCGCATAGCCGCAGGACGCGTACAGCGCCAGCGCCTCCGGCTGCTTGATACCGGTCTCCAGCACCATCCGGGACCGCCCCGCGGCCCGCGCGTCCGCCTCCAGCACCTCCAGGATCCGTCGCGCCAGCCCCCGGCCCCGCGCCTCGGGCAGCACGAACATCCGCTTGATCTCGGCGTCCCCGACCGCGTAGCCCTTGCCGGTGTCGTCCTGCACCCGCCAGCCTCCGCTGGCCAGCGCCCGGTCGCCCTCGTACGCGATCAGATACGCGCCGTGCGGGGGGTTGAACATCTTGGGATCCAGCGGCGTCATATCGCCGTCGCCGTAGCGCCGGGCGTACTCCTGCTGGACCAGCCCGTCGAGGGCGACGGCGTCGGGGTGGTCGTAGCGGACGGCGCGTATCTCGACGGGGGGCGTCCCGGTGGGGCGAGTCTCCATGCCATGAAGCGTACGGGTGTGCGAGTGGCCGGGTGCGGAGAGACGGGAAAGCGACCCGGGCCACCTCGACCCGGGGTGCCCGGCCGTCATCGGGGCGGATACCGGTATGGGAGCCTGGCCCCCGGCCCGACGAGAGAGCGGCGGCCGGAAAGGGATAGGGCGAGCGTTGTGATCACAGTGACCTCCGTGAATGTGAACGGGCTGCGCGCCGCGGCCAAGAAGGGCTTCGTCCCGTGGCTGGCGCAGACCGCGGCCGACGTGCTGTGCCTACAGGAGGTACGGGCCGAGACCGCGCAGCTCCCGGACGAGGTGCGCGAGCCCGCCGGCTGGTACACGGTCCACGCCCCGGCGGCCGCCAAGGGCCGCGCCGGCGTCGCCCTCTACACCCGCCGCGAGCCGGACCGCGTCCAGGTCGGCTTCGGCTCGCCGGAATTCGACGGCAGCGGCCGCTACGTCGAGGCCGATCTGCCCGGGGTGACCGTCGCCAGCCTCTACCTGCCCTCCGGCGAGGTCGGCACCGAGCGCCAGGACGAGAAGGAACGCTTCATGGCGGAGTTCCTCCCCTACCTCGTCGACCTGCGCAAGCGCGCCGCGGCCGACGGCCGCGAGGTCGTGGTCTGCGGCGACTGGAACATCGCCCACCAGGAGGCCGACCTGAAGAACTGGAAGGCCAACCAGAAGAAGTCCGGCTTCCTCCCGGAGGAGCGCGCCTGGCTCACCGACGTCCTCGACGAGACCCACGGCGGCTACGTCGACGTCGTCCGCTCCCTCCACCCCGACACCGAGGGCCCCTACTCCTGGTGGTCCTACCGGGGCCGCGCCTTCGACAACGACGCGGGGTGGCGCATCGACCTCGTTTGCGCCACCCCTGGTATCGCGTCCAAGGCGGTCAAGGCGTATGTGGAGAAGGCCGCCAGTTACGATCAGCGCTGGTCAGACCATGCGCCTGTGACGGCAGTCTTTGATCTGTAAGGAGCTCACGCTCTAAGACGGAGGAGACCACTCCGAGAGTCGGCCCCATGTAGTCGAGAGCCCCCCGCCGCGTGCTGGCGGGGGCTCTTGTGCGTTCGCGCACAGGGACGCCGGAACGGTCAGACAGCGCCGAACTCTCCGGCCTGGATGCTTGCCACGAAGGACGCGAACGCATCGGCGGCGACGTTCAGAACCGGACCGCTCGGGTTCTTGCTGTCACGGACGGGGACCACGCCGCGCGAGGCGACGAGGTTTGCGGCGACCTCGATGCAGGCGCCACCGTTGTTGCTGTACGAGGACTTGAACCAACGGGGGGATTCGGTCGTCACGGAGTGCCCTTTCGTAACCGGCTGATCAAGGCCACAGATGCCGCCTGAGAGGGCGCTTCGGCCTGTAGCTGATGGTAGGCCGTCAGTATGGGCAGCACGGAAGTGCTTTCCCGTTCCAGGTGGCCCCGTTGCGCGGACTCGGTGTACGCCATGAGCTGGCGGTCCGGAAGCGTCAGTACGTACAGCGGCAGGTCGAACGGGCGGCGCTCCCCCATGTCGAACGGGGCAACCTGGACCACGGTGTTCGGTAGCTCGGCGTACTCGATAAGTCGCGCCAACTGGGCTTCCATGACGGCGGCCCCGCCGATGGGCCGACGGATGCAGCTTTCGTCCAGCATCACGAAGACCAACGGCGGGGGCGTCCGGAGGAGCGCGGCTTGCCGCTCCGCAACAAGCGTCACCCGCTCGTCTGCCTGGTCTGTCGTGATCGCTCCCCGCTTCACGGCACTGTTCGCCAGCACCGACGCATACTCCGGGGTCTGGAGCAGACCAGGGATAACGCCCACTTCGTACAACCGGATCTCTGCCGCCCGGCCCTCGTGACCGACGTACTCCGGGAACCCCTCCAGTAGCGAGCCGTGCCGGATCTCTCGCCATTCACGCTCGAACGAGTCGGCGGACCCGGCAGTTCCAAACGCAAGATCAGCTTTGCGCGAGAACGGAAGGGTCGGCGGTTTCCGGGCAGTTTCAACAGCTGAGACATGCTGGCTGGTACAGCCCAGGAATCCCGCTAACGCTTCCTGGGTCCAACCACGTACCTCCCGCAGCCTACGCAGACGGGCGCCGTAGGCCGCTTCCGGGCTGCCCCCAGGGTTCAACTCCTTGCGGTTGACCATGTCAACTCCCAACTCACCCATCGATCCTGATTAGTTGATGGATGCCCGACTGTAGGCCACGCTGAGTCACTCCGGTAGCGGAAGCGCTACAGAGAGGCAAGGAGGGCGCCATGACCACCCCTGCCCACACGCCCTACTCGGCGTGTGCCGAAGAGGGAGCGAACCTTGACGCCGCGCTGAAGGATCTGGGCATTGCCGCCCCGCCCAGCACGGTGCAGATGACGGAGGAAGGAGGCATGAAGGTCGCGCGGGTAGCCCCGCCGCTGCTCACGCCGAGGCAGACCGCCCGGCTGACGCGCGTGGTGAAGGCGGCGCGGCGATGAGCGGCAACCGTTACCAGGAACGCCCCGTATCGCTCGGCGAACCGTACGCCGACCTCAACCCCACTCCTGTCCCTGGCTGTGTCGAGTGCAGCGCGTTGGACAAGGAACGCCACGAGGCCCGGAAGCTGCGGCAGTTCGCTACTGCTGTCGTGGCGAGCCAACGGATCAGGAACCACGAGCGTGGTCACTGTGCCTGAGCAGCCCATGCGCCGTCGTCGGCGACTCCCCTTGACCCCCGGCTGGCCATGAGGCCGGGCGCGCTCCCCGCGGAGGGCCCGACCATTCCCCGGCCCCAGTCCCTTTTCAAGGGAGGGACGAAGTGAGGAGCGCGAAGCGGTCGCTCGGTTGGAGCGGGCCGGGCGACCGCCATAAGCCCCCGACTCCCCACGCCACCCCATGGCTTGGATCGGGTTACTCACAGCACGCCGACAATGGAGAAAACAGGAGGAAGCGTGAACGCAGTACTTCGGAACGACGGTGGCGACAAGCTCCCCGGAGAGCCGTACCCCGGTCCGCATCAGCCTCCGTCCCCCGACGGGGGCCCAGGGCAGCCGAACCCGCCCAAGGCTGCCTGAGTGACGGCCGACGCACACCAGGAGCGCCCCAGCCTTGACGGGCTGGGGCACGTCCTCATGTCATCTGGGGCCCTCTCCTCCGACTGGGCCCCCACGTACGCGGCCGTACCCCGCTCCACCGTCCTGCCAGACCTCATGTGGCCATTCGACATGGAGGCCGGCCGGAGCGTGGCCGTGTCCAAAGCGGACGACCCCGCCAAGTGGCAGGAGTTCGCGGACTCCGACGTACCGATCGTCACCCAGTGGGACGACGGGAAGCACTCCGGCACCGAACCCGGCCACGTCCCCACCAGCTCTTCGTCCATGCCCTCCGTCGTGTTCCGGATGCTCCAGGCCCTGGACCTCCACCCGGGGCATACGGCTCTGGAAATCGGCACGGCCACTACCTGGAACGCGTTGCTGATGGCCCACCGCGCGGGGCCAGGGAGCGTGACCACGATGGAGGTGGACCGGGCGGTGGCCACGGCTGCCATGGCGACGGTGGAGCGGCTGGGAAGCCCCGTCCACGTCGTCCATGGCGACGGGTTCCAGGGCTACCCGGAGGGGGCTCCGTACGACCGCGTCATTGCTACGTGCGGCCTCCGCTCCATCCCCTTCGCGTGGGTGGAGCAGTGTCGGCTCGGCGGCGTCATCGTGGTCCCCTGGGGGACGAACTACAGCCACGGCGACGCGGTGGCCCGCTTGGTCGTGGCGTCGGACGGAGAGAGCGCGTCCGGGAAGTTCACCGGGCCCGTGGAGTTCATGAAACTCCGGTCCCAGCGGATTTCGCCCGTGGTCCACAAGGAGTACGTCACGGGCAGCGTGGCCGACGGTGACGAGTCGTCCACGACCATCACGGAAGGGGAGTTCGTCGGGGAGCAATTCGGCCCGGAGCGGTTCGCCCTGGGCCTTCGCGTCCCGCAGTGCTGGCACTTCGTGGCGCAGAAGAGCGACGGCGCCCGGCCGGTCTGGTTCTACAGCCTGAGTGACCGGTCCTGGGCGTGTTGCATGTTCCGGGACGGGGACACTGCGCGCGTCTGGCAGTACGGACCCCGCCGACTGTGGGACGACGTGGAGGCCGCGTTCCGATGGTGGGATGGCCATGGACGGCCGGACCCGTCGCGGTTCGGGCTGACCGTGAGTGCCAAGGGTCAGCGGGTATGGCTGGACGATCCGGCCGACTCCTGGATCGTGTGACAACGCCCCCTCCGCCTGCCGGTCCATGACGCTGTGAGGTGGGGCGCCCTCCGGGGGAGTACGAGGGCGCCCCGGTTGGGGGACGGCCCGCCGGGGTGGGGCGGGCCGTCGGGGTGGGGCGGGCCGTCGGGGTGGGGCGGGCCGTCGGTGGCCGTGGTGGCGGCCGATTGGGGGAGGGTGGGTCAGGGGCGGGTGAACTTGACGTAGCCGCCGTTGTTCGGGCGGTCGAACCAGCCCTTGAAGGCCCAGTTGATGAAGCCGCCGTCGCCCTGGTTCGTGAACTCGCCGTCCTCGAAGACCCAGATGCCGTAGACGACGCCGTCGTAGGTGGCGGAGCCGTACGCCTTGACGCCGTTGACGTGCTCCTCGTAGGGCTGGCTGAGATTGTGGACCATGACGTTGTACTGGCCGTTGCTGGCGTAGAACGCCGACTCCATCAGGTTCTTGACGAAGCCCTCGCGGTTCTGGGCGGTCTTGATCGAGGACTCGATCTTGTTGGCTATGCCGAGCACGTCGACGTTGAAGTTGAGGTTGGCGTTGGCGCCGACGTCGACCGGCGAGTCACCCGCCGGCGCCGCGGCGGCGGCCGGTGCGGCCATGGCGGTCGCCGGGAAGGCGGCACCCGTCGCGGTGAGCGCGGCGCACAGGGCCACCGCTGCCAGGCTCTTCTTCACGATGCCCGTAGTGGACATGGTTCTCCTCCATGTGTGGGGGGTGCGACCTCTCCGGACCGCGGGGAACGGAGAGTTGGCCGGAGCGGCGGGAAGGGGTGGGCCGCCACGACCGGTACGGCAGTAATGCTCGGCGGGGCCGCTCATGATCGGCTCACGTGAGGCTCATGGGGCGGGTGTGTCCGATCGGGACTTGCGTTGAATTTTTGTCAACTCGGGGAGTATGTCCACATAGTGAGAGGGGCGCGATGAAGCGGAACCCGACCTTCCTTCCCGTGGTCCTTGCAGACAGGGGGCGGATTGCACGCGCCCGTTCGGCGTCATGAACTTGAGGGCACGATGGTTCAGTTGAAGCTGCTGGGGCCGGTGGAGTGCGAGACCGACGACGGTCGGCCGCTGGCCTTGGGGTCGGGGCGGATCCGTACCGTGACCGCGGTGCTGATCAGCGAGGTCAACCAGGTGGTCACGCTGAGCAGGCTGATCGATCTGGCCTGGGACGTGGAGCCGCCGGCCAGTGCCCGCGGTGTGGTCCACAACCACGTGCACCGGCTGCGGCAGCTGCTGGCCGGCCATGCCGAACTCGCCACCCGAGGGCAGGGCTATGTGCTGCTCGCCGATCCGTGCACGGTGGACGTCCACCGCTTCCAGAGCCTGGTGTCCGCCGCGCGGGAGGCCGAGCCGCAGGCCGCGGTCACGATGCTGGGCCGGGCCCTCGGCCTGTGGCGGGGCGAGGCGCTGGCGGATGTGCCCGGCGACCGGGTGCGCCGGACCGTGGGCGCGGGCCTGGCCCAGGCGCGGGTGGCCGCGCTGCACGAGCTGGGTGCGCAGCTGCTGCTGCTCGGCCGGTACGGCGAGGTGGTCACCGAGCTGACCGCGTGGATAGCGGAGCACCCCCTGCACGAGGAGCTGACCGCGCTGCTGATGCGCGCCCTGCAGGCGAGCGGCCGGCAGGCCGAGGCGCTGGAGCACTACCACCGGACCCGCCGGCATCTGAAGGACCAGCTGGGCATCGACCCCGGCCGGGTGCTGGGCGAGGCGTACCTGGCGGTGCTCGGCGGGAGCGGTGCCGCCGCGCCGCAGGGCCCCGCCCGCCCGCCGACCGCGCCGCCGCCCGCCGTGCCGTACACCGTCGACCACGGGCCGGCTCCGTTGCCGCTGGTGGCCCAACTGCCGCCCGGCATTCCGGACTTCTGCGGTCGCGAACGGGAGCTGGCGGTGCTGGACCAGCATCTGGAGCGGGTGCCGCGGCCGCACTGCGTGGTGCTGGCGGGCGGGGGCGGGGCCGGCAAGACGACGCTGGCGGTGCAGTGGGCGCACGGGCTGCGGGCCGAGTTCCCCGACGGCCAGCTCTTCGCCGATCTGCGGGGCTTCGAGCGCCCCCCGATGCGGGCGGGCACCGTGCTGTCGTCGTTCCTGCTGTCGCTGGGTGTCCCGGAGGCGAGGATCCCCGAGTCCGTGGCGGAGCGCGCGGCGCTGTACCGGTCGCTGCTGGCCGGGCGGCGGATGCTCGTACTGCTGGACAACGCGGGTACGGCCGAGCAGACGCGCCCTCTGCTGCCCTCGACGCCGGGCTGTCTGGCGGTGGTCACCAGCCGGCGGCGGCTGAGCGGGCTGGTGGTCCGGGACGGAGCCGTACTGGTCACGGTGGGGGCGCTCGCGCCCGGTGACGCCATGCAGCTGCTGGGCAACGCGCTGGGGCGGCAGCGCATCGAGGCGGACCCGGCGGCGGCCCGGGCGCTCGTCGAGTGGTGCGAACGGCTCCCGCTGGCGCTGCGGATCGCCGCGGCACGGCTGATGGCCCACCCCGAATGGCCACTGGAGTGCTGGACGAAGAAGCTGGCCGACGAGCGCCGCCGTCTACAGGAGCTGTCCGCGGACGACGCCGATCTCGCCGTGGAGGCCAATCTCTATCTCAGCTACCGCGCCCTGTCGAGCGGCGCCGCCCGGCTCTTCCGCGTCCTGGGTCTGCACCCCGGCCCCGGTGTGGAGCTGCCCGCCGCCGCGGCGCTGGCCGGGCAGGACCTTGAGCGCACCCGCCGCCACCTCGCCGAACTGTGCGACGCCCATCTGCTCCACGAGCAGGCCCAGGGGCACTTCGTACGCTCGGAGTTGGTGCGGCTGTACGCCGCGCAGCGCGTCGCCTCGGAGGAGTCGCGGTCCGCCCAGGACCAGGCCGTGCGGCGGCTGCTGGACCACTTCACCCGGCCCCGGCCGGCGCGCGGCTGAGCCGCGGCCGCCCGCACCCCGAGGTCAGGTGCCCGGCTCGTCCTTCTCCTGGTGCTCCCGCAGCCACTGCTCCAGCTCCCTGCGCACCCGGCGGTCCATGGCCATGGACAGCTCGGCCTCGACCACGCCCTTGGACAGCGGGCGGAGCTTCTCGATGGTCTGGGCTATGCGGTCGATCTCCCGGGGGTCGGGCAGGCCGTCCGCGCCGGCCTGCGGAAGGACGTCGGCCAGGAGGTGGGTGCGGATGAGGGTGGTGAAGATGTCGGCGAGGGCGTCGGCGTGCGCGCGCACCCGGCGGCCGGCCTCCAGGACGGCGGCCAGTGGGATCCCCTTGTTGACCAGCTCGGTGGAGGCGTCCAGGAGACGGCGGCTGATGTGCACGAACTCGTCGCCGTCGACGGCCAGATAGCCGATGTCCAGGGACGTGGTGAGGTTCTCGGGGGTGATGTCCCGGCTGAAGTGGTCGGCGAGCTGCTCCGGGGTGAGGCGGACCGGGGTCTCCTCGGACCATGGGGGGAGCAGCGGGGTCTGGAGGCCCAGAAGCTCGCCGACGTCGCGCCCGGACTCGAAGGCGGCGAGGAGCTCGGCGATGCCGCCGAGGGTGTGGCCGCGCTCCAGCAGGGCGCCGATGGTGCGCAGCCGGGCGAGGTGGTGTTCGTTGTACCAGGCGATCCGGCCGTCGCGGCGCGGTGGCGGGATGAGCTTGCGCTCGCGGTAGAACCGCAGCGTACGGACCGTGATGCCGGCTTCCCCGGCCAGCTCGGCCATACGGAATTCGCGCGCGGCGGGGGTGTGGGCGGTGGGGGCCGGGCGCTCGTCCTGGGAGTTCTCGTTCGCTGCCACGGGGTCAGCCTATGCCGGGGGTGTGACGGCGGGCCGTGGTGCAACCGGCGGTAACTTCCTGGCGCCGGACCCCTACCGCTCAGTACGCGGCTGCCCTACTCTCCCCTCTGTGCCCAACTGTGCCAGTGATTGCTGGCGCGATCGGGCGGCCTGCGGCTGTCGGCGTCGTAGGTTTGCGGTGCAGAACGTCGAACTCGGGAGGCGGCGGATGGCCGAGCGCGAGCGGAAGCATGTGCGCGTGGCGGTGATCGGATCGGGATTCGGTGGCCTGGGGGCGGCCGTACGGCTGCGACGCCAGGGGATCACCGACTTCGTGGTCCTGGAACGGGCCGGCTCGGTGGGCGGCACCTGGCGGGACAACAGCTATCCGGGGTGCGCATGCGATGTGCCCTCGCATCTGTACTCGTTCTCCTTCGCCCCCAACCCCGAGTGGCCCCGGAACTTCTCCGGGCAGCCGCACATCCGGGCGTACCTGGAGCGGGTGGCGGACAGCTTCGGGCTGCGTCCGCACATCCGGTTCGATGCGGAGGTGCGCAGTCTGCGCTGGAGCAACAGCGCACTGCACTGGGAGCTGGAGACGGCCGGCGGGCCGCTGACCGCCGACGTGGTGGTGTCGGCCACCGGACCGCTGTCGGACCCCAAGCTTCCGGACGTGCCGGGGCTGGACTCCTTCCCGGGGAAGGTCTTCCACTCCGCGCGCTGGGATCACGACTACGACTTGCGCGCAAAGCGCGTGGCCATGATCGGCACCGGTGCGTCGGCGATCCAGATCGTGCCCGCCGTCCAGCCGGACGTGGAGCGGCTCACGCTCTTCCAGCGCACCCCGCCCTGGGTGCTGCCGCGTGCCGACCGCAGGATCAGCGCGGCCGAGAAATGGCTGCACACCAAGCTGCCGGCGACCCGGGCGGCGCGCCGCGGACTGCTCTGGGGCATCAGGGAACTCCAGGTCAGCGCCTTCACCAAGCGCCCCAACGAGCTGGGGATGATCGAGTTCCTGGCCAGGAACCACATGAAGAAGGCGATCAAGGATCCGGCGCTGCGCAGCGCGCTGACGCCGGACTACCGCATCGGGTGCAAGCGGATACTGCTCTCCAACACCTACTACCCGGCGCTGGCCAGGCCGAATGTGGATCTCGTCGCGTCCGGGCTGAAGGAGGTGCGCGGCAGCACCCTCGTGGGGGCCGACGGGAGCGAGGTCGAGGCCGATGCGATCGTCTTCGGCACCGGCTTCCATGTGACGGACATGCCGATCGCGCACCGGGTCACCGGCGCCAAGGGGACGACGCTGGCGGAGGAGTGGAAGGACGGGATGGCGGCGCTGCGCGGAGCCAGCGCGGCCGGCTTCCCCAACTTCCTGACGATCATCGGGCCCAACACCGGTCTCGGCAACAGCTCGATGATCCTGATGATCGAGGCACAGCTGAACTACATGGTGGACTTCCTGCGCCAACTGGACATACTCGGCGGAAAGATCGCACTGAGCGCCCGGCAGTCCGCCGTGGACGAGTGGACGCGCCACATCCAGCGGCGGATGGAGCGGACGGTGTGGAACACCGGCGGCTGCGACAGCTGGTATCTGGACGCCAACGGGCGCAACACCACCGCCTGGCCGGGGACGACCGCGGAGTTCAAGAAGGTGACCCGACAGGTCGACCTCGCCGAGTACGAGGTGCTGCGGCCACCCGGGGCCACGGCCGGGCGGTCCGCCGGCGCGCGTGCGGAGGTGGCCGCATGAGCCGCCGCCCCGGACACGTCACCAGAGGTCCCTACGCGCCGCCGGTGCCGCGCCGGACCACGACCGTCACCTCCGCCGACGGCACACGGATCCACGCCGAGTTCCACGGGCCCGAGCAGGCCCCGGCCGTCGTGCTGGCGCACGGCTGGACCTGCTCGACCGCCTTCTGGGCCCCGGTCGTCCGCGAGCTGGCCGCCGATCACAAGGTCGTCGTCTACGACCAGCGCGGGCACGGCCGCAGCCCGGCCGTCGCCCCGGCCGGCTACAGCACCCATGCGCTCGCCGACGACCTCGTCGCCGTACTGGAGGCGACCCTGGAGGCGGACGAACGCGCCGTGGTGGGCGGCCACTCCATGGGCGGCATGACGATCATGGCCGCCGCCGACCGGCCGGAGCTGCGCGCACGGGCCGCCGCCGCGCTGCTGTGCAGCACCGGCTTCTCCCAACTCCCCGCGGAATCCCGCGTGTTCCCCCTGCGCGGCCCGGCCGCCCGGCGCCGCGCGCACCGCCTGCTGCTGGGCTCCCGCGCGCCGATGGGCCCCGTGTCGCCGCTCACCAAGAGCGCGCTGAAGTACGCGACGATGGGCGCCGGCTCCACCGCCGAGCAGGTCGAGGCCTGTGCGCGCATCGTGCACGGCTGCCCGCCGGGCGTCCGGGCCCGCTGGGGCAAGGTGCTGGCCGAACTCGAACTGACCGGCGAGATCGGCCGCCTGGAGGTGCCGACGGCGGTCATCGCGGGCAGCGCCGACCGGCTCACCCCGCCGGTGCACGCCCGCCGGATGGCCTCCGTGCTCCCCGACTTCCTGGGGCTGACCGAGCTGCCGGGGCGGGGGCACATGACACCGGTCGAGGACCCGGGCGCGGTCGCCGGCCGGCTGCGCGAACTCGTCGACGATCACCTGACGGCGGCCGGCACCGGTGTCGGCGTAGCGGCGGCCGGCTCGGAAGTCCCCGCCCAGGCCCCCCGTGGCAAGCAGCGGCAGAAGAAGGAGCGGACGGCATGAGGACGAGCGGAAAGCTGGACGGCCAGGTCGTGGTGGTGACGGGCGCGGCGCGCGGGGTCGGCGCGCTGCTGGCCCGCAAGCTGTCGGCCCGCGGCGCGACGCTGGCGCTGGTCGGCCTGGAGCCGGACGAACTGCGCGAGGTCGCGGCCTCGTTGCACGGTCCGGCCCACCACTGGCACGCCGATGTCACCGACCACGAGGCGATGGCCCGGGTCGCGGCCGGGGTCAAGGACCGCTTCGGGAAGGTCGATGCGGTCGTCGCCAACGCCGGTGTGGCGACCGGCGGTCCGTTCGTCGACTCCGACCCGGTCTCCTGGAAGCGGGTCGTCGAGGTCAACCTGATAGGCAGCGCGGTCACCGGCCGGGCCTTCCTGCCCGTCCTGATGGAGTCCCGCGGCTACTTCCTGCAGATCGCCTCGCTCGCGGCGATCACCCCGGCCCCGATGCTGAGCGCGTACTGCGCGTCCAAGTCGGGCGTCGAGGCGTTCGCGCACTGCCTGCGGGCCGAGGTCGGCCACAAGGGCGTACGGGTCGGCGTCGGCTATCTGAGCTGGACCGACACCGACATGGTGCGCGGCGCCGACCAGGACGACACCATGCGCGAGTTGCGCTCCCGGCTGCCCTGGCCGTCGAACAAGACCTATCCGCTGGGCCCCGCCGTCGACCGGATCGTCGCCGGCATCGAGCGCCGCTCCGCGCATGTCTACGGGCAGTGGTGGCTGCGCGGGATGCAGTCGCTGCGCGGGTACCTGCCGGCCGTCATCGGGTCCGTGGGCCAGCGCGAGATCCGCAGGTTCGGGGACCGGCTGGACGGGATGCGGATCGGGCTGGTCGGTGCGGGCGGCGAGGCCGACGAAAAGGCCCGCGCCGCCGAGAAGGCGCGCTGACCTGCGAGTTCGTCTTCCGAGTCGGCCCTGTCCGGCCGCCCCGTGGGTCACGGAGGGTAGCCGTTCGTGATCGAAATGCGAGCAATGTCCGGGCGTGTCACGCTGTTTCGGGGCCCAAACCCCCCTACACCCCACTAGGAGTGAACAGCATGGGCATCAAGGACCAGTTCCAGGACAAGGCCAACGAGCTCCGGGACCAGGCGAACCAGGCCGCGAGCGGCGCTCGCGCCAACGCCTCGGAGCGCGGCCGGCGCGAGGAGCAGGAGCGCGGCCGGCGCCAGGGCGGCCAGGAGCGCGACCCGCAGCGCGACCCGCAGCGCGACCCGCAGCGTGACCGCGGCCAGCAGGGCCGCCGGACCGCTCAGGACGCGCTGGACGACGCCGAGGGTCGCTACCAGAGCTGACGCCACGTCCTGAAGACCACGCGCGGCGACGTACGCGCCATGCGTGAGGGGCGCACCCGGTCGACCGGGTGCGCCCCATCGTCGTGTCGGTCGACGGCCTGTCGGTCGACGAGGTCGACGAGTCGACGACTTGAATCGAACTCGACGAGTCGACGACGTGAACCGAAGCGGCCCGCTCAGGCCCCCGCCGCCCCCGCGGCTCCCGTCGCGCCCCCGCTCCGTGGCGGCAGTGCCGGCCGTCGCCGGTCCGGGACGTCCGACAGGTCCGGAGGCGTCGCCGCCGGATGCCGCTCCAGCAGTTCCAGAGCCGTGCGCACCGCCACCCCCAGCGTCGGGTGCTTGCCCTCGGCCCAGTGCAGCGGGGAGCGCAGTGCCTCGATGTCCACCTCCACACCGTGGTTCTCCACGCCCCAGCCGTAGAGCCGGAACCACGCCGCGTTCATCGGCACGGTGATCGTCGTCCCGTCGGCGAGCCGGTGCCGCCCGGTCATGCCGACCACCCCGCCCCAGGTGCGCATGCCGACCACCGGTCCGATGCCCTGGAGCTTGAAGGCCGCGGTGATCATGTCGCCGTCGGACGAGGTCATCTCGTCGGCGACCGCGACGACCGGGCCGCGCGGCGCGTTGCCGGTGTAGGAGACCGGCTCGGCGTCGCGGGTCAGGTCCCAGCCCATGATGGTGCGGGTCAGCTTCTCGATCACCAGCTCGGAGATGTTGCCGCCGGCGTTGCCCCGTACGTCCACGATCAGCGCGGGCCGGGAGACCTCCATCCGCAGATCGCGGTTGAACTGCGCCCAGCCGGAGCCGCCCATGTCGGGGATGTGCAGATAGCCGCACTTGCCGCCGCTCAACTCCCGTACGACGGCCCGGCGTTTGGCCACCCAGTCCTGGTAGCGCAGCGGCCGCTCGTCGACCAGCGGGACCACCGCGACCCGGCGGGCGTGGCCGTTGCCGGCGTCCGAGGGCGGCAGGGAGAAGGTCAGCTCGACGGTGGTGCCGCCGGCCGCGGCCAGCAGCGGATACGGCCCTGCGGCCGGGTCCACCGGCCGGCCGTCGACATGGGTGAGCGCCGCGCCGTCGCGGATGCCCGTACCGGCCAGCGGGGAGCGGGCCTTGGAGTCCGACGACTCGCCGGGCAGGATCCGCTGGACGATCCAACGGCCGTCCCGGCAGGTGAGGTTGGCGCCGAGCAGCCCCATCGCGCGCTGGTAGTGCGGCGGCCCCTCGTTGCGCCGGGCGCCGGTGACGTACGCATGGGAGGTGCCCAGTTCGCCCAGCACCTCGCGCAGCAGATCGGCGAACTCGTCGGGGGAGGCGACCCGTTCGACCAGCGGCCGGTACTGCGCGAGCACCGCGTCCCAGTCGATACCGCACATCCGCGGCTCCCAGAAGTACGCCCGGATGATCCGGCCCGCCTCGTCGAACGCCTGGCGCCACTCCGCCTCGGGATCGACGTCGTGCAGGATCCGCCGCAGGTCCAGGTAGACCGTCGAATCGCCGTCCGCCGGCTCGGTGGCCGGCACCGCGCGCAGCTCGCCGTCGTCGTTGACGACCAGCCGGGAGCCGTCGCCGCTGAGCGCGAAACCGTCCAGGGAGCTGGTGAGTTCGGTGCGCCGCGCCTTGGGCAGGTCGAAGTGTTCGAGGGTGGGCTTGCCGGAGGTGTTGTCGGGGTTGGCGAAGGTCTCGCCCAGCGCGCCGGAGATCGGCCAGCGCAGCCAGACCAGGCCGCCGCCGTTGACCGGTTCCAGGGAGGAGTACTTGGAGGCGGCCACCGGGAACGGCGTGACGCGGTTCGCCAGCCCCTCCACCTCCACCAGCACCGGCCCCTCGCCGGTCGGCGGCGGAATCTCGTCCGGGTCCAGACCGCCCGCCGCGGGCCGCCCCTCCGGCGACAGCGCGAACGGGGAGGGGGTCGCCGACGACAGCGGTACGAGGTAGGGCCGGCAGCCCAGCGGGAAGGACAGGTCCCCGGTGTGCACGTCGTAGACCGGGTCGAAGCCGCGCCAGGACAAAAACGCCAGATAGCGGCCGTCGCGGGTGAACACCGGCTGCTCGTCCTCGAAGCGGCCGTTGGTGACGTCCACGATGTGCCGGTCGGACAGCCGGGCCATCTTGATCTGCCGCAGCGAACGGCCGATGCCCGGATGGGACCAGGTCAGCCAGCGGGAGTCGGGGGAGAAGGCGAGGTCGCGGACCGGCCCGTTGGTGGAGCGGATCAGTTCGGTGACACCGCCGGGGCCGGCCGCCTCGTCCTCCTCGGACCGGTCCTCCTCGGTCGAGCCCTCCTCCGGCCGGGTCACGTCCACCAGCAGCAGCCGGCCGTCGTGCGCGGCCACCGCCAGCCGCTCGCCGTCCGGTGAGGCGGTCATCTCGTGGACCCGGCCCAGTCGCCCGGCCGCCAGCCGGCGCGGTTCGCCCGGCGCGCTGGCCCGCGGCAGATTGGTGATCTCCACGGCGTCCTCGCCCTCGGCGTCGGTGACGTAGGCGATCCGGCCGCTGGAGCCGAGCATCTCGGGCAGCCGGACGCGCACGCCCGGGGTGTCGTGGATCGTCCGGGCCGGGCCGTCGCGGTGGGTGAGCCAGTACAGGCTGCCGCGGACGCCGACCGCGCTGGCCCGGCCGGTGGTGTCCACCGCGAGCGAGGTGACGTGCGAGGCGGCCGGGACCTGGTAGCTGCGGCGGCCGGCCCGCGGGCCGCCCAGGCGCACCGCCAGCTTGCGTGGAACGGCGTCGGGGCTCAGGTCCTCGACCAGCCAGAGGTCGCCCGCGCACTGGTAGACGATCCGCTCGCCGTCGGTCGAGGCGTGCCGGGCGTAGAAGTCGGCGTGATCGGTGTGCCGGCGCAGGTCGGTGCCGTCCGGCAGACACGAGTACACATTGGCGACGCCCTCGTGGTCGGACAGGAACGCGATCCGCTCCCCGACGAACATCACCGAGTCCAGATGCCCGTACAGATCCGGCAGCAGCCGGACGCCGTGCAGCCACATCCGGCCCATCGCGCCGCCCCGGTAGCGCTTCCAGGAGGCGGGCTCGTGCGGCGGGGTGCCGCTGAGCAGCAGCGTCTTGTGCTCCCCGGCGACATCGGCGACCGCGATGTCGGAGACCGGACCCCAGGGCAGCTTCCCGCCCGGACCGCCGTCGGTCGGCAGCTTGTACGCCCAGGAGTAGTACGAGAACGGCTGCCCGTGCGAGGACACCGCCAGGACGTGCCCGTCCGGCGTCCACCCGCACACCCGGGCGTCCGTGCTGCCCCAGTACGTCAGCCGGCGCGCCGGGCCGCCGTCGACCGCCGCGAGGTGCACCTCGGGGTCCAGGCTGCGCCAGGTGGTGAAGGCGATGTGCCGCCCGTCGGGGGAGAAGCGGGGGTGGCCGACGCGGGTGCGGTCGACGGTCAGCCGCCAGGCGCGGCCGGGTTCCTGCCCGGCCGGGGCGATCGGGGCGACCCACAGGTCGTCCTCGGCGGCGAAGCAGAGCAGGTCGCCGTGCAGATGGGGGAAGCGCAGATACGAGCCGGGAGGTGCGTCGGGCGGTGCGTCGGGCGCGGTCGGCATGCGGCGCAGCCGGCCACGCGGCTTGGCCTTCGACTCCGTTCGCGGCCCGACGGCCTCGGGTACATCGCTCACCCATCCATGGTTTCGGCCGGGGGTAAGGGTGGCAACTCGGGCCGGCGGGTCTCGGACAGCGGCGGCCCCGGGCCGCGAGCGCGCGGTGAGCGGCGCTCCTCGGGACCCGCCGGCGGAGACGGCTCTCTCGTGGGGGGCGCGCATCCGCATGATGGGCGCTCTTGCGAATTAGTTGCAGTAGCCACGACGATGGCTGGTTGCACCACCCCTGGCTGGTTTGCAGAGCCCGAAGCGGAGAGCCCCAGATGCATGTACCCGATGGATTCATCAACGCGCCGGTGTCGGTGGCGGCCGGCGCGGTCGCCGCGGCCGCGGTCGCGGTCAGTCTGCGCGGTGCCCGCCGGGAGCTGGCGGGGGCGGGGCAGGGCGGCGCCGCGGCCGCGGAGCGCACGGCGCCGCTGGCCGGGCTGGTGGCGGCGTTCATCTTCGCCGTGCAGATGCTGAACTTCCCGGTCGCGGCCGGTACGAGCGGGCATCTGCTGGGCGGGGCGCTGGCGGCGATACTCGTCGGCCCCTACACCGGCGTGCTCTGCGTCTCGGTCGTGCTGCTGATGCAGGGGGTGCTGTTCGCCGACGGCGGGCTGACCGCGCTGGGCGTCAACATCACCGATATGGCGATCGTGACGACCGTGGTCGCCTACGCCCTGTTCCGCGGGCTGGTGAAGGTGCTGCCCCGGCGGCGGAGCTCGATCACCGTCGCGTCGTTCGTCTCCGCGCTGCTCTCGGTGCCGGCCGCCGCGGTCGCCTTCACCGCCCTCTACGCGCTGGGCGGGACCGCGGACGTGGCGATCGGCAAGGTCTTCACCGCCATGGTCGGCGTGCACGTCCTGATCGGGATCGGCGAGGCCGCGATCACCGCGCTGACGGTCGGGGCCGTCATCGCCGTACGGCCCGATCTCGTCTACGGCGCGCGCGGGCTGACCAAGCCGCTGGAGCTGCGGACCTCGCCGCTGGCGTCCCCGGGCGCCGCCGAGCCGGTGGCGGCGGCCACCGCCGCACCCGCTGCCGACGACGCCGCCCCGGCCCCCGCCACCCCCCGCCGTTCAACCCGCCACGTCTGGTTGGCCGGGATCGCCGCCGCCCTGGTGTGCGCCGGCGGCGTCAGCTACTACGCCTCCGCCAGCCCCGACGGCCTGGAGAAGGTCGCCCACGACCAGGGCATCGACGCCAAGACCGAGGACCACGCCACCAAGGACTCGCCGCTCGCCGACTACAGCGTCAAGGACATCGCCGACCCCCGGCTGTCCGGCGGCCTGGCCGGTGTCGTCGGGGTGGGCGCGACGCTGGCGGTGGGCACCGGGGTGTTCGTGGTCCTGCGCCGCCGCAGGAACACCGGCGCTCAGCCGGCCGCGCGGCAGACGGAGAACGCCTGACATGGGAGCCGGCCACGCCCACAAGCTCTACCGGCACGGGCACTCGCCGGTGCACGCCCTGCCCGCGCACTGCAAGCTCGCCGCGGTGTTCTGCTTCGTCCTGACCGTCGTCGCCACCCCCCGCGCGGCGGTCTGGGCGTTCGGGCTCTACGCCCTGCTGATCGCGGCCGCCGCCGCGACGGCCCGGATCCCGGCCGCCTTCCTCCTCAAACGGCTGCTGATCGAGGTGCCGTTCGTCGCCTTCGCCCTGCTGATGCCGTTCGTCGCCGAGGGCCCGCAGGTCCACGTCATCGGACTGGAGCTGAGCCGGTCCGGGCTCTGGGGCGCCTGGAACATCCTCGCCAAGGGCACGCTGGGCGTCGCCGCGTCCGTGCTGCTCGCCGCCACCACCGAGCTGCGCGAAGTCCTGCTCGGTCTGCAGCGGCTGAAGATGCCGCCGCTGCTCGTCCAGATCGCGTCCTTCATGATCCGCTACGGCGATGTGATCACCGACGAGATGCGGCGGATGCGGATCGCCCGGCTCTCGCGCGGCTTCGAAGCCCGCGGCGTACGCCACTGGGGCGTGCTCGCCAAGTCCGCCGGCGCGCTGTTCATCCGCTCCTACGAGCGCGGTGAGCGGGTCCACCTCGCCATGGTCAGCCGCGGCTACACCGGCACGATGCCCGTCATCGACGCCACCACCGCCACCCGCACACAATGGACCCGCGCGGCCGCGCTCCCGCTCGCCGCCCTCGCCGTCTGCCTCCTGGGATGGACCCTTTGAGCACCGCCACGCCCGCCCCCTCCCTCGCCGTCTCCGGGCTCGCCTACGCCTACCCCGACGGCCACCAGGCGCTCTTCGGCGTCGACCTGACCGTCGGCCGCGGCGAACGGGTCGCCCTCCTCGGCCCCAACGGCGCCGGCAAGACCACCCTCGTACTGCACCTCAACGGCATCCTCGAAGCGGGCGCCGGCAGCGTCGCGGTGGCCGGGCTCCCGGTCGCCCGGGAGAACCTCGCCGAGATCCGCCGCCGGGTCGGCATCGTCTTCCAGGACCCCGACGACCAGCTGTTCATGCCCACCGTCCGCGAGGACGTCGCCTTCGGCCCGGCCGCGGCGGGGCTGCGCGGCGACGAACTTCAGGCGCGGGTCACCGAGGCGCTCACCCGGGTCGGCATGGAGGGCTTCGCCGACCGCCCACCGCACCACCTCTCCTTCGGCCAGCGCCGGCGGGTCGCGGTCGCCACGGTCCTGGCCATGCGCCCGGAGATCCTCGTCCTGGACGAGCCCTCCTCCAACCTCGACCCGGCCTCCCGCCGGGAACTCGCCCACATTCTGCGGTCGTTGGACGTCACCGTGCTGATGGTCACCCACGATCTGCCGTACGCACTGGAGCTGTGCCCGCGCTCCGTCGTGCTCTCCGGGGGCGTGCTGGTCGCCGACGGCGGCACCCAGGACCTGCTCTGCGACGAGGAACTGATGCGCAGCCACCGCCTGGAGCTGCCCTTCGGCTTCGACCCCCGATCGGTCACCGTCCCCCGGTGACCCGGAGCGCAGCCCGGCCCCCGCGCCGCCGTGTGACGAACGCCACGGGCCGTGGCCCTGGTCATCAGCACTGATCCGCGCGTTGCACCATTGATGGGTCACGAAAGCGACGGATGAGTGGGAAGCGGGAATCAGTGGTGGACGTCCAGGGCACGGTCGAGGACGGCTTCGAGCCGGTCCGGGACGCCTTCATGGCCAACTTCGCGCAGCGCGGAGAGCGGGGGGCGGCGGTCGCCGTCTACCGGCACGGGCGGAAGGTCGTCGACCTGTGGGCCGGTACGAAGGACGGGGACGCCGACGGCGCCGCGCAGCCGGCCGCGCCGTGGGAGGCCGGCACCGCCCAGGTGATCCGGTCCGCGACCAAGGGCATCGCCGCGATCGTCCCGCTGCTTCTGCACCAGCGCGGACAGCTCGACCTCGACGCGCCGGTCGGCACGTACTGGCCCGAGTTCAAGGCCGCCGGCAAGGAACGGGTGCTCGTCCGGCACCTGCTGTCGCACCGCGCCGGGCTGCCGGTCCTGGACACCCCGCTCACTCCCGCCCAGGCCGTCGACGGCGTCAGCGGCCCCGCCGCGGTCGCCGCCCAGGCGCCCGCCTGGGAGCCCGGCACGGACCACGGCTACCACGCGCAGACCTACAGCTGGCTGATCGGCGAGCTGGTGCTGCGGGTCACCGGACGCACCATCGGCAGCTGGATCGCCGAGGAGATATCCGGGCCGCTCGGCCTCGACCTGTGGATCGGGCTTCCGCAGGCGGCACAGGAGAGGGTGGGCCGCCTCGCGGCCGTCGAGCCGCCGGCGCCGCCGGCCGCGTCCGGCCTGCGGGCCCGGCCGAAGCGGTCGGTGGCCGACGCCTACGCCGACCCCTCCTCCCTCACCAGCCGCGCCTTCGGCGCCATCTCGCCGGGCCCCGACGAGAACGACCCCGCCTACCGGGCCGGCGAGCTGCCCGCCTCCGCGGGCATCGCCACCGCCCGCTCGCTGGCCCGCTGCTACGCCGCGCTGATCGGCGCCGTCGACGACCAGCCGCGCCTCTTCGCCCCGGCCACCCTCACCCTCGCCCGCACCGAGGAGTCCGCCGGTCTCGACCGCACCCTCCTGGTCAACACCCGCTTCGGCCTCGGCTTCATGCTGCACGGCCCGGCCTCGCCGCTGCTGGCACCCGGGTCGTTCGGACACCCCGGGCGCGGGGGTGCGCTGGCCTGCGCGGATCCCGAAAGCGGTATCGCCTTCGGCTATGTCACCAACGGCATGCAGCGCAATGTGACCGCGGACCCACGCGCGCAGGCGCTGCTGCGGGCTGTTTCCCACGTTGCCGGCTGACCCGCCGTGGGTCTTCTGTGCGTTGTTGCCCGCCTTCGGCGGGAGCGGGGTGGGTTGTGGGGGGCCCCGGGTGGGTGGTGGGTGCCGGTGGTGGGGGCGGAGGGGTGTGTTGTCGGACTGCTGCGCTTTACGTCCGACAACACACCCCTCCGCCCCCACCACCTCCCGTCCGCGAACGGGACCCCACCCCGGCGGGGGGAGAAGAAAAGCAGAAGCTCGGCCGCGTCACGATGCGGCCGAGCTTCTGGCTTTTTGACACTTTCCCCCACCGGGGCGGGGGCTGCTCCACCGGGCGGGAGGGGGCGGGCCGGAGGGGCCTGTTGTGTGGACGTAGAGCGCAGCAGTCCACACAACAGGCCCCGCAGGACCGCACCCGGCACCCACCACCGACACAGCGCCCCCGGCCCACAACCCACCCCGCTCCCGCCGAAGGCGGGAAAGAACAACAGAAGACCCACGGCGGGCCACCCGGCAACGTGGGAAGCAGCTCACCCCGTGTGCAGCATCAGCCCGATCCCGATGACCATCAGCCCGGCCGCCGCGATCCGCGGTGCGCCGAAGCGCTCCTTGAAGAAGAGGGCGCCGATGGCGGCGCCGACGATGATGGAGGACTCCCGCAGGGCGGCGATGGGGGCGAGCGCGGCGCGGGTCTGGGCCCACAGCACCAGGCCGTAGGCGAAGACCGACAGCACGCCGCCGGCCAGGCCCCGGAGGGCGATGGGGCGCAGCTCGGCGAGGAGCCGCCGGCGGCGGGTGGCGAGCGCGTAGGCGGGGATGGCGAGGCCTTCGAGGATCATCAGCCAGGCGATATAGCCCAGGGGGGTGCCGGAGGCGCGTACACCCAGGCCGTCGACGGTGGTGTAGGCGGCGATGGACAGGCCGGTGGCGAGTGCGGCGATCAGGGCGGGCCAGTGGGGCCGGGCGCCCGAGCCGCGGATGCCCCACAGGGCCACGCCGACCAGCCCCGCGGAGGCGAGCGCCACACCGGCCAGCGCCCAGGCGTCGGGGATCTCGTGGACGAAGACGGCCGCGAGGACGGTGACGACCAGGGGGGCGGTACCGCGGGCGATGGGGTACATCTGCCCGAAGTCGCCCAGCTGGAACGACCGCATGAGCAGCGCCTGGTAGACGACGTGCAGCACGGCGGAGGCCAGCAGGAAGGGCCAGGCGCCGGCGGCCGGCAGCGGGGTGAAGCCGGCCAGCGCCGCGCCGCAGAGCGCACCGCCGCCGCCGACCAGGGTGAAGGCCAGCAACTGGTCGCGTATCCCGTGCGCGATGGCGTTCCAACTGGCGTGGGTGACGGCGGCCAGCAGGACGGCCGCGACGACGAGCGGGGTCACTCGGAGTGCTCGCGCACGTCGGTGGTCTGCGGTGTGGGGGAGGCGGAAACGGTCATGGCCCGCACGCTAGCGAAAGCTGTACGGGCCATGCGAAGGAGATTCCAGCCGATGAGACGAGGCGAGGGACCCGTGGGCCCCCGCCGACGCTCAGTTCGCGGTGAGGATGGCGCGGACCACCGGGCCCGCGTTGCTGCCGCCGTGGCCGCTGGCCGGGACGACGGCCGCCGCGGCGAGGTCGTCGCGGTAGGCGGTGAACCAGGCGTTGGGCTTCTTCTGGCCGTCGACCTCGGCGGAGCCGGTCTTGGCGCCGATGTCACCGCCGACGCCGGACATCGCCTCGGCGGCCGTACCGGACGTCGCCGTCAGCTTCATCAGCGACTTCAGGGCCGAGGCGGTGCCCGGCTTCATCGTCCGGGCGGCCTTGGCGAGCGTCCGGTTGTCCAGCGACGGCGAGACGATGTACGGCTGGTGGAAGGAGCCGGCGCGGACCGTCGCGGCGAGCGTGGCGACGTTGAGCGGGTTCATCCGCACACCGCCCTGGCCGATCAGCGAGGCCGCCATCTGCGCGTCCTGCTGCACCGGCACCGCGCCGTCGAAGGTCGGGATGCCGGTCTGCCAGTTCAGGCCGATGCCGAAGACGTCCCGGGCCTCCTTCGTCAGGTCGTCGTCCTTGAGCTTCTCCGCCTGCGAGATGAAGGCGTTGTTGCAGGACGCCGCGAAGCTCTGCGCGAAGGTGCCGGACTTGATCTCGGACTTGTCGAGGTTCTGGAACTTCCAACCGCCGACGGTGACGTACTTGGGGCACGGGTGCGACTTGCCCGGCGCGGTCATGCCCTTGTCGATCAGCAGTGCCGAGGTCACGATCTTCATCGTGGAGCCGGGGGCCAGCGACCCCTGGGTGGCGAGGTTGAAGCCCTTCTCCGGGGCGTTGGCGATCGCCAGGATCTCACCGGTGCTGGGCTTGACGGCCGCGGCGGCCGCGGACTTCTTGCCCTTGACCGCCCGCTCGGCCGCCGACTGCAGCGTGGCGTCCAGGGTGGTCTTGAGGGTGCCGGGGGTGCCCTTGGAGAGCACCTTCAGCGTCTTCTCGGGCTGCTGCTCGGCCGGCTTGGCGCTCTTGGCGCGGTGGATGAACAGCTCCACGCCGGGCTTGCCGCCGGTCTTGTCGCCGTACTTGTCGCGCAGGCTGTCCAGCACCCCGGCCAGCGTCGGATGCGCCTTGGGGGTCAGCTCCTTGCCGTTGCGGTCCACGGCCTTGATGGGGGGCGCCTCGGCCTCGCCCGTACGCAGTTCGTCGCCCTTGGCCAGGTCCGGGTGCAGCACCGTCGGCCGCCAGGCGATCCGCGGCTCACCGGTGGCCTTGTCGCGCTCGACGGTCGCCGATGTGCGGTACGAGTAGGACGCCTTGGTGCCGTTGTAGTCGATCTGCGCGGCGACGGTGTACGGGACCTTGTCACCCGTCGGGGTGCCCGGCGTCACCGTCA
Source organism: Streptomyces sirii (assembly GCF_045690365.1). Lineage (NCBI taxonomy): Bacteria > Bacillati > Actinomycetota > Actinomycetes > Kitasatosporales > Streptomycetaceae > Streptomyces > Streptomyces sirii. The sequence continues at coordinate 3,927,717 of NZ_CP147982.1, read as the reverse complement.
CCTTCGAGAACTTCGCCTGCTTGCTGAAGGCCGCGAGCGCGCTCTGGGCCTCCTTGGGGCTGTCCGTCAGCCCGGCCGCCTTCGCCGCGTCGCCGGACTGCCAGGCGGTCAGGAACTCCTGCCCCGCCGTCTGCACCTCCTTGGCCGACAGCGGACCGGTCGGAACCTTGGGCCCGGAGTCGCCCGGCTTGGCGTCCGCCGACCTGACCTCCTGCGGGGAGTCGTCGTCCGAACCGCCGAACAGCGTCAGGCCGCCCACGACGCCCGCCACCAGGGCCACCGATCCGCCGATCAGCCCGTACTTCACCTCACGGCGCATGCCACCGATCCCCTCCCAGGAGTCTCGTCCTTGAATACGCACACAAGAACGTGCATCGCACTCTAAGGGACACGGGGAAATCGCCGAGTCTCGATCCGGGCACGGTCCGGTGACGCGCTGTTGTAGGTCTGTTACAGAATTGTCGAACTCTTCCCGGGGCCCTCACCGGGCCCCGCGCGGCCCTCCGCTCAGACCCAGCTGTCGAACCACATCCGCTGATGCCAGGCCGACTTGGGGATCGGCATACCCGTATAAAGCGGGTAGAAGTAGATGAAGTTCCAGACGATCAGGAGCGCCAGGACGCCGGCGCCCACCGCGCCGATCGTGCGGCGGCGCTCCGTCGAACCCGGCGGGCCGATGATCGCGCCGATCATCATCGCCAGCGCCAGACACAGGAACGGGACGAACACCACCGCGTAGAAGAGGAAGATCGTCCGCTCCTGGTACAGGAACCAGGGCAGATAGCCGGCCGCGACGCCGCAGGCGATGGCGCCGGCCCGCCAGTCCCGCTTGAACAGCCAGCGGTAGAGCACATAGAGGAGCGCGAAGCAGGCCGCCCACCACAGCAGCGGGGTGCCCAGCGCCAGCACCTCGCGGGCACAGCCCTCGGCCGCGGTGCAGCCGTCCTGGCCGGCCTTGGGGTCCTCGTAGAAGTACGACACCGGGCGGCCCAGGACCAGCCAGCTGAAGGGGTTGGACTGGTAGGTGTGCGGGGTGGTCAGTCCGGTGTGGAAGTTGTAGACCTCGGTCTGGTAGTGCCACAGGCTGCGCAGCCAGTCCGGCAGCCAGGTCCAGCCGCCCAGCCGGCCCTCGGGGGAGGTCGCCCAGTCGCGGTAGTAGCCGCCCTTGGTGGCGATCCAGCCCGACCACGATGCGAGGTAGGTGGCCAGGGCGACCACGACCGTCGAGCCGAACGCGGGCAGGACGTCGCGGCGCAGCGCCGAACGGAAGGGGTGGCGGGCGCCGGCCGTCCGCCGGGCCGCGACGTCCCACAGCACCGACATCAGGGCGAACGCCGCGAGGAAGTACAGACCGTTCCACTTCGTGGCGGCGGACAGGCCCAGGCACAGGCCGGCCGCGATCCGCCAGGGCCGCCACCCCAGCCGCAGCCGGTCACCGACGGCGTCGTCCGGGCGCGCCACACCGTCCGGTCCGAGCGGCAGCGCCGCCGCCAGCCGGCCCCGGCTGCGGTCCCGGTCCACCAGCAGGCAGCCGAACGCGGCCACCACCCAGAACATCACGATCAGATCGAGCAGGGCGGTGCGGCTCATGACGAAGTGCAGCCCGTCCACCGCGAGCAGCGCCCCCGCCAGGCAACCCAGCGCCGTGGACCGCATCAGCCGCCGCCCGATACGGCAGATCAGCAGCACCGACAAGGTGCCCAGCAGCGCCACCGTGAACCGCCAGCCGAACGGGTTCATCCCGAACGCCCACTCGCCGACCGCGATCAGCCACTTGCCCATCGGCGGGTGCACGACATAGGAGTGCTCCGGCGAGAGCATGATCTCCGGCGGATGGGCGACCAGCGCGTCGTTGGCGGTCTTGGCCCAGGTGCCCTCGTAGCCGTACTGCAGCAGCGACCAGGCGTCCTTGGGGTAGTACGTCTCGTCGAATATCACCTTCCGCGGGCTGCCCAGGTTCCAGAACCGCAAGCCCCCCGCGACCAGCGCCACCAGCAGCGGACCGGCCCAGCCCGCCCAGCGGGTGAGCCTGGCCGCGGCGGCCGGGCCCGCGCCGAACACCGCCCACATCCGGCCGCTCGGCTCCGGGAAGCCGGGCACCAGCCGGGTCCGGACGTCGGCCTGCGGGCGGGCCGGATACCCGAAGCGGCGCAGCCGCCGCTGCCACACGGGGGGCGCCTGGGCCGGCTCCGGGGCGCGGTGCGCGGCGGCGTCGGTCGCGGTGGTGTCACTCGTCACCCGGCCCATCGTAGGGAAGGGCCCTGTGGACCGGTGCGGAGCGCCACCCGGGGATGCCGACCGGTCCGCCACGTCCTGGGAGGATGGGCGGGTGACTGGAACGCTGGTACTTGCAGGGACGCCCATCGGAGAGATCGCGGACGCGCCGCCGCGGCTCGCCACCGAACTGGCCGCCGCCGACGTGATCGCCGCCGAGGACACCCGCCGGCTGCGCCGGCTGACCCAGGCGCTGGAGGTGACGCCGTCCGGCCGGATCGTGTCGTACTTCGAGGGCAACGAGGCGGCCCGGACACCCGAGCTGGCCGATGCGCTGTCCGGCGGCGCACGGGTGCTGCTGGTCACCGACGCCGGTATGCCCTCGGTCTCCGACCCCGGCTACCGCCTGGTCGCCGCGGCCGTCGAACGCGGCATCAAGGTGACCGCCGTACCGGGCCCCAGCGCGGTGCTCACCGCGCTGGCCGTCTCCGGCCTGCCGGTGGACCGCTTCTGCTTCGAGGGCTTCCTGCCCCGCAAGGCCGGCGAGCGGCGCTCCCGGCTGCGCGAGGTCGAAGGCGAGCGGCGCACCCTGGTCTACTTCGAGGCGCCGCACCGGCTGGACGACACCCTCGCCGCGATGGCCGAGATCTTCGGCGCCGAGCGCCGCGCCGCGGTCTGCCGCGAACTGACCAAGACCTACGAGGAGGTCAAGCGCGGCCCGCTGGGCGAGCTGGCGGCCTGGGCCGCCGAGGGTGTACGCGGCGAGATCACCATCGTCGTGGAGGGCGCCCCCGAGAGCGGGCCCGAGGAGCTCGACGCCGGGGAGCTGGTGCGCCGGGTGCGGGTGCGCGAGGAGGCCGGGGAGCGGCGCAAGGAGGCCATCGCGGCGGTCGCCGCGGAGGCCGGGCTGCCCAAGCGGGAGGTCTTCGATGCGGTGGTCGCGGCGAAGAACGCTATGAAAACGCCCACATCGGAGGGGTGAACCGACCCTTCGGAAGGTAAATGGCTGCCCTGAAAGGTAAAGCGAAGGGCGGCGCGCTCGGACCTTTTATATGCCTACTGCCAAATCTGGGCCAATAGGGTCCGTGATCCGATGCGTTTCGGCCGGGAAAGGCGTCCACTGGGGGTGGGACGAACGGTTCCCGGACGCCTTGTCCAGCGGACAAGAGGAGCGCAATGAGCGAGCGTAGAGAGCGAATCATCCAGAGGTGCGCGCCGAGCGAGTGCGAGGCCGAGCGAAGCGAGGTTTCGGCATGAGCGAGATCGTGAAGACCACTGGTACCCCCGCCAGCGGAGTCCACCCCGCCCCCAGGCCCGAGCCCGCAGCGCACGAGGCCTACTCCTTCGCCTGCATGAAGTGCGGGTACGGCTGGGAGCAGGCGTACGAGATAGTCCACCAGATCGACGGCAAGGGCGAACAGCACGTCGTCTACTACGCGGACGGCGAGCGGGTGCCCTCCCCGCTGACCCGCCCCACCTGCCTGAACTGCGGAACCAACGTCGTACGCATCATGCGCTCCGGCCAGGTGTCGATGGTCTCCGACGCGATCGCGCACATGCACCAGCGCCAGCCCGCCGGCGAGAAGAACGGGAAGAAGAAGGCGATCCCCAAGGAGCGCACCGGCAGCACCGCCGAGGACGCCCCGGAGACCGGCCGGCACCACTGGCACCTCTCCGACCTGCTGCACCCCTTCCAGCACCACCGCAGGTGAGGCCCCGGCCGCGGCCCTCGTAGGATCGCGGCCATGGCCCCGCAGGACAAGAACACCCCGCCGCCGCTGCCCGAACCCCTTCGGGTGGCGGTCGCGGACTCCCACACCCACCTGGACATGCAGGACGCCACCGTCGAGGACGCCCTCGCCAAGGCCGCCTCCGTCGGGGTGACCACCGTCGTCCAGGTGGGTTGCGACCTGGCCGGTTCGCGGTGGGCCGCGGAAACCGCCGCGGCCCACGAGGCCGTGCACGCCACCGTCGCGCTGCACCCCAACGAAGCGCCCCGCATCGTCCTGGGCGACCCCGACGGCTGGTCGCGGCAGGGCGCCCGCGAGGCCGGCGGGGACGGCTCCCTGGACGCCGCGCTCGCCGAGATCGACGAGCTGGCCGGGCTGCCGCAGGTCCGCGGCGTCGGCGAGACCGGCCTGGACTACTTCCGCACCGGCCCCGAAGGCATGGCCGCCCAGGAGCGGTCCTTCCGCGCCCACATCGAGATCGCCAAGCGGCACGGCAAGGCCCTGGTCATCCACGACCGCGAGGCGCACGACGACGTGCTGCGGATCCTGCGCGAGGAGGGCGCCCCCGAGCGGACCGTCTTCCACTGCTACTCCGGCGACGCCGCGATGGCCGAGGTCTGCGCCGCGGCCGGCTACTTCATGTCCTTCGCCGGCAACGTCACCTTCAAAAACGCCCAGCCGCTGCGGGACGCGCTCGCCGTCGCCCCGCCCGAACTGGTCCTCGTCGAGACCGACGCCCCCTTCCTCACCCCCGCGCCGTACCGCGGACGGGCCAACGCCCCGTACCTCATTCCGGTCACCCTGCGGGCGATGGCCGAGGTCAAGGGGATGACGGAGGACGCACTGGCCACCGCGATCGCCGCGAACACCGCGCGCGCCTTCGGCTACTGAGCCCAGACGGGTCGGGCCGCGCGGCTCCCGACGGCCCGCCGGCCCCGGCACAAAGCCAATCGGGGTACCCCGAATTGACTACTTCACGTAACTGATCGACTTTGGAGAGTCACCGACTCTCCGCTACATTCCGGCCGTCAACCGCATCCGGGCATGTGGAGCGCGCCGTGAGTCAGTCACCAAGCAGCCACCGCGCCGCGCGCGGCCGTCGCAGGCGCCGCGCCGAACCCCCCGATGCGCTGCGCCGGGTACTGCCCAGGGCCCTGGTCGTGGCCTTCCTCGCCGGCGGCACCACCGCCTTCATCGCGCACGACAAGGCGGTCCGGCTCAGCGTCGACGGCGCCCCCCGCACCCTGCACACCTTCGCCGACGACGTCGACGACCTGCTGGCCGACGAACAGCTCGACATCGGCGCCCACGACATCGTCGCCCCCGCCCCCGGCACCGAGCTGACCAGCGGCGACGAGATCCACGTCCGGCACGGCCGGCCGGTCGTCCTCACCGTCGACGGACAGCGCCACCAGGTGTGGACCACCGAGGAGACCGTCGACGGCGCGCTCCGCCAGCTCGGCGTGCGCGCCGAGGGCGCCCATCTGTCGGCCTCCCGCTCCCGGCGCATCGAGCGGCACGGCATGGAGCTGGCGGTCCGCACCGAACGCTCCGTGGTCTTCGTCGCCGACGGCCGCGAACACCGGGTGCGCACCAACGCCGCCACCGTCCGCGAGGCCCTGGCGGAGGCCGGACTCGCACTGCGCGACCAGGACACCACCTCGGTGCCGCCGGACAGCTTCCCGCGCGAGGGCCAGACCGTCTCCGTCCTGCGCATCACCGGCTCCAAGAAGGTCCGCGAGGAGCCCATCGCCTTCCGCACGGTCAAGCGGGTCGACCCCTCGCTGACTCGCGGCACCGAAGCCGTCGTCCGGCAGGGGCGGCCCGGGGTCCGGCGGGTCACCTACCGGCTGCGCACCATCAACGGAGTCAAACAGAAGCCGAAGCGGACACACGCCGAGGTCGTGCGCGCCCCCCGCCCGCAGATCGTGCACATCGGCACCAAGGAGCTGCCCGACTCGGTAAGCGGCGCCGACCACCTCGCCTGGGACGCGCTGGCCCAGTGCGAGGCGGGCGGCCGGCCGGACGCCGTCGACGCCTCGGGCACCTACGGCGGGCTCTACCAGTTCGACGTCGGCACCTGGCACGCCCTCGGCGGCAGCGGCCGCCCCCAGGACGCCCCGGCGCAGGAGCAGACCTTCCGGGCCAAGAAGCTCTACGTCAGCCGGGGGGCGAGCCCGTGGCCGCTCTGCGGCCGTAAGCTTCACGGGTGAACGAGCGCAGCGAGGCCCTGGCATGAGCAAGAGCAGCACCGACGATTCCGGCCCCCTCCTGGGCCCCGCCGACATCCGTGAGCTGGCCGCCACGCTGGGCGTACGCCCCACCAAGCAGCGCGGCCAGAACTTCGTCATCGACGCGAACACCGTCCGCCGTATCGTGCGGACCGCCGACGTCCGGGACGATGACGTCGTCGTCGAGATCGGCCCGGGCCTGGGCTCGCTGACGCTGGCGCTGCTGGAGGTCGCCGACCGGGTCACCGCCGTCGAGATCGACGAGGTGCTGGCCGCCGCGCTGCCGTCCACCGTCGCGGCCCGGATGCCCGACCGCGCCGACCGGTTCGCGCTGGTGCACAGCGACGCCATGCACGTCACCGAGCTGCCCGGCCCCGCGCCCACCGCGCTGGTCGCCAACCTCCCCTACAACGTCGCGGTCCCCGTGCTGCTGCACATGCTCGCGACCTTCCCCTCCATCGACCGCACCCTGGTCATGGTCCAGGCCGAGGTGGCCGACCGCCTCGCCGCCCGCCCCGGCAACAAGGTCTACGGCGTGCCCTCGGTCAAGGCCAACTGGTACGCCGAGGTCAAGCGGGCCGGCGCCATCGGCCGCAACGTGTTCTGGCCCGCCCCCAACGTCGACTCCGGCCTGGTCTCCCTGGTACGCCGCGACAAGCCGATCGAGACGACCGCTTCCCGCGACGCGGTCTTCGCCGTCGTCGACGCCGCGTTCGCCCAGCGCCGCAAGACGCTGCGGGCCGCGCTGTCGGGGTGGGCCGGCTCGGCCGCCGCGGCCGAGGCCGCACTGCTCGCCGCCGGAGTCTCCCCGCAGGCCCGTGGCGAGGCGCTGACCGTCGAGGAATTCGCCCGTATCGCGGAGAACCGGGAGGCGGGAAAGTGACGGCGTCGGTGACGGTACGCGTACCCGCGAAGGTCAACGTCCAGCTGGCGGTCGGCGCCGCCCGCCCGGACGGCTTCCACGACCTGGCCAACGTCTTCCTCGCCGTCGGCCTCTACGACGAGGTCACCGCCACCCCGGCGGACACCCTGCGGATCACCGCCGAGGGCCACGACGTCGACCGGATCCCGCTGGACCGGACGAATCTGGCGGCCCGCGCCGCCGAGCTGCTCGCCGCCCGCCACGGCATCGAGCCCGACGTCCACCTCCACATCGTCAAGGACATCCCCGTCGCCGGCGGTATGGCCGGCGGCAGCGCGGACGCCGCCGGCGCCCTGCTGGCCTGCGACACCCTCTGGTCCACCGGCGCCTCCCGCACCGAACTCCTCGACATCTGCGCCGAGTTGGGCAGCGACGTACCCTTCAGCCTGGTCGGCGGCGCGGCCCTGGGCCAGGGCCGCGGCGAGCTGCTGACCCCGCTCCCCGTCGGCGGCGCCTTCCACTGGGTCTTCGCGGTCGCCGACGGCGGCCTGTCCACCCCGGCCGTCTACCGCGAGTTCGACCGCCTGACCGCGGTCACCGACGTGCCCGAGCCGACGGCGTCCCCCGAGCTGCTCGCCGCCCTGGAAGCCGGTGACGCCACCGCGCTCGCCGCCGCCCTCACCAACGACCTCCAGCCCGCCGCGCTCTCCCTGCGCCCGGACCTCGCCGCCACCCTGGAAGCCGGCACCGCCGCCGGCGCACTGGCCGCACTGGTCTCCGGCTCGGGCCCGACCACGGCGTTCCTGGCCAAGGATCCGGAGTCGGCAGCGGAGGTGGCAGCGGCCCTGCTGAGGTCGGGCACCTGCCGCCAGACCCGCGTGGCGCAGGCCCCGGCGGCGGGGGCGACGGTCCTGTAGGGCCCTTCCGCACGCCCCGGATCTGACGTCGTCAGCGCCGGGGCGGCCGTCGGCGACGATGACCTGAGGACCGGCTACAGCTCGTCGACGGCGGTCAGGTCGATGTCGATGGGGTAGGGCGCGCTGACCTTGACGCGGTCGTGGTAGATGCCGGTCAGCGCGTACGTGCCGGTGGCCTCGCCGCGTTCGTAGACCTGGACGACCGGGGCGTCGTCCTGGCCCGCCATCTCGACCAGCCAGAAGTGGGGGATGCCCGCCGCGGCGTACTTGTGCGGCTTGGCGTCGCGATCACGGGCTTCCGAGTCCGGTGAGACGACCTCGATGGCAAGGAGGATGTCGGCTGCCGCGTAGCGGGTCTGCCGTCGGCCGGTGACAGCTTCGGCGCGCACGACTGAGACGTCTGGCTCGGGACCGTTGCGCTTGTCGATGACTACCGTCATCTCCCGCCGCACTTTCAGCTCGGGCGGCGCGGTGGAGCGCAGGCCGTTGACCAGCAGGTCGATCACGACGCTGTGAAAGTCTCGCTGGGGACTCACGAAAACGAGGCTCCCGTCGATCAGCTCCGTGTGCGGCGGGAGATCCGGCAGTGTGAACAGGTCGTCCACGGTGTAGCCGTCCGGAGGCGGCACCGGCCAGTGGTGCTCTGCGGACTCGGCGGTCATGGTTCCTCCCACGGACGGGATCCTGCTGCCTGCCCTCCACGGTAGCGGCCGCATCCCGATCACGTCATCACAAAGAGTGACCAGCGCGCGCCGCGCCTCCGGCAGCCTCGGTCAGCACCCCCGCCACCAGCCGCCCCGCCGCCACCGCATGCCCGGCGCCGGTCGGAACGCAGCGGTTCACCGCCGGGTCGAACTCGGTCATGATCACGCCCGCGTGGTCGGTGGCCGGTTCCCGGAGCGTCACGGGACGGCCCGCGGCGCGCAGGGCCTCCGCCAGGTCGCGGGAGTGCCGGGCGTCGAGGACCGCGTCCCGGCTGCCGTGGACGAGGTGGACGGGGACGGCCGGGTCCAGGCCCGCGGCGAGGTCGGTCAGCGGGGCGGTGCCGGTGGTGCGGGCCGGCAGGTCGTAGCGGCCCGCGAGGCCCACCACCGCGCTCGGCCGCCAGCCGTCGGCGACCTCGGGCCGCAGGGCGACGCCCAAGGTGGCTCCGGCGCCCGCCGACCACCCGGCCAGCGCGAACGATTCCCCGTCGCCGCCCAGCCCGCCCGCCTCCTTGCGGACGAAGCAGAGCGACTCCAGCAGATGTGCGCGGCCGCCGTCCGCGGCGTCCGGGCGCCAGTCCGGTACGAGGACCAGCAGGCCGCGTGCCGCCGCGGTGCGCGCCAGAGGGGCGAGGACGTCCCGTTCGTCGGGGCCGGCGCCGTGCCACAGCAGGACGGTCGGCACCGGGCCCGGTGCCCCCGCCGGGCGGTAGAGGTCCAGTCGCTTGCCGCTGGGGCCGTAGACCAGCCCGTTTTCCGTCTCCACCGCCGTGCCCGTGTCGGATGTCATGGTGATCACGCTAGCCAACGGGCGGGGAGATCGGCTCCGGACCGGGGGTTTGTGCACGCCGACTACGCTGGGAAGGTCGATCGACCCGAAGCGCAGGAGTGAGATGGCCGTCAACCTCGTCAATCTGGAAGCCGTCAGCAAGGCGTACGCGCTGCGTTCGCTGCTCGACGGTGTCTCCCTCGGCGTCAACGAAGGGGACCGGATCGGCGTCGTCGGACGCAATGGAGACGGCAAGACCACCCTGATCCGGATCCTCGCCAAGCTGGAGGGCCCGGACGAGGGCCGGGTCACCCATGTCGGGCATCTGCGCCTGGGCGTGCTGACCCAGCACGACTCCCTCGACCCGGCCGCCACCATCCGGCACGAGGTCATCGGCGACCTCGCCGACCACGAGTGGGCCGGCAACGCCAAGATCCGAGATGTGCTGACCGGCCTCTTCGGCGATCTGCACATGCCCGGCTTCACCCAGGGCCTGGACACCGTCATCGGCCCGCTGTCCGGCGGTGAGCGCCGCCGCATCGCGCTGGCCAAGCTGCTGATCGCCGAGCCGGACCTGATCGTCCTCGACGAGCCCACCAACCACCTCGACGTCGAGGGCATCTCCTGGCTGGCGCGGCATCTGCAGGCCTGCCGCTCCGCCCTCGTCGTCGTCACCCACGACCGCTGGTTCCTCGACCAGGTCTGCACGCGGATGTGGGACGTCCAGCGCGGTGATGTGCACGAGTACGAGGGCGGCTACAGCGACTACGTCTTCGCGCGGGCCGAACGGGAGCGGATCGCCGCCACCGAGGAGGTCAAGCGGCAGAACCTGATGCGCAAGGAGCTGGCGTGGCTGCGGCGCGGCGCTCCGGCCCGTACGAGCAAGCCCCGCTTCCGCATCGAGGCCGCCAACGAACTGATCGCGGACGTCCCGCCGCCGCGCGACAGCGCCGAGCTGATGAAGTTCGCCAACTCCCGCCTGGGCAAGACGGTCTTCGACCTGGAGGACGTGACCGTACAGGCCGGCCCCAAGGTCCTGCTCAAGCACCTCACCTGGCAGCTGGGCCCGGGCGACCGGATCGGCCTGGTCGGCGTCAACGGCGCCGGCAAGACCTCGCTGCTGCGGGCGCTGACCGAGGCGGCCCGCACCCAGGGCGACGCGCAGCCCGCCGGCGGCCGCATCACCGTCGGCAAGACCGTCAAGCTCGCCTACCTCTCCCAGGAGGTGTCCGAACTCGACCCCGACTGGCGGGTGCTGGAGGCCGTCCAGCGGGTGCGCGAGCGCGTCGACCTGGGCAAGGGCCGGGAGATGACCGCCGGCCAGCTCTGCGAGAAGTTCGGGTTCACGAAGGAGAAGCAGTGGACGCCGGTCGGCGACCTCTCCGGCGGTGAGCGGCGCCGGCTGCAGATCCTGCGGCTGCTGATGGACGAGCCGAACGTGCTCTTCCTGGACGAGCCGACCAACGACCTCGACATCGAGACCCTGACGCAGCTGGAGGACCTGCTCGACGGCTGGCCCGGCTCCCTCATCGTCATCAGCCACGACCGCTACTTCATCGAGCGCACCACCGACCGGGTCCAGGCCCTGCTGGGCGATGCCACCCTCCGGATGCTCCCGCGCGGCCTGGACGAGTACCTCGAACGCCGCCAGAAGGTCATCGAGGCCGCCACCCCCTCGCCCGCCCCGCAGGCCGCGGCCCCCAAGAAGGCCGCCGCCGTCAACCGCGCCGCCCAGAAGGAACTGCAGAAGATCGAGCGCCAGTTGGACAAGATCGGCGACAAGGAGGCGAAGCTCCACACCCAGATCGCCGAGAACGCCACCGACTTCGAGAAGGTCGCCGAACTCGACGCCCGACTGCGCGAACTGACCGCCGAGCGGGACGAGTTGGAGATGCGCTGGCTGGAGCTGGCGGAGGACGCTTAGGGGCGCGCTGCGCGCAGGAGGGTCTCCGCGTAGAAGGTCCCCGGAACGCGGCCGATGGCGTCCCGGGCGCGGCCGGTGGCGGCCCGAAAGTGGCCGACGACGGCGGCAATCGGCCCCGATTGGCCGGGATTCCAGCATTCCGGGGGTCTTCTCCCCGGTAGGGGGCGCGCGCGGCGATCTGAGCGTGTAGCTTCCCGGGGACGAGCGGCCCGGCGGGGGCCGCGCCGGGGCCGCCGAAGTGGAGGGGTTGCTCGATGGGCGTGCGGCTCATGGTGGTCGACGATCACCGTCTGCTCGCGGAGGCGCTCGCCTCGGCGCTGAAGCTGCGCGGGCACCGTGTGCTGGCCGCCGCCGCGCCGAGCGCCGGGGCCGCGGACCTGGTGGTGAGCCGGGCGCCCGAGGTGTGCCTGCTGGGATGCGCCCAGCCGGCGGAGCCGGGCGCCTTCGACCCGGTGGTGCGGATCAAGAAGGAGCGGCCGCAGGTCGCGGTGGTGGTGCTGGGGCCGGTGCCCAGCCCGCGCGGGATCGCCGCCGCCTTCGCGGCCGGCGCCTCGGGGTATGTGCGCAACGACGAGCGGATCGAGGGCGTGGAGCGCGCCATGATGAAGGCGCGGGCGGGGGAGACGGCGGTCTCGCCGCAGCTGCTCCAGCAGGCCTTCGAGGAGCTGCTGCACCCCGCCGCCCAGCCGGACGACGAGGGCGCGCGGCTGCTGGAGCTGCTCACCCCGCGCGAGGTGGAAGTGCTGATGCGGGTCGCGGAGGGCGAGGACACCCGGCTGATCGCGGCCGGGATGGACATCGCGCCGAGTACCGCGCGTACGCACGTCCAACGGGTGCTGATGAAGCTGGAGGTGGGCTCCCGGCTGGAGGCCGCCGCGCTGGCGGCGCGCACCGGGCTGCTGGACCGGGCGGGCGGCGGCCGCGGCGCCTCGGCGACGGCGGCGGGAGCCGGTGATCAGGTCCCGCCGCCGCGGTGACGGCAGCTCGGCTCAGCCTTTCGAAGGGGCCTCGCTCCCGGTGCCGTCCGCCGACTCGGCCGCGGCCGGCGGGACGGCCGGGCGCAGCTTCAGCCAGACGAGGAAGAACAGGCCGAGGGCGAGCATGCCCAGGCCGGTCCAGAGGTTGATGTTGATGTCCTGGGCCTTCCTGAGGTCCGCGTCGCTGGCGGTCAGTCCGGCGATGGTGACGATCACGCCGTAGACGACGAACAGGCCGCCGATGATGCGCCGTACGTCGAAGAGCCGCGCGGCGGTCGCCGATTCGCGCTCCAGCTCCTCGACCTCGTGCTGGTAGTCACTCATGGTGGGTCAACTCCGCTGTGGGGACAGGTGCGGGCGGCTTTTAGAAGGAGAACGGGACGTAGCAGACGGCGGCCAGGACGATCGCACCCCAGCCCAGCAGGGCCGGCTTGCGGTACCAGGCGTCGTCGCCCTCGGCCGGCAGCTCCGCCATGCCGGGGGACCTGGTGCCGTAGACCAGGCCGGCCAGCGACTCGGCGGTCTTGGGCTTGGTGACCAGGGTGACCACGAACATCACCAGCGCGCCGACGACGAAGGCGACGATCGAGGAGACGAAGTTGGCGCCCTGGTCGGAGGGGATCGAGATGACGCCCTGCTTGTAGAGCCAGAAGTAGTTGACCATCGCGGCAGCGGTTCCCGAGAGCAGTCCCCAGAAGCCGGCCGCGGCGCTGGTCCGCTTCCAGAACATGCCGATGATGAAGACGACGAACAGGGGCACGTTGAAGAAGGAGAACAGCGTCTGGAGGTAGTTCATGATGTTGCTGAAGGACGCGGCGATGAAGGCGGTGCCCATGCCGATCAGCACGCCGACCGCGGTGACCACCCGTCCGGTCTTGAGGTAGTACCCGTCCTCGCGGCCCTTCTTGAGGTACGCGGCCCAGATGTCGTTGGTGAAGACCGTGTTGAAGGACGACACGTTGGCGGCCATACCGGCCATGAACGCGGCGAGCAGGCCGGTCACCGCGATGCCGAGGACGCCGTTGGGCAGCAGGTCGCGCATCAGCACCGGGATGGCGTCGTTGTACTGGAGCCCACCCGTCGAAGGATCAGCCTTGCCCAGCGTCGGCTCCATGACCAGTGCGATCAGACCGGGGACGACCACCACCATGGGTATGAAGATCTTGGGGAAGGCGGCGATCAGCGGGGTGCGCCTGGCGGCGGAGAGGTTCTTCGCGGACAGCGCGCGCTGCACCTCGGCGAAGTTGGTGGTCCAGTAGCCGAAGCTCATCACGAAGCCGAGGCCGAGGACGATGGTGAGCCAGTTCGCGCCGAGCGGGTTGCCCTCGCCGATGCCGGTGCCCTTCCAGGCGGTCAGGAACGCGTCGCCGTGCGAGGAGGTCAACGAGTCGGTCAGCCCGTCCCAGCCGCCGACGCGCTTGAGGCCGACGACGGTCAGCGGGATCAGCGCGGCGAGGATGACGAAGAACTGCAGCACCTCGTTGTAGATCGCCGAGGACAGCCCGCCGATGGTGATGTACGCCAGGACGAAGAAGCCGGCGACGACGATCGCGACCCACTCGGGCCAGCCCAGCAGCGCTTCCAGCACGATCGCCATGGCGTACAGGTTCACGCCCGCGATCAGCACCGAGGAGACGGCGAAGATGACCGACGACAGCAGGTGCGAGGAGGGGCCGAAGCGGTGCAGCAGGAACTCGGGCACCGAGCGGACCTTGGAGCCGTAGTAGAAGGGCATCATCACCAGGCCGAGGAAGACCATGGCGGGGATGGCGCCGATCCAGTACCAGTGGACGGTGTAGGCCCCGTACTGCGCGCCGTTGGCGGCCATACCGAGGATCTCGGTGGCGCCGAGGTTGGCGGCGACGAACGCCAGGCCGGTGACCCAGGCGGGCAGCGACCGCCCGGAGAGGAAGAAGTCCAGGCTCGTCTTCACGCTGCGCTTGGCGGCGAATCCGATGCCGAGGACGACGACGAAGTAGAGGGCCAGGATCGTGTAGTCGAGCCCGTTGGTGGGCAGCCGTAGCCCTTCGGCCAGGGTGATCATGTTGGGTACTCGCTTCTTTGCGCGACCGGAACGCACAGAAAGCTACGCCCGGGCGGTCAGAAACTGAATACTTTTGTTCGGTTGAGTTGTTGGATCGTGATGGGCAGGGGCGGTATGCCCCGGTGCGGTGCGGGCTGCGGGCCGCGCCGGGCCCGCGTTGACGCAACTGTTTAGTTGTGCTTCATTGTGTTTGTTTGTGTTTGGTCGGCGTGTGGTGTGTGAGGAGCTCCCCGGTGAAGAAGACGACGACCCGGCTCGCGGACGGACGGGAGCTCATCTACTACGACTCGCGCGACGACGCCGTACGCGACACCGTCGACCGGCGCCCTCTCGACCCCGTCGCCACCTCCTCCGAGATCCGTCACGACCGCCTCCTCGGCGACTTCGTCGCCATCGCCTCCCACCGCCAGGCCCGCACCTACCACCCCCCGGCCGACGAGTGCCCGCTGTGCCCCTCCCGCGACGGCCGGCACTCCGAGATCCCCGCCGCCGACTACGACGTCGCGGTCTTCGAGAACCGCTTCCCCTCCCTCGCCGGCGGCAGCGGCCGCTGCGAGGTCGTCTGCTTCACCTCCGACCACGACGCCTCCTTCGCCGACCTCACCGAGGAGCAGGCCGCCCTGGTCCTGGCGGCCTGGACCGACCGCACCGCCGAGCTCTCCCAACTCCCGGGCGTGGAACAGGTCTTCTGCTTCGAGAACCGCGGCGCGGAGATCGGCGTCACACTCGGCCACCCGCACGGCCAGATCTACGCCTACCCCTTCACCACCCCACGCACCGAGCGGATGCTGCGCGCGCTCGCCGACCACCGCGAGGTCACCGGCGGCAACCTCTTCGACGACGTCCTCGCCGAGGAGCTCGCCGACGGCCGCCGCATCGTCCTCGAAGGCGAGCACTGGGTGGTCTTCGTGCCGTACGCCGCCCACTGGCCCTACGAGGTGCACCTCTACCCCAAGCGCCGGGTCCCCGACCTGCTCGCCCTCGACGAGGCCGCGCGCACGGAGTTCCCACAGGTCTATCTGGAAGTCTTGCGGCGCTTCGACCGGATCTTCGACACCGCGGACGGCGGTGCACCGACGCCGTACATCGCCGCCTGGCACCAGGCGCCCCTGCACGCCGAGGCGCGCGAGGACTTCGCACTCCACCTCGAGCTTTTCACCATTCGCCGCACTTCCGGCAAGCTGAAGTTCCTCGCGGGTTCCGAATCCGGCATGAACGTGTTCATCAACGACGTGCCGCCGGAAGCCGCGGCCGAGCGACTGCGAGAGGTAGCGAGCGAGTGAGCAAGAAGTACCTGGTCACGGGTGGGGCGGGATATGTCGGCAGCGTCGTCGCCGCGCATCTTCTGGAGGCCGGCCACGAGGTGACCGTGCTGGACGACCTGTCCACCGGGCACCGCGTGGGCGTCCCCGAGGGCGCGCACTTCATCGAGGGCCGCATCCAGGACGCCGCCAAGTGGCTCGACGCCTCCTTCGACGCGGTGCTGCACTTCGCCGCGTTCTCGCAGGTCGGCGAGTCCGTCACCCACCCCGAGAAGTACTGGTGCAACAACGTCGGCGGCACTATGGACCTGCTCGCCGCCATGCGCGACGCCGACGTCCGCACACTGGTGTTCTCCTCCACCGCGGCGACCTACGGCGAGCCGGTGAGCACCCCGATCACCGAGACCGACCCGACCGCCCCGACCTCGCCGTACGGCGCGAGCAAGCTCGCCGTCGACCACATGATCAGCGGCGAGGCCGCGGCACACGGCCTGGCCGCCGTCTCGCTGCGCTACTTCAACGTCGCCGGCGCCTACGGCAGCTGCGGCGAGCGCCACGACCCCGAGTCGCACCTGATCCCCCTCGTCCTCCAGGTCGCCCAGGGCAGGCGCGAGGCGATCTCCGTCTTCGGCGACGACTACCCCACCCCCGACGGCACCTGCGTGCGCGACTACATCCACGTCGCGGACCTGGCCGAGGCGCACCTGCTGGCACTGGACGCCGCCACCGCCGGCGAGCACCTGATCTGCAACCTCGGCAACGGCAACGGCTTCTCGGTCCGCGAGGTCATCGAGACCGTCCGCAAGGTCACCGGCCACCCCATCCCCGAGATCACCGCCCCGCGCCGCGGCGGCGACCCCGCCGTCCTGGTGGCCTCCGCGCAGACCGCCGTCGACCGGCTCGGCTGGCGGCCCAGCCGCGCCGACCTCGCCGGGATCGTCGCGGACGCCTGGGCGTTCGCGCAGGCGAACTCCAGCACCTCCGGCGACTGAGGACCGGGGCGCGGGGCAAAGCCCCGACAGCAGCCAGAAAGGACGAAGGTTCCACGTGACACAGACGGCACACGGCGCACCCCGGACGGCGGTGGCGTTCGGCGAGGCATACGGGGCGGAGCCCGAGGGGGTCTGGGCCGCCCCCGGCCGCGTCAACCTGATCGGTGAACACACCGACTACAACGACGGCTTCGTGATGCCGCTGGCCCTGCCGCACACCACCCTCGCCGCCGCCTCGCCCCGCACCGACGGGGTGCTGCGGCTGCACTCCGGCGGCGCCGACGGCGGGGTCGTCGAGCTGCGGATCGACGAGCTGCGCCCGGCTCCCCAGGCGGGCTGGGCGGCCTATCCGGCGGGTGTCGTCTGGGCGATGCGCGAGGAGGGCCTGCCGGTCGGCGGCGCGGACCTGCACTACGACAGCACGGTGCCCACCGGCGCCGGGCTCTCCTCGTCCGCCGCCCTGGAGGTCGCCACCGTCCTCGCGCTCAGCGACCTCTACGGCCTGGACCTGCCCCCACAGGACCAGGCCCGGCTCGCCCAGCGGGCCGAGAACGCCTTCGTCGGCGTCCCCTGCGGGATCATGGACCAGACCGCCGCGGCCTGCTGCACCGAGGGACACGCGCTGTTCCTGGACACCCGTGACCTCACCCGGCGCCAGGTCCCCTTCGACCTGGCGGGGGAGGGGCTGCGCCTGATGGTGGTCGACACCCGGGTCAAGCACGAGCTGGGCGACGGCGCGTACGCCGAGCGGCGCGCTGGCTGCGAGCGTGGTGCGCGGGCGCTCGGGGTGCGCGCACTGCGTGATGTGCCCCGCGGACAACTGCCCGAGGCGCTGGCGAAACTGGCCGACGAGCCCACCGTCCAGGCCCTCGTACGCCATATCGTCACCGAGAACCAGCGCGTCGAAGCGGTCGTCGCCTGCCTGGACGCGGGCCGCACCCGCGCCATCGGGCCGCTGCTGACGGCCGGCCACGCCTCGCTCCGCGACGACTTCAAGATCTCCTGCCGCGAACTCGACCTCGCCGTCGACACCGCCAACGCCGCCGGCGCCCTCGGGGCCCGGATGACCGGCGGCGGATTCGGCGGCTCGGCGATCGTGCTGGTCGAGGAGGCGGCCGCGGCGGCCGTCGGCGCGGCCGTCACCGAGGCGTTCGCGGCCGCCGGGCACACCGCGCCGCGGATCTTCGAGGCCGTCCCGAGCGCGGGAGCGCGCCGCATCGAGTAGGGCGCGCTGGACGGCGTGCGGCCACCGGGCGGCGGCCAAACGGCCCGGGAGCGGGAGCAGTTTGGCCAATCACCTTCCCTTGTCGCACCCTGTCCGTACTCTGAGATCCTGCACCGGTGGGGGCCGGTGTCGATCAGGGGGGCGAGACCGTTTCGGGTACGGCGCCCCGGGTGGGGGTAGTCATGCCCGCACGGCAGCGGCCGTGCGGATGAGGCGATCTTCAATCCGGGCGTCGTGCCCGCTATGGTCCGTTCACCGAGACAGGGGGTCTCTGTGCAACGCATCCGGGTTCTGGTGGTCGACGACCACCGCATCTTCGCCGAATCCCTGGCGGCCGCGCTCGCCGCGGAACAGGACGTGGACGTCGCGGCCGCCGGCAGCGCGCCCGCGGCCCTGCGCAATCTGGACCGGGCGGCCACCGAAGGCCGCCGGTTCGACGTGGTGCTGGCCGACGCCGACCTCGCCGCGCCGCTCCTGGCCGTGCCCGCCCAAGTGCCCGGACCGGCCCGCGACGCGGTCCCGCGCAGCTGCCCGCGCGACGGCATCGCGCTCGTCTCCGGCCTGCGCACCAGCCACCCGTATCTGCGCACGGTCGTCCTCGCCGACCGCGACGACCCGCGCCGGGCGGCCGCCGCCCTCCAGGCCGGCGCCTCGGGCTGGGTCGCCAAGGACTGCTCGCTCTCCCGGCTGCTCGCCGTGATCCGCGGCGTACTGCGTGATGAAACGCATCTGCCGCCGGCCCTGCTGACGGGAGTGCTGCGCGAGCTGACCGCCGCCCGCAAGCACCGCTCGGAGAGCGAGCGGCTGGTGGAGTCGCTGACGCCGCGTGAGCGCGAGGTGCTGCGCTGCATGGTGGCGGGCCTGGGGCGCAAGGCGGTCGCCGAGCGGCTGTTCCTCTCCCCGCACACGGTCCGCACCCATATGCAGAACGTGCTCGGCAAGCTCGGTGTGCACTCGACCCTCGCGGCGGTGGCGCTGGCCCGCCGGGCCGGCGTGGGCCCGGTCGAGCTGGAGGCGGCGGCGACCTCGGTGCCGGTGCCCTGAGACCGCGGCGCGGCGGGGCGCGGCCTCACCCGTCGGTCAGCACGGCCACGCCCCGGGCCGCCAGCGTGACCCGGTCGACGGCGGCGGACCGCGTGCCGTCCGCCGCCGGCGCCTCGCGCATCGGCTCCGGCAGCCCCACCTCCACGGCGGCCGCGCCGTGGTTGAGCAGGAACAGATACCGTCCGCCGGCGCCCTCGCGGACGGTGGCCTGGACGCCGGCCGGCAGCCCCGGCACCACGGGCGCCGCACCCGCCTCCCGGCGGACGTCGTCCAGCAGCGCCCGCATCAGCGCCGGTTCGGGCCGGGTGCCGAGGTACCAGACGGTGCCCCGCCCGTAGGCGTGCCGGGTCAGCGCGGGCCGCCCGGCGAGGTCCCCGTCCGTGAAGCGGGCGAGCGCCTCGGCCCCTTCGAGGTCGATGGCCTCCGACCACAGGTCGGCCCGCCCCGCGTAGGCCCCTCCCCCGACCCCCACCGTACGGCCCTCGTCCAGCGGCCAGAACTCCTCCACCCGCAGCCCCAGCAGCTCCCGCAGCGGCGCCGGAGCGGCGCCGGGGTGCACCCGGTCGTGCTCGTCGACGATCCCGGAGAAGAACGACACCACCAGCCGGCCGCCGCCCTGCACATAGGCCGTCAGCCGCTCGGCGTCGCGGGCGGTCAGCAGATACAGATTGGGCACCACGACCAGCCGGTAGCCGGACAGCTCCCGCTGCGGCGGCACCACGTCGCAGACCACGCCCGCCTCGAACAGCGGCCGGTAGTGCTCCAGCGCGATCCGGGAGTGCTCCAGCGCGGTCGACGGCTTGGAGTCCAGCTCCAGCGCCCACCAGCTGTGCCAGTCCGCCAGCAGCGCCACCTCGGCCCGCGACCGGGTCCCCTCGATGCCCGGAAGCGACGCCAACTCCCGTCCCAGCTCCGTCACTTCGCGAAAGATCCGGGTGTCGGTCCCGCCGTGCGGCAGCATCGCCGAGTGGAACTTCTCCGCGCCGCCCAGGGACTGCCGCCACTGGAAGAACAGCACCGCGTCCGCGCCCTGGGCGACGGCCTGCCAGCTCCACAGCCGCATCGCGCCGGGCGGCTTGGGGCCGTTGCGGGGCCGCCAGTTGACCGCGCTCGGCGCCTGTTCGAGCAGCAGCCAGGGCTGCCCGGAGCGCGCCGAGCGCATCAGGTCGAAGACGTAGCCGGCCCGGATGTGGTCGTCGTCGGCGTAGGGGTCCTGGTAGAAGTCCAGTGCCATCGCGTCCATGTGCGCCGACCAGGCGAACGCGTCGACCGGCTTGTGCTGCGGCATCAGGTTGGTGGTGACCGGGACCTCGGGCGTCAGCCGGTCCAGCACCGCCTTCTCGGCGAGGTAGCAGGCGCGCAGCGCCTCGTCGCCGAAGCGCAGATAGTCCAGCTGCTGCGCGGGGTTGGGGAAGGTGGGCGCGGTGCGGGGCGGCAGCACCTCGTCGAAGTCGCCGTACCCCTGCGACCAGAAGGCCGTCGACCAGGCGGCGTTGAGCGCCTCGATGCTCCCGTAGCGCTCGCGCAGCCAGCGCCGGAAGTCGTCGGCGGACACCGCGCAGTAGCACTGGCGGGTGTGGCAGCCGTATTCGTTGCCGATGTGCCACATGGCGAGCGCGGGGTGGTCGGCGTAGCGGGTGGCGAGCCGCTCGACGAGGCGTACGGCATGTGCGCGGTAGACGGGGCTGGAGGGGCAGTAGTGCTGCCGGCCGCCGGGCCAGCGGCGCTGCCCGTCGGGGCCCTCGGGCAGGATCTCGGGGTGCGCGTGGGAGAGCCAGGGCGGCGGTGAGGCGGTCATCGTCGCCAGGCAGACGTCGATACCGGCGCCGGCCAGGTTGTCCATGACCCGGTCGAACCACCCGAAGTCCCACTGCCCGGGCCGGGGTTCGACCCTCGCCCAGGAGAAGATCCCGGCGGTGACCATGGTGACGTGGGCCGCCTTCATCAGCTTCAGATCCTCGGCCCACACCTCCTCGGGCCACTGCTCGGGGTTGTAGTCGCCGCCGAATCGGATGCCCATGGATCCCCCTACGGATCGAAGCTCGGACGGGCCGTCGCGGGCCGCCGTCGGCGGACCCCGCTCATGACGAGTTCTTGTACACGCTCCAGCCGCCGTCGACGACGAGGCTCGCGCCGGTGACGAAGGACGCCTCGTCGGAGAGCAGGAAGGCGATGGCGGCGGCGACCTCCTCGGGCCGCCCCAGCCGCCGCGCCGCCGTCTCCGCGGCGCTGGCCTGCCGCTGCTCCTCGTCGATGCCGTCCCAGGCCGCGGTCAGCACCGGGCCCGGCAGCACGCTGTTGACCCGCACCCGCGGCCCGTACTCGACCGCCAACTGCCGCCCCAGTCCGGTCAGCCCGGCCTTGGCCGCCGCGTACGCGGGCCGCCCCGGCAGGCCCACCAGCGCGTGCACGGACGAGGTCAGCACCACCGCGCCATGGCGTTCGCTCAGGTCCTCAAGGGTGGCGCGGACGCCGAGGAAGGAGCCGGTCAGGTTCACCGCGAGCTGGCGGTCCCAGTCCGCGAGCGAGGTGGCGTCGGCGGCCGCCAGATGGGGCAGGAAGGCGTTGCTGACCAGTCCGTCGACCGGTCCGTAGCGCTGCCGTGCGGCCTTCGCGGCCCGCCGCCAGTGGTCCTCGTCCGCCACATCGCAGTGCTCGTACGAGGCCCGGCCGCCGGCCGCCCTGATGCGCCGTGCGAGGTGCTCGCCGCGGGCGTCGTCGATGTCCAGCAGCAGTACGCCGGCGCCCTCGGCGGCCAGCCGGTGGGCGGTGGCCGCCCCGATCCCGGCGGCGGCCCCGGTCACCAGGACCGTACGGCCCTCGAACCGCCTGCCGTACGGGCCGTTCGGCGGGTGGGGTGGTCGCTGCTGGCTCATGGCGCGATCCAAGTGCACAAGGCGAGCGGGGGGCAAGGGGACGTGGTATCAGAGGGGCGCACGCCAATTCGAGGGGCGCGCGTTACATGCTTGCGCGCCGTCAAATATGGCGCGCGGCAATCCCTCGCGCGCCGTCGTGGATCTCTCCCGGGGGTGCGTGCATCCGGTTCTGCCACCTCGGACGCTAGCGCCCGCGCCGTATGCCCGGGAGCGCGCGCCCCTCACCCACCTCGGAAAGTTGGCGGACCTCCGGCCCGGAAGGCTGCCGGGCGCCACCGCCCACCGCTCCTTGCCCGCCCCGCGCGCCGCCGCGCGCTACCCGGGGGTGTTGTCGAACGGACCCGTCAACCGCCTTAGCAGTCCGGCCAGTTCGCCGCGCTGCTGGCGGGAGAGTTCGGCGAGAATCGCACGCTCCTGGACCAGCAGTCCGGCCAGCGACTGGTCGGCCTTGTCGCGGCCCTCGGCGGTCAGCCTGACCAGCACTCCCCGTCGGTCGCTGGGGTCCGGCAGCCGCTCGACGAGGTCCTTCTTGGCCAGCCGGTCGATGCGGTTGGTCATCGTCCCGGACGTGACCAGTGTCTGCGTCAGCAGCGCGCCGGGGGAGAGCTGATACGGCGCCCCGGCCCGGCGCAGCGCGGTCAGCACGTCGAACTCCCAGGGCTCCAGCCCCACCTCGGCGAACGCCATGCGGCGGGCCCGGTCGAGGTGTCTGGCCAGCCGGGAGACGCGGCTGAGGACCTCGAGCGGTTCCACGTCGAGGTCCGGGCGCTCACGGCGCCATGCAGCGACCAGTCGGTCGACCTCGTCCTCCATGACGATCAGTGTAGAGGGTCTGTCGACATGAAGTCTCTTGACGTCAAGATATATTTCGCTGGACTATGGGGCATCGTCGGCGGGAGCTCGGTTTCCAGCCGAGACGGCCCGAACCAGACCGTGCCAGCTTCGAGTCAGCCCTGCACCAGCAAAGGGGTTCAGAACATGCACGACGCGCCCACCTGGGATCCGCAGCAATATCTCCGCCACTCCGGGCACCGTACCCGCCCCTTCCACGACCTGCTCGCGCGGATCCCGGAACTCCCCCGGCAGGGACGCCCCGCCCGGATCGCCGACCTGGGCTGCGGACCGGGCAACGTCACCGTCCAGCTCGCCACCCGCTGGACCGACGCGCATATCACCGGATACGACAACTCCCCGGAGATGCTCAAGGAAGCCGAGAACCACGCCGGCCCCACCCCGGGCGGCGGCCACCTCGACTTCGCGCCCGCCGACGCCGCCGACTGGGCTCCCGACGAGCCCTACGACCTGATCGTCTCCAACGCGGCACTGCAGTGGGTCCCCAACCACCCGGACTCCTTCGCCCGCTGGGTCGACGCCCTCACCCCCGGCGGCACCTTCGCCTTCCAGGTCCCCGGCAACTTCACCTCGCCCAGCCACGCCCTGCTCGGCGAACTGTGCGACAGCCCCCAGTGGCGCGAGCGCCTCACCACCCACGGCCGGCGCTTCGTCCACATCCTGGAGCCCGCCGAATACCTCGAACGCCTCACCGACCTCGGCTGCACCGCCGATGTGTGGGAGACGACCTACGTCCAGCTCCTGGAAGGCGACGACCCGGTCCTCGACTGGGTCAAGGGCACCGCCCTGCGCCCCGTCCTGACGGAACTGGAGGACGACCCGCTCGCCCGCGAGGCGTTCCTCACCGAATACCGCGACGCCCTCCGCAAGGCCTACCCCACGGGCCGGCACGGCACGGTCTTCCCGTTCCGCCGCATCTTCGCCGTCGCCCAGAAGTCGACCGGCTGACCCCCCGCCCCTCCCACGCCCCGACCTCAGTTCTTGCGATGCCCTATCAAGCGCGGCTTCGCCTCCAGGTTGCCCAGGCCGTGCCAGGCCAGGTTCACCAGGTGGGCCGCCACCTCGGCCTTCTTCGGTTTGCGGGTGTCCACCCACCACTGGCCGGTCAGGGCGACCATGCCGACCAGCGCCTGGGCGTAGAGCGGGGCCAGCTTCGGATCAAAGCCGCGGGCCTTGAACTCCAGGCCCAGGATGTCCTCGACCTGGGTGGCGATATCGCTGATCAGGGAGGCGAACGTACCCGTGGACTGGGCGACGGGGGAGTCGCGGACCAGGATGCGGAAGCCGTCGGTGAAGGTCTCGATGTAGTCCAGGAGCGCGAACGCCGCCTGTTCGAGGAGTTCGCGGGGGTGGCCGGCGGTCAGGGCGCCGGTCACCATGTCCAGCAGCTGGCGCATCTCGCGGTCCACGACCACCGCGTACAGCCCCTCCTTGCCGCCGAAGTGCTCATAGACCACCGGCTTGGAGACCCCGGCCTTGGCCGCGATCTCCTCGACCGACGTGCCCTCGAAGCCGCGCTCGGCGAAGAGTGTGCGACCGATGTCCAGCAGCTGCTGCCGGCGCTCCGCACCGGTCATCCGTACCCTGCGGGCGCGCCGGGTGCTCGCAGACGCGGAAGGCTTGCCCTTGTTGCTGCTCGTACTGCTGCTGTTGTCGATCGCCACCCGTCAATCATGCCTTCCTCGGCTACCGCGGGGAGGTACCCCCGGCGGCCGTCTCCTTGCGCCGTGCGTCGATGCGGGAGGCGTCGGGCCACCGCACGTCGTACGCCCAGCCCGCCTTCTCGAACCAGCGGATCAGCCGGGCGCTGGAGTCCAGCTGCCCGCGCAGCACACCGTGCCGGGCGCAGGTGGGGTCCGCGTGGTGCAGGTTGTGCCAGGACTCGCCGCAGGACAGCACCGCCAGCCACCAGACGTTGCCGGACTTGTCGCGGGACTTGAAGGGGCGCTTGCCCACGGCGTGGCAGATGGAGTTGATCGACCACGTCACGTGGTGCAGCAGCGCCACCCGCACCAGCGAGCCCCAGAAGAACGCGGTCAGCGCGCCCTGCCAGGACCAGGTCACCAGACCGCCGACCAGCGGCGGGATCAGCAGCGACACCGTCGTCCACACCACGAACTGGCGGGAGATCGTCCGGATCGCATCGTCCTTGATCAGGTCCGGTGCGTACTTGTGCTGCGGGGTCTGCTCCTCGTCGAACATCCAGCCGATGTGGGCCCACCACAGGCCCTTCATCAGTGCGGGCACCGTCTCGCCGAAGCGCCACGGCGAGTGCGGGTCGCCCTCGGCGTCGGAGAACTTGTGGTGCTTGCGGTGATCGGCCACCCAGCGCACCAGCGGCCCCTCCACCGCCAGCGAACCCATGATCGCCAGGGCGATCCGCAGGGGGCGCTTCGCCTTGAAAGCGCCATGCGTGAAGTAGCGGTGGAAGCCGATCGTGATGCCGTGGCAGCCGATGTAGTACATCGCGGTCATCAGGCCCAGATCCAGCCAGCTCACCCCCCAGCCCCAGGCCAGCGGCACCGCGGCCACCAGCGCCACGAACGGGACGATGATGAAGAGCAGGAGCGTGATCTGTTCCACCGACCGGCGCTGTTCGCCACCCAGCGTCGCGGACGGCATCGGGCCACCGGCAGCCGGATCAACGGGCGAATCGGCAGGAATCGGTGATTCTTCTACGGCTTCAGGGCCAGCGGTCATGGTGTCCCTCGTCGGGGGCTCGGGGGCACGGCTACGGCTACGGGACCGTAACCTACGGTCTCGTAAGTATGGCAGCGACACCGCCACGGGCAAGGCCGTGACAGGCCTCACACCCGCACCACCCGCCACAGATGCCCACCCATCGGACGGTGTGATCCGCTGACAGCGGGCAGATCTATCCTGGGCACCGTCGGACAGCGCGGTCCGCAACCCGCCCGCATCAGACCTGCCCACCCGTCGCCCGCCACCACCCCTCCGCGAGTCGCGGCGCGACGTCCCTGAATGCCGCAAGGAGCCGCACCAGTGAGCAGTGCCGACAACACCCCCGCCGAGATCGCACCCACCGACAGCCCCGAAGCCGGCCCGAGCGACAACATCGCCCTGCGTGCCGACATCCGCCGCCTCGGTGACCTCCTCGGCGAAACCCTCGTCCGGCAGGAAGGCCCCGACCTCCTCGACCTCGTCGAGCGGGTCCGCGCCCTGACCCGCTCCGACGGCGAGGCCGCGGCCCGGCTCCTGGGCGACACCGACCTGGCCACCGCCGCCAAGCTGGTACGCGCCTTCTCGACGTACTTCCACCTCGCCAACGTCACCGAGCAGGTCCACCGCGGCCGCGAGCTGCGCACCCGGCGCGCCGCCGAGGGCGGCATCCTCGCCCGCACCGCCGACATGCTCAAGGACGCCGACCCCCAGCACCTCCGCGAGACCGCGGCCCACCTCGGCGTACGCCCCGTCTTCACCGCACACCCCACCGAGGCCGCCCGCCGCTCCGTCCTCACCAAGCTCCGCAAGGTCGCCGAACTCCTCGACCGCACCGACGCCACCGAGCGCCGCCGCGCCGACCTGCGCCTGGCCGAGAACATCGACCTCATCTGGCAGACCGACGAGCTGCGCGTCGCCCGCCCCGAGCCGACCGACGAAGCCCGCAACGCCATCTACTACCTCGACGAGCTGGGCCGCGGCGCCGTCGGCGACGTCCTCGAAGACCTCGCCGCCGAGCTGGAGCGCGCCGGCACCGAGCTGCCCCCCGGCACCCGCCCGCTCACCTTCGGCACCTGGATCGGCGGCGACCGCGACGGCAACCCCAACGTCACCCCCCAGGTCACCTGGGACGTCCTGATCCTCCAGCACGAGCACGGCATCACCGACGCCCTCGAACACGTCGACGAGCTGCGCGGCGCCCTGTCGAACTCCATCCGCAACTGCGGCGCCACCGACGAACTGCTGGCCTCCCTCCAGCACGACCTCGAACTCCTCCCCGAGATCAGCCCCCGCTACAAGCGCCTGAACTCCGAGGAGCCCTACCGCCTCAAGGCCACCTGCATCCGGCAGAAGCTCGTCAACACCCGCGACCGCCTCGCCGGCGACACCCCCCACGTCCCCGGCCGCGACTACCTCGGCACCGCCGAACTCCTCGACGACCTCACGCTCATCCAGACCTCGCTGCGCGCACACCGCGGCGGCCTGGTCGCCGACGGCCGGCTCGAACGCACCCTGCGCACCATCGGCGCCTTCGGCCTGCAGCTTGCCACCATGGACGTCCGCGAGCACGCCGACGCCCACCACCACGCCCTCGGCCAGCTCTTCGACCGCCTCGGCGAGGAGTCCTGGCGCTACGTGGACATGCCGCGCGACTACCGCCGCAAGCTCCTCGCCAAGGAACTGCGCTCCCGCCGCCCCCTGGCCCCCACCCCGGCCCCCCTCGACGAGGCCGGCGCCAAGACCCTCGGCGTCTTCCGCACCATCCTCAAGGCCAAGAAGACCTTCGGCCCCGAGGTCGTCGAGTCCTACATCATCTCCATGTGCCAGGGCTCCGACGACGTCTTCGCCGCCGCCGTCCTCGCCCGCGAAGCCGGGTTGATCGACCTGCACGCCGGCTGGGCCAAGATCGGCATCGTCCCGCTGCTGGAGACCACCGACGAGCTCAAGATCGCCGACCAGCTGCTCGACGAAATGCTCGCCGACCCCTCCTACCGCCGCCTGGTCGCCCTCAACGGCGACGTCCAGGAAGTCATGCTCGGCTACTCGGACTCCTCCAAGTTCGGCGGCATCACCACCTCCCAGTGGGAGATCCACCGCGCCCAGCGCCTGCTGCGCGACGTCGCCCACCGCCACGGCGTACGACTGCGCCTCTTCCACGGCCGCGGCGGCACCGTCGGCCGCGGCGGCGGCCCCTCCCACGACGCGATCCTCGCCCAGCCCTACGGCACCCTCGAAGGCGAGATCAAGGTCACCGAACAGGGCGAGGTCATCTCCGACAAGTACCTGGTGCCGTCCCTGGCCAGGGAAAACCTGGAACTGACCGTCGCCGCCACCCTCCAGGCCTCCGCCCTGCACACCGCACCCCGCCAGTCCGACGAGGCCCTCGCCCGCTGGGACGCCGCCATGGAGACCGTCTCCGAGGCCGCCCACGGCGCCTACCGCCGCCTCGTCGAGGACCCCGACCTCCCCGCGTACTTCTTCGCCTCCACCCCCGTCGACCAGCTCGCCGAGCTGCACCTGGGCTCCCGCCCCTCGCGCCGCCCCGACTCCGGCGCCGGACTCGACGGCCTGCGTGCCATCCCGTGGGTCTTCGGCTGGACCCAGTCCCGCCAGATCGTCCCCGGCTGGTTCGGCGTCGGCACGGGCCTGAAGGCCGCCCGCGAAGCCGGCCTCGACCCCGTCGTCGACGAGATGCACGAGCACTGGCACTTCTTCCGCAACTTCCTGTCCAACGTCGAGATGACGCTGGCCAAGACCGACCTGCGGATCGCCCAGCACTACGTCGACACCCTCGTCCCCGACGAGCTCAAGCACGTCTTCGACGTCATCAAGGCCGAGCACGAACTCACCGTCGCCGAGGTCCTGCGCATCACCGGAGAGAACGAACTCCTCGACTCCAACCCGGTCCTGAAGCAGACCTTCCACATCCGCGACGCCTACCTCGACCCGATCTCCTACCTCCAGGTCTCCCTGCTGCACCGCCAGCGCACCGCCGCCGAACGCGGCGACGAAGCCGACCCCGTGCTGGCCCGCGCACTGCTGCTCACCGTCAACGGCGTCGCCGCCGGCCTGCGCAACACCGGCTGACCCACCCCGCACACACGACGGCGGCCGGCCCCTCACCCGAGGAGCCGGCCGCCGCCGTCGTCACCACGTCACACGCCTACATCGCGACACGCCCTACATCGCGGCGAACGCCGCCCCCAGCAACACCGCCCCCAACAGGCCCATCACCCACGCCGTACGCCGCATCCGCATCCCCCCGGCCACCACCAGCGCCGCCAGCAGCAACGACCCCGCGAACGGCACCCAGGCATGCAGCACCCCCGCCGTCCCCGACCGCACCGCATGCGACGACCCCGGCTTCAGCACCACCTCGACCCGCTCGCCCTTGTCCGGCGCCGCCGCCTCGGCGATCGACACCTTCCGCGGCCCTTGGCCCTCCTCCGGCACGAACGGACCCGTGCACCGCTCACCCGCACACGACGCCACCGTCATCGAACCGCGCTCCCGCCCCTTGGCGAGCATCGCGTACTGCGCCGTGCTCCACGACGTCCACACCCCCGCCACCAGCAGGAGCAAAGCCAACAGGCCCATCACCCCCGTCCGGGCGACGAGCAGCGCCCCATAGGCACTCTCACCGGCCCGCCGGGAACGGCTTCGTTTGACCGAACTCGTGCGCGTACTGCTTCTGGGCATGGCGGCGATCCTTGGCCATCCACCAGCGCCCGGTCAACCTCGGGCAACAGTTCGTCAGCCCCTGACCCGCACTGTCCCCTTCACGTGTTGTACGTGCTCTGTGCCCGTTCCAACCCCTCCACGATCAATGTCTCCACCGCATCCGCCGCACGATCCACGAAGTAATCCAGCTCCCGGCGCTCCGCCGAACCGAAATCCTTCAACACGAAATCCGCCACCTGCATACGACCCGGCGGACGCCCGATCCCGAAACGCACCCGGTGGTACTCCGCACCCAGCGACTTCGTGATCGACTTCAGACCGTTGTGACCGTTGTCACCGCCGCCCAACTTCAGCCGCAGCGCACCGTAATCGATATCCAACTCATCATGAACCGCCACGATGTTGGCCACCGGGACCTTGTAGAAGTCCCGCAACGCCGTCGTCGGCCCACCCGACAGATTCATGAACGACAACGGCTTGGCCACCACCACCCGGCGACTGCCAGGCCCCGGCGGACCGATCCGCCCCTCCACCACCTGCGCCCGCGCCTTGTGCGCCTTGAAACGCCCACCCATACGCTCGGCCAGGAGATCGGCCACCATGAAACCGACATTGTGCCGGTTGCCGGCGTAGTCGGGACCGGGATTACCCAGCCCCACCACCAGCCAGGGGCTGACTGCATCCGTCATCTGCACGCTCCTTCAACAGCGCGACCGTCGCCCCACGCCAACAGCGCGGGACGACGGTCACAAAGACGAACCCCGAGGCACACGGCGAGCGCCGCCCACCCCGGAAGAGGATCAGGCCTCGGCGCCCTCGGCACCCTCACCCGCGGTGGCCTCCTCGGCCGGAGCCTCGGCCTGCGCCGCCACGACCTGCAGCACCACGGCGTCGTCCTCGACGGCCAGCGAGACACCCGACGGCAGGGTGATGTCCTTGGCCTGCACCGACGAACCGGCGTTCAGACCCGCGATGGAGACCGTGACCGACTCCGGGATGTGGGTGGCCTCGGCCTCGACCGGCAGGGTGTTCAGCACGTGCTCGAGCAGGTTGCCGCCCGCGGCCAGCTCGCCCTCGGTCTGGATGGGCAGCTCGACGGTGACCTTCTCGCCCTTCTTCACGGCCAGGAAGTCCACGTGCACCAGGAAGCGGCGGATCGCCTCACGCTGCACGGCCTTGGGGATGACCAGCTCGCTCTTGCCGTCGAACTCCAGACGCAGCAGCGCGTTCGGGGTCTTCAGGGCCATCATCAGCGCGTGGCTGTCCACGGCGACGTGCTTCGGCTCGGCACCGTGACCGTAGATGACGCCGGGAACCTTGTTCTCGCGACGGGTCTGGCGGGCAGCGCCCTTGCCGAAGTTGGTGCGTACCTCAGCGGTGAGCTTGATCTCGGCCATAACAGCACTCCTCGTATCGCAGAAAAATCTGGTGGGCGTCACCCGGCCCACGACAGACCTGCTACGAAGAGCGCGTCGATAACGGACAGCCACCACAAAAGGGCGGCCTCCCTCGCCGAGCAACTCCATGAGTCTACCCGGCCGGAAGGCCGCCCCAAAGTCGATCAATCAGAGCGAGAGATCGCTCACTGCTCGTCGAACAGACTCGTCACCGAGCCGTCCTCGAAGACCTCACGCAGCGCCCGCGCGATCGTCGGCGCCATCGACAGCACCGTGATCTTGTCCAGCTCCAGCTCGGACGGCGTCGGCAGCGTGTTGGTGAACACGAACTCGCTCACCTTCGAGTTCTTCAACCGGTCCGCCGCCGGACCCGACAGCACACCGTGCGTCGCGGTCACGATGACATCCGCCGCACCATTGGCGAACAGCGCGTCGGCCGCGGCGCAGATCGTGCCACCGGTGTCGATCATGTCGTCGACCAGGACACACACCCGGCCCTCCACATCACCGACGACCTCATGGACCGTGACCTGATTCGCCACGTCCTTGTCCCGGCGCTTGTGGACGATGGCCAACGGAGCACCCAGCCGGTCGCACCAGCGGTCCGCGACCCGCACCCGGCCCGCGTCCGGAGAGACGACCGTGAGCTTGTCGCGATCCACCTTCGCGCCCACATAGTCCGCGAGAACCGGCAGCGCGAAAAGGTGATCCACCGGGCCGTCGAAGAAGCCCATGATCTGGTCCGTGTGCAGATCCACCGTCACCACACGGTCCGCACCCGCGGTCTTCATCAAATCCGCGATCAGCCGCGCCGAAATCGGCTCACGGCCACGGTGCTTCTTGTCCTGACGCGCATAGCCATAGAACGGCACGACCACCGTGATGCTCCGAGCGGAAGCCCGCTTCAACGCATCAATCATGATCAGCTGCTCCATGATCCACTTATTGATCGGAGCCGTGTGGCTCTGAATCAAGAAGCAGTCCGCACCACGCGCGGACTCCTGATAGCGGACATAGATCTCACCGTTGGCGAAGTCGAAAGCCTTCGTCGGGACCAGGCCGACACCCAGCTGATGCGCGACCTCCTCCGCCAGTTCGGGGTGGGCGCGGCCGGAGAAGAGCATCAGCTTCTTCTCGCCGGTCGTCTTGATCCCGGTCACAGCAAATCTCCTCGAATCACAGTTTGCGTGCGCTCATCACGGTACGCCCCGCACGGCGCACCTTTTGCACGATCACTACTCGCCCTCGGGCTCCCGGCGAGCAGCCGAAGCGGCCTGCGCGGCGGCGCTTCCGGGCCGCTTGCGCGCGACCCAACCCTCGATATTCCGCTGCTGGCCACGCGCGACCGCCAGCGAACCCGGGGGCACATCCTTGGTGATGACCGAGCCGGCCGCCGTATAGGCGCCGTCCCCGATCGTGACAGGAGCCACAAACATGTTGTCCGACCCGGTCCGGCAATGCGAACCGACGGTCGTGTGGTGCTTGGCCTCACCGTCATAATTCACGAACACACTCGCCGCGCCAATATTGGTGAACTCACCAATCGTCGCGTCCCCCACATACGACAGATGCGGAACCTTCGTGCCCTCGCCGATCGACGCGTTCTTCATCTCCACATACGCGCCGGCCTTCGACTTCGGACCGAGATCCGTCCCCGGACGCAGATACGTATAGGGGCCGACATTCGCCCCCGCGCCGATACGCGCGCCCTGCGCGACCGTGAACGACACCACGGCACCCGCACCGACCGCCGTATCCGTCAGCCGCGAATGCGGACCCACCTCGGCGCCGGAGGCGACACTCGTCGCCCCCAGCAGCTGCGTCCCCGGGTGGATCGTCGCGTCCTGCTCGAACACGACCGACACGTCGATGAACGTCGAGGCCGGGTCGACGACCGTCACACCGGCCAGCATCGCCCGCTCCAGCAACCGCTCGTTCAGCAGTCGACGAGCCTCGGCCAGCTGCACCCGGTTGTTGATCCCGAGGATCTCGCGGTGATCGCCGGCCACGGCCGCACCCACCCGGTGCCCCGCCTCCCGCACGATCCCCAGCACATCGGTGAGGTACTCCTCGCCCTGGCTGTTGTCCGTACGCACCTTGCCCAGTGCGTCGACCAGCAGCCGGGCGTCGAAGGCGAAGACCCCGGAGTTGATCTCCCGGATCGCCCGCTGGGCGTCGCTCGCGTCCTTGTGCTCCACGATCGCCGTCACCGCGCCGGTGTCCGCGTCACGGACGATCCGGCCGTAGCCGGTCGCATCCGGCACCTCGGCGGAGAGCACGGTCACGGCGTTCTTGTCGGCGGCATGGGTGTCGCCGAGCCGCCGGAGGGTCTCGCCGGTCAGCAGCGGGGTGTCGCCGCAGACCACGATCACGGTGCCGTCGAGAGTGACACCGCTGCCGCTCAGCTCCTCCAGCGCCGTGCGGACGGCGTGGCCGGTGCCCTTCTGCTCGTGCTGCACGGCGGTGCGCACGTCCGGATCGATCCCGGCGAGGTGCGCCTGCACCTGCTCACGGGCGTGGCCGACGACCACGACGAGGTTCTGGGGGTCCAGCTCGCGGGAGGCGGCGACGACATGCCCGACGAGGGAGCGGCCGCAGAGTGTGTGCAGGACCTTTGGGGTCGCCGACTTCATGCGGGTTCCCTCACCCGCTGCGAGAACGACGACGGCTGCCGGGCGGTTGGCGCTCACGGGGATGCCCTTCGGCTTCTTGGCTACTTCGGGTGGTGGTCATCCGAAGGATACCGGGGCGTATTGCGGCCGAAACGACAGCGGGTCCTGATCTTGCGATCAGGACCCGAACTTTTGCGGCTCCCCCGAGAGGACTCGAACCTCTAATGGTCGGACCAAAACCGACAGTGTTGCCAATTACACCACGGGGGACCATGAAGCAGCCCAAACCGGACATTCTGTCAGGCTGACCGCTTGGCACCCAACACTATGCCGTACCACCAGCCTTCGATGCGACGGTATAGCTCTGCACTTTGTAGCACCCTGATCACCAGGCAGCCGTGGTACTCCTCCCCGACGTTCTTCCGCACGGTCTTGGGGTTGTGTTTCTTGAGTGTCGTCTTGCATAGGGCGGAGACGTCAACGCCGACCAGGTCCGCCCAGTGGCGCTCGGAGGCCGCCACGTCGGCGGACTCGTGGATCATCACGGCGAAGCGCAGGTGCTCGCGCTCGACGCCCAGCAGTTTCAGCCATGCCAGGTAGACCTCGATCATGTCGGGGTCGCTATTGATGAAGATGACGCGCTCGCTCCTGCGGTGGGGCTTGCTCTTGCTGCCCTCCGACCAGTAGAGGCCGACGCCGATCAGGAACAGGTCCCGCTCGGTGAGGTCGCCGATCTGGTTGATCGCCTCCGCCCTGGTCTCCTCGATCTGCCGATCCCGCGCCTCGCGGTACGGCGCCCACCGCGCCTCGCGCATCTGGTGCATCGCCTCCGGGGATTTCCTCGGCTTGGGCAGGTCGCGTACCCAGAGGGAGACCGAGCTCTTGGCTACTCCCAGCTCGGCCACGATCTCGTCGTAGGTCCGCCCCTGTTTGCGCAGCTCGCGGGCCCTCTCGCGCAGCTGGTCCTTGGCGTTGGGGCGCTTGGTCCACTCCGGAGGCGGTTCGCCCTCCAGGAGGTAGGTCAGAGTGGCGTCGGTCAGTGACACGCCCAGCCGGTCGCGGATCTGGCGGCGGCTGAGGCCGGCGCGGCGGAGGGCGACGGCTTGGGGGCGTAACGCCTCGTAGTCGGGGTGGTCCCGATGGGTGTTCGGCATGGGAACAGGGTGTCGCTCTCCCGCGCGCGAAAGGGTCGAAAATGTGGGCGATTCAACACTTCGGGGGATAACCCGCGGTAACGGCTGGTAATGGGCCAGAACCGTGCTCGGGAACTCGGCGGGGGAACCGGCGCGGGCGCCCGTACGCTGGTCGGTATGACCGCGACGGGGGCAAGTGAAAGCGTGGGCGCGCGGGGTGCGCCGGTGACGGGGCCGTGGTGGTGGGCCCGGCGGCGCAGTGCCGTGCTGGACGTGTTGCTGGCGGTGGCCTCGGGCCTTGAGTGCATGTTCGAGGGCGTGCGGTTTGCGCAGGAGGCGCAGCTGCCGGAGTTGCTCGGGCTGTTCTTCGGCCTGGTGGCGGGGCCGGTGCTGCTGGTGCGCCGGCGGTGGCCGGTGGCGGTGGTGCTGGTTTCGATAGCGGTGATGCCTGCGGAGATGGGCGGGCTGCTGAGTGTGGTGGGGCTCTACACGCTCGCCGCGTCGGAGGTGCCGCGTCGGATCACCGCGTTGCTGGCGGGGATGACCGTGGCGGGGACGTTGGTGACGACGTTCCTCAGCATGCGGCAGGACATCGCGGCGCAGGAGGACTTCAATCCGCCGGTGTGGTTCGTACCGGCGATGTCGCTGGCGGTGGGGCTGGTGCTGACGGCGCCGCCGGTGCTGTGGGGGCTGTACGTCGGGGCGCGGCGCCGACTGGTGGAGAGCCTGCGGGAGCGGGCGGACGGTCTGGAGCGGGAGCTGTCGCTGCTGGCGGACCGGGCCGAGGAGCGGGCGGAGTGGGCCCGTAACGAGGAGCGGACGCGGATCGCGCGGGAGATGCACGACGTGGTGGCGCATCGGGTGAGTCTGATGGTGGTGCATGCGGCCGCGTTGCAGGCGGTGGCGTTGAAGGATCCGGAGAAGGCGTCGAAGAACGCGGGCCTGGTGGGCGACATGGGGCGGCAGGCGCTGACGGAGCTGCGGGAGATGCTGGGGGTGCTGCGGACGGCCGAGGGTTCGGCGGTGCGTGGCGCTGCGGGGTCGGATGCGCCGGAGCGGTTGGCGGCGGTGGCTTCGCGGGCGCGGCTGAAGGCGGAGCCGGAAGCGGCGGAGTCGGGGGCCGGGGCGCGGGTGGCGGCTCCGGTGCGGCCTGTGGGGTCGGCGGCGGCGCCGGTGTCCGGGGCGGAGGTGGACCCCGAGGGGCCGTGCCTGGCCGATCTGGGGGTTTTGGTGGGGGAGTCCCGGGCGGCCGGGATGGCGGTGGAGTTGTCGGTGGAGGGGGCCGGCGAGGGGGAGTCGGCTTCTGGGCGCCGGTATGGGGCGGGGGTGGAGCAGACGGTGTACCGGGTGGTGCAGGAAGCCCTGACGAATGTGCACAAGCACGCTCCGGGTGCGCGGGCGCGGGTGCGGCTGGCGCATCGGGAGGGCGAGCTGGCGGTGCAGGTGGAGAACGGGCCGAGCGAGGGCGGTGCGGCGGACGCGGGTCTGCCGAGCGGCGGCAACGGCCTGGTGGGGATGCGGGAGCGGGTGACGGCGCTGGGGGGCGTGTTCGTCTCGGGTCCGACGGAGGCGGGTGGCTTCCGGGTGTCGGCGGTGGTGCCCGCTCCGGTGCCGGCCGGGTGAGTCTTCGTGCGCTCCGGTTGCGGCCGGGCGGCTCCTCGCGCCTGGTGCGCGGGTTCACTTCCGTCGGGTGGCGTGCCTGACGGGTGGCGTGCCTGACGAGCGGTGTGTCTGGCGGACGGTGTGGCTGGCTGGCTGGCTGGCGGGCGGGCGGGCGGGCGTCGGCGGAGGGCGGTGGGTCACCCGCCGCTTGGCGGGGTGAGGCCCAGTCGGCTCGGCCGCGTACCCAGGACGAGGGTGCCCAGCGCCGTGTCGATGTCGGCTCCGAGGTACCAGTCGCCGGTGTGGTCGAGGCTGTAGACGCGGCCTTCGGTGTCGATGGCGAGGGTGGCCTGGCCGTAGGCGGTGCCGTCGGGGCCGGAGAGTTCCTCGCGGCCCAGGGGGGCGACGTCGGTTTCCAGGGCGCGTCCGAGGTCGCCGAGGGTGCGGGCGAGGTGGAGTCCGTGCAGGGGGTCGAGGGCGAAGGGGGTGGGGGCGATGTGCCGGCCGGGTCCGGGTCCGGTGATGCGCAGGCCGCCGAATTCGGCCCATGCTTCGACGGCGGCGGGGAAGACCGTGTGGCGGTGGCCGGCGGGGGAGGTGTGGGCGCGGAGGGTGTCGGCCCAGTGTTCGGCCTGCTTTATGTCCCAGCGGCCGGGCTGCCAGCCGGCTTCTTGGAGGGCGACGTCGACGGCGGCGGAGAAGCGGGTGGAGCCGGTGCGGTCGTGGGTGGGGGTGCGGGGGCCGGGGGTGGTGGGCGGCATGTCGGGGGTCAGCTTCCTGTGGGCGTCGCGCCGATGGGCATGACGCCGAAGTGGGCGAGGAGTGCGTCGCAGGAGCGGCAGGGCGGGGCGTAGCCGCCGTGCTGGGGGTCGCCGTCCTCGCGGATGTGGCGTGCGGTGATCTTGGAGTGTTTCAGGGAGCGGCGGGCTTCTCCGTTGGTGAGGGGTTTGCGGGCGGCTCGTTTGGAGCGGTTGGCCTCGACGGCGGTGAGGTGGCGGGAGAGCAGCACGGCTTCGGGGCAGCGTCCGGTGAAGCGTTCGCGCTGGGCGGTGGGGAGGGCGTCGAGGAAGTCCTGGACGAGGGGGTGCAGTGCGGGGGGCTGTTCGGCTTTGCTCGCGGTGCAGGTGAGGGTGTGTCCGCGTACGGACAAGGCGGCGCCGACGGTGGGGAGGATGCCGTCGCGTCGGTGGTGGAGGGCGGGCGCGCGATGGGTGTCGCCGGTGCCGCTCCAGCCGATGCGGGGGTCTCCGGCGCCGGTGCCGTGGCGTGCAGTGGTGCTCATAGTGGTGTGCGTTTCCCTCCCTGCAATCCCCCGGTTTGCGGGGGTCAGCCTGCCAAATGTCCTGGGTGTTCCGGTAGTCGGACGCACTGTCGGTGATCTCACGGGGGGCTGACGGGGTGTCGGTTCGCGGATAACGGGGCTGGTGGGCGGGGTGGTGAGCGGGGGGCGTGGGGGTGGCGGGGCGGTGGGTGACGTCGGTGTGTCGCCGTGCTGACGTGCGAGGGCGGGGGCGCGGGCGGGTGTTGCGGTACGGCATAGGCTGTGCCCCAAAGCCAGCTTCAGCCAGGGGGCAACCGCGATGACGACAGGTCGGCCAGGGCTGGGGGTACCACCCGGCCCCCAGGCGGCGGGACGTGCCGCGCCACCGAATTCGGCCTATGCCGGGCAGGTCGTGCATTTTCCGGACCCGGTCCGTGCGGCGCGGTATCCCGCCGGGGTGCGGGTGGACGGGCAGGGCTTCGCGGAGTTCTCGCCGTATGCGCGGGCCGCGGCGGAGATCGCCGAGCCGCCGGAGGGGTTCGGGGTCGATGAGCTGCGGTTGACGGACTATGTGTCGGCGAATGCCGCGCTGCACGCGCAGGGGCACGAGCTGTGGATAGACGTGCCCGCGGTGGCGACGCCGCACGGCTGGACCTGGCATCACGTGGCCGGTACGCGGCGGATGGAGCTGGTCCCGGTCGAGGTCAAGGCGCTGCTGCGGCATCACGGCGGGCTGGCGACGGCTCCGGTGGCGCACGACAAGCGCGGTACCCGGCCGCTGCAGGAGACCCGGCCGGTGCACTTCGGGCTGCCGCACCGCGATCTGTCGGTGGGCGAGGAGCAGGTGGTGCAGGCCGAGGAGGCGCTGGGCTACCGCCTGCCGGGTGCCTACCGCTCGTTTTTGAAGGCGGCGGGCGGGTGTGCGCCGGTGGGTGCGGCGCTGGACGCGGAGCTGGGGCTGCTGGTCGACCAGCCGTTCTTCACGGTGCGGGACGACGCGGCGGTCAATGATCTGGTCTATGTGAACAAGTGCCTGCGGGACCACTTCACCAAGGACTATCTGGGTGTGGCGTTCGTGCAGGGCGGTGTGGTCGCGGTGAAGGTGCGCGGCGAGGCGCCGGGCTCGGTGTGGTTCTGCCCGTATGACGATGCGCGGGATCAGGACGGCTGGTCGGTGCAGGAGCGGGTGGAGCGGCTGCTGCTGCCGTGCGGCGCGGATTTCGATGAGTTTCTGCAGCGGTTGGCGGGAAATCCGCCGGAGCTGGAGACCGTGGCGAACCTGATGGTGGACGGCGGTTTCGCCTATGCGGTGCCGGTGGGGGGTTGAGCGCGATGGTGACGTTTGCGCAGGCGCAGGAGCGCGCGGAGCGCTGGGTGAACGGCGATGTGCCGGCGCCGCAGCACCGTGAGGTGCGGGTGCGGGAGTTCGATCTGGGCTTTGTGGCCTGGGCCGAGGACCGGGATGGGGGTCCGGCGACGGACGGCGGCCGGGCCCGGCTCGTGATCGCGCGGGACAGCGGTGAGACGACGCTGTGGCCGGGGTTGCCGGTGGGTGAGGTGATCCGGCGGTACGAGGAGGTGTACGGCGCTTCCGCGGACGGTGGGTCCGGTGCGGCCGAGGCCGCGCCGCAGCGGATCGATCTGGAGGCCACGTCGTTTCTGCTGACGCCGCCGGAGTGGTTGCAGCAGGCGGCGGATGCGATCGGTATACCGGACCGGCGGGGCGGCGGCGCGGAGCCGGCCGCTCCGGTTCCTTCGCCGGCGGCGTCCCCTGAGCAGGCGCCGGCCGCCCCGCCGGCTCCGGTGGCTCCTTCGGCGTCGGACGCCTGGGCCGAGGTGAGCGTCAACGGTGCCGACGGCGTGGTCGCGCAGACCGGTGCGGATGCGGTGGAGGCGGGCCGGGCGCCGGCCGCCGCTGCCGGTTCCGTCGGTTCCGGCGTGGACGCGACGCCGTGGGCGGCGGCGGACACGACGGGGTCGGTCGCGGGGTCGCAGGACCGTTCCGTGGGGCTGCCCGAGACGGTGTTCGCGCCGCCGCTGGCGGGTTACGACGCGGAGGACGACGCCCCGGCCGCGCCGCGTGTGCGTCCGGAGGCGAAGACCGAACTGCTGCACGGCGGCAGCCAGTTGCCCCGTACTCAGGTGGCGCCCGCGGTGGAGCTGCCGGACGGGGCCGGGCCGGGCGCCGGTCCGGCCGGCGGGCCCGATGGTGGGCCGCTGCCCCCGCCCCCGCCCCTGCCGTCGGCGCCGCCCGCGGCCGCGGGGCTGCCGAATCTGCCGCCGCCGTCCGGGACGCCGGTCGCCGACGTACCGCCCCCGCCGGGTGCCGGTGTGCCGGGTGTGCCCGGTCCCGGTATGCCGCCTCCGCCCGCGCCGCCCGCGGGCGGTGGGGTGCACGCCGCGGCGACGATGCTGGCCGACGGCTCGTCGCTGCCCGGTAACGCCGCGGCGGGTCCGCCGCCGCCTCCGGGTGCGCCGGGCAGGCCCGGTGCGGGCCGTGGTGGTGCCTCGCAGGACCCGGCGCGGCTCGCCGAGGCCGACACCGGCAAGGCCGATGTGCGTCCGGGCGCCGGTCCGGGTGCGCCCGGGGCGCCGGCCGGTGGCTATGTCCCCACGCAGCTGGTCTCGCAGCTGGATGCGGCGGATCTCGATCTCAGTGCGGTGGACGGGACGGACGGTCCCGGCGCCGAGGGCGCGGGTGCCGGCGGGGCCGGCTCCGGTGGTACGGGTGCCGGTGGCCCCGGTGGCGGGGTGCACGCCGCCGCCACGATGCTCGCCGACGGTGCGGCCTTGCAGGCCGGCCTCGGTGGTCCCGGTGTGCCGCCGCCGCCCGGTCCGCCCGGCGCGCCCAAGCCGCCCGGTCCGCCCGGCGCGCCCAAGCCGCCCGGTCCGCCCGGCAGGTCCGGCGCGGCCGCGGCCGGCCGGGGCCCGGCGGGGCAGGGCGGCCAGGACGGTCCGCCGCCTCCGCCTCCGGCGCCGCCCGCCGCGGGCGGCACCGGCGGCGGTGGGGTGCACGCCGCGGCGACGATGCTCGCCGGCGGTGCCGCGCTGGGCGGTCCCGGTGGAGGGGGCGCTCCCGCCATGCCGCCGGCCGGCCACGGTGCCCCGCCCGCGGGCGCGCCCGCCCCGCCGCCGGGAACGCCCGCGCCGCCCGGCCCCCCTGGTGCGTACGGCTATCCGCCGGCCCCCAGCGGTCAGCCGACCGTCGGCCCCGGCTACATGGCCGTGCTCAGCTACCGCGGGCCGGACGGCTCCGAGCAGAAGATCGTGCGCCGTTCGGCGCCCGGTACGCCGCATCCGGAGTGGCAGCTGCTGCACGAGCTGCGGGCGATGAACGTCCCGCCGCAGCAGGTGCTGGAGCTGCACACGGAGCTGGAGTGCTGCGATCTGCCGGGCGGCTACTGCGCCCGGATGATCCGGGACAACTGGCCGCAGGTGCGCATCAGCCACACCGCCGCGTACGGCAGGGACCATGCCTCGCGTCAGCAGGGCGTACGGCATCTCGTCGAGCATCAGGGCGAGTTGCACCAGGTCGCGGACGGTCCGGCGCGGCCGGCGCCGGTGCGGGTGCCGCTGCCGCACCCGTCCCAGGTGCAGCCGGTGCCGCCGGTGCCGCCGCAGGCGATCGGCCAGGAGCTGGAGCAGGCCTTCGGTCCGCAGGGGATCTTCCGCTTCGACCAGCGGGCGGTCTCCCGGCACGGTGTGCCCGATGTGGTGGCGCAGATGCTGGTGTGGGCCGGGTTGCCGGTCGACTTCGGGCCGTTCTTCTGGGCGCAGGCGCAGCCGGGCCGCCCGGTGCCGACGCTGGCGGAGCTGGCGGCGGAGCGGGGGGTGCACCCGGCCTCGGACGCCGGGTCGTATCTGGTGATGGGCAACGACTTCGGCCGTCAGCTGTGTGTCCAGTACGGGACCGCGCACATCGTGGCGGTGCCGATGGAGGCCGGGCCGGGCGGTCAGCCGGCGGCGCCGCAGTTCGTCAACAGCGGGCTGCCGGAGTTCGTGCGCTGTCTGGCGATGCTGGGGCGGATGTGGCGGCTGCGCTACGGGCTGACGCCGGAGCAGGCGGGCCGCTGGACCGTCGACTTCCAGGCGCAGCTGGTCGCGCTGGATCCGCCGGCGCTCGGTTCGCCGGAGACCTGGTGGTCGGTGCTCCTCGAGCAGATGTGGGACGGGCTGCTGTAGCCCTCGTCCGCGCCGCGCGCCGTACGGCGGGTGCGCGGCGCGGTGGGAAGCACCGCCGTGGTGGGAGGCGCCGCCGCGGCGACGGTCCGGGTGCTCGACCTGCGCGACGGGTCGGGCGCCGGGACCATGCCTGTATGGGCCGTCCGATACCCCCGCCGTACCGGGCGGGGCGGTTGCGGCCGCCGCGCGGGACGGGTCCGCGGTGGCGCCGGTGGTCGTGGCTCAGCTGGTTGCTGGTGTCGCTGCTGTTGCTGGTCGTGCTGGTGGTGTCGGCCGGGGCCGGGCTGTACGTCCGGGCGGGGCGGGAGCTGCGGCACACCGAGGCGGTGGCG
The DNA here is from genome assembly GCF_045690365.1 of Streptomyces sirii. NCBI lineage: Bacteria > Bacillati > Actinomycetota > Actinomycetes > Kitasatosporales > Streptomycetaceae > Streptomyces > Streptomyces sirii. The sequence continues at coordinate 3,886,212 of NZ_CP147982.1, read as the reverse complement.
GACTACGCCGGGCGGCCGGCTGCCGGCCGGGGGACGAACTGGCTGCTGGTCGGCTCCGACAGCCGCGCCGGGCTCACCCCGCGGCAGCGCGCGGAGCTGCACGTCGGCAACGGCCGGGTGCAGAACACCGACACGATCATGGTGCTGCACTACGGCGAGCACGGCCCCTATCTGGTCAGTCTGCCGCGCGACAGCTACGTCCCCGTTCCCGGCCACGGCGGCCGGAAGATCAACGAGGCGTATGCGGACGGCGGTCCGCGGCTGCTCACCCGAACGGTGGAGCGGGCGACCGGGCTGCGCATCGACCACTACGCCGAGGTGAACTTCCTGGGCCTGGTGCGGGTCGTGGACGCGCTGGACGGCGTACGGCTGTGCCTGGAGGCGCCGCTGAGGGACGAGCGGTCGGGGGCGGACTTCCCGGCCGGCTGCCGGCGGATGGACGGCGGGCAGGCGCTGGCGTACGCACGGGCGCGCTATGCGGACCCGGAGGGCGACCTCGGACGGGTGAAGCGGCAGCGGCGGCTGATCGGCGCGGTGGCGGACGCGATGGTCGGCCCCGATGTGTACCTCGACCCGACCCGGCTCAAACGGGTGCTGGACACCTCGCTGGCGGCGCTGACCGTGGACCGGGGCGCGGGGACGGCGCAGGTGCTGGACATGGGCTGGGCGCTGCGGCGGATCGCCGGGGGCGAGGGGGCGGCGACGACGGTTCCGGTGCGGCGGCCCGGGGTGATGGTCGCGGGCGCGGGGGCGGTACTGCTCTGGGACGAAAACGGGGCGAAGCGGTTGTTCCAATCCTTGTGCAAGGATGATCCAATTCCGACTTCTGCCGATAAATGACGCATCCTGGGGGGACGGTCCGGGCGAAGTGCCGCAAGGGTGGGGCTATGCACCGGTCCGAAGGACAAGCGCGCGTAACTGCACAGAGGGGCTTGAGGGATGAGTGCACCGGTTTCGCCTCACGGGTTCGAGACCGTACGAGGGCGTGGGTACCGGCCGGAGGACGTCGACCGCCGGTTCGAGGGGCTCTCCATCGACCGCGACTCCTGCTGGGAGCGTGCCGCGCGGCTCACCGTCCTGTGCAACGAGATGACGGACGAACTCGCCGGGCTGCGGCTCTATCTGGCACAGCTGCCGCCGCAGACGTACGAGTCCCTCAGCGGCGAGGCCCGGCTGATCCTGACCACGGCGGAGTCCGAGGCGGAACGGCTGCGGGCCGAGGCGGAGCAGGCCGCCGAGCGGGCCCGTGACGAGTCCGACGACTTCGGGCACCAGGTCCGGGCCGCGGCGGACCAGGCCGCCTCCGCCCTGCGCACCGAGGCCGACGAGCTGGCCCGGCGCACCGAGGAGCGGGCGCAGGAGGACGGCGCGAAGCGGGTGGCCGCGGCGGCCAAGGACGCCGGGCAACTGCGCGCGGAGGCGGCCGAGGAGCTGGGGCAGGCGGTGCGCGACACCGCGCGGATGCTGCGCGAGCAGGAGAAGCAGCACGCCGAGGCGGGGGAGGCGGCCGGGCGGGAGCTGGCGAAGCTGGCCGCGGAGATGGACCAGCTCGTCGCGGAGCGGGACGCCCGCGGTCAGGCCGTGCTCGCCGACCGGCGCCGGCTCTACGCGGAGGCCGAGGAGGCCGCCCGGCACCGGCAGGAGGACGCCGAGGACCGCGCGGCCGGGCTGCTGGCCCAGGCGCGGGTCGAGGTGGAGCGCATCGAGCGGGCCACGGAGCGGGTCCTGCGCGAGCACGCCGAGCAGCGCGAGGAGGTCCGCACCCATATGACGCACGTCCGCAACAGCCTGGCGGCGCTGACCGGCAAGCCGCCGGTGGCGGACGGGGCGGACGGCGGGCCCGCCGCGGGGTCCGGCGGCGATCCCGACAACGAGGACACCCTGACCACCGAGCTGCCCCGGCCGCGCGGCTGACCGCCCCCTACCGTCCCGGCGCCGCCTCGCCCGCGCTCTCCGCTTCGCCCGCACGGGCCCGGCCGTCCCGGTCGCCGCGGGCGTCGGCGTGCACCGGGAAGTGCCGCGGCGCCAGCAGCACCAGGGCGATCAGGGCGAGCGCGGCGGCCGCGGCGGCGCCGAGGTAGACGTGGTCGACGGTGGCGTCGACGGCCCGGCGCAGGTAGTCGGTGGCGCGGGCGGTGAGCGCGCCGGACTGCTCCAGGGCGTGCGAGACCGCGTCGAGGTCGCCGGGGAGGCCGGGGCGGATGTCCGCGGGGGCGTGCGCGAGGCGGTCGTTGAGGGTGGCGTTGGCCAGGGCGCCGAAGAGCGCGGCGCCCACCGACTGGCCGACCTGGCGGCAGAACAGTATCGAGGCGGTGGCGGTGCCGCGCTCGGCGTAGCCGACCGAGGACTGCACGCCGATGATCAGCGGCAGCTGGAAGAGCCCGAGGGCCGCGCCCAGCGCCAGCATGATCAGGGCGGGCTGCCAGGCGGCGCCGGGGTAGGGCAGCAGCGGGAAGGCGAGCAGGGTCGCGCCCGCCGCGCCGATGCCGAGCATCGCGCAGGTACGGATGCCAGTACGGCGGTAGACGTGGCTGCTCAGGGCGGCCGACACCGGCCAGCTCAGCGTCATCACCGACAGCACGAATCCGGCGGCCGTCGGGCTCAGGCCCAGCACCGTCTGGGCGTAGGTGGGCAGGAAGACGGTCGGAGCGACCATCAGCAGGCCCAGCGCGCCCAGGGCGAGGTTGACGGCGGCGATGGTGCGGCGGCGCCAGACCCAGCCGGGGATGATCGGCTCCGCGGCGCGGCGTTCGATCAGGACGGTGGCCGCCGCGCCCACCGCGCTGCCGGCGAGCAGCAGCAGCGACGGCGTCGAGAGCCAGGGCCAGGCGACGCCGCCCTGGACCAGTGCGGTCAGCAGCAGCCCGCCACCGGCGAAGATCGCCAGCGCGCCGGGCCAGTCGACGCGCGGACGGCGGTCTCGGGTGCCGCGCCGCGCACGGGCGTCCTCGTGGAAGTGCCGCACGATCAGCCACAGCGCCACCGCGCCCACCGGCACGTTGACCAGGAAGATCCAGCGCCAGTCGGCGTAGGTGGCGAGCAGTCCGCCCAGGGCGGGGCCGGCGACCGCCGAGGTGGCCCAGACGCTGGAGAGCCTGGCCTGTATGCGGGGGCGCTCCGCCATCGGGTAGAGGTCGGCGGCGATGGTCTGCACGGTGCCCTGGAGGGCGCCGCCGCCCAGTCCCTGCAGCACCCGGAAGGCGATCAGGGACGCCATGCTCCAGGCGCCCGCGCAGGCCAGCGAGCCGACGAGGAAGAGCGCGATGCCGGCGATCAGGATGGGCCTGCGGCCGAAGGTGTCGGAGAGCTTGCCGTAGACGGGCAGGGTGACGGTGACGGCCAGCAGGTAGCCGGAGAAGAGCCAGGAGAAGACCGCGAAGCCGCCGAGGTCGCCGACGATCTGCGGAATGGCGGTGGCGATGATCGTGGAGTCCAGCGCGACCAGCGCCATGCCCAGCATCAGGGCCGCGACGACCGGCCCGCGCCGCGCGGTGCGCGCGGGTGGGTCCCCCGGTGCCGGGGAGCCGGTGCCGCCCGTTCCGCGGTCCGCCGGGCTGTCGCTGTCCTTGGTCGTGCGGCTCACGGGTCTCCCTCCTCGGTCGGGCTGCGGCTGTCCGGTGTGTGTATCGGACACCGTTCCAGTCGACACCCAACCACGCGGGGCCGCGATGCGGAACGGCGCTTCTCGGCAGGTGTGCACGCCCCGGGCGCACGCGGCACCCCGGGCCCCGACCGCTTGGTCGGCGGGTTGTCGGTGGTCGGGCGTATCGTGGGCAACCCGCCCGTGTGACGCCGCGGGCTGTTCGCGTTGTTCGCCTCGCTTGCTGGGACGGAACCTTTTCATGAGCCTGACTGGTCTGCTCGACGCCGTCGTACGGGACCCGGCGCTCGCCGAAGCGGTGCAGGCCGCGGCCGACGGCCACCGCCCGCACGTGGACCTGGTGGGTCCGCCGGCCGCCCGCCCGTTCGCGGTGGCCGCGCTCGCCCGGGACACCAAGCGCCCCGTGCTGGCCGTGACCGCCACCGGCCGGGAGGCCGAGGACCTCGCCGCCGCGCTGCGCAGCCTGATGCCCGCCGGCGAGGAGCACCGCGTCGTGGAGTTCCCGTCCTGGGAGACGCTGCCGCACGAGCGGCTCTCCCCGCGCTCCGACACCGTCGGCCGGCGCCTGGCGGTGCTGCGCCGGCTCGCCCACCCGCGCCAGGACGACCCCACCGCCGGCCCCGTCTCCGTCGTCGTCGCCCCCATCCGCTCGGTGCTCCAGCCGCAGGTCAAGGGCCTGGGCGACCTGGAGCCGGTCAGCCTGCGCACGGGCCGGAGCGCCGATCTCGAAGAGGTCGTCGACCGGCTGGCCGCGGCCGCCTACGCCCGCGTCGAACTGGTCGAGAAGCGCGGCGAGTTCGCCGTCCGCGGCGGCATCCTGGACGTCTTCCCGCCCACCGAGGAGCACCCCCTGCGGGTCGAGTTCTGGGGCGACGACGTCGAGGAGATCCGCTACTTCAAGGTCGCCGACCAGCGCTCCCTGGAGGTCGCCGAGCACGGCCTGTGGGCGCCTCCGTGCCGTGAGCTGCTGCTGACCGAGGACGTCCGCACCCGGGCCGCCGCCCTGGCCGAGCAGCACCCGGAGCTGGGCGAGCTGCTCGGCAAGATCGCCGAGGGCATCGCCGTGGAGGGCATGGAGTCGCTGGCTCCCGTCCTGGTCGACGAGATGGAGCTGCTGCTGGACGTGCTGCCCGAGGGCTCCATGGCCGTGGTGTGCGACCCGGAGCGGGTCCGCACCCGGGCCGCCGACCTGGTGGCGACGAGCCAGGAGTTCCTCCAGGCGTCCTGGGCCGCCAGCGCCGGCGGGGGAGCGGCACCGATCGATGTCGGCGCGGCGTCCCTGTGGGGCATCGCCGACGTCCGCGACCGGGCCCGCGAGCTGGGCATGATGTGGTGGTCGGTCTCGCAGTTCACCTCCGGTGACATCGCCGACGAGGACCTGGCCGCCGGGGACGGCGACACCCTCAAGCTGGGCATGCACGCCACCGAGACCTACCGCGGCGACACCCAGCGGGCGCTCGCCGACACCAAGCAGTGGCTGGCCGACGGCTGGCGGACGGTCTACCTCACCGAGGCGCACGGCCCCGCGGCCCGTACGGTCGAGGTGCTCGGCGGCGAGGGCATCGCCGCCCGCCTGGACGCCGGCCTCGCGGAGATCACCCCCGCCGTCGTCCATGTCGCCTGCGGCTCCCTCGACAACGGCTTCATCGACCCGTCGCTCAAGCTCGCCGTCCTGACCGAGACCGACCTGTCGGGCCAGAAGGCGGCCGGCAAGGACGCGGCCCGTATGCCGGCCCGCCGCCGCAAGACCATCGACCCGCTCACCCTCCAGGCCGGCGACTTCATCGTCCACGAGCAGCACGGCGTGGGCCGCTACATCGAGATGGTGCAGCGCACGGTCCAGGGCGCCACCCGCGAGTACCTCCTCGTCGAGTACGCCCCCGCCAAGCGCGGCCAGCCCGGCGACCGCCTCTACATCCCCACCGACCAGCTGGAGCAGGTCACCAAGTACGTGGGCGGCGAGGCCCCGACCCTGCACCGCCTGGGCGGCGCCGACTGGACCAAGACCAAGGCGCGCGCCAAGAAGGCCGTCAAGGAGATCGCCGCCGACCTCATCAAGCTCTACTCCGCCCGGATGGCGGCCCCCGGCCACACCTTCGGCCCGGACACCCCCTGGCAGCGGGAGCTGGAGGACGCCTTCCCGTACGCCGAGACCCCCGATCAGCTCACCACGATCGCCGAGGTCAAGGAGGACATGGAGAAGTCGGTCCCGATGGACCGGCTGATCTGCGGTGACGTCGGCTACGGCAAGACCGAGATCGCGGTCCGCGCCGCCTTCAAGGCCGTCCAGGACGGCAAGCAGGTGGCGGTCCTGGTGCCGACCACCCTCCTCGTCCAGCAGCACCACGGCACGTTCACCGAGCGCTACGGCCAGTTCCCGGTCAACGTCCGGGCGCTGTCCCGCTTCCAGACCGACACCGAGGCCAAGGCCGTCCTCGAAGGGCTGCGCGACGGCTCGGTCGACCTCGTCATCGGCACCCACCGCCTGTTCTCCTCCGAGACCAAGTTCAAGGACCTGGGCCTGGTCATCGTCGACGAGGAGCAGCGCTTCGGCGTCGAGCACAAGGAGCAGCTCAAGAAGCTCCGCGCCAACGTGGACGTGCTGACCATGTCCGCGACGCCCATCCCCCGCACCCTGGAGATGGCGGTCACGGGCATCCGCGAGATGTCCACCATCACCACCCCGCCCGAGGAGCGGCACCCGGTCCTCACCTTCGTCGGCCCGTACGAGCAGAAGCAGATCGGCGCCGCTATCCGCCGTGAACTCCTGCGCGAGGGCCAGGTCTTCTACATCCACAACCGCGTCGAGTCGATCGACCGGGCCGCCGCCCGGCTGCGCGAGATCGTCCCCGAGGCCCGCATCCAGACCGCCCACGGCCAGATGGGCGAGTCGCAGCTGGAACAGGTCGTGGTCGACTTCTGGGAGAAGAAGTTCGACGTCCTGGTCTCCACGACCATCGTCGAGTCCGGCATCGACATCTCCAACGCCAACACCCTGATCGTCGAGCGTGGCGACAACTTCGGCCTCTCCCAACTGCACCAGCTGCGCGGCCGGGTGGGCCGCGGTCGCGAGCGCGGCTACGCCTACTTCCTCTACCCGCCGGAGAAGCCGCTGACCGAGACCGCCCACGAGCGGCTGGCGACGATCGCCCAGCACACCGAGATGGGCGCGGGCATGTACGTCGCCATGAAGGACCTGGAGATCCGCGGCGCGGGCAACCTCCTCGGCGGCGAGCAGTCCGGCCATATCGCGGGCGTCGGCTTCGACCTCTACGTCCGCATGGTCGGCGAGGCGGTCGCCGACTACCGGGCGTCCCTGGAAGGCGGCGCGGAGGAGGAACCGCCCCTCGAAGTCAAGATCGAACTCCCGGTGGACGCCCACGTCCCGCACGACTACGCGCCCGGCGAGCGGCTGCGCCTGCAGGCCTACCGCGCGATCGCGTCCGCCAGCTCGGAGGAGGACATCGCGGCCGTCCGGGAGGAGCTGACCGACCGCTACGGCAAGCTCCCCGAGCCGGTCGAGAACCTCCTCCTGGTCGCCGGCCTGCGCATGCTCGCCCGGGCCTGCGGCGTCAGCGACATCACCCTCCAGGGCGCCAACATCCGCTTCGGCCCGGTGGAGTTGCGCGAGTCCCAGGAGCTGCGCCTCAAGCGCCTGTACCCCCGCACGGTCCTCAAGCCGGCCACCCGCCAGATCCTGGTACCGCGCCCGACCACCGGCAGGATCGGCGGCAAGCCGCTGGTCGGCCGTGAGCTGCTCGCCTGGGTGGGCGAGTTCCTCACGACGATCTTGGGCTCGTAGCGGCTTTGGGCTCGTAGCCCCGCTTCCCACGTTGCCGGGTGGCCCGCCGTGCCTCTTCTGTTGTTCTTTTCCCGCCTTCGGCGGGAGCGGAGGGGGTTGTGGGGTGGGGCCCCGGGTTGGGGGTGGGTGCCGGTGGTGGGGGCTCCGGGGTGTGTTGTCGGACTGCTGCGCTTTACGTCCGACAACACACCCCTCCGCCCCCACCCCCTCCCGTCCGCGAACGGGACCCCACCCCGGGGGGAGGAGAAAAGACCAGAAGCTCGGCCGCATCGTGACGCGGCCGAGCTTCTGGCTTTTTGACACCTTCCCCCACCGGGGCGGGGGCTGCTCCACCGGGCGGGAGGGGGCGGGCCGGAGGGGCCTGTTGTGTGGACGTAAAGCGCAGCAGTCCACACAACAGGCCCCGGAGGACCGACCCCGGCACCCACCACCGACACAGCGCCCCGGCCCACAACCCACCCCGCTCCCGCCGAAGGCGGGGAAAGACAACAGAAGAGGCACGGCGGGTCAGCCGGCAACGTGGGAGGGCCGCTCAGCGCGCAGAGGTTCGGTGCAGGACGAGGATGTCCGCCGCGCCCCCGACGATGACGTACGTCGACTTCGCGTGGCGGGCCATCGCGTCGGCGAGGGCCTGGCGCGGGGTGCGGTTGTCGCGGAGCTGCAGGGCCACGTAGTCGGGCGCCAGCCCGTCCGTGTCGCCGGTCCAGAAGACCCGGGTGCGCTGGGTCAGACGGCTCAGCGGGCGGATGTCGGACTCGACCGTCGCGTTGTCGGGTATCCGATCCAGCAGCCGTTCGGCGGCGGTGACGGACGCCGGTACGCGGTAGGTGGCGGGCTCGGTGAGGCGGGCCAGGGGGAGCGTGGTGGACAGGGCGAGGGCGGCGGCCAGCGCCGCGGCCGGCAGGTGGTGGGCGTAGGAGCGCAGCCAGGGGCGGGCGGAGACCCGGGCCCGGGGCAGGGCGTCGACCAGGGCGAGGAAGACCACCGGCATCAGGACGGCGTTGTAGTGCCAGTCGATGCCCCAGTAGTGCGGCTCGTGGGAGAGGAAGCGCCAGCCGAGGGTGGGCAGCGCGACCAGCAGGAGCGGGGAGCGCAGGGCGAGCAGGCCGGTGGTGGGCAAGAGGACCCACAGCGTGGTGCGCAGGGCGGTGCCCAGGGGGATGGTGGCGCCCTGGCCGTCGGCGCCGAACTTGCTCCAGTAGTCGTAGGAGCCGGAGCCGTTGAAGGCCGGGATCAGCAGGCCGAGGGTCAGGGCGGTGGCGGTGAGGCCGAAGGCGACCAGCGCGATGGGCAGCGGGCTGGCGCGGCGGGTGCGCAGCAGGGCGAGCGCGCCGATGGTGGCGGCGGTGACGCCCAGGTCCTCCTTGACCAGCACCAGGGGCGCGGCCCAGCACACCGCGGCGGTCCAGCGTCCGCGCAGCACCGCTTCGAGGGCGAAGGCGATCAGTGGGAGCGCGAAGGCGATCTCGTGGAAGTCGAAGTCGACGGCCTTCTGCACGCCCCAGGACGTGCCGTACGCCAGGCCGATGGCCAGTCCCGGGAGGCGGCCCAGGTAGCGGGCGGCGGCGCGGGTGACCGGGAGCGCGGAGAGCGCGAACAGGGCGGCCTGGGCGATCAGCAGGGTCAGGGGGGAGGGGAAGAGCCGGTAGAAGGGGGCGAGGACGACCAGGACGGGGCTGAAGTGGTCGCCGAGGATGTTGGTGCCGGGGCCCTTGAGGTCGACGATCGGGGCCTGGAAGTGGGCGTAGCCCCGTATGGCCTGTTCGAAGATGCCCAGGTCCCAGGAGGAGCTGGACATGCCGCGGAAGCGGGACACCGACAGCACGGCGAAGCAGAGGAAGAAGAACGCGGCCGTCCAGTAGGGGTCCCATCGAGGGGCGCGCAACGGGGCGGTGCGGGTGCGAAGGCGCTGGGCGGCGCGGCGCAGGGGGCCGCGGTCGCCCGGGGATATGGGGGTGGTCGCGGTGGTCGCGCCCGGCCCGGCGGTCCGGGGTGGCGGCACGGTCGCGCCGCCCTCCCCCAGGATCGGTCCGGGTCCGCCCCCGGCCGTTGCTGCGGCCGTGTCCATCAGGGTCCTCACTCACTGTCAACTGCCGGAAAGATACTCGAACCGGCGCTGCGGGCGGCCCGGCGGTGGGTGCGGTGCCGGCCGTGCAGTGGGTGAGACGGCGCTGCGGTGCCGCCCGTTCCCGGAGGCGGACGGCCGACGGCCCGGCACCGCGGGGTCGCGGTGCCGGGCCGTCGGCGAGGAAGGGGAGGGCGCAGGGGAGCCGGGCGGCTCAGAGGGCCAGCTTCCAGTTCGCGGGGTCGAGCAGGATGTCCGGGGTGATCTTGATGGAGAGTTCCTTGGCGGACGGCGGTGCGTCGAAGACCATCTCCACGCTGTCGGTCTCGTTGGGGTCGAGCGTCTTCTCCCAGTCGTGGTGGAGGATGCCGTGCTTGTCGTCGGCGACCTCCTCGGACTTCTTGCCGTCGGCCTCCGCGTCGGTCAACATCAGCGGGTTGGTGGCCGCCTTGTCGCCGGTGTTCTTGAGCGTGACGGTGACCTTGTACGCCTTGTTGCCCTCGGTGTGGCCGCTGATCAGGGTGTTCTTGTCGACGGTGAACGGGGTCGGCTTCGAGACGGTGACCTCCAGGCCGTTGTTGTACTTCGCGGCCTGCCCGGCGCCGAGGTCCTTGATGTTGCTGCTGCTGCCCGACTTCTTGTCGAACTCCTCGTTCACCTCGTCGACGGCCTTGTTGACCGCCAGCACGGTGACGATGACTCCGACGACCGCGAGGACGATGCCGAGGGCGCCCAGGATCGTGCCGGTGATCGCCACGCCCTTGTTGGTGGCCTGGCCCTTCTTGACCCGGCTCATGCCCACCAGGCCGAAGATCAGGGCCAGCAGGCCGAGCGGCCCGGCCAGCCAGAACAGGATCATCGGGATGCCGCTGAGCGCGCCGATGATGCCGAGGATCAGGGCGGCGACGCCGAGCCCGTTGCGGGGCGCCTGGTGGGCGTGGCCGGTCGGCCCCTGGGGGGTGGGCTGGTAGTGCATCTGCTGAGACATGCGTAGGGGCCCCTTCCGGGCACTCGTTGCGAATTCCGCTGAAGCGATGGGTCAATAAGAGCAGAGGCTGTGAACCGAGTCAACATGAAAGTCTGTGAATGGTTTGTTCACGCTGTGAAGGGGGAGGTTGTTTGATGATGGGTATGCTTGCCGACACAGAGTCGGGGATCACGGGAGGTCGGGGGTCACGCGGATGGGAGTCAGCCAGGTGCCGGACTACGCAGCACCGGACAACGCGACGGACACCACGGCGACGGACACCGCCGAGGCGGGCCGTCCGACCGAGGTGACCGCCGCCGGTATCGCCCGGCTCGCCGGCGTCGGCCGCGCCGCGGTCAGCAACTGGCGGCGGCGGCACGCGGACTTCCCCAAGCCCGTCGGCGGCACCGAGACCAGCCCCGCCTTCGCCCTCCGCGACATCGAGCAGTGGCTGCGCGACCAGGGCAAGCTCGCCGAGGTCCCGCTGCGTGAACGGGTCTGGCAGCAGCTGGTCGGACACCCCGCGGGCGCCGCGGCCGCGCTGCGGCAGGCCGGCGCCGTACTCCTGCTGGTCCGCGACCGCCCCTCGGCCTGGCGGCAGCTGCGCGCCGCCACCGACGACGCCGAACTGACCGGCGTACTGCCCGCGATGCTCGACTCCGTCCTCGTCGCCCGGCTCGGGTCCGAGCACCCCGTAGGCGGGCTGACCCGCGAGGCGCTCGCCCCGTCGGCCGCGCTCGTACGGGCCACCGGCGATCTCGCCGCCGTCGACGGCGCGGACCGGGCCTACGCCTTCCTGCTCGGCCGCCACCTGGACGCCAACCCCCGGCAGTACACCCTGACCCCGCCGGGACCGGCCGCACTGATGGCCGAACTCGCCGCCCTGGCCGGCCCGTTGGGCACCGTCCTCGATCCGGCCTGCGGCGCCGGCGCGCTGCTGACCGCCGCCCAGGAGCGCGCCGCGAAGGACACCGCGGAGCCCGCCGACGCCCCCGTCACCCTCCACGGCCAGGAGGCCGACCCCGACCTCGCCGCGCTCAGTGCGCTCCGCCTCGCCTTGGACGTGCCCGGCACCCAGGTCCGCGTGCGCGCCGCCGACACCCTGCGCGCCGACGGCTTCCCGCAGCTCGCCGCCGACGCCGTCCTGGTCCACCCGCCGTTCAACGAACGCAACTGGGGCCATGACGAACTCGCCTACGACCCCCGCTGGGAGTACGGCTTCCCGGCCCGTACGGAGTCCGAACTGGCCTGGGTCCAGCACGCGCTGGCCCGGCTGCGCGAGGGCGGCACCGCCGTCCTGCTCATGCCGCCGGCCGTCGCCTCCCGCCGCTCCGGCCGCCGGATCCGCGCCGACCTGCTGCGCCGCGGCGCGCTGCGCGCCGTCATCGCGCTGCCCGCCGGCGCCGCCCCGCCCAACGGCGTCCCGCTGCACCTGTGGGTGCTGCGCAAGCCCGGCGGCGGCGCCCCGCCCACCCCGCAGCTGCTCGTCGTCGACACCGCCGATCTGGCTACCGGCCAGACCGCCGGCCGCGACAAGCCCGACTGGCAGACCGTCCACACCACCGCCGTCGACGCCTGGCAGGCCTTCGACCGCGACGGCGACATCGAGGAAGTGCCCGGTGTGCGGCGGTCGCTGGCCGCCATCGACCTCCTCGACGACGATGTCGACCTCGCCCCGGCCCGGCACCTCCCGCCGCCCGCCGCGGCCGGCGGCCCCGCCGAACTCGCCCGGGTGCGCGACCGGCTGACCGCCACCCTCGCCCGTACGACCGAGCTCACCCCGCGCCCCAAGGCCGGCGACACCCTCCCCGACCTCACCGGCAGCGCGCGCTGGCCGCTGACCACCGTCGGCGAACTCGCCCGCTCCGGCGCCCTGGTGCTGCGCTCGGGCGGCGCGGGCACGGCGCCCGCCGAGGGAGCGCCCGCGGTGCTCACCGACCACGACGTCATCGCCGGTGGCGCCCCCTCCGGCACCCTCCCCGAAGCGTCCGCCTCCGGGCCCGCCGAGGAACCGGTCCTGGTCCGCGCGGGCGACGTCGTCGTCCCCGTCCTCGGCGGCGGCGCCATCGCCCGGGTCGTCGACGACGCCACCGCCGGGGCCGCCCTGGGCCGCAACCTCACCCTGCTGCGGCCCGACCCGGCCGCCGTCGACCCCTGGTTCCTCGCCGGCTTCCTGCGCGGCACCGCCAACAACCGCCAGGCCAGCAGCTACGCCTCCACCGCCACCCGACTCGACGTCCGCCGCCTCCAGCTGCCCCGTCTGCCGCTCGCCGAACAGCGCCGCTACGGCCGCCGGTTCAGCGACCTGGCGACCTTCGAGGAGGCGCTGCGGCAGGCGTCGCGGCTGGGCGAGCAGCTGGTGCGGGGCCTGTACGACGGGCTGACGGACGGGTCGGTCGGCCCGGACTGAGTCGACGGACCGGCATACAGGGGCAAACGGCGCGGCGGCGTCTCCCCGGGGCGGGCCGTCGGCCGGGCCATTCCGCGCAACCCCGCACGCGCGCGCGTCGTCGTATATACGCTCGCAAGCACGTATGCGCGCCGTGCCCGCCCGCGCGAGGGGGTGGCGCCGACCCCACGGGCCGCTACGGAGACCGCCTCGTCCGCCATGTCCGATCCGTCAGGAGCAGCGATGCACGGCCCTGTCCCCGCCCACTCGCCGTACCGTCCCCCGGCGCGGGGGACGGTCATCGCGCTGCGGGTGGTCCTCGTGGCCGCCGCGGTGCTCAGCCTGGGACTGCTGTCCTGGGCGCCGCTGCTGCGGGCCGCGATCGTGCAGCGCGGACGGCTGGGCTGGTGGCTGTTCGCCGGCGACCTGGTGGCGATCGTCGGCGCGTGCGCGCTGATCACCGGCTACGACACGACGGACTGGCGCACCAACCTCGGGGTGGGGCTGCTGCTGATCCAGATCGCCGCGGCGGTGGCCTACTACCTGGTCGTGGACATCCGCGTCGAGCAGGCCACCGCCCACGGCCCGGCGGCCGGCCACCTCGGCATGCCGCCGGCCGCACCCGCCTACGGCCCGCCGCAACCGCCCGCGCCGCTCCCGCTGTACGCCCAGGAGACCCAGCCCTACGGCGCGCACGGCGCGGCCCCGGTCAACCCGTACGCCATGACCGAGACCCGGCTGCCCGCACCGCCGGCCCGCCCCGCACCGGCGCCCGCCAACCCCTACACCGTGCCCCAGGAGCGCCCGCAGCCGCAGCGCATCGACCGCGTACGGGCCGAGCTGGACGAACTCAGCGACTACCTCCGCAAGGAGGAGGGACGTTGAACGGCCGGGTCATCGGCGGGCGTTACGAACTCTCCGCGCTGCTCGGGCAGGGCGGTATGGGCCAGGTCTGGATCGGCTACGACCGCCGCCTGGACCGCCGGGTCGGCGTGAAGCTGCTGCGCCCCGACCGGGTGGCGGGAACCCCGGACGGCGAGGAGATGCGCCGCCGCTTCGTCCGCGAGTGCCGCGTCACCGCGCAGGTCGACCACCCCGGCCTGGTCACCGTCCACGACGCCGGCAGCGACGACGAGGACCTCTATCTGGTCATGCAGTACGTCGAGGGCGCCGACCTGTCCGACCACCTCGCCGAGCACGACCCCTACCCGTGGCCCTGGGCGGTCTCGGTCGCCGCGCAGCTGTGCGCCGTGCTCGCCTCCGTCCACGCCGTCCCGATCGTCCACCGCGACCTCAAGCCCCGCAACGTCATGATCCGGCCGGACGGTTCGCTGGTCATCCTCGACCTCGGCATCGCCTCCGCGCTGGACACCGACACCACCCGCCTCACCCACACCGGCTCGCCCATCGGCAGCCCCGCGTACATGGCGCCCGAGCAGGCGATGGGCGGCACCGTAGGCCCGCACACCGACCTCTACGCTCTGGGGATCCTGCTCCACGAACTCCTCAGCGGCGAGGTCCCCTTCGCCGGCTCCACGGCCCTCGGCGTCCTGCACCGCCACCTCCACGAGGAGCCCGTCCCGGTACGCAAGCTCCGCCCCGACGTCCCCGAGGCCCTCGAAGCCCTCGTCCTGCACCTCCTGCGCAAGGACCCCGAGGCCCGCCCCGCGGACGCCCAGGAGGTCTACCGGGCGCTGGCCCCCCTGCTGCCCGCGGCCGCCACGGGCCCGCACGCCGCCCAGGCCCCCGCCACCCCGCTCGCCCCGATGGACCCCACCCGCCCCTTCCGCCAGCCCCACGCCCCCTGGCCCGTACGCTCCTCGGGAGGCCCCGCCCCGGCCCCGACGCCGACGGCGCTGTCCACGCCGCTGGTCCCGGCCCCCGAGCCTCCCTCCACCGGCGCCCCCGTGACCACCGGCGGCACCGGCCCCGCTCGCCCGGGCCCCGACCCCCGCACCTCCGTCGCCCGCTCCTCCGCCCCCCACCCCGGCGCCTGGACCTCCGCCGCAACTCCCTTCCCCAGCCCGGCCCCCTCCTCTGCCTCCTCCCTCTCCTCCCCCGCTCCGGGACCGGACGTCGCGTCCGCCGTCGACGAGGTCAAGAGCCTGCTCGACCAGGGCCGGATCACCCGCGCCGTGGACATCCTCGGCGGCATCCTGCCCGCCGCCGCCGAACGCCACGGTGCGCACTCCCCGGTCGTCCGCACCCTGCGCAAGCAGTACGCCGCCACCCTCATGGACGACGGCCAGTACCGTCGCGCCCTGCCCGAACTCCGCATCCTCGCCGAGGAGTTCGGACAGGAATCCGGCGCCGGCGCGACCCGCCAGGCCCTCCAGTTCCACTACGAGGCCGCCCAGTGCCTGGAACAACTCGGCGAGGTCGCCCAGGCCCTGGAGGAGTACCGTGCGCTGCTGCCGTACTTCGAGCACTACGCCGACGACCCCGTCCGCCCGCTCGAAATCCGCCGCTCCATAGGCCACCTGCTGCTGGCCCAGGGCGAACGCGGCGCCGCCCAGGAGGCCCTCTCCCGCCTCCTCTACGACGCCGAGCGCCTGCACGGCCCCCACCACGCCTTCCCGGAGGAACTGCGCCGCACGCTGTACTGGCTGAGCCAGGTGCAGGGCTGAGCGGGGATCCGTCCGGTCGACCGAACCCCCACCCACACCACTGGGTTCACCAGCGAGTTATAGTCGTCGGCGCTCGCTGGAGCGGGCGATTCCACATCACGGGGGACGACACATCATGCGTACGAAGTACACGGCTCGGGCTGCCGCCTCGGCCGCCGTCCTGGCGCTCGCGCTCACCGCTTGCAACGACCCGGCGGGCGCGCCTGTGCCGCCCGCCAAGCCTTCGGCGCCCAGCACTCAACAGGGCATGGGTAGCTCGGCAGGTGCGAGTGGTGGCGCCGCCGACACCGGCAGCAAGGACGACGCCCCGGCGGCCGAGGGCTTCGGGAAGACGCTCGCCATGAACGAGCCCGCCACCGCGACCTACAAGGACGACGACGGCCCCACCCAGCTGGAGATCAAGCCCACGAAGGTCGAAAAGGGCTCCTGGGACGACTTCAAGGGCTTCGACCTCAAGGACACCGACACCAAGAACCTGGTGCCTTACTACCTCGTCATGTCGTACACCTCGAAGGGCGGCGCCGAGCCCTGGATCACCACCTGGGACGCCAAGCGCGACGCGCTGGTCGCCCCGGACCAGGAGGTCGGGCGGCTGACGATGCTCGACGACTTCAAGAAGTGCCCGAACGTCGACCCGGGCCACAAGCCCGGTCAGTTCAAGAAGGGCATGACCGAGAACGCCTGCAAGGTGTACATGGTGCCCAAGAACAAGCCGCTGTACGTGCGGTGGGGCGTCGGCGGAACCGGCGAGGACGTGAAGCCGATCGTGTGGAAGGTCCTCGACTGACGCGGTCGGTGACACTCGGCTGACGCAGCAACAGACGCCGCGGGCGACAGGTGCGGGACCTCCGACCTGTCGCCCGTCGCGTCATCTGACTACGGCCCGGCCGGGAGGCGCGCTTCGGTTGCCATCAGCGCACCGCCTTCGGGTGGGGATGGCGGCCGATCTCGACGTTGCAGTCGGTCACCTTCGACCTGTCTCCTACGGCGTAGGCCTTCGCGCGCTGCTCGGCGAGGGCCCCGCACACATCGCACCCGGCAACCGGTAAGGGATCCGACGCCGGTTCCCCCAGGTGAACGGGGCGGCAGATGCGGGGCATCAGCCCGTCACCTCCACACCGTGAATCCGGGGCGGCCCGGCGTCGTATCCGTGCACGGCCAGCCACAGCGCCCGCCGTCGTCCGCGCTGCAAGCGCCGCTCCCGCCGTTCCTGCCACTCCTCGGGAGTCAGAACGTAAGGGCGGACCAGGGGTGCGCCTTCGTCGCGCGCCAACAGCAGCACCGGGCGGCTGGAGGAGGTGAAGGGCGCGAATGCCGGCGCCCCTCCGGTCTCTACTGATGGGGACGGGGCGGCGGTGCGGTGTCGGCCCGACGAGGGCAACAGCCATCGCAACAGCAGTGCGATGAGCCTTTGGATAGGCTCGGTCATGTCGTCAACCTCCAGGGGGTTGGTGGCCACGCCCTCGGGCCGGTGCACGCCGGTCGCGAGGGTCCTGCGTTTCATCACGCTGTGTGGCGCTTCCCTCACAGAGTCGAGGTCTTTCTGGCTACGCTGCTAGTAGGGCGAGCCTGACAACGCACCTTTCAACTCGGGGAGTTAGCCCATGGAGATCGACCGCAGGCCACGCACTCCTAGGGAGAAGTACGGGGAAGAACTGCGGCTGCGCCGTGTAGCCGCCGGCATGACGCAGGAAGAACTGAGTGAGCGCGTGGTGTGCTCGCCCACGTTGATCAGCCACTTCGAGGCCGGGCGCCGGTTGCCCAAGCCGGATGATGCGGCGCGGATCGACCGGGCGTTGGGGACGGACGGGTTCTTCGCCCGGTGGCTGGAGGATCTGGAGTCGAAGTACGCCGACCATTTCGCTGCGGCTGCCGAGTTGGAGCAACAGGCCACGCTGATCCAACAGTTCGCGCTCTCGCTGGTCCCCGGTGTGCTTCAGACCGACGACTACGCGCGTGCCCTCTTCCGTGCATACCGGCCGAATCACACCGCCGAATCACTTGACGAGGCCGTTGTCATCCGAACAAAGCGCCGTCGGATTCTCGATGGGCCGACGCAGCCGGTCGTCTGGACACTGCTGGATGAGGCCGTACTGCGGCGCAGCGTCGGCGGCCCCTTGGTCATGGCGGAACAGCTGGGCAAGATCGCAGACATGGCGGAGGCCGGGCGGCTGCGCCTACACGTCATTCCGTACGGCGTTGGGGCGCATTCGCTCATGGAGAGTCTGCTCACGCTCATGAGCTTCGAGGACTCCGCCCCAGCGGCCTATGTCGAGGGCTTCCTGAGCGGGAATCTCATGGACGATCCGGCTCTGGTGAGTACCTGTCAGACCGCCTACGCTCTGGCCCTGAGCGACGCGTTGTCGCAACAGGAGTCACTGGCCCTCGTCAGGGCGGCAGCAGAGGAACACGCGCATGGTCAGCAGTGAGCACACGGTCTCCGACTCGTCGACCCTCTTCGGGTGGTACAAGTCCAGCTACAGCGGTGGCGGTCAAGGTGAATGCCTTGAAGTTGCCCGTGGCCACGCCGACGTGCCCGTACGCGACAGCAAGCGCCCCACCGGCCCGGCACTGCTCTTCCCGGCGGAGAGCTGGTCGTCGTTCGTCTCAGCCGTCAAGCGCGGGGAGCTACCTCTCTAACTGAGCCGGACCGAGAAACCGACCTCCCCCCAGATCGTTGGCCGAAGCAGTGGCCTGGGCCACAACGACTGCTTAGCATCGATCACTAAAGGTCGAGACTCCGTCGCACGATCTGCCGGGAGGCCATGTGTTCCGCCGTAGGACAGCGCTCTCCGTATCCGCCACCGCCGCCCTGCTGGTGGCGGCCCCGCTGCTCGCCGCCTGCGGGGGCGAGGCGCACCCCGGTGCCGCGGCCATCGTGGACGGGAAGCGGATCACCGTCGCGCAGCTGCAGGCGAAGGTGAAGGACGTACGGGCCGCGCAGGCGAAGTCCCCGCAGGGCGCCCAGCTGATCATGAACACCGGGCGGCTGAGCCTGGCCACCCTCAACGGCATGATCTTCGACGAGGTGCTGGCCCGCAGCGCGAAGGACGCCGGGGTGACGGTCACCCGCGGCGACATCCAGAAGTGGCGGGACAAGGCCGAGAAGCAGGCCGGTGGCGCCGAGCGGCTGAAGGCGCTCTGGCTCCAGCAGGGCATCGCGCCGCAGGAGGCCGACGGCATGGTGCGCAACCAGCTGCTGCTGGACGGCGTCGCCAAGCACCTGGGCGCGGACCGGGGCACGCCGGAGGGGCAGCGGAAGCTGGCCCAGGCGCTGGCCGCGACGTCCCGCTCGCTGGGCATCGACGTCAATCCGCGGTTCGGGAAGTGGGACGACCAGCAGGTCATCCTGGGGGAGACCAAGGAACCGTGGATCACGACGGAGCCGGTGCGGCAGCAGGCCTGAGCGCCGCCGCGCGCGGGACCCGCGTCCCGCCGTGCTCCCCGCCGGGCCGGGCGGGGAGCGCTGACCGGCGCCGGGCGGTGTCGGTAGGGTGCGTTACGTTCGATGCGTGAACGCTGACGCCTCTGCCGCCGACTCCGGCGCCGACGCCCGCCCCCAGGGCACCGGCACCGGACGCCTGGTCCTGCTCACCACCAGCCACCGGGTCGCCCCCGGGCTCCTGTCCTGGCCCGCATGGCAGGTGCTGCGTACGGCCGAGCGGGTGCTGTGCGCCGACGCCGGCCATCCGCAGCTGCCCTATCTGCGCGAGACCGGCATCGACGTCGAGATCGCCGCCCCCAGCGCCCGTGAACTGGTGGACTACTGCGTGCCCGAGTGCCGTACGGCCGTGGTCCTGACCTCCTCGGAGGGGGAGAGCGCGCTGACCGACGGCCTGGCCCGGCTGGCCGGCTCGGGCCGGGAGACCATGCCCGACCTGGAGCTGCTGCCCGGCTCCTACGACCTGCCCGGGGCTCGCCTTCTCGACCTCGTCCAGGTCATGGACCAGATCCGCGCCGAGTGCCCGTGGAGCAGCATCCGCACACACCAGGACCTCGCCAAGTACGGCCTGGAGGAGGCGTACGAGATGGTCGAGGCCATCGAGGCGGGCGACCGGGTGGAGTTGCGCGAGGAGCTGGGGGACGTACTGCTCCAGGTCGTCTTCCACGCCCGGATCGCCCAGGACGACCAGGACGAGCCGTTCTCCATCGACGACGTGGCGGGCACGATCGTGGAGAAGCTCATCCACCGCCACCCCCATGTCTTCGGGGAGGAGACGGCGAGCACCCCGGAGGACGTCAAGGCGCACTGGCTTCGGACGAAGGCCGAGGAGAAGCAGCGCGAGTCGGTGACCGAGGGCGTTCCGCTGGGCCAGCCCGGACTCGCGCTGGCGGCGAAGCTGGCGTCGCGGGTGCGCACGGCGGGCCTCGACGTCGCCCTGCCGACCGGCGCGGGCATCGGCTACGAGCTGCTGGCGATGGCGGTACGGGCCGAGGAGGAAGGGGTGGACCCCGAGGCGGCCCTGCGGGCGGCGGCGCGGGCCTATCGGGATGCCGTAGTGGCGGCCGAGGGCGGTGCGGATTAGTACCGTTGGGGGAGGGACGGGCTTGAGGGGGCGCGGTGGAACGGGAGTTACTGAAGCTGGCGGCCTGGGGGGCGACGGCGCTGGCCCGGGCCGCGGGCACGGACGCCTGGGCGGCTGTGCGGCCACGCCTCGACGAGCTGTTCGCGAGGTATGACCTCGTCTTCCCGGTACGGCGCGGGGAGGACGAGGTGTTCGCCCCGTACTTGGAGCTGAGCCTGTACAACCTGTTGAAGGTCGATCCCGAGGCCGCCGGGGAACTGCGCGCCATCCTGGCCGAGTTGCCCGCGGGGCCGCCCGGTGCACCCCCAAGCGGCCCCCCTGCCGGCCCCGGCGTGCACAACGCCCTCTCCGGCGGCACTCAGGGCAGCGTCATCCAGGCGGGCTCGGTCGGCACGATCACCGTGCAGGCGCCCGTGTACCACCAGGGCACCCACATCGACCCCGAGAGCTGGCCCGCGGCAGGGGACGCGGACCCCATCGCGCTGGGGGTTCGGCCGACCCACCGGGGGACCGGCCTGCCACCGCTTCCGCCGTACGTCGGCCGCGACCGTGACCGCGAACTGACCGCGGCGGTGGCGCAGGCCCGTACGCGGGGCGGGCTGGTGCTGGTGCTCGGGGAGCCGTTCGCCGGCAAGTCGCGTACGGCGCTGGCAGCGCTGGCCGACCAGCTCGACGGCTTCCGGGTGTACGCGCCGGCCCGGGGCGCGGATCTGCGGGGGCTGCCCGCGCTCCTGCAGGGCCGCCCCGGACGGTACGCGGTATGGCTGGACGACCTGGACGGGCACCTCGGCGAGGGCGGGCTGGAGCCGCGGCTGCTGGCGCAGTTGAGCGCCCTGCGGGTGGTCGTGCTGGCCACCATGCGGGACGAGGCGTACGACGAGCACCGCCATGAGCCGCACGGCCGGGTGCTCGACCTCGCGCAGACGGTGGAGCTGGCACGGGAGTGGAGTCCGGCCGAGCGGGCGCTGCTGACGGAGAGCGCCGGGCGCACGGGGGACTTCCGGTTGACCGCCGCGGCGGCTTCGAGCGGAACGGAAGGCCTCGCGGCGTATCTCGGCCTGGGCCCGCTGCTCTGGGAGGAGTGGTGGCGCGCCCGCCGGGCCGACCGGCATCCGCGCGGCCACGCCCTGGTGCGGGCGGCCCTCGACCTGGCCCGCTGCGGACTCGACGGGCCGTTGCCCATGGACCTGCTGCTGAAGGTGCATGAGGGCTACGCGGACGTGACCGGGATGGACCGCGAGTCGGCGGCGGACGCGGTCGCCTGGGCGGCGGAGCGGCGGCACGGGCTGCGCCTGCTCGTCCGGGTCACCGGCGACACCTGGCGGGCCGCGCCCTTCCTCGTCGAGACCGCGGCCCGGCACGAGACCTTCCCGCCCGTGGACGGCCAGGTCTGGGGCTGCGCTCTGGAAGCGGCCCGCGAGGACGGGGCGCGGGACTTCGCGAAGATCGCGGCGGGGGCGCGCGAGGCTTTCCGGCGGGCCGCCGACGAAGGCGACAGCCATGCCCTGCACAACCTCGGCGTCCTCGCGGAATCCCTCGGCGAGGGGGAGGAGGCCGAGGAATGGTTCCGGCGTGCGGCGGAGGCCGGGCAGTCGCGGTCCGCCGGCAGGCTGGGACGGATGCTGGCCGAGCGGGGCGAGGGCAAGCTCGCCGAGCGATATCTGGAGCAGGCCGCCGAGGTGGGGGATGCCGAGGCGGCGACGCTGCTGGGCAAGGTGCTGCGGGAGCGGGCTCAGCGCTGGCTGACGGTGGGCCGGGAGGGCGGCAGCCTGGAGGCCGCCCAGCTGCTGGCGGAGCAGCTGCTGGGGGCCGGGGACAACGACGGTGCCTTCGATTGTTACTGGGAGGCGGTCACCGCCGGGTATGCGCCGGCGGTGGCGGGCTATGCCACCTTGTTGTTCCTGTGGAACTCGCGTGAGTACGCCGAGGTCTGGCTACGGCGCGCCGCGGACGCGGGCGACAAGCGGGCTGCCGAGGTGCTGCACGACGCCTACGACAGCCCCGCGCCCACGGACACCGACGAGCAGGAATTCCGGTCGCACGCCGACGAAGGAAGGGAGTTCGCGCCGGGCAACCTGGGCGTGTTTCTGGAGTTGCGGGGACGCACGGACGAGGCTCAGCGCTGGTACCGGGAGGCGTACGAGACGGGCGACGCCCACGGCGCCTTCCGTCTCGCCGAGCTCCACAAGAAGGCCGGAGAGCCCGATCAGGCCCAGGCCTGGTACCGCAAGGCCGCCGAGATGGGGCACCTGGGCGCCGAGCATGCGCTGGCGGAGAAGCCGGACGCGGTCAGCGAGTGACCGGCACCGAGGCCGGTACGGGCTTGCGCTCCACCCCTGTACCGCCCGGCAGCCCGCGCCGCCGCCGCAGATCCGCGACCCACACCGCCACGACGGCCACCGCCAGCCCCGCGCCCAGCGTGCACACCCCGCCCCAGCCCCCCGCGCCCCACACCACCGACGTCAGCGCCGACCCAGCCGCCCCGCCGACGAAGTAGCTGGTCATATAGGCCGAGTTGAGGCGGTTGCGGGCCTCCGGGCGGACCCCGTAGACCAGGTTCTGGTTGCTGACGTGGACCGCCTGGGCGGCCAGGTCCAGTACGACCACCCCGGCGAGCAGCGCCACCAGCGACCAGGCGCCGCCCGCGCCGCCGGCCGCCAGCAGGCCCCACGAGCCCAGCAGCAGGAACGCCGCGGCGCCGGTGACGCGGTGCGCCAGGCCGCGGTCCGATAGCCGCCCCGCCATCGACGCGGACAGCGAACCGGCCGCCCCGACCAGACCCAGCAGCCCGATCGCCGACTCCTGCCAGCCGTACGCCGGGCCGGACAGCAAGAACGCCACCGCGGTCCACAGCACGGAGAAGCCCGCGAAGGTCAGCGCGCCCAGTACGGCCCGCCACCGGAGTACCGGCTCCTGGGCGAACAGCGCCAGCGTCGAGCGCAACAGCGCCGGATAGCGCAGTCCGGCCGCGGTGCGCAGGGCCGGCAGCCGGAGCCGCAGCAGCAGAGCCATCAGCAGCATCAGCGCGGCGTTGACCCAGTAGACGGTGCGCCAGCCGCCCAGTTCGGTGAGCAGCCCGGCGGCCGTACGGGCCAGCAGGATGCCCAGCAGCAGTCCGGTCATGACGGTGCCGACGGTTCGGCCGCGCTCGGCGGGGGCCGCCAGGGTCGCCGCGTACGGCACGACGACCTGTGCGGCGACCGAGGTCAGGCCGGTGAGGGCGGTGCCGGTCAGCAGCAGGGCGGCGTTCGGTGCGCTCGCCGTGACGGTCAGGAACACGGCCGTGGCCGCGCAGAGCGTCACCGCGAGGCGGCGGCGCTCCAGGAGGTCGCCGAGGGGGACGAGCAGCAGCAGGCCGAGGCCGTAGCCGACCTGGGCGACGGTGACCACCAGCGCGGCGGTGGCGGCGGAGAGGTGCAGGTCGTGGCCGATGGTGCCCAGGAGGGGCTGGGCGAAGTAGTTGCCGGCGACCGACAGGCCGGTGGCGACCGACATCAGCAGCAGGGTGCCGCGACCCAGTCGGCGCTGCTCCGGTCCCTGTTCGGGTTCCATGGACGACCTCCCCGTGATGCGCCCGCGGCCACTGCGGCGGCGGGCATCTCCCAGCCTGGGGCCCCGCCATCGATGAGTCCAACACATCGTTGTCATCTCATCCATCGTGAATCGAGATCGATGCGCCTAGGATCGGTGGGCATGGAGCTGCAGCAGATGAGGTACGTGGTCGCGGTGGCCGAGACCGGCGGTTTCACCCGGGCCGCCGAGCGCTGCCATGTGGTGCAGTCCGCGCTCAGCCATCAGATCGCCCGCCTGGAGAAGGAGCTCGGTGCCCGGCTCTTCGACCGCACCAGCCGCAGCGTCCGGCTGACGACCGCCGGCGAGGCGTTCGTCCCGGTCGCCCGGCAGGCGCTTGAGGCGGCCGAGCGGGCCCGCGCCGAGGTGGCGGCGGCGACCGGCGAGGTGCGCGGCCGGCTGGCGGTCGGCGCCATCTCGACCGTCGCGGCCGTCGATCTCGCCCGTGAGCTGGGCGCCTTTCGCAGCCGCTATCCGCGGGTGCGGGTCAGTCTGCAGATGGAGATGAGCGATCCGCTGATCGAGAAGGTGCGGGAGGGGACGCTGGACGTCGCCTTCGTCGGGCTGGTGCCCGGTGCGCGCACCGACGGCGTACGGGAGCGGGAGCTGGCGCGCGGTGAGCTGGTGGCGGTGGTGCCGCCGGGGCATCCGCTGGCCGACCGGGAGTGGACGACGCTGGCGCGGCTGGCGCGGGAGACCTTCGTGGACTTCACGGCGGGTTCGGCGGCGCGGCGGCAGCGCGATGAGGCGTTCCGGGCCGCGGGGCTCGCCTCGGAGGTGGCGTTCGAGGTCACCACGGTGGAGTTCCTGGCGAAGCTGGTGCGGGCCGGGCTGGGCATCGGCATGGTCCCGGAGGCGATCGCCGCCGATCTGCCGGGGCTGCACATCGTGCGGGCGCGGCCGGCGCCGGAGCGCACCGAGCGGGTGGTGTGGAGCGGTCTGGGCCCGTCGCCGGCGGCCGTGGCGTTTCTCGCGGGGCTGGGGGTGCAGGCGGGGTAG
This sequence comes from Streptomyces sirii, assembly GCF_045690365.1. Classification (NCBI taxonomy): domain Bacteria; kingdom Bacillati; phylum Actinomycetota; class Actinomycetes; order Kitasatosporales; family Streptomycetaceae; genus Streptomyces; species Streptomyces sirii. Next base: position 3,861,666 of record NZ_CP147982.1, on the reverse strand, counting down.
GACGGGTGGACGCGCCGTGGTGCGCCCACCGGTTACGGTCGGAAGGTGCACGACGAGCCGGACGCCACTCCTGATCCCACCGCCCCCGCCGAAGCATCGGCCGACGCCCGCGCGAGCGCGCCGGCCGGCGCCGGGGCCGAGGCACCCGCGGGCTGCCCCGTGACGTCCTCCGCCGGGGCCGCCGGCCCGGCTCCCGAGCTGTTCACCTGGGAGTTCGCCGCGGACCCGTACCCCGCGTACGCCTGGCTGCGCCGCCATGCGCCGGTCTACCGGACCGAGCTGCCCAGCGGTGTCGAGGCCTGGCTGGTGACCCGTTACACCGAGGCGCGGCAGGCGCTCGCCGACGCCCGGCTGTCGAAGAACCCGGTGCACCACAGCGAGTCCGCGCACGGCAAGGGCAAGGTCGGCATCCCGGGGGAGCGCAGCGCCAACCTGATGACGCATCTGCTCAACATCGACCCGCCCGACCACACCCGGCTGCGCCGGCTGGTGTCGAAGGCGTTCACCCCGCGCCGGGTCGCGGCCTTCGCCCCCCGCGTCCGGGAGCTGGCCGACCAGCTCATCGACGGCTTCGCCGACCGCGGCGAGGCCGACCTGATCCATGAGTTCGCCTTTCCGCTGCCCATCTACGCGATCTGCGACCTGCTCGGGGTGCCGCGCGAGGACCAGGACGACTTCCGCGACTGGGCGGGCATGATGATCCGGCACGGCGGGGGCCCGCGCGGCGGGGTCGCCCGGTCCGTGAAGAAGATGCGCGGCTATCTCGCCGAGCTGATCCACCGCAAGCGGGCGTCCCTGGGGGAGACGGCGGAGCCGGACGAGGACCTGATATCCGGTCTGATCCGCGCCTCCGACCACGGCGAGCACCTCACGGAGAACGAGGCCGCCGCGATGGCGTTCATCCTGCTCTTCGCCGGTTTCGAGACCACCGTCAACCTCATCGGCAACGGCACCTATGCGCTGCTGCGCCACCCCGCCCAGCGCGAACTGCTGCAGAAGTCGATGGTGGCGGGCGACACCGAGCTGCTGGCCACCGGCATCGAGGAGTTGCTCCGCTACGACGGGCCCGTGGAGCTGGCGACCTGGCGGTTCGCGACGCAGGAGCTGACGCTCGGCGGGCAGCGGATCGCCGAGGGCGATCCCGTACTGGTGGTGCTGGCCGCCGCGGACCGTGATCCGTCACGCTTTGTCGAACCCGATGTTCTCGATCTGACCCGACGTGACAATCAGCATCTGGGATACGGGCACGGCATCCACTACTGCCTGGGCGCACCGCTCGCCCGGCTCGAAGGGCAGACCGCGCTCGCCACGCTCCTGACCCGGCTCCCGGACATCCGGTTTGCCACGGATCCTGATGATCTGCGCTGGCGCGGCGGGCTCATCATGCGCGGACTGCGGTCCCTTCCGGTGGAGTTCACGCCCGAACGGTCCTGACCGGGGGTATCGCCGAAGGTGACGCAGCGTCAGCAGCGTGACCTCCGCGTGATCTGCGCTACACCGGCTTGTGACTACCCGTGACCCCGGCTACCTTTCGATCGACGGTCGACAGGATTCACGATTCGTTCACGCGGGCGCACGCATAAGCGGACGTCCGATGGGGTGGGGAATCGAACGGTCGTCGAACAACTCAACCGCCGCGCGAAAGGCATCCGCATGCGTTCCGGGAACGGCCGACATCGTCGCCCCCGTCAAGCACCGGCCATCTTTGTCACGGTGGGAGTGACCGGCGCGGGGCTCGCACTGCCCCTGGTCTCCGCCAGTGGGGCACACGCCGCCGACACCGCGACCTGGGACCGGGTCGCCCAGTGCGAGAGCGGCGGGGTGTGGAGCGCCGCCTCGGGCAACGGCTTCTACGGCGGGCTGCAGCTGACCCAGGAGATGTGGGACGACTACGGCGGCGGGGCCTACGCCTCGCGCCCCGATCTCGCCAGCCGCGCCCAGCAGATAGCCGTGGCCGAATCGATCCTCGACGACCGCGGCCCGGACGCCTGGCCGAGCTGCGCCGTCAACGCCGGGCTCACCAAGGACGGCCGCGCGCCGAAGGTCGACCCGGGCAGCACGAGCACGCCGCGGCCCGACCCGTCCGACGAAGACGCCGACCCGGCGCCCTGGGACCAGCCCCCGTCGACCGGCTCGTCCGATGACCCCGGCGACCCGGACGACTCCAAGGCTCACGAGGGCGACCACGAGGCCGAGCCCAAGGGGTCCCATGACGGATCCCAGGGCGGCTCCCACGACGGATCGTCCGACGACTCGCGCGACGACGCGGGCGACGAGCCGTCCCAGGAGACGCCGGCGCCGTCCGAGTCCGACGGCGGCGACACCCCCGAGACCCCGGAGCCGTCCGACTCCGCCACCCCCGGCGACCAGGGCGACGACGCCTCCCGCCCCACCGACCCCGCCGGCGACGCCGGCCGTACGGACCCGAGCGGTACGCCCGGCCAGACGCCCGGCAAGGGCAAGCACCGCGGCGACGCGGACCCGGGCGAGGACGACGGCGGCGACCGGTCGCCCGGCGGCCGGCACGCCTCGCGCGGCGACGACGGGCGCCGCACGGACCCGGCGGACGGCGACTACACCGTGCGCCCGGGTGACAGCCTGTCAGCCATCGCCGCGGCCCACCGGCTGCCCGGCGGCTGGCCCGCGCTCTACGAGCGCAACGAGGGCGTCATCGGGGCCGACGAGAACCTGATCCAGCCGGGTCAGCGGCTCGATCTCGGGCATGCGGCAGGCTAGTTCGCCGTATTCGTCCCCTTTGGGAAAGTGAGACAAGGCTCTCGTTGGGCGGCGGGCGGGCAGATCCGCCCGCCGCCGTCATAACGGGTCCCACCTGCAGATATGTGACCAACCCGTGATCAAAAACGGTCAACTTGGTTCAGAAGGTGGGGTTTGAACACCAAGGGGATTACTGCTTACGGTCAGGACCGCTCGCCAAAGCGGGCCCCTTCGATCACACGCCGAATCCTGCCGGTGGTCGGAGGTAGTTGACGCGCAAGCGCCGAAGGCAGGAGCGGGGGAACCAAGGTAGGCGCCGGCCCGGTCCGTGAAAGCGGGTCAGTCGGCTTGGGGTGAAGCCAGGTGCGCCACGCGCGCCCGGCCGGGCGACTCACAGCCCGAACCCGACAGCTCACCTCGTAGGCGTCGGTGAGGAAACGAACGAACCATGCTGATCAACAAGGGCAAGCACCGTCGTCCCTCCAAGGCCGTCCGCGTCGCCACCCTCGCCGGTGTCGCCGGTGCCGCCGTCGCCGTCCCGCTGATGGGCGCCACGTCCGCCTCCGCCGCCTCGGTCGCCACCTGGGACAAGGTCGCCCAGTGCGAGTCCGGTGGCAACTGGTCGATCAACACCGGTAACGGCTACTACGGTGGCCTGCAGTTCTCCAACTCCAGCTGGGCCGCCGCCGGTGGCACCCAGTACGCGGCGCGCGCCGACCTGGCCACCAAGGCCCAGCAGATCGCCGCCGCCGAGAAGCTCCTCGCCATCCAGGGCCCGGGTGCCTGGTCCTGCGCCGGTGCCGGCGGCCTGACCTCCGGTGGCCCGTCCCCCGACCTCGACACCTCCACCAAGTCCGCCCCCAAGCAGGACGAGGCCAAGCCCGAGGTGAAGAAGGCCCCGGCCCCCAAGGCCGAGAAGGCCCAGCCGGCCCCGAAGAAGTCCGAGCGCGGCGGCGACTACACCGTCAAGTCCGGCGACACCCTCGCCAAGATAGCCAAGGCCCACGGCACCAACTGGAAGTCGCTCTACGAGGCCAACAAGTCGGTCATCGGCGGCAACCCGAACCTGATCTTCCCGGGTCAGCAGCTCAGCATCTGAGCCGTCCGCTCACCGGGACTCCCGCCCGCCGAAGCGGCGGGCCCCGTTCCTCCGTGAGACCGCCCCGTCCGGCGCGCCACTCCCCCCAGCGCGCCGCGGCGGGGCTTCTCCATGCGCCGCGGTCCGCACCGCCGTGACCAGCTGCGTCTCGCGCTTTTACCCGCTCAGCGAACAGTGTGGCGAAACATCCCGTGAACTGCGCCTTTGGGCTCTTTGTTCCGTCATTCCGTCCCACGGAGCGGGCCAAGGGCAAGCGCACGCGCCCCGGGCCGTTAGGCTCGTGCTGCAGAACTCCAGACACCCACGAAGGAGACAACGTGCCGTCCATCGACGTCGTCGTAGCCCGCGAAATTCTCGACTCGCGAGGTAATCCCACGGTCGAGGTCGAGGTCGGCCTCGACGACGGCAGCACGGGCCGTGCCGCCGTGCCGTCCGGCGCCTCGACCGGCGCCTTCGAGGCCATCGAGCTCCGCGACGGCGACCCGAACCGCTACCTCGGCAAGGGCGTCGAGAAGGCCGTCCTGGCCGTCATCGAGCAGATCGGCCCGGAGCTCGTCGGCTACGACGCGACCGAGCAGCGGCTGATCGACCAGGCGATGTTCGACCTGGACGCCACCGACAACAAGGGCTCGCTCGGCGCCAACGCCATCCTCGGCGTCTCCCTCGCCGTCGCGCACGCCGCCTCCGAGGCCAGCGACCTCCCGCTGTTCCGCTACCTCGGCGGCCCGAACGCGCACGTGCTGCCCGTGCCGATGATGAACATCCTCAACGGCGGCTCGCACGCCGACTCCAACGTGGACATCCAGGAGTTCATGATCGCGCCGATCGGCGCGGAGTCCTTCTCCGAGGCGCTGCGCTGGGGCGCGGAGGTCTACCACACCCTCAAGAAGGTTCTCAAGGAGCGCGGCCTGTCCACCGGCCTCGGCGACGAGGGCGGCTTCGCCCCGAACCTGGGCTCCAACCGCGAGGCCCTCGACCTCATCCTGGAGGCCGTCAAGCAGGCCGGTTACACCCCCGGCCAGGACATCGCGCTCGCGCTGGACGTCGCCGCCTCCGAGTTCTACAAGGACGGCACGTACCAGTTCGAGGGCCAGTCCCGCTCGGCCGCCGAGATGACCGAGTACTACGCGGAGCTGGTCGACGCCTACCCGCTGGTCTCCATCGAGGACCCGCTGTTCGAGGACGACTGGGCCGGCTGGAAGGTCATCACCGACAAGCTCGGCGCCAAGGTCCAGCTGGTCGGCGACGACCTGTTCGTCACCAACCCCGAGCGCCTCGCCCGCGGCATCGAGGAGGGCTCCGCCAACGCGCTGCTGGTGAAGGTCAACCAGATCGGCTCGCTGACCGAGACCCTGGACGCCGTCGAGCTGGCCCAGCGCAACGGCTTCAAGTGCATGATGTCGCACCGCTCCGGTGAGACCGAGGACGTCACCATCGCCGACCTGGCCGTCGCCACCAACTGCGGCCAGATCAAGACCGGTGCCCCGGCCCGCTCCGAGCGCGTCGCCAAGTACAACCAGCTGCTGCGCATCGAGGAGATCCTCGACGACGCCGCGGTCTACGCCGGCCGCTCCGCCTTCCCGCGGTTTCGCTCCGCGAACTGAAATCAGTACAGCGCTCCGCGAACTGATTCAGTACAGCGCTCCGCGAACTGAATCAGTACAGCGCTCCGCGAACTGATTCGGTGCAGCGCCCGGCGAACTGACGCGGAGCGGAGCTCCGCGTCACGGCTGATCGGCTGACGTTACGGCCGAGCACCTCCGTACGTCCCCGGCGACGGTCCCGTACCGTTGCCGGGGACGTACCTGCTTGATGCAGTCCGGCGTCAGTCAGTGAAGGGGAGACGACGTGCCCGCGGACCGGTTCTCGACCGCGACCCGACTCAAGGCGCTCGGCGAGCAGGCCGCCGCCCGCGTCTACCGAGCCCGCCCGCCCCGCCGCAACCGCCTCACCGGCCGCGCCGCCCTGCTGGCGCTGGTGATGTGCTCCCTGGTGGTCGCCCTCGCGTACCCCATAAGGCAGTACATCTCCCAGCGCTCCGACATCGCCGAACAGCGCCGCAAGGCCCAGGACGCCGGTGCCGAGCTGGACCGGCTGCGCGAGCAGCGGGCCCGGTGGCAGGACCCGGAGTACGTACGCCAGCAGGCCCGCCGGCAACTGCACTACGTCATGCCGGGGGAGACCGGCTACCTCGTCCAGGACGGCTCCGGTTCCGCCGCCGCCCCGAGGGGACCGCAGGCGGCGCGGCGCCCCTGGTACGAGAATCTGTGGAGCGCCGTCGACGCGGCCGACAAGCGCTAGGGGGTGCGCCTCGGGCCGTACCGCCGGCGCGGGGCAGCCCGTACTGTCGACACCAGGCGGTCCGCACCGCCGCCCCACCACCCACCTCACCGAAAGCGCACATGGAAACCCCTCCGCCCCAGACCGAGCCCACCGAGCCCACCGCCGCGGACATCGCGGCCTTCAAGGAGCAGCTCGGCCGCCCGCCCCGCGGGCTGCGCGCCATCGCGCACCGTTGCCCCTGCGGCCAGCCGGACGTCGTCGAGACGGCGCCGCGCCTGGAGGACGGCACGCCCTTCCCCACGCTCTACTACCTCACCTGCCCGCGTGCGGCCTCCGCGATCGGCACGCTGGAGGCCGACGGCGTGATGAAGGAGATGTCCGAACGGCTGGCGTCCGACCCGGAGCTGGCCGCCGCCTACCGCGCGGCCCACGAGGACTACATCCGGCGGCGGGACGCCATCGAGGTGCTCCAGGGCTTCCCGAGCGCGGGCGGCATGCCCGACCGGGTCAAGTGCCTGCACGTCCTCGTCGGCCACTCGCTGGCGGCCGGTCCCGGCGTCAACCCGCTCGGGGACGAGGCGATCGCGATGCTGCCGGAGTGGTGGAAGAAGGGGCCGTGCGTGAGCCCCTGCGCCGAGGACGACAAGGGAGGGTCCCAGTGAAGCGGGTCGCCGCCATCGACTGCGGTACCAACTCCATCCGGCTGCTGGTCGCGGACGCGGACCCGGAGACGGGCGAGCTGAAGGACCTCGACCGCCGGATGCAGATCGTCCGGCTGGGCCAGGGCGTGGACCGCACCGGGCGGCTGGCGCCGGAGGCGCTGGAGCGGACCTTCGCGGCCTGCCGGGAGTACGCCGCGGTGATCGGCAGCCTGGGCGCGCAGCAGGTCCGCTTCGTGGCCACCTCCGCCTCCCGGGACGCGGAGAACCGCGAGGACTTCGTCCGCGGTGTCGTGGACATCCTGGGTGTGGAGCCCGAGGTGATCACCGGTGACCAGGAGGCGGAGTTCTCCTTCAACGGCGCCACCAAGGAGCTGGCGGGTCGCCCGGACCTGGCCAAGCCCTTCCTGGTGGTGGACATCGGCGGCGGCTCGACCGAGTTCGTCCTCGGCGACTCCCAGGACGCCTCGCCGCGCAGTTCCTACCGCGCCGCCTGCTCCGTCGACGTCGGCTGCGTGCGGATGACCGAGCGGCACCTGCTGCACGGCGGCGAGATCACCGACCCGCCGGCCCCGGGGCAGATCACCGCCATGAAGGGGGACATCGCCGCGGCGCTGGACCGGGCGGAGCGGACCGTCCCGCTGAGCGAGGCCGCCACGCTGGTGGGCCTGGCCGGTTCGGTCACCACCGTCGCCGGTATCGCGCTGGGCCTGGACCACTACGACTCCGAGGCCATCCACCACGCGCGGATCTCGCTGGCGAAGGTTCGCGAGATCACCGAGCATCTGCTGTCGGCCACCCACGCCGAGCGGGCGGCCATCCCCGTCATGCACCCGGGCCGGGTCGATGTGATCGGCGCGGGCGCGCTCGTACTGCTGTCGATCATGGAGCGCACGGGCGCCGAGGAGGTCGTGGTCAGCGAGCACGACATCCTCGACGGCATCGCCTGGAGCATCGCCGGCTGAAGTCGCCGGCCGGGGCGCCGCGGAGGTGCGGCAGGGGTCGGCAACGGCCTCTGCCGACCGGCGTCTTGAGCGGGCGGGAGCCCTTGTCCGAGCGCGTTCCGGGGGGCTTCGGAGGGTTCCGTGGAGGGGGCCGCGAAGAAAGTTCGTGAAATCCTTCACATGAAAAAGCCTCCTGTTGGGCGAACAATCTGCTTGTCCGACCCTCATTCGAAGGTCCTAAGACCCTTCGACCCGGAGGATGCGTGGGTGCCGGAGCGTGAGCGATGCGCTCCCGGAGGGAGTGGTTCGGCCGGCCGGGGGCCGACAAGCCCTGATCAACGGGGGTCTCCAACGCCTTGGGCCCTACGGTGGTTCCGGTCCGGACTATGGCGTCGGTCACGAAGCCGGCGGAGTGTAGCAGATACCCCCTCGTTGCTTGTGAAGGGGCTCACGAGCGACCCCCCATGTGGGGGTGGATACTCGATGCATGAGCACCACGGAGCGTCCCAGGATCCTCGTAGTAGGCGGTGGGTACGTAGGCCTGTACGCAGCTCGGCGCATCCTCAAGAAGATGCGCTACGGCGAGGCGACCGTCACGGTCGTCGACCCGCGGTCGTACATGACCTATCAGCCCTTCCTGCCCGAAGCCGCCGCCGGCAGCATCTCCCCGCGGCATGTCGTCGTCCCGCTGCGACGCGTGCTTCCCAAGGCGGAGGTCCTCACCGGCCGGGTCACCACCATCGACCAGGACCGCAAGGTCGCCACGATCGCCCCGCTGGTGGGCGAGGCGTACGAGCTGCCCTTCGACTACCTGGTCATCGCGATGGGCGCGGTCTCCCGCACCTTCCCGATCCCCGGCCTGGCCGAGAACGGCATCGGCATGAAGGGTGTGGAAGAGGCCATCGGCCTGCGCAACCACGTCCTGGAGCAGCTGGACAAGGCCGACTCCACGACCGACGAAGAGGTCCGCCGCAAGGCCCTGACCTTCGTCTTCGTCGGCGGTGGCTTCGCCGGCGCGGAGACCGTCGGCGAGGTCGAGGACATGGCCCGCGACGCCGCGAAGTACTACAGCAACGTCAAGCGCGAGGACATGCGCTTCCTGCTGGTCGACGTCGCCGACAAGATCCTCCCCGAGGTCGGCCCGAAGCTCGGTGCCTACGGCAAGGACCACCTGGAGAGCCGCGGCGTCGAGATCTACCTCAAGACCGGCATGGACTCCTGCGTCGACGGCCATGTGAAGCTCAACAACGGCCTTGAAGTCGACTCCAACACCATCGTGTGGACCGCGGGTGTCAAGCCCAACCCGGCGCTGTCCCGCTTCGGTCTGCCGCTCGGCCCGCGCGGTCACGTCGACACCGGCGCCACCCTCCAGGTGCAGGGCACCGACTACATCTGGGCCGCGGGCGACAACGCCCAGGTCCCGGACCTGGTCGGCCGCAAGAACGGCAACGAGAACGCCTGGTGCCCGCCGAACGCGCAGCACGCGCTGCGGCAGGCCAAGGTCCTCGGTGACAACGTGGTCTCCGGCATGCGGGGCTTCCCGCAGAAGGAGTACAGCCACGCCAACAAGGGTGCGGTCGCCGGTCTGGGCCTGCACAAGGGCGTCGCGATGATCGTCATGGGCAAGATGAAGATCAAGCTCAAGGGCCGCCTCGCCTGGTACATGCACCGCGCGTACCACGGCATGGCGATGCCGACGTTCAACCGCAAGATCCGGGTCTTCGCCGACTGGACGCTGGCCATGTTCCTCAAGCGCGAGGTCGTCTCGCTCGGCGCCATGGAGAACCCCCGCGAGGAGTTCTACGAGGCGGCCAAGCCGGCCCCCGCGCCGGCCGCTGCCGGCGCCGGCGACAAGCCGAAGGCCAAGGCCTCCTGAAACACCGGTCGGCTACTCCGACCAGCCCGAAGGGCGTCCGCCATCCGTGGGGCGGGCGCCCTTCGGCGTGTCCGCTCTGGCGAAAACCGGGCGGTTTGCGGTTCTCTTACGTGTGAACGGGACTATCTGGGCGCCCCATTGGCGTTTACGTGGTGGGTGAAACTTCTTTGCCCGACTCGTCAACACGGAGGTGTGCGACATGGCCGACGCCGCTGGACGGCTCACCAAGCTCGCCGAGGAGGTGCTGGGAAGCCCCCTCCCGGTGCGCATCCGCGCCTGGGACCGCAGCGAGTCCGGCCCGCCGGGGGCACCCGTACTCGTCATCGGCAACCGCCGCGCGCTGCGCCGGATGCTGTTCAAGCCCGGTGAGCTGGGCCTGGCCCGCGCCTGGGTCGCCGGCGACATCGACGTCGACGGGGACCTCTACAAGGCGCTCGATCTGCTCGCCGGGATGATCTGGGAGCGCGACGACGACGCCCCCAAGCCGCAACGCGCCGCCGTGCTGCGCGCGCTGGCCCGGCCGGAGATCCGCTCCGCCGCCCGGGAGCTGCTCGCCCTGGCCGGCGCCCCGGTACCGCCCACGCCGCCCGCCGAGGAGGTCCGGCGCCGCCGCGGACCGCTGCACACCCTGCGCCGCGACAAGGAAGCCATCAGCCACCACTACGACGTCGGAAACGACTTCTACGCGCTGGTCCTCGGCCCGTCCATGGTCTACTCCTGCGCCTACTGGGAGGGCCCGGACGCCACCCTGGAGGACGCCCAGCGCGACAAGCTCGACCTGATCTGCCGCAAGCTCGGGCTCAGGGAGGGCCAGCGGCTGCTGGACGTGGGCTGCGGCTGGGGCTCGATGGTGCTGCACGCGGCCCGCGAGTACGGCGTACGGGCGGTCGGCATCACCCTCTCCGAGGAGCAGGCCACCTTCGCCCGCAAGCGGATCGCCGACGCCGGGCTCGCCGACCGGATCGAGATCCGGGTGCAGGACTACCGCGAGATCAAGGACGAGCCGTTCGACGCGGTTTCCTCGATCGGGATGGCCGAGCACGTCGGGCGGGCCCAGTACGCGGAGTACGCGAGCGCGCTGTACTCCCTGCTCAGGCCCGGCGGGCGGCTGCTGAACCACCAGATCGCCCGGCGTCCGCTGTCGGACGAGGAGACCTACCGAGTCGATGAGTTCATCGACCGCTATGTCTTCCCGGACGGGGAGCTGGCGCCGGTCGGCCGGACGGTCGGCCAGCTGGAGGAGGCCGGTTTCGAGGTACGGGACGTGGAGGCGATCCGGGAGCACTACGCGCTGACGTTGCGCAGCTGGGTCGCCAACCTGGAGGCGCGCTGGGACGAGGCGGCGCGCCTGACGTCCGCGGGGCGGGCCCGGGTCTGGCGGCTGTACATGGCCGCGTCGGCCCTGTCCTTCGAGCGGAACCGGATAGGAGTCAACCAGGTCCTGGCCGTCCGGACCCCGGAGGGCGGGGGTTCCGGGGTGCCGTTGCGGACGCGGGTGTGGGGTTCCGCCGGGCTCGGCTGACCCCCGTGCCGCAAGGCCCTCCCACCGTCGTCGCCGCTGCTCCCCACGCCCTTGAGGCATGGGGGAGCAGCGGCGGGACGAGCCCCGGCGCCGCGGTCGGCGCCGGGTGGCGGTCGGCTACTCCGCCTTGATCGCCGCCAGCATGTTGAGCTTCGCCGCCCGGCGGGCCGGCCACAGTGCGGCCAGTACGCCGACGAGTGCGGCCAGGGCGAGGAAGACGCCGATCCGGGCCCAGGGCAGGATCAGCTCGTACGTCGGCAGCGAGCCGCTGATCAGTTCGCCGGCCGCCCAGCCGAAGAACACGCCCAGGCCGATGCCGAGCACCCCGCCGAACAGCGAGATCACCAGCGACTCCAGGCGGACCATCCGCTTGATGCCGCGCCGGTCCAGGCCGATGGCGCGCAGCATGCCGATCTCCTGCGAGCGTTCGAAGACCGACATCGCCAGGGTGTTGATGACCCCGAGCACCGCGACGATCACGGCCATCGCCAGCAGCCCGTAGAGCATGTTCAGCATCAGGTTGAACATCTTGGCTATGCCGTCGGAGACGTCCTGCTTGTCCGCGACGGTGATCGCCGGGTTCTTGCCGAGCGCCTTGACCAGCGAGTCCTTGGCGGCGTCGGTGGCGCCGTCCTTGGTCTTGACCATCACCTTCATATCGGTGATCTGCTTCTGGTGCGGGGCCAGCGTGGCGGTGTCCAGGATGACGCCATTGATCATCTCGTTGCCCCGGTAGACACCGGAGACCGTCAGCGTGCCCTTCTTGCCGTCCTCGAACGTCACCGGGAAGCGGGAGCCGGGCTGCCAGCCCTTCTCCTTGGCGGTGGCGTCGTCCACCACGGTCCGGTCGCCGCGCAGGTCGCCCAGCGATCCCTTGACGAAGTCGAGCCGGGTGAGCTTGCCGAAGTCCGCGCCGTTGACGCCGGTCAGGGACTGGGGGTCGGTGCCGATGCGGGACGGGGAGTTGCGCAGCGGGCTGGACGCGGTGACCCCGTCCAGGCCGGCGATCTTCTTCGCCACGTCGGGGGAGAGGGGCGTCGGGCTGGCCATGGAGACGACGTAGTCGGCCTTGAGCGCGTCGGTGGCCATCTTGTCGATGCCCTTCTGCACGCTGCCCGCGATCACCGTCATGCCGGTGATCAGCGTCAGCCCGACCATCAGCGCGGAGGCCGTGGCGGCCGTACGGCGCGGGTTGCGGACCGCGTTCTGCCGGGCGAGCGCACCGGAGATCCCGAAGGCGCGCAACACGGGCGCGGCCAGCGCGATCAGCGGGCGGGACAGCAGCGGCGTCAGGATGAACACACCGATCAGCAGCAGCACCGCGCCGCCGACCATCACGGCCTTGCCGTCGTCCATACCGGTGGCCACCAGGACACCGGCCGCACCGGCGCCCGCGAACAGCGCACCGATGGTGTTGCGGACCACCAGCGACTTGGCGGTGGCGGTGGCGTGCACGCTGTTCATCGCGGCGACCGGCGGGATCTTCGCGGCGCGCCGGCCCGGCAGCCAGGCGGCCAGGACGGTGACGACGATGCCGACGAGCAGCGAGATCAGGACCGTGGAGGGCGAGACGACCAGCGGGCCGTCGGGGAACCTGGCGCCGGTGGCGCTCATCAGGGCGCGCATCCCGGCGCCGATGCCGATGCCGGCGACCAGGCCGGTGACCGCGGCGACCGCGCCGACGACGAACGCCTCGATCAGCACCGAGCGGGTCACCTGCCGGCGGCTCGCGCCGACCGCACGCAGCAGCGCCAGCTCCTTGGTGCGCTGGGCGACCAGCATGGTGAAGGTGTTGGCGATGATGAAGACGCCGACGAAGAGCGCGATACCGGCGAAGACGAGCAGGCCGGTCTTCATGCCGTCCATGCTCGCGGCGATCATCTTCGCCTGCTCGTCGGCGAGCTGCTTGCCGGTGGTGGACTCGGCGCCGTCCTTGGGCAGCACCTTGTCGATCGCGGCCTTCAGGGCGCTCTGGGAGGTGCCCGGCGCGGCCTTGACGTCGATCTCGCTGAAGGCGCCGGGCGTGGCGAACAGCTGCTGGGCGGTGCGGGTGTCGAACAGCGCGAGGCTGCCGCCGGCCGCGACCGCGCCGTCGTCGGTGGTGAAGACGCCGGTCAGCTTCTGCTCGCGGACCGGTCCGTCGACGGAGAGCCGGACGGTGTCGCCGACCTTGTAGCCGGCCGTGTCGGCGGTGTGCGCGTCCAGCGCGAACTCGTGCGCGCCCTTGGGGGCGGCGCCACTGCGCATCGGATAGCGGGCGTCCTTGCCGTCGGCGCCGGGGAAGTAGTTGCCGCCGCGGGTGGGGAAGCCGTCGCCGATCAGCCCGCCTTTCTTGTCGGCGATGGCGGTGAAGCCGGAGACGGTGCCCGTGACGGAGGCGGCGCCGGGGACCCGGCCGGCCTTGTCGAGCAGCTTCTGGTCGAGGTGGGGGACCGCGCCGGGCGCGCCGCCGCCGTTGTCCGGGGACTTCGGCTGGATGGCGACGTCGACATTGTCGTAGCCCTTTTGAGAGCTGGCCTGGGTCGCTTCGGAGAGGGTCGAGGTGAAGACCAGGGTGCCGGAGACGAAGGCCACGCCGAGCATCACGGCGAGGACGGTCATCAGCAGCCGGGCCTTGTGCGCAAGCACGTTGCGCAAGGCGGTACGGAACATGGGTGGGTCAGTCCTGGAGGAGAGGTCCGGGTTGCGGGTGGCTGCTGCCGGTCAGCTCGTACGGCCCTTGGCGTCGAAGCCCTTCATGCGTTCGAGCACCATGTCGGCGGTCGGGTCGGGCATGTCGTCGACGATCCGGCCGTCGGCGAGGAAGATCACGCGGTCCGCGTAGGAGGCGGCGACCGGGTCGTGGGTCACCATCACCACGGTCTGGCCCAGTTCGCGTACGGAGTTGCGCAGGAAGCCCAGCACCTCGGCGCCGGAGCGCGAGTCGAGGTTTCCGGTGGGCTCGTCGGCGAAGATGATCTCGGGCCGGGACGCGAGCGCGCGGGCGACCGCGACGCGCTGCTGCTGGCCGCCGGAGAGCTGGCTGGGGCGGTGCTTGAGGCGGCCGCTCAGCCCGACGGTCTCCACCACGCGGTCCAGCCAGGCGCGGTCCGGCTTACGGCCGGCGATGTCCATGGGCAGGGTGATGTTCTCCAGGGCGCTCAGGGTCGGCAGCAGGTTGAACGCCTGGAAGATGAAGCCGATCTTGTCGCGCCGCAGCTGGGTGAGCTTCTTGTCCTTCAGGCCGGTCAGCTCGATGTCGCCGAGCCTGGCCGAGCCGCCGGAGATCGAGTCCAGCCCGGCCATGCAGTGCATCAGGGTCGACTTGCCGGACCCGGAGGGGCCCATGATCGCGGTGAACTGGGCCTGCCGGAAGTCGACGGAGACCGCGTCCAGGGCGACCACCTGGGTCTCGCCCTGTCCGTAGACCTTGGTGAGATCCGTGGCGCGGGCGGCCACCGCGGTGGCGCGGCTGGCGGTGGAGACGCCGGAGTGGGTGGTGGTCACGGGAAGGAGCTCCTGTCGGGACGAGGGGACCATCTGCTCCGCGGGCGGCCCGTGGGCGCACACCGCGGACATCAAGCGGACGGTTTCCATCGTGGGTCAGGAGAAGGGGGGTGGACGTCAACCCCTGTGCCCGTCCTCGACCAGCCCTGGGGCGTATCCATGGACCGTGCGGTCATCCCTGGGGAGGAGACGGAACCCTGACGCCGGCTCGGCGTCGCGGGCGGTCCGAGGGGGGACACCCGCAGGGGTGAGAGCGGGGCTGACGGGGCGTCGAGTTTACGTCAATTCGGGCACGAATTTGCGCCGCGGGGGGTCCTGGCTAAGACAGACCTCAGGCATGTGCCTAAGGCCTGTACCAGCGCTGATGCACCCTCAGTTGCCAATAAAATAAGACAACCTCGGGATGAGTGGCCGATCGGCGTCGTGCACTGCGGGCTACGCTCGTGCTGCCCTCTTTGAGGTGGCATGGGGGATCCCAGGCCCGGATGGTGGAATGCAGACACGGCGAGCTTAAACCTCGCTGGCCTACGGGCCGTGCCGGTTCAAGTCCGGCTCCGGGCACTCCCGCGAGCGGCGGGCCAAAGACGGGCGATTGGCTGAAAATTCAACGAGGAGGGCCGCCGGTGAATGCCGGCGGCCCTCCTCGCTTTGTGTGTTGTCGGCTCAGCGCTCGACAAGCGCGAACAGGCTCTCCCAGCGGCCGACAATCTCCTCCGTGGAGAACCGCTGGATGTTCTCCCGCGCGGCTTCCCCCATAGCGTCCCGAAGCTCCTTGTCGGACATGAGGGTGTCGAGATGCCGGGCGAATTCGGTGATATTGCCCGGAGGGGCCAGCAGTCCGTCCTCGCCGTCCGTGATGATCTCGTGGACGCCCGGCGCCACATCGAAGGCCACACACGGCACGGCGGTCGCCATCGCCTCCATCGGAGCCAGCGGGAAGCCCTCACCGCGCGAACTCAGCGCGAACACCGCGCTCTCCCGCAGGGCCCCGGGGACGTCGCCGGTACGCCCCATCCACTCGACCGACGCGGCCACCCCCAGCTCCGCCGCCAGCTTGCGCAGCGCCTCGGCCTCCTCACCGGAGCCGTAGATCCGCAGCGTCCAGTCCGGGTGCTGCGGAGCGACCTTCGCCCAGGCCTCCAGCAGCAGGTCCACGCCCTTCTCCTCGTGGAGCCGGCCGATGCTGACCACGCACTTGCGCGACCGGTCCGAGGGGACGTCGGGGAAGAACGGCAGCGGGTTCGGCATGAAGCCGACATTGTCCATCCGCTGCCGGATCCAGCGGTCGGCGTCCTCCCGGGTGAGCGTCAGCATCCGGTCGACGTCCGCGTAAAACCGCTTGACGCGACCGAAGCGGGACGACTTGCGGCAGGTATCGAAGGATTCATGGCTCATACCGATCACCGTCAGCCCCGCGGTGTCGGCCTCCGCCACCCACTCCATCGCCCAGACCTGGGTGACGATCACCACTCCGCCCGGCTTGGCCGCCCGGAACAGCGCGCTCATCTTGGCCGCCTGCTCGCGCATACCGGCCTCCCGGGCCGTCCGGCGGCGCTGCTCGGCGAGGTTGAGCCGGTCCTTGAGGCCGCGGACCGGACGCACGGCCGGCGGGTGCTCGCTGTAGAGCGTGGTGGTCCGGAACGGCAGGTCGTCGGCGAGTTCGTGGACCCGTCCCTCGGGCGGCGGCACGATGCCGACGATGTGCACCCGGTGGCCCCGCTCGCTGAACAGGCGCGCCATCTGGTGCGACCAGCTGGTGATGCCGCCCATCTCGTTGACGCTGTTGGAGACGAAGAAGATGTCCCGCGGTTCGGCTGCGTACGACTTGGTCATCAACGGCTCCACTGCGCAAAGAACTGATCGACGATGCTCTTGGCGGCGTCGCCCCGGTCGTATTCCCCGAACCTGGCGACGAATTCCTGGCGGCGCTTCGCGTATTCCAGCGCCTGCGTCTCGAACGACTTGATCGTCTCGTGGAATTCGTCCTCGGTGCGGACCACCGGGCCCGGCGCGTGCTCCGGCAGATCGAAGTACGTCCCCCGGCCCTCGTGGACGTATTCGTCGTAGTCGTAGGTGAAGAACATCAGTGGCCGGTCGAGCAGCGCGTAATCGAACATCACCGACGAATAGTCCGTGATCAAACCATCGGCCAGCTCCAGGATCGGCGTCACGTCATGGCGCGCCGATACGTCGATGACCCGGCCCTGCACGGTCGGCGGCAGCACCACGTGATTGAGGTAGTGCGAACGCACCAGCAGGACATAGCGGTCGCCGAACTGGTCGGCGAAACGCTCCACGTCGAAGGGCAATGCGAAGCGCCCGTGCCGGCCCCCCGCCTTGCGGAACGTCGGCGCGTAAAGCAGGACGGTCTTGTCCTCCGGAATGCCCAACTCCGTGGCCAGCGCCCCGCGTTCGCGCTTCCCCAGCTCCGCCTCGCGCTGCCGGGCGCGCACCAGCGCGTCGTTGCGCGGGTACCCCACGCGCAGCAGCGTCTTCTCCTGGAGCCGGAACGCCTTGGCCAGGGTGTGGACATCGTGCTCGGAGCGGATCAGGAAGCGGTCGAAGCGGTCCAGTGAGCGCTGCTGCTCGGCCTGCTGCTGGCGGGTCTGCGCCTTCAGCGACGGCTGGTCGAAGCCCATGTTCTTCAGCGCCGAGCCGTGCCAGGTCTGGATGTAGGTGGTCTCCGGGCGCTTGGTGAGCTTGAGCGGGTAGCTCTGGTTGTCCACCCAGAACTCGGCCTGGGCCAGCGCCTTGAGGTACGGCAGCGACCAGCGCCGTACGAGGGTGACGTCCTTGGGGAAGTCCTTCGGGGAGCCGGCGTACGACCAGATCGCCTCGAAGTCCAGGCCCTGCCGGCGCATCTCCTCGTAGATGGCGCGCGGGCTGTCGCTGTACTGCTTGCCCAGATGGCTCTCGAAGACCACCGTGCGCTTCTTGATCGGCAGCCGGCTGAAGACCTCGTGGTAGGCGCGGAGCTTGGTGTCACCCGAGGTGACCTTGCTGCGCAGCGCCTTGGCCTTGCGGAAGCCGGTCTTGGCCAGCGTCCCCGGCGTGCCGCGCACCCCGCGGGTGATCAGCTCCTGTACGCGCTCGGCGTTGCGGCCCTCGCTGACCAGGCGGAACGCCAGATGCCCCTTGGCGGAGGCGTGCGGCTCCAGGTGGTCGGCGACCATCCGCGTCAGCCGCGGGCGGATCGGCAGCCCGCCGGACAGCTCGGTGTCGGCGACGGTGAGCCGGGTGGTGGTGCGCACCCCGTCCACGTCCAGGCGCAGCCGGACGTCCCAGATGCTGTCGACGATGCCCAGCGGGCGCAGCTTGGCGGTGAGGTCCGCCGCGGTCTCCCAGTGGATGCCGTCGCCGTCGTGGCGCACCGCCCGCACGGGGAACTGGAAGGACTGCAGACTGCGCCGCCGGGCGCTGAACTCCAGCTCGCCCTTGAGCCGGGCACCCGGCGGGATGACGCCGAGCGGATTGGTGATCCGGCCCGTCAGGGAGACGGCTCCGCCCGACTGGCGGTAACTGGTCAGCTGGTTGCGCAGGAACAGCCGGCTGACCGGCTTCTCGTGGTAGCCGAGATCGGTGACGTCCAGCACCTCGCGGCCGAACGCGTCGTCGAGGTGGCCGCCGCACCAGTAGATCCGGCCGTCGTGCTCGGCGAGCGGCGAGGAGAGCTTGTCGCGGTTGATGAGCGTGTCGACCGCCGGGATCAGGTTGTCCCAGTCACCCTGCTGGAGCAGGTAGGCGCAGATGGCCTGTATCGGCTGAACGCGCTCGTACGCCTCGGGAGAGATGCCCGCGAGGTATTCGCGGGAGAGTTCGGCGAATTCCCGGCGGTAGGACTCGTCCCGGAACGGCAGGTCCCGCAGATGCAGCACCAGGTCGTGCTTCAGGAACTTCACGTCCTTGGCGAGCCGCATCTCGGTCAGCCCGCGTTCGGCCAGCAATGCGTCGATGCGCCGGTGGATTTCCAGCCGGTGCGCATAGTTCGTCATTTCGTGCCGGCGGTTCGTCACCGATTTCACGGCGGCCCGCTCGAACACATGCCAGAAGTAGACCTGATTGGGAATCAGGGTGATGCGCCGCGCCGCGAGATAGGCGTCGGCGATAAACATCAGGTCCTCGTAGAACATTCCCTTGGGGAAGCGGAGATCGTTCTCGATGAGGAAATCGCGCCGATAGCACTTGTTCGTGGACAGGGTGTCCCAAACGAACAGGTCCGGCAATTCCGTTACGGATTCGAGGGTCCGGGTCGTGGAATAAAGCCAGGCGTACCACTCGTCCCGCTTCTGGTTGCGGGTGTCCTTGTGCAGCCGGACGCACAGACCGGAGACGATGTCCGATCCGGTTTCCTCGGCGGCCTCCAGCATGTTCCGGCACGCGTTGAGTTCCAGGACGTCGTCGCTGTCGAGGAACATGACGTAGCGGCCCGCGGCGTGCTGGATGCCGGCGTTGCGCGGCTCGCCTCCGGCACCGCTGTTCTCCGGTAGCTGGAAGGCTCTGACGCGGCCGGGGTGGGCGGCCGCGAGGTGTTGCGCCACTTCGAAAGAGCGGTCGGTGCTGCAGTCGTCGACGATCACCACCTCGACGTCCCGGAGCGTTTGGTCCAGCACGGACTGGACTGCGGTCGGCAACCGGTCGGCGTCGTTGTAGACGATGACGACTACTGAGACGTCAGGCACAGGCACCTCAACCCTCTTTCGCTACTGTTTTCCGCCAGAATAGCCCCGTTTGTACCCTCGGATTACAACCGATCGCGCCCGAACCGCTACATACAGTAAGGCATCGGCGCGGCGAGAAGGGGCACTCCGGTGTTCGGATCTTGACCATGCGTCATCTCAGGAGATCCACCCACCAGGGCAGGTTCCGGCCGGAAGGGAAGACGGCTCCTCCGGTGAATCGGTTGCCTGCGGGCATGTGACGTGCGTTGCCCGGCGGCGCGCGGAGCACTTGCGATCAGACATTTATCGGATTCCACCCGGCGGCGGTGCGGAGGGAAATGGCCGTTCGATCACGGCGGACCGAGATCGAATACCCGGAATGTCGGAAGCGGGGGGTGCGCGCAGGCGGCGGAGCGGCCCGCGCCGCGCCGCCGCCCGCCGCCTCCCGGGCACCTTCGCGGCGTCCCGGACGTCCTCCTTCTGGAGGACGCGTTGCACCCGGTTCGGGGAAAGATCCTGCTCAAGAACTAGCGACGCGCCTTTGCCAAGCCATTACGCTTGCCGTCAAGGCCGCGCAGGGCGGCCATGGAGGAGTGAGATGAGGAGCAGCAACCCGGTCTTCTCGCGTCGGGGGTTCAGCCGCGACACCGGCTACGCGGGCTTCAACGCCCCGCCGCAGGCCGGGGGCCCCACCGCGAACCCGTACGCCGGCACGAACCCCTACGCGCAGGGCGGCAACCCCTACGCCCAGGACCAGCAGCCCGTAACCCAGGCACCGCCGCAGTACGCGCCGCAGTCCCGCCCGATGACGATGGACGACGTCGTCGCGCGGACGGGCATGACGCTCGGCACGGTCGTCGCCGGTGCCACCGTCGGCTGGCTGTTCCTGACCAAGAGCCTCGGCTTCGCCATCGGCGCCGGTCTGGTCGCGATGGTGCTGGCGCTGGTGCAGTCGTTCAAGCGCAAGCCGTCGCCCGCGCTGATCCTGGCGTACGCGGCGCTGGAAGGCGTCTTCCTCGGCGCGCTCAGCGGCTTCATCAACGACCTGCCGAAGCTCGGCGGCGCCCCCATGCAGGCGGTGCTGGGCACGATGGCGGTGTTCGTCGCGATGCTGGTCGCCTACAAGACGCGGATCGTGCGGGTCACCGCGCGCTTCACCCGCTTCGTGATGATCGCCGCGATGGGCTTCGTCCTGCTGTCGCTGGTCAACCTGATGTTCATGGTGTTCGGCGGCGGCGAGGGCCTCGGCTTCCGCAGCGGCGGCCTGGGCATCGTCTTCGGCATCGTGGGCGTGGTCCTCGGCGCGCTGTTCCTGGCCCTGGACTTCAAGCAGGTCGAGGACGGCATCGCCTACGGCGCCCCGCGTGAGGAGTCCTGGCTCGCCGCGTTCGGCCTGACCATGACGCTGGTGTGGATCTACATGGAGATGCTGCGGCTGATCTCGATCCTCCGAGGCGACTGACCCGGTCGGCCGCCACGGCGCACGACACACGAAGGGCCCGCAGGCGTTCGCCTGCGGGCCCTTCGGCCTTCGTTGTGTGCGTGAGTGTGTCGCGTGTCCCGAACCGGACAGGCCTAAGCCCGTCATCGCGGGTCAGAACTTCCGCGCAGCGCGCCTGAGGTCGTGTTCATGGACGATCGCCTTGGCGTGCCCGTACGCGAGGTTGTGCTCGCCACGGAGCCAGCTGACCTTTTCGTCGAAACGGAAGAGGGCCGGGCCCTCGTCAACGGTGCGGAGCCATTCGGAGATTTCCCGGCCGGTGCAGTCCGGGATACGGGAGAGCAGATTCCGGTGGGTCTCTTCGGAGAAGAGCTGAGACATCGGCGCCTCCGGACGCGGTCGATGCTGGTTCTTCAGCACACCGTGCCTGAGCGTTCTGCCGTTGGCAACCACCCGGGAGTGGCGCATAGGCTCACGGCGTGCTTGACGTGACCCCTTTGCAGACCGCCGTGGACGCCCTGGCCGACCGCCTCCGATCGCTGCCGCAGAGCAGACTCGGCCGCGGCGCGGCGGCCGAAGGGCTGGAGCTGGCACGGCGGTTGGCGACCCGTGCGCAGCTGATCGAGCGGCCCGAAGAGCCCCCGCGGGAGCTGCCGGACGCCGGGATGTTCGCGGCCGGCGACCAGCTGGCGGTGGCCGGACACGACCTGGTCGAGGCGCTGCGGGCGGCGGCCGCCCGACCGGCCGGCGACGCCGGGGACTCTGACGCGAAAGTGGCCCCCGCCGAGGAGCTGGCGGAGGCCGTGCGATGCGTCCGGGCGGTGGCGGAGCGCTGCTAGGGGGTGACTCGGGTGTCTCCCCCTGGGGACAGGCCCCGGGGAGCCGCCCCCGGCTGAGCTGCCGCGCGTCCGGTCAGAGCGAGGCGATGACGCGGTCGGCGAGGATGTAGACGCTCTCCTCGCGGCTCTCACCCCAGGAGAAGGTCAGCGCGTACGCGCCGGAGATCCCGGAGCCGCCCAGCAGCACCGGCGTACGCCCGGAGTGCAGAGCGCCGGCGACGCGTTCGGCTGACTCGCGCTGCCCGGGGGTCAGGCAGAGCGTGGTGCCGTCGGCGAAGACATAGACGTCCAGGGTGCCCAGCGGGCCGGGGCGGACGTCGGCGACCGGGGTGCCGTCCTGGGCCAGCTCCTCCAGGCGCGTGACGGTGCGCTCGTGATCGCTGATCACCGGGTGCGGCGAGAAGTCGGGGTGCGAGGGGTGGCGCCGGCGGGCGGCGGCCAGCTCGGCGGACTCGGCTTCCTCGACGGGCTCCAACTCCGGTGCGTCGAGGGCTTCGAGCGCCTCCACGGACTCCAGGGCGTCCGGCCCCAGCAGCGGCTCGATACCGGCGAAGTCCGCCTGGCGGGGCAGGAACGGCTGGGTGTCGAGCCGGTCGAACTCCGGGCGCTCGGACAGTTCGCGGTGATCGGCACGGGCGTCCAGCGGGCTCTCGTCGCCGAGGCCGGGCAGGCCGCCCATCAGCGACGGGGCGTCGGCGGCGTCCCTGGCCTCCTGCGCGGCCCAGAAGGCGCGCGCCTCGGCCAGCTCGCGCTCCCGCTCCTCGGCCAGTGCGTCGGCGACGGCGGCGCGTATGTCCGCGAGCGGGGTCTCGGCCGCCGGGGTCGTACGGGCCGCCGGGACGGCCGCGGTGGCCGCCGGTGCCGCGTCCGCGGCCTGGGCGCGGGCGACGGCGTCCCGACGGGCGGTGACGAGCTCGGCGTGCAGCTCGGCGATCTGGCCGCGCAGCGCGCGGGCGGTACGCAGGGCGGCGCCGCCCAGCGCCACGGCGACGGCCGCGGCCACTAGCAGGACGAGGGTGGTGACGCTCATGCCGAAACCTCTCTTCGCTCGGTCCCGCATGCGCGAGACGCGCAGCGTTCGGTGATTCGCCCGCGGCGCTCGCTCATGCGTCCTCCCCACTTCGCTCGGCGACCCGCTCGGCACGGGCCGCGCCTCGGTACTCGGACTTCCCCCGGCCGTCGGCCGGGGTGCCCCCCTTGACGCGCCTGCTCACGGGGCGACTGCTGGTGACCACGAGATCACCGGCGTACTCCCGTTAACAGAATGTTCTCCGACTTCCTACATCAGCCTGCCGGGGGTCGGCGACCGCACCCGGTGCACTATGTCCGGAAATGCTGGGGGCAGTGGGCCTCCCGGAGGCCGGTCACCCCCTGCTGACCTGCAAGAACGCTGCTCCCCCAGGGCGTTGGTCACAATCCTGGGGGAGATTGGGTCGCGATCTTGTTAACGCGTGACACGGCTCACGCCGTGTCGCCGCCCGTGTCCGTTCGACAGCGAAGGGTGTGCGCGGGGCGGGAGTTGGTCCGTTTGCCCGCGCACACCCCGGGGGGTGAGGGGCAAGCCGTCAGCTGGGCCGCTCCGCTGCGGCTCGGCTCAGCCGCGCGTGCCTTCTGGTCGCGCTGAGCTTCGCCTCCGCTCCGGGCAGGTGCCGGGCACTCGTACCTCGCGCCCGACCCCTACCCTCCGCTTCAGCTCAGCCGCTCGTGCCTTCTGGTCGCGCTGAGCTTCGCCTCCGCTCCGGGCAGGTGCCGGGCACTCGTACCTCGCGCCCGACCCCTACCCTCCGCTTCAGCTCAGCTCAGCCGCTCGATCACCATCGCCATGCCCTGGCCGCCGCCCACGCACATCGTCTCCAGGCCGAACTGCTTGTCGTGCCACTGGAGGGAGTTGATGAGGGTGGTGGTGATGCGGGCGCCGGTCATGCCGAAGGGGTGGCCGACGGCGATCGCGCCGCCGTTGACGTTCAGCCGGTCGATGTCGATGCCCAAGTCCCGGTAGGACGGGATCACCTGGGCGGCGAACGCCTCGTTGATCTCGACCAGGTCGATGTCGGAGATCGACAGGCCGGCGCGCTGGAGGGCCTGCTTGCTGGCCTCCACGGGGCCGTAGCCCATGATCTCGGGGGAGAGGCCGGAGACGCCGGTGGACACGACCCGGGCCAGCGGGGTCAGGCCCAGCTCGCGCGCCTTGGTGTCGGACATGATGACCAGCGCCGCGGCGCCGTCGTTGAGCGGGCAGCAGTTGGCGGCGGTCACCAGGCCGTCGGGGCGGAACACCGGCTTCAGGCCGGAGACGCCCTCGACGGTGACACCGGCGCGCGGGCCGTCGTCCTTGGAGACGACCGTGCCGTCCGGCAGCTCGACGGGGGTGATCTCCCGCTCCCAGAAGCCGTTCTTGATCGCCTGCTCGGCGAGGTTCTGGGACCGTACGCCGAACTCGTCCATGTCCTGGCGGGTGACGCCCTTGAGGCGGGCGAGGTTCTCCGCGGTCTGGCCCATGGCGATGTACGCGTCCGGGATCAGGCCGTCCTCGCGCGGGTCGTGCCAGTCCGCGCCCTCCTGCTCGGCGCGCGCGGCGGTGCGGGCCTCGGCCTCGGCGAAGAGCGGGTTGTGGGTGTCCGGCAGGCCGTCGGAGCTGCCCTTGACGCTCCGCGAGACCGTCTCGACGCCGGCCGAGATGAAGACGTCGCCCTCGCCGGCCTTGATGGCGTGCAGCGCCATGCGGGTCGTCTGGAGCGAGGAGGAGCAGTAACGGGTGATGGTGCAGCCCGGGAGGTGGTCCATCCCCATCTGGACGGCCACGATGCGGCCGAGGTTGTGGCCCTGCTCGCCACCGGGGAGGCCGCAGCCGAGCATCAGATCGTCGATGTCGGTGGGGTCCAGCTCGGGGACCTTGGCGAGGGCGGCCTCGATGATCTTCGCGGTCAGGTCGTCCGGACGCAGATCCTTGAGCGAGCCCTTGAAGGCGCGGCCGATCGGGGAGCGGGCGGCTGAGACGATCACGGCTTCGGGCATCACACGGCTCCAAGGGAAACGGCCCGGCGCGCTGGGGTCCCCCGGACGAGGTCTGCGGGAGCCTCGTTGAGGGGCGGTGGTCGGGCGACGGGCGGGAACAGTACTGGACTGTGAGGGAAGTTACCTGTGCGTACTGCCGAGGTCACGGGGTGCGGGCTGTGATGCGGGCCTCTTTTCTAAGCGAGCGCTTATGAGAACGGGGAGGGAGCCCCGGGTATTCCCGTCCGGCTCCCTCCCCGCCGCCCGCCGCGGAGACCCTCAGCCCGTGAGCGACGAGGGGTCCGTGGACTCGGGCTCCGGCAGCTGGCGGCGCCGGCGGTGCTTGAGCAGCGCCCAGGGCGCACGGGAGGCGGTGACCTCCGTACCGCCCTCGGAGGCCGCCTCGGCGGCCGCCTGCTCGACCGGCAGCAGCCCCTCGCCGCGGGCGGGCTCCGGCCGCTCCTCCTCCGGCCACAGGCCCAGTGCGGCGCACAGCGTCGGCAGGACCGCCATCGCGGCGGTGGCATAGCCCTCCGCCGACGGGTGGTAGTTGTCCGGCCCGAACAGCTCCCGGGGACGCGCCTCGAACTCGGGCCCGAGCAGATCGCCCAGCGAGACCGTCCGCCCGCCGCTCTCGATCACACCGATGGTCTGGGCGGCCGCGAGCTGCCGGGAGAGCCGCCGGGCCACCCAGCGCAGCGGCTGGTAGACCGGCTCGATGGTGCCCAGATCAGGGCAGGTGCCCACCACCACCTCGCAGCCCGCCGCGTGGAGCCCGTGCACCGCCTCGGACAGGTGGCGTACGGACTGCGCGGGCGGCATCCGGTGGGTGACATCGTTGGCGCCGATCATGATGACGCAGACGTCCGGGGTCTCGGTGCCCTCCGCCAGCAGCAGCTCCACCTGGCGCGCCAGATCGTCCGACTGCGCGCCGGGCAGTGCCACATTGCGGAATTCGACGGGCAGTTCGGCGACGGCGGCCAGGCCCGAGGCGAGCAGCGCGCCCGGCGTCTGGGAGGCGCGGTGCACGCCCTGGCCGGCGGCGGTGGAGTCGCCGAGGAAGCCGAGCCGCAGGGGCGGTCGGTCGGCGCGGTGGCCGAAGGCGGCGCCGTAGCGGCCGTCGGCGCAGGGCGGGATGTCGCTGGAGCCGCCGACCGTACGGCGGGCCAGCCGCACCTCGGTCAGCAGCACCCCGACGGTGGCGACGCCGAGCAGGCCGATCCCGCCCCCGCCGAATGCGGCGGCGGTCGCGATCCGCCGGGCCACCCTCGCCCTGGACATCGTCATCGGCATCGGCCGGGCACCTCCCCGTGCAGCGCGGGCGCGCCGCGGCGGAGCCGGGCGCGCTCTTGAATCGGCAAGAACTCCCACAACAGGGTGTTGCCCGTTCCCGCACGGAACGCAACGCATCCGCCGTCCAACCCACCCGGGCAATAGGCTGGCGGCACGGGCGCAGGAGAGCGTGCCCCCGACCGCGGAGACCACCGTGCAGTTTTACGATTCGATGATTGAGCTTGTCGGCAACACCCCGCTGGTGCGGCTCAACAGCGTCACTCGAGGAATCCAGGCCACCGTCCTGGCGAAGGTCGAGTACTTCAACCCCGGAGGTTCGGTCAAGGACCGGATCGCCGTGCGGATGATCGAGGCCGCCGAGCAGTCGGGTGAGCTGCAGCCGGGCGGCACCATCGTCGAGCCGACCTCCGGCAACACCGGCGTCGGCCTGGCGATCGTGGCCCAGCAAAAGGGCTACAAGTGCATCTTCGTCTGCCCGGACAAGGTGTCCACGGACAAGATCAATGTGCTGCGGGCCTACGGCGCCGAGGTGGTGGTCTGCCCCACGGCCGTCGACCCCGAGCACCCGGACTCGTACTACAACGTCTCGGACCGCCTGGTGCGCGAGACGCCCGGCGCCTGGAAGCCCGACCAGTACAGCAACCCGAACAACCCGCGCTCGCACTACGAGACCACCGGCCCCGAGCTGTGGGAGCAGACGGACGGGCGGATCACCCACTTCGTGGCGGGCGTGGGCACCGGCGGCACGATCAGCGGCACCGGCCGCTATCTGAAGGACGCCAGTGAGGGCCGGGTCAAGGTCATCGGCGCCGACCCGGAGGGCTCGGTCTACAGCGGCGGCTCCGGGCGCCCGTACCTGATCGAGGGTGTCGGTGAGGACTTCTGGCCGACCGCCTACGACCGTACGGTCGCCGACGGGATCGTGGCGGTCTCGGACAAGGACGCCTTCCAGATGACCCGGCGGCTGGCCAAGGAGGAGG
Source organism: Streptomyces sirii (assembly GCF_045690365.1). Classification (NCBI taxonomy): domain Bacteria; kingdom Bacillati; phylum Actinomycetota; class Actinomycetes; order Kitasatosporales; family Streptomycetaceae; genus Streptomyces; species Streptomyces sirii. The sequence continues at coordinate 3,834,877 of NZ_CP147982.1, read as the reverse complement.
GCCTGCTGGTCGGCGGCTCCTGCGGGATGGCCGTGGTGGCGGCGCTGGAGGTCGCCTCGCAGCTCGGTCCGGACGATGTGGTGGTCGTGCTGCTGCCGGACAGCGGCCGGGGCTATCTGTCCAAGATCTTCAACGACGAGTGGATGGCCGACTACGGCTTCCTGGAGGAGGGCGGCACGGCTGCCCGGGTCGGCGATGTGCTCCAGCACAAGGAGGGCGCGCTGCCCTCGCTGGTGCACATGCACCCCGAGGAGACCGTCGGCGAGGCGATCGAGGTGCTGCGCGAGTACGGCGTCTCGCAGATGCCGATCGTCAAGCCGGGCGCCGGGCACCCCGACGTCATGGCCGCCGAGGTCGTCGGCTCCGTCGTCGAGCGCGAGCTGCTGGACGCCCTGTTCACCCAGCGGGCCTCGCTGACCGACCCGTTGGAGAAGCACATGTGCCCGCCGCTGCCGCAGGTCGGCTCCGGCGAGTCGGTCTCCGACCTGATGGCGGTCCTCGAAAACGCGGATGCGGCGATCGTCCTCGTCGAGGGCAAGCCGAAGGGCGTGGTGAGCCGGCAGGACCTGCTGGCCTACCTGGCGCGCGAGGCCGGCAAGTAGCGGAGGTCGGGGCGGTCGCTCGTGGGGGCGGCCGCCGCGGCCCGCGCTCTTGTCGCGGCGTCAAGTTGCCGTCAGGAAACGGGCCGACGCCGCAAGGTGTACGTATGCGTCATGTGCTGGCAGCACGGGCTTAACACTCGTCAGGCACATTGATGTGCACGGCGATACGGACCTCCGGAGCGGCTCCCGGACCTCCTCGATCGCCACCCGGATGCGACGACCGGCCCTGACCCGGAGCGCGTCCCTTGCGGGGACCGCCGTCGTCCCGCCCCCGGCTCCGGCCGGGGTGCGGCGGTCCCCGCAACACTTCCCCGCTTGACCTCAAGTGCGGTTGACGTATGAGGGTTGGCGCTCATGACGCACTTTCTGGATCTCGTCCACCCGCACGCCGGTACGGCGTTGATGAGCGAGTGGCTCACGGGCACCGCCGAGCGTTCGCGCGCGGCCGTCGACGCGGCGATCGACGAGTGGGCGGCGGCCGAGCCGCCCGCCGCGCTCCTCGCCCAGCATGTGTTCCTCTCCACGGACGGCGCCGGCCTGCTCTACTACGCCCAGTGGACCAGCGACGAGGCGCACCTGGCGTGGGCCCGCGCCCGCCGCCCCGCGATGGTCGGCCGCGTGGACGCGCTGGTGCCCGGTGTCGAGCGGCCGGGGCTCCACCGGACCCGCCTGCACCGCAGCGTGGTGCACGACGCGGGGCGGGAACCCGGTGTCCTGGTGGTCGCCACGACGGCGGCGGACCAGGCGGCGGGCGCCGTCAGGGCGGCGCCGGGCCTGCTCGCCGGGCACATCCATCTGACGGCGGACGGTGAGCGCGCGATCGTCGTCACGGAATGGACCGACGCCGCCGCGCATGAGGCGGCCGCCGCCGACGGCCCGGCCTTCAAGCGCTACACACTCCTTCACGCCTTCCGCGACGACCGCGCCGAGGACGCGGCCGGCGGGCCGGAGCGCTTCTGAGGGTCGGTCCCCGTCAGACCCACTCCCCGCCCCGGCGCTCGTCGCGCCGTCGCAGCAGTCGGCGGATGCCCACGCTGTGCACGGCGTTGACGGCGGCTATGCCGGCCCAGCACACCACCAGGCCCGGCAGCTCCGCGCTGCTCACGGCTATCGCGGAGAGCGGGACGGCCAGCACCAGCGAGAGGGCGGCGACCCCGAAGCGCTCCCAGAAGTCGCTGTTGCCGCTCTGCGCGGTATGCGGTGGCCGGGCGCCGCGCGCCACGTGCAGCTGCTGCTCGGCGAGCTGCCGCCGCACCCGCCGCTCCACGCTCTCGTCCAGCTTCTCCAGGAAGGACTCCACCAGCTCCGACTCGTACGCCGGGCCCAGCTCCTTGCGGGTCTGGAGGGTCGCGTCGAGTTCTTTGCGCAGTTCGGGGTCGTGTGTCGCCATGCTGATGAGGTTACGGACCCCAAGGGCGCGGCGCGGTAGGGCTAACCCCCCGATCCGGCGGGAGCCCTCCGCCCGTCGTCCGCCGCCGCGTCCGGGATGCGCGCGGTGTCGCGGCGGGCGGCCAGCCAGTACCCGACGGCCGGTACGGCGAGTCCGACCAGCCAGGAGACGTCGGCGCCGCCGAGCCGGGCCACCAGGGGACCGGTGTAGAAGTGCGTGGCCAGGAACGGGAGTTGGACGAGCACACCGAGGGCGTAGACGGTGAGCGCCCGGACGTTCCAGGCGCCGTAACGGCCGGTGGGGTCGCTGAGCGCGGGAATGTCGTAGCGCTCCTTGGAGATCAGGTAGTAGTCGACGAGGTTGATCGCCGACCAGGGAGTGAAGAAGGCCAGCAGGAAGAGCAGGAAGTCCTTGAAGGACGTCAGGAAGGAGTCCTTGCCCAGGAGGGCGACGGCGGTGCCGGCCACCATGATCCCGGCGATGTACGCCGAGCGCCCGCGCGGCGTCAGCGTGCGCTGCCCACGGAAGCCGCTGACGCTGGTGACCAGCGACATGAAGCCGCCATACGTGTTGAGGATGTTGATGGTGAGCTTGCCGAGGGCGATGACGAAGAAGAGGAACGAGGCGATCAGTCCGGTGCCGCCCAGGCCGACGACATAGCCGACCTCGTGGCCGACGAACGCGGTCGGCGCCGCGGCGGCCGCCAGTGCGCCGAAGGTCATCGACCACTGCGAGCCGAGCACCGAGCCGGACAGCGTCCACCAGAACGTGGCGCGCGCCGAGGTGTGCCGCGGCAGGTAGCGCGAGTAGTCCGCGACGTACGGGCCGAACGCCAGCTGCCAGGAGGCCGAGAGGGAGACCGCGAGCAGGAAGACCGGCAGCCCGAAGCGGTGGTCGGCCAGGAGCGCGCCGAGGTCGGCGTGCTGCGCCAGGCGGATGCCGAGGTAGACGAAGGTCAGTGCGCAGACCAGGCCGGCGATCTTGCCCAGGGTGTGGATGAGGCGGTAGCCGACGGCCGCGGCGAGGGCGGTGACCGCGGCGAAGAGCACGATCCCGGGTGTCTCGCCCAGGTGCGTCAGCTCGCCGACCGCCTGTCCGGCCAGCACGCTGCCGCTGGCGAAGAACCCGATGTACATCACGATGACCAGGGCGAGCGGCACCACCGCGCCGCGGACGCCGAACTGCGCCCGCGAGGTGATCATCTGTGGCAGTCCGAGCCGCGGTCCCTGCGCCGAGTGCAGCGCCATCACCGCACCGCCCAGGAGGTTGCCGAGCAGCAGCCCGACCAGCGACCAGAAGGCGTTCGCCCCGAAGACGACGGCCAGGGCGCCGGTGATGACGGCGGTGATCTGGAGGTTGGCGCCCAGCCAGAGCGTGAACTGGCTGACCGCGCTGCCGTGCCGTTCGTCGTCGGGGACGACGTCGATCGAGCGCCGTTCGACCACACCTGCCATGAGTGCCGCCTCGCCTTGTCGCATGTATGAGTTCATGCAGGATCGGCGTCTGTGAATGGAAGGTCAATGGGTGGGGCCGGAACGGCGGTGGGGATGTGGCGGCGGCCCGGCGCTCAGGCGGCGGCCGGCGGACCGTCCAGGGGCCGCAGCTCGTCCGCGTACGAGACCGAGACCCGCCGCATCAGCCCGTCCTCGGTGATGTCGTACTGGCCCAGGCGCCACAGCGGCGGCGAATAGGCGTGCACCGACACCGCGTCGTCGGTCGCGCCGGTGAGGCGGTGGATGTGCTCCGGCCCGAAGCAGAAGGAGGCGCCCGCGCCGACGGCGGTGGCCGGATGCTCCCCGCCGATCCGGGGGTTGGACTCGGTCAGCACCCCCTGGACGACCCGGACCGCCCCCGAGGACAGGTCGTGGTCGTGCCAGCCGGTGTCGTTCTGCCGGGTCCAGCACAGCAGCCACACGTCGACGAACTCGTCGCGGTACAGGGACGCGTAGTGCCGCTCGGTGTCGGAGAACGCGACCTGCTCGCGCCACAGGTCCGGGCGGGCCGCGAGGTGGTCGACCAGGGACCGCAGCTCGCGCTTGTCGAGGTTGCGCTCGGGCAGCGTGGCGAACGGCTGCTCGCCGTCGGGGACCTCACGGGCGGCGTCGGCCTGGGAGGCGGCGGACGTCATGGGCGGGCTCCTCTCGTCGGGCCCAGCAGGCGGGCCGGGTTGGCGGTGCGCAGGGCGTGGACGGCGGCGTCCGCGCCGAGGTCGGGGAGGACGGGGGCGGCATAGGGGCGGTCGCTGCCGCTGACGACGACGTCGATGCCGACGGCTCGTACGAGGGCGTCCACCGCGCGGGTCCCGTACGAGGACGTCTCGTAGAAGGCGCCGTGGTCCACCCGGCCGCGGTCCCGCCCGCCGCCGCGGGCCACCAGCCGCTCGCCGTGCAGCGGCGCCAGGCCCGCCAGCGCCGCGAAGCAGACCCGCAGATCCGGATGGCGCGGCCGGCCGAAGGCGCGGAAGGCGAACCAGGAGGCGTGCATCTGCTGGACGTACGGCACGAGCGCGGGCCACCAGGTCGGTGCGAGGCCGTCGGCGGACGGGGTGGCGCCGGGGTGGACGAAGAGCGGTTTGCCCAGCTCGGCGGCGACGTCCAGCAGCGGCGCGCAGCGGGCCCAGCCGTCGGCGTCGAGCAGCGCGGTGGCCGGGAGCTGCAGCCCCGCGCAGCCGCGGGCCAGCTCGCGCCGCAGCGCGGCGGTGTCCGGTTCGGGGGCGGACAGGCAGGCCGAGGCCCAGACGCCGAAGGGGGCGGGCAGCTCCAGCGCGCCGTCGTGGAACGCGGCCAGCAGCGGCGCGGCCTCCTCCGGCGGGAGGTACTCGATGCCGAGCGGGCTGGAGAGCGACACCAGGGCGAGGTCGAGGCCGTCGGCGCGGGCGAGGGCGGTGCGGGCCGCGATGTCGTGGTCGGCGGGGTCGACGGCGTACGGCGGCTCACCGGGCAGGTGCAGCGTCCAGCCGTCCAGCCGCGGCGGTGCGCTGCGGGCCCGCAGCAGTGCGCGGAACGCGGGGGGCCAGATGTGCTGATGGACGTCGGTGGGCACCGTCGGCGACCTCCTCAACCGCTTCACTTAACCGCTTAACTGATGCGATTAAGTGAAGCGGTTAACCGACTGGGCTGTCAAGAGAACGACGGGTCCGCCCGAGCCCGCGGCCCGCCTCGTACGCGGGATGCGACCGCCTCCTTGGGTAGGCTTCCGGACATGGCCAGGCCCAATAAGCGCACCACCCTCCGCGAGGTGGCCGAGGCCACCGGACTCTCCACCGCCGCCGTCTCCTACGCGCTGCGCGGCAAGCACGTCTCCAAGGAGACCGAGGAGCGGGTGCGCAAGGCCGCCGCCGACCTCGGCTACGAGGCGGACCCGATCGCCCGCGCCCTGGCCAGCGGCCGCACCAGTACGGTCGGCGTGCTCGCCGGAGACCTGCAGGACCTGTGGCAGCAGCAGCTGATGGCCGCCATAGGGCGCGAACTGCTGGCCGGCGACCGCTATGCGCTCATTCTCGACGCGGGCGGCGACCCCGAGCGTGAGCTCGCTCTCGCCAAGCAGCTGCGCGACCAGCGCGTCGACGGCCTGTTGGTCTCGCCCGTCGACCCCTCCGCCGAAGGCTGGTCGAAGATCGCCGAAGCTGTGCCGGTGGTCTCCATCGGCGACGCCCTGAGCCGGGCGCGCACCGCCGGCGAGGTGCTCTTCGACAACCGCGCCGGCATCGATGCGGTGCTGGACTACCTCCGCGGCCTGGGCCACCGCCGTGTCACCGTACTGACCCCCACCGGTCCCTCCACCCCCGACCGCCCCGCCGACGTCTACGTCCGCGAGGCCGCCGACCGCCTCGGCATCGAGGTCGAGGTCCTGCCCTGCGCCCAGGAGCTGGGCGAGGCCACCGCCGTCGCCCGCCGGGTGCTGACCGGTGACCCGGACGGCCGCCGGCGCCGCGCGTCCCGTCCCACCCCGCCCACGGCCGTCTTCTGCTTCTCCGACTCCATCGCCTACGGCGTCTACGCGGCCGCCGCCGAGGCTTCCTTGGCCGTCGGCCGCGACCTGTCCGTCGTCGGCTTCGACGACCACCCCGTCTCCCGGGTCCTCACCCCGCCCCTGACCACCGTCGACTGGGGCCTGACCGAGATCGCCAAGGAGGCCGCCCGCCTCGCGGTCGCCGCCATCGAGGGCCGGCGGGTTCGCCGCAAGCGCATCCTGTGCGCCCCGCGGCTGTCCGAGCGGGGCTCGGCGCTGCGCGCGGCCGAGCCGGGCTGATCGGACACCCCCTAGGGGGAGCGGGTCGCCGCGGACCCCTCACCCCCGTCGCGCGTGCAGCATCAGCCAGTCGCGGTGGGTGCTCCAGCGGGTGTGGTCGGTCACCTCGAAGCCCGCGTCGGCCAGCAGCGCGGTGAACGGGGCGAGGCGGTGCCCGACGTACCAGCGCCGCAGCTCCGGCGCGTACGACACCGGCTCCCAGCCCTCGTCGTCGCCCTCCGCGAGGCTCAGCGCGAGCAGGCCGCCAGGCCGCACGACGCGGGCGAACTCGGCCAGTGTCAGGGGGACTTCGGGCCGCGGGACGTGCAGCAGGGCGGCCACGCACCAGACCGCGTCGACGACGGACGCGGCGAGCGGGAGCGCACGCATATCGGCCTGGACGAGGCCGGGGACGGCGTCGGCGGCGAGCATCTCGCGGGAGAGGTCGAAGCCGGTGGCGTTCAGGCCGCGGTCGCGCAGCAGCCGCGTCTGGTGCCCGGGCCCGCAGCCGACGTCCGCGACCCGGGCGCCCGGAGGCAGCAGGCCCGCGAGGTGGTCGGCCGCGGCCACCACCGGCGGCGGTGCCGAGCGCCAGCGTCGGGCGTAGTCGGCGGCGATGGCGTCGTAGGTCTCGCGGGTGGTGGCGGCTATGTCGGTCATGGCGGCACCTTAGGGCGCCCCCGCGGCCCCAAGCGCCCACCGCTCGCGAGGGGCATGCCGCGGGAGCAGACTGGTGCCGGGCGCTCCGGTAGCGTCGGAGCGCGGCGGCCGGTGGTCGGTCGGCGGGCGGATGGGCAGGTCCTCGATGAAGCGGTCCTCGGCGAGCGGTACGACGGCGGCGGGCGGATCGGCGGCGTCGGCGCCGAACGAGGGTGAGCGCGGCGAACAGGCTGCGCCGCAAGGGGAGGTGGCGGACCGCCTGGAGGCGCACCGCACCGAGCTGACCGGGTACTGCTACCGGATGCTCGGCTCGGCCTTCGAGGCCGAGGACGCCGTGCAGGAGACCATGGTGCGGGCCTGGCGCGCACACGACCGGTTCGAGGGGCGGTCCTCGCTGCGGTCCTGGCTCTACCGGATCGCCACCAACGTCTGCCTGGACCTGCTCAAGGGCAGTCAGCGCCGGGCCCGGCCGATGGACCTCTCCTCCCCGTCGAGTGTGGACACCCCGATCGGGACGGGGCTGCCCGAGGCGACCTGGATCGGACCGGTGCCGGACGAGCGGGTCCTGGCGTCCGCCGGGGACCCGGCCGAGACCGCCGTCGCCCGGGAGTCGATCCGGCTGGCGTTCGTCTCCGCGCTGCAGCGGCTGGCGCCCCGGCAGCGCGCGGTGCTGATCCTGCGCGAGGTGCTCAGCTGGTCGGCGGCCGAGGTCGCGGAGCTGCTGGGCAGTTCGGTCGCCTCGGTCAACAGTGCGCTGCAGCGGGCCCGGGCCACCCTCGCCGCCGGCGGTGAGTCCGCCGACGCACCGCCGCGCCCCCTGGACGACGCCCAGCGGTCGCTGCTCACGCGGTATGTCGACGCCTTCGAACGCTTCGACATGGACGCCCTGACGGCTCTGCTGCACGAGGACTCCACGCTCTCCATGCCGCCCTACGAGCTGTGGTTGCGCGGCCGCGCGGACATCCTGAAGTGGCTGCTCGGACCGGGCTGCGGCTGCGAGGGCTCGCACCTGGTGCCGGTCGCGGCGAACGGCCGGCCGGCGTTCGGCCAGTACCGCGCGGACGGCTCGCCCTGGGCGATCCAGGTCATCGAGACGGAGGGCGGGCACGTCACCGCCCTGCAGTCCTTCCTCGACACCGAGCGGCTCTTCCCGCTCTTCGGGCTGCCGCCGCGCTATGCCGGCCCGCCGGAGGGGGACCGGACACCGGCCGCGGCGGGCTCATAAGGCCCGCCGGCCGCCCGCGCCGCCTTTCTCAGGCCAGCTTGTGCTTCTTCAGCCAGGCGTCGGCCACCCGGTCCGGGTCCTGCTTCTCCTTGTCGACGAGGCGGTTGAGCTCGGTGAGGTGGGCGGTGGTGAGGGTGTTGCCGAGGCGGGCGAGGGCCTTGCGGACCTTGGAGTCGGCCTTGCGGGCGGCGATCAGCGGGACGATGTGCTGGGCGGGGATGAGGTGCTCGGGGTCCGCCAGCAGCACCCAGCCGTTCTCGGCGATGTCGACGTCGGTGGTGAAGACGTTGGCGACGTCGACATCGCCCTTCTTCAGCGCGCCCTTGACCAGCGGCCCGGACGAGTCCAGCGCCTTGAACTCCTTGAACTCCACGCCGTACACGTCCTTGAGCCCGACGACCCCGACCACCCGCTTCTTCATCTCGGCCGCCGCGCCGAAGACCAGCTCGCCGTCGACCTTGCGCAGATCGGCGAGCGTGCGCAAGCCGTACCGGTCCGCGGTCGCCCGGGTCACCGCGAAGGTGTCGCGGTCCTCGGCGGCCGCGTACGGGAGCACCTCCAGGCCGTTGGGGAGCACGGTGGCCAGCGCGTTCTGCATCGCGCCCGCCTCGGTCTCGGTGGCCTTGTGGTCGAGGTAGAGCAGCAGGCTGCCCTGGTACTCGGGGAGCAGGTCGATATCGCCGGAGCGCAGCGCGGGCACCACGATCTCGCGGGAGCCGAGGTTGGGCTTGACCGTGGTGCGCACACCGGCGGCGGACAGCACGCCCGCGTAGAGGTAGCCCAGGATCTGGTTCTCGGTGAAGTTGGCGGTGCCGATGGTCAGTCCGCCGCCGCTGCTGCCGCTGTCGCCGCCGGCGCCGTCCCCCTTGAGGGAGGTGATGCCGGAGGAGCAGGCGGCCAGCAGCGGGGCCGAGGCGCCGGCGAGGAGGGTGGTCAGGACGGTACGACGGTTCATGGGAGGGGCTCCTCGGGACGTACGTACGGGGGCGGGGCGGGGCGGGCGCTTCGCGAAGGCGGCGGGCGCTTCAGCGGGCGGTGGCCGGGCGGCCGCGGAACAGCAGCCGGGTCAGACCGCCCAGGGCCAGGTCGGCGAGGACGGCGAGCACGGCGACCAGGGCCGCGCCGCCGAGCACCTGCACCAGGTCGCGCTGCGCCAGGCCGTCGAAGACATAGCGGCCCAGCCCGCCGAAGCTGACGTAGGCGGCGATGGTGGCGGTGGCGACGACCTGCACGGTCGCCAGCCGGACGCCGGTCATGATCAGCGGGAGGGCGAGCGGGAGTTCGACCTGCCAGAGGATCTGGTGGCCGCGCAGCCCCACGCCCTTGGCCGCGTCCTTGACCTCCGGGTCGACCGCGGCCATCCCCGCGTAGGTATTGGTGATGATCACGGGCACCGCGAGCGCGACCAGCGAGACGTACACCGGCCAGACGCTCAGCCCGCCGGCGAGGAAGACCAGCGTGACCAGTCCGACGGTGGGCAGCGCCCGGCCGAAGGAGGAGAGGTTGACGGCGAGGAAGGCGCCGCGGCCGGTGTGCCCGATGAGCAGGCCGATCGGCAGCGCGATCACCGCGGCGGCGAGGGTGGCGAGCACCGAGTACTCCAGGTGCTCCAGGACGCGGGTGGCGATGCCCTCGGGGCCCGACCACTGGGCCGAACTGGTCAGCCAGGACGCGAGGTTCTTCAGGAGTTCGAGCATCGTCGGGTCACGCTCGCTTCCACAGCTTGAGGGCGGACGTCCGGGAGGTGCGGCCGCGCCGCCAGGGGGTGCACAGCCACTGGAGCGTCACCAGCAGGGCGTCGGCGACCAGGGCGAGCAGCAGGGTCAGCAGCACACCGGCGACGACCGGGGTGGGGAAGTTGCGCTGGAAGCCGTCGGTGAAGAGCTGTCCGAGGCCGCCGTAGCCGATGTAACTCGCGACGCTGACGAGGGAGATGGACATGACGGTGGCGACCCGTACGCCCGCCATGATCACCGGGAGGGCCAGCGGCAGTTCGACGGTGAGCAGGGTGCGCAGCGGCCGGGTCCCCATCGCCTTCGACGCCTCCCGGGCCTTGACCGGCACCGCGTCCAGCCCCTCGACGGTGTTCCGTACCAGCACGACCAGGGTGTACGCGGTCAGGCCGACGATCGCGGTGGTGCGGGTCAGCCCCGTGACCGGCAGCAGCAGGACGAAGAAGGCGAGGGAGGGGATGGTGTAGAGGATGTTGGAGGCGCCGAGGAGGAAGCCGCGCAGCGGCCGTACGCGGTGCGCGAGGACCGCCAGGGGCAGTGCGATCAGCAGCCCGAGGAGGACGGCGGGCACGGCGGTGGCCAGGTGGTCGAGGGTGAGCCGGGTCAGTTCGTCGGCGTGGTCGGGGAACCAGCCCCATTCGACGGTCATGCGGGGCGCTCCGTGGCCGGCACGGTCTTGAGCAGGGGGGCGCCCTCGGACGTGCCCGCGGCGGCCTGCGGGGTCGCCGTGGGCGGCGCCGCCCGGCCCGCCTCCGCGTGGCTGCGCTGCGCCCGGTGGTGGATCGCCTCCCGTGAGGTGACACCGGCCAGCACGCCGTCCGCGGTGACGCGGGCGACGGCGCCCGCCGGCGAGGACACCGCCTCGTTGAGTGCCGAGAGCAGCGAGTCGGTGTCGCGCAGCGGCCGTACGACCTCCAGGGCGGCCTCGCCGGCCGTACCGGAAGCGGGCAGCGCGTCGGTGTCCAGCCAACCCAGCGGTTCGCCGCGCGGGGAGGTCACCAGGCGCCAGCGGTCGCCGTCGCGGGATATCGCGCCGACCGGCTCGTCCGCGCGTATCGCCCGGCCCGGCGCGTGCGGGACCTGGGCGAGGCTGGTGAGGGTGAGCAGCTTCAGACCGCGTTCGGCCCCCAGGAAGTCGGCGACGAAGTCGTCGGCGGGGCGGGCCAGCAACTCGGCGGGCTCGGCGCACTGGACGAGCCGGCCGCCGGTGCGGAAGACCGCGATCCGGTCGCCCAGGCGGACCGCCTCGTCGATGTCGTGGGTGACGAAGACGACGGTCTTGCGCAGCTCCTCCTGGAGCCGCAGCAGCTCGTTCTGGAGCTGGGTGCGCACGACCGGGTCGACGGCGCCGAAGGGCTCGTCCATCAGCAGCACGGGCGGGTCGGCGGCGAGCGCCCGGGCCACGCCGACGCGCTGCTGCTGGCCGCCGGAGAGCTGGTGCGGATAGCGCTTTCCGGCGTCCGAGGGCAGCCCCACCAACTCCAGCAGTTCGGCGGCGCGGGCGCGGGCCCTGCGTCTGCCCCAGCCCAGCAGCAGCGGGACGGTCGCGATGTTGTCGAGGATCGTACGGTGAGGGAAGAGACCGGACTGCTGGATGACGTAGCCGATACCGCGGCGCAGCTCGGCGGCGTCCGCCTCCAGAATGTCGCGGCCGCCGACGCTGATCGTGCCGGACGTCGGCTCGACCATGCGGTTGACCATCCGCAGGGTCGTCGTCTTGCCGCATCCCGACGATCCGACGAGGACGGTGACGTCGCCCTCGGGGAGATCCAGGGTCAGTTCGTCCACGGCGGTGGTGCCGTTCGGGTACCGCTTGCTGACTGCGTCGAACTTGATCATCCGCTGCCCCTTGCCCAGCCTGCATAGTGTCATGCAGAGTCTTAGGTGCGTGAATAGAAGTCAATAGGCGGGACTAAACAACCTGCTACATCGCGTCTTACCGCGTGCTACTCATGAGTTATTGCTTTTATGTCGCCGGTTATCGCCCAATGCTTCGACTCACCGTACGGAATGTGGTGTCGGACTTCGGTCCACAAAGAGCGTTATAAGAGGGAGTTGAGCCCCTTGCTTTCCCGCATGCTGGACAACGGCCGACGAGCCGGGACGCGTATCGCACTCGACGGCACCGGTTTGCACACCGCCGATATCGCCGCCCTCGCGGAGCGCACCGCACGCCCCGCCCCGCCCGACCCCAAGGCCCTGGCCCGCGCCGCGGATTCCTGGGACACCGCCCGCCGCCTCGCCGCGACCGGACGGGTCTACGGCCGCAGCACCGGCGTCGGCGCGAACCGCACGGAGGACGTGGGGGCCGCCGACGCCGCACACGGACTCCGGCTGCTGCGCAGCCACGCCGGCGCCATCGGCGACCCGCTGCCCGCCCGCGAGGTCCGCGCCATGCTCGCGGTCCGCGCCAATCAGCTGCTGGCGGGCGGCGCCGGCCTCAACCCCGCCGTCATCACCGCGCTCCTGGACGCGCTGGACTCCGGCGCCCACCCCGTCGTCAACGAACACGGTGCGGTCGGCACCGGCGACCTGGCCGCGCTCGCCCAGACCGGCCTCGCGCTGGCCGGCGAACACCCCTGGCACTGCACGCCCGGAGCCCGGCCCCCGGCCCCCGTCGCCCTGGACAACAACGACGCCCTCGCGCTGATCAGCAGCAACGCCCTCACCCTCGGTCAGTCCGCGCTGGCCCTGGACGAGATGCGCCGGCTGCTGGCCGCCGCGCTCCCCGTCGCCGCGCTCTCCCTCCTGGCCGTCGGCGGCTCCCACGAACCCTTCGCCGAACCGGTCATGCTCGCCCGCCCGCACCCCGGCTCCGCGGCCGCCGCCGCCCGGATGCGCACTCTGGCCGGCATACCGGTCCGTCCCACGGCGCCCCTCGGCCGCATCCAGGATCCGTACGGTTTCCGCTGCATCCCGCAGATCCACGGGCCCGCGCTGGACGCCGCCGACACCCTGGACCACGTGCTGACCGTCGAGGTGAACGCCGCCGCCGAGAACCCGCTGATCAGCATCGAGGACCAGGCCGCCTACCACCACGGCAACTTCTACGCCGCGCACGCCGCGCTCGCCCTGGACACCTTCCGGCTCGCCGTCCTGCAGACCGCCCGCCTGTCCACCGCCCGCCTCGCCGCGCTCTCCGAACCGGACTTCACCCGGCTGCGGCCCTTCCTGGGCGACGCCTCCGCGGCGAGCTCCGGCGTGATGATCCTCGAATACGCGGCGGGCGCCGCCCTCGGCGAGATGCGCGCCGTCTCCCATCCGGCCTCGCTCGGCCACGCCGTGCTCTCCCGCGGCGTCGAGGAACAGGCCAGCTTCGCCTCCCTGGGCGCCCGCCAGACCCTGCGAGCCTGCACGTACTACCGCCAGGTCCTGGCCTGCGAACTGGTGGCCGCCCTGCGCGCCCTGCGCATGCGCTCCCTCGAACCCGAGCCCGCACTGCCCCTGGCCACGGCCTACGCCCTCGCGGCGGACGCCCTCGACCCCCGGATGGAGGACCGTCCGCTGACGGACGATGTGGCCGTGGCGGCGGGGCTGCTGGACGCGCTGGCACAGGTGTGAGGGGCGCCCGGGCGCGGCCCCGGGCGGTCGGGCCGATCCGGGGCGCGGGGGAGCGCCCCGAAGGCCTCCGCGAGCCGGGACGGCATGCGACCGCGGCCGGATTGCGACGCGTACCGCGGCCCGGTGTGCGCAAGAAGTTCCGTACAGTCGGTCGACACAGGACAAGGCCCCCCACCGGGCCGGGAAGAAGAGGCGATGAGCGGGGACGGGGAGAACGCCGGCGGCACCGGCACCGGCGGCGCGGCCGAGAGCCGGCCGGCCGGCACGACGACGGAGCGGGAGCCGGCCGGGACGGCACCGGCCGGGCAGGCGCGGCCTGCCAAGGCCGGCGCCGCCGAGGGCGCGGACACCGGCACCGCCGCCCGCCTCCAGAAGCTCTTCGAAGGCCACCGGCTGACACCCACCCAGCGCCGGATCGCCCACTGCATGGTGCGCCGGGCCGCCGACGCGCCCTTCCTCTCCAGCGTCGAACTGGCCGAACTGGCCGGCGTCAGCCAGCCGTCGGTCACCCGCTTCGCCGTCGCCCTCGGCTTCGACGGCTATCCGGCGCTCCGCCGCCATCTGCGCGAGGTCGCCCCCACCGGCAAGCGCGGCGACACCGGCACCGCCAACGAGTACCAGCAGGCCGTCGAGGCGGAGATCGACAACCTCCGCCAGCTGGCCGCCGCCCTCGCCGACCCGTCGCCGGTGATCGAGGCCGGCCGGCTCTTCGCCGCCTCCCGCCCGCTGCCCGTCCTCGGCCTGCGCGCCGCCACCGCCCAGGCCGCCGGCTTCAGCTACTTCGCCCGCAAGGTCCACCCCGACGTCCGCCTCCTGGACGAGGGCGGCACCATGCTCACCGACCGCATCGACGCCGCCGTACGCGCCGGCGCCAGTGCCCTGCTCTGCTTCGCCCTGCCCCGCCACCCCCGCGAGGTCCTCGACGCCCTCGCCTACGCCCGCACGGCCGGCCTGACCGTCGTCACCGTCGCCGACAGCGCCTTCGCCCCCGTCGCCCACCACACCGACCTGCTGCTGCCGGCCCCCGTCGGCACCGGACTGGCCTTCGACACCGCCTGCGCCCCCATGCTCCTGGGCCGCGTCCTGCTGGAGGCGATGTGCGACGCCCTCCCGGACGCCCAGGCCCGCCTGGAGGAGTTCGACGCGAAGGCTGCGGCGCGGGGGCTGTTCGTGGAGTGAGGGCGGGGCCTGGGACCTCGCGCCGTCTCAGGGAATCCTCATCCGGACCGGCTACGCTCCGGCGCCGATGGCGGTGTGCCGCCGGGGCGTGCCGCCGTACGGGCACCGGGCGACGCGAGGGCGTTCGCCGGCGTACGGGCACGACACGGCGGCCGGATGTCCCGGATGGTCTTCGGGGTGAGGAGGTCTGTCGTGGGGCGCGGGGCGTATGCGCTGGCGCGGGTCGCGGTGGTGGTGCGGGCGCCGGCCGGCTGGCTGTGGTGGCCGGGGCTGCTGGCCGCGGGGATCGGCGCGCTGGTGCCGGGGCCGACCGGGCGGGCGATCGGGCTGCCGGCGGGGGCGGCGCTGTTCGTGATCGCGGCGTTCGGGGTGTTCGCGGTGCGTCGGGGGCGGTATACGGCGCTGGCGCGCGGGGCGTCGCGCGCCGGGAAGGCCGTCGTCCTGCAGGACCGTTCGGTCACCATCCGGGTCTGGCGGCGGGCGCACCGCTGGTGGCTGCTGTCGGCCTTCCTGGCGGCGGTCGGCTCGTCGTTCGCCCTGCCGGCGGCCGGTGGTCTGCTGATGGCCGGGGCGGCGCTCGGGCTCTGGGCCAAGGCCCTGTGGCTGGGCCACTGGGAGCGGGAGCACGAGGCGCTGCTGTGGGTGCGTACGGAGTCCGCCCGGCGGGGCGGCGCCGCGGGCAAGGAGGTCCGCGGATATGTGCTGACCGGGCTGGCGGCCGGGGACGCCCGAGCCGGGGGAGCGCGGGCAGGAGGCGCGCGAAGCCAGAGCGCGCGGGGCGGAGCGGCACGGGCGGCGCGGGCCGGCCGGTGACGAGGGGCGGCGGGCGGCGCGGGCGCGCCGACGAGGAACGGTGGCGGGCCGGGCGGGCCGGCCGCTGAGGAGCGGCGGTGGGCGGCTCCCTCGCCCGCTCCTCCTTACTCGTTCCCGAGGTCGCGCAGCGCCTCCGTGTGCGCGCCGCCGCTCTCCGCCGTGAGCTCCTCCAGCGTCTGCGGGGTGCGGATGGTCGCGAACCGGACGGTGCCGTCGGGGGCGGCCGCATAGCCGTGGATCCCCGGGCGGGGCAGCGAGTTGTAGGCGAAGTGGGTGGAGAAGTAGTACGCGCCGGTGTCCAGGAGGGCGGCGTGGTCGCCGGACTCCAGCAGGGGCAGCGGGCGGTTCTCGGCGACCAGATCGCCCGCGAAGCAGCACGGCCCCGCGATGTCCTGCGCGACCGGCTCGCCCGTCTTGGGGCGGCCCTCGACGTCGTACGCCGCGACCCTGAGCGGCCAGGCCTCGGGCACGAAGACCGTGCGGGTGGCGACCTGGGCGCCGGCGTGGGTGACCGCGATGGGGCGGCCGCCCGCCGACTTGGCGTACTCGACGCGGGCGAGCACCGTGCCGTGCTTGGCCAGCAGCGAGCGGCCGAACTCGGTGACCAGGCCGTAGCGGCCGGACAGCAGCCCGGGGACGGCCGAGCGCAGCAGCGCGACGTACTCGCGGTAGGTCGGGGCGGTGGTGTCCGACGAGAAGTTGACCGGCAGACCGCCACCGATGTCGAGGGTGTCGACCTGGCGCCGGCCGGCCCGGTCGTTGATCTCCTCGGCGAGCTCGTACAGGCTCCGCACGCCCGTCGCCATCAGCGCCAGCGGCATGCCCTGGGAGCCGACGTGGGCGTGCAGCCGGGTCAGCCACGGGCGGTCGAGGAAGGCGCGTACGACCCAGTCGCGGGCACCCTCGTCGCGCAGCGCGACCCCGAACTTCGAGGTGTCGGTGGCGGTGCTCATCGCCCCGATGCTGCCGCCGCCGATCTGGGGATTGACCCGCAGGCCGATGGGGGCGGTGCCCGGCGCGGCGGCCAGCAGCCCGTCGATACGGGCCAGTTCCTCGGGGTTGTCGGCGTTGACGGCGATCCCCAGGGCCAGCGCCTCGCGCAACTCGGCGGTGGTCTTGGCGGGCGAGTCCAGGACCGTGCGGGCGGCCGGCACCCCGGCGGCGCGGGCCAGTGCCAGCTCACCGGGGCTGGCCACCTCGCAGCCGAGCCCCTCCTGCGCGAGCAGCCGCAGTACGGGCACCAGCGAGGCGGCCTTCACCGCGAACGCATGCAGGACCGGAGTGCCGGGCGCGGTGAACTCCGCGAAAGCGGCACGGAGTTCTCTCGCCGCCCGGCGGATCCCGGCCACGTCCAGCAGCCCGGCGACGGGCTCGCCGGCCCCCACCAGCCCCTGCGCGACGGCTGCCCGTACGGCACGGTCTCGGTCCGTGAAGCTCATGCCCCAAGTGCACCATTGGCCAGGGCGCCCGCGCCATCGCATACCGGCCTGCGGCGGGGTGTGCGAGACCGTATTCGGCCGCGCGGACGCCTGCGTCGGACGGCGCGGGTGGTGCTGTCGGACGGTGCGGGTGCGGCTGTCGGACGGTGCGGGTGGTGCGTCAGACGGTGCGGGTGCCGCCCGCGCTCGCCTTGCGGTGGCGTTCGGTGAGCCGGGAGCCGGACTCGCGGCGGGCGGCGCGGCGCAGCAGGGGTATGGCGAGCAGGAAACCCGCAACCGCCCAGGCGGCCAGGACGAGGGCCACCGTCGGCAGCTCCCAGGAGCCGGCCGGTTCCGCGGCGCGTGCGGCGTCCGGCAGCAGGGCCGAGCGCAGCCCCTGCGCCATCCACTTGAGCGGGAAGACCGAAGCGATCTTCTGGACCAGTGCCGGCATGGAGGAGAGCGGGAACATCGCGCCCGAGGTGACCAGCAGCCCCATCGCGGGCAGCATGATCAGCGCAAGCGCCTCGCGCGGGTTGGGCAGCACGGCACCGATGGCCGCGCCCAGTGGCACGACGGCGAGCAGCCCGAGCGCACTGACCCACAGCAGCGTCAGCCAGTCGCCGGCGTCGTGCGGCAGCGGTCCGTCCACCAGCAGCGCTGCGGTGGTGAGGAGGAGCACCAGGGTGCCGAGGGCCATGGTGGCCACCAGCAGCGACTTGGCCACGAGATAGGCCGGTATACCGCCGGGGGTGGCGCGCAGCCGCAGCAGGGCGCCCTCCTCCCGCTCGGTCACCAGGATCTGCGGCAGGTTGATCAGCCCGATCTGGAACAGCAGATACGCGGCGAAGCCGGCGAGCGTCAGATGAGCCATGGGCGTGTGCGTGCCGGGCACGTCGCCGCTGATATAGCCGGCGAGCAGCAACGCCACGACGATGTTGACCAGATGGCCGCTCATCTCCTTGGGGTTGCGCAGGAGATGGCGCAGCTCGATCCCGCCGCGCTGAAAGCCGGCTCGCCAGTAGCGGCGGCGCGGGGCAGGCCCCGCCCCGGCCGGCCCGGTGCCGTTGGCGTGGGTGTTCCCGGCCGTCGTGCGGGTGCCGCCCCCTGCGGTCCCGCCCGCCGGTGCGCTCGGCTCGACGGCGGTGGCTGTGTGCGGTGCTGTGGTCACTTCTGTCCCCCTGTTTGTCGCGTGCCGCTCTTGCGGCGTGTGCCCCTCATGCGGCCCGCCGCTCCCCGTCCGGTGCCCCGCCCTCGGTACCGTTCCCGCCCTCGGTGCCGGCCCCGGCCGTGCCCTCGGGCGTCTCGTCCCGGTGCACCATGTGCAGGTAGGTGTCCTCCAGCGTCGGGCGGCGGACCTCCAGGTCGGGCACCGGTCCGCCGGTGTCGCGGTGGAGCTCCCACACCAGCCGGGACGGGTCGTCGGTGCGCTCGCGGCGGGCCGTGCCGTCGGGCGCCGTCCAGCGGACCTCGGCGTGCGCGGCGGCCCGCCGGGCCAGCTCCGTTGGGGTGCCGCAGGCCCGGATCCGGCCCTTGACCAGCATCGCTATGCGGTCGGCGAGCCGTTCGGCCTCCGCCAGATCATGCGTGGTCAGCAGGACCGTGACGCCCTCGTCGCGGGCCAGCCGCTCCACCAGGTCGTGGAAGTCGCGGCGGGCCTCCGGGTCGAAGCCGGTGGTCGGCTCGTCCAGGAAGAGGAGTTCGGGGCGGCCGACGATGGCGAGCGCCACGTCCAGGCGGCGGCGCTGGCCGCCGGACAGCCGGTCGACCTGCTGCCCGGCCTGCTCCGTGAGGCCGACCAGTTCCAGGAGCCCGGCCGGATCGCGCGGCTGCGGGTAGTACGCGGCGAAGTGCGTCAGCAGCTCGGCGACCTGCCAGCGGCGGTGGTCGCGCCAGGACTGCAGGACCAGCCCGATCCGGCCGCGCCAGGCGTCGTCGCCGCGCGCCGGGTCCGTCCCCAGGACGCCGACCTCACCGGCGGAACGCTGCCTGAAGCCCTCCAGGATCTCGACGGTGGTGGTCTTCCCGGCGCCGTTGGGGCCGAGCAGCGCGAAGATCTCGCCGCGGTGGATGTCCAGATCGACGCCGTGCAGCACGTCGGTGCCGCCGTACGACATCCGCATGTCGCGGGCCCGGATGACGGGCGGTGCGGCGGCCGGCGGGGCGCTCGGCGCCGGCTGTGCCGTCAGGTGTTCGGTCGTCGTCATCGGCCCGCCTCCGCGTGCTGCTGGTCGTGCCGGGGGGCCGAGGTCGCTCCCGCGGCGGATGGTGTCGGGGGTGTCGGCGCCGTCGTGGGACCCGCGCCCTCGACGATCGCGCGGAGCGCGGCCACATGGCCCTCGAATGCGGTGCGGCCGCGGCTGGTCAGCCGCACCTTGGTGCGGCGCTTTCGGCCGCCGCCCTCCTTGCGGATCTCCAGATATCCGGCCTCCTCCAGCGTGTGCAGCTGCTTGGAGAGCGCGGAGTCGCTCAGCGAGAGGCTGTCGCGGATGAAGGGGAAGTCGGCCCATTCCGTCGCGGCGAGCAGCGCCACCACCGACAGCCGGGTGGAGGGGTGGATCAGTTCGTCGAACCCGCTCGGGGTGCTCATCGGCCCACCTCTCCCTGGACGGCTCTCGCGCCGTGGGCACGCAGCGCGCCGGCCGCCCAGCGGTTGGCCGGTCCGACGAGCAGCACGAACGCGGCGGCCGAGACGGTGGCCTGGATGACATGGCCGAGCGGCAGCGCCAGCGACTCGACGACGTAGCCCGAGACCAGGATCGTCGCGAGGGTCACCGCCCCGCCCGCGAAGAAGGTGGCGAGCGAGCGCCAGCTGTGGCGCGAGCGGTGCAGCTGCACCCTGCTGCGGCGGTTGTGGAGCACCCCGAGGGTGCTGACCAGGACCACATACGCGGCGAGCACCAGCCAGAAGGCCCAGTCGGGGAGGTCGATCCCCCAGCTCGCGATGAAGATCCACATGATCGCGGCGATGGTGTACGTCGACCGGGCGTCGCCCTGCGCGCATCTTTCGACCTCGTCGTACACCCGCTCCTGCGGCACCCGGATCCGCTGCAGATCCTGCCAGGCCCGCTCGGCATCCACCTGCGTGTTCATGGTCATCGCCTCCCCAAGGCGGCCCGGACCGTTCGGCCGGGCGATCCCCGTTGCTCGTCCCCGTTTACTTTCCTACTGGGAAAGTTACCCCAGACTTTCCTGCCGGGCAAGTCGAATGTTCGACGTCCGGCCGCCGGGTCTCCCTCGCCTGCGCGGCCGGTTCGCGACGCTCGGACGGGTGGTCGACCGCGCCCTGTTGACTAGTGCTATTCAGTAGCGCCACTATGTGAATAGCTCAATCCATTCGAAGTCAGGGAGGCACGGCCCATGTCGGGACCGCGACCCGTGCGGGCAACGCGCGGTACGGAGCTGAGTACTCGGGGATGGCAGCAGGAAGCCGCGCTGCGCATGCTGCAGAACAACCTCGATCCGGAGGTGGCCGAACATCCGGACAAGCTCGTCGTCTACGGCGGCACGGGCAAGGCCGCCCGTGACTGGCGCTCCTTCGACGCGATGGTGCGCACCCTCACCACGCTCAAGCAGGACGAGACGATGCTCGTCCAGTCCGGCAAGCCGGTCGGCGTGATGCAGACCCACGAATGGGCCCCGCGCGTCCTGATCGCCAACTCCAACCTCGTGGGCGACTGGGCCAACTGGGAGGAGTTCCGCCGCCTGGAGGCCCTCGGCCTGACCATGTACGGGCAGATGACGGCCGGCTCCTGGATCTACATCGGGACACAGGGCATCCTGCAGGGCACGTACGAGACCTTCGCCGCCGTCGCGGCGAAGAAGTTCGGCGGCACGCTCGCCGGGACGATCACCCTCACCGCCGGCCTCGGCGGCATGGGCGGCGCCCAGCCGCTCGCCGTCACCATGAACGACGGCGTCGCGATCTGCATCGACTGCGACCCGCGTGCCATCGAGCGCCGGATCGAGCACCGCTACCTGGACGTGCGGGCGGACAACCTCCAGCACGCGCTCCAGCTGGCCGTCGAGGCCCGCGACCAGCGCAAGCCGCTGTCCATCGGACTGCTCGGCAACGCCGCGGAGCTGCTGCCGCAGATGCTCGCCGAGGGCGCGCCGATCGACATCGTCACCGACCAGACCAGCGCCCACGACCCGCTGTCGTACCTGCCGACCGGCATCGACTTCGCCGACATGGCCGACCACGCCGCCAAGGACCCGGCCGGCTTCACCACCCGCGCCCGCGAGTCCATGGCCAAGCACGTCGAGGCGATGGTCGGCTTCATGGACGCCGGCGCCGAGGTCTTCGACTACGGCAACTCCATCCGCGGCGAGGCCCAACTCGCGGGCTACCAGCGCTCCTTCGCCTTCCCGGGCTTCGTGCCCGCCTATATCCGCCCGCTGTTCGCCGAGGGCAAGGGGCCGTTCCGCTGGGCGGCGCTGTCCGGTGACGCACGGGACATCGCGGCAACCGACAAGGCGATCCTCGACCTGTTCCCGGAGAACGAGTCGCTGGCCCGGTGGATCAAGTTGGCCGGGGAGCGGGTCCACTTCCAGGGCCTGCCCGCACGGATCTGCTGGCTCGGCTACGGCGAGCGGGACAAGGCCGGCGAGCGGTTCAACGAGATGGTCGCCGACGGCACGCTGCGGGCGCCGCTGGCCATCGGCCGCGACCACCTCGACTGCGGCTCCGTCGCCTCGCCCTACCGCGAGACCGAGGCCATGAAGGACGGCTCGGACGCGATCGCCGACTGGCCGCTGCTCAACGCCATGGTCAACGTCGCCTCCGGCGCCTCCTGGGTCTCGCTGCACCACGGCGGCGGCGTCGGCATGGGCCGCTCCATCCACGCGGGCCAGGTGACCGTCGCCGACGGCACGCCGCTGGCCGGCGAGAAGATCCGCCGGGTGCTGACCAACGACCCGGGCATGGGCGTCATCCGGCATGTCGACGCGGGTTACGAGCGCGCCGACGAGGTGGCCGCCGAGCGCGGTGTCCGCATCCCGATGCGCGAGGGCGAAGGCGAGGGCGCGTGACCGCCTCGTTCCACGAGATGTGGCAGGAGTTGCGGCCGATCGGCCGCAACTCCTCCTCCGGGGGCTACCGCCGCTACGCCTGGACCGGCGCCGACGCCGACTGCCGGGCGTGGTTCCGGGCCCAGGCCGAGGCCCGCGGTCTCGCCTACGAACTGGACCGCAACGGCAACCAGTGGGCCTGGCTCGGCGCCGGCGGCTACCAGGACGTGGCCCCCGGTGACGCCGTCGTCACCGGCTCCCACCTGGACTCCGTACCGGACGGCGGCGCCTTCGACGGCCCCCTCGGCGTGGTCTCCTCCTTCGCCGCGCTCGACGAACTGCGCAGCAGGGGAGCCGAGCTCGGCAAGCCGCTGGCGATCGTCAACTTCGGCGACGAGGAGGGCGCCCGCTTCGGTCTGGCCTGCGTCGGCTCCCGGCTCGCCGCCGGTGCGCTGACCGCCGAGGCCGCGCACCAGCTGCGTGACGGGGAGGGCACCACCCTCCCGCAGGCCATGGAGCGCGCCGGATACGACCCCGACGCCATCGGCCCGGACCCCGAACGGCTCGCCCGGATCGGTGCGTTCGTCGAGCTCCACGTCGAGCAGGGCCGCGCGCTGGACCTGTCGGGCGACCCGGTCGGCATCGCCTCCGCCATCTGGCCGCACGGCCGCTGGCGGTTCGACTTCCACGGCGAGGCCAACCACGCCGGCACCACCCGCCTCGACGACCGCCGCGACCCGATGCTCAGCTACGCCGCGACCGTGCTCGCCGCCCGCGAGCAGGCCCGGCTGGCCGGCGCCCTGGCCACCTTCGGGAAGATCAGCGTGGAGCCGAACGGCGTCAACGCCATCCCCTCGCTCGTCCGCGGCTGGCTGGACTCCCGCGCCGCCGACCAGGACACGCTGGACACCGTGATCCAGGGGATCGAGCAGGCGGCCGCCGAGCGCGCCGCCCGCGACGGCGTGGACCTGACCGTCGTGCGCGAATCCTTCACCCCCGTCGTGGAGTTCCAGCACGCCCTGCGGGAGGAGCTGAGCGCGATCCTCGGCAAGACGCAGGGGCGCACCGTGCCCGTCCTGGGCACCGGCGCCGGGCACGACGCCGGAATTTTGTCCGGCACCATCCCCACGGCCATGCTGTTCGTCCGCAACCCCACCGGCGTCTCGCACTCACCCGCCGAAGCGGCGGAGGAGGACGACTGCGTCGCCGGGGTCACCGCACTCGCCGACGTTCTGGAGGGGCTGGCGTGCCACTGACGACACCCACGAGCTACTGGCTCGAACACGCCTGGCTCGGCACGCATGTCGAGCCGGGCGTGAGCGTGGACGTCGCGGACGGGCGGATCACGGCCGTGCGCAAGGGGGCCGACGCCCCGCCGCCCGGCGCCGTCGCGCTGCGCGGCCTGACGATCCCGGGCCTGGCCAACGCCCACTCGCACGCCTTCCACCGCGCGCTGCGCGGCACCGTCCAGGTCGGCTCGGGCACCTTCTGGACCTGGCGCGAGGTGATGTACGGCGTCGCCGACCGGCTCACCCCGGACAGCTACTTCGCCCTCGCCCGCGCTGCCTACGCCGAGATGGCGCTGGCCGGCATCAGCTGCGTCGGAGAGTTCCACTACCTCCACCACGCGCCCGGCGGCACCCGCTACAGCGACCCCAACGCGATGGGCGAGGCGCTGATCGCGGCCGCGGCCGACGCCGGTATCCGCATCACCCTGCTCGACACCGCCTACCTCTCGGCCGGCTTCGGCACCCCGCCCAACCGGCACCAGCTGCGCTTCTCCGACGGCACCGCCGACCAGTGGGCACAGCGCGCCGACGCGCTCAAGGGCGGCCGCGAGCACGCCCGCATCGGCGCCGCCATCCACTCCGTGCGCGCCGTCCCCGCCGAGCAGTTGGGCACCGTCGCGGACTGGGCCCGCGAGCGGCGGGCGCCCCTGCACGTCCACCTCTCCGAGCAGACCGCCGAGAACGACGCCTGCCAGGAGGCGCACGGCCGCACCCCGACCCAACTCCTCGCCGAACACGGCGCGTTGGGCCGCCGCACCACCGCCGTGCACGCCACCCACCTCACCGGCGAGGACATCGGGCTGCTCGGCGACTCCACCACCGGGGTGTGCATGTGCCCCACCACCGAACGCGATCTGGCCGACGGCATCGGCCCGGCCGTCCGGCTCCAGGGCCGCGGCAGCCCGCTGTCGCTCGGCAGCGACAGCCACGCCGTCATCGACCTGCTCGAAGAGGCCCGCGCCATGGAGCTCGACGAGCGGCTGCGCTCCCGCACCCGCGGACACTGGACGGCCGCCGCCCTGCTGCGCGCCGCCACCGCCGACGGCCACGCCGCCCTGGGCTGGGACGACGCCGGCCGTATCGAAGCCGGCGCGCTCGCCGACCTCACCACGATCGCGCTGGACTCCGTACGCACCGCCGGACCACTGCCCCGGCTGGCCGCCGAGACGGCCGTATTCGCCGCCTCCGCGGCGGATGTGCGACACACCATCGTCGGCGGGCGGCAGATCGTCCGGGACGGTGTGCACACTCTTGTCCCCGACGTGCCCACAGCACTCGCAGAGTCCATCGCCGCCGTGCGCGGCTGAAGGAGAACACCCCCGCGATGACGACGACCTCCGCGCCGACCACCGCCATCACCCACATCGCCCAGCTCGTCACCAACGACCCCTCCCTCGGCGAAGGCCCCCTCGGTCTGATCCAGGACGCGGCGGTCGTCATCGACGGCGACCGCATCGCCTGGGTCGGTACCTCCAGCAAAGCACCCGCCACCGACAACGCCGTCGACGCCGGCGGCCGGGCCGGCATCCCCGGCTTCGTGGACTCCCACTCGCACCTGGTCTTCGCC
Organism: Streptomyces sirii; assembly: GCF_045690365.1. Lineage (NCBI taxonomy): Bacteria > Bacillati > Actinomycetota > Actinomycetes > Kitasatosporales > Streptomycetaceae > Streptomyces > Streptomyces sirii. The sequence goes on along the minus strand of NZ_CP147982.1, from coordinate 3,810,200 downwards.
GGCGACCGCACCGCGGAGTTCAACGCCCGGATGTCCGGCCGCCCGTACTCCGCCGGCGGCATCCGCACGACCGTGGCGGCCACCCGCGCCGCCACCGACGAGGCCCTGCACGCCAACGTCGCCCGCTACCTGGCCGAGGCGCTCCGCCAGGGCACCACCACCCAGGAGACCAAGTCCGGTTACGGCCTGACCGTCGAGGACGAGGCGCGCGCGCTGCGCATCGCCGCCGAGCACACCGACGAGGTCACCTTCCTCGGCGCGCATATCGTCTCCCCCGACTACGCCGACGACCCGGCCGGCTATGTCGATCTCGTCACCGGCCCGATGCTGGACGCCTGCGCCCCGCACGCCCGCTGGATCGACGTCTTCTGCGAGAAGGGCGCCTTCGACGGCGACCAGGCGCGCGCCGTCCTGACCGCCGGTCAGGCCAAGGGGCTCCAGGTACGGGTGCACGCCAACCAGCTCGGCCACGGCCCCGGCGTCCAGCTCGCCGTCGAACTGGGCGCCGCCTCCGCCGACCACTGCACCCACCTCAGCTACGCCGACATCGACGCCCTCGCCCAGTCCGAGACCGTCGCCACCCTCCTGCCGGGCGCCGAGTTCTCCACCCGCGCCAAGTGGCCCGACGCCCGCCCGCTGCTCGACGCCGGCGCCACCGTCGCGCTGTCCACGGACTGCAACCCCGGCTCGTCCTTCACCAGTTCGATGCCCTTCTGCATCGCGCTGGCCGTCCGCGACATGGGGATGACGCCCGACGAGGCCGTCTGGTCGGCCACCGCGGGCGGTGCCCGCGCGCTGCGCCGTACCGACGTCGGCCGGATCGCCCCCGGTGCCCGCGCCGACCTCGCCCTCCTGGACGCCCCCTCGCACGTCCACCTCGCCTACCGCCCGGGCGTCCCGCTCGTATCGGCCGTGTGGCACAAGGGAGTTCTGGTCTGACGGGTCTTCCGTCGGGTCGTCGGACGGCCGCACAGCAAAGGAGGGCCCGCCCCCAGTAAGCCTCGGGGCAGGCCCTCCTCCGCGCGGGCGACTGCCGGCCGCGGTGGGCCGGCAGGGACCGCGGGTTGCTCACTCCTCGACCATCAGGCCCTTGCGGAGCCGCACGAGGGTGCGGGAGAGCAGACGGGAGACGTGCATCTGGGAGATGCCCAGTTCCTCGCCGATCTCGGACTGCGTCATATTGGCCACGAAGCGCAGCGAGAGGATCTTGCGGTCGCGCGGCGGCAGTTCGGCGATCAGCGGCTTGAGGGACTCGACGTACTCGATGCCCTCCAGGCCGTGGTCCTCATAGCCGATGCGGTCCGCCAGCGCGCCTTCGCTGTCGTCCTCCTCGGGCTGGGCGTCCAGCGAGCTCGCGGTGTAGGCGTTGCTCGCGGCCATCCCCTCGACGACCTCGTCGTTGGTGATGTTGAGGCGTTCGGCGAGTTCGTGCACCGTGGGGGCGCGATCCAGCTTCTGCGCCAGTTCGTCGCCGGCCTTGGCCAGGTCCAGGCGCAGTTCCTGCAGACGCCTCGGAACGCGCACCGACCAGCTGGTGTCGCGGAAGAAGCGCTTGATCTCGCCGACGATGGTCGGCATCGCGAACGTCGGGAACTCGACGCCACGGCTGAGTTCGAACCGGTCTATCGCCTTGATCAGGCCGATCGTGCCGACCTGGACGATGTCCTCCATGGGCTCGCTGCGGGAGCGGAAGCGGGAGGCCGCGAACTTCACCAGGGCGAGGTTGAGCTCGACCAGGGTGTTGCGGACGTACGCGAATTCGTGCGTGCCTTCCTCAAGCGTCTCAAGCCGCTCGAAGAGGGTTTTGGACAGAGCCCTCGCGTCCACCGGACCCACCTCGTCGAACGGCGGGATCTCGGGCAGACCGTCGATCTCAGGCATTCCTGCCGGGTCTGATTCGGCAGGGCGCGACTGGGAAGGGATCTGCCCGGTCGGGTCGGACAGGGGTGTCGACGATGCGGGCTGCCGGTGGTCGTCGGTGCGCAATTCGTCGAGCCGGGGTGACATGGTCTCCTCCATCGTTCTCGGCATATGGCTGCCGATGCCTCTCCGTGATGCTGCGGTGTGCGGCGCCTCCAAAGCCGGCCGTTTCGAATGTGTCCTTACTACGCCTACCTGGGTTTGCCTGAAGATGGCAAGTGCGTGTTGTCCGTATATTGGGCAATATGCGGATTGTTCGGCTACCAGCGGGCGTCAGGAAGGCGTAGGGTTCGACGAGCGCAGTCGTCAGCAATCAGTCGTCGTCGAGACAGCAAAAGGGGTGCGCGCGCATGGACCGCGGGACGGTCGGCAGTGCGAGCCGGGGTCGGCTTCACGTCGAGATCCGCCATCACGGCGCCAGCGCGGTCGTGACGGTCGCGGGTGAGCTTGACCACCACACCGCCGATCTGTTGCGTGAGTCACTCGAAGGCTGTGTGGACGACGGATACGCACGCCTGGTGGTGGATTGCTCACGCCTTGAGTTCATGGACTCCACCGGCCTCAATGTCCTGCTCGGCGCGCGCCTGAAAGCCGAGGCCGAAGGGGGCGGGGTCCACTTGGTGGAGATGCAGCCCGTGGTCGCCCGGGTCTTCGAGATCACCGGCGCGGAGGCGGTTTTCACGGTGCACGACTCCCTCGATGCGGCGCTGGCCGACTGACATGGCATACGGCGCCCGGAATGATGCGTTCCGGGCGCGTAGTACGTGTCACAACTTCCGTACCCAACAAGTGGGTGTTCTCACGGTCCGGTCGGGCAGGAGACATCTGAATCCGTTGCAACCAGTCAGCTATCTGTTCTCCGTGAATAGGCGAATCGGTGAGGTGAAGCGCTGATGAGCACCACCCGGCCGTACCCGCCGGGCGATCTCGGCCCGGAGCCGGGCGGCGCCGGCGCCTCCGCCGCCGTTCCGGCCGCCGCCGCGCCGGTGGGCCAGATCCGCCGGCTGCGCCTGGCGGGCACCCGGGGCGCCGTGGCGCGAGGCCGTGACTTCGCCCGGCAGGCCCTGCACGACTGGGGCTGGCTGCCGGCCGCCACCGCCGATCAGCGCGCCGCCGCCGAGGATGTGCTGCTGGTCGTCTCGGAGCTGGTCACCAACGCCTGCCTGCACGCCGAAGGGCCCGAGGAGCTGCGGCTGCGCTGCACCGCCAAGGTGCTGCGCCTGGAGGTCAGCGACCTCGGTGCGGGGTCGCCGGCGCCGCGCAGCCCGCACCGTCCGGGCCGCCCCGGTGGTCACGGCATGTTCATCGTGCAGCGGCTGTGCCTGGACTGGGGCGTGGTGCGCAACGCCGACGGCGCGGGCAAGACCGTCTGGGCGGAGCTCGCCGCGCCGTCCTGACGGGCCGGCGGATCGGGCGGCGGAGAGGCGAGCGCGGGCCTGCGGGCCCGCGCTGTGTCGTCTGCGTCCTCTGCGCCGCGGGTGTGCCCCGCGACCGCCGCCGCCACGGCCGGTTTTTCCCCGCCGCCCCCGGGCCGTACGGATCGGGGCTGTGCTTTGCCTTCCCTCGACAAGGTCCCCGGCGTACCTTGAGCGGCCAATCTGATGTGCCGTCAGTAACGTCCGGCGGTGCGCCCACCGGGAGAAGGGGAACGGAAGGTGACCCGCTTCTACGAACAGCACGGCAGGCGTCCGCGCCGGGCGGCGTGCCTCGCCGCCGCGGTGGCGATGGCGGCGGGGTCCGCGGTGATGCTCACCGCGCCGGCCGCCCACGCCGAGGTCGTCGACGTCGACTACCAGTGCAAGACACCGATCGGGAACAAGGGCGCGGTCTCGCCCATCGACATCAAGAGCACCCCCAGCGGCAGTGCGTACAAGCTGGTGATGTCCTTCGAGAAGGGCGTCTCCTCCAGCCCCGTGGAGCTGGGCAAGGGCGCGATGAAGCCGAGCGCGCTGATCAAGCTGGGCGGCGCGGAGAGCGGTACGGTGCCGGTCGCCGGGCCCCCGAACGACCAGCCGATACCGGCCAACACCCCCATCAAGATCAGTGACTTGAGCGGTACGTACACGCCCAAGGGCAGTGGCAAGGTCACCTTCACGGCCGCCACGCTCACCATCAAGGCGCTGGGCACCACCACCACCTGCACCCCCAGCAACAACCCGAAGCCCTCGCTGACCCTCGACGTGAAGGGGTCCGGCGGCTCGGGCGGCAGCGGCGGCGCGGCCGCCGGAGGCTCCTCCGGGCAGCTGCCGCAGACCGGGCCCGCGGACTCCGCGATCGCGCTGGGCACCCTCGGCGGCACGGTGCTGCTGGCCGGCGCGGCCGGTGCGCTCTGGCTGACCCGCCGCCGGCAGCGGGCCTGACGCTCCGGTAGTCCCGCCCCACGCGTACGAGCACCAGGAGCCGCCGATGCCGTTTCGTCCGCGCACAGCGGCCAGCGGGGTGATCCTCGCGGCCGCCGCCGTGCTGCCGTGCCCCGCCGCGGCCGGGGCGCAGCCGTCCGCCCCAGCCGCGGACCCGCGCTGGTCCGCGGCGCCCGCGCCCGGTGACGGCGCCGAGCCGAGCGCACAGGACCGCCCGTACTTCTATCTGGAGGGCGCGCCGGGCACCGTCATGAACGACCGGCTCGCCCTCGGCAACCCCACCGGCCACGCCGTCACCGTACGGCTGCGCGGCTCCGGATCCGGCTCCGGATCGTGGATCGCGTTCGCCGCGCGCGAGGTGAAGGTCCCGCCGCACACCCGCGCGGGCGTCCCGTTCTCGGCGACCGTGCCGCGCGACGCGCTCCCCGGCGACCACACCGGGGCGATCGTCGCGACCGGCGGCGGTGCGGGTGGGCGAGGCGGGCGGGTCACCGTACCGGTCCATCTGCGGGTGACCGGACCGGAGCTGTCCGCGCTGACCGTGGAGAACGTGGCGGTGCGGGGCCGGGGGAGCGCGGCCGTCATCCGGTACACGCTGGTCAACCGCGGCAACACGGCGCTCACCCCGCGGCTGGCGGTGCGCGCCGAGGGGGTGTCCGGCCCGGTGCTGCGGCGCGCCGCCCGCACCCTGCCGCTCACTCTGAAGCCCGGCCAGAGCGTCGACCTGACGGAGAAATGGCCGGATCCGCCCGATCTGGACGCGGTGGACGTACGACTCGCGGTGACGGCCGAGGGCGGTGCGCACGCGTCCGCCACGGCGTCGTACACGGCCCTCCCGTGGGGCGCCGGCGCCGGTGCGGCGCTCGTCGTGGCGGCGGGGGTGGGCGGCGCGGTGGCCCTCCGGTGGCGCCGCACCCAGGGCCCGGACCGGCCGCCGGGCGAGCGGGACGCCGCCGGCGGCGAGCCGTCGTCCGGTGGCGAAGTGGCCGACGCGGCAGGTCGGTTGACGCACACGGGGTCAGGAGCGCGATCGTGAACGGCGAGCAGGGCAGGTCGACGGCCGGCGCGGCAGCCGGCGCCGGAGCGCCCCGGAGGGCGGGCGCGGGCCGGCGGCCCCGAGGGCCGAGGCGGGTGGCGGCCGTACTGGCCCTGTGCGTGGCCCTGGCACTGGCCGTCACACCGGACGCCGTGGCCGGTGCGCGCTCCCGGGCCGACGGCGAGCCCACCGTCCGGCTCTCCGAGAAGGAGGCCGGCAAGGGCGGTGCCCTCACCGTGACCGGCCGCGGCTGGCGGCCCAAGGTGCTGCTCACGCTGCTGATCTGCGGACAGAACATGATCGGCGGCACCAACTCCTGCGCCAACGGGGACGGACGGGCCGTCAGAACGGACGCACACGGCGCCTTCCGCAAGAGCCTTCCGGTCGCCGAGCCGCCCAAGCCCTGCCCCTGTGTGGTGCATGTGGCGACGGTGACGGGTGCGGCGGCCGCCGCGGACGCCGCGTTCAAAGTGGCGGGCCACCCCGTGGCGCCGCTGCCCGAGGAGCGCACCGGTGGCCGTCTGGCGGTGCTCGCCCAGCCGCGGCTGTCGGGCAGCAGCGGCCTGCTGACCTGGTTCGGCGCCCCGCCGCAGCGCGAGTTGACCGTCACGGTCGGCAACCTCGGCTCGACGCCGGCCAAGGACCCGGTCTTCGAAGTCGGCACCTCGCACGGCGTCTTCGCGCCCCAATGGGAGGAGCAGCAGTGGCGGGGGACCGTCCCCGCCGGGAAGAAAGCCGAGGTCAGGCTGCCGGTCGAGCTGGCGGCCGGCGCGCACGGGGACTACCTGGTCTCACTCAAGTACGGCGGCAAGGTACTGGTCGAGCAGCCCTGGGGGGTCGGCAGGCCCTGGGGCGTGACGCTCTTCTGGGTGCTGCTGTGCGTCGTGGTCCCGACGGCGGTGTTCCGCGTCGGGATGGCGATCGTGGACCGGGTGCGCCCGCGCCGTACGGCCCGCCGCGCCGGCCGCCGCAGGACACGTACCGCGGGCGGCCGCAGGACACGCACCACCGGCAGAAGCGCTGCCACGGAGGACGGCGACGGCGCCGCCCTGCCGTGGTTCACCCAGGACACCGCACCGTCCACCACCACATCAACCGAACGACCGACGTCGAAAGGTTCTGCGTGATGAGGCAACGGAGGAGAGCCGCGGTGGCCTCGGCGGCCGCGCTGGTGCTCGCGGGTGCGGGCGTCATGGCCGCGGCCGGTACCGCCCAGGCGGCGGAGGTGTCGTACAAGACGGAGTGTCTGCCGCCGCCGATATCGGGGATGCCGCCGATCGAGGGCACCACGAAGGTGGCCGTCAGCGCACCGGCGACCGCGAAGGTCGGCGACGAGATCGAGGTGGTCTGGAAGACCGTCGAGGCCGCGTCGAAGAACCCCGACATCCTCGACCTGGGGGAGAACACCGTCCAGCCCACCGGCACGATCACGGTGGCCGGGGCGCAGACCGGCGAGCTGCCGATGGAGGGGCCGCGGGAGAATCCGCCGATCCCCAAGGGCGGCGCGATGAAGCTGTCCGACATGAAGGGCAAGCTGAAGCTGACCAAGCCCGGTGAGATCACCCTCACGCCCGGCTTCTACAACATCAACGTCAACAAGCCGATCTCCACGGACACCAAGTGCTCGGCCAAGGAAGCGGTGAAGCCCGCGGTCACGGTGAAGGTGACCGACGGCGGAGGCGACTCCGGGGGCACGTCCTCCGGCGGCACCACGAGCGGCGGCACCACGAGCGGCGGCACCGACGGCGGCAGCACGACCGGGGGCACCGCGAGCGGCGGCACCACCGGGGGCGGCGACGACGGCGGCACCAGCACCGGCACCTCGGGCGGTACGACCGGCTCCGGCGGTTCGACCGGCGGCTCCGGCGGCGACCCCGACGGCACCGCGTACAAGGGCAAAGAGGTGATGGTCCCCTACGCCTGCAAGACGCCCATCGGGGACAAGAAGGCGACCTCGCCGGTGCAGATCGACGCGGTGAAGAAGGGCGGCGGTTACGACCTGACGGTGCAGTTCAAGAAGTCCGTCATGGACAGCCCGGCCGATATCCCCAAGGACTCGGTCAAGCCGTCGATGGACGTCAAGGTGGGCGGCGCGGACAAGGGCTCGGTGAAGGTCGAGGGCCCGACGAACCCCGGGCCCATCAAGTCCGGCGACCCGATCGAGATCCCCGACCTGAAGGGCACCTACAAGCCGGGTGCCACCGGCAAGGCCACGCTGACCCCGGGCGTGCTCACCGTCAACGCCCTGGGTACGACCACGACCTGCACCCCGGAGAAGGACCCGGGCGCCTCGCTCACGCTGGACACCGCGGCGCAGCCGGGCGGCACCTCCGGCGGTTCGTCGGGCGGCGCGGCGGCCTCCGGCGGCGGCACGGCGGGACCGGCCGGCGTCTCGGGCGGCAGCGGCAGCGGCAGCGGCGGCGGTCTCGCCGAGACCGGAGCCAGTGATCACGGCTCGCTGACCGCGCTCGGCCTGGTCGCCGGCACGGTCATCCTGCTCGGCGCGGCGGTCTTCACCTTCACGCCGTGGCGGCGGCTGAGCCGGTAGGACACCGGCCAGGACACCGGAAGGGCCCGGTACGCAGCGGCGTACCGGGCCCTTCCATGGTTGCGGGTCGCGTCAGCGGACGTCGCCCATGAGCGCAACGATCTTCTTGCGGCTCAGGTAGATCGCCAGACCGGCCAGCACCGCCATGGCGGCCTCGACGGCCAGCACCGGGATACCGCTCAGGTCCGCGCCGCCGGTGGACAGCAGGGTGACGATGCAGTCGCCCGCGGTGACGGCCAGGAACCACACGCCCAGCATCTGGCTCGCGTACTTCTGCGGCGCCATCTTGGTGGTCACCGACAGGCCGACCGGGGACAGGCACAGCTCGCCGATGGTCTGGATCATGTAGATGGAGAGCAGCCACATCGGGCTGACCTTCGAACCGTCCGAGGCCATCATCATCGGGACGATGAAGACGGCGAACGAGGCGCCGATGAAGACCATCGCCATCGAGAACTTCACCGTGGTGCTCGGCTCGCGGTCGCGGCGTGCCAGCCGCAGCCACAGCCAGGCGAACACCGGGGCGAGGGCCATGACCCACAGCGGGTTCACGGACTGGAACCACGAGGAGGGGAAACTCAGCCCGAAGACCTCGCCGTTCGTCTTCTTCTCCGCGAAGACGGACATCGTCGAGCCCGCCTGGTCGAAGATCATCCAGAACACCGCGGCGGCCACGAAGAACCAGATGTAGCCGCTGACCTTGGTCTGCTCGGTGTCGGTCAGCTCCTTGTCGCGCTTGATGCGCGCCAGGACCGTGATCGGGATGACCAGGCCGAGCAGGGCGAGCGGGACCAGCGCCCAGTTCAGGGTGAAGTGACCGGTGAAGCCGAGCACGCCGTAGAAGACCGCGGCGATGGCGGTCCAGATCAGGCCCTTGCGCAGCCACGCGGTGCGCTCCTCCGCCTGCAGCGGGGTCGGCACGACGCTGGACTGCGGGCTGAAGTGGCGGGTGCCGACCAGGAACGACACCAGGCCCAGGGCCATGCCGAGCGCCGCCAGCGCGAAGCCCATGTGCCAGTTGACGCTCTGGCCGACCGTGCCGATGGCCAGCGGCGCCGCGAAGGCACCGATGTTGATGCCCATGTAGAAGACGGTGAAGCCGCCGTCCCGGCGCGGGTCCTGGGGGCCGTTGTAGAGGTGGCCGACCATGGTCGAGATGTTGGCCTTCAACAGACCGGAGCCCACCGCGACCAGCGCCAGACCGACGAAGAACATCGCCTGGCCCGGTACCGCCAGCGCCAGGTGGCCGGTCATGATCACGCCGGCCGCGACCGCGACGGTCTTGCGCGGGCCCCAGATGCGGTCGCCGATCCAGCCGCCGGGCAGGGCCAGCAGATAGACCATCGCCACATAGATGGAGTAGATGGCCGAGGCGGTGACCGCGTTCATGGCCAGACCGCCGGCCTGGGCGCCCTTTTCGGCGTCCGGGCCACCGGAGATCAGATAGACCACGAGCAGGGCGCGCATGCCGTAATAGCTGAAGCGCTCCCACATCTCGGTCATGAAGAGAGGGGCCAGTCCGCGGGGGTGGCCGAAGAAGGTCTTGCCGCCGTCCACAGGGGTTCCCTGCTTGGCGTTGTCCTTCGTCAGGCTTGACGCCATGGAAGTTTCCTTGGTCTGCTCGGGACGCGTTCGAGAATCCCGATACGCGCCCTGTGGGGGTTGACCGGCACCGGTGCAGACATGCCCGCCCCCACGCCCGGGGGTTCGGCACCACGCGAGGCGGTTCCGGCAGGACGGTCGTACACCGGGATCCACGCCCCCCGTGCTGCTGCGCGGCGGACCCGGTCGTCAGGTCATTCACTGTGTTCAGGACTGGTGGTGCCAGCCTGCACACAACAGGGACCGCCGACTCCCGTTAAGAGCCTCGGTCCCGGAGTTGTGCGACGGACGTCTGGCCACCATACGTCTCGTTAACGCGCGTTTGTATGCCGTGAGACAACGCTCACATTCGGGTCGGGAACCTTCCCTTGCCGCCCCTTCGAAGGGTCCGCAGCTCACGGCCGTGATGGTCGCGGAAACGGTCCGCCAAGAGCCATCCGCGCTGGTCCGCCCCTCGGGCGCGATACATCGGACTACCATCGGGCCATGACCCGTGTACTGCTCGCCGAGGATGACGCGTCCATCTCGGAGCCGCTCGCCCGCGCACTGCGCCGCGAGGGTTACGAAGTCGAGGTGCGCGAGGACGGCCCGACGGCGCTCGACGCCGGTCTCCAGGGCAATATCGATCTCGTCGTCCTGGACCTGGGGCTGCCCGGTATGGACGGCCTGGAGGTCGCCCGCCGGCTGCGCAACGAAGGCCATTCCTTCCCCATCCTGGTGCTGACGGCTCGGGCCGACGAGGTGGACACCGTCGTCGGCCTCGACGCCGGCGCCGACGACTACGTCACCAAGCCCTTCCGGCTCGCCGAACTCCTCGCCCGCGTCCGGGCCCTGCTGCGCCGCGGCTCCACCGCCGAGCCCCAGCAGCCGCCCGCCACCCACGGCGTACGGATCGACGTCGAGTCGCACCGCGCCTGGATGGGCGAGGAGGAACTCCAGCTCACGGCGAAGGAGTTCGACCTGCTGCGGGTGCTGGTGCGCGACGCCGGCCGGGTCGTCACCCGCGACCAGCTGATGCGCGAGGTCTGGGACACCACGTGGTGGTCGTCCACCAAGACGCTCGACATGCATATCTCCTGGCTGCGCAAGAAGCTTGGGGACGACGCCGCCAACCCCCGCTACATCGCCACCGTCCGCGGCGTCGGCTTCCGCTTCGAAAAGAGCTAGGGGCCCGTGCGCCGTCGCCTGATCAACTCCACGCTCGCCGTGGTGCTCGTCGTGATCGCCGTCTTCGGCGTCTCGCTGGTGATCGTCGAGACCCGGACGATCCAGTCCGGTGCACAGGAGAGCGTGTCGTCCGAGGCGGTACGGCTCGTCGGGATCGTGGAGAGCCGGCTGGGCAGCGGCGAGAAGATCACCCCGGACGTGCTCTCCGAGCAGATCACCGCCAAGCGGTACGCCGAGATCAAGGTGCCCGGCAAGGCGCCGATCGAGATCGGGCAGCGGCCCTCGGGCGATGTCATCGAGTCGACGGTGCGCGGGGACCGCGGCGAGTCCGTCACGGTCGAGGAGTCGCGTTCCACGATCAGTTCGGAGATCGGCCGGACGCTGCTGGTCATCCTGGCCGTGGCGGTGCTGGCGATCCTCGCGGCCGTCGTGCTGGCCGTGCGCCAGGGCCGCCGGCTGACCGCGCCGCTGACCGATCTCGCCGAGACCGCCGAGCGGCTCGGCTCGGGCGACCCGCGCCCCCGCCACCGCCGCTACGGCGTCCAGGAGCTGGACCGGGTCGCCGACGTGCTCGACGCCAGCGCCGAACGCATCGCCCGGATGCTGACCGCCGAGCGGCGGCTGGCCGCGGACGCCTCCCATCAGCTGCGTACGCCGCTGACCGCGCTGTCCATGCGGCTGGAGGAGATCACCGTCACCGACGACCCGGAGACCGTGAAGGAAGAGGCCACCATCGCGCTGGCCCAGGTCGAGCGGCTGACCGACGTCGTCCAGCGGCTGCTGACCAACTCGCGGGATCCGCGCAGCGGCTCCGCGGTCGCCTTCGACCTCGACGAGGTGGTCAAGCAGCAGATCGAGGAGTGGCGGCCGGCCTACCGCAGCGCCGGGCGGGCCATCGTCCGCTCCGGCAAGAAGGGCCTGCGGGCGGTCGGCACACCGGGCGCGGTCGCCCAGGTGCTGGCCACCTTGATCGAGAACTCGCTGATGCACGGCGACGGTACGGTCGCGCTGCGCACCCGCGTCACCGGCAACCAGGCGGTCGTCGAGGTCACCGACGCCGGACCGGGCGTTCCGCCGGACCTCGGCTCGCGGGTCTTCGAACGGACCGTCTCCGGCCGCAACTCCACGGGGCTCGGCCTGGCCGTCGCCCGGGACCTCGCGGAGGCGGACGGCGGGCGGCTGGAGCTGCTCCAGCAGCATCCGCCGGTCTTCGCGCTCTTCCTGGCCCGCGAGGCGGATCCCGTCGAAGGGTGAGCGGCCCCGGCTACTTCCGGGAGCCGCTGCGCGGGTGCGAGGGGCGGTGGGCGTCGTCGTCGAGGAAGGACTCGGCGGTCTCTATCGCCTCCCGCGCGGGCAGCGTGCGGAAGACCCAGGTGCGGTAGGACCAGAAACGGAAGAGCGTGGCGATGCCGATGCCGAGGAACTTGAAGACGTTGCTCTGCAACCGGCTGTCCCAGCCGAACCCATAGGTCGCGATGTAGAGCAGGCCGTTCTCGATGATCAGGCCGACCGCGCTGAACAGCAGGAACAGCGTCAGTTCCTTGGTGCGTCCCCGCTTGTCGCGGTCGCGGTAGGTGAAGTAGCGGTAGCCGAGGTAGTTGGTGCCGGTCGCCACGACCGTCGCGATGATGCTGGCCCGGACGACGGGCACCTCGGTCAGCTGCCGTACGAGGTTGAACACCGCGAAGTTGACCACGACCCCCGCGCCGCCGACCGCGCCGAACTTGACCAGCTCGCGAGTGAGCGCCTCCAGCTGCGTCCGCAGCGCGCTCCGTTCACTCATGGTGGTCGTTCAGCTCCCCGTTGTGGGCGGTGTTCGCGGCCGTCAACCCTGGTCCGCTCCCTCATGCTAACCACGCCTCGAACGGCGGTGCCCAACTCCCGGCCATTGTGTGCGGACGGCCCCCGGGCGCATGCGGTCAGCCGACGGTCACGCGGAAGTTGAGGGTGCGGGCGCCCGGCTCCTCGGCGCCGGTGGCGCAGCTGCGGCAGCGCAGCAGCCGTAAGTCCGTACGGCCCGCACGGACCGCCTCGAAGTCGAGGTAGCGGGCGGGGCCGCTGCCGGACGGCGCGGCGCCGCCGGGGACCTCGCGGGCACCGGCCGCTGCGAGGACGCCGGGGTCGGGTCGGGGCGGGGCGATGATCCAGTGGTAGCGGCCGGCCGGGTCGTCCTCGACCCGCACGCTGAAGCGGTCGCCGGCCTCGACCGCGATCTCGGTGTCGTCCGCGTCGAAGACCTTCGGCGCGGACAGCTGACTGACCACGGAGTGCACGGCGACCACCAGCGCGGCGATCGCCACGCCGATCACCAGCGCCCGGGCGCCCCTCGATATGCCACTGCTTTCCATCCGGCCTCCCCTTGGCCGGGCCGCAGCCCGGCACCGGTCGCACACCCGTGCCCGAGACTAATGGCCGATGTCGATCTTCCACCGGCGATCTTCGAACGCGCGAACTCGGAGGATCATCCAAGCCGGGGTCGGGGCAGCGGCGCGGGGCGGATACCCTGGGGGGCGTGACGTTCCCGGTAGTCGGCATGGTCGGCGGCGGTCAGCTCGCCCGTATGACCCACGAGGCGGGTATCCCCCTCGGCATCAAGTTCAAGCTTCTCAGCGACACTCCGCAGGATTCGGCGGCCCAGGTGGTCAGCGAAGTCGTCATCGGCGACTACCGCGATCTGGACACGCTGCGCTCCTTCGCGCGCGGCTGCGACGTGATCACCTTCGATCACGAGCACGTCCCCACCGAGCATTTGCGGGCCCTGGAGGCCGACGGCATCCCCGTCCGGCCCGGTCCCGACGCGCTGGTGCACGCCCAGGACAAGGGGGTGATGCGCGCCAAGCTGGACGCGATCGGCGTCCCCTGCCCGCGCCATCGCATCGTCTCCGACCCCGCGGACGTGGAGCGCTTCGCGGCGGAGGGCGACGGCTTCCCGGTGGTCCTCAAGACCGTCCGCGGCGGCTATGACGGCAAGGGGGTCTGGGTCGTACGATCCTCCAAGGAGGCCGAGGAGCCCTTCCGTGCGGGGGTGCCCGTCCTTGCGGAGGAAAAGGTGGAATTCGTCCGCGAACTGGCCGCCAACATCGTCCGCTCACCGCACGGCCAGGCCGTCGCCTACCCGGTCGTGGAGTCCATCCAGGTCGACGGCGTGTGCGACACCGTGATCGCGCCGGCGCCCGACCTCGACCCCGAGCTGGCCGGCCAGGCCCAGGAGCTGGCGCTGCGGATCGCCAAGGAGCTGGGGGTCGTCGGCCACCTGGCCGTCGAGCTCTTCGAGGCCGTCACGGCCGATGGCGCCCGCCGCATCCTCGTCAACGAGCTGGCCATGCGCCCGCACAACTCCGGTCACTGGACCCAGGACGGCGCGATCACCTCGCAGTTCGCCAACCACGTCCGTGCCGTGCTCGACCTTCCGCTCGGCGATCCGCGCCCGCGCGCCCGCTGGACGGTCATGGCCAACGTCCTCGGCGGCGACTACCCCGACATGTACTACGCGTACCTGCACTGCATGGCACGGGACCCGCAGCTGAAGATCCATATGTACGGCAAGGACGTCAAGCCCGGCCGTAAGGTCGGACACGTCAACACCTACGGCGACGACCTGGCGGATGTGCGCGAGCGCGCCGCACACGCCGCCGGCTATCTGCGAGGGACGATCACCGAATGACTTCAGCCGCGAACCCCGTGATCGGCATCGTCATGGGCTCCGACTCCGACTGGCCCGTCATGGAGGCCGCCGCCCAGGCTCTCGCCGAGTTCGAGATCCCCTACGAGGTCGACGTCGTCTCGGCCCACCGCATGCCGCGCGAGATGGTCGCGTACGGCGAGGACGCCGCCGATCGTGGCCTGAAAGCGATCATCGCCGGCGCCGGGGGAGCCGCTCACCTCCCCGGGATGCTCGCCTCGGTCACCCCGCTGCCGGTCATCGGCGTCCCCGTCCCGCTGAAGTACCTCGACGGGATGGACTCCCTGTTGTCCATCGTGCAGATGCCGGCCGGTGTGCCGGTCGCCACGGTCTCGGTCGCCGGCGCCCGCAACGCCGGACTCCTCGCCGCCCGGATCCTCGCCGCCCACGACCCCGAACTCCTCGCCCGGATGCGCGACTTCCAGCAGGAGCTGAACGAGCAGGCCACCGAGAAGGGCAAGCGGCTGCGCAACAAGGTCGCCACCCCCAACGGCTTCGGCTTCGGCGGCGCCAAGTGAGCTCCTCCCTGGAGGAGGCACGGGCCCTGCTCGCCCGCTGGCCCGTCGTCGACGGCCACAACGACCTGCCCTGGGCACTGCGCGAACAGGTCCGCTACGACCTCGACCGGCGCGATATCGCCGCCGACCAGTCCGCGCATCTGCACACCGACCTGCCGCGGCTGCGGGCCGGCGGCGTCGGCGCGCAGTTCTGGTCGGTGTACGTACGCGCCGACTACGCGGGTGACACGGCGGTCAGCGCCACCCTCGAACAGATCGACGTCGTACGGCAGTTGACCGACCGCTACCCGGGCGAGCTGCGGCTGGCGCACACCGCCGACGAGATGGAGGCGGCCCGCGCCGAGGGCCGCATCGCCTCCCTCATGGGCGCCGAGGGCGGCCACTCCATCAACAACTCGCTGGCCACGCTGCGCGCGCTGTACCGGCTCGGCGTGCGCTATATGACGCTCACCCACAACAACACCATCGACTGGGCGGACTCCGCCACCGACGAGCCGCGCCACCAGGGCCTGAGCGCCTTCGGCGAGGAGGTCGTCCGCGAGATGAACCGCTGCGGGATGCTGGTCGACCTCTCGCACGTCTCGGCCGACACCATGCGCGACGCGCTGCGGGTCAGCACCGCACCGGTGATCTTCTCGCACTCCTCCGCCCGCGCCGTCTGCGACCATCCGCGCAACATCCCCGACGACGTGCTCGCCCAGCTGCCCGCCAACGGCGGCGTCGCGATGGCCACCTTCGTCCCGAAGTTCGTGCTGCCCGAGGCCGTCGAGTGGACGCTGCGCGCCGACGAGAACATGCGCGCCCACGGTCTGCACCACCTCGACACCACCGAGGCGGGTATGACGGTCCAACGAGCCTTCGAGGCCGCCAACCCGCGGCCCAGGGCCACCGCGGCCACCGTCGCCGACCACCTCGACCACATGCGCGAGGTCGCCGGCGTCGACCACATCGGCATCGGCGGCGACTTCGACGGCACCGCCTTCACCCCGGACGGCCTGGCCGACGTGGCGGGCTACCCGAACCTGCTCGCCGAACTACTGGACCGCAACTGGTCCCCGTCCGACCTGGCCAAGCTGACCTGGCAGAACGCGGTACGGGTGCTGCGCGCGGCGGAGGATGTGTCCCGGGTCGAGCGCGGGCGGCGGGGGCCGTCGCATGCAACGATCGCTGCGCTTGGCTAGTCCTCCCACGTTTTCGGCTTTCCCGCCGTGGGGGTTTCGCGTGGTTCGCCTGCGGCGGGCTGTTGCCGCTGCGCGGGGCTGTTCGGCTGCCGGTGACGGGCCGGAGGGGTTGGGTGTCCGGACTGCTGCGCTTTACGTCCGGACACCCAACCCCTCCGGCCCGCCCCCTCCCGTTGGGGGTGGGAGAAGGCCGGTGGGGGTGGACGTCAGCTTTCGTGTGTGCGCGGTCGACGGACGGGGCCCGCCCCCACCTGCCTGTCCTCCCCTCACCCACGGGAGGGGACAGACCGTAGGACGGAGTCCGTAGGGCTGTCACCGCACCCGACAAACAAACGCCCGCCGCCAGGCGCAACGGCGAGAAACCACCACGGCGGGAAAGCCGAAAACGTGGGAAGCAGGTTAGGCCTTCGGCCGACCAAGCGCCCGATACGTCCAGCCCGCCTTGCGCCACAGCTGGGCGTCCAGCGCGTTGCGGCCGTCCAGGATGCGGCGCTCGGCGACGACCTCGGCCAGGGCGGCCGGATCCAGTTCGCGGAACTCCCGCCACTCCGTGAGGTGGAGCACGACGTCGGCGCCGCGTACGGCGTCCAGGGCGGTGTCGGCGTAGCTCAGCGTCGGGAAGACGCGCCTCGCGTTGTCCATGCCCTTCGGGTCGTAGACGGTGACCTGGCCGCCCTGGAGGTGGATCTGGCCGGCGACGTTGAGCGCGGGGGAGTCGCGTACGTCGTCGGAGTCCGGCTTGAAGGTGGCGCCGAGGACGGCGACCCGCTTGCCGAGGAAGCCGCCGCCGACCGCGTCGCGGGTCAGCTCGACCATGTGGCCGCGGCGCCGCATGTTGATCGAGTCGATCTCGCGCAGGAACGTCAGCGCCTGGTCGGCGCCGAGCTCGCCGGCGCGCGCCATGAAGGCCCGCAGGTCCTTGGGCAGGCAGCCGCCGCCGAAGCCGATGCCGGCGCGCAGGAACTTGTTCCCGATCCGCTCGTCGTGCCCGATCGCCTCGGCCAGCTTCACCACGTCGCCGTCGGCCGCCTCGCACACCTCGGCCATCGCGTTGATGAAGGAGATCTTCGTCGCCAGGAAGGAGTTGGCGGAGGTCTTGACCAGCTCGGCCGTCGGGTAGTCCATGACGATGAACGGCGAGCCCTCGGCGATCGGCGTGGCGTACACCTCGCGCAGCAGCTCCTCGGCCCGCTCGCCGGCCACGCCGGCCACGATCCGGTCCGGGTGCAGGGTGTCGTCGACGGCGAAGCCCTCGCGCAGGAACTCGGGGTTCCAGGCCAGCTCGGCCGTCGCCCCGGCCGGGGCGTTCTCCGCCAGCCGCTTCGCGAGCCGGGCGGCGCTGCCCACCGGTACCGTCGACTTGCCGACCACCAGGGCCGGGCGGGTCAGATGCGGCGCCAGCGCGTCGAAGGCGCTCTCCACGTAACTCATGTCGCAGGCGTACTCACCGTGCTTCTGCGGAGTGTTCACGCAGACGAAGTGCACATCGCCGAACGCCCCGACCTCCTCGTAGGAGGTGGTGAAGCGCAGCCGGCCGCTGGACCCCTCGATCCCGGCGACATGGCGGCGCAGCAGCTCCTCCAGGCCCGGCTCGTACATCGGGACCTCGCCGCGCTGCAGCATCTCGATCTTCTCGGGGACCACATCGAGCCCCAGCACCTCGAAGCCGAGCTCGGCCATGGCCGCGGCGTGGGTGGCGCCAAGGTAGCCGGTGCCGATCACGGTGATCTTGAGGGCCATGGATGCTCCAGACGCATACTGAGGAAAACGGCGCTGACCGAGCATAGTCGCGCCTGGAAAGGTCGACTCCAGCTCTAGCGGGAGCAGCTCTGTAACTGTCGGCAACCTCACGTATCCGCAGGCCGGGGTCGGCACCTAGAATCCGGAGAGGTAAAGGGTTACTTAACGGTAGTTAGCACTGCCGGGAGCTCACAGGGGAGTGAGAGTTAGTGGCGGGTTCCGCTGATTTCGATCTGTACCGGCCGTCGGAGGAGCACGACATGCTCCGTGAGTCGGTGCGCTCGCTCGCCGAGGCGAAGATCGCGCCGTTCGCCGCCGCGGTGGACGAGGAGGCCCGCTTCCCGCAGGAGGCGCTCGACGCGCTGGTCGCCAACGACCTGCACGCCGTCCACGTACCGGAGGCCTACGGCGGCGCCGGCGCCGACGCGCTGGCCACCGTCATCGTGATCGAGGAGGTGGCGCGGGTGTGCGCCTCGTCCTCGCTGATCCCGGCGGTCAACAAGCTCGGCTCGCTGCCGGTGATCCTCTCCGGCTCCGAGGAGCTGAAGAAGAAGTACCTGGGCCCGCTCGCCAAGGGCGACGCGATGTTCTCGTACTGCCTGAGCGAGCCGGACGCCGGCTCCGACGCGGCCGGCATGAAGACCAAGGCCGTGCGTGACGGCGACTACTGGGTCCTCAACGGCGTCAAGCGCTGGATCACCAACGCCGGCGTCAGCGAGTACTACACGGTCATGGCCGTGACCGACCCCGAGAAGCGCTCCAGGGGCATCAGCGCGTTCGTGGTGGAGAAGGGCGACGAGGGCGTCTCCTTCGGCGCCCCGGAGAAGAAGCTCGGCATCAAGGGCTCCCCGACCCGCGAGGTCTACCTGGACAACGTCCGCATCCCCGCCGACCGCATGATCGGCGCCGAGGGCACCGGCTTCGCCACCGCCATGAAGACCCTGGACCACACCCGCATCACGATCGCGGCCCAGGCGCTCGGCATCGCCCAGGGTGCCCTGGACTACGCCAAGGGCTACGTCCAGGAGCGCAAGCAGTTCGGCAAGCCGATCGGCGACTTCCAGGGCGTCCAGTTCATGCTCGCCGACATGGCCATGAAGCTGGAGGCGGCCCGTCAGCTCACCTACGCCGCGGCCGCCCGCTCCGAGCGGATATCGGCCGGCGGCAAGGGCGAGGACCTGACCTTCTTCGGCGCCGCGGCCAAGTGCTACGCCTCCGACGCGGCCATGGAGATCACCACGGACGCCGTCCAGCTGCTCGGCGGCTACGGCTACACCCGTGACTACCCGGTCGAGCGGATGATGCGGGACGCCAAGATCACCCAGATCTACGAGGGCACCAACCAGGTGCAGCGGATCGTGATGGCGCGCAACCTCCCGCAGTAGAGCGCAGCGGGCACGGCGAAAGGGCCCCGGACCGCAGTCGCGGTTCGGGGCCCTTCGCCGTCCCGGTGCGCCGGTCAGTC
The DNA here is from genome assembly GCF_045690365.1 of Streptomyces sirii. NCBI lineage: Bacteria > Bacillati > Actinomycetota > Actinomycetes > Kitasatosporales > Streptomycetaceae > Streptomyces > Streptomyces sirii. The sequence continues at coordinate 3,790,981 of NZ_CP147982.1, read as the reverse complement.
GCCGGAGACCGTGACCTTCTCGTCGTTCTTCAGCTGGGTCACCAGCTGCTGGAGCTTGGCCTTGTCCCAGACGAGGTTGCCGCCGTTGCTGCCGGAGACCGGCATGTTCATCGACTTGCCGTCGCCGCCCGTGACGTCCTTCATCGCGAAGAACATCTGGCCCAGGTCCCACAGGCTCATGTCCTTGTCGACGATCAGCGTGTCCAGGCCGGCGCCCATCGTCGGGTAGAGCTTGAAGGGGTTCAGGACGGTGCCCGGGGTGGCGGTCTGGCTCGCCAGGGTGGCCAGGAACTTCTGCTGGTTCTTGGTGCGCTCCAGGTCCTGGGTCGCGAACGCGTGCCGGGTGCGGACGAAGGCGAGCGCCTGCTGGCCGTCGAGGGTCTGCTTGCCGGCCTTGAAGTCGGCGCCGGAGTCCTTGTCCTTGAACGCCTTGGGGATGTCCATCTCGACGCCGCCGATCGCGTCCACGATGTTGGCGAAGCCGGCGAAGCCGATCTCGACGTAGTGGTCGATGTGCAGCTTGGTGTTGTACTCGACGGTGCGCACCAGCAGCTCCGGCCCGTCCTCGGCGTAGGCCGCGTTGAGCTTGGTGTGCCGGCCGGTGCCCGGGTACTTCTTGCCGGAGTCGGAGCCGACGAAGGACGGGATCTCGACGTCCGAGTCGCGCGGCAGCGAGATCAGCGTCGGGCCGTTGCTGCCGTCGTGCAGGATCATCATCGAGTCGGTCCGCTTGCCCTCGGCGGAGCCGGTGTGCAGCTTCTTCTTGTCCTCGGCGGACATGCCCTCGCGGCTGTCGGAGCCGACGATCAGGTAGTTCGTGCCGTCGCCCTCCTCCGGCCGCTCGATGACCTTGCTGAGGTCGACCTGGCGGCGGAGCTTGCCGTCGGCCCAGAAGTACGTGGCGACCGAGGCGACCAGCAGCACCACGACCAGGGCGATGAGGGTCCGCTTGATGCGGCGGCCCCACTGGGGACGCGGCCGGCCGCCGCCGTAGCCGTCGTCGTAGCCACCGCCGCCACCGCGGCCGCCGCCGTAGACCTGGCCGGTGTTGTAACCGTCGTCATAGGCGTCGTCGTAGCCCTGGGACTGCTGCGGCGGCACGGTCGCTCCCCGGCGCGGGGACATCGACGGCGGCATCGCGGGCTCCTGCCGCTGATAGCCGGGGCCCGCGTCGCGCCTCACCTGGGGCATGGCGCGCGCGCCCTCCGGATCGCCGCTGCTGCCGCGTCCGTACCGGTTGCCGTTCTGGTCGCCGGACCACCCATTGGGCCACTCATTCATACCGGGAAGTGTGCATGCCACAGGGGGGTGCTCCATAGGGCGGGTGCCGGATCGGGCCAGGGCTGTTGCAGAGCTGATGCAAAGCCACGGCGGCCTTCCGCCGCATACCCGAAGGGGCCGTGACCATTCCGGCGGGGCTGAACGGAAGCATCCATTCCGGAAGGTTTCCGACGGGGACCAGGAGACCTGTGTCACGTACCGAGCGGGGCGGTGGCCCCCCGGCCGCCGCTTAGGCTGGCCGCATGACCGAACTCGTCACCAACGACCCCGACGGTGAGCTCGTGGGCAAGCCCACCTCCGTGTCCCGCATCACGCTCAGCCACATCATGACGGCCGGCGACACGAACCTGCTGGGGACCGTGCACGGTGGCGTGATCATGAAGCTCGTCGACGACGCGGCGGGCGCGGTGGCCGGGCGGCACTCCGGCGGGCCGGCCGTGACCGCCTCCATGGACGAGATGGCCTTCCTGGAACCGATCCGGATCGGCGACCTCGTCCATGTGCGCGCCCAGGTCAACTGGACCGGCCGCTCCTCGATGGAGGTCGGCGTACGGGTCCTGGCCGAGCGCTGGAACGAGTCCAGCCCGGCCCAGCAGGTCGGCTCCGCCTACCTCGTCTTCGCCGCCGTCGACGAGCACGGCAAGCCGCGCCAGGTGCCGCAGGTGCTCCCCGAGACCGAGCGGGACAAGCGCCGCTATCAGGAGGCGCAGATCCGCCGCACGCACCGCCTCGCCCGGCGCCGCGCGATCAAGGAGCTGCGCGAACGGCGCGCCGCGGAAGGCCTCGACGACGCATAACGGCCGCGGCCAGCTGCCCGAGCAGGGTCAGTCCCGCGCCGACGACGGTGCCGGCCGCCGCGCACAGCACATCGTCGATATCGGCGATCCGCCCGGCCCGCATCAGCAGCTGCGCCGTCTCGACGGCCAGGCACAGGCCCACCCCCAGCAGGAACGCCGCGGCCAGCGGGGTGCGCGGCGCCGCGAACCGCAGCAGCAGCGGTACCGGCACGAACAGCGCGGCGTTGGCCACCTGCCGCCGCACCAGCATGCCCAGCTCGCCGGGTTCGAGCTGGGCGCCCAGCTCGAACAGTCCCTCACCGGGCCGCCACCACACCGTCGCGTCCCCGGAGCCGATCGGCTGGGTCGGCGCCAGCGTCGCCACCAGGAGCACCAGCAGCCAGACCGCCAGCAGCGCCCGGGCGGTGGTGCGTGGCCGGCCGTCGGCGGGGACGGCGGCGGCCCACAGGGCGAAGGCGGCCGCCAGGGCCAGCGCCACGATGAGGAAGAGCGTCACCGTGGTGGGGGTGATGCCCAGCACAACCTGCCACACGATGCGCACCTTTCAGGAAAGTCCGGGCATACCGGACGTCAACTGCAGCTCCATTTTGTGACGTAGACCGTCTCCCCGTGCTCCATGACGCCCCGGATGCATTCGTCCGCAAGCATCTCGACCCGGCCGCTCAGCGTGACCGCGCCGCCCCGCGTCCGCCCGGTGCCGAACCAGCCGGGGAACGCGGTGATACGGACGTTCTTGCGCTGATAGCCGAGCCGCACGGAGATCTCGCCCAGGCCGGTCGCCGCTCCCTGCCGGCGGTAGGTCGCGGTGTACATGCCGTCGGCCCCCACCGGGCCACGCAGACACAGCTGGCCGCGCACCAGGTCCCCGCAGCCGGTCGGGGCGGCGGGCGCCGGGGGAGCCGCGGCGGCGGTGGCCACGACCAGGCACATCGCCGCGACGGCCACCGACACCCGGCGCGCGGAGCGGCGCGCGTCGGGACGGCTCGCGGGCGGCATGGGCGTGGTGCGACGGGGCGCGGGGACACTCATGCCGAATCCTCGCTCCGCTCGTCATCGCCTTCGCGAAGCACGCACCTCTCGATGATGAGCTCACTTCGTTCGCTCATGCCGAATCCTCGCTCCGCTCGTCATCGCCTCCGCGAAGCACGCACCTCTCGATGATGAGCTCACTTCGTTCGCTCATGCCGAATCCTCGCTCCGCTCGTCATCGCCTCCGCGAAACACGCACCTCTCGATGAGGGGCTCGCCTCGTTCGCTCATGGGCACACGGCCTCGTCGCCGGTGATCGCCGAGATCCCGCCCGGCCGCTGCCCCGGCTCCTCGGCCCGCACCCGCCGCACCGTGTGGTGCTGCCGGCCGACCGTCACCCGCATCACCGGCCCCTGCCCGGCCACCGGGCGCAGCTGTGCGCCCGGCAGCGCGGCGGCCAGCGAACGGGCCGAGCGGTCCCAGCGCGGGTCGTAGGCGATGACCGTACGGGCCACCGCGCCGGGGGAGCGGGCGGGGGCGCCGGTGACGGCGAAGCCGGTGGCCCGCAGCGCACCGGCCACCGACGCCCCAAGCCCCGCCCGGTCGCTGCCGTCGTCGACCTTCACCTTCACCTGGTCCGGCGGGACCTCCACGGCCGTGGCGGGCGGCTCCTTGTGCTCCCGGTGCACCGCGATCGGCCGGTCCTCGCGGATCGCCTGGAACAGCTTCGGCGCCCGCACCGGATCCCACCGCACCGTCGAGCCGACCCCCGGCACCGGCTGCGCCAGATCGGCCAGCGGTACGGAGGTGAACTCCGAGGACGACGGGGTGAAGCCGCGCATCGCCTGCCCGAGGTCGACCAGGTCGTTGGCCCCGAAGCCCGAGTCGGCGCGTACGGACTTGAGCATCGTGTCGGCGACGTCCTTGAAGCGGATCGGGTTCATCAGCACTCCGGAGGAGGTGATCTTGTGGATGAGGGCGGCCAGGAAGCGCTGTTGGCGCTGCATCCGGCCGAGGTCGGCGGAGCCGTCGATATGCCGCGAGCGCACGTACTGCAGCGCCCGGCCGCCGTTGAGCTGCGACTTGCCGACCGGCAGGTCCAGCCCCGTATAGCTGTCGCGCAGCGGACGCGCGGTGCAGATCTCCACCCCGCCCACCGCGTCCACGCCGTGCATGAAGCTGGTGAAGTCGACCTCCAGGTAGTGGTCGATGTGCACCCCCGTCATGTGCTCGACGGTCCGCACGGTCAGGTTGGGGCCGCCCTCCGCGTACGCCGCGTTCAGCTTGATGGCGTGCTGGGCGCGCTGCCGGCCGGTGGCGGCGTCCCGGTGGGCGGGCACCTCGGCGTAGGAGTCGCGCGGCAGGCTGACGACGCTGGCGCGGTCGCGGTCGACGGAGAGGTGCACCAGCATCAGCGTGTCGGTGCAGTGGCAGGGCGCGCCGCCCAGCCGGTACGTCCGCTTCTCCCGCGGGGTGAGCCGGTCGCGTCCGTCGGTGCCCACGACCAGGAAGTTCAGCCCGTCGCCGCCGCCCGGCCGGTTGCTCATCCCGGTGAAGGCGTCCACCCGCCCGATGCCGCGTTCCACGCCGGTCACCATCGCGTGCCCGACGCCGCTCGCGGCCAGCAGCAGCACGGACGCGACGGCACTGCTCCGCAGCCCCCACCGCGGGCCCGACGCGCGCCGGGACGCGGCCGCCCGGGCGGACCGGCGTCGCCCGGCCGGGCGGGGGGAGCGGAACGGCGCGGTCACGGGGGACACCTCCGCGGCTGGCCGGGCGTGATCGGCGCCCGGCGGGGGAGCGGTCGGGGTAGTGGTGAGTGACGAACGGGGATGAATCGGGAGAGAACACCGTAGGTCAATATGATCTGCTGCAAAGCGCCACACGCCGGTCATCGATCGCCGGGCCACCCGACCGCGTCCGACCGCGTCCCCCATTCGCGGTAACGTGAGGCGCGATACCGCAGTCACCCGGCGGGCGCCGCCGTCCCTGGCGGCTCCGTCACGGGCCGTACCCCCGAGGAACCATGCCGCAGCAGCAGCCCCCGGCCGTCTCCGTGATCATGCCGGTGCTCAATGAGGAACGTCACCTGCGCAATTCGGTCCGGCACATCCTGGAGCAGGAGTACGCCGGCGAGATGGAGGTGGTGATCGCCCTCGGCCCGTCCACGGACCGCACCGACGAGATCGCCGCCGAGCTGGTGGCCGAGGACGCCCGGGTGCACACCGTGCCGAACCCGACGGGCCGCACCCCCGCCGCGCTCAACGCCGCCATCAAGGCCTCCCGGCACCCCATCGTCGTACGCGTCGACGGCCACGGCATGCTCTCGCCGAACTACATCGCCACCGCCGTGCGCCTCCTGGAGGAGACCGGCGCGGCGAACGTCGGCGGCATCATGCACGCCGAGGGCGAGAACGCCTGGGAGGACGCGGTCGCCGCCGCGATGACCTCCAAGATCGGGGTCGGCAACGCCGCCTTCCACACGGGCGGCCAGGCCGGCCCCGCCGAGACGGTCTACCTCGGCGTCTTCCGCCGTGAGGCCCTGGAGCAGCAGGGCGGCTACAACGAGGAGTTCATCCGCGCCCAGGACTGGGAGCTGAACTTCCGCATCCGCGAGGCCGGCGACCAGATCTGGTTCTCGCCGGAGCTGAAGGTCCAGTACCGCCCGCGGCCGAGCATCAAGGCGCTGGCCAAGCAGTACAAGGACTACGGCAAGTGGCGCCATGTCGTCGCCCGCTACCACTCCGGCTCGATCAACCTGCGCTACCTGGCGCCGCCGACCGCGGTCGGCGCGATCGCCGCGGGCGTCCTCGTCGGCGCGACCCTCACACCCTGGGGCTTCGTCGTCCCGGCCGGCTACCTGGCGGCCATCACCGCGGGCTCGCTGCCCGCCGGCAAGGGACTGTCGCTCAAGGCCCGCGCCCAGATCCCGGTGGCGCTGGCCACCATGCACATGTCCTGGGGCGTCGGCTTCCTCACCAGCCCCCGCTCCCTGGCCAAGCGGGTCATCGCCAGCCGCCGCCCGGCGGTCGTGCGACCGGCGACGGGGGCGGAGTAGGCGGGTCCCGCCGGGGCGCCCCACGCGCGGGCGCCCCGCGTCCCACGGCCTTTGCGGCGGCCCCTAGGGCCGCCGCTTCGCCGCCCGCCACTCCGGCGCCGGCACCGACCACCTGACGGGACCACACATCCGCACCCCTAGAAGGTGTACTGCGGATTCACCGTCATGCAGGCCTTTTTCTCGCCGTTGAGGGCGTCCGCGCTGGCCGGGGCCTTGTCGGTGGGCTTGTCGCCGGGTTTCTTCGGGTACGTCACGCCGGCGCGCCAGTCGTTGCCGATCACCAACCGCATCCCGGTGGCCGAACTCGACTCCCGGACGGCGCTCTTGGGCAGGCCGAGCGCCTTGGCCACGGCCAGCGCGTCACCCCGCCGGGAGGCGTCGTGGTAGGTGATCGTGGTGTCGGCCTGGCTGGTGAGGACGGAGTTGGTGGCGGCCGCGGTGTAGCCGAGGCCCGCCAGTTGCCGCTGGATGTCGGAGGCGCGGCCGGAGGCCGGTCCGTTCACCGTGCTGCCGGTGCCGTTCTGCACCACGACGTTCAGCTGGCCCTTGGGAGTTGACGGCTTGGGGTCCGGCGTCGCCTTCTTCTTCTGGTCCTTGCCGTCCAGCGCGGTGTCGTTGCGCAGCATCGCGAAGGTCGTCTCCGCGTCGCCCGGCTTGGGCACGACGTACTCCTCGCCGGGGCCGTACTGCCAGGGCATGGTCACCATCGTGATGCGCTTGGTCGGCACCCGGCTCAGGTCACCGCCGAGGTCGTAGAGCTTCTTGACGGTGTCGAGGCCGTCGTCGACGGTCAGCGCCTCGGTCGCCGCCTCCGCCAGATCGCGCAGCTCCCCGGGGTTGGTGAGCTTGGCGTCCGACTTCAGCTGGCGGACCATCGAGTTCATGTACATGTGCTGGGCCTTGGCCCGGCCGATGTCGGTGTTGTCCTCGAAGCCGTAACGGGTGCGCAGCCACTGCAGGGCCTGGACGCCCTTGACGGGGTGGGTGCCCTTGGTGAGCCGCAGCCCGCTGCCGTGCCCCTTGCTGTCGTGCGAGTAGACGTTCCTGTCCACGCAGACCGGGACCCCGCCGATGGCGTCCGCCATGGACACCACGCCGGAGAAGTCGACCATCATGAAGTGGTCGATGTAGATGCCGGTCAGCTCCTGCCAGGTCGCCAGCGTGCAGCCCGGACCGCCGTGCTGGAGCGACTCGTTGATGGCACTGGTGGTCTGCGGGTAGACCTCGTGGGTCTTGGGGTCGGTGCACTTGGGGATCGTCACCCGGGTGTCCCGGGGGATGGAGATCACCGACATGTTGCTGCGGTCGGCGGAGACGTGCAGCAGCATCTGCACATCGGCCAGCGGCTTGCGGTCCGCGTCCTGCCGGGCGCCGCCGAGCTCGATGTTCTTCTTGCTGTTCCGGCCGTCCGAGCCCAGCAGCAGAATGTTGAGCGGGCTCTGGCCGAAGGCGTTGGGGTCCGGCTTCTTCAGACCGCCGCCGCCCAGGGAGCGGGGGGCCTTGCGGAGGTTGCCGTTGAGGTGCTCGTAGTACCAGTAACCGGCGCCCGCCGCGCCCACTATCAGCACGGCGAGGCTCAGGGCGGTCCAGCGCAGCGCCTTGCGGCCCTTGCCGCGGCGCGGCCGGCCCCCCTTGCGGTGGCCGCCGCCCTCGGCCGGCACGTCGCCGTCACCGGTCGGCACGTCGCCGCCCTCGGCGGGAGTCCACCCGGGGGCGTCCGGAGGCAGCCCCTTGTCCTCGTAGAGGCTGTCGTCCCAGCCCAACTCCTGTGCGTCCGGCTCGCGCCGGCGCCGCCGTGATCTGTCGCCACGCACACTGCTCTGCCGCAATTGGGCCCTCTCCCCGTTGTCAGTTCGGCGGTGCGCTCGGCGCCGTCACCGGCGGCCGGATTCCGCTCCGGTCACTTCGCGCAGACGTTCTTGTCATCCGCATTGACGTTCTGCACCCCGTCCGGGGTTTCCGTCGGCGCGTCGATCGGCGTGCCCGGCGCCTTGAAGTCCTTGCCGAGGACGAGCTTCATCGGCTCCCGGGCGCCGGCGTCCTGCGAGGACTTCTTCAGCGCGCTCTTGGGCAGGCCCATCCAGTCGGCCAGGGTCGCGGCCTGGTCGGCCTGGTTGGGCGCGTATTCCAGACGGGTGGCCGCCAGCTTGGCGGGGGCGTTGCCGGCGTTGGTGGAGAGCTTGGCGGCCTTGGTGTTCTGCAGCCAGTCCACGGTCTCCTGCGCCGAGCCGATCGGTCCGCCGCCGTTGGTCACATCGACCCGTACGAGCTCCGGCGGGGCCTTCTTGACCGCCCCCTTCTTGCCCTTCTTGTGCTTGGCCAGGGCGTGGTCGGCCCGCACCATCGCGAACAGCGGGTCGGCCTTCGCCTGGTCCAGGATGACGGTGGCCGGGTCGTTGGGGTTGTCCAGCACCGGCACCGTGGCGAAGGTGACCTTGTCGATGTCGACCTTCTTGAGGTCGGTGCCGAAGTCCAGCAGCTTGTTCGCGGTGCCGATGCCGGTGTCGACGGTCAGCGCCTTGGTCGCCGCCTGGCTGACGTCGTAGAGCTTGCCGGGGCTGGAGAACGCGTCGGACTTCAGCTTGCGGATCAGCGAGCTGAGGAACTGCTGCTGCATCTTGATCCGGTCCAGGTCGCTGCCGTACCCGATGGCGTGCCGGGTGCGGACGAACGCCAGCGCCTGCTCACCCTTGACGACGTGCCGGCCCGCCTTCAGGCGCAGATGCGACTTGGGGTCGTCGATGTCCTTGGCGGCGCAGACCTCCACGCCGTCCACCGCGTCGGTGAGCTCCTTGACCGCGTTGAAGTCGGCCATCATGAAGTGGTCGATCTTCAGTCCGGTCAGCTTCTCGACGGTGCGCCAGGTGCAGCCGGGGTCCCGGCCCTCCTGCCCCAGGCTGGTGTTGAAGCGCACCCCGTGCTCACCGGGGATGTCCTTCTTCGGACCGTCCTCGGGCCGCGTCGTGCAGTTCGGGATGTCGGTGATCAGGTCGCGCGGGATGCTCAGCGCGGTGGCGTTCGACCGGTCCTTGGAGATGTGCATCAGGATCGTGGTGTCCGCGTGCCCGACGCTGCCGGCGTCGCCGTAGCCGGAGTTGCCCTTGCCGGAGCGGGCGTCCGTCCCGATGATCAGCAGGTTCACCGGCCCGTCGGACACCGCGTCGTTCTCCACGCCGACGTCGACCTTGGAGATGTTGCCGTTCAGCTGCTGGTAGAGGTAGAACGCGCCGCCGCCGACGGCGACGAGCACGAAGCCCAGCACGCCGGACGTCCAGTACAGCGCCTTCTTCTTGCCCGACGCCTTCGGCTTGCGCTTGCGCCGCCCGGCCGGGCCCGCCGCGGCCGGCGACGCCGTCGCCGTACGGCCGGCCGCCCGGCGCGCCGCGGCCCTGCCGCCGGCGGGGCGCTCGCCCGCGCCGTCCTCGGGGCGCTCGCCGCGGCGGCCGCGCTGGGTCGGCAGCGGGCGGGTGTCGGTGTCACCGACCTCGCCGCGCTGCTGCCGCGCGGCGCGTCTGGAACCGGGCGCCTTGCGGTCGGAAGGCCGAGCGGGGGCTTGACCGGCGGGGTCAAGCCGCAGCTCGTAATTGCCGGTGTTCGGATCGAACACCCACTGATCGGCGGGGTCGACGTTGTCGTCGCCCGCCCGCCCACGGCCTTGCGCGTCCACGGTGCCTTGAGTCCTCCGTCGGTGCCACGCGGCGCCATCCCCTCAAGGCGCTCGGTAGGTCGATCGTGCAGTGCATGTCAATGGTGCATGGTCGTCGGTCAGCCAAACGTGCGGACCGGATCGCTCACACTATCCGCCCAGTTCAGCGCCCCGCGACGCGCGTGACAAATTCCACTGACCTACAACTGGGCAATCCGCCCAATCCATTCGAGTACCCGGGCGTACTTTGCGGCATCTTTATTCGCAGATCCCGTGTTCCGCGGTCGTCCCGGGAAAGGTCGGGCCCGAACTCGCCGACGGCGCGGGGGAGGCCGCCGGCTTGTCGTCCGGTGATCCGCTTCCGGCGCGCAGGGGCTCCTCACCGGCGTCCCGCGTGGGCTGCACCGTGACCGGAAGATCGCTGCGCAGCTGCCCGAAGAGTCGGCCGGCATCCGGTTGCACCAGCTCATCGCGGTTGGGGTCATAGCGGTACTCCTGACGTGGCACGGTCAGGAACTGGACCCGCTCGGTGGGAATGCCGCGGGTGCTGCGCACCAATTCGTACAGGCCCCGCAGGGAGGCCAGCCCGGGATCCGTGGTCAGAGAACTCGTCGCGGCATCCAGCACCGGATACAGCCGGGTCGGATTGAGCAGGACACCATTACTCTGCACTTTCTTCACGAGAGCACCAAGAAATCGCTGTTGTCTCTCCATGCGCTGGGTGTCACTGCCGTTGCCCAAGCTCTTTCGCGCCCGTACGTATCCGAGCGCGTCCTCGCCGTGCAGTGTCTGCCGGCCCGCGGGCAGCCTGAGGTGCGCCTCGTCGTCGCGAACGGCCTGCGGCAGGCAGACCTCCACGCCGTCCACCGCGTCCACCATCTTCTTGAAGCCGACGAAGTCGATGATCATGTAGTGGTCGATCCGGATCCGGGTCGCCTTCTCGGCCGTACGGATCGCGCAGGCCGCGCCGCCGAAGGCGAACGCCCAGTTGAACTGGGCGGTCTGCGGTGCGGACTCCCCGCCGTCGGCGCGTTTGCAGTGCGGCACCGTCACCATCAGATCGCGCGGGATGCTGACCGCGGTGGCGCTCTTCCGGTCCGCCGCCAGGTGCAGCAGGATCGTGGTGTCCGAGCGCTGGCCGCGGCTGCGGCCGTATTTGCCGTTGCCGCCCTGGCGGCTGTCCGAGCCGATCAGCAGCAGGTTCTGCGCGTTCGGCGGGCCGGCGGGAGGCCGCTCGGACTCCCACTTGCGCAGCTCCCGCTCGGTGGCGCTGTCGGTGTGGATGTTGCTGCTGAGCTTGGCGTACAGCGCCCAGCCGGCACCGGCCCCGGCCAGTACGGTGCCGGCCGCCCCCGCCGCGGCCCAGCGCCGCCAGCGCCTGCGGCGGGGCGGCCCCGGCCGGTCCGGTTCCGGCCCCCCGGCCGGGTGCTCGGCCCGGCCGGGGGGCCTGGGGGGCTCGGGGGTGTCGGTCACCTGGCGTCCATCCCTCACGGAGTCGGCATCGCGCCCGCCCGCGGGGCCCGGCGGAACAGCAGACGGACAAACCCCGCATGGTGGTACGTAACTTAAGATCATGGACCGAAACGGTCGTACCGTCCCGCAAGGTGCGGGGTCCCTCCCCCGTCCGGAGGACGCGGGAGGGGACGCGGGGAGGAAGAGGGAGCCCTCAGGCCGCCGGCGGCGCCCTGAACGTGATCTTCTCGCTGGTCTCGCGGGTCGCCGCGGCCTCGGCGCCCAGCCGGTCGAGATGGCGGCACAGCACCACCGAGCCGCCGGTCGCCAGCGGCGCGTACAGCCCGTACGACAGGCCCTGCCAGGTGTCGTACCCCAGCCCCGACAGCACCCGCGGCGCATCCGGCATCCCGGCCGCGCCCGCGTCGGCCAGCGCGCGCGCCCCGATCCCGGCGCCGGTCAGCTCCTCGCCGCCGACGGACAGCGCCACCGCGCCCGGGTCCACCGGCGCGAACGGCGCGAAGCGGTCGCCCTGGCCGGGCACCTCCACCGCGTAGTCGGCGAAGCCCTCGGGAGGCTGGGGGAAGCGGCCGCCCAGCGGGCGCAGCGCCAGCGCCACCCGCTCTCCGGAGCACGCCCGCGCCGCATCGAGCCGGTCGGGTCCGGCGACGACGAGGTCGGCGGCGGCCGGGTCGCCGCCCACGTCCGCGACCACGCCCACCGACGAACAGGCCAGCAGCCATACGGCGGTCTGCCAGTGCGCGGGCAGCAGCAGCGCGAGCCGGTCGCCGGGCTCGGCGGCCAGATCGCCCTGGAGGTAGTTGGCGGTCTTGGCCACCCAATTGGCGAAGGTCGCGACGGACAGTTCCACGCGCTCGCCAGTGGCGTCGTCGTAGAAGGTCACCAGCGGGCGGGCCGGGTCCGCGGCGAGCGCGGAACCCAGCAGGTCGGCGGGGGTGCGATCGGTGGCGTTCATCGCCGCCAGAGTACGCGCGGCACACCACCGGCGACGGCCCGGGCACCGGGGGAGCGGGCCACCGGATCGGCCGATGCGCCGTCAGATCCGCGTTGGCGCGTTCCGTCCGGCCGTGTTCACGATGGTGCCCATGCGCCCCTTCCTCGCGAGCTGCCTCGGCGCGGCGTGCACCGCCGCCATCGCCCTGCCCTTCGCGCCGGACGCCGGAGCCGCCGCCGGCCGGCCGCCCTCCCCGACTACGGTGCGCGCCGGCGATCTGCCGGGCAGCACCCAGTCCCTACCGGTGGCGGTGCTCGGCGCGGTGGCCCCGCAGAGCACCGACCGCGACACCGCCGCCGCGTCCCGGACACTCGGTCTGCCGGCCCGCACCGTACGGCCGTTCTCCCTCCTCGGGGTCGTCTGGGACGACGCCGGCGCCGCGTTGCACGGCCGGGTCCAGGTCCGTGCCCGCGCCACCGGCAGCGGCGCCTGGTCCGGCTGGCAGGACGTCCAGACCCACAACGACGACGTCCCCGACCCCGGCGCCGCCGAACGCCGTGACAGCGGCGTACGGGGCAGTACCGCGCCCCTGTGGGTCGGCGACTCCGACGGCGTCCAACTGCGCATCACCCCCGAGTCCGGCGACCGCGCACCCTCCGCCCCTCCGGCCGGACTCCGGCTGGAACTCGTCGACCCCGGCACCCGGCCGGGCACCGACCGCGGCGCGCAGGCCGACCCCCCGACCCCGCTCACCCCCGAAGCCACCGCGGCCTCCGCCGCCAACGCCCCGCTCGCCCCCCTCGGCGCCACCGAGATCCCCGCCCTCGACCAGGCCGCCTCCCAGGCCGACGCCGCGGCCGTGGAAGGCTCGCCGCCGGGGCCCACCCACGTCGGACCGCGCCCGCGGATCGTCACCCGGGCCGGCTGGGGCGCCGACGAGCGGCTGCGCGAGAAGGCCTTCATCCACACCCGCACCGTGCGCGCCGCCTTCATCCACCACAGCGGATCGGGCAACAACTACACCTGCGCACAGGCCCCTTCACTGATCCGCGCCATGTACCGCTTCCACGTCAAGAGCAACCACTGGCGGGACATCGGCTACAACTTCCTCGTCGACAAGTGCGGCACGGTCTACGAGGGCCGCGCGGGCGGCGTCGCCAAGCCCGTCATGGGCGCCCACACCCTCGGCTTCAACTCCGACAGCACCGGCATCGCCATCCTCGGCGCGTTCACCGGCACCGAGCCGCCCAAGCCCGCCGTCGACGCGGTCTCCAAACTGGCGGCCTGGAAACTCGGCCTCCACGGCGTCGATCCGCGCGGCACCGTCCAGATGCTGTCCGGCGGCGGCAACCGCTACCCCAAGGGCGCCAAGGTCCAGATGCACACCATCGCCGGCCACCGGGACGGCTTCCACACCGACTGCCCCGGCGCCCGCCTCTACAACAAACTCGCCACCGCCCGCGTCGCCGCCGCGCACCTACAGGGCCGCTGACCCGTTTTCAGCCGGTCGAGGCGGCACCTGGGGGTTTGCGCAGGTCTGCCGAGGTGCAGGCTTAGTCACCACTGAACCGTTTCTGCCGTGGACACGTCTTAGCGACCACGACGTGTGCGCCCCGCGGCCTTGCGCGTCCCGCCTCGGGCGACCGGAAAGCCGTCTGCCTACACTGGTCGGCCGGTCGGCCGACCCCAGCAGGAAGCAGTGAAGACACCGTGAGCGTCGCACGTGCAGCCGCCGGCAGCAGTCGGCGACGAGAGCCGCACCGCTGCTCCCTCCTTGCCCGCCATCGGGCAGGAGGGGCCCAGCGGGCGGAGAAGCGAAGCGAACAGAGGACACAGTGACAGAAGCGATCCTCCTGGTCGGCGGCAAGGGCACCCGGCTGCGACCGCTGACGGTGCACACGCCCAAGCCCATGGTCCCGGCGGCCGGTGTGCCGTTCCTGACCCACCAGCTGGCCCGCGCCCGGGCCGCCGGCGTCGAGCACATCGTCCTCGCCACCTCCTACCTCGCCGAGGTCTTCGAGCCGTACTTCGGCGACGGATCGTCGCTCGGCCTGCACCTGGAGTACGTCACCGAACAGGAGCCGCTGGGCACCGGCGGCGCCATCCGCAACGTCGCCGAGCGGCTGCACTCCGCCCCCGGCGACCCCGTGCTGATCTTCAACGGCGACATCCTCACCGGCCTGGACATCGCCGCCCTCGTCGACACCCACCGCACCTGCGGCGCCGACGTCTCCCTGCACCTGACCCGGGTCGAGGACCCGCGCGCCTTCGGCCTGGTGCCCACCGACGACACCGGCCGGGTCACCGCCTTCCTGGAGAAGCCGCAGACCGCCGAGGAGATCGTCACCGACCAGATCAACGCCGGCGCCTACGTCTTCAACCGGTCGGTCATCGACACCATCCCGGCCGGCCGCCCGGTCTCCGTCGAACGCGAGACCTTCCCCGGACTGCTCGCCGACGGCGCCCACCTCCAGGGCATGGTCGACTCCACCTACTGGCTCGACCTCGGCACCCCGCAGGCCTTCGTCCGCGGCTCCGCCGACCTGGTCCTGGGCCGCGCCCCGTCCCCGGCGGTGCCCGGCCGCCACGGCGAGGCCCTGGCCCTGGAGACCGCCGAGGTCGCCGCGGACGCCAAGCTCAGCGGCGGCACCGTCGTCGGCCCGCGCACCGTCGTCGGCGCCGGCGCCCGGATCCACGGCAGCGCCGTCCTCGAAGGCGCGGTCGTCGAAGAGGGCGCCCAGATCAACGACTCGCTGATCGGCGCCGGGGCCCGGATCGGCGCCCGCACGGTCCTCGACGGCGCGGTCATCGGCGACGGCGCGACGATCGGCGCCGACAACGAGCTGCGCGACGGCATCCGCATCTGGTGCGACGCCGACATCCCGGCCGGCTCGGTGCGGTTCTCCTCCGACCAGTAGCCCGCAGCGGCCCCACCACGCGGCCGGCGCGTCGCCTACGCTGGCCGCATGCCCGCCCGTACCTGGGTCCCGCCCGGCCCGTTCGACCTGCACCGCACGCTGGGGGTGCTGCAGCGCGGCCCGGGCGACCCCGCGTTCGCGGTGCGCGGCGGCGAGCTGTGGCGGGCCTGCCGCACCCCCGAGGGGGCCGGCACCCTGCGCCTGGCCGCCCGCCCGGCCGCCGGCGAGATCGAGGCCGAGGCCTGGGGTCCGGGCGCCGACTGGCTGCTGGAGCGGCTGCCCGACCTGCTGGGCGAGCACGACGACCCCGCGCGGCTGACCGCCCGCCACCGCATCGTGCACGAGGCGCGCCGCCGCCACCCCGGCGTCCGGCTCGCCCGGACCGGCCTGGTCCTGGAGTCGCTGATCCCCTCGATCCTGGAGCAGAAGGTCACCAGCGACGAGGCCTACCGCGCCTGGCGGCTGCTGCTCCAGAGGCACGGCGAGCCGGCCCCCGGCCCCTGGGAGCGGATGCGGGTGATGCCCGACCCGCGCGCCTGGGCGCTGATCCCCTCCTGGGAGTGGCACCGCGCCGGCGTCGACGCCAAGCGTTCCTCGGCGATCCTGCGCGCGGTACGGGCCGCGCGCCGGATGGAGGAGGCCGCGCGGATGGACCTCGCCGACGCCACCCGCCGGCTGACGGCGATACCGGGCATCGGCCCGTGGACCGCCGCCGAGACCCTCCAGCGGGCCCTGGGCGCGCCGGACGCGATCACGGTCGGCGACCTCCATCTGCCGAAGATCATCGGCTATGCGCTCACCGGCCGCCGCGGTACCACCGACGAGCAGATGCTCGCACTCCTCGCGCCCTACGAGGGCCAGCGGCACCGCGCCGCCCGGCTGATCCTGCTCTCCGGCATCACCCCGCCGCGGCGGGCGCCGCGCTTCCCGGTAGGGGACATCGCCCGCCTGTGACGGGGCGGCTCAGCGCACCACGACGAAGTCGTCGGCGGCGCGCGGCGGCCGCTCCTTCGGCGCCCCGGCCGGGCGCCCGATGGCCACCGCGCCCATCGGCTCCCAGTTCTCCGGCAGCCCGAGGACGTCCCGTACGACGTCCCGGCAGAACATCGTCGACGACACCCAGGCGGAGCCCAGCTGCTCGCCCGCCAGCGCCACCAGGAAGTTCTGGATCCCGGCGCCGCCGGCCACGAGGAACATCTCCCGCTCCGCCGCGGCGCGCCGCGCGTCGGGGTAGCTGTGCGCGCCGTCCGCGACCACGCACGGCACCGCCAGATACGGGGCGTTGCGCAGCACGTCGCCGCGCCGCACCCGCTTGGCGATGGACTCCGGCGACTTGCCGTCGGCACGCAGATCGGCGATCCACGCCTCCCGCATGGCGTCCAGCAGTCGCCGCCGCACCTCGGCCGACTCCAGCAGCACGAACCGCCACGGTGTGGTGTGGTGCGGCGCCGGTGCGGTGATCGCCGCCGCCACCGCCCGGCGCACCGCCCCGGGATCGACCGGCTCGTCGGTGAACGCCCGGACCGTGCGCCGCAGCGTCACCGCCTCCCGTACGGCCTCCGAGGTGCCCAGCCGGAACATGTCGCTCCCGGCGTCGCGCACCAGCGCGCGCGCCCCGTCGCCGTCGCCCGCCGGCTCGACGACGTGCCCCAGCCCGCGCACCACCGCGACCGGCAGCCCGGTCGCCTTGCCCTTGACCAGGTCGCCCGCCGCGGCCAGTTCGTCCGCGGTGGCCACCACCGTCGCGCTGAGCGGATTGCCGTACGCGTCCGTGCCGCCGCGCAGGTCGTCCAGCACCCGCACACCGGCCGCCCCGATGGCGACGTCGGTCAGGCCGGCGCGCCAGGGCCGCCCGAAGGTGTCGCTGACGACCACCCCGACGTCCACGCCGAGCGCGGTGCGCAGGCCCGCCCGGATGGCGCGGGCCGAGGCGTCCGGATCCTCGGGCAGCAACAGCACCGTCCCGGCCCGCGTGTTGGAGGCGTCGACGCCGGCCGCCGCCATCACCAGGCCCTGCCGGTTCTGCACGATCCGCAGCGTGCCCCGGCGGGCCACCACCCGCACCGTCTCCCGGTCGATCGCCGCCTCCCGGTCGGTGGCCTCCAGCACCCGACCCTCGGCCTTGCTGACGATCTTCGAGGTCACCAACAGCACATCGCCGTCGGCGAGTTGCGGCAGGCCGTCGGCGGTCGCCGCGGCGGCGATCAGCTTGACCAGGTCGTCACCGGGCCGTACCTCGGGCATCCCCGGCAGCGCCCACACCCGATACCCGGGCACCTGCTCCGCACTCATGCCGCCACCTCGCTCCGCCCGGCCCCGCACGCGCGCGGCGCGCCGCCGCCCATGGCTCGCTCGCTCACGACGCGCGGACCTCCTCGGCCAGCGCCAGCGCCTCGCGGGCCATCGCGGCCGTGGCGTCCAGGTCCGTCATCATCAGCGGCACGGCGCGGCAGCGGATCCCGGCGGCCGCCACTTCCTGGACCGCGCCCGCGTCGACGGAGTCGACCAGCCAGCCGTGCAGCAGCCCCGTACCGCCCGCGCCCCGCTCCTCGCCGTCCCGCGCCGAAAGCGGCCTCGCCGCGCCGTAATGCCGGGCCACGGCCGCCGCCGTCGACTCCACCCCCACCGCGGCCAGCACCTTGTCGGCCATACCGCGCACGGGGGCGTCCCCGACGATCGGGGAGAGGCCGATCACCGGCACCCCGGCCTCGGCGATCGCCTCGCGGATGCCCGGCACCGCCAGGATCGTGCCGACGCTGACGACGGGGTTGGACGGCGGGAAGAGCACCACGTCCGCCTCGGCGATCGCCTCCAGCACGCCCGGCGCCGGCTTGGCCTGGTCGGCGCCGACCGGCACCACGGCGTGCGCGGGCACCGAGGCGCGCAGCCGCACCCAGTACTCCTGGAAATGGATCGCCCTGCGCTCGCCGTCTTCGTCGACCGCGACATGGGTCTCGATCCGGTCGTCGGACATCGGCAGCAGCCGCACCCCGGGCTGCCAGCGGTCGCACAGCGCCTCGGTGACGGCGCTGAGCGGATAGCCGGCGCTCAGCATCTGGGTGCGCACGATGTGCGTGGCGAAGTCCCGGTCGCCGAGCCCGAACCACTCGGGGCCGACGCCGTAGGCGGCCAACTCCTCCTTCACCCGGAAGGTTTCGTCGGCACGGCCCCAGCCCTGCTCCTCGTTGATGCCGCCGCCGAGGGTGTACATCACGGTGTCGAGGTCGGGACACACTTTGAGCCCGAACAGATGGATGTCGTCGCCGGTGTTGCCGATGACGGTGATGTCCGCGTCCGGAGCCGCTGCCTTCAGTCCCCGCAGAAAGCGGGCGCCGCCGATACCGCCGGCCAGAACCACGATTCGCATGACCCCAGGATGTCAGGGGCCCGCGACCGTGCGTCAGGGGGCCGGTACCTCGGGCGAGGCGGCCGCGGCCCGGTCGGCGGCGGCCTGGCTCGGGTGCATCGGCATGTCGGTCAGGCCCGGGAAGTACACGTGCAGGCTGACGGCCGGCGTGAGCGAGTCGTTGACGACCTCGTGCACATAGCCGGGGGCGAACACCCGCTGGGCGCCGGCCGCCAGCGTGCGCGGCCCGGTCTCGACGCGCTCGGTCAACTCGCCTTCCAGGACGGTCAGTACGCCGGAGGACGCCCCGTGGTCGTGCCGGCCGCTGCCCTGGCCGGGCACCCAGCTCAGCAGCCAGACCTCATAGCCCGGGCCGGTGCGCAGCCGGTGGTACCAGCGGGTGGTGGCGTCGTAGCGGACCAGCGGGGCCCACGCGGCACGGTCGGCGGCGATCGAGCGGGCCAGCCCGGCGAAGCCGGCGACGGTGGCCGGGTGCGCGGGGACGGGCGGCAGCAGGTGGGGGATGGCGAGGGGGTCGCCGGCGATCTGGACGTCGCTGTTCATCGGTGTCGGGTTCCTCGGCGGAAGTGCTGGGGTGGCGCGCCCGGGGCGGCGCGGAAGGGGTGCGGCACGGCGCGGGCGTTCCCTGTGGGGGGCACGGCGCGGTGGTCGCGAGGCAGAGGTGCTGCGGGGTGGTGCGAGCGAAAAAGCTGGAGCTCAGTGGCTACGACAGCTGGAACAGCGACAGCGAGCCTGCGCAGCGCAGAGCGACCCGTAGGCACGGGTCAGTCGGGGCGCGGGAGTCACTGGCATGGGGACAAGGAGACCGGGTTCAGGGCGCGATGTCAACCAGACGTCTGGTTTGCCGCGAATCTTTCACCACATCCGGTTGCTCCGGTCGGAGAAAGGTTTGTGCAGTCTCGGCTCCGGAGACATCGGCCGGTATCCGCACCCACAAACGCCGTTGCGGCTCTGTGATCCGTCTGTGATCTTCCCCGCTTCGGTGCGCGGGGTGCAACGCGAACGCCGCCTGATCGCGTCTTGGTGAACGACGCGGGCGTGCCAGGCGGTACGCCCGAGGAAGTGTCCTGGTTTTTACTGATTTGAACACTTTCTGCATCCGCTTGGTTCCGCCGAGTGAATAAGAGGCTCAATAGCAGATCTCGGCTTGACTGGCCCGGATCACCACACTTGTAATTTCACTCGTGTCGTTCAGCCGAAATCGATCACGGCTTGATCACGGGGACGTAAAGACAGACGAGGGGCGCACATGACCGAGCTGTTCCAGGAATTGCTGGTCGAGGAGGCGGACGAGGAGCTCGGCTGGCAGGAGCGCGCACTGTGCGCCCAGACCGACCCCGAGTCCTTCTTCCCGGAGAAGGGTGGGTCCACCCGCGAGGCCAAGAAGGTCTGCCTCGCCTGTGAAGTCCGGTCCGAATGCCTCGAATACGCCCTCGCCAACGACGAGCGCTTCGGTATTTGGGGCGGTCTGTCCGAGCGCGAGCGGCGCCGGCTCAAGAAGGCCGCCGTCTGACCATGACCAGGCAGCCGTCCGGACCGACGGCGCGCGGCCCCGTGGACCACGCCGCCGTACCGCCCCAACTCCCCATATCCCCCTATAACGAACACTCCGCCTCCAGCGCCCCGGCCGCCGGAGGCGGACTGCTGTGCGGGGATCCGGCCGGGGCGGTGGCACGAACCATTAGTGTGGGGCCCCGTCCGAGATGCGCCGCCGCCCCGCCGGGCGCGCGCGTCGCCTCGTAGTCCGTCGCAGTGTCTTCCGGGGGCGGGGGCCTTGAGCGACTTCGCCGCGGGCCTTCGAACTCCCGGGTCCGGAGGGCCCGTACCTCGATGTCCTTGCACAGCCAGTCGGCGGCCCAGGCCGCCTCACACGCAGCCGCCACCCCAGAGTTCCCACGGCACGTGGTCACCGCCGTGATCGTCTCCCATGACGGTGCCCGCTGGCTGCCCGACGCACTCACCGGCCTGCTCGGCCAGGAGCGCCCGGTGCAGAACGTCATCGGTGCCGACACCGGCAGCGCGGACAACTCCGCCCAGCTGCTCGCCGAAGCGATCGGCGACCAACGGGTGCTGCACCTCGCCCGCCGCTCCGGATTCGGCACCGCCGTCGACGAGGCCGTCCGCACCGCCCCCGTGCTCACCCCCGACGACCTGCCCTATCTGCGCCGCCCCAGCGGCTGGGACCCGGTCAGCCGCACCTGGCGCGACGAGGCCTACGACATGCCGGAGTTGCCGCACGGCGAACCGGTCCAGTGGCTGTGGCTGCTGCACGACGACTGCGCACCGGAGCCGGACGCCCTCGCCGAGCTGCTGCGGGTCGCCGACGCCAGCCCCTCCACCGTCATCGTCGGCCCCAAGCTGCGCAGCTGGTACGACCGCCGCCAGTTGCTCGAAGCCGGGGTCAGCATCGCCCGCAGCGGTCGCCGTTGGACCGGCCTGGACCGCCGCGAGCAGGACCAGGGCCAGCACGACCAGGTACGGCCCGTGCTCTCCGTCTCCAGCGCCGGCATGCTCATCCGTCGCGACGTCTACGAGGAGTTGGGCGGCTTCGACCGCCGGCTGCCCCTGATGCGCGACGACGTCGACCTGTGCTGGCGCGCCCAGGCCGCCGGTCACCAGGTCCTCGTCGCGCCGGACGCCATCCTGCGGCACGCCGAGGCCGCCGCCCGCGAGCGCCGCCCCATCGACTGCGTCGGCCGCTCGGTCGCCAACCCGCACCGCGTCGACAAGGCCGGCGCCGTCTACACCCTGCTCACCAACACCCGCGGCGCGACCCTCCCCTACGTCCTGCTGCGGCTGGTGATCGGCACCGTCCTGAGGGTGCTGGCCTACCTCGTCGGCAAGGTCCCCGGCCAGGCGCTGGACGAACTCGCCGGACTCTTCGGCACCCTGCTGCGCCCCGGCAAGATCCTCGCCGCCCGCAAGCGCAGAGGCCGCCCCGCGGTGGAGGCGAGCGAACTGCGGTCGCTCTTCCCGCCGCCCGGCGCGACCGTCCGGGCCACCGTCGAACAGGTCGCCGGCAACCTCGCCGGGCGCGCCGCACCCGACGTGGCCTCCGCCGGCCGGCACGGCGCCGTCGAGTCCGGGCCCGGCGGCGACGACGCCGACTTCCTGGAGGTCGAGCAGTTCGCCCGGCTCAAGCGGATCGCCCGCAAACCCGGGCCGGTGCTCTTCCTCGTCCTGCTGCTGGTCTCGCTGGTCGCCTGCCGCGAGCTGCTCGGCTCCGGCGCGCTGACCGGCGGCGCACTGCTGCCCGCGCCCGGCAGCGTGACCGACCTGTGGTCGGCGTACCTCGACAGCTGGCACGCCGTCGGCGTCGGCGACAGCGCCTTCGCACCCCCCTACCTGGCGGTCGTCGCCCTGGTCTCCAGCGTCTTCGCGGGCTCCACCGGCTTCGCCCTGACCCTGCTGCTGGTCTGCTCCGTCCCGCTGGCCGGCTGCACCGCCTACTTCGCCTCCCGCCCGCTGGTCGCCTCCCGGCTGCTGCGGGCCTGGGGCAGCATCGCCTACGCCTTCCTGCCCGCGGCCGCCGGCGCGCTGGCGGGCGGCCGCCTGGGCACCGCGGTGCTCGCCATCCTGCTGCCCCTCATCGCGCGCGCCGCGATCGCCGCGAGCGGACTGCGCCTTCCGGCGGGCACCCGGCCCAGCTGGCGCGCCACCTGGGCCTACGCCCTGCTGATCACCTTCACCGCGGCCTTCACCCCCGTCGTCTGGCCGCTCGCGGCGCTCCTGGGCGCCGGCCTGCTGGTGCTGCGCTTCGTCGAAGGGCACCGCGACCAGCTGTTCGCCTACGTGCTGCGCTTCCTGGCCGTGGTGCTCGCCCCGCTCGTGGTGCTCGCCCCCTGGTCGCTGTCGCTGCTGACCAGCCCCTCCCGCTTCTTCCAGGAGGTCGGACTCGGCTACGGCGCCGGCTCCGCCTCCGTCCTCGACCTCATCGGCCTCAGCCCCGGCGGCCCCAAGGCAGCGGGCGGAGTGCTGCTCTTCGGCATCGTGCTGGCCGCGCTCGCCGCCACCCTGCGCGACGCGCGGCAGCTCGCCATCCGCGTCGCCTGGGCCGTGGCGCTGATCGGGCTGCTGTGCGCGGCGCTCGGCAACGGCTCCGGCTGGACCGGGCCCGCGATGCTCGTCTACGGCCTGGCGCTGCTGTGCGCCGCCGCGATCGGCGCGGAGGGCATCCGCACCCGCATGGCCAGCCTCGGCTTCGGCTGGAAGCAGCCGGTCGCCGTGCTGATCGCGCTGGCGTCCGTCCTCGCCCCGCTCTACGCCGCGGCCAGCTGGATGATCACCGGCGCGGCCGGCCCGCTGGAGCGCCGCAACCCCGAGCAGGTCCCGGCCTTCGTCGCCGAGGAGTCCGGCAGCTCCGACCGGCCCCGCACCCTGGTCCTCGACGGCCGCCCCGGCCACGTCGACTACACCCTGGTCCGCGGCTCCGGAGCCCGGCTCGGTGACGCCGACCTGGCCGCCCAGGCGGGCGAGGACAAGCGGCTCGGCACCATCGTCGCCCACCTCGTCGCCGGCTCGGGCGCCGACCAGACCAACCAGCTCGGCGGCTACGCGGTCCGCTACGTCCTGGTCAGGGACGGCGCACCGCGCGAAATGGGCCGGGTGCTGGACTCCACCCCGGGCCTGACCCGGCTCAGCCAGGAGGACGGCAGCGCCCTGTGGCGGGTCAACCGCCGGGTCTCGCGGGTCTCGATCGTGTCCGGGCAGGCCGCGGACGGCACCGCCGCCGGGGAGGTCGCCGCGCCCGTCCCGGTGGCGTCCGAACCCGTCGAGGCGCACACCAAGATCCCCGCCGGGCCCGCCGGGCGGGTGCTGCGGCTCGCCGACACCGCCGACGAGGGCTGGCAGGCCACCCTCGACGGCACTCCGCTCAAGCCCGTCACGGTCGACGGCTGGGCGCAGGGCTTCACGCTGCCCTCGAACGGCGGCCGGCTCGACCTCACCCACCACAACCCCTTCAGCCACACCCTCTGGCTGTGGGCGCAGGGCCTGCTCGCCGTCGTCCTGGTCGTCCTCGCGCTGCCCGGCCGCCGCCGGGAGATCGACGACGACCTCCCCGAGGACGCCGTCCCCGAGCAGACCGCCGCGGCCGCCGGCGAGGGCCGCCGGGCCCGCCGCCTGCGCGCCCAGGCCGAGGCCGCGGGCCCCGGCGAGCAGGCCGGGCCCACCATCCCGGCCGCGCGGACCGGCGAGCAGACGGCGGACCCGATGGCGGGGCCGGTCCCGGTCCATGACGCCGCCGCGACCGGCGACCCGTATGCGGCGGTGCCGCAGCAGCAGCCCTACGAGGACTGGCAGACCGCCCAGCAGGCCGCCCCGCTCGCACCGGACGTCCCACCGGCGCAGGCCGGCGAGCAGCAGCCCTACCCGGCCGTCGACCCCTACCAGGCGGACCCCTACGGCCGGCAGTACCCGCAGCAGGGGCAGACCGCCGCCGACCCCTACGGGGCCGGAAACGCCGGAACCTATGCCGTCGACCCCTACCAGGCCGGCGCCTACGACCCGTACGGCTACGGCGGTCAGCAGTACGCCGACCCACCGCCGCAGCCCCAGCAGCAGCCCTACGACGACGGCACCGAGTACCCCGGGTACTCCGGCTCCTACCGCGAGCCGCGCCGTGACGGGAGCGACCCGCAGTGAAGCGCACCATGATGTCCCTGGCCGGCGTGGCCGTCGCGCTGGCCGCCGTCACCGGCGTCGCCGCCGTCGCGGCCCCCGGCGGCGGCAGCCAGGACACCGCCGGCAGCGGCACCCGGCTGCCCGTCCAGCGCTCCGCGCTGCTGTGCCCCGCCCCGACCTCCTCCGAGGTCGGCGAGACCACCTACACCGCCTTCGCGCCCAAGGGCGCCGCCGCCGGCGCCGGCACCAAGAAGGGCACCGCCCAGCTGGTGCCCGCCGCGACCGTCAAGGACGCCGGCAGCGACGACCGCGGCAGCGGCAAGGGCAAGAAGGACGGCAAGGACGGCAAGGGAGCCACGGCCGGCGCCGCCGGCTCCGGCAGCCTCACCGTCCCGCCCCGCGACACCAAGCCCGTCCTCCCCCTCCAGGAGGCCGGGAAGCCGGTCACCACCACGACCGACCGCGCCGACGCCCCCGCCCTCGTGGGCGCCGCGGACGGCACCCTCGCCCCCGGCTGGACCGTCCAGCAGACCAGCGCCGTCGCGGCCGGCTCCGGGCGCGGCCTGCTCGGCCTGAGCTGCACCACCCCCGACACCACGTTCTGGTTCCCCGGCGTCAGCACCGACACCGACCGCCAGGACTACGTCCACCTCACCAACCCCGACGCCTCCCCGGCCGTCGTCGACCTCGAACTGCACGGCAAGGACGGCTCGCTGGGCGGCTCCGCCGGCGAGGACATCACCGTCCCCCCGCACGCCACCGTCCCGGTGCTGCTCTCCACCCTGACCACCACCCCCACCACCAACGCCTCCCTGCACGTCGTCGCCCGTGAGGGCCGGGTCGGCGCCGCCGTCCAGGCAAGCGACGGCAAGCTGGGCAGCGACTGGCTGCCGGCCGCCGCCGACCCGTCGCCGAGCGCGGTGCTGCCCGGCATCCCGAAGGACGCCACCTCCGTCCGGCTGGTCGCCATCGCCCCCGGCGAGTCCGACGCCGACCTGAAGGTGCAGCTGGCCACCCCGACCGGGCTGATCACCCCGGCCGGTCTGGAGACCCTGCACGTCAAGAGCGGGATGACCACGGCGGTGGACCTCAAGGACGTCACCAAGGGCGAGGCCGGCTCGCTGGTCCTCACGCCCGCCGACGGCGGCTCCAAGGCCCCGGTCGCGGCCGCCCTGCGGGTGACCCGCGGCAAGGGCGCCGCCCAGGAGATGGCGTTCATCCCCGCGACCCGCCCGGTCGACAAGCGGGCCACCGTCGCCGACAACCGCGACAAGGGCGGCACCCTGTCGCTGGTCGCGCCCGAGAAGGGCAAGGACGCCAAGGTGAAGGTCACCGCGTCGGCCGGCAGCGGCGGCGGCACCCCCGTCACCAAGACGTACACGGTCAAGGGCGGCACCGCCCTGGACATCGACCCGCCCCGCCCCCAGGGACTCAAGGGCGGCTACGCGCTGACCGTGGAGCCCGAAGCGGACAGCGGCCCCGTCTACGCGGCCCGGATGCTGGCCCGGCCCCAGGGCCGGCTGCCCGCCTTCACCATCCAGCCGATGCCCGACGACCGGGGCTCGGTCCTCGTCCCGACCGCCGGCCAGGACCTGTCGGTGCTCACGGACTGACCGGCGGCACCGGACCCGCGAAGGGCCCGCCCCGGCGCGCTCCAGCCCTGCGAAGGGCCGGGCAGCCAAGGGCGGGCCCTTCGGTTCTCACTCCTGGCCGTAGCGCGGATCCACCGACTCCGGGGCGAGCCCGAGCAGCTCGGCGACCTGCTCGACCACCACCTCGTGGACCAGCAGCGCGCGCTCGTCGCGGCTCTTCGTACGGATCTCCACCGGCCTGCGGTAGATCACGATCCGGTCGCGATGTCCGCCCGCCGCGGGCAGCACGCGCCCCAGTGGGACGGTCTCCTCGCCGTCGCCCGCGTCCGGCCCGTCGTCCGGGCCGAAACCGGGCACCTCCAAGATCATGAAGTCGACCTGGGAGAGCTGCGGCCAGCGCCGCTCCAGGCGGTCCCGGGAGTCGTACACAAGATCCACGAAGGCGTCGGCGCGGGTCACCGACAGCGGCACCTGGGGTGGCGCGATGGGGCCGCGCATGCCACGGCCGTGGCGGTCGCGGCGGCGGAGCCGCGGCTCCGACGGTCGGGGAGGTACGGGGCTGTCCATCAGCATCGAGCGTAGCCGTCACGGGCCTGACGGCACGCCAGAGCGCGACGATCCGCGGCAAGAAGCTGCCGTCGTCCACTGACCGGACCGATGCGTGTCGGTTTCGTTTACGTCCCCGCATCAGATCGCGGAACTCGCCCGGAATGGCCGGAAATGCATGGAGTGGTGACGGGTTTCATCGCCGCCTACCGCTCACCGCGGCCCGCCCGACCCAGGTCAGGTCGAGCGGGTGCAGGTCAGACGCATCGGACGAAGCGGGACGACACGGTTGGGTGAGCCGAGGGAGAGTCGTCGCGGCCCGCTCAAGAGTGCGGTACCGTCCAACGTCGTGAGCCCTGTACGTCGCTGTTCGCGCACTGCGTGCGGCCGCCCCGCCGTCGCAACGCTGACGTACGTCTATGCGGACTCGACCGCCGTGCTCGGACCGCTCGCCACCTACGCCGAACCGCACTGCTATGACCTGTGCGCCCAGCACTCCGAGCGGCTGACCGCGCCCCGTGGCTGGGAGGTCGTCCGCCTCGCCATCGACTCCGGCCCGGCCCGCCCCAGCGGCGACGACCTCGAAGCCCTGGCCAACGCCGTCCGCGAGGCGGCCCGCCCCCAGGAACGCGCCGCCGGCGACGGCTCACCGCCCCCCGGCGACCGCGACGGCCGCCCCATGGAGGTCGCCCGCCGCGGCCATCTGCGGGTGCTGCGCTCGCCGGACTCCTGAGCCGGCCGGCCGCGCCCGGCCGCCCCCGCGCGACGCGAGGGGACCCCCGGCCCCCGCACCGACCCGCCCGGTAGGTTGGAGCCACCCCAAAGACTCCACAGGAGGGTTGGCTGTGACTGATCTGTCGCAGATCGTGAAGGCGTACGACGTGCGCGGTGTGGTCCCCGATCAGTGGGACGAATCGCTCGCGGAGCTGTTCGGCGCGGCCTTCGTCGAGGTCACCGGCGCGGACGCGATCGTGACCGGGCACGACATGCGGCCCTCCTCGCCCGGACTGTCGGGCGCCTTCGCCCGCGGCGCGGCGGCCCGCGGCGCCGACGTCACCGAGATCGGCCTGTGCTCGACCGACGAGCTGTACTTCGCCAGCGGCGCCCTGAACCTGCCCGGCGCGATGTTCACCGCCTCGCACAACCCGGCCCAGTACAACGGCATCAAGATGTGCCGGGCCGGCGCCGCCCCCGTCGGCCAGGACTCCGGCCTCGCCGACATCCGCGCGCTGGTCGAACGCTGGACCACCGAGGGCGCCCCCGAGCCGGCCGCGACACCCGGCACCGTCGGCCGGCGCGACGTCCTCGGCGACTACGCGGCCCATCTGCGCACCCTCGTCGACCTGTCCGGCATCCGCCCGCTGAAGGTCGTGGTGGACGCCGGCAACGGCATGGGCGGCCACACCGTCCCCACCGTCTTCGAGGGACTGCCCCTCGAACTCGACGCCATGTACTTCGAGTTGGACGGCTCGTTCCCCCACCACGAGGCCAACCCGCTGGACCCCGCGAACATCGTCGACCTCCAGGCGCGGGTCCGCGAGGTCGGTGCCGACCTGGGCCTGGCCTTCGACGGCGACGCGGACCGTTGCTTCGTCATCGACGAGAACGGCGACCCCGTCTCCCCGTCCGCGATCACCGCCCTGGTCGCCGCCCGCGAACTGGCCAAGCACCCGGGCGGGACGATCATCCACAACTGCATCACCTCCTGGTCCGTCCCGGAGGTCGTCAAGGAGAACGGCGGCACACCGGTCCGCACCCGCGTCGGGCACTCCTTCATCAAGGAGGAGATGGCCAAGACCGGCGCGATCTTCGGCGGCGAGCACTCCGCGCACTACTACTTCCGCGACTTCTGGAACGCCGACACCGGCATGCTCGCCGCCCTGCACGTCCTGGCGGCCCTCGGCGGCCAGGACGGCCCGCTCTCCGGGCTGGTCGCCCAGTACGACCGGTACGCGGCCTCCGGCGAGATCAACAGCACCGTCGCCGACCAGGCCGGCCGCCTCGCCGCGATCAAGACCGCCTACGAGGGCCGCCCCGGCGTCACCCTCGACGAGCTGGACGGCCTGACCGTCACCGCCGACGACTGGTGGTTCAACGTACGCCCCTCGAACACCGAACCGCTGCTCCGCCTGAACGTCGAGGCCCGCGATGCCGCGACCGCCGAACGGGCCCGCGACGAGGCCCTGGCGATCATCCGCGGCTGAGCCCGCCGAGCCCCGACCGAAGACCGGCTCCGGTGGTGGGGCCGGGTGGCCCAAGCCCCCGACCCCACCACCGCACCTGCCCTCCGGGCAGGCCGTCCCCCGCCGTCCGGCGGTACGCTGGCCACGCCGCACCCACCCCGAAGGAGCACCCTCCATGCCGGTCGAAGCCAGCTTGATCGAGATCCTCGCCTGCCCGGCGTGCCACGCCCCGCTGGAGGACCGGACCGAGGCCGACCCCGCGGAGCTGGTCTGCACCTCCGGGGACTGCGGCCTCGCCTACCCCGTCCGCGACGGCATCCCCGTACTCCTCGTCGACGAAGCCCGCCGCCCCGCCTGACCCGGGCACCGCCGGGCCCGCCCCGGCACCGCCCGGCGCAATCCCGCCCGCACCGGCGATCGGAGGCCGCGCCCACCATGCTCGACGAGTCACTCCTCGACACCCCCGACGCACTGGCCGGTGCCGACCGGTTCGGACTGCTGCGCGGCGTCGCCGAATCCGGCGCCCGGGTCCGCACCGCCGCCCGCGGCGCCGCCGAATCCGGCATCCCGGAACTGACGCCCGACGGGCGGCCGCGCGCCGTCCTCGTCGCCGGCCCCGGCCCCGTCGCGGCCGGCGTCGCCGACCTCCTGCGCGCCCTCAGCGGCGGCACCAGCCCGGTCGGCCTCATCCAGCCCACCGGCGTCGCCCCGCTGCCCGGAGCGCTGCGCTGGACACTGCCCGGCTGGGCCGGCCCCCTGGACCTGCTGCTGCTCGCCGGCCCCGACGCCGCCGACCCCGGCCTCGCCGAACTGGTCGAACAGGCCTACCGCCGCGGCTGCTCCGTCGTCGCCGTCACCCCCGCCGGCGGCCCGCTCTACGACGCCGTCATCCAGGCCCGCGGCCTCGCCGTCCCGCTCGCGACCACGTCCTACGACGCCGAATTCGACGTCGAGGGCGCACCCCCGGCCGCCCCCGGCACCCTCTGGTCGGTGCTGATCCCGCTGCTCGCGCTCGCCGACCGGATCGGCCTGCTCAGCGCCCCACCGGACGCCCTGGGCAAGCTCGCCGACCGCCTCGACGAGATCGCCGAACGCTGCGGCCCGGCCATCCCCACCTACACCAACCCCGCCAAGGCGCTCGCCGCCGACCTCGCCGACTCCCTCCCGCTGATCTGGACCGAGGGCACCATCGCCGGCGCCGTCGGCCGGCACTTTGCCACCGAACTGGCCGGGCTCGCGGGCCGCGCCGCCCTCGCCGCCGAGCTGCCCGAGGCGCTCACCACCCACCGCGCCCTGCTGGCCGGCGCGCTGGCCGCCGGCGCCGACCCCGACGACTTCTTCCGCGACCGGGTCGATCAGCCCGCGGTGATGCACGCCAGGGTCGTACTGCTGCGCGAGGACGAGCCCGGACCGCTCTCCGCCACCAGCGCCGCGCACGCCCTCGCCGAGGAGCGCGACACCGCCGTCAGCGAATTGCAACCGGACACCGGCAGCGATCTGGAGAAGGCCGCGGAACTCCTCGCCATCGCAGATTTCGGTGCCGTTTACCTGGCGCTCGCCGGCACCGAGTGACCTTTGACGGCCGGCCGCGCACCCGCCGCGGCCGAACACCCCGTCCACCACGTACGACCCATCCGGTCACGTACGACGCGTAAGGAAGCGACAGCCCCCATGGACCGCCTCGCCAACACCGTGCGCCCCTACGCCTGGGGCTCCACCACCGCCATACCGGAACTCCTCGGCACCGCGCCGACCGGCGAACCCCAGGCCGAGCTGTGGATGGGCGCCCACCCCGGCGCCCCGTCCCGCATCGACCGCGGCGCCGGCCCCGTCTCCCTGGCCGAGGTGATCGACGCCGCCCCCGAGACCGAACTGGGCCCCGACACCGTCCGCGCCTTCGGCCCCCGGCTGCCCTTCCTGCTCAAGGTCCTCGCCGCCGGCGCACCGCTCTCCCTCCAGGTCCACCCCGACCTGGCCCAGGCCAAGGAGGGCTTCGCCGACGAGGAGCGGCGCGGCGTCCCCATCGACGCCGGCCACCGCAACTACAAGGACGCCAACCACAAGCCCGAGCTGATCTGCGCGCTCACGCCCTTCGACGGCCTGTGCGGCTTCCGCCACCCCGCGCGGACCGCCGACCTCCTCGAAGCCCTCGATGTCGACGACCTCAAGCCGTACGTCGACATCCTGCGCGCCAGCCCCGAGGAGGACGCGCTGCGCGAGGTCCTCACCGCCGTCCTGAGCGCCGAGCACCACGAGATCGCCCGCACCGTCGAGCGCGCCGCCCTCGCCGCCGAACAGCTCGCCACCAAGGGCGGCGAGCACGCCGACGCCTACGCCGCCTACGCCGGCCTCGCCCACCACTTCCCCGGCGACCCCGGCGTCCTCGCCGCCATGCTGCTCCACCACGTCCGGCTCCAGCCCGGCGAGGCGCTGTTCCTCGGCGCCGGCATCCCGCACGCCTACCTCAGCGGTCTCGGTGTCGAGCTGATGGCCAACTCCGACAACGTGCTGCGCTGCGGCCTGACCCCCAAGCACGTGGACGTCCCCGAACTGCTGCGGGTGGTCCGCTTCGAGGCCGGCGACCCGGGCGTGCTGCGCCCCGAGGCGGTCGACGGGGAGGAGACCTACGAGACCCCCATCGACGAGTTCCGGCTCTCCCGCTTCGTCCTGGCCCCCGGCGCCGCCCCCCGCCCGCTGCACTCCCGTACACCGCAGGTCCTGCTCTGCACGGCGGGCACGGTCCGGCTGCACAGCGCCGCCGGGGACACCGCGGCCGAGCTGACCCTGGCGCCCGGCGAGTCCGCGTTCGTACCGGCCGATGAGCGGCTCACGCTCTCCGGGGAGGGCACCCTCTTCCGCGCGACGGTCGTCGCGTAGGGGAGTAGCCGCCCGGGGCCGCGGGGAGGCAGGGGCGAGCAGCGCAATCCGTCCGGCAGGTGGCCTCGTGGCGGCCGCCCGCCGCCGGGCTGCAACAATGACCGCCGCACGGCATTAAAGGGGCGGTAAAGAGGCGAGCCCCGTCGACGGAAGGGACATGCGGCACCTATGAGTGCATCAGGCGGGACAAAGGCGATCGTTGCGGCGCTGGGCGCCAACCTGGCGATCGCCGCAGCGAAGTTCGTGGCCTTCGCCTTCAGCGGCTCGTCCTCGATGCTGGCCGAAGGCGTCCACTCCCTCGCGGACTCCGGAAACCAGGGCCTGCTGCTGCTCGGCGGCAAGAAGGCCAAGCGCGCGGCGACCGCCGAGCACCCCTTCGGCTACGGCCGCGAGCGCTACATCTACGGCTTCCTGGTCTCCATCGTCCTGTTCACCATCGGCGGCGTCTTCGCCCTTTACGAGGGCTACGAGAAGATCCACGAACCGCACGCGCTGGACAACTGGGTCTGGCCGGTCGGCGTCCTGGTCTTCGCGATCATCGCCGAGGGCTTCTCCTTCCGTACCGCCATCAAGGAGTCCAACGAGCTGCGCGGCAAGCAGACCTGGGCCCAGTTCGTCCGCCGTGCCAAGGCCCCCGAACTGCCGGTCGTCCTGCTGGAGGACTTCGGCGCACTGGTCGGCCTGGTCCTCGCGCTGGGCGGCGTCGGCCTCACCCTGGCCACCGGCAACGCCGTCTGGGACGGCATCGGCACCATGTGCATCGGCGCGCTGCTGGTGCTGATCGCCCTGGTCCTGGCCGCCGAGACCAAGTCGCTGCTGCTCGGCGAGGCGGCCGGCCCCGAGCAGATCGCCAAGATCCGTGAAGCCGTCGTCGACGGCGAGGTCGTCACCCGCGTCATCCACATGCGCACGCTCCACCTCGGCCCCGAGGAACTGCTGGTCGCCGCCAAGATCGCGGTCCGCAACGACGACACCGCCGCCCAGGTGGCCCAGGCCATCGACGCCGCCGAGGCCCGCATCCGCGAGGCCGTCCCGATCGCCCGCGTCATCTACCTGGAACCGGACATCTACGACGAGACCGCTGCGGCAGCAGCCGCAGCCGACACGACGAAGACCTCAGACGGTCACTGAGACCTCCCGACGGCCCCTGAGCACCGAGCCGGACGGCGCAGGCCGCGGCAAGGCCCCCGCACTCCCCAGGAGCGCGGGGGCCTTGCTGTCCGGGCGCGCGCTGAAGGGGACTGCGCCTGCTGCGGGACTACCGCAGGCCGCCGCCACTACGGCTCCCAGCCCGTCGACCACAGCCACACGACTCCCAGCCCATCGATCACGCCCGCACGACGCCGCGCCCGTACAGCTCCACACGTGCAGGCCATGCTCGTGCGGTTCTGCGTCTGAAGGCCACGCCCGCACGACTCCACGCCTGAAGGCGACGGTCGTACGACCCCACGCCCGTACGTCCCCACGCCCGCACGCCCCCACGCCCGGCGACCACGTCCTGTCGATCACGTGGCGAGATCCCGCCGACCACATGGCAAGCCGTGGCGAGCCCAGGAATACCGCCCCAGGCCCACCACGTTCTGGCCCGCAGGGGGCCCTCGCCTCCCCTACGGGATCCGTTCGCCCCCGCCCTAGTGGATCTCCCCCAGGACCCCCTACTGGATCTCTCCCAGCACCCGCAGAATCGCCGCCTCGTCCTCCGCGCCCTGCAACCGGGCCCGGAAGTCGCCGTCCATCAACTTCCGCGACAGCAGCGCCAGGATGCGCAGATGCTCATCCCCGGCCGCCTCCTGAGGCACCGCGATCATGAAGACCAGCTTGGCGAGCGTCCCGTCCAGCGAACCCCAGTCGATACCGTCCGCCGACCGCGCGAAGCCGACGACCGGAGCGGTCACCGCATCCGTCTTGGCGTGCGGGATGGCGATCTCCTCACCAAGCCCGGTGGTGCCCTGCGCCTCCCGAGCCAGCGCCACCCGCACCAGCTCGTCCACGTCCGCCACCCTGCCGGTACCGGCCGCCAGCTCGGCCATCTCCCGGATCGCGGCCTCCTTCTCGCCGGCTACGAGCTGCCGTCTGACGGTCCGCTCCGTCAGATAGCCGGACAGCACCTCGGTGCCGGCCGCGCCGCCGTCCGTATGGTCATCGGCGTCACCCTCGATGCCCCCACCCCCGGCGCCCTCACCCTCCGTACCGTCGCCGCCCGCCCGCTCACCGGCCGGCACCACCGCCCCGACCGTACGAGGCTCCGCCGCCACGCCACCACCGGCCGCGCCCCCGCCGCCGGCACCGACCCCAACGACCACCGGCTCCACCGCCGAATCACCAACAACGGCGGCATTACCAGCAACAGCGGCACCGGCCTCCGCCGCCCCGCCCTTCCTCCGCTCCGCGACGTCCACCAGTGTCACCGTCGTCAGCGCCGTCACCACGGTCCCGATCACCACGGCGAGGAAGAACATCGGCACCCCGCCGACCGCACCCAGCACCGCCACGATCGGCCCGCCGTGCGGCACCGCGTCCGTCACCCCGGCCATCCCCGCTACCGCACCGGCCACCGCGCCACCGAGCATGTTCGCCGGAATGACCTGCGCGGGCCGCGCCGCGGCGAACGGGATCGCGCCCTCGGAGATCCCGAACACCCCCATGAACAGCGCCGCCATGCCCGTCTCCCGCTCCTGCTCGGAGTACAGGCGCCGGCGGACCAGCGTGGCCAAGCCCTGCCCCAGAGGCATCACCGGGATCGCCGCGGCACACATGCCCATCACGGTCTGGTTGCCGGACGCGATCAGCCCCGCACCGAACAGGAACGCGGTCTTGTTGACCGGACCGCCCATGTCGAACGCGATCATCAGCCCGAGGATCGCGCCGAGCAGGATCGCACTCGACCCGGTCATCCCGCCCAGCCAGCTGGTGAGGTGCGTGAACACCCAGGAGATGGGCTTGCCGATGACGTAGATGAAGAACAGCCCGAGCGTTGTCGTCGCCACGATCGGGATCACGATGATCGGCATGATCGGCTGGACGAACCTGGGGACCTTGACCTTCTTGATCCACTGCACCAGATAGCCGGCCAGGAAGCCGGTGACGATCGCACCGATGAACCCAGCGCCCGCCTTGGAGTCGTACAGCGCGCCCGTATTGGCGATCCAGCCGCCGATCATGCCCGGCACCAGCGCCGGCCGGTCGCCGATCGCATAGGCGATATAGCCGGACAGGATCGGCACCATCAGCGTGAAGCCGATGACGCCGACGTCGTTGACGTGCTTCCAGAACGAACCGTCCGGGATCACCAGCCCGCCGTCGGCCTGCGGATGCCCGCCCAGCGCGAGCGAGATCGCGATCAGCAGCCCGCCGACCACCACGAACGGGATCATGTAACTGACCCCGTTCATCAGCGCCTTGTAGCCGACGCTGCGCTCCTTGCCGCCCCCGGGTTCCGCGGCCGCCCCGGTCCCCTCGCCCTCGTGGACCGGCGCGCTCCGGACCCGCTCGATCAGCCGCTCGGGATGGTGAATGCCCTCGGCCACACCGACCGCCAGCACCCTCTTGCCGACGAACCGGCTCCGGTCGACGTCCTTGTCCGCGGCGATGATGATCCCGTCGGCCTCTCTGACATCGTTGTCAGACAGTACGTTCTCAGCCCCGATGGACCCCTGCGTCTCCACCTTGATCTCATGGCCGAGCGACTCGGCGGCCTGGGTCAGCTTCTCCGCGGCCATATACGTGTGGGCGATGCCGGTCGGGCAGGCGGTCACTGCGAGCAGTCTCAGCCCCTGCCCGCCCCTCCCCGCACCCTGGGGCGCCCCGGCTGGACTGGTCGTCACGTGGTTCTCCTTACGCACATGCGCGCCGTCGTACAGACGTTCCGGTGTTCGCGCGCTCCAGGCATCCTGCATGACGTCCCGGCCGGGGCAAACCCCTCTGACACCCCGGCTTGCGGCGGCCCGGACCCGTCCGCCGCCGCCCTCCACCCCGGCCGCCGGACACCCGCCACCGCGCCCCTCCGTGGCCGGGACCGCACCGGTTCGGCCCATCCGGGCTGGGGTTCACTGGGCCGATCGGTGTAGATTCGTGCCCAGTGCCAGACGTCGCTGCTGATGGCGGTCGGTCGGCCCGCCCCGCGGACCGGCCGAGGGAGAGAGGGCCTCCGACGGACTGCGCTGCGGCCAGGGGAGAGGTGTGTCCGCTTCCGCGTACGCTCTTCCCCCAGCTCAAGCTGGGCCCCGGCCCGCGCCGCAGACTGCCAGCCCATCCACCTCGACGCTCGAGGAGCAGCCCGCATGACGACAGCAGCCACCGGCCAGGACTTCAAGGTCGCCGACCTCTCCCTCGCCGCCTTCGGCCGCAAGGAGATCACCCTCGCCGAGCACGAGATGCCCGGCCTGATGGCGATCCGCAAGGAGTACGCCGCCGCCCAGCCGCTGGCCGGCGCCCGCATCACCGGCTCCCTGCACATGACCGTGCAGACCGCCGTCCTGATCGAGACCCTGGCCGCCCTCGGCGCCGAGGTCCGCTGGGCGTCCTGCAACATCTTCTCCACCCAGGACCACGCCGCGGCCGCCATCGCGGTCGGCCCCGACGGCACGCCGGACAGCCCCAAGGGCATCCCGGTCTTCGCCTGGAAGGGCGAGACCCTCGAAGAGTACTGGTGGTGCACGGAGCAGGCGCTGACCTGGCCGAACTCGCCCACCGGCGGCCCGAACATGATCCTCGACGACGGCGGCGACGCCACCCTCCTGGTCCACAAGGGCGTCGAGTACGAGAAGGCCGGCAAGGTCCCCGCCGTCGAGACCGCCGAGAGCGACGAGCACCGCGCCATCCTGGAGCTGCTCACCCGCACCCTCGCCGAGGCCCCGCAGAAGTGGACGAACCTGGCCTCCGAGATCCGCGGCGTCACCGAGGAGACCACCACCGGCGTGCACCGTCTCTACGAGATGCAGCGCGACGGCGACCTCCTCTTCCCGGCGATCAACGTGAACGACGCCGTCACCAAGTCGAAGTTCGACAACAAGTACGGCTGCCGGCACTCCCTCATCGACGGCATCAACCGCGCCACCGACGTCCTGATCGGCGGCAAAACCGCCGTGGTCTGCGGCTACGGCGACGTCGGCAAGGGCTGCGCGGAGTCCCTGCGCGGCCAGGGTGCCCGCGTCATCATCACCGAGATCGACCCGATCTGCGCCCTGCAGGCCGCCATGGACGGCTACCAGGTCGCCACCCTCGAAGACGTCGTCGAGACCGCCGACATCTTCATCACCACCACGGGCAACAAGGACATCATCCTGGCCTCCGACATGGCGCGGATGAAGCACCAGGCGATCGTCGGCAACATCGGTCACTTCGACAACGAGATCGACATGGCCGGCCTGGCCAAGCTCCCCGGCATCGTCAAGGACGAGGTCAAGCCCCAGGTCCACACCTGGACGCACCCGGACGGCAAGGTGCTGATCGTGCTGTCCGAGGGCCGTCTGCTGAACCTGGGCAACGCCACCGGGCACCCGTCCTTCGTGATGTCCAACTCCTTCGCGGACCAGACGCTGGCCCAGATCGAGCTGTTCACCAAGCCGGAGGAGTACCCCACCGACGTCTACGTGCTCCCCAAGCACCTCGACGAGAAGGTCGCCCGTCTCCACCTCGACGCCCTGGGCGTCAAGCTGACCGAGCTCCGTCCGGACCAGGCCGCCTACATCGGCGTGCAGGTCGAGGGTCCGTACAAGCCCGACCACTACCGCTACTGAGCCCGGGCGTGCTCACGGCTGATCAGCACTGCTGATCTCCCGGCGCACTCCCACAGCAACCGGTAACCCAGGCCCTCGCCACTCACGGCGGGGGCCTGGCCCGTAAGGACCCCGCACCCACCCGTCCCCCCACCTGCCGGCCACCCCACCCGCCGGCCGCCGCTCGAAGGACTGCACTCCCATGCCCCGCGGCCACTACTCGCTCCACGACCCGCACGATCACACCCCCCTCGGTGAAGAGCACTTCCACTGCGCCACCGGCCCCTCCGGCTGGCGCTATGTCTCGCAGATCACCAACCCCGCCGGCGACCACGTCGGCTCCGTCGACCTCACCCTCGACGACCTCGGCCGACCCATCCGCCTGGAACTCCACGCCTCCGCCTGGCAGGTCCGCGGCGCCGCCCTGGACGGCGTCACCTGGGTACGCACCGACCCGACCGGCGAACACGCCACCGAAGGCAACGTCCCCGCCCACGCCTTCACCGGCGCGTCCCCCGCGTTCCTCATCGCGACCGCCCGGCTGCTGCGCCCCACCCTCGGCGGCGGCGCCATCCGCACCCGCCTCGTCGCCTTCACACCCCCCGTGCTCGCCCCCCGCACCCTCGATCAGTCCTGGGCCCTGCTCGCCAGCACACCACACGCCACTGACAACACCCCCCTCATCGCCGACGAATACCAGGTCAACGACCTCGAAACCGGTGAGCAGCACACCGTCCACATCGCCGGCGACGTAGTCCTCTCCGCCCCCGGCATCGAGCTCGAATCCCTCGAATCGCCACCGTCGACGTTCACCTGACCGCCCCGCCCTCCCGCAGCCGCCCGACGCCCGTCCTCGACGGCCGCGACCTCACACCGGCGGGGCGAACCCCGTACGCGGCGGTCGTCCACCCGCGTCGCCGATCCCCGCGCCGTTGCCGCCCTCCCGAACCGGCGGTCCCACAACCCCCGCACCGCCCGCGGCCGGCACTGTCCCTCCAGCCCCAGCCACCTCGGCTCCACCTCCACGTCCGCCGCCACCAGGCAGCGCCCAAGCCCCACCCGGCGCCGGTGCCGACGCCCCGTCCCCGCTCCCCACCACCACGGGTCCGGACACCCCCGCATCCCCGGCAACCCCCGCCGACGCACTGACCCCCACCGACGCACCGGCCACCGAAGGCACACCGGCCCAGGCCCCCGCGTCCCCGCTCCCGGGGGCGGCCACACCGGCCCCGGCCGGCGTCCCGAACGTCCGCCGCGCCTCCCGTGCCTGCCGCTCCGCGATCACCGCTCCCAGATACGCCGCCGGGTGCATCCCCGCCGGCCCCGGCACCCCGGTGAACCCCCGCAGGTCCTCCGCCAGACGCCCCGCCATCGCCGCACCGACCTGCGGATCCAGCTGCCCCATCCGCGCCAGGTACTGCCGCACGGTCAGCCACCACCCATCGGGCACCCGCGACAGATCCAGCGCCCCGAGCTCCGCCGCCAGCCAGGGAGGCGGAGGCGGCAGCGCACTCCCCACCTGCGCCGCGGGCATCCGCTCCCGGATGACCAGCGTCCCGGCGAACACATCCCCCATCCGACGCCCCCGCGCCGAGACCAACGAGGCGATGGCCGCCACCACCCCCATCGTCATCACGATCTCGATGGCCCCCAGGGCGCCCCGCACCAGCGCATGCCGGAACCGGATCGGTCCGCCGTCCGCCCGTACGACCCGCAGTCCGCACATGACCTTCCCCAGCGAACGGCCATGGCTCAGCGTCTCGACCGCGATCGGTATCCCGACCTGCACCAGCACGAACGTCGCCACCGACACCGCCGCCATCGCCGCGCTGTCCATCGACGACGTCGCGCTCACCAGCAGCATCGACACCGCGATGTAGATGCTCCAGGCCATGGCCACATCCACCGCCACCGCCAGACCCCGGCTCGGCAGCCTGGCCGGCCGCAGCCCCAGCACCACAGCTTCACCCGTTACGAGCTCACTCACGCCGTGCCCCACTCCTTCTCGATCCCCGAAATTCCGCCCACCCCGCAGCCGGACACGGCCAGTCTGCCAAGCTGACCCGGCACCCACCCACGGCGCTGCGAGGAGCGACCCCCTATGGACCTCGATGTCTTCACCACGGCACACCGAGCCGAATGGGACCGCCTCGAAGCACTCCTGCACCGCAAACGCCGCCTCACAGGCGCCGAGGCCGACGAACTGGTGGTCCTCTACCAGCGCACCACCACCCACCTTTCCCTGCTCCTCTCCAGCGCCCCCGACCCGGCGCTGACCAGCCGCCTCACCTCGCTCGTGGCCCGCGCCCGCAGCACGGTCACCGGCGCCCGCAAGGCCTCCTGGCGCGACGCCGCCCGCTTCTTCACCACCGCTTTCCCCGCCGCGGTCTACCGCCTGCGGCACTGGTGGATCCCCACCGCGATCCTCTCCACCGTGGTCGCCGCCCTCATCGGCTGGTGGATAGCCGCCCACCCCGAGGTCCAGGCGGCCATCGGCGCCCCGGAGGAACTCCGCGCCATGACCCGCCCCGGTGGCCAGTACGAGACCTACTACTCCAGCCACCCCGCCGCATCCTTCGCCGCCCAGGTATGGACGAACAACGCCCAGGCCGTGGCCCTATGCCTGGTTCTCGGCGCCTTCCTAGGTCTCCCCGTCCTGTGGATCCTTCTGCAGAACATGCTCAACCTCGGCATCGGCATCGGCCTGATGTCCTCCGCCGGCCGCCTCGACACCTTCCTCGGCCTGATCCTTCCGCACGGCCTCCTCGAACTGACCGCCGTCTTCATCGCCGCCGGCATCGGCCTCCGCCTGGGCTGGACCGTCATCGACCCCGGCCCGCGCACCCGCCGCACGGCCCTGGCGGAGGAAGGCCGCACGGCCCTGGGAGTCGCCATCGGTCTTGCCGCGGTGCTCTTCATATCCGGCGCCCTCGAAGGCTTCATCACCCCTTCCGGCCTGCCCACCTGGGCCCGCATCGGCATCGGTACCGCCGTCGAGCTGGCATTCCTCCTGTACGTCTATGTGCTGGGCGGCCGCGCCGTACGAGCCGGAGCGACCGGCGACGTCGACGCCACCGACCGCGACGCCACCCTCCCGACCGCCGCCTGATGCGCGTCGAGCCCCGCTGACCTGCTAATCTCCTCTTCGCCCCAGAACCCCGTTGACACGGGCAGCAGGGGGAGGTAGATTCGAACGGTTGCAACGAACTGGACAAGTTCATCTGCGACGGATAGTCTCTCCTCCGCTTCGGCCGGAATTTCAATTCGGCGAGGCGCAACCGACCACTTACCGGAAGCCCCGGTCGATTTAATTCGACCGCAGCACTTCTGATAAAGTCGGAATAGCCAAAAGGCTAACCCCCTCCGACGGGGAATCGGAAGCAAATTCGGACCGGCAACGGAACGAAGCGGATCTGATAGAGTCGGAAAGGCCGAAAAGCGAAAGCCGAACGGCCGACCCCGCTCCAGCAGGGGGCCAGAGACGGAAACGGATCTGGTAAGGTTGGAAACGCGAAGAGGCCGAAAGGCGGAAACGCACCGGCGAAAATCGGAGCCGCGAGGATCTGATAGAGTCGGAAACGCAAGACCGAAGGGAAGCGCCCGGAGAGCCTGGTGAAACAGGCACAAAGGAAGCGTCCGTTCCTTGAGAACTCAACAGCGTGCCAAAAGTCAACGCCAGATATGTTGATACCCCGTCGACCGGAAACATCCGGGAGATGAGGTTCCTTTGAAAGTCCTACCAGCACAATGTGCGGGTAGGCAACACACAGCGAGGACGCTGTGAACGAGCAGGCTTATTCCGCCTGCTTGTTCCGCTCAACGCGAGTGTCACCCGCCGTTTTTCATTAAACGCAGTCGGGTAAAGCATTCACGGAGAGTTTGATCCTGGCTCAGGACGAACGCTGGCGGCGTGCTTAACACATGCAAGTCGAACGATGAACCTCCTTCGGGAGGGGATTAGTGGCGAACGGGTGAGTAACACGTGGGCAATCTGCCCTTCACTCTGGGACAAGCCCTGGAAACGGGGTCTAATACCGGATATGACGCGCGACCGCATGGTCTGTGCGTGGAAAGCTCCGGCGGTGAAGGATGAGCCCGCGGCCTATCAGCTTGTTGGTGGGGTAATGGCCTACCAAGGCGACGACGGGTAGCCGGCCTGAGAGGGCGACCGGCCACACTGGGACTGAGACACGGCCCAGACTCCTACGGGAGGCAGCAGTGGGGAATATTGCACAATGGGCGAAAGCCTGATGCAGCGACGCCGCGTGAGGGATGACGGCCTTCGGGTTGTAAACCTCTTTCAGCAGGGAAGAAGCGAGAGTGACGGTACCTGCAGAAGAAGCGCCGGCTAACTACGTGCCAGCAGCCGCGGTAATACGTAGGGCGCAAGCGTTGTCCGGAATTATTGGGCGTAAAGAGCTCGTAGGCGGCTTGTCACGTCGGATGTGAAAGCCCGGGGCTTAACCCCGGGTCTGCATTCGATACGGGCAGGCTAGAGTTCGGTAGGGGAGATCGGAATTCCTGGTGTAGCGGTGAAATGCGCAGATATCAGGAGGAACACCGGTGGCGAAGGCGGATCTCTGGGCCGATACTGACGCTGAGGAGCGAAAGCGTGGGGAGCGAACAGGATTAGATACCCTGGTAGTCCACGCCGTAAACGTTGGGAACTAGGTGTGGGCGACATTCCACGTCGTCCGTGCCGCAGCTAACGCATTAAGTTCCCCGCCTGGGGAGTACGGCCGCAAGGCTAAAACTCAAAGGAATTGACGGGGGCCCGCACAAGCAGCGGAGCATGTGGCTTAATTCGACGCAACGCGAAGAACCTTACCAAGGCTTGACATACACCGGAAAACCCTGGAGACAGGGTCCCCCTTGTGGTCGGTGTACAGGTGGTGCATGGCTGTCGTCAGCTCGTGTCGTGAGATGTTGGGTTAAGTCCCGCAACGAGCGCAACCCTTGTTCTGTGTTGCCAGCATGCCCTTCGGGGTGATGGGGACTCACAGGAGACTGCCGGGGTCAACTCGGAGGAAGGTGGGGACGACGTCAAGTCATCATGCCCCTTATGTCTTGGGCTGCACACGTGCTACAATGGCCGGTACAATGAGCTGCGATACCGCGAGGTGGAGCGAATCTCAAAAAGCCGGTCTCAGTTCGGATTGGGGTCTGCAACTCGACCCCATGAAGTCGGAGTTGCTAGTAATCGCAGATCAGCATTGCTGCGGTGAATACGTTCCCGGGCCTTGTACACACCGCCCGTCACGTCACGAAAGTCGGTAACACCCGAAGCCGGTGGCCCAACCCCTTGTGGGAGGGAATCGTCGAAGGTGGGACTGGCGATTGGGACGAAGTCGTAACAAGGTAGCCGTACCGGAAGGTGCGGCTGGATCACCTCCTTTCTAAGGAGCACTTCTTACCAAGCCTGGCTTGGTCAGAGGCCAGTACATCAGCGAATGTCTGATGCTGGTTGCTCATGGGTGGAACGTTGACTATTCGGCACGATGGGTGAGAGGTCACTAGTACTGCTTCGGCGTGGAACGTGAGTCTTCGAACTGGTCGTGTCGGGCACGTTGTTGGGTATCTGAGGGTACGGACTGTGAGTCTGGACCTTCGCGATGCCGGCCCCAGTGAACTCAGCCTTCGGGTTGGGGTGGTGGGTGGCTGGTCGTTGCTTGAGAACTGCACAGTGGACGCGAGCATCTGTGGCCAAGTTTTTAAGGGCGCACGGTGGATGCCTTGGCACCAGGAACCGATGAAGGACGTGGGAGGCCGCGATAGGCCCCGGGGAGCTGTCAACCGAGCTTTGATCCGGGGGTGTCCGAATGGGGAAACCCGGCAGTCGTCATGGGCTGTCACCCATACCTGAACACATAGGGTATGTGGAGGGAACGCGGGGAAGTGAAACATCTCAGTACCCGCAGGAAGAGAAAACAACCGTGATTCCGGGAGTAGTGGCGAGCGAAACCGGATGAGGCTAAACCGTATTGGTGTGATACCCGGCAGGGGTTGCCAGTGCGGGGTCGTGGGAGTTCTCTTTCATCGTCTGCCGGCGATGAGACGAGTCAGAAACCGTTGATGTAGGCGAAGGACATGCGAAAGGTCCGGCGTAGAGGGTAAGACCCCCGTAGCTGAAACATTGACGGCTCGTTTGAGAATCACCCAAGTAGCACGGGGCCCGAGAAATCCCGTGTGAATCTGGCGGGACCACCCGTTAAGCCTAAATATTCCCTGGTGACCGATAGCGGATAGTACCGTGAGGGAATGGTGAAAAGTACCGCGGGAGCGGAGTGAAATAGTACCTGAAACCGTGTGCCTACAAGCCGTGGGAGCGTCGCGTTGAGTCTTCGGATTCAACGTCGTGACTGCGTGCCTTTTGAAGAATGAGCCTGCGAGTTTGCGGTATGTTGCGAGGTTAACCCGTGTG
This sequence comes from Streptomyces sirii, assembly GCF_045690365.1. NCBI lineage: Bacteria > Bacillati > Actinomycetota > Actinomycetes > Kitasatosporales > Streptomycetaceae > Streptomyces > Streptomyces sirii. The sequence continues at coordinate 3,747,580 of NZ_CP147982.1, read as the reverse complement.
GGGAAGCCGTAGCGAAAGCGAGTCCGAATAGGGCGTTGAGTAGCGTGCCCAAGACCCGAAGCGGAGTGATCTAGCCATGGGCAGGTTGAAGCGGAGGTAAGACTTCGTGGAGGACCGAACCCACCAGGGTTGAAAACCTGGGGGATGACCTGTGGTTAGGGGTGAAAGGCCAATCAAACTCCGTGATAGCTGGTTCTCCCCGAAATGCATTTAGGTGCAGCGTCGTGTGTTTCTTGCCGGAGGTAGAGCACTGGATAGGCGATGGGCCCTACCGGGTTACTGACCTTAGCCAAACTCCGAATGCCGGTAAGTGAGAGCGCGGCAGTGAGACTGTGGGGGATAAGCTCCATGGTCGAGAGGGAAACAGCCCAGAGCATCGACTAAGGCCCCTAAGCGTGTGCTAAGTGGGAAAGGATGTGGAGTCGCAGAGACAACCAGGAGGTTGGCTTAGAAGCAGCCACCCTTGAAAGAGTGCGTAATAGCTCACTGGTCAAGTGATTCCGCGCCGACAATGTAGCGGGGCTCAAGCACACCGCCGAAGTCGTGTCATTGCAGCATGAGGGCCAACGCCCGCTGTGATGGGTAGGGGAGCGTCGTGTGCCGGGTGAAGCAGCCGTGGAAACGAGTTGTGGACGGTTCACGAGTGAGAATGCAGGCATGAGTAGCGATACACACGTGGGAAACGTGTGCGCCGATTGACTAAGGGTTCCTGGGTCAAGCTGATCTGCCCAGGGTAAGTCGGGACCTAAGGCGAGGCCGACAGGCGTAGTCGATGGACAACCGGTTGATATTCCGGTACCCGCTTTGAAACGCCCAATATCGAATCCATTAATGCTAAGGCCGTGAAGCCGGCCTGGAGTCTTCGGACAAAGGGACGTGGTGGAGCCGCCGATCCAAGGTGGTAGTAGGTAAGCGATGGGGTGACGCAGGAAGGTAGTCCAGCCCGGGCGGTGGTTGTCCCGGGGTAAGGGTGTAGGACGCTGTCTAGGCAAATCCGGACAGCATATAAGTCTGAGACCTGATGCCGAGCCGATTGTGGTGAAGTGGATGATCCTATGCTGTCGAGAAAAGCCTCTAGCGAGTTTCATGGCGGCCCGTACCCTAAACCGACTCAGGTGGTCAGGTAGAGAATACCGAGGCGTTCGGGTGAACTATGGTTAAGGAACTCGGCAAAATGCCCCCGTAACTTCGGGAGAAGGGGGGCCATTTCCGGTGATGGAATTTACTTCCTGAGCTGGGGGTGGCCGCAGAGACCAGCGAGAAGCGACTGTTTACTAAAAACACAGGTCCGTGCGAAGCCGTAAGGCGATGTATACGGACTGACGCCTGCCCGGTGCTGGAACGTTAAGGGGACCGGTTAGTCACATTTCGGTGTGGCGAAGCTGAGAACTTAAGCGCCAGTAAACGGCGGTGGTAACTATAACCATCCTAAGGTAGCGAAATTCCTTGTCGGGTAAGTTCCGACCTGCACGAATGGCGTAACGACTTCTCGACTGTCTCAACCATAGGCCCGGTGAAATTGCATTACGAGTAAAGATGCTCGTTTCGCGCAGCAGGACGGAAAGACCCCGGGACCTTTACTATAGCTTGATATTGGTGTTCGGTTCGGCTTGTGTAGGATAGGTGGGAGACTTTGAAGCCGTGACGCCAGTCATGGTGGAGTCATTGTTGAAATACCACTCTGGTCGTGCTGGATGTCTAACCTGGGTCCGTGATCCGGATCAGGGACAGTGTCTGGTGGGTAGTTTAACTGGGGCGGTTGCCTCCTAAAGAGTAACGGAGGCGCCCAAAGGTTCCCTCAGCCTGGTTGGCAATCAGGTGTTGAGTGTAAGTGCACAAGGGAGCTTGACTGTGAGACTGACGGGTCGAGCAGGTACGAAAGTAGGGACTAGTGATCCGGCGGTGGCTTGTGGAAGCGCCGTCGCTCAACGGATAAAAGGTACCCCGGGGATAACAGGCTGATCTTCCCCAAGAGTCCATATCGACGGGATGGTTTGGCACCTCGATGTCGGCTCGTCGCATCCTGGGGCTGGAGTCGGTCCCAAGGGTTGGGCTGTTCGCCCATTAAAGCGGTACGCGAGCTGGGTTTAGAACGTCGTGAGACAGTTCGGTCCCTATCCGCTGTGCGCGTAGGAGTCTTGAGAAGGGCTGTCCCTAGTACGAGAGGACCGGGACGGACGAACCTCTGGTGTGCCAGTTGTCCTGCCAAGGGCATGGCTGGTTGGCTACGTTCGGAAAGGATAACCGCTGAAAGCATCTAAGCGGGAAGCCTGCTTCGAGATGAGGGCTCCCACCTCCTTGAGAGGGTAAGGCTCCCAGTAGACGACTGGGTTGATAGGCCAGATATGGAAGCCGGGTAACCGGTGGAGTTGACTGGTACTAATAGGCCGAGGGCTTGTCCTCAGTTGCTCGCGTCCACTGTGTAGGTTCTGAAGTAACGACCGTTGAGTCATGCTCCGGTTGGTTGACTTCATAGTGTTTCGGTGGTCATAGCGTTAGGGAAACGCCCGGTTACATTCCGAACCCGGAAGCTAAGCCTTTCAGCGCCGATGGTACTGCAGGGGGGACCCTGTGGGAGAGTAGGACGCCGCCGAACTAATTTTGAAAAAGCCTCGTTCCCCGAGTTTCGACTCGGGGAACGAGGCTTTTTTGCGTTCTGGGACCGTGAGCCACCCACAGAGTTTGATACTCCGGGATCCGGGAGGGGAGAGACGGAACGGGTGGTGTCGCTCCCGTTCCCTTTGCTGGCCGGCTACCTTGTCCGCTTCCCCATGCATTGCTATCGGGGCACCCGTTCTATCCGGCATCCGTTGCGTAGGCTCAGGGGCCAGCCTCAGGCAACAAGCGCGATAGCTCTGATCTCCCGGCGCTTCTCGTCTCCCCATAGCCTCTGCCGTGACTTCAGTACACGTCGTGCGCTAGCGACGGGGGATCTCATGCTCGCTTATGTCATCGTCAACGTTGATGTGCTCGACGAGGAGGCTGGCTTGGCTTACGCAGCAGTGGCCCAAGAGTCCATCCACAGCCACGGTGGCCGTTACTTGGTCGCGGGTCCCACGCCCGAGCCCGTCGAAGGGACCTGGGATACCTCTCGGTTCGTTGTCATCGAGTTTCCCGACATGGACCGGGTCCGGGAGTGGTACGACTGCCCGGAGTACCGGCGTGCCCGGGCGATACGAGAAGGCAAGGTTCGGGTGGGGATGTTGTTCGTCGAGGGCACGTTGCCGGAGGGCTTTTCGCTCCCGGCTTAGGCCGTTTGAGCAGGGGAGGCGGGGCCGGTCTTACAGGCGGCCGGTGGACTTCAGGGTGAGGTAGGCGTCGGCCAGGTCGGGGGCCAGGCGGTCCGGGGTGGCGTCGATGACGGTGATGCCGTGGTGGCGGAGGCGGTCCGCGGTGCGGCGGCGGGCGGCGCGTGTTTGTTCTGCGGCTGCGGCGGCGTAGACGGACTGGGGGGTGTGGCGGCCGGTTGCCATCTCCTCGATGCGGGGGTCGGCGACGGCCGCGACGATGAGTTCGTTGCGCTGGGTGAGGCCGGGGAGGACGGGGAGGAGGGCTTCCTCTACGGGGGCCGCGTCCAGGCCGGTGAAGAGCACGATGAGGGACCGGCGCGCGGTGCGGCGGTGGATCGTGGCGGCCAGGCCGCGGGCGTCCGCCTCGACCAGTTCGGATTCGAGCGGGGCGAGTGCCTCGGTCAGGGCCGGGAGGACATCGCGGGCCGCGTGGCCTTGAACGGAGGCGCGTACGCGGCGGTCGTAGGCCAGCAGGTCCACGCGGTCGCCGGCGCGGGCGGCGAGGGCGCCGAGCAGCAGGGCGGCGTCCATGGACGCGTCGAGGCGAGGGATGTCGCCGACGCGGCCTGCGGAGGTGCGGCCGGTTTCCAGGACGAGCAGGATGCGACGGTCGCGTTCGGGGCGCCAGGTGCGGACGGCGAGGTCTTGGCGGCGGGCGGTCGCGCGCCAGTCGATGGACCGGGTGTCGTCGCCGGGGGTGTAGTCGCGGAGGCTGTCGAATTCGGTGCCTTCGCCGCGGGTGAGGATGCTGGTGCGGCCGTCGAGTTCGCGAAGTCTGGCGAGCTTGGCGGGGAGGTGCTTGCGGCTGTTGAAGGGCGGCAATACACGCAGCGTCCAGGGGACGTGGTGATTTCCCTGACGGGCTGCCAGACCGAGCGGGCCGTAGGAGCGAACGGTTACGCGGACCGCATGGTGGTCGCCGCGGCGGGTGGGGTGGAGCGCGGTGGTGAGCCGGCGCCGCTCGGAGGCGGGGATGCGCACCGTGTGGCGGGATGCGGGGATGTCCGAGCCGGGCTGGAAGGAGCTAGGAGGCCAGGCGTCGCGGATCTTGGCGCGCAGGGTGCGGCGGCTCGGGTTGGTGAGGGTGAGGTGGGTGTGGGCTTCGCCTGTTAGTCGAACGGTTGTGTCACCTGTGCGGGTGAAATGGAGCCTTCGCACTGGCGCGGCGAGCGCGAGATCGAACAAAATCGCTATCAGCAGGGCGAGTTGGACGGTGAGGATGCCGAGCCAGCTGGGCAGCACGAAGCCGACGAAGAGAGCTCCGACTGCGGAGATGAGGGCGGTGCGTCCGGTGAGGGCCACGGTGTCGTCTTAACGGGGGACGGGGAGATGCGCGAGTACGGCGTTGATCACGGAGTCCGCGGTGACTCCTTCCATCTCCGCTTCGGGGCGGAGCTGGACACGATGGCGGAGTGTGGGAAGAGCAAGGGCCTTCACGTCGTCAGGGGTCACATAGTCGCGGCCGGTTAGCCAGGCCCAGGCGCGTGACGTGGAGAGCAGGGCGGTGGCTCCTCGCGGGGAGACACCGAGTGCAAGTGAGGGGGATTCGCGGGTGGCACGGCAGATATCGACGATATAACCGGTGACTTCGGGGGATACCGAGGTCTTGGCGACGGCCTCCCGAGCCGCGTCGAGGTCGGCGGCGGAGGCGACGGGGCGCAAGCCTGCAGCGCCCAGGTCACGGGGGCTGAAGCCGGCCGCGTGGCGGGTGAGGATGTCGATCTCGTCATTGCGGGCCGGCAGCGGGACCGTCAGCTTGAGCAGGAACCGGTCGAGTTGGGCCTCGGGCAGTGGATAGGTGCCCTCGTACTCCACCGGGTTCTGCGTGGCGGCCACGAGGAAGGGCTCCGGGAGGGGGCGGGCAGTGCCGTCGACGGTCACCTGACGCTCTTCCATCGCCTCGAGCAAAGACGCCTGGGTCTTGGGAGGCGTGCGGTTGATCTCGTCGGCGAGCAACAGGTTGGTGAAGACGGGGCCCGGCTGGAAGGAGAACTCCGCGCTGCGGGCGTCGTAGACCAGCGAACCGGTGACATCACTCGGCATCAGGTCGGGGGTGAACTGGACGCGCTTGGTGTCGAGTTCGAGGGCGGTCGACAGGGCGCGTACGAGCAGGGTCTTGGCGACGCCGGGGGAGCCTTCGAGGAGCACATGACCGCGGCAGAGGAGGGCAACGACCAGGCCGGTGACGGCGGGGTCCTGGCCGACGACGGCCTTGGCTATCTCGGTGCGCAGGTCCTCGAGGGAGGCTCGGGCGCGGTCAGCGGTCGGGGTGCTCACGGGGGGCGTGCCTCTCTTGGGAAACGAGCGAGGATTTGAGTTCGTCGAGTTGGTCCGCGAGGTGGACCAGGGCCCGGTCGTCCGCGGGAGCCGGGCCGAACAGGAGGGTGTGGAGATCTGTTCCGGCGTCAGGGGACGAGGTCAAGTGTGCTTGTACGGCGGGGACGAGGACGTCGGGGGTGTGGGCGTGAGCCGGGGACACGCCTGCGAGGGGTGCGAGTCGGGTGCGGGTCGCGGAGCGCAGTACGGCTGAGGCCCGGTCACGGGCGTTGGCCTGTTCGTAGAGACGTGCGTGGCCTTCGGTGGTCTCGGCGGCCGGGACGGTGACGGGAAGCTTTTCCGGCACCAGGGGGCCGAGGCGGCGAGCCCGCCAGAGGGCTGCGAGTACGGCGGCGCAGGCGAGTTGGAGCAGGGCCCAGCGCCAGCCGGAGGGGATGAGGTCGAGGAAACCGCGCTGGTCTTCTTGGGCGGACGACGGGTCGCTGACGGAGGGGAGGTACCAGACCAGATGCTTGTGGGAACCGAGGAGTTGAAGTGCCAGCGAGGCGTTGCCGTCCTCGGAGAGGTGCTGGTTGTGCAGGAGATCGGCGGAGCCGAGGAGGACGGTGTCGCGGCCGGCGCCGGCGGCCGGCAGGCGGAGCAGGGTGGGCCTGCCGCCGACGAGGTAGCAGCGGTCGGCGCCGTCGGCGGGCGTGGCGTAGCGCAGACCGCCGAGGAGGGCGTTGCCGGCGCGGCGGGCATCGGGCAGGGAACAGGCCGGCGAGAGCGGGGTGTTGCCGACGGGGGTGCCCACCTGTACGTGCGGGGCGAAAACGTTGAGTGTCGAGGTGCCGGGGGCGAGCAGGACGGTGCGTCCGGGGGTGTGTGCGGTCGCGGTGTACAGGCCCGTCAGCTGGCGCTGCGTCAGTACGTCGGGGTCGGTGACGAGCAGGGTGGTGCCGGGGCCCGTCGCGGCGGCCGCCTCCTCGGACGTCGTCACGACCTGGGTGGAGACACCGCGGGCGGCGAGGAGTTGGGCCAGCGCCCGGCTTCCCGACCGGTCCGCCGAACGGGGGTCGAGCCGGCCGTACTGCTCCCCGGACTGCAGGGCAGCGAGGACGATTCCGCTGATGACGAGCAGGAGGATCGCGAGCAGGGGACCACGCGAGCGGGTCCACACCCGACGGGTGGCGGGGGAGAGCGCGAAGCCGTCCTTGGTGGACGTGGTCATCCGCGGCTCCTGGTCGCAGTGGCGGCCAGAGTGGGTTTGGCGCGCTGGAGGTCGGTGTCGAGGCCGGTCAGGAGGACGTATGCCTGCTCCGTGCCGGGGCGGCCGCCGTATGTGACGTCGTCGAAGGTGCGGGCGGCGGTGCGCAGTTGGTCGGCGTACGGGGGGAGCGCCCGGCCGGCTTCGGTGGCGGCCTCGTCGGCGGTGCGGCCGGGGCCGGGGGTGAGCAGGGCGCGCTCTTCGAGGGAGAGGACGAGGGCGCGCATGCGGTCCTGGATGGCCTGGTTCCAGTGGCCCGCGGCGGCGTGCCGGTCGGCGGCCGCTCGGTGTTCCGCGGCCGTGCGGGGGGTGTCGGCGAAGAGCGCGCCGCCGGTGGTGGGCGTGCGGCGTACCGCGCCGAGCCGGAGCCGGAGGGCGACGACCAGCAGCAGGACGAACGCGGCGATGGCGAGGAGCCCGATCCAGCCGCCCGGTGTGGTGCCGGCGGCCGCGCTGAACAACTCGTCGACGCGGTCCCAGAGCCAATCGAGCGCTCGCTGGATCGGGTTGGGGTCGTGCTGGTGGTACCGAGGATCGGACAGCTCGCGCTCGGCCGCCTCGCGGGCGGGGAGGCGGGGAGTCCGCACGGGTATGTCGTCGTCGGTACGCGCGATGAATCGTCCGAGTGCGGCCATGTTCCCCCCTGTGGTCACCGCATCAGCTTCCGGGAGCGGCGTCGGTGGGGTGCTGCCCGGAAGCGTCGGCGGGTGTCGTCGTGGCCGTCGGTGCTTCGTTGCCGGGGGCGTCGGTGCCGTAGCCGGGGAGGCCTGCGGCGCGGGCGAGTTCGAGGTCGAGGGCCTCGCGGCGGATGCGCTGGTCCATGTAGAGGAGTGCGGTGACGCCGGCGCTGATCGGGAAGGTGATGGTGGAACTGATGACCGCGCCGATGCCCAGCACGACCAGGAACGACCAGCCGGTGCTGGTGCTGGTGCCGTTCGCCCACGACATGAGGCTCTCGCCGCCGATGAGGAAGGCGATGAGGGTGGCCGGGATCTGGATGATGAACTCGACGATGGCGATCAGCAGGTAGGCCAGCAGCTGGGCGCCCAGCACCCGCCACCAGGAGCCCCGTACGAGCTTGGCGGAGCGCCGCATCGATGCGATGACGCCCTGCTTCTCCAGCATCAGCGCGGGGGAGGCGAGGCTGTAGCGGACCCACAGCCAGATGCTCACGATGGTGGCGGCCAGGCCACCGAGCATGGCGAGGAGCAGGCCGATGTCGAGGGTGCCGGTGGCGGCGAGGATGACGCCGGGAGCCACGCCGACCGCGAATATCGCGGTGACGATCGCCGGGAGCAGAACGAGCAGGCCGAGCAGGCGGGGGAGTTGGGCGCGGGCGTCGCGCCAGGCTTCCCCGGCGGTCACCGGGCGGCCCAGGACGGCACGGCTGACGACCATGGTGAGCAGGCCGGTGGCGATGATCGTGGCGAGCAGTCCGATCACCGAGGTGATGGCGCTGCCGGCGAGGGTGTCGCCGAGCTGGCGCATGGTGTCGCGGAGCGGCGGGACGTTGTCGTTCGAGATGGTGGTCGCGCGGCCGCCGTCCTGGAACCAGACGCCGGTGACGATGGTGACGGCGGTCTGCGCGACGACCGCGACGACAAGGGAGATGCCGAGGACGGTGCGCCAGTGGGCGCGCATGGTGGAGACCGCGCCGTCGAGGATCTCGCCGATGCCGAGCGGGCGCAGCGGGATGACACCCGGCTTGGCCGCTGGAGGCGTCGCGGCCCAGCCGCCGCCCCAAGGGGGCTGCTGGCCGGGGCCCGGTCGGCCGTCCCAGTCGGGCTTGCCCGAGGTGGACGAAGAAACGCGGGTGCGGTCGCCGGCCGTGCCCTGACCGTCGCTGCCGTGGGGGCCGCCCTGGCTGGGGATGCCGGCGGGAGCCGACCACTGGCCGGCGGGCGGCTGCTCCTTGGACCAGTTCGGCGGGGTGGGCTGCTCCGCGGGCTCGGGCTGCTCTTCCGGTGCCTGCCGGGTGGGCTGCTCCTGTGTGCCGCGGCCCGGTTCGTCGGAGGGCGTGGATCCGGGCGACGCCCAGCCCGGAGAGTTGTTCATCGTCGCTCCTTCTTACTGTCCGTCCGCCGGGACGGCCGGGGTCCGGGGTCCGCGGTGCCAGTCATCGTGTCATGGCGCCCGGCGTTGTGTACCCGCGCCCTGAGAGTGAGGGGACCTTATGTTCGAGGGCGGGTCGGCGGCAGACTGAATGGATGGGCGATCAGTACGAGGTATCCGAGGCGGGCGCCGGGGCGCTCGCGATCCCGTCGTTGCGTTGGGAGGAGCCGCCGGAGGGGCCCGTATTGGTCCTCCTCGACCAGACCCGCCTACCGGCGGAGGAGGTCGAGCTGGTGTGTACGGACGTACCGGCGCTGGTTCAGGCGATCCGGACGCTGGCCGTGCGCGGGGCACCGCTGCTGGGTATCGCGGGTGCCTATGGGGTGGCGTTGGCCGCGGCGCGGGGCTTTGACGTGGACGAGGCCACGGAGGCGCTGCCGCAGGCCCGGCCGACCGCGGTCAATCTGGGGTACGGCGTGCGCCGTGCGGCCGGCGCCTATCGCGCGGCGCTGGCCGGCGGGACCGATGCCCCGGCGGCGGCGCTCGCCGAGGCCCGGGCCGTACACGCGGAGGACATCGAGGCCAGTAGGGGGATGGCGCAGCACGGTTTGGCGCTGCTGGGCGAGCTGCTACCGGGCGGCGGTCACCGGATCCTCACGCACTGCAATACGGGTGCGCTGGTGTCCGGGGGCGAGGGCACCGCCCTGGCGGTGGCGCTCGCGGCGCATCGGGCCGGTGAGCTGCGGCGACTGTGGGTGGACGAGACGCGGCCGCTGCTTCAGGGGGCGCGGCTGACCGCCTATGAGGCGGCGCGGGCGGGCATGGCGTACACGGTGCTTTCGGACGGTGCGGCGGGGTCGCTGTTCGCCGGCGGCGAGGTGGACGCGGTGCTGATCGGGGCGGATCGGATCGCGGCGGACGGTTCGGTGGCCAACAAGGTCGGTAGTTATCCGCTGGCGGTGCTGGCGCGGTACCACCACGTTCCGTTCGTGGTGGTGGCGCCGACCAGCACGGTGGATCTGGCGACCGAGGAGGGGGCGGACATCGAGGTGGAGCAGCGGCCGGGGCAGGAAGTGACGGAGTTCTCGTTGCCCAGTGCGCAGGGGCCCGGGACTGCCGCGAGCGGTGCCATACCGGTCGCTCCGTTGGGCGCGCAGGCCTATAACCCGGCCTTCGACGTCACTCCGCCGGAGCTGGTGACGGCGATCGTGACGGAGGCCGGAGTGGTGTCGCCGGTGACCCGGGAAGCGCTTGCAGGGGTGTGTTCCACATCACGATGGAGAAAGTCACGATCAGGTAATGGGATGATGGCCAAATGAAGGGACGCGTCCTGGTCGTCGACGACGACACCGCACTGGCAGAGATGCTCGGCATCGTGCTGCGCGGCGAAGGCTTTGAACCGTCGTTCGTGTCGGACGGTGACAAGGCCCTGGCTGCCTTCCGCGAGACCAAGCCCGATCTTGTGCTGCTCGACCTGATGCTGCCCGGACGGGACGGTATCGAGGTGTGCCGGCTGATCCGGGCGGAGTCCGGCGTGCCGATCGTCATGCTGACGGCCAAGAGCGACACGGTGGATGTGGTGGTCGGGCTCGAGTCGGGCGCGGACGACTACATCGTCAAGCCGTTCAAGCCCAAGGAGCTGGTGGCCCGGATCAGGGCCCGGCTGCGGCGTTCGGAGGAGCCGGCCCCCGAGCAGCTGGCGATCGGTGACCTGGTCATCGATGTGGCTGGTCACTCGGTGAAGCGGGACGGGCAGTCGATCGCGCTGACCCCGCTGGAGTTCGATCTGCTGGTGGCGCTGGCGCGCAAGCCGTGGCAGGTGTTCACGCGTGAGGTGCTGCTCGAGCAGGTCTGGGGCTATCGGCACGCCGCCGACACCCGGCTGGTCAATGTCCATGTGCAGCGGCTGCGCTCCAAGGTCGAGCGGGATCCGGAGCGTCCGGAGATCGTGGTGACCGTGCGCGGGGTCGGCTACAAGGCCGGGCCCAGCTGAGATGGCCCGGGACGGTTCGACCCCGGAGGAAAAGCGGGGGCGCACCGTCGGTCCGGCGGGTGATATGTCCTTTTCGGGCAAGTTGTCTGCTCGCTTGCTGCGCGGTGGGCAACTGCTGCCCGACGGCGCGGTGAGCGGGCCGGTCCACCCCCTGCTGCGACTCTTCAGCCGCTGGGTACGCCGGCCGCTGCTGCCCGCCCTGCGGCTGTGGCGCCGCAACATCCAGCTGCGCGTGGTGGCGACCACCCTGCTGATGTCACTCGCCGTGGTCCTGCTGCTCGGCGTCGTGGTCGTCGGACAGGTCCGCAACGGCCTGCTCACGGCCAAGGCCCAGGCCGCGCAGAGCCAGGCGGTGGGCGGCTTCGGCGTCGCCCAGAAGATGGCCGACGGCGCCGACGACACCCGTAGCGACGACAGCGCTCGCACCGGCAACCGCGGCACCCAGGACTCCGCGACCTGGCTCACCGGCCTGGTCGAACAGCTCGCCAGCGGCGGCCAGGGCGTGTTCTCGGTCGTGGCGCTCAGCTCCGACTCCGACGAACCGTTCGGCGACTCCAGCCCCGGCACCCGCGGGCCGCGCGCCTCCGGGGACGTCGATCCCGAGCGCAGCGTGCCCGCCGAGCTGCGGCGGAAGCTGGAAACGAAGTCCGGGACGTTCCGCCAGTACACCCAGATCAAGCGCATCGGGTCGGACGACGGCGTCCCGGCGCTGATCATCGGCAAGCGACTCAACGACGTCAACAGCAATCAGTACCAGCTCTACTACCTCTTCCCGTTCAGCCAGGAAGCGGAGTCGCTCAAGCTCGTGACGGGGACGCTCGCGACGGCCGGGGTGTTCGTCGTGATCCTGCTCGGCGCGATCGCCTGGCTGGTCGTGCGGCAGGTCGTCACGCCCGTACGGATGGCCGCGGGGATCTCCGAGCGGCTGGCGGCCGGCCTGCTCCAGGAGCGGATGAAGGTCACCGGCGAGGACGACATCGCCCGGCTCGGCGAGTCCTTCAACAAGATGGCGCAGAACCTCCAGGTCAAGATCCAGCAGCTGGAAGAGCTGTCCCGGATGCAGCGCCGCTTCGTCTCCGACGTCTCGCACGAGCTGCGCACGCCGCTGACGACGGTGCGGATGGCGGCCGACGTCATCCACGAGGTGCGCGACGAGTTCGACCCGGCCACGGCGCGCTCCGCCGAGCTGCTGCGCGGCCAGCTCGACCGCTTCGAATCTCTGCTCGCGGAGCTGCTGGAGATCAGCCGGTTCGACGCGGGCGCGGCCGCGCTGGAGGCCGAGCCGATAGACCTGCGCGATGTGGTGCACCGCGTCATCGAGGGCGCCGAGCCGCTCGCCGAGGCGAAGGGCACCCGCATCCTGGTGCGCGGCGCCGAGCAGCCCGTCATCGCCGAGGCCGACACCCGGCGGGTGGAGCGGGTGCTGCGCAATCTCGTCGTCAACGCCGTCGAGCACGGCGAGGGCCGGGACGTCGTGGTGCGGCTGGCCTCCGCGGGCAGCCGCAGCGGCGGCGCGGTGGCCGTCGCGGTGCGCGACTACGGCGTCGGCCTCAAGCCCGGCGAGGCCACCAGGGTCTTCAACCGCTTCTGGCGCGCGGACCCGGCCCGGGCCCGGACGACCGGCGGTACGGGACTCGGTCTGTCCATCGCGGTCGAGGACGCCCGGCTGCACGGCGGCTGGCTGCAGGCCTGGGGCGAGCCGGGCGGCGGCTCGCAGTTCCGGCTGACCCTGCCCCGTACGGCCGGCGAGCCGCTGCGCGGCTCCCCGATACCCCTGGAGCCCGAGGACTCACGACGCAACCGCGGGCTGGACGAGACGGGGCAGCCGCGCGCCGGGACGGGGCGCAAGACGTCCACGATCCCGGTCCAGGCGCGGTCCTCGCAGTCCAGAGGTGCACAGCCGCTCGCCGCGGAGCCGCGGGCGATGGCCCGTGCGACCGCCGATCCCACGGCGCTGCCCGGCAGTGGCGCCCGTGTGATGCCGCAGAGCGGGGGCGCACGGAGCGAGGAGACAGCGCGCGACAAGAGTGCGCGCACCGACGTGCCGGCCGGTGACGGCGGGGCGGAGCGGGAAACCGGACGGGGCGTGGAATCGGAGGACGGGCTGCGTGGACACTGAGCGCGGAAGCGAGCGCGTAGTGGCGCCCACGTCCCGTACGCGTGCCCGCCGGGGAGCCGGGCGGGCACGCAAGCTGACCCTGCTCGGCTGTGCGGCGGCCCTGCTGGCCGGGTGCGCGTCGATGCCGGACAGCGGGGAGGTCACGGCGGTCGACCAGTCGCCGCGCTCCGAAGGCGACTCGCAGGTGCGGGTCTACGGCGTACCCCCGCAAGACGGGGCGCAGCCGACCAACATCGTGCGCAGCTTCCTCGACGCGACGACCAGCGACGAGGCCGATTTCCGGACGGCCACGCAGTATCTGGCCAAGTCGGCGAAGCGGACCTGGCGGCCCTTCCAGGTCACCAAGGTGCTCCAGGAGCGGCCCAAGCCCGAGCCGAAGGTGCAGCCCAACCGCGAGGACGTCAACGGCTACACGGTCACGCTCTCCGGCAGCCAGGTGGCGTCGGTGGACGACCACCACGCCTACGCCCCGGAGGAGAAGCCGTACCGCCAGACGATCCACCTCATCAAGGAGGACGGTCAGTGGCGGATCGACCGGCTGCCCGACGGGCTGGTGCTGGGCCTGTCCGACTTCCAGCGCATCTACCGCTCCGTCAACAAGTACTACTTCGCCTCGTACAAGTCGGAGTCCGAGGAGCCGAAGGCGAGCCGCAACGTGCTCGTCGCCGACCCGGTCTACCTGCGGCAGCGAATAAAGCCGATCACGGCCAGTGTGGAGGCGCTGCTGTCCGGGCCCACCGACTGGCTGAACCAGGTGACCACCTCGGAGTTCCCCCGCGGCACCCGGCTCGCGGCGAGTGATCTGGCGCTGGACGACTCCAACGCACTGCGGGTCAAGCTCAGCAAGGCGGCGGTCAACACCGACACCACCCAGTGCAAGCGGATGGCCGCTCAGCTCTTCTTCACCGTCCAGGACATGACACGCGCCTCGAAGATCAGCGAGGTGGAGCTCCAGGACGACGGCGGTAACTCGCTGTGCGTGCTGTCCCAGGACCAGGCCGAGCGCGACTTCGCACCGCCGCAGCCCACCGGGCGCGCCCCCAAGGAGTACTTCATCGACGCCGACCACAAGGTCGTCGCCATGTCGGACTCGGCTACCGAACCGACGCCGGTGCGCGGTCCGTTCGGTACGGGCAGTACGCCCCTGCGCTCGGTCGCCATCTCGCGCGGCGAGAACGCCGCGGCCGGGGTCTCCGGCGATGGCCGGTCCCTGTACGTGGCCGCCATGGAGGACGGCGTCGAGCGCGGCGGAGCGCTGCTGACCAGCGCAGGCTCGGCCAAGCACGCCGACGAGGGGCTGACCGCGCCGAGCTGGGACGGGCTGGGGGACCTGTGGATCGCGGACCGCGACGCCCACGGCTCCCGGCTGCTGCGGATACGCGAGGGCAAGGGCGACCCCGAAGAGGTCGCGGTGCCCGGTCTCGGCGGGCGGCGGATCAAGGCGATCAAGGTGGCCGCGGACGGCATCCGGATCGCGGTCCTGGTGGAGGACAAGGGGCGTACGACGCTCCAGCTCGGCCGGGTCGAGCGGGGCGGCAGTTCGGCGCATCCGGTGCTGTCCGTGCAGGAACTGCGGCCGATCGCTCCGCAGTTGGAGGACGTGGTGGCCGCGTCCTGGGCGGGCGGCAGCCGGCTGGTGGTCGTCGGGCGGGAATCCGGCGGGGTGCAGCAGATGCAGTTCATGGAGACCGACGGCTCGGCGTCCAACGCGCAGACGCTGCCCGGCGTCAACGGCGTCAAGGCGGTCGCAGCCTCGGAGGACGAGACCAGGCCGCTGATCGCCGACGCCACCGAGGGCATCGTGCGGCTGCCTCCGGACGCGAACTGGAAGACCGTGGCGAAGGACGGGACGGCGCCGGTCTATCCCGGGTGACGGGATGATGGGCCGGCGGGGTGACCGGGTGGCGCCATGGCGGGGCGGCAGCGCGGGCCACGGGCGGCGCGGACACCCGTGCCGTGTCCCGGGCGGCCCGTTCATCTGTTCCGCGCCCGGACGGCCCGTGCGACAGGCAGGCACGGTCTGCCGGGGGTTCCGGCTGCTGACGGGCTCGGCCCGCTCGACCGGCCGCACCAAGGGACCAAGGGTCCAAATCGCTGACCTGCCTCACCGGCCCGCCTGACCCCGCGCCCGGGCGCTCCGCGAGGTTATCCACAGGGGTGGCGGCCGGACGCGGACCGCAGGAAAGTGGAGCCATGCAGGGGGTGTGGCGCGAACTGGCCGGTCTGATCCTGCCGGTCGCCTGTGCGGGGTGTGGTCGGCCGCGTACGGAGCTGTGCGGGGAGTGCCGCCGGGCGCTCGCGCGGGACGGGCGCGGGGCACGTCGGGTGCGGCCGCGGCCGGAGCCGGCGGGGCTGCCCAGGGTGTGGGCGGGTGCGCCGTATGCCGACGAGGTACGAGCCGTGCTGCTGGCGCACAAGGAACGGGGCGCGTTGCGGCTGGCCGGGCCACTGGGGGAGGTGCTGGCCGGGGCGGTGCGGGGACTGCGGCCCGGCGGTGGGCCGCTGCCGCTGGTGCCGGTGCCGTCGGCCCGCAGGTCGGTGGCCGGGCGGGGGCATGATCCGGTGCGCCGGATCGCGCTGGCGGCGGCCGGCGCGCTCAGGAAGGCGGGGGAGGGGGCGGGGGCCCGAGTCCTCCCCGTACTACGACAGCGGCGCCCCGTGGCCGACCAGGCGGGCCTGAGCGCCCGGCAGCGGCTGGTGAACGTCACGGGTGCGGTGGAGGTGCGGGGCGGGGCCGCAAGGCTGCTGACGGGGCAGCCAGTGGTGCTGGTGGACGATCTGGTGACGACCGGGGCCACGCTGGCCGAGGCGGCGCGGGCGATCACGGCGGCCGGTGGCCGGGTGACCGGCGCGGCCGTGGTGGCGGCGCCGGGCAGTGCTTTTGAAATCGATGTGCACCGCGCGGTCGACCGGGGAATGGAATTCCCACATGGTCGGTAGTTGGCTGGGAAAAGTCACCCAAACGGAGCTGAGGGCTCCGAGGGGGTGCCGACATCCGCCCAGGAGAGCTATGTTCGGTTGTGAGGACTTGGCGGATGTTTTGCCTCGGATGTCGCGATGAATGCGTTCAGGGGCGTTTGCAGCGACCCTGAAAACGGGGGGCGTGGAGATCTTGTCGTCGGGGGAGGAGGAGGTGAAAGTCGCCAAGTCCGAGGCTTCGGCAACTACCGGAGCCTGGTGCAAGAAGGAATTGCTCCGCCGGATGGGCGGAGCGATCCGGGAACGGAGTTCTGCGTGGACATCGTCGTCAAAGGCCGCAAGACCGAGGTGCCCGAGCGGTTCCGCAAGCACGTGGCCGAGAAGCTGAAGCTGGACAAAGTCCAGAAGCTCGACGCCAAGGTGATCAGCCTGGACGTCGAGGTGTCCAAGGAGCCCAACCCGCGGCAGGCCGACCGTTCCGACCGAGTGGAGATCACGCTCCGCTCCCGTGGCCCGGTGGTCCGGGCCGAGGCGGCCGCTGCCGACCCGTACGCCGCGCTGGACCTGGCGACCGCCAAGCTGGAGGCGCGGCTGCGCAAGCAGCACGACAAGCGCTTCTCCCGTCGCGGAAACGGCCGCATTCCGGCGAGTGAGGTCGCTGTCACCGTGCCCGACGCCGCGAGCCTGAACACCAACGGCGAACTTGCCACAGAAGCCGATCAGACGGTGCCGACCACGAGGATGGGGTCGATCGACGTCCAGGGCGAGGGCCCCCTGGTCGTCCGCGAGAAGACCCACTCGGCCGCACCGATGACGCTCGACCAGGCGCTCAACGAGATGGAGTTGGTCGGACACGACTTCTATCTCTTCGTCGACGCCGACACCAAGCTGCCGAGTGTCGTCTACCGGCGGCACGCATACGACTACGGCGTCATCCACTTGAACCCCGATTCGTTCGGGGAGGAGGAGCCCGGCGGCGCAGGCGGCGCGCTGGGCGGCTGAACCCCACCCGCTCGGTGCCCCCGGTGTGCGCCGGGGGCACCATCGTGCCCGGAGAAAGCAGGAGTTGAAGCCGTATAGTGTTTGTGCCAGCCAGGGGAGTTCGTGGACACGAAACGGCGAAATGCCGGGGAGACGGTCGTATGGCATTGATCGGGCTGGTCGCAGGGGGCTGTTGTCAACCAGCCTTATTTCCAAGCTCCGGCCTCTCGGCCGAGTAGTTGACGGGGAGGATCAATGGGGGACAGTTTCGGTCCCGTGCGCGGTGACGCGGACGACGACGAAAGCGGTGTCGGGGGCGACGAGCGGGCCGTGAGCGTGCCGCGCAAGGAGCCGATCCGGGTCCTGGTGGTGGATGACCACGCGCTTTTCCGGCGAGGGCTGGAGATCGTGCTGGCCCAGGAAGAGGACATCCAGGTCGTCGGTGAGGCGGGGGACGGCGCGGAGGCGGTCGACAAGGCCGCGGATCTGCTGCCCGACATCGTGCTGATGGACGTACGGATGCCCAAGCGCGGTGGGATCGAGGCGTGCACCTCCATCAAGGAGGTGGCCCCCAGCGCCAAGATCATCATGCTGACGATCAGCGACGAAGAGGCCGATCTCTACGACGCGATCAAGGCCGGCGCCACCGGCTACCTCCTCAAGGAGATCTCCACCGACGAGGTGGCGACCGCGATCCGGGCCGTGGCGGACGGCCAGTCGCAGATCAGCCCGTCGATGGCGTCCAAGCTCCTGACGGAGTTCAAGTCGATGATCCAGCGGACGGACGAGCGCAGGCTGGTGCCCGCGCCCCGGCTCACCGACCGTGAGCTGGAGGTCCTCAAGCTGGTCGCCACGGGCATGAACAACCGCGATATCGCCAAGGAA
The DNA here is from genome assembly GCF_045690365.1 of Streptomyces sirii. Lineage (NCBI taxonomy): Bacteria > Bacillati > Actinomycetota > Actinomycetes > Kitasatosporales > Streptomycetaceae > Streptomyces > Streptomyces sirii. The sequence continues at coordinate 3,729,818 of NZ_CP147982.1, read as the reverse complement.
CTCTTCATCTCCGAGAACACGGTGAAGAACCACGTCCGCAACATCCTGGAGAAGCTGCAGCTGCACTCCCGGATGGAAGCGGTGGTCTACGCGATGCGGGAGAAGATCCTCGAGATCCGCTGAGCGGTCGGTGCGACCGCTCAGCGGGGTGTGTCCCTGCGCGCCCGGCCGGGTCAGTCCTGCGCGGCCAGCTCAGTGCGCAGGGCGGCGGCCAGCCGGGCGTCGTCGCAGCGCTCCACGCGGACGGCATCGCAACCGACCCACGTCGCGGCCTCCCGGAGTGCCTGGGCCATCGGGGCGACGGCCTTGTGGTTCTGCAACGAGACCTGGCGGGCGACGAGGGTGGTGCCCTCACGGGCCGGGTCCACCCGGCCCACCAGCCGGCCGCCGGCCAGCAGAGGCATCGCGAAGTAGCCGTGTATCCGCTTGGGGCGGGGGACGTACGCCTCCAGGCGGTGGGTGAAATCGAAGATCCGTTCCGTGCGCGGCCGGTCCCAGATCAGGGAGTCGAAGGGCGAGAGCAGGGTGGTGCGGTGCCGGCCGCGGGGTGCCGAGGCCAGCGCGGCAGGATCGGCCCAGGCGGGCTTTCCCCAGCCCTCGACCTCGACCGGGACCAGACCGGAGTCCGCGAGGACGGCGTCGACCTGCTCGGCCTTGAGGCGGTGGTAGTCGGCGAGGTCGGCGCGGGTGGCCACCCCCATGGCGGCCCCGGCCTGGGCGACCAGGCGGCGCAGGCACTCGGCGTCGTCCAGATCGTCGTGGAGCAGGCCGTCCGGGACGGCGCGCTCGGCGAGGTCGTAGACGCGCTTCCAGGCGCGGCGCCTCGTGCAGACCACGTCGCCGGTGTCCAGCAGCCACTCCACCGCGATCTTGGTCTCGGACCAGTCCCACCACTCGCCGCCGTTGCGGCCGCCGCCCAGCTCGGAGGTGGTCAGCGGGCCGTCGGTCCGCAGCCGCTCCAGGACGGCGGCGCAGGAGCGCTCGGAATCCTGCATGACATGCCAGCGGTGGCCCTTGGCGCGCCGGGCGCGGCGCCGGAAGGCGAAGTGCGGCCACTCCTCGATGGGCAGGATGCAGGCGGCGTGCGACCAGTACTCGAAGCTGTGGGGCCGGGCCGCCGACGTGCCGCCGGGCGGCTCGGTCCAGTAGGCGGCCTCGACTGCCGGGCGGCCGACGGCGCCGAGGCGGGCGTAGGGCACCAGCTCATGGGAGCGGGCCAGCACCGAGATCGTGTCCAGCTGCACCGCGCCCAGGGCCCGCAGCACTCCGCGCACTCCCGCCCGGCGGTCCGGGGCGCCCAGCAGGCCCTGGGCCCGCAGTGTCAGGCGGCGGGCGTCGTCGCGGGACAGGCTCGTCACGGGCTGCGGCAGGGGCGAAGGCTGCGTCACGGCGGTCATGCCCGACAGCGTAGGGGCGGGCACTGACAACGGGCCCGTGCCCTTCCCCGGGCCCCGGGGAAGGGCACGGGCCCGTGGTCGACCGGCGCCGCGCGGTGTCTCAGCCGGGATAGGGCAGGTACGGCGTGGCGTCCGGGAGGCCGGACGGTCCGGGCTCCGCGTCGCCCAGGTCGGAGGGGAGGAGGGAGCCGATCCACACGTCCCGGCGGGTGCCCCCGTACAGCAGCTTGGCGCGCAGGGTGCCCTCCCTGTGGAAGCCGAGTCGGCGGGCGACCGCCCAGGAGCCGTCGTTGCCGGCCTCGGCGAGCCACTCCATGCGCTCCACGCCCAGATCGCGAAAGGCCCAGTTCAGCACCGCGCGGGCCGCCTCGACGGTGTACCCCCGGCCGCGCTGTTCCTTGGCGGTCCAGAAGCCCAGCTCGGCCTGCCGCTCCGGGGTGCGCAGATGGTCGAGGCGTACCAGGCCCATCGCGCCGACCAGCGAGCCGTCCGCCTTGGTGACGACGGCGAAGTTGTAGCTCGTGTCGTCGCGCCAGCCCTCGGGGGCGATCGTCCCGACGAACTGCTCCGCGTCCTGGACGCCGTACGGCGAGGGGACGCTCGTCCAGCGCGGAATATCGGGCTCCTGGCAGGCGGCGTGGACCGCGGCTGCGTCGGACGGCTCGAAGGGCCGCAGCACGAGGCGCTCGGTGGTGAGGGTGAGGGGCTTCATGAGGTGAGTCTGCTCGGTCGGGGAAAGGGCCGCTAAGGATTTTCGCGTGATTCCCGGCACCTGCCCGGCACCTTCTCGCGGCCTTGTGCGTTCACGTGGGGAAGGGGATAGCGGGGTTCGCGGCGGCGGACCTCCCGGCTCGGCAGCGTCCTCCTTTACGATGGCCGTTGCGGCGGGGCCTGCCCCCTTGGAAATATGCCGCGCCCGCGCACTCGACCGTGCAGGCCCGACCGGCAAGGAGACCAGCCCAAGTGTCCGTCTTGACGAAGATCATGCGTGCAGGCGAAGGAAAGATCCTGCGCAAACTGCACCGCATCGCGGGCCAGGTCAACTCCATCGAGGAGGACTTCGCGGCCCTCTCCGACGCTGAGCTGCGGGCACTCACGGACGAGTACAAGGAGCGCTACGCGGACGGCGAGAGCCTCGACGACCTGCTGCCCGAGGCGTTCGCCACGGTCCGCGAGGCCGCCAAGCGAGTGCTCGGCCAGCGCCACTACGACGTGCAGCTGATGGGCGGCGCAGCCCTTCACATGGGGTACGTCGCCGAGATGAAGACCGGTGAGGGCAAGACCCTGGTCGGTACGCTCCCGACGTACCTCAACGCGCTGTCCGGCAAGGGCGTCCACCTGATCACGGTGAACGACTACCTGGCCGAGCGCGACTCCGAGATGATGGGCCGGGTCCACAAGTTCCTGGGCCTGACCGTCGGTTGCATCCTCGCCGACATGACGCCCGCCCAGCGCCGCGAGCAGTACAACTGCGACATCACGTACGGCACGAACAACGAGTTCGGCTTCGACTACCTGCGGGACAACATGGCCTGGTCGCAGGACGAACTCGTCCAGCGGGGCCATAACTTCGCGGTGGTCGACGAGGTCGACTCGATCCTCGTCGACGAGGCCCGTACGCCGCTGATCATCTCCGGCCCGGCGGACTCGGCCACCAAGTGGTACGGCGACTTCGCCAAGTTGGTGGTGCGCCTCAAGAGGGGTGAGGCCGCCAATCCGCAGCGCGGCATCGAGGAGACCGGCGACTACGACGTCGACGAGAAGAAGCGCACGGTCGGCATCCACGAGTCCGGTGTCAGCAAGGTCGAGGACTGGCTGGGCATCGACAACCTGTACGAGTCGGTCAACACCCCGCTCGTCGGTTACCTCAACAACGCGATCAAGGCCAAGGAGCTCTTCAAGAAGGACAAGGACTACGTCGTCATCGACGGCGAAGTCATGATCGTCGACGAGCACACCGGCCGTATCCTCGCCGGCCGCCGCTACAACGAGGGCATGCACCAGGCCATCGAGGCGAAGGAGGGAGTGGAGATCAAGGACGAGAACCAGACGCTCGCCACGATCACCCTGCAGAACTTCTTCCGCCTCTACAGCAAGCTCTCCGGCATGACCGGTACGGCCATGACCGAGGCCGCCGAGTTCCACCAGATCTACAAGCTCGGCGTGGTCCCGATCCCGACCAACCGCCCGATGGTCCGGATGGACCAGGCGGACCTGATCTACCGCACCGAGCCGGCGAAGTTCGACGCGGTGGTCGAGGACATCGTCGAGAAGCACGCCAAGGGTCAGCCGATCCTGGTGGGCACGACCTCCGTGGAGAAGTCCGAGTACCTCTCCCAGCAGCTCAACAAGCGCGGGGTGCCGCACGAGGTCCTCAACGCCAAGCAGCACGACCGGGAGGCGTCGATCGTCGCCCAGGCCGGCCGCAAGGGCGCCGTGACGGTCGCCACCAACATGGCCGGCCGCGGTACGGACATCAAGCTCGGCGGCAACCCCGACGACCTGGCCGAGGCCGAGCTGCGCCAGATGGGCCTGGACCCGGTCGAGCACGTCGAGGAGTGGGCGGCCGCGCTGCCCGCCGCCCTGGAGCGCGCCGAGGCCGCGGTCAAGGCGGAGTTCGAGGAGGTCAAGGAGCTCGGCGGGCTGTATGTGCTCGGCACGGAGCGGCATGAGTCGCGCCGGATCGACAACCAGCTGCGCGGTCGCTCCGGCCGTCAGGGCGACCCCGGCGAGTCGCGGTTCTACCTCTCCCTGGGCGACGACCTGATGCGGCTGTTCAAGGCCCAGATGGTCGAGCGGGTCATGGCGATGGCCAACGTGCCGGACGACGTCCCGATCGAGAACAAGATGGTGACGCGGGCGATCGCCTCCGCCCAGTCGCAGGTCGAGCAGCAGAACTTCGAGACGCGCAAGAACGTCCTGAAGTACGACGAGGTGCTCAACCGCCAGCGCGAGGTCATCTACGGCGAGCGCCGTCGCGTCCTGAAGGGCGAGGACCTGCAGGAGCAGATCAAGCACTTCATGGACGACACCATCGACGCCTACATCCAGGCGGAGACCGTCGAGGGCTTCGCCGAGGAGTGGGACCTGGACCGCCTGTGGGGCGCGTTCAAGCAGCTCTACCCGGTCAAGGTGACCGTCGAGGAGCTGGAGGAGGAGGCCGGCGACCGCGCGGGCATCACCGCCGAGTTCATCGCCGACGCCGCGAAGGACGACGTCCACGAGCAGTACGCCGCCCGTGAGGAGCAGCTCGGCTCGGACATCATGCGCGAGCTGGAGCGCCGGGTCGTGCTGTCCGTCCTGGACCGCAAGTGGCGTGAGCACCTCTACGAGATGGACTACCTCCAGGAGGGCATCGGCCTGCGGGCGATGGCCCAGAAGGACCCGCTGGTCGAGTACCAGCGCGAGGGCTTCGACATGTTCACCGCGATGATGGAGGGCATCAAGGAGGAGTCCGTCGGCTACCTGTTCAACCTGGAGGTCCAGGTCGAGCAGCAGGTCGAGGAGGTCCCGGTGCAGGAGGCCGAGCAGGAGGCGGTCCCCGCCGGCGCGGGGCGCCCCGAGATCCACGCCAAGGGCCTGGAGGCGCCGCAGCGGCCGGACCGGCTGCACTTCACCGCGCCGAAGGTCGACGGTGACGGCAGCGTCGTCGAGGGCGACTTCATCAGCGACGAGGAGGCCGGCGGCCCGGCCCGGTCCGAGGCCGACGGGCTGACCCGCGCGGAGCGGCGCAAGGCCCAGAAGAGCGGCGGTCGCCGCCGCAAGAAGTAAGCGGTGACGTGGCTCCGGCAGGACATGCCGGGGCCGCGCAGCAGCGGGGCGCCCCGGCCGGAGCACGGCCGGGGCGCCTCTGCGTGCGGTGGTCACGGCGCCGGGCTCGGCAGGGCCGGAGCCGGGCCGATGTCCAGCGCGGCGCACCGCCACCGGGCGTCGGCGCCCAGCTCCAGCCGGAAGGCGAGGGCTCGCAGCCGCTCACCCGCCGCGATCCGGGCGAACGCCTCGATGACCCCGCTACGCGGCCGGCACAGTCCGCACTCGCGCAGGGTCGGGACCGCGCCGCGCCGCCCCGGGGCGGGAAGGGGCCGCAGCGGCGCCAGCGGGGCCAGCTCCACCAGCCGGTCGTAGGCGGCCGGCAGCGCGTGTCCCAGCAGCGCGTGGACGGGCTGCTGCCCGCTGAGCGTGCGCACCAGCTGATGGGCGAACCAGTGATGCGGCCGGCTCTCGTGGGCCCGGCGCTGCGCCCCGACGGTCGGCAGCGGGGTGCCGGGCGCGGCGGGGCGGCCCGGGCGCCCGACGGTGCGGGTGGTGCCCCGGCCGGCCTGGGCGGGACCGCTGCCTGCCGGGCCGGCCGGGCGCCGGCCCGCGGGGGCGCGCCGGGGCCGGGGAACGGTCGGGGCCGCGGGGCCGGTGGCCCTGGTGGCCCTGGTGGTGCCGGTGGTCGCCGTGAGGCCAGTGGTTGTCGCGGGGTTGGTAGTTGTCGCGGGGCCGGTGGTCGGCGGCGTGCCGGTGGTCGTCGCGGGGTCGTTGGTCCTCGTGCCGCCGGCGTCGGTCGCGGCCCGCGTGGTGATGGTCGTCGTGGTGTGGTTTCCGGTCATGGTGGTGATCGCCCCCGTTGTGCCGGGCCCAGTGGATTACTGGGCGGTAGCTTTTGGTGGGGAACTTCGTATCGGCGGACGCGGGCCCGCAGCAAGGCGCGCGGCGGCCGGGGTGAGGGGCGGTCGGAGTTCACCCGTCCGTGGCACGGGGCCGGATTTCAGCCGCTGCGGCGGGGTGCGGGAGGGGCCCGGAGCGGGCGGTGCGGGTCCCCTGGGGGCGGCACGATGGGGGACGCACGCCCGTATGCTGGCGGGACAATCTTCAGAGTCGAGCGAATCGAGCGGAAGCGGCTGCCATGCGCGTCTATGTCCCCCTGACCCTCCCCGGTCTCGCAGAGGCGCACAAGAACGGCGAGCTGGGCCCCGCCGCCCTCGGGGCGTACGCCGTCACGCCCGCGCTGCGCGAGTGGTACGTCTCGGACGACATCGAGGAGCTGGAGTACGCGGCGCTGAACCGCGCGGCCCAGGCCTCGCTGCGGCTGCTCGCCGGAAACCCCGGGGTAGCGCGGCGCCGGGTGGTGGTGGCCCTGGACGTCCCGGAGGGCGCGGCGGTGGCGGACCCCGACCGGGGGCTGGACCAGTCGGCGCTGGGCGAGGTGCGGATCACCGGGCCGGTGCCGCTGTCGAAGGCCGCGGCGGTGCATGTGGACGCCGCCGACGCGGAGCCGGATGTCGCGGCGGCCGCGGCGGCGCTCGGCGCGGCGGACCAGGGCGATGACGACGCGCAGTTCACCGTGGACGGTGCGGAGGACCACGATCTGATGTGGTTCGCCGTGCAGGAGATCCCCGAACTGATCCGCTGAGCGCCCACGCCGGCCCGTCCGCCGCGTTGTCAGTGGAGCCGGGTACGTTCTCTGCATGGGGAAGCACGCGACACACATCGTCTGGGACTGGAACGGCACGCTGTTCCACGACATCGACGCCGTCATCGGGGCGACCAACTCCGCGTTCGAGGAGATCGGGCTGGCGCCGATCACCCTGGAGATGTATCGGGAGCTGTACTGCGTGCCCATCCCGCGGTTCTACGAGCGGCTGATGGGGCGGCTGCCGACGGACGCGGAGTGGCTGGTCATGGACGAGGCGTTCCACCGGCACTACAGCGAGCACCGGCTGGGCTGCGGTCTCGCCGAGGGCGTGGATCTGCTGCTGGCGGAGTGGCAGGCGGCCGGGCGGAGCCAGTCGATCCTGAGCATGTTCGGGCACGACGAGCTGATACCGCTCGTCCGCGGCTTCGGTATCGAGTCGCGGTTCGTGCTGGTGGAGGGCCGGACCGGACCGTCCGGGGGCACGAAGAGCGCGCAGATGGCACGGCATTTCGCGGCGCTGGAGCAGGTGGTCCCGCAGCGCACGGTCGTGATCGGCGACGCGGTGGACGATGCGGTGGCCGCGCGGGACGCGGGGGCGTACGCGGTGCTCTACACGGGCGGGTCGCACAGCCGCGGGAGCCTTCAGGCCGCCGGGGTGCCGGTGGTGGACAGCCTCGCCGAGGCCGTGGAGCTGGCGGAGACCCTGGTCCACTAGGGCACGCCCGCCAGGACCCCTGTGCGGCCCTGCCGCCGGCGGGGGCCAGGCCCGGCTCCTCTCCTGCCGGGCCCGGGGTGCCCGCTTCCGGCGCGCACGCATACGCCGGCCCGGCGTAGCGTTGTCCAGAAGGTCTAAGTTCGGACCGGGGATTTGTACGTGGAAGGCCCATGACGGCACCCGTGGAGGGAGCGATAGCCTTGCACCGTGATCAGCGCGATAACCCGCGGGGGCATCGAGGCCCCTGCCGTGCGCCCGGGGCACCACCGTGACCGGGCGGTCGCTGGTCTTTGCGGCCAACACTCCATGTCGACTTCGTCAAAGATTGTCGAATGCGGCACGGCCCTCTCTCATCGCGGCATAGCGTCGACAGCGACAGGACACCTCGCGTCGCGGCGGCGTTGTGCGGCTTCCACAGTTCTTCCCACGTATTTCCACAACGTCACGCAACGGCGCGCGACAGGAGCCAGAGGACATGCAGACCAAGCTGGACGAAGCCAAGACAGAGCTGCTCGCCAGGGCGGCCCGGGTCATTGAAACGAGCCAGGCCGGGGGGAAGCACCCGGTACGCGGCCTCGACCCGGACACCCTTGCCGGATACCTCCAGCGCTACTACCTGCACACCGCCCCTGAAGACCTGATCGACCGTCACCCGGACGACGTCTTCGGTGCCGCGCTCTCGCACTACCGCCTCGCGGAGACGCGACCGCAGGGCACCGCCAACGTCCGGGTGCACACCCCGACCGTCGAGGAGAACGGCTGGACCAGCAGTCACTCCGTCGTCGAGGTCGTCACCGACGACATGCCCTTCCTGGTCGACTCGGTCACCAACGAGCTCTCGCGGCAGGGCCGCGGCATCCACCTGGTGATCCACCCGCAGGTGATCGTCCGCCGCGACGTCACCGGCAAGCTCATCGAGGTCCTCGACACCAACGGCGACACCCGCGCCACCACCGGCAAGGCCAGGACCGCCGACCTGCCGCACGACGCGCTGACCGAGTCCTGGATCCATGTCGAGATGGACCGCGAGACCGACCGCGAGGACCTCAAGCAGATCACCGCGGATCTGCTGCGGGTGCTGTCCGACGTCCGCGAGGCCGTCGAGGACTGGGAGAAGATGCGCGGCGCCGCGCTGCGCATCTCCGAGCAGCTGCCCGCCGAGCCGGTCGCCGACGACCTGCGCGAGATGGAGATCGAAGAGGCCCAGGAGCTGCTGCGGTGGCTGTCCGACGACCACTTCACCTTCCTCGGCTACCGCGAGTACGAACTCGCCTCCGCGCCCGGTGAGGGCGGCGCCCAGGAGGACGTGCTGACCGCCGTGCCCGGTACGGGGCTGGGCATACTGCGCGCCGACCCGCCGCACCGCGAGACCGCCGACGGCCACCCCGTCTCACCGTCCTTCAACCGGCTGCCCGCGGACGCCCGCGCCAAGGCCCGCGAGCACAAGCTGCTGATCCTGACCAAGGCCAACAGCCGCGCCACCGTGCACCGCCCCTCCTACCTCGACTACGTCGGGGTCAAGAAGTTCGACGAGCAGGGCAACGTCATCGGGGAGCGGCGCTTCCTGGGCCTGTTCTCCTCGGCCGCGTACACCGAGTCGGTGCGCCGGGTCCCGGTGATCCGCCGCAAGGTCGCCGAGGTCCTCGAAGGCGCGGGCTTCAGCCCGGACAGCCACGACGGCCGCGACCTGTTGCAGATCCTGGAGACCTACCCGCGCGACGAGCTCTTCCAGACGCCCGTCGACGAACTGCGGTCCATCGCCACGAGCGTGCTCTACCTCCAAGAGCGCCGCCGGCTGCGGCTCTTCCTGCGCCAGGACGAGTACGGCCGCTACTACTCCGCGCTGGTCTACCTCCCGCGCGACCGCTACACCACCAACGTCCGGCTGCGCCTGATCGACATCCTCAAGGAGGAGCTCGGCGGCACCAGCGTCGACTTCACGGCCTGGAACACCGAGTCGGTCCTCTCCCGCCTGCACTTCGTCATCCGCGTGCAGCCCGGCTCCGCCCTCCCCGACCTCACCGACGCCGATGTGGACCGCATCGAAGCCCGGCTGGTCGAGGCCGCCCGCTCCTGGGCCGACGGCTTCGCCGAGGCGCTGATCGCGGAGGTCGGCGAGGAGCGCGGCGCCGAGCTGCTGCGCCAGTACGGCCACGCCTTCCCCGAGGGCTACAAGGCCGACAACAACCCGCGCAGCGCGGTCGCCGACCTCCAGCACCTGGAGAAGCTCACCGGCGAGCCGGGCAAGGACTTCGCGGTCAGCCTCTCCGAGCCGGTCGGCGCCGGCCCCGGCGAGCGCCGCTTCAAGATCTACCGCAGGGGCGAGCCGGTCTCGCTGTCCCGGGTGCTGCCCGGCCTGAACCGCCTGGGCGTCGAGGTCATCGACGAGCGCCCGCACGAGCTGCGCGGCGCCGACTCCACCGTCGCCTGGGTCTACGACTTCGGGCTGCGGATGCCGGAGCACGTCAAGGGCGACGACGCCCGCGAGCGCTTCCAGGAAGCCTTCAACGCCGTGTGGACCGGCGCGGCCGAGAGCGACAACTTCAACAAGCTGGTGCTGCGCGCGGGCCTCAACTGGCGCCAGGCGATGGTCCTGCGGGCCTACGCCAAGTACCTGCGGCAGGCCGGGTCGACCTTCAGCCAGACGTACATGGAGGACACCCTCTCCAACAACGTCCACACCACCCGGCTGCTGGTCTCGCTCTTCGAGGCGCGGATGTCCCCCGGGCGCCAGAGCGCGGGCACGGAGCTGACCGACGGGCTGCTCGAAGAGCTGGACGGGGCGCTGGACCAGGTCGCCTCCCTGGACGAGGACCGGATCCTGCGGTCCTTCCTGACCGTCATCAAGGCGACGCTGCGCACCAACCACTACCAGAAGAACAGCCAGGGCAAGCCGCACGGCTACCTGTCCATGAAGCTGGACCCGCAGGCCATGCCGGACCTGCCGGCGCCCCGCCCGGCCTACGAGATCTGGGTGTACTCCCCGAAGGTCGAGGGCGTCCACCTGCGGTTCGGCAAGGTCGCCCGCGGCGGTCTGCGCTGGTCGGACCGCCGGGAGGACTTCCGTACGGAGATCCTCGGCCTGGTCAAGGCGCAGATGGTCAAGAACACCGTCATCGTGCCGGTCGGTGCCAAGGGCGGCTTCGTCGGCAAGCAGCTGCCGGACCCGTCGCAGGACCGGGACGCCTGGCTGGCCGAGGGCATCGCCTCCTACAAGACCTTCATCTCCGGTCTGCTGGACATCACCGACAACCTCGTCGGCGGCGAGGTCGTCCCCCCGAAGGACGTCGTCCGCCACGACGAGGACGACACCTACCTGGTCGTCGCCGCCGACAAGGGCACCGCGACGTTCTCCGACATCGCCAACGAGGTCGCCGAGTCGTACGGCTTCTGGCTCGGTGACGCCTTCGCCTCCGGCGGCAGCGCCGGCTACGACCACAAGGGCATGGGCATCACCGCCCGCGGCGCCTGGGAGTCGGTCAAGCGGCACTTCCGCGAGCTGGGCCACGACACCCAGACCCAGGACTTCACCGTGGTCGGCGTCGGCGACATGTCCGGCGACGTCTTCGGCAACGGCATGCTGCTCAGCGAGCACATCCGGCTGGTCGCCGCCTTCGACCACCGGCACATCTTCCTCGACCCGAACCCGGACGCGGCGACCTCCTACGCCGAGCGCCGCCGGCTGTTCGAACTGCCGCGCTCGTCCTGGGCGGACTACCACACCGAGCTGCTCTCGCAGGGCGGCGGCATCCACCCGCGCTCGGCCAAGTCGATCCCGATCAACGCGCAGGTACGGGCCGCCCTCGGCATCGAGGCCGGCGTGAAGAAGATGACCCCGGCCGATCTGATGCGGGCCATCCTCAAGGCACCGGTCGACCTGCTGTGGAACGGCGGCATCGGCACGTACGTGAAGTCCTCGGCGGAGACCCACGCCGACGTGGGCGACAAGGCCAACGACGCCATCCGCGTCGACGGCGAGGAGCTGCGGGTCAAGGTCGTCGGCGAGGGCGGCAACCTGGGCCTGACCCAGCTGGGCCGGATCGAGTTCGCCATGGCCGGCGGGAGGATCAACACCGACGCGATCGACAACAGCGCCGGCGTCGACACCTCCGACCACGAGGTGAACATCAAGATCCTGCTCAACGCCGTGGTCGCCGAAGGGGACATGACGGTCAAGCAGCGCAACAAGCTGCTGGCCGAGATGACCGACGAGGTCGGCGCGCTGGTACTGCGCAACAACTACGCGCAGAACACCGCCCTGGCCCTGGCCCTGGCCCAGTCCTCCAGCATGCTCCACGCCCAGCAGCGCTTCATGCGGCGCCTGGTGCGCGACGGCGACCTCGACCGGGCGCTGGAGTTCCTGCCGACCGACCGGCAGATCCGCGAGCGGCTGAACACCGGCCGCGGCCTGACCCAGCCCGAGACCGCGGTGCTCCTGGCGTACACCAAGATCACGGTGGCGGAGGCGCTGATCCAGACCGGGCTGCCGGACGATCCGTACCTGGAACGGCTGCTGCACGCCTACTTCCCCTCGGCGCTCTACGACCGCTTCGCCGAGCAGGTCGACGGGCATGCGCTGCGCCGCGAGATCATCACCACGGTCATGGTCAACGACACCGTCAACAGCGGCGGTACGAGCTTCCTGCACCGCATGCGGGAGGAGACCGGCGCCTCCCTCGAAGAGGTCGTCCGGGCGCACACCGCGGCCCGCGCGATCTTCGGGCTCAACCAGGTCTGGGACGACGTCGAGGCGCTGGACAATGTCGTCGCCGCCGAGGTCCAGACCCGCATCCGGCTGCACTCGCGCCGACTTGTCGAGCGCGGCACCCGCTGGCTGCTCAACAACCGCCCGCAGCCGCTGGAGCTGTCGACGACCATCGACTTCTTCACCGAGCGGGTCGCGCAGGTCTGGGCGGAGCTGCCCAAGCTGCTGCAGGGCGGCGACTTGGAGTGGTTCCAGACGATCCTGGACGAGCTGACCGGCGCGGGCGTGCCCGAGCCGCTGGCCGTCCAGGTGTCCGGCTTCTCCTCGGTCTTCCCGGCGCTGGACATCGTCGCCGTCGCGGACCGCATGGGCAAGGAGCCGCTGGAGGTCGCCGAGGTCTACTACGACCTGGGCGACCGGCTGCGGATCAACCAACTCCTCGACCGCATCCTGGAGCTGCCGCGCAACGACCGCTGGCAGTCGATGGCCCGCGCCTCGATCCGCGAGGACCTCTTCGCGGCGCATGCGGCGCTGACCGCCGATGTGCTGTCGGCGGGCAACGGCTCCGCGACGCCCGAGCAGCGGTTCAAGGCCTGGGAGGAAGCGAACGCGGCGATCCTCAGCCGTGCCCGGGCGACGCTGGAGGAGATCCACGGGTCCGAGGGCTTCGATCTGGCGAACCTGTCCGTCGCCATGCGGACCATGCGGACGCTGCTGCGTACGCACAGCTGATGCGTAGGCACCGCTGAACGGAGGGGCGGGCGCCTCGGCGCCCGCCCCTCCTCTCTCAGATGCCGGACGGGCTGGAATGCGTCGGACGGACTGAAAACGCCGGACGGGCTGGAGTACTTCCAGCCCGTCCGGCGTTCTGCCGCGTGTGCGGCGCTACTTGCCCGTTTCCTTCTCGTACGCCTTGATGACCTCGTCCGTGGGGCCGTCCATCAGCAGTTCGCCGCGCTCCAGCCACAGGACGCGGTCGCAGGTGTCGCGGATGGACTTGTTGTTGTGGCTGACCAGGAAGACCGTGCCGGCTTCCTTGCGCAGCTCGCGGATGCGGGCCTCGGAGCGCTTTTGGAAGGCGCGGTCGCCGGTGGCCAGGGCCTCGTCGATCATCAGCACGTCGTGGTCCTTGGCGGCGGCGATGGAGAACCGCAGCCGGGCGGCCATACCGGAGGAGTAGGTGCGCATCGGCAGCGAGATGAAGTCGCCCTTGTCGTTGATGCCGGAGAAGTCGACGATGCCGTCGTAGCGCTCGCGGATCTGCTCGCGGGACATGCCCATCGCCAGGCCGCCGAGGATGACGTTCCGCTCGCCGGTCAGGTCGTTCATCAGGGCCGCGTTGACGCCCAGCAGGGAGGGCTGGCCGTGGGTGTAGACCCGGCCGCGCTCCGCGGGCAGCAGCCCGGCGACCGCCTTGAGCAGCGTCGACTTGCCCGAGCCGTTGGAGCCGATCAGGCCGATCGACTCACCCCGGTAGGCGGTGAAGGACACGCCCTTGACCGCGTGCACCTCGCGCACACCGGTCGAGGGCTTGCGGCGGACGATGCGGTTGAGGGCCGCGGTGGCACTGCCCTTGCCCGCGCCGGTGCCGTAGACCCGGTAGACGATGTGCAGATCGTCCGCGATCACCGTCGGGACACCGGCGCCGGGGGCCTGGGCCGGCTGGACGCCACTCTTCTGTTCCGTCATGACCTCAGCCACGTCCGTACCGCTCCTCAGCCTTCCAGAAGTACACAAAGCCGATGACACCGGCAATCAGCGCCCAGCCGACGGCGAACGCCCACACGTGGTGGGGCAGCTCCCGCCTGGTGAAGCTGTCGATCAGCGCGAAGCGCATCAGGTCGATGTAGACGGCCGCCGGATTGCCGGTGAGCAGCACCTCCACGATCTTCGGGAGGTGCTTGCCCTTCAGGATCACACTGAGGCTGAACATCACGCCGGACGCGTACATCCACGTCCGCATGACGAACGGCATCAGCTGCGCCAGGTCCGGGGTCTTCGAGCCCAGCCGCGCCATGACCATCGCCAGGCCGGTGTTGAAGACGAACTGCAGCGCCAGCGCGGGGAGCACCAGCAGCCACGACCAGGTCGGCAGCTGCCCGAAGCCCAGCAGGATGACCATCAGCACGCCCATGGAGAACAGCAACTGCTGCAGCTGCATCAGGCAGAACGAGATCGGCAGACAGGCGCGCGGGAAGTGCAGCGCCCGCACCAGACCCAGGTTGCCCGAGATCGCCCGCGTACCGGCCATCACCGAGTTCTGCGTGAAGGTGAAGACGAAGACGCCGGTCACCAGGAACGGGACGTAGTCGGGGACGTGGTTCCTCGTGCCGAGCAGCACACCGAAGATCAAGAAGTAGACACCGGCGTTGAGCAGCGGCGTCATCACCTGCCAGAGCTGGCCGAGCTTGGCCGTGGTGTACGTCGCGGTGAGCTTGGCGGTCGCGAACGAGGCGATGAAGTGCCGCCGGTGCCACAGCTGCCGGACGTACTCGGGCAGCGGGGGACGGGCGCCGCTCACCGTCAGGCCGTGGCGTTCGGCCAGAGCGCGCAGCTCGGTATCGGAGGCTGCGCCGGCTCCCGGCACCCGGGCGGGCGCCGGGGTCGGGGGAGCGAGGGTCTGGGGCATGAGGGCCGCTTTCGCTTGCGTACGGGGGCCGCAGAACGGGTCCAGCGACGGAACGGGTCCGTATCGTCGTGACGCCGACACTAAAGGGAGCTCACGTCGAAACGCAACCGTAGCGTCGTGACGCTAAGCTCATGGCATGGCAAAAGAAGGCAGCGGGAGCGGGCCCGCGGCGCGCCGGGCCCCGGCGGGCGCCGCCGTACTGCGCGAGGACAAGACCGAGGCGATCCGCGCCGCGGTCTTCGAGGAACTGGCCGCGGTGGGCTTCGCCCGGATGTCGATCGAGGGCATCGCGCGGCGGGCGGGCGTCGGCAAGACCGCCGTCTACCGGCGGTGGCGCTCCAAACTGCACCTGGTGCTGGACGTGGTCTCCGCGGTGGCCGCCGCCGGGCTGCCGGCGCCCGACACCGGTTCGCTGCGCGGCGACGTACGGATGCTGCTGGAGGTCGCGGCCCGGGCGCTGAAGCACCCGATGGCCTCGCAGATCATCCCGGACCTGCTGGCGGAGGCGGCCCGCAGCCCGGAGCTGGCGCAGGCGCTGAAGACGGCGCTGCACGACAGCCAGCAGGGTGTGGCGGCCGCGGTGGTGGCCCGGGCGGTGGAGCGCGGTGAGCTGCCGCAGGACGTCGATGCCCACCTCGCGCTGGATCTGCTGACCGGGCCGCTGTACTGGCGGCTGCTGGTCGTCCGCGACGGGCTGCCCAAGGGGTACCTCGATGCGCTGTCGGGCTCGGTGGTGGCGGCGCTCGGGGCGGAGTGAGGGGCGGACGGGGGCGCCCCCGGGGGTTTCCCTAGGGCGGGGGCGAACGCATCCCGTAGGGGGTGCGAGGGCCCCCTGCGGGGCCACAACGAGGAGGGGCGGGGCGGGTATTCCCGTGGGCTGCGGCGGGGGCCTTGGCCTGCGGTGCACGTGGGACCTGCGGCGGGAACGCACCGCTGCCCCCGGCCGGGAGATCCGGCCGGGGGCAGCGGTGCGTGCGTCTGCGTGCCTGCCTGCGGCGTCCGTGCGCGCAGGACCGGCGTCTCAGCCCGCCATCTCGATGTCCGGGCCGCCCGGGGCCGTCACGTTGTCGTCCGCCGCGGTGCGCGGGGCCGGCAGCTTGACCAGGCCGGCCGCCGCGGCCGCGGCGCGCGGGGACGGGGCGACGGTGCGCTCGTCCTGCGGCAGCGGCTCGGGGAGCGTCTGCTGGCCGAGGAGGACCCGGCGCACCACGCGCTCGGCGGCGTTTCCGTCGTCCCACTGGCAGAACCGCGCGCGGAACGCGGCGCGCAGCTCGGTCGCCCGCTCGTCGTCCCAGCGGCCGCTGCGGAACGCCTCGATCAGCTCGTCCTCGGTGGTGGCGAGCACGCCCGGGGTGTCGCCCGGCTCGCCGGAGAGCAGGTCGAAGGTGACACCGCGGGAGCGGACGTAGGTGTCCCAGTCGTCGGCGTAGTTGATGATCGGCCGGTCGAGGTTGGCGTAGTCGAACATGATCGACGAGTAGTCGGTGACCAGCGCGTCCGCGGCCAGGCACAGCTCCTCGACGACCGGGTGGCCGGAGACGTCGATCAGCGCGCCGCGCTCCTGCAGCTCCTGCAGGCCCGGGTCCTGGTCGTAGAAGTAGTGGGTGCGCACCAGCAGTACGAAGTCCTGGTCGCCCGAGCCCAGCTCGCGGGAGATCTTCTCCAGATCGAGCCGGGGCACATAGCCGACCTGGTAGTCGCGCATGGTCGGCGCGTAGAGGACGGCCGTCTTGCCGGGGGCGATGCCCAGGCGCTCGCGGATGTCCAGGACGTCCTGCGCGGTGGCGCGGTAGTAGACGTCGTTGCGGGGGTAACCGGCGTCCACCGACTCGAAGTTGCAGGGGTAGACGCGCTCCCACTGCTCGGTGGTGTGCTGGTTGGAGGAGACCGAGTAGTCCCAGCGGTCGGCGCGGGCCAGCAGTTTGCGGAAGCTCATGCCCTTGGCGGCGGCCGGGTAGCGCTTCTGGTCGACGCCCATCGACTTCAGCGGGGTGCCGTGGTGGGTCTGCAGGTGGACCTGGCCCTCGCGCTTGACCACGCCGTCGGCGAAGTTGACGTTGTTGACGAGGTACTTGGCGCGGGCCATGACCTCCCAGTAACGCGGCGAGTTCAGCACCACGTGGTCGACGCCCGCGGGGACCTGGTCGGCCAGGTGCGCCTTGACGACCCAGACGCCGTGGACGTCGGGGGCCAGCTCCTTGGCCTTCTCGTAGATCGCCAGCGGGTTGCAGGACGGCAGCCGGTTCCAGTACGCGGAGTAGACCGCGAGCTTGTCGTCCAGGGGCTGCCGCAGCAGGGCCTGGTAGCGCAGGTCCATGGCCTTCTTCTTGGCCTGCTTGACCTTCTTGCCCGCGTGCTTGCGCACCGTGCGCTGCACCTTGCCGGCGACCTTGAGGCCGGCCAGCGCGGGGTAGGCGTCCTTGGCCAGCAGCGCGTACTTGCCGCCGGCCATGCCGGTGGGGCGGACGAAGCCCGCCGGGATGCGCATGCGGTAGTCGCGGGCGGCGCGGTGGAAGAACTCGGCCTGGGCGTTGTGCGGCAGCCGGCCGGGCTTGTCCAGCACGGTCAGGTAGTGGTCGATCATCTTGCGGAACATGTGTGGGCGCCAGCGCGACAGTTCGGGGTGCGCGTCGAGGTAGGCGAAGACCCGCGCGTACTGGTCGAAGACGTCGAAGTGCTTGCGGCTGGTGGTGCGCAGGATGTTGCCGCCCTGGCGGCGCTGGCGGTAGTGCAGGCAGACCCGGTCCAGGACGGCGATCCGCGCGGCGGTGATCAGCGTGCAGAACGTCCAGGGAGCGTCCTCGTAGTAGCCCACCGGGAACTCGAAGCCGTGCTCCTCGACGAAGTCGCGGCGGTAGGCCTTGTTCCAGACGATCTGCAGCAGTTCGAGGATCTCGGGGCGCTCGGCGAGCGAGAAGGCCGGCGCGCCGGACTCGTCGAGCAGCTCGGCGAGCGCGTTGCGGCGGGCGGAGCCGTCCCAGTAGGTCCGCGCGTAGTCGAAGATCAGGATCTCGGGGTCCTCGGTGGCGTCCAGCCGCTGGGCCAGCGCGCTGAGCGCGCCGGGCACGAGGGTGTCGTCGCTGTCGAGGAAGAGGATGTAGTCGCCGCGGACCTTCTCCAGGCCGGCGTTGCGGGCCAGGCCCAGGCCGACGTTCTCCGGCAGGTGCAGGACCTGGACGCGGTCGTCGCGGGCGGCGTATTCGTCCAGGATGGCGCCGCTGCGGTCGGGTGAGCAGTCGTCGACGGCGATCAGCTCGAAGTCCGTGTGGTCCTGCGTCAGCACCGAGTCCATGCACTCGCGCAGGAAACCCTGCACTCTGAACACGGGGACGATGATGCTGAAGCGGGGTACGGCGTCGAGGTCTGTCTCGGACATGCGGTGCTTACTCCTCGTGGCGAGCTGAGTACAGAACGCAAAAAAGCCCCAAAGGGGTCTCTTACATTGTCAGCCTTCTGACTCGCGTTAACCCAAAAAGGTTGTTGTTCGTAACCTGAAAGTTCTGTGGCGCTCATCACGTAAGTGGTCAAGTGGTGAACTTTCGGGCGAGCGGGATCGCCGGCGCGACCGAATACTGAGGGAGTGTCATCCACGCCCCCACCCCGCGTCTCCCGCCGCCGGCTGCTCCAGGCCGCCGGCGGTGGGGCGCTCGCCGCGGCCGCGGGCACGGCCATCCGCTCCTGGCATCTGACGGACCGCCACCCGGCCGCGCCGGGCGGCCCCGGACGGATGCTGGTGGACCCCGCGGACCAGTGCTTCGTCCAGGTCGTCGCGCACGCCGACGACGGACTGTTCTTCATGAACCCCGATCTGGAGCAGTCCCTGCGCTGCGGGGCGCGCTCGGTGACGGTCTGTCTTACGGGCGGCGAGGCCGACGGACGCAACGTCAGCCCGGCCGCCCTCCAGCCCGGCAGCGTCCCCGAGGACCGGGCCGCCTTCGCCCGCGCCCGCACCAACGGGCTGCGCGCCGCACACGCCGCGATGGCCACCGGCAACCCCGCCGCGCCCTGGGACGTCGCCGCGGTGTCGCTGCTGCCCGGCTTCCAGGTGGAGGTCCACACGCTGCAGGGCGCCCCGCACCACCGGCTGGTCTTCCTCCAGCTGGTGGAGGCCCGGGCCGTCTGGCAGGCCCGCACCACGAGCCTGCGCGGCCTGTGGCTGGGCGCCGCCGGCACCCTGCCCACGCTGCGGCCCGCCGGCACCCCCGTAGAGCGGCAGTTGCACTACACCCGCGACCAGGTCGTCCAGACCCTGCTGGCGGTGCTCGAACGGGTCCGGCCCACCGTCGTACGGACCCTGGACCCGAACGCGGCGCACTCCCGCAAGCGCCCGCCGGCCACCGCGGACCACGACCCCCGGCTGGCCGGCCTGCGCTACTACGACCATCAGGACCACATCGCCTCCGCCTACTTCGCGCAGGCCGCGCTGGCCGCCCACCGGGGCGGCGCGCCGCACCACCCGGCCATCGTGGAGAACTACCTCGGCTACGAGGCCGGCGCGCTGCCCCACGACGTCGACGCCGCCACCGCCCGCCGCAAGGCCCGGGTGCTGTCCGTGTACGGGTGGGCCGACCGCCGCCGCTGCGGCGACCCGGCCGGCTGCGGCGACCGCAAGGTGGGCGGCTCGGCGCTCAGGGGCACCTCCCGCAACTGGACCCGCTCCACCCGGCTGCGCGCCCCCGGCTCCAACGGCTGGCTCCGCGCCGCCCACGACGGCCGGCTCGCCGCCTTCGCGGTGCTGGGCGGCGCGGCGTACCGCTGGGCCGAGACCCGGCCGGGCAGCGGCCGCTTCGGCGCGCCGCTGCCGGCCGGCGGGGAGCTGCTGCAGGGGCAGATCCACGCGGTGCGCCGGTCCGACGGCGCGCTGGTGCTGTTCGCCTCCCGCACCGTGCTGCCGGGCCGTCACACCGACCACCGCCGTGAGGTGGTGACGGCGGTGCAGCGCGGCACCGCGGCGGACGGCGGGCCCGCCTTCGGGCGCTGGGAGCCGCTGGGCTCCCCGGACCCGGACCCGGTCCGGTCGCTGGAGATCGGCTTCCCGGCGGCGGTGGCCACCCCGGACGGCACGGTGCATGTCTTCGTCCGGACCTGGGACGGCAACATCGCCCACCGGGCCGTGACGCTCCCCGGGCCCTTCTCGCCCTGGGAGCGGCTGGAGGGCCCGGTCAGCGCGCTGCAGGCGTCCCCGGGGATCGTCGACGACATCGATGCGTGCGTGGACTCCGACGGGCTGATCCATCTGGTCGCCCCGAGCGCCCGGACCGTGCAGCACTGGGTGTCGAAGCGGGCCGGGCAGACCCCCCGGCCTGCCGCTGCCACCGGGCTGCCGCAACCGGCCGGCCCGGTCAGCGCCGTGCCGCTGGCCGGCGGCGTGGTCCGCCTCGCCTACCGCCGCGCGGACACCGCGCAGGTGCTGATCGCCGAGCGGCAGCGGACCATCGGCGGATGGCGGGTGTCGGCGCAGTGCGAGGCGGTCGGCGGCTACGGGCGGGTGGCGGCGGCGCCGATCGGCGGCGGCGACCGGATGGTGCTCGCGGCCCGCGACGACGACGGCGAGCTGCGGACGGCGATGGCCCAGGACGCGCCCAAGCCCTGGCAGCGCGGCCGGGTGGCGCACTCGGCGGCCGCCGGGGCCGCCCAGGACGTCGCCGGACGCGCGGTGGTCGTCGTCCTGGGCAACGACGGCCGGCTCTATACGACCCGTCAGACCGGAGCCGGGCAGAGCGCGCCGTTCGGGCGCTGGCGGGCTCAGGACGAGGGACCGGCCTGAGCCGCCGGGCGCAGCAGGATGCGCCGGGAGAGGAGGTAGGTGAAGGGCAGCGCACAGCCGGCCGCCGCCAGCGGCGCCACCGTCGTGCTCACCCCCAGCCAGCTCACCAGCGCCACCAGTCCCGCGCTCTGCACCCCGTAGTTGGTGGCCTGCGTCAGCGGGAACAGCAGGAACTTCCGCCACGTCGGGCGGGTCCGGTAGGTGAAGCGGGCGTTGAGGAGGAACGAGCAGACCATGCTCAGCGCGAAGCTCGCGGTGTAGGCCGCGAAGTACGGCAGCAGGCGGTGCAGCGCCAGATAGCAGGCGTAGAACGTCGCCGTGTTGACCCCGCCGACGGCGGCGAAGCGCACCATCTGGCCCCAACGGACGGGGGCCCGCTCCACGGCCGGCATCAGCCGGTCTGCGAGCCGGCGGTGGCGGCGCCGGCCGGCTCGGGGACCGGGGCGGCGCTGTCGCTCTCCTTGACCAGGAAGTGCGGCCGCCGCTTGGCCTCGTAGTAGATCCGCCCGATGTACTCGCCGATCAGCCCCAGCATCACCATCTGCAGCCCGCCCAGCCCCACGATGATCGCCACCAGCGTCACATAGCCCGGGGCGGTGACCCCGCCGGCGACGGCCGCGCCGATGATCCACAGGGTGTAGAGCGCGGCGAGCGAGGCCAGGCCCAGCCCGGCGTAGATGGCCGCCCGCAGCGGGCGGCAGTTGAACGACAGCATGCCGTCGATGCCGTAGTTGACCAGCGACCCCAGGCGCCACTTCGTCTCGCCGGCCTCCCGGGCGGCGTTGCGGTAGTCGAAGGTGATGGTGTCGAAGCCGATCCAGGAGAACAGGCCCTTGGAGAAGCGGTTGTACTCCGGCAGCGACAGCAGCGCGTCCACGGCCTTGCGGGACAGCAGCCGGAAGTCGCCCACGCCGTCGGCGAGTTCGACCTCGACCCAGTTGTTGACGGCGCGATAGTACAGCCGGCTGAGCGCGGTCCGCAGCCGCCGGTCGCCGTCCCGGCTGCGCCGGGCGACGACCTGGTCGTGGCCGAGCTGGTAGAGGTCGAGCATCTTCTCGACGAGCGGCGGCGGATGCTGCAGATCCGCGTCCATGATGATCACCGCGTCGCCGGTGGCCGCCCGCAGGCCGGCCAGTATCGCGGGCTCCTTGCCGAAGTTGCGGCTGAAGGACAGGTAGCGGGTGGTGCCGCGGTGCTGCTGGGCGAGGCCGCGGAGCCGGGCCAGGGTGCCGTCGGAGCTGCCGTCGTCGACGTAGACCAGCTCGTAGGGGACGGCGAGGCGCTCCAGGACCGCGCGGATCGCGGCGTCGAAGCGGCCGAGCACGGCCTCCTCGTTGTAGCAGGGGACGACGACGGACAGCCTCATCGGCCAACCTCCTGGTGGGAGTGAAGCCGTGGGCGGCTCCGTAGACGTCCCCCGAGCGCGACCATGGCCAGCGCCAGCGCGGCCGCGCCGCTCGCCGCCAGCCCCGACTTCAGGCCCGGCGGCTCATACGCGCACGTCAGCCGCCGGGCACCGGAGCCCAGCGGGACGGCCAACAGCCCGCCGAACGAGGACGGGGCCCCCAACGGCCCGCCGTCCACCGAGCAGCCCCACCCCGCGACGGCCGGCACCGCCAGCACCGCGTGCCCCCTGCTGCCCCGGGGCAGCAGGGCCGTCAGCGCGTGCCCGCCGGCCGTCAGTTCGCGCGGCCCCCGCAGGGCGCGCACCGCCGCGGCCAGCCGGGCCCGCGACAGGCACCCCAGGGCGTGCTCGGGCACCAGCTGGCGGCCCCGGCCGGTGAAGCGCACCACGACCGTGCCGTCGGCGGGCACCCGGCCCAGCGTCCGCACCGGATTGGCGGTGCGGTCCCGGGCGCCGATCCCCTTGGTGCGCCCGCCCAGCCCGCCGACCCGCCCGGAGAACCACGGCGCGGACCACACGACGGTGCCGCCCGGGGCGCACCGGGCACGGAAGGCGGTGCCCGCGCCGCCGTGGTCCGCCGCGTCCGGCAGCAGCCAGCCGCCGCGGGTGGGCGCCGGGGCCGGGCCCGCGGCGGGCGCCAGGTCCGGCACCTCGTAGACCCGGGCGCCCAGCACCCGCTCCTGGCGGGCGAAGACGGTCCGCTCGCCGGTGAGCGGACCCGGCAGCCGGTCGCGGACGGTCAGCAGCGGGGCCGGGGGCCGCGCGCGGTGCGGGACGAACGGCCGGCGGCGGTCCGGGCCCGGCGACAGATAGCTGCCCACACCCATGATCGCCTGCCCCACCGGGTCCTCGAAGCTGAGCGTGTGACGGCCCCTCATGTACCAGCCCGCGCCCAGGTCGCGCAGCGCGCGGGCGGTGGCCGCGGGCACATAGCTGCTGTAGTACGAGCCGCCCTCGCCGCCGATCAGCAGCGGATCGTTGTTGGCGAACTCGTGCGGGCCGGGGTCGGTGCGCCGCCGCGGCCAGTCGCCGCGCGCGCCCAGCACGTCCCGGGCCGCCAGCGACACCGGGTCCAGCGTGGGCTTGGGCCGAAACCACGCGATCTTGTCCCGTACCGCCGTCACCGAGAAGGCCGTGTACGCCGAGGTGAGCAGGACGGCGGCGGTCAGCGCGGCGGTGACGGCCCGGCGCGCACGGGGCGCGCGCAGCGCCGCGAGCGCGCCCAGCCCCAGGAGGGTCGCACCGCCCCCGCCGGCCACCAGGATCCAGGTCGCGGTGCCGGCCGCCCCCTGGTCGCGGCTCAGCCACGCCAGCAGCGCGACCAACGCCCCGCCCGCGGCCAGTTCGCCGATCCGCGGGCGGTGCGCGAGCGCCAGCCAGGAGATCATCACCAGGATCCCGCTGAGCACGAAGGCGGCCCGGTAGGGACTGCCGTTGGGCAGCGCGAAACCGTGCCACAGCAGGATCGCCGGCTCCCAGACGAACGAGGCGCCCACGCCCGCCGCCAGGGCGTACCAGCCGATCCGCACCCGCGCCGGCACCCCGCGCACGAACGGGAACGCGGCGACCAGCAGCAGCCCCGCCACCCCGATGGAGACATTGGGCGCCGGCGCCCCGCCATGGCCGCCGGGCAGCAGCTGCGCCACCTGGTAGAGCGGGGCGGGCCGGTCGCCGTAGCGGACCTCGGGCGCCGGCTGGGCGACCCGGCTGGCCTCCAGCGAGACGGTCAGCACCGGCGCCGCGAGCAGGATGCCGCACGCCGCCATGGACACCGCCCGGGCCAGCGCCCGCAGCCGGTCCGCCGCTGCCGTCCCCGGCGCCGTCAGCAGCCGCAGCCCGAGCACCATCGCCATCGCCAGGGTCGCCATCGCCGCCGTGTAGAAGTTGCCCGCCCAGGCCAGCGCGACCAGCCCGGTGCCGGCCACCCATCGGGTCCGGCGCAGGCACCACTCCGCCGCGATCCCGGTCATCGGCAGCGCGACCAGCCCCCACATCCACATCGGATCGGCGAACCCGTCGTTCAGCACCCAGGCGCACAGCCCGTACCCCACCGACACCAGCGCCCGCAGCACCCCGGGGCCCGGGTGCAGCCGCCCCAGGAAGACGGTCATCAAGGCGGCGGCCAGGCCGATGCTGAACAGCGTGACCAGGAAGACCGGCAGGTCGGTCAGCTCGCGGGGGAAGAGCCCGACCAGCCAGGAGAACGGGTTCATCAGATACGTGAAGAAGTCCGCGAGGAACGGAACGCCGTAGCCGCTGCTCCAGTTGAAGAACAGGTCCCCGGTGGTGTGGCCGTGCAGCAGGTCCCACAACCGGGCGTGGAACGGCACGAACTGGTTGCCCAGGTCGTTGACGGCCCGGGAGCGCGGCCCGAACGGATAGCTGCCGTACAGGGCCAGCGCCAGGCAGTACGCCCCCATGGACAGCGCCGCCGCGAGCCCCGGCGCGGCCAGCCGGCCCAGGGCCCCGCGTGCCACCGCCGGGTGTCCACTCGGGGGAAGGGGCCGGGTGACCTCCCGGGGCCGGAGGGCCTCTTGTGGGGTGGCGGGCGTCGGAGCCACCGGCAGTCCTCCACACTCGGCGAACATTCACCCAACGTTATATGTCTTAATAGTCCGTTTCGCTCCGCTGGGACGCGGGGCTTTCGGGGGATTGCTCCCACACGCGAGGCGGCACGGGACCACACGACGCGCTGCGCCGGGGCGGACCCCGGCCGACCGCGACGACACCGACCGAGGAAAGGGCGCCATGCCGGCATCCGACGACACCGCGGCCGCGGACACCGCCCCGCCGCCCACCGTCTCCGTGGTCATACCCGTGCACAACACCCGGCCCTACCTCGACCGCAGCCTCGGCTCGGTCTTCGCCCAGACCCTCGACCAGCGCCGCATCCAGGTGATCGCGGTCGACGACGGCTCCACCGACGGCAGCGCGCGGTACCTCGCCGAACGCGCCCGCCACCACCCCAACCTGACGGTCGTCCACCAGCCTGCCTCCGGCGGCGCCGGCCGCCCCCGCAACGTCGGCCTCGCCCACGCCACCGGCGACTACCTCTTCTTCCTCGACTCCGACGACCACCTCGGCACCGAGGCACTGGCCCGGCTCACCCGCATGGCCCTAACCCACGGGTCGGACATCGTCTACGGCCGCATCGTCGGCGCCGACGGCCGGGCCGCCCCCGTCGACCTGCGCACCACCGCCGCCGCCGTCACCCCCTTCGACTCCCCGGTCTACTGGACCCTGGCCGCCTACAAGCTCTTCCGCCGCTCCTTCGTCGAACACCACCGGCTGCGCTTCACCGAAGGCCGCCTCCTGGCCGAGGACCTCCCCTTCGGGATCACCGCCCTGCTGCGCGCCGAGACCGTCTCCGTCGTCGCCGACTACGACTGCTACTACCTCCACGGCCGGCCCGACGACAGCAACGCCAGCCGCCAGGACACCGACTGGTGCGAGTACCTCGACTACATCGGCGGCGTCCTCGCCGGCGTCGCCGCCGAAGTCCCGCCCGGCCCGCACCGCGACACCCTGATGGTCCGCCACTTCCACGGCGAGATCCTCATGCCCTTCGCGGCCCCCTACCTCGCCCGCGACACGGCCGGCCGCCGCGCCATGGCCGCCGCCGCCCGCCCCCTGGTCGACCGCTACCTCACCGACCGGGTCCTGGCCGCCCTTCCCCCCGGCCTCCGCCTGCGCGCCCACTGCCTGCGCCGCTCACTCGACGACGAACTGACCGCCGTCGTCCGCGCCGACACCGGCACCCGGCCCCGGCCCCCGCACATCGACACCGACGGACGGGTCTTCGCCCGCTACCCCTACTTCCGCGACCCCGCCCGGACCCTGCCCGACACCTGCTACGACCTCACCGACCGCATGGTGCTGCGCCAGCGGCTGACCGGCTGGCGGTGGAGCGGCGGCGCGGTCCGCCTGCGCGGCACCGCCGCCCTGCCCCACCTCGGCGGCGGCGCCGTCGAGGTCCTGCTGCACGGCAGCGGCGGCGACTACCGCATACCGGCCCGCTACGAGGGCGAGCACTGGCTGGCCGAGGTCGACCCGGCGACCGCGGCCGACGGCCGTCCGCTGCCCGACGGCACCTGGGGACTCAAGGTCGCCGTCACCGCACACGGCGGCGCCGGCACCACCGGACCCGCCCTGCGGCGCGAGGCCTGGCTCGTACCGGAGACACCGGCCGACCCGAAAGCCCCACCGGACGGCCGGGACGCCGCCGGCCTCGCACCGCGGACCGTCGCCCGCGGCCCGGCCGGCCCCGCCGTCGCCACCCTCTTTCGCTCCCGGCCGCACGGCCACCTCCACCTCCACCTGGGCACACCGTGCGCCGGTCCGCCGGTGGGCGCACTCTGGTAACAGCGGTTTCGGAGGTGATCGCGATGTTGCAGACCGCTGTCGGATGGCATGTAGAGCTGGAATTCGAGGAGGACACCCACCGCACCCGCGCCGCCGCGCTCGTACGGCTCCCCGACGGGAGCGAGGTCCGCGCGCACGGGTACGCCAGCCGCCACCCCGCCGACGCCAACCAGCCGAGGGTCGGCGAAGAGGTCGCGGGAGCCAGAGCGCTCAACGAACTGGCGATGAGGCTGCTGACGAAGGCACACGATGAGATCGACGAGGCGTCGGGCCGGACCTCGCACCCGCTGACCTGACCCACAAGGCCGCGGCACCCCGCCCGCGCCCCGCGGAGTAGGGTGCCCGGCCATGATCGAAGAGCCGGAGTTCCTGACCGACACCCGCACCTTCTACGACACCATCGCCACCGACTACGCCGAGCACTTCCGCGATCCCATGGCCACCAGGCACTGGGACCGGGCCGTGCTCGCCGCATTCGCCGACATCGTGCGGGCCGAGGACACCGGGCCCGTCGCCGACCTCGGCTGCGGTCCCGGATGGATCAGCGCCCACCTCGACGCCCTGGGGCTGCCCGTCTCCGGCGTCGACCTGTCCCCCGAGATGGTGGCCCTCGCCCGGCGGGAGTACCCCGGCCTGCGCTTCGACGTCGGGTCGATGCTCGACCTGGACCTGCCGGACGGCTCCCTCGGCGGCATCGTCGCCTGGTACTCGATCATCCACACGCCGCTGGAGCGGCTCCCGGAGCTGTTCGCCGAGTTCCACCGGATGCTCGCCCCGGGCGGCCATCTGCTCGTCGCCTTCCAGGCCGGCGACGAACCGCTGCGCCTGGCGCGGCCCTTCGGCCACCCCGTCTCGCTCGACTTCCGCAGGCGACAGCCCGACCGGATAGCCGAACTGCTGGCGGGCGCCGGGCTGGACGTACGGTCCCGGCTGCTGCGGGAGCCTGAGGAGGTGCTGGGGGAGTCGACCCCGCAGGCCTACCTCACCGCCCGCAAACCCGCCGCCGACGCCGGCTGACCGCACCCGGCGGCGGGCTGCCGCGTCAGCCCTGCGGGTGGTGGTGGCGCCACCCCGCCCACGCCGAAGTGATCATGTCGCGGACGTCGTGGTGCGCCTTCCAGCCCAGCTCCGCGGCGATCCGGTCGGCGGCCGCCACCACCCGGGCCGGGTCGCCGGCGCGCCGCGGGGTCACCTCGGGGACGACGCCCTCATAGCCGGTGATCTCGGTGATCAGGCCGATCAACTCGCGCACCGAGACGCCCTCGCCCCGGCCGATGTTCAGCGTCAGATCACCCACCGGGCCCGGCTCGGCGAGCTTGCGGGCGGCCGCCACATGGGCGTCGGCGAGGTCGGCGACATGGATGTAGTCGCGGATGCAGGTGCCGTCGGGGGTGTCGTAGTCGTCGCCGAAGATCCGCGGGGCGGCGCCCTCGGTGAGCTTCTCGAACACCATCGGCACGATGTTGAACACGCCGGTGTCGGCGAGCTCGGGGGTGGCCGCGCCGGCGACGTTGAAGTAGCGCAGACAGGCCGTGCCGATGCCGTGCGCCCGGCCCGCCGCACGGGCCATCCACTCGCCGACCAGCTTGGTCTCGCCGTAGGGGTTGATCGGCGTGCAGGGCGTGTCCTCGGTGACCAGGTCGACGTCCGGCATGCCGTAGACGGCGGCGGAGGAGGAGAACACGAAGCGGCCCACGCCGCCCGCGGCCATCGCCTCCAGCAGCGTCTGCAGGCCGTGCACGTTCTCCCGGTAGTACAGCAGCGGCATCTCCACGGACTCGCCGACCTGCTTCTTGGCGGCCAGATGCACCACATCGGTGACGCCGTGCGCGGCGATCGTCTCGTCGAGCAGGGCGCGGTTGAGGGTCGAGCCGACGACCAGCGGGACGCCCTCGGGCAGCCGGGCGGCCACGCCCGTCGTCAGGTCGTCCAGCACCACGACCTGCTCCCCCGCCTGCCGCAGGGCCCGTACGACATGGGAGCCGATATAGCCGGCACCACCCGTGATCAAGTAAGACATAGCGCCAATCCTAGGCTCGGGGTCGGACAACGAAAGGGGCGGCGGTCAGCGGCGCAGCCGGCGGGCGGCGATCCGCCACACGCTGCGCAGCCCCGACGCGACCCGCAGCGACAGTGCGCCGCCGGTCGTCGCGTACGGCTGCACCAGCAGCACCGCGTGCCGCCGGCTGGGCAGGACCCGGCGCCGCAGCCCCGGACCGGTGGCCCGCAGAGCGGCCCGGAAGCCGGCGCCGTCGGCGCAGCTGACCTGCGCCATCAGGTCCCACGGCTCGGGTTCGGCGCGGCCGCTGCCGCGCTCGGCCAGCGCCTCTATGTCCAGCACGACCTCGGCCGACCAGCAGGCCTCCGCCCCGGCGCCGCCCGCCGCGGGCGTCAGCGCCGCGGTGTGGACCGGACCGCGACGGTCGTCGCGCCGGCGCCGCAGCTCCACGTCGATGCTCTCCGGCCCGGCCGCCGCCAGCCGCCCGTACAGATCGTGGACACGCAGCCGCAGCACACCGCGGCCGGCCACCGCCGGCTCCGCGTCCACCGTCACCGGCAGCCGGTGCAGCGGTTTGCTGCCGATCGCCTCCAGCTCGATCCCCGGAAGGTCCGCCGACCACACCGCCCGCCCGTCGGCCTCCGCGTACGGCGGCAGCAGCCGGCCGGGCCGGCCCGCCAGCTGCGTGAGCCGGTCCAGGTCACGCGGGACGGGGGAGGCCAGCACGACCCGCGCCAGCCAGCGGGCCGGGGCCCGGGCCGCCCGCAGCTCCGCCTCGTCGAAGCCCGCCAGGTAGTCGCGGGTCAGCCGCCACCACTCCGCGCGGTAGTCGGCGCCGCGGGTGTGCAGCTCGCGGACGTACATCCGCAGATCGTGATCGAGGAACTTGGTGGCGGCGGCCTGCGCCAGCGCCTTGTGCCCGGCGTCCAGGAAGATCCGCACGCTGGTGCGGTGCGCCTCGATCCGCGCCTGCCAGTTGGCGACGTCCTTGCGGTCCAGGGAGATCGACTGCTTGGCGGCCGAGCGGCGCACATGCCAGACGTAGACGCTGTCGGGGATGGTCGCGATCCGCGGCGCGGCCGCCAGCACCCGGGCGGTGAAGACGAAGTCCTCGTAGGTGAAGCGGCCCTCGGGGAAGACGATGCCGTGCTCGGTCAGGAACGCCCGGTCGTAGAGCTTGTTGACGCAGAGGGTGTCGCGGACCAGCTGGGGACTGGACGCGGCCGACTCGTGCACCGCCGCCTCGCGGTAGAGCGCCGGCAGCCAGGGGATGTCCCGCCGCGCCGGCAGCTCACGGCGCACACAGGCGCCGGCCGCCACCGGGGCGTCGTGCTCCAGCGCGGCGGCCAGCAGCGCCCGCGCCGCGCCCGGCGGCAGCACGTCGTCGCTGTCCAGGAACATCACGAACCGCCCGGTGGCGGCGCGCAGACCGTCGTTGCGGGGAGTGCCGCAGCCGCCGCTGTTCTCGCTGCGGTGGATGACCCGCAGCCGCGGCTCGGTGCGGGCGAGGGCGTCCAGGGCGGCGCCGGTGCCGTCGGTGGAGGCGTCGTTCACCGCGATCACCTCGGTGACCGTCTCCCCGGGCGTCTCCTGCGTGAGCGCGGAGCGCACCGCATCGCCGACATGGACGGCATCGTTGAAGGCGATGACGACGATGCTGACCTGCGCGGATGGCGTGATGGTGGGCCCTGGCTGAGGCTCTAGGGCTTCTTTCACAGTCACTAAATCTACATTTCGTGTCGACAGCATCACTTGGCGCGAGCGGGATCCGTACCCATATCCGATGGGTCAGAGGGGGAATCCCGGCGCGCGGTTGCACCCGCCGCCTCGGTTTTCCGCCTCATTGCCATCCCATGACCGGACGGAGTCGGGAGCCGGGCGTGCGGACGCCCGCAAGGGAACCCGCACATGCTGTAACGACGCGAACGCCGTGCGATGCCGATCCGCGCGCCCTCACCTTGCCGCGCACCGGCCCGCCCACCGCTCCCTCGTGCCACCACCCCCTCGGAGCCTCACCGCTCCATCAGATCCGCGACCCGGCCGGCCGCCCCGCCGTCGTCCCGGTGGCAGAACGTCTCCCGGAAGTCCGCGTACGCGTCCGAGCCGGCCGCCGCGATCGCCTCCAAGTCGCCCAGCGCGTCGATCAGTTCACCGGTCGACGTCAGCAGCGGACCCGGCACCCGGGCCTCGAAGTCCAGCGTGAAACCGCGCAGCGCATCGCGGTAGTGCGGCAGATCGGGGGTCAGGAACAGCATCGGGCGGCCCGTGTTGGCGAAGTCCGCGGCCAACGAGGAGTAGTCGGTGACCAGGACGTCCGCGGCCAGCAGCAGCTCGGTGGCGTCCGGATAGCAGGAGACGTCCACGGCGAACGGCGCGTGATGGGCCGGCAGCCGGTCGGCGACCAGCGGATGACTGCGCACCAGCAGCACATGGCCGTCCGCCAGCTCCCGCCGCGCCAACTCCAGATCGAGCGGCAGATGCAGCCGGTGGTGCCCCGCGTCGTACGCCAGATCGTCCCGCGGCGTCGGCGCGTACAGCACCACCTTCCGGTCCGGCGCGATGCCCAGCCGCTCCCGCACCGCCG
The DNA here is from genome assembly GCF_045690365.1 of Streptomyces sirii. Classification (NCBI taxonomy): domain Bacteria; kingdom Bacillati; phylum Actinomycetota; class Actinomycetes; order Kitasatosporales; family Streptomycetaceae; genus Streptomyces; species Streptomyces sirii. Next base: position 3,698,854 of record NZ_CP147982.1, on the reverse strand, counting down.
CCGCCCTCAGGTCGCGGTCGGCGGCGAACAGCGCGTCCGTACGCGGCAGACCGGTCTCCAGCAGCCGCCCCGAATAAGCCAGCGCCGACCGCAGCACCGGAGTGCTGTGCGCGTTCGGCGACAGCAGCACGCTCCACTGCCGGCTCACCCGCGGCCGCGGCGCCAGATGCGCCAGCCCCGCGCACAGCGTGCCCGCCAGATCCGCGCCGATCCGCTTCAGCGGAGTGCCGTGCCAGGTCTGGATGATGCGCTGCCCGCCGCGCCGGGTGAACCAGCGCGGCAGATGGGTGTTGGTGACCACCCAGCGGCTGTGCGCCAGCGCCCCGTGCCACTCGGCGCTGCCCACCACCACCGCCCGCGCCGTCTTCGGCACCGCGGCCTGCGCATCGCGCACCGCCCACAGATGCTCCACCTCCGCACCTCGGCGCACCAGCTCCTCGTGCACCGCACGCGGCGAGTCCCCGTACGCACGGCCCCCGAAACTGCTGTACAGGACGGTGTCCCGCAACGGGCGGGAGCGGTGCAGCGCATAGTGCTGCTCGCGCAGCACCCGTCGCCGGTAGGGGCCGCGGTCGGTGACCGGCAGCGCCGGACCCGCGATCACCAGCGCCTCGTCGTGCAGCTGCCGGTCCAGGGTCAGCGGCTTGCCGCCGACCGTACAGCCGGCCGGCAGCCCCTCCCAGACGGCCGGCGCGATCCGCACCGGCGCGTCCAACGGCGAGCCCGGCGCCCCCCGCTCCCGCAGATGCAGGCTCCAGCGGCCCTCCCGCAGCGGCACCGGCCCGGCGAGCGAAGGCAGCGCCCCCAGCGGCAGCGTGCCATGGAACCGGCCCTCGTCGTGCGTGGTGGCGAACGCCAACTCGGTCGCGTGCGCGGCGTGCTTGAGAACCAGCTCGGTGGCGTGCGGCGCGGCGTCCGGCAGCCCGCCCGCCACCAGCAGCGCGCCGTCGGGGCGCCACAGCACCCGGTCCAGATACGGCTGCGGAGTCCGGTCGTGCAGCACGACGTTCCCCGCCGCGGTGGCCGCCACCACCAGCTCACGGCCGTGCGAGAGCGGATACGCCACCGGTTCCAGCCCCGCCTCGCAGGCGATCGCCTCGGTGCCGCCGCCCGCCAGCACCAGCTCCGGCGACCAGCTCTCGGTGTGCACCGGGGCGATCGCCGCGGGCGCACCGTCGCGGACGGGCCGCGCCGCGGCCAGCGCGTCCAGACGGATGCGCACGGTCAGCTGCCCGGGCCCGGCGCCGTACGGGGCCGCGGCGCCCGCCGCCTCCCCAGGGGCCGCGGCACCCCCCGCCTCCCCGGGGCCCGCGGCCTCCCGAGCCGTCTCCACCGGGAACGACACCACCGTCCCCGTCCCCTGATGCGTCAGCCGCAGCGCCGACGGCGCCGGCCCCGGAGCCGCCACCGTCACCTCCAGCACCCCGGCCGCCACCCGATGCCCGGCCAGCCGCCGGGTACGGCGCGCCACCGAGAGCCCGAGCCGCCCCTGCCCGTACCCCGGCGTGATCCGCACCCGCCCCGCCGCACCCTCGTCGGCCACGTCGAAGGCGCCCGGCGCGGCACCCGACCCCGTCTGCGCCGCACCCAGCGCCGCCGCCCGCACCACACCCGCCGAGGTGAGCAGCACCCCGACCCGCCACTCGCCCTCCTCCCAGCGCCCGCCCCGGCGCAGCCGCGCCGGATCGAACCGCACCTCGAAGCCCGACCAGTCGTAGCAGTGCTGCTCCTGACCGGACTCGACGGTCGCCTCCGGCATCAGCAGCGGCCGCAGCGGCAGCAGGATCCGCCGCCGGCCGCACGACAGCACCGCCGTCCGCAGATAGCTGTGCCGGTGCGCGGCGGCCAGATTGCGGATATAGGCATAACCGCGCAGGCACCACACACCCTCGCGCCACACCGCCTCGGCGACCTTCGCCCGCACCGGGAAGTCGGCGCGCTCCAGCCGCGTCACACCGGGCGGCAGCTCCAGCGCCGGGGCCTCTCCCGCACCGCCGCGCCCGCCACCCGCCGCCGAGCCGCCCAGCGGCAGCACCGCCCGCTTGCGCAGCGGCGGACCGGCCACCGCGAACCCCGCCGGGTTGCGCGCCTCGTGCGCCAGCAGCGCCAGCAGATCGGCCATCCGCCCCGCGCGGATCAGATACCAGCGCATCCGCAGCTCCACCGGCAGCGCCGGGAACAACCGGGGATCGGCACCCGCCAGGAAGCCCCGGGCGCAGTCCAGGAACGCCGTCCGGGTCTCCGGCGCCGCGGCCGGCAGCGTCTCGACCAGATCCAGCAGCCCGTCGGTCAGCTGCGCCCGGTCGTAGTCGCGCTGATAGGCGTTCAGATGGGTACGGGCCGGATCGGCGAGGAAGCGGCGGACCGCGGCCACCGCCGCGAACCGCTCCCGCACACCCCGCGCATCGAGCCCCCGCTGCCGCCCCGGCCCCTCCGGCAGCCGCCAGTAGCACACGTGCTCATGCAGCACGTCGACCGTCCTGGCCAGGAAGTGCGCCGGCAGCGTCACCGCCGCGTCGTGGCACAACTCCCCTTCCGCAAAGGCCAGTTCATGCCGCTCCCAGAACGCGCGCCGGAAGACCTTGTTGCGCGCGAAGCAGTCCGACAGCAGCGACAGGTCCTCGGTGATGTGGGTGCGCAGCGCCGTCCCGTAGGTCTCCGGGTGGTACGTGGACTGGCTGCGGCCGGCTGCGCCGAGGCGGTAGACGTTGCCCGTCGCCAGATCCGAACCGGACTTGTCCAGCAGGCCCACCAGGTCCTCGTAGGCGCGCGGCAGCAGCACGTCGTCGGCGTCGAGGAACGCCAGGTAGTCGGTGTGCGGATAGCCGTGCCGGGCACCGGTGTTGCGCACCGCACCGCACCCGCCCGCCGCCTCGCCCCCCGGGTGGTGGACGATACGGAACCGCGGATCCCGCTCGGCGAACCGGCGGGCGACCGCGGCGGGCGTGCCCTCCGCCCCACCGGCCGGCCCCTCCGCGGGCCCGCCGTCCACCATCACCACATCCAGTTCGGTCAGCGTCTGAGCCGCCACCGAATCCAGGCACTCCTCCACATTCCGCTCGGAACCCTCCAGGCGATGCACGGGGACGACGACGGTGAGCCGAGGCTTCATACGCGGACCAAGCCTTTCCGGACTGGCGATGCACAAGACCGGACCGTTCAACTCACCACCGGCGGCACGGTCACCGGATCTGCGCTGAAAGGGTGAGACGCACCACCGACAGGACGTGTCCGGATGCTTACGCTCAGTGCCCAACTGTCGGCGCGCCGTAGCGCCGGGCGCACGTCGGATGCCGTAGACCCGATGCACAGCGTTATGGCGCCCCGCGCGCCGAGTCCCCAGGGAAGGTGACCGCGTCCCGATGCCCGGCCGTACCGACAGCTCCACCGCCACCGACAGCCCCGATGCCCAGCCGCCCGGCAGCGACCCCCGCACCGCCCCGGCCGCCTGCTCCACCGGCACCGCCCCGGCCGCCTCCACCGCCCGGCTGCCGGTCGACCGGGCCCGCAGTGGCCTCGCCCGGCTCCTGCCCGACCGCACCCCCTACCGCCGCCAACTGCGGCGCATCGGCGCCGGACGGGTACTGGAGATCGGCTGCGGACAAGGCGACACCCTCGCCGGATGCGCCCCCGGCAGCGTCGGAGTCGACCACGACCCGCAGTCCGTGGAACGCTGCCGCACCCGCGGACTGACCGCCTACACCGCCGACGCCTTCCTCGCCGGCCCGCACGCCAGACCCGGCGCCTTCGACGCGCTGCTGACCGCGCACGTCCTGGAGCACCTCGACGACGAACAGGTCGAAGAGCTGCTGCGCGCCTACGTCCGCTACGTACGGCCCGGCGGCGGCGTACTGCTGATCACCCCGCAGGAGGCCGGACACCGGGCCGCCGGCCCCGCCCCGGTCCGCTTCACCGACTTCCACCTGCTGCGCGCCTTCGCCGAATCCGCCGGCCTGGCCGTCCGCCGCACCTACTCCCATCCGCTGCCGCGGCCGGCCGGGATGCTGCTGCGGTCCAATGCCTTCGTCCTCGTGGCGCAGGTCCCGGGAGAGGGCGTGGGCAGGTTCACGGACTCGGTGCCGAGGTGACGCGCGACGCCGCGCCCGCGGGCCCGGGGCGGGCGGCGCGCCGCCCCCGGCCCGTCCGCCTCAGCGGGTACGCGCCCGCTTCCGGGCCCTGACGATCGCCCGGGTGACGATCGGCGGCAGCACATCCAGCGCCACCCTGCGCACCGTGCTCCGCGTCGGAACCGGCGGACGGGACGCCGGACGGGCCCCGGACGCCGCCGGACGGGTGGCCGACGGCCGCTGCGCGGCGCGGGGGGCGGGCACCGCCCGATGGCGCGAGACCGGCTGGGCGGGCTCCTCGGCGCCCTTGGCGCTCAGCCGGATCAGCGGGGCGTCGTTGACGTACTGCACCTCGTGCCAGATGTCGCCGCGCGCCGCCATCCACTCCAGCAGCGCCTTCTGCGCCGGCTCGGGGTCGCCCCACGTCCCGTAGAACTTGGTGCCGGTGATGCAGATCGGGCGCAGCCCCTCGTTCGCCACGGCCTGCCAGGTGGCGGCGGCCACTCCCGGGCAGTGCTCGGCGCGGTAGTCGTCCAGCACCACCACACCGCTGCCGGTGAGCAGCTCGCGCACCGCGAGGATGTCGCCGTGCACATGCTCGTACAGATGCGAGGCGTCGATATGCGCGAAGCGCACCGAGCCGGGCTCGACGTGGTCGCTCACGATCGAGCTGAGACCCTGCACGATGGTGGGCAACTCGTCGTGGAACGCGAGGTAGTTGGCCTCGAAGGCGCGGCGCGTCAGGGTCGCGTAGGACTTCCTCATCTCCTTGGAGTTGGAGGCGTCCTCGGCGGGGGAGTCGAAGAGATCGCAGACCGTGAAGCGCTCGTCCGGGCGCAGCCGCGCACCGAGGAAGATCGCGCTCTTGCCCATGTACGCGCCCAGTTCGAGCAGGTCACCCGACTCGGAACGGTCCTGCTGATGCGCCAGGAACCAGTCGAAGAGCAGCTGATCGGCGGTGAAGAACCAGCCTTTGACCTCGGACAGCCGGGTGGGGCGCGGGAGTTGTTCGGCACTCTGGTCTGCGATGGGGGCAGTCATGTGCGGTCCGTCTCCAGACGGTCGGGAACGTAGGGCGAAATGCACTCGGGGACAGGTGGTGGAGAGGGTGGGGACAGCGGAGACAAGGGATATGGATATGGGGGGATATGGGTGCTGTCTGGAATCTGTGCGATGTTCGTGCGGTATTCGTGCGATATCTGCAGTTATGAACGCGCCCGGCGTCATGGCCGCGGCACACCGGCGCGACCCGCGCGGGGCCCGGGCGTCATCGCTCGCACACCAGCGCGAGCACCGCTAGGCAGTCTCCACGACAAGGCGCCGACGCACCATGCCTTTCACGGCAATGCCCGACATCGTAGGGGGACCGACATGAACGCGGGATAACAACAAAAGACCCCGCGGCACCGGTCGTGCACCGGTTCTGCACCGGTCCCCCGGCCGCCCCCCCGGCGGGCCTACTTCACCGCGCCCGCCATCACACCCGAGACGAACTGCCGCTGGAAGGCGAAGAAGACGATCAGCGGCACCACCATCGACAAGAACGCACCCGGCGCCAGCACATCGATGTTGTTGCCGAACTGCCGCACCTCCTGCTGCAGCGCGACCGTGATCGGTGGACTGCCGCTGTCCGCGAAGATCAGCGCCACCAGCATGTCGTTCCACACCCACAGGAACTGGAAGATCCCCAGCGACGCGATCGCCGGACCGCCCAGCGGCATCACCACCCGGGTGAACAGCCGCAGCTCACCCGCCCCGTCCAGCCGCGCCGCCTCCAGCAGCTCGCGCGGGATCTCCGCGAAGAAGTTCCGCAGCAGGAACACCGCGAACGGCAGCCCGAAGGCGGTATGGAAGAGAATGACCCCGGCCGTCGTCTCGAACAGCCCCACCGCGCCGAACAGCTTCGCCACCGGGATCAGCGCCACCTGCACCGGAACCACCAGCAGCCCCACCACGACCAGGAACCAGCCGTCCCGCCCGGGGAAGTCCATCCACGCGAACGCATAACCGGCCAGCGACCCGATGACCACCACCAGCACCGTGGCCGGCACCGTGATCGAGGCCGTCGTCAGCAGCGAGCCCATCACCTTCTCGTTGGCCAGCAGCCGGCTGTAGTTGTCCCAGGTGATCTGGGCCGGCTCGGCGAAGACCTGCCACCAGCCGGACCCGGCGATCCGCTGCGGACCGCGCAGCGACGACAGCAGCAGCCCCACCGACGGCATCAGCCAGAACAGGGCGACCAGGACCAGGAAGATCCGCATGGCGCCGCCACCCGCCCGCGCCACCAGCCGCGCGGCGAGGGGCCGCCCGGCCCGCACCGCGCCACCCGAGGCGCCGGCCCGCCGGTCCCGTACGGCACCGTCCACGGTCGTCATCGGCGACGCTCCTTCCGTATGCGCCGGAGATTGACGTACATCACCGGCATCACCAGCAGCAGCAGGAACACGGCGATCGCGCTGCCCAGCCCCTCGTCCACATCCGTGCCGAACGACGACTGGAACAGCTGCAGCGCGAGCACATTGGCGGACCGGATGCTGGAGCCCGGCGCGATGATGTAGACCAGGTCGAAGATCTTCAGCACATTGATCATCAGCGTGACCAGCACCACCACCAGCACCGGCGCCAGCAGCGGCACCGTGATCCGGCGGAACACCTGCCACTCGCCGGCCCCGTCCACCCGCGCCGCCTCCAGCAGCTCACGCGGCACCCCCGCCAGCCCTGCGGCGATCAGCACCATCGCGAAACCGGCCCACATCCACACGTAGGAGCCGATGATGGCCGGGGTGACCAGCGCCGGCCCCAGCCAGTCGACACCGCCGTACGCCTCGGCGAAGTTGCTCGCGGGCAGCCGCAGCCGCGCACCGCCGGCCTGTTCCGCGGGCAGCGCGTACGTGCCGTCCGCCGCCGTCGTCGCCGCGGCCACCACCCGGCCGTCCCTGACCGCCTCCACCGTCAGACCCGCCAGCGCCCGCTCCCCGCCGTCGATCACATCGGGCCGGCCGCCGCCACCGCGGGTGAAGTCCAACCAGACGGTGCCGGTGACCTTCCCGGGCCGCGGCACGGCGGCGACCGCCGGCCTCGCCCCCCGCAGATCGTCCTGCCGCACCGCGACCAGCGGCAGATCCACCGCCGAGCCCGCCCGTACGGCCGACCGCGTGGTGAACGCGCCGCCACCGGACGGCCGGAGATCGGCGCGCGGCCGCGGCTTGGCACCGGGGAACGGCGCCGGATCGGCGAACGTGTCATGCACACCCACCCACACCGCGTTGGCGACCCCGCGCTCCGGGTCCTGGTCGTACACCAGCCGGAAGATGATCCCGGCCGCCAGCATCGAGATCGCCATCGGCATGAACACGACCAACTTGAACGCGGTGCCCCACCGGATCCGCTCGGTCAGCACCGCGAAGACCAGCCCCAGCGCCGTCGACACCGTCGGCGCCACCACCACCCAGACGACGTTGTTCCGCAACGCCGTACGGATGGCCTCGTCCGAGAACATCTCCCCGTAGTTGCCCAGCCCCACGAACCCGTCACCGGACGCGTCGAACAGACTGCGGTACACGGAGAACACGATGGGATAGACCACCAGCGCACCCAGCAGCAGCAACGCCGGCAGCAGAAACACCGCGGCGATCCAGCGGCGGGTGGCCGGCAGACCCTCACGCCCCCTGCGGCCGCCGCCGGTCGCGCCGGCCTTGCCGGCCACGCCGGCCTCGGTGGTCGCGCCGGCCCGAACGTCGCCCCGTACGCGGCTCTTCGGGTCGCGCTGTCGGTCGCTCATCGTGACGGTCCCCCGGTCCCGGTCGAAGCGGTCGGCGGCAGGCTCTCGGTGCCCGGACGGTGCCCTCTCATCGCCCGGACGACGCCTTCTCATCGCCCGGACAATGCACTCTCAACGACGTGGTCTCGCCCACACGTTCTCAACGCCCGAACGACTTGGCGGCGTCCTTCTCCAACCGCGCCTGCGTACCGGCGATGTCCTTCGGATCCTTCAGAAAGTCCTGCAGGTCCTTCCACTCGCCCTGCCCCGGCTTGCCGCCGAAGGACGCGGGCGCCTGATCGGACATGTCGAAGCGGAACTCGTCGCCCGCCGCGATCAGCGCCTTGGCGATCTTCCGCATCACGTCATCGGCATACGCCGCCTGGTCGAGCTCCTTGTTGGGCGAGATGAACCCGCCCGCCTGCGCCCAGATCTTCGCCGCGTCCGTCGACGCCAGGAACGTCAGCAGCGCCTGCGAGGCCTTGCCGTCCTTGAGCGCCACCGCCACATCACCGCCGGTCACCACCGGGGACCTGCCGCCCACCGCCGGGAACGCGAAGACCTTGGCGTCCGTACCGACCTTCGCCTTGGTCTGGGTGATGTTGGCGGCGGCGAAGTCGGCCGACGAGACCATCGCGGCCTTGGGAGCGTCACCGCCGCTGAAGGTCTGGGTCACCGACGTCGGGAAGTCCGTCTGCAGCGCACCGGAACCGCCGCCCGCCAGCAGGTCCTTGCGGCCGAAGAGCTGCGCCAGCGTGTTCAGCGCCTGCTTGACCGTCGGATCGGTCCACTTGATCTTGTGCTGCGCCAGCCGGTCGTACTTCTCCGGACCCGCCTGGGAGAGGTAGACGTTCTCGAACCAGTCGGTCAGCGTCCAGCCGTCCGCACCGCCCACCGAGACCGGCTCGACACCCGACTCGGAGATGACCTCCGCCGCCTTGACGAAGTCCGGCCAGGTCGTCGGCTCCTTGGCGCCGGCGTTGTCGAACGCCTGGGCGTTGTACCAGACCAGCGACTTGTTGCTGGCCTTGAAGTAGACCCCGTACGGGGTGCCCTTGTGGGCACCGAGATCCTGCCAGCCCTTGGAGTAGTTCTTGGCGAGCTGCGCCTTGGCGCCCGCGCCGAGCGGCTTGAGCCAGCCCTTCTCGGCGAACTCGTTGAGCACGCCGACCTGTTGGAGCATCGCCACATCGGGCGGGCCACCACCGGCGATCTTGGAGCCGATGAAACCGGCCATGTCGTCACCACTGGGCACGAAGGCGACCTCGGCGCCCGTGCGCCTCTCGAACTCGTCCAGAACCTTGACGAAGTTCTCCCGCTCCGGCCCGGTCCAGACCGCGGTGACCTGCAACTTCTGCCCGCTCAGCTTGGGCAGCCGCACGGTCGGGGCGGTGGAGCCCCCCTTACCGCCGCTGCCACCGCTGCCGCCGCCCTTCGCCCCGCCGGCGCTGCCACAGGCGGCCAGTGCCAGAGCCAGCCCCGCGGCCACCACCGCGGCGGACGCGCGTCCAGCCGTACGGTCGAGTCGTCTGCGCATCCCCGTAGCCCCCTGTCGCTGCGCCTGCCATGCCGGTGCCGTGCGGTGAGGTGGTGCCGTGGCGCTGTACTTCCGGTGTGGTCGCGGTGGTGCTGCGGTGCCCTGGTGCTCTACGTCGCCACGGCGCCGTCGTGCCGCGGCGCTCTTCACGACGCCGTCGTGCTGTGGCGCTCCTCGCGCCGCCGTGGCGCCGCGGTCCCGCAGTTGCCGTAATGCTGGGGCGCAGCCACGCAGCCACGCAGCCACGCAGCCACGCAGCCACGCAGCCACGCAGCCACGCAGCCACGCAGCCACGCAGTCACGCCGCGGTGCGGTTTCGGTGCCGTGCCATCGAGCTTCTGTGCGGTTGTGGTGTGCGACAGGTCTACGCCTCGGCCACGGGCTCCGCAATACCGCCTTCGCCGCCAACTCACCTTTCGTGATGGGGCTGTTACGGGATCACGTGATGGGGCTGTTGTGGAATCAGCAGCCACGGCCAGGGCCAGCGACACGGGACGGGGCCGGCGACACGGGATGGGACGGGCGCGACCGGGCGGTGACGGGCGACGTCACGCTTCAGCGATGCCCGCCAGCTCAGCGATGCCCACCAGCCGTCACGCAGCCGTCACGCCGGCGCGGGCGCCGGCGAGGCCTTCCGTTCCGCCGGCGAGGCTTCCCGCTCGGCCCCGCTCACACCAACGGCGGCGCCGACGGGGCCCCCGAGGACTGCGCCGCCCTCTGTAGCGCGCTGGCCAGCAGGGCCAGGTCCGTTGGGCCGTTGCCCAGCTCGCGCAGCGGGCGCCGGGCCGGGGGGTCGCCCATTCGCTGCCATTCGAGCGGTACGACCGTCGGCCGCAGCGTGGAGGTGCGGGGTATCCGGCCGGTGACCCGGCCCGCCTGGAACGGTGTCGAGGAGCCGTCCGCCACTCGGTGCAGCCGGCCCCGGCCGGTCGGTACCGGCTCCGAGGAGTCGGCGGCTGCGCCCAGTTCGACGCGCAGTCCGGCCCGTTCGCCGGTCGCGGTCTCGGCTGTGCGCTCAGGGTGGCCGGTCGCGGCTATCAGGTGGACGCCGAGCGCCGCCCCGTCGCGGGCGACGGCCTCCAGCGCCCGCACGACGGACCCGGCGGCGGGTCGGCCGGGGCTGCCCAGGGCCGGGGCGACCAGGGCGTCGAAGTCGTCGACGAGGACGAAGAGCCGGGGCATCGGTGCGGCCGGGTCCGGGGATCCGGTGGGGGTGTCCTCGGGGGTGGCTCCGCTGCGGGCGCGGAGCCGTAGTGTGCCGGACGTCGACGAGTCCGCCGGTGTGCCGCTCTCCTCCTCCTTGTTTCGGCAACGATTACGGAGAGTAATTGGTTCCTGCTCTCCGTGACCGCCTTCCGCCGAGCGGCGCGGGGCGATGATCCGCGGTGCCGGGAGGTGTTTGGCGCGCCATTCGGCGAAGGGCGCGCCGGCCAGTATCTCCGTCCGCCGCTTCAGCTCCGAGGACAGCGCCTGGGCGAACTCCCGCATCCGGACCGGGTCCGAGGCGGCGAGATACGTCGTGACATGCGGCAGGTCCGTGCACACCCGCAGTCCCTCGCCGCGTTCGCTGCCGCCGCCGTCCACCAGCACCAGCGACAGCAGGTCCGGGCGGTCGGCGGCGGCCAGCGACGCCGCCAGCGAACGCAGCAGCTCGGTCTTGCCGGTGGCCGGCGCGCCCTCCAGGAGCAGATGCGAGCCGTCGGCGGCCAGGTCGGCGTGGAGCGGGCCGTGCGGTCCCGCGCCGAGCACCGCCGCGGCGCCGGCCCGGCCGGTGTCCAGGGTGGCGGCCCAACGGGCCATCAGCGAGGCCGGGGTGGCGCGGGCCAGCCCCAACTCGTCCAGCAGCCGCGCCGAGTCGGGCAGCGGGACGGCCGCGCGGGGCACCGCGGAGCCGCCGGCGGTGGCCGCGGCGTCGGTCTCGCGCAGCGGCGCCAGCGCCCGCGCGAAGCGGTCGGCCCAGGCGCCGGAGACCGCGTCGACCGTCGCGACCGTGCCGTTCGGCCCGGAGCCCGGCTGGACCACGCGCAGCGCCGTGGCGACATCGCCGCTGAGCACCGCGACCGCTCCGCACTCGCCGAAGGCGGGTGACGCCGTCCGGGCCGCCTCGTACGTCGCGGTCAGCGGGAAGGCGGGGGAGGCGGCCGGGGTCTCGGCCAGGCAGAGGAGATGGATACCGGCCGCCGGGCCGCCCGACGCGAGGCGGGCGGTGGTCTCGCGCAGCGCGGAGGAGTCGGGGTCGCCGTCCACGATCACCAGGGTGTACGGGCCCTGGTGGCGGGCGGCGGCGGAGGCGATCTCGGAGCGCTCGGCGCTGGCCCAGCCGGGGCCCAGCGGGCTGTCGTCGAGCCGCCGTACCAGCTCGGAGGTGCGGGCCGCGGCCTGCTCCCGGTCGTAGGCGAGCAGCAGCCGGCAGTCCTGGCCGTGGGCGGGGCGGACGTGCGGCAGCCAGCCCAGCCAGGACCAGTCCGCCACCCGCTCCTCGGTGCCGCGCGCCCGGTCCGCGCTGATCAGCACGATTTCGAGGGTGCCGGGGGAGTGCAGGGCGGCGAGCTGGGCGACGGCGGAGCGGGCCAGGCCGGTCAGCCGGGCGCGCGGTCCGGCCAGGCCCAGGGAGCCCGCCCGGCGCAGCTCGACGGCGACCGGGACGGCGCTCCGGCCGCCGCCGCGGCTGGCCGTTCCCAGACGGACGGCGAGGGCGTCGGGGTGGTCCCGGCCGCGCTCCCAGAGCCGGGGCCCCGGACCCAGCGCGGTGAGCAGGATCGCGGCGGCGTCCGGCCAGCGCTCGTGTTCGGCGGGCCCGGAGGGGCCGGCGGCGCCCTCCGCGCCACCGGGAGCGCCGGCGGGGGAGAAGGCGGGGGTGCCGTCCGGCTCGTAGCGGGCGGCGATGTCGGTGCGGGCGTCGTCCGGGCGCTCCAAGGCGGGCCGGCCGCCGGCCAGCCGCCGCGCCCAGGCGCCGATGCCGCCCCGCCGGCCGCCCTTGCGGGGCGCGTCGTCGCCGGACGCCTCGTCGGCGGGCGCCAGCGCCCGCTGTCCGCCGTGCGTCAGGTCCTGCGCACCGCCGCCCCGGGCCGGCTCCTCGCGAAAGGCGGGGCCGAATCCGTCGGGGGTGCCGGTGGTGCGGTCGAAGCCGTGGCCGAATCCGTGGGCGGTGGCGGCGTCGGGGGGCGCGGCCGCGGCGCCGTCGTACGGGGCGCTGTAGCCGTGGCCGTCCGGGGTGCCGGCCGGTGGCCAGGTGTCCTGCGTGGGGGTGCCGCGCAGCGGCGTGTCGCGGCGCGCCGCCGGGCCGGTCGGCGGTGCGGTGCGGGGCGGGGGTACGGGGGCGGCCGGGGCGGCGCCCCGGGGGCCGTGGCCGTACGCGCCGGCTGCGGCGTCCGCGCCGCTCCCGGCGGGGGAGCCGTCCGTCCCCGGGGCGATGCGCAGCTGCCCCTCGCCGTCGGGGGTGGTCCGCAGGGCGGGGTCGGGGGTGCTGGGGGCGGGCTGGAGGCGGAGGGCGGATTCGCCGATGCGCAGCAGGGCGCCGGGGCGCAGCGGAGCGGGCCGTTCGCCGAGGTCGCCGCCGTCGACGGCGGTGCCGTTGGTGGAGCGCAGGTCGGCGACGTGCACCGAGCCGTCCGGCTCGACCGTCACGGTGCAGTGCAGCCGGGAGACGTCCGGGTCGTCGAGGGGGACGTCCGCGTCGGCGGAGCGGCCGATGCGGATCTGGCCGCCGTGCAGCAGATGGACGCCCCCGGCGTCGGGCCCGGAGACGACGCGCAGCCGCGCGGTGCCGTGGGGGAGGCCGTGGGCGGGGGCGGGGCCGGGGCCCTGGAGGGAGAGCACCGCGCCGTCGATCAGCGGGGGCTCGCCGATCGCGGCGCGCTGTGGGTCGAGGCGCTCGGAGCCGGCGTACAGCACGACGGGGCCGCTGCCGGCGCCCGCGCCGCCGGACTCCGCGCCGGTGCCCGCCACGGAGGCGGCGAGTGAGCCGGCCACGGCCGCCAGGGCGGTGCCGGCGGGGGCCGTCACGAGCACGTCGCAGGCCCGGGTGGTGTGGCCGCTGCGCGGCCCGAGGACGGTCAGCCGGATCTGCATCGCCGTCAACGGTCCCTTCTGCCGGGGCTCCGGCAGGGGGCCGCTCGCTCCCCCCGCCAGCCCGAGCACGTCGGCACGTACAAGTCCCAAGTGCACGCCGCGACAAAGACCGCGCCCCCACCGCTTCGTGCTGGGTGCATCCTCGCACCTGCCGCTGACAACACGCCCGCCGACCGTCAATCAGTGATCTTGATTGGTCTTCCAAGGACGAAAAAGTGCCTGCTTGTGCGCGGTGCCCGGCTGGATTCGCGCTTCCATGGTCATCCGGGAACCATCCCCGATCGGGTGGTACGGCCAGCCGGGCGGGCGCCGGCGGCGCCGGGCAACCATCTGTCCGAAACGCGCGTCTTCCCCACAAGCCCCGCCCGGTCCGCCGGACCGAAAAGCTTGTGCGACGGCACTACAGTGGATCGGACGGCCGCGGGCTGACCCAGCGGGCCGGGCAAGAGATCCATCACGACCAGGGAGCGCATGACGTGCGGCCGGTAGGCAGCAAGTACCTGCTCGAGGAGCCGCTGGGACGCGGCGCCACGGGCACCGTCTGGCGTGCCCGCCAGCGGGAGACGGCGGGCGCCGAGGCCGCCGTGGCAGGACAGCCCGGTGAGACGGTCGCGATCAAGGTCCTCAAAGAGGAGCTGGCGCACGACGCGGACGTGGTGATGCGCTTCCTGCGCGAGCGCTCCGTCCTGCTCCGGCTGACCCACCCCAACATCGTCCGCACCCGGGACCTGGTCGTCGAGGGCGATCTGCTCGCGCTGGTCATGGACCTCGTCGACGGCCCCGACCTGCACCGTTATCTGCGCGACAACGGACCCTTCAGCCCGGTGGCGGCCGCCCTGCTGACCGCCCAGATCGCCGACGCGCTGGCCGCCAGCCACGCCGACGGCGTGGTGCACCGCGACCTCAAGCCCGCCAACGTCCTGCTCGCCGGGTCCGACGGCGGCGAGATGCATCCGATGCTGACGGACTTCGGCATCGCCCGGCTCGCCGACTCCCCGGGCCTGACCCGCACCCACGAGTTCGTCGGGACTCCCGCCTACGTGGCGCCGGAGTCCGCCGAGGGCCGCCCGCAGACCTCCGCGGTGGACGTCTACGGCGCCGGCATCCTGCTGTACGAGCTGGTCACCGGCCGTCCCCCGTTCGCGGGGTCGACCGCCCTGGAGGTGCTGCACCGGCACCTGAGCGAGGAACCGCGCCGCCCCAGCACGCTCCCCGAGCCGCTGTGGACGGTGATAGAGCGCTGCCTGAGCAAGCGCCCCGAGGAGCGGCCCAGCGCCGAGAACCTCGCCCGTGCGCTGCGCGCCGTCGCCTCCGGGATCGGCGTGCACGCCACCCCCGCGCAGGCCGAGGCGGCGCTCGGCGTCGCCGCGCTGCTCGCCCCGGACCCGGCGCCCGCGTCCGTCCCCGGAACGGGCCCGGACGGCGGCCAGGCCGCCGGAGGCGACGCCGATCCCACCCAGGTGCTTCCCTCGGGCGCCGGCGGGTACGACCCGGCGGCGGCCACCAGCGTGCTGCCGTCCACCGGCGGCCCCGGTGGCCCGGACGCCGACCCGACCCGCGCGATGCCGCCGATGCCCATGGGCGCGCCGGCCGGCGGTCCGCAGCAGCCCGACGGCCCCCATCCGTGGGAGTCCCAGATGCGGGCGGCCCGCGACCGCAACGAGCAGACCCAGGTGCAGTACCTGGACCCCAACCAGGACCCGCTGCGCCGCCGTCCGCAGCGCCGCCCGGCCGCCCCGCAGCAGCCGCCGCAGTACCGCCAGCAGCCCGCTCCGGTGCCGTACGCGCAGCAGCCGCCGCAGGCCCCGCAGCGCCGCCAGGAGCCGCCGCCGCAGCGCTACGAGCCGCAGCGGCCGCCCGCGCCGGAGCCCCGGCCCCGGCGCGAGCCCCGTCAGCGCAGCGCCAACCCGATGAAGATCCCGGGTCTGGGCTGCCTCAAGGGCTGTCTGTTCACGCTGATACTGCTGTTCGTT
Organism: Streptomyces sirii; assembly: GCF_045690365.1. Classification (NCBI taxonomy): domain Bacteria; kingdom Bacillati; phylum Actinomycetota; class Actinomycetes; order Kitasatosporales; family Streptomycetaceae; genus Streptomyces; species Streptomyces sirii. The sequence continues at coordinate 3,683,446 of NZ_CP147982.1, read as the reverse complement.
GCCGCCTGGCTGATCTGGGAGCTCACCCCCCTCCAGGAGTGGATCGGCACGACCCGCGGCTTCTTCTCGCAGATCGGGCACATGTACCGCGACGTCGAGCAGTTCGTGAACAAGCTCGGCAGCTGACGCCGGCCGCCCGTGGTCCCCGTGTACAACACGGCGGTTCCGCGGGCGGCTTCGTTGATTTGTCGACTTCTTAGGGGTTCTTGCGGGCAATTTCGCTCACAGAAGTGAAGGTTGCCGCCGTCCGGGGCAATGAACCCCGTGGCATCCGCGTAGCTTTGACGCCAACCTCAGCCCCCGCAGAGGACGCTCGGGGGCCCGACACGTCGGAGCAGTCTTGGCACGGAAGATCGGCAGCCGGTACACCGCCCACCAGATCCTGGGGCGCGGCAGCGCCGGCACGGTATGGCTGGGCGAGGGTCCCGAAGGGGCCGTGGCCATCAAGCTGTTGCGTGAGGACCTCGCCTCCGACCAGGAGCTGGTCGGCCGCTTCGTGCAGGAGCGGGCGGCGCTGCTGGGCCTGGAGGACCCGCATGTCGTCGGCGTCCGCGATCTGGTCGTCGACGGCAACGACCTGGCGCTGGTGATGAACCTCGTACGGGGGACGGACCTGCGCACCCGTCTGGAGCGCGAGCGCCGGCTGGCCCCGGAGGCCGCGGTGGCGATCGCCGCGGACGTCGCCGACGGGCTGGCCGCCGCGCACGCCGCGCGCATCGTGCACCGCGACGTCAAGCCCGAGAACGTCCTGCTGGACATGCAGGGCCCGCTCGGCCCCGGTGGTGCGCACCCAGCCCTGCTGACCGACTTCGGCATCGCCCGGCTCGTCGACTCGCCGCGCCGGACCCTCCCCCTGGGGGCACCTCCCGGCGGTAGCCGGGGGACTCCGGCCGGGGGGACCCCCGTACCGCTTCGCTCGGCCAAGGTCATCGGCACCCCCGACTACCTCGCCCCGGAGATCATCGAGGGCCTGCCGCCGCGCGCCTCCGTGGACGTCTACGCGCTGGCGACGGTCCTGTACGAGATGCTCGCCGGGTTCACGCCCTTCGGGGGAGGCCACCCCGGGGCGGTGCTGCGCCGCCATGTCACCGAGAGCGTGGCGCCGCTGCCCGGCATCCCCGACGAGCTGTGGCAGCTGCTGCTGCAGTGCCTGGCCAAGGCGCCCGCCTCCCGGCTGCGCGCCCCGGAGCTCGCCGCCCGGTTGCGCGAGCTGCTGCCCGGACTGGTCGGGATGCCGCCGCTGGACATCGACGAGCCGGACGACGACCAGCCGGAGGACGAGCAGGAGGGCGCGGCCGGCAGGTCCCGCGAGGAATCGTTCTACTCCCCGGCGGCGGGTGAGGCCACGCCGCCGCGCGGCGCGGTCCCCCTGGTCCAGGGCTCGGCGCCGGACTCCAACCGGGAGACGCACACCAGCATGCGGGTCCCGGGCCCGGACGAGCTGGCCGGCGGCGCGCACGGCACCGCCCGCGCCCCGCGCGCCGCCGGTGAGCGCCGGGCGGGCTCGGCCCGGCACCGCGCGTCGCCGGAGGCGGTGCGCCGGCGCCGGACCCGGCTCGGCGCGGCCGCCGCCGTGGTGGTCGTGGCGGCGGGGCTGGGCGGCTGGCTGGCCTCGGGGGACGACGACTCCGGTGACGCCACACCGGGTGTCCACCAGTCGGAGCCGGACGCTCCGTGACCGTGTGATGACCCCGGGTGGGGCGTGTCCCGGTGGCCGGGACACGCCCTCCGCGGGCCCGGTCCGCCGGGGCGGGTCAGGTTGCCGGTGGTAGCCGTTAGGCTGGGTGCGTGGCAGTCGTCGATGTATCCGAAGAGCTGAAGTCCCTCTCCTCGACCATGGGGTCGATCGAGGCCGTCCTGGACCTCGACAAGATGAGGGCCGACATCGCCGTGCTTGAGGAGCAAGCGGCGGCGCCGTCCCTGTGGGACGACCCCGAGAGCGCTCAGAAGGTGACCAGCCAGCTGTCCTACCTCCAGGGCCAGCTGCGCCGCGCCGAGGAGCTGCGCGGCCGGGTCGACGACCTCGAGGTGCTCTTCGAGCTGGCCGAGGCCGAGGGCGACGAGGAGACCCGCGCCGAGGCCGAGGCGGAGCTCACGGAGGTCCGCAAGGCCGTCGAGGAGCTGGAGGTGCGCACCCTCCTGTCCGGCGAGTACGACTCCCGCGAGGCGGTCGTCAACATCCGCGCCGAGGCCGGTGGCGTGGACGCCGCCGACTTCGCCGAGAAGCTGCAGCGGATGTATCTGCGCTGGGCCGAGCGGCACGGCTACAAGACCGAGCTGTACGAGACCTCGTACGCGGAAGAGGCCGGCATCAAGTCGACCACCTTCGCGGTCAACGTCCCGTACGCCTACGGCACGCTCTCCGTCGAGCAGGGCACGCACCGCCTGGTGCGCATCTCGCCGTTCGACAACCAGGGCCGCCGCCAGACGTCGTTCGCCGGTGTCGAGGTGCTGCCCGTCGTCGAGCAGACCGACCACATCGAGATCGACGAGTCGGAGCTGCGGGTGGACGTGTACCGCTCCTCGGGCCCCGGCGGCCAGGGCGTCAACACCACCGACTCCGCGGTCCGGCTGACCCACATCCCCACCGGCATCGTCGTCTCCTGCCAGAACGAGCGCTCGCAGATCCAGAACAAGGCGACCGCGATGAACGTCCTCCAGGCCAAGCTCCTCGAGCGCCGCCGCCAGGAGGAGCAGGCCAAGATGGACGCGCTCAAGGGCGACGGCGGCAACTCCTGGGGCAACCAGATGCGTTCGTACGTCCTGCATCCGTACCAGATGGTCAAGGACCTGCGGACCGAGTTCGAGGTCGGCAACCCCACCGCTGTGCTGGACGGCGACATCGACGGCTTCCTGGAGGCCGGAATCCGCTGGCGCAAGCAGCAGGAGAAGTAGCGGCACGGGCCGGAAATCCCGCGGAACAACTGTCTCCCCCGGGGAGGCAGTTGTTTTTGCTGTGGCGGTTTGGTCACAGTCGTATGTCCATGTACCGCACATCTCTCAGCAATTCGGGCATCGGGACTTTATTCGACCTTGACGATGTCGGCCTGACTGGGAAGGCTGAGCGCGGCATGCGTATGTTCTGGGGCGCGTGTATGAACGGGGGAAGAGTGGCCAGTCGGCATTCCGTGGCCGGAACTCGCGTACCCCCATCGGCTCGTCGCCCCGTACAGCGGTGCTCCAATGACGAGTTCAGCTACTGGGGGTAGCAGTACATGACGAAGAAGACGCGGCTGCGCGTAGCGCGCATTGCGGCCGGTGCGGTGATCGCGGCGGGTGCGTCGCTCACCGCGGCCGGCGCCGCCTCCGCGGCCAGCCCGGGTGAGTCCGGCGGCTCGGACGGCGGGATCATCGGCGGCATCATCGGCGGGATCATCGGCGGCGGCGACTCCGGTGGCGACACCGGCGGCGACACGGGTGGCGACACCGGCGGCATCGGCGGCGAGATCGGCGGTGACTCCGGCGGCACCGGCGGTGAGATCGGCGGTGACTCCGGCAGCACCGGCGACAGCGGCAGCACTGGCGACTCCGGCAGCACCGGCGACAGCGGCAGCACCGGTGACTCCGGCAGCACCGGTGACTCCGGCAGCACCGGTGACTCCGGCAGCACCGGCGACAGCGGCAGCACCGGTGACTCCGGCAGCACCGGTGACTCCGGCAGCACCGGCGACAGCGGCAGCACCGGCGACTCCGGCAGCACCGGCGACAGCGGCAGCACGGGTAACTCCGGCAGCACCGGAAACTCGGGCGGCACCGGAAACTCGGGCGGCAACGGGAACTCGGGCGGCAACGGGAACTCCGGTGGCAACACCACCGGCGACTCCACCGGCACCGGCACCGACAACGAGGGCTCCAAGCCGATCGAGCAGCCCGGTCAGGGCAAGGAGCAGATCGGTGACACCCCCGGCCAGGCCAAGCAGCAGGCCAAGGGAGGTGAGCTGGCGGAGACCGGTTCCTCCGGTACCACCTTCCTGCTCATCGGTGCGGCCACGATGATCGCGGGCGGTGTCGGCTTCCGTATGCTGCCCCGTCTGATCAACAAGAACGGCGGCGGCGCGGCAGCGGCCTGACGCTGACGCGGCACCACAAGGGGCCCGGGACGCAACAGCGTCCCGGGCCCCTCGGCGTTCGTGTGGCCCCGCGTCGTGGTGACCCGGGGCGGAGTCGTTGTCGGTTGCGGTGAGTGCAATCCCGATTTCCGGCGCCGCTACGCGCGTCAGACGGTCTGGTGGAGCAGCACACCGACCGCGAACAGCGCGATCATCAAAGCCACCAGCATCGCGGGGCTGAGCTGGGCGAATATACCGCCCGCCTGCTGCTGGAGCCGTTCTCTGCTCGCCCGGCACACAGGGCAGCGGCCCTCGCTCACAGGGGCCGCGCAGTTGGCGCACACCAGTCGGTCGTACGTCATGCGACCTCCTTCTCCACTGCACCAACGCACCGGACGGCGCATTGGTTCCCTCTACCACTGTGCCAGCTCCCGGGCGGAACGGCGCGCCCCGCGGGATTGTGCGCCTTTTGTCCCGTAGGTGCCGTGAATAAATGCACCAACCCTCCACGCCGACTGCACCGTCCTGCGAGGTTCGCGTATGGTCACGCACACCGACGGGCGCCGCAACTCGGCAACCGTGCCCCTATCCAGGTCGACCGTGGTGCATCTGTGATCCGATTCGACAACGTCTCCAAGACCTACCCGAAGCAGAACCGTCCCGCACTCAGGGACGTCTCGCTCGAGATCGAGCGCGGTGAGTTCGTCTTCCTGGTGGGCTCCTCGGGCTCCGGCAAGTCCACCTTCCTGCGGCTGCTGCTGCGCGAGGAGCGGGCCAGCCATGGCCATGTGCACGTGCTCGGCAAGGACCTCGGCAAGCTCTCCAACTGGAAGGTCCCGCAGATGCGGCGCCAGGTGGGGACGGTCTTCCAGGACTTCCGGCTGCTCCCCAACAAGACCGTCGGGCAGAACGTCGCCTTCGCCCTGGAGGTCATCGGCAAGCCGCGCGGCCAGATCCGCAAGACGGTCCCCGAGGTCCTCGAACTCGTCGGCCTCGGCGGCAAGGAGGACCGCATGCCGGGCGAGCTCTCCGGTGGTGAGCAGCAGCGCGTCGCCATCGCGCGGGCCTTCGTCAACCGCCCGATGCTGCTCATCGCGGACGAGCCCACCGGCAACCTCGACCCGCAGACCTCGGTCGGCATCATGAAGCTGCTGGACCGGATCAACCGGACCGGTACGACGGTGGTCATGGCCACCCACGACCAGCAGATCGTCGACCAGATGCGCAAGCGGGTCATGGAACTCGAGAAGGGCCGACTCGTCCGCGACCAGTCGCGCGGCGTGTACGGCTACCAGCACTAAGCGTGTACGGCCCCCAGCACTGAAAGGACGCCATGCGCGCCCAGTTCGTCCTGTCGGAGATCGGCGTCGGTCTCCGCCGAAACCTCACGATGACGTTCGCCGTCATCGTCTCCGTAGCCCTCTCGCTGGGCCTGTTCGGCGCCTCGCTGCTGATGCGCGACCAGGTCAGCACGATGAAGGGCTACTGGTACGACAAGGTCAACGTCTCCATCTTCTTCTGCAACAAGAACGACGCCGAAACCGGTGCCAACTGCGCCAAGGGTGCGGCCACCCAGCAGCAGAAGGACGACATCAAGACCGAGCTGAACAATCTGCCGATCGTGCAGAACGTGACCTACGAGTCCAGCGACCAGGCCTACAAGCACTACAAGGAGCAGTTCGGCGACACGCCGGTGGCCGGCCTGGTGACGCCCGACCAGCTGCCGGAGTCCTTCCGGGTCAAGCTGAAGGACCCGACGAAGTTCACGGTCATCAAGTCGGCGTTCTCCGAGCGGCCCGGTGTCCAGGAGGTGCAGGACCAACGGGACACCGTCGAGCCGCTGTTCAACCTCCTCAACGGCATGAACATCGCCGCGCTGTGCGTGATGGGGCTGATGCTCGTCGTCGCGCTGATGCTGATCGTCAACACCGTCCGGGTGTCGGCGTTCAGCAGGCGGCGGGAGACCGGGATCATGCGGCTGGTGGGGGCGTCCAGCTTCTACATCCAGATGCCGTTCATCCTGGAGGCGGCGATCGCGGGCCTGCTCGGCGCGGCCTTCGCCTGTGTGCTGATCGTCGGCGGCAAGTACATCCTGGTCAACAACTGGCTGGCGGAGAAGATCCAGGTGATCAACTTCATCGGCTGGGACTCGGTGGTGGCGGTCCTGCCGCTGGTGCTGCTGATCGGTCTGCTGATGCCCGCGCTCGCCGCGTTCTTCGCGCTGCGCAAGTACCTCAAGGTGTGAGCCGCAAGTACCTCAACGTGTGAGCTTTGCCAAGGGCGCCGTACGGTCAACTCGCCGTGCGGCGCCCCTTTGTCCCCTAGACTCACCGGCATGTCGGGCCCGTGTTCGTACGACCGGCCCCGCCGCATTCGCCGCGGGGCGGCCCTGACGTTGTTTCTCGCCGGCGTGCTCGCCACCGGTGCGGCGACCGGCACCTGGAGCGATGGGGCCGACGGCGCCGCGAGCCGTCCCGCCGCGGACCGCACGACCTTCGGGGCGCACGCACCCGACGCCGCCACCGCCGACCGCGCGGCCGTCGAGCGCGCCGCGAGCGAGGCCATCGAGGACGGGAAGTCCGGTTCCCAGGCGGCCGCCGAGGTCGTCAGCCGCAGCGGCGACCGCTGGTCGACGATCTACACACCGGGCGAGTTCGAGTCCTTTCAGGAGCAGTTGGACGGTGCGTACGTCGGCGTCGGCCTGTGGGTGCGGCAGCCCGCCGGCGGCAGGGCCGAGGTGTCCCGGGTCCAGCCCGGCGGCCCGGCCGCACGGGCCGGTGTCGAGGTGGGCGACCGGCTGCGCGCCGTCGACGGCCGGGACACCCGGGGGCGGCCGGTCACCGAGATCGTCGCCCGGCTGCGCGGGTCCGCCCCGCGCGGCACCGGCGGGTCGGCCGCCGGCACACCCGTACGGCTGGATCTGGAGCGCGGCGCCCGCCAGTGGAGCGTGACCCTGCACCGCACCCGGCTGCGGACCCAGAACGTCGTCACCGACCGGCCCGCCGGAGCGCACGGGCCGACCCGGGTCAAGATCTCCGCGTTCGCCAAGGGCACCGGTGGCGAGGTCCGCCGCGCGGTGCGCCGGGCCTCCGAGCACGGCGGTCTGCTGCTCGACCTGCGCGGCAACACCGGCGGTCTGGTCACCGAGTCCGTCGCCACCGCCTCCGCGTTCCTCGACGGCGGACTGGTCGCCACCTACGACGTACGGGGCAGCCAGCGCGCCCTGTACGCCGAGCGCGGCGGCGACACCCGCCTGCCGCTCGTCGTGCTGGTCGACGGCGGGACGATGAGCGCCGCCGAGCTGCTGGCCGGCGCGCTGCAGGACCGCGGCCGGGCGGTCGTGGTGGGTTCGCCGACCTTCGGCAAGGGCTCGGTGCAGATGCCCAGCCGGCTGGCCGACGGCTCGGTCGCCGAGCTGACCGTGGGCCACTACCGCACTCCGTCCGGCCGGGTCGTGGACGGCGCCGGCATCACCCCCGACCTCGTCGTCGGCGATCATGCCGAGAAACGGGCCCGCACAGTATTGAGTGGCCTCGGGACCGGCGCTTAGTGCGAAAATGGCGACACTATGAGCAAGCAGACCAAGGACAAGGACAAGACGCCCGGGCGCAAGCTCGTGGCGCAGCACAAGAAGGCGCGGCACGACTACCACATTCTGGACACCTATGAGTGTGGCCTGGTGCTGACCGGCACCGAGGTGAAGTCGCTGCGCCAGGGCCGGGCGTCGCTGGTGGACGGTTTCATCCAGATCGACGGCAATGAGGCCTGGCTGCACAACGTACATATCCCCGAATACGCCCAGGGCACCTGGACCAACCACGCGGCCCGGCGCAAGCGGAAGCTGCTGATGCACCGCGCCGAGATCGACAAGCTGGAGGCCAAGAGCCAGGAGTCGGGGCACACGATCGTGCCGCTGGCCCTGTACTTCAAGGACGGCCGGGCCAAGGTCGAGATCGCGCTGGCCAAGGGCAAGAAGGAGTACGACAAGCGGCAGACGCTCCGTGAGCAGCAGGACCGCCGCGAGGCGGATCGCGCGGTGTCGGCGGCTCGGCGCCGGCAGCGGGACTGAGGTGCGCGGGCCGGTCGGCCCGGCCGTCCGGCCGCGGGGAAATACGCTGGCGACCTCGCGCGTTGTTCACGTACGATGGCTCCGCACCCCACGAGGGGCGCAGGCATCACCTTGATGCAGTTTGTTAATTCAACATGGGGATGATCGGTTTCGACAGCGGATGTCGAAGCAGGGGAAGCGAGTCGAGGAAGCGGCAATGATCTCGTAAACCATATGCCGAAACCAATAATCGCCAACACCAAGCGCGATTCCTTCGCCCTCGCTGCCTAAGTAGCGACTTGCGAAGTGTCAGCCCGGGGATGTTCCCGACCCGGATCCTGGCATCAGCTAGGGAACTAAACTTCTAGACCCGGTCACGGGGTGTAGAAGGAAATCAAACAGTGACTGAGCCCGTCGGAGACTTGTCCGTGTGATCTCCGGGGCTGAGAAAATCGCAGCGGACTGCACTCGGAGAAGCCCTGGTTCTGCACCGTTGGACGCGGGTTCGATTCCCGCCATCTCCACAATTCCCATGTGACGGCCCAGGCCTCGTTCGTCCGACAGGACGAGCGGGGCCTGGGCCGTTTTGCGTGCGCTCTCCGCCCGCACCCCGACGCCCGGTGGTGTTTGACTGATCCATGACCAAGAAGCTGGCCAAGGGCGTCCTGGGCGTCGATCCCGGCGGTGCGGTGACGGGTGCCGCGCAGGAGGGCGCCCCGGCGCTCGCGGAGGAGGCCGTGGAGTACCGGACGCGCCCGGATCCGAAGAGTTTCGACGCGCGCATGGATCGGTCTCCGGAGCAGGCGAAGAGGTCGGTGCGGGAGGCCTTCGGGTGACATTCGCCGACGAGCTGTGGTCGGGGCTCACGTCCGCGCTGGTGCCCACGGACCGGCATGCGCTGGCCCGCGCGGCCAAGGAGCGGGCGGCTGCCGTGCTGCCGCCCGGGGAGCGGGTGGTCGCCGGCCATCCGGTCGAGGCGGGCGAACGGCTCCCCGAGCCGCCGCGGCGGTTCCGGCGGGAGGCGTTCTCGGCGCAGCGCACCACCGGTGACCGGCTCGTCGACGGTATGGGCCGGGCCGAAGGGGCGCTGCACCGCCTGAATCCGGTCAATGCCGTGGTGGACGGCCGGGACGACCGCCACCACCGCGAGGGTCCGCAGCTGTCGGGTGGCTGGGAGAGTCTGGGTGGGCAGCTGGCGGCCGTGCTGCGGCCTCGCGCCTCGTTCCGTTATCTGTCGGTGCTGCTGGTGACCGACCACCGTCTCCATGTGGTGCGGGTGCGGCTGGCCGCCGACAGGCGGGAGCCGAGGGCCGGTGCGGACGCGGTGGAGTACGCGTGGCGGGTGGAGCGGCGGCAGGTCTCCTGGCTGCGCAACCGTACCGACGTGCGGCACGGCACGCACGAGGTCGGCTTCGTGGACGGCTCCTGGATGACGTTCGCGTTCACGGTCGGGGGGTACGGCCCGGTCGTGGAGACCTTCCCGCGGCGGCTGCGGCACACCGACCCGATCAGCGGCGGTGGCGCGTGAGCAGGGCCGCGGCCAGGGCGAGCGCGGCCGCAGCGGCGGGTACGAGGTAGCCGGACCCGGGGCCCGCCAGGTGCTCCACGGCCCAGCCGCCGGCCGCCGAGCCGGCCGCGATGCCGCCCAGCAGGGCCGTCACGGCGAGCGTGAGCCCCTCGTTCAGCCGGCTATCGGGGGTGCGGGACTGGACCAGCCCCATACCGGTGACCATGGTCGGCGCGGTGGCCATACCGGCCGCCAGGAGGGCGGCCGCCAGCACCGCCGGGCTCCCGGTCGCAGCGGCGAGCGCGGGCAGCAGCATCAGGGCGGCCATCGCGCCGACGCACAGCGCGAAGCGGTGCGTGGCGCGGGCCGCCGGGCGCAGCAGGCCGTAGAGCAGTCCGGCGGCGCCGGATCCGGCCGCCTGGAGGGCCAGCAGGCCGCCCGCGGCGGAGCGGACGCCGTGGTCGTCGGCGTAGGCGACGGTGACGACCTCCAGTGAGCCGAAGATCGCGCCGGTGCACAGGAAGGTGAGCAGCAGCGGCGCAAGGCCCGACCGGCGCAGGGACGGGGGCCGGGGAGCCCGGTCGCCGGCCGGGGTGCCGCCCACCGCCCGCGCGGCCACCGGTGGTTCGGTGCGGCGCTGGGCCGCGAAGAGCAGCACGCCGGTCAGCAGCAGCGCCGCGGCCACCGCCGTGCCGGCCTCCGGGAAGAGCGCGGTGCACAGCAGTGTCGCCAGCACCGGCCCGAGCATGAAGCACAGCTCGTCGGCGGCCTGCTCGAAGGAGTTGGCGGTGTGCCGGGCGGCCGGGTCGTCGCGGAAGAGGTGCGCCCAGCGGGCGCGGGACATCCCGCCGGTGTTGGGGGTGGTGGCGGTGGCGGCGTACGAGGCGAACAGGGTCCAGTCGGGCGCGCCGTGCCGTACGCACAGCAGCAGCGAGAGCGAGCCGAGGACGGCGAGCGCGGTGGCCGGGACGGCGATCCGGGCCTGGCCGTGGCGGTCGACGAGTCGGGCGGTCCACGGCCCGACGAGCGCCGTCGCCGCCAGCCCGGTCGCGGTGACCGCACCGGCCAGCGCGTAGGAGCCGCGTGCGCCGGCGATCATCAGCACCGCGCTGACGCTGAGCATCCCCATCGGCAGACGGGCCGTCAGGTTGGCGGCGGTGAAGGCGCGGGTGCCCGGGACGGCGAAGATCCGGCGGTAGGGGGCGAGCAGGCCGGGCCGGCCGCGGCGGCGCGGGGCCGGGCGTACCGGCGGTCGGGGGCCTGCCGCGCCGGGGGGTCCCCCGGCGCATGGGGGTCCCCCCGCGCGAGCGTGGCCGAGCCTGGGGGAGTGGCCGAGCGTGGGGGAGGGGCCGGGCGCGGGGGAGACCACCGGTCGGGCGGCGAGGAAGAGGATCATGCCTCTACGGTCGTGGCGGACCCCGATGCCGGTCCAACACCTGATCGGCGCCCATTGACGCGCCTGCGTTGTCAATCGGGGCGAGGGGTGCGGCGGGTGCGGGCACTGCCAGGATGTCCGGATGCCGTCCGCCATCGATCCGCGTCTGCTCCGGGCGTTCGTCGCCGTCGCCGAGGAGCTGCACTTCACCCGCGCCGCGGGGCGGCTCTACGTCGCCCAGCAGGCGCTCAGCCGCGATATCCGGCGCCTGGAGCGGGAGTTGGGCGCGACGCTGTTCGTGCGCACCACCCGCCAGGTGGCGCTGACCGTGGACGGCGAGCGGCTGCTGCCGTACGCGCGGCGGGTGCTGACCGCGCACGAGGAGCTGGCGGCGGCCTTCGGCCCGGCTCCCGAGCGGCCGCTGCTGGTCGACGTCGGGGTCCCGATCGGCACCGCCCACCGGGTGCTGGAGGAGGCCAGGGGCCGGGTCCCGGACAGCTGCGAGCTGGTCGCCCGCTTCCACAGCGGGCTGACGGGCGCGGCGGCGGAGCTCGCGGACGGGCGGCTCGATGTCTCCTTCGGGCGGTACGCGGGCCTGCCGCCGGCCGTCCGGGCCGGCCTCGAACACCAGCCGGTGCGGCTGGAGCCGATGGCGGTGCTGCTGCGCGCGGACCATCCGCTGGCCGGTGCCTGTGCGGTCCGGCTCGCGGAGTTGGCCGGCGAGACGCTGTACGCGGCGGCCGGGAACCCGCAGACGGCGGAGTGGACGGAGCTGGCGGCGCGGCTCTTCGCCGGGCGCGGGATCGCGATGGCCGAGCCGTTCCCGGAGATCGAGGGTTCGCAGGAGTTCGTGCGGGTGGTGCGCAAGCGCGGGTGGTCGGTGCTGGCGAGTGTGGAGTTCATCGACGTGCCGGGGATGGTGCTGCGGCCGCTCGTCGACCCCGTACCGCTGTCACCGGTGTCGATGGTGTGGCGGCGGGGGCTGCGGCACCCCGGGCTGGGCGCGCTGCGGGCGGTGGCCGGGGAACTCGCCCGGCGGGGCGGGTGGTTGTCCGTCCCCTCCGGCGGATGGCTGCCGCCGGAGGACGCCCGGGTGATGGGGGTGGCCGGGGCGGTCAGCTCCGGGCCGCGGGACGCGGAGGCCGCGCCGGGACGCTGAGGGCCGGGCGCGCTACCTCGGGTGCGGGCGGGGGGACGGGGGCCTGCGCGCGGAGCCAGTACTCGGTGGCGAGCGTGGGGTCCAGGGCGTGCGGGGGCGGCTGGCGGGAGGTCAGGTGCTGCCGCAGCACGCCGGGCCGGATCAGACCGCGCCCCGCCAGCAGCGAGTCGTCGCACAGGGCGGCCAGGGCGCCCCGGTGGGTGCGCAGCCCCGCCCGGACCTCGGCGTCCTGCATGGCCGCGGTGCCGGGGGAGAGCGCCGCGCCGGGGACGACGCCGCGCAGGGCGCGGGTCAGCAGTGGTGCGTGGACGCCGGCCCGGGCGCGGTCGGCGAGCCGCAGGGTGAGCGCCGCCTCGATGACGGCGTCGTCCAGGAACGGCGCCTCGTAGCCGATGCCGTGGGCCAAGGCCAGGGCGCCGATGCCGCGGACGGTCTCCCCGGCGCGGACGGCGGCGCGGACGGTCTCGTGCTGGGAGCGCAGCGGCGCGAACGGCTCGGGGGCCTCGGCCGCGGCCTCGCGCAGCAGCCGGCGGACGGTGGCGACGGCGTCCGGGTGCGTCCAGGGCGGCAGGGCCGCCCGGATCTCCCAGTCGGCGCCGGTGGTCCGGGGGCCGGTGGCGGCCACCCGCGGTGCGCCGCCGGCCAGCCACCGCGGGTAGGAGCGGCCGCCCAGCAGGGTGCGCAGGGTGTCGCGGGCCTTCCAGTGGCACAGGTGGTGGGCCGTCCAGGCGCGCCGGGCCGCGGTGCGCGGGTCGCTGCGGGCCAGGGAGTTCAGGGCCGCCGGGCGGTGGGCGAAGAGCGCGTCGCCGCCGATGCCGGCCAGGTGCAGCCGGGAGCCGCGCGCGGCGAGCAGGCGGGCGAGGTGGGCGAGGCGGACGGCCTCGCGGAAGGCGGCGAGCGGGGCGGCCGGGTCGGCGGGGGTGGTGTGGTCGGGGTCGTCGGGCGGGGTGTACCAGGTGGGGGCGCCGGCGTACGGCACGGCGAGGTGTTCGCCGTCGCAGGGGCAGGACCGCCGGCAGCCGTCCCGCCCGGTCGGCTGGGTGCGCTGGTGCGGCACGGCGCCGGGGCGGGCCGCGGCGCGGGCGCCGCCCGCCGGGTCGGCGCCGCCGCGGTGGCACCGCCCCCAGGACGCGGTGAGCAGGGGGACGTCCTCCCGGGCGGCGAGGAAGCACAGGCCGGCGGAGTCGGTGGTGCCCAGGAGGTCGGCGCTGAGCGTGCCGCGGCTCCCGGCCGTGTCGTGGGCGGCCCGCGTCACGCGGTGGGCGCGGGCGGCGACCGCTTCGGTCAGGGCCCGGCGCACGGTCTGCGCGGCCTGCTCCAGCGGGGCGTCCGGCTCCGGCGGCTGCCACCAACGGGCCACGCTGTGGCGCCCGTTGGCGTACAGGGTGAGGTGATGGCCCGGGGGGACGGCGCGTACCGAGCGCCACATCGGTCGCAGGGAGAGGGGGAGCGGCGCGAAGGGGAACAGCAGGCGCAGCGCCAGCGACTCCTCGTCGATCAGGCCGGCACCGGGGGCGCCGGACGGCAGTCGCGCGCCGACCGCGGCGCGGGCCAGCGCGGCCAGGTCCTGGGGCCGGTTGCCGGCGACGGTGACGCCGCCGATCCGGGCGTGGTGGATCTGGTGGACGGTGGCGAGGTCGCCCCGGCAGCGCAGATCGCCCTCGGCGGCGGTCAGCAGGACGTAACTGCCCGGGATGCGGCGGGCGCGCTGCCCGACGCCGTCGAGGTGGCCGGGGCCGGGCAGCAGCCGGGCCAGTGCGCCGGGGTCCGCCGAGGCGGTGCCCAGCAGCACCGCGCGGCGCGGTCCCGCCTCGGCCGTCAGCGCCTCGTCGGCGCTCCAGTGACCGACGATCCAGGGGCGCCCCGAGGGGTGGTGGAGGACGTGCGCGGGCGGGCCGGCCGGCAGGAGGCGGCACAGCGCGTCGCCGGCGGGGTGATCGGGGAAGACGAGGAAATCCACGGTGGGGGAGCACTCCACTTGGTGCGCGGTGTACGGAGCCCAAGTGCCGCACACCGGCGGGCGGGACCCGTACCGACGGCATGAAACGGCGCATGGGACCAAAATCCTGACAGTGTCCACGTCAATTGCCATTGCCCCGAACGAGTGGTGAAAGGGAGCATGCGAGGCATTTCGGGGCGCCTGCCGCCGACGCGTACGCCGTGGTGTCCGCCGTCGCTCACGTACCGTCCCCGCTCCCGGTGAGCGCAAGGTTTCCCGGCGGTCACCTCCCCGCCACGACACCGGAAACCGGCCGTCCCTACCTTCGGGGCAGATGACCCGACTCCCTGGGAGGCGCGATGACGGCCGAGGCCGCGGGCACCCGTAGCGACAGTTCTGACCACGGCGGTAACGAGGCACGCACGCGGCGCGGCGGGCGGTGGATCGAGCACTGGGAGCCGGAGGACGAGGGGTTCTGGCGGGATACCGGCGAGCGCGTCGCCCGGCGGAACCTGGTGTTCTCCGTGCTCTCCGAGCACATCGGGTTCTCCATCTGGAGCATGTGGTCGGTGATGGTGCTGTTCATGGGCCCGCAGTACGGCATCGATCCGGCCGGGAAGTTCTTCCTGGTGGCGATGCCGACGCTGGTGGGCGCGGTGCTGCGGGTGCCCTACACCTTCGCGGTGGCGCTGTTCGGGGGGCGCAACTGGACGGTGATCAGCGCGGCGATGCTGCTGGTGCCGACCGCGGCGGCCGCGGCGGTGATGGAGCCGGGCACCTCGTACACCACGTTCATGCTGGTCGCCCTGCTGGCGGGGGTCGGCGGCGGGAACTTCGCCTCGTCGATGACGAACATCAACTCCTTCTTCCCGCTGCGCAAGAAGGGCTTCGCGCTGGGCCTGAACGCCGGCGGCGGCAACATCGGGGTGCCGGTGATCCAGCTGCTGGGGCTGCTGGTGATCGGGACCGCCGGGGCCGGGCACCCGCGGGTCGTGCTGGCCGTCTACGTGCCGCTGATCGTGCTCGCGGCGGCGCTCTCGGCGCGGTTCATGGACAACCTCGCCCCGGTGACGAACGACACCGGAGCGGCCCGCGACGCCGTCAAGGAGCCGCACACCTGGGTGATGTCGCTGCTGTACATCGGCACGTTCGGGTCGTTCATCGGCTACAGCTTCGCCTTCGGCCTGGTGCTGCAGATCCAGTTCGCCCGCACGCCCCTGCAGGCGGCGTCGCTGACGTTCATCGGGCCGCTGCTGGGGTCGCTGATCCGGCCGGTCGGCGGGCGGCTCGCGGACCGGTTCGGCGGCGCCCGGATCACGCTGGGGAACTTCGCGGCGATGGGGCTGGCCACCGGCGTGGTGATCTACGCCTCGGCGGCGCGGTCGCTGCCGGTGTTCCTCGTCGGGTTCATCGCGCTGTTCGTGCTGTCGGGGCTCGGCAACGGCTCCACGTACAAGATGATCCCGGGGATCTTCCAGGGCCAGGCGCTGCGGCGGGGACTGGTGGGCGAGGCGGCCGAGGCCCACGGGCGGCGGCTGTCGGGCGCGGCGATGGGGCTGATCGGGGCGGTCGGCGCGCTGGGCGGACTGGGCATCAACCTCGCCTTCCGCCAGTCGTTCGCGGCGACCGGCTCGGGCACGCCCGCGTTCGTGTCGTTCCTGGCCTGCTACGTGGTGTGCGCCGCGGTGACCTGGGCGGTCTACCTGCGCCCCGCCGCCCGCGCGCGGCGTACGGCGCCGGCGGCGACGGTGGCGGCCGCCGACGGGGAGCGCCGCCCGGTCTACGCGGAGGTCTGAGCCGGCCGGCGCGGCACGGCGGTCGTATCCAGGCCGCCGTGCCGCGCCGTTCGCCGGGCCTTGTCCGCGGCGGCCGGAGCGGCCGGCCGCGCGCGGTGCCGTAACCGCGGGGAAATACTGGAGGACCGAGCCTGTCACGTGCCGTTGGCAGCCTTGGCATCTTGGCACCCCGTGCCGCCCGAGCCGCGGCGGCCGGTGCGCAAGCACGCAGCACAACCACTCTGGGCGGAGCGGTCACCATGCACGATCAGCAGCACAAGCAGGGCGAACAGGGTCGGACGGAGCCGGAGCCGGAGGTCCGGCCGCTGGACGGGTTCACGGTCGGGGTGACCGCCGCCCGGCGGGCCGAGGAGCTGGGCGCGCTGCTGGAGCGGCGCGGCGCGCAGGTGCTGCACGCGCCCGCGCTGCGCATCGTCCCGCTGCCGGACGACGCCGAACTGCTCGCCACGACCCGGGACCTGATCGACGACGCCCCCGACGTCGTCGTGGCGACCACCGCCATCGGCTTCCGCGGCTGGATCGAGGCCGCGGAGGGCTGGGGCCTGGGCGAGGTGCTGCTGCACCGGCTGGCCGGTGTGGAGCTGCTGGCGCGCGGACCGAAGGTGCGCGGCGCGATCCGGGCCGCCGGGCTGACCGAGAAGTGGTCACCGGCCTCCGAGTCGATGGCCGAGGTGCTCGACCGGCTGCTGGCGGAGGGCGTCGACGGCCGCCGGATCGCCGTCCAGCTGCACGGGGAGCCGCTGCCGGGGTTCGTCGAGGCGCTGCGGGCCGGCGGTGCGGAGGTGGTGGGCGTCCCCGTCTACCGCTGGATGCCGCCGGAGGACATCGGCCCGGTCGACCGGCTGCTGGACGCGGTGGTCTCCGGCGCCGTGGACGCGGTGACCTTCACCAGCGCGCCGGCCGCCGCGTCGCTGCTGAACCGCGCCGCGGAGCGCGGCATCCAGCCGGAGGTGCTGACGGCGCTGCGGCAGGGGGTGCTGCCGGTGTGCGTGGGGCCGGTGACCGCGCTGCCGCTGGAGGCGGCCGACGTCGCCACGCTCCAGCCGGAGCGCTTCCGGCTCGGGCCGCTGGTGCAGCTGCTGTGCCGGGAACTTCCGGGCCGAGTACGGCCGTTGCCGGTGGCCGGGCGGCGGCTGGAGATCCGCGGGCGGGCCGCCGTGGTGGACGGCGCGCTGCGGCCGGTGCCGCCGGCCGGGATGGCGCTGCTGCGCGCGCTGGCCCGCCGCCCGGGCTGGGTGGTCTCCCGCGCCGAGCTGCTGCGCACGCTGCCGGGCGCGGGCCGCGACGAGCACGCGGTGGAGACCGCGATGGCCCGGCTGCGGGTGGCGCTGGGCGCGCCCAAGCTGATCCAGACGGTCGTCAAACGGGGCTACCGGCTGTCGCTCGATCCGCACGCCGACACCGACAAGTACGACGGCGCGTAGGGCGCTTCCGCCACGTACGACGGCGCGTAGGGGGTGTCTTCCCGAACGCCCCGTCGTCCGCCCGCGCCGGGCCGCCGTGGCGGCGGCCGGGCGGCGGCCGCCTTCCGGAGGGTTCCGGCCGGACCGCGCGCCGGGCACTCTGGGAGCACACGCGTGGTGGGTTCCCGGGCCGGCTCCGGCCCCGACCCGCCGGAGTAGGCCTTAAGGAGTGACAGGCACATGGCGGCGCCTTGCGACCTGCGGTTCGACTGCGGGCGGATCTGCCTGGACCTGGTGGCCACGGCCGGTGGTGCCCCGGCCGAACGCCTCACCGGCCCCGATCAGTTGGCGGCCTGGCTGGTCGGCGCGGGGCTGGTGCCGCCCGGCGCCCCGCTGGAGGGCGTCGACGGCCGCTGGGTCGCCCGCTTCCGGGCGCTGCGCGAACTGCTGCGCCGGGTGGTGCACGACGAACTGCGGGGCCGGGCGGCGGACGGCGACCTGACGCTGCTCAACTCCGCGGCCGCCTCCGGGCAGCCGCCCGCCGCCCGCGCCGTGCGCACCGCCGACGGCGCTCTGGCCCGTACGCTCCCCGGCCCGCCGGACTGCGCCGGGCTGCTGGCCGCGGTGGCCCGCGACGCGGTCGGGCTGCTGACCGACGTGGAGGCGCGGGGGCAGTTGCGCCAATGTGCGGGCGAGAGCTGCTCGCTGGTCTACCTGGACACCTCGCGCGGCCGGCGCCGCCGCTGGTGCTCCAGCGAGGTGTGCGGCAACCGGGCGCGGGTGGCGCGGCACCGCCGGCGCACGATGGTGCGCCGGGGCGAGGCCGCGCCGACCGCCCCGCCGTCCCGGGCCGCGGTCCCCGCCCCGGCTCCCGCTCCCGCCGCGAAAAATATTTCGGCCGACCGCTGAACACCCCGCCCGTAGCGTCCGTACTCCTCACCGCAAGTCCGATTCATGGCCAGGTCCCCGGCGATCTTGGGCGATCCGCGCTATCGACCCGGGAGTTGGAGTGCGTAAGGATGCCGTCGTGGCAGACAGGACGACACCTGACGAGGAGCTCATGCGAGCCCTCTATGACGAGCACGCGGGCCCGCTCCTCGCCTTCGTCCTGCGACTGGTGGCGGGCGACCGCCATCGCGCGGAGGACGTGGTGCAGGAGACGCTGGTGCGGGCCTGGCGCAACGCCGAGCAGCTGCAGCGCGCCACCGGCTCGATCCGGCCCTGGCTCGTGACCGTCGCGCGGCGGATCGTGATCGACGGGCACCGCAGCCGCAAGGCCCGGCCCCAGGAGGTCGACCCGACGCCACTGGAGATGATGCCCGCCACCGATGTGATCGACCGGGCGCTGCGCCTGATGACGATCTCCGAGGCGCTGGGCGACCTGAGCCAGGCCCACCGAGAGGCCCTTGTCGAGACGTACTTCAAGGAGCGTACGGTCAGCGAGGCGGCGGAGGTGCTGCGTGTGCCGGCCGGGACCGTGCGGTCCCGGGTCTTCTACGCGCTGCGCTCCCTGCGGCTCTCGCTTGAGGAACGAGGAGTGACGGAGTGACCCCGCCCACGCAGCCGGACCGGCACACCGACGTCGGCGCCTATGCGCTGGGCGTCCTGGACGCCGCCGACGCGGAACGGTTCGAGGTGCATCTGGTCGGCTGCGACCGGTGCGCCGCCGAACTGGAGGAGCTGATGGGCCTGCCGCCGGTGCTGGCCGAGTTCAAGGCTTCCGCCCCCACTCCGGAGACGATCACCGCCGTGCCCGGCCCCGGAATGCTGGACGGGCTGCTCGACGAGGTCACCGCGGCGCGCCACGGCCGGGCCCGGCGCCGGCTGTTCCTGGTCGCCGCCGCCGCGGTGCTGATCGTCGGCGGACCGCTCGCCGCGCTCTCCCTGAAGGGCGGCGAGCCGGAGAAGCCGGCGCCGCCGCTGGCGAGCGCCGTCCGGGCCCAGTACGCCGAGGGCGAGCAGGTCCGCTCCGTCGACCCGGTCACCAAGGTCGCGGCGGGCGTGTCCATGGCGCCCCGCACCTGGGGCACCCAGGTCGTCCTCGAACTCGCCAACGTCAAGGGCCCGCTCAGCTGCGACCTGGTCGCGGTCGGCAAGGACGGCCGGCGGCAGACCGTCACGACCTGGGCGGTCCCCGAGGGCGGCTACGGCATCGAGGGCAGCGCGGCCAAGTGGAACCGCGAGCCCCTCTACGCGGCCGGCGGCGCGGCCCTCAACCGCGGCGACATCGACCATTTCGAGATCAACACGCTGGAGGGCAGGCGACTGGCCACGGTGAAGGCCTGAGACGCCCGACGTACCGGTCCGAATCAACATCCGACCAAATCCGCCCGACTTTGTCCCTTTCACCAGGTGCGCACGGTCCCTGGTTCGCGTACGGTTGACGGCTGCCCTACGCACAGCAGAAGGGGGCCTGGGTGGCCGCGCAGAACGCCACGCACGCACCGGATCACGCATCGGATTCCGTTCGCGACCGCGAGATCGAGGCCGAGCAGACGCATCTGGACCGCGTCTACCGGCGCCTCGAGGAGAAGATCCACGAGGCGGAGTTCCTGATGGACGACGCCGCCAGGCGCGGCCAGGTCGGCACGCCCGGCGCGCTCGCCGAGCGCGACGCGCAGGTCTTCCAGGCCGGCGTCCATCTCCACCGCCTCAATTCCGAGTACGAGGACTTCCTCTTCGGCCGGATCGACCTGCTCCTCGGCAAGGACGGCAAGAAGGGCCCGGACGGCGCCTACACCTCCGTCGAGCCCGCCGACGGCGCCATCGAGGACAACCGCGCCGAGATCGCCGAGACGCTGCACATCGGCCGCCTCGGCGTGCTCGACGCGGACTACTCCCCGCTGGTCATCGACTGGCGGGCGCCGGCCGCCGCGCCCTTCTACCGCGCCACCCCGGTCGCCCCCGGCCGGGTCGTCCGCCGCCGCGTGATCCGCTCCAAGGGCCGCCGGGTCCTCGGCGTCGAGGACGATCTGATGCGCCCGGAGGTCACCGCGACGCTGGACGGCCGGGAGCTGCCGGCGATCGGCGACGGCGCGCTGATGGCGGCGCTCGGCCGGGCCCGCAGCCACACCATGCGGGACATCGTCGCCTCCATCCAGGCCGAGCAGGACCTGGTCATCCGCGCCCCCGCCGCCTCCGTCACCGAGGTCGAGGGCGGGCCCGGCACCGGCAAGACCGCGGTCGCCCTGCACCGCGCCGCCTACCTCCTCTACCAGGACCGGCGCCGCTACGCGGGCGGCATCCTGATCGTCTCCCCGACGCCGCTGTTGGTCGCCTACACCGAAGGCGTGCTGCCGTCCCTCGGCGAGGAGGGCCAGGTGGCCATCCGGGCGCTCGGCTCGCTCGTCGACGGCGCCGAGGCGACCGCCTACGACCCGCCGGCGGTGGCCCGTATCAAGGGCTCCTCGCGGATGCAGAAGCTGCTGCGCAAGGCCGCCCGCGGGGCGCTGGAGCTGGCGGCACCGGCGGCGGAGCCGGCGCCGGCCGCGGGCGACACCCAGCTGTCCCTGGAGGACCTGGCCGCGGCCGCCCCCGAGGCCGCAGGGGGCCGCCGCACCCGCGGCGGATCCGTGCGGCCCGCCCCGGCCCGGCTGCGGGTCGTCGCCTTCGGCGGCCGTATCGAGCTGGACGCCGACGAGCTGCACGCCATCCGGCAGTCGGCCCTCGGCGGCACCGCCCCGGTCAATCTGCTGCGCCCGCGCGCCCGCCGGCTGATCCTGGACGCCCTGTGGGCCAAGTCCGGCGCCGGCCGCCGCTACACCGACCCCGAGCTGGCCGCCGAGGTCCGTGAGGGCTTCGACGAGGACATCAGCACCGAGACGGACTTCCAGGAGTTCCTTCAGTCCTGGTGGCCGGAGCTGACCCCGCGCGCGGTACTGGCGTCGATGGCCGACGAGCGGCTGCTGGGCCGCTTCGCGCGCCGCCTGCTCAACCCGCGCGAGGTGCGCCAACTCGCCCGCTCCCTGCGGCGGTTGGACGAGCGGGGCCAGGGCCCGCTGTCGGTGCACGACATCGCGCTGCTGGACGAGCTGCAGCTGATCCTCGGCGCGCCCGCGCGCCCGCCCCGCCCGCGCGAGGCCGACCCGCTGGACCACCTGACGGGCCTGGAGGAGCTGACGACCTTCGCGGACCGCAGCGGCGGCGGCCGCGGCCGGCGCGAGCGGCTGGAGGAGGAGCGCACCGACTACGCCCATGTCATCGTCGACGAGGCGCAGGACCTGACGCCGATGCAGTGGCGGATGGTCGGCCGCCGCGGCCGGCACGCCACCTGGACCGTCGTCGGCGACCCGGCGCAGTCGTCGTGGTCCGATCCGGACGAGGCCGACCTCGCGCGCCGCGAGGCCCTCGGCACCCGCCCGCGCCGCCGCTTCACGCTCACCGTGAACTACCGCAACCCCGCGGAGATCGCCGACCTGGCCGGCAGGGTGCTGGCGCTGGCGATGCCCGGCATGCAGTCGCCGAAGGCGGTCCGCTCCACGGGCCTCGAGCCCCGCTTCGCGGTCGCCGGGGACGGGGACCGGGCGGGCCGCGGCGGCGACGAGGAAGCGCTGGCGCGGGCCACGGTGGCCGAGGCCGAGCGGCTGCTGGGCGAGGTGGACGGCACGGTCGGCGTCGTGGTGGCGATGAACCGCCGCGAGCAGGCCCGCCGTTGGCTGGCCCCGCTGGGGGAGCGTGTGGTGGCGCTGGGCTCCCTGGAGGCCAAGGGCCTGGAGTACGACGCCACGCTGGTGGTCTCGCCGGCCGAGATCGCCGACGAGTCGCCGGCCGGCCTGCGGGTGCTCTACGTGGCGCTCACCCGGGCCACCCAGCAGCTGACCGTGCTCTCCGCCGGGCGCGACCAGCCGGACGCGGCCGGGGTACCGGACCTGCTGCGGGACTAGGGCGTGTCCGACGGGTCGGGGTCGGACCGCCGTACGGGCGGTCTTGAAATCGGTGCCCCGCGACGGGATTCGCTTCCCGAGATGGTTTGTTAGCCTGGGTGACGGCACCGGCTCGATCCAAGCCCCCGGGCCCAACCATCGTCGCTACGAGCGACCACTTGCCGCGAGGCGAGCATGGCGGGTCGGTGTCGCCAACGTCGGCTGTGGGCGTCTCTCCACTGGGAGGGGCGCCCACAGCCGTTTTCGCGTGGCGGTCCTCATATTTCGCGTGGCGGAACTCACGCCGGCGTCGGAGGGGTTCCGCCCGCCCGATCATCTCTCGTATGGTGGAAGTCGTTTTCCGGCTCCACCTATCGTGCGCGAACAAAACGTTCGCAATACGGGGCGGCTACCAAGTACTCAGCGGTAGGTGCGACGATCGGACGCGATCCAGCGACACGGTGAAAGCAGAGGAAGTCGGCCATGGCAACGGCGCCCAGCGTCTCCTACTCGATGACGGTCCGGCTGGAGGTGCCCGCGAGCGGAACCGCGGTCTCCCAGCTCACCACGGCCGTAGAGTCCCACGGAGGCTCGGTGACCGGCCTCGACGTCACCGCGTCCGGACACGAGAAGCTCCGCATCGACGTCACGATCGCGGCGACCTCCACCGCCCACGCCGACGAGATCGTCGAGCAGCTGCGCGGCATCGAGGGCGTCTCGCTCGGCAAGGTCTCCGACCGTACGTTCCTGATGCACCTCGGCGGCAAGATCGAGATGTCGTCCAAGCACCCCATCCGCAACCGCGACGACCTGTCCATGATCTACACCCCCGGCGTCGCCCGGGTCTGCCAGGCCATCGCCGACAACCCCGAGGACGCCCGCCGCCTGACCATCAAGCGCAACAGCGTCGCGGTCGTCACCGACGGCTCCGCCGTGCTGGGCCTGGGCAACATCGGCCCCAAGGCCGCGCTGCCCGTCATGGAGGGCAAGGCGGCGCTCTTCAAGCGCTTCGCCGGCATCGACGCCTGGCCGATCTGCCTGGACACCCAGGACTCCGACGCGATCGTGGAGATCGTCAAGGCCATCGCCCCCGGCTTCGCCGGCATCAACCTGGAGGACATCTCCGCCCCCCGCTGCTTCGAGATCGAGGCGCGGCTGCGCGAGGCCCTGGACATCCCGGTCTTCCACGACGACCAGCACGGCACCGCCATCGTGGTGCTCGCCGCGCTCACCAACGCGCTGCGCGTCGTCGGCAAGAAGATCGAGGACGTCCGGGTCGTGATGTCCGGCGCCGGCGCGGCCGGCACGGCCATCCTCAAGCTGCTCATCGCCGCCGGCGTCCGGCACGCCGTCGTCGCCGACATCCACGGCGTGGTGCACGCCGGCCGTACGGACCTGGTCGACGCCGACCCGGACTCGCCGCTGCGCTGGATCGCCGACAACACCAACCCCGAGGGCGTCACCGGCACCCTCAAGGAGGCCGTGGTCGGCGCGGACGTCTTCATCGGCGTCTCCGCGCCCAACGTCCTGGACGGCGACGATGTCGCGAGGATGGCCGACGGCGCGATCGTGTTCGCACTTGCCAACCCCGACCCCGAGGTCGACCCCGCCATCGCCCGGCAGACCGCCGCCGTGGTGGCCACCGGCCGCTCCGACTTCCCGAACCAGATCAACAACGTCCTGGTGTTCCCCGGGGTCTTCCGGGGCCTGCTCGACGCCCACTCCCGTACGGTGAACACCGAGATGATGCTGGCCGCGGCCGGCGCCCTCGCGGACGTCGTCCTGGAGGACGAGGTCAACCCGAACTACATCATCCCCAGCGTCTTCAACGAGAAGGTCGCGGGCGCGGTGGCCGGGGCGGTGCGCGACGCGGCCAAGGGCGGCGACGCGGCTGTGACGGCCACCACGGCGCTCTGAGAACGGCGCGTCGCGCGACACGCCCTCGTTGGGGGCCCCATAGGGTGGCGGACAAATGTGTGGCCGCCGCCTTCTGGGGCCGGTACGGAGCGGGATCGGTACGGAGCGTCACCGCGTGCAGTCAGTGGCGCTTTTCGTGTGACCCTGCTGGGTGCCGGATTGGCTTTACCGCCGCAGGTAGGGGCAGGATGCGTAACCGGGCGAGAGGGTCTGGCACCAGACCTGGGTCCGGAGAGTGTCCGAGGACCCTGGCAGCATCGGCTTCGCTGTGCCCTACATGCGGCTAATGCCGCGTGGCACGCCTCATTGGCAAGAAGAACACGGGAGTACAAACATGAACCGCAGTGAGCTGGTGGCCGCTCTGGCCGATCGCGCCGAGGTGACCCGCAAGGACGCCGACGCCGTTCTGGCCGCCCTCGCCGAGGTGACCGGCGAGGTTGTCGCCAAGGGCGACGAGAAGGTCACCATCCCCGGCTTCCTCACCTTCGAGCGCACCCACCGTGCCGCTCGCACCGCGCGCAACCCGCAGACCGGTGACCCGATCCAGATCCCGGCCGGCTACAGCGTGAAGGTCTCCGCGGGCTCCAAGCTCAAGGAAGCCGCCAAGGGCAAGTAAGGCCCTCCGCACGGCACAACAGGGCGGCCATCCCTTCCAGGGGGTGGCCGCCCTTGTGCATGCGCGGGAGCGGGGCGGGGGTGACCCGCAGGGGAGGCGCCCCTCGGAGCCCGCCACGGCCGTCTGGGCGACGCCGGCGGGCGCCGTGGAGGCGGGCGGCCACCGGGGGCGGCCGGGGCCGCCGTGCGGCGTGCTGCGGCCCTCGCCGGCCATGGCGCGACGCGCGGGGCCGTCCGACCCGTCGCACCCGCAACGCCCGGGCGTCCCGGCGCCCGCCGCGACGCCGTCGAGGGGCGTCCCGGAACGTGCGAGGGGCGGCCACCCGCCTCGGGTGACCGCCCCTCCTCACGTCGGCCGGCGGGCCGCTCAGTTGCGCAGCGCGCCGTTCGGCAGTTCCACCTTGGCGCCGAGCTCGACCAGCTTCTCCATGAAGTTCTCGTAGCCGCGGTTGATCAGGTCGATGCCGTGGACCCGGGAGGTGCCCTGGGCGGCCAGCGCCGCGATCAGGTACGAGAAGCCGCCGCGCAGGTCGGGGATGACCAGGTCGGCGCCCTGGAGCCGGGTCGGGCCGCTGACGACCGCGGAGTGCAGGAAGTTGCGCTGGCCGAAGCGGCAGGCGGAGCCGCCCAGGCACTCGCGGTAGAGCTGGATGTGCGCGCCCATCTGGTTGAGCGCGGAGGTGAAGCCGAGCCGGGACTCGTAGACCGTCTCGTGGACGATCGACAGGCCCGACGCCTGGGTCAGCGCGACCACCAGGGGCTGCTGCCAGTCGGTCTGGAAACCGGGGTGGACGTCGGTCTCCAGGGCGATGGCGTTGAGCGAGCCGCCCGGGTGCCAGAAGCGGATGCCCTCGTCGTCGATCTCGAAGGCGCCGCCGACCTTGCGGAAGGTGTTGAGGAAGGTCATCATCGACCGCTGCTGCGCGCCGCGGACGTAGATGTTGCCCTCGGTGGCCAGCGCCGCGGACGCCCAGGAGGCGGCCTCCAGACGGTCCGGGAGGGCCCGGTGGGTGTAGCCGTTGAGCTTGTCGACACCGGTGATCCGGATCGTCCGGTCGGTGTCCATGGAGATGATCGCGCCCATTTTCTGCAGTACGCAGATCAGGTCCTCGATCTCCGGCTCCACGGCGGCGTTCGACAGCTCGGTGACGCCCTCGGCCAGTACGGCCGTCAGCAGCACCTGCTCGGTCGAGCCGACCGACGGGTAGGGCAGGCGGATCTTGCAGCCGCGCAGCCGCTGCGGGGCCTCGAGGTACTGCCCGTCGTCGCGCTTTTCGATCTTCGCGCCGAACTGGCGGAGCACGTCGAAGTGGAAGTCCACCGGGCGGCCGCCGATGTCGCAGCCGCCCAGGCCCGGGATGAAGGCGTGGCCGAGGCGGTGCAGCAGCGGGCCGCAGAAGAGGATCGGGATCCGCGAGGAGCCGGCGTGCGCGTCGATGTCGGCGACGTTGGCGCTCTCCACGTGCGAGGGGTCGAGGACCAGCTCGCCGGGCTCGTCACCCGGGCGGACCGTGACGCCGTGCAGCTGCAGCAGCCCGCGCACCACGCGGACGTCCCGGATGTCGGGGACGTTGCGCAGGCGGCTGGGGCCGCTGCCGAGCAGGGCGGCGACCATGGCCTTGGGTACGAGGTTCTTCGCACCGCGAACCCGGATCTCGCCCTCCAGCGGGGTGCCGCCGTGGACAAGCAGTACGTCGTCAGTAGAGACGGTCATGGATCTCGCGTTCCTGGAGACGGGCAGGGCCAAGCAGAAATGGTAAGGGCGGCCGAGGGTGTCTCCGTAGGCCCGTGCAGGCTCTGAGCATGTAATGGCTTTGTCACAACACACTCCGCTACGGTCCGCCTTTGATTCGTAATCGCCTTATGGGTGATGCGTTGCGGAATGTCGTGAATGTGAGCCCGAGTGGCGCGCGGCGGCCGTCGGCGGGCAAACCCGTGCGCCCGGTGCTGCCGCCGTACGCCCTGCCCTGCTTTCGCACGGTCGTGGGCTTTGACTCCCCGCATCGGCCGGAAGTGCGGGATCATGTGCCCATGACCGAGGTGTCCTCGCTCACAGGCCGGCTGCTCGTCGCGACGCCCGCGCTCGCCGACCCGAACTTCGACCGCGCGGTGGTGCTGCTCCTCGACCACGACGAGGAGGGCTCCCTCGGCGTGGTCCTCAACCGCCCCACGCCGGTCGGCGTCGCGGACATCCTCGCGCCCTGGGCCGCGCTGGCCGGGGAGCCGGGCGTGGTCTTCCAGGGCGGCCCGGTCTCGCTGGACTCGGCGCTCGGCGTGGCCGTGGTGCCCGGCGGCCTGTCCGGTGAGGGCGGCGCCGCACCCACGGACGGCGGCGCGCGCTCCGCCGGCGACGGCGAGGAGACGGCCGGTGTGCAGGCCGCGGACCGCACCGGCGTCCAGTCGGGTGACGAGCCGCTGGGCTGGCGCCGGGTGCACGGCGCGATCGGCCTGGTCGACCTGGAGGCGCCGCCCGAACTCCTCGCGGCGGTCCTCGGCAGCCTGCGGATCTTCGCCGGCTACGCGGGCTGGGGGCCGGGCCAGCTGGAGGACGAACTGGTGGAGGGTGCCTGGTACGTGGTCGAGTCCGAGCCCGGCGACGTCTCCTCGCCCGACCCCGAGCAGCTGTGGCGCGCGGTGCTGCGGCGGCAGCGCAACGAGCTGGCGATGGTGGCGACGTATCCGGACGATCCGTCCCTGAACTGAGCGCCGGGTGCACGGGCGGGTGAACGGCCCCGGCGCGAGCCAAATTTTGTTGAGCGCTGGATTATTGTGACGGCTTCGTCATGGGGAATTGTCAGTCCTCGTCGCTATGGTTCGAGATGGCAGGGGACGGTGCGCGGCCGCGTCGGCGGGGCCGCGCTGGACGACGGGGGAGAGCGCCATGCACAGGCCGAGTGTGCCCGAGGACCTGGACCGCCCGGAGCGGCTCTGGGCGCGCGCCGCGACGCTGGCGGTGGTGGCGGCCGCCATGGACGACGGGGACGAGTTCTCCTGGGGTGAGCAGGGGCTGCAGTGCTGGAACGGCGGCGGCAGCTACTGGTGGCGGCTGACGCCGTGCGCCGACGGCCGGGCGGTGCTGTGCGGCCAGGACTCGGACGGCAGCCATACGCACAGCGGGGGCCGGCAGGTCGACTTCCTGGCCGGCGGTCCCGCGTGGCTGCCCTGGGAGCGGCTGCGCGAGGACGCCGAGGGCAATCTCCTCGGGTTCGTCTACTGGTGGCAGGACGACGCCTGGGCCCGCGCGCCGTATCCCGCGAAGCTGCCGGACGACGGCCTGGCGATGGCCATGAGCTGGGTCGCGCAGGGGGACGCCGCGGTGGCGAAGATCGTGGAGGACCTCGTGGCGCTCACGGAGACCGAGCGGGACGCCGCACCCGCGGTCCGCGCCTTCCTCGCCGCGGCCGAGGCCCGCACGGTCGGCGCGGCGGACATCGCGGCGCTGCTGGACGCGGTCTGCGACAAGGACTCCTGGTACGAGGTCCGGCCGGACGCCGCGCTGGCCTTCGCCGCGGAGCTGGGCCTGACGGCCGGTGACCGGGGCGGCGTCGCGGTGGCGTCGTAGGGCCGGTCCGCCGCTCCGCACGGCGGTGGGCCGACGCTCCCGGGTTGCGGCGGGCGTGAGTACCCTTGGCAGTTATGAGCACTCTTGAGCCCGAGCGCGGGGCAGGTACGGGGACCCTCGTAGAACCGACACCGCAGGTGTCGCACGGCGACGGCGACCACGAGCGCTTCGCCCACTATGTCCAGAAGGACAAGATCATGGCGAGTGCGCTCGACGGTACCCCCGTCGTGGCGCTGTGCGGCAAGGTCTGGGTCCCGGGTCGCGACCCGAAGAAGTACCCGGTCTGCCCCATGTGCAAGGAGATCTTCGAGTCCATGGGCGCCGGCGGCGACAAGGACAAGGGCGGCAAGGACGGCGGCAAGAAGTAGCGGCCGCGGGCCGTCGTGCCCGAAGACCGGCCGCATGACCTGGCCGCCGGTCGTGCGGTGACGGTGCCCCGCCGTGGCCGCGGGCCCGGGTTCCTCGTGGACCCGGGCCCGTCGTCGTTCCCGGGCGGGTGAGCGGGCGGCGGCACCTCCCGCGCGGACGGCCTCTCGTCGGGGCGCACAACCGCCCCTGCCCTCCTGGGAATTACCGGAACCTTCGGTGCGACGCCGGCGCCGCCGTACCGGGCATCGGCCTGAACACCCTGGGCGCGCCGAGCCTGCCGCATCCGGCCTTTCTCCCCGCCGTTCGCCGTCCGGACGCTGCGGTCCTTCATCGTCGGCGCCACCGAGCACTCCACCCTCTCCACGGCGCCGGTGGTCTTCTTCCGGCCGGACGACAACGACCGGGGCGGGATCATGGCAGCATCGACCGTGACGACCATCCCCGTGCTGGTCTTCTTCGTACTCGTACAGCGCCGACTGGTCTCGGGCCCGGGTGGCGCGGTGAAGGGCTGACGGTATGCCGGACACGGACACCCCCACCGGACCGGGCGGCGGCCTGATCCCGGCCCCGCTGAGCATCGACGGCCCCGGCCGCGGCGCCGTCCGCCTCGGCGAGCACACCGCGCTGGCCGCCGTCCCCGGCACCGAGGACACCGCGCGCTGGCTGCGCGCCACCCTCGGCGCGGCCTTCGGCCTCCCGCTGCCGCCCGGCTCCGCCGACGCGACCGACACCCTCGCCCTCGCCGTCGACGGCGTCCTGCCGGCCGAGGGCTACCGCCTGGAGGCCGACGCCCGTTGGGGGGTACGGATCACCGGCGGCGGCCCGGCCGGCGTCTTCTGGGGCGCGCAGACGCTGCGTCAGCTCCTGGGCCCGCAGGCCTTCCGCCGGGCCCCGCTCACCCCGCGGGCGGCCGCCGCCCTGCCGCCGCAGACCATCGAGGACGCGCCCCGCTTCGGCTGGCGCGGCATGCTGCTCGACGTCGCACGGCACTTCTTGCCCAAGGACGGGGTGCTGCGCTACCTCGACCTGCTCGCCGCCCACAAACTCAACGTCCTGCATCTGCACCTGACCGACGACCAGGGCTGGCGCATCGAGATCCACCGCTACCCCAAGCTGACCGAGACCGGCGCCTGGCGCGAGCGCACCAAGCTCGGACACCGCGCCTCCCCCCTCTGGGACGAGCGCCCGCACGGCGGCTACTACACCCACGACGACATCCGCGAGATCGTCGCCTACGCCGCCCAGCGGCACATCACCGTCGTCCCCGAGATCGACGTCCCCGGACACTCGCAGGCCGCCATCGCCGCGTACCCCGAACTCGGCAACACCGACGTCATCGACACCACCTCCCTGAAGGTCTGGGACACCTGGGGCGTCAACCCCAACGTACTGGCGCCCACCGACAACGTGCTGCGGTTCTACGAGCACGTCCTCGACGAGGTCCTCGACCTCTTCCCCTCGACCTTCGTGCACCTGGGCGGCGACGAGTGTCCCAAGGACCAGTGGCGGGCCTCAGCCACCGCCCAGGCCCGGATCGCCGAGCTGTCCCTCGCCGGCGAGGACGAGCTGCAGAGCTGGTTCATGCGGCACTTCGACCGCTGGCTCGCCGACCGCGGCCGGCGGCTGATCGGCTGGGACGAGATCCTCGAAGGCGGCCTGGCCGAGGGCGCGGCCGTCTCCTCCTGGCGCGGCTACGCCGGCGGGATCGCCGCGGCGAAATCCGGCCACGACGTCGTCATGTGCCCCGAGCAGCAGGTGTATCTGGACCACCGGCAGCACGCCTCTTCCGACGAGCCGGTGCCGATCGGCTTCGTGCGCACCCTGGAGGACGTCTACCGCTTTGAACCGGTGCCGCCCGAGCTGACGGGCGACCAGGCCGCGCACGTCCTGGGCACCCAGGCCAACGCCTGGAGCGAGGTCATGGACACCCGGGCGCGCCTGGACTACCAGGTCTTCCCGCGGCTGGCCGGGTTCGCCGAGGTCGCCTGGTCGCGGCTGCCGGCCCCGGCCGACCGCGACTACGAGGACTTCACCCGGCGGATGGCCGTCCACTACGCCCGCCTCGACGCCCTCGGCGTCGACTACCGCCCGCCCGGCGGCCCCCGCCCCTGGCACAAACGCCCCGGCGTGCTCGGACGCCCGATCGACGGGGCGCCCCCAAACGTGTGAGCCGCCGTCCAAGCGGGGCGCTCGTGCGGCCGGACCCTGGGACGGTGGAGTGCGCCACGACGGACCCCGCGCCGCAGTCCCGCCCGGTCGTCGCGGCGATGGACGAAACCGGACCAGCACCCCGTTCGGGGACGGAACGTCGCTTGGCGGACCCTCGCGCCGAGGGCCCGGGAAGATGTGCCAGAGTTGCCACGTCCGGGCAGTGAGCACGTACCGTACGGCGGAGCGGAACTGCCGGGACACCCGGGGAAGGGGCAGCTGGCTTGACCACGCACGCACCGCACGCGTCGCACACGGTGACGTTGCCGGCCTCGCTCGACGAGGCGGTGGCGGCGCTTACCGCCATGCCCGCCGCCGTGCCCGTCGCGGGCGGCACCGATCTCATGGCGGCGGTCAACGCCGGACTCCTCAGACCCGCGGGCCTGGTGGGCCTCGGCCGGATCAGCGAGATCCGCGGCTGGCAGTACCTGGACGGCCATGCGCTGCTCGGCGCCGGACTGACCCTCGCCCGCATGGGGCGCCCCGACTTCGCCGCCCTGATCCCGGGCCTGGCCGCCGCCGCCCGCGCGGCCGGCCCGCCGCAGATCCGCAACGCCGGCACCCTCGGCGGCAACATCGTCAGCTCCGCCCCCACCGGCGACACCCTTCCGGTGCTCGCCGCCCTGGAGGCCACGCTGGTCATCGCCGGCCCCGGGGGCGGCCGCCGCGAGATCCCGGTCAGCCACCTCCTGGCCGGCCGGGAGATGCTGCAGCCCGGCGAACTCGTCGGCTTCGTACGGGTTCCGCTGCTGCACGCCCCACAGGCCTTCCTCAAGGCCACCGCACGCACCGGCCCCGGTCGCGCCACCGCCTCGGTCGCGCTGGTCCTGGACCCCGCCCGGCGCGGTGTGCGCTGCGCGGTCGGCGCGGTCGCCGCCATGCCGCTGCGCCCCCTGGAGGCCGAGCAGTGGGTGGCCTCGATCATCGACTGGGACGGCGAACGCGGCCTGGTCCCCGAGGCGCTGACCGCCTTCGGCGACTACGTGGCCGCCGCCTGCATCCCGGACCCGGCACCGCCGGAGGACGGCTCGGAACCGACCGCCCTGCCGCCGGCCGCATTGCATCTGCGCCGTACGGTGGCAGCCCTGGCCCGCCGCGCACTGGGGAGGGCGCTGTCGTGAGTGAGTGCGCCGAGCGAACCATCAGCAGGTGCGCGCCGCGCGCGTGCGAGGTCGAGCGAAGTGAGGTGTCGGCATGAGCGAGGCAGACCACCGCAACCCGCAGCAGCCGCACCCCGACCAGGGCTGGCAGCCGCTGCCGCAGGGCGGCGAGTACGAGTCGGAGGCGACGGCCTTCGTGCAGCTCCCGGAGGGTTTCACCACCGGGATCTACGGCCGCCGCACGCCCGGCTACACCCCGGGCGCCGACCCGCTCGCCGCGCCCGGCCACGGCTACACCCCGCCGGCCTCCTTCGCCTCGCACACCACCGCGCCGCAGGTCCCGGGGGCCGACACCGACCCGGCGGCCACCGGCCAGTGGACGATGCCGTTCGCGGACCCCGCGGCCGGCTACGCCGACCCGTCCGCCGGGTACGCCGACCAGATGGACACCGCGGCCCACCAGGGCCGGCCCGCGGCCTACCAGGGCGGCGCGCCCGAGGCGGCCCAGCCGTGGAGCGGCGAGCCGGCGGACTGGCCGGTGGCGGGCAGTCCGGAGGCGGGCGGCACCGGCAGCTGGTCGGTACCGGCGGCCGCCGACGACGGCCTGGAGGAGTCCGGCGAGTACCTGGTCGGCGACGGCGGCCTGACGGGCCGTACGGGAGTCAGGGGCGGCCGGCCGAACCTTCCGGGCCATCCGGAGCATCCGGGGCACGCGGGCCATCAGGGACTTACCGGTCCCGGCGGCGCCGGCCACCAGGGCGGCGGCTACCCGGGCGCCGGCGCGTACGACGCCGTGGACCCCGCCGAGGCCGCCCAGACGGGCCACTGGAACTTCACCGCCGGGCTGAGCGCCACCAACGGGGCCCAGACGCACGCCACACCGGCGCAGGAGGCCCCGCAGGGGCCGGGGGTGCCCGATCGGTTCGGCGGCCCCGCCGGCGACCCGTACGCGCGCGACGGCGGCCTCGCGGACCACGACCGCGCGATGCCGGGCCACGGCACCGCGCCGACCGGCGAACCGGCCGGCGACGCCGCCGACCCGTACGGCACGGGCGCGGGCGCGGGTGCCTCCGCCACCGGGCACTGGTCGCTGCCCGCCGACGCGCTGGCCCAGTGGCCCCCGGCCGACGACGCCGCGCCGCGGCACGAGGCGGCGGACCGGCACGACGCGGCGGTGGACGTGCCCGCTCCGGCCGGCGCCGGCGGATGGGACGCCCCGGCGGCCGAGGGCGAACGGCCGGAGCGGTCCGGCGAGTTCGCGCCGGGCGACGGCGCGGCCGAGCCCGCCGAGCCGGCTTCCACCGCATCCGTCGACCCCGCGGATTCCGGCGCGCCCGACGACCCCGCCGGCCACGGTGGGCCCGCGGAGCCCGGCGACCCCACCGGCCTCGCCGCCGCGGCGGCCCCCGCCGGTGGCACCGCGCCGTCCGGCGCCCCCGCCCACGAGGGCGCGGTCCCCGCCGACGATCCCGGCCCCGCGGACACCGAGGCTCCCGTAGGCGCGCCCGACGCCGCCGCGGACCACGACCCCGCGGCGGCCGCCGACGCCCACGACGAGCACCCCGCCGCCTCCTACGTCCTGCGGGTGAACGGCATCGACCGGCCGGTCACCGACGCCTGGATCGGCGAGTCGCTGCTCTACGTGCTGCGCGAGCGCCTCGGCCTGGCCGGGGCCAAGGACGGCTGCTCCCAGGGCGAGTGCGGCGCCTGCTCCGTCCAGGTGGACGGGCGGCTGGTCGCGTCCTGCCTGGTGCCCGCGGCGACCACCGCGGGCAGCGAGGTCCGCACGGTCGAGGGCCTCGCCCAGAACGGCGTGCCCTCCGACGTCCAGCGCGCGCTGGCCGCCTCCGGTGCGGTGCAGTGCGGCTTCTGCGTACCGGGCATGGCGATGACCGTGCACGACCTGCTGGAGGGCAACCACGCCCCCAGCGAGCTGGAGACCCGTAAGGCGCTGTGCGGCAACCTGTGCCGCTGCTCCGGCTATCGGGGTGTGCTGGACGCCGTCGAGGAGGTCGTCAAGGCGCGTACGGAGGCCGCCTACGCCCAGGAGGACGACGCGTCGGACGGTCCGGACGGGCCGGCCGAGGCGGCGCCGGCGGACACCGCCCGTATTCCCCACCAGGCGGGCCCTGCCGACCCCATGGGCCACGCCCCGCACCACCAGGATCCGCAAACGGGAGGCTCCGCATGAGCGGCACGTCCGATGGCGCAGGTGCCGTCACCGCGACCCCCGCGGCGGGCGTCCAGATCCCCGTCGAACCGCCGCTGCACGGCCTGGGCGTCTCCCTGCCGCCCGCCGACGCGCCGGCGAAGACCGAGGGCACCTTCCCGTACGCCGCCGACCTGTGGGCCGAGGGGCTGCTGTGGGCGGCGGTGCTGCGCTCACCGCACCCGCGCGCCCGGATCCTGTCCATCGACACCGCGCCCGCGGCGCAGATGCCGGGCGTGCGCGTCGTCGTCACGCACGAGGACGTCCCCGGGGACGCGGGCCACGGCCGGGGCACCGCCGACCGCCCGGTCTTCGCCAAGGACGAGGTCCGCCACCACGGCGAGCCGATCGCCGCGGTGGCCGCCGACCACCCCGACACGGCCCGGCTGGCCGCCGCCGCCATCGCCGTCGAGTACGAGATCCAAGAGGCCGTCACCGACCCCCAGCTCGCCTTCGAGGCCGAGCCGCTGCACCCCGACGGCAACCTGATCCGGCACATCCCGCTCCGCTTCGGCGACGCCGACGCCGTGGGCGAGGTGATGGTCGAGGGGCTCTACCGGATCGGCCGCCAGGACCCCGCGCCCATCGGGGCCGAGGCCGGGCTCGCGGTGCCGCGCCCCGATGGCGGCGTGGAGATCTACACCGCCTCCACCGACCCGCACACCGACCGCGATCTGGCCGCCGCCTCCTTCGGCCTGGAACCGGAGCAGGTCAAGGTCGTGGTGACCGGCGTGCCCGGCGCCACCGCCGACCGCGAGGACCCCGGCATCCAGCTCTCGCTCGGCCTGCTGGCGCTGCGCACGGGCTGCCCCGTCAAGCTCGCCGCCACCCGCGAGGAGTCCTTCCTCGCGCACGCCCACCGCCACCCCACGCTGCTGCGCTACCGCCACCACGCGGACGCCGACGGCAAGCTGGTGAAGGTCGAGGCGCAGATCCTGATGGACGCCGGCGCCTACGCCGACACCTCCGCCGACGCGCTCGCCGCCGCGGTGTCCTTCTCCTGCGGCCCGTACGTCGTCCCGCACGCCGTCGTCGACGGCTGGGCGGTGCGCACCAACAACCCGCCCTCCGGCCACGTACGCGGAGAGGGCGCGATGCAGGTCTGCGCCGCCTACGAGGGCCAGATGGACAAGCTGGCCGCCAGCCTGGGCCTGGAGCCCGACGAGATCCGGCGGCGCAACGTCATGGCCACCGGCGACCTGCTCCCCACGGGGCAGACGGTCACCTGCCCCGCCCCCGTCGCCGAACTCCTGCGCGCCGTGAAGGAGGCACCGCTTCCCGAACTGCCCAAGGACGCCCCCGAGGCGGAGTGGCTGCTGCCGGGCGGCCCCGAGGGCGCCGGCGAGCCGGGCGCGGTGCGCCGCGGCGTCGGCTACGCGCTGGGCATGGTGCACATGCTCGGCGCGGAGGGCACCGACGAGGTCTCCACCGCCACCGTCAAGGTCAGCGGCTCGGTCGCCACCGTCATCTGCGCCGCCGTCGAGACCGGATCGGGCTTCTCCACACTCGCGCGGCAGATCGTCCAGGAGGCCCTCGGCGTCGAGGAGGTGCACGTCGCCGGCGTCGACACCGACCAGCCGCCCGCCGGCCCGGCCTGCCACGGCCGGCACACCTGGGTCTCCGGCGGCGCCGTCGAGCGCGCCGCGAAGATGGTCCGCACCCAGCTCCTCCAGCCGCTGGCCCACAAGTTCGGCATGTCCACCGAACTCCTCCAGATCAACGACGGCAAGATCACCTCGTACGACGGCGTGCTCAGCACCACCGTCGCGGAGGCCCTGGACGGCAAGGAGCTGTGGGCCACCGCCCAGTGCCGCCCGCACCCCACCGAGCCGCTGGACGACGAGGGCCAGGGCGACGCCTTCGTCGGCCTCGCCTTCTGCGCCATCCGCTGCGTCGCCGACGTCGACATCGAGCTGGGCACCATCCGGGTCGTGGAGATGTCCGTCGCCCAGGACGTCGGCCGGGTGCTCAACCCGCGCCAACTGCGGGCCCGTATCGAGGCCGGCGTCACCCAGGGCCTGGGCGCCGCCCTGATGGAGAACCTCCGCACCACCCGCGGTCAGGTCCGCCACCCCGACCTGACCGGCTACGCCCTGCCGACCGCCCTGGACGCCCCCGACATCCGCATCGTCGAACTCGTCGAGGACCGCGACGTCATCGCCCCCTTCGGCGCCAAGCCGGCAAGCGCCGTCCCGGTCGTCACCTCTCCGGCCGCCGTGGCCTCCGCCGTCCGTGCCGCCACCGGCCGCCCCATCGGCCGCCTCCCGATCCGCCCCCAGGCGGCGGTGGCCCAGGTGGTGCGGCAGTAGGGTCCACGGACCCGCCTCTGGCAGCCTGGTGCCATGCATGAGAACCCGGAAGATCTTGCCTGGTTACAGCGCCTGCTAGCCGACTCGTACGCCGCGGCGGGCCGGCACCTGCGCTCCATCGTCACCGAGGAGCGCCGCCTCGACGCCGCGGGGGTGGTCGCCGAGATGGGCGCCATGCGCGTGATGGCGCTGGCCACCACGACGGCCGGAGGCGAGCCCCGGGTGGGTCCGGTCGACGGACTCTTCTACCGGGGTCGCCTCCACTTCGGTTCGGGCGCCGATTCGCTCCGGTTCCGGCACCTCCGCGCCCGCCCCGCCGTCTCCGCCTCGGTCATCGACGGCGAACGGCTGCAGATCACGGTCCATGGCAGGGCCCGCGAGGTGTCCCCGGCGAACGACCCGGCACTGACGTCGTTCCTGATCGAGGTGTACGGGCGCGAGGCATGGGACGGCTGGATGAGCGCCCTGCCGTGGGCCCGCATCGAGCCCGACCGGATGATCACCTTTCGCAACGCCCAGGTCCCTGAAGGGGCATGAGGGGGCGTCAGGGGGCGCCGGGTCTGCCCGGCATGGAGGCGGTCCCCGCGGATGCCGGGGCCGCCACCAGGTGCGCAGGTGCGTAGGTGTGTCCTGCGTTTCGAGGCCGTGGCGGAAGGTGAACTCACCTCCGGGCATTCACTCTCAGTGATGGAAATTATCGGCCTGGTCACGTACAGTGATTTTCGGTGGATGGGGAGGGTGCGGGTGAGGGGGGGAGGGAGGGGCGAAGGGGGCAAAGTGCTTGCGGTGCACGGGAATTGGAGGATCCTGGGGCGGCCGGAGAGAGCCGACCGGCCGTGGGGGTCGCGGGGGCGACGGGGATCGCGAGGCCGAGGGGGAGCGGGATGCCGCAGGAATGGGCGGGCGAATCGGGGCGGGACCGGGCCGTGGAGCGGTACGTCCGGGAGCTGTTGGTACGCCGGCCGGGCAGCCGGCCGGAGTTGCCCGCCACCTTGCTGTTGGGGCCGCGTGGCAGCGGTAAGACGACGGTGCTGCGGCATCTGGCGGACTGGGGCCGGCGGGCCCCGGTGGCCCGCCTCGACCTGGCGGCGCTGGGGCAGGAGGGACGTAAGCCGATCGATGTGCTGGCCGCGCTGGTCTTCCAGCTCAATGAGAGGAAGAAGGACTTCGCGCGGCTGCGGTTTCCGGCCTTCGGCCTGCTGACGATCGCCGTTGCGGCCCGGATGGATGCGGCCGACCGGGACGCCGCCGTACGGCAGATGGAAGAGGCGCTGGTCGGGCCGCCCAGCAGCCGGACGGAGGTCATCAACCAGCTGGCCACCTACGCCGCCACGGTCCTGGGTGCCCCGACCGCGGTGACCGCGGCGCTGCCCCTGCTCCCGGAGTGGCGGCGCCACTGGGTGCGGCGCCGGGTGCGCTGGCAGCTGGCGCGTATCGGGCGGCGCAGCCGTGACGGCGGCTCCGTCGACGGCTTTCTGATCGATCTGAACCAGCGCTACGGCGACCGCGAGGAGGCCGAGCGGCAGCGCGCCGAGGCGGTGCTGTTCGACGCCTTCCTGGACGATCTGCGCCGGGCGTACGGCTCGCGCGGCGGTGACAAGCGGCGTACGACCCAGTGCCTGGTGCTGCTGGACAACGTCGACAGCCCGTTGGGCAACGACTTCCTCAAGGCGCTGCTGGACGCCCGGAGGAAGGGCGGGGCGCCCGACCCGCTGCTGGTTCTTGCCACGGCGGGGAGCTATCCGGTGGCGTTGGAGAGCTTCGCGTTCGGCGGGCCGCGGCGGCCCGGTGTGCTGCCGGGCCGGTGGCCCGCGGATGCGGAGGTGTTCGTTCCGGAGCGGGTCGTCAAGGGGCTGGTGGTGGGCCGGCTGCGGGACCTGGTGCGCCATGAGGTCGAGCAGCAGGCCGAGGAGGTGCTGCGGTCGGCCGGCCGCCGGGCGTCGGTGCCCGCCGCCGACAACGGCGTCCAGTGGCTGGGCTGGGTGGTGCACGAGCTCACCCGCGGACATCCGGCGGGCACCGCACTGCTGCTGGCGGCCCTCCTGGAGCGTCCGGCCGAGACCCCTTGGGAGGAGCGGCTGCGGCACGTCCTGCAACCCTCCTCGGGCCTCGTCGACGCCCTGCTGGAGCGGTTGTTGCCGATCGGCGCGAGCGCGGAGCTGACACAGGCTCTGGCGCATGCCGCGGCCGCGGCCGACCTCGCCCAGACGCAGGCCGGACGGGTGCTGTGGGACGAGTCGAGCGCCCGCGTCCAGGAGGAGTTCAACGACTTCTGCGCGGACGTGTTGCGCACCATGCACCTCGACGGCCAGGACGAGGAGACCGACGGCCGTACGGAGACGCCACACCCCCTGCTGCGCCTTCTGCTGTTGCGACGGCTCGCCGCGATCCCCGAGGACGGGCCGCCCGGCGCGGTCCGCGGGAGGCGGGCCGTGCACCACGCCCTGCGGGAGCGGGCGGGGGCCGCCGGCGAGCACGGCATCGCGGCCTACCACGCCCTGGCGGGCGGCGATCTGGCCGCGGCGGCCGCCTATCTGGACGAGGTCTTCGACCGGCTCACGCCCGAGGAGTGGTGCGCAGAGCTGTGCAGACTGCGCCGCGCCCCGCTCGCCGAGGCGGGCGGGACCCTCGACCAGCCGCTGTGGGAGCGCTACGAGCGGCTGGTGGAACACCTCAACGACGGCGCCGTGGAACAGCGGCTGCGGACCATCACCCGGCTGCTCGCCGCGGTGTGGATCGGCCCCGAGCCGCCCGACGACCCGCACACGGACCTGGTCGGCGACCCCTATCGCGATCCCCTGGGCGATCCCGGCGCCGAACTGTACGGCGAGATACAGGCTCGCTTCCACACCCTCGCCGTGCACGCCGACAGCGTGCCGTGGACCTCCGCACTGCTGCGGAAGGCCAAGCAGTACGGAAAGGAGCCGTGGCTGTGAGCACCCGAGTCTTCGAACCGCCCAGGCCGCCTAGGCGCTGGGGGCTGTGGATCGTCTCGGCGTTGGCGGTGGCCGCGGTACTGGCCGGCGTCACGACGCGGATCGTCGACACGGCGGGCCGGTGCGGCGAGGGCGTGCGGCAGGCGGCCGGGGGCGAGTGCGTGGGCGTGACGGACGGCGCGTACGCCTTCGAGAACATGCACGGCCTGAGCGGCAAGATCCGCGCCGAGAACGACGACGTCGCCAAGTCCGGTCAGCCGTCGGTCGCCATCGCCTACCTGGAGGCCATGGCGGGTGGCTCCGCCGACCGGGGCCCGGAAGCCACCCGGCAGGCCGTCAGCGGCGCCTACCTCGCCCAGCGCGCGCTGAACGCCGAGCGCTCGACGCTTCCCAAGATCCGGCTGCTGCTCGCCAACACCGGCCGCGGCGACCGTCATTGGAGACAGGTCGTCGACCAGCTCGTCGCGATGAAGGACAGGGAACACCTCGTCGCGGTGGCGGGCTTCGGGCAGAGCAACGAACGGACGGCCGCCGCCGTGAAGCGGCTGCGCGCCGCCGGACTGCCGATGGTCGGGGCGACGGTCGCGGCGGACGGACTGAGCTCCGACACGGCCGGGTTCTACCGGGTCTCCTTCCCCAACCGCGACCAGACCGCGGCCGCCGCCGGCTACCTCAAGGAACAGCAGCGACGACACCCCGGCTACCGCGTCCAGGTGATCAGGGACGGCAACGAGCAGGACGACTACAACACCTCGCTCTACGAGGACTTCTCGACGGCGGCACGGCGCGCGGGACTGGACGTCGACGACGAGGTGGTCCCGTTCCGCTCGGGGGAGGGCGAGGAGGCGACGGCGGGCAATGCGCTGTCCCTGGTCGCCGACAAGGTCTGCGACGACCCCGAGCCGCCGGACGTGGTGTACTTCGCCGGCCGTGGCCGGGAGCTGCGCCGGTTCATCGAGGCGGCCGGCGAGGGCGGCAGACACTGCCGTACGACGGTGCTCTCCGGCTCCAGCGCGCTGGGCGTCTACTTCGACACCGGCGGCGACGGACACCGCGCCGAGCTCGCCCTGCTCGCCAAGCGCTGGAAGTACAGCCAACTGACCGTCTACTACACGGCGTTCACGCACCCCGAGATATCCAAGGAGGTTTACGGCGGCACCCGGACCGGGCCGTTCGCCGACTTCGAGCGGGCCTTCGGCGAGGAGGTGGGCGGCCCCGTCGCCGCCCTCGCCAGCGGCCAGGCGATGCTCGGCCACGACGCGACGTACACCATCGGCAAGGCGGCCCGGAACGCCGTCGGCGTCTACGGCACCCGCCGGGTCACCGCCGGGATGGTCCTGGCCATGCTGGAGCAGACCAACGGCAGATCCCGGGTCCGCGGCATCAGCGGCCACATAGCCTTCGACCCGGACACGGGCGAGCCGGTGGACCGCCCGCTGGCCCTGGTCGAGCTCCGCCGCCCGACGGATACGGGAGAGGCCGGGGACATCTACCGCTTCGTGACCGCGCTGCGCACCGGCCGGTGAGGCCCGGCCGGCCCCCTACGCACCCGGAGGTGGCCCCACGGAATCGACCTGCTCGGCCCGGTGCGGCGGATCCTCGCCCGCACCCCCAAGGCCGAAGGGACACCCGGCCGCCGGCCCCGAACCACGAGACGGACGACGAAGAGGGCGGCACCCCGCACGAGGCGCCGCCCTTTCGTTCGTCTCTTCCGGACACTGGAGGCCGTGGCGGGATTCGAACCCACGTAACTCGCTTTGCAGGCGAGCCCCTGAACCACTCGGGCACACGGCCGGGTTGGTGTGCTGTCCCGACTGTAGGCCGCGTGGTGGGGGAGGGGGCAAGGGTGTGGGGCGGGCCGCCATGGACTCGCAATGCGGGGCAATGTGACGTTCATGAAGGCCCGTAGGGGCGGCCCGTCGGTCAGGGGCGCGGTCGGGTGTCCCGTACGGCGACCAGGCCGTTGAAGACGCCGATGTAGGCCGTGCCGTCCGGGCCGAGGGTGATCGGGGCCCAGTTGTTGTCGTAGAGCGGGCCGGTGCCGGTCAGGCGTTTCCAGCGGGTGTGGCCGGTGCGGAAGTCGACGGCGGTCAGGTACCAGGCGTCGATGCCCAGGCGGTGGGGGTCCTTTGTGTAGTAGTAGAGGAGGCCGTTGGCGGTGGAGAGCTTGGCGACGGTGGAGGGGGAGCGCTCCTTGCTCTCCCAGACGGTGTCGCAGCCGCCGCCGTCCGGCCGGATGTCGATC
Organism: Streptomyces sirii; assembly: GCF_045690365.1. Taxonomy (NCBI): domain Bacteria; kingdom Bacillati; phylum Actinomycetota; class Actinomycetes; order Kitasatosporales; family Streptomycetaceae; genus Streptomyces; species Streptomyces sirii. The sequence continues at coordinate 3,641,838 of NZ_CP147982.1, read as the reverse complement.
CTGGTGATGCCTCCGACGACGGACTTCCCCAGGAGCAGCGAGGTGACGTTCTCGTAGCCGTAGTTGTTCTCGACGACGAGGCTGTTGCCGTAGCCGATGAGGGAGTTGTCGGTGGTGGAGGCGCCGGAGGTGAAGACCGGAACCTTGCAGACCAGGCGGTCGGCGTCCGGTCCGGTGCGGCGGTAGACCAGCACGTTCATCCGGTCGTCCGCGTTGTCGGTGATGGCCGCGTAGGGGTGGGCGGCGTCGCCGAGCAGGGTGGGCGTGGTGCCGGACCCCTGGTTGATGGAGCCCGGTTTGCCGCCCGTACCGCGGTCGTAGGCCTGCCGCCACTGGATCCGCGGGGTGCCCGAGGAGTCCGCGCGCAGGCTGTACAGGGCGTGGTCGGAGACGAGGGAGACGCCGTCCTCGGCCGCCGAGAAGCTGTTCTGGATCTCCTCGCCGGGCAGCCGGATGGTGCGTATCGTGCCGCGGTCCGGGGCGATGGTGCCGATCCGTCCCTTACGGGTCACCCACCAGATCCGGCCGTCCCAGTCGGGCTGGACCGAGGTCACCGGATCGCACTGCCCGCGCGGGTAGAGGTTGGTCCAGCCGACGCAGTCGTGCGGGACGTACGGGGTCAGGTCCCAGTCGCGGTCGACGGTGAAGTGCCAGCGGCCGTCGGCGGACCGGCCGTGCGAGAGCCGCAGGACGTGCTGGCGGGAGTCGGCCAGCACGACGCGGTCCTTGTTGTCGAGGTAGAAGTAGGCGCCGCCCGAGGTGTCCTTGAAGATCTTGGAGAAGTCGAGGCGGGTGACGGCCTCGACGGTGGAGGGGCGCTGCGGCAGCCGGTACTCGGCGAGCGTGTCCAGGCTCGCCGGGTCCAGGAGCTTGAGCCGGAAGCCCTGGAAGGTGCCGCAGACCGTCAGTATCCGGCCGCCGGAGTCGAAGGTGACGGTCGCGCACTCGCCGCCGAGCGTCGCCATCCGCTCGCTGCCGACGGCCGGGTGCGCGCCGAGCGGCCCGGGGAAGGGGTGGGTGTCGCTGCCGGCGCCGTCCCCGTGCATACCGGCCCGCCCGTTGGGCGCCAGATACGGGTGCTGCGGCGGCGCCTGGTCGGCGGGCAGCGGGGCGGCGGTGGCCGGGGCGCCCTCGTACTGCGGGACCAGCCGGTGGCCCGGGGCGGGCGGAATCGGTGCCGCCCGCGCGGCCGGGGCGAGCGCCGCCGAAGCCGGCAGCGCGAGTACCAGGGCCGCCAGAGCGGTGGCCGCGCGGGCCCTCGATCCACTCCGGTCGGGCCCAAAGAGCCTGTGTCGCATGGGAGTTCCTCATCCATCCGTCGGCAACGGCGGCCGAGGCTAAGGCGGCGGGGCGCAGGAGTCCATGGCTTCCGGGGCGCTGCCACGGAGTGTTCATACGGCCGAACGGCCGGCATCGGGACCGCGCGGCGTAGGACCGACGACCGACCCGATCCCCGTCTCCCGACAGGGGCGCACCCGCCCTACGACCCTTACGCTGGCCCGATGACCGCTGACCGCCCCGCCCTGACCGCGCCCCCCGGCAAGGCAACCGCCGACGGCACCGACGGCGTCCTCGGCCGCGCCCACCGGGCCCTCACCCTGGGCATCATCTCCGTCGTCTCCCTCGTCGCTTTCGAGGCCAGCGCCGTGAACACCGCGATGCCCGTCGCCGCGCACGCCCTGGACGGCATCGGCCGCTACGCCTTCGCCTTCTCGGCCTTCTTCACCGCGAGCCTGTTCGCGATGGCGCTCTCCGGCGAGTGGAGCGACCGGCGCGGGCCGCTCGCGCCGCTGTTCACCGGGATCGCCGCGTTCGGGGTGGGGCTGCTGATCGCCGGCGGCGCGCAGACCATGGGGATGTTCATCGCGGGCCGCGCGGTGCAGGGCATCGGCGGCGGGCTGGTGGTGGTCTCGCTGTACGTCGTCGTCGGTCGCGCCTACCCCGAGCGGCTGCGCCCGTCGATCATGGCGTCGTTCTCGGCGGCCTGGGTGGTGCCGGTGATCGTCGGCCCGCTGCTCGCCGGGACCGTCACCGAACAGCTCGGCTGGCGCTGGGTCTTCCTCGCCATCCCCATGCTGATACTGCTGCCGCTCGCGGTGATGCTGCCGGCGCTGCGCAAGCTGCCGCGTACGGAGCCGGGCCCGCGCGGCGGGGTGCGGCACATGCTGACCGACCGGCGCTGCCGGCTCGCGCTGGCCGTCGCGGTGGGCGCGAGCCTGCTGCAGTGCGCGGGCCAGCATCCGGCCTGGTCCGCGCTGCCGCTCGCGGCCGCCGGGTTGGCCCTGCTGGTGCCGGCCATCGTGCGGCTGCTGCCCCGCGGCACGTTCCGGGCGGCGCGCGGACTGCCGACCGTCGTGCTGATGCGCGGTCTGGCGGCCGGTGCGCTGGTCGCCGCCGAGAGCTTCATCCCCCTGCTGCTGGTCACCCAGCGCGGACTGTCCGCGACGCTCGCCGGGCTCTCCCTCACCGGCGGCGGACTGACCTGGGCGCTCGGCTCGTACGTCCAGAGCCGCCGACGCCTCGAACCGCACCGGGAGCGCCTGATGGGCCTGGGGATGCTGCTCCTGGCGACGGCGATCGCCATGGTGCCGCTGGCCCTGCTCGACGGGGTCCCGGTCTGGATCGTCGCGGCGGCCTGGACGGTCGGCGGTTTCGGCATGGGCCTGAACATCTCCAGCGGCGGCGTGCTCCTGCTCAAGCTGTCCCGCCCGGAGGAGGCCGGCAGCAACTCCGCGTCCCTGCAGATGTCGGACGCGCTGGGCAACGTCACCTTCGTCGGCATCAGCGGCGTCCTCTTCGTCGCCTTCGGCGGTGGCGCGGTGGCTGCACATGCCCCCGCGACGACTGCCTCCGCGAGCTCGGCCGCCCATCCGGCGGCCTTCGTGGCCGTGTTCGCGGCGATGGCCGGGGTCGCGGTGGCGGGGGCGGTGGTCTCCTTCCGTCTGCGCCCGTCCGCTGCGCTTGGCTGACCTCCCACGTTGTCGGCTGTCCCGCCGTGGGGGTTTCGCGTGGTTCGCCTGCGGCGGGCGGGGTCCGCTGCGCGGGGCTTTCGGGTGGCGGTGACGGGCCTGCGGGGCAGGGGTGTGGGACTGCTGCGCTTTACGTCCCACACCCCTGCCCCTCCGGCCCGTCCCCTCCCGTGGGTGGGTGGTGAGGGTCGGTTGCGGTGGTCGTGAATGCTGCCGGACCCTCACCGTCGTGGCCGAGCACCGCGGCGGCAGGGGGAGAGCCGTGAGTGGGGGACTGGACCACTCGGGCGCGCTCCCACCGGCCCTTTTCCCTTCCCACCCACGGGAGGGGGCGGGTCTGCGGGGTTGGGTGTCCGGACGTAAAGCGCAGCAGTCCGGACACCCAACCCCGCAGGCCCGTCACCGGCAGCCGAACAGCCCCGCGCAGCGGCAACAGCCCGCCGCAGGCGAACCGACAACAACCCCCACGGCGGGACAGCCGACAACGTGGGAGGCGGGCCAAGCGCAGCGGACGGGCCGCGGGCGAACGGTGAGAAGGCACACGGTGCCGCAGCCGACAACGTGGGAAGCCGGCCAAGCGCAGCGGATAGGCTTGCGCGGTTGCCGACCGCCGACCCAGCCGACGGAGACCGTGACTACCACCACCAGCGCCACCAACAGCCATCACCTGTCCCCGGCCTTTCCCGGCCGGGCGCCTTGGGGTACCGCGAACAAGCTGCGTGCCTGGCAGCAGGCGGCCATGGACCGCTACATCCAGAGCCAGCCGAGAGACTTCCTCGCCGTGGCGACGCCCGGGGCCGGCAAGACGACCTTCGCGCTCACGCTCGCCTCGTGGCTGCTGCACCACCACGTCGTACAGCAGGTCACGGTCGTCGCGCCGACGGAGCACCTGAAGAAGCAGTGGGCGGAGGCGGCGGCCCGGGTGGGGATCAAGCTCGACCCGGAGTACAGCGCCGGGCCGCTGGGCCGCGAGTACCACGGCGTCGCGGTGACCTACGCGGGCGTGGGCGTACGGCCCATGCTGCACCGCAACCGGATCGAGCAGCGCAAGACGCTGGTGATCCTCGACGAGATCCACCACGCCGGCGACTCGAAGTCCTGGGGCGAGGCGTGCCTGGAGGCGTTCGAGCCGGCCACCCGGCGGCTCGCGCTGACCGGTACGCCCTTCCGGTCGGACACCAACCCGATCCCGTTCGTGACGTACGAGGAGGGCAACGACGGCATCCGCCGGTCGGCCGCCGACTACACCTACGGCTACGGCAACGCGCTGGGCGACGGCGTGGTCCGGCCGGTCATCTTCCTCTCCTACAGCGGCAACATGCGCTGGCGGACCAAGGCCGGCGACGAGATAGCGGCGCGGCTCGGCGAGCCGATGACCAAGGACGCGGTCTCGCAGGCCTGGCGGACCGCGCTGGATCCGCGCGGCGACTGGATGCCCAACGTGCTGCGGGCCGCCGACCAGCGGCTGACCGAGGTCCGCAAGTCCATCCCGGACGCCGGCGCGCTGGTCATCGCCTCCGACCAGGAACAGGCGCGGGCGTACGCCAAGCTGATCCGGGAGATCACCGGACAGGGCGCCACCCTCGTCCTGTCCGACGACTCCGGCGCCTCGCAGCGCATCGACGACTTCTCGCACTCGCAGGAACGCTGGATGGTGGCGGTGCGGATGGTGTCGGAGGGCGTCGACGTACCGCGCCTGGCGGTCGGGGTGTACGCCACCACCATCTCGACGCCGCTGTTCTTCGCGCAGGCCGTGGGGCGCTTCGTCCGCTCCCGCAAGCGCGGTGAGACGGCCTCCGTCTTCCTTCCCACCGTTCCGACCCTGCTCGGCTTCGCCAACGAGATGGAGGTCGAGCGCGATCACGTGCTCGACAAGCCGAAGAAGGACGGCGAGGAGGACCCGTACGCCGAATCCGAGAAGGAGATGGAGGAGGCGAACAAGGAGCAGGACGAGGACACCGGGGAGCAGGAGCAGTTCTCGTTCGAGGCGCTGGAGTCCGAGGCGGTCTTCGACCGGGTCCTCTACGACGGCGCCGAGTTCGGTATGCAGGCCCATGCGGGCAGCGAGGAGGAGCAGGACTACCTCGGCATCCCCGGGCTGCTGGAGCCCGACCAGGTGCAGATGCTGCTGCAGAAGCGGCAGGCCCGGCAGATCGCCCACAGCAGGAAGAAGCCGGACGCGGAGGCGGATCTGCTGGAGATCCCGGCCGAGCGGCGTCCGGTGGTCACGCACAAGGAGCTGCTGGAGCTGAGGAAGCAGCTGAACACGCTGGTGGGGGCGTATGTCCATCAGAGCGGCAAACCGCACGGCGTGATCCACACCGAGCTGCGCCGGGTGTGCGGCGGGCCGCCGAGCGCCGAGGCCACCGCCGGGCAGCTGAGCGAGCGGATCAAGAAGGTACGGGAGTGGGCGACGCGGATGCGCTGAGCGCGTCCCCGCCGTGCGGGTGGTGCTCCGCGGACGCGGGGTGCCACCCGCTTCCTGTGCTGTGACGGACCCGTGACCTTCAGCCCAGGCTGAAGCACAACACGCCCTCATGAGCGGGCTAATCGGGATATTCCAGGCGTGGTAGCCCGGATTCTGGACGGACTCTTCCGCTGACCGGACTGGCTCGCTACTGTCCCGGTCACGCACACGCCCCGTGGCAGCGCCGCCGCGGAGCGCAGCCGGTGCCATGCGGCCGGCGGCCTCTTGCGCGCGCTGCTCCGGGACCCGCAGCGCGTCGCGCCCGAGTGCCGCCACTCACCCAGGAGGGGCGTCGTGACCGCAGAGACCTCCCAGACACTCGACCGTGGACTGCGCGTCCTGAAACTTCTCGCCGACACCGACCACGGGCTGACCGTCACCGAGCTGTCCAACAAGCTCGGCGTCAACCGCACCGTGGTCTACCGACTGCTGGCCACGCTGGAGCAGCACGCCCTGGTGCGCCGCGACATAGGCGGCCGGGCCCGGGTGGGCCTGGGCGTACTGCGCCTGGGTCGTCAGGTGCATCCGCTGGTCAGAGAGGCGGCGCTGCCCGCCCTGCGCTCCCTCGCCGAGGACGTGGGGGCCACCGCGCACCTCACCCTGGTCGACGGCACGGAGGCCCTGGCCGTCGCCGTCGTGGAGCCCACCTGGACCGACTACCACGTCGCCTACCGGGCCGGCTTCCGCCATCCGCTGGACCGGGGGGCCGCCGGGCGGGCGATCCTCAAGGCCCGTCAGGGCCGGCTCCAGGACGCCGGACTCGCCCTGACGCACGGCGAGTTGGAGGCCGGCGCCAGCGGTGCGGCGGCGCCGCTGCTGGGGGTGAGCGGGATCGAGGGGAGCGTGGGCGTGGTGATGCTCGCGGACAACGTCTCCGAACGGATCGGCCCGCGGGTGGTCGACGCGGCCCGGGAGGTGTCCGAGGCGCTGCGGTGAGGCCGGGGCGGTGCGGCGGGGCCGGCGGCGCCACCACGGTGACCGCGGCGGCGGCCCCGGTGCCCGCCCGCCGCCACCCGGCCGCGTCCACGGAGTGTGAAGGGCCCGTGGGCGTGCGGTGAGCCCGTAGCGCCATAAGGGCCTGGTGGGGCGGGGGTCAATTAGGGTGGCGGGGTGTCTTCCCGCGCTCGCGCCCTGGCGCTCTGCACCGCCCTGGTCCTCGGCCTCGTCGTCACCGCGATCCTCGCCCCGCTGCCGTACTCGGTGGCGTATCCGGGGATGACGGCGAACGTGCTCGGCGACGACAAGGGCAAGCCGGTGATCACCGTCACCGGTGCCGGGACCCGCCGGACGAGCGGGCAACTGCGGATGACCTCGATCGTCGCCACCGGCCCGGAGGCCTCGGTCCACCTGCCGGACATCGCCAAGGCCTGGTTCCGTACGGACGAGGCCGTGATGCCGCGGGAGGCTGTCTACCCGGTGGGCGACAGCACCGAGGAGATCGCCGAGCACAACGCCGAGCAGATGGAGCACTCGCAGGACACCGCCACCGCGGCCGCCCTCGACCAGCTGGGCAAGTCCTCCAAGGGCATCAAGGTCAAGCTGAGCCTCGCGGACGTCGGCGGGCCCAGCGCCGGGCTGATGTTCGCCCTCGGCATCGTCGACAAGCTCGACGGGGACGGCGCGGGCCACGACCTGACCGGCGGCCGGACCATCGCCGGTACGGGCACCATCACCGCCGGCGGCAAGGTCGGCGCGGTCGGCGGCGTCCCGCTGAAGACGCAGGCCGCGCACCGCGACGGCGCCTCGGTCTTCCTGGTGCCCCGCAAGGAGTGCGCGGAAGCGCAGGCGGAGCTGCCGAAGGGGATGCGGCTGATCCCGGTCACCACCCTCGACGGCGCGGTGGACGCGCTGAAGGCGCTGCGGGCCGGCGGCAAGCTCCCCAGCTGCTGAGCCGGGGAGCCGGCAGCGGCCCGTCGCGCCGAGGGAGTGTCCCTACCCCTCCTTGATGAACCCCTCCTGCAGCAGCCAGTCCTTGGCGACCTCGTGCGGGTCCTCGCCGTCCACGTCGACCCTGCGGTTGAGCTCCCGGGCGACGGTGTTGTTCAGGGCCTTGGTGACCGGGGCCAGCACCTCGGCCATCGCCGGGTGCTTCTTCAGCGACGCGGCGTTGATCTCGGGGGCGGCGTTGTAGTTGGGGAAGAAGTGCCGGTCGTCGGCGAGCACCCGCAGATTCATCGCCTTGATCCGGCCGTCGGTGGTGTACACCTCGCCGAACGTGCAGCTGCCGCCCTGCTCGATCTGGGTGTAGATGACACCGGCGGCCATCCGCCGCACCTGGGCGGGCGGGATCTTCATGCCGTACTTCCGGGTCATGCCGGGCAGCCCGTCGTTGCGGGTGGCGAACTCGTTCTCCACGCACAGGGTGACCGCGCCGGGGTCCTTCTTCAGCAGTTCGCCCAGGTCGGAGAGTGTCTTGGTGCCGTGCTTCGCGGCGTCGGCGGGGCTCAGCGCCAGCGCGTAGGTGTTGTTCAGTGTGGAGGGCGGCAGCCAGACGACGCCGTTCTTCCGGTCCTCGTCGCGGACCACCCGCCACTGCTCCTGCGGATCGACGACCGGCGTGGTGTGGCCGAGGTAGGTGATCCAGCCGGTGCCGGTGTACTCGTACGCGGCGTCCGCGGTGCCGGACTTGACGGCCTCCCGCGCGCCGATCGAGCCCTGGATGCTGGTCTTGTCGATGACCTTGGCGCCGGCCGCCTCGAAGACCAGTCCCATGATCTGGCCGAGGACGATCTGCTCGGTGAACTCCTTCGAGGTCACGGTCAGCTGTGCCCCGGTGAGCGGCCGGTCCGGGTAGCTGGCGTTCGGCCCCGGCAGGACGTTGTCGGTCATCGCGCTGCCGCTGACCAGGCCGCAGCCGCCGAGGGCGAGCGCCGCCAGCAGCGCGACGACGGTGATCAGCCGGCCGGGCCCCCGGCGGGCGCTCATGCGGCCACCTCCAGGCCGCGCGGCCGCAGCAGCAGTTCGGCGAGCGAGGCCAGCCACTCGACGAGCAGAGCGAGCATCACGGTCAGCACCGAGCCGAGGATGAGCACGGGCATCCGCTGGGTGACGATGCCCGCCGAGATCAGATCGCCCAGGCCGCCGCCCCCGCCGAAGGTGGCCAGCGTCGCGGTGCCGACGTTCAGCACCAGCGCGGTCCGCACGCCCGCCAGGATCAGCGGCACCGCCAGCGGCAGCTCGACCGTGGTCAGTACGCCGGTGGCGGACATGCCGATGCCCCGGGCCGCCTCGGTCAGCGTCGGGTCGATCCCGCGCAGCCCCGCGATGGTGTTGGCCAGCACCGGCAGCACGGCGTACAGGACCATGCCGACGATCGCCGAGCGGGGGCCGATGCCCAGCCAGATCACGAGCAGGATCAGCAGGCCCAGGGCGGGCACGGCCTGGCCGAGGTTGGCCAGCGCCATCGCGAAGGGGGTGGCGCGGCGCAGTCGGGACCGGGTCAGCGCGATGCCCAGCGGGATCGCGATGATCAGGACGAAGAACGTGGAGATCACGGTGAGCACGATGTGCTGGCGCAGCGCCAGCCACACCTTGCCGTCGTCCACCGCCTGGTGGGCGATGGAGTCCAGCCGGGCGCCGCTGAACCACAGCCAGGTGGCCAGCAGCACGGCGAGCAGGAACGCCGGCATGAAGGTCCACTTCTGCCAGCTGATCCGGCGCTCACCGGGCGGGGCGGAGGGAACGGGCGCCTCGCCGGCCGCCATCTCCCGCTGCTCCATCTCGACGCCGTCGCGGAAGGCGAGGGCCTCATGGGTGCTCGGCCGCTGCTCGCCCGGCCGCGCACCGCTGCCGTCGCCGGCGCTCACGCCCGGCTCCCGGGAACGCCCTCGGGGCCGCCCGCGCCGCCCAGGCCCTCCTGTTCCTGCTGCGTGCGGCGGCTGTGCTGCTCCTGGAGGCGGTGCTGCTGGTCGGCGGCCTCCAGCCGGTCCGCCTCCAGCAGTTCATGGACGTTGTTCATCAGCGTCTCCATGTCGACCACCCCGATGAACTCGCCGCGCCGCCCGGTGACCGCGACCCGGCCCGCGTTGTCGGTGAGCACCGCCTCCAGGGCGTCGCGCAGCGTCGCGTCCCGGGTGACGGTGTCGGCGACCAGGGTGCCGGCCCGCGCCAGCGACCCCTTGGCACGGGCGAGATCGCTGCGGCGCAGCCACTTGTAGGGGCGGCGGTTGCGGTCCAGCAGCAGCAGTTCGTTGTGCGCGCCGGAGCCCAGCAGGTCGAAGACGGACTGCAGCGGATCGTCGATCCCGGCGGTGGGGAAGTCGACCACGCCCACGTCCCGTACGCGGGTCAGGTTCAGCCGCTTGAGCGCCGCGCCCGCGCCGACGAAGCCGGAGACGAAGTCGTCGGCGGGGTTGGTCAGGATCGCCTCGGGGGTGTCGAACTGGGCGATGTGCGAGCGCTCGCGGAGCACCGCGATCCGGTCGCCGAGCTTGATGGCCTCGTCGAAGTCGTGGGTGACGAAGCAGATGGTCTTGTGCAGCTCGTGCTGGAGCCGGATCAGCTCGTCCTGGAGGTGGTCGCGGGTGATCGGGTCGACGGCGCCGAACGGCTCGTCCATCAGCAGCACCGGCGGGTCGGCGGCCAGCGCCCGGGCCACGCCGACGCGCTGCTGCTGGCCGCCGGAGAGCTGGCGCGGGTAGCGGTCGTGGAACTCGCCGGGGTCCAGGCCGACCAGGTCGAGCATCTCCTCGACCCGGCCGGCGATCCGGCTCCTGGACCAGCCGGTCATCTTGGGGACCAGGGCGATGTTCTGGGCGACCGTCATGTGCGGGAAGAGGCCGGAGGCCTGGATGGCGTAGCCGACCTTGCGGCGCAGCCGGACCGGGTCGATGCCGGTGACGTCCTCGTCGCCGATCCGGATCCGGCCGGACGTCGGCTCGATCAGCCGGTTGATCATCTTCAGGGTGGTGGACTTGCCGCAGCCCGAAGGCCCCACGAAGATCACCGTCTCGCCGGCCTTGATCTCCATGTTGACGTTGTCCACGGCCGGGTTGGGGTTGCCCGGATAGACCTTCGTCAGGTTCTCCAGCTGGATGCTCGCGCCCGAGGCGGCGGCGCTCTTCGGCTTTCCGGTCGACTCAGGCACGGATCCCCCTGGAGATGGTCAGGCGTCCGATCAGGACGTACGCGGCGTCGAAGAGGAGGGCGAGGACGGCGATCCCGAGGGTGCCGGCGAGCACCTGGTTGAGGGAGTTGGCGCTGCCCAGCGAGGCGATCCCGCGGAAGATCTCGTTGCCGAGACCGGGACCGGAGGCGAAGGCGGCGATGGCGGCGATGCCCATCAGCATCTGGGTGGCGACCCGGATGCCGGTGAGGATCGGCGGCCAGGCCAGCGGCAGTTCGACCCGCAGGAGCCGGGCGGTGCGCGACATCCCGATGCCCTTGGCCGCGTCCACCAGCGCCGGGTCCACCCCGCGCAGCCCGACGATGGCGTTGCGGACCACCGGCAGCAGCCCGTACAGGGTCAGCGCGATGACCGTCGGCAGGACGCCCAGGCCCACCAGCGGGATCAGCAGGCCGATCATGGCCAGCGAGGGGATGGTCAGGATGGTGGCGGTCGCGGTGGTGGCGAGGCTGCCCGCCCATCCGCTGCGGTAGGTCACGACCCCGACGAGGACCCCCAGCACGGTGGCGAGCACCATGCACTGGAAGACCGCGCTGGCGTGCTGATAGGTGTCCATCAGCAGCTGGGCGTGCCGGTTCTCGACGTACTCCCAGAAGCTCACCCGTCGCTCTCCTCGGTCGGTCAGTCTCCCGAAGCCTGCTGCACCAACGGGATGATCCGCAATGGAACCGGGTTTTCCATCACGATCGCCGTCGATGCCCGCACAATGCCATCAAAGCCCACGACCCGGTCGATCACCCGCTGCAGATCGGCGTTGGAGCGGGCGACGAGCCTGCAGAGCATGTCCCCATGTCCCGTCGTTGTATGCAGCTCCAGCACCTCGGGAACGGTGGTCAAGTGCGCCCGTACGTCGTTGCCTTGACCCTGTTTGATCTCCAGGGTCGCGAACGCGGTGACGGGATAGCCCAGCGCGGCGGGGTCCACGTCCGGCCCGAAGCCCCGGATCACTCCATTCGACTGAAGCCGGTCGAGCCTGGCCTGGACCGTCCCGCGCGCCACCCCCAGCCGCCGCGACGCCTCCAGCACCCCGATCCGCGGCTCCTTCGCCAGCAGCTCCAGCAGCGCCCCGTCCAAATGATCGATCGCCATCGCCGACTCCTTCGATTTCGATGGTCATCATGTACAGATAGCTCGAAGTAACTGCCCTATCGCTATGCATAATGCCCAGTAGATTCGGAAACTATTGCGCACCTTGTGGATCGGAGGGACTCTGCGGCCATGGCAGACACCACGATGCACACCCAGCCCACCACCCCCAGCTCGGCTCGGCAGGCGGACCCCTTCCCGGTCAAGGGGATGGACGCGGTCGTCTTCGCCGTCGGCAACGCCAAGCAGGCCGCGCACTACTACTCCACCGCCTTCGGTATGAAGCGCGTCGCCTACTCCGGGCCGGAGCACGGCAGCCGCGAGACCGCGAGCTATGTGCTCGAGTCCGGCGGCGCCCGGTTCGTCTTCACCTCCGTCATCAAGCCCGTCACCGAACGGGGCCGCTTCCTCGCCGACCACGTCGCGGCCCACGGCGACGGCGTCGTCGACCTCGCCATCGAGGTCCCCGACGCCCGCGCCGCCTACGAGTACGCCGTCGCCCACGGCGCCACCGGCCTTCAGGAGCCCTACGAACTCAAGGACGACCACGGCACCGTCGTCCTGGCGGCCATCGCCACCTACGGCCAGACCCGGCACACCCTCGTCGAGCGCACCGGCTACGACGGCCCCTACCTGCCCGGCTTCGTCGCCGCGCCGCCCGTGGTCGAGCCGCCGGCGAAGCGCTTCTTCCAGGCCGTCGACCACTGCGTCGGCAACGTCGAACTCGGCAAGATGAACGAGTGGGTGGCCTTCTACAACCACGTCATGGGCTTCACCAACATGAAGGAGTTCGTCGGCGACGACATCGCCACCGAGTACTCCGCGCTGATGTCCAAGGTCGTCGCGGACGGCACCAAGAAGGTCAAGTTCCCGATCAACGAGCCCGCGATCGCCAAGAAGAAGTCGCAGATCGACGAGTACCTGGAGTTCTACGGCGGCCCCGGCGTGCAGCACATCGCCCTGGCCACCAACGACATCGTCGCCACCGTGCGTCAGATGCGCGCCGCGGGCGTCGAGTTCCTCGACGTGCCCGACTCCTACTACGACACCCTCGGCGAGTGGGTGGGCGACACCCGCGTGCCGATCGACGAACTGCGCGAGCTGAAGATCCTCGCCGACCGCGACGAGGACGGCTACCTGCTGCAGATCTTCACCAAGCCGGTCCAGGACCGCCCGACCGTCTTCTTCGAGATGATCGAGCGGCACGGCTCCCTGGGCTTCGGCAAAGGCAACTTCAAGGCGCTGTTCGAGGCGATCGAGCGCGAGCAGGAGCGCCGCGGCAACCTCTGACCGGGCGGTCCCGTGGGCCGTAGGCGATCTTCCCTGTACGGCCCACGGATGCGAGGCTTGAGGCATGGACCTCATCGCACACCTGCGCGCCGGGCTCCCCGAGGAAGCCGTCCTGACCGACCCGGACGTCACCGGCTCCTACGCCCGCGACATGGCCAACTTCTGCGCGGCGGGCGCCCCCGCGGTCGTCGTGCTGCCCCGCACCGTCGAACACGTCCAGCATGTGATGCGGACGGCGACCGAGCTGGGCGTCCCGGTCGTCCCGCAAGGCGCGCGCACGGGAGTGTCCGGTGCCGCCAACGCCACCGACGGCTGCATCGTGCTGTCCCTGGTGAAGATGGACCGCATCCTGGAGATCAACCCCGTCGACCGGCTCGCGGTCGTCGAACCCGGCGTCGTCAACGCCGTGCTCTCCCGCGCGGTCAACGAGCACGGCCTCTACTACCCGCCGGACCCCTCCAGTTGGGAGACGTGCACCATCGGCGGGAACATCGGCACAGCGGCCGGCGGCCTGTGCTGTGTGAAGTACGGCGTCACCGCCGAGTACGTCCTCGGCCTGGACGTCGTCCTCGCCGACGGACGCCTGCTGAAGACCGGCCGCCGCACCGCCAAGGGCGTGGCGGGCTACGACCTCACCCGCCTCTTCGTGGGCTCCGAAGGCAGCCTCGGCGTCGTCGTGCGCGCCACCCTCGCCCTCAAGCCCAACCCGCCCCGACAGCTCGCCCTCGTCGCCGAGTTCGCCTCCGTGGCCGCGGCCGGCCGGGCCGTCTGCGAGATCATGGCCCGCGGCCACGCCCCCTCGCTCCTGGAACTGATGGACCGCACCAGCGTCCGCGCCGTCAACGACATGGCGCAGATGGGTCTGCCGGAGTCCACCGAGGTGCTGCTGCTGGCCGCCTTCGACAGCCCCGACCCGGCCGCCGACCTCGCCGCCGTCGGCGCGCTGTGCGAGGAGGCCGGCGCCACCCAGGTCGTCCCCGCCGAGGGCCCCGCCGAGTCCGACCTGCTGCTGCAGGCCCGCAGGCTCGCCTTCACCGCGCTGGAGCGGATCAAGCCCGCCATGCTGATCGACGACGTGTGCGTCCCGCGCTCCCAGCTCGCCGCCATGCTCGAAGGCACCACCGCCATCGCCGAGAAGTACGGCCTGACCATCGGCGTCTGCGCGCACGCCGGGGACGGCAACACCCACCCCCTGGTCTGCTTCGACCCGGCCGACGAGGACGAGGAGCGCCGCGCCCACGAGTCCTTCGACGAGATCATGGCGCTCGGCCTCGCGCTCGGCGGCACCATCACCGGCGAACACGGCGTCGGCATCCTGAAGAAGGAGTGGCTGGCCCGCGAACTGGGCGAGGTGGGACTGGAGTTGCACCGCGGCATCAAGCAAGTCTTCGACCCCCACGGCATCCTGAACCCCGGGAAGGTCTTCTGACCGCGACGCGTTGCAGGAACGACAGGGGGCGCACCCTCCTGTCGTGTCCATGGCCCCGCTCCCGCGGCCCGCACCCCCCGCCTCGTAGAGTCCCCGCATGGAAACCTTGCTCCCCGGAATAGCCCTGCTCGTCCTCGCCATCGCCACGATGGCCGCCGGCACCGACCGCCGCTCCAAGACCCTCGACCGCCGCCTGAAGCGGCTGGAGCAGAAGGTCGACCTGCTGCTGGCCCACGCCGGCGTCGAGCAGCCCGACGACCCCCGGATGGCCGAGATCGACGACCTGCTGGCGCAGGGCAAGACGATCCAGGCGATCAAGGTCCACCGCGAGCTGACCGGTTCCGGGCTCGCCGAGGCCAAGGAAGCGGTCGAACGCCGGATGCGCTGACGGCCCCCTGGGCAGAGGATGTCCGAAAGGACCGCCGGAGCCCGTCCACCGGGCGACCTCTGCCCACCCCAGGGAGCGAGAGCCGATGGCAGCGACCGAAGCGAGGAGAGCCTCCGTTGAGGAGTACGACGTCATCGTGCTGGGGGCGGGACCGACCGGCGAGAACCTCGCCGACCGGGCGCACGCCGCCGGACTGAGCGCCGCGATCGTGGAGAGCGAGCTGGTGGGCGGCGAATGCTCCTACTGGGCCTGCATGCCCAGCAAGGCCCTGCTGCGCCCGGTCACCGCCCGCTCCGAGGCACGTCGGGTGCCCGGCCTCAAGGAGGCCGCCGACGTCCCCCTGGACGCCCCCGCCGTCCTCGCCCACCGCGACGCCTTCGCCTCCTACTGGAAGGACGACGGCCAGGTCCGCTGGCTGGACTCGGTCGGCATCGACCTGGTCCGCGGACAGGGCCGGCTGGCCGGGCCCCGCCGGGTCGTCGTCGACGGCGGCCGGGTGCTCACCGCCCGGCACGCGGTCGCGGTGTGCACCGGCAGCCGCGCGGTGCTGCCCCCCATCCCCGGACTCGCCGCGGCCCGCCCCTGGACCAGCCGCGACGCCACCAGCGCCAAGGCCGTACCGGGCCGGCTGGTGGTGGTCGGCGGCGGCGTGGTGGGCGTCGAGATGGCCACCGCCTGGCGGGCCCTGGGCGCCTCGGTGACCCTGCTCGTACGCGGCGACGGACTGCTGCCCCGCATGGAGCCGTTCGCCGGCCACCTCGTCGCCGAATCGCTCGCCGAGGCGGGCGCGTTCCTGCGCACCGGCGTCGAGGTGCGCGAGGTGCGCCGGGAGGCCCCGGGCGGCGCGGTGACCGTCGTACTGGACTCCGGCGACGAGATCATCGCCGACGAACTGCTGATCGCCACCGGCCGCGCGCCGCGCACCGAGGACGTCGGTCTGGAGACGGTCGGCCTGACGCCCGGCTCCTGGCTGGAGGTCGACGACAGCTGCCGGGTGACGGGCGTGACCGGCGGCTGGCTCTACGGCGTCGGCGACGTCAACCACCGCGCCCTGCTGACCCACCAGGGCAAGTACCAGGCCCGGATCGCCGGCGCCGCGATCGCCGCACGGGCCCGGGGCGTCCCGATCCTGGAGTCCGACCCCTGGGGCGCGCACGCCGCCACCGCGGACACCCTCGCCGTCCCGCAGGTCGTCTTCAGCGACCCCGAGGCCGCCTCGGTGGGCCTGACCGCCGCCGCGGCGGAGCGGGCCGGGCACCGGATCCGGGTGGTCGACCAGGACCTGGGGGCGGTGGCCGGCGCGTCCCTGTACGCCGACGGCTACCGCGGCCGCGCCCGCATGGTCGTCGATCTGGACCGCGAGGTGCTGCTCGGCGCCACCTTCGTCGGCCCCGGCGTCGGCGAGCTGCTGCACTCCGCCACGGTCGCGGTGGCCGGCGAAGTCCCCCTCGAACGGCTGTGGCACGCGGTGCCGGCCTACCCGACGATCAGCGAGGTGTGGCTGCGGCTGCTGGAGGCCTACCGCGGCTGACCCCCCGGCCGCGCGGCCCTGCCGACCCGGTGGCGTCCCCCGCCGTGCACACGATCCGGCCCTTCGTCGGTGGGCGGGGACCGGACCGGCCCCCGCCCACCGGACACGCGCTGACCGCGCACTCCCCGAGTGCCTCCCGGGCACCCGCTACGCCCCGGGCTCCGGCGACTCGTCCGAAGGCCAGGTGCCGCCCGGCCACTGATCGTCCCGCGACGTCAGCGCCAGCAGCTCGCTCAGCCCTTTGTCCAGGCCCAGATGCGCCTGCTCGCTCCCCGGCGGGACCACCCGCAAGGTGCGCTCCAGCCACGCCGAGACCGCCGCGGCCGGCGCCTGCAGCAGGGCCTCGCCGTCCGGGGAGTTCAGCGCCATGCAGACCAGGCTGCGGCCGTCCACCTTCGTGGGCCACACCCGCACATCGCCCTGGCCGCACGGCCGGAACACGCCCTCGACGAGCAGTTCACGGGCGAACGTCCAGTTGACGGGCGAGTCCGAACCCACGTGGAAGGTGACATGGACGGCATAGGGGTCGTCCGTCCGGTATGCCAGCCGGGCCGGCACCGGAATGCTGCGCTCCGGCGACAGCACCAGACCCAGTTCCAGTTCTCGTTCCACCACGGTGTGCATCATGAGGTCCGCCTCTCATCTGTCTTCTCCGCGGACCTGGGACGGGCCCGCACACAGGAGAGAGGCGCCCGACCCCGGACCCTTACGCGACTTCGTACAACTTTTTTCCGAAACCTCTTCCAGGTGGTCGTGGCGGGCAGGAGCACCGTTGTGACCCGGGGTCTGATAGATGTGGACGCCGCGTTGCGGCAGACTGCTGCCCACACCCACCAGGCCGAGTACAGATACGGGACTTCGGACATGAGCGCCCCTACCTCAGGATCCGCCGGCGGCAGCCCCACGCCAGGCTTCTACCCGGACCCGTCCATCCCCGGCTACATCCGGTACTGGAACGGTGCCGCATGGGTGCCGGGCACCAGCCGGCCCGCCCCCGCCGAGGGCGAGGCGATGCCCGCGCCGCCGCCCGGTGCGGCCCCGCCGCCGGTCCCGGCCACCGTCGAGGAGACCGGGCCCGTCTTCCTCGACGAGGAGGCGGCCGGCGACGCCCAGGTCCCCTCGGTGCGCGGCGGCGAGGCCGCGCCCGCCGCCGCGAGCTGGGACGACCCGGCCCGCCTGCACGGCACCAGCCCCGAACCGGCCTCGGCCTGGCAGGCCGACGCCTCCCGGCAGAGCGGCTTCGGCGGCGAGGCCGACCGCCGGATCTCCTGGGGCTCGCCGGACCAGGCGCCCTCGGGCAGCCCCTCGGGCGCCGCCGCCTGGGGCACGGTGCCGCCGCAGCGCGACGAGCAGAGCGGCGCCGGGGCCGCAGCGGGCGAGGCGCCCGGCGCGGCGGGACCGGCCGCTCCCGCGTCGCGCCCGCCCGAGGCCCCGTCCGACGGGACGGTCACCATCCGCGCCGTCAACCCGTCGGCCCGCCGCGGCCCGGCCTCCGGCGACCAGGGCACCACGGCGATCCGCGCGGTACGGCCCCACACCGATCAGCCCGCCCAGCCCGCCCAGCCCGCCAAGGCCAACGAGACCATGGCGATCCGCGTCGCGGGCGCCGGGCAGCCGCAGTCCGCCGCGCCCGGTGGCGGCGCCCCGCAGTCGCTGCCGTCCGTCGGCGGCCGCCAGCAGGGCGGTACGGCCCCTCAGCAGGCCCCGGCCCAGCAGACGCCGGCCCCGCAGAACCCCGCCCCGCAGCATCCGGCACAGCAGCACCCCGGCCGGCAGGCGCCCGCGCCCTCGGCCGGCCTCCCCG
This sequence comes from Streptomyces sirii, assembly GCF_045690365.1. Lineage (NCBI taxonomy): Bacteria > Bacillati > Actinomycetota > Actinomycetes > Kitasatosporales > Streptomycetaceae > Streptomyces > Streptomyces sirii. The sequence goes on along the minus strand of NZ_CP147982.1, from coordinate 3,623,749 downwards.
CGCAGGGCGGCGGCGCCGACGGCGTCATCCCCTGGAAGCCGCCCACCGACTCCGACCCCTTCTTCGCCGCCGCGCAGGCCGCACAGGGCCATCCGGCCGGGCTCGGCCGCCGGCTGGCGGCCCGCCTGATCGACACACTGGTGCTGGGCGCGATCACCGCCGCGGTGGCCGTCCCCATGTGGGGCACCGTCACCGACCACATCGACGCCAAGGTCGAGGCGGCCAAGCAGTCCGGCCGCCAGGTGACGGTCTATCTGGTCGACGGCACCACCGCCCCGGTCTTCGCCACGATCCTGGCCGTCCTGCTGATCGGCGGTGCGCTCTACGAGGCGCTGCCGACCCTCAAGTGGGGCCGCACCCTGGGCAAGAAGCTGTGCGGCGTACGGGTCATCGACATCGAGAGCCACGACACCCCGAGGCTGGGCGCCGCCCTCAAGCGCTGGTTCGCCTACAGCGTGCTCGGCGTGCTCGTCGTCGGCGTGGTGAACGTGCTGTGGTGCGTCTTCGACCAGCCGTGGCGGCAGTGCTGGCACGACAAGCTGGCGCGTACCTTCGTCGCGTCCGACTGACCGCCCGTCGCGTTCACCGCGTCCGCCCGACCGCCCGGCGGGCGGAACACCCGCCGGAACACCCGCCGGAACACCCGCCGGGACCGCCCCGGTAGCCCGAACGGACCGCGCCGGATGCGGGCCGCCCCGACAAGGGGTCGACTCGGGCCATGAGTACCGAGCAGCCCGGCAACGGCTCCCCCGGCAACAGCTCTCCGCAGGGCGGCGGCACGGGCGGTGGCGAAGGCGCCCCGCCGCCGGGAGGCCCGCCTCCGGAGGGACCACCGCCGGGCGGCCCACCTCCGGGAGGCCCGCCACCTCCGCCGCCCCCGCCGCCTCCGGGAGGCACGCCGTACGGCGCCGGCCCGTACGCCGGCGATCCCTACGGCGGGCAGTACGGGGCGGCCGATCCACTGGCCGGGATGCCGCCGCTGGCCAACCGCGGCCGGCGGCTGGTGGCGCGCATCATCGACGCGATCCTGATCGTGGTGCCGGTATCACTGATCATGAGCGTGGTCGTCGGGGGTGTGAACTACTACAGCACCAACAACGTGGAGGCCGGCAAGCAGTCGACGGTATCGGGCGTCACGATGCTGGCCTACCTCGTCTACGAGGGGCTGATGCTCTCCAGCCGCGGCCAGACCGTCGGCAAGATGGTGATGAAGGTCCGGGTGGCGATGCTCGCGAACGGCTCGATCCCGACGCCCCAGGCGGCCTGGATCCGCGCCGCGGTCTACACGCTGCCCGAGATCGTGCCGTGCTGCGGCTTCGTCTTCTGGCTGGTCAACGTCCTGTGGTGCACCTGGGACAAGCCCTATCAGCAGTGCCTGCACGACAAGGCGGCGAAGACCGTCGTGGTGTCCACGCAGACGGACACCGCCTAGCGACGAGACGACGGGCCCGCATGGCCTGATTCACCGGACAGGCCCCTCTCGCCCGTAAGGCCGCCCGCTTCAGCGCGCGTGCTCGCCGGCCTCCGCGGCGCCGGCCGCCGACGCCACCCGGGCCCGCGGCACCCCGCCGTACGGCGAGGAGGCCGGCGCCGGCGTCTGCGTCGGCACGGACTGCAACTCCCCGGGCGCGGCAGGCGACGTGGCCCGTACGACATGCCGCCGGACCACCCGCGACACCCCCGGAATCGGTGCCGTCATGGCGACGAGCAGGCCGAGCCCGAGCCCGGCGATGGCGATGACCGCGACCCCGACGCCGGTCTCCGTCTGGGAGAGCAGCAGCATCGCGAGGGTGGAGAGAAAGACGGTGGCCGAACCGTAGACGAGCTGGGTGGCGGTCGGACGAGGCATGGCGGAATCCGTCCTCGGAGGGTCGGCAGGGGGTGTCGGTCAAGGGCGCGCCATCACACGAGCCTACGGTCCTTACTGCCCGAGCGGAACGCCAAGTAAGCGTGACCTAACCCACGGGCGGAGGCACAGGGGGCGCACGGGACACCGCATGCTCGAACACCCGGGCGTGTCACGGCTGTTCGGGGCGGGGGCGCATGTCCGGTGGGCATATACGCCCGGCCCCTGCCCGCCCGAATGCCGTCATCGGACCGGTGTCCGATAGCCGCCACGTGCGAACCGGTTAACGTACTGGCCTGACGTGACCAAGTCAAGACCTGTCTTTTCCCCCGTACTTCCGGTCGAATGCCCTCCAAACAACGACCGCGTCTAGGGGAGGACAGCGCCAAGTGAGAGACCACAGAAAGGTGTTCAGACCGGCCGCTCTGGCCACGGCGATCGCCGTGATCGGGGCGGCCGCTTTGTCGTCGGGGGTGGCCACCGCCGACCCCCAGGGTCCGTCGTCCGTCGCCAAGCGCCATGACCCGGCGCCCGAGCGGACCGTGGACCACGACCTCAAGGGGCCCTTCAGCGACAAGCAGGAGGCCGCGCGCAAGGAAGCACTGCAGCAGGTCATCTCCGGCGACGCCAAGGCCACCGAGCGCGACGGCTCCCAGGTCGTCAAGCTCGGCAGGAGCAAGTACGTCGAGCTGGCCCGGGAGAAGACCGACAAGATCTTCACCGTCCTCGTGGACTTCGGCGACAAGGTCGACGACACCACGATGTTCGACCCGGACGGCGACGGCCCCAAGCCCCCGGTGAAGAAGTACGGCGGCGACGTGGGCCCCGCGCACAACCGGATAGCCGAGCCGGACCGTGCCAAGGACAACAGCACGGCCTGGCAGAAGGACTACAACCAGAAGCACTTCCAGGACCTGTACTTCTCGCACGACAAGAAGAAGCAGTCGCTCGCCAAGTACTACGAGAAGCAGTCCTCGGGCCGCTACTCCGTCGACGGCGAGGTCTCCGACTGGGTCAAGGTCGACTGGAACGAGGCCCGCTACGGCTCCAACTACTGCGGCCAGACCAACTGCGCCAACGCCTGGGACCTGATCCGCGACGGCGTCAACCAGTGGGCCGAGAACCAGAAGGCGGCCGGCCGCACCGACGCCCAGATCAAGACCGACCTCGCCAAGTACGACCAGTGGGACCGCTACGACCACGACGGCGACGGCAACTTCAACGAGCCCGACGGCTACCTCGACCACTTCCAGATCGTGCACGCCGGCGAGGACGAGTCCGCGGGCGGCGGCGTCCAGAAGACCAACGCCATCTGGGCGCACCGCTGGTACGCGTACGGCACCGACGCCGGCAAGACCGGTCCCCAGGACAACAAGGCCGGCGGCACCCAGATCGGCGACACCGGCATCTGGGTCGGCGACTACACCATGCAGCCGGAGAACGGCGGACTCGGCGTCTTCGCCCACGAGTACGGCCACGACCTGGGCCTGCCGGACGAGTACGACACCACCAGCACCGGCGAGTCCTCGGTGGACTTCTGGTCGCTGATGTCGTCCGGCTCCTGGCTCGGCACCGGCAAGGACTCCATCGGCGACCTGCCCGGCGACATGAGCGCCTGGGACAAGCTGCAGCTGGGCTGGCTCAACTACGGCAAGGCGAAGGCCGCCACCAAGTCCACCCACAAGCTGGGCGTCGCCGAGTACAACACCAAGAACAAGCAGGCGGTGGTCGTCGAACTGCCCGCCAAGGCGGTCAAGACCGACATCGTCGCGCCCGCGGAAGGCTCCAAGCAGTGGTGGAGCGACATGGGCAACGACCTGAAGAACACCCTGTCCCGGCCGGTGGACCTCACCGGTAAGGCCAAGGCGTCGCTGACGCTCAAGGGTTGGTGGGACATCGAGAAGGACTACGACTACCTCTACGCCGAGGTCTCCACCGACGGCGGCGCCGACTGGACGGCCCTGGACGGCACCGCGGGCGGCAAGGCCATCCCGCGCGACGGCAGCGACAAGCCCGCACTGACCGGCACCGTCGACGCCTACCAGGACCTCGTCTACCCGCTCGACGCCTACGCGGGCAAGAAGATCGACCTGCGCTTCCGCTACCAGACCGACGGCGGCGCGGCCCAGAAGGGCTTCGCGGCCGACACCGTCAGCGTCGTCGCCGACGGCAAGCCGCTCTTCAGCGACAACGCCGAGGGCGACGACAACGGCTGGACCAGCAAGGGCTTCTCGCGGATCGGCGGGTCCTTCACCAAGGACTACCCGCAGTACTACATCGCCGAGAACCGCCAGTACGTGTCGTACGACAAGACCCTCAAGGTCGGCCCGTACAACTTCGGTTGGCGGACGGACAAGCCGACCTGGGTGGAGCACTTCCCCTACCAGAACGGTGTGCTGATCTGGCTGTGGGACACCTCGCAGCCCGACAACAACGTCGGCCAGCACCCGGGCTACGGGCAGATCCTCCCGGTCGACGCGCACCCCAAGGCCGAGCGCTGGGCGGACGGCAAGCTGATGCGCAACCGCTTCCAGTCCTACGACTCGACCTTCACCCGCTACCGGACCGACGCCCTCACGCTCCACAACGACGGCAAGCCGGTCACGATCAAGTCCAAGCGCGGTGTGACGCTCTTCGACGACCGGCACGGCGTCTACTACGACAAGGCGAACCCGACGGGCGGTGTGATCGTTCCTGACACCAACACCCGGATCAAGATCACCAAGGAGGCCGGCGATGGCTCCACGGTGACGGTCAAGGTGAGCCCCGCAGGTAAGTAAAAGATAAAATTCGCAGGTCAGAGCCGAATCGGCCGTTGCCCACTAGCGGGCGGCGGCCGATTCGCGTTTAGATGCATCTCGCAGTTCCTTGTTGACGCCGAGTCTCACGGGGGAGATATGTCCATGTCCGGTGGCGGCTTCATCAGGCTTCCCGGCGGAAGCGTGGTGGTCGCCCTCTCGCTACCCAGACCGCCCCACGGGGCGCGGTCCGGCCCGTACGACTGCGGCTGCCGGGTCCGGGTCCTGGTCCACGCCGTGAACCGCCAGCGCGCCCTGACCAGGCTGCGCAACCTCGGTCTGCGCGCCGTCTACCTCCGCGGCAACACCGAGCCGCCCACCCCGGACGAGGTCACGGCCGTGCTCCACCACCCCGACGGCCTGGTCTGGCGCGAGACCCCGGGCGACGACACGGAGTCCTGGCACCCCATACGCGCCCTGTGGCGCCCCCGGGCCGCCCCGGCACCGCCCCCCTCGGCCGCCGGGCCGGCGGGCAGCGGACGGGCGGCGTAGGCCGGCTGCCGCGGGACCCGGTCAGATGCCGCGAGTCGCGGACCGAGGGCGCACCCTCGGTCCGCGACTCGCGGGCTCACCGGCGACCACCCGCCGCCTACCGGTTGGCGAGCACCGGCTTGCCGGTCAGCTCGGCGCCCGCGGCCCGCATCTCCTCGACGGCCTGCTCGGTGGTGCGCGCGAGGACGCCGGCCGTCAGGTCCAGCAGGACGTGGGTGCGCAGCCCGGCCTGGAGTGCGTCGAGGGTGGTGGCCCGTACGCAGTGGTCGGTGGCGATGCCGACCACATCGACCTCGGTGACGTCCCGCTCGCGCAGCCAGTCCGCGAGCGGGGTGCCGTCCTCGTCCGTCCCCTCGAAGCCGCTGTACGCGGCTTCGTAGGCGCCCTTGTCGAAGACCGCGTCGATCGCGCCGGAAGCGAGGGCTGGGGCGAAATTCGGGTGGAAGCTGCTGCCCTCCGTGCCGGCGACGCAGTGCGGCGGCCAGGAGTGTTCGAAGTCGGGGTGGTCGGAGAAGTGATCGCCCGGGTCTATGTGGTGGTCCCGGGTGGCGACGACATGGCGGTAGCCGCCGCCTGCCGCCTGACCGATCAGGTCGGTTATGGCCGCCGCGACATCCGCGCCTCCCGCCACCGCGAGGCTGCCGCCCTCGCAGAAGTCGTTCTGCACGTCAACGACGATCAGTGCCCGATGCATGGCGCGTGCCTTCCGGCTGGGAGTTGGGGGGAGGGGCGCGAAGTGATGGTGTGACCGAGGGTAGCCACTTGAGGGTGCTTGCGGGAGTGGATGACCGAACTCGCCTCCATGCCCGCCCCCTCCCTTCGCGTTACGTCATGTGATAAAACCAAGGGAACTAGTCACTCTCTGTAATCGTTGCCGAATCAAGGGGCGCGGAGTCAAGGCGAAGTCACACCAGGCGCACCCCCGTGACCTCTGTCATGCCAGGCGTACTCCACGACCCCTCCTGTGCGGGGCCGCTTGGCCGGCCTGCACGACACGTCTCGGGCCGCACCCGGCCGTCGCTCTACACGTACTCGGTGGGAAGGACCGCTTCCCCCCGGGACAGCTGGGTCGCCGACAGCGGCAGCCCGGCGCGGGCGGCGATGTGCCGGTCGCGGGCGGCGTCCAGCGGCTCGCGGGCCACCACCACGCCGGCGCTCACCAGCGGGATCTGCAGCTGCTGGTCCGCCAGCTCCGCCGGGACCGGCCCGGTGCCGACGACCTCGGCGGCCGCGACGCCGTCCTCGTCGAGCCGACGGGCGGCCCACTTGCGGCCGCCCGTCGAGGTCTTGGCGCCCATCGACTTCTTCGCGACGGACCGCAGCGGGGCGCCCGGCTCGTTGCTGTCGGCGCGGGCGACCAGCTTGTAGACCATCGAGCAGGTCGGGTGCCCGCTGCCGGTCACCAACTGGGTGCCGACGCCGTACGCGTCCACCGGGGCGGCGGCCAGCGAGGCGATGGCGTACTCGTCCAGGTCGCTGGTCACCACGATCTTGGTCTTCTCGGCGCCCAGCTCGTCCAACTGCTGGCGCACCCGGTGGGCGATCAGCAGCAGATCGCCGGAGTCGATCCGTACGGCGCCGAGGCCGGGGCCGGCCACCTCCACGGCGGCGCGCACCGCCTCGGTGACGTCGAAGGTGTCGACGAGCAGGGTCGTGCCGCTGCCGAGGGTGTCGACCTGTGCGGTGAAGGCGTCCCGCTCGGTGTCGTGCAGCAGGGTGAAGGCGTGTGCGCTGGTGCCGACGGTGGGGATGTTGTAGCGGAAGCCGGCCGCCAGGTCGGAGGTGGTGTGGAAGCCGCCGACGTAGGCCGCGCGGGACGCGGCCACCGCCGCGAGTTCGTGGGTGCGGCGGGCGCCCATCTCCATCAGCGGGCGCTCGCCGGCCGCCACCGACATCCGGGAGGCGGCCGCGGCCACCGCGGAGTCGTGGTTGAGGATCGAGAGGATCACCGTCTCCAGGAGGACCGCCTCGGCGAAGGTGCCCTCGACCCGCATGATCGGGGAGCCGGGGAAGTAGACCTCGCCCTCCGGGTAGCCCCGGATGTCGCCGCGGAAGCGGAAGTCGGCCAGCCACTGGAGGGTCGGCTCGTCGAGGATGCCGCGCTCGCGCAGGAAGCCGAGGATCGTCTCGTCGAAGCGGAAGTTCTCCACCGCGTCCAGTACCCGGCCGGTGCCGGCCACCACGCCGTAGCGGCGCCCCTCGGGCAGCCGGCGGGTGAAGACCTCGAAGACCGACCGGCGGTCCGCGGTGCCGGACCGCAACGCGGCCTGCAGCATGGTGAGTTCGTACTGGTCGGTGAAGAGCGCAGTCGACGGCACGGCCACCGGCAGCCCCAGGTCTGCTGTGTTCATGCAGAAGATGCTACCCCCATTACTCGTCACTTTGACGATAGTGAGATGGGGGCCTCCGCTTATCCCCTGGAGCGGGCGTGCGTCACCCCCCTGGGGCAGGCGTGCGTCACCCCCTGGGGCGGGTGCGCGTCACCGCTCTGGAGGGGATGCGCCTCGCTCCCTGGAGCAGGTGTGCGCAACGCGCCGACGCGGCGCGCGCGAGGGGCGTTTGTGCACCGCCCGCCCCCGGGTGGCAGCATGGGGCCTGTGAGCGCCCACCCGTCCCCCACGATCACGCTCCGACCGCATCGCTGCACGCTCAGCGTCCCGGTCGAGATCGAGCGTCCCGAGTCGAGCGAGGCCCCCTTCGAGGCCACCGAACCCGACGTCCCGTGGGTCACGATCGTCCACAACGACCCCGTCAACCTCATGAGCTACGTCTCCTATGTCTTCCAGACGTACTTCGGCTACTCGAAGGACAAGGCGCACCAACTGATGCTCGACGTCCACCACAAGGGCCGCGCGGTGGTCTCCAGCGGCAGCCGTGAGGAAATGGAACGGGATGTGCAGGCCATGCACGGTTACGGCCTGTGGGCGACCCTTCAGCAGGACCGCCGATGACCGGGCACTTCGAGCCGCTGCCCGACGGCGGCGCCGCCGTCCCCCTCGACGAGGTCGAGATCTCCATCCTGCGCAGCCTGGCCGTCCAGCTGATGGAGCTGATGGGGCCGGGCGAGCAGCCCGCCGAGGACGAGGGCGAGGACCTGCTGGCGTCGATCTTCAACGACGGCCCCAGCGAGCCGCCCGCCGACCCGGTCCTGGCCCGGCTCTTCCCCGACGCCTACGGCGGTCCCGACCTCGTCCCCGATGACGACGTGCGTGCCGCCTCCGCCGAGTTCCGCCGCTACACCGAGAACGACCTGCGCTCGCGCAAGCGGGAGGACGCCCTCGCGCTGATCCGCGGGCTGGACACGCTGGCGCCGGCCGGGGGAGACGCCGTGCTGCGGCTGAAGCCCGACGAGTGCCGGCAGTGGCTGGGCGCCCTCAACGACCTCAGGCTGGCCATCGGCACCCGCCTGGAGGTCACCGACGAGGACGACGGCGGCGAGCTGCTGCGCCTGCCGGACAGCGATCCGCGCAAGCCGATGGTGATGGCCTATCTCTGGCTCGGGGGTCTCCAGGAGACTCTCGTCGAGTCGCTGACGGGTTGAGTCGAGCCGGTCGGCGGCCGGTCGACGGTGAGCGGCCGAGCCGACGGGGGACGGGCGACGCTCGGCGGCCGAGTCGACGGTGATGAGTCGAGCCGGGCGAAGCGGTGGCTCGGATTCCGGCACATCGGGGCGTATCGTCTGGAAGTCGGCGCGGGGTGTTCGTGCGGTGTTCGCTCAGCGGATGCTCAAATCCGGATAACGATCGCGTTACACCAACCCGGACATCCTGTAGGTTTCTGCGGCTTTTGCCCCGCTCTGTGGGTCTTGTGACGCATGCCGTCCCTAGGCGATCAACGAAGTTGCGTGATAAATGTTCACGACCTGCCGCAAGTGACACCACCCCTGTCGCTGCGGGAGTGCTGAGCCGGCCGACCGTCGGCGTGCAGGAACTCCATCCGGGGGGATCGGGACCCGATCCGGACAGACCGGGTCGGTATGGAGAAAGGCACACCATTCATGACCTCTGTGCAGGTCGACAAGCAGCACGACGGCAACGAGGCAGCTGGAAACGCCCCTGAAGAGGGCTATCAGCGGGGGCTGGGAAACCGTCAGATCCAGATGATCGCCATTGGCGGCGCCATTGGCACCGGCCTCTTTCTGGGCGCCGGAAAGGCGATCTCGAAGGCCGGACCGAGCATCATCCTCGCCTACGCCATCGTGGGTCTGGTCATCTTCTTCATCATGCGGGCCCTGGGCGAACTGCTCATGTACCGGCCCGTCTCCGGATCTTTCTCGGAGTACGGCCGGGAATTCCTCGGCCCGTTCATCGGCTTTGTGACCGGATGGACGTACTGGCTGTTCTGGGTGGTCACCGGCATCACGGAAGTGACCGCCGCCGCCACGTATGTGCAGTACTGGAACGAGGGCATACCGCAATGGGTCTCGGCGCTCGTCTTCACGTGCGCGCTCTTCGGTATCAACCTGATCTCCGTGAAGATCTTCGGTGAGCTGGAATTCTGGTTCTCGATGGTCAAGGTCACCGCGATCATCGGCATGATCCTGATCGGCCTCGGCGTGATCCTGCTCGGCTTCTCCGACGCCGGTGACACCGCCTCCTTCGCCAACCTCTGGTCCGACGGCGGGTTCTTCCCCAAGGGCATCGGCGGCACGCTGATGACGCTGCAGATCGTGATGTTCGCCTTCCTCGCCGTCGAGCTCGTCGGCGTCACCGCGGGCGAGGCGAGCAACCCGAAGAAGGTCCTGCCCCAGGCCATCAACACCGTGCCGTGGCGGATCGGCCTCTTCTACGTCGGTGCGCTGATCATCATCCTGTCCGTCGTCAGCTGGACGGTCTTCGAGCCGGGTGTCAGCCCGTTCGTCCGCGCCTTCCAGGAGATCGGGCTGCCCGCCGGCGCCGGCATCGTCAACTTCGTCGTGCTGACCGCCGCGCTCTCCTCGGCCAACTCCGGCATGTACTCCACCGGCCGGATGCTGCGCGACCTCGCGCTCAACGGCCAGGGTCCGAAGCTCTTCACCAGGCTGAGCAAGAACGGGCTGCCCACCTGGGGCACCGGCGTCTCGGTCGGCATGATGCTCTTCGGCGTGTGGATCAACTACCAGTGGCCGGGTGAGGCGTTCAACTACGTCGTCTCCTTCGCCACGATCTCCGGCATGTGGGCCTGGATCGTCATCCTGGCCTCGCAGCTGCGCTACCGCGCCAAGGCGAACCGCGGCGAGCTGCCGCAGTCCGACTTCAAGGCTCCCGGCGCCCCGTACACCTCGATCTTCGCGCTGGCCTTCATCGGCATGGTGATCGTGATGATGGGCATCGACAAGGACGCCCGGATCTCGCTCTACGCGGCCCCCGTGTGGGCGATCATCCTGGGCGTCGGCTACCTGGCCATCAAGCGGCGGGACGCCGGCGGCAAGCCGGAGGCCGTATCGGCCGGGCAGGACTCCAAGAGCTGAGGCACCATCCCGGACGAACGGGGTGAATCCCCCGACTGTCCAGCATGCGGGCCCGCGCGTACCACTCTTCGGTACGCACGGGCCCGCTGTCTATTCTTGGCGCCATGCTGACCCTCACCAAGGCCCTCTACGACCAGATCGTCGAGCACGCCCGCCAGGACCACCCCGACGAGGCCTGCGGCGTGGTCGCGGGTCCGGCCGGCACCGGTCGCCCCGAGCGGTTCGTCCCCATGCTGAACGCCGCCCGCTCGCCCACGTTCTACGAGTTCGACTCCTCGGACCTGCTCAAGCTCTACCGCGAGATGGACGACCGGGACGAGGAGCCGGTGATCATCTACCACTCGCACACCGCCACCGAGGCCTACCCCTCGCGCACCGACATCTCCTACGCCAACGAGCCCGGCGCCCACTACGTGCTGGTCTCCACCGCCGACACCGACGACGCCGGGCCCTTCCAGTTCCGCTCCTTCCGGATCGTCGAGGGCGAGGTCACCGAGGAGGACGTCGAGGTCGTGGCGGAGTACTCCTGACGCGCTCCGGGCGTGCTCCGGACGTACTCAGGGCGCGCTTGCGACGTGCTCCGGGCGCGCCCCGCGGTGGCGCCCCCGGGCCGTATCCAAGATCGCGTCCCAACTGGCGTACACCGAACGTCCGCATCATGGGACGAGGTTCCAATACCCGGACCGGGAATCGATACGATGACCGCATGGTTGACCACGACGTGAGCGAGAAGAGGACGGGCATGCTGCTGCACGCTCCGCTCGCCACGCGTCGCTCCGCATCCGCCCTGCTGGGCGCGTTCGGCTGCGGAGCCGCACGGCTGCACGTCGATCTGTGCCGCCTGTCCAGCGCCATGTGTCCGCGCTGCGCCGCCGCCTGACCCGGCCCGCACCAGGCGCGCGGCGCGCGCCACCGGCACCGAAGCACCCTCCCCGCCACCCGGCACGCCTGCCGCCGTGCGACGGGACGTACAGCACCTGCCACCGCACCCACTCCCACAGGAGCACTCACCATGGCCATCGAGGTCCGAATCCCGACCATCCTGCGCACCTACACCGACGGGCAGAAGGCCGTCGAGGGCAGCGGAGACACCCTCGCCGACCTCTTCACCGACCTGGAGAGCCGGCACGCCGGCATCCGTGAGCGCCTCGTCGACGGTGAGCAGCTGCGCCGCTTCGTGAACGTCTACCTCAACGACGAGGACGTCCGCTTCCTGGAAGGCATCTCCACCAAGCTGGCCGACGGCGACAGCGTCACGATCCTGCCGGCCGTGGCCGGCGGAATGGTCTGACGTGCGCTACGACTCGCCGCTGGCGGCGGTCGGGAACACGCCTCTCGTCCGCCTCCCGCGCCTCTCGCCCTCCGAGGACGTCCGTATCTGGGCGAAGCTGGAGGACCGCAACCCCACGGGTTCGGTCAAGGACCGCCCGGCCCTGCACATGGTCGAGCAGGCCGAGAAGGACGGCCGGCTGACCCCCGGCTGCACCATCCTGGAGCCGACCTCCGGCAACACCGGCATCTCGCTGGCCATGGCGGCCAAGCTCAAGGGCTACCGCATGGTGTGCGTCATGCCGGAGAACACCTCCTCCGAGCGGCGCGAGCTGCTCGCCATGTGGGGCGCCGAGATCATCTCCTCGCCCGCCGCCGGCGGCTCCAACACCGCCGTCCGGGTAGCCAAGGAGCTCGCCGCCGAGCACCCCGACTGGGTGATGCTCTACCAGTACGGCAACCCCGACAACGCCGGTGCGCACTACGCCACCACCGGCCCCGAGATCCTCGCCGACCTGCCCTCGATCACCCACTTCGTCGCGGGGCTGGGCACCACCGGCACCCTGATGGGCGTCGGCCGCTATCTGCGTGAGCAGGTGCCCGGCGTGCAGATCGTCGCCGCCGAGCCGCGCTACGACGACGTGGTCTACGGCCTGCGCAACCTCGACGAGGGCTTCATCCCCGAGCTCTACGACGAGTCCGTGCTCACCACCCGCTTCTCGGTCGGCTCCGAGGACGCGGTCCGCCGTACCCGCGAACTCCTCGCCGAGGAAGGCGTCTTCGCGGGCATCTCCACCGGCGCGGCGCTGCACGCCGCGATCGGTGTCGGCAAGAAGGCGGTCAAGGCGGGCCGGAGCGCCGACATCGTCTTCATCGTCGCCGACGGCGGCTGGAAGTACCTCTCCACCGGCGTGTACACCGCCGAGTCGACGGAGGCGGCGATCGCCACCCTGCAGGGCCAGCTCTGGGCGTAAGCCACCGAACGCCGCGGCGACCGCCCGCCGCCCCTCCCTCCCGGACCCTCGCCGCCGCGGCCGATCGCCGCGGCGGCGGACTTTGTGCGGCGGCGCGCCGCCGGGGTGATCGGCCACGAGGGCCGCGGCGCGGTGCGGGACACGGTGGCGGCGCCCTACGTACGGGCGTACGGGCCGTCAGCCCGGACTGGTGATTCCGCCCACAGCTCGCCCCGCTGGAGGAGCCACGCGACCTTTTGCGCCTTACGCTCGGGAGCACCGCACAGACCGCTCAAGGACCCGGCACCGACCCGGTAAGGCCGCCGGGCCACCCGCATGGACCCTTCCCCGAGCTCTCCACGGCGTTCGAGCAGGGGAGGCTCCCATACCGCCCCCGCCCACGGAGGTTCACGCCCGTATGAAGCTCACCGTCGTCGGATGCTCGGGGTCGTTCCCTTCCATGGAATCGGCCTGCTCGAGCTACCTCCTGGAGGCCGACGGCTTCAGGCTGCTCCTCGACATGGGCAACGGCGCCCTGGGCGAGTTGCAGCGCCACTCCGGCCTCTACGACCTCGACGCCGTGGTCCTGTCGCATCTGCACGCCGATCACTGCATCGACCTGTGCGGATACTTCGTGGTGCGCTACTACCGGCCGGACGGTGGGCGGTGCGAGCCGATGCCGGTCTACGGGCCGGCCGGCACCGAGCGCCGGCTGACCGTCGCACACGCCGATCTTCCGCACGACGGCGCGATGAGCGAGGTCTTCGAGTTCCGCACGCTGGAGCCGGGCACCTTCACCGTCGGGCCGTTCACGGTCCGTACGGATCGGGTCAGCCACCCGGTGGAGGCGTTCGGCTTCCGCATCGAGCACGACGGCAGCTCCCTGACGTACTCGGGTGACACCGGCCCCTGCGACGCGCTGGACGACCTGGCGTCCGGGACCGACTTCTTCCTGTGCGAGGCGTCCTTCACCTACGGCAAGGAAGAGATCCCCGATCTGCACCTCAACGGCCGGGAGGCCGGCGAGCACGCGCGGCGGGCGGGCGCCGGCCGGCTGGTGCTGACCCACATCCCGCCGTGGACCGACCCGGACATCAACATCCGCGACGCGCAGAAGGTCTACGACGGCCCGGTCGAGGTCGCCAAGGCGGGCGCGGTGTACGAGATCTGAGCGGCGGGCGCCGGGGGGCCGTGCCGGTGTGGGCCATTAGGGGGCGTGCGAACGCATTCCGTAGGGGATGCGAGGGCCCCCTGTGGGGCGACAACGGGGTGGGGTCGGGGCGGTATTCCCGGGTGTCGGGGGCCATGAGAGCCGCGAACCGACGCCGAAGGGCCCCGGAACCAGTCGGTTCCGGGGCCCTTCCAGCGTTTCCCGCCCGGGGTGGATCAGGCCTTGAACTGGGCCTTTTCCAGCTCGGCGATCTCCTCGTCGGACTCGCGGCCCGGCGTGGGGATGTTGAACTTGGTGATGGCGAAGCGGAAGACCACGTAGTAGACGACGGCGAAGCACAGGCCGACCAGGGCCAGCATCAGCGGTTTGGTCGCGATGCCCAGGTTGAGTACGTAGTCGATGGCGCCGGCGGAGAACCCGAAGCCGTCCTTCATGCCCAGTGCCCAGGTCAGCGCCATCGAGACGCCGGTCAGTACCGCGTGGATCGCATAGAGCACCGGGGCGATGAACATGAAGGTGAACTCAATGGGCTCGGTCACGCCGGTGACGAAGGCGGTGAGCGCGAGGGAGAACATCATGCCGCCGACGGCCTTGCGGCGCTCGGGGCGGGCGCAGTGGGTGATCGCCAGGCAGGCGGCCGGGAGGGCGAACATCATGATCGGGAAGAAGCCGGTCATGAACTGCCCGGCGCTCGGGTCGCCGGCGAGGAAGCGGGCGATGTCGCCGTGCTTGCCGTCGTAGTCACCGGCCTGGAACCAGGGGAAGGAGTTCAGCAGGTGGTGCATGCCGACCGCGATCAGACCGCGGTTGGCGACGCCGAAGATGCCCGCGCCGACGGCGCCGGAGCCGACCAGCCACTCGCCGAAGGTGTGCAGTCCGGCGCCGAGGACCGGCCAGACGTAGCCGAAGACGATGCCGATCAGCAGACCCGCGAAGGACGACAGGATCGGGACCAGGCGGCGGCCGCTGAAGAAGCCGAGCCAGTCGGGGAGCCGCTTGCGGCTGTAGCGCTGGTAGAGCAGGGCGACCACGATGCCCATCACCACGCCGCCGAGGACCTTGGCGTCGGCGGGTTGGGCGACCTGGACGATCTTCCCGTCGACCACCTTGTCGACCTTGGCGAGGCTGTCGTCCGAGAACGTCGCCAGCACCTTGCTGAAGACCAGGTAGCCGACGACGGCGGCCAGTCCGGTGGAGCCGTCCGCCTTCTTGGCGAAGCCGATGGCGATGCCCACCGCGAACAGCAGCGGCATGTTGTCCAGGAGGGCGCCGCCGCCGGCCGCCATGAACTCGGCGATCTTGTTGAGGAAGGCGGGGAGCGACTCCCGGCCGAGCATGTCGTCCTGGCCCAGGCGGACCATCAGTGCGGCGGCGGGCAGCGTGGCGATCGGCAGCATGAGGCTGCGGCCGATGCGCTGGGCCACTGCCATGGCGTTGGAGCCGCGGCCCTTCTTATCGGGGGCCGCCGTGGCGGTGGCCGAACTCATCGGATTCCTCCTGGAGAGGCGGGCGCTCGAAAAGGGGGGACGGCCCGCTCGTTGGTCTACACCTTGGTCTACACCACCGGTGGTTTAGACCATTCTTAGCACGGAGGCCCGGCGCAAAGGAATCCATTCTTCCAAGTGGTGTGGACCACATGGCGACCGGCCCCTTGGCCGGGCCGCGCAAGGGCCGCGGGGCGCGCCACAGAAGGCCAGGTGGGAGGCCGTAGAGCCGTCACCGGCGGGAAAACGGGCCCGGATTCCGCCGAAGTCGCGGAGGCCTTACTCGCTCGCTGTTCTCCCGCTACTTGATGTTCTCCCGCTCCATCGCATCGCCGATCTCGTCCGGTTCGCGGCCCGGCGTCTGCAGATCGAATTTCGTGATCACAAAGCGGAAGACGGCGTAGTAGAGCGCCGCGAAACACAGGCCGATGGGAATGATCAGCCAGGGCTTGGTCGCCAGACCCCAGTTGATGACGTAGTCGATCAGCCCCGCCGAGAAGCTGAAGCTGTCGTGCACCCCCAGGGCCCAGCTCACCGCCATCGACACACCCGTCAGCACGGCGTGCAGGACGTACAGCGCCGGTGCGACGAACAAGAACGCGTACTCGATCGGCTCGGTCACGCCGGTCACGAACGACGTCAGGCCGACCGAGAGCATCATGCCCGCGATCTCCTTGCGGCGATGCCGATGGGCGCAGTGCGCGATCGCCAGGGCCGCCGCCGGCAGCGCGAACATCATGATCGGGAAGAAGCCCGTGGTGAACTGCCCGGCGCTCGGGTCGCCCGCCAGGAAGCGGTTGATGTCGCCATGGACGACCGTGCCGTCCGGCTTGGTGAAACTGCCGAACTGGAACCAGACGAAGGTGTTCAGGAACTGGTGCAGGCCCACCACCAGCAGCGCGCGGTTGGCGACGCCGAAGATTCCCGCGCCCCATGAGCCGAGGTCCGTGAGCCACTCGCTGAAGCCGGTCAGCGCGTCACCGATCGGCTGCCAGACCAGCAGGCACACCACCGCGAAGACCAGGCCGACGAACGCCATGAGGATCGGGACCAGCCGGCGGCCGTTGAAGAAGCCCAGCCAGTCCACCAGCTTCACCCGGTGGAAGCGCATCCAGAAGTAGGCGGACGCAAAGCCCATGACGATGCCGCCGAAGACCCCCGGATTCTGGAACGCGGCCTGCGTCACCTGCGCCTTGGTGTCCACGCACACCCCGCTCCACAGACCCGCCTGGGAGTACGTCTGGCCCGCCGCGCAGCCCGCCGGGAACGCGTGCATCACCGAGAAGTAGACGAGGAAGCCGGTCACCGCGGCCAGTGCGGTCGAACCGTCCGCCTTCTTCGCCATGCCGATCGCCACGCCGACGCAGAACAGCATCGGCAGCCCCAGCCCCGAGTCCAGCAGCGCGCCGCCGGCCGCCGCGAACACCGTGCCGACCGCGTCCCAGCCCAGCCCGTCCTTGCCGAACACATCGGGCTGGCCCAGGCGGTTGAGGATGCCCGCGGCGGGCAGGACGGCGATCGGCAGCTGCAGACTGCGCCCCATCTTCTGCAGTCCCTGGAAGAGGCCCGCCCACCGGCTCCTCCCCGGAGCCGAGGCCGCCGCGTTCGCGCTCATCTGCCTCCTCCCGGCGGTCGGCCCGTCGGCAACCGCCCGGGCGCTTGCCGCATACTGATGGTGTAGACCACTTGGTGCGCACCGGACGCCTTTCCGGTCGTCCGGTGCGCACCGCGGTGATCGCCATCCGTGATCGCCATCCTTCGCCAGAAAGCGGACGAACGCCCGCAATGTTGGGCTGAACGTGCGTTACGGTGTGAAATCCGCGCGGCTGAACCGCCGGCGGCCGAGACAAGCAGGAGTGGACATGGCCAGCAAGGCTGAGAAGATCGTCGCCGGGCTCGGTGGACTCGACAACATCGAAGAGGTCGAGGGCTGCATCACCCGCCTCCGCACCGAGGTCAACGACGCCTCCCTGGTCGACGAGGCCGCCCTCAAGGCCGCCGGCGCGCACGGCGTCGTCAAGATGGGCACCGCGATCCAGGTCGTCATCGGCACCGACGCCGACCCCATCGCCGCGGAGATCGAAGACATGATGTGAGCGGCCGAGCGCGACCGCCCGGCTCCCGCCGCGCCGACTGCGCTCACCCCCGAAGGCCCCGCCCCGGACGGTCCACCGCCCCGGAGTGGGGCCCTCGTCATTGCCGATAGGGTCTACGCCATGTCTCGCATCGACGGCCGCACGCCCGAACAGCTCCGCCCGGTCACCATCGAACGCGGCTGGAGCAAGCACGCCGAAGGCTCCGTCCTGATCTCCTTCGGCGACACCAAAGTCTTCTGCACCGCCTCGGTCACCGAAGGCGTACCGCGCTGGCGCAAGGGCACCGGCGAAGGCTGGGTCACCGCCGAGTACTCGATGCTGCCCCGCTCCACCAACACCCGCGGCGACCGGGAGTCCGTCCGCGGCAAGATCGGCGGCCGCACCCACGAGATCAGCCGCCTCATCGGCCGCTCGCTGCGCGCCGTCATCGACTACAAGGCCCTCGGCGAGAACACCGTCGTCCTGGACTGCGACGTCCTCCAGGCCGACGGCGGCACCCGCACCGCCGCCATCACCGGCGCCTACGTCGCCCTCGCCGACGCCCTGACCTGGGCCAAGGACAAGAAGCTGATCCGCCACGGCCGCCAGCCGCTCACCGGCACGGTCTCCGCCGTCAGTGTCGGCATCGTCGACGGCACCCCGCTGCTCGACCTGTGCTACGAGGAGGACGTCCGAGCCGAGACCGACATGAACGTCGTCTGCACCGGCGACGGCCGCTTCGTCGAGGTCCAGGGCACCGCCGAGGCCGAGCCCTTCGCCCGCGACGAACTCAACGCCCTCCTCGACCTCGCGGTCGCCGGCTGCGCCGACCTCGACGGCGCCCAGCGGGCGGCACTGGCCCGCACGCTCTGAGGACGGCCGGGACGGCGCGTCGCCGGCGGGTGCGCCGGCGACCCGCTGCCGGGCCGGGAAGGCGTCGCGCAGGGCCGCGCGCCCCCGGTCCGCCCGCAGGGCGCCGGCGCACCCCCGGTGTCCGAACTCCCACCCCCGGCTTGCCGGTTCGGGCAACCAAACAACCCCACCCCGCGTTTCTTCCTTTGCCCGCGCATGACCCAAGGGAAGGAACCGCTCCATGGCCGCCCGCACCGCCCGTACGCGCCGCCCCGCCCCCACCGCGCTCGCCGTCTTGGCCGCCGCCGCTCTCGCGATACCGCTGCTCTCCTCCTGCGGGGCGATCCAGAAGGCCACGGACTGCGCCAAGACCGCCACCTCCGTCGTCAACGCCGTCGACAAGCTCCAGCAGGCCGCGGACAACGCCCTGACCGACCCGCAGGAGTCCGAGCAGGCCCTCGACAACATCGACAAGAACCTGCAGAAGCTCAGCAAGGACGCGAACGACCCCGAGCTGTCCAAGGCCATCGACAAGACGAACAAGGGCATCAAGGACGCCCGCAAGGCGCTGGCCGACAACAAGGCCCCCGACATCCAGCCGATCGTCGACGGCACCAGCGAGATGACGAAGATCTGCACCCCGGGGTAGCCGGGATCACCGGGTGGGGCAGCCGGGATAATCGGGTCCCATGCAGCCAGACACCGCCGGACGCCCCGCGACCCCCCGCCGCCTCATCCTCGCCACCCGCAACGCGGGCAAGGTCCGCGAGCTCC
Source organism: Streptomyces sirii (assembly GCF_045690365.1). NCBI lineage: Bacteria > Bacillati > Actinomycetota > Actinomycetes > Kitasatosporales > Streptomycetaceae > Streptomyces > Streptomyces sirii. The sequence goes on along the minus strand of NZ_CP147982.1, from coordinate 3,604,586 downwards.
GCGCCATCCTCGACGCGGCCGGCCTCGACGTGGAACTCGTCGGGGCCGACGCCTACCCCGACATCCCCGACGTGAAGGAGACCGGCGTCACCTTCGCGGAGAACGCCCTGCTCAAGGCGCACGCCCTCGCCCAGGCCACCGGCCACCCCGCCGTCGCCGACGACTCCGGCCTGTGCGTCGACGTCCTCGGCGGCGCCCCCGGCATCTTCTCCGCCCGCTGGGCCGGTAGCCACGGCGACGATCAGGCCAACCTGGCCCTGCTCTTGGCCCAGCTCTCCGACATCTCCGACGCGCACCGCGCCGCCCACTTCGCCTGCGCCGCGGCCCTCGCCCTCCCCGACGGCACCGAGCGCGTCGTCGAGGGCACCTTGGACGGAACCCTGCGCCACACCCCCGCCGGCACCGGCGGCTTCGGCTACGACCCGATCCTGCAGCCGGACGGGGACACCCGGACGTGCGCCGAGCTGACCGCCGAGGAGAAGAACGCGATCAGCCACCGGGGGAAGGCGTTTCGCGCCTTGGCGCCGGTGGTCCGCGAACTCCTGGGCTGAGCGCCCCTACACACCACAGCCGCCCCCCTCCGAGAGGGGAGCGGCTGTCTGCGTGTGGGCCCGGTGGGACTCGAACCCACGACACACCGGACCTAAACCGGCGTCCTCTAGCCAGCTGGGATACGGGCCCGCAGCGCTGCCTACTCTACTGGTCGCCGTCGGGTTGCCGGTGGCCGTCTCCCCCACGGCACCAGGTGCTCGTGACCGCGTGACAGTTGGGGCACAGCAACCGAAGGTTCTCCCGCCGGTTGTCCTGCCAGTCCCCGTTGATGTGATCGATCTCCAGTGTCATGGGCCTACCGAGCCACTGAGGGGCGACGCCGCACCTGGCGCAACGCTCCGGTACGCCGACTTCGCGCAGAGCGCGACGCAGGCGGCTGGTTGCGATCCGGTGCCTTCCGCTGTGCCGTACCAGCACGTCTTCCGGCCGCATGGCGTTCGTACTTGGTTTCCCGCGCTGATGTGCCTGTCCCAGGAAGTGGGCCGTCGAGAGCTGTTCTTCGGCGATCCATTCGCGGAGCATCGCGCGCTGGCCCCCGTTTTCTGGACGATCTAGGCGACGGAGCACTTCAGCGAGGGAATTCGACTCGGCTACTGCGGCGCGCAACACCTCGGGTGTGGGGCGGGTCTTGCGCCGGGGCATGCTGCCGCAGTGACGGAAGTGTGAGATGTCAATCTCGAAGTGGTCGAAGCGTCGGCAGAGGTAGCGGCAGAGGCTGTCGTACGGGCGGGTGCCGAAGAAGGCGATGACCTCGTCGATGCTGGAACACAGCGCAGCGGCTTCGGCCAGCCGCTCGCGGGTGTACTGCACTCCGCTCGTCATACGGCGTCATTCCTGGTGCGCCCCTTGCCGCGCCCCCGGTAACCGTCCGTTGTCGAGTGGCAGTTGGGGCAGAGTAGTCGAAGATTCTCGATCCGGTTGTCGCGCCAGTTGCCGTCGACGTGATCGACCTCCAGGGGGAGCGGCTCGCCCAGCCATACCGGTTCGATTCCGCACAAGGCGCAGCGCTCCTCTACACCCATCTCGTTCATCGCCCTCTTGAGCCGGGTGTTCGGCATGCGACTGGCGTGTGCTGACGTGGCCTGGACGAGGATCTCTTCGGCGGTCCGGCGGCGCTGGTTGTACCTCATGTTCTCCGTACGGACCACTGATGCGAAGTGGGAGGTATCGATTCCGTACGCCTTGATCCGGCGGCTGATGTGGGTGTGGTGCCCACCGACGACATCGAGCCCGAGGTGGCGCAGTACCTCACACATGTTCGTCGAGGCCGAAACCGCGGCTTCAAGGATCTCTCTCGTCCACCGCACCCCCTCCCGCTCGAAATGCGACGTATCCACCCCGAGCTTCTTCATGCGCTCATGCACATACCGCCGCTGCGAACCCCGTGGATCCACCCCCAACTTCCCCAACGCCTCCGACAGCGTCCGCGACGACGACGACGCGGCCGCGAGCCGCTCCCGGGTGTACGGACTGACCGGCATGCTTCCCCCCTCAAAGCCCGCGCACCAGGCCCACCCCGTGCGCTCCATCGACTCTCGAACATGTCAACGAGCGCGCGGGGTGGTGGTTACGCAGAGCGAGGGAGGCCGGGCGAGGACGGCGCGGAAGGGGTCAGAAGCGGGGTTCGGTCGTCTGGGCGGTGATGAGTTCCACCGCCTCTTCCTTGGTGGCCACCGAGGGCGGGGAGCCCTCCAGGGGCTGTTGGGCGGTCTCCTTCATGCAGGCCACGGCGACGACGCCGACGAGGGCGGCGCCCATCGTGTAGTAGGCGGGGACCATGACGTTCTTGCCGAAGGCGTCCATGAGGGCGGTGATCACCAGGGGGGTGGTGCCGCCGAAGAGGGAGACGGCCACGTTGTAGCCGATGGACAAGGAGCCGTAGCGGACGTGGGTGGGGAAGAGGGCGGGCAGGGCGGCGGACATGGTGCCCAGGAGGCAGACCAGGCTGAGGCCGAGGAGGGCCATGCCGAGGCAGACGGCGACCAGTGAGCCCTGCTTGACGAGGAGGAAGGCGGGGATCGCGAGCAGGAAGAAGCCCAGCATGCCGGCCATCAGCAGGGGCTTGCGGCCGTAGCGGTCGTTGAGCCTGCCGACGGTGCTGATGACGCACATCAGCGCGACCATGGTGCCCAGGAGGATCAGCAGGCCGTGGGACTCCTGGTAGTGGAGGGTGTCCGTGAGGTACGTCGGCATGTAGGACAGCAGCATGTAGTCGGTGATGTTGTAGGCGCCGACCAGGGCGATGCACAGGATCAGGGTGGGCCACTGCTGGGCGAAGATCTCGCCCAGCTTCTTCTTGGGGGTGTTCTCGGAGAGGTGGGAGAACTCCGCCTCCGCCTCGACGAGGGAGCCGGTGGCGCTGTGGGTGCGGGCCGCCTCGAACTTCTGGAAGGCGGGGGTCTCGTCGAGTCTGATCCGCAGGTAGAGGCCGACCAGGCCGAGCGGGCCGGCGATCAGGAAGGGCAGCCGCCAGCCCCAGGCGAGCATGGCGTCGTCGCCGAGGGCGGTGTTCAGCACCAGGACGATGCCGGCCGCGCCGGTGTAGCCGATCAGGGTGCCCAGTTCCAGGAAGCTGCCGAAGTAGCCGCGCTTCTTGTCGGGGGCGTACTCGGCGATGAAGGTCGAGGCGCCGCCGTACTCGCCGCCGGTGGAGAAGCCCTGGATGAGGCGGAAGGCGATGAGCAGGACCGGGGACCAGAAGCCGATGGTCGCGTGGGAGGGGATCAGTCCGATGCAGAAGGTGCCCGCGGCCATCATGATCATGGTGAGGGCGAGGACCTTCTTGCGGCCGACGCGGTCGCCGAGGGGGCCGAAGTAGGCGCCGCCCAGGGGCCGTACGAGGAAGGCCACGGCGAAGGTCGCGAAGGACGACAGCAGGCTGGTGGTGTCGCTGCCGCCGGGGAAGAAGACCTTGCCGATGGTCACCGCGAGGTAGCTGTAGATGCCGAAGTCGAACCACTCCATGGCGTTGCCGAGCGCCGCGGCCTTCACCGCGCGCTTGACGACGCGTTCGTCGGTGACGGTGATGTCGGTGCGGCGCAGCCGGGGGTTCCTGCGGCGGGCGACGGCGCGGAAGAGGGCGCGGTGGCGTTTGAGCGCTGCCGGGTCCTGATCGGGGGCGTGGTCGGCTTCGGTGCTGCCGGTCGGCACTGGGCGGTCCTCTCGGTCGGGCAGCGCGCGGTGCGCTAGGGGGGTGGCCTACGACAGATAACGCCTGCGCGGTGGCGCGCGGATCAAACCCGTCCGGCCCGACGACGTGCGGTGCGTCACCCTCGCCAGGGTCGCGCGGGGCGTGGTGGCCGGGCGCGCCAAGGGGTGTCGCAGGGCTTGTTACAGGACTGGTACACAGCCGCGCGGTCACCGCAGTATGCGGGCAACCAGCCTGTGTGGCAGGGGCGGGAGAGTGTGGGCGCCGGGCGCGGCATTCGTGTTTGCTGGTGGGGGTACGGGGCGTGGCTCCCGGGAGGAGATCGTGATGACGGACCGCGAAGGGTCCCGCTGGGTCCGGGGCCGTACCGCGCTGCTGGCCTTCGTCGGGGTGACGGCGCTGGCGGCCGGCGGGGTGTGGTTCGGTCAGGCGCCGGACCGTGCGTCGGCGGTGGACACGGCGCCGAAGACCTCCGCGGTGCAGGACGTCAAGGAGGACGCCGAGGAGGCGCGGGGCCTGCCGGGGGTGCGGGACTGCGGGATCGGCGAGCCGGAGATCAAGCCCCAGGTGATTACGCTGACCTGCGCGGACGCGGGGATGGTGGCGACCGCGATCACATGGCGGAAGTACGGGTCGCGGGACGCGTTGGGGACGGGTGTGGTGCAGGTGGTCAAGACCGCCGCGGGTGCGGGCGCGGACGCGGGGTTCCCGGCGACGTTCCGGCTCTTCGGGGCGAAGCCGGTCGACGGTCGGCTGGCGTTCACCGGTCTTGAGGTCACCTACGAGGGCTCGACGCCGCTCGGTGACACGACGGAGATGTACAACCTCGCGTGATGGGCATTCGAGGCCGGATCGCGCTGGCCATTTCCTGTCTGACGGCGCTGGCCGTGGTGGTGCTCGGTTTCGCCGTGCACCACATAGCCGATGCCGAACGGGAGCGCGCGGCGCGGGCGTATCAGGACGACCGGCTGAGTTCGGCGCTGCAGATCTACGAGCGGGACGGCAAGCTGGTGCTGGGCGCGCAGCTGGACGACGCGGTCCTGCCGCTGCCGCTGCGCGAGGCGGTGTTCAACAACCAGTCGGGGACGTATGTCAGCGGTGGTGAGGATCCGCGGGTGTGGGCGGCGACCGGTGTCGGCGAGGGCGACGGGAGTGCCCCGAAGCGGTCGCTGTCGGTGTCGGCGGCGTATCCGGACGACGATCCGACGCAGGTGGCGCTGGACCGGGCGCTGCTGATCGCCGGGTGCGGCACGGTCGTGCTGATGGCGGTGGTGTCGTGGTTCGTCGCGCAGCGGCTGTCGCGGCGGCTGCGGCTGAGCGCGGCGGCGGCGCGGCGGATCGCGGCGGGGGAGCCGCCGGACGCGGACGCGCTGGCGAGCAACGGTCGGGACGAGGTGGCCGAGTTGGGCCGCAGCGTGCACCACATGGCGACGTCGCTGGCGGCACGGGTGGAGGCGGAGCGCGAGTTCACCGCGGATGTGGCGCATGAGCTGCGTACGCCGGTGGCCGGTCTGGTGGCGGCGGCGGAGCTGCTGCCGCAGCCGCGGGCGGTGGAGCTGGTGCGGGACCGGGCGCAGGCGATGCGGCGGCTGGTGGAGGATCTGCTGGAGGTCTCCCGGCTGGACGCGGGGGTGGAGCGGGCCGATCTGGACGCCTGTGAGCTGCCGTCGTTGGTGCGCGGGATCGTCAAGCGGGCGGCGCGCCAGCGCGGGGTGGACGAGGTGTCGGTGACCGTGGAGGGTGAGCCGCGGATCGTGGAGACCGACCGGCGGCGGGTCGAGCGGGTGCTGGTGAACCTGCTGGCGAACGCGGCCAAGCACGGCAAGCCGCCGATCGAGGTGGTGGTGGCCGGGGCGCGGATCGTGGTGCGCGACCACGGTCCGGGCTATCCGCCGGAGTTGTGTGCGGAGGGGCCGCGGCGGTTCCGTACGGCGGCGCCGGAGCGGGGGACCGGGCACGGTCTGGGGCTGACGATCGCGGCCGGCCAGGCGGAGGTGCTGGGTGCGCGGCTGGACTTCGGCGCCGCCGCGGAGGGCGGCGCCGAGGCCGTGCTGGAGTTGCCGGACCGTACGGCGACGGCGCCGGGAGTCGGAGCGGTGGTGGATCCGGTGGTTACAGCCCCAGGTCCTTGATGATCTTGGCGACGTGGCCGGTGGCCTTGACGTTGTACAGCGCCCGCTCGACCTTGCCGTCCTCGCCGACGATCACGGTGGAGCGGATCACGCCGGTGACGGTCTTGCCGTAGAGCTTCTTCTCGCCGAAGGCGCCGTAGGCCGTAAGGACCGCCTTGTCGGGGTCGCCGAGGAGGGTGACCTTGAGGTCCTCCTTCTCCCGGAACGTGGCGAGCTTCTCGGGCTTGTCGGGGGAGATGCCGATGACCTCGTAGCCGTGGCCGGCCAGGAATGCGAGGTTGTCGGTGAAGTCGCAGGCCTGCTTGGTGCAGCCGGGGGTCAGTGCGGCCGGGTAGAAGTAGACGATGACCTTGCGGCCCTTGTGGTCGGCGAGCGAGACCTGCTTGCCGTCCGCGTCGGGCAGGGTGAAGGCCGGGGCGGTGTCGCCGGGCTGCAGTCGCTCGCTCATGCCGAAACCTCGCTTCGCTGGGCCCCGCACTGGCGAGGCGCGGCCATGACGCGCTCACTGCGCTCGCTCATGGCTCTCCTTGTGGGTGGATCCGTACGCCCCCGACATTAGCCAGCCGGGGCGGGCGGGGGGACCGGGGGCGGTGCGGGCGCGCGGAGCCGGGGGCCGGTCGGTGCTGGTGGGGCGCCCGTGATGCGCGAAACGGGGGTGCTGTGGGGCGTACGGGGGTGTGAGCTGACAGACTGTCCATCACGAATGGCGCGAGACGACGGAGGCAGCGCGGTGGCGGAGGCCAGGACCCCGGCGCAGATCGAGGCGGACATCGCCCGCAGGCGGCAGGAGCTCGCCGTCACGCTCGACGAGATCGGGGTGCGGCTGCACCCGCAGACGATCATGGACGAGGTGAAGGCGAAGGCGGCGGCCGCCGTGGACCGTACGGCGGGGCGGGCGTATGTGGTCGTCAATCGCGCGGTCTTCGACGTCCGGGCGCAGTTGGTGTCGCCGGACGGGGCGCCGCGGCTGGAGCGCATCGTTCCGGTGGCGATGGTCGGCGTGGCCGTGGTGGGGCTGCTGACGCTGCGCGCCAGGCGGCGCCGCTGACCGGCGGGCGGTCGGGGCGCCGGTGGACCGGTTTCGGCGCGGCGCGACCCGGCCCGCGATGCGTGGCGGGCTCCGCCGGGCAGGTACGGTCATGCCGTGACCCCGAATAACACCAAGGACACCCACGACAAGCTGCCGATCCGGATGCTGCACGACCGCGTGCTGGTCCGGACGGACATCCCCGAGGGCGAGCGCCGCTCGTCCGGGGGCATCGTCATCCCCGCGACCGCTGCCGTCGGCCGCCGTCTGGCCTGGGCCGAGGTGGTCGCGGTCGGGCAGAACGTGCGGACCGTCGAGGTGGGCGACCGGGTGCTGTACGACCCGGAGGACCGGGCCGAGGTCGAGGTGCGCGGTGTGGCGTATGTGCTGATGCGCGAGCGCGATCTGCACGCGGTGGCCGCGGAGCGGCTGGAGGGCGCGGACGACTCGACGGGGCTGTACCTGTAGAACGACGGGCTGGTACCTGTAGGGGCGGCGGGCGGTGACGGGTGTCACCGCCCGCTTCGCTGTCCTTTGCTAACCTCGGGAGCAACCCGACGAGACGCGCCGTACCGGGTCAGGACAAGACGACGCACCCCTGTTGAAGCTCTTTCACGGAGGTGCCGTCATGGCATGGATCCTGCTCGTGGTCGCCGGTCTGCTGGAGGTCGGCTGGTCGATCGGGATGAAGTTCACCGACGGCTTCACCCGGCTGTGGCCCAGTGTGTTCACCGGCGCGGGCATCGTGGTCAGCATGGTGCTGCTCTCGTACGCGGCGCGGACCCTGCCGATCGGTACCGCCTACGGCGTGTGGGTCGGCATCGGGGCGGCCGGTGCGGCGGTGGTCGGGATGATGGTGCTCGGCGAGCCGGCGACGGCGGCCCGGATCTTCTTCATCTGCCTGCTGCTGGTGGCGGTCGTGGGCCTCAAGGCGACCTCCGGCCACTGACGAGACACCCCGCCCGCCGCCCGGGGGCTAGCCTCTTCGCCGCTGCCAGTACGGTTCCTCGTCACCCGGTCCCACGGTCGGGAAGTCCTCCGTGGGCTCGCTGGTCGGCGGGGTCTCGGTCGGGAAGGTGGGGGAGGGCGGCACGGTGGCCGGCGGGGTCGTCGGGGCGCCGGTGGGCGGCACGGTGTTGCCGGGGGGAGTGCCGGACGGGCCGGGGGCCGGGGCGTCCGAGGTGCCGGGCGACGGCGACCCGCTGTCGGACGGTTCGGCGGACGGCGAGGCCGACTCGGCCCCCTCCGCGAGGTGCAGGTCGAAGTCGCGCACCGGGTGCCCGCGCAGGGCCGCCGCGGTGTAGTCGGCCCAGATCTGGGCGGGGAAGTCGCCGCCGTTGACCCGGGGCAGCCCCGCCGCTCCGTACAGCGGCTGCTGGGCGGCGCTCTCCGGGTGCTGGCCCAATACGGCGACGACGGTGGCGAGATCGGGGGTGTAGCCCGCGAACCACGCGGCCTTGTCCTCCTCCGCGGTGCCGGTCTTGCCGGCCGCGGGCCGCCCGGCCTGCTGGGCGGCGGTGCCGGTGCCGCCGTCGACGACGCTGCGCAGGATCGAGGTGGTGGTGTCGGCGGCCTCGCGAGTGAGGGCGGTGGTCCGTTCGCGCTCGGGCAGCTCGATCTCCTCGTCGCTCTTGGTGACCTTGTCGACGAGGGTGTACGGCCGCAGGCTGCCGTGCTGGGCGAGGGTGGCGTAGACCTGCGCCATGTCCAGGACGCTGGGGGTGGCGGTGCCCAGGGAGATCGCGCCCTGCGAGGAGGCGAGGCCGGGGGTGCCGGCGGGGATGCCCAGGTCGACGGCGGTGTCCTTGACCTTGCCGGGGCCGACGTCGATGCCCATCTGGGCGTAGACGGCGTTGACGGACTTGTCGGTGGCCTCGGTGACGGTGATCGGGCCGTAGGAGCGGTCGTCCTCGTTGGCGGGGGCGAAGCCGGTGGAGCGGCCGTGGCTGACCGCCATCCGCTTGTTGGTGCCGTCGTAGAGGGTCTGGGGGGTGATGCGTTCGCCGTCCTGGGTGGTGGAGCGGTTCTGCAGGGCGGAGGCGAAGACGATCGGCTTGAAGGTGGAGCCGACCTGGTAGTCGCTGCGGGTGGCGCCGTTGACGTACTGCTTGGCGTAGTCGATGCCGCCGTAGAGGGCGACGACCCGGCCGCTCTTGGGGTCGATGGAGGCGCCGCCGGCCCGGACGTAGCGGTCGACCTCGCGGGAGTCGTCGAGCCGGTCCATCAGCCGGTCGTCGACCGCTTCGACGAAGGCGTTCTGGCGGCGCTTGCCGAGGGTGGTGGTGATGCGGTAGCCGCCGGAGCGCAGGGTGTTGTCGTCGAGGATGTGGTGGTCGGTCAGGTAGTCCCTGACGGCCTCGACGAGGTAACCGCGCTGGCCGGTCAGGCCGGCGGAGGTCTTGGCGGGCCGGGGCGCGGGGAAGCGCATCGCGGCCCGCTCGCCGGGGCTGAGCCACTTCTGCTCGACCATGCCGTCCAGGACGTAGTTCCAACGCGCCAGCACCCGCGAGCGGTTGCCGGGGTGGGCGGTGATGTCGTAGGCGCTGGGGGCGTTGAGCAGGGCGGCGAGGTAGGCGCCCTGAGCGGTGGTCAGCCGATGGGAGTCGCGGCCGTAGTAGGCCTGGGCGGCGGCCTGGATGCCGTAGGCGTTGCGGCCGTAGTAGCTGGAGTTGAGGTAGCCCTCCAGGATGTTGTCCTTGCTCACCTCGCGGTCCAGCTTGATCGCGATGAAGAACTCCTTGGCCTTGCGGGTGAGGGTCTGTTCCTGGCCGAGGTAGTAGTTCTTCACGTACTGCTGGGTGATGGTGGAGCCGGACTGCTTGCCCTTGCCGGTGACGGTGTTCCAGGCGGCGCGCAGCATGGCTGCGGGGTCGATCGCGGACTCGGCGTAGAAGTCGCGGTCCTCGGCGGCGAGTACGGCCTGCTGGACGTGCCGGGGGACCTGGCCGAGGTGCACGTTCTGCCGGTTGACCTCGCCGTCGCGGGCCAGCTCGGAGCCGTCGGAGTAGAGGTAGACGTTGCTCTGGGCCTTGGCGGCGCTGTTGGCCGGGGGGATCTCGACGAGGAGGTAGCCGCCGACCAGGCCGCCGATGACGATCAGCAGGAACAGCAGCACGGTGCCGAGCATCGTGCGCCAGCTGGGCAGGGCCCGGCGCCAGCCTGTGCGTTGTCCGCTCATGTCTGTATGGACTCCTCGGCCGCCGCCGAAGGTTGTACCGCGGCGGATCGGTGTCGTGTCGGGGATTTCGCGCCGTACGCCGGAAATGTAACTGTGGCCCGCTGGGCAACTCTCGCATCATGCGCCCCGGTCAGAAGGGGTGGCGCGCACCCGGGTCCGCCACCTGACCGGCTGAATGGCGCCCATGGCTCACCCGAACGGGTGGTAAATCGATGGTGCCCGCCGTGGCCGCCGCTTAGGCTCCGGTGTTTGCCGTCCGGCGAGAACGGGACCAGGGGGGGAGCGCGGCGTGTGGTACGTGGCGGTGGCGGCCGGCAGCTTCCGGCGGTATGCCACCTATCGGGTCGCCACCGTGGCGGGCGTCTTCACCAACACCGTCTTCGGCTTCATCGTCGCCTACACCTACATCGCGCTGTGGGACGCCCGGCCGCATCTGGGCGGCTACGACCAGGCGCAGGCGCTGACGTTCGTATGGACCGCGCAGGCGCTGCTGGCGGCCTCGTCGCTGATGGCCGGCGGGGGCCTGGACGAGCTGCAGGAGCGGATCCGCACCGGCGACATCGCGGTGGACCTCTACCGGCCCGCGGACCTTCAGGTGTGGTGGCTCTCCGCGGACCTGGGGCGGGCCGCGCTGCAGCTGATCGGCCGCGGGGTGGTGCCGATGGCGGTGGGCGCGCTGGTCTTCCCGCTCGCGCTGCCCGCCGACCCGGCGACCTGGGGCTGGTTCCTCGTCTCGGTGACGCTCGGCGTGGTGGTCAGCTTCGCCCTGCGCTATCTGGTGGCGCTGGCGTCGTTCTGGCTGCTGGACGGCACGGGGCTGGCTCTGATCAGCGGCCTGGCCTGCCTGTTCTTCTCGGGGATGGTGCTGCCGCTGCGGGTCTTCCCCGGCGGCTTCGGCGAGGTCGCCCAACTGCTGCCGTGGGCCGCGATCCTTCAGGTACCGGTCGATGTGCTGGTGGGCGCGCGCGGCGGCGGCGCGCTGCTGCGGGGGCTGGCGTTCCAGGCGGTGTGGGGTGCGGTGCTGCTGGCGCTGGGCCGGCTGGTGCAGTCGGCGGCGACCCGCAAGGTGGTGGTGCACGGTGGCTGAGGCGGGCGGCCGGGTGGCTCAGGGGCTCTTCGCGTACGGGCTGATCGTGCGGATGTGGGTGCGCTCGACGCTCGCCTACCGGGCGTCGTTCGTGATGATGACGGTCGGCAACTTCGCGGCCTGCGCCCTGGACTTCGTCGCGATCACGCTGATGTTCTCGCAGATCGACGCCCTCGGTGGCTTCTCGCTGCCCGAGGTTGCGTTCCTGTACGGCACGTCCGGTGCCGCGCTGGGCCTGGCGGATCTGCTGCTGGGCAGCATGGACCGGCTGGGACGGCGGGTGCGCGACGGCACCCTCGACACCCTGCTGCTGCGCCCCGCACCGGTCTTCGCGCAGGTCGCCGCGGACCGCTTCGCGCTGCGCCGGCTGGGCCGGATCACCCAGGCGCTGCTGGTGCTCGGCTGGTCGCTGACCCGCCTGGAGGTGGACTGGACGGCGGGCCGGGTGCTGATGGTGCCGCTGATGATCGGCTGCGGTACGGCCATCTTCGGGGCGGTGTTCACCACCGGCGCCGCCTTCCAGTTCTGGGCTCAGGACGCCGCCGAGGTGCAGAACTCCTTCACCTATGGCGGCAACGCGCTGCTGCAGTACCCGCCGACCGTGTTCGCCCGGGACCTGGTGCGCGGGGTGACCTTCCTGGTCCCGCTGGCCTTTGTGAACTGGCTGCCGGCGCTGCGGCTGCTGGGCCGCGAGGACCCGCTGGGGCTGCCCGGCTGGGTGGACTTCCTGGGGCCGGCGGTCGCGGCGCTGATGTGCGCGGGGGCCGCGCTGGCCTGGCGGCGCGGGCTGCGCGCGTACCGCAGCACCGGCAGCTGACACACCATCGAAGAGCGGATACGGAAGGAGTCGTGGGGTGAGCGGTGACGGGGCCGCGGCGGAGCCGCTGATCGTGGTGGACGGCGTCGAGAAGGCCTTCACGGTGCGGCGCAAGGCGGGCCGGCTGCGCCGGGTCCGCCAGGAGGTGCGGGCCGTGGACGGCATCACCTTCCAGGTGCCGCGCGGCGAGATGGTCGGCTACATCGGGCCGAACGGCGCGGGGAAGTCCACCACGATCAAGATGCTGACGGGCATTCTGGTGCCCAGCGGCGGCCGGCTGCGGGTCGCCGGCATCGACCCGGCACGCGAACGGACCCGGCTCGCCCACCGGATGGGGGTGGTCTTCGGCCAGCGCACCACGCTGTGGTGGGACCTGCCGCTGAAGGACTCCTACGAGCTGGTGCGCCGGATGTACCGGGTCCCCGACGCGGCCTACCGCGCCAACCTCGACCGCTGCGTGGAACTGCTGGACCTCGCCCCGCTGCTGGACGTACCCGTACGCCAGCTCTCCCTGGGGCAGCGGATGCGCGGCGATATCGCGGCGGCGCTGCTGCACGACCCCGAGGTGCTCTATCTGGACGAGCCGACCATCGGCCTCGACGTCATCAGCAAGGCGAAGGTCCGGCAGTTCCTCCGCGAGGTGAACGCCGAGCGCGGCACCACGGTCCTGCTGACCACCCACGACCTGACCGACATCGAGCAGCTGTGCCGCCGGGTGATGGTCATCGACCACGGTCACCTGGTCTACGACGGCGGCCTCGACGGGCTGCGGGCGGCCGCCGACGGCGAGCGGACGCTGATGGTCGACCTGGAGCGGGAACTGCCGCCCATCGAGGGCGTCCCGGGCGCCCGCACGGTCCGGGTCGAGGGCCCCCGCCAGTGGCTGGCGTTCGGCGCCGCGCAGAGCGCGGCCCCACTGGTCGCCGCGATCGCCGAGCGCTATCCGTTGGTGGACCTGTCGGTCCGCGAACCGGACATCGAGGCGGTTATCGCCTCGATGTATGTGAAGCGGGTGCGGTAGCGGTTTGCCTCCCACGTTGTTGTCTGCGGCGCCGTGGTGGTTTGTCGCCGTTGCTCCCCCACTGCCTAAAGGGCGTGGGAGGTACCCCCTGCGGCGGGCGGGGTCCGCTGCGCGGGGCTTTCGGGTGGCGGTGACGGGCCTGCGGGGCAGGGGGAGAGACGTGAGTGGGGGACTGGACCACTCGGGCGCGCTCCCACCGGCCTTTCCTCCTCCCACTCACGGGAGGGGGCGGGTCTGCGGGGTTGGGTGTCCGGACGTAAAGCGCAGCAGTCCGGACACCCAACCCCGCAGGCCCGTCACCGGCAGCCGAACAGCCCCGCGCAGCGGCAACAGCCCGCCGCAGGCGCAACGGCGACAAACCAGCACGGCGGGACAGCCGAAAACGTGGCAAGCGAACCGAGCGCTACAGGGAGGCGGGAGCCGACTGTCGCAAGAAGTCCAGGTCGAGCGCGTTGGCCATCGCGCGGTAGCCCTCGTCGCTGGGGTGCAGGTGGTCGCCCGAGTCGTAGACGGGGCGGAGGCGGACCGGGGAGGCGGGATCGCGCAGCGCCTTGTCGAAGTCGACGACCTCGTCGTAGACCGCGCCGGCGCGGATGACGCGGTTGACCTGCTCGCGGACGGAGTTCAGCTGGGTGGAGTAACCGCGGTGCCCACCGAACGGCGTAAGCGTCGAGCCGGTGACGCGCAGGCCGCGGGCGTGCGCCTCGCGGACGATCTGCCGCATGCCCGCGACGATCTTGTGCGGGTCGAGCTGGCGAGGGGTCTTGAAGAGGTCGTTGAGGCCGATCTCGACGACCACGGCCTTCACGCCGGTACGGGACAGGGCGTCGCGGTCCAGGCGGGAGAGCACGCTGGGCCCGTTGTTCGGGGAGAACCTGCTGCCGTTGACCAGCAGGCGGTTGCCGCTGATGCCCTGGTTGAGGACGCCGTAGCGGGGCGCGCCGGGTTCGGTGCGCAGCCGGGCGGCGAGGAAGTCCGTCCAGCGGTGGTTGGCGCCGGCCGTGGAGGTGATGCCGTCGGTGATGGAGTCGCCGATCGCGACGACCGTGCCCGTCGCCTCGGTGCTCCAGACGTCCACGCCGGTCAGATAGCGCCAGTACGGGCTCTGCTCGGTGTAGGCGGCGCCGGTGGCGTCCTCGGTGCGGTCGCCGCGCGCCAGGTAGGAGGTCTGCCGGGCGTAGGGGTGGTAGGTGGCGGGACCCGAGGGGGAGGGCGAGTACGTGGTGACCAGGAGGTCGGCGTCGGCGGGCACCTTCAGCCGGGCGGGGTCGCTGGTGACCGCGCCGCCCGCCGGAATGGTCACCGCGGGCTTGCCGCCGAAGGACAGCCGGCGCATGGTGCCGTCCGCGGCGGTGGGGTTGCTGGGGGCCGCGGCCAGCGCCACCGAGGCGTGGCTGACCACCAGCGGGCGGGTGCCGAAGAGGTTGGAGAGCTGGATGCGGGCGCCGGACCCGCCGACGCTGGTGTGGACGACATTCCGTATCGACATGCCCGCATAGCCGTCCAGCGTGCCGGGCTCGGCCGCGGCCGCGGCCGCCGACCAGGTGCCGACCCACTGCCCGGAGACCGCGGGTGCCGCGGGGTCGCGGGGCTTGTGCGAGGAGGCGCGCGGCTCGTCGTCCTCGCCGCCGAAGCCGACGAATATCGCCGTCGAGATCAGCACCACCAACGCCGCCAGACCGGCGAGCAGCGCGTAACCCACACTTTTCTTCATGCGGGAGTGGTCTCCTGAGGAAAGCGGAGCGGCAGGCTCCGGGCGGGCAAGGGCAGCGGATGATCAGCGGCACCGTTGCGGTCCGATCGGTCCCTCATGATCCCACGGACCCCTGGGAGGGCGCCCGGCGGGCCGCTCGATGTCGCCTTGGCATGGACGTGGGGAACTCGTGGTTCGTTCCGGGAGTAGGTCACAGTGGGACATACGGCCGGATCGGCGGCCGGACGCGCGGCGCGCGAGGAGCCGTACGGAGGGCGGGGGGCACGGTGGGAGCGGTGGAACGGATGGAAAGCACAGCAGCGGACAATGCGCCGAACGGGTCAACGGCCCCTCCGTCGGGTGCCGCCCCGGGCGGCCGGGCGGTGCCCGGCGGCGGATTCGCCTTCGGGGCGGCCGACGAGGAGCGGCGGCGCGGCGTACGCAGGATGAAGACGCTGGCCACCGGCCTGCTGCTGGCCGTCGCCCTGGTCTACGTCCTGGCGAAGGCGGCCCAGAACGCGGGGGCGGGCGGCTGGACGGGGTTCGTCGCGGCGGCCGCGGAGGCCGGGATGGTCGGTGCGCTGGCCGACTGGTTCGCGGTCACCGCGCTGTTCAAACGGCCGATGGGGCTGCCGATCCCGCATACCGCGATCATTCCGACGAAGAAGGACCAACTGGGTCGGAGCCTGGGTGATTTCGTCGGGGAGAACTTCCTGTCCGGCGACGTCGTACGGCTCCGACTGCGCTCCGTCGGCATCGGCCGGCGGCTCGGCGGCTGGCTCGCCGAGCCGAAGAACGCCGACCGGGTCACCGCCGAGGTGTCCACCGCGCTGCGCGGCGCGCTGACCGTGCTGCGCGACTCCGATGTGCAGGCGGTGGTCGGTGAGGCGATCACCCGGCGCGCCGACGCCCAGGAGATCGCCCCCGGTATCGGCACGATGCTGGAGAAGGTCGTCGCCGAGGGCGGCCACAAGCGGGTGGTGGACCTGGTTGTCGCCCGAGCCCACGACTGGCTGGTCGAGCACGGCGACTCCGTCATGTCGGCGGTCTCCGGCGGCGCTCCCGGATGGACGCCGCGGTTCGTCGACCGCAAGGTGGGCGACCGGGTCTACAAGGAGCTGCTGCGCTTCGTCACCGAGATGCGGGACATGCCCGAGCATCCGGCCCGCGGCGCGATCGACCGCTTCCTGCGGGACTTCGCGGGCGATCTGCAGTCCGACCCGGACACCCGAGCCCGGGTCGAGCGGCTGAAGTCGGAGGTGCTGGGCCGCGGCGAGGTGCAGGACCTGATCGCCTCGGCCTGGGGCTCGGTCCGCGCGATGATCGTGGCCGCCGCCGAGGACGAGCGCAGCGAACTGCGGCTGCGGGTGCGGGCGGCGCTGTTGTCCCTGGGGCGGCGGCTGTCCGACGAGGAGCGGTTGCAGGGCAAGGTGGACCGCTGGCTGGAGGGCGCGGCCGTCTATGTGGTGACGACGTATCAGGGCGAGATCACCGCGCTGATCACCGACACCGTCGCGGGCTGGGACGCCGAGCACACCTCGAAGAAGATCGAGGCGCACATCGGCCGCGACCTGCAGTTCATCCGGATCAACGGCACGGTCGTCGGCGCGCTGGCCGGCCTCGCCATCTACACCGTCTCCCAGGCGCTCGGCGGCTGACCCCAAGGCGGGGGCGCGCCGTCTCTGGCGGCCTGCGGCCCGAGGGCCTACCGTGCCCGCGTGCGGGAGCGGATACCGGTGGTCGTACAGGGGCGGCGGACCCGTCGCCCCCGCGCCGTGCGGGCGCTGTGGACGGGCGCGGAGCTGGCCGTGACGCTCGGCGTCGTCACTCTGCTGCTCGTCGCCCATCAGCTGTGGTGGACCAACCGCCAGGCCCGGCACGCGGCGCGGGACCAGGTGGCGCGGCTGGAGCGGCAGTGGCAGACCCGGCCGCCGGCCTCGGCCGTGACCCCGGCGCCCGACGGCGACCGGGCGCGGGCACCGCGGTCCGGCGCGCGCACCCCGCCGCCCGGTGCGCTCCACCGCCGCACCGCCGACCGGCCCCCGCCGGACCTGGCCTACGCCGTCCTGCGCATCCCGCGGATCGGCCTCACCGCACCGGTCGCCGAGGGCACCGGCAAGGCCGCGGTCCTCAACCGGGGCCATGTCGGCCACTATCCGCACAGCGCGCAGCCGGGCGAGGCCGGGAACGTCGCGCTGGCCGGGCACCGCAACACGCACGGTGAGCCGTTCCGCCACCTCGACCGGCTGCGGCCGGGCGACACCGTCGTCCTCGACACCGCCGAGGCCCGCTACACCTACGCCGTACGGCGCATCCTGCCGCGGACCACGCCCGGCGACGGCACGGTGCTGGCCGCCGTCCCCCGCAGCGGTGTGCACCCCGCCTACCGCTTCACCGCGCCCGGCGCCTATCTGACCCTGACGACCTGCACGCCCGACTACAGCTCCGCCTACCGGCTGGTGGTCTGGGGCGTGTTGCGGTCGACACGGTCGCGGTGAGCGCCGCTATGGGACAGCCCTTAGGCTCTGCTCACGTGCGAAACGAGTCCTCCGGTGGGCGAACCCCGGGCTCCCGAAAGCGCCCGGCGCTGCTGTGGCTGCTGCTGCCCTATGTGCTGTTCCTGGCGGTGCTGCCGCTGGTGAACCGAGTGACACCGACCGTGATGGGTCTGCCGTTCCTGATCTTCTGGATGCTGCTGGCGACGCTCGCCACGCCGCTGTCGGTGTGGCTGGCGCGGCGCGGCGACCTCCGGCGGGGCCTGGGCGAGGAGGGCTCGTGAACTCCGCGGTCGCCACCGCCGTGTTCGGCGGCTTCATGGTGCTCACCGTGGTCCTGGGGCTGCTCGCGGTGCGCGGGAGGGGCGCCGGCGGCGGCCTGACCGAGTGGTCGGTGGGCGGCCGCAGCCTGGGCACCGTCTTCATCTGGGTGCTGATGGCCGGCGAGAGCTATACGAGCTTCAGCTACCTCGGCGCGGCCGGCTGGGGCTACAACTTCGGCGCCCCCGTGCTCTTCGTGCTGGCCTACATGTCCTGCGGCTACGCGCTCGGGTACGTCGTCGGGCCGATGCTGTGGGCCTACGCCCGCCGGCACGGCCTGGTCGGCATCACCGACATCGTCGCGCACCGCTACGGCCGGCCCTGGCTCGGCGCCGCCGTCGCCCTGCTCGCCACGGTCTGCCTGCTGCCCTACATCCAGCTCCAGATCACCGGCATGGGCGTGGTCGTCTCCACGATCTCCTACGGCGCGATCAGCCTCGACTGGGCCTACTTCCTCGGCTTCGCGGTCACCACCGGCTTCGTCGTGGTCAGCGGGCTGCGCGGCAGCGCCTGGGTCTCGGTGCTCAAGGACGTCCTCGTCATCGGCACCCTGGGCTTCCTCGTCGTCTACGTGCCGCTGCACTACTTCGACGGCTACGGGCCCTTTCTCGACCGGATCGTCGCCGAGAAGCCGCAGTGGCTGACCTTCCCCGGCCATGCCTCGGGCGGACTGGGGCAGCTGTGGTTCGCCACCACCACCCTCGTCAACTCCCTGACGGTGGTGATCTTCCCGACGACCGTGGCGGGCTATCTGGGCGCCCGCAACGCCGAGGCGCTGCGCCGCAACGCCATGTACCTCCCCTTCTACAACGTGCTGCTGTTCGTGCCGATGCTGCTGGGCATGGCGGCGCTGTTCGTGGTGCCGGGGCTGACCGGGGCGGACTCGAATCTGGCGCTGTTCAGGTTGGTGGTGGACTCCCTTCCGGCCTGGGCCGTGGGCCTGATCGGGGCGGCCGCCGCCCTCTCCTCCATCGTGCCGATGGCCGTGTTCATGCTGGTCATCGGCACGATGTGGGGGAGGAGCGTGCTGGGGGCGATGCCCCGGCTGGCGGCCCGTCAGAAGCTGTGGTCCCAGCTGGTGGTGGTGGCGGCCGGCGCGGTGGCGCTGCTGCTGACCTACACCGCCCCCGACACCCTCGTCCGGCTGTCGCTGATCTCGTACGAGGGCATGGCGCAGCTCGTGCCGATGCTGCTGCTGGGGCTGGTGTGGCGGCGGCTGACGCTGCACGCCGCGGTGAGCGGCCTGGTGGCGGGCTTCGCTCTGGTCTGTGTCCTGGTCTTCGGGGGACACGACCCGGTGTGGGGGATGAACGCCGGGATCGTCGGGCTCGCCGTGAACACGGCGGTGGCGCTGGCGGTCACCTGGCTGGGGCCGCGCGAGCGCGACGAGCGGCCGGACGCCGAAGTGCTGGCGCTGGACGACGAGTTCCCTCAAGGCGGTGGCACGGTGCGCCACGCCCCGGTCAGTTCGCCGGCGTCGTGATCTTCTTGCCGTCCTTGGAGACCGCGAACCACAGGCCCATCTTGCCCTGGCCGGTGATGTCGCCGGGCTGCTTGTCGCCGGTGAACCAGTAGACCGGCCAGCAGTCCACGGCCAGCTGCTTGATGCCGTCGGGGCGGGTGACGGTGGAGATCAGCTTGGGGGCGATCCCGGTGAGCTTGGAGCGGTCGGCGGGCTTGGCGGGCTTCCAGGTGTCCAGGCAGGCGTCGTTGCAGGCGAACTTCATCGGCCAGGCGCTGTCCTTGTTGAAGCGGTAGAGGGTCCGGCCCTTGCCGTCGACGAGGATCTCGCCGAGCTCGGGCTGGTTGAGCACCGAGACGTCGGCGGGCGGCTGGACGCCGGCCTTCTTGCCGTCGGCGGCCAGCGCGTTCCAGGTGCCGCCGACGCCGTGGCCCTTGGTGTCGCCGGCCTTGGTGTCCTTGACGTAGCGGTAGGCGGGCCAGCCGCCGATGGTCAGCTGCTTGACGCCGTCGGCGCGGGTGACCGAGCCCAGCGCGCTCTTGGCGATGCCGGCGGGGGCCGTGGCGCCGTCGGCGGGGACCGGCGGCCAGGTGGTGGCGCAGGAGCCCGAGCAGTTGGACTTGGCGGGATCGGGGGTGTCCTTGTCGAAGCGGTAGAGCGTCATGCCCTTGGCGTCGGTGACGACCGGGCCGAGCTTGGCGTCCTGGTGCAGCGCCAGCGTCCCGGCGCTCGGCCCGGCCTTCGTCTCCTTGCCGCTGTCGCCGCCGGCCTGGCCGCCGTAGCCGTCGTCGCCCTGGCCGGAGCCGGAGGAGCCGTAGCCGTAGTCGCTGGTGCCCTGGCCGGCCGGCTGGACGGTGTCGGTGGTGGGCGTGCCGGCGCTCTGGTTGCTGCTGCCGCAGGCGGCGGTGAGCGCCAGGGTGGCGACCGCGGCGGCCGCGAGTCCCGCACGACGTCGAGTGATCATGGTGTCTCCTCTGCCGGTTGCTGATGGTGTCGATTTGCTGGGCGGGTCGCCGAAGCCTGTTCGCCGGCGGGTGCCGTCGCCCGGGAAGTACGCGGTGCGGGGTGCCCGGTGTTCAACCGGTGCCGAGTTTTTTGCCGGTCCGCCGAAAAACCCTGCGGGACCCGTCAGTTGCCGCCCTGCACCCGCAGCGCCAGGGCGGGGCAGCGGCGCACCGCGAGCTGCGCGCGGCGCCGCATCCGGGCCGGCAGCGGCATGCTGGCCCGCTCCGGGTAGCCGTCCGGTCCGAGCTTGACGACACCGGGCACCACATCGGCGCACAGGCCGTGGCCGCGGCACAGCGTCCAGTCGACCAGCAGCCGCTCCTGCGGCGGGGCGGCCGTGGGCGCCGGCGCGGGCGTGGTGGGCGATGGCGGCTGGTGCCCGGTGACCGGCAGCGCCCCGGTCACCGGGCGGCCGCACCCGAACCCCTGCGCATGGCACTCGAACTCCTCGGGGAAGGCGGCGAGGGCCGAGGCGACGAAGCGCGCGGTTCCGTCCGGGTGGCTGCAGGCGCCGCGCTTCTCCACGGCCCGCATCCGGGCCCGCACGGCGTCCAGGGCGCCCGCGCCGCCGCCCCGTACGGCGCGGGCGAGTTCGTCGGCGAGGGCGGGCAGGCCCAGCACGCAGGGGCCGCACTGGCCGGCCGACTCGGCGGCCATCCACTGCGCGACCCGTACGGTCTCGCCCGCCGGGCAGGTGTCGTACGGGATCGGCAGCACCGCGCCGGCGCCGAGCACCGCGCCGTAGGCGGTCAGCGCCTCCCGGGAGAGGGTCGCGGTCTGGGCGTCCTCCGGGGAGATGAACGTGCCGTGGTAGCCGCCGAGCAGGACGCCCAGCCCCGGGTCGGACCCGCAGAGCGCCAGGACCCGGTTGAGCTGCACCCCGTAGGGGACCTCCACGACCATGCTGCCGCCGACCGTCAGCAGCAGCGTGCCGGGCTCCGTGGGCAGCCCCGCGTTGCGGTAGCCGAGCGCGCCGAGCCGGGCGGCCACGGCGAGTTGGGCGTAGGTCTCGGTGTTCGACAGCAGGGTCGGCACACCGTTCAGACCGCGCTCGCTGGAGCGGACCTTGCGGCCCGAGGGCAGACCGGGGCCGCCGCCCAGCCCGTTGGTCATCGCGGTGCCCTCGCCCGTGACGAACCGCTCGGTCAGCAGGGTGACCCTTAAGGCCGGCCGGACCGGACCGCGTTCGTCGATCGCCTGCCGCACCGACCGCTCGACGTCCCTGCGGGTCACCCCGATGGCGATCTCCTGCGCGCCCAGCGCCTCTGCGGCCAGCAGGGCGCCGTCGAGCATCAGATGGGGCGCGTGCAGCAGCAGCGCGGTGTCCTTGAGGCAACTGGGCTCGCCCTCGCTGCCGTTGACGACCACGGCGCCCTTGCCGTCGGCGCGCCGCATCCCGTCCATCACGGCGGTCAGCTTGCGGGCGAAGGGGAAGCCCGCGCCGCCGCGGCCGCGCAGATCGGTGTCCTCGGCCAGCGCCACCAGCTCCTGGGCGGTGAGCTTGGGCAGGCTGCCGTGCCGGGCCAGATGTGCCACCCGGTCCATGCGCGGGGTCTCGTCGAGCCCGGCCAGCAGCCGCGGCGGGCCGAAGGACGCCAGCGTCGGAACGGGTTCGGGTCCGGTCAGCGCCGGCAGTAGTTGGGTGGGGGCGGGGGCGGTCATGAAAGTTCTCCTGAGTTCCTGCGGGAATCACGCAGCCGCAGCGCCAGCCGTACGGCGACCGCGGCCAGGCATATGGCGTATCCGGCGACGGCCCATCCGGCCGCCGCACGGCCCGACTTCAGGCCGTGCACCAGGGCCAGGCCCCAGGCGAGATACGCGCTCATGTGCAGCGCCCGCCACCAGCGGGACGCGGTGATGCCGGTGAACGCGCCGCGCACCGCGCCGGTCACCGCGACGGCGACGAACACATACGCGGCGAGCGTGCCCAGCCCGATGAGCACCGGCCGCGCCCCGTCGGTGAAGGGCACCGCGACGGAGGTCGTGCCGACGTGCCCTTCGGCGACCTTCACCCAGATGTGCAGGCCCAGGAAGCCCAGTCCGGCGACGCCGGTGCCGCGGTGCACGGCCTGGGCGAGCAGCCGGTGCCCGGAGTGCAGCACCATGCGGTCGGTGGCGGCCAGCCCCCACAGCACGGTGACGGACAGCGAGACCAGGGCGAGCACGCCGGCGCCGAAGTCCAGGAACTGCATCAGGGTGTCCATCGCGCCGGAGTGCAGGGTGACGGCGATGAAGAGCAGCAGCGCGGCCGGAAGGGCGGGGCGCAGCACGGTGGTTGAGGCGAAGCCGCCGGACGAACGGCCCGGCGGCCCGGGTTCCTTCGGCGGGCGCCGGGGGCGGGGCACGGTCGGCGAGGGGCGGGCCCGGTGTGCTGCGCGGCGGCCCTGGCGACTCTGGCGACTCTGCAAACGCGGTGCGGACATCGGACCTCCCGGTGTCGGAGCACGGGTGCGGGATGCGAATTTCGTTGAAATTTCCCTGCGGTGGTATTTGCCCGACGGCTTTTGTGCGGGTGACCCCCGGTAACACTAAACATTCCGTAACCGGGTGGATACGCAGGGCGTTATCTTGCCGTGATCCGGCTGTGATCCGGATGCGGAAAAGCATCTCCGAGCGCGTTCAGGCTTTCGTAAGGTTTATCGCGCTGTGACAAATTCCTGCACCGGCGTCGCGGGCGCACGGCGTCACTCCGGATGATGCCGAGTCAGGCGCACGGGGGCGCCCGCCCACTGAACTGAACAAGCCGCATCCCCGCCAGGATCGAGGTAGCGATGTGTGATCTGCTGAACCGCATCTGGTCGCGTCCCCGAGGCGAGTGGACCCGGGTAGTCAGAAATGAACTCCCGGACCTCGCCGAGAAGGTGGTCGCGGAGTTGCAACGCGGATTTCCCGCATTGGCCGCACTTCTCGGAGATACCCCCATAGAAGAGGCCGAATGGGCCCTGGAACAGGCCCTGCTGACAGTACTGGGTTACCAGAAAGAGTCGGAAAGTAAACGTCCGGCCGTATCATCCGTAGTCACCCCGATGCCCGTCGCACGGGCCCGCCAGGATCTGTTCGACGTCCTCGCCGGCCAACGCGAGCTGCCGGACGACGGGTTGCACGAACTGGCCCGGGCGGCCGGCTGGCCGGTCCCCGACACCCTCCAGGCGGTCGTGCTGGCCACCCCCGCGGAGGCGCCCCAACTCGCCGCGGCGCTGGGGCACGCACTGATCGGCACCGTCGAGGGCTACACCTGCCTCTTCGTCCCGGACCCGGCCACCCAGACCAGGCCCCGCCTGGAGGCGGCCCTCAAGGGCCGCGCCGCGGCCGTCGGCCACGTCGTACCGGCCACCGACACCGCCTCGTCCCTCCGCTGGGCCCGGTACCTGCTCACCCTGGCCCCCGGCCGGGTCGGCCCGGAGACCCGCCCCGCCTTCGTGGACGACCATCTCTCGGCGCTGCTGCTCCTGCAGGACGAGTCCCTGGCCGACGCCCTCACCTCGCGCTGGCTCGGCCCCCTGGAGGAGTTGACCCCGCGTCAGAGCGAACGTCTCGAAGTGACCCTGCTGGCCTGGCTGGAGGGCGGTGGTGCGCCCGAGGCCGCCAAGCTCCTGCACGTCCACCCGCAGACGGTCCGCTACCGCCTGCGCCAGATCGAAAAGCTCTTCGGCCCGGTCCTGCGCGACCCGCGCACCCGCTTCGAACTCGAAATGGCGCTCCGCAGCCGCCGGCTGATGGCCCATGTCCGCTCCTACCGCGCCCGCGCCGGGCGCCGGGCCCGCACCGTCGCCTCCTCCATCCGACCACTCGGCGTGGCCCGGGAGGCCCGGGTGAACGGGCTATGAGGAAACGGGGGGTGTCCTCACGGTGCTGTTCGTGAGAGGGCCTACGGCCCGTGGGCGTCATTGCCTCTTGGGGCATGGCGCCCACCCCCACCCCCACCCCGGCGCCGTGCCGGGGACGAGGTGGGGGCCGCGTCGCACCACCGCACCGCGGGAAATGCCAAGGCCCCGCTCGGTCGGCCGAAGCGGGGCCCGTTGGTGCTGGTGCGCGACTAGAGCGGTCTGGTCCGCGACAGTGGAGGATGCTCGACCGGCACCACGACGTCGGTGGATCTCCGGACCCAAACGCGTTCACTGATCTTGGTGACCGTCAGCCCCATGTCACTGTCGACCGGGCGATCCAACGTGTCCCACTCGCGCCAGCGCGCCTCCACATCGCCCCACATATTGCGGTGCCCGAACTCGGTGACCGATCCGTCGGCGTCCGCGATCGCACCCGACCCTTGACCGTCATGCACCCACACGCGCAGGTCTGCGCCTTCCCTCCCTTCAGTGAGCGTGACCCCTGGAAGACGGGCCCCCGCGTACAGCGCGAATCCGGGCGTGAGCATCTCCTGTGGCAAGACCTCACCGGCCCGCGAACGTGGCAAGGAGGTGTCCGGGGTGACGCGGGTAGTGCCGCGATGCGAACGCATCGGCATGAAAGTGGCGGTTCCCGCGAACGAGCCCGACGCTGTGCCGTCATCGCCGACAGTGAGACGGACCAGGGCGCCGCACCAGAAGTCGCTCATCCGGGGCGCCACCAGTACCCCACCCGGCCGGAGTTGCTCGATCAGTTCGTAGGGGATGTGCCGCAGGGCGCAGGTCACCACGATCCGGTCGTACGGTGCACCGGCCCGCCATCCGTGTTCTCCGTCGGTGACGACCAGATTCGGCCGGTACCCAGCGGCCGACAAGAACCTCTCCGCTTGCGCTGTCAGAGACGCGTCGATCTCCACGCTCGTGACGTTCTGATCGCCCAGGCGCGCCGAGAGAAGTGCGGCGACGTAGCCGGTGGCGGTGCCGATCTCCAGAACCTGGTGCCCGTCACGCACGTCGAGCATGTGCAGTATCTTCGCCACCATCGACGGCATGGAGTTGGAGGCGGTCGCGACACCGGGACCGTTCTCAGCTCCGTCATCGACCTGTGTGACGACAGGTTCGTCGGAACACGCGAAGGCGGTTCTCTCCTCGGCGGTGGTGATCGGGCGGCACCGGTCGCGGTCCTGCCGCCATACCTTCTCCGGCAGATACGCCTCGCGTGGGGTGTGCTCCCACACCGCACGCCACTCGGGGGCCAACAGGCCGTGCTCGTCCAAAGACTGGACGAGCACGGCGTGCCCCTGTTGGGGATCGGTCATCGGCTCATGCCACCTTGGGACGGTCGCCGTCGGGGCTCGGCGTCGGCGGCGTCCACGGCTTGTCCTCCGGCTCACCGCCGTGTTTGCCGCCGTCGGACATGTGCAGGGTGTTCATGATCTCCTCCGTCTGGTCGAGATATCAGCGGAACTGCCTGCCGAAGCAGGTATGGCGGATGGTGCTGCCGACCGCAGTTCTCAAGGCGAACAGCGGTGGTCGGCTTCCCGCAGTGCCGCGGGACCGCGGCGCGGTGGGAGTCTCAGGTGCGCGGGCGGGGGATCACGGTGGCCCTGATCCCCATTCCCCGAACGCGCCATCAGCTGGTCAAGGAGGCGATGTTTTGTGGGTCCGGCGGGAGCTTGAAGGCGCACGGCCAGGGGGAGCCCAGGGCCCTTCAGGGCCAGTCGCGCGGCGCATGACCCCACTCACCAGAAGTCACCAGCCGCGATCCGCTCCTCGCGCGTCCGCTTCACAGGCAACGCGTCGGAGTCCGGTGCCGGCCACTCACTGACTGCTGATCTCCGTAGGTAGGGACGGCCTTCGCGGATGTCGGTGACGATCGCCAGCCGCCCTGGTGCGTACTCGACCTCGTCACCGACCTTGGGAAGCTTGCCGGAACTCACCGGGCGGCCTCCGCCCCGGTGGGAATGTGGAGCGCTTGCGCGCATTCCCCGCACACGTGCTGTCCACCAGGGCCGGTGATCTTCTCCCGGACCAGGCTGTAGACGTGGTGACAGCGTGGGCACGCGTTACCTGTGATCTCGTCGACCGTCCACGCCTTCGGGGCCGCAACGGCGTCCCACCCAGGGGTCACGACGCGCCTCCCGGGTTGAGGTAGGAGGCCCACTCGCCGGAGTCCCAGCCGAGAGGGTCGCCGTGCCGGCGACGGAAGGCGCGGGCTGCGGGAGGTAATGGTTTCGGGTGGGGCAAGGTGGCGTGTGCCGACCGGGGGTGCCGTGTGGCATCCATGAGTTGGCCACGAGGGGTGGTCGGTGCAGTCGGCGGCATCTTGATCAGTCCTCCGGGTCGCTGCTGGCACAGGCGTCGGTGAGGCGTCACCGGCGGGTCCGCGAAGCCGTCGCAACGCCGGGGAATGCCTCACGGATCCCGAACGCGCCGCAGGCGGCTCATGACCAGCTAACGCGATGCCAGGGCAGTCTGATGAGGGCGATCAGGCGGCCTTCGCATCGAATTCCCTAGGGCGATTTGACCTTTCGCTTACCTGACGGTGCGTGGGGTCCGGCGCTACTGTGCGTAGATGGACACCACGCGAAATACGGTCCTCGAAGCGTGGATGGACGAGCACGGCCACAGCTCCAATTCGCTGGCCGAGGCGGTGAATGCCGCAGTCGGTGACCTCACCGGAAGGGTCGGGGGACTGGATGGCTCATCGGTTCGCGACTGGAAGGCGGGTCGCGTGCGGTGGCCGAAGTCGGCGACCCGGGCAGCGCTGGAGAAGATCACCGGGCTGCCTGCCACGGCCTTAGGGTTCGTGCCTCGGGGCCGGGCCTCGTCTCGCCCCGCACCACCGCAGGAGGACCCCGTGAATCGCCGCCGTTTCGTTACAGCCGGGACAGCCGTCGCTGCCGTCACCGCCACGTCCGCGTTCGCCTCTCCCCGCCGCATCGGCACGACCGATGTCGAGCGACTGCAGCACCGGTTTGCCGAGATCATCGCAAGTGACCATCGTCACGGCGGCCAGCTCGGCATTGAACACAAGGCCGCCGCTCTCGCCGATGAAGCCCTGGCTCTCCAGAACTCCGGGAGCGCGAGTCAGCGAGTCCGCGCCCACTTATACGGGTGCGCGGCGGCCTTCCGGTCCTCGGCGATGTGGGCGGCGATCGACGGCCGGCGCTACCACGACGCGATCGGCCACATGTGTGAAGCCCAGGCACTCGCCGAGCTGGCAGCTGACCCCGCGATCAAATTCCGCATCTGGTCGCATGCCGGAACGCTGTACCGGCACATGGGGCGTCCCACCGAAGCCATCGCCGCGAACGATGTCGCCCGCAACCTGTCCCTCACCCGCCGCGACCCCATGTTCGCCTCCCTCGGGCTGGCCAGACAGGCAGCCATCCATGGCGTGGCCCACAGGGCTACGGCCACTCGGCGCAGTTTCGACCAGGCCCAGGAAGCGATGAACCGCGCTGATCCTGCCGCCTACCGGCCGGTGTGGATGACCTCGTTCTATGACCAGGCGGAGCTGGATTCGCTCGCGCTCTGCGCGCACCTCGCGCTCGGTGATTTCGAGACGGCCGAAGCGCACGCGCATCGGTGTCTGGCAGCTCTTCGCCCCCACATGCAGCGGTCGAAGGCGATTGCCACAACTCGGCTTGCGAGCGCTCAACTCGGGCAAGGCGATCTGGAACCAGCCGCTGTCACCGCTATGTCGGTCCCGGTCAAGGCCGCTGCCCATCACCCTCGCGTCGCTCAGATGCTCCGAGACTTCGACACCCAGATCCGTACCGTCGCGCCGAACAGCCCGGCCACTCGCACGTGGCGCCAGTACGCCCGCGCCACCTGGAAGGAAACGCTATGACGTCCGTGATCGAGCTACGCACATTCCCCACACTTGAATCGGCTCGGCAGGACCTCCTGGACGTGTACGCCGATGTTCGCGCGGACCTCCTGCACCTTCCGAACTATGCGGTCGCCACCTTCGCCGAGCGTCTCGACCGTCACTCCGAGGAGGCCGGATGGGTAGCGATTCTCGGCTATGACCAGGGCGAACCCGTCGGCTACGCCTATGCCAACACCATCGACGCTGAAGACCGGTGGTGGAGGCGTGTAAGTCCTGCCCCGGCAGCCGAATACACCGACCGGAACGCCGTGGCCCTCAAAGAGATCGGCGTTCGCGCTCCGTGGCGCGGCACCGGAACGGCCCGTCGCATCCATGACGCCCTCCTCGTCGGGCGAGATGAGCCGTACGTCACCCTGATGGTCAACCCGCTTGCCGGAGAGGGAAAGGTGCACCGGCTGTATGAGGCCTGGGGCTACAGGGACATCGGCAACAGCCGGCCGTCAGCCGCCTCACCGGTCCTGACCGCGATGGTCCGGGCCGTTCGCTGATTCCTCGGCAACCTGATCCAAGGTGACACCACCCCACACGGCCCCGGCGCCCGCACACGTCGCCGGGGCCGGCGCGGTGGGCCGCCTCGCGACGATACGGCCCGAAAAGAGCCCCGGCCGCGGAGGTTTCTTCCCTCCCCGCCGCGAGCGCCCGCTTCAGCCGACTCCCGGGCGGGCGCCGCCGCCCGCCCGGGGGCGCGGTGGGTCGCGGCGGAACAGGGCGGTCCACAGGAAGGGCTCCCCGAAGTGCGGGGAGTCGGCCGGCTCGTCGCGCATCCGGCGCAGCTCCCGCTCCGTCAGGTCGTTGAAGATCCGGCGCAGATCCGCGGGGGTGTAGGCGAGGCCGCCCTGGAGGCCGG
Source organism: Streptomyces sirii (assembly GCF_045690365.1). NCBI lineage: Bacteria > Bacillati > Actinomycetota > Actinomycetes > Kitasatosporales > Streptomycetaceae > Streptomyces > Streptomyces sirii. The sequence goes on along the minus strand of NZ_CP147982.1, from coordinate 3,576,058 downwards.
AGGTGCGGTAGAAGTCGCCGTCGGGGAGTTCGGAGCCCATCGCGCCGGCCGCGAAGCAGGCCAGGGCGAGATGGCCGCCGGGGGCGAGGACCCGGTCGAGCAGGGCGAGGTAGCTGATCCGGCGGTGCGGCGGGAGATGGTGGAAGCAGCCGGAGTCGTACGGTCGGCCTCCGGCGCGAACAGGCCGTCCAGAAGCCTCAGTACGTCGTCCACGGTGCGGATGTGGCGGTCCATCCCGTTCCTTTCGCTGTCCGCTTAAACGCCCTGGACGGCGGTCTGCCGGCAGACCGCGCAGCGGTCCGTGCCGTCCCAGTCCGCCCAGCCGAACTCCGCGGGGGACAGCGGCTGTCCTTCGAGTTCCCGCCGTACGGCCACCCGGTAGGCCCAGACCGCGCCGATGTAGGGGTGGTAGGCGTCGTGGAAGGCCGGTGAGTCCTGCGCGGCCCCTTCGGCGACGACCCGCCGCAGGGTGCGGAGCCGTTCGAACATCGTCTGGCCGGCGCCGGCGACGGCGGTGGTCGCTTCGAGGAAGAGGCTCTCGCGCACCTCATGGATCCCGGCGTCGTCCATCGCCGCCCGGGTGGCGGCCTCCAAGTCGACCTCGGCGTCCGGGTCCTGGGCGATCCGCCGCAGCCGCGCATGGCACACTCCGGCGGCGCGGATGAAGTCGAGGTACAGCGCGCGTCGGCGCGCTCCCGCGCCGCGGTCGTCCTCGCGGCGGTGCCGCAGATAGTCGGCGAGTACGGTCCCGGATATGGCGATCGAGCCACCGCTGACCGTCGCCACTAGCGTCCCCCAGTCCACGTCTGGAATCTACGCGGGGGCGGCCGCGAAGAACAGAAAGAACAGGCCGATGTGGCGATCGCCGCACGGTGCGGGAATCAGAAGCCGGGCCAGTGCGGATCGTCCCAGCGGTCGGATTCGGTGAGGCCGAGCAGCCGTATCCGGTGCAGCAGGTCGTCGGGGGCGCCGTGGGACCGCAGACGGGCGGGGGCGTGGCGCAGGAGCCAGGCCGCAAGCTCGGCGCGGGTGGCTTCCTTGTCGTGCCAGGTGTCCCAGGGCAGTTCGTCGCGCAGCAGCTCGGACTCCCACTGGTCCACGGCCTGGGCCAGATGCCGGTCGGCCGTGGGGTGGGTGTGGGCCTCCCAGGCGCGCAGCCAGGGGGCGAGGGTGCCGGACGCTTCGGCGGTCAGGGCGAGGACTTGGTACGAGGGCACGGAGGGGTCGGGGTCGGTGAGGGTGCGCTCCCACCAGGCGTCGAGGAACTCCCGTACAGCCGCGGCCTGTTCGGCGGGCCACTGCTGCCACCCGGCGCGGTGGAAGACGAGTCCGGCCTCCTCCAGGCCGAAGAGGGGCTTGATGCGGCCGTCGGTCAGGGCGGTGGCGAACTGAGGCAGGATGCGGCGCAGCATCGCCGCCTTGTAGGTCCAGTCGACGGCCTGCCAGGTGCGCTTGAGCAGGTCGGGGTCGAGCTCCACGTCCGGCACCTTCAGCAGGGCGAGCTCTTCCGCGCCGCCCCAGTGGCACGTGCAGTTGTCCTCGTCGGGGTGGGCGGTCATACCACGGAAGACGGCGGTGAGGCGGTCCAGTGCGGCGGTCAGACGGTGCTGTGCGCCGGTCGCGTCGGGGGTCTGGCCGGGATGGGTCATGGCGTACGCCTTCGGGGACTCCGGGGCGTGGGCGGCCCGAAGAGCACCACGCTACCGGGCCGTGCCGGGAGATGCCGATCGGGGTGGTGATGTTGATGGGGACATGGCGCATAATCGGCCCGCATGAGAGCGATCAGTGCGGTGGTCGTGGGTGTCGTGGCCGTGCTCACCCTTGCGTCCTGCGGTACGGGCGGAAAGGCCCCGAGCGCCGGCGCCGGCTGCCCCTCGGGGGCCGCCGACTCCCGGAAGCGGGCCGAGGGTTGGGACCGCCCGGCGGACTTCGACGACGACGGCTACCCCGACGCGGTGGACATCGTGCGGGGGGAGCCGATCACCGCCGGGGCCGTCCCGCCGGTCGTCCTGAGGGACGGCATCGGCCCGCTCGCGGTCTTCATGGGCGGCCGGGGCGGGCTGCGGCCCACCGGGCGGCCACTGGCCGACGGTGTGGTGCCGCCGGGCTCCGGCGGCAGGTGGAAGGAGGGCTTCGTCGCCACCTACCCCGCCGACCTGGACGCCGACGGCTATACGGACGTGCTCGCCGAGCAGCGGATCCCGAAGAACGAGTACGTCGACAAGTACACCGGTTCCATGGTGCTGTTCCGGGGCGGCCCGCGCGGGCTCGGCACCGAGCCGGTCGCCGTCCCGTACCCGAAGGGCCCCGCGCACACCCAGTCCGCGCCCACCGCGATCGGCGACTTCAACGGCGACGACCGTGCCGATGTGCTCGCCCCGGTCCCGGGCAGGGCGCCGGGCGAGCTGGGGCGGATCCTCTACGGCCCGTTCGCCGCCGACGGCCGCCCCGCCGCCACCCGCGCCGTCACCGTGCGGGGCGAGGCCCCCGACCTGGGCTACTACTCCTCGCTGCGGTCCGCCGACATCGACGCCGACGGCCGCACCGACCTGCTGCTGGCCACCGAGACCGACGACCCCGAGGACGACGACGAGGGCGGCATCCACCACCGCCTGCGCTGGCTGCGCGGTACCGCCGGGGACGGCATGGTCGAGGCCGCCGCGCCCCCGGGGGAGTACAGCGCGGAGGTCTGGACCGGCACCGACTACGACGCGGACGGCTACCCGGACACCCTGCTGCCCGAAGCGGCCCCGAAGGGCGGCGGCCGGGCCATGGTGCGCGGCGGCCCGCACGGGTTCCGCCCCGGCATCCGCAGCCTGCACGTCGACCACATGGGCGCGTCCATGGTCACCGGCGACCTCACCGGCGACGGACGGGCCGAGGCCGTGTCCACCCTCGGCACCGGCAAGTACCGCACCACCCGCAATCTCCTGGTCTCCCGGTTCGAGGCGACGAAGGACGGCGCCCGGATGCGCGCCGTGCAGCGCATCACGTACCACGACAAGCACCTTCCGGGCGCGGCCGACAGGACCCGGTTCGGCGCCACCCTCCAGCTCCTGGACGGTGAGCGGGACGGCTGCGCGGACCTGCTGACCGGCTCCGCGTTCAGCGGTCCGGCCTACCGCCGCGGCGGCTTCTGGGTGCTGCGCGGCGGCGCGGCCGGACTGCGTACCGACGGCATCCGCCACTACGGGCTGCGGGAGCTGGGCCTGCCGAGGAAGTGACGGCCCGCTGCGCGCCCGTGCCGCCGGCGGCCACGCGCAGGGGCCGGTCCGCCGCACGGCGGACCGGCCCCTGCTTTTGGGGTGTGTCAGCGGCACTCACGCCCGCTGTTGATGCAGTTGACGGCCTTGTTCATCAGGTCGTCCGGCATCACGTTGATGAAGTCGCCGTGGTCGGTGACCGGTTTGTGGAGCTGTTCGGGGAAGCTGTCGACGGCGAAGCTGTTGCCCTGCGGGACGTCGTAGGTGATGCGCTGGACGAGCTGCGGGACGGGTGTGAAGCCGCTCGGGCAGTTGCCGTTCTGGTCCGAGAAGGTCATGTGGTCGCGGTGGTTGGCGCTGTCGATGTCGCGGCCGTTCCAGCAGTTCTGGAAGGCGAAGGTGCGTACGACCTGGGAGCCTTGGGGGCAGAGCGGGTACTTGTCCTTGAGCTGGCGGTCCTCGAAACCGGTGCAGCTCCAGGAGGCGTTGGCGTTCTTCGTGCCGTTGGTGAACGCCTTGGCGTCACCGGTGATGATCTTCAAGAAGCGCGGCATCGCCCGGACCTGGCCGCTCTGGCTGCCACGGAAGGTGAGGTTGACCGAGGCCGGGGTCAGCACCGAGCCGTTGTTGCCGTCGTGGCCGGCGCCCGGCTTCTGCTCCGAGGTGCCGTCCAGCTTGCGCAGCACCGGCCAGTAGTGGGTGGACTGGTCGCCGTTCTGGCAGGTGGTGTCGGAGTCGGCGAGCTTGCGGTCGTCGGCGAAGGCGTCGGTGGCCTTGTTGCCGACGTAGTCGTGGGTGTGGTGGGCGCCGTTGCTGACGCCCGGCGTGACGATGACGTTGTCGGAGTTGAAGTGCCCGTCCTCGTTGCGGCCGCACTCGGTGGTGAAGGTGCCGGTCGAGGCGTTGTTCCCCTGGGGAGCGGCGAAGGGCGGGTCGCCCGCGTTGGGCTGGACGGTGGTGATGTCGACGAAGTCGTCGGGGGAGGGGCCGCCCACCTGCCCCGGCTGCTGCTGCCCGCCGTCCTGCCCCTGGACCTGCCCCTGCTGCTGGTTCTGGTTCGGGTCCTGCGGCTGGCTCTGGTTCGGGTCCTGGGGCTGGCTCTGATTGGGGTACTGCTGCTGGTTCTGGTTCCAGCCGTCGTTGGTGGACTTGGCGGCGGCCTGGCCGTCCACGCCGGTGGGCTTGGTCGTACAGCCGCTCATCTTCAGCAGATAGTCCGGCCGGGTGGCGTCCTTGGCGATCGCCGTCACCATCGTGCCGATCGTCCTGGACCGCTGCTTCTTGAGCCGGGCGAGGATCTCGTCGCCCGCGCCCTCGGTCATCCTGTGGTACGCGTCGGAGACCTGGCGGTCGAGCGAGGCCAGCCCCTTGGAGACCTGGAGCTGGGCGCTGCGCGGCACCTTCCGCAGCTTCTGGCCCACGTCGGGGCAGGAGACGGTGGTGGCGGTCACCATGTGCGGATGGCCGGCCGCCGCGTCGGGCGCGTTGTTGCCGGCCAGCGCCGTGGTGGCGACCACGGCCAGACCACCGCCGCCGAGCAGGAGCGCGGCCGCGGCGACCAGCATTCTGTTCGTCAGGCGCGAGCGTTTATGGGACTGGGCCTGCTGCCGTTGCCTCATGAGATCACTTCGCTTCGTCCGAGGAGATGAGGGGGGTGAGGGGATGAGAGGGGAGGGGAGGAGCGCCGTCGCCCGGGGCCTCGCGGGGGCTCAGCTGCTGTGCAGCGTGTGGAAGTCGACCCGGCCGGTCTTCTCCAGGACCGTGATGTGGTCCAGCACCACCGTGTTGGCCCGGTTGGCCAGGGCGCGCACCATGGAGTTCTGGGTCTGGTCGCGGACCATCGCCACCAGGCCGAAGACCTTGCCGTGCGCCCGGCGCAGCAGCTCCGCGAAGACCGGCGGGAAGTCGTCGCCCTGAGCGGCGCTCATCTGGGCCAGCCAGCCCTGCTGCTGGGGAGTGGGCTGGTTGGCCAGCTGGATGCCCAGCGCCCGCCCGGCCTCGATCGACCGCCGGTCCAACTCGGTGTGCCCGGCGACGAGATGGTCGCCCGCGGTGCGCACCGCGGCGGTCGTGCCGCGCTCCTGCGCCTGCCGGCCCGCGGGCAGCTCCCACAGCCCGGCCAGTCTGACCTTGCGCACGAAGTCGCGGTCCATCGCGGTCAGCGGACCGTAGCGGGTGTTCACCGTCCCGCCGCCGTCGTCGTCGTACGCGACGGTGTTGGTCGCCGCGGACGCGGTCTCACCGAAGAGCTGCACGGGCAGCAGCACCGCCGCGAGCGTGGCCACGAGCGCGGCGACGACCAGTCCGGTGGCGATGGTTCGCCCGGATGCTGCGGAGTTGCTGAGGATCGACCGCACACGGCCTCCCGGTTCGTCCCTACTGGAATGCCACCGGACGCTAGGGGCCGGACCGGGGCTTTAGGCCGGGGTTCTCACCCCTGGACAAATAACGGCCGGGCCCGCCGCGACACTGCTACGGTGCCGCGTGCGGGCCCGGACCCGTCCGTGCGGGGGACGCCCCTGCGCTCAGCGCGCGTACAGGCCTGCCGCCGCCCACCGTCGGCGCTCGCTGCGGGTGTCGGGCGCCTCGCGCTCCCCGCGCGCGTACAGGGCGTCGATCTCCGCCGCGTAGGCCCGTACGATCGCCGCTCTGCGCAGCTTCATCGACGGCGTCATCAGCCCGGACTCCTGGCTGAACTCGCCCGGCAGCACCCGGAACGCCCGGATCGACTCGGCCCTGGACACCGACGCGTTGGCCCGGGCCACCGCCCGCCGCACCTCGGCCTCCAGCTGCTCCTGCGGCGACGGCCCCGAGCCGCTGCCGCCGTCCTCGCCGGTGTCGCCCCGCAGCCGCCGCCAGTGCGCGAGCGCCTCCGGATCCAGGGTGATCAGCGCGGTCACATACGGCCGGTTGTCGCCGACCACCACCGACTGCGAGATCAGCGGATGGGCGCACAGCCGCTGCTCCAGTCCCTGGGGGGCGACGCTCTTGCCGTTGCTGGTGATGATGATGTCCTTCTTGCGCCCGGTGATGACCAGGTAGCCCTCCTCGTCCAGATGCCCGAGGTCGCCGGTCGGCAGCCAGCCGTCGTACAGCCCGCTGCCCGGCGTGCCCTCCCCGCCGTCGAGGTAGCCGGCGAACACCACCGCACCGCGCACCCACACCTCGCCGTCCAGCGCCAGATGCACCGCGCTGCCCGGCAGCGGCAGTCCCACCGTCCCGAACCGCACCTTCCCGGGCGGCTGCACGGTGATCGCGCCGCTGGTCTCCGTCAGGCCGTAGCCGTCGTAGACGGTGATCCCGATGCCGGCGAAGAGCAGCGCCAGCTCCGTAAGGAGCGGTGAGCCGCCGGAGACGGCCGTGGCCACCCTGCCGCCCAGCAGCTCCCGGATGCGGCAGTACACCAGCCGGTCGTAGAGGGCGTGCCGGGCCCGCAGGACCGGGTCGGGGCCGCGCCCGGTGCCCTGAGCCTCTGCTGCGAGCGCCTCGGCGTAGCGCACCGCCACGGTCATCGCCGCGTCGAACGTCCGCCGCCGGCCCGCCTGTTCCGCGGCCCACCGGGCGTGCGCGCAGATCTTCTCGAAGACGTACGGGACCGCGAAGAGGAACGTCGGACGGAACGACGCCAGGGCCGGCAGCAGTTCGTCCGAGGACGCGTCGGGCTGGTGGGCGAGCTGTACCCCGCCGCGCAGGCACGCCACCTGCACCATCAGCCCGTAGACGCCCGCGAAGGGCAGGAAGGCCAGCAGCGAGGGGCGTTCGCCGGGCGGGGCCAGTAGCCCGCCCCAGCCCGCGTAGAGGGTGTCGCACTGGGCGGCGAGATTGGCGTGCGTGATCACACAGCCGCGCGGCCGCCCGCTGGTGCCCGAGGTGTGCACGATCGCGGCGGTGCTGCGCGGGGTGACCGCGTGCCGCAGCCGGTGCACATCCGCCTCGGGCAGCCGGGTGCCCTCCTCCGTCAGCCGCGCCACGCAGTCCAGGTCCAGCTGCCACAGCCGGCGCAGCCGGGAGTGCTCGTCGCAGGCCTCCGCCACGGTCATGGCGTGCGCCTCGTGCTCGACGACGATCGCGGTCACCGCCGACCCGTTGAGAATGCAGCGCAGCTGCTCGGCCGACGCGGTCGGATAGACCGGGACCAGCTGGGCGCCGATCGCCCACAGCGCATAGCTGAACAGCGTCCACTCGTAGCGGGTGCGGGACATCAGCGCGACCCGGGCGCCGGGCCGGACGCCCTCCGCCAGCAGCCCCCTTGCCAGCGCCATGATCTCGTCGCGGAATGTCTTCGCCGACACCTCCTCCCAGCCGCCCGGCGCGCGGTCCTCGCGACGGGCGAGCTGGACGAAGTCCGGCTGGTGAGCGGCGGTGTCGAAGACGGAGTCGGCCAGACCGCCGGTCCGCAGTGGAGCCGCCAGGGCCGGAACGCTGATGTCGCGCACAGCACCTCCTAGGTGTTCCCCCTTGATTCCCCCCTGGTCCCCTGCCGTCCCGACGGCAGGGAGGGGGCAAGTTACCGGTCGGTCCGCCCGCTGCCCAGATCTCCGGTTACTCTTGAGCGGAAGACGACAAGTCTTGCCGGCCGGCCGGACGCGGGGAGGGGACCGGATGTATCGCATCGTCGACGCCTGGCGCCTGTACACCTGCGCGCTCTTCTTCTTCCTGGGCGGGCTCCTGCTCGCGCAGAGCGGGCTGGCGACGGCCCTGACCGCCGCCGCGACCACCGCCGCGGTGCTGCTGCTGTGCAGCGCCTTCCTGATCGCGGCGGGTGCGCCGCCGGTCCCACCGGGCCGGATCCGTACGGCGATCCGCGATCGCGAGCGGCGTACGGCGTTCCTGCCGCAGCGCGATCCCGATGCGGCCGGGCGCCCGCGGCCGAGGGCACCGGGCCGCGCCCTCCCGACGACCGCGTAGACGCACGTCCGGACCGCGCTCCTCTCTTTCTTCACCGCGCTCCTCTTCCTTCTTGCTTCCGGACCGCTTTCCGCGTCCGCGCGGCTCGTCACGCCGAATCCACATCCCGGTACGACGAGACCCGTGGAGGGCTCACCCATGTCCGTTTTCGGCTTCCTCGGCGATGCGCTGGCGCGCGGCGCCCAAGCGATCGAACCGTTCTTCGGCACCGCGGCCACGGCCGTGGCCATCGTCCTGTTCACCCTGGCCGTACGCGCCGCGCTGCACCCGCTCGCCCGCGCAGCGGTCCGCGGCGAGAAGGCCCGGGCCGCGCTCGCCCCGCAGCTCGCCGAGTTGCAGCGCAAGCACAAGCGCGACCCGGAGCGGCTGCAGAAGGCGATGGCCGACCTGTACGCCAAGACGGGCTCCTCGCCCCTGGCCGGCTGTCTGCCGACCCTGCTCCAGCTGCCCGTCTTCTTCGTGATGTACCACCTCTTCTCCACCGCGGGCGGCGGGCTGCTCGACCACACGCTGCTGGGCGCGCCGCTCGGCGGCCACTGGAGCCAGGCGCTCGCCGACGGCGGCCCCTTCGGTCCGCACGGGCTGGTCTACCTCGCGCTGTTCGCGCTGATCGCGGCGGTCGCCACCTGGAACTACCGGCGTGCGCGGGCCGCGGCGGCCGCGGCACCGACGCCGGCCGCGGGCCCGGCCGCGGCCCCGGGGATGGCCGCCATGGGCAAGGTGCTGCCGTTGCTGTCCTTCGGCACGCTGATCACGGTCGCCGTGCTGCCGCTGGCCGCCGGGCTGTACATGGTGACGACGACGACCTGGACGGCGTGCGAGCGGGCGCTGCTCCAGCGGGGCAGGCAGGGCAAGCAGGGCGAGCAGGGCGAGCGAAGCAGGCAGGGCGAGGCGGCGGCCCCCGGTCCCCGGTCGGCAAAGGAGCGCGGCATCGTTACTACCCCTCAGTAACGGTCCAGTCCGTGAACGGGGTCTTGCAGACTGGACCTCGTTCTTGGAGGATCGACCAAATTGCCCGATGGCCGTCCCCCATCGGCCGGCCCGGAAGGCCCTTCCGGGCCGACCCTTCGACCACGGGAGTTGAACCGATGAAGCTGCTGCGTGTCGGACCGGTGGGGGCGGAACGCCCGGCGCTGCTCGACGAGGCGGGAGTCCTGCGGGACCTGTCGGGCCTGGTGCCGGACATCGACGGAGCGCTGCTCGCGGACGACGCGGCGCTGGCACGGCTGCGCGGCGCCGCCGCGTCCGGCGAGCTGCCCCGGCTCGACGCCGCCGGGCTGCGCACCGGTCCGCCGGTGGCCCGGATCGGCAAGATCGTGTGTATCGGGCTGAACTACCACGACCACGCCCGGGAGACGGGGGCGGCGCCCCCCGAGGAGCCGATCCTCTTCATGAAGGCCCCGGACACCGTCGTCGGCCCCGATGACACGGTGCTGGTGCCGCGCGACAGCGTGAAGACCGACTGGGAGGTGGAGCTGGCGGTCGTCATCGGCCGGACCGCCCGCTACCTGGAGAGCGACGAGCAGGCGCTGGCGGCGGTGGCCGGCTACGCGGTGGCGCACGACGTCTCCGAGCGCGCCTTCCAGATCGAGCGCGGCGGCCAGTGGGACAAGGGCAAGAACTGCGAGACGTTCAACCCGCTGGGCCCCTGGCTGGTGACCGCCGACGAGGTGCCCGACCCGCAGGCGCTCGGGGTGCGGCTGTGGGTCAACGGCGAGCTGAAGCAGGACGGCACGACCGCCGACCAGATCTTCCCGGTGGCCGAAGTGGTCCGCTATGTCAGCCAGTTCATGACCCTGTACCCGGGCGATGTCATCAACACCGGTACACCCGCCGGTGTCGCCATGGGGCAGCCGGAGCCCAAGCCGTATCTGCGGGCCGGCGACGTCGTCGAGCTGGAGATCGACGGCCTGGGCCGCCAGCGGCAGGAGCTGCGCTCGGCTTGATTCCCACGTTGTCGGCTGTCCCGCCGTGGGGGTTTCGCGTGGTTCGCCTGCGGCGGGCCCGTCCGCTGCGCTTTGCTGCGGCCGACGTGTTCGGCTTACGCGCCGTGGCGCCTGCGGCGGGCTGTTGCCGCTGCGCGGGGCTGTTCGGCTGCCGGTGACGGGCCGGAGGGGTAGGGGTGTGGGACTGCTGCGCTTTACGTCCCACACCCCTACCCCTCCGGCCCGCCCCCTCCCGGGGTGGGTGGGGAAGGGGGACCGTGGGGGTGCGCCTGCGTGGTCCCCATCGCGTCGTTTCGGTGGCACGGCCCGAACTCTCCCGGGGACGGGAGTCCGGGCCGTGATGATTGGCGGGCAGCCCCGCCTGGCCTACGTCGCGGGAGGAGCGCCGTCTGCCGCCGCGTTGGTCAGGTAGGCGGTAAAGAGCTGGAATCCCTTCATCTCGAAGCGCCGATCTCCGGTGAGTCCGGCATGCTTGAGGCACCACCCCTGCGCATCATCGGCAGACTCGGTATCGACGCAGCGTTCCCCGCAGTCCAGACACTCACCGATGAACCGCACTTCCGAATGGGCCGCCAGCGCCCACTCGGCGAACCGGTATCGCGCCCTCATACCAGCCACTCCGGATGTTCCGGGGCATCTCCGCCTGCCGTCTCCATGGCGTCGATGCACTCGGCGAGACCGCGCAGCATCGCCGCCGTCTCCTCTTCGGTCAGGTCATCCATCCACGCGGTACGGGCCTTGAGGTCCGCCCGCATCTGATCGAGCTGCCCGTACAGCTCCCGGTACCTGACATGCCGGTTCCACGCTTCCTCGGCCCGGTCCCGCAGCCGCGACCACACGCCCGCGCTCACGACCGCGTCGCCTTCGTGTGGGGGTGGCGGCCGATTTCGATGCTGCAGTCGATCGCCTTCGACGTGTCCCCGACAGCACGCGCCGCCGCGCGCTGCCCGGCCAGGGCCGTGCACACATCGCACCCGGCAACCGGCTCAGGCTCCGCCATCGGAACCGGGTCCATCAGGTGAACGGGGCGGCAGTTGCGGGGCATCAGCCCACCACCTCCACAAGCGTCGGCGCGTCCGTCCACCTGACGGCGGGCACTGTGCCGGCGGACCGGTGACGCCCCCGCGCGGGTAGTAATGCCCGCAACAGCAGTTCGAAGATCCACGCGCTATGTTTGCGCATGTCGTCAACCTCCCAGGGGTTGGTGGCCATGCCCCCGGACCGGTCGCACGGTCGCGGGGGTCTGATCGGTCCAACTGTCCACGCTGGTAGAGCCGGTGGCTTCCCGGCCACGGGTATCCCCATCATGGGTAGGCTGAGGCTCCGGCCGATGCGGCACACTGTCACCACCAGGCGCGACGGGGCACTTCATGACCGGTTATGTACCGCCGACCGCGCTCCCGCGCGGACTCCTGGACCATGTGGACATGAGAGCCGCGCTTGCGGCCCATGACTTCGGCACGGTGTTCCGTCTCGCTCGCAGCGAGGCAGGCATCAGTTACTCGAAGATCGCGGCCGAGTGCGACATCAAGCCGGAACGTGTCGGGTTACTGGCACGCGGCATCGGCAGCGTGACGACTTTCGAGAAGGTCGCGCGGATTGCCGACGCACTGCGCATTCCCGGAGCGCTGCTCGGTCTCGCGCCCCGCGAATGGGAGGCCCCGGCCTGCCGCGTGCTCCCCACGCCTGCACGTGCCACCGCTACGGACGGAGACGGAGACGAAGTGCGGCGCAGAGAGTTTTTCAAGACAACGGCCATGACCGGCCTCGCCGTCGGATTGCCTGACCTAACGCGTCCTCAGGTTGGCCGCCGAATCGCGAGCAATCTCCCTGATCAACTCCGGGAGCGTACGGCCAGACTGCGGCGCCTTGATGACGTGCTCGGCGGAGGTGACACCTACCGCGTCTACCTCGGCGAGTACCAGGTCACGAAGGCCCTGATGCGTGATGCCACATATGCGGAGGGGACGGGGCAAGCCCTCCTCTCCGTGCTTGCCGAGCAGGCGCAGCAAGCCGGTTGGGCCGCATTCGACGGCGGCAAACACGCCATTGCGAGCCGCCTGTACGAGGCCAGCCACGAAGCCGCGACGGAAGCAGGAGACAAGGCTCTGGCGGGCAACGCGCTCGCCTTCCTCGCCTACCAGAAGGTCAATGGCGACCGACAGGTCGGAATCGAGACCGCCGCCCGCTCGTGTGCAACGGCGGGCCCCGACGCGGCCCCGGGTGTCCGCGCCCTCCTGTACGAGCGGCTCGCATGGGCATACGCCGTCGCCGGGCTTGCCACCGAGACGGAACGCGCGCTCGACTCCGCCGCATCCGCCCTGGCCGAGGACGACGACACTCCGCAACCGGATTGGGTGGCGTGGGTCGACCGCAACGAGTTGGAGATCATGAGCGGTCGGTGCTGGACGGAACTGCGGCGTCCGCTGCGGGCCGTTCCTGTTCTGGAATCAGCACTCGCCTCATACGAGGACACCCACGCACGCGACAAGAGCCTCTACCTGTCGTGGCTCGCCGCCTCCTACCTGACAGCCGGGGAGGTTGAGCAGGCCGCGACCGTCACTGGCCGAGCCCTGGAACTCTGCGCCGGGGTGGCTTCGGTACGCCCACGGGAACGGCTCGCTCCCGTCCTGCGACGGCTCGGCGAGCACCGGACCGTCCCTGGCGTCGCTGAGGTCTTGGAGAAGGCCCGCCCATGACGCTTACTCGTCGGAGACCGGCCCGGCGGTAGTGGCGATCCAGCGGAGGTACGCATCCGACCCGGTCACGAGGGGAACGGCCGAGACTTCGGGGTTCTTCCACGGGTGATGTTTCAGGAGGTGCGCCTCCAGCGCGGCGTATCCGTCGGCCCGGCTCTTGAACAGGAGTTGCCACTCCTCGCCCGTCCCGAACTCGCCCTCATGCCAGAAGGCGGAGACCACAGGGCCAACGATCTGGGCGCCAGCCGCGAGACGACCTGTCACTACGGAACGGGCCAGCTCTACCGCTTGCTCGCGCGTCTCCGTCGCTGTGGAGACCTGCAGGAAGTCAGCCATGCGGCGAGCATAGCCGTCGGTCGTTGGCGTTCGCCGCAGCTACGGATACTGGCCCCGGAGCGAGCGGCTGCCGTCGTCGGCGAATTCGAGGGGCCGTTGCTGTGTCGGCACGTTCACCTTGGGGAACGAGTCGTTCGCCGAAGTTGCCGCCAATGGCCGACCACTCCAGAACTGTCCGTCTGGAGCATCGGGAACCCCGCAACGTGGCAACCTACGCCAAGTGCCAACGCACCGCTTCGACCACCAGGGCGTGATCCTCCGCCTGCGGCAGCCCCGACACCGCAACCACCCCCACCACGCCCGTGCCGCGCACGCGGATCGGGAACGCCCCGCCGTGGGCGGCGTAGTGCTCCGGGTCCAGCCGCGAGGAGTCCTCGAACGTACGGCCCTTGGCGCGGAAGCGGGCGCCGACCAGGAACGAGGACTCGCCGTAGTGCTCGACGACGGCGGACTTGCGGGCGATCCAGACGTCGTTGTCGGCGGAGGTGCCCGGCAGTGCGCAGTGGAACAGCCGCTGGGTGCCGCGCCGGATCCCGATCGTCACCGCGGCGCCGCGCTCGCGCGCCAACGCCACGAGGCGTGAGCCCAGTTCCCAGGCGTCGTCATTGCTGAAGGTGTCGAAGACCAGGCGCTGTTCGTGCCCTTCAAGGGTGCGCACCTCGTCCGTGGTGGTCTGGTCGGTCACGCCCCCGCCTCGATCCGGACCGTACGGCCCTCGGCCGCGGAGAGCTTGGCGGCCTCCAGGACGCGCAGCGCGGCCGCGGCCTCGGCGGCGCTCACCGGCGGCGCGCCGCCCTCGCGCAGGGCCCGTGCGATCGCGGTGTAGTACGCGGGGTAGTCGCCGGGCAGGGTCGGTACGGGCTCGCCGCCCCCGGACCGCGGGGAGGTACCGGCGCCCATCCGGCCCCAGCCGGACTTCGGCTCCACGCCCCACTCCACGCCCTCGGCGCCGGGCCGCAGGCCCTCGCGCAGCGCGGCCTCCTGGGGGTCCAGACCGTGCTTGGTGTAGCCGGCCTTGGTGCCGAGCACCCGGAAGCGGGGGCCCAGCAGCGGGGTGGTGGCGCTCACCCACAGATGGGAGCGGACGCCGCTCGCGTGGGTGAGGGCGATGAAGGTGTCGTCGTCGGCCTCCGCGCCCGGGCGGCGGACGTCGGACTCGGCGTAGACGGAGACGACCGGGCCGAAGAGGGTCAGCGCCTGGTCGGCGAGGTGGCTGCCCAGGTCGTAGAGCAGCCCGCCGATCTCCGCCGGGTCGCCGGACTCGCGCCAGCCGCCCTTGGGCTGCGGCCGCCAGCGCTCGAAGCGGGACTCGAAGCGCGTGATGTCGCCGAGCGCGCCGTCCTCGATCAGCTTGCGGACGGTGCGGAAGTCGTTGTCCCAGCGGCGGTTCTGGAAGACCGACAGCAGCAGTCCGCGCTCCTCGGCGAGCGCGGCGAGCTTCTCGGCCTCGGCGGCGGTCGCGGCCAGCGGCTTGTCGACGACCACCGGCACACCGGCCTCCAGGGCGGCGGTGGCGAGCGGCACATGGGTCTTGTTCGGCGTCGCGAGCACGATCAGATCGAGGTCCGCGGCGCGGTCGAGCACCGCCTCCGGGGTGTCGACCGTACGCACCTGCGGATGCTCGGCGCGGGCCTGCGCCTGCCGCTGGGGGTCGGAGGTGGAGACGGTGTCGAGCAGCAGGTCGTCGGTGGCGGCGATCAGCGGGGCGTGGAAGACCGAGCCCGCCAGGCCGTAGCCGAGGAGGCCGACGCGCAGCGGGTCGCCGGGGGCGGGGGTACCGGTGGGGCGGCTCATCGCACTCTCCTCGCTCGTCTCACTCATGCCCCTACTTAAGCAACGCTGTTGCCAAAGTGCAAGCCACTGCCGACAATGGGCGGGTGAGCAGCGATGACATCCCCTCCCGCGCCTCCCGTCAGGGCGGCTTCGCCGGCAGTCCGGGCGCCAACCTCCCCGCGCTGCGCGGTCACAACACCGCGCTGGTCCTGGGGCTGCTGCGGGCGGCCGGCGAGGAGGGGGTCAGCCGGCTGGAGCTCGCCGCGCACACGGGGCTCACCCCGCAGGCCGTCAGCAAGATCACCGCGCGGCTGCGGGTCGAGGGCCTGGCCGCCGAGGCGGGCCGCCGCGCCTCCACGGGCGGTAAGCCCGCCACGGTCCTGCGCCTGGTCCCCGGCGCCCGGCACGCGATAGGCCTGCACCTGGACCGCGACGAGCTCACGGCCGTGCTCGCCGACCTCGCCGGCCGTGCGGTCGCGGTGCGCCGAGCGCCGCTGGCCTTCGAAGCGGGCGCCGAGCAGGTGCTCACCACCGCCGAACGCGAGGTCGCGGAGCTGCTCGCGCAGGCCGGCGGGCCGCTGGTGCTGGGGGCGGGGGTGGCCTGCCCCGGGCCGCTGGACCACGCCGCCGGAGTGCTGCACCGCGTCACCGGCGCCCCCCAGTGGGACGGCTTCCCGCTGCGGGACGCCGTCGCCGCCCGGCTCGGCCTGCCCGTCGCGCTCGACAAGGACACCAACGCCGCGGCGCTCGGCCTGGCCCGTGCCCTGCCCGCCGGCGCGGGCTCCTTCGGCTATCTGCATCTGGGCACCGGCCTCGGCGCCGGGCTCGTGCTGGACGGCGGCCTCTACCGCGGCCCGCGCACCGGCGCCGGTGAATTCGGCCACCAGATCGTCCAGTTGGACGGTCCGCGCTGCGGCTGCGGACGGCGCGGCTGCATCGAGGCGCTGTGCCTGGCGGCGGTGGCCGGCGGCGATCTGCCGGCCGCGGCCGAGGCGTTGGGCGTCGGCGCCGCCAACCTCGTCGAACTGCTGGACATCGACCGGGTGCTGCTCGGCGGGCGCACGGTGCTCGACGCCCCCGAGCCGTTCCTGAGCGGAGTGTCCCGGGCGCTGGCCGAGCAGGCCCGCACCCGCGGCAGCGCCGGGGCCCGGGCCGCGGTGTCGGTCGCGCTCGCCCCCGGGCGGGCGGTCGCGGACGGCGCGGCCGAGCTGGTCCTCGCCCCCCTCTTCGGATGACGCCGCCCCGCCTCGGGTGAGCCGTGGCCATCCGGCCGCACCCCGCTCCCCGGCCGCCGCGCCCGCGGGTGCGAGGATCGCGCCGTGGAGTTCCCCTACGGCCAGGATCCTGGCGCACCCGTCCGGTCCGGCGTCCCCGAGCACGGGCGCATCCCCAAGTACTACGCGGCCAAGGTCGAGATCGCCGCGCTGCTCGACGAGTTGGGCGAGGGGGAGGTGCTGCCCACCGAACGCGAGCTGGCAACGCGCCTGGAGGTCTCCCGCGAGACGCTGCGCCAGGCCCTGCGCGAGCTGGTCCTGGAGGGGCGGCTGCGGCGGCTGGGGCGCGGCACGGTCGTCGCCGGGCCCAAGCTGGCGCAGCCGCTCTCCCTGGCCAGCTACACCGAGGGCGTCCGCGGCCAGGGCCGCAGGCCCGGCCGGCACCTCGTCGGCCTGGACCGCTTCCCCTGCCCGTCCGCGCTCGCCGGTGATCTGGGCCTCGCGGTCGGGGACGCCGTATGGCACATGGAGCGGGTGCTGCTCGCCGACGACGAGCGGGTCGGACTGGAGAGCACCTATGTCGCGGTCGAGCGGGTCCCGGACCTGGCCGCCGACTTCGTACCGGACTCGTCCTTCTACGCCTACCTCCACGAGCGGCTGGGCATCGGCTTCGGCGACGCGGACGAGCGGCTGGAGACCGTGCTCGCCACCCCGCGCGAGGCGCTGCTGATCGGCACACCGGGCGCGCTGCCCATGCTGCTGATCCACCGGCTGTCCCGGGACACCCGAGGCCGCCCGCTGGAGCGGGTGCGCTCGCTCTACCGGGGCGACCGGTTCTCCTTCACCACCCACCTGGGCACACCGGCGCAAGGCTGAGGCGGGGACCGCGAAGCGCGTACACCACGCCCGCAATTGTCACGAGTAGATAACGGGTCTAGGCCAAGTTTGGGGCCCCGTTCACCCCCGCGTCGCCGAACGCCCCCTCATGGGCCACCCGCCGCCAGGACCGTCTGGGGCATGCGAGTCATAGTTGTCGGAGCCGGCGTGCTGGGCACCATGCACGCCTGGCATGCCATCGAGCGGGGCCACGAGGTCCTGCACCTCGAACGGGAGGCCGAGGCCCGCGGCGCCTCGGTCCGTAACTTCGGACAGATCTGGGTCAGCGGCCGGGCCGGCGGCGAGGAGCTGGAGTGTGCCCTGCGCGCCCGCGAACTGTGGGAGGGCATCGGCGCCCGCGTCCCCGCACTCGGCTTCCGCGCCATCGGCTCGCTGACCGTGGTCAGGAACGACGCCGAACGGGCGGTCGCCGAGGCGGCCGCCCGCCGCCCCGACGCCGCCGACCGCGGCTACCGGCTGCTCGACGCCGACCGGGCCCGCGCCCTCAACCCCGCCCTGCGCGGCGACTTCACCGGCGCCCTGTGGTGCGAGCGGGACGCCGCCGTGGAGCCGCGCACCGCCCAACGCGCCCTGAAGGAAGCCCTGCTGGCGTCCGGCCGCTACACCTACCTCGGCGGCCGCGAGGTCCGCGAGGTGGTCGGCGAGCGCGCCGTACGCGACGACCACAACGAACTCCACCGGGGCGACGCGGTGGTCCTGTGCACCGGCGCCTGGCTCGGCGGCCTGGTCCGCGAGCTGGTCCCCGACCTGCCGGTGCGCCGGGTGCGGCTGCAGATGATGCAGACCGATCCGCTCGGCGAGGCGCTGACCACCTCCGTCGCCGACGCCGACAGCTTCCGCTACTACCCGGCGTACCGAAGCGACGCCCTGGACGCGCTCAACGCCGGCCAGGCCCAGGCGCCGACCGCCGCCGAGCACAGGATGCAGCTGCTGATGGTCCAGCGCGCCGACGGCGGCCTCACCATCGGCGACACCCACGAGTACGCGACGCCGTTCGCCTTCGACACCGTCGAGGAGCCCTACGAGCATCTGACCGGCGTCGTCGAAACACTGCTGGGCCGCCCGCTGCCGCGAATCCGCCGCCGCTGGGCCGGGGTCTACGCCCAGTGCACCGACACCGGCCGGGTCGTCCACCGCCAGCGGGCCCGCGACGGCGTCTGGCTGGTCACCGGGCCGGGCGGGCGCGGGATGACCTGCTCCCCGGCCATCGCCGAGACCACCGCGAACGAACTGGGATGGTGAGCGAGTTGTCGCAGTACACCCCCGGCCACGACATCCGGCTGGTCGTCCTCGACATGGCCGGTACCACCGTCGCCGACGGCGGCCTGGTCGAGCAGGCCTTCGACGCCGCCGCCCGGCACATGGGTGTCGAGCCCGGCAGCGCCGAGCACGCCGAGCAGCTCGCCCATGTGCGCGCCACCATGGGCGAGTCCAAGATCTCCGTCTTCCGCCACCTCTTCGGCGACGAGGCCGCCGCCCGCCGCGCCAACACCGCCTTCGAGACGGCGTACGGCGAGCTGGTCGACGGCGGGCGGATCGCCCCCGTCCCCGGCGCCCGCGAGGCCATCGAGGCGCTCCGGGCGGCCGGACGCACCGTCGTGCTCTCCACCGGCTTCGCCCGGGTCACCCAGGACGCGATCCTCGCCGCGCTCGGCTGGCAGGACCTGGTCGAGCTCACCCTGTGCCCGGCCGACGCCGGCGGCCGCGGCCGCCCCTACCCCGACCTGGTCCTCACCGCGCTGCTGCGCACCCGCGCCACCGACTCCGTCCAGCGGATCGCGGTGGCCGGCGACACCTCGTACGACATGCTCTCCGGCCGCCGCGCCGGCGCCTCGGTCGTCGCCGGAGTGCTCACCGGGGCGCACGGCGCCGATCGGCTGACCGCCGCCGGCGCCACCCACGTCCTGGGCTCGGTCGCCGAACTGCCCGCGCTGCTGGGGGTGGTGTGATGACCGCCCCCGCCCCCGCCCCCGCCGCCGCGTCTGCCAGGACCGCCGGCGCGCCCCCGGCCCGGCCCGCGTCGGGCATCCGCTTCGACCGCGTCACCGTCGGCTACGGCAGGCGCGCCGAGCACACCGTCCTGGACTCCTTCGACCTGACCGTCGAACCGGGCGAGGTGATGGCGCTGCTCGGCCCGTCCGGCTCCGGCAAGACCACCGCGCTGCGGGCGGTCGCCGGATTCGTCCAGCCGGCCTCCGGGCGGGTGCTGATCGGCGGCCGGGACGTGACCGGGCTGCCGCCGTACCGGCGCGGCATCGGCATGGTCGTCCAGCAGTACGCGCTCTTCCCGCATATGAAGGTCGCCGAGAACGTCGCCTTCGGCCTGCGGGCGCACAAGACCCCGCGCGCCGAGATCCCCGGCCGGGTCGCCGAGGCGCTTGCGATGACCGGCATGGCCGCCTACGCCGGCCGGCACCCCCGGGAGCTCTCCGGCGGCCAGCAGCAGCGGGTCGCCATCGCCCGGGCCCTGGCCATCCGCCCCGGCGTGCTGCTGCTGGACGAGCCGCTCTCCGCCCTCGACGCCCAGCTGCGCTCCGGCATGCTCGCCGAACTCGCCCGGCTGCACCGGGAGTTGCCGGACGTCTCGATCCTCTACGTCACCCACGACCAGGTCGAGGCGCTGACCCTGGCCGACCGGATCGCGGTGCTGGAGGGGGGCCGGCTGCGCGAGTGCGGCACCCCGCAGGAGCTCTACCGGCGCCCGCGCAGCGAGTTCACCGCGTCCTTCGTCGGCACCGCGAACCTGCTGCCGGTCACCGTGCGCGGCGACGGCGTCGACTTCGGCGGGCGTCGGCTGACCGTGCCGGTGCCGGAGGGGCTGGCCGAGGGGGCCGGCGCGACGCTGTGCGTGCGCCCGCACCTGGTCGGCCTGGGCGCCGGCGACGCCCCCGGCAACGCGCTGTGCGGCACCCTCACCGACGTGCAGTGGCGCGGCGCCACCCACCGGCTTCAGGTGTCCGTCGACGGCCACCGCGTCCTGGCCGACGTGCGCGAACTGCGCCGGCCCCCGGCGCCGGGCGACGAGACCGTGCTGCACTTCGCGCCGCAGGACGCGGTGCTGATACCGGCCGGCCTCACACCGGCCGCCCCGGGGCGGCCGGACGGCGGACGCCATGGCCGCTGACACCACGGCGGTGCCGGCGCGCGGTCCGGCGGCGCCGGAGCGGCGCACCCGCCCACCGAAGGCCGGGGCCGCCCTGTGGGCCCTGCCGCCCGTCGCCGCCCTCGGCGTGGTCTTCCTCTACCCCCTGGCCCTGGTGGTGTGGCAGTCCTTCACCCCCGACGGCGCCGGCCCCTCCACCGCCCCGTACGCGGAGGTCTTCGCCGAGGCGTCCTTCCGCGACGCGCTCGCCACCACGGTGCTGATCGCCGCCGGCGCCACCGCCGGTGCGCTGCTGCTGGGCCTGGCGCTCTCCCTCGTGATCGCCTTCGTCCCGCTCCCCGGCGGCCGGGCGCTGGGCCGCTTCATCGACGTCTTCCTGGCCTTCCCCTCCTTCCTGATCACCCTCGCCCTGCTGTTCCTCTACGGCAGCGTCGGCATGGCCAACGGCCTGTGGACGGAGGTGACCGGCGCCGCCCACGGGCCGCTTGCGTTCCTGCACACCCCCTGGGGGGTCCTGCTGGCCGAGGTCACCTACTTCACCCCGTTCGTGATGCGCCCGCTGCTCGCCGCGTTCGCGCAGATGGAGACCGGTCAGCTGGAGGCCGCCGCGTCGCTGGGCGCCCGGCCGTGGCGGATCGTGCGGACGGTGATCCTGCCCGAGGCGCTGCCGTCGCTGGCGGCGGGCGGCGCGCTGGTGCTCGTCCTGTGCCTCAACGAGTTCGGCATCGTGCTCTTCACCGGCGCCAAGGACGTCGTCACCCTCCCGATGCTCGTCTACACCAAGGCGATCCTCGACGGCGACTACACCGGAGCCTGCGTCGTCGCCGTCGCCGACATCGCCCTGTCCGTCGCGCTCTACGCCCTCTACCGGACCGTGATGTCCCGTACGGGCGGCCGAGCCGGCTCGCACACCGGAGGTGCCCCCCGCCGTGCTGGTGCATAGCAGGCCCGCCCGCCGGGCCGTCCACATCCTCTTCCTCGCCCTCTTCGTCCCCGTCTTCGCGCTGCCCCTGCTGGTGATCGTCGGTGCGTCGCTCGCGACCGGCTGGAGCGGCGCCCTGCCCTCCGGCCCGACCCTGACCCACTATCAGGACATCGCCCGGGGCGACGCGCTCGACGCCCTGCTCACCAGCGTCCTGACGGCCCTGGCGGCGAGCGCCGCCGCACTCACGGCCGGCACCTGGGCCGCGCTGGCCTTCGCGAGGCTGGGCCGCCGCACCCGCCGCCTGCTCGACGGCCTCTTCCTCCTGCCCGTCGCGGTGCCCTCCGTCGTAGTGGGCCTCTCCCTCCTCGTCGCCTTCTCCCGGCCCCCGTTCCTGCTCAACGGCACCCCCCAGATCGTGGTCATCGCGCACGGCGTGCTGGTCACCGCGTTCGCCTACCAGTCCGTGACGGCCGCGCTGACCCGCCTCGACCCGGCGTACGAGCAGAGCGCGGCCGGCCTCGGCGCCCGCCCCGCCGTCGTCCTGTGGCGGATCAAGCTGCCCCTGCTGCTGCCGTCCCTCACCGCGGCCGCCGGCCTCTGCTTCGCCCTGTCCATGGGCGAGGTGAGCGCCACGATGATGCTCTATCCCCCCGACTGGATGCCGCTGCCGGTGCAGATCTTCGCCGCCACCGACCGCGGCTCCCTCTTCGCGGGCGCGGCCCTCGCGGTGACCTTGATGGCCACCACGCTGCTCGCCCTGTTCGCCGTCTCCCGTATCCGCACCAAAGCCACCTACCGCTGACCGCCCCACGCCCGTGACCTGCTTAGGAGTTACCTCGCCATGTCCGCACACCGCCCGCTCGCCCAGCCGCTCGCCGCCTGCTGCGGCGCCCTCGCCCTCGCCGCCGCGCTCACCGCCTGCGGCGCCTCCGGCGCCGATCCGAACGCCAAGGAGATCACCGTCTACAGCGCCGACGGCCTCAAGAGCGAGCAGGGCGACGGCTTCTACGACCAGGTCTTCAAGGACTTCGAGAAGAAGACCGGCATCAAGGTGAACTACGTCGAGTCCGGCTCCGGCGCGGCCGTCCAGCGCCTGGCCCGCGAACGCGCCAACACCAAGGCGGACGTCGTCGTCACCCTCCCGCCCTTCATCCAGCAGGCCGACGGCAAGGGCCTCCTCCAGGCCTACCGCCCCAAGGGCGCGGACCAGGTGGCCGCCGGCGACAAGAGCCCGGCCGGCACGTGGACCTCGATCGTCAACAACTACTTCTGCTTCATCTACGACAAGAAGGAACTGGCGAAGGCCCCCGCCACCTGGAACGACCTGCTGGACCGCAGGTTCGAGCAGAAGCTCCAGTACTCCACGCCCGGAGTCGCCGGCGACGGCACCGCCGTCCTCATCAAGGCCCTGCACGACTTCGGCGGCCGGGAACCGGCCATGAAGTTCCTCGGCAGACTCCAGGCCAACAACGTCGGCCCGTCCTCCTCCACCGGCCAGCTCGCCCCCAAGACCGCCAAGGGCGAACTCCTGGTCGCCAACGGCGATGTCCAGATGAACTACGCCACCATGAAGTCGATGCCGGACCAGGGCATCTTCTTCCCCGCCGCGAAGGCCGGCGGCCGGCCCACCACGTTCGCCCTGCCCTACGCCGCCGGCCTGGTCAAGGAAGCCCCGCACCGCGCCAACGCCGAGAGGTTCCTGGACTACCTGCTCTCCGAGCCCGTCCAGCGCCAGGTCTCCGCCGTCGGCGGCGGCTTCGCCGCCCGCAAGGACATCAAGCCCACCGACCCCAACGCCAAGGCCCTCGCCCGGCTCATGGACGGCGTGGAGGTCTTCCAGCCCGACTGGAACGACATCGACAAGAACCTGGACTCCTACGTGACCGCCTGGAAGACGGCCACGAACAGCTGACACCCGGCCCGTGGCCCGTGCCCCCTGCCCCCCGCCGGCGGGGGGCACGGGCCTCCTCGGGACGGTGATCGCCGGGGTCGGGAGAACGGCCGCTGACTTAGGGTGGGGGCGTCGGCCGTACGTACGACACGTGGGACGGGCGGATGGCCCAGCGCGCGTACGGGAGGCGGCCGGCGCACCTGGTCATCACGCACGGCAGGAGTCCGGCAGTGGCAGAGCGCAAGCCGATCGAGTCATGGCTCACCGACATGGACGGCGTCCTGATGCACGAGGGCGTCCCGGTCCCCGGGGCGGACGCCTTCATCAAGCGGCTGCGCGAGTCGGGCAAGCCCTTCCTCGTGCTGACCAACAACTCCATCTACACCCCGCGTGACCTGCACGCCCGGCTGAGCCGGATCGGGCTGGACGTGCCCTGGGAGTCGATCTGGACGTCCGCGCTGGCCACCGCGAAGTTCCTGGACGAGCAGCGGCCCGGCGGCACCGCGCACGTCATCGGGGAGGCCGGCCTGACCACCGCCCTGCACGACATCGGCTACGTCCTGACCGACCACGCCCCCGACTACGTCGTCCTCGGCGAGACCCGTACGTACAGCTTCGAGGCGCTGACGAAGGCGATTCGACTGATCGACGACGGGGCCCGGTTCATCGCGACGAACCCCGACGAGACCGGCCCCTCGCCCCAGGGGCCGCTGCCCGCGACCGGGTCGGTGGCCGCGCTGATCACCAAGGCGACGGGCGTCGAGCCGTACTTCGTCGGCAAGCCCAACCCGCTGATGATGCGGCACGGGCTCAACGTCATCGGCGCTCATTCGGAGACCTCCGCGATGATCGGCGACCGGATGGACACCGATGTGCTGGCCGGCCTGGAGGCGGGGATGGAGACCTTCCTCGTGCTGACGGGACTGACCCGCCCCGAGGAGGTCGACCGGCATCCCTTCCGGCCGTCCCGGGTCGTGGACTCGATCGCGGATCTGGTCGACCTGGTCTGACGCGGCCCGGCGGCCATACGGGGCCCGGCGCCGTCTCTTGCGCCGGGCGCCACCCGAACGGCGCAGCCTCGGGCCGCACCGGGATGCGGCCGGGCTCGTGCGGGCGGACCTTCGGAATTATCGGAGGTTCACCATGCGCGCACCGCAATTTGCTCTCTGTGCCGCGGTCGCGGCCTGCGCGGTGACGACGGCGCCCGCGTACGGCGAGGACGCACGCGGAGCCGGGACCGAAGCGGTCAACGTCACCCCGGCCCCGGCCACGGCCGCCCCCGCCCCAGGGCGCGAGGTCGCACCGCGCGCCGAGGACGGCTCCGCGGGGCCGGCCGGCGGCGACCGGACGCGTACCGGCCCGGCCGCCAAGGTCACCCAGCGCGGCGAACTGAGCAGCACCTCGGCCGTCGGCCTGGTGCTGGCCGGCGGCGCCGTCCTCGTCGTCGCGGGGCAGCTGCTGCGGCTGCGGCTGCGACTGCGCCGCGAACGGCAGGGCGGCGAGGCCGATGAGAGCTGAGGAGGACAGGCGCCGCGCCACCGCGAGGCTGCTGGCCGGTGCGGCCTGGGCGGTGCTGCTGCTGGGAGGGTGGCTGTGGGGGCGCGGCACGCCGGACGGGCCGGCCGCGCGGCACGCCACGACCGGCGATGTCGCCGCCGTGGGACGCCCGTCGCCCCACCGGAGCACCGTACGCCGCTTCGACCCCCACAAGGCCTGCGCGGACCACCGACGCGGCCCCTCCGCACTCCGGTTGTTCAGCGTCGGCGGCGACGGTGGTGGTGGTGAGGGCATTCGCGGTCAACGGGCGGGCGATCCGGACCTGGTCCTGCTGTCCGCCTGCCTGACGGGACGTGAGGATCGGCCCCGGGCGCCGGAGCCGACCCGCGGCTGAGCCGGTGCGGCTCCCTACGACCGGCAGCCGCGACCTCCTACGACCGGCATTCGTCAAGCGCGGTAGCCGCCTGTGGACGGGTTGTCCACAGCCCGACTCCGGCGGGCGGCCGTGTGCCACGATGGATTCCGGCCGGTGGTCTCGCGCCGGTCGGATCAGTGCTCCGAGGGGGGAGTGGATGTACGGCGATCTTCGATGGGCTGCCGGGAGCGGGCCATCGGACCCGGGCCGCGACCGGTGGCGTACGGCGCGCCGCGGCGCGGTGTCGCGCACGGCGACGGTGGGGGCGCTGGCCGCGCTGCTGCTCGCCGGCTGCTCCTCGTCGGGCGGTGACGGCGACGACCGGGTCCCCGGCAGACCGGGGCAGCGCCCCAAGTCCGTCGCCCCGTACTGGGTCAACCCCGACAGCAAGGCGGCCCGCCAGGTCTCCGCGTACGGCAAGGACGGCGAGGCCGCCGACGCCCGGCTCGTCGACCGGATCGCCGCGCAGCCGGTCGCCGAGTGGATCGGCGTCGACGACCCGCAGGGCGAGGCCCGCGGCTTCACCCAGGCGGCCGCCAAGGCCGACCGCGAGGCGCTGCTCGTCCTCTACAACATCCCGCACCGCGACTGCGGCAGCTACTCCCAGGGCGGCGCCGCCGACGGCAACGCCTACCGCGCCTGGCTGGACGGCGTCCTCAAGGGCATCGGCGACCGCGCCACCACCGTCGTCCTGGAGCCCGACGCGCTGCCGCACATCGCGGACAAGTGCACCCCGCAGCAGTTCCACGAGGAGCGCTACGCCCTGCTGACGGAGGCCGTCGGCAAGCTCAAGGCGCTCCCGCACACCAAGGTCTATCTGGACGCCGGAAACCCCCACTGGATCAAGGACCCGGGCGCGATGGTCGAACCGCTCAAGCGGGCCGGTATCGACCGCGCCGACGGCTTCGCGCTGAACATCTCCAACTACCAGACCACGAAGGACAACGCGAAGTACGGCAAGCGGCTCTCCGCCCTCGTCGGCGGCAAGCCCTTCGTCATCGACACCAGCCGCAACGGCAACGGCCCGGCCCCCGGCGGCGACGACCGGGAGAACTGGTGCAACCCACCCGGCCGCGCCCTGGGCACCCCGCCCACCACCAAGACCGGTGATCCCCGGATAGCCGCCTACCTCTGGATCAAGCGCCCCGGAGAGTCCGACGGCACCTGCAAGGGCGGCCCGAAGGCGGGGGACTGGTGGCCGAAGTACGCCCTGGAGCTGGCCCGTCGGGCGAAGTAGCCGGCCGGGCGCCGGGCGCGGTGGCCGACCGCGTCCGGCCGCGACGGAGGTGGGGGCGGCCGCCGGCGACCGCCCCCACCCCGTACACCGCGGCCGCCTCGGGACGCCCTAGGGGGTGTCCGATGGGTCAGGGTTGGATAGGCCGCGGCGTCTGGTGCGGTGCATCGCAAGGCGCCGGAGCGTCTTGATAGCGGAGCTATCGGGACGTTTCGGCAACGCCGCGAGGTGCCGTGCCAGACGCCGCGGACCCGGCCATGACCCATCGGACACGCCCTAGTTCTGCCCCGCCACGGGAACCCGGACCCACACCGCCTTCGACGGTGTGCCCGCTCCGTCGACCGCGTTGAGCATGTACCATCCGGGCGGCACCAGCGACGGGTCCTTGGGCAGCGTGACCGTCACACCGTCCTTGCCCTTCGTCACGGTGAAGTCCAGCGCGATCGACCGCTGTTCGATGTTGGTGACATGGGTGAAGGAGCCGGGCCGGATCAGCCGCATCTTCTTGATCGCGTCGGCGTGCGGGGCGCCGAACGTCGCGGTGCCGCCGAGCGGGACGGTCTTGGCGGCCCCGCCCGAGGACGTCAGCTCGGGGCGCGACTTCCGGAAGAGGTAGGGCGGCGTGTAGAGGTCGATCTGCTGCTGGAAGACGCCCGGCTTGGTGTTGTCCTTGTCGGCGTACAGCGAGTCGGAGCCGAAGGTCATCACCCGGCCGTCCGGCAGCAGCAGCGCGCCGGAGTGGTAGTTGCGGCCCACCAGCGGGTCGGCCACCTGCCGCGCGGTGTTGGCCGCCGGATCGTAGATCTCCGCCTTCAGGACGTTGGAGTCGCTGCGCCCGCGGTAGTCGCCGGAGCCGTTCGTGGTCAGCACCGAGTCGTCCGGCATGATCACGCTGCTCGGGTAGCGGGCCTTGGCGTACAGCGGCGGCCCGTCCTTGAAGCGCGGTGCGGGGGCGTGCAGATCCACGATCCGGGTCTTGTCCGTCGACCGCGGGTCCTCGCCGACCCCGCCGCCGCCCAGCACCATGTACCGCTGGTTCTGGGCGGGCGGCAGCAGCACCGACATCGACGTCTCCAGGATCTTCGGGTCGCTCATCCCGGGCACGACCTGGAAGGTGTTGGACTTCAGGTCCCAGATGCCGGGCGTGCGGCCGATGTTGTCCGGGCCGTAGCCGGCGTTGGAGCCGGTGTAGAAGATCCGGCCCCGGTCGGTGAGGAAGAGCGCGGGGTAGGTCGGGAAGAAGCGCTGCCGGGGGAGGTAGCTCCACTTCTTCGTCGCCGGGTCGTAGACCTCCTGCTTGCCGGGGACGACCTGCCCGATCTCGTCCAGCCCGGAGACGGAGAGGACCTTGCCGTCCTGCAGGGTCGTCAGCGTCGGGTACCAGCGGGCCTCGTTCATCGGGTCGACGGGGACGTAGCGCTCGGCCACGGGGTCGAACTCGAAGGAGTCCTTGATGCCCTGGAAGTCCTTCTTGTCGAAGGACAGCTTCTGCGCGATGCCGTAGAGGTTGTGGGCGTCGGTGCCGGTCAGGCCGTGGATGCGGTAGTTGTCCTGGGCGCCCGTGGAGTGCGCCGGGCCGTCCTTGAGCGCCTCGACGTAGACCCGGGCCTCGCTGTGGGTGACGGTCACCTTGCCGGTCACCGGGTCCTTGGTCTTCTTCGCCCGCGGCACCACGACCGGGTCCTTCGAGGTGAAGGTCTTGCCGTTCTGCTTGCCGGTGAAGAGCGTGCCGGCCGGGAAGGTTCTCGGGCCGTCCGGGTTCTCGTTGTAGATGATCATGAGGCCGCCGGCCTTCTTCACATCGCCCTGCAGCTTCTCGTAGCGCTGCGTACCGCCGGCGACCAGCAGCTTGCCGTCCGGGAGCTGGGTGTGCCCGGCGCAGAAGAGGTCCTTGGGCGTGGGGATGTTCTTGAAGGTGTTCTTCTCCGGGTCCCACAGGACCGTGCGGAAGGACTTGGCCCTGAAGTTCGCGGCGTTGTTGCCCGAGCCGGCGACCAGCAGCACCTTCCCGGTGTTCAGCAGGGCCGCGTGGATGGTGTTGATGCGGTACTTGTCGGGGACGTCGACGACGTCCCAATGGCCGTTCGCCGCCTTGTACTCGGGCTTGTTGATCTTGTACTCGTGGTACTGCTCCGAGGCGAAGCCGTAGAGGGCCGGCCCGTTCATCCCGGCCAGCGCGAGCACCACCGCGGTCGCTATCGCCACTCTGCGGGTGCGACGGCTCGGACGGTACTTCATGTGTGACGTCCCCCAAGGGCGATCTGCATGGTCTGTTCGGTGGAGGCGGGCTGGTCGGCGGCCGGGTCCGCGGGGTTCGTACCGTCCTCGGCGGCGCCGTCGCGGGCGGCCGCCTTCAGCCGTGCCCCCCGCACGCCCAGCCGCCAGGCCACGATCGGCGCCGCCGTGATCAGCAGCGCCAGCGACGCCCAAGTGATCATCGCCGGATGGCTGTGCCCCAGGACGAAGGAGGCACCCAGCGAGCCCCCGAAGACGAGCAGGAAAAACAGGTGCACCCGGAAGGTGCCGAAGAGGGTGTCCGGACTGGAGGAGTCGCCCTTCGGCGTGACCACGAACTTGCTCTTGCGGCGCAGTACGGCGTCGAACAGCGACCGGGCGTAGATCGGCGCCGACAGCGCGGACATCACCATGCCGGCGACGCCGCCGGACCCCTCCGGCTCGTGCGGCGAGACGTTGTGCCGGCGGTTCCAGACGTACAGCCCGATCTGCAGCGCCGAGGCGTTGCCGTAGAGCATCATCCACACCGACGGGTCGATCTGGACACCGGAGGCCCCCAGGCCCAGGAACAGCGCGCAGCTCAGCGCCGCCAGAATCCAGTTCAGCGCCGACATCGGGTAGAAGATCACCATCATGGTGTAGTTGAAGAGCCGGCCCGGCGGCAGCGTGAACGGCGCCTTCCAGAACTGCTTGAGGATCGTCTCGTACGTCCCGCGCGACCAGCGCAGCTGCTGGGTGAAGAAGTCCGTCCAGGCCGTCGGCCCCTCGCCGACCGCCAGCACGTCCGGCGTGTACACCGAGCGCCACTTCTTACCGGTCGCCGGGTTGCGGTGCCGGTGCATCTCGAAGCCCGTCGCCATGTCCTCGGTGATCGAGTCGTACAGCCCGCCGATCTGCTTGAGGGCGCTGATGCGTACGGCGTTGGAGGTGCCGACGAACATCGGCGCGCCGTAGCGGTTGCCGGCCCGCTGGATCAGCGCGTGGAAGAGGAACTGCTGGGACTCCGCGGCCTTGGTGACGAAGGTGTCGTAGTTGCCGTACACCTGCGGGCCGATGACGAAGCCGACGTCCGGGTCGCGGAAGAAGCCGAGCATCCGCTCCAGGTAGTTGGGCAGCGGGACGTGGTCGGTGTCGACCGAGGCGAAGTAGTCGTAGGCGTCGCCGTGGGCGTCCAGCCAGGCGTTGTAGTTGCCGTGCTTGGTCTTGGCGCGGTGCGGGCCCTTGGCCTGGTTCCACTCCGGCACGCCCTTGCGGGTGAAGTGGTGCACTCCGAGGCGCCGGCAGACCTCCTTGACCTCGGGGTCGTCGCCCTCGTCCAGCAGCCAGACGTGCAGCAGACCGCGGTGGCGCACCCGGACCGCCGCCTCCAGCGTCTTGGTGACCATCGCCAACGGCTCCTTGCCGGGCACGAAGGAGGTCAGGAAGGCGACGCGGGTGCCGCTCTCGGGTATGACCGGCACGGGGTCGCGGGCGACGAGCGTGGCGTGCGCGTTGGAGAGCACGTTCATGCACCGGAAGAACTCGATCAGCGCGATCGAGACCAGCATGACGGTGTCCAGCACCGGCAGGAACTCATACGCGGGGTAGTCGCGTTGAGTCCAGTGATCGGGTTGCAGCAGCCAGGCGAGCAGGCCCAGCGAGAGCAGCGGGGCCGCGCCGAGCAGCAGCGCCGCCCGGATGCGGTGCGGCTCGCCGGCGAGCAGCGAGCGGTAGCGGACCTGGTAGGGCTTGTCCGGGTCGGGCTGGGTGAGCGGTCCGGCCAGCCGGCTGTAGTGCTCGTAGTCGTAGCGCGGCAGCGGCTTGCGCTGGATCCGCCGCTGCCAGTGCTGGCGCGGCACGCGCAGGCGCGCCGTGGCGGACGGGTCGTACGGTGGCTGCGGCCGGGCGCCGTCATGCGGCGACGTCATGAGTCCATCCCCCCGCACGCAGCGGAGGCTGCGTGCCGATTGCTGATGGCCCGAGTCTCGGTCCCCCTCGACCGACTCGGGCTCACTGGTGTCGGCCGCCCACACCGTCAGACGGTGACGGCCGTCTTCCGGTTGCATGATGAACGCCCCGTCGATCCTGCCAAGCGGCGGGCTCCCCGCGTCCACATCACGCCAACCGGCGTTTCCTGTCCCCAACTCGCCGGAACCCCGCCACTTTTCAGCCGAGTTCCCAGGTCAGGGTCCCGAACCGGCCCCATGATCGCAAGACGGACCGAAGGGTATACGGACAAGAGTGTGCAAGGCGGGACGATGTATGGCGCAGCGCGCAAGACTTGAGTCCGACGGTGACTGCAACTGTCCGCTTTCCAGCGCACCTTGACGCGATGGCCGAGAGGCCCCACTCGACGCCGCGATCGAGTCCGGTTCGTCACTCCATGACGGGTTCGGCCGGTTCGCCACCTCCGGAGGGGTGGCCTCCGCCTGTCCGGAAATCGGCCGAACGCATGACTGTCACCCTGTCGTGCGATAGGGGCGTCGCCGCCCGCCCCGCCCCGCTCCGTGCGGCTCCCGCCGGGCCGGGTGTACGGATCGCCGGCGCCGGCGATGTGATCAAGGAGCCGCCGGCCGTCGCCGGGACATAGCGAAGTGGGCGTTCCCGGAGAACCGGAAACGCCCACTTCGTACGTGCGCCGCCAGGGACTCGAACCCCGGACCCGCTGATTAAGAGTCAGCTGCTCTAACCAACTGAGCTAGCGGCGCGCGCTGACCTGAAGAACTTTACACGAACTCGGAGGGTGCTCCGTACCCAGTGCCCGGCCGCTCACGCGCTCGGCTCATGTGATCCCCGTCACTTGCCCCCCTTCCGTCCGGGTGTCCTACCGCACCGGGCCCTCTCCGCGTACGGGCCGTAAGTCCCGTGATCTTGGGACCTTCGGCCGCCGGACCGCCCGAATTGCTCTGTGAGGATCGAGTTCGGCGCGTGTGTGCTCGTAGGGCATCGGTTGCCCCGTCAACATGCGATATCTCCCGCCGGTTGAGAGGCTGAGGCCGGCGCCGAGGCGAAGGAACGCACGCGAGCGAGGAGGGAGCCGGCCATGGCGTCCGTCACTCCTCTCACACCTCCCGCAACCCCACCCACCACAGCAACGTCTGCCAGGACGCGCGCCCCGGACCGGGTCACCGGGACTCGCCCCTCCGTCGGAAAGGTTGATCGTCATGGTGTCGACAGCCAAGCGCACCCTTGAGATGCAGCTCCTCCTCGGGCCGGACGACGCCGTTCCGGTGGCCGGCCGGTTCGGCTACCGCAGCGACCGCCCGTACGAGGTCGAGGTGGCCTTCCTCAGCCGCGGCCGCACGGTCTCGACCTGGCGGTTCGCCCGCGACCTGCTGCTGGCGGGGCTGTCCGGCGAAGTGGGGGAGGGGGACGTACGGGTGTGGGCCTTCCGCCGGCCGGGCGATGTGCGCCGCGTCCACTTGGAGCTGTGCACCGGCGACTCGGTGTGCGAGCTGTCCGTGCGCGCGACGGAGCTGACCGCCTGGCTGGAGCAGACGGCGGCGATCGTGCCGCCCGGCCGCGAGGACCGCTTCCTCGACATGGACACCCACCTGGCCCGACTGCTGGCGGGGAAGTGCTGATGGGGGGCACGGCGATGATGACGACGGCCATGGACGAGGTGGCGGCCGAGGCCGCGCGGGCGACGGAGGCCGGGCCGCGGGCGGTGACCGCTCCCGGCCCGGAGGCCGGCGCCCGGTCCGGCGTGCCCATACCCGCCCCCGGCATACCGCCCGCCGCCACCGCGGACCCCGCCGCACCCGCGCCCCACGACCCCTGCGCACACGGCTTCCTGCCCGAGCGGCCGCCGGTCCGTTCCATGATCGGTACCTGGACCAGGCTGGACGCCATGGCGCGGGCGGCCGCCGTCGCGCCCGACCGGGAGGCCGCGATCGCCCTGGTCGAACGCGCCCGCCGGGACGACGAGTTGGCCGCCCTGCGGCAGCGGGTCTCCCGCCTCTCCCTGCGCAACGCCGAGGCGGCCGCCATGCGGATCGCGGTCGTCGCGGTCTCGTGCGGATGGTGCGGGCTCGACCCGCAGGCGCCGGCCGCCCGCCAGGTCGCCGACGAGGCGTTCCTCGACCTGTGGGCGGCGATCGCACACCGCATCGACCACGACCAGTTCGTCGCGCTGCCCACCCTCGCCCTCCACAACTGGGCCCCCGAACGCAAACCGCGCCGCCATATCCCCATCGACCAGCTGGCCCGCACCGAAGCGCTCGTGCCGATCGTGCGCTGGGCCCCGGAGGGCCAGCCGCTCAGCCGCCTCGACCGGCTGATGCTGGCCGCGACCCGGCTGGAGGCGCACGGCATCTGGCTCTTCCGGCTCGCCGAGACCCTCGCGGGCCGCTCGCCCGACGACTGCTCCACCCCCACGGCGCTCCGCCGCCTGGTCCGTGTCCAGCACGCCCTGCGCGCCCAGCTCCACGCCGAGGCGGCCGAGCTGGCGGCCGCGCCGGCGACGCCGCAGCAGCGGGCCGTGCTCGGCGCGCTCGCCGAGCACGGCGCCCTGGAGCCCCCGGTGCTGCAGGCCGCCGACGCGGTGCTGGGCATCGGCGGCCGCCGCGTGGGCGAGGGCCGGCGCCAGCTGCTGCGCCGCCATCTGCCGGCGCAGCACCGCGCCTGGCTCAGCGCGATGGACCGACACTGCGCCCCCGTACGCACCCTCGCCCACCGCGGCGGTCCCGACGCGGCCGTCTACCGCGAGGCCCAGGAGTCGCTGATCGCCCTGCGTCGCACCTACACGGCGCTGGTGCAGGCCGCCGCCCGCCCCGCGACGGACCCGTTCCCGGCGGCTGCCTGACGCCCCCGGCCGCCCGCCCCGCCCGCCGATCGGACGGAGTTCGGGCGCACGTCGGCACACCGGACACTGTCATTGGTCTGGACATGACCAGTGGCAGTGTCTAGTGTGCCGTTTGGTCTAGACCGCGCTTCCCGCACCTCCCTCCTCAGCTCACAGAACCTCCCCCACGTTCTTCAGGAGCGAAGCATGCGCAAAAAGATCAGCGCCGCCATGATCGGCCTCGGCGTCCTCGGCGTCTCCCTGCTCTCCACGGGCAGTGCCGCCGGCCACGGCTACAGCGACGCACCCCCCAGCCGGCAGGCGCTCTGCGCCCAGGGCACCGTCAAGGACTGCGGCGCGATCCAGTACGAGCCGCAGAGCGTCGAGGCCCCCAAGGGATTCCCGGCGGCCGGCCCCGCCGACGGCAAGATCTGTTCCGGCGGCCATGAGAACTTCGCCGAGCTGGACGACCCGCGCGGCGGCAAGTGGCCCGGCACCAAGCTCTCCCCGGGCCAGGGCTACACCTTCACCTGGCGGCTGACGGCACGTCACGCCACCACCGACTTCCAGTACTTCATCACCAAGGACGGCTACGACCCGAGCAAGCCGCTCACCCGCGCCGACCTCGAACCCGAGCCGTTCATGACGGTCCCCATGGGCGGCGCGCGACCGGGCGAGACCGTCCAGCACCAGGGGACCGTCCCCACCCAGAAGTCCGGCCGGCACCTGATCCTGGGCGTCTGGAACATCGCCGACACCGGCAACGCCTTCTACGCCTGCTCGGACGTCGACCTCTCCTGACCCCCGGCGGCCTCCCCGCCTTCCCCCGGGAGCAGGATCCCGGACAAAGCGAAGTGGGCGTTCCCGGAGAACCGGAAACGCCCACTTCGTACGTGCGCCGCCAGGGACTCGAACCCCGGACCCGCTGATTAAGAGTCAGCTGCTCTAACCAACTGAGCTAGCGGCGCGCGCTGACGAAAGAAATACTACCTGGTCGAGAGGGGTGCTCGTGACCACCGCCCGCCGGGGCGCGCGTGCACCGCTCAGATCGCCAGCGACAGCAGCACCGGCGCGGCCTTGCGGTTGAGGGTGTCGGCCGCCTGGCGCAGGCGGTGGGCGTGCTCCAGCGGCATGGACAGCGCGAGGCAGCCGACCGTCGCGCCGGCCGTGATCGGTACGGCCGCGCAGACCGTGCCGACGGCGTACTCCTGAAGATCCAGGACGGGGACCGTCGGCGGCTGACTGTCGAGCTTGTGGAAGAGGACCTTCTCGTTGGTGATCGTCCGGGACGTGAGCCGGGCGGTCTTGTGCCGTGAGAGGTGGTCCTTGCGCCCGTCGTGGTCGAGCTGGGCGAGCAGGCACTTGCCGATCGCGCTGGCGTGCGCCGTGCGGTGGAACTCGGCCCACTCGTTGACCTTGGGGGCCAGCGGTCCGTCGGCGTAGTGGAGGATCTTGACCTCGCCGTCGATGTACCGGCTGATGTAGACCGCCGCGCCGACCGAGTCGCGCAGCTGGTCGAGGGTCACCTGCAGCTTGTCGCGCAGGGCCCGGTCGCGGTCGCCGCCCGACCCCAGGAGCAGGAGTGATGCACCGACGATGTACGCGCCGTCGGTGAGCTGCTCGGCATAGCCCTCGCGCCGCAGCATCGACAGCATGTGGGCGAGCTGACCCGGGGGCAGGCCGGTCTCCCGGGCGATCTGCGCATCCGTCACGCCACCGGCGTGCCGGGAGATCGTTTCGAGCACGCGAAGGGCGTACTGCACCGAATGGAACGGCGCGGTCGGCTCGGGCTTCAGCGCCACGGTGTCCCCCTAGCAGGTTGTTACCGCTTGCGTCGTGACCACGCTGAGCGGCACGGTCGCACATGCGCGACCGCGCCCGGACAGTGAGGCTGCTATCACGATAGCGGTCAACGGCCCTCGATGGAGGGGGTCTTGACTGAAAAGCAGTGCGTCTCGGTTTTCTGTACTGGGGCTTGAGACTCTGGCATATGCCAAGGTCACGAAGCCAGGCACGGGGGTGCTGCACACACCGGTGTCACCCGGTCGCGCCGGGGCGTAACCGGGAGAGGACCCCTGCGAGGGGGCGGAATCGGCCATTCTCGCGGCTGGTTCCGTCAGGTGCCGCGAGCGCCGGCTCAGGACGTCGTCATCGCCTTCTCGCCATGGGCGCAACGCGAGAGGTGGTGCGCCCCGGCCGGGACGCACCACCTCACTCACCGCGCCCATGGCGCGCGGTTCACAGCACCGCGCTCAGGAACTCCCGGGTGCGCTCGTGCTCCGGCTCGGTGAAGATCTTCTCCGGGGAACCGGACTCGATGACCCGGCCGGCGTCGAACATCAGGACGTCGTCGGAGATGTCCCGGGCGAAGTTCATCTCGTGGGTGACGCACAGCATCGTGATGTCCGTGGTGTGCGCGATGTCCCGCAGCACGTCCAGCACCCCGGCCACCAGCTCCGGGTCGAGCGCCGAGGTCACCTCGTCCAGCAGCAGCACCTGCGGGCGCATCGCCAGCGCGCGGGCGATGGCGACCCGCTGCTGCTGCCCGCCGGAGAGCTGGGTGGGGTACTTGTCGAGGTGCTCGGTCAGCCCCACCAGGTCCAGCAGTTCGCGGGCCCGCTCCTCGGCGGCGTCCTTGCTCATGCCCAGGACGTGCACCGGCGCCTCGGTGATGTTGCGCAGCACCTTCATGTTGGGGAAGAGGTTGAACTGCTGGAACACCATGCCGATGTTCTTGCGGACCTCCCGGGTGTGCTTCTCGCCGGCCGGTACGAGCTTGCCACCCTTCTCCTCGTGCGTCAGGTACTCGCCGCCGACCTTGATGGTGCCCTCGTCCGGCTTCAGCAGCGTCATCAGCAGCCGCAGGATCGTGGTCTTGCCGGATCCGGACGGGCCGATGAGGGTGACGTGCTTGCCCGAGGAGACGGTGAAGTCCAGTGAGTCCAGGACGGTGTTGGCCCCGAAGCGCTTGGTGACGTTGTCGAAGCGGATCAGCTCGGTGCCCTCCGCCGCGAGGACGGCCGCTTCCTCGGAGTGGTCCTTGGGGGGATTGCTGTCAGCGGACAAGACGACGCTCCAGGGCTCGCAGAAGCAGGGAGGTGGGGTAGGAGATGACGACGAAGAGGATGCCGACGACGGTGATCGGCTCCAGGTAGTCGAAAGTGGTGGCGCTGATGCTGTTCGCCTGGAAGAGCATGTCGGCGACGGTGATGCCGGCCAGCAGCGGCGTGTCCTTGAACATCGCGATGACGTAGTTGCCGAGCGCGGGCACCACCCGGCGGAACGCCTGCGGCAGGATCACCGCGATCCAGGTGCGCCGGCGCGGCAGGCTCAGCGCCGTGGCGGCCTCCCACTGGCCGGGCGGCACGCCGTCGATGCCGGCGCGGTAGACCTCGGCGGTGTACGTCGAGTAGTGCAGGCCCAGACCGATCACGCCCGTGGTCAGCGGCTCGAAGGTCAGCCCCCAGCTCGGCAGCACGAAGAACAGGAAGAACAGCTGCACCAGCAGCGGGGTGTTGCGGATGAATTCGACGACGGCGCTGACCGGCCAGGTCACCCAGCGGCTCGGCGAGCGCAGGGCCAGCGCCCACACCAGCCCGAGCGCGAAGGCCACCAGCGAGCCGTAGATCGTCGCCTGGACGGTGATCCACAGCCCCTTGAGGAGGTCGGGCATGATGTCGCCGATGTAGCTCCACGACCAGTTGTTCACGGCTTACCTCCGGTGGCCAGCGCCTCGGGGCCCTGCTTCTCGACGGGCAGCTTGCGGGAGAACCAGCCCTCGCCCTTGGGCACCGCCCGGCCGACCGAGGCCTTGGCGCGGCGCTCCAGCACCCGCATGACCCGGGTCACCAGGAACGCGACCACGAAGTACAGCACGAGGATGATTCCGTAGACCTGGGCGCTCTGGCCCGTCGACAGCCGGGCCAGCTTGGCCTGGAAGGTGAGCTCGCCGATGGACAGCAGCGACGCCAGCGCGGTGCCCTTGAGCAGCTCGATCAGCAGGTTGTTGAACGGCGGCATCATCTCCGGAACGGCCTGCGGCAGCAGCACCTTCCGCAGCCGCTGCCAGGGCGAGAAGCTCAGCGCGATGGCCGCCTCCCGCTGCGCGGCCGGCACCGCCTGGAGGGCGCCGCGCACGATCTCGGAGCCGTACGCGCCGTACGACAGGCCCAACGCCAGCGTGCCCGCCCAGATACCGACGAGCTGCCAGCCCAGCAGGGGCAGCGCGAAGAACAGCCAGAACATCAGCACCAGCGCCGAGGTGCCGCGGAAGAACTCCACGTACACACCGGACAGGAAGCGGACGATCCAGAAGCGCGAGGTGCGCGCCAGGCCGATGCCGAAGGCGACGGCGGCGGCCAGGGCGGCGCTGTAGACCATCAGCTGGACGGTGATCCACAGCCCCTCGAAGAAGAGTTCCCACAGCGCAGAGGTCACTTGTTACAGAGCTCCTTCGCGGTGAGGTCGGTCATGAACTCCTCGGTGAAGCCGTACGGCTTGGCGATCCGCAGCAGCTCGCCGCTCTTCTTCATCTTGTGCAGCTCGCGGTTGAAGGCGTCCCGCAGCCTGGTCTCGCCGATCCGGAAGCCGTAGCCGCCGCCGTCGCGCTGGAGCTTGCCGTCGACCTTCGGGGTGAACGGCGCGGTCATCTCCACCTTCGGGTGCTGACCGGTCTTCAGGGCCTCGATCATGGTCAGGGCGGTGCCGGCGAAGGCGTCGATCCGGCCCGCCTCCAGGGCCTCCATGCCGGCGATCTGGTCGCCGTAGGTCTGGATCGTGCCCCGCTTGACGCCGTTGCCGACCGCGTAGTCGATCTCCGCATAGCCGATACCGGTGCCCATGCGCAGGCCCTGCTCGGCGATGTCCGGATAGTCCTTGATCTTCTTCGGGTTCCCCTTGGGGACGAGGAAGGCGTCCTTCGACTCGTAGTCCGGATCGGAGAAGAGCACCGCCTGGCAGCGCGCCTTGTTGATGAACATGCCCGCGACGATCACGTCGTACTGGAAGGAGTGGAGGCCCGGCACGAGCGCGCCGAATTCGACCGGTACCGGCTCGAAGTGCTTGATCCCCAGCCGCTGGAAGATCGTCTTGGCCACCGCCGGCGCCTCGCCGGTCAGCTCGCCCTTGCTGTTGATGGAGGCGTACGGCGGTTCGCTGGCGATGCCCATGCGGACGGTGCCCTTGCTGCGCAGATCCTCTAGTAGATGACCGCCGCCCGTCGCGCCGGTGACGTCGACCCGGGAGCAGCCGCCGGTCGCCCCGACCGCACCCGCTGCGCCGAGCGCCGCTACCCCCGCGAGCAGCGACCGGCGGCGGATGCCGCGTGTCAATTGGCTTGTGATCTCTGTGGTGTTCCATGGTGGTGGAGCCATGGGCGCGCGGCTACCCGAACGCCTGGCGAGTATGCCGATCGTTTCCGGCCCTTGATACAAGCGGTTGGGAGTTGTGCCGTACTGTTCCATGCCGTTCCGTACGCCGGGATTGCCCCCTACGATCCGAGCATGACCGATCGCTTCATCGAAGTCTCGCTGGACAAGCGCGGCGTGCGCTGCACGGCGAAGTTGCTCGACGACCGCGCCCCGATCACCTGCAACGCCGTATGGGACGCCCTCCCGCTCGGCGGCGACGTCTACCACGCGAAGTACGCCCGCAACGAGATCTACGCCCTGCTGGCGCCGTTCGCGCCCGAGGAGCCGCCGCTGGAGAACCCCACGATCACCCCGATCCCCGGCGACCTGTGCTACTTCACCTTCAGCGACACCCAACTGGGCACCGCGTCCTACGGCTACGAGAGCCAGGCCGAGCACCAGGGCCGCGCCACCGTCGTCGATCTCGCGCTCTTCTACGAGCGCAACAACCTGCTGATCAACGGTGACGCGGGCTGGGTGCCCGGCATCGTGTGGGGCAGCGTCGTCGACGGCCTGGACCGGATGGCCGACGCCTGCCAGGACCTGTGGCGGGCCGGCGCCCTGGGGGAGACCCTCAACTTCCGGCGGGTCTAGGGGGCGTCCGCCCCGGGGGGTGCCCGACCCTGAGTCACCGGACCGGCCCTAGGGGGCCGGTGGCGCGGGGATCCGTGCGGCCCCCGCCTCGTAGAGGGCGTGCGCGGCGCGCAGCACCAGCGCGTCCGCGTGCCGGGCACCGACCAGCTGGACGCCGATCGGCAGCCCGTCGCCGTCCACCCCGCAGGGCAGCGACGCGGCCGGCTGCTGGGTGAGGTTGAAGGGGTAGGTGAACGGCGTCCAGCCCGTCCAGCGGGTGTGGCCGGATCCGGACGGCACTTCCACGCCAGCCTCGAAGGCGGTGATCGGTTCGGTCGGGGTCACCAGCAGGTCGTAGGCGCTGTGGAAGCGCCCCATCGCCTGGCCGAGCGCCATCCGGGTGTCGACCGCGGCCAGATAGTCCAGCGCGCTGTAGCGGGCGCCCTGCTCGCAGATCTCTTGCAGCCCCGGATCGAGCAGCGCACGGTCCGCGTCGTCCAGGTGCTGCACCACCCGCGCGGCACCGCTGAACCACAGCGTGTGGAACGCCTCCACCGGGTCCGCGATGCCCGGGTCGATCTCCTCGACGGACGCGCCGAGCCCGGCGAGCGTCTCGACGGCGCCCCGCACCGCCGCGGCGACCTCCGGCGCGACGGCCACGTCCCAGCCGAGCGACGGACTGTAGGCCACCCGCAGCCCGGAGACCGGACCGGCCAGCGCGTCCCGGAACGAGCCGGCGGCGGGGCCGAGCTGCGACCAGTCCCGCCAGTCCGCGCCGGTGACCACATCCATCAGCAGCGCCGCGTCCGCCGCGTCGCGGGTCATCGGGCCGACGTGCGCCAGCGTCCCGAACGGGCTCGCCGGATACAGCGGCACCCGCCCGTAGGTCGCCTTCAGCGCGAAGATCCCGCAGAAGGACGCCGGGATGCGCACCGAGCCGCCGCCGTCCGTGCCCAGACTCAGCGGCCCGGCGCCCAGCGCCACCGCCGCCGCGCTGCCGCCGCTGGAGCCGCCCGCGGTGCGCCGCGGGTCGTACGGATTGCCGGTCACCCCGTGCCGCGGGCTGTCGGTGACCCCCTTCCAGCCGAACTCCGGGGTGGTGGTCTTGCCGACGAACACCGCGCCGGACTCCCGCAGCCGGGCCACCGCCGGCGCGTCCTCCTCCCACGGCCCCTCGGTCCGCACCGTCCGCGAACCGCGCAGCGTCGGCGCGCCCCGCGTCAGCAGGATGTCCTTGACGGTGACCGGCACCCCGTCCACCGGCCCGGCCGGCGCACCGGCCCGCCAGCGCTCCGCCGACTCCTTGGCGCCCGCCAGCGCCTCGTCCGCGTCGATCAGGGTGAAGCAGTTCGTGGCGGCCTGTGCGGCCTCGGCGCGTGCCAGGACCGCGTGGGCGGCCTCGACGGGGGAGAACTCGCCGGCGGCGTACCCGGCAGTGAGTCGGGTGGCGGTCAGATCGGCGAGGTCGGTCGGTTCGGTGGTCATGCGTCCTCCGCGCGTTGGCCGCCCCGGGGCGGGGCGGTGGGTGGGGGCGGGGCGCCGCGCCGCGGCCCGGCGGTCCGCGCCGTCACTGCACCGGTACGTACCCGAGCCGCTTGTCGACG
The DNA here is from genome assembly GCF_045690365.1 of Streptomyces sirii. Classification (NCBI taxonomy): domain Bacteria; kingdom Bacillati; phylum Actinomycetota; class Actinomycetes; order Kitasatosporales; family Streptomycetaceae; genus Streptomyces; species Streptomyces sirii. Next base: position 3,535,435 of record NZ_CP147982.1, on the reverse strand, counting down.
ACGTTGTGCAGCGGCTTGCCGGCCGACCACTGGTCGAAGTTGTCCTGGAACTGCTCGGCCAGCGCATCGCGCCAGCCCAGCGTGTCGCCGCTCATGTGCGGCGAGATGATCAGATGCGGCACGTCCCACAGCGGGCTGTCCGCCGCCAGCGGCTCGCGCTCGAAGACGTCCAGCGCCGCCGCCGCGATCCGCCACCCGCGCAGCGCCTCGACCAGGTCGTCCTCGACGACCAGTGGGCCGCGCCCGACGTTGATGAACCGCGCCCGCGGCGGCATCCGCGCGAACGCCGCCCGGTCGAACAGGCCGCGGGTGGCGTCCGTCAGCGGCGCCGCGCAGACCACCCAATCCGCCTGGGGCAGCAAGTCGTTCAGCGCGTCACTCGGGTGTACGAGGCCGAATTGCGGATCGCCGGCCCGCTCCCGTCGGCCGACCAGATCGACCTTGACACCCAGTGCCAGGAGGGTGGTGCCGATGGCCCGGCCGATCGGCCCGGAGCCCACCACGACCGCGCGGGTGCCGGCCAGCCGCAGTGTCTCGCGGTGCTGCCAGCGCCGCTGCCGCTGCAGCTCCCAACTTCCGTAGAAGTCCTTGGCCATGGCGATCACCAGGCCGGCCACGTACTCGGCGATCGGCTGCTCGAAGACGCCGCGGGCGTTGGTCACGATCGTGTCGTCGGCGATCAGGGCGGGGCACAGCAGCCGGTCCACGCCCGCGCTCGCCGTGTGCACCCACCGCGGCCTGGGGCCCTCGCGGGGCCAGGCCGCGCGGATCGCGTCGGAGGTGAAATCCCAGGCCAACAGCACGTCGGCGGTGGGCAGTAGGCCGGCCAGGGAGGACTCGTCAGCGAAGATCACCCGGGCCCGGCCGGCCAGCCGGTCGAGCTTGGGCGGCGGGTCGGAACCCAGGACGAGGACCGTGGTTCCGGTGCTTTCGGACATAGGCCAGAAACCGTTCTGAAACGTGAGCCCCTTTCACTGGAAAGGGGCGCCGACAGATGCCTGAGATGCGAGGATTGACCACGCTAGGAAGTCGTATCTACCGTGTCAACAACGGCATCTGTCCCGACGTCCCGGCTTGATCCGGCTGCACAGCCTTCCCCCCGGCCACTGGCCTGGCCATCAGCCCTTCGTTTCTAGGGGCCTTCAATGGACGTCTCCTTTCTGGGTGGTCCCCAGCCTCAGCTCGGTGTGGGCGTTGTCGCCCCTTTTGACTTCGCGCTCGACCGCGAGCTGTGGCGCTGGGTTCCCGACGACGTGTCCCTCCACCTCACCCGAACTCCGTTCGTGCCCGTCGAGGTCAGCCTCGACCTGGCCCGTCTGGTCAGCGAGCACGAGACACTGGACGCCGCCGTCCAGGCACTGTGTGCGGTATCACCGCAGGTCATCTGCTATGCCTGTACCTCCGGCAGCTTCGTCGGCGGGGTCGCGGGCGAGCGGGCCATGTGCGCTGCCATGGTCCAGGCGGGGGAGGTTCCCTCCCTCACCACCTCGGGCGCGCTGATCGAGGCGCTGCGCGAGATCGGCGCGCGGCGCATCGCGGTGGTCACGCCCTACACCAAATCGGTCACCGACTCCCTGGAGGACTATCTCGGCGAGGCGGGCATCACGGTCACCGGCCGCGCCTACCTCGGACTGACCCGGCACATCTGGAAGGTGCCCTACCGAGACGTCGTCGACATGGCCCGCGCGGCCGTGATCGGCGCCGCCGACGCCCTCTTCATCAGCTGTACGAACCTGCCGACCTACGACGTCATCCCGCAGCTGGAGGCCGAGCTGCGGATGCCGGTGCTGTCCGCCAACCAGGTGACGATGTGGGCCGCGCTGCGCGCCATCGGCGTGCCGGCGGTGGGCCCGTACCAGGCCCTGCTCGATCCGGTGGCGCGCCGCGGCCCGGCCGCCATGACCGGGTCGGAGCCGGTGGTACCGGGAGGACCGGGAGCAGACGTACCGCGGGCGACCCCCGAGGCGGCCTTCGCCGGACCGCCCGCGCCGCCGGAGGGGGATCCGGTGGACGGCGTCGATCCCAAGCCCTACCCACCCGAGGATCCCGGCCCGCTGCCCCCGGTTTGACGGCCCCGGTCCCGGACGCTGCCGGCGCCGCCCGTGTCGCCGGCAGCGCTCCTCCCGACAGCTCACCGCACCACCGAAGAGCGCACCCGCACCATGAACACCACGGCACCCGCAGTCGTACACGCAAGGGAGACCCGCATGGCATCGGTCGGCTTCCTCTACCCCGGCCACTCCGCCGAGGACGACTACCCCCGGCTGGAGGAGATCCTGGGCGGCGCGGTCCGCCTGCCGCTCGTGCACACCGACATCGGCGAGGACGCCCACCGGGTCGACGCGCTGCTGGAGATGGGCTCCGCCGCCCGGCTGGCGGCCGGCGTCGCGGAACTCAAGGAGCGCGGCGCCCAGGCCGTCGTATGGGCCTGTACGAGCGCCAGCTTCGTCTTCGGCTGGGAGGGCGCCCAAGAACAGGTCAGGGAGCTGTCCGCCACCGCGGGCCTGCCCGCCTCCAGTACGTCCTTCGCCTTCGCGCACGCCGTGAGGGCGCTCGGCGTCCATCGAGTCGCGATCGGCGCGACGTACCCGGAGGACGTGGCCGAGCACTTCCGCTCGTTCCTGAAGTCCGCCGGTGCGGAGGTCGTCGCCACCCGCGGCAGCGGCATCATCACCGCCGCCGAGGTCGGCACCTGGGGCCGCGAGGAGGTGCTCGCGCTCGCCCGCGCCGGCGACCACCCGGACGCCGAGGCCGTGCTGCTGCCCGACACCGCCCTGCACACCGCCGCGCATCTGCCCGCCCTCGAAGCGGCACTGGGCAAGCCGGTGCTCACCGCCAATCAGGTGACGGCCTGGGAGGGGCTGCGGCTGTTGGACCGGACGCTGTCCTGCCCGCAACTGGGGGCGCTGTTCTCGCCGGCCGCGCAGGAGTAGCGGGCCGCGGTACGCCGAGCCGGGAATAAGTGGAGAACCTCTCCGGTTGTCGACCTCGCAGACCCAGCGCCAAGCGAGGAGGACCCGCACTGTGAGCGGCGTAGACGACGAGACCCGGGCCGGCCGCGAGGCGGGCCACGACGCCGGAGACGGGATACGGGGCAGTGCCCAGGGCAGCGCCCCGGTCCCGCTGTCGGTGCTCGACCTGGTGACGGTGGGCGCGGGCAACACCGCATCCGGCGCGGTGCGCACCGCCGTCGACCTCGCCCGTACGGCCGAACGCCGCGGCTTCCACCGCTACTGGGTCGCCGAGCACCACTCCATGCCCGGCGTCGCCTCCTCCTCGCCCGCCGTGCTGCTCGCCCACCTCGCCGCGCACACCCGCCGGATCCGGCTCGGCTCCGGCGGTGTGATGCTGCCCAACCACGCCCCGCTGGTCATCGCCGAGCAGTTCGGCACCCTGGAGGCGATGGCTCCCGGCCGGATCGACCTGGGCCTGGGCCGCGCTCCGGGCACCGACGGCGCCACCGCCGCCGCGCTCCGCCGGACCGAGCAGCTGCACGAGGGAGCCGATGAATTCCCGCAGCAGCTGGTCGAGTTGACCCGCTTCCTGGACGGTTCCTTCCCCGACGGGCACCCGTACGCCAAGATCCACGCGGTCCCCGGCCCGGTCCAGGCCACCTCGCCCGGCGGCGTCCAGTCGCCCCACCGGCCGCCGGTGTGGCTGCTGGGCTCCTCCGGCTTCAGCGCCCGGCTCGCCGGCACCCTCGGACTGCCGTTCGCCTTCGCGCACCACTTCTCCGCGGCCAACACCGTCCCCGCGCTCGACCTCTACCGCGCCTCCTTCCGCCCCTCCGAGGTGCTCGCCGAGCCGTACGCCCTGATCGGGGTCGGGGCGCTGGCCGCCGAGGAGGAGCGCGAGGCCCGCCGGCAGGTGATGACCGGCGCCCTGGCCATGGTCCGGCTGCGCACCGGCCGCCCCGGCCTGGTCCCCAGCCCGGAGGAGGCCGAGGCCCACCGCTTCAACGAGTTGGAGCGCGGCTTCGTCGACAGCTGGCTCGGCAACGTCGTCCACGGCACCCCCGACGCGGTCCGCCAGGGCCTGGACGACCTCGCCAAGCGCACCGGCGCCGACGAGCTGATGATCACGGCCAACGTCCACAGCGGCGCGGCGCGGCTGCGCTCGTACGAGCTGATCGCGGACGCCTACGGCATATAGCCCCGCCCATGGCGTGGTGGCGGCCGTCGGTCGTCGCGCCGGCCGCCACCACGCCGTACGGCTCGGGGGAGGCGTCCCTCGGATGGGGGAGCCCCCTCGGAGTACCGCCCTAGATGAAGAGCGCCGCCACCCGTTCCGGGGCCACCGGCCGGGAGTACAGCCAGCCCTGGCCGGTGTCGCAGCCGATCCGCCGGAGGCGCTCGGCCTGCTCGGCGCTCTCCACGCACTCGGCGGTGACGGTCAGGCCCAGCCGGTGCGCCAGCGCCACCAGCGCCTCGACGATCATCTCGTCCGCCGGATTGGGGTGCTCCTGGGAGCGGAAGCCGTGGACGAAGGAGCCGTCCAGCTTCAGTACGGACACCGGGAGGCGACTGAGGTAGGCGAGGTTGGAGTAGCCGGTGCCGAAGTCGTCGATGGCGATGCGCACGCCCATGTCGCTCAGGGCCTGCAGGGCCTGGAGCGGCCGGCCGGCCGAGCCCATGACCGCCGACTCGGTCAGCTCCAGCTGCAGCAGCTCCGGCGGCAGCCCGGTCTCGGCGAGGATCCCGGCCACGTCCGCGACCAGGTCTGAGTCCCACACCTGACGTACGGCCACATTGACGCTGACGAACAGCGGCTGGCCGCCGGGGTGCGCCAGCTGCCAGGCGCGCGCCTGATGGCAGGCCCGCTCCAGGACCCACCGGCCCAGCTCGACGATCGCGCCGTTCTCCTCCGCCAGCGCGATGAACCGATTCGGCGACAGCGTCCCGAACTGCGGATGCCGCCAGCGCACCAGCGCCTCCACGCCCTGCGCCCGGCCGTCACCGAGGCCGACGAGCGGTTGGTACTCCAGGGTGAACTCGCCGCGGTCGACGGCCGGGCGGAGCGTGCTGGAGAGCGCCTGGCGCGTCATCCGGTGCGCGTTGCGCTCCGGGTCGAAGAGCGTCCAGCGGGCCTTGCCGTCCTCCTTGGCCCAGTACAGCGTGGTGTCCGCGGCCTGCATCAGACCGGTCGCGGTGGTGCCGGTGGCGGCCCGCTCCACGACGCCGATGCTCGCCGACACCGACAGCCGCTGCCCGGCCAGGTCGAACGGGCGCTGCAGCGCGTCGAGCACGCACTGGGCCAGCTCGGCCAGCTGGTCGGTGCCGGTGGAGTCCTCCACCAAAAGAGCGAACTCGTCACCGCCGAGCCGCGCCACCAGATGCTCGCCGCGCCCCGTCGCGCGCTCCACGGCGCTCTGCGCGCAGCGCGTCAGCCGCTGTGCCACCGCGCTCAGCAGCCGGTCGCCGACGCGGTGTCCCAGGGTGTCGTTGACGGCCTTGAAGCCGTCCAGGTCGAGGTAGCACAGCCCGATCCGGCCGGTGCCGGTCGGCTCGAAGGACGCCGTCTCCAGCGCCGCGGAGAGCCGCTCGAAGAACAGTGCGCGGTTGGGCAGGCGGGTCACCGGGTCGTGCATCTGCAGATGCCGCAGACGGGCCAGCAGATCGTGCCGGTCGCTGATGTCCGCCACCGACAGCAGCAGCCGCTCCTCGCCGCTGAGCGGCTCCGGGGTGAGCGGCTCGACGGTCACCTCCACCCAGACCGAGTGCCCCTCGGGGTGTTTGAGGCGGCGGGTGCAGCGCAGCCGTTCGCTGCGGCCGCACAGCACCTCGCGATAGGCGGTCCACACCCGGGGGTCGGCGCCGAGGTCGGTGAGGTCCGCCGCGGTGGCGGCGACCAGCTGGTCGGGGTCGGTGCCGACCAACTCGCCGAAGGCGGGGTTGGCCGCGAGGACCAGCCCGTCGCGGTTGAGGACGGCCATCGCCAGTCGTCCGGCGTGGAAGGCGGCGCGATAGTCGCCGAGTGAGGCCGCCGAGTCGTCGCAGCGGCCGGTGGGGGTGTGCCGGGCGTCGGCGGATTCTTTGGTCGTGCCGTTACGTTCCGTCACTGAGGGCAGTGTCGCTCCCGGTGTGCGGCCCGGGCCGTCGGGGTGTCCGCTCACTGCTCGCTCCCGCATGGCGCTTGTCTCGTATGGAGGGTGCTTCTCGCGCTGGAAAGTGTGGCGATCATAGAGGCTGGCACAACGGCCGATCCAGCGACGCAGCCGTGATCGTCGGTACCCATGACGGAACTTCAGCCATTTCTGCCCGGCTCTGTTCGTACCGATTGCCCCCTTGGTCGTTTGTGACTTTCCGTTACGGGGGGACGGAGACGCGCCGGTCACTCGTCTGGGCCTCCGAAACAGGACGAATAGCCTTAAATCCCGACAGGGTAGATGAGGTCTCCGAATCCGTCCCTGGAGGTATATGTGCCGCGCGCCCTGACGCCCGACGGGGCGGACCACCGCCTACGGCGCGTCGCGGCCGTCATCACGTCCCTGAGCGCGCTGATCGCCACCTCCGTCGTCGCCGGCCCCGCCACCGCCTCCGAGGCCGCGCTGTCCTGCGCGCTGGGGCGCAGCGACGCGCACCACTCCGAGGGTGTGGACAGCTGGAACGGCTCCTATACGCGCCCGGACCGCCCGCTCAGCGCCGTGATGATCTACCTCTCCTTCCCGGACTCCCGGCCCGCCGCCGCCCCCCGGGCGCTCTCGCGCGACTACTTCCCCGCCACCTCCGCCTTCTTCGCGCGCGCCTCCTACGGGAAGTTCCGGCTGCGCGCGGATGTGCACCCCGCCTGGGTGAAGATGCCGCGCTCGTCGGCCTCGTACGGGATACGGCGCGACTGGGACGCCGCCCGGCGCGCGTCCTATCTGCGCGACGCGGTCGCCGCCGCGGATCCGTCGGTGGACTTCAGCCGCTACGACATGGTCTATTTCGTCGCCGATCCGGACGCTCCCGGCGTCGATTCGGACGCCACCAAGGTCGTCAATCTCGACCAGCCGATGCATGCCGACGACCGTGACCTGCACCGATTCGTCACCGTCTTCGAGCAGAGCCCCCCGGACCGCAACGTCCTCGCCCACGAGACCGGTCACGTCTTCGACCTGCCGGACCTTTACCACCGTCCGCGGGACGGCAAGGGTGACTGGGACACCTATGTGGGTGACTGGGACCTCATGGGCAGCCAGTTCGGGCTGGCGCCCGACCCCTTCGCCTGGCACAAGTGGAAGCTCGGCTGGATCGCCGACAACCAGGTCGACTGCGCCGACCTCACCGGCCCCACCATGCATTCGCTCCGCACCCTGTCCGCCCCCAGGGAGCCCCGCAGCCAGCGCCGGCCGCGGCTGCTGGTGGTCCGTACGGGGGAGGACAGCGCGCTGGTGATCGAGGCACGCGGTGCCATGGGCAACGACCGCGGTGTGTGCACCGAGGGCGTCCTGGTCTACCGCGTACGCAGCGAGACCCCCTCCGGGGCGGGGCCCGTACAGGTCCTCGACGGGCACCCCGGCACCTCCGCCTGCTGGGGCACGTCCGTCTACCCGCCGCTCGCGGACGCGCCGCTGGGCGTGGGGGAGAGCATGGACGCCTCCGAGGACGGTGTGCGTATCCAGGTCGCCGGGCGGTCGAGTGACGGGGACTGGGCGGTCAAGATCGGCCGCGGCTGAGGCGCGCGCCAGCGGCGGCGCGCGAGCGGCGGCACGCCGGACGGGCGCGGGCGCACACGACGAAGGCCCCCACCGGAGTGAGGGCCTTCGACTGTCTGTGCGCCGCCAGGGACTCGAACCCCGGACCCGCTGATTAAGAGTCAGCTGCTCTAACCAACTGAGCTAGCGGCGCCTGCTGACGGGGAAAACATTAGCATCCTGGTCGGGGAGGACGAAAATCGGTTTCCCTCAGCCCGGCATCAGCGCCGAAACAGGGTGCTGAGCTGCGGCTTCCCGCTCCGCCCCGGCCACCCCGCGCGCGGCGCGGACGCAGGCCCACAGCAGGACGTCGGGCCCGGGGAGCCAGGGGGTGCGGGTGCCGGGGGCGACCAGCCAGCGGGAGGCCGCGGGGCCGACGGGGTCCTCCAGGACGTCGGCCGGGTCGGAGCGGGGGTGCAGCGGCGGGATGGTCACCGCGTCGCCGCTGCCGTGGCAGAGCAGCGGCGGGACGGCGGCGGACCACTCCTCCCAGACGAGCAGGGCGGGCAGCCGCTGGGCCGTGCCGGGCGCGGCGAAGAGCAGGATCCGGCCGCGGTGCACGGCGACCGGCCCCGAGCCGGGGCCGTCGGACCATAAGCGGTCCACCATGCGCCGCCCGAAGAGCGCCGGGGCGTTGATCACGTCGAAGGCGGTGCCGCACGGCAGCGCGCTGGGCGCGGTCGGCTGCAGCGCCCACAGTGCGTGCATCTCGTCCGGATGAGGGCTGGCGGACGCGAGCCATTCGGCGCCCGCGAGCGTGACGTATGAGGTGGTCGGGAAGTCCAGGGTGCGGGGAGTCTCGGGCAGCCAGTCGCTCATGCCGAAACCTCGCTTCGCTCGGCCTCGGATTCGCGACGCGCGCACCTTGTCATGATTCGCTCCCTGCGCTCACTCATGGGGACAGGTCTACCGATACGGCGCGTACGGTCTTGGCTGATTGGCGGAAACCGGGACAGGGCGGTGCGTGACCGGGTATCTTGCCCCCCTCGCATATGCCAGCGGCTCATGGTCACGGACCATGAGCCGCACAGAGGGGTGGCAGGGCGTGCGCGCCGTCCGGCGCGACCGGGTCGCTCAGTCCATGTCGCCCGGCAGGGTGCTGCCGCTGCGCATCAGGCTGCGGCCGAACTCGACCATCTTCCGGGCGTAGTCCTCGGTCCACTCCGCCTGCTCGGCCAGCACGGCCAGCGGCAGCCGGTCGAACCTGCTGGGGTCGGACAGCTGGGCTGCGGCCAGCGCCTGGAACTCCGTGGCGCGGTCGGCCGCGGCGCGGAAGGCCAGGGTCAGCTCCGTGGCGCGGCTGAGCAGCTCGCGCGGGTCCTCCATCGACTCCAGATCGAAGAAGTGCTCGGGGTCGGCGACGGCCTCGGGGGGCTCGAAGAGCAGTTGCGCGGGCCTCATGCGCCGGGGTCCCGGCGCCGTACCACGTGGGTCGGGAGCCGGTCGCGGCTCGGACATGTACCTACCTCCAGATCGTGTGCCGCATTCCATTGTCCCGCCCCGCGCAAGGGGGCCGAAAACCGTGCGCCCGCGGGGACACGCCCTACGGGCGCCAGGCGACGCGATGTTCGTTGAGATGCGCCAGGACGGAGTGGTGGGCCTCCCAGCCGTCCGGGAACTTGACCGCGACGCCCAGGCTGACCGGCTCGGTCGAGGGGTGCTCGTCCAGGAGGTCGGTGACGCCGGCGCGGCAGACGACGATGCAGGCGTGGCGGTGCCGGGAGGCGAGCACGCACAGCCGGCCGGCCTCCAGATGGAAGGCGGTGGCGTCGGGGCGGCCGGAGAGCGGGTGGAGCACGACCGTGACGTCGAATTCGCGGCCCTGGAGGCGGTTGGCGGTGTCCACCGTGACGTCGGAGACGCCCAGGCCGGCGAGCGCGGCGCGGACCGCAGCGGCCTGGTCGCGGTGGGCGGTGCCGACCGCGATCCGGTCCGCCGTGAGCGGCGCCGGATCGGGCGAGAGCTCGCTGGTGGCCGCGCCGCCGCGGTCCAGCAGCCGGCGCACCACCAGGGCCATCGCGCGGACCGCCTCCGGGTCCGTGCGCGGCGTACGGCGGGCGGGGAGCTCCAGCAGGCCCCAGCCGGACTCGGCGGCCTCGTCCAGCACGCGGTCCACGCCCGAGCCGTCGCCCGGCACGCCGAACGCCAGCCGGCGGTCGCCGTGGCCGGTGCCGCTGCGGAACGGGGTATAGGGGTAGAACGCGGCGGAGACCAGCGGCGCCGCCGAGGCGGGCAGGCGCCAGGAGACCGGCAGGCGGTGCTGCGGCAGGTCGGGGTTGTGGGCCAGGAGGGTGGCGACCGCGCTCGACGAGGGGTCGTAGGAGAGCCCGGCCCACTGCTCCGCGCCGACGACGCTGAACGGGTCCAGCTGCCCGGGGTCGCCGACGAACAGCGCCCGCTCGAAGAGCCCGGCCACGCCCAGCAGCGCGTCCGACCGCATCTGGTAGGCCTCGTCCACGATCGCGTGCCCCCAGGGCTCGGCGACCTTGGTGTAGGCCCACTTCGCGGCCGTCGAGACGACGATGTCCATCCCGGCCAGATCGGCGACCTTCGCCGATGTACGGACCGCCGGCAGTTCGGCCAGCGCCGGGTCGAACGCGCCGGGCTCGCTGCTGTGCAGCCGGCCGACGGGCAGCTCGGGGTCCTTGTCGGCCAGCCGCAGGACCAGGTCGTCCACCTGGGCGTTGGTCTGCGCCACGACCATCAACGGGCGCCCGGCGGCGGCCAGTTCACGGGCCGCGCGGACCACCAGGGTGGACTTCCCGGCGCCGGGAGGGGAGTCGACGACCACGCCGCGCCGGGTGCCGTGCAGCGTGTCGTGCAGGATCGCGTCGGTGGCCGCGGCGGCCGCGGCGCCGGGGTCGAAGGCGGATCGGGCGGTGGCGGACGGGTCCTGGGGGGCCGTCATACGGCGGGGTGCTCCGGGCCGGTCCAGCAGCGGGCGCGCATCACAGGAAATCCTCCGCGGTCACGGGGTCGGGGGTCTCGTTCGGCGCGTCCCCGGCGGCGGGCGGCGGGCCGCCGTGCGTCCAGGGCGTGTCCTCGGGGTCCGGCAGCTCCGGGCCGCCGCGCGGGGCGTGTTCGAACAGCGTCCAGCACACCGCGTCGTCCGGCTCCGGTACGGAACCGGGCTCGGGGGTCTTGCCGCGCCCCATCCCGCCCGTCAGCCGCACCACCAGCCTGCCCGGCTCGCCGTCCGCGTACGCCAGGAACTCGGCGGGCTGGGTCTTTCCGTCCGCCAGGGCGCGGTGGAGCCTGCTGCCCCGGGACAGCTGCGGGAGGTCGGCCGTCTCCAGCGTGACCAGCGGGCGCGGCATCGGGCGCCGGCCCTCGGACATCGCCATCTCCACGTCCGTGACCGTGCCCTCGAACGCCTCGCCGGCCAGCCGGCGCCCCGCCATCACCAGCGGGTCGTCCAGGGCCTCCTGGGCGTCCAGTTGGGCCTGCGCGGTCTCCCGCGCGGACAGCTTCTGCGCGGCGGTGACCGCGTCGTCCCGCTTGGGCTGCGGCGGCTCCCCGGCGCGCACCCGGTCGCGGTGCGCCGTGTACGACCAGCGGTCGCGCTTGAAGCGGTCGGCGACATGCGCGCCCTCCGGGAGCGCGCGCAGCAGGTCGACGCCGTGCCACACGGCGTCCCAGGTCGGCCGCAACTGGCTTGCCACCAGGTCCCGGAGCGCGTCCTCGGCGCCGGGCAGCCCGGCGTCGTAACGGGCCATCGCGGGGGCGAGCAGCCGGTTGTCGAACGCCGGGTCCGTGGCGGGGCCGGCCGGCGGGCACCGCAGCTGCCCGTCCGCGTCCCGCGCCGACTCCGCACGCTCGGCCGCCTCCCGGCCCGACAGTCCGCCGGGAGGGTCGATCCAGGCGAGCAGCGCGCCCAGATGCTGGTCCTCCAGCGCGCTCTGGCCGGTCACCCAATGGCGGGTCAGCAGGCCGGTCATGGACTGCAGGAGGCCGGATCCGGGGACCCTGGCCCGCTCGCCGAAGTGCGTCAGCCAGCGGCCCAGCAGCGGGACGTGCGGCGGCGCGGGATACGGTGCCTCCGGCTCCTGCTCGGCCGTCCGCCTAAAGCGCATCGAACGGCCCAGCAGCCGGACGTAGTCGATGCCGGCGGTGCTGGGCACGAGCAACTGCGGTGCGTCCGCGCACAGTTCGACCTGCACCGGGACCTTCTTGCCGGTCTCCGGGTCGGTCTCCTTGCGCTCCTCCCACTCGACGGCGTCCGCGAAGCCGTCCACGTAGGGCAGCATCGCGTCGGCGAGTTCGGCCAGGAACGCGAAGCGCAGATCGCGGTCGCGCGGCTGCGGGACGACCAGCAGCGCGGGCTTGTCGCGGTCCGTGCCGACCAGCGCGCCCAGCGGGGCGCCGGCCTCGCCCGCGGTGGTCAACGGGACGAGGACCAGCGGACGTTCGGACAGATGGCGGTGGCGGACCGTGCACCGCGGCTGGGCGCGGCCGGCCGCCACCGCCTCCATCCGGGCCAGCGTCTCGATCATCGACATACCGGCTCCGGTGCCCGCGATGCCGCGGCGGCCAGCGCCTGGGCGCGCAGCGCGGCCGCCCGGCGCAGGGCGAGGACCGCCGGGTCGTCCACCTGGTCGGCGTCCGTCGAGGCGGCTGCGGCCAGCACCTCCTCGACGGTGCCCAGCCCGCCCAGCTCGCCCCGTACGCCGCGCCCCAGCGCCTCCACCGCGCCCTCCTGGCGCGACCGCTTGCGGCAGTGGAAGGCCAGCTCGCAGGCGGCCAGGCACTCGGGGGCGTAGGCCGCGCCGACCGCCTCGACGGCCTCGGCCAGCTCCTCGGGCGGGCGGGTCGGGGTCCGGCCGTCGTCCGTGAGCCGGAGGTCGAACGTCGTGCCCTCCGGCAGGGCCGCGGCGATCTCCTCGACCCGGGTGAGGCGGGCCAGCTGCCGCCGGGTCGTGGCCAGCTGCTTGCGGACGTCGACGGCGGCGGCCGCGGGGAGATTGGAGAAGTCCTTCGGGCACACCAGCAGCGCCCGGTCGCGCACCCGCACCGCGCGGCCCGTGTGCGCGGCGGCATGCTCGGCGACCTGCTCCAGGGCGAGCACATAGACCGCCGCCTGACGGGCCGCCGCTCCCACCTTGGCGGCGTCGGCCGAACCGTCGATCATCGGGAATGACTTGATCTCGACGACGGTCCAGCCGCCGTCCGGATGCACCACCACCGCGTCCGGCTCCACATAGGCGGGAGAGCCGGCCACGTCGAGGACCAGCATCGGGTGGTCCAGCAGCGCCCAGCCGCCGGCCGCGGTCGCCTCGCGCAGGGCCAGCGCCGTACGCGCCGCCCGGCCCTCGGGTCCGGCCGCGGACAGATCGGGGGCGGCGATCTCCTCGGGCCCGGGCGGCGGGGTGCCGGGCGCGAGCCGCTCGTGCAGCAGCCGCAGCAGCTCCGTGCCGCCGTCGGCCTTCACCCGGGCCTCGAACGCGTTGCCCCGGATGAGCGCGAACTGGGACTGGCCGTACGACGCGGGCGAGCCCAGCGCCTGGGCCAGCGCGCCCTTGTCGATGCCCGCGCCGTCCAGCAGCGCGCGGCGCCGGCAGCCCGGGTTGGCGGCCAGCGCGGCGAGCGCGCGGGCGTCCAGCGAGCGGGGGCGTACGCCGGGGCCGCGGAGTTCGGTGAGCCTGGCCCGGCTCACACCGGGCGGGGGCGTCCCTGGCCGCAGGCCCGGCGCCGGCGCCTGCCGCCCCGCCTCAGGGGCGGCCGACGCGGGTCGGCTGTCGCGGAAGGTGTTCACCCGCCGAAGTCTCGCATCCCGCACTGACACCGGCCGATCCCGTCCGCGATCCGGCCCCCTCCCCGCCCGTGAGCCGTCCCCACCCCGTCCGTGAACCGGCCCCCTCCCCGCCCGCGGACAAAACGCCCCCGTGCGCGAGAATGGGAGTCCCGCGGTCAACGTTGCCCGCACCGAGCAACGATCAGCCGAGCGATCGGCGAGAGGTACGACCATGGCAGCGCGCATATTCCTGGCCAGGCACGGGCAGACCGAATGGTCCGTTTCCGGCAGGCACACCGGCCGTACGGACATCCCGCTGCTGGACGAGGGGCGGCGCGGTGCCAAGCTCCTGGGCGAGCGGCTGCACCACGCCCCCTGGGGCGGCCTGCCGGGCGTCGAGGTCCGCACCAGCCCCCTGGTGCGCGCGAAGGAGACCTGCGAGCTGGCCGGCTTCGGCGACCGGGCGCAGGAGTGGGACGCGCTGATGGAGTTCGACTACGGCGCGTACGAGGGCCTGACCCCGCACGAGATCAAGGCCGGGCGGCCGGGCTGGCTGATCTGGCGCGACGGGGTGCCCGAGGGCGAGACGCTCGCCGAGGTGTCCGCGCGGGCGGACGAGGTCGTCGACTGGGCGCGGTCGGCCGACCGCGATGTGCTGGTCTTCGCGCACGGCCACATCCTGCGCGTCCTGGGCGCCCGCTGGCTGGGCCTGGACGTCTCCTTCGCCGCCCGCATCCGGCTGGAGCCGACGTCCCTGTCGGTGCTCGGCTGGGCCTACGGGGAGCCGGCGATCGAGCGCTGGAACGACACCGGGCACCTGGGCTGAGCCGCGCCGCCGCCGGTCAGCCGCCCGAGGGGACCGCGACCGAGGCCGCGTGCCGCTCCAGGAACGCGGCGACCGGCGCGATCCCGCGGTGCGGCCGCAGCGTACGGGCCGTGCGGTCGAGCATCGTACGGATCCGGGCCGAGTGGACCTGCTCCAGCAGCGCCAGCACCCGGGTACCGGCCGCGGCGGCCTCCTCGGGAGCACCGCTGTCGGCGAGGTCGCCCGCCAGCTCCGCGGTGAACAGGGCGATATTGCGGGTGAAGTGCGGATCCTGCAGGGCCACCGCGCGCTGCGCGTACTCCGCGGCGCGCTGCGCGTCGCCCAGCGCCGACCAGCACTGCGCCTCCAGGCCCGCCAGCTCCGCCTCGCCGTAGAACGTCATCCACTCCGGGTCGCCGTCCCGCGACCCGCTCGCGAACAGCCGCTCCGCCGTGGCCAGCGCCTGCTCGCAGCCGGCCCGGTCGGCCAGCCCCGCCCAGCCGCCCGCCTCCCGCAGCGCCAGCAGCGACAGCAGCCGCGGCGAGGACAGCCGCTTGGCGGCCTGCTGCGCGGCCTGCGCGGCGCGCACCGCCTCACGCGGCCGGCCGGCGTCCCGGGCGAGGAAGGCGGTGTTGCAGAAGGCGTGCGCCTCCAGGGCGGCATCGCCGCAGACCCGGGCGGTGGCCAGCGCCTCGGCGTAGTGCGAGCGGGCATCGTCGAAGCGGCCCGAGTCGTGCGCCAACCAGCCGACGGTGATGGCGAGTTCGCCCGCCCCGGTGTGCAGCCGGTCGGACACCGAGCGGTGTTGGACGCCTGCGTCCAGCAACTCGTAGGCGGCGCGCAGCGGCTGGGTGGCGCGGCGGTAGATGCTCTCCGCGCCGTGCCGGTCGTCCAGCAGCCGGATCCGGCGTACGGCCTGCTCGACGGCGGTGGCCTCGGCCGCGCCGGCCCGGCCGCCGACCGGATTGCGCGGCGGCGGGACATGGGCGGACGCGGCGACGGCAGCGGCTTCGATGGGGTGCAGGGCGGCGAAGCCCAGGGCTGCCGCCGGGCCGCCGGTGATGAACGCGCGACGCAGCACGTCGCTCTCCTCGTGGATCTGGATACAGGTATCG
Source organism: Streptomyces sirii (assembly GCF_045690365.1). Lineage (NCBI taxonomy): Bacteria > Bacillati > Actinomycetota > Actinomycetes > Kitasatosporales > Streptomycetaceae > Streptomyces > Streptomyces sirii. The sequence continues at coordinate 3,520,109 of NZ_CP147982.1, read as the reverse complement.
CGGTTGTCGGGTTCGGTTGCCAGGGGCGCGGCGCTGACCGCCGCGGTACGCGCCCCCCGTCCGCGTACCGCCTCGCGCGGCGCGAAGCCCATGTCGGGCAGCGTCAGCCCGGGGAACATGTGCCGGAACACCCGCTCGTAGGCGTAGTTCGGACACCGGATCTCCCCGGACTCGACGCGGCCCACATAGCGGGCGTCGCACGAGACCTGCTCACCGATCTCACGGGCGGCCCGTCGGACCGCCGCCGCGAACTCGCCTGGTGACAGCCGGCCGCGCAGCTGCCGGAATGCGGTGTTCGGGCGAGCGGGTACGGTGCGGGACGACGCTGAACGTGCTGCTGGCGACGCCATGGCGGACCCTCTCCGTGCCATCTTGTGGCGATTGCCGCCTCCTGGCGGTGCGGCGGGACGACCGTACCGGCTGCCCTGGCTCCGATACACACACTTTGGCTACAAATCGGATATCTCACGCGTGATCTGCCATGAACTGCCATCCTTTGCAGCGTTACGCCGCCGTAGCTGTTGACGTGCCCGACCGTTGAACTCGGTGTAAAGGGTGCGGCGCGTGCAGGAGGAGGGGTTCTCCGTGTGGGAGACCGGCGTGAGCAGGGGCGGCAACAGGTCCGCGGGCCAGGCCCAGGGCCGTCGCAAGCAGGTCGTCCCCGGCGGCATGGCCGCCGTACCGGTCCAGCCCTGTGACCTCGTCACGGTGCCCGCCCGGCAGGGGTTGGAGGCCGTCGACATCCTCCGGCTGCGCGACGGCGTCGGCCCCGTGCTGCACGACGGCACCTGCGACACCCTCGGCTTCCTGGTGCCCGCGGGCACGGCCGACGGCTGGGACGTGCCGGGCAGCGCGTGCACCCAGACCTACGGGCGGGCCGGCGCGCCGGGCGGCGTGGCGGAGCCACCGGTGACCGGCACCGGCTGGCTGGTGCCGCCGGAGGGCGCGGGCGCCGCCGCCACCGACCCGGCCGTACTGCGCGCGGCGCTCGGCGAGGCGGCGCGGACGATCGAGGCCGTCGACCGCTGCCAGTGAGCGCCGGGCCGGTGGCGGCCGGGCCGCTGTGCCCGGCGGGGCCGGTCAGTGCGCGGGCTCGCCGGCCGCCGCCTCCGATGCCGGGCCGCTCGTGGCGGCCGGAGCGCCGTCCCGTGCCGGGCGCGGGATGGTGGTGGCGCCCCGCCGGTCGCCCCGCCGGTCGTTCAGCCGGCGCTGTACGCCGCGCAGCAGCCGCGCCGCGGTGAAGCCCGCCCCGTGCACGACGTGCATCGACGGGCCGAACGACGGCGCGCTGAGCAGCCCCGCGAAGAACAGCCCGGGCCAGGACGATTCGAAGCCGGGGCTCAACTCGGGCGCGCGGCTGCCGGCCACGGTCCGCAGGGTGGTGCGGACCCGGGGGTGCAGCAGCCGCAGCCGCCGCAGGTCGGGGGTGAAGCCGGTCGCCGCCACCACATGGTGGGCATCCACGGTCTCCGAGCCGCCATCCGTATGGGTGAGATGGAGCCGCACCCCGTCGCCGTGCGGGACCGCGGCCCGGACCCGGTGGCCGAGCCGGGCCGCCACCGCGGGCTCGAAGCGTCCCCGCAGCCACCAGGCGCCGGCCGGGGCCGGCCCGGTCTCGGCGATCCGGACCCGGGTCGCCGCGGGCAGCCGGCGCACCGCCCATGGGAGCTGCGACCACACCCAGTTGGGCCAGCCGGCGCCGAGCCCGGAGTGCGGGGCGCGCAGCGCGCGCAGCCGGCCGCGGTCCAGCGGCTGCGGCGGGCCGTGCCAGTGCAGTCGGTCCGCGCGGGCCACCAGCGTGGGCCGGGCGCCCTGTTCGGCCAGCAGGGCCGCGGTCTCCAGCGCGGACTGCCCGGCGCCGATCACCGCGACGTCCCGGCCGGCGAAGCGGCGCAGATCGCGGTGGTCGCTGCTGTGCGAGGCGAGTTCCGGGGGCAGTTCGAGCAGCGGCCAGGGGCGGTGGGCGAACGGCACCATGCCGACGGCGAGCGCGACGGTCCGGGCCGCGATCAGCTCGCCGGTCTCCGTCTCGACCTGGAAGCCGTCGTCGCCGTCGGGGCGTACGGCGGTGACGGCGACCTCCTCGACCTGCGGCACCGCCCGCTCGCCGAACCACCTGCCGTAGGCGACGTAGGTGTCCAGGGCCAGCGGGACGCCATGCTCGGCGGTCAGGTCGTGGACCGCGCAGTACTCGGCCAGGTTGTGGCGGTTGGACGGGGCGGAGAGGCTGGAGGACCAGGGCTCGGACCTGAGCAGCATGCCGTCGGGCATGTGCGCGCGCCACGAGGCCATCGGCATGCCCAGGACCCGCAGCCGCAGCCCGGCCGCCGCCGCGTGCGCGGCGATCGAGAGTCCGTAGGGGCCGGCGCCCACCACCACGAGGTCGTACATGGATGCTCCCTGCGCTTGGTCATCGGTGCGGACTCATCGGTGCGGACGGCTCGCCATGACGCCGCCTATCTGTTCGAGAGCGGGGACGGGGCCGGCGACCGGGGCGCGTCGGGCAGCGGGACGACCGCGGAGGGGTGGGCCGGCACGGGGCGGCGCCACCGGGGCGGGGCGGCGGTGGCCACCGCCTGCTCGTACACGCTCATCAGCGCCTCGGCGCTGCGCGCGATGTCATAGCGCCGCACCACCGGCGGCACCGGCAGCCGGCCCGGTTCGTTGCGCCGCAACTCCCTCAGGGCGGTCCCCAGTTCGTGCACGCCGGGGCTGAAGCGCCGGGCGCCGGGCGCCTGGTCCGCGGGCAGGTCCTCGACCGCCGGGCAGCTGCCGTAGAGCACCTGCAGCCCGGACGCCAGCGCCTCCACGACGGCCAGCCCGAACGCCTCGTCCGGGGACGGCGAGACGAAGACGTCGAGGGCGGAGAGCAGACCGGGGATGTCCGGCCGGCAGCCGGGTGTGGCGCTTGGCGGCGCCGCGCCTGCCGACGCCGCCTGGACGCCGGCCGCGTAACGGACGGCGCCTGGTGGCGCTGCCGAGACGCGCGATGCGTCACCCACGGCGCCTGGTGGCGCTGCCGAGACGCCCGATGCGTCACCCACGGCGCCTGGTGGCGCTGCCGAGACGCCCGATGCGTCACCCACGGCGCCTGGTGGCGCTGCCGAGACGCCCGATGCGTCACCCACGGCGCCCAGCAGGTGAATGCGGTCCCCCGACCCGAACTGCTCCGCCGTCCGCCGCAGCGTCTCCCGCTCCGGTCCCTCGCCCGCCAGCAGCAGGTGGACGCCCGGGAGTTGGGTCACCGCCCGGACCAGGACGTCGAACCGCTTGCCGGGCACCAGCCGGCCGGCGCCGCCGACCACGAAGGCGTCCAGCGGCAGCCCGAGGCGGGTGCGGACCAGGGCGCGGGCGGCCGGGTCGAAGCCGAAGCGGTGCGCTTCGATGCCGCTGTGCACCACGTGGACCCGCCGCTCGGGCACGCCCCAGCGCAGCAGCCGGGCGGCGACCGTGTCCGAGACGGCGACCGTCGCCGCGCCCAGCCGCTCGGTGGCCCGGTAGAGCGCGCGGACGCCGCGGGTCAGCCGGCGGCCCTCGATGACCGCGTCGCCCAGGGAGTGCTCCGTTGCGACCACGGCCCGTACTCCGGCCATCCGGGCGGCGATCCGGCCGTAGACACACGCCCGGTAGAGGTGGGTGTGCACCAGGTCGTAGCCGCCGGCGCGGATCAGTGCGGACAGGCGGGGGAGCACGGTCAGATCGCGGTCGCCGGTCATGCCGAGGTGGGTGACGGGGGTGCCGTCCGCCTCGATGCCGTCGGCGACCGGTCCCGGACCGGTCAGGGTGACGACCTCGCACTGGGCGGGCAGTCGGCGCAGCAGCAGCCGCAACTGCTGCTCGGCGCCGCCCATGTCGAGGCCGGTGATGACATGCAGAACCTTCACCGGGTGCCTCCAGGAGTGGGGGTAGCGACCGGGGTGGTGGTCTCGTCGGTGGGCCGCGCCGGGAGCCGGCCGCCGGCCGCCGCGCCCGCGCTCATCCGCCCTCCGGCCGGAGCGGCGAGGCAGCGGTGCGCAGCAGGATCCGGAGGTCCTGCCACAGCGACCAGCTGTCGATGTAGAGGTTGTCGAACCGGGCCCGGTCCTCGGCCGAGGCGTCCCGGCCGAGCCCGTGCACCCGGGCGAGTCCGGTGATGCCCGCCGGCATCCGGTGCCGGGCGGCGTACTCCGGGCAGTGCCGGGTGAACCGCCGGACGCGGCAGGGCGACTCCGGGCTCGGCCCGACCAGGCTCATCTCGCCCCGCAGCACGTTCCACAGCTGCGGCAGCGCGTCCAGCGAGGTGCGCCGCAGCAGTCGCCCGACCCGGCTCGCCGGGGCGTCGTCCGCCGCGCTCGGCGGCGCCATCGCCCCGTGCCCGTCGCCGCGGCGCACGGTGCGGAACGTCAGCCGGACGAAGGTGCCGCCGCCGCGGCCGGTGCACTCCTGCCGGAGGAGTACGCCGGGCCCGTCGGCGAGCCGCAGCGCCAGCGCGCAGCCCAGCAGCACCGGTGCCAGGGCCGCCAGCGCCGGCCCGGCCAGCGCGAGGTCCAGCGCCCGCTTGCCCCAACTGCCGTACCGGGGCGGGGCGGTGTCCAGCGGCCGGCAGGCGAAGCCCCACAGATGGTCGGTCTCCGGGTGGGGCGGGTGGCCCTCGCGGGCGGCCGCGGCGCCGGCCAGCCAGATCGCCGACCCCTGGTCGACGAAGCTGCGCAGCAGCGCGGCGGTGTGCGGATCGGCGTACGGCGGCAGGGTGAACACCGCGTCCCGCACGGTGTGCTGGATGACGGCCCGGGCGATGTCCTGGGGCGAGCCGAGCCGCGGCAGCGCGGAACGGCTCGCGGCGGCCTCGGGCGGGCCGGGCGGTCGCTGAGCCGGATCGACCACGCCCACCGGGCGCATCCCGTACTCGGGGTGGGCGGCGAGCACCGCGGCCAGTTGCCGGGCGGCCGGGTCGGTGCCGACGATGAGCGTGGCGCGCGGCCGGCGGCGGGCGAGGTTGCGGTGCGCCCGGTAGACCGCGGCCCGGCCGCCGCACACCAGCACACCGTGCGCGGACACGGCGAGCACCAGCAGTACGGGCGACAGCGCCCGGTCGGGGCGTACGGCGGCGAGCACCGCGGCCGTCGCGCACCAGCAGACGGCGCCCCGGCCCAGCAGCGCCGGCAGATCGCCCAGCGCGGTCGGCGCGGGGCCGGGGCGGTAGAGCCCGGCCCGGGCGTGGAGCAGCAGCAGTCCCAGCAGCATGGCGGCGGGCAGCGCCGGCGGCGCACCGGGGCCGGGGCCGAGGACGAGGAGCGCGGCGCCCGCGGCGGCCAGGCAGTCGGCTGCGATCAGCGGGGCGACGGTGCGCCGCCGTACGCCGCGACCGGGCCGGGGCGGCGGCAGGGTCGCCCGCCCCGGCCCGCGCGGCGGACCGACCGCGGCGGCCGGTGGGCGGGGGACCGCCGACGGGGGCCGGACCGGGGCGGAGCGGGGTGCGTTGGCGCTCTCCGTCGTCATCGCCTGATCCGCCCCCCGCGCCTGGGGTACGGCACACCGGGGAGCCCGCGGTACACATGGAGCACCGCGGGCCGCTCCTGCCACGGCACGTCTTGGGCCGGCACGCACTGCTCCCCTGACTCCGAGCGGACAGAACTCTCAGCGGATTCTCTACGGACTGCGGGTCTCTCGGCGGTCTCTGCGGACAATTCCGGGGCGCGTGGCTCAGCGCCCGGCGTCGAGCTGGAAGAAGAGCGCGCCGAGCAGATATCCGGGATCGCGAGTGGTGAAACGGAAAGTGAGCCGATCGCCGCCGGGCCGCAGCGCGGGCTTCAGGTCGAATACATCGGAATCGATTCCGAAGGTATTGCGGTAGGCCGGTTTCCGGGCGGCCTCCCGGCCGAAATCAGTGATGGTCGAATTCATCACATCATTCGCCGGGTTGGCGGTGTCCCGTAGCGCGTGCGGGCGGCGCCGGCCGTTTTGGACGGTGAGCCCGTCGGCTCCCACGCCCCGCTTCGCGCCGTAGGCCACCGCCCCCAGCCGGCCGCTCGCGTTCGCCGGGATCCGCAGCCCCGCCGGCCGCACCGACAGCGTGCGGCGCCCCGCGCCCAGCGGCTCGAAGCCGTCCCACAGCGCGAGGCTGCGCAGCGGCAGCCGCGGGTTCTCGTACGCGGCCACCAGCGTCCAGCCGCCCCAGGCACCGGCCGTCGACCGGCCGGTCGCGACGTTGATCCGGCCCACCGTGTAGCCGCCCGGACCGCTTCTGCGCACCAGCTCGGTGACGTCCGCGGACGCCTGGAAGCCGTCGGCGGCGGCGAGGGCGGTGCGGCGGCCGGTCACCGAGTCGGCGCGTACCTCCTGGTAGCGGCCGCCGGGCCCGGCGATCAGCACCCGGCCGTTGTCCTCGGCCGCCTTGCGCCCACCGACCCGAAGGTTGCCGCCCCAGTACAGCCGGGCGTAGCTGACCTTGGAGCCGGCCGGGAGCCGCAGGTCCGCGGCGCTGGAGTTGGCGGTGCCGCGGTCGGCGTCGACGTCGACGTACGCCAGCCGGTGGTGGCCGCCGGCGCCGCCCTGCCGTTCCGCCACACAGGCCGCCGCCGCCCGGCGGTCCGTCCCGCCGCAGGTGACCGCGGAGTTGGCGGCGCGTGCGATACCGCCGTGCTGGGTCGCATGAAACCGTTCGGCGAAGGGAATGCGGACGGATTCCCGGGGAGTCGGCGCGGCCGCCGAAGCCGGGGCGGCCGACAATGCCAAGGAAGCCAGCGCGCACACGCCGCGCCCGGTGCGGTCCATCGACTTCCGCATGTCTTCCTCTCCGACTTCTATCAGTCAAACAGGAGAGCACTCTGACAGAAATCATGTTGGAAACCGCGACAGGCACGCCGGATACCCCGCGGGGATCCCGATCGGCGGAATGGCGGATTTCCCTGGCGAGGCGGCTTGCTGCCAGAAGGACTAACGATTACTGCCAGAAGGACCAATGATTTCCCGTAAGAGGGAATGCCCGCATCCCCGCCTCATTCGGCTCGTTGTGACCGGGTGCCCCATTCGCGAACTGAAAGGAGAATGGGATGAAGCGGTTCGTCCAGGCCGCCGTGATGACTGCGGCCAGCTGCACCCTGGTGGTCAGTGGCGCAGGCATCGCCTCTGCCGGTGGTGGCAGCTACGGTCAGAGCGCCGGCACCCAGCAGGCGCGTCACGGCCACGGCAGCTACGCCGTCCAGCAGTTCGGTCGCGGTGGCCACCGCCACCGTCACCACCACCACGACCACCACAGCGGCGCCTTCGCCAAGGGCTACGCGGTGGGCTCGCCGGGGTTCCTCAGCGGCAACGTGGTCCAGGTGCCGATCAACATCCCGATCAATGTGTGCGGGAACTCCGTCAACATCTTCGCGCTGCTGAACCCGGCGTTCGGGAACCGCTGCGCCAACATCACCAAGTGACCGGTGGCCGGTCCGGATCACCATCGGACCGGCAGTGCAGTCGGCGGACCGCCCCGGCCGTGAGGCCGCGGGTGGTCCGCCGCTCTGCCGTCCCCGTACCGTCGCACCGCCCTGACCAGGGGGTAGGGCATGCGGTACGACAGTCATACTGGAGGGCATGGCAAGGAGCAGGCGCGGACGCGGCGGAGCGGAGGCCGTCACCGAGACGGTGGACGGCGGGCTCGCGGAGCTGCGGCCCGACCGGGACCGGCCGCGCGGGTGGACGCTGCTGCTCGACGGCGCCCCGCAGTCGCATGTGGACCTCGACGACCCGGCCTTCCTCGACTTCCCCTACCAGCGCCGGCTCGGGCACATCGCCGATCTCGCCGGGCCGCCCGGCGCCCCGCTGCGCGTCGTCCACCTCGGTGGTGGCGCGCTGACCCTGGCCCGCTACGTCGCCGCGACCCGACCCCGCTCCACCCAGCAGGTGGTGGAGATCGACGCGCCCCTGGTGCAGTTCGTCCGCCGGCAGCTGCCGTGGGACAGCGGCTGGCGGATCCGGGTGCGCGGGGGCGACGCCCGCGCGGGCCTGGCGAAGATCCCCGACGGCTGGGCCGACCTGATCATCGCCGATGTCTTCGGTCGGGCGCGCACGCCCGCGCATCTGACCAGCACCGAGTTCGTGGCGGAGGTCCGCCGGGCGCTGCGGCCGGGCGGGTTCTACGCGGCCAACCTCGCGGACGGGCCCGGGAGCGCACGGGGGGCCGGGGAGGCGCGCAGCGAGGCGCCGCTGAGCTTTCTGCGCGGCCAGATAGCCACCGTCGGTTCCGCATTCGCCGAACTCTGCCTCACCGCCGATCCGGCCGTACTGCGCGGCAAGCGCTTCGGCAACGCCGTGCTGCTGGCCTGTGACACCGCACTCCCGCTCGCCGAACTGACCCGCCGCGCGGCGAGTGACCCGCAGTCCGGGCGGGTCGAACACGGCCGCGCGCTATCGGACTTCACCGGCGGCGCGGCACCGGTCACCGACGCCACGGCCGTCGCGTCCCCGGCCCCGCCGGCGAAGGCCTTCGACTGAACCGGCATACCGGGGCGGGGCCCGGCCGACCCGGCGCGGGGCCGGCCCGGCTCAGGTCGACTGGTTGCTGATCTGCACCGTCGGCGGATGCCCGTTCCAGGTGCAGAACACCGACGTATGCGCCCCGGAGCCCGTGAAGTCGACGCGGATCCACTGCTCCTGCTTCCAGACCTGCATCTCCCAGCCCGAGTTCGGGGTCGCCGACACCAACTCCGCGGAGGAGCCGGCCACGCTGAAGACGACCCGGCCGCCCGCCGTGGAGTAGCTCTTGATCTCGCCGCGGGACGGGTACCCGGAGCCGCCCGGAGGGGCGGCCGACCGGCCCGGCCGGGTCGCGCCGCCGGTCGAGGGCGTGGCCGGTTTTGACGGCTTGCCGTCGGCGGGCGACGGGCTGCGCCCCGCCGTGGCGGACGGTTTGGGGCGGTGGGTCGAGGAGGCCTGCGGCGTCGCCTCGCCGTCCGTCCCCGAGGAGGCCACCTGGCCGGAAAGGGGCAGCGCGCGGGGGGCGTCGTACGCGGTGCCGGACAGCACGGTGTGCACGCCGAACCACGACAGGGTGACCGCGGCGCCGGTCGCCAGCGTCCAGGCCGCCGCGTGAACCAGTCCTCGTTGCATTTGGCTCATACTGCACCACCGGCCCGTCCGGTTGCAGCCGCCCTGCGAGGGCGGAAGGCACCGCTCCGGCGTCAACCTCGGGTAAAGGGACTGGCCCGAATGGCGTACGGTGCCGCCCATGGCACGTGTGCTCGTGGTCGAGGACGACCAGTTCGTCCGCTCGGCCCTCATCCGGCATCTGACCGAGGCCGCCCACACGGTGCGCAGCGTCGGGACCGCACTGGAGGCGCTGCGCGAGGTGGCGCAGGTCGGCTTCGACGTGGTCATCCTCGACCTCGGCCTGCCCGACCTGGACGGGGGCGAGGCGCTGAAGATGCTGCGCGGCATCACCGACGTCCCGGTGATCATCGCCACCGCCCGGGACGACGAGGCCGAGATCGTCCGGCTGCTGAACGACGGCGCCGACGACTACCTCACCAAGCCGTTCTCCGTCGAGCACCTCTCGGCCCGGATGGCCGCCGTGCTGCGCCGCTCGCGGGCCGGCTCGGCCGGCGCGGAACCGCCCTCACGAGTGATCCGGGTCGGCGGCCTGGCCATCGACCCGCTGCGCCGGCAGGCCGAACTCGACGGCGTCGCGCTCGATCTGACCCGCCGCGAGTTCGATCTGCTGGCCTTCCTCGCCGGCCGCCCCGGCGTCGTCGTCCCGCGCAAGGAACTGCTCGCCGAGGTCTGGCAGCAGTCCTACGGCGACGACCAGACCATCGACGTCCATCTGTCCTGGCTCCGCCGCAAACTGGGCGAGACCGCCGCGCGGCCCCGGTATCTGCACACCCTGCGGGGTGTGGGGGTGAAGTTGGAGCCGCCCCAGTGAGCGTCGCGTGCGAGGCCGCCGGGCCGCGGACGACGCGGAGAGCCGCACCTCTGCGCCTCGCGGGCGGAGAAGCGAAGGATGAGACACCGTGAGCGTCGCGTGCGAGGCCGCCGGGCCGCGGACGACGCGGAGAGCCGCACCTCTGCGCCTCGCGGGCGGAGAAGCGAAGGATGAGACACCGTGAGATGGGCTTTGGTGAAGGTGGCGCTGGCGGTCACCACCATGGTCGTGGTCGCCTTCGCCGTCCCCCTCGGACTGGTCGTCAAGGAGCTGGCCCGCGACCGCGCCTACTCCAATGCCGAACGGCAGGCCGCGACCATCGGCCCGGTTTTGGCCATCACCACCGACCGCGCCCAGCTGGAGCGGGCGGTCGCCAGCGCCGAGACCGGGCCGGGCGGCCGGATCGGCGTCCATGTCCCGGCGGCCGGCAAGAACGGCGCACCCGCCGAGATCGGCTCCCGGCGGGCCGCCCCCGCCGATGTCGCGGCCGCCGTCCGGCTCGGCCGGGCCTCCATCTCGCCGGTCCCCGGCGGCTCCTCGCTCCTGCAGCCGACCGCCGTCGCCTCCGGCATAGCGGTCGTGGAGGTCTTCGTCCCCGACGCCGCGCTCACCAACGGCGTCACCACGTCCTGGGTCGTGCTGGCCGGCGTCGGCCTGGCGCTGATCATCGGCTCGGTGGCGGTCGCCGACCGGCTCGGCACCCGGATGGTGCGGCCCGCGGAGCGGCTCGCCGGCGCCGCCCTCGACCTCGGCAAGGGCAAACTCGGCGTACGCGTCCAGGAGGACGGCCCCAAGGAGCTGCGGTCCGCGGCCAGCGCCTTCAACTCCATGGCCGACCAGGTCGTCCAACTGCTCGCCAACGAGCGCGAACTGGCCGCCGACCTCTCGCACCGGCTGCGCACCCCGCTGACCGTCCTGCGGCTCAACACCGCCTCGCTCGGCGACACCCCGGCGGCCGAGCAGACCCGGGCCGCCGTCGAGCAGCTGGAGCGCGAGGTCGACCAGATCATCCGCACCGCCCGCGAGCAGAAGGCACAGACCCGGCAGGCGGCGGCCGCGGCCGGCTGCGACGCCGCCGAGGTGATCCGCGAGCGGATGGACTTCTGGTCGGCGCTCGCCGAGGACGAGGGCCGTACCGTGCGCGTGGCCGGCGCGGAGCACCCCGTACGCATCCCGGTCGCCCGCCCCGAACTCGCCGCCGCCCTGGACGCGATGCTCGGCAACGTCTTTCGGCACACCCCCGAGGGCACCGCCTTCGCGGTCGACGTGCACAACGCCGAGGAGGCCGTGATCGTGCTGGTCTCGGACGCCGGGCCGGGCATCGCCGACCCCGACGCGGCGCTGCGCCGCGGCCACGGTGGCGGCGGGGCCGGCTCCACCGGACTCGGCCTGGACATCGTGCGCCGGCTGGCCGAATCCACCGGCGGCGATGTGCGTCTGGGGCGCTCGGTCCTGGGCGGCACCGAGGTGCGGGTCTGGCTGGCGCTGGACGGCGGCCGCGACCGGCACGGCGTACGCCGCGGCCACCGGCTGCGCCGCACGCTCGGCGGCCGGGGACGGCGGGCCGCCCGCGCCGGCTCCTGAGCGAGTGGGCGCGCGGCATAGGCCGGTGGTCTTAACCACCCCCTTCCGCTTCCTTAAGGCAGCCATAATTCCGCCAACCGCCGTACGGATACCGGCATTTGTCCGTTTCGCTGCCGCTAGCGTGCGGGACGCACCACGGTGCACCCACCCCCCCATGTGACGACAGGCAGGCACCAGATGACCCCCTCGGTACACCGCCGGCGCAAGAGCGGTACCACCAAGCTGATCGTGACCGGCGCTGCCGTGGCCGTCGCGGCCGGCGGCGCCTTCGCCATCGCCGGATCCGCCATGGCCGGCAAGGCGCCCCGGACCCCCGGCTCCGCGAAGGCCGCGGCCGGTTTCGCCCCGTACGTCGACACCTCCCTCAGCCCCGCCTACGACCTGACCGGCACCGCCGAGAAGACCGGGGTGAAGAACTTCCACCTCGCCTTCGTCACCTCCGGCGGCGGCTGCACTCCCAAGTGGGGCGGCACGGGCGAGCTGGGCGACAACCCGGTGGCTCGGCAGATACCCCGGCTGCGCAAGGCGGGCGGCGACGTGCGGGTCTCCTTCGGCGGCGCCAACGGCTCCGAACTCGGCCTGGCCTGCGGCTCGGCGGACGAGCTGGCCGCCGCGTACGGCAAGGTCATCGACCAGTTCAAGCTCACCAAGGTCGACTTCGACATCGAGGGCGGCGCGCTGCCCGACACCGCCGCCAACACCCGCCGCGCCCAGGCCATCACCCAGCTCCAGAAGAAGCACCCCGGCCTGGACGTCTCCTTCACCCTCCCGGTCATGCCCGAGGGCCTGACCCAGGACGGCGTGAACCTGGTCGCCGACGCCAAGAAGAACGGCGTGAAGGTCTCCGCCGTCAACATCATGGCGATGGACTACGGCCCCTCCTACGACGGCGACATGGGCACCTACGCCGTCAAGGCCGCCACCGCCACCCAGGGCCAGATCAAAAAGGCCCTCGGCCTGAGCGACGCGGCCGCCTGGAAGGCCGTCGCGGTGACGCCCATGATCGGCGTCAACGACGTCCAGAAGGAGGTCTTCAAGGTCGAGGACGCCACCCAGCTGGTGAAGTTCGCCAAGGACAAGCACCTGGGCTGGCTGTCGATGTGGTCCTCGACCCGCGACAAGGCCTGTGAGGGCGGCCCGGCCCCCTCCGCACAGCCGACCTGCAGCTCCATCGCGCAGGGCCCGCTGGACTTCACCAAGGCCTTCGGCGCCTACACCGGCTGATCCGAGGCCCCACCCCCACCGGAGGTCCGGCCCGTCGTCCCGGACCACCGTCCCCCAGGGCGTGTCCGCACGCGCCCTAGGCGGGGCGCGGCGGCCCACCCCCCACCCGCTGCGCCCCGCCCCGCACCGCCACCCGGAAGGCGATCGGGGTGCTGCCGGTCTGCCGCTGGAAGAACTTGCTGAAGTTGGTGGCGTCGGCGAAGCCCAGCCGGTCCGCTATCCGGGCCGCCGACTGGTCGCCGTGCGCCAGCAGCCGCTTGGCCTCCAGCGCCACCCGGCGGTCGATGAACTCCTTCGCCCCGGTCCCCGCGGCGGCCTCGGTGGCCCGCGAGAGGGTGCGCGGCGCGTACCCCAGCGCGCGGGCGTAGTCGGCCACCCGGCGGCTGCGGGTGAAGCCCCGCTCCACCGCGTCCCGGAAGCGCAGATAGGTCTCGCTCGCCTCGCAGCCGGCGGCCTCGCCGTCCGCCGGCCCGCCCGCGTGCGAGACCCGCAGCACCAGTACGGCCAGCAGATGCCGCAGCACCTCCAGATGGATCTCCAGCGGCAGCCCGCCCAGCGCCCCGAACTCCTGGTGCAGCTGGCGCATCGCCTCCTCCACCCGGCGCGCCGCCGCGCCCCGCGGATGCCGTACGGGCGGCCCGTACCAGTCCTCTATCCGGGCCGCGGCCGCGGTCGCCGGATCCAGGAAGCCGGGCTCGAAGAGCACCAGCCGCCCCTGCGCACCGGTCAGATCGCCGAAGTGCTGGACCTGCCCGGGGCGCGACCACAGCAGATCGCCCGGGGCGAGCGGATGCTCCCGGAAGTCGACGCTGTGCAGCAGCCGGCCGCCGTCCAGGATCAGCAGATGGTGGAAGCCGGGGCGGTGCGGGGTGGCCAGCCGGCAGGCGTCCGCGCGCTCGCGCAGCTCGGCGAGCGTCATCACCTCCAGGCCCGCGGGCCGCCCGGCCGGCGCGGCGAACGCCACCTCCCGGATCTCCGTAACGGGCTCCGGCTCCTGCTGTCGCATTCTGACCATCCCTGGTCCCTTCGCCACCCCGAAATGTCCCGCTACCAGCTCTAGCGTAGAAGACGTCAGCAAGAGCGCTGACCGAAAACGGAAGTCCGCAGTACCGGCCACGCCGACCACCGGACACAGCACAGCTGGGAGACACCATGTCCACGATCGCCCTCTTCGGAGCCACCGGCACCATCGGAAGCCGCATCCTCGACGAGGCCCTCCAGCGCGGTCACCAGGTCACCGCGGTCGTCCGCGACCCCGCGAAGATCACCACGACCCACCCGAACCTGACCGTGACCACCGGCGACATCCTCGCCCCCGCCTCCGTCGCCGCGGCGGCCAAGGGCCAGGACGTCCTGGTCAGCGCGGTCGGCGGGGGTGACGGGCCGGGCCACATCGCCACCATCGAGCCCGCCGCCGAGTCCCTGGTCGCCGGTCTGCGCACCCTCGGCGACGCCGCGCCCCGGCTGATCGCGGTCGGCGGCGCCGGCTCGCTGCGCACCCCGGACGGCACGCAGGTCTGGGACGCCGAGGGCCTGCCCGAGTTCCTGCTGCAGATCATGCACGCCCACGGCGACGCGCTGGACTTCTACCGGACCGTCTCCGATGTGCGCTGGACCAACCTCAGCCCGGCCGCCACCATCGCGCCCGGCGAGCGCACCGGCGGCTACCGCACCGCCACCGACGAGCTGGTCACCGCCGCCGACGGCAGCAGCCGGATCTCCACCGAGGACTACGCCGTCGCCGTCCTCGACGAGATCGAGCGGCCCCGGCACATCGGCGAGCGCTTCACCGTCGGCTACTGATCCGCGCCGCCTGGCCCCCGTCGTCCCGCATAACGTTCAAGGCCCCCGACCTGAGGTCGGGGGCCTTGACGTGGGGTGAGTAACGGGACTTGAACCCGCGACATCCTGGACCACAACCAGGTGCTCTACCAGCTGAGCTATACCCACCATGACCGGTGCTGTGTGGTTCCTTTTCCCCACCGGCTGAGAAAAAGTGTACAGGGTCCGGAGGGGTGCTCGCGCCCAGGTTTTCCACCTGCCGGGCGCGGGCGTGTCTTTCGGGTCACGGCAGGTCAGGCCATGACCCGAAAGACGGCCCCGGTCGCCTTACGACGACGGTGCGGACTGCGGCGCCGGCTGAGGTTCGACCGGCAGGACGTGCTTGGCGGCGATCGCCTTCGCGGTGTCCGAGTCGGGCCCGGGCTGCGGCACGAACACCGCCTCCCGGTAGTAGCGCAGCTCCGCGATGGATTCGCGGATGTCCGCCAGCGCCCGGTGGTTTCCGTTCTTGTCCGGACTGTTGAAGTAGGCCCGCGGGAACCAGCGCCGGGCCAGCTCCTTCACGGACGACACATCGACGATCCGGTAGTGGAGGTAGCTCTCCAGCGTCGGCATGTCGCGCAGCAGGAAGCCACGGTCGGTGCCGACGGAGTTGCCGCACAGCGGCGCCTTCCCCGGCTCCGGCACATGCTGCTTGATATAAGCGAGCACCTGCGCCTCGGCCGCCTCCAGTGTCGTCCCGCCGTCCAGCTCCGCCAGCAGCCCGGAGGCGGTGTGCATCTGGCGCACCACCTCCGGCATGGTGCTCAGCGCCTCGGCCGGAGGGCGGATCACCACATCCACCCCGTCGCCCAGCACATTCAGCTCGGAGTCGGTGACCAGTGCGGCCACCTCGATGAGCGCGTCATTCGCCAGCGAGAGTCCGGTCATCTCGCAGTCGATCCACACCATGCGATCGTTCATACATCTCACCCTACGGGGCGCTCGCGCTGTCCGGGCAGCACGGGGCGTCCCACTCCGCGGCCGACCGGGGTCTCCGCCAGCCGGGACGCATACGCATCCGACTGGGGTTTGCCCACTTCGCCCGCTTCGGCCGTCGCCAGGCCGTGGCCGGCCAGCGCGGCGGCGGAGAACCGCTCCGCCCCACCGGCCCCCAGCGCCGCCCGCTCGCGCTCGGGCCGCTCGGCGCGCTCGGCCCGCTCCGGTCTGAGCGCGGGTTCGGGTGCCCCGTTCTGTGGCCGGCGCGCACGGTAGGCCGCCCGGTAGGCGGCCGGCGAAGCGCCCAGCTGCCGACGGAAGTGGCCGCGCAGGGCGACCGGCGAGCGGAACCCGCAGCGCCCGGCGACCTCGTCCACCGAATAGTCGGAGGTCTCCAGCAGCCGCTGGGCCTGCAGCACCCGCTGAGTGATCAGCCACTGCAGGGGAGCGCTGCCCGTCAGGGAGCGGAAGCGCCGGTCGAAGGTGCGCCGGCTCATATACGCGCGCGCGGCGAGGGTCTCCACGTCGAACTGCTCGTGGAGGTGCTCCAGCGCCCAGGCGACGACCTCGGCGAGCGGGTCGGCGCCGATCTCTTCTGGTAATGACCTGTCCAGGTAGCGCTGGTGCCCCAGGTCGGAGGCGGTCCGGCGGGGCGGCACGACGAGCCGGCGGGCCAGCGCGTTCGCGGCGTCCGCGCCGTGGTCGGTGCGCACGATGTGCAGGCACAGGTCGATGCCCGCCGCGGTCCCCGCGGAGGTGAGCACATCGCCGTCGTCGACGAAGAGCTCGCGGGGGTCCACATGGACGGACGGATAACGCTTGGCGAGCGTCGGCGCGTACATCCAATGGGTCGTGGCCGGTCGGCCGTCCAGCAGTCCGGCCGCGGCGAGGACGAACGCCCCCGTGCACAGCCCGACGATTCTGGCCCCTTCTTCATGTGCCCGGCGCAGCGCGTCGAGCGCGGCGGGCGGTGGGGCCTGCGTGATGGAACGCCAGGCCGGTACGACGACCGTCCCGGCACGGGAGATCGCCTCCAGCCCATAGGGGGCTGACAGTTCCAGCCCCCCGGTCGTGCGCAAAGGCGCGTCTTCGCCCGCGCACACAAGTAGCCGGTACCTCGGAACGCCGGCGTCCTGTCGGTCGATGCCGAAGACCGAGAGCGGAATGGAGCTCTCGAAAATAGGTCCGCCGCTGAAGAGGAGCACCGCGACTATTTCGCGGCGTCGTCGGGCGGCGAGCTTGCGTGCGGCATCTGGTACGGCAGCGGAGTCCTGGCTCATGGCACTTAAGCCCCCCTCGGTCGTCTCGCCCTCTCGGTCCTGCACAGTTCCCCCGCCGTAACTACCAAGATCGAATCTACTGTGTTCCGTGAGGATGGAGTGCCAAGTTCACCACCCACTGGTATGTCGATATGGCAACTTGGCGCGAAGCATTCGATCACGAAGCGTTCCACTCGTCGGGCCTGCATGGGAAGTACGCGTCTCGGCTCTGCCCGTTCGCAGTAGGACACAACCATGCCCACCGGTCCTTTCCTCCCTGCTCACACAAGGGTTGAGGGGGGTCCGGGGCAAGGTGGGGGACCCGGCCGGAAGTTGGCTGAAAACGGTCGCGCGCAGACTTGCGAGCGCCTCAATCGACCGGCGTACGCCCTTCGGAATGGCGTCCGCCCCTGCGCGCCGCTACCCCTGAACGCCCCCTTTTGTCCCGATGACGTCCGGTGTCGCGGATACGCTTCCGGGCCGCCGTCCGTTCGGATCGCCGCAGCAGTGCGCGGCAGGCGCAGGTCAGCGCCGCGAGACCGGCGGCGGTGCCCACCGCGCCGGCCCAGGAGGCACCGCTGGCGATCAGGACGAGGGGCACCAGGGCGCAGCCGAACGCGCCCCAGCGCACGACATCGCTCACTGGGTCGGGTGATCTGTCCGGCCGCGACGGCATCTCGTACTCCCCTCGGACGGGCTGCTACTACAACGCCGCCGACGATCACGGGTCACCGCGAGGGGTACGTACGGGGGCAGGGCGGGGCATTGCCTTCCGCGCCACGCTCCGGCATGCTCCGGGGAACGTTCGAGCCCCCGCACCGGCCTCGCACGGGCGCCCGGTGCCCGCGGCGGGCTCTGGGCAGCGGGGGAGTGGAGCCGTACTCTTGGGGTATCGACTTGGAAAGATGATTCCCAGTCGTATCGTTCCTCTTTGAACTAAGGCTCCCGCGCCTCGATAGACCCAGCTCAGTCAACTGCCGGATCAAGTCAATCGCCGTTCCCCGTTCGCCCCTCCGCAAGAGGACGCCTTCGCCGAGACACCATGGCCGGTCACGAATTCCCCGAACCCGCGGACCGCAAGCAGGTCGCCGATCCGACGGCGGACCTCGAAGCGGCGGAAGAGCCACGACACTCCTGCGACCCCGTGTTCCGGCACGGCGTCGTGGTCGGCTTCGACGGATCCATGTCGAGCGAGCGAGCGTTGGCGTATGCAATCGGTATCGCACGGCGCCACAGCGCCGGATTGATCATCGTCCATGTGGCCAACCGGCTGCCGACGACGGTCTGGGCGGGCTGCGAGCCCCCGGTCTTCGTCGACGTGCCGGACCACCGCACCGAAGTGCTCGGCCTGGAGCTCGCCTGCGCCGACCATCTCGGCGAGGTGCCCTGGATCCTCGTCGAGCGCGGCGGCGACATCTGTCATGAGCTGGAGGAGGTCGGCCGGGAGTACGAGGCCGACGCGATCGTGGTCGGCTCCACGCACGGCATCGTCGGCCGGATCTTCGGCTCGGTCGCCGGCCGGCTGGCCCGCCGGGCGCAGCGCCCGGTGATCGTGATTCCCTGACCCGCGCCGGCGGCCCGCCGGCGGTCATCTCTCCTCGCTCCACTCACAGTTGAGGGGCGTGAGGGACGTCACGCGCGGCGATGTCTCCCTCTCCGCCGCCGTGCGGAGGTGGATTGCGCGCTTGTGAGGGGTAGAAAACGGTCACGTGGGCGCACCGCGTCACGGTCCGGGCGGCCGCGCGCACGGCAACTGCGTGCTGCCGGCCGGGAGGTGACGGTTCCCGGGGCGGCGGCATCCCGCCGGCGTTTGGGCGATGCCGGCGCAGGGGAGGCGGTGCTCCGCGCGTATGGTGGCACGCGCGGGCCACCGCCCCCTCTTTGCGTCCTTGGGGCCGCGACTACTCCACGGTCACCGACTTGGCGAGGTTGCGGGGCTTGTCGATGTCCCGGCCGAGGGCCAACGCCGTGTGGTAGGCGAGCAGTTGGAGCGGAATACCCATCAGGATCGGGTCCAGCTCGGGCTCGTTCTTCGGGACGACGATGGTGTGGTCGGCCTTCTCCTGCTCCTGGTGCGCGACGGCCAGGATGCGGCCGCTGCGGGCCTTGATCTCCTCCAGCGCGGCGCGGTTCTTCTCCAGCAGGTCGTCGTCCGGGACGATGGCGACGGTCGGCATGGCGGGCTCGATGAGCGCCAGCGGGCCGTGCTTGAGCTCGGAGGCCGGGTAGGCCTCGGCGTGGATGTAGGAGACCTCCTTGAGCTTCAGCGAGGCCTCGCGGGCCACCGGGTAGCCGCGCACCCGGCCGATGAACATCATCGACTTGGCGTCGGCGTAGTGGGCCGCCAGCTTCTTGACCTCGTCCTCGCCCTTGAGGATCTCGTCGATCTGTCCGGGCAGCTTGCGCAGGCCCTCGATGATCCGCTTGCCGTCGGCGACGGACAGGTCGCGGATGCGGCCCAGGTGCAGGGCGAGCAGCGCGAAGGAGACCACCATGTTGGTGAAGCACTTGGTGGAGACCACGCAGACCTCGGGGCCCGCGTGCACGTAGATGCCGCCGTCGGTCTCCCGGGCGATCGCCGAGCCGACCACGTTCACCAGGCCCAGCACCCGCGCGCCCTTGCGCTTGAGCTCCTGGACGGCCGCGAGGACGTCGTAGGTCTCACCGGACTGGGAGACCGCCACGTACAGGGTGTCGGGGTCCACGACCGGGTTGCGGTAGCGGAACTCGGAGGCCGGCTCGGCGTCCGAGGGGATCCGGGCCAGCTCCTCGATCATCTGCGCGCCGATCTGGCCGGCGTGGTACGAGGTGCCGCAGCCCAGGATCTTCACCCGGCGCACCCCGCGCGCCTCGCGGGCGTCGAGGTTCAGGCCGCCGAGGTGCACGGTGGAGAAGCGGTCGTCGATCCGCCCGCGCAGCGCGCGGTCTACCGCGTCGGCCTGCTCGGAGATCTCCTTGTGCATGTAGGTGTCGTGGCCGCCCATGTCGTAGGACTCGGCCGCGTACTCGACGGTCTCCGGCGTCGCCGTCGTGCGGGACCCCTCGGTGGTGTACGTGCGGTAGTCGTCGGCCTTGAGGGTGGCCATCTCGCCGTCGTCGAGGGTGACGACCTGGCGGGTGTGCGAGACCAGCGCGGCGACGTCGGAGGAGACGAACATCTCGTGCTCGCCGATGCCCAGGACGACCGGGGAGCCGTTGCGGGCGACGACGATGCGGTCGGCGAAGTCGGCGTGCAGCACGGCGATGCCGTAGGTGCCCTCGATGTGCCGCAGCGCCTCGCGGACCCGCTCCTCCAGCGTCTCGGCACCGGAGCGGCCGATCAGGTGGGCCAGCACCTCGGTGTCGGTCTCGGAGGCGAACTCCACGCCGTCGGTGATCAGGCGGGCGCGCAGCTCGGCGGCGTTGTCGATGATGCCGTTGTGGACGACCGCGACCTTGCCGGTGGCGTCCTGGTGCGGGTGGGCGTTCTCGTCGGTCGGTGCGCCGTGGGTGGCCCAGCGGGTGTGCGCGATGCCGGTGGTGCCCGCGAAGCGCTTGGGCAGACGGGACTCCAGCTCGCGGACCCGGCCCTTGGCCTTGGCGGTCTTCAGGCCCCCGGCCTTTCCGGTGCCGCTCGCGTGGATGGCGATACCGGCCGAGTCGTAGCCGCGGTACTCCAGGCGCTGAAGGCCTTCGAGGAGCAGCGGAGCGACATCACGCTTGCCGATATATCCCACGATCCCGCACATACAGTGACCCTCCGAGAAAGACGTTGTCGTCGGTTGAAGACGGTGTGCCGATGAAAGGCGTTGCGTCGGTCGTCGTGCCCGGCGCGCTTTCGTGGGCGTCAGCCGTAGACCATGCGGCGCAGCTGGCGGGGCGAGAGATCGGGCGGAGCCACCGCGCGATGCGGCATCTCCTGGCGGATCCGTTCGAAGATCGCCTCGTTGCGCAGCCCCTGGGACTGCAGCTCGCGATGGCGTCTGCGGACGAACTCCTCCGTCGTCTCGTCGAAGTACGCCAGCACGTCGAGCACCACCCGGGCGGCCTCACCGCGCTGCAGCGGTGTGCTGCGCACCAGGTGGTCCACCAGGTCATCGTGCGGCGCGTCAGCGCTGCGGTTACGGCGTTCGAGCACCCGTAGATACTGCGGGGCGGCGCGAGGATTCGCAAGAAATCTGCCCGGAATCGGGCAGGTCCCCGGTTTGGGTGCGGGAAAGTGGTCTACACCTTGACCCCTGATCCAGGCTCGCGGTACGCATGGTCACCGCTCGGTCGCTCCATGCCATGCACGGTGTCACGCACGCTGCCATGAACGACGTTCGCCGAAGGGACCGTCGATGAGACGACGCAGACTGCTCTTCTCGCTGCTGCTGATCGCGGCCGCGGGGCTGGGAACCGCCGCCGCAGAGCCTCCGGGCGCCGCCGGCGGCGGCGCCACCCCGGCAGCCACCCCGCTGGACCAGGTGGTCCCCGCGCCCGCCTCCGTGCGCGGCGGCGGGCGCGCCTTCACCCTCGGCGAGGGCACCCGGATCCGGGTGCCCGGCGGCTCCGGCGAGGCGAAGCGGATCGCCGGCTATCTGGCGGGGCTGCTGCGGCCCGCCACCGGCTACGACCTGCCGGTGACCACCAAGGGCGGCCCGGACGGCATCGTCCTGCGGCTCGGCGGCCGCGGCACCGGGCAGCTGGGCGCGGAGGGCTACCGGCTGACCTCCGGCAGCCGCGCGGTCACCATCAGCGCCGCCCGCCCGGCCGGCCTCTTCCACGGCGTGCAGACCCTGCGCCAGCTGCTGCCCGCCGGCGTCGAGCGGCGAAGCGCCCAGCGCGGGCCCTGGCGGATCGCCGGCGGCGCCATCGCCGACTCCCCGCGCTACGACTACCGCGGCGCGATGCTCGACGTCTCGCGGCACTTCTTCACCGTCGAGCAGGTCAAGCGCTATATCGACCAGCTCGCCGCATACAAGATCAACAAGCTGCATCTGCATCTTTCCGACGACCAGGGCTGGCGGATCGCGATCGACTCCTGGCCGCGGCTGGCGACCTACGGCGGCTCCACGCAGGTCGGCGGCGGCCCCGGCGGCCACTACACCAAGGACGACTACCGCGAGATCGTCCGCTACGCCGCCGACCGCTACCTCACCGTCGTCCCCGAGATCGACATGCCGGGCCACACCAACGCCGCGCTGGCCTCCTACGCCGAGCTCAACTGCAACGGCCAGGCGCCGCCGCTCTACACCGGCACCAACGTCGGCTTCAGCTCGCTGTGCGTGCCCAAGGCGGTGACGTACGACTTCATCGACGACGTGATCCGCGAGATCGCGGCGCTCACCCCCGGCCCGTACCTCCACATCGGCGGCGACGAGGCGCACTCCACCAGCCATGAGGACTACGTCGCCTTCATGGACAAGGCGCAGCCGGTGGTCGCCAAGTACGGCAAGACCGTGATCGGCTGGCACCAGCTGACCGGAGCGCACCCGGCGAAGGGCGCCGTCGCCCAGTACTGGGGCTACGACAAGACCGGCGCGCAGGAGCAGGCCCAGGTGGTGGACGCGGCCCGCAACGGCACCCGGCTGGTCCTCTCGCCCGCCGACCGCGCCTACCTCGACATGAAGTACGACAAGAACACGCCGCTGGGGCTGTCCTGGGCCGGCTACGTGGACGCCAAGCGCTCCTACGACTGGGACCCGGGCGGCTACCTCAAGGGCGCCCCCGAGGCATCGATCCTGGGCGTCGAGGCGCCCATGTGGACCGAGACCCTCTCGACCTCGGCGCACCTGGAGTACATGGCCTTCCCGCGGCTGCCGGGCATCGCGGAGCTGGGCTGGTCCCCGGCGAGCACCCACGACTGGGAGGCGTACAAGTACCGGCTGGCGGCGCAAGCCCCCCGGTGGGAGGCGCTGGGGATCAACTACTACCGGTCGCCGGAGGTGCCGTGGCCTCATCGGGGGTGAGCCGATGAGGCCCACCGGGCCGCGGTGGGTTTCGTCGCCGGCTGCGGCCCGGTGGGACCCGGGGTCCGTCCTCAGACTCCCCCAGCTACCGCTGGGAGGTGCCCCCAGACGGGCTGGATTATGTGAGGCCCAACTCCCGGGCGATCAGCATCCGCTGGACCTCGCTGGTGCCCTCGCCGATCTCCAGGATCTTGGCGTCCCGCCACATCCGGGCGACCGGGTACTCGTTCATGAAGCCGTAGCCGCCGTGGATCTGGGTGGCCTCGCGGGCGTTGTCCACCGCGATCTCGGAGGAGTAGAGCTTGGCGAGCGCGGCCTCCTTCTTGAACGGCTCGCCGTGCACCAGCCGGGAGGCGGCGTCGCGCCAGGCCAGCCGGGCGGTGTGGGCGCGCATCTCCATGTCGGCGAGCTTGAACTGGATCGCCTGGTTGGCGCCGATCGGCCGACCGAAGGCCCGCCGCTCCTTGGCGTAGGCGACCGACTCGTCCACACAGCCCTGCGCGAGGCCGGTGGCCAGCGCCGCGATGGCGATCCGGCCCTCGTCGAGGATGCGCAGGAACTGGGCGTAGCCGCGGCCCTCCTCGCCCAGCAGGTTGCCGGCCGGCACCCGGACGTCGGAGAACGACAGCTCGCGGGTGTCCGAGGCGCTCCAGCCGACCTTGGAGTACGGGGCGCCGACCGTGAAACCGGGCGTGCCGGACGGCACCATGATCGAGGAGATCAGCGGACTGCCGTCGTCCTTGCGGCCGGTCACCGCGGTGACCGTCACCAGGCCCGTGATGTCCGTACCGGAGTTGGTGATGAAGCACTTGCTGCCGTTGATCACCCAGTCTCCGCCGTCGCGCACCGCGGTCGTCCGGGTGGCGCCCGCGTCCGAGCCGCCGTCCGGCTCGGTCAGGCCGAAGGCGCCGAGCATCTCCCCGCTGCACAGCTTGGGCAGCCACGCGCGCTTCTGCTCCTCGGTGCCGAAGCGGTAGACCGGCATGGCACCCAGGGAGACGCCGGCCTCCAGGGTGATGGCCACCGACGAGTCGACCCGGGCCAGCTCCTCCAGGGCGATACCGAGCGCCAGGTAGTCGCCGCCCATCCCGCCGTACTCCTCGGGGAACGGCAGGCCGAACAGGCCCATCCGGCCCATCTCCTGCACGATCTCGTACGGGAACGCATGCCGCTCGTAGTACTCGCCGATCTTCGGGGCGACGACGTCATGCGCGAACGCCTCGACCGTGCGCCGGAGTTCTTCCAGCTCAGCGGGCAGACGGTGGTCCAGTGACATGGGGGTCACTCCTTGTGGGAGAGGGCTCGAAGGGTGCGCGAGGGGCTCGGCCGGCCCAGGGCCTCGGCCATCCACACGCTCGTGGCGACCAGCCGGTCCAGGTCGACGCCGGTCTCGATACCGAGGCCGTGCAGCATCCACACGAGGTCTTCGGTGGCGAGGTTGCCGGTGGCGCTCTTGGCGTACGGGCAGCCGCCGAGGCCGCCCGCGGAGGCGTCGACGGTGGTGACGCCGTGCTGGAGCGCGGCGAGGGTGTTGGCGAGGGCCTGCCCGTAGGTGTCGTGGAAGTGCACGCCCAGCCGGGAGCTGGGCACGCCGGCCTCGTTGAGCGAGGCGAGCAGGTGCTGGACGTGGCCGGGGGTGGCCACGCCGATGGTGTCGCCCAGGCTCAGCTCGTCGCAGCCCAGCTCCAGCAGCTCCCGGCAGACCCGTACGGTCTGCGCGAGGGGCACCGGGCCCTCCCAGGGGTCGCCGAAGCACATCGACAGATAGCCGCGGACATGGACCTTGGCGTCCTTGGCGCGCGCGACGACCGGGGCGAACATCGCCAGCGCCTCGTCGACCGTGCGGTTGAGGTTGGCCTTGGCGAACGACTCGGTGGCGCTGGCGAACACCGCGATCCGGCGGGCGCCCAGCGCGAGCGCGCGGTCCAGACCGCGCTCGTTGGGCACCAGCACCGGCAGCCGATGCGGGTCGAGATCGCCCAGCAGCGGGAACAGCCGCTCCGCGTCGGCGAGTTGGGGCACCCACTTGGGGTGCACGAAGCTGGTGGCCTCGACCGTCGGCAGGCCGGCGTCGGCGAGCCGGTGGATGAACTCGGCCTTGACCTCCGTCGGGACGACGGTCTGCTCGTTCTGCAGCCCGTCGCGCGCGCCGACCTCATGGATCCGTACGCGGGTGGGCAGCCCCTCCGCCCGGATCTCCATCGGCAGTCCGGCCGCGGTCATGACGCGTCCTCCCGCTCGCCCTCGGGCGCCTCATGGGGCGCGATCACGGCCAGGATCTGGTCCATGGCGACGGTCGTGCCCACGCCGACGTCCAGTTCGGTGACGGTGCCGGCGTGCGGTGCGGAGATGATGTGCTCCATCTTCATCGCCTCCACCACCAGCAGGCCCTGCCCGGCGGCCACCTCGTCGCCGACGGCGACCTTGACGACGGTGACGGTGCCCGGCATCGGGGCCGCCAGGGTGTCCGCGCCCGCCCCGCCCGCGGCCCCGCGCAGCGCCGCCGCCACCGGGTCGTGGTCGGTCACCTGCCAGGAGTCGCCGTCCCTGCCGAGCCAGTCGCCGCTGCGGTGGAAGGAGTGCAGCACCCCGTCGACGGTGATCCGCACGCGGTCCGGCTCGACCCGGCCGGCCGCGGAGCCGGGCGTGACGTCGTAGGGCACCGGATCGCGGCCCGGCACCCGCAGCCAGTGGCGGACCGGCGCCGGCTCGCCGCCGAGCCGGAAGCCGCTGGGCGCGGCGAACGGGTCGCGCCAGCCGCCCTCGGCCGCCGCCGGCTCCAGGGCGGCCTGCCGCACCGCCGCGGCCGCCGCGTACACCTCGTCGGGCACCTCGCCGTCGACCAGGCCGGCCGCCTCGCGCTCCACCAGCCCGGTGTCCAGGTCGCCGGAGACGACATCCGGGTGGGCCAGCAGCCGCCGCAGGAAACCGGCGTTGGTGGTCACGCCCAGGGTGACGGTCTGCGCCAGCCCGGCCCGCAGCCGGCGCAGCGCGCTCGCCCGGTCCGGGCCGTGCGCGATGACCTTGGCGAGCATCGGGTCGTAGCGGCTGCCGACCTCCACGCCCTGCGTCAGACCGGAGTCGGTGCGCAGTCCGCCGCCCTCCACCTCGTGCAGCGCCAGCACCGTGCCGCCGGTCGGCAGGAAGTCGCGGGCCGGGTCCTCGGCGCACAGCCGGGCCTCGATGGCGTGCCCGGTGAGGGTGACGTCCTCCTGGGCGTACGGCAGGCGCTCGCCGGCCGCGATCCGCAGCTGCCACTCCACCAGGTCCAACCCCGTGACCAGTTCGGTGACCGGGTGCTCCACCTGGAGGCGGGTGTTCATCTCCATGAAGAAGTACGAGGCCGGGTCCTTGCCGGGGACGATGAACTCGACGGTGCCGGCGCCGCGGTAGCCGCAGGAGCGGGCCGCCTGGACGGCCGCCTCGCCCATCGCGGCGCGGGTGGCCTCATCGAGCAGGACCGACGGGGCCTCCTCGATCACCTTCTGGTGCCGGCGCTGCAGGGAGCACTCGCGCTCGCCGAGGTGGATGACGTTGCCGTGGCCGTCCGCCAGCACCTGGATCTCGATGTGCCGGGGGCGGTCGACCCAGCGCTCGACGAGCAGGGTGTCGTCGCCGAAGGAGGAACGGGCCTCGCGGCGTGCGCCGGCGATCTCGTCGGCCAGCAGCGCCTCGTCGCGCACCAGCCGCATGCCCTTGCCGCCGCCGCCCGCGGACGGCTTGAGCAGCACCGGCAGGCCGATCTCCCGGGCGGCGGCGGCCAGTTGGCCGTCGTCCAGCCCGCTGCCCGAGGAGCCGGGGACGACCGGGACGCCGGCCGTGCGCACCGTCTCCTTGGCGCGGATCTTGTCGCCCATCAGCTCGATGGACTCCGCGGACGGGCCGATGAAGACCAGCCCCGCCGCCGCGCAGGCGCGGGCGAAGCCGGCGTTCTCGGCGAGGAAGCCGTAGCCGGGGTGGACCGCCTGCGCGCCGGTGCGCGCCGCCGCCTGAAGCAGCCGTTCCACCGACAGATAGCTCTCCGTGGCGGGGGCCGGGCCGATCCGTACGGCCGTGTCGGCCTCGCGGACGTGCCGGGCGTCGGCGTCCGCGTCGCTGTAGACGGCGATGGAGCGGATGCCGAGGGTGCGCAGCGTGCGGATCACGCGGACCGCGATCTCGCCGCGGTTGGCGATCAGGACGCTGTCGAACATCGTCGTTGCCATGGGTGTGGGCATTCCCCTCATGAAGATCACATCCGGAAGACGCCGTAGCCGGGCGCCGCGGGGTCCCTTTGGGGGAGCGGGGCGTTGGCGCAGGCGGTCAGCGCCAGCCCCAGCACCTGCCGGGTCTCCAGCGGGTCGATCACGCCGTCGTCCCACAGCCGCGCGGTGGCGTAGTAGGCGTTGCCCTGGGTGTCGTACTGCTCGCGGACCGGCGCCTTGAAGGCGGCCTCCTCCTCGGCGCTCCACTCCTCGCCGCGCGCCTCCAACTGGTCGCGCTTGACGGTCGCGAGGACGGAGGCGGCCTGCTCGCCGCCCATCACCGAGATCTTGGCGTTCGGCCACATCCACAAGAAGCGCGGTGAATAGGCCCGGCCGCACATCGAGTAGTTGCCCGCCCCGTACGAGCCGCCGATGACGACCGTCAGCTTCGGGACGCGGGTGCAGGCCACCGCCGTCACCATCTTCGCGCCGTGCTTGGCGATACCGCCCGCCTCGTAGTCCCGGCCCACCATGAAGCCGGAGATGTTCTGCAGGAACAGCAGGGGGATGCCGCGCTGGTCGCACAGCTCGATGAAGTGCGCGCCCTTCTGGGCGGATTCGGAGAACAGGATGCCGTTGTTGGCGACGATGCCGACCGGATGGCCGTGGATGTGGGCGAAGCCGGTGACCAGCGTCGTGCCGTACTCGGCCTTGAACTCCGCGAAGCGCGAGCCGTCCACGATCCGCGCGATCACCTCGCGGACGTCGTAGGGGGTGCGGGAGTCCACCGGCACCGCGCCGTACAGCCCGGCCGGGTCGAGCTCGGGCTCGTCCGCCTTGCGCACCGTCCAGGGCAGCGGGGGCCGCTCGCCGAGCGTGGCGACGATGGTCCGCACGATCCGCAGCGCGTGCGCGTCGTCCTCGGCGAGGTGGTCGGTGACGCCGGAGACCTTGGAGTGCACCTCGCCGCCGCCCAGCTCCTCGGCCGTGACGACCTCGCCGGTCGCGGCCTTCACCAGCGGCGGTCCGCCCAGGAAGATCGTGCCCTGGTTGCGGACGATCACCGCTTCGTCGCTCATCGCGGGGACGTAGGCGCCGCCCGCCGTGCAGGACCCCAGGACGGCGGCGATCTGCGGGATGCCGGCACCCGACATCCGGGCCTGGTTGTAGAAGATCCGCCCGAAGTGCTCGCGGTCGGGGAAGACCTCGTCCTGCATGGGCAGGAACGCGCCGCCGGAGTCGACGAGATACAGGCAGGGCAGGCGGTTCTCCAGGGCGATCTCCTGGGCCCGCAGATGCTTCTTGACCGTCATCGGGTAGTACGTGCCGCCCTTGACCGTGGCGTCGTTGGCGATGATCAGCGCCTCGCGGCCGCTGACCCGGCCGATGCCCGCGATCACCCCGGCTGCGGGCGCCGCGCCCGCGTACATGCCCTCCGCCGCCAGCGGCGCCACCTCCAGGAACGGCGAGCCGGGGTCCAGGAGGGCGTCGACCCTGTCCCTGGGCAGCAGCTTGCCGCGTGCGGTGTGCCGCGCCCTGGCCTTCTCGCCGCCGCCCAGCCGGGCCGCCGCGAGCTTCTCGCGCAGCTCGGCGGCCAGCTCGCGGTGCGCGGCCTCGTTGGCCCGCCAGGAGTCGGACGCCGGAACGGCCGCGCTCCCCAGCACCGGTGCCTGTTCCATCAGTACGAGCCCCCTTGCTCGATCGCCTGTCCCGGCGCCACGATCGGCGGCTGCCGGGCCATCCGGGTTAATGGCCGTTAACCTCATTTCCCTCAGGTTAACGAGCACTAACCCGGCTGTCTACAATCGACGTCATGAGTAATGCGCAGGCCTCCGCCCCGAACAGCCGCCGCGAGCAGATCCTCAAGGAGGCCGCCCGGCTCTTCGCCGAGCGCGGCTTCCACGGTGTCGGCGTCGACGAGATAGGGGCGGCCGTGGGCATCTCCGGCCCCGGCCTCTACCGGCACTTCGCCGGCAAGGACGCGATGCTCGCCGAGCTGCTGGTCGGCATCAGCGAGCGGCTGCTCGCCGGCGGCCGGATGCGGGTCGCGGAGGGCGGTGAGAGCCCCGAGGCGGTGCTGTGCGCGCTGATCGACGGCCATATCGACTTCGCGCTCGACGACCGGCCGCTGATCACCGTGCACGACCGCGAGCTGGACCGGCTGCGCGAGGCCGACCGCAAGCGGGTGCGCCAGCTCCAGCGGCAGTACGTCGAGCTGTGGGTGGAGGTCGTCCGCCAGGTCCACCCCGGGCCCTCCGAGTCCCAGGCCCGTGCCGCGGTGCACGCCGTCTTCGGCCTGCTGAACTCCACCCCCCACCTGGGCCGTCCCGGCTCCCTGCCGGGCCGTACGGAGATGGCGGAGCTGCTGCACCGGCTGGCCCTGGGGGCGTTCGGCGCGGTGGCCGGGGAGTCGGAGGCCGGTGACGCGGTGGCTCTGGGGGTGCCGGGCGCATAGGGGGCTCCCCGGTCCGCACAGGTTTTCGTTGACCTCTGGACAGCTTTGGTGACCGGCCGGTAGCTTTCGCTGAGCAAGCGCTTAGATATGGGCTAGGCCGGTGAGCTGGAGGAGGCGACGCAGATGCGCCGTACGGTGTTCAACGAGGACCACGAGGCGTTCCGGGAGACCCTGCGGGCCTTCATCGAGGCCGAGGTCGTCCCGGTCTACGACGAGTGGTTCGCCGCGGGCCAGGCGCCGCGCGACTTCTACTACAAGCTCGCCGAGCTCGGCGTCTTCGGTATCCGCGTCGGCGAGGAGTACGGCGGCGCGGGCATCGACTCGTACAAGTTCGAGGCCGTGATGTACGAGGAGACCGCGCGGGCCGGCGTCTCCTTCGGCGGCTCCGGCGTCCATGTGCTGCTCGGCCTGCCCTACCTCAAGATGCTCGCCACCGACGA
This sequence comes from Streptomyces sirii, assembly GCF_045690365.1. Lineage (NCBI taxonomy): Bacteria > Bacillati > Actinomycetota > Actinomycetes > Kitasatosporales > Streptomycetaceae > Streptomyces > Streptomyces sirii. The sequence goes on along the minus strand of NZ_CP147982.1, from coordinate 3,490,387 downwards.
GCAGAAGAAGCGGTTCCTGCCGAAGTTCGTCTCCGGTGAGGAGATGTGGGCGCTGGCGATGACCGAGCCGGGCACCGGCTCCGACCTCGCCGGCATGAAGACCACCGCCAAGCTCTCCGAGGACGGCACGCACTACGTCCTCAACGGCGCCAAGACCTTCATCACCGGCGGCGTCCACGCCGACCGCGTCATCGTCTGCGCCCGCACCGCCGCCCCGCGCGAGGACGACCGCCGCTTCGGCATCTCCCTCTTCGCCGTCGACACCAAGGCCGAGGGCTACTCCGTCGGCCGCAAGCTGGACAAGCTGGGCCTGAAGGTCTCCGACACCGCCGAGCTGGCGTTCGTCGATGTCGAGGTGCCGGTCGAGGACCTGCTGGGCGAGGAGAACAAGGGCTTCTCCTACCTCGGCCTCAACCTCGCCTCCGAGCGCTGGGGCATAGCCTTCGGCGCCTACGCGCAGGCCGCCGCGGCCGTCCGCTTCGCCACGCAGTACGTGCAGGAGCGCACCGTCTTCGGCAAGCCGGTCGCCGCCTTCCAGAACACCAAGTTCGAGCTGGCCGCCTGCCAGGCCGAGGTGGACGCCGCCCAGGCCGTCGCCGACCGCACCCTGGAGGCCCTCGACGCGGGCGAGCTGTCCCCGGCCGAGGCCGCCAGCGCCAAGCTGTTCTGCACCGAGGTCGCGCACCGCGTCATCGACCGCTGCCTGCAGCTGCACGGCGGCTACGGGTTCATGAACGAGTACCCGATCGCCCGCCTCTACGCCGACAACCGCGTCAACCGCATCTACGGCGGCACCAGCGAGATCATGAAGTCGATCATCGCCAAGTCGATGGGCCTGTAAGGGTCCCCCGCACGTGAACGACGCACTGCAGTCCCTGCTCGGTCTGCTCGCCCTGGAGCGGATCGAGCAGGACATCTTCCGCGGACAGTCCCAGGCCTCGGTCGTCCCCCGGGTCTTCGGCGGCCAGGTCGCCGCCCAGGCCCTGGTCGCGGCCGGGCGCACGGCCCCCGCCGACCGCCCGCCGCACTCCCTGCACGCGTACTTCCTGCGCCCGGGCGACCCCGGCGCGCCCATCGTCTACACCGTCGACCGGATCCGCGACGGGCGGTCCTTCACCACCCGCCGGGTCGTCGCCGTCCAGCACGGCCAGCCGATCTTCCACCTCTCGGCGTCCTTCCAGGCGCACGAGGAGGGCATGGAGCACCAGGAGCCGATGCCCGCGGCGCCGGACCCGCTGCAACTGCCCACCGCCGCCGAGATGCTGCCCCGCTACGCCGACCGGTTCGCCGGTCCGGGCGTCGTCGACCGGCTGCTGGAGGCCCGGGCCGCGATCGATCTGCGCTACGTGGGCGAGCCGCCCTTCGGCACCGTCGGCGAGGTACGCGAGCCCCGTTCCCAGGTCTGGTTCCGCACCCACGGCAAGCTGGAGGACGACGGGGAGATCCCCCGCCCCCTGCTGGACATCTGCCTGGTCACCTACGTCTCCGACATGACCCTGCTGGACTCCATCCTGCTCGCGCACGGCCGCGGCGGCTGGGCGGTCGGCGACGTGGTCGGCGCGAGCCTGGACCACGCGATGTGGTTCCACCGGCCGCTGAGCGCCGACGAGTGGCTGCTGTACGACCAGGAGTCCCCCACCGCCCAGGGCGGCCGGGGACTGGGCAAGGGCCGGATCTTCACGGCCGACGGCCGGCTGGCGGTCTCGGTGATCCAGGAGGGCGTGATCAGGGTTCCGCGCTAGGGGTGTTCGCCGGGGCGCGGAGCACTCGGCCGGTGAGCGGCCCGGTGGGCACGGCACCAGGCGGGCGCGCGGTGCCGTGCCCCGGCCGACGCCATCCCCTGCGCGTCGGCAGTTACCCCTTGCAGGCCTGATGGCCCTTGCAGCCCAGCTTGGCGCCGTCCAGATAGGCGCCGCCGAGATCGGCCCGGGTGAGGTCGGCATGGGTGAGATCGGCCTCGGCGAGGACGGAGCCGGAGAGGTCGGCGCCGGTGAGATCGGCCCCCGAGAGGTCGGCCCGGCGCAGGTCGGCGCCGCGCAGGCGGGCGCCGGACAGATCGGCGCGGCGCAGGTCGGCGTGGTGGAGGTACGCGCCGGCGAGGGCCGGCCTGACGCCGCGATGCGCCCCGCGCCAGTGGTTCCACTCCGCCACGCTGCGCTTGAGCATGGCGATCTGGGCGGCGTCGGCCGGTGGCTCGTCGGCGGCCCGGGGGGCGGGGGCGGGGGCGCTGTGTGCGGTGACCGCGGGGCTCGGGGCGGAGGTGCCCAGCACACAGGCGGCCGCGGCCAGAGCGACGGCCGCGGCCCGCAGGCCGGTGGGGGGAAGCGCGCGCATGGCTCATCCTTTCTGCCGGTGAAGCACGGACAGTCACGATGGGAACACACTCCGCCGCCGATTTCTCGTCGGGTCGATCGGGCCGGCCGACGGCCGACGGGGTCCCTCAGGCCCGGCCCCCTCGGCCCGGCGCCGCGGCGCCCGGCGTCCTCAGCCCAGCCCCGCCGCGTCCAGCAGGTAAGAGGTCAGCGGGTCGTAGTAGCGCGGGCTGCGGACGTGGTCGTCCAGCGGGATGGTCACCTGCAGCGTGCCCTCCGCCTCGGCGAGGAACAGCGCCGGGTCGTTGCAGTCCGCGAAGCCCACCGCGTCGAGGCCGCGCTGGCCCGCACAGCCCGCCCAGCCGTGGTCGGCCATCACCAGATCCGGCTGCGGCCGGCCCTCGCGCTCCAGCCCGTCGAGGATCGCGGCCATCGGCTCGGGGGAGTGGGTGTGCCACAGCGTCGCACCGCGCTCCAGCATCGCCACATCGCCGAACTGGAAGACCAAGCCGTCGTCCGCCTGCAGCCCGTCGGGAATGACGATGATCTCGCAGCCGGCCGTCCGCAGCGCCTCGGCCGTCGCACGGTGCACATCGAGCAGCCCGCCCGGGTGGCCGGTCGCGAACAGCACGCTCTGCCGGTCGGCCGCCGCCTTGCGCAGCACCGCCGCCGTACGGTCCAGCGCGTCCACCGTCAGCTCCGGGTCGATGGTGTCCTGGCCCTGCCGGTGGTGCGGATCGTCGCTCACCCCGCAGCGCTCCGCCATCACGGCCAGCACGTCCTGCTCGTCCGACCATCGGTCGCCGAACTCCAGGCCGAACCAGTAGTGGCGGTCGCCGTTGGCGAGTCTGCGGTAGTGGGAGAGGTTGTTCTCGCGGGGAGTGGCGACTTCACCGGCGATGCGGGTGCGGACGAGATGGTCGACGAGTTCGGCGCGCGAGGGGACGGCGGCTGCGGAGGCTATCGGCATAGCGCCATTGTGCCCGGACGGGTGATGCGGGGCGGGGCACTTCCACACCCCGGACGCCCGGGCGTCCGCCGGGCGGGCGCACCGCGGTCCGGACGCCCGGACGGGCGACGGCGGCGGGGCGCCGGGAGCCACCCGCTCCACCCGCTGTCCAAAACGTCGAACGAGGTCGATCTCCCTGCCGCAAATGTCCATGGGCCGGACCGGCGCCCGTCCGTAACCTCACCCTCATGACCACCGCAGCCAGCGCATCTCCCGAGCCCGTCGGCCCCGTCGACTCCTCCCGCATCCCCCGCTACGCCGGGCCCGCGACCTTCGCCCGCCTGCCGCGCCTCGACGAGGTCGGTGGCCGCGCCGACGTGGCCGTCGTCGGTGTCCCCTTCGACACCGGTGTCTCCTACCGGCCCGGCGCCCGCTTCGGTGGCAACGCCATCCGCGAGGCCTCCCGCCTGCTGCGCCCGTACAACCCGGCCCAGGACGCCTCCCCCTTCGCGCTCGCCCAGGTCGCCGACGCCGGCGACATCGCCGCGAACCCGTTCAACATCAACGAGGCCGTCGAGACCATCGAGGCCGCGGCCGACGACCTGCTCGGCACCGGCGCCCGCATGATGACCCTCGGCGGCGACCACACCATCGCCCTGCCGATCCTGCGTTCGGTCGCCAAGAAGCACGGCCCGGTGGCGCTGCTCCACTTCGACGCCCATCTGGACACCTGGGACACCTACTTCGGCGCCGAGTACACCCACGGCACGCCGTTCCGCCGCGCCGTCGAGGAGGGCATCCTCGACACCTCCGCGCTCTCGCACGTCGGCACCCGCGGACCGCTGTACGGCAAGAAGGACCTCGACGACGACGAGAAGATGGGCTTCGGCATCGTCACCTCCGCGGACGTCATGCGGCGCGGCGTGGACGAGGTCGCCGACCAGCTGCGCCAGCGCATCGGCGACCGCCCGCTGTACATCTCCATCGACATCGACGTGCTGGACCCGGCGCACGCGCCCGGCACCGGCACCCCCGAGGCGGGCGGTCTGACCTCCCGCGAGCTGCTGGAGATCGTCCGCGGGCTGTCCTCCTGCAACCTGGTCTCGGCGGACGTGGTGGAGGTCGCCCCGGCCTACGACCACGCGGAGATCACCTGTGTGGCCGCCTCGCACACCGCCTACGAGCTGACGACGATCATGTCGCGACAGATCGCCGCGGCCCGCCAGGGCTGACGGCCACCGTGCCGCCGGGCGCGGACACGCCCCAGCGCGGCAGCCGACTCCGGCCCGCCACGGAACGACCGTGGCGGGCCGTCCGGTGGTGTCACAACGTGTCGAAGTTGTCCGGGTCGAGGACGTGCTGCCAGGGTTCGGACTTCCCCGCCGCGGGGTCGATCCCCTTGAGCCAGTCGGCCAGTTCGGCCAGCAGCTCCTCGGAGTCCAGATTTCCCGACTGGTCGTAGACCACCATCCGCTGCCAGTGCAGACTCACCATCGCGGTGAAGTGGGCCAGACTCGTACCGACCAGGGTCTGGGTGCCCGCCCCGGCGTCGAGCGCGGTGGCCTTCGGCGCCCGGTGGACCGCGCCCGAGGCGCCGTCCAGGCAGAGCACGCCTTCGATCCATTCGCCCAGGAGATGGAACGGGCCCTCGCCGTCCGGGAGTCGGGCGCCCTGGGACCTCTCCCAGTCGACTTCCTCAAGCCCCGTCTCCGACAGCGGCAGAGTGCTGAGGCCGAAGAAGAACTCGACCTCCGGGAAACCGACTTCCCGCAGGAAGTCGCGTGAGGGCTGATGGGCGAGACTGTCCGGGATGCGGGAATCGGTCAGCCGGTGGGTGCGGTCCGCGCCGAAGACCGCACTCAGGCGCTCGTGCGTCGGCCGGTAGTCGTCGTCTCGGCGGTAGGGGCGGGTGGCGATGAAGCCGTGCGGAGCGAGCATCGGCAGTGCGAAGGCCGGTGTCGGTGCTGGTGCAGATGTCGTTGCCGTTGCCGAGGGAGGCGCCGTACTCGCGCCGTTCTCGGGGACGGTCACGGCGTAGAGGCCCTGGGTGCCGCCCAGCACCACGACATCCCCCACCGTCGCTGCCGCGTTCAGCCCCGGGACGCGCAGCGTGAGGCGGCTGTCGTCCGTGGCCGAGGACGGGGAGCGGCGTAGGTCCACCTTGTTCCAACCGGTGTCCGCGTCCCAGACGGGTGCGGGCGCGGGGGCTGTCGTCGCACCCCGCGAAGCGGCCGGCGCATCGGCGGTCGCCTCGTCCGGTGCCTCGGCCGGGGCCCCGGTCAGGGCGTTCCACCGACGCCGGGTGCCGGTGCCTCCCGTGCTCTCCACCAGGACCGAACCGGGTACGGCCACCAGGGACTCGACCTCGCCGACATGGTCGGGCGAAGGGGTGAACTGGCCTCCGCGTCGCCAACGCGCCCATTCCGTCCGCCAGGGAAGGTCGACGGCCCGGCCGAGGGTCTGTGCTGTCTCGAGGTCGTTCCGGCACACGGCGTTGCGGTGCAGGAACGCGATCCACTCCTCGTGCGCATCCGGCGCGACGCCCAGCTTGTCGAGATAGTGGATATCCGCGGCGAGCGATCCCACGGGGATTCCGTCGGGAAAGGCGAGCGGAAGCGGTTCCAGTAGGGCGGTGCGGTCGCAGGTGGCCATCACGCGCGGGTCGGCGATCACCTCCTCGAAATTCCCCGCTCGGGCCGAATGGGCGGGCAGTGAGCGTTCCGCGTACGCGGTGAGCGGTCCCGGCGGCAGGTGACGCAACGCTGCCACGATCCGGTCGTTCAGTTCCCGTCCTTCGTCCGCCATGGCGCGCCGGATGCCGTGCGCATATCCCTCGTGGCGGAAACGAACCGTATCGCCGTCGAGCGACAGTGAATCGAGTTCGGTGGCGATGCGCCGCATGTGCTCGATGTCGAGCCGGACGCCGATGATTTCGCCCAGTGCGCACCATTCCTCAAGGTGCAGGGTGCGAATTTCGGCCTGCGCCAGTGTCCGGAGGGCGGCACTTTCCGCGGAGTTCGGGTCGGGGAACGGCGGGGTTTTTGCTTTCGCCGCCCCGGTGCCGTCGAGGGAAATGGTCGGGGCCTTCTCCGGCAGCGGTGCGACGGAGGAATCCACCTCCGCGATCAGCCGGACGCCGGTCCGGGCGGCGCCGGCGCCGAGCGACCAGACGACGGACCGCATGACGCGGCCGGGTTCGGACGAGGTCCGCACGCCGCCCGCCAGATGCACATTGCTCACCGCGACGACCCGCTTGATCTTGGCGCGTCGCAGCGCGTTGGCGTACGGGACGGGATTGCGCTCGTGCAGGTCGTACGGGACGTCCAGCAGTTCGACGATCTTGAGGAAGACCTGCTCCGCCGAGAGTCCCGCCGCATCGACGAGGAGCATCGCATCGGACCGAGAATCCAGGGACCGCAGCAGGTGGGTCTTTCCCGAACCGGTCGCCCCGGTGAGGAAAACAAATCCACTCGTCTGGGCCGCGCCCTCGACCCATTCCTGTACTTCTTGGCGGGGCGAGGTGCTGCCTGATTTCCCGGATTCAAGGTCCGTCATGCTTCGCCTTTCAAGTGTTGCCGTCAGATGACGCCACTACAGGCCGCCCTGATGCTTGACTTTGACCCACAGCTTACCAATTTCCAGCATATTGGCGACATGGGCCCCGTCGTTCAGCTTTTTGCGCGTGGTGCCGGCGGGCACTTCTTCGGGTACGGTCTCCGCGTTCTTCCGGTACTCCGTCGCGTAATAGACGTCCACCCCGGGAATTCTTTCCCGCAGCGTATCCGAGCAGTTTGCCAACCCCTGGCCCCTGCCGCACGGCTCGCGATCCGTATAGAGACTGAGGCGCTCGTACTTCTCTCCGTCTTCTCGGCCCGCGTCGAGCGAGTCCAGGTAGTCGAGGATGTGTGGTTCGGAGTGCTTTCCGGGAATGGGGGCGTCATTGCCGAAGGAGGAGTCGACCACGAAGCTCGTTTCCTTCGTCTTCGGGTCGTAGACCTCGACGACGGCGTAGTTCCGGCCGGTGAAGTCGGGGCGGTGGTCGCCGGACGCATTGAGCGCTCCGGAGAATCCCGCCTGGCCGAAGGCGTCCTTGATCGCCTGCTTGAGGTCGGCGTCCTGACGGCTGGCGGTAGGCCATTGGTTCGACTGGTGTGCCACGACAGGGGGCGAGGTCGTGACGTTCGCCCCCTGCGGGATGGGGTTTCCGTCCTTGTCCTTGTCGTTGGCGTAGGGGTGGTCGCGAGGCTCCGGGCTCATTCCGACGGCGTGCGCGGCGTGGTAGGAGTGGCTCATACGGGCCATGGCGGCGACCACCGCGCCCTGTTCACCCGGGTGCAGGGTGTCGAAGCCGGGCAGGGCGTCGATGAGGTCGCGCCGGCGGAGCAGCGGGTACCGCGGCACTCCGTTCTCGTCCGGCGTGGGCACACAGCGGTTGAGGACGGCCGCCAGCGGGCTCTGGGTCGCCGGCGGCTTGGCGTTCTTCGGGATTTCCGCCCATTCGCTCATGCGCCGGTAGGGGACGTCCGTGTCCACCTGGCGAACATCGTTGCTGTCGCGCAGATTCGCCTGATGTTCCATCGGATACATGCCGTGGTGCCTTGAGTCGGCCGTCTCCGCCGGGCCGATCCGGGGGTGCAGCTCCTCTTGGCGGTGCGGCTCGTTCCGTGCCGCCTCCGCGTTCTCCGGCTCGTCCTTCGGGACGACCGGCGGGGGCTTCGGCTGAGCGCCGGCGGGTTCGGCGGCGGGTCGGCGGTCGCTCTCGCTGCTGTGGTTGTCGGTGGTGGGGGTGTTGGGGGTGGTGGGGAGGGGGCGGCGGTTGGGGTCGAGGGGGATGGCGTGGACGCCGTTGGTGCCGTCGTGGAGGGGGGTGTCGCTGCGTTGGCCGGTTTGGGCGTCGACGTAGGTGATCTTGCCGTTGTGGTTGACGACGTTCCAGGCGTGGGCGCGGCCGTTGTTGTCCTGGGTGATGATGACGGCTTGGGAGCCGTGGCCGGCGCTGTGGAGGTCGTTTTCGAGGCGGTGGAAGGCGTCGGGGCCGTTGCCGTAGTCGTTGAAGCGGGCGCCGAGGGTGTTTTCGATGCGGTCGCGGCCGTTGTTCTCGCCGCGGTCGGAGGGGGTGCCGTCGGGGTGGGTGTCGGGGGTGCGGTGGGCGGCGGCGGTGGGGTTGCCGGAGTAGGTGTCGGCGGTGGCGAGGGCGGCGTCGACGCAGTTGTTGTTGCGGCCGGGGGTGTCGGGGCCGGGGTCGTTGATGGAGTCGACCCAGTTGCCGTTGTCGGGGTCGGGGTGGCGTTGGGGGGTGCCGTCGTCGTTTCTGGGGATCGAGTCCTCGACGTGCTGCTGGTGCTCGTCGGTGGGGCCTTCGAGACCGCCGGGGCGCTCGCGGTTGCGGGTCTCGGAGGCGGGCGGGTGATCGTCCCGAGGGTCACTGTGACCGTCGGCGTCGTCCCTGTGGGGCTGGGGCGCGTCGGTGTGGGACGAGTCGGTGTGGCCGTCCCCGTTCGGGGGAGTTCCGGTGCGGTCCCGCTGGTTGTCGGTGTGGTCCGGCTGGTTGTCGGTGCGGTCCGGGGCGGCCGGCCGGTCGGAGTCGGTGGGGCGGTTGGGGTCCGCGGGCCGACTGGGGTCGGTGGTCCGTGGGTCCGGCCGCGTCGTGTCGGGCCTGGTGGCGTCAGGCCGTGTGGTGTCCGGGCGGGTGGTGCCGGGCCGTGTGGTGTCCGGGCGGGTGGGCGACGGGGTGGGGCGCTGCCGGCGCGGGTCGGGGCGGCCGTTGTCCGGGGTCGACGGGCTCTGCGGGGCCTGCGGGCGGCGTGGTCCGTCGAGGCGGGGGTCGTAGGCCGGGCGGTCGGGACGGCGCTGCCGGGTGACGTCGTGGATCGGCTGGGAGCCGTCCGGGCGGCGGTTGGGCGGGGCGGTGGGGCTTCCAGCGGACGGCGGTGTGCCGCCGCGCGGTGGAGCGGTGTTCGGCGTCGCCGGCCCGCCCTGCGGAGGCACGGCGGTGGGCACGCCCATCGGGCCCGGGGTCTGCGGGGTGCTCTGTGACGGCTGCTGCTGCGGGGTGGCGGGGTTGCCGGGCCCGGGGTCCGTCGCCGGGTGCGTGGTGGGCGGTGGTGCGGTCACGGCGTCGGCGGACTGGGTGGTGACGGTGGTGTCGTCCTCGTCACGGACATGCGGCATCGGGTCGCCGGGTGAGGGGTCGCGCTGTCCGACGGGCGGCCCCGACGAGGGGGAGTGCTGCACCGGAGCGCCCTGGGAGGGCACGCCCACATGCGGGGTGGCCGGACGCCCGCCGCCCGCTCCGCTGTGGGAGCCGTCCCCGTTGTGCGTGCCGCTTCCGCCGTCGGTGTTGCCGCTGCCGGAGGGGGTGGGGTCGGTGGTGCCGGGCGCGTGGCCGGGGACCGGGTCGGAGGCGGGGCCGGGGGAGGACTGCTGTGGGGACGGGCCGGCGTCCGGGTGGGACGGGCCGTCGGGAGCGGCCGCGGCCGGCTGGTTCGCGGCGGCGTGGTCCGGGGCGGGCCCGGAGGCGTGCTCGGGGGTGGGCCCGGAGCTGTGTGCCCGGCCGGGGGCCGCTCCCGAGTCGGGCGACGGTCCGGGGCCGGCCGCCGGTGACGTGTCCGGGGCCGGCTGCGTACGGATCGCGTCCGGCCCGGAGTCCGGACGGGCGGCATCCGGGGTGTTGCCCGGGGTGTTGCCCGGGGCGTTGTCCGGGGCGTTGTCCGGAGCGGGCTGGGTGCTCACCGGCCCCGGGTCGGACGCGGGGCCGGACGCCGGGGTGTGCCCGGAGTCCGAGGTGGGGCCGCCCGATGCCGGGGTGTTGCCGGAGTCCGAGGTGGGGCCGCCCGATGGCCGGTCGGAGCCCCCGTACGGGTTGTGGTCGCTGCCGCCGGTGTAGCCCTCGTCGAAGGCGGTGCGCTGGCTCGGGGGCGGCAGGGGCTGGGCCTGGGGGACTTGGCGACCACCGTCCTGGCCGGGGGAGTCGGCGTGGGAGGGATCGGACGAGGTGCCGCCGGAGCCGGTGTCCGTGGAACCCGAACCTCCCGCCGCATGACCGGAGTCGGTGCCGCCGCCGGTTCCACCGGCGCCGCTCCCGCTCCCGCCACCGGTACCGCTACTTCCTCCCGCACCCGCATGCGTCCCCGTACCGCCTCCGCCCGACGTACCGGTGCCGGACCCACCGCCGTCGGAGCCACTGCCGGAACCGCTCCCCGTGCCACTCCCGGAACCGCTGTCGGAACGCGAACCGCTCCCGGAGCCGCCCCCGCCGTCCCCGCTCCCGGACCCGGAATCGCTCCCGGAACCCGACCCGCTCCCCGAGCCGGATCCGCTTTCGGACCCGCTGCCGGACCCCGACCCCGCGGACTCGCCGGACCCCCCGCCGTCCCCGTCCCCGCCGTCGCCGCCCCGTCCGGCGGCGTGGTCCAGGCCGCCGCGGGCATGGTGACCGGCCCTGCCGCCCGCGCCGTCGCGCAGCGCCTCGGTGAAGGTCTGACCGGAGTTCTTGGCCGCCTCGATGCCCGCGTCCGCGCCGGTCTTGAGGCTGCGGCCGACGTCGAAGCCCTGCTGGGCCCCGAAGTTCATGTTCATGCCCTGGGCGATGGCGTCGGAGATCATGGCTTCCAGCGCGGAGACCGCGGGCTCCTTGACCGTCTCGACGATGGCCTCCACCAGGGCCTCGCGCGCTTCCTTGAGGATCCGGCGCACGATCAGCCGGGTGGCCTGGGTGGCGCCCGCGGCACCGATCTCGGACAGGCCGAGGGTGAACGGAGCCGCGGCCTGAGCCGCGATGATCTCCGCCGCGAGGATCGCCAACTGGGCGATCACGGCGACTTTCATCCCGATGATGACCACCGACCCCGCGTCCATCGCGAAGGCGATCAGCTCGGCGGCCGTACGGGCGTCGTCGAGGTAGCCGGAGCCGTTGCCGGAGAACTTCTCCCAGGTCTTGCTGAAGCCCTCGATGCTCTCGCCGGAGTTGGCCGACAGGACGCCGCCGGCGGCGGAGACTCCCTCGGACTGCAACTGCTCCACGGCGCCGGCGAACTCCCGCCAATGGTCGGCGGACTCGTTCATCTTGTCCTCGTCGCCCGTCGGCCAGTCGTAGCCGAGCATCTCAAGGACCCACTCCAGCCAGTCCGGCAGCATGAGCGACATAGCGGCGATCCCCCGTAGAGCGTCGAGACGATGATGAGGCGAGCGGAGAAGGAGAGCTGGTGCCGGTCTTCGTGCGGGCGCGAGTGCGGGTGCGGGCGCGGGCGGTGGTGCCGCGAACGCGTCAGACCTGCGGCGCCTTGAAACTGCTGATCATCTGGCTCTGTGCCTCGGCGTTGGCGACGTGCTGCTTCATCAGGGACTCGTTGAAGTCCTCGTCGGCCTGGTGGTTGTCGGCCATGGTGTTCAGGGCGCCGCCGATCTCCTGGAGCTTGGCGGCCAGATGCCCCATCGACTCGTACATCCCGTCGCGCAGACCCTCGTAGACCACACCGAACTTCTCGCCGATGTCGTCGTCGCCCCACGGCGGTGTGTCCTGGCCCTCCAGCCCGGTCAGCGCGGTCTTCAGCTTGCCGACCGCGGTCTGGTAGCGCTGCCCGACACCGGTGAAGTCCTTGCCCCCGGCCTTCAGCGACGGGATGTCGGCCTGCAGTCCATCTCCGGCCATCGCGGCCCCCGTTCCACATGCTCGTCGTGACGTGCAGTACAACGCGGGAGAAAGTTTAGTGGCGTACTCCCTTGTCCCATCAAGGAGTTGACTGTCACAACGGTGTCACCGAGGGGCCGCCCGCGTCACCGGCCGGGGCCGGCGCCCCGGTCGAGGCAGCGCAGCGCGAACCACAGCTCCATACGGACGTCGGCGTCGTCCAGGTCCGCGTCCAGGAGCGTGCCGATACGGGCGATGCGCTGGCGGACGGTGTTGCGGTGGATGCCCAGGGCGTTCGCCGTGCGATCCCAACTGCCGTGCAGTGAGAGCCAGTTGTGGAGGGTGTCGAGCAGGGGTGGGGAAGCGTCCAGCGGGGCGAGCAGCGCTTGGGCGTGCTGACGGGCGTCGCCGGGGGCGATGAGGGAGGTGAGGCTGTGGGGGTCGGGGGTGTGGTGGCGGACGAGGGGTGCCCGATGGGCGAGGGCGCGGCGCAGGGCGGTGGCGGCGTGCCGGTCGGCGGCCGGCAGCTCCTCGACCGGTACGGGCTCGCTGACGCCGAGCGTCCAGCCGGGCTGCGCGGCGATCTCGTGGCCGGCGGGGACCAGCGCCCGCAGCGCGCTCGGGGCGGGAACGGCGGTACCGGGTGCGGTGTTCGGGGTGCTCGGTGCGGTGACCGCAGGGGCAGGGGCAGGGGCAGGGGCGGTGGCCGGGGCGTCGCCGTCCGGGCGCGCCCCGTCGGCCGCCGCCGTCCCCTCGGCACCAGGGGCCGGGGCGACCAGGGAAGTACCGAGCGCGGCGGCCAGCGACGCCGCCGACTCCGTCGTCTCCCGGCGGCGCTCGGCATGGACGACGGTCCACAGGGGATGGCCGAGGAGCGGGGCGACATCGGCCGGGCGGGCGCCGAGGAGCAGGCGCACCAGGGCCGCGGAGTGCTCGGCCCCGGCCGGGCCGCGGTCGGCGGTGGGTGTGGTGATCAGTGAGAGCAGTACGGCGGCGACGCCCGCGATGGTGTACGCGGGCGGATCGTGCGGGTCCGCGGCGACCACGAGGGCCGGCGCCTGGGGGTCGGCGGTGCGCCCCGTCAGGGCGTACGCGGACAGCTGGGTACCGGGCAGCGCGTCGGTGGCCGAGGACGGTCCGCCGGCGCCGACGACCTGTGCGAGCCGGGCGGCCGCGGCGCGTACGGCACCGGCGGGGCGGGGGCCGGCCGCGCCGTGCTCCGTGCCGTCCGGTGCGAGCAGCGCGGTCCAGCCGTGGACATGGCGGGCCAGGGCGCGCAGTACGGCGCCGGCCGGCTCGGGGCGGGCGGCGGCCGTGGCCAGGGCGCGCTGCGCCTCGCTGAGCCGGGTCAGCTCGCGGTGCCGGGCCTCCGTCACGGCCTGCCAGACGGCGCTCTCCACGGCGGTGAACGGCGTGCCCGCCGGGACCTCGACCAGCGGCAGACCGTGCCGGTCGCAGGCCGCCACCAGGGCGGGCGGGACGGTGTCGTGCACCGGCGCGATCCCGAACCCGAGGGCCGCGGCGCCGGCCGCGACCGTACGGGCCGCATAGCCGTCGAGATAGGCGTCCCGCGCCCGGGCGCCCCCGCTCACCTCCGCCAGATGCACCCCCGCCGTCAGCAGCATCTCGCCGCCCAGGAGGTACGGCACCGGGTCCGCCATCTCCGAGGTGTGCACCCAGTGGATGGCGACGCCCTCGCGGGGGCCGGCGATCTGGCGCAGGCCCAGGTCCGTCCGCGCCAGGAGATCCACCAGCGGGACCGGCGGGGTGGACGGCGGGTTGGACGCCGGGGCGGACGGTGGAGGCGTCGGGTGCGGCCTGTGCGACATGTGCGGACCATCCACATCCTGGGGCGGTGAGTGGAGGAAACGTACACTTCAGCGTCGCCTTCCCGCCTCCTAGGGTCAACCCCCAGACGCGGTGCCCGCCGGGACCCCCGCCCGCCGGGCGCCCGTCTTCCCCCACCCCCTCTCGTCCTCCCTGATTCCTCCCTGTTTCCCTCCCCCCTCTCCCTCGGCGCAGTTGGAAGGGATGGCCCATGGCTGTCGACTACGCGGTGATCGTGCTCTATCTGGCCGGAATGCTCGCCATGGGCTGGTGGGGGATGCGGCGCGCCAAATCCAAGAGCGAGTTCCTGGTGGCGGGGCGGCGCCTCGGCCCCGCGATGTACTCGGGAACCATGGCGGCGATCGTGCTCGGCGGCGCCTCCACCATCGGCGGGGTCGGCCTGGGCTACCAGTACGGCCTCTCCGGGGCCTGGATGGTCTTCACCATCGGACTCGGGCTGCTGGCACTGAGCGTCTTCTTCTCCGCCCGGATCGCCCGGCTGAAGGTCTACACGGTCTCCGAGATGCTGGATCTGCGCTACGGCGGCTCCGCCGGGCTGATCTCCGGCATCGTGATGTGGGCGTACACGCTGATGCTGGCGGTCACCTCGACCATCGCCTACGCGACCATCTTCGATGTGCTCTTCGGCCTGGACCGGTCGCTGTCGATCGTCCTCGGCGGGGCGATCGTCGTCGCCTACTCGACGCTCGGCGGCATGTGGTCGATCACCCTCACCGACATGGTCCAGTTCGTCGTCAAGACGATCGGGGTGCTGCTGCTCCTGCTGCCCATCGCCGTCGTCAAGGCGGGCGGCTTCGCCGCGATGAAGGCACAGCTGCCGGACGACTACTTCGCGCCGCTGGGCATCGGCGGACAGACCGTCTTCACCTACGTGCTGATCTACTCCTTCGGCATGCTGATCGGGCAGGACATCTGGCAGCGGGTGTTCACCGCGCGCGGCGACAAGGTGGCGCGCCTGGGCGGCACCGCGGCCGGGACGTACTGCCTGGTGTACGCGCTCGCCGGTGCGGTCATCGGCACCGCGGCCAAGGTGCTCTACCCGCATCTGGGCAGCCCGGACGACGCCTTCGCGACGATCGTCAAGGACGCGCTGCCGATGGGCGTGCGCGGGCTGGTGCTGGCGGCGGCGCTGTCCGCGGTGATGTCCACGTCCTCGGGGGCGCTGATCGCCTGTGCCACGGTCGCCAACAACGACATCTGGGCCCGGTTGAGGGGCGCGGTGCGCAAGCCGGAGGCCGCGGGCGAGGAGGCGCACGAGTCGGCGCACGACGAGGTGCGCGGCAACCGGCTGTTCATCCTCGTCATGGGCGTCGCGGTCATCGGTATCGCGATCGGTCTGAACGACGTCGTCGCGGCGCTCACCGTCGCCTACAACCTGCTGGTCGGCGGGCTGCTGGTGCCGATCCTGGGCGGGCTGCTGTGGAAGCGCGGCACGGCGGCGGGCGCGCTCGCGTCGGTCGCGGTGGGCGGCCTGGCCGTAGTCGGCCTGATGGTCTCCTTCGGCGTCCTGGCCAACGAGCCGATCTACTACGGGCTGATCGCCTCCCTGGTGGCCTATGTGGCGGTGAGCCTGGCCACCAGGCCCACGGACGCGGCGGTACTGGCCGCCTGGCGGGAGCGGCTGGCCGGGCGGACGGCCGCCGCCCCGAGCACACCGAGCACGTCCGGCGGGACGGCCACCACATCGACCCTGCCCGGCGTTTGAGGCGAGGCGGTCACCACATCAAGCCCGTCCGGCGACTGAGGACGAGCGGCCGCCAGGCCGCGCACAAGCACACCGATACGGAGAGCCGAAAACGATGAGCACCCCGCAACCGTCGCCGAAGCCTTCGCCGACGCCAGCACCGCGCAGCGGAGGCGACCTGGTCGTCGAGTCGCTCACAGCACTCGGCGCGAGTACCGTCTTCGGCCTCCCCGGCCAGCACGCCCTCGGGGTGTTCGACGCGCTGCGCCGCTCCGCGCTGCGCTACGTGGGGCTGCGGGTGGAGAACAACGCGGGCTTCGCCGCCGACGCGTACGCCAGGAGCACCCACGGCGTCGCGCCGCTGCTGGTCTCCACCGGTCCCGGCGCGCTGATGACGCTGCCCGCGCTCCAGGAGGCGGCCGCGGCATCGGCCGCCGTACTGGCCATCGGCAGTCAGGTGCCGTCGGCCGGCGTCGGCGGCGGACGCCACGGCTATCTGCATGAACTCACCGACCAGAGCGCCTCGTTCCGGGGCGTGGTCAAGTCCGTCCACACGGTGCGCACCGCCTCGCAGATCCCGTCGGCGGTGGCCGCCGCCTGGGAGTCGGCCCACAGCGCCCCGCACGGTCCGGTCTGGCTGGAGATCCCGCAGGATGTGCTGCTGGCCGAGGTGGACGTACCGCCGGTGACCGGACTCGACGCCGCGCCGAAGGAGCCGGCGCCCCGGCCCGAGCTGATCGCGGCGGCGGCCGACCGGCTGACGCGGGCCCGGCGGCCGGTGATCCTGGCCGGCGGCGGAGTCGTACGGGCCGGGGCCGAGGCGGAGCTGCTGGCGCTCGCCGAGCGGTTGCGGGCGCCGGTGGCCACCACCTTCGGCGGCAAGGGCGCCTTCCCGTGGGAGCATCCGCTCTCCCTCCAGTCCTGGCTGGAGGACCGCCACACCACGTCCTTCCTGGAGGACGCGGACACCCTGCTGGTCGTCGGCTCCGGGCTGGGCGAACTCTCCTCGAACTACCACACGTTCCGGCCGCGCGGCCGCGTCGTGCAGATCGAGGCGGACCTCGGCAAGCTGGAGTCCAACCATGCCGCGCTGGGCATCCACGCGGACGCCCGGGCGGCCCTGGGCGCGCTGGTCGAGGAGGTGGCGGCACGCGGTGCAGCGGGCGCCGGCGCGGCCGCGGACCCCGAGGCGGACGACCCCGAAGCCGCGGTCCGCGGTCTGCTCGCCCGCGTCCGCGAGCGCCTCGCCGGTCAGCATCTCGACCTGGAGCAGCAGGTGCTGGCCTCGGTGCGGCAGGCGCTGCCGGACGGCGCGGTCAGCTGCTGGGACATGACGATCCTGGCCTACTGGGCCTGGTCGGCCTTCGACCCGCGGGGCACCAACGCGCTGCACTCCGCGCAGGGCGCCGGGGGCCTGGGCTACGGCTTCCCGGCGGCACTGGGCGTGGCCGCCGCGGACCCGGCACGGCCGGTGCTGGCGGTCTCCGGCGACGGCGGCGCGATGTACTCGATCGCCGAGCTGGCCACCGCCCGGCAGTACGACCTGCCGGTGACCTGGCTCATCGTGGACGACGGGGGCTACGGCATCCTGCGCGAGTACATGACCGACGCCTTCGGCGCGGCCACCGCCACCGAACTCGCCCGCCCGGACTTCGCGGCGCTCGCCGGGTCCTTCGGCGTCCCCGCGGTCACCACGAGCCCCGGGCGGCTGGCCGCGGACCTGTCGGCCGCGCTCGCCGCCCCCGGCCCGTCGGTGGTCGTACTCCCGGCCCGGCTGCGGATGTTCGCCCCGACGCACCTGACGGCCGACGCCGACGCCTAGGCGGTGGCTCCGGGGGCGCCGCACCGACCCTCCTGGGGCGGCCGCGCCCCCACCCGCCCCTGCACCAGCCGCGCCAGCGACGCGTGCACCTCCTCGACCGACCGGTCCGGCTGGAAGGACAGCCAGTCCAGGGCGGCGACCAGGACCATGCCGAGGAGGGCGGAGGCGGTCAGGGGGATGTCGAGTTCGTCGGAGAGTTCACCGGTGCGCACCGCGTCGCGCAGGACGGACTCGACGACGGTCAGCGCCCGGCCGCGCACCGACGCCACGGTGGCGCGCCAGCTGCGGTTGGTGCGCCACAGCTCGGCGACGTAGAGCTGGGTGAGGGCCGGGGAGCGGGCGATGAAGTCCAGGCCCGCGCGGATCATGGCGTCGAGTGCGTCGATCCGGGTGCCGCCGCGGCCCGCGGTGGTGTCGGCGGCGTGCTGGAGGGAGTCGGCGAGCTGGTCGAGGCCGTCTCGCAGCAGCTCCTCGTAGAGGACGTTCTTGCTGGCGAAGTTGTAGTAGACGGTGCCCTTGGCGACGCCCGCGCGGTCGGCGATCTCGTCGACGGTGGTGGCGGAGAAGCCCTGTTCGGCGATGAGGGTGACGGCGGCGTCGAAGAGCCGCCGGCGGGTGGCCGAGCGGCGGGAGTTGGGGGCGCCCCCCGGTGCGGTGCCGCGGACGGCACCGCACCGGGGGCCCGGGGGAAGGCTCACAGGCTGAGTTCCGGGTGCAGGTCCTTCATCCGTACGACCTGCCGGCCGCGCGCCGCGAGGGCGGTGAGCGCCAGCGCGCCGAGGGTGAAGGCGCCAAGGACCGCGCAGCCCTGCCAGACGACGGTGAGGTCGCCGCCGGTGATCAGACGGCGCAGACCGTCGACGACGTAACTCATCGGCAGGAAGGGGTGGATGGCGGAGAAGAACCCGGGGCTGGTCTGCACCGGGTAGGTGCCGCCCGCCGAGGTCAGCTGGAGCATCAGCACGACCAGGGTCAGCACCCGGCCGGCCGGGCCGAAGAAGGCGCTCAGCAGCTGGATGATGGCCGTGAAGCAGGCCGTGGCCAGCAGCAGGAAGCCGATGGTGCCGGCCGAGCGGACCATCTCCAGGCCGAGGGCCCAGTGCAGTACGGCCATCAGGGCCAGCACCTGGACGACGCCGACGGCGAAGGCCGGCAGCCAGGAGCCGAGGGCGATCCGCCAGCCCGGGGCGCCCGCGGCCAGCGCGCGCTTGCCCAGCGGCTGGAGCAGCATGAACGCGACCATCGCGCCGACCCAGAGGGAGAGCGGGATGAAGTACGGCGCCAGGCCGGTGCCGTAGTTGGGCGCCTTGTGCAGGGACTTGGCGGCCAGCTCGACCGGGTCGGCCATCACCTCGGTGCGGGCGTCGCGGTCCTTCTTGTCGTAGTCCGGGATCTTGGCGACACCGCTGTGCAGCCCGTCGGCCAGCTGGTTGGCGCCGTCCTTGAGCTTGAACAGGCCGCCGGTGAGCTTCTCGGCGCCGTCCTTGGCGTCGCCGAGCCCGTTGTGGACCTTGCCGGCGCCGTCGGCGACCTTGCCGGCGCCGTCGGAGAGCGCGCCGATGCCGTCGGCGAACTGGCCCGCGCCCTGGGAGACCTTGTGGGCACCGGCGTTGAGCTGGTTGATCTGACCGATCGCGGTGTCCGCCCGGTCGGCGATGCCCGGTGCCTCGTCGGCGACCCGGTCGGCGACCTGGTGCAGCTCGCGCAGCTTGCCGTGCAGCTGCCCGAAGTCGGTACGGGCGATGGTGTCGTTGACCTTCTCCGCCGCGTCGGCGGCGAGGGCGCTGCCCTGCGCGATGCCCTTCAGCTTGGCGCAGTCGGGGTCGGTGGACACGAGCCCGCCGCAGCGTTCCTGGTACAGCGCCGCGGCGTCGTCGGCGTTCTTGCGTGCCTGCGCGGCCGCCCTGGCGGAGTTGCCCGGCAGCTTGTCGAGGTCCTCGTCGAGCGCCTGGGTGAGGTCGGCGACGGTCCGTGCCTTCTCGCCGATCTCCTTGCCGTGCTCCCGCAGGTAGGGGAGGTCCTTCCGGGCGATGCCCTGGACCTTGTCGGCCAGTTGCTGGGTGCCGTCGGCGACCTGGCCCGCGCCCTGGCTGAGCTGCCGGGCCTTCGAGGCGGCCTCCCTGGCGCCCTTGCTCACCTGGCCCGCGCCCTGGCTGACCGCGCCCGAGCCCTCGTCGAGCTTGCCCAGCCCGTCGGCCAGTTCACCCGTCTTGTCCTTCGCCGTGCCGAGCCCGTCGTCGACCTTGCCGGCTCCGTCGGCCGCCTCGGCCGTCTTGTCGTGCAGGTCGGAGAACGACACGAAGATCTTGTCGAGCATGGCCCGGGACGACGTCGACGACGTCTTCGCGCGCAGCTCGGAGAAGACCGTCTTGGAGATCGAGCCGACGATGTAGCTGTTGGCGTCGTTCGTACGGACCTTGAGCGCGCCGGTCTGCGGGTCGTCGCCGGAGCTGGAGGCGATCCGCTCGCTGAAGTTCGCCGGGACCGTCAGGGACAGGTAGTACGTGCCGTCCTCGACGCCCTTGGCGGCGTCCGCGGCGCTGACCTCCTGCCAGTCGAAGGTCTTGCTGTCCTTGACCTTCTCGGCCAGGTCGTCGCCGGCGGTGAGCTTCTTGCCGTCGGCGGTGGCCCCCCGGTCGTCGTTGACCAGCGCCACCGGGATCTTGTCCAGGCGGGCGTAGGGGTCCCAGAAGGAGCAGAGGTACAGCGCCCCGTACAGCAGGGGGATCAGCATCAGGGCGACCAGCCCCAGCCGGGGCAGCTTTCCCCTGCCGAAGCGCCTGAGCTCAAGCGCGGCCAGTTTCGGCGAACGCATGCGCCGCTTCCTCCTCGGTGGTGTGTGCGGTGGCCGGGACGTCCTGGCCGGGTGCCGGGTCGGCGGGCGCCGCGGCGGCCGCGGGCGCGGTGCGGACGACCAGTGCGTCCGCCGGTGCGTCGCTGCCGACGGCGACGACGGTGGTGCCGGACAGCGCGAGGTCCCGCAGCAGCTGCCAGGCCTGGTCGCGTTCGGCCGCGGAGAGCTTGAGGTCGACGTCGTCGACGGCCAGCAGCTGCGGGCCGTGCATCACCGCGAGCGCGATGGACAGCCGCAGCGCCTCGATCCGCTCCAGGTCGCGGACGGCGGTGCCCAGGCCCTTGGGGAGCACGTCGGCGTCGAGCCCGGAGGCCGTCAGCGCGGCGTCCATCCGGGCCCGGGTGGCGGCCTTGTGCTGCTTGCCCCAGGGGAGCGAGCCCTTCAGCCGCCGCCCCAACAGGGCCTGTTCCTTGAGGTGTTCGCCGACCGTGAGAGCCGGTTCGAGGTCGGCGACGCCCGTGACGTGGGCGATGGCGGTGCGGGCGCGTACCGTCCCGATCCGCTTGGGCAGCGGGAATCCGGCGACCGTCGCCGTGCCCGTGGTGATCCGCATCCGGCCGGTGAGGGCGAGCAGCAGGCAGGTGCGCCCGGAGCCCGAGGGGCCCTGGACGGCGATCAGTGAGCCCGGGTCCGCGGCGATGTCGACGCCTTGGAAGGCCCACCCCCGTGGGCCCCGCACTCCGATTCCCCTGGCGCCGACCGCCGCCCCCTGGCGGGTGGTGTTCACAAACCCCTCCCCTTTTGATCTGACTGGTCAGTCTAAAAGTGTGCCGCATGCGTGGCGCTTTGACCAATCGGAGCAATATGAGCCGAGCCGTCGGCGCGTCGATAAGGCCAAGTCCGTGACCCGGACGGCCTATTCGTCCTAGGGTGCGGTGAAGGCGGGGGCCTGATGATGTTCAAGGTGAAGTCCGTGTCGCGGGCCGCGGCACGGACCGCGTACGTACGACGGAGAACCATGGAACTCTCGGCACCTTCCCCCGCGGACCGCGCACCGCAGGACCCGGACCGACCGCGCCGCGGGCCCGCCCCCCGCCGCTCCCGCGGGCTCGTCGCCCCGATACTCGCCACCGCGCTGGTCGCCGCCCTCGCGCCCATATCGGCGTCCGCCGCGCCGCCGCGGCCGCCGTCCGGCGCCCCGGCCTCCCAGGGCCCCTGCGAGCAGGGCGACGGCTGGAGCGCCACCGCCACCGGGATCGACCCCAAGGACAGCCACCACGCCTACGTCGGCAACGGCTACCTCGGACAGCGGGTGCCGCCCAACGGCACCGGCTACGCCGCCCCCGGCGGCAAGACCGGCTGGCCGCTGAAGACCCCCGCCTACGACGGCTCGTTCGTCTCCGGGCTGTACGCCAAGGGTCCCGAGAACGTCGAGGGGCGGCAGGCCGTCGCCGCCATCCCCACCTGGACCACCCTCGACGTCACCACCGGCGGCGAGCGCCCCGACACCTTCTCCTCCGCCACCCGACCGGGCCGGATCTCGCACTACCGCCAGACCCTCTCGCTGCGCTGCGGCTTCGTCCGCACGTCGCTGACCTGGACGGCCGCCGACGGCCGCAGCACGGACCTGGTCTACGACGTGCTCGCCGACCGCAACGACGCGCACACCGGTGCCGTACGCCTGCGGATGACGCCCCACTGGAGCGGCGCCGCCACCGTCACCGACACCCTCGACGGACGCGGCGCCCGCCGGGTGCAGCCGTCCAAGACCCCCGCCGGCGGCAGGGGAGCCCCCGGCACGATGGACGTCGGCTTCCGCACGGACGGCACGAAGACCGAGGGCGCGGTGGCCTCCACCCTGCGCACCGGCCCGCAGGTGCGCCCGGCGCAGCCCCGCCGGGAGCCGCGGGCCGACGGGCTGACCAGCCGGCAGCGGGCGACCTTCCCGGTCCGCGGCGGCCGGACGTACGAGCTGACCAAGTACGTCGGCGTGGACACCGCGCTCACCTCCCGCTCCCCGCGCGCCGCCGCCCGCGCCGCCGCGCTGCGGGCCGCCGACCGCGGCTGGCCGGACCTGTTCGCCCGGCACACCGCCGCCTGGCAGCGCCTGTGGCGCTTCGACATCGAGGTCCACGGGCGGCCCGACCTGCAGTCCTGGGTGCGCTCGGCGCAGTACGGACTGCTGTCCGCCACCCGCACCGGCAGCGCCAACAGCATCGGCCCGACCGGTCTGACCAGCGACAACTACGCCGGCGAGGTCTTCTGGGACGCCGAGACCTGGATGTACCCGGGGCTGCTCGCCGGCCACCCCGCACTCGCCAGGTCGATCGTCGACTACCGCTACCGCACCCGGGAGCGGGCCCGCGCCAACGCCGAGAAGCTCGGCTACGACGGGCTGTTCTACCCCTGGACCAGCGGCAGCGACGGCGCCCTGTGGAGCGAGTGCCACAGCTGGGACCCGCCGCACTGCCGGACCCAGAACCACCTCATGGGCGATATCTCCCTCGCCGCCTGGCAGTACTACCTCGCCACCAAGGACACCGCCTGGCTGCGCTCCCGCGGCTGGCCGGTCCTCAAGGGCATCGCCGAGTTCTGGGCCTCCCGGGCCACCCGCAACGCCGATGGCAGCTACTCGGTCAAGAACGTCGCCGGTCCGGACGAGTACAGCAACGGCGTCACCGACGGCGTCTTCACCAACGCCGGCGCCGCCACCGCGCTGCGGCACGCCACCCGCGCCGCCGCACTCCTCGGCGAGCGGGCACCCGCCTCCTGGACCACCGTCGCCGACCACCTGCGGATCCCCTACGACAGCCGCAACAAGGTCTTCGAGCAGTACGCCGGCTACCGGGGCACGACCATCAAGCAGGCCGACACCGTCCTGCTGATGTACCCGCTGGAATGGCCGATGTCGCCCACACAGGCCTCGCGCACGCTGGACTTCTACGCCGCGCGCACCGACCCGGACGGCCCGGCCATGACCGACTCGGTGCACGCCATCGACGCGGCCGGGATCGGCGAGCCGGGCTGCTCGACGTACACCTATCTGCTGCGCTCCATCAAGCCGTTCGTGCGCGGGCCGTTCGCGCAGTTCTCCGAGGCGCGCGGCAGCAAGGCCGGTGCCTCGGACCCGCACGCCGGGCAGCCCGCGCAGGACTTCCTCACCGGCAAGGGCGGATTCCTGCAGACCTTCACCCACGGGCTGACGGGCCTGCGGCTGCGCGAGGACCGGGTGCGGCTGGACCCGATGCTGCCGCCGCAGCTGTCCGACGGCGTCACCCTGCGCGGTCTGCGCTGGCAGGGGCGGACGTACGACGTGGCGATCGGGGCGCACCAGACCACCGTGCGGCTGACCTCCGGGGCGCCGATGACCGTCGAGTCGCCCCAGGGCGAGCAGCTCGTCAGCCGGGGCGTGCCGGCCGTCCTCAAGACCCGCCGCCCCGATCTGGCCGCGACCTCGAACGCCGCCCGGTGCACTCCGGCCACGGCGACCTCGGAGGAGCCCGGGATGTACGCGGCCGCCGCGGTCGACGGCAACGACACCACCGCCTGGGTCCCGAACGCAGCCACCGGCACCCTCACCGTCGACCTCGGCCGCACCACCCGCGTCGGCCAGATCACCCCGCACTGGACCGCCACCCGCCCCAAGGCCTATCGGGCGGAGGTCTCCACGGACGGTGAGCACTGGACGGGGACGGGGTACGCGGGCCGGACCCCCGCCCGGTACGTACGGGTCGTGGTGGAGGGCGACCGCACCCCGGCGGCCGACGGAAAGCCCAGGCCGCACCCGGGAATCACGGAGCTCACGGTGCAGCGGGTGAAGTGATCACGAGCCGGATTGTTACGACGGGATGAAAATCGCACCCCGCGGCGTTGGTGCCTGGCGATAGGCGTCGACGGGTGGGAGGCATGGGGTGGCGGGCGCGGATACGGACAAGGTCCGGGTGGGCTGGGCGCGGCGGCTGACCCGCGACTGCTGGCAGTACAGGAAGGACGTCCTGTTCGCGCTCGGCTCCTCGCTCGCCGGGATGGGCGTGCTGGGGCTGATCCCGCTCGTGCCGAAGCTGATCATCGACGATGTCATCGTCCGGCACGAGCGGTCCCTCGCCCTGTGGTCCGGCGTGCTGATCGCGGCCGCCGTGGTCGTCTACGTCCTGACCTACCTGCGCCGCTTCTACGGCGGCCGGCTCGCCCTGGACATCCAGCACGATCTGCGGACCCGGATGTTCGCCGCGATCTCCCGGCTCGACGGCCGGCGGCAGGACGAGCTGAGCACCGGCCAGGTCGTCGGCCGCGCCACCAGCGACCTGCAGCTGATCCAGAGCCTGTTGTTCATGCTGCCGATGATGGTCGGCAGCGTGCTGCTCTTCGTGGTCTCGCTGGTGGTGATGGCGGTCCTCTCGCCGCTGCTGACGGTCATCGCGCTCGCCGTCGCCCCCGCCCTGTGGTTCATCGCCCAGCGCAGCCGGGTGCGGCTCTTCCCCGCCACCTGGTACGCCCAGAGCCAGGCCGCCGCGGTGGCCGGCGTCGTGGACGGCGCCATATCCGGCGTCCGGGTCGTCAAGGGCTTCGGCCAGGAGGAGCAGGAGACCGGCAAGCTGCGCGAGGTCTCCGGCCGGCTGTTCGCCGGGCGGCTGCGCACGGTCCGCCTCAACGCCCGCTACACCCCTGCGCTCCAGGCCGTACCCGCCCTCGGCCAGGTCGCGATGCTCGCCCTCGGCGGCTGGATGGCCACCCAGGGACAGATCACCCTCGGCACCTTCGTCGCCTTCTCCACGTATCTGGCGCAGCTGGTCGGCCCGGTCAGGATGCTGGCGGTGATGCTGACCGTCGGACAGCAGGCGCGCGCCGGCGTGGAGCGGGTCTACGAGCTGATCGACACCGAACCCTTCATCCAGGAGCGCGCGGACGCCCACGAACTGCCCGCCGACGCCCCGGCCACCGTCGCCTTCGACCGGGTGACGTTCGGCTACGCACCGACCCACGACGGCGACGGGACCGGCCCCGCCCGCCCCGTCCTGGAGGACTTCTCGCTGCGCATCGAGGCCGGCGAGACGGTCGCCGTGGTCGGCACGTCCGGCAGCGGCAAGTCCACCGTCTCCCTGCTGCTGCCCCGCTTCTACGACGTCACCTCGGGCCGCGTCCTGGTCGGCGGCCACGACGTGCGCTCGCTGACGCTCCCGTCGCTGCGGGCCGCCATCGGCCTGGTCCCCGAGAGCAGCTTCCTGTTCTCCGACTCGGTGCGCGACAACATCGCCTACGGCCAAGCGGAGACCACCGACGAGCAGGTGCGCGCCGCGGCCCGCGCCGCCCAGGCCGACGGCTTCATCTCCGCCCTCCCCGAGGGCTACGACACCGAGGTCGGCGAGCAGGGGCTGACCCTGTCCGGCGGCCAGCGGCAGCGCATCGCGCTGGCCCGGGCCATCCTCACCGACCCCCGGCTGCTCGTACTCGACGACGCGACCTCCGCGGTCGACGCCCGGGTCGAGCACGAGATCCACGAGGCGCTGCGCGGCGTCATGGCGGGCCGTACGACCCTGCTCATCGCACACCGCGCCTCCACCCTGGCGCTCGCCGACCGGGTCGCCGTCCTCGACGGCGGGCGGCTGGTCGACGTCGGCACCCAGGACGAACTGGCCGAGCGATGTCCGCTCTACCGCAGGCTGCTGACCGACCCCGAGGAACTGGGCGGTATCGAGCGCGACCCGGCGGGCGAACTGGTCGGCGCCCGCACCGCGACCGGGCTGCTGGAGTACACCCCCGACGGCGCCGGACCGGACGGGCTCGACCCCTTCGACGGCGAGCCGGACGGCGAGCCGGGCCGGACGGTCCCGGCGGCCGGAGCCGTCACCCCCGAGCTGTGGGTCCGCCGCGAGCAGGACGCCGAGGCGGGCGGGGCCGGCGTCGCGCCCCGCGCGGCCGCCGCCGGGCCCGGCCTGGGCGCCGCGACGGCCGGCACCCCGGCGACGGCCGAACTGCTCGCCCAGGTCGCCGCGCTGCCGCCGGCCGAGGACACCCCCGGCATCGACGAGGACCGGGCGGTGCGCCCCGAGCGCGCCTACGGCCTGCGCCGGCTGCTGCACGGCTTCGGCGGGCCGCTGGCCCTCGCCCTGGCGCTGGTCGCCGTGGACGCCGTCGCCGGGCTGATGCTGCCGGTCCTGATCCGCCACGGCATCGACGAGGGTGTCCGCCGGGGCGTGCTCGCCGGCGTCTGGGCCGCCGCCGCGCTCGCCCTGATCGTGGTGCTCGCCCAGTGGGCCGCGCAGATCGGCGGCAACCGCATGACCGGCCGCACCGGCGAGCGGGTCCTGTACTCCCTCCGCCTGAAGATCTTCGCGCAGCTCCAGCGCCTCGGGCTGGACTACTACGAGCGCGAGCTGACCGGCAAGATCATGACCAGGATGACGACGGACGTCGACGCGCTCTCCACGTTCCTGCAGACCGGCCTGGTCACCGCCCTGGTCTCGATGCTGACGTTCTTCGGCATCCTCATCGCGCTGCTCGCCATCGACGTCCAGCTCGCCCTGGTCGTCTTCGCCACCCTCCCGCCGCTGATCATCGGCACGTACTTCTTCCGCAAGCAGAGCGTCAAGGCCTACGAGCTTGCCCGCGAACGGATCAGCACCGTCAACGGCGACCTCCAGGAGAACGTGGCCGGGCTGCGGATCGTCCAGGCGTTCCGGCGCGAGCGGCGCGGCCAGGAGCGCTTCGCCGAGCGCAGCGACGCCTACCGCCGGGCCCGGGTCCACGGCCAGTTCCTGATATCCGTGTACTTCCCGTTCGTCCAGCTGCTGTCCTCGGTGGCGGCCGCCCTGGTGCTGATCGTCGGCGCCGGTCGGGTCGGCTCGGGCACCCTCACGGCCGGTGCCCTGGTGGCCTATCTGCTCTACATCGACCTCTTCTTCGCCCCCGTCCAGCAGCTCTCCCAGGTCTTCGACGGTTACCAACAGGCGTCCGTCTCGCTCGGCCGCATCCAGGAGCTGCTGCGCGAGCCGACCACCACCCCCGCCGCCGAGCGCCCCCGCGAGGTGCCTGCGCTGCGCGGCGAGATCGTCTTCGACGACGTCGACTTCCACTACGGCAAGAGCCAGGAGCCGGCGCTCGCGGGCATCAAGCTCGCCATACCGGCCGGCCAGACCGTGGCCTTCGTCGGCGAGACCGGCGCCGGCAAGTCCACCCTGGTCAAGCTGGTCGCGCGGTTCTACGACCCGTCCTCCGGCGCCGTCCGGATCGACGGCACCGACCTGCGCGAACTGGACCTGACCGGCTACCGCCGCCGCCTGGGGGTGGTCCCCCAGGAGTCCTACCTCTTCGCCGGCACGGTCCGCGACGCCATCGCCTACGGCCGCCCGGACGCCACCGACGCCGAGGTCGAGGCCGCGGCCCGGGCCGTCGGCGCCCACGAGATGATCGCCACCCTGGAGGGCGGCTACCTCCACGAGGTCGCCGAGCGCGGCCGCAACCTCTCCGCCGGCCAGCGGCAGCTGCTGGCGCTGGCCCGCGCCGAACTCGTCGACCCGGACGTGCTGTTGCTCGACGAGGCCACCGCGTCCCTCGACCTCGCCACCGAAGCCGTCGTCAACCAGGCCACCGACCGCCTCGCCGGCGCCCGCACGACCATGATCGTCGCCCACCGCCTGACCACCGCCGCCCGCGCGGACCGCGTCGTGGTCCTCGACCAGGGCCGCATAGCCGAGGACGGCAGCCATGCGCAACTCCTCGCGCGCAACGGGCGGTATGCGCGGCTGTGGCGCACCTTCACGGGCGAGGAGGAGGAACTGGTGGCCTGACGGCCCGTGCGGCGCGGGCCCTCCCCGCGCCGCGGGGGAGATCCACCGGATGGCGCCGGGGGCTGGTGGCACCCCCCGCGCGCCGATAGGTTCAGCTGCACCTTTGCTATCCCAAGGGGAGGGTGCATGCACAAGGCCACCAGATGGCTGCTGTCGCTCGCCGTGCTCATAGGCACGGCCGCAGCCGGCGGCGCCTCGGCGGGAGCGGCCACCGCCGCCGAGCCGAAGACCGAGGACATCAAGGACCGGATCCTGGCGATCCGGGGGATGAGCCTCGTAGAGGAGAAGCCGGTCGACGGCTACCGCTACTTCGTTTTGAACTACACCCAGCCGATTGACCACCGGCACCCCTCGAAGGGGACCTTCCAGCAGCGACTGACCCTGCTGCACAAGTCGGACGACCGCCCGACGGTGTTCTTCACCTCGGGCTACAACGTCGGCACCACGCCGTCCCGCAGTGAACCCACCAAGATCATCGACGGCAACCAAGTCTCCTTGGAGTACCGCTACTTCACCCCGTCCCGGCCCGCGCCCACGGACTGGAAGAAGCTGGACATCCGGCAGGCCGCCAACGACCAGCACCGCATATTCCAGGCGCTGCACGGCATCTACGGCAAGAACTGGATCGCCACCGGCGGCAGCAAGGGCGGCATGACCGCCACGTACTACCGCCGCTTCTTCCCGCACGACATGAACGGCACCGTCGCCTACGTCGCGCCCAACGACGTGCGCAACGACGAGGACGCCGCCTACGACCGGTTCTTCCAGACCGTCGGGACCGCGCAGTGCCGCACCGCCCTCGCCGCCATCGAGCGCGAGGCCCTGGTGCGCCGCGGGGAGATGGTCGACCGCTTCCAGGCCTGGGCCGACAAGGAGAAGCAGACCTTCAAGACCGTCGGCAGCGCCGACCGGGCCTACGAAGTCATGGTCACGGACCTGGTGTTCGGCTTCTGGCAGTACCAGCCCGCCGAGACCGCCTGCGCCGAGGTGCCCAAGCCGACCGTCTCCACCGACGAGCTGTGGAAGTGGATGGACAAGGTCGGCGGCTTCGACAGCTACACCGACCAGGGCATGGAGCCGTACACGCCGTACTACTACCAGGCCGGCACCCAGCTCGGCGAGCCCGGCTACGCCTACCCGAACCTGGTCGGCCTGCTGAAGTACCCCGGCATCAACAACTCCCGCACCTTCGTCCCCAAGGACATCCCGATGCGCTTCGACGCGCGCGCGATGCCCGACGTCGACCGCTGGGTGCGCCACCACGCCAACCGGATGATGTTCGTCAACGGCGAGTACGACCCGTGGAGTTCGGAGCACTTCGAGCTCGGCGCGGGAGCCCGTGACTCGTACCTGTTCACCGTCCCCGGCGGCAACCACGGCTCCAACATCGCCAAGCTGAAGGAGGCCGACCGCACCAAGGCCACCGCCGAGCTCCTGGACTGGGCCGGCGTCCCCGCCCCGAGCGGTCAGGCCACCCCGCTGGCCCCGTACAACAAGAAGCTGGACAAGCAGGAGATCCGCCGCGTGCCGATGCTGCGGCCGTGACGCACTGAGAAGACGCCACGGCGCGCTCCCCGCGGCAGGGGAGCGCGCCGTGACCGTGACCGACGGCGGGTCAGGGATAGGCCAGGCCGTGGCCGATCGGGAACAACTCCTGATCGGGGGCGTCGGCGCGCATTATCGCCACCGGCAGCCGGCCCGCCGGGTCCCGCCGCCCGACGATCACCCGGGCCGCCGCCCGTAGCTCCACATCCGTCCAGGAGTAGCTCGCCAGGGCCGCCCGGACGCCGTCGAGCCGGGCGATGTCGTAGGGGTTGCGGACCGCCAGCTGCACCACCGGCTTGCCGGTGCCCAGCAGCGCGGCGACCAGCTTGCGCTGGGACGATCCGGCCGAGACGTTGTACGTCGCGACCACTACCGCGTCCCGCTCGCCGAGCGCCGCCACCGCCTCGTCGATCCGCCGCTGGTCCGGCGTCATGCCCGTGGCCAGCGCATGGGCGGTGAAGCCCAGCTCGGTCAGGGCCTTCGCCAGCACCGCGGTCGGCGGACCGCCGGTCCCCGACGGCGCGGCCGCGTCCGCCCCCACCACCAGCACCCGGGGCTGCCGCCGCCGCGACAGCGGCAGGACGCCGCCGTCGTTGCGCAGCAACGTGGTCGTACGGCCCGCGATCCGGTCCGCGGCGGCCAGATGCTCGCGGGTGCCGACCACCCGGTCCACGTCCTGGTGCGTGGTGTACGGGTCCCGGAACAGCCCGCGCCGCTCCTTGAGCAGCAGGATGCGCAGCAGCTTGGCGTCGATGTCGGGCTCCGCCAGCTCGCCCTCGGCCATGGCCTTGACGACGGCGGCGTGCGCCACGGACAGATCCGGCGGGTTCAGCAGCTGGTCGACGCCCGCCTTGAGCGCCAGGACCGGCACCCGGGCGTCGCCGTACTTCACCCGTACGCCCTCCATGCCGAGTGAGTCCGTCACCACCACACCGTCGTAGCCGAGCCGTTCGCGCAGGATGCCGGTGAGGATCGGGCGGGAGAGCGTGGCCGGGTCCTCGCTCGGGTCGAAGGCGGGCACGACGATATGCGCCGTCATGATCGAATCGATACCGGCGTCGATCGCCGCCCGGAAGGGCGGCGCGTCCAGCCGCTCCCACTCCTCGGCGCTGTGGTGGATGTACGGCAGCCCGACATGGCTGTCGGTGTCGGTGTCGCCGTGCCCGGGGAAGTGCTTGGCGCAGGCCGCGACCCCGCCGTCCTGATAGCCCTTCACCTGGCTGCCGACCATACGGGCCACGGCCTGCGGGTCGGCGCCGAAGGAGCGGACGCCGATCACCGGATTGGCGGGATTGACGTTGACGTCGGCGACCGGCGCGTAGTCCTGCCGGATGCCCATGGCGTACAGCTCCCGACCGGCGATCCGGCCCGCCGTACGCGCCCCCGCGGCGCTGCCGCCCGCGCCGAGCGCCATCGCCCCGGGCAGCAGCGTCGCGGGGGCGCCGACCCGGGCCACTATGCCGTGTTCCTGGTCCGTGGAGATCAGCAGCGGCACGGGGACCCGCTGGGCGGCGGCGGCCTTCTGGATGCCGTTGGACAGATCGGCGATCTGATGCGGTTCGCGGGTGTTGTGCGCCCAGCTGAAGTAGATGATGCCGCCGACGTGGTACTTGGCGATCAGTTCCGCGGCGTTGGCGACGCCGATCTCCTTCCGGTTCGCGGCCACGTCCGCCGGGTCGGGGTCGGTGGCGGAGTGACCGTAGACCCGCATCACGAAGAGCTGGCCGGCCTTCTCCTCCGGCGTCATACGGGCGATGAGGCGGCGCAGCCGGGCCAGGGTGCCGGCATCGGGGACGGGCTGCCGCCCGGGGGTGGGTGGGGCGGCGTGCGCGGGCACGGCGCCGGCGACAGCGGCGGCAGCGGCCGCGGCGGCCGCGGTGGTCAGGACGGTACGTCTGGAGTGCATCTGCGCTCCTTCCGGGGGGCTTCCTCGACTCGTTGAAGGAAACTTCCAAGGAGACACGGATAGCCGGAAAACTATTGTCGGTCAATGACTCCATCCGAGGCGGCGCCCAGCTCTTGCGGGGCGGGCCGAGGTGTGTGAGGGGGCGTCAAAATCGTGCGCGGCGGACCAGGGTGGGCCGGTCAGGTGGCGGTGTCCTCCAGGAGCCGCTGGAGGTATGCCCGGCCCGGGGCCAGCAGGTCGGGGAGGTCCGGGGCCTGGGGGTACCAGCGCTTCTCGTACTCCCAGCACAGCCAGCCGCCCCGGCCCCGGCCGTCGGCGTCCTCGAACGCGGGCGCGGGACCCTGGGCGCCCCGGACCAGCGCGGCCAGGACGGCGCCCAGCGGCACGGCGCCCGCGCCGAGCGGGACGGGAGTGGTGTCCTTCGCCGAGACGACGTCCTTGACCTGGACGTAGCCCAGCTGCGGGGCGAGCGCGGCATGGGTGTCGGCGGGCTCCTCGCCACCGAGCCAGCTGTGCAGCACATCCCACAGCGCGCCGATATGGCGATGGCCCACCGGGCCCAGGATCCGGGCGGCGGCCGCGCCCGTACGGTGCGAGTCATGGGTCTCCAGCAGGACCCGGACGCCCCGCTCGGCCGCGAGCGGAGCCACCGCGGCGAGCCGCCGGGCGGCATCGGCCTCCGCCTCGGCCGCCGGCCGCCCGCCGCCCCCGGGGAACACCCGCACGAAGTGCGCCCCCAGATCGGCGGCGAGCCACACCAGCTCGCTCAGCTCGTGCGCCAGCTCCTCCTCGCCCGCCGCGTCCCGCGCGGCGGCGACCCGGGCGTACCCGGCGACGGCCAGCACCTCGACACCGGCGTCGGCGAACTGCCCGCGCACCGCGGCCCGTTCGCGCATCCCCAGCAGTGGGTGCACCGGCTCCTCCGCATGGGCGCGCAGCTCGACCCCCTGATACCCGGCGCGGGTGGCCAGCCGCAGGACGTCGGCCACGGGCATGCCGGGCACCCCGAGAGTGGAGAACGCCCAACGCACCGCCGTCACAGCTTCAGCCGCCAGTCCTGGCCGACCAGGTCGCGCCCGAAGCTGCGGTGCGGCGACTCGGCGACCAGCTCGAACCCCGCCTGCTGATAGATCCTGCGGGCCGACACGAGCACGGAGTTGGTCCACAGGACCAGCTCCTTGTAGCCGGCGTCCCGGGCGAACTCCACACAGGAGTCGACGAGTCGGCGCCCCAGGCCGTGCCCCCGGGCGCCGGGCTCCACGAGCAGCAACCGCAGCCGGGCGACCCCCGGCCTGCCGTCCCGTACACACATCACCGCGCCACCGCGCTCGCCGTCCAGCTCCGCTATCCAGGTGCGGTCCCACCGCGGGTCGAAGTCCTCGGCGTACTCCGCGACGATCCGGGCCACCAGTGCCTCATAGCTCAGATCGAAGCCGTACTCGGCGGCGTAGAGCGCGGCGTTGCGCTCCACCATCCAGCCCAGGTCCCCGGGGCGGGAGGTGCGCAGCGCGACCTCGGCCGCCGGGGCCCGGCCACCTGGTCGGCCCTGCGGCGCCGCTGCGGCGTCCTCGGTGCCGTCCCCGTCCTCCGCGCCCTCGCCGAGGACGGTGCGGATCGTCCGCATCGAGGCGACCACGCGGTCCCGGTCCGCCGCCGGGAGGTCCCGCAGCAGCGAGCCCGCGGCGTCCTGCGAGCGCTCCTCCAGCAGGCCGGCCGCCTCCCGGCCGTCCTCGGTGAGGGTGATGCGCTGGCGGCGGGGGTCCCGCTCGGACCGGCCGCGGCTGATCAGCTCGCGCTGCTCGAACTTCCCCAGCAGCCGGCTGAGATAGCCGGCGTCCAGGGAGAGCGAGGAGCGCAGGTCCGCGGCGTCCACCCGCTGGTGGTGGGCGAGCTCGTAGAGCACCCGGGCCTCGGTGAGGGTGAAGGGCGTGTACAGATGCCGGCCGTAGTCGAGCGCGCCGATCAGGTTCGTGTAGAAGCGGTTGAATCTGCGCAGCTCGCGGATGTCGGCCGCGGAGCGGGACGCCGCGCCGGGCGCCGTATCGGATGCCGTACCGGTTGTCATCGTCGACCACCTCACCCTTGACTCAGTCAAGGATAAGCGGGTGGGGCCGGTCCGCGCACCCCCATTTCTCCGTTTGGCCGCCGGCGCAGACCGGTACGTACGACCTGACAGCGCACGAACACCCCCGCTCACACGATTCACATCCTGAGAGAGGCCGGGCCGTGACACGCACGACCGTACGCATCGCCATGAACGGCGTGACCGGACGCATGGGGTACCGCCAGCATCTGGTCCGCTCCCTCCTCGCCCTGCGCGAACAGGGCGGCCTCGAACTGGCCGACGGGACGGTGATCTGGCCGGAGCCGGTGCTCGTCGGCCGCTCCCCGCACAAACTGCGGGCACTGGCCGAACGCCACGGCCTGGAGGAGTGGAGCTGCGACCTCGACGCCGTGCTGGCCGACGACTCCATCGCGGTCTACTTCGACGCCCAGACCACCGCCGCCCGCCCCGAAGCAGCCAAGAAGGCGATCGCCGCCGGAAAGCACCTGTACGTCGAGAAGCCCACCACCGGCGACCTCGCGGGCGCCCTGGAACTGGCCCGGCTGGCCCGGGACGCCGGCGTCAAGAACGGCGTCGTCCAGGACAAGCTCTTCCTGCCCGGCCTGCGCAAGCTCCGCCGACTCGTCGAGGGCGGCTTCTTCGGCCGCGTGCTGTCCGTGAGGGGCGAGTTCGGCTACTGGGTCTTCGAAGGCGACTGGCAGCAGGCGCAGCGCCCCTCCTGGAACTACCGCGCCGAGGACGGCGGCGGCATCGCGGCCGACATGTTCCCGCACTGGGAGTACGTCCTGCACGAGCTGTTCGGCCCGGTGCGCACCGTCCAGGCGCGGATCACCACGCACATCCCGCGCCGCTGGGACGAGTCGGGCGCCCCGTACGACGCCACCGCCGACGACGCCGCATACGGCATCTTCGAGCTGGCCGGCGGCGTCGTCGCGCAGATCAACTCCTCCTGGGCGGTCCGGGTGCACCGCGACGAGCTGGTGGAGTTCCAGGTGGACGGCACCGAGGGCTCGGCCGTCGCCGGACTGCGCCGCTGCCGCGTCCAGCACCGCTCCACCACCCCCAAACCCCTCTGGAACCCCGATGTTCCGGCGTCCGAGCCGTTCCGCGACCAGTGGCAGGAGGTCCCCGACAACACCGCCTTCGACAACGGCTTCAAGGTGCAGTGGGAGCTGTTCCTGCGGCACGTCGTCCGCGACGAGCCCTGGCACTGGGACCTGGCCGCGGGCGCCCGCGGCGTCCAACTCGCCGAACTGGGGCGCCGCTCCTCGGCGGAGGGGCGCCGCCTGGACGTACCGGAGCTGAGCCTGTGAACGCGCCGGCCGCCGACCGGCCCCGCCCCGGGCCCGCGGCCGGCGCGACCCCGCCCGCGTCCCCCAGCGGGGCGCGGCCCCCGCTGCGCTCCCGTACCGTCTACGCCGCCGCCCACGTGGTCGCCGATCCGCTCGCCGACACCCAACCGGACGGCCCGGCCGCCCTCGACTGGGACGCCACCCTCGCCTTCCGCCACCACCTGTGGTCGCACGGCCTGGGCGTGGCCGAGGCGATGGACACCGCACAGCGCGGCATGGGCCTGGACTGGACCGGCGCCGCCGAACTCATCCGGCGCTCCGGAGCCGAGGCCCGGGCGGCCGGCGGCCTGCTCGCCTGCGGAGCGGGCACCGACCAACTAC
Source organism: Streptomyces sirii (assembly GCF_045690365.1). NCBI lineage: Bacteria > Bacillati > Actinomycetota > Actinomycetes > Kitasatosporales > Streptomycetaceae > Streptomyces > Streptomyces sirii. Next base: position 3,455,373 of record NZ_CP147982.1, on the reverse strand, counting down.
CGCCCCAGGGCGCCACACTGGCCGACATCCGGGCCGCCTACGAGGAGCAGCTCACCCTCGTCGAGGACGCCGGCGCCCGGCCGGTCCTCATGGCGTCCCGCCAGCTCGCCGCGGCCGCCACCGGACCCGACGACTACCTGGAGCTCTACGGCGGCCTGCTGCGCCAGACCACCCGGCCGGTGATCCTGCACTGGCTCGGTCCGATGTTCGACCCGGCCCTGCACGGCTACTGGGGCAGCGCGGACCCCGACGCCGCCACAAACACCCTCCTCGACCTGATCGCCGCACACCCCGGCAAGGTGGACGGCGTCAAGGTCTCCCTCCTGGACGCCGGCCGAGAGGTACGGCTGCGCCGCCGCCTCCCAGGGGCCGTGCGCTGCTACACGGGCGACGACTTCCACTACCCCGAGCTGATCGCCGGCGACGACCACGGCTTCAGCCACGCCCTGCTGGGCGTCTTCGACCCGCTCGCCCCACTGGCCGCCGACGCCGTACGTCGCCTCGATGACGCCCAAGGCCCCGAAGGCACCGCCGCGTTCCGCGCCGCCCTGGACCCCACGGTCGCCCTGGCCCGCCACCTCTTCCAGGCGCCCACCCGCTACTACAAGACGGGGGTGGTGCTGCTGGCCTGGCTGGCGGGCCACCAGTCGCACTTCACCATGGTCGGCGGCCTGCAGTCGGCCCGCTCCCTGCCGCATCTGCGCCGCGCCCACGAACTGGCCGACGCACTGGGCCTGTTCCCGGACCCGGAGCTGGCCGCGGCCCGGATGCGCGGCCTGCTCGCCGTCCACGGGGTCAAAGACCCGGCCGGAGAGACCGTGAGGCCCGTATGACCGGCTCCGCCGCCCCCGCGGCCCTCGACCGCCTGAGCCTCAATCAGGAGACCGTCAGACAGTGGTCGCTACCCGATCTGGCCAACGGGTGCGCACGGGCGGGAGTACGGGGCGTGGGCCTGTGGCGCGCCCCGGTGCGGGAGTACGGGGTGGCCGCGGCCGCCCGGCTCGTACGGGACGCCGGGCTGCGGGTCACCAGCCTGTGTCGGGGCGGGTTCTTCACCGCGGTGGACCCCGGTGAGCGGGCGGCTGCGCTGGACGACAACAGGGCGGCCCTCGACGAGGCGGCCGCCCTGGGGACCGGCACGCTCGTCCTGGTGTCCGGCGGGCTCCCGGCCGGCAGCCGGGATCTGCCCGGCGCCCGGGAACGCGTCGCCGACGCGCTGGCCGAACTGGCGCCGTACGCCGTGGAGCGCGGCGTACGGCTGGCGATCGAACCGCTTCACCCCATGTACGCGGCGGACCGCTGCGTGGTCTCCACGCTCGCCCAGGCGCTCGATCTCGCCGAGCGGTTCCCCGCCGACCAGGTGGGCGTCGTCGTGGACACCTACCACCTGTGGTGGGACGACACCGTCGGCCGGCAGATCGAGCGCGCGGGCGGCGGGGACGCCGGCGGCACGGCGGGCACACGGATCGCGGCCTTCCAGCTCGCCGACTGGATCACCCCGCTGCCCGAGGGCGCTCTGCTGGGACGCGGGCAACTCGGCGACGGGGCGGTGGACCTGCGGTGGTTCCGGGAGCGGGTCGAGGCGGCCGGCTACCGGGGGCCGATCGAGGTGGAGATCTTCAACCCGGCGCTGTGGGCCCGGGACGGCGCCGAGGTGCTGGCCGAGGTGGTCGACCGCTTCCGGACCCACGTCGTTCGGTGAACGGGGGGCGTACAACTGGTGACGGTGAAATAACTCTGCGGATGCGCGCAACCGTTGGCGGCCCCTGTCGGTCATAGCTGACGCTGGTCCCGACCGGGGAGGGATCCGGGGGGATCGGGGACCGGCGCGGAGGGGGAATCGAGGGGCCCGGCCATCGGACGGGCCCCTCGATGGAGCTCTTCGACGCCGCCCGGGGCGAGGCGGCACCACACGCGGTGTCAGACCCCGGCGGTACGGTCGGGGCATGGTCAACGCAGCCGTGGTCGAAGGGGTCCTGGAGCGGATCACCTACGCCAACGAGGAGAGCGGCTACACCGTCGCGCGCGTCGACACCGGCCGCGGCGCGAACGATCTGCTGACCGTCGTCGGCGCGCTGCTCGGGGCGCAGGTGGGGGAGTCGCTGCGGATGGAGGGCCGCTGGGGCTCCCACCCGCAGTACGGCAAGCAGTTCACCGTGGAGAACTACACCACCGTCCTGCCCGCGACGATCCAGGGCATCCGCCGCTACCTCGGCTCCGGCCTGGTCAAGGGCATCGGCCCGGTCTTCGCCGACCGCATCACCCAGCACTTCGGCGTGGACACCCTCGACATCATCGAACACGAGCCGAAGCGGCTCATCGAGGTGCCGGGCCTCGGCCCCAAGCGCACCAAGAAGATCGCCGACGCCTGGGAGGAGCAGAAGGCCATCAAGGAGGTCATGGTCTTCCTCCAGGGCGTGGGGGTGTCCACCTCCATCGCGGTGCGGATCTACAAGAAGTACGGCGACGCCTCGATCTCCGTCGTCCGCAACCAGCCCTACCGCCTCGCCGCGGACGTCTGGGGCATCGGCTTCCTGACCGCCGACCGCATCGCCCAGTCCGTCGGCATCCCCCACGACAGCCCGGACCGCGTCAAGGCGGGCCTGCAGTACGCCCTGTCGCAGTCCACCGACCAGGGGCACTGCTTCCTGCCCGAGGAGCAACTGATCGCGGACGCGGTGAAGTTGCTCCAGGTGGACACCGGCCTGGTCATCGACTGCCTGGCCGAGCTGGCCGCGGACCCGGAGGGCGTGGTCCGCGAGAAGGTGCCCGGCGAGGACGGCGTCCCGGTCACCGCCGTCTATCTGGTGCCCTTCCACCGCGCCGAGATGTCGCTGGCCGGCCGGCTGACACGGCTGCTGCGCACGGACGAGGACCGGATGCCGGCGTTCCGGGACGTCGCCTGGGACAAGGCGTTGGCGTGGCTGGCGCGCCGTACGGGCGCCGACCTGGCCCCCGAGCAGCAGCAGGCGGTGCGCCTGGCGCTGACGCGGAAGGTCGCGGTGCTCACGGGCGGGCCGGGCTGCGGCAAGTCCTTCACGGTCCGGTCCGTGGTCGAGCTGGCCCGCGCCAAGAAGGCGAAGGTGGTGCTGGCCGCGCCCACGGGCCGGGCCGCCAAGCGGCTCGCGGAGCTGACCGGCGCGGAGGCCTCCACGGTCCACCGCCTCCTGGAGCTCAAGCCCGGCGGGGACGCCGCCTACGACGCCGACCGGCCGCTGGACGCCGATCTGGTGGTCGTCGACGAGGCGTCGATGCTGGATCTGCTGCTGGCCAACAAGCTCGTCAAGGCGGTGCCGCCGGGCGCCCATCTGCTGCTGGTGGGGGACGTCGACCAGCTGCCGTCGGTGGGCGCCGGCGAGGTGCTGCGGGACCTGCTGGCCGAGCCCGGCCCGGTCCCCGCCGTCCGGCTGACTCAGATCTTCCGGCAGGCCCAGGAGTCCGGCGTGGTCACCAACGCCCACCGGATCAACTCCGGCGTCCCCCCGCTCACGACCGGACTGGCCGACTTCTTCCTGTTCGTGGAGGAGGACAATGAAGAGGCCGGACGGCTGGCCGTCGATGTCGCGGCCCGCCGGATCCCCGCCAAGTTCGGCCTGGACCCGCGCCGGGACGTCCAGGTGCTGACCCCGATGCACCGCGGCCCGGCCGGTGCGGGCGCCCTGAACGGCCTGCTCCAGCAGGCCGTCACCCCCGCCCGCCCCGATCTGCCCGAGCGCCGCTTCGGCGGCCGCGTCTTCCGCGTCGGGGACAAGGTCACCCAGATCAGGAACAACTATGAAAAGGGTCGCAACGGCGTCTTCAACGGGACGGTGGGCGTGGTCACGGCCCTGGACTCCGACGAGCAGCGGCTGACGGTGCTCACCGACGAGGACGAGGAGGTCCCCTACGACTTCGACGAACTCGACGAACTCGCGCACGCCTATGCCGTGACGATCCATCGCTCGCAGGGTAGTGAGTATCCAGCGGTGGTGATTCCGGTCACCACGAGTGCCTGGATGATGCTGCAGCGCAATTTGTTGTATACCGCCGTGACCCGGGCGAAGCGTTTGGTGGTGCTGGTCGGCTCCCGGAAGGCCCTCGGGCAGGCCGTACGCACGGTATCCGCCGGTCGGCGGTGTACGGCTCTGGCTCACCGGCTCGCCGGGGCGATGTGATGTCACTCCTCTTTCCCAATCGGGGCGAAAGGGAGCAGGATGGACACTCACGCGGCACTGAGTGCCGTAATGAGGCCCTATGGCCGACCCCGAGTGCACATCCAAGGTCCAAATGGGGGAAGGTATAGGCAGTCAGGGCACCTCGAAGAAGAGGCACAACGTCGGTGAGGGATGACGTGAGCGACAACTCTGTAGTACTGCGTTACGGGGACGGCGAATACAGCTACCCGGTCGTCGGCAGCACCGTCGGCGACAAGGGCTTCGATATCTCGAAGCTGCGCGCCCAGACCGGTCTGGTGACCCTGGACTCCGGTTACGGCAACACCGCGGCATATAAATCCGCGATCACCTATCTCGACGGTGAGCAGGGAATTCTTCGTTACCGCGGGTATCCGATCGAGCAGCTCGCAGAGCGCAGCACGTTCGTCGAGACCGCGTACCTCCTGATCAACGGTGAGCTGCCCACCGTCGATCAGCTGTCCGCCTTCAAGCAGGACATCACGTACCACACCCTGCTCCACGAGGACGTCAAGCGCTTCTACGACGGCTTCCCCCGGGACGCTCACCCGATGGCGATGCTGTCCTCGGTCGTCAGCGCGCTGTCGACGTTCTACCAGGACAGCCACAACCCGTTCGACGAGCAGCAGCGCCACATCTCCACGATCCGGCTGCTGGCCAAGCTCCCGACGATCGCGGCGTACGCCTACAAGAAGTCGGTCGGCCACCCGGTCGTCTACCCGAGCAACGACCTCGGGTACGTCGAGAACTTCCTGCGGATGACCTTCTCGGTGCCCGCCGCGGACTACGACCTCGACCCGGTCGTGGTCAGCGCCCTGGACAAGCTGCTGATCCTGCACGCCGACCACGAGCAGAACTGCTCGACCTCCACGGTCCGCCTGGTCGGCTCCTCGCAGGCGAACCTCTTCGCCTCGATCTCGGCCGGTATCAGTGCCCTGTGGGGTCCCCTGCACGGTGGTGCCAACCAGTCCGTGCTGGAGATGCTGGAAGGCATCCAGCGCGACGGCGGCGACGTCGACTCCTTCATCCGCAAGGTGAAGAACAAGGAAGACGGCGTGAAGCTCATGGGCTTCGGGCACCGCGTCTACAAGAACTTCGACCCCCGCGCGAAGATCATCAAGGCGGCGGCGCACGATGTCCTCTCCGCGCTCGGCAAGTCCGACGAGCTGCTGGACATCGCCCTCAAGCTGGAGGAGCACGCGCTGTCCGACGACTACTTCGTCGAGCGCAAGCTCTACCCGAACGTGGACTTCTACACCGGTCTGATCTACCGGGCGATGGGCTTCCCCACCGAGATGTTCACCGTGCTCTTCGCGCTCGGCCGGCTGCCCGGCTGGATCGCCCAGTGGCACGAGATGATCAAGGAGCCCGGCTCCCGCATCGGCCGCCCGCGGCAGATCTACACCGGCGCCGTCGAGCGCGACTTCGTGCCGGTCGAGCAGCGCTGACGGCCGCCGGCCGCCGCTGTCCCGGATAGACGAAAGCGCCCCGCCTCCGGATCCCCCCACGGGTCCAGAGTGCGGGGCGCTTCCCATATCCCGGTTGGATTCCCCCCACGGGATCCGTCCGGGCGCTCCGGGTTGCACCGCGCTCTGCCGGGACGCGCACATCGGGAGGGCCGCTCAAAGCTCCCCGGGCACGTCGCCCCGGCTACGCGTAGCCGGGCACGATCCCCCAAGATCGACACGGCTGTCGCAGTGCAAGCCCCGCCGGGGTGCCTGCACTGCCCGGTTAGACTCGCGACCCCCCTCAATGGTTACGTTCCAATGAGTGTGATCTGGGTCTCTTGCCATATGTGGGCGAATGCGGTCAAGGGCCATGATCTGGAGATCGGAGCCCGGGGGTATGGGTGTTGTGCCCCAGGGTGGGGGTGTTGTGCCAGTCGTAAAGGCTGTGTGAATGTTCTTGATCGCAGATCGGGGTGCGGGCCGCCGCTGACGGTACCCGTACCGCCAGCGGCGATCAGATGTCAGACGCCCCGACCCGCGAACTCGTAGCCGGCCTCGTCGACGGCCGCGCGCACGGCCTCCTCGTCCAGAGGGTTCTTGGAGGTCACGGTCACCAGGCCGGTGGCCGCGACCGCCTGCACCGAGCTGACACCGGCGATCTCGCCGATCTCGGACGACACCGCACCCTCGCAGTGGCCGCACGTCATGCCGGTGACCTTGTACGTGGCGGTCACCTCGCCGACCTGGACGTCGGTGCCGCCGGAGTGGCGGGAGCCTTCGGGGGTGCAGCAGGAGCCGTTCTCGTTCATGGGGGAATCTCCTTGTGGTGCCGGTGTCTGGTGCGGCTGTCCGGTGCCGGCTTCCGGGCCGAGCCGTGGGGCGCGGCCTTCCGTGTGCCGGCGACTGCCGGAGTGTCGCATGGTGGCGGTGGCGCACGGGGTCCCGGCGGCTGCCGGTGTTCCCGACCCCAGATACTTTATACCCCTAGGGGGTATCGATCCAGCGCCTCGCCGCGCCCACCGCGTTGCCGAGCGCCGCACCCCGCGTCAGCCTTGGGTTACGGACTCGGGGCGGATCCGAGGAGGCGGCCGGATGGACGTACTCGCCCTCTACGGCCTGCTGGTGCTCACCACGCTGCCGCCGCTGGTCCCCAACTCCGCCCTGCTCGTCTCCGTCGGCGTGCTCGCCTCCCGCGGCGAACTCTTCCTGCCCCAGGTCCTGCTGGTCGTGGCCGGCAGTGCCGTGCTGGGGGACCTGCTGATGTACCTCGCCGCACGGCGGTTCGGCGAGCCCGTACGCGCCTGGATGCGCCGCAACCCCCGCCGCCGGGCGCTGCTGGAGTGGACCTCCCAGCGGATCCAGCGCTACGGCGTGCCGTTCGTGATCGTCGTGCGGTTCCTGCCCAGCGGTCGGATCGCCGGGGCGCTGGCCTCCGGGGTGCTGCGCTATCCGCTGCGCAAGTACGCGCTCGGCGCCGGCATCGCCGAGGCGACCTGGGCGACGTACTCCGTCGGCCTCGGCTACCTGGGCAGCGCGGCCGCCGACAACCGCCTCCACGCCGCCGCACTCGGCCTGGGCGTCTCCTGCGCGGTCGCCGCGGTGGGCACCGCGATCCAGTGGGTGGCCCGCCGCCGGGCGCTGCGGCAGCGGCCCGAGGGGGGCGGCGAACGGGACGGCGAGGGGCGCGACGACCGGACCTCATCGACCGCGGCGGCCTGAACGCGGCCGCCCGGCGCCCGTCGAGGCCTGCGGTTCCGCGACGGGCGGGGCGATTGTCAGTGGCCGGCCGTACAGTTCAGGCATGGAGCGATTACGGAGAGTGATGAAGTGGGTGCGGGAGTTGCGCGGCGCTCTCCGGCCATCGGCCCGTCACCCGACTGGCGGACCGGACCGTCGGCGGTCTGCCGCGCCGGCGGTGGACCGGCGCTGGGGCGGTAGGCGGTCTGGGTCAACGGAGGAGGTTGAGGCTGGAGGCGGCGGTGCACAAGAGCACCAGGCGGTCGAAGAGTGCCTGGTCGATGCGGCGCACCAGGGCCCGCCCGAGGAGCGCCCCGACCGGCACGGCGCACACCAGCACCGCGTCCAGCGCGAGGCCGTCGGGCGTGAGCAGGCCCAGCCCGATGCTGAACGGCAGCTTGAAGAGATTGACGAGGAGGAAGAACCACGCCCCCGTCCCCAGGAATCCGAGCATCGTGAAGCCCGCGGACAGCAGATAGAGCGACATCGCGGGACCGCCCGCGTTGGCGACCATGGTGGCGAATCCGGCGACGAGCCCGAAGAACAGGGTGCGGGCATACGCGCGGCGCCCGGCCGCCGCGCCGGAATCCCGAGCCGCGGCCCGCCCCGTGTCCGCCTCCAGCGCCGCACCCGGCCCACCGCTCGGGACGGCCGCCGCCGATGCCCCGCGGTCACGGTCACCGGCACGGCGCGCGCGCCCGCGCCGCCAGAGGTGGTGCAGCACGATCGTCAGCAGCAGCGCGCCGATCGTGCGGCGGACGGCCTCGTCACCGGTTCCGGCGACGAACACGGCACCGAGCAGCACCCCGACCGCCACCGACGGCAGCAGCCGCAGCAGCGTGGGCCAGTCGGTGTGCGCGCGGTAGGTGCGGACGGCCAGTACGTCCCCGACGAGGAGCAGCGGGAGCAGGACGCCGGTGGACTCCCTGGCGGGCAGTACGGCGGCGAAGAGGGCGACGCTCAGCGCGCCGACGCCGCTGACGGCGGTCTTGGAGACCCCCACCAGCAGCGCGGCGAACACCAGCGTGCCGAGTGAGACGACCCCGAGGTCGCTCACGCGTCCAGAGCCACCGGGCCGGCCGTACCGCGGACGTCCGCGACGGCGACCGGCTCGCCGGTCCGACGCGAACGCTCGCAGGCCTCGGCGACATACAGCGCCTCCAGGGCCTCCTCGGGCGGGCAGGGGTTCGGCGCCCGGCCGGCGGCGACCTCGACGAACACGCCCAGCTCCGTGACGTAGGCGGCGTGGAAGCGCTCCATGAAGGTGGCGTAGGGGTCGGCCGCCCGCTGCCAGGACAGCTGCGGCTCCGCGGACGGCAGCGGCGCACGGTCGTCGAGGCCGACGAAGCGGGCGCCCTCGGAGCCGCAGACCTCCAGCCGGACGTCATGGCCCGCGCCGTTGTAGCGGGTGGCGGTGACCGTCGCCAGGGTGTCGTCGTCGAAGCGCAGCAGCGCCGCGCAGGTGTCGACGTCGTCGCCGTCGGCGAAGAAGGACGCGCCGCGGTTGGCGCCCTGGGCGTAGACCGAGACCACCTCGCGGCCGGTCAGCCAGCGCAGGATGTCGAAGTCGTGGATGGAGCAGTCCCGGAACAGCCCGCCGGAGGTGGGGATGTACCCGGCCGGCGGCGGGGTCCGGTCGCTGGTGCAGGCGCGCAGCGTGTGCAGCCAGCCCAGTTCGCCGGACCGCAGCGCCGCGCGCGCGGCGCGGTAGCCCGCGTCGAAGCGGCGCTGGAAGCCGATCTGCACGGGCACGGTGCCGGCCTGCGCCCGCTCCACCACTCCGACGGTGCCCAGGACGTCCAGCGCGACCGGCTTCTCGCAGAAGACCGGCACGCCGGCGTCCAGGGCCTGGTGGATCAGTGCGGCGTGTGCGCTGGTCGCGGCGGTGATCACCACACCGTCCAGGCCCTCCGCGTACATCTCCGCGATGCTCGCGGCGGCACGTACGCCGAGGGTGTCCGCCAGCGCGGCGGCCCGCGCGGTCTCGGCGTCCGCGACCACGAGGTCGGTGACGCCCGGGACGCTCTGCAGGGTCGCGGCGTGGAACGCGCCGATACGCCCGGTACCGATGAGGCCGATCTTCATGCTCGGTCCTTCCAAGGAGGGGAGAGACAATCATTGGAACGGTCCAACGCCCGCCGTTCCGGGCACCCTGCATGTCCGGATGTCCGCATGTCAACCCCTGGGCAGAGGCGAAAGCGGGTGCAGGGGCGTATGCGTTGACGCCTCCCCGCCCCGATGGAAGGATCCCCCCTCATGGAACGGTCCAACGAGCCCGCCGACGGACGAGGCGGACGCCCCCCGACGATCCGTGGCGTCGCCGAGCGGGCCGGCGTCTCCAAGTCGCTGGTGTCACTGGTGCTGCAGGGCTCCCCGCGGGTCAGCGACGCCAAGCGGCAGGCCGTACTGGACGCCATCGACGAGCTCGGCTACCGGCCGAACGCCGCCGCCCGCAGCCTGGTCGCGCGCCGCACCCACACCGTCGGCGTGCTGCTGAACGACATGCGCAACCCCTGGTTCGTCGAGGTCCTCGACGGCCTCAACTCGCTGCTGCAGGCACACGGCCTGCGGATGCTGATGGCCGACGGCCGACTCGACCGACGGGCCGGACAGGACTTCGCCCGCACCTTCCAGGAACTTCGGGTCGACGGCATCGTCGTCGTCGGCACGCTCCCGGACACCGACGGCCTCGCCGAGGTCGCCGAGCGACTGCCCACGGTCATCGCGGGAAACCACGAACCGCGGCTGCCGCGCGTCGACATCGTCGCCAACGACGACGAGCGCGGCGCCCGCCTCGCCACCGAGCACCTGCTCTCCCTCGGCCACCGCCGGATCGCCCATATCGCCGGTCAGGGACTCGTCGGCGAGCTGCGCCGGCGCGGCTTCGAGGCCGCCCTGCGCGCCCACGGCCGGGCGGCGGACGCCGTCGTGGAGCCCGGCGACGGGACCGAGGAGGGCGGCTACCGGGCCGCGGTGCGCCTGCTCAACCCCTCGCGCGGTGCCGAACGCCCCACCGCGGTCTTCGCGTTCAACGACATATCCTGCGTCGGCGCGCTCTCCGCCGCCCAGGAACTGGGGCTGTCCGTGCCCGCCGACCTCTCCCTGGTCGGCTACGACAACACCTACCTCGCCCGCATCCGGCACCTCTGGCTGAACTCGGTGAACAACGCCAGCCACGAGGTCGGCCGCCGGGCGGCCCGCTGCCTGCTGGACCGGATGGACCGCCCGGACACCCCGGCCGCCCACCGACTCGTCGCACCGGAACTGGAGACCAGAGGCTCTACGGCGCCACCGCGGGACGCCTGACGGTCCGCGCCGCCTGATCTCTAGGGGGTCTCCGCAAAGTCCCGTCGTCCGCCCGTAGGGCGGGGCCTGCGGCGTCCGGTGCCGGAGGGCCGTCCTCGTAGTGGGCTACGTGGACGATCCCGACAACGCGGCGAGGCGCCGTGCCGGGCGTCGCAGGCCAGGCGGGACTTTGCGGGCACCCCCTAGGCCCCGTCCGGCGCGGCGGACGGCGGGGCGCCGCCGCCCCGGGCCGACCGCGCGACCCCGGCCGGCCACTCGCCCCGCAGCTCGCGGTCCACCGCCCGCAGCAGCGTCAGCAGCATGCCGTTCAACGGCGTCGCGATACCGTGCCGTTCGCCCGCCCGGACCACCGCTCCCGTGATGAACTCCTGCTCCATCGGGCGGCCGGCGAGCCGGTCGTAGAGCATCGAGGAACCGCCGTCCGCAGGCGCCGTGGCGTACAGCTCCAGGGTCCTGGTGATGTCCTCGTCGCCGAGGTCCGCGCCCTCCGCCCGGGCCACGGCGGCCGCCTCGGACAGCAGGTCACGGGTGAGTGCGACCATCTCGGGGTGGGCGAGGGCCCCGATCCGCTGCTGGAGCAGGGCGGTGATCGGGTTGGCCGCGAGATTGGTGAACAGCTTGCGCCAAGCGGCCGTGGCGAAGTTGCGCACCGGGTGCACCCGCAGCCCGGTGCCGTCGAACACGGCGGCGAACCGTGTGCCCAACGGGCCCTCGGGGACGTGCAGTTCGCTGGCGACGTGGTGCCGGATCCGGCCGGGCGCGGTGCGCTCCGCCGAGATGTAGACGACGGTGGGGAGGATGCCGGTGCCCCTGGGGACGAGCGAAGCGACGCGTTCCTCCTGATCGATGCCGTTCTGGAGCACCGCGACGGCGGCGCCGGGACCGCACAGCCGCCGCAGCCAGCCCTCGGCGCCCGAGGTGTCCTGCGCTTTGGTGGTCAGCAGCACCCAGTCGACCGGCGCCACCCGCGCCGGATCGGTGGCGATCCGCACCGCCGCGGTCCGGACGTCGCCGCCGCTCTCGACGGTGAGGCTCGGCAACGGGCTGCGTACGCACAAGGTCACGTCGAGGCCGGCCCACCCGGCGAGGGCGGCGGTATAGCCGCCGATCGCGCCGGCGCCGATCACCGCGATCCGGGCGGGCGCCGCGGGCCGGGGATTCTGGGGCATACCACGATCGTAGAACCACGGCGCGCGCCGGGACACGCGCGATCCGGGCCCCGGCACCGGGCAGCGGCGCCGGGGCCCGGGGGCCTGTTCAGGCGGCGTCAGCGCCGGCCACGCTGGCCGGGGCGCTGGGCCACCCATGCTCTGACCGTGTCGGCGAACCAGTACGGTTTTCCGCCCTCGACCAGATCCGGTTCCGGCAGCAGCCCGTGCTTGCGGTACGAGCGCACGGTGTCCGGCTGCACCTGGATGTGCGCGGCGATCTCCTTGTACGACCAGAGCCTGCGGTCGGTCATTTCCGTCACCTCCTGAGCGCCGTACGCAGGGGCGGCCCGGGGGAGCCGTCGGGGGCCGCGTACGGCCTGGTGATCACTCACCCTGTGCCCGGACAACGACACCGAGTGACCGCGGGGGAGGGGCTGTTGATCGACTGTGACGGAAGGCCCGCGCAACGGTGACAGCCGTGACGGGGCACGGACGGCTGTGACGAGGGGCGGACGGCCGTGACGAGGCGGGGACGGCGGCGCCGAGGAGGCACAGACCTCGCCGTCAGCGGACAGAGGTCTCCGGGACCACACCCTCGACCCCCGCGGCCCCGTTCGCCTCTTCGGCCTCTTCAGCCTCTTTGGCCTCCCCGGCCCCGGCCGCCCTCCGCAGCTCACGCTCCAGATCCTCCAGCGCCAGCCCCTTCGTCTCCGGCGCGTACCGCTTGCAGAAGACCAGGGACACCGCGCACATCGCGCCGAAGAACCAGAAGGTGACGCCGGCACCGGCCAGATCGAGCAGCACCGGAAAGACCAGCGCGACCGCGAAGTTGACCACCCACATCACGAACACCGCCGCGCCCATGGCCAGTCCGCGGACCCTGAGCGGGAACATCTCGGCGAGCAGCAGCCACACCCCGGTGTTCAACGTGGCCTGCATGAAGGCCATGTAGAGCACCATCAGACACAGGACGAGGGCGCTGACGGCGGTGGACCGCGGGAGATGGAAGGACGCCCCGAGCAGGGCGAGCGAGACCGTCATCCCGGCCAGCCCCGTGATCAGCATCGGCCGCCGCCCGACCCGGTCGATCAGGGACATCCCGATCGCGGTGGCCAGGACGGAGATCGCCCCGACGGCGATGGTCGCGGTGATCGCGGCGCCGGTGCCCAGCCCCGTCGACGCCAGGATCTTGGGCGCGAAGTACACCACCGCGTTGACGCCGGTGATCTGCTGGACCGCCGCCAGCCCGATGCCCACCAGCAGCAGGCGCCGCACCCAGGGCGTACGCAGCTGCTGCCAGGCACCGCGCTGCGCACCCGCCTCCAGGCTGCGGGCCCGGTCGATACGGGCCAGCTCGGCGGGGACGTCCTCGGCGGGCAGCGTACGGCGCAGCACCGCGGCCGCGTCGTCCTGCCGCCCCTTGCTGATGTACCAGCGCGGGGTGTCGGGCAGGAAGAACAGGCCGACGAACAGCGCCACCGCGGGCAACGCGGCAAGACCCAGCATCCAGCGCCAGGCCTCCCACTGCGCCAGTACGGCGTTGATCAGGTAGGCCAGCAGCTGACCGCTGACGATCATCAGCGAGTTGAAGGAGACCAGCCGGCCGCGAATGTGCGGGGGCGCGATCTCGGAGAGGTAGAGCGGGGTGATGACGGAGGCGCTGCCGACGGCGAGGCCGAGGACGAACCGCGCCACCGTCATGACGGCGACCGTGGGGGAGAGCGCCACCGCCAGCGCGCCGCCGATGAACACGGCGCCCGCCCACAGCAGGGAGTCGCGCCGGCCCAGCGCGTCCGACATCCGGCCGCCGATCAGCGAGCCGAAGGCCGCGCCGATCAGCAGCGCGCTGGTGATGACGCCTTCGCCCAGGGACGTGAGGCCGAAGTGGACCTCCATGAAGGGGAGGGCGCCGGAGATCACTCCGGTGTCGTAGCCGAAGAGGGCGCCGCCGAGCGCGGCGATGGCGGCGATGGCGACGATGAAGCGTGTGGCGCGGCGGGACCGCGGGCCGACACGCGGGGCGATGGACGCCGCCCGGCTGGTCGGGGCGGTCATTGTCAGCTCCGGCCCGTCAGGACGGTCGACCCGCCGCCCGGAGAGGACGGTTCGGGCGCCGGGGCGGCGCCGCGGACCGGTACGGAGCGTTGCGGGGTGGCGCCACGGGCGAGGTGCACGGTACGGCCAAGCGGAACGGCGTCCGGCGCGGAATGCATGTGCGGGGCCTTTCAACGGATCGGAAGCGAGCGGATACGTGACGAGGAACGGGCGGCACGACACAACACCTCGGCGGCACGGCGCAACACGCCGCAGCAGCGCGGCACAACACGCCGCAGCGGCACGGCGCGACACGCCGCGGCAGCGCGGCGCGACACCAGCCGCCACCGGCTCCGCGAGGGCCGCCACCGCCCCCTACCGGTACAGCGCCGGCCGCTCGATCAGCTCGACCGCCACCCGCTCGCCGCCGGCCTGGGCGAGCACGCCCGCCTCGCACACCGCGGCCGCCGCATAGCCGTCCCAGCAGCTGGGACCCTCGACCTCGCCGCGCCGGGTGGCGTTCACCCAGAGCTGCACCTGCCGGTCGTACGCCTCCTCGAAGCGCTCCACGAACCCCGGGGGGACGGCACCGCCCCAGCGGCCGGCCGCGTTGGTGAACACCCCGTGGTCGTCGCCGATCCTGGCGGTTCCGTTCTCGCAGACCGCCTCGCAGCCGACCTGGTAGCCGAAGCCGCAGTTGACGAAGATCTCGGTGTCGACGACCTGGCCGCCCGCGGTCTCGAAGAGGACCAGCTGCGGGTCGCTCAGGCCATCGGGAGCGTTCCCGGTGGGCGCCGGCCGCAGCACCCGTACCGCCGTGATCTCCTCCTCCAGCAGCCAGCGGGTCACATCGATCTCGTGCACCACCGAGTCGTTGATCATCATCGCGTTGGTGAAGCCGGGCGGGGTGTCGGCGTTGCGGTGCTTGTTGTGCAGCATCAGCGGACGCCCGTACGTTCCCTGGTCCAGAAGGGACTTGAGGGCGCGGTAGTCGGCGTCGTAGCGACGCATGAAGCCCACCTGCACGCGGCGGTGGCCCAGCGCCTGCTCGGCTTCCAGGACGCGCAGCGCGGAGGCGGCGTCCGGCGTCAGCGGCTTCTCGCACAGTACGGGCAGATCGCGCGCGAAGGCTTCCAGGAGTGCCGCCTCGTGCGCGGGGCCCGGCGAGGCGATGAGTACGGCGTCCACCGAGGGGTCGTCCATGGCGGTGGCGGGGTCGGTGTAGGGGGTACACCCTTCGATGCCGTCGGCGAGGTGCTTGACCCGGGCCGCGTCGATGTCGACCACCGCCGCCACCCGGGCGCCACTGATCACCTCGTTGATCCGGCGGACGTGATCGGCGCCCATCCGGCCCGTGCCGATGACCGCCACACCCAGCGTTCCGTACGAAGTCATGTCGTCCTCAAGTCCTTACGTGCTTCAGAGTGCTACAGAGCGTGATGTACTCTGGGAACAGATTACTCTCCGTAATCGTTGCCGGAGATATAAGGAGGCGTCACAAGGCGAACACAGGCGAGTGCGGCTGACGCGACCAAGGGCGGCCGAACGCAAGCGCCTACACCTACGTATGTGCATCCGAATCCGTATCCGCATCCGTATCCGCATCCGTATTCGCATGCCGGCGCACCCGCAGGGCCGACTTCAACGCGCCCACAGGGTGAACTGCCGCCACCAACTGGCGGCCGAGCCGCCATCAACGGCCACCCCCGCCCGCAGCCTCCGCCCCCTCTGCCGCCTCAGGCGCCGCAGGACCGCAGGAAGCGGCGCGTGCGCTCGGCGATGGGGAACGGCTGGTCGGGCGGGCAGGGGTACATGTCCTGCTCGACGATGGCGAAGAGGTCGACGTCCAGCTCCTGTGCGGCCTCCAGGACGGGCGGCAGTGCGGGCACGCCGAGCGGCGGCTCGCACATCACGCCCTGCTGGACGGCCGGGCCGAACGGCGTGCCCTTGGCCACGACGTCGCTGAGGATGTCCGGGTCGACCTGCTTGAGGTGGAGGTAGCCGATCCGCTCGCCGTAGGTGCGGATCAGCTTGACGCTGTCCCCGCCGCAGTAGGCGTAGTGGCCGGTGTCCAGGCAGAGGTTGACCAGGTCGGAGTCGGTCACGTGCAGGAACCGCTCGACGTGTTCCTCGGTGTCGATGTGGGTGTCGGCGTGCGGGTGCACGACGATGTCCAGCCCGAACTCGTCCTGTACGCGCTTGCCCAGCCGTTCCATGCCGGTCGTCAGGTGCTTCCACTGCTCGACGGTCAGCTCGCGCGGTTCGAGCTCCTCGGCGGTCTTGTCGTCCCGCCAGAAGGACGGGATGACGACCAGGTGCTTGGCACCCATGGCCTGGGTGAGGGTGGCGACTTCGGAGACGTGCGCCCAGGTCTTGTCCCAGACGGACGGGCCGTGGTGCATCGAGGTGAAGATCGTGCCGGCCGAGACCTTCAGGCTGCGGCGGGCGATCTCCTCGCGCAGGACGGCGGGGTCGGTGGGGAGGTAACCGTACGGGCCGAGCTCGATCCACTCGTAGCCGGCCTCGGCGACCTCGTCCAGGAAGCGCCGCCAGGGGACCTGCTGGTCGTCGTCGGGGAACCACACCCCCCATGAGTCGGGGGCGGAACCGATGCGGATGCGGTCCAGAACGCGGGGGGCGGCATGGGGAACGGTCATGCTGCGGCTCTCCTCTCGCCGGTCGGCGGTGACCGGGAGGCGCTGGGTGGGTTGTGGGGCACAGCCTCTCTGGCGCCCCAGGGAGTGTCAAGACTTCGTCCTGACATAAGGACTTAATGACTTTGTGGCGGCGGGGGCGTGTGGGGGTGTGGCGGGGGAGTGCATCGGGGGTGGGTCCGGGCGCGTCGAGGATCGTATTGCGGGTGTATTGCGGGCGTCTTGGGGGTGTGTGTCGGGGGTTGTCTCAGGGGTGCGCCGAGGGGTGCCCCCGGGTTGCTTCGCCGCCACCCCGGAGGTGGCTTCCTCGATCCTTGACGTCAGAATGTAAGGACAAACTGTTGACAGGGTCTGACGCTCACCGTTAGACCTTTCCTCAGAGTCGAACCCGCCGAACCCGGTGAACCACCTGCCGAACCCGCCGACCCGCTCGGCGAACCCGCCGAATCCGCCGCGCCGGCCGACCCGAAGGGGCGCATATGACCGAGCCGTACGACCTGATCACCATGGGCCGCATCGGAGTGGACATCTATCCGCTGCAGACCGGTGTGTCGCTGGCGCAGGTGGAGACGTTCGGGAAGTTCCTCGGTGGTTCGGCCACCAATGTCGCGGTGGCCGCCGCCCGGCTCGGGCGCCGCAGCGCGGTCGTCAGCCGCACCGGGCGCGATCCGTTCGGGGACTACGTCCACCAGGCGCTGCGCGAGTTCGGGGTGGACGACCGGTGGGTGACTCCCGTCGACGAGTATCCGACGCCGGTGACCTTCTGCGAGATCTTTCCGCCGGACGACTTCCCGCTCTACTTCTACCGCCGGCCCAAGGCCCCCGACCTGGTCATCCACCCCGAGGAACTGGATCTGGACGCCATCGCGGCGGCCCGGATCTTCTGGATCACCGGTACGGGGCTGTGCGAGGAGCCCAGCCGCGGCGCCACCCTCGCCGCGCTGGAGGCCCGCGCCAAGGCCGGTACGACCGTCTTCGACCTGGACTGGCGGCCGATGTTCTGGGGCGGCGAGGGCGGTGCCTCCGGGGACGGCGGGGCGAGCGGCGCCGCGGCGATGGCCACCGCCCGCCCGTATTACGAGGCGGCCCTGCGGCACGCCACGGTGGCGGTCGGCAATGTCGACGAGGCCGAGGTCGCCACCGGGGTGCGCGAGCCGAAGGAGTGCGCCCGGGCGCTGCTGGAGATGGGGGTGGAGCTCGCCGTCATCAAGCAGGGGCCCAAGGGCGTGCTCGCCGTCCACCGCGACGGCCGCACCGCCGAGGTCCCGCCCACCCCCGTCGAGGTCGTGAACGGGCTCGGCGCCGGCGACTCGTTCGGCGGGTCGCTGTGCCATGGGCTGCTCTCCGGCTGGGAGCTGGAGCCGATGATGCGGTACGCCAACGCCGCCGGCGCCATCGTCGCCTCCCGTCTGGCCTGTTCCTCCGCCATGCCCACGGCCGACGAGGTCGAGGCGTTCCTCGCGGGGCGGTAGCCCCACGGCCGCGGCCCGCCGGGCAGCCGTCGACGGCGCGGCCCCGCGCCACCCCCACCTGTGCACTCAAGAAGGTGAGTTGAGCCTTGACCCCTCGGATCAGTGACCTCGCGACGCTGCGGGCCCGGCATCCCGAAGCCGTCGCGGAGGCCGCCGCGCGCCGCGCCCGTCGCCCGCTCCTCGGCGACAGCGGCCGGCTGATGATCGTCGCCGCCGATCATCCGGCCCGCGGCGCGCTCGCCGTCGGTGACCGGCAGCTCGCCATGGCCAACCGTCTCGACCTGCTCGAACGCCTGGTGCTGGCGCTGTCGCGGCCCGGTGTGGACGGGGTGCTGGCCACCGCGGACATCCTGGAGGACCTGCTGCTGCTCGGCGCCCTGGAGGGCAAGGTGGTGCTGGGGTCGATGAACCGGGGCGGCATCGCGGGCGCCTCGTTCGAGATGGACGACCGGTTTACGGGCCATCGGCCGCAGGACCTCGCCCGGCTCCGCTTCGACGCGGGCAAGCTGCTGCTGCGGATCGACTACGACGACCCGGGCTCGCTGACCACGATGGAGGCCACCGCCCGCGCCATCGACGAGATGGCCGCGCGGCAACTGCCCGTCTTCGTCGAGCCGTTCCTCTCCTCCCGGATGGACGGCAAGGTCCGCAACGATCTCAGCCCCGAGGCGGTGACCCGCTCCGTCGCCATCGCCTCCGGTCTCGGCGGCACCTCCGCCTACACCTGGCTCAAGCTGCCGGTCACCGACGACGCCGACGCGATGGCGCGGGTCTGCGAGACCACCACCCTGCCGACCGTGCTGCTCGGCGGCGACATCGGCAGCACCGTCCAGGACCAGGAGGCCGCCTACGAGAAGTGGCGCAAGGCGCTGCGGCTGCCGACCGTGCAGGGCCTGGTCGTCGGGCGCTCCCTGCTCTATCCGGCAGACGGGGACGTCGCGGCCGCCGTGGACACCGCCGTGGGCCTGCTGTGAGCCGGGGGGACCTCCCCGCCGCCGGTGCCCCCGGGCGGAGTCCGGGGCAGAACGACGAGGTACTGCAAACGCCGCGATTTCCGCAGGAGACTCGATACATGAGCAATGTGAGCACGGAATTCCACCTGAGGGCCGGTGAGGCGGCCGCGGGACCGTACGCGCTGGACATCGACCCGAAACGGGCCGGTTGGGGCTACTCCTCGCTGCGCGTGCTGGACCTGCCGCCCGGTGGCCACCACTCCTTCGCCACCGGAGACAGCGAATGGATCGTGCTGCCGCTGTCCGGCGGCTGCACGGTGCTGACCGACGGCGGCGACGGCGGCGAGTTCTTCGAACTCACCGGCCGGGAGAGCGTGTTCAGCGGCGTCACCGACTTCGCCTACGTCCCCAGGGACGCGCATGTGCAGATCGCCAGCGGGGCGGGGGGCCGCTTCGCGCTCACCGGGGCGCGCTGCGAGCGCCGCCTGCCCGCCCGCTACGGCGCCGCCTGTGACGTCCCCGTGGAGCTGCGCGGCACCGGCAACTGCTCCCGCCAGGTCAACAACTTCGGGGCCGCGGTCCCCGCCGGAGGCGACGGTCGACAGGGTTTCGAGTGCGACCGGCTGATCGCGGTGGAGGTGCTCACTCCGGGCGGCAACTGGTCGTCCTATCCGCCGCACAAGCACGACGAGTGCCGCCCGGGGGAGGAGAGCGAGCTGGAGGAGATCTACTACTTCGAGATCGCGCCGGCGCACGGCACGGACGGCGTCGGGTACCAGCGCGTCAGCCCCTCGGGGCGCGGCCGCGGTACGGACGTGCTCGCCGAGGTCGCGAGCGGTGACGCGGTGCTGATCCCCGACGGCTGGCACGGCCCGTCCATCGCCGCCCCCGGCCACACCATGTACTACCTCAACGTCATGGCCGGGCCCGGCGAGACCCGCGAGTGGTTGATCTGCGACCACCCCGACCACGGCTGGATCCGCGGCACCTGGCCCGACCAGCCCGTCGACACCCGCCTCCCCCTCTACCAAGCGCCCGCAGGAGACGCCCGATGAACGCCCCCACCACGCGCCGCCTCACGGTCGCGCAGGCCCTGGTCGAGTTCCTCGCCCACCAGTACACCGAGCGGGACGGCCGCCGACACCGCCTGATCAACGCCTGCTGGGGCATCTTCGGCCACGGCAACGTCGCCGGGATCGGCCAGGCGCTGCTGGAGTCCGGCGAGGCACTGCCGTACCTCCAGGGCCGCAACGAGCAGGCCATGGTGCATGCCGCGGTCGGCTACGCCCGGCAGCGCGACCGGCTCTGCGCACAAGCCGTCACCACCTCCATCGGCCCCGGCGCCACCAACCTCGTCACCGGCGCCGCGCTGGCCACCGTCAACCGCCTGCCGGTGCTGCTGCTGCCCGGCGACGTCTTCGCGACCCGGAGCGCGGACCCGGTCCTGCAGCAGCTGGAGGTCCCGCACGCGGGGGACGTGTCGGTCAACGACGCGCTGCGGCCGGTGTCGCGCTACTTCGACCGGGTCACCCGCCCCGAGGCGCTGATCCCGGCCGCGCTGCAGGCGATGCGGGTGCTCGCCGATCCCGTCGACACCGGCGCGGTCACCCTGGCGCTGCCGCAGGACGTGCAGGCCGAGGCGTACGACTGGCCCGAGGAGTTCTTCGCCGACCGGGTCTGGCGGGTCACCCGGCCCGCCCCGGACGTCGGCGCGCTGGCCGAGGCGGTGCGGGCCGTCCGCGGGGCCCGGCGGCCCCTGCTGATCGCGGGCGGCGGGGTCCACCACTCGGAGGCGGAGGAGGCGCTGCGGGCCTTCGTCGACACCACCGGCATCCCCGTGGCCTCCACCCAGGCGGGCAAGGGCTCGCTGCGCCACGACCATCCGGCGGATGTCGGCGGCATCGGCCACACCGGTACCGCCACCGCCGACGCGCTGGCCCGCGAGGCGGATCTGGTCATCGGTGTCGGGACCCGCTACACCGACTTCACCACCGCCTCCGCGACGCTCTTCGCGGCGCCGGACGTCCGCTTCCTCAACCTCAACATCGCCCCCTTCGACTCCCACAAGCTCGGCGCCCTGTCCCTGGTGGCCGATGCCCGCGCCGGGCTCGAAGCGCTCACCCTGGCGCTGGCCGGGCACCGCGTCGAGGAGGCGTACGAGGCGGCCTACGGGGTGGCGAAGGCGGACTGGGAGCGGCGGGTGGACGCCGCGTACGGCGCCCCGGACGCCTCCGTGCGCCCCTCCCAGACGCAGGTCCTCGGCGTGCTGGACGCCCTCGTCGACGACACCGACGTGATCATCAACGCGGCCGGGTCCCTCCCCGGTGACCTGCACAAACTCTGGCGTGCCCGGTCCCCGCGGCAGTACCACCTGGAGTACGGCTACTCCTGCATGGGCTATGAGATCCCCGGCGCGATCGGGGTCCGGCTCGCCGCGCCCGACCGGCCGGTGTGGGCGCTGGTCGGCGACGGTACGTATCTGATGAACCCCACGGAGATCGTCACCGCGGTCCAGGAGGGCATCAACATCAACATCGTCCTCATCCAGAACCACGGCTATGCGTCGATCGGCGGTCTGTCCGAGCAGACCGGCGGCGAGCGCTTCGGAACGGCGTACCGTTTCCGTGACAAGGACGGCACGTACACGGGTGCGCCGCTGCCCGTCGATCTGGCCGCCAACGCCGCCTCGCTCGGTATGCGGGTGCTGCGTGCCGGCACCGTCGCCGAGCTGCGTACCGCGCTCGCCGAGGCGCGCGGCTCGAACCAGCCCACATGTGTCTATGTCGAGACCGAAACGGCCGACACTGTGCCGGGCGCGCCGGAGGCGCAGGCCTGGTGGGATGTTCCTGTTGCCGAGACCGCGACACGACCGGCGGCGGTCGCCGCCCGCGAGGCGTACGACCGGTACGCCGCCGGGCGCCGCCGCCACCTCTGACCCTGACCCCGTTCGAAGTCGTCACCCCAGAAAGGCCCCTCGCATGAAGACCATCAGCCACTGGATCGGCGGCAAGCCCGTCGAGGGTGTCTCCGGCAACTTCGGTCCGGTCTACAACCCGGCCACCGGTGCCCAGGAGAAGCAGGTCGCCTTCGCGTCGGTCGACGAGGTCGACGCGGCGGTCCGCGCCGCCAAGGAAGCGTTCCGGACGTGGGGCACCAGCTCGCTGGCCAAGCGCACGTCGGTGCTGTTCAAGTACCGCGAGCTGATCGACGCGCACCGCGAGGAGCTGGCCCGGCTGATCACCGCCGAGCACGGCAAGGTGCACTCCGACGCGCTGGGCGAGGTCGCCCGCGGTCTGGAGATCGTCGAGCTGGCCTGCGGTATCCCCGAGAAGCTCAAGGGCGAGCTGTCCACCCAGGTCTCCACCCGGGTCGATGTGGCGGCGATCCGCCAGTCGCTGGGTGTGGTGGCCGGCATCACGCCGTTCAACTTCCCGGCGATGGTGCCGATGTGGATGTTCCCCCTCGCCATCGCGTGCGGCAACACCTTCGTGCTCAAGCCGAGCGAGAAGGTCCCCAGCGCCGCGTTCAAGCTCGCCGAGCTGGCCGCGGAGGCGGGGCTGCCCGACGGTGTGCTGAACATCGTCAACGGTGACAAGGTGGCCGTCGACGCCATCCTGGAGCACCCCGACGTCGCCGCGGTCTCCTTCGTCGGCTCCACCCCCATCGCCCGCTACATCCACACCACGGGTACCGCCAACGGCAAGCGTGTGCAGGCGTTGGGCGGCGCCAAGAACCACATGCTGGTCCTGCCGGACGCGGACCTGGACCTGGCGGCGGACTCCGCGATCAACGCCGCGTACGGCTCGGCCGGCGAGCGCTGCATGGCGATCTCGGTCGTCGTCGCGGTCGGCGAGACCGCCGACCCGCTGATCGGCAAGATCAAGGAGCGGGCCGACAAGCTGCGGATCGGCCCCGGCGACGACCCGGCCTCCGAGATGGGCCCGCTGATCACCAAGGTCCACCGCGACAAGGTCGCCTCGTACGTCACCGGTGCCGCGGCCCAGGGCGCCGACGTCGTCATCGACGGCACCGGCTACACCGTCGAGGGTTACGAGGACGGTCACTGGATGGGCGTCTCCCTCCTGGACAACGTCACGCCCGAGATGGACGCCTACCGGGACGAGATCTTCGGCCCGGTGCTGTCGGTGGTCCGCGTCGAGAGCTACGACGAGGCCATCGCCCTGATGAACAACTCGCCGTGGGGCAACGGCACCGCGATCTTCACCCGCGACGGCGGCGCCGCCCGCCGCTTCCAGCTGGAGGTCGAGGCCGGCATGGTCGGGGTGAACGTCCCGATCCCGGTGCCGGTGGGCTACCACTCCTTCGGCGGCTGGAAGGACTCGCTCTTCGGCGACCACCACATCTACGGCAACGACGGCGTGCACTTCTACACCCGCGGCAAGGTCGTCACCACCCGCTGGCCCGACCCGTCCGACGGCGGCATCAACCTGGGCTTCCCCAGCAACCACTGAGGTCACCGCCGACGGAGGCCCTGCCGGACGCACCGACCCGACCCCCTGCCGAACCCCTTGCCGGACCCCCTCGGCAGGGGGTTCGGCTCGTTGCTACCGTGCATCCTCGCCGCACACCACCACCATCGGGGGAAGCAATGCACCAATCCATGGCGCTCGCCAAGGGCGCCCGTATCACCGGCGGGGCGTTCTGCCTGCTGTTCTTCCTCTATACGGCGTACTGGCTGGCCGTCGACGTCGGTGAGTTCGGCATCGTCGGTCTCTGGGACTCCTGGACCTTCCAGAGCCGCGGCGGCACCAACCAGGTCACCGGACCCTTCCACCTCGGCCTCGCCGTGGTGCAGCTGGGGGCGGCGCTCGCCGCCTTCGCCGGGCAGCGGGTGGCCGGCGGGCTGCTGGCCGTCGCCACCACCTTCACCTGGGCCACCGCCCTGCAGGCCGCGGTGAGCGTCGGCAGCCACACCAGCGACGACAAGTGGTTCCTGCACGCCGAGACCGCCACCTCGACGTTCGACGGCGTCTTCATCAGCAGTGTGCTGCTGTTCCTGGTGACCGTCGTCGCCGGCATCGTGCTGCTCGCCGGCATGCGGTCCTGGCCGCGCACCTCCCCCAGCGACCCGCCGATGCGCCCGGCGCCGGCGGCGGGCGTGGTGGCCGGGCTGCTGCTCGGCGCGATGGTCCTGTGCAACGTGGCCTGGCACCTCTACATGCTGGTGGAGGGCGGCACCGGCTCCTTCGAGATGCTCTACCTCGGCCGGGGCGTGCTCAGCTCCCTGCTGGCCATGTCGCCCGGCTGGTCCGCCCTGGTGTTCCTCGCGCTGACCGCGCTGGCGGCGCTCAACAGCCTGATGCGGGGCAGCGCGGCCCGCGGCCTGGCCATCGGGCTGTCGATGGTGACGCTGCCCAGCGCCCTGCTGACGGTGATCGGGCTGGCCGGCAACGGCGCCCTGTTCAAGCTGAGCGACAGCATGCCGGGCCTGAGCATCATCGGCGACATCCAGCTGCTGCTCGACCTGCTCGGCTCGGTGGCCCTGCTGGTGCTGATGGGCCGGGGCGAGCCGGTCGCCCCCGCCTGGTACCCGCCGGCCCAGGCCCCGCAGTTCGCCGTGCCGGGCTTCGTCCCGCCGCCGGGCCCGCAGATGCCGCCGCCCGGCCCGCAGGTCCCGCCGGCCCCGCCCGCCTGGCAGCCGCCCGGCAACCCGCCGCCCCCGCAGGGCGGTTTCGGACCGCCGCAGTACTGACCGGACCACCGGCCGCCCGGCACCCGCGAAAGCGGTGTGCCGGGCGGCCGCCGTTCGGGCTCCCCCGCCCTCTCGCGCCGGCCCCGTACCGCGTTCGTGGTACGGGGCCGGCGCACCCTACTACCTGGGGAGACCGCCGGATTCCGTCCGGGGTACCGGCCGGCCGCCGCGGTCGGTACCTAGGATTTCCGGTATGGATCTCCGAGGTCTCAGACTGCGCGGCCGGCGGCTGTACGCCGCCGTGGGCGCGCTGGCCGTGCTGGCGGGAGGCGGAACCTGGGCGGCCGCCTCCTCGGACGCGGCGCCCGTCGTCCACCGCGAGGACCGGATGCTGGCGATGCCGCAGACGCCCGGCGGCAAGGAGGAGGTGCGGATCGACACCTCCTTCTTCACCGCGCGGCAGGGCTCCGGCGGGCGGCGGCCCGCGGTGCTGCTCGGCCACGGGTTCGGCGGCAGCAAGGCCGATCTGCGTCCGCAGGCCGAGCAGTTGGCCCGGGACGGGTACGCCGTGCTGACCTGGTCGGCGCGCGGCTTCGGGAAGTCCACCGGGAAGATCGGGCTGAACGCCCCGGGCGGCGAGGTCGCCGACGTCAGCCGGCTGATCGACTGGCTGGCCGAGCGCCCCGAGGTGCGGCTCGACAAGGCCGGCGACCCCCGGGTGGGCGTCGCCGGCGCCTCCTACGGCGGCGCGCTCTCGCTGCTGGCGGCCGGTCACGACCGGCGCGTCGACGCCATCGCCCCGCAGATCACGTACTGGAACCTCGCCGACGCCCTCTTCCCGCACGGGGTGTTCAAGAAGCTGTGGGCGGGGATCTTCTTCACCACCGGCTCGGCGGGCGCCCCCGCCGGCGCGCCCCGCGCCGTCCCCACGACGTCCGGCGGCTGCGGGAAGTTCGAGCCCGCGCTGTGCCGGATGTACGAGCGGGTCGCGGAGAGCGGCGTACCGGACGCCGCGGCCCGGCGGCTGCTGGCGGACCGCAGCCCGTCCGCCGTCGGCGACCGCATCAAGGTGCCGACCCTGCTCATGCAGGGCCAGACCGATTCGCTGTTCCCCCTCGACCAGGCCGACGCCGCGCGCAAGGCGATCCGGCGCAACGGGGCGCCGGTGGACGTCGACTGGATCTCGGGCGGCCACGACGGCGGGGACCGCGAGAGCGCCCGGCTCCAGGCGCGTACGAAGGCCTGGTTCGACCGCTACCTCAAGGGCGACAAGGGCGCCGACACCGGGCCGGCGTTCCGGATCAGCCGGACCGGCGGAGTGGACTCGACCGACGGCGCGGTGCGGCTGCGCGGCGCGAGCGCGGACCGCTACCCGGGGCTCGCGGGCCAGGTGCGGCACGTCCCGCTCACCGGCCCCGCGCAGACCTTCCGCAATCCGGCCGGCGCCGGTCCGCCCGCCATCTCCGCGGTGCCCGGCGTCGGCGCGCTCGGCAATCTCTCCGCCCTGGGCACCGGCGGTCTGTCCCTGGACTTCCCCGGCCAGTACGCCCGCTTCGACTCGGCGCCGCTGACCGACTCCGTCCGGCTCACCGGCAGTCCGACCGCCACCGTGCGGGTGCGCTCCGGGTCACCGGACGCGGTGCTCTTCGCCAAGCTCTACGACGTCGCTCCCGACGGCCGCCGCCAGGTGCTGCCCGCGCAGCTTGTCGCGCCGTACCGCATCGTCGGCGCCGATGAGGGCCGAACCGTCCGGCTCCGGCTGCCCGCCGTCGACCACGACTTCGCCGCCGGGCACCGGCTGCGGCTGGTGCTCTCGGCCACCGACCTCGGCTACGCCTCACCGGCCGAACCCGCCGCCTACACCGTCGCGTTGCGGGGCGGCGGCGTGCTGAGCGTGCCCACCGCGCCCGAGGTGCGCAGCGCGGCCGCTCCGCTGCCGGCCTGGACCTGGGCGCTGCCCGCCGCGGCCGCGGTCGCCGCCGCGCTGCTGCTGCTCACCGCCCGCCGCCGCACCGCCGCGCCCGCCCCCGATCCGGCGCTCGCCGATGTCCCGCTGCGGATCAGCGGGCTGAGCAAGCGCTACGCCGGGTCCGCGGACCGGTATGCCGTACGGGAGCTGTCCTTCGGCGTCGACAAGGGGCAGGTGCTCGGTCTGCTCGGGCCCAACGGCGCGGGCAAGACCACCACGTTGCGGATGCTGATGGGCCTGATCACGCCCGACGAGGGTGAGATAAGGATCTTCGGGCAGGCGGTCCGGCCGGGCGCCCCGGTGCTGTCGAGGGTCGGCGCGTTCGTCGAGGGCGCCGGCTTCCTGCCGCATCTGTCCGGCCGCGCCAACCTGGAGCTGTACTGGCAGGCCACCGGCCGGCCCGCCGCCGACGCGCACCTGGACGAGGCGCTGGCGATCGCCGGCCTCGGCGACGCGCTGCAGCGTGCGGTGCGCACCTACTCCCAGGGCATGCGGCAGCGCCTGGCCATCGCCCAGGCCATGCTCGGGCTGCCGGATCTGCTGATCCTCGACGAGCCGACCAACGGCCTGGACCCGCCGCAGATCCGCGAGATGCGTGACGTGATGATCCGTTACGCCGCCGCCGGACGCACCGTCATCGTCTCCAGCCATCTGCTGTCCGAGGTCGAGCGGAGCTGTACGCATCTGGTCGTCATGGACCGCGGGCGGCTGGTGCAGGCCGGGCCGGTCGCGGAGATCACCGGCTCCGGCGACACCCTGCTGGTCGGCGTCGCGGAACCGGTCGGCGACGCCGTCGTGGAGAAGGTCGACGCCCTTGCGGGGGTCGCCTCGGCGGTACGCGCCGAGGGCGGCCTCCTGGTACGGCTCGACGGCACGCTGAGCACCACCGGGCTGCTGACCGAACTGCTCCGGCTGGAGATCGCGGTGGACCGGATCGGCCCGCACCGGCGTCTGGAGGACGCCTTCCTCACCCTGATCGGAGGCGACCGATGACCGCGACCACCACGGCGCGTGCGCCGGGCTACCGCCCGGGCCGCACCCTCCCGCTGCGCGTCGAGGCCCGTCGCCAGCTGCGCCGCCGGCGCACGCTGGTGATCGCCGCGATCCTGGCGCTGCTGCCGTTCGTGCTGGTGGCGGCGTTCGCGATCGGCGGCGACCCGAGCACCCGTGGCAACGGCCGGATCACCCTGATGGACAGCGCCACCGCCTCCGGCGCCAACTTCGCCGCCACCGCGCTGTTCGTCTCCGCGGGCTTCCTGCTGGTGGTCCCGGTGGCACTGTTCTGCGGCGACACCATCGCCTCGGAGGCGAGCTGGTCATCGCTGCGCTATCTGCTCGCCGCGCCGGTCCCGCGGGCCCGGCTGCTGCTGAGCAAGCTCACCGTCGCGCTGGCGTTCAGCGCCGCCGCGATGCTGCTGCTGCCGCTGGTCGCCCTGGCGGTGGGCACCGCCGCCTACGGCTGGGGGCCGCTGCAACTGCCCACCGGCGGCGCGCTGTCGGCGGGGGAGGCGGTGCCGCGGCTGGCGGTCGTCGTCGGCTATGTCTTCGTCAGCCAGCTGGTCACCGCGGCGCTCGCGTTCTGGCTGTCGACGGTGACCGACGCGCCGCTGGGCGCGGTCGGCGGCGCCGTCGGGCTGACCATCGTCGGCAACGTCCTCGACCAGGTCACCGCCCTCGGCGGCTGGCGCGCCGCGCTGCCCGCGCACTGGCAGTACTCCTGGGCGGACGCCCTGCAGCCCCGGATGGAGTGGGCCGGGATGATCCAGGGCTCGGCGGTCTCGGTGTCGTATGCGCTGGTGCTGTGCGCGCTGGCGTTCCGGGGCTTCGCCCGTAAGGACGTGGTGTCGTGACGGCGGGATGAGGGGCGGCCGGGCGGGCCGGTCGGGTGGCAGCCACTCGGCGCGGCCGGGCCGGGCGTGGGGGCACGGGGATTCGCCGCGGCCGGGCCGGTGGTCGGGGTGCAACTATTCGGCGCGGCCGGATGTCTGTGTGGGCACAGCGTCGAAATGCCCGGAGTCGAAGGACATCCCATGATCCGTACCGCTTCGCGTACCACTGCCCTCGCCGCGGCCTCGGCCGCCGCGCTCGGCCTGACCCTGACCCTCGCCGCCTCCGGCCCGGCCGCGGCCCACCCGCGAACCGGCCCGGCCGCGAGCGCCGTTCGCCCTGATGCCGGCAGCCGGCACACCGCCGCCGAGATCCACCGCTTCCTGACCGCCTTCTACGGACACCACGGGCCCAGTGACGACGCTCGGGAGTACCAGGTCTCCGCCTACCTCAAGGACCGGGCCGCCCACACCGAGGGCTACGACCTGCTGCTGTGCGCCCAGAACGTTCCGCGGGAGATCACCGTCGGCAAGGTGACCACCGCCCAGTCCGCCGGTGTCGGCTGGGCGACGGTCACCACCGTCTGGGGCGGCGGCGGCCGTGACTCCTTCACCGCCTATGTCGGCCTGGACTCCCACCCGATCGAGCTGCAGGACGTCGACTGCGGACGCTGAGCCGGCCGCCGCCCCGCCCCCGGGGCCCCGGGCCGGCCGCCGCGGTCAGGCGGTCGGCCCCTGCATGTGCGCGCTGACCCAGCGCATCGTGCCCTCGCCCAGGCCCCGCACATACGTCGCCGCGCTGTGCGTGCCCCCGGGGACGATCTGCAGCCGGGTGCGCACCGGGCCGTGCCCGTACTGCGCGATGAACGTGTGGACCTTCGGCAGCACCGTGTGCTCCTGGGAGCCGTCCTGGAAGGCGAGGTAGACCGGCGGTCCGCCGCGTGCGATCAGCCGGCGGGCCAGTACCTCGGGGTTGTTCTCCCGCTCCTCGCGGGCGTGGCCGTTCCACAGTGGCGAGTCGGGCACGATGTCCGGCCCGTTGGGGATGGCCACCTTGAAGGTGCCGGGGTTCTGCAGCACGTTCTTCAGCGCCGCGAACCCGCCCGAGGAGGACCCCATGATCGCCCAGGCGTCGCGGGTCTTGAGGGTGCGGAAGTTCTGCCGTACGAGGTCGGGCACGTCCTGGCTCAGCCAGGTGCCGATCTTGGGCTGATCCGGTATGTCGCTGCCGTCGTAGTACTGCTTGTTGTCGGGGTTGAGCACCGGCATGACGACGATGAACGGCAGGCTGCTGCCGTTCTGGGACCACTGGGCGAGGTTCTCCTGCAGCTTGAGGTCGGAGCCGATCCAGTAGTTGACGGGGTAGCCGTAGGAGCCGGGCAGCGCCTCCATCACCGGGAAGCCCTTGCCGGCGTTGCGCCTGTCGTAGTACTCCGGCGGCGCCCACACCCACACCTTGCCGGTGAAGCCGGACTTGGGGCCGTGCAGGGTGGTCATGCCGATCGGGGTGTTCCGGCCGGCGCCGCCGACCCGGCTCTGCTCGGTGAAGGTGATCGGGCGGGTGGGCCACTGCACCAGCGAGTGCCTCCCCTTGGGGCCGGTGTGCAGTGCGGCGCCCGTCTTGGGGCCGTCGCCGAACCGTACGGGGGAGGGCGGCGCGGCGCCGGCGCCGCAGCCGGCGGTGGCGGCGAGCACGGTGAGGGTGATCAGCGCGATCACCGGACGGAACAGGGCTGTGCGCACGGGGCCTTCTCCTTGCCGAACCTGCCGGGAGCCCTCCCGGCCGCCCGGGAGTCGTCCCGGACCACCGGGCAAGAGGGGGCCGGGGCGGGTGCGGGTTTCCCCTCCGGGGTGTCGGCTTGCTCGCACGGCCCGCACCGGAATCCGGGAATCCCCTTGTGACCTGGGATGTTTTACGCGGAACGGAAGGTCGGTTTGCCAGGATTTTCCCGGCGGGCGGCGGCCGGGGCGCGCGCGGACGGGCCCGTCCCCGCCGCTGCGGAAGCGGTCGACCACGGCCCGTATCCTGCCGCTATGACCTGGTCGAGTGCGCTGAAGGAAGCCGCCCGCTCCGGGCTGACCATCGAGCGGACCAAGCTCACCCCGCTGATCGCCGTCCGCGGCTCGGCCGGCGTCGCCATCGTCATCGGGCTGTGCCTGTGGCGCGGCGATCCGACCCTGGCGGTCTCCTCCGCCTTCGGCGCGTTCGCCTCCGGCATCGTCACCTTCCAGCGCAGCATGCGGCCGCGCCCGGTCCTCGCGCTCGCCGTCGCCGGCGCGCTGGCGGTCTCCACCTTCCTCGGCTACCTGGCCGCCGCCCATACCCTCGCGTTCGTCCTGCTGCTCGCCGGCTGGACCTTCCTGGCGGGTATGGCCTGGGCGATCGGCCCGGTATCGGGGCTGGCCGGCACCCAGACCGTGGCGATCATGCTGGTCACCGTCACCCTGCCGACCACCGTCCTGGGCGCCCTGGTGCACGCCGCCCTGATCTTCTTCGGCGGTCTCGTCCAGGCCGCCCTCATCGTCGTCTTCCCGGTCCGCCCCTGGGGCACCCAGCGCGACGCGCTCGCCGACGCCCTGGCCGCCGAGGCGGACTACGCCCGCCGGCTGCGGCAGGACCCCGTCGCGGCCTTCGACCCGGCGCCCCTGATGGACGCCCGGCTCGCCTCCACCGTGACGCCGCGTCAGGCCCGGCGCCGCCCCGTCCAGCTGCACGGCCCCCGTGGCCTGGCCGAACGCGTCCGGCCGGTCCTCGCCTCACTCGCCGACCCCGTCGTCGGCGCCCCCCTGGAGGGCCCCGAACGCGACCGCGCCCGCGACCTGCTGGGCGCCGCGGGCACCGTCCTGGACGCCGTCGCGCACGCCGTACGGCACGCCAAGCCCGTACGGCTGCCCCCCGAGGCGATGGCCACCCTCGAAGTCCCGGCGACCGGGCCGATGCTCAAGGGTGCCGCCCGCCGCTCCGCCTACCGCCTGATCTCCCTGCTCGCCGACGCCGTCGAGCTCACCGACGAGCCGGTCCAGGCCACCCGCCCCACCACCGAGGCGGAACGGGGGCAGGGCGGGCGGGGAGAAGGCAGTCATCTGCTGCGCCCCAGCGTCCCCAGGCTCGTACCGGTCGCGCTGCGCGCCCTGCGCCGCGAGGCCCGCTGGTCCTCGCACATCTTCCGGCACGCCCTGCGGGTCGCCGCGGTCGCCGCCGCCGGTTATCTGCTGGGCACCGCGCTGCCGTTCGGCCACGGCTACTGGGCGCCGCTCGCCTCCGTCATGGTGATGCGCCCCGACTTCGCCCAGACCTACTCCCGGGGCGTCGCCCGCTTCAGCGGCACCCTCGTGGGTGTCGCCGTCGCGGGCGCGCTGATGGCCCTGGCGCACCCGAGCGAGTACCTCAGCGCCGGACTCGCCGTGGTCTGCGTGTGGCTGATGTATCTGCTGATGCGCACCGGCTTCTCGGTGACCTCGGCGTGCGTGGCCGCCTATGTCGTCTTCCTGCTCGGCATCGCCGGCGAGGGCTGGGAGCAGACCGTCCAGGAGCGCATCGTGCTCACCCTCGTCGGCGGACTGCTCGCGATGCTGTCGTACGCGCTGTTCCCCGCCTGGGAGACCCCCAAGCTCCGCGATCGCCTCGCCGAGTGGCTGGAGGCCAACGGGCGCTACGCGCTGGCGGTGTTCGACACCTATGCCCGGCCCGCCGGGCGCCGCCCGCGGCAGGTGCGCGAGGCCCTGCTGGACGCCCGCGCCGCCCGCGCGGCCTGGGAGGAGAGCGAGGCCCGGGCAGAGAAGGAGCCCGTACGCCATCGCGGTCTGTCGCTCACCGCGGCCAAGGCGGCCAGCGCGGCGCTCGCCACGATGGGCCGGGTCACGATGATCCTGGAGGCCCACCTCCCCGACAAGGACGCCGAACCCTCCGCCGGCGCCGCCGCGTTCGCCGCCGCACTGCGCCCCGTTCTGGAGCGCGCCGGGGAGGCCGTACGCGAGGAGCGCGACCTGGACTGGAGCGCGCTGCGCGCCGTGTGGGAGCGCTGGGACGCCGAGGACGAGAGCCAGGGCGTCGCGGTGCGCGCCGCCGACCTGCTGCTGGACGCCCTCGACGACCTGGCGGAGGCGCTGTCCCCGGCGTCGGCGGCAGGTGACCCGGCGACGTCGGGAACCATCCCGGGCCCTCAGTAGTCTTATTAATTGCCCGCATTGAACCCCATTGGCGGCCAATGGGGTCGTCTGCCGCGCAAAGCTCCTAATTCCACAAGCCCGGGGGTGCGGCCACCATCCCCCACCCCCCGTCCCCGTCGCGAGAGAGCACACGAACTCCCCATGGCGTCCAGCACTTCGTCCGGTACGTACGACATAGGCATCGACCTCGGCACCGCCAACACCCTGGTGTACGCCCGCGGCAAGGGCGTGGTGCTGAACGAGCCGTCCGTCGTCGCCGTCAACGCCTCCGGCCAGGTCATCGCCGTGGGCCTGGAGGCCAAGCGCACCATCGGCCGTACGCCCTCCGGGATCACCGCGATGCGCCCCCTCAGGGAGGGCGTGATCGCCGACTTCGACGCCGCCGAGCAGATGCTGCGCGCCCTGATGAAGAAGGCCCTGCCCAGCCGCCGCTTCTCCAGGCCCCGGGTGGTCATCTGCGTCCCGTCCGGCATCACGGGCGTCGAACGGCGCGCGGTCGTCGACTCCGCCCGGGGTGCCGGCGCCCGCGAAGTGCACCTGATAGAAGAGCCGATGGCCGCGGCGATCGGCGCCGGCCTCCCGGTGGACGAGCCGGTCGGCTGCATGGTGGTGGACATCGGCGGCGGCACGACCGAAGTCGCCGTCGTCTCCATGGGAGGCCTGGTCACGGCCCAGTCCGTACGGGTGGCCGGGGACGCCCTGGACGCCGCGATCACCGCCTACGTCAAGAAGAAGCACGCTCTGGCCATCGGGGAGCGCACCGCCGAGGACATCAAGATCGCCATCGGCTCGGCGGCCTGGACGCCCGTCGACGTCGACGAGGACGGCGAACCGGAACGCCGCGCCTCGTACACCGTCCGCGGCCGGGACCACGTCAGCGGCCTGCCCCGGATCCAGGAGATCACCGAGGAGGAGATCCGCGACGCGCTGGCCGAACCGGTCGACGCGATCGTCCAGGCCGTCCACCGCACCCTCGACGCCTGCCCACCGGAGCTCTCCGGCGACATCATCGAGCGCGGCATCGCGCTGACCGGCGGCGGCGCCCTGCTGCGCGGCCTGGACCAGCGGCTGCGCCAGGAGATGGGCGTCCCCGTGACGGTCGCCGACGAGCCCCTGGACTGCGTGGTCAACGGCACCGCCAAGTGCGTCGACGAATTCGCCGCACTGCACGGCCTGCTGACGGGGGCGAAGCAACAGCCCAGGAAGACGGTGCGACTGTAGGGGCGTCGGGGGCGGCGCCCTGGAGCCGTTCCCGTGAAATGCGTCCCATGATCGCGGCGAAGCGGTCACGCTGGATCGGCAGCGCCTGGGAGAGCCCCGGCCGCCCCCGCCCCCAAGGAGGACGCATGTCGCAGCCCGCCCAGCCGACGCCCACCCCGCCCGCTTCCCCGCTCCCGGACGCGGTGCACCGCCTGGTGGAGGTCCCCGGCGGCCGCATCCACCTGGTGGAGCAGGGCACCGGTCCCCTCGTCCTGATGGTCCACGGTTTCCCCGAGTCCTGGTACTCCTGGCGTCACCAGCTTCCCGCGCTCGCCGCCGCCGGCTATCGGGC
This sequence comes from Streptomyces sirii, assembly GCF_045690365.1. Classification (NCBI taxonomy): domain Bacteria; kingdom Bacillati; phylum Actinomycetota; class Actinomycetes; order Kitasatosporales; family Streptomycetaceae; genus Streptomyces; species Streptomyces sirii. The sequence goes on along the minus strand of NZ_CP147982.1, from coordinate 3,421,276 downwards.
GGTCGCCATCGACGTCCGCGGCTACGGGCGCTCGTCGAAGCCCCGCGAGATCCCGGCCTACCGGATGCTGGCCCACGTGGCCGACAACGTCGGCGTGCTGAGCGCCCTCGGCGAGGAGACCGCGGTCATCGTCGGTCACGACTGGGGCTCGCCGATCGCCGCCAACACGGCGCTGCTCAGGCCCGACCTCTTCACCGCCGTGGCGCTGCTGAGCGTGCCCTACTCCCCCCGGGGCGCGCTCCGGCCCACCGAGGCCTTCACGATGCTCGGCGGCGCCGAGGAGTTCTACATCAACTACTTCCAGGAACCGGGCCGTGCCGAGGCGGAGATCGAACCGGACGTCCGCGGCTGGCTGGCGGGCTTCTACGCCGGCCTGTCGGGCGACGCCAAAAAATCCCCGTCCGAGGCCGATCCCCGCTCCGACGCTACGTCCCCCTCCGGCCAGGGTGCCCTCCCCCTCTTCTCGGTCCCCCGGGGAGGGAAGCTCTCCGAGCGCTTCCCCGTCGACCCCGCCCCGTCCCCCTGGCTCACCGATGCCGACCTCGACTTCTACGCCGACGAGTTCGAGCGGACCGGCCTGACCGGCGGCCTCAACCGCTACCGCAACGTCGACCGGGACTGGGAGGACCTCGCCGCCTGGCAGGGCGCCCCGCTCACCCAGCCCGCCCTCTTCATCGGCGGCGAACTCGACGCCCCCACCAACTGGATGGCCGACGCCATCAAGGCCTTTCCCGTCACCCTCCCCGGGCTGTCCGCCTCCCACATCCTCGAAGGCTGCGGCCACTGGGTGCAGCAGGAACGTCCCGAGGAGGTCAACCGCCTGCTGCTCGACTGGCTGCGCGTCCTGCCCGCACCCGTCGGCGCACCGTAGGCCTCACGCCTCACCCCTTGCCAAATAGGCCTCCAGGCCGTCCATGATCCGCTCCAGGCCGAACTCCCATGCCTGGTTGCGTGCGGTCTGGTCGGTCGCGGCGGCACTCACGGCCGCGGCGACCGCCGGGAAGCGGTCGCCGCGGCTGACGAGCAGCTCGTTGAGCGCCGCGCTGACGGCCTGCTCGGGGTCCTTCGCCCGCGCGCTGCCCAGCCCCATCGATACCGACACCTGGGCGATGGCCCGGATGTGGCCGTTCACCACGACCACGGCGTCCAACTGCTCGGCGCCGCTCAGCCCGGCCTGCGCGAGCGCGGCCACCGCCCGCTCGGTCCAGGCGAGTTCGTGGGGCCCCATGACGCGGGGCCCCACGGCCGCGTCCAGCAGCCAGGGGTGCCGGTGGTACACCGCCGCCAGCCCTTCCGCCCACTCCCGCAGGGCGGTTCGCCAGCCACGGACGCCCTCGCCCCCCGCCTCGGCGCCGTGCGCACCCGGTGGTTCCCCCATCGCCGCGTCGATCATCAGGGCGACCAGCTCGCTCTTGCCCGGCACATAGCGGTACAGGGACATCTTGGTGAAGTTCAGCTCACCCGCGACCCGCTGCATGGAGACCGCCCCGAGCCCGCCGGCGTCGGCGACACCGATGGCCGTACGCGTGATCCGCTCCAGGCTCAACGCCGGCTTGGGCCCCCGACTGGGCTTCTCCCGCCCGCCCCACAGCAGCTCCACGCTGCCCGCCTGATCCCCGAACACGCTGCTCTTCTCGTCGTCTCCAGCCACCCCCGCATCCTAAAACTGTGTCCGGGGTACACAAATCAGTGTCCACCGGATACAGTTTCTCGAGTCGGTACATCGACACGACGAATCCACGACGGGGGACCGCGATGACACAGACAGCCCGAACGACACATCGACATGAAGCCGCGAGTGCCGGCGAGATCACTGACGAGGTCACAGAACCCACAGAACATCGGGCAACACACCACCGCACGGTCCTCATCTCGGGCGCCAGCGTGGCCGGCCCCGCCCTCGCGTACTGGCTCAGCCGCTACGGCTACCGCCCCACCGTGGTCGAGCTGGCCCCGGCCCTCCGCAGCGGCGGCTTCGCCGTGGACTTCCGGGGAGCGGCGCACCGCACGGTCCTGGAGCGCATGGGAATCCTGGAGGCGGTCGAACGCCACGCCACGGGCACCGGCCCGGCCACGACCTTCATCGACGACCAGGGGCGCCAGATGGCCGCCCTGCCCCCTGAGTTCGCCGCCGGCGAGCTCGAAATCCTCCGCTCGGACCTGTCCCGCCTCCTCTACGACCACAGCCTGGCCCCGGGCGGTGGCGGACCGACCCCCGAATACCTCTTCAACGACTCCCTCACCTCCCTCAGTCAGACCGCCGAGGGTGTCCACGCCACCTTCGAACGGAGCGCACCGCGCACCTTCGACCTCGTGGTCGGCGCCGACGGCCTGCACTCCACCGTCCGCCGGCTGGCCTTCGGCCCCGAGTCGGACTTCGTCAGCCACCTCGGCTACTACGTCGCCGCCTGGGACCTGCCCGAATCCGCCACCGACCTCGCCGCCCGCCCCGTCGGCTACAACGAACCCGGACGCCTGGCAACGGTCGGCCGCACCCCGCGCCGCGCCCGCGAAGCGGGCTATACCGGCGAAGTCTTCTGTGTCTTCGCCTCCGACGACGCACTGCTCCACGACCGCCGCACCGGCGATCCCCGGTCCCGAAAGAAGGCGATAGCCCAGGCCTACGAAGGCGCCGGCTGGCGCACCCAGGAGCTGATCGACACCCTCTGGGACACCGACAGCCTCTACTTCGACTCCATCAGCCGAGTCGACGTCCCACGCTGGTCCACAGGCCGCATCGCCCTCCTCGGCGACGCCGCATACGGCGCCACGCTGGGCGGCATGGGCACCGGTTCGGCCATCATCGGCGCCTACGTCCTCGCCGGCGAACTGGCCATGGCCGACGGCGACCACTCAACGGCCTTCACCCGCTACGAGCAAAAACTCCGCCCCTACGCCACCCAATGCCAACAAGGCGGCCGCAGCACAGGCGAATTCCTCGCCCCGCCCACCCAAGAGGCCCTCTCCGCCCGCAACGCCGCCCTGAACGACCCCGCCACCATCACCGCCATGCTCCAGCAAGGCCACGACATCTCGGCAGCCATCCACCTGGACGACTACCCCTCCCGTCTCACCCACCGCATACCGACCCCCGCCACCCGGAGCTAACGCACACCGACCGCCGGCGACGCGCCGAAGCCCCCTCCGGGCGACCGAACCGAAGCTCTTCCCGAGCGACCGACGTGCGACAGGCGAGGCGGCGGCCGACCAGCCGGTTCCGGCCACGGCGCGGCATCGCAGCCCTGGGGCCCGAGCGCCCCGTGCGCACCACACACCCCGACCAGCAAAAAGACCCTCCCAAAGGGAGGGTCTGACCTGGCGCCCCCGGCAGGACTCGAACCTGCGGCCAAGTGCTTAGAAGGCACCTGCTCTATCCACTGAGCTACGGGGGCCGGTGTGGACGTGGATCACGGACCGCGGACAAGGATAGAGGTCCGGGTGCCTCGTCCCGGTTGCTTCACCTCCGTGGCACGTTGTGGAGGTTCGGTGAAGCGGTCCCGATAATCGCAGGCAGGTACGAATCCTGCACCGCTTTTGGCGTCTCGTGCGTCGGGTGTTGTGCACTCGTTATGCCTGCGTCTCGCTTGTCGCGATCGTCCCATGGGTCACTCGTCCCGTTCTGTGGGGGTTCTTGCGGCGCGCACGAGGGGGTATACGCTTCAAAAACCCAACGAAATTGGGCATTCTGCACATGTGGCGACCTTGGACGTACGACCCCGGCTGATCGACGCACTGTCCGTTCTGCGCGACCGCGTCGATGCCGCACGCTTTCCGCTGCCACTCAGGGGCGCGGCCCGTGCCCGGCGAAACCGGGACGAGCTGCTCGCCCAGCTCGACGACTATGTGATTCCCCGCTTGCACTCTCCTCAGGCCCCGCTGCTCGCGGTGATCGGGGGATCTACCGGGGCGGGCAAGTCCACCCTGGTCAATTCGCTGGTGGGGCGACGGGTCTCGGAGGCCGGGGTGCTGCGGCCGACGACCCGTACGCCGGTGCTGGTCTGCCATCCGGACGACGTCCACTGGTTCGCCGGGCCCCGGGTGCTGCCGCAGCTCACCCGGGTGTGGGTGCCCGAGCAGGACGACGGCGGTGAGGGGGAGTACGAGAGGGAGGCGGAGTACGAGAGGGAGGGGGCCGGGGCGGCGGGTGCGTATGGGGGCTATGGCGGTACGGGGGAGGAAGAAGAGACAGCGAAAGGCAAAGGGGGTGGGCGGGGGGCGGGGGAGTCCGGGGCGCTGAGCGTGCGGATCGAGGCGGATGCGGCGGTGCCCAGTGGGGTGGCGCTGCTGGACGCGCCCGACATCGATTCGCTGGTCGCGCGCAACCGGGAGCTGGCCGCCGAGCTGATCTGTGCGGCGGATGTATGGGTGCTGGTCACCACGGCCGCCCGTTACGCGGACGCGGTGCCCTGGCATCTGCTGCGTACGGCCAAGGAGTACGACGTCACGCTGGTGACCGTGCTGGACCGGGTGCCGCATCAGATCGCCACCGATATCTCCGGGCGGTACGCGGAACTCCTGCAGCGCGCCGGACTCGGCCAGGTGCCGCGGTTCACCATTCCCGAGCTGCCCGAGTCGGCGGGCGGCGGCAGCGGGCTGCTGCCGGCCACGGCCGTCGCGGCGCTGCGGGAGTGGCTGGAGCGGCATGCCCAGGACCCCGTGGCCCGGGTCGCCGCCGCGGAACGTACGGCCGCCGGCGTGATCACCTCGCTGCGCAGCCGGCTGCCCGCGCTGGCCGGCGCCGCCGCCGCCCAGCACGCCGCGGCGCTGAGGCTGACCGGGCGGGTCGAAGAGGCGTACGAGCGGGCCGCGAAGCGGGTACGGCGGGAGATCGCGGCCGGGGAGGTGCTGGCCGGGGACGCGCGTGCCCACTGGCGTGATCATGGGCTCGGCGGCCGGCCGGACGAGTTGCTCGACGCGCTGACCGAGGGGCTCGCCTCGCTGCTGACCTGCGCCGTCGAGGAGGCCGACGAGCGGGCCGCGGACGCCTGGCGACGCGATCCCGCGGCGGCGGAGGTCTCGCTGACGGCGGCCGCGGGCGCGGCGGGTGCGGCCGGGCGCGTGGGGGTGATCGTCCGTCGCTGGCGGCGGTGCCTGGAGGAGCTGGCCGAGGAGGAGACCCGTGAGGCGCGCGGCGGCCAGGCCGGTGACCGGGCCGGCTCGGTGGAGCCGGAGGAATCGGCCGCCCTACTGGCCGCCGAGCTGCTCGGCGGGCGGCGCGCCCGTACGGCGGGCGAGAACCTCGCCGACCTCTTGGGGGCACAGGCCGCGCTCCGGCTCTGCGAGCGCGGCGGGCGGCTGCTGACCACGTATCTGGAGCGTGCGCTGGACGGTGAACGCGAGCGGCGGCTGGCACCGCTGGACCGGCTGACCGTCCCGCCGGAACAGCAGGCCGAGCTGATCGCCGCGCTGTCCGTATTGCAGAGGGAGCGGCAGACGGGGAGGGGGAAGCGGGGCGAGACGGAAAGGCGGCGGGAGCGGGAGGAGATGACGGTGGGGGCGGTACCGGGGGGCGGGCTGGGGCTGGAGACGGCGAAGGAGGAGGTGTCGCGGTGAGCGGATCGACGGTGACGGGGCCGGAAGCGGAAGCGGAAGCAGGAGCAGGAGCGGGAGCGGGGATCGGCCGGGCGGCCGGGGAGCAGGAGAGCAGCGGCAAGGAAGGGAGCGGGGAGGAGGAGACGGGGGAGCGGGCGGGTGGGGTGAGGGCGGCCGGGGAGCACCCGGGTGGGGAGGCGGCAGGTGGGGTGGGGCCGGTGGGGGGAGCCGGGGGGCGGGCGTGGGATGACGGGCTGATCGCGCGGCGGGTGCGGGACGGTGGGGTGCCCAGGCCGGGTGTGCGGCGGGGTGGGGGTGAGGCCGGGGCGGAGCCGTCGAGCGACGGGACCGCGCCGGGTGGTGTGGCAGGGGGTGCGGAAGCGGGTGGTGGGTCATGCGTCGAAGCGCAGGACGCATCGGGTATCGGATCGGGAGTCGTATCGGGCGCCGCATCGTGTGGCGCGTCGCCGTCGGGGGCGCGCGTCGGGGTTCGCGCGGGCTCGCGCACGGCCTCGCCCGTCGATGCACGTGGCGGGCACGGCACGGGTTCACCCGCCGACTCGTGCACCGATGGGGGCGTCGGGCCAGGCGGCGTTCGTACCGCCTCGCGTGGGGTTTCGCGTGGGGCTTCGCCCGTGGGGTCGCGTACGCCGTCATACGGCGGCGCGCACGCCGACTCAGGCGCCGGAGCATGCGCCGGGTCGGCATCGCATGACACGTGCTGCGACGCGTCGTGGAGCCCTGCGCAGAGCGACGGCAGGGCCGGGTACCGCTGGGTCGCCGATGGGGGGCCGCGGGCCGCCGGGGGCGGGTTGCGGGGGCGGCTGGAGGCGTTGCGGGAGTTGATCGCGCTGTCGCGGACGCGGCTGGACGGGCGGACGCTGGAGGCGGCGGGCCGGGTGCTGGAGGTGGCGGACGAGCGGTACCGGCTGTCCGGTGAGCACACCGTCGTCGCCATCGCCGGGGCCACCGGCAGCGGCAAGTCGTCGCTGTTCAACGCGCTGGCCGGAGCGCACCGTTCGCAGGTAGGCCCGCGGCGGCCGACGACCGCCGACCCGGTGGCCTGCGTGTGGCCGGGCGGCGGGCCGGGCGCGGAGGGGCTGCTGCACCGGCTGGGCGTGCCCGCGCACCGTCGGCACGCCCCCGCGGACGGCAGCGCCGGGCTGGGCGGGCTCATCCTGATCGATCTGCCCGACCACGACTCCTCGGCCACCGAGCACCGTGCCCAGGTGGACCGGATGCTGGAGCTGGTGGACGCGGTGATCTGGGTGGTCGACCCGGAGAAGTACGCCGACGCGGTGCTGCACGAGCGGTATCTGCGGCCGCTGGCGGGCTACGCCGAGGTGATGTTCGTCGTCCTCAACCAGGTGGACCGGCTGCCCGGGGACGCCGCGGACCAGGTGGTGGACGACCTGCGCCGGCTGCTGGACGAGGACGGACTGGCGCTCGGCGAGCACGGGGAGCCCGGGGCTGCGGTGCTCACCCTCTCCGCCGCGACCGGCCAGGGCGTGGGGGAACTACGGGAGGCGCTCGCGCAGTTCGTCGCGGAACGGGGGGCGGCGGACCGGCGGCTGGCGGCGGACGTCGATGCGGCGGCCGAGCGGTTGCGATCGGTGTATGTGGCGCGCAGCCGGGTCGGGCTGACGGAACGGGCCCGGGAGGAGTTCGACGACCGGGTGGCCGAGGCGGTGGGGGCGGTGGCCACCGGGCGCGCGGCGGAACGCGACTGGCTGCGTCACGCGGAGCGTGCGTGCGGGTCGCCGTGGGCGCGGATGCGGGGCCGGCGGGGGAGGAGCCGGGGCCCCAAGACGGTCCCCGGTCTCAAGGCGGCCGTTGGTGCCGGTGAGGCGGCGGGGGACAGCCGGGCGGCGGCCCGGCCCGTGGTGGAGCAGGCCGTACGGGCCGTGGCCGGTGAGGCGGCGCACGGGTTGCCGGCGCCGTGGGCGCAGGCGGTCCGCGAGGCCGCGGAACGGGGCGCGTACGGCCTGCCGGAGGCGCTGGACAAGGTGGCCGCCGACGCCGAGGGGTCGCTGCGGGCCGGGCCGGCCGTCAAGCCGCGCTGGTGGACGGTGGCCGCCACGTTGCAGGGGATGCTGTCGACGCTCCAAGTCGTCGGGGTGCTGTGGCTGTTGGGTGCGCTCACCGGGGTGGTCGGCGCGACGGCCTGGCTCTACGGGCTGCTGCCCGCGGTCATCGGCTCGGTGGGCGGACCGGCCCTGCTGTGGCTGTGCAAGGTGGTGGCGCGCGGTCCCGCCAGGCGTTACGGGCAGGACGCCGAGCGGCGGCTGCGCAGTGCGGCGGCCGGGTGCGGGCGGGCCCGGGTGCTGGAGCCGGTCGCCGCCGAGCTGCTGCGCTATCGGGAGGTGCGCGAGCAGTACGCGGTGGCGTCGGGCGCCTGACACCGTGACGGGTGGCCGAGTTGTCCACACCCGGCCGCCCGTCCACAGGCCGCCGCGGGCCGCGCCGGATCCGTGCAGCATGAGAACAACGCAGCGCACGCGGCACAGGGCGAGCGCGCAGGACGCGGGGGAGGCGTGTTCCGTGAACGACACGATGGTGACGCTGGTGGGCAACGCCGCGACGGCGGTGGAGCATCGGCAGACGACGGCGGGCGTGACGGTGGCGAGGTTCCGGCTGGCGGCGACGTCCCGGCGGTGGGACAAGTCGCTGGAGCGCTGGGCGGACGGGGAGACGAGTTTCTATACGGTCCGGTCGTGGCGCGCGCTGGCGGACAACGTCGCCGCGTCGGTGGCGGTGGGCGAACCGCTCGTGGTCCAGGGACGGTTGCGGCTGCGCGAAGGGGAGCAGCCCGCCGAGCGGGGCGGCCAGCGCTGGTTCTCGGCCGAGGTCGACGCCGTGGCCATCGGTCACGATCTCTCGCGCGGTACCGCGGCGTTCCGCAGAGTCCTGCGGGCGGCGCGCACGGGAGGGGACCTCGCGCCGCGCGGCACACCGTCACCGCAGCCGGACGAGCACGCGCGCCCGCAGCAGCAGTTGGACGAGCGCAAGCGGACGCCCGCGCAGTCGGCGACGCAGGAGCAGCCGCACCCGCAGCCGGCACGACAGCAGTCCTCACCGCGGTCCGAGTCGCACGAGCAGCCGCGTCCGAAGCCGAAGCCGCGCCCTCCGGCCTCACGCCAACGCCGCCCGCAAGAACCCCCGTTGGCCGTGGGTGCCGCCTCCGCTCCCCTGGATACGGGCAATTCGCCGCAGACGGCATCAGTGCCCTGAAAAGGGGCCAGGGATTTATCGATAATGCCAGGTCAGGATGCTTGATGTCGGTAACGATTGCGATTCGGATCGCTTATGAGATGCCATTAGTGGGGACCCTGATGCGCCCGCTCCATAAGATCCGACACGTACTCACGGGGGCTCACGGGGGCTGACGTTCGGCTGCTGAGTTCTTTGCGATCTTTTCGGCGAGGCATCTTCCCTACTCGACCGCCTCGCCCAGAGGGGAAATTCATGCTTTCGATGAAGGGGCGGGGCGCAGCCCGCCTTGCCGCCGCGGTCGTGGCCTCGGGCCTGGTCGCGGCCGGCGCGATAGCCACCGCGGGCACTGCCGCGGCGGACGAGACCACCCCCGCGCACGGTGGTGCCACCGCCACGCTCGGCGGTCTGAAGACCTTTGACCAGGCGGTCGTGCACAGCGACGGCGGGGACCAGCGCGTCGGCGCCGGGCTCTTCGAGATGTCCGTCGACAACGGCGGCACCCTCCAGACGTACTGCATCGACATCCACAACCCGACGCAGCAGCAGGCGAAGTACCAGGAAGTGCCCTGGAGCGCCTCCTCGCTGCACAACAACGGGGACGCCGGCAAGATCCGCTGGATCCTGCAGAACTCCTACCCGCAGGTGAACGACCTGGCCGCGCTCGCCGCCAAGGCCGGTGCCGGGAACCTCACCGAGAAGACCGCCGCGGCCGGCACCCAGGTCGCGATCTGGCGCTTCTCCGACCACGTCAAGGTGGACGCGGTCGACCCGGCGGCCGAGAAGCTCGCCGACTTCCTCGAGAAGAACGCGCAGAGCGTCGCCGAGCCCAAGGCCTCGCTGACGCTGGACCCGCCGGCCGTCTCCGGCAAGTCCGGCAGCAAGCTCGGCCCGGTCACCGTGCACACCAACGCCGACAGCGTCACGATCTCCCCGGCCGCCGACGTGCCGGCCGGTGTCAAGGTCGTGGGCAAGGACGGCAAGCCGGTCACCAGCGCCACCGACGGCACCCAGCTCTTCTTCGACGTGCCCAAGGGCGCCGCGGACGGCAGCACCTCGCTGACCGCGCAGGCCGCCACCAAGGTCCCGGTCGGCCGTGCCTTCACCGGCATCGGTGAGCACGCCAAGAGCCAGACCCAGATCCTGGCCGGCTCCAGCGAGTCCACGGTCTCCGCGGCCGCCACGGTCTCCTGGAAGAAGCAGGGCGCCATCCCGGCGATCACCGCCGAGAAGAACTGCTCCAAGGGCGGCGTGGACGTCACGGCGACCAACAAGGGCGACGAGGCGTTCGGCTTCCAGCTCTCCGGCAAGCAGTACGAGGTCGCCCCGGGCAAGTCGCAGACCGTGACCGTCCCGGTGGCCGAGGACCAGCCGTACGAGATCACGATCAAGGGTGCGGGCGGTTTCAAGAAGACCTTCACCGGTGTTCTGGACTGCAAGACCGCCGGTAGCGGCGGCGGCAAGCCCTCTCCCCAGCCCAGCCCGGCCTCGGTCGGCGGCAGCACCGGTGGCGGCCACGGCACCGACCTCGCCGAGACCGGTTCCAGCAGCGCCACGCCGATGATCGCGGGCATCGCGGTCGTCCTCGTGGTGGTCGGCGGCGGCGCGGTGTTCTTCCTCCGTAAGAAGAAGGCCGGCACGCCCGCCCAGTAACAATCGGCGACCGTCCGGTGACCGGGCGGTGGTCGAGGAACATCCCGTGGCCCCGGAGCGTTGTATCGCTCCGGGGCCACGGGCGTCCGCCCGTCGGAACCCGTTTCCTTCCAGGGATGGACGTACGGCAAGATGGGGTGTATCTGCCCTCCCTCGGCCATGTCCCACGAAGGCCCCGGGCGGCGCCGCTCACAGACCCTTTTCGATCCAATCTGCCGGACGGTTTCTCTTGGCTGAGTACATCTACACGATGCGCAAGACGCGCAAGGCGCACGGCGACAAGGTCATCCTCGATGACGTGACGCTGAGCTTCCTGCCGGGCGCGAAGATCGGTGTCGTGGGCCCCAACGGCGCCGGTAAGTCCACGGTGCTGAAGATCATGGCCGGTCTTGAGCAGCCGTCGAACGGCGACGCCTTCCTCTCCCCCGGCTACACCGTGGGCATGCTCCTGCAGGAGCCGCCGCTGGACGAGTCGAAGACGGTGCTGCAGAACGTCCAGGACGGCGCCGCCGAGATCATGGGCAAGCTGCACCGCTTCAACGAGGTCGCCGAGCTGATGGCGACCGACTACTCCGACGCGCTGATGGAGGAGATGGGCAAGCTCCAGGAGGACCTCGACCACGCCAACGCGTGGGACCTGGACACCCAGCTCGAGCAGGCGATGGACGCGCTGGGCTGCCCGCCCGGCGACTGGCCGGTCACCAACCTCTCCGGTGGTGAGCGCCGCCGCGTCGCGCTGTGCAAGCTGCTGCTGGAGGCCCCCGACCTGCTGCTGCTCGACGAGCCCACCAACCACCTGGACGCCGAGTCCGTCCAGTGGCTGGAGCAGCACCTGGCCAAGTACCCCGGCACCGTCGTCGCCGTCACCCACGACCGGTACTTCCTCGACAACGTCGCCGGCTGGATCCTGGAGCTCGACCGCGGCCGCGCCATCGGCTACGAGGGCAACTACTCCACGTACCTGGAGACCAAGCAGACCCGTCTGAAGGTCGAGGGCCAGAAGGACGCCAAGCGCGCCAAGCGCCTGAAGGACGAGCTGGAGTGGGTGCGCTCCAACGCCAAGGGACGGCAGGCCAAGTCCAAGGCCCGTCTGGCGCGTTACGAGGAGATGGCCGCCGAGGCCGACAAGATGCGGAAGCTGGACTTCGAGGAGATCCAGATCCCGCCGGGCCCGCGCCTGGGCAGCGTCGTCGTCGAGGTGGAGAAGCTCAACAAGGCCTTCGGCGAGAAGGTCCTGATCGACGACCTGAGCTTCACCCTGCCGCGCAACGGCATCGTCGGCATCATCGGCCCGAACGGCGCCGGCAAGACCACGCTGTTCAAGATGCTGCAGGGCCTGGAGACCGCGGACTCCGGCGACATCAAGGTCGGCGAGACCGTCAAGATCTCCTACGTCGACCAGAGCCGCGAGAACATCGACCCCAAGAAGACCCTGTGGGCCGTGGTCTCCGACGAGCTGGACTACATCAACGTCGGCCACGTCGAGATGCCCTCGCGGGCGTATGTCTCCGCGTTCGGCTTCAAGGGCCCGGACCAGCAGAAGCCGGCCGGGGTGCTCTCCGGTGGTGAGCGCAACCGCCTGAACCTGGCGCTGACCCTCAAGCAGGGCGGCAACCTGCTCCTCCTCGACGAGCCGACCAACGACCTCGACGTCGAGACCCTCTCCTCGCTGGAGAACGCGCTGCTGGAGTTCCCCGGCTGCGCCGTGGTCGTCTCCCACGACCGCTGGTTCCTCGACCGAGTCGCCACCCACATCCTGGCGTACGAGGGCGACTCCAAGTGGTTCTGGTTCGAGGGCAACTTCGAGTCGTACGAGAAGAACAAGATCGAGCGGCTCGGCGCGGACGCCGCCCGCCCGCACCGCGCCACGTACAAGAAGCTCACCCGGGGCTGACCGTCGTGCGTTACCTCTACTCCTGCCCCCTGCGCTGGTCGGACATGGACGCGTTCGGCCATGTCAACAACGTGGTCTTCGTCCGCTACCTCGAAGAGGCGCGGATCGACTTCATGCGCCGGCTGGCGCCGGGGGGCGGCAGCCCGTCGTTCAAGGGCGGTTCGGTCGTCGCCCGGCACGAGATCGACTATCTGCGGCCGCTGGTGCACCGGCACGCCCCGGTGACCGTCGAGTTGTGGGTGACGAGGATCAGCGCCGCGTCGCTGACCGTCGGCTACGAGGTCAAGGACGAGGACGCGCTCTATGCGCGGGCATCGACCGTCGTCGTGCCGTTCGACTTCGCCGAGGGCCGTCCGCGGCGCCTCAGCGCGGAGGAGAAGGGCATCCTCAAGGAGTATCTGGACGACGCGTCGCGTCAGGAGGGAACCGTCGCGGTATGACGGCGCTGCATCTGGCCGATGCCGGGGAGGCGGCGGACCTCGCCGCCTTCCTCGCCCGGCTGATCCACTACGACCGCGCCGCGGCGGTACGGCTCCAGGCCGGCGGCGGGGTGCTCGCCGTCTTCGGCCGCCCGCCGTCCTTCGAGGTGCTGGCGATCCGCACCGCCCGGCTCGCCGGGGACGCCGGTCTGGACACCACCGTCTCGGCCGGTGAACTCCTCGAAGGCATCGAGCAGTCGGCGGGGACGCTGACCGTGCCCGCCGCCGTCACGGGTCCGCCCTGGACCGGGCTGCTGCCGCCGCGCGGTGGCTGGCAGCGGGTGCCCGGACTGCCGGCGCCCGAGGCGCTGGTGCGCGCGGTGGCCGCCGCGGTCGCCGAGTTCCGGGCCCGTGACGAGGCGCTGCCGCCGCAGCACCGCACCCGCGCCGAACGCGACCGCATCGGCCGGGAGATCTGGTCGCGCACCCTCGGCGACACCCACCTTCCGCTGCGGGCCGCGCACGCCGCCCAGTCGCTGGGCTTTCTGCGTCCGGCGCGGGCCGGGGCGCTGGCCGGCGGCCCCACCGCCGCCGCTCAGGGCGAGCGGCCCGGGGCCCAGCCGCTGAGCCTGCTCTCCGCGGGCGGCTGGCTGCGGCTGAGCACCCCGTACGGATCGATCGCCGTACGGACCGGGGGACCGGCGGGGCTCACGGGCCTGTCGGGGCTCACGGTCACGCCGGTCTGAGGCGGCAGGGGCCGTCGGCCCCTCGCCGTCCTAGGCGTCCGCCCCGTCTGCCGTCCCAGGCATCCCGGTCCGCGCGTCCCCGGGCTCCGGCGCCTGCCCGGCCTCGTCCTCGGGCCCGTCCCCGGAACCCTCCTCAGCTCGTCCCTCATCGGCCGGCCGGTCCGGCCACACCCCGATGTGGTCGCTCTCCAGCTCCAGCAGGACGCGATGCTCCATGCCCAGGCTTCCGGTGTACTCGGCCGGCAGCTGGAGGCGGCCCGTGCGGTCGAGCATCGCGTATTCGCGGGCGACCAGGGACTCCCGGCCCGTCGCGGCGTCGCGTTCGGTGCGCCGCAGTACCTCCGACGACGTGCGGCCGTCGCGGATCGCGACCGTGCGCCGCACCTCGCTCGCCACCGCCTGGTCATGGGTGACGATCACGATCGTGGTGCCCAGCTCCTCGTTGGCGGTGCGGAAGGCCGTGAAGACCTGCTCGGCGGTGTGCGAGTCCAGCTCGCCGGTCGGCTCGTCGGCCAGCAGGACCGACGGGGAGTTCGCCAGCGCCACCGCGATGGCGGTGCGCTGCTGCTCACCGCCGGAGAGCTGGTGCGGCCGGCGGTCCCGGCAGTGGTCCAGGGAGAGCATCGACAGCAGCCGCTCGGCCGCCTTCGTACGGGCCGCCCGGCGCCGGCCGCCGCTCAGCTGCATCGGCAGCGTGACGTTCTGCAGCGTGGTCAGATACGGCAGGAGGTTGCGGGCGGTCTGCTGCCAGACGAAGCCGACGACCTCGCGGCGGTAGCCGAGCCGGGCCCCGGCGTCCATCGTCAGCAGATCGCGGCCGGCGACCTTGGCGGCGCCGGCGGTCGGCACGTCCAGACCGGCCAGAATGTTCATCAGCGTGGACTTGCCGCTGCCGGACGCGCCGACCAGCGCCATCAACTCGCCCTCGGCGACCAGCAGATCGAGCCCCTGGAGGGCCTGCACCTCGACGCCGTCGGCGGTGAAGACCCGCACCAGCCGGTCGCAGGCGATCAGCGCGTCGTGCCCGTAGGCCGGGCGTCGGCGCCGGGCCGCCGCGCGCCGCTCCAGCTCGGCGAGGCTCGCGGGCCCGGCGGGCGCCCCGGTGCCGGCCGCCGCAGAGGCGTCCTGGCCATGGTCGGACGGTGTGGTCATCCCAGATCTCCCAGTCTCCACTCGGTGCGCTCGCGCCGCCGTTCGCTCAGCCACGCCTGGGCCAGTGCCACCGCCAGTGCCAGTGCCACCACCCCCGCCGACGGCAGCAGCAGCGACCCGGGGTCGGACCGCAGCCGTACGGTGTCCGGCGCGCCGCCCGCGGCCCCGGCCAGGGCGAGTGCGGTGAGGTCCATGCCGGGGCGCAGCAACCGGATCGTGGCGGCGCCGGCCAGCGCCCCGCCGAACGCCGCCAGCAGCGCCGGCGGCAGCGCTTCGAGGACCATCAGGCGCCGTCCCTGAGCCGGTGTCAGGCCCATCGTGCGCAGCCGGAACAGCAGATGGGCCTGCTGCGGGGCGGCCTGGAGGCGCGCGAGGAGCAGGGCCAGCAGCGCGAATCCGGCGCCGGCCGCGACGGCGGCGGTGTACAGGCGCTGCGCGCCCTGTTGGAGGGGCGGATCGGCGAGCCGCGCGCGTTCGGCGGAGCGCAGCACCAGGTCGGCGGTCAGCGACGCCGGGGTGTGCGCGCGGACGGTGCTGCGCAGCGCCTCGGCGTCCAGCCGGCGGCCGGACAGCAGCAGGACGGTGGGGTCGTTGGCGGGTTCGGCGTAGGTGTCCGGGTGGCGGCGCGCCACGCTTTCGGCGTTGATCAGGACGAAGTCGCCGCCGGGCTGGGCCGGGGTGTCGGCGCGTACCGCCGCGGGCCGGACGACGAGTTGGCCGAAGTCCGGCTGCAGCGCCATCGGGGCGTGTCCGAACCGGGCCAGGACGCGGGGGGAGACGATCGCCGGCAGTGGCCGGTCGCCTCCGGGGTCGGTCAGCTCCCGGGCGGAGAAGGCGCCCAGCCCGGTGGCGCGGGCGAGCCGGGAGTAGGCCTCGGCGTCGGCGATGACCAGATAGAGGGGCGGCCCGCCGTCGTCGGCGGCCTGGACGGCGATCCGTATCGCCACGGCGTCCTCGACGCCCGGCACCTTGGCGACGGCGCGCTGGAGGCCTCGGGGGAGGGGCCCGTCGCCGACGATGCGGGCCTCGGCGCCGACGGCGGTCAGCGCGGCGTGGTCGCGGGCCGCGTCGATGCCCGCGAGCACCGAACCGCCGAAGGACGCGGTGGTCAGCGCCACCAGGAGCGCGAGCAGGGGCAGCCCGGCGACGGCCGGGGCGCGGCCCGCGCGGGCCAGCGCGAGAAAGCCGATGAGCCCCGAGCCGCGGGCGGTGGGGCGGGCGGCCAGCCGCAGCGGGAGCGGGTAGAGCCGCATCAGCAGCAGCGCGGCGATCACGCCGACGAGCACCGGGGCGGCGCTGACCAGGGCGTCCACCCCGTCGCCGGCCGCCGTGCCGCGGCGGCGCAGCGCCACCACCGCGCCCGCCGCCAGTGCCAGCACGGTCAGTTCGGCGACCGTACGGCGCCGGGAGGGGCGGGCGTGCGCCAGGTCGGCGCGTTCGGTGGGGCGCGGGCGCCGGTGGGCGGCGGCGGCCCGCAGCGGCAGGGCGAGCGTGCCCAGCAGACCGGCCCCGGCCGCCGCCGCCAGCGAGGGCCAGACGCGCTCGCCGGGCAGCAGCACCAGCGCCAGCCCGCCGCCGGCCGCCGCCGCGGGCAGTGCCACCACGGCGGTCTCCGCCGCCAGTTGCCCGGTCAGCGAGGCCAGCGAGGCGCCGCGGGCCCGCAGCAGCGCCAGCTCCGGCCGCCGCCGGACCGCCGTCAGGGCACCGGACATCAGCAGGACGACGCAGGCGACGGTGCCGATGCCGGCCGCGGCCACCGCGATGACCGGCGCGATCGCCGCCCGCGACCGGGCGTAGCCGTCCAGCAGGCCGTCCACCGAGCTGTCGGCCAGCGCGTCGCCGCCCGCCACCGCGCGCAACCGGGCGAGCGCCGCGCCGTGTTCGAAGGAGAGCAGCCGGGCGTGCAGCAGCGGAGCCTCCTGGGCGGTCAGCGTGCGCGCGTCCACCGGGTAGCGCCAGAACTTCTCCGGGGCGCCCTCGGTGGACACCAGCGCCGGGCCGTCCTGGGGCGCCAGCAGCAGACCGGCGTGCCAGAACCGCTTCGGCGGCGGCCCAGGGGTCACGTCCCTGCGGGCGGCGGTCAGCACCGGGTCCACGGCCCAGTACGCGCCGTCCGGGGCACGCGGGGTGAGCAGACCCGAGATCCGTACGGTCAGGTCGTTCAGATGCAGTTCGCTGCCGACGCGCAGGGTCAGCGTCCGCGCGGTGGCGACGGTCACCGCCGCCTCCAGGGTGTGCGC
Organism: Streptomyces sirii; assembly: GCF_045690365.1. NCBI lineage: Bacteria > Bacillati > Actinomycetota > Actinomycetes > Kitasatosporales > Streptomycetaceae > Streptomyces > Streptomyces sirii. The sequence continues at coordinate 3,404,430 of NZ_CP147982.1, read as the reverse complement.
CCCGGGGGCGGCACCCCGCGGCAGCCGGCCCTTGGCGAGCGTGGCGTGCCGGTCGAGGCCGGACGCCGCCCGGAGCGACAGGGCGGGGGCGACGCCGTCCGGCCGGGGCAGCCAGGCGTCGTGTGCGCGCAGCGGCTTGGTGGTGCGGACACCGTGCACCGCATCGCCCGCCACGATCCGCAGCGGAGCGCCGAACTGCCGTTGGAGCGCCCGGTCCTGGCGGTCGACCTCGGTCGCGGCGAAGGCGGCCGCCGGGTCGGTGCCGGGCGCCCCGGCGGGCGAGACGGAGATCTCCAGGGTCCGGTCGCCGGGCGGCGCCGAGCCGATCGCATGGCGCACCCCACGCGTCTCGTACGCCTCGACCCCGCGCGGGAACGCGGCCGCCAGGAACGCCGTCACCAGCACCAGCGCGCCCAGCGCCGTCGCCGCCGCGCGCGACGTCCGCAGCCGGAGGCGCAGCCAGGCCGCCCAGCTGAGCGCGTTCACCGGCCCTCACCCACCGGCCGCCGCGTCCCCGTCTTCGTACTCGTCCTCATCACAGCGCTCCTTGGCCGCGCAGGGCCCGTACCGGGTCGCCGCGGCGCAGCCCGAGGGCGGCGACGATCAGCAGCGGCACCGCGGCGACCGCCGCCAGCAGCGCGATCACCTGGCCGGCCGGCAGCTCCACCAGTACCGGCGGCACCGGGCGGCCCGCCTCTTGGGTCAGCACGATCAGCGGGACCACCGCCCGGGTCAGCACCGTCCCCAGCGCCATGCCGACGGCCAGTGCCAGCGCGATCAGCACGCCCTGCTCGGCAGCGATCATCCGGGCCAGCTGCGGGCGCGGCGCGCCCAGGGCCCGCAGCACGGCGAACTCCCTGGCCCGCTCGCGGACCGACCCGGCGGCGCCGACCGCGAAGCCGACCGCCGCCAGCGCCACCGCGACCGCCGCCGCGGCCGCCAGCGCGGTCTGCGGGCCGAGCCCCAGCGGATCGTCGTGCAGCTGCCGGGCGATCTCGTCGCGGACCAGGACCTGGCCCGGATCGATGTCCGGGCGGGCCCGCAGCGCGCCCGCGGCCTTCGCCGCCGCACCCGGCTCCGGGCGCAGCCACCACTCGGTCGCGGCCAGCGGCGCGGCGCCGCGATCGGCCAGCGCCTCGTTGACGGCGCCGAAGTCCACCAGCAGCCCGGTGCCGGCCGGACCGCCGTCCGCCACGGCGGGCAGGGCCCGCACCGCCGCGACGATCCGCGCCTTCAACGGCTCCCCGTTGACCGGCACTTCGAGGGTGGCGCCGGCCTTCGAGCCGCTGTCGCGCAGGAACGCCTCGGTCGCGATCGCGGCGAGCGGCGGCCGCTTCGGGTGCGCGGCGGTGATCCGCACCGTCGTCATCGCCGCGCTCCACGGGTCCGGCCGGATGCCGGTGTCGTACGTCTGGGACAGCAGACCGCCCGCGGGGACCTCGGCCCGGCCCGCCGCGGGCCCGGACTCCTCGCCCCCGGAGCCGCTCCCGCCGGTGATCTGCGCCCGCCAGGCCAGGGCGGCGGGCGCGGCCAGGGGGCGGGACCGGCCCGCTCCGGGGACGGCCTGTGCGGTGGTGACGGTCAGCCGCTGGCGGTGGGAGACCGCCGACCGCTCCGTGTCGGCGACCAGACCGGTCAGCCGCAGGGGACCGGCCGGGCGTCCCGCCGGGGCGCCCGCCGCGGCGGTGAGGTCCGCTTCCAGGGCGTGCGGGGCGCCGTCCGCGGCGAGCGTGCCGAGCGGCAGGGCGTACGGGACGCCGAAGCGGTCGGTGACGAGGGCGGAGAGGGTGGCGGGCACCGGCCCGGTGCCGTGCCCGGTGGTGCCCGGCCCGGACGGCAGCTCCTTGAGGGAGCGCAGGGAGGCGGTCAGCCGTAAGCGGCCGCAGTCCGCGGGGAGTTCGAGGCCGACCGGTGTGCCGTCGTGCGGTGCCACCGCCCGCAGCACCCGGTCGGCGGCCCGGCCCGACCGGTCGTCCGGGCCGCCGCCCAGCAGGTCGCCGCGCGACAACAGCGCCCCCGCCAACCGCCCGGCGTCCAGGGCGAGCAGCGAGGAGGTCCGGCCGCCCGACAGGTTCAGGGCGGCCTGCCCGGCGGGCAGCGCCGCGGCCACCCCCGGCATCGCGGCATACGCCCCGCCCTGGCCCAACTGCGGTGTCCGGCCGCCCAGCACGCGCACCGCCGCGCCCGCCCGGAAGTCGGCCTGGTCGTCCTGCGAGCGGTCCCAGGACGCGCGCTGGCCGATCGCCAGTATGCCCAGCGCGGTGGCCAGCACCAGCAGCAGCACGGAGCCCGCTCGGTGATCCGGGCGGCGACTGATCTGCCAGCCGGCCAGCGCCGTGGCCAGGCCCCGGCCGCCGGCCGCGCCCCGCTCGGCGATCCGGGCGGCGAGGGGCAGCAGCCGCAGCGTCAGCACCGTTCCGGCGAGCAGCGCCAGCGCCGGGGCGGCCACCAGGACGGGATCGATACCGAGTCGGCCGGTGGTGTCGCCGGTCAGCACCCCGCCGCCGCCGTCCGGTCCGTCGCCGCCCGCCGTCTGCCGCTGGAGCTGCCAGTACGCGACCCCGGCGAGCACCAGCAGCCCGAGGTCCGCGCCCGTCCGTCCCCAGGACCGCCACTCCGTTCGCCCGCGGGAGCCCCCGAGGACGCCGGTCGGCGCCCGCCGCCGCGGTGGACCGTCACCCCCGCCGTGCAGCAGGGCGGGCGCGGCGACCGCGAGCGCGCAGCCCAGTGCCACGCCGACCCCCGTCAGCCAGGTCGCGCCGGTCAGCCGGGTGTCCAGCGACAGCCCGATACGGGCCGGCGCGCCGCTCCCGGCCAGCAGCTGCATCAGCGGGCCGGCCAGCAGCGGCGCGCCCAGCGCGGCCGGGGCGGCGAGCAGCAGCGACTCGGCCAGGGCCAGCCCCGCGATCCGCCGCCGGGAGCCGCCGCGGGCCCGCAGCAGCGTCGTCTCGCCGGTCCGCTCGGTGCTCAGCATCCTGGCGACCAGCAGCAGCGCGTACCCGGCGAGCAGGATCAGCTGCAGCGTGACGATCAGGATCGTCGAGCGGTTCACCAGCAGCGCCCGCTGCAACTGCCCCAGCGCGTCGGGCAGATCGGTGGTGGCGGTGGCCCGGCCCGCGAACGCCGCATCGGCCATCAGCGCCTTGGGCGCCCGTCCGGCGGCGGCGCGCAGCGCGTCCAGCCGGTCCGCGGTCAGCGAGCGGAAGTCGGCGGTGGCCAGCCAGCCGGCCGAGTCCTGCACCAGCGGTCCGCCCCGGAACGCCGCCGGGTCGGTGAGCATCGGCCCGTAGGTGGTGAAGTCGAGGGTGCGCACCCCGCGTCCGCCGAGGTCGTCGAGCTTCCAGTACGGGTCGGTGCGGTCCTTGGGCCGGTAGACGCCGGTGACCTCGACCGCCAGTCGGGGGCCGGACAGCCGGTTGTCGAGGGTCAGCCGGCGGCCGGGCCCGATCCCGAGCCGGGCGGCCGCGGCCTCGGGCACGGCGATCGGCAGCGGCCCGTGTGCGGCGGGCGCGGGCCAGCTCCCCTTGGTGAGCGTGAGGCGGGAGCGGTCGAGGGCCGCGAGGTGGGTCAGATCCGGATCGCCCTTACGGGCCCGCGGCGGCCGGAGCGAGCGGGGCAGCGCGTACGGCCCGGAGCGGGTCAAGGTGCGCACCGTGAACGGCAGTCGACCGAAGGCCCGCCGGGCTCCCGTGTGCACCGCGCGGTCGGCCTGCTCCCGTTGCTCCGCGGGCAGTTGGGCTTTCACCTGGAGCGCGGCGGCCGCCGCGGAGCGCGTGCGCAGGGTCGTGCGCAGGCCGGCGTCCCCGACCGCGTCGGAGAAGGCGGTGAGCGTCGCCAGCACCGTGGTGGTCAGCAGCACCGACACCAGCGCGGCGGTCAGCAGCAGACGATGCGCCCGCACCCGCACGAAGACGAAGCCGGCCATGGTCCCCCCTGCCAGGCTCGCAGCACCAACCCCACCAACAGCACCAAACAGATGAACGGATGCTGTCAGAGTGCGGTGTCCGGTGAGCGGATTGCGGGAGTCCTTGACCGGATTGTGACGGGGTCGGGCGGGTGGGTGTGCGGGGCCGCCCGGTGTGACGCGTTCCTCAGTCCGCGGCGTTGATCATCGAGGCGGCCGCATACGTGAGGTAGTTCCACAGCTGCGTCTCGTGTTCCTCGGACAGCCCGAGGGAGTCCACGGCGTCGCGCATGTGCCGCAGCCAGGCGTCGTGCGCGGCCCGGTCGACGGTGAACGGGGCGTGCCGCATCCGCAGCCGGGGGTGGCCGCGGCCGTCGCTGTACGTACGGGGGCCGCCCCAGTACTGCATGAGGAAGAGCGCGAGGCGCTCCTCGGCCGGGCCCAGGTCCTCCTCGGGGTACATCGGCCGCAGCAGCGGGTCCTCGGCGACTCCCTGGTAGAAGCGGTGCACCAGGCGGCGGAAGGTCTCCTCGCCACCGACCTGCTCGTAGAAGGTCTGCTCCTGAAGCGTGCCGCGCGGAATCTTGTTCACCCGTCCATGGTGGCAGACGCCCAGGGCCGGGGTCTGTCCGATGGGTGTGCCCGCACCGCAAGGGCGAACGGGGCGTGATCGGTTGATCACGCCCCGTTCGTATGGTGTGCGGCCGGCGGGTCAGCCCCGGCGGATGGTCAGCGTCGTCCAGGCGCCGACGTGCACCCGGTCGCCCTCATGGAGCGGCACCGGCACATATGGCTGGATCGGGTCCTCGGCGAGGTTGATCGTCGTGCCGTTGGTGGAGTTCTGGTCCACCACGGCCCAACTGCCGTCCTGCTGCTGCACCAGTAGGGCGTGCTGGTGCGAGACGCCCGGGTCCTCCGGCGCACTGCCCAGATCGACGTCCGGGGACTCGCCGGTGCTGTTGCGGCGGCGGCCGACCGCGATCTGGCCGTTGGCGAGCGGGAGCACCTGCTCGGGGGAGTACGAGGGCAGGTTGAGCCCCGCCGCCTCCGGGCCGCTGCGGCCCATCATCGCCATGAAGTACTCACGGTCCGGCGCGACCGCGACCACCCAGCCGGCGCCGACGACCGGCTGCGGACCCTGCGGCGGCGCCGCGGGACCCTGCCCGGGGCCGCCGTTCCACTGCTGGTCAGGTCCGGGCCCCTGCTGCGGCGGCATCTGCTGCTCGTACGGAGCCTGCTGCTCGTACGGAGCCTGCTGCGGCTCGTACGGTCCCGGCTGCTGCGGCGGGAACGGCGCGGGCGGTTGCTGCTCGAACGGGGCCTGCGGGCCGGGTCCGGGCGGCGCGGGAGCCATGGGTGGGGGTGCGCCCTGGGCGCTCGGCGGGTTCAGCGTCCAGTCGTCGCCCTGCTGCGGCGGCGGGCCGGGCTGGCCGGCCGGGCCGGGGCCGGGCATGCCGGGCGGCGGGCCGGGCTGCCCGGGAAAGCCGCCGGGGCCGGGCTGCCCGGGAAAGCCGCCGGGGCCGGGCTGGTCGGGGAAGCCACCGAGGCCGGGCTGGTCGGGGAAGCCGGGCGGTGCCATGCCTTGCTGTGGGGGCTGCGGCTGCTGGGGTTGAGGCGGCGGGAAGCCGTAACCGCCCTGCCCGCCCTGCGTACCGGGGCCGGGCTGGCCGGGGCCCGGAGCGGGCGGCGGGAAGCCGTAGCCGCCACCCTGGGTGCCGGGGCCGCCGGGGCCGGGCATACCGGGCGGCGGGCCCGGCTGCTGGCCGGTCGGCTGACCGGGCGCCGGGGCGTACGACATCGGGGAGTTGGTGAGGAAGTTGTAACGGCACTCCTCACAGAAGGGGGCCATCGCCGCACGCGGGGTACCGCATTGCGGGCACAGCTCGGGCTGCGCCTGCTGGCCGGGACCGGGCTGGCCGGGGCCGGGCGCGGGCGGGGGGAAACCGTAGCCGCCACCCTGTGAACCGGGGCCGGGCTGGCCGGGACCGGGGGCCGGCGGCGGGAAGCCGTAGCCGTCCTGGCCGCCTTGCGGGCCGGGGCCGGGCTGGCCGGGGCCCGGTGCGGGCGGCGGGAAACCGTAGCCGCCCTGCGGGTCGGGAGCGCCGGGACCCATGCCGCCGGGGCCGGGGCCGCCGGGCGGCGGTCCGGGCTGGCCCGGTGGCGGTCCGGCCTGACCGGGCGGGGGGCCGGGCTGGCTGGGCGGCGGTGTGTTCAGGAAGCCGGCAGGCAGGGAGGGCGGCGGGGGGACAGCACCCGCCATCCGCTGGCCGCACACCTCGCACCAGTCTTCGGCCACCGACTGGTGGCCGCTCGGGCAGGTCGGCATGTCGGTATTTCCCCCTCCGTACCGTTTCTTTGGGGCACTGCTCGGTACTGATCGTGTCGGTACTGATTGTGAATCTTTGTGGCTATTTCTCTATGCGAATGGTTTTTGTCGAGGGCGTTTCGAGAGGTATCTCGTCCGCCTCGGCGACCTTCGCCTTCAGTCGCACAGTACCGGTCGCCCTGTCGGCGACGCCCACCACCTTCGCAAGGAGTTTCGCCGACTCCCCGTTCCCCCGGGTGTCGGCGGACGGTACCCCGCGACCCGTTTGCACCTTCGCACGGGCGACATCACCCGACTTACCCGTATCACGTGCCTGTTGGACAACTTGCGCCAGTTCCACCCGTCCTGTGTAGCGCACTCGTCGGAGCCCGTGGTGCGTTCCGCCACGGCGTGTGGCCCACGGGCGCCCGACTCGTTCGGCTTTGGTCCGGTCAGGCGGATCCTGCCCGCACCGACGGCGCGGGGAACGGCACCAGAGCCACCGTTACGTTGTCGTGCCCGCCGCCGTCGAGGGCGTGGGTGACCAGCGTGCGGGCGCCGTTCAGGGGCCTTGTGGGGGCGTCGTGGGGCAGTATGGCGGCCATGTGCTCCGCGGACTCGGCGTAGTTCCACAGCCCGTCCGTGCACACCACCACGACACCGGGGCCGTCCGGCTTGAACGTCGCGGTGTGCGGCTCGACCTCGTAGGCGTCGGCGCCGAGCCAGCCGGTGATGGCGTGCGCGCGCTCGTCGGCGTTCGCCTCGGCCTCGGACATCAGGTTGTTGGCGACCATCTGGGCGGCCCAGGAGTCGTCCTCGGTGAGCCGTACGGGTGGCGCCGTACGGTCGTTGGGGATCCAGTAGGCGCGGCTGTCGCCGACCCAGCCGACGGTCAGCAGTCCGCCGCCGACCACCGCGCCGACGAACGTGCAGGCCGGGGCGTTCTGCTGGCGGTGCTCGTCATGCGCCAGGGACGGGTCGGTGGCCAGCGAGTCGACCGCGGCGGAGGCCGCCAGGACGGCCTCGTGCATGGCCTGCTGGGGGTGTGTACCGCGCGGCAGCGACGCCAGCAGCGCCTCGCCGGCGGCCTCCGACGCCGCCTTGGACGCCTCGTCCGGGCGGGTCGCGGAGGAGACGCCGTCGCAGACCACCGCGGCCACGGCGGGGGCGCCGTCCGGCAGTGTGGTGGCCCGCAGCGCGAAGAAGTCCTCGTTGCGGTGGTGCCGGTGCCCCCGGTCGCTGACCGCCGCGAGGCCCGCCAGCTCGCTCTCCATGTGGTCGCGGGCGGGCGGCCGGGGCCGCCCGCACCGGGCGCAGTTGCCGTCGGGGTCCACGGGACCGGAAGGGCAGGCCGGACAGTCGGGGGTGTCCTGGGCGGGAGTGTCCTGGGCGGGGGCGGGCGCCGGCGCACTCGGCGGGGCGGGCCGGACACTCGGCGCGCCGGCCTCGGCGGCCGCTTCCACGGCGGCGTCGGCGACGACCTCGTACCCGGCGACGCGAGGGTCGGCGGGCGGCCCGTCCGCCGCCGTCGCGGTGCCGGGCGCCGCCGGCGCGCTGCCCGGCACCTGCGGTGCCTCGTCGTCGCCGAACGGCAACCGGGTCTGCGGGTCCGGGGGCGGCGGGCCGGCCGGGCCGGCGGGGGCGGGCGCTACCGGCGGCGCCGGCGGCATGGGCGGCAGCGGAGGCACCGGCGGCGGCCCGGCGGGCGCCCCGTGCCCCGGAGAGGCCCCGTACGCCGACGGCGCGGCCGGCGCCAGGAGAGCGGCGCCGCACCGACCGCAGAACTTGTCCCCCGCATCGAGGGGTTCGTCGCACCCCGCGCACCGGGACGGCCCAGTCACACCCATGTCACACCCATGTCCTGGGGCGGAAACGGTTGGCCCGTTCCACCAGCTCGATCCTCTTCTCACCACGCTGCGCCAGCCGCGCCAGCAGGCGATACGACCGCTCCAGGCCGCACCGCAGACCGCGCTCGTCCAGCGGGCTGCCGAGCAGCGCCGGCCGCCTGCCGGCGGCACCTTCTCCGTCCGGGCCGGCACCGTGGCTCCCGGAGAGTACCCAGTCCAGGGCGCTGCCCAGTACTTCGGTGGCGAGTTGTTCCCTCCGCTCGGCGTCCAGGCCGAAGTCCGCGAGGGCTTCGACCTGTTGGGCGGCCGCCCGCAGATCCGACAGCAGCGGATCGCGCGGCGGACGCCGCCGCAGCCGGGCGCGGACCGCCGCGACCCGCGCCGCGGTGTAGTGGATGGACGACTCCGGTACGGACTCCAGGGCCTCGACCGCGCCCCCGCGGTCGCCCGCCGCCAGCCGCACCCGGGCCAGCCCGAACGCGGCGCTGACGTAGCTGCGGTCGGTCGCCCACACCAGGCGGTAGTACTCCAGGGCGTTGTCCCACTGCTCCAGCAGCTCCGCGCAGAGGGCCAGCGCCAGCTTCGGCGCCGGCTCGCCGGGGAAGGCGTCGTAGACCGCGTCGAAGGCCAGCGCGGCCCGCTCGCGGTCCCCGGTGGCGAGCGCCACCATGCCGCCGTGCCACACCACCCGCCAGTCGGCGCCCCGCTCCCCGAGATCCCCGCCGACCGCCGCCGCGGCGGGCTCGGCCGGCTGCGCCGAGAGCGCCTCCAGCACCGCCTGCGCGGCCGGGCCGTCGCCGGTCTCCAGATGGGCGCGCAGCTCCCGCAGCCGGACCTCCAAGGAGCCGGCGGGCGCGCAGCGCAGCGCGGTCAGCAGCTCGGCGGGGGTGGCGGTCGACAGCCCGGCGAGGAGGCCGGCGCCGGGGTCGCCCGGATCCACCCGCGGCACCGGTAGCGCGAGGGCGGCGCCCGCGACGTCCAGGGGGCGCAGCAGTGGACCGGTGGCTTCCGCTTCTCGGTGCGCGGGCGCCGCGCCGCGCCCGCCCAGCAGCGAACCGTCGCCCTCCAGCGGGGCCAGCAACTCGGTGTCCACGGCCCGCAGCTCGGGCCCGAACAGGGTGGACGGCGCCGGCCGCGGCTCGCCCGACTGGAGCGCGACCACCTCCCGCAGCACGCCCGTCAGCTGCTCGGACATCTCCTCCGCGGAGCCGAACTGGCGCGTCCGGTCGGGGTCCGTGGCGCGCACCAGCAGCCGGTAGAAGGACTCGTAGCTGCGGAAGACCTCGATGTTGTCCGGATCGGGCAGGGAGTCCGCGAAGATGTTCGTGTAGCCCTGGAAATCGAAGGTCAGGACGGCCAGGGTGCGCGCGACCGTGTAGAGATCGGAGGCGACCGAGGGGCCCTGCTCGGCGATCTCGGGCGCCTGATAGCCGATCGTGCCGTAGATCGGGCTCTCGTGGTCGTCCATCCTGCGCACCGCGCCCATGTCGATCAGCTTGAGCTGGTCGTGCTGCTGGATGGCGTTGTCGACCTTGAAGTCGCAGTACAGGAAGCCGCGGCTGTGCAGATGGCCGAGCGCCTCCAGCGCCTCGATGCCGTAGGCGCAGGCCTGCTCGACCGGCAGCGGATCGCGCCTCCCGTGGGGCGTGCGCCGGTCGTTGGCGATGTCCTTGAGCGACCTGCCGCCGACGTACTCCATGACGATGTAGCCGTCGAGGCTGCCCGTCCCCCGGTCGAGGTGCTCCACGAAGTTGTAGATCCGGACGATGTTGGCGTGCTCGATCTCGGCGAGGAAGCGCCGCTCGGACATCGCGACCGCCAGCGCCTCCTCGTCACCGGTGTCCAGCAGGCCCTTGAGGACCACCCACCGGTCGGAGACCGCGCGGTCGATCGCCAGATAGACCCAGCCGAGCCCGCCATGGGCCAGGCAGCCCACGACCTCGTACTGGCCGTGCACCAGCTCACCGGGCCGCAACTTGGGGACAAAGCTGTACGGATGGCCGCACTTGTCGCAGAACCCCTCCGTCCGGCCCGCCTGTTCACCGCGCGCCCGGCCCACCGGGGCACGGCAGTCCGCGCGGCTGCAGAACCGCTTGCGCTCGGGGACCCGCGGATCCCTCAGGACTGCCGTACGCGGATCGGGCCGCGGCACCTCCGGCACCGCCACCAGGCCCGCGCCCAGCCGCCCGCGCGACGACCCGGAGGACGAGCCGCTGGCCGCGCTGCCGCGCACCGATACCGCCGACCTGCCGCGCGTCGCCCCGCCGCCGGACGCAGCGCGGGAGAGCCGCGCGGAGACCGAGCGCCGGGACGCCGACGAGCGGGCGGAGCGCGGCGTGGAACCGGAGCCGGCGCCCGGGCCGGGGGAGGGGACCGTCAGCAGCGCCCCGGCCGCCGCCCGGCGCGACGCCGTGCCCGCCTGGGCCCGGTCCGTCAGGCCGGTGGGCGGCGAGGAGATCAGGCCGCCCGGCGAGACCACCGGCGCCAGACCGCACCGGTCGCAGTACAGCTCGCCGCCGCCGGCATCGACGTAACCACCCGCGCAGTCCCGCCGCTGGCAGCGCCCGCCGGCCCGCTCCGTCATGAATCCCCCCTCTCCTCCCGCCGCGGCGGAACCAACGCCTCCGCCGCCGCCTGCTGATAGCGCCACACGGCGTGCTCGGCCGCCCGCAGATCGCACGGGGCGCTCCACAGCATCCGGCGGGCCACGTCGTACCGCTCCGTCAGCAGCGGATCCGCCGCCATGCCGTGGCGCGCCAGCTTCGCCTTGTAGGCGTCGAGCCGGCCGCGCAGCTCGGCGCGCACCGCCAGCGGCGCGGTGACCGCCGTCAACGACTCCCGGGCGCGGTGGAGTTCGTCCTCCGCGCGCTCCTCCAGGCTGTCCAGCAGCGGCGAGAGGCGGTGCCACTGCGCCCGCCTGCGGTACTCCGCGGCGGCCGCCAGCTGCTCGTGCAGCGCCGTGGAGGGGCCGCTGACCGCGGGCACCTCCGACGCGGCGATCTTCGCCAGCACCTCACCGCGCGCCTGGCGCGCCTCGGTCAGCGTCCGGTCGGCGCGCGAGAGGACGTCGCGCAGCTGCATCAGCCGCTGCTCCGCGTCCTGCCGCACGTCCAGCACCGCCGCGACCTCCCGCCGGATGTCCTCCAGCGCGCGGGCCGCCCGGTCGTAGCGCCCGGTGTCCGGACGGCCCCCGCCGGGCGCCGAACTCCCCGTCGACGACGACACCCAGAACGCCAGCGGGTCCGCGATCACCTGGGCGCGCAGCCGCACCAGCTCGCCGGTGATCCGCTCCAGGTCGTCGCCCGCCGGATGCTCACCGGGGCGCACGCCCACCGAATGCGCCAGCGAACGGGTGCGCTGCAGCTCGGCGGAGAGCAGGTCTATCCGGGCCGGCAGCGCCGACCAGACCGCGTCGGCGGCGACGATCACATCCAGCGACCGCGCGTACAGCCCGTTCATCCGCGCGACGAGCGCCTCCAGGCTCAGCCGCTCGCCCGGCCGGCCGCTCCCCGGGCCGCCGTCCTCCGAGGCCGCGCCGGGCACCGCGACCTCGTCGCCGTGCAGCAGCCGCGTCAGCTCCGCCAGGTCGTCCGGGGACGGCCAGCGCCGTTGCGCCCGCAGCTCGCGCGCCGCCTCCAGCGCCGCCGTATAGGTGTCGAACAGCGACCACAGGACCGTGATGGAGCGCTCCGTGGCGGCCCAGCGCTCCTTGGTCGTGCCCGACAGATCGGCGCCCTCCAGCAACCGGCGCCCCGCGTGGTCCTGCAGCGCCAGCAGCGAGGTCTCGATCGCCTCGTACTCGGCGCCGAGCCGCTCCAGCGCGCGGTCCACCTCCTCCCGGCTCAGCACCGGGGCATCGGGCCTCCCCGGAGATCCGGGAAAGGGTCCAGGGACCCCCATCGATCACCTCTCCAATACGCGTACGGTGCACGGCGATTGCTGCGACCGGGTGGCTGCTGCGGTGCGGTTCCCTCCGTTTCCCCTTCCTCTTTCCATAGTGAACGGCATCGGGCCGCTCCATGCGGCGATCGGTGAGGTACTGGGCACCTCGGGGCGGCCGGGCGTGCTACGGCGGTGTCGGGTCAGTCGCTGTACTCCGGCGACGGCGGCCCCGATATCTCCGGCATATCGGCCCGCAACCAGGTGCGGTACGCCCGCATCCAGGGGCTGTCGGCGCTCCCGTCGCCCCGGTAGTCGTCCAGCACCCTGTTGACCCGGCGCACCAGGTCCGTGTCGTCCTTGTTCATCGCCACGCCGTACGACTCCTTGGTGAACGGCCTGCCCTTCAGCTCCACCTTCGGATCCTGCGCCGCCTGCGCCGCGGCCAGCGCGTTGTCCGTGACCACAGCATCCGCCTGGCCCAGCTGCAGCCGGACCAGACAGTCGAGTTGGCTGGGCACCGTCAGCACCTCGGCGCCGTGCCGCTGCTCCGCCAGCTCCGATTCACCCGTCGAACCCGCGGCCGTGCACACCCGCTTGCCGCGCAGCGAATCGTCGAACGCCTTGATCCCGGACGACTTCGGAGCCAGCACCTGCTGCCCCGCCTGGAAGTACGACGTCGAGAACGCCACCTGCCGCTTGCGCGCGCAGTTGATCGTCATCGTCCGCACCACCACGTCGACCGTGCGCTTCTGCAGCGCCCGTATCCGCTGGTCGGTGGGCACCGCCTTGAAGACGACCTCGGGGTCCGGCCCCAGGATGTCCTCGGCGATCGCCCGCGCCAGATCGATGTCGAAGCCCTCCAACTTGCCGGTGGCCGGATCGCGGTACCCCCACCGGTAGGTGTTCTGGTCGACCCCGACGACCAGCCGGCCCCTGTCCTTGATCCGTGCCACCGCCGCACCCTCGTCCGACGACGGGCGCAGGCTCTCCGCGGCGTTCCCCGCCGTGCACGTGGCCGCTGCCGGCTCGGCCGGCGCCGTTCCGGGCCCGTACGCCCGGTGTGTCGCCGACGGCGAGGGCACGCCACCAGTGCCGGGCCGGTCCGGGTGGGCGGCACCGCCCAGCGCCGGCACCAGCACCGCGGCGGCCGCCGCCATCACCGACATCCCGGCCGCGACCGGCGCCAGGACGGCACGCAGATTCCGCAGCCCTCGCGCGCGCCTCGTCATGTCCCCCTCACCAGGTCCCCTCACCGGTACTCCGCCAGCCTGCGCCCGATCCCCAGCACCGCGCCGAGCGCGGCCAGCGCCGCCAGCGCCCCGGCACCCACCGGCAGTCCGTCCAGCGCCCCGCGCCCGTCGTCCGCCGCCGACCGGAACTCCCCCTGCTCATGCACCAGCGCCTTGTGCAGCCCGGTCGCCACCCGGTCGAACGACTCACCGGTGGAGCCGCCGGCGCCGATCACCTTCTCCAGCGCCCGGTCGTACTCGCCCTTCTCGTCCGCGGCCCGTGCCCGGGCGTGCCGCGCCTGCCACTGCCGTACGTACGTGACCGCATCGCGCACCGGCCCCCGCCCCGCATCGTCGTCCGCCAGCGCCAGCGCCGTTCCCAGCCTGCTCTTCGCCCCCGCCGCACCATGATCGCCTGCGCCGGCCAGATCCCGCATCCCCGAACGGAAGCCGACCTCGTAGAAGTCCCGCTGATCGCGGGTGAGCACCGCACCACGGGCCACCAGCGTCAGATTCTCGTCCCCGCGTGCCTGCAGTGCATCGATCCGCGCCTCGACGAGCACCCGCAGCGACCGGGCGCCGTGCTCATACGAATCCGTCAGCCCCGCGCGCGCCACCGCGTGCCCCACCACCAGCCACACCAACACCGCGACGGAAGCGGCCGTCGCGACCAGCAGACCCGGGTCGAACACCCGGTTGGTCCGCCGGTAGTGCCGCCGCTGCGCCCATCCCAGCGCACCGATCGCCACCACCCCGGCCGCCATCGCCCACCACGGCCACGCCTCGGCATCGTCGTAGTCCGCCGCCAGCCGCCCGGTCTCCGCGTCGTACAACGCCCGTGCGGCCGGCAGAAGTTCCGTACGCATCCGTTCGTTCGCGTACCGCAGATACGCCCCGCCGAGCGGCAGCCCCTGCCGGTTGTTCGCCCGCGCGGTCTCCACCAGCCCCGTATAGCGCGGCAGCTGCCGATTGAGGCGGGCTATCTGCGCGCCCGCCTCGTCCGAGCCGCGGGCGCTCTGCGAAGCCTTGGCCAGCAGGTCCGCCGCCGTCGCGATATCGCGGTCGTAGCGGTCACGCGTGGCCCCGCCGCCCTCTTCGCCCGCCAGGAAGCCGCCGGCGGCCGTGGTGTCCGCATCCGCCAGCGACCGGTAGATGCTCGCCGCGTCCGACGTCAGCGGCTGACTGCGCTCCACCACGTCCTCCGCGGCGGCCGCCCGGTCGGACACCTGCCAGGCCGTGACCGCGCCGAACACCACCACCAGCAGCACCAGGACGGCACCGATCATCCGCAGGCGGCCCGGTTCGGTCGTTGCCGCGGCGCGCAGCTCGTCCAGCCCCTCGGCCCAGGCCGGCCGGCGCCCCGAGGCGGACGGTGCCACGCTGCTGGTCGACACGGACGACACAGAACCTCCCCCTGGTCGCGGGCTGCGCACCCGGCCCCCGCGCCCGGCGCCCGGAGCGCTTACGACAAGGACCGGTGCATGGGCAGCAGTATGTCCGGCGCCACTGACAAGCACACCGCGATTGCCCTGATCTTGTTCGGATCGCGATCCGCGGCCGGGCCCGCCGCCCCGTCCCGTCCGGCATTACAGTGACCGCAGAGTCATCAGACATCAGACGCCGGAATCAAGAGCAGGGCATCGGCACGCCGGCCGGCGCCCAGGGAGTGATCTCGTGCAAACAGTCCGCAAGGGCAGGGTGTCGCTCGTGGAGAGCGCGACCGACGAGATCCGTGCCCAGATCGTGAACGGCACCTGGCCGGTGGGCAGCCGCATCCCGCCCGAGAGCGTCCTGTGCGAATCCCTCGGCGTCAGCCGCGCCTCGGTCCGCGAGGCCGTCCGCTCCCTGGTCCACTCCGGACTCCTCGAACCCCGGCAGGGCGACGGCACCTTCGTGATCTCGGACGACGACAGCGCGGCCGCCCTCCGCCGCCGTCTCGAGCGCGCCGAGCTCAGCCATGTCACCCAGGTCCGCCAGGGCCTCGACGTGGTCGCCGCCCGGCAGGCCGCCAAGCACCGCACGGAGGCCCAACTCGCCGGCATCGAGGCCGCGCTGGCCCGCCGCAACGCGGCCCTCTCCGCCCGCGACACCGACGCCTTCACCGCCGCCGACGCCGAGTTCCACGTCCTGGTCGCCGAGGCCGGCGCCAACCCCGTCCTCGCCGACATCTACCGCTCTCTCAGCGCCGCTCTGCGCGCGGAACTCCGCCGCGCCGCCTGCGTGGACACCGCCACCGCGGCCGCCACCGACCCGCACCTGCGCCTCACCGAGGCCATCCGCGCCCAGGACCCCCAGGCCGCCGTCGACGCCGCGGTCCTGCTTCTCGCCGGCCACGTACGCGACCTGGCCCTCCCCCTCGACGACTGAGCCCCGCCGGGAACCCTGACGGCGCATTCCACAGCGCCGCGCGCCTCCCCCTTCACTCCCACGCGCCGCTGACTCGCACACCCCTCCATGGCTACGCTGAGTGACGAAGTCGAGTTCGATCTTCACTCAGCAACCACGACGAGCGGGGGCCGCCCCGCACCCGGAAGTCAGGAGACCCCCATGCGCCGCATCGGCACCTTCTTCGCCCGCATCATCCCCAAAGCCGGCTCCACTCCGCCATTTACGCCTCCTGCCTGCGGATTCCTGACCATCGGCGGTACGACCTACATCGATCCGCATGGCACCTACCCCCTCGACCACCGCCTGACCGGCGCCCCCACTCTCGTCATCAACGACACCGACCAGCCCATCACCATCGTCACGGAACGCAACCACGACCACCTCCCCGCCGCACCCCCGCCCCACCGCGCCCCCACGGACCTCGTCCTGACCCCGGCCACGGACGTCGTGCTGGCTCCGGGCGAACGCACCGAGACGCGTAGGGGGGACGGCGTGCAGGTCGTGTAGACGGGCAGGCAGGCGCGAAGGCCGCGAAAGGGGACGGGCGCCCTGGCTCATGTCGCCAAGCCCGCGCCCGCCCCAGGTCCCCTCTCCTCCCAAGCCCGCCTCAGCCGCCCATAGGCGTCCGCCTCGGCACCCGCCCGGTCCAGGGTGTCGAGGGTCGCGCCCAGGACCGGTGGTGCGGTGACGACGTGGGGCACCGCCTTGGGGGCGCGTTCGGAGAGGAGGCGGAGGACGCGGTCGTGGAGGAGGGGATGGCCGGCGGCCAGGACGCTGCCGCCGAGGACCACCGGGGTGGGTTCGGTGAGGAGGTCGAGGCGTTGCAGGGCGACGGTGGCCATGAGGACGATCTCCTCGGCCTGCCGGGTGATGATGCCGCGGGCGACGGGGTCGCCGGAGGCGGCGACGGCGAAGAGGACCGGGGCGAGTTCGTGGCGGCGTCGGTCGGGGATGCCCCGTAGGTGGAGCGCCTCGATCAGCTCCGGCATGGTCGTCAGGCCGAAGTGGGCGGGGAGCGCACGGGCCAGCTCGGTCGGGGTGCCGCGGCCGTCCTCGGCGCGGGCCGCGTGCCACAGGGCCTCGTCGGCGAGGAAGGAGCCGCCTCCCCAGTCGCCGGAGATCCGGCCGATGGAGGGGAAGCGGGCGGTGGCTCCGTGGCGGCCGAGGCCGGCGCAGTTGATGCCGGCCCCGCACACCACGGCGACGCCCACTGGCTCCCCGTCGTCGGGTAGTCCGGCCCGCAGCAGAGCGAAGGTGTCGTTGCGGACGGAGACCGTGTGGGACCAGCCGCGGCGGGCGATTTCGGAGGTGAGAGCGGTCTCCTCGACGGGGAGGTCGGCGTTGGCGAGGAAGGCGGAGAGGTGGTCGACGGGTCCGGCGCCGGTCATCCCGGCCTGGGCGAGGGCTGATTCCACCAGGGGAGCCAGCGTGTCGATCGCGCGGGCGGTGCCCACCACGGCGGGCTGGAAGCCGCCGCCGCGCGCCGTGCCGAGCAGCCTGCCGTCGGCGGCCACCAGTGCCACGTCGGTCTTGCTGTTGCCCGCGTCGATGGCGAGCGCCGTGCCGGTCAGGCCCACGTGAGGTGCTCCCGGTTGTGCGCAATCAGCTCGTCGGTGAGCCGGTCCGCGTAGTCGATCTGGCCGATGAGGGGGTGCGAGAGGAGGGCGGAGAAGACCCGGTCCCGTCCGCCCTTCAGGGCCGCCTCCAGGGCCAGGTGCTCGTAGGCGGTGACGTTGGCGATCAGCCCGGCATAGAGCGGTTCCAGGGGGCGTACGGGGAGCGGGGTCGGGCCCGTGGCGGCGACGGTTGCGGGGACCTCGATCACGGCGTCGTCGGGGAGGAAGGGGAGGGTGCCGTTGTTGAGGGCGTTGACGATCTGGGTGTCGCCGGTGTCGCCCAGCAGGGAGGAGGTGAGTGCCACGGCCGCTTCGGAGTAGAAGGCGCCGCCGCGCCGGGCGAGCAGCTCCGGCTTCTCGTCGAGCGCCGGGTCCTGGTAGAGCGTGAGGAGTTGCCGCTCGATGGCGGCGACCTCCGCGGCGCGGGAGGGCTTGCTGCGCAACTCCCGTACCACCGCGTCGTGTTGGTAGTAGTAGCGCAGGTAGTAGGAGGGAACGGTGCCGAGGCGGTCGAGGAGCGGGCGGGGCAGGCGCAGATCGTCGGCGATGGCGTCGCCGTGTTCGGCGAGGAGCGCGGGCAGGACGTCCTCGCCGGCGACGCGGACGGACCGCTCCCAGGTGAGGTGGTTGAGGCCGATGTGTTCCAGCTCGACCTGGTCGGGGGAGAGGCCCAGCAGCTTCGCGAACTTGCGCTGGAAGCCGATGGCGACATTGCACAGGCCGACGGCCTTGTGGCCGTGGGTGAGCAGTGCGCGGGTGACGATGCCGACGGGGTTGGTGAAGTCGACGATCCAGGCGTCGGGGTTGCGGCGGCGCACCCGCTCGGCGATGTCGAGGACCACGGGAACGGTGCGCAGCGCCTTGGCGAGGCCGCCCGCGCCGGTGGTCTCCTGGCCGACGCAGCCGCACTCCAGGGGCCAGGTCTCGTCCTGGTTGCGGGCGTCCTGGCCGCCGATGCGCAGCTGCAGCAGGACGGCGTCGGCGCCGTCGATCCCGGCGTCGAGGTCGTGGGTCCACGAAATCGTGCCCGGGTGGCCCTGTTTGGCGAAGATCCGCCGGGCGAGACCGCCCACCTTCTCCAGCCGGTCCAGGGCCGGGTCGATCAGGACGAGCTCTTTGAGCGGCAGGACGTCACGCAGCCGCGCGAAGCCGTCGATGAGTTCGGGGGTGTAGGTCGAGCCGCCGCCGACCACGGCGAGTTTGACGCCGGGGCGCGGGGACCGACCCTCGGGAAGCCCTCCCCGAGCAGAGGGCTCCGAAGAAGCGGAAGGAGCGGAAGAAGGGAAAGAGGCGGATGAGGCGGATGAGGCGGATGAGGCGGATGAGGCGGAGGAGGCCGGAGAAGTGGAGGAGATGGAAGGAGTAGAGGAGAGGGACGAGGCAGACGAGGTGGAGGGAGTGGGAGACGAAGACGGCGGCATACGGGATCAGCCCTTTACTCCGGTGAGGGTGACGCCTTCGACGAAGGCTTTCTGTGCGAAGAAGAAGATGAGGACGACCGGGGCCATGACCAGCAGCGTCGCGGCCATGGTGAGGTTCCAGTTGACGCTGTGGGCGCTCTTGAAGGACTCCAGCCCGTAGGAGAGCGTCCAGGAGGCGGGGTTCTGAGCCGCGTAGATCTGCGGTCCGAAGTAGTCGTTCCAGCAGTAGAAGAACTGGAAGAGGGCGATGGCGGCGATGCCCGGCCTGGCCATCGGTACGACGATCTTGAGCAGGGTGCGCAGCTCGCCGCAGCCGTCGACCTTCGCGGACTCCAGATACTCCTGAGGGATGGTCAGCAGGAACTGCCGCAGCAGGAAGATCGAGTACGCGTCGCCGAACGCCATCGGGATGATCAGCGGCCACAGCGAGCCCGAGAGGTGCAGCTGCTGGGCCCAGACCAGATACATCGGGACCACGATGACCTGCGGCGGCAGCATCATCGTGGAGATGACCAGGATCATCGTGGTGCGGCGGCCGCGGAAGCGGAGTTTGGCCAGTGCGTAGGCGACCGGGACGGCCGAGCAGACGGTGAACAGGGTGCCCAGGCCCGCGTACAGCAGGGAGTTCTTCCACCAGTCCACGAACCCGGGGGTCTGGAAGACCGTGCCGTAGTTGGACCAGTGCCACTCGTGCGGCCACAGCTCGCCGCTCATCGCCTGGTCGTCGCTCATCACGGAGGTCAGGAAGACGAAGACGAAGGGGAGGAGGAAGAACAGGGCGGTCGCGACGGCGAGGGAGTGGACGGCGATCCAGTGCAGCAGCCGGGTGCGGCGGGCGCGGGCGGCCGGGCCGCCGGTCGTGCCGGTACGGGCCGGGGCGGGGCGGGCGGGGAGCGTCGTGGTGGTCATCTCGGATCAGTCCTCCGCCGCAAGCAGACCGGAGCGCTTGCGCATCAGCAGGGTGGTGACGGCCATGGCGATGACGAAGAGCACGAGGGAGAGCGCGCATGCCGCGCCGGTGTTGAAGTTCTGGAAGCCCAGGGAGTAGACGAGCTGCGGGACGGTGAGGGTGGAGTGGTCCGGGTAGCCGGGCTGTATGACGGTGCCGGGGCCGATGGAGACGCCGGAGGCGAGCTTCCCGGCGACCAGCGCCTGGGTGTAGTACTGCATGGTCTGGACGACGCCGGTGACCACCGCGAACATCACGATGGGGGTGATGGCCGGCCAGGTGACATAGCGGAACTTCCCCCAGGGGCCCGCCCCGTCCAGCTCGGCGGCCTCGTACTGCTCCTTCGGTACGTCCAGCAGCGCCGCGATGAAGATCACCATCAGGTCGCCGATGCCCCACAGCGACAGCATCACCAGCGACGGTTTGGCCCATGTGGGGTCGTTGAACCAGGACGGCGCGGGGATGCCGAGCGCCCCGAGGATCTCGTTGACGGGTCCGGTGCCGGGGTTGAGCAGGAAGACGAAGGCGACGGTGGCGGCCACCGGCGGCGCCAGATACGGCAGGTAGAAGGCGGTACGGAAGAACCCCACGCCCGATTTGAGCTTGGTGACGAGCAGGCCGATGCCCAGCCCGAAGAGCACCCGCAGCGCGACCATCACCACGACCAGCCACAGCGTGTTCCACAGCGCGGGCCCGAAAAGCGGCATCTGCGTCAGCACGTATTTCCAGTTCCGCAGCCCGACGAAATCGGGCGGTTCGATCTGGTTGTAGTGCACGAAGGAGAAGTAGACGGTGGCGATCAGCGGATAGCCGAAGAAGACCGAGAAGCCGATGAGCCAGGGGGAGAGAAAGCCGAGGGTGCGCAGCCGCTCGCGGGTGCGTTTGCGTCGTAGCGCGGGCGCGGGGGTGGTGGTTGCCATGGCGGTTCTCCGTCAGCTCTCGGAGTCGGTCCGGGGAGGCGGTGCGGGTTTCGCCGGTTCAGTTCTCGGACTGGAGGTTGTCGGCGTCGATCCGGTCGTCGAGTGCGCGCAGGCCCGCTTCTAGGTCGGGGACCCTTCCGGCCTCGACGTCGTAGCAGAAGTCCTGTAGCGCGGTGACGTACTGCCCGCCGTTGGTGGAGGGCGGCAGGGCGACGCTGTGCGGGTTCTGCGCGATATCGAGGAAGGTGCGGAACGTCGGGTCGCTGTCCAGTGCGGGCGACTTCAGCGCCGCTTTCGTCGACGGCACGTTATGGATGGCGTTGGCGAACCGGACCACCTGATCGGTGTCCACGGTCAGGAACCTCACCAGTTCCCATGCCGCGTTCTGATGCCGGCTGCTGTGCGCGATACCGGCGACGGTGCCGGTCAGATAGCCCCGCCCGTAGGTGTCGGCCCGGTCGTCCGGCACCGGCATCGGCGCGGTGCCCCAGTCGAACTTCGCCTCTGCCTGCCGGAGCATCAGCCCGCGCCATTCACCGTCCATGTGCATGGCCAGCTTCTGCGTCAGAAACGCGTTCTGCGAGGACATCTCCTCGCCGAAGGTGGTGCGGAACCTCTCCAGCGGACCGTAGCCGCCCTGCGCGTCGACCAGTTCGCGGGCGGTGGTGAGGAATTCCTTGGTCGCCGGCTCCTCGGCCAGCCGGGCCTTGCCGTTTCGGTCGAAGTAGGACGGCCCCCACTGGGCGAACAACCGGTCCGGACTGTTCTGGTAGAGCCGGAAGTCGGGCATGAAGCCCACCCGTCGGTACGAGCCGTCGTCGGTGCGCCGGGTCAGCTTGACGGCATCCCGCTTCAGCTCCGATATGGTGCGCGGCGGCCGGGTGATCCCGGCTTCCTTGAAGGCGTCCTTGTTGTAGTACAGCCCGTAGGAATCGGCGAGCAGCGGCAGGGCGCACTGCCTCTTTCGGTAACTCGTGTACTCCAGCAGGGTCTTGGGGAAAACTCTTTCCTTGTCCACACCGGTCTTCTTCAGGAACGGATCGAGGTCCGCCCACATCCCCGACGAGCAGTACTGCCCCACATTGCCGGTGGTGAAGGACGACACCACATCCGGTGCGTCGTCCCCGCCGGCCCGCAGCGCCTGGTTCATGGTCTCGTCGGTGACATTGGGGACCACTTTCACCGTGATGTTGCGGTGCGTCCTTTCGAAGCGGGCGACGCTGTCGTTGATGGCCTTCATTTCGCCCGGGGTCGACCAGCCGTGCCAGAAGGTGAGCGTGACCGGCTTGGTGGGATCGTCACGGTCACTGCCGACACTCGGATTGGCGCAGCCCGACACGAGCAGCCCGGCGCCGGCCAGCGCCGCTGACACCCGGATGCGCAGACGCGAAATCGGCATGGCGGACTTCCTTTACGGCGGGGTGGGTGGGGGAAGTGGCGCGACGGGGTGTGCGGTGCCTTGCTGGGCCGTGCGTTTCCGTGCCGGGGCCGTGTGTGCCGTGCGGGGGAGGGGCGGTTCAGCCGGTGGTGGTGTCGAACACCGCGTTGCGGGCGTCCGTGAGCGCCGTTTGCAGTGCGCCGATGAGAATCGGATTGCCGCCGATATCGCTCAGCCGCAATTCGGGCCGGGGCAGCGCGAGTCCGGTGAACTCCTCCTCGACCAGGGCGCGCAGCGCCTCCCCGCCGGCCTGCGGGACCTCGCCGGAGAGCACCACCAGCCGCGGGTCGACGACCGCGACCACGGCCGCGAGCCCCGTCGCCAGCCGCCGGGCGACCTCCGCCCGTACGTCGGCGCGGTCCAGCGCCTCCTCGACCGTACGGGTGCCGGCGGCCCCGTACTCCCGGGCCAGCGCGATCACGCTCGGCGAGCCGACCAGCCGCTGGAAGCCGCCGCCGGCGTCCGGTTGGGCGGCGCTGCGGTCGCCGCCCCTGGCCAACGGTGCGCCGGGCAGCGGCATATAGCCGATCTCGCCCGCGCCGCCGGTGGCGCCGCGCAGCAGCTGACCGCCGAGGACGATGGCGGCACCGACCCCCTCGTCCGCCCACACCAGCACGAAGTCGTCGAAGTCCTGCGCGGCCCCGTCCTGCTGCTCGGCGACCGCCGCCAGATTCACATCGTTCTCGATGGTGATCGGGGTGCCCAGCACCTCGGCCAGCTCCTCTTTCAGCGCCCGTGAGTGCCAGTCCGGCAGATGCGGTGCGTAGCGCAGCCGGCCGGTTTGCGGGTCCAGTGCGCCGGGTGTGCCGATCACCGCCCCGTGCAGGTCCGCGCGGCCCAGTCCGGCCTTGGCCAGCGCGCCGTCGACGGCCCTGGCGACCAGCTGCGCCGTCCGGTTCGGCGCCGCCTCGTCCACGGCGTCGGTCCCGACCCGCTCCTCGCCGAGCACCCGCCCGGTGATGTCCGCGACCGCGGCGGTGATCCCCAGCTGGTCGACCGCCAGCGCCGCGATATGCGCCGCCGTCGGGTCGATCTCGTACAGCTGGGCGTTGGGCCCGGGCCGCCCGGTCACGTTCCCGGTCGTCCGCACCAGCCCCGCGGCCTCCAGGCGCGCCAGCAGCTGCGAGGCGGTGGGCTTGGACAGTCCGGTCAGCGCGCCGATCTGCGTACGGGTCAGCGGTCCCTGCGACACCAGCAGATCGAGCGCGGCGCGGTCGTTCATGGCCCGCAGGACCCGCGGCGTCCCAGGGGTCCCTTGCGCTTGCTGCCCGCCGGCCATGACCGTCACCCCGTTCGTCGGCGGCCGCGGCGGCCACCGAGCATCTGTTAGGAAACCTTCCAATCGATGGACAGGAAGGTAGGTCGTGGGCCGGGGCGGCGTCAATGGGGTGAGCACGGTGAGTTGCGGGCGGAGTACGCCGGGCACGGCCGGCGGGAGAGTCGGGCGGGCACGGCCGGCGGGCCGTGGAAGGCTCAAAGTGGGCGGGTACGGCGAAGGGGCGGCCGCGACATGGATCGCGGCCGCCCCTTGTGCGGCGCGTCAGGCGCCCGGCGTCACTTCGCCCGGCTTACTTCCCGAGCTTCGGCGGCGCCGCTATCGGGTCGGTCGCCAGGGACTGCGCGGACGTCGGGTTGTTGAGGGCCGAGGGGGCGCCCATGGCGGCGGTGGGGTCCGCCGGGGTCGCCGGCTCCTCCTCTTCCGGGGCGGGGCGGGGGGCGAGGTGGACGCCGGCGGCGTCCAGGGCGCGCTTGATGCGCCAGCGCAGTTCGCGCTCCACACCCAGGGCCTTGCCGGGCATGGTCTTGGCCGAGACGCTGAGGGTGACCTGGTCCAGGTGCACCTCGCTCAGGCCGAGCACCTCCACCGGCTCCCACAGCCGCTCGTTCCACGGCTCCGCCTTGGACATCTCCTCACCGGCGGCGGTGATGGTGTCGCGGGCGCGCTCCAGGTCCTGGTCCGCGGCGAGCACGACGTCGACGGACGCCGTGGACCAGCCCTGGCTGAGGTTCCCGATCCGCTTGACCTCGCCGTTGCGGATGTACCAGATGGCGCCGTTGGGCCCGCGCAGCTTGGTGACCCGCAGACCGACCTCGATGACCGTGCCGGTGGCCACGCCCGCGTCGATCTCGTCGCCGACGCCGTACTGGTCCTCAAGGATCATGAAGACGCCGGAGAGGAAGTCGGTGACGAGGTTGCGGGCGCCGAAGCCGATGGCGACGCCGGCCACACCGGCGCTCGCCAGCAGTGGCGCGAGATTGATCTGGAGCACGGAGAGCACCGTCAGCGCGGCGGTACCCATGATCACGAAGGAGGCGACGCTGCGCAGCACCGAGCCGATGGCCTCGGATCGCTGGCGCCGCCGCTCGGCGTTGGCGAGCAGACCGCCCAGCGCGGTGCCCTGGGCGGCGGCCGCGGTGCGGTTCATCCGCTCGATGAATTTGGTGATGGTGCGACGGATCACATGGCGCAGCACCACCGCGATCACGATGATCAGCAGGATCTGCAGGCCGGACGTGAGCCACGTCCCCCAGTTCTCCTGCACCCAGCCGGCGGCGTTGGTGGCCTTCTGTGTGGCCTCGTCGAGCGAGGTCGGGCCGGTGGAGTCGGGTGCGGCCGCGCGCAGGGGCGCGGTGGCGACCGGCGAAGCGGACCAGAACACAGTCGAACCTTCCGTGTGGGACAGCAGACCCGGACCGAGGGGCCCCGGGGGCCGGGCAGGCCATCCACACTAACGGGGCAACGGGGGCGGTCCGTGCCCGTGTTCGAGCCGGGAGGTCCCAGGGCGGTCGAAATGAGCCGTATCCGCGGGGAAGTACGGGGGTGTGGTGGAAAACACCTCCGGCCCGTTACTCGGTCATGGTGGCGCTCCGACCAGGCACCGGGGGACACTGTGGGGAGATCGTCCCGGCGCGAGCCACGCGCCGCCGGCGTACAAGGAGGCACCCGTGCCGCATGTCCTGGTCCTCAACGCGTCGTACGAGCCGCTCGGCGTCGTACCGCTCCGCCGCGCGCTCATCCTCGTACTCAATGAGAAGGCTGTGAGCCTCGAGGAGTCCGGCGCCCTGATGCACAGCGCGACCCGTGTCGTACCGGCTCCGAGTGTGGTCCGCTTGAAGCGGTTCGTGCGGGTGCCCTTTCGAGGCCCCGTGCCACTGACCCGCCGGGCGCTGTTCGCCCGTGACGGCGGGCGCTGTATGTACTGCGGTGGCGTCGCAACCAGCGTCGACCACGTCATCCCGCGCAGTCGCGGCGGTCAGCACACCTGGGAGAACGTCGTCGCCGCCTGCCGGCGGTGCAATCACGTCAAGGCAGACCGTCATGTCGCCGAGATCGGCTGGCGGCTGCGTCATCAACCCGCCCCGCCGTCAGGACTGGCGTGGCGGATCATCGGCACGGGCCATCGCGATCCGCGCTGGCTGCCGTATTTGCAGCCGTACGGCGCGGATGACGCCTTGGCCCGGATCGACGCCGTATCGGCGTAGCCGGGCCTTTGTACGTGTGGGCCGCCGTGCGGACGGAGCGTCGCTTCGTCCGCACGGCGGCGGCACACGGCCCGCCGCCTTGGAGCGCTATCCCCGGTCCTCGACCGCGTACGCCTCCACCGACCACAGCGAGTATCCGAACCGGGTGGCCCGCTTGTCGCCCTGTATCCGGATGAAGCGGGCATCCTTCGCGTCCATCCTGACCGACTCGCGGCCGCCCTTGCCGTCCCGCACCGTCGCGGCGGTGCGCCAGCTGCGGCCGTCCGCGGAGACCTGGATGCGGTAGCGGGCCGCGTAGGCGTCCTGCCAGTTCAGCACGAGCCGGCCCAGGCGGGTCGGGTGCGCCAGCGCGAACTGGAGCCAGGCGCCGTCGTCGTCGGTCGAGGACCAGCGCGTCTTGGGGTTCCCGTCGGTGGCGGCCGAGGCCGGGAAGTCGGCGGTCTCGTCCCCCGAGGAGGAGGTGGCGGCGCCGCGCGCCAGGTCCTCGCCGCCGGTGCGCGGATAGGCGCGCAGCGACAGCGTCTGCTCCTCGCCGCCGAAGGACACCGGGATCTCATACGTCCCGGAGGCGGCGGATTCGGGCACGTCGATGCCGATGCGGACTGTGGCGGTGCCGCCGCGCGGCGCGGTGACCTCCTTGGGCGCGTGCACGGTGAAGCCCTTGGGCGCCTTGACCGTCAGCTTCTCGCGGACATCGCCCGGGCGGCGGGAGAAGAGCCGGGCGTCGACCGTCGCACTGCCGCCGGTCTGGGCGTCCGCCTCCTTGCGGGACAGCTCCAGACCGGCCGGCGGGGTGTCGTCGAACCACGGGGTCAGCGCGTGCACGGACGGGGCTTCCTCGCCGTTCGCCCAGGTCAGCCGGACCGCGTCGGCGCGCAGCCGGGGCGTGTGGGACTCCGTCCAGCCGGTCGCGGAGAGCCGGTCGAGGCGGCGCCAGCCCTCGCCGGGGACATGCGCCTCCAGTTGGACGCCGCCCGCGGACGGCCCCGGGTCGGTCAGTGCGGTGACCGCGGCCAGCCGGCGGGCCCGTTCGAAGGGGACGGTCAGGGAGGTGGGGTCGGCGCCCTCGGTGGGGCGGGGGGCGTTGCCGCGGGTGCCGGTCCAGGCGTCGGCCTCGGTCATCGCCCGCTGCAGGAACGGCGCCAGGACCCCCTTGCCGACCGTCGCCGGGCTCCGCTCGGCCTCCTTGCGCAGCCGCTGCACCGCGCGCTGGGCCGACCAGGCGGCGTCGCCGTCGTCCCGGGCCTGCGCCGTCAGCGCGTCCACGGCCTGCTCGCCGGCGCTGCCGTAGCGCGCCAACTGCTCGGCCCAGGGCCGGATTTCGGCGGCCAGGTCCGAGTCGAGGTTCCCGGGGGCGGTACTCATGGTGTGGAAGGCGGCGCGCAGCGCCTTGGCCGCCCGGGCGTAGTCGGGGTCCTTGCCGGGCCGGCCGCCGTTGACCGCCGCTTCGCGGGTCTCCCAGAAGCGGTCGATCAGGGGGCGCAGATACCCGGACTCGTCGCGGTTCAGTAGCGAGGAGGAGGCGTTGCCGGCGAGCGCGCGCAGGGCGGCGCGGGCCCGGGGGGCGCCGCCCGCCAGGTCGTCGATGGCCGCCTCCCAGGACTCCGCCGGGCGGTATTCGCGCGGGTTCCAGGCGTAGTCGGCGCTGGTGAAGAGCGGGATGCGGGAGGCCAGCGGCTGCTGCATGGCGTTGGCGAGCAGCGCCGAGGAGCCGGTGGCGACGGCCGGCTCACGGCCGCGGTAGGGGCCGAGGAAGATCCGGTCCTGCGCGTAGTCGTTGACCGGGTAGTTGTCCATGGTGACCAGCTGGTGGCCGAACGCCTGGCGGGCGGTGGACAGTTCGCCGCCGGTGATGGTCCGCGGGACCACCCCGACGCCGGTCCAGGCCACCTCGACCCGGTCGCCGAGCGCCTCGGCGAGCGCGCTGCGGTACGCCGTGGAGCCGTCCTGGTAGTACTCGGTCGGCATCAGCGACAGCGGCGCGGCGTCCGGGTGCCGCTCGCGCAGATGGCCGGCGAGCGCGTTGGCGACACGGGCCTGTGCCTTGGCGGCCGCCTCGGGGCCGGTGCCGAAGGCGTCCTCGTCGGCGCCGCAGTGCCATTCGTCGTAGCTGACGTCCTGGAACTGCAGCTGGAAGGAGCGCACCCCCAGGGCCCACATCGCGTCCACCTTGCGCCGCAGCGCCCGCAGGTCCTCCTCGGACGAGAAGCACAGCGCCTGGCCGGGGGCGAGCGCCCAGCCCAGCGTGACGTGGTTGGCGCGGGCCCGCTCGGCCAGCGCCCGGAAGTCCTCGCGCTGCGCGGCCGGGTACGGGTCGCGCCAGCGGGCCTGGCGGTAGGGGTCGTCACCGGGCGCGTACAGATAGTGGTTCTGCTTGGTGCGGCCCAGGAAGTCCAGCTGGGCGAGCCGCTGCGCCCGGCTCCACGGCTGGCCGTAGAACCCCTCGGTGGTGCCGCGCACCGCCGTGCCGGGCCAGTCGCGTACGACCACCGATGCCAGCTGCCGTCCGCCCCCGTCGTGGTCCGCGCCGTCGGTGACCAGCTGCCGCAGCGTCTGCGCGGCGTGGAAGAGGCCGTCCGGGCCGACGCCGGCCAGCGCGACCGTGTCCCGGCCGCCGACCTGGCCCACGGCCAGCCGGTAGCCGCCGGAGGGCAGATCGCCGCGGGCCGGTGCGCGCAGCGCCCGCAGCGCCTCCTCGGCCGGCTCGCCGCCGACCAGGATCACCGGCCCGGCCGCGGGCGGCCGCTCACCGGGCGCCTGCCGGCGGACCGTGCGCACCCCGGCGTCCCGCAGCAGAACGCGCAGCACGTCCAAGGTGTACGGGTCGGTGTCCGGCGCGGCCACCAGCGTCGCCTCGCCGCCCAGGGGCACGGCGGTGCCGAGCTCCTGCAGCGACTGGGGGCGCGGCCAGACCGCGGGCAGCCGCCCGGCGCCGGCCGGCCGGTCCGGCTGGTCGGGGGTGCCGATGGCAGGGTCCGCGGGCGCCGCCTGGGCGCTGGGCACCCCGCCCAGCAGCCCACCGATGACCGCGGCGGCCAGGGCGGTGGTCCCCGCCGCCCGCGCGCGGGCGCCCGCGCCGCTCCCCCTGCCGCTCCTACCGATTCTTCCGACGCTCCACACGCCCCGGCCTCGCACGGCTGCTCCTCGTCCCCGTCCATCACTCGCCGGCTTCCACCGGCGCCCCGTCTTCCCGCCGATGTCCGTTCGGACAGACCTTCGGCCGTGAGCCCACCATTGTGGCGGTGAGGGTGTCAACCGGGCGATGCCGGGGTCCGGACGGCTGTGCGGACGCGGGCGTACGGCCGGTGCTCCGGGCGGGTGCGCGCGAGGCGGCCGGTCCGCAGGACTTCCGTCGCGGAGGCCGGTTGTGGCGTGTTCTGTATGTTCGCGGGTGTCCCCGGCAGTGAAATCGCCTGCGTAGGGGATAATGTGACGTGGGTCACGTTTCGTGAGCAGATGCGTCTGCGATCGTGCCGAGTGGGTAGGGCCCACGTGTCCCACTATCGATGAACGGGAGGCCTTCGTGGCCGCGTCCGCTCAACTGCTCCTCGACGCCCTGTCCTCCAAACCGGGAGGTGCGACGGTGGAGTCCGATCTCTTCGACGGGGTGTCCAACCCCGACTCCGGCCTGGACGGCTCCGGCTCCTTCAGCTTCGTCGAGCCGCCCCTGACCAGCGAGCCCCCGCTCGCCGACGCCGCACCGCTGACCAGCGAGGTCCCGATCGCCGCCGAGCTGCCGCTGACCAGCGAGCCGACGGCCACCGGCCTGGGCACGGAGTCCATGGAGGTCTGAGAGCCCATGGGGCGTGCTCGGCTCGCCCGGTTGCACGGCGTCGCCACGTCGTACGCACCCGCACCGGGCAGGACCATCAAGATCGCCGACGACACCGTCGTCGCCGTGCTCGCCGCACTGGGGGTCGACGCCTCCACCCCGCACGCCGTACGCACCGCCCTGGCCGCGTACGAGGACGGACCGGGGCGCGCCCTGCTGCCCCCCACCGTCGTCGCCCGCCCGGGCCGGCCGCCCGACCTCGCCGGTCTCCCCGAAGGCACCGTCCTGAGGGTGGAGCCCGAGGGCGGGGAGGCCCCCGGCGGCCTGGCCGAGCCCGGTCCGCGGGAGCTGGCCCGGCTGCCCCTGGGCGTCCACACGCTCCGCGCCCACGCCCCCGACGGACGCCGTGCCCGCGCCCACCTGATCGTCGCGCCCGACCGGGTGCCCGCACCGCCCGGCCGCAGCCACGGCTTCCTGGTGCAGCTGTACTCCCTGCTGTCCCGGCAGTCCTGGGGCATGGGCGACCTCGGCGACCTGGCCGACCTCGCCGCCTGGTCCGGACGTGCGCTGGGCACCGGCTTCGTCCAGCTCAACCCGCTGCACGCGGCCGTCCCCGGCCCGCCCACCGACCCCTCGCCCTACCGCCCCTCCTCCCGCCGCTTCCCCGACCCGGTCCATCTGCGCATCGAACACGTCCCGGAGTACGCCCAGCTGGCCGGCGCCGCCCGCTTACGGGCCGACGAGCTGGCCGCCCGCGCCGGTGCGCTGCGCGCCGAGGTGCTCGACCGCGGCGCGCTGATCGACCGGGACGCGGTCTGGGCGCTCAAGCGCGAGGCCCTGGAGCTGCTGACGGCGGTCCCGCTCACGCCGGGCCGGCGGGCCGCCTACTGCGACTTCCTCGCCGAACAGGGGCGGGCGCTGGAGGACCACGCCACCTGGTGCGCGATCGCCGAGCGCCATGGCTCCGACTGGCGCGCATGGCCCGCCGAGCTGCGCGATCCGCGCTCCTCGGGCACGGCCCGGCTGCGGCCGCGGCTGCTGGCGCGGATCGACTTCCACTGCCGGCTCGCCTGGCTCACCGACCAGCAGCTGGCCGCCGCGCAGCGGGCCGCGCGGGACGCCGGGATGGGGGTCGGGCTGGTGCACGACCTCGCCGTCGGCGTCCACCCCTCCGGCGCCGACACCTGGGCGCAGCGGGACGCGTTCGCCGCGGGCATGTCCATCGGGGCGCCGCCGGACGCGTTCAACGCCCGCGGCCAGGACTGGGGCCTGCCGCCGTGGCGCCCGGACGCCCTGGCCGCCGCGGGCTACGCCCCGTACCGCGAGCTGCTGGGCGGACTGCTGCGGCACGCCGGCGCGCTGCGGATCGACCATGTGATGGGGCTGTTCCGGCTGTGGTGGGTCCCCGAGGGCCGGCCGCCGACCGAGGGCGCGTACGTCCGCTACGACGGTGAGGCGATGCTCTCGGTGCTGGCCCTGGAGGCCCACCGGGCCGGCGCCGCGGTGATCGGCGAGGATCTGGGCACGGTCGAGCCGGGAGTGCGCGGTGAACTCGCCGAACGGGGCGTCCTGGGCACGTCGGTGCTGTGGTTCGAGCGGGACTACGGGAACGGTGCAGGGGACGGGGATGGGGACGGCGAGTCGGCCGGGGACGCCGACGCGGCGGCCGACCCGCAGCCCGCCGCCGAGGCCCGCATCCTCGCCCCCGACGAGTGGCGCAGCGCCTGCCTGGCCACCGTCACCACCCACGATCTGCCGTCCACCGCCGCCCGCCTGGCCGGCGAGGACGTCGCCCTGCGGGAACGGCTCGGGCTGCTGGCCGGGCCGCCGGAGCGGGAGCGGTCCCGGGCGGCCTACGAACTCGCCGAGTGGCTGGGGGAGTTGGTGCGGCGCGGGCTGCTGCCGGAGGGGGCGGGCGACGAGGAGGCGGCGGTCAAGGCCGTGCACCGCTTCCTGCTGCGCACCCCGGCGCGGATGGTCGGGGTGTGGCTGCCCGACGCGGTGGGCGACCGACGCCCGCAGAACCTCCCGGGGACATGGGATGAATACCCGAACTGGCGCCTCCCGATTGCCGGCCCCGAGGGACGTCCGCAGACCCTCGAAGAGCTGGCGGCTTCGCCCCGACTCCACGCGCTGATGCGGGAACTGTCGTACGGACTGCGCTGAATCCCGGTGCTGCGCACACCCTTCCGGTCTCTCCCGCCGTCCGGCACCATGCCCTGGACACCATCCAGACATCCGACCATTCGGGCTGTGCTCGTGCTCGTCATGGTTCGGCGAGGTGGAGGGAACCATGGCTCTTCGCAGCACCCGGCGGACGCTGTGCGCGCTCGCGCTGGCCGCGGCCGCCGCGCTCGTCCCCGTCCACAGCTCCCAGGCCCAGTCGCCGCCGGCCGCCGGCCCCTGCGACCGGCCCGTACGCCCGGCCTCCCAGATGGCCGTCGAGCCCTGCGACACCCCCGAGCGGATCATTGACAAGGCCGCCCATATCGTCCCCACCAAGGGGCAACTCGCCTGGCAGCGCCGGGAGGTCACCGCCTTCACCCACTTCGGGATGAACACCTTCACCGGCCGTGAATGGGGCTCCGGCGCCGAGGACGAGAGGCTCTTCGACCTCACCGGGCCCGCCCGCTCCGGCTCCTTACGTCCGTTGCGCATGGACGCCGACCAGTGGATGCGCGCCTACAAGGCGGCCGGTGCCGAGCAGGTGATGCTCACCGCCAAGCACCACGACGGCTTCGTGCTCTACCCGAGCCGCTACACCCCGCACTCCGTCGCCGCGAGCCCCGGCCGCCCCGATGTCGTCGGCGCCTACGTCAAGGCCGCCCGCAAGGCCGGGCTGAAGGTCGGGATCTACCTCTCGCCGTCCGACGGCGCGGAACTCCCGCACGCCTGGCACGCCCGGTGGGTCGAGGAGATCCGCAAGAAGCAGCAGGAGGGCAAGCCGCTCAGCCCGCCCGAGCGGGTCGCGCTGGAGGACGGTGCGCACGCGCCGCGCGGCCTGGGCCGGTTCGGCAACGGCAGCGAGGTCACCGAGCGCACCATCCCCACTCTCGTCCCCGGTGACGACCGGGCCGCCGCCGTCCGCAGCGGCCGGCTGCCGGTCTTCCGCGTCCGGGCGGACGACTACGACGCCTACTACCTCAACCAGGTCTACGAGCTGTTCACCCAGTACGGGCCCCTCGACGAGCTGTGGCTGGACGGCGCGAACCCCTGGACGGACTCCGGCATCACTCAGAAGTACCAGGTCGCGCAGTGGTTCCGGCTGATCCACCGGCTCTCCCCGGACACCGTGGTCTTCGCCGGGCCGCAGGGTGCCCGCTGGGTGGGCAACGAGGACGGCGTCGCCCGCGAGACGGAGTGGAGCGTCACCCCCTCCGAGGCCGACCCGTGGACCGTCATGGCCGGCGGGCTGCCAAACGACTCCACCGACCCCGACATCGGCTCCCGCGCCCGGCTGCTGGCGCCCACCACCCGGTACCTCCAGTGGTATCCGGCCGAGGCCGATGTCTCGCTGCGGCCGGGCTGGTTCCACCACCCCGGTGAACGGCCCAAGACACCGGCGCAGTTGATGGACCTCTACGAAAGGAGCGTGGGCCGCAACGCCTCGCTGCTGCTGAACGTCCCGCCCGCCGGTGACGGCCGGATGGCCGCCGAGGACGTCGCCTCGCTCACCGCCTTCGGGGCGGCCGTGCGCGAGACCTACGGCAGGGACCTGCGGGCGGCCGGCCCGGGGCCCTGGACCTTCGACCGGATCGGGCTCGCGGAGGACATCCGTTACGGCCAGCGGGTCGAGCGTTTCGCCGTACAGGCGCGGACCGGCGGGACGTGGACGACGCTCGCGGGCGGCACCACCATCGGGCACCGGCGGATCCTCGCGCTGCCGCGGCCGGTGACCGCGGACGCCGTACGGGTCGTCGTCTCCGAGGCCCGCGGGCGGACCCGGCTCGCACCGGTGACCCTGCACCTCGCCCGGGGAGCGGGTGGCTGACGGGCCCGTTGCGCCACCCCGGGCGCGCGGGGCGGCGGGGCGTCCGATACGTTGACTTCGTGAGCAACAAGGTCAATAAGAATGTCCTGCGCGCCGGAACCATCACCGCCGGCACCGCGCTGATGCTGCTGATGTCGTCCCCCGCGTTTGCGCTCACCCGCGACGATGGTGACGACCCGGGTCCGGGTCTGAGCGTGATCGAGACGCTCGGCCTCTATGTCGTAGCCCCCATCGTGATCTTCCTGATCATCGCCGGACTCGTCATCGTGAGTGACAAGTCCCGCAAGCAGGCCCAGTCCTAGGACCTGCTCGCCCCACGGCCGCCGGTGCGGTCGGTACGGGGCACGAGTGACGCCTCAAGGGCGCCCATCGGTGACAAGAACCGAGGGGCGCCCTTTGTCGTACCTGGATATTTCCGCAGGTGAAAAAGGGGTTGCGAGGCGGCTATCGAGCGATTTTCGGCCGGTTTGTGAGGGGTTCGCGTTTAACCGGACCTAACCTACGATGACGTAACCTACGCAGCCGTAGGTCCAACCTACGGCCCCGTAGGTCATCGTCCCCCTGGAGTTCCCCCGTGACCATCGCCCCCGCCCGCCATAACGGAGAGCGCGGCCAGGCCGCCTGGAGCGACGCCCAGCTGCTCTACGCACTCGAAGAGGTCGTCGAGAAGGAACTCAACCGGCACGAGAAGGTCGCCAAGGAGTGGATGCCGCACCAGTACGTCCCCTGGAGCGACGGCCGGAACTTCCCCGGCGTCCTGGAGGATGGTGAGGCCTGGGCCCCGGAGCAGTCCAAGGTCACCGACATCGGCCGGATCGCCCTGGTGGTCAACCTCCTCACCGAGGACAACCTGCCCAGCTACCACCACGAGATCGCCACCCTCTTCGGGCGCGACGGTGCCTGGGGCACCTGGGTGCACCGCTGGACCGCCGAGGAGGGTCGGCACGGCATCGTGATGCGGGACTACCTGCTCACCAGCCGGGCCGTCGACCCCGACGAGCTGGAGCGGTTCCGCATGGCCCACATGTCGGAGGGCTTCGAGGCCGACAACTCGCACAGCATGCTGCACTCGGTGGCGTACGTCGCATTCCAGGAGCTGGCCACCCGCATCTCGCACCGCAACACCGGCCACCACTCCGGCGACCCGGTCTGCGACCGGATGCTCGCCCGGATCGCCGCGGACGAGAACCTCCACATGCTCTTCTACCGCAACCTCCTGGGCGCGGCGTTCGAGCTGGCCCCCGACCAGACCATGTGTGCCGTACGCGATGTGGTCACCGGCTTCCGGATGCCCGGTCACGGCATGCCCGGCTTCGAGCGGGCCGCAGCCCGGATGGCCATCGGCGGGATCTACAACCTGCGCATCCACCACGACGATGTGCTGCAGCCGGTGCTGCGCTTCTTGAAGGTGCTGGAGATCGGCGGTCTGGGTACGGCCGGCCTGGCGGCGCAGGAGGAGCTGGGGCTGTTCATGAACGGTCTGGACGGCCAGGCGCGGAAGTTCGACGAGCGGCAGGCGGCCATCCTCGCCCGCCGGGAAGCCCGCAGGTAAGGCGGCCGTCGGCCACGCATCTTTCAGTTTGCCTACAAGGTTCAATCGAAATTATTCGATGGACCTGATGTATTCGGGGCTGCCACGGTGGAGTCTCACCACCCCCGAAGAGAGGAAGCCGTGGCAGTCCTGGAGCGCGTCCGTATCCACCGCACGCCGTCCGCGCAGGGCGGAGGTGCCCCCGTGCGGACGGGGGAGAGGCCCGGTGCGGGGGCGAGGTCGCGAGCGGGCGTGGGCCTGGCCCTCGCCCTGGCGGCGACCGTGGTCTGGTCCGGCAACTTCGTCATCGCCCGGGCCCTGCACGACGCCGTCCCACCCGTCCAGACCGCCTTCTGGCGCTGGATCATCGCGCTGCTCGCGGTCGCGCCGCTCGCCCTCGCACAGGTCCGCCGCCAGTGGCCGGCGGTCCGCCGGCACCTCGGATTCCTCACGCTGGCCGCCCTGTTGGGCGTCACCTGCTTCAACACCCTCATCTACCAAGCCGGGCGCTCCACCTCGGCCACCAACATGGCCGTGATCGCGGCCGCCTCACCGATGCTGATCGCCCTCTTCGACCTCGTCGGCGGGCGGCGCGGTGGGACCCGCGAGAGGCTCGGCGCGCGCCGGGTGGCCGGCATGCTGATCGCGCTGCTCGGCGTCGTCACCCTGGTCGGCAAGGGCTCGCCGGCCGCCCTGTGGCAGCTCGAATTCGCCGCCGGCGATGTGTGGATGCTCGCCGCGACCACCACCTTCGCCGGCTACAGCGCCCTGTTGCGCCGCCGCCCCCAGGAGATCGGCGGGCTGGCCTTCCTCTTCACGACCTTCGCGCTGGGCGCGGCCATGCTGGCGCCCGCCTACGGCGTGAGCCTCGCCGTCGAGGGCGGTTTCACCCCCGGTGCCGAGACGGTCGGGCCGCTGCTCTACATAGGCCTGCTGTCCTCCGCCGTCGCCTACTTCACCTGGAACAAGGCGATCGCCCTGGTCGGCGCCGCCCGCGCCGGGGTCGTCTACTACCTCCAGCCGGTGTGCGTGGCGCTGCTCTCGCCGGTCGTCCTGGGCGAGCCCGTCGGGCCCGTGCAGATGCTGTGCATGGCGCTGATCGTGGCCGGTGTCGCCCTGGGGGCGGCGGGCACCCGGCGGTGAGGGGCGCGCCGGATGCGTACGCTGCCCGCATGGCCGACTGGGACATCAAGAAGCTGCGTATCCTGCGCACCCTCCAAGAGCTGGGCACGGTCACCGCGACCGCCGAGGCGCTGCACATGACGCCCTCGGCGGTCTCGCAGCAGCTGACCGGGCTGGCCAAGTCGCTCGGGGTGACGCTGCTGGAGGCCCAGGGCCGGCGGGTGCGGCTGACCGACGCCGCGCAGCTGGTGCTGCGGCACGCCGAGGCGGTCTTCGCGCAGCTGGAGCGCGCGGACGCGGAGCTGCTGGGCTACCTCCAGGGCGAGGTCGGCCAGGTGCGGGTCGGTGCGTTCTCCACGGCCATCCCCGCGCTGGTGGTCCCCGCCGTCCAGGAGCTGCGCCGCACGCACCCGGGCCTGTCGATCGCCGTCCGGGAAGCGGAGGCGGAGGCCGCCTACGAGCTGCTGGCGGAGGGCAGCGTCGATCTGGCGCTGTCGCTGGCCGCGCACGCACCCACCCCGCGCGACCCCAAGTTCAGCCGGGTCGCGCTGCTCGCCGACCCGTTGGACGTGGCGCTGCCGGCCGGGCATCCGCTGGCCTCCGAGCCCGGACTGCGGCTGGCCGACCTCGCGGGCGAGCCCTGGATCTTCGGCAGCAGCGGGCCCTGGTCGCAGATCACCACCGCCGCCTGCGAGAACGCCGGGTTCGTGCCCGAGCAGGCGCACGCCGCCGCCGACTGGAGCGCGATCTGGGCGATGGTCGCGGCCGGGATGGGGGTGGCGCTGGTGCCCCGGATGGCGATGGCGGGCGGTATCGGCGCCTTCGGGGGCGGGGAGCCGGGCGGACGGGACGGCCGCGCCCGGGTCGCGTTGCGGGTGCTGTCCGGGGACCAGCCGCGGCGCCATGTGGTCGCGGCCGTCCGGCGCGGCTCCGAAGGGGCGCCGGGGCTGGCCCGCGTACTGGCCGCGCTGCGCCAGGCGGCCATCGCCCAGGCGCCCCGGGAGGGCTTCCACACCGGCGGCTGAACGGGCGAACCGCCCGGCCCTATATTTCAGCTCTGCTGAACATATTCCTCAAAAACTTTCGATGGACCTGTGGGGTGGTCCGCTGCGACGGTGGACCGGTCCGCACCACCCGGCACATCGAAGGGCAACGATGACCAACACCCCGGCCGACACCACCGACCCGCACGCCAACGACGCCAACCCGTACGGCGGCGGAGACCCCTACGCCGACTACCGCGGCGGGGACTTCCCCTTCACCTCGCTCGTCGATCTCGCGGACCGCCGCTTCGGCGCCGGTGTGATCGCCGCGAACGACGAGTTCTTCGCCGAGCGCGAGAATCTGCTGAAGCCGACTCCGGCGGTCTTCGACCCCGAGCACTTCGGCCACAAGGGCAAGATCATGGACGGCTGGGAGACCCGACGCCGCCGCGGCGCCGACGGCGAGAACCCCTTCCCGACCGACGACGAGCACGACTGGGCGCTGATCCGCCTCGCCGCCCCCGGCGTGATTCGCGGCGTCATCGTCGACACCGCCCACTTCCGGGGCAACTACCCCCAGCAGGTCACCGTCGAGGCGACGTCGCTGCCCGGCAGCCCCGGCCCGCAGGAGCTGCTCGCCGACGGCGTGAAGTGGGAGGAACTGGTCCCGCGCACGCCCGTCCGCGGCCACGCCGCCAACGGCTTCGAGGTCACCGTCGAGCGCCGCTTCACGCATCTGCGCCTCAAGCAGCACCCCGACGGCGGTATAGCCCGCCTCCGGGTCTACGGCGAGGTCGTGCCGGACCCGGAGTGGCTCGATGTGCTCGGCACCCTCGACCTGGCCTCCGTCATGCACGGCGGCACCGTCGAGGACGCCTCCGACCGCTTCTACTCCTCGCCCACCCAGATCATCCAGCCCGATCTGTCCCGCAAGATGGACGACGGCTGGGAGAACCGCCGCCGCCGGGTCAAGGGCACCAACGACTGGGTGCGCTTCCGCCTCGCGGCCCAGGGCGAGATCCGCGCCGTCGAGATCGACACCGCCTACCTCAAGGGCAACTCCGCGGGCTGGGCCGCCCTTTACGGCTGCGACGCGGCCGCGGGCGACCCGGCCGACGACGCCTCGTGGTTCGAGATCCTGCCGCGCACGAAGCTGCAGCCCGACACCCCGCACCGCTTCGTGCTGCCGCGCCGGGTCACCGCCACCCACGTACGGCTGGACGTCTTCCCCGACGGCGGCCTCGCCCGCATGCGCCTGCACGGCGACCTCACCGAAGCCGGCCGCGCCGACCTGGTCCGCCGCTTCGACGAGCTCAACGGCTGAACCGCCCCCTGTTTGCCACCGGGCCCCGTAAGCAGGAGGGGGCGGGGCCCGGCGCACACTTCCCCCGCGCCCTTCAAGGCGCCGGGGGACACCCCATCGCCCGGCGGACGGCAACGCATCTGGCGCCCGTCCGCCGGGCGGCACCACACCTCGGCGGTGGGTTATGCCGCCGCGTCCGCCGCCTGCGCCTTCAGCGCCCGCTCGATGCCCGCTCGCGACTCCGTGACCAGGCGGCGCAGTGCCGCGCTCGGTTCGGCCGAGGCCAGCCAGGCGTCGGTGGCGTCCAGGGTCTCCTGGGAGACCTGCAGCGCCGGGTAGAGGCCCACCGCGATCTGCTGGGCCATCTCGTGGCTGCGCGAATCCCAGACGGACTTCACCGCGTCGAAGTACTTCGCGGTGTACGACGCCAGCAGCTCCCGCTGGTCGGTCTGCACAAAGCCGCCGATGACGGCCTCCTGCACGGCGTTGGGGAGCTTGTCGGACTCCACGACCGAGGCCCAGGCCCCGGCCTTGGCCTCCTCGGTCGGACGGGCCGCGCGCGCCGTCGCCGCATGCCGCTCCCCCGCCGAGGTCTTGTCCCGCTCCAGCTCCGCCGCGACGGCCTGCTCGTCCGCCCGGCCGGTGGCCGCCAACCGCTGCAGCAGCGACCAGCGCAGCTCGGTGTCCACCGCCAGCCCGGAGATCTCCGCCGTGCCGTCCAGCAGCCCCTGCAGCAGATCGAGTTGCTCGTCGGTACGGGCCGTGGCCGCGAACGCCCGGGCCCAGGCCAGCTGGTGATCGCTGCCCGGCTCGGCCGCCCGCAGGTGCTCCAGGGCCGCGTCGGTCCAGATCGCCAGCCCCTGCTCGCGCCACTTCGGTGCCGCGTACAGGTCCAGTGCCAGCTTCACCTGGCGGTGCAGCGACTGCACGACACCGATGTCCGACTCCTTGCCGATGCCGGACAGCACCAGCGACAGGTAGTCACGGGTGGCCAGTTCGGCGTCCCGCGTCATGTCCCAGGCCGACGCCCACGACAGCGCACGCGGCAGCGACTCGGTGAAGTCCCCGAGGTGCTCGGTGACGGCCTTCAGCGACTCCTCGTCCAGCCGGACCTTCGCATACGACAGGTCGTCGTCGTTGAGCAGGACGACGGCCGGCCGCCGGGCGCCCACCAGCTCCGGCACGGCGGTCCGCGCGCCGTCCACGTCCAGCTCGATCCGCCCGGTGCGCACCAGCTTGCCGTCCTGCAGCTCGTAGGAGCCGATCGCGATCCGGTGCGGCCGCAGCACCGGCTCGCCCTTCGCGCCGGCGGGCAGCGCCGGAGCCTCCTGCCGGACCGCGAACGAGGTGATCACGCCGTCCGCGTCGGCCTCGATCTCCGGCCGGAGGATGTTGATCCCGGCCGTCTCCAGCCACTTCTTGGACCAGGTCTTCAGATCCCGCCCGCTGGTCTCCTCCAGCGCGCCCAGCAGATCGCTCAGCCGGGTGTTGCCGTAGGCGTGCGCCTTGAAGTAGGCCTGCACGCCCTTGAAGAACTCCTCCATGCCGACGTAGGCGACCAGCTGCTTGAGGACGCTGGCGCCCTTGGCGTAGGTGATGCCGTCGAAGTTGACCAGCACATCGTCGAGATCGCGGATCTCGGCCATGATCGGGTGCGTGGACGGCAGCTGGTCCTGGCGGTAGGCCCAGGTCTTCATGGAGTTGGCGAACGTCGTCCACGAGTGCGGCCACTTGCTGCCGGGCGCGTAGGCCTGGCAGGCGATGGAGGTGTACGTGGCGAACGACTCGTTCAGCCACAGGTCGTTCCACCACTCCATGGTGACCAGGTCGCCGAACCACATGTGCGCCAGCTCGTGCAGGATCGTCTCCGCCCGCACCTCGTACGCCGCGTCCGTCACCTTCGAGCGGAAGACGTACTGGTCGCGGATGGTGACCGCGCCCGCGTTCTCCATCGCACCGGCGTTGAACTCCGGCACGAAGAGCTGGTCGTACTTCGCGAACGGGTAGGCGTAGTCGAACTTCTCCTGGAACCAGTCGAAGCCCTGCCGGGTGACCTCGAAGATCGCGTCCGCGTCCAGGTGCTCGGCCAGCGACGGCCGGCAGTAGATGCCCAGCGGCACCGACTGCCCGTCCTTCTCATAGGAGCTGTGCACGCTGTGGTACGGGCCGACGATCAGCGCGGTGACATACGTCGAGATCCGCGGCGTCGGCTCGAAGCGCCAGACGGTCCCGCTCGGCTCCGGCGTCGGGGAGTTGGAGATCACCGTCCAGCCCTCCGGGGCGTTCACGGTGAACTGGAAGGTCGCCTTCAGGTCCGGCTGCTCGAACGAGGCGAACACCCGCCGCGCGTCCGGCACCTCGAACTGCGTGTAGAGGTAGGCCTGCTGGTCCACCGGGTCCACGAACCGGTGCAGACCCTCGCCGGTGTTGGTGTACGCGCAGTCCGCGACGACCGTCAGCTCGTTACGGCCGGCCGGCAGCCCGCGCAGCGCGATCCGCGAGTCCTTGAACACCTCGTCCGGATCCAGCGCGGCACCGTTGAGCACCACCTCGCGCACGGCCGGCGCCACCAGGTCGATGAAGGAGTCGGCGCCCGCCTCCGCGACATCGAACCGGACCGTCGTCGCGGACCGGTAGGTGCCGCCCTCCTGCGCACCGGAGAGGTCGAGATCGATCTCGTACGCGTCCACGGTCAGCAGCCGCGCCCGCGCCTGCGCCTCGTCGCGGGTCAGATTCGTGCCAGGCACCCGGTCATCTCCTTCGCATCGGTTGTCGCATCGGACTCTTCGGCCATCCTTCCACGCGGTCGGCGCTGTGACCCGTGAGTAGGGTGAGTGGCAGCCGCGAGCGTCCGGGCCGGGGGAACGGCCATCGGGAAACGCGGCGTCCGGAACCCGCCGGCAATCGCCGCCCGGGCGGCCGACGCTGGACGCATGACGACCTACACTCCGCTCCCCATCCCCGCCGCCGCCCTGAAGGAACTCCGCCTCACCGACGACGCCGGACGGCCCGTCGAGCCCTACCTCGCCCGCGAGGACGGCGTACCGGTGGACTGCGTCGGCAGCCTGCTGCGCTGCTGCCTGCGGGCGATCCGGGCCGGCGAGCGGGTCGCGCTGGTGTCCTATGCGCCGCTGCGCCACTGGGCGGCCCGGACGGGGGCCGCTCCCGGCGCGTACGACGAGCAGGGGCCGGTGTTCATCCACGCCGACGAGTGCGGCGAGCCGGACGGCGACACCGCCGGCTACCCCCTCGCGCGCCCCGGAGCGCTGCGGACCCTGCGCCGTTACAACGCCCGGGGGCAGATCGTCGGCGGGCGGCTCCTGGAGATCCCCCAGGACGCCGAGGCCGGGTTCGACACGGCCTTCGCCGAGGCCTTCGCCGACCCGGAGGTGGCGCTGGTGCACGTCCGCGCCGTGGAGTACGGCTGCTTCCTGTTCGAGGTCCGGCCGACCGGCTGAGCGTCGCGCCGCCCGACGCGCGAGTGCCCGTACGGAACAGGGGTCCGTACGGGCACTCGGTGCGCTCGGGGTGCGGTCAGCCGCGCAGCTCCGCGGCGACCAGCTCCGCGATCTGGACGGCGTTGAGCGCCGCGCCCTTGCGGAGGTTGTCGTTGGACAGGAACAGCGCCAGGC
Organism: Streptomyces sirii; assembly: GCF_045690365.1. Taxonomy (NCBI): domain Bacteria; kingdom Bacillati; phylum Actinomycetota; class Actinomycetes; order Kitasatosporales; family Streptomycetaceae; genus Streptomyces; species Streptomyces sirii. Next base: position 3,362,714 of record NZ_CP147982.1, on the reverse strand, counting down.
CGTTGTCGACCGTCTCGTCCCGGCGGATCCGGCCCACGAAGGACGCGTCCTGGCCGGCGGCCTGGAGCGGGGTGGGCACGTCGGAGAGGGCGACGCCGGGGGCGCCGGCCAGCAGCTCCTGGGCGCGCGCCGGGCTGATCGGACGCGCGAAGCGGGCGTTGACCTGCAGCGAGTGGCCGCTGAAGACCGGAACGCGGACGCAGGTGCCGGACACCTTCAGCTCCGGGATCTCCAGGATCTTGCGGCTCTCGTGGCGGAGCTTCTGCTCCTCGTCGGTCTCGTTCAGACCGTCGTCGACGATCGAGCCGGCCATCGGCAGGACGTTGAAGGCGATCGGGCGGACGTACTTGTCCGGCTCGGGGAACTCCACGGCCGAACCGTCGTGGGCCAGCTTGGTGGCGTCCTGCTCGACCGCCTTGCGGACCTGGCCGTCCAGCTCCTCCACACCGGCCAGGCCGCTGCCGGAGACCGCCTGGTAGGTGGAGACGACGATCGAGACCAGGCCGGCCTCGTCGTGCAGCGGGCGCAGCACCGGCATCGCGGCCATGGTCGTGCAGTTCGGGTTGGCGATGATGCCCTTGGGGCGGTCCGTGATCGCCTGCGGGTTGACCTCGGAGACGACGAGGGGGACCTCGGGGTCGCGGCGCCAGGCCGAGGAGTTGTCGATCACGACGGGGCCCGCGGCGGCGACCTTCTCCGCCAGCGCCTTGGACGTCGCGCCGCCGGCCGAGAACAGGACGATGTCGAGCCCGGAGAAGTCGGCGGTGGCCGCGTCCTCGATCGTGATCTCGGTGTCCTGCCACGGCAGGGTGCGTCCGGCGGACCGGGCCGAAGCGAACAGCCGCAGCTGCTCGACCGGGAAGTTCCGCTCGGCGAGAATGCCCCGCATCACGCCGCCGACCTGTCCGGTGGCTCCGACGATTCCGACCCTCATGGGACTCCTTCTTTCTGACCTGACTTCGGTGACTGCTCCAGAACACCTGCTCAGTAGTGCCTCCATCATGTGTGTGACACCCGTCGCCTTGTCCAATCCATTCCAGTCTGTGGAGGGTCGGAGGGCCAGGTAGTCACACAGTGTGCCCCACTCGTAGCGGTGCGTACCAGCCGGGTCGGCGCGCGACACCCCTGATACCCCGCGGAGTGAACGCACGGTGACCGCCGGTCGCACCCCCGGGCAGGGCTCCGTGACCGGCCGATGGCGGCAGATCCCTGTGCGGTGATGGGTTCCCCCCGTTGCGGTGGCGTTCACGCGCAGGTCACTCCGGATGCCAACGATCCCTGGTGACAGGGCAGTTGTGCTGCGGGAGGACGACGAGCGGTCCCCCTCCCGCCACCACTGGTCCCGGCCGCCTTTGCGTTCGCACCCGGGGAGCCTCGCGTATGTCCCGTATACGGTCCGCCACCACTCTCGACCGCCGTACGTTCCTCGCCGCCACCGGCGCCGTCGGCGCCGCCACCGGGCTCGGCCTCGCCTTCGGCGTCGGCCCCGACCGGGCGGCGCAGGCCGCCACCGTCACCCCCGGCCCGGCCCCGGCCGCGCCCATCGCCGTCGACGCCCCCGCCGTCCCCCGCGTGCCGTACGCCAGGGGCACCACCCTCGGTTCCGCGGCCGCCCCGCGCGGCGGCGGAGGCTACCGCCGGCTCGCCGACGGCCCCGGCTGGGACCGGGTCGTGCGCGCCGAGCTGGCCGCCGCCCACGGCGGGCGCGAGGGGCGGCGCACCGCGCTGGCGTCGTTCGCGCAGTTCACCGATCTGCACCTGGTCGACGTGCAGAGCCCGCTGCGCTACGAGTACCTGCGCGCCGAGACCGCGAGCGCCTGGCGGCCGCAGGAGGCGCTGTCCGTCGCCGGCGTCGTCTCGCTGATCGAGCGGGTCAACGCGCTGCCCGGCGGGCCCGCCACCGGCGCCCCGCTGTCCTTCGTGATGACCACCGGCGACAACACCGACAACAACTCCAAGCTGGAGCTCCAGTGGTTCCTGACCGCGATGAGCGGCGGCCGGATCACCCCCAACTCCGGCGACCCGCGCCGCTACGAAGGCGTCCAGGACAGCGGGCTGAAGCTGTACTGGCAGCCGGACAGCGCACTGCGCGACGCCGACAAGCAGGTGGGCTTCCCGCGGCTGCACGGGTTCCTGGACGCGGCCATCCGTACGGTCCACAGCCCCGGGCTGCGGCTGCCCTGGTACTCCACGGTCGGCAACCACGACTCGCTGCCCGGCGGGTGCTACGCGCCCGGTGACCCGTTCTGGACCGAGGTCGCCACCGGGGGCCGCAAGCTGGAGACGCTGCCGTCCGCGGAGGCCGCCAAGGTGTGGAAGGCGGTCAAGAACGGCCTCGACCCCAAGGGTGAGGACTTCAAGCGGCTGCTGAAGAGCCACGCCCGGCAGGCCCGGAACGTCACCCCCGATCCGCGCCGGGCCCCGTTCACCCGCGCCGAGTACCTGCGCGCCCACCTCGACCCGGCGCACACCGGCCCCGGCCCGCACGGCCATGGCTACACCGCGGCGCACCTGGACGCAGGCCGCCTCTACTACACCTTCCGCGTCTCCGACGACGTCCTCGGCATCAGCCTGGACACCACCGACCCCGGCGGCCACTACACCGGCTCGGTCGGCGAGGCCCAACTGCGCTGGCTGGAGCGGACGCTGAAGCAGAACGAGCGGGGCGAGAAGGCGCATGTGCTGGTCTTCAGCCACCACACCAGCAAGACCATGAACAACACCCGCCCCGACCCGGCCCGCCCGCACGAGAAGCGGTACGGCGGCGCGGAGCTGGTCGAGCTGCTGGCCGCCCATCCCTCGGTCGTCGGCTGGATCAACGGCCACAGCCACAAGAACGACATCACCGCGCACGGCACCTTCTGGGAGGTCTCCACCGCCTCGCACATCGACTTCCCGCAGCTGGCCCGGGTCATCGAGCTGGTGGACAACCACGACGGGACGCTGTCGCTGATCACCACGCTGGTGGAGTCGGCCGCCCCGCACCGCACGGACTTCACCGACCTCTCGCAGACCGGGCTGGCCGCCCTCTACCGCGAGCTGTCCTTCAACGCGCCCGAGGCCCGTACGGACCTGGTGGGCACGGCCCGGGACCGCAACGTCGAGCTGCTGCTCAAGCGGCGCTGACGGACGGGAACGGAGCCGGGAGCGGGAGCCGGCCTAGCGCGGCAGCGCCACCACATACGCGCTCGGCTCCCGTTCCGGCGCCGCCATCAGGGCGGTGCGGACCACCGCGGCCTGTTCCGCGGGGGCCTCGCGCAGGGTGCGCGGCAGGCAGCGGACGACGGTGATGCCCAGCCGCTCCAGATGCTCGCGCTTGTGGTCGAAGGCCGAGTGCAGCGGGTCCTCCTCGGGGCGCGGCGCACGGGTGTCGATCTCCAGGGCCACCCCGTGCTCCGGCCAGTAGGCGTCCACGCCGCCCAGGTGCGGTCCGCCCGGCAGCCGCAGATCGACGTTCCACAGCGGCTCGGGCAGGCCGTGCTCGCGCACCATGCCGTACAGCCGCTGCTCGGCCAGCGCCCGGCCCTCGGCGAGCAGGGCGTCGACCGCGTCCACCACGTGCGGCCTGGTCAGCAGCCGCGCCCGGCTCAGCTCCCGTACCACCGCGCTCGCCTCGCTGTGGCCGCCGCGCACCGCCTCGGTCAGCAGCCGGCGCACCGCCGCGGCGTCGTTGAGCCCGGCGACCGCGTCGGCCAGCGCGCGGGGCACCGGCGCCGTCGGCACGCCGGTGACCTGCTGCGGTACCGGCAGGTCCACGGCCCGTACGACCTGCGCGAAACCGGTCGAGCGCAGCCGCCGGGTGCGGGCGACCAGCACCTCGATGCGGTCCAGCACCAGCAGTGGGGGAGCCTCGGAGAAGCCGTGCAGGGCGAGCGCCGCCAGACCGGTGATCATCGCCTCGGGGGCGTCGCCGGACGCGGAGGGCTGACGGGGCACGGACGGCCCCCGGTGGGTGGCGTACAGCAGCACCGCCTGCAGCCGCTCCTCGCTGGTGGGCGGCCCCGGGTGGAGCAGGTAGACGCCCGGCAGGACCTGCTGCCAGCAGCCGCCGGGACGGCAGCGCTCGGTCAGCTCCGCCGCCGGGACGCCGTGCTCACGCAGCTGACGAGTGGTCAGCACCCGGCTGCGGAGCCCGGAGAGGTGCTGGAGGGGGAGGGGGGAGAGCGGGGTGTCGTGGTTCATGACCGCTCGATTCCCGCACCCGCTCCGCCCTCTAACCGCTGTTACACGCCCGTACCTCAAACCGGACAATCCTGGGCTAAAGTACGGGCGTTCGACTGCCGAAAAGGGCTGGTGGCAGCCAGGGTTACGGCCTGTGCCCGGCCGCCTCGTCACAAGCCTGTGCGCGCAGCGCCCGGGCGAGGTCGTCCCGCTCCTCCAGCACCAGCCGGCGCAGCGCGGGCGCCGCCTGGGCGTGCGCGTCCAGCCAGCCGTCCGCGGCGTCCAGGGTGGCGGGCTCGACCAGCCACGCCGGGAACAGCCCGCGCACCACGTCCATCGCGATCTCGATGGACCGCTCCCGCCACACCCGCTCGATCGCCGCGAAGTAGTGCGGGGCGTACGGCGTCAGCAACTCCCGCTGGCCGGGCTGTGCGAAGCCGGCGATGGTCGCCTCCACCAGGGCGTTGGACAGCGCGTCGGACTCCACCACGTCCGCCCACGCCTGCGCCTTGACCTCGGCCGAGGGGCGGGCCGCCAGGCAGCGCACCTGGTGGCGCTTGCCGGAGGCGGTGTCGTCCCGGGCCAGCTCCGCGGCGATCACGTCCTCGTCCGCGACGCCGTGCGCGGCCAGCGGCTCCAGGAACGACCAGCGCAGCTCCTGGTCCACCTCCAGGCCGTCGATCTTCGCGGTGCCGTCCAGCAGGCCCTTGAGCAGCTGGAGGTCGGCGGGGGTGGTGGCGACCGCGGCGAAGTGCCGGGCCCAGGTCAGCTGGTGGTCGCTGCCCGGGTCGGCCAGCCGCAGCTCGTGCAGCGCGCCCTCGGCCAGCTCGCGGGCGGCCGCCTCGCGGCGGTCCGGCGCGCAGTAGTGCTCCAGTGCCGTCTGGGCCTGCCCGTGCAGCGACTGCAGTACGCCGATGTCGGTCTCCTGGCCGGCGAACCGCCGCACCAGGCCGAGGTAGTCGCGGGCCGGCATCAGCCCGTCGCGGGTCAGGCCCCACAGCGCCGCCCAGCACAGCGCCCGCGCCATCGGGTCGGTCAGATCGCCGAGCCGGGCCCGCAGCGTGGCCAGCGACCCCTCGTCGAACCGGACCTTGCAGTACGTCAGGTCCTCGTCGTTGACCAGGATCAGCTCGGGCCGCTCGGAGCCGGCCAGCTCCGGCACGGCCGTGCGCGGCCCGTCGACGTCCACCTCGGCGCGGGCGTAGCGCACCAGAGCCGAGTCCGCGTCCTGGCGGCGGTAGAGGCCCACCGCGACCCGGTGCGGCCGCAGCTCCGGGTGCCGGGGCGCCGCCTCCTGCAGGATGCTCAGCTCGGTGATCCGGTCATGTGCGTCATAAGTGACCTGAGGGGTCAGTGAGTTGACGCCCGCGGTCTCCAGCCAGGACCGCGACCAGGCCGCCATGTCCCGGCCCGACGTCTCCTCCAGCACCGCCAGCAGATCCGTCAGCCGGGTGTTGCCGTACGCGTGGCGCTTGAAGTAGCGCCGGGCGCCCTCCAGGAACGCGTCCTGGCCCACGTACGCCACCAGCTGCTTGAGCACCGCGGCGCCCTTGGCGTAGGTGATGCCGTCGAAGTTGAGCTTGGCGTCCTCCAGGTCGCGGATGTCGGCGGTGACCGGGTGGGTGGAGGGTAGCTGGTCGGCGCGGTAGGCCCAGGACTTGCGGCGGTTGGCGAAGGTGATCCAGCCGTTGGCGAAGCGGGTCGCCTCCACCTGCGCGAACGCGCCCATGAAGTCCGCGTAGGACTCCTTGAGCCACAGGTCGTCCCACCACTGCATGGTGACCAGGTCGCCGAACCACATGTGCGCCATCTCGTGCAGGATGACGTTGGCCCGGCGCTCGTAGGACGCCTCGGTCACCTTCCCGCGGAAGACGAACTCCTCGCGGAAGGTGACACAGCCCGGGTTCTCCATCGCGCCGAGGTTGTACTCCGGGACGAACGCGGTGTCGTACTTCCCGAAGGGGTAGGGGAAGTCGAAGTGCTCGTGGAAGAAGTCCAGGCCCTGCTTGGTGACGGTGAAGACGTCGTCCGCGTCGAAGTGCTTGGCCAGCCCCTTGCGGCACAGCGCGCCCAGCGGGACGACCAGCTCGCTCCCGTCCTCGAAGGTGCGGCGGTAGCTGTCGGTGACGTAGTGGTACGGGCCGGCGACGACGGCCGTGATGTACGTGGAGATCGGCTGGGTCCGCGCGAACCGGTGCGTCCCGGCCTCGGCGTCGCCCTCCTGGGCGCCGTTGCTGAGCACCACCCACCCCTCGGGGGCGGTCACCTCGAAGGTGAACGGGGCCTTCAGGTCGGGCTGTTCGAAGTTGGCGAACACCCGGCGGGCGTCGGCCGGCTCGTACTGGGTGTAGAGGTAGACCTCGCCGTCCTCGGGGTCGACGAAGCGGTGCAGCCCCTCGCCGGTGCGGCTGTAGGCGCACTGCGCGTCGACGACGAGGGTGTTCTCGGCGGCCAGGTCGTCCAGCGCGATCCGGGTGCCGTCGAAGACCTTCGCGGGGTCCAGCTCGCGGCCGTTGAGGGTGACGGAGGTGACCGACGGCGCCAGCAGATCCGCGAAGGTCGACGCGCCCGGCTCGACGCAGCGGAAGCGGATGGCCGTACGGGACCGGAATGTGGCCGCGGCCTGCCCCTGCCCGACCGCTGAGCGGACGTCGAGCGCCACGTCGTAGGCGTCGACGCTCAGCAGTCGACCCCGCTCACGTGCCTCGTCCCGGGACAGATTCTCACCTGGCACGACGTGACTCCCTCGTCCTCGTCTCGAATATCGAACACGGGGAATCATGGCACGCCCGCCGACGGTTGAACCTGCCACCGGACAGCACGACCGAGAACCGACGCAGCACGGCTTGCCTGAGGAGACGAGACCCTTGTCCGAAACCGCGAAGACCCCGGCAGACTTCTGGTTCGACCCCTTGTGCCCCTGGGCCTGGCTGACCTCCCGCTGGATGCTGGAGGTGGAGAAGGTCCGCCCGGTCGAGGTGCGCTGGCATGTGATGAGCCTGGCCGTTCTCAACGAGGACAAACTCGACACACTTCCGGAGGAGTACCGCGAGAACATGCGCCCGGGCGGCAAGGCCTGGGGTCCGGTCCGGGTGGTCGTCGCCGCCCAGCAGCTGCACGGCGACGAGGCCGTCGGCCGGCTCTACACCGCGCTCGGCACCCGCTTCCACAACGAGGGCCTCGGGGTGAACCCCGAGAGCATCGCCGCCGCCCTCGAAGACGCCGGCCTGCCCGCCGACCTGATCGAGTACGCCGGCAAGGACACCTACGACACGCAGCTGCGCGCCTCCCACAAGGAGGGCATCGACCTGGTCGGCCAGGAGGTCGGCACCCCGGTCATCGCCGTCCCGGGCTCCGACGGTGAGCCGATCGCCTTCTTCGGCCCGGTCGTCACCCCCGCCCCCAAGGGCGAGCAGGCCGCCAAGCTGTGGGACGGCACGCTGATGGTGGCGTCGACACCCGGCTTCTACGAGATCAAGCGGACGCGGGCCCAGCCGCCGGTCTTCGACTGAGGCGACCGGCCCGCGCGCCGTGAGCGCATGGGCGAGGCCCCGCGAGTCAGGTCCTCGTGGGGCCTCGCCGTTACTCCGCCCGCCCGGCGAAAGGTGAGAAGACGATCACGAGGCGGGACGCATCCTCGGCGCGCTACGGCGCCAGCAGCAGGTTGTTGGCGCGCTCCTTGGCGGCCGTGTAGCGCTTGGCCACGTCCTGCCAGTTGACGACCTGCCACATGGCCTCGATGAAGTCCACCTTCTGGTTCTTGTACTGCAGGTAGAACGCGTGCTCCCAGGCGTCGAAGACCAGGATCGGCACCGAGCCCTGACCGACGTTGCCCTGGTGGTCGTAGATCTGCTCGACGATCAGCCGGCCGGTCACCGGCTCGTAGGCCAGTACACCCCAGCCGGAGCCCTGGGTGGTGGCCGAGGCCTTGGTCAGCTGGGCCTTGAACTTCGCGAACGAGCCGAAGGACTCGGCGAGCGCGTCGGCCAGCTCGCCCACGCCGTCCTTCTCCAGCGGCTCACCGCCGCCGTCGTCGGTCATGTTGTGCCAGTAGATGCTGTGCAGGATGTGGCCGGAGAGGTGGAACGCCAGGTTCTTCTCCAGGCCGTTGATGTTGCCCCACTGGTCCTTGTCGCGGGCCTCGGCGAGCTGTTCGAGGGTGTCGTTGGCGCCCTTCACATACGCCGCGTGGTGCTTGTCGTGGTGCAGCTCGATGATCTCGGGGCTGATGACCGGCGCCAGCGCCGCGTAGTCGTAGGGGAGTTCCGGAAGTGTGTAGGTCGCCATGCCGATCCCGCCTCCAAGCTGCGTACATGCAGTAGTAGCAGTGCAGTAGTTGCAATCAATGTGCAAGAGCACGCTATCAGCAGGAATGATCTCCGGCCGGTCGCGGGGAGATTCCTGGTCCCAAAGACGTAAGGCGGGGCGGGACCTCGGAAGGAGGTCCCGCCCCGCCTGCGGGGTACTGCGAGTGCGGGCTAGCGGCCGGCCGTCTCGGTGCCCTTGCTCAGGGCCTGCTGCCGCAGCAGTCCGATCACCGCCAGCACCGCCCCGAAGCCGCCGGTGAACAGCAGCTGGATGCGCTGGTTCTCATCGCGCAGCATCAGCAGCAGCACCGCGACGATGCCCGCCAGCGCCACCCACGTCAGCACCGGGAAGGCCCACATCTTCACCACGAGCTTCTCCGGCGCCTCGCGCTCCAACTGCCGCCGCATCCGCAGCTGGGCGACCGCGATGAAGCCCCACACCACCAGGACCGCCGCGCCGACCATGTTCAGCAGCCACTGGAAGACCGTGGTCGGCCACCAGAAGCTGAAGAGCACCGCGAGGAAGCCGAAGGCGGAGCACAGCAGCACGGTGCGGCGCGGGACGCCGCCGCTGACCTTGCCCAGGAAGGCCGGGCCCTGGCCGCGGGAGATCAGCGAGTACGCCATCCGCGAGGAGCCGTAGATGTTGGCGTTCACCGCGGAGAGCAGGGCGATCAGGATGACGACGTTCATGACCTGGCCGGCCGCGGGGATCTTGAGGTAGTCCAGGACCGCCACGTACGGGCCGCTCTTGGCGATCGAGGGGGCGCTCCAGGGGATGACCGTGACGATGATCGCCATCGAGCCGACGTAGAACAGGGCGATCCGCCACATCGCGGTGCGCACCGCGCTTGCGACACCGCGCACCGGGTCCTTGGACTCGGCGGCCGCGATGGTGACCGTCTCCAGGCCGCCGTAGGCGAACACCGACGCCAGCAGACCCACCATCAGGCCGTCGACGCCCTTGGGCAGGAAGCCGCCGTCACCGGTGAGGTGCGTGGCGCCCGGCGCCTGGGTGCCGGGGAGCACACCGCATATGGCGAGCACGCCCAGGATGAGGAAGGCGGCGATCGCGGCGACCTTCAGGGCGGCGAACCAGAACTCGAACTCGCCGAAGTTGGAGACCGCGGCCAGGTTCGTACCGGTGAAGATCACCATGAACAGCAGAACCCACATCCAGGGCTCGGTGCTCGGGAACCACTGGTGCATCACATCCGCGGCGCCCAGCGCCTCGGCGGCCACCGCCACACACAGCAGCGCGGTGAACATCCAGCCCACCGCGAATCCGGCCCAGGAGCCGATGGAGCGCTCGGCGTGCACGGAGAAGGAGCCGGAGGCCGGATTGGCCGCGGCCATCTCGCCGAGCATCCGCATGACCAGCATGACCAGGGCGCCGGAGACCGCATAGGCCAGCACGATCGAGGGGCCGGCCGCCGCGATGCCCTCGCGGGAGCCGACGAACAGGCCCGCGCCGATCACGCCGCCCAGGGCGATCATCGACAGATGGCGCTGCTTGAGGCCGTTGGACAGCGCGGAGCCACTATCGGGGCCGGCGCCCTCCAGCGCGCTGGACTGCGCGGGGGTGGCGGACGAGGGTGTCCGATTCATGTCGTACCTGTCCCAGTAGGTGAGAGCGGAGCAAGGCGAACCGCGGTCTCCCGAAGCCGCGACCGGTGCGACGGTGCCGCCGGGGCAACGGGTCGCGCAAGGCTGCCGACGGCGCAACTCCGGGATCCTCGGCAAAGCGGGCTCAGTCTGAGTGCCGGTGTCCGCTCAGGGCAACAGTCGTGCAGCGAATGTTCGGTATTCAGACGCGATCGTCACCGTGCGTGCCTGACAGGTTGTCGATTGCCACGCCCTGTGACGTCCGTCTCGGCGCGGCGCGGCCCGCCCCGGAGCGATTCAGCGCCGCGTGCGACGGCCCCTCAGCTCCCGTACGCCCGCCACCAGCAGCACCGCGGCGGTCGCTCCGGCCGACCACAGCAGCTGCGGACGGGCCGTGGCGTCGGTCAGCATCAGCACGATCACACCTGCTATCGCCAGCAGCGCCGCCCACGTCAGATACGGGAACGCCCACATCCGCAGGGTCAGCTTCTCGGGCGCCTCGCGTTCGATACGCGGACGCAGCCGCAGCTGGGAGACGGCGATCAGACCCCAGACGAACAGCAGCACCGCGCCGACCGCGTTGAGCATGTAGAGGAAGACCGAGTCCGGCCACTTCAGATTCAGCAGCACGGAGACGAACCCGAAGGCCACCGAGGCCAGCACGGCCCGGCGCGGCACGCCTCCCCCACTCTCGGCTTCGCTCGAGCGGGGGGACCCCCGTCCCGACACCTTCAGCAGCGCTCGCGGCGCCTCACCCCGCTCGGCCAGCGAGAACACCATCCGCGACGAGCCGTAGAGATTGGCGTTCAGCGCCGAGAGCAGCGCCACGAACACCACGATGTTCATGATCTGGCCGGCGCCCGGCACCCCGACGCTCTCCAGCACCGCGACGTACGGGCTCTGGCCGGGCCGCACCGACGACCACGGCAGCAGGGCGACGATGACCAGCATCGAGCCGACGTAGAAGAACAGGATCCGCCACACCGCGCTGCGCACCGCCCGGCCCACCGCCCGCGCCGGATCGTCCGACTCGGCCGCGGCGATGGTGACGACCTCCAGCCCGCCGAAGGCGAACACCACCGCCAGCACCCCGGAGACCACCCCGGCCCAGCCGTGGGGCAGGAACCCGCCGTGCCCGGTGAGGTTCGCCGTCCCGACCGGATCGCCCGAATAATGCGGCCCGGCCGGCAGCACCCCGAAGACCGCCAGCAGCCCCAGCACCAGGAACAGCACGATCGCGGTGACCTTGAGCGTCGCGAACCAGAACTCGAACTCGCCGAAGTTCTTCACCGCCGCCAGGTTGGCCACCGTGAAGACCACCATGAAGACCAGCACCCAGCCCCACTGCGGCACCGCCGGCACCCAGCCGTTGGCGATCTGCGCCGCGCCGGTGGCCTCCACGGCCAGCACCACCACCAGCAGGAACCAGTACAGCCAGCCGACGCTGAAACCGGCCCAGCGGCCCAGCGCCCGCTCCGCGTGCACGGAGAACGCGCCGGAGGCCGGCATCGCCGCCGACATCTCGCCGAGCATCCGCATGATCAGCATCGCCAGCGCACCCGCGATCAGGTACGACAGCACGATCCCCGGCCCGGCCACCGCGATCCCCGCGCCGGAGCCCACGAACAGGCCCGCGCCGATCACTCCGCCCAGGCCCAGCATCGTCAGATGGCGCTGCTTGAGCCCCGTGGACAGCGGCTCCCTCTCGCCGGCGCCCTCGACGAGCGGGGGCTGCCCGGCGGTGGTCGGTGTGTCGTGCATCGGCTCGTCACTCTCACAGGAGGAGGGGCGGGGGGGGCCGCCGGAGGTTTGGGGGAACTCCACAGGTCACCGCGGGGCGGGCCCCAGTCTCCCCGCACCTCGCGCGCTACCACAAAACCGGCGTCCTTCGGCGGCCGGCTTCGTGATGAGCATCACGTGACCTGCAAAGACGTCACGCGCCCCGGCAGGGCCGGGCATTGTGGCGGTTGTTCGGAACTCTCCAAGCGGGCCGGTACGGCTTTGTCACCGCCACACGATGATCGCCACCGGCCGCCTGGACTAACGTCATCGCGTCCCGTCCCGTCCCCTCACACCCTGCGGAGCCCCGATGAGCACTGCCGCCCTCGTTCGCCCCGGCACGGTCCTCGCCGACCTGCTGCCGGCCGCCACCGCCTCCCGCGCCCGCGTCCGCGACGTCGCGCTGGTGGTCGGCGGTGCCGCGCTCACCGGCGTCGCGGCGCAGATCGCCGTCCCGGTCCCCGGCTCCCCGGTCCCGGTCACCGGCCAGACCTTCGCCGCCCTCCTGGTCGGCGCCTCGCTCGGCGCGGGCCGCGGTCTGCTCTCGCTCGCGCTCTACGCCCTGGCGGGCATCGCGGGTCTGCCGTGGTTCGCCGGCGGTGCCTCCGGCGCCGGCGGCGCCACCTTCGGCTACATCGTCGGCATGCTGCTGGCCGCCGGCCTCGTGGGCGCGCTGGCCCGCCGCGGCGGCGACCGCGGCGTGCTGCGCACCGCCGCCACCATGGCCGCCGGCACCGCCGTGATCTACGCCGTGGGCGTCCCCTACCTCGCGCTGAGCACCGGAATGTCCCTCGGCCAGGCCGCCGCGGCCGGCCTGGTGCCGTTCCTGATCGGCGACGCCCTCAAGGCGGCGCTGGCGATGGGCGCGCTGCCGGCCGCCTGGAAGCTGGCGGGCCGCCGCGGCTGAGCGCCGCACACCGCACCGACGGGCCGGGCCCCGCACTCACCGAACGGTGACTGCGGGGCCCGGCCCGTCCGCGTCCGCCTACTTCCCGGCAGGCGTCCGCGTCCGCCTGCGCTCCAGCACCAGCCCGATCACCAGCACCGCCGCCGCCGCGACCACCGACAGCACCATCTGCTCCCGGCCGTCCGGGTCGTAGAACATGTAGCCGACGACGAAGACGATCAGCGCGATCGTGGCGTACGTCAGCCACGGGTACAGCCACATCCGCACCGTCAGCCGCTCCGGTGCCTCCCGCTCGATGATCCGGCGCATCCGCAGCTGCGAGAAGCAGATGACCAGCCACACGAAGAGCGCCACCGCGCCCGAGGAGTTCAGCAGGAACTGGAAGACCGTGTCCTTGGACGTGTAGCTGAAGATCGTCGCGATGAAGCCGAAGGCGACCGACGCCCAGATCGCGACCGCCGGCACCCCGCCCTTGTTGACCTTCTTGAACGACTTCGGCGCGTCACCGCGCTCACCGAGCGAGTACGCCATCCGGGAGGCCGTGTAGAGCCCGGAGTTCAGACAGGACAGCACCGCGGTGAGCACCACGATGTCCATCACCGTGCCCGCGTACGGAATGTCCAGCGACTTCAGCACCGCCACGTACGGGCTCTTGAGCACCGCCGGGTCGTTCCACGGCAGCAGCGTCACGATCACCGTGATCGAGCCGATGTAGAAGAGCGCGATCCGCCAGATGACGCTGTTGACGGCCTTGCGGACGGCCAGCACCGGGTTCGGCGACTCGCTGGCCGCCAGCGTGACGATCTCGCTGCCCATGAAGGAGAAGACCACCAGCAGCATGCCGGAGAGGATCGCGCCGGGACCGTTCGGCAGGAAGCCGCCGTGCCCGGTCAGATTCGACATGCCCACGGCGTGGTCGCCCGGCGGCAGCCCGAATATCGCCAGCGCGCCGACCACGATGAAGACGACGATCGCGACGACCTTGATCCCGGCGAACCAGAACTCGAACTCGCCGAACGAGCCCACCGAGATCAGATTGGTGCCGGTCAGCACGACCATCACGATCAGCGCCCAGGCCCATTGCGGGACGGCCGGGACCCAGCCGGTGAGGATCGCGGCGGCGGCGGTCGCCTCGACGGCCAGCACCACCGACCAGAAGAACCAGTACAGCCAGCCGATCGTGAAGCCGGCCCAGCGGCCCAGCGCCCGGTCCGCGTAGGCGGAGAACGACCCGGATGTGGGGGAGGCCGCGGCCATCTCGCCCAGCATCCGCATCACCAGCACGACCAGCAGCCCGGTCAGCGCGTACGACAGCAGGATGCCCGGGCCGGCGGCGGCGATGCCCGCGCCGGAGCCCACGAACAGCCCGGCGCCGATGACCCCGCCGATCGCGATCATCGACAGATGGCGGTTCTTGAGGCCTGCCTGCAGCCCGTCCTGCGACCCCCCGGCCGGTCCGCTGCCGGGTTCGCCGGCGGTGGGGACCTGTGTGGTGGTGGGGGTACGAGGGTGCGCGCCCATGTGCACCGTCCTTGTGTGGTTCACGGATTGGAACCACTGCATTAGATCTTCGCTAACCGTGGATTGGAAGGCCTGGCGCTGGATCGTTGCATGAAACACTGGAAGGTTGCGCGCAATGCATACGTACACAAGGTCCACTTGCGATTCCATCAGCGCCGCCGCATAAAGACCCGGCGACGCCTACCCGTCGAGTCCCGTGTCACACTCATGCCATGCGCGTGTATCTCGGCTCCGACCATGCAGGTTTTGACCTCAAGAACCACCTCGTGGAGTGGCTCAAGGCCCACGGCCACGAGCCCGTCGACTGCGGTCCCCACATCTACGACGCCCAGGACGACTACCCGCCGTTCTGCCTCCGCGCCGCGGAGAAGACCGCCGCCGACCCGGACAGCCTCGGCATCGTGATCGGCGGCTCCGGCAACGGCGAGCAGATCGCCGCCAACAAGGTCAAGGGCGTACGGGCCGCACTGGCCTGGAGCGAGGAGACCGCCAAGCTCGGCCGCGAGCACAACAACGCCAACGTCATCTCCGTCGGCGGCCGGATGCACACCGAGGAAGAGGCGACGAAGTTCGTCGAGGCCTTCCTGAGCACCCCCTACTCGGGCGAGGAGCGGCACACCCGCCGCATCGACATGCTCTCGGCCTACGAGACCACCGGTGAACTCCCCGCCATCCCGGCTCACCACCCGCAGGGCTGACCACCGCACACCGCCGTCGCCCGCCCACCCCGAGTGCCGGGGCGGGCGGGCACGCCCACTGGAGACCACGCATGCCCGAGGGCCACACCATCCACCGCCTGGCTGCGGACTACGCCGAGCGCTTCGTGGGGCGGACGGTCCGGGCGACCAGCCCGCAGGGCAGGTTCGCAGGTGGCGCGGCCCTCGTCGACAACCAGGTGCTGGAGCGCACCGAAGCCCACGGCAAGCACCTCTTCCTCGGCTTCGGCCCTCCCCCAAGGACCTCCGACAAGCTCCAGTCCAGGGGGGATCCCCATCGCTGGATCCACGTCCACCTCGGCCTGTTCGGCAAGCTCGGCTTCGGCGGCGCCCCCGCCCCGCCTCCCACCGACACCGTGCGCCTGCGCCTGGCGAACGCCACCGCACACGCGGACCTGCGCGGCCCCACGACCTGCGCGCTGATCACCGACGCCGAGAAGCAGGCGATACACGACCGGCTCGGCCCCGACCCGCTGCGCCCCGACGACGACGGCACCCGTGCCTGGCAGCGGATCTCCCGCAGCCGTACGACCGTCGCGGCGCTGCTGCTCGACCAGAAGATCATCGCGGGGGTCGGCAACGTCTACCGCGCCGAGGTCCTCTTCCGGCACGGTGTCGACCCCTACCTCCCGGGCCGCGACCTCAGCCGTACCGCATGGGACGCGATCTGGGCCGACCTGGTGTTCCTGATGGCCGAGGGCGTCCGCCACAACCGGATCGACACCGTGCGCCCCGAGCACCTGCCCGAGGCCATGGGCCGCCCGCCACGGGTCGACGACCACGGCGGCGAGGTCTACGTCTACCGCCGCGCGAACCAGCACTGCCACATCTGCGGCGCCGAGATCCGCACCGCCGACCTCGCCGCCCGCAACCTCTTCTGGTGCCCGGGGTGCCAGGCGGGTCGGGGTGGGGGCTGACGCCGCGGAACGCTCCAGGTCAATACGCCTAGAACCCGTACGGCAACCAGGGCGCCACATCCGACCCGAACGCCACCGAGGCCGCAGCCAGCGCACCCGGCCGCAGCTCGCGCACCCGCCCCGCCGCGGCCAGCGACGAGAGCGTGAACCCGCCCAGATAGGCGGAGCCCAGCTCCCGCACGGACAGCGCCAGATCGGCCGCGTCCGCCGTCCGCGCACAACTCGCGCCCTTCTCGTCGCCGGACAGCCGCCACCGCCCCTCGTTCCACGGGCAGAACGGGTCCGCGACCTCCAGCACCACGTCCACCGGCGTCCGGTACGTCCGCGCCGCCAGCGCCGCGCCCAGCTCCACCGGCCGGACGAACAGCGACTCGCGCAGCCCGATCCCGCAGCGCCGCTGGTCGGGCACCAGATGCAGCAGCGCGTCGTCCACCGGCCGGGTCGCCACCGACACCGACGACGACAGGTCGATCCCGAACAGATGGCGCCACAGCGCCGCGTACACCACCGGCTCCAGCGCCTCGACGTGCCGCACGAGCACCGTCCCGCACGGCCCCGCGTCGTCCCACTGCGGCTTGAGGGCATAGCGCGTATAGCCCCGCACCTCGCCGTCCACCTCGGCCAGCACGCACTGCAACTCCCCGGCCCCCGGCTGCTTGCCGGGCACGTCGAGCACGGTGACCTTCTCCCAGCCCGGCGGGCGGGTCAGCATTCCGGGGCGGGCCGGCACCAGCTCGGCGTAGACCCGCTCGCAGTCGGCCAGCGCGGTCACCGGGTCCACCAGCCGCAGCCGTACGCCGTCCACCCCGGGCAGCTCGGGCGCCGGCAGCCGTACCGTGTCGACCGTCAGCCGCATGTCCTGGGCCGACGCGCCGTAGCCGAAGCGCCCGTAGATCGCCGGCTCCGAGGCGGTCAGCACCGCCAGCGGCTCACCGCGCTCGCGGACGTCCGCCAGCTGCCGGCGCATCATCGAGCGCAGCACCCCGCGCCGGCGGTGCGTCGGCTGCACACTGACCATCGTGACCCCGGCCGCCGGCACCTCGGCCCCGCCCGGCACCGTGAGCCCGAACGAGATCGCCCCGGCCGTGCCGACGCACCGCCGCCCGTCCCAGACGCCGAGCGAGCGCTCGACCTCGGTCAGTTCGCGCCGCAGGGCGAGTTCCTCCGGGGACGGCCGCTCACCGAACGCCGCGCTCAGCGCGTCGGACCAGACGTCCCACTCGGCGTTCCGCAGTACCCGCAGATCCGTCGTCATGCACCATCACTAGCAGGACGCTCTCCGGTCGCGCGACCGCATTTCGAACGCTGTTTCCCCGCAATTGGCCGGGGGGACGTGCGGCGAATCGACGCGCCGCCGAACGGGTGGATAAGGTCCCAGAGCGATGACAAGCGGCCCGGGAACGGAAACCCTGACGGCCCGGGTGCACAAAGGCCTGCACCGGGCCCGCGTCGGCGTACGCAAAGCCGGGGTCGACTACTTCCGCGGTGAGGGCTCCGACCGGTTCGCTCTGGTCGCCCTGCTGATCGCCATCCCCGCCATCGCCACGGGCACGCTCTGGCACCCCGAATGGATCGCCCCGACCGCCCTGGTCCTGCCGGTGATCGCCGGCGGTCTGCTGCTGCGGCCGGCCAACCTCCTCGTCCTGTACGGCGCCTCCGCGGCCGCCCTGGTCGTCGAGTCCGCGCTGTTCGGTCCGTATGACGACGGACCGGACCGGATCACCCCGGGCACGGTGCTGGTCGTGGCCGCGGTCGGGTTCTTCGGACTGCTGATCGCGCAGTTCCGCAGCCGGGTCGGGGTGCCCTGGCGGCGCGGCGGCACCATGCTCTTCGACCTGCGCGAACGCATCCGGGTACAGAGCAAGCTCCCCCGGCTGCCCAAGGGCTGGCACCACGAAATGGCGCTGCGCCCGGCCGGCGGCCAGTCCTTCTCCGGGGACTTCGTCGTCGCCTCCCGCACCCACGGCGGCAGCATCCTCGAAGTGGTGCTCACCGATGTCTCCGGCAAGGGCATGGACGCCGCCTCCCGCGCGCTGCTGCTGTCCGGCGCCTTCGGCGGCCTGCTGGGCTCCCTCCCGCCGCACGGCTTCCTGCCCGCCGCCAACGGCTACCTGCTGGGCTCCCTCCCGCCGCACGGCTTCCTGCCCGCCGCCAACGGCTACCTGCTGCGCCAGGACTGGGACGAGGGCTTCGCGACCTCCATCCACCTCGTCCTCGACCTGGAATCCGGCGACTACGAACTCCTCTCCGCGGGCCATCTGCCGGCCCTCCAGCTCAGCGCGGGCAGCGGCCGCTGGGAGGAGAAGCCCGGCGAGGGGCCGCTGCTCGGCGTCTACGACGGCGCCCAGTTCGACCCGATCAAGGGGACGCTGCGGCCCGGCGACGTGCTGATGCTGTTCACCGACGGCCTGGTGGAGGCCGCCGACCGCGATATCGCCGAGGGCATCGACCGCCTGACCGGCGAGGCCGACCGCTACGTGGCCAGCGGCTTCGCGGGCGCCGCCTGGCATCTGATCGAGGCCGTCGCCAAGGACGTCAACGACGACCGGGCGCTGCTGCTGATCTGCCGGGACGCGTAGCCGAACGGCGCCTGCGGTCGGAGGGGCGGGCGAACCGGCCCGGGACCGAGCGGTCCATCCGGCCGACGGCGGAGGGACGGGACCGGTCGGGGGTGGGGTTTTCCCCCGTCTTTTTGTGCGGTCGTCCTCATGGTCGCGGCGGGGTCCGGATCCGTACGTTGAAGGAGCAGAGACCGGCTGTGACGGAAGGCCGGGCCGGACGAGACGGGGGGCGCGGGACATGGCGCTGCGCGGCGGGCGACAAGTGGCACGGGGTGCCGAGGCGGCGGGCGGGCACGCCGTCGAACTGCGGGGGGTGCGCCGTCAGTACGGCCGGGGATCCGGCGCCGTCCAGGCCCTGCGCGGCATCGATCTGTCGCTGCCGGACGGGTCCTTCACCGCCGTCATGGGGCCCTCGGGCTCCGGCAAGTCGACCCTCCTGCAGTGCGCGGCGGGCCTGGATCGCCCCACCGCCGGCTCCGTACGACTCGCGGGCACAGAGATCAGCCGTATGAGTGAGAACCGCCTCACGGCCTTGCGCCGCAGCCGCCTGGGCTTCGTCTTCCAGTCGTTCAATCTGCTGCCGGCCCTGACCGTCGAGCAGAACGTCCTGCTGCCCATGCGACTGGCCGGCCGGCGCCCGGACCGCAAGCGGGCGGCGGAGGTGCTGGCCGGCGTCGGGCTCGGCGAACATGCGCGCCGCCGCCCCGGCCAGCTCTCCGGAGGTCAGCAGCAGCGGGTCGCGATAGCCCGCGCCCTGGTCACGAACCCCGAGGTGATCTTCGCCGACGAGCCGACCGGCGCCCTGGACACCGGCACCGCCGCCGAGGTGCTCGCCCTGCTGCGGCACGCTGTCGACGCGCTCGGCACGACGGTGGTGATGGTCACCCACGACCCGGTCGCCGCGTCCTGGGCCGACGACGTCCTGATCCTCGCCTCGGGCACCCTCGCCGACCGGCTGCGGGGCGCCGCCCCCGAGGACATAGCCGCCCGCATGGCCGGCCTGACGGCCCGCGGCCGGCAACCGCAGCCCCGCCGGGGTGAGGTGCCGGCTCCGGCCCTGCCGCCGATCCCGGCCGTCCCGCCGGGCTCGGCGGCGGCCATGGCGGAAGCCCTCAGGCGCTGACGCCTTCCCGGGCCCGGGCCGTGTCCGCCGGGTCCTTGCGGAACGCCCAGGCCATCGTCGGCTCCATCGCGAAGCGGAAGACCTTGCGGACGGGGGGTGTGCACAGTGCCGTGATGATGGCTCCCGCGATCAGCGTGACCGCGATCTCGCCGGGCGGCGTGTGCAGCCAGGCGTAGTCGTCGAACCAGCCCCAGAAGCGCGAGCCCTTCGCCAGGAAGCCGTGCAGCAGATAGCCGTACAGCGTCCCGGCGCCCAGCACCGTGAACCACGTCCGGCGCGTCGGCACCCAGGAGAAGAAGCAGGCCGTGAGCACGATCGAGCAGCCGAAGAGAGCGGGTGTCATCACCGCGCCGATCCACCAGGTGGTGCCCAGCTCCTGCGCGCTGTCGCGGTGGTAGAGCCACGCGGAGGACATCCTGGGCGCCGCCCAGTAGGCCATCACCAGCGCCGCGGCGAAGATCGGCACGGACGCGATCCGCACCGCCCGCCGCTGCACCAGCTCGAAGTGCTCCGCCCGCAGCGACAGCCCCAGGACGAAGAAGGGGAGGAACTGCAGCACCCGCTGGAGGTCCAGATCATCACCGATGTCCGGCGACACGGACGCGAGTACGGCGATGGCCACCGCCAGCGGGATCGGCCAGCGCACGATCTTCCACAGCGGAGTGGTCAGCCGCCAGATGAACAGCGCCACCAGGAACCACGTCAAGAACCACGGATCGAGCAGGCTGATGGGGTGCCCGGGATCGTCGTCCGCCCAGCGCTTGAAGAAGGCGTAGGCGGTCTCGAAGAGGATGTAGGGCACGGCCACGCCGGTGACCAGGCGCTGCAGCCGGTCCTTGCGCATGTCGAAGCTGCGCGAGAAGTAGCCGGAGATGATGATGAAGGCCGGCATGTGGAAGGTGTAGACGGTCATGTAGAGCGCCTCGGCGGCCCGGCTGCCGTCGGTCAGCGGTTCCCACGCATGGCCCATCGCCACCAGCACGATGGCCAGGTACTTGGCGTTGTCGAAGAACGCGGTGCGGCCACCGCTCTTCGGCACGGACGTCGCTGTGTCCTCCGGCACACCGGGTTCCGGTGACGAGGGCTCCGTACGGTCCGTTCCCGACGCCTCGCGGGCAGCGGGCAGTTCGCGTCGAGGTGTCGGGGCAGCGGGAAACATTTGAGGCACGATAGCGGCGCTCGGCGAATGCGTAAAACCGCATCCGAGCCATTCCTTAATTGCACTGGGTGCCACGGCGGATAGCGCATGGATAAATCCAGCAATCTAAGGGGCGGAGTCTCCGATTTTTCGACCGATTTGCCGCACTTCATACTCCCAAAAGGGGTGATATCCCCTGCGAACGACGCAGAAGGAATGTCCACTTCTATGCTGCTATGTTCCCGTGGTGTCGGTCACTCACTCTCGCGCTCCATGCGACCGTGACGGACGCCACGAATAAGTGAATTAGCCGGTCCGGGCGCGAAGAAAACGATCAGAATGATGTGGGTGAATTACCGTCGGGGTCTCGTGCGGGCGAATTCCGGGAGTCCTCGACCGAGCCGCGTCCGGCGCCCGTCGGCCACGCCGCCGCCATCCATCGGACGCCCCCTCGCCGCCGCGCGGCCACCGATGGCAGGAACCGGGCAAAGCGTTGGCCGATGATTCGTCACCGGCCTGCAGTGGGCATGGAGTTGGTGGCACGATGGGTGCCGGGGGGTGTGCGCGGCATGCTCCCGGGCGGGTGAGGCGTTCCGACCAAGGGTGTGATCAGTTGTGGCTCTTTCGCTGTCAGTTGTGCTGCTGTTGGGGATCATCCTGATCGTGCTGATCAGAGGAAAGTCCATCAAGGCGGGTCCGGCGATCGTCGCCGTGCTCTTCGGCTTCTTCCTCGCCTCCACCGGCATGGCGCCGTCCATCAACCGGTTCTTCAACTCCCTGGCGGACACCATCAACCACATCACGTTCTAGCCCGGGCCACGTTCCCAGGTCCGGACCGATCCGGGCGCCCGCCGGCCCCTGAGCCGGCCGCCGCACGAGGCCCGGCCTGCGCATCGCGGCCAGTGCCGAGCCGTACGGGGCTATGCGTCGCCGGTCCGCGTCACCACTTCGCGTACGGCCTCCTCGGTGCGTCCGACGAGCGCCGAGCCGTCGTCCGCCGTGATGATCGGCCGCTGGATCAGCCGGGGATGCGCCGCCAGAGCCGCGATCCACCGCTCCCGCGCGGCGTCGCTGCGCTCCCAGTCCTTGAGCCCCAGCTCCTTCGCCTCGGCCTCCTGGGTCCGGGTGATGTCCCAGGGCTCCAGGCCCAGCCGCGCCAGCACCTCGCGCAGTTCGCCCGCGTCCGGCGGGTCCTCCAGGTACTTGCGCACGGTGTACTGAGCGCCCTCGTCGTCCAGGATCTGCGCGGCGGAACGGCACTTGGAACACGCGGGATTGAGCCAGATCTCCATGCCCGCCACTCTATTGATCCGCGCGCCGTGAGCGAAGGGGGGCGCACGCGGGCGGGGAAGCGGGACGGGGAGGCGCGGGCCGGGAAGTCCGCCGCGTGACACGGAAGACGAGCGCGGGGCCCCGAGCCCGGAGAGAGCCGAACGGGAAGAGCCGGTCTGCCGGAAAGCGGAAAACCCCGAACCGTCCGGCCCGGGGTCTTCCCATCAAGAGCGGGCGACGGGAATCGAACCCGCGTAGCTAGTTTGGAAGACTAGGGCTCTACCATTGAGCTACGCCCGCATGCGCCACCGGTCACAAGACCTCGGCACGCAGTGCATCCTAGCGGGTCGCGGCGGTGCGCCGCACACCCCTCCCCACGTGCCCCGCCCGCACGTACGCCGCCCCCACCGGTCACGGCGATAACTGGCAGCCGTTCTGTCCGCGGCCATGTACCCTACGTGTCGCACCGACGGGGTGTGGCGCAGCTTGGTAGCGCGTCCGCTTTGGGAGCGGAAGGTCGTCGGTTCGAATCCGGCCACCCCGACCAGCAGGTCAGCCCGGCAGCAGCAGCCGGGCACGGCCCCTCGGCCCACCGGGGCACCCGCGAGATCGGCGGGGCGTGCAAGATCACGTTGTGGGCGTCATCCTCCTAGCGGTTACTATGCAAGCTGCGTGCCCGTGTGTCTGTGTACCGGGCGTGATCGGCCGGGCCCGGGCAGCCGGTATCCGGTAGATCTCAAGCAGAACCCCAGAAGTCAGCCCCAAGGAGACCGAACCGTGAAGAGCGCCGTGGAGACCCTGAACCCGACTCGGGTTCGGCTCACTGTCGAGGTGCCCTTCGAGGAGCTCAAGCCCAGCCTCGACGCGGCGTACAAGAAGATCAACCAGCAGGTCACGGTGAAGGGCTTCCGCCAGGGCAAGATCCCGGCCCGCGTCATCGACCAGCGGTTCGGTCGTGGCGCCGTGCTGGAAGAGGCCGTCAACGACGCGCTCCCGAAGTTCTACACCGAGGCGGTCAACGAGGGTGAGCTGAACGTCCTCGGCCAGCCCGAGGTCGACATCACCGAGCTGAAGGACGGCGAGCTGCTGGCCTTCACCGCCGAGGTCGACATCCGCCCCGCCCTGGAGATCCCGGACTACTCCGGCATCGAGGTCGAGGTCGACGCCGTCGAGGTGTCGGACGAGGACGTCGACAAGTCCGTCGAGCAGCTGCGCGAGCGCTTCGCCTCGACCTCCCCGGTCGAGCGTGCCGCCCAGGACGGCGACGTGCTGACGGTCAACCTCGAGGCCAAGGTCGACGGCGAGGTCCTGGAGGACGGCGTCGCCGAGGGCGTCACGTACACCGTCGGCTCCGGTGAGCTGCTCGACGGCATCGACGACGCGGTCACGGGCGTGGAGGCCGGCGGCAGCGCCACCTTCACCTCCGAGCTCAAGGGCGGCTCCGCCCAGGGCAAGGAGGCCGAGGTCAAGGTCGAGGTCACCGAGGTCAAGTCCCGCGAACTGCCCGAGCTGGACGACGACTTCGCGCAGCTGGCCAGCGAGTTCGACACCCTTGAGGAGCTCAAGGCGGACAGCCGCAAGCGCCTCGAGCAGATGAAGAAGTACGACCAGGCCACCCAGGCCCAGGAGAAGGTGCTCGACGAGCTCCTGAAGCTGGTCGAGGTCCCGATGCCCGAGAAGCTTCTCGAGGACGAGATCAACACCCGCAAGCACAACCTGGTCAACCACCAGCTCGCCCAGATGGGCCTCGACCTCGCGAAGTACCTGGAGATCCAGGGCAAGACCGAGGAAGAGTTCGACGCCGAGACCAAGCAGCAGGCGGAGAAGGGCATCAAGACCCAGTTCATCCTCGACGAGCTGGTCAACAAGGAGAAGCTGAACGTCAGCCAGGAGGAGCTCACCGAGCACCTCATGCGCCGCGCGCAGTCCTCCGGCATGTCCCCCGACCAGTTCGCCCAGGCCGTCGTCGAGGGCGGCCAGGTGCCGATGCTCGTCGGCGAGGTCGCCCGCGGCAAGGCCCTCGCGGTCGTCGTCGAGGCCGCCACGGTCAAGGACACCAACGGCGAGGTCATCGACCTTGAGGACGAGGACGAGGCCGAGGTCGCCGAGACCGTCGTCGCCGAGGCCGAGGGCGCCGACGAGAAGTCCGAGGCCTGAGCCCCGGCCGCCTCGCGGCTTGGTTGAACGGCTGAAATGTACGGGCCCGAACACGCACGTCCGCGTGTTCGGGCCCGTACGTCATACCGGCCGGTCAGCCTGCGCTCACAGCGAACAGTTATCGATGCGGGATGGCGTTGTCCGACCTGCGCGTTAGGGTCCGTAGATACGAGGGCAGGGGAGTCTCCGAAACAGCGCCGGGGGCATACACGGCGCCGATCCCCGCGCCCCAGAAGACGACGCTGTGACGGCTCCGGCCGTCCGACAACGAGCAGGTGGACACGTGACGATCCCGATGCCTTCCGCCGCCGCTGAGCCGACCTTCGGTGGCCTCGGCGACCAGGTCTACAACCGGCTGCTCGGCGAGCGGATCATCTTCCTCGGCCAGCCGGTCGACGACGACATCGCCAACAAGATCACCGCGCAGCTGCTTCTCCTCGCCGCGGACCCGGAAAAGGACATCTTCCTCTACATCAACTCCCCGGGCGGCTCGATCTCGGCCGGCTTGGCGATCTACGACACCATGCAGTACATCAAGAACGACGTGGTGACGATCGCGATGGGCCTCGCCGCCTCCATGGGGCAGTTCCTGCTGAGCGCCGGCACCCCGGGCAAGCGCTTCGCGCTGCCGAACGCCGAGATCCTCATCCACCAGCCCTCCGCCGGTCTGGCCGGCTCCGCGTCGGACATCAAGATCCACGCCGAGCGGCTGCTGCACACCAAGAAGCGGATGGCGGAGCTGACGGCCTTCCACACCGGCCAGACCGTCGAGCGGATCACCCAGGACTCGGACCGCGACCGCTGGTTCTCCGCCGACGAGGCCAAGGAGTACGGCCTGATCGACGATGTGATGACCTCCGCCGCCGGGGTTCCGGGCGGGGGCGGCACCGGGGCCTGAGCCCCGAAGCACTCGCCCCAGCCACCCCAGCCCACTTGATCGCCACCAGGATGGTGAACACCACGATGAACAACTTCCCCGGCAGCGGCCTCCACCAGCGCCCGGAGGCCGAGTTCTCCGGCCCGCGCGCGGAGTCCCGCTATATCGTCCCGCGCTTCGTCGAGCGCACGTCGCAGGGCGTGCGCGAGTACGACCCGTACGCCAAGCTGTTCGAGGAGCGCGTGATCTTCCTCGGCGTGCAGATCGACGACGCCTCGGCCAACGACGTCATGGCGCAGCTGCTGTGCCTGGAGTCGATGGACCCCGACCGCGACATCTCGATCTACATCAACAGCCCCGGCGGCTCCTTCACGGCGCTCACGGCCATCTACGACACGATGCAGTTCGTGAAGCCGGACATCCAGACGGTCTGCATGGGCCAGGCGGCCTCCGCCGCGGCCGTGCTGCTCGCGGCCGGCACCCCCGGCAAGCGGATGGCGCTGCCGAACGCCCGGGTGCTGATCCACCAGCCCTACAGCGAGACCGGCCGCGGTCAGGTCTCCGACCTGGAGATCGCCGCCAACGAGATCCTGCGGATGCGCTCGCAGCTGGAGGACCTGCTCGCCAAGCACTCCTCCACGCCGATCGAGAAGATCCGTGATGACATCGAGCGTGACAAGATTCTGACCGCCGAGGAGTCCCTGGCGTACGGTCTGGTCGACCAGATCGTCTCGACGCGCAAGTCGTCGGTCTCGATCGGTTAGGGATCTGCTCGCGATCTTCGCGAAGTGAGCCGGAGTGTTGCCCCCTTGGACCGGTACGGGATCGAGTGAACCGAGTCGGTCCAAGGGGGGCCCGTACGGGGGGCCCGGCAAGGTACCGTCGATAGGCAAGCACCCGGGTCCGTGGAGCAATGCGGATCCCAGGCGAAGGGGAAGCACCTCGTGGCACGCATCGGTGACGGCGGCGACCTGCTCAAGTGCTCATTCTGTGGAAAGAGCCAGAAGCAGGTGAAGAAGCTCATCGCGGGACCTGGTGTGTACATCTGCGACGAGTGCATCGACCTCTGCAACGAAATCATCGAGGAGGAGCTCGCCGAGACCTCCGAGGTGCGGTGGGAGGAGCTCCCCAAGCCCCGGGAGATCTACGAGTTCCTGAACGGCTACGTCGTCGGTCAGGACCCCGCGAAGAAGGCGCTCTCGGTCGCCGTCTACAACCACTACAAGCGGGTGCAGGCGGGCGAGAACGGCCCCGGCCGCGGCGACGAGGGCATCGAGCTCGCCAAGTCCAACATCCTGCTGCTCGGCCCGACCGGCTCCGGCAAGACCCTGCTCGCGCAGACCCTCGCCCGGATGCTGAACGTCCCCTTCGCGTTCGCCGACGCCACGGCCCTGACGGAGGCCGGCTACGTCGGTGAGGACGTCGAGAACATCCTCCTCAAGCTGATCCAGGCCGCGGACTTCGACATCAAGAAGGCCGAGACCGGCATCATCTACATCGACGAGATCGACAAGGTCGCCCGCAAGAGCGAAAACCCGTCGATCACGCGCGACGTCTCCGGCGAGGGCGTCCAGCAGGCGCTGCTGAAGATCCTGGAGGGCACCACCGCCTCCGTGCCGCCCCAGGGCGGCCGTAAGCACCCCCACCAGGAATTCATCCAGATCGACACCACGAACGTCCTCTTCATCGTCGGCGGCGCCTTCGCCGGCCTGGAGAAGATCATCGAGTCCCGGTCCGGAGCCAAGGGCATCGGCTTCGGCGCCACGATCCGGTCCAAGCGGGAGATCGAGTCCAAGGACCAGCTCCAGGACGTCATGCCGGAGGACCTGGTGAAGTTCGGGATGATCCCGGAGTTCATCGGCCGCCTCCCCGTCCTGACCTCGGTGCACAACCTCGACCGCGAGGCCCTGCTCCAGATCCTCGTCGAGCCGCGCAACGCGCTCGTCAAGCAGTACAAGCGCCTCTTCGAACTCGACGGTGTCGAGCTCGACTTCGACCGCCCGGCGCTGGAGGCGATCGCCGACCAGGCGATCCTCCGCGGCACCGGCGCCCGCGGCCTGCGCGCCATCATGGAGGAGGTCCTCCAGGCGGTGATGTACGAGATCCCGTCCCGCAAGGACGTCGCCCGCGTCGTCATCACCGAGGACGTCGTTCACTCGAACGTGAACCCGACCCTGGTCCCGCGCACCCGCGGCGACTCGGGCGAGCCCCAGGAGAAGAGCGCGTAGCGCACGACACGCACGAAGAGAGCCGCCCGGCAGCATCAGCTGCCGGGCGGCTCTCTTGTCGTGGTGCCGACCTGCGGTTCAGCTCTTGGTGCCCAGTTCGCAGGCCTTGTCAGCGTGATCGGGCTTGACGCCTATGTTGGTCAGGGCGGCTGCGCAGTACACGACCTGGATACGGCGCGACATCCAGTCGCCGGTGCCCACAGTGCTGCACGCGCCCTTTGCCTTAGGCCCCACCCTGTACCCGGCCTCGGTCAGGAACGATGTGCACTGTTTGGTTGTGGCCTGAGCCGGTGCGGTCGGGGTTTTGGCCAAAGATCCGCCAGAAGGGCCGGTTCGCCTCCATGGGTGCACGGAGCGCACAAGAGCCGCCCCGCAGCTTCTCCCGCTGCCGGGCGGCTCTGTCGTCGGGGGCCGTTGGCCGCCGTTTGTGTCGCCGCCCCCACAACGGCGCACGAGGCGGGGCGGCTACTTCTCCTTACGGACCTCGTTGCGGATCTTGGCGGTCTTCTCCGACAGTTCCTCGGCGTTGGGCGCGGTGGCAGAGCCGCCCGTGGGCGACGGCGTCGGAACCATCGTGACCGTGCCGAGCGCGCTGTTGTCGCCCCAGATGCACAGGGAGATGTTCATCGACACGTTCACGCCGGACTGCGTCGCCGTGAGCTTCTGCTCCTTGCACTTCAGGACGGCGCCGTCGAAGTCGTCCGGGGAGTACGCGGTCGGCCCCGAGACCGTCTCGATCTTGACGTCCTTGTTCCCCATGCTCTTCTTCTGGCTCGCCTCCACCTTGGCGAACGCCTGGTCCACCGCCGATTCCGGGTCGGCGACCTTGCCGTAGACGCCGCTCACGGTGAGCTGCAGCTTGCTGGCGTTGGAGTACCGCCCGGAGACGCCCTTGCTCTCCGTGATCCCCATGGCCTTGGCTTCCTTGTCGTTCGAGAAGTCCTCGGCCGCTCCGGCGGGGGAGCCCGGCGCCCTGCTGAACTCGTTGTTCAGCAGCTTCTCCGGCATCGAGATCGTGTAAGGCTTCACATCCCCGCCCGAGCCGAAGACGAAGTACGCGCCCACGCCGATCGCGGCGACGACCGCGACCGCGCCGACGATCAGGCCGATCTTCTTGCCGTTGCCGCCGCCGGACTCCTCGGGGCCCTGGGGGATCACGCCGTAAGGGGTCTGCTGGCCGCCGTACGGGGCCTGCTGGCCGTAGCCGGGGGCGGGCTGCTGGGGGTAGCCGTAGCCCTGCTGCGGGGGCACCTGGCCGCCTTGCTGGGGGTAGCCGTAGCCCTGCTGCCCAGGCACCTGGCCGCCCTGCTGCGGGTAGCCGTATCCGGGCTGCGGGGCCGGCGGCTGCTGCGGCTGGCCGTACGGGCCGGGCTGCGGGGGCTGCTGCCCGTACGGACCGGGAGGCGGCTGGTTGTAGCTCATGGAGCGTTCCCCTCGTGACAACTGAAGCCAGTTGAGTTCTGCGTGTGAAGTCCTGCGATGTTTATGCGCTGCCGACATCCTGTACGACGCCGCTGACAAGCGTTGCCCCGGGGGCGAAACCGATTCGAAGCTGCTACATCCGCGCCCGTACACTGTCGGTCGTGACCGAGAACACTCAGCAGAGCAACCACAGCGCCCCCGAACTGCCGACTCAGTACACGCCGGCCGATGTAGAGGGGCCGCTGTACGAGCGCTGGGTAGAGCGGGGTTACTTCGAGGCGGACGAGAAGAGCGACAAGCCCCCGTACACCATCGTCATTCCGCCGCCGAACGTCACCGGCAGCCTCCACCTGGGGCACGCCTTCGAGCACACGCTCATCGACGCCCTCACGCGCCGCAAGCGGATGCAGGGGTACGAGACGCTCTGGCAGCCGGGCATGGACCACGCCGGTATCGCTACCCAGAACGTCGTCGAGCGGGAACTCGCCAAGGAGGGCGTGTCGCGGCACGACCTGGGGCGCGAGGCGTTCGTCGAGCGCGTCTGGCAGTGGAAGGGCGAGTCCGGTGGCCAGATCTCGGGCCAGATGCGGCGCCTGGGCGACGGCGTCGCCTGGTCGCGCGAGCGGTTCACGATGGACGAGGGTCTGTCCAAGGCCGTCCAGACGATCTTCAAGCGCCTCTATGAGGACGAGCTGATCTACCGCGCCGAGCGGATCATCAACTGGTGCCCGCGCTGTCTGACCGCCATCTCGGACATCGAGGTGGAGTACCAGGACGACGACGGCGAGCTGGTGTCGATCCGTTACGGCGAGGGCGACGCCTCGATCGTCGTCGCCACCACGCGGGCCGAGACGATGCTGGGCGACACCGCCGTCGCCGTCCACCCGGAGGACGAGCGGTACGCCCATCTCGTCGGTACCGAGATCGAGTTGCCGCTGACCGGCCGCCGGATCCCGGTCGTCGCCGACGAGCACGTCGACCCGGAGTTCGGCACGGGCGCGGTGAAGGTCACACCGGCGCACGACCCCAACGACTTCGAGATCGGCCAGCGGCACGGCCTGCCGAGCCTGGCCGTCATGGACGAGCACGCGGTCATCACCGCGCACGGCCCGTTCCAGGGCCTGGACCGCCTGGAGGCCCGCAGCACCATCGTCGGCGCTCTGCGCGCCGAGGGCCGGATCGTCACCGAGAAGCGTCCCTACACGCACTCCGTCGGGCACTGCTCGCGCTGCAAGACCACCATCGAGCCGCGGCTGTCGATGCAGTGGTGGGTCAAGGTCGGCCCGCTGGCCAAGGCCGCGGGCGACGCGGTGCGGGACGGCAAGGTCGCGATCCACCCCAAGGAGATGGAGTCGCGCTACTTCGGCTGGGTGGACAACCTCCACGACTGGTGCATCTCGCGTCAGCTGTGGTGGGGCCACCGGATCCCGGTCTGGTACGGGCCAAAGGG
The DNA here is from genome assembly GCF_045690365.1 of Streptomyces sirii. Taxonomy (NCBI): domain Bacteria; kingdom Bacillati; phylum Actinomycetota; class Actinomycetes; order Kitasatosporales; family Streptomycetaceae; genus Streptomyces; species Streptomyces sirii. Next base: position 3,332,573 of record NZ_CP147982.1, on the reverse strand, counting down.
CGAGGTCGTCTGCGTCGGACCGGACGAGGAGCCGCCGAGCGGCGAGGGGTGGCACCAGGACACCGACGTCCTGGACACCTGGTTCTCGTCGGGCCTGTGGCCGTTCTCCACGCTGGGCTGGCCCGAGCAGACCCCGAGCGTCGAGAAGTTCTACCCGAACTCCGTGCTGGTCACCGGCTACGACATCCTGTTCTTCTGGGTCGCGCGGATGATGATGTTCGGGCTGTACGCGATGGACGGCACCCCGCCCTTCCACACCATCGCGCTGCACGGCATGGTCCGCGACCAGTTCGGCAAGAAGATGTCCAAGTCCTTCGGGAACGCGGTCAACCCCCTGGACTGGATGGACAAGTACGGGTCGGACGCCGTCCGGTTCACGCTCGCCCGCGGGGCCAACCCCGGTGTCGACGTGCCGATCGGCGAGGACTGGGTCCAGGGCTCCCGCAACTTCGCCAACAAGATCTGGAACGCCACGCGGTTCGCGCTGATGAACGGCGCGACGATCGAGGGCGAACTGCCGCCCGCCGAGCAGCTGTCGGCGACCGACCGGTGGATCCTGTCCCGGCTGAACGAGGTCATCGCCGAGGTCGACGCCTACTACGAGGACTACCAGTTCGCGAAGCTGTCGGACGCCCTCTTCCACTTCGCGTGGGACGAGGTCTTCGACTGGTACGTCGAGCTGTCCAAGACCACGTTCATGGCGGGCGGACCGGCCGCCGACGCCTCGCGCCGGGTCCTGGGCGAGGTCCTGGACGTCACGCTGCGCCTGCTGCACCCGATCGTCCCGTTCGTCACCGAGACCCTGTGGACGACGCTGACCGGCCGGGAGTCGGTCGTCATCGCCGAGTGGCCGGCGGACTCCGGCTTCCGGGACGCGGCGGCCGAGCGGGAGATCGGGCTGGTCCAGCAGGTCGTGACCGAGGTCCGGCGGTTCCGCTCCGACCAGGGCCTGCAGCCGGGCCAGAAGGTCCCCGCGCAGCTGGACCTGTCCGGTACGGAGCTGTCGGCGCACGAGGCCGCGATGCGCTCGCTGCTGCGGCTGCAGCCGGCCGGTGCGGACTTCAGCGCCACCGCCTCGCTGCCGGTCGCGGGCGCGACGGTCGCGCTGGACCTGTCCGGTGCGATCGACGTCGAGGCCGAGCGCAAGCGGCTGACGAAGGACCTGGCCGCCGCCGAGAAGGAGAAGGCGCAGGCCACCGGCAAGCTCGGTAACGAGGCGTTCCTCGCCAAGGCGCCGGAGAAGGTCGTGGACAAGATCCGCGGCCGGCTTCAGGCCGCGGAGGCGGACATCGTCCGCATCACCGCCCAGCTGGCGGCTCTGCCGAAGGCGTAGCGCCGGTCCCCAGGCTCGTCGCAGGCCCCTCGTCCCCATGGGCGGGGGGCCTGCGCCGTCCCCGCCCCCGGCGCCCGCGTTCGCGCACCGGCCACAGGAGTACATACGCCGTCGAGACGGCCACGAACGCCAGCCGGATCAGCCCGCGGGCGGAGTCGTCGGGCACGGCGAAGACGCTGCCGTAGAGGGTGAGCAGACCCAGCCAGCTCCACCAGGGGACCAGGCGGCGCTGGCCGATGACGTCCCAGAGCAGGGTGCCGAGCAGCACGGACGCGGTGTAGTACGTGTAGACGCTGGGGTCGAGGACGATGCGGGCGTTGGCGCCCAGCAGGACCACCGCCGCCCAGCGGCCGCGCCAGACCGCTGTCGCGCCCAGCGTCAGGCCCAGGGCGGCCTGGGCGGGGCGGTCCCAGCCGGGGGTCTCGGGGTCGCCGACCCCCAGCCAGCGCAGGGCGGACGCCGGATGGTTGGGGATGGCGAACTTCGCCGCGGCGAACGACTGCGGATCGCCGACGAAGAACGGCAGCCAGGCCAGCGCGACCAGCCCGGCGCACCACAGGCCGGCCCGCAGCCACTGGCGCCTGGGCAGGGCGAGCAGGAGCGGGAGGAAGGCCAGCGCGGTGGGCTTGGAGTCCATCGCCAGGGCCAGGAAGGCGCCGGTGAGGGCGGGGCTGCCGCGGGTGACGGCGCGTACCGCGAGGGCGGTGAAGAACAGCGCGAGGACGTCGTCGAGGTGCCCGAAGCGGACCGCGACCTCGATCCACATGGGGATGAAGGCCAGCCCGGCTATCAGTACGCGCTGCTGCAGCCGCTGGTGGTTGGTGCCGGTACCCAGGAAGTGGTGGGCGGCGCTGCGGCCCGCCAGCACCACGATCGCCAGGCCGAGCAGCGACATCAGGGCCGCGGCGAGGAACTGGCCGGTGGCCTCGGGGAAGGGGTTGAACAGGCCGGCGGTCAGGAAGCTGAGCGGGCCCATCTGGAGCTCGGGGTGGTGCGCGTAGAGGTTGAGCCCGCCGGTGCCGTCGCCCGCGGTGCCCTGGTAGATCAGTTCACCGCCGGTGCGCAGGTAGTGCCAGGAGAATCCGCCGTGCGGCTCGACGACGGCGAACCAGAGCACCGTCCAGGCGCCGAGCAGCACCAGATGCATCCGCTGACTGATTGCCGGCACTCGAATCTCAGCTCCCGCTTTCCCGCCCACTGCCTGCTGCTTGCCACCGGGGAGCGCGCCGAGCGGTGATCACCGGTGGCCGCGGCCCGCCGTCGAAGAGGGGGAAACGCAGCGGAAAGTTGTCCCGTCGGCTGATCCGGAACGGGTGCGGGCGGCTCTCATGGGGCTCTCATGGCCCTCTCATGAAGCCGGGGCACGGTGACCGAGCGGCCCGGGGCCGGGCCGCACCGCACGTCCAGCACGAGGAGCCGCGCCCCATGAACAAGCCACTGCGACGGGTCTCGGTGTTCTGCCTCGCCCTGATCCTCGCGCTGATGGGCTGGGCCACCTGGATACAGGGCGCGAAGGCCGTCGACTACAAGGAGGACCCGCACAATCCGCGGGTGGCGATCGGCAAGTACGCGGCGCCGCTGGGCAACATCCTCGTCGGCGGGGAACCGGTCACCGGCTCCGCCGCCACCTCCTCCACGCTGAAGTACAAGCGGACCTACAAGGACGGCTCGCTGTACGCCCCGGTCACCGGCTTCACCTCGCAGATCTTCGGCAGCAACCAGCTGGAGAGCCTCTACGGCGACCTCCTCGACGGCTCCGACAGCCGGCTGCAGAGCCCCACCGACGCGCTGACGCGCACACGGGCCAAGGGCGGCGACGTGGCCACCACCATCGACGCCGAGGTGCAGAAGGCCGGCTACCGGGCGCTGGGCGACAAGAAGGGCGCCGCCGTCGCCCTGGACCCGGCCACGGGGCGGATCCTGGGCATGGTCAGCACCCCGTCCTACGACCCGGGGAAGTTCGCCGGGTCCTCCGCCGCCGACCAGAAGGCCTGGCAGCGCATGTCCGCCGACACCGACGACCCCGAGGTCAACCGGGCGCTGCGACAGGCGCTGCCGCCCGGCTCCACCTTCAAGCTGGTGGTCGCCGCGGCCGCGCTGGAAAGCGGCCTGTACGACTCGGTGGACGTGCCCACCGACAGCCCCGACCCGTACACGCTCCCGCACACCCGCACCACGCTGAAGAACGAGAGCGCCTCGGCGCCCTGCAAGAACGCCACCATCCGCACCGCGCTGCAGTACTCCTGCAACACCGTCTTCGCGAAGATGGCCGTCGACCTGGGCAAGGACAAGGTGAAGGCGCAGGCCGAGAAGTTCGGCTTCGACGACGGCAAGGTGGACACCCCGGTGCGGGCCGGCAAGAGCAGCTACCCCTCGGACATGGACGAGGCGCAGACCGCGCTGTCCGGTATCGGCCAGTTCGACGACCAGGCGACCCCGCTGCAGATGGCGATGGTCGTCTCGGCCCTCGCCAACGGCGGCGAGCTGAGGACCCCGCAGCTGGTCGACGAGCTGACCGACGGCGGCGGCAACACCATCCAGCGCAACGGTCCGAAGACGTACGGCACGGCCACCTCGGCGCGGACGGCCGCACAACTGCGGTCGGCGATGCAGACGGTCGTGGACGAGGGCACCGGGTCGAACGCGAAGATCGGCGGACTGACCGTCGGCGGCAAGACCGGTACCGCCCAGCACGGCGTCGACAACAGCGGTACGCCCTACGCCTGGTTCGTCTCGTACGCCGAGGACGCGCGCGGGCACCAGGTCGCGGTCGCCGTGATGGTCGAGGACGGTCACGCCGCCCGCAACGAGGTCTCCGGCAACGGGCTGGCGGCCCCGATCGCCCGGGCGATGATGAAGGCGGCGCTGGCGTAGCGGGGCGCACGGGGGCGGCATTCGGGGCCCGGATGCGGCGCGGGGGCGCTCGCCCGGCAGCGCAGCGCACCACTGTCAGCGGTGCCTCGTAGACTTGTCGTCGTGAGCGAGCGCCCCCAGAACGACGACCCCGACCCGACCGACCCCTTCGACGAGCTGGTCGAAGCGGAGACGGACCGTGACCCCGACCTCGCGGTGATCGAGGCCGGCAGCCGGACCCTGCGCGCCCAGGCAGGACCGCCGCAGGGGGACCCGATTCCCGCCCGGCCGGCCGACCCCGAGGTCGACCGCGCGCTGCGCGCCGTGGAGGACGAGCTGGCCGGCCGCTGGGGCGAGACCAAGCTCGACCCGTCGGTGCAGCGCATCGTGGCGCTGCTGGACGTCCTCGGCTCCCCGCAGCGGGCCTACCCGTCCATCCACATCACGGGCACGAACGGCAAGACCAGCACCGCCCGCATGATCGAGGCCCTGCTGTCCGCCTTCGACCTGCGCACCGGCCGCTATACGAGCCCGCACGTCCAGTCCGTCACCGAGCGGATCAGCCTGGACGGCGCCCCGATCTCCGCCGAGCGCTTCATCGAGACCTACCGGGACATCGCCCCGTATGTGGAGATGGTCGACGCCCAGCAGGAGTACCGCCTGTCGTTCTTCGAGGTGCTGACGGCGATGGCGTTCGCCGCCTTCGCGGACACCCCGGTGGACGTGGCGGTCGTCGAGGTCGGCATGGGCGGCACCTGGGACGCGACGAACGTCATCGACGGCGACGTCGCCGTGGTCACCCCGATCGCGCTGGACCACACCGACCGGCTGGGCGAGACGCACGAGGCGATCGCCGGCGAGAAGTCCGGGATCATCAAGAAGGACGCCACGGTCGTGCTGGCCCAGCAGCCGGTGGACGCGGCGTCGGTGATGCTCAAGCGCGCGGTCGAGGTGGATGCCACGGTCGCCCGTGAGGGCATGGAGTTCGGGGTCATCTCCCGTGAGGTGGCGGTCGGCGGCCAGATGCTGACGCTGCGCGGCCTGGGCGGCGAGTACCCCGAGGTCTTCCTCCCGCTCTACGGCGCCCATCAGGCGCACAACGCCGCGGTGGCGCTCGCCGCGGTCGAGGCGTTCTTCGGCGTCGGCTCGGACCACGCCCGCACGCTCGACATCGACACCATCCGCTCCGCGTTCGCCGCGGTCTCCTCGCCCGGCCGGATGGAGGTCGTCCGCCGCAGCCCCACGGTGGTGCTGGACGCGGCACACAATCCGGCGGGCGGGCGGGCCGCGGCCGAGGCGGTCACCGAGGCGTTCGGGTTCAGCCGGCTGGTGGGCGTCGTCGGCACCAGCGACGGCAAGGACGTACGGGGCCTGCTGGAGGCGTTCGAGCCGATCTTCGCCGAGATCGTGGTGACGCGTAATTCCAGCCATCGTGCGATGGATCCGGATGAGCTGGCGGCGATCGCGGTCGAGGTCTTCGGCGCCGAGCGGGTCCAGGTCGAGCCGCGGCTCGACGACGCCCTGGAGGTGGCGATCACGCTCGCGGAGGAAGAGGGCGAGTTCTCCGGAGCGGGCGTGCTGGTGACCGGTTCGGTGATCACGGTCGGCGAGGCCCGACTGCTGCTGGGAAGGAGCTGACCATGCGCACGCTGTGTGCCGGCACCCTGATAGGAGAGTTCTTCGTGATCGGCTTCGCCGGCCTGGTCGCGATGCAGCTGACCGATCTGTCGACGGCCACGATCTGGACGGTCAGCGGGGTCGCGATGGGCTTGAGCATCCTGCTGTGCGGGATGCTGAGCCGCCCCGGCGGCGTCCAGCTCGGCTGGGTGCTGCAGATCGCCCTGATCGCCAGCGGCTTCGTCGTGCCGACGATGTTCTTCCTCGGCGCGGTCTTCGCGGCCCTGTGGTGGGCGTCGGTCCACTTCGGCCGCAAGATCGACGAGGCGAAGGCCCGTTGGGCCGCCCAGGCCGAGGCCTCGGGCGACTCGGCGGGGGAGCCGGTGGGCGGGGCGGTCTGACCAGGCCGGGCGGGTGCCCGTAGGGCCTCGTCGGGGGCCGGGGGCTGGGCCGCGAAGCGCCATGTCACCCATGTAGCCTCAGTGCACCCGCTGACCGTCGTTCACATCCAGGGAGTCCTTTCGTGAGCCAGCGCACCCTCGTCCTCCTCAAGCCCGACGCCGTCAAGCGCGGTCTGATCGGCGAGATCATCGGCCGGATCGAGAAGAAGGCCGGCTGGACGATCAGCGCGCTGGAGCTGCGCAGCCTGGACCGCGAGCTGCTGGAGCAGCACTACGCCGAGCACGTCGGCAAGCCGTTCTACGAGCCCCTCGTCGCGTTCATGTCCTCGGGACCGGTCGTCTCGCTGGTCGTCGAGGGCGAGCGGGTGATCGAAGGTGTACGGGCGCTGGCCGGTCCGACTGACCCGATTGCCGCGCCGAGTGGGTCCATTCGTGGGGACTTCGGAACGATCACCCGAGAGAATCTGATCCATGCGTCGGATTCCGAAGAGTCCGCCGAGCGCGAGATCAAGATTTTCTTCCCCGGGATTTCCTGACGCTTCATCAGCTGTAAACCCCCCGTGACCAGGGGCGACCGACAAAATCATCGGTCGCCCTTTGGTGTATGAAACTCGATCGGGGGAACGCATCACCCCGACACGACGTCACCATTAAGGGGGGCGGGTGCGTGTACGGCTGACAATGGCGGAACAGCCTCCCGACGTGTTCGAGTGGGCGCACTACGAACTACGATGGAGGCTTCCGCGCCTCACAGCGCATCACCTCCTGCCGACCTCCAGTAAGCATTCGCTCCAGTTGGGAAGGCCAGACGTATCCTCATGGGGAACAACATGTCGTTCATCGGCCGTGACATGGCTGTCGACCTCGGGACCGCCAACACGCTGGTGTACGTCAGGGGTCGTGGAATCGTCCTCAACGAGCCGTCGGTCGTGGCCATCAACACCAACACCGGCGGCATCCTCGCGGTGGGTGCCGAGGCCAAGAAGATGATCGGCCGCACGCCCGGCAACATCGTCGCCGTACGGCCCCTGAAGGACGGCGTGATCGCCGACTTCGAGATCACCGAGCGGATGCTCCGCTACTTCATCCTCAAGATCCACAAGCGCCGCTATCTGGCGCGGCCCCGGGTCGTGGTGTGCGTTCCCTCCGGTATCACGGGAGTTGAGCGCCGCGCGGTCATCGAGGCCTCGACCCAGGCCGGCGCCCGCCAGGTGCACATCATCGAGGAGCCGATGGCCGCCGCGATCGGCTCCGGCCTGCCGGTCCACGAGGCCACCGGCAACATGGTGGTGGACATCGGCGGCGGCACGACCGAGGTCGCGGTCATCTCGCTCGGCGGCATCGTCACCGCCCAGTCCATCCGGGTGGCCGGCGACGAGCTCGACAACGCGATCATCCAGCACATCAAGAAGGAGTACAGCCTTCTGCTGGGCGAGCGCACCGCCGAGAGCATCAAGATCACCATCGGTTCGGCCTACGACCTGGAACAGGACGAGCACACCGAGATCCGCGGCCGCGACCTGGTCTCCGGGCTGCCCAAGACCGTCGTGATCTCGGCCGCCGAGGTCCGCAAGGCCATCGAGGAGCCGGTCAACTCCATCGTCGACGCGGTCAAGACGACCCTCGACAAGTGCCCGCCGGAGCTGTCCGGCGACGTGATGGACCGGGGCATCGTGCTCACCGGAGGCGGTGCCCTGCTGCGCGGCCTCGATGAGCGGCTGCGCCGCGAGACCGGTATGCCCATCCACATCGCCGAGGACCCGCTCGACTCCGTCGCGCTCGGTTCCGGCAAGTGCGTCGAGGAGTTCGAGGCCCTCCAGCAGGTCCTCGACTCCCAGCCCCGTAGGTAGCAGAGCGCGCGGCCCGGCCGCGCGGCGGGCCCCATGCGGCGTCCGCGGCGGTCGGGCGGCACGGCGAGAGCAGCCGGTTCGCCCGGTGGAGCGCGGACACCCGCCGCCGGTGCGGAACGTCGATACGAATCGGTGCTGCGAATCGTTGATATACAGGCACAACATCTCGACAGACACGGTGCGCTGACGCTTCACCCGTCGCCACCGTCACAACAAGGCACAACGCTCAACTCCCGAACGAGACCGGCGGGGCCCGCAGCCGGCCGGTCCTACGAGGAAGGACACGGCCGCCGCACGTGAGGGACACACGAGAGAGCCGGCTGCTGCTGGTGCTGCTGGTCGCGATCGCGTTCGCGCTGATCACGGTCGATATCCGCGGCGGCGAACAGTCCCCGCTCGATGGCGCCCGGCAAGCCGCGGCCTCCGCCTTCGGCCCCGTCGAGAGCGGTGTGGCCCGCGTCGTCGATCCGGTCGGCAACGCCGTCGGCGCCGTACGGGACTCCGGCACCCGGCACAACCGGATCACCAAGCTGGAGCACGAGAACGAGGCGCTGAAGGCCAAGCTCGGCTCCTCCGACCGCAACCGCAGCCGCGCCGCCGAGCTCGACAAGATCCTCAAGACCGCGGGCACCGGCCAGTACGCCATCAAGGGCGCCCAGGTCATCGCCATCGGCTCGGCCCAGGGCTTCTCCTGGACCGTCACCATCGACGCCGGCAGTCGCGACGGCATCGCCCGCGATATGACCGTGCTCAACGGCGACGGCCTGGTCGGCCGGGTCACCACGGTCGGCGCCGAAACCTCCACGGTGCTGCTGGCCGCCGACCCCGACTTCACCGTCGGCACCCGCATGGAGAAGACCAACGAGATCGGCTTCGCCAACGGGCAGGGCGTCCGCTCGCTGCGCGTCCAGCTCCTCAACGGCAAGGCCACGGTCCGCAAGGGCGACCGGCTGGTCACCTTCGGCTCCAGCCGGGACAAGCCGTTCGTGCCCGGTGTTCCCGTGGGCCGGGTCGTCAAGGTCGAGCCGTCCAACGGCGATCTGACCCGCACCCTCCAGGTCCGGCCGTTCGTCTCCTTCTCCCAGCTCGACATCGTCGGCATCGTCGTCCAGCCGCCCCGCCAGGACCCGCGCGACACCGTTCTGCCGGCTCGGCCCGCGAAGCCCAAGCCGATCCCGACGGTCACCGTCACGGCCACCCCCTCCGCGAGCGCCTCTCCCAGGAGCTGAACCGATGCGCCTCAACCGGATCCTGCTCTCGGCCCCGCTGGTGGTCGTCGCCCTCGTCATCCAGGTCACCATCCTCGCCCGCCTCCAACTTCCGGGGGCCGTACCGGACCTGATGCTGCTCGTCGTCCTCGGGCTCGCGCTGGTCTACGGCCATGTCGGCGGCTCGCTCGTCGGCTTCTTCGCCGGACTGCTGGCCGATCTCGCCCCGCCCTCCGACCACGCCATCGGCCGCTACGCGCTGGTGCTCTGCATCATCGGCTATGTCGCGGGCCTGACCAGGCCGGACAACGGCCAGCACCGCTCGGCGACGCTGCCGCTGGTGGTCGTGATCGGCGCCGCCATCGGCTCGACGCTGATGTACGCCGCCGTCGGCTCGCTCGTCGGCGACACCGCCGCCCGGCACGTCGGCATCCTCGGGCTGCTGCTCAGCGCCACGCTCTACGACCTGCTGCTGGCCCCCTTCATCGTCCCGCTGGTGATGGCGCTGGCCCGCAGGACGGAGCCCGAACCGCTGGTCGGCGACGGCTCCGGCAGCCCGAACGGCACGGCGGGCGGCCGCGACTCCGGATACGGCTGGCTCACCACCGGCACCGGTCTCAAGGCCAGCCGCGGCGCCATGAAGTCCATCAAGTCCGTGCGCACGGGGGCACGCATCGGCAGCCAGCGCGGCGGACTGCTCGGCAAGTCGGCCCGCGACAAGGTGGGCCGCATCAAGGGGGTCAAGCGTCTGTGACGCCCTCCCGTCTCCCGACCACCACCCCTCATGGAGGCGCTTCGCGCCATGAGTAACCTTTCAGAGAGCCGGACCTCCCGTATCACGGTCCGGCTCGTCGCCCTCCAGATCCTGGTCTTCTCCCTGCTGCTGACCCTCGGCGGCCGGCTGTGGTACCTGCAGATCCGCAACGGCCAGGAGTACGCCGACGAGGCCCGCAGCAACCACGTCCAGCAGGTCGTCGATCCGGCCACCCGCGGCTCCATCCTCGACGCCCGCGGGGTGCCGCTGGCCGACAACCAGACCCGTCTGGTCGTCTCCGCCAGCCGTACCGACCTGCTGAAGATGAAGGACGACGGCAAGGCCGTGCTCGGCCGGCTCGCCAAGGTGCTCGGCATGACCGAGCAGGAGATCCGCAACAAGGTCCGGCTGTGCGACTCCAAGACCCCGCAGCCCTGCTGGAACGGCTCGCCGTACCAGCCGATCCCGATCACCGACGAGGCCACCACCCAGCAGGCCCTGCAGATCCGTGAGCGCTCCGAGGACTTCCCCGGCATCATCGCCGAGCCCACCGCGGTCCGCCGCTACGCCGCCCCCGGCGACGCCAACACCGCCCAGGTCCTCGGCTACCTCTCCCCGGTGACCGACGAGGAGATCAACAAGGCCAAGAACAGCAGCTCGCCGTTCCTGCGTTCGGACCAGATCGGCCGCTCCGGCCTGGAGCGGCAGTACGACGACTACCTGCGCGGCAAGGCCGCCGTCACCCGCTACGAGGTCGACAACCTCGGCCGGGTCATCGGCCAGGCCAAGAGCGACAAGGGCCAGGCCGGTTCGAGCGTCGTCACCAGCATCGACGCCCGCGTGCAGGCCATAGCGGAGAAGCAGCTGGACCAGGCCATGAAGGACGCCCGCCAGCAGGTGGACCGCAACACCGGCACCAACTACAAGGCCGACTCGGGCGCCGTGGTCGTGATGGAGGCGAAGACCGGCCGGGTGGTGGCGATGGCCTCCAACCCCAGCTACGACCCCAACGCCTGGGTCGGCGGGATCTCCGGCAAGGACTACGCCCGCCTGACCGGCAAGAAGTCCAACTACCCGCTGCTCAACCGCGCCATCCAGGGGCAGGCCGCCCCCGGCTCGATCTTCAAGGTCATCTCGACCGCGGCCTCGGTCAACGCGGGCTACGACTTCAACGGCCACTACCCCTGCACCAGCTCGTACAGCATCGGCGGCCAGGTCTTCAAGAACTTCGAGTCGCAGAGCCACGGCGACATCAGCCTCGGTCGGGCCCTGGAGGTCTCCTGCGACACCGTCTTCTACAAGCTCTCGCACGACGAGTGGAAGAAGGACGGCGGGGACAAGCCGAAGAAGGACGCCAAGAACTGGTTCTACAAGACCGCCCACCAGTTCGGCCTCGGCAAGGAGACCGGCATCGACCTCCCCAACGAGGTCACCGGCCGGGTCCCCGACCGCAAGTGGAAGCGCGACTTCTGGGCGGCCAACAAGGCCGGCTGGTGCGAGCAGGCCAAGGCCTGGCCGAAGAAGAAGGACTTCGGCACCAAGCTCGCCCGTGAGGGCTGCCTCGAAGGCATGAAACTGCACGCCTACGACTCGATCAACTACGCCATCGGACAGGGCGACACCCTGGTCACCCCGATCCAGATGGCGACCATCTACGCGGCGATCAGCAACGGCGGCACGCTCCACGACCCGACCGTCGGCAAGGCCGTCGTCAGCCCCGACGGCAAGCGCATCCAGCAGATCCGCCCCCGGTCGCACGGCACGCTGCCGGTGACCCGGAAGACGCTGGCGCAGATGGACGGCGCCCTCGCCGGCGTCGCCACCCGCGGTACCGCCGCCTGGCGGTTCGGCGGCTGGCCGCAGGACAAGATCCCGATGCACGCCAAGACCGGTACGGCCGAGGTCTACGGCAAGCAGACGACCTCGTGGTTCGCGACGTACACCAAGGACTACGCGATCGTGATGACGATCTCCCAGGGTGGTACGGGTTCCGGCGCCTCCGGTCCGGCCGTGCGCAACATCTACAACGCCCTGTACGGGGTCGACGAGAAGGGCGGTATCAACGCCAAGGCCGCCCTGCTGCCGAAGCCGCAGGGCTCGCTGCCCAAGATCGAGAGCGATGGCACGATCGAGGCCCCGCCGATCAAGCCGTACGTCCTGCCGTCGCCGTCACCCTCGGGGAGTCCACAGTGACGACCAGCCACACCTCCCGGGCGTTCTCCATCCGGCGCTACACCCCCGAACTCGGCACCTGGGGCAAGCTGACGGCGCGCGACTCGGTGCTGCGCAAGCTGGACTGGATACTGCTGCTGTCCTGTCTGGCGCTGTCGCTCATCGGCTCGATGCTGGTCTTCTCCGCCACCCGCAACCGCACCGAGCTCAACAAGGGCGACGAGTACTACTTCTTCCTGCACCATCTGCTCAACCTGGGCATCGGCCTGGCACTGGCCGCCGGCACGATCTGGCTGGGCCATCGCACCCTGCGCGGCGCGGTCCCGGTGCTGTACGCCCTGTCGGTCGTCCTGGCGCTGCTGGTGCTGACCCCGCTGGGCGCCACCATCAACGGCTCGCGTTCCTGGCTGGCGATCCCCGGCGGCTTCTCGCTCCAGCCCGCCGAGTTCGCCAAGATCACCATCTCGCTGGGCATGGCGATGATCCTGGCGTCCCGGGTCGACGCCGGCGACCGCCCGCACCCCGACCACCGGACCGTCGTCCAGGCCCTGCTGATGGCCGCCGTCCCCGTCGTCGTCATCATGCTGATGCCCGACCTCGGCTCTGTCATGGTGCTCGGCGCCGTCATCCTCGGCGTGCTGCTGGCCTCCGGTGCCTCCAACCGCTGGATCCTGGGGCTGGTGGGCACGGGCGTCGTCGGCTGTGTCGCCATCTGGCAGCTCGGTCTGCTCGACGCCTACCAGATCGCCCGGTTCGCCGCGTTCGCCAACCCGAGCCTGGACCCGGCCGGTGTCGGCTACAACACCAACCAGGCCCGGATCGCGATCGGCGGCGGCGGGCTGACCGGCTCCGGCCTCTTCCATGGCAGCCAGACCACCGGCCAGTTCGTCCCCGAGCAGCAGACGGACTTCATCTTCACCGTCGCCGGTGAGGAGTTGGGCTTCCTGGGCGCGGGCCTGATCATCCTGCTGCTGGGCATCGTCATGTGGCGCGCCTGCCGGATCGCCCGTGAGTCCACCGAGCTCTACGGCACGGTCGTGGCCGCCGGCATCATCGCGTGGTTCGCCTTCCAGTCCTTCGAGAACATCGGCATGACGCTCGGCATCATGCCCGTGACCGGGCTGCCGCTGCCCTTCGTCTCCTACGGCGGCACCTCGATGTTCGCGGTCTGGATCGCCATAGGGCTGCTGCAGTCGATCCGGGTCGGGCGGCCCCTGTCGGCATCCCGGTGACGCAGCGTCATCGCCGCCCGTAGAGCTCGAACCACAGGGAGGTGGACCGCGCCACCCCCGCATACGGGGTCGTGCCCCAGTCGTCGGCGAGGTGGCCGGTGAGCAGCAGACCGAGATCGGCCTGCGGCTCACCGGCCACCGCCGTGTACGGCGCGGCGGTCGGTGGCGCGAAGGCCTGCGCCGGAAGGCGGACCGGTGCCTCGTCGTGCACGCTGATCCGCAGCCCGTGCTCGGCCGTCAGCACCCGCAGCAGGATCTCCGCCGACCGGGGTGTGCGCAGGTGGGAGCTGGTGACCGCCTCCGAGGTGAGGAGTACGGCGGTGTCGAGCAGCGGCGCGAGCGGGGTGCCGCGCAGCACCGCCCGGACGAAGTCGCGGGCGAGCTTGGGGGCGGTGGGTCTGCTCGGCGCCGCCAGCAGGAACGGGCGGGCGCCCGCCGCGACGCGGATGGGTGTCCGGGCGGCGGCTGCGGTGTGGGGGTGCACGGGTGTCTCCCTCCCCGGAGGGCCGAGTGAGCGCCGATTGCCACGCTATGTGGAAACTTTGTGACACACCGTAAGACACTGCCCGCGGCGTGTGCCACCCGCATTTGCGGATCCTTGACATTCCGGCGGTGGGCCCCGGGCTCGGTGGGTGGTCCTCGATGGGGCCGGTGGCTAGATTCGATGCATGGCGGACACCGTGCGGGAGATCGAGCGGAAGTACGAGGCCGACGACGACATCCAGCTGCCCGACCTGACCGGCATCGACCCGGTCGCGAGCGTGGCGGAACAGGGCGCCGAGGCCCTGGACGCCCTCTACTACGACACCGCCGACCAGCGCCTCGCCGCGGCCGGCATCACCCTGCGGCGACGCACCGGCGGCCGGGACGCGGGCTGGCATCTGAAGCTGCCGGTCGCGCCCGGGGTGCGCGACGAGGTGCGGGCGACGCTGTCCGATGCACCGCCCGCGGAGCTGACCGCGCTCGTACGGTCACGGGTGCTGGACCGCGAACTGGTCCCGGTCGTACGGCTGCGGACCCGGCGCACGATCCTGGTGCTGCACGACGCCTCGGGCGCGCCGCTCGCCGAGGTGGCCCAGGACGAGGTGCGGGCGCACCGGGCGGACGAGGCCGCGGCGGCGGGCCACGAGCCCACCGAGGTGCGCTGGCGGGAGATCGAGGTGGAGCTGGCCGGGGACGGCGGCGAGGACACCGGGCTGCTGGACGAGATCGGCCGGGCGCTGGCCGCGGCGGGTGTGCGCCCCGCCTCGTCGGCGTCGAAGCTGGCCAGGGCGCTGGCCGAGACGGGGCAGCGGCCCGCCCGGCCCCGGAAGAACGGCGCCAAGGGCTCCGGCAAGGCCGCGGGCAAGGGCTCCGGCACGAAGCGCGAGAAGGCCGAGAAGGGTGAGCAGGCCAAGAAAGGCGGCACCGCCGGAGACGTCGTCCTGCGCTACGTCCGCGCGCAGGTGCGGGCGATCGTCGAACTCGATCCGGGGGTACGGCGCGACCTGCCCGATACGGTGCACCAGATGCGGGTCGCCACCCGCCGGCTGCGCAGCGCCTTCCGCTCGTACACCAAGGTCCTCGACCGCGCCGTCACACAGTCGATCGGCGTCGAACTCAAGTGGCTGGCCGCGGAGTTGGGCGTGGACCGGGATCGCGAGGTGCTGACCGAGCGGCTGCACGGCGCACTGGCCGAGGTGCCCCGCACGCTGCGGCTCGGCCCGGTCGCGGCCCGGCTGCGCATCTGGTCGCAGCGGCGCCGGGCCGGCTCCCGCAAGCAGCTGCTCGCCGTACTGGACGGTGACCGCTACCTCGCCCTCCTGAAGACCCTTGACGCCCTCCTGGAGGCGCCGCCCCTGCTCCGGGCCGGGGCCGACCCCGCGCCCGAAGTGGTGGCCCGGGCCGTGCTGAAGGACTACCGGCGGCTGTCGCGCCGTGTGGAGGCCGCGCTGGCCGCCCCCGCCGGGCAGGGGCGGGACGAGGCGCTGCACGGCGCCCGCAAGGCGGCGAAGCGAACCCGTTACGCCGCCGAGGCGGCCCGCCCGGCGCTCGGCCGCCCGGCGAAGAAGTTCGCCAAGCGCACCAAGCGCCTGCAGCAGCTCCTGGGCGACCACCAGGACAGCGTGGTGGCCCGCGGTGCGCTGCGCGAGCTGGCGACCCAGGCGCAGCGCGCCGGCGAGGGCGCCTTCACCTTCGGCCTGCTCTACGGCCGCGAGGAGGCCCTGGCCGCGGACCGGGAGCGGGAGCTGCCGGAGGTGTGGGCGAAGGTCTCGCGGCCCAAGCACCGGGCCGCGCTCCGGCCGTGACGCCGCCCTCACGGGGCGCGTACGGGGCGGTCTGACCTGCGGGAAGCGAGGCGTCAAGGGTTGGCCGCCGAGCACGTTAGGCTTGAGGGTCACCCCTGCCCGCTGATGAAAGATCACCACGATGCCTGTCGAGTCGGTCTTCCCGCGCCTGGAGGCCCTCCTCCCGCACGTGCAGAAGCCCATCCAGTACGTCGGCGGCGAGCTGAACTCCACCGTCAAGGACTGGGACTCCTGTGACGTCCGCTGGTCGCTCATGTACCCGGACGCGTACGAGGTCGGCCTGCCCAACCAGGGCGTCATGATCCTCTACGAGGTCCTCAACGAGCGGGAGGGCGTGCTGGCCGAGCGCACGTACAGCGTCTGGCCGGACCTCGAAGCGCTGATGCGCGAGCACGACGTCCCGCAGTTCACCGTCGACGCGCACCGCCCGGTGAGCGCCTTCGACGTGCTCGGCGTCTCCTTCTCCACCGAGCTGGGCTACACCAACCTGCTCACCGCGCTGGACCTGGCCGGCGTCCCCCTGGAGGCCAAGGACCGCACGGAGGACCACCCGCTGATCCTCGCCGGCGGCCACGCCGCCTTCAACCCCGAGCCGATCGCGGACTTCCTGGACTGCGCGGTGGTCGGCGACGGCGAGCAGGCCGTGCTGGAGATCACCGAGATCATCCGAGCCTGGAAGAAGGAGGGGCGTCCGGGCGGGCGCGACGAGCTCCTCTTCCGCCTCGCGAAGACCGGCAGCGTCTACGTCCCCAAGTTCTACGACGTCGAGTACCTCGCCGACGGCCGCATCTCCCGTGTCGTGCCGAACCGCTCCGGCGTCCCGTGGCGGGTGTCCAAGCACACCGTCATGGACCTGGACGAGTGGCCCTACCCCAAGCAGCCCCTCGTCCCCCTGGCCGAGACCGTCCACGAGCGGATGTCGGTCGAGATCTTCCGTGGCTGTACCCGCGGCTGCCGCTTCTGCCAGGCCGGCATGATCACGCGCCCCGTACGGGAGCGAAGCATCACCGGCATCGGCGAGATGGTGGACAAGGGCCTGAAGGCCACGGGATTCGAGGAGGTCGGCCTGCTGTCGCTGTCCTCCGCGGACCACACCGAGATCGGCGACCTCGCGAAGGGGCTCGCCGACCGGTACGAGGAAGACAAGATCGGTCTGTCGCTGCCGTCGACCCGCGTCGACGCCTTCAACATCGATCTCGCCAACGAGCTGACGCGCAACGGCCGTCGCTCGGGTCTGACCTTCGCGCCGGAGGGCGGCAGCGAGCGGATCCGCAAGGTCATCAACAAGATGGTCTCGGAAGAGGACCTCATCCGGACCGTCTCCACCGCCTACGGCAACGGCTGGCGGCAGGTGAAGCTGTACTTCATGTGCGGTCTGCCGACCGAGACCGACGAGGACGTGCTCCAGATCGGCGACATGGCGGTCAAGGTCATCGCCGAGGGGCGCAAGGTCTCGGGTCAGAACGACATCCGCTGCACGGTCTCCATCGGCGGCTTCGTCCCCAAGCCGCACACGCCGTTCCAGTGGGCGCCGCAGCTGTCGGCGGAGGAGACGGACGCCCGTCTCGAAAAGCTCCGCGACAAGATCCGCGGCGACAAGAAGTACGGCCGCTCCATCGGCTTCCGCTACCACGACGGCAAGCCCGGCATCGTCGAGGGCCTGCTCTCGCGCGGTGACCGCCGCGTCGGTGCGGTCATCCGCGCCGTCTACGAGGGCGGCGGCCGCTTCGACGGCTGGCGCGAGCACTTCTCCTACGACCGCTGGATGAAGGCCGCGGAGGAGACGCTGCCCGCGTTCGGCGTGGACGTCGCCTGGTACACGACCCGCGAGCGGACGTACGAGGAGGTCCTGCCCTGGGACCACCTGGACTCCGGTCTGGACAAGGACTGGCTCTGGGAGGACTGGCAGGACGCCCTGGACGAGACCGAGGTCGACGACTGCCGCTGGACCCCGTGCTTCGACTGCGGCGTCTGCCCCCAGATGGACACCTCCATCCAGATCGGCCCCACGGGCAAGAAGCTGCTGCCCCTGTCGGTCGTCAAGTAGCGCCGCGCGCAAGCGCCTCGGCCCGGCCCCGCACCCGCGGTGGCCGGGCCGTTGCGTGTTCACGGACAATGCAGGGTGGGAAACGGCACCGCAGGGAAGCGAACGAGGGGGAAGGCCGTATGGGGGCCATCGACGGGGGACGGCGTGGCGAGCTCGACGCCGTGTCGCTGGACAAGGACCGGCGCGCGCCGGACCGGTACGAGCCGGGGGAGGGGTGCCTGACCACGGTGGTCCGCATCCCGGTGCGGATCGTGATGCTGGTGCTCGTGGTGCCGGTGCGACTGGTGTGGGACGCCCTGGTCGTCTGCGCCAAGGCCGTCGACCGCGCACTGCTGCGCCCTTGCGGCCGCGGTCTGGCGTGGCTGTGGCGCACCCTCGTCGTCACCCCGCTGGCCTGGACGGGCCGCACCCTCATCGTCGCCCCGCTGGCCTGGCTGTGGCGGTGCGTGATCGCGCCCCTGGGGCAGGGGACCACGGCCGCGGTGGCATGGCTGGCGCGGTATCTGGTCGTCGTGCCGATCCAGGGGCTGTACACGTACGTGCTGGCGCCGGTGGGGCGGGGGATCGCGGCGGCGGTCGCGTGGCTGGTGCGGTATCTGCTCATGGTGCCGGCGCAGTGGCTGTACACGTACGTCCTCACGCCCGTCGGACAGGGAATCGCCTGGCTGGTGCGGGCGTTGGGCGCGGGTTCGGCCTGGTTGGGCAAGGCGTTGTTCGTCTGGCCGTGGGCGGCGTTGTGGCGGTATGTGGTGGCGCCGGTGGGGCGGGGGATCGCGGCGGCGGTGGCGTGGCTGGTGCGCTACCTGGTCGTGGTGCCGGCGCAGTGGCTGTACGCGTACGTCCTCACGCCCGTCGGGCACGGGATCGCCTGGCTGGTCCGGGGCGTCGGTACGGTCGTCGCCGCGCTCGTTCGATGGATCCTGGTGGTGCCCGCCGTCGCCCTTTGGCGGTATGTGCTGCAGCCGGTCGGTCGGGCGCTGGTGGCCGCGGTGACCGTGGTCTGCCGGGAGATCGGTGACGCGCTCGGGCACTGCTGGCGGGCCGCCGGGTTCGTCTCCCGCGCCGTCGGCCGGTTCCTCGGCCGCCTGCTGCGGTGGATCTTCGTCGAACCGTTCCGCTGGACGTACCGCACGGTGCTGACGCCGCTCGGGCACGGCATCCGCGACGGCGTCTGGCGCCCGGTCCGGCAGGCCCTGCGCGAGGCCGGGCGGGCCACCCGCCAGGCCCTGAGCGCCGCACGGGAGTCCGTGCGGCAGACCCGCAGGGAGATCGGGCGCGCCCTGTTCGGCGGGCCCGCGGAACCGCCGCGGGCCGAGGCCGTGCCGCCCCTCCGGGAACCAGGGGCTCCCGGGACACGTACTCTTGGTAGCAGTACGACCGCACTCACGAAGGACTGAGCGACACTGGGCAAGCGACAGCCCGAAGGCCCGCCGCCCGCACCGGCGGTGCAGCGCATCCGACTGCGCTACACCAAGCGCGGCCGCCTCCGGTTCACCAGCCACCGCGACTTCCAGCGCGCTTTCGAGCGGGCGCTGCGCCGCGCCGAGGTCCCGATGGCCTACTCGGCGGGCTTCACCCCGCACCCCAAGGTGTCGTACGCCAACGCCGCCCCCACCGGCACGGGCAGCGAGGCCGAGTATCTGGAGATCCAGCTCGCCGAGCGGCGCGATCCGCATCAGCTCCGCGAACTGCTCGACGAGTCGCTGCCGACCGGCCTCGACGTGATCGACTCGGTCGAGGCGCACACCAGCGGGCTGGCCGACCGGCTGCAGGCCTCGGTGTGGGAGATCCGGCTCGACGGGGTCGCGGCCGAGGAGGCCCGGCGCGCCGTCGAGACCTTCCTCGCCGCCGACGAGGTGTTGGTCGAGCGCCGCACGAAGAACGGCATGCGGACGTTCGACGCACGGGCCGCGGTGGCGCGGCTGGAAGCAGCCGGTAACGAGGGCGATAGGCCCGACGGCAATGCCTGTGCGATACTGCGGCTGGTTGTTCGGCATGTGACACCCGCCGTTCGACCCGACGACGTCCTGTCCGGCCTCCGAGCTACGGCCGACCTGGCGCCGCCGGTCCCCGCTGCGGTGACCAGGCTGGCGCAGGGGCTGCTCGATGAGGAGGCCGGCGCGGTGACTGACCCGCTAGCGCCCGACCGCGACGCTGCCACGGCCGCCCCTATCACGGGCGCCGCGCAGAGTGCCGCGAAGGCGCCGAGTGGGGCCTCCCCGGGAGCCGGGGAAGGTACTGCGTAGGACCGCCGTCGTCGCGTCGCCGATCAGCCAGGGAGCCACCCCGGTCCGGCAGACGCACTGACCAGGAGACTTTCGCCGGTCCCTGCCTACGGGGTCCGGCGAGCGAGACGACAGCTCCCGTGCGGCGCCCACGCCCCGGACTGCGGGACCGCGCTCATTACGCGGACCGCTACCGGAATCAGGCGCGGCGCCCGGGAGCGTGACGGGAGAACCGCCCGCATGCTCGAGCCCATTGAGCCCACCGAATCCACGCCGTCCCAGGACCGTGGTATCGAGGACAACCACTCACCCAGCGACACGCTGCCGCCGCGCCGCAGGCGCCGTGCGGCCTCCCGGCCGGCCGGTCCGCCGACGTCCGGCGGCGCCGCCGAGAGCGCGGTGCTGAGCACCGAGACCGCCGCCGCGTCCGCCGATCCGGCTCCCGCCGAGGAGCCCGCCGCGGCCGCGGTCACCACCGGGGACGCGGCCAAGCCGGCCCGTACGCGCCGCCGTGCGACCCGCAAGGCCACCTCCCCGGCCGGGGCCCCGCAGCCGGCCGCCGCCGAGGAGACCGAGACCCCGGCCCCCGTGGAGGAGCCCGCTGCCGCCGTCGAGGCGCCCGCCGAGGCCCCACAGACCGAGGACGCCGCACCGCGCCGCACGCGCCGCCGTGCCACCCGTAAGGTGACCGCGCCCGCCGGTGCGCCGCAGGCCGAGATCGCCGCGGAGCCGGTGGTGGCCGAGGCGTCCGTGCCGGCCGCTCCGGTTGCCGAGGAGGAGGCCCCGGCGGTTGCCGCCGAGGAGGCCAAGCCGGCCCGTACACGGCGCCGTGCCACCCGTAAGGTGACCGCGCCCGCCGGTGCGCCGCAGGCCGAGATCGCCGCGGAGCCGGTGGTGGCCGAGGCGTCCGTGCCGGCCGCTCCGGTTGCCGAGGAGGAGGCCCCGGCGGTTGCCGCCGAGGAGGCCAAGCCGGCCCGTACGCGCCGTCGCGCCACCCGTAAGGCGACCGCGCCCGCCGGCGCGCCCCAGGTGACCGAGGAAACCGAGGCCGAGGAGGCGCCGGTGGCCACCGCCGCCGAGCCCGCCGAGGCTCCCCGCCGCCGTACCCGCCGCCGCGCCGCCGAGCCGGTCGCCGAGGCGCCCCGTGCGGAGGAGGAGCCCATCCAGGAGGGGCCGGTGCGCGGCCGCCGCCGGGCGCAGCCGCCGACGGCTGTCTTCCAGGCGCCGGTCTTCGCCGAGCCGATGTTCCAGACCCCGGAGAGCGCGGCCGCCGCCCATGCCGCGGCCCTCCAGGAGGACGTCGTCACCGAGCAGGTGCCGGAGGAGCAGCCCACCGCCGGCGCGCGCCGGCGCCGCCGCCGTGGCGCCCCGGCCGAGCCCGAGCAGGTCGCCGTCGCCCCGGCCGAGGAGCCGGAGGCAGCGGAAGAGGCCGAGCCGGAGACCGAGCCGGGCGAGTTCGCCCACGACGAGGACGAGTCGGCCGAGCGTCCCTCGCGTCGCCGCCGCCGCGGTGGCCGTCGCCGCCGCCGTGGTGAGACCGCCGAGGGCGCCGAGGAGCAGCCCGCCGAGGCCGACGAAGCCGAGGCCGAGGAGGCCGAGGAGCGCGCCGAGCACCCGGAGGACGAGGCCGAGGAGCACGCGGCCGGCGGTTCCAGCAGCAGCCGTCGCCGTCGCCGTCGTCGCCGTCGCAGCGGTGACGCCGCCGAGGCCGAGGCCGGCCACGCCGACGACCCGGAGCGCACGGTCGTCAAGGTCCGCGAGCCCCGCAAGAAGGAGGAGGGCACCGGCGCCGACGAGGTGCAGTCGATCAAGGGGTCGACGCGCCTGGAGGCCAAGAAGCAGCGCCGCCGTGAGGGCCGCGAGCAGGGCCGCCGCCGGGTGCCGATCATCACCGAGGCGGAGTTCCTCGCCCGCCGCGAGGCCGTCGAGCGGGTGATGGTCGTCCGCCAGAGCGGCGAGCGCACCCAGATCGGCGTCCTTGAGGACGACGTGCTCGTGGAGCACTTCGTCAACAAGGAGCAGGCGACCTCGTACGTCGGCAACGTCTACCTCGGCAAGGTGCAGAACGTGCTGCCGTCGATGGAGGCTGCCTTCGTCGACATCGGCAAGGGCCGCAACGCCGTGCTCTACGCCGGCGAGGTCAACTTCGAGGCGCTGGGCATGGCCAACGGCCCGCGCCGGATCGAGACCGCGCTGAAGTCCGGCCAGTCGGTGCTGGTGCAGGTCACCAAGGACCCGATCGGCCACAAGGGCGCGCGGCTGACCAGCCAGGTCTCGCTGCCCGGCCGCTACCTGGTCTACGTGCCCGAGGGCTCGATGACCGGCATCAGCCGCAAGCTCCCGGACACCGAGCGGGCGCGTCTGAAGCAGATCCTCAAGAAGATCGTCCCCGAGGACGCGGGCGTCATCGTGCGCACGGCCGCGGAGGGCGCGAGCGAGGACGAGCTGGCGCGCGACGTCCAGCGGCTGCAGGCGCAGTGGGAGGAGATCCAGAAGAAGGCCAAGGCCTCCTCGACCAGCTCCCCCTCGCTGCTCTACGGCGAGCCGGACATGACCGTCCGGGTCGTCCGCGACATCTTCAACGAGGACTTCTCCAAGGTCATCGTCAGCGGTGACGACGCCTGGCAGACCATCCACGGCTATGTCTCGCACGTCGCCCCCGACCTCGTCGACCGGCTGCAGAAGTGGACCTCGGACGTCGACGTCTTCGCGACGTACCGCATCGACGAGCAGCTGATGAAGGCGCTCGACCGCAAGGTCTGGCTGCCCAGCGGCGGTTCGCTGGTGATCGACCGGACCGAGGCGATGGTCGTGGTCGACGTCAACACCGGCAAGTTCACCGGCCAGGGCGGCAACCTGGAGGAGACGGTCACCAGGAACAACCTGGAGGCGGCCGAGGAGATCGTGCGCCAGCTGCGGCTGCGCGACCTCGGCGGCATCATCGTGATCGACTTCATCGACATGGTGCTGGAGTCCAACCGGGACCTGGTGCTGCGGCGGCTGCTGGAGTGCCTGGGCCGGGACCGTACGAAGCACCAGGTGGCCGAGGTCACCTCGCTCGGCCTGGTCCAGATGACCCGCAAGCGGGTCGGCCAGGGCCTGCTGGAGTCCTTCTCCGAGTCGTGTGTGCACTGCAACGGCCGCGGCGTGATCGTCCACATGGACCAGCCGACGACGGCCGGCGGTGGCGGCAAGCGCAAGAAGAAGGGCAAGGCCGCGCAGGCCGAGCCGCATGTCCACGAGGTCGAGGCGGCCGAGCCGACGCCGGACGGCGGCGCCCCGGAGCTGGAGCCCGCCGCCGTGACGGAGGCCGAGCTGCAGCCCGCGGTGGCCGACACCGAGGAGTGGTTCAGCAGCCCGGCCGAGGCCGAGGCGGCCGCCGGACGCGGCCGTGGCCGCCGCCGGGTGAGCCGGAAGGTGTCCGCTCCGGCGGGCGCCCCCAAGGCCGCCGAGGAGGCCGCCGCGATCGTGCTGCCGGCCGAGCCGGTGGCGGAGCCGGAGCCGGAGAAGGCTGCGGAGCCGGTCGCCGAGGCGCCGGCCGCCGAGCCCGCGCCGGCCCGTCCGCGCCGTCGGGTGACCCGTAAGGTGACCGCCGCGGCGGGCTCGCCGGAGGTGTCCGACGACTCCGCGGCGACCGTCGTGATCACGGCGCCGGCCGCCGAGCCGGAGCCGGCCGTGGCAGCGGAGCCCGTCGAGGGCGCCGAGGCCGAGCCGGCGGCGGCGCCCGCGGCCAAGAAGACCGCGAAGAAGGCGGCGGCCAAGAAGACGGCCGCCAAGAAGACCGCGGCGAAGAAGACCACGGCCAAGAAGGCGGCGGCGAAGAAGACCACCACCGCCAAGAAGGCCACGGCCAAGAAGACCGCCACCAAGAAGGCGACGACGAAGAAGGCGGCGGCCAAGAAGACCGCGGCCGCCGAGCAGTCCTCCGTGGCGTAAGCGGAGGGCTGAGCAGCCGAACCGTGCCCCGGGCCGTCAGCGGCCCGGGGGCCGGTTTGACCCTCTGGTCAAGGCCCCGTAATCTTGACCGTCGGTGTCTGTGACACCAAACCCCTGAGCAAACACCTCTCGGTCCGCCGAGGGAGGCCGCTCGTCCACTCGGATTCCACGGGCCGTCCCGAGCCCGTGTGAGCGGCTGGCATCAGAGGATCCGTTCCTAGCGAAAGAGAGTTCCGCGTGTACGCGATCGTGCGCACCGGCGGACGCCAGCAGAAGGTTGCTGTTGGCGACGTCATCGAGGTTGACCGCATTTCCACCAGCAAGGTCGGCGACACCGTCGAGCTCTCCACGCTGCTGGTCGTCGACGGTGACTCGGTCACCAGCGACCCGTGGGTCCTGGCCGGCGTGAAGGTCCAGGGCGAGGTCGTGGACCACCACAAGGGCAACAAGATCCGGATCCAGAAGTACAAGAACAAGACCGGCTACAAGAAGCGGATCGGCCACCGCCAGCTCCACACGGCGCTGAAGATCACCGGCATCGACGCTCCGGCGAAGTAAGGGACTGAGGAGACATGGCACATAAGAAGGGCGCATCGTCCACTCGGAACGGTCGCGATTCCAATGCTCAGCGGCTCGGCGTGAAGCGCTTCGGCGGTCAGGCCGTCCTCGCCGGTGAGATCCTGGTCCGCCAGCGTGGCACCCACTTCCACCCGGGCGCGGGCGTCGGCCGCGGTGGCGACGACACGCTGTTCGCCCTGCAGTCCGGTGCGGTGCAGTTCGGCACCCACCGCGGCCGCAAGGTCGTGAACATCGTCCCGGTCGCCGAGTAATTCCGGCCCGGACGTAGCACAGCACCACACCAGGGGCGGACCGCCTTTCCCGCGTGAGCGGGAGGGCTGGTCCGCCCTTGGCGTGTTACGACAGAGATATCGCTAGAGATTCCGCAGTACCCCGACAATTCCGTTCTTCCTGGAGGCACCCACCATGACCACCTTCGTGGACCGCGTCGAGCTGCATGTCGCCGCGGGTAACGGAGGCCACGGCGTGGCCTCCGTGATGCGGGAGAAGTTCAAACCGCTGGGCGGCCCCGACGGCGGCAACGGCGGCCGCGGCGGCGATGTGATCCTGGTCGTCGACCAGGCCGTCACCACGCTCCTCGAATACCACCACCACCCGCATCGCAAGGCCACCAACGGTGCGCCGGGCGCAGGCGACAACCGTTCCGGCAAGAACGGCCAGGACCTGGTGCTGCCGGTCCCCGACGGCACCGTCGTCCTGGACCGCAACGGTGAGGTGCTGGCCGACCTCGTCGGCCAGGGCACCACCTTCATCGCCGGCCAGGGCGGCCGCGGCGGCCTCGGCAACGCCGCACTGGCCTCGGCCCGCCGCAAGGCCCCCGGCTTCGCGCTGCTCGGCGAGCCCGGCGAGGCCCGCGACATCGTGCTGGAGCTCAAGACCGTCGCCGATGTCGCGCTGGTCGGATACCCGAGCGCCGGCAAGTCGTCGCTGATCTCGGTGCTCTCCGCCGCCAAGCCGAAGATCGCGGACTACCCGTTCACGACCCTGGTGCCCAACCTCGGCGTCGTCACGGCCGGTTCCACCGTCTACACCATCGCGGACGTACCGGGTCTGATCCCCGGCGCCAGCCAGGGCAAGGGCCTGGGCCTGGAGTTCCTGCGGCACGTCGAGCGCTGCGAGGTGCTCGTCCACGTCCTGGACACCGCGACCCTGGAGTCCGACCGCGACCCGGTCTCCGACCTCGACACCATCGAGGAGGAGCTCACCCAGTACGGCGGTCTCGACAACCGTCCCCGGGTGGTCGTCCTCAACAAGATCGATGTGCCGGACGGCAAGGACCTCGCCGACCTGATCCGCCCCGACCTGGAGGAGCGCGGCTATCGCGTCTTCGAGGTCTCGGCGGTCGCCCATATGGGCCTCAAGGAGCTGTCGTACGCGCTGGCCGACATCGTCGCCAAGGCCCGTGCGGCCAAGCCCGTACAGGAAGCCACCCGTATCGTCATCCGGCCCAAGGCCGTGGACGACGCGGGCTTCACGGTCACGGCCGAGGGCGAGAACTTCTTCCGCGTACGGGGCGAGAAGCCCGAGCGCTGGATCCTCCAGACCGACTTCAACAACGACGAGGCCGTCGGTTACCTCGCCGACCGCCTGAACCGCCTGGGTGTGGAGGACGCGCTGCGCAAGGCGGGCGCCCATGCCGGCGACGGCATCGCCATCGGTGCCGAGGACAATGCCGTCGTGTTCGACTGGGAGCCGATGATGGCGGCCGGGGCGGAGATGCTGGGCCGCCGTGGCGAGGACCACCGTCTGGAGGCGCCCCGGCCGGCCACGCAGCGCCGCAGGGACCGGGACGCGCAGCGGGACGAGGCCGACGAGGAGTACGAGGGCTTCCGGCCCTTCTAGGCCCGAAGCCGGCTCGGCGCCGCGCTACCGAGCACCGGCCGAAGAGCAAGAGGCGGGCCCCGGGAGGAATCCTCCCGGGGCCCGCCTCTTGCTCTTCGGCCGGTGTCCGAGGCCGCAGGCGGCGCTCTGAGGCCTAGACGGCCGCGGCGGCGTCCGAGGCGCCACTGGCCTCGCGTTCGGCCGTCTCGGAGGCGTCCACGTCCTCCTGCGAGCGCTGCCCGGGGATCCCGGACAGCCGGCTCTCCATCCGGATGCGGCGTTCGTCGGCCTTCGCGCACAGATCCTGCGCGGCCTGGTTGAAGCGGACCGCGGACGGCGGGTCCGACGGGCCCAGCAGGTGCTCCTTGAGCTCGGCACGCTCCGCGGCGAGGGTGTCCAGCTCCGGGTTGCGGACCGCGGCGAGCAGGGCCTGCACCTCGTCCGCCTCGGGGGTGAGGATCGTGGCCGCCCGAACGGTCGGGAAGTTCGCCCGGAAGTCGGCCTCGCTCATGCCCGAGGTGTTGGCGACCGCGTACGGCTTCTCGCTGGTCAGGTAGTCGGAGACGACGCTGGAGACATCGCTGATCAGCACGTCCGCCTGGTTGAAGCAGTCGAAGATGCCGGGGCGGGCGGTGGTGATGATGCGGTGCTCCCACTCGGGGAAGGAGTTCCAGTACGCCTCCTCCCAGGCGGCGCGCGCGGCCTCCACGGCGGCCGCGCGGCCCTCCTCGGGGGTGCCCTGCAGCCGCATCCGCTCCAGCTCGTCCGCGCTCTTGCGGAACGCCGAGGTGGTGAGCGCGTTCAGCTCGTCGGTACGGCGGGCCAGCTCGGCGGCGGCCTCGGGGCCGGGCAGGGCGCCGCTGCGCCGGCCGTTGGCCTCCTCGATCATCGCCTGGATCCGGACGTCGGCGGCGCCCGCGCGCGGGTCCACCGAACCGGTCATCGGGTGCGGCTTGTACAGCAGCCGCACGTTGTCGTCGGCGAGCAGCTCGCGGACGATGTTCTCGCCGGCCAGGATCACCGAGGTGTTGCCCGGGTTGCCGTCCCAGCCCTCCCAGGTCGGGGCGTACAGCACGGTGGTCGGCCGGCCGGCCGGGGCACCGTCGTGTCGCTGGATCGGCCGGATCGGCGCCAGCTGCGGGCGGCCGACCTCGATGACGTCCTTGTCCTCGACGCCGATGTCGGCGAGCTGGTAGCGGTCGCGGGCCGCCGGGCCCGCCACCCACACCTCGTCGTACGCCTTCGCGTACGGGTTGCAGGAGGAGAGCTTGTCGCTCTCGCCGTGGTTGGTGAAGGCGTGCTTGATGGACGGGATGCGCAGGATCTGCGAGGTCTTGCCGGAGTTCGCGGGGTGCAGCAGCATCTTGAGCGTGGAGTGCTCCAGGCGCATCAGGTTGGCGACCTTGGGGATGCACACGATCGGGACGTCCGTGGCGTCGATCTTCTGCACCATGAAGCGCTCGCGGAGCACGATGATCGGGTTGCCGTCCAGGGCGGCCAGCGTGCTCAGCCACATGTTGGCCTGGTAGGCGGAGGAGGAACCGCCGGAGAAGTACATGCCGACCGTCGGCCGGTACTCGGCCAGCCAGTTGTCCAGCCACTCCAGCGCCTGCCGCTCACCGGCCACCCGCTTCTTGGGCAGCAGCCAGGTGCCCAGGTAGAGCGTGCCGCCGGCGGACAGCGCCAGGGAGACGGCCAGGCCGATGCCGCCCCAGTAGGCGTCCGTGGTGATGGCGGTGAGCATCATGCCGACCGTGGTGGGCACCGAGAAGCGCAGCAGCCGCCGGCCCGTCTGGCGGGAGAGGATCCGCGGCGGGGCGTCGCACAGCCGCAGCGCGCTCGCGTCGATGTTGCGGGTCACGAACGGCAGGCTGCGGGTCCTGCGGACCAGCACCGCGACGGCCTGGCACACGAAGTGGGTGCCGTAGAAGAGCAGCAGCGTGATGGTGAGCGGCGCCTGCTCCTCCAGGGGGTTGATGCCGTCGATGTGCAGCAGGCCGACCAGTATCAGCATGTCGCGCAACAACTGGCGCACCGTGACGTCGAACCGGATCCGGCCCAGTACGGCGAGCAGGCCGGGCTGCTTGTGCTGGAGGACCAGGTCCAGACCCAGGTTGATCACGGACGCGACGATGAACAGCGGGACGATGGGCAGCAGCGCACCGACCAGCTGGGCGATGAACGCGACCATCATCACGAAGAGGGCCGCGAGCTGTACGGCTCGGCGGGGAACGATTCCGGCGGAAGGCACGGGGGAGGGCTCCTGGCAGCAAGAAGGTCAGGGGGGAGGCCGAGGGGGGCGGCCGGGTCCCGCGCTGCGACGCCGCCGGAGCGGCGAAACGGGACCGATGGACACCCGACCGTATGACCTCGTTGGCCTTGGTGACAATCTGCTGTGGCTCTCATCACCGCGAAAGCGGACCAATCGAACGCAACCTCTTGGCCTCGGCGTCCGTCTTAGAAAAAACACTGTGGGGTGGGGCACACAGGGGGCCGTGCGGTCCCGTGTGCCCTCACCGGAGCCGCGGTGGAGTCCGGCCGGCCGTCTCGCGGGACGTCCGCCAGGCGATATCGGCACGCGCCCGCGGGCCCTACTGCCGTAGATTGCGCCCGTAGGGACGTCGCGCGGGCACCGTTCAGGAGTACCCGTACGGCGGCGGTATCAGCAAGCACAGGGGTACGCAGGGTGGCAGGCGCGAGCATGGACGAAGGGGCGGCCCGAAAGGCCACGGTCGAGGGGGGCGGTGGCCGGCGCGACGGCGTGGCGGACGCCCGCCGGATCGTGGTGAAGGTCGGCTCGTCGTCGCTGACCACGGCCGCCGGGGGACTGGACGCGGACCGCGTGGACGCGCTGGTGGACGTCCTGGCCAAGCATCAGGACAAGGAGATCGTGCTGGTCTCCTCCGGTGCCATCGCGGCCGGCCTGGCCCCCCTGGGTCTCGACCGGCGGCCCCGCGACCTGGCCCGCCAGCAGGCCGCCGCCAGCGTCGGCCAGGGCCTGCTGGTCGCCCGCTACACGGCGTCCTTCGCCCGCTACGGTCGCCGCGTCGGGCAGGTCCTGCTGACCTCGGACGACACCAGCCGCCGGGCCCACTACCGCAACGCCTACCGGACCCTGGACCAGCTGCTGGCCATGGGCGCCGTACCGATCGTCAACGAGAACGACACGGTCGCCACCGACGAGATCCGCTTCGGCGACAACGACCGGCTGGCCGCGCTGGTCGCCCACCTCGTCCGCGCCGACCTGCTGATCCTGCTCTCCGACGTGGACGGCCTCTACGACGGCGATCCGTCCACCCCCGGTACGTCACGGATAGCGGAGGTGCGCGGGCCCAAGGACCTGGAGGGCATCTCCATCGGCAGCGCGGGCAAGGCCGGCGTCGGCACGGGCGGGATGGTCACCAAGGTCGAGGCGGCCCGGATCGCGGCCGCGGCCGGCATCCCGGTGGTCCTGACCTCCGCCGTGCACGCCGCGGACGCGCTGGCCGGCGGCCAGACCGGCACCCACTTCCTGCGCACCGGCCGGCGCTCCGCCAACCGGCTGCTGTGGCTCGCGCACGCCTCCACACCGCGCGGAGCCCTCGTCCTCGACGACGGGGCGGTGCGGGCCGTCGTCGAGCGGCACTCCTCGCTGCTACCGGCCGGAATCGCGTCCGTGGAGGGCGAGTTCTCCGCCGGCGACCCGGTCGAGCTGCGCGACGGCGAGGGCCGGGCGGTGGCCCGCGGGCTCGTCAATTTCGACGCCAGGGAAATCCCCCGTTTGATGGGACGTTCGACCCGCGATCTCGCCCGTGAGCTGGGCGCCGCCTATGAGCGGGAGGTCGTGCACCGCGACGATCTGGTGCTGCTGCACCACTGACGACGCCCGGCCGGTCCGACGGCGGACGCGGGGGGAGGAACACCGCCCCTAAGCGGAGCGCGGACCGGCCTTTCCGCGGAGACCTTGGTGAAAAAGCCCCCGCGACGGCCCGCGGGCTGGTCAACTTTGTTGTGGGCGCCGCGGGGGACCGGCGCCCGCAGAGCGCAAGCGCACACGCCGAAGTACGACCGCACCAATCGGCTCCGCACCCCCGAGGGCGGAGCGATTCGCATCACAGGAGGCCGCCGGTGAGACGAGGGCGCCCGGGGGCACTGCCCCGAGGGACGGCGGAGCGGACGCTGACCAGCGTCGAAACCGGCGAGGTCGGCGACCGGTCGGTCGGCGACGAGCGGGCGGAGCGGAAGCGGACGGCGCGGCCCGCCCCGGAGGGCGAGCGCCGCGAGGCCTCCCGCCTGTGGCACATCACCCTCAGCGTCTCGGGCGCCGAGGCCCCGCTCAAGGAGGTCCGGCGGGGCCTGGAACAGCTCGCCCACGACCATCCCTTCCTGCTGACCAGCCGCTACGCCAACGATCACGCCGAGATCCGCTACTGGGAGGAGGCCCGTGATCTGCACGACGCCGCGGCGGTCGCACTGCGCCTGTGGGGCGAGCACCGTTCGACCGCCAAGCTGCCGCCGTGGGAGATCGTCGGCCTGGAGGTCATCGACCGCGAGACCTACCACCAGCGCATCGCCGAGGGCTACGGCCTGCCGCCCGCCTCACCGGTCGGCGTCCACCCCTTCTGACCACCGGGCGGGCCGTCCCGCGCTGTGAGATGCCCCCGGGCGGCGGCCCGGCCGCCCGCTAGGCTTTCGACCATGACCAGCAGCGCATCGCAGAGCTCCCCCGTCCTCGAGACCGCCCGCCGCGCGCGGGAGGCGGCCGCCGTCCTGGCGCCGCTGCCGCGTACGGCCCGCGATGCCGCCCTGCTCGCCGTCGCCGACGCCCTGGTGGAGCGGACCGACCAGATCGTCGCCGCCAACGCCCAGGACGTCGCCAAGGCCCGGGAGGCGGGCACCGCCGAGTCGATCGTGGACCGGCTCACCCTCACCCCGGAGCGGATCGCGGCCATCGCCGCCGACGTCCGCCAGGTCGTGGCGCTGCCCGACCCGGTGGGCGAGGTGGTGCGCGGCTCGACCCTGCCCAACGGTCTCGACCTGCGCCAGGTCCGGGTCCCGCTCGGAGTGATCGGGATCATCTACGAGGCGCGGCCCAATGTGACGGTCGACGCCGCGGCGCTGTGCCTGAAGTCCGGCAACGCCGTCCTGCTGCGCGGCTCGTCCTCCGCCTACGCCTCCAACAGCGCCCTGGTGGACGTGCTGCGCGACGCCGTGCAGAGCGCCGGGCTGCCCGCCGACGCGGTGCAACTGGTGCCGGGGGAGAGCCGCGATTCGGTGCGGGAGCTGATGCGCGCGCGCGGCCTGGTCGACGTGCTGATCCCGCGCGGTGGCGCCTCGCTGATCCGTACGGTCGTCGAGGAGTCCACCGTCCCGGTGATCGAGACCGGCACCGGCAACTGCCATGTCTACGTCGACGAGGCCGCCGACATCGACATGGCGATCGACATCCTGATCAACTCCAAGGCCCAGCGGCCCAGCGTCTGCAACGCCGCGGAGACGGTGCTGGTGCACGCCGGGATCGCCGAGAAGTTCCTGCCGCGAGCCCTGGAGGCGCTGACCAAGGCCGGCGTGATCGTGCACGGCGACGCCGCCTGGCAGCAGGCCGGCCCCGGGCTGGTCGCCCCCGCCACGGACGAGGACTGGGCGACGGAGTACCTCTCCTACGACATCGCGGCCGCCGTGGTGCCCGACCTGGACGCGGCGGTGGCGCACATCCGGCGCTGGACCTCCGGGCACACCGAGGCCATCGTCACCACCTCGCAGGCCGCCGCCCGGCGGTTCACCCAGTTGGTGGATTCCACCACCGTCGCGGTCAACGCCTCCACCCGCTTCACCGACGGCGGGCAGTTCGGCTTCGGCGCGGAGATCGGGATCTCGACCCAGAAGCTGCACGCCCGCGGCCCCATGGGTCTGCCGGAGCTGACGTCCACGAAGTACATCGTCACGGGCGACGGGCACACCCGTTAGGGCTGGTGCGTCGGGGTGGACCGGGGCGGAGCCGTCGTGAGTTGCGGTGTTCCGGTTGGTGGTTCTCCCTGCCGGATCCCTGCCCAAACCGACGGCCCGGGGGCTAACCTGGACGGGTGCCGGACGACGTGGGGGGCAAGCCGTTCCCGGACGGCGAAGAGCCCGACGAGCACCATCACGGGAGCCACGGAAGAGCGGATGAGGAATTCGCTTCCGTGGTCTTCGACGAGGAATTCGTCCGGTCCGCACAGATCCACGAGCCCTCTGCGGTCGAGCGCATGCTGGCCGCCGCGGAGGCGCGCGCGGAGGCCGAGGCGGCCCGTTCGGGAGCCGGCTTCGGCCCCGACGGCGACGATCCGGGCGAAGCCGCGGCCCGCGGCCGACGAAGCCGCCGCGGCCCGGGGACCGACGACTACGACGCGTACGGCGACGAGTACGAGGACGACGGCGCCTACGGCGAGTACCACCCCTACGGCCCCTACGGGGGGTCGCTGCGCCCCTACAGGGGCAGCGCCCGCTGGCACCGCCCGGTCGCCTGGGTGCTGGCCGTCGTGATGGGCATCGGACTCGTCGCACTGGCCTTCAGCGCCGTCTACCGGGGCGCCTCCGGACGGAACCAGAGCCCGGCTCCGACGCCCACGACCAGCGGGAGGGACCTCCCGGCCACCAGCGGCGCGGACAGCGTCCGTACGGCGCGGCCGGGCCTGCCGTCGCTGCCGACCGCCGGGTCGGTGCGCCCGTCGTTCTCCGCGGTGCCCAGGCCGCAGTGACGGCGAAGCACCCTGCCCGCGATATCGGTCCGCGAAACGGAATCTTCCGCTGAAGTTGCCCGGCGCCCCGGCGTTTACCTTCGCCCCGGCAGACCTACCCTTGTTGTATGACCGGGCCTGGTGACCCTCCCGAAGGGACGCCCAACGGCGCCTCGGGAGGCGGTGAGGACGAATATCGATCCGTCGTCTTCGACGAATCGTTCGTGCGGGCTGCCCGACTGCAGGAGTTCTCCGCGGACGAGCGGCTGGGTGAGCATCATTCACCGGCCGTGAAGACCCGGCATGCCTGGATGCGGCTGGGCGGCTCGCGGCAGGCCATCCTGCTGGTGCTGCTGATCGTGCTCGCCTTCGGCACCGCCGTCTACATGGGCATCCGGCATCCCTACAAGACCCCGGAGCAGTCCCGGGTGCAGCCGCTGCGCTCCTCCGTCGTGCCGCTCGCGCCGAGCGGGGAGGTACCGGGCGCGACACCCCAGGACCTCTTCGCGCACAGCCCCGCGGCCGACTACAAGATCGGCGCCGCGGGCGTGAACCTTCCCCCCGTCGCCCGCACCGAGCACTTCTCCGACGGCCAGATCATCTCGGCCCTGACCATCGCGAAGGACTACATCGTCCAGTCGTCGCTGGACCCGGCCACCCTCACCGGCGGCTCCGTGCGTCCGGTGCGGCTGCTGCTCGACACCGGGCAACTCGACCAGTTCGACCGGAGCCTGGCGCACCCCGACGACAACGGCCGCTACGCGGCGACCGGTTGGCTGGTCCGCTTCGACCCCGACCTCGCCCGGCTCGCCGACCGGGACATCCGGGTCAACGGCACGCTCTCCGCCTCGGAGTTGAGCCCGGACGCGCTCGTCGTCACCGCCGACTACACCTTCGTCTACGCCGTGCGGCCCGCCCCCGGCGCACCGCAGAAGCCGGCCGGAGCGCAGGCCGGCAAGGCCACCCCGGGCGCCGCCTCGCTGGTCACCGTACGGCGGGAGATGCACTTCCGGGTCGGGCGCGAGGACCTGGCCGACCACCGCCTGGAGCTGCTGCAGAGCAGTCTGCAGGCCGGGCCGCTGGCCTGCTCCTCGCAGCCGGCCGACGCGCTGCGCCCGCTGTTCGCGGGACAGCACGCCGGCCATGACCGGCCCGCGGGCACCGACCCCTATGCCAGGGACCGGGCCAACCCCTCGCTCTGCGGTGAGCTGGCGCCCTCCGCCCAGCCGAAGCCGAGCCATCCGATCCGCTAGCCGATCCGCCGGCAGGCCCGGTGGGCCGTTTGGCCTCCGGGCCGCCGGCTCGTGTGTCGGCGGTCCCTCAGGAGTCCTCCGAGCCGCCCGCACCACCGGAGCCGTTGGTACCGCCCGGGCCACCGGAGCCGTTGGCGCCGCCCGAGGTGCCGGGACGCTGGCCGCCGCGGAAGACCGTGTCCCGCAGCTTGCCGCCCAAATCGCCCGCACCGCCCGCGATATCGCGGACCAGGCCCATCAGCGGGTCCTTGCTGTTGCGCACCGAATCGGCGTAGTGCGCCGCGGAGTCCCGGAAGGAGTCGGAGACGGAGGTGTCCTTGTCCTCGTCCCGACGGGGGTAGTGGCCGTCCATGATCCGCTGGTAGTCGCGGCTGGCCGCCCACTTCTTGAGCTCGGCCGCCCGCACGGTCGTGAACGGGTGGCTGCGCGGCAGCAGGTTGAGGATCTTCAGCACGGAGTCGCGCAGATCGCCGCCGGACTCGTACTCGTCGGCCTGCTTGAGGAAGGCGTCCACGTTCATCTCGTGCAGATGATTGCCGCCCGCCAGCTTCATCAGGCCGCGCATCGAGGCCTGCAGATCCTGTCCGACCAGCAGGCCGGCGCGGTCCGCGGACAGCTCCGACTTGCGGAACCACTCGCGCAGCGCCGTCACGATCGCCATGATCGCGACGTTGCCCAGCGGGATCCAGGCGACCTTCATCGCCAGATTCGTCAGGAACAACAGGATCGTGCGGTAAACGGCGTGCCCGGACAGCGCGTGGCCGACCTCGTGGCCGATGACCGCCCGCATCTCCTCCTCGTCTAGCAGCTCGACAAGACCGGTGGTCACCACGATGATCGGCTCGTCGAGGCCGATGCACATGGCGTTGGGCTGCGGGTCCTGATTGACGTACATCGGCGGGACCTTCTCCAGGTCCAGGATGTAGCAGGCGTCGCGCAGCATGTCGTTGAGGTGCGTGAACTGCTGGTCGCCGACGCGGACCGAGTCCGACAGGAACAGCAGCCGGAGGCTGCGCTCCGGCAGCAGACCGCTGAGCGTCTTGAAGACGGTGTCGAACCCGCTCAGCTTGCGCAGCGCGACCAGCGCCGAACGGTCCGCCGGGTGCTCGTACGACCGGGAGGAGATTCCGGGGAATCGCCGCCGGTCCCGGCTCGGTACGTTCTCGCTGCCGCCTGGGCTCTCCGTCATTGGGGCCTCCCCCTGTTCGACTGCGTGTGTTTCAGACTAGAGGACGCCACCGACAACGGATTGGATGCTCGGGCGTACGCTGACGATCGCACCACTGACCGCACAGGCCCGGACAAACAACCCCACGGGCCGGTACCCGAGGGAGCGCATCGTCATGCCGCATCCGAGCGTGCTGCTCGCCGCCGCCCAGGAGACCGCCCACGACGTCGGCCCCGGGTGGATCCTGCGCACCGTGATCATCGCCGGCGTGATCGGCGCCGTTCTGCTCGCCTGGTTCCTGCTGCGCGGCTACGGCCAGGACTGACCCCACCGGTCCCCCGGGCCCCTTCGGAGGTGTCCGGGCGGAGTCGCCGTGAGCTCGCGGTGAGCCGCCGCTTACGATGTGGTGGAAGTCTCCGCCCGACCCCCAGCCCGGATTGGTCCTGCCGACGATGAGCCTGCACACCACCGCACAGTCCCTGGTCTCCCTCGCCGAAGGCGAGCACGCGGGTGGCGGTCACGCCAGCCTCAGCCCCTACGTGACCGGCGGCGGCGCCCTGTTTATCCTGCTTCTCCTGCTCTGGATCACCACCCGCTTCAACCGGGACCGCTAGAGTCGACGGCACCCGGCCCCCGGCATCGCGCGCCGCCCAGTAGGGTCTGCACGCATGGGAGAGCACACAGGGCCCGTGAAGCGGCGACTCGGAGTGATGGGCGGCACGTTCGACCCGATCCATCACGGACACCTGGTCGCCGCCAGCGAGGTGGCCAGCCAGTTCCACCTCGACGAGGTCATCTTCGTGCCCACGGGGCAGCCGTGGCAGAAGAGCCACAAGACGGTTTCCCCGGCCGAGGACCGCTATCTGATGACGGTCATCGCGACCGCCTCGAACCCGCAGTTCTCCGTCAGCCGTATCGACATCGACCGCGGCGGCAAGACGTACACGATAGACACGCTGCGTGATCTGCGAGCCGAGCACCGCGACGCGGATCTGTTCTTCATCACCGGCGCCGACGCGCTCAGCCAGATCCTCACCTGGCACGATGCCGCGGAGCTGGTCTCACTCGCCCACTTCATCGGGGTGACCAGGCCCGGCCACGTCCTCGCGGACCCCGGGCTGCCCGAGGGAGCGGTGTCCTTGGTCGAGGTGCCCGCGCTGGCCATCTCCTCGACCGACTGCCGGGCGCGCGTAGCCCAGGGGGATCCGGTCTGGTACCTGGTGCCGGACGGTGTGGTGCGCTACATCGACAAAAAACAGCTGTACCGCAACGACCGCTGACGGGGCTGACGGAAAGGGGCACCGGTGAGCGACCGACCAGATCCGTACGGGCCGCAGGACCCGTATGCCCATGACCCGTATGCCCGCGACCAGCAGGGGCAGCCGGGCTACACCTACGACGCCTACGGGCAGCCGGTCTACCGCGACGCCGCACAGCAGTCGTACGAGCAGGCCTACGACCCGTACGGGCAGCAGCAGCCCGCGCCGCCGGCCTACGAGGGCTATGACCCCTACGGTGCGCAACAGGGGCACCAGGGCCAGCAGCCCTACCAGGAGCAGACGGCCCAGCCGGAGTACGGCTACGACCCGTACGGCGGCCGGCAGGTGCAGGCGCAACCCGGCTACCCCCAGCAGTACGACCCGTACGGCCAGCCGCAGCAGCAGCAACAACAGCAACAGCAGCAGGAGTGGATCCCGCAGCAGACCCCGCCCTCGCCCTACGAGCAGCTCTCCCAGGACGAGCCGCCGCGGCCGCCGGCCCAGCGCCGCGCCCCGCAGGGCCGCGAGGAGCCGGCCGCGGCGGGCGGCTCCCGGGGCCCGTCCTCGGCCGACCCGGATTACCACACCGAGCAGTTCGACTTCATCGAGGAGCCGGACGAGGACTCCGAAGACGTCATCGACTGGCTGAAGTTCACCGAGAGCCGCACCGAACGGCGCGAGGAGGCCAAGCGGCGCGGACGCAGCCGACTCGTCGCGCTGTCCGTCGTGCTGGTCCTGCTGCTCGCCGGCGGCGCCGGCTATCTGTGGTGGGCGGGCAAGCTGCCGGGCCTGTCCGGGCCGGACACCGGCAAGGCGGCCGAGGCCGGCGGCCAGAAGCGCGACGTGCTCGTGGTGCATCTGCGGGACACCCAGTCCGGCAGGAGCTCCACGGCCCTGCTCGTCGACAACGAGACCACCCACAAGGGCACCACCGTCCTGCTGCCCAACACCCTCGTGGTCCCCAAGGACGACGGCAGCGCCACGACGCTCGGCAGGTCCGTCAAGGACGACGGCTCCGAGCCGACCAGGGACTCCCTCAACAGCCTCCTGGGCGCCGACCTGAAGGCCACCTGGCGGCTGGACACCCCGTACCTGGAGAACCTCGTCGAGACGGTCGGCGGGATCACCCTCGACACCAACGCCACCGTCCCCGGCGCCAAGAAGGGCGCCTCCCCGGTGGTCAAGCAGGGCAGCGGCCGGGACCTCAACGGCCAGGCGGCCGTCGCCTACGCCACCTACCAGGCGCCGGGCGAGACCCAGATCAAGCAGCTCCAGCGGTTCGGGCAGGTCATGCAGGCGACCCTGAAGAAGGTCTCCAGCGACGCCGACGGCGCCACCGCCACCGTCAAGGCGCTGCTGCAGGTGCTCGACCCGCCGCTCACCGAGGCCCAGCTGGGCAGTTCGCTGGCGCAGCGGGCGGAGCTGGCGAAGACCGGCGCGTACCGCACGACCCTGCTGCCCGTACAGGCGAACGGCACGCTCAGCCCGGCCACCGCGGCCAGTGTGGTCAAGGACGTGCTCGGCGGCACGGTCAAGAAGGCCGCCCCCGACGCGACCGCCCGGGTGGGGGTCCGCAACGCCACCGGCAACAAGGCCGCCGCCGGCAAGGCACAGGTCGCACTGCTCAACGGCGGCTACGGCTTCGTCGACGACGGCACCGACGGTGTGGCCCGGGCCGCCTCCCAGGTCACCTACGGCGACGCCGACCAGAAGGCGAAGGCCGCC
Source organism: Streptomyces sirii (assembly GCF_045690365.1). NCBI lineage: Bacteria > Bacillati > Actinomycetota > Actinomycetes > Kitasatosporales > Streptomycetaceae > Streptomyces > Streptomyces sirii. Next base: position 3,294,157 of record NZ_CP147982.1, on the reverse strand, counting down.
GAGGTCGCCAAGACGCTGGGGCTGCCGGCGAGCGCGGTCAGGCAGGGCAAGGTCGCCTCGAACGTCGACATCGCCGTGGTGCTGGGGCAGGACTACAGGGGCTGACGAGCGGGACGCCCGGCCCCACAGTGGGGCCGGGCGTCCCCCGCCGAGGCCCTGACCAGCCAGAACGGCGAACCCGGCCGGCGGGTTCGAAAACTCTGACGGGGGTGTCGGTGGTCCGTGAGACCCTTGAGGGGTACCTGACCGCTGATCCGGTTGCCATGGGGACCGCGGCCCGCGCCGTGGCTCAGCCGAGCGCTCCGCTCCCTGCCCCCGCCGGAGACGCCGCCCTCGACCCGGAAAGCCCCTTGTGACCGCCACGGACCGTTCCATCGAGCTCATCAACGCCGCCGCCCAGGCCGCCGCCGACAAGCTCGCGCACGACATCATCGCCTACGACGTCAGTGACGTCCTCTCGATCACCGACGCCTTCCTGCTGGCCTCGGCGCCCAGCGACCGCCAGGTCAAGTCGATCGTCGACGAGATCGAGGAGCGCCTGAACAAGGAGCTCGGCGCCAAGCCGGTCCGCCGCGAAGGCGACCGCGAGGCCCGCTGGGTGCTGCTCGACTACGTCGACATCGTCGTGCACATCCAGCACAGCGAGGAGCGCGTGTTCTACGCGCTCGAGCGGCTGTGGAAGGACTGCCCCGAGATCGACCTGCCCGAGGAGGCCAAGGCCACCCGGGGCAAGGCCGCGGCGCACGCCGAGGCCACGGCCGGCCAGCAGGACGGAGAGCTGCTCTGAACGGCACGAAGAGGGCGCCCGGCCGCCGCATCGTCCTGTGGCGCCACGGCCAGACGGCCTGGAATCTGGAGCGCCGCTTCCAGGGCTCGACGGACATCGAGCTGACCGAGGCGGGCCGTGCCCAGGCGCGGCGCGCGGCCCGGCTGCTCGCCGCGCTCAGGCCGCACGCCATCGTCGCCTCCGACCTCCAGCGGGCCGCGGCCACGGCGAACGAGCTGGCCGCCCTGACCCGCCTTGAGGTGACGCATGACGCCGCCCTGCGGGAGACCTACGCGGGCGCCTGGCAGGGGCTGACGCACGACGAGATCCTCGCGCAGTACGGCGAGCAGTACACCGCCTGGAAGCGCGGTGAGCCGGTGCGGCGCGGCGGCGGCGAACTGGAGACCGAGGTCGCCGACCGGGCCGCCCCCGTCGTGCTCAACCACGCCGGGAAGCTGCCCGAGAACGGCACCCTGGTCGTCGTCAGCCACGGCGGCACGATCCGCACGACCATCGGGCGCCTGCTCGGCCTGGACGCCCACCACTGGGAGGGCCTGGGCGGTCTGTCGAACTGCTGCTGGTCCGTGCTGGGCGAGGGCGCGCGCGGCTGGCGCCTGTTGGAGCACAACGCCGGCACCCTGCCGGAACCGGTGCTCGGCGACGACGACTGAGCCCGGCGGAGCGGCCCCGGCCGACCGGATTTCACATCTGGGCAGGTCGCAGGCTAAAGTTCATCTTGTTCGCGGCGCCGCCGGGGGAATCCCGGAGGAGCGGAGCAAGACCCGGGGCTATAGCTCAGTTGGTAGAGCGCCTGCATGGCATGCAGGAGGTCAGGAGTTCAATTCTCCTTAGCTCCACAAGCCGGATGATCCCGTCTCCCTCAGGAGGCGGGATCTTCGCTTTGTACGGGCCGCCGTCCGCGCCGGCGTGACGTGAAGTCGGGCCTGACCCGGTCGGCGGTCCGTGGCAGAATCGGACGGCGCCGGCAGGGGAGGAGAGATCGCGATGCCCACGAGCATCCTCGAGGAGGTCAACGACCTGCTCGAAGTGGCCGAGGCGCAGGGCTATGACTGGCTGCCGGAATACGCGCTCCGCTTCACCTGCCCCGTCGACGGTCCGGCGTCCGTGTGCGGCGCGAGAGCCGGTTCCGCCCTGCAGTGCCCTTCGTGCGGCTCGTCCCATGTGGCGCAGGTGCTGGGTGACAACGGAGGCATTTCCTTCGTCTGCACGGCCTGCGGCCACAGTTGGAGCTGATGGATGGGCGCCCACAGCAGGAAATGTGACTGGTGCGGCAGCGGTACGCCGATCGTCCGCGACATGGAACCCGTCAACACCGACTACCAGTACTGGTGCGAGGAATGCGCCCGCGCCCTGGTCATAAAGGGCGATCCGATCGAGACCTACCGGGAGCTCGACGGGGAGCCGATCTACGGCCGGCTGCTGGACGAGCACTGCACGCTGAAGCGGTTCTATTCGTTCGCGACGGCCTGAGCGCGGCCGCGCGCCCGCCGACCGTGACCGGCCCCGGCCCCGGCCCAATTCCGCAGCACCGCGGGGCGGTTCGCCGGGGACGAGCGGCTCAGACGCCGTCGGCGGCCTCGGCCGGTCCGGCCCCGCCGCGGCGCCGCGTCCGCCCACCGGACCGCCACAGCCGCGCACCGGCCAGCGCCAGTACGGCCAGTCCGGCGATCGGATAGACACCGGAGAGCAGCATCTGGACGCCGTTCTGGTGCAGTTCCTGATGGTGGTTCCAGCGGTGTGGCACCCACCACAGGGCGAACGAGCCGAACAGCAGGCCCAGTGCGATCGCCGCCGTCCACCAGCGGCGGGCGGCGGCGCCCGTACGGTGCAGTGCCTCGGAGCCGCACAGGATCAGCACCGGTACGCACCACACCCAGTGGTGGGACCAGGAGATCGGACTGACCAGGAGGGCGGTCGCCGCGCAGGCCGCGGCCGCCCAGGCGCGCTCCCCGCGCAGCAGCGAGCCGGCCGCCAGTGCCAGGCCCAGGACCGCGGTCAGGCCCGCGAGAACGATCCAGGAGGCGCCGGGGTCGTGGGTGTGCAGCAGCCGGGCGAGGGCGCCGCGCAGCGACTGGTTCGCGGTGATCTCCACCTCACCGACCCGGTCGGCCGCGAAGACGATCTCGGTCCAGAAGCGGTGTGCGTCGCGCGGCAGCGCCAGGGCCGACAGGACGGCGGTGGCGAGGAACGTGGCGGTGGCCACGGCGGCCTGCCGCAGCCAGGGGTTCCAGGCGGCGCGCGCGCCCGCCCCGGAGCGGAGCAGCTGGGCGGCCCTTATGACGCCGGCCAGCGCGAGGGCCACCGCGAACAGCGCCGGCGTCAGCTTGATGCCGGCCGCGATACCGATGCCGACGCCCGCGAGCCGGTTGGTGTCCTTGCGGGTCAGGTCCCACAGGACTAGCGCGGCGAGCAGGAGGTTGATCTGCCCGTAGCGCAGCGTCGTCCACACCGGCTCGCACCACACCAGCAGCGCGGAGACGGCCAGGGTGGCGGCGGGCCGGGGGAGGTGCCGGGGCCGGCCGGCCAGCCGCAGCGAGAGGTGGACGACGGCGACGAGCAGCAGGAGGTTGCCGGCGGTGGCGAGGGTGCGCATCTCCGGGACGCCGAGGAGCGTGAGCGGGGTGAACAGCAGCGCCGCGAAGGGCGGGTAGGTGTTGGGCAGCCGCGCCGAGGTCGCCACCATGTCGTAGAGGGAGCCGCCGGCGCGGACGGTGTCCCCCTCGGCCCGGTAGACCATCAGGTCGATCATCGTCACATGCGCGAGGCGCTGCGCGATCCAGAAGGCGGCGAACGAGACCAGGCAGGCGAGGGCCGCCGCGAGGGTCGGGTGCCGGCGTATGACGCCCCTGTCGGTGGCCGGGCCGCCGGGGTCGGTGGACTGTTCCAGCTCCAGCGCGGTCACGGCGTACGGCTCCCCCAGGACGAATCGGGCACGTATAGCCGACAGTACCGCGCGTCCCGCCGAAGGGCCCCCGAGGGCGCTACGGCCCGAAGGGCCTCGTCCAGGGGCGCCGGGTGCCGGGTGGGCGATTTGGCAGAAGGCGGGGAGGTCCGTGTAATGTAGGCGATGCCGCAGCGGGGAACCGGGCGGAGACAAGACCTGGGGCTATAGCTCAGTTGGTAGAGCGCCTGCATGGCATGCAGGAGGTCAGGAGTTCAATTCTCCTTAGCTCCACAAATACAGAGCAGGTCGTCCATCGCGGACGGCCTGCTCTGTTGTGCGTATGGGGATCGTGGCGCCGGCCTCTTGGGCGGACGGTGCCGGGGCCCGCAAAAGCGGAGCCCGACGGGGCGTCGCTGATATCCGGTCACCATCCCGCCCTCTGGGCCCAGTTGAGCGCCTGCTCCATACCCTTCTCGTGACCGGTCCTTGTCGTTCCTTGGGCGCTTCTTGGTGATCGCATGCCCCTGACATGAACGGTTCACCGAAAGAGTGGCGAACCGCGTGAGCACCACATCCCGCGCATTCACCGCTCGTGAGGTGCCGCACCGCCGCACCGGCGCAGCCACCCCACGGCGCACCGCATCGGCACACAGGGGGTTACATGAGATCAACCCGCACCAGATCACCGCGTGCCCGCGCCCGTCTGGCCTGGGCGGCGACGCTGCCGCTGGTCGCCGGCGCGCTCGCGTTCGGCGCGCCCGCCGCCGACGCCGCGGGCCACGACGACGGCCGGCATGCGCTGCAGGGCACCAAGCCCCTGTGGGCCACCCGGCAGGCCGACCAGGGCGCCACCGCCGCCGCCACGGCCGTCCGCGCCCGCGTCTACCTGGCCGGCCGCGACGCCGAGGGCCTCGCGGACTACGCCAGGGCCGTGTCCGACCCGCACTCCGCCGCGTACGGGAAGTATCTGAGCCCGGCCCAGGTCCGCGCCCGCTACGGCGCGACGCACGACCAGATAGCCAAGGTGACCGACTGGCTGGAAGAGTCCGGCCTGAAGGTCACCGGCACCACCAACCGCTACCTCGCGGTCACGGGCGACGCGGCCGCCGCCGAGCGCGCCTTCGCCACCGACCTGCACAACTACCGCAAGGCCGGGCACACTTACCACGCGCCGTCCATCACGGCCTCCGCGCCCGCCTCGCTGGCCGGCGCGGTGCTGACCGTCACCGGCCTGGACAACGCGCCCAAGCTCGCCAAGCACCACTCCGGTGAACTGCCCCCGCCGGAGGGTGTCTTCCGCAACTCCGGGCCGTTCTCCTCGTACTACGGCTCGAAGACCGCCAAGAAGCTGCCGCCCGCCTACGGCAGCAGGGCGCCGTACGCGATCAAGGGCTACACCGGCCGGCAGCTGCGCGCCGCCTACGGGGCGAAGAAGTGGACCGGCAAGGGCGTCACCGTCGCGATCACCGACGCCTACGCCTCGCCGTCGATCACTCAGGACGCGGCCCGTTACGCCGCCCGCAACGGCGACCCCCGTTACCGCAGCGGCCAGATCTCCCAGGTGCTGCCCAAGGACTACACGCACATCGAGGAGTGCGGTGCGGCCGGCTGGTACGGCGAGGAGACCCTCGACGTCGAGGCCGTGCACGCGGTCGCCCCCGACTCCGACATCGTCTACGTCGGCGGCGCCTCCTGCATGGACGACGATCTGCTCGACTCGCTCGGCAAGATCGTCGACGGGCACCTCGCCGACATCGTCTCCAACTCCTGGGGCGACATCGAGGCGAACGAGACCCCGGACGTGGCCGCCGCCTACGATCAGATCTTCCAGCAGGGCGCCGTACAGGGCATCGGCTTCTACTTCTCCTCCGGTGACAACGGCGACGAGGTCGCCAACACCGGCACCAAGCAGGTCGACACCCCCGCGAACTCGGCATGGGTGACCGCCGTCGGCGGCACCTCTCTGGCCGTCGGCAAGCACGACGCCTACCAGTGGGAGACCGGCTGGGGCACCCAGAAGGCGGTCCTGTCCAAGGACGGCAGTAGTTGGGCCGGCTTCCCCGGCACCTTCAACGGAGGCGCCGGCGGCGGCACCAGCAAGACCGTCCCGCAGCCCTTCTACCAGCGCGGAGTCGTCCCGGACGGGCTCTCCGGCGGCCTTGAGGGCGCCATGCGCACCGTCCCGGACATCGCGGCGGTCGCCGACCCCAACACCGGGTTCCTGGTCGGCCAGACCCAGACCCTGCCGGACGGCTCGCTCGGCTACGACGAGTACCGCATCGGCGGCACCTCCCTGGCCGCGCCGGTGATCGCGGGCGTCCAGGCGCTGGCGCAGCAGGCCCGGCACGGCGTCGCCATCGGCTTCGCCAACCCCGCCATCTACCAGCGCTACGGCACCGCCGCCTACCACGACGTCACCGACCACCCGCTGGGCGCCGGACGGGACCTGGCAGTCGTCCGGGTGGACTACGTCAACGGCACCGACGACGCCAAGGGGACCACGACCTCGCTGCGCAGCCTGGGCAAGGACAGCTCCCTGCACGCGGGCGTCGGCTACGACGACGTCACCGGCGTGGGCACGCCGGGCGCCGGATATGTGAGCTCCTACCGCCCCTGACGGCCACCGGGGCACGGCACCGCCTCCCCGCACCGCCCGTGCCCCGGTGGAGCGGCGGCAGGAGCCAGGGGGAACGGGGGACGGGGCTCGTCTGGGGGTAATCCTCAGCGCGGGCCCCGTACGCCCTGCGGTACCCTGACGCCATGCGTGCCGTACGCCTTCTGCTTAGCGGGCCGCGCTGATCAGTACCGACGGATGACAGACCCCGTCGGAATCGGCGCGGCTTCCCCTCCTGTGCGAGGGGTCTTTTTGTTTCCGGCGGACGCCGGGGACGAGGCGCGTTTCCGCAGGCAGAGACGATCGATGGAGCTTTGAGGACGATGAGCGAGACGACCAACGCTGCCGAGGTGGCAGCGCCGCACCGCTATACGGCCGCCCTGGCCGCCGACATCGAGGCACGCTGGCAGGACTTCTGGGAGGCGGAGGGGACCTACGAGGCCCCCAACCCGAAGGGCGACCTGGCCGGGGACCCCACCGCGGTGGCCCGCCCCAAGAAGTTCATCATGGACATGTTTCCCTACCCGTCGGGCGCCGGCCTGCACGTAGGCCACCCCCTGGGCTTCATCGCCACCGACGTGTACGCCCGCTACCAGCGGATGACGGGCCACAACGTCCTGCACACCCTGGGCTTCGACGCCTTCGGCCTGCCCGCCGAGCAGTACGCCGTCCAGACCGGCACCCACCCGCGGGTCTCCACCGAGGCCAACATCGTGAACATGCGGCGCCAGCTGCGCCAGCTGGGCCTGGGCCACGATCCGCGCCGCTCGATCGAGACGATCGACCCGGCGTACTACAAGTGGACCCAGTGGATCTTCCTGCAGATCTTCAACTCCTGGTACGACCCGGAGGCGGACGCGGCCCGCCCGATCGACACCCTGGTCGCCCAGTTCGAGGCCGGCACCCGCCCGACCCCCGACGGCCGCCCCTGGGCCGAGCTGAGCCCCATCGAGCGCGCCAACGTCCTGGGCGAGTACCGCCTGGCGTACGCCTCGGACGCGCCGGTCAACTGGTGCCCCGGTCTGGGCACGGTGCTGGCCAACGAGGAGGTCACCGCCGACGGCCGCTCCGAGCGCGGCAACTACCCCGTCTTCAAGGCCAAGCTGCGCCAGTGGAACATGCGCATCACCGCCTACGCCGACCGGCTGCTGAAGGACCTGGACCAGCTGGACTGGCCGGAGGCCATCAAGCTGCAGCAGCGCAACTGGATCGGCCGCTCCGAGGGTGCCCGGGTCGACTTCCCGGTGGGCGACGAGAAGATCACCGTCTTCACCACCCGGCAGGACACCCTGTTCGGCGCAACGTACATGGTGCTGGCCCCCGAGCACCCGCTGATCGCGGGCGCCGACAACGGCACCGGCTCGATCGTCCCGGACGCCTGGCCCGAGGGCACCCACGACGTGTGGACCGGCGGCCACGCCACCCCGGCCGAGGCCGTCGCCGCGTACCGCAAGCAGGCCGCGTCCAAGTCGGACGTCGAGCGGCAGGCCGAGGCCAAGGACAAGACCGGCGTCTTCACCGGCGTCTACGCCACCAACCCGGTCAGCGGCGAGCAGGTCCCGGTCTTCATCGCCGACTACGTCCTGATGGGCTACGGCACCGGCGCGATCATGGCCGTCCCCGCGCACGACACCCGCGACTTCGCCTTCGCCCGCGCCTTCGAGCTGCCGATGCGCTGTGTCGTCGAGCCGTCGGACGGCCGCGACACCGACCCGTCCACCTGGGACGACGCCTTCGCCTCGTACGACGCGAAGATCGTCAACTCGTCCGGCGGCACGATCTCGCTGGACGGCCTGGGCGTCACCGAGGCCAAGGCGAAGATCACCGAGTGGCTGGCCGCCCAGGGCATCGGTGAGGGCACCGTCAACTTCCGGCTGCGCGACTGGCTGTTCAGCCGGCAGCGCTACTGGGGCGAGCCGTTCCCGATCGTCTACGACGAGGACGGCGTGGCGCACGCGCTGCCCGAGTCGATGCTGCCGCTGGAGCTGCCCGAGGTCGAGGACTACTCGCCCCGCACCTTCGACGCCGACGACGCCGACACCCAGCCGGAGACCCCGCTGTCCCGCAACGAGGACTGGGTCAACGTCGAGCTGGACCTGGGCGACGGCGTCAAGCGCTACCGCCGCGAGACCAACACCATGCCCAACTGGGCGGGTTCGTGCTGGTACGAGATGCGCTACCTGGACCCGAGCAACCCCGACAAGCTGGTCGACCCGGATGTCGAGCAGTACTGGATGGGACCGCGCGAGGGTCAGCCGCACGGCGGCGTCGACCTGTACGTGGGCGGCGCCGAGCACGCCGTGCTGCACCTGCTGTACGCCCGCTTCTGGTCCAAGGTCCTGTTCGACCTGGGGCACGTCTCGTCCGCCGAGCCGTTCCACAAGCTGTACAACCAGGGCATGATCCAGGCCTACGTCTACCGGGACGCGCGCGGTATCGCCGTCCCCGCGGCGGAGGTCGAGGAGCACGAGGGCGGCGTCTTCTACTACGAGGGCGGCAAGGTCTCCCGGCTGCTGGGCAAGATGGGCAAGTCCCTGAAGAACGCCGTCACCCCGGACGAGATCTGCGCCGAGTACGGCGCGGACACCCTGCGCCTGTACGAGATGGCGATGGGCCCGCTGGACGTCTCGCGCCCGTGGGACACCCGCGCGGTCGTCGGCCAGTACCGCCTGCTGCAGCGCCTGTGGCGCAACGTGGTGGACGAGGCCAGTGGCGAGGTGACCGTCGTCGACACCGAGCCCGACGAGGCCGCCCTGCGCGCTCTGCACAAGGCCATCGACGGCGTCACCCAGGACATGGCAAACCTGCGCTTCAACACCGCCATCGCCAAGGTGACCGAGCTGAACAACCACCTGACCAAGACGGGCGGCCCGATCCCCCGCACGGTCGCGGAGCAGCTGGTCCTGCTGATCGCCCCGCTGGCCCCGCACATCGCCGAGGAGCTGTGGCGCAAGCTGGGCCACACCGGGACCGTCGTGCACGCGGACTTCCCGGTCGCCGACCCGGCGTACGTCGTGGACGAGACCGTGACCTGCGTCGTCCAGATCAAGGGCAAGGTCAAGGCCCGTCTGGAGGTCGCTCCCTCGATCTCCGAGGCGGACCTGGAGGCGACGGCGCTGGCCGAGCCGGCGGTGGTCGCGGCGCTGAACGGCGCGGGAATCCGGAAGGTGATCGTCCGGGCGCCCAAGCTGGTGAACATCGTCCCTGCGTAGTCGCCGGTCGCCGCGGGTGCCCGGCCGGAGCGGTTCCGGGCACCTGGGGCGGCAGCGCCGGGTCCGGTGCAGGCTCCGGGCGGGGACATAGGTGGTTTCCCCTACGGGCAGGTTGGGGGTTCGTCAGGAACCCGCAACCTGCCCCAGCCGTTTACGGTGGAGATACAGGGCGCGGGTGAGGACCGGCGCCGCCGACCATGCCTGGGGAGAGCCCATGGAAGCCGCTGCCGCCATCCTCGGACTGCTCTTCTTGCTGTTCGTGCTGGCCGGGGTGTGGGTGACCGTGAAGGCGGTGAAGGCGGCCAAGCGCGGAGTGGACCGCACGGTCGCCCAGGCCCGCAGGAGCGTCGAGGACACCGCCCTCCGGGCCCGTCAGCTCGCCCAGCCCGGCGTCGTCGGCGAGCTGGCGCAGCTGCGGATCTCCCTGCGTACGTCCATGCGCGCCACCCAGGACGTGCTCTACGGCGGCGCCCCGGAAGACGCCTCCCTCAGTGAGGCGATCGGCCTCTTCGAGCGGCTGAGCGCCCATGGCCATGAGCTGGACGCCGAGCTCAAGCGCCTGGAGCGGGAGCCCGACCGGGCCACCATTGCCGCCCGCCTCCCGGAGCTGCGGGAGCGCACGGAGCGGATCACGCACTCCGCGGAGTCGCTGCGCTGGGCGGCCCGCGACCGCGCCCGCAAGTTCGCCGACGACGACCTCTCCGCGCTGAGCGACCAGATCGACGTGGAGTCGGGCGCGCTGCGGCACTGGACCCAGGACGAGCCGACCACTGATCCGCTGCGGGAGCCGGTGCAGGAGCGACGAGGACAGCAGCACGGTCCCGGCGCCCCGGGCCGGCCGGGGGCGGACGGTCCCGCACGCCCGGCGGCGCACACCGCAGGCGACTCGTCGGGCGCCGGCACCCGGCCGGGCTCGGCCTCGGACACGACCGACGCCGATTACTCCTGGGGCCCGTCCCCCGAGACCCCGCAGGCGATCACCGCCCGTGACCCGCGCACCCAGCAGACCTACCCCTGGCAGAAGGCCCCGCGAACGGAGGGCACGACGACGTGAACGCGTAGGGGCGAGGGGGCGGGGGTGGGTGGGGGCGGGGCCCCGGGGAAGGCGCTGACGAAAGCCAGGGCCGGCAACCGCCCAGAGCAGGGCGATCGCAACGGCTGACGCCGACGGCGATGACAAGCGCCGAGGGCGATGACAGAGTCGCCCCGTGGGCACTTGGCAGAGCCTTGGTGAAACCTGGAAGATCTTCGGGAGGGGCCCGCACTGTGCGGCGTCCGCATCCCCGGATAATCTCCCAGTCATGTCCCGCCATGTCGCGATCGTCACCGATTCCACGGCCTACTTGCCGCGGACGGCTGTCGAGCGCCACCGCATCACGGCCGTTCCGCTGACCGTCGTCCTGGGGGACCAGGCCTTGGAAGAGGGCACCGAGATCTCCGCGAGATCCCTCGCCCAGGCGCTCCAGAAGCGCCGCCCCGTGACGACCTCCCGCCCCAGCCCCGCCGTGTTCGCGGAAACGTACCGGAAAGTGGCGGCGGCCGGCGCGAGCGCCATCGTCTCCCTGCACCTCTCCTCGGAGTTCTCCGGCACCTACGACGCGGCGGTCATGGCGGCCCAGGACGCACCGGTACCCGTACACGTCGTGGACACCGGAATGGTCGCGATGGCTCTCGGGTTCTGTGCCCTCGCCGCGGCGGAGACCGCGGAGGCGGGCGGTGACGTGGAAGAAGCCGTCGCCGCCGCGGAGAAGCGCGCAGCGGGCACCTCCGCCTACTTCTACGTCGACACCCTGGACTATCTGCGCCGCGGCGGCCGCATCGGTGCCGCCCAGGCCCTGCTCGGCTCCGCACTCGCCGTCAAGCCGCTGCTTCAACTGGCCGACGGGCGGATCGAGCTGCTGGAGAAGGTCCGTACGGCCTCCAAGGCCATCGCACGGCTTGAGGAGATCGCGGCGGAGCGCGCGGGCGAGGGCCAGGTCGACATCGCGGTGCACCATCTCGCCGCGGCGGAGCGTGCGGACGCCCTGGCCCTAAGACTCCGGGAGCGGGTACCGGGCCTGAACGAGCTGCATGTGAGCGAGGTCGGTGCGGTGATCGGCGCGCACACGGGGCCGGGGCTGCTGGGGGCCGTGGTCTCGCCGCGCTGAGAGAGGCTGCCGGGTGCCTTGTGGGTGACGCCGTTATCCACAACTCGGGTGCTGTCCACCGAATCTGAGGTGCCTCGGCGAGATCTGCGCGAGGTGCTTAGCGTCGGTCGGTATGAACTCGTTTCGATCCGCTCAGACGGCTTCCTCGGTCTCGTCCGCCTTCCAGGCTCCTCCCTCCTCCCCGGCTCCTCGCTCCTCCCAGGCAGCTCCTTCCTTTTCCTCGTCAGGCCCTTCCTCCTCCCTGGCAGCCTCATCGGAGGCCGCGGAGTCGTACGGCCCCTCGGGACCATCCGTGGCGACGGGGTCGCGGGAGTGGGAGCGGGAGCGCGTTCGGGCCCGTGTCGCGGCGGTCTTCGGCGAGGCGGGTGCGGCTGTGCCGGCCGGACCGCCACCGCCCGGGCACGATCCACCAGTCCGGCGCCGCCGGGAGCGGGCCTGGCTCGCGTTGCGTGAACGACTGCCCCTGTGGGTGCAGTTACGGTGCGGCACCGACCCGAAGGCGCTCGCCGCGTTGGTTCTGGTGCTCGCGGTCGCGGTGGGCCTCGCCGTCCAGCATTTCTGGGCAGGGCGCCCGGAGCCGGTACGCGCCCCGGCGGTCGAGGGGGCGCCGGGCGTGCCCGGCCCGGGGGCCGGCACGCGATCGTCCTCCCTACCGCCACCGTCGTCCGCATCGTCGTCCGCCGCGATGGCGAGTGGCCCGCCGGGCGGTGGGGGCCGGCAGTTGGTCGTCGACGTCACCGGTAAGGTCCGGCATCCCGGAATCCACCGGATGCCGCCGGGGTCCCGGGTGATCGACGCGTTGTCGGCGGCGGGCGGTGTGCTGCACGGGGCGAACACCCGTGGGCTGAACCGGGCGCGGCTGCTGACCGATGGCGAACAGATCGTCGTCGGTGTGCCCGGTGCCGGTGCGGGAGCCGGGGCCGGCGGTGGTGGCCCTGGAGCGGCGGGGGCCGGTGGGGCACCGGGTGCTGGAACCGGGCTCAGTGGGCCGAGCGGGCCGGTGAGCCTCAGTGCGGCGACCGAGCAGCAGCTCGACGCCCTGCCAGGGGTGGGTCCCGTCCTGGCCCGCCACATCATCGAGTTCCGCACCCAGCACGGCGGGTTCACCTCGGTGGAGCAGCTCCGCCAGGTGACCGGTATCGGAGAGCGCCGCTTCGCCGACCTCCGCCCGCTGGTGGAGCCATGACCGGCCCGCGGCCCCCGGTGCACGCCATGGCGTCCTCCGTGCGCGGCGCCTCCGACCCTCATCAGGACGGCCCGGCCGATCTGCGCCTGGTCGCGCCCGCACTGGCGGCTTGGGCTGCTGCGGCGATCGCCCTGGGCGTGCCCGGTGGTTCGGTGGTCGTGGCCTGCGGTGCGGCCGTGGTTCTCGCGGCCGTCGCGTTACGGGTGGCCGTGGTCCGGCGCCGGACGGAGCGTAGGCCCGGGACCGGTGGCCTGCCGGAGGCCGCGGCCGGGGAGCTTGGGATGCCGGATCCAGAGGCTCCAGTCCCCGAAGCATCAGCCCCCGTTGCGCCAGATCCTGAGGCGCCAAGGGACGGCCCGGGACGGGGCGAACCGCCGTGTGACGGGGCACGGCCCGACACCGGCCCGTGCGGAACGCAGCCGCCCCACCCCCATCCGCCCCGACCCCGCCCGCCCCGGATGTGGTCCGCGGGTGCCTTTGTGGCGCTGGCCGCGGTGCTGCTGTGTGCCGCTGCGGGTGCGGCGTCCGCGGCGCTGCATGCAGCGGATGTCCGGCGTGGGCCGCTGCCTGCCCTGGCGGGGAAGTACGCCCAGGTCACCGCGGAGCTGGAGGTGACCGGTGATCCGCGGCTGACCAGGCCCAGGGTGCGCGGATCCCAACGGACGCCCCCGGCACTGGTGTTCACGGCCGATGCTGTCCGCGTCACCGCGCCGAGCGGAGAGGTCACGGCCGTCCGCACACCGACCCTTGTGGTCGTGCAGCCCGGCCGCGGCGACAACGAGGACGGCCGGCGCGACGGGGCGGAGCACCCGAGGGGAGCCGCCGTGTGGAACCCCGTCGACGCCCACGCGCACGCCTCCGCAGGCGCGGGCGCGGACGGGCCGGAAGGGGCGCAGCGCACCCGGCCGCGCCATGGGCTCTCCCCGGAATGGCGCGGGTTGCTGCCGTCGACCCGTATCCGGGTCATGGCCCGTGCCGTACCGCCGCTGTCGTCGAACGACCGCCTGGCCGCCGTCCTGCGGGTCGCCGCGAACGCGCCGCCGGTCGAAGTCCAGGCTCCCAGCGGCCTTCAGCGGATGGCGGGAAGCCTGCGTGCGGGGCTCCGGGACGCCACCGACGGTCTGCGTCCCGATGCCCGCGCGCTGTTGCCCGGTCTTGTCGTGGGCGACACCTCGCGCGTGCCGCCGGACCTGGACGACGCCTTCCGCGCGACCGACCTGACACACCTGCTGGCCGTCTCCGGCAGCAATCTGACGATCGTGCTCGCTCTGCTGATCGGTCCGCCGCATCTGGCCACGCGTGCCGAGCGACGTGGGCTGGCGCCGCTCCTCGGGCTGTCGCTCCGTGGGACGGCCGTCATCGGCGGGGCCCTCGCGCTCGCCTTCGTCGTCGTGTGCCGCCCGGACCCGAGCGTGCTGCGCGCCGCCGCCTGCGGCCTGATCACGCTGCTGGCGATCGGCACCGGCCGCCGCCGCTCGCTGCTGCCCGCACTCGCCGCCGCGGTGCTGCTGCTGGTCCTCTACGATCCCTGGCTCGCCCGAAGTTACGGCTTCCTGCTCTCCGTCCTGGCCACCGGCGCGCTCCTGCTGCTCGCGCCACGCTGGAGCGCGGCTCTGCAGCGGCGCCGGGTACCGCCCCGGCTGGCCGAGGTGATCGCCGCGGCGGCCGCCGCCCAGGCCGTCTGCGCCCCCGTCGTCGCCGTGCTCGCGGCCCGTGTCGGCCTGGTCGCCGTGCCCTGCAATCTGCTGGCCGAGCTGGCCGTGGCCCCCGCCACGGTCCTCGGCTTCGCCGCCCTCGCCGCCGCCCCGGTCGCGCCGCCGGTCGCCCAGGCACTGGCCTGGTGCGCGGGCTGGCCGGCCCAGTGGATCGCCGGCGTGGCCCGCACGGGGGCGGCGCTGCCGGGAGCCGAGTTCGGCTGGTCCGGCGGCTGGGTGGGCGGACTGGCGCTGGCGGCCGTCATCGCGGTTCTGGTGGCGGTAGGCCGCCGGACGCTGCGCCGTCCCTGGCTGTGTGCGCTGTGCGCGCTGGCCGTGATCCTGGCGGTCTGCCGCCCCGCCCCGTTGACCCGCGTCATCACGGGCTGGCCGCCACCCGGGTGGCGTGCCGTGGTGTGCGACGTGGGGCAGGGCGACGGGCTGGTGCTGGCAGCGGGGGAGGGCACGGCACTGGTGGTGGACACCGGTCCCGAGCCGGGCGCCATCGACCGTTGCCTCACCGACCTGGGCATCCGCCGCATCCCGCTCCTCATCCTCACCCACTTCCACGCCGATCACGTGGACGGGCTCCCCGGCGCGCTCCGCGGCCGCTCGGTCGGCGCCATCGAGACCACGACGCTTCAACAGCCGCCTGGACAGGCCCGGTTCGTACGCGGTACGGCCGCGGCCGCCGGCATCCCGGTCGTCCCCGCCGCACCGGGGGAGCGGCGTCACCTGGGCCCCCTCACCTGGGAAGTCCTCTGGCCTCCCGCTCCGCCGGGGGTACCGGGGCCCAGCGGCCCCCTTGCCGCCGGCAGCCGGGACAGCGCTGACAGCCCCAACGACTCCAGCGTCACCCTCCTCGTCCGCACGGCGGGGATGACCCTCCTCCTGCTCGGCGATCTCGAACCGCCCGCTCAGCAGGCGCTGCTGGCGGCCCACCCCGAGCTGGGCGCCGTCGATGTCCTGAAGGTGGCGCACCACGGCTCCGCCTATCAGGACCCGCCGCTGATACACCGGCTGGCGCCGCGCCTGGCGCTGATTTCCTGCGGGGCCGGCAATCCGTATGGGCATCCGGCGTCCCGGACCATCGCGGCCCTGCGCGCCCAGGGCGCCAGGGTGCTGCGCACGGACACCGACGGTGCGATCGCGGTCCTGGGCGGTCGGGCCGGGCTCTCGGCGACGGTCGCCGGCCGCGGTCCTCCCGCCGGCCGTCCTCTCACGGCCGGCATACGGCGACCGGCAGGCTCTGCCGGTCGGCGCAGGGCACGTGCTTGTACATCCGCATGATGTTCTTCGCCGTGTCGGAGTCCATGAAGGCCAGGAACTTCGCGGTCAGTGAGCCGTCTTCGGGCCGCCCGTAGGTGTAGAGGTACTCCACCGTCCAGAAGGGGTAATCGCGTTGCCGTCCCCACTCGATGTCCGGTTCGTTCCCGTTCAGCCGCACGCTGACCACGTGCCGCCGCTGCGCCGCCGCATAGACCTCCGCGTAACCGATGGCCCCCGGCACCCGGTCGACCGCGTCCAGCAGGCTCTTGGTGCTGTTCACCTCGCAACGCGTCAGGCGCGCGCGTTCGTCGCGGTCCTTGTCGCCGCAGTCGTAGGACGACACCACGCCCGGCTCCGAGCTGTGCAGAACGGACGTCTCGAAGGCCCGGCGGGTGCCCGACCCGGCGTCCCGGCTGACGAGGCGGATCGGCAGGTCGTGCCCGTTCAGCTGCTTCCAGTTGGTGTAGGTCCCGTCGTATATCTTCCGGATCTGGTCGGAGGTGAGACCGTCGACGCCGGCCTTGTCGTTGGCCACGAGGCTGAGCACGATGACGCCCACCGGGTTACCTTCCAGCCGTCGGTAGAGGGACGGCGCCGGCACATCCGACACGGCGATGAAACCGGGACCCTCGGCGGACGCGGGACCGGCCTCCCGGTTGAGGTTGCCCAGGCCGGACAGGCTGCCGCTCTCCAGGACCGTGACCTCGGCGTCCGCACACCGGGCCCGGTACTGGCGGGCGATCTCCCGCATCGGCGGGGCGAACGCGGTGGACCCGTCGACGGTCAGCCGCCCGGCGGCACACTCGCCGGGCACCGGCGTCACCCGGCCGCTGAGCAGCAGCCCGCCGAGCAGCCCCAGCAGGACGATGAAGGTGCCACCCAGTGCGAGGCTGAGCTTGCGCGGCCCCCAGCGCTGGGCGTTGCGCCGGATCCGTCCGCCACTGATGAACCCGCCGACGGTCACAGTCCCGGCCGCGCCGCCGGCACGGCCGCCCTCGGGGCTCTGGTCCGTATCGGAGCCAGTGAGGAGCACCAGCACCTTGAAGTGGTTCCGCTTGTTCAGCGGCACCTTGGGGAGGAACAGCCGGCCGCCGTCGTGCCGCAGCCCACCGCCGTTGCGGGTCAGCATGCGCACCAGGTCCGTCGGGTTGGCGTCCGGCACCTCGGCGCCGATGACGGTGCGTCCGGCGAACTCGACGGTCAGCGGCTCCTGATAGTCCTGCCGGACGATGTCCTTGCCGCCGTCGTTCTCGAACCGCAGCAGCGCCAGCGTCGCGTCGCTGATCTCCTGATCCTGCCGCAGCAGCCTCAACTGCACGAGACTGTGCGCGTCTTGGGGGTTCATGCCGATCGCGGTGTCCATCTGGACCCGATAGCCGATCCGCTTCCGGCCCGGCAGAAACCGCTCCACGGCCCACACCACGGCCGTCGCCACGAGCCCGGCCGCGGTGAGGATCGTCTCGGTGTCCGGCAGAGCCACGGCAACCTCGCACGGATGATCGGACGACGGGACGTCAAAACTTTAAGGACCCCCACCGCACCCCGAGCCCCCTTCGGCAGCCCGTCACCAGAGGTTCATCCGTTGTCCTTTCGTCTCTGTGAAGGAGCCTTTTCGGAAGAGCGCCCTCCGCGCCCGGCCCCTGTTCGCCGTCCAGGCTCACCAGGCGATTCCGTAGGGACCGCGTGCCGAATAAAACGGGGAGGTCGGCGGAAACGGGATATGTAGACTCCAGATTATGAGGATGAGTGAAGGCGTCGAGTGGGGCCTGCACTGCTGTGTGACGCTGGCCTGGTTGGAGGGGGAAGGGCCGGTCTCGACGGCTCGGCTGGCGGCCTCGTTCGCGTTGCCGGCGGCTTACTTGAACAAGCGGCTGCAGGCCTTGGTGCGGGCCGGGATCCTGACGTCCACGCCTGGGGCCCGGGGCGGCTTCCAGTTGGCGCGGGCGCCGGAGCGGATCACGCTGATGGACGTGGTCGCGGCGATCGAGGGCACCGAAGACGCCTTCCGCTGTCAGGAGATCCGCCGGCAGGGGGCCGGTGCCGAGCACCCCGTCCGGGAGTTCGGCCGGCCGTGCGGAATCTCCACGGCGATGCGCAAGGCCGAACTGGCCTGGCGGCGTGAGCTGGCGGCGCAGACCATCGCCGATGTCGCTGCGGGGACCCCCGCTTCCGCGGTGGAGCAGACCCGCCGCTGGTTCGCTACGGAGAGGACGCACACCTGATGGACACCACTGCCGTCGACGCCTACCTGGACCGCATCGGGGCCGCAAGACCCGCGGCCCCCGACGCCGACGCGCTGCGCGCGCTGCACCTCGGTCATCTGCGCGCCGTCCCCTTCGAGAACCTCTCCATCCACCTCGGCGAGGAGATCGTGCTCGCGGAGAAGCCGTTGCTGGACAAGATCGTCGGCGCCCGGCGCGGAGGCTTCTGCTACGAACTCAACGGCGCCTTCGCGATGCTGCTGCGAGCCCTCGGCTACGAGGTCGAACTGCTCGCGGGCCGCGTCTTCGGTCCCGACGGGCCCGGAATCCCGTACGACCATCTCGCACTGCGCGTCCGAACACCCAGCGGGCCGTGGCTCGCGGATGTCGGCTTCGGCCGGAACAGCCACCTCCCGCTCCGCTGGGACAGCCGCGCCGAACAGAGCGACCCCGCCGGGGAGTTCCGGATCGAGGAGACCGCTGAGGGGGACCTCGATGTACTGCGGGATGGCACGCCCCAGTACCGGCTTGAGCGGCGCCCGCGTGCGTATGCGGAGTTCGAGGTCGGCTGCTGGTGGCACCAGACCTCGCCGAAGTCGCACTTCACGCAGTCCCTGGTGTGCTCACGGCTGACCGAGACCGGTCGGGTGACGCTCTCCGGCCGCACGCTCGTGATCACCGGCGCGGACGGCGCGCGGGAGGAGCGCCAGGTGGAGGAGGGCGAGGTCCTCGCCGCCTATCGGGAGCACTTCGGGATCGTTCTGGAGCGGGAGCCCGTGGTGGCGAAGGGGCGGGTGCCTGGGGCGGGCGCCCAGCCGTAGGCGGGGACATAGGCAGGGACATAGGCAAGGACGTGAGCAGGGGCGTATGCAAGGACGTGCGTGAGGGCGTGGGGCCGGGGGGCATCGAGGCCGTGGGGGCCGAGCCCGCCCGCCGGTGTTACTCGGCCTCCAGCCAGCCCTCGTACTCCGCCGCGAGGCCTTCCAGCCGAGCCGGGTCGTGGACGGCGTCGGGGTCTTCGACCACCACCAGCCACTGGGCGTCCTCGGCGTCGTCCTCACCGGCCAGCGCGTCCCGTACGAGCTGCGGTTCTTCGGTGACGCCGAAGCGTTCGGTCAGGGCCTCGGCCACCTCCTCCGCGGCGTCGCGGTCGGGCAGGACGATGACATGGCGTGCGGGGCGGGCGTTGTCGTTCACCCGGCCATTGTCCGTGAGGAGGACGGTGGCTCCGGTGGCCGGGGCGGCGGTGGGCCGGGGAGCCGCACGGGCGGCGTTGTCAGTGGGGCGTGGGATGCTGGATCGCGATGGCCAGGAAGACAGCTCACGATGACCCCCTCGCTCCCGTCACGATCGCGGTGGGCCAGGAAGACCTGCTGCTGGACCGTGCCGTGCAGCAGGTGGTGGCGGCCGCTCGGGCGGCCGACGCGGACACCGACGTACGCGACCTCACCCCCGATCAGCTGCAGCCCGGCACCCTCGCCGAGCTGACCAGCCCCTCGCTCTTCGCGGAGCGCAAGGTCGTGGTGGTGCGGGCCGCCCAGGATTTGTCCGCGGACACCATCAAGGACGTCAAGGCGTATCTCGGCTCGCCCGCCGAGGAGATCACGCTCGTTCTGCTCCATGCCGGCGGCGCCAAGGGCAAGGGCCTGCTGGACGCCGCTCGTAAGGCCGGGGCGCGCGAGGTGGCCTGCCCCAAGATGACCAAGCCGGCCGACCGGCTGGCGTTCGTACGGAGCGAGTTCCGCACGGCCGGGCGATCGGCGACTCCGGAGGCCTGTCAGTCGCTGGTCGATGCGATCGGCAGCGATCTGCGGGAACTGGCGTCGGCCTGTTCGCAGCTGGCGGCCGATGTCGAGGGCACGATCGACGAGGCCGTCGTCGGGCGGTACTACACGGGCCGGGCCGAGGCCTCGAGCTTCACCGTCGCGGACCGCGCCGTCGAGGGGCGGGCGGCGGAGGCGCTGGAGGCGCTGCGCTGGTCGCTCGCGACCGGCGTCGCCCCCGTCATGATCACCAGCGCGCTCGCCCAGGGCGTCCGGGCCATCGGCAAGCTGGCCTCCGCCCCGCGCGGCGCGCGCCCCGGTGACCTCGCCCGTGACCTGGGCATGCCGCCGTGGAAGATCGACCGGGTGCGGCAGCAGATGCGCGGCTGGTCGGCGGACGGCGTGGCCACGGCGCTGCGGGCGGTGGCGGCGGCCGACGCGGGAGTCAAGGGCGGCGGGGACGACCCGGCGTACGCCCTGGAGAAGGCCATCGTGGCGGTTGCCCGGGCGGCGCGGTCGCGGTGAGGCCCGGTCGTGGTGCGGTCGCCGTGATGCGCAGGGGGCGGTGACGTACGAGGTCTCGTGGCGTACGTACCGGGGGCGTCGCGTGACGTACGGGGGCTGCGGCCTACGCGATCTGTGTTCGCGGCCGTATCCGTACCTGTGCCCGTGTCCGTGCCCGTGCCCGTGAGGCCTACCGTGACCCCGAGTTCTGCAGTCGCTTGAGGGTCTCCGTCGCGCTGGTCTTCAGCATGGTCGCGACCTCGGAGGAGGTGGGCGGCTTGGTGGAGCTGCTGCTCGATGCGTAGCTCGACCACGTCGACTGATAGGTCATCCAGCCGTCCCGGACGCCGAGGATGACATAGGAGCTGTTGCTACTGCTGCCCTCGTCGTTCCGGGTCACCAGATACGCCTCGTCGCCGAGGCCCGCGACGGACTCGACCTTGTAGCCGACCGAGGTGTCCTGCTTCTCGTACGAGCGGTAGCCGTCGGCGAACTCCGGCGTCGGGTCGGTCTTCTTGTGCAGGGTGGCGGTGTTGTAGAGCCAGGTCGAGGAGTAGTCGGAGCTGCCGGCGTTCTCCCGCTGCAGCGAAACGTTGCACCACATGGTGTCCAGCGACTTCTGCTGCGCGCCGCTGTGCTGCGGGTTGGCGTCCTTGGAGGTCGAGCCGGTGCTCTTCTTGGTCTCGTAGTCGGCGTTCTCGAACGGGGTCATCGAGGTGGCCGCGCACAGATCGCCGGTGTAGCCGTAGCCCGCGAGGTCGGGACTGGGCTCGGAGGAGAAGCCGCCGGTGGCGAACAGCAGCGACGCCCATATCGCGGAGGCGGCGACCACACCGCCGACCGCCCAGAGCCAACCGGAGGCGCCGCGGCCGGACCCACCCGAAGCGCCGGGTGCCCCTGTGGGGGCGGCGGGTACGCCGGGTGCCGGATAGCCGTAGCCGACGCCGGGGGGCTGCGCCGGCGGGGCCTGCTGGGTGTAGGGGTTCTGCTGGGGAGGCACCGGGTTCTGCGGCGCCGGCACCTGGCCGTAGGGGTTGGGCTGCGGCTGGGCGTAGGGATTGTTCGGATCCCCCGAGATGGACATGGCCGCAGCGTAGCGGACCCCACTGACAGCTGAACCGAATATACGACCGCATCTACGTCCATCGCCGGGGCGGTCGAAGCGCCCGAGAAAGGGCAGGTGCGAGCGAGGAAGGAGAGGCGCGAAGGGCGCGGGCACGGCGTGCGAAGGGCAGCCGCTGAGGCAAGTGCGAATGAGGCAAGTGCGAAGGGTGCGGGCAAACGAAAGGCCCCGCCCACCCCGGGGAAGGGGAGTGGCGGGGCCTTCGCGTCAAGCGACTGCGGCTTCGTCGGCGGTGGAGGCCGCCGGGTGAGCCGGGTGCGCCGCACCCGCGTGGCGAACGCAGGCCGTGTGCGGCGCGGTGGTGCACCGACCAGGGAGCGGAGAGAGGGGCCGCTGGGTCCCTGTCGGCAGGGATGCTGCAGGCAGTTGATGCTGCGGGTGGAGGAAGATCAGGGCCTCGGACGGGCCGGCGACCTTCTTCCGGGCGAAGGTCAGGCCTTGAGGGCCGCGACCTTCTTCGCCAGCGCCGACTTCTTGTTGGCGGCGGCGTTCTTGTGGATGACACCCTTGCTGACAGCCTTGTCGAGCTTCTTGGCAGCCTCGGCCTGGGCGGTGGTGGCCTTCTGCAGGTCACCGGCCTCGATGGCCTCACGGGTGCGACGGATCGAGGTCTTCAGAGCGGACTTGACAGCCTTGTTGCGCTGACGAGCCTTCTCGTTGGTCTTGATCCGCTTCATCTGGGACTTGATGTTCGCCACGAAAGAGCCTTTTCAGGTTCGTTGGAGTTTCGAGTTGCGCCACGCACGAGAGAGGGCACGAAGCGCAGTGGACCAGGCTACCAGCAGGGCCTATGGCCTCCCAAACCGGGCCCGCGGTGGTCGGGAACCCTTGCAGGGAGCGGCCGAGGCCCCCGGCCGTAGCGACCGAAGCGACCGAAGCCACGCTCCGTAACGGCCCCCGTGGCGGCCGAGGCGCCCGCCCGAGGCGCGGCCCGCCCTTCGCGCGAGGCCGCCGTGGCCCCCTGCGCGCGAGCCCCCGTAATGCCCCCGCGACCGCCCGGTACGACCGCCACCCCGCCCAAACCCGACCGACCCCGCCGCTCATGGGACCATGGGGGAGACGTCATATACCCGAGTCCCGCCTACCCGCGTTCACTGAATGGACCCTGCGTGCCCGCGACCCCTACGAACGTGCCGGAGCCGAGCCGTACCGACCCGGCTCTCATCCGTAACTTCTGCATCATCGCGCACATCGACCACGGCAAGTCGACTCTCGCCGACCGGATGCTCCAGATCACCGGCGTCGTCGACCAGCGGCAGATGCGCGCGCAGTACCTCGACCGCATGGACATCGAGCGCGAGCGCGGCATCACGATCAAGTCCCAGGCGGTCCGACTGCCCTGGGCCCGCAGCGACGAGGAAGGTGGCCCGACCCACATCCTCAACATGATCGACACCCCTGGTCACGTCGACTTCACCTACGAGGTCTCCCGCTCGCTGGCCGCGTGCGAGGCCTGCATCCTCCTGGTGGACGCCGCCCAGGGCATCGAGGCCCAGACCCTCGCCAACCTCTACCTGGCGATGGAGAACGACCTCACGATCATCCCGGTCCTCAACAAGATCGACCTGCCGGCCGCCCAGCCCGAGAAGTTCGCCCTGGAGCTGGCGAACCTCGTGGGCTGCGAGCCGTCCGACGTGCTGCGGGTCTCCGCCAAGACCGGCGTGGGCGTGCCCGAGCTGCTGGACAAGGTCGTCCGCGAGGTCCCGGCCCCGGTCGGCACCAAGGACGCCCCGGCCCGCGCGATGATCTTCGACTCGGTCTACGACTCCTACCGCGGCGTCGTGACGTATGTGAAGGTCGTCGACGGCACGCTCAACAAGCGCGAGCGCATCAAGATGATGTCGACCGGCGCGGCTCACGAGCTGCTGGAGATCGGTACGAACTCCCCGGAGATGACGGCCGCCGACGGCCTCTCCGTCGGCGAGGTCGGCTATCTGATCACCGGCGTGAAGGACGTCCGCCAGTCCAAGGTCGGCGACACCATCACCCAGCTCACCAAGGGCGCCACGGAGCCGCTGGGCGGCTACAAGGACCCCAAGCCCATGGTCTTCTCGGGCCTGTACCCGCTCGACGGCTCGGACTACCCGGAGCTGCGCGAGGCCCTGGACAAGCTCCAGCTCAACGACGCCGCGCTGGTCTACGAGCCGGAGACCTCGGCTGCCCTGGGCTTCGGTTTCCGCGTCGGCTTCCTGGGCCTGCTGCACCTGGAGGTCGTCCGCGAGCGCCTGGAGCGCGAGTTCGGTCTCGACCTGATCGCCACCGCGCCCAACGTGGTCTACCGCGTGGACATGGAGGACGGCGCCGAGCACGAGGTCACCAACCCGAGCGAGTTCCCGACGGGCAAGATCGACAAGGTGCACGAGCCGGTCGTCCGGGCCACGATCCTGGCGCCCAGCGAGTTCATCGGCGCGATCATGGAGCTGTGCCAGACCCGCCGCGGCAACCTGCTCGGCATGGACTACCTCTCCGAGGACCGCGTCGAGATCCGCTACACCCTCCCGCTCGCCGAGGTCGTCTTCGACTTCTTCGACCAGCTCAAGTCCAAGACCCGTGGCTATGCGTCGCTGGACTACGAGCCCACCGGTGAACAGGCCGCCGACCTGGTGAAGGTCGACATCCTGCTGCACGGCGACAAGGTCGACGCGTTCTCCGCGATCTGCCACAAGGACAAGGCGTACGCCTACGGTGTGCGGCTGGTCGCCAAGCTGCGCGAGCTGATCCCGCGGCAGAGCTTCGAGGTGCCGATCCAGGCCGCCATCGGCAGCCGGGTCATCGCCCGTGAGACGGTCCGCGCCATCCGCAAGGACGTCCTCGCCAAGTGCTACGGCGGTGACATCTCCCGTAAGCGGAAGCTGCTGGAGAAGCAGAAGGAAGGCAAGAAGCGGATGAAGATGGTCGGCAGCGTGGAGGTCCCGCAGGAGGCCTTCATCGCGGTGCTGTCCTCGGACGACAGCGGCGAGAAGAAGAAGTAGCAGCCGAAGCAAGCGGCAAGAGCGCGGACAGGGCGTCGGCCCCCGAAGGGGGTCGGCGCCCTGTCCGCGTCTCCTGGGCGCCCTGCCGGCCTCCTCTTCCGCCGGGGCTCCGCCGGGGCTCCGCCCCTACCCCTGGGCAGGCTCCGGGCTGTATGCGGACCTCCGGGGCGCGTGCGGGTGTCTGAACGCAGACCGGGCTTCTGAACGCGTACCGGGGCGTGCGCGCGCGCACCGGGCGACGGGGCGCGCATCGGGATGAATGCGGAGCGCGCCGTTCCGTCGTGCCGTGACCGCTGCCGCCTGCTGTGGTCTCGTGTGCGGTGACCGGCCCGGCCCCCAAATCGGACGACGAGCGTGCTACGTACACCTATCGCACTGGTCACATCGTGAACGAGTCGGTCTCAGGCCCTTACGCGGCGGCGCGACGCGCTCTACTCTGATCACGCTCAAGGTTACTCGCGAGTCACCAGCAACGAAGCGGGCCCCGGAGGACGCCGTGACGGACACCTACACGCTGATCGAAAACCGGCCGCCTTCGGTGGCGAACCTCTTCCTGGATCGGGTTGCGGCCACGCCCGATATCGAGGCCTATCGCTATCCGGTCCCGTCCGCCTCGGGCCAGGGGCCGGACGACTGGAAGGCGGTCAGCTGGGCCGAGGCCGCCGACCGGGTCTACGCCGTGGCCGCCGGGCTGATCGCACTGGGCGTACGGCCCGAGGAGCGGGTGGCGCTGGCCGCCAACACCCGCGTCGAATGGATCCTCGCCGACCTCGGCGTGCTCTGCTCGGGCGCCGCGACCACCACGGTCTACCCGAGCACCAACACCGAGGAGACCGGCTACATCCTCGCCGACTCCGGCAGCCGGGTGCTGATCGCGGAGGACGCCGGCCAGCTCGCCAAGGCGCGGGAGCGGCGCGCGGAGCTGCCCGACCTGGCGCATGTCGTCGTCATCGACGACGCGGGCGCCGAGCCCGCGGCCGACGACCCCGAGGGCTGGGTGCTCAGCCTCGCCGAGCTGGAGAAGCGCGGCGCCGCCTATCTGGAGAAGCACCCGGAGTGCGTCAAGGAGCGGGTCGCCGCGCTGCGCGCCGACCAGCTGGCGACGCTGATCTACACCTCCGGCACCACCGGCCGCCCCAAGGGCGTACGGCTGCCGCACGACTGCTGGTCGTACATGGCCCGCGCGATCCAGTCGACCGGGCTGGTCACCGAGGAGGACGTGCAGTACCTCTGGCTGCCGCTGGCGCATGTCTTCGGCAAGGTGCTGACCGCCGGGCAGATCGCGCTCGGGCATGTGATCGCCGTGGACGGGCGGGTCGACAAGATCATCGAGAATCTGCCGGTGGTGCAGCCGACGTACATGGCGGCCGTACCGCGGATCTTCGAGAAGGTCTACAACGGTGTCGCGGCCAAGGCCCGGGAGGGTGGCGGCGCCAAGTACAAGATCTTCCAGTGGGCCGCCGGGGTGGCCCGCGAGTACGCCAAGACCTCGCAGGACAACCTCCAGCGCACCGGCAACGCCTCGGTGCCCTTCGCGCTCGGCGCCAAGCACAAAATCGCCGACGCCCTGGTCTTCGCCAAGCTGCGCGACGCCTTCGGCGGGCGGCTGCGCGCCGCGGTCTCCGGCTCCGCCGCGCTCTCTCCGGAGATCGGCTACTTCTTCGCCGGCGCCGGCATCCACATCCTGGAGGGCTACGGCCTGACGGAGTCCAGCGCCGCCAGCTTCGTCAACCCCGGCGAGGCCTACCGCACCGGCACGGTCGGCAAGCCGCTGCCCGGCACCGAGGTCCGGATCGCCGAGGACGGCGAGATCCTGCTGCGCGGCCCCGGCATCATGCAGGGCTACCACGGCCTGCCGGACAAGACCACCGAGGTCCTGGAGGAGGACGGCTGGTTCCACACCGGCGACATCGGCGAGTTGTCGGCCGACGGCTATCTGCGGATCACCGACCGCAAGAAGGACCTCATCAAGACCTCGGGCGGCAAGTACATCGCACCGGCCGAGGTGGAGGGCCAGTTCAAGGCGGTCTGCCCGTTCGTCTCCAACGTGCTGGTGCACGGCGCCAACCGGAACTTCTGCACCGCGCTGATCGCCCTCGACGAGCCGACGATCATGGGCTGGGCCAAGGAGCACGGCCTGGCGGGTAAGTCGTACGCCGAGGTCGTCGCCACCGACCAGGTCCGCGAGCTGGTCGACGGCTACGTCGAGCGGGTCAACGAAGGGCTCCAGCGCTGGCAGCAGATCCGCAAGTTCCGGCTGCTGCCGCGCGACCTGGACATCGAGCACGGCGAGGTGACCCCCAGCCTCAAGGTCAAGCGGCCGGTGGTGGAGCGGACGTTCAAGGACCTGCTGGAGGAGATGTACGCGGGGGCGCGGGAGGCGTAGGGGCGGGCTCCGGGGCGGTGTGGGGGAGGCCGCCCCCATGCCGTCTCCCGTGCCGTTTCCCGTGCTGTCCCCTGCCCCTTCCCGTAGGGGACGGGGGGCTGCTGCTGAAGTCGTCCGCACACGTCCCCCCGGGCGCACTTGGCGCGTCGGCCAACTCCCCCGGCGCGTCAGCCGAATTGACCGCTGTGACCACCCACTTCCGTGACTCAGTGCTTATGGGTGCGCTCGTTCTGTCACTCTGTCGTTGGCGCATCCGGCGCTGTAGCGGAGCTGCTCGGGAGTTGCTCAATGCGGACGACCACTTCGTCTCCACGGGACGACGACGTCACGGCGACGCGCACGACGACGGAAGGAGCCGACGCCCAACCCGCGGCCGGACCCGCCGCCCGCTCCCTGCGGGCCGGCCTGCCGGGGGATCCGCAGGCCGCTGCCGCCGCCCGGCAGTTCGTCCGGGCCGCCTTCGTCGACTGGGCCGCCCAGCGGCTGCCCGGCGCGGAGGGGCTCACCGATCGGCTCGCGGACGAAGCGGTGCTGCTGGTCAGCGAGTTGGTGACGAACGCGGTGGTGCACGCGGGCACCACCGTCGAGCTGTGTTGCCGGCTGGCGGCGGCGGGCGAGCGGAACGACGAGGCCGACCCGGCCCCCGTGCCCGGCGTCGTCATCGAGGTCTCCGACCGCCATCCGGCACAGCCGATCCGCGCCCGCGCGCGGCGCAGCGCGTCCGGCAGCCCCGAATGCGAGGGCACCCCGTCCGACGGCCCCCTGGCCGACAGCGCCACCGCCGACGGCGACAGCTCCGAAAGCGGCGGCCACGGACTGCAGTTGATCAGCGCGGTCGCCGAATCCTGGGGCATCACCTACCGCCGGGCGATGAAGACCGTGTGGTTCCGCCTGCCGGTGGACGCGCCGGACGCCGGCGCACGGCCCGAGCCGGAGATCGCCTACGCCGATCAGCTGCTGCAGCGCGAACTGCGGGCCGCCGAACTCCTCGCCCCCGCACCGCGCCGGGCCACCCGCCGCGAGCTGGACGCCGACCGGGTCGAGACCGGCGCCCTGTCGTTCCTCGCCGAGGCCTCCGACCTGCTCTCCGGCCAGCTCGACGCCGATCAGGTCGCCGCGCTCGCCGCCCAGCTGATCGTGCCGCGGCTCGCCGACTGGTGTGCCGTCTGGCTCTACGACGGCGACGGCGGCGCGCCCGGCCGAGGCATCGCGGCGAGCGTCGAGGAGCAGCGGCTCGCCCGCGTCTGGCACAGCAGCGAGAGCCGGATCGATTCGCTGCGTACGGCACTGGAGAAACAGCCGCCGGAAGTGCCCGGCACCGCCGCGCCGGGCCGCGCGCCCACCGCGGTCCCCTGGCCCTGGCCGGACGAACCGGGTGCGGAGCCGGGCGGCGCGGCGCTGGCCTGCCCCCTGGTCGCCGGCGGCCGCCGGTTCGGCACGCTGCTGCTGGGCCGGGGCGGGTTGCCGCGCATCCCCGACGAGGTCGTCGTCCTGATCGAGGACCTGGGGCGGCGGGTGGCGCGTGCGGTGGCCACGGCACGCGCGTACAGCCGCCAGGAGCGCATCAGCCAGGTGCTGCAGCGCCGGCTGCTGCCCCGGGGCCGGGCGGAGGTGCCCGGAGTGGAGTCGGCGGTGGTCTACGAGCCGCGCGAGGGTGCCTGGGCGGGCGGCGACTTCTGGGACCTCTTCGACGCCGGGGACGGCCGCTGGTGCTTCGCGCTCGGCGATGTCTGCGGCAGCGGGCCCGAGGCGGCCGCGGTGACCGGGCTGGCCCGGCCGGTGCTGCGGCTGCTGGCCCGCGACGGGTTCGGTGTGGCGGAGGTGCTCGACCGACTCAACAAGACCATGGCCCGAGAGGCGGCGGACTCGGTCGCGGCGGTGGCGGCGGCGGTGGCGGCGGCCGGCGCAGGAGCGGAGGCGCCGGTGGAGATCCGCGAGGAGGGCGAACAGGCCCGCTTCCTGTCCCTGCTCTACGGCGAGATCGTCCCGTACCCCGGCGGCGCGGGAGGCGCCCGCTGCACCCTTGCCAGCGCCGGCCACCCGCTGCCGCTGGTGCTGGGCGCGGACGGCGCGGTCCGGGTGGTCGCGGCACCGCAGATGCTGCTCGGGGTGGTCGAGGACGCCGCGTACGTCAGCGAATCGTTTGACCTCTGCCCCGGTGAGACGCTGCTGTGCGTCACCGACGGGGTCACCGAGCGCCGCTCCGGGCGCCGGCTCTTCGACGACGAGGACGGCCTGGCCACGGCCCTCGCCGCCGGCACCGGCCTCGGCGCCACCGCCCTGGCCGACCACATCCGCAACACGGTCCACGCCTTCGACCCGACCCCGCCCGACGACGACCTGGCCCTCCTGGTCCTCCAGGCGGCGGGCGGTCCGCCGTAGGGCGGGCGGTCGGTCACTTCTGGGGCGCGTGGGGCGGGCGGCGTTCCGTAGGCGGCGGCGCTTCCCGTAAGGCTGGTGGGAACAGATCCCGTAGGGGATGCGCGGGCCCCCTGCGGGGCCACAACGGGGTGGGCGGGGAGGGTATTCCCGTCAGGCGGGCCGGGCCCACCGGGCGTTTCCGTCAGCCGCTCCCCAGGCACCCCGGGCTCCCCAGGCACCCCGGGCTCCCCAGGCACCCTGGGCTCCCCGGGCACCCCAGGAACCCCAGGAACCCCAGGCATTCTCCAGCCGTTCCGGCGGGAGGACCGTGCTCCGTGCCGCATGACGGACAATGGTTTCCATGCCTTCCGCACTGCCTGATGGTGAGCCGATGCCCGAGCACGGGGCGCTGCCCCGTCATGCCCTGGCGGGGGCGGCCGGGCGGCCCCTCGGCTTCTATCTGCACGTGCCGTACTGCGCGACCCGCTGCGGCTACTGCGACTTCAACACCTACACCGCGAGCGAGCTGCGCGGCTCCGGCGGCGCCCTGGCCTCCCGCGACAACTACGCCGACACCGTCGTGGCGGAGATCCGCCAGGCCCGCAAGGTGCTGGGCGACGACCCGCGCCCGGTCGAGACGGTCTTCGTGGGCGGCGGCACCCCCACCCTCCTGCCCGCCGCCGACCTCGCCCGCATGCTGGCGGCCATCCGCGACGAATTCGGCCTGGCGCCGGACGCCGAGATCACCACCGAGGCCAACCCCGAGTCCGTCGATCCCCGCTACCTGGCCGAGCTGCGCGCGGGCGGCTTCAACCGCGTCTCCTTCGGCATGCAGAGCGCCCGGCAGCACGTACTGAAGATCCTCGACCGTACGCACACCCCCGGCCGCCCCGAGGCCTGCGTCGCCGAGGCCCGTGCGGCCGGCTTCGAGCACGTCAACCTCGATCTGATCTACGGCACCCCCGGTGAGACCGACGACGACTGGCGGGCGTCCCTCGACGCCGCCCTGGGCGCCGGTCCCGACCACATCTCCGCCTACGCCCTGATCGTCGAGGAGGGCACCCAGCTGGCCCGCCGGATCCGCCGCGGCGAGGTCCCGATGACCGACGACGACGTCCACGCCGACCGCTACCTGATGGCCGAGGAGCGGCTCTCCGCCGCCGGTTTCACCTGGTACGAGGTCTCCAACTGGGCCACCACCGAGGCCGCCCGCTGCCGCCACAACGAGCTGTACTGGACCGGTGCCGACTGGTGGGGCGCCGGCCCCGGCGCCCACAGCCACATCGGCGGCGTCCGCTGGTGGAACGTCAAGCATCCGGGCGCCTACGCCCAGGCCCTGGCCGAGGGCCGCTCCCCGGGCGCGGGGCGCGAGGTGCTGGCCGACGAGGACCGCCGCGTCGAACGCATCCTGCTGGAGCTGCGGCTGTCGGACGGCTGCCCGCTCGACATCCTCGCCCCGGCGGGAGCGCGCGCGGCGGCGCGGGCGCTGGCCGACGGGCTGCTGGAGCCGGCGCCGTACGAGGCGGGGCGGGCCGTGCTGACCCTCCGGGGGCGGCTGCTGGCCGACGCCGTCGTGCGGGCCCTGGTGGACTGATCACCCGGCCGGGTGATCCCCACCTCGTCGCCCGGCCCCGCCTGTCCCCGCCGCGTCACCCGTGACCGCCGTCGCCCGGCCCCGCCGCGTCATCCGTCCCCGCCGACCGTGACGAAATCGATCAACTCCTCGACCCGCCCGAGGAGTTGCGGCTCCAGGTCCTTGTAGGACCGCACGCAGGACAGAATCCGCTGCCACGCCGCCCCCGTGTTCTCCGGCCAGCCCAGCGCCCGGCACACCCCCGTCTTCCAGTCCTGGCCGTGCGGGACGGCGGGCCATGCCGCGATCCCCACCGACGACGGCTTCACGGCCTCCCACACGTCGATGTACGGGTGGCCCACGACCAGGGCGTGCTCGCCGGTGACCTCGGCGGCGATGCGGGACTCCTTGGAGCCGGGCACCAGGTGGTCCACCAGCACCCCCAGCCGGGCGTCAGGTCCGGGGGAGAAGCCGCGGACGATCGCCGGGAGGTCGTCGATGCCCTCCAGGTACTCCACGACGACGCCCTCGATGCGCAGATCGTCGCCCCAGACCCGCTCGACCAGCTCGGCGTCGTGCCGGCCCTCCACATAGATGCGCCCGGCGCGTGCGACCCGGGCGCGGGCGCCGGGGACGGCGAGTGATCCCGAGGCCGTACGGGCGGGGCCGTCGGGCGATGGGCGGTGCTGCGGGCGCACGAGGGTGACGACCTTGCCCTCCAGGAGGAAGCCGCGCGGGGTCATGGGGAAGACGCGGTGCTTGCCGAAGCGGTCCTCCAGGGTGACCGTGGGCCCCTCGGCGGTCTTCTCGCAGCGGATCACGGCGCCGCAGAAGCCCGTGGTGACCTCCTCGACGACCAGATCGGGGTCGGCCGGCACCTCGGGCGCGGGGCGCCGCGTCTTCCAGGGCGGGGTCAGGTCGGGGCTGTAGCGCTTGCTCTGCATGGGCCTGTTCTATACGAGATCACGGCGACGGGACCCGAAGACGGCGGGCCCCAAGGCAGCGGGCCCCGATCGCGGCGGAGACCGGCCCTCAGGAGGGCGGGACGCCGAAGAGGGCCGTCAGGGCGTCGCGCTGGGCGCGGACGAAGGCGGCGTCGACCACGGCGCCATGGCCGGGGACGTACCGCGCGTCCTCGCCTCCGAGGGCCAGCAGGCGGTCCAGGGCCGCGGGCCACTGCTGGGGCAGCGCGTCCGGGCCGGCCTGCGGTTCGCCGGACTCCTCGACCAGGTCGCCGCAGAAGACGATCTCGGGTGCACCGTGCCGGCCGGGCACCAGGACCGCCAGGTCGTGGGCGGTGTGGCCGGGACCCACGTTGGCCAGCAGCACCTGCCGGTCGCCGAGATCGACGGTCAGCTGGCCGTGCACGTGGTGGTGCGGGGCGACCAGCAGATCGGCGGCCTCCGCCGCGGCGTCCCGCTCGACGCCGTGGCGCATCGCGTCGTGCCGCAGCTCGTCCTTGCCGCGCCGGAGCAGCTCGCCCAGGCCGGCCGCGCCGAACACCTCGACGCCCGCGAACGCGGCGGTGCCCAGCACATGATCGAAATGCGGGTGGGTGAGCGCGACATGCGTCACTTCCCGGCCCAGTACGCCGCGGATCGCCCGACGCAGGTCCGCGCCGTCCCGGATGCTCGCACCGGTGTCCACGATCATGACGCCGGCCGACCCGGTGATCACGCCGATCGTCTCGTCCCAGCCCGGCATCCGGCGCCTGGCGACACCGTCACCGAGCTGTTCCCACCCGGCCTCTTCCCAAGCAGTGCCCATACCGAGACGCTAGCTCCATCGCGATAGCGTTGCCCGGCGGATCGGCCGAAGACGGTCATCCGGCGGACGCCGCGGGAGGTCACCCTTGCCGTGGCCGTGCTACCCGGCCGTACACTGGCTCCGGGTCTGGCACTCGGCCCGTGTGAGTGCCAGGAGTAACGAAACGGCGGACGGCCGGACTGGAGGTGCGCGGGAATGCTCAGCGAACGCAGGCTCGAAGTGCTGCGCGCCATCGTCCAGGACTATGTCGGGACGGAGGAGCCGGTCGGCTCCAAGGCGCTCACCGAGCGGCATCAGCTGGGGGTCTCCCCGGCCACCGTCCGCAACGACATGGCAGCCCTGGAGGACGAGGGCTTCATCGCCCAGCCGCACACGAGCGCGGGGCGGATCCCGACCGACAAGGGCTACCGCCTCTTCGTCGACAAGCTGGCCGGCGTCAAGCCGCTGTCCAGCCCGGAGCGGCGGGCGATCCAGAACTTCCTGGACGGCGCCGTCGACCTCGACGACGTGGTGGGCCGCACGGTGCGGCTGCTGGCGCAGCTGACCCGGCAGGTCGCGGTGGTGCAGTACCCGTCCCTGACGCGGTCCACGGTCCGGCACGTCGAGCTGCTGGCGCTGGCCCCGGCCCGGTTGATGCTCGTACTGATCACCGACACCGGACGGGTCGAGCAGCGGCTGATCGACTGCCAGACGCCGTTCGCCGAGACCTCGCTGGCGGACCTGCGGGCGCGGCTCAACAGCCGGGTCGTGGGGCGCCGGTTCGCGGATGTGCCGCCGTTGGTGCAGGATCTTCCGGAGTCCTTCGAACAGGACGACCGCAGCACGGTCTCGACAGTGCTGTCGGTGTTGCTGGAGACTTTGGTGGAGGAGACCGAAGAGCGGCTGATGATCGGCGGCACCGCCAATCTCACGCGCTTCGGTCACGATTTCCCCCTGACCATCCGTCCGGTGCTGGAGGCCCTTGAGGAGCATGTGGTGCTGCTCAAGTTGCTCGGCGAGGCCAAGGACTCGGGCATGACCGTACGTATCGGGCATGAGAATGCCCACGAAGGCCTGACGTCCACATCGGTCGTCGCGGTCGGTTACGGTTCGGGCGACGAGGCAGTCGCCAAACTCGGCGTGGTCGGACCGACCCGCATGGACTACCCCGGAACGATGGGAGCGGTACGCGCAGTGGCACGTTACGTCGGACAGATCCTGGCGGAGTCGTAAGTGGCCACGGATTACTACGCGGTCCTGGGCGTACGGCGCGATGCCTCGCAGGACGAGATCAAGAAGGCCTTCCGGAGGCTGGCGCGCGAGCTGCACCCGGACGTGAACCCGGATCCCAAGACCCAGGAGCGGTTCAAGGAGATCAACGCCGCTTACGAGGTCCTGTCGGATCCGCAGAAGAAGCAGGTCTACGACCTCGGCGGAGACCCGCTGTCGCAGTCTGGCGGTGGCGGCGCGGGCGGCTTCGGCGCGGGCTTCGGCAACTTCTCCGACATCATGGACGCCTTCTTCGGCACGGCCTCGCAGCGCGGACCGCGCTCGCGCACCCGCCGCGGCCAGGACGCCATGATCCGGCTCGACATCGAGCTGAACGAGGCCGCCTTCGGCACGACCAAGGACATCCAGGTCGACACCGCCGTGGTCTGCACGACGTGCACCGGTGAGGGCGCGGCGCCGGGGACCTCGGCGCAGACCTGTGACATGTGCCGCGGCCGCGGTGAGGTCTCGCAGGTCACCCGGTCCTTCCTCGGCCAGGTCATGACGTCGCGGCCGTGCCCGCAGTGCCAGGGCTTCGGCACGGTCGTGCCGACGCCGTGCCCCGAGTGCGCGGGCGACGGGCGGATCCGTTCCCGTCGCACGCTGACGGTCAAGATCCCGGCCGGTGTCGACAACGGCACCCGGATCCAGCTCGCGGGCGAGGGCGAGGTCGGCCCCGGCGGCGGCCCCGCCGGCGACCTCTACGTCGAGATCCACGAGCTGCCGCACCAGGTCTTCCAGCGGCGCGGGGACGATCTGCACTGCACGGTCACCATCCCGATGACGGCGGCGTCGCTGGGCACGAAGTGCCCGCTGGAGACGCTGGACGGGATGGAGGAGATCGATGTGCGGCCCGGCACCCAGTCCGGGCAGTCGATTCCGCTGCACCAGCGCGGGGTGACGCATCTGCGGGGCAACGGCCGCGGCGATCTCATCGTCCATGTCGAGGTGCAGACCCCGACCAAGCTCGATCCCGAGCAGGAGGAGCTGCTGCGGCGGCTCGCCAAGCTGCGCGGCGAGGAGCGCCCCACGGGCCAGTTTCAGCCGGGGCAGCAGGGGTTGTTCTCCCGACTGAAGGACGCGTTCAACGGGCGGTAGGCCACGGCGGTTCCGGGGTCCGGGGCTACGGGAGTGAGTGGCTCCGGACCATGGCCGATCCGGCGCGCCCCAGGCGTGTACCCGCGCCGAGCCCCTGGTGCGGGGGCTCGGCGTTTCCCGTGACACGATGTGCTCATGTCCACCGCACTGACCGATCTCTGCCGCTATCCGATCGTGCAGGCGCCGATGGCGGGAGGCGGCTCCGGTCCCGAGCTGGCCGCCGCCGTCTGCGGCGCCGGCGGTCTCGGCTTCCTCGCCGCCGGTTACAAGACCGCCGACGGCATGTACCAGGAGATCAAACAGCTGCGGTCGCTGACCGACCGGCCCTTCGGCGTCAATCTCTTCATGCCGCAGCCCTCGCTGGCCGACACCGCCGCCGTCGAGGTCTACCGCGAGCAGCTCGCGGGCGAGGCCGCCTGGTACGAGACCGAGCTCGGCGAGACCGACGGGCCCAGCGACGACGGCTACGAGGCCAAGCTCGCGATACTGCGGGAGGACCCGGTGCCGCTGGTGTCCTTCACCTTCGGCTGCCCCTCGCGCGCCGTCCTCGACGCCTTCGCCAAGGTCGGTACGTACACCGTCGTGACGGCCACCACGGCGGCCGAGGCGCAGGCCGCGCAGTGGTCGGGCGCGGACGCGGTGTGTGTGCAGGGCGTGGAGGCCGGCGGCCATCAGGGCACCCACCGGGACGATCCGCACGCGGACGGGACCGGTGCGGGGCTGGGGCTGCTGGCGCTGCTCGGCCAGGTCCGCGAGGCCGTGCAGATCCCGGTGATCGCCGCGGGCGGGCTGATGCGCGGGGCGCAGATCGCCGCCGTACTGGCCGCAGGGGCGACGATGGCGCAGCTGGGGACGGCCTTCCTCGCCACCCCCGAGTCCGGCGCCAACCCGCTGCACAAGCAGGCGCTGACCAACCCCCTGTTCACGCATACGGAGTTGACCCGGGCGTTCTCCGGGCGCCCGGCCCGCGGACTGGTGAACCGCTTCCTGCGCGAACACGGCCCGTACGCCCCGGCCGCCTACCCCGCCGTCCACTACCTCACCTCCACCGTCCGCAAGGCCGCGGCCAAGGCGGGCGACGCGCAGGCCATGAACCTGTGGGCGGGGCAGGGGCACCGGCTGGCCAGGGAACTGCCCGCGGCGCAGCTCGTCGAGGTCCTGGCGGCCGAAACCGACGCGGCACGGGCCGCTCTGGCCCGCCCCGGCAACAGCGGCGCGTCATGACCGCGCCGGTCTTCCTCGTCGACTCGCTCGCGCAGGCACGGGCCGGCGGCACGCTGACCCTGGACGGCCCCGAGGGCCGGCACGCGGTGTCGGTACGGCGGCTGCGGGCCGGCGAGGAGGTCGTACTGACGGACGGTCATGGGACCGGCGCCTACGGCACGGTCGCCTCGGTCGAGGGCAAGGACACGCTCGTCGTCGCCGTCGCGGAGCTGCGCACCGACGATCCGCCGGACCCGGTCATCACCGTCGTCCAGGCGCTCCCCAAGGGCGACCGCGGCGAGCTGGCCGTCGAGACGATGACCGAGACCGGTGTGGACGCCATCGTGCCCTGGCCGGCGGCGCGTTGCGTCACCCAGTGGAAGGGCGAGCGGGCCGCCAAGTCGCTGGGCAAATGGCGCGCCACGGCCCGTGAGGCGGGCAAACAGTCCCGGCGGCTGACCTTCCCGGAGGTCGCCGACCCGCTGACGACGAAGCAGGTCGCCGCCCTGCTGGCCGACGCCGACTTCGCGGCCGTCCTCCACGAGGAGGGCAGCACTCCGCTGGCCACCGCCGAACTCCCCGCCACCGGCCGTATCGTGCTCGTCGTCGGCCCCGAGGGGGGCGTCTCCCCGGAGGAGCTCGCCGTCTTCGCCGAGGCCGGTGCCAAGCCGTACCGCCTGGGTACGACCGTCCTGCGCACCTCCACCGCGGGCACGGCGGCCACGGCCCTGCTGCTGGGCCGCACGGGCCGCTGGAGCTAGGGAACCCCCGGGGTCGCTGCCGAAGGAACCGTCGCACGGCGCACCGACAACGCGGCGGTGCGCCGACCGGCCCCAAAAGCCCGTCGACGCACCGCCGTTCGGTCAACGGCCGGCCGGCCGGTACGGGCCGGCCTCCGCGTCAGCCCAGCAGTTCGGCGTTCAGCGTGATGTTCTTGACGCCCGCCAGCGCCTGGCTCACCGGGCAGTTCTTCTTGGCCGCCTCGGCCGCCGCCTGGAAGTCCGCCTCGGACAGGCCGGGGACGCTGGCCTTGACGGTCAGGACGATGCCGGTGATGCCCTCACCGGGCTGGAAGGTGACATCGGCCTTGGTGTCCAGGGACGCCACGGTGTAGCCCTGGCCCGCCAGGCCGTGCGAGAAGGCCATCGAGTAGCAGGAGGAGTGGGCCGCGGCGATCAGCTCCTCGGGGCTGGTCACGCCGTTCGGCTGCTCCGCGCGGGCGGGCCAGTTCACGTCGTACGTACCGATGTTGGAGGACGCCAGGGCGACGGTGCCCTTCCCCTCCAGGAGGTTGCCTTCCCAGTGGGTCTGGGCGGTGCGCGTGGTTGCCATGGTGCATAACTCCCGGTTGTGGGCGAAAGTGATCACCGCTCAGCTTAGTGATCCCCGGGGGTCGCGTGGCGCCAACGGGTGGGGCGCGCCCGTTCCGCCGCCCCGCCGGCCGCCCGGTAGCATCCCAAGCCGTGCGTACCGTGCGCATGACGGATGACCCGGGAGGAGCCACCGGTGGCGGGAGAACCGCAGGCCGACTGCCTGTTCTGCAAGATCGTGGCGGGGGAGGTGCCGGCGACCATCGTCCGGGAGACCGAGACCACCGTCGCGTTCCGCGACATCAACCCCCAGGCTCCGACGCACGTCCTGGTGATCCCCAAGGTGCACTACCCGGACGCCGCCGCCCTGGCCGCCGCCGAACCGCAGGTGATCGCCGACATACTGCGCGAGTCCCGCGAGGTCGCCGCCGAGGACAAGGTCGAGGACCGGGGCTACCGGGTCGTCTTCAACACCGGCGCCGGCGCCGGCCAGACCGTCTTCCACGCACATCTGCACGTCCTGGGAGGCCGCGGCCTCCAGTGGCCCCCCGGATAGCCGACCGTGTCCGTACGCGAACTGGTCGTCCTCGGTACCGCGAGTCAGGTCCCCACGCGGCACCGCAACCACAACGGCTACCTCCTGCGCTGGGACGGCCAGGGGCTGCTCTTCGACCCCGGTGAGGGCACCCAGCGCCAGATGCTGCGCGCCGGGGTCGCCGCCCACGACCTCAACCGGATCTGCGTCACCCACTTCCACGGCGACCACTCGCTCGGCCTGGCCGGGGTGATCCAGCGGATCAATCTGGACCGGGTGCCGCACCCGATCACCGCCCACTACCCGGCCAGCGGGGAGCGCTTCTTCGACCGGCTGCGCTATGCCACCGCGTACCGGGAGACGGTCCGGCTGGTCCAGCGGCCGGTCGTCGAGGACGGTGAGCTGGACCGCTCGAAGTCGTATCTGCTGGAGGCGCGCAAGCTCTCGCACCCCGTGGAGTCCTTCGGCTACCGCCTGGTGGAGCCGGACTCCCGCCGGATGCTGCCGGAGCGGCTGGCGGAGCACGGCATCACCGGTCCGGACGTCGGGCGCCTGCAGCGGCTGGGCGAGCTGAACGGCGTCACCGTCGAGCAGGTCAGCGAACTCCGTCCCGGCCAGCGGTTCGCGTTCGTGATGGACACCCGGCTGTGCCCCGGCGTCCATGCGCTCGCGGAGGGCGTGGACATGCTCGTCATCGAGTCGACGTTCCTGGACGAGGACGTCCAACTGGCCGTGGACCACGGTCATCTGACCGCCGGGCAGGCCGCCGAGGTGGCCGCTCGGGCGGGCGTACGGCATCTGGTCCTGACGCACTTCTCGCAGCGGTACGACGACCCCGCGGAGTTCGAGCGACAGGCCCGGGCGGCCGGCTATACGGGCGAACTGACCATCGCCAGGGACCTGATGCGGGTGCCGCTGCCCAAGCGGCGCTGAGCGCCCGGTGGCCGCCCCGTGAGGCGGGCCACCGGGCGCCCCGCCTCACAGCAGGCGGCGCAGCGCCTCAGGGCAGGTAGTACATCGGGTTCGGCAGCTTGAACGTGCGGTCGCCGGCGCCGCCGCTCAGGTCGCTGTACTGGTCCCCGAAGTTGGCGACGATGTTGTAGCCGAGGGACTCGATGTGCTTGCGGGTGCCGGACTTGTACTCGATGGTGGTGCAGCCGGCGCCGCAGGGCAGGTAGGGCGGCGGGTTCTCCTTGTTCTTCAGGTAGACGTGCTTGCGGTCCAGCGTCACGTCGTAGCCGACGTTCTTGAGGTTGCGCACGCTCCAGTCGCGCTGCGACTCCTTGCGGCCGGTGATGAAGAAGACCTCGGCGCCCTTGTCGTGGGCCCACTTCACCAGCCGGTTCATGCCGAAGACCGGGTCCATGTCGGTGGTCTCCAGGTACTTGTCCTGGCTCTCCGGGGTGTAGTGGAAGCCGACCTGGAGCTCGTAGTTGTACGTGAGCAGGGTGGTGTCGTCCATGTCGAGGACGATGGCGGGCTTGGCGTGCCCGTCGCCCTTGGCATGCTTGGCCAGGGCCTTGGTCAGGTAGGCGCGGGCCTTGGCCTCGATGCCGCGGACCTGGCGGGCGTAGTTGCTCTTGGGGGAGGCGTAGTGCTCGCCGTCGGCCGTCACCGTGTCGCCGTAGTACGCCTTGATCTTGTCCTGGACCTGCGTGAGGTTCGGGATCTCCTTGTCGGTGCGCGGCACGGAGTGTTCGGCGGTGGCCTGGCCGATGCCGAAGACCGCGGTGCCGGTGACGAGGGCGGCGACCGTCGCGGCGCCGAGGCGGGCGCGACGGGAGAGGGCGGGGCGGAAGCGATCGGGACGGCGCATGCGCGACTCCTTCAGGGGGGTGAGTGGTCACCGGTAGGTCTAACAGAGCCTTAAATGCCTATCTACGCGCGAAGATTCAATGATTGGTAAAGGCTCGGTCGGGTGGGGGTGCGCCCAACGGGGCGCGCGGCCGGGGGTATTGACGGCCGGGATGCCGAATCCCTAGCCTCCGACTTCATCCATGGATGCCATTTATGTATGAGAACGGCGCGGACGTTGGTCGCGACGTCCCGGCCCGTAGGAGCCCCGGATGACCGACGCCGACGACGCCCTCGCCATCGCCGAGGTCCGCCTCACCCCGATCCTGGTGGCCGATCCGCCGCTGCTGAACACCCAGGGCGTGCACCAGCCCTACACTCCCCGGCTGATCATCGAGCTGACCACGGAAGGCGGCGCGACCGGCCTCGGTGAGACCTACGGCGACACCAAGTACCTCGATCTGGCACAGCCGTTGGCGACCGCGCTGATCGGACGATCGGTCACGGACCTGAACGGCCTGCCGGCACTCGCCGCCGAGGTGTGCGGGGACTCTTCCCCAAGCTCTCAACTGCGTTCGAGCAGGGGAGACCCCAACGCCGCGACCGGCGCCGACGCGGTCGACGCCGGCGGGCTGCGCGGCGTCCAGACCGCCGGCAAGCTGCGGCTCTCGGTCCTCTCCGGCTTCGAGGTCGCCTGCCTCGACGCCTGGGGCAGGGCCGCCGGCCTGCCCGTCCACGCCCTGCTCGGGGGCAAGGTCCGCGATCGCGTCGAGTACGGCGCCTACCTCTTCTACCGGTGGGCACAGCACCCGGGCGGCCGCGGGGAGCGCGACGACTGGGGCGCGGCGCTCGACCCGGTCGGCGTCGTCGCGCAGGCCCGACGGTTCGCCGACACCTACGGCTTCACGTCCTTCAAGCTCAAGGGCGGGGTCTTCCCGCCCGCCCGGGAGGTGGCGGCGATCCGGGCGCTGGCGGCCGCGTTCCCGGGGCGGCCGCTGCGGCTCGACCCCAACGGCGCCTGGAGCGTGGCGACGTCGCTGCGGGTCGCGGACGCACTGCGCGACGTCCTGGAGTACCTGGAGGACCCCGCGAGCGGCACGGACCGTATGGCGCAGGTGGCGGCCGGACTGCGCGGGGCGGGCCCGGACGGGGGCCGGCGGCGGGCGGGACTCCCGCTGGCCACGAACATGTGCGTGACGACCTTCGACGAGATCGCCGAGGCCTTCACCCGCGACGCCGTCCAGATCGTGCTCTGCGACCACCACTACTGGGGCGGGCTGCGCCGCACCCGCGAACTCGCCGCCGTCTGCCGCGCCTTCGGCGTCGGTCTGTCCATGCACTCCAACACCCATCTCGGCATCAGCCTCGCCGCGATGACCCAGGTCGCGGCGACCGTGCCGGACCTCGTCCACGCCTGCGACACCCACTACCCCTGGCAGACCGAGGACGTCCTCACCGAGCGGCTCGCCTTCCGCGACGGCCGGGTGGACGTCGGCGACGCCCCCGGCCTCGGCGTCGCCCTCGACCGCGACCGGCTCGCCGCGCTGCACCGCCGCTGGCTCGCCGACGACGGCGGGCTGCGCGACCGCGACGACGCCGCCGCCATGCGGCGCGCCGACCCCGGCTGGACCGCCCCCGCCGTCCCGCGCTGGTGACCTCGTGGCGCGCGCCCCGGGCCGGAGATCACGGACCCGGCCGTGGTCCTGCGCACGGTAGCCCCGCACGCGTACGGTGAGGCACGGCTCAGTGGCAGTGTGCGCCACAGTGGTCCCGTATGTGATCTTTGAAAGGGGCTGTTCCGATGGCACAGGAAGTGCGCGGCGTGATCGCGCCGGGGAAGAACGAACCGGTCCGGCTGGAGACGATCCTGGTGCCGGATCCGGGGCCCGGCGAGGCCGTGGTGAAGGTCCAGGCGTGCGGGGTGTGCCACACCGATCTGCACTACAAGCAGGGCGGCATCAACGACGAGTTCCCGTTTCTGCTCGGGCACGAGGCCGCCGGTGTGGTGGAGTCGGTCGGCCCGGGGGTCACCGACGTCGCGCCGGGCGACTTCGTCGTCCTCAACTGGCGCGCGGTGTGCGGAGCGTGCCGGGCCTGTCTGCGCGGCCGCCCCCAGTACTGCTTCGACACCCACAACGCCCGGCAGAAGATGACGCTGAAGGACGGGACCGAGCTGAGCCCCGCCCTCGGGATCGGGGCCTTCGCCGACAAGACGCTGGTCGCCGCCGGGCAGTGCACCAAGGTCGACCCGGAGGTCTCGCCCGCGGTGGCCGGCCTGCTGGGCTGCGGGGTGATGGCGGGCATCGGCGCCGCCATCAACACCGGTGGGGTCGGGCGCGGCGACTCGGTCGCGGTCATCGGCTGCGGCGGCGTGGGCGACGCGGCCGTGGTCGGCGCGCGGCTGGCCGGAGCGGCCCGGATCATCGCGGTCGACATCGACGACCGCAAGCTGGCGACCGCGCGCACCATGGGCGCCACACACACCGTCAACTCCCGCACCACCAACCCCGTCGAGGCGATCCGCGAGCTGACCGGTGGCTTCGGCGCGGACGTCGTCATCGAAGCGGTCGGCCGGCCGGAGACCTACCGGCAGGCGTTCTACGCCCGTGACCTGGCCGGGACCGTCGTCCTGGTGGGCGTCCCCACCCCGGAGATGACCCTGGAGCTGCCCCTGCTGGACGTCTTCGGCCGCGGTGGCGCCCTGAAGTCCTCCTGGTACGGCGACTGCCTGCCCTCCCGCGACTTCCCGATGCTGATCGACCTGCACCAGCAGGGCCGGATCGACCTCTCCGCCTTCGTCACCGAGACCATCGGCATCGACGAGGTCGAGCGGGCCTTCGAGCGGATGCACGCCGGCGACGTGCTGCGTTCGGTGGTGACGCTCTGATGGCGGCCCGCGTCGACCACCTGGTCACCTCCGGAACCTTCTCGCTCGACGGCGGCACCTGGGACGTCGACAACAACGTCTGGATCGTCGGCGACGACGACGAGGCGATCGTCATCGACGCCGCCCATGACGCCGAGGCCATCCTGGCGGCGCTCGGCGGCCGGACGCTGCGCGCGATCATCTGCACCCACGCGCACAACGACCACATCGACGCCGCCCCCGCGCTG
The DNA here is from genome assembly GCF_045690365.1 of Streptomyces sirii. Lineage (NCBI taxonomy): Bacteria > Bacillati > Actinomycetota > Actinomycetes > Kitasatosporales > Streptomycetaceae > Streptomyces > Streptomyces sirii. The sequence goes on along the minus strand of NZ_CP147982.1, from coordinate 3,251,412 downwards.
GCGAACCGCACCGGCGCCCGGATCCATCTGCACCCCGCCGACCTGCCGCTGTGGCAGCAGACCCACCCGGACACCGTGCCGGACACGGAGCTGGCGGACGGCCAGGTCCTGACCATCGCCGGTACGGACCTGCACGTGCTGCACACCCCGGGCCACGCACCCGGCGCGGTCTGCCTCTACGCGCCCGACCTGCGGACGGTCTTCACCGGCGACACCCTCTTCCAGGGCGGTCCCGGTGCCACCGGCCGGTCCTTCTCGGACTTCCCGACGATCGTCGACTCGATCCGCGACCGGCTGCTGACCCTGCCACCGCAGACGGCGGTACGCACCGGGCACGGCGATCCGACGACGATCGGCGCCGAGGCCCCGCACCTGGACGAGTGGATCAAGCGCGGGCACTGAAGCGCCCGCGCCCGGGCTCGCGTCCGGGCCCGGCCCGGAACCCGGTGCCCCGGCTACGTCCGTCAGGCGCCCTGGGACAGTCCCGAATCGGTGGCCGCCCGCCGCAGAATGCGGGCGGCCACCGCCGGGGAGTCCACCAGCGGATGCAGCGCCAGCGCCCGCAGCGCCGCGCCGGCGTCCTTGCCCACCGCGGCCTGCACCGTCGCCCGCTCCACCGCCTTGACCTGAAGCATCAGCCCCAACTGGTCCTCGCGCAGCGGCGCGCAGGGCAGCGGGCGGGCGCCGCGGGCGGTCACCTCGCACACCGTCTCCACGATCGCGTCGGGCGCCAGCTGCGGCACCGTCGTCCCGTTGCGGACGTTGAGGATCAGCCGGGTCCCGCTGTCGCCCACGATGGCGTGCATCAGGGCCAGCGCCACCCGGTCGTAGCCACCGCCCTCCAGGTCGTGGCTGTCGCGCTGCCAGCCGCCACTGGCCTCCCGGCTGTGCGCCATATACGTCTCCTCGCGCTCCAGCCGCGTCCGCTCCCACAGCGCGTACACCGCCTCCGGCCCGCCCGCCGCGGCGGCCCGCTCGAAGAAGCCGCCCTGCTGCTGGTCGAGGAACTCGCCGCGGGTCTCGGGGGTGTCCCGCACCGAGGCGAGGGTCTCGCGGCGGAAGTAGTAGTAGTGCAGGTACTCGTTGGGGAGCGCGCCCAGGGTGCGCAGCCAGTCCGGGCCGAAGAGCCGGCCCTCCTCGAAGGAGCCCAGCGCCGCGTCGTCGGTGAGCAGCCCCGGCAGCAGCTCCTTGCCCTGAAGCGTCAACGACCGCAGCCAGCCGAGGTGGTTGAGCCCCACGTAGTCGTAGCCGACGTCGCCGTGCTCGAAGGCCGCCGGGTCCGCGCCGGCCGCCCGCGCCGCCCGGCGCACCAGCCCCACGGGTGAATCGCAGATCCCGATGACGCGGTCGCCCAGCACCTGCGACATCGCCTCGGTGACCATGCCCGCGGGGTTGGTGAAGTTGATGACCCAGGCGTCCGGGGCGAGCGCCGCGACCCGTTCGGCGATGTGCAGCGCCACCGGGATCGTCCGCAGGCCGTACAGGACGCCGCCCGCGCCGACCGTCTCCTGGCCGAGCACCCCCTCGGACAGCGGGATCCGCTCGTCGCGGATCCGGCCGGCGGTCCCGCCCACCCGTATCGCGGAGAAGACGAAGTCGGCGCCGGCCAGCGCGTCGTCCAGCCCCGTCGCGACCCGTACGGGTACCGGCGCCCGGTGCCCCCGCGCCAGCCGCGTCAACACCTCGGCGATCACCGCCACCCGGCGGGCGTCGGTGTCGTACAGCACCACTTCGGAGACGGATCCCGTCGCGTCGTCCAGCAGCGCGCGGTAGACCAGCGGCACCCGGAAACCGCCGCCGCCGAGAATCGTGAGCCTCATGAGGCGGAACGTACCGCAGCATCAGGCACACTGGCGGCACGTGCTGATAGGAGAAGGGGCGTGCACGGTGAGCAGCCGACGCGATGTCCATCCGCCCGCGGGCCCGGCCGAAGTGCCACCGGCCCTCGATCCGCTGGCCGAGGTGCGCGCCGAGGGCGATCCGCACACCGACGTCTACCTCACCGGCACGGTCTTCTTGGACATCATCTTCACCGGCCTGGACTCCGCACCGGTGCGCGGCACCGAGTCCTGGGCCCGCGGGATGGGCTCCAGCCCCGGCGGCGTCGCCAACATGGCCACCGCGCTGGCCCGGCTGGGGCTGCGCACGTCCCTCGCCGCGGCCTTCGGCGACGACAAGTACGGCGAGTACTGCTGGGAGGCGCTCGAACAGGGCGAGGGCATCGACCTGGCGCTGTCGCGCACGGTCCCCGGCTGGCACTCCCCGGTCACCGTCTCCATGGCGTACGAGGGCGAGCGCACGATGGTCTCGCACGGCCACGAGGCCCCGCCGCCGGACTTCGCCTTCGACGGCAAGCACGCGCCGGGCTGCCCGCCGCCCTCCCGCGCCTGCGTCGCCTCGCTCGTACCGGGCCGCCGGGAGGGCTGGCTGGGCTGCGCGGCGGGCCGCGGCAGCCGCATCTTCGCGGACGTGGGCTGGGACGACAGCGGCCGCTGGGACCCGGCCGACCTCACCGACCTCGAACACTGCGAGGCGTTCCTGCCCAACGCGGAGGAGGCGATGCGCTACACCCGCACGGACTGCCCGCGCGCGGCCGCCCGCAAGCTCGCCGACCTGGTCCCGCTCGCGGTCGTCACGCTGGGGTCGAAGGGGGCGTACGCGGTGGACGGGCGGACCGGCGAGAGCGCCGAGGTGCCCGCCATCGCCGTGGAGGCGCTGGATCCCACCGGCGCCGGCGACGTCTTCGTCGCGGGCTTCGTCACCGGCACGCTCGCCGACTGGCCGCTCGTCGACCGGCTGGCCTTCGCGGGGCTGAGCGCCGCGCTGTCGGTGCAGGAGTTCGGCGGTTCGCTCTCCGCGCCGGGCTGGGCGGAGATCGCGGCCTGGTGGCGGCAGGTGCGGGCCTACGAGACCGGCGGCAAGGGTGCGGCGGGCGCGCTGCGCCGGCAGTACGCCTTCCTCGACGAGGTGCTGCCCGCGGCCTACCGGCCCGCTCCGCTGGCCCGGGCCGTCCCCACGATCGGCTTCCGCCGCCCGGCCTGAGCTGCGCCGACGGCGGCCGGCACGCTCCGCCGGCTCGGGCGGGGGAAAAGCCCTCGGGCTTGTCAGTGCCCCGTCGTACTCTTGTAGCGCAAGGAGTCAGTGCAGGCAGGCACCTCTGAGGGCTCCTCCGATGAGCAAAGGATGGGGGTTGAGCAGGCCTCGAGCCGCCCTATGACCCAGACACCCACGCAACCGCAGGCGTCCGCCCATTTCACCGTCCCGGCCAAGCACCCGATGGTCACGGTCCTGGGATCCGGAGACTCGCTACTGCGCGTGATCGAGAAGTCCTTCCCGGCGACCGACATCCACGTCCGGGGCAACGAAGTCAGCGCGGTCGGCGACGCCCGGGAAGTCGCTCTCATCCAGCGCCTTTTCGACGAGATGATGCTGGTGCTCCGCACCGGACAACCGATGACGGAGGACGCGGTGGAACGCTCGATCGCCATGCTGCGCGCGGCGGAGGACGGCGAGGGCGCGGTGAGCGAGACGCCCGCCGAGGTGCTCACCCAGAACATCCTCTCCAACCGCGGGCGCACGATCCGGCCCAAGACCCTCAACCAGAAGCGCTATGTCGACGCCATCGACAAGCACACCGTCGTCTTCGGCATCGGCCCGGCCGGCACCGGCAAGACGTATCTGGCCATGGCCAAGGCCGTCCAGGCGCTCCAGGCCAAGCAGGTCAACCGCATCATCCTGACCCGCCCCGCGGTCGAGGCCGGCGAGCGGTTGGGCTTCCTGCCCGGCACCCTCTACGAGAAGATCGACCCGTATCTGCGGCCGCTCTACGACGCGCTGCACGACATGCTCGACCCCGACTCCATCCCCCGCCTGATGGCCGCGGGCACGATCGAGGTCGCGCCGCTGGCGTATATGCGCGGCCGGACGCTCAACGACGCGTTCATCATCCTCGACGAGGCGCAGAACACGAACCCCGAGCAGATGAAGATGTTCCTCACCCGCCTCGGATTCGACTCCAAGATCGTCATCACCGGCGATGTCACCCAGGTCGACCTTCCGGGCGGCACGAAGAGCGGTCTGCGCCAGGTCCGGGAGATCCTGGACGGCGTCGAAGACGTGCACTTCTCCCTGCTCACCAGCAAGGATGTGGTCCGGCACAAGCTGGTCGGCCGTATCGTCGACGCCTACGAGAAGTACGACAGCCGCAACGGCCAGTGAGCCGGACGCACCGAGCGAACGAGAAGTGAGAAGCAACGCCCTCATGTCCATCGACGTCAACAACGAGTCCGGCACGGACATCGACGAGCAGGCCATCCTGGACGTCGCCCGCTACGCCGTCGCCCGGATGCGCATCCACCCGCTCTCCGAGCTGTCCGTCATCGTGGTGGACGCCGAGGCCATGGAGCAGCTCCACATCCAGTGGATGGACCTGCCGGGCCCGACCGATGTCATGTCCTTCCCGATGGACGAGCTGCGTCCGCCGGCCAAGGACGACGAGGAGCCCCCGCAGGGGCTCCTCGGTGACATCGTGCTGTGCCCGGAGGTCGCCAAGAAGCAGGGGGAGGAGGCGCCGACCGGGCACAGCATGGACGAGGAGCTCCAGCTGCTGACCGTCCACGGCGTACTCCACCTCCTCGGCTACGACCACGAGGAGCCGGACGAGAAGGCCGAGATGTTCGGCCTGCAGGCGGCGATCGTCGATGGCTGGCGTGCCGAGCGGGGCCTGACCGGCCCCTCTCCCGCCCCCACCGTCACCTGACGGTGCCCGCGATGACCACCCAACTGATCGCGGTCGCGGTCCTGCTCGTCGTGATCGCCTGGCTCGCCGCCTGCGCGGAGGCCGGCCTGGCCCGTACCACCAGCTTCCGCGCCGAGGAGGCGGTCCGCTCCGGGCGCCGCGGCAGCGCCAAGCTCGCCCAGGTGGCCGCCGATCCCACCCGCTACCTCAATGTGGCGCTGCTGGTGCGGGTCGGCTGCGAGATGGCCGCCGGCGTCCTGGTCACCTACGCCTGCCTGCGCTCCTTCGAGGAGACCTGGCAGGCGCTGACCGTCGCCATCGGTGTGATGGTGCTGGTCTCCTACGTCGCCGTCGGCGTCTCGCCGCGGACGATCGGCCGCCAGCATCCGCTGAACACCGCCACGGCCGCCGCGTACGTCCTGCTGCCGCTGGCCCGCATCATGGGCCCCATCCCGCAGCTGCTGATCCTCATCGGCAACGCCCTGACCCCCGGCAAGGGCTTCCGCAAGGGCCCGTTCGCCTCCGAGGCGGAGCTGCGCTCCCTGGTCGACCTCGCCGAGAAGGAGTCGCTGATCGAGGACGAGGAGCGCCGGATGGTGCACTCCGTCTTCCAGCTGGGCGACACCCTCGTCCGCGAGGTGATGGTGCCGCGTACGGACCTGGTCGCCGTCGAGCGCTTCAAGACCATCCGCCAGGCGCTGACCCTCGCCCTGCGCTCGGGCTTCTCCCGGATCCCGGTGACCGGCGAGAACGAGGACGACATCGTCGGCGTGGTCTACCTCAAGGACCTCGCCCGGAAGGTCCACATCAGCCGCGACGCCGAGACCGAGCTGGTCTCCACGGCCATGCGGCCCGCCGTCTTCGTCCCCGACACCAAGAACGCCGGTGATCTGCTGCGGGAAATGCAGCAGGACCGCAATCATGTCGCGGTGGTCATCGACGAATACGGCGGCACCGCCGGAATCGTGACCATCGAGGACATCCTCGAGGAGATCGTCGGCGAGATCACCGATGAATACGACCGCGAATTGCCGCCGGTCGAGGATCTCGGTGACGGCCGCTATCGCGTCACCGCCCGCCTGGACATCGGCGACCTCGGTGAGCTCTACGGCCTGCCGGAGCTGGACGACGAGGACGTGGAGACCGTCGGCGGTCTGCTCGCCAAGCTCCTCGGCCGGGTCCCGATCGCCGGCGCCACCGCCGAGGTGGACCTCTCCGGCGCCGACGCCGATGCGGGGCTGACCGCGCTCCGACTGACCGCCGAGTCGCCGGCCGGCCGCCGCAACAAGATCATCACGGTGGTCTGCGAGCCGGTCCGCGCCAAGGTCGCGGGCGAGGCCGGGGAACTCTCCGGGTAATCCCCGGAGAATTCGGGAGAGTTCTCCGCCGTCGATGTGCAGAAATTTGCACACGTCGCTTGGGTGCAGAAAATTGCACATGGGCACTTATCTCCAGTGCACCAGAAATGTTCTGTAAGTCATCTCCGAGGGGGCTGGATTCTTCCCCGCGTGCCATGGAAGGATCTTCGGGCGGCCGCAGGAATGCGGCCGCCGTGCGTGAGAGAAATCGTCAGCGAAATCTTGCAGCGCAGGTTGCCCCGGCTACGGGGGTACCGGGGCAACCACCTTCTTCCCCCTCAGCCGCGGCGCGCCGTCCGCGCGGTCCGCAGTCCGGCCGCCACCAACAGGGCGACCACGGCGACCAGCGCCGCATCCAGGCCCAGCCCCAGCTCGATCCCGCCGAGGGTGGCGTCCGCGAAGCCGCCGCCCCCGTCCCGCAGCGCGGCGATACGGGCCGAGGCGACCGCGCTCAGCAGCGGAATGCCGACGGTCAGGCCCAACTGCTGGGAACTGGTGACCAGACCGGTCGCCAGACCCTGCTCGGTGTCCGGGACGCCGGAGGTGGCGGTCACGCCGTAGGAGACGATCGCCCACAGGTGACCGAGGCTGGCGAAGGTCACCCCGATCAGGGCCAGCCACATACCGCTGCCGGTGCCCAGGCCCAGCAGCGCGGCGGTGAAACCGGCCTGGAGCAGCAGCCCGGTCAGCAGCGTGCGGCGGGCGCCGAGCCGGCCGATGACCCGGGGCGCGAGGACGCCGGCGACCGCCGAGACCGCGCCCTGCACACCGAAGACCAGACCGGTCTGGAAGGCGGACAGCCGCAGCACCTCCTGCAGGTAGAGGGTGAGCAGGAAGATGACGGCGCTCATCATCGAGAAGGTCGTCAGACCCGCCAGATTGCCCCAGGCGACCGTGCGGCGGCGCAGCATCGGCAGTGACACCAGCGGCTGTGCGGCCCGCGACTCCACGACCACGAAGGCGGCCAGCAGCGCCACCCCCGCCACCAGCGTCACGATCACGTCCGGGTGGCCGAAGCCCCGCTGGGCGGCGGTGGACAGGGCGTAGATCAGCGACAGCAGTCCGCCGGTGACGGTGACCGCGCCGGGTACGTCGATCCGCGGCCGCGAGGGGTGCCGGGACTCGGTCAGCAGCGCCGGCGCCCCGGCCACTACCGCCACTCCGGCCGCGGCCAGCAGCCCCATCGTGGAGCGCCAGCCGAGGGCGTCCGTCATCATCCCGCCCAGCACCATGCCGATGGTGAAGCCCAGCGACATCAGCGTGCCGCTGATGCCCAGCGCCCGTTCGCGCTGCGGCCCCTCGGCGAAGGTGGTGGTCAGCAGCGACATCCCGGTGGGCACGATGATCGCCGCCCCCAGGCCCTGGAGCGCCCGCCCGCCCAGGAAGACCGCCGGGGACCACGCCAGCGCCGCCAGCACCGAGGCCGCGGTGAACACCGCGAGCCCGGTCAGGAACAGCCTGCGCCGCCCGAAGAGATCGGCGATCCGGCCGAACAGCAGCAGAAAGCCGCCCGAAGGCAGCGCGAACGCGGTGACCGCCCACTGCAGATCGGCCTGGCCCATGCCCAGGTCCTTGCCGAGCACGGGCAGCGCCACGTTCAGGATGGAGAAGTCCAGCGCGACGATGAACTGCGCGGCGCACAGCAGGAGCAGGACGAGCCGGTCGCGCGCGGTCAGCCGCGCACCGGCGGCAGCCGCGGCGCGGTCGGCGGCCCGGGCGGGGCCGGCCGCCGCGCCCGCCGGCTCGGTATCGGGGTCGAGAGAGGTGTCGGTTATCGGCATACGACGATCCTGCGGGCCCGGAATACGCCGTGGGGAGCGGGAACTTATCGTGGTGTCCGCACCACCAGCCACGCCGACAGGGGGAGAAACGTGGCCCCGAACACCGCCGCCCACGACACCTCGCGCCGACGCCAGGACCTGCGCGACTTCCTGATGAGCCGTCGCGCCCGGGTCACCCCGGCCGAGGCGGGCCTGCCCGCCGGCGGCCGCCGCCGTACGCCCGGACTGCGCCGCGAGGAGGTCGCCGTCCTCGCCGGGGTCGGCGCGTCCTGGTACCAGTGGCTGGAGCAGGGCCGCGACATCACCGTCTCGCCGCAGGTGCTGGACGCGGTCGCCCGGGTGCTGCGGCTCAGCGGCGTCGAGCGGCGGCATCTGTACGTACTGGCCGGGCTGAACCCGCCGCTGCGGCAGGACGCCGAGGAGCCGGCCATGACGGATGTCTGCGCCGGCCTGCAGCGGCTGATCGACGCCTGGATGCCCTTCCCGGCGCACATCATGGACCCGTACTGGAACACCATCGCCTACAACGAGGCGGCGCACCTGGTCATGGGCCACGGCCGCCCCGGCGTCTCCCCCAACTGCCTGATCGCGTTCTTCACCGACCCCGTGTACCGCGCGCGGGCCGCCAGCTGGAAGGCGAACGCGCCGCAGGTCGTCGCCCAGTACCGCGCCGCGTGCTCGGCGCGCCCCGACGACGAGGGCTTCGACGAGATCGTCCGCGAAACCTCCGCGCTCAGCACGGAGTTCTGCGAACTGTGGGCGCGCGGCGATGTGCAGGACGGCGGCCAGCTGCACAAGGAGATGGACCATCCGCTGGTCGGCGCCCTGCTGTTCGAGACCACCCAGCTGCGCATCCCGGTCCGGCCGGACCTGAACATCGTGCTGCACAACGCGCGCCCGGAGACGGACACCGCGGCGAAGCTGGAGTGGCTCACCTCGCCGGAGGGCAGGCGGGGCGGGATGTACTCGGTGGCGGGGTGATCCCCGTACGGCCGCCGGGACGTCGGCGCATATGCTCGCCCGTATGACCGAAGCCGCACCGCTGGACCCCGAAGACCGCAAGATCATCACGCTCGCGCGCTCGGCACGGGCGCGCAACGGCGTGCCCGAGGGCGCCGCCGTACGCGACGAGACCGGCCGCACCTACGTCGCCGGCACCGTCGCTCTGGACTCGCTGAAGCTCAGCGCGCTCCAGACGGCCGTCGCGATGGCCGTCGCCAGCGGGGCGACGTCCCTGGAGGCCGCGGCCGTGGTCACCGACGCCGAGGGCGCCGCCGACGCGGACCGTGCGGCCGTACGGGACCTCGGCGGCCCCGAGACGCCGGTCCTGGTCGCCGGCCCCGATGGCACCCTGCGCGTCGCGGTCCCGGCGGGCGAGTAGCACGCACCCGGCCGCGGGACGCGCGAGGGCGGGCCCGCCCGGGGGAGCCCGCCCGTATCCGCCGCGTGCCGCGGCCCCACGCCGCACTGATCATCGCCCGGCGTGGTCGGAGCGGCGCCGTGGATCGGGGAGAATGGGCGCCATGAGCGTTCGTACAGACTCCTCCGCCCCGCACCGCGCCGGCTTCGCCTGCTTCGTCGGCCGCCCCAACGCGGGCAAGTCCACCCTCACGAACGCTCTCGTCGGGACGAAGGTGGCGATCACCTCCAACCGCCCGCAGACCACCCGCCACACGGTGCGCGGCATCGTGCACCGCCCCGACGCCCAGCTGGTCCTCGTCGACACACCGGGTCTGCACAAGCCGCGCACGCTGCTCGGCGAGCGCCTCAACGACGTCGTCCGCACCACCTGGTCCGAGGTCGACGTGATCGGCTTCTGTCTGCCCGCCGACCAGAAGATCGGCCCCGGCGACCGCTATATCGCCGGTGAGCTGGCCGAGATCAAGAAGACCCCCAAGGTCGCCATCGTCACCAAGACCGACCTGGTCGACTCCAAGACGCTGGCCACCCAGCTGATCGCGATCGACCAGCTCGGCAAGGAGCTGGGCTTCGAGTGGGCCGAGATCATCCCGGTCTCGGCGGTGGGCGACACCCAGGTCTCCCTCCTCGCCGACCTCCTCGTCCCGCTGCTCCCCGAGGGCCCCGCGCTCTACCCGGAGGGCGACCTCACCGACGAGCCCGAGCAGGTCATGGTCGCCGAGCTGATCCGCGAGGCCGCGCTGGAGGGCGTACGCGACGAGCTGCCGCACTCGATCGCGGTGGTCGTCGAGGAGATGCTGCCGCGCGAGGACCGCCCCGCCGACAAGCCCCTGCTCGACATCCACGCCAACGTCTACATCGAGCGCCCCAGCCAGAAGGGCATCATCATCGGCCCCAAGGGCAAGCGCCTGAAGGAGGTCGGCACCAAGTCCCGCAAGCACATCGAGGCGTTGCTGGGCACGCCGGTCTTCCTCGATCTGCACGTCAAGGTGGCCAAGGACTGGCAGCGCGACCCCAAGCAGCTGCGCAAGCTGGGCTTCTGACAGCCCCGCGCCGAAGCCCCGCACCGCTTCTCGGCGGCCCTAGGCCACACCCCGGATCCGCCGCACCAGCAGCGCCCCCACCAGCCCGATCGCCGCCGCGACGCCGTACAGCGCCCGGTAGCCGCCGAGGTGGCCGACGATCGGCGCGGCCAGCGCCGGGGCGGCCACCTGCGGAAGCGAGTTGGCGATGTTGATGATGCCGAGGTCCTTGCCGCGGTGCGCCGCGGCCGGCAGCACCTCGGTCATCAGCGCGAGGTCGACGGACGTGAAGACGCCGAACCCCAGGCCCAGCAGCGCCGCGGCGCACACCGCGCCCGGCCACGTCTGCCATACGGCCAGCAGCCCGGTGGCCACCGTCATGATCACCCCGGCCCACAGCACGAACGGCTGCCGCCGTCCCGCCCGGTCCGACCAGATCCCGCCCACCACGACCGTGGCCAGCAGGGTGACGCCGTTGACGGCGGTCAGCACCAGCACCCCGCCGCCCGGGTCCGGCCGCCGCAGCACATCCCGCAGGTAGTACAGCAGGTACAGCAGCGCCAGCGCGTTGCCGAGGTTCACCAGGAACCGGGTCAGCCAGGCCCAGCCCAGGTCGGGATGGCGGCGCGGGCTGATCCAGAACCCGCCGAGGAACGCCCGCCAGGTCAGCGCCGGCCGCCGCGCCGCCGGCAGCACCGGATCGCGGTGCAGCAGCACATACGGCAGCGTTCCCAGCACCGCGAAACCGGCGCAGGCCAGATAGCCGCCGACCACCCCACCGCCGGCCGTCGCCAGCCCCGTCCCGGCCACCACGCCCAGAATCTGCGCGGCCCCCAGCCAGCCGCCCACCGCCCCCCGCTGCCGGTGCGGCACCCGGTCGGGCACCGCGGCGGTGATCGCCGCGAACGCCGCGTTCAAGGTGAGCTGCACCAGGCACCACCCCACCGCCATCGCCGGCACGCTCCGGGCCCCCGCCAGCAGCGCCAGGGCCGCGGCCCCGCCCGCGACCCCGGCGACGATCCACGGTGTGCGCCGCCCGAACCGTGACGTCGTACGGTCCGACAGCGCCCCGAACAGCGGGTTGGCGACCATCGAGACGGCGGCCCCGGCCCCCGCCACCCACGCCAGCACCGACTCCTTGGCCGTGCCCGCCGGCGCCAGCTCGGCCGCCTGCCGGGCGAGCAGGATCTGCAGCGGCCCGTACCACCCGACCCAGATGGCCCCGTTCGCCAGCGACAGCGACGCGGTCCAGCCGCGCCCCACCCGCTGCGACGGCTCCGCCGGCGCCCCCGAGGCCGCCGGTCGGCTCATCCCCGGTCCTGCCGGGCCTGCTCCCGCAGCACCTCCCGCAACCAGTGGTACGACGCCTTCGGCGTACGCCGCAGCGTCTCGTAGTCGACATGCACCAGCCCGAACCGCCGCGCGTACCCCTCGGCCCACTCGAAGTTGTCCAGCAGCGACCACACGAAGTACCCGCGGACGTCGACCCCGGCCGCCATGGCCGCGTGCAGCGCCCGCAGATGCCCGTCCAGGAAGGCGATCCGCTCGCTGTCCTCGATCCCTTCGTACGAGCAGCCGTTCTCGGTGATGACGACGGGCGGCAGCCGGTCCCCGTACCGCTCCCGGAAGGACACCAGCAGCTCGGTCAGCGCCGCCGGCACCACCGGCCAGCCGAAGTCGGTCCGGGGGTAGCCCTCGATCTCCCTGGGTGCGAAGGGGAGTTCGGCCGGTATCTCGATCCCGGCGAACTCGGCCGGTGCGCCGCCGCCCGCCTCCCGCGGGGCGCCCACCGACGTCGGCTGGTAGTAGTTGATCCCGTACCAGTCCAGCGGCTGCGCGATGATCTTCAGGTCCTCGGCGACCGGACCCGGCAGCATCCCCGCCAGGTCCCACTCCTCACCCGGATAGCGCCCCAGCAGCAGGGGCTCCGCGAAGAGCCGGTTGAGCAGCAGGTCGTAGAGTTCCGCGGCCGAGGTGTCCGCCTCGTCCCCGGAGGCCGCCCAGGTCGGACCGTGCGAGTTGGCGATGCCGATGCCGCCCGCTCCCCGGGCCCGCAGCGCCTGTACGGCCAGGCCGTGCCCCAGTAGCTGATGGTGCGCCGCCGGCAGCGCCTCGAACAGCAGCCGCCGCCCCGGCGCGTGCTGTCCCAGCCCGTAGCCCAGCAGCGTCAGTTCGGCGGGCTCGTTGAGCGTGATCCACCGCTCCACCCGGTCCCCGAGCCGCGCCGCCACCGCGTCCGCGTACGCCGCGAAGTGCTCGGCCGTCTCCCGTACGAGCCAGCCGCCGCGCTCCTCCAGGGCCTGCGGCGTGTCCCAGTGGAACAGTGTCGGCACCGGGGCGACGCCCGCCGCCAGCAGCTCGTCCACCAGCCGGTCGTAGAAGTCCAGCCCGGCCGCGTTGACCGCGCCGCCGCCGTCCGGCACCACCCGCGGCCAGGCCACCGAGAACCGGTACGCGCCGACTCCGAGGCCGCGCAGCAGCGCCACGTCCTCGCGGTAGCGGTGGTAGTGGTCGGTGGCCACCCGCGCGTCCGAGCCGTCCTTGATCCGCCCGGCCTGTGCCGCGAACACGTCCCAGGACGAGCGGCCCCGCCCCGCTTCCGCCACCGCGCCCTCGATCTGCGCGGCGGAGGTCGACACCCCCCACACGAAGTCCCGGGGAAAACGCGGCAGCGAGGCGTAGGAGACCGGCACCGTAGTCATGGCCGGATCTTCCTTACCGCCGGTAACAGTGTCAAGGGGGCGGCAGGGGCGGGCAGTTGGGGCACCAGGGATCTACGGTGCCGGCCACGGCGCCGCCCACGGCGACGCTCCCTACGACCCTTCCTTCATCACCCGCGTGATCAACGTCCGCTGCTCGGCCGTGAGGCGGGGATCGGAGCAGTACACGGTGTTGCCGTCGACGGTGATCTGGTAGCTGAAGCCGTCGGGGACGCCGACGGGGGGTTCGGTGTGGGCGGTGGCCACGGCCTGTTCGGCGAGGGTGTGCCAGTCGGCCGCGTCGGGGCGGTCCGCGGTGTCGACCTCGGCGCGGCGGTCGACGCCCGCGAAGCCGCCGGTGCGGTGGATATGAATGCGCATAACGGAATCCTCCGACGTCGTCGGACGCCTTGCGAGGGGCTCCTACCCCCTGGGGCCACGGTAATCGCGGGCGGGGCGGGAGCGCCTGTCGGACGCCCCCGCCCCGCCCGCGTCCCGCGTCCTACGCCGTGGGGACGCCAACCTTGTTCCAGGCCTCCTGTACGGCCTTGAGCTCCTTGCCCTCACCGAAGCGGGCCCGGGCGGCGGCGACGGTGAGCCGGGCGAAGTCGGCGAATTCGGCGTCCCTGGCGAGCTCGCCGCCGGTCAGCACGTCGTACCAGATCTGGCCCGCGCGCTCCCAGGCGTTGCCGCCGAGGGCGGTGGCGACCAGGTAGAACGCGTGGTTGGGGATGCCGGAGTTGATGTGTACACCGCCGTTGTCGTCGGTGGTGCGCACATAGCCGTCCATGGTGGCCGGCTGCGGGTCCTTGCCGAGGACGTCGTCGTCGTACGCCGTCCCAGGGGCCTTCATGGAGCGCAGGGCCGTGCCTTTGTCGACACCCGGGCCGAGCAGGTCGGCGCCGATCAGCCAGTCGGCCTGGTCGGCGGCCTGGCCGAGGGCGTACTGCTTGATCAGGGCGCCGAAGACATCGGAGACGGACTCGTTGAGGGCGCCGGACTGGCCCTGGTAGTCGAGGTTGGCGGTGTACTGGGTGACGCCGTGGGTCAGCTCGTGGCCGATCACGTCGACGGGGATGGTGAAGTCCACGAAGAGGTCGTTGTCGCCGTCACCGAAGACCATCCGCTCGCCGTCCCAGAAGGCGTTGTTGTACTTCTCGCCGTAGTGGACGGTCGCGTCGAGCGGCAGGCCGGCGCCGTCGATGGACTTGCGGCCGTAGATCTTGAGGTAGAGGTCGAAGGTGGCGCCGAGGCCGGCGTGGGCGCGGTTGACCGAGGCGTCCTGGGAGGGGCCGTCGGACTCCGCGTGCACCTTGGTGCCGGGCAGGTCCTCGCGGTGCTCCGCGTCATAGACGGTGCGGTGGGGCTTGTCCGCGGCCTCGCCGGGCTCGCCGGGGGTCAGGCCGCGGGCGGCCAGCTCGCGGCGCCGGGTCCGGCGCAGGTGGTCGTGCTCCAGGGTGCGGCGGGCGGGCTCGTGCCGGGCCGGGTCGTCGGACTGGGCCAGGGTGTCGAGGATGTGCGGCGGGATGATCGTGCAGAAGACGGGGGTGGAGGTGGCGGCCTTCTTGCTCGTCTCGTTGAGGTCCATGGACAAACGGTGGCACTGTGTAGTCCACGTGTCACTGGGCGCGGTCGAGATTCCTGAATATGTGTGGTTCGTCGCATTTAGGCCGTAACGCCCGACCCGGTCCCGCATACTGATACGCAACCGCCACTCAGGGCGTACCTCAGCTAGGGTGCTGTGCATCATGCGTTTCGGGCTGCTTCTCCTTAGCTGCCGCGGCGAGGGCCTGTAGTCGTAGGCCGACCCCCTCCCCGCGGAGTTCGGTGTTGCGATCTTTCGCCCCGTCGGCCGTGCCCCCAGCGGACATACGAGGAGCCCTACGCACCATGACGAATCCGTCGAGCCCCGCAGCCAACGCCGTCGGCCGCCGCACCCCGGTCACCAACGCCACGCGACTGCAGCGCCCCTCCGGGATGCCGATCCACAAATACGGCCCCTATGAAGCCGTCGACATCCCCGATCGCACGTGGCCGAACAATCGGATCACCGCCGCGCCCCGCTGGCTGTCGACCGACCTGCGCGACGGCAATCAGGCCCTGATCGACCCGATGTCGCCGGCCCGCAAGCGCGAGATGTTCGACCTGCTGGTACGCATGGGCTACAAGGAGATCGAGGTCGGCTTCCCGTCCTCCGGTGAGACCGACTTCGCGTTCGTGCGCTCCATCATCGAAGAGGGCGCCATCCCGGAGGACGTCACCATCTCCGTGCTGACGCAGGCCCGCGAGGAGCTGATCGAGCGGACCGTGGAGTCGCTGCGCGGTGCCCACCGCGCCACCGTCCACCTGTACAACGCGACCGCCCCGACCTTCCGCCGGGTCGTCTTCCGCGGCTCGAAGGAGCAGGTCAAGCAGATCGCGGTGGACGGTACGCGGCTGGTGATGGAGTACGCCGACAAGCTGCTGGGCGAGGAGACGGTCTTCGGCTACCAGTACTCGCCGGAGATCTTCACCGACACCGAGCTGGACTTCGCGCTGGAGGTCTGCGAGGGCGTCATGGACGTCTGGCAGCCGGAGGAGGGGCGCGAGATCATCCTCAACCTCCCCGCCACCGTGGAGCGTTCCACGCCGTCGACGCACGCCGACCGCTTCGAGTGGATGTCGCGCAACCTCTCCCGCCGCGAGCACATCTGCCTGTCCGTCCACCCCCACAACGACCGCGGTACGGCCGTGGCCGCCGCCGAGCTGGCGATCATGGCGGGCGCCGACCGCATCGAGGGCTGCCTGTTCGGCCAGGGCGAGCGCACCGGCAACGTCGACCTGGTGACGCTGGGCATGAACCTCTTCTCCCAGGGCGTCGACCCGCAGATCGACTTCTCGCAGATCGACGAGATCCGTCGCACCAGCGAGTACTGCAACCAGATGGAGATCCACCCGCGCCACCCCTACGCGGGCGACCTGGTCTACACCGCCTTCTCCGGCTCCCACCAGGACGCCATCAAGAAGGGCTTCGACGCCATGGAGGCCGAGGCGGCCGCCGCCGGCAAGACCGTGGACGAGATCGAGTGGGCGGTGCCGTACCTGCCCATCGACCCCAAGGACGTCGGCCGCTCCTACGAGGCCGTCATCCGGGTCAACTCCCAGTCCGGCAAGGGCGGTATCGCCTACGTCCTGAAGAACGACCACAAGCTGGACCTGCCGCGCCGGATGCAGATCGAGTTCTCCCGGATCATCCAGGAGAAGACCGACGCCGAGGGCGGCGAGGTCACCCCGGCCGCCATCTGGTCCGCCTTCCAGGACGAGTACCTGCCCAACCCCGAGAACCCGTGGGGCCGCATCCAGGTCAAGAACGGCCAGAGCACCACCGACCGCGACGGCGTCGACGCGCTCACCGTCGAGGCGGTCGTCGACGGCCGGGACAGCGTCCTGACGGGCTCCGGCAACGGTCCGATCTCCGCGTTCTTCGACGCCCTGCAGGGCATCGGCGTCGACGTACGCCTGCTGGACTACCAGGAGCACACGATGAGCGAGGGCGCCTCCGCACAGGCCGCCTCGTACATCGAGTGCGCGATCGGCGACAAGGTGCTGTGGGGCATCGGCATCGACCCGAACACCACGCGCGCCTCGCTCAAGGCGGTCGTCTCCGCGGTGAACCGCGCGGCCCGCTGACCTGGGCAGATCACCCCGGCGCCCCCATGGCTCCCACCGAGCCGCGGGGGCGCCGTCGTGCGCCCGGGCCACCTGAAGGTGGGGTTTGAAAACCCGGCTCGGTTACTCTGCGTAGTTTCCCGGTACGTTCGGTGGTGCGCGCTCGTCGGACCAGCGGCGGCGCGGACACCAAGGACGTGCACATGAGCAGATTACGCATGCCCGTCGTCACCCGGCTGGCGCTGGCCGGGGCCGCCGCCCTCGCGGTGGTGGGCTCCTCCCTCACCCCGTCCGGGGCGCCGGCCGCCGCGGCCGACCGTCCCACCTACGTCGCGCTCGGCGACTCCTACAGCGCGGGAGTGTTCGTCCGCCCCTGGGACGACGGCGACGGCTGCGGCCGCTCCTACCGCAACTACCCCCATCAGGTCGCCGAGCGGCTCGGCTACGAGCTGACCGACGTCACCTGCGGGGCCGCCGAGGTCGTCGAGGGGGTCCTGGAGCCCCAGCCCTCCGAGAAGGTCCTCGGCCCGCCGACGACCCCGCCACCGGGCGGCTGGGACGAAAAGCCCGCCCAGATCGACGCGCTGTCCGACGAGACCGACTACGTCACCGTCAGCATCGGCGGCAACTCCCTCGGCTTCGGGCCCATCATGACCAAGTGCCTGGAACTGGGCGCTTTCGCGCCGGTGTGGAAGCGCAAGCCCTGCACCGACTACTACTCCGACGGCGGTGGCGGGGCGGCCTGGCTGCGCGGGCGGTTCGACCGGCTCGACGACGACTTCGACCGGATGATGGCGCGGATCCGCGAGGCCGCGCCGCATGCGCGGATCGCCGTCGTCGGCTATCCGGCCGTCGTCGCGGACCCGTCCGGCTGCCGTTACGGGCACTGGAACCAGCTCGGCAGCATCAGAAAGGGCGATATGCCCTGGGTGGACGCGCTCGAACGCGACGTCAACGGCCTGCTGGAGAAGCAGGCCGCCGACCACGGCACGGCCTACGTCGACACCTACGGCCCCAGCGCGGCCCATGGCGTGTGCGAGAGCGGGGACGCGAAGTGGATGTACGGGATCAAGGACGACCTCACGGGCGACGGCGACCAGACCGACCCGCCCGCGGGCATGTGCCGCCAGATCCCCGGCTCCGGTGAGAGCTGCACCCTCATCCACCCCAACGCCCGTGGCCTGGACAATCAGGCGCGCGAGGTCGCCGAGGCGCTCAGGACGCCGACCTCCAGAGGCTGACGCGGCCCCGGCTCCTGGCCGCGTCAAGGCGCTCCGCCCTTCTCCCCCGGAAGGGCGGAGCCCGTCACCGTCCCGCCAGTTGTCCGATACGAGGTGCTGACGCCGCATCAATGATGTGGCTAACATCACGTCCAATAGGCGACGGGGCCGCAGCGGCATGGAGGCTGGCGTGATGCACAAGATGTGTGTGATGGGCGTGCGCACGTCCTGGCGTACCGTCGCCGACGGTGAGTTCTTCTGCCCGGACTGCGGCGGGGACCGCAACTACCTGCGCCGGACCGGCCAGCGCCGGCTGACCGTCCTCGGCGTCCCGGTGCTCTCCCGCGGCGCCACCGGCCCCGTCCTGGAGTGCTCCGCCTGCCACGGGCACTTCGGCCTGGACGCCCTGGACCACCCCACCACCGTGCGGTTCTCCGCGATGCTCCGGGACGCCGTCCACACCATCACCCTCGCCCTGCTGGCCGCCGGCGGTACGTCCTCCCGCGCCGTGCGGGCCACTGCCGTCGACACGGTCCGCGCGGCCGGCTTCGCGGACTGCTCCGAGGACCAGCTGCTCACCCTCCTCGCCGCCCTCGCCGCCGACACCGGCCTGCCCCCGAGATCGTCGGCCGCGCTCACCGGCGGCCACTGCGGCCACCACGGCCTCGACCCCTGCGGCACCGCGCTGGCCATAGAGCTCCATGAGTCACTGGAGCCGCTCGCCCCGCACCTCGCCCGCGCCGGCCGCGAATCGCTGCTCCTGCAGGGCGCCAGGATCGCCCTCGCCGACGGCTCCTACACCCCCGCCGAACGCGAGGCGCTGACCACGGTCGGCAGCGCGCTGATGCTCCGCCCCGGCGACACCGACCGCCTGCTGGCGGCCGCCCGTACGCCCTCCTGACGGCCGCCCCCCACGCCCCCCGACATGCGCGACGCCCCGCGCGGCCGACGCCCCCGCGGCAGCCCGAGGCCCACGCAGACCGACGCCCCGCCACCGAGAAGGTGGCGGGGCGTCGGCCGTGCGCGGACCGGTGTCAGACAGCGCCCGATATCAAGACGTGGCCGGCGCCAGACGGATCGGCAGGCTGCGCAGGCCGGTCGTGATGAACCCGGCCGACGGCTCCAACTCCTCCTCCGACACCGCCAGTTCGAGATCCGGGAACCGGTCGAAGAGCGCCGGAAGGGCGAGCCGCGTCTCCATCCGGGCCAGCGGGGCGCCCAGGCAGTGGTGGACACCGTGGCCGAAGCTGAGGTGCTCCACGTTCGGGCGCCGGACGGAGAACTCGCCCGCGGTGGGCCCGTGCTGCTCGGAGTCGCGGCCGGCCGCCACGAACGACGGCAGGATCGCGTCACCCTTGCGGATGGTGGGGCCGTCCGGGATCTCGATGTCCTCGACGGCGAAGCGCAGCGGCAGGTTGGCGACGCTGGGGGACCAGCGGAGGGTCTCCTCGATGACGTCGTTCCAGGAGGCCTGCCCGGCGCGCACCTGCTTGAGCTGCTCGGGGTGCGTGAGCAGGTTGTGCACCGCGTTGCCGATGAGGTTGACGGTGGTCTCGTGCCCGGCGACCAGGACGAGCAGCAGCGTGTCCAGCAGCTCCTGCTCGCTCATCTTCTGGCCGTCCTCGTCCCGCGAGGTGACCAGCAGGCTGGTCAGGTCCTCGGCGGGCTGCCGGCGCTTGAGCGCGACCAGGCCGCGCAGCAGCTCGTGGGTGGCCATCAGCGTCTTCCCGGCCTCTTCCGGGTCGACGCTGGTCATGATGATCTCGGCGAGCCGGGCCAGCTCCGTGCGGGTGTCGTCGCCCGGGATGCCGAACAGCTCGCAGATGACCTGCATGGGCAGCGGGTGCGCGAAGCCCGCGCGCAGGTCGGTGACCGCACCGGCCGGGGCCGCCGCGAGGTCCTCGATCAGGGCCGCGGTGATCCGCTCGACCGACGGCTGCATGGCCTCGGTGCGGCGGGCGGTGAAGGCCGGCGCGATGAGCTTGCGCAACCGCCGGTGGTCCTCGCCGTACGCGGTGAACATGTTGGTGACGCCGACCCAGGTCGCCAGCCAGCCGTCCTGGTACTCGCCGCGCTGCCAGGCGGGCCAGTGCTTGTTGGGATCCTTGGAGACGCGCGGATCGGTCAGCAGCTTCTTGATGAGGGCGTGGCTGGTGATCGACCAGGCCTCCGGGCCCTCGGGGATCTGGACGCGGGTGACGGGCCCTAGCCCACGGAGGCGCTCGGCCTCCGCGTAGACGTCGGATCCGGAGGGGTCGAGGGCGACGAGCTGTTGTCCCATGGGGTGGCTCCTGCCTGATCGGGGGTGATGGGAGTGAAGCGGGCCGGGAGAGCGGTCAGGGCCCGTTGGAAGGCGCCGGGGCGCCAGCTCAACTCCTCTACGGGAACGGCGAGTTCGATGTCGGAGAGCCAGGCGGTGAGACGTTCGATCGCGGTGGTGGCGATCACCAGCGCATGCCGCGGCACCGGGCAGGCATGGGGCCCGGACGCCCAGGTCAGATGCGCGCCGCTGCCCGAGCCGCTGTCCAGCGAGACCTCACCGAACTGCGTGTTGGCCGCCGCGTAGGAGACCAGCACCAGCTGCCCCTTGCGCACCCAGGTGCCGTGGAAGAACACATCCCGGCGGGCGTAGTGCGCGGAGTACTGGCCCATCGGCGGGTCGTTCCACAGCACCTGGTTGATGGCGTCCTGGACGGTCAGCGCGCCACCGGACAGGGTGCTGTAGTAGCGGTCGTCGGAGAGCATCCGCGACAGCGCGTTGGCGATGAGGTTGGCCAGCGGCTCGTTGCCCGCGGCCATCGTCACCACGATCTGCGCGACGACCTCCTCGTCGCTCAGGCCGTTGGGGTGGTCCAGGAACCAGGACGTGAGGTCCGCGCCGCGCTGCGCCTTCTTCCGGCCCACCAGCTCCATGATGTACGCCGAGAACGCCGCGTCGGCGGCCGCCGCCTCCTCCGGCGTGGCCCCGTCCATCAGCCCGCCGATGGCCGCGACCAGCTGGTCGCCGTACTCGTCCGGCATACCGAAGAGGTTGTTGAACATCAGCAGCGGCAGCTGCTGGGCGTAGGCGGACATGAGGTCCACCTCGCCCGTCGCGCCGAACTTCTGGATCAGGGAGTCCGCGGTCTTGCGAACCCTCGCCCGCAGCTCCTGCGGCTCGACGAGCCGGAAGCTGTCGGTGATCACCTGGCGGTAGCGGCGGTGCACGTCCCCGTCGTTGAACAGGGCGTTCGGCCGCCAGCCCAGCATCGGCATGACCGCCGTGTCGGGCGGCACCGTCTCCATCCAGGCCCGGGAGTCCTTGGACCAGGTGGCCTCGTCGTTCAGCAGCTCCAGCGCGGCCCGGTAGTCGGTGACCAGCATCGCGGTCACGCCGGTGGCGATCTCCACCGGAGCCAGGGCGCCGTACTGCCGCAGATAGGCGTAGTAACGGTGCGGGTCGGCGGCGAACTCCGGGTCGTAGAGCCTGACGAGCGAGTGGCCTTCGACCTGGTCCAGCGGATGGCCGCCCGGAGCGGGGGCGCCCTGGGCGAGGGCGTCCGCCGGCCCGGCGGCCACTCCACCCTGGGCATGGGCGGGGCAGCCGGGTGGTGGGGTGGCACCCGGCTCGTACGGGGAAGTCACGAGGTCTGGTTCTCCTGGGGCGTGTGGGCGAGAACGTGCCCGACGAGCGCGATCAGCGCATCGACGGACTGGTCCCGGTCGCGGGCGTCGCACATCACCAGCGGCGTATCGGGGTGCAGGTCGAGGGCTTCGCGGAGCTGCGGCACGTCGTAGTGCGGCGCGTCGGGGAAGGTGTTGACCGCGACCGCGTAGCGCAGCCCGGCCTCCTCGATGATGTCCATCACCTCGAAGGAGTCCGCGAGGCGGCGGGTGTCGGCGAGGACGAGCGCGCCCAGCGCGCCGCGTGCGATGTCCTGCCACAGCGGACGGAATCGTTTCTGTCCGGGGGTGCCGAACAGGTACAGCACCAGATCGCCGGGCAGCGTGAGCCGCCCGAAGTCGATGGCGACGGTGGTGGTGGTCTTCTCCCGTACACCGGCGAGGTTGTCGACGAACGCACCGGACTGCGTCATCACCTCTTCGGTGTGCAGCGGCGGGGTCTCCGACAGCGCGCGGATGAGCGTGGTCTTGCCGACCCCGAACGGCCCCGCGACCAGGAGCTTCACCAGGGTCTGGTCGGCTCCCGAGAGGTACATGCCGTCGGTGCCGGTGCCGTTGCTAGGACTTGAGAGAGCGGAGTCCATCGAGAACCCTCTCCAGGATCTGCCGGTCGAATTGCTCGGCTTCGGGGATGGGGACACGGGCCTGCAGCCGCCCGGCATCGACGAGATCGGCCACCAGCACCTTCACCACGCTGACGGGCAGCTGAAGGTGGGCGGCGACCTCCGCCAGAGACAGCGCCCCGGGCTGCAGCAGCTCCAGGATGCGGTGCTCTTCCGGGCGAACCTCACTGGTGATCGGCATCCCCGCGCTGTGCAGCAGGGTGAGCCGGTCCAACGTGTTACGGCTGGGCTGGGCACGTCCGCCGGTCGCAAGATAGGCCGGTACGAGGCGCCGTCCGCTGCTCTGGCGCGGCGTCATGCCGGCGTACCGAGGTCCCGAGCCGGGCTGTTCATGACCTTGCTGCCCAGGGTCGTGACCTGGATCTGCATGTGGTGCGCGACGACGCCCATGTTCACCTCCGGGCCGCAGAAGACGGCCAGGCAGGTGTTCTCGCCGGCCGGTATCGCGAAGACGAAGCCCTCGTCGGACTCGATGACGGTCTGCCGCAGCCTGGTGTCGTCCTTGCCGGCGAACGCCGCGGTGACGGCGCGCCCGGCGCCCTGCAGCGCGGACATCATCGCGGCGACACCCTCGGCGCAGTCCCGGGTCAGACCCGGAGAGGCGCCCTCGATGAAGCCGTCGCCGGAGATCACGGCTGCGTGGATAACATGCGGCAGCTCCAAGAGGGGGGCCAGCACCCAGGACTTGTCCTCGGTGACGCGGCGGCGGGTCGGGCTGTTCATGGCTAGACGTTCCCTTCGGGACTGCGAGGGGCTTCTGACTGGGCTGCCGCGCGGCCGGACTCGGTGCCCTGCTGGAGCGCGGCCCAACGAGAGCCGGTCTCCTCCGGGGAACGTTCGTGGACGGGCTCGGTGCGCGGCAGACTCTGCTCCTGCTCGGCCACCGGCTGCCGGCGGCGCCTGCGCGGCAGTCCGCCCTCGGCGGAGGCCGCCGCGGCGTCG
The DNA here is from genome assembly GCF_045690365.1 of Streptomyces sirii. Lineage (NCBI taxonomy): Bacteria > Bacillati > Actinomycetota > Actinomycetes > Kitasatosporales > Streptomycetaceae > Streptomyces > Streptomyces sirii. The sequence goes on along the minus strand of NZ_CP147982.1, from coordinate 3,228,299 downwards.
GGCTGTGCGGGCACGCCGTGTGCCGGAGCGGCTGGCGCGGGGGTGTGCGGTGTGGGGGGAATGGGGGCGGCGGCTCCGGTCGGGAGTACGGCGGGCCGCTCGGCCGCGCCGGAACGGCGCGGCATCGGAGCCATCACGGACATGGGCTGGGCGCTCTCGTCGAGGACGGTGAGGAGGGGGTCACCCGGGATGTAGACAACGGCTCGCACGCCGCCGTACGGCGAGGACTCGATGTGCACGCCGAAGCCGTACTGGCGCACCAGCTGGCCGGCCGCCGCGAAACCGGACCGCGGCGGGTCGCCGAGCTGGGTCAGCAGCAGGTCCGTGTCGCTCGCGAGGAGCTCCATCGCGGCCTTGACCTCGTCGTCGTGCATACCGACGCCGTAGTCGTCGATGATGACCGACGCACCGCGGTTGCCCTGCTGGAGCGTGACGGTGACGGGCAGCTCCCGGTGCGAGTGGTGCAGCGCGTTGGCGAGCAGCTCGGTGACGGTGATCGCGATCGGCTCGACGGCCCGGGCGACCACCGCGACGGGGTCGCGCAACTGGTTGCTGACCTGTACGCGCTCGTAGCCGCGCAGCCGCGAGGCGGCGCCGACCACCAGCTCGGAGAGGTAGGAGTCCTCACGCGTCAGGCCCGGCCAGGCGCCACACACCACACCGGTGGCCTGGATGCGCCGCAGCGCCTGCTCGTTGAGGAAGTCGGCGGCCAGCAGGTCCTGGGCGACGGACGGGTCGTCGTAGCGGTGCTGCATGTCCTGAAGCGCCGTCTGGAGGCGGTAGAGCAGCGCCTGAATGGTCGTGGTCGCACCGCGCAGCGTGGACTGCGCCGCCGCGTCGACCCGGGACCGCTCCTTGGTGATGGCCTCGCCGACCTGCTCCAGTACGGCGCTCAGCGCCTGGTCGGTCTCCGACCCGGCGAACCGGGCGTCCAGCAGTCCGCGTACGGGCACGTGCGGATGGGCCAGCGCCATCGTCAGGTCGGGCAGTCTGGTCCCGGCCAGGTGCCGGATCTCGGCCTCGGTGGCGCGCAGCCGGGCCGAGAGCTCCGTATTGCCGTGGAGCGTGGCGCTGTTCTGTTCCTCAGCGGCGGTGAGACGGGCCGTCAGGGCCTTGCGTTGTCCGCTGGCCCGGATCGTGAGCGCCGCCAGGACCACGGCGGCGGCCGTACCTGCGCTGAGGCACCACAACAGCGCCTCCGGTATGGATGTCATCGAGATCCTCTACATGGGGACTGAGGGGGCGGCCGGACATCACGGCTTCGTGGTGCCGATCATCACGGGATGCTACCGGGGAGTTGACGAGCCGTAAGGGCCGATCGCGGGGGGTGACTGAGAAGTGCGGAAGGTCACGTTCCGCCCGCGTATGCCCTGGACCATAACGTGATGTGGCCCTGTCATCCAGGAGAGATGGCAGGGCCCTTGTGCTCTTGTTGTGACGGCTCGGTGAAGGCCGGTCAGGCGGCCGTGAACCGCGCGTTCTTGACAGCGTCGATGAAAGCGGACCATGCGGACGCGGAGAAGGCCACGGCCGGACCGTGGGGAACCGCCTTGCTGTCGCGGACGGGGACGAGGCCGGGGAGGTCGTCGGAGACCTCGATGCAGCTGCCGCCGTTGGTGTCGCTGTAACTGCTCTTACGCCAGGTGGCGGCGCCGGGGAAGTCGTGAGCGACCTCGACGCAGTTGCCGCCGTCCCCGTCGCTGTAAGAACTCTTACGCCATCGGGCGGTGCTCAGGTCGTAGTCTCGCATCGTCTGTAGTCCTCAGCGGCCGATTCGATCAGGGGTAGGGACGCCTCTGTCGAGAGCGCGGCGGCCCTGAGTAGATCGTATGTCCCCTGAGCCCGCTTCACCACGGCCGGATCGTCCAGCAAATTCCCCGAATACACCGCTTCTGTATAGGCGGTTGGCGGGGCGTCTTCGAACTCCATGAGTTTGAGGGACTTGCCCATCTGCGCGCATGCACCTGCTGCGAATGGCAGCACCTGCACAAGTGTCTTGCGTTCGCGCATGAGCTGGGCGATGTGCTCCAGCTGTGCTGCCATCACAGCCGAACCGCCCACCGGTACCCGTAGTGCGGCCTCATGCAGCACCACCCAGTACTCGGGCCGTGTCGCTTCCTTGAGGATGCCTGCCCGATCCATTCGGGCGCGGACCCTGTCCTCGATGTACTCGTCGTCCGCGAAGGGGTTGTTCGCGAGTGTGAGAGCCCGCGTGTATGCCGATGTCTGCAGCAGCCCGGGCGTGATCATCGACTCGAACTCGCAGATCTTCGTCGCCAACCGCTCCAGATCCGCCGCAGCCGCGAAGTAATCCGCATACCGCTTGTCGTCGATCAGCTTCCGCCACGCCCGCTCGAAAAAGCCGTCGGTTTGCAGTACCTCGTCGATCCGGATCGCCACGTCCAGCTGCGGCTTGCGGATCGCCTGCTCGAACTGGCCGATGTAGCCGCCGGAGACGAACACCCGGCGCCCCAGTTCGCCCTGCGTCAGTCCGGCGAGCTCCCGGCGGTACTTGAGCTCCGCGCCCCAGTGCTCCCATGCCGCCATGCGTGAGCCATTGGCCATGGCTGACTCCCTCTAACTCCCACCGTGTGCACGGCAGTTGTAGTGCCGATCCCGTGCCGATCCCCTTGCACAGCGTAGTTCCGCAGCGTCACGCTCTGCATGCAAACCGTGAACAACCCTGCGAGAAGGCGGACGATCATGAAGCACCTCAAGGAAGTCGATGCCGTGACGACGGAACTGCGCGAGGCCCTCGCCGGCGCGGGGGTCGTCCTGCCGTCGCTGCGCCCCGACCCCGTCTCGATCGCGCACCGCTACAACCCGCCGCTCGTCGAGCTGGGCCGCTGCTCGATGGAGGTCGCCCGGCGGCTGACCGCGGCGCTGACGCCGACGCGGCAGTCGCGGGGTGAGCGGCCCTAGGCGTCGTGTCCGACCCGCCGCCTACCCGGACGGCGGCCTTCCACCGGGCAAGCAGCGGGAACACGTGTGGAAGCTACGAGGGTAAGGAGCGACTGCATGGCGAAGAACTCCGTCGTACGCCGCAAGGGCGACGGCGACGCATTCTGGCTGTTGAACGGCCTCTACGAGGTCAAGGCGTCCGGTGACGAGACCAATGGCGAGATGACCGTCATGGAGATGACCATTCCGGAGGGAGGCGGCCCACCGCCGCACATCCACCCCGGAACCGAGAGTGTCTACGTCGTCGAGGGAACGCTGCGCTACCACATCGGCAACGAGACATTCGAAGGCGGACCCGGATCGTTCTTCCACATCCCCGCGGGGACGCTGGAGCGGTACGAACCCACGAGCACGGTCCGTATGGTGATCACCTACACGCCGGGCGGCATCGACAAGTTCTTCGCCGAAGCCGGTGAACCGGCCCAGCGACGCGAGCTGCCGCCGCCGTCGGACACGGCTCCGGACGTCGAGCGCATGGTGGAGATCGGCCGACGGCACGGCATCGACATGAGGCCCCTGCATCTGGCCTAGTACCAGCGGAGTTCGACGGTCTCTGGTCCTGGTCCTGGTCCTGGTCCTGGTCCGCCGGTCCACCGGGACTGGTCCGCCGGGCGGAGACCCCCACCGGCCTCTTCCCCACCACACACCCACGGGAGGGGGCGGACCGTAGGACGGAGTCCGTAGGGCCGCCCCCGCAGCCGAACAGCCCCGCGCAGCGGCAACGCTCGCCCCAGGCGCAACGGAGCGGCAGCCGGCCACAGGGGAAGCGCCGCCATGCGGAACAATGGCCGCATGAGTCTGTTCCGCGACGACGGCATCGTGCTGCGCACCCAGAAGCTGGGTGAGGCGGACCGGATCATCACGCTGCTCACCCGGGGGCACGGCCGGGTCCGGGCGGTGGCCCGGGGCGTACGGCGCACGAAGTCGAAGTTCGGGGCGCGGCTGGAGCCGTTCTCGCATGTGGACGTGCAGTTCTACGCCCGCGGCAGCGAGCTGATCGGGCGCGGTCTGCCGCTGTGCACGCAGAGCGAGACGATCGCCGCGTACGGTGGCGGGATCGTCACCGACTACGCCCGCTACACGGCCGGCACCGCCATGCTGGAGACCGCCGAGCGGTTCACCGACCACGAGGGCGAACCGGCGATACAGCAGTACCTGCTGCTGGTCGGCGGCCTGCGGACGCTCTCGCGCGGTGAGCACGCCCCGCATCTGGTCCTGGACGCCTTCCTGCTGCGCTCGCTCGCCGTCAACGGCTACGCGCCGAGTTTCGACAGCTGCGCGCGGTGCGGGCTGCCCGGACCCAACCGGTTCTTCTCCGTGGCGTCGGGCGGAGTGATCTGCGGCGACTGCCGGGTCCCCGGAAGCGTCGTACCCTCCTCAGAGGCCATCGGGCTCCTCAGTGCGCTGCTGACCGGCGACTGGGAGACCGCGGACGCCTGCGAGGCCCGTCACGCCCGGGAGGGCAGCGGGCTGGTCACGGCGTACCTGCACTGGCATCTGGAGCGGGGCCTGCGCTCCCTCCGGTATGTAGAGCAATAGCGCACAAGCACATAACGAACCCCCCGAAGCGACACATAGGAGACGTGGGCCGCATGGCACGACGCGGGATTCTGGGCCGTAATCGGCGCGAGTACGAGACGCCCGAGCAGCACCCTTCCGGTGCGCGGCCGCCGAAGATCCCCAGTGATCTGGTCCCGAACCATGTGGCCGTCGTCATGGACGGCAACGGCCGGTGGGCCAAGGAGCGCGGGCTGCCGCGCACCGAGGGCCACAAGGTCGGCGAGGGCGTCGTCCTGGACGTGCTCAAGGGCTGCATCGAGATGGGCGTGAAGAACCTCTCGCTCTACGCCTTCTCGACGGAGAACTGGAAGCGGTCGCCCGACGAGGTCAAGTTCCTGATGAACTTCAACCGGGACGTGATCCGGCGGCGGCGCGACGAGATGGACGCGCTGGGCATCCGCATCCGCTGGGTCGGGCGGATGCCGAAGCTGTGGAAGTCCGTGGTGCAGGAGCTCCAGATCGCCCAGGAGCAGACCAAGAACAATGACGCGATGACGCTGTATTTCTGCGTGAATTACGGCGGTCGGGCGGAGATCGCGGACGCGGCGGCGGCCATCGCGGCGGATGTGCGGGCCGGGAAGCTGGACCCGTCGAAGGTCAACGAGAAGACCGTCGCGAAGTACATGTACTACCCGGACATGCCGGACGTTGACCTCTTCGTGCGGCCGTCCGGCGAGCAGCGGACCTCGAACTACCTGATCTGGCAGAGCGCGTACGCCGAGATGGTGTTCCAGGACATTCTGTGGCCGGACTTCGACCGCCGGAACCTGTGGGACGCGTGCCTGGAGTACGCCAAGCGGGACCGCCGGTTCGGTGCGGCGCCGACGCCGGACGGCCAGTCGGCCACGTAAGCGGCGCAACGCGACACGGGCCGCCCCCTGAGTCTCAAGGGGGCGGCCCGTGTGCGCTGGTGCTGGTGTTACTGCGGTCCCGGTGGTTCCGGTGATCCCGGTGATCCCGGTGCTCCCGCTGTCACTTCTCCTCGGCGGCCCGCTCGGCGCAGTCGCCGCACGTCCCGAAGATCTCGATGGTGTGCGCCACGTCCCGGAAACCGTGCTCCGCGGCGATCTGGTCGGCCCACTTCTCCACCGCCGGGCCCTCGACCTCGACGGCCTTGCCGCAGGACCGGCACACCAGGTGGTGGTGGTGATCGTCGGTGCTGCACCGGCGGTAGACCGCCTCGCCGTCGCTGGTGCGCAGCACATCGACCTCGCCGGCGTCGGCGAGGGACTGCAGAGTGCGGTAGACGGTGGTCAGTCCGACCGAGTCACCGCGGTGCTTGAGCATGTCGTGCAGTTCCTGGGCACTGCGGAACTCGTCCACCTCGTCGAGTGCGGCGGACACCGCGGTCCGCTGCCGCGTCGACCGGCCGCGTACCGGAGATCCCGCGCTCGTCGCCACCGTTGCCTCCCTAGGACGTCAGGGACCTCTCCCTGCGCATGCGTCCCGCCATTGTGCCAGGTGATGCCCGGATCCCCGGTGGGACGCTTACACCTGCGCGGACATCTCCCCGTACCCCTGGGGGAACATCTCCACGTACCCCTTTACGTACATCTATGCGCCGACTCGTGCGGGCTTAGGCGGCGCTATCCGGCCACGTTCACGTCGTCCGCGGGGGTGCGGCCACCGGGTACCTCCAGGGTGCACCCCGTACCGGGCTGTGCGGCAGCCCTGGCGCGCCTTTTCGTCAGCGGCCCGGCGAGCGCGGTGAAGACGACGAACAGGCCGATGGCGAGCAGCACGATGGTCGCGCCGGACGGCACGTCCACGTAGTACGAGGTGGTGGTGCCCGTAAGAGTGACCGCCACACCGATCGCCACGGCCACCGTGAAGGTGACCGCGAAGCTGCGGCTGATCTGCTGCGCGGCCGCGACCGGGATCACCATCAGGGCGCTGACCAGCAACAGGCCGACCACGCGCATGGCGACGGTGACGGTGACCGCGGCGGTCACGGCGATCAGGAGGTTCAGCACCCGCACCGGCAGGCCGGTCACCCGGGCGAACTCCTCGTCCTGGCAGACGGCGAACAGCTGACGGCGCAGGCCGACCGTGATCGCCAGCACCAGCGCGGCGAGCACGCAGATCGTCGTCATGTCCTGCGGCGAGACGGTGGTGATCGAGCCGAAGAGGTAGGTGCCGAAGTTGGCGTTGGAGCCGGCGTCGGACAGGCTCATCAGCATCACGCCGCCCGCCATGCCGCCGTAGAACAGCATGGCCAGCGCGAGATCGCCGCGGGTCCTGCCGTACCAGCGGATCAGCTCCATGACGACGGAGCCGGTGACGGCGACGGCGGTGGCGACCCAGACGGGGCTCTGGTTGAGCAGGAAGCCGAGGCCGACGCCGGTGAGCGCGACATGGCCGATGCCGTCGCCCATCAGGGCCTGGCGGCGCTGGACGAGATAGATGCCGATGGCGGGGGCGGTGACGCCGACGATCAGGGCGGCGATCAGGGCCCGCTGCATGAAGGGGTAACTGAGGATTTCCATGGTGGGTGCAGCCCCTAGGTCAGCAGGCCGGTGCGGAGCGGCTCCGCGGCGGCGTCGGCGTGTGGGTGGACGTGGTCGTGGCCGGGCAGCGCGTGCTGGCCGACGGCCTCGGGCGGCGGGCCGTCGTGGACGACGCAGCCGTCGCGCAGCACCACCGCGCGGTCGATCAGCGGCTCCAGCGGGCCCAGCTCGTGCAGGACGAGCAGGACCGTGGCGCCGGCGGCGACCTGCTCGCGCAGGGCGGCGGCGAGCACCTCCTGGCTGGCCAGGTCGACGCCGGCCATCGGCTCGTCCATGATCAGCAGTTCCGGTTCGCCGGCCAGCGCCCTGGCTATCAGCACCCGCTGGTGCTGTCCGCCGGAGAGTGCGTCGACGGAGTCCTTGGCGCGGTCGGCCATCCCGACCAGCTCCAGGGCGCGGTGCACGGCGGCCCGGTCGGCCTTGCGCAGGATGCCCAGCTTCGTACGGGCCAGCCGGCCGGCGGTGACGACCTCGCGGACGGTGGCGGGGACCCCGCCGGCCGCGGTGGTGCGCTGCGGGACGTACCCGATCCGGGCCCAGTCCTTGAAGCGGCGGAACTCGGTACCGAAGAGGGACAGCGCGCCGCCGGTGAGCGGGACCTGGCCGATCACCGAGCGCACGGCGGTGGACTTGCCCGATCCGTTGGCGCCCAGCAGCGCGACGACCTCGCCGGAGCGGACGGTGAGGTCGACGCCGCGCAGCACGGGGCGGGCGCCGAGGGAGGCGGTGGCGCCGCGCAGGTCGATGACCGGCTGGGGTTGCGGCTGGTTCACGGTGTCCTCCGTAACGGGCTGGGGTGGTGGGACGGGGCTGCTCACTTGCTGCCGAGGGCCTTCTGCAGGGCGGCGAGGTTGGCGCGCTGCACGCCGAAGTAGTCCTTGCCGCGGGACTTGGCGGTGATCCCCTCCAGCGGGTCGAGCACATCGGTCTTCAGGTGCAGATCGCCGGCCAGGGTCCGGGCGGTGGCCGGGTTGGCGATCGTCTCGAAGAAGACCGTGGAGACGTGGTGCTCGGCGGCGAGGGAGTGCAGGCTCTGGATGCGGTGGGCGCTGGGCTCGGACTCGGGGTCGAGTCCGCTGATGGCCTCCTCGGTGAGGCCGTAGCGCTCGGCGAGGTAGCCGAAGGCGGCGTGGGTGGTGATGAAGGTGTCGGACGCCCGCTTCTTCAGCCCGTTCCTGAAGTCGGCGTCCAGCGCCCGGAGCTTCTTCACCAGCGCGTCGGTGTTCTTCTGGTAGTCGGCCTTGTGGCCCGGGTCGGCCTTGGCGAGGGTCTTGTTGACGCCCTTGGCGACCTCGGCGTACTTCACCGGGTCCAGCCAGATGTGCGGGTCCTTTCCGCCCTCGGACTCGGTGTGCGCGTGCTCGCCGCCGGCGGCGTGGTCGTGGTCGTGGCCGTCGACCTCGGTGCCGTGCGCTTCGAGGGAGGTCAGGGCGGATGCGTCGGCGATGTTCTCGACGCCGGACTGGGCGATCGCGCTGTCCACGGCGGGCTGCAGGCCCTTGAGGTAGACCACCGCGCCGGCCGCGCTGAGCTGGGCGGTCTGCTGCGCGGTGAGGGTCAGGTCGTGCGGCTCTACACCGGGCTTGGTGAGGCCGGTCACCTCGACGTGGTCGCCGCCGATCTGCTCGGCGAGGAATTCCATGGGGTAGAAGGACGCCGCCACCTTCAGCTTGCCGTCATCCGTGCGCGTCGCGTCGGCCGTGGAGCAGGCGGAGAGGGCCAGGAGGCCGAGTACCGAGGCTCCGGCGACGGCGGCGGTGGATATGTGACGGCGTATGTTCATGACAGTCATTTTCAACAAACTTGGAAACGATTGTCAACAAAGCCGGGGGTGGGTGTGAGCGGGGCGACAGTGGTACGGAACCGATTTGGCCTGGGGGGTGCGCCCGCCGGTACCCTGAACTATTCGTCCATCCGTCTCCCGACCACCCCCCAGCGCGAGACGCCCGGGCGTATGCCCATTCATCGTTCGTCGTCGTAATGAAGAGAGCACCGTGGCCGCCGACAAGATCGATACCATCGTCAGCCTGAGCAAGCGCCGTGGCTTCGTATACCCCTGCAGTGAGATCTACGGCGGCTCTCGGGCTGCCTGGGACTACGGTCCGCTGGGCGTCGAGCTCAAGGAGAACATCAAGCGTCAGTGGTGGCGCTCCATGGTCACCTCGCGCGACGACGTCGTCGGTCTCGACTCGTCGGTGATCCTGGCCCCCGAGGTGTGGCAGGCGTCCGGCCACGTCGCCACCTTCACCGACCCGCTCACCGAGTGCACCTCCTGCCACAAGCGCTTCCGCGCGGACCACCTGGAGGAGGCGTACGAGGCCAAGCACGGCAAGCTCCCCGAGAACGGCCTCGCCGACGTCAACTGCCCGCACTGCGGCAACAAGGGCGGCTTCACCGAGCCCAAGCAGTTCTCCGGCCTGCTCTCCACCCACCTCGGCCCGTCGCAGGACACCGCCTCGGTCGCCTACCTGCGCCCCGAGACCGCCCAGGGCATCTTCACCAACTTCGCCCAGGTCCAGCAGACCTCCCGCAAGAAGCCGCCGTTCGGCATCGCGCAGATGGGCAAGTCCTTCCGGAACGAGATCACTCCGGGCAACTTCATCTTCCGCACCCGCGAGTTCGAGCAGATGGAGATGGAGTTCTTCGTCAAGCCGGGCGAGGACGAGCAGTGGCAGGAATACTGGATGGAGCAGCGGTGGAACTGGTACCGCGACCTCGGTATCCGCGAGGACAACATCCGCTGGTACGAGCACCCCGCCGAGAAGCTCTCGCACTACTCCAAGCGCACCGCTGACATCGAGTACCGCTTCAACTTCGGCGGCACCGAGTTCTCCGAGCTGGAGGGCGTGGCCAACCGCACCGACTACGACCTCTCGGCGCACTCCAAGGCGTCCGGCCAGGACCTCTCCTACTTCGACCAGGAGGCCGGCGAGCGCTGGACTCCGTACGTCATCGAGCCGGCGGCCGGTGTGAACCGCGCGATGCTCGCCTTCATGCTCGACGCGTACGTCGAGGACGAGGCGCCCAACGCCAAGGGCAAGATGGAGAAGCGCACGGTCATGCAGCTCGACCCGCGCCTGTCGCCGGTCAAGGTCGCGGTGCTGCCGCTGTCCCGCAACCCGCAGCTGTCGCCGAAGGCCAAGGGCCTCGCCACCGACCTGCGCAAGAACTGGAACATCGAGTTCGACGACGCGGGCGCCATCGGCCGCCGCTACCGCCGCCAGGACGAGATCGGCACGCCGTTCTGCGTCACGGTCGACTTCGACACCCTCGACGACAACGCCGTCACCGTGCGCGAGCGCGACACGATGAAGCAGGAGCGGGTGTCCCTGGACCAGATCCAGTCGTACCTGGGCGGTCGACTGCTGGGCTGCTAGTCCCTGGCGCGATGGCGTCCATGTCGTCCGTCGCGGGGTGGCGTCGGAGGAGGCCCTCGCGGATGGTGTCGACGTAGCACCGTCGCATTGCCGCAAAGCGCCGGTCGGGCTCGGAGTCATCCGGGCCCGACCGGCGCTTTTGTGTGGGCTGCCGGGCAGGTTTGTGTGGACTGCCGTGCAGGAATACCGTTCCCCGCCGCCACGTTGTGGCCCCGCAGGGGGGCCTCACGCCCCCTACGGGATGTGTTCGCCCACCCCCTAGGTGCCCCCGACCCCGCCCCCGCAGCCCCCCACTACCCCCGCGACCGCCCCGCCGCGAGCCACGCGCACAGGGCCGCCAGGGGGAGTTCGGCCGCGACGGCCATGGCTATGGCGGTGGCCAGTTCCGGGCCGGGCGCGGCGGTGGCGAGGTCGATGCCGGCGTCGGCGAGGAGGAGGACGGCCGCGGCGGTCGCGGGCGCCCGGTGGCGGTGGCCGCCGCGCAGCAGGAGGGTGCCGGCGGTGAGGAGGGCGGCGGCCTCCAGCGCGTCGAGGGCGACCCAGGCGGCGGCCTCGGCGGGCGGGAGCGTGCCGGCGAGGTAGCCGAGCCAGGGGAGCAGGGCGAGACCGGCGCACGCCAGGATGCGGCCCTGCCACCGGCGGGCGGCGCCGACCCGTGCGGGCCCGTGGCAGGCCACCGGCGGCGTCGCGTAACGTCCGTCGTCCGCAGGGGAGTTGAAGGCGATCAAAGCCATGGCGAGGGTCTCTTCCGGTGTCTGGAACCCGGCCGTCGGGCTCGTGATCAAGACTCCGGTTTTCGCCGGCCGCAGTCAGTAACGCCGCTGTCCGACCTGGGGTGGCACTAGCTGCACCCCCGGTACGGCAGCGGTCTTCATGGCGGTCCGCGGCGCCCGCCGCCTACGGTTGGATCATGAAACTCCCGCCCCGGCCGCGGCGCGTGCTCACCCGCCTGACCCGCGATACGTCCTTCCTCGCCCTGGGGGCGCCGCTGCACCTGTTCATCGGGTTCCTGCTGTTCATGATCTTCGGTCTCGTATGGGAGATCATCGAGGGGCACGACGCCAGCGTGCCGGTGGTCCTGGGCTTCGCGGTGGTGCTGACGGTGTTCTCCGTACCGGCACTGACCGCTGCCCAGCGCTGGCGTTTCCGGCAGCTGCTCGGCATCGACATCCGCCCTCCGGGATGGCGGCGGCCGCAGCGGCAGTTCGGCTACCACTGCCTGCTCGGCACGCTGCTCGGCGGGCTCGAAGCGCTGCTGCTGTCCCTGCTGCTTTCGGGCCTGGCCGCCGCCACGGTGTACGTGTGGATATGGGGGGTGCCCTGGACCTGGCGGGCCGACCACCCCGGCTACACCACCCAGGCGTTCTACGTCACCCTCGCCGGCCTCGCCGCGCTCGCCGCCGTCCCCGCCCTCGCCGCGGCCCTGGTGCGCCTTGAGACGCGCCTCGGCCCCGAACTGCTGGGGCCCGACCCGAGTGCGGACCTGGTGCGGCGGGTGGCCGACCTCACCGAGAGCCGCGCCGGGGCGGTGGACGCCGCGGACGCCGAACGGCGGCGCATCGAACGCGATCTGCACGACGGGGCGCAGCAGCGGCTGGTGTCGCTGGCGCTGAATCTGGGGCTGGCCAAGGCCACGCTGACGGATCTGCCGCCGGAGGTGCGGGAGGTCATCGACACCGCGCACCGCGAGGCGAAGGAGGCGATCGAGGAGCTGAGCAGCCTGGTGCGGGGGTTGCACCCCGCCGTACTCGACGAGCTGGGGCTGGATGCGGCGCTCTCCGGACTCGCGGCCCGTGCGCCGCTGCCCGTACGGCTGCGGGTGGATCTGCCGCCGGATCTGCCGCAGCGGGCTACGCCGGCCGTCGAGGCGGTCGCGTACTTCGTCGTCTCCGAGGCGCTGACGAACATCGCCAAGCACGCGCCGCAGGCGACCAGGGCGGATGTGACGGTCACCCGGCTCGGCGGGATACTGCGGGTGGTGATCGCCGACGACGGTATGGGCGGGGCCGATCCGTCCAAGGGGAGCGGTCTGACGGGGCTTGCCCAGCGAGTGCGGTCCGTGGACGGGACATTCCGGATGAGCAGCCCCGTGGGGGGCCCGACCATGATGAGCGTGGAGCTGCCGTGCCCGATGTGAGGCGTGCCGTGATCGCCGAGGACTCCGTTCTGCTGCGGATCGGGTTGGTCAAGGTGGTGGAGATGGCCGGGTTCGAGGTGGTTGCCGAGTCCGGGGACGCGCAGGGGCTGCTGGCGGCGGTCGAGGAGCACCGGCCGGACCTGGCGGTGGTGGACGTGCGGATGCCGCCCGGCTTCACGGACGAGGGGGTGCGGGCGGCGCTGTCGATCCGCCGGCAGTGGCCCGGCACGGCGGTGCTGATGCTCTCCCAGTACGTCGAGGAGCGCTATGCGGCCGATCTGCTCGCCACGAACACCAGCGGGGTGGGCTATCTGCTCAAGCAACGGGTCGCGGATGTCGAGGAGTTCATCGAGGCGCTGCGGCGGGTCGCGGACGGCGGCACCGCGCTCGACCCGCAGGTCGTCGCCCAGCTGCTGGTGCGGCGGGCGAGCGATCCGCTGGAGCGGCTGACGGCTCGCGAACGGGAAGTGCTCGCCCTGATGGCCGAGGGCCGGTCCAACGCGGGGATCGCCGCCCAACTGGTGGTGAGCGAGAGCGCGGTCGCCAAGCACATCAACAACATCCTCGCCAAGCTCGACCTGCCGAAGGCCGACGGCGACCACCGCCGGGTGCTGGCGGTGCTGCACTTCCTCGGGATGGGCTCCTGACGCGTCGCGTAACGCGTCGTCGTTGACGTGGTGTGAGCCGCTGCCCGCCCGCTGTGGTTCCGCCGTGGTTCCGCCGCGTGAAACGGCGGAAATAAACGCCGTCGGCGCGCATCCATTGGTCTGTCTCAGGCGTCTCACGACCGAGCGGCTTTCTCATATGGGCCGCACTGCAGGGGTATCAGGGGTATTTGGAGTATTCAATTTGAAAACTGGCATCAAGGGCATTCGTCGCGTCTCCGCAGTTGCCCTCACCGCGGGAGCCGTTCTGACGGCCGGGGTGTTCGCCGCCCCGGCGCAGGCCGCCACGCTCCCGACGCCCACGGTCGCCGCCAAGGGTGGCTTCGTGATGAACAACGGCACGGGTAAGACGCTGTACACCAAGGCCGCGGACACCCGTCGCTCCACCGGCTCCACCACCAAGATCATGACGGCCCGGGTGGTGCTCGCGCAGCCGAACCTCAACCTGGATTCCAAGGTCACGGTCCAGAAGGCGTACAGCGACTACATCGTCAACAACGACTGGGCCTCGTCGGCCCGGCTGATCGTCGGCGACAAGGTCACGGTCCGTCAGCTGCTCTACGGGCTGATGCTGCCGTCGGGCTGCGACGCGGCGTACGCGCTGGCGGACAAGTTCGGCAGCGGCTCCACGCGGGAAGCGCGCGTGAAGTCGTTCATCGGCAAGATGAACACGACGGCCAAGAGCCTCGGGCTGACGAACACGCACTTCGACTCGTTCGACGGCATCGGGCACGGCGCGAACTACTCCACGCCGCGCGATCTGACCAAGCTGGCCAGCAGCGCGATGAAGTACTCCACGTTCCGCTCCGTCGTGAAGACGAAGTCGACGAAGCAGAAGGTCACCACCAAGAGCGGTGGTTACCGCTACATGGAGTGGACCAACACCAACGGCCTGCTCGGCAGCTACGCCGGCACCATCGGCGTCAAGACCGGTTCGGGTCCGGAGGCCAAGTACTGCCTGGTCTTCGCCGCCACCCGGAACGGCAAGACCGTCATCGGCACGGTGCTCGCCTCCTCCTCGGTCGCCAACCGCACGGCGGACGCGAAGAAGCTGATGGACTACGCCTTCAAGAAGTAACCCGGGCGAGCCCGTCGGCCCGAACCGGGCCGGGCGGGGGGCCCGTCCGCGACCACACGGTCGCGGACGGGCCCCTTCGCCGTTTTGGCGGCGGTTCGGGTGCCTCAGCTGCGCAGACCGCGGAGGACCAGTTCGCGGACGGCCTCGAAGTCGGCGGTGATCTCCGGGCGGGACCACTCCGGGGCGTAACACGGGTCGTGGAAGCGGCCGGTGGCGTCGAAGACGGCGCGGGCCGCGATGGCGGGGGAGGGGGTCTGGAAAGCGCCCTGGCTGACGCCGGCCTCGATGATGACGGCGAGCTGGGCCTCCAGATCGGTGACATGGCGGTCGACCACACCGCCGCTCTCACCGATCAACGTCATGTACGTGGCGAACAGCTCGGGGTCGTCGCCGGCCTTGTGCCGCTTGGCCTCGAACAGGGAGGTCAGCCAGCGGTCCAGGCGCTCGGGGGCCGGGCCCTCCTCCGCGACGATGACCGACAGCTCCCGGCTCGTACGGTCCAGCCAGCGCGCGGTGACCGCCTCCCGCAGCGCCGCCTTCGTACGGAAGTGGCGGTAGACGCTGCCATGGCTGACGCCCAGGGCGCGTGCCACGTCCACGACGGTGGCCTTGGCCGGGCCGTAGCGGCGCAGCACCTCCTCGGTGGCTTCGAGGATGCGCTCGGGGGTCAACGTCTCGGGGGGCATGGGGCGGGAGGCCTTTCGGGGCGAGCGGGCGGGGCGGCGGGCGTCAGGTACCTACGGACGGTACCTGGCCCGTGCCGCCGTGCGCCCGCCGGTCAGCGCTCGCTGTCCAGATGAGCCATCTGATCGGTCGGGTAACGCTCGCCGGCGGCGGCGTCGACCGGGATCGCCTGCTCGATCGCGGCCAGCTCCCCGGCGTCCAGGCTGATGTCGAGGGCGCCGAGCGCCTCGGTCAGGCGGTCGCGCCGGCGGGCGCCGACCAGCGGGACGATGTCCTCGCCGCGGGAGAGCACCCAGGCGATGGCGGTCTGGGCGACCGAGACGCCCTTCTGCTCGGCGATCTTGCGGAGCGCGTCCACCAGGTCGAGGTTGCGCGAGAGGTTCTCGCCCTGGAAGCGCGGGCTCATCCCGCGGAAGTCGTTCGCGGCGAGCTTGCGGTCACGGCTGAAGTGGCCGCTGATCAGGCCGCGGGAGAGCACGCCGTACGCGGTGATGCCGATGCCCAGCTCGCGGGCGGTGGGCAGGATCGCGTCCTCGATGCCTCGGGAGACGAGGGAGTACTCGATCTGGAGGTCGGAGATCGGGGCGACGGCGGCGGCCCGGCGCAGGGACTCCGCGCCCACCTCGGAGAGGCCGATGTGCCGCACATGGCCGGCCTCGACCAGCTCGGCGATGGCGCCGACGGTCTCCTCGATCGGAACGTCCGGGTCGATCCGGGCGATCCGATAGATGTCGATGTGGTCGGTGCCCAGGCGCTGGAGGGAGTACGCGGCGAAGTTCTTCACCGCGTTCGGCCGGCCGTCATAGCCGGTGAAGCCGCCCTCGATCGTGCGCAGGGCGCCGAACTTGACGCTGGTCTGCGCCTTCTCGCGGGCCGCCGCGGGGGCGGTGCGCAGGGCTTCGTTGATCAGTAGTTCGTTGTGGCCCATGCCGTAGAAGTCGCCGGTGTCGAGCAGCGTGATGCCGGCGTCGAGGGCGGCGTGGATGGTGGCGATGGACTCGCTGCGGTCGCTGTCGCCGTAGAGGGCGGACATGCCCATGCAGCCGAGGCCGAGGGCGGAGGTCTGCGGGCCGTTGGTGCCCAGGGTGCGGGTCTGCACTGCGTACTCCTGAGAGAGGGGGACGGGGAGGGGATGCATTCACTATGACATGACGGCTGACAGATTTCAATATCTGTCAGCCGTCATGTGTGAGGGGGAGGGAAGCCGGTTCCGTCAGCGCACCGTGCGGGGCAGGCGCAGCGCGAGGGCCGTCGTGCCCGCGACGATCGCCAGCTGGGTCAGCAGGGCGGCGAGCAGCGCATCGCGGATGCCGACGGCCGGCAGCAGTGCGAGGAAGAGGGTGCCGAGGGTCGCCACGCCCAGGGCCAGGCCGGACTGCTGGGTGGTGACCATGACGCCGCCGCCCACGCCCGCCTGCGCCACCGGCAGTTCGCTCAGCACGATGCGCAGCAGCACCGGCAGCACCATGCCCTGGCCGAAGCCGAGCACCGCCATGCTCGGCGCGAGGCCGGCCACCGAGGTGCCGGGCCAGCTCGTGTGCACGGTCAGCGCCAGGGCGATCAGCCCGGTGCCCTGGATCAGCGAACCGGCGATCACCACCCGCCGCCCGAAGCGCCGTACCAGCCGCGGTCCGGCGAGCGAGGCGAGGAAGAAGGTGACGCAGAGCGGCGCCAGCGACAGGCCGGCCGCGAACGGGCCGTAGTGCAGACCGTTCTGGAGGGCCACGGCCACCACGAACATGAACCCCCCGAAGCCCAGCGAGAACGGGACGATCACGGCCAGGCCGCTGTTCACCGAGGGGATGCGCAGCAGGGACGGCGGTACCAGGGGCGTACGGCCGGCGCGTTCGGCGCGGCGCTCGACGTACAGGAACGCGGCGCCGGCGAAGGGGAAGACGGCCAGCAGGACCCAGGACCACAGCGGCCAGCCGGCCGCCCGGCCCTCGGTCAGCGGCAGCAGCAGGGTGATCAGGGTGGTGGCGAGCAGTACGGTGCCGGGAACGTCGGCCCGGGCCGGGCGCGGGGAGCGGGTCTCGGGGACCGTACGCGCCGCCAGCAGCCAGGCCGCCGCGGCGATCGGCATGTTCACCAGGAAGACCGCACGCCAGCCGGTGCCCGCCAGGTCGGCGGAGACCAGCAGGCCGCCGAGCACCTGTCCGACGGCGCTGGAGACACCGGCCGTGCCGCCGTAGAGGCTGACGGCCTTGGCGCGCCGCTTGCCGGTGGTGGTGGCCTGGATGGTGGCCAGGACCTGCGGCAGCAGCAGCGCGGCCGCCGCGCCCTGGGCGACCCGGGCGCCCACGAGAGTCGCTGCGTCCGGGGCGAGACCACAGGCCAGTGAGGTCAGGCCGAATGCGGCCAGGCCCCACAGGAACAGCCGACGGCGGCCGACGGTGTCGCCGAGCCGGCCTCCGAGGACCAGCAGCGTCGCGTACGCGACCCCGTAGCCGGCCACCACCATCTCCAGCATCGCGGCGCCCGCGTGCAGATCGTGGTCGATGGTCGGCAGGGCGACATTGACGATGAAGAAGTCGATCAGGGGGAGGGCCGCGCCCAGCAGGACGGTCAGCAGGCCCAGTGGGGTCAGCGCGGCCGTGGCGGGGTGCTGCCGCGGGGCGTCCGCCGGGGCTTCCAGGGTGGTGGTCTGTGTTCCGGTATCGCTCACGGGGTCGACGATCGTCGACCGCTCAGACGGGTACCAGAGTGTCTTTATCCTGGTACTCGCACTACCTGGCAACCGGCTGGGGCCTGCGGCACGCTGGAGGCATGACCGTCGACGCGCCCCTGACGCAGGCTGCCACACGTCCCGTTGCCGCCGTACCGCCGGCCGTCGCCGCCCCGCGCGACGACGCCGCCCGCCGGGCCGAGCTGGCCGCCTTCCTGCGCAGCCGCCGCGAGCGGATCACCCCCGAACAGGTCGGCCTGCCGCGCGGCAGGCGCCGGCGGACCCCGGGACTGCGCCGCGAGGAGGTCGCGCACCTGGGGGCGGTCGGCGTCACCTGGTACACCTGGCTCGAACAGGCCCGGGACATCCACGTATCACCGCAGGTCCTGGACGCGGTGGCCCGCGCGCTGCTGCTCGACCGCGCCGAGCGCGGCCATCTCTTCGCGCTGGCCGGGGCGGTCGACCCGCTGCCGGGCAGGGAGTGCACGGGCGTACCGCGCGAGTTGCGGCAGATCCTGGGGCAGCTCGCCCCGTTCCCCGCGGTCATCCAGAACAGCCGGTTCGACATCCTGGCCTACAACAGCACCTACGGGCAGCTGATGTGCGATCTCGACGCGCTGCCCGAGGAGGACCGCAACTGCATGTGGCTGGCGTTCACCCACCCCGAGTGGCGGGCGAGCGTGGTCGATCTGGACGCCACGATGCGGGTGATGGCCGCCAAGTTCCGCGCTTCGATGGCCGAGCATGTCGCGGAGCCGGCCTGGAAGGCGCTGGTCGCGCGACTTACGGAGGCCTCGCCGGAGTTCCGGGAGATCTGGGCGCAGCACGAGGTCGTCCGCCCGATGAGCTCCGTCAAGCTCTTCCGGCATCCGCGGGTGGGCGTGCTCCAGCTGACGGCGACGAGCCTGTGGACGGGGCCCAACCCCGGGCCCAAGCTGCTGTCCTACACCCCCGTGGACGAGACGTCCCGCGAGCGGCTGCAGCAGCTGGAGGAACTGGCGGCGCGCGCCGCGGCGTAGGCGGGCGGGCTGTGGAGGGAACGGCCGGTACTCACGACCGTGCCCCCTCCGCCCGTTCACCCCGTCGCTCCTCCTCGAACAGTGCCGCCGTGCGGACCGCCGTCGCCGTCGCCCGCCGGCCCGTCGTCAGGGCGCCGAGCAGCAGGACGGCGGCACCGCAGCCGGTGATGATCCACCAGGCGGGGCGGCCGGCCGCGAGGAACTCGTCCGCGGTGGCCGCGGCGTGCGCCCCGCTCGCCAGGACGGCGCCGATCACCGCGACGCCGAGGGACTGCCCCACCTGCCGGCTGGTGGAGGCCACGGCGGCGGCCACCCCGGCCTGGGCGCGCGGCATGCCGGACACCGCGGTGTTGGTGATCGGCGCGTTGACCAGGCCGAAGCCGATCCCGAAGAGGACATAGCCGGTGAACATCAGGGCAGCGGACGACTGCGCGTCGAAGGCGGCGAAGAGCACCCCGCTGGCGCCCATCGCGGCACCGGCCAGCAGCAGCGGCAGCCGCGGCCCGCGGCCCCCCACCAGCCGCCCCGACACCGGCGCCCAGATCAGCGTCATCCCGGCCATCGGCAGCATGTAGAGCCCGGCGGACAGGGCGGACAGCCCGCGGATGTTCTGCAGGTACAGCGTGTTGATGAACAGGAAGCCGCCGAGCGCGGCGAAGGCGCAGACCGCCACGACGGTGGCGCCGCTGAACGGGGCGCTGTGGAAGAACCGCAGATCGAGCAGGGGCTCCGCGCGGCGCCGCTCGTAGGCGATCAGCGCCGCCAGCGAGACGATCGCCACCAGCACGCACGCCGTGATCTCGGTGGACGCCCAGCCGGCGTCCGGCGCCTCGATGATCGCGTACGTCAGCGAGCCGAGCAGGGCGATCACCAGCAGCTGGCCGACGGGGTCGACCCGGCGCGGCCGGGGGGCGCGCGACTCGGGCACGTAGCGCAGGGTGAGCAGGAGCGCGAGGGCGCCGATCGGGACGTTGATCCAGAAGATCGAGCGCCAGCCGACGCTCTGCACCAGCAGCCCGCCGATCACCGGCCCGGCCGCCATGCTGATGCCGACGACGCCGCCCCACACCCCGATCGCGCGGGCCCGCTCTCGGGGCTCGGTGAAGGTGTTGGTGATGATCGACATCGCGACGGGGTTGAGCATCGAGCCGCCGACCGCCTGCACCATCCGGAACACCACCAGCCACCCCAGGTCCGGCGCCAGGCTGCACAGCAGCGACCCGATCGCGAAGACCACCAGCCCGACCAGGAAGACCCGTCGCCGCCCGAGCCGGTCGGCGGTCGACCCGGCCAGCATCAGCAGCGACGCCAGCACCAGCGTGTAGGCGTCGATCGTCCACTGCAGGCCGGCGACCGAGGCGTTCAGTTCGCGCTGCATGGAGGGCAGGGCGACGTTGAGGACGGTGTTGTCGAGGCTGACGATCAGCAGGCTCAGGCAGCAGATGGCCAGGATGAGGAGTCGACGCCGGCGGCTGAGGTCAGGCATGGTTGAACGCTACAACCATCTGGGCCGGTCGGCTCTGGCAGGTCCACTCCCGCGGTGCGGGACAATGGGAGGTCGCAGCGGCCGGTCACCCCGTACGGCCGAGGCCCGACCGCCCCGCCAACGGAAGCCGAAGAAAGCCGAAGGTATCGCCGCCATGACTCTGCTGCAGATCGGTCCGCACGCGGTGCAGCCGCCCGTGGTCCTCGCGCCGATGGCGGGGATCACCAACGCCCCGTTCCGGACGCTGTGCCGGGAGTTCTCCGGCGGCAAGGGCCTCTTCGTCAGCGAGATGATCACGACGCGGGCGCTGGTCGAGCGCAACGAGAAGACCATGCAGCTGATCCACTTCGACGAGACCGAGAAGCCGCGCTCGATCCAGCTGTACGGCGTCGACCCGGACACCGTCGGCAAGGCCGCCCGCATGATCGCGGAGGAGGACCTCGCCGACCACATCGACCTCAACTTCGGCTGCCCGGTCCCGAAGGTGACCCGCAAGGGCGGCGGCTCCGCGCTGCCGTACAAGCGCAACCTGCTGCGCTCCATCCTGCGCGAGGCGGTGGCGAACGCGGGCGCGCTGCCGGTGACGATGAAGATGCGCAAGGGCATCGACGACGACCACATCACCTACCTGGACGCGGGGCGGATCGCCGCCGAGGAGGGCGTCACGGCGATCGCCCTGCACGGACGGACCGCCTCCCAGCACTACGGCGGCACCGCCGACTGGGACGCCATCGCCCGCCTCAAGGAGCACGTCCCCGAGATCCCGGTGCTCGGCAACGGCGACATCTGGTCCGCCGAAGACGCCAAGCGGATGATGCGGGAGACCGGCTGCGACGGGGTCGTCGTGGGGCGCGGCTGCCTGGGGCGGCCCTGGCTCTTCGGCGACCTGGTGGCGGCGTTCGAGGGTACGGGCACCTACGCCCAGCCGACGTTCAAGGAGGTCGCGGCGGTGATGCTGCGGCACGCCACGCTGCTCGGCGAGTGGATCGGCGACGAGGCGCGCGGCGTGATCGACTTCCGTAAGCACGTCGCCTGGTACACCAAGGGCTTCTCGATCGGCTCCGAGATGCGCCGCAGCCTCGCGGTCACCTCCTCGCTCGACGAGCTGGACGCGCTGCTGTCGGAGCTCGATCTCGATCAGCCGTGGCCGGCGGGCGCGGACGGCCCGCGCGGCCGTACGTCGGGCCGTAACCGCGTCGTCCTGCCGGACGGCTGGCTGGACGACCCCTACGACTGCCGGGGCGTCGACGCGGACGCCGAGCTGGACACGTCGGGCGGCTGAGACCGGCCGCACCCCGGCGGGCACCCCGTCGCACGGCTCCCCCGTTCGGGGGAGCGGTATCTCGGCGTCTCCCCCCTGCTGGTGAGGCGCCCCACGGCTCGGCGCAGCAGCATTACCGGTGCCACACCGACCGGGTCGGCTCGACTCTCACCTCACGTCAGGCCGCGGCCTGGGCGGCGGCATGGGCGGAGCCGGCTCCGGCATCGGCGAGGGGAGTGCCGGAGCCGGGCTCCGGGGGCACGGCAGCGGGCGCCCGCCCGCCGCGGTATGGGGGTTCGCGGCGGGGCGGGGCGTGTCGGCGTGACGGATGAGGGACGGGCGGTGAGCGCCGCGCTACCGTTTGAGTCCGTACGGGGTGCGGGCACGCGGCCGACCGTACGGCCGCGCACCACCCCCGGCAGGCCGCGGGCCGGCGACGGGCCGGCGCCGGGGACGACGCCGAGGGAGAAGCCGTGGTGAACGGAGACCCTGTTCTCGGAGCCACCGAGCAGGCCGGGGACGTGGAGCAGGCCGGGAGTGCCGGAGACACCGAGCGGGCGGTCCAGGCCAAGCTCGGTGACACTCCCGTCCGTTACGAGCAGATGGCCGCGGTGGCGAACATCTACCGCGCGGCGGCCGCGGTGCGCCAGCACTTCGAGAACTCCGTACTGCGCGGCGCCGAGCTGACCTGGACGTCCTTCGTCGTGCTGTGGGTGGTCTGGATCCGCGGCGAGCGGGAGACCCGCCGGGTCGCCGAGGAGGCGGGCATCTCCAAGGGCACGCTCACCGGCGTCGCCCGCACCCTCCAGAGCCGCGGTCTGCTGGAGCGCAGGGCGCATCCGGAGGACGGGCGGCTCGCCCTGCTCTCCCTGACGCCCGAGGGCGAGCGGCTGATGACCCGGCTCTTCCCGGAGTTCAACGCAGAAGAGGCCTTCGTCACCGAGGGGTTGAGCGACGACGAGGCACTGGACCTGGCGGATCTGCTGCGCCGGGTCGTGGTGCAGGTCGAGACCCGGGGCGCCCAGCGGCGACTGGAGCTGCTGGACGGCCAGGCCCCGCCACCACGGCGCAGCGGCCGACGGGCGAAGCTCTAGCCGGGGCAGGCCCTTCAGCCCTCCGCCCACCGATCGGCCCCGCGGCGGGCCTTCGGCTCTCCGGCCGCCGGTCAGCCCTCCGTCCCTCGCCCCGCCCCCGCGGCCACCAGCCCCGCCGCCCCGATCTCCCGGTAGCGGTCGAGCAGTTCGCCGATCACCCGGACCGCGTCCTGGTCGGCGGGCGTATAGACCCACATCTTGGCGTCGGGGACGGCGGTCGTCGTGAAACCCGTGGCGGTGATCGCGACGGTGCGGCCGTCGGCGGTACGGAATCGCTTGCGATGGGTGACCGGTGCCGAGACCTCGTGCCGGGACCACAGCTGAACGAAAAGCGGGCTGGCCTCGGAGAGTTTCCGAATGTATGCGCGCCAGCGCGGATCGGTCAGCCGTCGCCCGAATTCGGCCCGCAACTGCCCGACCATGAAGGAGACTTCACGCTCCCAGTCGACCAGCGGCTGACTTTCCTCGTCCGCCGTGAAAAGCCGCCACAGCACATTGCGGTCGGGCGGCGAAAGCAACTCCATCCGCGGGTCGAGCGCGGCGTATGCGTCGTTGAAAGCCAGTACGTCGTAGCCGGCGGACACCACGCTCGCCGGCAAGGGGCTCAGCGAATCCAGAATGGTCTGCATGCTCTGCGCCTCGGGCGGCAGCGGATGCCGGGCCGGCGGGCAGCCGACGGCGCCGGGCACTCCGGCGAGCCGGTGCAGATGGGCGCGCTCCTCCGGGCCGAGCAGCAGTGCGCGGGCGATGGCGTCGAGCACCTGCACGCTCGGGTTGATCGCCCGTCCCTGCTCGAGCCAGGTGTACCAGGCCACCCCGACACCGGCGCGCTGGGCGACCTCCTCGCGGCGCAGTCCCGGGGTGCGCCGCCGCGGCCCGCCGGGCAGGCCCACGTCCTCGGGCGTGATGCGCTCCCGGCGGAGTCGTAGAAACGCGGCGAGTTCACCGCGCCGGGAGGCCGCGGCGGCTGCGGAACGGGTGGTGATCGCTGACACCGCACCATCATGCGGGATGCCGTCACGCCGTGCCAGATACCGCCGGTACCAGGATCACCGGATCTCTGGTACCCGAATGCCGCGGTCGTGATCATCGCTGTCATGAGCGAGTTGACCTATGACCCGGATATCCCCGTAACGCGGCCGACGCCGGCCACCGAGCCCCACCGGAAGAGAAAACGACCGCACCCCAACGGGATTCTCCTCGTCATTCTCGGCGCGGTGTTCATGGCGCTGCTGGACGCGACCGTCGTGAATGTCGCCACCCCGACCATGCGCACCGATCTCCATGCCACCGGTTCCGCACTCCAGTTGATTGTCGCCGGCTATACGATTTCCTATGCCGCGCTGCTGATAACCGGCGCCCGGCTCGGCGCCCGGCACGGATTCCGCACCGTCTTCCTGCTCGGCCTCGCCACCTTCACCCTGGCCTCGTTCGGCTGCGGGCTGGCACCGGGGGCGGGGGTGCTGATCGGCGCCCGGGTGGTGCAGGGCGTCGGCGCGGGGCTGATGGTGCCCCAGATCTACAGCCTGATCCAGCTGACGTTCGAAGGCCGGGCCAGGGCACGGGCGTTGAGCCTGTACGCGACGGTGGTCGCCCTCGCCGTGGTGGTCGGCCAGGTCGTCGGCGGGCTGCTGGTCAGTGCGGACCTGTTCGGCACCGGCTGGCGCCCGGTCTTCCTGATCAATGTGCCGGTGGGGGCGGCGCTGCTGGTCGCGGCGGTACGGCTGCTGCCGCGCCGGACGGCCCCGTCGTCCAAGGGGCTGGACCTGCCCGGAGTCCTCACGCTGACCACCGCGCTGCTGCTGCTGGTCGTCCCGCTGGTCCTGGGCCATGAGCAGCACCGGCCGCGGTGGGCCACCGGTTGTCTGATCGCCGCGGTCCCGGCGTTCGCGCTGTTCGTGCTGGTCGAGCGGGCGGTTGCCCGCCGGGGCGGCGCGCCGCTCGTCCCCGGCCGGGTGCTGAGGTCGCGGGACCTGGTGTGCGGTGCGGCCGCCCTCTTCTTCAGCATGGCCGGATACGCCGGCTTCCTCTTCTCCTTCTCCCAGCATCTGCAGTCGGGGCTCGGCGAGTCCGCGATCCGCGCCGGGCTGACCTTCGCGCCGCTGGCCCTCGGTGTCGCCACCGGCAGCCTCACCTGGCAGCGGGTGCCCGCCCGCCGGCAGTTGCACATGATCGCCGCCGCCTGTGTGCTGGCCGCGGCCGGCTACCTCGGCATCGGCCTCACCCTGCGCGCGGGCGGCCAAGGAGGTCTCCTACTCCTGGTGCTCCAACTGCTGTGGGGGCTCGGCCTCGGCTACACCACCAGTCCGCTGCTGACCCTCGCCCTGTCCGGCATCGCCCCCGCCGATGCCGCCGATGCCAGCGGGGTGCTCACCACCGTCCCGCAGATCGCCCAAGTCGTCGGTGTCGCCGCGTACGGCAGCGTCTTCCTGTCCCTCGCCGACGGGCCGCCGGCGGCCGGCGCCCAGGCCGCCTCCGCATCCGTACCCGGATCCGTGTCCGCGGCCGCCTCCGCATCCGCCGAAGCCCTGCACGCCACCGCGCTGCCGGTCGCGGTCGGCGCCCTGCTCGGCGCGCTGGCGCTCGTCCCGCTGCTCCGCGGCCGTACGGGCAAAGGCCTCGCGGCGGTGAACCGGGCCGGGGACAATTGAAGTTTGAGTCCAAAAGAGTTGCTTCGGTACGCGTCCACCGGGTCCCGCGGGGCCCGGACACGAGGAGGGGAGCACCACCCATGCGCGTCTTGGTCATCGTGCACGACCATCTGTCCACCGCGGGCCATGTCGGCGAGCGGCTGGCCGAACGGGGCTATGAGCTCGACGAACTGCACGTGGTGCCGGCCGAGCGGTATACGAACCCGGACGTCGACACGGCCTTCCCGCCGGCCGGGAACTATGGCCTGATCCTGACGCTCGGCTCCCCGTGGTCGGTGACGCGGAGGAACGCCTGGATCGAGGCCGAGCTGGCCTTGCTGCGCTCGGCGCACGACGCCGGGACACCGGTGCTCGGGATCTGCTTCGGCGGGCAGATGCTGGCGGCGGCGCTGGGCGGGGAGGTGGCGGTCGCGCCGCGCTTCGAGCTCGGCTGGAGCCGGATCGCCACCGACGACCCCGAACTGGTCGGGCCCGGCCCCTGGTTCCAGTTCCACGGCGACCGCTGGACGCCGCCGCCGGGTGCCCGGGAGGTGGCGCGCAACGCCTGCGCCTCGCAGGCCTTCGTCTGCGGCCGCTCGTTGGGCCTGCAGTTCCATCCGGAGCTGACGCCGGAGGTGCTGCGGGCCTGGTTCGATCACGGTGGGGAGGAGGTCGCGGCGGGGCTGGGGGTCGACCCGGATCGGCTGGTGGCCGAATTGCGAGCAGAACTGCCGTCCGTACGGGAGCGGGCACGCATCCTGGTCGACGCTTTCCTGGATCGGGTGGCTGCCGCAGAGGGTCCAAATGATGGGACCCCAGCACACATGAGCGCGTGATTCTCGCCACCCCTGATAGGCGGCGCGCTCAGATGAGCGATGTGCGCCGGGTTCCACCTCTCCAATGGTGGCACCCGGTGCCACGCGTCATGTGTTCGAGTGGTCAAGCCATAAATTGCGCTCCGTAGTCACAGCCGTCACTTCGATTGCGCAGCGGAGTGATGCATTCAGGTAGTGAACACAGGCGGGAACGCGTGATCACTTTCGATCTGCTGGCGGACGCCTGGTTACACGCGTATGTCGACCAAGTGGACGTACCCATACGCCTTCGATCTGGGTATGTTCCTCGCCGTCAGGGCAGCCCGTCGGCGAGGAGTCAGTGCCGTGCCGGAAACACAAGATCCCCACGTAACCCAGCCTTCTTCCGCGAAGTTCGTCTACGACTTCACCGAGGGCAACAAGGAGCTCAAGGACCTGCTAGGCGGCAAGGGCGCGAACCTTGCCGAGATGACCAACCTGGGGCTTCCCGTCCCTCCGGGCTTCACGATCACCACCGAGGCCTGCAAGGTCTACCTGGACAGCGGCACCGAGCCGGCGGCACTGCGTGCCGAGGTCTCCGAGCACCTCGACGCCCTTGAGCAGAAGATGGGCAAGAGGCTCGGTCAGGCCGACGACCCGCTGCTCGTATCGGTGCGTTCCGGGGCGAAGTTCTCCATGCCCGGCATGATGGACACCGTCCTCAACATCGGCCTCTCCGATGCGTCGGTTTCCGGCCTCGCCGCGCAGGCCGGCGACGAGCGGTTCGCGTGGGACTCCTACCGGCGCCTCATCCAGATGTTCGGCAAGACCGTGCTGGGCGTCGACGGCGAGCTCTTCGAGGACGCGCTGGAGGAGGCCAAGCAGGCCAAGGGCGTCCGCGTCGACGTCGACCTCGACGCCAAGGACCTCAAGGGCCTGGTCGCGGACTTCAAGGACATCGTCGCCAAGGAGACCGGCCGGGACTTCCCGCAGGACCCGCGCGAGCAGATGGACCTCGCCGTCCGCGCGGTCTTCGACTCCTGGAACACCGACCGCGCCAAGCTCTACCGCCGCCAGGAGCGCATCCCCGGCGACCTCGGCACGGCCGTCAACGTCTGCTCCATGGTCTTCGGCAACCTCGGCCCCGACTCCGGCACCGGCGTCGCCTTCACCCGCGACCCCGCCAGCGGCCACCAGGGCGTCTACGGCGACTACCTGCAGAACGCACAGGGCGAGGACGTCGTCGCCGGTATCCGCAACACGGTCCCGCTCGCGGACCTGGAGCAGATCGACAAGGCGTCCTACGACCAGCTGATGCAGATCATGGAGACGCTCGAAACGCACTACAAGGACCTGTGCGACATCGAGTTCACCATCGAGCGCGGCAAGCTGTGGATGCTGCAGACCCGGGTCGGCAAGCGCACCGCCGGTGCCGCCTTCCGGATCGCCACCCAGCTCGTCGACCAGGGCCTGATCGACGAGGCCGAGGCCCTCCAGCGGGTCAACGGCGCGCAGCTCGCCCAGCTGATGTTCCCCCGCTTCGACCTGGGCGCGAAGTCCGAGATGATCGGCCGCGGCATCGCCGCCTCCCCGGGCGCGGCGGTCGGCAAGGCCGTCTTCGACTCGTACACCGCGGTCAAGTGGTCGCGCTCCGGCGAGAAGGTCATCCTGATCCGCCGGGAGACCAACCCCGACGACCTCAACGGCATGATCGCCGCCGAGGGCATCCTGACCTCCCGCGGCGGCAAGACCTCGCACGCCGCCGTCGTCGCCCGCGGCATGGGCAAGACCTGTGTCTGCGGCGCCGAGGAGCTGGAGGTCGACACCAAGGCCCGCCGGATGACGACCGGCGACGGCACCGTCATCGAAGAGGGCGACGTCGTCTCCATCGACGGCTCCACCGGCAAGGTCTACGCCGGCAAGGTGCCGGTCGTGCCCTCCCCGGTCGTGGAGTACTTCGAGGGCCGGATGCACGCCGGCGCCGACGACGCGGACGAGCTGGTCAAGGCCGTCCACCGGATCATGGCGTACGCGGACCGGGTCCGCCGGCTGCGCGTACGGGCCAACGCCGACAACGCCGAGGACGCCGCCCGCGCCCGCCGGTTCGGCGCCCAGGGCATCGGCCTGTGCCGCACCGAGCACATGTTCCTCGGTGAGCGCCGCGAGATGGTCGAGCGCCTCATCCTGGCCGACACCGAGACCGACCGGGACGCCGCGCTCGCCCAACTGCTGCCGCTCCAGAAGGCCGACTTCATCGAGCTGTTCGAGTCGATGGACGGCCTGCCGGTGACCGTGCGGCTGCTGGACCCGCCGCTGCACGAGTTCCTGCCCGACATCACCGAGCTGTCGGTCCGGGTCGCGCTCGCCGAGGCCCGCAAGGACGCCAACGAGAACGACCTGAGGCTCCTGCAGGCCGTGCACAAGCTGCACGAGCAGAACCCGATGCTGGGTCTGCGCGGCGTCCGCCTCGGCCTGGTCATCCCCGGCCTGTTCGCGATGCAGGTACGCGCGATCGCCGAGGCGGCCGCCGAGCGCAAGAACGCCAAGGGCGACCCGCGCGCGGAGATCATGATTCCGCTGGTGGGCACCGTCCAGGAGCTGGAGATCGTCCGCGAGGAGGCCGAGCAGGTCATCGCCGAGGTGGAGAAGACCCACGGCGTCGACCTCAAGCTCACCCTCGGCACGATGATCGAGCTGCCCCGCGCCGCCCTCACGGCCGGTCAGATCGCCGAGTCCGCCGACTTCTTCTCCTTCGGCACCAACGACCTCACGCAGACGGTCTGGGGCTTCAGCCGCGACGACGTCGAGGCCAGCTTCTTCACCGCGTACCTGGAGAAGGGCATCTTCGGCGTCAGCCCGTTCGAGACCATCGACAAGGACGGCGTAGGTTCGCTCGTCCGCAACGCCGCCGCGGCCGGCCGGGCCACCCGCCCGGACCTCAAGCTCGGTGTGTGTGGCGAGCACGGCGGCGACCCGGAGTCCGTCCACTTCTTCCACGAGGTGGGCCTGGACTACGTCTCCTGCTCCCCGTTCCGCATCCCGGTCGCACGACTGGAGGCGGGCCGCGCGGCGGCGGAGAGCAAGGGCAGCGACAGCCGCTGACCGCTCCGGTCGCCGCGGGCGCCCAGCGCGTCCGCGGCGACCGGCGACCAGCCCACCGGAGCCGGCGGCGGGGACCTCGAACCCTCACCCGCCCCGCCGTAGGCTCCGGCACCCCAACGAGGGCGGCACCTTGTGCGGAGGTGCCGCCCTCGCTCTTGCGTTGGACGGCGGGCCCGGGGCGCACTGCCCCCGGGCCCGCCGTCATGCCGCGGTCAAGTCGTGGTCATCCGTGGTCAGCAGGTGACGGCCGGCAGGGAACGGCGAACGCTCACGGGTCGACTTCCTCTTGAGGACGCGGTGTTCGAGCGGAGTTGGCTTGGGCACGGTGGCTCGTGGGTCGGCGGCTGAGGCACCGTTGGCTCGTGCACGCGGAGAGCGTCGCAGTGGCCACGCGGGGTGGTCGCCGGAACTCGCTCGGACGAGTGGGGGAGTGCACTCGGTCGAGTGGGGAGGGTTTGACGTGCGGAAACGTCCGCAACCTGGCCGCAGCGGGCCCCACCGAGGGGCCTGTGGCCCGGGGTTCCCGGGCGGGGGCGGCACCCGTGCGGAGGTGCCGCCCACGCTTTCTCCGGACTCCCCCCTCGGGAGCTGCCGCCACCCCGGTCGGCGCGGGAAGGCGGCCTTCGACGGGGCCGCCGAGCGGCCGGTTGTTTGCCCATCACCCCCCACGGGATCGAGCAATCCGGGCCGTTCGCGCCGCCGTCGAATTGAGTACAGCATTCCGCTCGGCCGCCCGGTCGCGCGACACTTTTCAAGTCTGGCCAAAAGGGCATGGTGACCGCGCGTGTTGGCGTGCATACTCAGGCGTGCCGGGGGCCGACTGAGGAAACCAGAGGTGGGGGTTCGGTGTTACGCGTCCATTTCAGTGGACTCGATCTGGCCCGTGTGCGCATTGCGGCGCGCCCGGACGCACTGTGGGAGACGGTCTTAAGCTTTCATCGACTACGTGACAGACGCGACGATTCGGCGTTCGGCAAATGGCGATCGGAAACGCGCGGAAGGTTGAATGGCGAAGCGCGTCTGCTGGCGCCGCTGGTGCCCACGCGCGGCTATTTTCCCGATTTCCTGACGCCCGCCGAGGGGCTCCTGGGGATGACCGACGCGCTCGCCGCGCTGCGCGAGACACCGGCCGCCCGGCTGCACGACGAACTGGGCCGGCTCTCCAGTACGACCCGCCCGCTCCCCGCGTGGATACGGGCGATGGCCGACGGCGAGACCCGCGCCCTGGGCCGCCTCGCCGGCGTACTGCAGCGCTACTACGAGGCTGCCGTCGCCCCGTACTGGGCGCGCGTCCAGGGCCGTATCGAGGCCGACCGCGCCGCCCGCGGCCGGGCCCTGCTCGACGGCGGCGCGGACCGTCTGCTCGCCTCGCTGCCGCCGATGATGCGCTGGCGTCCACCGGTCCTGGAGGCCGACTACCCGGTGGACCGCGAGCTCCATCTCAACGGCCGGGGCCTGCTTCTGCTGCCGTCGTACTTCTGCCGTCGCACCCCGGTCACCTTCCACAACCCGGACCTGACGCCCGTCCTGGTCTACCCGGTGGAGCACCAGTCGCCCCGCCTCACGCCGATCGCGGCGCAGGAACGTTCCCTCGGGCGGCTCGTCGGCCAGACCCGCTCCGCGATACTCCAGGGCATCGGCGTCGGCTGCACCACCAGCGAACTCGCCCGCCGCGCCGACGTCTCGCTGGCATCCGCCAGTCAGCACGCGACCGTACTCCGCGACGCCGGCCTGCTGACCACCCTGCGGCAGGGCAACGCGGTGCTGCACACCCTCACCCCGCTGGGCGCGGCCCTGCTGCGCGGGGCGCGATCGGCGGAGGGAGTCGGCGCGGCGTAGCGGCGGGCGCGGCGCACGGGCCGGGGTGCGAGCCGGAGTACGGGTGGCCGACGGGCGGGGCGCGGCGGGCGGCGTGTCCCGGGTCAGTACGGACGATCACCCGCGATGGCGACCCGTTCGGCGAGGCGGCGGTGCGCCCCGTAGTCGTTCACCGCGTAGTGCTGGGTGGCCCGGTTGTCCCAGAACGCGATGTCCCCCGCCCGCCAGCGCCACCGCACCTGGAACTCCGGTACGTGCGCCTGCTGGAAGAGCATCCGCAGCAGCCGGTCGCTCTCGGCCTCCGCCAGCCCCACGATCCGGGTGGTGAAGGAGGCGTTGACGAACAGCATCCGCCGCCCGGTCTCCGGGTGCCGGCGCACCACCGGATGCTCGACGGGAGGGAACTCCGCCTGGAATGGGGCCAGTTGAGCCTCGGAGTAGAAGCGCGCGAAGCCCGGAAGATAGTCGTGGACCGCACGCGCGAAATTGATCCGCGTCCGGATTTTCGAAGGCAAATTGTCGTATGCCGCCGCCATATCGGCCCACATCGTGTCCCCACCTGCGGGCGGGACCTCGCGCAGCTGCAACACCGCCCCGAGCGCCGGCCGTTCCCGGAACGTGACATCGGTGTGCCATACGTTCTCGAACGTGAGGGCTCCGGCGGCGGCCTTGTCGAACCGCACCACATCCTTCGAATCGCCCTGCGCCAGGAGCGGATTGGTCTCCAACTCTCCCCAATTGGCGGCGAATTCGCGCTGGGCGGCGGAGCTGAGATGCTGCCCGCGGAAGAACAGTACCTTCCACTCCAGCAGGGCCCGGTTCAGCTCCGTGCGCAGCGCCTCGGACAGCGGCCGGGACAGGTCCAGCCCATGGATCTCGGCTCCGATGGTGGCGGCCTGCGGCACCACCTCGAAGCGCTCGTACGGCCGGTCCTCCCAGTCGTCGGGCGTACGCCGCAGGACGCGCGGCCCCTCGTACAGCCCGTCGGCGGGGATGCGGTGGGGGCGGAGGGCGGGGGTGGTGGGTGCGGTGGATATCGCAGCTGTGGAGGGTGTGGCGGGGGGCGTCATCGGGTCCTCCTGGAGGGAAGGGCGCGGGGAAGGGGGCGCGGGGCGGCGCACGAGAGGTGCGCGTGCGCGGCGTCGCACGGCAGGGCGCGAGGGGTGGCCGTCGGGCGGGGGACGGTCGGGACGGGCCGTAGTGGACCGTCAGATCGCCGTACGGAACCCGAGCGTGGGTGCGAACCCGTCAAGGCCGTACCGAGCCCGCACGGGCCGCAGCGGACCGCCGTCAGGCCGTAGGAAGACAACAGGCCGGGGGAGAGCCCACCCGGCCCCGGCGGCGCAGGAAACTCAGGCCGCGGGGCGCGCACTCGCCGTGGGGGCCGCGTTCGCGCGACTCCGCCTCACCGACGTCCAGGTGCGTGCTCATGCCACGCACCGTACCCGATACGCCGCCCGGCCGCGCCTCAGTCATCGATCCCGCTACGCTCCACCCCCGCGACGATGTACCGCTGGAGCAGCAGGAAGACGACCACCAGCGGGGCGATCGACACCGCGGCAGCCACGAACAGCTCGTGCAGATTGAGGTTCTGCGCGGTGGTGAACGTGGACAGCGCCACCTGCACCGTCCACGCCTCCTGGTCCTGCCCGATCACCAGTGGCCACAGGAACGCGTTCCAGGCCCCGATGAAGACGATCGTGCCGACGGCGGCGAAGACCGGGCGGGCGTTGGGCACCACGATGCGCCAGTACGTCCGCCAGTGGCCGAGCCCGTCGACCCGCGCCGCGTCCTCCAGCTCCTTGGGGAAGCCCAGGAAGTACTGCCGGAAGACGAAGCAGGCGAAGGCGCTGAACAGCGTCGGAATGATCAGCCCGCGCAGCGTCGAGATCCACCCCAGCGTGGACACCAGCACAAAGCTCGGGACGAACGTCACGGCTGCCGGCACCATCAGCGTCCCCAGGATCGCGTAGAAGACGACATTGGCGTACCGGTACGGAATCCGGGCCAGGCCGTACCCGGCGAGCGAGGCCAGCACGACCGTACCGACCGTCGTCGTCACCGCGATCAGCGTGGAGTTGAGCAGCGCCCGCCCCATGGGGAGGCTCGGATCCCGGAAGACCTCGGTCAGATTCGACCACTGCAGATCGCGCGGGAAGAACGTCCACTGCAAAGCGGTGATGTCCCGCTCGGTCGCCAGCCCGTTGCGCACCAGCAGATAGAACGGGACCAGGAACAGCAGTGCCAGCGCGATCAGCAGCACCACCCGCAGCGCCCGCCCCACCCTCGTCAGCGCATCGCCCATGCCGGTCATCCCTCCCCTTCGGTCCTCTCCCTTTCAGTCCTCTGCCTTGCGGCCGAGGCCGAACCAGCGGGCCTGCACCACCGTCGCCAGCGCGATGATCAGCGCCAGGATCACCGCGCCCGCACTCCCCAGCCCGAGGTTCTGGTCCTGCCCCAGTGCCGTGTAGTAGAGGTAGACCAACGGCGGCCGGGCGTACGGCGGATAGCCGCGCGCGTCGCTCAGCAGGTTGTAGAACTCGTCGAACGCCTGGAACGCGTTGATCACCAGCAGCAGCACCACCGCCACGGACGTCGCCCGCAGCTGCGGAAAGGTGATGTGCCGGAAGGTCTGCCAGCCGGGCCGCGCCCCGTCCACCGCGGCCGCCTCGTACAGCCCCGGCGAGATCCGCTGCAGCCCGGCCAGGAACAGAATCATGTAGAACCCGGCCTGCAGCCACAGCCGTACGGTCACGATGACCAGCCAGTACCAGGGCGGATCGGTGGTCGACAGCCAGGCCGTCTGATCCGCGCCGAACCACCCCAGCACGGTGTTGGCCAGCCCGAACCGCACCCCGTTGAAGATCGACAGCTTCCATATCAGCGCCGCGACCACATAGGAGCACGCGGTCGGCAGGAAGAACACCGACCGGAAGAAGGCCTGGGCGACGCGCAGCCGGTTGACCATCAGCGCCAGCGCGAGCGAGAGCGCGTAGGTGGCCGGCACGATGAAGGCGGTGAACAGCAGAAACGTCCCCAGGCTGCCGAGGAACGCCGTATCGCTCAGCATCGCGCCGTAGTTGCCCAGCCCGACGAAGTCCGAGCCGGCCGGGCTGACCGTGTTGTGCGCATCGAAGAAGCTGAGGTAGACGCTCCAGACCAGCGGCACATAGGTGAACAACCCCAGCCCGACCGCGAACGGCCCGACGAACACCCAGAACCACAGATTCCGCCGCTGCGGCCCGAGCAACCGAGCCCGTAACCCCGTCGCCGCCCCGTCCCCCACCATCACTCCTTCTACTTCCGTCTACTTCCCTCTGCTTCG
The DNA here is from genome assembly GCF_045690365.1 of Streptomyces sirii. Taxonomy (NCBI): domain Bacteria; kingdom Bacillati; phylum Actinomycetota; class Actinomycetes; order Kitasatosporales; family Streptomycetaceae; genus Streptomyces; species Streptomyces sirii. The sequence continues at coordinate 3,194,136 of NZ_CP147982.1, read as the reverse complement.
TCTACTTCTTCTTGACGCGCTGAAGCTCGGCACTCACCTTCCGCACCACACCCTTCAGCTCGCTCTCCGGGTTGGCGCCGTCCTTGACGATCCGGCTCAGCGCGTCCTGATAGGCCGTACGGTCCGCCGTCGTCCACAGCAGCGGCTCGGCGTGGCCGTGCTCCGTCGCGTACCGCACCGCGTCCGCGGCCGCCCCCTCCCGCAGCTCCGCGGCCTTCTTCGCCAACGAGATCCGCGCCGGGATGTGGAACCCGTACGACAGCGCGAAGTCCCGCTGAAAGTCGGTCCGCTCCACCCAAAGCCACTTGGCGAACGCCTTCGCCTCCGCCTTGCGCGCGCTGCGCGCACTGACCGCCGAGCCATACGCCCCCACGGGAACGGCCGGCTTCCCTCCACTGCCGTCCTTCGGGAACGGCAGCACCCCGAAGTCGTCCCCCAGCGCCTTCTTGATCTGCGGCAGCGCCCACAGCCCCGACCACTGCATCGCGGTCAGCCCCTGGATGAACGCGGCCGGATCGGACCAGTCCGTAGGCGCCCCCAGCAGCAGCGACTTGTCCGCGTACAACTGCCGGATCTTCCCCAGCACCCGGGCCGCGGCCGGGTCGTCGAACCCGACCTTGCCGTCCTCGTCGATCAGACTCAGCCCGGCCGCGAACAGCGGGGTCCCACTGAGCACCCCCACCCCGCCGTCATTCCCCAGGAACAGCCCCTTGCCCTTGCCGCCCTTACTGCTGAGCGCCTTCGCCGCATCCACCAACTCGTCGAGGGTCCGCGGCGGTTCCACTCCCGCATCCTTCAGCGCACTCCTGCGGTAGTAGAGCAGCTGCATGTCCACCGTCTGCGGGATGCCCCAGATCTTGTCCCGCCAGATCTTCGGCGCGAGCACGGCCTGATTGAAGTCGTCCTTCACCGGCTCGACCTCGGCGGTCAGATCCACCACCTGCCCGCCCTGGATCTGATCCAGCAGCGGCCCGTTGACCTCGAACACATCGGGCCCCGAGTCGGTCAGCAACGCGGCCGCGGTCTGCCGGTCGTAATCCCCCGGCCGCCACTGCACCGACACCTTCGCCTTCTTGTAGGCCGCGGCATACCGCTTCACGGCCTGCTGGGTCCCCGGCTCCCCGTACTGGTGGTACCACTGACTGATCCCCGACCCCGAACCCCCGCCCCCACGCCCCGTATTGGACCCACAGGCGGTGGCTAACGCGGCAGCGAACGCCACCCCACCACCGGCCGCCAGCACCCGCCGTCTCCCGATCCCCGCCATGCCGCAGCCCCCTGCCGCTCGCAACTACCGTCTACCGTCTGATCGCCGTCTGCTCATCGCTCGCTCACTGCCTGCTACATCTCTACGAACCACCCTCGCCCGCGATCTATGCCCACCTACGCCGGCAAACCACTCACGGCCCTGCGCCCTTGCGTCCCTGCGTCCCTGCGTCCCTGCGCCCGTGCGTCCTGGCCACTTACGCCCTCGGGCCCCCAAGCCCGACAATTCGATCGCGTACCCAGATCCCCACTGCCACCCTGCTCCCATGAACGCCACCCCGGCATCTACTCCTGCCCCTGGCCATGGCCCTGCCCATGCCCCTGCGCATACCCCTGCCCCTGCTGAACTGCTGCTGATCGGCGGCCGGGCCGGCGTGGGCAAAACGACAGTCGGCTGGGAGGTCTCCGTCCTCCTACGGAGCGCCGACATCCCCCACGCCATCATCGAAGGCGACTTCATGGGCCAGGTGCACCCCGCCCCGGACGACGACCCGCACCGCTCCCGCATCGCCGAACGCAACCTCACGGCGATCTGGTCCAACTACGCCCAACTCGGCTACCGACGCCTCATCTACACCAACACCGTGAGTGTCCTCCCCGAGAACACGGCAATGTTCGAGCGGGCCATGGGGGAGGGCGTCCGCATCGTGCGGGTCCTCCTCACCGCCTCCGACACCAGCGCCGCCGAACGCCTGACCGCCCGCGAACTCGGCTCAGAACTGGACCACGAGCTGGAGGGCAGCGCCCGCAAGGCACGGCTCCTGGACGAGCGCGCCTCCGCGGACACGATACGAGTGGCCACCGATGGCCGGACCGTCCCGGACATCGCGGCCGACGTGCTTGCGGCCACCGGATGGGTCGGTGGCACCCCCACCCCACTTCGCGGCGCTTCGGTACTCCTCCGCCCGACGACGGACGCCGACACCGCCACCCTCGACCGGATCGTCCGCGAACCGGCGGTCGCGGCCTGGTGGTCGGCGCCGGACGACTACGACGACATGCTCGCCATCGTTCTCGACGACGAGGTCATCGGGGCGATCCAGTACGACGAGGAGACCGACCCCGAATACCGCCACGCGAGCATCGACATCTTCCTCACGACCGCCATGCACGGCAGGGGCCTCGGCACGGACTCCGTACGCACACTGGCCCGCTGGCTGATCCGTGAACGCGGCCACCACCGCCTGACCATCGACCCGGCCGCTGCCAACACCGCAGCCATCCACAGCTACCGGAAGGTCGGTTTCAAGCCAGTCGGCATCATGCGCGCCTACGGCCGCGACTACCGGACGGGCGGCTGGGCGGACGGACTGCTGATGGATCTGATCGCGGATGAGCTGAGTTGAACCTGAGGGCGGTCAGACCGCATGGGCCATGGGCCGGGCGGCTCCAACGCTAAGGGTTGGGATGGTGACGCTTGCGGTAAAGGGAAATCGCCGACTTCGGGGGGAAGTTCGGAACGAAGGTCAACGCTCCGTCGACCTTGGAGACGATGAGGTGGCTGCCGCCGAACGACCGGGGCTCGGTGGGCGGAAAAGTGGCATAGACGAGGTAGCCGATGTCGAACTCTTCGACGTGTACGGATGCCGGGGTGCCATCGTGGCAGAGCGGCTTGAAATTGGTGCTGGCGATTTCCAGTGATGCTCCTCACCCGGCTCCGTGGGGACGCGCAGTGCGTGACCCGTAGGGCCGTCGATGACGAGTTCGCCGCCCATCCAGAAGCCGATCTGGAAGAACGGACCGGTCTCCTCGACGGAGACGATGTCCGGCGGCCAGGAGACTTCGTCGAAGATGCGCATGCGGTGATCGCCGTACGGATAGATGCCCAGGCCGTCTTCATTGCTCATTTCGGGGAGGCCCAATTCGATGAGCGTGCTGCGTCGGCTCGTCAGTGAGTCCGTGGGGGAGTGCGTGTGGCAAGAAGCTACGGATGCTATTGGGTCCGTACAGCTTCACGAGATCTGAGGGGCTGGGCGGAGGGACATCAGTGGGTATGACGGCAGTGGTGAAGGCATAGCGCCCAGAAAGGGGGGTGGAATCCGGGAAGTTGAGTTCATATGCCGGTCGACCCGGCAGGCCTCGTCGTTTGCTGTGCCTCGACGCAGCCGCTCCGCCAAGTGCTCATCGGTGAAAGCCACCCCGTACTCGCCGGACACCAGATGGGAGGAGAAGTCCTCCAGCACGCCATGGAGAGTGTCTTCGGTGACCGGCTCCCTGCCGAGGGCCGTGGTCAGTTCGACCCAAACGCGCAAGGGCACGATGCGGGGCCGGGCCAGCGCCATCATGACAGTTGGCTCTGGTGGTAGAGGCGATTGCCGACTTTGCCGGCAGCGCCGACCGCGTTTCTCACACCATGTCAGGGTCGTCCCAGTGACCGTTGAGAATGGCGGTCCAGTGGGGATGTGAGGCAGCAACCGGGTCGATCTCGCGAGCCCAGGAGGTCAGACTGCGCTTGGCGTCCAGCTCTTCCGACCAGACGGTGAATCCGCTTTCGCGGCGCTTCACTGCGAGAGCCAGCAACGTACAGGTCTGCCTCAGACCACTGCTGACGAGGTAGTCGGCATCGCCGTCTCCCACGTCCGTGATGAAGAGATGGCCTGAGGTGCCGTTCAGCAGCAATTCCCCCCTGACCCATCTGCCGACGTTGAAGAAGGGGCCGGGGCCGGCGGAGGCAGGCAGGACGGAGGGTCGGGCGACTTCTGCCATGACGGGCGTCTGCGCAAAGCCGAGGTATCGGAACTCGTCGTCAAGGACTGGAAGACCGACCTCGGTCAGGAAACGTACGGTGTCGGCGTGCACTATGGAATCCGGCAGCGCGCTGCCGGACACGACCTGACACGTGCCCTGACCGAACGCACTCTCGTACCAAGATCGTGCAGGCGGGGTATCCGCACGCAACGCGTCGGGCAGAAGCCACACCGCGGAGGTGTTATGCGTGGTGAGCAAGGGGCGACTACGCCATTGAGGCCGGACGGTCACGCGAGTCGGATCGGATACACGGAGGGCGTAGATGCCTCCGGAACCACCATGGACCTGCATTCGATCGGCCGCTTTGACCAGGCATGTGGTGGACGACGGGGCTCTCGGCGCGGGTGTCTGCTCCGCTTCGTCCGGCTCTTCGACCGGTTCGAACGCCCGGCCGCTCGCCTGGTCGATGTCGGTGTCGTCGTCGTAATGCAGTTGAACCTGCACAGCGCTGCCCAGAGGCTCTCCGTCATTGAGGCTCCACAGCCTCTCGACGGCATACCAGTCCGCATCGGGATCCACGTCGTCTTCTAGCTCGTCCTCGTCGATCTCCAGCTGACTGGCGACCACATCGACGCCGTTGGCGATACCGACGACGAGTTCCTCTGCCTTCGCGGCGTCGTGCTGAGGTGACGGACCGAAGAGGGTGAAGGGCCGCCAGCGGGACCAACAGGTCAGCCACGGAAGTGCACCGGCTGCACGTGACAGGGCCTCGGCAAATTCAATGGCACCGCGATTCAGCGATGCCCAGTGGAGCCAGGAGAGCCATTCCTCGTGGGTGGTGGGCTCGACGCCGGCTGCCTCAAGGTAGTGGGCATCCGAAGCCGGAAGCCCTGCCGGGATTCCCGCGGGGTAGGCGATGGAAAGTCCGGTGAGCAGCGCGTGCCGGTCGACGTTCGCGAGAAAGCGCGGATCCTGCGAAAGGTCGGCCAGTACGCCGGCCGCCGCGCAGTGGAGAGGCAGTGCACGGGAGGCGTACTCCGTCACTGGGCCTTGTTCACGCCAGGCTTCGGGAATGTCGTTCCGGCGGAGAGACTGGTCGAGCAGGGCTTCTACGATGCGTACCTGCTCCACCTCGGAGAGCGGCGTGTCGGTACGCAGTAGCTGGCGCACGCCGTCCCTGTGAAATCCAACGCGCTCTGTTCCTGCATCGTCGGACCACGACGTCAGGAGATGCGGCAGGGCGCTGACCACGTGGCGCAGGTCGGCAAGAGCACCTTGAAGGCCGAGTGGAGTGCAGAGAGCCGACCAGGCCTCAAGCGGGACTTCCCGGGTCTCGGCAGCGGCCAGTGCGCGCAACTGAGGGAATCCCGCGAGGGATTGCCTCAACGGCGGTTCGGAACTGGCCGGTGCTTCGAGCGACGGAAGGATCTCCACCTCAAGGCTCGACGGCAGCGGCGCCCGTACCTGTTCCTCATCCACTTCGAAGAGGACGGCGACCGGGCACTTGCTGCTGCGAAGGAGCGGAATGATGACGTGATTGAGCACACGCTCGGGCTCTGCTGACGTAGCCGTCACGCCCGCCCACTGAACATTGGCCAAGAGAACGACGGCATGTTCCTTGCCATGTGTCCATTGCGCGAACGCATCGGCCAGCGGGGTGTTGCGGGTACGGAGGAACCGCTCGTCGAATCCCCAATTGCCGATCATTCGCGTAGCCACTTCATCGGCTGCCAGCCCACGGCAGTCGACATACAGGGAAGTGCCCGGGCTGAGATCCTGGACAGCCTCTTCCGCCTGCCGCAGACAGGACGACTTTCCCGAGCCGACCGGGCCGGTCACGGGGAGCTTGAGATGGCGCCGCCCCGGCTCCTGCAGCCACTCTGTCAGGCGGGTGACGACAGCGCTCCGAGACACGGCACTTCACTCCGATCGTTCGCGAGATGTATGGGGGTGGTGATGCGAGCCGCACGGTACTACGGGGTCAGCTATGAGTGCACCTTGAGCCATATACCCAGCAACTCACCGCGGACGCGGTCCATATCGTCCTTCCATTGCTGCTTGAGTGCTTCTTGGGCCTCCTTCGTTGTCTTGCCATCGGCGAACTCTCCGTAGCGGTAGCTGGTTCCGTACGAAACTTCCATGGGGTTTTTGTTCGCTGGAGTGGTCAGCTTCCCCTGCTTCTTCATTTCGCCGTGAGGGACACGTTCCTCACCCTTCGGGCGGTCCAGGTTCTCGCTGATGTAGTGAGCGCAAGCTGCGCCGCCGAGGTCGCCGGCATTGCCGCATGGCTCGTATTCGGTGAACATCGCCGTACGTTTGAACTTATCTTTGTCGAGTTCGCGCAGTCCCTCGCCCGCGGCAGGCTCAGAGTGGTCCGGGTTCGGCACTCCCTCGCCGGGGGGGACGGACGATCCGATGATGAAGTGTACGGATTGGCTCCCGTCGTCGCCGGTCTCCGTGACTTCGTATACTGCGTAATTCCGTCCCGAGAAATCTGGCAGGGCTGCCGTGTCCGACATCTTGGAATCCAAGATGCCCTTGATGCGGTCCCGCTCTGTTCTGAGGTCGCGCCGATATTTCTTGGCTTCCTCGTTCGTCATGTCCGCGGGTTCCGGAACATTCTTTTGGGCTACGTATTCGATCACCCGTCCTCGGGTGTCATTGATTTTCTTTTCGCCCGGCTTGTGGTCCTTGTGGTGCTGGAGTCCCTCCGGGTTGATGTTGTGCCCGGCTATCTCAGTGTGTTGTGCGTGATAGTCGTAGCTCAGCCGGGCGAGACAGGAGACGGTGGCAAGCCTTTCGTGCTGCTTGAGCCCCTTGTAGTTGTCGCCCAGAAGGTTGCCCAGGTCGTCTTCGCTGATCCGGCCATTGTCTCGGATGTGATCGAAGACGTTCTGCAGCGGTGACTTGCCCGTGTTCGCGTCCCGCTCCGCCCACCCGTCCAGGTTGCCCAGGACCCTGTCCCAGTTCACCTGGCGCACGACATGCGTCACGCGGAGGCGCTGTTGAGCCTCGTCGCCGAGCATGCCTTGGACGGCGTGGTCCGGCCCTTGCTCTTGCCCGTAACCGGGAGTGCCTTCAGCCTGCTGGGAGTCGAGAGGCTGCTGCATCGCCTCGCGGGTCTCTTTCGCCGGACGAGTTTTCTTCTTCTTGGCTGCAGGTTTTTCCTTCTCGTCGGACGTCTCATCCGCTTTGTGCTTCCCTGCCGGCTCGGCCGGTGGCCGGCGGGTCCCATCGGCGCCGGGAGGCGTGGGAGTTCCGGTGCTGGTGGCGGGGCGGCGGTTGGGGTCGAGGGGGATGGCGTGGACGCCGTTGGTGCCGTCGTGGAGGGGGGTGTCGCTGCGTTGGCCGGTTTGGGCGTCGACGTAGGTGATCTTGCCGTTGTGGTTGACGACGTTCCAGGCGTGGGCGCGGCCGTTGTTGTCCTGGGTGATGATGACGGCTTGGGAGCCGTGGCCGGCGCTGTGGAGGTCGTTTTCGAGGCGGTGGAAGGCGTCGGGGCCGTTGCCGTAGTCGTTGAAGCGGGCGCCGAGGGTGTTTTCGATGCGGTCGCGGCCGTTGTTCTCGCCGCGGTCGGAGGGGGTGCCGTCGGGGTGGGTGTCGGGGGTGCGGTGGGCGGCGGCGGTGGGGTTGCCGGAGTAGGTGTCGGCGGTGGCGAGGGCGGCGTCGACGCAGTTGTTGTTGCGGCCGGGGGTGTCGGGGCCGGGGTCGTTGATGGAGTCGACCCAGTTGCCGTTGTCGGGGTCGGGGTGGCGTTGGGGGGTGCCGTCGTCGTTTCTGGGGATCGAGTCCTCGACGTGCTGCTGGTGCTCGTCGGTGGGGCCTTCGAGACCGCCGGGGCGCTCGCGGTTGCGGGTCTCGGAGGCGGGCGGGTGATCGTCCCGAGGGTCACTGTGACCGTCGGCGTCGTCCCTGTGCTCCGAGGAGGACTCGTTGCCGTTGTCGTCCGTGTTCTCCTCTGGACGGGAGGAGTGGTCGGAGTCGGTGTCGGCGGGGCGCTGGGCGGTGTCGTTCGCGTCCGGCTCGGCGCGGTCGTTCGGGTGCTCGGCGTCCGGGGTCGGTGAGCTGCCGGCGGCGGTGTCGGGGACCGCTGCCGGGTATTGCGGGTGCTGTGGGTTCTGCGGGGCCTGCTGCTGGTACGGGTTGTTGTTCGGGGGCTGCTGGTGCGGCTGCTGGGTGTAGGGGCCCGGTTGTTGCTGATGCGGCTGCTGGGTGTACGGGTTCTGCTGCTGTTGGTACGGCCCGGGCTGCTGGTGCTGCGGCTGGGCGTACGGACTCTGCTGTTGGTACGGCCCGGGCTGCTGGTGCTGCGGCTGGGCGTACGGACCCTGCTGCTGGTACGGCCCAGGCTGCTGTTGCTGGGGCTGCTGGGTGTGCGGCTGCTGCTGGTAGGGGTTCTGCTGCTGTTGCTGGGCGTATGGGTTGGGCTGTTGGTACTGCGGCGCGGGTTGCTGGTGGGGCTGCTGGTACGGGCCCGGCTGTTGCTGGTGGGGCTGGGCGTACGGTCCGGGCTGCTGCTGGTGCGGCGCGGGCTGTTGCTGGGCGTACGGGTTGGGCTGTTGGTGCTGTTGGTGCTGTGGAGCCGGTTGCTGGTGGGGCTGGTACGGGCCCGGCTGTTGTTGGTGGGGCTGCTGGTATGGATTTGGCTGCTGCTGGGCCTGCTGGGCCTGCTGGGCCTGCTGGGCCTGAGCGTGCTGCTGCGCCTGGGCCTGGGCTTGGGCCTGTGCCTGTGCCTGCGCCTGCTGTTGTGCGTGCGCTTGAGCCTGCTGCTGTGCCTGCTGCTGTGCCTGTGCCTGTGCCTGAGCCTGTGCCTGTGCCTGGGCTTGTGCCTGAGCCTGAGCCTGCTGCTGGGCTTGCTGTTGTGCCTGTGCCTGCTGCTGAGCCTGAGCCTGAGCCTGTGCCTGTGCCTGTGCCTGCGCCTGTGCTTGAGCCTGCGCCTGTTGCTGAGCCTGGGCCTGCTGTTGAGCTTGGGACTGCTGCGGTTGGTTCTGGGCCTGCTGCTGGTTCTGGGGTTGGGGCTGGTTTTGGGCCTGGGGCTGTTGCTGTTGGTTTTGGGGAGCGGTGGGGTCGAAGGGCTGGCGGTTGGCGTCGGTGACGAGGTGCCAGACGTTCTTGGCCTGGGTGTTGATGGGCTGGTCGCTGATCGTGCCGGTCTGGCTGTCGACCCAGACGACCTTGCCGTTGTGGTTGACCGCGTTGAAGACGTGGGCGCCGCCGTTGGGCCAGGTGACCAGTACCGCGGCCGCGGCGCCGGGGCCGGCCTTGCGGAGGTCGTCGGCGATCTGGGCGTAGCCGTCCTTGGCGTTCTGGCCGGAGTTGCGGAACTTGGCGCCGGTGTACTGCTCGATGTTGGCGGTGCCGTTGTTCTCGCCGGACGCGCGGTCGATGCCGCCCTTGCCGTCAGGGTCGAAGGTGCGGGGCGCGGACACCTGTGGGTTGCCGTACCAGGACTCCATGAAGGAGCGGGTGCAGTCGGCACAGTTGTTGGAGCGGCCGTAGACAGTGGGGCCGCCGTCGTTCTGGAGCTGGGCCCACGGCTGGAACGGGTCGTTGAACGCCCGCGGGGTGCCGTCCGGGTTCCGCGGGAAGTTGTTCAGCAATGCCTGCTGGTCGTGCGGGAACGGCGAGTACAGGCCACCCGGCTGGACGTTGAGGCCGAGCCGTACGTCGTTGTGGCTGCGGAGGTTCTGGGGCTGTGCGACCGGTGGCTGGTGCTGTGCTTGCTGCTGTTGGTGCGGGGTGGGCTGGGTCTGCTGGGGGTTCTGGTTTTGCTGGTGCGGCGCGGGTTGCTGCTGGGGGACCGGCTGCTGGACGTACGGGCCAGGCTGCTGCTGTTGGGGCTGTTGCTGCGGGGTCTGCTGCTGGGGCGTCTGCTGCGGCTGCTGCTGTTGCGGCGTGGGCTGCTGGTGCTGCGACTGCTGCGGCTGCTGGTTCTGGTGCGGGACGTTCGGGTTCGGCGTGTTGGGGGTCGGGGCCCCAGGGCGTGTGGGGACCTGGGCGCCGGGCTGCGACGGCACCTGGGCAGGGGCGTCGGTCTGCGGCCGGTCCGTACGGGTGGGGGCGGGGGACTGTGGCGCCCCGTCGGGACGCGTCGAGTCGGGGTGTGTGGTGTCGGGGCGTGATGCGTCCGGGCGGGCGCTGTCGGGACGTGTCGTGTCGGGGCGTGACGCGTCCGGGCGGGTTGCGCCGGGCTGGGCACCGTCGGGGCGAGTCGCATCCGGGCGGGTGCCGTCGGGCCGGGTGCCGTCCGGCCGAGTGCCGTCCGGCCGAGTGCCGTCGGGACGGGTGTTGTCGGGCCGCCCGGATTCGTCGTTGCGGGCGGGGCCGTCGAGGCGGGGGTTGTGCGGGGGACGCTCGGGGGTGGGCTGTTGGGTGTGGTCCTGGACGATCTGGGAGCCGTCGGGGCGGCGGTTGTTGCCGGGAGGCGTGGTGGGTGCGTCGCGGCGGGGGCCGTCCAGGCGGGGGTTGTAGGCGGGGCGTTCAGGCTGCCGCTGTTGGGTGACGTCGCGGATGGCCTGGGAGCCGTCGGGACGGCGGTTGGTGCCGGCCGAGGGGTTGGTGTTCCCGGGTGTGCCGCTGCGGGGCGGGGCGTTGTGCGGGGGTGTGGAGGTGCCGCCCTGGGGTGGGATTCCGCCCATCATCGGGCCGGGGGTTTGGGGGGTGTTGGGCTGCTGTCCCTGTTGGGGAGCCGATGGGCTGGGGGTGTTCGCGGTGGGGTCGGTGGTGTGTTGGGTGGGTGGGGGGAGGGTGGCGGTGCCTGCGGACTGGGTGGAGACGGTGGTGTCGTCCGGGTCGTCCATCGTGGGCATGGGGTCGCCGGGGGCAGGGTCGCGTTGCTGGATGGGCTGGCCGGAGGAGGGGGTGTGCTGGACGGGGGCGCCCTGGGGCGGTGTGCCGACGTGCGGCATGGAGGCACGGCCACCGCTGCCGCTGTTGTTGGTGTTGTCCCCGTTGCCGTTGTTGTTGCCGTCGGCGGAGTTGTCGCCGTAGGAGGGCTGGTTGCCGGCTACCGGGTCCGGGATCGGTGAGGGCGAGGGCTGAGGCGCGTCAGGGCGCGAGGGCCCACCCTCGTGGGGGGTGGAGTCCGGCGCGGGCTGGGTGCTGACGGGGTCCGGGGTCGGGGTGGGGCGGGCGCCGTCCGGGGTGGTGTCCGGTGCGGGCTGGGTGCTGATGGGGTCCGCATCCGGGCGGTCCGGCCGCGCGAAGTCCGGGGTGTTGTCCCGGGTGGGCTGGGTGCTGACCGGGTCGTGGTCTGGGCGTGCCGCGTCCGGGGTGTGGTCCGGTGTCGGCTGGGTGCTGATGGGGTCGTGGTCTGGGCGTGCCGCGTCCGGGGTGTGGTCGGGCGTCGGCTGGGTGCTGATGCCGTCTGTGTCCGGGCGCGAGGAGTCCGGGCGCGAGGAGTCCGGAGTGGGGCCCGAGTCGTGGGTGTTGCCCGAGTCCGGGGTGGGACCGGCGTCCGGAGCGTGGCCGGAACCGGAGTCGGAGTCGGGGGAGTTCGAGTAGGGGCTGTCGTTGCCGCCTCGGTAGCCCTCGTCGAACGGGGAGCGCTGGTCCGGGGGCGGCAGGGGCTGCGCGTCCGGGACGTTGTGGGCAGGGTCGGAGCCCGAGCCGTTGGAGGGGCTGTGGGAGGAGGACGGGTTGGTGCCCGTGCCACCGGAGTTCGCGCCGTCGCGGCCGCTGGAGCCGGGGCCGTCGGTGGCGCCGGTGTTGTCCGAAGCGCGGGGGCTGTGGCTGGTAGAGCCGCCGCCGTCGGAGCCGCCGCGGTTGCCACCACCTGCGCTGTTGCCGCTGCCGCTGCCACCGGAGTCGCTGGAGGAACTGCCCGAACCGGAACCCGAACCGGAACCCGAACCCGAACCGGAACCCGAACCGCTGTCGGAGCTGGAACCCGAGCCCGAGCCCGAACCGCTGCCGGACCCACCCCCGTCGGATCCACTCCCCGACCCCGAACCCGACCCCGACCCCGACCCCGACCCCGACCCAGAGTCGGACCCCGACCCGCTGTTCGACCCCGATCCGCTGGAGCCCCCGTCGCCGGAACCCCCGCTATCCCCGCCGTCGCCGCCGTCGCCGCCATCGCTGCCGTGCCCGGCGGCGGAGTCCAGGCCCTGACGGGCCCGTCGGCCCGCGCGGCCGCCCGCACCGTCACGCAGGCCCTCGCCGAGGGACTCGCCCATGTTCTCGACGGCGTCCGTGGCGGCCTTCTTGCCCTCCTTGGCGGTCCGGCCGAGGTCGTAGCCCTTCTGGGCGCCGAAGTTCTGGTTGACGGTCTGGGCTATGAGGTCCGAGGCCATGGCCTCCAGCGCGGAGATCACCGGCTCCTTGGCGGCCTCCATGATCGCGTCCAGGAGCTGCTTGGCCACCTCCTTCAGGATCCGCCGGACCATCTCCCGCGTGGCCAGCGTCGCGGCCGCGCCACCGATCTCCGACAACCCCAGCGTGAACGGAGCGGCGGCCTGCGCGGCGATGATCTCGGCGGCCAGGATCGCCAACTGGACGATCACCGCAACCTTCATGCCGATGACCAGCATCGCCGCGGCCTCCAGCGTGAACGCGATGACCTCGGCCGCCTGCGCGGCGTCGTTGAGGTAACCGGAACCGCCGGAGAACTTCTCCCACGTCTTGCTGAACCCCTCGATGGCATCGCCGGAGTTCTCGCCCAGGACATTGCTCGCATAGCTGTTGCCCTGGGCCGCATGACCCTGGACCTCCGACGCGAACGTGCGCCACACCTGCGCACACTCCATCAGCTTGTCCTCGTCAGCATGCGGCCAGTTGAAGCCGAGCATGTCCAGGACCCACTCAAGAGGATCCGGCAGCATGAGAGACAAGGTGGAACTCCCCCGTGAAAAAGTGCAATCAGGCGTAATGCGGACGCAGGGTGTGCGGAAGGGCTGGTGGCTGAGCCAACATCCCGGAGATCGGAAGCCCTGGGTTCAGGTTCAGAACCCCGGAGATCGGGACCCTGGGATCAGAGCCCTGGGGGTCGAACCTTTGAGGTCAGAGCCCCGGGGCAGACGTGTGGCCTCAGCCGCCGGCCGGTCTCCAGGAGACGCGGACCGCGCTTTGGTCCTCCTTCGTCGGGTCCTGCCACGCCCGCTTGTTCTCGACGTGCTGCTTCATCAGCGAGTCGTTGAAGTCCTCGTTCTCGGCATGGTTCTTGGACATCGAGGTCAGCGCCTTGCCGATCTCCTGGAACTTGGCGGCCAGGTGACCCATCGACTCGTACATGCCGTCGCGGACGCCCTCGTAGACGACACCGAACTTCTCGCCGATCTCGTCGTCCCCCCACGGAGGAGCGTCGGCCTTGCTGGCGAACGACGTCAGACCGCTGACGAACTGCTCACCGAACGACTTCTTCTCCGGCGGCGGCCCCTCCGGGGGCTTGCTCGGCGGCCCCGCACCCAGCGCGCTCAGGCCGTCCATGAGCCGTGCCACCGACGAGTCGAAGTCATCGCCGAGCTTGACGAAGTTCGTGCCCTCGGCCTTGAGGCCTTCCACATTGGTCTGGAACCCACCAGCGCCAGCCACAACGTCCCCCGTGTTCGTAATGGTTACCCAATGAGATATTCAAGCCAAAGCTTAACCGGCGGCGCTGACGGCTCACCAGGCCCCGCCCGTTGCCCCGGACGGCGCGCTCAGGCCTCGCTCGGGCGGTAGAAGCGGTGGTAGAGCTCCACTGCCGCCTCCGGGGGGAAATTGGGCAGGAACGTCACATCCCCGTTGGTCTTGTTGATGGCGACCTGGCTTCCCCCGGGGTCGGCCGGCGGGGCGGTGGGGTCCTCGGGCGGCGGCCAGCTGGCGAACACCAGGTAGCCGAGATCGAATTCGTGGACGAACAGACCGGCGGGGCCGCCGGGCGAGCCGACCTCGGGGAAGTGCTGCCGACCGATCTCCAGCGCCTCTGCCTCGTTCGTCGGCACCGGCCGCGGTCCGGCGTCCGCCGGCTCCGGGGGGAGCGGGGGAGGCGTGGGCGGCAGGCCGGGAGGCTGGCTGCCCGTCTGGTCGGATTCGGTCATGGTGCGTCTCCTTTGGTGCTGCTCCTGTCGGTGACCGTCAACTTAACTCACGCGTGAGTGGCCGGATTGGTTCGTGTGAGGGCTCCGCAGATCCGAAGCCGATGCGCCATCCGAAGCCGATCGGCTGACCGAAGCCGGCCAGCCACCCGAAGCCGATCGGCTATCCGAAGTTGACCAGCGACAGCCAGAACTCCAGCAGGTCCGTGTCGCCCACCACCTCGAAGGCTTCCTCGTCGGTGGAGCGGCGGCCGTAGACGAGCAGCAGGAGGTCCGTCAGCGGTGCGCTGACGGAGACCGCGGCCGGTTCCTGCGCGCGGCGCCAGGCCAGGGTGTCGCCGGTGAGGTCGACGAGCCAGTGGGCGGCCGCCGCCGGCGGGGTGTCCGTGGCGTGGAAGTGCAGAGTGCGGCCGGGGCCGAGGAGGGCGCGGCGGTCGGGGTGGTGGTCGAACATCTCCGGGAGCGAGCCCAGTTCCATCCACTCGTCGAGGGCGTCGAGGGCGATGCGCTGGTCGACGGTGAAGTCCGCGCCGAGGATCAGGGTCGCGTCGGCTCGGTGGATGACCGTCTCGTGGGCCATACGGCGGGCGAAGAAGGCCGGGCTGCCGGACGGGAGCGGGGTCCAGATCCGGGCGTCGGGGCCGGCGGCCCGGAGCGTGTCGGCGAGCAGCCGGGCGCCCTCCGTGAGCCAGTCGGCGAGCTCCTGCGGGGTCCGGTCGGACGCGCGCGGAAGGACGCGCAGCGCGGTGTCGGGCGGCGGCTGCGCGGCCCGGGTGCGGACGATCTCCTCGACCCAACGATGGGCCTCGCCCAGATGCCGGAGCAGCTGGGCGAGGTTCCAGTCGGGGCAGGAGGGCACGGACGCGGTCAGATCCGTGCGCGCGTCGAGGCAGGAGCTCAGCAGTCCGGCCTCAGCGACGATTTCGGCGCAGTGCCCGTCGTAGTCCATGGCGGCATAGGTGGCTTCCATGACCTCACGGTAGGTCGCGCCACCGACAATCAGCCGCTCCCACATGCGGCCGCGGCCGGCCCCACACGTAGGGACAGCAGCCCTACACCCGCACGGCCGCCTCCAGCCGGAACCGCAGCCGGCAGATGACCGCGTCGGTGTCCCGGCGGATCGCGTGGGCGACGACCGCGCCGCGCTGGTTCTGCAGCAGGCGCTGCCACAGGTGGGCGGGCTCGGCCTCCGGGATCAGGACGGTGATGCGGGTGCCGGGCCGCTGGGCCGTCAGGTCGGTGACGTAGTCGGCTATCGGGCGGCCCAGGGAACGGGTGGCGGAGGGCAGTTCGAGGAGCTCCACGCCGGGGTTCCACAGCTCCCAGTCGCGGCGCAGCGCCTCGGCGGCCGGGCGGTCCTCGGGGGTGCCGTACGTGACGGTGACCGCCACCACCTCATCGCCCAGGGACACCGCCGCGTTCAGCGCCTCACAGGTCAGCCGGGACAGATGCGATACGGGGACGATGACCAGGGAGTGGGCGCGGCGCGGCGGCTCGGGGACCCGGCCCAGGCCCAGGCGCTCGCCGATCCGGCCGTAGGCGCGGTGCACCGCTTCGAAGGCGAGGACCAGCAGCGGCAGCGCGACGACGATGAGCCAGGCGCCCTCGGTGAACTTCGTCGCGGTCACGACGACGGCCGAGACGCCGGTGAGCAGCGCGCCGAAACCGTTCAGCAGGGCCTTGCCGCGCCAGCCCGGCGAGCGTGCCAGGCGCCAGTGCCGGACCATGCCGACCTGGCAGATGGTGAAGCCGACGAAGACGCCGATGGCGAAGAGCGGGACGAGGGTGTTGACGTCGCCGCCGGAGAGGACCAGCAGGGCCGCGGCGACGGCGGCCAGGGCCAGCACGCCGTGGCGGTGGACCTGGCGGTCCGCCTTCAGACCGAAGACGTGCGGCAGGAAGTTGTCGCGGGCGAGCAGGCCCATCAGGACCGGCAGACCGCCGAAGGAGGTGTTCGCGGCCAGCGCGAGCAGCACCATCGTGGCGAACTGGACGACGTAGAAAGCCCAGTTGTGGCCGAGCGAGGCGTCCGCGAGCTGGGCGAGGACGGTGACGCCCTCGACCGGCTGGAGGTGGAAGCGGCCGATGAGGACGGACAGGCCGACCAGCATCAGGCCGAGCAGGGCGCCGAGCGCGACCTCGGTGCGCTGGGCGCGCTTGGCGGCCGGGGCGCGGAAGGACGGCACTGCGTTCGCGACCGCCTCGACACCGGTCAGCGCCGAGCATCCGGACGCGAACGCCTTGAGCAGCAGCAGGGCTCCCACCGTGGTGGCGTTGTCCGCGAGGACCGAGGCATGGCCGTCGGCGGTGACGGTGGAGGCGGGCGCGTCGCGGAGGAGGCCGACGACGACCATCGCGAGGATGGCGCCGATGAAGACCGCGGTGGGCGCGATGAACGCCTTCGCCGAGTCGACGATCCCGCGCAGGTTGATACCGGTGATCAGGACGAGGACCGCCAGGCAGATCCAGACGCGGTCCTCGTAGAGCGCGGGGAAGGCGGAGGTCAGCGCCGCGACGCCGGCGGTCACCGAGACCGCCACGTTGAGGACGTAGTCGAGGATGAGGGAGGCCGCGGCGACCAGTGCCGTACGGCGGCCGAGGTGGGCCTGGGCGACGGCGTAGGAGCCGCCGCCGTGGGGGTACGCGGCGATCACCTGGCGGTAGGACGCGACCAGGACGGCGAGCAGCGCGGCGATCGCGAGCGTGACCGGCAGCGTGAAGCCCAGGCCGTAGCCGCCCGCCGCGGCCAGGACCAGCACGATCGACTCGGGGCCGTAGGCCACCGACGCCATGGCGTCGAGCGAGAGGGCGGCGAGTCCCTGTAGCGAGGTGAGGCGGTGGCGGGCGTCGGGCTCGGGGGCCTGGGCGCCTTCGGCGCCGGTGGCGGCCTCGCGGGGGCCGCCGGGCCGGGTGGTGACCGCGCCGGTGACGGTATCCGGCGGTTCTTCGGGCCGCCCATCGGGCTGGGACACCATGGACATCTTTCGTCGTACCTCCGTACGGCACGGCGGCCGTAACTCGGTACGGCACCGTGGCGCTGTGCTGGACCAGGCCAGCGTGCGGGCCGCGGTGGCCGCCGTCTGCGGGCCTTGGCGGCTCCTTGGCGGGCGAAAGGGTGTTCTTCACGCGTTCTTGACGGGGAGGCGGGCGTTCTCGGGCCGTGCCACCGGGGAACGCGGCCGGTTCTGGCGTCCGCGGTGGCCGCTTTTCGGCGTCCGCGTCAATGTCGCGTCATCGCCGCGTCAAGGTTCGAGGGGGCCGCGTCAGCGCCGTGCAAACGACCCCCGGCCGCCCGGGGCACCGCCCTAGCGTCCACGCATGGGACGGCGACGTGGCCTGGGGCCCGATTTCACGAAGGACGACGGGGACGACGGCGATGGCGGAGACGGCGGGGCCGACCGGGCCGGTGCCGGAGGGACGGGTGAGACGGATGCGACACGACGGACGACGCTGGGAAGGGCCGCGGCGGGACGGGCGGCGGACGGACGACGAGGTGTCCGGCCGGCCGTCCCTCCACCGCCGGTGCGCCGCGGCGAGCCCGTCCGGGACCGGACCTGGCTGCCCGAGCTGCGAGCGGCGATCTGGTGCACGGCCGGGCTGTTCACCGTCATGCTGCTGGTCGACCTCGCCAACGGGACCCTCGTTCCGTGGCGCGCGCTCTGCTGGACGGCCGTCGCGCTGGTGCTGTTCACGGTCCTCTACCCGCCACGGGTGACCGCCGGCGAGCACTGGCTGGCCTCCCGCGGACCGGTGCGCACCCGCACGGTCCGCACCGATCTGCTCGTCCTCGTCCGCCGCGGCGACGGGGTGGCCCCGCGCCTGGTGCTGCGCGACGCCCTGGGCGGCCGGGTGGAGCTGGACCCCAAGGTGCTCACCGCGAATCCGCTGCTGTGGCACCGCCTTGAGCGGGGCGTACGCCGCTCCCGAGAGCACGGGTGGCTGCGCTGCGGTGCGGTACCGATGCAGGCGCTGGCGGACCGGATCGATCACGACGGTGCGCGGGCGGTGTTCGATGCGTCCGGGCTGGAGTGACCGACTCCCGGGCGAAGCCCGTACGTTGAACCCCGCCCGCATCCCGCCCGCGTCGTCCCGTCTGCAGCCCGTCCGAACCTCGCCCGCGCCCCGTCAGCGACCGGGCGTCGAACCGGCTCCGGCTCCCCGCAGATCGCGGAAGCGGACCAGACGGATCCCGCAGAAGTCCTCGGGGCCTTCCGCGGCGTCGAAGAAGGCGGCGATGATCCAGACCAGTATGAAGAGATAGCCGCCCAGCCAGCGGCGGAACAGCCGCGGCAGCCGCGGACGGCTGGCGTCCGTTTCGCGGATCACGCGGGTGCGGACGGCGAACTTGCCGATGCTCGCGCCGCCGATGCGGGTCAGCACGACGTGGTTGAGGAACGAGAGTCCGAAGCCGGCGCCGAGGGTGGCGTAGAGGACCTGCATGTCCGGCAGGCCGGCGCGATCGGCGGCGCGCATCGCGATGAGCGCGGCGCCCAGGGTGAGCAGCCCGTCGAGGAGGACGGCGCCCAGCCGCCGCATGTCGTTGGCCTCGCGGGGGATGTGCGGGGTGGCCGCCACCGGAGGGTGCGGCTGGTGCGGAGCGGGTTGCTGGTACGGGCCCGGCTGCTGCTGGTACGGGTGTTGCGGCGCCTGTTGCGGTGCCTGCTGCTGGTACGGGTGCTGCGGCCCCTGCTGCGGGTACGGCCCCTGCTGGGGGTATGGCTGCTGGTGCGGGTATGGCTGCTGTTGGTAGGGCTGATACGCCTGTTGTTGAGCGGGCTGCTGATACGGATGCGGGGGCGGCGGGACCTGCTGCCCAGGCTGCTGCTGCGGGGCGGACTGCTGCTCGTACATGAATCCGGATTTTTCCATGCCGTGCGGGTCGGCGTCGCGGCCCCGTCCGTCGGTGCGTCAGCCTTCTTCGGCCAGGCGCTTGATGGCCGCGAGCCGGGTGTCCCAGGTGGCGGCCACCCGGTCCATCCACCGGGCGGTGACTCCCAGTTGCTCCGGCCGGACCCGGTAGCGCGCCTCCCGGCCCTCACGGTGTCCGGCGACCAGCCCGGCCCGGTCCAGGATCCCCAGGTGCTTGACGATGGCCTGCCGGCTGACGGGCAGTTCGGCCGCCAGGACCGTGGCGGTCGCCTCGCCGTGCGCGGCGAGGGCGTCGAGTATCCGGCGGCGGGTCGGGTCCGCGAGCGCGGCGAACACCTCCGCCACGGCGTCCGCGCCCGCCCCGGACTCCCGACCCTGGGGCGCCCCGGACTCCCGGCCCGCACCCGCTCCTTCGTCCGTCGTCATGCCGCGAGCCGCTCCGCGTACCGCTTGATGTTCTCGGCCTGGCCGGACCAGCCTGCAAAGTGGCTCTCGTATCCGGCGGTCGGCATCCGCTCCTCGGGGATGACGATCTCCTCGAAGCCGGTCTCCACGACGCGCAGGCGGGTGCCGTCGCCCTCCGGCGTGAGCGTGAACTCGACGAGGGTGGAGTTGTCCTCGACCGCCACCTCGCCGGGGTGGGCGCTGGCCCAGCGGTACGAGAAGTAGTGCGGCGGGTCGACCTTCACGATGGTGGTCGGGAACTGGCCGTACTCGCCGTGGTCGAGGTGCATGATGCCGCCCGGTCGCAGGTCGATCGGGGCGGGCTCGCCCTGGCCGAACCACGAGCCGACGTGCTCGGGCTCGGTCAGCACCGCCCAGACCCGTTCTACGGGCGCGGCGATGCTGATCTCCCGCTCGATTCGGTTGCGATCCTCACCGGTGGCGTGGGCGCTGTGCGTGCTCATGGGGGTGGTCCTCCTGTCGCGCTCTGCGTGTCGCGCATCCTTCTTACGTGCTACCCAATGGTTGCACGTAAGGCCAGGAGGTGCAACCGTGTGGTTGCGCATTCCCCGGTCCGGGTGCCCGGCGCCCGCTCAGCCCCCCGCCCGCACCCGCACCCGGTACGCCGGCACCGACACCTCCGGATCGTCCAGGCATTCCCCCGTCGCCAGGTCGAAGCGCTGCTTGAGCAGCGGCGACGCCACGAACGGGCGGCCCCCCAAGGAGCCCGTCAGCCCACGGGAGAGGACCTGGGCGCCGGTGAACGGGTCGCGGTTGCCGATCGCGTAGATCTGGCCGGAGCGGTCCACGAAGAGCGCGGCCTGGGCGCCGTCCGGCAGGAGGGCGGCGACGCCGCGCCCCGGGGTGAGGGCGTCCAGCGTGCAGACCGCGAGCCAGTCGCCCTGCGGGCAGTGGACCTCGACCGTGCCGGCCGCCGCGGCGACGGCACCGGGCGCGGTGGCGGGAACGGTTGCGGTGGTCATCGCAGTGGTCATCAGGCGGAAGTCCCTTCCAGAGTGCGTACTGCCAAGGTCGGCCCGGCCAGCAGCGTCAGGTCCGGCTTGACCTGGTCGCGCTCCGGTACGAAGCGGACGGACGGGTCCGGGGCGTCGGGTGCGTTGACGAAGGACACGAAGCGGGCCAGCCGCTCGGGGTCGGCGAGGGTCTCGGACCATTCGTCGCGGTAGTGGGTGACATGGGCGGCCATCAGGGCCTCCAGTTCGTCGCACAGCCCCAAGGAGTCGTGGACGACGACATCGCGTACGTGGTCCAGGCCGCCCTCGATCCGCTCCAGCCACGTGGAGGTGCGCTCCAGGCGGTCGGCGGTGCGGATGTAGAACATCAGGAAGCGGTCGATCAGCCGGATCAGTTCGGCGTCACTGAGGTCCTGGGCGAGCAGGTCCGCATGGCGCGGGGTGGCCCCGCCGTTGCCGCCCACGTACAGGTTCCAGCCGTTCGCCGTGGCGATCACGCCGAAGTCCTTGGACTGGGCCTCCGCGCACTCCCGCGCACACCCGGAGACCGCCGACTTCAGCTTGTGCGGGGCGCGCAGTCCCCGGTAGCGCAGCTCCAGATCGATCGCCATACGGACCGAGTCCTGCACGCCGTAGCGGCACCAGGTCTCGCCGACACACGACTTCACGGTGCGCAGCGCCTTGCCGTACGCGTGTCCCGACTCGAAGCCCGCGTCCACCAACCGCGCCCAGATGACCGGCAGTTGATCTACCCGAGCGCCGAACAGGTCGATCCGCTGACCTCCGGTGATCTTGGTGTAGAGGCTGAAGTCGCGCGCCACCTCGCCGATGACGATGAGCTTCTCCGGGGTGATCTCGCCGCCCGGGATGCGCGGGACGATCGAGTACGACCCGTTCTTCTGGAGGTTGGCGAGGAAGTGGTCGTTGGTGTCCTGAAGGGCCGCCTGCTCGCCCTGGAGGACGTAGCCGTCGGCGCCGACCGCCGGCGCGAGGGAGGCGATGACCGAGCCGATCGCCGGCTTGCAGATCTCACAGCCCTCGCCGCCGCGCGCCTCCTGTCGGCCGTGCTCGTCGAGCAGCTGGGCGTAGGAGGCGATCCGGCGGACCCGGACGATCTCGTACAGCTCGGCGCGGGTGTGCGGGAAGCACGCGCACAGGCTCTGGTCGCCGCTGTCCGGCAGCAGCTTGCCGATCATCTTCACGCAACTGCCGCACCCGGTACCGGCCTTGGTGCACTTCTTGACCTCGGGGAGGGTCTCGCAGGCCTGGATGGCGTCCTTGGTGACGTTGTGGCAACTGCAGATCACCGCGTCGCCGGGCAGTGCGTCCGGGCCGAGCGCGGCGGGCGCGCCCGCACCGGCGGGCAGCACCAGTTGCTCGGGCGCCACCGGGGGAACGGTGCCGGTCAGTGGGCGCAGCATGCCGTACGCGTCGGCGTCGCCGACCAGCACACCGCCCAGCAGCTCGCCCTCGGCGCCGATCACCAGCCTCTTGTAGACGCCGCTGCGCGCGTCGGAGTACACCACGTCCAGGCAGCCGTCGGCGGCGCCGTGCGCATCGCCGAACGAGGCGACGTCCACACCGAGCAGCTTGAGCTTGGTGGACAGATCGGCGCCGGTGAACCCGGCGAGCTGCCCGGAGCCGTCGCCGAGCCGCTCCGCGACGGCGCCGGCCGTCACCCGCGCCATGTCGTAGCCCGGCGCGACCAGGCCGTACACCCGGCCGTCGACGGCCAGCGCGCACTCGCCGATCGCGTAGACCGCCGGGTCGTCGGTCCGGCACTGCTCGTCGATGATGATGCCGCCGCGCTGGCCGACCGGCAGCCCGCAGTCCCGGGCGAGCTGGTCGCGGGGGCGGACCCCGGCGGAGAAGACCACCAGATCGGTCTCGATACGGGAGTCGTCGGACAGCCCCATGGCGGTCACCGCGCCCGCCTCGTCCGCGACGATCTCCTTGCCGCCGACGCCGGTGTGCACCTGCACGCCCATGTCCTCGATGCGGCGGCGCAGCGCACGGCCGCCGCCCTCGTCGACCTGCAGCGCCATCAGCCGAGGCGCGAACTCCACGACGTGGGTGCGCAGCCCCAGCCCCTTGAGCGCGCCGGCCGCCTCCAGGCCGAGCAGGCCGCCGCCGACGACCACACCGGTGCGGGAGTTCTTGGCGTACTCCTCGATGGCCAGCAGGTCCTCGATGGTGCGGTAGACGAAGCAGCCCGCGCTGTCCTTGCCGGGCACCGGAGGCACGAACGGATACGAGCCGGTGGCCAGCACCAGCGTGTCGTAGCGGACGGTCAGCCCGGAGCGGGCGGTGACCGTGCGGGTGGTGCGGTCGATGGCGGTGGCCGGGTCGCCGAGGTGCAGCTCGATACCGTGCCGGGCCATGAAGTCCGGATCGGTAAGGCTCAGCTCCTCCGGGCTCCGGCCGGCGAAGTACGAGGTCAGCTGGACCCGGTCATAGGCCGGGCGGGGCTCCTCACACAGGACGACCACCCGTGCACGCTCGGTGACACCGCGGTCGGCCAGCTCCTCCAGGAAGCGCTGGCCGACCATGCCGTGGCCTATGAGAGCGATGGTGGGGATCGTGCCTGGTGCGGCGTCGGGGTGCGGGTGCGTGGTGGTCATGCTCGTCAGCGTGCGGTCCGGCTGTTACCCGCCCGCATCTGCTCTGTTTCCCGGGCGGAACGCTGCCCTCAGAACGTGCACGGCCGCCGTGTGAGGCCCCGCCCGCCCCGCCCCGTCACCCCCGCTCGGGTCAGCCGCCCGGGTTCGCCGGGCACAGCCGGCGCGGCGCCCGGTCCGTACGCAGCTCGGCATCGACGCAGCCCCCCGGCAGGCCGCCCTGCGCCCGGGTGCCGAAGTTCGCGGTGACGGTCAGCGTGCCGTCGCCGAAGACCGTGCGCTGCACCGTGCGGTCGCCGGTCAGCCACCGGAAGGACGTCATGCGCTCGGTGCCGGCGGCGCGGTGCAGCGGCGAGAAGTACTTCTGCAGCGCGGCCAGCCGCGGCCCGTTGCGGGTCAGCGTCGGCCCGTCCAGGACATGGTTGAGCGGGGTGTTGTAGAGCATCGCGAGCAGCGCCCGGGTGGTCTGCTGGTCCGGCAGCTTCTCGTACGACAGCTCCCAGCGCTCGACGTTGACCAGAGAGCCGTGCAGCGCCGTCTCGTACAGGGGCACGCGGTACTTCGGGTCGTACATGGCCTTGGCCACCTCCGCGGGCAGCCGGACCGGCTTGAAGAAGGCCTTCGGGGCCTTCTCCGGGAAGTAGCCGCCCCAGTTCTCCTTGTCGCGCTCCAGCTTCCACAGCCCGCCGGCGACCGGGGTGCCCGACCCGTGGTCGTACGCCAGCACCTCGTTCGCCCAGGCCTGGGCGGACTCCGAGCCCAGGACGAGGCCCTTCGACAGTCGCTGCATACGAGCCAGCCGCATCTCGCGGTCCCCCGCCTTGGTCATCTCGTGCCCCGCCCCGTGATCGCGGAACAGCTCACCCGTCGCGTCGACGTCCAGGAAGTAGCTGTCCGCACCGTTGGCGACCATCGAGCGGGTGCGGTCGGCGAGGTAGTGCCGGCCCGGCTCGGCCTTCTCGAAGGCCCGCGAGCTGAGATAGCAGCCGCGGCCCCCGAACCCGGTCTGCGGGCTGCCGTCCGCCTCGCGCACACAGAAGTCGGGGTAGACCCGGCCGGGCCAGACCGAGGTGGGGCTGTCGGCGGTCTTGGGGTCCTGCCCGTTGGCGAAGGTGTCGTACGGACCGACGAGATAGCCGGCCTTCTTCGCGGCCCGCACCGCCGCGGCGTTCATCGGACCCGGCCCGGAGTCGTAACCGAGCCACATCCGGTCCACGCCGAGCCGCTTCAGCCTGTCGACGCCGGCCGCGGTACGGGCCTCGCCCCACACATAGGCGTGGAACGCCCCGAGCAGCTTCGCGGTGGCCGGATTCTGCCGGATCTTCCGGCGCAGGCTGCCGAGCCGGCCGTGCTGGGAGAGGTAGGAGCGGTAGTCGGCGGCGGGCGCCACCGGGTTGCCGTCGGTGAGGGCGAAGGTCACCTCGTAGTCACGGGTGCCCTCACCCGCGTCGAAGGCGTGCGTGGCGGTGGCGCGCAGCCGGCCCCCGGTGGAGGCGAAGCGCAGCGAGGTACCGATGTCGGTGGGGGTGAGGTAGCTGACGCCGTGCCGGCCGCCGGAGCCGCCCGCCCCACCGCCCATGGAGTAGCCCCACAGGGGGAGCGACAGTTCGCCGCCGACGTCGACCGTGCTGCCGGCCAGCCCGCCCTTCTCCTCGGCGGAGTTCCAAAAGGCGTCCCGCACGGGGATGTCCAGCCCCTCGCCGCGCGGCAGCTGCACCGCGGAGGCGGCCCGGTCGGTGCCGGTCACCGGCCAGCCGACCGACCCGTCACGGTCCGCACGCAGCCTGATCCGCAGCCGCCCGCGCTCCGCACCGGCCGTCACGCTCAGCCCCTTGGCGGGGTAGCTCCAGCGCGCGCCGTCGGCCGTACGCGTCACCGGCCCCGGCTTGCCGAGCCCGCCGCCGGCCGCCTCGGACAGCACCATCCGCCGCCCGTCGCCGGTGCGCGCGGTCACCGCGAGGGAGTCGGTGTCGATGACGGCGGTACCGCCGCCGACGGGCAGTTCGAGGCGGCTGCCCTTCAGGGTGCCGGCGGCGGCGCTGTCGCATCCGGAGACGCCGAGCGCGGTCGCGGTGAGCGCGAGGGAGGCGGCCAGCGCGCGCGTTGCGGCGGTGCGGCGGCTACGGCCGGTCCTCTGAAGGGAGTTGGGGAGATCGGATGTCATGAGGACTGGATAGTCCCGCGGCTTAAGAGGCTTCTAAGAACGCGACCGGGGCCCCGCTGGGGCGGACGTCCACTGAACGCCCGGCCTCAAGACCACTGTTGGCCTGCCCGCGTCCATCCCAGGGTGGTACGTTCCGATACTTGGCGCACTCACTGCTCTCGCCTAGATGAATGAGTCCAAGGGGTGCTGTTGCGGTCAGTGATCGTAGGCGGTCAGTGACCGCTTGATGGGCTGCCCGGTCTTGTCGTTGTGCCAGATCGCCGCCGTGAGCGCAAGGATCCGGCACAAGACCCGGGCCGCCACCCCTGTCGGGCTCTTGCCGCCGTGTCGTTCCAGGTCGAGCTGCCCCTTGAAGGTCTGGTTGATCGACTCGATGACCTGCCGCAGCGGCTTGAACAGATGTGCCCCCGCCCGCTCGGCCTCCCCCTGCGGGCCGGCCGCAGCAACTCCAGGTGACGCCCGGCAAGGTCGCACTCGAACTCCCGGCCGTAGTAGTTCTTGTCCCCGATGATCGTCTGCCCGGGTGGGCTGCTTCGACATCGGGCGCGGCATCGAGCATGTCGCGCAGTGTCTCGCGCTCGTCGGCCTTCGCGCCGGTGAGAGCAAACAGGATCGGCAGCCCACCGAGTGTGCACACCAGGTGCAGCCGCAGCCCCCAGAAGTACCGTGAGTGCGACGCGCAGTAGCCGTACTTGGACGCCCTCGTCCTATGTCCGCAGGCCATCCCATGGACTCATTCATCTAGGGGGTGTCCGATGGGTCATGGCCGGGTCCGCGGCGTCTGGCACGGCACCTCGCGGCGTTGCCGAAACGTCCCGATAGCTCCGCTATCAAGACGCTCCGGCGCCTTGCGATGCACCGCACCAGACGCCGCGGCCTATCCGACCCTGACCCATCGGACACCCCCTAGCGGGAGATCCGTGCCGCGCGGCGGCCGGAATGTGCGAGGGTGCTGCCATGGACAACCCAATACCACGCACCCTTCAGGGGTTTGCGGAGACGTTGGTCCGGCTGGGCATAGCGACGGAGGAACAGACCGCAGCCGGCCTGGCGGAGGCGGCCGGCATCGGCATGGACCTCGACGAGGAATTCGAGGACGCCGAGGACGCCGACGAGCTGACCTGCCTCCTCGACTTCTGCGACGGCCTCGGCTTCCAGACGCCCGAAAAGATGGGTGTCGATCTCGAGGAGATGGTGCTCGAGATAGCGGCGAGCACGGGCGGATCGGTGGTGGTCGATGAGGTCGAGCGGGTGGAGGTCGCAGACGGAGCCGAGTACCTGCACTTCCGGCGCAATGGGCGGTCGATATGGCACCAGACGAGGGACCCCTCGGACAACTACCGCTACATGGACTGGAACACCGCCTTCGACATCATCGGCGACCTCGTGCCCGGCAACGACGATCCCCGGGCCTTCTACCAGCTGGAAGAGGACTCCTATGACGCCTGGTGGCTCCTGCTGACGCCCGACCAGGCCGAGGGCTTGAAGGAGTTCGGTCTGCCGATGCCGGTGGACCTCGGCAACCGGGCGCGTGACGGGATCCCCACGGCGGAACCCGAGACGCCCGCGTGGTACACGGAGGACGACCGCCTGCATGCGAGCGAGGAGTCCCGCCGGTGTCTCGACGAGTGGCTCGCGCCCATGGACGCCGCGCTGGAGCGGTGGCGGACGGCCCATCTGCCCGACGACTTCCCCTTCGACCACTCGCTGGACTCGCTCGCGGCGCTGGAACGGCTGGTGCTGGACCGCTTCGATGGCCCCGCCGCACTGGAGGCGGCGGCCGGAGACGCGTTCTTCGAGGGCGCGGTCAGGTACGTCGGAGAGACCGCGCTGCGGCTCTGGCCGTGCCGCTGGACCTACCAACACTCCGACGACGAGGAGTCGGTGTTCACCAACGAGCCGTTGATCAGTGCCAACACCCCCGATGGTTTCGGGGCGGGGTTCTCGCCCGACTACGTCCTGCGGACCCTCGTGGAAACACGCACGTCCGGTGGCATGCGAGACCGCTTGGGAGCGCTGGGGGAAGCGGTCGAGGAGTACCACGAGGTACTCCGCGCCCGCGCCCGTACCCGCTAGATGAATGAATCCATGGGATGGCCTGCGGACTTAGAACGAGAGGGGCAGCTCGACCTGGAACGACACGGCGGCAAGAGCCCGACAGGGGTGGCGGCCCGGGTCTTGTGCCGGATCCTTGCGCTCACGGTGGCGATCTGGCACAACGACAAGACCGGGCAGCCCATCAAGCGGTCACTGACCGCCTACGATCACTGACCGCAACAGCACCCCTTGGACTCATTCATCTAGAGGATGCGACGATGATTCTGGTGACCGGTGCGAGTGGGAACGTCGGAACGGCTCTCCTCACTCGCCTTCATGCCGACGGCGTGGCCGCGCGCGCGGCCTACCGTGATCCGCACACCACGGCTCGGGTGATCGAGTCGGGCGGTCGGGCAGTGACGCTCGATCTGGCCGTGCCGGACACGATCGGTCCCGCACTCGACGGCATCGAGGCCGTATTCCTCCTCGGCGCGACGAGCCCCGCCCAGACGACGCACGAACTCAACATGCTGCAAGCCGCCCGTGCGGCGGGTGTCCGGGTGGTCAAGCTGTCGGTCTGGCGGGCCGACGAAGGACTCTCGGCGATCGCCCGGCTGCATCAGCCCGTCGAGCAGTCGCTTCTCACCTCCGGCTTGCCCTGGACGATCCTGCGCCCCAACTTCTATCTGCAGAACTTCCTGCGCCAGCCGTCCATCCGCGAGGCCGGGGAGTTCAGCCTCCCGTTGATCACCGCACCCATCAGCTTCATCGACGTCGGCGACATCGCCCGTGTCGCAGCGCGGGTCCTCACCACCGACGGCCACGACGGCTGCGTCTACGACCTCACCGGGCCGAAGGCACTGACCTACGCCGAAGCCGCCGAGGAGTTCTCCGACGTCCTCGGCAAGCCGGTGCGCTATGTCGGCCTGCCCGACGACGAGGCGCGCGCGGCGATGCTGAGTCGCGGGATGCCGGAGTTCCACGTCGACGCGCTGATAGAGGTCGCCCGCGCCTACCGCGACGGCGGTGCCGAGACCGTCACGTCGACCGTCCCCGACCTCACGGGCCGCGAGGCCCTCGGTTTCGCCGATTTCGTGCGCCAGAACCGCAACGTCTTCGATTGACCATGGTCCTTACCGGCCTGCGGCCTGCGGCCTGCGGCCTGCGGCCTGCGGCCTGCGGCCTGCGGCCTGCGGCCTGCGGCCTGCGGCCTGCGGCCTGCGGCCTGCGGCCTGCGGCCTGCGGCCTGCGGCCTGCGGCCTGCGGCCTGCGGCCTGCGGCCTGCGGCCTGCGGCCTGCGGCCTGCGGCCTGCGGCCTGCGGCCTGCGGCCTGCGGCCTGCGGCCTGCGGCCTGCGGCCTGCGGCCTGCGGCCTGCGGCCTGCGGCCTGCGGCCTGCGGCCTGCGGCCTGCGGCCTGCGGCCTGCGGCCTGCGGCCTGCGGCCTGCGGCCTGCGGGTCCGGCAGGGTATGCCCCGAACGGCCCGGTGGCCAGCACCCGTACGCCCGGCCGCATCCGGCGGATCCGCCGGGTGTGGTCCCCGCACGCCTTGACCGCCGTGTTCGACGGCCGGCACCCGCGCCATCAACAGCAGCATCGCGAGGACGCCGTAGCCCGCGAGCAGCCCGGTGAGGTGGGTGAGGGTGGCGAAGACCGCATCGAGCCGGACCGACGCCCCTATTCCGGTTCTTTGAGGTGCCGTTGAGGATCCCCTGACCGGGGGTTAAGAACCAGGGAGGCCGAGCGCGCCCAGCCGCGCCCGCTCCTCCTCGTCCGTGAACCCGGCCCGCAACGGCGGTTCGCCGCGCCCGACGTCCCAGGCCAGCACGTCGGCCGCGGTCACCTCCAGCAAGGTCGCCGGCATGCCCGCCGCCCGTGCGCGGGCCGAACTGCGCTGCTGGGTCGACCAGTCGGGACGTACCAGGGGGAAGAGCGGCGGTAGGTCGTCACCCGGCACCCGGACGATCTCGACCTCCGTGCCCGCCACCCGCGCACAGGTCCCGATGAGCCCGCCGAGCGTCGTCGGCTCGGCGGGCCCCACCGCGTGGAACGCCCCCGGGCGGTCGTCGACGAGCAGTTGCACCACCAGGCGGGCCAGATCGCGCGAGTCGATGATCTGCACCGGCTGTGCGGGATCGGCGGGCAGCGCCACCCGCCCGCCGCGCGCGGCCCGGCGCACCCAGTAGACGAAGGAGTCCGCCGTGTCGAACGGCCCCGCCACCTTGCCGGGACGCACGATCGTCGCGCGCTCGCCGTACCGGGCCAGCACATCGTCCTCGCAGGCCACCTTGCAGGGACCGTAGGTGGCCTCGGTCAGCTCCTCGGTGTCGCGTACCGGCGCCCGGCGCGGGGTGTCCTCGTCGGAGCCCGGCCCCACTCCCGTCCGCTGGTACACCGCATGGCTGGAGACGAACAGATACCGCCCGACCCGGTCGCCCAGCGCGTCCATCGCCTGCCCGACGTGCCGGGGGACGTATCCGCTGACGTCGACGACCGCGTCCCAGCCGCCGTCGCCCAGCGCACGGTAGTCACCGGTGTCCCGGTCGCCGATCAGCCGGGCCACCCCGGGGAACAGCTCCGGGCCGGTCTTCCCCCGTCCGAACAGCGTCACCTCGGCCCCGCCGCGCAGGGCGTCCTCCACGATGGTGCGGCCCACGAATGACGTACCGCCGAGAATCAGAAGGCGCATGACCGACGACACTACCGATCACGAACACCCGAAGGGGCGTGGATTTTCGGCCCTTCGACAGCACGCGGCACGTACGCCGGCACGCGGCCCGACGGCCGGGTGCCCGCCGTCCGCGGTCAGCCCCTGACCGCGGACGGCGGCTGGTCGTTGCGCAGCTCGCTGAAGAGCCGCTTCGCCTTCGGCAGGTCCCACTTCACGGCGCTGCCCTTGGGGGTGGCGAAGCCGAGGGAGGAGACCGGGACGTTGAGCTGTTCGCCGTGACCGGACGTGACGCCCTTCATCGCCTCGAACAGCGAGGTGAGATCCGGCAGGCCGGTCTCCTTGTCGACCACGAGCGTGTCCAGCCCCGCGCTCACGGTCGGGTAGACCGTGGAGGGATCGAGGAGGGTGCCCGGGGCGGCGGTCTTGCGGGCGAGCGCCGCAAGGAACTTCTGCTGGTTGCGGCTCCGGCCCAGATCGCCCTGGGCCTCCTGATGACGCTGGCGGACGAAGGCGAGCGCGGTGCGGCCGTCGAGCGTGTGGCAGCCCTTCTTGAGGTCCGCGCCCGACTTCTCGTCCTTGACGTCCTTGTCCAGACACATGGGCACCCCGCCGACCGCGTCCACGATGCCGACGAAACCCGCGAAGCCGATCTCGGTGTAGTGACCGATGCGCAGCCCCGTGTTCTGCTCGATGGTCCGCACGAGCAACTCGGGGCCGCCGAGCGAGAACGCGGCGTTGAGCTTGTCCTTCGACGCGGGGTAGTGCATGCCCGTCTCGGGGCGGACGTACGCCGGAACGGTCACCCAGGAGTCACGCGGCAGGCTCACCATCGTCGTGCCGTGCGCTCCGGTGTGCAGCAGGATCATCGAGTCGGTACGGCGGCCGGCATCGGCCGAACCCCCCGTGTGCAGATCCTTCCGCTCCCGTCCGGACAGGCCGGCACGGCTGTCGGAGCCCACGATGAGGTAGTTGGTGCCCGCGCCCGTCGCCGGCCGGTCTGTGATCCTGTCGAGATCGACCTCCTTGTGGAGCCTGGTATCGGCCCACACATAGGTGCCGGCGGACGCGGTGACCAGCACGCCGAGCACCAGGACCGCCGCCCTGGTGAGCCGCCGGCGACGCGTGGGAGGAACGGCCGGGGCCCGGCCCCTGGAGGGGCCGTGGCCGCCACCGCCGCCCGGACGGACCGGGGGGACGGTGTACCCGAGCGGGGTGACCGTGGTCTGCGGCAGGGGCGGGGCACCGCCGGCCGGCTGCACGGACGCCGGGTACACCTCGACCGGCCACCCGTCCGGGCTCCACACCTGACCGCTGCTGATCCGCCCCTCGCCGATCCCGCCGGTGCCGGCATATCCGGCACCGACCTCGCCGGTGCCGAGGTACGTCAACGGCGTTGCATCGCCGTAGGGAGTCCCGTCGTATGACCCGCCCAGCCAATCAGTCATGCGCGGCAGTCTGCACGCTCACCTTCCCCTCACCAAATGCACTGAGGATCTGCACAAAAGCGCACCGTTTCGCTCCGGAGGAAGGCAGAATGCCCCGGTCCGCCCGGCAACGGTGGCAGCGCGCTCACCGCGAGGTCAGGCTCTGGTACGCGGCCGGCTGCCCGATGTGCTGGGCGGCGGTGCCCGAGCGGTGCATCCGCTGCCACCTCAACCGGGTGCCGAGCAGGAACGCCACCACGGACTGGATGACGACCAGGTACATCAGCTGCCGGTAGACGAAGAGCTGGAAGGGCATCGCCCACAGCGCCCTGAGCCGTTCCCCGTCCAGCCTCAGGGCGTATCCCGCACAGGCCAGTTGGACCGCGAGGAAACCGAGCCACACCCCGGCCGAGAGCGCCGGGCCGCGGAAGAGCGCCCCGTACAGGGCGAAGACGTCCACGATCGGTGCGAGCAGGGGCAGCGCGACCTGGAAGACCGTCAGGTAGCTCAGCCCCCGTCGGCCGAAGCGCCCGGCGGGACCCACCTCGACGGTGGCGCCGCGGTGTTTCCACATGGCCTGGAGCGTGCCGTAGCACCAGCGGTAGCGCTGCCGCCACAGCTGGCTCAGCGAGGTCGGGACCTCCGTCCAGGCGATCGCGGACTCCTCGTAGACCACCCGCCAGCCCGCCTGCCACAGGGCCATCGTGAGGTCGGTGTCCTCGGCGAGGGTGTCCTCGCTGACGCCGCCGACGCCCATCAGCGCGTCCCGGCGGAAGGCGCCGATGGCCCCCGGGACCGTCGGCATGCACTCCAGCACCTCGAACATCCGGCGGTCGAGGTTGAAGCCGAAGACGTACTCCAGGTGCTGCCATCTGCCCAGCAGTCGACGGCGGTTGCCCACCTTGGTGTTGCCGCTGACCGCACCGACGGCGGGGTGGGCCAGGGGCTGGATCAGGCGGTAGATGGCGTCCGGCTCGAAGACGGTGTCCGCGTCGACCATGACCACGATGTCGTACCGGGCGTACGACAGACCGGTGTTGAGCGCGGCGGCCTTGCCCGCGTTGGGCTGCCGGATCACCTCCACACGCGGGTCGTCGATCCATGTGGCGAGGTCCGCCGTACTGTCCGTCGACCCGTCGTCGATGACGATGACCTGGAGATACGGGTGTGTCGAGGCGAGCAGCGAACGGACCGTGGACTCGATGCCGGCCTCCTCGTTGTAGGCCGGCACCAGAATCGTCACCGGCTCGACCACCTCCCGCAGCCGCGGCGCACCCGGACGGAACCGCGTCAGCCGCCTGACGTGGGCACGGGCGAACAGGACGAGCATCAGCAGCCGCAGCACCCCCAGCGCGCCCGCGATCCAGAGCACCCAGGTCATCCCGCCGACGAACGCCAACCCCAGCGCCTTGGCCCAGATCAGCCCCGTGCCCAGCCAGCGCTCGACGGTGGAAACCGACCGGTCGGAGGCGGGGAGGCCCGCCCCGTCCGTCACGGTGGTGAACCGCTTGACCTGCCGGTTGCCCAGCAGCTTCGCCGTCTCCTGATAGGCGATGTCGTTCTGGCCGAACTGCCGCACCACGCCCTGCGAGGGCTTGCGGAACCACTGGTCGGCCGCGACCAGCGTGTAGCCCTCCGCCGCGGCGTGCTGCGCCGCCTTCCACTCGGCGCCGCACATGGTGTCCGCCGTCGTGGTCTGCGGCAGCCGGAGCAGATTGGTGTGGATGCCCGCGGTGCCCGCCAGCGCCTTCTGCGTCAGCGACAGCTCCATCCCGGCCCGCAGGGGCGAGGCCGCCCCCATGACGGCGCCGGTGTAGGTGTTCGAGCCGATCTCGTGCCCCTCGGCCCGGATGCGCCGCACCAGATCCGGGTACTGGGCCGCTTGCGCGCCGCGCAGGAAGAACGTGGCGTGCGCGTGGTGTCTGCGCAGCAGCCCCAGCAGGCGCGGGGTCCACACGGGATCGGGCCCACCGTCGTAGGTGAGCGCCACGGTACGGGCGGGCATCCTGGCGGACTGCGCCCTGCCGCCGTCCAGCCGCAGCACCGGGCCGCCCCTGGCCACCTCCCGCGGTACGGGGGTGGTGCAGTCGCTGCGGATCTTCGCGGCGTCGACCTCATGGGTGGTCCAGCCCTCGAAGA
This sequence comes from Streptomyces sirii, assembly GCF_045690365.1. NCBI lineage: Bacteria > Bacillati > Actinomycetota > Actinomycetes > Kitasatosporales > Streptomycetaceae > Streptomyces > Streptomyces sirii. The sequence goes on along the minus strand of NZ_CP147982.1, from coordinate 3,160,828 downwards.
GCAGGGCACCGAACATCACAGGCAGGACGAGGATCAGCAGCAGCCAGTGTCCGCGCGGATCACGGGACTGCGCATGCCGGCCCCGATTCGAGCGGCGCCTCACGCGGGGACCGCGGTGGGGCCGGTCCGCGCACCCTTTCTACGCCCGGAACAAGCCCCTCCACAGGGGCGAGAATGGGGTATTTCCTGGCGTTTTCTACGCTTGCTGGCCTCACACATGGTCGGCGAGTGTACCCACGGTTGATCGTGGTCCCGGGCCCGAAGGGCTCCTCGGCAGGCCCCCGGCGACGGGAACGGCAAAGCTCACAACGGCCTTTCCCGCCTCAGGAATTCAGCCCACTCCCCGTGCGCATCCCGGGCAGTCGATGCGGACTTGTCCGGCATGAGATGCCTTGCCGGCGACGCCCGCCGGGGCCCGGGACGGTGCCGTAGCAACACCGCGGCACCGCCCGGCGCAGACCCCGGGCCGGGCGCCCGCGCACCGCCCGGCGTCACACCTTGCTCAGCCGCCGCGTCGCCAGCTCCGCGTACATGGTCGCGCCGTCCGCCAGCACCGCATCGTCGAACTCGGCCAGCGGCGAATGGTTGTTGGGGCTGCGCTCGTGGTCGGCACCGGCCGGCGGGGCGCCGAGCAGGATCATCGCGCCCGGCACCTCGGCCAGGACGCGGGAGAAGTCCTCCGCGCCCGCCAGCGGCTGCGTCATCGGCGCGAACCGCTCCTCGCCCAGCACCTCGCGGACCGCGTTCGCCGCGAAGTCCGCCTCCGCGTGGTCGTTGACGGTCACCGGGTACCCCTCGACGAAGTCCGCGTCCACACCCACCCCGTAAGCCGCCGCGATGCCCCGGCACACCTCCACCGTGCCGTCCTTGACCCGCGCCTGGGCGGCGTCCGAGAAGCTGCGGACGGTCGCCTCGAAGACCGCGGTGTCCGGGATGACGTTCTGCTGGGTGCCGGCGTGGAACGTGCCCACCGTCAGCACCACCGGGTCGAAGACGTCGAAGGTACGGGTGATCCACGCCTGGAGCGCCGTCACCATCGCACACGCCGCCTGCACCGGGTCCTTGGCGCGGAACGGCATCGAGCCGTGCCCGCCCTCGCCGCGCACCGTCACCCGCAGCACATTGGACGCCGCCAGCGCCGGGCCGCCACGCGTACGGAAGACGCCGCCGGGCAGCCCCGCGGACAGCACATGGAGCGCATACGCCGCGGCCGGCCGCTGCCCCGCCGCGTCCAGCAGCCCCTCGTCCAGCATGTGCCGCGCGCCGTCGTGGCTCTCCTCGCCGGGCTGGAACATGAACAGCACATCGCCCGCCAGCCGGTCGCGGTGCGCGCTGAGCAGCTTGGCCGCGCCGGCGAGCATCGCTGTGTGCAGGTCGTGACCGCAGGCGTGCATCCGGTCGTTGTCGGCGGCGAAGTCCAGGCCGGTACGTTCCGTGACGGGCAGCGCGTCCATGTCACCCCGCAGCAGGACGACCGGGCCGGGCTGCCCGCCACGCAGCACCGCGGTGACGGAACTGAGCCGCTCACCGGTGCTGACCTCCAACGGCAGACCGTCCAACTCGGCCAGCACCGCCTCCTGCGTACGGGGGAGGGCGAGCCCGGTCTCGGGAATCCGGTGCAGCGAGCGGCGCAGCCGTACGAGGTCGTCGGAGAGGCCGCGGGCGTCGTCGCGGAGGTTCACAGGAGCTCCCTTCAGGCGGGGAACTCCCCGCGCTTGATGGCCGTGACGAATGCATTCCACCCGCCGGCGGGAAAAATGAGCGCCTGGCCGTCCGGGTTCTTGCTGTCACGGACGGGGACTAGGCCGTGGGGGGCGGTGAGGGAGCGGGAGAATTCGAGGCAGGCCCCGCCGTTGCCCTCGCTGTAGGAGGACTTGACCCAGGCGAAGTCGCGGGTGAATTCGACGCAGTCCCCGCCGTTTCCTTCGCTGTAGGAAGACTTGACCCACTCGGCGGCTGCCAGATCCAAGTCGGGGATCACGTTCTGTACTCCTTCAGCAGAGTCTTGATCGCGGTCAGCGATTCGTCCGGGGACAACGCATTCGCCCTGAGCAGATCGTAGTCATCCAGAGCGGCGTCGACCATTTGTGCGGAGTCGTGCATCCTGGCCCCTACCCGGGTCTCCGTGTAAAGCACCGTGGGGGAGTTGGGGAAGCGCAACACGATGAAGGGCAAAGTGGACGTGGCCGGAACACCCACCGAGAACGGCATCACCTGGAGTTCCAGGTTCGGTGATGCGGCCGCCTCCAGCAGGTAGTCGAGCTGCCCGGTCATGACCTCGGCGCCACCGACGACGCTTCGCAGACACGCTTCGTGAAGGATGACCCACAGCAACGGCGGACTGTCCCGCTCGAACACCTCACGCCGTCGTAGCCTTGCGGCAACCTTGTCCTCGATCGCCTCCGCACTGGCCCGAGGGTTGGATACTCGGAAGACGGACCGCGCGTAGTCCTCCGTCTGGACCATGCCTGCTACGAGGTTCGTCTGGTAGGTCAGGATCCGCGATGCCTTCCGTTCCAAGTTGAGGTACGGGACGAACCAGCTCGGATGATCTCCGTCGTCGATCCGCCGCAGCAGCCCGGCGAATAACTCGCCCGTGCCGAAGACGGTGTCGCAGCCCTTGGCGAACTTCTCACTTGGTCTGGGCAGCAGTGTCCCGGACTCGACCTTGCTGACGTACCCCTCGGAGTACCCCGTGGCCGTTCCTAGGTGTTTCTGCGTGAGTTTGCGGGCGAGACGTACTTGTCTGACGTCACGGCCGAAGCGCTGAAGCGGATTCAAGTGCTCGGATGGGCTGGTCTCGTCCAACGTCCTGACCTCTCGTCATGTGAACGCGCAGCGCAAACACGGCAAGCCAACGGCTTGAACCTTCAGGTTCAAGCAGCCTAATTCTATTGGCAGTTGCGTTGTCCACGTGACCGAATGACTACATCCGGTTACCTCTCGCGATCCCCAGGAGACTGGCCATGACAGACGCAACCGACACCGCACGACTCCTGCCGCCGCCGACCCCCGAGGGCAAGCGCTGCCTGGTCGTAGGTGACGGAACCGGCTACGTGTCCCGGATGGCCGACAACCTTGAAGAGACCCAGCTCGGACTGGCCGCCGAACTCATCGACGAGTCCCGCCGCATCCTCGGCGCACGCCGGTGGACGCCCGGCGAAATCCACCTGCTGGCCGTCGAGTTGACCGACGCGCTCGCCCAGGTGCACCACGTCGCGAAGTGCCGGGGCCCGCGCCGTTCCTGAACCGCCGGCTACGACGGCTATGCGTGGTCGGGCACCACGTCCAGCTGCGCCATGTCCGCGTCCGTCAGGGCGATTCCGGCCGCCGCCAGGTTCTCGTCGAGGTGCGCGGGCGATCCCGTACCGGGGGTGGGCAGCAATACGGGGGAGCGGTGCAGCAGCCAGGCCAGCGCGATCTGCCCGGTACTCGTCCCGTGCCGGGCGGCGACCGCGCCGAGCGCCGCCCCCAGCGCCTCGCCCGCGTCGCCCGTCAACGCGCCATTGCCCAACGGGAACCACGGCAGGAACGCCGTACCCCGCTCCTCGCACAGCTCCAGTACGTCCTCCGAGGCGCGGTCCATCAGGTTGTAGCGGTTCTGGACGGACGCGATGGGGGCCAGCTCCCGCGCCTGCCGCAGCTCCGCCGCGCCGACGGAGTCCAGCCCGATGTGCCGGATCTTGCCCTCCCTCTGGAGCTCGCGCAACGCGCCCAGCTGGTCGGCCATCGGCACCTCGGGGTCCAGCCGGTGCAGCTGGTAGAGGTCGATGGTGTCCCTGCGCAGCCGGCGCAGGCTCGCCTCGCACATGGCGCGCAGCCGCTCCGGCCGCCCCTCGATGTGCCAGACGTCGGGACCGGTCCGCACCACCCCGCCCTTCGTCGCGACCACCAGCCCCTCCGCGTACGGATGCAGGGCCCGCGCCACCAGCTCCTCGGCCACCTCCGGGCCGTAGTTGTCGGCGGTGTCGATCAGCGTGACACCGCGCTCCACGGCCTGCCGCAGCAGGGCGACGGCGCGCTGCGGATCGTCGTACCGCGGCCCCCAGTAACCGGGCCCGACGAGCCCGCCGGTCCCGAACCCCAGCCGCCGGACCGGCAGTTCCCCGCCGATGGAGAAGCGGGACGAGGTGTCAGCAGTCTCAGCATCCATAATCCTGAGCCTAGAGCGGTGCGCGGTTCGTAAGATCGCCCGGTGCCCCCTGACATATCGCTCTTCGCCCTGACTCTGCTCTGCCTGGCCGCCCTCGCGGCGGGCTGGATCGACGCCGTGGTGGGCGGTGGGGGACTGCTGCTGCTCCCCGCGCTGCTGGTCGGCCTCCCGCACACGCCCGCCGCCTACGTCCTGGGCACCAACAAGTCCACCGCCATCGTGGGCACCACCGCCGCCGCGGTCACCTACGTCCGCAAGGCGCCCATCGACCTCCGCACGGCGCTGCGCATCGGCCTGGCCGCGGTCGCCGGCTCGCTGACCGGGGCGTTCTTCGCGGCCGGGATCAACAGCGAGGTGCTGCGTCCGCTGATCATGGCGGTGCTCCTGGCGGTGCTCGCGTTCATCCTCTTCCGGCCGGCCTTCGGGACCGCGCCCGCGCCGTCGGGGCCGGTCACCCGGCAGCGGGTGCTGGCGGCCGTCCTCATCGCGGGCCTGGGGATCGGCTTCTACGACGGCCTGATCGGGCCGGGGACGGGCGCGTTCCTCGTCATCGCGCTCGCCGCCGTGCTGCACATGGACCTGGTCACCTCGTCCGCCACCGCCAAGGTCGTCAACGTCTGCACCAACGTCGGCGCGCTGACCATGTTCGCGATCCAGGGCACCGTGCTGTGGCAACTCGGTGCGCTGCTGGCGCTGTTCAACCTCGTCGGGGGGATGGTCGGCGCGAAGATGGCGCTCAAGCGCGGCGCCGGGTTCGTCCGCGGGGTGCTGGTGGTCGTGGTCGTCGCCCTGCTGTGCAAGCTGGCCTACGACCAGTGGATCGCGGTCTGAGGAGGACGGCCCCGCGCCAGAGTGCCTTGCCGCAGGTTCGTGCCCCCTGCCCGGCCTCATGCTTCTATGCGCAGCCAGGTGTTGCCGGTGCGGAGCCAGAGGGAGCCGTCACGGCCCTGGCCGCAGTGCATGACGACTCGGCCGGGCACCCGAAGCCGGTGGCGGCCGGTCACCGCCCAGGTGGTGCCGTTGAACTCGGCGCGTATGAGCTCGACGGACCGCTTGTTGTGGTTCCGGCGGGTCAGTACGGCCCGGTTGCCGCGGACCGCGAAACCGTCCGGTCCGGGGACGGGGCTGGGGTAGCTGACCACGTCGCCGGTGGACGGAGTGATCCGGGTCAGGAACGTGCCGCCCTTGCTGCTGCCGGAGTACCAGACGAGCCAGACCTGATCGCCCTCGGTCGCGGCGGTGCAGCCCTCCAGCGGGTGGTCGGGCAGCCGTCCCTCGGGAGACCAGACCGCCTGCCCCCGGGGGTTCCAACCCGCCAGACCCGCTCCCGACTCGGGGTGACCACCGTAGATGCCCTCGTCTCCGTAAGCCGCCCAGATGCCGCCGTGGACGTCGGTGACCAGGGCGGGGATGTCGTCGCCGACGCAGAACTCGGCTTCGGGCGTACCGGATGCGGAGAACACCACGGCGTTGGTCGCCCAGAGGCCGTCGGCCTCGTCCCGGAACGTACGGCCGCCCACCAGCAGGAACCGGGAATCCGGGAGCAGCGCGAGGTGACTGGGCCGCACCCGGATGTCCTTCACCGGGATGCGCCGCTCCTCCCGCCCCGTAACGGTGACCAACTCACCCGTGAACGGGACCTTCGGCCCCCACCCGATCCACCCCTTGACGTAACGGGTGTGATCGAGGTGTCGCCGGTGGACCAACAGGACCGCAAGCTCCCCGGCGGGTCCGACGCTCCACCAAAGGGCTCGCTGCCCCCGCACGGCATCGGCAACGGGAAGCCGCCACACGTGGCGTACCGCTGTCGCGGCGTCGGAACGAGCGGTCACGGTGCGGAGATTCATACGCGGTCGCCTCTAGGACTCCGGGAGCACCAAGCCGCCCGAAGAGCGCCACCTTACCGGCCCTCGACCAGTCCAGCTCCGGTGGCAGTCCGTCGGCGCCGCTCGGCTAGGCCATGGCACCGCCGGTGTTCCGGATCATCTGCCGGAGCACCTTCAGGGCGGTGACGTAGTCCGTGTCGCTGGATGGTCATGCCCTGGCCGTCGGGCGAGATGTCGTTCTTCGACAGGTTGCGCAGCAGCCAGTACTGGGGCTGGGTGAAGCCGAACTCCGCCTGCCGGGCCCGGGTGAACGCGATAGCGGTACATCCCCGGGAGCGCTCAGAACCGACAGTGGTACATCCGCGCCATGTCCCGCACCTTGGGCAGCTTCGCCCAGGCCCGCGCGCCGAGTCGGTAGGCCGCCGGCAGCTTCTCGATGCCCGGGACCTCCAGGGCGCTGACGTTCTCGACGATCTCCAGCCGCGGGCTCAGCGCGGCGATCCCCGCGGCGTCGGTGCCCCAGTACAGGCGGGCGCCGGCCCTGACGACGATCCTGTTGATCCACTGCGTGCGGATGGCGAACGGGCTGAAGGCGTCGAAGGCCAGCTCGCCGCTCGGCGCGTGGGCCATCAGCCGCCGCAGCAGCGCCGTACCGTCCTCCTCGGCCAGATACATCAGCAGCCCCTCGGCCACGATCATCGTCGGTCGGTCCGTCGGAATGCGCTCCATCCAGGCCGGGTCGGTCACCGACGACGGGATCATGGTGTACCCGGCGCGCTCGGGATAGAGCTGCTTGCGCAGCTCTATGACCTGGGGGAAGTCGACGTCGAACCAGCGGACCCCCGGGCCCGGGTTGAGACGGTGCACGCGGGTGTCGAGGCCGCAGCCCAGATGCACCACCGTCGCCTCGTCGTGCCGCGCGAGGAAGCCCGCCGTCCAGACATCCAACTGCCGTGCACGCAGCGCGACTCCGGCCGCGTCGCCGGCGTTCAGCCGCATCTTCCGGAAGTCGTAGTCGAGCCGCCGAACGGTGTCGAGCGCCATGGTGTCGCCGAGGATCGGCCGCTTCGAGCGACTGTCCGCGGCGCGCCCGTAGAGCGTGGCGAGGAGGGTCTCCGGCGCCCCGGTCAGCTGGACCTTGGGGCGCGGGCTGGTACTCGGGCTGGTACTCGGACTGGTCATGCACCAGAGACTACATAACATTCAGAAAAATGTGAATACTCGAAAGTCGTCTGGCGGGGGTGATGTGCCAGTGGGGGGGGGTGCTCCCGATGTGCGACTGAATGTCAAGTTCGCTTGACATTCAATGTCAAGCACGCTTGACTCGCCGCTATGTCGAACACGCGCAACATCGCAACTGGCAGGCAGAAGGCCCCAGTCGGCGCCTACGTCCTCATGTCCGTGGTGGGAGTGGTCCTGGCGACGGCCTTCGGCGCCGCGGCAGCACTGTTCCGCGAGGAGAGCGAGGCGCTCACCTTCGGGGTTTTCGCGGCCACGATGTTGGGGCCGTGTCTGTCCCTGTCGTGGTTCGTCCTCGTCTCTCGCTATACGGTCTCGCCCGACCGCCATGCCGAGGAGAACGTCGAAAGCCGCTGGATCACGAACGCCACCAGCGGGGCATGCACCGACACCTACGCGGCCTGCGGCATCGCGCTGTCCGCCGTCGTCGTCACGGGGCTGGACATCAGTGGCAGCGCGGCGTTGGGCGGAGTCCTCGTGCTCATGCTGGTCGATACGGCTGTCCGCTACCTCGTTGAGAAGCGACGGAGCTGCTGATGGAGAACGAGCTCGCGTCCCTGCGTGCCCAGCGCGGATGGTCCCAGGCACGTCTCGCGGAGGAGCTCGGTGTCTCACGGCAGACCGTCATCTCGATCGAGCGCGGACGCTTCGACCCGAGCCTCCCGCTCGCCTTCCGCATCGCACGCGTCTTCGGCCGGACGATCGAGGACGTCTTCCACCCGGACGACGAAGCGTGATGGGCAAAGTCGGCCACACTGCAGCACCAGGCTGCCGACCTGGCCACGCCGTAGCGTGAGCAATCCGCCTCCGTCCGTGATCGCCGGAACACCCCCTAGTTCCGCGCCGCCCTCGCCCCCGCCCCCGCCGGGACCGCCCGGTGGGTCCGCGCCGGCACTTCCGTCACGGCCGTGAGCAGCACCGCCGAGTCCTCGATGGCCTGCAAGCCGTGCCGCTCGTGGGGGATCGCGGCGACTTGACCCGCCTTCAGCTCCTGGCCGCCGCCGGGCCCGGTCAGCCGGACGCGCCCGTGCAGCACCTGCAGGCTCGCTGCCGGTGGCGCGTTGTGCTCGTCCAGCGCGGCGCCCGCGATCAGAGCGATCACGGTTTGCCGCAAGGGTCCGTCGTGCAGGAAGAGGTGGGCGCTGCGCCCGTGGGCGGAGGCCCGGGCGTCGTCGAGTTGGTAGCGGGTGAGTGCGGAGAGGTCGTCCATGATGCTGCCCTTTCGCGTCCGTGGCGGCGGGCTTCCTCTCCATCGTTGCCGTTGCGCGGGTGGACGCAACCGGGGAATCGGCCCCGGGTGAACTGGGGGGAGCGTCCCCGAGCGAACGGGGAATCGGCCCCGGACAAACCTGGGGCGCCCCCGGGCGAACCGGGGAACCGGTCCCGGGCGTCCGGGTGCATACCGGTGCAGGGCGGCCCGTCACTTACGCGATGATCATCGCGGTCCGTACGATGCGGCCCGGGACGGTCCCCGTGGCACGTCCCGGCGTCCCACGCCCCACTGCGAATGTCCCCCCACTGCGAAGGATGCGCCACCGTGGCCGACCCCACAGCCCTGAGCGAACCGTCCGGACCGCCTGGACCGGCCGGGCAGGGCACAGGATTCCTGACCGTCATGACGACCACCGACAGCGAGGAGAAGGCCGAGCGGCTGGCGCGCGGGGCGATCGCGGCCAGGCTCGCCGCCTGTGCGCAGATCAGCGCGCCGGTGACCTCGGTGTATCGCTGGGACGGCGCGGTCGAGACCAGCCGGGAGTGGCAGGTTCTCTTCAAGGCGGCGCAAGCGCGCTACACGGAGCTGGAGGGCTATCTCCTCCAGGCGCACGACTATGACACCCCCGAGATCATCGCCACCCCGATCACTCGCGGCGGCGCCGACTACCTGTCGTGGGTCGCGAAGGAGACGAGCTGACGTGGCACGGGACAACGGTAGGACTCCGGGCAACAACGACAGGGCGGCGGGTATCGGCCACATGGCTCCGGGCGACAACCACAGGGCAGCAGGTAACGGCGACATGGCTCCCAGCCGCAACGAAATGGCGCCGTGTCACGACGACTTGGCTCCGAACCGCAACGAAATGGCGCCCGGCGGCAGCGGCATGGCTCCGGGTAGCGGCCACGTGGTTCCGGGCGGTGGCGATGCGGTGTCGGCCGGCGCGGAGCGGGGTGAGTCCGTGTGGCGTACCCGGCGGCGGTGGACCAGGGCGGCGACCGCCGTGATCGGCATGGCCATGTGCCTGGTCGCCGCGCCCGTCGGCCATGCCTCCGACGGGGTCCCGGGCGCCTCGGACAGCAGCAGTCCCAGTCCCACCCCCGTCTTGGGCAGCCGCGACGCCGCCGCCTACTGGACCCCCGAGCGGATGGCCGCCGCGGCCCCGGCCGACGAGGCTCCCGCAGCCGACGGCGACCCCCCGGACCAGTCGACGCCCGCCGCCCCGCCGGAAGAGGGCACGCCGAGTCAGTCGCCGACCACCCCGGACGGAGGGGACGCGCCGAGCCAGTCGCCCACCGTCCCGCCCGGAGCGGAGACGCCGGGCCAGTCGCCCACCACCCCGGCCGGAACGGATACGCCCGGCCAGCCGTCCGTCGCCCCGCCCGGCAAGGACACGCCGGATCAGGCGCCCACCACCCCGCCCGCGTCCGGCGGCCCGGACCGGCCCAGCGACTCCGCGGCGGCCCAAGCCCCGGCCACGGCCCGGCACTTCGACGGAATCCCGTCCGTCGGCGTGCTGTTCTCCGTCGACAAGGACGCCCGCGCGCACCACTGCACCGCCAGCGTGGTGCACAGCCGGCACCGCAACCTGATCCTCACCGCCGGACACTGCAACCCGGGCGCCCGCGCCGCCTTCGTCCCGCAGTACCGTTCCGGCGCGCAGACCCAGCCGTACGGCGTCTGGGCGATCACCAAGTCCTTCGCCTACCCCGAACGCGGTACCACCGGCGACAAGGCCGACCTCGACTTCGCCTTCGCCACCGTCGCCCCCGCCGAGGACGGCCGCTCCCTTGAGGCGGTCACCGGCGGCAACATCCTCACGGCGACGCCCGGTTACACCAACGACGTCACCGTCATCGGCTATCCCAAGGTCAACAACGACCCGGAGGACCGCGCCGTACGCTGCGACACCCGTAGCGCCCGGCTCGCCGGAACCCGTCAACTCCGCATGGAGTGCGGCGGCTTCTCCGGGGGAACCTCGGGTGGCCCCTGGCTGACCGACCTCGACGAGGAGACCGGGACCGGCCGGATCATCGGCCTGATCGGCGGGGTCAACGGCGGCGGCCCCAAGGGCCCCGACCACGACCGGATCTCCTACAGCCCGTACTTCGGGGGCAAGATCCTCGCCCTCTACACGCGCGCGTCACAGGCGTAGTCGAGGGCCCCGTAGGCCACGTCCGGGAGGGGACACCGGGCTGTGGCAGGCGGTGGAGGGGAGGGGCAGGGAGGGGCAGGGAGGGGCAGGGAGGGGCGGTGCAGGGTTCGCGGAAATCCGGTTCGTGCATCGCCCCGGTGCCTCTACTGTGGCGCGGTGACGACTCAGGTGATCGTGCTCAACGGTGGTTCCAGCTCGGGGAAGTCCGGGATCGTTCGGTGCCTGCAGGCGGTCCTGCCCGATCCGTGGCTGGCCCTCGGGACGGACACGCTGGTCGAGGCGATGCCGGCGTCCATGCAGGCGTCGGACGGCGGCATCGAGTTCGCTCCGGACGGCGAGGTGACCGTCGGCCCGGAGTTCCGAACGCTGGAAGCGGCATGGATCGAAGGCGTCGCCGCGATGGCCCGCGCGGGCGCCCGGGTCATCGTCGACGAGGTCTTCCTCGGCGGAGCGGGCTCACAACAGCGCTGGCAGCAGGCCCTGGACGGACTGCGGGTGCTGTGGGTCGGCGTCAGGTGTGACGGCGCGGTTGCCGCAGGCCGTGAGGTCGCACGCGGCGATCGGACCATCGGGATGGCCGCGTCCCAGGCGGATGTGGTCCACCAGGGCGTGGCCTACGACCTGGAGGTGGACACCGCGCAGGCCGAGTCGATGGAGTGCGCACGGGCCGTCGCCGTACTGGTCGAGTGATCCAGGGCTGCTCTGATCCGCCGTTTGCTTTTGGTGTCTGGTGGAGCCGAGGGCCGGGCCCCGCACTAGGCGCGGGGCCCGGCGCATGTGCTTATGACGGCCAGCCGCCGTACGGCACGGTGATGAGTTCCATGGCATGGCCCGCCGGGTCCATGAAGTACACGCCGCGGCCGCCGTCGTTGTGGTTGATCGCGCCGGGCTGTTGCCGGTGCGGGTCGGCGTAGTGCTCGATGCCGCGCTCGCTGATCCGCGCGTACGCCGCGTCGAACTCCTCCTCGGAGATCAGGAAGGCGTAGTGCTGCATGGCGATGTGGTCCGCGGGGATCGTGGCGAAGTCCAGCGTGACGCCGTTGCTCAGGCCGACCGCGATGAACGGGCCCCACTCGGCGGTGATCTCAAGGCCCAGCAGGTCCGCGAAGAACTGGGCGGACTCCCGGTTGTCCCGGGCGTGGACGATCGTGTGGTTCAACTCGACTGACAAGGAATGCCTCCAAGGGCATCTCCCGACACCTCCATGCCTCACCCAGCCGGTGACCGACACGCGGTGTCGCCAGTGATCCTAACCGTTGTCCCGGCAGTGAGTCGGCGTCGTGTCCGGCCCCGGGTACGGAGCCGCGCCCGCGTCGATACGGTGGCGCCCATGACCACCGACAACGGTTTCTGGACCATACCCGCCGACACGGTGGTCCGTGGGTCCGCGGCCCACTGCAACCTGACCGTCCTTCAGCCCCCCTTCACCGTCGAGGTGGCGGACCTTCCGGCCAACAACCCGGCCAGGGCAGCCGAGTTCGCCGGCTCCCTGTCCACCGTGGCCGCCATGAGGGAAGACCTCGGCCAGCGCTCAGGAGCCAGTACGCCGACCTTCGAGACGCGCGCCGACTTGGACATCGTGCAGGCCGGAGTGTGGGGCAACGTCCTCGCCGCGAGTGACCCGGCCTGGGCTGACGACGGCAACGGCAACCCGCTGCTGTATGAGGCGAGGGGACTGCGCGAGCGGTTCCCCGACGCCCGGATCGTGGGGCGTGTCGAGGTGGAGAACTACGAGCCCTCCGGGCCGGCCCCGGCTCGCAGCGCCTCCGCCACGCCCGTCTCGCGCGGCCCCAGGAAGTGCGGATCGGGCCGCAGCAGCGCGTCCGCCGCCGCCTTCCCGGCCGCGAAGAGTTCCCGGACGCCGCCGTACGCCCAGGTCACATCGCGCTTGGCGGCCACCCCGACCCCGTACGAGTCGATACCGGCCGCCGCGCACAGCGACAGCGCCCGCCGGATGTGGAAGCCCTGGCTGACCAGCACCGCCCGGTCGACGCCGAAGATCCGGTGGGCGCGGCTGCAGGAGTCCCAGGTGTCGAATCCCGCGTAGTCGCTGACGATCTTCCGGGCCGGGACGCCGTGGCGCAGCAGATAGGCGCGCATCGCGTCCGGCTCGTCGTAGTCGCGCCGGCTGTTGTCGCCGGTGACCAGGACCGCGCGGACCGTGCCGCGGTCGTAGAGCTCGGCCGCCGCGTCCAGCCGGTGGGCGAGGTACGGGGACGGCTCGCCGTTCCACAGGCCCGCCCCGAAGACGATGGCGACCGGCGCGGCGGGCGCGTCGGCGACGGTGCGCACCCGGGGACCCCCGGTGGCGTTCATCCAGGTCGCGGGCGCCAGGGCGAGCACCGTCGCGACCACCGTCACCTGGTACGCGCGGCGCCACTCGCGCCGGGTTCGCGGCAGCCGCACGCGGCGCACCCCGCCCCGTATCCGCCGCATCGGCCCTCGCATCCGCCGCCCCTGTCCCCGATCGCATCCGATCACGTCCGGTCGTGATCGATCCCGCAGGCTCCGACGCCCACGGGCCCGGTGATGGTTGCAGGGGGTGCCCGACCGGTGAGGTGGCATGGGGCCCGCCCGGTGATGGTGGGACGGGGTGCCCGGCCCGTGAGGTGGCACGGTGGCCTGGCATCGTGGCAGGAGAAGTACCGAGCCCGGAGAGGAACGCGCCACCATGACCACCGAGCCCGAGCGGCTGCCGTTCTTCGTCTACGGAACGCTGCGCCCCGGCCAGGCCAATCACGCCCGCATCCTGCGCGGCCGCACCGCGCGCGAGGAGCCGGCCCGGATCGGTGGCGCGCTGCTCTACGACGGCCCCGGATACCCCTACGCCATCACCGGGCCCCCGGACGCGGTGGTGCACGGCGCCCTCGTCCTGCCCCGCGACGCCGACTACGACGAGGTGTGCGCGACGCTGGACCGGCTGGAGGACTACGCCCCCGGTGACCCGCAGAACCTCTACGAGCGGGTGGTCACCGAAGCCGAGTGCCCGGACGGCGGGACCGTACGAGCCTGGGTCTACCTGGCCGCCGCGCCGCTCGCCGCCCGGCTGCGCGCCACCGGCACCCCCGTCGACGGCGGTGACTGGCTGCGCGGCACGGCGGCGACGCACTCCCCGTAGCCGCGACGTGCCCCGTAGCCGCGGCGCACAGCCAGGGTGCGGTGCCGCCGACCGGTACGGCCCGGTGCTGTCGCGGCCGCCGTCGGCACCCCGGATAGCCTGGACAAACAACTCCTCCAGGACCGGCAATCGCTCCGGGCCGGCGGCTCCTCCCGGAGCGACGGCTCCCCTCGTGCCGGGGCCTTCCGTACCCCTTCCGTACCGCAGAACAGGTGTGACCGCGTGGCTTCCTCCCCGTCCCTCCCCCCGTCCGCTCCCTCCGCCGCGTCCGATACCGGTCCGTGGCCCAAGGCGGAGCTGCATCTGCACATCGAGGGCACGCTGGAACCCGAGCTGGCCTTCGCGCTCGCCGAGCGCAACGGCGTCACGCTGCCCTACGCCACCGAGGACGAGCTGCGCCGCGCCTACTCCTTCGCCGATCTGCAGTCCTTCCTGAACCTCTACTACGCGCTGATGGCCGTACTGCGCACCGAGGACGACTTCGCCGACCTCGCGGACGCCTACCTCGCCCGCGCCAAGGAGCAGGGCGTACGCCACGCCGAGATCTTCTTCGACCCGCAGGCGCACACCGCCCGCGGCGTCCCGGTCGGCACGGTCGTCGACGGCCTGGCCCGCGCGCTGGACCGGGCCCAGGAGACCTACGGCATCAGCACCCGCCTGATCATGTGCTTCCTGCGCGACGAGAGCGCCGAATCGGCCCTGGCGACCTTCGAGGCGGCCCGCCCGCACCTGCACCGGATCGCCGCCGTCGGCCTGGACTCGGCCGAGGTCGGGCACCCGCCGGCCAAGTTCAAGGAGGTCTTCGCGCTGGCCCGCGAGGCCGGGCTCAAGTGCGTGGCGCACGCGGGGGAGGAGGGGCCCGCCGCGTATGTGTGGGAGGCCCTGGACGTCCTCGGGGTGGACCGGATCGACCACGGCGTGCGCTGCATGGAGGACGAGCGGCTGGTGGCCCGTCTGGCGGCGGAGCAGGTGCCGCTGACCGTCTGCCCGCTGTCGAACGTGCGGCTGCGGGTCATCGACGACCTCGCCGACCACCCGCTGCCCGCGATGCTGGACGCCGGTCTGCTGGTGACCGTCAACTCCGACGACCCGGCCTACTTCGGCGGCTACGCGGACGACAACTTCACGGCCGTACGCGATGCCCTCGGGTTCGACGCGGAGACCCTGCGCACCCTCGCCCGCAACTCCTTCCGGGCGTCCTTCCTCGACGAGGCGACGCGCGAGAGGTATCTGGCGGAGGTCGACGCGCACGCGACGGGCGCGTAACGGGGAGCGCGCGCCCGCACGACGTGCGTAGGCGGGTGGCGCGCACCGCAACGCCGCAGGTCACGGGCAGCGCGCACCCGCCCGACGCACACCCGGGGCGGCTCCGGCGGCAGCCGTACGGAACACGGAGTTACCCGCGGGGAAACGGCACCGCAACGCCCGGGTGCCACGCTCGGGCCATGACGGCGCAGATACCGCATTCGCCCTCCCACCGGTCTCCCATGGCAGCCGTGCCGCTCGGCTCGGGTGAGCTCGCCGCCGAGATCACCGCCCAGCTCAGCACCCGGCTGTGCGGTGTCCGGCTGCGCGGCCGCCGCCACCCGGGAGCGGCCGCGCCGACCCTCGTCGCGGTGGCCCACGGCAGCCGCGATCCCCGCGCGCTGCCCGCCGTCCGGGCCCTGCTCGACCGGGTCCGCGCGCTCCGCCCCGGCCTGCCGGTACGGCTCGGCAACATCGAGCTCGACCGGCCGCTGCTCGCCGACACCCTCGCGGAGCTGCACGGCGAGGCCGTCCTCGTACCGCTGCTCTTCGGCCGTGGCTATCACGTCACCCACGATCTGCCCGCCGCGCTGGCGGCCGCTCCTCATCTGACGGGCCGGATCGCCGAGCCCCTCGGCCCGCACCCGCTCCTCGCCGAGGCGCTGCACGGACGCCTGCTGGAGGCCGGATTCGCCGCCGGGCGGGGGAGTACGGCCGTGGTCCTGGCCGCCGCCGGCTCCCGGGCGGCGCGCTCCACCCGGGACACCGAGCACATCGCGCGGCTGCTCTCCGACCGGCTCGGGGGCCTCCCCGTCCTGACCGCCTACGCGTCCGCCGCCGCCCCCACCGTCGCCGAGGCCGTCCGGGAGCTGACCGCCCGCGGCCACGACCGGATCGCCGTCGCCGGCTGCTTCACCGCGCCCGGCCGCTTCGCCACCCAGTGCGCGGCGGCCGCCCCCGGTATCGCCGCCGAGCCCCTGGCCGACCACCCCGCATTGGCCCGTCTGGTGCTGCACCGCTACGACCAGGCGCTCCTGGCGCGTACCGGATCCGGCCCCGAGAGCCCCAGGGCGGCTACCGTCGCTGTATGACGGGCACTCCACCCGGGACACCACCGGGCGCACGACCGACCATCCCCGGCTACACCCCGGCCGACACCGAGCGCTGGGTCCCCGAACCCGACAAACGGCCGGGGCGCACCGCCTTCCAGCGCGACCGCGCCCGGGTGCTGCACTCCGCCGCGCTGCGCAGGCTCGCCGGCAAGACCCAGGTCGTCACCCCGGGCACGCACACCCACGCCTGGGACGCCACCCCGCGCACCCGGCTGACCCACTCCCTGGAGTGCGCCCAGGTTGGCCGGGAGCTCGGCGCCGCCCTCGGCTGCGATCCGGATCTGGTCGAGACCGCCTGTCTGGCGCACGATCTCGGCCACCCGCCCTTCGGGCACAACGGTGAGCAGATCCTCAACGAAGTCGCCGCGCCCTGCGGTGGCTTCGAGGGCAACGCCCAGTCGCTGCGGCTGCTGGCCCGTCTGGAGCCCAAGCGGTTCGTGCCCGACCCGGACGGCCGGGCGCGCAGCGTCGGGCTGAACCTCTCCCGGGCCGCCCTCGACGCCGCCACCAAGTACCCCTGGCCGCGCGGCGGCCACCCCGCCGACCCCGCCTCGGCGAAGTTCGGGGTCTACGCGGACGACCTGCCGGTGTTCGCGTGGTTCCGGCAGGGCGCGCCCGACGGGGCGCAGAGCTTCGAAGCGCAGGTCATGGACTGGTCCGACGATGTGGCGTACTCGGTGCACGACGTCGAGGACGGGCTGCACGCCGGGCACCTCGACCCCAACGTCCTGCTCGCCGACGCCGAGCGCGCCGAGATCTTCGCGGTCGCCGGTGAGCGCTATGCGCCCGGCGCCGGCCCCGAGGAGCTGGCCGCGGCGCTGGACCGCCTCCTGGAACAGGAGTGGTGGCCGCACGGCTACGACGGCTCGGCGCTCGCCCAGGCCCGCCTCAAGGACGCCACCAGCCAGCTCATCGGCCGCTTCTGCCTGGCGGCCGAGGGCGCGACCCGGGCGCAGTGGGGGAGCGGGCGGCTCACCCGCTACGGGGCCGCGCTGGTGGTTCCGGCCGAAACGCGGCTGGAATGCGCCGTTTTGAAGGCCGTCGCCGACCGGTACGTCATGCAGCGCCCCGACCAGGAGGCGCTCCGGGCCGACCAGCGCGTGGTGATCGCCGAACTGGCCGAGGCATTGCTCGCCCGTGCCCCGGACGGCCTTGATCCGCAGTTCCGTTCGCTCTTCGACGCGGCCACCGACGACACCGCCCGTATGCGCGCGGTCATCGACCAGATCGCGTCCTTGACGGACACTTCGGCCCGCTCGCTGCACGCCCGTCTCACCCGACGCCCTGGTTACGTAGGGGACAACCGCGGGTGACCCTAGGGGGGAAGCCCCTCTTCCCCCCTCACGCTCCGTGCGGGACGCTCGAAGCCGACCGTTCTCGAAGCCGATCGTTTTCGAACGGGGAACCCCGACAGGACCGAACGGGAACCCCGACAACCACACACACATCTACGGGGGAAGCAGACCGGCGTCTACGGGGGGAAGCAGACCGGGGGTACATCGGGGGCGTTTACGGACGCGGACGCGGACGTACGGCAGCGCAACGAGGAGGAAGCAAGTGGTCGACGCACACCAGACGTTCGTCATCGTCGGGGGTGGCCTGGCCGGAGCGAAGGCCGCGGAGACGCTCCGCTCGGAAGGCTTCACCGGCCGGGTGATCCTCATCTGTGACGAGCGCGACCACCCCTACGAGCGGCCCCCGCTGTCCAAGGGGTACCTGCTCGGCAAGGAGGAACGCGACAGCGTCTTCGTCCATGAGCCCGCCTGGTACGCCAAGGCGCACATCGAGCTCCATCTGGGCCAGCCCGCCGTCCACCTGGACCCCGCGGCCAAGACCGTACGCCTCGGGGACGGCACCCTGATCGCCTACGACAAGCTGCTGCTGGCCACCGGCGCCGAGCCGCGCCGCCTGGACATCCCCGGGACCGGCCTGGCCGGCGTGCACCACCTGCGCCGCCTCGCGCACGCCGAACGGCTGCGCGGCGTGCTGGCCTCCCTCGGCCGGGAAAACGGACACCTCGTCATTGCGGGCGCCGGCTGGATCGGTTTGGAGGTCGCCGCCGCCGCACGCACCTACGGCGCCGAGGTCACCGTCATCGAAACCGCCCCCACCCCGCTGCACGGCGTCCTGGGCCCCGAACTCGGCGGCATGTTCACCGCACTGCACCGCGAACACGGCGTCCGCTTCCACTTCGGCGCCCGCCTCACCGAGATCGTCGGCCAGGACGGCATGGTGCTGGCGGTGCGCACCGACGACGGTGAGGAGCACCCCGCCCACGACGTGCTCGCCGCGATCGGCGCCGCCCCGCGCACCGCCCTCGCCGAACAGGCCGGCCTGGACCTGGTCGACCGCGGCGCCGGCGGCGGCATCGCGGTGGACTCCGCGCTGCGCACCTCCGACCCGTACATCTACGCGGCCGGCGACGTGGCGGCCGCCGACCACCCCCTCCTGGACACCCGCCTGCGCGTCGAGCACTGGGCCAACGCCCTCAACGGCGGCCCGGCCGCCGCCCGCGCCATGCTCGGCCAGGACACCAGCTACGACCGCATCCCGTACTTCTTCTCCGACCAGTACGACCTCGGCATGGAGTACTCCGGCTACGCCCCGCCCGGCTCGTACACCCAGGTGGTCTGCCGCGGCGACGTCGGCAAACGGGAGTTCATCGCCTTCTGGCTCGGTGCGGACGGCCGGCTGCTCGCCGGGATGAACGTCAATGTCTGGGACGTCGCCGAGACCGTCCAGCAACTGATCCGATCCGGTGCCCCGTTGGAGCCCGGCGCGCTGGCCGATCCGGAGGTTCCGCTGGAGTCGCTGCTCCCGTAGCGTGCGTTCATGACGCAGAGCCCCACCGGTCCCACGGGTCCCGCCGACCACGCCGGCCGCCCCGGAGGCGCCGCCCCGGACCTCGTCACCTTCGACGACGTCCGCGACGCCGCCCGGCGGCTGGCGGGCGTGGCACACCGCACGCCCGTGCTGCGCTCGCGCACCCTCGACGCGCTGGTCGGCGCCGAGGTCCACCTCAAGTGCGAGAACTTCCAGCGCGTCGGCGCCTTCAAGTTCCGCGGCGCCTACAACGCCGTCTCCCGGCTGACAGCCGAGCAGCTGGCCCGCGGCGTCGTCGCCCACTCCTCCGGCAACCACGCCCAGGCCGTCGCCCTCGCCGCCCGGGAACTCGGCAGCCACGCGGTCATCGTGATGCCCGAGGACACGCCGGCGTCCAAGGCCGAGGCCACCGCCGGATACGGCGCCGAGATCGTCCGCTACGACCGCTACACGGGCGACCGCGCCGCCATCAGCCGCCGGCTCTCCGAGGAGCGGGGCCTGGCCCTCATCCCGCCGTACGACCATCCGCACGTCATCGCCGGCCAGGGCACCGCCGCCCTGGAGCTGATCGAGGAGACCGGCCCGCTGGACGCGCTGCTGGTCCCCGTCGGCGGCGGCGGGCTGATGGCCGGCTCGGCCCTCGCCGCCACCGCCCTGGCTCCCGGCATCCGCCTGATCGGCGTCGAGCCGGAGGCCGGCGACGACACCCGCCGCTCCCTGGCCGCCGGCCACCCCGTCACCATCCCCGTGCCCCGCACCATCGCCGACGGCCAGGCCGTCGAGAGCCCCGGCGTCCTGACCTTCGCCGTCAACCGGCGGCTCATCGACTCGGTCGTGCTGGTCGGCGACGACGAGATCCGCGGCGCCATGAAGTTCGCCTTCGAACGCCTCAAGATCGTCACCGAGCCCAGCGGCGCCAGCGGCCTGGCCGCCCTGCTGGCCGGCCGCATCGACCCCCTACCCCCGCGGATCGGCGTGATCGTCTCCGGCGGCAACATCGGCCTTTCCCGCTTCGTGGAGCTGCTGGGGTGAGTGTTCGTGGCACCGCCGGGGCGGGCGGCGCCGAGGACGTGCCGCCGCCGCGCCGTCCGGGGCCGCCCGGCAGCGGCCTGCGGCGGGGACTGTCCGACCCCGGCCGTAGAATTCACGCGTGGCAGGCAGGATCAACGATGACGATGTGAAGGCGGTACGGGACGCGGTCCCGATCGACGCCGTCGTATCCGAGTACCTCCAGCTCCGCAACGCCGGCGGCGGCAATCTCAAGGGCCTGTGCCCCTTCCACGACGAGAAGTCCCCGTCCTTCCACGTCAGCCCCGCCAAGGGCCTCTACCACTGCTTCGGCTGCCAGGAGGGCGGCGACACCGTCGACTTCATCATGAAGATCGACCACCTCTCGTTCGCCGAGACCATCGAGCGCCTCGCCTCCCAGGCCGGCATCACCCTGCGCTACGAGGAGGGCGGCTACACCCCCGGCCGCCAGCAGGGCGAGCGCACCCGCCTGGTGGAGGCCCACAAGGCCGCCGCGCAGTTCTACGTCGAGCAGCTGGACGGCCCCGAGGCGGAGATCGCCCGGAAGTTCCTCGCCGAGCGCGGCTTCGACCAGGCCGCCGCCCAGCACTTCGGCGTCGGCTACAGCCCGGCCGGCTGGGACCACCTCACCCGCTTCCTGCGCGGCCGCCGCTTCAGCGACCAGGAACTCGTCCTCTCCGGCCTCTCCCAGGAGGGCCGCCGCGGCCCCATCGACCGCTTCCGCGGCCGCCTGATGTGGCCGATCCGCGATATCGCCGGTGAGGTCGTCGGCTTCGGCGCCCGCAAGCTCCGCGACGACGACAACGGCCCCAAGTACCTCAACACCCCCGAGACCCCCCTCTACCGCAAGTCCCAGGTCCTCTACGGCATCGACCTCGCCAAGAAGGAGATCGCCAGGACGAACCGCGCGGTGGTCGTCGAGGGCTACACGGACGTCATGGCCTGCCATCTGGCCGGCGTCACCACCGCCATCGCCACCTGCGGCACGTCCTTCGGCGAGGGCCACATCAAGATCCTCCGCCGGCTGCTGATGGACAACTCCGGCTCCGAGGTCGTCTTCACCTTCGACGGCGATGCCGCAGGTCAGAAGGCTGCCCTGCGGGCCTTCGAGGACGATCAGAAGTTCGCCGCCGAGACCTCCATCGCCATCACCCCCGGCGGTATGGACCCCTGCGACCTGCGGCTCGCCAAGGGAGACCAGGCCGTCGCCGACCTCGTCGAGTCCCGCACCCCGCTCTTCGAGTTCGCCCTGCGCCATGTCGTCGCGCGCCACAACCTCGACACCACGGTCGGCCGCGCCGCCGCCCTCGACGAGGCCGCGCCGATCGTCGCCCACATCAAGAACAGCTCCATCCAGCACGAATCCGCCGTCCAGCTCGCCGGCATGCTCGGCATCCTGGACACCCAGTTCGTCGTCCGCCGGGTCAGCCAGCTCGCCCGCTGGGCCCGCGAACGCGGCCGCGACGGCGCAGGCCCCGACCAGGGCCGTCAGCAGCGCCGAGGTCCGGGCCCCGGGCCCGAGCAGCCCGCCCCCGCGCCCGGCCCGCGCGGCCCGGCGCTCAACCTCCGCAGCCCCGCCCACCGCGTCGAGCGCGAACTGCTCAAGCTCGCCCTGCAGCGCCCCGACCTGGTCTCCCCGGCCTTCGACGCCTACGGGGCCGACGAGTTCACCGCGCCGCCGTACGCCGTGGTCCGCCAGTGCATCGAGGACGCCGGCGGGGCAACCGCCGGCGCCGCCGACAACACCTACGTTCCCCGGGTCCGCGAGGCCGCCCCCGACGACACCGTCCGCGCCATGGTCACCGAACTCGCCGTCGAACCGCTGCACACCCGCCGCGATCCCGACGAGGCCTACGCCGGCGTCCAGTTGGTCGCCGTCCGCCTGGCCGCCGTCAACCAGCGTGTCACGGAGATCCGCGGCACCCTCCAGCGCCTCGGCCCCCGCGCCGACCCCGAGCACCTGGCCGCCGTCCAGAACGAACTCTGGGTCCTCCAGCAGTACGGCCAGTCGCTCCGCGAACGCGGGTACGCGGCGCTTTAGGCGACGGTGCGGGCGGTGAGCTCGGCGGCGCTCCGTAGACGGCCACAGCGCCCGTCGCGCGGGAATACCGCCCCGGCCCCGCCCGTTGTGGCCCCACAGGGGGCCCTCGCATCCCCTACGGAATGCGTTCGCACGCCCCCTAGTGCCCACCCCTGGGCGCCCCTCGGCCCCGCCCCGGGCTGCCCCCGGGCTCGCCTCTGCCGCACCCCGGGCCCGGCCCTAGCTCCACCCCGACCCCACCCTCATCCCGCCCCTGCCCCCCCCCAGGAACACCCCGCAGTAGCCATCCGGTCACGGATCGGACTCAAAAAGTGGTCGCACGCCCCTCGTGGCGGGAGTGTGTCGTACTCCACACTGAGAAGCGGTGCCTGAGTCCTCGGAGCGCGGGCGGTCCGGTCGTACGCCACCGGAGTCCCCCGCGGAACCGCTCTCGACGTACGGGACGGGAGGCGGCTCGGCCGCTACCGTGCCCGACCCTTCTGCCGCCTCAGCAGCGATCACCCTGGAGGTCGCCCCCGTGCAGACCCAGACCCTCGCCGATGCGCCGACCGCTGCGCCCCCGGCCGCCGAGCCGCAGAGGGAGCCGGCCCTGGAACCGGTCGCCGTGCCGCAGCAGGCCGAGCCCCCCGCCGCCGAGATGTACCTCGGGGAGATCGCCCCGGAACCGGGACCGGGACCAGAGCCGGAAGTGGAACAAGAACCGGAATCGGAACCGGAACCGGCACTCGAACGGGAGCCGGCGCCATCGCCCCGCCCCGACACCGCCGCCGGCCCGTCCTCCGACCTCTTCCGCCAGTACCTCCGCGAGATCGGCCGGATCCCGCTGCTCACCGCCGCCGAGGAGGTCGAGCTCGCCCGCCGGGTGGAGGCCGGCCTCTTCGCCGAGGAGAAGCTCACCAACACCCCCGACCTGTCGTCCCAACTCGCCTACGACCTCGACAAGTTGGTGGTCCTCGGCCGGATGGCCAAACGCCGCCTGATCGAGGCCAACCTCCGCCTGGTGGTCTCCGTCGCCAAGCGCTACGTCGGCCGCGGACTGACCATGCTCGACCTCGTCCAGGAGGGAAACCTCGGACTGATCCGCGCCGTCGAGAAGTTCGACTACGCCCGCGGCTACAAGTTCTCCACCTACGCCACGTGGTGGATCCGCCAGGCGATGTCCCGCGCCCTCGCCGACCAGGCCAGGACCATCCGCGTCCCGGTCCACGTCGTCGAGCTGATCAACCGGGTGGTGCGCGTCCAGCGCCGGATGCTCCAGGAGCGCGGCTACGAACCGACGCCCGAGGAGGTCGCCACCCACCTCGACCTGACCGAGGAACGCGTCAGCGAGGTGCTGCGCCTGGCGCAGGAGCCGGTCTCGCTGCACGCTCCCGTCGGCGAGGAGGAGGACGTCGCCCTCGGCGACCTCATCGAGGACGGCGACGCCGCCTCACCCGTCGAATCCGCCGCGTTCCTGCTGCTGCGCGAGCACCTCGACGCGGTGCTGTCCACCCTCGGCGAACGCGAACGCAAGGTCGTCCAGCTCCGCTACGGGCTGGCCGACGGCCGCCCCCGCACGCTGGAGGAGATCGGCCGGATCTTCGGGGTCACCCGCGAACGGATACGGCAGATCGAGTCCAAGACCCTCAACAAACTCCGCGACCACGCCTTCGCCGACCAGCTCCGCGGCTATCTCGACTGAGCGCACCCGACCCGCCCCTAGAGCCACGGCCTCCGCCGGAGCGCCGCGGCACGCACCTCCGCGCCCCCGGCACGCACCGCACGCCCCGCCGGACCCCGGACCACCTCCACTCCGGGCCCCGCTACGCCCCGCCCCGCTACGTCACGCCTCCCGCTGGAACGCCCCCGGATGGGCCTCGTCGCGCACCGCCCCGTACTGCTGGCGTACGGCCTGCCCGACCGGCAGCTCCTCGCCCGGATCGAAGATCTGGCTCGCGGCGGCCGGCCACTGCGGCGGATCGACCCAGGCGGCCCCGCCGCCCGGATGGGCCTGCGCTCCGGCGGCCGGCGCGAGCGTGCCGTGCGCCACCCCCCACGCCCAGGCCGCCTGCCGCGCCGCGCCCAGCGCCGCGTACTCCGCCGGCTGCGGCACCACGACCTGCACCCCGAACAGCCCCGGCGCGATCGCCTGCACCGCGCCCAGCTCCGCCGCCGCGCCCAGCAGGAACACCCGGCGCACCGCCACGCCCCGCCCGCGCAGCACGTCCAGCGCGTCGGCGAGGCCGCAGAGCATGCCCTCCACGGCCGCCCGCGCCAGATGCTCCGGCTTCATGCTCTCCCGCCGCATCCCGTGCAACGACCCGGCGGTATGCGGCAGATGAGGCGTCCGCTCGCCCTCCAGATAGGGCAGCAGCACCATGCCGTACGCACCGGGCGACGACTTCAGCGCCAGGTCGGACAGCCCCTCCAGGTCCGTCCCCAGCATCTCCGCCGCGCCGCGCAGCACCCGTACCGCGTTGCTGGTGTGCACCACCGGCAGATGCAGCCCGGTGGCGTCGGCGAACGAGGTGATCGTGCCGCTCGGGTCGACCAGCGCCTCATGGTGGATCGCGAACACCGACCCCGAGGCGCCCAGCGACACCACGGCGTCGCCCTCCCCGACGCCGAGCCCGAACGCCGCCGCCATCGTCTCGCCCGTACCGGCGGAGATCAGCAGCCCTTCCGGGGTGAAGCCGGCGGTCCCGGACGGGCCCAGCACCTCCGGCAGCCGCACCTGGTGCCCGAGCGCCAGCTCCACCAGATCCGGCCGGTACGACGCGCTCGCCGCCGACCAGAAGCCGGTCGCCGAGGCCCCGCCCCGGTCGGTCGTACGCCGCGCGGGCCGCCCCAGCAGCTGCCAGGCCAGCCAGTCGTGCGGCTGCATGACCTCCGTGATCCGGGCCGCGTTCGCCGGCTCCGTACGCGCCAGCCAGCGCAGCTTGGTCACCAGGTGCGCGGCCTGCGGAACCGCTCCGACGGCCTGCGCCCATGCGGCGCGCCCGCCCAGCGAGTCGACGAGATCCGCGGCCGCGCTCTGCGCCCGCTTGTCATTGCCCAGCAGCGCCGGCCGTACGAGGTTGCCGTCGGCGTCCAGCGGCAGCAGCGCGTGCTGCTGCGCCGAGACGCCGATGGCCTGTACGCCTTCGAGCAGCCCGTTGCCGGCCGCCTCGCCGAGTGACATCAGCCACGCCTGCGGATCGACCTCGGGCCCCTTTTCGACGGGGTGCGGGGCATACCCCCGCCTGATGACGGCACCCGTGTCCGCATCGCAGACGACGATGCGTGTGCTCTCGGACGAACTGTCCAATCCGGCGACTATCCCCATAGCCCAGATGATGCCTCATGAGACGCATAAGGAGAGAGTCAGGCTTTGCCCGGGAGGGCCCGGCCTCGGGCTCCTTTCCGGCATCCCCCGACCCACTCCCCGGGCGTTTCCTGAGGCCATCCCCCTGACCTGCCCTTCAGGGAGTGCCTTAGAACGTTTCTTCGGGCGCCCCCGGGGATTCCTCGGTCATGCCCGGCCAGGCGATCGTCTGCCTCGCCCCGTCATCCCCGACGTCCCCTAAGGTCCCCGACGACCCCGCCGCCCCCGTCATCCCGTCGTCGCCCTCGTCCCCCCGAGCCATCCGGCTCAGGTGTTGCTGGTTCCCCAGTCGTCCTCGTCGGCGGCGCGCTGCTCCCGGAGGGAGCGGACCCGGTCGGTGACGGCTCCGGGCAGCCGGTCCCCGACCTTGGCGGAAACCGTCCCGAACGCCTTCGTCGCCGCCTCGCGCCCGGTCAGGGCCACGGACTCGGCACTGTTGCGAACCGCCGGGTTCTGCGCGACCCGCTGGGCGGCCTTGCGGAGCTGCTCGTACCGCTCGCGGCCGGCTCGTGCGCCGAGCACGTACCCCGTGGCCAGTCCCGCGATGAACGTGAGCCGGTAGCGCATCGCTCCACCTTTCCCTCTGTCGGACCCGTCCGGTGCCACCACGCACCGGCACGCCGGGCTGTGCCGCGCCCCTACCCTCCGGGGCCGGAGATCACCCGAGGTGACCTGAGGCGATACCGATTGGCGGAGCACCCCCCTGCTTGCGCTAATGTATGTGTCGCAGCGAGCGCGCGCCGTCCGGAGGCCCGGACAGCGGTGCATTCGAGGCACACAGAGCAATCCCCTGTAGCTCAATTGGCAGAGCAGCCGGCTGTTAACCGGCAGGTTACTGGTTCGAGTCCAGTCGGGGGAGCTCGGTCCCCTGTAGCTCAATTGGCAGAGCATTCGGCTGTTAACCGGAGGGTTACTGGTTCGAGTCCAGTCGGGGGAGCAGAGAGAACGAGGACCCCGTGAGGGGTCCTTTTTCTTGTGCCGTGGAACCGAACCCCGGGTGATCGAAGTCCTCTTGGGCGTCCGATGTCGCGCGACGGCAGCCCTCACGGGCAGCAGATCGTATGAGCGGCTATGCTGCGGCAGACGGCGCGCACAAATGTGCGCGACGCGCCGTGGAGGGGGCGGTAGCTCAGCCGGTTAGAGCAGCGGACTCATAATCCGTCGGCCGTGGGTTCGAGTCCCACCCGCCCCACCACAGCTTCCAGGGCGAAGATCCTTTCTACCTGGTGAAACGTGAGAACGGGAGCCACCACCAGAGTGTGGTGGCTCCCGTTCATCCGTTCAGACCAAGATCCAGTGGAAGCGTAGTGGACACGCGGAGGGATCAGTGGCCAGAGGGGGCCTCACGCCGCCTTCTGATGCCTGGAGGTACGACGGCGGCCAGCCCTTCCTGGCGTGGGCGGCAGGCCCGTTGGCAACGCCACGTCGGTCAGGCCTGTGGACTCGGAGCGGGCGACGGTGAAGCGCGTGAGCGAAAAGTCCGACCGCTGCTCCTCCGGGTACCGGTCGTTGAAGTTCTCGACCCGAACCAGTTCCAGGCCGTTCGAGGCGCAGTGGTCGCGTATCCACTTCACGGCCGCGTTGGCGGCGCCGTCCTGGCCCCGGCTGGCCAGCGTGATCATGCCGAGGAGCTCGGAGTCTGGTTGGATCTGCGCTCCAACAGCCCAGGTGTCCCCTGACTGCCGTGCACCGTGGGCGAAGAGGACGGCGATGTCGGCTATCCAGGCCGTCTCTGGGATCTCCAGCGGGGTGCGCACCGTGAATGGGAAGTCGCGGGGGACGACAGCCATCACCGATTCCGCCTCGGCTCGCATCATCTCGGGCAGCACGCTGGTGTAGGTGTCGGAGGTGATCTGGCGCGAGGAATGGCCGAGCTTCTCCTGGACCACCTTGATGTCGGTCCCTGCGAGCAGGGACAGTGTGGCGGCGAGATGCCGCAGATCATGCAGGCGGACCGGTGGCAGGCCTGAGAGTTCCACCAGACGCTTGAAGCGCCGGGACATCCAGTCGGGGTGAATCTCCTCGCCGTTCTCGTGCGTCCACACGCGGCCAGTCTCGACATAGGCGTTGCCCCACTCCTGGCGCTTCTGCTCCTGCTTCGCGCGGAAGCCCACCAAGTGGTCGCCGGACTCCAGGCTCAGCGACAGGGTGCGGACGCTGTCCGCCTTCGGCGCTTCGCCGTATAGCTTGTAGGCGACCTCCACGATCTGCTGCGAGACTCGCAGCCAGAGCGCATCGGTGCTGACCTCCGTCCAGGGCAGGGCAGCCATCTCTCCGCGTCGGGGGCCGAGGAAGATGAACGAGTGCCACAGCTCGTAGAGCCAGTCGTCCTTGACGAAGTCGAGGAACTGGCCGGTCAGCTCCGGAGTCCAGACCATGACCGGGCCCGGCTTCTCGCCGGTGAGCTTCCAGTGCTCGATGCGCTCAGGCGTCCAGACGAGCGGCTTGGACCGGGTGGCCGGCGGTAGCTCCACGAGCTGCGCCCAGTTCTTGGCGAAGGCCGCCTCGCGCTTGATACCCCATGCTAGGGCGGAAGAGAGCGTGTCGTTGATGCGGTGCATGGTGGCGGCGGAGGTGATCTTCCGCAGCCCCCGGCGGCCCTCGCGCAGTGCCTTGTTCGCGTCGAGGAACGCTCGACGGGTAGCGCGGCGCTCCTCCGTCTTCCCGGCCGCTCTCACCCAGGCCCGGTGTGCGTCGTCACGGTCCTTCTGGAGCTGATTGACGCGGAGGCGGTGGAGGGTCCTCTCGGCGTTCTGCTTCTCGATCGCGTCGTACATGAGGTCGAGGTGGCGGGCCTTGAGGTCACGGCGTTTGATGTGCCCGAGGTGAGGGAGGAGGTAGTTGTTGATGTGCTCCTCGTAGCCGTGGCGGGTGGTGCGTGCGAGGGATTTCTTCGCCTTGATCCACCGAAGGAAGAAGTCGCCGCATTTCTCGTCGGACAGCACATCGGTGCCGGCGCTAGCGGCGTCATAGAGTTCTTTTGCCTTCTTCTTGGCGTCATCCAGCTTGGCGAAGCCACCGCGGCGTACACGTGCACGCTTGCCGCCCTCGCCTGGTTCCCCCTTGAAGTAGAACGCCCAGGTGCCGTGCCCCTTGCCCAGCTTGGGGCACGTCGTGCCGATGGAGCCGATCTTGGGATTGCCTTCGGCGTCCAGGACAGGATTGCCCTCCTTGTCCCTCAGTGGCCCCGTGCACTGGCATCGCCGGTAGTAGCTCGGCTCGAACATCCGACCCCCTGCTGTCGACTGGCCCGCTGCCAGTCGTGGTTGTGTGTACGTCTCTGGCGTGATCTCTCTTCATCTTGCGGGGGCTGTCGGACACTGCTGTAAGGTCAGTTTCAAGTTGGCGCGGGGGAGAGAGCGACCAACGAGATGACTGCTCAGGAAGAGCGCAGGCAGGCTTCGGCCGGAGCGATGGGCCTGGAGGAGCTGCTGGCTCTACCGGCCACGGTCAACGTGACAACTGCCGGACGGGCTCTCGGCATTGGCCGCGACAAGGCGTACGAGCTGATCCGTAAAGGGTGCTTCCCTGTGCGGACGCTCCCGCTGGGTGGCACTGTCCGTGTGCCGACGGCGGAGCTGTGGAAGGTCCTCGGCGTTGACCAGCGGCGGGGAGCGGGGGTGGCTACGTGATCAACGTGGACGATGTGCGACTCAGAGGTGTTGAGATGCTTTCCAACAATGTGACCTATCTCGGATAAGGTTAGGTAAGGCTAAGGGGGTCGGGTTAGAGGGGCGAGGAGACCAGCAGATGCCACGGCTGTATGGCTTTGAGGACATGGCGTTCCGGCGGGTGCGTGAGAGTGAAGCGGAAGGCGCTCGTGCTGCCGCGTCCCGGCGTTTGCTCAAGCAGAGCTTCAATGCCATCACAGAGTGGATGAACGCAGAGGGGTACCGCACGACGCGCGGAGGCCGGTGGCGGCCGGATGGTGTGGCGAACATGCTCGACCACCCGGCCATCGCCGGTCTAGCGGAGGACGAGAACGGCAACCTCGTCGAAACGGGCTGCCCCGCGATCATCTCCCGGGAAGACTTCGTCGCTATCCGTGCCATGCGCCGTACGAGCGATCCCGAGAAGCAGCGGGTTGAGCAGCGCGACTACATGGTCCCTAGCCATATCACTGCGTGTGGTCTGTGCGGGACCCCGCTTGGTTCCTCTCCCTCGAACAGCGGCAGCCGGGGGTACCGGTGCTCGCCCAGCACGGCGCAGCATCCGGGAGGGTGCGGCAGAGTCCGTATCAACGCCGACCTGCTGGAAACGTACTTGGCTGAACTGGTCCTGGCGGAGCTGGCTAAGCCGGGGGTGAGCGCGCTGATCGACCAGGCGCGCGATGAAATGCTGGCTCAGGCTGCCGGCCTGCGTAAGGAGGCAGCCGCTGCGCGCCGTCGGCAGAAGAAGCTGGGCGAGGACTATGCGCGGCTGCCGGACATGTCGCTGAAGGCCTTCAGGACGGCCGACATGGAGCTGAAGCAGTTGATCAGCGAGCGCGAGGTGAGGGCCCGGTTCCTGGAACAGGTCAAGCACGTGCCGGTGGGGGCCATCCCTGATCTCGTGCGCTGGTGGAAGCACGCACCTTTGCAGGCGAAGCGGGGTGTTTTGACGCTGATGCTGGAGCAGGTCGTCCTGTACCCGGCCGCGTCCCGGGGCTCGCGCACAGTGAACGCGGACCGGGTGGCGCTGCAATGGCGTCAGTGGGGTGAGTCAGCCGCTGAGATGGCGGTGGGATTGGAAGCGGATTGCTGAAGGGCGGATGCCTTGGCGGGTTGCCGGAAGGCGGGGGCGACCAGGCCCATGCCGATGGCATTGCACGAAATGGCGAGTCCGATCAGCAAGGAGCTGATGGTCTGCTCGACTGCGAGCGGCCAAGGGTGCCCGATTTGGTAGGCGACGAGGTAGCCCCCCTGGTGGAGGGTGTAGGTGACGCTCGACGTACAGCCGATGGACAGAAACATGAGGCCGGCGGCTGCTGGACGACGCAGTCTGCGGGCACTTAGAGCCAGCCGGGTGGCGAGGAACGTGATCTCCAGGCCGGCGAAGGCCACGAATGCGAGATAGGTGAGCAGGTAGCCGGTCACATGCCCATCGGCGGCGTAGGCGGTTGTCACAACCACCTTTGTGGTGTCGGTGTGAAGGAACTGAACGATCAACGCCACTGCTGTCGTTGAGGCGATGGCGAGGCGGCCGGTGACGCTCGATGCCACCTGCGACGGCTCGCGGGTCCAGTCCATGAGCATGATTTGCATGCTGGCCATTGAGGCCGCAGCTGCGAGATTGGCGACGAGTCTCGCCGTCCCCTGTGCTCCCGTGATGCTGTCGGTGGTGTCGGCGACAGCAGGAATGGTCAGCAAGGAGGCGAATCCGCATGTGGCGAAGGCGGCGATGCGCGCTTGCAAGGCTAGGCGGCGCCTGGTGCCGTGACGACGCAGGTAGGCGTGACACATCCAGAGCGTCGTCCCCATGACAGCGAGCAGGGTGCACACGCTGTAGATGGGACCGTCCACGACGTTAGCGTCCTTCCAAGTCGTCGGCCGCTCTCGTGGCGGCCTCGTCGAAGCTCAGTCGGCGACGTGGTCGGCCCTCGCGAGGCTGGTCGACGCCGGGGGGAGGTGGGGGGATCGAGGGTACATCTTCGGCCAGTCCCGCACGATGGCGCATCTCACGGAGCTGTGTGCTGATTTGAAGGATGTCCTCCACTTCAAGTCCCTCCATTAAGCGCAGGGCTTCACGGGCTTCAGGCCGCTTGGCGAAGACGGTGAGTGCCGCCAGGTCGTCCCACTCCGGACCCGGCAGCAGGAACGCAGCAGGGGCGTGAAGGGCTCGTGCGAGGGCGGAAACCGTAGAGGACGTGGGGTTGTTGCTGGTGCCGTTCATCAGGCTATTCACCTGACCATGGGACAGTCTCGGCTTGCCCGGCCCCTGTTGATGAGTGGCCTCGGCGACGTCCCGCGCACTCGGTGTGAACCCGCCCGGATCCCTCCGTAGCCGCAGCAGGGTGAGCAGCTTCGCTCGCAAGGTCAATGGTTCGTTCTCGCCTTGAGTGCCCGCCATGTCCCGTCTTCCCTGGCTTGTCCGTCACGCGTGAACGGCTAGTAACAGCCGCCCTGTTGCTACGGTACCTCGCTGGTGGGAGGGGTTATAAGGTTTGTCTGACAGTTTCTCGGTGGCTCGCAACGGTGGCTGGAAATCGCCTTGCGGCCGAGCCTGCCACCGCGGGCTCACCGGGGGCAGTCGCATCTGGGCGAGCGAACGCGGCGCGCACGCCGTTCACGGGAGGAACCGCATGTCCGAAGTCGACGAGCGCCGGATCGCTGAGTTGGCCAAGCTGCCCCCATGCGTGCTTCAGGGGGCGGGGGTTGTGGATCTCCGCGAAGCCCGCAAGGTGCTGGAGTGGCAGGCCGGCATGCGTAGCAGGGAGCCGGACGAGGGTGCGGCAGGGGGGAGTGGTCACTAAGCTATCGGGCGACGTGGCGGCCCGCCGCTTCGAGATAGGTGACATTGTTGATTCCCTGATGTACGTTCTGAGGCACCGAGGCGGGTGCAGCAGTCTGCGAAAGTCCGCCCCGGCAGCGTCGCGCAAGCGGCGTCCTTCCCTGCTCCTCGCGGGTGGCCGACCCCCCGCGCCCCGCCCGCGAGGAGCTGGCCGTATCGGTGCGGTCGTTGGGGTGCGTGATGGGAGCGGAGCCCGCCACGGCGTAACGCCGCGGCGGGCTCGCTCGCGTCCGGGCCTCGCCGCGGCCTTCGAGGGCGAGTGCGGGGCCCTCTTAATCGGTGTATCGAGTTCGGAAAATTCAGGTAATTGAATTTCTGAATTTAAAAGGAATTTCTACTTGAATTAGAGAGGTATGCGAATAGGATATAAGTGTAAGAACAAAGGGAAATCCCAAAAGGGTGGGAATTCCTAAACGAGAAAGGCGCAGGGGAATGTACGCTGACCTCCGTATCGACCAGATCATGCCCAACCCGGACCAGCCCCGGAAGTTCTTCGACGAGGACGCGCACCAGGAGCTGACGCAGAGCGTCAAGGAAAACGGCCTCCTTCAGCCGGTCGTCGTTCGGGGTGTCGAGGGCGAAGAGGCCCCGCACATGATCGTGGCCGGCGAGCGGCGCTGGAGGGCCTGCAAGGCCGCTGGGCTCACCACGGTCCCGGTCCGCATTCTTGAAGGCATCGACGAGGAGAAGGCGTTCGTCCTCTCCATCTCGGAGAACGTCAACCGAGCCGACATGACCATCATGGAAGAGGCCGGCGCCTACGCCGACCTGGTGGCCCTCGGCTGGAAGCC
The DNA here is from genome assembly GCF_045690365.1 of Streptomyces sirii. Lineage (NCBI taxonomy): Bacteria > Bacillati > Actinomycetota > Actinomycetes > Kitasatosporales > Streptomycetaceae > Streptomyces > Streptomyces sirii. The sequence continues at coordinate 3,128,251 of NZ_CP147982.1, read as the reverse complement.
CGAAGCTATCGCCAAGACCTTCGGTAAGACCAAGACCCACATCGAGTGGCGGCTGGGACTGCTCACCCTGCGCCCCGAGGTCGCCGCATGGGTAAACGAGGGCAAGATCAAGCCCAACCTCTCCTGGCACATCGCTCAGCTCTCCCCCGCAAACCAGATGGTCGCGGCAACGCGCTACCTGAAGGGCGACTTCGACAGCGAGGCTGACGCGACGAACTTCGCCCAGGGCTTGCGCATGGCTGAGAACCAGACCTCCCTGGTCTCCGGCAAGGGGCCCACCGTGGAGGAGAAGGAGAAGCGGGAGAAAGCCAAGGCCAAGACGACCGACAAGCTGGGCCGGGTCGAAGAGGTCGTCATGCCGCTCCTGGAAGAGCTGACGAAGGCCAAGCCCGAGGAGCTGGCCGACATCCTTGGCACGGACCTTGGCCGCTACGTCCGCAAGATCGACCGGCTCGCCAGCCAAGTGACCCTGGCTCGCCGCATCCTCCGCCAGGCCAACGGCATCGCAGAGGCCCGCAAGGTCGCCTGGGACGACGCGGTGGCCGACGTCCAGGAGGAGAAGGCCCAGGCCGACGACGGGAAGGCCGAGAAGCCCGCGAAGTCCGAGGCCAAGCCCGCCGCAAAGAAGGCACCGGTCAAGACGGTGCGGGCCACGGGCACCAGGGCCCGCACGGCGGACAAGGGCACCGCACGCAATGTGCCCGCCCAGCGGCAGGCTGCCAGGAGCGCCCCCTCCGACAAGGCCAAGGCGACTCAGAAGGCGGAAGTCGCGGCGAAGAAGTGAGGCAGCGGGGCCCGGCGCGGTCCGGGCCCCTGTCTTCCTCTGTGGCTGGTCGTGCCGCGCCCGCAGGGACGTTCCCTGCGGGCGCGGTGCTGTTCGAGCCCGCTCCTGGGTGCGAACGGGCACCGGCAACCTTCAGGCCACCGGCGTTGAGCCTGTGGTCGGGCCACTAGCAGCATGGAAGGAAAAAGCTGCGTGCTTACTTTGTTCACCAACCGCTACCAGGCGTATCAGCCTCCGCAAGGGGTGCCGGTGCGCATTACGCTGGGCGCTCCCCGCTTCAAACTCCCCTACTCCCTCACCCATGCGGTGAGGGAGCTCGCGCCACGTAGGGAATATCTCTCCCGTCCCGAGCCGGAGTTCATTAAGGCGTACCGGGCGGATCTCGATCGGCTCGGCCCAGCACGGATCGCCGAGCGGCTGAGGGAGATCACGGAAGCGGAGAATGATCACAGGCTGGTCCTGCTCTGCTTTGAGGACCTGTCCAAGCCGGCCCTGTGGTGCCACAGGCGGACCTTCGCCTCCTGGTGGAAGGACGCCACAGGTGATGAGGTGAGGGAGCTATCCCCTATGGCCGACTACAAGCAAGGAACATTGATGTGAGAGCTGGAACCGTTATCTCAAGATAGATGACATGATTTCAAGGCGCTATGCGCTCCTTGTGTTAGGTTCCAGCGCAGCGCCCGGCCCGGCACCCGCCAGGCCGGGCGCTGCCGTGTCGGCAGGAGGCGAGAGAGATGTTCCAGGGCACCATCCCGGGCCCCATGCGTGCCATAGTGCGCGAGACGGCGAGCAGTTGGCCGCGCGGGCCCGTCTACGTGCCGTGCTGCGGCAACTTCACCATCGAACGCACCCTGGCCGGCATGGGCTTCGCCCTCCACTCCAGCGACGTGTCCATCTACACCACCGCTGTCGGCTGGTGGCTCACCAAACAGCCCGTCGGCATCCACCTCCGCGACGAAAGCAAAGACCAACTCCACTGGCTTGCAGATTCGTTGGACGACGGCGTGGGCACCGTCGCCACGATGATGCTCGGGACCCGATTCCTGGCCAGCGTCGGCCGCGAAGGGCTCTGGCACGAGCGGGTCGTGCGCTCCTACCGCGACCAGTGGAAGGCGAAGTTCGCCGAGACCGTTGAGCGGTTGAACGGCTCCGATATCGAGCTGGCTTCCTACACGGTGGAAGACGTCCGCTCCTGGCTCCAGAAGGTGCCCCGCGACGCTCCCGTGTGCTCCTTTCCCCCCTTCTACGGTGGCGGGTACGAGAAGCTGTACGAGCCGCTGAACGCCCACTTCACCTGGGACGCACCTGAGTACGAGCCCTTGTCAGATGCCGACGTAGTCGACGTGCTCGGCGCAATCACCGACCGGCCGTACTGGCTCACCGCCTCCAACCACGACGTGCCCAAGCTGCACCAGTACCTGCGCGGAGTCATCAAGGCCACCCCGCGCGCCGCTCCCTTCTACGTATACGCCAGCGAGGCCCCCACCAGGATCGTCGCCCCCCGACAGCCGATAGAACCGGTGAAGGCTCCCCGACTACGGCGCGGAGAGGAGATAGCCGGGCCGCTGAAGCTCGCACTGCTCAAGCCCGGCGAGTTCAACGCGTTGCGCTCGCGGTACCTGAACCCGCGCATCGCACCCGGCGCGGCGAACCTCGCGATCGCGCTCAAGGACGGCAACGGAAAGGTCCTAGGCGTCTTCGCAATGTCGCCCAGCAGCTACACACCGGACGAGGCGTACCTGCTCTCGGACTTCGCAGTCACGCCGACGGACTACCCAAGGCTGTCGAAGCTGATCGTGCTCGCGGCCACCAGCTCGGAAACACGGCTGCTGTGCCAGAGGGCGTTCTCCAGGCGCATCCGCGCGGTGTCCACGACGGCGTTCAGCAACAACCCGGTGAGCATGAAGTACCGCGGGCTGCTGCAGCTGACCAAGCGCGGCCCGTCGAACGAGGACGGCTGGAAGTTCCAGCTCCAGTACCAGGGGGCAATGGGCGAGCACACGCTCACCGAGGCCCTGGAGACGTGGGCGAAGAGGTGGGGCGCCCGTGAGACGACGACGGAGACAGGAGTCTGATCATGAAGAAGACGACGCAGCTTGCCCCGCCGCAGATGGTGCAGGGCGACCCGCGCACGCTGACGCTGCTGGATCTAAACGCGAGGTTCCTGCCGCACGAGCAGTTCCGGCAACTGGTGGCGAACATCCAGCGCGATGGATGCCTCACCTCGACCCCGCTGGTGTGGAACGACGCCGACAGCGGACGACTGATCGTGCTGTCCGGCAACCACCGCATGCTCGCGGCGATCGAGGCCGGCCTGACGTCGATCTGGTGGATGCAGATAGACGAGCCGCTGCCCCGACAGCGGCAGATCGCCCTCCAGCTCTCGCACAACGCCATCGCCGGGCAAGACGATCCGGCGATCCTCAAGGAGCTGTACGACGAGCTGGAGAACGTGGAGTGGCGGCAGTACACGGGCCTGGACGACAAGACCCTGGACCTGCTGGAGAAGGTGGACGTATCCAGCCTCGGGGAGGCCAACCTCGACTTTGCCAGCGTGCAATTGATGTTCCTGCCCGATGAACTAGAGCGTGCCGAGGTCGCGTTCGACGCCGCACGCTCCACAGCCACAGCAGACCAGCGATGGGCGGCCGGGCTAGAGCAGTACGAGCCGGTGCTCGATGCGTTGGAGACGTCGCGGGCCGCGTACAAGATCGGCAACAGTGCGACGGCGCTCGGGGTGATCCTGGCAGTATTCGAGCGGCACCTGGGCGAGCTGGCCGACGGCTGGTACGACCCGGCGAATGGCAAGCCGGCACGCGGTGGCATGGCGCCTCTGGAGACGATCTTTGGTGTGCGGGAGGTCCCGGTCGAGGCCGCAGTCGCCGTACGTGCCGCGGTCGACCGTCTGGTCCAGGACGGCAGCGTGCCGGAGAACGAGCCTTGGCGCGCGCTGGAAGTCTTCGCGGCACACGAGCAGTAGAAGAGGGTCATTGGCGAGAAGCCTCGACCTGTGGCCGAGGCTCCTTTACGGGCTTCAGTTCCTGTGGAACTCGTGGGGTGCCTCAGGGTTGGCCGCGGTGCTTCCATGCCTTGTGGGTGAACCCGTTACTTCTACGCCTCGAGGGCTTTCGCTCCTGGGGAGTGCTCCCGCCTGCGGGCTGTGGAGATGGGGGCAGCTTGTATGCCCCGCTGGCTTCAGTTTTCTACGGGCATAGCCGTGGCATAGAGCCGCAGTGCCGTGTGTTTCCAGTTGCTGCGTCTTGTGGGCTCCGTCCTTCCGGAGCAAGGGTCCGAAGCTGTTCTTCCCAATGGGGGAATTGGCTTGGTTTCTACGTCCTTTGGGTTTCAGTCCCGGCAGCATGTCCTGTTGGGTAACAGTATCTGATCTCTCATCCGCCTGTTGTTTCTATGCCCTGCGGGCTTTGGTTCCAGTGGGCAGGTGGCACTGTTCCACCGGGTGTTCAACCGAGGTGGCGTTTCTATGCCCTGCGGGCCTTCAGGGCCATTGCGGCGAGCAGAGACGACTGACACCTGCGGCAGAGCTGGTGCTTCCATGCCCTGCGGGCTTTGAGGGCCGTTGCGGCGAGCAGCCCAGCCGACTCCTCGCGCAGGAAGTCGAGCTTCCATGCCCTGCGGGCTTTCAGGGCCGTTGTGGCAGCGAGACGCACAACACGGTTGAGAGTGGGTCCATCGCTTCCATGCCCTGCGGGCTTTCAGGGTCGTTGCGGCCTCCGGAGACCAAGACCTACGCCCAGGCGGGAGAGCTGCTTCCATGCCCTGCGGGCTTTCAGGGCCGTTGCGGCGTGCGCTTGCCGCTGCGGAGTCCGCCGGGCCCGGTGCTTCCATGCCCTGCGGGCTTTCAGGGCCGTTGCGGCCTGGCGACACCACTGCCGCCGAGGTTGAGGCATGGCTTCCATGCCCTGCGGGCTTTCAGGGCCGTTGCGGTGCTGTGTGAGCTGCGAGTTTAGCGGTTGGTCGGGACGCTCGGAATCAAAGGCACATGGACAATAGTGGTTATATCCGGCATTCCTCTTCGGTGTGACGGGCGCGCCATGCGTGTGCTTGGGGTTCCGAAGCAGACGAAGAGTCAAGTCCACGGCCTTTCGTGGATCTATGGTATGCAGAGTGCAGGCTCACCCCTCGGTGGATTCGGACCCTAAACGAGGGGTCTTGAAATCCGGTGTATTTCATCTTGATGGGGACAGGATTCCTCGCGTTCTATCCGTGCGTGTCGATCCTGCATTCCATTCTCACTTCGGTTCCGGTGTACGGCAACGGGACCTGATCGCTCACCCGCCTGTTGCTTCCATGTCCTGCGGGCTCCAGCTTGGGCAGTGCCGAGGAGATGGATCACCGCCGAGCGTGCGCGCAGGTTTCCAAGAGGGAAGGAGTCGATGTTCCACCGGCTGTTCAACCGCGTCGCGTTTCAATGCCCTACGGGCTTGGCTCCTGCGGAAGGCCTCGTCTTCTGCTTCTACTACAAGCGCAGCAGTCAGTTTCTATGCCCTGAGGCGTGTAACTTCTCTGCGGGTTCTGAAGGGGCGGTCTCTGGAAGTAGTTCGTTTCTATGACCTGCGGGCTTCAGTTCCGGCAGGAAGACCGGGACATCAAGTGGCTGCGGTGGATGGAGATTTCTATGCCCTGCAGGCTTTGGTATCGGAACTCTTTGATTAGGGACTATAGCCGGACTGGGGGGATTTGTCTGCTGTCTTGCGGTTGCGTGATGGGCGCTGTTGTTGGTCTTTGCTGTTGGTTGTCCTGCGCTGAGAGTGGAGTGTTGTTGTGGTCCAGCCCAGGCCGTGGGTGGTCTGGGCGCCGATGCCGGCGGCTTCGGCGTAGGCGGAGAGGGCTGTGAAGGCTGAGGCGAGGTCGTCGGGTGCGGAGTGGGGGAGGGTGAAGGTGGCTTGGCCGGTGAAGCCGGTGCGGGAAGCCGGCCCCAAGTCGGCAGGAGCACTGTGGAGTTCGTGCGCAGTCAGGCGCACCGTTTCGCGAAGGGATGTGGTGAGAGGGTCGGGGAAGGTTTGAGGGGCGAAGGTGTTCCAGCGGCGGGCGAGGCCGGTGTAGAGGAGTTCGGGGTCCGGGAGCGGGATCCAGCGGCCGCTACGCGTGAAGTAGGTGACGGATAGGAAGTTCAGTGTGACGCGACGAGTTGCGGGGAGCGCCTGGAGGGCTGCATAGGGGGCACTTGAGCCTTGGACATCCTCGACGGTGAAGAACTGGGAGCCGAGGCGGATGTGCTCTCCGCGCAGTGTGTCGAGTGGCGGGGTGGTGTGGTCGTCGAGCCAGTTGAGGGCGAGCGTCGCGTAGCCAGGGGCGTGGGGGGCTTCGACGACTGGGGTGATGGCGAAAGGTTTGGTCTGACTGTGATGGTCAGCACTGGCTCCTTCGAGGAGTCGGCAGGCCAGGCCGTGGAGTTGGGCGGGCGGGATGTGGGTGGAGCGGATGGGGTCGGTGGGGCGCAGCAGGAGTTGCCAACGGGTGGGCATCAGGTGTTGTCCTTGGGTGGTGAGAGGCATCCTGACAAAGGCGACGCGAGGTTGTGCTCCGCAGGTGTGGAGCGGCGGTCATGATGTTTCTTCGATGGGCGTGGATTGCCGTGTGACGCCGAACTCGTGGTGAGCGACCTCAGCGTGAGCCCGGGACATGAGCCAGCCCAGGGCGATGGTGATCGGCAGAGGAGCCATGATGAACAGGCTGGTTGCGATGTCAGAGCTGTGGGATTGGGCTTTCCACTTGTCGCGGGCGTCGGCCCAGGTTCGGTAGAGGTGTGTGGCGACGGCTTCGAAGGTTTCCTGTGTTTCGGGTAGGTAGTCCGTTGAGGCTTCGACGATGACGTGGGCGCCGCAGGGGCTGGTCGCGGCGTCGGGGTGGTCCTTGTCGAAGATGTAGCCGGTGTGGCGTCTGTTGGGCAGGCGGGGCTGGCCGGTCTCGGCTACGTGGCGGGCGTCGTCGGTCATGGTGTCTGCGCGGCTGAGGCGGACGATGAAGGCGAGACGGTGCTTGTGCTCGGGCGGGCAGTTGGGGTGGGCGACCGGAACTACCGGAGCGACGGGCTGCTTCAGACAGTTGTCGAGGAGCACCTGTTGTACGGGGGGCAGCGGTTGCGTGAGGTGGCTGCCAAGGTTCACAGCGGGTAGGACAGTGTGGTGGTTAGCTGATACGTGCATGACGGTGAAGGTCTTGGCGCGGTCTTCGGCGAGGCGCTGTCCCAGGATGAAGCCGTCGCGCATCTGGGCGAGCGGGTAGAGGGTGAGGTCTCCGTCGCGGCCGTTGCGGGTGTATTCGGCCATGCGGGCGTCGATGAGGTTCGCGACGAGGTCCGCGCGTGCGGCTGGCGTCAGAGGCTCGGCGCCGGGTTGCAGCAGCTTGGGCTGGAGGAACAGGGTGCTGGTGTGGTTGTTGGCGGAGGCTGCCAGCAGGGCTTCCAGACGAGCGGTTTCGGTGGGCAGCAGCGGGAACATCTGAATGACTACGCCGACTCCTCGTTCGCGGCGGAGTATCCAGCCGAGGACGACGATCACGGTGGCCACCAGGAACACGGCGAGGAAGAACCAGCCTGAGTCGTGGAGCTTTTGGAGAATGTTGGGCACGACGCCGAGGGCGATGGCTGAGAAGGCCGCGATCAGCAGGGTGCCGAAGCCTTCGCGGGAGCGGAGGAAGTCCCACAGCTGCCGGTACCAGCGGGTGTGCATGCGCGTGCTCCTGGTTCAGGGTGCTACGGCGCGGACGAAGGTGGCTGGGGTCGGGCCGGGCAGTTCGAGAAGTTCGAAGGTCAGGGCGTGGGCCTCGGCTGGCAGGGGGCCGGCTTGTTTGTCGTCTCTGGCCCAGGGGGTGCCGGGGCGGAGGTGGACGCGGACTTGTTCACCGTCGTCCTGGCCGGGGTGGAGGGCTGCGGTCAGGGCCTGTGCGCCGTCGATGCGCAGGCGTAGGCAGCGGTTGGTGTCCCAGGCCCACAGGTGCGTGGATTGCGGGGGTTCCTCCGGCAGCTGGTCTGCTTTGGTGACGTGGAAGCCGTCGAGGTCGGCCCAGGCGCATGTCGTGCCTGCTAGCAGGGAGCGTGCCTGGGGCCAGTCGAGGCGGCCGATGCGTTCTAGCCGGGCGAGGACGGGTTGCGCGGTGTGTCGGGGCTCGGTGGTCGGGGGGGCCGTCATGCGGGGACCTTCTCGGCGGCCTGGGCGGGAGCGGGAATCGTGGCGGCGCGGTGGGCCCTGAGTGTGTTCACTGCAGTTGTGCGTTCGGCAGTGAGCCAGTCGCTTGTCGCGGGCTGCGCGGCGAGGGTGCCGTAGCCCCGGGTGGTGCCGCCGCCGATGCCGATCGCCCCGTCCGCTAGATCCGCCAGGGCCAGGACCAAGGCGGCGCGTACCGCGTGCGGCACTGCCCCGTCATGGCGGATGTGCAGGGCCAGGTGGCAGTCCTCGACGGCTTCCTCTGTGTAGAGGGCCTCGTCGCGGGCGCCACCGAAGACGCGGTCGATGGCCACGTGGTTGCGTACCTTCACGCTGCCCTCGCGGAGGGGGGAATCGGCGAACAGGAGACGACCGCGGGCACCGACAGACTTTGACGGCTGTCCGTCGTCGTGTGTTGTGGCGCCGGGGCGTTCAGTCCATCCGAAGGCTTCACAGACCACGCAGGCGCCGCAGCTGCCCGCCGCACCGTCCTTGACGGACGTACACACGTTGCCGATACCGACCGACCGCAGGATGTACTCGACGCGGGCGCGCAGGACGCCCTTCCAGGTGCTGCCTGGCACGAGAGGGGTGTCTTCGTGATCGCGCAGAACCTGGGCGACCCCGGTCCGGCGGCCGGAGCGTTCGGCGAAGGTGCCGGAGCCGACGTGCAGGGCATCGGCGATTCGGAATTCCAGGGGGCGGCCGAACAGGTACGGCTCGTCCGGGGCCCCGCCGGCCTGTTGTGCGCGGTCGTAGACGACGGTGGCCTGATCGTCGACCACCTGGGGGCCGCCGACTGTGAGCCAGTGGTGTAGGCCGTCGCGGGTGGACAGGTCGATGACGCGGTGGCGGACTGTGATCAGTTCGGCCCGGCCGTAGCCGGCGGTGCGTCCGCCGCCGATCCGCGGCCGCCATGCCCCCAGCAGCTCGATGACCTCGTCGACCAGCGCAGACTCGGTGGTCTCGGTGTCGATGCGGAGCCAGCAGGTCAGCTCGGTGCCGGGCGGGAGGAGTTCGCGGTCGTGGAGAGTGGTGGCTTTCGCGGCGGCCCGGTGCCGGTCGATGGCCGTGTGACGGCGCCGCATCACGGGAGGTTCCGGCAGCGTAAGCCGGGTGCCAAGGACGCGGGTGGGGGAGGCGATCGCGGTGGTTGTCTCCCAGCCGTTCTTGTCGCTGTTGTCGGTGTCCTTGAAGACGTCGCCGAACAGGTTACGGCGTCGGTCCTTTGGGGCCTGTTGCCGCAGCGACCCGGTCAGGGAGGTGCTGGGCAGGTAGGGTTTCCCCCAGCCGTCGCGGGCCAGCGGGAGGTCGGGACGCAGGACGGAGCCGACGGTGTGGGTTTCCGGGGCGGCGACTGCGCCGGGGCCGGTGAGTTCCAGTTGGGCTTCGAGGATGTGGATGATGCTCATGGCCTCGGGGTTTCCTTCTGCATCAGCCCGCGGTGCAGGGCGGCGAGGAGGCCCAGGGCGCGGTCGAGGACGTCCACGGGCACGGTCAGCAGCATGTTGGTGATGGCGTCCCGGTCGTCTGGTGTCAGCTGCCGCATTCGAGGGCGCTCCAGGAGTCCGATGTGGCGTGTGCCAGGTTGGGCGGCAAGTTCATCGACGTAGGGGCGCAGGTTGTCGATGAACCAGGCGCCGTGGCCGGTGTCGAAGAGCCGCCGTGCGTAGGTCTCGGCCGGATCCGGCGCCTGCTCCCTGTCCGAGGCAACGGGTTCTGGTTCTACGGGCTCCTGCCAAGCGGTGGTGGCGGTCTCCAGGGCTCCGAAGCCCTCGTTGCGCCGCAGCCCGATGCCGCGCCCCGTCAGGGTGCGCAGACCGTCGGGGGAGGGGCGTTGGCTGAAGTTGAGTAGGAGGACGGAGCCTGCGCTGATGGCCAGTTCGACCGGTTTGGGCAGACGGGAGGCTGCGTGCCAGCCGCCGACCCGCTCCCGCCGCGCCCATACTCGCTCCACGGCGGTGATGTGTGCGCCATCCAGCAGCGGGGTGAGTTCGTCCTCCAGCGTGGCGTGCAGAGCCTGGTGGTCGGCGAGGTCGAGGGGCAAGCCGCTGGGGTCGGTGAGGATCGCGGGCGCGGTCAGGCGTAGCGCGATTCGGTGGCCGGTCGCGGGCGGGACGGTGGTGGTGGGGCGAGGGGAGTAGGTGACCGCTCCGGAGGTGCCGCGGCGCCCTCCCAGACGCAGCCGCCGGCTACCAGCCAGCCACGCCGCTGCTTCGTCGGGCAGTTCGCTGTTGGGGGTGATGCGGCCGTGGAAGGCGCGTTCGGCACCATCGGCGTCACGATGGGCCAGGGCGCGACGGGTGAACAGCAGGCTCTCCTCCGCGACCCCGCGCGCATCGTGGATCTGCAGGTGCGTGCTCTGTATGACCAGCTGTCCCGCTGAGGCTCCGGTGAACTCGACCTCGCCCCGCCCTGGTACCAGAGGCCCGCACGCGCACGACGGCTCGCCTTCGGCGTCGTGGAATGCTTCGTCGACGACGGTGGCGCAGCGTCGGTACTTGCAGCGCAGTACCGACAGGGGAACAACCTGGGATCCGGTGGCGAACAGCGGGCCGTAGGAGACGTCGGCCTCGAACAGGGCAATGAACTCACGGCATTTGTCCGCTGACACCTTGGTGGGAAGGCCGTACTCGGCGATCCACGCGGCGGCGAGTGCGCCCCGAAGGACCGAGCCAGGGACATGGAGGCGGGTTGGCACCGGTGCGGTGCCGGCAGGGCGAACGCCAATGGCCAGGGGCTGGTGGGCGGTCACCTGGATGTTAAGCATGCTGGTGGTTCCTCCACTGCTCGGCGAGCGCGGTGAAGCGGGCGAGGAGCTCCTCGTCTATGCGCGGGTTCTCGGGCGTGCACTGGACCCAGCCCAGGCCGCGGCGCCGCTTCGCGCCCAGGCTGTGCACGCCGGCCGCGGCGCAGGCCAGGACCGACAGGTGGCCCTCCCGGTCCAGGGGCGGGCCGTCTGTTTCCGGCAGGGGCCCGTACTGGGTGACGGTGAATTCGGCGGTGTGCGCCCACACTTCCTCCGCGTACAGCAGGTGGTCGCGTTTGGCGGCGCCGGAGTCCTCGTCCAGGGATACCCGAGCGCGCGTGACCACGATGGGCTCTTCCCCGAAGCGAGCCGCCTCCCAGCCCCAGGCAGTAGGGCAGTGCGGGCTGCCGAAGACGGTCTCCACCAAGTGTGGAAGGCCGGGCAGGAGCCGATCGGCGGATTCCCGCATCAGGCCCTTGAGGGACGAAGCAGGCAACAGGTTGTTCCGGTCGACGGTGGCATCGATGCCGGGTCGGCCTACGCCGGTAGCGACCCGGAACGGTCCGTGGAAGGTGATCGTCACGCGCATGGCCACCACCGGGCGAGTCCAAGAGCCGCACCCAGCCCGATCCCGACCGCGGGTGGCTGATCGTGCTGGGGGAAAGGGGGAAGGAAGGGCCGGATCGCATCGAGGTGGCCCACGCGGTCGGCGATGGCCGCCGCGGTGAGCGGACCGCCGCCGCGCAACGCCTCCATGAGGCGGGCGCGATGGCTGGCCGGCACCTTCACCAGTCCCGACAGAGCCTTGGCAGCGGGAGTCTGGCCGCGGCCCTCGCTACGCAGCACTGACAGGGCCAGCGGCGGATGCGCGGGGGCCTCGGGGCCATCGGCGGTTATGTCCAGCCACTGCACCGACGCACGCCGTCCGCCATACGCCCGCTTCGCCTCCGACAACCGCTGTCCCGCCGACTCGGACAAGAGATTCAGGGGGTGTCTGGCGCGGGCGAAGACGACACCGGCCGAAGCGGTCGGCGGCTCCAGGGCCGGCAGGCCCGGCCGGTCGGCGCGCAGTTTATTCAGCTTCTCCATCACCTCGGCGGTCGCCTCGTGGACCCGGCGCCCGAACTCCTCCAGGAACGTCAGCGTGAACCACCACGCCTGATCGGCAGGCAGACTCACCAGCACATCGTCACCGCCGACCACGTGCGGCACGACGCACAATTGCTCACGTTCCATCGTTAGCGGCAGCTCCAGCGTCGCTACCTCTAACGCCGCGCGCGTTGCATCAGACAGGGCGGAGGAGATCTCCGCCTTCGCCGTCCGCAGCTCCTCATCGCGGCTGCCCTCGTTGGCCAGAGCCTTGAAGAACACCCCGAACGCGTTGCCGTCCACCGCGACCGTCGCCAGGTGATTGCGCCCGGAGTCCTTGCTGCCCAGTGCTGCAAGGTCGGTTAAGCCGTCCGGTGCGGGCGCCAGGCCGATGCCGCGCAGCAGACGCCCCTCCGGGCTGTTCTCGTCTGCCACGGTTTGCCAGCGGGGTACGTTCCGCATCGAACAGTCCAGGCACAGCGCCAGCGACCCGTCCAGTACGGGCTCGATCCCCACTGCCGGATCGGTGTGGCACATCCTGCACGGAACGGCCAGCGGGAACTCCGCAGTCGGCGGCAGATCATGCCGCACCTCGCCACGATGGGCCTTTGGCTGCAGAACGTGCGCGTAGACGGCGAGGTACGACTCCCCCTCGCCCCACACCGAGTGGAACTCCGCCCCAGGCAACACCCGGCGTAAGTGGGCGAACACGAGGTCCTGCAGCCGCCGCACCCGCCCTTCGCGTTCCTCGCTAGCCCCGGTGGGGAATCGGAGGCTGACCACGCCGTCAGCCTCGCCCGACTCTCGGTTGATCTCTGCCAGATCGCCGACGACGTGCTTGACTGCCGCGTCAGCCGTGGCCTGCGCCAGGCTGTTGCTCGCGGCGCGATGCCCGCGCAGACCGGGGGTACGGGTCAGATACTGCTGGATCCGCACCGCTCCGAAGTCGACGTAGACGTACGTGCTGGTCACCGGCCCTCCTGCGTGTTCTGAGGGATGACCTTCATCGCGGGGCTCGGCGCCGCCGAGGAGGGCAGCTGCCGATAGGGGAATCTGGCCTTCTCCGCTCGGCCGCCGACCGTCTCCTTCCAGAACGTGAAGGAGGGGAGCAGAGCCTTCGGGTCCAGTGGCTGACCTGGCTCCGGCAGCCAGCCCGCGGGCGGATACCACACTTGGTGAGATACGGCCCAGTCCAGCCGCAGCACCTTGGTGAGTTGCCGCTTCCAGACATCCTTGAGATTGCGAGGCGCAGCTCGGCGGAACGCTGCAACCGCCTCCTCGACATCGAGCGATGGCGCCGCCTCATCGAGGTAACGGCTCGATGCATCGTCCAGCGAATCGAGCCTGACTTGCGAGGTCACGGTGCCGAAACCCAGCGGGCGTCCACCGCCCACGGCCCAGCCATACTCCGGGCGCTCAACCTCGACATCGTCGTCGTAGCCGCGTAGGAGCAGCGCAGGGTCCAGCGCGCACAGCAGACCGCCGAGGTCGGCGTCACTGAGGTTCTCGAAGTGGACCCGCGCGGTGAACACTGCGCCAGCCGGCACGGACTGGGCCTGGCCGAGCATCTTGTTGTCTGCCTCGTACACGTCCTCGTGAAACACCCGCGGCTTGGCCGCGCTCGCGCGGAAGTACGGACGGTCGCCCGGGGTGCCCGTCAGCCAGTACTGCTTACGGCCGCGCAGCCCACGGCGCCCCTTGCTGTCGCCCTCCGACCCCCACTCACGCAAGGGCCGGGCATTCTTCTCGGTGGTCGTCTTCTCTTCGGCGCCCTGGTCACGATTCAGGTAGAACTGGCCCGCACCCGGCTTCGGAGCGCCCATCGGAGGTAGCCACTCCTGCTGCGTCGGGTATGCCTCGTGTGGGATGGCATCGCCAAAGCGGACGTGGCCGCGGTAGGCGTTCTGCTCCGCCTGGCCCTTTCCGCCGTCCCCCTCGGTGTCTGCCGAACCGAAGATCCGGCAACTCGGACACAGGTTCTTTGGGTCGGTGCAGGCGAGTGCCTGCTCGGGGACCCTCCGTCGGGCCTTGTCCACGCCTCCCGCATGCCGCCACACCACTGACAGCGCCATATCTTTCACCGTCAGCAGCCTCTCGCCAACGGTCTCGGGCAGCACCCACACGACTTGATCCGGATACAGCCGCCGGCGGGCCGCGATCCGCTTGCCCAGAACCTTGTTGTCCTTGGGGTGCAGCACATCCACCCAATGCGGCTTGTCATCCTCCCGACCTAGCCTCTGCCGGAACTCCCGCATGTCATTGGTGTCGTCGACAGCATCGAGAAAGCTCTCCCAGACACCTGCATCGAACTCGACGCCGCGGACTGTGCCTTCGAGTTCACCGGTGGCGCAGAAGTAGCGACCGCGCAGCTTTGCCCCGCCGGCCGGATTTTTGCGGTCCTTGCGCCTGGTCCGCGCCTCGGTGAGCAGCACCACCCAGCTCCCCTCAGCACGCACAAGGTTCGGATCCTCCAACTGCTGGCGTTCGAGGACCTCCGTGCCCCGGCTCAGCAGAGTTACCCGCGCCCCTGTCTTGAGGTTGCCCGCGTCGCCCAGTGCGTTGTGCAGAGCTGTGGACTCCACCCACACAGGAGGCTGCGGGCACAGCTGCATCCGCAGCGGCCTGCCGCTTTCATCGACCTCATCGACCCTGGCCAGCTGCCAGCCTGGCGGGCGCTTCTGTACCTGATCTCGGTATCCCGGGCGGAAGTTGTCGTTGAAGACGCGTAAACAGCCGCCCGCCAGCGTCTCGTGCAGCGACCGCACGGCGCCCGCGAGCGAAGACCCCGGCAGGTATGGCACAGGTCCGTCGAAACCGGATGACGACCGCTTGGGGAAGGTCCCGTCGTCATCGGCGTACACGTTGCGTAGCAGCAGCGGGCTGCGGGCTGTCAGATCAATCTTGACAACTCCCGAGTAACGCTCCTCGCCAAGCCGGTCGTGCCCAGCAGGTGCCGTACGCCAGCCAGCTTCCGGCTCCCCCTTCGGTAACTGCACGAAGGTGTACGGATTGACGAACTCGTCCCGCGCAGCCCTCTTACCCTCGGACACACCCGACCCTCCCCCGTAGAACTGTGAAGGACAGTAGCTACCCGAGATCCGTACCGAACCGCAACTTGAACCGGCCCTAAAGTCAGCCGAGTTCAACTGGGGTGCGACCCGGGGCCCGCATCCATGCCCTTCGGGCGTTCGAGCCGCTGTGGCGGGCCCAGTTCCTCGCCGAGACTGAGCGCCCGTACAAGCTTCCATGCCCTGCGGGCTTTGAGATCCGTTGCGACCACGTCATCGCATCGGCAGTGAGTCAGCACCGGCTGCTTCCATGCCCTGCGGGCTTTGAGATCCGTTGCGACCTGCGGGAGCTCGGCGACGTGCACCAGTGGACGGATGGCTTCCATGCCCTGCGGGCTTTGAGATCCGTTGCGACCTCCTCGCCACCCTCATCCAGGCCCTCGGCTACCGCGCTTCCATGCCCTGCGGGCTTTGAGATCCGTTGCGACGCTGCGAGAGCCGTGAGTTTAACCTGGTTGGGCGGGTTCGAAGTGCCGGGTTCATGGGTGATAGTGCCTATATCCGGCATTTTTCTTCGGTGTGACGGGCGTGTCATGCGTGCGCTTGGGGTTCCGAAGCCGACGGAGACTAAGGTCACGGCCCTACCCCTTGGCCCGTCCCGTCCTGCGGGCTTTCAAATCCGCTGCCGCGCGGCTACCCCGAGCACGTCACAGTCGTCCGCAAGATTTCCATGCCCTGCGGGCGTTCAGAGCCGTAGCGGCACAGTGGTCCCGGCTGCATTCCCAGCACGGCTACGAGCTTCCATGCCCTGCGGGCGCGCCCGCCGAGCGAACCCTGCCGAGTACCCCCAAGGGGCCATGCCCTGCGGCCTTTCAGATCCGCTGCGGCCAGACGACATGGACGCCCAGAGCCATCAGTTCGGAGGGCTTCCATGCCCTGCGGGCTTTGGGATTCGTTGCGGCGTGGTCGCCCCACGGCCACCTGCAACAACAGCAAGCTTCCATGCCCTGCAGGCTTTGAGATCCGTTGCTGCTTCCGAACCAGTTCGAGACACTCCGCCGCTACCGCGTTGCCATGCCCTGCGGGCTTTCAAAGCCGTGGTGGTGGTGTAAGCCTAGTGGTTGATCGGAATTCGGGATCTGGACAGTGGTATGGCAGCCAGGCAGGACTTTATCGCATCTTGAGGAACCGTCACCTGGATGACAGCGTCTACCTCACATGCGGGGGTCGGTTGACCAGGGGGTTTGTTTCACGTGGGTGTAGTGCTGCCGGGCTGGGCGGACGAGATTCTCGACATCATCGGCGTTTCATGGCCGAATGTGGATGAGGACGACTACCGCGATATGGCCGATGCGCTGCGGGAGTTCGCGGACGACATCGATGGCGGTGCGAACGAAGCGCATCAAGCCATCCAGAGCCTGGTCGGCTCAGCGGGCGGTTCGCTGGGAGTGGAGGCGCTCAACGCCCACTGGGGCAAGATCAACGGGAGACATCTGAAGGGTCTCGCCGAGTGTGGGCGCCTGGCCGCGACAGCCATGGATGGCGTGGCTGTGCTCATCGAGGGTGCCAAAATTGCCGCAATCGTCCAACTCGGCATTCTCGCCGCCGAGGTGGTCGCAGCTCAGGTCGCGGCGCCCTTCACGTTCGGCCTCTCCGAACTAGGAGCACTGGCGGGCACGCAGGCTACGCGCCTTGCCGTACGCAGGATCATCAAAGAGGTCTGCCAGCAGGTTGTCGAGCAGGTGGTCAGCGCCGCCCTGACGCCCGTCGAGGAAGCTCTCGGCGCGATGGTCGGCGACTTGGTGGTGCAGCTCGGGGCCAACGCCCTTGGTATGCAGAAGGGCGTCGACCTCGGGCATGCGGCCCAGGCGGGCAAGGACGCCGGGAAGTCTGCTGCTGCCGATATGCAGCTGTTGAGCGCCGAGGGCGCGAGCGGTAGCAGCGGCGGGGGCGGAAGCGGAGGTGGTGCCGGCGGTGGCTTCACCTTCGATCCTGATGCCCATGACAAGGCTGTCACCGGACTGCAGAGTGCCGGTGGCACCTTCCGCAACAAGGCCGGCGGCAAGCTCGGCCGAGCCAAGAGCCATCACGGGCGCACCCGCGGCAAGGACGTCATCGCCAACGCGGCCGCTCCGATGATCGACAAGGTCATGGACGGACTAGAGAAGGGCGTCAAGAGGACGGCCACACATCTCGACGAGGCCATGACCGGTGGCGTCAAGAAGATGGCCAAGAACCATCGCGACAACGATGATGAGACCGCGCTGTCGATGGCCAAGTTGCGCAAGCGTGACGATGGCACGCCCATGTACCTTCTGGGCGATGACGGATCCGTCCAGCGTCTTCATCCTGACGGGAAGAAGGGGAAGCTCACCGACGAAGACAAGCAGCGCATCGGCCTGAAGTTCAACGGAGACAATGTTGGCCGACCCCAGGAAGGCGAACCTCTTGTCAAACTGGACCCACAGGGCACCAAGCCTCGGCCGCGCCAGCCGTCCAAAAGAGTTGAGCCGGGAAGCACGCAGCTGTCACGAGCCACTCAGATAGCTCGACATTCAAGTGACGCTTACGGGCCCAAGCCGGGGAAGCCGGGCACTCCCAACAACTATGCGGCAGTCCGAATGGACGGTGCAAACGGTCACGGCGACTTCATCATGGTTGGAAGAAGCAGCGGGTTCCGTCACTCCGAGAGGATCGTTGGGTTCCCTGTCCTCCGTGACGGCCAAGAGGGGAGGATGAGGGAGCTGTACACGGAGCGGGGGCCGTGCACTTCCGGTCCGAGATGTGCAGAGTGGATGAACGAGCGACTCTCGCACGTCGACACCACTCACAGCTTCGATTATCCAGAGAATGATTCCAAACCTGCAAGAAAAGCCATGAACGACGACGTTAAAGAATACCTGAACCGCCTGAGAGCAAACAAGTGATTGCGTCGATGCCATCCATTGAATCCATATGTCATCCGAGTGATAAACTCGGTTTGCTCTCATCACGTGTTACAGGTAAGGACACAGCATGACGCCGCCCATTGATCGGACAACACTTGAAGGCGAGTTCAGCTCCGAGGAGTTGGTCACGCTGCCCGAGGGGATGCTTGAAGGAATCGAGCATGAAGCAAGTGTGGACTTCCTGCGCAACGTGGGACTCCCGGTCCGCGCCAACCCCTGGTTCGACCTAATTGACAGGTCCCGGCGAGAGCTCAAGAAGGTGGGCGCCTGCTATGAGGACATGTGGGATCGGTGGACCAACCTCCCGGATAATGCAGCCAACTGGGTCCTGCTCGGCATGATTCCTTACGACGACATCGCCTTGGACGTCGCTACGGGAGTCGTCCAGTGCCTCCCCTCGGATGAAAGCGAGGTGTATCCGCTCAACAAGGACCTGCACTCCTTCGCTCACTTCCTTTACCTGCTGGAGTTGGAGCGGCCGAAGTATGACGAGGAACTGGAGCAAGAGCTCGACCCCGAAGGGGCGGAGCGGCGTCTCACTGCGCAAATGAGGCAGATCGATCCGGCGGCCCTCGATGTACCGCATTCGCGTTGGCACGATATCCTCGAATGGGTTTCTGATCCCGACGCAAGGTAGTGCGGGAGACTGTGGGTTTGAGGCTGCATGCAATCGATCTAGGAGTTATCCATGGCGGCCCTTGAGGGCGAGATGCGGCACTTCGGTCAGGCGGTCGGCGACCCGCTGAGTACGCCGGGTAGTGTCCGCCGACTGGAGCAGGTGGCCGTCCCCTGGCAGGTGGGCCCCTACTTCTCCACCACTGCCGACGCCCCTGTTGTGCTGGGGGCTTATGCGGAAGCCGCCGGCCGGGAGGTGGCCTCGGAAGAGCATCGACTGCTGGCTCGGCTCGGGACCGATCGGGGGACCGAGTTGTGCAGCGACTCTCAGGGTGTGGTGCGGGCTGTGCTGCTCGACTACGACGAGCCATCGCGGTATGTGAATGCCTCTCCGGAGGCCTTCGCGCAGTCCCTCCTCGTTCTGGATGGGGCTCTGCGGGCGATCGTCGGCGCTGATCAGCCTCAGGTCGCCGCACGGGCGTTCGCGGACGCGGAGCAGCGCCTGCGCGACTTGGATCCCATGGCCTTCGCCGACCGCGAGAGCTGGTGGCCGCTCGTCCTGGACGATATTCGAGACACCGCCAGCAGCGAGTGGTACGCCGCCTTCGAGTACGTCGGCGCTGACGGGCAGAAGCAGATCGTCACCAGGGCCGGAGACATCGGTCTCCATCCGGAGGAGCGGCTGTGGTCCGCGCTGAGCGGGTCGGGCGTCGAGGCGGAGCAGGTCTTGAAGGTGCATACCGAGTTGGAGCCGTGCTTCATGCCCGGCCACTACTGCTCACTGTGGATGGCGCAGACGTTCCCCGACGCCGAGATGACACACAACTTCCCCTATGGCGAGACCGCGGAGTCCCGCGCCGAAGGCCTGCGCCTGCTCGCCGAAGCTGCAGCCCAGCCCCCTCAGCAGTAGACGCACAAGAACGGGATGGCAGCACAGTGACGACCACCAGTAGTACTCAGGCGCCCGACCTGGCGCAGTGGCCGCCGCTGGCCGCGGACCGTTCGGCTGCCGGCCAGGCCCTCATCGAGTGGGCCGCCGCGACCGGCGCCGCTCGGCCGCGGTTGTGCCTGCTGCGGGGCGGCCGCGCCAGCGGCAAGAGCCACCTCCTCGCGTGGTTTCTCACCGGCGCGGCTTCCCACCCCGCCACCACGGCCCACGCCACCGTCCCCACCCAGGGCCTGATCACAGATGCGGTCGCCTGGGAGATGGGGCGCCAACTCGGCTACGGCCCCGTACCGCCCCATCGCCTCCTGGAGCGCGTGGCTGCCGATCAACGACCGCTGCTGCTCCTGCTGCCCGACCTTCACTTGGCCGGACGTGGCCCCTCCGACGAGCCGGCAGGCAATCCGCAGACGATCGTCGACGAGTTCGTCCTACCTCTCCTGCAATTCCCCCACGTCCGCGCGGTGGTAGAGACAGGAGAGACGACACTCCTCGCAGACCAAGAGCATCAGGAAGTCGACCTCGGCGCGCTGCCGTTCCCCGGCATCGAACGCCCCGCTGACACACCGCTCAGCTTCGCCGCCCTGCGTGCCATCATTCCGGCAACAGCCGCCGGCAGGCCTATCTGGTCCCAAGCACCCCGCCAATCCCGAGAACGCATACTCGATGCTGCCATCGACGCGGGAGACGGCAGGGCCGTTTCCTCCCTGCTTGCGGATCCGGGGTTCTTGCTCCACGGCTCAGCCGCCGCGATCACCGCCGCGCTTCGCAGCCGCGCCACTGCAGCACCGGCCGGTCTTCGTACGATCTGGGAACGGGCTGCTCCGCAGCTTTCCTCCGTCGAGCACGACATCTCCGAACGGGCAGCCCTGCTGCACGCCGCCTCTCTCGGAGTCAGCCCCAGCCTGAGTGAGTACCTGCGTCCTCTCGCAGAACAGCACCACTGGAGCGCCACCTGGGCACAGCACGGCCAGCCGACCGCGGCGCAGGTCCAACTCCCCCAAGAGGGCGGTCTGTTGGTCTCCGATCTCCTTGGCCGGCTGCACCAGCATGACTCTGCCACGGGACACCGGACGGGAATGCTCCCTGCGCCGGCTGCCCTGCGTCCCTCGGGCATCGCGGCATCCAGTGCCGACGCACTGCTGATTCTCGACGAGACCGGCTCGCTCCATGCCGTCACAGCCGACGAGGACGGACTGGCTGCCACCGTGTTCGGGCACATCGCCTCCCACCACGGACAGGTGTCGCTGACGACGGACACCCATCAGCCCACAGCTATCGGCAGCTGTCCTCACTCGTCCTTGGTGGCTATTGGTGACGCCTACGGAGCTGTGCACCTGTGGTCGCTGAACGAGTACCGCCCGATGCCCCAGTCCTGTCGCCTGCACACGATGCCCGTCACGGCCGTGGTCTGCCTGCAGGTCCCCGAGGAAGAACTGACTTTCGTCATCAGCGCCGCACTCGACGGCTCCATTCGCCTCTGGGAGGCTTCCCAGGCACCGATGGAAACCCCACTCGATCAACGGCCGGCACTCGTCACAGCCCTCGCCGCCGCCACCACGCCTGTCGGCCCCGTCGTCGCCGCCGCGTGGAACGACCAGGAGATCCACCTGTGGCACCTCCTGAGCGGAACAGTCTGCGTACTGCCGCTTCTCTACCGCTGTAACTCCCTCACCCTCACGTCCACAGGACAACTGACCGCCGGTGGCCCGGATGGCTTCCACGCGCTACGACTCGACCTTGACAAACTCTGGGTCTAAACGGGAGTTGCAGAAGCCGCTGCGGCGGCATGGTTGGTATTCGTGACCTGCCATCCTGGGCCGCCACCACGGCCACGGTCACTGACCACCCTGCCAGGCAAGCCGGTGAGACCTGGTGGCCTCACCGGCCGTCCATGGTGCGCCGCAGGCAGAAGCCTGCGGCGCACCGCCGTGTTCAGCCCTCACCATCCCGGTTCTCCTTTGCGCTACACCGGCTCGTACTCGACGACGGTGTCCTCGCAGCCGGTGGCGAGGTCGCGGAGGGTGTCGCGCTCGGCCCGGTCGACGGTCAGCGCCCACCGGAGCTTGGTGGCTGTCCAGTCGGCGAGGTAGGTGCACTGGGCGTCGTCGGCCGGCGGCATCCACTCAGCAGGGTCTTGATCGGCCTTCTGCCGGTTGGTCCTGGCAGTGACGGCGACCAGCGAGCGTTCGGCGCCGAGGTCGTTGGCGTAGGCCTGGCGCCGGGCGGCGGTCCACTGCGAGGCGCCGGAATCCCAGGCTTCGGCGAGGGGGACCATGTGGTCGATGTCGAGGCCGGAGGGGCCGTCGATGATCTGGTCGTCGTAGTACGACCACCAGGTGCCGCCGCTCAGCTTGCAGCGAGGGCCTTCGGTGGGCGGGGTGGTGGCTTCGTCGAGCAGGACTTCGTTGCGGGTGTTGCAGCCGTCCTTGTCCTCGTCGATCCAGTGGCGGAACTTCGTGCGCTCGTAGCCGTCGCGCACTTCGGCGGCTTGGGGGAGGGCTTCGATGGCGTCGTGGAGGCTGAGTGTCTCGGCGGCTTGCGCGGGGGCGATGGTGGTGGCGAGGGGCAGCAGTGCGAGGGCTGCGGCCCCGAGGGCGCGGGCAGTCGTCTTGAGCATGGTCTGTTGATAGCGCCGACGCTCTCGACACAGTAGGGAATCCGGATGGCGGTCACTCGGGGGAGTGGGTTGTCATACCGGCCTCGCTAAACTCGCGGTGGTGTCCTTGCTCGGCCCGTTGAAGGCAGCGGGTCGGTGAAACGGCATCAGCACGAAGCCGATCGCCTGGGCCAGGAAGTCAGGGACGTGGCTCGGGAAGCTGCGGGCTCAGTCCGCCGACAGGAGGCCTGGTGAGTCGTGATGAGGCGCTCAAGGAGCTGAGCCGCATCGCGCACGAGAGAGCGTTCGGCGGGTATTTCGCGTCCGAGACCCTCATTCAGGTCGGTCTGGACGCATTGCTTGCCGGGGTCGAGAGCGAGTCCCTTGCGATGCTGGCCGGCCTCGGCCGCAACGAAGAGCTCGAAGCGCCGGACCTCTTCGACCGGGTGCTGTACGAGCTGGGCCTGGTCGTCGAAGTACCTGCCGATGCCCGGGCTGCGAGGTGGGCACTGGCCTACTGGCTCGCCGGTCAGATGGTGAAAGGCTCCCTCGACCCCGTGGTCGGCGCCTTTCGGATCTGGCGTGACGTCGCCCTGGACTTCGACTACCCCGACACACTGCAGCCACTCATCGTGTGCGCGCATACCCTCGGTGACTGGGACGAGAACTGGGACGTACCCGTCGAAAAGCTCAAGAACGATACGGTCGAGGCAGCTGCATACTTCCTGACCCAGCAACCGCCAGCCGAGCACGACTGACCCCGAACAACATCTTCTGTTGACGCGCCCAGGTGTGATGGGTAGACCCGTGGAGCTGACGTCACCTCACTGACCTGGGAGTCCTATGTATTCCGCACGTCGCTTCGCCGTGCTGGCCTGCCCGTTGCTGATGGTGTCTGTGGCCGCGTGCACTCCTGGGGCGTCCCGCCAGGACGCGAAGCCGCCGTCGTTGGCACCGAGCACTGGCTCGTCCGACGGCAAGAAGAGCGACCTGTCTCTGGCAGAGGCGATAGGCCGGCTAAAGGTGGCTCGCGAGTCCCGCACCGGCTACCAGCGGGACAAGTTCCACCTGTGGATCGACGCCGACCATGACGGCTGCGACACCCGCAAGGAAGTCCTCCTGGCCGAAGCCGTGGTCAAGCCCCGCAAGGGCAAGAACTGCAAGCTCACCAGCGGCAAATGGCGCTCCGCCTATGACGGCAAGACGCTCACCAACGCACGCCAGCTCGACATCGACCACGTCGTACCCCTGGCCGAAGCCTGGGACTCCGGCGCCTCGAAGTGGACCGCTGAACGCCGCGAGCATTACGCCAATGACCTGGATGCCGAGCGCGGCCTCATCGCGGTCAGCCTCGGCTCCAACCGCTCCAAAGGCGACAAGGACCCGGCCGAGTGGATGCCGCCTGCCAAGGACGATACCTGCACCTACGCCACCGACTGGGTCGCCACCAAGCTCCGGTGGAAGCTGACCGCCGACCGCGCCGAGGTCAAAGCCCTGCGCACGGTCGCTGCTGGGTGCAAGAATGCAAAGGTCACGTTCCGGTCGGCGCCATAGGCCCCTTCCCACTGTCGAGCTGCGGACACAGGGACGCAAGAGCCGGTACCGCACCAGCGGTACCGGATCTACGGCAGTTTCACGCGTGAGGTGAAGGCTGGCCGAGTCGAGCTCGCAGAGGCGGGCCCCGCAATCGCTCTGCCTCGCCCAGGCCCTGCAGGTAAGACTCTGAGGCAGCCGTCCCTGCGTCGTCCACGACGGCTCTGCGGTGCGACCTCCGACTCCTGCACCGTTCGAATCGCAGCGAACTGCACACGCTGCTCAAACCGGTGAACAACTGCTGCTGGTTCTTGGGTTCTGGCTCAACTTCTGTGATGACGCTCCAACGCTCGGTGGATCGGGTCGGCGAACGCGGGGAACCGGCAGGTCAGAGCGTTGGTCCGACGCGACCACGAACGCGCACAGCGCAGCTCCACAAGAGTTGAGCCAGAACCGGTTCTTGGGAACCGAGCCCTCCTTCGCCGCCCCCTCCGCGGCCTCCACCCCACCCAGGCCCATGATGCGGGAGAGCACGTTCATCGACATGATCGAACGCGGCAGCTGCCCCCACTGCCACGCACGGCATCCCCCAACCCGTCAGACACGGCCTAGGCTGAGTGCCATATGTGGCTGGTATGCGGCGCATGGGGGAGAAGGAAGGCTGTCCGGTGGATCACCGGGGCGCCGTTGACGTGTGGGAGCGGCAGGCGCGCGAATCTCCCCAGGCGTTTGAGGCGTTCGCTGCGTACCGCGATCTTGGTCCCGCGCGGAGTATCACGAAGGTAGTCCAGCAGTTGGGCAAGTCTCGGGCTCTACTGAGCCGCTGGTCGAGTCAGTACGCCTGGGTGATGCGGGCGAGTGCGTACGACCGGGAGCAGGATCGTCTGTTCCTGGCTGAGCAGCAGCAGGCGCGGCGTGATGTTGCCCGTCGGCATGCGAAGTTGGCGCAGGCGTTCTTGGGTAAGGCGGTTGCTCGGCTTCAGGGGTTGGACCCGCGTGAGCTGTCGCCGTCGGAGCTGCTGCGGTATTTCCAGGTGGCTGCGGAGATCGAGCGTCGTGCGGCTGGTGAGGAGATGGCCGGTGGCGGTGAGCGCGACAAGCCGGAGGGCGCGGATCTTGAGTCGCTGAGTGACGAAGATCGCCGGAGCCGTATGGAGTTGCTGCGGCGGGAGTTGGAGCGGCGTCTTGCGGAGGGCGCGCAGTGAGTGGTGGTTGGGCGAAGCGGCGGGCGATTGAGGGTCTGGTTGATCCGGGCGTGATGAGCCTGGAGCAGCTGCGGTCCGAGGTCGCGGCGCTGGTGCGTGCTGATGAGGTGTCGGCGCGTCGGTGGGCGTGCGAAGTGCCGGATTGCGATGGGCTGCCGCATGAGGGGTGGCTGCACCATCACGCCCGTGCGGCTCAGCGGCGGCCGTTGTGGCTGTGGACGGTGTGGATGCTGCTCACTGGTCGTGGTTGGGGGAAGTCGCGGACGGCTGCGGAGGCGGTGCGGGAGTGGGCGAGGACTCCGGGGTTGCAGATTGCGGTGGTGGCGAAGAACGCGACGCTGGTGCGCGACATCTGTTTCGACTCCCCGAAGTCGGGGCTGCTGTCGGTGTTCCCGCCTGAAGAGGTGGCGAAGTACAACTCGTCGCTGGGCGAGACGACGCTGTGGTTGAAGAACGGCACGCTGATTCGTGGGTTCGGTGCGGAGACGCCGGACAACCTGCGTGGCTGGGCGTTCGACAAGGCCTGGCTGGATGAGTACGCGGCTTGGTCGCGGCACACAGCGCAGGAGGTCTACGACATGATCTGGTTCTGCCTGCGTGAGGCGGAGTCGCCGCAGGTGGTGATCTCTACGACGCCGAAGCCGCTGCCGCATGTGAAGCGGCTTGTCGAGCGTGGTCGGACGCAGGAGAAGCAGCATCGCGAGGGTGGAGAGCCGCCGCGGGTGGTGCTCACGCGTGGGCACATGCGGGAGAACGACGCGAACCTGTCGGCTGCGGCGCGGGCCGAGCTGGAGGAGGACTACGCCGGCACCCGGCTGGGGCGGCAGGAGCTATCGGGTGAGCTGCTTGAGGACGTGGAGGGAGCGTTGTGGAAGGGCTGGATGCTGGAGGTTGAGGGTTTCCGGCCTCGGCCTGAGCATCTGCCTGACCTCCAGCGCCTAGTGGTGGCCGTGGACCCGGCGACGAAGTCTCATGAGAACGCGGACATGACGGCGTTCACGGTGGCGGGACGTGGCTGGCCGGTGGAGACGATGTTCGGGGACGACCGGCCCCGCGGGTACCTGCTGCATGCGGAGCAGGACCGGCATACGCCGACGCAGGCGATGAAACGGGCCGCCGCGCTGTATCACGAGCACCGGGCGGACTGCGTGGTCATCGAGGCGAACAACGGCGGCGACTACTTGCCGGCGCTGCTGGAGCAGGTGGACCCGACGGTGAACTGGCGGATTGTTCACGCCACGCGGGGGAAACGGGCGCGGGCGGCTCCGGTGGCGCAGTTGTACGAGCAGGCTCGGGTGTCGCATGTGGGTCCGGCTCGGCTGTTCGCGGAGCTGGAGGAGCAGATGACCACGTTTGTCGGGCAGGGGGAGACGGAGGATTCCCCGGACCTGTTGGACTCGGCGGTGTGGGCGTTGTGGGATCTGTTCCTCGACCCAGCGATGCCGCCTCCGAGAGGCGGGGACGATCAGAGGCTTGCGGGACGACGTTAGTGAACGGCTCTCGTGCCTGGCCCGTGTGTGGAAGGGTGTGGGCAGTTTGGTGTCGCAATCTAGGGCGGCGGGGAGGGCGTGGTGGGGGAGTGGATCTCGAAACTGATCGGCATAGCACCGGTCGTCGCGACCGCGGTGGTGCAGATGGCGCTGTGGCCTCGCCTGAGGAAGACGGGACGAACGGGCTGGGAGCTTGCCCGTGAAGAGGGCGAAAGTGCGACCGACGCGCAAAACCTCGTGCTTGGACGGTCTGCGACGGTGATCTCCACCTCCGGTCCCGCTGGGACGGGAAAGAGCAAGATTCTGTCCGATGGCTTCGACTTGGGCACGAGTGAGCGCCTTTTTTTCCTCTCGGCGAGGCTTCTGGAAGGCCACACGCCGAAGGAGAGGGGTGCGCCGCCGGACTTGTTCAAAGTGGCGGAGGATAGAGACGCCATTTCCGGGGTGGTGCGTTTGCACGAGGGGTTTGACGCACTTTTCCGTGCGCTTGGCCCCCCTCCAGATGGTGGGCTCAATGAGTTGGAGAGCCTCGGAAGCGGCGGCGGGGGGGAAGCTCAGTGAGTCAGGAAAGTGGAACCTCGGCGCGGCAGCCGACCGGGTTGGACATCGCCATGCAGTGGGCGGAGCTTCCGGCTGAGCATATGAAGATTGCTTTGGATGCGCTGGAGCCGCAGTTGCGGCGTGAGCATGAGATGCGTGTGCTTCAGCAGAAGGCCGAGCAGAAGTTGGCGTTGGAACAGGTGCGCGCTCAAGAAGCCGCAGCGAAGCGGGCGCACGTGTTGTACCTCACCGGTTTGATCGCTGGTTTCGTGATCGCCGTAGCGATGTTGAGTGGCGCTGTTGTGGTTGGTATCAATAATCAGCCTTGGCTTGCTGCGATGCTGTCAGGGCCGAGTGTGTTGGCACTGGCGACGGT
Source organism: Streptomyces sirii (assembly GCF_045690365.1). Classification (NCBI taxonomy): domain Bacteria; kingdom Bacillati; phylum Actinomycetota; class Actinomycetes; order Kitasatosporales; family Streptomycetaceae; genus Streptomyces; species Streptomyces sirii. Next base: position 3,101,206 of record NZ_CP147982.1, on the reverse strand, counting down.
CTTTGTGTTGCGGCGAAGTGAACAGGGTCAAGCGCATGCGGTTGCGGCAGCACAGCGTTCCGCGCTGAATGCAGCGCAACAGCCGCCCGTGGTCTGAAAGCTGGCCGGCGCGTACTCGCTGGCTGGCTTGGTGTGAAGTCAGAGGGTTGTGTCGATGCGAGAGGCGCATGCTTGGGCCAGCAGTTGGAGTTCTGCGCGGGCCTGTGCGACGAACTGCTGCCCCTGTGGTGTGTCGACGATTGCCATGTTCACCATGCCGTGGAGTCGCTGCCTGTTCGAGATGGGGAGTACTACGGTGCCATGTAGCGGCAGTCCGGTCTCGATCCGGTTCTCCAGCAACTGATCTAGTTTCTGCCATTCGTGTCGGGCGGTGTCTTTGCGGGAGTTTACTTCGGCGGTTGTGGCCGATGTCAGGTTGTCGAGCGCCAGGATGAGCGTTCGCGCTTGACTGTTGATCTGGGTGCAGATTTTCCTTGCGCGAGAGTGGACTTTTAAGCAGGCGGCGCCTGCTGCGAGATATGTGCCCATCGTGAAGCTGAAGTTGGCATTCTGCTGGCTGGACTCCGACCGAACCATGGGGAGGACGAGGTTGAGGGCCATAGTTCCCGCGACGATGGCGATGATGCGGAAGGCGACTCTCTGGGTGATGCGCGTACGCAGCTGGGTCAGCCGGATCGGGTCCGTGTATCTGCCGTCTCCGGTGAAGAAGTAGTTGGCCATGGCCACGAGGGTGAGCAGCATTACCCCTGCTGTGCGGTCGACCGTCAGAATCCATCCGGCGAGAGCAGCCAGCATGAGGTAGCTGACTGTAAACGTGACTTTGCGTAGGGTGGCCAAGCGGTTCTTCGTGTTCGGTTCGAGGTAAGCGGATACTCCGGTTCCCAGGATCACGAAGGCTGCCAGAGAGAGGAGCGAGCCGATGATGATGCTCGACTTCCAAAGTAGAGGCATCGCGATCTTGATTGCCATACCGCTGAGGAAGTAGGTGATCCCGGCTATGCCCGCTGCCCAGAGTCGGCGTTTGGGAGGGATGCGCCCAAGCTGAGCCTGGAGCCGATCGAACGTCGTCATGAGTGGAGAAACGATCAGCTGTCCAGGCTCGGTTCCGCTGGGCCCTCTGTGCCACGGTAGTGTGCCTTCACGGCGCGGGGCCGATTGCCGGGAGGGCATGGTGGGCCTGCGTCAATTCGTGATCGATGCTTGGTCGTGGCTGAACTACAAGCCGGTGATGGCCGATGTGGCGCGTCCGGGGAACCTGTCGTTTCCGGAGTTGGCCGCTACGTGGATGCCGGCGGAGGAGTTGCGGCGTCTGGCTGCCTACAAGGTGCTGGCCGCATACGACAACAACCAGGCCGGTCAACTGGCGGCCGCCTCAGGTGATGAGGCGGCGCTGGAGCGGCGGGAGCTGGGCGACGCTGCGAATCTGGTGGATACCGCGCTGGGCTATCTGCTGGGCTCGGAACAGAAGATCACGGTGGAGGGTGCGCAACACGCGGAAGGCGCGGAGGGAGAGGCGCCGAAGCCGGGTGCGACGGAGGCCGCCGCGCTGCAGGAGCGTCTGCGGACGTGGGCGGGCAAGGAGCTGCTGACGCTGCGCATCCAGCAGGCTGAGCGCGCCGCGGTGCTGCTGGGCGACAGCGTGTATGTGCTGGCGTGGAATCCGGAGAAGCGGCGGCCGACGCTGCGGGTCTACGATCCGGGGTTCTTTTTCCCGCAGTGGGAGGACGAGGACGCTGATTTCCCCTCGCGGGTTCATCTGGCGTGGGAGCTTCCGGAGGACCGGGACACGGGGCTGAAGGCGCGGGTGCGACGGGTGACGTACGAGCTGGGGCCGGTGTCCGAGGATGACGAGAGCCTTGTGCGGCTGTACCCGTGGGATCCGGGGCGTCCGTCGCGGATGACGTGCTACCTGACGGACGCGGAGTGGCTGCTGGAGGACATCAAGCGGGGCGAGACGCTGGACCGCCTGCCGATCGACAAAGCGGCGTTCAGGGTGCGGCCGGACGGTACCGAGCTGAACCGTCTGGATCTGATGATCGACTTCGTGCCGGTCATCCACATCACGAACACGATTCCCGATGGTGGGGAGCACTGGGGCCGTTCTGCGGTAGCGCGTGTGCTCCAGGGCCTGGATGAGCTGGCGGCCACGGACTCGGACAGCTCGGCTGCGTCGGCGACTACGGGTACGCCGATCATCGGGCTCGCGGGGGCGCGGCTGCCGGTGGACCGGGCGACGGGCAAGCCGGAGAAGTTGAAGGTGGAGGCTGGCGCGGTCTGGCAGCTCGGGGACACAGGACGGATGGATGCCCTGGACACCTCACCGCAGTTGGCGGAGTTGCGGGCGCGGGTGGAGCACCTGCTGGACCGGATCGCGGCCAACAGCCGGATCACGGCGGCGGGACTGGGGACGCTGGACGCTTCCGAGGTGCCGTCGGGCTACGCGCTGAAGTTGGCGCTGGGGCCGTTGGATGCGCTGGTCGGCATGATGCGGCTGGCCAGGGAACACAAGTACAGGCTCCTGTTCAAGATGGTGCAGCGGCTGCACCAGGCCGGCCGGGCGCCGGGGTGGTCGGCCGGGGAGTCGTTCCCGGCTCGTCTGGCGTGGGCGCCGCACGCCCCGACGGACCGGGCGGCGGTGCTGGAGGAGGTGGTGCAGGCGTTCGGTGCTGGGGTGCTTTCTCTGGAGACCGCGGTGGCGATGCTGGTGGAGGCGGGTTACCCGATCCGGGACGCGGCTGAGGAGGTGGCGCGGATTCGGCAGAGCGCGCAGCGGGAGTCGCAGGTGCGGATGGAGGAAGCGGCGGCTGCGCGGGGTGGCGCGGATGATGGGCAGCCGCAGGATGAGGCAGCCGGTGGCGAGGAGGAGGCTGCCGGACAGGAGCAGGGGCAGGCGTTTGGCTTTGCTGCGGGGGTGTCGGGGCGGCAGTGACTGGGCTGAGCGCCGGGTTGTCGTCTCGGTGTGCGTGGGGGGTGGTGTGGGCGCAGGCTGGGGGTATGGCTGCGCCGATCGTTGTGCACCCGCCGTCGCCGACAGGTGGGCGCCGTGTGAGTGCCCGTGGGGAGATCCTCGGTTTGGCGCATGGTGTCGCCGATCTCTTGGAGTTTCTACGCCGCGCTGGATTGGACCCGGACACGATCCATCTTGATGACTCCGGGGCCATTGAGTGGCGTGGCGGTGGCCCGGACGTGTGGGGCGGCGAAGCGGGCTGAGGTTATCCACAGGGGTCGCGGGTGCGCTCGGTTGCGCCCTACCGTGACGGCTCAGCCGATCACGGGGGGCGCGGTGTGCGGGATGGTGTTCGAGGAGCTGGCTGTCGAGGTCATGGCCGACCTGCCGAGCGACCTGGCCCGGTATGAAGTACTGGCGCTCGTTGATCGGGTGCGGCTGGATCCACGTGCGTGGGCGGATGTACGGGATGTCGGCTCTGTTGAAGAGATTCGTGAGGCGTTCGGTACGCATTGCTGGGTGCAGTACACGCCGCATGCGGGAGCGATTGAGGTGCGCGAGATCGGGTGGGTTGGGTGAAGGTGCCCGCCGGAGGCAGCTGCTACGCGGGGTGCGTAGGACGAGACGAGCGACCACGACGAGGAGCTCTAGGCACAAGGCGGGGGTGAGAATGCGCAAATGACCTAGGGCAGGAAGCCACCAGATTCGGTACCAGGATCAAGGGGTACGTCGGAGCCTTGTCGATATGCGGGACGTAGCCACAGGGCCGATAATGGGTAATGGTGGTTGGGCCTATGGCGATCTCGCGCTAACGCCTTGATGACAGGGGGCAGTTATGCCCACCTCTATCCAACTCCTCCTCACGTTGGCTGTTCTGGTACTGGCCGTCGGTATTGTTTTGGGGCTCTTTGTGGGCCCGCGGCACTCGGCGCCCGCCGTAGAGCGAGTCCGGGCTTTGGCTGGTCTCCTGGTCGTCCTGGTTGCTGACGCAGTCATCCTCATTATCGTGATCTGGGCGGTCGGCAGTTGGGCTGGTACGGAGCCCGTAGCGGCCGCTGCCTTGGTTGGCAGCGCGTTTGCTGTGTTGAGCACCATCACCACGGCTTACCTCGGCATCAGGGCGGTGGCCAATACTGCCCAAGCTCTCAAAGCGCCTGAAACGCGCGAGGGTAAGGACCCAGAGCCACCTTCCCCGGCTGGTTCCGAGGTCCTGCCCTCAGCCCCGACCACGGATCTGGCCGGGGCCCAGACTGAAGCCGGGCCTGAAGGCGAGAACGAAACCCCGGAGCCTCCCTCGGGCGTCAGGGGAACTACGGCGGACACATCCGGAACCAGGAAGGCCCCCAAAACCAAAGCTAAGAGGGGGATCTATGGATTTCGGCAGACCTCCAAAACTCCGAAGGACCCCCGCGAAAGAGTGCCGGGCGGCCGGCCTAGGAGGAGAAGCCAAGGAAATGATGGCTAGTTTCGGTGCTTTCGCGACGGGTACGTGCAACGTCTCGACGTTTGCTGCAGCTGAACGCACAGGGAGCGGTGTCGGCGCTGGTGGCTACACTGGTCGGCAGCGCGGGGGCGCGCATCAGGAGGAGTTGTATGGTCCGGGCCCTGCCGCCTCGCCGCCCTGTTGGGTTTCGCCGTGATGGGCGGCCGATCTTCCCGATCTGTGGAGCCTCGTCGGAGGACGAGACGAACGACCAGCTGGACGATGGAGCCGAGGACGGCGGCCAGGAGCAGCAGGTCACGGTGACCCAGGATCGTCTGGGGAAGATGCTGACTCGGGAGAAGGCCCAGGGTGAACGGGCCGCGATTAAGCGCCTGTTGTCGACTCTCGGGTTCGATACGCCGAAGGCGTTGGCGGAGTTCGTGACCGTGCAGCGGGAGGCTGAGCAGGCCGCGCTGTCGGAGGTCGAGCGGCGTGAACAGCAGGCGGCTGAGCGGGAGTTGCAGGCTGCTCGGCGTGAGGAGCTTGCCGCTGAGAGGGAGCGGGCTGCGCTGCGCCGGGCTGCGCTGGTGTCACTCGGCGCGGAGGGCGATGATCTCGTGGATGCGGAACGGCTCCTGGCTGTCGATGACGAGGACGCTGAAGAGCCGCAGTTCCAGGCGGCGGCCGAGGCCCTGAGGGCGCGGCGCCCGGAGTTGTTCGGGGAGGTCCGCAGGCAGGTGCCGGCGGCCCCCGCGGGTGCCCCGGCCGGGCGCGGGCCGACGCGTACGGCGTCGGTGCAGAGGGCGGGCGCGGCCGGGCTGGAGATGGCCCGTCGGCGGGGGTTGATCGTTCCCAGGTCAGCGACGCCCGCTGACCGGTAGATGAGCTGTGGGGACCACGCCCCCTCGACTTCGTGGACGGCATCGCCCCCATGGGCGGTGTGCGGATTCTGACCGCAACGTCCATGGAGACACGGCATGACCATCCAGCCTGTCGAGAAGTCCGAGTACCTGACCGCCAACCGCGAGTGGCTGGCGGCACTGCACGGTACGGATTCGATCGACACGATCACCCTCGACCTGTCGCTGTTCACCGAAGGAGTGCACTACGAGTGCGGTGACGGCTGCGACCCGTATGGTCGGGTTCTGTCCGGTGTGCCGGTCGGCAGGGTCGCGGAGTCGGGCCTGTACGGGCCGTACGACCCGGAGGCGCACTGCGGCCGTCAGGTGCTGCGAGGGTTCGTGATCGCGGAGGCACCGTTCGCGCCGGGGCAGACGCGGGTGCCGGCCGCGCTGCTGTGGCATGGCGCGGTGAAGGCGTCGAAGGTGCCGGGCGGCATCGACGTGTCGCAGCTGGTGTGGCACCCGCGTGCCGCACAGATCCGGTTCGTGTGAGCGGGGTCTGAGCTGTGACGATTCAGGACCTGTTGAAGGACGTCTCGGTCGCGGACCTGACGACGTTCGCGAGGGCGATCCCGTCGCCGAAGGACTTCCTTCTCACGCAGACGATCTTCCCGACGTTTGAGCTGCGCGAGGTTAAGTGGCGCACGAAGGACTCGGGCCGGTATGTGAACGTCGCGAAGTACCGGGCGTTCAACGCCTCGGTTCCGTTCGCGACGCGTGAGGCGTGGCAGACCTCCCGTGAGGGTGCGCTGCCCGCGCTGGGCCAGAAGCTGATCGTCTCGGAGCAGGAGCAGATCCTGCTGGAGGCGTCGCACGGCTCGGACCAGGACCGGCTGATCGAGCTGCTGTATGACGATGTTGAGCGGCATGTGGAGGCGATCCGGTCGCGGCTGGAGCTGGCGGCCGGTGACGTGCTCGCCGACGGGAAGTTCGAGCTGGTGCAGGAAAATGGGCTGACGCTGGAGGTGGACTGGGGAGTACCGGTCGAGAACAAGCCGGTCGCGGCCCGTCCGTGGTCCGATCCGGCGTCGGACCCGATCGCGGACGAGCTGCGGTGGATCCAGCACCTGGACGACATCGGCGCGCCGGAGCCCGAGCTGGTCATCACCAGTCGTAAGGCGTTCTCGTACCTGGCGGTGAACAATGCCTACAGGGCGGCGTACTACGGGTCCGTGAACCCGTCGACGACGCCGACAGCGACGCTGACCCCGCAGCAGATCAACGTGGTGCGCGGCAACTACAACCTGCCGCCGATCACGTTCTACAAGGCCCAGGTACGGGTGGACGGTAAGCCCCGCAAGGTGCTGCCGGAAGACCTGTGGATTCTGGTGCCACCGGACCGTGAGAAGTGGGCACAGACCCAGCTCGGTGTGACGGCCGAGGCCCTGGTCCTCTCACGCGGCACGAACCCGGAGATCATCCGGGAGGACGCGCCGGGCCTGATCATCACCCGCGGCGTTCAGGACGACCCGGTGCAGATCTACACCAAGGGCGCTGCTGTCGGCATGCCGGTGATGCACACGCCGGACGCGCACATCGTCGCGAAGGTGCTGTGATGCCAGTGCCTCGTCTGATCGCTGCCGTGTACGTGAAGGACCCGTCCACTCGGGAGGAGCTGATCCTGCTGCCGGGCGAGTGTCCGGCCCCGGAGATCGCCGCGCTGGTGACGAACCCGGAAGCCTGGGACGCGCCGCTGCACGACGAGGCGGAGGAGGCCGAGCCGCAGCCGGTCGCTGTCGGCGAGCCGCACCCGACCGCGGCCGTGGCCGAGCCGGACCAGGAGCAGGGGGAGGCCGGCGGGAAGAGGACGTCGTCACGGCGGACACGATCGTCCTCCACATAATGCGCTCGCCCGTACGGTCCGGAGCCAGCTATGTCGGTCTGGCTCTGGGCCGTACTTCGTGTTGAGGGATGTGATCCTGGTGGACGAGTTTCAGCGGTCCTGGCTGCTCGCGCAGCTCGGCCCGGACACCGACCCGGCTGACCTGGAGCGTCGGTTCTTCCGGCTGAGGTCGGTGCGCGCGGTCGCGCTCGAGGTACTGGGCGAGCGTCGCGCCAAGCTCCTTGCCGATCCGCTGAAGGTCACTGTGGACGGCGTGGTGACCATGGACCTTCAGGAGAATCTGCGTGGCATCGAGCGGCAGATTGAGCAGGTGCGCCAGGCCCCGGCCCCGGACGATCCTGGAGACGAGGACGACGAGGGGGAGGCGGCGATGGCGGTGACGTGGCTGGTGCCCGCGCGCCGCTACCGGTAGCCGTGGTGGGTACGGCCAGTGAGCGTGGACAGGAGGATCTTCGGCGTGGCGTTGAGGCGCAGCGACGATGGATCACCAATCCTCGCGGCCTGCGTCACAGGATGTTCCACGTGAGTGATGTGTCCTCGCGATGAAGCCCCGTAATGCGGCGATCAATCTCGGCTCGGCTCCCCGGAGCGTGGCTGATCTTTCGGGCGTTGGTTGTGATCATGCGGAGCTCACGTATGTCACGAAGTACGGCGAAGTGGGACCAGAGGGTGACATCAAAACCGTAAGTGTCGGCGAACTCCTTGTAGTGATCAGGGCTGTACCCGAATCGCCGGCAATGGATTTCGAGGGTCACGAGGTCCCACTCCGGCTGGCCGATGGCCACCGTGTCCCAGTCGCAGAGAACGGTGTCGTCGCCATCGAACAGGGCGTTCCGATGCTGCGGGTCACCTTGCACTACGCCCTTGGGCAAGACGTATTCAACAGTGCGGAGGGAATGTTCCAAACAGTCTGCCCGTTCGGCAAGAAAGTGCTTCGTTTCGTCCGGTAGAGCCGTGATGCTGCGGATCGAAGCCCGGATGGCTCCCAGGTTGTCCATGGCCGGGAGGGCGAATGGCGGGATAGGGAGTGAGTGGAGCGCGAAGAGCGGTTTGGCGATCTGGGCCGCTGATAGGGAGTGCTCCGGTTGCGGAAGATAAGTCCAGTAAGTCACTGCATGCCCGTCGACCTGAACTGGTTGATCGGCCACCGGATGCAGAGGGACTGTGGGGAACCCGCGATCCATGAGCCACTGGACGAACCTGGCCGTGCGTCGTACGTTCTCGAACTTCGACCCCCGGCGAGCGACCTTGACCACCACCGGGGCAGTACTGAGCTGTACGACGGCGTTGGTGTGGCCGCGCAGGAGCCGGGCACCCGATGGGTCCAGCCCAACAGCCGAACACGCTTGGTCAAGGACGTACTGAAGTTCGGCCTCGCCGAACCCACCTGGCAGAGATGCGGGTGCAGTCATGGCTCAAGGCTGGCCGACGATCGCCCTCACTGTCACCTTGAGCCCGTAGGGAGCTCCAGTAGTTCGCGTAGGTCCTTCGCGGCTGGCATGGCCTGGTTCGCGCCAGGTAGCCCCTCGATCACCCGGCGCGCTCGCGCCCCCAGAATCGGCGTGCGGTGGGCCTCCGGCACGCGCAAGTAGGTCGCCGCAGCGAGCTGGCATGCCTCGGTGGCGCTGCGATCGTGCACGAGGCAGAGGGCGGCTTCCAGACGGAGGAGCGCGGGGTCGATGCCGGTGACCGCGGGATAGAGATTAAGCGCCTCTTCCTGAACTCTTCGCGCTTGGGAACTCCGCCCCAAAGCCGTGAACGCACCGCTGAGATAGAGCAGGAACCGCCTTACAGGAAAGGCGAAAGCGTCCTCCTCCGAAGTATCGGGAAGCTGATCGAAGATCAGCTGTGCGTCTCTGATGCGTGCTTCGGCGGCGGCTTTGTCTCCCTGCTGAGCCAGAGCCCGTGCTTCAGCAGCAGCGGCAAACGCTGCTGTATGGGAGGGTCTATTCCGCGTCATTATGCGAGCCTCGCGAGCGAGCGTGACGGCTGACTCCAGAGGGCCGTAGTAGTACGGCAGCATCGCTGCCTGCGCTCGCACACGCGCCCGCAGTTCTAGGTCTCCACTCTCGTCGGACGCGTGCCGGGCGGTGTTGTACCAAGACCGAGAACGCGACAAGTCCCCAAGCTTCATCAGAGAGTCAGCGATGAGGGTGGCCAGTACGGCAGTCATCTCCGCGAGACGAACCTGCACCGATGCCGGCTGGCGGTCTTTGGCCAGGTCTTCCACTTCCTGCAATTCGTCAAGGAGTTGCTTGAGCATCGCCGCTGGGGGTTTGGAGATGTATTCCTGTCGAGCCAGCAGGATCCGCTCGTCGATGAGGTCTAACTGCCCGAGGCTGACGCTTCCAGCGGCGAGCGTCCGGTCCACGGAGCGACGCACGGTATCAACGTGGTCGGCGAGGTCTGCCACTGGATAGGCATCCGGCAGTGACGAGGCGCGAAGCGATGGCGGCGCTGGGACAGCCCGGGTTGGTGGTCCATCGTCCCCGAGCCCCAGCTCGTGCGAGGTGGACCCGTAGTAGTCGCACAGCAAAGCGACCATCGCGGGCCTCGGAGTTCGCCCCCCGGTCTCCCACAGGCCCAGTTGATCCGCGTCTGCTCGAAGACGGTTCGGATCACGGCTCTCGCCGAGGCGCCGCAGATCCTCTCCTGCTTGCCTGAGCGTTAGGCCGCGAGCCAGTCGGTAGGCGCGAAGCCGTCTGACAGAGCAACACTCGTGGATCGCCGCAGCGGTTTGCGGCACAGACCAGCCCAGAGCCGCTCCTCGCTGGCGGATGCTCCGAGCGCACGTGGGCTTGTGGACTTCTGAACTGTCAGCCACGGAACCTCCCCAGGTCGATGGCTCAATGTAGGGGCGGGGTCAGAGCGTTGCCACGATACTCCGACGCTTTCCGTCGGCTTCTCCAACGGGAAAGTCAACTGCCCCCCCGGTAGGCGTCGGTTCTGACGGATGCGTCGGTTGAGCGAGAACTTAGGCCCGGCGAACGTTGCGTCCACGAACACTCCAGCCTTTCGTCATTGTCTGCCGAAACGGCCGGCTTCCGATACGTGCCAACGCCACCGGAGGGGAAGTCGTGATGACCGCCGAACACCAGCGATACCGGCCGAGCGAGGGTGACCGCGCTTACGACGCCAAGAGCGGCTGCGACGTCAAGGTGAAGACCGACCCAGGGGTCTACGCCCGAGACCGCGTCTGGGTACAGCCCGTCAGCGGGGGGCCGGGGTGGCCCGCCAAGTGCGCGGACTTGGAACCCGTGACGCCCAAGGAAGCGAGCGTCGAATGACGGCCCCAGGTTCCATCATCACTGCCCTGATCGTGGCTGCCATCGGCTTCCTCACCGTCTACGGACCCAAATGGAGACAGCCATGAAACACCCTGTGCCCCGAAGGAAACGGCTTCCCCGCCTTCGCTGGGCCATCCGTCACCCGAGTAAGACCCTCCGGCGGAACCACGCAAAGGCGAATGCCGCGCTCGACCGCGAAGGCTTTGGGCTCTTCCAGATCGTGGGAATCTGCGCATTCGTCGCCGCGGTCATTGGTTGGCTCACTGTTCAGTACTTCTCGCTCACCCCCTGATCCGGTTGCCGGGCGCAGCACGCGTTCCTGTGCCATTCGGGCACGGCTGCGCCCGGCGGCCTCACGAATGGTCATCTCCGAGGGGCTCGACCCCCATCGCCCCAAGGAGATGACCACCAGTTGGGGTCCCTCCGGCCACCGAGGCCACCGTGCGCCGAGAGCACGGGCGAGCCCGTGGATACGCGACGGAGGGACCGGCGCCGCTGCTGCCCGGGGCCGCCGTCACCTGTCCGACGGCGCGAGCAGTGCGCGCCCCGGCCGCCGCCCTCTGTGGGGGAGGTAAACGGCGGCCGGCCCAGCCCATCACGAAGCCCCTCCCGGCCACCGGGATCCCGGCGAACCGGGAGGCGCCAAACCGGGCACCACCACCCCCAGGTGCCCGGCCCCGTCGGCTCGGCCTGCCACGACCTGCCCTGAAGCAGGCCGAGCTGGCGGCGGTGAGGCCGGGCTTCCCAGTGACATAACGAAAGGTTGAGCAGTGCAGAGGGACGAACCGCCAACAGGTGCGCTCCAGGGTCGGCCGATCAAGCCGGCCGTCTGGGATACATGGGCGCGCGAAGGGCGGACCCCGTACGACATCAGCGTCGAGGAGATGCGCTTCCTCGTACACCAAACCTCGGGCCGATACGGTCAGGTCGCCATCGATGCCGGATGCGGGATCGGCAAATTCAGCCGAAGTCTGCGCCGCCTGGGATACCACGTCACGGGAATCGACTACTCGGTGTTCTCCCTGCGCTTGGCACGCGCCGAGGGGTGGGGGCCTCAGCTGAGGTATCTGCACGCCGACCTGGAGGACGGTGTGCCTCCCGGTCTTCCCCGTCACGACGTCGACCTGGTCGTTGCTCGCACGGTGGTTCCCTTCCTTACGAAGCCCGCCGAGTGGTTGCAACAGGTACGTGACCTGTGGCTCGCGCCCGAGGGGCTGGTCTACCTGGTGGTCCCCATTGGCAGCGAGCAGCCTCTTCAGCCGGGCCAGATGACCCGGGCAGATATCAGGGCCCTCTGCTCGGGGTGGCAGGTCGAGCGGCGGGACTCCGGCGGGCTAGCCCGGATCGTTCTCCGTCCCTCCACTCCATGACGCCGTGAACCGAGGTCGCAATCGGTTCCCCATCCCACCGCAGCCGACCACCGCACCCAAGACCGCTGGCGGGCCACTCCCAGACCGCCGAGCCAATCCACCCACTGAAGAAAGGCGAAGTGACCGTGAACGTCAACGAACTCCGCTTCGTGTCCTGGAACATAGGAGTGCTGTGATGAACCTCGTACGGCAGAGGAACAGCACTCTCACCGTGCTGTCGTGGAACTTCGAGCGGAACGGTGCGGACGACTCCGAAAGGCGCCTGCGCGCTCACGAACTGCTTGTCTCCCTCAACCCGCACCTCATCCTCCGCCAGGAGATGTGGGGAGCGGACGCCCGTGGCCGCGAGATCATGTACGAGCTGGAGGACGTCCTTGGGCTGAGGGGGTGGCTCGGCCCGAGATCTTCCACAGGAGTGTTCGCCGACCCGGCCCTGTTCCAGCCCTTGCGAGAGTGGCCCGACGTCGGGCCAATGTGGGTACAACCGCCGACCGCGCTGACGTTCCGCTTCGTCCCTGCTGGCTTCGACGCCATGCCGATGGCTGTGGTCTCCTACCACCTGAACTACGCCTCGTCCACGAACCGCCAAGCAGAGGCGGAGTGGCTGACGACCTGGGCCGACAAGAGGTGGACCACACCACAGGGCAAGGTAGCGCGGGTACCGGCCCTCCTCGCCGGGGACAATAATTCTTATCCCTCACCGGACGACGAAGACGTCCCGCTTCCGGAGCTGCGCGCCATTGCGGACGAGCCCCACCGCGTGCACCGAAGCGTCACCGACGACACCGGTCAGCGAGTGATGGACACGCGACCGGATCAGGTGCTGCGGCTGGCCGGCCTGGAGGACGTCGCCTGGCACTGCACGACCGCGCGAGGCGGTGGCGACAAGGCTCTGGCTCGGACAGTCAACGCCTGCGAAACCCACGGACCGGATTCGCGTATCGATCGGATCTACGCCACCACCGACCTGCTGCATGCGGTGGTCGGAGTGGACGTGATCGAGGTCCCGGAGGACGTCTCCGATCACCACATCGTCCGCCTGCGCCTCGACGCCGAGAGTCTCGCGGACATCCTCAACCGGCAGTCAGGCATGTCGCCTGCGGCCTAGCCGGGCACTGCCCACAACCCCCGGCCGCCGCAACTTCTGTGGAGGGGGGCCAGCGGCGGCCGGGCCCCTCCCCCCTCTGAACCCCCATGGAGATCACTGTGGAACAAACCACGACAATGCCGCCCGAGCAAGAATCGGACCTGGTCCGTCAGGTCAATCAGGTGTTGGAGCAGCACCCCATCAAGCAGGTCCTCTGGGATCTGCTGTCCCCTCAAGAGCTGCGGTTGGCTGAACAGTCGGCTCTCAACTCCGCTCTTCACGCAGCACTAGGCGAAGCACGGGCCACTGACTACTACCCACATCGGCGGCCGGACGGCAGCGTCGGGCACCTCATGGGCACCTAAGGGGGAACCGATGACAGCACCTACCGCGTCCGCAGCAGCCGTCGCCTTCGCGGCACGGCTCAGCACGGTCGCCGTGCCGCTGGTTCGTTCGGCCTCGTCCGTGCGTCATGTGGGCGGCCTGTTCAGCCCGTCCTGGCTCTCTTCCCTCCCACTGTCTGTTGAGAGGGTCCCAGTGACTCTGATCGACGGCCCGGACTTTCAGCGGGTGTCGTCCAACGACGCTGCTGTGGCGCTTCCCCGGACTCATTCCTACGAGAACCTGCACGTCCACGTCGACTGGATCCGTCGCGCCTCGTGTTCCCTGGAGTTGGCGTTGGGGCGGCGCGTTGCCTGTGCGGCGTACGCCTCGCAGGCTGGCGATACCTCTCTGGGCCCTCACGACGACGACTGGGATGGGGTCATCGTGCAGATGGAGGGGGCGAAGCAGTGGCACGTGTGGACGGACCCGCACAAGGGTCCGAAGGAGATCGTCACCAGGCTCGGTGACGTGCTGGTTCTGCGCCGGGGTGTCCCTCACGACGTCACCACGCCAGGGCGGTCGCTGCACCTGGCGTTCGCGGTCACCAATCAGCCCCGCGCGGTGGATCCGATGCTCGCCCGCATGTGAGGCGGTCCACGGGTGGCGGTGTGGGGAGAGGGCTCCAGCCCTCTCCCCACACCGCATTTGGCTAGGAGGCCGCGGTCTTGCCTCCGGTCACGTGCCAGCGGGCATTGCGACGCTGTGGACCGGTTGCCCGTCCGAGCCCCCTTCTTGCAGGCGGTGCAGCTCCGCGAACAGCCCGTCGACGGCCAGAAGCTCCGGGTAGGAGCCGCTCTCGATGATGTGCCCGTCCCTCAGGACGAGGATGCGGTCGGCGACCTTGGTGTTGGCGAGTCGATGGGTCACGAAGAGCACGGTGCGACCCGCGGCGAGGTGGGCAAGGCGGCTGAAGACCCTGTGCTCAGCGCGAGCGTCTAGGGCGGCGGTCGGCTCATCCAGGATGAGGACCGGGGCATCGCGGTGGAAGGCGCGGGCAATGGCGAGGCGCTGCCACTGCCCGCCGGAGAGGTCGTGTCCGCCCCACCAGGAGCGAGCCAGTGAGGTGTCGAGGCCCTGGGGGAGGTCGTCGATGATGGTGTCCGCCCCGGCCAGTTCGGCGGCCCGCCGAACGGCTTGGTCGCCGTCGCCTTGGGGTTGCCCGAGAGTGATGTTCTCCCGGGCGGCGAGAGGCCAGCGGGTGTAGTCCTGTGGGACCACGGCTGTCGTGCGCCACAGGGTCTCGGGGCAAAGGTCGGTCACGTCGTGTCCGTCCCAGGTGACCGTGCCGGCGCTGGGGAGGTAGAGGCCGGTCAGTAGTTTGGCGAGAGTGGTCTTGCCGGAGCCGTTCTCCCCGACAAGCGCGATGACCTCGCCACAATGGATGTCGAGGTTGATGTCGGCGACGGCGGCTTCACTCTTGCCGGGGTACGTAAAGGTGAGACTGCGGGCGCTAATCGTCTGGGGCCCCTCGGCAGGAGCGGGCGTGGTGCCACGACGCATTGCCCAGGTGTGTGCGCCGTCGAGGAACGTAGCCCAGTCGGCGATGTAGAGGCTGGTGGCAAACAGGCGGGCCGCGGCGCGGACTGTGCTGGTCAGGGCGCCACTGGCTGTGCGGACCACCAAGACGGTGGTACCTGCGGCGGCCACTGCCATGTGACCGGTGAGCATGAGGTAGACGATGCCGGACCACACGACTGCCAGCGCGAGGGTGGACAGCAGGTCACCCATGCCTTGGGTGAGCGCGGCCTGCCGCGCCGCGGTGAGCTGTTCGGTCTCCAGACGGCCCGAGATGATGCGGTACTGGGTGAGCAGGAACTTGCCCATGGTGCCCGAGCGGATCTCGGCCGCCGTCCCGCGGTCGGTGGTGTACTGCGCCAAGACCCTGCGCAGGCGTGTGTCGGCGAGGCTGCGGTGGGCAGCGTCGTGGTCGAGCCGGGCGGCGCGCGCCGCTCCCCACACCCGAGGGATGACGGCCAGGAGCAGCAGCGGCAGCAGCAGGATGTTGAGGGTGCCAACGACGACCACCGCGGCGACGAGCTGGGCACAGGCGGAGACGACGCTCTGCGCTCCGCTGATCAGCTCAGGAGTCTTCTCCGCACCCTGGGTGGCGGCGAACCGGGCGTCGTCGAACGCGGGGTTCTCGTATGCGCCGAGTTCGGCGTCGACGGAGGCGGTGATGACGGCGAGGTCGGCGTCGCGGTTGACCTGCGGGGCCAGGCGGTTGGCCGCATGGCGCGCGCCAGCGTCGGCCAGATAGCCGACGCACGCCGCCGCGGCGACCACTGCGAGCACAGGCAGCGCGTGATGGAGGCGTTCTGCGGCTGTGCCCGAGTCGAGGAGAGCAGCCAGCAGCGCGGATGTGGAGCGCAGTGCGACGGCCGTCAGGACGGAGTAGACGAGGGTGCATGCTGCCAGGGCGAGCAGTGTGCGGCGGTCCGCACGCCAGCTCAGGCGCCAGGCTCGTGCCAGAGTTGCGGGAAGCCGGGCGGCGATGGCCCGGGTACTGACGTTGATCTTCTCGGCGGAGTGGGTGTCGTCCTGCAACCGCATCACCGGCGGTGGTCCTGGCGTGGCAGCAGCGGCCGCCGTGGTCGGGAAAGTCACGCACCCATTGGCAGACAGGTGCCGACGCCCGCTCAACGTCGTTTACGTACTCTTCAGCGGATCGGGCCTGGTCACGTAGATCACAGGTCAATCGTGAGGCGCGAGATTCACTCTTTCGTGTGAGCCGGGGGCGGGGCGGGGAGGCTCATTTCCGGTCCCGCCCCCGGCGGTCAGGGGGAGGTGTAGACCGCAGTCCAGGGGTGATCGGCGCCGCCGGCTTCGTCGGACCCGATCGCGTTGCCGTCGGTGGTGGTCACCCAGGCGTGGAAGCCGGAGGGAAGAGTGCGGGCCCCCAGCACCATGCGGCACCTGCGGCCTGTCAGGGCGCTCGCCAGGACCGTGGCCAGTGCCCGTTCCTTGCAGTCGATCTGCCCGCGCCACCAGCGTGGTTGGCAGGCGATGACGGTCTGGTAGAGACGGCGGACATGCTGATGGTCGGCCGGGGGAAGCCAGCGGGTGGAGCGCACCAGCGCGATTCGTACGCGCATCCGGCAGCGGCCCGGCAGGCATCTGACTGCCAGGGCCACCAGCATGGCGAGGTGTGCCGGAACCCGCGTGCGCCCTGGCGGGACAACCGGCGTGTGAATCATCTGCGTCACCGCGACCACCACCAGCGCCGACTGCGTCGCGCCGTCGCATCGGTCAGCAACCCCATGGCCCGCAACTGCACCAGGTAGGCGTCGATCGCGGTGCGAGTGGCGGCGATGTCCCTGCCGACAGGGACGGCAAATTCCTCCGCCAGCCCCGCGATGCTCCCGCGGAGGGTGACGGCGTCCCAAATGCGGGCGCCGTCTCCTTCGAATATGGACCACTGCCCGGATCTGAGGTTCAGCACGGCCGTGCCACCGGGGCAGCGGGCCCAGTGGACGTGTGCGGCGGGGATCAGCACGCTTCCTCCAGCGGTGCGCTGTGGCCGGTAGAGGCCAGCCACTGGCACACCATCGTCAGTCGCTGAAGGTCGTACAAGGCGTGAGCCTGCGCGCCCTGGACACTGGCCAGCGTGGCGATTGCCGGTTCCGGATCCAGCAGACCGCCCGTCGCGAGCGCGCTGGAGCGGATCAGATGCGCGATGGCTTTGCGATGGTGGACCAGGCCCACGATGAACTGGCGACTGAATGAGCCCTTGCTCGTGCGGCTGGTCAGCCACCACGGCAGGTAGGGCAGGGCAGCGCCGAGCAGCGGCTTGAAGCTGGTCACGCCGTGCCGCTCTGCGGGGGCGATCGCGAAGGCGGCACGCACGACCTCGTTGTCCAGGTACGGATGCACTTGCCGTATCCCCAAGGAAGCCGCGAGCGGGGCCGTGTCGCGGGCATCGGCACCCACCAGTCGCAAGGAGGCGTGCTGTTCGAACACGTCGGCCCGTTCGGGCGTGCTCGCCTGCGCGGCCCCGCGCAGCAGCGCGGCGACCTGGTGACGTCCCGCGGGAGTGAGCCATCTGCCGGACTGCCCCAGATGGCACCACGACCACACCCCCGGCCGTTTGCCGTCGAAGGAGCCTGACTCCATCTGCGCCGCAGCCTCGTCCAAAGCACCAGCCACGCCGATGTCCGCGGACCGCGTGACGGACGCCCACAGATCACGAGGCGACCGGTTGCGGGCCCGCGCCCAGTTCGTGACCTCGCGGTGTGCCGCGCGCCGCTCCCCTGCCTGCACCATGGCGACCCACACGGCGCTGCACGAGTCGAGGACAACGTCTCCGCCATTGCCGGTGAAGTGCACGGGCAGATTGGCCGCGGGGCGCAGATAGAGTGCGTGCTGGCCCATGGTCAGGCTGGTGGCGGCAGGCTGCTCGGTCACCGGCTGCGAAGAGGACCAGCCGAAGGGCAACTGCTCCAGACCGCCCCACCCCACGTGGAGTTCGACACCGATGTGCTCGGCCACACGGCGGGCGAAAGCGAGATCTTCGGCACTGGTGTAGACGTCACTGTAGGTCACTGCACGCACTTTTCCGACACGGGCGGCAGTGATCGCCAACGCTGACGAGTCCAGCCCGCCCGAAACGTCCGCGCCGGCGAGACCGCCGACGTCACGCATTCGCCAATGCACGGACCTCTCCAGCGCCTGGCCGAACGCGGCAGCTCCCTCATCGAGCGAGGCGACCGGATCGATGCCGGTCACGTCGATGAGCTGCGGCCGGGGCCCGCCCAGGAGCAGGCCCTTGCCACCAGGAACGCCAAACACGCCCTCGTACACGGTGCGGTCCGGCCAGTGCTCGGATCCCGCCACCACTCGGGCAGCCACCAGGGCCAGATCGGGCCCCGCCTGACGCAGCTCAGCAAGCTCACGCGCACTGGTTGACCAGACGGTGCGCGCGCCGATCTCCGTGTGGAAAACGGTCCGGAAGCCTGCCAGGTCCCCGCACACAAACCTGTTGGTGCTGTTCTGCGCGACGACCCAGTAGGACCCAGGGCAACGCGTCAGGTCAGCCCATCGACCGTCCGCCGCGGCATCGAGCAACGCCGCCTTGCGATCCCGGCCCAGGCAGACGTCACCTGCCAGGACCACTCGTGCGCGCTCGTCCGCCATCGCCTCGACACGGCAGCCTGGCCCCACACCCACGCCGGGCATTCCCTCCAGTTGCCGCCCCTCGGTCCACGGACGAGCCGGAGGGCCGCCGGTGATCCATTCCTCGCTCATGCGCTTTCCCTTCTGCGACGAACCGGGGGCCGGCAGCTGCCGACCCCCGGGACCTACTCAGCGGCAGCGATCACTCGAACCACATGGCGCAGGAGTTGTCGCCGTCGTTGTTCGGCTGGCGCCCGAGGGTCGCGGCCTCCACCGGGAAGCTCTCGGGGAGCGCGATCACCGGAACGTCGGCCCGCTTCTCGGCCTGGACAGCCTCGACACCATCGGTGCTTGAACGCATGAGATACCTCCGTGAGTTGAGCTAGGTGTTCGCCGTGGCGCTTGTTCGCCGCGGCATCACCAGATCACCAAAGATCGAAGGCGACCGGAACTCGGTGAACGGCGGCGGAAGGCGGCGCTCATGGTGGCGAAGAAGCGGCGCGCCCCTCGGTGATTTACGGCGAAAAACTCGGAGGCGTTCCCGGCCGCGGTTTCCGCTTCTACGCTGGGGAGTTCAGCGGCATACGGAGGCGTCCATGGGAAGGCCCCCGATCGACCGGCGGCCCAACGAAATGCTCGCGCACTGGCTCACCCGCGCAGGCATGTCGAACGTTGAACTTGCGCGCGAGGTCACCCGGCGCGCCGCAGCACGCGGGGAACGTGGCATAGGCACCGACGAGAGCCGCGTCCGACGATGGCGCGCCGGCGAAACACCTCGCGGTGCCATTCCCCAGATCATCGCCGAGATACTCGGTGAACGCTTGGGGCTGCCACTCACCTGCCCGGACATCGGTCTTCCCAGCCCTGGAGCGTCACCACTCGCCGTTACCCCGGATCTGCCGTGGCGCTCCTCCACCACCATCGACGCCTTCGCACACCTCATCCGGAGCGAAATCATGCAGCCGCACACCCGCAACAGCGCCGACGCGGCGCGCGTACACACAGGGGAGCGCCTCCTCAGCCCCCTCCAGCAGTGGACTTCAGCAGCTCCCACCCCCCTGCTCGATGAGATGGAGCCGCCCCGAACACCTCGCTCCGGCCGCATCGGCATGACGGAAGTGGAAGGCATCCGCGCCGTCACGGCTACCTTCCGCGACGTGGACAACCGCCACGGCGGCGCCCTGTCTCGCAAGGCCGTGATGGCCCAGATCGGCGATGCGCTCGCCATGCTCGACAACTGCACGTTCTCTGAGGCGACCGGCCGTGCGCTGTTCTCCGCCATCGCCGACCTGGGGAGCGTGGCTGGCTGGATGAGCTTCGACTCCGGCCGCCATGAGAGCGCCCAACGCACCTTTGTCGTTGCGCTCCATGCCGCTGCGGAAGGAGGCGACAAAGCATTGGGGGCGCATATTTTGCAGTGCATGGCTCGGCAGATGTCCCACCTTGAGCACTACGATGACGCGCTCGACCTGATCGCCCTCGCACAGTACGGGGCTCGCCGGCAGATGTCGCCAGCTACCACCTCCATGCTCGCCTCACTGGAAGCCCGGTTCCACGCCATCCTCGGTGCCCTGGACGAAAGCGAGCAGGCGGCTGGCCGGGCGGAAGATGCGTTCACCCGGATCCACGCGGATGAAGAGCCGTTCCACATGGCCTTCTATGACGCGGCCGAGATGTCCGCCACTCTAGGGGTAGCCCACCAGATCGCCGCCAAGAAGAGTGAGGGCGCCCACCGAGCACGCCGCGCTGAGAAGTCCCTGCTGCTGATGGACCAGGCCCTCGGACTCCGGCCAGAACACCGTGTGCGCTCCAAAGCGTTCGACCACTTGGGATTGGCACGCACCCATCTGGCCGTTGGGGAACTTCACGGCGCGCAGCTGGAAACGAGTAAGGCCCTGGCCCTCTTCGGGACCATCAGTTCTCGCCGGGTAGCAGACCGCTTGATTGAACTGCATGATGAGGCAGGGCAATTCGCGAATAGCTCACCAGCAGCTGAACTGCGTCAGCAGATTGGTCAGGCGGTCCCTACACCGGGTTGACCGTCGCCTTCATGACAGCGTCGCGCTGAAGCTGTCCGACAGCGGGCTTAGCGTCGTTTGAATGGATCACAACAACGACGAAAACCTGCACCGAGTGCAGATCACGGCTCGCGGCGCGAAGGCCGCGATCGAAGTCGACGGCCAGCGGATGGACCCTGGTGCCCTGAGTGGCTACACCGTCACCCACCGAGCGGGAGAGCCGCCGCAGGTAGTCCTCTTCTCCACGGATGGCGTGGAATCCGCCTTCGAGGGGCTGGCCCGCCTCGCGGTTGCTGATATGCCCGACCCTGGCCCGGCCGCCGCGGTCTTCCTGGCGGATATCGACGCCGAGGAACTGGAGCGTGCCGCGCTGGCCCGCCCTGACCTTGGCACCGGTCCCCACTCGCTGACACTGGCGATGCTCACTCAGCTCGGGGAGTGGGCTCGTGGCGTTTGACGTGGACGGGGCGCGGCGTGTGGTGGGGCGCATCCTGGACGACAAGTTGGAGGCGTGGCGAGACAGCGGCGGCCGTGCTGACGACGTGCTGGATGAGACAACGGGAACCCTGGTGCCGCCGGCGCCGGACGAGGTGCTGATCTGGGACGGGCTCGGCGCGGTCATGCCGCTCGGCCGCCCGGCGATCACCAAGCCGCTGGACGGCGCGGTCGTGCAGGAACCGCTGACCACCGACTACCAGGCAGTGCTGCCCGTGCGGGCCCCCGAACTGCGGCCGGATGACGTAATTCGCGTCGCCGGGTCCGTACGGCCAAGCGGCCCGCGTGACCCCCAGCTGGTCGGTCGCCGCTTCCGGGTCTCGGACACGGCCGTGGGCACCTACAGCGTGGTGCGGATCGTCAGGGTGCAGGTGATCACCTGATGGCGCCCGCGAACCTGCACCCGAACGCCCACCCCGACGCCACGGCGTTCCGGGACCCGATCGCGCTCGCTGCCGCGCTGGCACGGATGGGCCCGGCCGCACGAGCTCGTACACGCACCATCACCCGGCATCACGCGATGCTGCTGCGCGTCCGTATCCAGCGCAACGCCTCCGGCCGCCCAGGACCACGGGTGATCACCGGCCAGTACCGCGCCTCCTGGGATGTGAGGATGAGCACCGGCGGCGGGCAGGCGACGGCGGAGGTGTTCTCCGACGCCCCGCAAGCACGCAGGTTGGAGTACGGGTTCGTCGGCGTGGACTCGCTCGGCCGTCACTACCGGCAGCCGCCGTACCCGCATGTCGAGCCCGCCTTCCGGCAGACGCAGCCCGCCTTCATCCAGGCCCTGGCAGAGGGAGTGCTGCCGTGACCGCTGCACGCCTGCCCGTCACTCGGGCGCTCGCCGCACTCATCGAAACGGCCACCGGCAGGCCATGCGGGATTGGTGAACTTCCTCGTGTTCGAGGAAAGTCCGGGGAATGGGAGCCTGCGACCTGCCCGTACGCCATCCTCGACTCGCTGCCGGGGGAGTTCAGCGGTCCTCCACTGTCGGACTGGCACGCGGACGCGGCCTGGACCTACCAGGTGACCTCGGTCGGGGAGCGAGACGACCAGGTGCAGTGGTTGTCCGACCGAGTACGCGCCGGCGTCGTCGGCCGCCACGGCGGACGATGGGCGCATGACCTGCCCGTTTCCCAAGCACGTGTGATCGACCGGGAGTTGGGCTACGACGCTGCTGGAGAGCCTTCTGTGTCGGCGGCAGGCGCTATCGTGTCCTACGTGCAGCGCGTCACCATCACGGTGACCCCTGCATAGACATTTCTTCTGACCTCACCGCGGAGGCCCGCGCGGACGCTAGGCCCCAGGCCAGGCGAACCCCCTTTGAATCAAGGGGCAGGGCCTCGGCACGGGACGCTGCCCCAGAAGCGGGAGCGGACCTGTGTCCCTGAAGAAGTCCTCCACCCAGACCCGATTCCTCCGGCGTGGCATCTCGAAGGTCTACTGGCTCAAGCAGATCAACGACCCGAAGCGGCCGTCGCGCACGGAGATCTCCGAGCCCAACCAATTCGACCTGACCAACGCCGTCTCGGATATCGAGGGCTGGGCGCTGGAGAACGACCCGATCGAGACCCCTGACCTCGGCTCGACCTTCAACTCCTCGATCCCCGGCAACGACAAGGCCGAGAACAGCTCGCTGACGTTCTACGAGGACCGGCACTCCGACGCGATTGAGCAGCAGCTGCCCAAGGGCGCCAAGGGCTACGTCGTGCTGCTCCGCAAGGGCGACATCCCCGGCTCCCGCTCGGTGGATGTCTTCCCGGTACAGGTCGCCACCCGCGCCGCGACCTACTCCACCGGCAACGAGGCTGCGAAGTTCAAGGTCGACTTCACGATCACCGAGACGCCGACGCTGGACGCCGTGGTGCCCGAGGCGTTCCACACCCTCCCAGTGCCGGACGAGGACTGCGACGACGACCACGATGCCGAGCACGTTGACGTGACCGTCGTGAGCACCACCAAGACGGCCGCGACCATCACCGAGCACGGCGAGGACTGAGCGTGCCGCGCCCCGCACCGGCTAAGAGCCCGTCCCTCCCCCGCGCCGAGGCGCCGGCGGAGGGGGCGTGGGCGGCCAAGATGAACCGCCTCCGCCAGCGCAAACGGCCGCAGAGCACGCTCCTCATCTGCGACGACGACCAGCTCCGCAAGCGCGTCGAGGAAACCGAACAGGCCGCTCAGCGCGCCCGGATCTTCACCGAAGCCTCGCCGGACGACGAGGCCGCAGCTCAGCGCGCAGTCCAGGCAGAGGCCGCTGCTGAGCAGGCCCGCGCCGAGCTGGATGACGCCTCGGAAGTCCTGACCTTCCTCGCCCTGCCACGGGAGGTCTTCGAGGAACTGATCGCCCAGCACCCGCCGACCGAGACGCAAGCCGAAGAAGGCGCCGCGTTCAACCCGGACACCTTCCCCGCAGCTCTGGTCTCGGCCGCATCGTTCGACGGCATGAGCCGCGAGGAGGCCGAGGAGCTGCTGAACAGCTGGTCGGCCCCGGAAGCCAACGAACTGTGGGAAGCAGCCTGGCAAGTGCAGCAGAAGAGCCGGGTCGAGCTGGGAAAAGGCTGAGCCGTGACACACAGCTGCGGGCCGAGCTGGAGCTGTGCGCCGCCTACGGCATCCCGCACTCCCAGTTCCTCGGCGGCGACGGCCGATGGTCGGAGCTGGACCGGGCCAAGGCTCTGGCTTGGGCGGAGTGGCAGCGGGCGGTGTGTCCGGAGTGCCACACGCGACTGGAGGAGTGGGACCGACAGCGCGGTGGCGACCCGCACGCCTACGTCACCTCAACCTTGCGCTGTCCCGGCTGCGAGCTGATCGAGCAGGAACGCGACCACGTTCCCACCGACCGGTCCGGCTACGGCGTGAAGATCCAGCTCCTTCCGCGCGAGCTGCACCCCGACCACGCCTGATCCAACCCGCACAACGTATGTAAGGAGGCCCACGGCGGTGGCCGGGTTCACCCTGACCGTGGCGATGCGCGCCGAAGTCCGCGACCTGATCGCGGGAACTCGCGCTGCCTCCGGCCAGATGCGGACGATGGCCGACCGCACGGACGCCGCCAACCGCTCCCTGGCCCGCCTCGACGCGAACGGGGCGCGTCTCGCTGGCCAGTTCGCCGTGCTGAATCGCTCCACCCGCTCGGCCGTCGGTGAGTTGAACCGGATCTCCGCTCGCGCCGCAGCCGCTCGCGCCAGCCTGCGCGCAGCCGGTGACGACGGAGCTCGATCCATGTCCCGGCTCCAGCGCGCCACGGCCGGCGCAGGGAGGCGCGGCATCTCGGCCACCAACATGCTCGCGGGTGGCGGCCTGCTGTTGGGCGCGGGCGAGTTGGTCGAGGAAGGCAACCGCTACCAGAAGCAGATGAACCTGTTCCGGGCGGTCACGAACGCCACCGCCGGACAGATGAAGCGCGCCGCCGCCATGGCGCAGGAACTCGGCAACGACCTGTCGCTCCCGGGCTCAACGGCGGCCGATGCAGCCGAAGGCATGGTCGAGCTGTCTAGGGCCGGTTTCCGCGCCGACCAGAGCATCGACGCGGTACGAGCCTCGCTCCAGCTCGCCTCCGCAGCCGACATCGACGCTGCCACATCGGCGCGGTACTTGGGCGACATCATGGACCAGTACGGTCTCGGTGCCGACCAGGCGGCCAAGGCATCGGACACGCTGGCCGCCACCGCGAACAACGCCTCCGGCTCGATCACCGACATCTACTACTCGATGCGGTACGCCGGACCAGTCGCCAACGCGCTCGGTGTATCGCTGCAGGACACGGCCGCCGCCGTGGGCATGCTCGGCAAGAGCGGCATCCTCGGGCAGACAGCCGGAACGAGCTTGCGAGGGATCTTCGCGAACCTCGCTGCCCCAACGCCCCAAATGAAGGGCGCCCTCAAGGATCTGGGGATCGACGCCTGGGACGCGCAAGGCAAGTTCAACGGCTTGCGCGTCGTGATCGACGGGTTGTCGAAGGCCGAGCACAACCTGTCGCAGAAGGACTTCACCGCCGGGGTGACCAAGGCATTCGGCAAGCCCGCGCTCTCCGGCGCGGCGGCACTCGCCCACCAGGGCACCGAATCCTTCGACGCGCTGTCGGTGGCGGTGCGCCAGACCGGGGCTGCCGCGTCCATCACCGCGTCGCGTGGGCAGGGCCTGACCGGCGCGATGACACAACTTCGGACCCAGGCCCGGCAGACCGGACTGGCGCTGTACCAGGGAATGGCGCCGGGCTTGGAGTGGGTTACGCGCCTGCTGACGCGTGGTATGGCGGGGGCGACGCCGTACCTGACTACCGCACTGGAGTACGGCCGCAACCTTGCTGTCTTGTACGGGCCGGAACTGAAGGCCAAGACCCAGCAGGGGCTTGGCGGCCTGATCGAAGAGGTGAAACGTTTCGTCGGCCCGCTCAAGGAGCTGGGCGAAGACGCCCTGGCGACCGGCTTGAACCTGCTGATCAATGCGGGGGAGGCCCTGGGCGAGGTACTGGGCAATGCGGCCGACGGTGTGGAGCCGATCGTGTCCGCCGTCGCCGACCTGGGCAAGGAAGGTGGTGCGGCCGCCGGCACGCTGGACATCATCGCCACCGTCGCGAACATCGCGATGGTCGCCGTCTCGGGCCTGTCCGCCGTCCTCGTCCCGGTTGGCCACGTCGTGGGCGGGCTGGTCAGCGTGTTCGGTGCACTGCCCGCCCCGATCCAGTCGGCGGCTCTGGCGATGCTGCTGCTCCGTCGGTCCCAGCCGACCCTGATGAACCTGGCGACCACCATGACCGGACCGGTCCGGTCCGGCATCCAGTCCTTCAACCAGCAGATGCAGGTCCAACAGCGCCTCGCCGCCGCGTCCGGCGTCAGCGTTTCCCGGTACGGCGCGGCCTGGGCCGCCGTACAGGCCCGCTTTGGGTTTCTGGGAAACATGACGTCGGCGTTCCGCAGCGCGAACGGAGCGGGCGTCACCTTCACCGGCACGCTCAACGGGATGAGCCGCGCGGCGGGATCGGGACTACGTTCAGCAGTCAGTGGCATCACCGGCGCGCTCGGCGGCCCGTTCGGAGTCGTCGTGGCGGGCGTGTCCGTCGGTCTCGGCCTGTTGGCCGCACGGCAGCAGCGGGCGGCGCAGGCCGCAGCCGAGCATCAGTCCCGCATCTCCTCCCTGACCTCCGCGCTGCGCGAGTCCGGCGGGCAGATCGACAGCAACGTCCGCAACCAGGCCGCCCAGGCCCTGCTGGACACGAAGACGGAACAGGGGCAGCTCACCAAGGTCATGTCGGATGCAGGTGTGCCGCTCGCATCCCTCACGGACGCCTACCTCGGCCAGGGCACGTCCCTGGACGCGCTGCAGAAGAAGCTCCAGGCCACGGCTGACAGGCACAAGGTGTGGAAGGACGTCGCCGGAGGCAAGACGACCACGCAGGAATACTCGCCTCTCGGGCAGCAGTACAAGGACGCGGCCGACGCGCTCGGGACAGTGAAGGGCGAGATGGCCGGGGCGATGAAGAACGCAAAGGAGCTGGCCAAGGCCACGAAGGGCGCCGGGGACGGCACGTCCGCCTACGACCGGCTCAAGAGTGCCGTCGGCGGACTGGCCGACGAGACGGCCGACGCCGACACCCGCACCCGCTCCCTCAAAAGCGCCCTCGATCTCCTGTCGGGCGGCCAGATCTCCCTCCAGGCGGCGAAGGCCAAGGTCAACTCCGCCGTGCTGGAACTCAAGGAGGGCGGTAAGAACGTCAACCGGGAGCAGGGCTATGGCGGCAAGCAGCTCGTCAACCGGGACAAGACCCTTAACACCACAACGCGCAATGGCCAGCAGCTCTACACCCAGCTCACGGCCCTGTCCGACGCGGCAGCCGACGCCAGCGTGGCGACCTTCGACCTCGCTCAACGCAACGGCGAGACTCTTCCAGCTGCGCTCGCAAAGGCACGCGGGGAAATGAGCCGTTCCCGCTCGGCGGCCATCGCGGCGGCCCGTAGCTACGGACTGACCAAGACCCAGGCCGAGGGCGTCGCAGACAGCCTGGGCCTGTTGCCATCGAAGGTGTCCCTGCTGCTCCAGACCAAGGGCATGGACTCCACGCTGGCGAATCTCATCGCGGTTCAGGCGGAGTTCCACCGGCTGCCAAAGGCCAAGACGATCAAGGTCGACTCGCTCAGCGATGGCGCGCAGAAGAAGCTGCGCTCCCTCGGCTTCACGGTGCGGACGGTGCCCGGCACTCGACAGATCAAGATCACCGCTCCCACCGCTGGCGCGCGGAAGAACCTCGACGGGCTGATCGACAAGCTTGGCCGAACCCCCAACCGCAAGAACGTCCACGTTTCCGCCCCCACGGCGGCCGCCATCAAGAGCCTGGAGGCGGTACAGGCCAAGATCCGAGCCACGCCGGGAGCGAAGCATGTGACGGTCCGCGCCCCCACCGCGCAGGCACGCAAGGAACTGGAGGCGCTCGGCTTCCGGATCGAGAAGGTCCCACGCTCCAAGAACGTCAAGGTCATCGTCCCCACGAGCGGTGCCCGAAAGTCGGCTGACTCCATCCAGCGGCGGATCGACGCGCTGCGCGGCAAGTCGGTGACGGTCACCACCCGCCACGTGACCATCTTCGACACGCTCCGCAATGAGCCGGCCACGACCGCAGACATCTTGCGCCGCCAGGCTGACAACCTGCGCAAGCAGGCACAGGGGCACGCCCAGGGCGCTGTCGTCGACTACTACGCGGACGGTGGCATCCGTGACGGCGCGCTTCGGCCGCGCCGCCGTGAGCAGCACGTTGCACAGATCGCCCCCGCAGGCTCATGGCGCATCTGGGGTGAACCAGAGACTCAGGGCGAGGCGTACGTACCCCTCGCGGCGTCGAAGCGGGATCGCAGCAAGGCCGTTGTGGAGGACGTCGTCGGCCGCTTTGGCGGGCAGGTGGAGTGGTTCGCCAACGGCGGGCTCACTGGTCGGACCAGGCGCGACTACAGCCCCGTGGTGGCCAGCTCCTTCAAGCGCGCCCGGAGTGCGGAGGTGATGGCGGGCGTCGTCCGCGCCTTCGACGTCCGCACCGGTGGCGACCGCGCCCGCACACGCGTGGTCGACGGCCGCGCCGGCGGGCGCGTCCAGGTTGTCGTGGTGCGCGAGCAGCAACCGCTGATCGGCACCATGCCGGTCACCGTCACCTCCAGCTCCGCGACGCCTGAGCAGATCGGCACAGAGATGATGCGCAACCTGCGCAACGCCCAGCGTGGCGGGAGGGTTTGATGACCACACCACTGAAGAAGTCCCCACCCATCGAGCTGACCCCATGGCAGTTCGAGATCGGCGGCGTCGTCCTCGGCACCGGCACCCGTATCCCGATCGGGGACATCGAAGGTCTCGGGTCGCCCGCCACCCGCCCGCAGGACGTCGACAATCCCACCGGAGACGGCACCTACCCGGGGCAGGACTTCTACGGCCCGCGCACCATACGCATCGAGGCTGGCATCAAGACACCAGGCGACCCGGTGGCAGCGGCCGACCTCCTCGCCCGCCTGGAGCTGGCCGTCGATGACCCGGCCGCCCGCATTCGCCCTGACGGACGGGCCGTCTTGCGCGGCCGCTGGCCCGGACACCGCACACGCCGCCTCTACGGGCGCCTGAGGCGCGTGGAGGCCACCAGCACCGCCAACGCGATCAACGGGTGGATACCTCTCGATATCGAGTTCGCCGGTCTCGACCCGCGCTGGTACGACGACGAGCTGTCGCACCTAACGCTGGGCTTGGACCAGGCCGCCGAGCACCAGCACGACGACCGCACCGTGGACGAGGTGTTGTGCGAGCCCGCCGGATGCGATCGCGCCAGCCCGGACGACCGGCCCGGCTGGATCACTAACCGCGGCAACGTCGCCTCGTGGCCGAGTATCCGCGTTCACGGGCCGGTCTCCAACCCGCGCATCTGGAACACCGTCACCGGTCGCGCTCTCGAACTCGACCTGTCGCTGCGTGCCGGGGAGTGGGTGGAGATGGAGACCCGACCCAGAACCCGGTGGGCGCTGCGCAACGGCGTCACCAACGTCGCGAATGACCTCACCCCCGCCTCGCGGCTCGACCTGTTCAGCATCCCGCGGGGCCGCTCGGAGATCGGCTGGAGCGCGGAGGACCCCACCGGGACGTGCCGACTCGACGTGTCGTGGCGGTCGGCGTACACCGCCCTGTGAATGGAGCACCTGTGACCCTTGTCCAGCCCCCGATGATGGTGCACGGCGGCAACCATCCAGCCCGCGCGATGCGTCTGATGATCAGCTCCCTGGCGCGCGGCCGGCAGGGCATCGCCGAGGCCGGAGACCTGAAGGTCCGTCCCTTGGAGGCCCCCGGACCAGGCGTCCGCGTCGGCGACGGCTCGGCCCTCATCCACGGCGCGCGGCCCTGGCAGGGTGCCTACACCCAGACCAATGTGGGCGACGCCGTGGTGAACGTCCCGCCGACCGGCCCGTTCGCCCGCACGGACCTGTTGGTCCTGCGTATCGAGGATCCCGAATTCGAGGGCGAGCGTGACCCGCGCACGCAGGACATCGGCTACTTCCACCTCATCCAGGACATCGGCAACAAGGAAACCCCTGCGCCGCGCGGCATGACCGCCATCCCGCTGGCGCGGATCACCTTGCCCCGTAACACTGCGGCCGTCACCGCGGAGATGGTCACGGACCTTCGGCGGATCGCCAACCCGCGCACCGAGCGGACCCTGCGCACCGTGCACCCCCAAGACACAGAGAAGGTGCCCGGTAAGCACGGCCACTGGGTGGCCTGGCCCAAGGAAGCGGCCTGGGACGTGGACGTGCCGAACTGGGCGACGAAGGCCACCATCGTGATCACCCTCTCCGGACTTCGCGCGGAGGCGGGCAGCATCTACGCCGAGCTGCGCACCCGCCTGGGCGAGCGTGCCTCCAGGCCCACCGTCGTCGACGACGACGGCACCACCACGCGGAGCGCCGCCGTCGTACTCGCCGACACCCTCACCGTGCCGCCCGACTACCGCGGCACCCGCCAGCACCTGGCCGTGCAGATCAACCAGCTCGACAAGTACGGCGACGGCGACCTGTCGGTCGCCAAGGGCACCACGGTGACAGCCGACATCGAGTTCACGGAAAGCCCGGTGTGATGCCCGACTACCGCTACATCGTCGCCCGCGCCGCGACCGGCGAGGTCCTGCACTGGAACCTCCCGCTGACGGAAGTGGAGTTCGGCCCTGAGATATCCGGGCCCGGTTCACTCAGCGGAACCCTTGCGCCGACCTTCGCAAGGTCGATGAGCGACATGCTGGACGCCGGGAACGCCGTGATCCTGGCCGAACGGAACTCGCGTCTCCTGTGGGGCGGACTCATCTGGCGAGCGGAGCCGGAAGGGCCCAAGCTGCCCATCGAAGCGTCTGGGTTCACCAGCTACCTGCACCGCCGCCACGACCTGCACGGCAACCTCTCAGGCCGCGGCCCCTACATCGAAGCCGACCCGTGCGTGGTGATCCGCGATGTGTGGGCCTACGCCCAGTCGCAGCCGGACGGCGACCTTGGTGTCGTCGTGGACGACACCAAGTCGAAGGCGAAGACCGGCACTGCGAAGGACCTGTACGACATCCCGCGCTGGGATGCCCGCAACCTGGGCGAGATCGTGGACGAGATGGCCGAGATCGATGACGGACTGGAGTGGTCGGAGACCGTTGCCTGGCGCGGGCGCCGTGCCGAGCGGCGCATCATCCTCGGCGCCCCGAAGCTCGGCCGGCGCCGCCAGGACATCACGTTCACCACTGGGGCCAACGTGGTCGGGGACCCGCACGTGATCAAGGACGCCGACGAGTACGCCCAATGGGTCGTGGGCCTCGGCGCGGGCGAGGGCAAGAAGCGCAAGGTCGTCATCGATGGCGACCGCAACGGGCGGCTGCGCCTGGAGCACAAGCTGGAGACCAGCGAGAAGGACGAGGCCAAGCTCAGGCAGCGCATCCGGCGTGAACGCCTGGCCCGGCAGATCCTGCCGACGCTCACCGAGCTGGAGATCACCGACCACCCGGCAGCATCGATCGATGCGCTGCGCATCGGCGACCACGTACGGATCCGGCTGCACGAGCCGCACACCACCTACGACGGCTGGAACCGGATCGTCGGCTGGACCGTGCGGCCCGGCGACGGCGAGACCCCTGAGCGGGTGACGCTGAAGCTGGAGCGCAGCGCGAAGCCCGCTGACGACGCGGAGGAGAAGTAGATGCCGGACACGATCGCCGCGCTCGCGCGCCGCCTGGCCCGCCTGGACCGGCGGGTCACAGCACTGGAGCGGGCCCGCCGCGCACCGTACCCGCCCTGGCACGATGTGCCGCTGACCGGTGACACGTCGGTGGCCGACCCCGCGCAGCCGCCACAGATGCGCGCGAACCTGTGGAACACGCTGGAGTTCAGCGGCCGGATCGGACTGCCGGGCGGCCGAGTGGCAGACGAAACGGTCGTCGGCCTGCTCCCGGAGGGATACTGGCCCGCCGTGCCCCGGGCCGTACCGGTCGCCTCCGACGCGGCCCGCCGCGCGCTCCACCTCGACATCGACCCGAAGGGCCGTCTGATCCTGCGGGTGCAGGATGGCGGCAGCGTGAGGGCGACATGGCTCAGCCTGGACAGCGCCTCCTGCCGCATCGACGGCGACGACGAATAGCCGAGCAGACCAGCGGCATCGTCGCGACCTGCGGTCCGAGCCTCTGGGTACCATGACGATCGGGTGACCCTCCGCCCAACGCTTCGCAGCCCAACTCCCGAGGGACCGGCCCCAACCGAAGGGTCTGGCCGACTGCCATACGGCGCAGGGGAGAAGGCGAAGCGAGCGTGGCAACACCGTTGAGCGCGGACAGGTTCCTGTCCGCGCTGAAGCACGAACGCCTCGGCGTCGTTGAGCACGGCAAGTGGCGCACCCACAACCGCAACACCCACGGCAACTGGGGCCCCGCGAACGGGGTGATGATCCACCACACCGGCTCCTACAGTTCCGAGGCCGACATGGTGGAGCTATGCCGCGTCGGCTACCAGGCCCTCCCCGGGCCGCTGTGCCACGGAGTGATCGACCGGTCCGGCACAGTGCACCTCGTCGGGTACGGGCGAACGAACCACGCCGGCCAGGGTGACACCGACGTGCTGCTCGCCGTCATCGCGGAGAAGAACGACCTGCCGCGCGCCAACGAAGAAGACACCGACGGGAACCGGCACTTCTACGGTTTCGAGTGCATCAACACCGGTAACCAGCCGTGGCCCTCAACGCAGCTGGACGCGATGGCGCGGGCCGCAGCCGCGATCTGCCGCGCCCACGGATGGAACGAGCACAGCGTGATCGGCCACAAGGAGTGGAAGCCATCCAAGTCCGACCCCGGCGGCATCGATATGGACGACTTCCGGGCTCGCGTCGCCAAACATCTCAAGAGCGACAGTAAGCCGCCCAACAAGCCGAAGCCCAAGCCAGACCCCAAGCCCAAGCCGAAGCCGAGTCCTGTGCCGAAGCATGCCGCGTACCCCGGCAAGGACTTCTTTCGTGACGGCCGTTCCTCGCCGGTGATCGCAGCCATGGCCAGGCGGCTGATCGGCGAGGGCTGCGACTCCTACGACACACCACCCGGGCCAGTCTGGAACGACGCGCACCGCCGCAGTTACGCCGCGTACCAGATCAAGTGCGGCCACCACGGGGATGCCGCCGATGGCATCCCCGACCAGAAGACCTGGACCAAGCTGCGCGTCCCGCGCCAGGCCGGCGCCGCCGAACCCACCCCGAGCAAGCCCGACCAGGAGAAGAACGACACCATGCCGCAGGCCCTCGCCGACGTCGCCGAGCGCACGATCGCCACCTACATGCAGTCCCTGCTGGGCTTGATGGCAGCCTCCAGCACTACCGACGTGCTGTCGCTCTCGGCGTGGCAGGCCGCAGGCGTCTCCGCGATACCCGCGGCCCTCGCTGCGCTGAAGTCCACCATCGGAACCGTCCTCGGGCGACCGGGCACAGCCTCGTGGCTGCCGCTCAAGAGTGATCCGGCCACGCCCGTCCGCTGACCGGTGCCATGACAGAGGGAGAAGCACGTGCCGGATGGAGAGGTTGCCCTGGCCCTGGCCGAGCTGCGCAGCGCGCTGGAAGTGGGGCTCGCCAGGATTGATGGGCAGCTTGCGTTGCTGGTGCAGCGGTCCGACCAGACCGACAAGGCAGTGGAAGACCTTGAGGCGAGGGTGACGTCCTTGGAGAGAGGGCGGTGGCCGCTGCCGACGATCGCCGTCCTCGCGAGCATCACGGCGGTGGCGCTGACGTTGTTCGGCGTGGCCCGCGGCTGAGCTATGCAAGCGAACGGCCCCCGCCGGAGCGGGGGCCGTTCAGAGCCTCTTGGAGAAGGCTGTCGCCCACGATAGCAGTGCCTTCGCCGAGCGCGGTGTGCAAAGCGCGGCTACCCTGCCGGTGCACGCGAGAGACGACACGGCGAGGGACAGGGACGATGTGCGGGCGCAAGCCGTATCTGGTCGGGCACCAGGAGTTCGCTGTCCTGTATGGGGTGGAACCGCAGATGGTGGGGCAGTGGCTGGCTCCCAGCCGGGGCGTTCTGGACCCGGCGACGGCCATCGTCGTCTCTGGTGTCAGGTATTGGCCCCTGGGGTTCGCGTGCCGCTTCGGGAAGACAACCCCTCGTCCGAAGCTGCTGAACGTCCGGTACAGGAAACTGCTGATTGCGGACCAGGGCGAGGGTTGGGAACCTGATCTCGGTGACGAGCTGCCGGCGATCGTCGGCCAGCAAGAGATCATCGAGCTATTCCACCTACCGTCGCAAGGCACCCTTGCGACGCGGATAGCCCAGGGGGGTTTCCCGAAGGAGGACTGGTGGCTCTCGGGCTCGCGGCTGTGGCTGCTGGACACGGTGATCGAGGCCGTGCCCGAACTCCAGGTGAGTGCCCGCAGCCTGCCATGGGAGGTAGACGACAAGGTGGAGGCGGCTTTGCGTGCGGGTACCTACGAGGGGCCCGGCTCGGTGGTGCTGACACGTGGGCGTCACGCTCGGAAGGGCCTCTGACCTGCGTAAACGCTGTACTCAGGCCCTTTGTGCGAATAAGATATATGTATGCCCTTGCTGGGCTGACTCTTACTCGCACGAGGAGGCAGTGGTGCACATCATCTACGCACCCAGCGGCGCCGTCGTCGCCGTCATGGAGGAGGCGGAAGTCGTCGTGATCGAAGCGGCGCTAATGCGCTACGCGGCCGGGGGCGTCGACTCCGGCCTTGCGGTCCAGGTGCTGCAGAGCGTCGCAGGGGCGAGCGAACGGGCCGAGCGGCGCGCGGAAGGGGTCGCTGAGGCGGTCGGGTTTACCTCGGCGTGACCGCGTCGGCGTGAAGTCTTGCCTGTCGTAGGGGGGTTGATCGCTGCACTCCTAGGCCTCAAGATAGGAGACATTGTTGATATCAGTCTCCAGGGGGTGGGGGATGGCGGTCGTCCAGGACGAGATTCCGGGCCTGGTGATCCACGCCGTGCGGCAGCCCGACGGCAAGGCGGCGACGATCCAGGCGCAGTTCGAGGCGTTCCATCAGCTCAACCCGTGGGTCCTGCGAGCCCTAGAGAAGCTGACCGCCGACTACCTCAAGCGCGGAGCCAGGCGCGTCGGCATCGGAATGCTCTTCGAGGTCCTGCGCTGGCGCTACGCCATCGCCACTGAAGGCGACGACTTTCGCCTCAACAACAACTACCGCTCCCGGTACGTCCGTCTCCTCATCGAGCGACACCCGGAGTGGCAAACCGCGTTCGAGGTCCGCGCTCTGCGGACTGACTGAACCGAATCTCTTGGAGAAACCACCCGTGAACCACCAGGACCAACAACCGGCCGACGAAGCCAGGGTGACGGCGCCCGTCGCCCCGGCCACCGAGGCTTCCCCGCCCCGCTCCGCCGCAGCGAGCGCGATCGTGCTCCGCACCGACCAGGACGAGTTCGACGCGCGGCAGGTGGCTGCACTGGCCCTGATCAGTCCCGGTCTCCAGGCGGCCCCCCGCGCCCAGCTGGCAGTGTTCTTCCACTACTGCGTGCGCAGCGGCCTCGACCCCTTCGCGCGGCAGATCTACATGATCGGCCGCAAGAACCGGGGGGACGACCGGGAAGAGAACCCAGTCAACTGGACCATCCAAACCGGCATCGACGGCTTCCGCACCATCGCACATAGGGCGGCAGAGCGGACCGGCGAACGCATCAGCTACGAGGACACCGTCTACTACGACGCCGATGGCACGGCGCACGAGGTCTGGTTCGCCCCCGGCCCGCCGACCGCCGTCAAAGTCACCGTCCTCCGGGGCATCAGCCGCTTCCCCTTTATCGCCCGCTGGGGCGAGTTCGCCCCGACCTACTGGGACGCGAAGACCGGCGAATACACCGTGGCGAAGATGTGGCGCACGATGCAGTCGCACATGCTGCGGAAGTGCGCCGAGGCCGGCGCACTCAGGATGGCCGCCCCGCAGGACCTGTCCGGCATGTACGTCGAGGAGGAATTGGCGCAGGCGGATGCCGAGGTCGTGGCAGGCGTCGCCAAGGAGGCCACGCAGCGGTTGCGTGCCGCCGCGGGCCTGGAAAACGACGACGAGGACAACGGCGCCGGCGCATCAGATGGGTCTCCTGACGACCAGGGGCACCAGGAGGAGAAGCCCGCGCCGAAGCGGACCGCCAATTCCGCGCAGTCGAAGGCAAAGCCGAAGCCAGAGCCGGAGGAGGTGACGAAGGCCGACGAGCAGCCGGCCGTGCGAAAGCGCGCCACCCCCCGCAAGCGCGCCTCCTCAGCAAGGCCCCGCGCCGCTTCCTGACCCCGCCCACAACGGTGCCGTCCCGCCCGCGGGGCGGGCGGCACCGCGTTCTTGGAGACGACATGACTCTCATGGATGAGCGCCCCGTCAGCCTGTGGCCCGCAGCCCACGCGGCCGATGCGCGGCGCCCTCGCTCGCTGCAAACGAAGATCGGTGCCAGCGACACCGTGTGCGCTCGTCGCGCCGGATACCTCCTGCACGGCCGCACTCCGACCGACGGCGGCGAGAAGCGCAAGGCGATCCTCGGCACCTGGCTGCACGCCGGGATTCTGTCGACTGCCCGCGAGGAGTTCGGCTGGATCATCGAACGCCGCGTCGAGGACGAGACCATCCGAGGCCACATCGACGCTGTGCAGCTCGACAGCCACACCGCCGCCAAGCTGCCCAAACGCCTGCGCCCGAGCCTTCCGGCCGACGAGACGACGGTGGAGGACGTGAAGACCAAGTCCACCTACCAATGGAACAGCGTCCTGCGCTACGGCGCCAGCGACGCAGAGATCCGCCAGGTCTTCCTGTACGCGGACCTGTTGCGCAGTGAAGGGTTCGCCGACATCGAGGGACAGCGACAGCTCGCCC
Source organism: Streptomyces sirii (assembly GCF_045690365.1). Lineage (NCBI taxonomy): Bacteria > Bacillati > Actinomycetota > Actinomycetes > Kitasatosporales > Streptomycetaceae > Streptomyces > Streptomyces sirii. Next base: position 3,064,992 of record NZ_CP147982.1, on the reverse strand, counting down.
GCCTCGGCCCCGTTCCGGTTGGCCGCATCCGCTTCCGGTTCATCAACCGTGACAGCGGCGATGACCACGTACAGGAGATGTCCTACACCTCCGCGCGCGCCCGAACGGCGCGTTGGTGGGTCGAGCAGGTGCGCTCCGCCGCGAGTCCGGAGGACCTACCCCGTACCTTCCAGGGGCCGGGCCTGTCGGTCATCTGCGACAACTGCCCCTTCAAGACGGCCTGCTGGGGATCAGTAGCCGCTGGCCGCCGTCCGCAGAGCATCCTCATTCACACCGACGCCGAGCGGGAGAAGGTGCTGGCGGAGTACGTCGAGGTATCTGAGCAGATGAAGCCGCTCAAGGAGCGGCAGAAGTTCCTGCGGGCTCAGCTGGACGGTTCGGAGTCCGGTGCCTATGGCGACAATGTCTTGACCTGGAGCGGCGGCAACCCGACGAAGGTCGATGACGTGGACGCCATGGTTGCGCTCTATCGGCGGGCCGGCCTGGAGGTGCCGATGGCACCTGACACGGCGGCGATGAAGGCGCAGCTGAAGGCCGCGAGCATACCCGTGCCTGTACGGCTGGACCCGGACAGGCGTACCTCGGTGAGCATCAACGTGACTGTTCGCAAGAAGTCCTGAACCCGCAACCCGGTAGGGACAGAGCCGCCGTTGGTCCTGCCCCTACCCCAGTGCGGCCTGAACCGGATGTGACATGGAGAGGTGCGGGTGAGCATCCATCTGATGTTGGCGGCGGCCTATCTACCTAAGGAGGTGATCAACAAGACGCAAAAGATGGTCCTGATGAAGATCGCGGACTCTGCCGACGATCAGACGCTCCTGGCCCGTCCGGGGCTGGAGCGCATGATGGCCTGGGCCGGCGTGGGTGAGAAGCAGGCCATCACGGTCGTCACCGAGCTGGTGGGGCTCGGCTTCGTCGAGCGGGTGGAAGTCGGCCGTGTCGGTCGCCGCGCCGAGTACAAGGTTTTCCCGCACGGTGTGCCTCCCATCCCGTCTACGCAGGAGCTGATCGAGCGGCGCCGTGTGGCGCAGCGTGCTCCGAAGAACCCTCGGCTGGCCCGGCAGGTCAAGCGCCGCAAACCGTCGTCGGCTGCTCGCACCCAAGGTGATCTGGCCGCGCGGGAGGCGGCACGTGCCGCGGCCGTGGCGCCGCTGGAGGGAGGGTTGCCCGAAGGGAACCCTGGACGTCAGGAGGAGAGGGTTTCCGCTGGGGAACCCGGCAGGTTTCCCCAGGGGAACCAAGAGGGTTTCCCCACGGAAACCCCTTCTTTTCCTTCTCATTCCTCATTCCTTCCTCACCCCCCTACCCCCACAGCTGGCGCTGCGGGGGAGCCCGACGGGGCTGGTGATCAGAAGCCGCCGAGCGGGTGCGAGCGGCATCCGCACCCGGTCGGCAACTGCCGGGGATGCGGCACCAACTCGCGCGCCGGTCGCGAACAGGCGCGGCGTGAGGCCGCGGCCAGCGCGCACGCCACACAGCAGCAGTGGCTGAGGGACTTCTTCGCGGAGCGGGAGCGCCGCGTTGCCGACACGGACCCCAAGGCTCTGGAGGCGGCTCGTCAGCGGGCGAAGGAACTGGCACGCATGAGCCGCTCGCGCATTGCCAACTCGGGGCAGCCATAGTCGAGTTCAAAGATCGCAAACATTGACGCCCGGATGTATGCGAATAAAGTATAAGTACAAGTTCGAAACCCCTCGAACTGTGACCTCTTGGAGAATTCAGTGCACATCCTGACCCTCGACCCCGCCGGCTATGTCGTCATGGCCGAAGTCATCCTCGGCCCGGCGGCCGACCCCATCCTCAGTGGCGGGCCGTTTTGCTGCATCGAGTGCGCCACCCAGAGGGTGTGTGACCTCGCCGTGGAACTCGGCATCCAGGAGCAGGGTGCGAGCTTCCTCATCTGCCACATGGACCGCCCTGCCGGTGTCGTCGTCGGCTCCCACGATCGCATGTGGGCGGTACGGATCCTCTCCTCGTACGAGCTGGCCAGCAGTGACTGAAAGCGCATCTCAAGATAGGCGACATGGTTGAAAAGCGGGAGCCCCTTTAGGGGCTCCCGCCCGCAACACCCCTCTTGGAGAACAGAAGTGACCATCGCAGCACTGCCCGACCTCAACAACACCACCGACCCGCGGCGGCTGAAGCTGTTCCACGGCTACCGCCACCTCATCACCCCCCTGCGCCACAACGGCTGGAGGACCGACGTCGAGCTGAGCAGGGGCGAGCCCCACCTGCGCGCCGAGCTCGGCGACGGCACCGAGCTGATCACCACCTCCGTCAACGGCCTGCCCGACGACCCGAACGAGGCGACCGGCTGGAGCGTGGTGCGACTGGACACCGAGGATCAGACACGGCACGCCATCCTGTACGACTCCACGCCGGACGGCCCCCAGAGCCACCACGGCAACCGCCTCATCACGCTGTTCCATCGCCTCGGTGCGATGCAGGCGCCAAAGTCCACGGAACGGTTGGTCGTCTCGACCACGTATACCGCCCTCTACAGCGGCTACCACCACCAGAACACGGGCAGCGAGACGCCCGGGGAGGCCATCGCCCGCTTTTTTGAGTGCTCGGGGTGGCTGGTTGCCAACGATGGCTACCAGCAGGTCTGGGAGCGGCCGGAGTCCGAGGGATATCCCCTGGCGATCTTCGAGAAGGACGGCCACATCACCACCGTCCGCGTCATGCCCAGCTATGACTGACCGGCCGCGCCGCGCACCCCGCCCCACCAAGGGTGTGGGTCGGTGATCTGTCTGCTGATCGCCTGCTCCCTTGAACTCGCTGCGTTCATCGCCCTCGCGATCGAGGACAGCCGCCACCACCGCGCGTTACGCGCCCCTGACCAACCCTGACCCTGGCTGCCCGGCCCGACCCGGGCCGGGCAGCCCCCACTTGTTGGAGTCCAACCGTTGCCCCGCGCCATATCCCTGCTCTGCGGAGCAGGCGGAGACGCACAAGGTCTGCTGGAGTCCGGCTTCGAGCCGATCCTCGGCATCAACCACTGGCAAACCGCCATCGATACGTTCGAGATCAACCACCCCACCGCCAAGGCCCGCTGCGCCGACATCCGCAACTACCCCATGCGCTGGCTGCCGAAGGCCCTGATCCTGTGGGCGTCCGTCATCTGCACCGAGATCAGCCCCGCCGGCGGCCGCAAGCGGCAGCCCAACCCAGCCCAAGAAGCCCTGTTCGAAGAAGAGGAGCAGTGGCGCGAGCTGCCGCAGGAAGCTTTCGAACAGACCCGCGCGACCGCCTGGTGCGTGCTGCGGGCCATGGAAGCCAAGCGGTTCCCCTGCGTGGTCGTCGAGAACGTCACCGAGTTCATCACCGACTGGATCCTGTTCCCCGAGTGGATCCGCGCCGCGAAGAAGCTGGGCTACCGCGTCCAGATCGTCTCGGCGTCCTCCGCGCACATCGGCTCCGAGACCAACCTGTACGCGCCTCAGTGGCGTGACCGGATCTACGTCGTCCTGACCCTGACCAGCGTGCGCCGCCCAGACCTTCGGCCGCGCCCGCTCGCCTACTGCATCGAATGCAGCCGGGACGTCCGCGCCCAGCAGAGCTGGCGCAACGACAAGGTCCGCGTCGGCAAGTACGGCCAGCAGTACGACTACCGGTGCCCCAACACCCGATGCGGGCACGCACTGGTCGAGCCATACGTCCGCCCCGCGGCCGACATCATCATGTGGGACGACATCGGCCAGCGCATCGGCGACCGAACCCGGCCGCTGGTGCCCAACACCATGAAGCGGATCACGGCCGGCCTGGAGAAGTTCCCTCACCAGCCCAGCGTCATCACCCTCACCCACGGCAAGGACGGGGGAGACCGGGCCTTCTCGCCCCACCACCGGCCCCTGCCCACCCGCACAGCCAAGCTCGGCGAAGCCCTCCTCGTTCCGGTCGGCGGCTCGTGGAACGAAACGCAGACCCACGTTGGCGTCCCACTGCGCACCCGGACCACCCGCGAGAGCGAAGCCCTGGTCGCCGTCGAGCCCCCCGCGCCGTTCGTCGTGGAGTTCCGCAACAACTGCGACGCAGCTCCCGTGGACAACCCGCTCAGCACCATCAGCACCGCCCGCCACCACGGGCTGGTCGTGCCCGACGGCGTTGCTCGCGACCGGGCCCGCAACACCCTGGTCATCCCGTACCGCAAGAGCACGCCGAAGACAGCGGCCCAGCCCCTGCACACCCTGAGCGCCCGCGACTCGGCGGCCGTGGTGCGCACGGCGCCCGCTATCGAGGACTGCTACTTCCGCATGCTCCAGCCCCGCGAACAACTGCGCGGCCAGCGGTTCCCCGACACCTACGAGGTCGTCGGCTCCAAGGCGGCGCAAACCATGCAGGCCGGCAACGCCGTGAGCGTCAACGTCGCCCGCTGGCTCGGCGAGCGCCTCAAGCCCGTCCTGGCCTGACCAACCCATGCCTAGCGAGAAGAGAGGAATCTGCACCATGACCGATGCAACGGCGGACCTCCTGGCCATCCTCAAGCAGCAGCGCGAGGATGCCGACACCCAGCGCACTCGGGCCGAGAAGGCGTACGCCCTGGCGGTCCTCGATGAGACAGCAGCACTGATCCGGGCCCTGTGCCCGGAGGCGGTGTACGTCAACTTCGCCTACTACGGCGACACGCGGACCCTGTCCCTGTACGGGGTGCTCGGTGAGCAGCCCAGCCCGCTGGGGACCTGCCCCTGGCTGTGGGAGGAGAGCGACCAGGAACACCCCCTGGCCGAGCACGGCAAGAAGATCGCCCTCGACCTGCAAAAGGCGCTGGCACCCTACAACTCCCCAGCCTGGGCACGCACCAGGCCGAACACCGTGGGGTTCAACGACTGGTTGCTGGAGCTGCCTCCGCCCGACCGTGCCGCGCGCATCGCCGAGCTCGTGCGTGAGCACCACCCCGATGCCAGTGCCGTCGTCGTCGACGGGCGTCTCGCGGGCGGCCGAATCATCGAGGTCATCGAAGGCGTCGCCGAGGAAGGCTCGGACAACCGCACCACCCGGCGCCGCTGGAACGACAGGTGCGACGACCTGATCACCGCTCTCGTAGCCCAGATGTTCGCGCTGCCCGACGTCGCCGACCGGCACCTGATGCCCGTCGGTATCAGCTACGCGCACCCCTACGGCAGCAGCCTCAGCGACCACGTGCGCCGGATGCCACTCCCCTTGACCGCGTAAGCCGTCCCGGAGGGCAACTGGTGAGCGGCACCTGGTGGGTTAGTGAGGCACCGTGCGGCGGAGACCGACGCTTCACCCCCGACGAAGCGACCGCGGGCTCACTCAGGACGCCGCAGACACGGGCCCTCTTGGCCGTGTGCCAGGAATGCCCGTTCCGGTCGAAGTGCATCGCCCTCGTCCTGCCAAGCGACTCCCTTTTCGACGGGATCTGCGGCGGACGCCTGTGGCTGGACGGCGAGATCCACGCAACCTGCCACGGCGCCCAGGCCGCGGAACTCGCAGAAGAAGCAGACCCCATCAACCACGGCACTGAGGCCGGGGCTCGCGCCCACAACCGGCGTGGCGAACCGGCCTGCTCCTGGTGCCGGGAAGCCGGACGGCTCGCCCAAGCCCGCCGACGCGAGCAGAAACGAGCGCGCGGCACCGAGCCCAGAGTCAAGATAGGAGACATTGTTGAAACGGAGTGACGTTTTGTGGGCGTCGCCGCCCTGTCCCCCCACTTGGACGTATCCCCAGCACGACCCGGGTGTGGGCCTCAGTCCTCTCCCTGCCGCATGGCGCACACGCCAGCCCCATGGCAATTCACGCCAGCTCAACGTGCCGGCCCTGCATTCGAATCGAAAGGAATCCCCCGTGAACAAGGCGCAGCTCGTAGAAGCCATTGCCGACAAGCTCGGCGGCCGCCAGAACGCTGCGGACGCGGTCGACGCGGTACTGGACGCAGTCGTCCGTGCAGTTGTCACCGGCGACCGTGTTTCGGTCACCGGATTCGGCTCGTTCGAGAAGGTCGACCGTCCGGCCCGTTACGCCCGTAACCCGCAGACGGGTGAGCGCGTGCGGGTCAAGAAGACCTCGGTGCCGCGTTTCCGCGCCGGTCAGGGCTTCAAGGACCTGGTGAGCGGCTCGAAGAAGCTCCCCAAGGGCGGCGAGGTCGCCGTCAGAAAGGCCCCCAAGGGCAGCCTCACGGGCGGCGCTGCCGCCAACAAGGCCACCGCCAAGACCTCGCGCCCGTAACCCCGGACCCAGGTGCGCCGCCTCGGTCACGCGCCGGGGCGGCGCACCGCCCGAAGGAACTTCGATGAACCACCCTGTCGGAACCGAGATTGACGCCACTGCCAAGTGGCTGGAGGCACGCGGAGCGGACGGCGCCGCCATGCTGCTGCGCCGCGTAGCCTGCCAACGCGACCAGGCACGGCGAGAGCTGGCCACCGAACGCGAGTCAGCCACAGGCGGCAACGCGCCATCACAACAGTCGCACCACACCCAGCAGGAGAGTGCAGACACCCGCTGCGCCACGCCGCACGCCCCGGAAACTGCCCGCATCATCGCGATGCTGCGCACGGACCTGGCCCGCTTCCAGGCGCTCGCTGAGCATGCGGGCTGGGTGTCGGATGCCCGGCCTCGAAGGCTCTGGCGCTGGCGCGAAGGCTGGTGGGAGCTGTGCAAGAAGAACTCGAAGGACGGCTACCAGGACACCGGCTGGCATCTGTGGGGCCCGAACGGCATCTTCGGCGAGTGGATTGCCGCTCACAAGGCGGATGCGATGACCGAAGCAGACCGGCTCATCACCCAGCACCTGGCCGCCGCTGCGGAGGTGACGCAGTGAGCAGTCAGCTTGAACTGATCTGCGCGGCCAGCATGCGCCCCGATCCGGCCCGCGAATGCGCCGATCTGGAGGCTGGGACGGGCGCACCCTTCCCCCGCGATCCATCCATGGCCGAGATCATCCGGCGAGCCGGAGGAACGTCGTGACGGCACTGCTCCAGAGCGCGCCCGTCATGCTGCCCAGTGTCCAGGGCGAGGGGGAGTGGCAGCCCCGGGTGATCGGCCTGGACCTGTCCCTGACCTCCACGGGCGTTGCAGGTACGGATTGGGCGAAAGCTCTGCGGCCCGGCATGCGCCGCAGCCACGAGCGGATGGACTGGCTGTGCGGTCAAATCCGCCTCGGCGTCCACGGGGCCGACCTTGTGGTGGTCGAAGGCGCGGCGTACGCCCAGGGCGGTCAGGTCGGGCATCACGAACTGGCAGGACTGTGGTGGCTGGTGACCCAGGACCTGTGGCGCCGCCGGACCCCGTACGCCGTGGCCAACCCGCACCACCGCACGATCTACGCCACCGGCCGCGCGAACCCCGCCCAGCACCTGCCGCGCAAGGAGCGATCCAGGGTCGCTAAGGGCATGGTCCGCAGTGCGGCCGTCGATCGGTACGGCGTCGAGTGCGAGGGGCCGGGACGGTACGACCAGGCCGACGCCACCATCCTCGCGGCGATGGGGCTGGACTGGCTCGGCTACCCGACGGTGACGGTGCCGGACACCCATCGTCGGGCCCTAGAGGCCGTGCGGTGGCCAGACCTCATTCCGGCTGCCGCAAATTAGGGAATTGAATTGCGGAGAATCAATCTGGATTCAAAAGGGCAAACCTTGCTCCTGGGGAATTTGCCATTAATATATAAGTAAGCAGTTCGAAAAAGTCGAACTAGAAATTCCCGGCTAGGGCATGCAATTCCGCATGAACTCATAGCCCGAACCTAAAACAGAAATACCCGCGCCCCCGGCCCACCACCGGGGGCGCACCCATACGCGCAAGCGTGCCTCTTGGAGAAAACGCCATGAACTACACCCGAGGAATCCAAGCCCTCTCCGAGCAGATCGGAGTAGACCCCGACCACGTCGCCAAAGCCCTCCGCCTCGCATCCCAAACCCACAAATCGATCAACGCCCCCCGCTACAACCGCCTGAGCGACGACCAGCTCTCACGCCTCATTGGCGCCGACCGCTACGTCCTCGCCGTCGTCGCCAACTACGCAATGCGCTTCGCCGGCCGCATCGAGGACGCCCAACTCCTCATGGACGTCTACAAGGCCAGCACCGGCATCACCACCGACCGCACGACCATCCGGCAGGGCGTCGGCACGCTGCCCGAACACCACAACCACCCCCGCGTCCAGCAGGCCATCCGCATCCTCCAGGCCGCTGACCTGCCCCCCATCCACACCGACGGAACCCGCGAACTGCGGCCCGGCTTCCAGGTATTGCCCGGGTGTGAAGACCAACTGCCCGGCTGGCTCTTCATCGCACCCGACCCGGCCGCAGACCACCGACGCGGCTTCGCAGGCGGCCAGCTCGGCTACTTCGCCGTCATGCGCTGGGCCGGGTGGGGCGTCATCACCGAACACCTCCCCGGCGGCATGTGGGCCGCCTGCCACCCCGACTACCGGAAGAACCCCTTCCCGTCCTGACCGCACCCCCGGCGCCGGCCCACCCACCAGCGGGCCGGCGCCAGCCTCTGACCCACTCCGCCCACAGCACCACCAGCCGCCCCGGCCGCGCACCGGGGCGGCCCCATGCGCGCAGAAAGAAAGCCAGTGTCCGACGACGCCCCGTTCCTGCCACGAACCGCCACACCCATCACCACACGGCCGGCCCCGTCCTGGGCGAAGAAGAAGCCCCTCAAGTCGAAGGCCGCCACACGCACCAAGGTCACCGCGCGGAAATACCTCGCCCCCCGCGACCCGCACGAACACGCCCGCAAGATCGCCGACAACGTCATCGAAGCCTGGTACCAGAACTACGGCGGCAACAGCATCGAAATCCCCCTGGGCACCGTCGCCGCGCTCGCCCTCCTACGCAACCTGCCCGGCTTCGCCGACTGGATACTCAACCTCCAGCCACACGAACTCCCGCAGTTCTTCAAGGAGATCTACCTCGGCCACTGGACCAAACGGCCCGACCTCATCGACCGCGCCATACGCCTCCACGACTGGGCCTGGAACCCCGACCCCGACACCCAGCAGCTCCGCGCCGTCCACGCCGTCACCAACCGCGCCATCAGCACCGGCCTGTTGGACCTCACCGGCCACGACGACCCCTACATCCGCTCCGAAGCCGACGTCCTCAGCCCCCTGCTGACCGGCCTGCGACACAAGAGCGACAAGAAGTGGCGCGGCGAGTACCACACACCAGCGTGCGTCTCCGACCTGATGGCCCGGATGCTCGTGGACAAGAACTTCGCCCAGACGAACATGGCCATCCGCGAACCCGCCGTCGGCTCCGGCGGCATGCTCCGTTCCGTCGCCCAGCGCCTGCGCGAACTCCAGCTCAACCCGCACGACTACACCTGGTACGGCAACGACGTCGACTCCCTCGCCGCAGCCTGCGCCGCCGTCAACGCGATCATCTGGGACCTCGGCCCCAACTGCCACATCGGCTGCGCCGACTCCCTAGCCCCCGAGGACGACTACGCCAAGACCCTCGCCGACGCCCAGGACGCCTTCACACAGCGCGACAAAGCCATGGGCGCCGTCACCACCATCATCGCCACCCGCCAAACCCTCCGCCGGCTCGACCAGATCATCACGCCCAAAGAGAAAGCTTCCGCGTGACCGAAGAGCAACCTCTCGTCCCCCGCGTACAGCCCCCACCCCGACGCGCCAACCGCTCCCGAAAGCCTCCGCGCAGGCGCGGAGCTCACATCCCCTCGCGGGACGACGAACGCCGCCTCGAACACCCCCTGAACGAGATCGCTCCCCACCTCGAACCGCCCTGGTTCAAGGAGGACTCCGACACTCCCGAGCGCACCACGCTCTACACCCATCCCGAGGGCCACCGCATCGGACTGCGACTCCAACCCGGCGGCATGAGCATCCAGACCTGGATCACCGCAGGCCCCGACCTGCCGCCGATCCCCGCCGGCACCGCGGAGGAGAAGGCGGACGCCCAGGCAGCCAACGACGCCCGGCTCCAGCCCGGCCGCACCTGGCACGCCGTCCTGATCACCCACACCAGCAAGGCCCTGGCCGCCGACCTCGGCGCGCTCGTCCACGAACGGCTCCTCCCAGCCCTGACGAACAAGCCACGCGGCTTCCCTGCCCCGGCCCCGCCCGCTGGCATCGGGCAGCCCGACACCGCACCACAGAAGGAAGGAACCCAGAAGTGAACACACCCGACAACACCGTGCAGGTCACCAGCCTGCCCGACCTCGCCCAGATCCTGCCGTACCTCCTCGGCCACTACCCAGACGACAGCATCGCGCTCCACGCCCCCGGCCCGAACTTCCACGACGGCCCGACCATGACGTGCCCCCTTCCCGAGGACACCGCTGAGTGGCAGGCCACGGCCGAGAACGCTGCCCGCCAGTTCGTGGCCTACGCCCACAACCAGGGGCACGACCCCACCCTGGGCGTCATCATCTACCTGAGCCGCGAACCGCGCCCCGGCCAGAGCCCCGAGGACACCGCCGCCCTTCTTGCCCCCATCGGCACATGGCTCACGGACGAGTTCAAGCACCGCGCCACCGTCCTCCGGACCATCAGCCTCGTCGCGAACCGCTGGTGGGCCTACGAGTGCACCATCGACGGGTGCTGCGAGGGCGAACCGCTCCCGTCGCCCGACGACTCCACCAGCATCGTCGCCCAGATGACCCGCCTCGGCCGGACCCCCGGCCCCCGCACCCGCGACATCATCAAAGAGTTCCAAGCCACAGCCGACCCCGACTTCCTCAACGACCTCCACACCGCCGCCGACCACTTCAACTCACAGTGTGCAACCAACGCCGGACGCGACGCGACACTCATGACGACGTTGAACCAGATCGACACCGCCATGAGCCAGTTCCGTAACGGGGCGCATGCCCTCAGCCGCGCCTTGACCACGCAGCTCATCGTCGGCCTGCAGGACGACGACGCTGTGGAGGCCGGCATGGCCCACACACAGGACGACGACCTTCCCCACGCCCGACGCCTCTGGGCCTACCTCGCCCGACACTGCGCCGAACCGTTCACGCACGAGGCCGCTCCCATCCTGACGCTGTTCGCGTTCGCCGCCTGGCGGCAAGGCGACCTCATCGCCGTCCGGCTCGCCCTACGCGACGCCATCACCAACGACCCCGACTACGAGCTGGCCACCGGCATACACCTGGGCACCATCGACGGCGAAGACCCCCGAGAATGGCTCGCCTCCGCCCGCGAGGGCCACGCCCGCTGCATGGCGCACCTCCAGCACGCCGTCGAGGTCACCAGCGAGTACCGCCCCACCACCGACACCACCGCGGTGCGCTACCGCGAAGCCCTCGACACAGCAGCCACCCACTACTACGACCAGGCCCAGACCGAAGAAGGACGGCTCCTCGCCCGCCACGGCACCATCGACATAGCCAACGGAGCCCTGGCCGACTTCCGTAACGGCCGCCCCCAGCTCAAAGACGACACCGCCGCCCGCATCATCCTCGGCCTGCAAGACCTGCACGCCAGGGACGCCGCGCTGTCCACCGGCGAGGAGAGCGACCTTCCCTACGAGCGGCAGCTGTGGGGCTACCTCGCCCGACGCTGCGTGCCGCCGCACACCGCAAAAGCGCCGCCGCTCCTCACCCTCCTCGGCTGGGTCGCCTGGCGACAGGGCGACACCCACACCGCCAGTCACGCCTTCGTCGAAGCCCTCGACAGCTACCCCGGTTACACGATGGCCAAGCTGCTGCTCGACGGCATCCGCAACGAAATCGACCCGGCCCGGTTCCTGGCGGAATGCCGCGACGCGGTAGCGGAGTTCGCCGCAAACCGACCGTACCTCGACACCATCTGACCCACACGTGGCCCCGGCAACCGCCGGGGCCACCCCGCTCACGAGACCATCCATGACCACACCCACTGAAGCCCGTTATCGGGCCGCACCGAAGACTTCAGTGGCCAGGGCCGTGGCCTGGGCCCTGAAATCCTCCCCGCGGTGGCTCACGACGGTTCGGACGCACCGCTTGCTTCAGCATCCGATGACAGCGGCGTTCTGCCGGCCCCTGGCCGTGGTGCATGTGGGTCAGCGTTTGACGCGGCTACGGATAGACAGGACTGCCAGGCCCAGAAGGACGGGCTCGGTCACGCGCGACGTCATCTCGATGTACGTGCCGGTGGTGGTCAGGTCCTGTCCACTGGAGCGGAACACCACCGAGTTAAGGGTGACGTTCACGGCCTTCTCGAACCTCTTGCCGGTGAACCTGTTCCCGGTGGGGTTACGCGGTTCCTCCTTATCGATCACGAAGCTGACCCTGCCCCCGCCAGGCGGCACGGTGCCGGTCGCCTCCTGCCTCGGGGAGTCCTCGGGGAGCCCGAAGCCCATCAGCAGCACGATGGTGACGAGCATGGCAGCAGCGAGCCAACCCAAGGCTCGGGAGGCACGCAGGCCATAGCCGGACAGCATCCAGTAGCCGTGCAGCAGGCCACGTTCGGCGCGGGTAGTGCTTGTGCGGTCGTGGCGGCGCATCTCCATCTCGCCGTAGTAGAAATCCGCCGCCCCCGGCTCGTTCTTGCTGTCCTCGAACGCCTTGCGCAACGCCCGGTACACCGGCGCCAGCTGCGCCGGCCCCACGTGACCGGCGCCGAACACCGCCACGTTCCAGCCCCGCACTGCAGTCGGCTGGCTCGCGCGCCAGTGGTGTTCTTCGGCGAGGGTACGGCGCTGGGTGAACCGTGTCAGACGCCAGCGCCGCCAGTGCGTGCCGGGCGGGACCTCGTCGAAGGAGCAGATGCCCTCCAGCCGCAGCTGGTCCAGATGTACGGTCCCGGCGAAGAGGCACCTCGACAGATCGACGTCGGCGAGAACCAGATGAGCCGCGTCTACCCCACGCAGCGAAGCCATCCGCACCGTGGCATCGGGTGTACCGGCAAGAGCCTGTTCTGTCACAGGCCGTCCATCGGGGAGCGCGAAGGGGTGAGCCTCCGCAGCGATGGTCAGGGGGTATTCGAAGACCGCGTGGGCGAAGTCCACCGTGGCATAGCGCAGCCGCAACGCGGCCGTTGACAACCAGCGGGTCCGCCGACACCCCAGGCGGCGTGCGGCGAACGAGAGGGTCGCCGGGCCGCTGAACACCGCCCCAGACAGCTTCACCTCCCCTGCACACACCAATGGCCCAACACTGACTGACCGCTCGAAAACCGCCGACTCGAACTGGACGTCAGCCTTGAAAACGGCCGACTCGAACTGGGCGTCGCTTTGAAAGGTGGCCGACCCGAACACGGCGTGGCTCTCGACGGTGGCCGACTCGAACCGGGCGGCGCTTTCGAAGGTGGCTAACCTGAACTGGGCGGCGCTCTTGAAGGTGGCCGACTCGAACCAGGCAGTGCTCTTGAAGGTGGTCGCCCCGAACCAGGCAGTGCCCTTGAAGGTGGCCGAGTCGAACCAGGCGTGGTCGTGGAAGGTGGCCGCGCCGAACCGGCCCGTGCCCTTGAAGGTGGCCCAGATGAACCAGGCTTGCTCCTGGAAGGTGGCGAGCTCGAACCGGGCGTCGCTCTCAAAGGTCGCCGACCTGAACAGGGCATTCCCCTCAAAGGTGGCTGACCTGAACTGGGCGGTGCTCTCGAAGGTGGCCAACTCGAACCGGGCATCGCTCTCGAAGGTCGCCGACTCGAACTGGGCGCCGCCGAGGCGGGGGCGTCTGGTGGCGGGGTCGCGGAGGGCGCCGAGGAGGGCATCAAGAAGAGGTTGGGTAAAAGTGGTGCCGCGGTGGTCGATGTCTGTGCCTGGGGTCAGGCCGGCCAGGTAGGCGGCACGGTCAGCGTCGGCTAGGTGGGCCAGGCATGCGGTGTGGCCGGGGACGTGGATGCCGCGGCAGCCGACCGGGTCATCCCGGGTGCTGCCGTGGCCACAGTGCGGCCACTCAGGTGAAGTTGAGGGCGGTTCGGGGCTCGGGTGTGGCATACCCGAAGGACGATCGGGCACGGCCGGATAGTTGCCGTCCTCGCCTCCGAGACTCGCAGCACTGAAATCTTCGCTGCGGCACTGAAGGACCTAGCGAAATGAATCGTGCGCCACTGAAATCATCCGTGCGGTCCGACACCCGTCCCCGCTGACAAGCCCTGTAGGTCACTCTGATGAAGATATTTCCTCGGACGAGTGACGTTCCGACACTTTGATATGAGCGCAGTGGTTAGGGGCGGTGGCAGTGCGTTACGAGCGTCCGAGGGCGGGCACTCCGGAGGCACGAGAGCCGTGCCGCTCCGTTGAGCGCACATGCTGGAAGGGGTACAGACCGTGAAGATCGCCAAGGCTGCTGCGAGTGCTGTTGGTGTCGTGCTGATGCTGGGGGCCGCGTCCCCGGCACTCGCGGCCCCTGCGCCGCGCGGTGACGACCAGTTGGTGGACAGCAGCACTGTCAGCAAGAACGAAGTGAAGAACCCGCTCAAGGACATCAACGCCGAGGTGTTGATCGCAGGGGTGAGCAAGGTGGCCGACAAGCTGGCGACGAAGAACGACCTCGCCTCCAAGACCAACGTCCTTGGCGGTGCGGCCACCCGCTGATCGTCAGCGGGTGAGATCTCGGCGCTCCTGCCACAGGGGCGCTGATCCACTGGGGGATTCTTTTCTCCGGTAAGGCACTCCGCTGCCTGTCTGTTCAAATCCGTCGATGCCCCACGCTGCGGCCTGCATCGATGCCCTCGGGGAGTTCCCATGAGCCCTGGGGGATGGCGCGCATGGACCCGTAGTGGACACTCAGTGGACGGAAGGATCAGGAAGGGCCGGGAAGACTTCGGTGGGGGGCGATAGCGTTTATCCCTCTGACCTGCGAAAACGGGAAGCGAGAGGCCAGATCGGGAAGATCGCGGACGATCCTCAAAGGACTCATAATCCGTCGGCCGTGGGTTCGAGTCCCACCCGCCCCACCACAGCTTCCAGGGCGAAGATCCTTTCTACCTGGTGAAACGTGAGAACGGGGGTCACCGCTGCAGTGCGGCGGCCCCTGTTCATCCGTTCAGGCCAAGATCCAGGGGCCCACGCGCCAGCCGCTCTCTGAACGCGGCACTTCGCCCCGCCGGTCGAGCCGACGGGGCGACGCAAGAGGACCCGAATCAAGCGGCAGCGATGCGACCGCCTCCGGGCGCCCGGCGCGTGCTTCCCGTGACCGTCAGCCGACCGGCACGGTCACGGTACGGATCTCGCTGGACGGCGAGTGGTTCCCGGCCGCGTCATAGGTGCGGGCGCGGTACTCGTAGCTGCGCCCGTCGGCGGGCAGCGGGTCGCAGACGGTGGCCGTGGCGGTGTCGAGGCGCGGGTCGTAGCCCTTGTGCAGGGCGACCGACCAGGTGCCCGTCCCCGCCTCGCGGCGCTCGATCTCCAAGCCGGTGAAGTCGCGGATCGGGGCCGGCGTGTGGTCGGTGGCGGTCGCCTGGACGCCGGTCGCGCAGGAGCCCAGGGTCAGCTCGGGGGCGTAGGCGGGGGCGATGCCGTCGGGGATCTCGAGCCAGAGCTCATTGGTGGCGGTGGCGTCGAGCCCGTTCGGGTTGTAGGTGGTGGTGCCGCCGTCGTTGGTGACGAGGACGCGGTAGTGGCCCCACTCGCCGTCGGCGACGACCGGCTCGGTGGTCCAGGTGTTGCCCTTGGTGGTGCCGAGCGGGACCCAGACCCAGTAGCCGTCCACCTTGTCGTTGCTCAGGACCGTGTAGTGGTCGAAGTGCGACTCGGTGTTGAGGGGCCACTTCAGCGTGACCTTGCCGCTCGCCTTGTCGTACGTGCCCGTCAGCTCGGTCACCACGGGCAGCGGGCGCACGATGGTGTCCGTGCTGCCCGACGAGGTGTTGCCCGCCTTGTCCTTGGCGCGGACCTCGTAGTAGTAGGGCGTGCGGTCGTCGGGGTTCACGAGGGGGTCGGTGTGGCTGCGGGCGGTGGTCGTGGTGACCTGCGTCCAGGTGCTGGAGCCCACGGGCCGCCGGTAGAGGGCGTAACTCGCGAGGTCCATCTCCTTGTTGGCGGACCAGGAGACGGTCGTCCTGCGGGTCGTGGTGTTGTAGGCGGTCTTCACGCCGGTGGGGGCGAGTGGCTTCGTCTTGTCGTACGTGGCCGAAGTCCGGGGCGTGTACGTGTACTTGACCTTCGCGGCGCCGCTCCAGTTGACGTAGTCGACGCGGAGGGTGTGCTTGCCGGACGGGACGGTGAGGTTGACGCTCTGGGAGCGGGCGGTGTCACCGGTGCCCTTCCACAGGTCGATCTTGCGGGCCCCGTCCAGGTAGACGCGGACGCCGTCGGTGGCGGAGGCGGTGAACGTGAAGGGGCCGCCGGAGCCGAAGTCGCGGGTCACCGACCAGCGGACACCGAAGTCGTCCGACGGCATGCCGGAGACCGGGCCGCCGGACCAGCTCTGGTCGATGGCGCTGTCGCAGTCGGTCTTCACCGGGGAGCCGGAGAACGAGGTGTTCTTGTAGAACGTCCGCTGGTAGACGTTGGCCGAGCAGGTGACGTCGGCGGCTGACGCCTGCGGGGCTGCGGCCAGCAGGCTGCCGAGGACGACGGCGGACATGACGCCACCGGTCCGGGCGACGACGAGTCTCTTCTGGTGCACGGGGGCCTTTCGCGCTGTGCGGGTCATGACATACAGCGCGGAGACTCGTGAGGTGGGAAGAAGGTTGCACGGCGCGCGGACGGCGTGACGGTGCCCGGAGGCGATCGCGCCGCGTCGTACGCGGATAAATGCCTGGAGACTGCGAGCGATCGCGCCTAGGGTGGGCGCACGCCCGTGACCACAGAGAAGGAGGCGAGAGCGATGTCCACCACAACAACCGTGCGCTCCCGCCCCGTCCACCGGGCGTCCCACGTCTGATCCGGGAGCGCGTCACTCTCCCGAAGGATCGCTTCACCCATGACTGAACTGGTCATTCGTCCGCTCACCGCGGGCGAGACTCCCCTCTTCGCCTCCCTGCCCGACCCGGGCATCGTCGGCCGCGCCGTCCTCGGCGACACCTACGGCATGGTTGCCGACGGCGGCCAGTACCGGCCCGAATGGACCTGGGTCGCGCTGCGCGACGGTGTCGTCGTCGCCCGCGCGGCCTGGTGGGCCAAGCCCGGGGACGAAAGGCCCATCGCCCTCGACTGGTTCGACTTCACCGACGCCGAGGCCGCCGTCCAATTGCTGCGCTCCGCACCTCTTCAGGCCGAGTACAGCCTGCTGCTGCCGCCCGGCTGGCGCGAGCAGCCGGACGTGCGGGCCGAGGCCGAGGCCCGGATGGCCGCAGCGGAGGCGGCCGGCCTCCGGAAGCTGGTCGAGCGCTACCGCTACACCTGGACCTCCCACTGCCCGCTCCCCGAGCGCACCGGGCGCCTGGAGTACCGGCCGGAGCCGGACGACGACGTCATCCGGGGCGTACTGCGCCGCATCCAGGAAGGCTCCTTGGACGCCCACGACCTGCACGACATCGAGGAGTACGGCAGGGCCGGGGCCGTCGAGGAACTCCTCGGCATCCTCACCTGGATGCCTTCCCCACGGGACTGGTGGCGCCTGGCCTACACCCCGGCCGGCGAGGTGGCGGGCATCCACGTCCCCGCCCGCAACCCGTCGGGCCCCTGCATCGGCTACATCGGCGTCCTCCCCGAGCAGCGCGGCCACGGCTACGCCTACGACCTGCTGGTCGAGTGCACACAAGACCTGGTGGCGCGGGGCGCGACGCGCATCGCGGCCGCCACCGACCAGGAGAACTTCCCGATGGCAGCGCATTTCGCGACGGCGGGTTACCCGGTCAGCGAGGAGCGCATCGACTTCGTCTGACCGTCCGCGGCGCATGGCCGCACGGAGTCGTCACGCGAGGGTCACGCTGGTTCAACGCCGCGGTCATGGCCGCCCTCCCACGCTGGACGCATCCATGGCTTCAAGAGAAGAGGAGGCGCAGTGATGACAAGCATCCGAAGGCGTCTTCCGCACGTGGTCGGAGCGTCCTTCCTGGCGGCGGCGCTCGCCGGAACAATGGGAGCGATAGGAGCCACGGGCGCTGAAACAGCGTCTGCGAAAGCTCCTACCCAATCGACACAAGCGGCGCCAGGAGCACCTCAGGTCCTTTGCATCAGCAAGTTCACCGGCAAGGTCATCAATGTCGCTCCGGGCTCGGTCAGGGCGCTGTGCCGCGGCGGCAGCTGGGGCGGCGGGGGCGGCGGGGGCGGTGGTGGCGGCGGCAGCACCACCGTGACCGGCGGCAGCACCACAACGACCGGCGCCAGCACCACCACCGGCGCAAGCACGACGACCGGCGCCCAGACAACAACCGGTGCCCAGACCACCACCAGCTCCCAGACGGTCACCGGCTCCCAGACCACCACCGCCGGCACTGTTACCGGCGCCCAGACCACCACCGCCGGCACGACGACCGGCTCCCAGTCCACCACTGTCTCCCAGACCACCACAGGGAGCGGAATCGGAGGCACCACCGCCACCACCACGACTACCACCGGCAAGTGAGCGAATGGCGTCAGCACAGGCAGCCAGGCCAACAACGACCGAGGCAGGCCACGCACCCGGCGGAGTTCTCGACTCCTGCTGAGGGGCGGACGTAATCCTCCTGCCCGGGAGCACCGTTCACTGTCCGCGGGACGGCGGATCCGGACTCCCGCAGACCCTCCGGCGGTTCATAGCCCTGGCCTATTCCGCTGGAGGACCGCGCGCCGAGCATCGTGACGCGCCGAGCATCGTGACCGTCCGTCCGCACGGCCGGTCCATCGCTCGCCACGGCTGCTCCGTCGGCTCGCACAGCGCGTCAGATGGTCACGCGCCGGTTCTCGTCACGGCTGCCCGGGCCCTTGCTCCGGCGTAGTCGTGCCGTGCTGCGGTCCCACGCGGCCGCCACCCTCGCCCCGCCCCACCGCAGGGCGTTCGTCGGCAGGAAGACCATGTCGGAGGCGATCATCGCCAGCGAGAAGAACGGCAGGCCGCAGACCACCGCGATGGTGGCGTGTTCGGTGATCAGGATCGCGAGCAGCACGTTCTTCGCTCGGCGGTTGAGGAGGGCGAAGGGGAAGGCGACCTGCGCGATCACGGTGCCGTAGGTGATCGCCGTGACCATGATGGAGCGGCTGTCGAGCATCTCGGACAGAGCGGTCCACGGGCTGAAGTAGTGCAGATTCAGCGGGAAGTGCAGGGCGCTTCCGTCCTGCCAGCGGGCGCCCTGGATTTTGTACCAGCCGGCCGTGGCGTAGAGCAGGCACACCTGGGCGGCGATCACCAGCATCGCCGCGTTGTGGACGAGGTTGGCGACGACGTCCAACAGCGCCCGCGCGTCCGGGGAACGACGCCGCCCTGCCCAGAACCACAGGGCCTGGCTCAACCACAGTCCCCAGAGGATCAGTACCCAGCCCCAGGGGAGTTCGGCGAATCCCGTCACCTGTGCCAGGGTGAGGCCCGCGCCGGCGAGGATCCACAGCACCACGCTCACCCGGTCGCAGCCGTCCGGCGGCGTCGCCGTGCGCTCCCGCCGTCGGGCGTCCAGCGACCACACCTGCCCGCACCGCGTGAGCACCAAATAGCTCGCCATCAGATGGATGAGGGTGTCGCCGCCGTCGCCCAGGAGGATGCTGCGGTTCATCAGGGACAACACCCCGACCATGAACAGAATCGACATCGTGCGGGTGTGCCACCCCAGGAGCAGCAGCAGAGTCGCGGCGATCGACCCGTGGTAGACCAGTTCGAACCACAGTCTGTGGTTCGACCACAGCAGGATCGTGAACGCGTGGTTCGAGGCGGTGAGGCGCTGGGCCAGGTCGAATCCCCATGGGTTGGTGGTGCCGTACAGGTCCAGCCGGTACGGCCATTCGCGGAGGAGGTAGAGCGCGAAGGTCAGGGAGAGGCCGATGCGGACGACCGCGGCCTGGTACGGCGCGAGTGCCGCACTTGTGATCCTGTTCAGTCCCCTGGCGATCGCCGCGTCGAGCTTGGTGCCCAGGCCCTTGAAGGGGGAGGACGTCCGGGCGATGTCCTTCTCGACGCTCACGGGAACTCCTTCTTGGAGACCGGCCACCATGGCAGCACCTGGTAGGTCTTCTCGGTGCTCCCGCGGTCGCTGCTCCACTTGGGCGGGATGATCGGGGTGATCAACGCGTAGATCTGCACCTTGACCACCTGGCCGCCGTCGATCCGCGGCCCGAGCCGGTGAGCCGCGATCCGGCGCACGAATGCCTCGGAGAGTTCGCCGCGCAGACCGGCGGCCCGCCCCTTGGCATCGTGCGTCCTGTTGTAGAAGTCCCAGGCCTGACGCAGCAGGTTCTGGTGCGCGTGACTGGGCACGGGATTGTGCCTGATCTCGCGGATGTCCTGGGCGGTCAGGGACAGCCAGCCCGTCGTACGCCGGGAGCCGTCGGGGAATGCGACCTCGGCGCGCGCGTGCACGGCGATGTTGGACTGGAGCGGGTTCGGGGCGAACAGCTGCCAGTTCTGATCGAACTCCGGATAGACGTAGCCCTTGATCAGCCCGTTGTACTCCCTGCTGATGGCGTTCAACGGGGCGACGAACAGGAACACCAGAAGCAGGTGGAGCGTGACCCCGATCGTCAGCACCCCGATGGTCGCGGCGATCACCAACCGCGACGGCAGCGACCAGGACCCGCTCGGCGGGGGCGGCAGCCCGCGGACGGCGGCGGACCGTCGGGGCGTCTCGCCCTTGTCGGCGCCGTCCGTGCCGGTCTCGTCCGAGGCCCCGCGTGGCTCCACCATGCTCCCCCGATCACGGGTCCAGAACATTCAGCGAGTTCGCCGACGGATCACCTGGTCGTTCAAGCCACCGCCGCCATCTCAGAATAGAAAGACTCATTCCTACGCAAATGTGCTACTGGGCCGAATGGCTGAGGGGGCAGTCCGGTGCGAGGGGGCTGCGTAGCTCGAAGCCCGGCGCCGCCGGGCGCCGTCACCGACCGGGGCGCGGCCGCTGCAGTCCGTCCACGAGGTGACGCAGCCGCGGGGTGGGGCGGAGGCCGAGCTCGTCGCGGAGACGGTGCTCGTAGCGTTCGAAGTCGTCCAGCGCCTCGGACAGATTGCCTTCCGCCAGATGGGCGCGGATCAGCGACGCCTGGCTGCTCTCCCGCAGCGGATTGGCCTGTACGGCCGCGTGGGCGGCCGCCACCGCCCCGGCGAACTGCTTCGTGTCGATGAATGCTCCCGCCAGTGACTCAAGTGCGTGGAGTCGAAGCTGCCGCCATCGTTCCGCCTCCCGCACTGCCCAGTCGTCGTACCAGCCGGGCAGGAGGTCGGCGGAGAGCTGGTCGACGGTCGCCGCACTGAGAGGGAGCTCTTCGGCCGGGATGCCGGGGTCGAGTATCCGCTGGGCCAGCGACCGCGCGTAGTGCAGGTCGACGCTGACCTCCCGCGCGAGGCGCACGTCGGTGGGGCTGACCTCCAGGGCTCTCCTGCCGATGCTGCGCAGGCGCGACAGCGCCGACCGCAGGTTCGCGTGCGCGCTCTGCTCGCATGCCTCGGGCCAAAGGCTTCCGGCGACCAGGGACCGAGGCGCAGCGGTACGGCCATTGAGCGCGATGAACGCCAGGAGTCGCTTCGAACCGACGGGGACCACTACCGGGAAGTCGCCGAGCACGAGGTCGAAACCGCCGAGAAGGGCGATCCGCACGGCCGGCCAGTTATGCATGTGCGGCTGGGAGAACATGAGCTCATATGGGCTCATGGCTGTTGATCGCGGAGGGGCCCGTCTGCCCGGCGTACACCCCACCTGCCGCGCCGACGTTGCCTGAGGTTCGCCATCACCTGTGCACCTCCCACCAATTTCATGTTGCTCCGCCCGCGGTGGGTTGTCGAATTGTTTGACTTTGGTGAGATATTTCGCCTCCGGAGATGCGTCATCGAGGCGAACGGGGGCTTACCCTGTGCGCCACCACCATCCCGGGGCCCGCTCCGCTTCCCCCTCCACTGGCATGGGTGCGGGACGCTCAACCGCTCTCAAGGCGGCTCAGCATGAGCGAGAGGGCGTTGACTGCGTCGTCGCGGTTCGCTTCCTGTGTCTCGGACCCGTTGCGGGTCACGGACGCCTGCAGTACGAACTGCCCTTTGCTTGCCGTGAGCAACGTGTAGTAATCGTCTGTCTTCTGGCCATCTGAATCGACGGTGGCGTGTCCCTCTGCGGCCACCAAGTCATCAAAGCCCTTCAGGTCGGGGACCTTTACCTCGTGGATATTCTCGTACTGTGCGTTACTTCCGGCGATGCCCTGTTTCGGGCATCGCCGCAAAGGCTCGCGCTGCCGGGCAACGAAGCTCTCGGCGGAATCCGCTCTCTTGTAGGTGATGAGTGAGGAGTCGGAAAGCACCGTGTCGTCTGATTCTTTGACGTTACGCTGTAGGCCATCGAGCGCATCGGTCAGTGATTCCGACGTGATTTTGCAGTCCTGGTCGACAAACGTCCAATACTGACCCGTATTCTCATATGGAGAATTGCGAACGAACGTACTCCCCCAATCCTTGGGTGTCAGCGCCACGCGCTTCGCGAGATTGCGAGCCGCTGCGGACGAGCTGACGCTCGGCACCTTGGAGGGGTTGTCCGAAGGCTCGCCCCCGTCGTCGCCGCTGATGAACGCGAAGAAGCCGAGTGCCGTCACGATCACCACGACGGCGACGCCCACGCCGACGAGTGCGGGTGCGACGCGCCGCCGGGGCCGCTGAGGGGGTGGCGGTGGAGTGGGCGTCGGCTCCCCGTGCAGGGGGCCGCTGGGCGGGCCGGTCGGCGGTGGGGAGCTCACAATGCCTCCTGTACCACCCGTGGCCGGGATGTCGCACCGCCGTGCCGACGTTCACCTGACTGACAGGCGAATCCGCCGCCCAGGGAATGTGCGAGGGGCCGCGCGTGACGGGCTCGGCATGAGGAACACGTTCACCAGAGCCTGTCGATGTCACCCGGGTAGAGCGCGAGGCGGGTGTGGTGGAACGCGGTGCGGTCCCGGCGGGCGGCGGGGGAGAAGAAGTCCGCCATGGTGACCTTGTCGAAGCCGGGTTGGTCGCTGGGGAAGGGGGCCTGCGGCGTTCCGCCGACGAGGACCGTCCCGGGGAGGGCGTGCCAGCCCGCGCTCTCGTAGAAGTGCTGCAAGGGGCGGTCGCAGGTGAAGATCCCCAGGTCCAGGTCCAGGTCCAGGCCCAGGTCCAGGTCCAGGCCCAGGTCCGAGCCGGTCATGGCTTTGTGGGCGGCGGCTACCAGGTGGCGGCCGTGTCCCTGGCCGCGGGCGGCTCGGCGGGTTACCACGGCGCTCAGTCCGCCGGCCCGGTAGTGGTGGCCGGCGTGCACGATCGGCTTGGAGAGGATGTCCAGGGCTGCCAGCACCGTGCCGTTGTCCACCAGCAGCATCGCGACCGGATGGAGTGCGGGGTCGTGGTGGGGCTGGTCGTCGTCGGCCGTTGCGGTGGTCGAGGCGTCGGTCCGGGGCTCGGCCGGATCGTCTGCCGGGGGCCACGCCTCGTCATGGAGTGCGTGTATCTGTCGGCGGAGTTCGGGAGGCGTCGCGGCCTCGGGGAAGGTGAGGAGCTGCACCACGTGGTCCCGGTCCTCAGATGATCGGCGGGCGGCCGAGCCGCGTCATCCGCCACACGGTGCGCCAGCGGATCGGCCGGCGTCGTCCGCAGGGCGTCCGTACCCCTTCGGTGAAGCCGGCGGCCCAGGCGCGCATGCCTGCCACCGAGCGGCTGCGTACGGCCGTCAGCGCCGCCCATACCCCCAGGTAGAGCGGCACCAGGACCGCGGGCAGATGACGCTTCGCCAGCCATACGCGGTTTCGGGCGACCATGCGGTGGTAGACCGCGTGCCGGGTGGGCGAGGTGTACGGGTGCTGGAGCACCATCTCCGGCGCGTAGCGGATGTGCCAGCCGTCGTCCAGGGCCCGCCAGGCCAGGTCGGTCTCCTCGTGCGCGTAGAAGAAGTCGTCGGGCCAGCCGCCGATGCGGTCCAGCATCGGCACGGACAGCGAGTGCCCGCCGCCGAGGAACGTCGTCACCAGGCCGCCGCGCTGCGGGTCGCCGGCCCGCAGGCGCGGGACGTGGCGGCGCTGCGTGCGGCCGAGCTCGTCGGCGATGCGGAAGCTCACGATGCCCAACTCGGGGTCCTCCGCGTGGAGTTCGGCGAGTCGGCTGAAGACGTCCGGGCTGATCAGCAGGCCGTCGTCGTCCAGATCGACCACCACGTCCAGATCTCCGAGCTTGCGCAGCTCGTCCAGGGCGACGTTTCTGCCTCCGGAGACGCCCAGGTTCTCGCTCAACTCCACACCCGTCGCGCCGTGCGGCAGCGGCGGCAGCGGCGAGCCGTTCCCGACGACGACGATGTGGGCGGGCTGGAGGTCCTGCTTGGCGACCGAATCCAGCAGCGCGATCAGCTCGGCGGGACGGTTTCCCATGGTCAAGATGGCGACGCCTACGCGCAGATGACGCACAGAAGGATGCTCCGTTCTTGGCGGGCTTGCCCGGTTGTTTCGGATGCTAGTCGTCGGGGTAAGCGGCTGCGCGCTACCGCACCCGATGGGCGACATCCCCGTCGGTACCGGTGAGTACGCGCGCACGCATGTACGTACGGACGTACTCGCGCACGTACTCACGCACATGCGTCCTTCGTCCCGGCCCGGGGTACCGGTGGTCGCCTCTCCCGGAGTGGGCGCACCATGGAGGGAGCGGGGGGTGCGACGGAACGACCGGTGGGGGGCGGGAGGTAGCCCTCATGATGGAGATCAAGACGATCGACAAGCCGGACGAGCGGCGTGACTTTCCCAGGGGTCACCTCGAAGCCGTGCATCTGACCGGGCTGGACTTCGCCGTGGCCACCTTTGAACCGGGCTGGCGCTGGACGGAGTCGGTCGGCCCGATCGCCGGGACCGACAGCTGCGAGGTCCACCACAACGGCGTGATGGTCCAGGGGCGTATGCGCATCAGGATGGACGACGGCGCGGAGTCCGAAGTGGGGCCCGGCGATGTCTTCGTCTGCCCGCCCGGCCACGACGCCTGGGTCGTCGGCGACGAACAGGTCATCGTGTACGACTTCGCGGGTGGGATGGCGACGGAGTACGCCAAGGCCAAGGGGTAGCCGGGAACGGCAGGGGTCGGCCTGGAGTGAGGAGCCGGCTGCCGCGTCACCGAGAGTGACTGGACCGGTGCGGCGGGCTGAGACAGAGCCACGAGGAGGATCGCGGGGCCACGGCCCGCACAAGGTCCCGGGAGCTGGTCCCGGGGCCTTGTGGTGTGCGGATGCCCGTACCGGCGGGTCGTGTGTTTTCCCACGTCGATCGGGATGTCTAGGAACGCGTTCGGTGGGCAGGGGAGTCGGACGGTCCGGCATGCGGAATACGACATGGGTTGATCCTGTTGCCGCTGCCGGGGACCGAGTGGACATCGTCGACAGACCGGAAGCAGGAACGTACGCATGAGCACGGTTGAGCTCACCAAGGAAAACTTCGACGAAATCGTCTCCGGCAACGATTTCGTCCTGATCGACTTCTGGGCCGAGTGGTGCGGTCCCTGCAAGCAGTTCGGCCCGATCTTCGAGCAGTCCTCGGAGAAGCACGACGACCTGGTCTTCGCCAAGGTCGACACGGAGGCCCAGCCGGAGCTGGCGCAGGCCTTCCAGATCCAGTCCATCCCGACGGTCATGATCGTGCGGCAGAACATCGCGGTGTTCGCGCAGCCGGGCGCGCTGCCGGCGGAGGCCCTGGAGGACGTCATCGGCCAGGCCCGTGCGCTGGACATGGACGAGGTCCGGGCGTCGGTCGCCGAGGCCCAGGAGAGCGCGGAGGCGCAGGGCGGGTCGGGCCAGTAGGCTCGGGGCCCGTGAGCGAGCTACTTCTGGTCCGGCACGGCGAGACCGAGTGGAGCCGGAACGGCCGGCACACCGGCTGCACCGATCTGCCGCTGACCGCCCATGGCGAGGAGCAGGCCCGTGCGCTGCGGCCGCTGCTGTCGGGCCGGAAGATCGCGCAGGTGTACGCCAGCCCGATGGTGCGGGCGCTGCGCACCGCCGAGCTGGCGGGCCTCGCCCCTCCGCAGATCGATCCGGACCTGCGGGAATGGGACTACGGCGGCTATGAGGGCATCACCACCGCCGAGATCCACCGCGAGCGGCCCGGCTGGTATCTGTTCTCCGACGGCGTCGCCCCCGGCCCCGACGAGCACCCGGGGGAGTCCCCCGAGCAGGTCGGCGCGCGGGCCGACCGGGTACTGGCCAGGATCGCGCCGCAGCTCCAGGCCGATCACGGGGATGTGGCGCTGGTGGCGCATGCGCACTTCCTGCGGGTACTGGCCGCGCGCAGGCTCGGACTGCCGGCCGCGGCGGGCGGGCTGTTCACCTTCGAGACCGGGACCGTCGGCGTTCTGGGAACGGAGCACGACCGCCCTGCCGTGGTGGCCTGGAACGCCCGGAGTCTGTGAACGGCGGGAGCCTTTTCATGTACGGGAGTCTGTTCGTGTAGCGGCAGGGCCGGGGGAGGAGCCGCCGTAGTGGGCGGCTGAACCGCCTCTACGGTGCCATCGGGTCGAGGTGCAGTGGCTGGACCTTGCCCTCGATCATGGCGCCGAGTCCCATGACGGCGCAGGTGTCCGGTCGGTCCGCGGTGTGTACCGGCATGCTGGTGGCCTGATGGATCATCGGCTCCAGGCCGGGGATCAGGGCGCTGCCGCCGGCGAGCATGATGCCGCGCTCGCCGAGGTCGGCCACCAGATCCGGCGGGCAGCGCCGCAAGACGGCGCCGATGCCGTCGAGGATCGCGGTCAGCGGGGTGATGATGGCGTCCCGTACCCGCTCGGTGTCGACATGCACGGAGCGTGCCATTCCGCTGACCACGTCGCGGCCGTGCACCTCGGTGGAGCCGGGGGTGAGGTCGTCACCACCGGACAGGATCAGATGCAACGGGCGCACGGCCTGGCTCGCCAGCATCAGTTCATGGTGCTGGCGCAGATGCTGGATGACGGCGTGGTCGATGGCGTTGCCGCCCACCGGCACGCTCTCCGCGGCCACGATGGAGCCGAGGGACAGCACCGCGACCTGTGTGGTGCCCGCACCGCACATCACGATCATGGTCGCCTCCGGCTGCTCCACCGGGAGCCCGGAGCCGACGGCGGCGGCGACCAGGGTGTCGACCAGTTCGACCCGGCGCGCACCGAGTCCGGTCAGCGTCTCCACGGCCGCCCGCTGGGCCAGCGGCTCGCTGCCGTACGGGAGGCAGACCGCGGCCCGCATCGTGGGGCGCCGCCGCCAGGTCTTGCGCAGCCCGTTGCCGACCAGGGTGCGCAGCAGTCGCTGGGCCATGTCGATATCGACGACGGTGCCGCCGGCGATCGGGCGGACCACGCGGATGTGGTCGGGGGTGCGGCCGTCCATCAACTCGGCTTGCTCGCCGACGGCCAGCAACGCCCCGGTGCGGGTGTTGATGGCGGCGACGCTCGGTTCATCGACGACCAGCCCCTGGTTCTTGACATACACCCTGGTCCGGGCCGCGCCGAGGTCGACGGCGGCCGAGCAGCGCCGCAATTGGGCGAGGCTGATGGTCATGGGTGGTTCCTCCCCGGTGGGCCGGTATGGACGGAGCGCTCACACGGCCCGTTCGCGCGGACCGCTCGTGCGCCATCCTCTGGTGGCCCATGGGGGGCCGCCTGCTGGGAGGGTCCGGTAGGGGGACGGGGAGGGGCGGGCTACGGCGAACGGGTGAGCGGAGTCGGGGCGGTGGCGCGCCGATGGCCGGGGCTCAGTCGACGCGGCGCTGGTAGAGCCCCCAGGTGAATTCCGTGACGATGTGCCGCGGGGCGCCGTCGGGACCCGGAGCCGTGCAGGCCAGCCGCCAGCGGGTGGGGGCGCTGCCCTCCATCGGGCGGGCCGGGGCGAAGGCGCGGGCGACCTCGTCCACGGTGCAGGACCAGGGAGCCAGGTCCGCGGTCGTCCGCAACTCGGGGGACGGGGCCCCGGGCGCCCGGACCAGCCAGGCGTTCCAGACCGTGCCACGGGCCGCGGTGAGGACCTCGAACCGCAGGTCGGGCCAGAGGGGGACCGGCCAGGTCAGGGCCTCGCAGGTCAGGTCGCCGATCCGGCGGGTGGCGACGGTCTGCGGGGCGCCCAGCAGTGCACGGTAGGGCTGGACGCCGCCCGCCCGTGGGGCGTGCATCCGCGCCTGCCAGCGGCGGTTGGCCTCCCGCATCTCGGCGCGGGAGACGTCCAGTTCACGCAGTGCGTCCTCGACCATGCCGGGGTGGTGGTCGGCCATCCGGCGCAGCAGTACGAGCTGGAAGGCGACGGGTCCTGGCAGGTCGGAGGGGGTGCCGGGGCCGGTGGGCGGGTCATTGTCAGTGGTGCGGCTCATGATGGACATGGTCGTGGACGGCGGTGGCTTCGGGGGGTCCGGGGCGGTCGCCGTCGGGGAGGAAGAGCACGGAGTTCACATAGCGGCGGTGCGGTGCGAGGGAGCGGCGCAGCAGGCCGTGTTCGGCGACATGGGAGGTGCGGGACTGATGGGCCAGCAGATCGAAGTCGGCCAGTGGCAGCCAGCGGCCGTGCGGCAGGACCCAGCCGCGATAGCCGTGGGCCGCCGTCCAGTCGAGCACCGGCGCCAGCGGCTGGATGCGGCTCTCCAGCTCGACGAACAGCGCCGGTCGGTCGCGCTCGACGATGTCGGCCGCGCCGCGCAGCACCGCCAGCTCCGCACCGTCCACGTCCACCTTGATCAGGGTGACGGACGCCAACCCGAGCGCGTCCAGGGGAAGGCAGGGCACGTCGAGGGTGGCGGCGTGCACCTCGCGGCGTACGAGCGAGGAGACCCCGCGGTCGCCGCGGCCGTCCGGGGGGAGCCAGAGGGTGGCGCAGCCGGCGTGGTCGGTGGCCGCCGCGGAGACCACGTCGACATGAGGCGGTGTGACGGAAGCGATCAGGCGGGCCAGATGGGGGACGGGCTCGATGGTGACGACCCGGTCGGCCCGCCGGGCCAGCCGCCGGGTCCAGGGGCCGTACCACCCACCGACATCGACGGCCGTGCCGCCCGGTGGGCAGAAGTCGGCCAGCCGCCGCAGCTCCGGCTCGAAGCGCGGATAGAGCCGGCCCGCCAGTGCCGACACCAGCCGGGCCGGTAGCCGGGGCCCCAGCCGCGCGGCGAGCGTCACGACGGCGCCCCCTGCTCCGAGAGGCGGCGCAGCAGACGGTCGTGCTCGGCGTCGGTGACCTGTTCACCGGAGGAGGGCAGGAGCTGGGGAATGCCGTCGAGGATCGGATAGCGGCGGCGCAGCCGGGGGTTGTAGAGGATGCCGTCGGGGGTGAGGAGGGACAACGGACCCTTGTCGAGGGGGCAGACGAGGATCTGCAGCAGCGGGTCATCGGGCTTCATGGCTCAACTCCGTTAGCCGGTGGGCGGGGTGGGGTGGTGAGGGTGCCGTGGCCAGGTCCTGCGGGGGTGTCGTGGCGGGGCGCGGTGGTGGGGTCGTGAGGCGGCGGGCCGGGGTTGTCAGCACTGGGTCCGGCGGGGGTGTCGTGGACGGGCCCGGCGGTGGCCTCATGGCGCGGTAGTGCGAGCAGGACGGTGACGGCGACGGCGGTGCCGCCCAGTCGCAGGGCGAGCCGCAGGGGATCGGCGGGTAGCGGCTCGCCGAACGCCACGGTGCCGCAGGCGACGGTGAAGACACAGGTGACGGTGGTGCAGACGGGGACGATCACGGAGGCGCGGCAGCGCTGCAGTGCGGTCTGGGACAGGATCAGACCGGTGGCTCCGGTGAAGAGCAGGAGGTAGGGGTAGGGCGAACGGAGAAGCTTGGCGGCGGCCCCCGCGATGTCGTCGGTGGTGAGCAGGCCGGAGACGCCCTTGATGGCCAGCGAGCTGACGCCGTAGAGCAGACCGACGGCCACCCCGTAGGGGACGCCGGCGGTCGGCAGCCGGTGGCGGCGTCGGGCCCGCCGTTCGGCCGCGCGGTAGAGCAGAAGCCCGGCGGCCAGCGAGGGTACGGCGATGGTGAGCAGCGTCGCGGGCGGGGCGGTGCGGGCGATGGCGCGGGCGTCCTCGCCCTGGAGGGAGGCGACGACCAGGACGAGCGCGATCAGGATCGCCACGATGCTCTGCCGCTCCCGGCCGCTGGTCCGCTCGCCCAGGACGACCGAGGAGAGAAGCAGCAGCAGGACCAGACCCGAGACGAAGATGCCCTGGGCGGCGGCGAGGGGCAGGGCCCGGTAGACGGCGAGCTGGGCGGCGAACCCGGCGGCCAGCGCCAGCGAGCCGCCGAGCCACAGCGGACTGGACAGGAGGTGGCCGACGACCCGGGCGGGTCGGCGGGTGCTCAGCGCCGGCAGCGTGGCCAGCGCGCGTTTCTCCAGCACGAAGCCGGTGCTGTACAGGACATTGGCGAGCAGTGCGGACGCCACGCCCCACCACAGCATCGCGCTACCTCCTTCGTCGAGGGCCCCCGCGGGTCTGAGTGAGGTGTCGAGCCGCTGCGGTCGGTCAGGGGCCGCTTCGGCGGGCGTGGGCGAGCAGGATGGAGGCCAGGGACGGGACATGGCAGGCGGCCCGGTCGAGCGGGCGCAGCGGGCGCGGCACATCGTGGTACGGGGCGCCGGCGATGCGTACGGCCTCGAAGCCGGAGGCTGCCAGGAAGCCGCGCAGCGCACGGGCGGTGTAGAGGCGCAGATGGCCGACGACCTGGCTGCCCGGCCGGCCGTGGATGCGACGCATGCTCACCTCCGAGAAGACGGGCTGGACTCCGGCCAGCAGGAGTCCGCGGTTGTACCAGGCGGCGAGATTGGGGGTGGAGAGCATCAGGTGGCCGCCGGGGCGCAGCACGCGGCGCAGCTCGTCCAGGGCGGCATCGGGGTCGACGAGATGCTCGATGACCTCGCTGAAGAGGACGGCGTCGGCGGAGCCGGTCGCGAACGGCAGGCCGCCGTCGGTCAGTTCACCGCGTACGACGGAGGGGATGCGGGACCGGGCGCGGCGCAGTGCGTCCTGGGACCAGTCGACGCCGATGAGCCGGTGGCCCGCGAGGACCTCGGCGGCGGTGGCGGCCGCGGTGCCGTCGCCGCAGCCGAGGTCCAGGACGGTGGCCGGTGGGGCGCCGGAGCGTACGGGGCCCAGGGCGCGGGCCAGCAGCCGCGCCTGCCGCCGGCTGCGGGCGGCGCCGGACGCCACCGGCACGGCGGGGTTCTCGTAGAAGTCCCGCAGCCCGGTGGGCGGCGCGGTCGGGCCGGTGCCAAGGGCGCCCCTGGGGCGGGGGGCGGCGGGCCGGGTCATCGGGCGCGTCCTTCGGTCGGGGCGGCGGGGGGTGGTGGCGGTTGCCCAGGGGGCGGGGGCGCGTCGGATTCGGGCCGGCCGGTGGCGGCGAGCGAGGAGCGGAAGAGGGCGCCGAGCCGGGCGCCGGCCGGATCGTCCAGCAGGGCGTGCGACCAGCGCAGCGCGAGCTGGATGCGGCCGCCGACGGAGACGGTGGTGACGGTGAGCCCGCGCGGCATCCGCGCCGGGGCGGAGAACCACACCGCGGTCGGGCGCCCGGCGTCGCCGAAGTCCAGCGGATAGGGGATACGGCCGATGTTGGACAGGAGCGTGGTGGAGGTCCAGGGCGCGGCGGCGTCACGCAGTGCGCGGGTGGCGGCGCCGCGCAGTCCCACGGGCAGTACGGGCGCGGTCAGCACCGCCCCGGAGAGCCCGAGTTGGGGGCCGGGCGGCGCCGATTTGAGGGCGCGGGTGCGCGCCGCCGTACGTCGCAGCAGCCGGGCCACCGCCTCCGGGTCGGGGGGATCGGCGGTCAGCAGCTCGGCGTCCCGCCGTTCCTCGGGGCCGAAACCGACCGAGACCAGCCGGGTGCCGTTGCCGATGGGCATCCCGGCGTCGCGCGGCCGGTCGTCGACGGGCATGGTGACGACGACGGGAGCGGTGCGGCCGGTATGCAGCCGGTTCCAGCGGGCCACCATCAGGCAAGTGGCGACGAGGAGTTGGTCGTTCACGGTGTACGGGGCCCGCCCGTCCACCCGGGGCGGACGGGCCGGCACCGGCAGCTCGGTGATGAGCATGCTGTTGCCCCTGCCCGTACCACCGTCGCCCCCGTGGTGGGCGGCGATCCGGACCGGACGGGAGAAGCGGTGGCCGGCGCTCCCCGGATCGATCGCGTCGTCCGGATGCTCCGTCCCGGGGCCGGTGGCCCGTACGGGCGGCGGTGCCGGGGAGTTGTCGGCGTCGCCGTAGAGCTCGGCGGCGGTGGCCAGTACCCGGAGGCAGGCCGGGCCGTCCAGGGCGGTGTGGTTGATGGTGAGCAGCAGCACCGTGCCGTCCCCCGATCCGGCCCCCTGTCGCCCGACGATCTCCAGCCGTACGGGCGGCGAGGCGTCCAGGGGCGGGCAGTGGGAGAGCGCGCGCTCCCGGGCGTGGCGGAGCGCGTCGGGTCCCGGTGGTGCGACGGCGACCGGGTCCACGTCCGGGGCGGCGGTGAGCTGCCACATGTAGCGGCGGTGCCACCAGCGGACCGGCTCCTGGCGCATGAGGATGCGCGGGTGCCGGGCGAGCGCCTGCCGGAACGCGGTGCGCAGCCGCGCGGGATCGATCCGGCCGGGGAGGTGCACCTCGATGTGCACGGTCTCCGGCTCGTCGTCCTCCAGGCAGTGCCGGGAGATCTCGTCGACGAGCGGGAACGGGACGCGGGCGACGGTGGGTTGGCGGGCCGGGCGCGGCCCGGACGAGGAGGCCGACGGGGAGGACGACGAGGCGGAGGACGAGGACGACGAGGGTGGCGGCGCGGCGGCCGGCTGTAGTGCGGTCATCGTGCGGTGTCCTCCCCGTCGCCCTGCTCGCTGTCCGCCCCGTCGTCACCCGGTGGCGCGGGCGGCGCCGGTGTCCGCGGTGCGGCCGGTCGGCCCGGCCGGCGCCGCTCGGCCCACAGAGGACCGGCACCCTGGGTCCGTCCCCGGGCCACGATGGGGCGGCCGACGGCCTGCCCACCGGGCTCGTTCGCCGTGTCCGCGGCGCCCCGGGTGCTGACGGACCGCACCGTGCCCACCCCACCCCGCGGTCGCCGCGGCAACGGCGGAGGGGGTGCGTCCGACGGCGCGTCCGGCCCCGCCCCGCCCGGCTCCGTAGCCGGATCGGGCTCCGCCACCCCGGTCGGTACGGTCACCACCCCCGCCGCCAGCCCCAGCAGCGCCAACCCCTGGGCGAGGCCGCTGAAGGCGCCCTGGTCCGCGGCGACGGGCTCGCCCGCGCCGAGTGCCGCGACGGCCCCGGCGGCCGTCATCGCCGCCAGCGCGAGCGGGACGAGCAACTGCGGCCGGAAGCGGGCGAGTAGCGCCAGCAGCGGCACGATCACCGCGTACGGCCCGGAGGCCAGGGCCATCACCGCCGTGAGGGCGACGACCCCCAGCACCCATGAGGGGGCGGGCGGCGGCGGGATGTCGGGACGCGGTGTGCGGGGCGTGCGGCGGATCAGGGCGGACAGGACGAGCAGCGCCACGCCCAGCGCTCCGCCGATCAGCCCCAGGTCGTAGGCGGTGGCCGGACCGTAGGACAGCTCGATGGCGCCGCCCGCCCCGGCCGGTACGAGGAAGGCCTGCTGCCAGCCGTCCACCCGCAGCGGGGTCAGCCGCCGCCCGTGGAGGGTGGCCTGCCAGCCGTCGTTGGCGTTCTCGTGGATCTGGAGGTAGACGGCCTGACCGGAGCCGACGGAGACGGTGCGGCGATCCCCCGACCAGTCCTCGGCGGTGACCTTGCGGGCCGGGCCGGCCGAGGCCGTCGCCGGCTCCGTGCCGTCGGTGTCTCCCCTGCGCAGCGTCACATCCGTCAGCGCCAGCGGCCCCTGGTCGCCGGCCTCCACCCGGTGGCGGCCCGGCGGCAGCTCCAGCCGCCCGTCCTTGGCCGGGCCGGCGCACAACTCCACGTCGATCGGGCGGCGTTCGGTCAGGTCGCGGACGTAGCCGGCGGCCTTGGTGGCGTGCAGCACGCCGTCGACGGCGAGCATCGGGCCCTGGCCGCAGCCGACGGTGAAGCGGGTGCCGGCGGCGGGCCGCGGCGTGCGGTAGGCGTCGAGCGCCGGCAGGTAGACCTCGCTGAGGCCGACCGGGAGTTGCAGGGCCTGGCCGGCGACCGGGTTGTGGATCGTCAGCTCCTTGACCTTGCTGATGGTGATGTCGAGTCGGTCGGTGGTGATCGCCTCGAAGCGGGCCTGGCCGTTCTCGTCGACGCCCGCGGTGGCCGCGCCGTCCGGCGAGTTGATCAGGATCTGCTCCGGACGGGTGGAGATGCCGCCGGCCGCGGCCAGCACGATCTGGTCGATCTTCTTCCTGCCGGGCCAGCGCAGATGCAGCGTCGGCCGGTCGCCGGCGATCCAGGCGGTGGTCAGATCGCCGTCGACGAGGTTGCGGGGGCTGAGCGACTGCCCGAAGCCGAAGCTGGTGGAGTCGGCGGTGGCGGTGATCCGGTCCTTCTGCTCCGGCGCGACCCGGTCCAGCAGCCGGTCGAGTTCGGTGCCGGGGACGGCCAGCGCCTTGCCGGAGATGTCGTAGTCGGCGCGCTGGCCGGTACGGAACTGGCGGTGCAGCCCGACCTCGGCGGAGACCGGCGACAGCCCGCCCGGGTCGCTGCCGCGGTGCAGCGAGACGGTTTCGGCGGGCGCGTCGGAGTCCTGGGCGTCGGTGGGGAGTTGCAGCAGCCGGGTGACCTGCACGCCGGGGATGGCGATCTCGGCGAATCCGGCGCCGGAGAGGCCGGCGCGCGGGGTCTGCGAGCCCGTGATCGTCACCTTCAGCCACTTCGCCGTCCCGGCCGGGGCCTTGACCCGCTGGGGCGTGCCGTCGGGGCGCAGCACGGAGTCGGCGCCGCCGCGGTCGGTCTGGATCCGTACGGATGTCGGGGCGGCGCGCAGCCCGTCGCCGGGCAGCGGGGTGAGGGTCAGCGCGGCGGGGACCGCGGTCGGTCGGGTGAAGGCGATCTCGACCCACTGGCCGACGGGGTCGCCGGCGCTGCCCTCCGCCCAGGCGGTGTCCGGGTTGCCGTCGAAGGCGTTGACCGGGTCGTACTGCGGCAGGTGGAAGAGCCAGTTGCCGCTGGTGGAGGCGGTGACCGAGGACGCGCCGCGGAGCTCGGCGGTGGTCTGGTGGTCGATCCCGGTGGTCGGCAGGATCTGCCGGGGCGGCCGGCCGGGGTCCTGCACGCTGTCGGGATGGTTTCGCTCGTCGGGCGTGTAGGTGTAGGAGGTGTTGCTGTTGACCAGCCCGAAGCGGGTGTCGGCGCGGCGCAGGCCGTCGGCGGTCAGCTGGAGCGGCGGGGTGCCGAGGCCGGGGTGGTTCTCGCCGGTCAGCACGGTGGCCCGGTTGCGCAGGGCGGGGTCGGCGGAGAGCTGAAGGAGGGCTTCGGGGCCGCCGCTGAGCTGGGCGGTGTCCGCGACGGGCCGGGCGGCGACGCGGCCGGGCTCCGGGGTGTTCACCGGCTGGTAGATCTCGACGGCGCGCTGGCGCGGATAGAGGCCCTGGATCTGCAACGGGGCCTCGGCGGGGATCCTGCCCCCGGTGGTCAGCGGGCCGAAGGCGGCCGCCTTGCGGTAACCGGACGCCTCCAGGGTCCGCTTGACGGTCTGCGGGGGGACGTAGCCGATCTGGTCGGGGTCGAGGTCGTTGCGTACCACCACATCGTGCAGTCCGGCCCGGCCCAGGTAGTCGCGCAGGCCCGGAACCCGGGCGCCGGTCAGCAGCGCCTGTTCGACGGCGTCCAGGGCCCGGCGGGCGCCCGGGGTGCCGAACGGGACGAAGTCGCGCTGCGCCCAGGGGGAGTCGGCGAGCACGTCGAGGGGTTCGTCGATGGGGGAGCCCCAGGTGTAGATGCCGTGCGCGGTGGCGGGGACGACCAGGGCGCGGCTGTGCGGGGTGTGGGTCCGCAGCCAGCCGGCGGTCTGCTCCCAGTAGGCGGGCAGCTTGGTGAAGGCGCCCGGCTGGAGGACGGTGCCGGTCAGGAAGGGCAGCGCGAGCGCGGGCAGGACCAGCAGCGCGGTCAGTTGGGGCAGGCGGTGTCGGGCCGGGATGCGGCGGGTGCCGCGGCGCTCGGCGGCGACGGCGAGCAGATGCGCCAGCCCGAGGGTGAGGGCCAGGGCCAGGCCCGGGGTGAACTTGTAGATGTTGCGGAACGGGCGCAGCCAGCCGTTCAGCCAGTCCTGCCACAGTTCGTGCAGAGGTCCGCCGAGCGCTCCGCCGTATCCGGCCAGCGCGATCAGCGCCACGGCCAGTACGGTCAGCAGGAGCCAGCGCCGTTCGGGCAGGTCGCGGCGGGCCAGGCCGGCCAGGCCGAGCGCCGCGGCCAGCGCCGAGCCGAGCACCGCGAAGGCGTTGGCGGTCATGGTCCAGCCGGCCGGCAGCCAGGGCTCGCCGAAGTTGAGGTAGCCGACCCAGTTGCCGGCGCCGCGCAGCAGTTCGGTGGCGGACATGGTGCCGGTGGTGGTGTCGGCCTGCTCGATGAACGGCATGAAGTTCTCGCCGTGGATGCCGAGCAGCAGCAGCGGTACCACCCACCAGGCGGTGGCCAGTACGACACCGGGCAGCCACCAGGCGAGCAGCCGGGTGCGCCGCGGACCCGTACGGGAGAGCAGGTACAGGCCGGCGGGCAGCAGCGCGGCCAGCGTGGAGGCCGCGTTGACGCCGCCCATGAAGGGGATCAGCAGCGCCGAGCGGGTCGCCGCGGTACGGGCGCTCACCTGAGGGTCGGTCAGCGGCAGCAGCACCCAGGGGAGCAGCGCGCCGGGGAGGGCGGCGGCGGAGGTGGAGCCGATGACGATGGTGAACGTGGGCCACAGGGCGTAGCAGGCCGCCGCCGGCAGCCGTGTGAGCGGGCTGCCGAAGCGCAGCCGTTCGGCCAGCCGCAGCGCGCCCCAGAACGCGGCCGTGACGATCAGCGACATCCACAGCCGCTCCGCCAGCCAGACCGGGACGTGGGCGAGGTCGGTCAGGCCGTAGTAGGGGAGCGTGGGGAAGGCGTAGCCGAAGTACTGGTCGGCGATACCGCCGAAGCCCGCCCGGTCGTGCCACAGCTGTCCGAGGTCGCCGAGGAACTTCCAGGGGTCGGTGGTGACGCCCAGTTTGGTCTCGAACGTCATCTTCCCCGGCGAGGGCGTCAGAAAGCCCACCAGGGCGGCCGCCCAGAAGGCCAGTAACCAGCGTCTGCTGCGGGGCCCGCCCGGCGGTGGGGCACACGTGGTGTCGGTCCTGCCGCCGGCATCGGGCGTTCCCGGGGACGGGGTGGGCCGCAGGGGCTGGGTCATGGCAACCGCCGGAGGATGAGGAGGAGGTTCCAGGTGGCGACCTCCCGGACGCCCGGGAGGCGCGGGATGGCCTCGGCGAGGAACGGTGCGTAGCGGGAGCGCGCGGTGACGATCGCGACGTCGTCGCGGGCCCGCACCTGCCGCAGGGTGCGCCCGACGTGCACGGCGAAGAGGTTGACGCCCAGGGTGTGCTTGGCGTCCCGGCCGGTGCGCCGCCGGTAGCGCTCGCGGGCCCGTTCGGCGCCCAGGTAGTGCCAGGGTGCGGTCTCGTGGCCGCCCCAGGGGGAGAGCCAGTTGGTGAAGGCCACGTAGATCAGCCCGCCGGGGCGGGTGACCCGGACCATCTCGCTGAGGAAGGTCTGCGGGTCGGCGACGTGCTCCAGGACGTTGGAGGAGAAGCAGATGTCGGCGGCGCCGTCGGCGAGCGGCAGCAGGTAGCCGTCGGCGACCACCGCCGCCTCGGGCCTGCGGCCGCGGGCGGTCAGCTCCGCCGGGTCGGGCTCGAAGAGGTAGCCGTGGGCGCCGCGGCGCCGGAACTCCTCGGTGAAGTGGCCGGCGCCGCCGCCGACGTCGGCGACCACCGCGCCCTTGAGCGGCGCATGGCGTTCGACCTGGTCGGCGGCGTCGCGGGCGAGCAGCCGGTAGCAGTGCTCGGGTGCGCTCTGCTCCTGGAGGAAGGCGCGGAAGAGGGCGTAGGACCTGCGCAGCGAGGGGTCGCGCACCGGGGCCTCACCGCCTGGGGGCGAGGACGGCTTCCGCGGCGACCGCGCGGAAGCTGCGGACGGTATGGCTCCATCGGAAGCGTTCGGCGCGTTGTCGTGCGGCGTCGCCCAGCGCCTGGCGGCGGTGGGCGCTGAGCGCGAGGGTGCACCAGTGCGCGGCGAACGAGCTCTCGCCGCGGGCCAGCAGGCCGGTGGCCCCGTCCTCGACGGAGTCGCGCAGGCCGGGGATGTCGAAGCCGACGGTGGGGGTGCGGCGAGCGGCGGCCTCCATGACCACCAGGCCCCAGCCCTCGATGAGCGAGGGGTGCAGCAACAGCCAGGCGGAGCAGAGCAGTTCGTGCTTGCGCTGCTCGGAGACGTGGCCGGTGAAGGTGACGCCGGGGCCGGCCTGCGCGGTCAGCCGTGCGCGCTCCGGCCCGTCACCGACGATCACCAGACGGCCGCCGGTCACCGGCCGGACTCGCTCC
The DNA here is from genome assembly GCF_045690365.1 of Streptomyces sirii. Taxonomy (NCBI): domain Bacteria; kingdom Bacillati; phylum Actinomycetota; class Actinomycetes; order Kitasatosporales; family Streptomycetaceae; genus Streptomyces; species Streptomyces sirii. The sequence continues at coordinate 3,026,681 of NZ_CP147982.1, read as the reverse complement.
CACAGCCGCAGCAGCAGATCGATCCGCTTGTACTCCACGAGCCGCCCCATGGCCAGGAAGAGCGGTTCGGGGGCCTTGGGGGCCAGTGCGCCGGGCTCCTCCACGCCGTTGTGGACGAGCCGGATCCGGCCGGGGTCCACACCGAGGCCGCGCAGTGCGGACGCGGTCGATCCGGAGACCGCGACCATCAGGTTGCGGTGGTGGGTGGCGGTCAGCGCCCAGTGCTCCAGACGGCGGCCGAGCCGGGCGGCCGGCGCCGGGTAGCGCAGCCGCCACAGATCCGTGTGGACGTGGTTGACCAGGCACAGGGTCGGGCCGCGGTGCCACAGCGGCGCGAGGTAGGGCATGCCGTTGCAGACCTCGACCAGCAGATCGCAGGAGCCCGCGCGGCGGGCCAACTGGCGTGGTGCGCGCAGGAAGTGGCCGGCGTCGCCGCCCGCGGACACCACCCGGTAGTCCCGTGCGGCCGCGGGCCCGCCGCACAGCAGGGTCACCTCGTGGCCGTGTGCGGTCAGTCCCGCGGCGATCCGGTCCACCAGGAGTTCGGAGCCGCCGGCGGCGGGGTTGCCCAGGTCGCGGCGGGCGAGGAAGACGATGCGGCGGGGGAGCGGGGGCCGGCCGGCGGCGGGGGGACCGCCGGCCGGCGGTGCGGAGGGTGCCGGGGGCGGCGAGGGGCGTACGTACGGGGGCATGTGCGATCCAACTCGTCTCAGGGTGCGGTACCGGCGGTGGGGGGACGTACTGCGTACTGAGTCGTGCGGGGCCGTGCTGCGCCGTGGGGTGGACAGTTTTCGCCCGGCCGGTGCGCCGCGGCTACTCACCGGGGTGACAAAAACGGGTCCGAACCTGACTGACGGTTCATCACTTCGCTCCGCGGCCGGGCCGTCGGCCGCGCGCCACCCAGCCCGCCCCGGCCACCGCCAGCACCCCGCCCGCCACCGCGGTCCCCACCGGCAGCGTCCGGCCGACCAGCGCCAGCTTGTCGCTGTCCGCCTTCGCCAGCCGCACCTGCGCGCGCTGCGTCGCCGGTGTGAACTCCAGCTGCCGGCCGCGCAGCAGCACCACCGCGTCGCGCCGGGAGCCGGGGGCCCGCAGGGTCTTGAGCGGGGAGATCGCGGCATGGATGATCCGGCCGGTGCGCTGCTCGACGACCAGCTCGATACCGGAGTTGGCGTACCACTCCTCGGCCTGGATCTGGCCCTGCCCGCCCCGGCCCACCAGCCGCCCGGGGACCTGCCGGCTGCCGGTTCTGGTCGGCGCCACCGTCCCGGTGAAGCGGTAGCCCTCATAGCCCTGGACGTGCCGGGTGCCGGCGTAGCGGAGCGGGACGGCCGCGCCCAGGGTGTTGTCCCACCAGCGGTAGCTCTTCTTCTGCACGTCGAAGGGGAACTTGAGGTACGCGTCGCCGTCGAAGCGGGTCGGGGCCTCCGCGCAGCAGTGCACCGGGGCGTTGCTGTGCCGGTCGGTGACCCAGCGCTCGGTGGTCCACTGGAAGGCCTTGCGCGGGTCCTTCAGAGGCAGCGTCCGGGGGGTGTCCACCGTGGTGGAGACGTCCCACACGGCCCGGCCGCTGCGCTCGCTCGCCGCGACGTCGCCCAGGACGTGCCGGGTGATGGTGATCTTCTGTCGGTCCCTGGTGCGCAGCGCGGCGGTGTCGAAGTAGCTGCCGGTGCCGGTGAAGACGGTGGTGACATCGACGTCGACCGGGGTGACCTTGGCCCGGGGTTCGACGTACCAGGCCAGCAGGGGGGCCAGGACCAGCAGGAAGACGCCGAGTCCGAGGACGGCCAGGGACGGCGGCGATGCGGTGCGGGCGGCGGCGGAGGGGGTGGCGGACTTGCCGGATGCGGGCATACGGGCACTCCTGGAAGCGGTGGGGGATCACGCTCTGGTGCACGTTCGGGGCGCCGTGGCCGGTCCGGTGTGTTCGCTCCCGGTGGCCCCGGGCGCCATGGGCCGGGAACGTAAGGGAACTCTTGACAGGGAGTCAATGCCCTTCCACACTCGGCAGGCACCACGACCGAAGTGGTGCCGCGCCGTGGGACGCGGCGCCGAGCCGGCCTCGATCCATCGCACCCCGGGCCGTGCATGTGCCGTACCAGCCTCGACGAAGACCTGAGGTCTCCGGCATCGACGAAGGGCCGCCGCGCCATGCACCGAACGCTCGCTGCCGTACTGACCGCTCTGGCCGCCGCCGCTCTGGCCGTCGGCGTCGCGCTCGGCATCGTCGCGGCGCTGGGCGCCACCCCCGAGCAGCCGAACGTGCCGCTGGTGACCTTCGGCCGGACCGGCGAGTAGGGGGGCGGCGTGCGAAGGAGGTCCGGGTGGTGACCGCCGTGCGTTCCGCCTGGCGGGAGGTCCCGTCCTACCAGGTGCGGCGGTTCGCCGCGCTGGCGCTGGACGAGGTGCCCTCCCTGGCCCAGGACATCCTGCGCGAGATTCGCCGGGAGTACCCGCAACTTCCCTTGGTGCACGACGAGTTCGGCGAGCCGAGGGCGCTGGTCGGCATCCGGCAGTCGCTGGAGCACTTCGTCGCCCATATGACCGCCGGCCTGGACCGCCCGCATGTCCACCCGAGGGTCTTCCAGGAGTTCGGCCGCGGCGAGGGCATCCAGGGCCGCAGCCTGGACGCTCTACAGGCCATCTACCGGCTGGGCGTACGGCTGGCCTGGCGGCGGCTCGCCGAGATCGGCCAGCAGGTCGCCATCCCGGCGCCGGCGATGTACGAGCTGGCCGAGTCCGGGTTCGAGTACCTCGACGGACTGGTCGCCGAGTCCGTACGCGGCTATGCCGAGGCCGCCGCCCGGCAGGCCGGTGAGCGGCTGCGGCTGCAACGCGGCCTGATGGAGCTGCTGTTCACCGGCGCCGGCAGGAGGCGGCGCGGCAAGGGCTCCGGCGCCGCGGGGGCCGCCGCGCTGCTGCCGGCGCTCGCCGAGCGGGCCGCGCGGATCGGCTGGCCGCTGCCCGAGCAGGTCGCCGTCGCGGTCCTGCTGCGGCCGGCCCGCGAGGCGGTGGCGCCCGCCGTCGCCTCGGACGTCCTGCTGGACATGGAGTGCGAACGGCCGCGGATGGTGGTGCCGGAGCCGGACGCCCCGGGGCGGCGCGAGCTGCTGGCGCGCGCGGCGGCCGGCTGGTCGGGCGCCATCGGGCCCGCCGTCCCGCTGCTGGACGCCGCGAAGTCGCTGCGCTGGGCCGGGGCGGCGGTCGATCTGACGGAGCGCGGACTGCTGCCCGCCGGCGAGCTGCTGCAGTGCACCGAGCACACCGAGGCGCTGGTCCTGCTGCCGCCCGAGGAGCTGATCGAGGACCTCACCCGCCGCCGGCTCGCCCCCCTGGAGAGCTGCGGCCCCACCCACGGGCGGCGCCTCGCCCAGACCCTGCTCGCCTGGCTGGAGACCCGCGGCGGGGCCCCGGAGATCGCCGAGCGGCTCGGCGTCCATCCGCAGACCGTGCGCTACCGGCTGCGCCAGATACGGGAGTTATGGGGCGGGGAGATGGACGACCCGGACCGCCGCTTCGAACTGGAGCTGGTGTTACGGGCCCGCCGGCTGCGCGGGGAGCTGACCTGACCGGCCGCACGGGGCCGGCGGGATCACCGGCGTCTCCCTGAAGTAGGGGTGGGCAACCTCCCGTGGCGCGCGGCCTGTTCAGCCGCCCCCGCCGCCCCCCGCCGCCCGGCGCCCGACCAGCACCTCCATGCCGTCCAGGAGCCGCGCCAGCCCGAACTCGAAGAGCGACTCCAGGGTCACCGCGTCCTCCCCGACCCCGTCGATGCCCGCGTACATGGGGTACGAGCCGGACTCCAGGATGCCCGCGAACACCGGGTCCATGGAGGCCATCCACTGGTTCTGGTCCATCCCCGTCTCCTGCTCGGCCTCCAGGTCGTCCTCGAAGCCGGCGGCGGTGGACCGCACATAGTTCAGCAGGGTCACGGCCATGTGGATCAGGGTCAGCGGATCCATCCCCTCGACCCGCGCCATGGTCCACTCGATCAGCGCCATCGCCTGCGGCATCGGCCGCGGCCGGGTGATCGACAGATACTGCGCCAGCCACGGATGCCGCTGGTAGAGCTCCCATTGCAGCCGTGCACCCGCCTCCATCCGCTCCCGCCAGCCCTCCGGTGCGGGCCGGGGCGGCGCGACCTCGGCGAACGCGGCCTCCGCCATCAGCAGTTCCAGCTCGTCCTTGTTGGCGACATGGCGGTAGAGCGCCATCGAGGACACCCCGAACTCGGCGGCGACCCGGCGCATCGACAGCCCGCGCAGCCCCTCGGCGTCGGCGACCTTGATCGCGGCCCGTACGACGCGTTCGCGGCTGAGCCCGCCGTCCGTCTCGCGCGGCCGCCGCTCGCGCGCGGTCTCGGCGCGGGGCGCCCGCTCCTGTTCGGCCACGACCGTGCCCACGCCCGGTACGGCCCGTACGAGCCCCTCCTGGCGCAGCGTCGTCAGCACCTTGGTGGCGGTCGCCATCGCCACGCCCCACTCCTGGGTGATCCGCCGGGTCGACGGCACCCGGTCGCCCGCCGCCAGCTCGCCGGCGTCGATGCGGCGCCGGATCTCCTCGACGATCCGCCGGTAGGGCGGCGGGGCCGACTGCTCCACGGGGCAACCTCCGTACTAGTGCACCAGGGGAATTTGCTCGCTGTGAGGGTAGCAGCGGGGGCGCCACCAGCGCCTTGCACTAGGTCAGTGCACTAGTGTGATGCAGCTCCAATCCCCTTATCGCTCCTGTTGTTTGCACCGTAAGCGCAACCTGCTTACCGTGTCAGCCATGTCGTTTACTTCGTACACACCCAAGCCGTTGGCCGGCCGCCGTGAGTGGACCGCCCTGGGCGTCCTCCTGCTGCCCTGCCTCCTGGTCTCGATGGACGTCTCGGTGCTCTATTTCGCGGTGCCCTTCCTGACCGCGGAGCTGGAGCCCAGCAGCGTTCAGCAACTGTGGATCCTGGACGTCTACGGATTCGTCCTGGCCGGCCTGCTGATCACCATGGGGGCGCTGGGCGACCGCATCGGCCGCCGCAAGCTGCTGCTGTCCGGCGCCCTGCTCTTCGGCCTCGCCTCCGGAGTCGCCGCATACGCGCAGAGCGCCGAAACGCTCATCGCCGCACGGGCGTTGCTCGGCGTCGGCGGCGCGACCCTGATGCCCTCCACGCTCGCGCTGATCCGCAACCTCTTCCACGACGCCAAGCAGCGCGGCAAGGCGGTCGCGTTGTGGTCGACGGCAATCATGGGCGGGATCGCGGTCGGCCCGGTGCTCAGCGGGGTGCTGCTGGAGCACTTCTGGTGGGGCTCGGTCTTCCTGATCAACGCACCGGTGATGGTGCTGCTGCTGGTCTGCGGCCCGCTGCTGCTGCCGGAGTACAAGAACCCGGCGGCCGGCCGCTTCGACCTGCCCGGCTCGCTGCTGTCCCTGCTCGCCATGTTGCCGATCGTCTACGGCATCAAGGAGATCGCCCGCGACGGCCTCTCGGCGCTGCCGGTCATCGCCCTGGCGGCCGGTCTGCTGGCCGGCGCGGCCTTCGTCCACCGCCAGCGCACCGCCCGCCACCCCATGCTCGACCTGGAGCTGTTCCGCCACCGCGGGTTCAGCGGGTCGGTGCTGATGAACCTGCTGGCGACGTTCGCCGTCGTCGGCTGCGCGGTGTTCTTCACCCAATACCTGCAGACCGTACGGGGGATGAGCCCGCTTCAGGCGGCGCTGTGGAACCTGCTGCCGACGCTCGCGGTGGGCGGGATGGCGCCGCTGGCCGCCGGGCTCGGCCAGCGGATGGACCGGGCGTACGTCATCGCCGTGGGCTTCGCGGTCGCGGCCGGCGGCTTCGTCTGGCTGTCCTGGCTGGAGCCCGGCTCCGCCCTCTGGTACGTCCTGGTCGCCTCGTCCGTCTACGCCTCGGGCCTGGTGATGGTGATGTCCCTCGGCAACGAACTGGCCATCGGCGTCGCGCCGCCGGAGCGCGCGGGCTCCGCCTCGGCCGTCCTGGAGTCCGGCACCGAACTGGGCGGCGCGCTGGGCATGGCGATCCTGGGCAGCATCGGCGGCGCGGTCTACCACGGCCGCATGGCCGACGCGCTGCCCGCCGGTCTCCCCGCCGGGGCGGCCGACGCGGCACGCGAGACCCTGGCGGGCGCCGCCGCGGTGGCCGGTGAACTGCCCGGCCGGGCGGGCCGGGCGCTGCTGGCCGCCGCCCGGACGGCCTTCACGGACGGGCTCCAGACGGCGGTGCTGTGCGCCGCGGGGGTGATGGCGTGCGCCGCGGTGCTGTCGTTGGTGCTGCTGCGCGGCCTGCGCACCACGGTGGCCGAGGAGCCGGGAGCGGCGGACGCGACCGGTTCGGCCGCCGCCGCCCCCGCGTCCTCCGCCCCCGAGGCCGTCAGCTGAAGTCGAACTCGCCGGTGCGGGTCCGCTTCAGTTCGAAGAACTTGTCGTAACCGGCGAGGAGGCGGACGCCGTCGAAGATCCGCACCGCGTCCTCGCCGCGCGGGATCGCCATCAGCACCGGGCCGAAGAACGCGACCCCGTCGATGTGGAGCGTGGGCGTGCCGACGTCCTCGCCGACGGGGTCCATGCCCTCGTGGTGGCTCTTGCGCAGCGCGTCGTCGTACGCCTCGCCGCCGGCGGCGCGGGCCAGCTCGGCCGGCAGCCCGACCTCGGCCAGCGCCTCCTCGATGACGGTGGCGGTGTCCTGGCGGCCGTCGTTGTGGATCCGGGTGCCGAGCGCGGTGTACAGATCGCGCAGCACCTCCTCACCGTGCTCCTGGGCGGCCGCGATGCACACCCGCACCGGGCCCCAGCCCGCGTCCAGCAGCTCGCGGTACTTCTCGGGAAGGTCCTCGCGGCCCTCGTTGAGCACGGACAGGCTCATCACCCGGAACCGCAGATCCAGGTCGCGGTGCCGCTCGACCTCCAGGATCCAGCGCGAGGTGATCCAGGCGAACGGGCAGATGGGGTCGAAGTAGAAGTCGACGGAGTGGCGGGTGCTGCTCGGGTTGGTCATGGGGTGAGGTTAGAACGCCGCCGGTCCGCCCGCCCGGTCCACCTGCCCGCGACGATCGTGGGCCACTTCCCGCCGCGCTCCCGCACGGGCCCGGTGCGGTGCACCGGTCTCACTCCGGCGCGACGCCCAGCATCCGCTGCAGCAGCTCCTTGAGCAGGGTGCGCTCGGCGACCGACAGCTTGCCGAGGGGCTCGCGGGCGAAGCCGAGGGAGGCCCGCAGCGCCCCGGCCGTGCGCGCGCCCTCGGCGGTCGGGGCGGCGAGCTTGACCCGGCGGTCGGCCGGGTCGGGGCGGCGCTCGACCAGGCCGCGGGACTCCAGGCGGTCCACGATGCCGGTGATGTTCGACGGCTCGCACTTCAGGCGCTGGGCGACCTTGCGCATGGGCAGCGGCTCGACGCAGAGCAGGCCGAGCACCCGGGCCTGCGCACCGGTGAGGGAGTGCTCGGCCGCGGCGTGCTCGTACTCCTCGTAGTAGCGGGCGACGACGGTGCCGATGAGATCGACGACCTCGACGGTCAAGGGGTCCGGGCGCACTGTCATGGGCACCAGGATACCCAATTACTTGACAGCATGAAATATCGAGGAGCATCATTGTTTCAGTACCTGAAGCATTAGGAAGGATCGCGCTCATGTCCGCACTGCCCACGACCGGCCGTGAATGGCACCTCGTCGCCCGCCCGCACGGCTGGCCCACCCCGGACGACTTCGCGCTGCGCGAGGCCGCGGTGCCCGAGGTCGGCGAGGGCCAGGTCCTCGTCCGCACCAAGCACTTCTCGGTCGACCCGTACATGCGCGGCCGGATGAACGACGTGAAGTCCTACGTCCCGCCCTTCCAGCTCGACCAGCCGATGGAGGGCGGCGCCGTGGGCGAGGTCATCGCCTCGCGCGCCGACTCCCTCGCCGTCGGCGACCACGTCCTGCACGGCCTCGGCTGGCGCGAGTACGCGGTCCTGGACGCCCAGCGCGTCGCCAAGGTCGACCCCTCGCTGGCTCCCCTCACCGCCTACCTCGGCGTGCTCGGCATGCCGGGCCTGACCGCCTACGCGGGCCTGCTGGAGGTCGCGTCCTTCAAGGAGGGCGACGCCGTCTTCGTATCCGGCGCGGCCGGCGCGGTCGGCGGCGAGGTGGGCCAGATCGCCAAGCTCAAGGGCGCCTCCCGGGTCATCGGCTCGGCCGGCTCCGACGAGAAGGTCAAGCTCCTGGTCGAGGAGTACGGCTTCGACGCCGCCTTCAACTACAAGAACGGCGACGTCGCCAAGCAGCTGAAGGAGGCCGCGCCGGACGGCATCGACGTCTACTTCGACAACGTCGGCGGCGACCACCTCGAAGCGGCCATCTCCTCCCTGCACGTCCACGGCCGGGTCGCCATCTGCGGCATGATCTCGATGTACAACGCCACCGAGCCGACCCCCGCGCCGCGCAACCTCGCGCAGGTCATCGGCAAGCGGCTGCGCCTGCAGGGCCTGATCGTCACCGACCACTACGCGCTCCAGCCGCAGTTCGTCCAGGAGGTCTCCGCCTGGATCCGCTCCGGCGAGCTGAAGTACCGCGAGACCAAGGTCTCCGGCATCGAGAACGGCGTCGAGGCCTTCCTGGGCCTGCTGCGCGGCGAGAACACCGGCAAGATGATCGTGAGCCTGGACGACTGACCGGAGTCCCGGCGCGCGGCGTCCCGATCCGCACCCGGCCGCGGGAGTCCGCGGGCCGCGGTGCGGACGCCGGCCGCGGTGCGGGCACCGGCCCGGACCGCGCGGAAAACCCCTTGCCGGGGGCGCCGGCCGGCGCCAGGGTCTGGCCCATGACAGAGATCACCGTGCGCCCCCTGGAGCCCGACGACTGGGCCCTCTACCGCACTGTCCGCCTGGCGGCCCTGGCCGACGCCCCCGAGGCGTTCGGCTCCACCCTGGGCCGCGAGCAGGCCTTCGCGGAGGGCGACTGGCGCGAGCGCCTCACGTGCCGCAGCCAGTTCCTCGCCGAGGACGACGGCGGCGCCTGTGGCCTGATCGGGATCGTCCCGACCGACCCCGGCGCCGCGGAGCTGGTGTCGATGTGGGTGAGCCCCGCCGCACGCGGACGCGGCGCCGGCGACCTCCTGGTCCGCGAGGCACTGCGCAGGGCCGGCGACCACGGCCACCCCCAGGTCCACCTCTGGGTCACGGAGGGCAACACGCCCGCGGAGCACCTCTACACCCGCCACGGCTTCCAACGAACGGGCCGGACCCAGCCCGTACGCCCCGGATCGGCCGACCGGGAGTTCGCCATGGTCCGCCCGGCACCGCGGCCTCTTGCGACGGCCTAGCCACCTCGGGTGAGCCGAAGCACGACCCGTGCGCCGGGCCATGACGGACGCCGGTCACAGACCGGCGACGTCCCCGGCCCTCTTCAGCACGGAGTCGAGCGCGTCCACCACGCCGTTGTGCCGCCTCGCCCGCGCCGCCCGGTCCGCCGGCACCAGCCGCGCGGCGGCCTGCACGGCGTAGGCGTCCGGGTCGCCGAAGGCGGTCCGCGGATGCTCTCCCGTATCCGTGCAGTGCGCCGTGACATCCTTGACCGCCTGGAGCACGACCGCCCGGTCCACGCCCGGCCGCACGGCCAGCCGTACCTGGAAACGCGCCATCCACTTCTCGCGGTCCTTCTCCCCCGCCGCGTCCGTCCTCTGGTCCTTCTTCGCCACGTGCTCTCCCGGGTGATCGGCAGCCGTCCGTCATGGAGTGGGACGCCGGGTCATCGACGTGGGTTGACAGGCGAGAATCCGCCTCGGCGCGACGATGCGGCCGCTGTCGCGGTGGACCGGGGACGCTCGGCCGTGAGCCGGCCGCGCGTGCCGGTCCGCCACCTCGGCCCGGCTCGGCGCAGGGATCACGACCACCGTGCTCGAACGGCCCCGTCGGAGAACCCGCACTGGCAGCCGTCCTTCGCCACGGATTAGGCTCGGCGGCAGGCCGTCGCGATCCGTGGGCGCGAGTCGCGGCGAATCACAGGAGGATCTCGTATGTCCATCCAGACCGTCGACGTCGTCTACACCGCCGTCGCCACCGCTGAGAACGGCCGTGACGGCCGCGTCGCCAGCGACGACGGCAAGCTCGACGTGGTCGTCAACCCGCCCAAGGAGCAGGGCGGCAGTGGCGCCGGCACCAACCCCGAGCAGCTCTTCGCGGCCGGCTACAGCGCCTGCTTCCAGGGCGCGCTCAGCGTCGTCGCCCGCCGGGAGAACGCCGATGTCTCCGGCTCCCGGGTGACCGCCAAGGTCGGCATCGGCAAGACCCCGGACGGTGGGTTCGGCCTCACGGTCGAGATCTCGGTGTCGATCCCCGACGTCGACGCGGCCACCGCCCAGGACCTCGTGGAGAAGGCCCACCAGGTCTGCCCGTACTCGCACGCCACCCGCGGCAACATCGACGTCAAGCTGACCGTCGCCTGATCCGCCGCTGACCGGCGACTCCCGCCAGGGGCCGCATCCCGCAAAGGGGTGCGGCCCCTGGCGCGTGGGGCCGGAGCCGGGGCGGCCAGGGCCTGCTCCCACTCCCCGCGTGGCGCCGGATTCCGCCCCGCGAGGGGCTCAACTCGCGCTATTCTCAACGGGCTTCATCGCGTTCCTCCCACAGCTTCACCGGCGGCACCGCCGGTGAAGGCCCTGACTTCCGGGGCCTGTCCGGAGGAGCGAGGAGGAGCGATGGACGATCAGGACACGGAGCAGGAGAGCGACCGATGGGCCCCGCCTGACAGGTGGCAGGTCGTACTCGGCGTGCTGAGCCTGCTGGTGGCGGTCGTCGCGTGCGTGGGTCAGTTCGCCCGGTAATCGGCGGGTCGGGCCCACGGGTCCGGACACGGCCGGTGCGCGCCATCGAGGCGGGACGGTCAACGGGGGAGTGCCCGGGCCGATCGTTCGCACGGCGCGGGATTCCGGTGAGCCGGCTCCGTCGCCGCCGACTCCCCGTTGTGGCGCAGACAACCCCGATGTGACACAGGCAACATTCGCGGCATCTTGACGCACCGGCCGTGTAATCGATTTCGTAGCCCCCACGAAAACCTCCTGAAATCGATTACACGTCGATGACGCGAAGCCACCCGCCCCCTGGGCGGTCGGCGGTCGCACGGACAGAAACGGCAACGGCGCCATGGCGAACATCAAAGATGTGGCAGAGCGGGCAGGGGTCTCCGTCGCCACGGTCTCCCGGGTGCTCAACGGCCACAGCCCGGTCGCCGAGACCCGCGAACGGGTGCTGGCCGCCGTACGGGAGCTGGGTTACCGCCCCAACAACGTCGCCCGCGCGCTGCGCACCGCCCGCACCGGCACGCTCGGCCTGATCATCGGCGACCTCACCAACCCCTTCTTCACCGAGCTGGCCGACGCCGTCGAGGACGCCGCCCGCAGCCTCGGCTACAGCCTGGTCATCGGCAACGCCGGCGAGCGCCCCGAGCAGCAGGACGACTACATCCGCACCCTGCTCGACCGCCGGATCGACGGCCTGCTGGTCAGCTCGGCCGGCACCGGCTCGGCGATGCTCGGCGAGGCCGTCGCCGCCGGCACCCCACTGGTCCTGCTGGACCGCACCGTGCCCGGCGTCGACGCCCCCTGCGTACGCGCCGACGGTGCCGCCGCGCTCACCGACCTCGCCGCCCACCTCGCCGCCCTCGGCCGCCGCCGCCCCGCGATCATCGTCGCGCCGGCCGGCACCCCCACCGGCGACGAGCGCCTCGAACTGTTCCGTACGGCGCTGGCCGGCCACGGCCTCGCCCTGCCCGACGAGCGGGTCGGCGCCACCCCCGATCTCCAGCCCACCGGCGGCCGGCGGGTGATGAGCGGCTTCCTCGACCTGCCCGAGCCGCCGGACGCGGTGCTGGCCACCGACAACCTGATGGCGCTGGGCGCGATGGACGAGCTCCGGGCCCGCGGGATGCGGGTGCCCGACGACATGGCGCTGGTGGTCTACGACGACGTGCCGTGGTTCGCCCATATCGACCCGCCGCTGACCGCCATCGCCCAGCCCACCCGCGAACTGGGCCGGGCCGCCGTCGCCACCCTGCTGGCGCGGATCGAGGGCCGGCCGGCCGACTCGGTGCTGCTGCCGGCCCGGCTGGTCGTCCGGCGTTCCTGCGGCGAGACCGCCGGCTAGCGGGTCCGGCGAGCCGCAGTCCGGACCGACCACCGCAAGGGGACCCGAAGAAGAGAGGGGGAGCGCATGACCGGCGTCAACGACGACGTACCGGGCGGCCGCGAACTGCTGCGCGTGGAGGGGGTGACGAAGTCGTTCCCGGGCGTCCGCGCGCTGGACGGCGTGGACCTGAGCCTGCGCGGCGGCGAGGTGCACGTCCTGCTCGGCGAGAACGGCGCGGGCAAGAGCACCCTGATCAAGATGCTCTCCGGAGCCCACCGCCCCGACGCGGGCCGCATCCTCGTCGACGGCGCGCCCCACGGCCTGCGCGAGGTGCAGATCCGCTCCGCGCGGGACGCCGAGCGCCTCCGCATCGCCACGATCTACCAGGAGTTCAACCTCGTCCCCGGGCTGACCGTCGCCGAGAACCTCTTCCTGGGCCGCCAGCCGCGCACCGCGCTCGGTCTGATCGACCGCAAGGCCCTGCGTGCCCGCGCCACCCAGCTGCTCGCCCGCGTGGGCCTGGACGTCTCCCCGGACACCCCGGTCGCCGAACTGGGCATCGCCCGGCGCCAGATGGTCGAGATCGCCAAGGCGCTCGGCCTCGACGCCGGCGTCCTGATCATGGACGAGCCGACCGCGGTGCTCACCTCCGAGGAGGTCGACACCCTCTTCACGATCGTCCGCGAACTGCGCGACGCCGGCGTCGGCATCCTCTTCATCACCCACCATCTGGAGGAGATCGGCGCGCTCGGCGACCGGGTCACCGTCCTGCGCGACGGCCGCTCGGTCGCCGAGGTCCCCGCATCCACCGACCAGGACGAGCTGATCCGCCTGATGGTGGGCCGGGACATCGCCGAGCAGTACCCGCGGGTGCGCCCCGACGAGCCGGGTGCGCCCCTGCTGCGGGTCCGCGGGCTGACCCGTCACGGGACGACGGCCGGGCCGGTCTTCGAGGGCATCGACTTCGAGGTGCGGGCCGGAGAGGTGGTGGGCCTGGCCGGACTGGTCGGCGCGGGCCGCACCGAGGTCGTCCGGGCCGTCTTCGGCGTGGACCGCTATGACGCCGGCACGGTCGAGGTCGACGGCGAGCCGCTGGCCGGCGGCGATGTGCGCGCCGCGATGCGCGCCGGCCTCGGCCTCGTACCGGAGGACCGCAAGGGCCAGGGCCTGGTCCTGGACGCGTCCCTCCAGGACAACCTCACCCTCGCCCGGCTCGACCGCGACACCCGCGGCGGGCTGGTGGACCGCGGCGCCCAGCGGCGCGAAGCGGCCGCAGTCGCCGAGCGGTTGAGGGTGCGGATGAGCGGTCTGGCGCAGCCCGCCCGTACGCTCTCCGGCGGCAACCAGCAGAAGATCGTCATCGGCAAGTGGCTGCTGGCGGACACCAGGCTGCTGATCCTCGACGAACCCACGCGCGGTATCGACGTCGGCGCCAAGGTCGAGATCTACCAGCTCGTCAACGAACTGACGGCGGCCGGCCGCGCGGTGCTGATGATCTCCAGCGATCTGCCCGAGGTGCTCGGCATGAGCGACCGGGTGCTGGTGATGTCCCAGGGCCGGCTGGCCGGCGAGCTGCCGGCCGAAGAGGCCACCCAGGACGCCGTGATGGAGCTCGCGCTACGGCCCCCGCACGGCACCCCCGACGGCAACCACACCAACGAGAGCGCGATGGAGGGCTCCGATGTCCGCTGAGGTGAAGACGGCGGCCGCCGCCGAGGCGGTGGGACGGGCACCGGCCCGGGGCGGCCCCGGGCCGTGGTTCTCCCGGGCGGTCCTCAGGAACGGTCCGCTCGGCGGACTGATCGCCCTGGTCGTCGTGATGGCCGCGCTGTCCGGGGACTTCCTCAACGGACAGAACCTCCTCAACGTCGGCGTCCAGGCGTCGGTCACCGCGATCCTCGCCTTCGGCGTCACCTTCGTGATCGTCTCGGCCGGTATCGACCTGTCGGTCGGCTCGGTCGCGGCGCTCTCCGCCACCGTCGTCGCCTGGGCGGCCACCGGCGGGGGCCTGCCGGTCTGGACGGCGGTGCTGCTCGGCCTCGCGGTCGGCGCGGGGGCCGGACTGGTCTCCGGCGCGCTGGTCGCCTACGGCCGGCTGCCCGCCTTCATCGCCACCCTGGCGATGCTCTCGGTCGGCCGCGGTCTGGCACTGGTCATCTCCGGCGGTTCGCCGATCGAGTTCCCCGGCTCGGTCGGCCGGCTCGGCGACACCCTCGGCGGCTGGCTGCCGGTACCCGTCCTCGTCATGATCGTGATGGGGCTGGTCGCCGCACTGGTCCTGGCCCGTACGTACACCGGACGCGCGATGTTCGCGATCGGCGGCAACGAGGAGGCGGCCCGGCTCTGCGGCATCGCCGTCAAGCGCCGCAAGCTCGTCATCTACGCGCTGTCCGGGCTGTTCGCGGCGGTGGCCGGCATCGTGCTCGCGGCCCGGCTCACCTCCGCCCAGCCGCAGGCCGCGGTCGGATACGAGCTGGACGCGATCGCCGCCGTGGTGATCGGCGGGGCCAGCCTCTCCGGCGGCTCCGGGAAGGCGTCCGGCACCCTCATCGGCGCGCTGATCCTCGCCGTACTGCGCAACGGCCTCAACCTGCTGAGCGTCTCGGCGTTCTGGCAGCAGGTGGCCACCGGGCTGGTCATCGCGCTGGCGGTGCTGCTGGACACGCTGCGCCGCCGGAGCGCGCGGTGACCGCCCGGGGCCGGAGCGCGGCGGCGAGGGACCGGACGGCATGGACCGTGCGCCTCAGGGGGGCGGCCGGGCGTGGGGCGATCGCCCGGGCCAGGGCGCCGCTGGCGGCCGGACTGGCCGCGACCGTGGCGCTCGGGCTGGCCGGCTGCGACCGCGGCGGCGACACCGACCTGGGGCTCGCGCTGTCCACGATGAACAATCCGTTCTTCGTCGGCATCAAGGAAGGCGCCCAGGCCGAGGCGGACGCCCGCGGGCTGCACATCAACATCACCGACGCGCAGAACGACCCCACCCAGCAGATCAACCAGATGGAGACGTTCACCAGCCAGAACGTCAGGGCCGCGATCATCAACCCGGTCGACTCCGACGCCGCCGTCCCGGCCGTCGGCGTCGCCAACCGGGCGAAGGTGCCGGTCATCTCCATCGACCGCGGCGTCAACGGCGGCACGGTCGGCTCGACCATCGCCTCCGACAACGTCGCGGGCGGCCGGCTCGCCGCGAAGACGCTGGCCGCATCGCTCGGCGGCAAGGGCAAGGTGGCCTTCCTGGAGGGCCAGCCCGGCACCTCCGCCGCCCGCGAGCGCGGCCGGGGCTTCGAAGAGGGCATCAGGAAGTACCCCGGCATCCAGGTCGTCGCCCAGCAGCCCGCGGACTTCGACCGCACCAAGGGCATGGACGTGATGTCCAACATGCTGCAGGCGCACCGCGATATCGCCGGGGTGTTCGCCGCCAATGACGAGATGGCGCTCGGCGCGTCCAAGGCGCTGGGCGGGCGGTCCGGCAAGGACGTGAAGGTGGTGGCGTTCGACGGCACCCCGGACGGCGTCGAGGCGGTCCGCGGCGGCACCCTGACCGCCACCGTCGCCCAGCAGCCGGAACTCCTGGGCAGGAAGGCCGTGGACTGGGCGCTGAAGGCCGCCCGCGGTGAGAGGCTGCCGAAGTCGGTCAAGGTGCCGGTGGTGCTGGTGACGGCCGAGAACGCCGCGAGGTTCGACGGCGGCTGAGACGGCGGACGGCCCGGCGAGTGGGACGGCGGATGAGACGGCAGATGACAACAATCGGCGAAGCGGCGCACGGCTATCGGAGCGCGCCGCTCGGACATGGGAGAACGGCGCATGTATGACGTCCTGGTGGTCGGCTCGGCCAACGCGGATCTGACGGTACGGGTCGAGCGGCGGCCCGGCGCGGGAGAGACCGTGCTCGGCACGGACCTGGTCGAATCGGCCGGCGGCAAGGGCGCCAACCAGGCGGCCGCCGCGGCCCGGATCGGCGGCCGCACCGCACTGCTGGCGCGGGTCGGCGGCGATGCGTACGGCGAACTGCTGCTGCACGCCCAGCGCGAGGCCGGCACCGACGTCGCACCGGTCATCGTGGACCAGGCGGCCCGCACCGGCACCGCGATGATCGTCGTCGACCCGGACGGCGACAACAGCATCGTGGTCTCGCCCGGCGCCAACGCCGCCCTGACCCCGCAGGACGTGGCCGCGGCGAAGGAGGTCATCGCCGCCTCCTCGGTGGTCTCCCTCCAGCTGGAGATCCCCATGGAGTCGGTACGGGCCGCCGCCGCGGCCGCCGCCCAGGCCGGCACCCGGGTCGTGCTCAACCCCTCGCCGGCTCCGGAAGCGGCCCTTGCGACCGAACTCCTCGCCGTGGCAGACCCGTTGGTGGTCAACGAGCACGAGGCCCGCCGGCTCTCCGGCCGCGCCGACGGCACCCCCGCCGAGTGGGCGCAGGCGCTGCTCGACCAGGGTGCCCGCTCGGTCGTGATCACCCTCGGCGGGGACGGCGCGCTGGTGCTGGACGCCGCCGGAATCGGCGAGGTCGCCGGCGTACGGGTCAAGGCCGTGGACACCACCGGCGCCGGCGACGCCTTCACCGGCGCCCTCGCCACCCGCCTGGCCCGCGGCGCCTCGCTCCAGGAGGCCGCCCGCTTCGCCGTGCGCGTCGGCGCAGCGGCCGTCACCAAGCCGGGCGCCCAGCCGTCCTATCCGACCCGGGCCGAGCTGGAGCTGCTGGCGCCGGAGGCGCCGCAGGACTGAGGCCCGTCGACCGGTCCGGCGCCGCACGGGTGCCGGACCGTCGGCGTCGTACGGTGCCGGGCCGCCGCGCTGTACGGCTGCGGGGACCCAGTGCCGTAACGGGTGCCGGACCGTCAGCCGGCCGGTGGTGTCACCACCTCTCCATCGGGCCGTACAGCGCATGGTCCGCGCCGGTCGCCAGTGCCCAGTAGCGGTCGCCGTAGGACCAGTGCCACCACTCGGTGGGGTAGTTGACCAGGCCGGCCGCCCGCAGGGCGGAGGAGAGTATCCGGCGGTGGGTGCGGGCCGCGGGCGGCAGATCCGGGGCGCTCGTGTAGCACGCGCCGTCGCTCTCCTCCGGCGAGGCGTTCATGGGCGTCCCCATGTCGACATCCCGACCTTCCGCCGTGACCAGGGTGAGGTCCACCGCGCCGCCCGCGCTGTGCGGCGCGGTGTCGGGCGGCGACACATAGCGGCTGGCGGCCCGGTGGATGCGCTCGGCATCCCAATCGGCGTGGGCGGCGCGCAACTCCTGCGCGTACTCCTCGAAGTAACGGCGCTGCAGCTCCGGCGGGCGGTAGCCCTCGACGAGCCGCAGTCGCAGCCCGTCCGGCAGCGACTCCTGCGCCGTCAGCAGCCGCCGCAGTACCCCCTGCCGCAGATGGGCGAACGCGCCCGGCCCGTCGTGCCGGTCCGCGGCCACCAGCAGTGCGGGCGCCGCGGTGCGGACGTCCACCAGCGGCTCACCGCACTCCTCGACCGGTATCGCCGCCACCGCCGGGTCCGCCATCAGCGTGATCCGGTCGCGGACATCGGTCAGCACCAGCTCGAAGCCCTCGCCCGGCGCCAGGTCCGTCCCGACGCCGGCCGCCGCCACCTGCTCGCCCGTGGGCAGCCAGGCGCCGCTGCGGCCGCAGGCCGGTCGGTCGGGGCGGTCGACGCCGGTGCCGGTGCCGGTGCCGTTGGCGAGGAGGATGTGCAGCCCGTGCTTCTGCGCCAGCTCCGCGTACCGGTCCATCCACTGCGGGTCGTCGTGGAACGAACTGGCGAGGTACACCCGGCAGCCGTCCGCCGCGGCCTGCTCGGGGACCTCGGGGAAGTCGTTGTCGTAGCAGGTGGCGAGCGCGAAGCGGATCCCGCCCAGGGTGAAGCGGCCCTCGGCCGTGCCCGGCGTGAAGACGTCGTTCTCCGCCCCGGACAGATGCCGTTTGTCGTAGCGGGTGAGCAGTGCGCCGTCCGGCCCGTAGACGAAGGTGGACAGGAGCGGGCGGCGGCCGTCCCCCGCCGCCCGACCCGGGGCGTTGACGACCGCGGCGGTGCCGGTCGCCCGGCAGGCCTCCCGGACGGGCGTCAGGCGGGGGTCGTCGGGGCCGACCGTCATCCCCTCCGGGTCGGCCTTTATCGCCTCCAGGTCATAGCGCGACAGCGCGAGTTCGGCGAAGAGCACCAGATCTGCGTTGCGCCCGGCGGCCTCGGTGACGAGCGCGGCCATCCGCGCGGCGTTGGCGCCGATGTCGCCGGGAACGGGGGTGAACTGTGCGGCAGCAAGGATCATTGCTCCATCATGCCGCCACAGCTCACGGCGTGTGACGGCCTGTGGATAACCTGCTCGGGCCGGCCGCGCTACCCGCCGGCGGCCTCCTGCGAAGCCGCCACCGCCACGACCTTGCGCACCTGCCCGACGATCGCGATCCGGTTCTTCACGAAGACCGGATCGGTGACTTGACCGCCGGCCGGATCGGTGTTGCCGGGCCCGAACTCGAGCACCGGAGTGTGCAGATGGCCGCCCGGCAGCGCCGGCCGTCGCACCGCGTCCCGCAGCAGCGTCGCCCGGTAGGCGATCTCGTTGGACAGGTAGTCCCCGCCGCCGCCGGCGCGGGCCGTGGACCCCGGAGTCGGACCGTCCGGCCGCTCGACCGGCTCGGTGCCGCCCGCCGGGATCTCGGTGACCGCGGTGTGGTCGACCACCGGATACGGCCCGGTGTCCGCCGCGACGATCCGCGCGTACGGCAGGCTGGTGGTCGTCCACTGCGGCTGCGGCGTCACGGTCGGCACACCCGCCGGGATCGGCGCCGTCTCCGTACGGGACTCCCGCGCGTTGTCCGGATAGCCGCCCCGCCAGGCCCCGTTGGTCCGCTCGACGTCGAACCTCCCCGGGCGCCCCTGGCTGATCGTGGTGAACAGATCCACCTGCCGCGGCCCGCGCCGGAAGTGCGGCAGCAGGGTGCGCTCCACCGTGCCGGCCGCGAAGTCCGCCCACCGTACGGGGAACATCGCGGCCTCGATCCGGGCCGTCCGGCCCGACGCGGTACGCACCGTCGTCCCGTCCAGCGCGAGTGCCGCCGCCCCCGACGGATTGCTCCGCCGCGGATCGGCGTCCAGCTGGAACGGGTCGAACCCGGTCACCACGATCCGCAGCACCTGCTTCCCGGCGGGCAGCTCGATGCCGTCCTCCCCGCGCGAGCCGCGCTCCAGCGAACCGAGCAGCGCCGCCCGCCGGGCGGGGGACAGCGCGAAGTCCGGCCGCCACTGCCGCAGTTCCTTCGTCATTCCCAACCGCGCCCAGTACAGCGGCCGGTCGTCGTCCCGACTCAGATCGCCGCCCGCGGGCCCGCGCCCCTGCGCCCGGTCCACCGCCCGCCGCCACAGCGCCCGTCCCGCGTCCGCGACATAGCGCCTGGCCTCCGGGTAGGTGTCCAGGCGGGCCAGTCCGCGCCCGAACTCCGGCGCCTGGTCGTCGAATGCGCTGCGCCGCAGGATCTCCTGCGGCGCGGCCTGCGTCAGCCGGGCCTCCTCCACCGTGACCTGCTCGACCGCGGTCCGTACCGCGGTGGGTCCGCCCGTGCCGGCCGCTTGGGCCGGAGCCGTCAGGGACAGCGGGACGGTGGCGAGCAGGGCGATGCCGAGTGCGACCGGCTTGGTGCGTATGCGTCTCATGGGGCGAGTAAAACGGGGCGCGCGGTGCGGCGGTAGAGGGCACGGGATGGCTTGATACGGCCCGCGGTTAGGGTTTCTGGTCCGGTCCGCGCACGCGTTGGGCACTTCCGAGGAATCCAGGGGGAATCTCCATGGCCACACCGCCACCACCGCACGGCCCTTACCCGTATGCGCAGCCGTATGGCCAACCGCCCACGGGACCCTACGCCCAACAGCCCACGGGGCCCTACGCCCAGCAGCCGCACCCCGCGCCCTACGCCGCCGCCCCCGGCTGCGAGTTGTGCGGTGCCCAGCCCGCGGTCCGGGCCACCGTGCGCGGGCATCAGGGCATCCTCTTCCTGATGCGGTTCCTCAGCCGGAGCGCGGTGTTCTGCCGATCCTGCGGGCTGGCCACCTACCGCGAGATGTCCGCCAAGACCCTGTGGCAGGGCTGGTGGAGCCCGCTGTCGGTGGTCATCACCCCGATCACCCTGCTGGTGAACCTCGGCCCGCGGGCCCGCTTCCGCAAGCTGGCCGCCCCGGCGGGCGGCTTTCGGCCCTCGCTCGATCCGGGCAAGTCGCTGCTGCGCCGCCCCGAGGCGCTGCTGTTCCTGGTGCCGATGGCGCTCGTGGTGCTGGCGATCCCCACCCTGTTCGTCCTCGGCGCGTTCGTCGAGGGAGCGGGCATCGGAAAGACCCCGACCCTCGCCGTCGGCGACTGCGTCCGCAACGAAGGCGACTGGCACGACCAGGACCTCGAAGTCGTGGCATGCGGCTCGGCCGATGCCCAGTACCTGGTGACCCGCAGGCTCGACGCGCCCAAGGACACCTGCGCGGACGGCGAGCTGCTCGCGGACCTCGAATACAGCCCGGACAAGATGACGGTCTCCTGCCTCGCGCCGGTCCGCTAGGGGGCCTCGCCCGGTCCATCGTCCCCGCTCTCGTCCCCGTTCCCGCCCCCGCTCCCGAGCAGCGCCAGGAAGTCCCGGAACGCCGCCGGCATGTCCACCTCGTCCGGGTCCAGCAGCCACTGCAGCTGCAACCCGTCCATCACGGCGACCATCAGCGGCGCCGCCCGCTGCGGGGTCAGGCCACCGGGCAGCGTGTCGCCGTACTCGGCCCGCAGCGCCTCGGCCATCGCCGCGCGTACGCAGCGGAAGCGCGACACGAAGAAGTCGCGGGCGGGGTGGTCCTCGGTGACGCTGTCGGCGGACAGCACGGTGTAGGTCTGCACGATGCCGGGGCGGGTGGCGTTGTAGTCGACGAGCTGGGCGAGGGTGTCGGTACGCCGGGCCCCGGACGCCGCGGCCGCCGAGGCCAGATCCCAGCGGTCGCGTGCCTCCAGCACGCCGACCAGCAGCAGCTCCTTCGTGGGGAAGTGGTGCAGCAGGCCCTGCTGGGTCAGCCCGGCGCGCTCGGCGACGGCGGCGATCGAGGTACGGCGGTAGCCGCGCTCGGCGATCAGCGCCATGGCGGCCTGCAGGATCGCCTCCCGCCGCTCCGCGCGCTGCGCCTCCCGCCCGCCGCCGCTCCGCCGAGGGCCCGACCGGCCGTCGCGGGGCGCCTGCTGCTCTCGTGCACTCACCGGCCGAGCGTAACCCCGGAGTGGAGATCCCGTAGGGCTGAGTAACGGAAGAGTAACGTTGCCTACCGTCTGGCAGGTGAGAGGGAAAGAATCCGGACAGGGAGGCCGTAGAACCACTCAGGGAGCACCGGAGAGCCGCATGACCGACGCCCAGCCCCACGACCCCGCCCGCGACGACGCCCGGCATCCGGCCCGCGACCGCCCGGAGAGCGACCGGACCCCGGAGAACGACCAGATCCCGGACAACGACCGGGCCGCCGCTCATACCGCGGCCGTCGAGCGGGCGCTCGCCGCGCTCGACCTCGACACCAAGGTCCGGCTGCTGTCCGGTCAGGACATGTGGACGCTGCCGGCCGTGCCCGGGATCGGGCTGCGCTCGCTGGTGATGTCGGACGGCCCGATCGGGGTGCGGGGCCGGCAGTGGAGTGCCGAGGACCCCTCGATCGCGCTGCCCGGCCCCACGGCGCTGGCCGCCACCTGGGACCCCGGGCTGGCCCGCCGGGCCGGTCACCTCCTCGCCCAGGAAGCCCGCCGCAAGGGTGTGCACGTCCTGCTGGCCCCGACCGTCAATCTGCACCGCTCACCGCTGGGCGGCCGCCACTTCGAGTGCTATTCGGAGGACCCGCTGCTCACCGGCGCGATCGGCGCCGGATATGTGCGCGGTGTGCAGGAGGGCGGCGTCGGGACGACGGTCAAGCACTTCGTCGGCAACGACGCCGAGACCGACCGGCTGACCGTCGACAACCGCATCGCTCCCCGGCCGCTGCGCGAGCTGTATCTGGCGCCCTTCGAGCGCATCGTCGAAGAGGCCCGCCCCTGGGGCATCATGACCGCCTACAACCAGGTCAACGGCTCGACGATGACCGAGCACCGCTCGCTCGTCCACGATGTGCTGCGCGGCGAATGGGGCTTCGACGGCGTCAACGTCTCCGACTGGACGGCGGCCCGCGACACCGTGCGCGCCCTGCGCGGCGGGCTGGACGTGGCGATGCCGGGCCCCCGTACGGTCTTCGGCGCCCCGCTCGCCGAGGCCGTCCGCGCGGGGCAGGTCGCGGAGGCGGAAGTCGACGACGCGGTGCGCAGAGTGCTGCTGCTCGCCGCGCGTACGGGGTGTCTCGACGGGGTGCCGGCCGCCGTCGATCCGGCCGATGTCCCGCGCGGGATCGACGGCCGGGCCCTGGCCCGCGAGGTCGCCCGGCGAGGCTTCGTCCTGCTGCGCAACGAGTCCGTCGGCGGCGCGCGGCGGGCCCTGCCGATCGACCCCGCGGCGGTCCGGAGCATCGCCGTCATCGGCGCCGGTGCGCGCGAGGCGCGGGTGCTCGGCGGCGGCTCCGCGACGGTCTACCCCGAGTCCGTCGTCTCCCCGCTGGAGGGCCTGCGCACCGCGCTGCCCGACCACGTCGAGGTCGTCTACGCGGCCGGCGCCGAACCGCGCACCCGCCTCCCGCACGCCCGCGAGGGCTTCACCCTGCGCGCCCGCTACCTCGCCGCGGACGGCCGACTGCTGGCCGAGACGCCGCAGTTCGACGGGCAGGTGCGCGCCACGGGCGGCTTCCCGGCGGGCGTCACCCGGCAGAACCTCGCCGCCGTCGAACTGACCGGGAGCTTCACCCCACGGCTCACCGGCGGCCACACCTTCGCCGTCGCCGGCAGCGGCGAGCTGCGGCTGACCGTCGGCGGCTCGGTCCGCTTCGACGACCACTGCGCGCCGGAGGGCAACGACCCCTTCGAGATGCTGATGCACCCCGTCGAGCGGCGGGT
The DNA here is from genome assembly GCF_045690365.1 of Streptomyces sirii. Classification (NCBI taxonomy): domain Bacteria; kingdom Bacillati; phylum Actinomycetota; class Actinomycetes; order Kitasatosporales; family Streptomycetaceae; genus Streptomyces; species Streptomyces sirii. The sequence goes on along the minus strand of NZ_CP147982.1, from coordinate 3,003,618 downwards.
GACGGCGGAGCTGACGGCGGGGGAGCACATCGAGGTCGCCCTGCGCTTCGTCCCGCTGCGGCTCGGCCTGGGCGAGGGCATCGACGCGCTCTACTTCTCCCTCGGCCACAGCGAGCCGCAGCTCGACCCCGACGCCGAGATCGAGGAGGCGGTCCGCGCCGCGGCGGCCGCCGATGTCGCGGTCGTGGTCGTCGCCACCACCGAGGAGGTCGAGTCCGAGGGCTTCGACCGCGGCGACCTGCGGCTGCCCGGCCGCCAGGACGAGCTGGTCACCCGGGTCGCCGCCGTCAACCCGCACACCGTCGTGGTCGTCAACTCCGGCTCGCCGGTGGAGCTGCCGTGGCGTGCGGAGGTGCCCGCGGTGCTGCTGAGTTGGTTCCCCGGCCAGGAAGCCGGTGCCGCGCTGGCGGACGTCCTGCTCGGCGCGCACGAGCCGGGCGGGCGGCTGCCCACCACCTGGCCGGCCCGGCTCGACGACGCCCCGGTCACCACCGTCACCCCGAGCCGGGGCCGACTCGACTACTCCGAGGGCGTGTTCATCGGCTACCGCGCCTGGCAGCGATCCGCTGTCGCCCCCGCGTACCCCTTCGGCCACGGTCTGGGCTACACCGACTGGGAGTACGAGTCGCTGGACACCACGCCGGACTCGGTGCGGGTCCGGGTCCGCAACGCGGGCGACCGGCCCGGCCGCGAGGTCGTCCAGATCTACCTGGCGTCGCCGGCGGACACCGCCCCGGATGCACCGGAGCGCCCGGCCCGCTGGCTGGCCGGCTTCGCCGTTGTCGAGGCCGCTCCCGGCGAGAGCGTCGAGGCCGAGATCCCGCTGCCGGACCGCGCCTTCGCGGTCTGGGAAGAGAAGGACCGCGGCTGGCGCCGGGTCGAGGGCGTCTACACCGTCGAGGCGGCGCACAGCGTCGCCGACCGCAGGCTGACCGGGGAGGTCACCGCCGGCTGACCCAAGCGCAGCCGGGGGCGCTCCTGTCCAGGGGCGCCCCCGCCGCCCGGTCATGAGGCCGCCGCCTTCATCGCCCCCGTCATGACGACCGCACCGACACGTTCCCGCCGCTGGTCCGCGCCGTCACCTTGTGCCCGGACTTCGGGTCCGTCGGCACGGAGACCTTGCTGGTGCCGCCGCTGGTCGAGGCGTCCACCGCGTAGGTGCCCTTCGGGAGGCGGATGGTCACATTGCCCCCGCTGGTCCGCCCCGAGACCTCGTCGGGCGCCGAGTCCAGCGCGACGTCGACATTGCCGCCGCTGGTCTTCACCTTCGCCGAACGGGAGGTGGCGTCCGAGACGGTGATGTCGCCGCCGCTGGTCTCCGCGCTGATCCGGCCGGCGGTACCCCGGATGGTGATGTCCCCGCCGCTGGTGTGCAGATCGACCGAGGCGTCACGCGGCAGCAGCACCCGATAGTCCACCTCGCACTTGCGCCCCATGCCGCAGTCCTCGGCCTTCAGCGTCAGCAGGCCGTCCTTGACCCCGTGCTCCGGTGTCGGCTTGCGGTCGTTGTAGCGGTACTTCTCGCGCACCTTGACCGACCCTCCGGCGTCGACCGGCACCACCTCGATGTTCCCGCCGTGCGTGGTCGCCGACAGCGCGGTGACCTTGCCGTCGACCGAGTACGTGCGCTCCGCCTCCTTCGTCGGGCCGAAACCCGACAGCGAGCAGCCGGTCACCAGCGCGGTCAACGCCGCACAGGACAGGACGAGATGAGGAACGCGGAGGCGGGCCATGGTGACGAGTTCTCCCGGGGCAGGCGACGGTCGGAACGGATCGGAACCGATCACAGCCCATCTTCGGCCTTCGCCGCCCCGCGGTCGTCGCCGCACGGTATGACCTTGTCGTCACCGCACGGTATGACACTCCCCTAGGGGGACCCCCGCCCTCAGGCGGCCTCCGCGCCGGCCCGGGGCGCCCGCACCGAGAATCCGTACACGGTCTCCGAGCGGTAGCTCGCGCCGGGCCGCAGGACCGTGCCGGGGAAATCCGGGCGGTTGGGGGAGTCCGGGAAGTGCTGGGTTTCCAGGGCGAGACCGGCCGCCGGGCCGTAGGGGAACCCTGAGGTGCCGATCAGGGTGCCGTCGAGATGACCGGCGGTGTAGAGCTGCAGGCCCGGCTCGGTGGTGGCCAGCTCCAGTGCGCGGCCCGAGCGCGGGTCGTACAGCTCGGCGACCCTGCGCGGCTGCTCGCTCACCCCGCCGTCGAGCGCGAAGTTGTGGTCGTAGGCGCCGTCCACCGCCCGTGCCGTCCGGAAGTCGAAGCGGGTGCCGGCGACCTCGGCGGGCGCGCCCGGCAGCGGAATACCGGTGCTGTCGACGGGCGTGTACCGCGACGCCGCCAGCCGCAGCTCGTGCCCGGTGGCGCTGCCGCTGCCGTCCCCGCCCAGATTGAGATAGGTGTGGTTGGTGAGGCTGACGACCGTCGGAGCGTCGGTCCGCGCGCGGTAGGCGATCCGTAGCGCCGCGCCGCCCGGTCCGGCGGAGACGGTGTACCTCACGCGCACGTCCAGGGTGCCGGGGAAGCCCTCCTCGCCATCCGGGCCGACCCGGTGCAGCTCCACTCCGCCCTCGACCTCCCGGGCGTCCCACACCACCCGGGAGAAGCCGCCCGGCCCGCCGTGCAGGCTGTTGCGCCCGTCGTTCGGCGTCAGCGGGTACGTCCTGCCGTCGAGCGCGAAGTGCGCCCCGGCGATCCGGTTGGCGTACCGCCCGACCAGCGCGCCGAAGTACGACCCGCCGTGCACGACGTACGACGCGAGATCGGCGAAGCCGAGCGCCAGCTGCGCCGTCGCCCCGTCCCGGTCGGGGGCCTCGACGCTCTGGACGATCCCGCCATAGGTCAGCACCCCCACCCGTAGCGCGCCCGCCCCGGAGCCGGCCTGAAGGGTCCAGCGGTCGACGCCGGTGCCGTCGCCCAGCGTGCCGAAGGGTTCCCTGCCGACCTGCGTGTTCATGGCCGCGAGCCTAAGCCGGGCGGCCGTCCGGTGCCCTCCGGGGACCGCGGACGGCTACCGCGGCGTGTCCGAGCCGTGCCCCGACCGGGCTATGCCGGCCTGCGGGTGATCGCCCGGAAGGCCAGCTCCGCGAGTTCCTTCTGGCCGCGGGCGCCCGGATGGAACCAGTCCCAGGTGCTCAACTGCCGGTCGGTGAAGCGGTAGTCGAAGACCGAGCCGTCGAACCGGCACAGCGGATCCTTGCCGCACACCTCCGCCAGCGCCGCGTTGTACGCGACCACCCGCGCCCGGACCTTCGCCCGCCGGTCCTGCGCCGGCTTCGTCAGATCGTCCGGGTCGCGCAGCATCGATCCGCAGATCCCCAGCTTCCACACTTCCTTGCCGAGCGGGTTCTTACGGCCCTCGGACCACAGCCGCAGCAGATCCGGCACCGCGGCGACATACACCTGGGTGTGCGGCAGGGCGCGCCGCAGGGACGTCAGCGACCGCGCGAAGTCGGCGCGGAAGGACGCCTCCGGCGTCATCGCGCCCACACTGCGCCGGCAGGCGTCGTTCGCGCCGATCAGGACCGTGACCAGTTCGGGCTTGCGCCGGACGGCCGAGGCGACCTGGACCGGCAGATCGCTCATCAGCGCGCCGGTCTTCGCGAAGTTCCAGCTCTGGGTGGCGGGGTGGGTGACCAGCCGCCGGGCCAGGCTGTCGACCTTGGGGTCGGTGCCGGTGGCCCAGGAGACCTCGGGGCAGTCGGAGAGCACCGTGCAGGCGTCGAAGCCGACGGTGATCGAGTCGCCGAGCGCCGCGAGCGAGCCGGGGTCGGTCCGCCATGTGGGCGCCTGCTTGGCCCGCTGCTTGCCCGAAGCGCTGGAGTGCGGGGCGGGGTCGCCGCCGGCACTACAGGCGGCCAGGGTGATCAGCAGGGCGGTAGCGGCGGCTACGGTGCGTGAGATTCGGCGGCCGGTGCGGCTGCGTCGGGGGCGAAAGGGTCGATCGATCTGCGTCATCCCCTGTCCCCTCCGGCGTGCGAGTGATATCTCTTCGGGTACCGACGGTACGTCACCCTTTCGCCTGGCACTGCGCGGTAGCTTTGCCCCGTGCCTGCCGGGCGGTGACCCAAAGTGGCAAGTGCAGTCGGCACAGACAAATTACATCACGTCATTTCCTGTCCCTTTTGCGGCAAATTCCGCCCAATGGTGTTTACTGTAGGTCACCTCGCATGCTGGTGCCGAAGTGATCACTGGGGCAGAATGGCAACTGTCCCGGCCGCAACCGGAACGGGCACGAGGCCGCTGGGGAAGGCGAACCTCGAACCGCACTGGAGGTCCCGGTGACGACACGTGGAGTTCTGTACGTCCACTCCGCTCCGCGCGCGCTGTGCCCGCACGTCGAATGGGCAGTGGCGGGCGTCCTCGGGGTGCGCGTCAACCTCGACTGGATCCGCCAGCCGGCGTCCCCGGGTACGTGGAGAGCCGAGTTCTCCTGGCAGGGCGAGGCCGGTACGGCCTCCAAACTGGCCTCCGCGCTGCGCGGCTGGCATCTGCTGCGCTTCGAGGTGACCGCGGAACCCTGCTCCACCGCCGAGGGCGAGCGCTACAGCTCCACCCCCGACCTGGGCATCTTCCACGCCGTCACGGGCATCCACGGCGACATCCTGATCCCCGAGGACCGGCTGCGCGCCGCGGTCGCCCGCTCCGCGCGCGGCGAGACCGAGCTGGCCGCCGAGGTGGCCAAACTCCTCGGCAAGCCCTGGGACGACGAGCTGGAGCCGTTCCGGTACGCCGGCGAGGGCGCCCCGGTCCGCTGGCTCCACCAGGTCGTCTGACGCCCGTTCAGTGCTCCCCCGACACGCCGGCCGCGCTTGCCCTGGAGTTCACTCCAGCCCTTAGCGTGCCGCCATGGCCGACAGCAACTCTTCCGACACCCCCTCAGTGGCGGTGCTCGGCACCGGAATCATGGGCACGGCGATGGCCCGCAACCTCGCCAGGGCCGGACTCGACGTCCGCGCCTGGAACCGCACCCGCGCCAAGGCCGAACCGCTGGCCGCCGACGGGGTCCGGATCGGGGACACCCCCGCCGACGCGGTGGACGGCGCCGAGGTGGTCCTGACCATGCTGCACGACGGGGACGCAGTCCTCGACGCGCTGCGGCAGGCGGCGCCGGCGCTCCGGGCCGGTGCGGTGTGGCTCCAGACGAGCACGGTGGGTCTCCAAGGGGTCGCCCCGCTCGCCCGGTTCGCCGACGAGCACCGGCTGCGCCTCGTGGACTGCCCGGTCCTGGGCACCAAAGCACCGGCGGAGAAAGGCGAGTTGACGATCCTGGCGGCCGGCCCACAGGAAGTGCGCGAGCGCGCCGGGCAGGTCTTCGACATCGTCGGGAGTGCCACCCACTGGGTCGGCGAGGACGCCGCGAGCGGGGCGGCCAGCCGCCTCAAGCTCGTCGTCAACAGCTGGGTGCTGACCCTCATCAACGGCACGGGGGAGGCGCTCGCGCTCGCCGAGGGGCTCGGGGTCGACCCGCGCGACTTCCTCGCCGCGGTCGCCGGCGGGGCGCTCGACGTGCCGTATCTGCGGCTGAAATCCGAGCTGATCCTGTCCGGGAACTACCCTGCGAGCTTCACGGTGTCCGCGGCCCGCAAGGACGCCCGGCTCATCACCGGGGCCGCCAGGGACGCCGGCGTACGGATGGATCTGGCGGCGGCGGCCGCCGAGCGTTTTCGCCGGGCCGAGGAGCTGGGTCACGGTGACGAGGACGGCGCGGCCGCGTACTTCGCGAGCTTCGACGACCAGGGCCTCTCCCCCGGGACAGGGGAGGCCAGGCCCTAAGGGCAGGCCCTAGGGACACGCCAAGGGCCCGCCCGGTGCGGTTCACCGGGCGGGCCCTTGGCGTATGGGGCGCGTCGTCCTCGTCAGACCGTGCGGAAGGCGAGCACGACGTTGTGGCCGCCGAAGCCGAACGAGTCGTTCAGGGCCGCGATCCGGCCCTCGGCGGGCAGCTTGCGGGCCTCGCCACGGACGACGTCCGCGTCGGCCTCCGGGTCGAGCTCCTCGACGTTGATCGTCGGCGGGGCCGTCCGGTGGTACAGCGCCAGGATCGAGGCGACCGTCTCGATACCGCCCGCACCGCCCAGGAGGTGACCGGTCATCGACTTCGTGGCGGAGACCGCCATGTGGTCGGTGTCGTCGCCGAAGACCTTGCGCAGCGCCTTCAGTTCGGCCAGATCGCCCTGCGGCGTGGAGGTGGCATGCGCGTTGACGTGCATGATCTCCGCCGGGTCGAGATCGGTGTTGTCCAGCAGGTTCTGCAGCGCGTGCGCGATGCCGTTGCCGGACGGCTCGGGCTGCACGATGTCGTGGCTGTCGGCGGAGATGCCCTGGCCGACCGCCTCGGCGTAGACCTTGGCGCCGCGCTTGGCGGCGTGCTCGGCGGACTCCAGGACGATGACGCCGGCGCCCTCACCCATGACGAAGCCGTTGCGCCCGGTGTCGAAGGGGCGCGAGGCGCCCTGCGGGTCGTCGTTCGACTTCGACATCGCCATCATGTTGCCGAACGCGGCGATCGGCAGCGGGTGGATGGCCGCCTCCGTACCGCCCGCGACGACGATGTCGGCACGGCCCGTACGGATCATCTCGATGGCGTAGCCGATCGCCTCGGAGCCGGACGCACAGGCGCTGACCGGGGTGTGCACACCCGCGCGGGCGTTCACGTCCAGGCCGACGTTTGCGGACGGGCCGTTGGGCATCAGCATCGGCACCGTGTGCGGGGAGACGCGGCGTACGCCCTTCTCCTTGAGCACGTCGTACTGGCCGAGCAGGGTGGTCACACCGCCGATGCCGGAGGCGATGACCGTGCCGAGCCGGTCGGGGTTGACCGAGCCGGCGTCGCCGGCGGCCGGGTCGGGCTCACCGGCCTTGGCGGTGAAACCGGCATCGGCCCAGGCCTCGCGGGCGGCGATCAGGGCGAACTGCGCCGAGCGGTCCAGCTTGCGGGCCTGCGCCCGGGGGAGGACCTCCGACGGGTCGACGGCCGCCTGCGCGGCGATGCGGACGGGCATGTCGGCGGCCCAGTCCTGGTCGAGGTTGCTGACACCGGAGCGTCCGGCGAGCAGGGCCTCCCAAGTCGAAGCGCTGTCGCCACCCAGCGGTGTGGTTGCGCCGATACCGGTGACGACCACGGTGCGATTGGTCGCGTTCACGGGAATTCTTACTCCACGGGTAGAGGGGTCTGAATCGACGGCGCCACCGCCAGGTGGCGACATGCGCGGGAGCTGGATCAGCTCTGGTGCTTGAGGATGTAGTCGGTCGCGTCGCCGACCGTCTTGAGGTTCTTGACGTCGTCGTCGGGGATCTTCACGTCGAAGCGCTCTTCGGCGGCGACGACCACCTCGACCATGGACAGCGAGTCGACGTCCAGGTCGTCGGTGAAGGACTTGTCCACCTGGACGTCCTCGGTCGGGATGCCGGCGATCTCGTTCACGATCTCGGCGAGACCCTTGACGATCTCTTCCTGAGTGGCGGCCATGATGGCGCTCCTTCGGTCATTTTAAGGGGAACTGCGTTACTTGTGGTGAAGGTCCGTGCGGCGGCCGACACGTCCGAGGACATGCGGTGCTGCGCAGATCTTGCCTAGGGGAGGGTAACGACCGTCGCGGCGTAGACGAGACCCGCCCCGAAGCCGATGACCAGCGCGGTGTCACCGCTCTTGGCCTGCCCGGTCGCCAACAGCCGCTCCATGGCGAGCGGAATGGAGGCTGCCGAGGTGTTGCCGGTGGTCTCCACGTCGCGGGCGACCGTCACGCTCTCCGGCAGCTTCAGAGTCTTCACCATCGAGTCGATGATCCGCATGTTGGCCTGGTGCGGGATGAAGACGTCCAGGTCGTCCGGGCTGACTCCGGCCGCGTCCAGCGCCTGCTGGGCGATCTTCGCCATCTCGAACACCGCCCACCGGAAGACCGCTTGGCCCTCCTGCGTGATGGCGGGGTACCGGATCTCCTCCAGGGCGGGGCGCGCTTCGGGCCCGTCGCCCCCGGGGAGCGGGGTGGAGCGGTAGACGTCCCAGCCGAGGGTCTGCTTGATGGTCTCGGACTTGTCGCCCTCCGAACCCCAGACCGTCGGGCCGATCGCCGGCTCCTTGGCCGGGCCGACGATCACCGCGCCGGCGCCGTCGCCGAAGAGGAAGGCCGTCGCGCGGTCCTCCAGGTCGGTCAGGTCCGAGAGCCGCTCGACGCCGATGACCAGCACGTACTCCGCGCTGCCCTCGACCACCATGCCCTTGGCCAGGGTCAGTGCGTAGCCGAAGCCCGCGCAGCCCGCCGAGATGTCGAAGGCGGCCGGCTTGCCGGCGCCGATGCGATGCGCGATCTCGGTCGCGATGGCCGGCGTCTGCTTGAAGTGCGAGACGGTGGAGACGATCACGGCGCCGATCTGCTCGGGCGTGATGCCGGCGTCGGCGATCGCCTTGCCGGACGCCTCGATCGACATGGTCGCGACGGTCTCGTCCGGGCTCGCCCAGTGGCGGGTGGCGATGCCGGACCGCGAACGGATCCACTCGTCGGACGAGTCGATGTGCTTGAGGATCTCCTCGTTGGGCACGACACGGGTCGGGCGGTAGCCGCCGACACCCATGATCCGCGCGTACGGGGCGCCCTTCGAGGGCTTGATCTTCGAGGTCATGCGCTTCGGACTCCTATTCGGCCGGTGCAGAGCCTGCGGCGGAGACGACCGATCCCGCTTCGGCGATCAGCGTGCGGGCCGCGTCGAGGTCGTCGGGCGTCTTGAGGGCGAGGGTCCGCACTCCGGGCAGCGCACGCTTGGCAAGACCGGTGAGCGTACCGCCGGGGGCGGCCTCGATGAGCGCGGTGACGCCGAGCTCCTTGAAGGTCTCCATGCACAGGTCCCAGCGCACGGGGTTGGCCACCTGGCCGACCAGGCGCTGTACCAGTTCCTGACCGGAGGAGACCAGCTTCCCGTCCTTGTTGGAGACGTAACGCGTGTGCGGATCGGCGACCGAGAGCTGGGAGGTCGCCGATTCCAGAGCCGAGACGGCAGGTGCCATGTGGTGAGTATGGAACGCGCCGGCGACCTTCAGGGGTACGACCCGGCGAGTGCCTTCCGGCTTGTTCTCGACCAGCGCGGCGATCTGCTCGGCGGTACCCGCGGCGACGATCTGACCGGCGCCGTTCACATTCGCCGGGGTCAGGCCCAGCTGCTCCAGATGCGGGATGACGACGGACTCGTCGCCGCCCAGCAGGGCGGCCATACCGGTCTCGGTGACGGCGGCGGCCTCGGCCATCGCCTGGCCGCGCCTGCGCACCAGCGTCATCGCGGCCTCGTCGGAGACCGCGCCGGTCAGCGCGGCGGCGGCGAGCTCACCGACGCTGTGGCCGGCAGCCGCGCCGACCTGGGCGGCGAAGTCGTCGGCCGTCGCGAACAGCCGGCGGGCGGAGATCAGGGCGGAGGCCACCAGCAGCGGCTGCGCCACCGCGGTGTCGCGGATCTCCTCCTCGCCGGCCTTCGTGCCGTAGTGGACCAGGTCCAGGTCGATGGCTGCCGACCACTCACGGAGCCGGTCTTCGACACCGGGGAGGTCGAGCCAGGGAGTCAGGAAGCCGGGCGTCTGAGCGCCTTGGCCGGGAGCGACGAGTACGAGCACCCTCACACTCTCTCTTGTGGGTGGTTCCGTCCGCCCGTGGGGACAGGGACGAAGAACCATCGGGGTAATTGTTGGTCTCCGACAAAAGTCTAGGGTTGGGCCTCACCGTCAGCCAGACGCCCCAGAATCAGCGCGATACGGAGTGTGAACGCCGAGCGCACATCGGAGGGCGACCACCCGGTGACGTCTGTCACACGTCGGAGCCGATAGCGCACGGTGTTGGGGTGGACGAAGAGCATCCGGGCGGCGCCTTCCAGGCTGCTCGCCTGCTCCAGATAGACGCTCAGCGTCTCCAGGAGCGCGGACCCCGCCTCCTCCAGCGGTCTGTAGATCTCCTCCACCAGTTGGTCTCGCGCCACCGGGTCCGAGGCCATCGCGCGCTCCGGCAGCAGATCGTCCGCGAGGACCGGGCGCGGGGCGTCCGGCCAGGCGGCGCAGGCCCGCAGCCCGGCCGCCGCGGCCTGTGCGGACCGGGTCGCGGCCAGCAGGTCCGAGACCACCGGACCGGCCACCACCGGACCGGCCGCATACGGGCCGATCAGTGCCTTCGCCGCCTTGAGCGGGTTGTCCGAGCCGCCCGCGATCACCACCAGGCGGGAGCCCAGCACGCCGGTGAGGACCTGGAGCTTGGCGTGCCGGGCAGCCCGCCGGATCGCTTCCACGGTCAGCTCGCTGTCGCCGTCCGGGGCGGTGCCCAGCACCACGCACACATGCTCGGGGGAGTTCCAGCCCAGCGCCGCCGCCCGCGAGACCGCGCCCTCGTCGGCCTCCCCGGACAGCACCGCGTTGACCACCAGCGACTCCAGCCGGGCGTCCCACGCGCCGCGCGCCTCGGCCGCCTGGGCGTACACCTGGGCGGTGGCGAAGGCGATCTCCCGGGCGTAGACCAGCAGCGCCTCGCGCAGCACCGACTCGTCCCCCGGGGCGGCGACCTCGTCGATGGCCGTCTCCATGACCTCGATGGTCGTGCGGACCATCTCCACGGTCTGGCGCAGCGTGATCGCCCGGGTCAGCTCGCGCGGCGCCGTACCGAAGACATCGGTGCTGATCGCCTGCGGGGTCTCCGGATGCCGGAACCATTCGGTGAAGGCGGCGATACCGGCCTGGGCCACCAGGCCGATCCAGGAGCGGTTCTCCGGTGGCATCGCGCGGTACCACGGCAGCGTGGCGTCCATGCGGGCGATGGCCGCGGCGGCCAGTTTGCCGGACGAGTTCTCCAGGCGCCGGAGGGTCGCGGAGTGCGGGTGCGCGTCGCGCGATGCGGGTTCAGACACGGGACAAGCCTGCACTATCGGGACGGGGAGGTGAGGGGGTGGGGCTACGGTGGGCCGATGATTGAGGTGCGCAGGGGCGCGGAACGCTATCGGGGCGGCGATCCGAACGCCGGGATCGAGTCGCTGCACGCGTTCTCGTTCGGGCCCCACTTCGACCCGGACAACCTGCGCTTCGGCGCGCTGATCGCCTGCAACGAAGAGCGGCTGGCGGCCGGCGCGGGCTTCGACGAGCATCCGCATCGCGACACCGAGATCGTGACCTGGGTGATCGAGGGCGAGCTGACCCACCGCGACTCGGCCGGCCACGAGACCACGGTACGCCCCGGCGATCTCCAGCGGCTCAGCTCGGCGGGCGGCGTACGGCATGTGGAGCGCAACACGTCCGACCGGCCGTTGCGCTTCGTCCAGATGTGGCTGGCGCCGACCGAATTCGGCGGGGAGCCGTCCTACGAGGTGGTGCGCGGCATCGCCGACGGCACCCCCTACGCGGTCCCGCGGGCCGACGCCATGCTTCACCTGCGCCGCCTGGCCGACGGCGAGCGCACCGCGGTCCCGGACGCCGCACGGGCCTATGTGCACGTGGTGCGGGGCGCCGTACGGCTCGGCGGACAGGCGCTACGGGCGGGCGACGCGGCCCGGATCACCGACGGGGCCGGCCTGGAGCTGACGGGGCTGGCCGCGTCGGAGTGCCTGGTGTGGGAGATGGCGGCGGAGCCTCGGCACGGATGAGGCGGGCGCGCGGGCCCCGGACGCCCGGTGCCCGCACGCGGTGCCGTGAGGGGGCCGTCAGGCCGGCCGGGCCAGCTCGGTCAGCACCGCGTCGGTCAGCTGGGGCCAGACCTCGATCGCCCACGGGCCGAAGGCCCGGTCGCTCAGCGCCACACAGGCGGCCCGGGCGTCCGGGTCCACCCACAGGAACGTTCCGGACTGCCCGAAGTGCCCGAACGTGCGGGGTGAGGACAGCGCCCCGGTCCAGTGCGGCGACTTGCCGTCGCGGATCTCGAAGCCCAGCCCCCAGTCGTTGGGCTTCTGATGGCCGTAGCCCGGCAGCACACCCGTCAGACCGGGGAAGACCACCCGCGTCGCCGCCGCGAGCGTCTCGGGCGCGAGCAGCCGGGGCGCCTGGAGCTCGGCCGCGAAGCGGACCAGGTCGGCGACCGTGGAGACGCCGTCCTTGGCGGGCGAGCCGGCCAGCTCGGTCGCGGACATGCCCAGCGGTGCGAGCACCGCCTCGTGCAAATACTGCGGGAAGGGGATGTCGGTCGCCTTGGCTATGTGGTCGCCCAGCGCTTCGAAACCGGCGTTGGAGTAGATCCTGCGGGTCCCCGGCTCGGCCATCGCACGCTGCTCGTCGAAGGCCAGCCCGGAGGTGTGCGCGAGCAGATGGCGCACCGTGGAGCCCTCGGGTCCGGCCGGTTCGTCCAGCTCGATCGCGCCCTCCTCGACGGCCAGCAGCGCGGCGTACGCGGCCAGCGGCTTGGTCACCGACGCGAGCGGGAACCGCTGCTCCAGGGGCCCGTACGAGCCGGCCACCACCCCGTCGGCTCGTACCACGGCGGCCGCGGCGGTGGGCACCGGCCAGTTCTCGATCATCCGGAGGCTCTGCATGCCCACGAGCCTAACGGTCCCAAATTCAGGTCAAGTCTGCGCGTGATCGGCGCTTGCTTGGAGTGCGCTCCAAGTCTCTAGCGTTGAGGACGTCGAGAAGGATCCGGCGAAAGAGCCGGGCGAGATCCGGCGAATCAGGGGAGACGGGGCATGACGGTGACGCAGAGCGAGCCGGTCGCGAGCGGCGCGGCCGGCGGACTGCCGACGAAGGTGCGCGACTGCGGCACCGCGCCGCCGCACCCGCGCCCGGCCGGCCGCGACCAGTACACGATCAGCGAGGTGGCCGAGCACACCGGGCTCAGCGCCCACACCCTGCGCTGGTACGAGCGGATCGGCCTGATGCCGCATGTGGACCGCACGCACACCGGGCAGCGCCGCTTCACCAACCGCGATCTCGACTGGCTGAGCCTGGTCACCAAGCTGCGGCTGACTGGTATGCCGGTCGCGGACATGGTCCGCTACGCCGAGCTGGTGCGGGCCGGCGAGTCCACCTTCGCCGAGCGCGAGCACCTGCTGACCGCGCACCGCGAGGACGTACGCCAGCGGATAGCGGAGCTGCAGAGCACGCTGGACGTACTCGACTACAAGATCGATATCTATGCCGACGCCCGGCGGGCGTCCGAGAGGTTCTGAGGTCTCCATGAGCAGCGAGAAGATCGAGACGGTCGAGCTGGGCACCGGCGGTCCCCGGGTCGGGGTGCAGGGCCTCGGCTGCATGGGCATGAGCTTCGCCTACGGCCCCACGGACGCCGACGAGGCGCGAGCCACGCTGGAGCGCGCGCTGGAGCTGGGTGTGACGCTCTACGACACCGCCGACATGTACGGCATGGGGGAGAACGAGAAGTTCATCGCCCCGTTCGTCCAGGCGCACCGCGACGAGATCGTGCTCGCCACCAAGTTCGCGATAGCGCTCGACCCGGACGACCCGACCGAGCGGATCATCCGCAACGACCGGGCCTACATCCGCCAGTCCGTCGAGGGCAGCCTCAAGCGCCTGGGCGTGGACGAGATCGACCTGTACTACATGCACCGGCGCGATGTGCGGGTCCCCATCGAGGAGACGGTCGCCGCGATGGCCGAGCTGGTCGCCGAGGGCAAGGTCAAGCACCTCGGGCTGAGCGAGGTGACCGGCTCCGAGCTGCGCGCGGCGCAGGCCGTGCACCCGATCGCGGCGCTGCAGTCCGAGTGGTCGCTGTTCAGCCGGGACATCGAGGACGGTGTGGTGCCGGCGGCCGCCGAGCTCGGCGTCGGCCTCGTCCCCTACTCGCCGCTCGGCCGGGGCTTCTTGACCGGTGCGTTCGTCAGCGCCGACAAGGAGCTGAGCCAGGACGACTTCCGCCGCCACCAGCCGCGGTTCACCGGCGACAACGCGGCCGCGAACGCCGCGCTGCTGGATCCGATCCGCAAGATCGCCGAGGCCCGCGGCGCGACGCTCGGCCAGATAGCGCTGGCCTGGGTGCAGCAGCGGGCCGCGGCGCACGGCCTGGCCGTCGTCCCGATCCCCGGCACCCGCAAGCGCACCCGCGTCGAGGAGAACACCGCCGCGATCGGCATCCGGCTGACCGAGCAGGAGCTGGCCGTCCTGGAGCCGATCGCCGCGGAGGTGGCGGGGCCGCGCTACGCGGACATGTCGTTCACCTCGGCGGGGCGGGACTGACCGCCCCGGCCTTCGGGGCGCGGACCCGGCGTACGCCCCCCGCTCCCCGATGGCCGCTCACGCGAGCCCCAGCGCGAAGGCCGCGAACCCGGCGGCCAGTACGGCGGCCAGGGCCCGGCGCACCCGGGTGACGCCGGTCCAGGGCGCCTCGAAGCGCCGGGTCGTCCGCGCGATCACCAGCAGGGCCGCGGCGAAGACCGGCAGCCAGGCGATCCGGGCCAGGAGCCAGCCGAGCGTGTCGGGCGCGACGGTCAGCCCCGGCACCGGGCTCAGGAAGGACGCGGGCACGGCCGCCGACAGCAGCGCCGTCTGATGCCAGCACAGGATCGTCATCGCGGAGAGGTTGACGAGCACCACCGGCGCCCACAGGGCCGGCCGGCGCAGGAGCCGCGCGAGCCGGTCGCGGAGCAGGATCGCGGCGCCCGACTGGGCCGCGGCCAGGGCCAGGACCAGCAGCGACGGCGGATGGGAGTTCGTACGGTCCTGACCGGGGACGCCGACCATGCTCGCCGGGTAGCCGAACCACAGCAGCAGCACGGCGAACAGCGCGGCCCCTCCGAGCAGCAGCGCCCACGCGGCGCGTCTGCCGAGCCGCCGCTCACCCCAGCAGACCCCGAGCTGGTAGGCGAACATCCAGCCGGGCAGCAGATTCACAAGGCTCAGCCAGGACGGCATGTCCGGCGCCGCCGGCCCGTAGCGCAGAAGGTCCACCGACGCCACGGCCGCCGCCAGCGGCGCCGCGGCCCAGGCGCCCGTCCACCGCGCCGCGCGGAGGCAGTACGGCGTCAGCGCGGTGATCACCGCGTAGACGCCGACGAACCACAGCGGCTGGATCACCAGCGTCGCCCCGGTCCGCAGGGTCGCCTCCGGCACCCCCAGGCCGTACAGCAGCGGCGCCAGCGTCGCCCACACCGCCGTCACCCCCAGGACCGGGCGCCCCAGCCGGACCAGCCGGCCGCGCAGCCAGCCGCCGGCGGACTCGCCGCGCGCCATGGCGCGCCTGAAGGACAGCGCCGAGGCGTAGCCGCCGACCAGGAAGAAGATGCCGAGCATCTGCAGCACCCAACTGGCGGGCGCGAGGAAGGAGAGGGAGGTCAGCGGACTGGCGTTGTGCAGTGCGCCGTCGGCGTCGCGGGTGAAGCCGCCGAGCAGCCAGTGGCCGGTGGGTACGGCGAGCAGCGCCAGGGCGCGCAGGCCGTCGATCGCCCGGTCGCGGTCCGCCGGGGTGCGCTCCTCGATCGCGCGGACGGCCTTGCGGGCCGCGCCGCCGAGGGCTGCCGGGAATGCGGTGTCCATGAGGCGTCCTTGAGTCCTTGAACCGGTGAGGTGAGGAGTGGGGAAGGGCGCGCGGCGTCAGCGCACGTCGCCGTAGCGGCCCAGCACGATGGCCGCGAAGCTCTGCAGGGAGTCGGTGCCGGGCGCGAGATAGCCGGTGTGGCCCTCGGCCCGTTCGGCCGAGACCCGGCGGGCGCCGAACGCGGGGTCGGTGGGGTCCGTGCCGTGCCCCAGACCCAGCAGCTGTACGTGCGGGACGTCGCCGATCCAGTCGGCGGCGTCCCGCGCCGCCCAGACCCGCGCCGGGCCGCGCAGCTCCGCCACGCTGTCCCGGCGCATACCGGGGGAGCCGAACACGATCAGGTCGGCTATCGGGCCGCGGCCCAGACGCGGTGCGGCCAACCCGCAGACCACCGAGCCGTAGCTGTGGCACAGCACGGCCGGGGCCGGGGCCTTGACGGCGGCCAGCCCGGACAGGAAGCGGGCCAGCCGCGGCGCACCGGCTTCGGCGAGCCGCCCGGTGGCGGCATCCGGACCGAGGCCGACCGGGGTGGTGTACCCGACCCAGGCGATGACCGCGGTGCGCGTGGTGGGAGCGTCGGCGGCCAGCTGCGCCCGCAGCGACCTGGCCATCCCGGTGGGCGTGCCGTACGGGTCCCGCGCGCGGTCGAACGAGGCCAGGTCGATGTCCGAGCCCGGCACGATCACCGCGGTGCGCTCGGCCCTCGCCAAGTCGCCGTGCACCTCGGCCACTTGGCCGCGACCGCGCGGGTCGAAGGCGAGGATCCGGCGGCCGGGGGCGAGCAGCGCGGCGCAGCGCTCGGCCGCCTTACGAGCCTGCCGGTGGTCCTCCAGGGTGCCGGCCGGGTCGGTGCTGCGGGCCAGCTGGCGGCCGCGTTCCGCCTTCAGGGCCAGGGAGTTGGCCTCGTACCGCAGGGCGAGGGGCGCACCGTCGAGGTTGCCCACGGTGAGCGGGTGCCGGGCGGCGAGAGCGTGCCGTTGGGCGTCGGTCAGCGAGGCGAAGAAGCGGGCGACCTCGGCCGGCCGCGCGCCCGCCGGGTCCGGCAGCCGGACGCCGAGGGCGTGGTCGGCGCGCCAGGCGGCGGCGCCGGGCGCGGGGCCGGTGACGGCGGTCTGCGCGGTGCCGGCCGCCCAGCCGCCGGTGCCGGCGGCCACGGCCACCGCGAGCGCGGCGCCGATGAGCGCGCGCCTGCTGCGTCGAACGGCGGTGCGCAGCACGGACATGGTGGTGTCTCCCTCTTCCGTTGGTGTGGCGGAGGGAAACGTAGGGAGCGGGTGTATGACGCGGCGTCACACCGGGGCGCCAACTCCCGGGTGATACCGGGGTAGGGGGTGTGGGCCGCCCCTCGTCCTCAGGGAGGAGGTGGCCGTTACCGCTCCCCGGGGGCCACCAGCCCCGACTCGTAGGCGAAGATCACGGCCTGTGCCCGGTCCCGCAGCTCCAACTTGGCGAGCACCCGGCCGATATGGGTCTTCACGGTCTGCTCGGCGAGGATCAGCGCCTCGGCGATCTCCTGGTTCGACAGTCCCCGGGCGATCAGCTCCAGCACCTCCGTCTCCCGCGGCGTCAGCCCGTTCAGCCGGAGCGAGGCCCGGTCCTTGCGGGGCACCGGCCGCCGGGCGAAGTCGGCGATCAGCCGTCGGGTCACGGACGGCGCCAGCAGCGCCTCACCGGCCGCCACGACCCGGACCGCGGAGATCAGATCGGCCGGCGGGGCGTCCTTGAGCAGGAACCCCGAGGCGCCCGCGCGCAGCGCTTCGTAGACGTAGTCGTCGACGTCGAAGGTGGTCAGCATCAGCACCTTCGGGCGATGGGTGACGCCGATGGGCGGATCGAGCAGCCTGCGGGCCGCCTCCAGCCCGTCCATCTCCGGCATCCGGACGTCCATCAGCACCACATCGGGGTGCGTCCGGCGGCTCAGCTCCACCCCCTGCGCACCGTCCGGCGCGTCGCCCACCACATCGATGTCGCTCTGCGCCGCGAGCAGCGCGGCGAACCCCGCGCGCACCATGGCCTGGTCGTCGACGATGATCACGCGGGTGGTCATACGGAGTCGGCATCCTTCGCTGGGAGGGGAGCGGTCGAGGAGGGCGGCGGCGAGAGCGGCAGCTGGGCGGCGACCCGGAAGCCGCCGTCGGGCAGCGGACCGGTGTCGAGCGAGCCGCCCACCAGGCGCACCCGCTCGCGCATACCGACCAGGCCGTGGCCGGTTCCGGTGGTCTCCAGCGGCTCGGACGGCGCGGGCGGCGCGGAGTTGACGACCAGCAGCGTCAGCCGCGAGCCGTCCCCGGTGGTCGTCACCGACACCCGGGTCCGCGCGCCCGGCGCATGCCGCACCACATTGGCCAGCGCCTCCTGCACGATGCGGTACGCCGACAGATCCACCGCCGGTTCGGGCGCCACCGGCTCCCCGGGCAGCGTCAACTCGACCGGCACACCGGCCCGTACGGTCGCCTCGACCAGCTTGGGCAGCATGCCGATACCGGGCTGCGGGGCCTTCTCCGGGCCGCCCTGCCGCTCGGTCTCCTCACTGCGCAGCACCCCGAGCAGCCGGCGCATCTCCGCCAGTGACTCCCGGGCGGTCGCCGCGATCGAGGCGAACTCCTCCTGGGCGTCCTGGGGGATCCCGTCGATGCGGTACGGGGCGCTGTCGGCCTGGACCGTGATCACCGACATGTGGTGGGCGACGACATCGTGCAGTTCCCGGGCGATCCGGGTGCGTTCCTCCAGCAGGGTGCGGCGGGCGCGCTCGGCCTCGCTGATGGTCTCCTGCTCGATCAACTTCCGCTGGGCGTCGCCCCGTTCCCGCAGTGTGGCACCGATCAGCAGCATCACGCCGGTGAGCACGAACAGCAGCACCCAGGTGCTCTGGCTGCCGTCGGGGGTGCTCGGCACCAGCAGGATGCCGGCCGCCCCGGTCGTCAGCCAGACGGCGATCAGTGTGCGGCGGCGCTCGCGCAGCGACAGCGCCAGCATCAGTACGAGATAGCCGACGATCGCCGTCGGCGGCCAGGGCCAGGCGCGGCCGCTGACGCCCTCGGTGACGGCCAGGGCCAGGGCGCTCACCACGTCCGCCGCGAAGATCACCCACCAGGCCTGCAGCGGCCGGCTGACCGCGAGCAGCAGCGGCACGGTCTGCGCGGTGGCGAGCACGCTGGCCAGGCCGCTGTTCATGCCGTAGTCGTTGCCGAGGACCTGGATGGTCGTCGGCAGCAGCGAGACCATGAACGCGAACGCCACGAGGTACGGGACGCTGCGCAGCCAGCGGCTCTGGACGCTGCCGAAGAGCGGTGTGCCGGGCTCGGTCGGTGTGCCGAGCTCGTCGGCGAGGACGCGCAGCGCCTGCCGTGCGGTGCGCAGCGCCCTCGCGCGCAGCGGCTCGGGCCCGGCGGCGCGGGCCGGTTCGGGGGGTGGGGGCAGGGGTCGTCCGTTCATCGCGGAGTCAATGTAAGCGGAGCGCGGGGGCCGGGGCGTCATACCGTGGTGCGGGCTTCGCCCCGTACCACGGTATGAGTTTCGGCGGCCGGCACCGGCACGGGCCGCCGCCCGGAGCCGGCCGGCGGCCCGGCCTCACAGCTCCGCCAGCAGCTCGGCCTTCTTCGCGCTGAACTCCTCGTCCGTCAGCAGCCCGGCGTCGTGCAGCTCGCCGAGGTGCCGTATCCGGTCCGCGATGTCCGCCGGATCCCGGCCCGCGTCCCCGGTCCGCCGGCGCACCGGCTCACCGTCCGGCCTCTCCTGCGCCGGTTCGGCGGCGCGTACGGCCTGCAGCACCGCGGCCGCGAACGGCAGCGACTCATGGACGGGGCCGTACCCCAGGCCGAACACCACGGCGGCCGGGTCCTGGTCCGCCTCGCCCGCCCCCGGGTCGCGGGCCCCGCGCTCCAGCAGCCGCAGATGGCCGTTGAAGATCTCCGGCGAACGCCACTCCACACCGGCCAGCTCGCCGACCGTGAAGGTCTGGTCGCCGCACTTCCACTTCGCCGACGACGCCCCCGTCCAAAACCAGCGGAAGGCGACCGAGCGTCCGTCGAAGGACGCCTTGCCGTCATACGCCTTGAAGTGCAGCGGAGGCGCCGGCGCGGCCACCAGATGGCGGTCGGCGGGCTCCTTGGCCTCGGGGCCGAGCGCCGTGCGCAGCTCGTCGGCGTAGTACTCGGCGAGCGTCTCGCGCTCGGCCGGCAGCACCAGCCGGTACGGGTCGACGTCCTCCTTGAGCTGCCCGGCCGCCGCCTCCATCAGCGGATCGGCGCCGTGTCGGGGCACGGCGTGCAGCACCACCGTGCCACGTCTGCCCTCGGTCACCTCGACAGCGCTCAGCGCCTCGTACGGAATGCGTCGCTCGCCGAGCGCCTGGAACAGCTTCGGCCTGCGGATCCCCCGTTCGAAGCGGATGAGTACGGAGTCGGTGTCGAACTCCCAGACGGCATGAAAACCGGCCAGCACATCACCCATGCGGCTCATCGTATGCGGGCGGTCGCCCGCCCGTCCCCCTTCCGCACACCTGCCGCAGTCGGCGTGTCACGCCCCGCGACCGCTTACTCCGTTCTTTTCCCCCGTGGACGCCCCCGTCACGGGGGGCGGTTCCCGCAGGCAGGGCCCGTCCCCGGGCGCCGGGCCCTGCCTGCGGCCGCCGGCTGTGGCGCGGTCCGGCCCTCAGGCCAGGTCCGTGCTGCACTGCGGATCGGCGGAGGCGCAGTCCACCGAGCCGATCGCACCGACCCCGACCAGCGCGAAGTTGCGCAGGCTGCGGGTGCCGGGCGTGAAGTAGCCGGCGTGCCCGACGGCGCCGTCGGCGGACAGGATCCGGGATCCGAAGGACGGATCGACCGGGTCGGCGCCGTGGCCGAGCCCGCCGACCTCCAGGTACGGCACGTCCTGGATCCAGTCGTCGGAGTCCCGCATCGCCCAGACCCGGGCGCGGGTGTCCAGCCCGGTGCGGCTGCCGGCCCGCATGCCGGGGCTGCCCGCCACCGCGATGTCCTCGACGTTGGCCGGCAGGTCCCGGGCGGCGACGCCGCACACCACGGAGCCGTAGCTGTGGCAGAACAGCGAGACGGAGTCGGCCGACGGCAGCGACTTCACCAGGCCACGCAGCCGGATCGCGCCGGCTTCGGCGAGCTGCCCGGTGGCGGCCTCGACGCCCAGCCCGGACGGCGAGGTGTAGTCGGCCCAGGCGATCACGGCGGTACGGGTGCTCGGGGCGGCGTCCCGCTCGGCCCGGTAGAGGGCCCGGGCCATGCCGACGGGTGCGCTGGTGGCCCGCGCGGTGCGCTCGAAGGTCGAGAGATCGGTGTCCACGCCGGGCACCACGACCGAGACCCGGTCCGCCCGCGGGAGGTTGCCGAAGACCTCGGCGGCCCGGCCGCCGTAGGCCGGGTCGAAGGCCAGGATCTGCCGGCCGGGGCTCATCAGCGATTCGAGGCGGTGCATCAGCCGGCCCGCTTCCTGGCGGCCGACGGGCGTGAGCCGGTGGTCGGTCATGCGCTTCTTCTCGATCGCCCGGGCGTCGTCGATCGCCATCCGGTTGGCGTGGTAGCGCAGGGCGACGGGGGCGCCGCCCATATTTCCGACGACCAGGGGATAGCGGGCGGCGAGCTGCTGCTGCTCGGTGCGGGCGAGGCCGGCGAAGAAGGCCCTGAGCGCGGTCGGCGAGCCGTTGGGGTCGGGCAGCGGGCGTCCGAGGAAGGTGGCGTGCTTCCAGGCGGCCTTGGCCGTGGCCAGGGGGTTGGCGTCTTCCTTCGTTCCTCTGATGGCCGTCCAACCGGTCATGGCAAGCATCACGAACACCACCACCAAGGCGAGTGCCGCGCGCCAGGCGGTGGACTGCAGGAAACCGGAGGAGGGGCCGAGGCCCGAGAAGGAATTCACCGCGAGCCACCCTAGGAGACGCGGCAGGTCGGCTGGACCGGCCGTGAGTGATCTCACGTTTCACGCTGGGTATTTCGACCAAAACGGACACGAATTATCGAAATCCGGTGCTCAGTCGTGCAGGAGGGGTCTCATGGGGAGATTAATGGGTTGCGCGGTGGCCGATGTCCGTTACCCAGGGTTGCCGGTGCGGGCAACGGGCCGGGGTGCCCTCAGCGCCGCGCCCGCCAGTCGTCGTCGATCGCCGGCCCGATGTGGTCCAGATAGGACTGGGTCAGCTCCCGGATGGCCGCCACGCTGCAGTCCTGGCCCTCGCCCCAGACCTTGCCCGCCACCCGCATCACTCCACTGAACGCGGCGACCAGCACCCGCGGGCGCGGATCGACGTCCACGTCCAGCCCCTCGCGCCCGGCGATCAGCCGCGCTATCTGCTCCTCCAGCTCGGAGGAGCGCCGCAGATGCACGGCGATCAGCGCGGGCGTCGACTCGATCATCTGGTACGAGCGCATGTGCAACTCCACCGGGATCACCGACTCGATGGCGCTGCCGATGTCGTCCCAGGCGGCCATCACCGCGCTGCGCAGCGCGGTCAGCGGGGCCTCCGTCGCCGGCCGCGCGGTCAGCTCGTCGAGGAAGCGGGCCTCGACCATCTCCGGTACGGCGAAGACGACGTCTTCCTTGTTGGCGAAGTACCGGAAGTACGTGCGCTGGGAGACGTCCACCGCCTCCGCGATCTCGTCGATCGTGGTCGCCTCGTACCCCTGCTCCGTGAACAGCTCCAGGGCGGCGCGGATCAGCGCGTCGCGGGTGCGCTGCTTCTTGCGTTCGCGCAGGCCGCCTGCGAGGGCCGTCTGCGGCGTCGGGGTCGCCATCCTGCGCCGCCTTTCTGTGGAGTTCGCGCTGCTCAGATTACCTGTGAGGGAGACGACAGTTACCGACTCATGAATTGCTTTGTCAATTGTCAGTGGCTGACATTAGTGTCGTCGTATGAGTACTCAGACCCCGGTCGCCGACGCCGCGCCGGAACTTCCCGTACCGGAGCCCCCGAAGGGGCTGCGAGGCCATCCGTGGCTGACTCTTTTCTCCGTCGCCATCGGCGTCATGATGGTCGCCCTGGACGGCACGATCGTCGCCATCGCCAACCCGGCCATCAAGCAGGACCTCGGTGCCTCGCTCGCCGACGTGCAGTGGATCACCAACGGCTACATGCTCGCCCTGGCCGTCGCGCTGATCACGGCCGGCAAGCTCGGTGACCGCTTCGGTCACCGCCAGACCTTCCTGATAGGCATCCTCGGCTTCGCCGCCGCCTCCGGCGCCATCGGCTTCTCCCACGAGGTCGCGTTCGTCATCTTCTTCCGTGTGCTGCAGGGGCTGTTCGGCGCGCTGCTGATGCCCGCCGCACTGGGTCTGCTGCGCGCCACGTTCCCGGCCGAGAAGCTCAACATGGCGATCGGCATCTGGGGCATGGTCATCGGCGCCTCCACGGCCGGCGGCCCGATAGTCGGCGGACTGCTGGTCGAGCACGTCAACTGGCAGTCGGTGTTCTTCATCAACGTCCCGGTCGGTGTGCTGGCCCTGGTCCTGGGCCTGGTGATCCTCAAGGACCACCGCGCGGAGAACGCCCCGCGCTCGTTCGACATCCCCGGCATCGCGCTGCTGTCCGGCGCGATGTTCTGCCTCATCTGGCCGCTGATCAAGGCGACGGAGTGGGGCTGGGGCGACATGAAGACCTGGGGCTTCCTGATCGGCGCGGTGGTCCTCTTCGCCCTGTTCGCCGTCCTGGAGACCAAGGTTCGCGAACCGCTCATCCCGCTGCGGATGTTCCGCTCGCTGCCGCTGACCGCCGGCACGGTCCTGATGGTGCTGATGGCCTTCGCCTTCATGGGCGGCCTGTTCTTCGTGACGTTCTACCTCCAGAACGTGCACGGCATGACCCCCGTCGACAGCGGTCTGCACCTCCTGCCGCTCACGGGCATGATGATCGTGGGCTCGCCGCTCGCCGGCGCGCTGATCACCAAGCTCGGCCCGCGCATCCCGCTGGTCGGCGGCATGGTCCTGACCGCCGTCGCCATGTACGGCATGTCCGGCCTGGACGCCGACAGCACCACCGGCCCGATGTCCCTGTGGTTCGCCCTGCTCGGCCTGGGCCTCGCCCCGGTCATGGTCGGCGCCACCGAGGTCATCGTCGGCAACGCCCCGCTGGAGCTCTCCGGCGTCGCCGGCGGTCTCCAGCAGGCCGCGATGCAGGTCGGCGGCAGCCTCGGTACGGCCGTGCTCGGCGCGGTGATGGCCTCCCGCGTGGACAGCGAGCTGCCGGGCAACTGGCAGTCGGCCGGTCTCCCGCCGGTCCCGCCGGCCAAGGCGTCCGAGCTGTCCGACGCCGTCTCGGCCGGTATCGCACCGATCCCCAAGGGCACCCCGCCGGAGTTCGCCCAGAAGATCACCACCGCCGCCCATGACACCTTCGTGTCCGGCATGGGCCTGGCCTTCACGGTCGCCTGCGGCGTGGCGATCCTCGCGGCCGTCGTCGCGATCTTCACCAAGCGCGGAGCCAACGCCGAGGCGGGCGCCGGCGTCGGCCACATCTGACCGGCGGCCTTCCTTACGCAGCGCGGCGTGCGGCCGCTCGAGGAGTCCCCTCGGGCGGCCGCACGCCGTTGTCGTGCCCGGCGGCGGGCGCCGGACGTCAGCCTCGACCGTCAACCACCGCCGACGACCCGCAATTCGACCCACCCGCCGTACACCCGGCGGCAGTTGGCCCCCGCCGGCGAGCCGAATCCCTCATCCGGATGAGCCGTCACGGGAACCGGACGCCCCGCGCGCGGCATTCCAGGAGCCGCGGGTACGCACCGCACCTCACCACGCCACGGGAGAACGGTTTTTGCGGCCCGCCCGCGCCACCCGCCCCGCGTCAACACCGCGCACCGGCACCCCGGTCCGGCGCATCTCGCTTGTCCACATACCTGATCCGGGTGGCAGGACCGCCACGGCCTTGGCAACCGCGCCGCACCCTCGCGAAGCTCGATCACGAACCCGCCGCGGCCCACCGGCCCGCCGCGGGGCACCGTCGACCTACTCCACGGGGGAGAGACTCCTATGCGTTCACGCCCGTCCCGCACCACCGCGCTCCTCACCGGCCTCACCGCGCTGGCCGCCGCGCTCACCCTGCCGCCCGCCCTCGGCACACCGGCCGCGCATGCGGCCACCGGCGGGCACCGAGCCGCCGCGACGGGTGACTGCGGCGCGGGTGAACTCTGCCTCTGGCGGCAGGCGGACTTCGCCGGTGAGCGGCAGGTCCACGAGCTGTCCGGCACCGACATCGAGAGCTGTGTGCCGCTGCCCGAGGGGATGACCGCCGCCTCGCTCGCCAACCGCATGGGCCGGCCGGTCACCACGTACCAGAGCGCGGAGTGCGCCGAGACCGCCGAGTTCGACACCTATCCGGGCGGCGGCAGCTGGGTACCCCGGTCCCCGTACCGGGTACGGGCGTTCAAGGTCTGGGAGCGTTGAGCGTGGACATGCGACGCCCCCGGCAGCGGGGTGCTGCCGGGGGCGTCGGACAGGCGGTACGGTACGCCGCCGCGGGGACGCTACGCGTCGCCGCCGGCCTCACCGGCCTCGGCGGCCGCGACGTCCAGGAGCTGGTAGCGGTCGATGGCCTGCTTCAGCAGCGACCGGTCGACCTTGCCCTCCTTGGCGAGCTCGGTGAGCACGCTCAGGACGATCGACTGCACGTCGATGTGGAAGAAGCGACGGGCCGCGCCACGGGTGTCCGCGAAGCCGAAGCCGTCGGCACCCAGCGACTGGTACGTGCCGGGAACCCAGCGCGAGATCTGGTCCGGGACGGAACGCATCCAGTCCGAGACCGCGATCTTCGGGCCCTCGGCGCCCTGGAGCTTGTGCGTCACATAGGGGACGCGCTGCTCCTCCTCCGGGTGCAGAAGGTTGTGCTCCTCGACCTCGACGGCCTCGCGGCGCAGCTCGTTCCAGGAGGTCGCCGACCAGACGTCGGCCTTGACGTTCCACTCGTCCGCGAGGATCTGCTGGGCCTCGACCGCCCACGGCACCGCGACACCCGAGGCGAGGATCTGGGCGGCGTGCTCGCCCTTCTCACCGGCCTTGACGCGGTGCAGACCCTTGAGGATGCCCTCGACGTCGGCGTCGGCCGGCTCCGCGGGGTGCTGGATCGGCTCGTTGTAGACGGTCAGGTAGTAGAAGACGTCCTCGGAGTTCTCGCCGTACATCCGCCGCAGACCGTCCTTGACGATGTGCGCGATCTCGTAGCCGTAGGCCGGGTCGTAGGAGACACAGGCCGGGTTGGTCGAGGCCAGCAGCTGGGAGTGGCCGTCGGCGTGCTGCAGACCCTCACCGGTCAGCGTGGTACGACCGGCGGTCGCGCCGAGCACGAAGCCCCGCGAGAGCTGGTCGGCCATCTGCCAGAACTGGTCACCGGTGCGCTGGAACCCGAACATCGAGTAGAAGACGTAGACCGGGATCAGCGGCTCGCCGTGCGTGGCGTAGGCGGAGCCCGCGGCGATCAGGGAGGCGGTGCAACCGGCCTCGGTGATGCCGTCGTGCAGCATCTGGCCGGTCGGCGACTCCTTGTAGGCCAGGAGCAGTTCGCGGTCGACGGACTCGTACTGCTGGCCCAGCGGGTTGTAGATCTTGGCCGACGGGAAGAACGCGTCCATACCGAAGGTGCGGTACTCGTCGGGCGCGATCGGCACGAAGCGCTTGCCGATCTCCTTGTCCCGCATGAGGTCCTTCAGGACCCGCACGAACGCCATGGTCGTGGCGATCTTCTGCTGCCCCGAGCCCTTCTTGGCGCCGGCGTACGCCTTGTCGTCCGGCAGCTGCAGCGGCTTGGCGCGCACGACGCGGGTGGGTACATAACCGCCCAGCGACTTGCGGCGGTCGTGCATGTACTGGATCTCTTCGGAGTTGCGGCCCGGGTGGTAGTACGGCGGCAGGCCGTCCTCCAGGTCCTTGTCCGGGATCGGCAGGTGCAGCCGGTCGCGGAAGCCCTTGAGGTCCTCGACCGTCAGCTTCTTCATCTGGTGGGTCGCGTTGCGGCCCTCGAAGTTCGGGCCGAGCGTCCAGCCCTTGACGGTCTGCGCGAGGATCACGGTCGGCTGGCCCTTGTGCGCCTTGGCCGCCGCGTACGCCGCGTAGATCTTCTTGTGGTCGTGGCCGCCGCGACCCAGGTGCAGGATCTGGTCGTCGGTCATGTTCTCGACCATCGCGCGCAGGCGTTGGTCGTCGCCGAAGAAGTGCTGGCGGATGTAGGCGCCGGTCTCGGTGGCGTACGTCTGGAACTGACCGTCGGGCGTGCTGTTGAGCTTGTTGACCAGGATGCCGTCGCGGTCCTGCGCGAGCAGCGGGTCCCAGCTGCGGTCCCACACCAGCTTGATGACGTTCCAGCCGGCACCGCGGAACTGCGACTCCAGCTCCTGCATGATCTTGCCGTTGCCGCGGACCGGGCCGTCCAGGCGCTGCAGGTTGCAGTTGACGACGAAGGTCAGGTTGTCCAGGCCCTCACGGGCGGCGATGGACAGCTGGCCGAGCGACTCGGGCTCGTCCATCTCGCCGTCGCCGAGGTACGCCCAGACGTGCGACTTGGAGGTGTCGGCGATGCCGCGCGCCTCCATGTAGCGGTTCATCCGCGCCTGGTAGATCGCGCCGAGCGGGCCGAGGCCCATCGAGACGGTCGGGAACTCCCAGAAGTCCGGCATCAGCCGCGGGTGCGGGTAGCTGGACAGACCGTAGGGGGCCTTGGACTTCTCCTGGCGGAAGGCGTCGAGCTGCGCCTCGCTCAGTCGGTCGAGAAGGAACGCGCGGGCGTAGACACCGGGCGAGGCATGGCCCTGGAAGAAGATCTGGTCGCCGCCGTCGCCCTCGTCCTTGCCCCGGAAGAAGTGGTTGAAGCCCACGTCGTAGAGGGAGGCGGAGGAGGCGAACGTGGCGATGTGGCCGCCGACGCCGATGCCCGGACGCTGGGCGCGGGAGACCATGACGGCGGCGTTCCACCGGGTCGCGTTGAGGACCTTGCGCTCGATCTCCTCGTTGCCGGGGAAGAACGGCTCGTCCTTGGTCGCGATGGTGTTGACGTAGTCCGTGCTGCGCATCTCGGGCACGGCCACACGCTTCTCGCGGGCCCGCTCGATCAGCCGGAGCATGAGATAGCGGGCACGTTCCCGGCCTCGCTCGTCAACGGCCGCGTCGAGCGAGTCGAGCCATTCCTGGGTCTCTTCGGGATCGAAGTCCGGGACCTGGCTGGGAAGGCCGCCAATGATGATCGGGTTTCGATCGGATCCGGAAGCCACGCTGTTCCTTCGTGTTCGGGTCGTGTCGTGCTCTGCACGCTATTGCTGCTGCGCACGGGACGAATGCTGTCTATGCCTTGGTGTCGCGCCGTCTTCCATCGTGTACCGAGCCACAGGGATACGTCACCTCTACCGATGGGTAACCACCCGCTGAGAGAGGGCGCTGAAAAAGGCCGCTTTCTCAGGTCGGCCAAATCGCAACCATACGCCCATGTCGAAAGCGCCTCGCGCACGGACGTACGGGCCTCGAATGGAGATCCGGAACGGCACTCGTCGCCCCCCGAAGGGACCAGTCGCGCGCGACTACCCGATATCACCCGCAGAACGCTGTGGCGTGAATCACTTCAGCCTGTCCTGTTGGGGTCGTAGTTGCGGTGAGACGCCTCCAAACGTCACCGTTTCGGCGGTCTGAACCGCCGGGTACTTGCGCGATCCGCCCGGCCCGTGTGGACTACGCCCAATGCTCCGCGCACGCGCGGGGTCCCCGAGCATTTCCCGAAACATGACAGGAGGCAATCCGTGAGCGCGACCGCGGACCACGCGGAGGAGCGGACCAACCCTGCCACCAGGCTGGGGTTCGAGCCCGGACAGGTGGTCCAGGAGATCGGCTACGACGACGACGTCGATCAGGATCTCCGCGAAGGCATTGAGACCGTGATCGGCCAGGATCTCGTCGACGAGGACTACGACGACGTCTGCGACGTCGTGCTGCTGTGGTTCCGCGACGAGGACGGCGACCTCACGGACGCTCTGGTGGACGCCATCGGCCTGATCGACGAGGGCGGGCAGATCTGGCTGCTGACCCCGAAGACCGGCCGCGACGGCTACGTCGAGCCGAGCGACATCAATGAGGCCGCGCAGACCGCGGGTCTGTCCCAGACGAAGAGCATCAACGCAGGCAAGGACTGGGCCGGCAGCCGACTGGTGACGCCCAAGTCCAAGCGCTGAGCAGCACCGCTTCGACGTTCGCCGCCGAGCCCCCTCCCGCCCTGTTCGGAGGGGGCTCGGAGTCGTTCCGCACGGGTTCCCCCGCCGCTCACCCCGGCGCGTAGGGTTGGTCGCGTTCTGTTGAGCGTGAGCGGAAGGGAAGCACCCCATGGCGATCGAGGTCGGCACGAAGGCTCCGGATTTCGAGCTGAAGAACCAGCACGGCGAGCTGGTCAGGCTCTCCGACTTCCGCGGTGAGAAGGCCGTCGTCCTCCTCTTCTACCCCTTCGCCTTCACTGGCGTGTGCACCGGTGAGCTGTGCGCGCTCCGCGACGAGCTGCCGAAGTTCGTCAACGACGACGTCCAGCTGCTGGCCGTCTCCAACGACTCCCCGTTCTCGCTGCGCGTCTTCGCCGAGCAGGAGGGCCTGGAGTACCCGATGCTGTCGGACTTCTGGCCGCACGGCGAGGCCTCGCGGGCCTACGGCGTCTTCGACGAGGAGAAGGGCTGCGCGGTGCGCGGCACGTTCATCATCGACAAGGAGGGCGTGGTGCGCTGGACGGTCGTCAACGGCCTGCCCGACGCCCGCGACCTGAACGACTACGTCAAGGCCCTCGGGACCCTCTGAGCCGGCGCGCGCCGGCGTCCCGCCGGCCGACATCCGCACTGATCCAGGCGCGATAACTGCAATCGGCGGGAACCGGTCACTAGGATCAATTCGTTGATCCGATGCCATGCACGACGGGGGCGCAGAACTTTACGTACCCCTCGAATCTATGGGAGGACTCGTGGGAGTCAGCCTCAGCAAGGGCGGCAACGTCTCGCTGACGAAGGAAGCCCCCAATCTGACCGCCGTCATCGTCGGTCTGGGCTGGGACGCGCGTACCACCACCGGTACGGACTTCGACCTGGACGCCAGCGCCCTGCTGACGAACGACCAGGGCAAGGTGGCCAACGACCAGAACTTCGTGTTCTTCAACAACCTGAAGAGCCCGGACGGTTCGGTCGAACACACCGGCGACAACATCACCGGCGAGGGTGAGGGCGACGACGAGCAGATCAAGGTGAATCTGGCCGGCGTGCCGGCCGATGTCGCCAAGATCGTCTTCCCGGTGTCGATCTACGACGCCGAGACCCGCCAGCAGAGCTTCGGCCAGGTCCGCAACGCCTTCATCCGCGTGGTCAACCAGGCCGACAACAATGAGCTGGCGCGCTACGACCTGAGCGAGGACGCCTCGACCGAGACCGCCATGGTCTTCGGCGAGCTGTACCGCAACGGCGCGGAGTGGAAGTTCCGGGCCATCGGCCAGGGCTATGCCTCCGGCCTGCGCGGCATCGCACAGGACTTCGGCGTCAACGTCTGATCGACCGGATCCGGGATCCGATCGTCGACATCCGGCAGGGCGGCGCCACCACAGTGATCGCCCGTGCCGCAGAGCAGCCGCGTCCGGCGCCGTACGCCCCCGTCCGGGGGGAGTGCGGCGCCGGACGCGCTTGAGAAATGAGGCGGGCCGCGCCCGGCGTGGCCCGTACCGATACCGGGGAGGATGCGCACGATGACCGTCACGCTCGCCAAGGGGGGCAATGTCTCCCTGTCCAAGGCCGCTCCGAATCTCACGCAGATCATGGTCGGTCTCGGCTGGGACGCGCGGTCCACGACCGGAGCACCGTTCGACCTCGACGCCAGCGCGCTGCTGTGCCACTCGGGGCGGGTGCTGGGGGACCAGTACTTCGTCTTCTACAACAACCTCAAGAGCCCCGAAGGCTCCGTCGAGCACACCGGGGACAACCTGACCGGCGAGGGGGACGGCGACGACGAGTCGATCCTGGTGGACCTCTCGCAGGTGCCCGAGCAGGTCGACAAGATCGTTTTTCCGGTCTCGATCCATGAGGCCGATCTCCGCGGCCAGAGCTTCGGCCAGGTCAGCAATGCCTTCATCCGGATCGTCAATCAGGCCGACGGCAGCGAACTCGCACGTTACGACCTCAGCGAGGACGCCTCCAGCGAAACCGCGATGATCTTCGGCGAGGTGTACCGCCACAGCGGTGAATGGAAGTTCCGTGCGGTAGGCCAGGGGTACGCGTCGGGCCTGAGGGGCATCGCTCTAGACTTCGGGGTCAACGTTTCGTAAAGCGCCGCGCGCTGCGCGCGGGGGACCCCATACAGCGAGGGATTGGGTAGGCAGTGCTCCTGAAAACCTTTGGCTGGTCGTTCGCCGTCACGGTGCTCGGCCTCGCCTTGGCCGGCGTGCTCTGGGGGTGGCAAGGGCTCGCGATTGTCGGGATCCTGTCCATCCTGGAGATCTCGCTCTCGTTCGACAACGCCGTCATCAACGCAGGCATCCTGCGCAAGATGAACGCCTTCTGGCAGAAGATCTTTCTGACCGTCGGCATCATCGTCGCGGTATTCGGCATGCGGCTGGTGTTCCCGGTCGTCATCGTCGCCATCACCGCGAAGATCGGTCCGATCGAAGCGGTCGATCTCGCCATCAACAACAAGGCGCATTACGAGGAGCTGGTCACCAGCGCCCACCCGGCCATCGCGGCCTTCGGTGGAATGTTCCTTTTGATGATCTTCCTCGACTTCATCT
Source organism: Streptomyces sirii (assembly GCF_045690365.1). Taxonomy (NCBI): domain Bacteria; kingdom Bacillati; phylum Actinomycetota; class Actinomycetes; order Kitasatosporales; family Streptomycetaceae; genus Streptomyces; species Streptomyces sirii. Next base: position 2,972,475 of record NZ_CP147982.1, on the reverse strand, counting down.
TCGAGGAGCGCGACTACAAGTGGCTGGCCTGGATCGAGCGGCCGATGGCCAAACTGGGCAAGCTCGACACGCTTTCGATCATCATCTCGCTGGTCGTGCTGCTGGTGAGCGCCATGACGGTGGCCACCGACGTCGCGCACGGCGGCGGTGACAAGAGCGCCACGGTCCTGCTGTCCGGCGTCGCCGGTCTGATCACGTACCTCGTCGTCGCCGGCATCTCCGGCTACTTCGAGGACAAGCTGGAGGACGCCGGGGAGGAAGAGGGCGAGGAGGCCGCCGCGGCGCCCGCGAAGAAGGGGACCGGCGCGGCCGTCGGGCTGGCCGGCAAGGCCGCGTTCTTCATGTTCCTCTACCTCGAGGTCATCGACGCGTCCTTCTCCTTCGACGGCGTCATCAGCGCGTTCGCCATCACCAACGACATCTTCGAGATGGCGCTGGGTCTGGGCATCGGCGCGATGTACATCCGTTCGCTGACGGTCTTCCTGGTCCGCAAGGGCACGCTGGACGAGTACGTCTACCTGGAGCACGGCGCGCACTACGCGATCGGTGCGCTGGCGGTCATCCTGCTCATCACGATCAAGTACGAGATCCCCGAGGTCGTCACCGGCCTGATCGGCGTCGTGCTGATCGCCCTGTCCTACTGGTCCTCCGTGGTGAAGAACAAGCGCGAGGGCAAACCAGGAGCCGAAGGCGGGGCGCGGTCGGAAGTCGCGTCCGGAGTGTGACGCGACGCTGATTGAGGAACGCTCTCTGCGGGGCGGCCTGGGGTACGGACCTCGGGCCGCCCCGCGGTAATTGGGGCCGAGCAATGGGGTGGGCATGGTGTCGTTCCTGGGGAACCTGTGGCGCGGTGGCGCGCAGAAGATGGACTTCGACAGCGGTGGGGCGTCCTACGTCGTCGAGCTGACGAAACGCAATCCGGTCATCTCCCTGACCAAGCAGGGGGCGGCCACGGGGCATCTGCGGGTCAATCTGCACTGGCAGATGCGGACCTCGGACCTCCATGAGCGGGGCGGGCAGAGCAAGGGCAGTCTGCTGCGTCACCCGGGCAAGCTGTTCAAGCCCGAGATCGTCCAGGCGCAGGGACCGGCCGTGGTCAAGATCGACCTGGACCTGGCCTGCCTGTACGAGCTCAAGGACGGCACCAAGGGCGTGGTGCAGCCGCTGGGCAACTTCCTCGGCGATCTCAACGCCGCGCCGTTCGTGAAGCTCAGCGGCGACGACCGCTTCGGCTCCCCGTCCGGCGAGACGCTGTACATCAACATGGACCAGCGCGACGAGATCAAGCGGATGCTGATCTTCGTCTACATCTACGACGGCACGCCCGCCTTCGACCGTACGCACGCGATCGTGACGCTCTACCCCAGCAACGGCCCGCGGATGGAGATCAAGCTCGACGAACGGGCGCCACAGGCCCGCTCCTGCGCGATCTTCATGCTGGAGAACAACAAGGGCGAGCTGACGGTGCGCCGCGAGGTGAAGTACGTCTACGGCTTCCAGGCGGAGCTCGACCGGCTGTACGGCTGGGGGCTGCAGTGGGGGCGGGGGTACAAGTCGAAGGTGTGACCCGCCGGCGCGGGGGCACCGCCGTCAGGAGGTGCCCCCGCGGCCGTCCCCTAACGGCGCTGGAACTGCGGGCCCTGGGGCGGCAGGACGAACGACGGGTCCGGCACGAACGGCTGCTGCTGCATCGGATAGCCGTACGTCGCCGCCGGGTGCGGCTGCTGCTGCGGATAGCCGTACGCGGCGGGCGGCGGCTGCTGGGGCTGGTACTGGGGCGGCGGCCCCGGGTAGCCGTAGGCGGGCTGGGTCGGGGGCTGGGCGGGCGGCGGCGGGACGTTGTGCGGGTAGCCGTAGCCGCCGCTCGTGGGCGCGGGCGCCTGGGCGGCCGCGGCGGCAGGCGGCAGCGGTGCGGCCGAGAACGGCTCCGGCATCGCGTCCGGCACATGCTGGGTGACGGCGTCGGCATTCGACGGGGCGGAGTTCTGTGAGCCGGCCGCGGACGGCGGTCCGGAGGCCTCTTCCGGCCAAGTGCTCGGCGGCGGGGTCACCGGGGTGGCGGGCTCGCTCCGCTGGGGTGCGGGGAGGGCCTCCGTGGGTTCCGAGCCGGGCGGCGTCGAGGGCGGCGTCGACGGTGTCTCCGGGGCCGGCGCAGCCTCGCTCTCGGCGGCGGTGTCCTTCTCCTCCACCGAGATCCCGAACTCGGTCGCCAGGCCGACCAGGCCGGTCTCGTACCCCTGCCCCAGGGCGCGGAACTTCCAGCCCTCGCCGCGGCGGTACAACTCCCCGCAGATCAGGGCCGTCTCGTCGCCGGTCTCGGGCACCACGTCGAAGACCGCAAGCGGCTCACCGTCGCTCTCCGCCGCGTCGTACAGCAGGACCCGCAGATCCGCTACGCCCGCGAAGGCGCCGCCGTCCGACGATGCGGCCAGCACGACCCGGTCGACTGACGGATCCAGTGTGGCCAGCTCCGCCTCGATGGTCTCCGTCAGGCTGTCGGCGATCCGGGCCTTGGGCAGATGCCGGACCAGGCCGCTCGGGTGCTGCGGCTGGTTGTAGAAGACGAAGTCCTCATCGGAGCGCACGCTTCCCTCGGGCCCCACCAACAGGGCCGAGGCATCGACATCGGGGACTCCGGCGCCGGGCGTCCAGCGCAGGACGGCCCGAACGGCCGTGGCATCGAGGGGTACGTTCGACCCTTTCAGCATCGCGTGCGTCATGCCGCAATCCTGCCTTCCCGGAGGTCGCAGGGACAACGCGGGGGCCGCGGAGCGGTGCATGGAGATCGAGCGCGGACATCTGAAGGCCTCATGCGGGTTACGTGATTTTCACGCACGCGGGAACTAACCACACCCCCACGCACGTACGATTACCGGCTGGATCCAGACAGCGAGACGCAGCGGGGGTGCCCGGTCCCGCATCTATACGGGGAGATATATGCGGCACTTTGGGTACCTTCCGCCCGATATTCGGAAGACGCTGTTCCACCAGGAGCCGGTGGAGTTCACCGCCGACTCCTCGGCCCGCACGCTCGCGGTCGCCCTCGGTGCCACGCTCTACAGCCCCGCCACCCGCCCGCGGCTCGCGGCCGATGTCCTCAAGCAGGCCGGGCGCGGCGTGATGTCCATGGTGCTGTGTCTCGAGGATTCCATAGGGGACGGGGACGTCGAGGCCGGCGAGGTGAACCTCGTGCGGCAGTTCGGCCTGCTCGACGAGGCCGCCGACGCGGGAGGGGACCTTCCGCTGCTGTTCATCCGCGTCCGCACCCCCGGCCAGATACCGGATCTGGTGCGCCGTCTGGGGCCGACGGTACGCAGGCTGTCTGGATTTGTACTTCCGAAGTTCACCGAAGAGCGTGGAGTCCCCTTCCTTGAGGCGCTGACCGCGACCGAGTCGGCCTGCGGCCGGCGACTGTTCGCGATGCCGGTGCTCGAATCCCCGCAGCTGCTGCATCTGGAGAGCCGCGCGGAGACCCTTCAGGGCATCGCCGGGACCGTGGACAAGTACCGGGACCGGGTCCTTGCCCTGCGGCTGGGCGTCACGGACTTCTGCTCCGCCTACGGTCTGCGCAGACCCCCCGACATGACCGCCTACGACGTCCAGATCGTCGCCTCCGTGATCTCCGACGTGGTGAACGTACTGGGCCGGGCGGACGGCACGGGCTTCACGGTCACCGGCCCGGTGTGGGAGTACTTCCGGCTGCACGAGCGGATGTTCAAGCCACAGTTGCGGCGCAGCCCGTTCCTCGGACGCGCCGAGGAATTGCGTACGGCCCTGATCGAGCACGACATGGACGGCCTGCTGCGCGAGATCGAACTGGACCGCGCCAACGGACTGCAGGGCAAGACCTGCATCCACCCCTCGCATGTCGCGCCGGTGCACGCCCTCTCGGTCGTCAGCCATGAGGAGTTCAGCGATGCCGCGGACATCCTGCGGCCCGAGCGGTGCGACGGCGGGGTCCTGCGCTCTGCCTACACGAACAAGATGAACGAGGTGAAGCCGCACCGCGCCTGGGCCGAACGGACCCTGCTGCGCGCCGAGGCTTTCGGAGTCGCCCGGGAGGGCATCGGCTTCGTGGAGCTGCTGACGGCAAGCCTGCCGCAGACCTGAGATACGGCGAACGACATGAACGGTACGACGGAGGAGACGGAACGCGTGGTGTGGACGGGAGAATGGGTCGCCGGTCGGCTCGGGGTCTCGCTGAGCGGCGGGGACGAGCTGCCGGAACTGCTGGGGCTGGCGCTGCGCCGCAACCCCAAGCGGGCCCATCTGCTCGTGTCGAACGTCCTGGGCAAGCATGTGCCGCAGCGACCGGACGTGGTCCACGGCGCCGGCTTCGCGCTGGGGCGCCGGGTGCGCGAGCTGCTCGGCGACGAGGCCGCCGCCCGCTCCGTCGTCCTGGGCTACGCCGAGACCGCCACCGGCCTGGGCCACTCCGCGGCGGACGGCCTGGCGCTCGCGCCGTATCTGCACTCCACCCGCCGACCGGTGGAAGGCGTGGCGCAGGCGGGCGGCTTCGAAGAGGAGCACAGCCACGCCACCTCGCACCTGCTGCTTCCGGAGGACCGCGAACTCCTCGCCGGCGACGGGCCGTTGGTTCTCGTCGACGACGAGTTCTCCACCGGCAGGACCGTCCTGAACACCATCAAGGCGCTGCACGCCCACTTCCCGCGTGAGCGGTACGTCGTCGTCGCCCTGGTCGATATGCGCTCCGACGCGGACCGCAGCCGGCTGGAGAAGTTCGCGGCGGAACTGGGCGCCCGCGTCGACCTCGTGGCGCTGGCCGCGGGTGGCGTACGCCTGCCCGATGACGTCCTGGTCCGCGGCCAGGAGCTCGTCGCCGAACATGAGGCCCTCGCGGCACGCGAGCCGGCGGCCGGACCCGGGAGCGCGGCGGAGCCCGCCGGCAGTCACCGCGCGGACGTCGAACGGATCGATCTCGACTGGCCCGCCGGGCTGCCCGACGGCGGGCGGCACGGCTTCACACCCGCGCACCGCGAGCGGCTGGAGGCCGGGCTGCCGGGCATGGCGGCCCGGATCGCGGGGCGCCTGGACGGCGCCCGCCGCATCCTCGTCCTGGGCAACGAAGAGCTGATGTACGCGCCGCTGCGGATAGCCGGCGCACTGGACACCCTGGTCGCCGAGGGAGGGCCGGGCGCCGGTGCGCCTCGGACCGGCGAGCCGTCCGAGCCGACCGCGGACCCGGGCGTCTACTTCTCGACCACCACCCGTTCGCCCGTGCTCGCCGTGGACGACCCCGGCTACGCGATACGGACCCGGCTGTCCTTCCCCGCCCACGACCGGCCCGCCGACGGGCCGGGGGAGCGGTACGCCTACAACGTCGCCGCCGGTACCGACCCGGCACGCCGTTTCGACGCCATCGTCGCCGTCGTGGACTCGCACGGCGACCTCCCCGAACTGCACGCCGCCGGCGGTCTGCTGGACCGTCTCGCCGAGCACGCCGACCGGCTGCTGCTCGCCGTCGTCCCCTCGTACGCCCCACAACCCCAGGCCCGGTCCATGTCCCTCCCCGAGCCGCTGCGCGGCCCCGCCTTCTCCTCCTACGACGCCGACGAGGTCGGCTGGCTGCTGCAGGACCTGTCCGACATCACCCTGGAAGCGCCCACAGAGGAGCGCGAGGAGGCGATCCAGCGCGGCGGCGCCCACTACGCCGAGTCGCTGCCGGTCGAATATCAGCCGAGCGAGCAGTACCAGGCGCTGTTTCACAGCGCTCTGAAGGCCTCCGCGCACCGGATCGCCTGTGCCGTCGGGACCGTCACCGAGACCGTGCTCGCCGAGCGCAGCCGGCGCCCCGTGCTCGTGTCGCTGGCGCGGGCCGGTACGCCTGTGGGAGTGCTGATGCGGCGCTGGGCGCAGCACGCACACGGCCTGGACCTGCCGCACTACGCGGTCTCGATCGTCCGCGGCCGGGGCATCGACACCACCGCGCTGCGCTGGCTGGCCGCCCATCACGATCCGGCGGACGTCGTGTTCGTGGACGGCTGGACCGGCAAGGGTGCCATCACCCGCGAACTCGCCCAGGCCCTGGAGGACTTCCCGGGCTTCGACCCGCGGATCGCCGTGCTCGCCGACCCCGGCGGCTGCGTCGAGACCTACGGCACCCGCGACGACTTCCTCATCCCGTCCGCCTGCCTCAACTCCACCGTCTCCGGCCTGATATCGCGCACGGTCCTGCGCGACGACCTCGTGGGACCGGACGACTTCCACGGTGCGAAGTTCTACCGTGAGCTGGCCACGTCCGACGTGTCGCGCGCGTTCCTGGACGCGGTCGGTGCGCGTTTCGACGAGGTCGCCGGTGAGGTCGCCGCCAAGGTGAAGGAGTTGGCCGCCGCCGACCGCGCCCCCACCTGGGCGGGCTGGGCGGCCGTCGAGCGGATCAGTGAGGAGTACGGCATCCACGACGTCAATCTCGTGAAGCCCGGCGTCGGCGAGACCACGCGGGTGCTGCTGCGCAGGGTCCCCTGGAAGATTCTGGCCCGGCAGGGCGCCGGAGCCGATCTCGATCATGTGCGCCTCCTGGCTGAACAAAGGGGTGTGCCCGTCGAAGAGGTCGACGAACTCCCCTACACCTGTGTCGGATTGATCCACCCCCGCTTCACTCGCGGGGCGACGGGCGCCGACGGCAAGGCGGTGGCCGGCTGATGAGCACGATCGTCGCCAGCGACCTCGACCGCACCCTGATCTATTCGGCGGCCGCCCTGGACCTCGCCATGCCCGACGCCGAGGCCCCACGGCTGCTGTGCGTCGAGACCTACCAGCACAAGCCGCTGTCCTATATGACGGAGACGGCCGCCCGGCTGCTCGCCGAACTGGCCGGCAGTACCACCTTCGTGCCGACCACCACCCGCACCCGTGAGCAGTACGGCCGCATCCACCTCCCCGGCCCCGCACCGGAGTTCGCGATCTGCGCCAACGGCGGCCATCTGCTGGTGAGGGGCGAGTCGGACCCGGACTGGCAGCGCACGGTCGCCGAGCGGCTCGCCTCGCAGTGCGCGCCGCTGGACGAGATCCGTGCGCACCTCGTCCGCACCGCCGACCCGGCATGGCTGCTCAAGGAGCGGGTCGCCGAGGACCTCTTCGCCTATCTCGTCGTGGAGCGGTCGCTGCTGCCCGAGACCTGGGTGAAGGACCTCGCCGACTGGGCGGAGCAGCGTGGCTGGACCGTCTCCCTGCAGGGCCGCAAGATCTATGCCGTACCGCGGCCGCTGACCAAGAGCGCGGCCGTGGCGGAAGTGGCGCGCCGCACCGGTGCGTCCGAGATCCTCGCGGCCGGCGACTCCCTGCTCGACGCCGATCTGCTGCTGGCCGCCGACCGGGGATGGCGCCCGGGGCACGGCGAGTTGGCGGACTCCGGCTGGCAGGCCCCGCATGTCACGGCGCTCGGTGAACGCGGTGTCGCCGCCGGTGAGGAGATCACGCGGGCCTTCATCCGCGGCGTCGTATCCCCGGGCCGCGCCGGCTGAGGCGTACCGAAGCGAAGGCCGCCACCGCCAGCGCGGCCGCCGCGAGGACCGCCTTGGAATAGACGTCGACAAATCCCGTCACCTCTTCCCATCGTTCGCCGAGCAGATAGCCGGCGAGGACGAAGATCGTGTTCCAGCACAGGCTGCCGAGGGTGGTCAGGGCGAGGAAGACCGGTATCGGCATGCGCTCGATGCCGGCGGGGATCGAGATGAGGCTGCGGAAGAGAGGGAGCATCCGGCCGAAGAACACCGCCTTCGTCCCGTGCCGCCGGAACCAGCGCTCCGTCTTTTCGATGTCGGAGACCTTGACCAGCGGCAGCTTCGAGGCGATCGCGACCGTACGCTCGCGCCCGAGCAACGCCCCCACGCCGTACAGCGCCAGGGCGCCGGTCACGGAGCCGAGGGTGGTCCATGCGAGCGCGGACGCCAGATGCATACCGCCGCGGCCGGCCGCGAAGCCCGTCAGCGGCAGGATCACCTCGCTCGGCAGCGGCGGGAAGAGATTTTCGGCGGCGATCGCCAGACCCGCGCCGGGCGCGCCGAGCGCGTCCATGAGGTCGGTGATCCAGCCTGGTGCGGTGTTTCCGATGCTCTCGATCATGTTTTCAAAGCTATGAATTTCGATCCGCCCGCACATTGCGGAAGACCGCACAAAAGACTGCGGTTTTCCGCAGTGTGCGAGGGCGCGCGGTGCGGCTAGCGTTTCGATCATGTTGGGAATCGCACGGCGCGGACTGCGCCTGACGACAGGGCTGGTGCTCGGCGCGGTGATGTCCGCCGCCGAGCTCCCCTTCGTCGTGCTGTCGGGGCTGTCCCTGCTGCTCGTGCTCGCCTGGCCGCGCGGCCGCCGCGTGGTCCTCAAACCCGTGGCGGTCGGCGGACGGGCCCTGACCGAGGCCAACCGACGTCGTCTGCGCGACTACATCACGACCGAGACCTCCGACGCCTACGCCGATCGCCGCGCCCTGCAATATCTCTCGCTGCGCTGGTCGTTGGGCCTGCTGGGCATCTTTGTGCTGAGCGCCGCCCTGATCGGAGCGGCGTACGGCACCGCATGGGTCTTCATCCTGCTGTTCAGAGAGGTCCGGCACTTCGACACCGTCGTCATCTCCGGCATCGGCGGCCTCTTCCTTCTCTTCCTGGGCATGCAGGGCGCGTTCGGGGTCGCCGGCCTGGAGGCCAAGCTGGCGCGGCGCTACCTCGGTCCGAGTCACCAGGAGGAACTGGAGCGCCGCATCGAGCAGTTGGCGGCAAGCCGCGCCGGTGTCGTCGCCGCCGTCAACGACGAGCGCCGCCGCATCGAGCGGGATCTGCACGACGGCGTCCAGCAGCGGCTGGTGGCGCTGGGGATGCTGCTCGGCCGCGCGCTGCGCAGCCAGGACCAGCAGCGTGCCGGGCAACTCCTGCGCCAGGCCCACGAAGAGAGCGGACAGGCCCTGGCCGAGCTGCGTGAAGTGGCATGGCGGGTCTATCCGACGGTGCTGGACGAGGCAGGTCTGCGGGCGGCCCTGGAGACCGTCGCCGAGCGCTCGGCCATCCCCGTGCGGCTCGACTATGAACTCTCCGCCGACCCCGAGGCCACGGTGGCGACGGTCGCCTACTTCGTGGTCTGCGAAGCCGTCACCAACGCCGTCAAGCACTCGGGCGCCGGGTTGATAACGGTCCGCGTCGCCCGTGGCGAGGACGCCGTGCTCGTATGCATCGAGGACGACGGACTGGGCGGCGCGGATGCCTCCGGCAGCGGCCTGTTCGGGATGGCCCGCAGGGTCGCCGCCCTCGACGGCCGGTTCCGGGTCGACAGCCCGGCCGGCGGACCGACCACCATCACCGCGGAGCTGCCGTGCGCGTAGTGCTCGCCGACGATTCGACCCTGCTGCGGGAGGGCCTGGTGCGCCTCCTCGCCGAGGAAGGGCACGAGGTGGCCGCGGCGGTCGGTGACGCCGATCAGCTGATCGCCGTGCTGGAGCGTGCGGCGGAGGCGGGGACGAAGCCCGACGCGGTGGTCGTGGACGTCCGGATGCCCCCGACCCACACCGACGAGGGGCTGAGGGCGGCGGTGCAGATCCGGGAGCGCTGGCCCGGTGTCGGCGTGCTGGTGCTCTCGCAGTACGTCGAGCGCCGCTATGCGACGGAGCTGCTGACCGACGACGGTGAGGGAGTCGGCTATCTCCTCAAGGACCGGGTGGTTCAGGTGGACGAGTTCCTGGATGCGCTGGAGAGGGTGGGCGCCGGCCAGGCGGCCTTCGACCCCGAAGTCGTACGGCAGTTGCTGACGCGTACCCGCCGCTCGGATCCGCTGGGCACCCTCACCGCACGCGAGCGGGAGGTGCTCGCGGAGATGGCGCAGGGCCACACCAACGCGGCGATCGCCGTCCGGCTGCACATCTCGCAGAGCGCCGTGGAGAAACACGCCAACGCGATCTTCGACAAGCTCGGTCTGATCGGTACGTCCGGGTACTCACGCCGGGTCCTGGCGGTGCTGCGGTTCTTGGGAACGTGACAGGCGGGCCGTGACAGGCGGGCCGTGACAGGAAGGGACGGGACGAGCGAAGGCTCGTGACTCGTGAAGGGAGGTGTGGAAAAGCCGTTGGCGGCGAAGTCGCTCGGCTAGTCTCGCCGAGGCGGGCGGCTGCACCGTCCGGTGATCGGCCGAGACCGCGATCCTTGATCAAGAGGAGAGCAAGTGGCTGAGTCCAAGAGCACACCGATCACGCCGGAGCTGTACGACTACGTTCTCGCCCACAATCCTCAGTTGAACGCAGCGCAGCGGGGCATCGTGGAGCTCACCCGGCAGCAGTTCCCCAAGGCGGCGGGGATGCAGTCGGCGGAGGAGCAAGGGCCGCTGCTCGCGTTCCTGGTGCGGCTGATCGGGGCGCGGCATGTCGTCGAGGTGGGGACGTTCACCGGCTACTCGACGCTGTCCATGGCCCAGGCTCTGCCCGTAGACGGCACGCTGATCGCCTGCGATGTGTCCGAGGAGTGGACGGCGTACGGGCGGGAGGCGTGGTCCAGGGCCGGTGTCGCGGACCGCATCGAGCTGCGGATCGCGCCCGCGCTGGAGACGCTGCGGGCCATGCCGAGCGAGCCGCACATCGATCTTGCCTATCTCGACGCGGACAAGGGGGGCTATATCGCTTACTGGGAAGAGCTGGTGCCGCGGCTGCGGCCCGGCGGGCTGATCGTCGCGGACAACGTGCTGTACCACGGTGAGGTCGCCGACCCGGCGGCGACCGGGTCGGCCCTGGCGATCAGGGCGTTCAACGACCATGTGTCGGCGGACCGGCGCATGGAGTCGGTGCTGCTCACCGTGGCGGACGGTCTGACGCTGGCACGCAAGCGGTAGTGCCCGCGACCAACGGACGCGGCCGCCGCCTCCCGAAAGCACGCGGCCGCCGCCCAGGGCGCGTCTCCCCGCCGGCCCACGGTGGGCGGAGAGCCCCCTAGCCGCAGCAGCCGCCTCCACAGCAGCCGCCGCCTCCGCCCCCACCGCTCGGCGCGGGGGCGGCCGCGGAGCCGCCCACGGCGACCGTGGAGAGCAGCTTCACGGTGTCCTCGTGGCCTTCAGGGCAGACGGCCGGGGCGGAGGACTCGGCCATCGGCCGGTTCAACTCGAAGATGGAGCCACAGGGGCGGCACCGGTATTCGTAACGAGGCATGGCCACAGATTAACCGTGACGCTGATCAGCGCACGACGGTGCCGGGTGGCGCGCCCAGCATGCCGAGTTCCGCACGGGTCGGTGCGCCCTCCCAGTCGCCGGGCGAGGAGACCGCGAACGCTCCGGTCGTGACGCCACGTGCCAGGCGTCCGGCCGGCCCCTCGCCGTCCAGCAACGCCGAGAGGTACCCCGCCACGAAGGCGTCGCCGGCACCCACGGCGTCCACGGCGCGTACCGCCCTGGCGGGCTGGTGCACACGTCCGTCGGGGGTGAAGGCCGTCGCACCCTCCGCGCCGAGTTTGACCACGACCTCACCGACACCCTGCTTCAGCAGCAGCCGGGCCTGGTCCGCGTGGTCCGGCGCCGCGGCGCCCGCGCCTTCGGGCAGGCAGAGCGGCAGCTCGTCGTCGGAGGCGATCAGGACGTCCACGAAGGGGATCCACTCGCGCAGGACCGCGGCGGCCTCCTCGGCGGTCCACAGGCGGGCACGGAAGTTGACGTCGAGACAGATCGCCGAGCGATGCCGGCGTGCCAGGTGGAGGGCCTGGTACGCCGCAGAGCGGGCCGTGGGGCTCAGCGCCGGGGTGATGCCCGTCAGATGCAGGACGCGCGGCGGAGCGGTGCGGAAGGCGCGGTCGACGGCATCCGCGGCCGGCCGGGAGCCGGCCGATCCGGCGCGGTAGTAGTGCACCCGGGTGACCTCCGGCAGCCGCGGTTCGAAGAGCAGCAGCCCGGTCGGGGCGCCGGGATCGGTGGCGGCGCCGGAGACCTCGACGCCCTCGGCCCGCAGTGTACGGAGCACCAGGGCACCCGCCTCGTCGTCACCGACCGTGCCCGCCCAGCGGACGGCATGCCCGAGCCTGGCCAGTCCGATGGCGACGTTGCTCTCCGCCCCGGCGATGGAGACCTGCATCGTGCCGCCGAGCCTCAGCGGGCCGCTGCCGCGCAGGGCCACCATGGTCTCGCCGATGGTGAAGACGTCCGGGCGCCCGCGGTCCCCCAGGAGCCCGGAGGAGGCGAGGGCGCCCCCTGGAGCCTCGCCGCCGCGCTGCTCCTCCCCGTCCCCGGAGGCAGCCGGAGGCTGTCCCGTCACCGTGCGCACACCGCCTTGAACTCCGCCGCGCGCTTGCGCAGCTCGTCCAGGTCGCCGCCGTCCGCCGCATCGCCGATGAGCGGCGAGCCGACGCCCACGGCCACCGCTCCCGCATCGAAGTACGCCGGGGCGACGGTCGCGTCCACCCCGCCGACCGGCACGAACGGCAGCTCCGGAAACGGAGCGCGCAGCGCCCGCAGATACGCCGGTCCACCGGCCGACGCCGGAAACAGCTGCAGCGCCGAGACGCCCAGTGCCTCTGCGGCGATCACCTCGGACGGCGTCATCACCCCGGCGAGCGTCGGCAGTCCCTGCCGTACGGACTCCTCCAGCCCCGCGCCCAGACCGGGTGTGACGATGAGATTCGCGCCGGCCTCGGCGGCGCGCCGGGCGTCGTCGCCGGTCAGGACGGCGCCCGCGCCGAGCCAGGCGGCATCGCCGAGTTCGCTACGGGCCCGCCGGATCACGCTCAGCGCGTCCTTGCCGCTGAGGGAGACCTCGATCAACGGAAGATCTGCCTCCGCAAGTGCCATGACCGTACGGAAGGACGCCTCCGCATCCCTGCCCCGGATGATGGCGACCAGCCGGTCGGTCCGGAGCGCTTCGCTGAAGTCCATGGCGTTTCCTGCTTTCTCCGCTCCCCGCTGCGCGTGTGACGCGCGGGCGGGTCGTTCGGGCGCGCGGGTGGTGCCTTTGATTATTCCGGCCCGGTCGCCTGGGCGGACCGCTTCGGTCGGCACCTTGTCACCATTCCGCAAAAGCCCCGTCCTCGTCGCGCCACACCGGGTTCCGCCAGGCGTGCCCCCGCTCGTCCGCCGCCCGTACGGCGGCCTCGTCGACCTCCACGCCGAGCCCGGGGCGTTCGGTCCGCAGCAGCGACCCGCCGTGGAAGCGGAACGGCTCCGGATCCGCGACGTAGTCCAGCAGCTCGGCGCCCCGGTTGTAGTGGATCCCGATGGACTGCTCCTGGATGAGGAAGTTCGGTGTGGTGAAGGCGACTTGGAGGCAGGCGGCCAGTGCCACCGGGCCGAGCGGGCAGTGCGGGGCGAGCTGCGCCCCGTAGGCCTCCGCCAGCGCACCGATCCGGCGCAGCTCGGAGATCCCGCCCGCATGCGAGACATCGGGCTGGAGAATCGCGACGCCGGACTGCAGCGGAGCCAGGAACTCTCGCCTGGTGTAAAGACGTTCACCCAGTGCGAGGGGGATGTTGGAGGCATTGACGAGATCAGGGAGGGCCTGCATGTAGTCACCGAGCACCGGCTCCTCGACGAACATCGGTGCGGTATCGGCCAGCAGGGGGAGGAGCCTGCGGGCGTTGGCGGGGGAGACCCGGCCATGGAAGTCGAGGCCGAAGTCCCGTTCCTCACCGAGGACTTCGCGTGCGGTCTCGGCGCGCAGCAGGCATGCGCGCACCTCGGAGCGGGTCGCCACTGGGCTCATCCGGCCGCAGCCGTTCATCTTGACGGCCGTGAAGCCCGCCTCGATCTGCGCGGTGATCGCCTCCCGGACGGCCTGCGGTTCGTCGCCGCCGACCCATGCGTAGGCGCGGATCCGCTCCCGGACCGGCCCGCCCAGCAGCTGGTGGACGGGCACGCCGTGGCGCTTGCCCTTGATGTCCCACAGTGCCTGGTCCAGACCGGCGACGGCGGACGACAGCACCGGCCCGCCCCGATAGAAGCCGCCCTTGGTCATGACCTGCCAGTGGTCCTCGATACGCGCCGGATCCTGCCCCAGGAGGTACTCGGCCAGCACCTCCACGGCCGCGCGGACCGGCTCCGCCCGCCCCTCGACCACCGGCTCGCCCCAGCCGACGACGCCCTCATCGGTCTCCACCCGTACGAACATCCAGCGCGGCGGGGCGAGGAACGTCTCGATGCGGCTGATCTTCATGGACCGGACCGTCCTTTCGGCGTGCACGGCGTACGGCGGGACGTGGGTCCACGGCGGGCCCGTGCGCGATCTACTGCCCGCAGGGGGCGTCGCCGTAACGGGGAGGGTGCCCCGAGGGACTCCGGCGCGATCGCGGCGGCGACGCCACGCCCGGCCGGCCCTACGGATGCTCCCGCGCCGACTTGTCCAGCAGTTCGAGCATCGCCATGTACGCGCCGTCGACGTCCCGGTTCCGCACGGCTTCGACGACCGCGGCGTGCACCGCATGCGGATGCTCGAAGGCGCGATCGGCGGCCAACACCGCCCGGTCGCGCTCGACGAGCACGGGCACGATCACCCGGTGCATCTGCGCGTAGAAGCGATTGTTCGACGCGATCAGCATCGCCGTGTGGAAGGAGGCGTCGGCGCGTACGAGCAGCACCGGATCGTCGTCGGTCGCGGCCATCGCGCTCAGTGCGGCGTCCAGCGCGGCCAGATCGTCGTCGGTACGGCGCTCGGCGGCGAGCGCGGCCGCGGCGGGCTCGATGGAGCGGCGCAGTTCGAGCACGTCGGCGAAGAAGTCCGAGGACACCCCGGCAGCCAGCTTCCAGCGCAGCACGTCCGTGTCCAGGAGATTCCACTCCTCCCGGGGGCGGACGAAGGTGCCCCGTTCCTGATGGGTGCCGAGGAGCCCCTTGGTGGTCAGCACCTTGACCGCCTCACGCAGTACGGTCTGGCTGACGTCCAACTCCGCCATCAGCTCCGGCATGACCAGGGTCTCCCCCTCGCCGTAGGTGCCCTTGAGGATCCGCCCGGCGAGCGCCTCGACCGTCGCGCCGTGCGCTCCGTGGCCCGCGGCGGAGGCGGCCCGCTCCGACCGGCTCATGGTGCTGCTCCCTGCTCCCCCTGCCCCTGGTCGCGTGACCCCGCCTCCCCCCTGCCCCGAACCACCCGCCGCTGTCCCCCGACACCGGTCGTCAGGGCGTACCGAGCACCCCAATCCCACCTCGGTACGCCCTGACGTGTCCCGCGCCCCGGCTCAGGTCCCCCTGCCGCCGGAGTCGCCCGCGCCGGTGCCCGTGCTCCCGGAGCCGGCACCGGGGCTCCTTCGGGTGATGCTGGAGCTGGTACCGGGGCCGAACGAGCCGCGCCCGGCATGCGGGGCGCCCTGCATCCTCCGGCGTGCCACCAGCCGGCCGGCTGTCATGCCCGCTACCGGGTGCGCCTGCCCGCGGGCGAACTGTTCCGCTTCCTCCGGGTGCCGGGCGCGCCAGTACGGGTTGTCCTCCGGGAGACCGCCGCTGACCCGTCCGTACATCCCGAAGACCAGCAGCATCAGCCCGACCACGAAGCTGAACAGGACGTTCTGGATGCGGAAGGCGAGGAAGTTCGCGCCGGTGTCCAGCAGCGCCAGGTTCACGAACCCGCTCAGCAGGAAGAGGCCGCCGAGGACGATGTTGAGGGTCGAGGCGAAGTTCCCGCCGATCACCATGCCGGCGAAGAGGATCGCACCGACGACGATCGACAGCACGCTCAGGGAACCGTTGGTGTTCAGCCCCGAGACGGTGTCGCCGCCGGTGTCGAAGAAGCCGATGTGGTGGGTCAGCCCGAGGATGCCGAATGCGACCAGTACCAGGCCCATCAGCCCGGCGCCGATGCGGTAGACCTTGCTGAGCCCGTGATCCACGGGCAGATGCTCGTCGAGCCGGGCACGACGGTGCCCCTTGGCCCGGTGGAAGTGCCCCATGGGCCCGTGCAGGGTCTGGCCAGTAGCCCCAGTAGCCATGTCCGGCCTCCTTCGCGCAGATGTGCCGCCCTGGGCCGTACTCAATCTCCAGGATCCGCCCAAGGGCCGCTTCACGCCATCGCGCCTGGACGAACGCCTCCAGGCCGGGGCCACTCCTGGGCCGTACGACGGCACCCTCCGGGAGAGGCCGGCAGCCTCAGCCGCCGGTCCCTGTCGCGCCCCTGGTGTCCCGGATCTCCTGCACCACCCGGGCCGCCGTCTGCCGTACGGCTTCCGTCTCCGTCAGGAAGTGCCACCAGTCCGGGTGCCGCCCCTCCAGACCCGCGACCGCGCGATCGAGCCGGGCCACCGCGTCGTCCAGGGGGCGGGCATGCCGCGGGTCGGGCGTGCTCCGCCCGGCCATCGCCAGCCGCTGCGCGTCCCGGATGGCGAAGCGGGTCCGTTCGACCTCCTTCTGCCGGTCGAACGAGACCGCATCGAGCCGCTGCAGCCGGTCACCGGCCGCCGACACCGCCTCGTCGGTGGAGTCCAGCAGCGCCCGTACGGTCGCCAGCCGGCTCGTGGCGTCCGCCCAGCGCTGCTCGTCCCGCGCCTGCTGCGCCTCCCGCAGCTTGACCTCGGCCTGCTGTACGGCCTGCGTCGCCTGCTCCGGTACGTGCTGCAGGTCCTGCCAGCATGCCGCGCTGTAGCGCCGCCGCAGCTCGCTGAGGACCGGATCGACCTTCCCGGCGCGGGTGGTGATCGCCTGCGCCCGGGTCCGCAGCGACACCAGCCGTTTGTCGATCTCCGCGGCCTTCCCCGGCAACCGCTCGGCCTCGGCCCGTATGCCCTCGGACTTGCGCAGCACGTCGTCGGCGCGCCGGATGGTCTCCTGGACGCCATGCTGCCCGGCGCCCTGATTGAGCTTGGTCAGCTCCGGCCCGAGCGCCGCCAGCCGGGCCGCGAGATCGTCCGCACGCATGCCCTGGGCCCGGACCGCGTCCAGCGCATCGCTCGCCGCCAGCAGCGCCTGCCGCGCCCGCTCCACCGCGGGGGCCAGCTGCGCGAGCTGCGTCTCGGCGGACTGCAGCAGCGGCCCCAACCCCTGCGCGAACCGGTCGAGCTCGCCCTTGACCCGGTCCAGCTCCTCCTTGGCCCGCGTCAGATCGGCCCGCGCGCGTGCCATCGCGGCGCCGTCCAGATCATCACGGTCGAGATCATGGGAGTCGACCGCGGTGATATAGCCGTGGCTCACCTCGTCGATCCGCCGCCCGAAACCCTCGTAGTCCGCCGCGGCCCGCTGCGCCTGCGGGGAACTGTCCACCGCGGTGATCGTCTCTATGGAGATCCGCAGATCCCGGTGTGCGGTGTCCAGCTCGTAGAACGCCGACGCCGCGGCATCCTTCGCGGCCTGCGCATCGGCCCGCTGACTCTCCCCGCGCCCGAACCAGCGACGAGTCCCCCCGCCGGCGAACGCCATCGGAGCCATCGCGATCAACAACGGCAACGGCAGCAACGCGAGTGCCACCGCATCCCGGACCGGGCCCCCACGCGCGCGACGGCGTTCTCGCTGCTCATGCGGCTGCGTGTGTGTCGCCGTCACTTCCCTCTCCCGATCGGATCGCCCCAGGACGGATGCCATTCTCCCACTCACCGGAAACGAACACACCGGCCGGTAAGTTCGCACTTCGCGCACTGGTTTGCAGTTCAGCCCCGATGGCAAGGTAGTCTGTCGGCTCGGCCAGGGCGCATAGCTCAGCGGTAGAGCGCTGCTCTTACAAAGCAGATGTCGGCGGTTCAAATCCGTCTGTGCCCACTCCTTGCGTAGAACGACAAAGGCCCAGGTCATCCGGTGTGAAATCGGATTCCTGGGCCTTGATCATTTTCTGCTGCGGACGGGCCGCCTCCGGGTTACTCGAGGCTGGTCGAAGGCGGCCAAGGTCGACGGACAGGGGGCGCTGAGGGACCGCGCTGTCGGCCGTCACCGAGGTCGATCTGCGAGACTGGTAGCAGCATGCCGGCACCGCAGGGCTGATAGCGGCGGTTGGCATCAGCGTCGCCGCTCGTCGTGAACCGGGCCAGCCGGACGAGGACCGGGCGCCGCCTACGAGCGCTGTTCCGGCAGGCCATGAGAAGCAGTGAAGCGGTGCGTCTTCGCTGGCGAAACCCCACCGCATTCGGCCCTGGTATCCAGAGCGGCAAGACGGCTCGATCTCGCCATCATGTGGGAGGCATCCGATGCCATTCATCGACATCAAGGTGATCGCAGGAGTGTTCACGCCCGAAGAGAAGCAGAAGATGGTCGAAGGTGTCTCCGAGGCGTTGATCGCCATCGAGGGCGAGGCGCTGCGGCCGGTGACGCACGTCGTGATCACCGAGACACCCAGCGGCGAATGGGCAGTCGGCGGTAAGGCTCTGACGGCCGAAGACGTTAAGGCCAAGAGGGTCGGCTAGCCCAGCCGGCACGAGTCTTCGAGCTCCTGTCGATTGCCGGGCAGTAGTACATCCGTGACCTGGAGTGCCTACTCGGCGACATCACAGGCGACGACCGGCATGCTCAGCACCGACTCCTCCCTTCGGCCCGGCCGACACCACCAGCGACAGGTTCGAAGCCTGTTGTGCCCACAGTGGTGACCGTGAGGTCGGTGGCCCCCGACTCGTTTGAGTCGGGGGTCTCTTTCGTACCCGGGGGCGGTGGGGTGGTGGGGGCGGGGTGCTCCGGGGGCTGTTGATTGTGGTGTGGGGGTGTGTATCGTTCCCGGTATCTTGAAGTTTCAAGTAAGTGGTCACGTGGTGTCGTGGCGGGAGAACGGGAGCGGGTTCATGGCTGTACGGCGGCTCAATCACGCGGTGCTGTATGTCCGGGATGTGGCGAGGGCTGTTGATTTTTACGGTGGGGCGCTGGGGCTCACCGTGGATGTGGAGATACCGGGGCGGGCGGCCTTCCTCAGTGCGCCCGGCTCGCTCAACGATCACGACCTGGGGCTGTTCGCGGTGGGGGCGGATGCTCCGGGGCCGGAGGCTGGGCGGGTCGGGCTGTACCACCTGGCCTGGGAGGTCGGCACGCTCGGCGAACTGGCCGCGGCCGAGGCACGGCTGGGTGAGCGCGGTGCGCTGGTCGGCGCCACCGACCACCTCGTCTCCAAGTCCCTTTACGCCAAGGACCCGGACGGCAACGAGTTCGAGGTGATGTGGCGGGTTCCGCGGGAGGACTGGCCGGGGCCGGAGCAGGCGGACCGGCTGCGGCCGCTGGATCTGGCGGTGGCGCTGAAGCGCTGGGGGCCGGATCTGGTGACGGGCGCCGCGGCCGGCTCGGCCACGTGAGACGAGGAGGCGCGGCCCGCGCGCCGTGCCTCAGGAGCCCGGCGCCGGTGCCGGCTGCTCTGCCGCCTTCGCCCGGTCCGCCGCCTCCGCTCGCTGCGCCCAGCGCTTCTCCACGCCGCTCAGTCGCCAGTACGCCAGCGCCGCGGCCCACACCACGACGAACAGGCCGACGATGATGAAGCCGACGTTGTCGAGGTCGAGGGTGGAGATCCAGCCGGTCAGCGGGTCGTTGAGGGCGAGTTTGTCGTGCAGCACGGTCACCAGCTCGATCGTGCCGATGAAGAAGGCGACGGCGATCGACAGGCCGGTGATGGTGAGGTTGTAGTAGACCTTGCGCACCGGGTTGGAGAACGCCCACTGGTAGGCGAAGTTCATGAACGTGCCGTCGAGGGTGTCGAACAGGCTCATCCCGGCGGCGAACAGCAGCGGCAGGCACAGGATCGCGTACCACGGCAGGCCGGCCGCGGCGCCGCTGCCCGCCATCACCATCAGGGTCACCTCGGTCGCGGTGTCGAAGCCGAGCCCGAAGAGGAAGCCGAGCGGGAACATCTGGCCGGGGCGGGAGATCGACCGGGTGAAGCGCCCCAGGAAGCGGTTCATGAAGCCGCGTGAATCCAGGCGCTGCTCCAGCTCGGCCTCGTCGTACCGGCCGTCGCGCATACCGCGGAAGACCCGCCAGATCCCGGCCAGTGCGATGAGGTTGAGGGCCGCGATGAGGTAGAGGAACGTCCCCGAGACCGTGGTGCCGATGGTGCCGAGGATCTGGTGGGTGCCGGATTCGTCGTTGAGCAGGGTGCCGGCGAGCTGGGCGCCGCCGGCCACGAGGGCGGCCATCACGACCACCACGCTGGAGTGGCCGAGCGCGAACCAGAAGCCCACCGAGACCGGCCGCTTGCCGTCGGCCATCAGCTTGCGGGTGGTGTTGTCGATCGCGGCGATGTGGTCGGCGTCGAAGGCGTGCCGCATACCGAGGGTGTATGCGGTGACGCCGAGTCCGGCGCCGAAGACCTGGCTTCCGACGGAGTAGTGGTGCGGGACGACGAGCAGGAAGAGCACGCCGAAGGCGACGACGTGCAGACCGGCTATGACGGCCATCAGGCCGGCGGTACGGACGGTGTCCTGCCGGCGCCAGCGGAACGCGGCGGGGGCAGGGGTGTTCGGGGTATCGGTGGACAGGGCCATCCGGCGGTCACGCTCCAGCACCTCGTGGATCAGTTCGTGAGATGCCGTGGCCGGTCTCCTGGCTTACGGGTGCACGCGTCCGTCCCCGCCTTCCCGGCCGCGGGCTGCGGTCAGTGGCGCCGTACACGCCGTGCGCATACGGAAAGGGCTGGAAACTCCCCGATCACAGTGGCGAGGGCCGCTCCGGCCTGGGACCACAAGGTCCGGCACCGGTCTTCCCGATCACCACGGCTCGATCACTCTATCTGCCGAGGAGGACGGGCGGGGGTGCGGACCAGCGGCAGCGGCGGTCTCATGGGCGGTGGCCGCAGGGAGAGTCGGAGTGCCGGCAGGCCGGTATACGGGGGCGCCGGGTCATCACGGGGGTAGTCCGAGGATGGTCAGTAGTCCAAGGACGAGAGGAAGGCGTGCAGTTCGCGGTCGAAGAGCGCGGTGTTCTCCAGATTGACCATATGGGCAGCGCCCGGTATGCGGACTCTTCGGGCGCCGGGGACGGTCAGCGCTATGGCATGGGCGTTGGCGGAGATGTCCGTACTGTCGAGGTCGCCGTCGAAGACGACCGTCGGCACCCGGACCTCGCCCAGGCGGTCCGCGGCCCCGACCTCAAGGGGCATTCCGGCGCCCAGCCCGTCGGCATGCACCTCCACATTGGCCTCGGCCGAGGCGCGCATCCGCTCGCGGAACCCCGGGTGCACGGTGGATGGTTCGCGATGCGGACCGTCCACCCACATCCGCAGGAAGTGCTCGACATAGCGCTCCGCGCCGTCCGGTGCGCCGATGGCCGCCACCTGCTCCTTGATGTGCGCCAGGACGAAGGGGTCGGTGAAGGCGCGGCCGCTGATGCCGGGGGAGGCGAGCGCGAGGGCCGTCACCCGGTCCGGGTGGGCTATCGCGGCGTCGAGGGCGACCCGCGCACCGTGTGAGAGACCGACGAGTACGGCGCTGGGGGCGTCGAGCACGTCCAGGAGGGTGCACAGGTCGTCGTGGTTGGCGTAGTCCCCCTCCACCGTGGAGGACAGGCCGTGGCCGCGGAAGTCGTAGCGGATCGCGCGAAGGCCGGAGTTCACCAGCCAGGTGAACTGTTCGTCCCACATGTGCTGGTCGAGCATGCCGCCGTGCAGCAGTACCACCGCGGGGCCCGAGCCGGCCGTCTCGTAGAACAGCTCGCCGTCGTCGACCGGCACGAGGCCGTTGTCGACCTCGGACCAGTCGGTGATTGCTCGGGTCATGCTCCGGACCGTCCTTTGCGCGTGAGGTGCATGGAGTGGGTGGGGATTGGGATGGATTGGGCGGAGTGGGTGGGGTTGGTCGGGTGGGTGGAGTTTGCGTTGTGGGTGGTAGTAGTTGCGTGCTTGTTGCTTATGGATGCGGTGTCGCCGTCATTGTTACTTGTCGTTGATGTCGGCATTCTCCGATGGAACGTGTGAGCCGTTCGCCAGGTGCCGGAATTCCTCGCCGAGTCGGTCGAGTACGTGCAGGGTCGTGCGGACGTCCTCGGTGGGCAGGTCGGCCAGTCGTCGCCGCAGCTCCGTCGCCTCGAACTCCTGGATCCCGTGTATCGCCGCCGCGCCCTCGGCGGTGAGCTCGATCAGGGAGGAGCGGCGGTGTGCCGGGTTGGGTGCCGTCACGACCAGGCCCAGCTCCGCGGCGTGGTTCACCCAGCGCTGCACCGGCTGTCTGTCGAGCCCCATCGAGCGGGCCAACTGCGGCACGGTCCGGGGGCCTTCGCTGCGCAGGGCGTCCAGCAGTGCGTGTTCGCCGGCGGTCATGCCCGTGCCCGTCAGCTCGCGTTCCACCGCGCGGACGACCGTCCGATGCAGCGGCCAAAGGCGTCTGATGACGCCGTACAGCAGGTCTTCGGTCAGTGTGGGTCCGTCGGTGCCCTCCCTGTCGGCGTCCTGTGCGGCGGAACTGTGTGCTCCAGCGCCGTTTTCGCCGGTGCCAGGCGCTGCGACATCCCCCTCATTGACACTCATGATGTCATGATGACATCGATGATGTCGTTTGGGAAGGGGCTTGATGCGGAAAGGAGTTGATGGGAAGCAGGCAGTGATGGCGGAAGGCGTCGGCGAGGGAGAGCGGGAGAGCGGATGAAGGTCGGTCTGTTGCGTGCGGTCGGGGTGGCCACGGCGGTGTACGGGGTGGCGGTGACGGCGGTGCCCGATCTGCTGGCGCGGCCTTCGGGGCTGGTCGACGACGAGGGGAGGGTCGAGCGGGCCACCCGGATCTCGCTGCGTCCGCTGGCCTGGCGGGAGGTGGCGAGCGGGCTCTCCCTCGCGCTGGCGCCCGAGGGCCCGGCGCTGCGCACCGCCGCGTATATAAGGATCGCGGCGGATCTCGGGGACGCCGTCCTGGTCGGTGCGACGCTGCCGGGCCGGGATCGGAGAGTGAAGGCGGCCGCGGTGTCCGTGGGGTGGGGCGCGCTGTCGGTAGTCGGGCTGCTGGCCGGCGGGCGGCGGCAGGGGGTCAGTCGCCGGACGGGAGTGGGGCCTCTTCGGGGGCGAAGGAGATGAGGAGATCGGCGCGGTCGCGAGTGGCCGCCACGACACGGGCGTTCGTCTCGTCCGAGGAGTGCACGAACCGTACGGCATCGGTGCGTGGGCGCCCGAAGCGCTCATGGCGGTCGATCAGCCGGCGGATCCGCTCCGGGGTGTCCAGCTCCACGTACCAGACCTCGTCGAGCAGCGCGCGGACCCGTGGCCAGGGCGCGGAGTCGAGGAGGAGGTAGTTGCCCTCGGTGACGACGAGCGGGATATGCGGTGCCACGGCGATGCTGCCGGCGACCGGCTCCTCGATGTGGCGGTCGAAGGCCGGGGCGTAGACGGTGGTGTCCGCGTCCGGTGAGCGCAGGCGCGCCAGCAGTGCCTCGTACCCGGCGGGGTCGAAGGTGTCGGGCGCGCCCTTGCGGTCCGTGCGGCCGAGGCGGCGCAACTCCGCCTCGGCGAGATGGAAGCCGTCCATCGGGACGAGCGCCGCCTGCCCGGTCAGCTCCGCCACCAGATGGGCGGCGAGGGTGGACTTGCCGGCGCCCGGTGGGCCGGTGATGCCGAGGAGCCGGCGTCGTGCGGGCGTCGCAGAACCGGCGAGGCGGCGGGCGCGGGAGAGAAGGTGCCGGGGATCCATGATGGGTCCATCGTGCCTGATCGGCGTCCGGATGGCGGTGGATCGGCCCGGTTCCCTCCGCCTCTCAGTCGTGGTGCTCCATGTCGTTCAGTCGTAGTACTCCATGCCGTACTTCGCGCCGATCGCGTTGAGGCGGTCGAGATCGGGGTGGCCGTCCTTCATGACGACCGGCCCGGCCTCGAACATGTCCTCCACGAACTCCTCCCAGCCGCCCGGTGACGAGATCTGCAGGCAGCGGGCGGGCGGCTGGGAGGCGTTGCGCATGGCGTGCGGGACGCCGTGGGGGAGCAGGACGCACATGCCCGGGGTCAGGCGGTGTGTGGTGCCGTCGAAGTCGACCTCCATCTCGCCTTCGAGGACGTAGACGAACTCATCGGCGTGGTGGTGGACATGTGGCGGAATGTCGACGTCGAGCTGGTTCTCCAGGACGGCGAGCCGGCCCTCGGTGTCGCTCGTACGGGCCTTGACGCCGAATCCGGGAGGCAGGGGCACGCGGCCCGGGCGCCGTTCGCCGGGCTGCAGGACGAAGAATCGCTCCTTGGGCATGGTGATCGCCGGTCCTCTCCTGGTCGTTGCACAAGCAGTAAAACGGAATCGGAATCCGATTCCGTTTGAGGAGCGTAGCAGTAGCATCGACGATGTGGCAGCCTCTTCGACCTCCCCCACCCCGCAGCGCAGGCCGCGCGCCGATGCCGAGCGCAACCGCACCCGTGTGCTGGACGCCGCGCGGGAGGTGTTCCGCGTGCGCGGCGACGAGGCGCAGATGCCCGAGGTCGCCCGGGCGGCGGGGGTGGGTGTCGGAACGGTGTACCGGCACTTCCCCAGCAGGGCGGCCCTGATCGCCGCCGTGGGGGAGCAACGGCAGGCGGAGATCGTGGAGTTCGGGCGCACCCGGTGTCTGCCCAGCGCCGCGGCCGCCGAAGGGCTGGCCGCCTATGTCGAGCACATCGGGGAGGTGTTGGACGCCGAGCGGGGGCTGTCCGCGTCGATCGAGGCGGCGTTCGGTTCCACCGAGCCGACCGGGGAGGGCCGGACGCAGGCAGAGACGGTCGCGGGCCAACTGCTCGCCCGTGCCAAGGAAGAGGGCGCGGTGCGCGCGGACGCCGAGGTGGGCGACGTGGTGATGATCGTGTGCGGACTGGCTGCGGTGATCCGCCACGACGCCGGTGACTGGCGCCGCTACGTCCGCAACGCGTGTGCCGGGCTACGGCCCCAGGGCGCGCCCGGTGGAGCGGGGGCGGACCGGGTCTGAGGCCGGGCCGGGGCCGGGCGGGCTACCCGTCCGCGACGCCCAGCCGCCACAGCGAGGTGACCTCCGCCGCGCGGGCCTCATGGAGCGGATCGGAGGTGTCGCGGGCACGCGGATGGCGCGGGGCGATGTCGAGCCGGCCCAGGACCGTGAGGCCGGCCTCGGCGAAGGCGTCGAGGAGCTCGGCGTGCGGGCGCAGGCCGAGGTGTTCGGCCAGGTCGGAGAGGATCAGCCAGCCCTCGCCGTCCGGGGTCAGATGGTCGGCGAGGCCGTTGAGGAAGCCGTGCAGCATCGCGTTGCCGGGGTCGTACACCGCGCGCTCCACCGGGGAGGTCGGTTTCGCGGGCACCCACGGGGGGTTGCAGACGACCAGCGGGGCGCGGCCGGCCGGGAACAGGTCCGCCTCGACCACCTCCACCTGGCCGGCGACACCCAGGCGCTCGGTGTTCTCGCGGGCGCAGGCCAGCGCGCGCGGGTCCTGGTCGGTGGCCACCACACTGCGCACGCCGCGCCGGGCGAGCACCGCGGCCAGCACGCCGGTGCCGGTGCCGATGTCGAACGCCAGGTCCTGCGAGGGCAGTGGAGCCTCGGCGACCAGATCGACGTACTCACCGCGGGCCGGTGAGAAGACGCCGTAGTGCGGGTGGATGCGGTCGCCGCCGAGCGCCGGGACCTGCACGCCCTTCCTGCGCCATTCGTTGGCGCCGATCAGGGCGAGGAGTTCACGCAGCGACACCAGCGAGGCGGCGGGGGCCGGGCCCTCGGCGTCATCGGCGTCGGAGGCCGGCCCGGGAGCGGGCTCTCCGGGGCCGTATGCCCTGGTGCAGGCCTCGCGGACATCGGGGGCGCGGTGCAGCGGGACGGCGTGGCCGGCGTCGAGCGGGACCAGCAGCATGCCCAGGATGCGGGCGCGTTGGTTCTGCGCGGCGCGGTGCAGATGGAACGCCTGGGTGGCATCGGCGGGCGGCGCCTTGCGCGGGCGGCGGTCGATGCGGCGGGCCATCGCCGTCAGCAGCTGGCGGGCGTTGTGGAAGTCGCCCCGCCACAGCAGCGCGGTCCCCTCGCAGGCGAGTTTGTAGGCGTCGTCGGCCCGCGTCCGGTCGTCCGCGATGACGATCCGGCGGGGCGGCGGGGAGCCGTTCTCGGAACGCCAACGGGCGGAGCGGGGCCGGTCGGCCTCGGTCCATTCGACGACCGGTGGTGCGTTCACCGAAGTGTGCCTCGTGTGTGTGGTTCGGCCCGTCCCGTGGGGTGCCGCTGCGGCGCGGCGTCCGGCACGCTCCCGTGGAGGGCGCGGTGCGCGCGGGTGGCGGCGGGCGGGTGGTGTGACGGTCGACTTTACTCCGTATCGCCATCGGGCCTGGTCGCGCCCGTGCGTGGCACCCGGCACGAGGCCGGCGGCGCGGGCCGGGGTCAGTCGATGCCGAAGGCCTTCGCATAGCGCACCGTGCCGCGCGGGGGTATGGAGCCGTCCAGGGAGAGCGCCATGAAGGCCTCGTCCGGCCAGGGCTGCGGGGGCAGGATGCCGAAGCGCGCGGTGGCGGACACGAACCCGAAGCGCGGGTAGTACGGCGGGTGGCCCAGCACGATCGCGGTGCGCTCGCCGGCGGCCCGCGCGGCCTCCAGCAGGGCGCGGATCACCGCACTGCCCGCACCGCTCTTCTGATACCCGGGCAGCACCGCGCACGGGGCGAGCGCGACGGCGGGGACGGCGTCGATATGGCAGCGCGTCAGCAGGGCATGGGCGGCCGGGGTGCCGTCCGGCGCGTCGGCGACGTACGAGAGCCCGGGCAGCCAGGCGGCGGGGTCGCGGCGCAGGGCGTCGACGAGATCCGACTCCGCCGCCGTGTCGAAGGCGGCGAGATTGATCCGGCGGACGGACGGTATGTCCGCGGCGGTCTCGGGGCGGGGCTGCCAGGGGCGGACCGCGGCGGGCGCGGGCGCCGTCGTCCCCGCGCCGTTGCCGGGTGCGGCGCCGGAAGCGGGTGTCCCGCCGGAGCCCTCCGAGCCGCCGGAGCTCTTCGTGTCGTCGGTGTCGTTCGTACCGCTCATGTCGCCATGGTCGCAGCCGGGTCTGACATCCGGCCACGGCATTTCGGTACCGGCCCGTGCCTCCGCGCGCGGCGTTGGGTCAGTGCGCGGTACGCCGCTCCGGCCGCCGCATCAGGAACACCGCGGCCGACCCGGCGGCGAAGAGGGCGACGACGGAGAGCGCGGTGCTCACCCAGGACGTGCCGAGCCAGTGGCCGCCGAAGTAGCCGAGGCTCACGCTGTACGCCGCCCAGGCGAAGCCGGCCAGCGCGGACCAGGGGAGGAACTCGCGGACCGTACGGTGCGCGACGCCGGCGCCCAGGCTGACCACGGACCGGCCGGCGGGGGCGAAGCGGGCCAGTACGACGATGCCGCCCCCGCCCCGCGTCAGCGCCGTGCCGAGGCGCTTCTGCGCCGCCGTCAGACGGCGCGAGCGGCCGATGGCCCGGTCGAAGCGGTCGCCGCCGCGCCAGGCGAGCCGGTAGGCCACCATGTCGCCCAGTACCGAGGCGGTGGCCGCGCACAGCACCAGGGCGAGCAGCTCGGCCAGATGGGAGCCGCCGTGGACGGACGAGGCGACATCGACCGCGTCGGCCGCGGTTTCGGTGCCGGCGGCCGTGGTGGCCGCGGCGATCACCAGGACTCCGCTGGGCAGGATCGGGACGAAGACGTCGAGGACGATCGAGAGGCTGACGATCACGTACACCCAGGGGGTGCCGCTGAGCGACCCCAGGCTTTCCAACAACGTGCTTCTCCCGCTCCGGACCCCGCCGCGACGTCGCTCGGTGCGGCAGGGGCGGCTCTAGCGCCATACAGCGTACGCCCGGCCCTTCCGCCGGGCGGTGCGGGGTGGCGGTGCCGGCCCCCGCGAAGACGGCACGGCCCGTACGGCGCAGATGCCGTACGGGCCGTGCGGGACACGCCGAAATCAGGCGGCGGAAGGCTCCCGCTGAGCGCTCGGGGCCGCCTCCTGCTCGCGCCCGCCGAAGAAGACGCGGTCCAGCGCCCAGGCGCCGGGGCCGGTGAAGACGATCAGCAGGAAGGCCCAGCTGTACATCGCGGCGGACTCGCCGCCGTTCTGTATCGGCCACAGCGCGGTGGCCTGGTGGACGGAGAAGTACGCGTACGCCATCGAGCCGGAGCTGACCAGCGCCGCGGCGCGGGTGCCGAGGCCCAGCATCACCAGGATGCCGCCGGCCAGCTGTATGGCGGCGGCGTACCAGCCCGGCCAGGAGCCGGTGGGCACGGTGCCGCCCTGCCCCATCGCGCCGCCGAGAACGCCGAAGAGCGAGGACGCGCCGTGGCAGGCGAAGAGCAGCCCGGTGACGACGCGGAAGAGCGCGAGGGCGTGCGGTGTCGCTCTCTGGGTGAACGAGTTCATCGGTGCGGACATGTGGGGACTCCTACGGGTTCTGGGGACGAAGTGAACCGTGGAGGCAAAGGTTAGGGAACCCTAAAGGTACTTGCAAGTTCAAGCTTTGCTCATATGGGACCTTTGGACCGAAGCAGCCCTCTCCAAAACCGCCGCGTCCGATCCCGCGGGGCCGCCCCCGACCGCGGTCCGCAGCGCCGCCCGTGCCACCGCGTCCGTATCGGCCAAGGTGACCGAGCCCACCCCGGGGCGCGCCCCCGCGGCCGTCACCCAGTGCACGCCCTCCGTCGGCACCCCGATCGCGAACCGCCGCGGATGGCGCCGTCCATCGGCCTCGATCAGGTGGTACGGGCTCGGCGACACATCGAGCCCTCCGGTCTCGTAGCCGTCCGCGGAGTGCGGCCGGCAGCCGCCGTCGACCAGTAGCCGGGCCAGCAGCTCATCCGCGGTACGCCGCACGTCCGGCTCCGGCAGCCGTGCCTCGATCAGCGCCGCCGCCGTCACCTGCGACCCCGGGACGTCCGGGGAGTGTGCCGTGAAACCGGGCCCGTGGCCGTCCGCGGCGCCGGGCCTGACCACCATTCGGGGGCCGACCACCTCCAGCACCCCGGCCTCGATCAGTGCCGCCATCTCCGCTATCCGGCGCCGCGGCGGCCCGATGGACAGGAAGGCGTTGAGCGGGGTGTACCAGCGGTCCAGGTGGTCGCGGCGGGACGCGCCGGCCAGCCCGCCGTGGTCGACGATCTGCCGCAGCTCGTTGCGCAGATCCCGCAGCACGTCGAGGGCCGCCTTGACCGGCCCGGACACATTGTCCAGCCGGGCGTGTGCGACGTCCGCGTGCAGATGGTCCACCAGCCACTCCCGGAAGGCGGCCCGGTCGGCGAACGACCGCCCCGCGTGCGGCCGGGAGACCCGTTCCCAGTCCCAGCGCTCGGCGGGCGCGATACCGAAGGCGTCCAGCGCGGCGGCCTCCTCGGGGCTGCGGTGGGCGCTCCCCAGGAAGCGCTCCCGGAAGCGGTCGTGGAACGCGTCGTCCAACGGGCCGGCCGCCTCCCCCCGCGCCAGCAGCGCCTCGTAGTAGACCGTCTCCACTTCCTTGGCCACCAGGGGCCAGACCTCCGCCAGGAAGTCGGGCAGATCGCCGGACCCGGCGCGTTTGCGGAAGGCGGCGATCACGTCCGCGGTGAGCAGCAGCGGCAGATGGCGGCCGTGCGCGCCCTTCGCGTTGTCGCCGCGCGCGTGGTACGGAATGCCGCGCCGGGAGCCCGCGTACAGCCTGGGCTCGCGCCCGGACGGCAGATACCTCAGCGTGCCGTTCGCGCCCCGCGTGAACCGGCCGCCGCGCGCCGTCGTCAGCAGCGCCATGTGGTCGAAGAAGTTGAGCCCGAGACCGCGCAGCAGCACCGGGCGGCCCGGTACCAGCGCCGCCAGATCGGCGGTGAGGTCGGCGGGGTTGGCCGGCGGCAGATAGTGCAGGCCGTGCCCGGCGGCGTAGTCGGCGAGGTGCCGCTGTTCGGTGTCCGGGGCGGTCGGCAGATGGCCCTGGGTGAGCACGACGGCCCCCAGGCCGGCCAGTTCCCGGCCGTCGTCGAGGGTGAGGGACTGCGTGCCGTCGGCGGCCTCGGCCAGCCGCACCGCGCGGGCGGTGTGCGGCACGACGGTCACCTCCTCGGGTGCGGTGCGCACCGTGTGCCGGAACACCCACTCCAGATAACGGCCGTACAGCGCGCGCCCCGGATAGTCGTCCGGGCCGACCTCGCACCCCTCCCAGGCGTGCAGGCTCGGCCCCGTACGTATCGGACCCGCGCACTCGACGCTCTCGTCGGTGAACAGCGTCACCTGCGACGCCACGGTGTTCATCAGCAGCTCGGGCGGCTGGGCGGTGCGCCACACCTGGCCGGCGCCGGGCGGGGCGGGGTCGATCACATGGACGGTCAGGCGGGCGCCCGGGGCCAGTTCGGCGGCCGAGGCGCAGATCCGTTCCAGCACGCTCGTTCCGCGCGGCCCCGCGCCGACGATGGCGATGGCGGGGCGGTGGCGGTCGGCGATGCGGTCGGCGGCCAAGTGGGGTTCTCCCTGGGGCGGCGGGCGGCCGGCGCGCGGGCGCGGCCGCCCAGAAGTGCGGGCGACGAGCAGAGGTGCGCACCATCATCACCGCCCGACCCGCCGGCGCAGCACCCAGGTGGGCAGAGAATTCGGCCACATCAGCAGACCGGACGGCGGCCGGCTGACGGCCGATCAACCGGCTGCGGGTGCCGGGCCGCCCGGGTCATCCATGATTCGGGCGATCGGTACCGGGGACGGACCCGCCCGCATCACCGCTTTCTCCGCCGACGCGGGCATCGGCCGCCACCTCACGCCACACCGTGACCAGCCGGACGCTTCCACTGCGCTTCTCCCGGCGGGCCTGATCCAGCGCGATCCGCGCCGTTCGGCCGGCCAGCGTCAGCGTCATCAGCTGATTGCCGAACCAAGGGCCGCCCGTACGCCGCCATTTCACCGGCGGCCGCCCCAGCCGGCCGTGCCGGGCCACCAGCTTCCCCAGCCACCGGCCGGCCCGGCTCCAGCCGAACCGGAAGCCGGCCTGCAGCGAACCGGGGATGCTGTTGTGGACGGGGGAGCAGGTCAGCTGCAGCACCCGGCTCGTGGGCCGCCGCCCGGCCCCGCGCCAGTGCGGCTCCGCCACGTACGCGTGGTGCACGTCCCCGGACAGCACGCAGACCGTCGCCGGGGCGTGCGCGCCGGAGCCCGCCTCGGCGATCAGATCGGTGAGCGCGGCGAACGAACCGGGGAACGCCGCCCAGTGCTCCAGATCGGCCCGCTGGCGCAGGGACTCGCCGGCCCGGGCCCAGCGGGGCCCGCGTTCGCCGGCGCACAGCGCGGCGTTCCAGCCCTCCGCGGCGTGGATGAGATGCGGCAGCAGCCAGGGCAGTGAACTGCCCAGCAGCAGGTGGTCGTAGCCGCCGCGCCCGTCCAGCACCGCCTGGCGCAGCCATTCGCCCTCGGCCTTGTCGAGCATCGCGCGGCCGCCCTCGTCCAGGACGCGGGTGGCGCGGGTGTCGATCATGACCAGGCGCACCCGGCCGAAGTCGCGGCGGTAGCTCCAGCGGGCGCCCGCCGGATCGGCGTCCGCGCCGGCCGCGAACTCCCGCACCAGGTCCGTGCCGTCGTCCGCCGCCCGCACCCGGGCGTACAGCTCGTCGGCGGCCAGCTCCGCGGGCGGGAGATTGCCCAGATGCTGGTACACCCAGTACGACATCAGGCCGCCCAGGATGCGCTCGTGCCACCAGGAGGTCGCCCGCATCCGGCTCAGCCACGCGGCGGAGGTGTTCCAGTCGTCGATCACATCGTGATCGTCGAAGATCATGCAGCTGGGGACGGTGGACAGCAGCCAGCGCACCTCCGGGGCGAGCCAGGACTCGTAGTAGAGGTGGGTGTACTCCTCGTAGTCGGCGACCTGTTTCCACGGCGGCAGGCTGATGTCTCGGTGCTCGGCCAGCTTCCGCGCGGTCGCCTCGGAGGTCTGGTCGGCGTAGACCTGGTCGCCCAACAGCAGCAGCACGTCCGGGCGTTCGCGGGCGGGCTCGGCGGCCAGAGTGGCGGCGAGGGTGTCGAGCGCGTCCGGGCCGACCGGGTCGTGGGCGGCGGCGGGGGTCGCGGACCAGCGGCACGAGCCGAAGGCGAGGCTCAGCGGAGCCTGCCCGGAGGCCGAAAGGGTACGGATCGTGCTCGGCGGGAACCGGTCGTCGGGCAGCGGCCAGACCTGCCGCTCGTCCAGCAGGACCTGGTAGGGCGTCTCGCTGCCGGGCGTGAGGCCGGTCACCGGGACCAGCGCGTAGTGGTGGCCGGCCACCTGCCAGGTGCACTGCGCACCGGACGCCCCGCTGTTGCAGCGCACGTGCACCACGCACGGCCGGTCGGTCTCCACCCACACCGTCGCGCTGTCCGCGTCGACGTAGCGCAGCAGCGGCCCCAAGCGCAGTCCGGCCATCGGTGCCCTCCCGGTTGTCGTGGCTCAGAGGATAAGAGCACAACCGGGGCGGCGGTCCACCGGTACGGCGGCGCGCCCGCCGGCCGGCGGATTCCGGCCTGCGGACGCGCCGGGGCCTGCCGCCGGACGCCGCGGGGTCGGGAGTCCGGCGGCAGGCCCCGGACGATCGCTCTAGCGGGGGCGGCGGCTGGTCAGCAGCCGTCCAGGATCTTCTTCAGCGCGGCCTTCTCGGCGGAGTCCGCGGTCATGCCGTACTCGTGCTTGACCCACACCCACATCCGGGCGTACTCGCAGTGGTACGAGGCCTTCGGCGGCAGCCACTTCGCCGGGTCCTTGTCGCCCTTCTCCTGGTTGACGTTGTCGGTGACGGCTATCAGCTGGGAGTGCGTCAGGTCGTTGGCGAGCTCCTTGCGGCGCTCGGTGGTCCACTGCGCGGCGCCCGACTTCCAGGCCTCCGACAGCGGGACGACGTGATCGATGTCGAGGTCGGCCGGCTGGGTCCAGGTCGCGCCGTCGTAGGCCGAGACCCACTTGCCGCTCACCGCCGCACAGCCGCCGTCCTGCTGTACGTCCGTGCCGTCGCGCTTGAGCACCACCTCGCGGGTGTTGCAGTTGTTCCCCTGGTCGATCCAGTGCGGGAACTTGTCGCGGCTGTAGCCGTCCTGCGGGCCCTCGGCCTGCTCCTTGATCTGGGTGAGGTACGTCCGTGCGGTGGCCGCGTCCGGCGGGCTGGGCGGCGCGGCCTGGGCGGACTGGCAGCTCAGCGCCAGCGTGCAGACCAGAGCCGCGGCCGAACCCGCGGCGATGGTGACGCGACGCGCGTAGACCTTTGCCATCGAAACTCCCTTGAAGTGGGGGGAAGTTGCCGTGCGGTGCGGGCCCATGGTGGCGATGTGGGGTTTCCATGGGGTGGGCACCAGGTAACAGGGTGACGACATGCCCACGTCAGTTCAAGGGTTGACAGGGCGCCAGAAGTGCTCTCCGGCACTCCGGTTGACCCGCTCACGGGGGCCGCGAACCCCGTCGCCGTCTTACAGTGAGCGCGTGCTGATGCCGGTCAACATCACGCTCGGGGTGGTCCTCGCCGTCCTGCTGGTCGCCGCGGTGGCCGTCGCCGCGGTGGCGCACCTCGGCCATGCCCGGGCCATCGCCGTCGCCGGCCTGCGCGCGGCCGCCCAACTCGCCGCGGTCTCCGCCCTCATCGGCGTCGTGGTGCGCGCGCTTCCGTGGCTGCTGTGCTTCCTGGCGCTGATGTTCGCGGTAGCGGTACGGACCGCCGGCCGCCGGATCACCCGGAACCGCACCTGGTGGTGGGCCGCCGCGCCGATCGCCACCGGGGTCGCACCGGTCGTCGGTCTGCTGCTGGCGACCGGCCTGCTACCGCCGCGCGGCATCACCCTCATCCCCGTCACCGGCATCCTCATCGGCGGCGCGCTGACCGCCACCGTCCTGGGCGGGCGGCGGGCGCTGGACGAGCTGGAGACGCGGCGCGGGGAGTTCGAGGCCGGGCTCGCGCTCGGACTGCCGGACCGGGACGCGCGGATGGAGGTCGCCCGCCCGGCCGCATCCGACGCGCTGCTGCCGGGGCTCGACCAGACCCGGACCGTGGGATTGGTCACGCTCCCGGGCGCCTTCGTCGGCATGCTGCTGGGCGGCGCCTCCCCCGTCCAGGCGGGCGCGGTACAGCTGTTCGTGCTGGTGGCCCTGCTGGCGGTGCAGGCGGCGGCGTGCGCGGTGGTGCTGGAGCTGGTCGCGCGCGGACGCCTGCACCGCGTACCCTCGTCGGCAGCAGAAGGGGAGTAGCTCTCTGCCGGACCGTCGACATACTGCCCGCCCGTCGCCCGACGACGAGGTGAGCCGGCGCCCGGAGCGCGGTACGCATGCGTACGGCGCCAGCGAGACCTTCGGCCGCAGTGTTCGACGCTGCCGTGCCGAAGCGACCCCTTTCCCGGGCCCTCTGGCACGGCCCGACCGATAGAGGTATCCCACCCCGTGTTCAGTTTCGCCATCGCCGCCGTCGTCTTCGGCGTGATCTTCCTCGCCGAGCTGCCCGACAAGACCGCTCTGGCCGGCCTGATGCTCGGCACCCGCTACCGCGCCTCGTACGTCTTCGTCGGCGTCGCGGCCGCCTTCCTCGTTCATGTCGCACTCGCGATCGCCGCTGGCAGCGTGCTGACGCTGCTCCCGCACCGTGTGGTCCAGGCCGTGGTCGGGGTGCTCTTCCTGGCGGGCGCCGCCGTGCTGCTGTTCAAGAAGGACGACGGCGAGGAGGAGGTGAAGAAGCCCGCCGACCAGAGCTTCTGGAAGGTCGCCGGGGCGGGCTTCACCATGATCCTGGTCGCCGAGTTCGGCGATCTGACCCAGATCATGACCGCCAACCTCGCGGCCCGTTACGACGACCCCGTCTCGGTCGGCGTCGGCGCCGTACTCGCCCTGTGGACGGTGGCCGGTCTGGGCATCCTGGGTGGCCGCACCCTCATGAAGCACGTCCCGCTCAAGCTCATCACCAAGATCGCGGCGGCCGTGATGGCACTGCTGGCGGGGTTCAGCCTGTATGAGGCGATTGTGGGGTGAGGGGAGGGGGCTTCGCTGGTGAGGGGCCCTATTCCCGGGGTGGGGGCTTCCCCCGGGTGGGGGCTTCTCCCTGGGGTGGGGCGCTTTTCCGCGGGGGTCTTTTCCTGGGGGCTTTTCCCCGCCGCCCACCCCCCTTACGGGGGGTGGGCGGGTGTAGAGGAGAGGTCCGGGCGAGGCCCCGGCCAGGTTCGGGCGCGGGTCGTTCAGGCCAGGTCCGGGCGGGGTGGCCCGGGGCGCGTGGCGCTGTCCTGCGGGGCCGGGGACGTGACACCGCCCCCAGGGGGCGGCCTCGGCAGTGCTCAGCCCCCGATGTGTACCGCGATCACGCCGTCCGGCCCCGCCTCGACCCGGACCCGGGTGAGGTCGGGCACCTGCGCCGTGGGGGCGAACGCGGCGGCGCGCTCGCCGATGCCGATCACCCGCATACCGGCCGCCCGGCCGGCCTCGATGCCGGCCTCGGAGTCCTCGAAGACCAGGCAGTCCTCAGGGGCGAAGCCCAGCTCCGCGGCGCCCTTGAGGAACCCCTCCGGGTCGGGCTTGCTGGCGCTCACGCTCTCCGCCGTGATCCGCACGGCGGGCATGGGCAGCCCTGCCGCACCCATCCGGGCGTCGGAGAGCGGTATGTCGGCGGAGGTCACCAGGGCGTGCGGAAGCCCGGCCAGGGAGGCCATGAAGGCGGGTGCGCCGGGGACCGGCACCACGCCGTCCACGTCGGACGTCTCCTGGGCCAGCATCCGGCGGTTGTCCGCGAGGTTGAGCTCCATGGGGCGGTCCGGCAGCAGCGCCGCCATCGTGGCCCAGCCCTGCCTGCCGTGGACGACCTTGAGGACCTCGTCCGCGTCCAACCCCTGCTCGGCCGCCCAGCGGCGCCAGCAGCGCTCGACGACGGCCTCGGAGTTCACGATCGTGCTGTCCATGTCCAGCAGGAGGGCGCGGGCGGTGAGCGTGGTGGTTGCCGTCATCGGCGGGCTCCTGTGCGCAACGGGCGAACGGACGGTACGGGCCGTACGAACGAGAAGGGCAGACAAGAAGGACAAGTGGCCCCGCCCGCTGGTCAGGGAGTGCGGGCAGGACCACTTTGTTCTCCTACGATACAAAACGTTTCCGGGTGCCGACAACCGGCCCTGGTCAAAGACCGGTCAGGGCTGGTCAGAGCCCGGCCGGCACGGGGCGGCGCCCGGTGGCAGGCCGGGGCAGGGGCGCGGAGCCGGGGGCGGGGCGGGGCACGGCGCCTGGGTGGGTTCGAAGAGCCCCGCCCGGTCTACGGCTCCTGGGTGCGCGACTCCAGGGACGCCCGGGTCTGCGGGCCGTAGACGCCGTCCGGATCGCCTGCCACCTGGTACGTCTGCTGATAGCGCGACACGGCGTCCCGTACCTCCGCGTCGTACTCGCCGTCCTCCGGCCCCGAGTAGAAGGCCAGCTGCCGCAGCCGCCCCTGGAGCTCCGTCACTTCCGGGCCGCTGGAACCCTCGCGCAGTGCGATCGGCCCGGTGGGCGCCGGGCTGGGGGCGTGACTGTCGGGGGACTCCGTGACACTTCCGGAGGCCCGGGTGGGGGCGGGCGGAGGCGCTGTCGCGGTCCGGTGGCGCTGCACGGTGGCCTCCGGGGTGCCGGCGCCGGTCGCGCCCGATGAGGGAGAGGGGTGCGCGGCGGGCGAAGACGGGGTGCCGCTCGGCGTGCGGGTGGCTTCGCCGCCGGTGGGTAAGGCGGCGGTGGCGGAGGCCCGACCGCCGTCGGGGGGTGTCGCCCGGTCCCGGGTGCCGCCGGACAGTGCGTCGGAGCCGATCAGGACGGCGGTGGCGGCCGCTGCCGCGCCGGCGGTCATCAGTACGGCCGGCAGGGCGCGCCTGCGGCGGGGCGGGGCGGGGGCGGAGCGCCCGGAGGTGCTGTTCCCCGGTTCCTCGGGGGCCGAGCCGACCGTCCGGGACGACGGCCCGTGGCCGTGGCCCGCCCGGGGGGTCGGGAGCGCGGAGACGGGGTCGGCCGCGGACACCGGGGCGGGGGCGGCGGCGGGGAACCGTAGCGGGCTTCCGGCTATGTGGACGGCCGCGTCCTCGCCGGGTAAGCCGTCCAGGTGGTCGCCCCGGCCGCCCCAAGGGGCGCCGCCCCGGTCGTCGTGGCCCCCGGGGCCGCCGCCGTCCCCATGATCGCCGTCTTCCCCGTGGCAGTCATCGCCTCCGTCGTCCCCGTCCCCGTCCCTGTCGGGCAGTGACACGTACGGCCGTATGCGCAGCGGATCAAAGTCCTCCGCGTCGACCGCCGCGCACAGACAGGTCGGTCGGCCGTCGCTGCGTACCGGGGCGAAGCAGTGCGGGCACGTCGGTAATGCCGTCACGAGCGGTCCCCTCCCTGGAGGCCTCGAACCGGCAGCGATTATCCAGACGCCGCACCCGCCCGCGCAGGCGCTCGCGGACATCCGTCCGGCATGCCCCAGGCGTTCACCGTCGACGCCCCAGGTGGCCGCCGCCTCACACGGCACCGCGCGATCGCGGATGGTGATCACCGCTCGGCGGGCCATATCCGGCGGAAACACCCAGGATGGAATAAGCCCGACGGCGGCCCGCAACGGGCGCGGTCGCCGACGGCCGGGACGGCGTGGTCGCCGACGGCCCGGACGGGCGTGGGCGGCCCGCAACGGCCGTCCGGCACCGCGCCCCGCACTCCCGGTGCCGCACTGGAACCCCGGAACAGGAGGAGACGCCCCATGGCGCAGGACACCAGCGCGCCTGCCGTCCCCGGCGAGGGCCGGTCCCAGCGCACGATCCTCGTCGCGATCGGCGCGCTGTTGCTCGGCATGCTCATCGCGGCGCTCGACCAGACCATCGTCGCCACCGCGCTGCCCACGATCGTCAGCGACCTCGGCGGCCTGAACCACCTCTCCTGGGTGGTCACCGCCTACCTGCTGGCCTCGACGGCCGCCACGCCTCTGTGGGGCAAGCTCGGTGACCAGTACGGCCGCAAGAAGCTGTTCCAGACCGCCATCGTGATCTTCTTGATCGGCTCGGTGCTCTGCGGCATCGCCCAGAACATGGGCGAGCTGATCGCCTTCCGCGCGGTCCAGGGACTGGGCGGCGGTGGCTTGATCGTGCTGTCGATGGCGATCGTCGGGGACATCGTGCCGCCCCGCGAACGCGGCAAGTACCAGGGCCTGTTCGGTGCGGTCTTCGGCGGTACCAGCGT
The DNA here is from genome assembly GCF_045690365.1 of Streptomyces sirii. Taxonomy (NCBI): domain Bacteria; kingdom Bacillati; phylum Actinomycetota; class Actinomycetes; order Kitasatosporales; family Streptomycetaceae; genus Streptomyces; species Streptomyces sirii. The sequence continues at coordinate 2,934,621 of NZ_CP147982.1, read as the reverse complement.
CCTCGGGCCGCTGCTCGGTGGGCTGTTCGTGGACCATCTCAGCTGGCGCTGGGTGTTCTACATCAACGTCCCCGTCGGCATCATCGCGCTCGCCGTGATCGCCGCCGTGCTGCACATCCCGCGCCACCGCACCCCGCACCGGATCGACTACCTGGGCACCGCCCTGATCGCCGCGGTCGCCGCCTGCTTCGTCCTGATGACCTCGCTCGGCGGCGTCACCTACCCCTGGGGCTCCTGGCAGATCATCGGCTTCGGCGTCCTCGGCGCCGTCCTCCTGGGGGCGTTCGTCCTCGTCGAGCGCCGGGCCGCCGAACCCGTGATCCCACTGCGCCTGTTCCGGCTCCGCACCTTCACGCTCACCGCGGTCATCGGCTTCGTCATCGGCTTCGCGATGTTCGGATCGATGACGTACCTGCCGACGTTCCTCCAGGTCGTACACGGTGTCTCACCGACCATGTCCGGTGTGCACATGCTGCCGATGGTGCTCGGGATGCTGCTGGCCTCCACCGGCTCCGGGCAGATCGTCAGCCGCACCGGCCGCTACAAGGTCTTCCCGATCGCCGGCACCGGCGTCGTGGCGATCGGCCTGCTGCTTCTGCACCAGCTCGACCCGGCCAGCAGCGACGCCGAGATGAGCGCCTGCTTCTTCGTCTTCGGCTTCGGGCTCGGCCTGGTCATGCAGGTGCTGGTGCTCATCGTGCAGAACGCCGTCCCGTACCAGGACCTGGGCGTCGCCACCTCCGGCGCCACGTTCTTCCGCTCCATCGGCGCCGCGTTCGGAGTCTCCATTTTCGGCTCGATCTTCGCCAACAACCTGGGGCCGCGGATCGCCGACGCCCTCGCCGGGCAGCAACTGCCGCCCGGCATGGACCCGTCGACCGTCGCCGCGGACCCGCGGACCGTCGCCCGGCTGCCGGCCGGCCAGGCGGCCGGTGTCCTGAACGCCTACTCCGTCTCGATCACCGACGTCTTCCTCTACGCGGTCCCGGTCGTCCTGGTGGCGTTCGCCCTGGCCTGGTTCCTCCGGGAGGAGCCGCTGCGCAGCAGCGTGACCGCCCCCGACACCAGCGAGGTGCTCTCCTCCAACCCCGTCGAGCGTTCCTCCCGCGACGAGTGCGCCCGCGCACTGTCCAAACTCGGCAGCATGGAGGGCCGCAAGGACGTCTACGAGAAGATCACCGCACGCGCCGGCCTGGACCTCAAACCGGCCGCGAGTTGGCTGCTCCTGCGCATCCACCGCTACGGATCGGTGGAACCGGGGCTGCTCGCCGAGCGCAGCACCGTCCCGCTCGGCGTGATCTCCGAGAGCGTCCGCCAGGTCGAGGGGCGCGGACTCGCCACCCGCGAAGGGCTGTTGCTGCTGCTCACCGACAGCGGACGGGACGTCGCCGACCGGCTTTCTGCGGCCCGTCAGGAGTCGCTCGCGCAGATGCTCGGCGACTGGTGGACCAGGGACCGGCCGACCGACCTCACCGAACTCGTCCAGGAGCTGACGGCGGAGCTGTGCGGCTCGGACGCGGAGGAGCCGCGCGACGGCGATGCCCGTGAGCCGGTGCCGCGTACGCCACCGCGCACACCGCGGCCACCGCGACCGCCGGACCTCGCGAGATAAGCCCGGTCCGGCGGCGCTCCGGCCGGCGGTCGACGCCTGGGGTCGACGCCTGGGGTGTCTTGGCGTGGCGGGCTCTAGTCCGCCGACGGGTCGCCGTCCAGCCGCTTCTCGAAGAAGATCTCCGCGTAGACGTCGTCGTGGTGGTACGGCGGGATCTCGGTGAAGCCGTGCCGCCGGTAGAGCGCGATGGCCTCGACCAGATCCAGCCGGGTGTCCAGCCGGATCCGCTCGGCGCCCAGCCGCGTCGCGGCCGTCTCGGCGGCCGTGAGCAGCCCGCCCGCGCCGCCCAGGCCGCGCGACGCGGGCCGTACGTACATCTGCTTGAGCTCCGCCGTGCGCGCGTCCAGCAGCCGCACCCCGGCGCAGCCCACCACCGCCCCGCCACGGCGGGCCACCAGCAGCACGCCGTGCGGCGGCATCAGATCGGCGCTGGGGTACTCCGCCAGCCCCTCCGCTATCTCCTCCGGCGTCGAGCGGCGGCCCTCGTGCAACTCGAAGTAGCGGTCCGCCACCTCGGTGTAGTACTCGCGCAGCAGCGCCGCGGCGGCCGGCGAGTCGACCGGCTCCGCGGCGACGGCCAAGGGGAGACGGAGGGCGGCGGCGTCACTCATGGCGCCATTGTGGCGGCCGGCGCGACCCGGCACGCAACGGATTTGCGGGACGCCGGGCCGCAGCCGACCCTCAGCCCTGCCTCAGGGCCGTAGCGATTGCTCGGCCCTTCCTCGGGCTTTCGTCGGCGCTCAGCCCTTCCTCGGCCCGGCCTGCTGCACCACCTCGAAGGACCACAGCGTGGAACCGGACGCGGCGGGCTTGGGCCGCTCGCCGCCCTCGGAGCCGCCGCCCTGGTGCGCGGCCTTCATCGGGCCCTCCATCCAGGCCTGGAAGGACTCCTCGTCCCGCCACCGGGTGTAGACGAGGTACTGGTCGGTGCCCTCTACGGGGCGCAGCAGCTCGAACCACTCGAAGCCGTCCGAGGAGTCCACCGTGCCCGCCCGCGACGCGAAGCGCTTCTCCAGGACCTCACGCTGCTCGGTGGGGACGGTCAGAACGTTGATCTTTACCACGCTAGGCACATGACACCTCTCACAAACCGGACGCCCAACTGGCGTCGTAATCTGGACCAAGTGCGTGCAGTCTCCTACATCAGACAGTCAAAGCGTCGTGAGGACGATTCCCAGGCCAGCCCCGAGGCCCAGCGGGAGAAGTGCGAGGCGCTGATCACGGCGAAGGGCTGGGACCTGGCGGGAAGCTTCGCGGACGTGGGCCGCTCCGGCTGGGATCCGAACGTGGAGCGCCCGGAGTTCGAAGAACTGATGACAGCCGTCCGGGCGGGGCACGTGGACGCCGTCGTGGTGTTCGCCCTCTCCCGGCTCACGCGTCAAGGCGCCTTCGAAAGCTACTTGTCACTTTTCACTGCCTCCAGCGGCATCTCCGGCATCACCCCTGACGACTACGGCCCGCTGATTGTCCAGCCGGTGGAGCGGGAAAGCGTCGCCCTCCAGGAGCCGGCAAGCTCAAAACGAGCAGCACCAAGGTGCACATCCCCATCGTCCAGACCGACGCCGGCGCATCATTCGTGGCCGAGGGCGAAGAGATCGCCCCGACGGACGCGACTCTGGGCGAACTGGATATCACCCCCGCCAAATGCGCGGGCCTGTCCATCGTCTCAAACGAACTCGCGGAGGACAGCGACCCGGACGCCCAGAAGCTTGTAGGCGACGGCCTGGCACGGTCCATCGCCCGCGTCCTGGACCGCTCGTTCTTCAACAGCCTGCCCGCGCCTGCGCCCAAGGGGTTGGAGGCTGTAGACGGCGTGGGCTATGTGGACGCCGGAACCAAGTTCACCAACCTGGACGCGTTCCAGGAGGCCATCAACCGCGCGGAGGACGTAGGAGCCACGATTACGGCGTTCGCAGCGAACCCCGTGGATGCGCTGACCCTGGCCCAACTCAAGCAGGCCAAGGACAGCAATGTCCCGCTTCTGGGCTCCGACCCGACCACGCCGACCCGGCGAACGGTCCTTGGCGTCCCGCTGTACGTCTCCAACGCCGTAACTGCCGGAACTGTGTGGGGCATCCCGCGTGACCGCGTGATGGTCGTGATGCGCCGGGACGTGACCCTGGACGTGTCCAAGCACGCCCGGTTCACCAGCGATCAGGTGGCCATCAAGGCCACCGTGCGCGTGGCGCACGCGTTCCCGCATCCGGCGGCGATCCAGCGAATCAGTCTCAGCAAGGCTTAATCGACTGACCCAGAGCACGGATTCTTCGTGCCTGCACGACTGTTAAGAGAGGGCGTCGAAGCCGCTACGGCTTCGACGCCCTCTCTTTTTATGGCTCGTGAACAGATGGTGACACCTGAGGGCGCAAAACCGTCCACTTGAGGCGCTGACCGAGGAAGCGGCGCTGTGAGAGCCATCTCGCATCCGCATCTCTTCAGAGGGAGTCGGCCCCGCCACGGGTTCGGCTCCCTCTCGCGTTGAGTTAGTGCCGACCGAGCGGAGAGTGACTAAGTGGAGGGCTTCGGGGCGGGAAAACTGTCCTGGAGTCCTTCTTTCTTATACCCGCGCATAAGAGAGAAGGAGCGGAGAGCAGTCTTTCCGCCCTCTGTGGCGGTGCGGGGCCGAGTCCTCTTAGCCGTCTTGTCACGGCCCCCAGTTAATGGATATGTAGGCGGGGCCACGGCCCCACTCTTCAGCGTTTGACGTGGAGGTGGGTGCGGTCCCTCGCCGTTGGCTCCTCCCGCGCGCGCCGTGTTCTCCTCCGGGAAGACGCGCGGGAGTTGAGCCGTGGTCCCGTAGCTCAGTGGGAGAGCGTCCGCCTGTCGAGCGGAGGGGTGCCGGTTCAATTCCGGCCGGGACCGCTTACCACAAAGGTCAGCAGTCCAGGTAGGCGACGTGAATCCAGACTCCGGTGGTGCCGCCCCAGGGGTCGCCCATGACCCATGAGCCTTCCTGGCCGTGGGCGTTGAGCTTCTGGCCCTTGTTGACGGTCCCCATCACCGGGTACTGAGGACCAGGCCCTGAGCGGTAGTTAACGCCGTTGTCATTGACGGTGCAGACAACAGCCTTGACTGCTACGGGCGCGGCAGTCGGCGCTGCTGTCGCGTTTGCGCTGCCGGCGAGCGTGAGCGTAGTGGCCATGACGGCGCTGACCGCCATGGCGGCAACGGTCCGGAACATCGACTTCTCCTCATAGAAGGACGGTAAGAGCATGGCAATCGCTCGGTGTCTGTCCGGTGAGAAGGAGTGTTAATGCGAACACCGCTAAGACGGGTGACGTCAGCGCTGACGTGTCCGAGTCTGCCGTTCGAGAGTCGGGGCAAGTCCGATCGATCCGCCATCGGAGCACGCTTCTAGGAGGGGCGATGGCCTGGTACAGCAGCGACCGGCGGTCCAGGCTTCCAAGTAACTGGCCCGTTGTACGTCTGTCGGTCCTGAAGCGGGACGGCTTCCAGTGCGTGGCCATCCTGCGGGACACCGGGGCGCGCTGTACGGCGCCGGCCACGGACGTGGACCACATCGTGCCGGGTGACGACCACGACCCGTCGAACCTTCAGTCTCTGTGCCGGTGGCATCACGCGCGGAAGTCCAGTGCGGAGGGCGCGGCGGCTCGGCGGAGGTGGGTATCCAGGCGGAGGCCAGAGCGTCCGCACCCTGGCGAGTTGTGACACGCCCGTTAGGCCCGGTTGAACGCCGGCCCCAACGGGCGGTAGTTCGGGGTTCGAGTTCCCCCGTTCTGGTTGTGCTATCTCAGCGCCGTTCAGGTCAAGGGGCGAGACAGGCGGCGCCCGGGATTTCGGAGGGGACACCGGGGCTGGCGGGGTCCACCAGGGACGTGACGTCACCCGCGGATTGAGTCACGCAGGTGATGAGGCCGACCGGGTCCGGAACAGCGCTGGCGGGTGACGCGAGCACGCCGAGGAAAGCGAGAGTGCCAAGTGTGACGGTGATGATTCGACGCATGAACTACCTTCCGGTGCAAGGGCGTTGACACGTTCTGGTTGCCCCCAACGTGGGCGCTGATGCGTGGTGTCACTCATGTGGGTTTAGCGGAACGCCTCAGTGCGCCGCCGTCATGGGCGAGAGGTCAAGCGCCTGTCAGACCTGGGGGTGGCCCCTCCGGTACTGCCGGAAGACCGAAGCGTGATAGCGGCTCGGATTCTGTACGGGTTCCAAGGTCCATCAAAACCACCTCATCGACACTTGGTAGCCGCCTGACCTGTGCAAACGCGCTTAAGGGGCTCTACAGAAGTCGACCTTAAGGTCCCCTAACGCGAGTTTCAGCCTGGCAGTCACGGCACTTGGCGGCGTCGGAGCCTGTACAGGGCTAGGCGCTTCCTCCTAAGCCGCCTCTACCTCAGCCATGAGAAGCCGCAATGTCAGGGAGTGCTTCTCGGGCGGCAATGCGTCCAGCGCACTCCTTGCGTACGCCGTACCGCCTGCCTTATCTCCAGATCGGGCGAGCATGAGCCCTCGGTGCATCTCCAGGTGCGTGGCGAAGCGTGGCAGTGTGGCGGGCAACTCCCGTCGCGCCGCTTCTTGCGCCGCCACCGCTGCGCCCTCGTCTCCGAGCCGCGCGGCCAGTAGCGAGACGAAGACGTTCATGCGCCACCACGGCACGGCGTAGTCCGAGGTCTGTTGGTATGACGCGGCTTTGTCGAAGACACGGCGCCCCTGGTCCATCAGCTTCCGCGCTGTCGCATCGTCGCCACGGATCGCCGCCGCGTGGGCCTTGCCCATGATGGCGTTGAGGAGTCCCAGCGAGGGCTTGTCGCTGATGGCCATTGCCTGATCGGCGAGTACGTCGGCGACTCCGAGGGAGGCCCCCTCGTACCCGAGTGCGATGGCGGCTCGGCCCCGGACCCATACCCGCGCCTGATCGTCCCCGGACTCGTCGGCGGCCTTGGCGGCCATGCGGTACCAATTCACGGCCTTGGAGCCGTCGGAGCCGGGAAATGTCTTGGCGTACAGGGTCATGAGACGGGAGGCGACAGACCAGAGATGTGGGTTGTCCAGTTGTTGCTGGACGGCAACCAGTTCACCGGAGACCCGACGCTGAATGTCAGCGGCGCCGAGACTCATGTACTCGGTCCCGTACGTGGCCAGCTTGCCTTCCCAGTCGTCTCCGGAAGGCCCGCCGGTGAGTCGGGCGCTGAATCCTGCGGCCAGCAGATCCGAGGCCACGAGAGGCGCTATGGCGGTTGCTGCCACGTCGGACAAGAATTTACGTCGCTTCACTTCACCCTCCAGCACGGCTAGGGGCACGTCGAGGACGGCCGAGAGGCACCGGAGGTAGAACGGCCCCGGCGTCACCTTGGAACGCTCCCAGCGGCTGATGTACTCCCGGTCCAGATTCGTGTCGAATGCATCGTTGATCGCCGACGCCAGCCGTCCCTGCGACCAGCCGCGCGCTTTCCGGAGGTCCGTGATCAGTTCCCCGATGGCCATGAATCCATAGTGCCCCTACGACTGCCACTGGTGGATCAACAAACCCCACTGACAGCTCACTTGCCCCTAGGGATGCCCCTACGGCGTGCCACTGGGCGGCGGGATGCTCCGAGCACCGACACGCGAGGGGACGGCGAGAAGCCATGAGCAACCCGATTCGGTACAGCCAACCGCCGGTAGAACTCCCACTGGACGCCTGGCTGTTGGATGGAACTCCGGCGCCCGGCTGCAAGGTCTGCGCCGCTCTGGACTTCCAGCGAAACCAAGCCCGGAAGCGGAACGATTGGGCTTCCGCCTGCGCTGCTGCCCGGGAGATCAGGAATCACCGCCGGGGGCACGGCGAGGCGTCGTGAACGACACCGAACCAGTCCCTCCGGCCCGAATACGCCGGCTCACTGCCCCGTGGCAGACGGCCGGAAGCCCCCGACCGGCATGCCTTCGAGCACGGGCAGACGTGCCCGGTCTGAGCTGACGGGCTCAGGCTGAGGCCCCGGTCCGCCCCTTCACTGGGGTGCCGCCCTGGGCGGTGAGGGCACCCGCTTCGGCCCCACGGCAGCCGAAGCACCCAGACGCCCGTCCCGACTGCTGGAAACCCTGGCAGGCCAGCAGTCGGGACGGGCTATCGACGAACCACAACAAGGAGGTACGCGCATGCACGACGTACGTGAGTTACTCACCCCTGCCGCGTTCGGGGGTGTCGTCGCGACGGTTCTCGACAACAACCCGGGCATGGACGAGGCTACGGCCGCCCGGATCAGCACGGAAGCGCTGAAGTTCGTCCACACGGCAGCCAGGTTCCCCACCGCGAAGATCACGCCGTCGAACGTGGTGGACGAGGGTTGGCACGCCCTGATCCTGCACACCGGGCCGTACGCCAAGCTGTGCGAGGGGCTGGGGCGCTTCGTGCACCACTACCCGGAGCGGCCCGACGCACAGCGCCACGACCCGCAGGCCCTCACGCGAACGGTGGCTCTGATCGAGGAAGCCGGGCATCGGGTGGACCGTGAGTTGTGGACCGGGCCGGCCGAAGCCTTGGTGGCTGTGGCGGCCAACTGCTCCCACACGCCGAAGCCGGGAGGCTGCGGGCCGATCAACCCCGGCAACTGCGCCACACACGGCGGTGATGGTGACTAGGCTCCCTGGACGCACGGCGGAAGGGTGAGGGGATGAACGCGGAAGAGGCCCAGCAGGTGGACGCCACGCTCCGGCGGCTCGGCATCCCGGGAGTTGTCGCCCCGGAGGATCCGGAGCACGCGGCGGGCACGTGGCGGGTGTACGACAGTGCCGATCCCGCGATCCGCAAGGACATCACCGCTGACGTCCTGGCAGCCGTCGTGGCGAAGTTCAGTGAAGCCAACCCGGAGCCGCCCGGGAAGCCTCAGACCGGTCCTACGCGGGGCTTCATCATCCCGCCCAACGAGGGCTGACCGAGGACTGATCGAGGACTGGGGAGGGCTGACAGCCAGCCCGAGCCGGACCGCCCGTGCGCTGTCCCGTAGCGCGCGGGCGGTCTCTATGTGCGTGCCTTGACAGCATTATTGATCTTCACGATGCTCATGACGACCATCGTGCCGCATGGTGCGAAATGGCGGTGGGCCAGGGCGGGTGATCCGTCGTGTTTCCGCTGGGCTTTCGCCGGATTCCGCCCGCCGCGTCAGCCCGTTGGCGGCGTGGGGACGCGTCGGCGTGCGCGGAGTGCGATCGCCGCTGCCGCGCCCACCGTCGCCGCCAGTAGCAAGAGGGCGCCGAAGAGCGTCAGGATCCAGGCCGGGATGCCGCCCACCTTCAGCAGTGCGTCGGTGTACCTGACCCGTTGGAACGGGGTGTCGTGGGCAGCGGGGCGGAGTTCGTGGTCGCCGGTGATGCGTTGCGGTTGCGGGAAGCTCTGGTCGATGGCGGTCAGAAAGGTGCCGCCGCTGCCGCCGAGGTCGCGCACCGCGCCCTGGGGCTTGATCCGGCCCGCGTAGAAAACTTCGGGCCGCGTCCCGCCGATCGCGCTGCGCGGTTCCATCCGGTGCGGCGCAAGGACGTAAAGGCCCAGTGACTGCGGTGTCTTGGCGAGACGGGAGAGCCGCATGGGGTAGACGAGTCGGTCGCTGGCGAAGGACAGGTGCAGCGGGTCGAGGGTGCCGGTCAGCGGGCGGTGCCGTTCCGCGGGGGCCAGGCGGATCGCCACGTACTCCCAGCGCTGTGTCACGTACGGGCGGAGTTCGGTCGCCAGGGACGAAGGGAGGTGGAAGCCCTGGGACGTGAGCCAGTCGCGCAGGGCGCGGGGGTCGGTGGCGGTCAGCCGGGCGACGTCGAAGGGGCCCAGGCGTTCGCGACCGACCACCCCGACTCCCGGGCCGCGCGCACCCGGTGGTGGGGCGCCGGCGCCGTCCGCGTCCTGGAACGGCCAGTCGCCGTTGCGCGGCCAGAAGTAGTGGCGCTGTTCGACGGCCGGCTCGGTCAGCGCGGAGAGCTGGTCGAACAGGTCCGGGTCGCCCAGCTCGACCGTGGCCCGGTGCGGTACCGGCATGATCCACGCGGCGTCCGGCGCGTTGCCGTCGACCGTCAGGCTCATCACGATCTGCTCGGTCCGGCCGTCCCAGCGCACTGCCGAGGTCTCCCGGTTCACCGCCATGGTGGTCTTCGGATCGTGCACCATGGCGCCGCACCCGCAGGCGTATGCGGGCCTGGCCAGCGACACCAGCTGTACGGCCAGCAGCACCAGCACCACCAGCAACACCCGCCGCCTACCGGTCCGCGCCATGGCGGCCGCGCCCGTCACCATGCCCATCGTCGTCCCCCGTTCACCGCACGCCGATCACTCGATCGGCGGCAGCGACACAGACGGCGAGGACGGTACGGGCGGTTCCTCTTAGGCGGCGGGTCTGGTCCCGTCCGGGGATCAGGTAGCCGAGCCCGCCGTGGCCGGCCGACGGGCCGCCGCACGCACGGCCCGGGCCTCGGCCTCGGTCTCGACGGCCGGCGGGGAGCCGGGCAGCGGCTTGCGCGCGCTCTCCGACATCAGCAGCACGGCGATGCCGCCGATCACGGCCGCCGCCATCATGTAGTAGGCGGGCATCATCTTGTTGCCGGTCGCGCCGATCAGGGCGGTCACCACCAGCGGTGTCGTACCGCCGAAGAGCGACACCGAGACGTTGAAGCCGATCGACAGCGAGCCGTAGCGCACCTTGGTCGGGAACAGCGCGGGCAGGGTGGCCGGCATCGTCGAGGTGAAGGCGACCAGCAGCAGTCCGAGCGCCCCCATGCCCAGCGCGATGGCGAGCAGCGACCCCTGGCGGATCAGCAGCAGGGCCGGCACGGACAGCACCAGGAAGCCCAGGCAGCCCGCGGCGATGACCGGCCGGCGGCCGAAGCGGTCGGAGAGCCGGCCGGCGAACGGCTGGACGCCCATCATCAGCACCATCACCGCGAGCACGACCAGCAGTCCGTGCGTCTCGTCGTACTTCAGCTCCGAGGTCAGATAGCTCGGCATGTACGACAGCAGCATGTAGTCGGTGACGTTGAAGACCAGGACCAGGCCGATGCACAGCAGCATCGCCCGCCACTGACCGAAGATCATCTCGCGGAGGCCGATCCGCTTCTCGGCGTCGCGGCGCGCCTTGTCCTTCGTCCGCGCCTCCTTCTCCAACTGGGCGAAGGCCGGGGTCTCTTCGAGCCGCATCCGCAGGTAGAGGCCGATGATGCCCATCGGGCCGGCGATCAGGAACGGGATGCGCCAGCCCCAGGAGTGCAGGTCCTCGGTGGACAGCAGCGCGGTCATCAGGGTGACCAGGCCGGCGCCGCCGACGTAACCGGCCAGCGTGCCGAACTCCAGCCAGCTGCCGAGGAATCCGCGCTTCTTGTCGGGCGCGTACTCCGCGATGAAGGTGGAGGCGCCCCCGTATTCACCGCCGGTGGAGAAGCCCTGTACCAGGCGAGCGACGAGGAGCAGGATGGGTGCGCCCACCCCGATGGTCGCGTACGACGGGATCAGGCCGATGGCGAAGGTGCCCACCGCCATCATGATCATGGTGATGGCGAGGACCTTCTGCCGGCCGATCCGGTCGCCGAGCGGCCCGAACACCATGCCGCCGATGGGGCGCACCAGGAACGCCGCCGCGAAGGCGCCGAACGTCGACAGCAGCTGCGCGGTCGGATTCCCGGACGGGAAGAAGACATGGCCCAGAGTGACGGCGATATAGCTGTAGACGCCGAAGTCGAACCACTCCATCGCGTTGCCGAGCGCTGCCGCCGAGACCGCACGCTTGACCATCGCGGGATCGACGACGGTCACCTCGCCCGACTCGCCCGGGACCTGCTTGTGCAGATCCGCTCTCCTCTCCGGCTGCGGATCGGATGTGGCGTCGGCGTGACCGCCGACGGGGTTGCGGGGGCCGGGTGCGACGGGGGACTGCGTCGGCACGTGTTCGCTCGCCTGCGCTCTCTTGGACGACTACATGACATCGCCCGCCGTGGAACGGCGGGACAGAGCCCGCCATGGAGCGACGGGCAAAGTTCGACCATAGGGGCAGACATGTTCATTACGGACAGTGTGCGGATGACCGCACAGTCGCCCGTATACCCGCTCCTTGCAGGGGAAACGCCCTTTCGTAGAGCAATTCGCGGGACGTAAGTCTGTGATCCATCTCGCGATGATCGGCTGCAACCATTGCCGCGTGGTGACCTGCCTCACGCGAGCGGCGACGGGGCTGCACAGAGGGCGGTGCGGCTGCGCGTGGGGAGGCGGTGCGGCGATACAGGGGGCGCCGTGGTGGCACACAGGACGGCCGGACCGTGCAAAACGGCGCGGCGGTACGAGGTACCGCCGCGCCGGTGTGGATCGTCGCGTTCCCTCAAGGATCAGCCATGCCGACCCCTCGCGCCACTCGGGCGGCACCGGCGACGCCTTTTGGAGCCCCGCCGCGGTCGTCCACGACGCCCCGCCGTGGCCCCGTCACGGCATCCAGGCGACGTACGACATGACCTGCCCCGAGGAGATCCTGAAGTCGGGGAGGTCCTTGGTGAAGGTGACCTCAAGGCCCATCAGCCCGCCGCTGCGCGGGTCGAGGATCACCATCTGACGGGTCGCGTTCGAGGCGCCGTCGGGACCGTCGTAGACATACGCCTGCCCGCGCCGGCCGAGCCGGTCGGTGACCGCGCCCGCCGGACGCAGTCCGCCCGCGTCGGCCAGCATCCGGACGATGGCGGCGGTCTCCCGTGGCCCCGGCGTCCACTCCTGGCGGAACGAGTCGAGTGCCAGCAGGAGTTGGGGCGTGGTGGCGGCGCCTCCCTCCCGCGCGGCTCCGCTCGCGCGGGAGGGACCCCCGGCTCCGCCGTAGAGCGACGCCAGATGTTCGCGCAGCGCCACGGGGTCCGTCGGCGGCCTCGTACGGGCGGCCAGCCCGCTGTGCTGCGCGGCCGAGCCCGCCGGATAGGTCTTGCGGTGCAGGACCTCGCCGTCGCTGACGGTCCGCCAGTGGCCGTTGGCGTCGTGGATCACCGGGCGGCCGGGGTGCCGCGGGTCGGTGGCCACGACCAGTTCCGAGCTGCTGCCGTCGGTGTTCCAACGGGTGATGCGCTCCTCGGGAACGGTAACGGGAGGCGCGGCATCCGGGCCGGACTCCATGCTCATGTACCAGGTCTGCAGATGGCTGCCCCGGCGCGGACCGTCCGCGGCACCGGCCGTCCGGGCCCTGGCCTCGGCCCTACGGGCGAGTGCGTCCAGTGAGACGGGTGTGGCGTCGGAGTGCGGCACGAGCGCCGCGGGCGCGGCGGCCGCGCGGCTGCTGCCGGCGTCGGAGAGGGTGAAGGCCAGGATGGCGAAGAGGGCGAGCACCGCGGCTTCGGCCCGCAGCACCAGGCGGCGCCCGGCCCGCCGGGTGCGCCTGCTGTGCAGCAGACGGTTGAGGTCGCGTTCGGCGCGGGCGTGCAGCGGGCGGTCCCGCCAGGGGCCTTCGTCGGCCCGTACGGGATCGGCCGCGCGCAGCAGGCCCAGTTCGTCACTCATTGCCGTCGCCTCCTGCTCGTACGGACACGGTCGTCCGGGTACGGTCGATCTCGGCACGCAGGCGGCGGCGTGCCCGGTGCAGTCGCATGGCCGCCGCGCTCTGACCGCAGCCGAGGGTCACCGCCAGCTCCTCGATGGTCAGTTCCTCCCAGGCCGTCAGCCGCAGCACCTCCTGGTCGCCGGGGGAGAGGCGGGCCAGCGCCTCGTGCACCCAGGAGCCGGGCCGCTCCGCGTCCGGACTGTCCACGGTCTGCCGCTGGTGCGCCGCCTCGTGGCTGCCGAGCCGGTGCAGCAGCCGCCGATAGCGGCTCAGGCCCCGCACCGTATTGGCCAGGCAGTTGCGAGCCACCCCGTACAGCCAGGGCAGCGGACTGTCCGGCAGCTCGGAGCGGCGTCTCCAGGCTATGGAGAAGACCTCCGAGACCACTTCCTCGACGTCGTGTGCCTGCCCGTCCAACCGCCGCGCCACAAAGCGGCTGACCGCCCAGTAGTACGCGCGGTAGGCCTCGGCGAAGGCGTCGTCCGTACTCATGAACCCTTGGTGTCCGGCATGCCCCCGATCTTCACACCCGCCTCGGGTGAAACTTCCCACCCTGTCGAAACGGCCCTGCGCGCCCGTGGGCGGTGAGGTTCGCGTCGGCTCCGGACACCTACGGGGCATGAAGCTCCCCGTGAAGTGGTTGACGACCACCGACCACAAGACGATCGGCACGCTCTATCTGGTCACCGCCTTCGCTTTCTTCTGCGTCGGCGGGCTGATGGCCCTGGTGATGCGTGCCGAGCTGGCCCGTCCCGGCCATCAGATCCTGTCGAACGAGCAGTTCAACCAGGCGTTCACCATGCATGGCACGATCATGCTGCTGATGTTCGCCACCCCGCTGTTCGCCGGTTTCGCGAACTGGATCATGCCGCTGCAGATCGGCGCGCCCGATGTCGCCTTTCCGCGGCTGAACATGTTCGCGTACTGGCTCTATCTCTTCGGCTCGCTGATCGCGGTCGGCGGTTTTCTGACACCGCAAGGGGCCGCCGATTTCGGCTGGTTCGCCTATGCGCCGCTCTCCGACGCCGTGCATTCCCCCGGAATCGGCGCCGATATGTGGATCATGGGTCTGGCCTTCTCCGGTTTCGGCACGATCCTCGGTTCGGTCAACTTCATCACGACGATCATCTGCATGCGGGCGCCCGGCATGACGATGTTCCGGATGCCGATCTTCACCTGGAACGTGCTGCTGACCGGTGTGCTGGTCCTGCTGGCCTTCCCGGTGCTGGCGGCGGCGCTGTTCGCGCTGGAGGCGGACCGGAAATTCGGTGCCCATGTATTCGATGCCGCTAATGGTGGCGCTCTGCTGTGGCAGCACCTCTTCTGGTTCTTCGGCCATCCCGAGGTGTACATCATCGCGCTGCCGTTCTTCGGCATCATTTCCGAGGTCATTCCGGTGTTCTCCCGGAAGCCGATGTTCGGTTACATCGGTCTGATCGCGGCGACGATTTCGATCGCCGGTCTGTCGGTCACGGTGTGGGCGCACCACATGTATGTGACGGGCGGCGTGCTGTTGCCGTTCTTCTCGTTCATGACGTTCCTGATCGCGGTGCCGACCGGTGTGAAGTTCTTCAACTGGATCGGCACGATGTGGAAGGGCTCGCTGTCCTTCGAGACGCCGATGCTCTGGGCGATCGGCTTCCTGATCACCTTCACCTTCGGTGGTCTGACCGGTGTCATCCTGGCCTCGCCGCCGATGGACTTCCACATCTCCGACTCGTACTTCGTGGTGGCGCACTTCCACTACGTCGTCTTCGGCACGGTCGTCTTCGCGATGTTCTGCGGCTTCCACTTCTGGTGGCCGAAGTTCACCGGCAAGATGCTGGACGAGCGGCTCGGCAAGATCACGTTCTGGACGCTGTTCATCGGCTTCCACGGCACGTTCCTCGTCCAGCACTGGCTCGGCGCGCAAGGCATGTTGCGCCGTATCCCCGACTACCTTGCTGCCGACGGTTTCACCGCCCTGAACACCGTCTCCAGCATTTTCTCCTTCGTCCTCGGACTCTCCCTCCTGCCGTTCCTCTACAACGTCTGGAAGACGGCGAAGTACGGCAAGAAGGTCGAGGTCGACGACCCGTGGGGCTACGGCCGCTCGCTGGAGTGGGCGACGTCCTGCCCGCCGCCGCGGCACAACTTCCTCACCCTGCCGCGTATTCGCTCCGAATCCCCGGCGTTCGACCTGCACCACCCGGAGGTCGCGCGTGAGATCACGGCCCTGGACGATTCCGAGGGCACGCACAGCACGGGAATCGGGGCCCGCGTATGAATGAGCCCGTGCAAGTGGAACGCGCCATCAATGAGATCGAGGGGTATCTCCTCTGGGAGGCGGAGAAGGACCGTGCCCGTACCCGTGCGGCTGCCTTCTGCGCCGGTCTGCCCTGGCTCACCGACACCCAGCGGCAGGAAGTGGAACTGCGCTATTGCCAGGACCAGCGCGACGCCTCGCGGGCCTATCTGGAGCGCATAGCGGTCCGCAGCGCCACTCTGCGGACCGAATACCAGAGTGTCTACCGGGCGCTCAGGCGTCGGCTGATCACCGGGTTCGTCAGCGGCACGCTGGCCGTGGCGGTGTTGGTGACCGTGGCGGCCGTCGGCCTGACCACGCGCTGAGCGGTCCCCGCGCGGATCCCTGCGGGGTTCCTGCATGGTTTCTGCGTAGTTCCTGCGGGGTCCTCGCGCGGTCCGCTCTCAGCCGGTGACGATGATCTGGGATGTGGGATCCGTGGTGTCACCGACCTGGTAGGTGGCGTTGAACGTCGAGCTGGTCGCACTGGTCGGGCAGCCGAAACCACCCACCACCTTCACCGGCACCGCCGCATTGGTGAAGGCCAGGGTGGACGGCGCGCCATTGGTCCAGGTGCCGTTCACCGTCGCCGCCGCGGTGGGAGCCGCGGTGACGGTGCAGGATGCCAGTCCGCTGGTCTTGAGGACGAACCCGCCGGAGGGAATGGTCAGCCCGGCGGTCGCCGGCGCCCCGTTCTGCATCGCCACACCCCATGTGCCGGACGTGCTGACGGTCGCGCTGACGCCCGGCATGCTCGTGGTGCAGGAGCTGTAGGTGGCCGGGGTCGTGGAACTGCTCACCGGCCCGGCTTCGTTGTGGTTGCCCGGCGCGGCGGGCACCTGCCCGTTGGAGGTCGAGACCGTACAGGTGACGGTCACCGAGCCGGCGGTGAAGGTGGCCTTGCCGCTGAGCGCGGCGGTGAAGTCGTGGCCTGCGGGGGTCACGGTCGTGGCGGCCTCAGCGGCTGCCGGTGTCGCGCCGGGCTGCGCCACGGCAGAGGCCGGAACGCCGATGGACAGTGCGGCTAACGCGGCGATCCCGGTGCCGGCGGCCTGCACTGCTCGCCTACGGGACGTGCGGCGCGCGTTGTGGGTTGTGGCACTTGTGGGGAGCGCGGGGAGTGCGGGGTGCGCGCGGTGCCCGGGGTGTGTGGGTGGCAGGACGGGCAGGTGGTGTGTGGGCTGCGTGGGTTGGGCGGGCTGCGTCATTGTCATCTTGAGGTTCCTTCCCGAGGGGGCGGGAGTGTGGGGTGGGGGAGCCGTGGTGTCAGGTTTCGGTCGTGTGGGGCTCGCCGACGACCGGCTGCCAGGCGAAGATCATCGAACCGCCGAGAATTCCGATGACCGTGCCGATCAGAAAGCCCCCGAGGTTGGACATCACCAGTGCGGCCGCCGCACACAAGACGGTCAGCACGCCCGCGATGCCCCGGTAATGCGGCGCGTACCACGCCGAGAGCCCCATCACGATCATCACCAGCCCCATCAGCACCGAGGGGATACCGGCGATGCCCTGTTGCAGCATGACTTTCAGTGGCGCCAGAGGGATGGCGCAGATTTCGGCGCCGGCGACAAGGGTCGTCAGGCCGCCCCAGAAGGGCCGCCCCGTCCGCCAGCGCCGCCAGGTCAGAAGCATTCCTTCTTGCCCTTGGAGATCTTCATGCTCAGGCCGGAGAGCTTGAACGTCCCCGCGTTGGTGGCCCAGGCGGTCTGCCGCAGCTTGCTGATGCTGACATCGTCGGCCTGTTGGGCGAAGAGGTCCTGCATCCCCTGGGCGCTGGCCGGCCCCTTGTCCAGGGTGGAGGCGTCCCGGCCGATCTCGATGTCGTTGAAGGACGCGTCGCCGGAGAGCTGAGTGGCGTCCACGAACAGATTGGCCGCTTCGACGGGCTTGCTGCCCGTACCGGCGTGGAGATTGAGCGAGATATCGCCGATGACCGGCAGATGCGTGACCACCGACTGACAGAGATTGCTCAGTTGTGCCGTCCTGATGGCGGTGACCGCGACCGGGAGGAGGTCCCCCCTGGCGTTGGCGTCGACGCTGCCGTACTGGGCGAATCCCTCGCCCTTGAGGCTGTCCGCGGACACCTTGAACTGCTGTCCCGATACGGCGAACGACGCCGCCAGTGCCCCGTTGGCCAGGGCGATGCCCAGGGCCGCCGTACCGGCGAGGGCCGGGACGGACAGCACGGCGAACCTCCGCCAGCTGATGCGTCCCGTGACAGGTCTGCCGTGTGCGTCCTTCATGGTGTGAGTCCCCTTCGAAGAGCGTGGAGCGCACTGTCGCAACACATGGGGGGAAGAGACGTGGAGGTGGTCGTGGTGCATCGCGGTACGGGGCGTGGTGCGCCGCGGTACCGCGTGGTGCTGAAGACGCGCGTGAGGTGCCGAACCGGACCGGCGTGTCCATGGGGGGAGTGGGAACGTGCGGCCCTACCCGGCGCGCAACCGCACCGTGCCCCAATGCGGTGAGTCCGGTGAAGTGAGTGAGCAGGGTGAACTGGACGATCTCAGTGATCTCAGTGATCTCAGTGAACTCAGCGGACTGAGCTAACCGCCAAGTATTACCGGCGAGTTGAGTTGAATGTAAGTCCGCCCATGGTGACTGGCAAGGTTGAGAGAGGAACGGTTTTGGACATACCGCTGCGCCCCATGGTCGGCGACGACCACCGAGCGCAGCGCATTCCAGAGGCGTCTGTCGGCTCGTCAGCGCCTCACCCGTAGCGAACCTGAAGCTCCTTCACGCCGTTGAGCCACGCCGAGCGCAGCCGTCGCGGATCACTGACCAGCGAGATATCGGGCATGGCGTCCGCGATGGCGTTGAAGATCAGGTTGATCTCCAGGACCGCCAGGGACTTGCCGAGACAGAAGTGCGGCCCGCCGCCCCCGAACCCCAGATGCAGATTGGGGTCACGAGTGATGTCGAAGACCTCTGGATCGTCGAAGACCTCGGGGTCGTTGTTGGCGGAGGAGTAGAAGAGCCCGACCCGCTGCCCCTTCTTGATCTTCGCCCCGCCCAGCTCGGTGTCCTGGGTGGCGGTGCGCTGGAAGGAGACCACCGGCGTCGCCCAGCGCACGATCTCCTCGGCCGCCGTCGCGGGGCGTTCGCGCTGGTAGAGCTCCCATTGGTCGGGGTGGGTGAGAAAGGCGTGCATGCCGTGCGTGATGGCGTTCCGGGTCGTCTCGTTGCCGGCGACCGCCAGCAGCAGTACGAAGAACCCGAATTCGTCGGAGCCGAGATTCCCCTCGTGCTCGGCCGCCACCAGTTGGCTGACGATGTCCTTGGCCGGGCATTCCTTGCGCGCGGCGGCGAGGTTCATCGCGTACGAGATCAGCTCCATCGCCGCGTTGGTGCCGACCTCTTCGGTGATGGCCAGTTCCGGGTCGTCATACGCGACCATCTTGTTCGACCAGTCGAAGATGCGGGCCCGGTCGTCCTGGGGGATGCCGATGAGCTCGGCGATGGCCTGGAGGGGCAGCTCGCAGGCGACGTCGGTGACGAAGTCCCCGGTGCCCTTCGCCCGCGCCTCGGCGACGATCCGGGTCGCCCGATGGCGCAGCGCCTCCTCCAGGGCGCGAATGGAGCGCGGCGCGAAGCCCCGCTGCACTATCTGGCGGACCCTGGTGTGTTCGGGCGGGTCCATGTTCAGCATGATCAACTTCTGTACGTCGATCTGGTCGCGGGTCATGGCCGAGTTGAAGCGGATGATCGACGTGTTGAGGTTCGCGGAGAAGATGTCCGGCTTGGTGGACACCTCCTTGACGTCCTGATGGCGGGTGACGACCCAGTAGCCGTCGTCGCCGAAGCCGGCGATGCCGTGCGGCTGGGCGTTCCACCACACGGGCGCGGTCTGCCGCAGCTGCGCGAACTCGGGGAGCGGAACGCGGGACTGGTAGACGTCGGGGTCGGTGAAGTCGAACCCCTCGGGCAGCGCTGGGCATGGCATCGGCGACTCCTGGTCCTTAATCCATCCGGGATTTCTGACGGCTCATCAGGTGTGGGGTCGCGGTGAAGGTAGTAACGAGTTCTATAAGTGGCAAGGGTCGTGGCGACTCCTGTTGCGGACAAGGGGCTTGCATGCCTCTTGCGCGCCGGAGGGTGGCTCATAAGACTGTTTGTGGAACTAGAACGCGTACTAGTTCTTCTTCCGTGGGTGCCGGGACGCCCGCGGGCGCGAGGAGAGGACGAGTCAGTCATGGCCGCGGAACCCGTCATCGTCGAAGCAGTACGCACTCCCATCGGCAAGCGCCAAGGCGCGCTCGCCAACCTCCACCCCGCCTACCTCCTGGGCGAGACCTACCGCGAACTCCTCGCCCGTACGGGCATCCAGCCCGACTGCGTCGAACAGATCGTCGGCGGCACCGTCACCCACGCCGGCGAACAGTCCATGAACCCGGCGCGCAACGCCTGGCTGGCCATGGGCCTCCCGTACGAGACCGCGGCGACCACCGTGGACTGCCAGTGCGGCTCCTCCCAGCAGGCCAACCACATGGTCGCCAACATGATCGCGGGTGGTGTCATCGACATCGGCATCGGCTGCGGCGTCGAAGCGATGTCCCGGGTGCCGCTCGGCAGCGGCTCCAAGCACGGCCCGGGCAAGCCCTGGCCCGACGAGTGGAACGTCGACCTGCCCAACCAGTTCGAGGCCGCCGAACGCATCGCCCGCAACCGGGGGCTGACCCGGGAGAACGTCGACGCGCTCGGTCTGATCTCGCAGGAGCGGGCCGCCGCTGCCTGGGCAGAGGAACGGTTCAAACGGGAGACGTTCGCTGTTCAGGTGCCCACCACGGAGGACGAACAGGCCGCCGGTCAGGGCATGTGGCGACTGGTCGACCGCGACGAGGGCCTGCGCGACACCAGTATGGAGGCGCTGAGCGGCCTCAAGCCCGTGATGCCGACCGCCGTCCACACGGCGGGCAACTCCTCGCAGATCTCCGACGGCGCGGCCGCGGTCATGTGGGCGTCGAAGCGGATGGCGCGCGCCCTCAAACTCAAGCCGCGGGCCCGCATCGTGGCCCAGGCGCTGGTGGGCGCCGATCCGCACTTCCACCTGGACGGCCCGATCGACGCCACCCGCGCCGTGCTCGGTAAGGCCGGTATGTCCCTCAAGGACATAGACCTGGTCGAGATCAACGAAGCCTTCGCCTCCGTGGTGCTCTCCTGGGCGCAGGTCTTCGAACAGGACCTGGAAAAAGTGAACGTCAACGGAGGCGCCATCGCGCTGGGGCACCCGGTCGGCGCCACCGGTGCTCGGCTGATCACCACCGCCCTCCATGAACTGGAGCGCAGAGACAAGGAATTCGCTCTCATCACGATGTGCGCGGGCGGGGCGCTGGCCACGGGGACGATCATTCAGCGGTTGTAGCGGTTGTGGCGGCCGCCAGGGGTTGTGGTGGCTGTGGCGGCCGCAGGGGCTGTGGCGGTTTGTGTTTTCCCCGCCGCCCACCCCCCTTACGGGGGGTGGGCGGGTGTAGTGAGGTCCCGCGCGCGATGGAACGGCGGGCCGTTCCCAACCTGCGGAAAACCACAGGTGAGTTGTGCGGGAAACCGCATTCTGCGTCGATCGGCATCTCCGTACCGTCGAAGACATGACGAACAACGCGCAGCAGCCTTCACCGCATTCACCTGCAGCTTCCGCTTCACCAGCTGCCTCAACCTCAGCCTCGGCCTCACCCTCATCAGCGCCCGGCGCATCGTGCCTGTCCGACGCGCCGCGCGGACCGAGCGGACGGCGTCGCGCCTCCCGCGGCCTGGCCGCCGGTGCCGCCCTTCTGCTCGCGGCGCTCACGACGGCTCCGGCCCTCGCGCCCTCCTCGGCTTACGCATCGCAGCCGACTGGGCAGGAGCAGACGAAGACAGCCGATGCAGGCGCGCTCACCAGTGTGGGGAGTACGGGCCATACGTCGGAGGAGTGGCGAACGGCCGTCAGCGGACAGAGAACCGCCCCCCTCACGACTCCTGCCACCGCCGCGTCCCGCACCGCGACCTGGCGCGGGACACTGCTCTCCATCACGCCTCTGGGCCGGCAGAGCAGAGCCGAGATCATCGCCCAGGCGCAAAAGGCGGGCCTGGACGCGGAGACCGCTCGGCACGGCGTCGCCGCCTACCGCCTCACCTACCGCACGATCACCCCCGGCGGCCGTCCCACCACCGCGTCCGGCCTGCTGGCGCTCCCCCTCGGCACCAGCCACCCTCACCTCCCGCCCGTGATCCACGCCCATGGCACCCTCGCCTACCGGGGTTACGCGCCCTCGGTCGCGGAAGGCCCCGACCGAGCGGTATCGGTGCTGTACGCCTCCGCCGGCCGCGCCGCCATCGCCCCCGACTACCTGGGCCTCGGCACGAGCCCCGGCCGCCACCCGTACATGGACGCCCGATCCGCGGCATCGGCTTCCCTGGACATGCTCCGGGCAGCCCATTCGGCCGCTCCGAAGCTAGGCACCACCCTCGAACGCACGGTGTCCGTCACCGGCTTTTCACAGGGCGGGCAGGTCGGCATGGAACTGGGCCGAGAGCTGGACCGAGGCGCTGACCCCCGATTCCGTCTCGGAACGCTCTCCCCGGCCGCTGGACCGTACGACCTCGACGGCAGTGAACTCCCCGGCATGTTCGACGGCCGAGTCGACCCGCGGTCCGCCGTCTTCTACGTCTCCTTCTTCCTCACCGCCCAGAACCGCCTCCACCCGCTCTACAACGATCCGAGTGAGGTGTTCCGAGCCCCCTACGCCGACCGCGTCGAGGACCTCTTCGACGGTGACCACCCGGCCGAAGACATCGCCGGCAAGCTGCCCGACCGCCTCGAAGACCTGCTGACCGACACCTGGTACAAGAAACTCCAGCACCCGTCCGGCGCCCTGCTGGAAGCCCTTCGTACCAACGACCGCACCTGCGACTGGCAGCCCGGCCGAGGCGTCCGGATAACCCTCTACTCCGCCACCGGCGATCGCGACGTACCGATAGCCAACACCCGCAGCTGCGCGCGGGAACTGGCGCGGCACGGCGCTCGGGTCACGGTCGTCGACCAGGGCGCAGATGCCGACCACTACACCTCGTTCCAGCGCTCGGAGCCGTCGATAGCCCGCTCTTTGCCCGTCTCCCGCTGAGCCCGGTTCCGCATTCCGCACGGCTCCCGGGCAGCCCGCGAAGCGGGGCACGGTCATACAGGTCAGGCGGCCCCTCGGGGTGGATCAGGGGTGAAGGCGACGGGGACGTCGAAGGCGGCCCGGCGGGTGGCGCGGCGCAGAGCTTTGAGGACCGTGCCGCCCAAGGTGAAGGTGAGGATCACGGTGACCAGGGCGCGGGGCAGGTCCCAGCCGAGGGAGGTGGCAAGGCAGTAGGCGATATAGCGGGCGAGGTTCTCCGCGAGCGGATCGCCCGGGACGAACGAGACCCCCGAAGCCATGCCGGCGATATAGGGCCACCCCTGGAGGTTCATGATGAGGCCGTAGAGGACCGCGGAGACCGCGCCGTAGGCGGCGAGCATGGCCAGCTCACGGCGGCCGCGCAGCCGGTCGGGCCCCGGCAGCAGGCCGGCGCCCATCGACACCCACCCCATCGTCAGCATCTGGAACGGCATCCATGGGCCGACTCCGCCGGTCAGCAGGGCCGACGCGAACATCGCCACGGAGCCCAGCACAAAGCCGAATCCGGGCCCGAGCACCCGGCCCGACAGCACCATCAGAAAGAACATCGGCTCGATTCCGGCCGTCCCCGCGCCCAGCGGGCGCATCGCGGCTCCGGCCGCGGCCAGTACGCCGAGCATGGCGATGGCTTTGGAGTCCAGGCCGGTGTCGGCGATGGTCGCGACGACCACGGCGAGCAGCAGCGGCAGCAGCGCGGCGAACAGCCAGGGCGCGTCCTTGGAATGGGCGAGGCCGGAGGCGGAATCGGCGAGCAGCGGCCATCCGAAAGCCATCACGCCGATGGCTGAGACAAGGATCAGTGCGGCGACGGACCGGGGGCCGAGCCGTACTGCCCGGGCCTGACGGCTCGTGCGGAGGCCGGAGCCGGCACCGGAGCGGGAGTCGGGGTCGGGGTCGGCGCCGGAGCGGGGGCGGCTGCCGTCAGGGTGCTGTGAGAGCGACGTCGAGGTCATGCGGTGGCCTCCAGGGCGTGGGCCACCTGAGGAACGGTCAGCCAGGGCAGTGGAGCGAGCACCTTGGCGACCTGCGGAGCAAAGGAGGGAGAGGAGACGACGATCTCGTCGGTGGGACCGTCGGCGACGACCTCACCGTCCGCGAGGATCACCACGCGGTGTGCCAGCTCGGCGGCGAGTTCCACGTCGTGAGTGGCCAGGATGATGGCGTGGCCGTCGGTGGTCAGGGTGCGCAGGACTTCGATCAGGCGGGCCTTGGCGGCGTAGTCCAGGCCGCGGGTGGGCTCGTCGAGGAGGAGCAGCGGAGGACGAGCGGTCAGTACGACGGCGAGGGCGAGCGCGAGGCGTTGGCCCTCGGACAGATCACGGGGGTGGGCGGAGTCCGGAACATCGGGCAGCAGCCGGGTCACCAGGGCCCGGCAGCTGCCGGCGGGGGCGGCCGCGTCCTGGTCGGCCATGGTGCACTCGGCGGCGACGGTGTCCGCGTAGAGGAGGTCGCGAGGTTCCTGGGGAACCAGCCCGACGTGCCGCAGAAGGGCGCGGGGGCTGGTGCGGTGAGGAGCGGCGCCGCCCACGCGGACCGTACCGGCGGACGGCTGGTGCATGCCGACGAGGGTGCCGAGGAGCGTGGACTTTCCCGCACCGTTGCGCCCCATCAGGGCAACGGTCTCGCCGGCCCGGACGTTCAGATCCACCCGATACAACGCGTCCATCTGGCCCCGGCGAACACCGAGCCCGGAAACCGCCGCGACGGCATTCGTCCCGGCACCTGGCGATGTGGCTCCGGGGGCCGGCGCCGGGCCCGGGGGCGAGGCCGGGGCCGGGACCGGGGACAGGGTGGACCGTGGGGAGCCCGAGCCTGTCCCTGGTGCCGGTGGGGTCACGCCCGTGAGGCGTTCGCGGAGGGTGGTGGCCTTGCGGCGGGCGTCGCGGACGGTGAGGGGCAGGGGCGACCAGTCAGCCAGGCGGCCGAGGGCGACTACCGGGGGGTGGACGGGGGAGATGGCCATGATGTCGGCGGGCGTTCCCATCACGGGGGCGGCGCCGGGGGACGGGAGGAGGATGACCTGGTCGGCGTATTGGACGACGCGCTCCAGGCGATGTTCGGCGAGCAGGACGGTCGTACCGAGGTCGTGGACCAGGCGCTGGAGTACGGAGAGCACCTCTTCGGCGGCGGCCGGGTCGAGGGCCGAGGTCGGCTCGTCGAGTACCAGGACCTTGGGGTGGGTGGTGAGGACCGAGCCGATCGCCACCCGTTGCATCTGGCCGCCAGAGAGGGTGGTGATGGCGCGGTCGCGCAGGTCGGCCAGGCCCAGCAGGTCCAGGGTTTCCTCGACGCGGCGGCGCATCACGTCGGGGGCGAGCCCGAGGGATTCCATACCGTAGGCGAGTTCGTCCTCGACGGTGTCGGTGACGAAGTGCGCCAGCGGGTCCTGGCCCACGGTGCCGACGACATCGGTGAGTTCGCGTGGCTTGTGGGTGCGGGTGTCGCGGCCGTCGACGGTGACGCGTCCGTGCAGGGTGCCGCCGGTGAAGTGGGGGACCAGTCCGCAGACGGCGTTCAGGACGGTGGACTTGCCGACGCCGGACGGGCCGACCAGGAGGCACAGTTCGCCTTCGGGGACGGTCAGGTCGATGCCCTGGACAGCGGGTGCCGCGGCGTCCCCGTAGGTGACCGAGACCTGCTCGAACCGGATCACTGGGTCGGCTCCTTCGTGTACGGAGGGGGATCGTCGGGGTGGCTGTGGCTGTGGCTGTGGCCTTCGCCGAGGCCGTGACTGCGGCTGCGGAGACGCCGAGGGTTGCCGCCGTCGTGGCCCGTGCCCGTACGGCCCGTATCGCGATCGCCTGTCCGGTCAGTACCCCGACCCGTACCCTGACCCCGACCCGTACCCCTACCCGTACCCCTACCCGAGCGTTCCCCGTGGCCGGTTCGGCTGCCGCGCTCCCCCATGCGCTCCGGCCGGGCGTCGCCGCGCCGCGCTCGTTCCGTCGGCCTCGGGATGGGGGCCACCACCGCGGGGAGCAGCCCCAGCAGTACGGATGCCGCCGGCCAGAGCGGAAGCACGGGGGTCGTGAGAGGGACGGCCGGTGGGTGGAGAGCAGCCGGTGCGTAGGTGTTCGCCCAGATCATCAGGGTGGCTACGGCGATGCCGGAGCCGGCGACGAGCCAGGCCCGCGGGCCCCAGCGTTCGGGGCGGTAGCGGGTGCGCAGGGAGCGGCGGCCGCCGAGCCACAGGCCGGCGAGGGCGGCGGCCAGCCCGGCGAGGAGCAGCGGCAGACCGTAGCCGGCCCCGGTGCCGCCGAGCAGGCCGTAGGTGCCGGCGCAGATGCCGAGCAGACCGCCGAGGGTGAGGGCGGAGGTGAGGCGACGTACGGCGCGAGGTACTTGGGCGCTGCGGCCGTAGCCGCGTGCGTCCATGGCCGCGGCCAGGGCCACCGAGCGCTCCAGCGCGCCTTCCAGTACCGGCACGCCGACCTGGAGCAGTGCCTTGAAGCCGCGGTCGGGGCGGCCGCGCAGCCGTCGGGCGGCGCGCAGCCGCTGGACGTCGGCGACCAGGTTCGGCGCGAACGTCATGGCGACGACGACCGCCACCCCCGCCTCGTACAGCGCGCCGGGCAGGGACTTCAGCAGCCGCGACGGGTTGGCCAGCGCGTTGGCGGCGCCCACGCAGATGAGGAGGGTGGCCAGCTTCAGCCCGTCGTAGAGCGCGAAGACCATGCCCTCCGCCGTGACCCGCCCGCCGATCCGGACGCCCTTCGCCCAGTCGGGCAGCGGCACTTCGGGCAGTGTGACGAGGGTGTGCGTACCGGGGATGGGGGAGCCGAGGACGAAGGCGAAGGCCAGCCGAACGGCGATCACGACCAGGCCGAGCTTGACGAACGCGCCGTAGGAGCGGGCCCAGGGCGCGTCCGTGCGCCGCGCCGCGACGACATAGCCGGCCACGCCCACCAGCAGCCCCAGCAGCAGCGGGTTGGCGGTGCGGGAGGCCGCGGTGGCCAGGCCGAGGGCCCACAGCCACCAGGCGCCGGCGTGCAGCGCGGTGGTACGGGTCGCCTGCGGGGCGCTCATCCGCGCCGGCGGCGCGCCTGCCACACGGCCGCCGCGCCCAGAACGACGACGGCCGCGACACCGCCGAGCAGCCCGGCGGACGGTCCGCCGTCAGCCCCGGAGCCGGCCCCCTCCACCCCGTTCGCACCCTGCCCGTCGGCGGACTTCTTCGGGTCGGCGGACTCCTTCGCCCCGCCCGATCCGCTCACCTGGTCCGCGCACCCCGTCTCCGGATAGCCGGCGATGGCGCACAGCAGCGCATTGGGGTCGTAGCGCAGCTGCCGGGCAACCGCGGCCAGCGCCTCGCCCGCCGACGCGTCCTCGGCCACCTGGGCGCACTCCGTCCGCGTCTGCGGCGGCCGCTCGCCACCCGGAGCGTCCGCCGCGGTACCGAAGTCGATGACGATGCCGATCCGCTTGCGGCCGTCCTTGGCGGGCGTCTCGCGGCAGATCGCGTCGAAGTCGGCGGCCGCACGCGGCTTGCCGGCCGCGGCCGAGTCGGCGCTGACGGTGAAGCGGAAGCCCTCGACCGCGCCATCGGCCGGGCGCACGGTGGCCGGCCCCTGGGTGGCGTAGGCCCAGGAGCCGCCGCGCTCGCCGTCCCAGAAGGACCAGTAGCGGTACTCCTGCGCGTGGGCCGGCCCGGCGGCCAGCCCGGTGACCGTGCCGGCCAGCAGCAGCGCGCCGGCGATCCGGGTGCGCCGCATCGGCTGCGGCAGCTGCCTCGGCCGCATCAGAGTTCGTTCTTCTTCTTACGGCCGCTCAGCAGGAAGCCGATGCCCGCGCCGAAGGCGAGCGCGACCCCGACGACCCACCAGACGTTGACGCCGCTGTCGCCGTCCTTGTGGTCCTCGGTGCCCTCGGCGGCCGGCGAGGCGATACCGGCCGGCTTGGGCCCGGTTGCGTTCAGCGCGGCCACCAGGTCGCTGCCCCCGAAGGAGCGCGGGTCGGTGCCGGTGGCGTGCGCGGCGAGCACCAGCTGGGCGTACGCGGCCGGGCCGTTCTCCTTCGCCCAGCCCGCGGCGTTCTTCTCCAGCCACTTCAGCGGCTTCCGGGCCGCGGCCCCGTGCGACCCGGCCGCGAGCGCCACCACGGCGTCCGCGGTGTTGCCGACATCGGGCTGCTTCTCCTGGCCCGGCATCGCGGAGAGCAGATGCTGTCCGTTCCGGTCGAGCTGGGCGACGAGGTAGGCGGCACCGCCGTCCGCGGCCGACGCCGCATCACTGGACTTCGCCGGCTTGCCGTCCTTGCAGGTCAGAGGCTTGACGGGGGTGTCCGCACCCTTCTTGGCCGGTGCGACGACAAAGCCCTTGCCCAGCGCACCGGTCGCGGCGGCCGCGGTGGCGTCCGCGTTCGGCGCCGCACCCTTGAGCTGGAAGGTGAACGCGCCGCGCTCGCCCTCCTTCACCGCGCAGCCCAGCTGGAAGGTGAGCAGTGCGTCGTAGGGGGTCTTGCCGCCCTTCTTCGACGTGACCGACTCCGGCTTCTCGCCGGCCGCCGTGAGCGCGCCGATGACGACGGAGGTGGAGTTGGCGTCGCTGGCCGAGCCGGCCATCGAGCTCCAGCCGCCGTCGTCGTTCTGCACCGTCTTCAGCCAGCTCACGGCCTTCTTCACGGTCTCACCGTGCCCGCCGAGCGCGGCCAGCGCCTGCACCGCGGCGGCCGTCTGGTTGGTGTCCCGCATGGTCTTCGCGTCACAGGGCTGCTTCGGCTCGGCGCGGAAGGCGGTGAACGAGCCGTCGGCGCACTGCTGCCCGACCAGCCAGTCCACGGCCGACGCCGCCGGCCGTACGCCGACGGTGTCCTGCGCCAGCAGCGCGAGCGACTGCCGCCAGACACCGTCGTACTGCGGGTCCTTGGTGCCGTACAGCCCGTCGGGCAGCTTCTCGGGGGACGCCGGCGGGGCGGCCGCGGGCTCCGCGAACGCGGCGGGGGCGGTGGCCGTGCCCAGCACCGCCACGGCCGCCAGCGCCAGGGCGGCGCGGCGTGCCAGGAAGGCGACGGGGTGCGTCGAAGGGGCCTGGGGAGCCATGGAAGCCATGGGGGCCATCGGGTCGGTGCCTCTCGGGTCGGGTCGCGGCGGTGGAACGCAGCCGCGCTCGGACGACCGCCGAACGCCGATCCTGCGATCGGGCGCGGTGGCACCGGGCTCAGCTCCGTATACCTCGACGGTGCCGCGCGCCGGACCGTCCGCGCGGGCGGCGGTTCCGGTGGCGGGAGCCTTGGTCGTGCCCCAACGGGTGCTCCGGCTCGTACGGCCACCAGCGCCGCGCACTGCGCGGGCCGACGGCCGTCCTCACGGTTGCGGGTCAGCGCCGGATTTCCACCGGCTTCCCCCGATCGGGTACGGATGAAGTTGTCCCGCACACCTTAACCGGCGCCCGGACGGGGCTCGCCCGCACGTACGAGCCGGGGAAGGCCGAAGGCGGCGAGGTGCGTCACACCTCCCTCGCGCTTCACACCGCCCGGTACGTCGCCGGATCGGAGCCCGGTACCCGCTCCACGCCCCCCTGCTTCACCAGGCGGCGCAGATGTGCCTCGGCCTCCGAGACGGCGATGTTCCGGGAGCCGTACGGGATCTGTTCCCACGGACGGTTCCACTCCATGGCCACGGCGAGCTGCCAGGGGGTGCGGGGTTCGCGGAGCAGTGCTCTCAGTCCGGAGAGCCGCTCTTCATGGTGGGCGATGAGCTCGCGCACGCGCCCCTCGGCGTCGGTGAAGGCGTGCTGGTGGGCGGGCAGTACCTCGGCGGGGGCGAGCCGGCCGACGCGTTCGAGGGAGGCGAGGTAGTCGCCCAGGGGGTCGGTGACCGTGCTGTCGTCCGGGTCCCCGTACAGGCCGATGTGCGGGGTGATGCCGGGGAGGAGGTGATCGCCGGAGAAGAGCCGGCCGAAGCCGTGCGCCCGCCCACCCGGATGCTCCTCCTCCAGGTGCAGGCACACATGCCCCGGTGTGTGCCCCGGTGTCCAGATGGCGCGCACCCGGCGTCCCGGCAGGTCGAGCAGTTCGCCGGGCTCGATCCCGCGGTCCGGTAGCGCGGCCCGTCGGCCGGGCAGCCTCCGGCCGCGCCCGCTGGTGCGCGCCTCCCGCAGCGGTGCCAGATGATCGTCCGGCGCGCCCGCGCCCGCGAGCTTGGCGATCAGGTAGTCGAGCCACTCGCCCGGCTCGGCCTCGCGGGTCCGGCGGACCACGGCGGTGTCCGCGGCGTGCATCGCGATCCAGGCGCCGGACGCCTGCCGCACCTTGGCGGAGAGGCCGTGGTGGTCGGGGTGGTGGTGGGTGATCAGGACGCCGTGGAGATCGGTGAGGGCGAAGCCGCAGGCGGCGACGCCCGCGACGAGGGAGTCCCAGGAGTCCGGGTCGTCCCAGCCGGTGTCGATGAGCACCGGTCCGCGGTCGGTCTCCAGGAGGTGGACGAGGGTGTGGCCGAGCGGGTTGTCCGGGATGGGGACGGCGATGCTCCACACCCCGCTCCGGTGGTCGATCACCTGCGTGGTCATCCCGGTCCCCTCTCGGTGTGGCATACACCCCGTCACCCCGCACCTGCCCTCTCACTATAACTAGAACTGGTTTCAAGGCGCTTGAAGTCGCCTTTGGTGGGCGGTGGTTGGGATGGTGGTGGGGATTCGGTCAGCGCCGTGGACTCCTCCAACTAGAACTGGTATCAGTTTCTGACGTGGTGAACCGAGCGGCACCGAGGCGATCGACTGACACGGCGTCACAAGTCGGCGCGGTGGTGCAGCACATGCCCCTCACGCGGTCCGCGTCGGTGCGCACCCACATCGGACAGGCGGCCAACCCGCAGGAGGCGGCAGCGATGAGCGACCTCGTCGAGCACGGAAAGCTCTACATAGGCGGACAGCTGGTCGATCCGGCCGGCCGGGACACGATCGAGGTCGTCTCACCGCACACCGAACAGGTCATCGGCCGCGTCCCGCACGCCTCGCGGGCCGATGTCGACCGTGCGGTGGCCGCGGCCCGTACGTCCTTCGAGTCCGGGGTGTGGGCGAACGCCCCGCTGGCGGACCGGATCGCGGTGGTGACCCGCATCAAGGACGCCTTCGCCGCGCGCAGCGAGGAGATCGCCAGGGTCATCAGCTCCGAGAACGGCACCCCGTTCACCTCCGGCGTCATGGTGCAGTCGCTGGCCTCGGTGCTGGCCTGGGACTCGGCGCTCACGGTGGCCCGCACCTTCGAGGGCGCGGACGGCGGCGCTCCGTTCGAGGAGCGGCGGGCCGGCGTGCTGGGGCCGATCCGCGTACGGCGGGAGCCGGTCGGGGTGGTCGCGGCCGTGGTGCCGTGGAACGTCCCGCAGTTCACCGCCGCGGCCAAGCTCGCCCCCGCCCTGCTGGCCGGCTGCTCGGCCGTGCTGAAGGTGTCACCGGAGACCCCGTTGGACGCGTACCTCCTCGCCGAGATCGCGTCCGAGGCCGGACTGCCGGAGGGTGTGCTGTCGATCCTGCCGGCGGACCGCGAGGTGAGCGAGTACCTGGTCGGGCACCCGGGAGTGGACAAGGTGTCGTTCACCGGATCGGTCGCGGCGGGCCGGCGGGTCATGGAGGTCGCGGCCCGCAACCTCAGCCGCGTCACACTGGAACTGGGCGGCAAGTCCGCGGCGGTGATCCTGCCGGACGCGGATCTGGACGCGGCGGTGGCCGGCATCGTGCCGTTCGCCTGGATGATCAACGGCCAGGCCTGTGTGGCCCAGACGCGGATCCTCGCGCCGCGCAGCCACTACGACGAGATCGCCGAGCGGTTCACCGCGGCCGCCTCCGCGCTCACCGTAGGCGACCCGCTGGATCCGGCCACGGAAGTGGGCCCGCTGGTCGCCCGCCGCCAGCAGCAGCGCTCGCTGGACTACATCGCGCTCGGCCAGCAGGAAGGCGCCAAGGTCCTGACCGGCGGCGGCCGGCCGAAGGGGCGGGACACGGGCTGGTACGTCGAGCCGACCCTCTTCGGCGAGGTCGCCAACTCGATGCGGATCGCCCGCGAGGAGATCTTCGGCCCGGTGATCTGCCTGCTGCCGTACGACGACGAGGCGGCGGCGGTGCGGATCGCCAACGACTCCGACTACGGGCTGTCCGGCTCGGTGTGGACCTCCGACGTCGACCGCGGCATCGACATCGCGCGGCAGGTGCGCACCGGTACGTACTCGGTGAACACCTTCAGCATCGACATGCTCGGCCCGTTCGGCGGCTACAAGAACTCCGGTATCGGGCGGGAGTTCGGCCCCGAGGGCTTCGGCGAGTACCTGGAGCACAAGATGATCCACCTGCCGGCGGGTGCCTGATGGGGGACCGCTGGCAGGTGGAGGTGGACCGGAGCGTCTGCATCGGGTCGGGGATGTGCGTCGGCGCGGCACCGGACGGCTTCCGGCTGGACACGGCCCGTCAAGCGCACCCCGTCGCGCCGGAGGCGGAGGCCGCCGAGAGTGTGCTGGCGGCGGCCGAGGGGTGCCCCGTGGAGGCGATCATCATCACCGTCGCCGGTAGCGGCGAGGCGGTCTTCCCGCCGGAGGAGTGAGCGGCTCGGGGTGGGGCGAGGGGCTTGGGGGCCTTAGGGGGTGGGGGCGGCGATCCCGTAGGGGTTCGATGGGCCCCCTACGGGCCAACTACCCGCGCGGACCGCGGGGCGAACCTCGACCGACCCGGCACGCCCCTACCGCGCCCCCTCCGGTGCCGTCAGGTCGATCAGGCGGCAGACCGTCTCGATGTCTATCTTCACCTGGGCGATCGAGGCCCGGCCCGACAGCCAGGTGATCAGTGCCGAGTGCCAGGTGTGCTCGATGACCCGTACCGCGGAGAGCTGCTCCGGAGTGGGCGGGGCGTCCAGCCCCATCGCGTCCAGGATGATCGCCGTCGTCAGCCGGGAGACGGTGTCCACCTCCGGGCTCACCGACCGGTCGGCGAAGGTCAGCGCGCGCACCATCGCATCCGCGAGGTGCGGTTCGCGCTGCAGCGCGCGGAACGCCCGCATCAGGGTCTGGGCGACCCGCGCGCCCGGATCCTGCTCCGACGGCGGGCGCTTGCGCAGCGTCTCGTGCATGTGCTGGAGCTGGTCCTGCATGGTGGCGACCAGCAGATGCACCTTGGAGGGGAAGTAGCGGTAGAGGGTGCCGAGCGCGACGCCCGAGGACTCGGCGACCTCGCGCATCTGCACGGCGTCGAAGCCGCCGCGGGACGCCAGCTTGGCGCTGGTGTGCAGGATGCGGCGACGCCGGGCCTCCTGACGCTCGGTCAGGGGAGGACTCGCGGGAAGCGCCGGCTTGGCCGCCTTGGATTCCGTAGTCATATTTCCCATTCCATGGCATTCCGTCCGCGATGCGGTGAGTGCCGGTGGTTCGATCGGCACAGCATGGCAGGGGGGCGGGTGGTGGCGCGAATCACCTGGTGCGGCTCTTTTCGCATCGGTCCTGGCCGGTAGATTCGAAGCTCGGTGAACTGATCAGTAGCCCGTCAGTTCTGTAACTTGTTCTAGATTACCGCCAGCGGTTACGCTCCGGCGAAAGTCCAGTGAGAAGGGGGCCGAGCGTGACCGCAGAGGCCGTCCAGGCAGCCGCGCCTCGCCCCGCAGAGGCCTCCTCGGCCTCCGCCCCGACGAACGACGGGCGTCCCCTGCGCATCGCGATGCTCACGTATAAGGGGAACCCGTTCTGCGGCGGACAGGGCGTCTATGTACGCCACCTCTCGCGCGAGCTGGCCCGCCTCGGCCACACCGTCGAGGTGATCGGCGCCCAGCCCTACCCCGTCCTCGACGACGGTGTGGAGCTGACCGAGCTGCCGAGCCTGGACCTCTACCGCCAGCCGGACCCGTTCCGCACGCCGGGGCGCGGTGAGTACCGCGACTGGATCGACGCCCTCGAAGTGGGCACGATGTGGACCGGCGGCTTCCCCGAACCGCTCACCTTCTCGCTGCGTGCCCGGCGCCATCTCGCCGCCCGCCGCGGCCAGTTCGACGTCGTCCACGACAACCAGACCCTCGGCTACGGCCTGCTCGGCGGCCCCGGTGTGCTCGGCGCCCCGCTGGTCACCACCATCCACCACCCCATCACCGTCGACCGGCGGCTCGACCTCGAAGCCGCCGACGGCTGGAAGCGCCGGGCCTCGGTCCGCCGCTGGTACGGCTTCACCCGGATGCAGAAGCGGGTCGCCCGGCGGCTGCCCTCCGTACTGACCGTCTCCGGCTCCTCCCGCCAGGAGATCGTCGACGACCTCGGGGTGAACCCCGGCCGCATCCACGTCGTCCACATCGGTGCCGACACCGACCTGTTCTCGCCGGATGCCGCCGTCCCGGAGGTGCCGGGCCGGATCGTCACCACCTCCAGTGCGGACGTCCCCCTCAAGGGGCTGATCCACCTCGTCGAGGCGCTCGCCAAGGTGCGCACCGAGAACCCCGACGCCCATCTGGTGGTCGTCGGCAAGCGCGCCGACGACGGGCCGGTCGCCGCCGCCATCGAGCGGCTCGGGCTCTCCGGCGCCATCGAGTTCGTCAAGGGCATCAGCGACGGCGAACTCGTCGATCTCGTCCGCGGCGCCCAGGTCGCCTGTGTCCCCTCCCTCTACGAGGGCTTCTCGTTGCCCGCGGCCGAGGCGATGGCCACCGGGACCCCGCTGCTGGCCACCACCGGCGGCGCGATCCCCGAGGTCGCCGGCCCCGACGGCGAGACCTGTCTCGCGGTGCCCCCCGGCGACGCCGACGCGCTCGCCGGCGGACTGCTCCGCCTCCTGGGCGACGAGGCGCTGCGCCGCCGGCTCGGCGCCGCCGGCCGGGAGCGGGTACTGGCCCGCTTCACCTGGCGGCAGGCCGCCATCGGCACCGCCGAGCGCTACCGCGAGGCGATCGCCCTCCAGGGCGCCGCCCGCACCCTGCGCACCTAACCCGCCCCACTGCCTTCAGCTGTTCGCAGCCACCACCACCAACCGCCGGACGAAAGCAGAACCCCGTGCTGACCGTCGACTTTTCCCGTTTCCCGCTCGCTCCGGGCGACCGCGTGCTCGACCTGGGCTGCGGCGCCGGCCGGCACGCCTTCGAGTGTTACCGGCGCGGCGCGCAGGTCGTCGCCCTCGACCAGAACGGTGAGGAGATCCGCGAGGTCGCCAAGTGGTTCGCGGCGATGGAGGAGGCGGGCGAGGCTCCGGCGGGCGCCTCCGCCACCGCCATGGAAGGCGATGCGCTGGCCCTGCCGTTCCCCGACGACAGCTTCGACGTCGTGATCATCTCCGAGGTGATGGAGCACATCCCGGACGACAAGGGGGTGCTCGCCGAGATGGTGCGCGTCCTGCGGCCCGGCGGCCGGATCGCCGTCACCGTGCCCCGCTACGGCCCCGAGAAGATCTGCTGGGCGCTCAGCGACGCCTACCACGAGGTCGAGGGTGGCCATATCCGCATCTACCGCGGCGACGAGCTGCTGGGCAAGATGCGTCAGGCAGGCCTGGAGCCCTACGGAACGCACCACGCCCACGGGCTCCACAGTCCCTACTGGTGGCTCAAGTGCGCCTTCGGGGTGGACAACGACAAGGCGCTGCCGGTGCAGGCGTACCACAAGCTGCTGGTCTGGGACATCATGAAGAAGCCGCTGGCCACCCGGCTCGCCGAGCGGGCGCTCAACCCCGTCATCGGCAAGAGCTTCGTCGTCTACGCCACCAAGCCGCATCTGCCCGAGGCGCCGGCCGCCGCCCCCGCCGAGCCCGCCCGCCGCTCGACCAAGTCCTCCGCCAAGTCCTCCGCCAAGTCCTCCGCCAAGGCCTCCGCCGGGGCCGCCAAGTGACGAGTCCCGGGCGTACCGAACGGCTCGTCCTGCCGGGGGTGCTCACCGCTGAACAGGCGGCCGCCACGGTCGCCGGCATCCTGGCGACCCAGCGCGAGGACGGCGCGATCCCCTGGTTCCGGGGCCACCACCTCGACCCGTGGGACCACACCGAGGCCGCCATGGCCCTGGACGCGGCCGGCGAACACGAGCGCGCCGAGGCCGCGTACGACTGGCTGGCGCGCCACCAGAACCCGGACGGTTCCTGGTATGCGGCCTACGCCGACGGTGATGCCGAAGCGCCCACCGACCGCGGCCGGGAGACCAACTTCTGCGCCTACATCGCGGTCGGCGTCTGGCACCACTTCCTGTCGACCGGCGACGAGACCTTCGTCGACCGCATGTGGCCCGCGGTCTCCGCGGCGATCTCCTACGTCCTGGAGCTCCAGCAGCCCGGCGGCGAGATCGGCTGGAAGCGCGAGGACGACGGCACCCCCGTCAACGACGCGCTGCTGACCGGCTCGTCCTCCATCTACCAGGCGCTGCGCTGCGCCCTCGCGCTCGCCGAGCAGCGCGAGGAGCCGCAGCCCGACTGGGAGCTGGCGGTCGGCCGGCTGGGCCATGCGATACGCAGCCACCCCGAGCGGTTCCTGGACAAGGGCCGCTACTCCATGGACTGGTACTACCCGATCCTGGGCGGCGCGGTCCGCGGCGAGGCGGCCCGGGAGCGCATCGACGCCTCCTGGGAGAGCTTCGTGGTCCCGGGGCTGGGTGTGCGCTGCGTACTGCCCAACCCCTGGGTCACCGGCGGCGAGAGCGCGGAGCTGGCGCTCGCCCTGTGGGCCATGGGGGAGTCCGAGCGGGCCGTGCAGATCCTCAAGTGGATACAGCATCTGCGCGCCGAGGACGGCATGTACTGGACCGGCTACGTCTTCGACGACGACGCGATCTGGCCGCGCGAACTCACCTCCTGGACGGCCGGTTCGCTGCTGCTCGCGGTCGCGGCAGTGGGCGGCGACGAGGCGACGACGTCGGTCTTCGGCGGCGAACGGCTGCCGACGGGGCTCGATCCGGACTGCTGCCGGTAGGCGCGGCGCGGCTTCGGCCGCGCGGCATCAGCGGCCCCGGCGCGCCGCGAATTAGGACACCCCGGGGCCGCGATGCGCACTACTGTGCGACGCATGGCTCTCCAAGGCTCCCTCACCCACGAGGAATACTGCGCCCAACTTCTCGCCGAGACCGCCGAGTTCCGCGAGATCCTCCGCGGCGCCGATCTGTCGGCGACCGTGCCGACCTGCCCCGACTGGACGCTCGCCGATCTCGCCCGGCATGTCGGGGGTGCGCATCGCTGGGTCGGCACCCTCGTCGCCACCCGCGCTTCCGAGAACGTCGACCCTGCGGACGTCCCCGAGAGCGCCGGGCCCGAGGGCGAGGACGCGGTGGCGCTGGACGCCTGGCTGACGGCGGGCGTCGAGCAGACCGTGGCCGCGCTGCGGGAAGCAGGCCCCGACGCCAAGGTGTGGAGCTGGACGACGGCCCACCACGCGGGGTTCTGGGCCCGCCGGATGGTCCACGAGACGGCCGTCCACCGCGCCGATGCCGCGCTCACCGCCGGCGTCCCCTTCGACCTTCCGGCGCCGGTCGCCGCGGACTGTCTGGAGGAGTGGCTGCAGATCGGCGAACTGCCGGCGGTGGTGGCCCGCTTCGCCGAGCGCGGGCGCAAGGCGTTCGGCCCCGGCCGGACGATCCACGTCCACGCCACCGACGCCCCGCCCGAGCTGAACGCCGAGTGGCTGCTCGATCTCACGGGGGAGGCGCCCTCCCACCGGCGCACCCACGAGAAGGCCGCGGTCGCGCTGCGCGGCAGCCTCACCGATGCCCTCCTGGTCCTCTATCGCAGGCTGCCCGCCGACAGCGACCGGGTGGAGGTGCTGGGCGAGCGGGCGGTGCTCGACCAGTGGCTGGAGTGGGCGAGCTTCGGGTGAGCGGCCGGGCCGGGTTCAGGAGTTCAGCTCGGCCAGCACCCGCAGGGTGTGCGGGTCCGGCGCGGTGACCAGCAGGTCGGTGACCGGGCCCGTGCGCCACAACTCCAGCCGCTCCGCGATCCGTTCACGCGGGCCGACCAGGGAGATCTCGTCGGCGAAGGCGTCCGGCACGGCGCGTACGGCGTCCTCCCTGCGGCCTTCGAGGAAGAGCCGCTGCACCCGCCGGGCCTCCTCCTCGAAGCCCATCCGCGCCATCAGGTCGGCGTGGAAGTTCTTGGCCGCGTGGCCCATTCCGCCGATGTAGAAGCCCAGCATCGCCTTGACCGGCAGCAGCCCCTCGGCGACGTCGTCGCAGACCACGGCGCGCGCCATCGGGGCGATGAGGAAGCCCTCGGGGGCGTGCGCCAGCGACGCCCGGTAGACGTCGGTGCGCTGCGGGGACCAGTACAGCGGCAGCCAGCCGTCCCCGATCCTGGCCGTCTGGGCGATGTTCTTGGGGCCCTCCGCGCCCAGCAGGACCGGCAGGTCGCCGCGCAGTGGATGGGTGATGGGCTTGAGCGGTTTGCCGAGGCCGGTGCCGTCCGCGCCCCGGTAGGGGTGGGAGTGGAAGAGCCCGTCCACCTCCACCGGCCCCTCACGGCGCAGGACTTGGCGGATCACCTCCACGTACTCCCGGGTGGCGGTCAGCGGGCTCTTGGGGAACGGCCGTCCGTACCACCCCTCGACGACCTGCGGCCCGGACAGCCCCAGGCCCAGCAGCACCCGTCCGCCCGAGAGGTGGTCGAGGGTCAGGGCGTGCATCGCGGTGGCGGTGGGGGTGCGGGCGGCCATCTGCGCGATGCCGGTACCCAGCCGGATACGGGAGGTGTGGGCGGCGATCCAGGTGAGCGCGGTGAAGGCGTCCGAGCCCCAGGCCTCCGCGGTCCACACCGAGTCGTAGCCCAGCCGCTCGGCCTCGCGGGCCAGTTCGAGGTGCCGGGGGTCGGGGCCACGTCCCCAGTAGCCCAGTGCCAGACCGAGTCGCATGCCGATCGCCTCTCTCCGACGGTGCCGCCGACCGCTCGCCGGCCTGCTTCTGACGCGGCGTCAGATACGGGTTTCCGGCGAACTGTACGGCGGCCTCGTGGGCAGTGCAACGGCCCCCC
Organism: Streptomyces sirii; assembly: GCF_045690365.1. Classification (NCBI taxonomy): domain Bacteria; kingdom Bacillati; phylum Actinomycetota; class Actinomycetes; order Kitasatosporales; family Streptomycetaceae; genus Streptomyces; species Streptomyces sirii. Next base: position 2,896,221 of record NZ_CP147982.1, on the reverse strand, counting down.
GCCCGCGAGGGGCGAGGGGCCGCGAAAGGACCGCTGCGCGTCCGGTCGTCCGCCGGGCTCTCGCCCGGCGGCCCGTCCGGTGTCAGCCGCGCTGGATGCCGGTGGTGTCCTGCAGGACGCCGCGCCGGCCGTCCTGGGTCTGCGCGATCAGGGCCTGACCGCGCTGCTCCACCGCGAGGTACCAGGTGCCGGGCGCCAGTTCGGCGATCGGCGCCGGGGCGCCGTCCTCGCCGTACAGCGGACGCGCGACGGGCACCGCGAACCAGAACGGCGCGAAGTCCGCCGGGCTCCCGGCCGCCGGGGTGGCGCCGGCCGGACCGCCGGCCGTGGCGTCGACCGGCGCCTGCTGGCCGTGGGTCTGGCCCGCCTGCGGCTGCTGGCCGCCCGGGTAGCCGTAGCCCTGGCTCGCCTGCTGCTGCTGCGCGCCGGGGTAGCCGTAACCCGGGGTGGGGCCGGCCCCGTACGGGGCGGCGGCCGGTGCCTTGGGGGCGGGCATCAGGGCGACCTTCAGCGCCGGGACGAGCGGCGTGGCTACCGCGCCGCCGGCCAGGATCAGCGCGGCGATCAGACCGAGGATCAGACCGGCGCCGGCGTTGTGGGAGTCGATGATGGTCCAGAACGCGGTCCACGCCGCGAAGATGCTGAGGGCGACGCCGAACTGCCCCAGGTCGAGCCCGGCGATCTTGCGCGGCTGCGGCAGCGCACGGCTGGCGACGATGATCGCTGCGCCGATCACACCGGCCAGGTACACGCTCATGAGGGTCGACAGCACGTCCCAGGCGTTGACGCTGCTGTAGCTCTGGGCCTCGCAGTACTTGGCGAGCGGGCCGGAGCAGTCCGGGCCGCCGGTGGAATCGAGGAACGAGGCGATGAACAGCAACACCGCTGCTCCGATCACCACGCCGTCGCCTCGAGTGAGGGAGCGGATGTTCACGTAAGGGTCCTTTGTCTCTTTCGTGGGTCTGGTCGTCGCTGTCGCGGTGCGAGGCACGGCGGTGGCCACCCATCGTAAAGGGGAACCTATCGCCGAATCCGGCGGGTCGTCGTGTTCGTTTCCGCGTGCTATCGGACGGTGCATCGGATCCGCACCGCGGGCCCGTATCGGCGGGTATCGGATCCGGCCGCGGCGGTCGCGGTCAGTGCGTCAGGAAGTCCGTAATGCCCTCGGTGATCCCGAGGGCCGCTTTCTGCCGCCACTTGGGATCGGTCAATTGCGCGGCGTCCTTCGGATCGCGCATATTGCCGCACTCGATGAACACCTTCGGCACCGTGGAGAGGTTGAGGCCGCCGAGGTCGGAGCGCACGTCGAGGCCCGTCCCGTCCCCGATGTAATTGGACGGATCGCTTCCGGTTACCGCCATGAACCGGCGGGCCAGCCCTTCGCCGAGCCGCCGCGAGGGCTTGACGATGTCGGAGGTGTCCGCCGAGCCGGCCGTGACGCGGGCGGGCAGGATCACGTGGAAGCCGCGGTTCCCGGCGCCCGAACCGTCGGCGTGCAGGGAGAGCGCGGCATCGGCGTGCGCCTTGTTCCCGATGGCCGCGCGCTCGTCCACGCACGGCCCGTACGGCCGGTCGCCGTCCTGGGTGAAGACGACCTTGGCGCCCCGGCGTTCGAGGAGCGTGCGGGCCCGGCGGGCGACGTCCAGGGTGAAGGACGCCTCCGGGTAGTCGTCGTTGGTGGCGGTACCGGTGGTGTCGCACTCCTTGCGCTCGTTGCCGATGTTCACCAACCGGGCGATCTCCCGGCCGTGGTCGCGGTTGTGCGGATTATGGCCGGGGTCGATCGCCACGGTCCTGCCCTTGAGGCTGCCGCGCGGCGGGCCGGCCGTGCCGGAGCCGTCACCCGGGGTGTGTCCCCGCCCGTCCGTGCCGTCGGGGGAGCCGCCGTGCCCCGCCGTGCCGGCGGCCGCCTCGTCGTCGGCGGACCGGCCCGGTGCGGGCTGCCCGGCTCGTGGCGGCTCGCCGCCCGACGACCGCCAGAACAGCCAGCCCCCGAGGCCGACGACCACCACCGCCACCAGCACCAGGAGCAGGGTGCCGCGCAGGCGGCGGGGCGGGGGGAAAGTGCTGCCGTTCGACACGTTCGCGATGGTAGCCCGCTCAGATTCCGGCGCCGGTGCGCCGCAGGACGTGCAGCGACCCGTGCGCGGAGATCTCGGTGAAGGCGCCGGACTCCAGCGCCCTGCGGTAGATGCGGTGCGGGGCCTGGCCGCCGTCCGCCGGGTCCGCGAAGACGTCGTGGATGACCAGCAGCCCGTCGGGCGCGATCTGCGGGGCCCAGCCCTCGTAGTCGGCACGGGCGTGCTCGTCGGTGTGCCCGCCGTCGACGAAGACCAGGCCGACCGGCGCCTGCCACAGGGCCGCGATCTGCGGCGACCGGCCCACCAGGGCGATCACCTGATCCTCCAGCCCGGCGGCGTGCAGGGTGCGGCGGAAGGTGGGCAGCGTGTCCATTCGGCCGACTTCGGGGTCGACGACGGAGGGGTCGTGGTACTCCCAGCCGGGCTGCTGCTCCTCGCTGCCCCGGTGGTGGTCGACGGTGACGGCCATCACCCCGGCGCCGCGCGCCGCGTCGGCGAGCAGGATGGTGGACCGGCCGCAATAGGTGCCGACCTCCACCAGGGGCAGCCCGAGCGCCGCCGCCTCGACCGCCGCGGCATACAGGGCGAGCCCCTCGTCCACGGGCATAAAGCCCTTCGCCGCCTCGAACGCGGCGAGGATCTCCGGTCGCGGAGCGGGCTGAGCCGTGGGAGCGGACATGGGCTTCCTCCAGGTGGTGCGGTCAGATGGCTCATCGTGCCGTACGAGGTGGGGCGGGTGGTGCGGGGGTCTGTTGTGGGGCTTATGAGGTATGGCATAGGGGCGTAAGGCGTATACGGATATCGGAACGGGGGCGCATTTCCCGCTGTCCGCTCTTCCGTCCGAGGGGCGCAGGTCCCGGCATCTGCCGTTTGACGCCCGTTCCCGTCGATTTTCGGCGGCCGTTTCGCCGATGCCCGAAAGCGGCGAATCCGTGTGGGCGCGGGGAGGCTGCCGGGGAAAGGCGAACCGGCCCGGTAGCGGAATTTCACCCGCCGTTTCCGGGCCCCGCTTCCGGGTCCGCTTCTCCGCTTCCGCAGGCTCACTCCCGGGCCGGCTGCCGGCTCCGCCCGACCCCGAATCCCGCCGCATCCGACCTTCCGTCAGATTGGAACGTGTTCTAATCTGCCCCGCATGGGCATCGGAATCACACAGGAGCACCGTGACCTTGCCGAGGCGGCGGGCGGCTGGGCCGCACGGGCCGTACCGCCCGAGGAGGTGCGCAAGCTGCTCGACGCCGCGCCCGGGCGCCACGGGCGGCCCGCCTACTGGGACGGGCTCGCGGCGCAAGGGCTGCTCGGACTCCATCTCCCCGAGGCCGACGGCGGAGGCGGCGGCGAACTGCTCGACCTCGCCGTCGTGTTGGAGCAACTGGGCCGCGCCGCGCTCCCCGGCCCGTATCTGCCCACCGTCCTCGCCGCCGAACTGCTGCACCGCGCCGGCGAGCACACTCTCGTACGGGCCCTTGTCGCCGGCGAACGGATCGCCGCCGTCGCGTTCGGTCCGGGCTCGCTCACCGCCGCTGAGGCCGCCGACGGCTACGTCCTGGACGGCACCGCGCCCCCGGTCCTCGCCGGCGCCGACGCCGATCTGATCCTGCTGGCGGGCGAAGGAGCCACCGGACCCGTCTGGTGCGCCGTCGACGCCGACGCGCTGGACGTACGTCCCCAGGAGAGCGCCGACCCGACCCGGCCGACCGCCGAGGTGCGTGCGGAGGAGGTGCGGGTGCCCGGCGAGCGGGTGCTGGCCGTCGACGGCGCCCTCGTCCGGGACCTGGCCGGGGTGCTGTTCGCCGCGGAGAGCTGCGGAACGGCGGCCTGGGCGCTGCACACCGCCGCCGCACACGCCGCCGTACGCGAGCAGTTCGGCCGTCCGATCGGTCAGTTCCAGGGGGTCAAACACCTCTGCGCCGACCTGCTCGTGCGCTGCGAGCAGGCCCGTGCCCTGGTCTGGGACGCGGCCCGGGCGCTGGACCAGACGCCCGAGGTCCGCGGACTGGTCGCGGCGCTGGCCACCGCCACCGCCCTGGACGCCGCCTTCAGCTGCGCCAAGGACTGCATCCAGATCCTCGGCGGCATCGGCTTCACCTGGGAGCACGACGCCCACCTCCACCTGCGGCGGGCGACCGCGGCCCGCCAGCTGCTGGGCGGCGGCGACACCCACCGGCTGCGCGCCGCCCGCTACGCCGCCGACGGCGCCCGCCGCGCGCTGCGCCTGGAACTCCCCGCCGAGGCGGACGAGTACCGCGCCGAGGCCCGTACGGTCGTCGACGGCGTACGCGGACTGGACCCCGCGGCGGTACGCCGGGCGCTGGCACCCACCGGCTATGCCGCGCCGCACCTCCCCGAGCCCTACGGCCTGGGCGCCGGGCCCCTCCGGCAGCTGGCGATCCAGCAGGAGTTGGCCGCCGCCGGGGTCAAGATCAGCGATCTGGGCATCGCCACCTGGGTGGTGCCCTCCCTGATCGCCCACGGCACCCGGGAGCAGCAGCAGCGCCTCATGCTGCCGACGCTGCGCGGAGAACTGCTGTGGTGCCAGCTGTTCTCCGAGCCGGAGGCCGGTTCCGACCTGGCGTCGCTGCGGACCCGCGCCGAGCGGGTGGACGGCGGCTGGCGGGTCAACGGCCAGAAGGTGTGGACCTCGGCGGCCCAGTGGTCGAGCCACGGGATCCTGCTCGCCCGCACCAACCCGGACGCGCCCAAGCACAAGGGGCTGACGTTCTTCCTCGTCGACATGGCGACCCCCGGCATCGAGATCCGGCCGCTGAAGGAGATCACCGGCGACGCGCTGTTCAACGAGGTCTACTTCGACGATGTGCTGCTGCCGGCCGACGCCGTGGTCGGCGAGGTCGACAACGGCTGGCGGGTGGCCCGCACCACCCTGGACAACGAACGCGTCCACATGGCCGACCAGTTGACCTTCGACACCGGTCTGGAGGCGCTCCTCGACCGCGCCGACGGACTGGACGCGTCGGTACACGTCCGGCTCGGCGCGCTGGCCGCCGAGGCGCACGCCCTGGGCTGCATCGGGCTGCGGACCACGCTCCAGCAGGTGTCGGGCCTGGAACCGGGCGCCGGCGCCAGCATCCGCAAGCTGGTGCAGACCCCGCACCAGCAGAAGGTCGCCGAACTGGCGCTGGAACTCCTCGGCCCGGCCGGCGCGGTGCGCGAGGGCGTTGGCGAGCGGGCGCTGCACGGCTTCTTGATGTCGCGCTGTCTGACCATCGCCGGCGGCACCACCCAGGTGCAGCGCAACGTCGTCGCGGAGCGGCTGCTCGGCCTGCCCCGCGACCCGGAGCCCCGTCCCCTCATGTGACGCACCGCAGCCCCTTCATCTGCCGCACCGCTACCTCTCCAGGAGGACACGTATGGCTGGCAAGGCGTACCTCGTCGGCGTCGGGATGACCAAGTTCGAGAAGCCCGAGACCCGCGAGTGGCAGTACTGGGACATGGCGAAGGAGGCGGGCGGCAAGGCGCTGGCCGACGCGGGGATCGGCTACGAGGCGGTCGAGCAGGTGCCGGTCGGCTACTGCTACCAGGCCTCGACGGCGGGCCAGCGCGCCGTGTACGAACTCGGCCTCACCGGCATCCCCGTCTACAACGTCAACAACAACTGCGCGACCGCCTCGACCGCGCTGATGATGGCGCGGCAGTTCGTCGAGGCGGGGATCAACGACTGCGTACTGGCGCTCGGCTTCGAGAAGATGCGCCGCGGTGCGCTGGGCGGCGGCGCGGACGGAACTGACTTCAGCACGTCCCCGGTGGCCCGCCACTACGGCGTGATGGCGGCCGCCCACGGCTTCGAGCGGACCCCGCCCACCGCCCAGATCTTCGGCAACGCGGCCCGTGAGCACATGGAGCGCTACGGCACCACGGCGGAGCAGCTCGCCGCGGTCGGCGCGAAGAACCACCGGCACTCCGCGCACAACCCCCACGCCCAGTTCCAGGACGTCTACACGGTCGAGGAGGTCCTCGCCGCCAAGACCATCCACCGTCCGCTGACCAAGCTCCAGTGCTCGCCGACCTCGGACGGGGCGGCTGCGGCGGTCGTCGCCTCCGAGCGGTTCGTCCGCGAACACGGGCTGGCCGACCGGGCGGTGGAGATCGCCGCACAGGCCATGACGACCGATACCGAGGACGGTTTCGCCTCCGGCTCCTGCATCGACGTGGTCGGCAAGCCGATGTCGCGCGCCGCGGCCCGGCAGGTGTACGCGGCCAGCGGCCTGGGCATCGAGGACGTCGACGTCATCGAGCTGCACGACTGCTTCTCGGTCAATGAGCTGCTGACGTATGAGGCGTTGGGCATGTGCGCGGACGGGGAGTCCGGGAAGCTGGTCGCCGAAGGCGCCACGACCTACGGCGGCCGCTGGGTGGTCAACCCCTCCGGCGGCCTGATCTCCAAGGGGCATCCGCTGGGCGCGACGGGCCTGGCCCAGGTCGCGGAGCTGGTCTGGCAACTCCGCGGCACGGCGGGCGAACGCCAGGTCCCCGGCGCGCGGGTGGGCCTGGCCCACAACATCGGGCTGGGCGGGGCGGCGGTGGTGACGCTGCTGCGGCGGTGAGGCCGGTGAGGCCGGTGGGGCGGCCCCGGACTCCGCCTCGCGACCTAGGTCCCCGGGTCCGGTGGTAGATGCACCGATATCCCGATGCGGGAGGCAAACGGCGAATGCGAGCATGGTCCGCATGCCCCCGATAGCCTCCCCCGCGACCCTGTCCGAAACTCCGCGCCGCACGGCCGCACCGGCCTGGCTGGTGATGCTCCTGGTCTGCGCCGGACAGTTCCTGGTCGTCCTGGACGTCTCCGTCGTGAACGTGGCGCTGCCCGCCGTACGGACCGGGCTGGGGCTGAGCGAGTTGGGCCTGCAGTGGATCGTCAACGCGTACGTCATCACCTTCGCCGGCTTCATGCTGCTCGGCGGCCGGGCCGCGGACCTCTTCGGCCGCAAGCGGGTGTTCGTCGTCGGGCTGGCGCTGTTCACCGTCGCCAGCCTGGGGGGCGGGCTGGCGCAGCAGCCGTGGCAGCTGATCACGGCGCGAGCGGTGCAGGGCATCGGTGCCGCCGTGCTCTCCCCGGCCACTCTCACGATTCTGACCACGTCGTTCCCGGCCGGTCCGGCCCGTACCCGGGCCATCGCCACCTGGACGGCGGTCGGCGCCGGCGGCGGCGCGGTGGGCGGTCTGGTCGGCGGGGTGCTCACCGAGTTCCTGTCGTGGCGCTGGGTGCTGCTGATCAATGTGCCGGTCGGGGCGCTGGTGCTGGTCGGTGCGGTGCTGTGGCTCACCGAGAGCCGGCAGGGCCTCGTGCGGCGGCTCGATGTGCCGGGCGCGCTGCTGGTGACCGGCGGGCTGGGGCTCGTGGCGTACGGGATCGTGCAGACCGAGACGGACGGCTGGACGTCGGCGTCCGCGCTGCTGCCGCTGGCCGCCGGGCTGGTCGTGCTCGCGGTCTTCCTCGCCGTCGAGGCACGGGCCAAGGCGCCGTTGATGCCGCTGGGGCTCTTCCGGCTGCGCCCGGTCTCCTCGGCGAATGCGGCAATGGTGCTGCTCGGCGGCGCGATGTTCTCGATGTGGTATTTCCTGTCGCTCTACATGCAGAACGTGCTGGGCTACCCGCCGCTGCAGGCCGGGCTGTCCTTCATTCCGCACTCGCTGAGCATCGTCCTCGGCTCCAAGATCGGGCCGCGGCTGATGAACCGGATGGGCGCCAAGACCCTGGCCGTCGCCGGTGCGGTGATCTCCGCGGCGGGCATGGCCTGGCAGGGCGCGATGGGCGTCGACGGCACGTACCTGGGCACGCTCCTCGGCCCCGGCATCCTGATGGCGCTGGGCGCGGGCCTGACGGCGACACCGGTCGCCGCCATCGCCACCTCCGGCGCCGACCCCGCCGACCAGGGCCTGGTCTCCGGCCTGATCAACACCTCCCGCCAAATGGGCGGTGCGCTGGGCCTGTCGATCCTGTCCACCGTCGCCGCCGCCCGCATCGAGTCCGGGCATGGTGCGAAGGCCCTGGCGGACGGCTACGGACTGGCCTTCCAGGTCGGCACGGTGGTCCTGCTGGGCGCCATCGCGCTGATGGTGATCGCCCTGCCCAGGCGCCGGACGGACACCGCCCACGGGCAGGGCTCCGCCCAGGAGTAGGCCCGCCTGAGGGACCGCCCCTTACAGCCACCCGTTCTGCCGGGCCGCCCGTACCGCCTCCATGCGGTTGCGGGTGCCGGTCTTGCCGATGGCCGCGGAGAGGTAGTTGCGGACGGTGGCCTGGGAGAGATGGAGCCTGCCGGCGATATCGGCGACCGTGGCGCCGTCCACCGCGGCGGTGAGGACATCGCGCTCGCGCTGGGTCAGCGGACTGGGACCGGCGCTCAGCGCGGCCGCGGCCAGGCCCGGATCGATCACCCGCTCTCCGGCGAGCACCCGGCGGATCGCCGCCGCCAGCTCCTCCACCGGGCCGTCCTTCACCAGGAAGCCGGACGCCCCGGCCTCCATGGCGCGCCGCAGATAGCCGGGCCGGCCGAAGGTCGTCACGATCAGCACCTTGCAGGACGGCAGCTGTGTGCGCAGGTCGGCCGCGGCGTCCAGGCCGCTGCGGCCGGGGAGTTCGATGTCCAGGAGGGCGATGTCGGGACGGGCGTCCAGGGCGGTGGTGACGATCTGGTCGCCCGCCGCCACCTGCGCCACGACCTCCATGTCCTCCTCCAGGTCGAGCAGCAGCGCCAGGGCGCCCCGCATCATCCCCTGGTCCTCGGCGAGGAGGACTCGTACCGGTCGTACGGGGGACTGCTGGTCCGGCGCGTCGGTCATACGCCAAGAGTAGCCAGCACCTGTCACGTCCTTGATCACCTCGGCGACTCCTCGACGTCCGGCATATCGGCCGCGCCGACCGGGAGTTCGGCCCTGACACGGAAGCCGCGTCGGCCGTCCGGGCCGCTGTGCAGGGTGCCGCCCGCCGCGGCCAGCCGCTCGGTGAGCCCCTTCAGGCCGGTGCCGCCTTCCAGGCCGCGGGCCGTGGCCGCGGCGGTGCCTACGGGACCACGGCCGTCGTCGGTGATCGTCAGCCGTACCCGCTCCTCGTCGGCGTGCACGTCGATCTCGCAGCGGGTGGCGCCGCTGTGCCGGACGGTGTTGGTGACACCCTCGCGGACCACCCAGCCCAGCAGCGCGCCGGTCTGCGAGGACAGCGGCGGCCCGGCCTGGCGTACGAAGGGTTCGATACCGGCGGCCTCCAGTGCCGAACGGGCCCGGTCCAGTTCCGTGGACAGGCTGCCCTCGCGATAGCCGCTGACCGCCTCGCGGATCTCGGTCAGCGCCTGCCGGCCGACCGCCTCGATGTCGGCGGCCTGGGCGAGCGCCGCGTCCAGATTGCGCGGTGCCAGTCGGCGGACGGCCTCGGCCTTGACCACCACCACGGACAGGGTGTGCCCCAGCAGGTCGTGCAGATCGCGGGAGAAGCGCAGCCGCTCCTTCTCCACGGCGCTCCGAGCGAGTTCCTGGCGGGTGGCGTTCAGTTCCTGGATGGTGTCGAACAGGCTCAGGACCGTGGCCGTCACCATGCCGGACAGGAACGTGCCGTATCCGATGCCGAACGATTCGGAGGGGTCGCCGTCGCGCCAGCCGGCCAGATATCCGGCCGCACCGCTGAGGGAGATCAGCCAGAGGGCGAGTTTCTTGCCCCGCAGGGCGCGGACCGTGCCGGAGGCCAGCGACAGCAGCGGGAAGAACAGGAACCAGTTGCCGCCGAACCCGAGCGCGATGGCGAAGGTGATGGCGGTCAGCACCCCCAGGGCGATGAGCGGATAGCGGGAGTCGCGACGCCTCGGGTTGAAGGAGGACCACACGACGCTGATGTAGAAGGAGTTGAAGGCGAGCAGTCCGAGGCCGGCCAGCCAGGGGTTGTCCGTCTTGCCCTGGATGATGTTGGAGAAGGCCCCCAGGCCCATCAGGAGCCAGGGCAGGAAGGCGCACTTCCCCGGCCCCCTGTCCGGCTTCGTGATCCCCGACCTCGCCGATGTCGTCCGCGTGGCGCACGCGCCGTCCGTGTCGTTCGCCTCGCCGGCGCGCGGCCCGTCCGTGTTCTGCTGCTGTGTCTGCTGCACTGTCGTTTCCCAGGTCCGCCGTCGTCGATCACACCGTTCGCGCGGCCCGACGGTATGCGTACACCGCGTAACCGCCGAAGAGTGCCAGCCAGGCGGCCAGTATCGCCACCGCGGCGAGGCTCGGAGCGCCGCCCTGGGTGACGCTCTGGCCCAGTTCGGAGAAGCGGTTGCCGGGCGTCCAGGAGGAGAGCGAGCGCAGCCAGCCGGGGAACAGCTCGGCAGGGAACCACAGACCGCCGATGATCGAGAGCAGCAGCATGCAGCCCGTGTTGACCACGCCGGTGGACTGCGCGGAGAGGCGGTAGCCGTTGCCGAGCCCGAGGAGGGTGAAGGGGGCGGTGCCCACCCACAGCAGCCCGGCGAGCGCCGCCCACTGCCAGGCGGGCATCCGGACGCCGTTGACCAGCGCGCCCACCAGCAGTACGGCGGCGATGGCGGGCAGCACCGTCACCGAGCCGGTCAGCCCCCGGCTCACCACCACGCGCAGCGGACTCAGCGGGGTGATCCGCAGCTGCCGGAGCCAGCCCAGCTGCTTGTCCTCGGCGACACCGGTGCCCGTGCCGATGGCCGCGCCCAGCGCGCCGTACGCGGCCATCCCGACCATCGAGGCGGTCTTCCACTCCGCGGACGCGCCGCCGGGGCCCGCCCCGATGTTGGTCATCAGCAGATACATCAGCACCGGCATCCCGATGCCGAAGATCACAAAGCCCTTGTCGCGCAGTGTGCGGCGGACTTCGAGACGGATGTAGTCGAACATCACGCGTTCTCCTTCAGGGACGGGGCGCCGGCTTCGGCGGAGGTGAGGGTGAGGAAGGCGTCCTCCAGGCTGGCGGGGGCGACCTGCAGGCCGCGGACGAGACCGTGTCCGGCCAGCGCCACGACCGTGGCGTCGGAGTCCGTCGTGCGCAGCAGCGCGCGGTCGCCCCGTATCTCCACGGCACTGACCCCGGGCAGTCCGGGCAGCGGTTCGGTCGCCGCACCCGCGAGGTCGAAGGAGACCAGCGACCCGCCGGCCCGCCGCCGGATCTCCTCACCGCTGCCGTCGGCGACCACCTTGCCGCCGTCGATCACCACGATCCGGTCGGCGTTGTCGTCCGCCTCCTCCAGATAGTGGGTGGAGAACACGATGGTGTTGCCGCGGCGGGCGTAGGCCCGCATGGAGCGCCAGAAGGCCCGGCGCGCCTCGACGTCCAGCGCCGCGGTCGGCTCGTCGAGCACCAGCAGCTCGGGGTTGCCGGCCAGCGCCATCGCGAAGCGGACCCGCTGGGCCTGCCCGCCGGACAGCCGGTCCACCCGCCGCCCGGCGAACTCCTCCAGGCCCGCGAGGTCCAGGGCCTCGGCGACGTCCAGCGGAGCGGGGTAGGTGGCGGCGACGAAGGCGATCAGTTCGCGGACCGTGACCCGCGGGATGGCCTTGCCGTCCTGGAGCATCGCGCCGACCTTGCCCGCCCGTACGGCGGTCTCCGGCGCGCCGCCGAACAGCGCCACCGTGCCCGAGCTCGGCGGCAGCAGGCCCAGCAGCATGTTGATGGTCGTGGACTTGCCGGCGCCGTTGCGCCCGAGCAGCGCCACGGTCTCGCCCGCGGTGATCTCCAGGTCGAGTCCGTCCACGGCGCGGACCGCGCCATAGCTCCGAGTCACTCCGCAGAAGGCGACGGCCGAGCCGCCGTCGGCCCTGCGCGCCGTGCGCAACCCCCCTGTCGCCTGCGCTGTTTCCGCCATCATGGCCCGCCCCTCCGGTCGGTTCACGGCTCGCTCCCCGTGGTGTTTCCCGTCCTGCTTCCTGCCTTCGACATTACGGAGAGTCGCCGGGCCGCGGCAGATGCGAATGTGTGTGATGCGTACTGACAAATGTCATGGTCCGTCGGCGGGATGCTGCCCGGACATCGATCTGACTGAGCGTCAGGGGTCTTCCGGGTGCCGGGAGGATCGGCTATACATGACGCCATCGGCTAGAACGCGTTCTAGATGTGTCCCGTGCGCAGTCGGAGCGCGGCCGCGCCGACCAGATACGACCCCGGCACGGTCGACGGTGCGGACGGCCGGGCCGGGGTCTTCACACCGTGGTGAAGGAGCAGCAGCCCCATGCCCATCGACGTCGCCAAGGCCACCTCCGCCGAGCCGCGGACCACCGAACTCGCCTGGGACCACAAGGACGTCCAGCTCTACCACCTCGGCATCGGCGCCGGCGCGGCCACACCACAGAAGCCGCACCCCGCCACCGACCCGGACGAGCTGCGCTACACCCTGGAGAGCGCACTGCACGTCCTGCCCAGCTTCGCCACCGTGGCGGGCGGCGGGATGGCGGTGGCCGGCGGCCTCTCCGCGCCCGGCATCGACGTCGACCTCGCGGCCGTCCTGCACGGCGGGCAGTCCGTCACCGTGCACCGCCCCCTCCCGGTGCGCGGCCGCGCCCGGCAGACCTCCTCCGTCCCGGCCGTCTACGACAAGGGCAAGGCCGCCGTGATCGTGCTGCGCTCGGAGGTCGCCGACGAGGAGGGGCCGCTGTGGACCTGCGACACGCAGATCTTCGTCCGGGGGGAAGGCGACTTCGGGGGCGAACGAGGAGCCTCCGCACGCCTCGAACTTCCCGAGCGCGCCCCGGATCTGAGCACCGAACGGCATATCCGCGAGGACCAGGCGCTGCTCTACCGCCTCTCCGGGGACTGGAATCCGCTGCACGCGGACCCGGAGTTCGCCAAGCTCGCCGGCTTCGACCGGCCGATCCTGCACGGGCTGTGCACCTACGGGGTCGCGCTCAAGGCGGTCGTCGACACGCTGCTCGACGGGGACGTGGCCAGGGTGCGCTCGTACGCCACCCGCTTCGCCGGAGTGGTGTTTCCGGGCGAGACGCTCCACATCCGGGCGTGGCGGGAGCCCGGCCGGATCCAGGCGTCGGTCACGGCGCCCGAACGGGACGACGCGGCGGTTCTGGCGGACACCGTGGTGGAGCACAGCTAGAGGTGTCTCCCCGAGCCCCCTACCCGACGCTTGAGAGGACGTGACATGCGCGCAGCCGTACAACACGAGACGGGTCAGGACAAGCTGGAGGTGCTCGACGACGTCGAGGCGGTGGGGTTCGGTCCCGGGAAGGTCAGGGTCCGCATCCGGGCGACCGGGCTGTGCCACTCCGACCTCTCGGCCATGAGTGGGGTGCTGCCGCAGCCCGCCCCCTTCGTTCCCGGGCACGAGGGAGCCGGGGAGATCCTCGACGTCGGCGACGGCGTCACCGGCCTCGGCCAGGGGGACCGGGTCCTGATGTGCTGGCTGCCCGCCTGCGGCGGCTGTCCGTCCTGCAAGCGCGGCCAGACCCACCTGTGCCTGGCCGGATTCCTGAACGCCGGTACGCCCAACTTCAAGCGCCCCGGTGGAGACGTGTTCGGCTTCGCCGGCACCGGCACCTTCGCCGAAGAGGTCGTGGTACCCGCCAACTGCGCGGTCCCGATCCCGGACGACGTCCCGTACGAGATCGCCGCGCTGATCGGCTGCGGTGTCACCACCGGGCTCGGCGCGGCCCTCAACACGGCCAAGGTGGAGGCCGCCTCCTCGGTGGCGGTCATCGGGTGCGGCGGCGTCGGCATCTCCACCATCCAGGGCGCGCGGGCCTGCGGCGCCTCCCAGATCATCGCCGTCGACCCGGTGCCGGCCCGCCGTGAGGCCGCGCTGCGCTTCGGCGCCACCGAGGCCGTCGCCCCCGAGGAACTCGCCGACGCCAAGGCCCGGATCACCGCGGGCGAGGGCTTCGACTACGTCTTCGAGGTGGTCGGCAAGTCCGCCACCGCCCGCACCGCCTACGAGACGACCCGGCGCGGCGGCACCCTGTGCGTGGTCGGCGCGGGCGCCATGGACGACACCTTCCAGGTCAACATGTTCGAGCTGTTCTTCGACGAGAAGCGGATCCTGCCGTCCCTGTACGGCGGCGCGGACGTACTGCGCTCCTACGAGCGGGCCATCGCCCTGTGGCGGGCCGGCCGGATCGATCTGGCCGGCCTGATCACCCACCGCGTCCAGCTCGCCGAGATCAACGACGCGCTCGACCAGATGCGTTCCGGGGCCGCACTGCGCACCTGCATAGAGATCTGACCGCGCGCCCGTAGGCCTGCCGCGCGCCCGTGGACCAGCCAGGCGCGCGTGGGCCGACCGGCGACTTGGGCACCCGGCAGGGGATGCCCGGAGAACCGATCGAGAGGACAGGAAGAGCGATGGCACAGCCACTTGAGGGCCTGACCGCGATCGTCACCGGCGCCGGCCGCGGCCTGGGCCGCGCCGAGGCCCTCGAACTCGCCCGGCTCGGCGCCCGCGTCGTGGTCAACGACTACGGGCAGCCGGGCCGCGACGGCTCGGGCGAGGCCTCCGCGGCGCCCGCCGAGGACGTCGCCGCCGAGATCCGGGCGGCGGGCGGCCAGGCGGTCGCCCACCTCGGCGACGTCGCCGACCACGAACAAGCCGGCGCGCTCGTGGGGTTGGCGGTCGCCACCTTCGGCCGGCTCGACATCCTGGTCAACAACGCGGGCATCCTCCGCGACCGGATGGTGTTCTCGATGACCGAGGACGAATGGGACGCGGTCATCCGCGTCCACCTCAAGGGCCACTTCAACACCACCCACTTCGCCGCGGTCCACTGGCGCGAACGCTCCAAGGCCGCCGGCGCCCCGCTGCACGGCCGGATCATCAACACCTCCTCGGAGGCGTTCCTCGCCGGCTCGGCGGGCCAGCCCAACTACGCCGCGGCCAAGGGGGGCATCGTCGGCCTGACGACCTCCACGGCGCTGGCGCTGGCCAAGTACGGCGTGACGGCCAACGCGATCTGCCCGCGTGCCCGCACCCGTATGACCGAGGACGTCTTCGCCGGCTTCGAGGAGCCGGAGGACGGCGGGCTCGACGCACTCGCCCCCGAGCATGTCGCTCCGCTCGTCGGCTATCTGGCCGCGCCGGCCGCGGCCGGGGTCAACGGTCAGCTGCTGGTCGTGCACGGCGGCATGGTCGCGATCGCCGAACGCCCGCGGATCGCCGCCAAGTTCGACACCGCCAAGGAGGTCTTCAGCTTCGAGGAGCTGGACGGGCTGCTGACGCCGTACTACGCGCAGCGCCCGCCGAACGAGACGTTCGCGGCGGCGGAGGTGCTGGGCCTCAAGCACGACTGACGGGCGGACCGGCGGACCAGATGGTCGGCCGGGCGGACGACCCGCCCAAACGGCCGCGGCCGCCGCCCGCCGGGAAGGTGGTGCGGCGGCCACGGCCGTTGTCGCGCGGCCGGCGGTCGGGATCCGCCGACGTGGACCTGTGCGTCCTGCGGCTAGGGCGTGTCCGATGGGTCATGGCCGGGTCCGCGGCGTCTGGCACGGCACCTCGCAGCGTTGCCGAAACGTCCCGATAGCTCCGCTATCAAGACGCTCCGGCGCCTTGCGATGCACCGCACCAGACGCCGCGGCCTATCCGACCCTGACCCATCGGACACCCCCTAGTTGTCCCGGCGGTGCCGGCCATGTGGGGTGGAGCCGGACTCCTCCGTGGCGGCCGGGCCACGGTGCCTGCCGGAGCTTGCGGCCTCGGCGGCCTGGGCGGATGCCTCCCGGGGGCGCGCCTGGGTCGTGTCGGTTCGGGCTTCGGACATGAAGAGAGTCACTCCGTCAGATCGCTTACGGCTTTACGCGTCGGGACCTCGCCCGACGGTCGCCGAGGCTGACCCCGAGCGGAACTGTCGGTGGCCGGTCAACCGGCTGCGTAGCCCCGGCCCGGAATTCTAACGGGGCGGGAAATCACGCTGCACCGGGTCTACCGTGCCGTGAGAGGTGCCTGTTGCAGGGGCACTGGCCTGCACATTCGAGGATGCGCGGGCGAGTGGTGCGGTTCCCCGTCGACGAGCTGCGGATGTGGGGATCTTGTGGAGTGGTTGTCGGTTTCCGCTGCATCCGGGACAATCCCCGCGCGGTTCCCGGCGCTTGCCCCGGAAGGGGAGCGCTCCGGCCGCACCGCCCCCTCCTGTTCCGCGGGTCCCATGGGACCCACCGCCCTCAGCGCCTGCATCAGGCCCCCGCGCCTCACCGGCTCCCCGCCCCCCACCGGCTCCAGCGGTATGGCCATCCGCGCCACCCCGCACGGCTCCGCGTCCGTCGCGTACGGCAGCAGCAGTTCGCCGCCCGCCGTCCACAGCCCGGTCCCCGCCAGCCATCCCTCCGGTGCGGGGAGTTGGCGCAGCCGCCGCCCCAATGGGCGCCAGATCCCCAGCCACGTACCGCTCGCCGCGTCCATCCGGAACGCCACCGCACAGCTCTCCGGCGCCAGCATCTGCCCCGGCTGGACGGCGAACGGGGTCACCGCCATGGTCCGCTCCGCTCCGCCTTGGCTCGGTTCGTGGCCCGCGGAGGCAAAGCCGGCGGGCCGCAGGCACTCCGGGAAGCGCACCGGCAGGCTGCTGCCCAGTACGCCCCAGCCCAGCCGGTCGTACCCGGGGGCGTCCGACCGTACGAGCAGCAGTCCGCTGTCCGGGTCGGCGAGCAGCAGGCGGTCGTTGCTGTGCTCGGTGATCTGCAGGAGCGGGCCGGTCTCGCCGCCCCGCCCCAGGTCGACCAGCACCGTCTTGGTCCGGCCGGCCAACTCCCGGTCCAGGGCGAGGAGCCGGCCGGATCGGTCCAGCCAGGCGCCGCCCGTACAGCGGCCCGGGATCTCGGCGATCCGCTCGGGTCCGCCCCCGCCGCCGTGCACCAGCCACAGCCCGGTGCGGTCCGCCCCGGGGGCCAGGGCGTAGCCGAGGGTCCCGTCGGGGGCGGGTGGTAGCAGGGTCAGTTCGGGCGCTTCCACGGTGCCCAGCAGAAGCTCACCGGTCCCCGGGCCCGTCGGGTAGAGCAGACAGAGCGCGAAGCGGTCGGCGACCCGGCGCAGGATCAGCACCCGGCCGTCCGTGAGGGGCAGCAGTTCGCTGTCCGGCTCCTCGGGCTGGCTGCCCGGCAGCGGTACGGCGTACGGCTCGGGCCCGCTCAGCGTCCAGCGCTCCGGGAACCAGCTCCCCGCGGCATCGTCGTGACGGGCGAGCCGGGCGGCGTACGAGCCGTCGGCGGCGATCGTCAGGGCGGCGCGGTGCGGGCTGTCCAGGGCGGTGGCGTCCTCGGTGGCACAGATCGTCATCGCTTCGGTCACCTCCAGTCGGCAACCGAAGCTAGTTTTCGCACTTGCGGACGATCATTGCGAGTTGCGGTACTTCACGCATAAGGGTGGCAGTTGTCCGGTTCGCCGGTGCCGGATGGGGTGGTTGTGCTTGCGGTTTCAACCGTGCATTAAGTTAGGTCTGCCTAACCCGGCCTTGTCCGGCCCTTCCCTTGGAGTACGTGATGTCCCTTCGCCGCCGCGGCAGCGCCGCGATAGCCCTCGCCGCCGCCGGCGCCCTGTCGCTCGCGGCCTGCGGTTCCTCCGGCGCGGGCGGAAAGGGCGGCGACGGGGCGGGATCGAAGGCCGTCGCCCAGGGTGGCAAGGACTTCGCCAAGGCCGCCGAGGAGACCGCGAAGATGGGCACCGACGCTGCACCGGGGCGCTTCCCGCGCACCATCGAGCACGCGATGGGCAGCGCGCGACTCAGGGCCGCGCCCAAGAGAGTGGTCGTCCTGGACGTCGGCGAACTCGACAACGTCGTCTCGCTGGGCGTCAGGCCGGTCGGCTACGCCCCGACCGAGGGCGACGAGGGCATCCCCGACTACCTCAAGAAGGCCGCCGGCCACCCCAAGAGCATCGGCACCGTCAACGGTCTCAACCTGGAGGTGGTCGACAAGCTCAAGCCCGACCTGATCCTGGGCAGCAAGCTGCGCGCCGAGAAGCAGTACCGGCAGCTCAGCAAGATCGCCCCGACCGTGTTCTCGATCCGCCCCGGCTTCACCTGGAAGCAGAACTACCTGCTGAACGCCGCGGCCCTGGACAAGACCGCCGAGGCCGAGGCCGAGCTGGCCGCGTACGAGACCAAGGCCCGCAAGCTCGGCGCGGACATCGGCCCCAAGAAGCCGACCGTCACCATGCTGCGCTACATGCCGCAGTTCACCCGGCTCTACGCCAAGCAGTCGTTCATCGGCACGATCCTGAAGGACGTCGGCCTGCCGCGGCCCGAGAACCAGCGGATCGACGACCTCGCCACCGAGGTCAGCCCGGAGAACATCGACCAGGCCGACGCGGACTGGATCTTCACCGGTGTCTATGGCGACCCCAAGGCCACCAAGCGGGAGAGCGCGGAGCACAACCCGCTGTGGAAGAACCTCAAGGCGGTCAAGGACGGTCACGCCAAGAACGTCCAGGACGAGACCTGGTATCTGGGCCTGGGCGTCACGGCGGCCGACCGCGTCCTGGACGATCTGCGGGGCTTCCTGTTCCGGTAGCCGCCGGCCGGGAGACCGCCTCGGGCCCGTCACCGCGTCCCCCGTCGCGCCGTTGGCCCCACCCCCTGTCACAGGCGGGGGGTAACCTTCCCTCCGTGCCCGTACTGTCTGAAGTCCTCACCGCGCTCGACGCCCTCTGGCCCCCCGAGCGGGCCGAAGGGTGGGACGCCGTCGGCACGGTCTGCGGAGATCCCGACGCCGAGGTCCGCCGTGTGCTGTTCGCCGTCGACCCGGTCCAGGAAGTCGCCGACGAGGCGGTGAAGCTCGGCGCCGACCTCCTCGTCACCCACCACCCGCTCTATCTGCGCGGCACGACGACGGTCGCGGCCTCGACCTTCAAGGGCAAGGTCGTGCACACCCTCATCAAGCACGACATCGCCCTGCACGTCGCGCACACCAATGCCGACACCGCCGACCCTGGTGTCTCCGACGCCCTGGCGGGCGCCCTGGATCTGCGCATCCTCGGCCCGCTGGTGCCGGATGCGAGCGACCCGGCGGGCCGGCGCGGCCTGGGCCGGATCTGCGAGCTGGCGCATCCGATGACGCTGGCCGAGTTCGCCTCGTACGCCGCGGCCCGGCTGCCGTCGACCGCGCAGGGCATCCGGGCGGCCGGCGACCCGGAGCGGGAGATCCGCACCGTCGCGGTCTCCGGCGGCTCCGGCGACAGCCTCTTCGAGGACGTGCGGGCGGCCGGTGTGGATGCCTTCCTCACCGCCGACCTGCGCCACCACCCGGCCTCCGAGGCCACCCAGCACACCCGAAACGGCCCGCTGGCGCTGCTCGACGCCGCCCACTGGGCCACCGAATGGCCGTGGTGCGAGCAGGCCGCGGCCCAGCTCGACGCGGTCTCCGACCGGCACGACTGGGGACTGCGCACGCATGTCTCCTGTACGGTCACCGACCCCTGGACCGCCCACGCGGCGTCCGCCCCTCTCTTCACCCCGACGCACACCACAGGAGCCCCACGCTGAACGCCGCGCCCGCCGACCAGATCCGCCTCCTGGACGTCCAGAACCTGGACGTCCGGCTCACCCAGCTCGCGCACCGGCGCAAGAACCTCCCCGAGCTGGCCGAGCTGCAGACCCTGGAGGCCGACCTCACCCAGCAGCGCGACCTGCTCGTCGCCGCGCAGACCGAGGAGAGCGACACCAGCCGCGAGCAGACCAAGGCCGAGCAGGACGTGGACCAGGTGCGCCAGCGCGCCGCCCGCGACCAGAAGCGGCTGGATTCCGGAGCCGTCACCTCCCCCAAGGACCTCGAAAGCCTCCAGCACGAGATCGCCTCCCTGGCGAAGCGTCAGAGCGACCTGGAGGACGTCGTCCTGGAGGTCATGGAGCGCCGCGAGGCCGCCCAGGAGCGGGTCGGCGAGCTGACCGACCGGGTGGCGGCCATCCAGGGCAAGGTCGACGACGCCGTCGCCCGCCGTGACGCCGCGACCGGCGAGATCGACGCCGAGGCCGGCACCGTCACCAAGGAGCGCGAGCTGACCGTCGCCGACATCCCGGCCGACCTCCTCAAGCTCTACGACCGCATCCGCACCAAGGAGGGCGGCGTCGGCGCGGCCCGCCTCTTCCAGCGCCGCTGCGAGGGCTGCCGCCTGGAGCTGAACATCACCGAGCTGAACGACGTGCGCACGGCCCCCGCCGACACCGTCGTACGGTGCGAGAACTGCAGCCGCATCCTGGTCCGTACGCCCGACTCGGGCCTGTAGGCCGTGGCGCGCACGCTGATCGTCGAGGCGGACGGCGGGTCCCGGGGCAACCCGGGGCCGGCCGGCTACGGCGCGGTCGTCCTCGACCCGGAGACGGGCGAGGCGCTCGCCGAGGCCGCCGAGTTCATCGGCACCGCGACCAACAACGTCGCCGAGTACAAAGGCCTGGTGGCCGGCCTCCGGGCGGCGCACGCGCTGGATCCGCAGGCGCGCATCCAGGTGCGGATGGACTCCAAGCTGGTCGTCGAGCAGATGTCCGGGCGCTGGCAGATCAAGCACCCGGACATGAAGCCGCTGGCCGCCGAGGCCAGGGCGGTCTTCCCGGCCGGCCAGGTCGCGTACGAATGGATCCCGCGCGCGCAGAACAAGCACGCCGACCGGCTCGCCAACGAGGCGATGGACGCCGGCAAGAACGGCAAGCAGTGGGAGCCCCGGGACTCCAGGGCGGCGCTCGCCACCACCACAGCGCCGGCCCGCAGTGCCGCGGCCCGGGCCGCCGACGAGGCGGCCGAGGCCGCGGACGAGGTGGAGGCCGCCGCCCCGCCGGCCGGTTGGGGCGCCCCCGACCTCGGCGTACCGGCGACCTTCGTGCTGCTGCGGCACGGCGAGACGGCACTCACGCCGCAGAAGCGGTTCTCCGGCAGCGGAGGAACCGACCCCGAGCTCTCCGCCGCCGGCCGTCGCCAGGCCGAGGCGGCCGCCGCCGCGCTCGCCGCACGCGGCACGGTCCAGGCCGTCGTCAGCTCCCCGCTGCGGCGCTGCCGGGAGACCGCGCAGGCGGTCGCGGACCGGCTCGGCCAGGAGGTCCGCATCGAAGAGGGCCTGCGCGAGACCGACTTCGGTGCCTGGGAGGGGCTGACCTTCGGCGAGGTGCGCGAGCGCTTCCCCGACGACCTCGACGCCTGGCTCGGCTCGTCCAAGGCGGCGCCCACGGGAGGCGGCGAGTCCTTCGCGACGGTCGCCCGCCGGGTCGCCGTCGCCCGCGACAAGCTGCTCGCCCGCTACGCCGGTAAGACGGTGCTGCTGGTCACGCATGTCACGCCGATCAAGACGCTGGTCCGGCTGGCGTTGGGCGCCCCGCCGGAGTCGCTGTTCCGTATGGAGCTCTCCGCGGCCTCGCTCTCCGCGGTCGCCTACTTCGCGGACGGCAACGCCTCGTTGCGGCTGCTGAACGACACCTCGCACCTGCGGTAGGCGGGGCGTGCGGTGACCGGCGCGTCCCGTGCGCGAGCGGTCCCCACGGACACCGGCAGACGGGCCCGGCGCATCGGCCATCCGATGCGCCGGGCCCGTTCGCGTCATCGGCGCAGCGGCCGTCAGACCGCCAGCGCCGCCGCCTCCAGGGCGAGCCGGCGCACCCGGTCCCAGTCCTTGGCGGCCAGCGCGTCGGCCGGCAGCATCCATGTGCCGCCCACACAGCCGACGTTGGGCAGCGCCAGATACGACGGAGCCGACGCCAGGCCGATCCCGCCGGTCGGGCAGAAGCGGGCCCGCGGGAGCGGTGCGGCCAGCGACTTCAGATAGGCCGTGCCGCCGGCCGCCTCGGCCGGGAAGAACTTCAGCTCGGTGACGCCCTCCTCCAGCAGCGTCACCACTTCCGACGCGGTCGAGACGCCGGGCAGGAACGGGATGCCCGAGTCCCGCATGGCGTGCAGCAGCCGCGGCGACCAGCCGGGGCTGACCAGGAACTGCGCGCCGACCGCACCTGCCGCGGCTACGTGCTCGGGGGTCAGCAGCGTGCCGGCGCCGACCACGGCCTGGGGCACCTCGCGGGCGATGGCCCGGATGGCGTCCAGCGCGGCGGGCGTCCGCAGGGTCACCTCGATGGCGGGCAGCCCGCCGGAGACCAGTGCCCGGGCGAGCGGAACGGCGTCGGCCGCGTCCTCCAGCACGACGACCGGGATGACGGGGGCGAGCCCGAGGACCGAGGGGGCGGTGGGCACGGGGGAGGAGGCGCTGGTCACGTCGCCCATACTGCGCCCCTGGAGCCACTCTCCGCAACGACTGTTGCACATGTTGCAACAGTCGTGGGTTCGTTCCGCTCCTCAGACGCCCGGCCGCCCCGCCACGGGTCCCACAGCTCCTACAGCTCCGTCACGATCACATCAATGGCCCACGCCGCGCCGCGCTTCGCCGGCGCCTTCGCCTCCACGACGTAACCCAGCCCGCGCAGCGCCTCCACCAGCTCCGCCGGATCCGCCGGCTCCAGCCCCGCGGACAGCAGGTCCCGCACCAGCCGCCCCTTGGTCGCCTTGTTGAAGTGGCTGACCACCGACCGCTTCTCCACACCGGCCACGATCTTCGACTGGAGCACCCGCACCGTCGCGGTCCGCCCGGCCACCTCGCCCTTGGGCTTCCACGCCGTGGCGTACGCCGCCGACCGCAGGTCCAGCACCAGCCCGTCCCCGGCCGCCTGCGGCATCACCTCCGCCATCGGCGCCCGCCAGTACGCGCCCAGCGCGCCCAGCCCCGGCAGCTTGACCCCCATCGAGCAGCGGTACGACGGAATCCGGTCACCGAGGCGCACGGCGCCCCACAGCCCCGAGAACACCAGCAGTGAGCGCTCGGCCAGCTTGCGCGCCCGCGCGTCCAGGGACCCGGCCCCCAGCGCGTCGTAGAGCACACCGGTGTAGATCTCCCCGGCCGGGCGCGTCCCCGCGGTCCGCAGCTCCGCGTTCTTGGCGATCTCGCTCCGGAGGCCGTCGCTCAGCCCGAGCACCTCCTGGGCCTTGCCCTCGTCCGCCGCGCACAGCTCGACCAGCTCCTCGAACACCGCCCGGCGCGCTCCGGTCAGGCCCGGCAGCGACAGCGCACCGATGTCCAGCGGCGCCCCGGCTCCGGGCGTGGCCTTCCCTTCGGACGGCGGCAACAGCACGAGCACGGTGTTCTCCTTCACGGCGGTACGGGTGGGGGTGCGGCCCCGGGAAAGCGTATGGCCTGCGGCGGGCGGAGGCGGAACCCACCCGCGGCCGACGCCGCCCCCTCCCGCCCGCGGAGGCGCTGCTCAGCCCGTGTACATCGCGCCAACGGCGCCTGGAGGCGCTGCTCAGCCCGTGTACACCGCGCCAACGGCGCTTGGAGGCGCTGCTCAGCCCGTGTACACCGCGCCAACGGCGCTTGGAGGCGCTGCTCAGCCCGTGTACACCGCGCCAACGGCGCCCGGCGGCCATACGCTCGGTTTCATGCCCCGTCGCCATATGCATGTGACCGACGCAGCGGAGGCCCCGCTGCGTGCCGCGCTGCGTGAGCTGCGCGGAAAGCTGGAGATCCCGGACCACTTCCCGCCCACGGCGCAGGCCGAGGCGGAGAGCGCCGCCCGTGCCCCGCGGATCCCGGCCGCCGACGGCGCGGTGGCGACCGAGCACACCCTGGAGGACGCGACCGACCTCCCCCTCTTCACCATCGACCCGCCCGGCTCCCTCGACCTCGACCAGGCGGTGTTCCTGTCCCGGCGCAGCGGCGGCGGCTTCCGCGTCCACTACGCCATCGCCGATGTGGCCTCCTTCGTGACCCCGGGCGGCGCCCTGGACGCCGAGGCCCACCACCGCGTGACGACCCTGTACTTCCCCGACGAGCGGGTTCCGCTGCACCCCTACGCGCTGAGCGAGGGCGCCGCCAGCCTGTTGCCCGACCAGGACCGCCCGGCCGTGCTGTGGCAGCTCGACCTCGACGCACAGGGCGCGCTGACCGCCACCTCGGTGCGCCGCGCCCTGGTCCGCTCCCGGGCCAAGCTGGACTACGCGGGCGTCCAGCGGGTCCTCGACGACAAGACGGCCGAGGAGCCGCTCGCCCTGCTCCGCGAGATCGGCCTGCTGCGCGAGGAGCTGGAGGTCGCCCGGGGCGCGATCTCCCTGCACGTCCCCGAGCAGGAGATCGTCGAGCGTGACGGCCACTACACCCTCGAATACCGCGCCCCGCTGCCGGTCTACGCCTGGAACGCGCAGATCTCCCTGCTCACCGGCATGGCCGCGGCCGAGCTGATGCTCGCCTCCGGGATCGGCGTGCTGCGCACCCTGCCCAAGGCCCCGGACGGCTCGGTCGCCCGGCTCCGCCTCACCGCCCGCGCCCTGGGCATCGACTGGCCGCACCACACCTCGTACGCGGCGCTGATCCGCACCCTCGACCCGCGCCGCGCCACCCACGCCGCGTTCCTCCAGGAGTGCACCGCCCTGCTGCGCGGCGCCGGCTACACCGTCTTCGACGGCACCCCGCCCACGGCCTCCGAGGTGCAGCACGCCGCCGTCGCCGCCCCCTACGCGCACGCCACCGCGCCGCTGCGGCGGCTGGTCGACCGCTACACCTCCGAGCTCTGCCTGGCCGCCTCGGCCGGCGAGGAACCGGCCGACTGGGTGCGCGGCGCGCTGCCGGCGCTGCCGGGCGAAATGGAGTCCGGCATCCAGCACGCCAACCGGGTCGAGCGGGCCTGTGTCGACCTCGTCGAGGCGGCGCTGCTGCGCGACCGGGTCGGTGAGACCTTCGAGGCGCTGGTCGTCGAGATCCAGGAGAAGGACCCCACCCAGGGCACCGTCCACCTCTACGACCCGGCCGTCATCGGCCCGGTCGACGCCGCCTCGAACGGCCCCGAGCTGCCCCTGGGCCACCACATCCGGGTCCGCCTCGCCGAGGCCGAACCGGGCCGCGAACCGGTCCGCTTCACTCCTGCGTGACAGCGGCTCGCTCCGGGGCCTTCCGGCGCCTGAGTCGGGCCTTCGCCGCGTCAGGCCGGGGTCGTCGTGGTCTTGGGGGCCTCTTCAGGGGCATCGGCTGTACCCGGCGCCCCCGGGCGCTCGCCGAGCGCCGCCACTTCCGCCATCGCCACCGCCGCCGCCACCTCCGCTCGTACGGCCGCGACCGCGCCCCGTGCGTCATCGGCATGGAACCGCACCGTCCGCACCGTCTCCCGCCGCCCCAGCAGCGTCGCGGTCTCGACCGGTTCGGCCAGTTCCACTGTGACCGACGTCTGCCCGCCGACCGCAAGCGCCACGACCCCGGTCCCACCCTCCTTGCCGAACCGCAGGTCATAGCGCACGGAGGCGATCCGCTCCAGCGGTATCCGCAGCTCCCGCCGCGCCCCCTCGCGCAGCCGCAGCTCACCGTCGCCCAGGACATGCGGCCGGGTGACCGCCGCCGCCTGGAACCCCAGCATCATCAGCACCGTGTAGACGTCGAGGACCAATATCACCTCACGTGCCACCGGCACACCGCCGAGCATCACGTGCAGCCCGACGGTCTCCACCACACACACGAACGTCAGCCCGTACACGAGCGCCGCCTGCGCACCCGCATAGGGCATCGCCCGGTCGCCGGGTGCCACCCCGATCCTTCGCCGCGCCACCCACCACCCCAGGCTCATCAGCCAGCGGCCCTCGTAGGCGGCCAGTGCGCGCAGCGCGCCGCCCCGGCTCACCGGGCACGCTCCGCCACCAGCCGGATCGCCTGCCGTACGGCCTCGGCCTGCGCGGGCGCGAAGTGCGCGTAGTACGCCGCTATGAAGCCGTCGTCCGTCCCCTCGCCGGCCGCCCGCTCCCAGTTCTCCCCGCCGACCTCGGCGAACATCGAGTCCGGAATGCAGTCGGCGAGCGCCTGCGCGGCCCGCGCCACCCGCGGGTCGTCCGGCGCGGCCTGTGCCAGCGCGTCCAGCAGCCCGTACACCTCGTACGTCCGCTCCATCGCCCCCGGCGCCGACGTGGCCTGCTCCAGCAGTTCCACCACCCGGCTGCCCTCCTTCCCTTCCCCCATCGACTCCATCAGCGCCAGCACCTCACGCTCCTTCGCCGCCATCGCGGGCTCCGGACCGGGGCGTGCTGCCGAGGTACGGGCCATCTCCCCGAAGACGGCCGCCAGTTCGTCCGATACGGGCCCCTCCGCCGGCAGCCCCCCGAACTGCTCCGCCTGCCGCCGCAGGGCGGCCAACCGGGCCCGCCGCTCGCGGATCTGCTCCTCCTGGCGGGCCAGATCCGCGTCCAGCTCGGCCAGCACCTCGTCCAGTTCGCGCCCGGAGTCGTCGGCGAGCACATCCCGTACCTCGTCCAGCCCGAGCCCCAGCTCCGTCAGCCGGCGCAGCCGGGCGAGCTCGACGGCGTCCCGCAACCCGTACTCCCGGTAGCCGTTGGCCCGGCGTTCGGGCTCGGCCAGCAGTCCGAGGTGGTGGTAGTGGCGCACGGCGCGCGTGCTGACGCCGATCAGACCTGCGAGCTCACCGATTCTCATGCGTCCAGTAGAAACGTTGCCGCTGCGACAAGGTCAAGGGCGGATCGGGAGGGCCGGCGGCCGGCGGGTGAGGGGCGGCTCGCGACCCCTCGACCTGTGGGTACCATGGTCGGCACGGCGGACGAGCCGGCCGGACGGCCGCGTGGGGGTCCTGACATCTTCGGATGCGCGGATCCTCCCGAGGAACGTCCGGGCTCCACAGGGCAGGGTGGTGGGTAACGCCCACCCGGGGTGACCCGCGGGACAGTGCCACAGAAAGAAAACCGCCCGGGCCGCAAGGCGCGGGTAAGGGTGAAACGGTGGTGTAAGAGACCACCAGCCTCCGAGGTGACTCGGAGGGCTAGGTAAACCCCACCCGGAGCAAGGTCAAGAGGGGGCATCGCTGATGCCCCTGCGCGGACGACCGAGGGCTGCCCGCCCGAGTCCGCGGGTAGACCGCACGAGGCTGCCGGCAACGGCAGCCCTAGATGGATGGCCGTCTCCCCCCGGCCCGCAAGGACCGGGGGCGACAGAACCCGGCGTACAGGCCGACTCGTCCGCCTTTCCCCCTCCGGCCGTATGCGCCGTAGCGCCGTGCCTCTTGTCCATGGCGTAATTCCACATGACCGTGCTCGGGCTCATGAGGGAAAGAATCACGAAATTCCGGCGCCACATCGCCAGGACAAGGGTGACTGCCGTTAAAAGGGCAGGCGCCCGCCGATGGTGGGTGCCTGTGAATATTTTGTGACCACGCCGTAAGAGATGTAACGGAAGTAGAGAAATAGTGGGCGAGGTCTCGAGATGGTGGCCCGGTCGCTCATTACGCCTGGCGCCATGCCGCAGAAAGCAGAAAAGGGGTGAGGGTGGTGTCGGTCACTGCGGGCCGACACCGCCCTCACCCCCCGGCGCTGCGTGCGCAGGCAGGCTCAGCCGCGGCAGTCGCCGACTTACTTGCCGAGCTCCTGGTCGAGGTTCTCGAAGGAGTCCGCCGCCTTCTCCAGGTACTGGGCCAGGCCGTCGAGACCCTCGTTGGTCTTCGACATGCCCTGCTTGAACTCGTCGAAGTCGTGGCCGAACTTCTTCGAGGCCGACCGGGTGACGAAGCCGCTCTCCAGCAGGCCGTCGATGTAGGACTTCAGGTCGTGAAGCTTCTCCTCGATGCGCTCCTTCTCGCGGTTCATCTTCTTCGCGGCGGCCCGCATGTCCTCATATGTGACATCAAGGTCCTTGGCCATGACGCTCCCCTTCCCTCCGTTTGACGACCGCGAGGTTCCCCCTCCCGGCATATACGCATGGCGCGCACCCGAGTTGGGCGCACGCCGTTGGGCACCTTAGTCGCTAACCCGCACAGGCGCATAAGCGCAGGCATGGTGTCCGTTTTAACTCTCCTAAATCGGGACGTTGTTGGGACATATCGCGGGTGCACGGCCGAGTTGCCGGGAGGATATTCTCGATCTCGTAGAGAGGCATTTCGAGGAGGAGTTAAGTGTGCGTTTGAAGCTGACTGTCGTTGACCCCTATACGAACGCCAGCAAAGACCTCGTCCTCGACGCCGACCCCGAGGCCCGAATTGACGCCGTCGCCCGGGAGTTGGCGGTCCGGATGCGGGGCGGGGTCGCGCCCGGACAATCCGGCCCCGTGCTCTACGTCGACAACTACCAAGTGGACCCCCACCACACCGTCACCACCTCTCCGCTGCGCGACGGCGTGGTGGTGAGCCTGGACGACCCCTCCGGCTCGTTGCCCGGCGAGCAGTCCGGTGTCATCGAGATCCGGGTGGCCGGCGGGCCCGACGCCGGTGCCGTGCACCGGTTCGGCATCGGCCGGTACGACATAGGCTCCGGCCAGGGCTGCCAACTGATCGTCGATGACCCGGAGTTGCCCCAGCGCGCGCTGACGCTCTACGTGGTCGCCCCGGACGACCTCCGCCTGACCGTGCACGCCGGTCTGCAGCCGGCCGGGCAGCAAGGCGGCCAGCCCGGCGCGGCGCCCGAGAGCGAGGGGCCCAAGTTCGAGGTGCGGGTCGATGGCAAGCCGCTCGAAGGGCAGCAGCTGCGCGTCGGCTCCCAGCTCACCATCGGCAACACCCTGCTCGACGTGGCCCCTTACACGCCCCCGGACGCGGCCCTGAAGTGGTCCGACGACGGCTCCGGGCTCGACTACAACCGCCCGCCGCGGCTGCGCCCGCCGGAACGCGTCACCAAGTTCCGTCTGCCGGCGCCCCCGAAGGAGTTCGAGGCCCGCCCGCTGCCCTGGCTGATGGCGCTGTCCCCGCTCGTCATGGCCGTCACCATGGCGTTCGCGATGGGGCGTACGACGTACCTGGCGATCGCGCTCTTCAGCCCGCTGATCATGCTCGGCAACTACTTCTGGGACAAGAAGCACGGCCGCAAGTCCCACGCCAAGCAGGTCCAGGAGTACGAGGAGCACAAGGCCCGGATCGAGCGCGACGCGCAGGAGGCGCTGGTACTGGAGCGCGGCGACCGCAACCTCGACCACCCGGACCCCGGCACCATCTGGGCCAACGCCACCGGCCCCCGTACTCGTCTGTGGGAACGCCGCCGCAGCGACGCCGACCACCTGCTGCTGCGGGTGGGCACCGGTCGGCTGCCCTCCGCCGTCGTCCTCGACGACCCCGAGCAGGACGACCACCGCCGCCAGGTCACCTGGGACATCGCCGACACCCCCGTGGCTCTGCACCTGGGCCGGCTCGGCGTGATCGGCTTCGCGGGCCCCGACGACAGCGCGCGCAGCCTGGCGCGATGGACGGTGACGCAGGCGGCCGCCCTGCACAGTCCGCTGGACGTGCAGTTCTACGTGCTCACCGAGGCGCACGCGCAAGGCAGTTGGGACTGGGTCCGCTGGCTGCCGCATGCCCGTCCGAGGGCGCAGGACGCCAACGTCCTCATCGGGAACGACGCCGAGACCGTCGGCGCCCGTATCGGTGAACTCACCCAGATCCTCGAGGCCCGGCAGAAGGCGGCCCAGGAGAACCGCGGTCAGGCGGGCTTCGCCGACCCCGACATCGTCGTCGTCTGGGACGGCACACGCCGACTGCGCTCGATGCCCGGCGTCGTACGGCTGCTCCAGGAAGGCCCGGCGGTATCGATGTACGCGATCTGCCTGGACGGGGAGGAGCGCTTCCTGCCGGGCGAGTGCAAGGGCATCGTGATCGCGGAGCCGCGCAATTCCCGGCACGCCGCGCACGAGAAGCAGGCCGGTGGCGGCGCGACCGACGCCATGGAGGTGCTGCGGCGGGCCGCCGAGGAGGAGCGGCGCATGAAGGAGGCCGAGGCCGGCACGTCGCGCCGCAGGAAGAAGCGGAACAAGTCGTCCGCGGCCGCCTCGCCGGAGATGACCAACACCGCCGCCGTGATGCTCGCCTTCCACAACCAGAGCGGCGACCCCGCGCGCGCGACGCCGACCGCTGGGGAGCGGTTCGACCCCTCCGTGCTGCGGCTGCGCGTGCAGCAGGAGGGCACGGCCAAGGTCCTTGGCATACGGCCCGACTTCGTCTCGCCGGACTGGTGCGCCCGGGTGGCCCGGGCCCTCGCCCCGCTGCGCGACATCAGCGGCGAGGCGACGGACAGCGCCCTGCCGGACGCCAGCCGGCTCCTCGACGTCATCGGGATGGAGCCGCCGACGGCCGGCGCGGTGGTCGGCCGCTGGCAGACCGGCGGGCAGTCCACGCTGGCGATGGTCGGCGAGTCGTACGACGGTCCCTTCGGCATCGACATCCGCAAGGACGGGCCGCACGGCCTCATCGCGGGTACGACGGGTTCCGGCAAGTCCGAGCTGCTGCAGACGATCGTCGCCGCGCTCGCGGTGGCGAACACACCGGAGAACATGACCTTCGTGCTCGTCGACTACAAGGGCGGCAGCGCGTTCAAGGACTGCGTCCACCTGCCGCACACCGTCGGCATGGTCACCGACCTCGACGCCCACCTCGTCGAGCGCGCCCTTGAGTCGCTCGGCGCCGAGCTGCACCGCCGCGAGCACATCCTGGCCCAGGTCGGTGCGAAGGACATCGAGGACTATCAGGACCTGGTGCGTCGTCATCCGGGTGTGGCGCCGCTGCCCCGACTGCTCCTGGTCATCGACGAGTTCGCGTCCATGGTCCGCGACATGCCGGACTTCGTCACCGGCCTGGTCAACATCGCACAGCGCGGCCGCTCCCTCGGCATCCACCTGATGCTGGCCACCCAGCGGCCGTCCGGCGTGGTCTCGCCGGAGATCCGGGCCAACACCAACCTTCGGATCGCCCTGCGGGTCACCGACGGCGGCGAGTCGACGGACGTCATCGACTCGCCCGAGGCCGGCAACATCTCCAAGAACAACCCGGGCCGCGCCTACGTGCGCACCGGCGCGGCCTCTCTCATCCCCTTCCAGTCCGGCCGCGTCGGCGGCCGCCGCCCCGGCACCGTGGACCCGATGGCCCTCGCCCCGTGGACCGGGGAGCTGGACTGGGCCGGCCTGGGCCGCCAGGCGCTGGCGAAGCCCGCGGCCGCCAAGAGCGAGGAAGAGGAGATCACCGACCTGAAGGTCCTGGTCGACGCCGTCCGGGAGGCCAACGCCCACCTGCAGATCCCGCGGCAGCACAGCCCGTGGCTGCCGGCCCTCGGGGAGACCGTGCTGCCGGAAGACCTGCCGTCCGTACAGGGCCAGGGCGCGCTGCCCCCGGCGCCGTACGGCATCGAGGACCTGCCGGCGAGCCAGTCCCGCCGCGCGGCCGCGATCGACTTCGCCACCTTCGGCCACCTGCTCGTCGCGGGGGCGCCGCGCAGTGGCCGCTCCCAGGTGCTGCGGACGATCGCGGGCTCCCTGGCCCGCACTCTGACCTGCGCCGACGTTCACCTGTACGGCATCGACTGCGGCAACGGCGCACTGAACGCGCTGACCAAGCTGCCGCACTGCGGCGCGGTGGTGGGCCGCAACCAGAACGAGCGGGCCACCCGCCTGGTCCGCCGGCTCTCGGCGGAGGCGAGCAGGCGGCAGGAGCTGCTCGCGCAGTACGGCTTCGCGGACATCGGCGAGCAGCGCGCCGGGGCGTCGCAGGACCAGCGGCTGCCGCACATCGTGCTGCTGCTCGACCGCTGGGAGGGCTGGGTCTCGTCCCTGGGCGAGCTGGAACACGGCGAGCTGACGGACGAGTTGCTGACCCTGATGCGCGAGGGCGCGAGCGTCGGCATCCACCTGGTGATCACGGGCGACCGGCAGCTCCTCACCGGCCGGATCTCCTCGTTGACGGAGGACAAGCTCGCCCTGCGCCTTTCGGACCGTACCGACTTCTCGATGCTCGGCCTCAACAGCCGCAAGGTGCCCGAGGAGATCGCGCCCGGCCGCGCGTTCCGTAACGAGACGGGTACGGAGATCCAGTTCGCGCTGCTGAGCGAGGATGCCACCGGGCAGGGCCAGAACGCGGCGATCGTGGCCATCGGAGAGGGGGCGGCCCACCGGGACGCCGCAGTGCCGCGGGCCCTGCGGCCGTTCCGGGTGGACTCGCTGCCCAGCCGCCTCTCCTTCAACCAGGCTTGGCAGTACGCCGACCCGGCGACGTCCGCCTCACGGCTGTGGGGCCTGGTGGGCGTCGGCGGTGACGACCTGACGGCCTTCGGTCCGGACCTGGCACAGGGCTTGCCGGGCTTCGTGATCGCGGGCCCGGCGAAGTCGGGTCGCTCGACCGTGCTGATGAACCTGGCGGCCACGTATGTGGGCCGCCGCGGCGCCCGCCTGGTCATCGCTGCCCCGCGAACCTCTCCGTTGCGCCAACTGAAGGGCCATAAGGGTGTGTTGGCGGTTTTCACCGGCAGCGACGTCGAGGAGGACGAGCTGAAGGAGGCCGTGGCCACGGCGTCTTTGGAGCGTCCGATCGTGGTCCTGATCGACGACGGCGAGCTCCTTGAGGACTGCGATGCGGAGGACGAGTTCAAGAGGCTGATAGCGACCGGCGCCGACCGCGGCATCGGCATCGTCATCGCCGGCGACGAGGACGACGTCTGCTCGGGCTTCAGCGGCTGGCAGGTCGACCTGAAGAAGTCCAAGCGCGGCCTGTTGCTGTCCCCGCAGGACTCGTCGAGCGGCGAACTGATCGGCGTACGCCTGAGCCGGAGCGCGGTGGGCGGTCCGGTGACCCCGGGCAAGGGCCTGCTGCACCTGGGGAGCGGGGAGGCGTTCACGGTGGCCGTGCCGGCGGGCTGAGGACGCTCGATCGAGCTTTACCGCCTGTCGAACCGCAGGTGCGCGGGCCGACAGGGGTCTCATACAGGATCAACCAAGGGGGAGGTCGAGCGCATTGAGCGACCTGCGAGTTTCTTACGATGAACTGTTGGAGATCAAGAAGAACTTCGCCAGGCTCAATCGCGAGTTCAATTCGTGCGGGGCCAACCAGGACGCCATGGCGGACGCCTACGGGAATGGCAACATCATCGGGGCCATGCAGGAGTTCGTCGACAACTGGGATGACCACCGAAAAGAGCTTGTGAAGCAGATGGAGGACGCCGAAAAGCGGGTCAAGGAAGTCATCAAGAAATTCAAAGAAGCCGACGGCGAGAAGGGGGAGTAAGGAATCATGGGTAGGCGTCCGGTCGATTGGTCTCCGCTCTCCGAGAGTGACCCGACTCCCGGTGACCCCTACGAGGTCCGGGAGGAAGCTCGGCGGCTCGACAACATCGCGGAGACCATCAGGGAGCAGGCACGGGCCCTCCGTGAGGTCGGTAAGTCCGAGAACCTCAAGGGCAAGTACAAGCAGAAGCTCACCGAGGGCTCGGAGGATCTCGCGGGAAGGCTCAGCAAGGTCGAGGGCCGGTACGAGAAGGTCGCCGGCCTGCTCCGGGAATGGGCGAAGGAGCTGGAATACGCCCAGGGGGAGACCCTGAAGGCGCGCAGCCAGGCGCAGCAGGACGAGAAGGACGAGGACGCTGTGGAGACGGCCAAGTCCCGTATGGACGAGGCCGTGGGTCACTATCTGAGGTTTGGCGCGAAAATCGGCGGCCAGATCGAGGACGCGCTCGATGACGACGTCGAGGACAGCCTCTGGGATGACGCGGTCGGTTGGGTGAAGGAGCATTCCGAGGGATTCAAGCTGTTCCTCGACATCCTCGGCTGGATCGGGACGGCGCTCGCCATCGTGTCGATGTTCATCCCCGGACTGAACATCCTGGTCGGGATCGGCCTCGCGATCGGCCTCGCGGTTGTCGCCGGTCGAATGATGCTGGTGGCCGCTGGAAAGGCAACCTGGATGGACGTGGCGTTCGACTGCATTGGTCTGCTGACGTTCGCCGCCGGTGGGATCGCGGTGAAGGGCCTGAAGGCAGCCGGTTCCAGCGTGCGTACCGCGGCCACCGCGAGTCGCACCGCGGGCCTCAAGGAAGGCCTTGCCGCCACCAAGGGCATGCGCAATCAGCTCGCCAACGGACTTGCCAACGCCGGGGACGACGCCTCGAAGGCGGCCATCAGGTCCGAGATGAACACCCTGCGGAAGCTGATATCCCGCGACGCCGGAAAGGTCGCGGGTGACACCGCCGATATCGGTACGTTGGGCAAGATCCTGAACCAGGGTGACGACGAGGCCATCGGCATCCTCCAGGGGATCCGATCGAACGCCGCCGCCCACGGGGATGCCGTGTCATCAGCGGCCGTCCACGGTGGACAGCTGGCATACGGCGGAGCGGTCGGCATGCAGTGGACCGGTCTCGCCGCGGACGTCGGCGACAAGGCGCTTGGCGACAACGACACGTTGAACGCCGTTGGCGAGCTGACCGGCGGCTGGCAGAAGCCCAGTTGGGACTCCTACAACGATCTCAAGGGCGAAACCTGGAAGGTGCCTGCCAGCTCGGCCTGGTAGTCGGCCCCCTTCGAAACGCGAGGAATGAACACCTTGGAAATCCCTAAGACGGCGGTCGGCGGCTACACGCTCCTGATGCCTCCGGGTTGGGATCGCATCCCACTGAGATCGAAGTCCGAGACGCAGGACGCGATCAAGGGGATAGTGGATCACGCTGTCACATACCTGGACCCGGCGACCCCCAAGGACAAGGTGACGCAAGCCCGGCTTGAGCTGCACAACCGGCTCAACCGAGCCGTCGCCGACGCCAGGCGTCGGAACGGTGTCGACGTCTACCTTCCCGTGGAGCCGATCCACGGATTCGTCGCGCCCGCGTCATTCCTGGTCTCCAAGGTCTTTCCGGGTTTCGCCGCGCAGACCTCGCCGAGCGAGATCATGAGCCATCTGACCAAGGACTTCGGGCCGTCGGAGGACATCGAGCTGGACGACGTGCCCGGGGTTCGTTGCCAGCGTTCCGTTCCCGCCAACCCGAAGGAGGAAGACTCGGTACCCAGCCGGCAAGTCAACTACGTGGTGCCGGTGCCGGATTCCGGGGAGGTGAGCGAATGGCTCATCGTCTCGTTCACCACACTCACGCCCGAGGGCACCCCGCAGGACTTTCTGGAAATCCTCACCGAACTTTTCGACGCCGTCATGACCACCTTCCGCTGGAGCACAGCATGAGCATTCCGTACGCACTCGACTTCACCGAAGACCCGGAAGGCTGGATTCCCGTCCCCATCCTCGAGGGGAGGGGCGCCGACCGGCAGCGGCGGAAGTGGGCGAAGAAGAGCGCCGAATTGCGCTGGGCCCTTGAGGATGAGGGGCCTCGCGACAAGTCGCAGGTGAAGGAGCTGGCGCGCATGCTTGAGGGCTTCTCCGAGCAGTTGCCGCAGAAGATCCCTATGCACTACATGTTCGTGTACGCTCCGGATCTCCGCAGGCACCTTGTGCCGTTCTTCTTCTACGGCGCCGGGTCGGAAGGGCCGCTGGAGCAGGTCCTGGACGCACTGGTGCAGCGCAACGAGCCCGGGGCCGCACAGGATCCCCAGATCGTGGATTTCACCACGGACAACCTCGGCAAGGGGCAGCGCTCCATCCGCCACTTCGTGCCGAAGGGCGGCGAAGCTCTCTGCATGTCGGTCAACTACGGGTGGCGCGTGGAGTCTTACGGCCTCGATCTGTCCATGCGCACGGTCAGTGACGACCTCGGCTGGGTGTCCGCGAATATCGACGCGTTCGACGCGTTCGCCCGCAGCCTGAAGGTGGTGCACCCGAACGACGTCGCAGTCGATTGATGGCGAGGCGATGAGGCCTCAAGGAGTGGGGCAGATCCCGGTTTCGGCTCGTGTGTTGACAGCTTCGGAGTGTCGAAGATTGTGCACGCGGCTTGTCTTTGAACTGTAAGCGGCGCACAGGAAGTAAGGGTAGTAAATGGCGCGCGAGGAAGGCGAGTTCGCCGTCGGCGAGGGAGTTGCTTCCGAGAAGCAATCCCGGGAAGTCCGATCAGTATTTCTGCGATGGCTGTTGTTCTACCTTGTGTGCTTGGCCGGAATCATCGGGCTCACGTGGTCGGCACCGGCGGTCCCGCTGGATCCGTGGATCAGGGGTGCGGTTCCTGTGGTGGGATGGCTCCTCTTGCCGCTCGCTTCGCTTATGGTGCCGATCTTCGGGATTCGGCGTGTCCCCCACATTCAGCGGAAGTTGGCGTGGCAGCTTGTGCTGCCACTTGTCACCGGATCCGTGCTGGCATTTGTGTCACAGGGAGCGGGCGAGGACGCGGCGTTGCAGGAGCGCGGCCGTTGGGCCAATGTCAAGGTCATAACGGTAGCGAATGACCATTCCAACAAGACCCGTCAGTGCACCTTGCAGAAGCTGAACGGGCAGAGGATAAAGCCGGATCTCAAGGAGAACTACGGCTGCGAGGACGGGGTTGAGCGAGGTGAGGTGTTGCGGGTTCGGTACGACCCCGAGGGGGTGGCCGGCCCGGAAGACGAGTCCTGGGAGCCGGGGTTCAATGGAGGCCTGATCGCCGTTCTGGCGACGCTGTTCGTGGCCTTTGGTATGTGGGGCTGTATGCGGATGTCCCGGGGCGAGCGCGAGTAGCCGCCGCACCGTGGCAGGTCTATGAGGCCCGTACGTACGCGGCCCGCAGATGGGCGGTCAGGCCTTGCGGGCGACGCCGGCGTAGAGCGGGGGGCCGGTGTAGCCCCAGGCGGTCGTTCCCGGGGCGGTGTGGTCCGGTCGCCATCGTTGGGCCACCTCGACGCCGGGGGCGATCAGCTCCAGGCCGTCGAAGAAGCGCAGGACCTCGTTCCTGCTGCGGGCGTCGGGGTGGGGCACCGTTGCCCGGAGGCTTCCCGGGACCTTCTCCAGGGCGGCGGGCGCGAAGCCGTCCGTGACGTAGGTCAGCGCCAGGAAACTGCCGGAGGGGAGCGCGCGCAGCAGCCGGCTGACGATGGCGTACGGATCGCGCCGCGCCGGAAGCCAGTGCAGTACGGCGATGAGGGTGAGTGCGACGGGCCGCCCCAGGTCGAGGGTCTCCCGTAACCGCCGGTTCTGGAGCAGTTCGTCCGGGTAGCACAGGTCCGCCTGGATGTAGGCGGTCCGGCCCTCGGGGTGGCTGGTGTGCAGGGCGCGGGAGTGCGCCAGCACGATGGGGTCGTTGTCGGCGTAGACGATCCGTGACCGCGGGGCGATGGCCTGGACGACCTCATGGAGAGTGGGTGAGGTCGGGATGCCCGTGCCGAGGTCGAGGAACTGCCGGACTCCGGCCTCGGCGGTCAGATAGCGGGCCGCCCGCCGCATGAAGGCCCGGTTCTGCCGGGCGATCACGGAGGCGTTGGGCAGGGCGGCGAGGGTCTGCTCGGCCGCGGCGCGGTCGGCCGGGTAGTTGGTCGTGCCGCCGAGGAGCACGTCGTACACGCGCGCCGCGTGCGGTCTGTCCGGATGGAGTTCGACCGGCGGCTCGGGGCGGGCCGTCATCCGGTCCTCCGGCTTCGGCATGCCCGGTGCTCCCTCCCCGCCCGATGTGCGGCGGTCCCCAACGTGGCTGTCACCGTAGCGCGTTGACCGGCGGCCGCACGTGGACCTTGTGAGGGGTGTGGTGCGTGTCTGGTGGCGGGGTGCGTCGTTCTTTTCATAAAAGCCCATCTCCCCACCTCCCTAAGGAGTTTTGATGCGACGAGTCCTCACTGCAGCCGCTACCGCCGCAGCCGCCCTGACGCTGGGTTCGGCCGGTGCCGCCCAGGCCGTCGAGGCGCCGCAGGTCCCCGACCTGGGCGGCGCGAGTGCCGTTGACCCCGGCGAGGTCGGTGGTTCGGTGAGCGGGGCCGCGCAGACGGCCGCGCAGACGGTCGCGCCGCTGACCAGCGATGTCGCCGGATCGGCCGGAGGGGTCCTGGGGGAGACGACGAAGACGGCCACGGCCGGCGGGGCGCTGATGGGTGGGCTGCCGACCAAGGCGGTGCCGGCCAAGGGACTGCCGACCAAGGGTCTGCCCCTGTCGACCGCCGGACTGTCCACGGACCAGCTGCCCACTGGCGGAGTGTCGACCGACAAGCTGCCCGCCGGCGGAGCCTCGACCGACAAGCTGCCCACCAGCGGACTGTCGACGGACAAGCTGCCCACCAAGGGCCTGCCGGTGTCGACGGACAAGCTGCCCACCAAGGGCCTGCCGCTGTCCACGGACAAGCTTCCGACCAAGGACCTGCCGGTGTCCACGGACCAGGTTCAGGCTGTGACCAAGGCCCTGCCCCTGAGGTGACGCGTCCTGCCGGGTTCTCCGGGCCCGCAGGCCGTCGGCCCCGCCCCGCCCCTCTTCGAGGGGGTGGGGCGGGGCCGTTTCGTCGCCGCTTGGGAGAAGGGGCATCAGGCGCCCCAATGCCACCCCGGCCTGAAATACGGCTCAAAACCCCTCAGTGGTGTGGGTGTGATACAGGCTCCACATGGGTAACACGCCTTCTTCGTAAGGGAGATGGGGGTGGTGTGGTGTGCCCCCTGATGTCCATCAATGGGGGAGAGCTGGATGTCCGACCTGGCGACCGTGTCCACCGAAATCGCTCCCTATCTCACCCTGGCCGCGAACAGCCTGGGCACCTCCGTGATCACCGCCGCCCAGCAGCGGATCGCCGAACGCACCGTGACGGCCGGCGAGGGCTTCTTCTGCCGGCTGCTGCGCCGTGGTGACGGCACGGACGGATCCCTCGGCGGGGACGCCGGCAGCGGCACGACCCATCCGCTGGACGCCGACCGTGCGGACGCCCTCGACGAACTGCTCGCGACGCTCACCGACCAGGAGCGCCGACTGCTGTCCGACGCGGTGACCGCATGGCTGCGGGCCCCGGCCGCCCGGCGCGACGCCGCCCACCTCCTGGACCACGTCGACCGGCTCGACCCGGCCACCGGCGGGTACACCGTGCACAACACCCCGACCGCGACCGGCCAGGGCTCCATCGCGGCCGTCGAGATCCACGGCGACATCCACATGGGAGGCAGCGAGCGCACCCGGGACGGCTCATGACCGGCCGCCTCGGTGACAACGGCGACGTCTACAACAACCCGACGGCGCACGGCGATCACTCCATCGCGGCCAATGACATCCGGAACGTGATCATCAAGTGGGTGATGCACCCCAGCGCACGCTGGCTGCCCCTGCTGCTGGCCTGCGCCGCCCTGGTGATCGCCGGAACCAACTGGCCGGACGGCCCGGCCCGGCAGTACACCCTGTGGGGCACGCTCGCCGCGCTGTCGCTCGGCACGGCCGCCGCCCGCGTCCTCGGCCGAAGGCCCCGCGACGCCCGCGTGGTCGGCGTCCTCTCGCTGGTCTCCGTGCTGGCCACCGTCGGTGGCTGGCTGGCGTTCCGACACGTCTCGACGCACGGGGAGATCGATGTGACCGGGCAGGTGCGTACGGAGGGCGGGCAGCCGCTGGACGGCGCCGGGCATCGCGCGCTCGCCCTACGGCTCGACGCGTCCGCGCTGGCGAAGCCCCGTAACGCCCTGCGGTTGACGCTGGCCATCGCCGACCACGAACCGGCCGGCCCGACCTGCCTTCCGGACACCAGCGCCACGCTTTCGCTGCTCACATCGGGCGCCGCGGCCCAGTCGAAGGAGATCCGCCCCGGCGGCACCGCCGAATTCTCGCTGGGCGCGGGGGTCCGCAGCGTACGCATCGACGTCCGGCTGCACACGGCACGCGGCTGCCGTATGGACGTCCATGCGACGGGCGCGGTGCTGTACGACGCATAGGCGCACAGACGCATAGACGCACAGACGCATAGACGCACAGACGCATAGACGAACAGACGCATAGACGGGGTGAAGGGGAGTGCGGCGTCAACGGGGAGTACGCCGTCAACGGGGAGTACGGGGTCAACGGGGAGGACGGGGAGACGATGCGAGCAGGAGTAGGAGCAGGAGCAGGAATGGCGGCAGGGCGTAGGGCCGCGGTGTGGTGGCGGCGCGGTAGGCGTGGGCGGCGGACGCTGCCGGGTGCGGTGCTGCTCGCCGGCGGCGCGCTGATCGCTACCGCCTGCGGTGCCTCCGGGCCGCCCTCGCTCTTCGAGTCCGGCAAGGTCTCGGTCGGTGCGAAGAACGACCAGCCGGGCACCGGCGTGGTCCACACCTACAAGTTCTCCGGCTTCGACATCACCGTCGCCCAGCAGATCCTCAAGGCCGTGGGCGCCGAACCGGACTTCGGGATCGTGCCGTCCGAGGACCGCAGCGCGGTGCTCACGGAGAAGAAGAAGGACCTGGTCGTCGCGACGTTCTCGATCACCGTCGAACGGATGAAGAAGCTGGACTTCGCGGGCCCGTACGCCTCCACCTACCAGGGCATCATGGTCCGCAAGGACGACCACCGCATCCGCAAGCCCGACGACCTCTTCGGCAAGCGGGTCTGCACCTGGCCCGGGACCACCTCGGTGACCACGCTGGAGGGCCCCCAGTACAGCCGGATCGCGGTCTACGAGCGGCCGGACGCCTCCAGTTGCATCGAGGACCTCAAGGTCAAGAAGGTGGCCGACGCGGTCTCCACCGACCAGATGATCCTCTACGGCTTCACGCAGGAGAACCCGGATCTCAAGGTCGTCCCCGACCTCACCTACGGGTCGGCCAACCACTACGGCATCGCCATGAACAAGGGCCACCGCAAGGACTGCCTGCGGTTGCGCGACGCGCTGCGGGACTACGTCGGCAGCAACAGCTGGAGCCACGACTTCTCGACCTCGCTGTGGTCGATACCGAAGTCCGACGCCACCTGGGAGACCGACTACAAGCCGCGCGTCGAGACCGTCGACGCCCTGTCCTGCCGGGATCAGCCCCGGACCTGACGCCCGTAGCGCAGCAGTACCACGCCGTTGCCGAAGATCCGGGTCTCTTCGAGCCGGAGGGCGGTCCTGGTGTCCGCGTCCGGGAACGGGGCTCTGCCGCGTCCGATGAGGACCGGATGGACGTAGATGCGGTACTCGTCGACGAGGTCGTGCCGCAGGAAGGACGCGGCGAGGTCGGCGCCGCCGAGCACCAGATCACCGCCCGGCCGGGCCTTGAGCTCCGCGACCTCCTCGACGACGACGTCCCGCGCCACGGTGGTGTTCCAGTCGGCCCGCTCCAGGGTCCGGGAGTACACGATCTTGGGCATCTCGCGCCAGATGGCGGCGAACTCGGCCACCGGACCGCTGTTTGCGGGGTCCGCGTCGGCGGTGGGCCAGTAGTCGGCCATCAGCTCATAGGTGATGCGTCCGCTGAGGAAGGCGCCCATGCCCCTGAGCTGCTCGTTGAGGTGGCGGTGCAGTTCGTCGTCGACCAGGTGCCAGTCGATCTCCCGGTTCGGTCCCTCGAAGTAGCCGTCGAGGGACACCGACATCATGAAGATGATCTTTCTCATCGTGCTGCTCGCCGTATCGTCGCCTTTTGCCAGGCGGCGGAGTTCCGCCCAGCCGTCTCGGTCGGGACGATACGCCCGGTGGCTCACGTCCTGGGGGAGGAGCAGGGGGACACCCAGGAGGCCGTACGGCACGCGGACGGTGAGTCCGGAGGTTCGCCGTACGGCCCCGGGGCTGCTCAGCTCGTCTGGGCCTTTTCGTAGAGGTTCTTGGCGTCGTCGCCGAAGTACGGGCCGAACATCGTGTTGGGCAGGAACTGGTAGCCGAAGCTGTTCACCGAGGACTGCAGGCCGGTGCCGGTCTTCTCGTCGAACGAGGTGAACCAGGGGCCGCCGCTGGAGCCGCCGGTCATGTTGCAGGACAGCCCGTGGTCGTTGGAGAACAGCGGGTCCTTGATGGTGTTGCCGCTGCAGTAGATCAGCTTGCTGCCGTCATACGGGGCGGCCGCCGGGTAGCCGAAGGCGTACATCGCCTTGTTGTAGCCGGAGTTGAAGGACAGGCCCTGGCCGCCGACGACATCGGTGAGCTTCTTGCCGTCGAGCGGGGCGACGACCGCCGCGCCGACGTCGTAGTTGATGTCCTCGCTGGCGGTCCACTGCGGGGTGGAGAGGGTCTTGGCGGCCGGCCACTTGCCGTACGGGGCCTGGCCGTCGTGGTAGCCGGGGACGAAGACCCAGTTGGTGTGCCAGTTGCCCTGCAGCTTCACACAGTGCCCGGCGGTGAGCACCGTGCTCTTGTTGCCGCTGGTGACCGCGTCGCCGGAGCAGGAGGCGTTGCGGCCCTGGTAGGTGAAGAACACCCGGCCGGTGGTCTTGGTGACCGCGCCGCCGTCGGTCCAGGGCCCGCCGGCCTGGGGGAGGACCCCGGGCAGCAGCGAGGCGAGCGAGGGCACCTTGGGGAGCCGGGGGAGGGTGGGCGCCACCTTCAGGGGCGCGCTGCGCGGGACCGCGGCGGTGCGGGCGCCCTTCGCGGGGGCGGCCAGGTCCAGGGGAGCGGCGGAGCGCATCCGGCTCGCGGTCCAGAAGGCGTCGGCGGTGGCCTGCGGGGCGGGGGAGCGGTGGGAGCCGGACGGGGTGGCGGCGCCGGCCGAGCCGGTGGGGAGCAGCAGGGCGAGCAGCGTACCGGCGGCCGTCAGGGCGCCGAGGGCGGCCCGGGACCTGCGCGCGGGGTGCGCCGCGGGTATGCCGTGAACTGCCGGTATGCCACGAACGGTTCGTCTCACGCGTAACTCCTTCTGCGGGGCCGCGCGAGGCGGGGCGCGCGCGGCCGCGGGGGAATGGGGCCGCGCGGGGCGGCCCGGCAGACGAGTGGTGCGGATCCGAGGTAAGCGTGCCACCGGAAGCGGCGGGAGGGCAGGGGGCGTACGGGGATCGATGCCGGCGGGCGGGTGCCGGCGGGCGGCCGCGCGGGGCCGGTCACGGCAGCGGCGGCCCCGGCCCGCACCCGCGGCGGCCCCGTGGGACGGGCACCTCAACCACGCCCGATATACGGCATGTTCGTCGCCAGCACCGTCGCGAACTGCACATTGGCCTCCAGCGGCAGCGCCGCCATGTGGACGACCGTACGGGCGACGTCCGCCGCGTCCATCACCGGCTCGACCGCGGTCTGGCCGTTCGCCTGAAGGATGCCGGTCTGCATCCGGCCGGTCATCTCGGTCGCCGCGTTGCCGACGTCGATCTGCCCGCAGGCGATCCGGTACGGGCGCCCGTCCAGGGACAACGACTTGGTCAGGCCGGTCATCGCATGCTTGGTGGCGGTGTACGCGACGGAGTGCGGCCGCGGCGTATGAGCGGAGATCGAGCCGTTGTTGATGATCCGTCCGCCCTGTGGGTCCTGGGCCTTCATGGCGCGGAAGGCGGCCTGGGCGCAGAGGAAGGAGCCGGTGAGGTTCACCTCGACCACCGAGCGCCAGTCGTCGTAGGACAGCTCCTCCAGCGGTACCGTCCGGCCGAAGGTGCCGGCGTTGTTGAAGAGCAGGTCGAGGTGGTTGAAGCGCTCCTGTACGGCCGCGAAGAGCGCATCGACCTGGTCGGG
This sequence comes from Streptomyces sirii, assembly GCF_045690365.1. Taxonomy (NCBI): domain Bacteria; kingdom Bacillati; phylum Actinomycetota; class Actinomycetes; order Kitasatosporales; family Streptomycetaceae; genus Streptomyces; species Streptomyces sirii. Next base: position 2,853,053 of record NZ_CP147982.1, on the reverse strand, counting down.
GCGGGTGACGTCGGTCGGCACCGTCATGACCGTGGGGCTGTTGACGTCGGTGAGGCCCACCAGGCGGGCGGTCTCCGCCAGCGCCTCGGCGCGCCGCCCGGCCAGTACCACCGACCAGTCCTCGGCGATCAGCGCATGGGCGACCGCCCGGCCGATGCCGGAACCGGCGCCGGTCACCACCGCCACCTTCCGGGACGCGGCCCCGCCCCGCCGTGCCTCCTGCGGCACCGATGCCGTCTGCGGGCTCTGCCCGGCCGGTGAGGAGGGTGCCGGCAGTGTGGGCCACGGCGCGGTGGCCGTCCCGCCCACCTGCCCGGCCCGTGCCGTCGGCGTTGCCTGTGCTGCCCGTGCCCGCTCTGTGTTCTGTGCCATGGCGGCAGCGTAAACGCCGTACGGGGAGCGGACCGGGCGACTCAGCCGCCGGGTTGGAAGCGCTGGAGGACGGCCGCCTTCGCGGCGGTGAACTCCGCCTCGGTCAGGATGCCGTCGCGGTGCAGTTCGCCCAGTTCCCGCAGCCGGCGCAGCAGCGCGTCATGGTCCTCGGCGGGGGCGGTGCCGGCCGTCTCCTGGGCGGGCGGGGCGAGTGCCGGGGCCGCGGCGGCCGCCGGCGCGCCGTCGCCCGACGGGTGCGGCAGCCGGGCGGCCACCGCCGCCGCCAGCAGTGCCGTCGTGCCGCTCTCCTTCTTGAAGCCCCACAGCTCGATCGAGTTGGGGTCGTGCTCCGGCTTGAGCCGCTCGGTCCCCCCGTGCGTACGGAAGCGGAGGTAGCCGGACTCCAGGCCCGCGGCGGCCCGCCACTCCACCGCCGCCAGGTCGGCCAGCGCGAAGTCCCGGGGGCCCCAATGCCGCTTGGTCTCGCTGGTGTTCCACCGCCATTCGATCTGCACCCGTTCGCCGTCGAAGGTGGCGAGGCCGTCCATCCCGGCGGCCGACAGGGGTACCGAGGGGCCGGGCAGCAGATAGCGGTCGCAGGGCCCGTCCGGTATCTGCTCCAGCATCAGGGCCTGGCGCACCGCGTCCACGAAGTACTCGGCGACCTCGACCCGCCCGGGGTCCACGGCGACCTGGTACGGGTTCGCGTCGTCCGGCAGGCCGCCGCCGGTGACCTGCAGCAGCGGGTCGGCGCCGTCCCGCAGCCGCAGTCGCAGCCGGCCGCCCTTGCGGGCCGGCTCGTAGGCGAGGCCGGCCAGCGCGGCCAGCGGCACCGTGAACTCGCCGAGGTCCTGACGCAGTTTGTGCACCCCGCGCTCGCGTCCCGGCACGATGCGCACGCTCTCGCCGTCGAAGCTCCAGGTGCCGTCCCGCACCATCAGTTCAGCCATGCAGCGCATCCTACGGAGGCCCGGCTGCGGGTGTCGGATGCCGTGATTGTCCGGCGTCGTCCGGTCCGGGCCCAACCATCATCCAGCTGTCATGCATGCGTCGTACACGGGACAGCGCCGCGCCGTCCCGGGCCACTCCAATCATGGGCGACAACCGCCGTCAGGGGAGGGCCAGATGACGCACCCAGCAGCGTACGAGCAGCAGATCCGCGCGGCCGGAGCGCTTCTCGCGTCCGCAGTGCAACCCACAGGGACGGGCGCCGCGGCACACGTCGGCCGGCGCCGCTTCCTCACCGCCACCGGGGCCGCCGCCGCCCTCGCCTTCGCGACCAACCTCCCGGGCGCGGGCGCGGCGTACGCCGCCGAGGCCGACACCCGCCAGATCACCGAGAACCCCTTCACCCTCGGCGTCGCCTCCGGTGACCCGCAGCCCGGCTCCGTCGTGCTGTGGACCCGCCTCGCACCGCGCCCGTACGAGCCGGGATGGGGGTCCCCCCGCTCGAACGCAGTCGAGAGTGGGGGAGGCATGCCGAACGCCAGAGTCGCCGTCCGCTGGGAAGTCGCCTACGACGAGCGCTTCACACGGCTGGCCGGCCGCGGCCGGGCCGACGCGCACCCGGAGTTCAACCACTCCGTGCACATCGAGCCCACCGGCCTCGCGCCCGACCGCGTCTACTACTACCGCTTCCGCGCCGGCAGCTGGATCAGCCCCGTCGGCCGCACCCGCACCGCGCCCGCCCGCGGCGCCCGGATCTCCGAGCTGAAGCTCGCCGCGGTCTCCTGCCAGGCCTACCACGACGGCTACTTCACGGCCTACCGGCACCTGGCGCAGGAGGACCTCGACGTGGTCTTCCACCTCGGCGACTACCTGTACGAGTACCCGGTCGGCGCGGCCGGCGGCGCCCGCAACTACACCGACCGTAAGCTGCCCGCGCTCTTCAACCGCGAGACGGTCACCCTGGAGGACTACCGGCTGCGCTACGCCCTCTACCGGTCGGACCCGGACCTCCAGGCCGCCCACGCCGCGCACCCCTTCATCGTCACCTGGGACGACCACGAGGTGGAGAACAACTACGCCTCCGACATCAGCGAGGACAACCTCCCGCCCGCCGAGTTCCTCGTCCGCCGGGCCGCCGCCTACCGCGCGTACTGGGAGAACCAGCCGCTGCGCCGACCGCAACGGCCCAACGGCCCCGACGCCCGGCTCTACCGGCGCCTGCAGTTCGGGCAGCTCGCCCAGTTCGACATCCTCGACACCCGCCAGTACCGCTCGGACCAGGCCTACGGGGACGGCTGGCACACGCCGGGCCCGGAGTCCGAGGACCCCAAGCGGACCCTCACCGGCGCCGCCCAGGAGCGCTGGCTGATCGACGGCTGGCGGCAGTCCACCGCCCGCTGGAACGTCGTGCCGCAGCAGGTCACCTTCTCCGAACGGCGCAACGCCACCGGTCCGGGCTACCAGGTCAGCATGGACGCCTGGGACGGCTACGCGGCGTCCCGCGCCCGGGTGCTGGCGGGCGCGGAGTCGGCCGGTGTGGACAACCTCGTCGTGCTCACCGGCGATGTGCACGTCCACTACGCCTTCGACATCAAGAAGGACTTCAAGGACCCCGACTCGCGCACCGCGGGGGTGGAGTTCGTCACCACCTCGATCGCCAGCGGCAAGGACGGCGCGGACAAGCCCGCCAACTGGGCCACCTATATGGCCGCCAACCCGCATATGAAGTTCTACAACGGCCGGCGCGGCTATGTGACCGTCACTCTGGACCAGGACACCGCCCGCGCCGACTACCGGACGGTGTCCGCCGTCACCACCCCCGGGGCGCCGGTGGCCACCGCAGCGTCCTTCGTCTCCGAGGCGGGCGATCCGGGCCTGAAGAGCGCCTGACGGGCCTTTGGCCGGCCGGCCGGGACGTTGGTCCTAGGTCGATGGGACCGCCCCGGAACCGGCCGGTATCGGCCGCGTGCATGACACCATGGTTCGGTCATCAACGACCCATGGAGACGCTCATGACAGAGCCCGGCCCCAGCACGGCCGAGAGCCAGGACTCGCCCGCCATAGCCGGGCGGGGCGCGGCGGCACCCGCCGCGCCCCGCCGCACCGGCCTCCTCGTCACCCTCGTCCTCGGCGGCCTCACGGCGCTCGCGCCGCTCTCCATGGACATGTACCTGCCGGCCCTGCCGCAGGTCACCGCCGCCCTGCACAGCCCGGCCGCCACCATCCAGCTCACCCTCACCACCTGCCTGGCGGGCATGGCGCTGGGCCAGATGATCGTCGGCCCGATGAGCGACAAGTGGGGGCGCCGCCGCCCGCTGCTGGCCGGCATGGTGATCTACGTCCTGGCCACCGCCCTGTGCGCGGTGGCCACCGACGTCGCCTTCCTCATCGCCTTCCGCCTGCTCCAGGGCCTGGCGGGCGCCGCCGGCATCGTCATCGCACGGGCGGTGGTGCGCGACCTCTACGACGGCGACGCGATGGCCCGCTTCTTCTCCACCCTCATGCTGATCTCCGGCGTGGCACCGGTCGTCGCCCCGCTCATCGGCGGCCAGATCCTCCAGATCACCGACTGGCGCGGTGTCTTCGTCGTCCTGACCGCGGTCGGCGCGGCGCTCACCCTCCTGGTCTGGCGCACGCTGCCGGAGACCCTGGCACCCGAGCGGCGGCACCCCGGCGGCCTCGGCCAGACCCTGCGCACCATGCGCGATCTGCTCGCCGACCGGGGCTTCGCCGGCTACCTGCTCGCCGGCGCCTTCGCCTTCGCCGCGCTCTTCGCGTACATCTCGGCCTCGCCGTTCGTCATCCAGGAGATCTACGGCGCCTCCCCGCAGACCTTCAGCCTGCTGTTCGGCCTGAACTCCGTCGGCCTGGTCCTCGCCGGCCAGATCAACGGAAAGGTGCTGGTCGGCCGGGTCAGCATGGAGAAGGTGCTGGGCTGCGGCCTGGTGCTGATCACCCTCGCCGCGAGCGGCCTGCTGCTGATGTCCGCCGGCGTCCTCGGCACGGTGGGCCTGGCCCCGATGGCCGCCGGCCTCTTCGTCCTGATGGCCGGTATGGGCCTGGTCCTGCCGAACGCCAACACCCTCGCCCTGCTGCGCACCCCGCACGCGGCCGGCTCCGCCTCCGCGCTGCTGGGCACCTCGACCTTCCTGCTGGGCTCGGTGGCCTCCCCGCTGGTGGGCGTCGCGGGCGAGCACACGGCCGTCCCGATGGCCCTCGTACAGCTGGTATGCGCCGTTTTGGCGCTCGTCGGGTTCCTGGGAATGTGCCGCCCGTGGCAGCGTAGGAAGGAGAGCACCCCGACCGAGGGCGAGAGGACCTGACCCTGAAGGCACCGAGACTCACCTACGGCACGCCGACCCAGGCGGGGCTGGACCCGGCCTGGGTGGAAAGGCTGGTCCGCGGTGTGCGCGCGCTGCCCGACGGGCGGCCGCCGTGGTGCCCGGGGGCCGTGGTGCTGGCCGGCCGCGGGCCGGTCGTGGTCGCCGAGGCCGCCGCGGGCTGGGCGCACCGCTACCGGGCCTACGACCCCGAGCTGGACCGGGGGCTGGATCTGCCCCGCGACCAGTGGGAGCCGATGCGGGCCGGCACCGTCTTCGACCTCGCCTCGCTCAGCAAGCTCTTCACCGCCATCGTCGCGATCCAGCAGGTCGAGCGCGGCCGCCTGGTGCTCAACGACCAGGTCAAGGCCCATCTGCCGGCCTTCGCCCCGGGCATCACCGTCCGCCAGCTGCTCACCCACACCTCCGGACTCGCCCCCGAGCTGCCCTTCTACGAGCGCCGGGACCGCGCCGCCCAGCTGGCGCTGCTGTGGCGGGAGGCGGCCGCCCCCACCGGCCGCCCCGACACCAGCTACCTCTACTCCGACGTCAACCTGATCTCCCTCCAGCTGATCCTGGAGCAGCTCACCGGACGGCGCCTGGACGCCCTGGTCCACGAGGGCATCACCGGCCCGCTGGGCATGTCCAGCACCTGCTACGGCCCGCTGGCGCCGCCCGGTGTGGCGGCGACGGAGGACCAGCGGCGTCCCTGGGCCAAGGCGGACCGCGGCATGATCCGCGGCGAGGTGCACGACGAGAACGCCTGGGCGCTGGGCGGGGTGGCCGGTCACGCGGGCCTGTTCTCCACCGCCCAGGACCTCGCCGTGCTGTGCCGCACGCTGCTCAACGGCGGCGCCTACGGCTCCACCCGGATCCTGGGCGCCGGCGCGGTCGCCGCGCTGCTCGACCCGCCCGGCCTCGGCTTCGGCATCGACCAGCCGTACTTCATGGGCGAGTTGGCGGGCCGGGGCGCGGCCGGGCACACCGGCTTCACCGGCACCAGCCTGGTCGTGGACCGCGCGACCGACACCTTCCTGATCCTGCTGGCGAACACCGTCCACCCCCGCCGCCGGATCGGCGGCAGCGCCCCGCGCGCCGCGGCCGCCACCCGCCTGGCCAGAGCCGTGGTGGGGGCCGTCTGAGGCACGGCGGGCGGGGGTCCGCCGCACCGTTCGGGCGTGGGGGAGCCCGCCCGGACCCGCCGTAGAATTCCTCCAATGCACGAGGAACTGCGCGCCGCACTGGCCGGCCTGCTCGACGGCCTGCCGCCCAAGCAGGCCGCGCAGGCGGTGGACCGCCTGATCGCCAACTACCGGGGACGCACCCCCACCGACGCCCCGGTCCTGCGCGACCGCGCGGACGTGGCCGCGTACGCCGCCTACCGCATGCCGGCCACCTTCGAAGCCGTACGGGCCGCGCTGGCCGCCTTCGCCTTGCGGGTCCCCGACTGGTCACCGGCCACGCATATCGACATCGGCGGCGGCACCGGCGCCGCGACCTGGGCCACCGCCGCCACCTGGGAAGGCCACCACAGCACCGTCTGGGACTGGGCCCAGCCCGCCCTCGACCTGGGGGCCGAACTGGCCGCCGGCGTCCTGCCGGACACCGACTGGCAGCGCCGGACCCTCGGCGAGGGCCTCACCCTCCCCGCCGGTACGGACCTCGTGACGGTCTCCTACGTGCTGGGCGAACTCCGCCCCGAGGACCGCCGCGCCGTCGTCGCCGCGGCCGCCGCCGCCAACAGCGTCGTCCTCATCGAGCCCGGCACGCCCGACGGCTACCTCCGCATCCGCGAGGCCCGCACCCAGCTCGTCGAGGCCGGCCTGCGGATCGTCGCCCCCTGCCCGCACAGCGACACCTGCCCCATCGTCCCCGGGGAAGACTGGTGCCACTTCTCCGCCCGGGTCAGCCGCTCCTCGCTGCACCGCCAGGTCAAGGGCGGCTCCCTGCCGTACGAGGACGAGAAGTTCGCCTACGTGGCCGCCACCCACCTCGACGCCGCCCCGGCCGCCGCCCGCATCGTCCGCAAGCCCCAGCTCCGCAAGGGCCAGGTCCTGCTGGAGCTGTGCACCGCGGACGACGGGCTGGAGCGCGCCACGGTCACCAAGCGGCACGGTGACCGCTACCGCGCGGCCCGCGACGCGGCGTGGGGCGACGACTGGGACCGCTCGTAGATCAGTCCTTCCGGGCCCGCTCCTGGAACTTGCGGAGCAGCTCGCGGCGCCGGTCCTGCGGATCCGGCTGCCCGTGACCACCACGGGCACCGCCGCCGGCGCCGCGCAGCGCACCGCGCGAGAGCTTGCTCCGGGTGCCTCCGACACCGAGCATTCCGCCCGCATTGCCCTTGCTCATGGGGATCCCCTCTCCTCGTCGACCACTTCCTGCGAGACGATGCGTCTCGCTTGATGTCCCTCACTATGGACCGAGACGATACGTCTCGTCAAGACGATACGTCTCGCCTCTTCCTCGCTAGACTCCGCACCATGGCCAACAAAAGCGCACCCGACGCCTCCCGCCGCAGCGAACGCTCCCGCCGCGCGATCTTCGACGCCGCCCTCACCCTCGTCGGCGAGGTCGGCTACGAGAAGCTCACGATCGAAGGCATCGCCTCCCGGGCCGGGGTCGGCAAGCAGACGATCTACCGCTGGTGGCCCTCCAAGGCCGCCGTCCTGCTCGACGCCTTCACCGCCGGCGTCGACGAGGACTACGAAAAGGGCCTGCCGAACACCGGTGACCTGGCCGCCGACCTGAAGTTCGTGCTGCGGGCGACCGTCGACGAGTTCAACGACCCGGCGTTCCAGGCCCCCTACCGCGCCCTCGCGGCGGCCGGCGCCGGCGACGAGGAGCTCTCCCGCTCCTTCGTCGGTCGGCTGCTGGAGCCCGGCACCCTCGTCTACGTCGAACGGCTGCGGGCCGCCCAGGAGGCGGGCCAGGTGGCCGACGACATCGATGTGCGGCTGGCCACCGAGATGCTGCTGAGTCCCTTCTCACAGCGCTGGTTGATGCGCACCGGCGAATTGACCCACGAGTTCGTCGACACCCTTGTCGACCAGGTACTGCGCGGTCTGCGACCCCGGGACTGAGTGCGCCGGGCGAACGGCGGACGAGGCAGGCGACCTGTCGCTGATGGGATGGATTGCCGGTATTCGCCCGTTCTCAGTTCACCCCGGATCCCCACACCGGTCACCCGAAGCGCAGGATGGTGGCAGCATTGATCCCAGACCACCGCTCGAAGTGAGGGGATAGATGGAACGCAAGAGCAGGTTCTCCCAGTGGCTGCGCCGGCCGAAGAGCGGATCGAACGGCGGCGATACGGACACGGGATCGGCGGCCGCGCGCGGCCGCGAGGACCTGCTGCTGGCCGCGGCCGACGCGGGCTTCCCCGTCGCCCCGGCAGCACACCCCTCCGGCTACGGCTGTTCCTGTGAACGCGTCGGCTGTCCCACCCCGGGCCGACATCCCATCTCCTTCGGCTGGCAGACCGTCGCCACCACCGACCGCGACATGGTCGCCGCCTGGGTCCGCACCCTCCCGCAGGCCAACTTCATCACCGCCACCGGCATCGCCCACGACGTGCTCGACGTCCCCGTCGAGGCGGGCCGCAGCGCCCTGGGGCGCCTGGAGGCGGCGGGCATCGAGGTAGGGCCGATCACGCTCAGCGGCGCCGGCTTCGGCGACGGCCGGATGCTGTTCTTCACCGCCACCCGCGGCACCCCGGACGACGAGGACGAGTGGTGGCCCTGCGAGCTGGACTGCCACCCCGAGACCCTGGAAGACCACCCGGGGCTGCGCTGGCACTGCCGCGGCAGCTACGTACTCCTGCCGCCCTCGGCGCTGCCCGGCGAGCAGCCCGCGGTGACCTGGCTGCGCGGCCCCGAGCTGCCGCTGCCCGACCCGCTGACGCTGCTGGAGTCGCTGACCGACGCCTGCGCCGAGTTCCACGACCGCACCGACCGCGAGCCCTACCACGAGACGGCGGCCTGGCCGATCGGCCGCTGACCCCCGCTCCGCACACCGAGGGGGCCGCCGGGATCACTCCGGCGGCCCCCTCGACGTCGGCTGCTTCTCGGCGCCCTACAGAGGCTTCACCGCGGTCTTGCCCTCGCGCCGGTTGAGGAAGACGACCTTCCCGCCGGACCCCTTGGCCGGCACCGTGACCGCCTGGGCCGAGACCGTGGTGAAGGCCATCCGGTTGGTCTTCTTCTGCGGGCCCTCGACGAGGCCCTGCAGACCCGCCGGCACCGTGATCACCGACCCCTCGGAGACCGTCTTCTGCTGGTGGTAGAAGGTCGAGAAGAACACCAGCGCACCGCCGTCGGTCGTCCGCAGCGCCACCGGCGGCGCTTCCGAGGCGGTGTCCTCCCACAGGATCCGCGCACCGAGCTGGTGGGAGTCCTTGGCGCGCCGCTCCCGCCAGCCGTCGGTGTTCGGCCCGGACGCGAAGGCGCCGCCCTTGCCGGTGTTGAGGTAGTCCGCGTAGCGGCGGCTCAGCTTGCCCGGGTCCACGGTCAGGCCCGACGTCGCGCCGGCGGGCACCGCCTCCGCGTAGCCGTTCTCGTCCGTCTTCAGCTCCGGCGCCTTGTTCCCGGGGAACTGCGCGAAGTACTGCGCGCGCCACTTCTCGCCGACGCCGTCGCGGCCGAACACCAGGAACCAGCGGGTGCTCTGGCCACTGGCGTCCTTACGGTTGCTGAGCGCGTCCGCGAGGAAGTACTTCGGCCAGCCCTTCTGCTTGGGCACGGTGAAGTGCGCGTCCTTGAACGTCAGCGCGGGGAAGCCCGGGTTGCCCTGCGGCCGCAGGGCCTGCGCGGCCTTTATCCCGGCCTGGTCGATGGCGAGCAGCGGGCCCGCCTCGAAGGAGGGATTCAGCTTCGGATCGAGCTGGCGGTTGGCCTTGTTGAAGCCGTCGGCGAAGCGGTCGAGCGCCTTGGCGCCCTCAGCCTTCGACACCGCCGGCAGCATCTCCCTCTCGCCGTGCACCGTCATGCACCCGCTCAGTATCAGCAGCGCCGTCGCTGCCGACATCAGAGTTACGGGCACCCGGAACGGCGACCTGCGTGTCATGGGGCTCGGGCTCCTTCGGGGCGACCGGGGCGGACTGGGCGGCCGCCGGGGTGGCACGATTCGGCGACACCCTACCCGGGGCGAGGAAGAACAGAAGCGTGGGGATCAGATACAGAGCCCACACCGTGACCTGGAGGACGGTCGGGTCCGGCTGGAAGTTGAAGACGCCCTTCAGCAGCGTGCCGTACCAGCTGTCGGCCGGGATCTGCTCGCTGATGTCGAACGCCTTGCTGCCCAGCCCCGGCAGGAACTCGGCCTCCTGCAGATCGTGGAAGCCGTATGCCAGCACGCCCGCCGCGACCACCACCAGCATCCCGCCGGTCCACGTGAAGAACTTCGCGAGGTTGATCCGGACCGCGCCGCGGTAGAACAGCCAGCCCATCAGGACGGCCGTCAGCAGCCCCAGCAGCGCCCCGACCAGCGGCCGTACGCCGTCGTTCGCGGACTGGGCGGCGGTCCAGACGAACAGCGCGGTCTCCAGGCCCTCCCGGCCCACCGACAGGAACGCGGTGACCACCAGCGCCACGGTGCCCATCTGCAGCGCCGCGTCCAACTTCCCGTGCAGCTCCTGCTTCAGATGCCGCGCGGTGCGCCGCATCCAGAAGACCATCCACGTCACCAGGCACACCGCGACGACGGACAGTGATCCGCCGAGCGCCTCCTGCGCCTTGAACGTCAGGGTCTGCGAGCCGAACTGCAGGGCGGCCCCGAACCCGAACGACAGCACCACGGCGAGCGCGATCCCGAGCCAGACCGGGCGCAGCGCCTCCCGCCTCCCGGTCTTGACCAGATAGGCGATCAGGATGCAGACGACGAGGCTGGCTTCCAGGCCCTCGCGCAGACCGATCAGGTAGTTGCCCAACACGTCGGGGCCTTCCCTTCCTTCATACGGTGGCAGTCTTCTGTGCGGCGCGGCAAAGTGGCGCCGGCGGCGTCAGGCGAAGAGCTCCCGGCCCCACCAGTCGTCGCCGTCGCGGACGCCCGGCGGCACCGCGAAGAGCGCGGAACCGACGTGCTGGATGTACTCGTTGAGGGCGTCGTTGGCCGCCAGCCTCCGCTGGAGGGGGATGAAGCCCTCGCGCACGTCGCGCTGGTAGGCGAGGAAGAACAGCCCCGCGTCGAGCCGGCCCAGGCCGTCGGTGCCGTCGGTGAAGGAGTAGCCGCGGCGCAGGATGCGCACGCCGTGGTTGGAGTCCGGGTGCGCGAGGCGTACGTGGGCGGTCGGCAGCATCGACTTCAGATGCGGCTCGTCCCGCTCGTTCTTCTTGCCGACCGCGGCGCCCTCGCCCTTGTTGCGGCCGAAGATGTCCTCCTGCTCCTGGAGCGAGGTGCGGTCCCAGGTCTCGATGTGCATCCGGATCCGGCGCGCGACGAGGTAGGAGCCGCCGGCCATCCAGCCGGCCGCGCCCTTCTCGTCGCCCTCGCCGACCCACACGTGCTTGGTCAGCGCGGCGCCGTCGGTGCCCGCGATGTTCCGGGTGCCGTCCTTGAAGCCCATCATGTTGCGCGGCGTCTGGGCCTCCGGCGTCGTGGAGGAGGTCTTGCCGAAGCCGAGCTGCGACCAGCGGATGGCTATCTTGCCGAAGCCGATCCGGGCCAGGTTGCGGATCGCGTGCACCGCGACCTGCGGGTCGTCCGCGCAGGCCTGGATGCACAGATCGCCGCCGCTGCGGGTCTTGTCGAGGTTGTCGCCGGGGAACTGCGGCAGCTCGGTCAGCGCCGCGGGCCGGCGGCCCTTGAGGCCGAAGCGGTCCTTGCCGTCCTTCTCGAACAGCGTCGGGCCGATGCCGAAGGTCAGGGTGAGCCGGGACGGCGGCAGGCCGAGCGCCTCGCCGGTGTCGTCCGGCGGCGCCTCCGCCAGCCCGCCGACCGCACCGTCGCCGACCGCGTCCCCGGCCGTCATCCGCGCCGCGGCCTTCGTCCAGTCCTTGAGCAGCGCGATCAGCTCGTCGCGGTCGTCGGTGGTGACGTCGAACGCGGCGAAGTGCAGCCGGTCCTGGACGGCGCTGGCGATACCGGCCTGGTGCTTGCCGTGGAAGGCGACCGCGGCACCCGCGGTCGCGTCCGCGGCGGCCGGCTGGACGTCGGCGCCGGCGCGCAGCGCCGCCGCCGTTCCGCCGGCCGCGACCGCGCCGAGCGCCAGTCCCGCGCCGCCCCAGCCCAGCAGCGAACGCCGGGAGGGCGCCCGCCCGTTGGCGGTCTGCTCGGCCGCGGCGTCGGTGACCGCGGTGTCGGTGGCGGCGGTGTCGGTGGCGGCGGTGTCCTCGGCGGCCCGCTCGTCCTGGGCGCCGGTGCTGTTGTCGTTTGTCATCGTGACCCCCTGTGGCCTGGCAGCGGACTACTTGGCGGCGGCCACGGCGGCGGCCAGCTTCGACAGCGGCTCGGCCAGCGCGTTGACGCCGTCGGAGAGTTCCTTGCGCTCGCCCTTGTCGACCGTGTCGTAGGAGACGAAGCCGTCGGCGGCCTTGTCGTCGCGGTGCGCCTCAAGCCGTGCGTCGATCGCCTTGAACTGCTTGTCCAGCTCCTTGGCGAGCGCCGGGTCGTTCTTGGCGGCGACCGGCTTCAGCAGCTGGTAGGTCTTCTCGGCGCCCTCGACGTTGGCCTGGAAGTCGACCAGGTCGGTGTGGCTGTAACGCTCCTCCTCACCGGTGACCTTGCCGGTGGCCACCTCGTCGAGCAGCTCCTTGGCGCCGTTGGCCATGCTGGTCGGGGTGATCTCGGCCTTGCCGACCCGCTTCTGCCAGTCCTTGAGGTCCGTCATGAGCTGGTCGGCGAGCTTCTTGTCGTCCCCGGAGATCTTCTTCTCCTCCCACAGGGACTTCTCCAGCTTGTGCCAGCCGGTCCACTTCTGGCCCTTCTCCAGGCCGTCCTCGCGCACATCGACCTTGGGGTCGATGTCGCCGAACGACTCGGCCACCGGCTCGGTGCGCTCCCAGCCGACCCGCGAGACGGCGTAGGTCTTCTTCGCCTCGTCCAGGTCGCCGGCCTTGACCGCGTCGGCGAACTTCTGCGCCTTCGGGATGGTCTGGTCGGCCTGCTCCTGGGCGTACTTGCGGTACGCGGCGACCGCGGCGTCCAGCTTGGGGTCGCGCTTGGCGGTGGTGGCCTTGCCGCTGGCGGTCACCTTCTGCCGGATCCCGTCGCCCTTCATGCCCGGCTTGCAGGCGATCTCGTACGAACCGGCCTTGATCTCGGCGGTGATCTCCGTGCTGGTGCCGGGGCCGATGTTCTCCCGCTCGGTCACGATGCGGTCGCCTGGCGCGTAGACGTACACCTCGGTGACCTTGGAGCCCTTGTTCTGCACCGCGAAGCGGACATGTCCGGCGGGGAACTCCTTGGCGGAGAGCTCGCAGCTGGAGTCGGTCGCGGTTACCTCGATCGTGCCCTTGCCGCCTCCCGCCTTGCCGTCGTTCTTGGCGGCGCAGCCGGCGACGGCGGTGACGGCCGCGACCGCGGCGATGGCGGCGACGGTGGAGGGGCGAAGGGCTCGCATTCGGGGCTCCCAGCGGGCTCGGATGTACGGAAACGACGTACGGGAAGGGTAGGCAGACGTTAGGGTCGCCACTAAGGCGGCCCTAACTTATCTGAGGCTTACCTTCTCCTGCCCACCCTGTCTAGTGATCCCGCTCTCATGAACAACGGCCCGATTACGGATTGATCCATGGCCAGTCACGGAACCGTCAAGGCGCGGTCAAGGTAAGGGTCATAGCTCGCGACGGGGCATGACCAGCGGAATTCCGGTCCGCGGATGCCCGATCACCTCCACCGGCTGCCGGTAGACCCGCGACAGCGGCGCGTCGGTGAAGACCTCCGCCGGCGGCCCCTGCGCGGCGATCAGTCCGTCGTGCGGCACCGCCGCCCGGTCCGCGTACGCCGCGGCCGGCCCCAGGTCGTGTCGACGACCCCGCCGACCGGGACCTCGTACGCGCCGATACCGGCGGAGAGCAGCGCGGCGAGGAGGAGTGCGAGCGCCAGGGCGGGGGCGAGGGCGCGGGAAGGGGTGAGCGCACGGCGCCGCGGGGCGGCGGGGGGCCGGGGGAGAGGTCCGCCGCCGCGCGCTCCGGACGCGGTCCGGTGGCCATCTCACCGGCTCCCGGGGTGGATCTGCGCGACGAGCGAGGCGAGCACCCGGTCCCGCCACCTGCGCCGGCCGCCGCCGCACCTCCCGCTGGAACGGCTCGGGCCCGGGGTGGCTACCCGGGCCCGTCCGGCGTCACGCGCTCAGCGGGAACTGCTCGCCCAACTCCCTGAAGACCGCGCTGTTCAGCCGGAACGCGCGCTTGCACTCGTCGACCACCCGCTGCTTCTCCAGGTCGTCCACCGGCAGCGCGTCCAGCAGCGTGCGGTACTCGCGCTTGAAGGCGGCGGGGTTGGCTATGTCCTCGAAGACGTAGAACCGCACCCCGTCGCCCTTGCGGGCGAAGCCCCAGGCCTTCTCGGCGGTGCCGCGGATGATCTGGCCGCCGGAGAGATCGCCGAGGTAGCGCGTGTAGTGGTGGGCGACATAGCCGGCCGGCCAGTCGCGGGCGCAGGCCGCCACGCGGTCGGCGTAGGCGGCGGTGGCCGGCAGCGGCTCCAGGCCGTCGCGCCAGGCGGACCCGCCGAGGTGGGCGAGATCGCGCTCCAGTTCGGCGGTGCGGGCCAGCTCCGGACGGATGAAGGGGCCCGCCACCGGGTTGTCGGCGAGCGCCTCGGAGGCGCCCTCCAGCGCGCGGTAGACGAACCACAGCTGCTCGGTGTAGCGCCGGTAGGCCGTGACGCCGAGCCGGCCGCCGAGGAGGTCGCTCATGAACGAGGAGTTCTCGGCCTCCGTGTGCTGCTCGTGGGACGCCGTGCGGATGACCGTCGAGAACGGCGTGGCGGGAGCGGACGGGGTCGGGCTGGTCGGGCTGGACGCTGCCAAGGCGGACCTCCGGGGACCGAGGATGGGGGTCTCCCCTGCTCGAACGAAGTTGAGAGCTTGGGGGAAGACGGGGGCAGGGACTGCGCAGAGCCGCTGACGCTTGGGCTCACCTAACTAGTTAGGCTTACCTAAGTCAACCTGTTCCCGACGTCCTGTCGGTAACCAGGCTACCCCTGTTCCCGACGCGCTGTCGGTAAAATGTGCCCCACGCCCCGGACGGCCCCGCGAGGCCGTGCCCCGCCGTCCGTGCCCTATGGAAGCCCGCCGCCGCTTACGGGAGCGTGAGGATCTCCGCCCCGGTCTCCGTCACGACCAGCGTGTGCTCGAACTGCGCGGTCCGCTTGCGGTCCTTGGTCACCACGGTCCAGCCGTCGTCCCACATGTCGTAGTCGTGCGTGCCCAGCGTCAGCATCGGCTCGATCGTGAAGGTCATGCCGGGCTTGATGTCGGTGGTGTGGTGCGGGCTGTCGTAGTGCGGAACGATCAGGCCGGAGTGGAAGGCGGAGTTGATGCCGTGACCGGTGAAGTCACGGACCACTCCGTAGCCGAAGCGCTTGGCGTACGACTCGATGACCCGGCCGATGATGTTGATCTGACGCCCCGGCCTGACCGCCTTGATCGCGCGCTGGAGCGCCTCGCGCGTGCGCTCCACCAGCAGCTTGGACTCCTCGTCCACGTCACCGCACAGGTAGGTGGCGTTGTTGTCGCCGTGCACGCCGTTGATGTACGCGGTGACGTCCAGGTTCACGATGTCGCCGTCCTTGAGGACGGTGGAGTCCGGGATGCCGTGGCAGATGACCTCGTTGAGCGAGGAGCACAGGGACTTGGGGAACCCGCGGTAGCCGAGGGTGGACGGGTAGGCGCCGTGGTCGCACATGAACTCGTGGGCGACCCGGTCGAGTTCGTCGGTCGTCACACCGGGCTCGATCAGCTTGGCGGCCTCCGCCATCGCCTGTGCGGCGATCCGGCCGGCGATCCGCATCCGCTCGATCGTTTCGGCGTCCTGCACCTCGGGCCCCGTGTAGGGCGTGGGCGCGTCCTTCCCGACGTACTCGGGGCGCGGAATCGAGGCGGGGACGGGGCGGGTGGGGGAGATCTTCCCCGGGGCAAGAAGCGACTGGCCAGACATGCCAGCGAGTGTATCCGCGGGCCGTCGGGCAGGATGGTGACACGGAACACCCACAGGAGGCGGCGATGGCGCTGTTCAAGAGACGGACGGTCGGTAAGCCGGGCGAGTGGTACTACTGCCTCCGGCACCAGACGGTCGAGGAGGGCCCGGAGTGCCGCGCCGCCGACCGCTTCGGCCCGTACGCCACCCGCGAGGAGGCCGCGCACGCCATGGAGACCGCCAGGGAGCGGAACCTGGAGTGGGAGACCGACCCGAAGTGGCACGACATGGACGGCGGGCGGGCGAAGGGCAAGGGCGGCGCGGGCGAGGACGCGTAGGAGATCGCCCGGACCGGCGCGGCGCCACCGGCGTCAGGCCGTGGCCGGGTCCGCGTCCGGGTCCTTGGCTGCGCCGCCGGTCAGGCCGTCGCCCCGCTCGCCGGAGCCCGCCCGCCGCTCCCGCATCCGCCGGGCGTGCTCATCAGTTCTGGCGTCGTACGCCATCAGCTTCGGCAGCCCGAGTGCCAGCAGCCCGACCCCCGCGAAGCACAGCAGCCCGCCCAGCGACACCGACGCCCGTACACCGGTCAGCGCCGCCATTCCGCCGACCCGGACCTGGCCCAGCTGCGGGCCCGCCGAGTAGGACAGCAGCTCGATCCCGGCCAGCCGGCCCCGCAGCGCGTCGGGGATGGTCTGGTTCCACAGCGCCGAGCGGAAGATGCCGCTGATCATGTCGCAGGCGCCGGCCAGCATCAGGAACAGCAGCACCAGCCAGACGTTGTGCAGCTGCCCGGCGACGGCGACCGCGAGCCCCCACCCGGCGGCCGCCAGCGCGATGGCGCGGCCCTGGCGGTGGACCCTCGACGTCCAGCCGCTGGTGACACTGACCAGGAACGACCCGGCGGGCAGCGCCGCGTACATCAGCCCCAGCGCCCAGGGAGCGTCCAGGTCGTCGGCGAGGAACGGGAAGATCGCCAGCGGGAAGGCGAACAGCATCGCGAGGACGTCGACGGCGTAGGTGCCCAGCAGCTCCTTGCGGCTCCAGGCGTAGCGCGCGCCCTCGGCGATCCCGCGCAGCGACGGCTTTTCGGCATCGTGCGAGGCGGGCTGCGGCGCCAGCTTCAGCGAGAGCAGCACGGAGATCGCGTAGGTGGCCGTGTCGATGGCGTACGACCAGGTCAGGCCGGCATAGGCGAGCAGCCCGCCGGCCAGCGCCGGCCCCGCGACGGCGCCGATCTGCCAGCGCAGCGCGTTGAGCGCGGCGGCCGCGGCGAGCTGGTCGTGCGGGACGATCCTCGGCACGATCGCGTCCAGTGCCGGCCGCTGGAGACCGGTCAGCGCGCTGCTCGCCGCCGCGCTCACGTACAGCGGCCACACCAGCGGCTCCGGCAGCAGGCTGTTGAGCAGCAGCAGCGCGGAGATCGCGCCGAGCGCGACCTCGGTCCAGACGATCAGCCGGCGGCGGTCCACGGCGTCCGCGAGCGCACCGCCGTAGAGGCCGAAGACGATGAGCGGGATCACCTCCACGGCGCCCAGCGCCCCGACCGCCAGGGTGGAGCCGGTCAGCTCCTTCAGCTGGAGCGGCAGCGCCACGAAGGTCAGAAAGCTGCCGAAGACCGTGACCGCGCCCGCACACCACATCAGCCGGAAGTCGCGCGAGGAGCGCCAGGGCGCCGGATCCGGCAGCAGGGCGGCGAAGCGCCCGCGGCGGCGGGGCGTGGAACGGGGTGCGGGTGGGGGATGGTCGTCCGAGGTCACGATGCACCATCGTCCGCACGGGCGGGGCGCGAGGCAAAGCATTTTGGGGCCACCGGGGGAAGGCCTCGGAACCCCGAGGGGAGGCTTCGGTGCCCTACCACCGCGGGGGCGGCGGCTCCGTCAGGGCGTCGGCGAGTCGGGCCAGCCGGTCGCGGAAGCGGCGGTGCCGGCGGGGCGCGGGCAGGCTGTTCTCGCCGGCGGCCGCGCTCACCAGATGCTGGACGGTGTCGAGGTCGAGGTCCGCGGGGGTACCGGTCCCGCCGTCGGGCGGGGCCGCGGGCGCGGCGAGCGCGTCGTGGGCCAGGGCGTGCAGATCGCGGTCGCCGCCGTCCAGCGCCAACACCGTCGCGCCGTTGCGACGGGCGTCGTGCACCCGCTCCAGCAGCCCGGCGCCCGGCTGCCCCGGCGTGACGACCAGCAGCGTCTCGCCCCGCCCGGCCGCCGCCAGCCGCCCGAGCCCCACCGCCAGGTGGGCCGGCGCCCCGCCGGGGACACGATGGCGCACCAGCGTCGGCGACAGCTCCGGCAGGCCCGACCAGGCGGCCTCGTCGTCCAGATGGGCGGCCAGATGCCAGGGCTCGTACGCGGCGCTGCCGACCAACAGCAGCCCCCCGCCGTGCGGCGCGACCGCGGCCCGCAGCGACCCGGCGAACCTGCGGGTGGCCTGGACCCACTCCGTCCCGGCGAGCACCTCACGCAACAGCGCGACCCGTACGGCATCCATGGCACGGCATCCTGCCCCAGGGCGGCACTTCCTGGTTTCGCTTTCAACGGCTTTCACCCGTACGGGACTTCAGGCACCTTCCCTCGTACGGCCTGTCGGGTCCACACCGGTCCGCGTCGGGCCCTCAGCCGCTTCGGTGGTCCCCCTGCGGCGGCGTCAGACCGGCCTCGGTGAGGAGTCGTCCGACCTCCCGTACCGACTCGCCGCTCAGTGGTAGTTGGGGGAACGCGGTGGTGCCGCGCTTGATCACGCCGAGGAGGTGGAGGGCCGCCTTGAAGGCGCCCAGTGCGGAGGAGCTGCGGCCCATCTCGCTCTCCGGGCCGGTGTCGACCATCGAGAACAGGGCGGCCAACCGCTCCTGTTCGGCGGCGGCCCGCTCCCAGTCGCCGGACCGGGCCGCGTCGTAGAGGCGTACATAGCCCGCCGGGTCGACGTTGCCGAGGCCGGGGACGATGCCGTCGGCGCCCGCCAGCAGGGCGGCGTCCGCGGTCAGTTCGGAGCCGGTGAGGATCGCGAAGCCGGGGGCGGGGCCGGTGCGGCGGCCGGTGCGGCCGCCGAGCGCCACGATCAGCCGGCGCAGCGAGCCCTCGTCGCCGCTGCTGTCCTTGAGCCCGGCCAGGGTGCCGTCCTCGGCCAGCTCGCGGACCAGGGCGGGCGCCAGCTTGCTGTGGACGGCCGTGGGGATGTCGTAGGCGAGCAGGGGGAGGTCCACGGCCGTGCGCAGGTGCCGGAAGTGGGCGGCGATCTCCCGGGGGTGGGTGCGGGTGTAGAAGGGCGCGGTGGCGACCAGGGCGTCGGCGCCCAGGCCGGCGGCGGTGCGGGCGTGGTCGAGGACCCGCGGGGTGGTGGTGTCGATGGCGCCGGCGAGCACCGGGACCCGGCCGTCCGCGGCCTTGAGCACCGCCTCCAGGGCGGTGGCGCGCTGGGCGTCGGTCAGGTAGGCGACCTCGCTGGTGGAGCCGAGGGCGAACAGCCCGTGCACTCCGCCGTCGATGAGGTGGTCGACCAGGTGTGCCAGGGAGACGGTGTCGACCTGGCCGCGCGGGTCGAGCGGGGTGCAGACCGGTGGGATGACGCCGTGGAGGGGGGTGGGCAGTGCCATGGGGGCTCCGGGTCTCCGATGTCGGACGGGTGATGACCGATGTCACCGGACATGGGACGTGGGATGTCCTATGTCGGAGCACAATAGACCCTGTTCACAGGCGGTCGGTCAAGGATGTGCGGTCCCGGGTGGGGCGGGTCGTACGGGGGTGCCCCCTGCTCCTTACGAGCTCGGGGGAGGGCCGGTGGCACGGCACGCGCGGTTGCGGGAGAGGGAGAGGGAGATTCCATGGCGCGAGGGACGATGTCCGAGGATGTGCAGGCGCAGATCAAGCAGTTGATCCTGCAGGGCGGGCTGGTGCCGGGCGACCCGCTGCCCACCGAGGCCGAACTCGTCGCCCTGCTCGACGTCAGCCGCAATTCGGTGCGCGAGGCGCTGAAGGCGCTGCAGGCCATGCGCATCGTGGAGATCCGGCACGGCTTCGGCACCTACGTCGGCCCGCTCACGCTGGAGCCGTTCGTCGAGGGCGTCGCCTTCCGCGCGGCGGTCCGCCACCATCAGGGCGAGCCGAGTCTGTACGAGCTGATGGAGGTCCGCGAGGCCCTGGAGGCGGGCCTGATCGGCACCGTCGCGCGCACGCTGCCCGCCGAGGACCTCACCGCCCTCAAGGGGCTGGTGCAGCGGATGGCGGAGGAGGCGCGCGGCGGCATGGTGCACAGCGACACCGACCGGGCGTTCCATCTCGCCCTCTACCGCTCCCTGGGCAACCATCTGCTGAGCGAGGTGCTGGACGCCTTCTGGGCGGCGCTGCGCCGGGTGCGCGAGGACCTGTCCGACGCCCGTCCGGACCCGGAGGTGACCTACCGTCAGCACCGGGAGATCGTCGACGCGCTGGAGGCCCGCGACGCGGACCGCGCCGTGGAGGCGATACACCGGCACTTCGACGGGATCCGGCACCGGCTCGCCGACTAGGGGGAGTCGGGGCCCGGCTGCCGAAGGGTACTGTCCCATTCATCCCGTTCACCGGGATTTCATGCGGTGTCGGGAGTGTCTTTGCCGACACGGAAAAGCGCCATGTGCGGTGCCTTGACGGCCAGTTGGGCACTCCCTATGGTCACCGCAGGACAGGGGACATCCTACGTCCTTGCCCATTGGGGGTGACCCATGGCGTACGAGAGCTCAGTGCCGTACCGGGCCGGGACCGAGGGGTACACGAGCTTCCGGATCCCCGCCGTGGTCCGGGCGCGCTCCGGGGCCCTCCTGGCCTTCGCCGAGGGCCGGGTCTCGTCGGCCGCCGACTGGGGCGATATCGACCTCGTGCTCAAACGGTCCCGGGACGGCGGCCGCACCTGGGGCCCGCTCCAGGTCGTCAGCCGCAACGGCGCCGGCACCGCGGGCAACCCCGCACCGGTCGTGCTCGCCGGCGGCCGGGTGCTGCTCCTCCAGGTCCACAGCGCCGCCGACGCCACCGAGGCCCGCATCCGCCGCGGTCGGGTCCCGCCCGCCGACGGCCGGCGGGTCTGGCTCCAGCACAGCGACGACGAGGGCGCGAGCTGGAGCGACCCCCGCGAGATCACCGACCAGGCCAAGCTGCCGCCGTGGCGCTGGTACGCGACCGGGCCCGGCCATGCGTTACGCCTGCGCCGAGCCCCCCGCGCCGGCCGGCTGCTGGTCCCCGCCAACCACTCCACCCCGCCCACGAGGCCCGGCGACGACGGCACCGAGGCCCGCTACAACGGCAGCCACGCCCTGCTCAGTGACGACGACGGCGCCACCTGGCGGATCGGCTACACCGACGGTGACACCGACCTCGGCGTGGCCCCCAACGAGACCTGTGCCGCCGAACTCCCCGACGGCAGCGTCTACCTGAACACCCGTACGGAAGCCGCCGCGGCCTGGCGCCGCGCCGATGCCGTCTCGACGGACGGCGGCGAACACCTCCTGGCGCCCTTCCGCCCGCAGGCCGGCCTCGCCGGACCGGTCTGCCAGGGCAGCACCCTGCACCTGGACGGTTCCGGCACCCTGCTCTTCGCCGGCCCCGCCCACCCGGCCGCCCGCGCCCTGATGACCGTACGCGCCAGCCGCGACGGCGGTCTGACCTGGCGGACCGCGCACACGGTCGGCGGGCTCCCGGCCGCCTACTCCGACCTCGTACGCCTCGACCGCGACAGCGTCGGACTGCTCTACGAGACCGGCGACTTCAGCGCGTACTCGACGATCACCTTCCGCCGCATCCCCGTGGAGGAGCCGACATGACCAGCAACCCCGTGCACCGCAGAACGGTCCTGGGCGGGGCGGCCGCCCTCGCAGCCGGTTTCGCGCTCGCCGGCTGCGGCGACGGCGACGACGGCCGACAACCCGAGGAACGCAAGAAGGGGCAGAAGATCGAGCTGACCTTCTGGTCCTGGGTGCCGGGCATCGACAAGCCCGTCGACCTGTGGAACCGCGAGAACCCCGAGGTCCAGGTCAAGGTCGAGAAGGTGTCGGCCGTCAACGGCGAGCAGTACGCGAAGATGCACGCCGCCATCAAGGCCGGCAACCCGCCCGACCTGGGCCAGATCGAGTTCCCGGTCGTCCCCAGCTTCCTGCTCGACAACGGGCTGCTGGACCTCGCCCCGCTCGGCGCCGCCCGCCACAAGGGCGAGTTCTTCGGCTGGCAGTGGCAGCAGTCCGTCTTCGGCAAGGGCCTCTACGCCATCCCGCAGGCGTCCGGGCCGATGGGCCTGTTCGTACGGCAGGACCTGTTCGACAAGTGGGGCGTACGGACTCCCGGGACATGGGACGAGTACGAGAGCGCCGCCAAGGCCGTCCGCAAGAAGGGCGCCTGGATCGAGACCTTCGCCCCCACCAACGGCAACCGCTTCGCCGGCCTCGCCTGGCAGGCCGGCGCCAAGTGGTACGCGGCCGACGGGGACACCTGGATCATCGGCATCGACGACGAACCCACCCGCAAGGTCGCCGACTACTGGGAAGCGCTCGTCAGGCAGAAGCTCGTCAAGACCATCCCGGACCGGCAGAACGCCTGGTACAAGGACCTCCAGACGGGAGCCATCGCCGCCTGGCTGGGCGCCAGTTGGGGCGATGCGCTGCTGTCCGGCAACGCGCCGGGCACCAAGGGCAAGTGGCGCGCCGCGCCGATGCCCCAGTGGAAGGCCGGCGAGAAGGTCTTCGCCAACTGGGGCGGCTCGACCACCGCGGTCTTCGCCAAGGCGCGCTACCCCAAGGACGCCCTGGACTTCGCGGTCTGGCTCAACACCGCCCCCGAGTCGATCGCGCTGCTGATCGACGGCGGCTACGGCTTCCCCAGCGCCAAGAAGGGCTACGCCACCGCCGACCTCGACGTCGACAAGCCCTTCTTCGGCGGCCAGGAGTACAGCCGGATCTTCGCGGACGCCGGTGCGCACGTCGACACCAGCTGGCGCTGGGGACCCGGCGTGGACACCCTCTACCAGCGGCTCGGCGACGCCTTCACCGACGCGCTGGCCGACGGCGGCTCCTTCCGCTCCGTGCTGAAGAAGGTGCAGGGCCAGACCCTCTCCGACCTCAAGGGCAAGGGCCTGAAGGTGGAGAGCGGCGGGTGAGCCGGGACACGCTCAGCAGGGCCGACCCGGTCGCCGTCAAGAGGCGGGCCCCACAGCGGCGCCCGCGCCGGGCCTCGCGGACCGAGGCCCGCAACGCCCGGGCCGCGGCCGGCTTCGTCCTGCCCTTCCTCGCCGTCTTCGCCCTCTGCTTCCTCGCCCCGATCGGCTACGCCCTCTACCAGAGCCTGCACCGGACCGAACGCACCGGACCGCTCGGCCTCGGCGGCCAGGAGCACGAGGCCTTCACCGGCCTCGACAACTACGCCCATGCGCTCTCCGACGACCGTTTCCTGACCGGCTTCGGCCGGGTGCTGCTCTTCGGCGCCGTGCAGATCCCGCTGATGATCGTGCTCGCCACGGCCCTCGCGCTGCTCCTGGAGAGCGCCTCCGCCCGCTGGGTGCCGTTCTTCCGCAGCGCCTTCTTCCTGCCGTACGGCGTGCCCGGCGTGATCGCCTCGATCCTCTGGGGATTCCTCTACGTCCCCGGCATCAGCCCGCTGGTGAAGATCGCCGACTCGCTCGGCCGGCAGGTCGACTTCCTCTCCCGCGACACCGTGCTGTGGGCCATCGCCAACATCGTCACCTGGCAGTTCACCGGCTACAACATGCTGGTGCTGATCGCCCAGCTCAAGGCCGTACCGGGCGAGCTGTACGAGGCGGCGCGGATCGACGGCGCGAGCGCCTGGCAGGTCGCCCGGCACATCAAGATCCCGCTGATCCGGCCGGCGCTGGTGCTCACCACCGTCTTCAGCATCATCGGCACCCTCCAGCTGTTCGCCGAGCCGATGGTGCTGCGCCCGCTGGCCTCCTCCATCGACTCCGGCTTCACCCCCAACCTGCACGCCTACAGCGAGGCGTTCGTCGGCAACAACCAGCATGTGGCGGCGGCGGAGGCGGTGCTGCTGGCACTGGTGGCGTGTGTGCTGTCCTTCGGCTTCCTGCGGCTGGTCGGCGGGCGCGCGAAGGAGCGCGGATGACCCGGCCGCCGGTCCGCTACCGGATCATCACCGCCTCGCTGCTGACCCTCGCCGCGATCTACTTCCTGGTGCCCGTCTACTGGCTGACCGTCTCCACCACCAAGAACAGCGCCGACCTCTTCGGCACCTTCGGCTTCTGGTTCTCCGACCATCCGCGGCCCCTGACCCACCTCGTCGACGTCCTCACCTACGACCACGGCATCTACGCCCGCTGGTTCGCCAACTCCCTGCTCTACGCCGGGATCGGCGCGGTCTGCGCCACCCTGCTGTCCGCCGCGGCCGGCTACGCACTGGCAAAGTTCCCCTTCCGCGGCCGGGAGGCGGTCTTCAACGTCGTGCTCGCCGGGGTGCTGATCCCCGGCACCGCGCTCGCCCTCCCGCTGTACTTCCTCTTCAGCGCGATGGGGCTGGCCAACACCTTCTGGGCGGTGCTGATCCCCAGCGTCGTCAGCCCCTTCGGCGTCTACCTCTGCCGGATCTACGCGGCCGCCGCCGTGCCCGACTCGCTCCTGGAGGCGGCGCGGATCGACGGCGCGGGCGAGGCGAGGATCTTCGGCGGGCTCGGGCTGCGGCTGATGACCCCCGCGCTGGTCACCGTCTTCCTCTTCCAGTTCGTGCACATCTGGAACAACTACTTCCTGCCGCTGGTGATGCTCTCCGACTCCGACCTCTATCCGATCCAGCTGGGCCTGACCTCCTGGACCGGCTACGCCGACCGCCAACCGGTGCTCTACCAGTACACGGTCGGCGGCGCGTTCTTGTCCGTGGTGCCGCTGATGGTGCTGATGACGGTGCTCCAGCGCTACTGGCGGACGGGGCTGACCGAGGGCAGCGTGAAGTCCTGACCACCGCGCGGGCGAGGCGGCACCGGCGGCCGTCACCCCGCACGGCGCAACGGCGTGACAGGATCGCTGTCATGACTACTTCCGACGCTGCGCAGTCCCCGAACGCCGCGACCCGTGCGAAGGCCGCCCTCCAGCGCGACCCCTGGGACCTCCCGGACGTCTCCGGCCTCGTGGTCGGAGTCCTCGGCGGCACCGGCGACCAGGGCCGCGGCCTGGCCTACCGGCTCGCCGTGGCCGGCCAGAAGGTGATCATCGGCTCCCGGGCCGCCGAGCGCGCCCGGACCGCCGCCGACGAGCTCGGGCTGGGCATCGAGGGCGCCGAGAACGCCGAATGCGCCCGCCGCAGCGACGTGGTGATCGTGGCCGTCCCCTGGGAGGGCCACGCCAAGACGCTCACGGCGCTGCGCGAGCCGCTGGCCGGCAAGCTCGTCGTCGACTGCGTCAATCCGCTGGGCTTCGACAAGAAGGGCGCCTACGCGCTCAAGCCGGAGGAGGGCAGCGCCGCCGAGCAGGCCGCCGCCCTGCTGCCCGAGTCCCGGGTCACCGCGGCCTTCCACCACCTGTCCGCGGTGCTGCTGCAGGACCCCGCGACCGAGCGGATCGACACCGATGTGATGGTGCTCGGCGAGTCCCGCGCCGACACCGACGTGGTGCAGGCGCTGGCCGCCCGGATCCCCGGGATGCGCGGGGTCTTCGCCGGCCGACTGCGAGGCGCCCACCAGGTCGAGTCGCTGGTCGCCAACCTGATCGCGGTCAACCGCCGCTACAAGGCGCACGCGGGGCTGCGGGTCACCGACGTCTGACGCCTTGCCGCGCGGGGGCGGGTGGGGCGGGCTCCGGCGGATCGGGGCATGGGGGACACTGGGAGGGATCGTGTGACCCCTCACCCAGGAGCCGACCCATGGCCCTCTTGCCCCCGCCCAGCCCGGCCCGGCGACTCGCCCTCATGGCCGTCGCCGTGTGCGTCCTCGCCGTCGCCGCGGCCGTCGTCTCCTTCGTGCAGGGCAGCTTCATCGGCATCGTCTGGGTCCTGCTTGCCGGCATCTCCAGCAACATGGCGTGGTTCTACGTGCGCAAGACCAAGCTGGAGCAGGCGCAGCGGACCCAGGCGGCCGGCTGAGACCCGGGTCAGGACCCCGACGGCAGCAGCTGCGGCTCGCCCTGCCAGAAGCGGAAGAACTCCTGGCCCAGGTAGCTGTCGAGCTGCGAGACGCCCAGGCCCCGCAGGATCGTGTCCACGAAGTCGAAGAACACGTGGTTGACCTCCGGGACCCACAGCAGCCCGAAGACCGCCAGCAGCCCGAACGGCGCGAACGGCTCCACCTGCCGCCGCAGCTTCAGCGGCAGCCACGGTTCGAGCACGCCGTAGCCGTCGAGGCCGGGCACCGGCACGAAGTTCAAGATCGCGGCCGTCACCTGGAGCAGCGCGAGGAACGCCAGCGCGAAACGGAAGGTGGCGGGTACGCCCGCCAGCCCGCCGAGCCAGAACGGCGCCGTGCACACCGCCGCGAACACCACGTTCGTCAGCGGTCCGGCCGCCGAGATCAGGCTGTGCCGCCAGCGGCCCCGGATCCGGCCGTGCTCGATGAACACCGCCCCGCCCGGCAGCCCGATCCCACCCATGATCACGAAGACCACCGGCAGCACGATGCTCAGCAGCGCATGGGTGTACTTCAGCGGGTTCAGCGTCAGATAGCCCTTGGCCTCGACCGAGATGTCGCCGCTGTGCAGGGCGGTGCGGGCGTGCGCGTACTCGTGCAGGCACAGCGAGACCACCCAGCCCGACACCACGAACAAGAAGACCGCGAAGCCGGTGTTCGCGGCGAGGGTGCCGCTCCACACGGCCCACCCCGACACCACCAGGACGGCGGCGAGCGCCAGGAAGACCGGGCTGACGCGGCGGTCGGCGCTCCGGATTGCTGTGGTCATGGTGCGGGCTCCCGAGAGTCTGATGAGGGGCGGCCACGACCGTAACCGGACCGGGGCGGCCGGCGCACGGGTCCCCCCGAGCGGCATCGCTTCCCGGCCCCTTCCCCGGGCCGCTGCCGGGGAAAACGAAAACCGGTGGCGAAGGAGTTCCGCCCTTGGACGACAATGGCGTGGTGCGCTACGGAATTCTCGGCACCACCCAGGCCGACCGGGCCGACGGCACCCCCGTCCCCCTCGGCGGCGCACGCCTGCGCGCGCTGCTCGCCGCCCTCGCGCTGCGCCCCGGCCGCGCGCTCTCCCCGGACGTGCTGATCGCCGACGTCTGGGGCGCCGACCCGCCCGCCGACACGGCCGGCGCGCTGCAGGCGCTGATCGGCCGGCTGCGCCGGGCCGTGGGACGCGCAGCCATCGCCTCGGTCGACGGGGGCTACCGGCTCTGCGCCGAGCCCGACGCCGTCGACCTGCACCGCTTCGAGCGGCTCACGGCGGACGGCGGCCGGGCGCTCGCCGACGCGGACCCGGCCCGGGCCGCCGCCCTGCTCGACGAGGCGTTGGCGCTCTGGCGCGGCCCGGCCCTCGCCGACCTTCCGGACGCGCGGGTGGAGGCGGCCCGCGCCGAGAGCCGCCGCCTGGACGCCCAGCGCACCCGCCTCGCCGCGGACCTCGCCCTCGGCCGCGCCGAACGGGCCCTGCCCACCCTCCTCGCGCTGTGCCAGGACCACCCCCTCGACGAGCCCCTCCAGGCCCTGCGGCTGCGTGCGCTGCGCGCCGCCGGCCGCACGGCCCAGGCCCTGGCCGCCTACGAGGAGATACGCACCGGCCTCGCCGACCGCCTCGGCGCCGACCCGGGCCCGGAGCTGCGCGCCCTGCACGCGGAGTTGCTGGCGCCCGGCCCGGAACCGGCCGCGACCCCGTCCGCCGCGCCTGCGGTGCCCGCCACGCCCGCCGCGGTCCGGCTCGACGCCGCCCCCGCCCGCCCCGGCAACCTCCGCGCCCGGCTCACCTCCTTCGTCGGCCGGGACGCCGATCTGGCGGCGATCCGGTCCGATCTGGCCGAGCACCGGCTGGTGACGCTGCTCGGGCCCGGTGGCGCCGGCAAGACCCGGCTGTCGCAGGAGGCCGCCGAGGCCGCCGCGGCGGCGCTGCCGGAGGCCTGGCCGCACGGGGTGTGGCTGGCGGAGCTGGCCCCGGTGGACGATCCGCAGACCGTGCCCGAGGCGGTGCTGACCGCACTCGGCGCCCGCGAGACCGTCGTCCGCGGCACCACCACCGAAGGGCTGCGCGCCGCCACCGACCCCACCGCCCTGGACCCGCTCGCCCGGCTCGCCGAGCACTGCACCGGCCGCCGGATGCTGCTGGTGCTCGACAACTGCGAGCATGTGATCGGCGCCGCCGCCGAACTCGCCGAGCGGCTGCTGGCCCACTGCCCCGGTGTGACGGTGCTGGCCACGAGCCGCGAGCCGCTGGCCGTAGGGGGCGAGGTGCTGCGGCCGGTCGAGCCGCTGCCCGACCCCGTCGCGTTGCGGCTGCTCGCCGACCGCGGGGCCGCCGCCCGCCCCGGTTTCCGGGTCGAGGCCGATGAGGAGACCGCGGCGGCCTGTGTCGAGATCTGCCGCCGGCTCGACGGGCTGCCGCTGGCCATCGAACTGGCCGCCGCCCGGCTGCGGCTGCTCTCCCCGCGGCAGCTGGCCGACCGGCTCGACGACCGCTTCCGCCTGCTGACCAGCGGCAGCCGTACCCTGCTGCCCCGGCAGCAGACGCTGCGCGCGGTGGTGGACTGGTCCTGGGACCTGACCGACGAGCCCGAGCGGGCGGTGCTGCGCCGGCTGTCGGTCTTCGCCGGCGGTTGCGATCTCGCCGCGGCCGAGGTGGTCTGCGCGGGCGACGGCGTGGACGCGTACGAGGTGGCCGGGCTGCTCGGCTCGCTGATCGACAAGTCGCTGGTGGTGGCGGCGCCGGCCGGCCGGGGCGGCGGGGAGCAGATGCGCTACCGGCTGCTGGAGACGGTGGGGGAGTACGCCGGTGAGCGGCTGGACGAGGCGGGGGAGCGAGCCGGGGCCGAGCGCCGGCACCTCGTCGCCTACCGCGAACTGGCCCGTACCAGCGACCCGTTGCTGCGCGGGCCCCGCCAGGGTCCCTGCATGGAGCGGCTGGAGCTGGAGCACGACAACCTGCGCACCGCGCTGCGCCGCGCCATCGCGGCCGGCGACGAGCACGAGGCGCTGTGCCTGGTGCTGTCCCTGTACTGGTTCTGGTCGCTGCGCGACCACCGCAGCGACGCCCGCCACTGGGCCACCGCGACGGCCGCGCTCGGCCCCAACCCATTCCTCCGCCCCGTCGAGCCGGCTCCCGAGCTGCACGAGACCCCCATCGACACACCGCCGCCGATGGCTCCCGAGCAGCTGACGGAGGCCCGCCGCGAGGTCCGCCTGGTCGCGCTCTCCAGCCTGGACAGCGACATCCAGGCCCTGCGCGACCCGTTGATGCAGGAGGAACTGGCCGGCGTCCTCGCCGCGTACCGGCCCGGCATGCCGCAGACCTGCCGGGTGCCCGGTGTGATGTGGCACTACGCGGTGCTGCTGACCGGGCAGATCGAGCAGCTGGCGGAGCTGGTCGACAGGGGGGTGCAGGCCTGCCGCGACCGGGGCTACGTCTGGGAGCTGGCGTACGTCCTGCAGCTGCGCGCCAAGATCTTCAACGACCATGAGGGCGGGCTGCCCCAGGCGTCCCGGGACGCCGACGAGGCGCTGCGGATCTTCCTTCAGGTGGGCGACGCCTGGGGCGCGGCCGAGGCGCTGTCGGGGCGCGCCGAGACCCATGAGAAGCGCGGCGCCTATGAGCTGGCGGCGAACGACTACCGGGCGGCGATGGTGCACGCCGAGGAGCTGGGCGCCCACGGCCAGACCCTGCTGATGCGCGGCCGGCTGGGCGCCGTACTGATCGAGGACGGCCAGGGCGAGGCCGGTGAGCGGATGCTGCGCGAGGTGCTGGCCGAGACCGTCAAGGGCAACAGCGGCCGGGACACCGAGCCGTTCGCGCGGCTGTCGCTGGCCATGCGGCTGTCCATGACGGGCCGGTTCCAGGAGGCGCGCGAGGAACTGCTCACGGTGCAGGAGCTGTTCCTTCCCCGGGCCCCGGACATGTTCGTCGGGGTCCTGGAGGCGTCGCTGATCGCGCTGGATCTGGAGGAGGGGAAGACCGAGGGGCTGCTGCCGAGGTTCCGCAAGGCCTTGGAGATGATGCAGGACCCCCTGACGCGGATGGTCTCCCCGGATCTGCCCGTGCTCCAACTCCTCGGCGGTGCACGGGTGTTGATGGCCGTGCACGGCGAGCGGGCGGGCCGGGACGCGGCGCGCCTGGTGGGGGCGTACGACGCGCTGCGGGCCGTCAGCCATGTCCCGGCGCTGATCATCCGCGACGACCGGGCCCGTACGGAGGCGGCGGCCCGGGCGCTGCTGGGCGATGGCGCCTATGACGCCGCATACACCGAAGGCGGTGGCCTCTCCCTCGAAGAGGCCACCGCCCTCATCTGACGCGAGCCGGGCGAATGGCCGTCCTACGGAGAAGGCCCCCGTAGGACGCGCGTCAGGTCTTCTTGCGGAACTTCGCCACCGCGAGCGGCATCGTGACCGCGGTGATGGCGACCGCCCAGGCGAGGGTGACCATCGTCGGGTGAGCCACCGCGCCCTGGCCGTTGATCAGCGCGCGGGCCGCGTCCGCCAGGTTGGAGAGCGGGCTGACGTCGGTGAACCCCTTCAGCCAGCCGGGCATGTCCTTGGTCGGCGCGAAGATCGACGAGCCGAACTCGAGCGGCATCAGCACCATCATCGCCACGCCCTGCACCGCCTGCGGGGTCTTCATGGCGAGCCCCAGCAGGATGAAGATCCACATCAGGGCGGCGCCGAAGACCGTGGACAGCACGATCGCGCCGACGAACTCCAGCACGCTGCCGCGGACTTCGAGGCCGATCAGGAAGCCCATGCCCAGCAGGATCGCGGTGGCGATCAGCATCCGGCCGATCTCGACCACGATCTTGGCTATCAGGACCGAGGACCGGGCTATCGGCATGGTCCGGAAGCGGTCCATCACGCCCTTGCGGAAGTCCTCGTTGACGCCCGTGCCCACCGCCATGGCGATGTTCAGGCCCATCATCGCCATCATGCCGGGCACCAGATACTGCACGTACTGCTGTTGGTTGCCCTTGCCGAACATCGCGCCGCCGAAGACGTACACGAACAGCAGGATGAAGATGACCGGCATCAGCAGGACGTCGAACATCGACTCGGGATCCTGCTTGATCTGCAGGGCGTTGCGCCGCACCAGCGCGCCGATGTGCCGCAGATTGGCCCGCAGGCCGATCCGGCCCTCGTCGGCGCCGGGCTTGGCGAGCGGCGCCGTGATCGTCGCGGCACTCATGCCGACACCTCCGCGTAACTCCGGTCCATGACGACTTCGGCGGTCTCCGAGGTCTTCTGGCCCGTGATGGCCAGGAACACCTCGTCCAGGCTGGGCAGATGGGTGGAGATCCCGGCGAGCGCGAAGCCCCGCTGGCCGAGCACGCTGACCACCGCGGTCAGCTGTTCGTCGCTGATGATCGGGACGTTGACCACACCCCCGTCGTGGTCGGCGGTCGCGCCCGCGATGCCGTCCAGACCGGCCTGCGCGATGGCGCCGACCATCCGGTCCAGCTCGCCGGGCTCCGACGGCCGGATCTGCAGCGTCCGCCCGCCGACCTTGGCCTTCAGCTCGTCGACCCGGCCCTCGGCGATCACCCGGCCGCGGTCGATGACCGTCAGCTCGTCGGCCAGCTGCTCGGCCTCCTCCATGTACTGGGTCGTCAGCAGCACCGTCGCGCCCTCGCGGACCATCCGCTGGACCTCCTCCCACACCTCGTTGCGGGTGCGGGGGTCCAGGCCGGTGGTCGGCTCGTCCAGATACAGCACGGCCGGACTGCCGATCATCGAGGCGGCGAGGTCCAGCCGGCGGCGCATACCGCCGGAGTACTTGGCCGCGGGCCGCTTGGCGGCCTCGGTCAGCGAGAACCGCTCCAGCATCTCGTCCGCGCGAGCGCGGGCGTCCTTGCGGGACAGATCGAGCAGCCGCCCGATCATGTAGAGGTTCTCCCAGCCGGAGAGCTTCTCGTCGACCGAGGCGTACTGCCCGGTCAGGCCGATCGTGCGGCGCAGCGCGCGGGGCTGGCGCACCACGTCGAAGCCGGCCACGACGGCGCTGCCGGCGTCCGGCACCAGGAGGGTGGACAGGCAGCGCACGAGCGTCGTCTTGCCGGCGCCGTTGGGGCCGAGCACGCCGAGCACGGTGCCTTCCTTCACGTCCAGGTCCACCCCGTCGACGGCCTTGACGTCGCCGAAGTGCTTGACCAGACCGCGCACCTCCACGGCGTTGCCGCCCCTGGTGGTTATCGTCTGTCGCGTCATGCCCTCAAAGATGGCAGCGGCCACTGACAACGCACCGACAGATCGCCGACACCGCGGACGGGCCACCGACAGCCCAACCGGCGGACCCAGCGGGGCACTACGGCGACGGTTGGCCGGAACGCGAGGTTCCGACCGCCGGGCCGATCTGCAGGGGGGAGGCGCCTAGGCCGTCTCTTCCGGATCTTGCCTGACCCGTGGCGTCTGACACGGCACCTCGCCGCGTTGTCGGGTCGCCCGAGTACGTCCAGTACGCGGGCGACCCTCCGCCTTGCGATGCACCGCGCCAGACGCCACGGGCTTAACCGGCAAGATCCGAAAGAGACGGCCTAGTGGAAGGTGTGCTCCTCGGCGGGGAACGTCCCGCCGACGACCTCCTGCGCGAACTCCTTCGCCGCGCCGCCGAGCAGCTCCCGCATGTTCAGGTACTGCTTGACGAACTTCGGCACCCGGCCCGCGGTCATGCCGGCCATGTCGGTCCACACCAGCACCTGCGCGTCGCACTCCAGGCCCGCGCCGATGCCGACGGTCGGGATGTGCAGGGAGCGGGTGACCTCCGCGGCCAGCTCGGCCGGGACGGCTTCCAGGACGACCGCGAACGCCCCCGCGTCCTGCACCGCCTTGGCGTCGCGCAGCAGCTGCTGCGCGGCCTCCTCGCCGCGGCCCTGTACGGGGTAGCCGCCGTAGGCGTTGACCGACTGCGGGGTCAGCCCGACGTGCGCCATCACCGGGATGCCCGACGAGACCAGCAGCTCCACCTGCTCCGCCGAGCGCTCACCGCCCTCCAGCTTGACGGCGCCGACGCCCGCCTCCTTCACCAGCCGGGTGGCGCTGCGCAGCGCCTGGACCGGCCCTTCCTGATACGAGCCGAACGGCAGATCGCCGACGACCAGGCTGCGCTTGGTGCCCCGGACGACCGCGGCGGACAGCAGGGTGATCTCGTCCATGGTGACCGGGACGGTGGACTCGTAGCCGAGGTGGCAGTTGCCCATCGAGTCGCCGACGAGCAGGACCGGGATCCCGGCCTCGTCGAAGACGGAGGCGGTCATCGCGTCGTAGGCGGTGAGCATCGGCCACTTCTCGCCGCGCTCCTTGGCGGCGGCGATGTCGCGGACGGTGATCCGGCGCGAGCCGGTACCTCCGTACAGCGACTTGCTGCGCTCCGAAGCGGGCTTCGCGGTGGACCCCGGGGTGGACCCGGCGGCCGGCTCGGGAGCAGGCGAAAGCTGCGTCATGGTGACGGCTCCTGTTCGTCATCTCGAGGCACCCTGACGGTGTCCCCGGACTCCCCACCATGCTGGCACGGCCCGCACGCAAAGGAAAAGGGAGGGGCGCGACAGGCTCCTGCCACCGGCCGGCCGCGCGCCGCGCCACTCCGGCCGACCCGCGCTTTACGATACGGAACGGCCCCGTATCGAAATGCGTTAGGGTGTCGCCATGGCCACCTCATCCACCCCATCCACCCCGGGGGAACCACCCGCCCGGCAGGTCCCCGAGCACATCCACCGCCGCCGCTGGGCGATCCTGTCCACGCTGATGCTCAGCCTGCTGATCGTGGTGCTGGACAACTCCATCCTCAACGTCGCCATGAAGACGATCGCCACGCCGGCGCCCACCGGCCTCGGCGCCACCCAGAGCGAGCTGGAGTGGGCGATCAACGCCTACACGCTGGTCTTCGCCGGGCTGCTGTTCACCTCCGGCCTGCTCGGCGACCGCCTCGGACGCAAGAAGGTGCTGCTCTTCGGCCTGGTGGTCTTCGGCGCCGGCTCGGTGCTCGCCGCGTTCGCCGGCACCCCCACCCAGCTGATCGTCTTCCGCGCCCTGATGGGCCTGGGCGGCGCGTTCGTGATGCCGGCCACCCTCGCCGTCCTGATGAACGTCTTCGAGCGCGACGAGCAGCCGAGGGCGATCGGCGTGTGGGCCGGCGGCGTGGGCCTGGCCATCGCCATCGGACCGATCGCCGGCGGTCTGCTGCTGGACCACTTCTGGTGGGGCTCGGTCTTCCTCGTCAACGTCCCCATCGTGCTGATCGCGCTGGTCGCGATGCTGATCCTGGTGCCCGACTCCAAGGACCCCAGCCCCGGAAAGCTGGACCCGTTCGGGGTGGTGCTGTCCGTCGTCGGCCTGGTCCTGCTGGTCTACGGGATCATCAAGGGCGGCCAGCTCGCCGACTTCACCGACCCCCAGGTGTTCGGCACGATCGCCGGCGGCCTCGCCGTGCTGGCGGTGTTCGTACTGCACCAGAAGCGCAGCGACCACCCATCCATCGACATCGGCTACTTCCGCAAGCCCGCCTTCTCCGCGGCCATCGCCGCCATCGCCCTGGTCTTCTTCGCGCTGATGGGCGTCACGTTCTTCATCGTCTTCTACGTCCAGAGCGTGCGCGGCTACACCCCCTTCCAGTCCGGCCTGCTGCTCCTCCCGCTGGCCGCGGCCCAGCTGATCTTCGCGCCGCGGGCCCGGCTGGCCGTGGACCGCTTCGGCGCCCGCGCGGTGTGCACCGCCAGCATGCTGACGGTGGCCGCCACCATGGCGGGCCTGCTGCTGATGGACACCGACACCCCGATGTGGGTCATGGAGGTGCTCTTCTTCCTCCAGGGCGCCGGTATGGCGCACATCATGCCGCCGGTCACCGTCGCGATCATGCAGTCGCTGCCGCGTGAGAAGGCCGGCTCCGGCTCGGCGCTCAACAACGTCTTCCGGCAGGTCGGCGGCACCCTCGGCGTCGCGGTCCTCGGCTCGCTGCTGTCCACGACCTACCGCGACGGCATCCAGCACAAGCTCGACGCCCTGCCCGGCGTGCCCGCCGGCGCCCGGCACGCGGCCGGCGAGTCCATCGAGGCCACCCTCGGCCTCGCGGACCGGATGGGCCCCGCGGGCCGGCCGCTGGTCACCGCCGCCCACGACGCCTTCGTCCACGCCATACACGTCACCGCGCTCGGCTCGGCCGCGGTCTCGGTGATCGGCGCCCTGGTCGTCCTGGCCTTCCTGCCGGGCAAAATGGGACCGGCGCCGCAGTCGGCGGAGCCGCAGGACGAGCGGAAGGCGGGCGCAGCGCGATGACCCGGGCGGCGCAGGACCCCGAGGCGACGGCGGCCGAGGCGGAACCGGGTCCGGCGACCGCCGGGCGGCGCGGCCGACCGCGCAGCGCCGAGGCCGACTCCGCCATCATCGAGGCGGTGCTGCGCCTGCTGGAGGACGGCGTCTCCATAGGCGAGTTGTCCATGGAGCGGATCGCCCGCGAGGCCGGCGTCGGCAAGGCCACGGTCTACCGCCGCTGGCCCGGCAAGAGCGCCCTGATGCTGGACGTCATGCGGTCGCTGGACGCCCAGAGCCCGCGGCTGCCGGGCGATTCGGTACGCGACGACCTGGTCTGCCTGCTGGAGTTCCTGCGCCGCCGCGGGCTGGCCAAGCGCAACTCGGCGCTGCTGCGCACCCTCGTCAGCCATGTCCAGGCCCAGCCCGAGCTGTGGGCCGAGTACCACGACACCGTCGTACGGGCCCGCCACGAGGCGCTGCTCGGCGTCCTGCGGCGCGGTGTGGCCAACGGCGAGATCCGCACCGACCGCGACCTGGAGACCATCGCCGACCTCTTCGTCGGCCCGATGCTGGCCCGCGCCATGCTCCATGAGCACAAGGAGCTGCCCGAAGGGCTCGCCGAGGACATCGTCGACATGGTCCTGGAGGGCGTACGGCCCGGTCCCCGGGCGGCGGCGGGCTGAAACCGGCCACCGGCCGCAGCGGTTGGCGCGCGGGGTGTCCGGCGCCGGCCGGGCGGCGCCGCGAACACCCCGTAAACACCCCGCGAACACTGCTCATATGACCGGATCATGCCCGTTGTGTCACAGCATCCGTCACGAACCCGCAGACCGGAACCCCGACCTGCCGCCGCGCCGTCCTCACATCCAAGAAGGCGCACCACGGATCTAAGAAAGTGCATTACGGCGATCGCCTAGGGTCGTGGACCACAGGCGACGTGCGCACCGGAGCAAGGCAGTGAGGACAGCTACATGGCGCAGGCATACATGACGGAGCCGGGACAGGGGCAGGAGCCCGAGCGGGCCGGTTCCCGGGCCGGACGCCTGCGGAACTGGTGGCGCCCCGAGGGGATGTGGCGGCGCGGCATCGTGCTCGCGGTACTCGCCGTACTGCTCGGGCTGCTGATGATTCTGCACGCCCGGATCCCCAACGCCGTGGGAAACCTGGGCAGTCTGCTGGAGACGTTCCTGCCGTGGCTGGGCCTGTGCGTCCCGCTGCTGCTGATCGCCGCGGTCCTGCGCCGCTCCGCGACGGCGCTGGTCGCCCTCGTCCTGCCGGTCTTCGCCTGGGTCAACCTCTTCGGCGGCCAGATCACCGACAAGGCGGGCACCGGCGGCAATCTCACCGTCGTCACCCACAACGTCGACGCCGGCAACCCCGACCCGGCGGCCACCGCCAGGGACATCGTGGCGTCGGGCGCCGACGTGGTGGCCCTGGAGGAGCTGACCGGCGAGGCGCTGCCCACCTACCGCCAGGGGCTGGCGAAGGCGTACCCGTACCACACGGTGCAGGGCACGGTCGGCCTGTGGAGCAAGCGCCCGCTGTCCGACGCCCGGCCGGTGGACATCAAGATGGGCTGGACCCGCGCGCTGCGCGCCACCGTCACCGCCGCCGACGGCCAGCGGTTCGGCGTCTATGTCGCACATCTGCCGTCGGTGCGGGTCAAGGTCGAGGCGGGCTTCACCGCCAACCAGCGCGACGGCAGCGCCGAGGCGCTGGGCGAGGCGATCGCCGCCGACCCGGTGCACAAGGTCATGCTGCTCGGCGACCTCAACGGGACCATGAACGACCGTTCGCTCGCCCCGGTCACCTCCCAGATGCGCTCCGCG
This sequence comes from Streptomyces sirii, assembly GCF_045690365.1. Classification (NCBI taxonomy): domain Bacteria; kingdom Bacillati; phylum Actinomycetota; class Actinomycetes; order Kitasatosporales; family Streptomycetaceae; genus Streptomyces; species Streptomyces sirii. The sequence continues at coordinate 2,816,183 of NZ_CP147982.1, read as the reverse complement.
CAGGGTGCGGCCGGCGACGGCTTCGGCTTCAGCTGGCCGGCGGGCTTCCCGATGGCCCGGATCGACCAGATCATGATGAAGGGCATGGATCCGGTCAAGGCGTGGGTCATGCCGTCGACCGGCAGCGACCACCTCCCGGTCGCCGCCTCGATCAAGATCTGACCGAGGCCGACGGGCCCGGTCGGCGCCGACCGGGCCCCTCGGCGGGCTCGCCGACGACCTGCCGAAACGTGGTCGTCACGCCCCGTTCCCGCTCCGGAATACTCGGGCTGAGAGACTTTGTTCCGTAAGAGAACTTAAAGCTCCCCTACGGACGTCCCCGGAAAGGTCTGGGTCTTTCATGCCCTTGGCTCTGCTCGCGCTCGCGATCTCGGCCTTCGGTATCGGCACCACGGAATTCGTGATGATGGGCCTGCTGCCCAATGTCGCGGACGATCTGGGCACCTCCGTGCCCACCGCCGGCTACCTCGTCTCCGCCTACGCCCTCGGCGTCGTGATCGGCGCCCCGCTGCTGACCGCCCTCGGCTCCCGCATCCCGCGCAAGCGGATGCTGGTGCTGCTGATGGCGGTCTTCACGGTCGGCAACCTGGCCTCCGCCATGGCCCCCGGCTTCGGCACGCTGATCGCCGGACGGCTGCTGGCCGGCCTCCCGCACGGCGCGTTCTTCGGCGTCGGCGCGGTGGTCGCCGCCCGGCTGGTGCGCGAGGGCCGCCAGGCCCGCGCGGTCGCCACCATGTTCCTCGGCCTGACCATCGCCAACATCGTCGGCGTCCCCGCCGCCACCCTCCTGGGCCAGCAGTTCGGCTGGCGCGCCACCTTCCTGATCGTCGCCGCCATCGGCCTGGTCGCGATGGCCGCCCTGGCCCGGCTGATCCCGCCGCTGCCGGCGCAGGAGCGCACCGGCCTGGGCCGCGAGCTGCGCGCCCTCGGCAGCCGCCAGGTCCTGCTCGGCCTGCTGACCACGGTCTTCGGCTTCGCCGGCATCTTCGCCGTCTACAGCTACCTGGCCTCGATGATGACCGAGGTCACCGGCTTCGCGGAGGGCTCGGTCCCGCTCGTGCTCGCCCTCTTCGGCATCGGCATGACGCTCGGCGCCCTCGCCGCGGGCCCCCTCACCGACCGCGCCCTGCGGCCGACCCTGTACGGCTCGCTGGCGGCGCTGGCCCTCGTCCTCGCCGCGTTCCACTTCACCGCCCAGGTCAAGTGGGCCGCCCTGGTCACCGTCGTCCTCATCGGCGCGGTCGGCTTCCTGACCACCACCCCCCTGCAAATGCTGGTCATGAACAAGGCCCAGCAGGCCCCGACGCTGGCCGCCGCCTCCAACCAGTCGGCCTTCAACCTGGCCAACGCGGGGGGCGCCTGGGTCGGCGGCCTGGCCCTGGCGGCCGACTGGGGCTGGACGTCCCCGACGCTGGTCGGCGCGGTGCTGGCCGCCGCCGGCCTGGCCGTCGCCGTCGTGGCGGGCCTGCTGGACCGGGAGGCCAAGGACGCGTCCCGCATCGTGGCGCGCAGTCAGGAGGCGGCCGCGAAGGCCGGTGCGGCCGCCCGGTAGGGCGGGTCCGCGAAGTCCCGTCGTCGCCCCGCCGGGTGCCGGGTGAGCGCCCGTCAGCTCCCTTCCCGCCAGCGGTTGGTGATCGGCAGACGGCGGTCCTTGCCGAAGCCCTTCGTGGAGATCTTCGGGCCCGGCGGGTACTGGCGGCGCTTGTACTCGGCGTGGTCGACCATCCGCAGGACGCGGGTGACCAGGGCCTCGTCGAAGCCCTGGGCGATGATCTCCTCGCGGCCCCGGTCGCGGTCGACGTAGAGCTCCAGGACGCGGTCGAGGACGTCGTAGTCCGGCAGCGAGTCGGTGTCGACCTGGCCGGGCCGGAGTTCGGCGCTCGGCGGCTTGGTGAGGGTGTTCTCCGGGATCGGCGGGGTCTGGCCGCGGTCGGCGGCGGCCTGGTTGCGCCAGCGGGCGAGCTGGTAGACGACGGACTTGTAGACGTCCTTGATGGGGCCGTAGCCGCCCACCGAGTCGCCGTAGAGCGTCGAATAGCCGCAGGCCAGCTCGGACTTGTTCCCGGGGGCGAGGACCAAGTGGCCCTCCTGGTTGGAGATGGCCATCAGGGTCGTACCGCGCAGCCGGGACTGGAGGTTCTCCTCGGCGAGGCCGGTGAGGGAGAGCGACTCCATGTACGCGTCGAACATCGGGCCGATCGGGACCGTGCGGAAGGACAGGCCCGTACGGCGGGCGAGTTCGGCGGCGTCGGTGCGGGAGTGGTCGGAGGAGTAGCGCGAGGGCATCGCCACGGCGTGGACATGGGCGGCGCCCAGCGCGTCGCAGGCGATCGCGGCGACCAGCGCGGAGTCGATCCCGCCGGAGAGGCCGAGCACGACGCTGTGGAAGCCGTTCTTGGCGACGTACGCGCGCAGGCCGACGACCAGTGCGGTGTAGACCTCTTCGAGGTCGCCGAGGCGCTCGGCCTGCCCGCCGGGGGTCTCGGCGGGGTAGGGCGCCAGCGGTTCGGGGGTCAGGACGAGGTGGTCGACGCGCAGACCGTCGTCCACGACACCGGAGGGGGCCTCGGACGCCGCGGCCGGCAGGTCGAGGTCGACCAGGACGCAGCCCTCCGCGAACTGCGGCGCCCGCGCGATCACCCCGCCGTCCTTGTCCACCACGATCGAGTCGCCGTCGAAGACCAGCTCGTCCTGGCCGCCGATCATCGCCAGATAGGCCGTGGTGCAGCCGGCCTCCTGGGCACGCTTGCGGACCAGCTCCAGGCGGGTGTCGTCCTTGTCCCGCTCGTACGGGGAGGCGTTGATGGACACCAGCAGCCCGGCCCCCGCGCTGCGGGTCGCCGGGACCCGGCCGCCGTCCTGCCACAGGTCCTCGCAGATGGCGAGCGCGACATCGACGCCGTGCACCCGTACGACGGGCAGCGTGTCACCGGGCACGAAGTAGCGGAACTCGTCGAAGACGCCGTAGTTGGGCAGGTGGTGCTTGGCGAAGGTGAGCGCCACCTCGCCGCCGTGCAGCACGGCCGCGGCGTTCTGGGGGGCGCCGGCGGGGCGTCCGTAGCGGGGCCCGTCCTGCTCGCCGCGGTCGAGGTAGCCGACGACGACGGGGAGGCCGCCCAGGCCCTCGTCGGCCAGCCGCCCGGCCAGCGTCCGCAGCGCGACGCGGCTCGCCTCGACGAACGACGGGCGCAGCGCGAGGTCCTCGACGGGGTAGCCGGTCAGCGCCATCTCGGGGAACGCGACGAGGTGCGCGCCCTGGTCGGCGGCGTGCCGGGTCCAGTGCACGATCGTCTCCGCGTTCTGGGCGAGATCGCCGACGCAGGAATCGATCTGATTGAGGGCGAGACGAAGTTGAGGCACCCCGCCAGTGTAATCGTCTTTCTGACGCAATGGGTGGCCCGCGGGGTCCGCGGGCCACCCTCCCGCAAGCTCTCAAGGAGCAGGGGGACCCCATCCGGTGACCGGACCGACGGCCTCGGCCGAGGGGGCGGGGCCGTCCGTCACTTCGGCAGCCGGTAGCCGAGGACCGTCATCATCCCGGACTCCGAGTGGTAGATGTTGTGGCAGTGCAGCATCCACAGGCCGGGGTTGTCGGCGTCGAAGTCGACGGCGAGCTTCTTGCCCGGCAGCATGATCGTGGTGTCTTTTCGGGGGCCGCCGTCGGGCAGCGCGAAGGTGTGCCCGTGCAGATGCATCGGGTGCCACATCTTGGTCTTGTTGCGGAAGACGATCCGCACCCGCTCCCCTTCTCGCACGCCGTACCGCTGCGACGGGGTGTACGGCTTCCCGTTGATCGCCCAGTTCCACTTCTCCATCGTGCCGGTGAGGTTCATCTTGATGGTGCGGTCGGGTTCGCGGTCGTCGAGCAGGCACGATTCGTCGCCCTTGAGGTCGCCCGCGCTGATCCCCCCGCTGCGCAGCTCCTTCGGGCGGATCTTGGGGTCGGGAGCCTCGCCGCTCCCGGTGCGCAGCAGGGCCTGCGCGGTCTGGTTGTTCTTGCCCGCGGAGAGCGCGGTGAGCGGGAAGACCCCGTCCTTGGCCGTGACCAGCACGTCGTAGCGCTCGGCCATGCCGATGAGCAGGCTGTCGGTCTTGTGGTGCGCCACCGGGAAGCCGTCGGTGTGCGTGACGGTCATCTGGTGGTCGCCGAGCGCGACCCGGTAGGCGGTGTCACCGCTGGCGTTGATGATCCGGATCCGGATGCGGTCGCCGGGCTTGGCGCGGAAGGTTTCGCGGTCGTCGCGCGTCTTGCCGTTGATCAGGTGGTACGGATGTTCGACGGTGCCCGAGAAGTCGTCGTCGTCCATCGGGGCCATGCCCTTCAGCATCCGGGACGCGGCGGCGCGGGAGCGTCGGTCGACCCGGTGTGCCATCTGCAGCTCGCCGTGGCCCATGGCGCCGCCGGGCTTGCCCTTGTTCAGCTCGGCCAGGATCGCGTCCGGGGTGACGCCGTCGACCCCGTCGATCCAGTCGTCGATCACGACGATCCACTCATGGTCGTAGGAGAGCGTCTCTTCGGGGTCGTCGACGATCAGCGGTGCGTACAGCCCGCGGTCCACCTGCACGCCGACGTGCGGATGGAGCCAGTGCGTACCGGGTGTGGAGGCCGTGAAGAGGTAGTCGAAGGAGTGGCCGCTCTTGACTTCCCGCTGGGTGATGCCGGGGACGCCGTCCATGTCGTTGCGCAGCTGCAGCCCGTGCCAGTGGATGGTGGTGGCCTGCGGCAGGCGGTTGCGGAGGTGCAGCGCGATCCGCTCACCTGCTTTGACCCGGATCACCCGGCCCGGCAGCCGGTCGCCGTACGCCCAGGTGTCGACGGTCACGCCGCCCAGGTCGAGCCGGGTCTCGGAGGCGGTCAGCGAGAAGGACCGTAGGGGGCCCGCGCCCCGCTCGCCCTCGACCTCGGCGACCTCCGAGCCGGAGGGGGAGACATAGCCGGACGGGGGGCGGTCGTCGCGGGGACCGGGTGCGCCCCCGCCGTGCCTGGTGTCCGGGGCGGTGGATGCGAGGGATCGGGGGGCCAGCAGCCCGCTTCCGGCGGCGGCGAGTCCCGCGCCGAGCACGGCGCGGCGGGAGTGCGTACGCATAGGGAAAGCACCTCGTGGCGATGTCGGGGTGAAGGGTGGTCTGTTCGGGGGCGCTGCCGCGGACTCCGGAGTGTCGGCGGCGGGCGCTCCTACACGCGCGGCACCGACAGTGGAGCGAGGAGTTTGGGACGCGGCGGCGCGGATATTGGCCACTGGCCGCGCGGCAGCCGGGTGAGCAGGGCCGTGCGGGTCGGGGAGGCTAGGGGGTCGGCGACCTGGGGGGTGAACCGCGGCAGGCAGCCGCAGCACGCGGCGGCCTCGCCCTGTTCCCGCATCGCGGACCTCCCGACGGAATGACCCATGGGCGGCCGCCCCGCGGACCGCCGCCACTGGAATCTACCCCCGAGGGGTATCGCTCTCCCAGCGCTGTCCGCCGAACGGAGTGCCGCCCGTGCCGCCCGCATATCCTTGGTCTTCCCGCGCACGGCGTGCCCGGGGGCACCCCCGGCGGTGGCCGGGGGAGTCGCGCCCGGCCCGTTCACCCGAACACCTGGATGTCCGTGACCCGCACCCGCCGCTCCGCCGCCCGCCGCAGGGTGGCCGCCACCCTGCTGCTGCTCGGCGCCGCCGCGTACACCGCGTGGGTGCTGGAGGTGGTGCTCGCCACCGGCCTCGACCCCGTGCAGGCGTACGTCAGCGAGCTGGCCGCGGCCGATCAGCCGCTCGGCGGGCTCTTCCGCGCCACCGACCTGGTCGCCGGTCTGCTGGTGCTGGCCGGTGCGGTGACCGCCCTGCCGGCGACCGAACGCAGACCCTGGGCGACGGCCGGCTGGGCCGCGCTGGCGCTCTTCGGCGCCGCCACCGCCGTCGACTCCCGGCTGCCGCTGAGCTGCGCGCCGACCAGCGACCCGGCGTGCGCGGCCCGGGAGACCGCCGGGCTGGTGCCGGCCACCCACACCGCGCACGCCCTCAGCAGCTCCTGCGCGATGCTCGGCGCGCTCGCCGCGCTGGTCCTGCTGACCTTCGCCGCCCGGCGCTACGACCGCTGGCCGCCGCTGGCCCGCTTCGGTCCCGCCCTGGTGCTCGCCGAACTGGCCGCCACCCTCTGGACGCTGGCCTCCGTCGCGGCGTTCAGCGCCGGCCGGGGCACCTGGGCCCTCGGCGCCGGCCAGCGGCTGCAGGTCCTGCTGGTCGCCCTGTACATCGCGCTGCTCGCGGTCTGCGTGGCCCGGTCCGGCCCCGCACGAGCGACGGAAGAACGGGCACCGGCACCACAGGCACCCGGAGAACCCGCGGCAGGACGAGGAGACCGATGAACCGACACCCGCGCCCGCTGCCCGCCCCCGGCCGCTTCCTGCGCGTCGACGGCGTCGCGCTGCACGTCCTGACCGAGGGGAGCGGCCCGGTCTGCGTGCTGAGCGGCGGACTGGGGATGGCCTGGTTCGACTGGGACGCGGTCGCCGCGCTGCTCGCCCCGTACCGCACCGTCGTCCGCTTCGACCGCCCCGGACTCGGCCTGAGCGCCCCGGCGCCCGCGGCGCCCACCGTCGCCGCGGAGGCGGACCGGGTCGCCCACCTCCTCGACGCGCTCGGCCACTTCGGCCCGGCCACCGTCGTCGGCCACTCGCTCGCCGGGTTCCACGCCGAGGCGTTCGCCCGGCTGCACCCGGACCGCTGCGCCGGGCTCGTCCTCGTCGACGGCAGCATCGAGGACGACCCTCGGCCCCGGCTGCCGCGCGCGGTGCGGACCGCCTGGGCGGGCGGCCTGGCCGGCGCGCTGTCCGCCGCCGGGCTGGCGCGCGCCCTGGGCCCCGCGACCCGCCGCCTCATAGGGCGCGCCGCGACCGTCGGCAGCCACCCGCCGCACCCGTGGGAGCGCGCCGGCTACCGCACCAGCCGGGTCGTGCGGGCCTGCGCCCTGGAGAACGCGACCTACCCCTACCAGGCCGCCGAGCTCGCGGCGCTGCGCACGGACCGTGTGCTGCCCGACCTGCCGGTGACCGTCCTGGCGGCGTACGACGGCAGCGAGACGGCCGGGCAGCTGCGCTGGCTGGAGCGGCAGCGGGCGCTCGCCGCGGAGCTGGGCGGCCGGTTCGCGGTCGCCGCGCCCGCCGGGCATCTGGTGATGGCCGACGTACCGGAGTCGGTGGCGCAGGCGGTGCTGGACCTGTCGGGGACGGGGCGCGACGCGACGGCGCCGTTCGCCTGAGCCCCGGCCGGGCGCAGGGCCCGAAAACGCAAGACATGGGGCCCTCAACAGCCGGTCAACGACATCTCCGGCCCGCTTCAAGATCGGGCCAAGCCCCCCGATTGCCCCAGCCGGCCGCGCTGAGCTGGCTCACCGTGGGAAGGATCGGGGCGAGGGTTACGGGACGGCGGTTCTGATTCAGGCCAAGGGTGCGTAATGTGACGGTAACCCCCTCACGTGATACTGGTGTGCCACGCACGATCTTCCCCGTGTGTGGACAGGCCGATTGACCTGCAAGGATTGGTGACCCATGGACAAGCAGCAGGAGTTTGTGCTCCGTACGCTCGAGGAGCGCGACATCCGCTTCGTACGGCTGTGGTTCACCGATGTCCTCGGGTTCCTCAAGTCCGTGGCGGTCGCGCCGGCCGAGCTGGAGCAGGCTTTCGACGAGGGCATCGGCTTCGACGGCTCGGCCATCGAGGGCTTCGCCCGCGTGTACGAGTCCGACATGATCGCCAAGCCGGACCCGGGCACCTTCCAGATCCTGCCCTGGCGCGCCGAGGCCCCCGGCACCGCCAGGATGTTCTGCGACATCCTGATGCCGGACGGGTCGCCGTCGTACGCCGACCCCCGTTACGTCCTCAAGCGCATCCTGGCCAAGACCTCCGACCTCGGGTTCACCTTCTACACCCACCCGGAGATCGAGTTCTTCCTGCTGAAGGACAAGCCCGTCGACGGCTCGCGGCCGATCCCCGGCGACTCCTCCGGCTACTTCGACCACACCCCGCAGAACGTCGGCATGGACTTCCGACGGCAGGCCATCACGATGCTGGAGTCGATGGGCATCTCGGTGGAGTTCAGCCACCACGAGGGCGCCCCCGGCCAGCAGGAGATCGATCTGCGCTACGCCGACGCGCTCTCGACCGCCGACAACATCATGACGTTCCGGCTGGTCATGAAGCAGGTGGCGCTGGAGCAGGGCGTCCAGGCGACGTTCATGCCCAAGCCGTTCTCGGAGTACCCGGGCTCCGGCATGCACACCCACCTCTCGCTCTTCGAGGGCGACCGCAACGCCTTCCACGAGTCCGGCTCGGAGTACCAGCTCTCCAAGGTGGGGCGCTCGTTCATCGCCGGACTGTTGCGGCACGCCGGGGAGATCTCCGCCGTCACCAACCAGTGGGTCAACTCCTACAAGCGCATCTGGGGCGGCACCAACCGCACCGCGGGCGCCGGCGGCGAGGCCCCCTCGTACATCTGCTGGGGCCACAACAACCGCTCCGCGCTGATCCGCGTGCCCATGTACAAGCCCGGCAAGATGGGCTCGACCCGGGTCGAGGTCCGCTCGATCGACTCCGGCGCCAACCCGTACCTGACCTACGCGGTGCTGCTCGCCGCCGGTCTCAAGGGCATCGAGGACGGCTACGAGCTGCCGGCCGGCGCCGACGACGACGTGTGGGCGCTGTCGGACTCGGAGCGCCGGGCGATGGGCATCGAGCCGCTGCCGCAGAACCTCGGCGAGGCCATCGAGCTGATGGAGCGCAGCGAACTGGTCGCCGAGACCCTCGGCGAGCACGTCTTCGACTTCTTCCTGCGCAACAAGAAGCAGGAGTGGGAGGAGTACAGGTCGGAGGTCACCGCCTTCGAGCTGCGCAAGATGCTGCCCGTGCTCTGAGCCACCGCGCCACCGAGAGGCCGCATCATGGCACTTCCCGCTCCTCAGGGACGGCGGAGCAGCACCTTCACCCGGCTGCTGAGGCACGGTTTCACCGACCCCTCGGCGGCCGGAGTGCTGCTCGACGTCCCCGAACTCGCCCCCGTACGCGACGACTCGGTCCTGCTCGAAGCGCTCGGGGCCACCGCGGACCCGGACCTCGCGCTGCGGGGCCTGGCCCGGCTGGCCGAGGCGCTTGCGCCGGACGAGCAGCAGACGCTGCTGAGCACCGTCGTCGCGGCCAAGCCGCTGCGCGACCGGCTGCTGGGGGTGATGGGCGCCTCCGAGGCGCTCGTCGACCACCTCGCCCGGCACCCGGAGGACTGGCAGTCGCTGGTCACCTACGAGTCGGTCGATCTGCACCCCACCACCCCCGAGTTCGAGCAGTCGCTCGCCGAGGGCATCTGGGGCGACCGGGGAGTCGGCCGCTCACGCGCGGACGCGCTGCGCGCCGCCTACCGCCGGGCCCTGCTGGGCATCGCCGCCCGCGACGTGTGCGGGACGACCGATGTCGCCGAGGCCGCGGCGGAGCTCGCGGACCTGGCCACCGCCACGGTCCGGGCCGCCCTGGAGATCAGTTACGAGGAGGCGCCCGGCGACGCCGCGGTCTGCCGGCTCGCGGTCATCGGCATGGGCAAATGCGGCGGCCGGGAGCTGAACTACGTCTCCGACGTCGATGTCATCTTCGTCGCCGAGGCCAAGGAGGGCGTCGACGAGGCCAAGGCGCTCCAGGCCGCGACCCGGCTCGCCGCCCGGATGATGCGGCTGTGCTCGGACAACACGATCGAGGGCACGATCTGGCCGGTGGACGCCAATCTGCGGCCCGAGGGCCGCAACGGCCCGCTGGTGCGCACGCTCAGCAGCCACCTCGCCTACTACCAGCGCTGGGCCAAGACCTGGGAGTTCCAGGCGCTGCTCAAGGCCCGCCCGATGGCCGGTGACCTGGGGCTCGGGCAGGAGTACGTCGACGCCCTGGCACCGATGGTGTGGGAGGTCGCCGAGCGGGAGAACTTCGTCTCCGACGTGCGCCAGATGCGCCGCCGGGTGGTCGAGAACATCCCCGCGGCGCAGGTCGAACGGGAGCTCAAGCTCGGCCCCGGCGGGTTGCGCGACGTGGAGTTCGCCGTCCAGCTGCTGCAGTTGGTGCACGGCCGCAGCGACGCCACGCTGCGCAGCGCCACCACCCTGGACGCCCTGGCGGCGCTGGCCGCCGGCGGCTATGTCGGACGCCAGGACGCCGCGGCCCTGGACGCCGCCTACCGTTTCTTGCGTACGTTGGAGCACCGCATCCAGCTCTTCCGGATGCGCCGTACCCATCTGATGCCCGAGGACGAGGCCGAACTCCGACGCCTGGCACGGTCGTTGGGGGTGCGGACCGAACCGGTCGACACCCTCCGCAAGGAGTGGAAGTGGCACGCCAGGGAGGTGCGCCGCCTGCATGAGAAGCTCTTCTACCGCCCTCTGCTCGACGCCGTCGCCCATCTGGAGCCCGGCGAGGCCCGGCTGTCCGCCAGGGCCGCCCGCCACCGCCTCGAAGCGCTCGGCTACGCCGACCCGGTGGGCGCGCTGCGGCATCTGGAGGCGCTGGCCTCCGGCGTGACCCGCAAGGCCGCCATCCAGCGGACGCTGCTGCCGGTGCTACTGGCCTGGTTCGCGGACTCCGCCGACCCGGACGCCGGACTGCTCAACTTCCGCAAGGTCTCCGACGCGCTCGGCAAGACGCCCTGGTACCTGCGGCTGCTGCGCGACGAGGGCGCCGCCGCCGAGAACCTCGCCCGGGTGCTCTCGGCCGGCCGGCTCGCCCCCGACCTGCTGCTGCGCGCCCCCGAGGCGGTCGCCCTGCTCGGCGCCCCCGACGGGCTCCAGGCCCGCACCCGGGCCGCGCTGGAGCAGGAGGTGCTGGCCGCGGTCGGCCGCGCGGACGGTGCGGAGGCGGCGGTCACGGCGGCCCGCGGGGTGCGCCGCCGGGAGCTGTTCCGCACGGCCGCGGCGGATGTGATCGGCGCCTACGGCACGGAGTTCAGCCCGGCCGACAAGGACCACGGCCACTCGGTCGACGCGGTCGGCTCCGCGCTCTTCGACCTCAACGCCGCCACCCTCGCCGGCGCGCTGCGCGCCGCGGTCCGCGAGCAGTGGGGCGACACCCTGCCCACCCGCTTCGCGGTGATCGGCATGGGCCGCTTCGGCGGCCACGAGCTGGGCTACGGCTCGGACGCCGATGTGCTGTTCGTCCACGAACCGCGCGAGGGCGCCGACGAGCAGGAGGCCGCCAAGGCCGCCCACGCCGTCGCCAACGAGATGCGCCGGCTGCTGGAACTCCCCTCGTCCGACCCGCCGTTGCCGATCGACGCCGACCTGCGCCCGGAGGGCAGGTCGGGTCCGCTGGTGCGCACCCTCGCCTCGTACGCGGCCTACTACCGGCGCTGGTCGTTGGTGTGGGAGGCACAGGCACTGCTGCGCGCCGAACCGGTCGCGGGCAACGCCGAGCTGGGGCAGCGGTTCGTCGAGCTGATCGATCCGCTGCGCTATCCGGCCGAGGGCCTGGGAGAGGACGCGGTCCGCGAGATCCGCAAGCTCAAGGCCCGGATGGAGGCCGAGCGGCTGCCCCGCGGCGCCGACCCGACCACCCACGCCAAGCTGGGGCGCGGCGGGCTCAGCGACGTCGAGTGGACCGTGCAGCTGCTGCAGATGCAGCACGGCTGGGAGATCCCCGGGCTGCGCACGACCCGTACCCGCGAGGCGCTGGCCGCCGCCCACGCCGCCGGGCTGATCGACACCGAGGACGCCCAGACCCTGGACGAGGCCTGGGTGCTGGCGGCGCGGGTGCGCAACGCGGTGATGCTGGTGCGGGCCCGCCCGGGGGACACCTTCCCCACCGACGGCCGGGAGTTGGCCGCCGTGGGCCGCTACCTCGGCTACGAGGAGGGACACGTCGGCGAGATGATCGACGACTACCGGCGGATCACCCGGCGGGCGCGCGGCGTGGTGGAGGAGATCTTCTACGGGGCCTGACGCTCCAGCAGCTCCCGGCAGTGCGCCAGGAATCCGGCCAGGGTCAGCTCGAAGGCCTGGTCGGCGCGGTCCGGGCCGGTGGCGTCCAGCGCCGCGGACAGCCGGGGTGCGCGGACGCCGTCGGCGACCTCCCACATGACCTTCGGCGCCGACATGTCGAGCGCCGAGCCGAGCACGATGTTGTCCAGTCCGCTGATCACCGGCATGACGGCGGACGGGGCGAAGCCGGCGTCCAGCAGCAGCTCGGCCACCCGTTCGTACTGGGCCAGCACCTTGGGCGCGCGGACCGGTGAGGTCATCAGCATCGTGATCGTGCGCGTCCACCATCCGCGCTGGTGAGGGGCACCGTAAAGATCAATTGGGCTCAACTGTCAGTCCTCCCGGGTAGGTTCGGGTGCATGACGACGGAAGCGGCGACGGGGAGTGCCGGGCACGCCCGGTACACCTTCCGTGTTCGCCTGTCGGTGACGGCCGGCAGGCACTCGAAGCCGAATGGGACCGGTGCCGCTGGGTCGCCACCGGCGAGAAGCTGACCTGCGGACCGGCTCGGCTCGACAAGATGCTGACCGACGCCCGCAGGATGACGCCGTGGCTGCGTGAGGGAAGCTCGGTTCCTCAGCAGCAGCTGATACGCGACTTCGGCAGGTCCCGATCCAAGGCCCTCAAGGACATCAAAGACCGGCTGCCGATGCGGCAGCGGGCCGGGATGCCGAAGTACAAGAAGAAGCGCGATGCCCTGCCGACTCTGAACTACACCCAGCGCGGATTTCGGTTGAAGGACGGGCGCCTGCACCTCGCGGGCGGGATCGTCGTACGCCCGGTGTGGTCGCGTGAGCTGCCCATGACGCCGTCCAGTGTGCGGGTGTACCGCGACAGTGTGGGGCATTGGTGGGCGAGCTTCGTCGTCCCCGCGCAGACCGAGACCCTGCCAACCACCGGCCGTGTGATCGGTATCGACTGGGGCGTCAAGGAGACCGCGACCACCACGTCCGACGAGTACGACCTTCCCCACGCGCGGCACGGGACGAAGGTTGCGGCGAAGCTGACGCGGTACGACCGCATGATGGCCCGGCGCAAGCCGAAGAAGGGCCACGCCGCCTCGAAGGGCTACCGCGAGGCGAAGAAGTTGCGGGCGAAGCTGCACAATAAGATCGCCTGCCAGCGGCAGGACACCGCCCGCAAGTGGGCGAAGAAGGTCGTGACCGGCCATGACGCTCTCGCCGTGGAGGACTTCCGCCCGAAGTTCCTCAGCCGTACCACCATGGCCCGCAAGGCCGCTGACGCGGCGATCGGCACCACGAAGAAGGCCCTGATCGAGATGGGCCGCAAGCACGGCCGGACCGTGCACCTGGTACACCCCGCGCATACCACCATGGACTGCGCGCAGTGCGGAGCGAGAACCAAGCACGCACTACCTCTTTCCGAGAGAACGTATACCTGCACCGCGTGCGGAGCCGTCTCGCCCAGAGACAAGAACTCCGCCCGCGTGATGCTCGTCCGGGCTGGTCTCGTACCCGGCTAGTGCTGATCGTGTAAGACCTGCCGGTCCGCCGGACCGCAGGCGACGTGAGCTAGGAATCCCCCTCGTTTACGAGGGGGAGGAGTCAACAGCATCCTCGCCTCCCAACTGGCCTTCCACAACGCGATCAACCGCTACGGACTGGCCATGGCCCGAGAAGGCGTGCTGCCCGCCGCCGTCGGCCGCGTCCACCCGCGCCACCGCTCCCCGTACCTGGCCGGCGCCGCGCAGAGCCTCCTCGCGATCCTCGTCGTCCTCGGCTTCGCGCTGGCCGGCGCCGACCCCTACCAGCAGCTGCTGCTGTGGATGAACACCCCCGGCATGCTGGGCCTGCTGGTGCTCCAGGCGATCACCGCGGTCGCCGTCCCCTGTTACTTCGGCGGCTTCGCCCACCGGGAAGGGGCGCTGCGCACCGTCATCGCCCCGATCGCCGCCGCCGTCCTGATGGCCGGCGCCCTCTGGCTGGTCATCGCCAAGATCGACCTGATGACCGGCGCGCCGCCGGCCACCAACACCGCCCTGGTCCTCACCGTCCCCGCCGCCTTCGCCCTCGGCCTCCTCGTCGCCCGCCGGGTCCGCCGCGGCCGCCCCGAGATCTACGCGGGCTTCGCGGCGGAACCGGACGGGGACGAGGACGAGGGGGACGAGCGGACGGCAACGGCCGTGCGGCGACCTGGCGAGGAGGCCGCACCGGCCCCCGACGAGCAGACGGCCGCCCGAACCCCGTAACCGTCCCAACCGGCCGCAACCGGCCGACCGCCGCACCACCACCCACCCCCCAGGAGCCCCCATGCCCGCCTCCGCGGCAGCATCGCCCCTCACCACCGCCGACACCGTCCTGACCGGTGCCCGGGTCCGCACCCTGGACCCGGCCCGCCCGTGGGCCGAGGCCGTCGCGATCAAGGGCGGGCGGATCGCCGCGGTCGGGGACGCGCGGGACGTACGGGACTGGCGCGGCGCCGCCACCGAGGTCGTCGACCTGGCCGGGGCGACTCTCACCCCCGGTCTGGTCGACGGCCACAGCCACCCCGTCTGGGGCGTCGAAATGGCCACCGGCCTCGACCTCTCCGACGTCCGCGACCTCGACGAACTGCGCACCTCGCTCGCCCGAGCCGCCCGCGCGCTCGGCCCCGGCGAGTGGCTCACCGGCTGGGGACTGGACCACAACGTCTTCGGCGGCCGCCCCGTCCACCGCGATCTGATCGAGGACGCGCTCGGCGGCGCCCCGGCCCTCCTCCGGCTCTACGACGGGCACTCGGTGCTGGCCGGCGGCCGGGCCCTGGCGGCCGCCGGGATCGACGGGCCGCGCGAGTTCGCCCAGCGCGCCAGCGTCGTCTGCGACCCCGACGGGCGCCCCACCGGGCACCTCGTCGAGCACGCCGCGATGGAGCTGCTGACGCCCGCCGTCCCGCGTGCCTCGGCCGCCGAGCGCCGCACCCGGCTGCTCGCCCTGCTCGACGAGATGGCCGCCGCCGGCCTCACCGGCGCCCACGTCATGGACCTGGAGAACGACGGCGTTCCCGAGCTGCTGTCCGGTATCGAGGCGGACGGCGGTGTCCTCCCCCTCCGGCTGCGGCTGGCGCCCTGGTGCATGCCCGGCATCGACAAGGAAGGCCTCGACCACCTCGTCGAGCTGCAGCGGCTGCGCGGCCGCCACTGGCGCGTCGGCGGCGTGAAGTTCTTCATGGACGGCACCGTCGAGGGCGGTACGGCCTGGCTGGAACACGCCGACTGCCACGGCCAGGGCACCGAGGCCTTCTGGCCGGACCCCGCCGCGTACACCCACGCCGTGCACCACCTCGCGCGGGCCGGTGTCCGCACCGCCACCCACGCCATCGGCGACGCCGCCGTACGGCACGTCCTGGACACCGTCGAGCTGCTCGGCGACGACGGCATGAGGGCCCGCTACCGGCACCGCATCGAGCACATCGAGACCGTGCCCGCCGAGCAGCTGCCGCGCTTCGCCCGCCTCGGCGTCGCCGCCTCCATGCAGCCCACCCACACCGCGTACACCCGCGCCGACCACACCGACGCCTGGTCCCGGCGGGTCGGTGAGGAGCGCGCCGGACGGGCCTGGCGCTGCCGCGACCTGCGGGACGCGGGCGCGGTGCTGGTGCTCGGCTCCGACTGGCCGATCGCCCACCACGACCCCCGCCAGGTCCTGGCCACCGCACGGCTGCGCCGCCCCGCAGGACGCCCGGACGTCGCGCCGGTCACCCCCGGCCAGGCGCTGACCGGCCTGATGGCACTGGAAGGGTGCACCTCACACGCCGCACTCGCGGTGGGCGAGGAGCACCAGGCCGGCCGCATCGCCCCCGGCTACCGCGCCGACCTCACCGCCCTGGCCGTCGACCCGGTCACCGCTCCCGCCGACGAGCTGGGCACGGCGGAAGTACGACTGACGATGACGGGCGGGCATATCACCCACCGCACCGCGGGCTGAGCCGGCGAGGCCCCCGGCCCACGACCTCAGGCCACCGCCGGTGCGAGCCGCGACAGCCGATGCGGCAGCGTCCGATACCAGATACCCGCCAGCGCGAACCCGAAGCCCAGGCACAGCACCCCGCCGACCGCGTCCAGCCAGAAGTGGTTGGCCGTGGAGACGATGACCAGCAGCGTCGTCGTCGGGTAGAGCAGCCCGAGCGCCTTGGCCCACACCGGCTTGGCCAGCAGCGCGATGATGATGCCGCACCACA
Source organism: Streptomyces sirii (assembly GCF_045690365.1). Taxonomy (NCBI): domain Bacteria; kingdom Bacillati; phylum Actinomycetota; class Actinomycetes; order Kitasatosporales; family Streptomycetaceae; genus Streptomyces; species Streptomyces sirii. The sequence continues at coordinate 2,800,030 of NZ_CP147982.1, read as the reverse complement.
GCGACCAGCCGATGTGCATCGACGGCATCGCCGCGTACTGGTTGGACATCGAGGCGAGGTTGCCGGAGGCCATCGAGCCCCAGGTGCCGTGGTCGATCAGGGTGTCGACGAAGCCGCCGTCCGGCATCAGCCGGGGCGGCGCCAGCGGGTAGAAGTAGTAGCCGACCAGGGCGACGCCGGTGGTGGCGAACAGCGCCAGCCGGGCCGCGGCATAGCGGCCGGGATGCCAGCGGTAGAGCCACACCAGCACGCCGATCGTCACGATGAAGTGCAGCGTCGCGTAGTAGTAGTTCATCGACACGATCAGCCAGGTCACCGAGTCCACCGCATGATTGACGGTGTGCTCGACGGCGATGCCCAGCGAGTGCTCCGCCTGCCAGATCCAGTCGGCGTTCTTCAGCGCCTTCGCCTTCTGCTCCGGCACCGCGTTGCGGATCATCGAGTAGGTCCAGTAACTGACCGCGATCAGCAGGACCTCGAACCAGAGCCGGGGTGTGCGTGGGGAGCGCAGACGGGCCAGCCGGCCCGCTTCCGCTGGTCGGTCCGTACGTTCCCCGGTGAGTGGCGGGGTGGTCGACGGGCCGTCCAGAATCCTCGTATTCGCTTCACCCATAGGCAGACAGTTTGCCAGAAAGGGACGTCTCGCCGATCATCCTTCGGTCGGGTATTCGATCGTTTGTATCGGTCTTGAGGGGGAGTCGGAACCCCCCTACTCCTGGGGGACGCCCCCCGTCAGGTGGCGCGCAGCGGCCTGGGGATCCGGGTGGTCTTCGGCGCCGAGGCGGTCGAGCCGCGGACCACCAGCTCGGGGTGGAAGACGAACTCGCTGTGCGGCGCCGGGGTGCCGCCGACCTCCTCCAGGAGCGCGCGCACCGCGGCCTGGCCCATCGCCGTGACCGGCTGCCGGATCGTGGTCAGCGGCGGGTCGGTGAAGGCGATGAGCGGGGAGTCGTCGAAGCCGACCACGGAGATCTCCCGCGGGACGTCCAGCCCGCACTGCCGGGCCGCGCGGATCGCGCCGAGCGCCATCATGTCGCTGGCGCAGACGATGGCGGTGGCGCCCCGCTCGATCAGCGCGCTCGCCGCGGCCTGCCCGCCCTCCAGGGTGTAGAGAGAGTGCTGGATGTACGGCTCCGCCTCGGCCGGGCCGATCTGCAGCCGCTCCTGCATGGCGCGCACAAAGCCCTCGATCTTGCGCTGGACGGGCACGAACCGCTTGGGGCCGAGCGCCAGCCCGATCCGCCGGTGGCCCAGCGCGCTGAGGTGGGTGACCGCCAGATCGACCGCGGCCCGGTCGTCGGGGGAGACGAACGGCGCCTGCACCTTGTCGGAGAAGCCGTTGATGAGCACGAAGGGCACGCCCTGGCCGCGCAGCTGCTCGTAGCGCTGCATATCGGCGGAGGTGTCGGCGTGCAGCCCGGAGACGAAGATGATGCCGGCCACCCCGCGGTCGACCAGCATCTCGGTCAGCTCGTCCTCCGTGGAGCCGCCCGGGGTCTGGGTGGCGAGGACCGGCGTATACCCCTGGCGGGTCAGCGCCTGGCCGATGACCTGGGCGAAGGCCGGGAAGATCGGGTTCTCCAGCTCCGGGGTGATCAGCCCGACCAGGCCCGCGCTGCGCTGCCGCAGCCGCACCGGGCGCTCGTAGCCCAGCACGTCGAGAGCGGCCAGCACGGACTGGCGGGTGGTGGCGGAGACACCGGGCTTCCCGTTGAGAACCCGGCTGACGGTGGCCTCGCTGACACCCGCCTGTGCTGCGATGTCGGCCAGCCGGGCGGTCATGGAGGGGACCTTACCGTCCGGCTGTCAGATTGCCCACCAGGTGCAGCTGTCACCGGGCAGCACGACCGACGCGCCGTTGACGGTCACCGGTGCGCTGGAGAGCAGCGGCGTTCCGGACGGCGGCAGTTCGACGTCGTGACCGAGCGTGTTGACCGTGCAGAGCAGGCCGGGGCGGGTGAAGGCCAGGACGCCCGCGGGGGCCGGCTGCCAGCTCAGCTCGCCGTCGCCCAGGCCCGGCAGCCGGCGCCGCAGGGCGAGGGCGGTGCGGTAGAGCTCCAGGGTGGAGGCGGGGTCGCCGGTCTGCGCCTGGACGGTGAGCCCGGCCCAGTCGGCGGGCTGCGGCAGCCAGCTGCCGCCGTCGCCGAAGCCGTACGGCGGCGCCTGGCCGGACCAGGGCATCGGCACCCGGCAGCCGTCCCGGAAGCCGTCCTGGCCGCTGGTCCCGGCGGCCTGGCCGCGGAAGAACGCCGGATCCTGGCGCGCCTCGTCGGGCAGGTCGACGACCTCGGGCAGGCCCAGCTCCTCGCCCTGGTAGAGGTACGCGGAGCCGGGCAGCGCCAGCATCAGCAGGGTGGCGGCGCGGGCGCGGTCCATGCTGCCGCCGAGGCGGGTGGTGTGCCGGACGACGTCGTGGTTGGACAGCACCCAGGTCGTCGGGGCGCCGACCGAGGCGGTGGCGGCGAGCGAGGCGTCGATGACCGAGCGCAGCGCGTCGCACTGCCAGGGGGCGTTGAGGAACTGGAAGTTGAAGGCCTGGTGGAGTTCGTCCGGGCGGACGTAGAGGGCCAGCCGCTCGGCGGTGGGGGCCCAGGCCTCGGCGACGCCGATCACCTGCTTGCCGTGGGTGTCGCCGTATCCGTCCAGCAGGCGGCGCCAGGTGCGGTGGATGGCGTGCACCCCGTCCTGGTCGAAGAACGGCAGCACCTGGTTGCCGATCAGTTTGGCCTGCTGGCCGTGGCCGATGTCGGGCAGGCCGGGGGCCTTGACCATGCCGTGGGCGACGTCGATGCGGAAGCCGTCCACGCCGAGGTCGAGCCAGAAGCGCATGATGGCCTCGAATTCGGCGTGCACGTCCGGGTTGTCCCAGTCCAGGTCGGGTTGCTCCGGGGCGAAGAGGTGCAGGTACCAGTCGCCGCGTTCGGTGCGGGTCCAGGCAGGGCCGCCGAAGACCGACTCCCAGTCGTTGGGCGGCAGCTCGCCGTTCTCCCCCTTGCCGGGGCGGAAGACATAGCGCTGCCGGGCGAGTTCGGGGTCCTCGAACCACGGGTGCCGGTCGGAGGTGTGGTTGGGGACGATGTCGACGATCACCCGCAGGTCCAGGTCGTGGGCGGTGCGCAGCAGGTCGTCGGCGTCCTGGAGGGAGCCGAAGAGCGGGTCGACGGCGCGGTAGTCGGCGACGTCGTAGCCGCCGTCGGCCTGCGGCGAGGCGTAGAACGGCGTCAGCCAGACGGCGTCCACGCCCAGGTCCTTGAGGTACGGCAGCCGTTCGCGGACCCCGCGCAGATCGCCGACCCCGTCGCCGTCGCTGTCGGCGAAGGAGCGGACGTATACCTGGTAGATGACGGCGTCGCGCCACCAGCTGGGACCTCGGCGCGGTCCGGCGGCCTGGGGGGCGGGGCTGGGGGAAGTGAGCTCCTGGGTCATCTGCCGTCCCTGTCGAGGTCAAGAGGCGTGTGGGGTGCCTTAGGGCCTGTCCCACCCTGATCCACCGGACAGGCCCTAACGGAGTCAACGCTCGGGCGGGCGCGGGGTGACGTGCCACGACCCCCTCAAGAGTCCCGTTCCGGACATCCCGCTGCAATCCCTTCCAGCAATCTTGCAGCAATTTGCCGCAAGGTCTTTCGATTTGTTTGCAGCGCTGTTACGTTCCTGACCGCCATCTGAGGCATTTCCCTAAGGAGTTCACATGCGGCGTGGCATAAGGGGCATCACAGCCAGCGCGCTGGTAGCGGGCCTGGCACTGGCGGCAACGGCATGCGGTGGCGGAGGTGACGGCGAAAGCGGCAGCAGCGGGGGCGAACTGTCGGGAACCGTTACCTTCTGGGACACCTCCAACGACGCCGAGAAGGCGACCTACCGCAAGCTTGCCGAGGGTTTCCAGAAGGAGCACCCGAAGGTCCACGTCGAGTATGTGAACGTCCCGTTCGGCGACGCCAACGCCAAGTTCAAGAACGCGGCCGGCGGCAACTCCGGCGCCCCCGACGTGATGCGCACCGAGGTCGCCTGGACCGCCGACTTCGCCAACCTCGGCTACCTCGCCCCGCTCGACGGCACCCCCGCCCTCGACAAGACCGACGACTACCTCCCCCAGGCCCTCGGCTCCACCAAGTTCAAGGGCAAGACCTACGCCGCACCTCAGGTGATCGACACCCTCGGCCTCTTCTACAACAAGAAGCTGCTCAAGGACGCCGGTGTCGAGGTGCCCAAGACCTTCGACGAGCTGGCCACCGCCGCCAAGAAGATCAAGTCCAAGACCGGCGCCACCGCCCTCTACCTGCGCGGCGACGACCCCTACTGGTTCCTGCCGTACCTCTACGGCGAGGGCGGCGACCTGGTCAACGCCCGCGACAAGGTCGTCGAGATCGACGACGGCTCCGGCGTCAAGGCCTTCAAGACGCTCAAGAGCCTGGTCGACTCCAAGGCCGCGGTCACCGACGCCACCGACGGCCAGGAGAACCAGCTCAAGGCCCTCAAGGACGGCACCGTCGCGATGGCGATCGACGGCCCCTGGGACATCGAGGGCGCCCGCGCCGGCAAGGCCTTCAAGGACAAGGACAACCTCGGCGTCGCCCCCGTACCCGGCGGCAGCAGGGCCCAGGGCTCCCCGCAGGGCGGCTGGAACCTCTCGGTCTACGCCGGCAGCAAGAACCTCCAGGCCTCCTACGCCTTTGTGAAGTACATGAGCTCGGCCAAGGTCCAGCAGCAGACCACCGAGGGGCTCAGCCTGCTGCCGACCCGCAAGTCCGTCTACGACGTACCGGCCGTCAAGAACAACGAGATGGTCAAGTTCTTCAAGCCGGCCGTCGACGGCGCCGTCCAGCGCCCCTGGATCGCCGAGGGCAACTCCCTCTTCGAGCCGATCAAGGTCCAGATGAACAAGGTGCTCACCGGCGCCGCCACGCCCGAGCAGGCCGCCAAGGCGACCGGCGACGCCTACCGGAAGCTGCTCAAGGACTACAAGTGACCCTTGCTGTACGGGTGCGCCGGACGCTCGGCACTCACTGGTACGCATGGACGATGGTCGCCCCGGTGGTACTCGTCATCGGGGTGATCATCGGCTATCCGCTGGTGCGCGGCGTCTTCCTGTCGCTCACCGACGCCAATGAGGCCAACGTCGAGCGGAACATCGGCGTCAACCACATCCCCGCGACCTACAAGTTCACCGGCCTGGACAACTACAAGGCGGTGCTCTCCGACGGCGTCTTCTGGGACCGCCTCGGCTGGACCGTCCTGTGGACCGTCGCCTGCGTGGGCATCACCTTCCTGATCGGCCTCACGCTCGCGAACATGCTCAACCGCACGCTGCGCGGCCGCACCTTCTACCGCCTCGCGCTGATCCTGCCCTGGGCCGTCCCCGCGTTCATCTCCGTCTTCACCTGGCGGATGCTCTACAACGAGAAGAACGGCATCCTCAACAAGCTGCTGGCCGGCGGCGGCATCGACGCCGTCCCCTGGCTCAACGACCCCACCTGGGCCAAGCTCTCGGTCATCGCCGTCAACGTCTGGCTGGGCGTGCCCTTCATGCTCGTCGCCCTGCTCGGCGGCCTGCAGTCCATCCCGGGCGAGCTCTACGAGGCCGCCGAGATGGACGGCGCCAATGCCTGGCAGCGCTTCCGCAGCATCACCCTGCCGGGGCTGCGGACCGTCAGCAGCACCGTCGTCCTGCTCTCCGCCATCTGGACCTTCAACATGTTCCCGGTGATCTTCCTGCTGACCCGGGGCGGCCCCGGCGACGCCACCGAAATCCTGGTGACCTACGCCTACCGGCTCTCCTTCGTCGACAGCCCCCGCAACTTCTCCGAGTCCGCGACCTGGGGCGTACTGATCCTGCTGCTGCTCTCGGCCGTCGCGGTCGTCTACCGCCGGGCACTGCGCAAGCAGGGAGAGGTGTGGTGAGCATGCGCAACAAGAGAAGCCCGCTGGCCTCGATCGGCCTGCACGCGGGCCTGATCGTCGCCGCCGTCGTGGCCGTCTTCCCGCCCCTCTGGCTGCTGATCACCTCCTTCAAACCGCGCAACGACGCCTTCTCCACCGGGCTCATATCCCACCCCACCCTCGCCAACTACACCCATGTACTGGCCGATACGCAGTTCCTGACCTGGTTCGGGAACTCGGTGGTGATCGTCGGGCTGACCACCGTCCTCGGCGTGTTCATCGCCGCCACCACCGGCTACGCCGTCAGCCGCTTCCGCTTCCCCGGGATGCGCCCGCTGATGTGGCTGCTGCTGATCACCCAGATGTTCCCGGTGGCGGTGCTGATCGTGCCGCTGTACAACCTGCTGGCGAGCCTCGGCCTGCTCAACCAGCCGGCCGGTCTGGTCGTCACCTACCTGACCATCGCCGTGCCGTTCTGCGCCTGGATGATGAAGGGCTTCTTCGACACCATCCCGGTGGAGATCGACGAATCGGGCCGGGTCGACGGCCTCAACCCGTTCGGCACCTTCTGGCAGCTCGTCCTGCCGCTGGCCCGCCCCGGCCTCGCCGTCACCGGCTTCTACACCTTCGTCACCGCCTGGGCCGAGGTCGCCTACGCCTCCGCCTTCATGACCGGCGAGGAGAACCTCACGCTCGCCGGCGGGCTGCAGACCTTCGTCAACCAGTACACCAACGACTGGGGTTCGATGACCGCCGCCGCCGTGATCATCGCGGTACCGGCCGCGCTCGTCTTCGCCTTCGCCCAGCGCCACCTCGTCGCCGGACTGACCGCCGGCACCACCAAGGGATGACATGACCCCACAGCACGACGTCACTCCTGACCACGCCCCTCCCGCCACCGGCTGGTGGCGCGACGCGGTGATCTACCAGGTCTATCCGCGCAGCTTCGCCGACGGCAACGGCGACGGCATGGGCGACCTGGCGGGCGTCCGCAGCCGGCTGCCGTACCTCAAGGAGCTGGGCGTGGACGCCGTCTGGCTGAGCCCGTTCTACGCCTCGCCGCAGGCCGACGCCGGCTACGACGTCGCCGACTACCGCGCCATCGACCCGATGTTCGGCACCCTCGCGGACGCCCGGGCGGTGATCGACGACGCCCATCGCCTCGGCCTGCGCACCATCGTCGACCTCGTCCCCAACCACTGCTCCGACCAGCACGAATGGTTCCGCCGCGGACTGGCCGAGGGCCCCGGCTCCACGGCCCGCGAGCGCTTCCACTTCCGCAAGGGCCGCGGCGAGAACGGCGAGGAGCCGCCCAACGACTGGGAGTCCCTCTTCGGCGGCCCGGCCTGGACCCGGGTCCCCGACGGCGAGTGGTACCTGCACCTCTTCGCCCCCGAGCAGCCCGACTTCAACTGGGACCACCCCGCCGTCCAGGACGAGTTCCGCTCCATCCTGCGCTTCTGGCTGGACCTGGGCGTCGACGGCTTCCGGGTGGACGTGGCCCACGGCCTGGTCAAGGCGCCCGGTCTGCCCGACATGGGCCGCGCCGACCAGCTCACCCTGCTCGGCACCCAGTCCCTGCCCTTCTTCGACCAGGACGGCGTGCACGCCATCTACCGCTCCTGGCGCACGGTCCTCGACGAGTACGCGGGCGAGCGGATAGCCGTCGCCGAGGCCTGGACCCCCACCGCCGAGCGCACCGCGCTCTACCTGCGCCCGGACGAGCTCCACCAGGCCTTCAACTTCCACTACCTGAACACCACGTGGGACGCGAAGGAGCTGCGGGGGGCCATCGACGCCTCACTGGACGCCATGCGTCCCGTCGGCGCCCCGACGACCTGGGTGCTGTCCAACCACGACGTCGTACGCCACCGCACCCGCCTCGGCGGCGGCCTGGACCGCGCCCGCGCGGCCACCCTGCTGATGCTGGCGCTGCCCGGCTCCGCGTACGTCTACCAGGGCGAGGAGCTGGGCCTGCCCGAGGTCGTCGACCTGCCCGACGAGGTCCGCCAGGACCCCTCCTTCTTCCGCGCCACCGGCCAGGACGGCCTCCGGGACGGCTGCCGGGTGCCCCTGCCCTGGAGCGGCGAGGCGCCGCCGTACGGCTTCGGCGACGGCGGCAGCTGGCTGCCGCAGCCCGCCGACTGGGCCGGGCTCACCGTCCAGGCGCAGACCGGCGACCCCGCCTCCACCCTGGAGCTCTACCGCACCGCCCTCGCCCTGCGGCGCACCCACCCCGGCCTCGGCGCCGGCGACGCGGTCGAGTGGCTCCAGGACGCCCCCGAAGGGGTACTGGCCTTCCGCCGCCCGGGCGGCCTGGTCTGCACGGTCAACATCACCGACTCCCCGGCCCGGCTGCCCGTCCCCGGCCGCCCCCTCCTGTCCTCGCGCACCGAACTCCCCGTACTGGACGGCGACTTCGTGCTCCCCGCCGACACCGCCATCTGGTGGGAGGAGTGACCCAGCCCCCCGAGCACGCCACCCCCCGGCTCGCCGACATCGCCGCCCAGGCGGAGGTCAGCGAGGCGACCGTCAGCCGGGTGCTGAACGGCAAGGCGGGGGTGGCGGCGGGCACCCGGCGCCGGGTGCTCGCCGCGCTCGACGTCCTCGGCTACGAGCGCCCGTTACGGCTGCACCGCCGCAGCGCGGGCCTGGTCGGCCTGGTCATCCCGGAGCTGACGAACCCGATCTTCCCGGCCTTCGCCCAGATCATCGAGCAGTCCCTGGCCGGCCACGGCTACACGCCGGTCCTGTGCACCCAGATGCCCGGCGGCGCCACGGAGGACGAACTCGTCGAGCAGCTGGAGGAGCGCGGTGTCACCGGCATCGTCTTCCTCTCCGGCCTGCACGCAGACACCCGCGCCGACCCCGCCCGCTACGCCCGCCTCACCTCCCGGGGCGTCCCGTTCGTCCTCATCAACGGCTACAACCCGCACATCGACGCGCCGTTCGTCTCACCCGACGACGGCGCGGCGGCCCGGATGGCGGTGCGCCACCTGGCCGAGCTGGGCCACGAGCGGATCGGGCTGGCCGTCGGCCCGTCCCGCTACGTCCCCTCCCGCCGCAAGGCCGAGGGCTTCGTGGCGGCGCTGGGCGAGTCGTTCGGCCTGTCGAGGGGGCAGGCCGAACGGTTCGTCCAGCACACCCTGTTCAGCGTCGAGGGCGGGGACGCGGCGGCCGCGGCCCTCCTCGACGAGGGCTGCACCGGCATCGTCTGCGGCAGCGACCTGATGGCACTGGGCGCCGTACGAGCGGCCCGCCGCCGGGGCCTGGACGTGCCCGCCCAGCTCTCCGTCGTCGGCTTCGACGACTCCCAGCTGATCGCCTTCACGGACCCGCCGCTGACCACGGTGCGCCAGCCGGTACAGGCGATGGCGACCGCCGCCGTGGGCGCCCTGATCGAGGAGATCCACGACCGTGCGCAGGGACGGCAGGACCCCGCCCGGCGCACCGAGTTCATCTTCCAGCCGGAGCTGGTCGTACGGGGATCGACGGGGCCGGTCCCGGGGTGACGGCTAGCCCTCCTGGGCGGCGTACGACACGAACGCCGCCCAGGCGTGGGCCGGAACGCTGAGCTGGGGCCCGCTCTTGTCCTTGGAGTCGCGGATGTGGATGGTGGTGGGGCAGGTGGCGATTTCTATGCAGTCGCCGGAGTCGTCGCCGCTGTAGCTGGACTTGTGCCAGGAGAGGGCGACTTCTACGCAGCTGTCGCCCGAGTCGCCGCTGTAGCTGCTCTTGAACCAGGTCAGTTCGGGGGTGCTCATAGCGCTCCTCGCATCTGCTTCAGCAGGCTCCCGGAGTCTTCGGGGGTGAGAGCCTGCGAAAGCAGTTTCGCATAGCGCATGTAGAGGGTGCTGATCGTCTGCGGGTCGGTGATGAACTGGCTGCTTTCCTGCCCCTCGCAGTAGCCGAACCACTGGTTGTCCGGTGTCTCCAGCAGCCGCATCGGTCCGTTCAGACCGGCATGCACGCCCCGGTTCAGAGGCATGACCTGCACGTCTACGTTCCGGAGCGCCATGCACTCCAGTACGTGGTCGATCAGTCCCCGGACGGTGTCCGCGCCGCCGGTCGGGCGCATGAAAACATGCTCGTCGATGACGAAGCTGAAGGTCGTGTTCGGCCGGTCCCGCAGCAGTTTCTGCCGCTCCAGACGGGCGGCCACCTGAATCTCGACCTCCTCCTCGGAGAGCAGCGGGACGCGGTTGTCGAACAGCGTCCGCGCATACGCCTCCGTCTGTAACAGCCCAGGTACGAGTCGGCACTCGTACGTATAGAGGCTGATCGCCTGCTTCTCCAGCTCCGCCCACTCGCGGAACCACCGGGCCAGCCCCGGCTGCTTCGACAGCCGCTTGGCGGCCTTCCGCAGGACTCCGTTCGCGCCGAGGACGTCCTCCGAGCGGTCGATGAACTTCCTCGACGGGAGGCGTCGGCCCTGCTCGACCGAGCCGATGTAGTGCGTCGAGTACCCGATCGCCGACGCCAAGGACTCCTGCGTGAATCCCGCGTTCTCACGGAACGCTTGATAGACGGCGCCGAAGGTCCGCAGACTGCCGGAGGGCTCGGGCCTGCCACTGTCGTAGTGGTCGGTGCTGCTGTCTTCCATGTCGGGTACTCCCGAGGTGAGCGGTACTGGCCCCGCAAGTCACCCATGGTTACGGCCCGTTACTCGATCCGTCCACGTACTCAGCTCGTACAGTTTCCGAAGTACGAGTGGAGTTTCTGGTGTACGAGCCTGCCGACCAGCAGCGTTGGCCCCATGCCAGCTCAAGCCACCGTCACCGCAGGTATGTTCGCGCAGCGCTTCAGCGCCACCCCGCGCGGGGGGCGCCTCGCCCGCTATCTCGCCGTTCAGCAACTCGACGTATGGGGCTTCCCGTACGGCGGGGAGGTCTCGGACAGCGTGGCCGTCATCGTCGGGGAGCTTGCCGCGAACGCGGCGACCCACGGACGGGTGCCCGGACGGGACTTCGAGCTGCGGCTCATGAGGGTGCCGGGCCCGTCCCGTCCGGGCACCCTGCGGATCGAGGTCGCCGACACCCGTACGGAGCGGCGGCCGCCGGCTCCCGGCACGCTCGTGCCGCCCGCGCCCGACTCCGAGACCGGCCGCGGTCTGGTACTCGTCGCCGCGCTGGCCACCTGCTGGACCGTGCTCGACCGGCTCTCGGTCGGCAAGATCGTCCGGGCGGATCTGGATCTCCCGGACAGATGAGGAGAGGGGAGGGGCAGTGAGAAGCGGAGCCGGGACGCGGCGGCTCAGGCGGCCGGGCGGCGGGCGTGGAAGATGCCCCAGCGCAGCAGGTTGCGGCGGGTGATGTCCGTCCAGAGGGGGAGGTTGGTCAGCAGCTCGTCGACGTAGGCCGGGCTGATGACCTCGCGCAGTTCGGCCGCGCGGTGGTGGACCTCCTCGTCGAGGCGCGCGTAGTGGGTGGCGATGTCGGCGGTGCGGTCCTCGTAGGTGGCCTTCAGGCCGAGGCCGGACAGCAGGTCCAGGTACCGGGACGGCGTCCCCAGGGCCGGCATGGAGAGCCGGGAGGTCGCGGGGCGCACGGCCTCCGGCGGGGTCTTCTCGTCCGCCATGATGTCCGAGAAGACCAGGGCGCCGCCCGGCCTGAGTACCCGTACGGCCTCGCTCAGCGCCCGCGGCCGGTCCTCCAGGTGGCAGAGCACCTCCAGGGACCACACCACGTCGAACCGCTCCGCCTCGTAGGGCAGGTCGCCCAGGGACCCGGTGACGACGTCGATCAGACCGTCCAGGCCGCGCCGGGCGTTGGCCGCGCGGTGGCGGCGGTTGTGTTGCTCACTGATGTCGAGGGCCACGACGCGGCAGCCGAAGCGTTCGGCGAGCGCGCGGGCGGAACCGCCGTATCCGGAGCCGAGGTCGAGGACGGTGGCGTGCGGGCCGAGCAGGTCGGCGACCTTGTCCGCCGCCTGCTGGACGGTACGGCGCGAGGCGTCGGCGATCGCCTCGTGCTCGTCGGTGTAGATGCCGACGTGGATGTCCTCGCCGCCCCAGACGGCGTCGTAGAAGGCGTCGACATCGGCGGTGTCGTAGTAGGTGCGGGTCTCGTCGTCGTGGTGCGGTGTGCTGCCGGTGTGGTTACCGGGGTTGTTGATCATGGTGGGGGGATTCCCCGTACACGCCGGAGCGATTCGCCCGTCTTGCAGGCATAGCTGACTATGCGCCAACTGGGTGCACGGGTCGACAGTGGGTGATGGTGCCGGTCCGACCGGCCGGGCGCGTAGGGCCCGTTGTGCGTGTGGACCTCCGGCCGGCCGGACCGTTACTTCGGGAACGTAACACCCTTGCAATGTCTTGCGTAAGGTCTTGCAACAAAGAATCGGTGCGGCTAGAACCATGACCCATGTCCTTCCTCCCCCGCCGGACCGCTCGGCGTATGGCCGTCGCCCTCGCCCTGACCTTCGGCGCGACGGGCTTGCTCGTCTCGTCCCCGCAGCAGCAGGCCCAGGCGTCCCCGCCCGTTGCCGGCCAGGCCCTCGCACAGTGGATCGACCGCGACACCGTGATCTGGAAGGGCGCCGAACGCGCCGACGCACAGCTGGAGTTCGGGGCGGGGGAGAGCGAGCCGGCCGGACGTCGCATCCGGCTGACGCCCGGGACGCTCAGCCCGGCCGAGCGCGCCGCCTATCCACACCTGACGGGGTATCCGGCCTTCACCGTCGACCCCCGCGACCAAGGCCTGGCCCGTACCGCGCTGCGTGGACGGCTCGTCGCCACCCAGCACACGGCGGACGGGCGGCGCGCCACGACCGGCGTGCAGATACCCGGCGTCCTGGACGACCTCTACGGCGCCCGCGCCCAACACGCCGCACTGGGGCCGGTCTTCCGCCACGGCCGCCCCACCCTCTCCGTATGGGCGCCCACCGCCCGCACCGTCTCCCTCGAACTCGACGGCCGCACGGTCCCGATGCGGCGCGACGACAGCAGCGGCGTCTGGCGTGCCCAGGGGCAGCGCGACTGGGTCGGCAAGCCGTACCGCTACCTCGTCACCGTCTGGGCGCCCAGCGTCGGCAAGACCGTCACCAACAAGGTCACCGACCCCTACTCCACCGCTCTGACCGCCGATTCGGGCCGCAGCCTCGTCGTCGACCTCGGTGACCCGAAACTCGCCCCCAAGGGCTGGGCGGGGCTGCGCAAGCCCGCCGCGGTGCCGCTGCGCCGGGCCCGCATCCAGGAGCTGCACCTGCGCGACTTCTCCGTCGAGGACCGCACCTCCCGCCACCCCGGCCAGTACCTCGCCTTCACCGACGCGCGGTCGGACGGCATGCGCCATCTGAAGTCCCTTGCCGCGGCCGGCACCTCCTACGTCCACCTGCTGCCGGTCTTCGACGGTGCGACCGTCCCGGAGAAGCGCGCCGACCAGGACCGGCCCGGCTGCGACCTGACCGCGTACGCCCCCGACTCCGATCGCCAGCAGGAGTGCCTCGCTCGGTCCGCCGCCCGCGACGCCTACAACTGGGGCTACGACCCCCTGCACTACACCGTCCCCGAAGGGTCGTACGCCGCTGCCCCGGAGGGCGCGGCCCGCACCGTCGAGTTCCGCCGCATGGTGCAGGGGCTGAACGGCGCCGGACTGCGCACCGTCATGGACGTCGTCTACAACCACACCGCCGCGAGCGGCCAGGACCCGCACTCCGTCCTCGACCGCATCGTCCCGGGCTACTACCAGCGGCTGCTCGACGACGGCGGTGTGGCCACCTCCACCTGCTGCTCCGGCACCGCGCCGGAGCACACCATGATGGGCAAGCTCGTGGTCGACTCCGTCGTCACCTGGGCGCGGCAGTACAAGATCGACGGCTTCCGCTTCGACCTCATGGGCCACCACCCCAAGGCCAACATCCTCGCCGTGCGCAAGGCCCTGGACGCGCTGACCCCGGCGAAGGACGGCGTCGACGGCAAACGGATCATCCTCTACGGCGAGGGCTGGAACTTCGGCGAGGCCGCGAACGACGCCCGGTTCGTCCAGGCCACGCAGCGGAACATGGCCGGCACCGGTATCGCCACCTTCAGCGACCGGGCCCGCGACGCGGTGCGCGGCGGCGGCCCCTTCGACGCCGACCCCCGGGTCCAGGGCTTCGCCTCGGGCCTGTACACCGACCCCAACTCCTCCCCGGAGAACGGCGATCCGGCCGCCCAGCGGGCCCGCCTCCTCCACTACCAGGACCTCATCAAGGTCGGCCTCACCGGCAACCTCGCCGACTACGCCTTCACCGACACCGCCGGCCGCCGCGTCAAGGGCTCCCAGATCGACTACAACGGCACCCCGGCCGGCTACGCGGCCGACCCGGGTGACGCCCTCGCCTACGCCGACGCGCACGACAACGAAACCCTCTACGACGCGCTGGCGTACAAACTGCCGCAGGCGACCAGCACCGCCGACCGCGCCCGTATGCAGGTCCTTGCGCTGGCCACCGCAGCCCTTTCGCAAGGCCCGGCCCTCTCCCAGGCCGGTTCGGACCTCCTGCGCTCGAAGTCCCTGGACCGCAACTCCTTCAACAGCGGCGACTGGTTCAACGCCCTGCACTGGAACTGCGCCGACGGCAACGGCTTCGGCCGCGGACTGCCCCCGGCCGCCGACAACAAGGACAAGTGGCCCTACGCCAGGCCCCCGCTGGCCGATCCCGCGCTCCGCCCCGGCTGCACCGAGATCACCGGCGCCTCCGCCGCCTACCGCGACCTGCTCCGCATCCACGCCACCGAACCGGCCTTCGGCCTGCCCACCACGGCGGCGGTCCAGCAGGCACTGTCCTTCCCGCTCTCCGGCAAGGACGAGACCCCCGGCGTCATCACCATGCGACTCGCCGACCTGGTGATCGTCTTCAACGCCACCCCCCACCAGCGGCACCAGACCGTCCCCACCCTCGCCGGCCGGCCCTACGCCCTGCACCCCGTCCAGGCCCACGGCGCGGACCGCACCACCGCCACCGCCTCCTACGCCCCCGCGTCGGGCACCTTCACCGTCCCCGCCCGCACCGTCGCGGTCTTCCGCCACACGCAGGAGTAGGGCGGGGCCGCCCGGCTCAGCCGGCCAGCCGCTTCTCCAGGAGGGTGACGCCGTACGGACTGCCGCCGCCGTTGTCCTCCTTGAACGGCTGCTCCCCGACCACCGTGTACCCGGCGGCCTCGTAGTACGTACGCAGCCGCGGATTGGACGAGACGCAGTCCAGCCGCGCCCACTGCCGCCCCGACTCCGAGATCCGCCGCTCGACGTGCGCCAGCATCGCCCGCCCGGTCCCGGCCGGCGCCCGTCCGCGGTCCACCATCAGCCGGTGCACATAGCCCGCCTCCGGCGGCTGTGGCCCCCACGCGGGCTCGTCCTCCCACCACAGCTCGAAGGCGCCCGCTATCTCCCCGCCGACCTCCGCGAGCCAGACCTCGCCCTCCGCGATCCGCCGCCGGAAGTGCGCCTCGTCCTTCCCGCCGGGCTTCCACTGGTCGATCCCCGACTTCTGCATCCAGCGAGCGGCGGAGTCGTACAGCGCGACCAGGGAGGCCAGATCGGCACCGACGCGGGCGAGTCGAAACGTGAGGGTGGTAATCATGGGGCGGATTCTGCCAGTTCGCTGCGCTTGGCTGGCTTCCCACGTGTTCGGCTTTCCCGCCGTGGTGGTTGTTCGCCGTTGCGCCTGCGGCGGGCGTTTGTTTGTCGGGTGCGGTGACAGCCCTACGGACTCCGTCCTACGGTCTGTCCCCTCCCGTGGGTGGGAGTGGGAAGGCCTGGTGGGGGCGGGCCGAATCCGTCGACTTCCTGGACACGAAGGCTGACGTGCACCCCCACCGGTTTTCTCCCACCCTCAACGGGAGGGGGCGGGTCGGAGGGGTAGGGGTGTGGGACGTAAAGCGCAGCAGTCCCACACCCCTACCCCTCCGGCCCGTCACCGGCAGCCGAACAGCCCCGCGCAGCGGCAACAGCTCGCCGCAGGCGCCACGGCGAGTAAGTCGAACACGTCGGCCGCAGCAAAGCGCAGCGGACAGGCCCGTCACCGGCAGCCGAACAGCCCCGCGCAGCGGCAACAGCCCGCCGCAGGCGCAACGGCGAGTAAGTCGAACACGTCGGCCGCAGCAAAGCGCAGCGGACAGGCCCGTCACCGGCAGCCGAACAGCCCCGCGCAGCGGCAACAGCCCGCCGCAGGCGCAACGGCGAGTAAGTCGAACACGTCGGCCGCAGCAAAGCGCAGCGGACGGGCCCGTCACCGGCAGCCGAACAGCCCCGCGCAGCGGACCCCGCCCGCCGCAGGCGCCACGGCGAGTAAGTCGAACACGTCGGCCGCAGCAAAGCGCAGCGGACAGGCCCGTCACCGGCAGCCGAACAGCCCCGCGCAGCGGACCCCGCCCGCCGCAGGCGCAACGGCGAGTAAGTCGAACACGTCGGCCGCAGCAAAGCGCAGCGGAGGGGCCCGCCGCAGGCGAACCACGCGAAACCACCACGGCGGGACAGCCGACAACGTGGGAAGCAAGCTAAGCGCAGCGGACGGGCGCGGGAAGGGACATCAGTCGCCCCACCAGATCCGCGAACATCCCGTCCGCCGGTTCGTCGGCCAGCATGTGGCGGACGACCTGGGCCATGCGTTCGTCGTATGCGGCGCTCACCGCGGCCAGCGCCGCGAAGTCGTGTACGAGCTGGCGTTCCAGTTCGGTCCGCGGGATGCTGCGCCGGTCCAGCCAGAGCAGTGCGGTGGTCTCGGCCAGCGAGACCCACGAGCGGACCACCAACTCCAGCCGGGGGGTGGGGTCGGGGACGCCGAGATGGGCGACGATCTGCTCGTACGCGGCCTGCCGGACGCCGTCTATCATCGCGCTCGCCCGGGTCGAGCCGACCGCCGGACCGCCGCGCATCAGCGCCGAGAAGCCGGGGCCGTGCACCTCGACGAAGTCGAAGAAACGCTCCATCACGCGCAACAGGCGGGCGCCGAGCGGGCCTTCGTGCGGCTCGACGAACCGGGCCGTCAGCTCCTCGGCGGCCCGCCGCAGCGCGGCCTCGTACAGCTGCTGCTTGCCCGGGAAGTAGTGGTAGACCAGCGGCCGCGAGATGCCGGCCGCCTCGGCGATCTCGTCGATCGACACGTCCTCGGGGGAACGGTGGCTGAACAGATCGAGGGCGACCGCGATCAGCTGATCGCGCCGCTCCTCGACGCCCATCCTGCGGCGTGCCCCGGTCGTCATGCGGACCAGCCTAACCATCCGGGGCGCGGCACGGAATCGCGTGCGGAGGCGAAGTCGTCACAGATCGAGCACAAGCCCCCCGCTCCGGGCCCGCGAGACGCAGATGAGCAGTGAGTCCGCGCGCTCGGCGTCGGTCAGCAGCTCGTCGCGGTGGTCGACCTCACCGGACAGCACCCGCTGCTGGCAGGTGCCGCAGAAGCCCTGCTCGCAGGAGTACGGGAGATCGGGCAGCGCCTGGTCGCGGATCGCCCGCAGCACGCTGGTGTCCGCGGCGACCGCGACCGTACGGCCGGTGCGGCGCAGTTCCACCTCGAACGGGGCGTTCTCGCCGGAGGGCGCGTCGGCGACCGGGGCGAACCGCTCGGTGTGCAGCGTCAGGCCCTCGGACACGGCCGGCAGCAGCGCCTCGACCGCCGCCATCAGCGGCTCGGGCCCGCAGCAGTAGACGGCCGCGTGCGGCGGCGCACCGGCGAGCACCGCCGCCAGGTCCGGCCGCCCGTCCTCGTCCTCGGCGACCAGCGTGACCCGGTCGGCGCCGGCCCCCGCCAGCTTCTCGATCTCCGCCAGGAACGGCATCGAGGCCCGCGACCGCCCGCCGTACACCAGCTGCCAGGGCACGCCCTCGCGCTCGGCCTGCCGGACCATCGGCAGGATCGGTGTGATGCCGATGCCGCCCGCGATGAAGACATAGGCGTGGCTGTCGTGGAGCGGGAAGCGGTTGCGCGGGCCGCGCGCCTGCACCACCGTCCCCTCGTGCAACAGCTCGTGCACCTCGCGCGAGCCGCCCCGGCCGTCCTCGATCAGCCGGGTGGCGATGGTGTACGCATCGGGCGTCGCGGGGTCCCCGCACAGCGAGTACTGGCGTACCGCCCCCGACGGCAGCACCAGGTCCAGATGCGCCCCGGGCTCCCACGCCGGCAGCTCCGCGCCCGCCAGCCGCAGCCGTACGACTCCCTCGGCCTCCGCGGTCCGCTCCACCACGGTGAGTTGCCGTACGCCCGAGCCCTGGCCGGCGGCGTCGCGGCCCCTCCCCGAGACGGGCTCGTCCAGCGCGGGCATCGGCCACAGCGGCGACTGCTTGACCCGCCGGCGCAGCGTCCTCCGGGCGACCAGCAGCGCCGCACCGGCTATCACGAACGTCCGCATACGGGGCATCTCAGGCGCCTCCGGTGGTGCGGGCCTCGGCCGCGGTCGCGGCGGGGGATCCGGCGAGGTAGGCGACGGCCTGCGTGGTGCTGCCGTGCTGTGAGGGGTGGTAGGCGCGGCTGAGGTACTGCGGGATGGAGCGCGCCATGGCTCCCGCGGTCGGCAGTACGCCCTGCCGGCCGGCGCGGAAGAACTCCCGGAAGCTGGCCCTGCCGTCGACCAGCGAGGGGTCGTTCTCCATGAAGAAGCGGGTGCCGCGCTGCCACAGGAACACCAGCGCGGTGAACGCCGTGGCCCAGGTGCGCACCCGCCGCCGGTAGCCGCCGTCCAGGTGCATGAAGAGGTCGAACGCCACCGACCGGTGCTCGACCTCCTCCGCGCCGTGCCAGCGCAGCAGGTCGAGCATCATGGGGTCGGCGCCCTTGGCGTCCAGCGCGTCGGCGTTGAGCACCCAGTCGCCCAGGAACGCGGTGTAGTGCTCGATGGCGGCGATCGTCGCGACCCGCTCCAGCAGCCACCACTTGCGGGCCCGGCCCGGCGGCAGGGTCCGGTCGCCGAGCAGCTTCTCGAAGAGCCAGTCCACCTGCGCCGTGTACGGGGTCGGGTCCAGCCCGCGCTCCTTCAGGTGGGGCAGCACCTCGTCGTGGGCCTGAGCGTGCATGGCCTCCTGCCCGATGAAGCCGATGACGTCCGCGCGCAGCCGCTCGTCGCGGATGTAGGGCAGGACCTGCTTGTACACCCGCACGAACCAGCGCTCGCCGGCCGGCAGCAGCAGATGCAGCACATTGATCGTGTGGGTGCTGTCCGGATCGCCGGGTATCCAGTGCAGCGGGGTGTCGGCCCAGTCGAAGGCGACGTTGCGGGGCTTCAGCGGGATGTGCTCGGACGCGACCGCCTGGGGCCGCAGCGAGGCCGTATTAGACATGGCGTCAATGTACTGACGGGTAAGGAATGCCGATACCCCTCGGACGGCGAAAGCTCGACCAATTTCCCGGCGGACGGCTTGCGGCGCATCCGCCGCCCGCCGGGACCGTCAGCCCAGCGCCCCGATCTTCTTGCCGTTCACCAGCCGGCCCGCCAGCTCCGCCCGCTCGCCCGCCTTCGCGGGCAGCGACAGCAGCCGGCCGGGCGCCTGGCCCCGCACCCCGCCGGTCACGCCGATCGACGCGATCTGCTCGCTGCCTGCCGCCAGCAGCCACCGCCGGCCGTCCGCGCCCTTCCACAGCACCCCGGCCAGCGCGCGGGGCGCCCGCGGGCCGCAGACCGTACCGCCCTCGGCGCGGGCCGCCACCACGCCCGGTGGATACGGCCGGCCGCCCGCGGCCGGCGTCTGGATCTGGGCCGTCGTCCGGCTGCCCGGGCCGCGCCAGGTCTCGGCGCGGGTGCACAGCCAGGCCGCTTCGCCCGCGCCGCCGGGGAGCGGCTGCCGGGCGAACTCCCAGGAGTTCACCGTGCGGACGCCCTGCCCGCGGACCGCGGCCAGCTGGCAGGCCGTCCTCGCCCAGGCCGTCTTGGCCTGCGGGGCTGCCACTTCACCCGGTTTGCGCGGGGTGCCGTACGTCAGCCGGGCCGGGGTCAGCTCGCCGAGATCGGTCAGGAGCCGGCCGCCCATCCGCAGCGCCGGCCAGGTCGTGCACTGCTCGGCGGGCCGGGGCGCGGGCACCGGGGCGGTCACCCCGTGCGCGTCGACGGGGGTGGCCTCGCCCGCCGCGTCCGGCTTCAGCAGGTCGACCAGCCGGGCCTGCTTCACCCAAGGGGCCGTCAGATAGCGGACGTTGCCCTCGGTGCGGTTGACCACCAGCGCGCTCGCCGAGTCGGCCGCCGCGCCGTCCGTGCGGGCGAAGTCCAGCGCCGCGCCCGTGCCCTCGGACTGCCCCTCGCCGTCCGCCGACTCGGCGTAGCGCACCACGCGCAGCCCGTCGTGGAAGAGCACCACCACCGCGTGGTCCACCACGCCGGCGAACAGCAGCTGGGCGGGCCCCGCGGCCGGGCCGGCCGGGGTGCCGGGCGTCGCCGAGACCGGCACCCCGGCCCCCGGCCTGGCCCATACGGCCAGTGCGCGGCGCAGCAGCGCCTTGTCGTGCACCCGGTCGCCGCGGGCCGGCCAGGCGGTGAAGTCCTGGCGGGCGGCGGTCTGCCAGGCGGACGCCGACGCCACGGTCAACTTGCCGGGGTCCAGGGCCGCTTCGGCCGCGACGCTGCGCGCGTACTCCGGGGCGGCCGCGCCGTCCGGGCCCCAGCCGTCGCCCGGCAGCCCCAGCAGCGCCCCGCACACCAGCACCGCCGCGCCCGCCGCCAGCACCGCGCGGCCGTGCTGCCGCCGCCGGATCAGATCCGTCGGCCGGGCCTGCAGCGCGCACGCGTCGAACTCCGGTGACTCCAGCAGCGACCGGTCCCGGCTGCCGGCCGGCGTCTCGGCCTGCTCCGCCTCGTCCAGCGCGTCACGCGGGTCCGCGACCCCGGCGGCCTCCAGCACCCGGCGCGCCTCGGGCGCGCTCAGCCGCTCCAGATCCCGCAGCACGAACGCCGCCCGGCCGGGACCGGACAGCGCCGCCAGCGCCTGGTCCAGGGCGAGTTCGTCCGCGCCGCCGGACCGCGGGAACAGGCTCAGGCCCCAGACCTGGGGGAGCAGGGGCGGCGGGGTGGGCAGCCGGCGGGCCCGCCCGGCGCCGATCGCGGCGCGCAGGACCCGCAGCCGCACGAAGGCGTAGCCGGGGTCGATCGCCGCTTCCGTGCCGGCCCGCTGGGTGGGCAGGCCGAGACCGCGGGTGGAGGCACGCTGGCGCGGCAGGGTGCGCTGGACCACGCCGTGCGCGGCCAGCACCCGGCGGCTGCGGCTCCGACCGGGCGGCAGGACGAGGTAGGCCAGCCGGACCAGCCGGGGGTAGTGCTCGACCAGCGCCGCCTCGGCCTGCTCGACGTCGATGACATCACCGAGGTCGGCGAGGCCGCTGAGGTCGGAGCGGTCCGGACGGGGGGAGGGCGCCTGCAGCTGCTGCTTCACGTTCGGTGAAACGAGTGAATCCTGCGATGGTCACCGATGTGACCGGGCGGCAGGACGCCCCCTAGGGGCCGCCGGACATGGCCGCGGCCACCGCGGTGGACCGACCGCGGTGGCCGCATGACCGCCGTGCCGGCGCCGCTACTGCTGCAGGTCGAACTCGCCGTCCCGCGCGCCGAGTACGAAGGCCCGCCACTCCGCCTCGGTGTAGCGCAGTACCACATCGGGGTCCATGGAGTTGCGCATGGCCACCGCACCGCGCTCCAGGAAGGCGATCTCCACCGCCTCCTCAGCGTCGCCCGGGGGGCGCTGCCAGGCGGCGTCGGTGATGTCGAGGGCGTAGAGCCACTCTTTCTCGGCTGCGGCACTCATACCGTGTTCCCCTCGCTCGTGGACCATTGCGGTCAGCGTACGCAATGGTCAGGTGAGCTTCCAGCGGCGGAACTCGGCCGTACCGCGTTCCCCGGACGCGGAGTTGGCGGCGCACTGGTGCAGTCCGGTGTCCTGCCGCGGGGCCGCTCCGGGGACGGCGACGGTGGCGATCTCACGCCAGGTCGCACCGCCGTCGGTGGAGCAGGATCCGGTGTACGTACCCGCGCGCGGGCCGTCGTCCGCGCCACGCCGCAGCCGCAGCAGCACCGGTGCGGTGACGCCGGCCAGGCGCCGGTAGGTGTCCAGGGCGCCGTCGCCGTCGGCGTCGTAGGACAGCACGACGCCGTTGCCGGGGGTCACCGAGAGGTTGAGGAAGCCGAGCCCGTCCGGCGAGCCCGGGGCGGGCGCGGGGGCGAGGCGATTGCGGACGATCAGGCCGGCGCGGGCCCAGGGACCGGTCGCGTCCTGCGCGGTCACCTCGACCGTCACCGACCCGCCCGCGGTCAGCGCGCCCGGCCGGACGACCGCGCCGAACTCGGCGGTGGCCCTCCACAGATCGGCGCCCGCGCCGTCGATCGCGAAGCGGTCGTCCAGCTGGCCGAAGACCGCGGCGTTCGTCGTCACCGTCTCCAGGCCTGCATCGAGTGGTCCGGCGACGAAGAGCGTGCCGTGCCGCTCGGCCCGCACCCGCGACTCGCCCCGGGGGCCGTACGCGACGCTCAGGCCGTAGGGCAGCGGCCGCAGCGGGGCGGTCGGCGGACCGGCCGGGGCGGTGACCCGCCAGCGGGCCCGGCCGGTGCCGCCGGGCGGGACGGACGGCAGGGACACCGGGCCCGAGGCGGAGGCGTCGAGGCCGTCCAGCGCGAAGTCGACCCGGCCGGTCGCCCGCAGCCCGTTGACGTTGCGCAGCGCCGCGGTGACCGTGGCGCGGCCGCCCGGCGGCAGCGCGCCGGGGGCGGCGGTGAGCGTGACCGTGCCCTGATACGGGGCCCTGGCCAGGGCGTCGTGGACCCGGCGCGCGGTGCGGTGGGCGTCGGCGGTGGGGCGCAGCGGATAGCTCTTGCGCTCGCGGGTCCAGGGCTCCTCGACGGCGTACCAGTCGAAGGTCCGGGGCGGCCGGTCCGCGGCCAGCGCGTCCGCCAGCTCGTCCAAGTACGCCTGCCACTGCGGGAGATGGACATCGGCGATCAGGCCGTGCCAGTCGCGGTTGGCGTAGTTGGCGAGCTTGCCGCCGTCGGCGCTGGGACGGTCCGCCCAGGTGGTGATCAGTGCGCGGGCGCTGTGCTCCAGCTGCGCCGCCTCCTCGTCGCCGGACGCCATCGCCTTCGCCTCCGCCAGCCACGGCCCGAGCAGGAACCGGCGGTGCGCGCCGGTGACCTCCTCGCTCAGCCGCATCAGCCGCAGCCACAGCCCGGACAGTGCGCCGAAGGTCGCCCGGTCCCTGCGCCGGTAGGCGTCCTGGAGCTGCCCGATCAGCTGCCAGGACCGGTTGGCCAGGGCCTGGCGGGCGGCGTCGGTGAGGTCGTGGCGGTAGGCGTCGCCGCCGCGCAGCGCGGGGCGCACGCGCAGCAGCGCGGCGAACGCGGCGTCGAACGCGGCCGGATCGAAGGCGGGGGAGTGGGTGGCGTACGTGGTGCCGGAGCGGGCGGCCAGGCTGGGGCGGGCGGCGAAGACCGAGTCGTGCGGACGGCCGTCCTGGCTGGCGATCTCGTACGCGCTGGTGCGCAGCGTGGCGAACGCGGCGCGGGCCGCGTCGTCGCGGGCGCCGTAGCGCAGGTCGGCATAGCCGTCGAACCACGCCTCCCGGTCCACCGGGTGCTCCCGCCACGCCAGTTCGCTGAACAGCTCGAAGGCCGCCGGATCGCGCTCGGCGGCCTCCGGCATGTACGCGGTGCCGACGAGCCGGCTGCCCGGCTTGTCACGCCAGGCGGTGAAGCGCTCGGCCCAGATGTGCGTCTTCGCGCCGAGGGTGGTGCGGCCGCCGAAGTTGGGGATGGAGCCGAAGGCGTACGGCACCCCGCCCCAGTCCCGCTCGCGGTCGGTGACCGTGTCCAGGTCGCTGAGGCCGTCCACGATCAGCATCCGGTCGTGGTCGACGGCGTCCAGCAGGTCCCGCCGCGGGTTGTCCTGCCAGCCCAGGATCACCCAGATGGCATCGGGACGGGCGGTGCGCAGGGCCCGTTCGACGGCGCGTGCGGCTTCCGGCACCGGTACGTCCCCCGGGTCGCCGCCCTCGTGCAGCAGATCCATCTTGAAGTGGTCGGCGGGGCCCAGGAGTTGCTCCTGGTGGCGGTAGAAGGCGGCGGCCACCGAGGCGAAGACCCGGCTGCGCGGGTCCAGCCAGTCGGGTCGGGCGAGGCCCGACCAGGTGCCCTGCGGCACGGTGCGGGCTCCGGGATTCCGGTCGGCGAAGCCGCCGGGGACGGTGCCGAAGTAGCCGGGCAGCACGGGACGCATGCCCAGCTCACGCAGCCGGTCGCAGATCCGCCGCCCCAACGCGGCTCGCCTGCCCAGGAGCCGGTGGCTCACCGGCCCGCCGTAGCCGCTCATGTTCTGCAGCAGCCACCACGGCTGGTGCGAGGGCGCCGGCAGCCAGCCGCGGGCCTCGGCGTCGGAGTAGCCGAAGTCGGTCAGCAGCCGGTGGTAGACGGCCTCGGCACCCGGGGTGACCAGCACCTCGTTCACCCCGTGCAGCGCCAGCACGTCGATCAGCCGCTCCCAGCGCGGCCAGTCCGCGTACGGGGCGGTGTAACCGTCGTGGGTGTCGTTGAGGGCGAAGCGGTGCGGCAGCGAGGTGGCGCGCTCGACGGGGGCGTCCGGGGCGGGCAGCACATCCGGCAGCTCCAGCTGGTCCCCGGCCCAGGACAGATGCGCCCGGCAGGTGTATTTCAGGTACCAGTTGACGCCGGTCAGCAGCGCCGCGGGCGTCGTCCCGGCGACGGTGATCCGGCCGGCCCGCCCGGTCACCCGGAAGCGGTCGGTGCCGCCGTCGGCGACGAGCGGCACCGGCTCGAACTGGTCGGCGTGGCCGGGCAGCAGACGCGCCAGTGCGGCCCGCACCGGCGCGACGTCGTAGGCGGCCGCCGGTGCCCGCCTGGCGCCCCGCCCTGGCCCGGCCCGCCCCGGCGCGGCCGCTCCGAGCACCGCCCCCGCGCTGATCGCCCCGGCGGTCCCCAACAGTGCGCGTCGTGACGGTGACGGTCGGCTCATGTGGTCCCCCACGGGTGGCAACAACGACGGTCCGTATCGTCCGCACGCTAGCGCTGCGCTGGGCTGGCTTCCCACGTTTTCGGCTTTCCCGCCATGGGGGTGTCTCGCCGTTTCGCCTGCGGCGGGCGTGGGTTGTCGGCTGCGGCGCCGTGGTGCCTAGTCACCGTTGCGCCTGGCGGCGGGCGTGGTGTGTCGGGTGCGGTGACAGCCCTACGGACTCCGTCCTACGGTCTGTCCCCTCCCGTGGGTGGGTGGAAAGGCGGCCCGGTGGGGGCGTGCCTAATTCGTCCACTGCCCGCGCGTACGGGCTTACGTCCACCCCCACCGTTCTTCTCCCACCCACTACGGGAGGGGGCGGGCCGGAGGGGTAGGGGTGTGGGACGTAAAGCGCAGCAGTCCCACACCCCTACCCCTCCGGCCCGTCACCGGCAGCCGAACAGCCCCGCGCAGCGGACCCCGCCCGCCGCAGGCGCAACGGCGAGTAAGTCGAACACGTCGGCCGCAGCAAAGCGCAGCGGAGGGGCCCGCCGCAGGCGCCACGGCGAGTAAGTCGAACACGTCGGCCGCAGCAAAGCGCAGCGGAGGGGCCCGCCGCAGGCGAACCACGCGAAACCCCCACGGCGGGACAGCCGAAAACGTGGGAAGCCAGCAAAACGCAGTGTTACGCGGAGGCTCACCCCCTAGCTCCCTGCGCTTCACGTGCCCGGCTGTCGGGCCGGGGAACAGTCTGGCGCGTAGAGAAGGGCCAGGTCATGACCGTGGCCCGCCGGTCTATCGCAGCCTCCCCACTCCCCATGGAGGGCTCCCATGAGCATGGCAACGACCGCGTCCACCACCCCCGGCACCGCTCCCGGACCCGCGGCGGTACCCGCCGCATCCGTCCCCGACTACACCGCGCAGATCGCCGACACCACCGAACAGATCCGCGCCGCGCAGCGGCTGCGCCACGAGGTCTTCGCCGGCGAGATGGGCGCGACCCTGCACTCCCCGCTGGCCGGCCACGACATCGACGCCGTCGACGAGCTGGCCGACCACCTCATCGTCACCCGCACCGCCACCGACGAGGTCGTCGGCACCTACCGCCTGCTGCCGCCCGGCCGCAGCCCGCGGCTGTACTCCGACGGCGAGTTCGACCTCGGGGCCCTGGAAGAGCTGCGCCCCTCGCTCATCGAGGCAGGCCGCTCCTGCGTCCACCCCGACCACCGCAGTGGTGCGGTGATGACCCAGATGTGGGCCGCCCTCGCCCGCTACACCCTGCTCTCCGGCCACCGCTACCTGGCCGGCTGCGCCTCCGTCCCGCTCTCCGACGGCGGCACCGCCGCCGCCCACGCCTGGGAGCTGGGCCGCACCCGGTACGCCGCACCGCCCGAGCTGCAGGTCACCCCGCACCACCCCTGGCACTCCACCGTCCCGGTGCCCGACCGCCCCGGCCTGGCCCAGCTGCCCCCGCTGCTCCGCGGCTACCTCCGCATCGGTGCCTTCATCTGCGGCGCGCCCGCCCACGACCCGGAGTTCGACGTCGCCGACTTCTTCGTCGTGCTGGACATGGAGCGGCTCGGCGACCGCTACCGGCGCTACTTCCTGGGGGAGCGGTGAACGGCCCCTGGGACGTCTGGTCCGACTGCACACCGGGCTGCGCGGCACACGCCCTGCCGCGGATCCCGGCGACCGGTGTCGCCCGGCGCTCGGCGGCGTTCGCGCACCGGGTGCGCCGGGCGCTCGCGGATGGCGAGCGGATGGCCGATCCGGTGCGGCTGCGGGCGCACGCCGGCGGGCTGCTCCACGCGCTGGGCATCCGCCTCGACAGCCCGGGGGAGGGCCCCGGCACCCTCACCTCCGGGGGCGGTCCCGGCACCCTCCTGGTCGTCAACCACATCTCCTGGCTCGACATCCCCGCCCTGCTCGCCGTCGAACCGGTCACCCTGCTCGCCAAGCGCGAGGTCGGCGGCTGGCCGGTGGTCGGCGGACTGGCCCGCAGAGCCGGTACGCACTTCATCGACCGGACGAGTCCCCGCGGGCTGCCCGGCGCCATAGGGGACCTGACCGGACTGCTCGCCTCCGGACGGTCGGTGGCGGTCTTCCCGCAGGCCACCACCTGGTGCACCGCCGATCAGGGCACCTTCCGCCGGGCCACCTTCCAGGCCGCGCTCGACGCGGGCGCACCGGTCCGGCCGGTGACCGTCGAGTACACCCAGCGGGAACTGCCCAGCACGGTCGCCGCGTTCTGCGGCGAGGACACCTTTCTCGGCTCGCTGCGCCGGGTGCTCGCCGCCCGCGCGCTGACGATACGCGTCACCGCGCATCCGGTGCTGACCACGGCGGGCGGGGAACCGGGCCTGGACCGCCGGGAGTTGGCGGCGCGTGCGGCACGGGCGGTGCTGGGCGGCCGGTCGCCGGCGGCGGCACCGGTACGGGGCGCGGCGGTGCGGCACACGGCGGTGGCGGCCGCGGACGTCCGGGATGCCCCGGCCCATGTTTGACCTGCTCGACCAGCTCGCCGAGCCACTCCAGGGCCTGCTGGACTCGCCCTGGCTGTGGCTGGTCGTGCTGCTGGTGTCCGGTCTCGACGCGCTGCTGCCGTTCATGCCGAGCGAGACCACGGTCCTCCTGGTCGCCGTGCTCATCGGCCCCGACCTGCCGCTGCTCGCCCTGCTGGCGGGGGTCGCGGCGGCCGGGGCGCTGGCCGGCGACTGCCTGGGCTACGCGGTGGGCCGGTACGCCGGCCCACGCGCCACCGCCCGGCTGCTCCGCGGCGAACGCGGTCGCGCCCGGCACGCCAGGGCCCGCGCGATGGTCGAGCGGCATGCGGCCCTGCTCGTCGTCGGCGGCCGCTTCGTGCCCGGTGGCCGCGTGGTCTCCGCCCTGTCCACCGGCAGCGTCCACTTCCCGCTGCGCCGCTTCGTGCTGCTGGACGCGGTGGGCGCGGGCGTCTGGGCGCTGTGCAGCGCGGCCCTCGGCGGCCTGGGCGGCGCGGCGCTCACCGACTCCCCGGCCGAGGCGATGCTGCTGGCCTCCGGAATCGGACTCCTGGTGGCGGCCGGTGTGGGGTGTCTGTACCGGCGCGGCCCGGGCGCCCTCCCGCCCCCGAAGGAGCGGGCCGGCGCCGGTTGCGGTTAGGGGGTGTCTCCCCGATCTTCGGGAGACACCCCCTGGCGCCGGTCTCAGGCGCTCGGCACGTACTTGTAGCCGACCCGGCGCACCGTCACGATCGACGCCCGGTGCCGGGCGCCCAACTTGCGGCGCAGCCGGGCGACATGGACATCGACGGTGCGGCCGTCGCCGACGTGGCCGTACCCCCACACCGTGGTCACCAGCTGGTCGCGGGTGTGCACCCGGTGCGGGTGGGCGACCAGATGCGCCAGCAGCTCGAATTCGAGGTACGTCAGATCCAGCGGCCGGCCCTGGACGTACGCGGTCCGCTGCTCGGGGTCGATCCGCACGATCTCGTCGCCGGTCGGCGCGACCGCGGGTTCGACGGCCGGCTGCGCGACGGTCTGCTCGGCGGGTACGAGGACCAGGTACCCGACCATCGGCGGCTGGCCGGGCAGGGCGGGCAGGCTGTGCTGGGGCGCCGGGATCCAGGTCGCGCCGGAGTCCAGCAGTTCGGCGACCGAGCGGACATCGTGCCGCGCCGCGCCGTTCGGGGCGGTGGCGGGTGAGGGCAGGGCCTCGTCGGGTGTCACCGCGCGCAGTCGGTGGCGATGAGGGTGCGGGGTGGTGCGGGGGGACTCGGGAGCCGTCGCGGAGTTGGCGGCCAGGGTACGGACGTTCGTCATCGGGAGTCAGCTCTTTCGCGCAGAGGGGCGTCGGGGACGTCGTGCGCGCGGGCAGGGCTGGGGACGCCGGTCAGCGGCGTCGATGAGGCGTGTGCGGGCCCGCGCTCAGTGTGCGCGGCAACACAGAAGGTCGAAGGCGTGAGCCTGCCGGGACGGCCAGAAGGGCTCGAGGTCGCTGCGACCCGTCGCGCTGTCTGTAAGGCTGGCCATGGCCTTATTGAACCAGACGGTCGGTGATCTGTCCCTCGTCCGGGTGCCAGTGTGACGTGATTCCGCCGCGCCCGGCCCGCGCGGGCGGCGGGACCGGGGGCGACGCGGATCCGACTCGGCTTCCTCGCCATGGAGTTGGGGAGCGGGGGGCCACGGGGGCCGATGGCCGAAAAGTGCTGGTCCCGGCTCAGGCGGTGGCGTCTCGTCCCGCTCCCGCCCGTATGCCGCACCCCAGCGCCACGCCGAGCGCTATCGCCGCCAGATGCCCGGCGTCGGTGAACGTCCGGCCGCGCCGGAGTACGGGGCGGATGCCCAGCGCCAGCAGCCCGGCGGTCGCCGCGGCCCGGGCGCCGCGGTGCGGGACGCTCGCGGCCAGGGCGCCCAGCGTGGCGTTGAAGCCGTAGCTGGCCCCGACGTCGACGGCCCGCGCGGTCGCGTCCGGCGGACTCGTACGGACCCGGCCGCGCAGCCCCGCGTATATCAGCAGGCTGGCGCCCGTGTGCCCGGCCGCGAACACCGCTGCCGCGCGCCCGGGGCCCCAGCGGGTCTCGGCCGTCCCCAGGGCGGCGAGCAGCGCGGCGGCGTACGGGATCGGCGGCGGCTCCTCGACGAGGCCCGCGCTGGTGGCCAGCGTCTCCCAGCGGCCGGCCCGCAGATTGGCCACATTGGTGGAGTGGCGGCGCAGCAGCTGTGTGCGCCGCTCTTCGGGCAGCCGCGCGGTGGCGTGTGCGCCGAGCTGTACGGCGCCGACGTAGAGCGGCGCGAGCCATGGCATGCGGAGGGTCATCTCAGGCCCCCGCCGGCAGCCGCTTGCGCCAGTCCAAGGGGGTGACCTCGACGACCCGGTCCGGATCGCCGTCCCAGCGCACCGACAGGCCCGCCTCGCCGAGCGCCGCGGCCACCGCCCGTCCGATTTCGGCGCGTTCGTCCGTGGGTGCCTGACTCGCCGGGGCCTCGCCCGTTGCCTCCTCGAAGTCCGCATAGGAGCCGTATCGGACCGCCAGCCCGTGGCCCTCCGCGGCCGACTCGGTGTCCTGGTGGTGGAAGAAGGCGAAGCCCCGGTCGCCCTCGGCGCGTTCGGCGGCTATCTCGCCGAGCCCGCAGCGGCTGCAGCAGGTGAAGTCCATCCGGGCCGTCAGCCCCTCGGCCCCCAGCGCGGCGAAGGCCTGCGCGACCCGGTCCGCGTCGGTGACCTCGGGCCAGTCGGCCTGCTCGGTCAGCCGCTCCTCCCACAGGCCGGCGACGATCCGCCGTGCCTCCTCCGGCGAGACCGGGGTGTCCGCGGGGTCGAAGGCGTCGCAGACGCCCTGCGCGACCTCGTGGAAGGTGCGGAAGCCGGACCGGATGCCCTTGCGAGCCTGCTCCTCGGCGGCCGCTCGGGTCTCCGGGGCCAGCCCGGGCGTGGAGAACAGGTCCGCGGGCTGCCAGTCCAGCGCCGTACGCCACGACTCCCCGCCGCGCGCCCAGTCCACGAAGGCCTCGGCGACCCGCTCGGCGTCGTCGGTCCCCGCGGAGAAGTGCCGCTCCGGTGCGCCGTCGCGGTGCTCCACCCGGAACGGTCCGTCGCCGTCCCGCCAGGTCTGCACGTACACCTGGTCCTCGGCCGGCAGCCGGTCGACGACGACGAAGTGGTCGCCGTCGCCGCCGATTCGCCGCAGCAGCCCTGCCAGCTCGGCTGCCGTGGGGCGTGAACGGTCCGCCCCGGTCTCGGTCTTGACGCTGATCGCAAGCATGTCCCCAGCCTGCCAGCCGCCACTGACAACCGGCCGCGGCCCGGCGCGAGGAGCCGCGCCGGGCACGCGAAAGGGCCGGGCCCCTCGGCCCGGCCCTCTCCTGCGCGTGCGTTCCGCCTGCCTCGACTCTGCCCGCGCAGCCTGCTCGCTCAGATCTGCTCGCGTCGCGCCAGTTCCGTGCAGCAGGTGTCCGCGATCAGCCGGGTGACCACGTACGGGTCGACGTTGGCGTTCGGCCGACGGTCCTCGATGTAGCCCTTCTTCTCCACCTCGACCTGCCACGGGATGCGCACCGAGGCGCCGCGGTCGGAGGCGCCGTAGCTGTACTCGTCCCACGGGGCGGTCTCGTGCGCGCCGGTCAGCCGGTCCTCGATGCCGGTGCCGTACTGGCGCACGTGCTCCAGCGGCTTGTCGCCCTCGCCCAGCGCCTCACAGGCGGTGATGATCGCGTCGTAGCCCTCGCGCATCGCACGGGTGGAGAAGTTGGTGTGCGCACCCGCGCCGTTCCAGTCGCCCTTGGCCGGCTTGGCCTCCAGCGACGCGGTGACGCCGTACTCCTCCGCCACGCGGTGCAGCAGCCAGCGCGCCACCCACATGTGGTCCGAGACCTCCAGCGGCGCCAGGGCGCCGACCTGGAACTCCCACTGGCCGGGCATGACCTCGGCGTTGATGCCGGACAGACCGAGGCCGGCCGCCAGGCACAGGTCGAGGTGCTTCTCGACGATCTCCCGGCCGAAGATCTCGCCCGCGCCGACACCGCAGTAGTAGCCGCCCTGGGGCGCCGGGAAGCCGCCCTCGGGGAAGCCCAGCGGACGGTCGCCCTTGAGGAAGGTGTACTCCTGCTCGATGCCGAAGATCGGCTCCTGGCCGGCGAACTTCTCCGCCACCGGGCGCAGCAGCGCGCGGGTGTTGGAGGGGTGCGGGGTCAGGTCGGTGTGCAGCACCTCGCACAGCACCAGCAGGTGGTCGCCGCCGCGGATCGGGTCCGGGCAGCTGAACACCGGCTCCAGGACGAGGTCCGAGGAGTGGCCCTCCGCCTGGTTGGTGCTGGACCCGTCGAAGCCCCAGCGCGGCAGCTTGGATCCATCCGCCAGGATCTTGGTCTTGGAACGGAGCTTGGCGGTCGGCTGGGTGCCGTCGATCCAGATGTACTCGGCCTTGATGGTCACGGGGTCCTCTTATACGGGTAGGTGCGGGTACGCGTGCGGGCGTACTGCCGCACACTCGCAACAGGCCGTTTCCCGTCCGTTGCCCATATGTGAACCGCAGGTTACTCAACCGGACATCTCGCGGTTCCGCGGATTTACGTCCGACTGTGCCCCGGTTTGCCCATTCCGATATGCCCTGCTTTGCCTCTCGCCGTGTGGTGCAAAGCTCAACCGAAGCACTTCAGCAGGCCCTGGAATCCCAGATGGTCGACGCGCCGCACCAGCTCCCGGCCGCTGATCCCCATCGCCTCCGCGGTACGCCCCACATGCCACTCGTGCGCGGCGAGCCGGTGCAGCACATGGCCGCGCCGGACCTGCTTGTCGGAGAGCCGGAACGTCTTGAGATAGGCGACCCGCCCCTTTCCGTCCGTGATCAGCTCGCCGATGTGCTGGGGGCGGTGCAGCGCGAAGGGCGGCAGGAAGCGCGACAGCCGGAAGCGCCCCATCCGGTACACCCGCCGGACGTCGTAGGACTCGTCGAGCAGTTCGCCCGCCATCAGGTCGGCGTGCTGCGCCTCCCACTCCCGGGCCCGGCGCTCGGCGGCGGATCGCAGCTCCCCGAGCGAGGTGATGTACTCCGCCGCGATCCGGGCGGTGAACTCCGGCACCGGTCCACCGTAGAGGGCGTACTGGTACATCAGCTCGCCGTAGAGGTCCTGCAGCAGGGACGGGTGCAGCGCCCGGTAGTCGTCCGGGTGCGGCACCACGAAGGCGGCGGCCAGCGCGTCGGCGACGTACACCAGCACACCGCACTGCCCCGGGTGGATCTCGAAGACCCGCAGTGCGTCATCGAGCCCGCGCACCCGCTCGCCCCGGTAGGCCCGCTCCGCACGTGGCGAGAGCCCGTCGCGCACCGCCCGCCGGGTCCACTCCTCCCACACGATCGACGGGCCGCCGAAGTGCAGCGCCAGATAGCCGTCGAGCGCCAGATGGAGCGGCAGGAAGCGCAGCCCGCCCGAAGGCCCGCCGGGCGAGCGCCCCTTCCCGGGCGCCGTGCCCCGCTTCTGGACGAGCCGGCGCGGAAAGTGCAGCGGCGCACAGTCCACCGGGCCGCGCCCGTCGCTCAGCTGCGAGCCGTACGCGGCCGCGGGCGATCCGTCGGAGGTCCAGTCGGCCACGAACCCATGCGGGATGTACGAGGTGTAGGAGGTGTTCCGGTCGGCCGCCACGGTCGCCGGGCCGTCCTCGTACAGCTCGCGGTGCAGCCGGAGATCGACGATCGGCTCGGCGCGCACCAACGGGACGAGCCGGACCGCGCCCCACACCTGGGCCGGCCGGGCGCGCAGCCCGCTCAGATCCAGCCCGCTCATGCCCAAGCCCCCTTCCGTCCCGGCTCTTCGCCCAGGAACCGCCGCACCCGGTCGTCCAGATGGGCCCGCAGCTCGGCCGGTCCCGTACGGCCCTCGGCGAACCGCGCCAGCGGTACCAGCGCCGGCAGATCCTCCGCGTCGCGCACCCCGGCCGTCGGCACCGAGGCGGACAGCCGCCGTACGGCGAAGTCCTCGGCGTCGTAGACCGGGTTGAGGTGCACCACGGAGGTGCGGTGCTCCGGATCGAGCCGGGTGCGCCACACCCGGAGCACCTCACCGGCCAGGCCGGGCGGCGCGTTGTCCCATCCGTCGGAGACGATCACCAGCCGCTCCGGCGCGTCCTCCAGCGCGTCCAGCAGCCGCATCCCCAGGGGGGTCGGCCCGTAGGGGAAGGCCAGCAGCGCGTCCCGCCGCCCCGAGGTCCACCGGGGCAGATACGTCTCCGCAAGCGCCTCCAGCAGGAAGTGGCAGGCCAGCGCGGTCGCCAGCGGGCGGTGCCGCTTCTGCCGCGAGCCGGTGGTGGAGAAGCTGTCGTCCAATACGGCCGCCACCCGGCCCCAGGTCCCGGCCTGCGCACCGGCCGTACGCCGCGCCGCCGCCCGCAGCGCACCGGTCAGCTCGACGCGCCGCGCGGCCCGGTCGCCCAGCGGCAGCCCGAGGACGTACGAGGCCAGCCGGGTCAGCGGCTGCCCGCCGAGATCGAGGTCCACCCGGGCACCCCGCGCACGGGCCGACTCCTGCGTGCGCAGCCGCTCCAGCCGCGTCATACGCGGTGCGATGCGCTCCAGGAAGACGCGGCGGTCGATGCCGTGCGCCGCCGCGAAGCCCTCGGCGACGGTGAACGGCAGCTCGTACACCGCGCCCTGCTCGTAGTGCGCCCGGCGCCAGGCGTCCAGCAGCGGGGTGGTGAAGTGCTTGCGGCGGTCCGGTGCGAAGAGGAAGTCGCCCAGCTCGCCACCGGTGTCCGCCGGGCCGTCCAGCGGCAGATGGGCATGGCGCGCCGCGCACTTGAGGCCGCCCCGGTACTTCACGGCGTCCAGGGCCGCATCCGGGCGCGCCGCGAACCAGTCGCGCATGATCGCGCGGGTGCGGCGGTTGTTGACCTTGGCGGTGCGCAGCGCGCGGAACAGGCGGTACACGCGCGGTGCGGGCAGCCGCGCCAGCCGGGCCGCGATCAGCCGCCCCTCGGTGCGTCGCTCCTGGGCCGTCGCCTCGCCCGCGGTCCGCAGCAGCTCCTGCACGATCAGCGCCGCGTTGTGGTCGTTGATGTCCAGCGCGAGCGAGGCGGCGTACAGGGGGCGGTAGTTGATGCGGACGTATGCGTGCAGGAAGTCCAGCGACAACTGCTGCGCACCGGCGTCGGAGTGGAATTCGCGCTGCCCGGTGGAGGTGATCGCGGCATTGACGAACAGCAGCACGTCCTCGGCCGCCACCAGATCCGAGCCGCTCGCCACCCCGTCCTCCCCCGTCCGTCGGATGCCGGCCGGGGAATGGGGGCACGAGCAGCGAATCGTTGCTTTGCAGAGCAGGTCCGGAAGTCGCACCGGAGTCCCGCGGCCGGCCCGTGCAACGTAACACCGCCCGCGCGTACGGGCATATGGATTACCCGCCGGGGCCACGGCCGCCGGATGCTCGTGCCGCGCCGCACCCCGCGGGACACTGGCCCCATGACGACCCTGCGCATCGGACTCCTCGGCACCGGCCCCTGGGCGCGCGGCGTCCACGCCCCCGCCCTCGCCGCGCACCCCGGCGTCGAGCTCACCGGTATCTGGGGGCGCAGACCGGAGGCCGCCGCCGCGCTGGCCCAGGCCCACGGCTCCCGCCCGTACGCCACCCCCGGAGAGCTGTTCGCCGCCTGCGACGCGGTGTCGATCGCCCTGCCGCCGTCCGTCCAGGCCCCGTTGGCGGTGCGCGCCGCCGAGGCCGGCTGCCATCTGCTGCTGGACAAGCCGGTCGCCACCTCCGTGCCCGAGGCGCGGGCCGCCGCCGACGCCGTCGACCGCGCCGGCGTCGCCTCGGTGGTCTTCTTCACCGCGCGCTTCGGCGAGGAGGAGGGCGAGTGGATCGCCGCCCAGGCGGCCGCCGGCGGCTGGTTCACCGCGCACGCCGACTGGCTCGCCCCGGTCTTCGTCGAGGACACCACCAGCCCGTACGCCCGCTCGCCCTGGCGCCGCGAGAAGGGCGGCCTGTGGGACATCGGCCCGCATGCGCTCTCCGTGCTCCTCGCGGTCCTCGGTGACGTGGAGGCGATCACCGCCGCCCGGGGCCCGGCCGACACCGTCCTGCTGGCGATGCGTCACAGCAGCGGGGCGGCCAGTTCGGCGACGGTGGGCCTCGCCGCCCCGGCCGCCGCGTCCGGCGTCGAGGTCACCCTCCGCGGCACCGCCGGCGTCGCCACCCTGCCGCGCCGCCGGCACGGCCCCGACGCGGCCTACCACCGTGCCGTCGACGCCCTGCTCGCCGCCGCCGGCACCGGCCTGCCGAACGCCTGCGACATCCACTTCGGGCTGCGGGTCACCGAGATCCTGGCCGCGGCGGAGGGGACACTGGCACCGCTCATGCCTCTGGGGGCATGACCACATGGCGGAATTGGTCATGGAGTGCATGAGCGATCGCGCTTAGCGTCAGAGGTGTCCGACGCACCGCCGCCGCACCGAGGAGCACCACCGCCATGCCGCCCGCCACCGGATTCACCAGCTACGTCGACACCATCCTGGCCGCCCTCGCCCAGGACCCCTCCCGGACCGTACTGACCGGCCCGGAGAGGGAGGGCGCCACCGGTAGACCGGGCGGGGAGGCCCGCCCCGAGGTCACCGCCGGCGCCTTACACGCCACCGTCCACCGGATGGCGGCCGTGCTGGCCGACCGCGGCATCGGCCGCGGCCGCACCGTCTCCGTCCTCAGCGGCAACCGCGCCGAGGCGCTCGCCGCCCGCTACGCCGTCAACCTCCTCGGCGCCCGCGTGGTCCTCCTCTACGACGGCATGGCCGCCGAGACCCTGGCCCGTGTCGTGGCGAGCGCCGAGACCGCCCTGCTCCTCGTCGACCCGGCGCTGCACGACACCGCACGCGACCTCCTCGCGCACACCGAGGGCCCGCTGCCCGAGGTCATGACCTTCGGTCCGGCGTCGTCCGACCTCGGCCCCGACCTGACGGCCGCCTGCGCCGCCCTGCCGGCCACCCCCGCCGTCCCGAGCGCCGCCCGCCCGGAGGACGACTGGTGCATCCGGCACACCGGGGGAACGACCGGCATCCCCAAGGGGGTCCGGATGGCGCACGCCCCGTACGCCGGGATGATCGCCCAGCAGTCGGCGGGCACCGGCGAGCGGCCCCGGTTCCTCGCCTGCACCTCGCTGTCCCACCTGGCGGGCGTGCTGAGCGATGTGACGCTCGCCGCCGGCGGCAGCGTCGTACTGCACCGCGCCTTCGACCCGGCCGCCGTCCTCGCCGCCGTCGCCCACGACCGCATCAGCCACCTGTGGTTGCTGCCCCCGCTGCTGTACCGCCTCCTGGACGACCCGGCCCTCCCCACGACCGACCTCGCCTCGCTGACCAGCATCGTCTACGGCGGCTGCATGGCCTCCCCGTCCCGGCTGATGGAGGCCGCCAAGGCCTTCGGCCCGGTGCTGTACGGGATGTACGGCATGTCCGAGGCGATGTCGATCACCACGGCCCTCCCCGCGGACCACACCCCGACCGGCCCCGACGGCCGGATCACCGTCGGCCGGGCGCTGCCCGGTGTCGAGCTGGCGATCCGCGACGCCGACGGGCGGGACCTGCCGGCGGGGGCGCAGGGCGAGGTCCACGTACGCTCCGCCGGCGTGATGACGGGCTACTGGAAGCAGCCCGAGCTGACCGCGCGGGCGCTGACCGGCGACGGCTGGCTGCGCACCGGCGACGTGGGCTGCCTGGACGACGACGGCCGGCTCTACCTCGTCGACCGGGTCAAGGACGTGATCATCGTCGTCGGGGGCCATGTCCACCCGGCGGAGGTCGAGGACCTGCTGCACACCCACCCGGCGGTCGCCCACTGCGCCGTCTACGGGGTGCGCACGGCCGACGAGGCGGAGCAGGTGCACGCCGCGGTCGTCCCCGCCCCGGCCCGCCGGGTGGACACCGCCGCTCTGCGCGCCTTCGTCACCGAGCACAAGGGCGCGCTCTACGCCCCCGTCGCCATCCGGGTGGTGGACGAGATCCCCCTCACCCCCGTCGGCAAGCCCGACAAGGCCCAGCTGCGGGCCGCCGTCGCCACGTCCTGAACCGGCCCGCCCCGGCGGTCCCGACGCGCCCCTGGCCAGAGGCCCCAAATCGCCCCTGGCCAGGGGCTTTTGTCAGTGGGGGCCAGTAGAATGGGAACCAGTCAGTGAGGGTTTTTCCACGCTCCAGGAGGTCGCCGATGGCCGCTGCCACACTCATGACGAAGCCTCTCCCGGCCCACCCGCTGCCCAAGAAGCCGCTGCCCGCCGGATGGCCGCGCGAGCGGTACGAATCCCACAACCGCCGCCTGAAGGCCATGCGTCTGGCCATAGCCCTGCTCGACACCGGCGTCTACCGCCCCGAGCAGGCCCACAACCGCAAGATCCGCAGCACCGCCGCGGAAATCGGGGTGCACAGCCCCTCCGACACGACCTGCCGCCTGGTCCGCGCCCTGATCTACGACAACTGCTGATCCACCCGGTGCGCGCCCTGGACGTCCTGGTCCACGGCCGCTGATCCACGGCAACCGTCGACGCACGGCAACCGTCGACGGGGTCCGGCGGGCGGCTCGGGGTTCACTCCCCGGGTCGCTCGCCCGGCGGCATTTCCGCCACCTCCGCCAGCGCCTCTTCCAGCCACTGCACCCAGAACGTCTCCAGCCCGATGCCGGCCCGCAGCACCATCCGCCGCAGCCGGTCCTCCGGCTCCGTCGCGGTGCCGAAGTCGCGTCCCTCGATCTCCTCGTACTCCGCCAACTGTCGTCGGTGCAGGGCGAGATGGCGGTGCAGCTCTTCGCCGAGGCCGGCGTCCCCCACCACCGCGGCCGCCCGCAGCCGCACCAGCAGCGCGTTGCGGACGGGCTTGGAGTCCTGCTCGCCGGACGCCCATGCGGTCAGCTCCGCACGTCCCGCCGGCAGCACCTCGAACTCCTTCTTCTGCCCCCGGGACGGCTGCTCGGACGGCAGCGCCCGGATGAACCCGGCCTGCTCCAGCTTGCCCAGCTCCCGGTAGATCTGCTGATGCGTGGCCGGCCAGAAGTAGCCGATCGACCGGTCGAACCGGCGGGTCAGCTCCAGCCCCGACGACGGCTTCTCAAGCAGGGCGGTGAGGATCGCGTGCGGGAGGGACATGGGGAAATCCTAGGCTCTGCCCCAGGGGCCCGGCCCTGGGGCGGACCCGGTTCCCCAGGTCCGCCCCGAGACCCGCCCCAGGGCGCGGTGGCAGGTCACAGCGCCGCCGCCAGCTCCGTCCCCTGCTTGATCGCGCGCTTGGCGTCCAGCTCGGCGGCGACGTCCGCCCCGCCGATCAGATGCACCGCCCGCCCCTGTGCCCGCAGCTCCTCGTACAGCTCCCGGCGCGGCTCCTGGCCGGTGCACAGTACGACCGTGTCCACGGCGAGCGTGGTGGCCGCGCCGCCGACCGTGAGGTGCAGCCCCTCGTCGTCGATCCGCTCGTACGTCGCCCCGGCGATCATCGTCACGCCCCGGTGCCGGAGCTCCGTACGGTGGATCCAGCCCGTGGTCTTGCCCAGACCGGCGCCGACCTTGGAGGTCTTGCGCTGGAGCAGATGCACCTGGCGGGGCGCCTTGGTCCGCTCGGGCGCCCGCAGCCCGCCGCGCTCGCCGTACGCCGTGTCCACACCCCAGGCGCGGAAGTACGTCTCCGGGTCCTGGCTCGCCCCCGCGCCGGCATCGGTCAGGAACTCCGCGACGTCGAAGCCGATCCCGCCCGCGCCGATGATCGCGACCCGCTCGCCCACCGGCGCGCCGGCGCGCAGCACATCGAGGTAGCTGACGACGCTCGGGTGGTCGATCCCCTCGATCTCCGGGACGCGCGGGGTGACACCCGTGGCGACCACCACCTCGTCGTAGGCGTCGAGATCGCCGGCCGAGACGGGGGAGTTCAGCCGAACGTGCACGCCCCGCAGTGCGAGCTGGGTACGGAAGTAGCGCAGCGTCTCGTCGAACTCCTCCTTGCCCGGCACCCGCTTGGCGATGTTCAGCTGCCCGCCGATCTCCGCCGCGGCGTCGAACAGCGTGACGTCGTGGCCGCGTTCGGCGGCGGACACCGCGCAGGCCAGCCCCGCCGGACCGGCGCCGACCACCGCGAGCCGCTTGCGCAGCCGGGTCGGCGCGAGCACCAGCTCGGTCTCGTGGCAGGCCCGCGGATTGACCAGGCAGGACGTGATCTGCCCGCTGAAGGTGTGGTCGAGGCAGGCCTGGTTGCAGCCGATGCAGGTGTTGATCTCCTCGGCCCGGCCCTCCTTCGCCTTGCCGACGAAGTCCGGATCGGCCAGGAACGGCCGGGCCAGCGAGACCATGTCGGCCCGGCCGTCGGCGAGCAACTCCTCGGCGACCTCAGGGGTGTTGATCCGGTTGCTGGTCACCAGCGGAACCGAGACCGTTCCCATCAGCCGCTTGGTCACCCAGGTGAAGGCGCCGCGCGGCACCGACGTCGCGATGGTCGGAATGCGGGCCTCGTGCCACCCGATCCCGGTGTTGATGATCGTCGCGCCCGCGGCCTCGATCTCCTTGGCGAGCGCGACCACCTCCTGAAGCGTCGAGCCGCCCGGGACCAGGTCCAGCATCGACAGCCGGTAGATCAGGATGAAGTCCGTCCCGACGCGCTCCCGGATGCGGCGCACGATCTCCAGCGGGAAGCGCACCCGGTTCTCGTACGAGCCGCCCCACCGGTCCGTGCGGTGGTTGGTGGCCCCGGCGATGAACTCGTTGATCAAATACCCTTCCGAGCCCATGACCTCGACGCCGTCGTACCCGGCGGACTTGGCAAGCTCCGCCGCCCGGACGTAGTCCTCGACGGTCTGCTCGACCTCGTCGTCGGTGAGCGCGTGCGGGGTGAAGGGGCTGATCGGCGCCTGGATCGCGCTCGGGGCGACCAGGTCGGCGTGGTAGGCGTACCGCCCGAAGTGCAGGATCTGCATCGCGATCCGCCCGCCCGCGGCGTGCACCGCCTCGGTCACGGTCCGGTGCTGCGCCGCCTCCTCCGGCGTGGTCAGCTTGGCCCCGCCCTCGTACGGCCGTCCCGCCTCGTTCGGTGCGATGCCCCCGGTCACCATCAGGCCGACGCCGCCCCGGGCGCGGGCGGCGTAGAAGGCGGCCATCCGCGCGAACCCGTTCTCGGCCTCCTCCAGGCCGATGTGCATCGACCCCATCAGCACCCGGTTGGGCAGCGTGGTGAACCCGAGGTCGAGCGGGCTCATCAGGTGCGGATACGGGGTCGTGGGGCTCATGGGTGGCCTCCTTGCGCGGCGGACGGTACGCACCGTTGTAGACCAGCCGTCCCTCGTTATGCAACAAGTTGCAAAAACTGTGAGCGAGGCGACTGGACGCCGGCGCCCCGCCCTTGCCGGCTGCATAAAGGGGCGGCGCCCGCCGGCCGGCTCCCTGGTTGCCCACAGCCGGCGCGGAAATACTGCTCCTGGGGAACCGGCCGGTCACCGGCCGGAGTCGGTGACGGCGGAGGGGGACGCGTGCGCGGGCATGACCAAGGCAGCCACAACGAGGTGAACGGGGTCGTCCACGGCCCCAGCGTGCAGGCCGGAACCGTCCACGGCGGCATCCACATCCGCGCCGCGGCGCCGGCCGTACCGCAGGTGCTCTGGCAGCTTCCGCCGGCCGTCGGGCTCACCGACCGCACGGCCGAGCTGACGCTCCTGGAGCGCCACCGCGCACAGGCCGCGCGGGAGGGGCACTCCTGTCTGGCCGCGGTCAGCGGACTGGGCGGGGTCGGCAAGACCGCCCTGGCCCTCGCCTGGCTGCACACCCTGCGCGCGGACTTCCCCGGAGGCCAGCTCTACGCCGACCTCGGTGCGCAGTCGCCGCACGGCCCGGCCGAGCCGGCGGAGGTGCTCAGCCGCTTTCTGCGCGCGCTGGGCGTGCCCCCGCAGGCGGTGCCGTCCGGTATCGCGGAACGCGCCGCGCTCTACCGCTCGTTGACCGCCGAACTGCGGATAGTGGTGCTGCTCGACGACGCCGCGACCGCCGCCCAGGTGCGCCCGCTGCTGCCGGGCGGGCCGAGCGTCACGCTGGTCACCAGCCGGCAGCGGCTGTCCGGGCTGACCCTCGAAGGCTGCCACCAGGTCCATCTGCAGCCGCTCGGCCTGGAGGCGGCGGTCGAGCTGCTGGCGGACACCCTGGCCGACGGCCGGGTGGCCGACCAGCCGGACGACGCCCGCACCCTGGCGGGCCTGTGCGCCGGTCTGCCGCTGGCGGTACGGGTCGTCGGCGCCCGGCTCGCCGCCCGCCCGCACCGGCCGATCACCACGATGGTCCGGGCGCTGACCGAGGAGCGGCGGCGGCTGGACGAGCTGGCCATCGACGGCGACCTCAGCGTGCGCGGTGTGCTGGACCTGTCGTACGAAGGCCTGCCGAGCGCGGCGGCCCGGCTCTACCGGCTGCTCGGCCTGCACCCGGGAAGGGAGTTCGGCAGCGCCGTGGCACGGGCCGTACTGGCCGGATCGGGCGCCCTGGAACCGAGACCGGGCCCGGAGCCCGCCCCGTGCCCGGAACCGGCCGACGCCCCGGAGCTGCTGGATGTGCTGCACGACGGGAATCTGCTGATCGACGTCGGCGAGGACCGCTACCGCTTCCACGACCTCGTACGGTTACACGCCGCCGCCAAGGCCTGCGAGGAGGAGACCCCGGCGGAGCGGACCGCGGCGTTACGGCGCATCGCGGAGCACTATCTGGCCACCGCCGCCCGCGTCGAGCAGATCACCGACCCGGGGCGGGACGGACTGCCGCGCACCTTCGGCCCGGGCCCCGTGGTCACCGAGGAGCTGGGGGAGGGGGCCGAGGCGGCACTCGACTGGCTGGAGCGGGAACTGGACAATCTGACGGCGGTGATCCGCCGCGCGCGGACCGCGGGCTTGGGGCCGGTCGGCTGGCAGCTCGCCGACGCCATGTGGCCGCTCTTCCCCCGGCGCAAGCACTACGACCACTGGCGCGCCGTCCACGCCGAGGGGCTCGCCGCGGCACAGGAGGCGGGGGACACCGCGGCCGAGTGCCGGATGCTCACCTCCGGGGGCCTGGGGGAGCTGGGCGCCGGCCGCTTCGACCGCGCGCTGGAGATGTTCGAGCGGGCGGCGCGGATCTTCGCCGCCCGCGGTGACGCACTGGGCGAGGCCCGGACGTTGAACTACCGCGGGCTGGCCCATCAGCGGGCCGGCCGGCCCGCCCGGGCCGCCGAGCTGTTCGCCCGGGCCGCCGTCGAGCTGCCCGCCTGCGGAGACGTCCGCGCCGGCGGGCTGGCCCGGCTCAACGCGGCCGATGTCGCCCTCGCCACCGGCCTGTTCGACCGGGCGGCCGCCGACGCCGACGCGGCGCGTACGACGCTGCTGGCCGCGGACGATCCGTACAACGCCGCGCGGGCGACCCTGCTGCTCGGCCGGGTCCTGCTCCGCCGCGGTGCGCCGGAGCCGGCGGCGGACCGGTTGTCCGAGGCGCTGGCCGTGCTGCGCGGCGTCGCCGCCGGCTATGAGACGGCCCGCGCCCTTGCGTCCCTGGCCGAGGCCGCCGAGCAGCTCGGACGACCGGACCTGGCCCGGCGGCGCTACCGGGAGGCGCTGGACCTCTATCTGTCGGTCGACCGCCCCGAGCCCGCCGCCGCGGTGCGCGCGCGGCTGGCGCTGCTGGGCGACGGCGCTCCGGACTGAACCCACGGCACCGGGCGCCGGATCACCCGCACCGCGGCGGAGGCCAGCCCCGCCACCGAGAGCCCCGCCACCAGCCAGGCGTGTGCCAGCGAGGCCCAGGTCTCCCAGCAGATCCCGGCCGAGCGCCGGGCGTCCAGCTCCAGCAGCGCACCGCCGGAGCCGTACGGCCCGCCGAGCCGCAGACCGCACCGCTCGCCGTCGCCGTACACGGCCACCACCGCGGCGCCCGGATGGCGCCCCGCCATGTCCTCGGCCGCCGCGGCGTCCGCGCCCGGCACGGCCAGTACGTCGGCGAGCCGTGGCCAGGGCCGTGGCGCCGGGGCCCTTACGCGCAGATGACGGTCCACGACCGGCCGCCCGGAGCCCGGCAGCAGCAGGCCGACCCGCACCCGGTGCACGGCTCCGTACGCCGCGCGGACGGACTCCGCGGCGGCGGCAGGCGCGGCGACCGCGACGGAGACGGCGACCGCGACGGAGACGGTGTCGGCACCGGCACCGGCACCGGTAGAGATATCGGCGACGGTCCCGGCCGGGGAACCCGCAAGCCCCGGCCCCGTCAGCACCAGCCGCAGCGTGCTCATGACGCCACCCCGCCCGGCGCGCTGCCGTAGCGCACCGTGAGCGGCAGCGCCGCCGGCTCCTGCCACAGCCGGGCGGCCGGTGCCCGCAGCCGAAGCTTGCGGTAGACCAGCGCCCGCATCCGCCGGGCGAAGCGCCCCGGCTCCGAGGTGATCCGGGCCGCGATCCGCGCATAGCGGTCGGCGCGGTGGGTGGCCGCGCCCCGGCGCAGCTGCCTGCGCAGCGGCCGGTCGGCGCGGAGCCGGGGCGCGAGGGAGTGCAGCTCCGCCATCGGCGAGCCGGGTGCCAGTTCCACCGCCGCGGCTCCCGCCGTGAGGATCCGCGCGCCGGTCATCGTCCCGTACAGCGACACCGAACCGTGGTCGCCGACGATGCAGTCGGCGGCGACGAGCGGTCCGCACCAGTCGGCGTACTGGCTGACCAGGCTGACACCGCGGCGCCCCAGCCCGGCGAACCAGCTGCGGATCTGCCACTCGCCATGGGCGTTCCAGACGTTCGGGTGCAGCAGGACCGCGATCCGGAACTCGTCCCGGGGAAGCTCGGCGACCAGCCGCTCCAGCAGCTCCCACTCCTGCCCCAGCAGGGAGTCGGGCCCCCAGGTGGAGCAGATGAGCACCAGCTCCTGGAGGGCGCCGGTGCCGAGCGCCTCCCGGTACAGGGCGCGGGAGGGCAGGCTCGCGGTGATGCGGTCGAAGCACGGGTCCCCGACGACCTCCGCGGCGGGCAGCGCCTCCGGGCACTCCCGGCCCAGCCGGCCGAGCTCCTCCTCATGGGCGAGCACGATCGCCGCGGGCACCACCACCCCGTCCCTGACCAGGCGTTGACGGCTCAGCCCGTACACCCCGCGGTCGGCCGCGACCGCCGGGAGCCCGCGCCGGCCGGCGGGCGCGGAGACCAGCTTGTTGTACCCGGCGCCGTGCGGGAGCACGATCACCGGGGCGTGCAGCTCGTGCAGACCGCCGTGGCTGGCGGCCAGTGCGAGGTCGAACCTGGTCTGGACGGCCTGGCTCCAGGGCAGTACCAGGCCCTTGATGTCCTCCAGGAAAGCGTCCACACCATGGCTGAAGACATCGGGCGCCGCGGTGAAGACCACCTGCACCCGGGGATCGCCGTCGAACAGCGCCACCGCCTCCAGCAGCCGCT
The DNA here is from genome assembly GCF_045690365.1 of Streptomyces sirii. Lineage (NCBI taxonomy): Bacteria > Bacillati > Actinomycetota > Actinomycetes > Kitasatosporales > Streptomycetaceae > Streptomyces > Streptomyces sirii. Next base: position 2,755,413 of record NZ_CP147982.1, on the reverse strand, counting down.
GCCCCGCGGTGACCGTGTGCACCACCGCCAGTACGCTCCTGCGCACCCGGCGAGTGGCCCAGCGGTCGACATCCAGGCGCAGCGGCACATGCCGCCGGTCGATGTCCCCCCATGTCACACTCACGTGAACTCCCCCGTTCCCTACCTGAGTCGATCGGGTCCTGGTGAGGTGACTGCCCGCGGATCCTTGCAGCCGGGGTTGCAAAAACCTTGCAGGCGAACTGCAAGCCGCCGCTGACAGCTGCACGGGGCATGTGCGCCCCTCGCGCGACAGTGCGCCCCGGCCCGCACCCTCCGGCCGGTCCGGCCCGGCCGCAACAGTGAATCCGATGCACCGTGCACCTGCGCGGGAACTGCCGGGGCGGCAGGAAGCAGGAGAACCATCCGGGGGGCGATGGTGGAACTTCTGATGCTGGGACCTCTGGAGCTGTGGCACCAGGGCCGTCAGCACACACTCGGTTCACCCAAGGAGCGCTGTGTGCTGGCCACGCTCCTGTACGCGCAGGGGGACCCGGTCGCCGTCGACACCCTCGTCGCACACGTCTGGGAGGACGACGCCCTGCCCGGCACGCCCGTGGAGACACTGCACAGCTATCTGTCGCGACTGCGCTCCCGGCTGCGGCGCGCCGTCGGCGACCTGGCGCGGGTGGAGCGCCCCTCCCCGCGCCGCTACCGGCTGCGCGTCCACCACGCCGACGACGTCGACCTCGCCCGGCTCCAGCGGCTCCGTACGGACGCCCGTGCCGCGGCCCGGCGCGGTGAGCGGGAACTCGCCGTCGGACTGCTGCACACCGCCGAGGCCCTGTGGCGCGGGGAGCCGTTCGCCGAGTTCGGCGGCGACTGGGCGCTGGCGGCCCGCGCCCGGCTGACCGAGGACCACCGGCGGGTACGGGAGGAGCGCATCCGGCTGGAACTGGAGTTGGGCCGGCACGCCGACCTCATCGGCGAGCTGCACGAGATCGTCTCCCGCAGCCCGCTCGCCCAGCAGGCCGTCGCGGCCCTGATGCTGGCCCTCTACCGCTCGGGCCGGGAGGGCGAGGCGCTGACCCTCTACCGCGACACCGGTCGCCGGCTGAGCGAGGAGCTGGGCATCGATCCCGGGGCGGAACTACGGGAGTTGCAGCGCCGGATCCTCGCGCAGGACCCCACCCTCCTGTTAGCCGGCCCGGCCGCGTCCCCCGGGCCCGCCGCGGCATCCGCCGAGGGGCCGGACGGCCCGGGGAGCCCCGCGGCCGCCAGGGGCGGGGGCAGCACCCTCCCGCGCGACACCAGGGACTTCACCGGGCGCGGCAGCGAACTGCGCCTCCTGCTCGGCGGCCCGTCGCAGGACACCCACGGGACGGCCCTGCCGCTGACCGTCGTCCACGGCATGCCGGGAGTCGGCAAGTCGACACTGATCGTCCATGCCGCGCACCGGATGCGCCCGGACTACCCCGACGGGGGCTTCTATCTGGACCTGCGCGCCTACAGCGACCAGCCGCCCTACGAACCGGCCGAGGCGCTGGCGTCCCTGCTGCGCAGCGCCGGCGTGGCCGAGCCGCTGCCCGCCGGCCTCGACGAGCGGACCGCCCGCTGGCGGGAGTGGACCGCCCACCGCAGGGTGCTCGTCGTGCTCGACAACGCCCGGGACGCGGAGCAGGTGCTCCCGCTCCTCCCGGGCGCCGCGACCTGCTGTGCGATCGTGGCCAGCCGCAACCGCCTCACCGAGCTGGACGGCGCCACGCCCCTCCACCTGGACGTGCTGCCGGTCTCGGAGGCCTGTGCGCTCTTCGCCCGGATCGTGGGCGGCACCCGCGCCTCCGACACCGCCGCGCTGCGCCGCGTCGTCCAACTCTGCGGCTGCCATCCGCTGACCGTCCAGCTCCTCGCCAGCCGCTTCCGGCACCGGGACACCTGGGACCTGGAGTACGTCGCCCACCGCCTGGCCCACGCGACCGACCGCCTGGACGAGTTCGACGAGCGGGTGGCGGCCGTCTTCCGGCTCAGCTACGCCGATCTCGACGCCCCCGCACAGCGGCTCTTCCGGCATCTGGCGCTGCACCCCGGTCCCGACATCACCCTCGCGGCGGCGACCGCGCTGTGCGCCGCGCATCCGGCCGAGGTCCGCCAGGCGGCCGACCAGCTGCTGGACCGCCATCTGCTCGACGAACCGGTCCGGGACCGCTATCAACTGCACGACCTGGCCAGGGCGTTCGGCCGCCGGCTGGCCTGCCGCGAGGACTCCGGGCCGGCCCGCCGGGCCGCACTGGGCCGCCTCATGGCGTACTACCTGACCACCGCCGACCGCGCCGACCGGCTCGCCCACCCGCGCCGCCGCCGGCGCCCCATCGGCCCCGCACAGGTCTCGCCGTACGCATCGGACTTCACCGACACCGCCGCCGGCGCCCCGGCCGACGCGGCGTCGGTGTGGCTGAGCGTGGAGTGCGCCAACCTCCTGGCCGTGGCCCGGACGGCGGCCGGCGAGTTCCCGGCCTTCGCCGTCCTCTTCCCCCATGTGCTGGCCTACTCCCTGAGGCTGTGGGGAGCGCGGGACACCACCGCCGAACTCGCCGCCGCCGCGGAGCGCGCCCTGCGCTCCGGGGGCGACCGCCTGGCGCTCGCCCAGACCCTGGTGGAGCGCGCGGGCGTGCTGGCCCAGGAGAACCACGGCGAGGCGCTGCGCTGCGCGTCCGAGGCCCGGGTGCTCTTCGAGGAGCTGCACGACACCCACGGCCGCGCCGACGCCCTCTTCGAAACCGCCCGCGCCCATCTCGCCGCGGGCCGGGGCGAGATGTGCTTACGGGAGATGGACCGGGCCCTGGACCTCTACCGCCGGGCGGGCGACCGCTACGGCGTGGCCGAGAGCCTCAACGTGCAGGGCGCCGCGCTCATCTTCGGCGCCCGGTACACCGAGGCCATGCGGCGCTTCGAGGAGATGCTGGCGATCCACCGGGACCTCGACGACGCGCACGGCCAGGCGAAGGCGCTCAACAACATCGGCGAGATCTACTTCGCGGAGGGCGTGTACGACGAGGCCCGCCGCCATTACGAGCAGTCCCTCGTCCAGGTGCGCCGCTTCGGCGGGCGACAGGAATTCGCCATCCTCGACACCAATCTGGGCACGGTCTACCGCGTCACCGGACAGCCGGGCCTCGCCCGCGTCTGCTTCCGTCGCGCCCTGGCCAGCCACCGGGCCCGGGGCGACGCGGTCGGCGAGGTGAACGCGCTGACCAGCCTGGGCGCCGCCTGCGTGGAGTCCGGCCGCACGGACGAGGCCCTGGCGCACTTCCGCGCCGCCGAGGAGGTCTCGCGCCGTATCGACAGCCCCTACGAGCGGCACCGCGCGCTCCTCGGCATCGCCGACACCCTGCGCTCCTCCGGGCAGCCGGGCCCCGCCCTGGAGACCTACCGCGGCGGCCTGCACATCGCGCAGACCTTCGACTTTCCCCTGGGCTCCGCCCACGCCCTGGCGGGCATCGCCCGCACCCTGCTGCACGTACAGGACATCAACGCGGCCCGCCCGTACGCCGAGCGCGCGCTGGCCCTCTACCGCAAGCTCGGCGCGGCCACGGAGGCCGCGGACCTCGACCGGCTGCTGGCCCTGCCGACCGCCATCGGGTCCTGACGGCCGACCGCCGTCCCGCGCCTCACCACATCACCTGCTTGCCGGTGACCGCGCCGCTCGCCAACTGCTGACGGGGGGCCGGTGCCGCCTGCTCGCCGGCGGCCGCCGCGATGATCGCGGCCAGGAGGGACAGCGCCGCGAGGGTGGTGAAGGTGTAGCGCAGCTTGCTCAAGGTCTTTATGCAACTTCCACTGTGTCGCTGACAAGGTGCAATGCCCGCTGCTAATGGGCTAGCGGGTGAGGCTGAAGTTACATGGGAGACGCCCGAATGGCGGAGCCCTTCACTCGAAAGTGAAGGTGTGGATCTTGTGGAGGTGTGCACCAGAAGGGTGTTGAGGGGTCCGCGAGGCGGCGGCGAAGGGCTCTTGCGGTCTCCGAAGGGGCCTCGCAGGCCTTCGGTGGCGCCCCCGAGTGGCGCGCCGTCATCCCACCGCGACTATGCGGCACTCCATCGTGTGACTTGTCACAGACAACACCGCTGGTGTTATGGCAGCTTCAACTGCGCTCAACTGAGCTTCTTGACAGGGCAGTTATCGCACGAGCCGACCGAACGGCCGTACGTCCGGCCGAGGTTGGCCGGTGCGCTCGCGGAGAGGAACCCATGAGCACCTTGCACGCCACGACCCTGACGCTGGACCAGGTGGTCGACACCGCGCGCTACCCGCTGTCGGAACCGGAGAGCGACGAGGGGCGGGCCCTGGTCTCCCGCGCCCGGCGCGATCTGGAGACCCTCGGCTGCACCGTGCTGCCGGACTTCATCCACCCGGCGCTGCGCGAGGGGCTGCGCGAGGAGTGCTCCGCGCTCGCCCCCCGGGCGCACTTCGACGTGGAGACCGTCAACGTCTACAACATCGCCGTCGACACCGACCTGCCGGCGGACCACCCGGGCCGGACGGCCTTCGAACGGGGCAACGCCTTCGTGGCCCGGGACCGCATCCCCGCGGACTCGCTCATCAGCCGGCTCTACTCCGACCGGGCGTTCCAGCGGTTCATCGCCCGCTGCTTCCGGCTTCCGCAGCTGCATGAGCTGGCCGACCCGCTCTCCGGGCTCGTCCTCAACGTCGTCGAGCCCGGCAAGGAGCACCCCTGGCACTTCGACACCAACGAGTTCACCGTGAGCATGCTCACCCAGGACGCGCAGTCCGGCGGCGTCTTCGAGTACTGCCCGAACATCAGGTCCGCACAGGACGAGCGCTTCGACGACGTACGCGACGTCCTGCACGGCCGGGGCGAGCGGCTGGTACACCGCCTCCCCCTCCGGCCCGGCGACCTGCAGCTGTTCAAGGGCCGCTACGCACTGCACCGGGTCAGCCCCGTCCACGGCGAGGTCGCCCGCCACTCGGCGATCTTCGCCTACAGCGAGCGCCCCGGCGTCATCGGGAGCGTGGCCCGCACCCGGCAGCTCTTCGGCCGGGTGTGCCCCGAGCACCTGGCCGCCGAGGACCGGGCGGTGCGCAGCGACCGCCTGCTGGACTAGGGGGTGTCCGATGGGTCATGGCCGGGTCCGCGGCGTCTGGCACGGCACCTCGCGGCGTTGCCGAAACGTCCCGATAGCTCCGCTATCAAGACGCTCCGGCGCCTTGCGATGCACCGCACCAGACGCCGCGGCCTATCCGACCCTGACCCATCGGACACCCCCTAGGGGTGCCTCTCCCGGCCACCCCTAGGGGAGGCACCCCTCGCGGTCACCGGCGAGCGGTTCCGGTCGCGCGTCCGCCGCGACGTGCCAAAAGCAGTTCAAACGGCGCCGGTTCACCTCCTCCGAGGAGCAGGCTCTGTCAGGTCCCCTAGGGCGCACCCCTCGCCCCAGCCCCCGCACCCACCGACAACTCGAATCGAGACCGTACGTGACCAACAGTCAGGGCGCCGCACCCACCCCGACCACGCCCACCGCTCCGCCCGCCCCCGCCACCGGCGCCACGCCCACCTTCGCGCTGGAGGACAGCCTCCCGCGGGTGCCGCTGCCCTCCCTGGAGGAGAGCTGCGAGCGGTTTCTCGCCTGGTGCGCGCCGCTGCTGACCGCCGACGAACTGGCGGCGACCGAGGCCGAAGTGGGCGCCTACCTCCGCTCCGGCGGCCCCGGCCGGGTGCTCCAGGCGGCGCTGGAGGAGTACGACGCCACCGAGGGCGTCCACAGCTGGCTCGACACCTTCTGGCCGTACCGCTACCTGGGCCGCCGGGACCGCATCGCGCTCAACGCCAACTTCTTCTTCCTCTTCCAGGACGCCGCGCCGGCGCAGCCGCCGGCCGAGCCGCAGGTGGAGCGGGCCGCCGGCCTGATCGCCGCCGCCCTGCACTACAAGCACCAGCTGGACCAGGAGCTGCTCCCTCCCGTGGTCCAGCGCGGTGCGCCGCAGACCATGGAGCAGAACAAGTACCTGTTCTCCACCACCCGCATCCCCGGCGCGCAACAGGACACCGTCCGCGCCCCGTACACCCCCCAGTGGCCGGGCCCGTCCGACGCCCGGCACATCGTGGTCTTCTTCCGGGGCGGCATGGTCAAGCTGGACGTACTCGGCGCGGACGGCACGCCGTACGGCCTGGACGACCTGCGGGCGGGACTGCGCGCCGTACTCGACGGCGGCGAGCCGGCCGGCGCCGACGCCCCGGTCGGCCACCTCACCACCATGGCCCGCGCCGAGTGGGCCGCCGCCCGCGCGTCCCTGCTCGCGCACCACCCCCACAACGCCGACGCCCTGGACGACGTCGAGACCGCCCTCTTCTGCGTCTGCCTGGAGGACTTCGCCCCCGCCGACACCCAGGAGACCTGCGACGAGCTGCTCCACGGCGACCGCGGCAACCGCTGGTTCGACAAGGCCGTCTCCTTCGTCGTCTTCGCCGACGGCCGCGCGGGCATCAACGTCGAGCACTGCGAGCTGGACGGCACCACCATCCTCAGCTTCGTCGACGCCCTGCTGTCCACCCCGGCCGAGGAGCACTCCCGGGCGTCCGGCGCCCGCTCCCAGGGCCTGCCCGCCCTCCAGCCGATCACCTTCCGGCTGGACGACGCCCTGCGCGCCCAGGTGCGCTCCGCCGCCGACGCGTTCGCGCAGTACGGCGCGGACACCGCCACCCGCACCGTCTCCTTCGACGACTTCGGCGCCAGCACCGCCAAGTCCCTCGGCGTCTCCCCGGACGCCTTCGTCCAGCTCGCCTACCAACTCGCCCACCAGCGCGCCAAGGGACGCCTGGGCGCCACCTACGAGTCGATCGCCACCCGCCAGTGGCGCCGCGGCCGCACCGAGGCGATGCGCGTCGTCACCCCCGAGATCGTCGACTTCGTGGCCGCCATGGAGGACCCGGCGACCGACCCGGACACCCGCCGCGCCGCACTGCGCACCGCCGCTCGGGCACACATCACCCGCGCCAAGGAATGCCAGGCCGGCGACGCCCCCGAACAGCACCTGTGGGAACTGGAACTCATCCAGCGCCGCCGCGGCGCGGAACTCGGCGTCACCGAACAGCCCGCCCTCTACCGCACCCCCGGCTGGCTGACCCTGCGCGACGACTACCTCAGCACCAGCTCCGCCCCCTCCACCCACATCCAGTACTTCGGCTTCGGCTCCACCAGCAGCCGCTGCATCGGTGTCGCCTACGTCCTGCTCCCCGAGCGTTTCCACCTCTACCTGAGCACGCCGATGCCGGTCGCCGACCAGATGCACCGCTTCGCCGACCACCTCCGCGAGGCCGTCGACGAACTGCGCGACCTGCTGGCATCCGACCGTTCCACGAACTGACCGGCACCGCCCCGCACCCCGCACGGAGCCGACGGGCCGCCACCCCGCACCGGGGCGGCGGCCCCGCCGATCCGGCTACTTCAGCAGCCTGGACAGCCGCCGGTCCGCGAGGACCTTGCCGCCGGTCTGGCAGGTGGGGCAGTACTGCAGCGCCGAGTCGCTGAAGGACACCTCGCGGATCGTGTCGCCGCAGACCGGGCAGGGTTCCCCGGTCCGCCCGTGGACCCGAAGGCCGCTCTTCTTCGCCGCCTTGAGTTCCTCCGGCGCCAGTCCTCGGCACCGTTCGACCGCGTCGGTGAGCGTCGCGCCGATCACCTCGTACAGCCGGGCCACCTCCTCCTCACAGAGCCCGGAGGCCGGTTTGAACGGGGACAACCGCGCCGTGTGCAGGATCTCGTCGGAGTAGGCGTTCCCGATTCCGGCCAGCACGCTCTGATCACGCAGTACGCCCTTGATCTGGCGGCGTTCACCCTGCAGCGCGCCGGCGAACGACGCCGGGGTGAAGGCCGCGGAGAGGGGGTCGGGGCCGAGCCGCGCGATCCCGGGCACCTCCCGCGGATCGGTGACGACATACACCGCCAGGTGCTTCTGGCTCCCCGCCTCGGTCACGTCGAAGCCCGCACCGGGGGGTTCGGCGAGCCGCACCCGAAGCGCCAGCGGCCCCTTGCCGGGGCGCGGCGGAGCGGTCGGCACCCGGTCGCTCCAGCGCACCCAGCCCGCCCTGGCCAGGTGGACGACCAGATGCAGTTCGCCGGCCCGAAGATCCAGGAACTTGCCGTGCCGTCCCACACCGTCGAACGCCCGGCCCGCCAAGGCGCCGAGCGGCGGATCGTAGGTCTTGAGCGCATGGACGGAGACCAGGTGGGCACCGGCCACGGTCCGGCCGGCCAGGTGATCGTCCAGGAACCGGCCGAGCGCCTCCACCTCCGGCGATTCGGGCATAGCGCCATTGTGCCCCGAGGGAGGCCACCCGCCCGGAAACCCCGCCCACCGGCCCCGCGCGCCGCCCGCCGACCCTCACCGTCAGACCGCCGCGTCCCCGACCACCCCGGTGCCGCTCCGCCCTGACGAGTGGTTTCGCGGCCGAAAGCGTCTCCGCAGGCCCACCCGCACGTTACTTGTACCGCGATGCGCCTATCCGATCATGCGCACGGACGCCTCACACCCCCAGGAGACGCCAGTGACCCGTACCGCCCAGACCGGCCCCGAATCCCTGCTGCGCCGCACCCTCGCGGAGAAGCGCATCGCCCTGGTGGCATGGCGGCTGCTGGTGCTCCAGAACGCGGACCCCGCCGTCGCCGCCGGCGCCGCGCGGTTCTCGACCTACCGGGCGCACCCCTGGCGGCGGATGGAGCACACCATGGACAGCGGCGAGCGGCTGTTCTTCTCCGACCGCGAGGGCCTGCGCCGGGAGATCGCCCGGCTGGAGCGTACGCACCGCCGCATCGAGGGCACCGACGACCAGGGCCGGCCGTTCACGGCACTGGATCCGGCCGTGCGGGTGTGGGTGCTGGTGACGCTGTACGAGTCGATGACGGCGATGCGCGAGCTGTCCGGCGACCCCATGAGCCCCGCCGAACTCGACGGCCTGTACGCCGAGTTCCGCGCCGTGTGCGCCGAGTTCGGCCTGCCGGACGAGCTGTTCCCGAAGACCGCCGCGGACGTGCCGGCCTACATGGACCGCACCATCCGCGAACGCCTTGAGTACAGCGACGCCGTGCACGACCTGCTGTTCACGATGCTGCGCCAGGCCCCGGCACCCCGCCGTCTGGGACGCCTCGGGCCCGCCTGGCCGCTGCTGCGCCGCCTCATCGCCCGCTTCCTGACCGCCCTGACCCTCGCCGACCTGCCCCCCGCCTTCCGTGAGCGCTTCGACCTGCCCCGCACCCGCAGCGCCGCCGCGCTGTCCTGGACGCTGCACCACGGCATGCGCCGGGCCATGACGCGCCTGCCCGACCGGCTGCGCTACCGCATCCCCCCGACCGGCGCCCCCGCCGCCCGGCCGGCCGCCGCCCCGGCCGACGACGCTGGCGTGGACGGCCCGGCGACCGGCCGGGTGCCGCGGCCCCGACGCAACCGCGGGGGCGGCTCACCGCGGGCGCGGGCGGAGGCGTTCTTCCGGCAGGTCCTGGACCAGACCGGCGACGGGTACCTCACCTCCGCCGACCTGCAGGCCATGGCGCACAACGTCTGCTGGCAGCTCGAACTCGACGATGCGGCCGAGGCCGAGGTGTACGCCGGCTTCGACACCTGGTGGCAGCACATCCGCGCCACCATGGACACCGACGGCGACGACCGCGTCAGCCGGGCCGAGTTCACCGCCGCCATGGTCGCCGGCGTCGACCGCGACCCCGACTACCTGCACAAGGGCCTGCACACGGCGCTGCGCGCCCTCTTCCGCGCCGCGGACACCGACGGCAGCGGCCATGTGGGAGCCGACGAGTACCGCGTCCTGTTCGGCGGCTCCCGCGTCCATCCCGCCGAACTCAACGACGGCTTCCGCCAACTCGACGCCGACGGCGACGGCCGGATCACCGAGGACGAGTTCCTTCGCGCCTTCACCGACTACTTCACCGCCCGCACCGACACCACCGCCGGCGCCCAACTCCTGGGCCGCCCCTGACACCACGGCACCACGACGGCCGAGGTGGCCACCCCGCGAACGTGATGGCGGAGTTGTGGAATCCCGTACCGGCGCCCGCACCGTCGATTACCTTGCCCCTGTGGACCAGCTGATCTCCTCAGACCCGACGCACATAGGCCCGTACCGCCTGATCGCCCGCCTGGGCGCCGGCGGTATGGGCCTGGTCTATCTGGGCCGTTCCGAGGCCGGGCGGACCGTCGCGGTCAAGGTCGTCCAGGACGAGCACGCACAGCACCCGGAGTTCCGCCGGCGCTTCGCCCGTGAGGTGTCGGCCGCCCGTCGGGTCGGCGGCTCCTGGACGGCGGACGTGCTCGACGCCGACACCGAGGCCGCGGTGCCCTGGGTGGCGACCCAGTACATCCCGGGGCCCGACCTGACCACCGTGGTGGCGAACGACTTCGGGCCGCTGCCCGAGAACTCCGTACGGGTGCTGGCCAACCGCCTCGCCCTCGCCTTGCGGGCGGTCCACGAGGCGGGGCTGATCCACCGGGACCTCAAACCGTCCAATGTGCTGGTGACGGTCGACGGGCCGCGCGTGATCGACTTCGGTATCGCGCGGGCCATGGACACCCTCGCCGGGGACAGCCTGCACACCCGCACCGGCATGCTGATCGGCTCTCCCGGCTTCATGTCCCCCGAGCAGGTGCGCGGTCTCGAACTCACCCCCGCGAGCGATGTGTTCTGCCTGGGCGCCGTCCTCGTCTACGCCGCCACCGGACGCCTGCTCTTCGGTGCCTCGGAGACCGGGCTGAACGCCCACCTCTTCCGGATCGCCGAGGACGAGGCGGACCTGGCCGGCGTACCGGAGCCGCTGGTCGACCTCGTACGCGAGTGCCTCGACAAGGACCCGGCCAAGCGCCCCACCCTCCAGCAGGTCGCTGCCCGCACGGAGGCGGACACGGACGGCGAGTGGCTACCGGGCGCGGTACTGGCCCAACTCGGCCGCCACGCCGCCAAGTTGCTGGACTACGCACCTGAGACGGTCGTCGGCACCCCCGTCGCCGCGCCGGCCGACGCGCCGGCGCCTGCCGCGGACCCGCACACCCCACCCGGGCGGCCGCAACCGTCACCACCCCCACTCCCGGCCTACTCGCCCACGGCCCCGGCGCACCCCGTCACCCCGCAGGGTTTCGGACCACCTCCGGGCATGGCCCCCGACTCCGCGCTCCCGCACCCCAGACGCTGGTGGGGCCTGGCGGTGGTCGCTCTCGTGCAGCTCTTCGTGCTGCTCGACGCGACCTCCCTGCACATGGCGGTGCCGTCCATCATGGCGGACCTGCACATCCCCGCCGACGACCTGGGCCTGTTGTTCACCGGGTACGAAGTGGCCTTCGGCGCCCTGCTGTTGCTCGGCGGACATCTCGCGGACCTCATGGGCCGCAAACGGATGCTGATCATCGGTCTGGCCGGCTTCGCGGTGGCGGCCGCGATCGGCGGATCGGCCCCCACCACCGGCGCGCTGGTCGTGGCCCGCGCCCTGCAGGGTGCCTTCGCCGCACTGCTGTCGCCGGCCGCGCTGGCCCTGGTGTCGGTCAACTTCACCGAACCCAAGGCACGCGGCAGGGCCTTCGGGGTCTACGCCGCGTTCACCGCCGGCGGCTCGACGATGGGCCTGCTCACCGGCGGATGGCTGCTGGACAACCTCGGCTGGCGCTCCTGCCTGTACATCGACGTCCCCCTCGCCGTGCTCGCCGTGATCGGCGCGGCCACCCTGGTGCACGACCGCCCGACCCGCACCCGCCCCCGCCTGGACCCGCTGGGCCTGCTGCTCGGCTCCGGCGGAATCGTCGCCCTCGTCCACGGCTTCCAGGAGGCGGGCCCGCGCGGCTGGACGGACCTCCTGGTCCTGGCCCTGCTCGCACTCGGCACCGCTCTCCTCCTGTCCTTCGTCTGGTGGCAAACCAAGGCGCCCGACCCGCTCCTCCCGCCGTACGCCCTCACCGACCGCAACCGCGTCGGCTCCTTCCTCACCCTCTTCCTGACCGGCGCCGGCGCGCTCGCCCTCTTCCCGACCCTGATGGCGTACCTGGAGAACATCCGCGGCTACTCGCCGATCGCCACCACCACGGCCATGCTCCCCGCGGTCGCCGCGATCGTCATCGGCGCCACCCAGGTCTCCGCCCGCCTGCTGCACCGCGTACCCCCGCGCAACCTGATCGTGCCGGGCCTGCTCCTCACCGCCCTCGGCCTGCTCCTGCTGACCTTCCTTATGCCCGACACCGACTACACCGTCCTGGTCCTGCCCGCCATGCTCCTCGCCGGCTTCGGCCTCGGCATGGCCCTGCCGCCGCTCGTCTCCCTCGCGACGGCCGGCATCGCCGCCCCGGACTCCGGCGGGGGCGCGGCAGTGACCAACACGACCGACCAGCTGGGCGGAGCGCTCGGCGGCGCGCTGTTCAGCAGCATCCTCGCCTCGGCCATCGCCACCGGACTGCAGGCCGTCTCCGGCCTCCCACCGGCCTTCACCGAAGCGGCCCGCAGCGGCCAGGTCATCAACGCCCAGGGACTCCCGCCCCAGCTGGCCCACGTCATCAACAAGGCAACACTGACCGGCTACTCCACCACCCTCTGGTGCTCGATCGCCATCACCCTCCTCGCGATCCTGCCCGCGTCCCTCCTGATCAGCCCCACCGTCCCGGCGAGCCCCCAGCTCACCGGGCCACCCCTCCCGGCGTACGACCAGCGAGGCGCCGGCTGAGCTCGTGCGTCCTTGCGGGAGGAGGAGAACGGGCTGCGGCCGTATCCCGCAAAGCGGCGCAACGAAAACGGCCGTCGGCCGTGCCTTCCAAAGCGGGAAGAACACGACCGACGGCCTACAGACGGCCCAGGCCAGCGGAATGCCGCTCTGACCTGAGGCGATCTTAGATGTCGAAGTAGAGGTGGAGGAACGCTCTGACCTGCACATATATGCGCATGGCGGGTCGATCGGTGCACAACCGGTGCACTGGGGAAGCGTCAGGCGGATCCGCCGCGTCCCTTGAGACTTCGGCGATGTCTGACTGACAGCGCGCAGCCGCAATCCAACGGTCAGGGGTAGGAGGCGTATTCCTGCCCGCCATCGTGGTGCCGAATCACCGCCTCCTTGTGTAGATCACGCGCCGGATCCAGCCGCTGCTGGCATGGTGGTCGGTGGTTGTGCCTACAGTGCGTGTTACAGCTGAGACGAGTTCCGGGGGTTGTTGTTGTGCCGCGTGTGGTGGGGGTGCACGGGATCGGCAAGCAACTGTTAGGCGAGGGCACGCTGTTGAAGGAGTGGCAGCCTGCTATGGCCGATGGGTTGCGCCGCGCGGGGGCTGGCGATGCCGTGTCCGAGTCGGATGTGGCGATGGCGTTCTATGGGGACTTGTTCCGACCGGCCGGGCAGTATCTCGCGGTCGGGGATCCTCGTTTCACGGCCGCCGATGTGGGCGAGGGTTTCGAGCAGGAACTGCTGCTTGCCTGGTGGCGTGCGGCGGCCGACACCGATCCCGGAGTGGTGCCTCCTGGTGCGGACACTCTCGTTGCGACGCCGCGCTCGGTGCAGGCTGCGTTGCGGGCCCTGTCGGGGTCGCGGTTCTTCGCCGGTCTCGCCCTGCGCTCCATGGTCTTCGACTTGAAACAGGTCCACCGTTACCTCCTCGACGCCGAGTTGCGGACCCAAGCCCGTACTCGGGTGATCGATGCCATCGGGGAGGACACCCGGGTGGTGGTGGCGCACTCCCTGGGCTCGGTGGTCGCCTATGAGGCGCTGTGCGCCCTGCCCGGCCATCGGGTGCGGGCCTTGGTGACCCTGGGTTCTCCGCTGGGCATCCCGAACTTGATTTTCCATCGGCTGGAGCCTCGGCCGGTCGGGTTGGGTGGCTCGGTGCAGGGGGTGTGGCCGGGTGGGCAGGGCCTGGTGTGGACGAACATCGCTGATGAGGGCGATGTCGTCGCGTTGGTGAAGGATCTGCGCCCGGCGTTCGGTGAGGGACTGCGTTCGGCGCGGGTGCACAACGGTTCCCACGCGCATGATGCGACCGCGTATCTGACCGATGAGTTGTGCGGGCGGGCGATCGCGGAAGGGCTGGCATGACCGCTCTGCCCAGCGACGGTGCGGGTACGGAGGGGCCGCGCCGGTTCCTGATCGCCACCGCCGTCTCCAAGTACCCCAAATGCCCCCAGTGGGACCCGCCAGGGATGGTCGAGGCTCGTGAGCGCGTCATCGAGCTGTTCACCGGCGAGCTGGGCTACCAGCACCAGACCGGCCTCGGGCTCGACCCCACCGCCACCCAACTGACCGACCAGCTACGCGCGTTCTGCAAGTCCGAGGACCGTCGCGAGGACGACCTGCTTGCGGTCTACCTCTCCTGCCATGGCGAGATCCTCGACGACGGCGGCGGCGAGCACGTCCTGTTCACCGCGGACACCGACCCGGAGGACATCACCCACACCGCACTGCCCACCAAGCGCCTGGCACGGGTGATGTTGCGGGACACCAAGGTACGGCGGCTGATGCTGCTGCTGGACACCTGCTACTCCGGGCAGGGAGGTAACCAACTGGCCGCGGCCGCGCTGGAACGCATCGACCCGCAGTGGGGACAGACCACCGGATCGGGGCTGGTGGTGATCTCCTCCGCCCAGCCGCACCAGCAGGCCGAGGCCGGCGCCTTCCCCCGCCTACTCACCCAGGCCGTGGCCAGCCGGGCCACCGCCGGGCATGGCCCGGATACGCTGTCGGTGTCCGCTGTGGTGCAGCAGATGAACGACCACCCTGACAGGCCCGGGTACCAGCTCATCGGCCTGACCCCGATCGGGCTGACCGGGGAGCCGCCCGCCTTCTTCGCCAACCCGCGTCACAGCAAGCGGTTGACCGACGTGGACCTGGCCATCCAGCAGGCCGCCGAGTTCGACGAACAGGCGCGGCGCCGCGACACCGAGTTCACCACCCGCCTGCTGGTACGCGCCATGGGCTACCACGGCGATGCCGCCCAGGGTTGGTGGTTCTGCGGCCGCCACGCAGCCCTGGACCACCTCGCGAACTGGCTCCGCTCGCCCGGTACCGGCAGCGAATCGGCGTGCCGGGTCGTCACCGCGGGCCCCGGCTCGGGCAAGACGGCCGTACTCGGCCTGATCGCCGCCCTGGCCCATCCCGAGCGCCGCCGCACCGTCCCCATCGACTCCCTCAACCTCGCCCCCCAGATGATCCCCGAGCAAGGCGCGCTCGACGTCACCGTCTACGCCCAGAACCACACCGACACCGACGTGCTGCACGCACTGGCCGCCGCGGCCCGCGTGCACGCCGAAACCGTCGGCGAACTGCTCGAAGCCCTGGGCGCTCGGCAGGGCGAGCGGCCGTTCACCGTCCTCATCGACGCCCTGGACGAGGCCGCCACACCCGACACCCTGTGCTCACAGATCCTGCGCCCCCTGATCGACCACTCGGACGGCCGCATCCGCCTCCTGCTCGGCACCCGCCCGCACCTCCTGGACCGCCTCGGCATCACCGCCAAGCACCACTCCACCAGCGAGCAGGTCGTCGACCTCGACGACCCCCGCTACGCCGACCCCGAGGCGCTGCAGGCCTACACCGTCTACAACCTGCTCGACGCCCACCGCACCTCTCCCTACAGCCGGCACCCCGAAGCAGCGGCTCCGGTCGCCCAAGCGGTCGCCGCTGCCGCCGGAACGTCGTTCCTCGTCGCCCGCATCGTCGCCGGCACCCTCGCCGCAGCCGACGACGTCATCGCCGACCCGTCGGACCGGCAGTGGCAGAACCGCCTGCCCCGCCTGCCCGGACAGGCCATGCACGAGGACCTCACGCACCGCCTGGGCCCGGACGCGCAACGGGCCGCGGACCTCCTGCGACCCTTGGCCTTCGCCGAGGGCCAGGGTCTGCCCTGGGAAAACATCTGGGCCCCGCTGGCCTCCGCGATCTCCGGCCGCACCTACACCGACGACGAGCTGATGTGGCTGCGCGACACGGCCGGCTCCTACGTTGTGGAAGCCACCGACTCCGACCGCTCCGCCTACCGCCTCTATCACCAGTCCCTGGCCGAGCACCTGCGCGAAGGCATCGACCTGCAAGCCGTGCATGCAGCCTTCACCGACGTCCTGACCGACCGCGTGCCCTACCGCGCCGACACCACCCGCGACTGGTCCCGCGCACACCCCTACACCCTCAACTACCTCGCCACTCACGCCGCCGCAGCCGGACGCCTCGACGAGACCATCACCGACACCGAATACCTTGCCCATGCCACCCCCCGCGGCCTCACCCCACACTTGCATCACGCGTCCACCGAATCGGCCCGGCTGACGGCAGCGGTCTACCGCGCCTCCATCAGCATCCACGGAACCGCTACCCCGGCTGTCCGCCGGCAGGTACTCGCCCTGGATGCCGCGCGGGCCGGCGCCGACTCCTTGCAGCAGCAGTTGGCCGACCACATCCCGGAGGGGAACTGGGCACCCCGATGGGCAACGGGAAGCAACTTCTCCCCGGCGTTGCGCGACATCCTGACCGGCCACAAGGACAGGGTGAGAGCGGTGGCGTGTACCAGCCTGGGCACCAGGCCGGTCGCGGTGACCGGCGGTGACGACGGGACGGTGCGGGTGTGGGATCTGGCCGCGGGTACGGCCGTCGGCCAGCCCCTGACCGGGCATGACGGCAAGGTGCTCGCGGTGGCATGCACGAAGCTCGACAAAACCCCCGTCGCCGTGACAGGCGGCGATGATGGCACGGTGCGCGTATGGGACCTGGTCTCCGGCACCGCCCTGGGGCGCCCCCTGACCGGCCACGACGGCAAGGTGTTGGCGATCGCGTGTACGTACCGGGAGAGCGCGCCCATCGCGGTGACCGGCGGCAGTGACGGCACCGTAAGGGTGTGGGACCTGGCCTCCGGTACGCCCCTCGGCGATCCCCTGCCCGGCCACAGAGGCGAGGTGTTGGCGGTCGCGTGTACGTACCGGGATGGCGAGCCCATCGCGGTGACCGGCGGCAGTGACGGCACCGTACTCGCGTGGAATCTGGCCTCCGGAACACGCCTCGGTTCCCTAAGACGCCTCGGTGGCCTGACCAGTCACGACGGCAGGGTTTACACGGTGGCTTGCACGAACGTGAACGGCAGGCCGGTTGCGTTGACCGGCGGCGAGGACCACAAGGTGCGCGTGTGGGATCTGGCCTCCGGTACCTCCCTCGGCAAACCCCTGACCGGCCACGACGACTGGGTGCGAGCAGTGGCGTGGTCGGGCGATTCGGTCGCGGTGACCGGCAGCAACAGGACTGTACGCCTGTGGGATCTGCCCTCTCGTACCCGCATCGGACAGCCAATGGTCGGCCACAACGACTGGGTGAACGCGGTGGCCTGTACGAGGCTGGACGACACCCCTGTGGCAGTGACCGGCGGCGGTGAGGGCAAGGGGACGGTCCGGGTATGGGACCTCACCGCCGGCACTCCGCTCGGCAATCCACGCACCGGCCACGACGACTGGGTGTACGCCGTGGCGTGCACAAGCCTGAACGACAGACAGGTCGCGGTGACCGGCAGCAGCGACGCAACCGTACGGGCGTGGGATCTGACCTCCGGTACCCCTGTCGGCAGGCCCATGACCGGGCACGATGGAACGGTATACGCGGTGGCGTGCACGAGCCTGAATGGCAAACAGGTCGCGTTGACCGGCGGCGAGGACCACAAGGTGCGCGTGTGGGATCTGGCCTCCGGCACCCCCCTCGGCAAACCGCTGACCGGCCACGACGACTGGGTGCGAGCAGTGGCGTGCGTGAGCTGGCAGGGCAAGCCGCTCGCGGTGAGCGGCGGACAAGACGGGACGGTGCGAGGTTGGGATCTTGCCTCCCGTACGCCCCTCGGTCCTCCCAGGAAGGGTCACGAGGGCTGGGTGCGCGCGGTGGCGTGCGCGAGCTGGCAGGGCAGGCCGCTGGCGGTGACCGGCGGGAGCACAGTGGCCCGGTGGCCGCAGTGGCGTGCACCGTCCTGGACGGCACCCCGATCGCGGTTTCAAGCGGCGGTGAGCTCGATGGGACGGTACGGGCGTGGAATCTTCGTACAGGCGAGCCCGCCGGGCTCCTGGCGGCGAGCAGTCCCCAGGCCGTCGCCCTTACGACCGAGGGGGATCTCGTACTGAGCATGGGCGCCGATGTAGCGGTCTTCGGGCGACGCCCGCCGCGTGAGCCACGCTGATGTGGGTGCGGCTCTTCTTCCACAATGGTGGCGCACGGGCCCCGGGCTGCAATCGTCAAGGCACACGAGATCGTGAGCACCCTGTGGCAGTAGTGCCGCCTCTCACATTCAGTCTTGCGGATCCACCTCAGCACGCCGGGCTCGCCCCACCCGGCTGACAGCGCAGCAGTCGGCACGCAGTCCGCAGGCACCCACTCAAGTCCGTCGCACCCCGTCGCCCGCAATCGATAAAAGGCCAGGCAGGTGACCCGCACGGAAGTTCCCCGCAGGTCACCGACCTGGCCCGTTCCTTAGAGGCGAAGACGTCTTCTGAGAGGGCGCTGAGCGGCTCTGACGCAAGTGCGGGCCGCCACCTCCTCCGTCAGATGCCGAAGTACAGCTACACCAGGTCCTTGGCCAGGGCACATGGCTTCCGATGAGTGGGTTGGTGCACAACGGGTGCACCCGCCGCCAGGTCGCCGACATCGTCGACATCAGCTCGCTGAACGGCCGCAACGCTGACGACATGATGGCCGCGTACACCGCCACCAAGTTGATGGACGAGACCGCCACCCGGCGAAGAACTTGACCGCTGCGGTCAGCTCTTCGCGCGCCAGACGGTGCCCCGGCGTTCGTACTCCAGGATCATCTCGGAACGCAGCGCGGTCTCCGGGCCGTAGAGGCGCTCGGCGAGCCAGAGGGCCAGGTCGAGGCCCGAGGTGACGCCGCCGCAGGTGATCAGGTCCCCGTCGTCCACGACACGCCCGTACGTGAGCTTCCCGCCCTCCTTGGCGAGATCCTCGCGGGCAGCGAAATGCGTCGTGCACGGTCTGCCGCGGGTGATCTTCGCCGCCGACATGACCATGACGCCGGTGCATATCCCGCCCATGATCAGCCCGGGCCGCTCGGCCTTGGCCAGTGCGCGCGGCAGCACGCCGCGCTTGATCTCGTCATCGACCCCTGACCCCTTCCCGTAGCCCCCGCCCGGCACGAGCAGGACGTCCGCGTCCTCCGGGGCCCAGGGGTCGCGTACGTCGATGTGCATTCCGGACGACGTCCGTACGGTGCGGGGGCCGTCGGCGGTGACGAAGCTCTGCTTGATCCGGCGCTTGTCGGCGTCCGCGAGGGTGCCGAGCACCTCGATGGGGCCCGCGAAGTCCTGCTCCTCGACGGCGTCGAACAGAACTGTGTGCACGCGCAGTTCGCGGGTGCGCCCGCGCATTTGCTCGACGGCAGAAGCGGCGGTGGAGGAGGTGCCGAGGCCAAGCGCGGTCGCGGCCGTGGCCGCGGCGCCCGTACGGAGGATGTGTCGGCGCTGCATGTCGTGTGCTCCTTGGGTCGGTCGGTGTCGGGGGAGTGGCGGAGTGAGTTGGTCAGCGTTCAGCGTCAGGAATGCGCTGGTTCCCGGGCTGCGGAACGCGGGCCAGATGACTGTCCCCTCGGGCCGAAGGCGCGTGGAAGGGGATGTCCGGATGTGTGGGCTGCTTGTCCTTGAGGACGTACCGGCCGGGCGCCGAGACTGAGGAACGTGAAGACCGAGAGCGATGTGGTCGTGGTCGTGGGCGACGGAGTGGTGCTGCTCGATGTGGCCGGTCCGGTGCAGGTGCTGCACGGGACCGGCTACCGGGTACGGCTCGCCTCGCCCTCCGGACGTGCGGTGGTGAGCGACACGGGGATCCCGCTGGGGGTCGAACTGGCGCTGGAGGACGTCTCCGAGACCGTGGACACGGTGATGGTGCCGGGCTATCCGACGATGAAAGGCCACGGGCATCCGCCGGAGCTGGTCGCGCACGTACGCCGCCTCGGCACGGGCGCGCGGCGTACGACGTCGGCCTGCACCGGCGCGTATCTCCTTGCGGAGGCCGGGCTGCTCGACGGCCGGCGGGCCACGACGCACTGGGCCGAGTGCGAAGCGCTTGCGAGACGCTTCCCGCGGGTGCGGGTGGAGCCCGACGCCATCTACGTACGTGACGGGCCGGTCATCACCTCCGCCGGGGTGACGGCGGGCATCGACCTGGCACTGGCGCTGGTCGAGGAGGACCACGGCCCCGAGGTGGCGCGTACCGCGGCCAAGCATCTCGTCGTCTTCCTCCAACGCCCTGGCGGCCAGTCGCAGTTCAGCGTGCGCAGCGCGGTGACCCCGCCCCGCAACGCCGGGCTGCGGCGGGTACTGGATGCCGTGGTGGCCGACCCCGGCGGGAACCACACCCTCGCCGCCATGGCCGAGCGGCTCGCCGTCAGCGAACGGCACCTCACCCGGCTCTTCCGCCGCGAAGTCGGCGGCACCCCCGGGCAGTACGTGGAACGCGTCCGCGTGGAGGCGGCGCAGGCGATGCTCGAATCCTGCGACGCCGGTGTGAACACCATTGCCCGCACCTGCGGGTTCGGCACGGACGAGACGATGCGGCGGGTGTTCCTGCGCGTGCTCGGAGCGCCGCCCGCGGCGTACCGCGCGCGATTCCGCGCGACCTCCTCCGCCTAGCGGGTCCCGACGGACCTTGCCGGGCACGGGGCGCCCCTCCCGGAACCTTGCCAAGTGTCGACAGACCGAGGAGAGAACTGATGCCTGCACACCCGTCGCGTCGCGACGCGCTGGTCACCGGTGCCGCCGCGCTGTCAGCGCCGGCCATCACCACAGATGCCGCCGCTGACGACGACACCGACGCCACCCAGGGCCTGTCGTTCCCGGGCACGCCCCTGGTCCGTAAGGTCAGGACAACGGCGTCACCGACAGCCGCGTGGACACCGTCTGGGACGGTATCGCGCTGCACACCTCGCCCGGATTCGCGGCCTCCCCCGTCCACCGGCACCGCCGCCCGCCGGAGATCGGCATAGGGCAGCGCGGCATCCTCCTCGACATCGAAGGCGGCCCCGACGACCTGCCGCCCGGCTACGCCTCCCGCGTGCACGCCGTCCACCCCCGCCTCGGAGCGGCTCGCGCCCTCAGCGAAACCCTGGAGGCCCGCAGCCTCTCCGACCCGGCCACGGCCCCGCCGATGACCCTGCCGGGCGAGATCCTCCACCAGCTCCACCCCCCCCGAACTTCCCTACACCACCTGGCAGATGACTCTCGACGCGAGCCGCTGGGGCGACTGAGGGGATCCGTGCAGTAGTGAGCAGACAGCGCCGGCAGGGCGTCATCACAGAAAGGGAATCCTCCTATGACTGATCAGGCCGTTACTTTCATCAACGTCATCGAAATATCTGCCGACCAAGTCGACGAATTCATCGAGCAGTGGCGCGAACGCGTGGCCCTGATGAGTGCAGCGCCTGGGTTCCGCGACGTCCGGCTGCACCGCGCGCTGCTGCCGGACGCGCGATTCCAGCTCGTCAACATCGCACACTGGGACAGCGTCGAAGCATGCGAGGCCGCCGGCGCCAACCCCACCGTGCTCGCTTCTGTTTCCCAAGCCGAACGAATCGCCAGCGCCAGCCCTGGCCTCTACCAGGTTGTCGCCGAGTGCCCCTGATGGACGGGCACCCCCGCTCGAACCTCATTCGGGGCGAAGAGGTCGTGGGCACAAATCCCCCCACCCCTGGCAGAGGAAACAACAGGTCAGGCCCGATACCGAGAGATCGACACAGGGCCTGACCTGCTGTGCACAAGAACGTTGAGGGCCGCCGCCCCGGGAGTCGGGACGGCGGCCCTCAACAGCATGGCTGACGCACCATCAGCGATTCGGGCTCTGGAAACCTGCTGTGACTTGCGGAAACGACGTTCATCGCGTCACCTCGTCCCAGGTCGCCCGACCCTCTGCGGTCTAGATGTCGAAGTAAAGCTCGAACTCGTGCGGGTGCGGGCGCAGCTGGATCGGGGCGATCTCGTTGGTGCGCTTGTAGTCGATCCAGGTCTCGATCAGGTCGGAGGTGAAGACGCCGCCCTGCTGGAGGTACTCGTTGTCGGCCTCGAGGGCGTCGAGGACCGCCGGGAGGGAGGTGGGGACCTGGGGGACGCCCGCGTGCTCCTCGGGGGCGAGCTCGTAGAGGTCCTTGTCGATCGGCTCGGCGGGCTCGATCTTGTTCTTGACGCCGTCCAGGCCCGCGAGGAGGAGGGCCGAGAAGGCCAGGTACGGGTTGGAGGACGGGTCCGGGGCGCGGAACTCGACGCGCTTGGCCTTCGGGTTGGAGCCCGTGATCGGGATGCGCATGGCCGCGGAGCGGTTGCGCTGGGAGTAGACCAGGTTGACCGGGGCCTCGAAGCCGGGGACCAGGCGGTGGTAGGAGTTCACCGTCGGGTTGGTGAAGGCCAGCAGCGACGGGGCGTGCTTGAGGATGCCGCCGATGTAGTAGCGGGCGGTGTCCGAGAGGCCCGCGTAGCCCTGCTCGTCGTAGAAGAGCGGCGCGCCGCCCTGCCACAGGGACTGGTGGACGTGCATGCCGGAGCCGTTGTCACCGAAGATCGGCTTGGGCATGAAGGTCGCGGTCTTGCCGTTGCGCCAGGCGACGTTCTTCACGATGTACTTGAAGAGCATCAGGTCGTCGGCCGCGGCGAGCAGCGTGTTGAACTTGTAGTTGATCTCGGCCTGGCCGGCGGTGCCGACCTCGTGGTGCTGGCGCTCGACCTGCAGGCCGGCGGCGTCCAGCTCCAGGGAGATCTCGGCGCGCAGGTCGGCGAAGTGGTCGACCGGCGGGGCCGGGAAGTAGCCGCCCTTGTAGCGGACCTTGTAGCCGCGGTTGTCCTCGACCGCACCGGTGTTCCAGGCGCCGGCCTCGGAGTCGATGTGGTAGAAGCCCTCGTTCGACGTGGTGTTGAAGCGCACCGAGTCGAAGACGTAGAACTCGGCCTCGGGGCCGAAGTACGCGGTGTCCGCGATGCCGGTGGAGGCGAGGTAGGCCTCGGCCTTCTTGGCGATGTTGCGCGGGTCACGGCTGTACTGCTCGCCCGTGATCGGGTCGTGGATGAAGAAGTTGACGTTGACGGTCTTGTCCCGGCGGAACGGGTCCACACGAGCGGTCGACAGGTCCGCGCGCAGCGCCATGTCGGACTCGTGGATCGCCTGGAAGCCGCGGATCGAGGAACCGTCGAAGGCGAGTTCCTCGGCCGGGTCGAACGCCTTCGCCGGGATCGTGAAGTGCTGCATCACACCGGGCAGGTCGCAGAAGCGGACATCGATGAACTTGACGTCCTCGTCCGCGATGAACTTCTTGGCCTCGTCGGCGTTCTGGAACATCCAACTCCTCCTAGCCCGGTCACCGGTCGGCGGACGCGGGATTGCTGCTCGGAACGCGACCATCTGCACAGGCGCGCTCGCCCGACCATAGGCAGGCGGGATTTCCCAAGCATGACCCATTTGTTTCGCCGAGGTTAACCGCCGCGCGGTGGCTCATATCCCCCAGTGTGCGCCAAAGCGACACATTGTGGATAGGGCTGCGTCGACCGCCGTCCATGCTCTCCGCGGGCCCGCACGGGCCGGTTCCCGACCTCCGCGAAGCGAACGTATGCGGTCGCAGTACCGTGGACGGGTGGACAACAGGCAAGCAATCGGATCGTGGATCTCCGGGCCCCGCGCGGCAGCCGAGGACATGGGTGTCGAGTTCGGATACCGCGGGCAGCGGCTCGGGCTGCCGGAAGAGGGGCCGGGCTCCCTCGCGCGCCCCGGGCGCCGCTTCGCCGCGCTCTTCATCGACTGGGCGCTGTGCATGCTCATCGCGTACGGACTGCTCAGCGGCGGCAAGGCGCAGTCGGCCAGCAACTGGGCCCTGGTGGTCTTCGCGGTGCTCAGCGTGCTGACGGTCGGCACGGTCGGCTTCACGCCGGGTAAGCGGCTGCTGGGCCTGCGGGTGGTCGCCGAGGGCGGTGGCCGGATCTCGCTGCCGCGGGTGGTGCTGCGCACACTCCTGCTGGTCGTGGTCATCCCGGCGGTGGTCTGGGACCGGGACGGGCGGGGACTGCACGACCGTCTCGCGCGCGCCGTGCAGGTCCGGATCTAGCGACGACGGGACGACGACGGGACGACGGGGCGACGGAGAGCGAACGACCTCGAAGCGCGAGGGAGGCCGGGACCTCGACGAGGGGTCCAAAGCCCCGCAGGCCTCGTAGGAAGAAACGGGTGGGCCCGGGACCGCAGAGGTCCCGGGCCCACCCGTTTCGATGTATACGAGTCGCGGTGCTCAGCGCGTCTTTCCGCCGCCCCGGGGCATCCGCATGCCCTTCGGCATCGGCCCCTTCGGCACCGGCATGTTGCTCATCAGGTCGCCGAGCGCACGCAGCCGGTCGTTGACGGCCGTGACCTGGCCGCCGGGCAGGACGCGCGGGAGCTTGAGCAGGGTCGTGCGGAGCCTCTTGAGCGGCACCTGGCCCTCGCCGTCGCCCACCACGATGTCGTGGACCGGGGCGTCCGCGACGGTGCGCGCCATCCGCTTCTTCTCGGCGGCCAGCAGCCCGCGCAGACGGTTCGGGTTGCCCTCGCCGACCAGCACGATGCCGGCCTTGCCGACGGCGCGGTGCACCACGTCCTGGCTGCGGTTCATGGCCACCGCGGGGGTGACCGTCCAGCCGCGCCCGACGTTCTCCAGCACGGCCGCCGCCGCACCGGGCTGGCCCTCCATCTGCCCGAAGGCAGCTCGCTCCGCGCGCCGTCCGAAGACGATCGCCATCGCGAGGAAGGCCAGTACGAAGCCCAGGATGCCCGCGTAGATGGGATGGCCGATCAGGAAGCCGATGGCAAGGAGAACGCCGAATACGACGATGCCTACACCAGCGACGACAAGACCGACCTTGGAGTCGACCCGACGGGTCATCTTGTAGGTCAGGGCGATCTGCTTGAGTCGCCCGGGGTTCTCAGCGCCCTCAGCGCCGGCAGCGCCCTCAGCGTTTACCTTCCTCGCCATACAGCGCAGTCTACGTGGCGTGCGGGCGACGGGTCGCCGCGGCCTCCAGTACGTACTCGGCCTCGTACCGGTCCTTGGCGCGGCGGCGGTCTTCCAGGACCGACGTCCAGGCGTTGCGGCGGGCGGTGCGCTGACCGCCGCGCATCAGTACGGCCTCGACGGCACGCAGTGCACCGGTGACGGAAGGACGGGGGAGGGCGGGTGTGGCGCGGAGCGGCGCGGCGTGCATGGTGGGTGACTCCTTCTGGTGTTCGCAGGAGCAGGACAAGGTGCGTGAACGGTGCGTGCATCCATCGTCACGGAAAGGTGTTACCAACGGATGACCTGCCGGTCAAACACCAATGAAACGTTGACGCGGCCCGCCACGCCCCCCGTCATGGGGGAGTGCGGGCCGCGTCCTCAAGCATGTGCCACGTTTCACAAGACGGCGCGCCGGGAAACTCAAACCGCCTGACTGGACGCCTCGACCTCGCGCCGTTCGATGGCCTGCTGGTAAAGGCGGCCGGCGCGGTAGGAGGAGCGGACCAGCGGGCCGGACATCACGCCGGAGAAGCCGATCTCCTCGGCCTCCTCCTTCAGCTCCACGAACTCCGCCGGCTTCACCCAGCGCTCGACGGGGTGGTGGCGCGGAGTGGGGCGCAGGTACTGGGTGATGGTGATGAGCTCGGTGCCCGCCTCGTGCAGCTCGCGCAGCGCCTCGCTGACCTCTTCGCGGGTCTCGCCCATGCCCAGGATGAGGTTGGACTTGGTGACCAGGCCGGCCTCGCGGGCCATCGTGATGACGTCCAGGGAGCGCTGGTACCGGAAGCCGGGACGGATCCGCTTGAAGATCCGCGGCACCGTCTCGACGTTGTGCCCGAGAACCTCGGGGCGGGACGAGAAGACCTCGGCCAGCTGGTCGGGGTCGGCGTTGAAGTCGGGGATGAGCAGCTCGACCTTGGTGTAGCCCTCGGCGCGCTCCGCCGTCATCGCGTGGATCTGGCGCACCGTCTCGGCGTACAACCAGGCGCCGCCGTCCTCGAGGTCGTCGCGGGCGACGCCGGTGATCGTGGCGTAGTTCAGGTCCATCGTGACGACGGACTCGCCGACCCGGCGCGGCTCGTCGCGGTCGAGGGCCTGCGGCTTGCCGGTGTCGATCTGGCAGAAGTCGCAGCGGCGGGTGCACTGGTCGCCGCCGATGAGGAACGTCGCCTCGCGGTCCTCCCAGCACTCGTAGATGTTGGGGCAGCCCGCCTCCTGGCAGACCGTGTGCAGACCCTCGCTCTTGACCAGGCCCTGGAGGTGGTTGTACTCGGGACCCATTTTCGCCCGCGTCTTGATCCACTCGGGCTTGCGCTCGATGGGGGTCTGGCTGTTCCGGACCTCCAGGCGCAGCATCTTGCGTCCGTCGGGTGCGACTGCGGACACGACCGGCTCCCTACGACTTCGTTTCCTTGGCGTACACCAGGGTACGCCCGTCAATTCGCACGTCTTTACGTGCGGGGCAACCCCTTGCGGCAGGGGCGCATTCCCGTCCCCGGGGCTTCAGACCGCCCGGGGCAGCAGCTCGGCGTTCTCCAGCACGTCCCGCAGGTGCTTCTCGACGACGGGCAGCACCTCGGCGATGGTGATCTCGCGGCCCAGCTCGCCCGCGAGCGAGGCGACGCCCGCGTCCCGGATGCCGCACGGCACGATCTTGTCGAACGAGGTGTTGTCCGGGTTCACGTTCAGCGCGAAGCCGTGCATCGTGACGCCCTTGGCGACGCGGATGCCGATCGCGGCGAGCTTGCGGTCCTCGCGGCGCTGGCCGGCGTTGGACGGCGCGTACTCGGGGCCGTTCAGCCGCGGGTCGAACAGCTCGTCCGTCACCCGCGGATCGAAGTCGAGCTGCAGCCCGCCCAGGCCCGCCCGCTCCTCGACGGGGTCGCCCAGCACCCACACCCCGCTGCGGCCCTCGACCCGACCGGCCTGGACGCCGAACTCGGCGCAGGTGCGGATCAGCGCGTCCTCGAGGCGGCGGACGTGGGCGACCACGTCGACCGGGCGCGGCAGCTTCTGGATGGGGTAGCCCACCAGCTGGCCGGGCCCGTGCCAGGTGATCTTCCCGCCGCGGTCCACGTCGATGACCGGGGTCCCGTCCAGGGGGCGCTCGTCGTCGGTGGTGCGCCGGCCGGCGGTGTACACCGGCGGATGCTCCAGCATCAGGCAGGTGTCGGGCACCTCGTCGGCGAACCGGGCGGCGTGCACCCGGCGCTGCTCCTGCCAGGCCGACTCGTAGTCCACGGCGTCGGCTCCGAAGCCCAGATGCACAAAGCGCAGCCCCTCGGGTGCGGGGGTCTCCCCCCGAGAGATCGCAGTCACGGCAGCTCCTCTTCGAACCTTTGTTGCACTCTTCCCGCAACGCTGACGCACTTCCGATGCTTTCGCGCCCATGCCACTGTACGGCGACCGATTCCGGCCGCTTCAGGCGGCCGGTGTACCTGCCACCTGTCGGACCCCCGTCCCTGCTCACACGATCGGATGAACGCGTGGCGCAGGCGGCGAGAAAGGCTCCGAAGGCCGTTACATTCACGCCGTTCCACAAGGGCGATGAGCAAGCCGGACAGGGTCCGCCGAACCCGGCTGCCCGGCCCGGAAGGCAGGAGACCGGTAAAGCCGATGACGGACCGACCCCCGCACCACACACCCAACCGCCAGCTCGCCGCGCTCATCGCCGAGGCGGGGTTTTCCAATGCCGGACTGGCCAGACGGGTCGATCAGCTCGGCATCGAGCACGGCCTCGACCTCCGATACGACAAGACCTCGGTGACCCGCTGGCTGCGCGGCCAGCAGCCGCGCGGCACCACCCCCGCGCTGATCGCCGAGGTGTTCACCCGCCGGCTGGGGCGCCGGCTGTCCGCCCAGGACCTCGGGCTGGACGCCTGCGCGCCGGTGTACGCCGGGCTGGAATTCGCCTCGACCCCCAGTGAGGCGGTGGACATCGTCAGCGGCCTGTGGCGCAAGGACTCCGGCAGCCACGCCGAGCTGCGCAAGATCGCCTTCACCCCGGCCGGCCTCGTGGTGCCGAGCCGGGACTGGCTGATCGGCCGCCCCGACGACCGCGTCGCCCGCGGCGAGCCCGCCGGCGAGGGGTCGGGCCGGGTACCGGTCCAGGGCAGCCGGGCCTCGGTGCCGCGCCAGCGCCGTACCGACCGCGTCGACCGCGCCGAGGGCTCGCGGGTCACGTCCGGCGACATCGCCGCGCTGCGCTCGGTCGGTGAGCTGTTCCGGGCGCTGGACCACGCCTACGGCGGCGGTCACGCCCGGCAGGCCCTGGTGCGCTATCTGGAGCACGAGACCGAGCCGATGCTGCGCGGCACCTACGGGGAGGCCACCGGCCGCCGGCTGTTCGCGGCCGCCGCCGATCTGACCCGGCTGGCGGGCTGGACCTCGTACGACATCGCCGCGCACGGCCTGGCGCAGCGGTACTTCGTGCAGGCACTGCGGTTGGCGCAGGCCGCAGGCGACCGGGCGTACGGCTCCTACGTCCTGGTGACGATGAGTCGGCAGGCCGTCTATCTGGGGCACGGCAGGGAGGCCGTCCAGCTGGCGCGCGTCGCCCAGCAGGGCATCGGCTCCAGCGCGCCGCCCGCGGTCCAGGCGCTGCTGCACTCCGCGGAGGCGCGCGGGCACGGCGTCATGGGCGAGGTGCGGGCCTGCACGGCGGCGCTGGCCCGTGCGGAGCGGGCGCTGGAGACCGCCCGCCCCGGCGACGAAACCCCGTACTGGGCCCGCTTCTTCGACGAGGCGCAGCTCGCCGACGAGCTGGCGCACTGCCATCGCGATCTCCAGCAGTACCGCGCGTCCTCCCAGCACGCCGAGCGCTCCCTGCAGCTGCGCGCCGCCGGGTTCGCCCGCAGCCGGCTGTTCTGCCGGGTGGTGCTGGCGACCGCGCGGCTGGGCCTGGGCGAGCTGGAGCAGGCCTGCACGCTGGGCGCCGAGGCGGCGCTCCAGGCCTCCGAGATGCGGTCCGTACGGGCCCATGAGTACGTCAGGGAGTTCGAGCGCCGCCTGGAGCCGTACCGGGACGCGGCGGCGGTGCGCGGGTACCGGGAGCGGGTGGCGGCGCTGGGGTGAGCCGAGCGGTGCGCGGCGGCCCGGCCGAGCCGGTCAGGCCGCCGTGCGCAGGGTGTCCGGCTCCGTCGTGAGCGTCGGCAGCCCGAAGTCCTGGAGGACGGCGCGGGCGGCCCGGCGGCCCGAGTTCAGCGCGCCCTGGAGGGTGCTGGTGTCGCGGTGGTCGCCGCACACATAGAGGCCGGACAGCACGCGCACGGTGCGCTCCGGGTCGTAGGGCGCCGTCATCGCCGGTACCGCGTACGGGTCCTGATGGGCGGTCAGCAGCTGCCAGTCGTCGGTCCGCGCCCCGTGGATGCGCTCCAGTTGGGGCCGGACCGTCTTGTCGAGGACGGACAGCGGCAGCGCGGCCGCGGCGCCGAGCACGGTCGTGGTGATCAGGGACCGGCCGGGCGGCGTACGGGACGGATCGATCGCGCCGGCGAGGTAGGTGTAGCCGACCGGGCCGTCCGTCGGCAGGATCAGCTCCGTGTCGCGGGACGGCGCGGCGCGGCCCGCCGATCCCGCCCCCGCGGTGTGGTGCAGCACGGCCACCGGATGGAAGGCCGGCACCCGCAGGCCCGGCAGCAGCTCGGCCGCGTCCCGCGCGCCGGTCGCCACCAGCACCGCCCGGCAGGGGATCCGGCCGTGCTCGGCGGTGCCGACGCCGGTGGTGGAGACCGAGGTGACCCGCACCGACGTACGGATCGTGCCGGGCGGCAGTCCGGCGGCGAGCAGCTCGGGCACGGCGCAGGCGCCGCCGGCCGGCAGCCACAGCCGCCCGTGCGCGAAGGCGCGCAGCGCGGCGGCGGCGCCGCGGCTGGAGCCGCGCAGCTGCGGATCGCACAGCAGGGCGCTCAGCAGGGGCCGCAGGAACGCGTCATGGGTGCGGGGCGGGAAGGCGGGACGCCCCGCGAGGGCGTCGCGGATGGCGCGGTCCGGGGGCGGGGCTGTGGGGGCGGCGCGGTCGGTGCGGTGCTCGGTGTGCGGCGGAGGACATCGGTCGGCGCGCAAGAGGGCGCGCGCTGCGGAGAGTGCGCCCCTTGTGCTCCGGGGCGCGCCGATGCGTTGCTTGCGCTGGCCGTTGTGGACGCTCAGACCGGACGCGAACGGACGCAGCGTCAGATCACCGAGGCCGGGGGTGCGGCGCAGCTCGGCGGTGGAGACGGCCAGCGGGCGGCCGCAGCGGTCCAGTCGGAAGCCGTCGAGCCGGTCGGTGACGGACCGGCCGCCGATCCGCTCCGCGGCCTCCAGCACGGTGACCGACACTCCCGCGCCGGTCAGATGGCGGGCGGCGGCGAGACCGGCCGGCCCGGCTCCCACGATGACGACGTCCACGGTCGATGCGATGGGCGGCACTTGCCCCTCCCGGAGGTCGGTCCCAGCGGCGGCGCACCGAGTGTCATGCCCAGTGCCGCCGCGCGGGATGCCGATGGTGTGTGCGAGGACGGTAGGGAGGCGGCGGCCCGTAGGGCAGGGGGCGTCCGGGGCGCGTCGGAGCGCCCTTGGCCACAGCCACCGCGGGGCCCGGGCGTCTACCCCGCCTGGACGGTGCCGCGGCGGCCGTCAGGCGGCCCGGATCGCTTCCATGATGCGCGGATGGTCGAAGGCGAAGCCGGATTCCAGCAGCCGCCGCGGCACCACCCGCTGGCTGCCCAGCACATCCTCGGCGAAGTCCCCCAGGGCGATCCGCAGTACCGGCGCCGGGACCGTGAACAGCGTCGGCCGGTTCAGTACGCGGCCCATCACGGCGGTCACCTCGCGATTGGTGACCGGTTCCGGGGCGGTGAGGTTGACCGGCCCGCTCAGCTCCTCGGTGTCGACGAGGTGGCGCAGCGCCCGGATGTGGTCGTGCAGGGAGATGAAGCTCCAATACTGGCTGCCGTCGCCGAGCCGCCCGCCCAGACCGAGCCGGAAGATCGGGAAGAGCCGGCCCCAGGCGCCGCCGGAGCGCGCCACGACCAGGCCGGTGCGCGCGAAGACGGTGCGGATGCCCGCGTCCTGAGCCGGCTTCGCGGCGTCCTCCCAGGCCACGCAGACCTCCGGCAGGAACCCCGCTCCGGCCGGTGCGCTCTCGTCGGTACGCCGGTCGCCGGTGTCGCCGTAGTAGCCGATCGCGCTGCCGCACACCAGGACCCGGGGCGGGGCGTCCATCGAGGCGAGCGCCTGGGCGAGGGTGCGGGTGCCCAGTACCCGGCTGTCGCGGATCTCCTGCTTGTACGCCGCCGTCCAGCGGCGGTCGCCGACCCCGGCGCCGGCGAGGTGGACGACCGCCTCGCAGCCGGCCAGCCCGGCGGTGTCGACCTGCCCGCCCGCGGGGTTCCAGCGCACCTCGTCGGCGGCCGTGGGCTCGTGCCGTACGAGCCGGACGACTTCATGGCCGTCCGTGCGCAGGGAGCGTACGAGCGCCGTGCCGATGAGCCCGGTCGAGCCGGTGATCGCGATCCGCATGGGGCCATACTGCCCGCAGTGCGCCGCCGGAGACGACATCTGGGGTCCGTCCGCCGTGCTGACGGGGCCCGGGCCCGCCGCGCCCTATGGCTTGAAGCGGTCCCACAGCAGCGGGAAGCGTTCCGCCAGGCTCTGGTCGTCGTCGAAGTCGAGGTAGCCGCCGAGGGGTTCGCGCGGCGGCGGCGGAAGCGCCAGGTCCGGCATCACCCCGCCGGTCATCCGCTCGTACGCCTCGTCGGCCGCGTACCCCAGCTCCTCGGCGTCGCCGTCCACCGCCTCGTCGAAGTCGTCCAGCAGCTCGGCGAGCTGGTCCGGGTCGTGCAGCGCGCCCTCGAAGACCTCCCGGCCCTGGCCGATCAGCCAGCAGCGGAAGTAGTCGAAGGCGTCGTCGCTGGCGCCGCCGAGCAGGATCGAGGCCGCGGCCCACAGGTCCCAGGTGTACGCCCGGCTGTAGCGGGCCTCGAAGTGGCGGGCGAAGTCCACGACGGCATCCGGGTCGAACCCGAGCAGCCGCTCGACCAGCGCGTCGGCCTGCTCCTCCGGGTCGCCCTCGGATGCTGCGCGGGAGTGGTCGATCAGCTCCCAGAACTCCGTCTCGTCCATCACCGCTCCAGCATCCGCCTTGGCGCCGTGCCACGCATGCGGAGTCCCCCGGATGCGACGGTGTCGTTATCCGGACCGGTGACGGTCCGCACGCCGAGTTGACGACCGTGCCGACCCGGGGGCGTCCGCCCCGCTCCGTGCCCCGTACGGGCGATCCGTCGTGTGACCGTCCCAAGAATCACTCGTTGGAAGGCGTGCAACGACCAAACGACGGCATAGACGGCAAATCCGCCACATCGCGAAGGGCTGTTTCACGCCATGCCCATGGACGAACGCACCCGGGCCGACGTCGAACGGGCCGAGGCGGCCATCGTCGAGCACTACCCACGGCTCGTCCGCCTCGCCTACCTCGTACTGCCCCCGTCGATGGGCCGCCACCGCCGGGTCCTGACCGCCCACGGACTGGTCCAGCGGGCCCTGCCGCGGGCCGGCCGCCGCCGCCCGGCCCGCGGGCTGCCGGCCCAGCGCGGCCCGGCGCCCGAGTCCGGCTACGACCTCGTACGGCTGCGGATCCTGCGGCTGGCCCTGTCGCACGAGGGACGGCCGGGCCGGGGGCTGGCGGCCGTGCCCGTCGTCTGGGGGCTGCGGCTCTTCCCGCGGGCCGGCGGCGCCGACGAACTCGCCCTGGACCAGGCGCTGTCCGCCGTCCCGGCGCCGGTGCGGGCCGCCGTCGGGCTGGCGCACCTGGAGGGCCTGGACGAGGACGCGGCGCGCGCCGTACTGGAGCGGGCCGGGGTCGAGGACGCGGAGGCGGCGCAGCGGGCGGCCGGGCTGCTGGAGCGGGAGACCGGGGCCGATGCCGCCGTCCTGCTGAACTCCGGGGAGTTCGACCCGTGCACGGTGCAGACCCGGCCGACGGACCTGCTGCGCCGCCGCCAGCGGGTGCGGGCCTCGCTCGCGCTGGCGGCCGTGCTGGCGCTCGGGGCGGGGGTGGCGGCGGTGGTGCCGGGCGGTGACGGTGACCCCGCCGGCCGTGCGCCGACCGAGGCCGAGCAGGCGCTGGACCCGGCCCGGCTGCTGCGCACCCCCAACGAGCAGTGGTCCGGTACCTCCCGGGTGGACTTCACCGCCTGGCCCGCCCGCGGCCGGGAGACCGGCGACAAGGAACTGCTGGCGCGGGCGCTGCGGGTCTGGACGGCGCCGCCCGAGGACGCCCGGATCACGGCGACCGCCGGCACCTCCACCCGCCCGCCCGGCCGTCCCCCGCAGCTGCTCTACGCGGGCCTGATCGACAACGTCCTGGTCGTGGTCTTCCACGACGGCGAGCGCCTGGTCCGCTACGCCGAACCCGAAGACGCCACCCCCACCCTGCACTTCGCGCGCGTCGACGGCGCGGATCCGACCACCGGTGCCGGGCTGGTGATCGGCCGCGGCAACGGCTGGATGCGCTATCTGCTCGCGCCCTGGATCTCCGATGTCGCCGTGCGCGACCTGCTGGTGCCGGGAGCCCCGCCGCACGGGCTGCATGTCGCCCCGGACGGGGTCACCGACCGGATCGCCACGCCGCCGGGGGCGGGCGCCGGCTGCGGACGCTGGCCGGTGGCGCAGTTCCGCCCCTCGACACGGCTCGGAGCGGCCCTGCCGGCCTTCCTCCTCGCCGACCTCGACGATCTCGTGCCCGTCCATCTGACGTATACGCCGCCGCCCCCCGCCGACGGGCGGAGCGCCGTCGGCGGCCCGCGCGAGGCGACCGACCCGCAGGCGCTGCGGAACTGGGCCCGTACGGCCTGCCGGCTGGGCTCCCTGCGCGGCGCCGGCGTGCGCTCCGTCGGCAACTGGGCGTTCGCCGAGCAGCCCCTCCCCGAGGGCGGCGGCAAGGCGACCTGGGTCTGCACCCGCGCCGACACCTGGCGCGGCCCCGGCACCGTGGCCGTCCAGTTCCTGCCGCCCGCCGCCCGCCCCGCCGACCCGGGGCGGATCGCCGGACGCGCCGTCGACACCGCGGACTGCAGCCGCTTCGGGCCGCATGTCGTCGCGGACGTCCACTGGCAGGCGAAGTCGGGGAAGTGGTACCTGCTCGCGGCCGGCAGCCGGGAGGTGGTCGGCCTCGACGCCACGGGCGGCGTACGGGCCACTGGCAAGGCCGGCACCCTCGCCGCACCGGCGGGGCGGGACGCGGCGGCCCAGGTCGTCGGGCGGCTGCGGGACGGGCGGAGCGTGCGGGCGGTAGGGCCCTGAGGGGCTCGTGGAGGGGCACGTCGTGCCGGGGATCTGAATCCCGACAGTAGGTGTCGGGATTCGCTGTCAGGGTCGCGCTGTACGGCGGCGATACGGGGCCACCGGGACCCGGTGGCCGACAGCGAGGAGCGAGAACGTGACGGGCCATGAGGAACGAGCAGGACGTGCGGACCGGCCGGTGGCGGCGGATATGACGGGCCGGGTGGCGCTGGTCGCCGGGGCGACCCGCGGCGCGGGCCGGGCCATGGCGGTGGAGCTGGGCCGGGCCGGTGCGCTGGTGTACGTGACCGGGCGGACGACCCGGGAGCGGGTCAGCGAGGTCGGCCGCCCCACGGAGACGATCGAGCAGACCGCCGAGCTGGTGACCGCGGCAGGAGGCACCGGGATCGCGGTACCGACCGACCATCTGGAGCCGGCGCGGGTCGAGGCGCTGGTGACGCGCATCGGGCAGGAGCAGGGGCGGCTGGATGTGCTGGTCAACAGCCTGTGGGGCGGCGACCGGCTGATCGAGTTCAACACCAAGGTGTGGGACCTCGATCTGGACAAGGGCCTGCGGATGTTCCGCCTCGGTATCGACGCCCACGTCATCACCAGCCATTACGCGCTGCCGCTGCTGATCGGGCGGCCCGGCGGGCTGGTCGTCGAGATCACCGACGGCACCGAGGCCTTCAACCGCACCTACCGCGACAACCTCTGCTTCGACCTCACCAAGAGCGCCCCGCACCGGATCGCCTTCGGCCTCGCCGCCGAGCTGAAGGAGTACGGCGGCACGGCGGTCTCGCTCACCCCCGGTTTCCTGCGGTCCGAGGAGATGCTGGACCACTTCGGGGTGACGGAGGAGACCTGGCGCGACGCGGTCGCCCAGGAGCGGCACTTCGCCATCGCCGAGTCGCCGGCGCTGATCGCGCGCGGTGTACGGGCGCTGGCCGCCGACCCGGACAAGCAGCGCTGGAGCGGTCGGTCGCTCTCCAGCGGCCAACTGGCGAAGGAGTACGACTTCACCGACACGGACGGCTCCCGGCCGGACTGCTTCGGCTACTTCGAGGACGTGGTCTTCGGCGGGAAGGACCGCAGCGCGGCGGACTACCGCTAGGCAGCACCCCCGCTGGCGCGCTGCCCGCCAGGCTCCACACGACCCTGTCCGCCCGGCTCCGTGTACAGGGCCGCCGTCCGGCGGGCGGCCGCCGCGCAGCGCTCGCGCAGCTCGGAGGGCGCCAGTACCTCGCCCTCCGGGCCGAGCGCCAGCAGCTGGGCGTAGGCGATCTCGGCGGACTCCACGGGCAGGGTGACGGTCAGCCGCCCCTGCGGATCGGGGCCGCCGGCCGTCTGCGCCGTCTCGATGGCCTCGCGGGCCGCCGCGCGTTCGGTGACGTACGGCAGCTGGCGCACCCCGCGCGGGGAGAGGCGCAGCACCACCTCCTCGCGCAGGATCGAGCGCGCGAACTGCGCGGCCCGCTCCGCCCAGAACGCGGGGAGGTCGAAGGAGGCGTCGCGGGTGAACCGGGCCGCGCCGCCGCCGTCCCCCGCGTCGCCCCCGGTGGTCTCGACGGCGCCTTCGACGGCGGCGAACCGGTCCACCCGATACACCCTGAAGTCCCCCTGGGACCGGGCCGCCAGATACCACACGCCCGCCTTCAGCACGAGGCCGTACGGCTCCAACTCCCGCTCCACCTCGGTGTCCTTGCGGAGGTAGCGGGCGCGGATGCGGCGGTCGTCCCAGACCGCGTCGGCGATCACGGGCAGCAGGGCGGGGGTCTCGGGCTCCTGATACCAGGCGGGGGCGTCGAGGTGGAAGCGCTGGGCGGCGCCCGTCGCGGCGTCCCGCAGCTCGGGCAGCAGCGCGGCGGAGACCTTCAGCCGGGCGGCGGACGCGGCGTCCGCGAGGCCCATCTCCCGCAGGGCGGAGGGCACTCCGGACAGGAAGAGGGCCTCCGCCTCGCTGCGGCCCAGGCCCGTGAGGCGGGTGCGGTAGCCGCCTATGAGGCGGTAGCCGCCGGCCCGGCCCCGGTCCGCGTAGACGGGCACCCCGGCCTCGGACAGGGAGAGGACATCGCGCACGACCGTGCGCTCGGAGACCTCCAGTTCCCGCGCCAGCGCCGCGCCCGTCATCGACGGCCGCGCCTGGAGCAGCAGCACCATCTTGATCAGCCGTGCAGCACGCATGCCCCCATGATGCAGGGGGGCACTGACAACGCCGGGCGGGGAGATGCCGCAAGGACGGAGGAAGGCCCGGCCGAAGTCAGGGCGTGACCGGCCGGGCCAGTGGAATCCCGTGCGGAGGCTCCGGGCGCGGGAAGGTCGCCTCCGCACGGGAGATCGGGGGGTCTCCCTCCGGGTCCTTCAGAACCCGTAGCGCTCCCGGGCCTCCTTGACCGCGGAGGCCGGTACCTCGCCGCGGCGGGCGAGCTGGGCCAGTGCGGCGATCACGATCGACTCGGCGTCGACGCCGAAGTGGCGGCGGGCCGAATCACGGGTGTCGGACAGACCGAAGCCGTCCGCGCCGAGCGAGAGGTAGTCCTGCTCGACCCACTGCGCGATCTGGTCCGGGACCTGACGCATGTAGTCGCTGACGGCCAGTACCGGGCCCTCGGCACCGCTGAGCGCCTCGCGGACGTACGGCGCGCGCTCCTCGCCGCGCAGCGTGGCCGCGTCGGCCTCCATCGCATCGCGCCGCAGCTCCGTCCAGGAGGTCGCGGACCACACGTCGGCGGCCACGCCCCACTCCTCGGCGAGCATCCGCTGAGCCCCCAGAGCCCAGTGGATGGCCGTGCCGGAGGACAGCAGCTGGATCGCCGGGGCGCCGGCGGGCGCCGTGAGGCCCGCCGCGGCCGCGGTGTTGAAGCGGTACAGGCCGCGGACGATGCCCTCGTCGACGCCCTCGGGCTTGGCCGGCTGGGGCATCGGCTCGTTGTAGACGGTCAGGTAGTAGAAGACGTTCGAGTCCTCGCCGGGGGCGCTCTCCCCGTACATCCTGCGCAGGCCGTCCTTGACGATCACCGCGACCTCGTACGCGAACGCCGGGTCGTACGTCAGCGCCGCCGGGTTCGTCGCCGCGATCATCGGCGAGTGGCCGTCCGCGTGCTGCAGGCCCTCACCGGTCAGCGTCGTACGGCCGGCCGTGGCGCCGACGAGGAAGCCCTTGCCGAGCTGGTCGCCGAGCTGCCACATCTGGTCGGCGGTGCGCTGCCAGCCGAACATCGAGTAGAAGATGTAGAAGGGGATCATCGTCTCGCCGTGCGTGGCGTACGCGGTGGCGGCGGCGATGAAGTCCGCCATCGAACCGGCCTCGGTGATGCCCTCGTTGAGGATCTGGCCGTCCTTGGCTTCCTTGTAGTACATCAGCTGGTCGCGGTCGACCGGCTCGTACGTCTGGCCCTTGGGGGAGTAGATGCCCAGGGACGGGAAGAGCGACTCCATGCCGAAGGTGCGCGCCTCGTCGGGGACGATCGGCACCCAGCGCTTGCCGGTCTCCTTGTCGCGGATGAGGTCCTTGACCAGGCGGACGAAGGCCATGGTGGTGGCCACGGTCTGGTTGCCGGAGCCCTTGTCGAAGGCGGCGAAGGCCTTGTCGGCCGGGGCCGGCAGCGGCGCGAGGGGGTGGACGCGGCGGGCCGGGGCCGGGCCGCCGAGCGCCGCGCGGCGCTCCTGGAGGTAGCGGACCTCGGGGGAGTCGGTGCCGGGGTGGCCGTAGGGCACCTGGCCGTCGGTGAAGTCGCTGTCGGAGATGGGGAGTTCGAGCAGGTCGCGCATGACCTTGAACTCGTCCACGGTCAGCTTCTTCATCTGGTGGTTGGCGTTCTTGGACTCGAAGCCCTTGCCGAGGGTGAAGCCCTTGACCGTCTGCGCGAGGATCACGGTCGGGGCGCCCTTGTGCTCCACGGCGGCCCGGTACGCCGCGTACACCTTGCGCGCCTCGTGGCCGCCGCGCGAGAAGTGGAAGCATTCCAGGATCTTGTCGTCGCCGAGCAGCTTGGCCATCTCGGCGAGGGCGGGCTCGGCGCCGAAGAAGTGGTCGCGTATGTAGGCCGCGTCGCGGGTCGCGTACGTCTGGAACTGGGCGTCGGGCACCTCGCGCAGACGGCGGGCCAGCGCGCCGGTGGCATCGAGCCGGAAGAGCTCGTCCCAGGCGGTGCCCCACAGGGTCTTGACGACGTTCCAGCCGGCGCCGCGGAACTGGGCCTCCAGCTCCTGCACGATCTTGAAGTTGGCGCGGACCGGGCCGTCCAGGCGCTGCAGGTTGCAGTTGATGACGAAGGTGAGGTTGTCCAGGCCCTCGCGGCTCGCCAGTGCGAGTGCCGCCGTCGACTCGGGCTCGTCCATCTCACCGTCGCCCAGGAACGCCCAGACGTGGGAGTCGGAGACGTCCTTGATACCGCGGTTGGTCAGGTAGCGGTTGAAGCGCGCCTGGTAGATGGCGGAGAGCGGGCCCAGACCCATGGAGACGGTCGGGAACTCCCACAGCCAGGGCAGCCGCCGCGGGTGGGGGTAGGACGGGATGCCCTTGCCGCCGGCCTCGCGGCGGAAGTTGTCGAGGTGCTCCTCGGTGAGGCGGCCGTCGAGGAAGGCGCGGGCGTAGATGCCGGGCGCGGCGTGGCCCTGGATGTAGAGCTGGTCGCCGCTTCCGTCGCCTTCCTTGCCGCGGAAGAAGTGGTTGAAGCCGGTCTCGTAGAGCCAGGCCGCGGAGGCGAAGGTGGCGATGTGGCCGCCGACTCCGTACTTGGAGCCGCGGGAGACCATCGCGGCCGCGTTCCAGCGGTTCCAGGCGGCGATCCGGGCTTCCATCGCCTCGTCACCCGGAACGGCGGGTTCGGCGGCGGTGGGGATGGTGTTGAGGTAGTCGCTCTCCAGGAGCTGGGGCAGGGCCAGCCCCGAGTTCTCCAGGGTGCGGCGCATCAGATAGGCGGCGCGGTGCGGACCGGCCGCCTCGGTGACGGCGTCCAGGGACTCGCGCCACTCGGCCGTCTCCTCGGGGTCACGGTCCGGGAACTGGTCGAGCTGGCTGTACGGCAGGCGCACGGTTTCGGGCATGGGTGGCCCCTTTCCGGACGGGAGGCTCGGGGGTGTCGTCGAGTCCGGGCCGCGCCCCGGGGGCGTACGGCGGGATCTCGACGACACCGATGTGCGAGTTCGGCAGTTTCGGCAGGCAGGGTGTCGCGCCCCGGCGCATGACGATACGCCCCTGATCGATGATCGATCAACGCTCAACGAGCGAATCGCTGCAGGTCGGCACGGGGTGCCTCATTTCGGGGCACGCCGTGCCAGCAAGAAAAGGGGGGCCTGGGGCCTGGTACGAAGGCCCTCAGACCCTCGGAGCGCAGCTCAGCACATGGCTCTTGAGCAGGGTCCCGATCTTCGGGTCGCGCCGCCGGAAGGCGTCCACGATCTCCTGGTGGTCCTGCGCGTGTGCGCGCGGCTCGGGGCTGAACCAGCGGATCGACAGCGTCGTCCAGACCTCGATGCCCAGCGACTCCCAGGTGTGCAGCAGCACGGCGTTGCCGGCCGCCCGCACGATCTCCCGGTGGAAGGCCACCGTGTGCCGCACCTGCGCCTCGCCGTCACCGGCCAGATCCGCCTCGCGCAGCGCCGCCACCTCCCGCTCCAGCGCCGCGGTGTCCTCGGCCAGCCGCCCGGCCGCCAGCTCCGCGGCCACCTGCTCCAGCCCGGCCCGCACCGGGTAGCTCTCCTTGAGGTCGTCCGCGGTCAGATTCCGCACCCGTACGCCCTTGTTCGGCGCCGACTCGATCAGCTGCAGCGACTCCAGCTCCCGCAGCGCCTCCCGTACGGGCGTCTGGCTGACCTCCAGTTCCACCGCGATCCGCCGCTCCACGATCCGCTCCCCCGGCTGCCAGCGGCCGCTGACGATCCCCTCCAGGATGTGCTCGCGGATCTGCTCGCGCAGCGAATGGACGACGGGCGGGGTCATGACGTGCTCCTTCAAGGGCCGAGCGGTCGGACGTCATTATCCAGGGTCACGGGCGAGGACCGACGTGAGCAGACCGCGCAGGGGGACCGCGTGGCCGGGCTGGTGCGTCATGATCTCGGCGATGTCCTCGATCGCGCGGTCCCTTGCGGCCTCGTTCGGGGCGGCGGGGAACGCCTCGGCGGGCGCCGCCGTGCCGGCGAGGATCTCCGCGAGGGCGAGGTGGATCCGTGCCGTGTAGGGATCTTTCAGGAAGCCACCCTCGAGGGCGGCGCAGTGCCGGAGGGTCGCGGTGTCGCGCGCGGCGCCGGCCTGCCGGGCCCGCCGGGCGAGGGCCGGCGGCTGCTCCAGGTACCGCTGTGCGGCCTCGACGCCGTCGTGCCGGGCGAGGTGCAGCACGGCGTCGTGGACCTCGGTGCGGGGCTCGTCGAGAACCCAGGCGCCCAGGCGGTCGGAGAGCACCAGCGGCAGGAACGCGGCGTCCGCGCCGGCCTCGGGAATCCGCCGCATCAGGCGCAGCAGGTGTCCGGCGTCCCGCTCGGCCCACTCGATCATCGCCACCTCCGCCATGACGGCCGTGGCCTCCGGGGTCGCCAGGCGCTCCGCGTGCTGCTCCCAGAAGCGGCGGGCCGCCGTCCAGTCGGGGCAGTCGAGCCAGTCGTAGGCGAGCGAGAAGGCCCAGGCGGGCAGGGCCAGCCAGTCCGGCGGGGCGGTCCCCGTGGCATCGACCCAGGCGGCGCGGACCCGGTCGTGGTCGTCGTCCGGAGGGCTGCGCAAGGAATCCCGCGCGTCGAAGACGACCTCGTCGCGCACCTCGGGGGCCTCGGTCAGGAACCGGATCAGCGCGTCGGTCCCGGGACCGACGTCCTCCTCGTACAGCAGCAGCATCGTGCGCTCGTACCGCAGCCGGCGGACGACGGCCGGGTGTTCCGAGAGCACGTCGATGGCGGTGTCGTAGTAGGGCCGGACGGCGGCGATCTGCTCGATCTGGGACAGGTAGTCGGTCAACTCGCACAGGGCGGTCAGTACGTCGTGGAGGTGGCGGACGGGGGAGAGGCGGGCGAGTGCGAGGAAGCCGTCGACGGCTTCCCGGGCCGAGGCCACCGCGGCCGAGGGGTCCTCGGCCGCGGCCTGACAGCGGGCCAGATTCAGCAGGGAGCCGGCGACGGAACGGCGGCGGCGGCCGGCGGAGCCGTCCCCGCCCAGCGCGCGGTAGGTGTCGACGGCCTCCCGGGCGGCGGCCAGCGCCTCCTGGGAGTGGTGGCACGTCGACTCGGCCCGGGCGAGCGTGCTGAGCGCGTGGGCCAGGGACAGCCGGTAGGCCGTGGAGTGCGGCCCGCACAGCGGACGCAGCAGGGCCACCGCCTCCCGGGCCGGGCCCAGGGCACTCGGCGGGGCCGCCGACCGGGCCAGCTGATTCGCGTGCTGCCACAGGGCGTTGGCGAGCGCGGGGACATGGGCGGCGGGGTCGGCCTCGGCGAGCCGGCGGCGGACACCGAGCGCCTCCGTTGCCGCCTCGTGGGCGGCCTCCGCGTCGCCGCCGGCCGCCTCGCACTCCGCGAGGGATTCGAGCGCGCCCGCGAGGGAGGACAGGTGCGGGGGCAGCGGCGCGGGCCGGGCGAGTGCGCGCCGCAGCTCCACCGCCTCGCGGGCCAGCGGCAGGGCCGTCGCGGTCTCCCCGTGCTCGGCCAGCCGGAGCGCGAGCGTCTCGCAGCAGGTGGCGAGCTCGTGTCGGTGGCTGCCGGGGCTCTCCTCCTCCAGGGCGCGGTAGAGATCGATGGCCGTCCGGGAGGACGCGCGCGCGGCGTCGTCGTGCCGGACCGCGGCCAGCCGGAGAGAGAGATGGTGCAGCGCGGAGGCCAGCTCGGGCAGGTGGGCCTCGCGGCTCAGCTTCACCAGCTCACGGCAGATCTCCGTGGAGCGCTGTGCGAGGGCCAGCGCCTCCTCGTCACGGCCGCAGTCGGCGGCACGGTCGCTGAGGTTGCCGAGCGCGGCCGCGTACCGGGGGAGGTGCTCGACGGCATCGGTCACGGCCAGTTCGCGGGCGATCTCGGCCGCCTCGTTCGCCACCGAGAGGGCCGCTTCCGGCTCTCCCGCGCGACTGAGGCACAGCGACAGGTTGTGCAGGCAGGCGGCGAGCCCGGGGAGCGCGGTGGCACGGTCGTTCTCGGCGAGTGCGCGATGGGCTTCGGTGGCCGCCATCGCCGGTCGCAGTGCGGCTTGGTAGGCGCCGGTCCGGGCGAGGGAGGTGGCGAAGGTGTTGAGGAACATCGCGTATCCGTCGAGGTAGACCGCCGGATCGGCCTCGGCGAAGGGCCGGCTGATCTCCACTGCCTCCCTGGCCGCGGCCAGCGCGGATTCGATCTCACCGGCCTCGACGAGCCGGTTGGCGAGGAGATGCAGCGAGTCCGCCAGGTCGGGGAGGTAGGCGGCACCGCCGGTGGTGGACAGTTCCCGGTAGGCCTCGGTGGCCTCATGCGCCGCCGCCAGCGCGCCCTTGCGGTCCCCGGAGTCCCTGAGGCAG
Source organism: Streptomyces sirii (assembly GCF_045690365.1). Taxonomy (NCBI): domain Bacteria; kingdom Bacillati; phylum Actinomycetota; class Actinomycetes; order Kitasatosporales; family Streptomycetaceae; genus Streptomyces; species Streptomyces sirii. The sequence continues at coordinate 2,712,715 of NZ_CP147982.1, read as the reverse complement.
CGCACGAGAAGGTGCAGGGACCCGGCGAGGCCGGGCAGAAAGTCGGCGGCGCTCGCCCTGACGAGTTCCCGATAGGCGTCGGCGGCCTCCCGCGCCGCCGCCGACGCGCCCTCCCGGTCCCCCGTGAGCGAACGGCACCGGGCGAGCTGCAACAGGGAGCCGGCGAAGAACAGCCGGTGGGCCTCCGGGTCGGCGGGCATCAGCGATCTGCGGATGGCGACGGCCTCTTCGGCCTGGGCGAGGGCGGCCCGGGGACCGTCCGAGGCGGTCACGATCAGCGCGTGGTCGTTGAGCGCGACCGCGAGGGCGGGCAGGAAGGTCTGCTCGTCGAGCGGGACCAGATCCCGCAGCAGGGCGATGCCCGGGTCGCCCGCCATCAGCACATGGCTGGGCAGGGCGTAGTACAGGTAGGGCGGCATCCGGTCCTTCGGGACGCCCCGCTCGTAACCGTCCCGGATCCGCGCGACCATCGCCCGGCAGATCGCCTCCCCGCCGTCCGACTCCCGCAGCGAGGCGTACCTCAGATGGTTCATCAGCTCACGGTGGTAGAGGCGGTAGACGGCCTGCAGACCGTCGGTGTCCTCCACGATGTACCGGCCGTAGGCGTTGAGGACCCAGTCCAGATCGGCCGCTCGGTAGGTCCGGCCGTCCTGGCTGCAGGCCGACGCCGCCAGCTCCCAGACGCCCCCGGCGGGCATGCCGTTGTCGGCGCTCCAGGCGAGCGCGGTCAGCAACTCGCGTGCCGCGGCGGGGGGTTGTCCGGGGTGTGGCGGGCCGTTGTCCAGGTCCTCCTCGAAGGCCGCCGCGATCGAGGCGGGCACCGCCGTGTTCCACGCCTCCTCGCCGTGCTCGTGCCATCTGCGGATCAGGGACGTGGTGACCAGGCGGGCGAAGAGGAAGCCGCCGGCGCTCGCCACGGCCCGCTCGGCCAGCCGCGGGGCCACTTCCCGGACGCGGTGGTCGGCGATGCCCTCCGACCGCAGCCGCAGCCCCACATACGCCGCCACGTCCTCGGCGGTGTCCGGCTCCTCGTTCAGATTGACCAGCTCCGTGGTGCTGACGAACCGGGTGAGCGCGTCGTCCAGCGTGGGCCGGTGGGCGCCGTGCGGACGAAACGGCCGGTCGCGGGAGCCGAGCAGCACCGACGCCACCCGGCTCAGCGGTGCCAGCAGCTGTTCGACGATGGCTTCGGACTGCTCGGGGGCGGCCTCGTCCAGGCCGTCCAGGACGATCAGCGGTGGCCGCTCCCCGGCGGCGTCGGGATCCTCCAGCTCCTTGATCAGCGCCGACGGGGTCCGCGGCACCGGCAGGCCCAGCTTGTCCGCGAGGGCCGCCGCGATCTGCTGGGCGTTCAGCCCGCGCAGATGCAGCGCCGCGTCGACGCTGCCCTCACCGGGGTCGGGGAGATCGCCGAGCGCCCCGTGCGCGAGCGTGGCGGCGCGCTGCCGGGGGTCGGCGAGGGTGGCGATCCGGCCGAGCACCGCCGACTTGCCGGATCCGGCGCTGCCGGTCACCTGGAACAGGCCCGGCCGGGCGGCCCGCATCCACGACACGATGGCACCCAGCACCCGGCGGCGCCCCGTGAAGTACCAGCCCTCCTCCGTGCCGGACGCTCCGCGCGCGGCACGGACCAGATGCTCCACCAGCTCCTCGCCGGCCTCCCGGCGCCACCGGGGATTGCGGAAGATCGGCCGTGCGCCGCCCGAGCTGACGAACAACGGCCGCTGGCTGTCCTGCGGCCACTGCGCCAGGACGGCCTCGACCACCGTCGCCCCGGTCACCCCTCGGTTGCGTACGCTCCACTCGTGCCGATAGGCGGACCCGCCGGGCCCTTCGCGCAGCACCCGGGCGAGGGTGTCCAGCAGCACCCCCCGGCCGTGCGCCCGTTCCTCGGGCTGGCAGCTCGCCACCACCCCGAGCCAGGCGGACCGGCCCTCGGGCAGGGTCCGCTCCGCCCAGGTCCGCAGGGCCTTGTGCAGCGCGGGCAGCACCCCGGCACCCGAGTGGCAGGTGTCGACCACCAGCAGGATCTGGTCGGCGCCGCACCGCAGGGCCGCCGACGCCAGCAGTTCGGTGGAGTAGGTCTCCTCCTCGTCACCGATGTCGGCGGTGTCGCGGGTGATCAGCCGCAACGCGCTGTGGGACAGCTCGGCGTGCCCGGACCACAGCACCACCGCCGGCCCGTGGCGGCCGTCCTCGCGCCACCGCGCCGACCAGGACCGCACCTCGTCCCGTACCTCGTCCCGCCCCGGGTCCGCCACGAGCCGGGGAGCGTAGCCGTACTCCTGGAGGAGGGCGCACAGCTCGTCCATCTGCCGCCGCGCGCCCGGCAGATGGGGGAAGGCCGGCCGGTCGTAGGACTCGACGGCGACGCCCAGCGCGGTGCCGTGGACGCCGTGCTCACCCATCGCCCTCGCCCACCAGCAACAGCGCCGTCACGGACGAGTCCCGGCGGCCGGCCACGGCCACCGCCACGCGGTAGGGGCCGGGGGCCGGGGCGGAGAAGGAGGTCGCGTAGCGGCCGCCGCCGCGATTGGCGAGGGTGTGCCGCAGCGGGCGCCCCGACTCCACGGGGTGGAGCGTCGCGCTGATCGCGAGCTCGTCACCACCCGGCACCTCGGGCGGCACGGTGACCGTGAGGTCGTAGGGAGCGCCCGCCGGCAGCAGCTCCGGGGCGTGCACGCCCAAGGGCACCGGGTCGTGGAGCGGTGTCCGGTGGTAAGGGGGTTCGGCCGCGAGCCAGCCCCACAGGGCATCGCGTACGCCGCTCCCGTTCTGCAGCGAACCGTGCTGCTCACAGGGGGTGTAGCCGGTCGGCGTCCCGGGCGGTGCCGCCGAGAGCCGGGGGACCCGGCCGTCTCCGCCCTCGTCGAGGCCGTCGATGGTGTCCTGCGGCCGAAGCCGGTCACCGACGATGTCGGCGGTCGTGGGCGTGGGTTGACGCACCCCCACGACCGGCAGGAGCGCGGCCGCGGCGCCGGGGCGGGCGCCCGCCGCCCGCCGGATCTCCGCGTGGAACGCGCCCGCGTCGCGCAGCAGCTTCTCGTCCACGCCCATCAGCCCCGCGGTCTCCCGCGGGTAGCGCAGGCCGCCGGGCCGGACGAGGCAGGCGTAGTCGGGGGTGATCTGGTGCAGGGAGGGCAGGCTGCGGGCGAAGTCGGTCAGCTGGACGGCCCACGGTCCCCAGCCCACGCGGAGCCCGTCGACCAGGTGGACGAGTGCGCTGAGCGATCCGCGGTGCGGTGTCCCCAGGGTGACCACCCGCCTGGTGATCTCGAAGCCCCCCAGGCACTCGACGTAGTAGCGGGTCACCAGTCCGCCCATGGAGTGGCAGAGGAAGACCACCCGGGCCGCCCGGCGCTGCGGTGCCGAGTCGCGCCACTGCGACAGGGCCCGCTCCACCCGCTCCTTGAGGCGCTCGGCGTTGTAGCGGCACGACAGGCGCCAGTCGTAGGCGAAGGCGAGGAGGTTCGCCGGGACGTCGTCCCCCTCGCCGGGGCGGCGACGGCGCAGCGTGAAGAGCCGTTCGAGCCAGTCCAGCAGCCCGGTGTAGCCGTCGACGACCGGGCCCACTCCGGGCAGCGCGTGCAGGGTGGGCATGACGCCGTGTGCGCGCACCCCGTCGCCGGGATGGCCGTCCCCGAGGTCGGACGGCAGGGTGAGGGCCTTCACGGAGCGTCCGAAGGTGTGGATGGCCCGCCATACCGCGCCGCCGGACGGCCCCCACACCTCCTTGCCGTCGGCGTCCAGGAGCCGGCTGCCCAGGATGCCCGGCAGGACCACCACCAAGTCGTCGACTCGTTCGCGTGCCATCGGCTCCCCCCCCCGGATCGCGGTGACGACACAGTAGCGGTCCGCGGCGGAACGACGGCGCCCCCGCCCGGAAGCTCCGGACGGGGGCACGCGCGTGGCCGATGAGCGAGCCTTACAGACCGATCTCGGTCTCGAACTCGGCGGCCTCCAGGATCTGCTTGACCGTGGTCAGGTAGCGGGCGGCGTCGGCGCCGTCCACCAGACGGTGGTCGTAGGAGAGCGCGAGGTAGGTCATGTCGCGCACCGCGATGGTCTCGCCGAGGTCCGGGTGGTTGATGACCACCGGGCGCTTGACGGTCGCACCGATGCCCAGGATGCCGACCTGGTTCGGGGGCACGATGACGGTGTCGAACAGGGCGCCGCGCGAACCGGTGTTGCTGATGGTGAAGGTCGCACCGGACAGCTCGTCCGGCGTGATCTTGTTCGCGCGGACCTTGCCCGCCAGGTCCGCCGTCTTGCGGGCGATACCGGCGATGTTGAGGTCACCGGCGCCCTTGATGACCGGGGTCATCAGGCCCTTCTCCGCGTCCACCGCGATACCGACGTTCTCGGTGTCGAAGTAGGTGATGGTGCCCTCGTCCTCGTTGATCCGGGCGTTGACGACCGGGTGGGCCTTCAGCGCCTGGACGGCGGCCTTGACGAAGAACGGCATCGGGGAGAGCTTGACGCCCTCACGCTGCGCGAAGGCGTCCTTGGCCTTGTTGCGCATCCGCATGATCGCGGTGATGTCCACCTCGACCACGGAGGTCAGCTGCGCCTGGCCGTGCAGGGCCTTCATCATGTTGTCGCCGATGACCTTGCGCATCCGCGGCATCTTGACGGTCTGACCGCGCAGCGGGGAGACCTCCAGCGCGGGGGCCTTGGAGACCGCGGCAGGGGCGGCGGCCGGCGCGGCGGCCTTGGCGGCCTCGGCGGCGGCGATGACGTCCTGCTTGCGGATCCGGCCACCGACGCCGGTGCCCTTGACCGTGGCGAGGTTGACGCCGCTCTCCGCGGCGAGCTTGCGCACCAGCGGGGTGACGTACGCGCCCTCGCCCTCACCGGCGGCCGGGGCCGGGGTGACGGGAGCCGGGGCGGCAACCGGAGCCGGAGCCGGCGCGGGGGCCGGAGCCGCCGGAGCCGGAGCCGGAGCCGCCGGAGCCGGAGCCGGGGCGGCCGGAGCGGGCGCCGGGGCGGGGGCCGGAGCCGGAGCGGGCGCCGGAGCCGGAGCGGGCGCCGGAGCCGGGGCGGCGGCGGGGGCCGGAGCGGCGGCCGGAGCGGCACCGGCGGCACCGATCACGGCGAGCTTGGCGCCGACCTCGGCGGTCTCGTCCTCGCCGACGACGATCTGCAGCAGGGTGCCGGAGACCGGGGCCGGGATCTCGGTGTCGACCTTGTCGGTCGAGACCTCCAGCAGCGGCTCGTCGGCCTGGACCTCCTCGCCGACCTCCTTCAGCCAGCGGGTGACGGTGCCCTCGGTGACGCTCTCGCCGAGCGCGGGGAGGACGACATCGGTGCCCTCGGCACCGCCCGCGGGGGCGGCGGCGGGGGCCGGCGCGGCGGCCGGAGCCGGGGTGGGCTCGGGCTGCGGCTGGGCGGCGGGGGCCTCGGCGGCGGCGGGGGCCGGGGCCGCCGCCGGCGCACCGGTGCCGTCGTCGATGATGGCCAGCTCGGCGCCGACCTCGACCGTCTCGTCCTCGGCCACCTTGATGGAGGACAGGACGCCGGCGGCCGGGGCCGGGATCTCGGTGTCGACCTTGTCGGTCGACACCTCGAGCAGCGGCTCGTCGGCCTCTACGCGCTCACCCTCGGCCTTCAGCCAGCGGGTGACGGTGCCCTCGGTGACGCTCTCGCCGAGCGCCGGCAGGGTTACGGAAACCGCCATGGTTTCGGTTGCTCCTTACGAATTGCGGGATGTGGTCGCGCCCGGGACTGGGGTCAGTCGTGGGAGTGGAGGGGCTTGCCGGCCAGGGCCAGGTGGGCCTCGCCGAGAGCCTCGTTCTGCGTCGGGTGCGCGTGCACGAGCTGCGCCACCTCGGCCGGCAGGGCCTCCCAGTTGTAGACCAGCTGGGCCTCACCGACCTGCTCGCCCATACGGTCACCGACCATGTGGACGCCGACCACGGCACCGTCCTTGACCTGGACGAGCTTGATCTCGCCCGTGGTCTTGAGGATCTTGCTCTTGCCGTTGCCCGCGAGGTTGTACTTCAGAGCGACGACCTTGTCGGCGCCGTACAGCTCCTTGGCCTTGGCCTCGGTGATGCCCACCGAAGCGACCTCGGGGTGGCAGTACGTCACGCGCGGGACGCCGTCGTAGTCGATCGGCACGACCTTCTGGCCGGCCAGCCGCTCCGCCACCAGCATGCCCTCGGCGAAGCCGACGTGCGCGAGCTGGAGGGTGGGAACGAGGTCGCCGACGGCGGAGATCGTCGGGACGTTGGTCTGCATGTACTCGTCGACCAGGACGTAGCCGCGGTCCATCGCGACGCCCTGCTCCTCGTAGCCCAGGCCCGCGGAGACCGGCCCGCGGCCGATCGCGACCAGCAGCACCTCGGCCTCGAAGGTCTTGCCGTCGGCGAGGGTGACCTTGACGCCGTCGGCGGTGTACTCGGCCTTGTCGAAGAAGGTGCCGAGGTTGAACTTGATGCCCCGCTTGCGGAAGGCCCGCTCCAGCAGCTTGGAGCTGTTCTCGTCCTCGACCGGGACGAGGTGCTTGAGGCCCTCGATGACGGTGACGTCGGTGCCGAAGGACTTCCAGGCCGAGGCGAACTCGACGCCGATGACGCCGCCGCCCAGGATGATCGCGGACTCCGGGACGCGGTCCAGCGTCAGCGCGTGGTCCGAGGAGATGATGCGGTTGCCGTCGATGTCCAGGCCCGGCAGCGACTTCGGCACGGAGCCGGTCGCCAGCAGGATGTGGCGGCCCTGGACCTGCTGGCCGTTGACCGCGACGGAGGTCGGGGAGGACAGCCGGCCCTCGCCCTCGATGTAGGTCACCTTGCGGGAGGCGACCAGACCCTGCAGGCCCTTGTACAGGCCCGAGATCACATCGTCCTTGTACTTGTGGACGCCCGCGATGTCGATGCCCTCGTACGAGGTCTTGACACCGAACTGGGCGGCCTCACGAGCCTGGTCCGCGATCTCACCGGCGTGCAGCAGCGCCTTGGTGGGGATGCAGCCGTTGTGCAGGCAGGTGCCGCCGAGCTTGTTCTTCTCGATCAGGGCGACGTCCAGGCCCAGCTGCGCCCCGCGCAGGGCAGCCGCGTAACCGCCGCTACCGCCTCCGAGGATCACTAGGTCGAAAACGGTGCTGGCGTCGTTCGCCACGTCACGTCCTCCATGCATGGGTGCGCCGGAGCCGGTCGTCGATGACCGGGCCGCGGCTGTTGTTCGGCCGCTTTTACTTCGGCCCTGGGTAAGGGGGGCCCTGTCCTGCCGAGAACCCATCTTCGCACTTGTTCAACGAAGCCGGGACGGCGGGCCGGGCTCTGGGCGGCCGATCGGCCGCCCCGAAGGGGTTACTGGTGCGTAAAAACTGGTGTAGTGGCGCGCAGCGCCGCCTACGGGTGGTGGTGGGCGACGGGCGGGAGGATTTCGTTGAGGGCGAACACCCGCGAAACGCACAGACCGACGGCCCCGGGCGGTGAGCTCGGGGCCGTACGGACATATCAGGTGCGACGCGGCCGGCGTCAGCCGAGGTCGCCCGCGGCGGTGCGCTCGGCGAGCCGGACCAGGGTGCGCACCGCGGAGCCGGTGCCGCCCTTGGGGGTGTAGCCCCAGGGCGAGCCCTCGTGGAAGGCCGGACCCGCGATGTCCAGGTGGGCCCAGGCGATGCCCTCGCCGACGAACTCCTTCAGGAAGATGCCGGCGACCAGGCCGCCGCCCATCCGGTCGCCCATGTTGGCGAGGTCGGCGACCGGCGAGTCCATGCCCTTGCGCAGGTGGTCGGGCATCGGCATCGGCCACGCCTGCTCGCCGACCTCCTCCGCGATCTCGAAGATCGAGGTACGGAAGGCGTCGTCGTTCGCCATGATCCCGAAGTGGCGGTGGCCCAGCGCCAGCACCATCGCACCGGTCAGCGTGGCGACGTCCACGATGGCGTCCGGCGACTCCTCCGAGGCCCGGGTCAGGGCGTCGGCCAGGACCAGGCGGCCCTCGGCGTCGGTGTTGAGCACCTCGACGGTCTTGCCGCTGTACATGGTCAGCACGTCACCGGGGCGGGTGGCGGAGCCGGACGGCATGTTCTCGGCGAGCGCCAGCCAGCCTGTGACATTGACCTCCAGCCCCAGCCGGGCGGCGGCCACGACCGCGGCGAACACGGCGGCCGCACCGCTCATGTCGCACTTCATGGTCTCGTTGTGGCCGGCCGGCTTGAGGGAGATGCCGCCCGAGTCGTAGGTGATGCCCTTGCCGACCAGGGCCAGGGTCTTGGTCGCCTTGGCGTGCGTGTGCGCGATCCGCACCAGCCGCGGCGGGGCCTCCGAACCCTGGCCGACGCCCAGCAGACCGCCGTAGCCGCCCTTCTTGAGCGCCTTCTCGTCCAGCACCTCGACCTTGAGGCCGAACTCCTTGGCCGCGGCCTGCGCGTGGGCGGCGAAGGACTTCGGGTCCAGGTCGTTGGAGGGGGTGTTGATCAGGTCGCGGGCGCGGTTGATCTCCGCGGCCAGCGCCTGGGAGCGCTCGGCGGCGGCCTTGAACTCCTTGTCGCGCGGCTTGCCGCCGAGGATCGCGACCTCGCCCAGGGGCGCCGACTTGCCGTCGTTCTTCTTGCCGCCCTTGGCGCCGTTGCCGTTGGAGCGGTACGCGGTGAAGGTGTACGCGCCGAGCAGCGCGCCCTCGCCGACCGCGGCGGCCGCCTCGGCGTCCTCTACCGGGAGGGCGAAGCCGGCCTTCTTGCTGCCGGACAGCGCGCGGGCGGCGCTGCCCGCGGCGCGCCGCAGCGCTTCGTTGTCGAAGGCGTCGCCCTTGGCCGGGGCGTCGCCCAGGCCGACCGCCAGCACGACCGGCGCCTTGAGCCCGTCGGCGGCGGGCAGCTTGGTCACCTCGCCCTCGGCACCACTCGCGCCGAGGGTCTCCAGCACGGCGGCGAGCTTGCCGCCGAAGGCCGCCTCCACGGCCTCCGCGCCGGGGGCGACCACGACGCCCTTGGCGCCCTTGGTGACGCCGACGACGACGGCATCCGCGCGCACCGTTGCGGCGGACGAAGTACTGAGGGTCAGTGCAGTCACGGTGATGAGAGTCCTGTTCCTGTCCGGGAATCCGTTGTGCGCCTTGGGCGCTGCTGCGGCTGAGCCTACGCTCGGCGGCGCCGCGAGGCCCGGTGTGTAGCCGCACCCGATGCCGCGCGGGTGCATAACGGTCACGGCCGTAGGTACGCACCCGGACCCGACCGCTGACGAACTGCCCAGCATGGAAAGGGAGTTGGCGCGGAATCGGGTCACCCGAGCGCGAGGACGACCAGCGCCGCCAGCCCCGCGCTCTCCGCGAGCGCGCCGAACACATCGCCGGTCACCCCGCCGAACCGTCGCCGGCAGTGCCCCAGCAGCAGTTCGCCGAGCCCCAGTCCGAGCAGCGCCGCGAGCCCGGCGTGCAGCGCGCCGTACCCACCGAAGGCGGCACCCGCCCCCGCGCATCCGGCGGCCACCAGCGCGGCGCACGGCAGCGCCGCACGCAGGGGAACGGCGCCGGCGACCGCCGCGCCGAGCCCTTCGGGGCGGGCGGCCGGCACCCCCGTACGGGAGGCGAGGGTCAGCGCACCGCGCGCGGTGACCGCCGCGACGGCCGCCGCCAGCGCACCGTGCGCCCAGCCCGTCGCGTACAGCTCGCTCAGTGCGGCCACTTGGGCCAGCAGGGTGAACAGCAGCGTGATGACCCCGAACGGGCCGATGTCGGACTGCTTCATGATGCGCAGCGCGTCCTCGGCCGGCTTGCCGCTGCCCAGTCCGTCGGCGGTGTCGGCGAGCCCGTCCAGATGCAGGCCGCGGGTGAGCACCGCGGGCACCGCGGCGGTGCCGACCGCGGCGAGCAGCGGACCGCCGCCGAGCAGCAGCAGTGCCCCGCCGAGCGCGGCCGCGCACAGCCCGACGACCAGCCCGGCCAACGGCGCGCAGAGCATCCCGCCGCGCGCCGCGGCCCGGTCGAAGCGGGTGACGCGCACCGGCAGCACGGTCAGCGTCCCGAACGCGAAGCGCAGGGCGTCGGCGGCGGACGGGGGAGCGGGGGTCTCGTTCACCGCGGCAGGCTATCCGGCGCACTGCGGCGAGGAATTGCCGCTAACTGGCCGTTAAATGTCCTTACGCGACAATTGGGGAGCGTGTGGAATGGGCCACTGGTGGTACCGCAACATCGTCGAGCCGGGGAAGCTCCCACTGCTGCTCGCCCTGGCCTCCTTCGTGCTGACCTTCCTGGTGACCCGGGTCATCACCCGTCTCATCCGCGCGGGCCGGGGCCCGTTCCGCGACATCTCGCCCGGCGGCCTGCACGTCCACCACGTCGTCCCCGGAGTGATCCTGATGGTCGTCGGCGGCTTCATCGCCCTCGCCGGCGGCCGGCGCGGCTTCGGCGCCGGCGCGGCGGCGGTGCTCTTCGGCATCGGCGTCGGACTTGTCCTGGACGAGTTCGCGCTGATCCTCCACCTGGACGACGTCTACTGGACGGAGGAGGGGACCAAGAGCGTCGAGATCGTCATCCTCACCGCCGCGCTGGTCGCCCTGGTCCTCGGCGGCTTCCTGCCCTTCGGTGTCAACGAACTGAGCCCGGACGAGACCTCCGACCGCCTCACGGTCGTGCGGACCGTGGCCGGCAACTTCTTCCTCGCGGTCGTCGCGCTCCTCAAGGGCAAGGCCCGGATCGCCGTCATCGGGGTGTTCGTACCGTTCGTCGCGCTCTTCGGCGCGGTCCGGCTGGCCCGGCCCAACTCGCCCTGGGCCAGGCGCTTCTACCGCAGACGGCCGAAGGCGCGGGCCCGTGCACAGGTCCGCGCCTACCGTCACGACCGCCGCTGGTCGGGGCTGCGCCGCAAGGTCGAGCACCTCATCGGCGGCGCCCCGAGCCGCTGATACGCGCCGCGCCCCGCGGCTTCCTCGGCCGGGTGAACTCCCACAGCCCGCACAGCACCAGCACCGCCAGAATCGCCGCGACATGCTCCTTGCCGGCCAGGTTGTTCTTGATGAACACCACCTCGAAGAGCATCGCCAGCACCACCAGCGAACCGGTGAACCACGCCCGGTAGCGCCAGCAGACGTACACCGCCAGCCCCACCACGGCCGCCGACGGCCCGGTGTCGACGACGTACTTGTCCGAGTCGGGCAGCCCGATGGGGCTCTGCGGGCCGATCCAGATGCCGATCCGCGCGTACATCGTCCCGGCGAGCGTGGCGAGGTAGGCGACGAGCAGCGTCTGCCGCCAGCCGACACAGATCTCCGCGATCCCGAAGACCACCAGGATCTGCGCCAGCGCGCCCCACACCGGAAGGTCCAGCGCGGGCACGAACAGCGACAGCGGGGTGCGCAGCAGCGCCACCCACAGATGCTCCCAGGCCTGTACGGACCCGATGTCCTGGACCGTCCGATAGCCCCAGGGTTGGTTCTGCACGTACTGGAAGACCAGGGTCAGACCCACCGCGCCGAGCGTCACGGGGATCGCCCGCAACTTCGACGCGACCAGCGCGGACCGGACCGTCCGCAGCAGCGGGCCCCACTCGGCACGCGCGGCGCGGCGCAGGGCGGAGACCTCCGGCCGCCCCACCCCAGCCTCGGTCATCTCACGTTCTCCAGGTGCTTGCGGTTCAGCCACTTGGGCAGACCGGGTGCTTCCAGGAAGCCTTCCGCCCGGCCCGCGGCGATGCCGATGCGCAGCAGGTCGGTGCTCTTTTCGAAGAGCATGTACCGCGGCTCCCAGATCGGCCGGTATTTCGCATTGGCGCGATAGAGCGATTCGATCTGCCACCACCTGGAGAAGAAGCTGAGCAGCGAGCGCCACAGGCGCAGCACCGGGCCCGCGCCGAGCCGCGATCCGCGTTCGAAGACGGAGCGGAACATCGCGAAGTTCAGTGAGAGCTGAGTGATCTCCACCTCTTTCGCCCGCTGGATCAGCTCCAGGACCATGAACTCCATCAGCCCGTTCTCGGAGTCGCGGTCGCGCCGCATCAGATCCAGCGAGAGGCCCTTCTCGCCCCACGGCACAAAGCTCAGCAGGGCCCGCAGCTCCCCGGACCCTTCCCCGGCGCGGCCATCCCAGCACTCCAGCATCACGCAGCGCCCGTCACCGGGGTCGCCGAGCCGGCCCAGCGCCATCGAGAAACCGCGCTCGGTCTCCCCGTCGCGCCAGTCGTCGGCCAGCCGCAGCAGCCGGTCCATCTCCTCGGCCGGGATGTCCTCGTGGCGGCGGATCCGGACGGTGTAGCCGGCCCGCTCGATGCGGTTGTACGCCTGCCGCACCGTGCGCATCGCCCGGCCGCCCAGGGTGAACTCCGCGGTCTCCACGATCGCTTCGTCGCCGAGCTCCAGCGCGTCCAGCCCGTGCCGGGCGTAGATCGTGCCGCCCTCCTCGCTCGCGCCCATCACCGCCGGCGCCCAGCCGTGCTCCCGGGCCTCGGCCAGCCACCTCTCGATCGCCCCGGGCCAGGCCTCGGGGTCGCCCAGCGGGTCGCCGGAGGCCAGCGAGACCCCGCCCACCACGCGGTAGGTGACCGCGGCCTTGCCGCTGGGGGAGAACAGCACGCTCTTGTCGCGGCGCAGCGCGAAGTAGCCCAGCGAGTCGCGGGCGCCGTGCCGCGCGAGCAGGGCGCGCAGCCGCTCCTCGTCGTCCTCGGTGATCGCCTCGGTGCTGCGCACGGACCGGAACGCCGCCCACAGCACGGCCACCAGCAGCAGCGCGCTGAGCACATTGATCGCGACATCGACCCAGCCCGGCGTGGTGATGCCGGGGAAGTGCCGGTCGTCGGGGGCCAGCGACACCAGCCGCATCAGCCCGTAGCGCCAGCGCGTCACGAACGTCGAGGAGGCGTCCTGCGCGGTGTTGGTGACGGTCACCAGCAGCGCCGCCAGCAGCGAGGTGACCAGCAGACCGACGACCGCGGTCAGGGCCGCCAGCTTCGGGTTCGAGCGGTCGCCCTTGGCGTAGAACTCCCGGCGCCCGACCACCAGCGCGGTGGTGAACAGCAGCGTCAGCAGCAGCGACACCCAGTTCTGCGGATGGCCGCGGAACTCCGGGGCGGCCGCCAGCGCGAAGGCGAACAGCAGCGACAGCAGCCCGGACAGCACCAGGTTCAAGATCCACGCCGCCCGCTTGCGCCGCCGGAGCGTCACCGACAGGAACAGCGAGAAGGCACCGGACGCGAAGCCCGCCGTGAGCAGATACGGGGTGAAGTACTCCTCGATGTTGTGCCGGCGGATGTCGTCGGCGAACGACACCCACACCGCGCTCAGCAGGTTGATGAACGTGACGGTACGCAGGTACCAGATGCCGAACCCGGCACCGCGCTGTGACCAGCGACCGCGGCGGCGGTCCTCGTGGCCTTCATCCGGACGCAAACGATGTCTCCCATAAAAAACGTGTAAAGCGTGATCTTATGGGGCGCCGCCGGTGGTCCGGTACGGGCGTGAAGTCATGAGCGCCCCTGATGGGACGCCCGTCCGATCGCTCGGCACGGCGGCCGGCCGCTGCCGGCCGGCGCCGCGTCAGTCGCGTACGGGCAATTCTGCCGCCAGGGCCGCCGCCGCCTGCACCAACGGCAGAGCCAGCAACGCCCCCGTCCCCTCACCCGCACTGACGCCGTGGTCGAGCAGAGGGTTGAGTGCGATCCGGTCCAGCGCCTTGGCCTGCGCCGGCTCACCGCTCGCCTGACCGGCCAGCCACCAGTCCGGGGCCCGGAACGCCACCCGCTGCGCCACCAGCGCACAGGCCGCCGAGACCACCCCGTCCAGGATCACCGGCGTCCGTCGCACCGCGCTCTGCAGCAGGAAGCCGGTCATCGCGGTCAGATCCGCGCCGCCGACCGCGGCCAGCAGCTCCAACTGGTCGCCCAGCACCGGCCGGGCCCGGCGCAGCGCATCGCGGATCGCCGCGCACTTGCGCATCCAGGCCAGGTCGTCGATCGGAGCCCCGCCCCGCCCGGTGACCACCGAGGCGTCCGTGCCGCACAGCGCGGCGATCAGCGTGCTCGCGGCCGTCGTGCCGCCGACGCTCAGATCGCCCAGCACCACCAGGTCGGTACCGGCGTCCGCCTCCTCGTCCGCGATCGCCGTCCCGGCCCGGAACGCCGCCTCGGCCTCCTCGGCGCTCAGCGCGTCCTCGACGTCGATCCGGCCGCTGGAGCGCCGCACCCGATGGCGGGTCACCTCCTCGGGCAGCTCCTGCGGATCGCAGTCCACCGCCATGTCGACCACCCGCAGCGGCGCCCCCAGACGGCGGGCCAGCACCGCTGCCGGGCTCGCACCGTCCAGCACGGCCCGTACGAGCTCCCGGGTGCCGCCGGCCGGCCGGGCCGACACCCCCAGCTCCGCCACCCCGTGGTCCCCGGCGAACAGCAGCACCCGCGGCCGCTCCACGGGCCGTACCGGCACCTTCTGCTGCGCGGCCGCCAGCCACTCGCCCAGCTCGTCGAGCCGGCCGAGCGCCCCCGGCGGCACGGCCGACCGCGCCCGCCGCTCCTCGGCATCGCGGCGCGCCCCGCCGTCGGGGCGCTCGATCAGTTCGGCGAAGTCATCGAGGTTCAGGCTGCTCATTGGGCGCAGATTACCGGTCACGCTCATCCGGCGGGGGCTGGGGCGGGGCCGTGGGGGCTGAGCTCTTGTTCACGCATCGTGAAGTGCGGCCGGTCACGCTCATCCGGCGGGGGCTGGGGCGGGGCCGTGGGGGCTGAGCTCTTGTTCACGCGTCGTGAAGTGCGGCCGGTCACGCTCATCCGGCGGGGGCTGGGGCGGGGCCGTGGGGGCTGAGCTCTTGTTCACGCATCGTGAAGTGCGGCCGGTCACGCTCATCCGGCGGGGGCTGGGGCGGGGCCGTGGGGGCTGAGCTCTTGTTCACGCGTCGTGAAGTGCGGCCGGTCACGCTCATCCGGCGGGGGCTGGGGCGGGGCCGTGGGGGCTGAGCTCTTGTTCACGCGTCGTGAAGTGCGGCCGGTCACGCTCATCCGGCGGGGGCTGGGGCGGGGCCGTGGGGGCTGAGCTCTTGTTCACGCATCGTGAAGTGCGGCCGGTCACGTTCTTCCGGCGGGGCCGGGGCGGGGGCCGTGGGGGCCGAGCTTTGCTCACCGCACCGCGAAGTGCAGCTCACACACCGTCGGCGTGCGCGCCCGCAGCCCCGGCAGCCGGTGCCGCAGCCCCGCCGGCCGGTGTGCGCGTACGGCGACGATGCCCGGGTGCGCGCCCGCCACCCGCGGCAGATCCCGCCGCGGCAGCGCGTCGAAGACCAGCGCACCGCCGGGAAACCGCTCCACGCACGCCGCGAGCAGCCCGCGCACCCCGGGCGGCGACAGTCGCAGCAGTCCGCCAGGGGCCGTGACGATGACCCCGCGCTGTGGCTCGCGCACCGCGTCCAGCCAGCGGTGATCGGCCATCGCGCCGGCGACCGTCCGCCGCCGGGCGCCGTCCGGCAGCAGCATCCGGCGCAGTGCGGCGGACTCCGTCGGCTGCACCGTCAGCCAGTTCAGCCGCCCGTTGTCCAGCCGCCAGAAACCGGTGCCCAGTCCCTCGCCGAGGGCGACCACGGTCGCCTCCGGGTGTCGCGCGAGGTAGGCACGGACGGCCGCGTCGGTCAGCTCGGTTCCGGTCACGGGTCCAACAGCACTCGCCGCCGCGCCCCGGGGCAAGCGGACACGGGCCCCTCGGGGCAATCGTCATCCGCGCAGCGCAAGCGCCTGGCCCGCGACGACCAGCAGCACCTGCTCGCACTCCGCGCCGAACGACGCGTTCAGCCGCCCCAGTTCGTCGCGGAACCGGCGGCCGGCCGCGGTCGCCGGCACCACCCCCGAGCCGACCTCGTTGCTGACCGCCACCACCGGCCGACGGGTCTCCCGCAGCGCCGCCACCAGCGCGTCGGTCCGCTCCCGCAGCGCCCGCCGGCCACCGGCCTCCCAGGTCGCGTCGTCCCACGCCCCGACCTCGTCCATCGCATGCGTCAGCCACAGCGCGAGGCAGTCGATCAGCAGCGGCGAGGCATCGGCCGGCCGCCCGTCGCCGAGCTCCGGGCCGGGCCCGGCGGCCTCCTCGTCCTGCCCGGCCGCCGCCAGCAGCGGCACCAGATCGCAGGTCTCGACGGTGCGCCAGCTGCTCGGCCGCCGCTCGCGGTGCAGCGAGATCCGCTCCGCCCACTCCTCGTCGCCGTCCCGGGTGCCGCCGGTCGCCACGTACACCACGTCGGGGAAGGCCGCGAGCCGCCGTTCGGCCTCCACCGACTTCCCGCTGCGCGCCCCGCCCAGCACCAGCGTGCGCCGCGGCAGATCCGGCACCGCGTGGTACTCGCCGACCACCAGCGAGCCGCCGTCCGCCACCGCCCGGGCGCCCACCGCCGCCAGCCGGCGGTGCAGTTCGGGCCCCGGCGGCACGCCGTGGTCGATATGCACCGCCACCACGTCCGTCGCCGCGTCCACCGCCCCGCTCGCCCGCAGCCGGGCCAGCGCGTCCGGCCGCTCCAGTACGTCGAGCAGCACCAGGTCGTACGGGTCACCGGCGCCCAGGCCGTTGTTGGCGTCGCCCAGCCCGGCCGACGCCGCACCCGGCGGCAGATACAGCAGCCGCTCACCACCGGGGGCGGAGATCTCGTATCCGGTCCCCGGGATGTCCACCGCCAGGGCCCGGATCCGGTGCCCGTCCAGCAGCGCCAGCTCCCGCCCGTCGGCGACCCGGCCCGGCGTGGGCAGCCCGGCCGGCACCTCCATCACCGGCCCGTTGTGCGGATGCGACAGCAGCACCTGCCGCACGCCGGCCAGCGACTGCCCGGCACGGGCCGCCGCGAAGGCCGGGCCCGGCGTCAGATCGATCAGCAGCGCACCGTCGACGAGCAGCGCGGTCGCCGCCCGTGCCTCGTCGCCGACGGCGGTCGCACAGCGGGCACACGGGCAGCCGGGGCGCGGCAGTCCCTGCGGGGCCCCGGTGCCGAGGAGAGTCACATCCACATCGCCGAGTTTCTCGCGTCCCGCCCCACCGGGCGCGGCGGGGGCACCTCTCGACACGGCCAATCCGGTACGGCATGTTCCCGTATGGCGGGGTGGGGCAGGGCGGGCGCAACCACCAACGGCTCCCGTCCCGGCTGGCTACGACGCACCGGAACATGGCCGCACCTCTCGACAGGCCAGTCCAGTGCGGCATGTTCCCGTATGGCGGGGTGGGGCAGGGCGGGCGCAACCACCAACGGCTCCCGCCCCGGCTCACTACGACGCACCGGAACATGGCCGCACCTCTCGACAGGCCAGTCCAGTGCGGCATGTTCCCGTATGGCGGGGTGGGGCAGGGCGGGCGCAACCACCAACGGCTCCCGCCCCGGCTCACTACGACGCACCGGAACATGGCCGCACCTCTCGACAGGCCAGTCCAGTGCGGCATGTTCCCGTATGGCGGGGTGGGGCAGGGCGGGCGCAACCACCAACGGCTCCCGCCCCGGCTCACTACGACGCACCGGAACATGGCCGTTAAGCTGCCGATCAGCACGGAAGCACGACATGGCGGAGTGCGTCGAGACGCGGTCCGCGGTGGCACAGACACGTACTCGGTGGGATCCAGGAGGCGCACATGGTGTGGACGTGGCGGTTCGAGAAGACCGACGGTACGGAGACGGCGCCGCCCGTGGAGCCGGAGGAGTTCACCACGCAGGGCGACGCGGAGTCCTGGATCGGTGAGGAGTGGAAGGCCCTCCTCGACGGCGGCGTCGACCAGGTCCGCCTCTTCGAGGACGGCACGGAGATCTACGCGGGGCCGATGAGCCTGCAGGCCGCCGCCGACGAGGGCTGAACCCCGAACGGCTGCGGGGCCGGGTCCGAACGGACCCGGCCCCGCAGCCGGAGGATCGAACCGGCCGCTACGGCCGCTCGCCCCGCTTGACCTGAGGCTTGGGCAGGCGCAGCCGCCGCATCTGCAGCGTCCGCATCACCGCGTACGCCTTCACGCCCTTGACGTTCTCCTTCGGGAACCGCTCCTGCAGCTGCTTGCCCATGCGGAACCAGATGAGGACCGAGTCGAGCACGATCAGCACGATGATCACGAGCCACAGCAGCAGCGCGATGCTCTGGATCGAGGGCACCCGGATCATGGTGAGCACCAGGATCACCACGGCCATCGGCAGGAAGAACTCCGCGACGCACCAGCGCGAGTCGACGTAGTCACGGGCGAACCGGCGCACCGGTCCCTTGTCGCGCACCGGCAGATACCGCTCGTCACCGCTGGCCATCGCCTCACGCTGGCGGGCCATGTCCGTACGGCGGGCCTCCCGCTGCGCCTTGGCGGCGTCCTTGCGGTTGGTCGGCGTCTGCGCACGGGAGCGGCGCTGCGACTGGGAGTCGCTGCGCTTCGGTGTCGGGCGGCCCTTGGGGGCCTGCGGGTCGCGGGGCTGCTGGGGCTGGTCCGCGGTCACCTTGGCGGTCGCGGCCTGCTCATCCTTCGAACGGCTTCGGAACACAACACCCAAGGGTACGTGGTCGCCGCGCGGGAGCCAGGGTCCGGCGGGGCACGATCCGGCAACGGCACCCGTCCGCGGCCTTCGCGGGCCGTGCGTCCGGGGGCCGCCTACTCCTTGCGCGGGAGAAGACGCGCTCCGCGATCGTCCTGGAGGATGAGCGCATCCGGGCGCGAACAGTGCGGTAATGGAACCAGGGCCCGTACTGTGGGGTCTGTAGATGTGCTGGAGCCTAAGCCCGAGGCGACTCGGTCAGAAGGGGGCGCGCGAGGCCCATGAGCGATGGTGTCATGAAGCGGATGGGGATGATCTTCCGCGCGAAGGCCAACAAGGCCCTGGACCGGGCCGAAGACCCGCGCGAGACCCTCGACTACTCGTACCAGAAGCAGCTGGAACTGCTGCAGAAGGTACGCCGCGGTGTCGCCGACGTGGCGACCTCCCGCAAGCGCCTGGAGCTGCAGCTCAACCAGCTCCAGGGCCAGTCCGCCAAGCTGGAGGACCAGGGCCGCAAGGCGCTGGCGCTCGGCCGCGAGGACCTGGCCCGCGAGGCGCTCACCCGGCGCAGCGCGCTGCAGCAGCAGGTCACGGACCTGGAGACGCAGCACCAGACGTTGCAGGGTGAGGAGGAGAAGCTCACGCTCGCGTCGCAGCGGCTGCAGGCCAAGGTCGACGCCTTCCGTACGAAGAAGGAGACGATCAAGGCCACGTACACGGCCGCCCAGGCGCAGACCCGGATCGGCGAGGCCTTCTCCGGCATCTCCGAGGAGATGGGCGACGTCGGCCTGGCGATCCAGCGTGCGGAGGACAAGACCGCGCAGCTGCAGGCCAGGGCCGGTGCCATCGACGAGCTGATGGCCTCCGGCGCGCTGGACGACCCGTCCGGTATGGCCAAGGACGACATCACCGCCGAGCTGGACCGGCTCTCCGGCGGCAGCGATGTCGAGCTGGAGCTGCAGCGGATGAAGGCCGAGCTCGCGGGCGGCCCGTCGGCCGGCAAGCAGGCCCTCGAAAGCGGTCAGGGCGGCCAGGCCCAGCCTTCGCAGCAGCAGGACCAGCCGCGTTTCGACAAGCAGTGACGGTCGCCGGGGGTTAGCCTCGCAGAGATCGTCGGGACCGGACCGAGGGAGACCGTCGTGATCGTACGGATCATGGGGGAGGGCCAGGTGAAGCTGGACGACGCCCACTTCATCGAGCTCAACAAGCTGGACGACGAGCTGCTCGAGGAGATGGAGAGCGGCGACGAGGAAGGCTTCCGGCGCACTCTCGGCGCCCTCCTGGAAGCGGTGCGTCGTATGGGCACACCGCTTCCCGACGACGCCCTCGAACCGTCCGAGCTGATCCTGCCGGCCCCGGACGCCTCCCTCGCAGAGGTCCGGGAGATGCTCAGCGACGACGGCCTCATCCCGGGCTGACCGCCCGCCCCAGCTCCACTCCAGCGCATACGGCACACAGCGCCCCGGTCCCCGTCGGACCGGGGCGCTACCGTTTCCTCTTGTGAGTCCCCTCGACCCCGGTCCGGAAGCGCCCCGCGCCGCCGGCCGCTTCCAGTGGCACCGGACCCATCCGCTCGCGGTCGACGCCGCCCTGGCGGTGGCCGTGTTCGCGTGCATCCTGTTCGGGGCGGTGGTCGACCCGCACCGCGTCCACGGCCCGCAGTGGGCGCCGCACCGGCTCTCCGCCTCGGCCGTGGTGCTGGCCGCGCTGGCCTGCGCCACTCTGGTGTTCCGCCGCCGGCTGCCCCGTACGGTCCTGGCGGCCACGGGCACCCTGACCATCGTCGAGCTGCTCGTCCGCGCCGGCGACCCGCGCGCCCCCGTGGTCGGCGCCGCCGCGATCGCGCTCTACAGCCTCGCCTCGCGCACGGACCGGCCCACGACCTGGCGGCTCGGCGCGCTGACCGCGGTCGTGCTGACCGCCTCCGCGATGTTCTACGGGCCCCGCCCCTGGTACGCGCAGGAGAACCTCGGCATCTTCGCCTGGACGGGCATGGCAGCCGCCGCGGGGGACGCGGTGCGCAGCCGCCGCGCCTTCGTGGACGCCATCCGCGAACGCGCCGAGCGCGCCGAGCGCACCCGCGAGGAGGAGGCCCGCCGCCGGGTCGCCGAGGAGCGGATGCGCATCGCCCGCGACCTCCACGACGTCGTCGCCCACCACATCGCCCTGGTCAACGTCCAGGCCGGCGTCGCCTCGCACGTCATGGACAACCGCCCCGACCAGGCCAAGCAGGCCCTGGCGCACGTCCGCGAGGCGTCCCGCTCGGCGCTGGAGGAGCTGCGCGCCACGGTCGGTCTGCTGCGCCAGTCCGACGACCCCAAGGCGCCGACCGAGCCCGCACCGGGCCTCGGCGTCCTCGACCAGCTCGTCGAGGGCTTCGTCCGCGCCGGGCTCCCCGTCGACCTGGACCTCCCGCCCGAGCCCCGGCAGCTGCCCGCCTCCGTGGACCTCACCGCCTACCGCGTGGTCCAGGAGGCGCTGACCAACGTGCACAAGCACGCCGGGGAGGGCGCCCGCGCCACGGTGCGGATCCGGCACTCCGAGAGCGCGCTGACCGTGACCGTCCTGGACGACGGCGCGGGCCGGGCCGGCGTACCCCGCCAGCGGGGCGGCGAGCGGCCGGCGGACGAGACCGCCGCCCCCGAGGACAGCGGCGGCGGCCACGGCCTGATCGGCATGCGCGAGCGGGTCTTCGCGCTGCGCGGCACGGTCGTCACGGGCCCCCGCGCGGCCGGCGGCTTCCAGGTGCGGGTGACCCTTCCACTGCAGACCGTCCGTACGGGGGAGAACACATGACGATCAAGGTGCTGCTCGCCGACGACCAGGCCCTGCTGCGCAGCGCCTTCCGGGTGCTGGTCGACTCCGAGCCGGACATGCGGGTGGTGGGGGAGGCCTCCGACGGCGCCCAGGCCTACGAGCTGACGAAGGCCGAGCGCCCCGACGTCGTCCTGATGGACATCCGGATGCCCGGTGTGGACGGCCTGGCCGCCACCCGCATGATCAGCCGGGACCCGCAGCTCACCGACGTCCGGGTGGTGATCCTGACCACCTTCGAGGTCGACGACTATGTGGTGCAGTCGCTGCGCAACGGCGCCAGTGGCTTCCTCGGCAAGGGCGCCGAGCCGGACGAGATGCTGGGCGCGATCCGGATCGCGGCGGCCGGCGAGGCGCTGCTGTCGCCCGCCGCGACCAAGGGGCTGATCGCCAAGTTCCTCGCCCAGGGCGGCAGTCCGGCCGACGGCGGACCCGGCGACCGGGGCACGGAGCGGCTGGCGAGTCTGACCGGCCGTGAGCGCGAGGTGCTGGTCCTGGTGGCCGGCGGCCTGTCCAACGACGAGATCGCCGAGCAGCTGGCGGTCAGCCCGCTCACGGTCAAGACGCATGTCAACCGCGCGATGGCCAAACTGGGGGCCCGCGACCGCGCCCAGCTGGTGGTCATCGCCTACGAGTCGGGACTCGTACGCCCACGGGTGCAGTGAGGGTGGAGTAGCCCTACTCCGAACGCGGTACGGGCGCGGGCCGGAAACCGACCTGCGAGCGAGGAAAACCGGCTCGGCCATGGCCGAAGGTGTATCTGGGCCCGTGAAGGCCCCGGGGAGCCCTGCACCCCGGCCGTCGGGCCCGCGTGGCCCCGCTGTCCTCAGCCGTCCGCACACCCGGGACGGCCCTTACGCCCAGACCGCCTTCAGAACAGAAGAGAGAGACCCCACCCATGTCCTGGCTGTCCCGACTCAGCCTCGTACAACGGGGCCTGATAGCGCTGATCTCGATCGTCGCGATCGCCTTCGGCGCCATCGCGATCCCGCAGCTCAAGCAGCAGCTCCTGCCCTCCATCGAGCTTCCGATGGTCTCCGTGCTGGCGCCCTACCAGGGTGCCTCGCCCGATGTCGTCGAGAAGCAGGTGATCGAGCCGCTGGAGGACGGAGTCCAGGCGGTCGACGGCATCAAGAGCGTCACCTCGACGTCCAGCGAGGGCTCGGGCGTCATCATGGCGCAGTTCGACTACGGCAACGACTCCAAGCGGCTGGTCGCCGACGTCCAGCAGGCCGTCAACCGCGCCCGCGCCAAGCTGCCCAAGGACGTCGACCCGCAGGTGGTCGCCGGCTCGACGGACGACATCCCCACCGTCGTCCTCGCCGTCTCCTCCTCCGCCAAGGACCAGCAGACCCTCGCCGACCAGCTCGACCGCAGCGTCGTGCCGGACCTGAAGAACATCGAGGGCGTCAGCCAGGTCACCGTGGACGGCGTCCAGGACCGGATCGTCGCGGTCACCCCCGACGAGCGCAAGCTCGCCGCCGCCGGGCTGAACGCCCAGGCGCTCGGCAAGGCGCTGGAGGCCGGCGGTACCTCGGTGCCCGCCGGTTCCTTCGCCGAGGGCGGCAAGAGCAAGACCGTCCAGGTCGGCGCCGGATTCACCTCGGTGCAGCAGATCAAGGACCTGACCATCGCGCCGGCCGCGGGGGCGGGCGCGAGCGGTGCCGGCGCCGGCCAGTCCGCCGCCGAGCCGGTCCGCCTCGGCGACGTGGCCACCGTCAAGGAGGAGGCGGCCACCCCGACCTCCCTGACCCGCACCAACGGCAAGCCCAGCCTCGCCGTCATGGTGACGATGGACCAGGACGGCAGCGCGGTCGCGATCTCCGACGCGGTCAAGGACAAGCTCGCCGACATCCGCCAGGACCTGGGCAAGGGCACCGAGGTCACGGTCGCCTCCGACCAGGGCCCGGCGGTCTCCAAGTCGATCGACTCGCTGACCACCGAGGGCCTGCTCGGCCTCGCCATGGCCGTCATCGTCATCCTGGTCTTCCTGCTCAGCCTCCGCTCGACCCTGGTCACCGCGGTCTCCATCCCGCTCTCGGTCGTCATCACGCTGATCGTGCTGTGGACCGGTGACCTCTCGCTGAACATGCTCACCCTCGGCGCGCTGACCATCGCGATCGGCCGTGTCGTCGACGACTCGATCGTCGTCCTGGAGAACATCAAGCGGCACCTGGGCTACGGCGAGGAGCGCCGCGAGGCGATCCTCTCCGCCGTCAAGGAGGTCTCCGGAGCGATCACCTCCTCCACCCTCACCACAGTCGCGGTCTTCCTCCCGATCGGTGTGGTCGGCGGCATGGTCGGGGCCCTCTTCGGCTCCTTCTCCCTCACGGTGACCGTCGCCCTGCTCTCCTCCCTGATCGTCTCGCTGACGGTCGTCCCGGTCCTGTCGTACTGGTTCCTGCGCGCCCCGAAGATCCCCGAGGGCACCACGGTGGACGAGCTGCGCCGCGAGGCCGAGGAGAAGGAGACGCAGAGCCCGCTGCAGCGCCTGTACGTCCCGGTGCTGCGCTTCGCGACCCGCCGCCGGGTCACCAGCCTGGTCATCGCCGTGGTCATCCTCATCGGCACGTTCGGCATGGGGCCGCTGCTGAAGACCAACTTCTTCGACCAGGGCGACCAGGACACCCTCACCCTCAAGCAGGAACTCAAGCCCGGCACCAGCCTGGGCGCGTCCGACGCGCAGGCCAAGAAGGTCGAGAAGCTGCTCGCGGCCAACGACGACATCGCCGACTACCAGGTCACCGTCGGCTCCTCCGGCTTCATGGCGGCCTTCGGCGGCGGCACCGGCGCCAACCAGGCCTCCTACCAGCTGAAGCTGACGGACTCCGCGGACTCCGCCAAGGTCACCGACGACCTGCGGGCCTCGCTGGACAAGCTCGGCGAGTCCATCGGCGACACCACCGTCACCGCCGGCGGCGGCTTCGGCAACCAGGACCTCAGCGTGGTCGTCAAGGCCGGCGACGCCGACGTCCTGAAGCGGGCCGGCGAGCAGGTCCGCAAGGCCGTCGCCGGGCTCGACGACGTCACCGACGTCCAGAGCGACCTGGCGCAGAGCGTGCCGCGGATCTCCGTCAAGCCCAACGCCAAGGCGGCCGGGGCCGGTTACGACCAGACCATGCTCGGCGGCGCGGTCGCCCAGGCGATCCGCGGCACCACCAGCGGCAAGGCCGTCCTGGACGACACCGAGCGGGACATCGTCATCAAGTCGGCCCACCCGGCCACCACCGAGGACGAGCTGAAGAACCTGGCCATCCCGACGCCGGCCGGCCCGGTCAAGCTCGGCACCATCGCCACCGTGAAGACCGTGCCCGGCCCGGTCCAGATGACCCGGATCGACGGGGCCCGCTCGGCGACCATCACCGCCAAGCCGACCGGCGACAACACCGGCGCGGTCAGCGCCAAGCTGCAGAGCGAGATCGACGCGCTGAAGCTGCCGGACGGCGCGACGGCGAAGATCGGCGGCGTCTCCCAGGACCAGACCGACGCCTTCTCCTCGCTGGGTCTGGCGATGCTGGCGGCCATCGCCATCGTCTTCATGCTCCTGGTGGCCACCTTCAAGTCGCTGATCCAGCCGCTGATCCTGCTGGTCTCCATACCCTTCGCGGCGACCGGCGCGATCGGCCTGCTGGTCGCCACCGGCACCCCGCTGGGCGTCCCGGCGATGATCGGCATGCTGATGCTGATCGGCATCGTGGTCACCAACGCCATCGTGCTGATCGACCTGATCAACCAGTACCGCGCACAGGGTTACGGCGTCGTCGAGGCGGTCGTCGAGGGCGGCCGGCACCGTCTGCGCCCGATCCTGATGACCGCGCTGGCCACGATCATGGCGCTGCTGCCGATGGCGCTGTCCATCACCGGCGACGGCGGCTTCATATCCCAGCCGCTGGCCGTGGTCGTGATCGGCGGTCTGATCACCTCCACCCTGCTCACCCTCCTCCTCGTCCCGACGCTCTACGCGATGATCGAACTCCGCAAGGAGCGCCGGGCGAAGAAGAAGGCCGCCAAGCGCGCCGCGAAGTCCGGCGCGCAACCGGAGGAGGCCGACCGCACCCCGCAGCCCGCGGGCGTGTAAGCCCCCGCCCGCGGCGCCGCTCTCGACTCCGTTCGAGCCGGGGCACCGCCACCGGGCCGCAACCAGGAGCCCCCGCTGCCGTACGCATGGCAGCGGGGGCTCCCGCGTACGCCGGTGGTCACGGCGCCAACTGACCTCCCGTCATACGCCTTCCAGTGGTTTATCCAGTCTTGTCGGCATACGCCTGCCGGGCCCGAGAAGCATGACTCCCGAATATGCCGCACCGGGAGGAGAGCGATGACCGTCCCCGCAGCAGCCGACGGAACCGCGGACCGAGCAGCCGACGAACCAGCCGACGAACTGGCCGACTTCATCACCCACTGCGTGCCGCTGACCGGCTTCGCCGCATTCGATCTGTACGCCACCGGCATGGCCCGGCTCTACCTGGACACCGCCCGAGGCCAGGTCGGCGACGCCCAGTTCACCAAGTTCTGGGCCGCTTGGAAGGAAGCCGTAGCCCAGGGCAAGGGGCCCCAGGCCCTGGACCTCCCCCACCGCGAGGTCGCCCGGGCGCTGATCTACCTCTGGTACACCGGCGCCTGGCCCCGGCTGGCCCCGGTGGCCCACGCAACCCTCCGGCGCGAGGTCGCCAACACCGAGTCCGTCGCCTCGCCCAGCGCCTACGTCGAGGGCCTGGTGTGGCGCACCTTCCACGGCCACCCGGCGGGCGCCAAACCGCCCGGCTTCGGCACCTGGGCGGTCAAGCCGCCGGCGCCGACCTGGCAGAGCCTCGACGGGCTCCGTACCGACCTCGACCTCGCCGACGTCCCCTACCGCACCGGCCTGGCCGCCGAGGTCGCCCCGGACGCGATCCCCGACGAGCTGATCCCCGGCCACCGCCTGAGCCGCCATATCCCGCCGTCCGCCGTGCCCACCGCGGCCGCCGCCGGAAGCGAAGCCGCCACCACTCCCGAGGAGGCCACCCCATGACCGGACCCGTCCCCGCGGAGGCCGCCGCCCGCCGCCGCTACGACGTGATCATCGTCGGCGCCGGCTGGGCCGGCAGCGCACTGGCCAAACGCCTCGGCGACCAGGGCTGGGACGTCCTCGTCCTGGAGGCCGGCAACAGCGGCACCGAGACCTGGCCCGGCTATCTGGACTCCCTGTCCACCTACTACTCGGCCGTCGCCAAGGTCCCCAACTCCGCCTACCGCCGCAACAAGGCCGCGCCCTACCCGGACGTCCTCGACCTCGCCCCGGTACGCAACCCCGCCTCCGGACAGCCCGAGTTCACCGCCAACGGCTACTTGGTCCAGGACGGCAAGCTCCCCTACGGCACCGACTACCTGCGCGAACTCGGCGGCGCCGCCATGCACTGGCTCGGCGCCGTCCCCCGCATGCTCCCCGACGACTTCGCCACCGCCAAGGACTACGGGTACGGCCGGAACTGGCCCTTCACCGCCGCCGAACTCCAGCCCTGGTACGCCGAGGCCGAGCGCGAGTTCGGCGTCGCCGGCAACGCCAAGGAGCAGAAGGCCCTCGGTACCGTCACCGACCCCGCGTACGAGTACCCCATGCACCACATCCCGCAGAGCTATGTCGACCAGCGGTGCAAGGACCTCGACGGCAAGGTCGTCAAGGACGGCGTGGCCGGCCGGGACTACGCGCTGACCGTGTACGGCCTGCCGCAGGCCCGCAACTCCACCCCCAACCCCGCCTACCGGGACCCGTACCGCGTCCAGGGCGCCGTCGGCATCCCCAACTACGGCGAGCGCTGCGTGGGCAACGCCAGCTGCGTCCCCATCTGCCCCGTGCAGGCCAAGTCGCATCCGCTGCGCATCCAGGCCGGCTGGCCCAAGTCCGTCACCCTGGCCACCCGCTGCGTGGTCAGCCGGGTCCGGGCGCGGTCGGACGGCCGGGTCACCGGAGTGGAGTACCGCACGTACACCGACCCGGTCTCACCGGTCCACCAGACCTACCTCGCGGAGGCGGACGTGGTCGTCCTCGCCGCGCACGCCATCGAGAACGCCCGGCTGCTGCTGTTCTCGGGCCTGGCCAACAAGAGCGGGCAGGTCGGCCGCAACCTGATGGACCACCCCACCCTCCTCAGCTGGGCGCTCGCCCCCGAGGACAAGGGCCCGGTCGGCCCGTTCCGCGGCCCCGGACACACCTCCGGCTGGGAGGTCTTCCGCAGCGGAGGCGGACGCGGCGAGCGCGCGCCCTTCCGCATCGAGATCGGCAACTGGGGCTGGGGCTGGGCCACCGGCGCCCCGCTCAGCAACGTCGCCAGCGCCCTGGGCGTCGGCGGCAACCCCGACGGCAGCATCCGGGACAAGGGCGTCTACGGGCCCGAACTGCGCAGCCTCCTCGGCCACTCCGTCGGCCGCCAGCTCCAGCTCCAGATCGCCGTCGAGCAGTCCGCGAACGAGAGCAACCGCGTCACCATCGACCCGGCCCGCTACCGCGACGCCATGGGCAACCCCCGCCCGATCGTCACCTACGACCTCGACGACCACGTCCGCAAGGGCCTGTACGCCGCCCGCCTGGTAGCCCAGCAGATCTTCGGCCTCCTCAAGGCCAAGGACTACACCCACCACGCCCCGCAGAACGGCGTCCCGCCGCTCGGACACGTCGTCTACAACGGCACCCACCTCGCCTACAGCGGAGCCGGGCACGGAGCGGGCACCCACATCATGGGCACCGACAGCGGGACCTCCGTGGTGGACAAGGGCCAGCGCACCCACGACCACCCCAACCTCTACGCCGTCGGCTGCGGCAGCATGCCGTCCGTCGGCACCAGCAACCCCACCCTCACCATGATGGCGCTGGCCCTGCGCAGCGCCGCCCAGATCCACCGGGACCTCGTCGACGCCCGCCGCCCGGTCGAGGTCGCCGGCCCCGCCCACGAGGAGGTACCGGCGTGATCACCGCGATGGCCCTGGACGCACAGGGGTTCGGCATCCCGCAGACCATCGAGGAACTCCGCACCTACCTCCAGGGCGCCCTGGAGGTCGAGCACCTCACCATCCCCGTCTACATGACCGGGATGTACTCCATCCACCCGGGCGCCAACCGCACCGCCTACTTCGCCATCCGCAGCGTCCTGATGGAGGAGATGCTGCATATGACCCTGGTGGCGAACCTCCTCAACGCGGTCGGCGGCAAGCCCGTGGTGGGCCGCAAGGAGTTCGTCGCCAAGTACCCGGCGAAGCTGCCGTTCAGCAGCGACAAGGACGTGCCCCTGATCCATCTCCGGCACTTCTCGCCCGACGCGCTGCGCACCTTCCTGCGCATCGAACTGCCCCGCAAACTGGCTCCCCACCCCAAGCCGGGGGAGGGCTGGACCTCCATCGGCCAGTTCTACGACGCCATCCGCCAGGGCCTGGAGAAGCTGGTCGAGGACCACGGCGAGGCCGCGGTCTTCCCCCAGCGGCCCGCACGCCAGGTCGGCCCGGAGGACTTCTACAACTCCGGCGGCGAGGTCTTCGCCGTACACGACCTGAAGTCGGCCAAGCTCGCCATCCGCGTCATCAGCGAACAGGGCGAGGGCCTCGACGACCACATCTGGACCAGCGACGACCTGATCTTCGGCGAGCAGCGGCAGCTCGCCCACTACTTCCGCTTCAACGAGATCTACACCGGCCGCAGCTACGGCCCCCACGACACCCCCAAGGACCCGCCCAGCGGCCCCCTGCTGGACGTCACCTGGGACGACGCCTACCCGATCCACGGCGACTCCAAGGTCACCGACTACAAGACGAACAAGGAGGTGTACGAGCAGGCCGTCGCCTTCAACACCCGCTACGCCGCCCTGCTCTCCTATCTCCAGCAGGCCTTCGACGGCACCCCCCGGGCGATGGCCCTGGCCATCCCCACCATGCTGGAACTCCGCGACCGCTCCGAACAGCTCTACCGCAACCCGCACCCCGGGCGGCCGGGCCGCTTCGCCAGCCCCACCTTCGAACTCGAGAAGCCGCAGTTCGACGCGGTCTACGAAACGGTCGAGGAGAACCTGCGGCTCGCCGGCCTGGAAGCCGGCGAGCCGATCGATCTCTCCGCCGTCCCGAGCTGGGCGGCGGAGCGCCCTACCGACGCATAGGGCGAGACGAGACGCCATGCCGCACCCCGGAGCAGCGCACTGCGGGGTGCGGCGCCCGCATCAGCGGACGAGGCCCCTGAGGCCCCCGAAGCCCCCGGTGCCCCTGCGGGCGGACACGAGGGTGTCGGTGATGTCGCCCCCGGCGGTCTGCTTGAGCTTGGCGATCGTCCGGTGGTTGTCGATGAGGATGTTCGTACGGCAACCATCCGAGGGGAGCAGGAGGGTGAACGTCGGCGCGCAGTGCACGTCCTCGTCGAAGAACCCGCCATCCCAGCCCTTGGCACCGGCCGTGCCGGTCGCCGACAGCACCAGCACACCGGCCCCGAGGGTGCCCGCGACCATACGCATTGCCTTACCCACGACGGAACTTCCTTCCTGTCTGGACCCGATCTGATACCGGGATCACCGCGCTAACGAACCAGCAACGAATGGATTACGCAGCGTTACTCTGTCGTGGTGACGGCGCGGTGTTTCCGTCCCTCCGGTGGCGCAGTCCGGGCCGCCGTCGCCGGGCCCTGCGGGCCGTGCCTCGGATCGCGGTCGACCGGGGCGATCGGCTCGCGCATCGCGGTGAGTGGTGCGACGGTGGCTTTGGGTGCCGAACCGACGAAAGGCGGGCGACCGTGCGCTGTGCTCCGGCCCGCAGGGCCGCCCTCGTGCCGGCGGCCGGACTCGTCCTCGCGCTCGCGCCGCCGGCCGCCGCCGACGGCCCCGTCGCCCCGGTCCGCGTCGCGGTCACGGGCGGCGCCTTCACCGGCAGCGTGGGCATCGTGCGCACGGCGGCGCGCTCCCTGTACGGCGGCTTCCGCTGCGCCGCCGACGGTGTGCGCCCCACACCGCTCACCGCCCTGGCCGACGCCGACCGGAGGTACCACCTCGGCGTGCGGGCGCACTGGGACGAGGCGACCGGGGACTTCGTGGTCACCGAGATCCGCGGGGACGCCGCGGACGGCGACAAGAAGTGGAACGCCTACGTCAACGAAAAGAAGATCACGACCGGGCCCTGCGGCACCGCGGTCAAGGACCACGACAAGGTCCGCTGGACCCTGGAGGCCGCCACGAGCTGACGGCCGCCGCACCCGCAGGGGTCTCTCCCCACGGGTGCGACGGCCGTTCGCCGCGCCTACGGCAGGCTCAGCATCCGCTCCAGCGCCAGCTTCGCGAAGCTCTCGGTCTCCTTGTCGACCTCGATGCGGTTGACGACCTTGCCGGCCGCCAGCGACTCCAGCGTCCACACCAGGTGGGGGAGGTCGATGCGGTTCATCGTCGAGCAGAAGCAGACCGTCTTGTCGAGGAAGACGATCTCCTTGTCCTCCGCGGCGAAGCGGTTCGCCAGGCGGCGGACCAGGTTCAGCTCCGTGCCGATGGCCCACTTCGAGCCGCGCGGGGCGGCCTCCAGGGCCTTGATGATGTACTCCGTCGAGCCGACGTAGTCCGCGGCCGCCACGACCTCGTGCTTGCACTCGGGGTGGACCAGGACGTTGACGTCCGGGATGCGGGCCCGCACGTCGTTCACCGAGTCCAGGGAGAACCGGCCGTGCACCGAGCAGTGGCCGCGCCACAGGATCATCTTCGCGTTGCGCAGCTGCTCGACGGTCAGGCCGCCGTTCGGCTTGTGCGGGTTGAAGACCACGCAGTCGTCCAGGGACATGCCCATGTCGCGGACGGCGGTGTTGCGGCCCAGGTGCTGGTCGGGCAGGAAGAGGACCTTCTCCCCCTGCTCGAAGGCCCAGTCCAGCGCCCGCTTGGCGTTGGAGGAGGTGCAGATCGTGCCGCCGTGCTTGCCGGTGAAGGCCTTGATGTCGGCCGAGGAGTTCATGTACGAGACCGGCACGACCTGCTCGGCTATGCCGGCCTCGGTGAGCACGTCCCAGCACTCGGCGACCTGCTCGGCGGTGGCCATGTCGGCCATCGAACAGCCCGCGGCCAGGTCGGGGAGGATGACCTGCTGGTCGTCGCCGGTGAGGATGTCGGCCGACTCCGCCATGAAGTGCACGCCGCAGAAGACGATGTACTCGGCGTCCGGCCGGGCGGCGGCGTCCCGCGCCAGCTTGAAGGAGTCACCGGTGACGTCGGCGAACTCGATGACCTCGTCGCGCTGGTAGTGGTGCCCGAGGACGAAGACCTTGTCGCCGAGCTTCTCCTTCGCCGCGCGGGCGCGCGCGACGAGGTCGGGGTCGGACGGGGCGGGGAGGTCTCCGGGGCACTCCACGCCGCGCTCGCTCTTCGGGTCGGCCTCACGGCCGAGGAGGAGCAGGGCCAGCGGGGTCGGCTGGACGTCCAGGGGCTGGGCGGTGGTCACAACACGCACCCTCTCTTCTCTGCGGACAGCTCTTTGCGCTCTTGAGCACAAGCCTTTTCGTCTATTTGACGCTATCTATCATAGCCGCTTCACGTCACTTTGACGATGGCCATAGTGTCGATGTGACGCATCACCGCCGCACTGTGTGCGCTGGGCCACCTGTTCCCGGCCGCCGGTGTGCGAGCATGAAGAAGAAGCGCCCAGCCGGAATTAATCCGGGGCGTCGCCGGTTTCAGCTTGTTGCATCCGATGACAAGCGGTCCGTACAACCCGGGAGAGATGTAGATGAGCGTGCAGGACGAGAAGACCACCGTCAGCGACGGCATCATCCTGTCCGACGCGGCCGCGTCGAAGGTCAGGAGCCTGCTGGAGCAGGAGGGCCGGGACGACCTCGCGCTGCGGGTGGCGGTTCAGCCCGGCGGCTGCTCCGGTCTGCGCTACCAGCTCTTCTTCGACGAGCGCTCGCTCGACGGCGACGTCGTCAAGGACTTCGACGGCGTCAAGGTCGTCACCGACCGGATGAGCGCCCCGTACCTCGGCGGTGCCTCCATCGACTTCGTCGACACCATCGAGAAGCAGGGCTTCACGATCGACAACCCGAACGCCACCGGCTCCTGCGCCTGCGGCGACTCCTTCAGCTAAGGACCGCGGGTCCGCGCACATACGGCGAAGGCGGCGTCCCCCGAGTGGGGGCGCCGCCTTCGCCGTATCCGTGTCCCTTCCCGTGTCCGTGTCCGGGCCTACCGCTTCGGCACGGCCTCACCGGTCGACACGTCGATCACCTTCCGGCCGTCCAGCGGCTCGCGCAGCGTGACGGTCTTGGTGAACTCCTTGGCGATCTTCACGCAGACCTGGCCCGGCTTCTTGTCCTTGCCGACGACCTTGGTCTTCACGGCCGTGTCCGACTCCTCGGCGCTCACCGAGTAGACGCTGCACACCCCGCCCCAGAAGTGCACGGTCAGCTTCCGGCCGCCGTCGCCCACGTCGTACGACTCCAGCGCCATCGCGCCCGGCTTCCCGGACGGCCCCTTCGGGGTCCGGTCCTTGTGCGCCAGGTACTTCGGGTCCACCGCGGGGTGCGTGACGGTCGTCGTGGCGTCCGGGCCGCTGCCGGCGCCCGGCTGGCGGACCGTGTACAGCCACGACGGCACCAGCGCCTGCCCGCCGCTGACGTACTGCACCGCGAGCCCGAAGACGGCGCCGGTCACCTCGGCCGGCTTCTGGGCCTTCGTCGGCGAGGGCTCGCACGGCGCGATCTGACCGCCCTTGCCGCCCTTGTCGTCCTTGCCGTCCTTCCCGGGCGGCACCGACGGGCAGCCGGCCGGCGTGCGGCCCCCGCCCGCGTTCAGCCGCGCAAGCGTCTTGTCCGCGCTCAGCACGGGGTACACCGCGCCCTTGACGGGGTTCGCCAACTGACCGCTGCCGCCGACCACTTGACCGTCCGAGCCGACCTGCAGATCGCTCTGCCAGCCGTACGTCGGCAGCCCGCCGAGCACCGGATTCGCGGTGACGATCCGCACCGCGCCGGACAGCCCGCTCGCATCGAGCCGGGCGCTCTCCTGGCCGAGCGCCTTGAGCACCGGCCGCACCGCCTGCTTGGCCTTCTCCGGCGACACCGCGTCCTTGCCGCTGCTGTCGTCCTCGGTCGTGATGTCCCCGCCGCCGCGGTACGACGGGCAGCCGGGCCGGCTCGACGCGCCGGCGCCCGCCTGGTCGCCGTCCTTGCCGTTCTCGGTGGCGGGCAGCGCGCAGTTCGTACCGCTCGGGGTGCCGTACTGCGAGTACGTCCAGGAGCCCGAGCCGGTCTTGTTCACCTGCAGGACGGGGCTGCGGGCGTCCCGGGTCCCGCCCACCTTCCAGGTGGTGCCCTCCGAGCGGACCTTTCCGGCCACATCCAGCGCCTTCGCCAGCCGTTCCACCGACTCCCGGCCGATCTCGCCCTGGGGCCGGTACACCGGCGCCGACGACGGCCCGCCGGGCAGTTCCTTCACGGCCTTGTACTTCGCGCCCTGCGGATTGGGCTCACCGGCCGCTATCGAGCCGCCCGTGTAGCCGTCGAGCGCGAGCGGCGGCGGGTCGGCCTTGCCCGCGGAACCCGGTCCCGAGCCCTCGTCGCTGGACGCGGACGAGGCCCAGTACGCCGCGCCGCCCCCGGCCAGCAGCACCGCGGCGGCCATCGAGGCGACCAGCAGCGGGCTGCGGCGCCGGCGCTCCTTGGGGTGGTCCGGGGTCGTGGGGGTGTCCTCGGTGTTCACCGCATCGCTCCTTCAGCTCCGCTGAACATCTGCCGTGCCACCCTCCCCGGGGTGGACGTCGATGGGACGGAGCGGGGGCGTGCGCGGTTCCCCGAACGGCTCAGTCGCCGTAGTCGGACATGTTGTCCACGATCTCGGCGGACCGCTCGGGAACCTCGACCCCGTGCAGATCGGACGCCCGGCCGGGCGTCGGCGCGGACCGGTGCCCGGCCTTCCAGCGCCCCGCCATCCGCGCGCAGTCCCCGCGCAGCTCGTCGAGCGACTCCGGCTCGGATTCGGCGGGTGAGGCGGCGACACGCGGTGTGACGGCTTTCACAGGCTTGGTCATAGGGGCACCGTACGCAGGCACGCGCCGAGGAGAAAGGCCTACTATTGAGTAGTTATCCGCTGGTTTCAGAGGTTCCGTCTATCCGGGATGCGCAGGTGGTTTTGCACCCCGCCAGGTAGCGTTGCTCCACGTCCGCAAGTCCCCTCCGCCACCCGCAGGAGCAGACCCGTCGTGCGTATCGCAGTCACCGGCTCCATCGCCACCGACCACCTGATGACCTTTCCCGGCCGCTTCGCCGACCAGCTCGTGGCCGACCAGCTGCATACGGTCTCTCTCTCCTTCCTGGTCGACCAGCTCGACGTCCGCCGTGGCGGAGTCGCCCCCAACATCTGCTTCGGCATGGGCCAGCTCGGCATCGAGCCGATCCTGGTGGGCGCCGCGGGCAACGACTTCGAGGAGTACCGCGCCTGGCTCGACCGCCACGGCGTCGACACCCGCTCCGTACGCATCTCCGAAGTGCTGCACACCGCGCGCTTCGTGTGCACCACCGACGCCGACCACAACCAGATCGGCTCCTTCTACACCGGCGCGATGAGCGAGGCCCGGCTGATCGAGCTCCAGCACGTGGCCGAGCGGGTCGGCGGCCTGGACCTCGTACTGATCGGCGCGGACGACCCCGAGGCGATGATCCGGCACACCGAGGAGTGCCGCACCCGCGGCATCCGCTTCGCCGCCGACTTCTCCCAGCAGATCGCCCGGATGGACGGCGACGACATCCGCACCCTCATGGAGGGCGCCACCTACCTCTTCTCCAACGAGTACGAGAAGGGCCTGATCGAGTCCAAGACCGGCTGGACCGGCGACGAGATCCTCGCCAAGGTCGGCACCCGGGTCACCACCCTCGGCTCCAACGGCGTGCGCATCGAGCGGGTCGGCGAGCCCGCCATCGAGGTCGGCGTCCCGGAGGAGAAGACCAAGGCCGACCCCACCGGCGTCGGCGACGCCTTCCGCGCCGGCTTCCTGTCCGGTCTGGCCTGGGGCGTCGGCCTGGAGCGCGCCGCGCAGGTCGGCTGCATGCTGGCGACGCTGGTCATCGAGACCGTCGGCACCCAGGAGTACGAGCTGCACCGCAGCCACTTCATGGACCGCTTCACCAAGGCGTACGGCCACGAGGCCGCCGCCGACGTCCAGCAGCACCTGGCCTGAACCGGCCGCAAGAACGTCTCAGACGCGGCGCCGCACGACATACGCGGCGCCGCGTTCTGCCGCCCGCTCGCCCAGGTACTCCTGCTCGCGCATCGTGCACCAGGCGGGGATGTCCTGCCGGGCGGCCTCGTCGTCGGAGAGCACCGTCACCGTCCCGCCGACCGGCACCTTGCCGATCACCTTGGCCAGCTCGATGACCGGGATGGGGCAGCGCCTGCCGAGGGAGTCGACGACCAGGTCCTCGGACCCGGCGCCCGCCGCGGTCCGCGGTGCCTCATCGGCCTCGGCCGCCGAACCGGCCTCGGGTGCCTCGGCCGTCACCGACGGCACCCCCAGCCGCTCCCGTACCGAGCGCACCACCCCGGGCAGCACCTCCAGGAACCGGTCGACATCCGCCTCCTTCGTCCCGTACGGCAGCGAGACCCGGACGTTCCCCTCGGACAGCACCCCCATCGCGCGCAGCACATGGCTCGGCGCCAGGGTGCTGGACGTACAGGACGATCCGGACGAGACGGAGAAGCCCGCCCGGTCGAGCTCGTGCAGCAGGGTCTCCCCGTCGACATAGAGACAGGAGAAGGTGACGAGATGGGGCAGGCGGTGCACCGGGTCGCCGACCACCTCCACCTCCGGGACCAGCGCCGGCACCCGCGTGCGGATCCGGTTCACCAGTTGCCGCAGCCGCGCCGCCTCGGTGGCGGTCCCGGCGTCGGCCCGCAGCGCGCGCAGCGACGCCACGGACGCCACGATCGCCGGGATGTTCTCGAACCCCGGGCTGCGGCCCGACTCCCGCTCGTCCGCGGGCCCCTGTGGCGCGAACCGAGTCCCCTTGCGAACCACGAGCAGCCCGACACCGGGCGGGCCGCCCCACTTGTGGGCGCTGGCCGCCAGCAGCGACCAGTCGCCGGGCACCGGCCCCCAGGGCAGCGACTGCGCGGCATCCACCAGCAGGGGCACGCCGGACTCCCGGCAGAGCCCGGCCGCCTCCTCGACCGGCTGCTCGGTGCCCACCTCGTGGTTGGCGGACTGCAGGGCGACCAGCGCGGTGTCCGGGGTGAGCGCGGCGGCCACGTCGCCGGCCGCCACCCGGCCCGTCCGGTCCACGGCCAGCTCCGCGCGGGTGCCGCCGGCCGCCTCATGGACCTCGGCGGCGTGCAGTACGCAGGAGTGTTCGACGGCGGAGTGCAGCAGCCGGCGGCCGACGCGCCGACGGGCCGCCAGCGCACCGGCGACTCCCAAATGCACCGCTTGCGTACCCGAAGGGGTGAAAACCAACTCGTCCGGTCGACAGCCGACCGCCTCGGCCGCGGCCTCGCGCGCGGCGTCCAGCAGCAGCCGGCCGCGGCGGCCCTCGCGGTAGAGGCGGGCCGGGTCGGCCCAGCCCTCGTCGAGCGAGGCGAGCAGCGCCTCACGGGCGACCGGGTGCAGGGGAGCGGAGGACGCGGCGTCGAAGTAGGGCACGTACGAGACGTTAGTCCCATGGGGTCCGCGGCGATGGCCCCCGCCCGGCCGGACCGCGGGCCCGGCCGCGGCGCCCGGTCCGCCGGGCCGGGGCGAACGGAGGCCGGTCACACCGTCAGATGCCTGGTGGGAGCGGGTAATCGGGTGTGGCGAGGGTGCCTCACGGAGGACCCGGCCACCCCTTAGGGGTGCGTCGCGGCGCGTTGGGCACCCTCCCCGCGCGACCCCAAATAGCGTCCAGTAGGGTTTGGTCCGCATAAACATCCAAACCCCTGCCCGACGCAGGGCGGCGACCGACCAGCGAGTAAGGCCGCAGCCGACCGCGCGGGCGAGACTCTCGGGAAGGCGCTACGTGAGTCCCAACGGCTCCGACCGCTCGTCGCGGCGCCCGATGCGGCGGAAGCTGCCGCAGGTGCTTGCTGCGGGCCTGGTCCTGGCGACCGCTACTGGTTGCACATATAAGGACTTCCCCCGCCTCGGCATGCCAACGCCCGTCACCGACGAGGCGCCGCGGATCCTCTCTCTTTGGCAGGGCTCCTGGGCCGCCGCCCTCGCAACGGGCGTGCTGGTGTGGGGCCTGATCATTTGGAGCGTGATCTTCCACCGCCGCAGCAGGACCAAGGTGGAGGTCCCCGCGCAGACCCGGTACAACATGCCGATCGAGGCGTTGTACACGATCGTCCCGTTCATCATCATCGCGGTGCTGTTCTACTTCACCGCACGTGATGAGAGCGCACTCCTGAAGACTTCCAAGAAGCCGGACCACGTCATCAACGTGGTGGGCTTCCAGTGGAGCTGGGGGTTCAACTACCTGGAGGACGTCGACGGCGACAAGTCGACCACGAACATCAACTCCAGCGCGCTCTCGGCGATCCCGGACAAGTGGAAGAAGACCGCGCCGGCCGGTGCCGACGGTGTCTACGACGTGGGCGTTCCGGGCACCCGGAACCCGCAGACCGGTAACCCCGGCCCGACGCTGTGGCTGCCGAAGGGTGAGACGGTCCAGTTCGTCCTCACTTCGCGCGATGTCATCCACTCCTTCTGGGTGGTGCCGTTCCTGTTCAAGCAGGACGTCATCCCGGGCCACACCAATGTCTTCGAGGTGACTCCCAACAAGGAGGGCACCTTCATGGGCAAGTGCGCCGAGCTCTGCGGCGTCGACCACTCCCGGATGCTCTTCAACGTCAAGGTCGTCTCCCCTGAGCGGTACCGGGAGCACCTGCAGGAACTGAAGAAGAAGGGCCAGGCCGGATACCTGCCGTCGGGCATCAAGCAGACGGATCACGCCAGGAATGCGGAGACGAAGAACCAGTGAGCATCCTCAACGAACCTCAGGGTGCCGCCGCCGATACGGCTCCGGCAGCACCGCCCGTACGGAAAAAGCAGCCCGGTATCGCTGCCGTGAAGTGGCTGACGACCACTGACCACAAGACCATCGGCACGATGTACCTGGTCACGTCGTTCGCGTTCTTCTGCATCGGCGGCGTGATGGCGCTGCTGATGCGGGCCGAGCTGGCCCGTCCCGGCACACAGCTCATGTCGAACGAGCAGTTCAACCAGGCGTTCACCATGCATGGCACGATCATGCTGCTGATGTTCGCCACCCCGCTGTTCGCCGGCTTCGCGAACTGGATCATGCCGCTGCAGATCGGCGCGCCCGACGTGGCGTTCCCGCGGCTGAACATGTTCGCCTACTGGCTGTACCTCTTCGGCTCGCTGATCGCGGTGGCCGGCTTCCTCACCCCGCAGGGTGCGGCGGACTTCGGCTGGTTCGCGTACTCGCCGCTGTCGGACGCGGTGCGTTCGCCGGGCGTCGGCGCCGATATGTGGATCATGGGTCTGGCCTTCTCCGGTTTCGGCACGATCCTCGGTTCGGTCAACTTCATCACGACGATCATCTGCATGCGGGCGCCCGGCATGACGATGTTCCGGATGCCGATCTTCACCTGGAACGTGCTGCTGACCGGTGTGCTGGTCCTGCTGGCCTTCCCGGTACTGGCGGCGGCGCTGTTCGCGCTGGAGGCGGACCGGAAATTCGGTGCCCATGTATTCGATGCCGCTAATGGTGGCGCTCTGCTGTGGCAGCACCTCTTCTGGTTCTTCGGCCATCCCGAGGTGTACATCATCGCGCTGCCGTTCTTCGGCATCATTTCCGAGGTCATTCCGGTGTTCTCCCGGAAGCCGATGTTCGGTTACATCGGTCTGATCGCGGCGACGATTTCGATCGCCGGTCTGTCGGTCACGGTGTGGGCGCACCACATGTATGTGACGGGCGGCGTGCTGTTGCCGTTCTTCTCGTTCATGACGTTCCTGATCGCGGTGCCGACCGGTGTGAAGTTCTTCAACTGGATCGGCACGATGTGGAAGGGCTCGCTGTCCTTCGAGACGCCGATGCTCTGGGCGATCGGCTTCCTGATCACCTTCACCTTCGGTGGTCTGACCGGTGTCATCCTGGCCTCGCCGCCGATGGACTTCCACATCTCCGACTCGTACTTCGTGGTGGCGCACTTCCACTACGTCGTCTTCGGCACGGTCGTCTTCGCGATGTTCTGCGGCTTCCACTTCTGGTGGCCGAAGTTCACCGGCAAGATGCTGGACGAGCGGCTCGGCAAGATCACGTTCTGGACGCTGTTCATCGGCTTCCACGGCACGTTCCTCGTCCAGCACTGGCTGGGTGCCGAGGGCATGCCGCGGCGTTACGCGGACTACCTCGCGGCCGACGGCTTCACGGCGCTGAACACCATCTCGACGATCAGCTCGTTCGTGCTGGGCCTGTCGATCCTGCCGTTCCTCTACAACGTCTGGAAGACGGCGAAGTACGGCAAGAAGGTCGAGGTCGACGACCCGTGGGGCTACGGCCGCTCCCTGGAGTGGGCGACGTCCTGCCCGCCGCCGCGGCACAACTTCCTCACCCTGCCGCGTATTCGCTCCGAATCCCCGGCGTTCGACCTGCACCACCCGGAGATCGCGGCCCTCGACGCGCTGCACAACGGTCACGGCACTGAGGACGACAAGTCCCTCGCCGGCGGCAAGGAGGCGGGCAAGTGAAGATCCAGGGCAAGATGTTCATCTGGCTCTCCGTCTTCGTCCTGGCCATGGCGATCGTCTATGGCCTGTGGTCGAAGGAGCCGGCGGGCACCACCGCGCTGTTCCTCGCCTTCGGCCTGTGCATCATGGTCGGCTACTACCTGGCCTTCACGGCCCGGCGGGTCGACGCGGGCGCACAGGACAACGAGAACGCCGAGGTCTCGGACGACGCCGGTGAGCTGGGCTTCTTCAGCCCGCACAGCTGGCAGCCGCTGTCCCTGGCCGTCGGTGGCGCGCTGGCCTTCCTGGGCGTCGTCTTCGGCTGGTGGCTGCTGTACTTCTCCCTGCCGGTGATCCTCGTCGGCCTCTTCGGCTGGGTCTTCGAGTACTACCGCGGTGAGAACCGCACGCAGTAAGGCGAAACGCACGGCTGACACGCCGCAGGGCGGGCCCGGACACCTCCAACAGGTGTCCGGGCCCGCCCCGTTTGGGCGGCAGGGACACACCCGTTTGCAGTCCTCCAGCGCGCTGAGACAGGTGATTCTTCATATTTTTGGGTCATGAGTCACAGACCTCGAACCCGGACGGTGCTGAGCTGCGGCCTCCTGCTCGTGCCCCTCGCGGTGAGCTCTGCCGCGTGCGGGGGCTCGGCGTCGGACGCGCTCTCCGCCGATCCCTACGACGCGGGCGACCAGATCACCGCCAACACCCCGGACGGAAAGCGGCAAGCGGACCCCGACAAGCCGCTTGAGGTCTCCGTCACGGACGACGAGGCGCGGATCACGGACGTGACCGCCACCGATTCCACCGGCCGCTTCGTGCACGGCGAACTCAGCGCCGACGGCAGGCACTGGCGCACCACCGGGCCACTGGCCGCCGGAACCCGCTACACGGTGCGGGTCAGCACCGAGGAGGACGGCACACCGGGCCGCAAGACGCTGGTGGTCAACACCAAGGACGTCGCGGGCCAGTTGACCGCGGCCTTCGGCCCGGAGAGCGGCGAGTACGGCGTCGGCCAGCCGATCACCGCCGAGCTGAGCAAGCCCATCAAGGACCCCAAGGCGCGCGCCGTCGTCGAGAGCGCCCTGAAGGTCGACTCCATGCCGCGGGTCGAGGGCGCCTGGCACTGGGTGGACGACAAGAAGCTGCACTTCCGCCCGAAGGTGTACTGGCCCGCCCACGCCACCATCTCGGTGCACAGCAACCTGGCTGGTCTGAAGATCGCCAAGGGGTTCTACGGAGGCGTCTCCAAGCCCGTCAGGCTCACCACCGGCGACCGCGTGGAGGCCGTCACGGACGCGGCGGCGCACCGGATGACGGTCAAGCGCAACGGCTCGACGATCAACACCATCCCCGTCACCACCGGCAAGCCCGGATTCTCCACCCGCAACGGCGTCAAGGTCGTGCTCGGCAAGGAGAGCTTCGTACGCATGCGCAGCTCCACCGTCGGCATCGCCTCCGGGAGCTCGGAGTCCTACGATCTGCCGGTCTACTGGGCCACCCGGGTGACCTGGAGCGGCGAGTACGTCCACGCCGCACCCTGGTCCGTCGGATCGCAGGGCGCGGCGAACGTCAGCCACGGCTGCACGGGCATGTCCACCAGCAACGCCCAGTGGTTCTTCAACACCGTGCGGGTAGGCGACGTCGTCAAGGTCGTCAACAGCGGCGGCGAGACCATGACGCCGTTCGACAACGGCTACGGCGACTGGAACCTGCCGTGGAACGAATGGCGCGCCGGCAGCGCCCTGAAGGGCAAGGCCGGCACCACCACAGGAGCCGCCGAGCGCCAGCAGAACCCCAGCGACGACGCCCGGCTGCGCCCGAAGATCTAGGGGCCGCCATAGGCCCTAAGAGACCGTCAGCGGGCCGCTCAGGCCTGTACGAGGTGCTTGCGGCGCAGCAGCCCGGCCAG
This sequence comes from Streptomyces sirii, assembly GCF_045690365.1. Taxonomy (NCBI): domain Bacteria; kingdom Bacillati; phylum Actinomycetota; class Actinomycetes; order Kitasatosporales; family Streptomycetaceae; genus Streptomyces; species Streptomyces sirii. The sequence goes on along the minus strand of NZ_CP147982.1, from coordinate 2,670,960 downwards.
GGCGTCGGCGAAGGCCACCGGATCGACCGGATGGGTCACCGCGGCGTCCGCCCGGCTCCAGGTGGCCAGCCAGGCGTCCTGGGGGCGGCCGATCAGCAGCAGCACCGGCGGGCACTGGAAGATCTCGTCCTTGATCTGCCGGCAGACGCCCATCCCGCCCGCCGGCGCGGTCTCGCCGTCCAGCACGCAGACGTCGATGCCGCCCTGCTCCAGGGCCTCCAGGACGGCCGGGGCGGTGGCGCACTCCAGGATCTCGATCTGCGGGGCATCGGCGGCGGGGCGCCGTCCGGCCGCAAGCCGGACCTGCTCGCGGGTGGTGGCATTGTCGCTGTAGACCAGCACCGTGGCAGTCGCCTGCATCGTTCCTCCACGCTCTTCGTAGCGGCACAGCATCGGGTGGCACTGTTGCGCCGGATGCTACTCCCGCAACGGCTGCCCGCAGGAGGGGTTGAACACATCCAAGATCTGCCCGACGGGCCGTCAGGACCGGGTTCCGGCGGCCCCGCCGGCGGCCCGGCCGGCCGGCGCTTCCCCCCTTCGAGCGACCGCGGAATTGGGCCGTACGAGCAGGGCATACGTCCTTGACACACCGAACGGCACCCCCCGGAGTGAGGGCGGGATAAGCGACCGACATAATGTCGGTCGTGGCGACAGCAACGACAGTAGAAACCGGGCACGCGCACCCGTCGGTCAATCGGCCGAACCTCACCAGCGTCGGAACCATCATCTGGCTGAGTTCCGAGCTGATGTTCTTCGCGGCCCTCTTCGCGATGTACTTCACCCTCCGATCGGTGACCGGCGCCGAGTATTGGAAGGAATCCGCCGATGCGTTGAATCTTCCGTTCTCCGCGACCAACACCACGATCCTGGTGCTCAGCTCCCTGACCTGCCAGCTCGGCGTCTTCGCGGCCGAGCGCGGCGACGTCAAGAAGCTCCGGGCCTGGTTCGTGGTCACCTTCGTCATGGGTGCGATCTTCATCGGCGGTCAGGTCTTCGAGTACACCGAGCTGGTCAAGCACGAGGGCCTGTCGCTCTCGTCCGGCCCGTACGGCTCGGTGTTCTACCTGACCACCGGCTTCCACGGACTGCACGTGACGGGCGGCCTGATCGCCTTCCTGCTGGTCCTGGGCAGGACGTACGCGGCCAAGAGGTTCACCCACACGCAGGCCACCGCGGCCATCGTTGTGTCCTACTACTGGCACTTCGTCGATGTCGTCTGGATCGGCCTCTTCGCCACGATCTACCTGATCAAGTAGCCGCTGCCGGCTCCGCATCAGACAGACATATCCACAGCATCGACGCAGAAGATCCTGACACCGGGGTAATCCGTGAAAAAGCTCTCCGCACGACGGCGCCATCCGCTGGCGGCGCTCGTCGTCCTACTCCTCGCGCTGGCGGTCACCGGGGGGCTGTACGCCGCGTTCGCGCCGGCGGACAAGGCTCAGGCCGATGACACCGCCCAGTCCCTTGCCATCAAGGAGGGCAAGAAGCTCTACGCCGTGGGCTGTGCAAGCTGCCACGGCACCGGCGGTCAGGGCACCTCCGACGGCCCGAGCCTGGTCGGCGTCGGCGCCGCAGCCGTCGACTTCCAGGTCGGCACCGGCCGTATGCCGGCCCAGCAGCCCGGCGCCCAGGTGCCGCGGAAGAAGGCCATCTACAACGACGCCCAGCGTGAGGCCCTGGCGGCCTACGTCGCGTCGCTGGGTGCCGGTCCCACCGTCCCGGAGAAGTCGCAGTACAGCCCGGACGGTGCCGACATCGGCAAGGGCGGCGAGCTGTTCCGCACCAACTGCGCGCAGTGCCACAACTTCACCGGCAAGGGCGGCGCCCTCACCAACGGCAAGTACGCACCGACGCTCGAGGGCGTGGACCCGAAGCACATCTACGAGGCCATGGAAACCGGCCCGCAGAACATGCCCTCCTTCGGTGACGGCTCGCTGAGCAAGCAGAACAAGAAGGACATCATCGCGTACCTCGGCGCCGTCAACGGCGATGAATCCGAGAGCCCCGGCGGCCTGGACCTCGGCGGTCTCGGCCCGGTCAGCGAGGGTCTCTTCGGCTACATCTTCGGCCTGGGCGCGCTGGTAGTGGTCGCCATCTGGGTCGCAGCCCGGACTACGAAGGCCAAGAAGTCATGAGCGAGACTGGACGACACGCAGACGTGCCAGAAGAAATCCTTCCCAGTGAGCGGGAGACGGCTCACGAAGGCGCGGTGGCGACGGCGGACAACCCGTTCGCCGACCCGGGGCTGCCGCCCCACGAGCACCGCGCCCAGGACATCGACGAGCGGGCCGCCAAGCGCTCCGAGCGCACCGTTGCCCTCCTCTTCCTGGTGTCCATGATCGCCACGGTCGGCTTCATCGCCTCGTACGTGGCCATCCCGATCGACAAGATCGTCTACATCTGGCCGATCGGCCACATCAGCGCACTGAACTTCGCGCTCGGTCTGACGCTCGGCGCGGCGCTGTTCTGCATCGGCGCCGGCGCGGTCCACTGGGCCCGCACGCTGATGTCGGACGTGGAGGTCGCCGACGACCGGCACCCGATCGAGGCCACGCCCGAGGTCAAGGCCAAGGTCATGGCGGACTTCCAGGCCGGTGCCGAGGAGTCCGGCTTCGGCCGCCGCAAGCTGATCCGCAACACGATGTTCGGCGCGCTGGCCCTGGTGCCGCTCTCCGGCGTCGTCCTGCTGCGCGACCTCGGTCCGCTGCCGGGGACCAAGCTGCGCACCACGAACTGGAAGAAGGGCGTCCGCCTCGTCAACCAGTCCACCAACCTTCCGCTGCGTCCCGAGGACATCGCGGTCGGCTCGCTGACGTTCGCCAAGCCCGAGGGCCTGGAGGAGGACAGCGAGGACTTCAACGAGCACATCGCCAAGGACGCCCTGATGCTCGTGCGGATCCAGCCGCAGAACATCAAGGACAAGCAGGAGCTCGCCTGGTCCCACGAGGGCATCGTGGCGTACTCGAAGATCTGCACCCACGTGGGCTGCCCGATCAGCCTGTACGAGCAGCAGACGCACCACGTGCTCTGCCCCTGCCACCAGTCGACCTTCGACCTCGCTGACGGTGGTCGGGTGATCTTCGGTCCCGCCGGACACGCCCTGCCGCAGCTGCACATCACGGAGAAGGACGGCTTCCTGGAGGCCGCGAGCGGCTTCGCGGAGCCCGTCGGCCCGAGCTTCTGGGAGCGCGGATGAGTAACGAACAAGGCGCGACCAACCCGCGCCGCGGCCAGGCGCCGCGGGGCGAGCGGATCGCCGACTGGGCGGACGGCCGGCTGGGCATCTACAGCCTCGCCAAGGCCAACATGCGCAAGATCTTCCCGGACCACTGGTCCTTCATGCTGGGTGAGGTCGCGCTCTACAGCTTCATCATCATCATCCTGACCGGTGTCTACCTGACGCTGTTCTTCCACCCGAGCATGGCCGAGGTCACCTACCACGGTTCCTATGTGCCCATGCAGGGAATCCGGATGACCCAGGCCTTCGAGTCGACGCTGAACATCAGCTTCGACGTCCGCGGTGGTCTGCTCATCCGCCAGATCCACCACTGGGCCGCGCTGGTCTTCCTGGCCGCGATGATGGTCCACATGATGCGGGTGTTCTTCACCGGCGCCTTCCGCAAGCCGCGCGAGGTCAACTGGCTGTTCGGCTTCCTGCTGTTCGTGCTGGGCATGTTCACCGGCTTCACCGGCTACTCGCTCCCCGACGACCTGCTCTCCGGTACCGGTGTGCGGTTCATCGAGGGCGTCATCCTGGCGATGCCGCTGGTCGGTTCGTACCTGCAGATGTTCATCTTCGGCGGCGAGTTCCCCGGGCACGACATCATCCCGAGGTTCTTCACGGTGCACGTGCTGCTGCTGCCGGGCATCATGCTCGGCCTGCTGGTGGCGCACCTGATCCTGGTCTTCTACCACAAGCACACCCAGTTCCCGGGTGCCGGCAAGACCAACAACAACGTCGTCGGCATGCCGCTGCTGCCGGTCTACATGGCCAAGGCCGGAGGCTTCTTCTTCCTGGTCTTCGGTGTGATCTCGGTGATCGCCGCGGTCGCCAGCATCAACCCGGTGTGGGCCATCGGCCCGTACCGGCCCGACCAGGTCTCCACGGGCGCCCAGCCCGACTGGTACATGGGCTTCGCCGAGGGCCTGGTCCGCGTCATGCCGGGCTGGGAGTGGAACTTCTGGGGCCACACCGTCAACTTCGGTGTGCTGATCCCGATCGTGATCTTCCCGCTGGTCCTGGTCGCCATCGCGGTCTACCCGTTCGTCGAGTCCTGGGTCCGCGGCGACAAGCGCGAGCACCACATCCTGGACCGCCCGCGCAACGTCCCCACCCGCACCGGCTTCGGTGTGGCCTGGCTGGTCGCGTACTTCGTGATGCTGATCGGCGGCGGCAACGACCTGTGGGCGACGCACTTCCACCTGTCGCTCAACTCCCTCACCTGGTTCGTCCGGATCGGCTTCTTCGTCCTTCCGGTGCTGGCCTTCATCGCCACCAAGCGGATCTGCCTGGGTCTGCAGCGGCGCGACAAGGACAAGGTGCTGCACGGCCGCGAGTCCGGCATCATCAAGCGCCTGCCGCACGGTGAGTTCATCGAGGTCCACGAGCCGCTCGACCAGGAGCAGCTGCACCTGCTGACGCAGCACGAGCAGCCCAAGCCGCTCGAGCTGGGCCCGGAGGTCGACGAGAACGGCGTCAAGCGCAAGATCAAGCGCTCGCAGAAGCTGCGCGCCAAGCTCTCGAAGTCCTACTACGGCGAGGACAGCGTCATCGCCAAGCCGACGGTCGAGGAGTACCAGGAGATCACCAGCGGCCACGGCCACCACTGATCCCCTCGGTGCCTCGTAGCGCACCGTAGGCAGTACGCCACCCAGAGGGCCCCGTCCGGCGATCGGACGGGGCCCTCCGGCATGCCCGGCGGGTCGATAGGGTGACGGCATAGGCAGGAAACACACCAGGAGCGTGGACCATGAACGTTGTGACCCCGGCAGGCGGCGACAGCGTGGCGGCCCACACCTGGCCGGGCATCCTCAACGCCCTCCTCGACGGCCGCGACCTCAGCGCGGACGACACCGCCTGGGCGATGGACAAGATCATGCGGGGCGAGGCCAGCGACGCCCAGATCGCCGGTTTCGCGGTGGCGCTGCGGGCCAAGGGCGAGACCGTCGCGGAGATCTCCGGCCTGGTCCGCACCATGTACGCGCACGCCCGGCTGATCGAGGTCCCCGGCCCCAGCGTCGACATCGTCGGCACCGGCGGCGACGGCGCCAAGACCGTCAACATCTCCACGATGTCCTCGATCGTGGTGGCCGGCACCGGCGCGAAGGTCGTCAAGCACGGCAACCGCGCGGCGTCCTCGGCCAGCGGAGCCTCCGACGTCCTGGAGAAGCTCGGCGTCAACCTCGACCTCACCCCGCAGCGGGTCGCCGAGGTCGCGCAGGAGGCGGGCATCACCTTCTGCTTCGCGGTGAAGTTCCACCCCTCGCTGCGGCACGTCGCCAACGCCCGGGGCCAGCTCGGCATCCGCACGACCTTCAACGTGCTGGGCCCGCTGACCAACCCCGCGAAGGTCCGCGCCCAGGCGACCGGCGTCGCCGACGCCCGGATGGCGCCGATCCTGGCCGGCGTGCTCGCCGAGCGCGGCTCCTCGGCGTTGGTCTTCCGCGGCGACGACGGCCTGGACGAGTTGACCACGACCGCGACCTCCCGGGTGTGGGTCGTACGGGACGGAGCGGTGCGCGAGGAGGCCTTCGACCCGCGGGACGTGGGCATCGAGCTGGTGCCGGTGGAGGCCCTGCGCGGCGCGGACGCCTCGTACAACGCGGAGGTGGCCCGCCGGTTGCTGGACGGCGAGACCGGGCCGGTGCGTGATGCCGTGCTGCTGAACGCCGCGGCCGCGCTGGTCGCGCTGGAGCCGGGCGACGGCCCCTTGGCGGAGCAGATCCGCGCGGGCATCGAGAAGGCCGCCGCCTCGATCGACTCCGGCGCCGCCAAGCGGGCGCTGGAGCGGTGGGTGTCCGCCAGCAACGCATGAGCGGCCAGCGGGTGTCTTGAAGACACCCCCTGGTCACACAGAGTGTGACGCAGGCCCCAGTCCGTCATACGGACCGGGGCTTGCGCGTTGTTGATCGTGTGGCATGATGCTGCGCAGGTCACGAGTGACAGCGACACAGGCCCCGGCCCGCTGTCCGGCAACCCTCCTTCCGTGGCGGGGTGCCCCGGGTGATGACCAGGCCGCAGGCAGCGAGGTCTGCGGCAAGCGCGGATCCCTCGCCAGGGGTCCTGGTCCCCGAGGGAGAACTTCCGTGAATCAGCGAATGCGATAGGGCCCGACGGCCCCTTTTCCGCACCCCTTTTCCTTTCACGCTGCGGCGCCCCGGCATTGCGCTGTGACGCACCCAGACGCGCCCGCCCGCAGCGAATTCGCTTGCCTCTCACGGGAGTTCGCCATGTCTGTTTCCGCCGTTGCCGCCGACAGCTCCGTTTGTGCCCCGCTGCCGGTTCTGGGACGCGATGTCCTGGTCCCGCTCGTGACCGGCGGCGAGGTCGACTACGCCGCGCTCGACTACGCCGCCAGCGCGCCGGCCCTCCAGCGGGTCTGGGACGACGTGGCCGCCTACGCCCCGTACTACGGCAGCGTGCACCGCGGCGCCGGATACCTCTCCCAGCTCTCCACCGACCTCTTCGAGAACAGCCGCCGGACCATCGCCGAGTTCCTCGGCTGCCGAGCCGGAGACCAGGTGGTCTTCACCCGCTCCACCACCGACTCGCTCAACCTCCTCGCCGCCGTACTCCCGCGCGGTACCCGGGTGTTCGTCTTCGAGACCGAGCACCACGCCTCGCTGCTGCCCTGGGAGCAGCGCGCGGACGTCACGGTGACGTATCTGAACGCGCCGCGCACCCCGCAGCAGGCGGTGGACACCCTGGAGAAGGCGCTCGCCGAGCGCGAGCCCTACGGGCCGGCGCTGGTGTGCGTGACCGGTGCGTCCAATGTGACCGGTGAGCTGTGGCCGGTACGGGAACTGGCGGCCGCGGCCCACGCCCACGGCGCGCGGATTGTGCTGGACGCGGCGCAGCTCGCCCCGCACCACCCCCTCGACATCGCCGAGCTGGACGCCGACTGGGTCGCCTTCTCCGGCCACAAGCTGTACGCGCCGTTCGGTGCAGGGGTGCTGGCCGGCCGCGCGGACTGGCTGCAGGACGCCGAGCCGTACCTGGCGGGCGGCGGCGCCAGCCGCAGGGTCTCCCGGCGCACCGACGGCGGCGTGGACGTCGAGTGGCACAGCACCGCGGCCCGGCACGAGGCCGGCTCGCCCAACGTCATCGGCGCCTACGCGATCGCCTCCGCCTGCCAGGCGCTGACCGAGGCCGGCTTCGACACCCTGGTCGCCCGCGAGCAGGCGCTGATCGCCCGGGTGCGGGAGGGCCTGGCCGAGGTGCCCGAGGTCAAGGTGCTCTCCCTCTTCGGCGACGAGGCGCCGAGGGTGGGCGTGCTCTCGTTCGTCGTCGAGGGCTGGAACAGCTCGCACTTCGCCGCCGCGCTGTCGGCCGAGTACGGCATCGGCGTGCGCGACGGCCTGTTCTGCGCGCACCCGCTCGTACGGACCCTGCTGGGCAGCGAGCCGCAGGACCCGGGGGAGTGCGGCGCCCCGGAGGCGGCCCCCGGCGAGCGGTCCCTGAACGCCATCCGCGTCAGCCTGGGCGTCGGCACCCCCGAGGAGCACGTCGACCGCTTCGTCCACGCGGTACAGGAACTGGTGACCAACGGGGCCCGCTGGAACTACCGCACGGAGGACGGCCGTTGCGTACCCGCGTCTCTTTGACGCGGGGAGCCGTCCCACGTTGTCGGCTTTCCCGCCGTGGTGGTTTCGCTTGGTTCGCCTGCGGCGGGCTTGTTGCCGCTGCGCGGGGCTGTTCGGCTGCCGGTGACGGGCCGGAGGGGTAGGGGTGTGGGACTGCTGCGCTTTACGTCCCACACCCCTACCCCTCCGGCCCGCCCCCTCCCGTAGTGGGTGGGGGAAGAACGGTGGGGGTGGACGTCAGCTTTCGTGTGCAGGTAGTCGACGGATTTGGCCCGCCCCCACCGGGCCTTCCCACTCCCACCCACGGGAGGGGACAGACCGTAGGACGGAGTCCGTAGGGCTGTCACCGCACCCGACAACACCACGCCCGCCGCCAGGCGCAACGGCGAACAACCACCACGGCGGGACAGCCGAAAGCGTGGGGAAAAACGGGCTAGGCATCCAGCCCGATCGCGAACGCCGCCTCCAAGTCGTGCTGGGAGTACGTGCGGAAGGCGATGTGCGTCTCGGTGGAGGCGACGCCGGGGACCTTGCTGATGCGGCCGGGGATGACGTCCGCCAGGTCGTCGTGGGCGGAGACCCGGACCATGGCGATGAGGTCGTGGGCGCCGGTGACCGAGTAGACCTCGCTGACGCCGTCCAGTGCGGCGATCTTCTCGGCGATCTCCGGGATCTGGTCCACGCTGGTCTTGATGAGCACGATCGACGTGATCACGGCTGGCTCTCTCCCTCGGTCGCCGGGTCATTCGCCCTGGTGGCCCCCACACTATCCCTCCGGTAGCGGACCCAGGCGTACAGAAAGCCGAGCGTGAAGCCGAGGACGTGTGCGAGGTAGGCGACGCCGGGTCCGCGGGGGTCGTCCTGGGCGGCCTGCCACTGGAGGAAGAACCAGAACAGCAGCACGATCCAGGCGGGAAAGCGCAGCGGAAGGAAGAACAGGAACGGGAAGACGCTGGTGACCCGGGCCCTGGGAAAGAGGTAGAGGAAGGCGCCCAGGACGCCGGCGATGGAGCCGGAGGCGCCCACCAGCGTCTGGCCCGAGGAGGCGTGCGCGGCCGCGTAGCCGAGCAGCGCCAGGTAGCCGATGATGAGGTAGAAGGCGGCGAACGGCAGCCGGCCCATCCGCGCCTCGGCCATCCCGCCGAAGACGTACAGAAACAGTATGTTGCCGAGCAGATGCAGCCAGCTGCCGTGCACGAACAGCGCGGTGAGCGGAGTGATCAGCGCCCGCAGTGAACCGCTCCAGAGCTCCAGCGGGATCACGCCCCACCGCTCGAAGTACGCGGTCTGCGCTTTCAGCAGGGCGTCGCCGGTGCCGTACATCCGGTTCAGGGTGCAGACGGGGCCGGTCACGAAGACCACGCAGCACAGGCCGATCAGCACATTCGTCAGCCGCGAGAACACCGCGGTCAGGGACCGGGGGTGCGGCGGGCGGGGGAGGAGGCCGGATGGACGGGGCGAATCGGCGCGCGCGGAGCGCGGAGTACGGGGTGAACGGGGAGGAGGAGCCGGCGCCGTCATGAAGTGATCATGGCGTAATGCGGGCAATCGGGACAGAGTGCCTCGCCGCGTCCCGGCTCCTGGGCGGGGCCCGCATCGGCCCCCCATCAGGCCGTAGGGTTGCAGGCAGTACCTTGCGTACTTCCGCAGTCCGACGGCGCACCGCGTGAACGGCGCAGCAGCATGAGATCGACGAGCATGAAAGAGGACGACACGATGTCTGTTCCCCTGCCGACGGCCGAAACCCGGTGGCGCTGCACGCTGTGCGGCAACCTCACCCGTTTCGACGTGACCCGCCAGGCCAAGGTCGTGGAGTACGTCCACCTGGACCTGGCCGGGGAGCCGAAGGTGGAGGAGCGCGAGGTCCTCAGTGAGAGCATCGAGTCCGTGCGCTGCCGCTGGTGCAACGCGGTCGACCAGATCGAGCTGGTGGACCGTCCGGGCGCGAGCGCCTGAGATCGGAGCGATGCAGCCGTGGTGGACCGTCCAGAAGGGGAGCCGGGGGCCGAGCGTGACGACGCACCTGCGGGTGCGGCGGACGAGGTGCTCGACCGTCCGCTGCCCGAGGGCGTCCGGCGCCGGGTCGTGGCGCTCACCGCGGAGTCCTTCGGCGCGCTGACCGTCGCCGAACTCCCGGCTCCACTGCGGCAGTACGCCCGGTTCACGCCGACCCGCCGGGCCAAGTTCGCCGGAAACGCGATGGCCGCGGCGCTGGAAGGCGACGCGGTCTTCCGGCAGCGGATCGCCGGCAAGCTGCGCGAGGCCCAGCCGGAGCTCGCCGAGGCGCTGGAGCACGGCACCCCGCCCGCCGCCGCCGATCCGCTCGATGTCGCCGCGGCCGCCTATGTGCTGCGGCCCGACGGCTGGGTCAAGCTCGTCGCGGCGGCCGGCGAGGAGGCGCAGCGGGCGCGCGCCGAGCGGGCCGACGAGGAGGCCGAGCGGGAGCTGTCCAGGCTGCGCGCGGAGCTGGCGCAGGCGCGCGACGAGGCGCGGGCGGACTCCGAGCGGATCCGCGCGGACCTGGAGGTCGCCCGCAAGGAGAACGAGGCGCTGCGCCGCAAGCTGCGCAGCGCGCTCAGCGACGTCAAGCGCGGTGAGGCCGCGGTGCGCAAGGCCGAGGCCGAACTGGCCGACGTACGGGACCGGGCGGCGACGGAGAAGAACGCCGCGGACAGCGAGGTGCGCCGGCTCAAGGCCCGGATGACCGAGGCCGAGGCGTCGCTGGAGACCAGCCGGCGAGCCGTCCGCGAGGGGCGCAGCGTCGAGGACATGCGGCTGCGGCTGCTGCTGGACACCGTTCTGGACGCCGCTCAGGGGCTGCGCCGCGAGCTGGCGCTGCCGCCCGCCAACGTCCATCCGGCCGACACCGTCGAGGCGGTCGCGCCGGGCCGGATGACTCCCAAGGACATCGCGACGCGCGCGTTGTCGGAGACCGACCCCGCGCTGCTCGACCAGCTACTGGCGCTGCCCCAGGCGCATTTGGTGGTGGATGGCTACAACGTCACCAAAACCGGCTATCCGACCATGCCGCTCGACAAGCAGCGACTGCGCCTCCTGGGCGGGCTCGCGGTGCTGGCGGCGCAGACCGGCGCCGAGATGACCTGCGTCTTCGACGGTGCGGAGCTGGCCGCGCCGGTGCTGCTCGCACCCCCGCGCGGCGTCAGGGTCCTGTTCAGCAAACCGGGCGTAACGGCCGATGAGTTGATTCGTCAACTCGTACGTGCCGAACCGCCCGGCCGTCCGGTCGTCGTGGTCTCCACGGACCGGGAAGTGGCCGACGGTGTGGCGAAGGCCGGGGCACGTCCGGTCGCATCGGCCCTGTTGCTCAAGCGACTTGCCCGTACCTGACGGGCGAGATTCGGACTTCCGGACTGCGGAAGAAAATCGCTCGCTTTCCGTCTCTCAGTGTCAATTAGCGCTCACAGCCTGTGTGATGTTGGTAAAGGATGGGGTTTGTGGCGCAGATTTTTCCTATGAGGATTTGAAGCGATCACGGCTCGGTTACTAAGGTCGGGCGCGAACCTTCATACAGGTGATCATCCAACCGGGATGAACAGTGAAGGTACCGCCGAGTCCGCGGCGTTCACGCGGAGCCGGGGTCTTGGCCCCCACTTCCCGGTAGGCGGCTGGAGGAAGAAGGAGCTCGCCCCCGTGGCGTCCCACCGTCGACCCAAGCAGCCGAGCCGTACCCGCGTGACCGTGCTCACCGCCACCGCCGCGGCGGCCGTGGCCCTTTCGTCCCAGGCCGCCCAGGCCGCCCCCACGCCGTCGAAGAAGGACGTCAAGTCCAAGGTCGACAAGCTGTACGAGGAGGCCGAGCAGGCCACCGAGAAGTACAACGGGGTCAAGGAGCAGCAGGAAAAGCTCCAGAAGGAGGTCGACGACCTCCAGGACAAGGTCGCGCGCGGGCAGGGAGACCTCAACCAGCTCCGCAAGGGCCTCGGCGCGGTCGCCTCCGGCCAGTACCGCAGCGGCTCCATCGACCCCTCGGTCCAGCTGTTCCTCTCCGGCGACCCGGACACCTACCTGGAAAAGGCCGCCACCCTCGACCAGTTGAGCGGCAAGCAGGCCGAGCAGCTCAAGACCATCGCGGACAAGCAGCGCCGGCTCGCCCAGGAGCGCGCGGAGGCCGCGAGCAAGATCCAGGACCTCTCCGAGACCCGTAAGGCGCTCGGCGAGAAGAAGGACGAGATCAAGGGCAAGCTCGCCAAGGCGCAGCAGCTGCTCAACACCCTGACGGCCAAGGAGCGGGCGGCCATGGAGGCCGAGCAGGCCCGCGCCGACCGCAGCAACGAGCGCGCCGACCTCGGCGACGACGTGCCCGCCTCGCAGCGCGGTGCGGCCGCCCTGGCCGCCGCGCAGTCCAAGATAGGTTCGCCCTACGTCTGGGGCGCCACGGGCCCGTCGTCCTTCGACTGCTCGGGCCTGACCTCCTGGGCGTACCAGCAGGCCGGCCAGTCGCTGCCGCGCACCTCGCAGGCACAGGCCAACGCCGGTACCCGGATCGGCTCGCAGGACGCCCTCAAGCCCGGCGATCTGGTGCTCTTCTACGACGACCTGCACCACATCGGCCTCTACGCGGGCAACGGCACGGTGCTGCACGCCCCGAAGCCGGGTGCCTCCGTGCGCTACGAGTCGATCAACAACATGCCGTTCATGTTCGGCGTGCGGGTCTGACAAGCCTCACAACACCCTCAACCTGCCGCCCGAACGGGCGAATTGCGGCCTTCGCCGCACACCTCCCGCCCCGCCGGTGACCTGCACAGTCACCGGCGGGGCGGCTCTTTGCGCACCGAATGGGGCTTTTGGCCGGTGTGCACCGATGCGGTTACTGTCCTGCCCTCGCAGCATCCGGTCACCGCGCGCCCTCTTGGGCGACAGGGGATTCCCCCGCGCTCTCGGCCGCCCCGCAGGCTCTCGGCTCCGCTCAAGCAGGGGAGCACCCCCACGAGCCGGCGGGACCCCATCGGAAGGAGTGTGGCCCTCGTGGCGTCCCACCGCCGTCCCGCACAGCACGGCCAGCGCACCCTCGCCGGAGTCACCGTACTGTCCGCCGCGCTGGCGACCGCGGCCGCCGGACTGTCGGCACCGCCGGCGTCCGCCTCCCCCACGGACCCCGCGGGCCGCGAAGCGGCGCTGGCCCGGGTCCGGACGCTGTACGAGCAGGCGGAGCGGGCCACCGAGAAGTTCAACGGCGCCGACGCCCGCACCAGGAAGCTGCGCGACGAGGCCACCACCCTCCAGGACCGCACCGCCCGCGCCCAGGAGCTGGTCAACCGGATGCGCGGCCTGATCGGGGCGCTGGCCGCCGCCCAGTACCGGGCCGGCGGCCTCGACCCCGCCCTGAAGCTGATGCTCTCCGAACGGCCCGACAGCTACCTGGAGAAGGCCTCCGCACTCCACCGCCTCGGCGCCGCCCAGGCCACCCACCTGCGCGAACTGCGGGGGGCGCAGCACACCCTGGAGACCCAGCGCCGGCAGACCGCCCGGAAGCTGGCCGAACTGGAGTCCAGCCGCCGGCAGGTCGCCCGCCACAAGAAGCACGTCCAGCACAAGCTGGCCCTCGCACAGCGGCTGCTGAACACGCTCCCCATGGAGACCAGAGCGGCCTACGACCGGATCTCGCGGAGCGACGGGCGCGGCGAGATGGTCCCCGACCTCGGCGGCGCCGTACCGGCCTCCGGGCGGGCGGCCGCAGCCGTCGACGCGGTGCGCGCCGCCGTCGGCTCCCCGTACGCCTGGGGAAGCAACGGCCCCGGCGCCTTCGACTGCTCCGGACTCACCCAATGGGCCTACAGCTGGGCCGGCGTCTGGCTGCCCCGCACCTCACAGGGCCAGCGCGGCGCCGGCCGGCAGGTTCCACTCGGCCAGGTGCAGCCCGGTGACCTGGTCATCTACCGCTCGGATGCCAGTCACGTCGGCATGTACGTCGGAAACGGCCAGGTCGTGCACGCGCCCCATCCCGGCGCGCGGGTGCGCTACGACCCGGTCGGGATGATGCCGATCTCGTCCGTCACCAGGCCCTGAGACGGCGCCCCAGCGTTTTTGCCCCGGCCGGGCCGGAATTACGATCGGCCGCATGTCACACCAGTGGGCGAGACGGCCGTCACGGGCCGGGGCGGCGGCCTGTGCCGTCGTGACCGGCCTCGCGCTGCTCGCCCCCCTGGCCGGCTGCGCGCCCCGAACCTCCTCCTCGGCCCGCTTCCCGGACGTCCAGCGGATGCTCGACGACCGGGCGCGGGCCATCCAGCAGCGCGACGAGGCGGGCTTCCTGGCCGCCGTCGACCCCCGCGCCGCCGGCTACCGCGCCCGCCAGCGCGCCGTGTTCGCCCACCTCTCGGGCATACCGGTGACCGACTGGCGCTACGACCTCGACTCCACCGACGCCTTCCCCCTCACCGGCCCCGGCGGCGGCGAACGGCTCGCCGCGAAGGTCCGGCTGCGCTACCGCCTCAAGGGCTACGACACCGCCCCGGTCAACGCCGTGCAGTACCTCACCCTGACCGAGCACGACGGCCGCTGGCTGATCTCCTCGGACACCGACGGCGCGGCGGCCGGCAGGAGCGGCACCCGCCAGCTGTGGGACCAGGGCCCGGTCCGGGTGGTCCACGGCCGGCACAGCCTGGTTCTCGGCGGCGCCGCGCACCCGGACCGGCTCAAGGACCTGGCGCGCCGCGCGGACCAGGCGGTGCCCGCGGTCTCCGCGGCCTGGAAGGGCAAGTGGGCGGGGAAGGTCGTGGTGGAGGCGCCGGACTCGGTCGAGCAGATGGCGCAGCTGATGGGCAGCGACGACCCCTCCGGCTACCGGGGGATCGCGGCGGTCACCACCGGCGAGGCGGGCGTCTCCACGGCCGCCCCGGCGGACCGCGTGATCATCAACCCCAACGCCTACGAGGAGCTCAACGACCTCGGCCGCAAGGTGGTCCTCACCCACGAGACCACCCATGTCGCCACCCGCACGGTCACCACCGCGGCCACCCCCCTGTGGCTCTCCGAGGGCTTCGCCGACTGGGTCGCCTACCGCGGCACCCATCGCAAGGCCGCCACCACCGCCCCCGAGCTCACCCGCGCGGTCCACAGCGGCAAGCTCCCCGCCAAGCTGCCCACCGACGCGGACTTCGGCTTCAGCGCCGGCGCCGACCGGCTGGCCAGGGCGTACGAGGGCAGCTGGCTGGCCTGCCGCATGATCGCCGAGCGGTGGGGCGAGGCGAAGCTGATCGCCTTCTACCGGGCGGCGGGCCGCAGCGGGCTGCGTACGGCGGCGGCCGGGGGCGCGGGCGCGCCGATGGAGGCGGCCACGGCGGCACCGTCCGGTGTGCGGCCGGCGTCGCCGGCCGCCGGCTCCGGCTACCGCCCGCTGACCCGGGCCGACCGTACGGACCGCGCGATGCGGGCCCATCTGGGCGTCGGCCTCGCGGAGTTCACCGCACAGTGGCGGGCGTATGTGCGCAAGGAGCTGCGCTGAGCGGCTCCATACCGCCCACGGGGCGGCGGGTGGAGGCCCACAGCCGTCGGCAGGCCAGCAGCGACGCGGCGACCAGCAGCCCGTTGCGCAGGGCCAGCAGGGCGACGCCCCGCGGATCGCTCGCCACGACGTGCGCGAACCCGATGGGGAACTCCAGCAGGGTGACCCCGGTGGCGAGCACGACCAGCACCGCCGGCAGCGCCTGACGGCTCGCCCGTACGGTCGTGCACACCGCCCCCAGCCCCACCAGCCAGAGCATGTACTGCGGGCTGATCACCCGGCTCGTGGTGGTGAGGAGCAGGGTGGCGGTGAAGGCCGCGTCGCACAGCGTCGCGGCCGTGAACGCCCCGGCCCGCAGCCGCCACAGCACCAGCCAGCCCAGGGCGGCCCCGCTCAGCGCCAGCGCCAGGGAGCTGACCAGCTCCACGCCGGGCCCCAGGAACTCCACCGAGCCGTAGTTGAGCAGCACCTGGCCGTCCCACCCGTAATGGCGCGCGACATGGAAGACCAGCGCGCCCAGCGACTCGATCTCCGTGCCGCGGTCGCGTTGGAAGGTGAGGAAGGCCAGCGCGCCCGGGGCGGCGGCCACACAGCACACGGTCAGCCCGGCCGCGGTGGCGCCCGCGCTCCGCCACAGGGCGCCCGCCCGGCGGCCGCGCAGCGCCGCCCCGGCCAGCAGCAGCGCCGGCCAGGCCTTCAGCAGGGTGCCGAACGCGACCAGCGCGCCCGCCACCCGCGGCCGGCGCACCGCCGCGAACAGCGCCGCGACGGCCACCACGGTGACCATCAGGTCGTAGCGGGCGTACGCGGTCGGACCCAGCAGCGCCACCCCCGCGATCCACACCCAGGCGCCGGCCGGCCGGTTGCCGGCCTGCCGGCCCGCCCGCAGGAACAGCGCGAGCCCCACCGCGTCGGCGGCGAGCACCAGGGCGAAGAACGCCGGGGCGTAGTCGAGGAACGGCAGCAGACCGGGCGCGAGGACGGCGAGGGCGGCCGCAGGGGGGTACTGCCAGGTCACATCGTCCAGCGGATACGTACCGGTCTTCAGGACGTCGTACCAGCCCTGGTAGATCACCGAGACATCGGTGGTGACATCCGGCCCCGGAAGCACCACCACCCTCAGCACACACAGCAGCACCACGGCCCGGGTCACGGCCCAGCTCACGACCGGAAGCCACCCGCCACGCACTCCGCCTCCGCCGGTCATCGCCACCTCTTCGCCGCCCTTTCCCCTGCTCCCCGCATCATGCCCGGCGCGACCGGACACGGCGGCACGGCCCGCACCGGCGTGGCGGGGCGACCCGCCCCGGGCGGGGCGGCGCCCGGTACTGTCGGGCCGAACCGCCGAGAGCGACCGCTCGGACCGACCGTCGAGAGACCATCGTGCACAAGACCCTGATCGTCACGAACGACTTCCCGCCCCGGCCCGGCGGCATCCAGGCCTTCCTGCACAGCATGGCGCTGCGCCTGGACCCCTCCCAGGTCGTCGTCTACGCCTCCACCTGGAAGCGCAGCAAGGAGGGTCTCGCGGCCACCGCCGCCTTCGATGCCGAGCAGCCGTTCCCGGTGGTCAGGGACCGTACGACGATGCTGCTGCCGACGCCCCGGGTGACCCGGCGGGCCACCGCGCTGCTGCGTGAACACGGTTGCTCCTCCGTATGGTTCGGTGCCGCGGCGCCGCTCGGGCTGATGGCGCCCGCGCTACGGTCGGCCGGCGCCCGCCGCATCGTGGCGACCACCCACGGCCACGAGGCGGGCTGGGCGCAACTGCCCGCCGCCCGCCAACTGCTGCGCCGGATCGGCGAGGGCACCGACACCCTCACCTACCTCGGCGAGTACACCCGCTCGCGGATCGCCGCCGCGCTCACCCCGCAGGCCGCCGCGCGCATGGTCCAACTCCCGCCCGGCGTCGACGAGAAGACCTTCCACCCCGGCTCCGGCGGCGACGCCGTACGGGCCCGGCTCGGCCTCACCGGCCGCCCGGTCGTGGTGTGCGTCTCGCGCCTCGTCCCGCGCAAGGGCCAGGACACCCTCATCGAGGCGATGCCCGCCATCGTCGCCGCGGTGCCCGACGCGGTGCTGCTGATCGTCGGCGGCGGCCCGTACGAGAAGGAACTGCGCGCCCTGGCCCAGGAGAAGGGCGTGGCGGACGCGGTGCGCTTCACCGGCGCCGTCCCCTGGGAGGAGCTGCCGGCCCACTTCGGCGCCGGCGACGTCTTCGCGATGCCGTGCCGCACCCGCCGCGGCGGCCTCGACGTCGAGGGCCTGGGCATCGTCTACCTGGAGGCGTCCGCCACGGGGCTCCCGGTGGTCGCGGGGGACTCCGGAGGCGCACCCGACGCCGTCCTCGACGGCGAGACCGGCTGGGTCGTTCCCGGCGGCGCCCCCACCCCTGCGGCCGACCGCATCATCACCCTCCTGAAGGACCCCGACCTGCGCCGCACCATGGGCGAGCGGGGCCGGGCCTGGGTGGGGGAGAGGTGGCGCTGGGACCTGCTGGCGGAGCAGCTCAGGGAGCTGCTGTAGCTGCGCTTGGCCCGCATCCCACGTTTTCGGCTTTCCCGCCGTGGTGGTTGTTCGCCGTTTCGCCTGCGGCGGGCGTGGTGTTGTCGGGTGCGGTGACAGCCCTACGGACTTCGTCCTACGGTCTGTCCCCTCCCGTGGGTGGATGGTTGAACAGGCCGGTGGGGGCGGGCCCCTTCCCGTCGGCTACCGGCACACGAACGCTGACGTTCACCCCCACCGGTCTTCTCCCACCCACTACGGGAGGGGGCGGGCCGGAGGGGTAGGGGTGTGGGACGTAAAGCGCAGCAGTCCCACACCCCTACCCCTCCGGCCCGTCACCGGCAGCCGAACAGCCCCGCGCAGCGGCAACAGCCCGCCGCAGGCGAACCAAGCGAAACCACCACGGCGGGAAAGCCGACAACGTGGGAAGCCCTACCCCCGGTAAATCGCCTCGATCTCCTCCGCGAAGTCCTTCGCCACCACGTTCCGCTTCAACTTCAGCGACGGGGTGACATGGCCGGACTCCTCGGTGAACTGGGTCGGCAGGATGCGGAACTTGCGCACCGACTCGGCCTTGGAGACGGCCGCGTTGCCGTCGTCGACGGCGCGTTGGACGGCGGCCAGCAGCTCCGGGTCCTCGGCGATCCGCGACGGCGTGATGTCGGCGGGGTGGCCGTGCTCCTCGGCCCAGCGGGGGAGGAACTCCTCGTCGAGGGTGACCAGCGCGCCGATGAAAGGCCGGCCGTCACCGACGACCATGCACTCCGCGATCAGGGCGTGCGCTCGGATACGGTCCTCGATCACGGCCGGTGCGACGTTCTTGCCGCCCGCGGTGACCAGTATTTCCTTCTTGCGGCCGGTGATGGCGAGGTAGCCGTCCTCGTCGAGGGTGCCGATGTCGCCGGTGTGGAACCAGCCGTCGGAGAGCGCCTCTTTGGTGGCCGAGGGGTTGTTCCAGTACTCGGTGAAGAGGTGCTCGCCGTGCAGCAGGACCTCGCCGTCGTCGGCGATGCGCACGACCGAGCCCGGCAGGGGCTGGCCGACGGTGCCGATCTTCTGGCGGTCCCAGGGGTTGAAGGCGGTGGCCGCACAGGACTCCGTCAGGCCGTAACCCTCCAGGGCGGTGAAGCCGATGCCGCGGTAGAAGTGGCCGAGGCGCTCACCGAGCGGCGCGCCGCCGGAGATGGCGTGCGTGGCGCGGCCGCCGAGCACGGCCCGCAGCTTGCCGAAGACCAGCCGGTCGAAGACCTTGTACTTCAGCTTCAGGCCCAGCGACGGGCCGTCGGGGGCGTCCAGGGCGCGGCTGTAGGCGATCGCCGTCTCCGCCGCCTTGTCGAAGATCTTGCCCTTGCCGTCGGCCTGCGCCTTGGCCCGCGCCGAGTTGTAGACCTTCTCGAAGACCCGCGGGACGCCCAGGATCAGCGTCGGCCGGAAGGAGGCCAGGTCGTCGGTGAGGTTCTTGATGTCGGGGGCGTGGCCCAGCTTGATGGGGGCCATCACGGAGGCGACCTGCACCAGGCGCCCGAAGACGTGGGCGATGGGCAGGAAGAGCAGGACGGAGGAGTGGCCGGTGTTGAACAGCGGCCGCAGTCGCTCGACGACGTTGCCGCACTCGGCGAAGAAGCTGCGGTGGCTGAGCACACAGCCCTTGGGGCGGCCGGTGGTGCCGGAGGTGTAGACGATGGTGGCGGGCGAGTCCGCGTCGGCGAGGGCGCTGCGTGCGTCCACCTCGTCGTCGGACAGGCCGGAGCCGGCGGCCTGCAGCCGGGCGATGGCGTCCCGCTCGATCTGCCAGATGTTCGCCAGCTCGGGCAGCCGGTCGCGGACCGACTCGACGGTCGCCTCGTGGGCGGGCGTCTCCACCAGGCAGGCCACCGCGCCGGAGTCGCCGAGGATCCACTGGATCTGCTCGGCGGAGCTGGTCTCGTACACGGGGACGGTGATCGCGCCGGCGCTCCAGATGGCGAAGTCCAGCAGCGTCCACTCGTAGCGGGTCCGCGACATCAGCCCGACCCGGTCGCCGGGCTGGACACCTGAGGCGATCAGGCCCTTGGCGGCGGCGCGGACCTCGGCGAGGAAGGTGGCGGCGGTGACGTCCTGCCACTGCCCGTTCACCTTGCGTCCCATGACGGCAACATCCGGGTGCTGCGCGGCATTTCGGCGGATGAGATCCGTCAGATTGCCGTCCGCGGGGACCTCGTACAGGGCCGGAAGGCTGAACTCGCGCAAGACTGTTGCTCCTCAAAAGCGCCGGCGCCACGACGCTGTGTGCACACCGGCGGCGGTCCATGATCAAGCAAGGGGGATTGGACTGCCCGGACGTTACCCATGGGTATTGCTTTTGGGATAGGGGGGAACGGCCAGATGTTTCATGCGTCACACGCTTGCGGAAACGCCATGGGGACTGTCCCGCGCAGACTAGACCAGCCGGTCGGTGACCCGAAAGTAACCACGAATCGGGCGCACCGCCCGGGGGGCTCTCCCGGAGCCCGCACCCGCGATCTAGGGTGACGCCATGCGCGTGCATGTGGTCAGTGACGTACATGGCAACAGCCGGGACCTGGCGGCGGCCGGAACCGGCGCCGACGCCCTGGTCTGCCTCGGTGACCTGGTCCTCTTCCTCGACTACGCCGACCATTCGCGCGGCATCTTCCCCGACCTCTTCGGCGTCGCCAACGCCGACGCGCTCGTCGAACTGCGCACCGCCCGCCGCTTCGACGAGGCCCGCGCCCTCGGCCGCCGGCTGTGGGGCGAGCTGGACCGGGCGGGCGCCGGCCGCGAGGCCGTCATCGAGAGCGCGGTCCGCCGGCAGTACGCCGAACTCTTCGCGGCCTTCCCGACCCCCACGTACGCCACCTACGGCAACGTCGACATGCCGCGCCTGTGGCCCGAATACGCCGGGCCCGGCACCACCGTCCTGGACGGGCAGCGGGTGGAGATCGGCGGCCGGGTCTTCGGCTTCGTCGGCGGCGGGCTGACCACCCCCATGCGGACGCCCTACGAGATCACCGACGAGGAGTACGCCGCCAAGATCGAGGCGGTCGGCGAGGTGGACGTGCTGTGCACCCACATCCCGCCGGACGTCCCCGAGCTGTGCTACGACACCGTCGCCCGCCGCTTCGAGCGCGGCAGCGCGGCCCTGCTGCACGCCATCCGCACCACCCGGCCGCGGTACTCCCTCTTCGGCCACGTACACCAGCCGCTCGCCCGCCGGGCCCGTATCGGGGGCACCGAATGCGTCAATGTCGGCCACTTCAACGCGACCGGAACGCCCTACGTGCTGGAGTGGTGAGCCCGGCCGCGTCCACCGCCCATCGCCCGCGCGGTAGCCTTCAGCAGCAGAGACACCACGTTGCGGACACCGCGTAATGGGGTCTCCCCTGCTCATGGGGGTCCCCCCGCTCGAACGAAGCTGAGAGTGGGGGAGGAGTTGAGAGCTCGGGGAAACGTCGGCGGACCGGCACGAATCGGCATGGAGGAGTCACGGCGATGGCCGAACACACCAGCTCGAGCATCACGATCGAGGCGGCACCCGCCGAAGTGATGGGAGTGATCGCCGACTTTGACCGCTATCCGGAGTGGACCGGCGAGGTCAAAGAGGCAGAGGTGCTCGCCAAGGACGACCAGGGGCGGGCGGCACAGGTGCGCCTCCTGCTGGACGCCGGCGCGATCAAGGACGACCACACCCTGGCCTACACCTGGACCGGCGCCAACGAGGTCAGCTGGTCCCTGGTCAAGTCCCAGATGCTGCGCGCCCTCGACGGGTCCTACCGGCTCGCCTCGCTCAACAACGGCGCGAGCACCGAGGTGACCTACCAGCTCACCGTCGACGTCAAGATCCCGATGCTCGGCATGATCAAGCGCAAGGCCGAGAAGGTCATCATCGACCGCGCGCTGGCCGGGCTGAAGAAGCGCGTCGAGAGCGGCCCCGACGCCGGGCCCGCCGACCCGGCCGAGCCCGCCGACGAGGCCAAGAAGCTCTGAGCGTGCGCATCGTCCTCGTCACCGGCTCCGGCGGCGCCGGCCGCACCACGCTCGCCGCCGCGACCGCCCTGGCCGGCGCCCGGCGGGGCGCGCGGGCACTGCTGCTCACCACGGAGAGCAGCGCGCCGGAAACGGTGCTGGGCACCCCCCTCGGAGCCGACGCCCCCACGCTGATAGCGCCCGGCCTGCACGCTCGCCGGATCGACCCCGCGGACCGCTTCCGCCAGGAGTTCCTCGCCTTCCAGGAGCGCGCCGGCGTCGCCCTCGACCTCCTGGGCGCCGCCCCCCTCGACGAGGACGAACTCACCGAACTCCCCGGCTCCGAGGACTTCGCGCTGCTGCACGCGCTGCGCACCGAACACGCCTCGGACGACTGGGACATCGTCGTCGTCGACATGCCCTCGGCCGCCGAAACGATCCGGCTGCTGGCCCTGCCGAACCAGGTACGCCGCTACCTGCGCCGGCTGCTGCCGCCCGAGCGCCAGGCGGCCCGCGCGCTGCGCCCGGTGCTCGCCCAGCTCGCCGGCGTCCCGATGCCGGCCCAGAAGCTGTACGAGGCCGCCGAGCGCTGGGAGAGCGAACTCGCCGCCGTCCAGCGGGCGATCGACGACCCCGGCACGTCCGTACGCCTGGTCACCGAGGCCGGCCCGGTCGCCGCGGCCAACCTGCGCACCATCCGCGCCGGACTCGCACTGCACGGCCGTCGCACCGACGGCGTGGTGGTCAACCGGCTGCTGCCCACCGGCTCCGCCGACCCCTTCCTCGCCGCGCTCTCCGGCAGCCAGCAGACCGCCCTGAAGGTGCTGCGCGAGGAGTTCCCGGACGTGCCCGTCCACGAGGTGCCGCACCTGGGCCGCGACCCCCAGGGCGTCGAGGAGCTCGACGAGCTGATCGACGGGCCGACCGGCGGGCTGGGCGAGGCGCACCGCGTGCCGGAGCAGCGCACCGACCCGTGGACCGTCGACGACCGCCTGGCCGGCGACGGCATCCTGGTCTGGCGGGTCCCGCTGCCCGGCGCCGAGCGCAGGGGACTGGGCCTGGTCCGCCGCGGCGACGAGATCGTGGTGACGGTCGGCCGCTTCCGCCGGATCCGTACGCTCCCCTCCGCGCTGCGCCGCTGCACCGTCTCGGGCGCCGGACTGCGCGACGGCGTCCTGGAGATCCGCTTCAGCCCGGACCCGGACCTGTGGCCCAAGAACGACTGACGCGCGTGGTGCGGGCCGGCGCCCCATCCGGTCCGACCCGTGCGACATGCCTCACCCGGATACCACCGTTCGGGTAACGTCGAGGGTGAGCCGCCGCTTCGGCGTGCCCGCCTCGACGTGCCGTGTCCCGACGGGCCCGCCCGCACCCCTTCGCCGTACCGCCTCGCCGCAGCAGTCCACGGAGTTCATCATGAGCGATGCCACCGAGCGCCCCGCCGACCGCAAGGCCGAGCCCGACGCCGACGCCTGGGAGACCGCCTGCGCCGAGGACCTCGCGGCCGAGCAGGCCCGCCGCCGGGCCACCTACGGTCCGCCGCCGGGCAGCGCCGCCGAGGAACTGCGCAAGCTCGCCGACGCCGTGACCGACAAGCTCGCCGGCATCCAGCTGCCCGGCGCGCTCGGCGGGATCGCCGCACAGAGCGCCGTCAGCCAGCTCTTCAAGCAGGCCAAGGCCGCCGTCGAGCCGGTCATCGAGCGCAACCCCGACATCTTCGACCACCTCGCCGCGGCCGGCTCCGAACTGCTCGCCGCCTACCGCTCCGCCGTCGAGGGCAGCGAGCGCCGCTGGACCCGCGGCGACGCCGACGACCGGCCCGAGAGCCGCCGCGACGACGATCCGCGCGACGACGACGGCCCCACCGGCACCGAGCGAATCGATCTCGACTGATCCCGGCTCCGGTACGGTGGGTCCTGGCGGGGTTCGAGCGAAAAACTGAGGGACAAATGGGACTCACCATCGGCGTCGACATCGGCGGCACGAAGATCGCGGCCGGCGTGGTCGACGAAGAGGGCTCGATCCTTGAGACGTGCACGGTGCCGACCCCGCAGGCCACCGACGCGCTGACCGAGGCGATCGCGGAGGCGGTCCGCACGGTCGGTGCCGGCCACCACATCGAGGCCGTCGGCATCGGCGCGGCCGGCTACGTCGACGAGAAGCGGGCCACGGTCCTGTTCGCACCGAACATCGACTGGCGCCACGAGCCGCTCAAGGACAAGGTCGAACAGCGCGTCGGCCTGCCCGTCGTCGTCGAGAACGACGCCAACGCCGCGGCCTGGGGCGAGTACAGGTTCGGCGCGGGCCAGGGCCACAGCGACGTCATCTGCATCACGCTCGGCACGGGCCTGGGCGGCGGCATCATCATCGGCAACAAGCTGCGCCGCGGCCGCTTCGGCGTCGCCGCGGAGTTCGGCCACATCAGGGTCGTGCCCGACGGCCTGCTGTGCGGCTGCGGCAGCCAGGGCTGCTGGGAGCAGTACGCCTCCGGTCGCGCCCTGCTGCGCTACGCCCGCCAGCGCGCCTTCGCCACCCCCGAGAACGCCACGGTGCTGCTCTCGCTAGGCGACGGCACTCCCGAGGGCATCCAGGGCAAGCACATCAGCGCCGCCGCCCGCCAGGGCGACAAGGTCGCCATCGACTCCTTCCGCGAACTGGCCCGCTGGGCCGGCGCGGGCCTGGCCGACCTCGCCTCGCTCTTCGATCCGTCGGCCTTCATCGTCGGTGGCGGGGTCTCGGACGAGGGCGAGCTGGTCCTCGACCCGATCCGCAAGTCCTTCCGCCGCTGGCTGGTCGGCAACCAGTACCGGCCGCACGCCCAGGTGCTCGCGGCGCAGCTCGGCGGCAAGGCCGGACTGGTCGGCGCGGCCGACCTGGCGCGTCAGGGCTGACGCGGATGGTGGCTGAGCACTCCGGACTCCCCGCGTCCGGCACCGAGAAGGGTGCCGCGCTGGTCCGCGTGCTCAGCTACAACATCCGCTCGATGCGCGACGACCGGGCGGCGCTGGTCAGGGTCATCCGGGCCTGCGCCCCCGATCTCGTGCTGATCCAGGAGGCGCCGCGGTTCTTCCGCTGGCGCAAGGCCGCCGAGCGGCTGGCCCGCTCGGCGGGACTGGTCCACGTCACCGGCGGCGGCACGACCGCGGGCCCGATGATCCTCTCCACCCTCCGCGCCCATGTGGAGCGCACGGAGGACGTCCTGCTGCCCCGCACCCCCGGGCTGCACCAGCGCGGCTTCGCCACCGCCGTGGTCCGCATCGGCCGCGCCCGGCTGGGCGTCCTCAGCTGTCACCTCAGCCTCGCCGACCGCGAGCGGTACGAGCAGGCCGGGCTGCTGCTGGAGCGGGTGGCGGGGCTCGGGGCGCCGTACGCGGTCGCCGGGGGCGATCTCAACGACCGGCCGGAGGGCCGGAGCTTCAGGCGGGTGGCGGGCACGCTCACCGACGGCTGGGCGGCCAAGCCGTGGGGCGGGGAGTTCACCTCCACGCCCCGGGAGCCACGGCAGCGCATCGACGCCGTCTTCACGACCGACGGCATCGAGGTGCTCGGCTGCGGAGTGCCCCGCGACCTGCCCGGTCTCCGGGACGCGGACCTGCTGGCCGCGTCCGACCACCTGCCCGTACTCGCGGCCTTGCGGGTACCGGCGGACGCGTAGGGGACTGGGGGACCAGGGGATGCCTCGCGGCTAGGGGGCTCCCTGGGAGGGCACCTTTCGGCTCCCTGCGGGAACACCTCTCGCTCTGTGGGAACACCTCTTTGCCCGGCACGGGAATACCTCCCCGCCCCCACCCCGTTGTGGCTCCGCAGGGGGGCCTCGCGCCCCCTACGGGATCTGTTCGCCCTTCCCCCAGGGGCCCGGTGCACACCACGCGGTGCGCACCGCCCGGTTCATGCCACCCGGTTCACACCACCGCGCCGCCGCCCGGCAGATGGTCGTCGTCCCCGTCGTCGTTCTTCATCCGCGCGACGAGCGTGGCGAAGCCGCCCAGGAAGCCGCCGATACCCAGGACCGTGATCCACCAGGTCACGGGCTGCTGGAAGATCACCATGGCGACCAGGAGCAGCGGGCCGCCGAGCACGGCGAGCCAGGCGAACTTGGTGGTGGTGTCGGCCTTCGGCAGCGGAGGCGGCTCGGGCGGGGTGAAGTGGCCCTCGTCGGTCTCGTCGAGGTCGTCGTCGGACGCTTCGGCGGTGGACCAGTCGCGCGGGCCGACGCCCGGGGCGAAGACGACGAAGCTACCGGGACGCGGGCCGGCGCCCTCGTCCTCAGAGTCTCCGGTGGAGCTGTTCGTCGGGGGCCGACCGTTGTCGTTGCCGTCGGTCTCTTGTGTCTTCTCGGTCTTATCGGTCTTCTCGTCCGCGGTCGGGAACGACGGCTCCTCGCCGTAGCCCGCCACGATCTCGGCCCAGGCGGCCTCTTCGTCCAGCGGATCCCGGGGGTCGCGGGGGCTACGCTCCGCCACGGGCCGCCGTCCCCTCCTGGGCCGTGTCCGCCGCTTCCGCCCGCGCCTCGGGGGCGAGCCGGGAGATGAAGGCGAAGGTCTCCTCGAAGATCTGCTCCGCGTCGTGGTCGAGCGTGGCGACATGGTAGCTGCGCTCCAGCAGCGTCTGGCGGACGTCCGTGGACGAGACCCGGGCGAGGATCCGCTCGGAGTCCACCGGACGTACGACATGGTCCTGCGGGCTGGTCATCACCAGCAACGGCTGGGTGACACCCGGGAGTTCGGAGTCCACCTGCTGGAAGAACAGGCGCAGCGAGTGCGCCGCGTGCAGCGGCACCCGGTCGTAGCCGACCTCCTCGACGCCGGGCTTGGCGATGTCGCTCGCGATGCCCTTGGTCGTCTGGACGAGGTGGCGCAGCACCGGCAGCAGCGGCGCGGCCGCGTCGTGCACCTTGTTGCCGGGGTTGACCACGGCCACCCCGCTGATCGCGGAGCCGTGCTTGGCGGCCAGCCGCAGCGCCAGCGCGCCGCCCATCGACAGGCCGCAGACGAAGACCTTGGCGCAGCGCTCGGTCAGCGCGCGCAGCTCGCGGTCGACCTCGGCGTACCAGTCCTGCCAGGTCGTGATCTGCAGGTCCTGCCACCGGGTGCCGTGACCGGGCAGCAGCGGCAGGGCGACGGTCAGTCCCTGGTCGGCCAGATACTCGGCCCAGGGGCGGACGGACTGGGGGGAGCCGGTGAAACCGTGGCACACAAGGACGCCGACCTCTCCGCCGTCGCGGCGGAACGGCTCGGCTCCGGGAAGGAACGGCACCGGGGGACTCCGATCGATGAGAGGGCCTGGCGAGTTACCTCAGGGTACGCAAAGTGACCGCGAGCGGGTAGGTCCGACGGCGCTCACGGCCGGGTGAGGGCCACGTACGCGGGCGTGCACCTGCCGTCGCGCACCTTCGCAGCCCCGTCGGGGCCAGCGTGTCACCGAGGCAGGTTAAGGTCTTTGCGTCACACACAGGAGGCAGTCGGTTGATCTACGGCGCAATGAAGTTTTCCATCGGCGGGTCGCTGAAGCTTGCCTTCAGGCCCTGGGTGGAAGGCATCGAGAACATTCCCGCCGAGGGTCCGGCGATCCTCGCGAGCAACCACCTGTCCTTCTCGGACTCCTTCTTCCTGCCCGCGGTGCTCGACCGCAAGGTCACCTTCATCGCGAAGTCCGAGTACTTCACCTCGCCCGGTGTGAAGGGCAAGCTGACCGCGGCGTTCTTCAAGGGCGTGGGCCAGCTGCCGGTCGACCGCTCGGGAGGCCGGGGCGCGGGCGAGGCGGCCATCAAGAGCGGCATCGAGGTGCTGGAGCGCGGTGAGCTGTTCGGCATCTATCCGGAGGGCACCCGCTCCCCGGACGGCCGGCTCTACCGCGGCAAGCCCGGCGGCCTGGCCCGTGTGGCGCTGGCCACCGGCGCGCCGGTCATCCCCGTGGCGATGATCGACACCGAGAAGGTGCAGCCTCCGGGCAAGGTCGTGCCGAAGATGATCCGGCCGGGCATCCGTATCGGCAAGCCGCTGGACTTCACCCGCTATCAGGGCATGGAGGGCGACCGCTTCATCCTGCGGTCGGTCACCGACGAGGTCATGTACGAGATCATGAAGCTGTCGGGCCAGGAGTACGTCGACATCTACGCGACCGCCGCCAAGCGGCAGATCGCGGAGGCGGCCAAGGCCGCGGAGGCGAAGAAGAAGGCCGAGGCGGAGCAGGCCAAGAAGGCCGCCGCCGAATAGGTCGAAGCAACGGGCAGGGCCGAGGCCGGGCGCGGGCGCGTCCGGCGAGGGGTTGGGGGCCGGCAGTGACGGATGCGGGCATACGGACGGTGGACGGCGGGATGACCGCCAGGCGCCACGGCAAGCACCCCAAGGTGGTGCGGATGTCCGTCGAGCTCCCGTTGTGGCGCGCGCTCACCGGCTACCGCGTCCTCACCCTCGTCTACACCCTGTGCCTGGTCGCGCTCTCGTACCGCAAGTACGAGCATCCGCTGGTCGCCGTCGGCTACATGGGCGCGCTCACGGTCTGGATGGCGCTGACCTGGCGGCGTACCACCTCCCCCGAGCGCTGCACCCGGCACTTCCTGATCGCCGACCTCGGCTTCGCGGTCGGCGGGATCCTGCTCACCCTGCTGGTCGACAGCCGCGCCCGGATCATGGACGGTGCGCCGACGCTGCCGTCCATCTGGGCGGCGGGCGCGGTCCTGGGCTTCGCGATCAAGGGCGGCTGGCGCTGGGCGGCGGTGGCCTCCAGCGCGGTGGCGGTCGCCAATCTGGTCGTGCGTCAGGAGCTGGCCCGCGACACCATCCACAACGTGGTGCTGGTGTGGGTGGCCAGTGTCGCCATCGGCTATGTCGTCGAGGTGGCGCGCGCCAGTGAGCGGACGCTGGCCCGCGCGCTGCAGATCGAGGCGGCGACCCGCGAACGGGAGCGGCTGGCCCGCGACATCCACGACAGCGTGCTGCAGGTGCTGGCGATGGTGCAGCGGCGCGGCGCCGCGATCGGCGGGGAGGCGGCAGAGCTGGGCCGGATGGCGGGCGAGCAGGAGGTCGCGCTGCGGACCCTGGTCGCCGGCGGGCTGGTGCCGCCGGCGCGGCCGGGCACCGCGCGGCCGGTGCCCCACGAGGCCGACGGGGACGGCGAGGCGCGGTCCGTGCCGTACGACGAGGGCGCGGCGGGCCGGGCGGCGGCGTCCGGGAGCGTGCCGTCGGCGGCCGCCGGCGAGCCCTGCGACGTCCGGGCGCTGCTGGCGCCGCACGCCGGTGCCGGCGTCACGTTCTCCGAACCGGGCGCCCCGGTCGTCCTGCCGGCCGCCGCGGCGGCGGAGCTCGCGGCCGCTGTCAGTGCCGCGTTGGACAATGTACGGGTGCATGCGGGGGCCGGCGCCCACGCATGGATCCTGGTGGAGGACGAACCGCACGCGGTGATCGTGACGGTCCGCGACGACGGCCCCGGCATCCCCGAGGGCCGGCTCGCGGACGCCGAGCGCGAGGGCCGGCTGGGCGTGGCCCTGTCGATCCGCGGCCGGCTGCGGGATCTGGGCGGCAGCGCGGAGTGGGTCTCGGTCCCCGGCCAGGGTGCGGAAGTGGAGTTGACGGTCCCCAAGGGCGCGGCGCCCGAGGGTGGAAAACGGGGGAAGGCGACGGCGTGAGTGAGCAGACGGCCCTGAGGGTCATGGTGGTCGACGACCACCCGATGTGGCGCGACGCGGTCGCGCGGGATCTGTCGGAGGCCGGCTTCGACGTGGTGGCGACGGCCGGCGACGGCCTCCAGGCGGTGCGCAGGGCGCAGGCCGCCTCGCCCGAGGTGCTGGTCCTGGACCTCAATCTGCCGGGGCTGCCCGGTGTGCGGGTGTGCAAGGAACTGGTCGGCGCCAATCCGGCGCTGCGGGTTCTGGTGCTGTCCGCCAGCGGTGAGCACGCCGATGTGCTGGAGGCGGTCAAGTCCGGCGCGACCGGCTATCTGCTGAAGTCGGCGAGCACGGAGGAACTGCTGGACGCGGTGCGGCGCACGGCCGCCGGCGACGCGGTGTTCACCCCGGGCCTGGCGGGTCTGGTGCTCGGCGAGTACCGCAGGCTGGCGACGGAGCCCGCCCCGGCGACGCCGGACGAGCCGGGCGCACCGCAGTTGACGGAGCGCGAGACCGAGGTGCTGCGCCTGGTGGCCAAGGGGCTCTCCTACAAGCAGATCGCCGAGCGGCTGGTCATCTCGCACCGCACGGTGCAGAACCACGTCCAGAACACCCTCGGCAAGCTCCAGTTGCACAACCGCGTGGAGCTGGTGCGCTATGCGATAGAGCGCGGCCTCGACGAGGCCTGAGCCGGCGGAGCGCGGATTCCCGGTCGCGGGCCGGGCCGTGTCCCGAAGCTGTCCGCTCGTACGGGTGAACACCTCATGTCAACTCCCCGGTAAATCACCGGAATCACCGTTTGTCCCATCCCGGAGTGACCCAGATCACCATTAGCGTGACCGGCGTCGGATCGGCCATGGCCGTGCGCGGCCACTGAAACGGGATGAAGGTGATTGCAGCGATGCGGGTCGGAGTACTGACCGGTGGCGGCGACTGCCCGGGTCTGAACGCGGTGATCAGGGGCATCGTCCGCAAGGGCACCCAGGAGTACGGATATGACTTCGTCGGCTTCCGGGACGGCTGGCGCGGGCCGCTCGAAGGCGACACGCTGACGCTGGACATCTCGGCGGTACGCGGCATTCTGCCCCGGGGAGGCACGATCCTCGGCTCCTCGCGGACCAACCCCTTCAAGCAGGACGAGGGCGTCCGCCGGATCAAGGACAACCTCGCCAAGCAGGAGATCGAGGCGCTGATCGCGATCGGCGGCGAGGACACCCTCGGCGTCGCGGCGCGGCTCTCCGACGAGCACGCGATCCCCTGCGTCGGCGTCCCCAAGACCATCGACAACGACCTGTCGGCGACGGACTACACCTTCGGCTTCGACACCGCCGTCGGCGTCGCCACCGAGGCCATCGACCGGTTGCACACCACCGCCGAATCCCATATGCGCGTCCTGGTCGTCGAGGTGATGGGCCGGCACGCCGGCTGGATCGCGCTGCACTCCGGCCTGGCCGGCGGGGCGAACGTCATCCTCATCCCCGAGCAGCGCTTCGACATCGAGCAGGTCTGCCGGTGGATCGAATCCCGTTTCAAGGTGCGCTACGCCCCGATCGTGGTGGTCGCCGAGGGCGCCATGCCCAAGGACGGCCAGATGGTGCTCAAGGACGACTCCACCGACTCCTTCGGGCACGTCCGGCTGTCGGGCGTGGGGGAGTGGCTGGCCAAGGAGATCGAGGCGCGTACGGGCAAGGAGGCCCGTACGACGGTGCTCGGTCACACCCAGCGCGGCGGTACCCCCAGCGCCTTCGACCGCTGGCTGGCCACCCGCTTCGGGCTGCACGCCATCGACGCGGTGCGCGACGGCGACTTCGGAAAGATGGTCGCGCTGCGCGGCACGGACATCGTCCGGGTGCCGATCGCGGAGGCGACCGCGAAGCTCAAGACGGTCGATCCGGCGCTCTATGCCGAGGTCGGCGTCTTCTTCGGCTGAGGCCGGCCGCCTCCGGCCGCCCCCTGACCGACGCCCCCGGTGCCCCCGTCCGTGCTCCGGGGGCACAGCCGGGCGAGGGGCCGTATATTCGCTTACGCGGCATATGCACCGCTGTGCGGCCCTCGCTCCCCGGCCGGGCCGCTCACCGGCGGTGGTACGGAACCGGCGGGAGAACCGGGAGAGCTCGTGGAGATCGTCGCCTTCGGCGTGCAGGCGGATGAGCGTCCGTTCCTGGAGCGGGCCTTCGCCGGGCACCACCAGATCCGCGGCCTGGACGTCTTCCTCAACCGCGACACCGCTCCCATCGCGCACGGCTACGAGATCGTCAGCACCCACGTCGACGCCGATCTGAGCGCCGACGTCCTGCAGACCCTCGCGGCCGGCGGGACGAAGATGATCGCCCAGCGTTCCACGGGCTTCAACAACATCGACCTGGAGGCCGCGGCGGACCTAGGGATGAGCGTCGCCCGGGTCGCCGCCTACTCGCCGTACTCGGTCGCGGAATTCGCCTGGGCCCTCGCGCTGGCCGTCGACCGGCGGCTGATCCGGGCCGGCCACCGCACCCGCAACTTCGACTTCCGGCTGGACGGCCTGATGGGCCGCGATCTGCACGGCCGCACCGCGGGCGTGCTCGGCACCGGCAGGATCGGCGAGGCGTTCACCCGGATCGCCCACGGCTTCGGGATGAACCTGCTGGGCTGGGACATCGCCGAGAATCCGCGCTGCGTCGGGCTGGGCATGAAGTACGTCGCCCCGGAGCGGCTGTTCGCCGAGGCCGATCTGATCACGCTGCACCTCCCGCTGGTGCCGGCCACCCGACACTTCGTCGACGCCGCCGCGCTGGCCGCGATGAAGGACGACGCGATCCTGATCAACTCCAGCCGCGGCGGGCTCGTCGACACCGCCGCCCTCGTCGACACGCTCAAGGCCGGCCGGCTCACCGGCGTCGGCCTGGACGTCTACGAGGAGGAGGCCGGGCTCTTCTCCTTCGACAAGTCCCTGGACGTCATCGACGACGACACCCTCGCCCGCCTGATGACCTTCGGAAACGTCCTGGTCACCGCGCACCAGGCGTACTTCACGGAGGAGGCGGTCGGCCAGATCATCGAGGCCACCGTGGCCAACGTCGAGGACTACCTGACCGGCCGCACCAACGAGAACATGCTGGTCACACGAGGACAGCTGCCAGCAGCTGCGCGGTGACCGCGGCGCCGTCCAGCGTCAGTACCGACTCGGGGTGGAACTGCACCCCCGCGAAGCCCGGCCCGCGCAGCGCATGCACCTCGCCGGTCTCCGCGTCCCGGCTCAACTCGACGCGGTGCATGGCCAGTTCGGCCTCCGTGCGGTCGTCGCAGCGGGCCGTGTAGGTGTTGTAGAAGCCGACCGTCTCCTGGCGCCCGAAGAAGTCGATCCGCTCCTGTGCGCCCTGGTAGGGCACCTCCTTGCGGACGATGTCCAACCCCAGCTCCGCGGCGAGCAGTTCATGCCCCAGGCACACGCCCAACAGGCCGTGGCGGTGCTCGGCGACCAGCTCGGCGGTCAGTGATCGCAGAAAGCGCATCTTGGGGTCGGTGGCGTCGCCCGGGTTGCCCGGGCCCGGGCCCAGCACGACCGGTCCCCGGTGCGCGAGGGCGGCCGCGCGCAGACCCGGCTCGTCGAAGCGGCGCACCGTCACGGTCAGCCCCGAGGTGCGCAGCAGATGCGCGAGCATCGCGGTGAAGGTGTCCTCCGCGTCGACGACCAGGGCGTGCCCGCTCAGCTCGGCGGTCGGCGCGGTGGTCTGCATCCGCAGCCAGAAGGGGGCGAGGTCGGCGCGGCGGGCGTCCAGCGCGGCCCGCACCCGCGGGTCGTCGGCCAGCCGCGGCGCCGGGCCCCCGGAGGCCGGGCGCGCCGGTGCCGCGCGGACCCCCAGCGCGGTGAGCACGCCCGCCGCCTTGGCGTGGGTCTCGGCGACCTCGCCGTGCGGGTCGGAGGCGCGCACCAGTGTCGCGCCGACCGGCACCCGCAGCCGGCCGTCGGCGGCGATGTCGGCGGTACGGATCAGGATCGGCGAGTCCAGCGTCTGCGCGCCCCCGGCGTCCCGGCCCAGCAGCGCCAGCGCACCCGCGTAGTAGCCGCGGCCGCGCCCGTCCGGCCCCACCGGTTCGTGCCGCTCGATGACCCGGCAGGCGTTCTGCACCGGCGACCCGGTGACCGTCGCCGCGAACATCGTCTCCTTGAGCACCTCGCGCACATCGAGGGTGGAGCGGCCGCGCAGCTCGTACTCGGTGTGCGCCAGGTGCGCCATCTCCTTGAGGCGGGGCCCGATCACCACCCCGCCCCGGTCGCCGACGGTGCACATCATCTTCAGCTCCTCGTCCACCACCATCGACAGCTCCTCGACCTCCTTGCGGTCGCCGAGGAACGCCAGCAGGCTCTCGGGGGTGGGGCCGCCGGCCGGGTAGCGGTAGGTGCCGCTGATCGGGTTCATCACGACCGTGCCCCCGCTCATCCGCACATGCACCTCGGGGCTGGCGCCGACGAGGGTGCGCACCCCGGGGCGGTGCACGACATAGGTCCAGTACGCGCCGCGCTCACCGGCCAGCAGCCGCCGGAACAGCGCCAGCGCGTCGGCGGCCGAGAAGTCCGCGATCGTGCCCTCGAACGTCCGGCGGATGACGAAGTTCGCCCCCTCGCCGGTGCCGATCTCGTCCCGCACCACCCGTTCGACGATCTCGGCGTAGGCGTCGTCGGCCACGTCGAACGCCCCGTCCGTCACCCGTACGTCATGCGCCGGCAGCGCCGCCAGCACCTCCTCCAGGGGTAGCTCGTGGCTCTCCTGGGGGCGCAGCACCGCCAGCGGGGTGCCGTCGTCGTGGGCCCGGAAGCCGCGCTCGCGGATCTGCCGGAACGGGATCAGCGCCAGCGCGTCGATGACGGGTTCCTGGGACGCCGTCTCGGCCAGTGGGATGTCGGCCAGTCGGTCGACCTCGGTCACCTCGCCGATCAGCACCTCGACGGTGGGGGAGGCCGCCTCCCGGCCGGGGGACCTGCGGCGCAGCAGGGCGAACGGCGGGCAGGCGGGGTCGAGCAGCCGTCGGACAAGTGCTGCGGCGTCGGCGCGGGCGGGGTGGGGCTCGCGGTGCATGGCGGGTTCCTTCCGGAAGGGGCCGGGGAGAGCCGGAAGAGGGAACAGCCGCCGCGAACGCCGAAGGCCGCCCTCGGGCGGCCTTCGCGAAGTCTTGGATGTGCGCGCGAATCAGTGGGCCGCCGGATGAGCGGTCCACCACCAGTCCTGGTTCATGAACGGTCGCGTGTACACGGGGGGCACCCTACCGGACCGTCCGAGTGCGGTGCGTCTCAAAGTCCGGATGGCGGACGGACAGCTCTCCGGGACCCCGTAATGTGGGGCATGTGACCGTGAACGCTGAAACCCACGCCGGTGGCAACACCTGGCGAGACCTGCCCGCGGCGCAGCAGCCTGACTGGCCGGACCAAGAGGCTCTGCGCGATGTGATCGCGGAGCTCGAGTCCTATCCGCCGCTCGTCTTCGCGGGTGAGTGCGACCAGCTGCGCGAGCGCCTGGGAGCGGTCGCCCGTGGTGAGGCGTTCCTGCTTCAGGGCGGCGACTGCGCGGAGGCCTTCGACGCCGTATCCGCCGAGCACATCCGCAACAAGCTCAAGACGCTCCTGCAGATGGGCGCCGTCCTCACCTACGCCGGGTCCGTCCCGGTGGTCAAGGTCGGCCGGATCGCCGGCCAGTACAGCAAGCCGCGCTCCAAGCCCACCGAGACCCGCGACGGAGTGACCCTGCCGACGTACCGCGGCGACTCCGTCAACGGCTTCGAGTTCACCGCCGAGGCCCGCATCCCGGACCCGCAGCGGCTGAAGCGGATGTACAACGCCTCCGCGGCGACCCTCAACCTCGTGCGCGCCTTCACCACCGGCGGCTACGCCGACCTGCGCCAGGTGCACGCCTGGAACCAGGACTTCGTGAAGTCCTCGCCCTCCGGGCAGCGCTACGAGGCGCTGGCCCGCGAGATCGACCGTGCGCTGAACTTCATGAACGCCTGCGGGGTGGACCCGGAGGAGTTCAAGACGGTGGAGTTCTTCTCCTCGCACGAGGCGCTGGTCCTCGACTACGAGTCGGCGCTGACCCGCGTCGACTCGCGCACCGGCAACCTCTACGACGTCTCCGGCCACATGGTCTGGATCGGCGAGCGCACCCGCCAGCTGGACGGGGCGCACATCGAGTTCGCCTCGCGCATCCGCAACCCGATCGGCGTCAAGCTCGGCCCGACGACCACGCCGCAGGAGGCGCTGACGCTCATCGAGCGCGTCGACCCGGAGCGTGAGCCGGGCCGGCTGACCTTCATCACCCGCATGGGTGCGGACAAGGTCCGCGACAAGCTCCCCGAGCTGGTCGAGAAGGTCACCGCCTCTGGCGCGAAGGTCGCCTGGATCTGCGACCCGATGCACGGCAACACCTTCGAGGCGGCCTCCGGTCACAAGACCCGGCGCTTCGACGACGTGCTGGACGAGGTCAAGGGCTTCTTCGAGGTCCACAAGAGCCTCGGCACGCACCCGGGCGGCATCCACGTCGAGCTGACCGGTGACGATGTCACCGAGTGTGTGGGCGGCGGCGACGAGATCTTCGTCGACGATCTGCACCAGCGCTACGAGACCGCCTGCGACCCGCGGCTCAACCGCAGCCAGTCGCTGGACCTGGCGTTCCTGGTGGCGGAGATGTACCGCGACCAGTAAGTGGTGAACTGCACGCAAGTGGGGCGCGGATCCTGTGATCCGCGCCCCACTGCGTTGTTCGGGCCCGGGGGCCGTTGTGAAGCCCCAGGGGGCCGGGTAAGGTAAGGGTAACCTCACTCAAGATCAGCTGATCTGGTCGATGAGTCTTCCCCCGAGAGCCCCACGGAGGTGAACCCGCGTGTACGTCTGCTCCTGCTTCGGGATCACCGAGCAGCAGGTTCGCGAGCACGCGGACACGGGTGCCTGTACGCCCCGCCAGATCGCCTCCGCCTGCAAGGCCGGCACCGACTGCGGCAGCTGCGTACGGCGCATCCAGGCCCTGCTCGGCAGGGGCGACTGCCCGCGCCGGGAACTCATCGACAGCGGTGCCGCCGACCCGCTGGCCCCCGAGGACCGCACGCCCGGGCCGCAGCGGGGCGCGGAGGTGGGCGCAGTGGTGCCCGTGGCGCTCTCGGAGGCCGCGTAGTCCCCAGGGCCGTCCGGCTCCCGCCGTCGCGCTCGCGCCGGGGTGCCCGCCCGCTCAGCTCGGCTGCTCGATCACCTGGGCGATGTAGAGCGCCTCTCCGAGCTTCTCGACCAGCTCCAGCTGCGTGTCGAGATAGTCGATGTGGTGCTCCTCGTCCGCGAGGATGTCCTCGAAGATATTCGCCGAGGTGATGTCGCCCTTGTTGCGCATCAGCTCGATACCGCGCTTGAGCCGGTCGATCGCCTCGACCTCGATCTGCCGGTCGGCCTGGAACATCTCGGTGACCGACTGGCCGACCCGGACGTGGAAGAGCCGCTGGTAATTCGGTAGACCGTCGAGGAACAGAATCCGGTCGGTCAGCACCTCCGCGTGCTTCATCTCGTCGAAGGACTCGGAGCGGGTGTACTTCGCGAGCTTTGTCCAGCCGAAGTTCTCCTGCATCTTGGCGTGCAGGAAGTACTGGTTGATCGCGGTCAGCTCGGCGGTCAGCTGCTCGTTGAGGAATTCGATGACCTCGGGGTCGCCCTGCATGGCTGCGGGCTCCTTCCACGCGAGAACTGGGCAGGTGCCGCGCATCCTCGCACCGCGCGAAGAGGGCGTCCAGTAAGTTCACGCTTAGTACGAGTTGCCCGAATCTCTCCCTCCCTGGTCATCGGCACCCCTTCCGGTCTGACAACATGGAGGACATGGGTCAGCCGGAAAGCCGCGAAGAGGAGCATGCTCAGCTGCCTCCCGGGCAGCGGCTGCAGAGGGGCTGGCCGGTGACGCACTACGGGCCGGTCCCGAAGTTCCGCCCCGAACGCTGGGAGTTCCGGGCTTTCGGCGCCACCGCGGACGGCGAGAAGCACTGCTGGTCGCACGAGGAATTCACGGCACTGCCCTACGCCACGGTCGTGGCCGATATGCACTGCGTGACGAAATTCAGCATGCTGGGAGCCGAATGGGGCGGCGTGCTCACGAAGACCGTCCTGGACCTCGCGCCGCCCGCGCCGGATGTCACCCATGTGATGGTGTGGGCCGAGTACGGCTTCAGCTCGAATCTGCGGCTGGAGGATTTCGCCGCGGAGAAGTGCATCTTCGCCACACACCGCTCCGGTGAACTCCTCACCGCCGAGCACGGTTTCCCGGTCCGCCTGATCGTGCCGCATCTCTACGCCTGGAAAGGCCCCAAGTGGGTCCGCGGCATCGAATACATGCGGGCCGACCGCCGCGGTTTCTGGGAGGAGCGCGGCTACCACAACCTGGGCGACCCGTGGCGCGAGCAGCGCTACTCGTACCAGGAAGAGCCCGGGGACGGGCCCGAGTTCTGACGCCCGGCGCCGCGGGCACCTCCTCGTACGTTCCCGGTACGTCGGCCTAGTACGTCCGCAGCCCCTTGAGGCGGGCCACATCGGCCGCATGGCCCTCCTTGCCGCCCGGGGTCTCCACGACCAGCGGCACCCCGGCGGTCGAGGGGTGGGTGAACAGCTCCGCGAACGGCTCCGCGCCGATGTGGCCCGCGCCGATGTTCTCGTGCCGGTCCTTGTGGGCGCCCGCCACGTCCTTGGAGTCATTGGCGTGGATCAGCTTCAGCCGGCCCTCGCCGGTGACCTCCACCAACTCGTCCAGCAGCGCCTTCATCCCGCCCGGTGCCGCCATGTCGTGCCCGGCCGCGAAGGCATGGCAGGTGTCGAGGCAGACGCCCAGCTTCGGGTGCCGGTCCAGCGCGTCGAAGTACGGCCCGAGGTCCTCGGCCCGGGAGCACAGTGAGGCGCCCTGCCCGGCCGTCGGCTCCAGCAGCAGCCACGGGTCGTCGGGATGCGTCAGCTCGTCGAGCAACGGCCGCATCTCCTCCCTGACCTGCGCCATCGCCATCTCGCGGGGCCGCCCGCCGGTCGCCGAGCCGGTGTGCACGACCACCCCCAGCGCGCCGATCTCCCGGCCGCGACGCAGCGAATGGCGCAGCGACGCCACGGACCGCTCGACCGTCGCCTCGGTGTGCGAGCCGAAGTTGATCAGATACGGCGCATGTACATACACCGGCATCCCCTCCAGCGCGCAGGCCGCGCGGAACGCCTCGTCCTGCTCGGGACTGCCGGGCAGCGTCGCCCAGCCGCGCGGATTGGCCACGAAGACCTGCACGACCTCGTCACCCATCTCACGGGCGTACGGAATGCCGGTCTTGGCCAGGCCGCCGGCGACCGGCACATGGCCGCCGACCGGATTACGGGCACGGGCGCGCTGCTCGGCGCCCTCGGGGGAGGGGGATCTGCTCACCCTCCCAGGGTGCCAGGTGCCGGGCGGCCGCCCTGCCGGGGATCCCCGCCGCTACAGCGCACCCTTCATCTTGATGGTGATCGTGCCGCCCTTCGGGGCCTTCTCGCCGGCCTCGACGGACTGGGTGTCGACCTCGTCCTGCGGGAACAGGAACGGCTTCTTCACCTCGACCCGGAAGCCGTATGAGGTCAGCTCCTTCTTGGCGTCCGCCTCGCTCATGCCGGTGACGTCCGGGACGGCGATCATCTCGGGGCCCTTGGAGAGCGTGAGGGTGACCGTGTCGCCCTTGCCGAGCGGGTCGCCCGCATTCGGCGTCTGCCGGGCCACGGTCCCCTTGTCCTGCGGGGAGAACACCGGCTCCTCGGCGATGCGCACCCGCAGGCCCGCCGCGCGCAGCGTGGCCTCGGCCTCCGCGCGGTCACTGCCGATCACACCGGGCGCATCGACCCGGGCGCCCCGGCTGACGGTCAGCGCCACCGCCGTGTCGGGCCGCCGCTTGATGCCCGCGGCCGGGTCCGTGCGGATCACCGACCCCTTGGCGACGTCGTCGCTGAAGCCATGGGTCACGGTGCTCGGGGTCAGACCGAGGTCGCGCAGCTTGCGCTTGGCGTCCGCGACCGGGGTCCCCGACAGATCCGGGATGGTGACGATCTCCGGGCCGCGGGAGACGGTGATCGTGACCGTGTTCGTGCCGCGGATCTGCTTGCCGTTCGCCGGGTCCGTCTTCATGACATGGCCGCGCTTCACATTGGAGCTGAAGCCGCGTACGACCTTGACCCCCAGACCCGCGTCCCGCAGCTTCTTGACGGCCTTGTCCTGCGGCATGTCCAGCACCGCGGGGACGGTGGTGAACTGGCCCGAGTTGATGTACCAGACGCCGGTGCCGACGCCGAGGAGCAGCAGCACGGCCGCGATGACGGTGACGAGCCGCCGCCGCTGCTGCATCAGCCCGCCGGGGGGCGGCGCGGGGGCGGCCGGCGCCGGCCGCAGCCGGGTCGTCTGCTCCGCCGGCGGCACCTCCAGGCGGCTGGTGCGGTTCAGCTGGGCCTCGTCCGTCCCCGGCAGCGGCAGCTGCACACCGCCGGGCCGCGGCAGCACGTCCGTACGCTCCGTGCCGTCGCCCGCCCCGGCGGTGTCGGCGCCGCCCTCGGGCACCTCCTTGGCCTGCGGCGGAACGACGTCCAGCTGCTCGTCGGTCAGCCCCGCCCGGGTCTCCCGCGCCCGCGACAGCAGCGCCACCGCGTCCTGCGCGCGCTGCTGCGGATCGCGGGCGGTGGCCAGCGCGACCAGCGCGTCCAGCCCCGGCGCGAGCCCGGGGACCAGCTCGGACGGCGGCAGCACGTCCTCGTGCAGATGCTGGTAGAGCACCTGCGCCACCGAGCCGCCGGTGTGCGGTTTGCCGCCGGTGAGCATCTCGTAGAGCACCACGCCGCAGGCGTAGACGTCGACCCGGGCGTCCGCGGTGCCGTGCTCCAGCTGCTCGGGCGCCAGATACGACACGGTCCCCAGGAGCGACCCCGTCGAGGCGGTGGTGTTGGTGTCCACCGCCCGCACCAGACCGAAGTCGGCGACCTTGACCCGGCCGTCGTCGCCGATCAGGACGTTCTCCGGCTTCATGTCGCGGTGCACCAGCCCGGCGCGGTGCGCGGCCCCCAGGGCGGCCAGGATCGGCTCCAGGATGTCCAGCGCGGCCCGCGGCTGCAGGGCGCCGCGCTCGCGCAGCACATCGCGCAGGGTGCAGCCGGCGACGTACTCCATGGCCAGATAGACGTACGTACCGTCGGTGCCCTGGTCGAAGACGCCCACCACGTTCGGGTGCGACAGCCGCGCGACCGACTTCGCCTCACGGATGAAGCGGTCCACGAACCCCCCGTCCGCGGCGAGGCTCGGATGCATCACCTTCAGGGCGAGCACCCGGTCGAGGCGGGTGTCCACCGCCCGGTAGACCGTGGCCATACCGCCGGCGGCGATGCGTGCCTGGACGCGGTAGCGGCCGTCGAGCAGCTGGCCCACGAGCGGGTCTTGGAGCGTCGTATCCACGGCAGACGAGTCTACGGGTCCCCTGCGGTTGGCTTGCTTCCCACGTTGTTGTCTGCGGCGCCGTGCTGGTTTCTCGCCGTTGCTCCCCCACTGCCTAAAGGGCGTGGGAGGTACCCCCTGCGGCGGGCGGGGTCCGCTGCGCGGGGCTGTTCGGCTGCCGGTGACGGGCCTGCGGGGCAGGGGTGTGGGACTGCGGCGCTTTACGTCCCACACCCCTACCCCTCCGGCCCGCCCCCTCCCGTTGAGGGTGGGAAAAGACCGGTGGGGCTGAACGTCAGCCTTCGTGTGCCGACAGTCGACGGATCAGGCCCGCCCCCACCGGGCCTTCCCACTCCCACCCACGGGAGGGGACAGACCGTAGGACGGAGTCCGTAGGGCTGTCACCGCACCCGACACACAAACGCCCGCCGCCAGGCGCAACGGCGAACAACCACCACGGCGGGACAGCCGACAACGTGGGAAGCCAGCCAAGCGCAGCGGACAGGCTAGAACGCCGGCCGTTCCGGATCCAGTTCCGCGACGCCCCCCGTAGGGGAGGACGCCAGGGCGAAGTGCCGGCGGGGGATCCGGCCCGCCCTATAGGCCAGCCGGCCCGAGGTCACCGCGTGGCGCATCGCCTCGGCCATCAGTTCCGGCTCCTGCGCGCGGGTCACCGCGGAGGCCAGCATCACCGCCGCGCAGCCCAGCTCCATGGCGAGGGCGGCATCCGAGGCGGTGCCCGCGCCCGCGTCCAGGATCACCGGGACGCCGGCCCGTTCGGTGATCAGCTGGAAGTTGTGCGGGTTGCGGATGCCCAGGCCGGAGCCGATCGGTGAGCCCAGTGGCATGATCGCGGCGCAGCCCACCTCCTCCAGTTTGCGGGCCAGCACCGGATCGTCGTTCGTATAGGGCAGCACGGTGAAACCGTCGTCCACCAGGGTCTCGGCGGCGTCCAGCAGCTCTATCGGATCGGGCAGCAGGGTGCGCTCGTCGGCGACGACCTCCAGCTTGACCCAGTCGGTGCCGAGCGCCTCTCGGGCGAGCCGGGCGGTGAGCACGGCCTCGCCCGCCGTGAAGCAGCCCGCCGTATTGGGCAGCACCCGAATGTCGTGCCGTTCCAGTACGGACAGCACCGAGCCCTGCACGGTCGGGTCCAGCCGCCGCATGGCGACCGTCGTCAGCTCCGTACCGGAGGCGAGCAGCGCGCGCTCCAGGACGTCGAGGCTGGGCGCCCCGCCGGTTCCCATGATCAGGCGGGATCCGAAGGTGGTGCCGGCGATGGTGAGGGGGTCGGGTCCGGTGGCGGTCGGGGCGGGGGCCGCCCCTCGGGACACTGCGGTATCGGTCATGTCTGCGGATCAGCCTCCCTGGACCGCGGTGAGCACCTCGACGCGGTCGCCTTCGGCGAGCGGGGTGGTGGGCCACTGGGTGCGCGGCACCACGACTTCGTTGACGGCCGCGGCCACCCCCGTGGGCGCCGCGGACAGGGTCGCGACGAGCCGGTCGAGGGTGAGTCCGCCGGGGATCTCGCGGGCCTCGCCGTTGACCGACACGGACACACTGGCGCTGCTCATACGGGCTGCTCCTCCAGCAGGCGGGTGCGCGCGGTCCCCGGGGCGGCGGGGGAGAAGCGCGCGGGAGTGAAGGGACGGGCCTCGTCGGGGAGGTCCCCGGTGGCCAGCACCTCGGCCATCACGTCACCGGTGACCGGCGTCAGCAGCACCCCGTTGCGGAAGTGGCCGGTGGCCAGGTGGAGGCCGGGCAGCGCGGTCGGCCCGAGGAGTG
This sequence comes from Streptomyces sirii, assembly GCF_045690365.1. Lineage (NCBI taxonomy): Bacteria > Bacillati > Actinomycetota > Actinomycetes > Kitasatosporales > Streptomycetaceae > Streptomyces > Streptomyces sirii. The sequence continues at coordinate 2,628,416 of NZ_CP147982.1, read as the reverse complement.
GCGCGTTGTCGGGGGAGGTGGGGCGCAGCCCGGCGCTGCTCTCCACCAGCGGCAGCTCGGTGATGCCGGGGACCAGCTCGTGGGCGTCCCGCAGCAGCTCGTAGACGCCGCCCGCGGTGACGGTGGTGTCCCAGCCCAGCTCCTCCATGGTGGCGCCGACGACCAGCTCGCCGTTCTCCCGCGGCACCAGGTAGAGGGGGTTGCCGCGGACGACGGCCCGTACGGTGCGCGAGAGGAAGGCCGGGGACCCGGCGGGCACGTCCGGCAGCCGCAGCCGCAGCACCTGCCCCTTGACCGGCCGCACCGGCGGCAGCACCTCGTCGGGGACCCCGGCCAGGCGACCGCTGCGGCTGCCCGTCGCGAGCACGGTCTGACCGGCGGACAGCCGTGTGCCGTCGGCGAGTTCGGCGCCCGAGGCGCGGCCGCGGTCGACGGTCAGTCGCTCGACCCGGCTCCGGTGGAGGACCACCCCGGCCCGTTCGCAGGCCACGAGCAGGGCGCTCGCCAGCCGCCGCGGATCGACCTGGTGGTCGCCGTCGACCCGCAGGCCGCCGCGTACGCCGGGGGCCAGCATCGGCTCCAGGCGGCGGCACTCGCGGCCCGTGAGCCACTGTGAGTCCAGGCCCGAGCGGATCTGCAGGGCGTGCAGTTCGCGCAGGTGGGCGCGGTCGTCGGCGTCCAGCGCGACGGCCAGGGTGCCGCACCGCCGGTAGCCGATCGAGGTCCCGGCCGCCTCCTCCAGCTCCTCGGTGAAGCGCGGGTAGCGCCGCGCCGAGGCGAGATTGAGGGCCAGCAGGGTCTGCTCGCCGTAGTGGAGCTCGGTGACCGCGGCCAGCATCCCGGCCGCGACGTGGGCCGCGCCGCCATCGGGCGCCGGGTCGGCCACCGTGACGGTCAGCCCCCGGCCGGCCGCCCGCCAGGCGGTGACCAGGCCGATGATGCCGCCCCCGATGACGAGCACATCAGGGTGCCCGGTGACTGGTTTCGATGGTGTGGCAGATGGATGCATGGGCGTCCAGCCCCTCCCTTCGCCGGCATGACCCGGATCAGGTTCGTACGGTCGGAGGCCGGCCAGCCTCCCTCTCAGCCCGGTGCGTCCGGGCTCCCGCGAGTGCGTGTAGCCGTCACCCTAATACGGGGCGCGAGGCGGGGTAAGGGAACGGTCGGTGTACGCGGGGGCCTCGGCCGTCGGGGGAGGGGCACCGGTGGTGCGTGCGTGCCCGTCCCGCCCCCGGAGCCCGCGGGCCGGGGCGCGGCCCCCGGGGCGCGGGCATGACGCTGTGTCAGAGATCTCGTCGCGCGGTGCTGCGAGCGGCGTCGCACACCGTCCTAGAGTGATTGGGTGAGCGAGCAGAGCAAATCCTCCCAGCCTTCTGACCACACGCCGCGCGTCGTGATCGTCGGCGCCGGAATCGCGGGCGTGCAGACCGCGGTCGCCCTGCGCGAACAGGGGTGGCGCGGTGCGATCACGCTGCTCGGTGACGAGCCCCACCAGCCTTACGACCGTCCCCCGCTGTCCAAGGCGGTGCTGCTGGGCAAGGCCGACGGCTCCGCCTTCGACGTGGACTTCGCCGCGCTCGACATCGAGCTCCACCTCGACCGCCGAGTCACCGCCCTGGTGCCCGACGCCCACCGGATCGAGACGGTGCGGGGCCCGGTTCGCTACGACTACGCGGTGATCGCGACCGGCGCCGAACCGATCACGCTGCCCGGCAGCGAGGGCCTGCCCGGTGTCCATCTGCTGCGCACCCTCGACGACGCCGAGCGGCTGCGGCCGGTGCTCGCCGCCCAGCACGAGATCGTGGTCGTCGGGGCGGGCTGGATCGGCGCCGAGTTCGCCACCGCGGCGCGCGAGGCGGGCTGCGCGGTCACGGTCGTCGAGGCCGCCGACCGCCCGCTGGCCGGTGCGCTGCCCGCCGAGGTCGCCGCCCATATGGCCGGCTGGTACGCGGACGCGGGCGCCGAGCTGCGCACCGGCGCCCGGGTCGCGGCCGTCACCGCCGGCATGGTCACCCTCGCGGACGGCGCCACGCTGCCCGCCGACGCCGTGGTCGTCGGCATCGGGGCCCGGCCCGCCACCGCCTGGCTGGCCGGCTCCGGCGTCGAGGTGTCCTCCGAGGACGGCTCCGTGCTCGCCGACGACCGGCTGCGCACCTCCGCGCCCGATGTGTACGCGGTCGGCGACTGCGCCTCCTTCCCGTCGGCCCGATACGGCAGCCGGCTGCTGGTCCACCACTGGGACAACGCCCTCCAGGGCCCCCGTACGGTCGCCGAGAACATCGCCCGCGGGGAGGCGGAGGGGCTGGTCTACGACCCCGTGCCGTACTTCTGGTCCGAGCAGTTCGGCCGGTTCGTGCAGTACGCGGGCCATCACGGGGACGCCGACGAGCTGGTCTGGCGCGGCGATCCGGCGCAGGCCGCCTGGTCGGTGATCTGGCTGCGGGGCGGACGGCTCGTGGCGCTGCTGGCCGTGGGGCGGCCGAGGGACCTCGCCCAAGGGCGCAAGCTCATCGAGCGGGGCGTGACCCTCGACCGGGACCGGGCCGCGAACGCCGCCGTACCGCTGAAGGCCGCGGCTCAGTAGACAGGCGTGTCGTCACCCTCCGGTGTGCCGGAGGCCCCTGATGGCGATGCCCGGCTACCGACTGTCAGTGCGAGGTGGCAGGCTTGTCCTGTGACCGAGATTGACGCAAACATCGATGGACTCGTCCCCGCCTGGCTCACCCTCCCCGACATCGCCGAAAAGCTCGGCGTCGAGGTGACCCGTGTCCGGCAGCTGGTCAAGGAGGGCCAGCTGATCGCGGTGCGCCGCGGCGAGAACAGGGTGCTGCAGGTACCCGCCGATTTCATCCAGGACGACAAGGTGGTCAAGGGCCTCGTCGGCACGCTCACGCTCCTCAAGGACGACGGCTTCACCGACGAGGAGATGCTGGAGTGGCTGTTCACCGCGGATGAGACCCTCCCCGGAACCCCGGCGCAGGCGCTGCGCGAGAATCGCGGCACGGAGGTGAAGCGCCGGGCCCAGGCGCTCGCCGTCTGACGCGCCCGGCGCTCGTCAGCGACCGCATCAGCATCCGTAACCACATCTACGGGGTGTACGGACCGGAAGGTCCGGTCCGTACACCCCCGACCTGGGGGGAAGCCGCCCGATGAGCACCGCACGACAGGCCCTGTCCGACGCCCGGCTCTACCTCTGCACGGACGCCCGCAGGACCCAGGGAGACCTTCCCCGGTTCCTGGACGCGGTGCTCTCCTCCGGCGTCGACATCGTCCAGCTGCGCGACAAGGGCATGGAGGCCGGCGAGGAGCTCCGCCACCTGGAGGTCTTCGCGGACGCCTGTCGCCGGCACGGCAAGCTGCTCGCGGTCAACGACCGCGCGGACGTCGCCCATGCGATCGGCAGCGATGTGCTGCACCTCGGGCAGGGCGATCTGCCGGTCCCGGCCGCCCGCGCCATCCTCGGCGCGGACGTCCTCATAGGCCGCTCCACCCATGCCGAGGCCGAGGTGGACGCCGCGATCGCCGAGCCCGGGGTGGACTACTTCTGCACGGGCCCGTGCTGGCCGACGCCCACGAAGCCGGGCCGCCACGCCCCCGGCCTCGATCTGGTCCGCTACACCGCGGAGCGCGCTGCGCAGCGCCCCTGGTTCGCGATCGGCGGGATCGACGCCGGCAATCTGGACGAGGTGCTCCAGGCGGGCGCCCGCCGGGTCGTGGTGGTCCGCGCCGTCACGGAGGCCGACGACCCGGGAGCTGCGGCCGCCGCGCTGGCCAAGCGGGTGCGCGAGTGGGACGACCGGGCCTAGGGACACACCCCCTGGGCGACGGCCGGGGACGGCACCCGCTGACGCTCGGGAGAGCCGGGCACGGGTGGCGCAGGGGTCGTGAACCGGACGCCCGGGCGGCCGGAAAATGTCCAATCAGTGGACACGAAGCCGACCAACCAGGCAAAACGTCGATGACGGTTGGTGTGTGCCCGGCCCGTGGTTAACCTGCCGGTATGGCCCTAGGTACAGCTTCCACCAGGACTGATCGCGCACGCACCGTGCGCGAACTGCTGGCTTCCGGCAAGCAGTCATACTCGTTCGAGTTCGCCGCCCCGAAGACCGAGAAGGGTGAGCGGACCCTGTGGAACGCCATTCGTCGGATCGAGGCCGTCGCCCCGACGTTCGTCTCCGTGACGTACGGCGCCGGCGGCACCTCCCGTGACGGAACGGTCCGTGCCACGGAGCGCATCGCCACCGACACCACCCTCACCCCGGTCGCCCATCTGACCGCGGTCAACCACTCGACGGCGGACCTGCGCAACATCATCGGCCAGTACGCCGACGCCGGGATCCGCAATATGCTCGCGCTGCGCGGTGACCCGCCCGGCGACCCGATGGGGGAGTGGGTCAGGCATCCCGACGGCCTCGACTACGCCGCCGACCTGGTCCGGCTGATCAAGGAGTCCGGCGACTTCTGCGTCGGCGTCGCCGCCTTCCCCGAGATGCACCCGCGCTCGACGGAGTGGGACACCGATGTCGCCCACTTCGTCGACAAGTGCCGGGCCGGCGCGGACTTCGCCATCACCCAGATGTTCTTCTACCCCGAGGACTACTTCCGGCTGCGGGACCGGGTGATCGCGGCGGGTTGCTCGACGCCCATCATTCCGGAGATCATGCCGGTCACGAACGTCCGCCAGATCGAGCGGTTCGCCCAGCTCAGCAATGCCGCATTCCCGCCCGAGCTGGCCGAGCGCATCCTCGCCGTCAAGGACGACCCGGCGGCGGTACGCTCCATCGGGATCGAGTACGCGACGGATCTGTGTGCGCGCTTGATGGCCGAGGACGTTCCCGGGTTGCACTTCATTACCCTGAACCACTCCACGGCGACCCTGGAAATCTACGAGAATCTGGGGCTGCACCAGCAGTCCTGATCACGGTGGCCGGCGAACGGCGGAAGTAGGGCGTATATGGGCTGGACGGTCCTCTATATCGCGTTCGGCCTGGTCGCCCTGTGGTTGCTGGGTGAGGTGCTGCTCCAGTACAAGGCCCGGCTGCGCTGGCGGCTGCTCGCCTTCACCGGCTTCCTCGGTGTGGTCGTCGGCGTCGTCATCCCGTCGGTGATCGTGATCGGGGTGGGCCTGGGCGCGTTCGCCGTCGGCCAGGTCAATGTGACGCTCTCCTTCAAGCGCGGCTTCACCACCGGCTGGGCGCTGGGCGGCAAGCCCGGCGCCAGCCGCCGCCGGCGGGGCCGTGCGGCGGGCACGCCCGCCGCCGAACCGACCCTGCAGGTCTCCGACTTGGAGGCGGCGGAGCCCACCGACGACCCCGGCCGGGGTGCCGACGGGGGCCCGGACACCTTCGAGAGCACCGGCGGTTTCCAGAACACCGGCGGCTTCCAGAACCAGGACACCTACGCCGGGCAGGGCTCGTACGACTACCAGGTCGACGGTTACGCGGCCGACGGCGGCTACCGCGGCCAGGACCCCTACCAGGACCCGCAGGACCAGAGCGTCTTCGCCACCCAGGCCTTCCCCGCGCAGTCCTACGACGGCCCGTCCTACGGTGCGCAGCAGTACGACGGGCAGGGCGACTACGCGCGGGCCGACGCCGCCGACGTATACGCCCCCCAGCCGATGCCCGACGAGACCGGCCAGTACGGCGTCTACAGCCCCGACGCCCGCACCCCGCAGCCCGGCTACGGCGGCTACGACGCCTACGGCACCGCCGCCGACAGCGGGAACGGCGACGGCAACGGCTATGCGTACGGCGGCGGTTACGGTCAGACCGCGGCCGGCCAGGACGCCTACGCCGACCCCTACGCGGCCTACGGAGACGGCACCGGCCAGGGCCAGGCGCCCTACTCCGACCCCTACACCGGCGCCCAGCAGTACTCCGGGTCCTACGACCCCTACGAGCAGCAGGACCCGTACGCCCAGCCGTCCTACGGCGCGCAGCAGTACGACGGGCAGGGCGGGCCGACCGGCCAGAACGCGGGCCAGGGCTACGGCGGGACACCGCCCGGCGGGGCCTGGGTCCCGCAGCAGCGCGACGGCGAACTCCCGCCCGAGCAGCCGCCCTACCCGTACCAGCAGCAGGGGTACGACGGGCAGCAGTACCGCTACTGATCCGCACGGACCGGACGGGGGCGCGGCGACGGCTCCTGCCGGCCACGGCCGCCGTCAGACCCGCACCCGGCCGCCCTCAGGGCCTACCGCTCGCCTCCCGCCGCCTCCGCGCTCAGGTGGAGCCGTGCCAGTCGTCGCCGTTCACGATCAGGCCCGCGACGAGCGCGCCGGACATCCCGGAGTGCGCCAGCCCGCCGCCCGGGTGCGACCAGCCACCGACCGCGTAGAGCCCCGGTATCCGGGTGCGGTTGCCGGGCCGCAGAAAGCGGCCGTCCCGGCCCGCCAGTGCCGGGCCGGGCACCAGCGCGTCCTCCGAGGGCGGCAGCACCTCGCGCCACAGCATCCGCTCCCGCAGCCCCGGCACGGCCGCCTCGGCGACCTCCACCAGCCGGTCCGCGGCCGCCTCGGCGGCCGCCCCCTCAAGCCGGCCGGCCGGTCCGGGCGGCGCGACGGTCGCGGTCAGCGTCACGGCCTCATGGCCGTCGTCGGGCCGGGTGGCGGCGTCGTCCGGGCGCAGCACGGTCACCGTCGGTCGCGCGCAGGCCGCCACCGGACCGTCGCCGTCGCCGAACACGCCCGCCAGTTCCGCCGCGCGGTCAGCGGCGTGCACGACGGTCCGGTGGACGGCACCCGCCTCGCGCGCTCCGCGCAGCGCCAGGCAGACCGTGAGCCGCCCCGTCGCGCGAGCACCGGGGTCGGACTGCGGCCGAACGTCGTCCGGCCCGTACGGCTCGCGCCCGTCGAGGAGCGCCGGCAGCCGGGCCGGAGCGATGCCGGCGACCACGAACTCGGCTTCCGAGGCCCGCCCGTCGGCCAGCTGGACACCCGTCGCCCTGCCGTCCTTCTCGACGATCCGGGTCACCTCCGCGCCGAAGGCGAACTCCACCTTGCGCGCCAGGCAGCGCTCGTACAGCGCGTCGGCCAGCGCCCGCATCCCGCCGCGCGCGTACCAGCTCCCGAAGGTCTGCTCCATGTACGGCAGCACGGCGGCGCTCGCCGGGGCGCTGCGCGGGTCGAAGCCGTACGCCAGCGCATGGCTCTCCAGCAGCGCGATCAGCCGGGGGTCGGCCAGCTCACGGCGGGCGACCTCGGCGAGCGTGGCGGTCGTGGGGCCCTTGCCGCGCCCGAACAGCCCACGTCTGCGCACCGCCGGATACGGATCGCGCCCCAGCACCCGCCACTCCGGCCACAGCGGCTCCTCCAGGAGCGGCCGCCGGGTGGCGTCCCAGGCCTCGCGGGCGCGGCCCACCAGCGCGCTCCAGCGCTCACCGGCGCCCGCGCCCAGCGCCTCGTCCAGGGCCGCCAGAACGCCGGCCCGCGAGGCGTTGGGCAGCGACACGGCCGTGCCGTCGGCGAAGACATGGCGGCTCGCGGGGTCGACCTGGGACAGCTCGACGCGGCTCTCCAGCGGCTCGCGGCCGGTCTTGAGGAACAGGTCGCGGTAGACGGCCGGCAGATGCAGCAGGCCCGGCCCCGTATCGAAGGAGAAGCCGTCCCGCTCCAGCCGCCGTACCGCGCCGCCGTGCGTCGCGCCGCGTTCGAACACCGCCACCTGGTGGCCCGCGACGGCCAGCCGGGCGGCGGCTGCCATCGCGCCCATCCCGGCGCCGATCACCGCAATCCGTGCCATGCCTGCGACTTTATCCGGCGCCACTGACAACGCCCGCGCCGCCGGCGGCAAGGCGGCTAGGGGGTGTCCGATGGGTCAGGGTCGGATAGGCCGCGGCGTCTGGTGCGGTGCATCGCAAGGCGCCGGAGCGTCTTGATAGCGGAGCTATCGGGATGTTTCGGCAACGCCGCGAGGTGCCGTGCCAGACGCCGCGGACCCGGCCATGACCCATCGGACACGCCCTAGGCCCGGGGCGGGCGCGCTCAGCCCGCCGGTGGCACCGCCTCGCCCGCCGCGGCCAGCCGCTTCTCCTCGCGTCGGGCACGCCGGCGACGCAGGAACCGGCGGATCCGCGACCAGAGCAGGACCACCATCGCGATGCCCGCGGCCAACAGCACCGCCGCGATGACCGCCGCGGCCACCGGATAGAAGACCGCGAACGCGATGAGCCCGGCGACGCCGAGATCCTCCAGCAGGCTCAGCACGATGTTGCTGGCCGGCTCCGGCGAGGTGTTGACCGCGATCCGCGCGCCCGCCTTGACCAGATGGCTCAGCAGCGCCGTGGTGCCGCCCACCGCACCCGCCGCCAGCTCGGGCAGCGAACCGTCGTGCCCGGCCAGCAGTGCCGCCACCACGCCGCCGGAGATCGGCCGGATCACCGTGTGCACGGCGTCCCAGACCGAGTCCACGTACGGGACCTTGTCGGCGACGGCCTCGCACACGAAGAGCACCCCGGCCACGATCAGCACATCGGGGCGCTGCAGCGCCGCGGGCACCTCATCGGTGACGCCGGCCGTGCCGAGCAGGCCGAAGAGCAGGACGACGGCGTAGGCGTTGATCCCGCTCGCCCAGCCACTGGTGAAAACCAAGGGAAGTACGGACACGCCGGAGATCGTAGGCCCCCACTGGGGGCCGGTGCTCAGCTTTGAGTATCCGTACTCAGACGACCAGATGAGTAGGTACGCGGATAGGCCGGAACCCGCCAGGACGGAAGAGTATGCGCCACGGAAGGGAAGCGGCGCCGCACCGCCGACACGGGGCGGCGGAGCGGCGCGGCTCCCGGACGTGACGGGGGACACGGGGGAAGTACGGGGGCACGGGGGCTCCACGGGGGAGCACGGGGGAAGCGCTGTCCTGGTCGGATCGGCGGGGGAACGATTCGTGCCAGGGCGGCGCACTCTTTTGTGCGGGCCCACGGGGGAGAAAGGGTGCGCGCCGTTACCTGACCACGACGGCGCGCACTTCTCTCCCGGCCGCTACGAGGGCGGGCCGCCGACCCGTCCCTGGAGCAGCCGCGACAGCGCGGCGTGCACCTCGTCGATCGACCGGTCCGGCTGGTAGGACTGCCAGTCCAGGGCGGCCACCAGGACCATCCCGAACAACGCCGAGGCCGTCAGCGGGATGTCGATCTCCTCGCTCAGCTCCTCGTTGGCCACCGCCTCCCGCAGCACGTCCTCCACCACCGTGATGGCCCGCTGGCGCACCACCATCAGCGTCGACTGCCAGGCCCGGTTGGTGCGCCACAGCTCGGCGACGTAGAGCTGGGTGAGCGCCGGGTAACGGGAGATGAAGTCCAGCCCGGCCCGGATCATCGCGTCCAGCGCGTCGATCCGGCTGCCGCCCCGGTCCGCCACGTCCTCCGCGGCAGCCTGCAAGGAGGTCGCCAGCAGCTCTATACCGTGCCGCAGCAGCTCCTCGAAGAGAACGTTCTTGCTCGCGAAGTTGTAGTAGACGGTGCCCTTCGCGACGCCCGCCCGCTCGGCGATCTCGTCCACCGTGGTGGAGGAGAAGCCCTGTTCGGCGATGAGGGTGACCGCGGCCTCGAAGAGCTTGCGCCGGGTGGCGTCGCGGCGTGTAGTGGAGCTGTCCATGGAGGCGATTGTGCCGTTACCCATGGGGTGCGCGCTCACAGGCTCAGCTCCGGATGCAGGTCCTTCATCCGCACCACCTGGCGGCCGCGCGCCGTCAGGGACGTCAGCACCAGCGCCCCGGCGGTGAACGCCAGCAGCACCGCACTGCCCTGCCATACGGGCGCGAGGTCACCGCCCGTGATCAGCCGGCGCAGCCCCTCCACGATGTAACTCATCGGCAGATACGGGTGGATGGCGCCGAAGAAGCCGGGGCTGGTCTGCACCGGGTAGGTGCCGCCCGCCGAGGTCAGCTGGAGCATCAGCAGCGCCAGCACCAGGATCCGTCCGGCCGGCCCGAACTGCGCGTTGAGCCACTGCACGATCGCCGAGAAGCAGGCCGTGACCAGCACCAGGAAGCCGATCGTGCCGGCCGCCCGCACCATCTCCAGGCCGAGCGCGAAGTGCAGTACGGACATCAGGGCCGCGGTCTGCAGCACCCCCACGCCCACCACCGGCAGCCAGCCGGACACCGCCACCCGCCAGGCGGACGCGCCCATCGCCAGCGCCCGCCGGTTGAGCGGCTGGATCAGCATGTACGCCACCATGGCGCCCACCCACAACGACAGCGGGATGAAGTACGGGGCGAACCCGGTGCCGTAGTTCGGCGCCTTGTGGGCGGAGTCCGAGGCGAGCTGCACCGGGTCGGACATGACCAGGGTGCGTGCGTCGCGGTCCTTCTTGCCGTAGTCGGGGATCTTCTTCACCCCGTCGTGCAGCCCGCCGGCCAGCTTCCGGGAGCCGTCGGAGAGCTTGAACAGCCCGCCGTCCAGGGTGTGCGCGCCGCTCTTCAGCTTGCCCACGCCCGAGTCCAGGTCGCCCATACCGGACGCGGCCCGGCCCGTGCCGTTGTGCAGTTGGTGGGCCCCGTCGTCGAGCTTGCCCGCACCGGCGGCCAGTCGGGCGTTCCCGGCGGCCAGCTTGTGGGCGCCCGCGGACACCTTGTGCGCGCCGTCGTTGAGGTCGTTGATCTTCTTGACCGCGGCGTCCATGTCGGCGCCGAGCGTCGGCCCGTGCTTCGCCAACTCGCCCGCAAGGTCGTGCAGGGCGGCCAGGTCCCGGTCCAGCTGGTCCAGGTTCTTCTGGTCGTGCACGTACCCGCTGATCTCCTCGGCCTTGTCCGCCGCGGTGGCCGCGTCGTCCTTGAGCCGCTTCAGCTCGTCGCAGGAGGTCTCCAGGGTGATGCCGCTCTCACAGCGCGAGTGGTAGTACCTCGCCAGGTGGTCGGAGATCCCCCGGGAGAGCTTCGCCCCTGTGGAGGCCGCCGCCGGCAGCGCGCCCAGGTGGTCGCGGACCGCCTGCGAACCGTCCGCGACGAGCTGCGCCGCCTCGCCGATCTCCTTGCCGTGCGCCCGGACGAAGGGCCCCACCTTGCGGTCGATGCCGTTGACCGTGTCGGCCAGCTGCTGAGTGCCGTCGGCCACCTGCCGCGAGCCGTCGGCCAGTTGGCGCGACCCGTCGGCCGCCGTGCCGGCTCCCCGCGCCAGGTCGGAGCTGCCCTGGGAGAGCCGCCCGGCCCCCGAGTCGAGGTCGCCCAGGCCGGTGACGAGCCTGCCGCTGCCGTCCTTCGCGGTGCCCAGCCCGTCGGCCAGTTTGCCCGCGCCGTCCTTGGCCCGCCCGATGCCGTCCCGGAGGCGGCCGGCGCCGTCCGCGGCCTCCTGGGTCTTGTCGTGCAGGGTCGAGAACGAGACGAAGATCTTGTCGAAGAAGGTGCGCGACGCCTTCTTCGAGGCCGCCGCGCGCACCTCGGAGAACACCGTCCGGGAGATCTGCCCGACGATGTAGTTGTTCGCGTCGTTCGTCCGCACCTTGAGGGCGCCGGTCTCCGGGTGGTCACCGGAACTGGAGGCGATCCGCCGGCTGAAGTCCTTCGGGATGGACAGCGACAGGTAGTACGTGCCGTCCTCGACGCCCCTGGCGGCCTCCTCGGCGTCCACCGGGCGCCAGTCGAAGGTGTGGCTGTCGGCCAGTCCGTCGACGATGTTGTCGCCCGCCGAGATCCGCTTCCCGCCGACGTCCGCGCCCTTGTCCGCGTTGACCAGCGCGACCGGTATCTTGTCCAGCCGCCCGTACGGGTCCCAGAAGGACCACAGGTACAGCGCGCCGTACAGGAGCGGCAGCAGCAGAAGGGCCGCCAGCGCCGCGCGCGGCAGCTTCCCCCTCCCGAACCGCTTCAGCTCAAGCGCGGCCAGCTTCGGCGAGCGCATCGGCCGCCCCCTCCTCGTCGTCGTTCTCGTCCTGTGCGGGGCGCTCGTCGTCCCCGTTCTGCGCGGGGTGCTCGTCGCGCTTGTCCTGCGAGGAGGGCTCGTCGTGCCGGTCCTGTGAGGGCTGCTCGTCGTGGTCGTCCTCAGAGGTGGCCTGCTCCGGGCGGCCGCCCGTATCCACCAGCACCACGCCCTCGCCGCCCTCGGGGGGCTCGCTGCACACCGCGAGCACCGTCGTGCCGGCCGCCGCCAGCCCGCGCAGCATCGTCCAGGCCGCCGCACGCTCCTCGTCGGACAGCTTCAGATCGGTGTCGTCGACGGCGAGCAGCCGCGGGCCGCCGATCAGCGCCAGTGCCACGGACAGCCGCAGCGCCTCCAGCCGCTCCAGGTCGCGCACGGAGGTACGGATCCCCTTGGGCAGCGTCTCCAGATCGAGGCCGGCCGCCTCGAGCGCGCCGTCCACCAGTGCGCGGGCCTCGGCCCTGCGCTCCCGGCGCGGACGCAGCAGCGCACGCGGCGAACCACCGAACCGTCCCTGCAACAGGGCGCGTTCGCGCAGATGCTCGCCTACAGTGAGAGAGGGATCAAGCTCGGCGACGCCCGGCACATGGGCGAGCGCGGACACGGACCGGACCGCGGCCATCTTCTTCGGCAGCGGCAGCCCGCCGACCTCGGCGGTGCCCGCGGCCGGCTTCATCCGCCCGGTGAGCGCGAGCAGCAGACACGTACGGCCCGAGCCCGAAGGGCCCTGTACGGCGATCAGCGATCCGGGCTCGGCAGTGATGTCGATGTCCCTGAACGCCCATCCGCGGGGGCCTTTGACCCCGAATCCCGCGGCCGTGACCGCCGCCCCGTGCGGGGTGCTGTCCACGATCCCCTCCCTTGAACTGACCAGTCAGTTCAAAACACTATGCAGCATCCCACCCCCCGTTCCGCAAGAGGGTGTGGCGAATCGATGGGCAATCCGCCGGGATTCCCTCGGGGTTCCACGGGGATTCGTCCGCGCTCGGCCGGACTTTTCGTGGTGAGTCGGACGGGTGGGGCAGTGGGGGCTCTGGTCGGGATCGGGGCCGGGGTTCCGGTCGCAGTCTGCTCGGGAATCCGGGCGGGAGTGTGCGCGGAGTGCGAAATCCTTCCCGTTTCCCACGAAAGGGCAGGTCAGGGGCGATTGTCAGTGGTGTACCTCACGATGGGGTCATACGGTCCGAATCAGCATTCGGTCCCAACCGGCATGCGACGACAGGAGGTTCGTCATGGCAGCTCGTCCCAACGGGGGCAGCTCCGCTGCGTACGGTCCCCCGAGCGATGTCCACCCCGTCCTGCGGCGGGCCACCGCACCACCCGCCGCCCTCGACCTGCTCGCCCAGGCCCAGCACGGCCTCGACGAAGCCCAGATCCTGGAAACCCCCAACGAGCGGTTCGCCACGGCCCATCTGGCCGCGCTGCGCACCGCCGCCGCGGTCCTCGCCGTCCGCGGCCGTCCGGAGACCACGGTACGGCGCAGGCAGCGTATCCGGAGTGCCTGGGAGGTGCTGCCGGAGGTCGCCCCCGAACTCACGGAGTGGAGCGCCCTGTTCGCCGCCGGAGCCGCCCGCCGGGCCAAGGCCGAGGCCGGCATAGCCGGCGCGGCCAGCCGCCGCGACGCCGACGATCTCCTGCGCGATGCCGCGATGTTCCTGCGCCTGGTGGAGCGCATGCTGCTCCTCCAGCCGTCCCTGCCGCCCCAGCGGGCGGGGTAAGGGGGAGGGGAGCCCGGGGGCGGCAGTCCGAAATCTCCGGGAGAGGTGGTGAGGGGGGTGAGGGGGGTGAGGGGGGAGGGAGGGGAAGAGGGGAGAGGGCGACTTCCTGCCCCTTGCGGTCCCACACCCTGGGGCACCCTCCGGGGCAGCCCCTTCGGCACCCTCCGGGGCTCCAGCCGTCCCCGGGGCGCCACCCAGATCGCCACCCGGGCCGCGGCCCTCCCCCGGCGACCACCCCATCAGCGATCACGCCCCGCATGACGATCACGGCATAACGATCACGCCGCGCGCAATCCGTTCGGCTCTGCAATCGGCGGATGGCGTGGGACGGAATAGGGTGGTGGACGCCTAGATGTTCATGCCCCCGCCGAGGAGCCACCCGCCGTGTCTGACCCGCTGCGCCCGCGCGCATCCCTTCGTACCGCCGTGGTCTGGGACGTCCTCAAGGACGCCCTGGAGCGCCGGGTCAAGGCCGCCGGGCGCGACGCCCTGGACGTCCTCGACACCGGCGGCGGCTCCGGCAACTTCGCCGTGCCGGTCGCCCGCCTCGGCCACCGCGTCACCGTCGTCGACCCCAGCCCCAACGCCCTCTTCGCCCTGGAGCGCCGCGCCGCGGAGGCGGGCGTGGCCGACCGGGTGCGCGCCGTACAGGGCGACGCCCACGGCCTGTTCGACGTCGTCGAGCGTGGCGGCTACGACACCGTGCTCTGCCACGGCGTGCTGGAGTACGTCGACGACCCGGCCGAGGGCATCCGCAACGCCGTCGACGCGCTGCGCCCGGCCGGCACCCTCAGCCTGCTCGCGGCCGGTCTGGGCGGCGCCGTCCTCGCCCGCGCCCTCGCGGGCCACTTCACCGAGGCCCACAAGGCCCTCACCGACCCCGCCGGTCGCTGGGGCGAGGGCGACCCGATGCCCCGCCGGTTCACCGCCGACCAGCTCACCGAGCTGATCGCCTCTACCGGCCTGGAGGTCGGCTCGGTCCACGGGGTGCGGGTCTTCGCCGATCTGGTCCCCGGCGTGCTGGTCGACACCGAGCCGGGTGCCATGGACGCGTTGCTGAAGCTGGAGGCGGCCGCCGCCGAGCAGCCCGCGTTCCACTCCGTGGCCACGCAGCTGCACGTACTCGCGGAGCGCGACTGACCCGCACGGCACGGCCGGCTACCGCGTGCAGTCGGCCACAGGCCACCCGATCAGCCCCTTCGCCCCGTATGATCGGGGTACGACGTTCCGGCATGACGGACAGGCGGGTGGGGAATGCAGGCAGCATCACCACCGGCCGCTGCGGCGGCCCGGACAGTGAATTGGCGTCGAGGGGCGGGTTTCACGGGGGCGAATCCCTGCCTATCCTGAAAGGGTCGCACCCCGGTCGCCCCCCGCGACCGACGAGTAGGAGGACTCCGTGCCGCTCTCGGAGCACGAGCAGCGCATGCTCGAGCAGATGGAGCGAGCGCTGTACGCCGAAGATCCCAAGTTCGCGACAGCGCTTGAGGGAAGCGGGCTGCGTACGTACACCCGGCGACGGGTCTACCAAGCGGTCGCGGGCTTCCTGGTGGGTATCGCCCTGCTCATGGCCGGCATGGTCGCGCAGCAGATCTGGATCAGCGTGGTGGGATTCCTCGTCATGCTCGGCTGCGCGGTGCTGGCGGTCACTGGATGGCGCAAGGCTCCCAAGCCCGGTGAGCAGCAGGCCGGCGCGGGTGCGGGTACGGCGGCACGCCGGCAGACCAGGCAGCGGCGCTCGATGATGAACCGCATCGAGGACCGCTGGCAGCGGCGTCGGGACGAGCAACAAGGTCACTGACGCCCCGAGGTCCGGCACCTCAACCGGTCTGGATCTCTCCTTCTCCGCGGTGCCGTTTTTCTTCGTAGTGCTGTGGTCCTTCAGTTCTTCGTGATGCTGTGGCCGCCCGTCGGGAACGGGCGGCCACAGCGCGTTTTGTGTGTCGCTCAGGCCGCCTGACCTCGGCTCACCTGCGTGCTACCTGAGCGGCCGCGCCTTCCTGAGCGCACCTTGCTGATCACCCTGGTCACGGTTGATCACCTTGGTCATGGCCCGCTGTTCCTGCTGCGCCGGTCATGCCCGCCGCCGGCGTTCCGGCCGTAGGGCTGCCAGTGCGCGTCGTGCCGAGGCGACGGGGCGGCTGGTACGGCACCGGAGTATCAGGGACGCCCAGCGGGCCGCGCAGGCCCACCGGAGGCGGGCCGCGGAGCGCGGGGCGAGCAGGGCGCGCAGCCGTATGCCACGCGTCGCGCCGGCCTGCAACCCGGCCCGCACCTGTTGTACGTCCGAGGCGAGGCCGGATGCCGGCTGGGGCCGCGGGGCGTACAGGACCTGCTCGACGGCGGCCGCGACGCGGTGCGCGGCCGCTGCGGGCTCCGGTTGCAGTTCCCCGACGCGAATGATCCGCGCGGCCGCCTTGCGCGGCGTCAGCGACTCGTCCGGCAGGATGCCGAAATCCCAGGCGGTGTCGAGCAACTCCTGCCAGGCGGCGAGGGCGGTCGCCGTATCGTCCCGGCCCGGGCCGCCGGCCAGCCGCCCGTTGCGGATACGCAGCCGCCACAGCAGCGGGAGCGCGGGCAGCACCAGGACGAGCAGCGCGGCCAGCGCGATGCCGGCCACCGCCCAGGGCGAGGGGCCGTCGTCGGACGGGGGGACGCCGGACTCCGCGGGCAGGGCCGCGCAGGCCGAGCCCGCACCGGACGGCCGCTCGCCGGGTCCGCACGAGGGCGTTGTCGACGGGGCCTCGGGGGAGGCCTCGGGCCGGGAGGGCGCGGGCGCCGGGTTGTCGGGGTCGGCCGTGTCCGAGGTGTCGGGGTAGGCGTAGTCCGGGATGGTGCCCCGGCTCGGGGTCGGCTCGAAGCGGGTCCAGCCGATGCCCTGGAAGTACAGCTCTGGCCAGGCGTGCGCGTCCTTGAGGCTGACCGACGTCGTGCCGTCCGGCTGCTTCGTGCCCGGGGTGAATCCGACCGCGACCCGGGAGGGGATGCCCAGCGTGCGGGCCATCGCCGCCATCGAGAACGAGAAGTGGACGCAGAAGCCTTCCTTGTCCCGTAGGAAGCGCGCTATGGCCTGGGAGCCGCTGCCCGCCCGGACGTCGGTGTTGTAGTTGAACCCGCCGTAGAGCGCGAACCAGTCCTGGAGCTTGACGGCCCTGGCGTAGGCGGTCGGTGCGCCCTTGGTGACCTGGCGGGCGGTGCTCCGCACGACCTCGGGGAGCGAGTCCGGGACCTTGGTGTACTCGCGCAGCAGGTCCGCGGGCGGCGCCGCGGCGCCGGCCAACTGTCGGGACGTGGGCCGCACCTGCAGGCTCTCGACCTGGTACTGCAGACCGCGGGTGTTCTGCCCGCGGTCCCCGACGAGCGTGCGGCCCTGGGGTTCGTAGCGCCAGCGGCCGGAGATGTCCACCTTGGAGGCGGGGAAGGGGAGCGGCAGCCAGTTCTGGGCGTACCACTGCGCGGTGGAGATGGAGGTGTTGATGCGGTTCAGGTCGACCCTGGGGCTGAGGCCGGTCGGTTGGGGGAGCCGCTCGGGGACGTCGGTGACCGTCCGCTCGGACGGCTTCCAGGTCGTGCCGTCGAACTGGTCGAGGGCGACGATCCGCAGATACAGATCCCGGGTGTCGGCCGCGGTGGTGCGGTAGTTGAGGACCTCTTTGTCCTCGGGTTGGTTGAGGCTGTCCTGCAGCGACACCAGGGGGTTCACCGCGGAGATCGTGCCGCCACCGCCGCCGGGGCCCGCACCGCTGCCGGTGCGGCCGAGCAGTCCGCCACCGAGGGAGGGCAGTGCGGCGGGCACCACCAGCGCGATGCCCAGCACCAGGGCGCCGATCCGGTGGCCCGTACGGACCGGGGTCGGGGCGGCTGCGCCCGCCCTGGCGGCGAAGCCCTGGCCGCCCGGCCGGTCCGCTCCGGCAGCCGGGCCGCCGAACACCCGGCCCCACTGGGAGAGCCGGTCCCGGCCCTCGGCCAGCAGGAGCAGCAGATAGCCGGCCGCCGCGAGCAGGAACCACAGCCAGCCCGCGCCGCCCTGGGTCAGCCCGGCCGCCACCGAGTACAGCGCGAGCAGCGGCAGCCCGGCGGGAGCGGCGCTGCGGTACGTGACCGCCAGCGCGTCGACGATCAGGCCGATCACCAGGACACCGGCGATCAGCAGCAGTCGGATGCCGGGGGTGACGGGGGCCGGGATGGCGTACCGGCCGACGTCCTGGACGCCGTTGTTCAGCAACCGGCCGAACTCCGCGAGGGCGTCCGGGCCCGGCAGCAGCCCGAGGATCGCCTCGCTCGGGGCGAAGAGGAAGGTCAGCAGCAGGACGGACACCAGGGCCTGGGCACCGATGGTCAGCGGCCTGGCGAGGGGGACCCGGCGGGCCGCGGCTCCCGTGCCGGTCAGGAACGCCAGCAGCACCGCCGCCTGGAACATCCAGCCGGCCGGTTCGACCAGCGGCAGCAGCGCGCCGGCGGCGCACAGGGTGGCCACCGCCGCGGTCAGCGCCAGCCGCGCCCGGCCGCTCATGTCCCTGCCCCGCATCGTCCGGGGCGGCCTTCGTACGCCCCGCGGTCGTGCGCCAACGTCCAGCTCCCCCTCATGTCCGTCCCCCTGCCACCGCCGCCGAGCCCTCGCCCGTCTCTCCGCCCACGTCGGCCGCCCGTTCGGACATCGTCCCCGCACGGTCCGCCGCCACCCGCCACAGGTCGGGGAGGGAGTCGCCGGGTGTCACCGGCAGCGCCGTCCAGCCCGCCCGCCGCAGCAGCCGCAGCCGCTCGGTCACCGGGACCTGGCCGGTGGAGAACCTGATGCCGCCGGGGCCCCGGGTCCAGGCGTCACCGTCCAGGACGAAGGCGATCGCGGCGCCCGTACGCCGGCGCATCTGCCCGGCGACCGCGGCCTGTTCGTCGTCCAGATCGCCGAAGAAGGCGACCAGCAGTCCTTCGCTGCCGCCGCGCAGCACGTCGTACGCCGCCGAGAGTCCCTCCTGCTCGGAGTGCTCCACGACGGCGAGGGTGTCCAGCAGCAGGCCCGCGGCGTCGGCGGACGCCGCGCCGCCGGCGAAGCCGCCGTGGCCGTCGGGACCGGGCACGGACGTACCGGTGTCCGTCAGCAGCCGGACCGAGAAGCCGCGCTCCAGCAGATGCACCGCGGTCGACGCGGCCGCCGTCACCGCCCACTCGAAGGCGGAGTCGGGGCCGCCTCCCGGATGGGCGAGCTCGCGGGTGTCGAGCAGGACCGTGCAGCGCGTCTTCTGCGGCTGCTCCTCCCGGCGCACCATCAGCTCGCCGCGGCGCGCCGTGGACCGCCAGTGGATCCGGCGCCGATCGTCGCCGTGCCGATAGTCGCGCGGAATGATGTCGTCGTCGCCGGCCAGTGCCAGCGAGCGCTGCAGTCCGTCGCCGTACCCGGCCGCCTCGCCGGCCAGCCGGACGGCGGGCAGCGGCTCGGTCCGGGGCACCACCGTCAGCGTGTCGGAGGCGCTGAAGGAGCGGGTCAGCTCGCACATGCCGAACGGGTCGGACAGGCGCAGCTGCAGCGGTCCCAGCGGATAGCGGCCGCGCAGGTCGGAGCGGACGCGGTAGGAGACCTCGCGGCGGCCGCCGGCCTCGACGCGGTCCAGGACGAAGCGCGGCCGGGGGCCGAGGACGTAGGGCACCCGGTCCTGGAGCATCAGCACGCCCGTGGGCAGCCGGGAGATGTTCTCCATCCGCAGCCGGACCCGGGATTCGGCGGCCGCGGGCACCCGGGCGGGGGAGAGCGTACGGCTGCCGGCGACGCGGTAGCGGGTGCGGTGCAGCACCAGGACGCACACCAGCGGCAGGGCCGCGAGCAGCAGCCCGACCCGCAGCAGATCCGCCTGCCCGAGGAGGTAGGAGCACACCGCGGCGGCCACCCCGGCGGCCAGGAACGACCTGCCCCGTGTCGTCAGCCCCCCGAGGGCCGTCCGTAGCCCGCCCCGCTCGGGCGTCCCCTTGATGCCCCCCTCCGCCATCACAACCCCCGTACGCCGGGCGGCTGCCGGCCGTGGCTCCGCCACGGCTGCGCGGAGGGGTCGGGGACCGGGACGCGCTGCAGGATCTCCAGCACGAGCTGTTCGGCCGAGCGGCGGTTCAACTGGGCCTGGGCGGTGGGCAGCAGGCGATGCGCGAGCACCGGCACCGCCAGGGACTGCACATCGTCCGGCAGGGCGTAGTCCCGCCCCAGGAGCGCGGCGGAGGCCTTGGCGGCGCGCAGCAGATGCAGCGTGGCCCGCGGCGAGGCACCGAGCCGGAGCTCGGGGTGGCTGCGGGTGGCCACCACCAGGTCCACGACGTATCTGCGGACCGTCTCGGCGACATGGACCTCGCGCACCGTGTCGATCAGCTTCAGGATCTCGTGGGCGTGCGCCACCGGCTGGAGGTCGTCGAGCGGGGAGGCGCCACCGTGCACATCGAGCATCTGCAGCTCGGCCGACGGGCTGGGATAGCCGATCGACACCCGCGCCATGAAGCGGTCCCGCTGCGCCTCGGGGAGCGGGTAGGTGCCTTCCATCTCCACCGGATTCTGCGTGGCGACGACCATGAACGGGCTGGGCAGTTCATAGGTCTGCCCGTCCATCGTGACCTGGCGCTCCTCCATGGACTCCAGGAGCGCGGACTGCGTCTTGGGAGAGGCGCGGTTGATCTCGTCGCCGATGACGATCTGGGAGAAGATCGCGCCGGGCTTGAACTCGAAGTCGCGGTGCTGCTGGTCGAAGATGCTGACGCCGGTGATGTCGGAGGGCAGCAGGTCGGGCGTGAACTGGATGCGCCGCACCGAGCAGTCGATGGAGCGGGCCAGGGCCTTGGCGAGCATGGTCTTGCCGACGCCGGGAACGTCCTCGATCAGCAGATGGCCCTCGGCGAGAAGCACGGTCAGCGCGAGCCGTACGACCTCCGGCTTGCCTTCGATGACGCTCTCCACCGACCGGTGGACGCGCTCCGCGGTGGCGGTCAGCTCCCCCCGGGCGCTCGGCTTCCCCCGCACGGGCGGACCCTCAAGGCTCGCTCGTTCGTCATACGTCGTCACTCGGCCCTCCTCGGCCCTGCACTACGGGCCGATGCCCCCTCTGCGGACCCGGCCCCTCCCCGAACACGCGCGTCCCGCCCGGCCACCGCCGGCGCGACGTCACCTACGCATTCTTGCTGCCCGCGCGGCTCCGCGTCATGACCTGTGGATAACTCACCACGCAATATCCGTACCTTCCCGGCGAACCGGTCCTTCCGGCTCGATCCACGGGTCCACCGGGAAGGTTGCGCAGGTCAGGCGCGCGGCTCGATTTCCCGCAGCAGACCCGTTGTCACGTCGAACACAAAGCCGCGGACGTCGTCGGTGTGCGGAAGGAAGGGGGAGGTGCGCACTCGCTCCATGGACTGCCGGACATCCTCGTCGAGGTCCTTGAACGCCTCGACGGCCCAGGTGGGGCGCTGTCCGACCTCGTCCGCCAGCTCGTGGCGGAAGTCCTCGGTCAGGTTGAGCAGACCGCAGCCGGTGTGGTGGATGAGGACGACGGAGCGGGTGCCGAGGGCCCGCTGGCTGATCGTCAGGGAGCGGATGATGTCGTCGGTCACCACACCGCCCGCGTTGCGGATGGTGTGGCAGTCGCCGAGTTCGAGGCCGAGGGCGGCGTGCAGGTCGAGGCGGGCGTCCATACAGGCCACCACGGCGACCTTGAGGACCGGCCGGGCGTCCATGCCGGGGTCGGTGAAGGCGGCGGCATAGCGCTGGTTGGCCTCGACGAGACGGTCGGTAACCGTGCCACCGCTACGGGCGGCGGGGTCGTCGGCGGACTGGGACAGCGGCTTCGACGCAGGTATGGGCATGGATTCACGGTAGTCGCCACATGCTGTTTCGGCTGCATGAGAGGCCGGGCATAGGGGGCAACATCACTCCTTGTGAGGTAATGCACAGGGCCGCCCGCGCGCCCGCCATCCGGGTGAGAGGCCGTCGCGAGGCCCGCGGAAAGCCGTCGCAGGACGCGCGGAACCGGTTGATTGACCGGGACAGCCGGTGGACTAAAGTGGCGCGAAGTGGGAGGCGTGACGCTCTCCTTGGATACCGAATTCCTCGCGTGCGCGAATCGTACGTACGGCTCGGCCTCCTCCCGCTCCTATGGTCTTCCGACGTCACTTCCCCGTCGCCGGAGGGCCACTTCCCCTTCAGAGCGGGCGGGGACCAAGCGGTACGTGCGGCATCCCCCAGCCAGCGGCCGGGGGACCCACCTGCCGCCCGGCCCATCGGAAGGCGCATGAGCAGCAATACTCGCCACGTACCCGTCATGCTCCAGCGTTGCCTGGACATGCTCGCCCCCGCGCTCACCGAGCCCGGTGCGGTCGTCGTCGACTGCACGCTCGGCCTCGGAGGGCACAGCGAGGCGTTGCTCACCGCCTTCCCGGCGGCCCGCCTCATCGCCCTCGACCGTGACCCGGCCGCCCTGAAGCTCGCGGGTGAGCGGCTGGCTCCCTACGGCGAGCGCGCCACCCTGGTGCACGCCGTCTACGACGAGCTCCCCGAGGTCCTCGACCGGCTCGGGACCCCGCGCGTTCAGGGCGTGCTGTTCGACCTCGGCGTCTCCTCCATGCAGCTCGACGAGGCCGACCGCGGCTTCGCGTACGCGCAGGACGCCCCGCTGGACATGCGGATGGACCAGACGACCGGCATCAGCGCCGCCGAGGTCCTCAACACCTACGCACCCGGTGAGCTGGTGCGGATCCTGCGCTCCTACGGAGAGGAGAAGCAGGCCAAGCGGATCGTCGCGGCCGTCGTACGCGAGCGCGAGAAGGAGCCGTTCACCAACAGCGCGCGGCTGGTCGAGCTGATCCGCGACGCGCTGCCGCAGGCCGCCAAGCGCACCGGCGGAAACCCCGCCAAGCGCACGTTCCAGGCGCTGCGCATCGAGGTCAACGGAGAGCTGGCGAGCGTGGAGCGGGCCATCCCGGCCGCGGTGAAGGCCCTCGCCGTCGGCGGCCGGATCGCCGTCCTGTCGTACCAATCGCTGGAGGACCGGCTGGTCAAGCAGGTCTTCGCGGCCGGTGCGAGCAGCACCGCGCCGCCCGGACTGCCGGTCGTCCCCGAGCGCTACCAGCCCCGTCTGAAGCTGCTGACCCGTGGCGCCGAACTCCCCACGGAGGAGGAGATCGCCGAGAACCGCCGCGCCGCCCCCGCCCGGCTGCGCGGCGCGGAGCGGATCCGCGAGAACGTCGAGGACACCGCGTGAGAGGCCAGGGGCGGCCGCGGAGACAGAAACGGCTCTCCGCGCTGTTCCCCTCCTCCGCCGCGGCCCGCGGCACCGCGGCACGCACCCCTTTCGTGCTCCTGATCGTCGTCCTGCTCGGCTCCGGACTGATCACCCTGCTGCTGCTCAACTCCGCGCTCAACCAAGGGTCGTTCGAGCTCGACAAGCTGGAGCGCGAGACCGGCGAGCTGACCGACGAGCAGCAGGCGCTGCAGCAGGAGGTGGACGCCTCCTCCGCCCCGGACGCGCTGGAGCGCCGCGCCCGTGAGCTGGGGATGGTGCCCGGCGGCTCCCCGGTGTTCCTGCTCCCGGACGGCAGGGTGCTCGGCCGGCCGCACACGGCCACGTCCCAGGGCGCGCCGCTGAGCACCTCCGCCAAGCCCTCGGCGTCCGCGCTCCTGGGCGCGGCCGCACTGACCGCCCCGTCCGACTCGTCCGCCCCCTCCGCCCTGTTCGTCCCGCCGGCGCCGCCGGTCGCGCCGCCCTCGATCGAGCCGCCGGTCCCGGTCGGCTCCGTCACGCTGGCCCCGGAGAGCACCCCGCGGCCGGCGGGCCCCCATGGCACCCCGACCGCGTCGGCCTCTGCGGTCTCCCCGGCCCCCAGAGCCGCCCCCGCATCCCCGGCCACCGCCACCCCGTACGTCCCGTTCGCCTCCGGCGCCCCCACCGCGCCCGCATGGGTGCCGGCGCCCGCCCCCTCCCCGACGACCTCCGGCAGGTGAACGCGGCATGACCGAGCCCAGGGAACCCCGCCGGGTACCGCGCCCCGCCCAGCGCGGCGGTCGGGCCGGGAACCGCGCCGGCCGGCCGCCCGCAGCCGGGCGCCCGCGGCCCAAACCCGGCACGCCCCGGCAGGGCACTCCCAGGGCCGGCAACGGCCGACCCGCCTCTCGGCCGGTGCGCCCCCGCTCCGGGCCGCCGCCGCTGCGGCTGGCCAGCCCGCGCCCCCGGCTGCGGCTGGTCGCCCTCGGGCTGACGCTGGTCATGCTGGTCTTCGTCGTACGGCTCTTCCAGGTGCAGGCCGTGGACGCCGACGCGTACGCCGCCAAGGCCAACGAGAACCGCTATGTGCCGGTCAAGCTGGCCGCCGAGCGCGGGGCGATCACCGACCGCAACGGCGTGAACCTGGCCACCACTGTGGACGCGTACGACATCACCGCCGACCCGAGCCTGCTGACGCCGGACAAGACCAAGATCGACGACGCCCCCCGACGGGCCGCCGCGCTGCTGGCGCCGCTCCTCGGCGAGGACGCGGCCACCCTCACCCGCAAGCTCGACCAGCCCAAGGTCCGCTACGTCCTGCTCGCCCGGCAGCGGACCCCGCAGGTCTGGAAGCGGATCAAGGACCTCCGCAAGGACCTCGACGTCAAGGCGGCCACCGCCCCCAAGCGCGCGCCCCGCCCCAACGTGCTGGTCGGGATCTTCGCCGACAAGCACTCCAAGCGCCTCTACCCCAACAAGGACCTGGCCTCCGGCGTCCTCGGCTTCGTCAACAGCGCGGGCAAGGGCGGCGGCGGCCTGGAGGCGCGCCTGGACAAGCAGCTGGCGGGCAAGGACGGCAAGTTCGTCTACGCCCAGTCCGGCGGCCGCCGGGTGCCCACCGCCGACACCCAGGAGATCCCCGCCGTCCCGGGTACCGACGTCGAGCTGACCCTGGACCGCGACATCCAGTGGGCGGCCCAGCAGGCCATCGCCGAACAGGTCGCCAAGTCCGGGGCCGACCGCGGCTACGTCGTCGTCCAGGACACCCGAACCGGCGAGATCCTGGCGCTGGCCAATTCCCCCGCGTTCGACCCCAACGACGTCTCCCGGGCCGACCCGGAGGCGCTGGGCAACGCCGCGCTCTCCGACGCCTTCGAACCGGGCTCCACCAGCAAGCTGATGTCGATGGCCGCCGTACTGGAGGAGGGCGTCGCCACCCCCTCCACCCGGGTCACCGTGCCCAACCGGCTGCACCGCGGCGACCGGCTCTTCGCCGACGACGTCGACCACAAGACCTGGCATCTGACGCTCAACGGCGTACTCGCCAAGTCCAGCAACATCGGCACGATCCTGGCGACCGGCCAGCTCGGCAGGACCCAGCCCGAGGCCAACCGGGTGCTCTACTCCTATCTGCGCAAATTCGGCATCGGCAAGCCGACCGGGCTGGGCTTCCCCGGGGAGACCGCCGGCATCCTGGCCACGCCACAGCACTGGAACACCTCGCAGCAGTACACGATCCCGTTCGGTCAGGGGCTGTCGCTCTCCGCCCTGCAGGCCGCCTCCGTCTACTCCACGATCGCCAACGGCGGCGAGCGCATCGCCCCCACCCTGGTCCGCGGCGGCACCGGACCCGACGGCCACTACGTCCGGGCGCCCAGGCCCGCCAAGAACCGCGTGGTCGGCAAGGAGACGGCGCGCACGCTGGCCGCCATGCTGGAGTCGGTGGTGGACGACGAGGAGGGCACCGGTTCGAAGGCGAAGATCGACGGCTACCGGGTCGGCGGCAAGACCGGCACGTCCAACCGGGTGGACCCCAAAACGGGCCGCTACCACGGCTACACCGCCTCCTTCGCCGGCTTCGCGCCCGCCGACAAACCCCGGATCACGGTCTACTGCGCCGTGCAGAACCCCACCAAAGGCAGCTATTTCGGCGGCCAGGTCTGTGGTCCGATCTACCAGCAGGTCATGGCGTTCGCGCTGAAAACCCTCCAGGTCCCGCCGACCGGCGCCAAGCCCCCGCGGCTGCCGGTCACCTTCACGCCAGGCCAATGAAATCGAGGCAATTCCGCCGTGACGACCATCACCCCCGCCGGGTCCCCCGAGCACCGAAGCCGCGCCTCCACACAACCCTCACTTCGCCCCGGGCCCGATCGGCCCGGTACGCTCACCGCCGTGTCACACGCTGATCAGTCCCCGAAAGCCCCGCACGCTGAGAAGGGTGGCCCCGGCAAGTACCCGGGAGCGCCGCGCCCTGACCAGGTCCGCCCCACCCCCCTGGCGGACCTCGCCGAGCAGCTGGGCACCCCGATCTCCGCCGCGGGCCACCCCGGTGGCGACGCCGCAGAGCCCGTCGCCGTCACCGGGATCACCCATGACTCCCGGGCGGTCCGGCCCGGCGACGTCTATGCCGCGCTGCCCGGTGCCCGGCTGCACGGCGCCGACTTCGTCGCCCAGGCCGCCGACCTCGGCGCCGCGGCGATCCTGACCGACCCGGCGGGCGCCGAGCGCGCCGCCGCGACCGGTCTGCCGGTCCTGGTCGTCGACAACCCGCGCGCACGGATGGGCGCCCTGGCCGTCTCGATCTACGGCGCGCCGGGCGAGGACCTGCTCCAGATCGGCATCACCGGAACCTCCGGCAAGACCACCACCGCCTACCTCATCGAGGGCGGCCTGCGGGCCGCGGCCGCCAAACGCCCCGACGGGGGGCTGACGGGCCTGATCGGCACGGTGGAGACCCGTATCGGCGACGAGCGCATCAAGTCCGAGCGCACCACCCCCGAGGCCACCGACCTGCAGGCGCTGTTCGCGGTCATGCGCGAGCGCGGCGTCCGCGCCCTGGCCATGGAGGTCTCCAGCCACGCGCTGGTCCTGGGCCGGGTCGACGGCTGCGTCTTCGACGTCGCGATCTTCAACAACCTCAGCCCGGAGCACATGGAGTTCCACTCCGGCATGGAGGACTACTTCCAGGCCAAGGCCCAGCTGTTCACCAAGGCCCGCAGCCGCGCCGGGGTTGTGAACCTCGACGACGAGTACGGCAGGCGGCTGGCCGAGGGCGAGTCCGAGGTCCCGGTCACCACCTTCTCCGCCGAGGGCCACCCGGATGCGGACTGGCGCGCCTCCGACGTCGAGGTCGGCGCGCTCGGCTCGACCTTCACCGTGCACGGCCCCGACGGCCGGACCGTGCGGGCCGCGTCCCCGATCGCCGGCCCGTTCAACGTCGCCAACGCGCTCGCCGCGATCGTCTCGCTGGTCGTCGCCGGCATCGACCCGCAGACCGCGGCCGACGGCGTCGCGGCGGTGCCCGGCGTCCCCGGCCGCCTGGAGCGCATCGACGCCGGCCAGCCGTATCTCGCGGTGGTCGACTACGCGCACAAGACCGACGCCGTCGAATCGGTCCTGCGCGCGCTGCGCAAGGTCACCGACGGCAAGCTGCACGCCGTGCTCGGCTGCGGCGGCGACCGCGACCCGCACAAGCGTGCCCCCATGGGCTCCGCGGTGGCCCGTCTCGCCGACACTGCCATCCTGACCTCCGACAACCCCCGCACCGAGGACCCGCTCGCGATCCTCGCCACCATGCTCGCGGGCGCCGCCGAGGTGCCGGTCCACGAACGCGGCACGGTGCTGGTCGAGGAAGAGCGGGCAGCCGCCATCGCCGCAGCCGTCGCCCGCGCCGAGCCCGGCGACACCGTGATCGTCGCGGGCAAGGGCCATGAGCAGGGCCAGGACATCGCCGGAGTGGTCCGCTCCTTCGACGACCGTCAGGTGCTGCGCGAGGCCATCGAGGCATCACTGAAGTCGCAGCAGTCACCGCAGCCGAACCACCGGGGATGACACACCGCCATGCGCGCACAACCCTTTTGCCGCCACCGCCCGCCCCGTATCGGGGGTGACCTGTGATCTCCCTGTCGCTCGCCGAGATCGCGAGCATCGTCGGCGGGCAGCAGCACGACATACCGGACGCCGGCCGCCAGGTGACCGGGCCCGTCGTCACCGACTCCCGCGCGGTACGCCCCGGCGGTCTGTTCGTGGCCTTCGCCGGGGAACGCGTCGACGGCCATGACTTCGCGCAGGGCGCCGTCGAGGCGGGCGCGGTGGCCGTCCTGGCCGCCCGCCCCGTCGGCGTCCCCGCGATCGTCGTCGACGACGTGGTCGCCGCGCTCGGCGCGCTCGCCCGCGCCGTCGTCGACCGCCTGGGCACCACCGTCGTCGGCCTCACCGGCTCGGCCGGCAAGACCAGCACCAAGGACCTGATCGCCCAGCTGCTGCAGCGGCACGGCCCGACGGTCTGGCCCGAGGGCAACCTCAACAACGAGATCGGGCTGCCGCTGACCGCGCTGCGCGCCGATGCCGCCACCCGCCACCTCGTCCTGGAGATGGGCGCCCGCGGCGTCGGCCACATCCGCTACCTCGCCGAGCTGACGCCGCCGAGGATCGGTGTGGTGCTCAACGTCGGCAGCGCGCACATCGGCGAGTTCGGCGGCCGCGAGAAGATCGCCGAGGCGAAGGGCGAACTCGTCGAGGCGCTGCCGTCGGCCGAGCACGGCGGGATCGCGGTGCTCAACGCCGACGATCCGTACGTCCGCGCCATGGCCGCGCGTACGACGGCCCGTACGGTCCTGTTCGGTGAGTCCGAGGACGCCGCCGTACGTGCCGAGAATGTCCGGCTCACGGAGCTCGGACAGCCCGCCTTCACGCTTCACACACCCTCCGGGTGCAGTGATGTGACCATGCGGCTGTACGGTGAGCACCACGTGTCGAACGCGCTCGCCGCGGCCGCCGTCGCCCATGAGTTGGGCATGCCCGTAGACGAGATCGCCACCGCGCTCTCCGAAGCCGGCACGCTCTCCCGCTGGCGTATGGAGGTCACCGAGCGCGCGGACGGCGTGACGGTCGTCAACGACGCCTACAACGCGAACCCGGAGTCCATGCGAGCGGCGCTGCGAGCGCTGGTCGCGATGGGCGCAGCCGCCAAGGCGAAGGGCGGTCGGACGTGGGCGGTGCTCGGTGAGATGGCCGAGCTCGGTGAGGAGTCACTCGCCGAACACGACGCGGTCGGGCGGCTGGTCGTCCGGCTCAACGTCAGCAAGCTCGTGGCAGTCGGCGGCAGGGAAGCGGCCTGGCTCGACATGGGCGCCAAGAACGAGGGTTCGTGGGGTGAGGAGTCGGTGCACGTGTCCGACGCGCGGGCGGCGATCGACCTGTTGCGCAGCGAGCTGCGGCCGGGAGACGTCGTGCTGGTGAAGGCGTCCAGGTCGGTGGGGCTGGAGCGGGTCGCCGCAGCTTTGCTGGACGACCAGGGCATGGTGGGCGCCGCGGGCGCTGAGGGTGGAGCCGCGACCCGATGAACTCGATGAAGCAGATCCTCTTCTCCGGAACGATCGGGCTCTTCCTGACCCTGATCGGCACCCCGCTGCTGATCAAGCTGCTGGCGAAGAAGGGGTACGGGCAGTTCATCCGCGATGACGGCCCCCGCACCCACGGCAGCAAGAAGGGCACGCCCACCATGGGCGGTATCTCCTTCATCCTGGCCACGATCATCGCCTACGCCCTGACGAAGGTGATCACCTCCAGCGATCCGACCTTCTCGGGTGTGCTGGTGCTCTTCCTCTTCGCGGGCATGGGCCTGGTCGGCTTCCTGGACGACTACATCAAGATCGTCAAGCAGCGTTCGCTGGGCCTGCGGGCCAAGGCGAAGATGGCCGGCCAGCTGATCGTCGGCATCGCCTTCGCGGTGCTCTCGCTGCAGTTCGCCGACATGCGCGGACAGACCCCGGCCTCCGACCGGCTGTCCTTCACCCAGGACTTCGGCTGGCAGATCGGCCCGGTGATCTTCGTGATCTGGGCGCTGTTCATGATCCTGGCGATGTCCAACGGCGTGAACCTCACCGACGGCCTCGACGGCCTGGCCACCGGCGCCTCGGTGATGGTCTTCGGCGCGTACACCTTCATCGGCATCTGGCAGCACCAGGAGTCCTGCGCCAACCAGATCACCGCCGGACCGGGCTGCTACGAGGTGCGCGACCCCCTCGACCTCGCGGTCGTCGCCTCCGCGCTGATGGGCGCCTGCTTCGGCTTCCTGTGGTGGAACACCTCACCCGCCAAGATCTTCATGGGCGACACCGGCTCGCTGGCCCTGGGCGGCGCGCTGGCCGGTCTGGCGATCTGCTCCCGCACGGAGCTGCTGCTCGCCCTCCTCGGCGGCCTCTTCGTCCTGATCACCATGTCCGTGGTCATCCAGGTCGGCTCCTTCAAGCTGACCGGCAAGCGGGTCTTCCGGATGGCGCCACTCCAGCACCACTTCGAACTCAAGGGGTGGTCCGAAGTCCTTGTGGTGGTCCGCTTCTGGATCATCCAGGGCATGTGCGTCATCGTGGGACTCGGCATCTTCTACGGCGGCTGGCAGGCGGCGAAGTGACCACGCACGGCTCGACCGACCACCCCACGGGGTTCGCCGGTCTGCACATCACCGTCGCCGGCCTGGGCGTGAGCGGCGTTCCCGCCGCCCGCGCGCTGGCCGGCCTCGGTGCCCGCGTCACCGTCGTCAACAGCAGCGACGGCGACCGCGAGCGCGCGCAGGCCGCGGAGCTGGAGAAGCTGGGGGTCACCGTCCGCCTCGGCGACGGCGACACCCTCCCCGAGGGCACGGAACTGATCGTCACCACCCCGGGCTGGAAGCCGACCAGCCCGCTCTTCCTCGCGGCCGAGAAGGCCGGCATCGAGGTGTGGGGCGATGTCGAGCTCGCCTGGCGGCTGCGCGGCCGGGGCGGCAAGAAGGCAGCCCCGTGGCTGGCCGTCACCGGCACCAACGGCAAGACCACCACCGTCCAGATGCTGGCCTCGATCCTGGAGGCGGCCGGTCTGCGGACCGCCGCCGTCGGCAACATCGGGGTCCCGCTCGTGGACGTGGTGCTCGGCGAAGGGCAGCAGGAGGGCACGTCCTACGACGTGCTCGCCGTCGAGCTCTCCAGCTACCAGCTGCACTGGGCTCCGTCGGTACGGGCGCACTCCGCGGTCGTCCTCAACCTCGCCCCGGACCATCTGGACTGGCACGGCTCGATGGAGGCGTACGCCGCCGACAAGGGCCGGATCTACGAGGGCAACACCGTCGCCTGCGTCTACAACGTCGCCGACCCGGCGACCGAGGACCTGGTCCGGGCGGCCGACGTCGAGGAGGGCTGCCGCGCGATCGGCTTCACCCTCGGCACCCCCGGCCCCTCCCAACTCGGTGTCGTCGAGGGCATCCTCGTCGACCGCGCCTTCGTCGAGAACCGGCACCAGCAGGCCCAGGAGCTCGCCGAGGTCGCCGACGTCCGGCCCGCGGCGCCGCACAACATCGCCAACGCGCTCGCCGCGGCGGCGCTGGCCAGGGCCTTCGGCGTCGCCCCCGGCGCCGTACGCGACGGGCTGCGCGCCTTCCACCCGGACGCACACCGCATCCAGCACATCGCGGACGTCGACGGCGTCACCTACATCGACGACTCCAAGGCCACCAACACCCACGCCGCCGAGGCGTCGTTGGCGGCGTACGAGCACATCGTGTGGATCGCCGGCGGGCTCGCCAAGGGCGCGACCTTCGACGAGCTGGTCCAGAAGTCCGCGGACCGGCTGCGCGGGGTGGTGCTGATCGGCGCCGATCGAGCGCTGATTCGCGAAGCCCTGGCGCGACACGCCCCCGATGTCCCGGTGGTCGACCTCGACCGGACCGACACTGGGGCCATGCCGCAGGCGGTCCGGGAGGCGACCCGTCTGGCCGCGCCCGGCGACACCGTCCTGCTGGCTCCGGCCTGTGCCTCGATGGACATGTTCGTCAACTACAACAAGCGGGGCGAGGCCTTCGCCGAAGCGGTCCGCGAGCTGACCGCAGGGGACCGGTAGACCCTTTCTCCCCGCTGCCGCCGGACCGGCGGCGAGCGCACCCGTGGAGGGGACGAGGATGACGGCCCGATCGGCGAAGGCGGCAGCCCCGCGCCGGCCCCGCCGGACCACGCCGGTGCGCCCGCCGCGGGGCGGCCGTCCCCCGGGCGGCCCGCGGGGGCTCCACATCCGGCTGAGGCGGGCCTGGGACCGTCCGCTGACCGCGTACTACCTCATCCTCGGCGGCAGCCTGCTGATCACCGTCCTGGGGTTGGTGATGGTCTACTCGGCGTCCCAGATCAAGGCGCTGCAGTCCGGGCTGGCCCCGACGTTCTTCTTCCGCAAACAGCTGCTCGCCGCCGTCCTCGGCAGCGGGCTGCTGGTGCTCGCCGCCCGGCTCTCGGTACGGGTGCACCGCATGCTGGCCTATCCGCTGCTCGCCGGCTCGGTGTTCCTGATGTGCCTGGTGCAGATTCCGGACATAGGGGTCGCGGTCAACGGCAACCAGAACTGGATCAGCCTCGGCGGGCCTTTCCAGATGCAACCGAGCGAGTTCGGCAAGCTCGCGCTGGTCCTGTGGGGCGCCGATCTGCTCGCCCGCAAACAGGACCGGAGGCTGCTGACACAGTGGAAGCACCTGCTGGTGCCGCTGATCCCGGTGACCTTCCTGGTGCTCGGGCTGATCATGCTCGGTGGCGACATGGGCACCGCGATCATTCTCACGGCGATCCTCTTCGGGCTGCTGTGGCTGGCCGGGGCGCCGACACGGCTGTTCGTAGGGGTGCTGGGCGCCGCCTCGGCGATCGGTGCGCTGCTGATCATGACGAGCGCCAACCGGATGTCCCGCCTGGCCTGCATCGGAGCGACCGATCCGGGGCCCGGTGATCAGTGCTGGCAGGCCGTGCACGGGATCTATGCCCTCGCATCCGGCGGATTCTTCGGTTCCGGGCTCGGCGCGAGTATGGAAAAATGGGGTGAACTACCTGAACCGCACACCGACTTCATCTTCGCCATCACCGGGGAGGAACTGGGTCTGGCGGGGACGCTGTCGGTGCTCGCCCTCTTCGCGGCTCTAGGCTATGCGGGTATCCGCGTGGCCGGACGCACGGAGGACCCCTTCGTACGGTACGCCGCGGGAGGCGTGACCACCTGGATCACGGCCCAGGCCGTGATCAACGTCGGTGCGGTGCTCGGCCTGCTGCCGATCGCCGGTGTCCCGCTCCCGCTGTTCTCCTACGGAGGCTCCGCCCTGCTGCCCACGATGTTCGCCATCGGGCTGCTGATCGCCTTCGCGCGTGACGAGCCCGCTGCACGGGCGGCGCTGGCCATGCGGCAGCCGGTCTTCGGCAGGAGACCGGCTGGGGTGAGATGGAAGACGATGAGACGGCGCGTCAAGAAGCGGTCGTCTGGAGAGCGGTGAATTTCGGTGCATGTCGTACTCGCCGGTGGGGGGACCGCCGGCCACATCGAGCCCGCGCTCGCCCTCGCGGACGCCCTGCGGAGGCAGGACCCCACCGTGGGGATCACGGCACTCGGCACGGAGAAGGGGCTGGAGACCCGGCTCGTCCCGGAGCGCGGCTATGAGCTGGGCCTCATCCCGGCCGTACCGCTGCCCCGCAAGCCCACCCCCGAGCTGATCACCGTCCCCGGGCGGCTGCGCGGCACGATCAAGGCCGCCGAGCAGATCCTGGAGCGCACGAAGGCGGACTGCGTGGTCGGCTTCGGCGGCTACGTGGCGCTGCCCGGCTATCTGGCCGCCAAGCGGCTCGGTGTGCCGATCATCGTCCACGAGGCCAACGCCCGCCCCGGCCTGGCCAACAAGATCGGCTCGCGGTACGCCAAGTTCGTCGCCGTCAGCACCCCGGACAGCAAGCTGCGCGGTGCCCGCTATGTCGGCATTCCGCTGCGCCGCACCATCGCCACCCTGGACCGCGCCGCGGTCCGCCCCGAGGCGCGGGCCGCCTTCGGTCTGGACCCCAATCTGCCGACGCTCCTGGTGTCCGGTGGCTCCCAGGGCGCCCGCCGTCTGAACGAGGTCATCCAGGCCGCCGTTCCGGCCCTGCAGCGCGCCGGCATCCAGGTCCTGCACGCGGTCGGTCCGAAGAACGAATTGCCGCACGTGGACAACATGCCCGGCATGCCCCCCTATGTCCCGGTACCGTACGTGGACCGGATGGATCTCGCGTACGCCGCGGCCGACATGATGCTCTGCCGCGCGGGCGCGATGACCGTCGCCGAGTTGTCCGCCGTCGGGCTCCCGGCCGCGTTCGTCCCGCTGCCCATCGGCAACGGCGAGCAGCGGCTCAACGCCCAGCCGCTGGTCAACGCCGGCGGGGGCCTGCTGGTCGACGACGCCCAGCTGACCCCGGACTGGGTGCAGAGCAGCGTGCTCCCGGTTCTGGCCGATCCGCACCGGCTGTACGAGATGTCCCGCGCGGCCTCCGAGTTCGGCCGCCGGGACGCCGACGAGCTGCTGGTCGGCATGGTCTACGAGGCGATCGCGCAGCACAACAAGTAGCGCACTAGGGAAGGCAGGGAGCGTGGCCGGACCGACAACCGCCCGGCGCGGCGAGAAGAAGTCACCGTCCGGCCCGCCCTCCGCCCCGGAGGCGCACGGACGCAGATTCCCTTGGGTGCGCTTCCCGTTTCGCGCGCCGGGCCGCCGCGGTCTGATCATCATCACGGTTCTCGCGGTGCTGCTCGGCGCGTTCGGCGTCTGGGCGCTCTACGCGTCGAGCTGGCTGCGGGTGGAGCGTGTGCGGGCCACCGGGACCGAGGCCCTGACCCCGCGTGAGGTCGTCGCCGCGGCCCGCACTCCGATGAACACACCGCTGATTTCGGTGGATACGGACGCACTCGCCCGCCGGCTGCGCGCGCGGCTGCCGCGCATCAGGACGGTTGACGTCGAACGGTCCTGGCCGCACACGATCGGTCTGAAGGTGACGGAAAGGACGCCGGAACTGCTGATGCCGACGGGCGGAAAGTTTGCTGAAGTGGACGCCGAGGGCGTTCGGTTCGCCACCGTCGGCGCCGCCCCCAAGGGCGTTCCGCTTCTGGAAATGGCCGCTTCCGACTCCCCGAGCCTGCGCGAGTTCGGAATCGACCGGTTGCGGCGCGCCGCGGTCGAGGTCGCTCGGGATCTGCCCCCGGCCGTACGCAAGGACCTCCGCAAAGTGCGGGTACGGTCCTATGACGCCATCACCCTCCAACTTTCCGGTGACCGTACGGTCGCCTGGGGCAGCCGCGAACAGGGCGCCGAAAAGGCGAAGGTGCTGACCGCGCTGCTGAAAGCCGCACGTGACGCGCGCCACTTCGACGTCTCGGTTCCCAGCGCCCCCGCGGTATCGGGGAGTTGACGTACTCAGCCGCAGGCCAGCACCCTGGATGGCTACGACTATGGGTGATCACATAGGGTGAAAAGAAAAACGGGAGGTTCGGCGTGTTCGTTGAACGGGCGCGCCTTGTCGACTTAGTGTCTCGTTCCAAAGGGACTATGGAACCAAGGAACACAGGCACAGGTAACCCTAAACTTCAACGTTAGGGTTCGGGTCGGCGATACGAACCGCCCCAATCGGCATCAGTCGGCGTCCACACGCACGTGCGGCGACGACACGTAACTCGAGGCGAGAGGCCTTCGACGTGGCAGCACCGCAGAACTACCTCGCAGTCATCAAGGTCGTCGGCATCGGCGGCGGTGGCGTGAACGCCATCAACCGGATGATCGAGGTCGGGCTCAAGGGCGTCGAGTTCATCGCGATCAACACCGATGCGCAGGCGCTGCTGATGAGCGACGCCGACGTCAAGCTCGACGTCGGCCGCGAAATGACCCGCGGCCTCGGCGCCGGCGCCAACCCGGATGTGGGGCGCAAGGCGGCCGAGGACCACCGCGAGGAGATCGAGGAGGTCCTCAAGGGGGCCGACATGGTCTTCGTGACCGCGGGTGAGGGTGGTGGCACCGGCACCGGCGGCGCACCCGTCGTCGCCAACATCGCGCGCTCGCTGGGCGCCCTGACGATCGGTGTGGTCACCCGGCCGTTCACCTTCGAGGGCCGCCGTCGCGCCAACCAGGCCGAGGACGGCATCGCCCAGCTGCGCGAAGAGGTAGACACCCTCATCGTGATTCCCAATGACCGACTGCTGTCCATCTCGGACCGCCAGGTGAGCGTGCTCGACGCGTTCAAGTCCGCGGACCAGGTGCTGCTGTCGGGTGTCCAGGGCATCACCGACCTGATCACCACCCCGGGTCTGATCAACCTCGACTTCGCGGACGTCAAGTCCGTGATGTCGGAGGCCGGCTCGGCCCTCATGGGCATCGGCTCGGCGCGCGGCGACGACCGCGCGGTGGCCGCCGCGGAGATGGCGATCTCCTCGCCGCTCCTGGAGGCCTCCATCGACGGCGCCCGCGGGGTGCTGCTGTCCATCTCCGGCGGCTCCGACCTCGGTCTCTTCGAGATCAACGAGGCCGCGCAGCTGGTCAGCGAGGCGGCACACCCGGAAGCCAACATCATCTTCGGCGCGGTCATCGACGACGCGCTGGGCGACGAGGTCCGGGTGACGGTCATCGCCGCGGGCTTCGACGGCGGTCAGCCGCCGGCCCGTCGCGATGCGCAGGCCGCCCTGTCGTCCCCGAAGCGCGAGGAGCCGGCCCCGGCCCCGAGCCGTCCGGCCGCCCCGCCGGAGCCGCGTACGCCGTCGTCCTTCGGCGGCCTGGGTTCGGTGCCGGTACGGGACGAGGAGCCGGCGCCCGCCGAGTCCTCCTCCTCGCTGGGCGAGGTCTCCTCGTCGCCGGCGGGCACCCCGCAGGTTCCCCCGGCTCGTCCGTCGTACTCCGACTCCGCGGCCGAGGAACTGGACGTTCCCGACTTCCTGAAGTGACGTAAAGCACCGAAGTGATAGGGCAACAGCACCACGAGAGCGGCGCGCACTTCGCCTTCACCGACAGGTGGGGCGGGGTGAGCGCCGCTCCGTATGAGCAGCTCAACCTGGGCGGCGCGGTCGGCGACGACCCGCAGGCCGTCCGCGCCAACCGTGCGCTCGCCGCACGGGAACTCGGCCTCGACCCGGCCGCGGTGGTCTGGATGAACCAGGTCCACGGCCGCGACGTCGCCGTCGTCGACGGACCCTGGCGCGACGCCGATGTCCCGTGTGTGGACGCGGTGGTCACGGCCCGCCGGGGTCTCGCGCTCGCCGTCCTGACCGCCGACTGCACCCCGGTGCTGCTGGCCGACCCGGTCGCCGGGATCGCGGGGGCCGCGCACGCCGGCCGGCCCGGCCTGGTGGCCGGGGTGGTACCGGCGGTCGTCGGGGCGATGGTGGAACTGGGCGCGATGCCGGAGCGGATCCTCGCCTGTACCGGACCCGCCATCTGCGGCCGGTGCTACGAGGTGCCCGCGGCGATGCGCTCCGAGGTCGCGGCGGCGGTGCCCGAGGCGCATGCGACGACCAGCTGGGGCACGCCCGCGGTGGATGTCACCGCAGGTGTGCGGGCCCAACTCGCCGCGGCGGGCGTGGCGGTGCGTGAGGATTCCCACATCTGCACGCGGGAGTCCGCGGACCACTTCTCTTATCGGCGCGACCGTACGACCGGGCGGCTCGCGAGCTATGTGTGGCTCGGGGAGATCCCCGGCCGGGGGCTGGGGGAGGCCGAGCTGTGACGGACGACCGCAAGACGCAACTGGCCGACAACCTGGCGCGGGTGGAAAATCGTATCTCCGCCGCCTGCGCCAAGGCGGGGCGGCCGCGCGACGAGGTGACCCTGATCGTGGTCACCAAGACCTACCCCGCGAGCGACGTCCGGTTGCTCGCGGAGCTGGGGGTGCGCCAGGTCGCGGAGAACCGCGATCAGGAGGCCGCGGGCAAGGCCGCTGAATGCAGTGATTTGCCCCTTACTTGGCACTTCGTTGGACAACTACAGACCAACAAGGTGCGGTCTGTGGCCGGTTATGCCGGAATTGTTCAGTCGGTCGACCGGGCGCGACTTGTCACCGCGCTCTCCAAGGAAGCGGTCCGCGCCGAGCGCGAGCTGGGGTGCCTCGTCCAGGTGGCACTTGACGCGGAGTCGGGGGAGCGGGGCGCCCGTGGCGGGGTGGCGCCGGACGGTGTGGCGGACCTCGCGGAGGCGATCGCCGGGGCCCAAGGGCTGCGTCTGGACGGTGTGATGACCGTCGCGCCGCTGGCCGGGCCGTACGCCGGACGGCAACTCGCCGCATTCGAGCGACTCATGGAAATCTCAACCGACCTGCGCACCACCCATCCTGCTGCCAACATGGTGTCAGCGGGCATGAGCGCGGACCTTGAGGACGCCGTGGCGGCCGGGGCGACACATGTGCGCGTCGGCACTGCGGTACTCGGAGTCCGACCACGGCTCGGGTAACGTCGCCAAGCAAGTCGGACCACAGCACAAAATATGGTCATTCCCGCAGAAAGCGGGAGGCCCGCGTGGATCCAAGGCCCCCGGTGACGGAGCCGATCCACCACAGAGCGGAGGACGCAGAGAATGGCCGGCGCGATGCGCAAGATGGCGGTCTACCTCGGCCTCGTGGAGGACGATGGGTACGACGGCCGGGGGTTCGACCCCGACGACGAGTTCGAGCCCGAGCTTGACCCGGAGCCTGATCGGGGACGGCGGCAGCAGCACCAAGTGCAGCCCGAAACGCGGCCGGAACGGGACGAACCCGTCCGTGTCGTGACGCCTCCGGCGCAACGCGAACCTACCCCGCTCGCCGCGGAAAGCGGACGACCCGCGCGAATCGCACCCGTGGCATCCATCACACCCGACCGCCCGAATCTGGAGAAGAACGCACCGGTGATCATGCCCAAGGTTGTGTCCGAGCGGGAGCCGTACCGCATCACCACACTCCACCCCCGGACCTACAACGAAGCCCGTACCATCGGGGAACACTTCCGCGAGGGCACTCCGGTGATCATGAATCTCACGGAGATGGACGATACCGATGCGAAGCGACTTGTCGACTTTGCGGCCGGTTTGGTGTTTGGTCTTCACGGGAGCATCGAGCGGGTGACGCAGAAGGTGTTCCTGTTGTCGCCTGCTAACGTCGATGTCACGGCGGAGGACAAGGCCCGTATCGCAGAGGGCGGGTTCTTCAACCAGAGCTGAGACGCAACACCGGGCGCACCAGGGCCCGTAAGGTCAACACAGAAGCAAGGTCAAGGGGAGAGGGACGCGCGAGATGAGTGTCGCTGGTCAGGTGATCTATATCGCGCTGTACTGCTTCCTGATCGTGTTGATCTTCCGGCTGGTGATGGACTATGTCTTCCAGTTCGCCCGTTCATGGCAACCGGGCAAGGCGATGGTGGTCATTCTTGAGGCCGCCTACACTGTCACTGATCCGCCACTCAAGCTTCTGCGGCGGGTAATTCCGCCGCTGCGTCTCGGGGGCGTGGCGCTCGACCTGTCCTTCTTCGTACTGATGATCATCGTGTACATCCTGATCACCGTCGTGAGGTCGGTGTTGTTGGTGTGAACGATACGGTCTTGCCGATTGCCGACGACTACGTTGAGGTGAAGTAGAGATGCCGTTGACCCCCGAGGACGTGCGGAACAAGCAGTTCACGACCGTCCGCCTCCGAGAAGGCTATGACGAGGACGAGGTCGATGCCTTCCTCGACGAGGTTGAAGCAGAACTGACCAGGCTGCTCCGGGAGAACGAGGACCTGCGCGCCAAGCTGGCCGCGGCCACCCGTGCCGCCGCGCAGAACCAGCAGCAGGGTCTGCGCAAGGGACCGGACCAGCAGCAGGAGCAGCAGCAGCGTCCCGGGGCTCCCGTGCCCGCCGCCATATCCGGTCCGCAGCCGGTGCCGCCGCAGCAGCAGGGGATGGGTGGCCCGCCCCAACTGCCCGGTGGTGCACCTCAGCTGCCGCCCGGTCCCGGTGGTCACGGCCCGCAGGGTCCGCACGGACCCGGCCCGATGGGCCCCGGCGGTCCCATGGGTGGCCCGATGGGCGGCCCCGGTGGACCGCAGCTGCCGCAGGCCCAGCAGGGTGGCCCCGGCGGTGACAGCGCCGCGCGGGTGCTCTCGCTGGCGCAGCAGACCGCCGACCAGGCGATCGCGGAGGCCCGTTCCGAGGCCAACAAGATCGTCGGCGAGGCGCGCAGCCGCGCCGAGGGCCTGGAGCGGGACGCCCGCGCCAAGGCCGACGCGCTGGAGCGGGACGCGCAGGAGAAGCACCGCGTGGCGATGGGCTCGCTGGAGTCGGCCCGCGCGACGCTGGAGCGCAAGGTCGAGGACCTGCGCGGCTTCGAGCGCGAGTACCGTACGCGCCTGAAGTCCTACCTGGAGAGCCAGCTGCGTCAGCTGGAGAACCAGGCGGACGACTCGCTGGCTCCGCCGCGGACCCCGGCGGCCGCCTCGCTGCCGCCGTCGCCGTCGATGGCATCGGCCGGTGCGGGCACCATGGGCGGCAACCACACCATGGGTGGCGGCCAGTCGATGGGCGGCAACCACTCCATGGCCGGGCAGCCCAGCGGCGGTCCGTCCTACGGTGGTCAGCAGCAGATGTCGCCGGCGATGACCCAGCCGATGGCTCCGGTGCGGCCGCAGAGCCCGCAGCCGATGCAGCAGACGCCGTCGCCGATGAGGGGTTTCCTCATCGACGAGGACGACAACTGACGCCCGCCTAGCGCGTAACGTCGGCAATCAGGGCCGGGCCCCGAGGGATTCCCTCGGGGCCCGGCCCTTTGTGCTGCCGGGTTCGCGAGATGTGGTCGTCCGTCCTGTCATGGGTGGATATCGCCACCTGGGACATGAATTGGCCTTCGCATTCCCTTTCGGGAAGGGGGCGGATAGGGGGGAAGCAGGGGGGTGAGGCGAAAGGTGTGCGTAACGGCGGAGGTAATGGCGGTTGTAGGGGCGGGTGGGAAAGCGGAAAAGGAAAATGCCCCGGCGTGGTGTACGCCGGGGCATTTGTGCGGTGAGGGGGCTGGTTACACCTTGCGGAGGTGGAAGGTGAGGGCCAGTGCCTCGTCCGTGAAGGCGGGGCCGAAGGAGTCGTCCGGCTCGCCGGGGGCGAAGTCCGTGGCGAGGACCTCGTCGGAGATCAGGCCGGTGTGGTCGGTCAGCGCCGTACGGACCTCGTCGTCCGTGGAGCGCCAGCGCAGCGCGATCCGGTCGGCGACGTCGAGGCCGCTGTTCTTGCGGGCCTCCTGGATGAGGCGGATGGCATCGCGGGCCAGGCCCGCGCGGCGCAGCTCGGGGGTGATCTCCAGGTCGAGGGCGACCGTGGCGCCCGCGTCGGAGGCCACCGACCAGCCCTCGCGCGGGGTCTCGGTGATGATCACCTCGTCGGGGGCGAGCGAGACGGTCTCGCCGTCGACCTCGACGCTCGCCGTGCCCTCGCGCAGCGCGAGCGAGAGGGCCGCGGCGTCCGCGACGGCGACGGCCTTGGCGACCGCCTGGACGCCCTTGCCGAACCGCTTGCCCAGCGCACGGAAGTTGGCCTTGGCGGTGGTGTCGACCAGCGAGCCCCCGACCTCCGAGAGCGAGGCCAGCGAGCTGACGTTCAGCTCCTCGGCGATCTGCGCGCGCAGGTCCTCGGGCAGGCCCGCGAAGCCGTGCGCCGCGACCAGTGCGCGGGACAGCGGCTGACGGGTCTTGACGCCCGACTCGGCACGGGTGGCGCGGCCCAGTTCGACCAGGCGGCGGACCAGCAGCATCTGGGCGGACAGGGTCGGGTCGATGGCCGCCTTGTCGGCCACCGGCCAGCCGGCGAGGTGGACGGAGTCGGGGGCGTCCGGGGTGACCGGGACGACCAGGTCCTGCCAGACCCGCTCGGTGATGAACGGGGTGAGCGGTGCCATGAGGCGGGTGACGGTCTCGATGACCTCGTGGAGCGTGCGCAGCGCGGCCGCGTCGCCCTGCCAGAAGCGGCGGCGGGAGCGGCGGACGTACCAGTTGGACAGGTCGTCGACGAAGGCGGAGAGGAGCTTGCCGGCGCGCTGGGTGTCGAAGGACTCCAGGGAGTCGGTGACCTGCTCGACCAGGGTGTTCAGCTCGCCGAGCAGCCAGCGGTCCAGCAGCGGCCGGTCGGCGGGGGCCGGGTCGGCGGCGGACGGCGCCCACTGGGTGGTACGGGCGTACAGCGCCTGGAAGGCGACGGTGTTCCAGTACGTCAGCAGCGTCTTGCGGACGACTTCCTGGATGGTGCTGTGGCCCACCCGGCGGGCGGACCACGGCGAGCCGCCGGCCGCCATGAACCAGCGGACCGCGTCGGCGCCGTGCTGATCCATCAGCGGGATCGGCTGGAGGATGTTGCCCAGGTGCTTGGACATCTTCCGGCCGTCCTCGGCGAGGATGTGGCCCAGGCAGACGACGTTCTCGTACGAGGACTTGTCGAAGACCAGGGTGCCGACGGCCATCAGGGTGTAGAACCAGCCGCGGGTCTGGTCGATGGCCTCCGAGATGAACTG
The DNA here is from genome assembly GCF_045690365.1 of Streptomyces sirii. Classification (NCBI taxonomy): domain Bacteria; kingdom Bacillati; phylum Actinomycetota; class Actinomycetes; order Kitasatosporales; family Streptomycetaceae; genus Streptomyces; species Streptomyces sirii. The sequence continues at coordinate 2,586,620 of NZ_CP147982.1, read as the reverse complement.
CGCCGGGTAGCGCTTCTCGAACAGCTCCTTGTTGCGGTACGGGTAGCCCCACTGCGCGAACGGCATCGAGCCCGAGTCGTACCAGGCGTCGATGACCTCCGGGACGCGGGTGGCGGTGCCCTGGCAGGTCGGGCAGGCGAAGGTGACGTCGTCGATGAACGGGCGGTGCGGGTCCAGGCCCGACTGGTCGGTGCCGGTCAGCTCGGTCAGCTCGGCCAGCGAGCCGACGCAGGTGAGGTGGTCCTCCTCGCAGCGCCAGATGGGCAGCGGGGTGCCCCAGTAGCGGTTGCGGGACAGCGCCCAGTCGATGTTGTTGTTGAGCCAGTCGCCGAAGCGGCCGTGCTTGACCGAGTCCGGGAACCAGTTGGTGTTCTCGTTCTCGCGGAGCAGGGCGTCCTTGACGGCGGTCGTGCGGATGTACCACGACGGCTGGGCGTAGTAGAGCAGCGCGGTGTGGCAGCGCCAGCAGTGCGGGTAGCTGTGCTCGTAGGCGATGTGCTTGAAGAGCAGGCCGCGGGCGGCGAGGTCCTCGACCAGGGCCTCGTCGGCCTTCTTGAAGAACTGGCCGCCGATGAGGGCGAGTCCCTCCTCGAAGGTGCCGTCGGGGCGGACCGGGTTGACCACCGGCAGGTCGTACGCCTTGCAGGTCTTGAGGTCGTCTTCACCGAAGGCGGGGGCCTGGTGGACCAGGCCCGTACCGTCGTCGGTGGTCACGTACTCGGCGTTGACGACGAAGTTGGCGCCGTCCAGCTCGACCAGGGAGAACGGGCGCTCGTAGGACCAGCGCTCCATCTCGCGGCCGGTGAAGGACTGCCCGGTGGCCTCCCAGCCCTCGCCGAGGGCCTTCTCCAGCAGCGGCTCGGCGACGACCAGCTTCTCGGTGCCGTCGGTGGCGACGACGTAGGTGACGTCGGGGTGCGCGGCGGCGGCGGTGTTGGAGACCAGGGTCCAGGGGGTCGTCGTCCAGATCAGCAGGGCGGCCTCGCCGGCCAGCGGGCCCGACGTCAGCGGGAGGCGGACGTAGACCGAGGGGTCGACGACGGTCTCGTAGCCCTGCGCCAGCTCGTGGTCCGACAGGCCCGTGCCGCACCGCGGGCACCAGGGGGCGACGCGGTGGTCCTGGACCAGCAGGCCCTTGTTGAAGATCTCCTTCAGCGACCACCACACCGACTCGATGTAGTCGGGGTCCATCGTGCGGTACGGGGCGTCGAGGTCGGTCCAGTACCCCATACGGGTCGTGAGCTCGGCGAAGGCGTCGGTGTGGCGGGTCACCGACTCGCGGCACTTGGCGTTGAACTCGGCGATGCCGTACGCCTCGATGTCCTTCTTGCCGTTGAAGCCCAGCTCCTTCTCCACGGCCAGCTCGACCGGGAGGCCGTGGCAGTCCCAGCCGGCCTTGCGGTCGACGTGATAGCCCTGCATCGTGCGGAACCGGGGGAAGACGTCCTTGAAGACGCGCGCCTCGATGTGGTGCGCGCCGGGCATGCCGTTGGCCGTCGGGGGGCCCTCGTAGAAGACCCACTCTGGCCGGCCCTCGGACTGCTGGAGGGTACGGGCGAAGACCTTCTGCTCCTGCCAGAACTCGAGCACGGCGTGCTCGAGGGCGGGGAGGTCTACCTGGGCGGGTACCTGGCGGTACTGGGGCTGCTCACTCATCGGGGGCTTCCTCCGGCGGACACCTGCTGCGTTCTCCGTCCGGAGGGACGAGAGCCTGGGCTCCCGCGGTACCACCCTCCTTGGCGGCCGCTACTGCACCGCCCCCTCATTGGGGTCGCGCTGCCGGTTCTACTCGCCCTGGGCGGCCCGCGACCCGTGGGCGGAGCCCACTGTCCAAGCCCGTGGGCAAAGCCCACTGTCCAGCGCTTTCTTCCGGCGACTCCGGGGTGATCTTCACGTCGTGCACGCCCCCGGGCTTCCACCGTCCCCGGGTCGCTGCCGGCTGCGTACGACGCTACTCGTCCCATCAATGCCTGTCGCTGGGCCCAGTGTACGGGGCCGCGCCGACAGCGGCCGACCGAATTAAGGCGGCCGGGGGCGGGGAGGGCCGCCGGGGCGCCGTACGGGGACGTCCGCGCCGTCGCCGTGACCCGAATGGCCAGCGGCCGGGTGCCGGACCGCCGGGCGGGTCACCCGGCGGGCGGCTGGGCACAACAGAGGCAGACCGGACTTCCGGGCCGGGTGGCAGGACCCGTCGGGCGGTGCGCCCCGTTGCCGCGTGCCGTGCGGCGACTTATCGTTCCGTCACGATTCGCGAACAAAGTCACATATGCGAAGGGGTCGCGGCCATGGTGGCGAAGAAGACCGCCGCGCAGAAGAGCACGACGCCTGCCGACGAGGCCGTCGCGAAGCGGCCTGCACCGAAGACCCGCGCTCCGAAGAAGGCCGCCGCGAAGGAGGCCGCCGCCGAGAAGACGGCGGCCGGCACGACCACGCCCGACGAGACAGAGGCCGCGAAGCCCACGGCCAAGAAGGCCGCCGCCAAGAAGGCGGCGGCGAAGAAGACCGCGACGAAGGCTCCGGCCAAGAAGGCCGCGGTGCCCGCTAAGAAGACGGGAGCCAAGACGGTGGTGGCGAAGAAGACCGCGGCCGCGACGGCCAAGACGCACGCCGATGACGCCCCGGTGCCCACGGCCCGGATGGCCGCACCGGGCGAGCTCGCCGTACGTCCCGGTGAGGACCCCTGGACGCCCGCCGAGGTCGCCGAGGCGCGCACCGAGCTGATGGACGAGGTGGGGCGGCTGCGGGCGGAGATCACCTCGGCCGAGGACGCCATCGCCGGCCTGATGCGCGACTCCGGCGACGGCGCCGGCGACGACGAGGCCGACACCGGCACCAAGAACATCACCCGCGAGCACGAACTGGCCCTGGCCTCCAACGCCCGCGAGATGCTCCACCAGACCGAGCGGGCGCTGGGCCGGCTGGACACCGGCACCTACGGGCTGTGCGAGAACTGCGGCAACCCCATCGGCAAGGCGCGGATGCAGGCGTTCCCCCGGGCGACGCTGTGCGTGGAGTGCAAGCAGAAGCAGGAGCGCCGCTGAGGCGGGGATACCCGGGTGGGGTGTCGCGGGCGGCACCCGTACCGCCCGCCCCCGCACGTGTGTGCCGTACTCTCGTGATTCAAGCCAGGCACGGTCTGGCCGCGGACACGACGGGCTGAGGGACTCACACGTGGCAGAGGCGGAGCGCATCACCGGTACGCCGGAACCCGAGCCGGGTTCCGGGACGGATCCCACCGCGGGGTCCGAAGGGGGAGGACCGGCGGAGTCGGAGCAGGGCGCCGGCCGCGGCAAGCGGAAGATCGTCGCGCTGCTGCTGATCGCGTGCTTCGTCTACCTGCTCGACCTGGGCAGCAAGGTCCTGGTCGTCGAGAAGCTGGAGCACCACGAGCCCATCCAGGTCATCGGGACGCTGCTGCAGTTCAGCGTGATCCGCAACCGGGGTGCCGCGTTCAGCATCGGCGAGGCGCTGACGATCTTCCTCACGATCATCGCGGCGACCGTGATCGTGGTGATCGCCCGGATCGCCCGCAAGCTCTACAGCCTGCCCTGGGCCATCGCGCTCGGGCTGCTGCTCGGCGGCGCCTTCGGCAACCTCACCGACCGGATCTTCCGCTCGCCGGGGATCTTCGAGGGCGCGGTGGTCGACTTCATCGCCCCGGCGCACTTCGCCGTCTTCAACCTCGCCGACTCCGCGATCGTCTGCGGCGGCATCCTGATCGTGATCCTGTCCTTCCGGGGGCTGGACCCGGACGGCACGGTGCACAAGGACTGACCGAGCGCCCCGCCCCGCGGCGTGGTGCGGTGGGGCGGGGGCCGTTGGTGGTTGGTGTGGGATCGGTGTGGTCCACAAGGGCTGAGTGATTGCCCCCACATCGTGGCCGAGCGGGGCGGGGGCCGTTGGTGGTTTCTCGCCGGGTGGGGTGCCGTGGCCTGGCCTGCTGGTGCCCCGCGGCGGCTGGGCACGCTGCTGCAACTGCCATACTCGTGGGGTGAGCACCATTCCCGAGATCCGCACCCTGCCCGTACCGGACGGCCTGGAGGGCGAGCGCGTGGACGCCGCGCTGGCCCGGATGTTCGGCTTCTCCCGTACGAAGGCGGCCGAACTCGCCGCCGCCGGAAAGGTCCGGGTCGACGGGTCCGAGGTGATGAAGTCCGAGCGGGTGCGCGGCGGCGCCTGGCTGGAAGTCGAGATGCCGCAGGCCGCGCCGCCCGTGGAGATCGTCGCCGAGCCCGTCGAGGGCATGGAGATCGTGCATGACGACGACGACATCGTCGTGATCGTCAAGCCGGTCGGAGTGGCCGCGCACCCCAGCCCCGGCTGGAGCGGGACGACGGTCATCGGCGGGCTCGCCGCCGCCGGCTTCCGCATCTCCACCTCCGGCGCCGCCGAGCGCCAGGGCATCGTGCACCGCCTCGACGTCGGCACGTCCGGTCTGATGGTCGTGGCCAAGTCCGAGCGCGCCTACACCCTCCTCAAGCAGCAGTTCCGCGAGCGCACGGTCGACAAGCGCTACCACGCCCTGGTCCAGGGCCACCCGGACCCGATGAGCGGCACCATCGACGCCCCCATCGGCCGGCACCCGAACCACGACTACAAGTGGGCGGTCACCGCCGAGGGCAAGGCGTCGGTCACGCACTACGACCTCATCGAGGCGTTCCGCGCGGCCAGCCTGCTCGACATCAAGCTGGAGACCGGGCGCACCCACCAGATCCGGGTGCACATGTCCGCGCACCGCCACCCGTGCGTCGGCGACCTGACGTACGGCGCGGACCCCACCCTCGCCAAGCGGCTGGGCGTCGGCCGGCAGTGGCTGCACGCGGTCCGCCTCGGCTTCGAGCACCCCGCGGACGGCGCCTGGGTCGAGTTCGAGAGCGCCTACCCGGACGATCTGCAGCACGCCCTCGACACCGTGCGCGACGAGAGCAGCTGACACGGCGCGTCCGGCACCGGGGGGCCGGAGCGGCGGATCTGTGAGCATCTGGCACGCTTGGGGCGGAATGTGAGCGAATCCGACCATCCCGGAGCGTCGTCACCGTGGACCAGCTGGCTCTGATCTCCCTCCTGCTGCTCGGAGCCGTGGTCATGGTCCCGGTCGGCGACCGGCTGGGACTGCCGTCACCGGTGCTGATGACGCTCGCCGGGGCCGTACTGGCGCTGCTGCCCTTCGTGCCCAACGTCGAGGTGCCGCCCGAGTTCATCCTGCCGGTGGTGCTGCCGCCGCTGCTCTACGCGGCCGTGCAGCGCACCTCCTGGCGGCAGTTCACCGCCAACCTGCGCCCGATCTTCCTGCTCGCGGTGCTGCTGGTCTTCGCCACCACGGCCGCGGTCGCCGCGGTCGCGCAGGCGGTGGTGCCCGGGATGCCGCTGGCCGCCGCGGTGGTGCTCGGCGCGCTGGTCGCCCCGCCCGACCCGGTCGCCGCGACCGCCGTCGCCGGAAAGCTGGGACTGCCCCGCCGGATGGTGTCGATCCTGGAGGGCGAGGGGCTGTTCAACGACGTCACCGCGATCGTGCTGTACCACGTAGCGCTCGCCGCGGTCGTCAGCGGAAGCTTCTCGGTGCCCGGTGCGTTCGGTGCGCTGGTGCTGTCCGCGGTCGTCGCCATGGCCGTCGGTCTGCTGCTCGGCTGGGTCACCAACAAGCTGATGGGGATGCTCGGCGACCCGACGCTGCAGATCGGGCTGACGCTGCTGGTGCCGTTCACCGCGTACATCCTGGCCGAGGAGCTGAAGGGCTCCGGCGTGCTGGCGGTGCTGACCACCGGGCTGTTCCTGGCCGAGTACGCGGTCGACGCCGACGACGTGCTGGGACGGCTCGCCGGATACACCTTCTGGGAGGTCGTCGACACCCTCGTCACCGGCGTCGCCTTCGGACTGATCGGCCTGGAGCTGCACAACATCTTCTGGGCCGCGTCGGGCCGCTGGGACCAGCTGTTCGGCGCCGGCGCCGCCGTCGTCGCGGTGGTCGTCGCCGTCCGCCTGCTGTGGCTGCTGCCCGCCGCCTGGCTGGCCAAGCGGATGCACAAGCGCCGCGACTACGACGAGGACATCCCGATGAGCTGGCGGGAGACGGTCATCCTGTGGTGGTCGGGGATGCGCGGGGTGGCCTCGGTGGCGCTGGCGCTGGCCCTGCCGTACGAGATCGACGGCGTCGCCTTCCCGGACCGCGCCGAGATCCTCTTCATCGCCTTCGCGGTGGTGCTCTCCACCCTGCTCGTCCAGGGCCTCACGCTGCCCTGGCTGGTGCGCACCCTCCGGGTGCGGGCCACCTCCGACGTCGCCGACGCGCTGGAGCGCGACCTGGCGATCCGGGTGATCAAGGCGTCCAAGCGCCGGCTGAAGGAGATCCTGGAGGTCGAGGAGCTGCCCGAGGAGGTCAGGGACCAGCTGGCGCGCCGGGCCTACGACATCGGCGCCCGGATCGCGCCGGACATCGTCGACGACGAGCGGCGCGAGCTCTTCGAGAAGCGCATCACCCGGATGAGGAAGGTGCAGCGCATCCAGGGCGAGATGCTCTCGGCGGCCCGGCACGAGGTGCTGGCGGCGCGCAGCGAACCGGGCGCGGACCCGGAGGTGGTGGACCGGGTGCTGCGCCAACTGGACATACGGAGCCTGCGGGCCGCGCCGTGACACCGGGGCAGGGCCTCACCGCTGCGGCGGCTCCCCGCCCCGGCTCGTCGGCGCCGGCCCGGTGCTGATCCGCGGCAGCGCGTAGGCGTGCTCGGTGCGCAGCCACTCGATGATCCGCTCGCGGACCTCGCAGCGCACCGTCCAGAGGGTGTCCGCGTCCCGGGCGGTGACCAGCGCCCGCACCACGATCGTGGACGCGGTGGTGTCGGTGACCACCAGGCTCCAGGACCGGCCGTCCCAGTCCGGGGACTCCTGGAGGATCTCGTGCAGCCGCTGGCGCATCTTCTCCACCGGCGCGGCGTGGTCGAGGTGGAACAGGACGGTCCCGGTCATCTGGGCGCCGCCGCGCGACCAGTTCTCGAACGGCTTGCCGGTGAAGTACGACACCGGCATGGTGATCCGCCGCTCGTCCCAGGTCCGCACGGTCAGGAACGTCAGGGTGATCTCCTCGACGGTGCCCCACTCGCCGTCCACCACGACCGTGTCCCCGATCCGCACCATGTCGCCGAAGGCGATCTGCAGCCCCGCGAAGAGGTTGCCGAGGGTCGACTGGGCGGCGACACCGGCGACGATGCCCAGCAGCCCGGCCGACGCCAGCATCGAGGTGCCGACCGCCCGCATCTCCGGGAACGTCAGCAGCATCGAGGCGGCCGCGACGACGATCACCACGGCCGTCACCACCCGATGGATCAGCGTCACCTGGGTCCGCACCCGCCGCACCCGCGCGGCGTCCCGGGCGCCCGCCGCATAGCGCGAGTAGGACGACTCCACGATCGCCTTCGCGGCCCGTACGGCGAGCCAGGCGGTGGCCGCGATCAGCACCAGGCCCAGCGCCTGGCCGGTCCCCGCCCGGTGCTCCTGGACCACCCCGATCCCGCTCTCGTCGTACGAGCCGCGCAGCAGGGCCGCGCACAGCGCCACCTGCAGCGGTATCCGGCAGCGGCGCAGCAGCCCCCACAGCGGGGTCTCCGGGTGGGCGGCGTCGATCCGGCGCAGCGCGCGGTCGGTCAGCCAGCCCAGGACGAGCGTGATGACGAGCGAGCCGCCGGCCACGGCGACGGGACGCAGCATGTCCTCGACGGACACGAGAATCCTCCTCGGGTCGAAAGCGCTTGAGAGTGCTGCTACCCGGTCTCCCCTGCCGTCAATGGCACGATGGGGCCAGAACGATCCGACCCAGGGAAGTGATGCAGTGCCGGCCTCCACCGAGCCCGTGACCAGCGGGCCCTTGACGATTGCCCTGTTCCATTCGGTGTGCGGGCTGCGCCCGGCGGTGCAGGCCGCCGCGGACCGGCTGCGCGCCGCGGGACACGAGGTTCTCGTCCCCGATCTGTTCGACGGCAGGACCGCCGAATCGGTGCCGGACGGCATCCTGATCAAGGAGGAGATCGGCAAGGAGGAGCTGCTCAAGCGCGCCATCACGGCCGTCGCGCCGTACTCCGACCGCGGGCTGGTCTACGCCGGGTTCTCCTTCGGCGGCTCGGTCGCCCAGACCCTCGCGCTGGGCGACGACAAGACCCGCGGGCTGTTGCTGCTGCACGGCACCTCCGACATCGCCGAGGGCGCCGTGGCCGACGATCTGCCGGTGCAGCTGCATGTCGCCGACCCGGACCCCTACGAGCCGCACGACTGGCTGAACGCCTGGTATCTGCAGATGCGCCGGGCCGGCGCGGACGTGGAGGTCTTCCGCTACGCCGGCGCCGGCCATCTGTTCACCGACCCCGGGCTGGCGGACTACGACGCCGAGGCGGCCGAGAGCACCTGGAAGGTGGCGCTGGGCTTCCTGGACAGCCTGTGAGCGGTCCGTAGCGGCGCGGCGGGCCCGGGGGACCAGGACGGCCTAGGCGACCGGCCCGTCGGCCCGCTCGATCTGCCGGCTGCCCGTCCGCGTGCGGTACGAGCGCAGATGCGTGCTGGTGGCCTGCGGGTCGGTCTTGTCGGAGATGCCGAAGTAGTCCATCTGCGTGCGCTCGGCGCTGACGTCCAGGACCCCGTAGCCGTGCGAGTCCATGTCCAGCCACTTCACATGCCGGTTGGCGGCCCTGATGGCGGCGACGCCGGCCAGCGAGACGGTGTGCGGGGCGACGTGCAGGAAGTCGTCGACGTTGTCGGAGGTGACGGAGGTGACCACGAACTCCGTCGCCACCGGCCGGGTGGCGGGGTAGGTCGCCGCCTTCAGCGGCACCTCGTTGGCCCAGGCCATGTGGATGTCGCCGGTCAGGAAGACGGTGTTGTCGATACCGCGGTCGCTGAGGTGGCTCAGCAGCTCGTGCCGGTCGTCGGTGTAGCCGTCCCACTGGTCGGTGTTGGCCGCCAGGCCCTCCTTGGGTATGCCGAGGATCTCGGCGAGCGGGCCGAGCAGATGGGCGGGCACGGCGCCGAAGGCGACCTGCGAGACCATGACCGAGGTGCCGACCAGCCGCCAGGCGGTGTCCGAGCGCTCCAGGCCGGCCTTGAGCCAGTCCAGCTGGGCCCGCCCGGTGATCGTCCGGCTCGGGTCGTCGACCGCGCCGCTGCCCGGCTTGGCCTGCTCGTCGCGGAACGACCGCAGATCCAGCAGGTGCAGATCGGCGAGGGTGCCGAAGCGCAGCCGGCGGTAGGTGGTGCCGGCCGTCGAGGGGCGCACCGGCATCCACTCGAAGTACGCCTGCTTCGCGGCGGCCATCCGCGCCGACCAGGGGCCCTCGGTGTCCGGCGAGTGGTTCACCGCGCCGCCCCGCCAGGCGTTGTCGGCGAACTCGTGGTCGTCCCAGATGGCGATGACGGGGTGGGTGGCGTGCATGGCCAGCGCGTCCGGGTCGGTCTTGTGGGCGCCGTGCCGGATGCGGTAGTCGGCGAGCGTGAGCAGCTCGTGGGCGGGGGAGTGCGGGCGGACGACGTACTTGAAGTCCGGGTACTCGCCGGACTTGTACTCGTAGAGGTAGTCGCCGAGGTGCAGCACCGCGTCCAGCTCCGTTCGGGCCGCCAGATGCCGGTACGGCGAGAAGTAGCCGGACTCCCAGTTGGCGCAGGAGACCACGCCGAAGCGGACGTTGCCGGCCGCGGTGTCGTGCGCGGGGGCGGTGCGGGTGCGGCCGACGGGGGAGTGCTGCCCGTCGACGGTGAAGCGGTAGTAGTAGTGGGTGGCCGGGCGCAGACCGCGCACGTCCGCCTTGACGGTGTGGTCGGTGGCCGCCGAGGTCTTCACCGAGCCCCGTGCGACGACGGTGGCGAAGTCCTTGTCGGCGGCCACCTGCCAGCGCACGTCGGTGGCCGGCCCGCGGCCGGAGCCCGGGATGGCCGACGGCGTCGGGGTGACCCGGGTCCACAGCAGCACGCCGTCCGGGAGCGGGTCACCGGAGGCGACGCCGTGCTGGAAGAACCGGCTCTGCTCCGGGGCCTGTTGGGCGTAGGCGGTGGCGGCGCCGGCGAACGGCAGGAGTGCGGCGGTGGCGGCTACGGCCGTGACGGCAGTGCGGCGCGAGATCTGGTCATGATCGGTCACGGCCGCTCACCTTACTGGCCGGTAAACGACAACGGGAGGGCGATTCCCGGGAATACCGAGAATTCGCCCGCCCGTTGGCCGTAAGCCGCTCAACGGGCGCCCGAGGGGTCCTTTTCGCCCTCGCGAATGCCCTTTCCGCCACCCTTGCCGCCGTCCGTCCCCTTCGCCGGGCCGAACTCCTTGTCGATCATCTTCCTGAAGTTGGCCTGGGCGAGCTGGTTGTACTGCGCCTGCGTCATCTGACGCTGCGGGATCTGGTCCATCACCAGCTTCTTGTCACCGTGCATGAAGGTCGGTGTGCCCCTGACCCCCTTGCGCCCGAACAGCGCGGTCATGTCCATCGCCCAGCGGTCGTAGGTGCCCTTCTCGACCGCGGCCTCGAAGGCCTTGTTGTTCTTCAGCTCGGGCACCTCGCCGGCGACCTTGAGCAGCTCGGAGTCCTTGGCGTAGAGGTCCTCGCGCTCGTCGGGGTGGTACTTGGTGGAGTACAGCGCCGTCTTGTACTTCAAGAAGGCCTCGGGGCTGACCTCCAGCGCCGCTCCGAGCGCGCTCAGCGCGTTCTTCGAGCCCTCGCCGCCCGCGTTGTCGTCGATGAAGGTGTACATCGTGAAGCGGACCCGGTACCGGCCGTCCTCGATGTCCTTGAGCAGCGCCGGGCCGCTGCTCTGCTCGAAGGACGCGCACGCCGGGCAGCGGACGTCCTCGAAGACCTCCAGGGTCTCCTTGGCCTTCGGGTCGCCTATCAGGATCTCGGTGTGGTTCTTGCCCTCGGTGTACTTCGGCGCGACGGGCTTGTTCTCCTTGGCGGCCTCCCAGCCGGTGGGCTCGTTGGCCTTCATCACGGCGAAGCCGATACCGCCGGCCACGGCCAGGATGCCGACGACCGCGCCCGCCACGACGAGTTGGCGGCGCAGCCGCTCCTGCTTCTTCTGGCGCTCGCGCTCGGCGCGGATGCGTTCGCGGGCCGCCTGCTTGTTGGCCTGGCTGTTGCGGTTGCTCATGGGTGGTCCCGTTCCCCTCAAGGGTGTTCGTCTCCTACGGACTGGTCAGGCGGCGAACGGACGGGGCGGGCCGCGACGCCGTACGCAGTGCACCAGGAGGGGGAGCGGGCGGGCCGGCGGCAGCGGGCGCAGCGGGCGGATCCGCCGGCGGGGCACAGCGGTCGCGGCGCCGGCCACCGCGGCGGCGGTCCGCAGTGGGCGGAAGGTGGCGGTCGCGGCCGCGCGCAGCAGGGCGTCCAGGGCGGCGTCGCCGCGGTGCAGCCAGCCGGCGGCCAGCAGGCCGACCGCGAGATGGGCCGCGAGCAGCAGCCAGGGCCCGGACACCGGTCCGGCCGACGGCAGCGGGGAGCCCGGATGGGCCGCGAAGCGCGCCAACGGGGTGCCCAACTCGCCGCCCGCGCAGAGCAGATGGAGGCCGACCGCGCGCAGCGGTCCGGTCAGGGGGCCGCCGGCCGGTCCGTAGCAGGCGTGCTGCCCGGTGGTGAAGACGGTGTCCGCGGCCAGCTCCAGCGGCACCAGCAGCGCCGCCACGGGCCGGTAGCCGCGCCCGCGGCCGGTCAGCGCGTAGGCGGCGGCGAAGACGCCGGCGCAGACCCAGGCGACCGTGACGGGCGGCAGTGGGGAGCGCGAGAGCAGCACATGGGAGGTCGCGGACAGCGTGACGCACAGCGCGGTGAACAGCGCCGCCCGCACCGCCCTGAGTTCACCGCCCGGCGCGCCCGCGGGCCGGCCGCCCGGGCGCACCGCCCTCGCCTGCATGGGCGGGAGTCTGCCATGTGCACGGCAGGGGCCCGGGTCAAGATTTGGCATCGGCCGGCGCGCTCACCGCGCGCCGGCCGAGGGATCAGGGTCGCGCTCCGGTCACTTCTTCAGGACCTTGTCGACCATGGAGTTGAAGGCGGCGGCGTTCGACGGGGCCGCCTTGCCCTGGGGGGTGTCCGTGCCGATCACCGTGTCGTTGACCTTCACGGTCGGGGTGCTGGTGACGTCCTTGTGCGAGTTGAACTCGGTCGACACCTCCAGCGCCCAGCGGTCGTAGGTGCCGGCCTTGACGGCCTTCTGGAAGGCGGCGTTGCCCTTGAGCGCGGGGATGGTGTCCGCGACCTTGATCAGGTAGCTGTCGTCGGCGAACTTGTCCGGGCCGGTCTCCTCGGGGTGGAACTCCTTGGAGTACAGCGCGTACTTGTACTTCAAGAAGGCGTCCGGGCTGACGTTCAGGGCGGCGCCCAGCGCGGACAGCGCGTTCTTGGAGCCGGTGCCCTTGAGGTTGCCGTCGAGGAACGTGCCCAGGTGGTAGGCCGCCTTGTACTTGCCGTCCTTGATGTCCTTCTCGACGGTCTCGCCGACGTTCTGCTCGAAGCTGGCGCAGCCCGGGCAGCGCGGGTCCTCGAAGAGGCTGAGGGTGTTCTTGGCGTCCGCCTTGCCGATGACGATGGTGGTGCCCTCGGCGCCGGTGGTGTTGGCGGGCTTGACCAGCTTGGCCTTCGCCGCCTTCGTCCACGCGCTGCTGTCGCCCGCGGTCTTCTCCGCCGTGGAGTCGCCGCCGCCCGAGTTGGCGACCGCCACGCCGATACCGCCGGCGATCGCCAGCACGCCGACGATCGCACCGCCGACGGTCAGCTGCCGGCGGACCCGCTCCTTCTTCGCCTGCCGCTCACGCTCGGCGCGCAGCCGCTCGCGGGCTGCCTGCTTGTTGGCCTGGCTGTTGCGGTTGCTCATGACTGTTCCTGCTCCGTGGAATCCGTGGGTGGGGTGCCTGCCGTCGAAGGCGTACGCACGCGGGGTACGGGCGTACGCGCGCTGCGCGGGCCGGGTGCGAGGACCGGGCGGTCACGCAGCGAGTGCGCAGGGCGGCCCACGGCGCACGACGCAGTGCACCAGCAGAGGGGCGGTCCGCGCCGGGCGGCCGGCCCGGACGGGCACCGGCGCGGGGCGGCGCGGGGCGGCCACGGCGCCGATGACCGCGACGGCGATCAACAGCGGGCGGAAGGCGAAGCCGGCCACCGCGCCCAGCACCTGGGCCAGCGCCGCCTCGCCGCGGCGCAGCCAGCCGGCCGCCAGCAGCCCTATCGCCAGATGCGCGGCGAGCAGTAGCAGTCCGGTCGTGGCGGGCGCGGCGCCGTCCTCGGACAGCCGCGTCAGGGGGCCGCCGACCTGGCCGCCGCAGAGCAGATCCACGCCCAGGGAGTGCAGCGGGCCGGCCACCGGGCCGCCCGCCCCGCCGTAGCAGGTGTGCTGGCCGAGGCTGAAGACCAGGTCGGCGGCGAGTTCCAGGGGGACCAGCAGCGCCGCGATCCGTCCGTAGCCGCGCTCCCGGCCGGCCAGCGCGTAGGCGAGCGCGAAGACGGCGGCGGAGAGCGCGGCGACGGTGGTCAGCGGCAGCGGCATGCGGGACAGCAGCACATGGGATGCCGCGGACAGCGTCACGCACAGCGCCGTGAAGAGCGCCGCGCGCAGTGCCCGCAGGTGTGCCGCCGAGATGTCCATTGCTGCCGAGTGTGCCATGGGCCGGGATAAGTGGCGCCTAAGGGTGATCTAAGTCGCACATACCGGGAAAATCGGTGCGTACGGGACTCGTCGCTCGGCCCTCGGGCAGGGCGTCCGCCCCCTACAGGCCGGGGATCCGGCCGTTGCGGAAGAGGTCGACGAAGATCTGGTGGTCGGCGCGGGCCCGGGCCCCGTAGGAGTGCGCGAAGTCCACCAGCAGGGTCGCGAAGCCGCCCTCGTCGGCCGCGATGGCCGCGTCGATGGCCCGCTCGGTGGAGAACGGCACCAGGGAGTGGCCGCTCTCGTCGTCCGCCGCGGCGTGCATCGTGGCCGTCGCCCGGCCCAGGTCGGCGACGACCGCGGCGATCTCCTCCGGGTCGTCGATGTCCGACCAGTCCAGATCGACCGCGTACGGCGAGATCTCGGCGACCAGCTGGCCCGCGCCGTCCAGCTCGGTCCAGCCCAGCCACGGGTCGGCGTGGTCCTGCAGGGCCCGCTGCGAGATGACCGTGCGGTGGCCCTCGTGCTGGAAGTAGGAGCGGACCGCGGGGTCGGTGACGTGCCGGGAGACGGCCGGGGTCTGCGCCTGCTTCATGTAGATCACCACATCGTTCTCCAGGGCGTCGCTGTTGCCCTCCAGAAGGATGTTGTACGACGGCAGGCCCGCCGAGCCGATGCCGATGCCGCGCCGGCCCACCACGTCCTTGACCCGGTAGGAGTCCGGGCGGTCCAGGCTCGACTCCGGCAGCGTCTCCAGATAGCCGTCGAAGGCGGCGAGGACCTTGTAGCGGGTCGCCGCGTCCAGCTCGACGCTGCCGCCGCCGGCCGCGAAGCGGCGTTCGAAGTCGCGGATCTCGGTCATCGACTCCAGCAGCTGGAACCGGGTCAGCGCGCGGGCGTCGCGCAGCGCGTCCAGCAGCGGGCCCTCGGCGGTGTCCAGCGTGAAGGGCGGCAGCTCCTCCTTGTCGGAGTTCTTGGCCCGTGAGGCCAGCGCGTGGATCCGCTCGCGGTAGGCGGCGGCGTAGGTGCGCACCAGGTCGGTGATCTGCTCGTCGCTGAGGGCCTTGGCGTAGCCGATCAGCGCGACCGAGGCGGCGAACCGCTTGAGGTCCCAGGTGAAGGGGCCGACGTAGGCCTCGTCGAAGTCGTTGACGTTGAAGATCAGCCGGCCGGTGGCGTCCATGTAGGTGCCGAAGTTCTCGGCGTGCAGATCGCCGTGGATCCACACCCGGCCGGTCCGCTCGTCCAGATACGGGCCGCCGTCCCTGCCGCCGTCCTGGGCGGCCTGCGCCTCCAGGTCCCGGTAGAACAGGCACGCCGTGCCCCGGTAGAAGGCGAAAGCGGAGGCGGCCATCTTCCGGAATTTCACGCGGAAGGCCGCGGGGTCGGCGGCGAGCAGCTCTCCGAAGGCGGTGTCGAAGACGGCGAGGATCTCCTCGCCGCGCTGCGCGGCGTCCTGCGCCGGGGCGTGCTGGGACGGCATCGCTGGGTGCCTCCTGAGGTGCGGAAAACGGTACGAGCGTCATGACGGACCCGCGTCACGGAGGGTGGCGCGGATCTGTCACTGACAACGGGCGGGAAGGTGTTCGAGTGCCCGTCGACAACGGGTGAGGGTACGCCTGGGGCGCCCGCGATTGTCAGTGGGGAGTCGTAGACTTCGAGACCGTCGAATCCTCCCCCAGTCGACACGGGGAGGTGCCCCGTCCTCAACCGTTTCCCGGAGGTCCTCCGCTGTGGCAGCCTCGTCCAGGCCCCCGTTCACGCACCTGCACGTCCACACCCAGTACTCACTGCTGGACGGTGCGGCGCGGCTGACGGACATGTTCAAGGCGGCCAACGAGATGGGCATGACGCACATCGCGATGTCCGACCACGGCAACCTCCACGGCGCGTACGACTTCTTCCACTCGGCGCAGAAGGCCGGGGTGACGCCGATCATCGGCATCGAGGCGTATGTCGCCCCCGAGTCGCGGCGCAACAAGCGCAAGATCCAATGGGGCCAGCCGCATCAGAAGCGCGACGACGTCTCGGGTTCGGGTGGTTACACCCACAAGACGATCTGGGCGGCGAACAAGACCGGTCTGCACAACCTCTTCCGGCTCTCCTCGGACGCGTACGCCGAGGGCTGGCTGCAGAAGTGGCCGCGGATGGACAAGGAGACGATCTCCCAGTGGTCGGAGGGGCTGATCGCCTCGACCGGCTGTCCGTCCGGTGAGCTGCAGACCCGGCTGCGCCTGGGGCAGTTCGACGAGGCGTTGAAGTCCGCGGCGGAGTATCAGGAGATCTTCGGCAAGGACCGGTATTTCCTGGAGCTGATGGACCACGGCATCGAGATCGAGCGCCGGGTCCGCGACGGGCTGCTGGAGATCGGCAAGAAGCTCGACATCCCGCCGCTGGTGACGAACGACTCGCACTACACCTACGCCCATGAGTCGACGGCGCACGATGCGCTGCTGTGCATCCAGACCGGCAAGAACCTCTCCGACCCGGACCGTTTCCGCTTCGACGGCACCGGCTACTACCTCAAGTCCACGGACGAGATGTACGCCATCGACTCCTCGGACGCCTGGCAGGAGGGCTGCCGCAACACGCTGCTGGTCGCCGAGCAGATCGACACCACCGGGATGTTCGAGAAGCGCGACCTGATGCCGAAGTTCGACATCCCGGAGGGCTTCACCGAAGTCACCTGGTTCCAGGAGGAGGTCCGGGTCGGCATGAACCGCCGCTACCCGGGCGGCGTCCCCGAGGACCGCCAGAAGCAGGCCGAGTACGAGATGGACATCATCATCCAGATGGGGTTCCCCGGCTACTTCCTCGTCGTCGCCGACTTCATCATGTGGGCCAAGAACAACGGCATCGCCGTCGGCCCCGGCCGAGGCTCCGCGGCCGGTTCGATCGTCGCGTACGCCATGGGCATCACCGACCTCGACCCGATCACGCACGGCCTGATCTTCGAGCGGTTCCTCAACCCCGAGCGCGTCTCCATGCCCGATGTCGACATCGACTTCGACGAGCGCAGGCGCGTCGAAGTGATCCGGTATGTGACAGAAAAGTACGGCGCCGACAAGGTCGCCATGATCGGCACGTACGGCAAGATCAAGGCGAAGAACGCCATCAAGGACTCCGCGCGCGTGCTCGGATATCCGTACGCGATGGGCGACCGCCTCACCAAGGCCATGCCCGCCGACGTCCTCGGCAAGGGCATCGACCTCTCCGGCATCACCGACCCCAAGCACCCGCGCTACAGCGAGGCGGGCGAGATCCGGGGGATGTACGAGAACGAGCCGGACGTGAAGAAGGTCATCGACACCGCCAAGGGCGTCGAGGGCCTGGTCCGGCAGATGGGTGTGCACGCGGCCGGCGTGATCATGTCCAGCGAGCCGATCGTCGACCACGCGCCGATCTGGGTGCGGCACACCGACGGCGTCACGATCACGCAGTGGGACTACCCCCAGTGCGAGTCGCTCGGCCTGCTCAAGATGGACTTCCTGGGCCTGCGAAACCTGACCATCATGGACGACGCCGTCAAGATGGTGAAGGCCAACAAGGGCATCGACCTGGAGATGCTCTCGCTCCCGCTGGACGACCCGAAGACCTTCGAATTGCTCTGCCGCGGTGACACGCTCGGCGTCTTCCAGTTCGACGGCGGCCCGATGCGTTCGCTGCTGCGCCAGATGCAGCCCGACAACTTCGAGGACATTTCCGCCGTCTCGGCCCTGTACCGGCCGGGCCCGATGGGAATGAACTCGCACACGAACTACGCCGAGCGCAAGAACGGCCGCCAGGAGATCACGCCGATCCACCCGGAGCTCGAAGAGCCCCTGAAGGAGACGCTCGGCCTGACCTACGGCCTGATCGTGTACCAGGAGCAGGTCCAGAAGGCCGCCCAGATCATCGCCGGGTACTCCCTGGGCGAGGCCGACATCCTGCGCCGCGTGATGGGCAAGAAGAAGCCCGAGGAACTGGCGAAGAACTTCGTCCTGTTCCAGGAGGGCGCGAAGAAGAACAACTACTCCGACGCCGCGATCCAGGCCCTGTGGGACGTCCTGGTCCCGTTCGCCGGCTACGCCTTCAACAAGGCGCACTCCTCCGCGTACGGCCTGGTCACGTACTGGACCGCCTACCTCAAGGCGAACTACCCGGCCGAGTACATGTCGGCGCTGCTCACCTCGGTCCGCGACGACAAGGACAAGTCCGCGGTCTATCTGAACGAGTGCCGCCGGATGGGCATCAAGGTGCTGCCGCCGAACGTCAACGAGTCCGAGGCGAACTTCGCCGCCCAGGGCGACGACGTGATCCTCTTCGGCCTCACCGCGGTCCGTAACGTCGGCCAGAACGTCGTCGACTCGATCATCCGTTGCCGCAAGGCCAAGGGGAAGTACGCCTCCTTCCCCGACTACCTCGACAAGGTCGACGCGGTGGTCTGCAACAAGCGCACCACCGAATCGCTGATCAAGGCCGGCGCGTTCGACGAGATGGGCCACACCCGCAAGGGTCTGACGGCGCACTACGAACCGATGATCGACAACGTCGTCCAGGTCAAGCGCAAGGAGGCCGAGGGGCAGTTCGACCTCTTCGGCGGCATGGGCGACGACAGCGCGGACGAGGGCCCCGGCTTCGGTCTGGACGTGGAGTTCTCGGACGTGGAGTGGGACAAGACCTACCTCCTCGCCCAGGAGCGCGAGATGCTCGGTCTCTACGTCTCCGACCACCCGCTCTTCGGCCTGGAGCATGTGCTGTCCGACAAGGCCGACGCCGCCATCGCCCAGCTCACCGGCGGCGACTACTCCGACGGCTCCATCGTCACCATCGGCGGCATCATCTCCGGCCTGCAGCGCAAGATGACCAAGCAGGGCAACGCCTGGGCGATCGCCACCGTCGAGGACCTGGCCGGCTCCATCGACTGCATGTTCTTCCCCGCGACCTACCAGCTGGTGTCCACCCAACTCGTCGAGGACACCGTGGTGTTCGTCAAGGGGCGGCTCGACAAGCGCGAGGACATCCCGCGGCTGGTCGCCATGGAGATGATGGTCCCCGACCTCTCGGAGGCGGGCACCAACGCCCCGGTGACGATCACCATCCCGACGGTCAAGGTCACCCCGCCGATGGTCGAGAAGCTCGGCGAGGTGCTCAGCAGCCACCGCGGCTCCACGGAGGTGCGGATCAAGCTGCAAGGGGCGCGCAAGACCACGGTGCTGCGACTGGACCGGCACCGCGTCACACCGGACCCGTCGCTCTTCGGTGACCTCAAGGTGCTGCTCGGTCCGTCCTGCCTGTCGGGCTGACCCGCGGCGGGCCGCCGGTCCGCGCTGCCCCGAGGGGCGCGTCCGCTGTGGACGCGCCCCTCAACTCATCTGCGGCATAGGTCAGTTGTGGCCGAAGCGCCGCTCGCGGTTCTTGCGGGCCAGGTCCCCGGGCGTCGCCGAGGTGGACTTCGACTGGGCCTCCATGGACGACTGCTGGGCCTGCTGCTGACCGCGTTCAGCCGCGGATGCCGCCTTCTGCTGCTGACTGCGGTTCTGCTTCTTGTCCTTGGCCATGACCATTGCCTCCTGAGGGGGAATCTGGGATCGGGGCCGGGACCAGACTTACATGCCGGACAGAAGCCTGCATTTCGGGCAATTACCCTCTGTAATACGCGCGATCACGCGCCGTGCTCAAGATCCTCGCCGAATCCGCCACGCCGATGATCGAGTTCGGGCTGATAACCCCCGTACGGTCGGGCAGACTCGAAGGAAAGTCGAAGGAAAACTCGTGCCACGTGCCGAGCCGGGGGGCGACCGGACTTTCAGCACCTCAGGGAAGAGGGTGGAACGTGGATCGCTGCGTCGTGCTGGTGGACGCCGGGTACTTGCTCGGCGCCGCCGCGAGTCTGCTCGCCGGAGAGCCCGTCCGTTCCCGGATCACCGTCGATCACGCCGCCCTCATCCAGGGCCTGCGCCAGCGCGCCGAGGCGGACACCGAGCGCCCGCTGCTGCGGATCTACTGGTTCGACGGCGCCCCCGACCGGGTCCCGCAGCCCGAGCACCGCAAACTGCGCGTGATGTCCCGGGTCACCGTCAGGCTGGGCGCCCTGACCCGAAGCGACGGCCGCTGGGCGCAGAAGGGCGTGGACGCCGCCATGCACGCCGAGCTGACCGAGCTGGCCCGCAACCGGGCCTGCTCCGACATCGTCCTGGTCACCGGCGACGGCGATCTGCTGCCCGGACTGATGTCGGCCAAGGAGCACGGCGTCGCCGTCCACCTGTGGGCCGTCCAGGCCGCCGACGGCGACTACAACCAGTCCGAGGACCTGGTCGCCGAGGCGGACGAGCGGCGGGTGCTGGACCGTACCTGGATCACCCGCGCGGTGCGCGCCAAGGAACTCGGCGGGCCCTGCTCGCCGTCGCCCGCCCCCCGCCCCGAGATCGCCGCCATCCTCTCCGCGCCACTGCCCGAGTCCGCGGTCGCGGCCGCCGCGGCCGCCGCGGGCCCGGAGACCCCCGACCGCACGCACGAGCACAACGGGTCCAACGGCGCGGCGCGGCCCGCGGCCCGCACCGACGCCGGCCCGCAGCCCGACGACGAGCCGGACGCCGCCGCCGGGCGGGGCGGCGTCCCCACCCCCAAGGACCTGGCCGGGCTCGGCCGGGACCGCGCCACCGGCCAGCAGCCCCCGCCCGCCGCCGGCGCCACCCTGCGCTGGTCGTCCGACAAGGGCTGGGTCGAGCGCGGAGGCCCGGTCGGCGAACCCTCCGAGACCGCCGGCCTGCCCACCCTCGCTCAGCTCACCAGCGCCGAGCAGCGCTGGGCCGACCGCGAGGAGGACATCACCGCCGTCAGCGGCGACCCCTTCGAGGTCGGCCAGGTCTTCGCCCGCCGCTGGACCGACCGGCTCTCCGACACCGCGCATCTGCAGCAGCTGTCGACGGAGTACCCGCGCATCCCGCACCGCATCGACGGCGAACTGCTGCGCTACGCCGCCCGGTTCGGGCTGCTCGCCCACAAGGACGACCAGATCGACGAGCACGACCGCTACGCCATCCGGGCCGGATTCTGGCGCGAGGTCGATCTGCGGACGGCCGCCGAGCACGCGCCGGCCGGTGACTGACGGCCCCCGCCCGCCGCATTCCGGCTCGCCCCCGGAGCCCCGCGGGCCGGTGGCGGGCCGGGGACGCGTACCCTCGTAGCTCGTGAGGACGGGCGCAAAACAGGCGGAGCGCGGCGGGCCGGTGTGCGCCGTGCGGGACCTGGTCAAGACGTACCCCGCGGTGCGTGGGCGCCGCGGGGCGGCCCGGGCACCCGCCGTACGGGCCAACGACGGCATCACCCTGGACGTGCGCCGCGGCGAGATCTTCGGGCTGCTGGGCCCCAACGGCGCCGGCAAGTCCACCCTGGTACGCCAGCTGACCGGACTGCTGCGCCCGGACTCCGGCAGCATCGCCGTACTCGGCCACGACCTGGTGCGCCACCCGGAGCGGGCCGCCCGGCTGCTCGGCTACCTGGGGCAGGAGTCCACCGCCCTGGACGAGATGACGGTCGCCCTCGCCGTGGAGACCACCGGCCGACTGCGCGGCCTCGGGGCGCGCGAGGCGCGCGCCGAGCGGGACGCGGTGACCGACGAGCTGGGCCTGGCGGACATCGCCGGCCGGGCGCTGAAGAAGCTCTCCGGCGGTCAGCGGCGGCTCGCCTGCGTCGCCACCGCGCTGATCGGCGAGCGGCCGCTGCTGGTGCTGGACGAGCCGACCACCGGTATGGACCCGGTCGCGCGGCGCGCCGTATGGGCCGCGGTGGACCGGCGCCGGGCCGAGCGGGGCGTCACGGTGGTGCTGGTGACCCACAACGTCCTGGAGGCCGAGAGCGTGCTCGACCGGGTCGCGGTGATCGACCGGGGCCGGGTCATCGCCTGCGACACGCCCGGCGGACTGAAGGACATGGTGAGCGACGAGGTACGGCTGGAGCTGGTCTGGCGCGACCGCCCGCCGCTGGACGTCCCCGAGGTCGCCGCCCTCGAAGCCGGTGCCCGCATCTCCGGCCGCCGCTGGACCCTCCGCCTCCCCGCCGACCGGGCCCGCTCCGCGGTGGCCGCGGTCACCGCGGGCCCCGCCTTCGCGGCCCTCGACGACTTCACCCTCGCCACGCCGAGCCTGGAGGACGTGTATCTGGCGCTCGGCGGGCGCGGCGAGGGGCTGGTCAAGGCGTGAGCGGGTGGATCGAGTCGCGGGGGCGCGGCGGACGTATCAAGTGCTGCGAAGGCAGCGAGGAAGGCCGGGTGGCAGCGTGAGTACGGTTCCCGCGCAGGCGGTGGCCGGGGCGGTGGCGGGCGCCGGGGCCTGGTCCGAGACCGGGGCCGCCCCGCTGGCGCCGCGCGCCCGCCTGCTGCCCGCGCTCGGCGCCGTCTACCGCGCCCAGCTCTCCCGGGCCCGGGTCGCACGGATCCCGCTGCTGTTCGTCGCCACCTTCCAGTCCATCGGGATCATGGTCCTGCTGCGCGGGGTGGTCGACGACGGCGAGGCGGCGCGGTCGGTGGTCTCCGGCTCCAGCGTGCTGGTCGTCGCCTTCGTGGCGCTCAACCTGCTCGCCCAGTACTTCGGTCAGCTGCGGGCCGGCGGCGGGCTCGACCACTACGCGACGCTGCCGGTCCCGCCGGCCGCCGTGGTGCTCGGCGCGGCCGCCGCCTATGCCTCCTTCACCGTCCCGGGGACGATCGTCACCGCCGTCACCGGCTGTGTGCTCTTCCAGCTGCCGATGGCCAACCTCTGGGTGCTGGCCGCCGTGCTTCCGCTCGCCGGAGCCGCGCTGGCCGGCCTCGGCGCGGCCCTCGGGCTGCTCGCGCCGCGCCCCGAACTCGCCACGCTCTGCGGCCAGTTGGGCATGTCGGCGGCGCTGCTGCTGGGGGTGCTGCCGGCCGAGCGGATGCCCGAGGTGATCGGCTGGGCCCGCGATCTGCTGCCCTCGACCTACGGTGTGGAGGCGCTGGCCCGCAGCTTCGACGTGCACCCCGACTGGGTGGCGGTCGCCGCCGACCTGGGCGTCTGCGCGGCCGTCGGCGTGCTCTCGCTGGCCATCGCGACCTGGGCGTACCGCAGGGCGGCGGCCCGATGACCGGTGCCGGCACCCCGAACAGGCGTCCTGCTGCCGGGCCCCACGGCCCCACCTGGCACGATGACGGGGTGACCGCACCGCTGACGCCATCCGACAACCAACCGCCCGAAGAGCCGCAGTACCCGCAGGCCGCGCCCGCGGCCCCGGCCGGCCACGACGGCCCGGCGAACCCCGAGCTGCCGCGCGAGCTGCGCGAGGGCGCGGTGATCGCGATCCTGGTCGCGGTGAGCGGCGTGCTGCTCGGCGTGCTGTGGAACTGGCTCGCGCCGCATGTCCCGTTGATCGCGGACGCCCGCAACGTCTATCTGAAGAACACCGAAGGCGAGGAGGCGATCGGCGCGGACGGCACCTTCGTGCTGCTCTCGCTCGGCTTCGGTGTGCTCACCGCGGCCGTGGTGTTCCTCTTCCGCCGGCGCGGCGGCATCCCGCTGGTCGTGGCGCTGGTCCTGGGCGGGCTGCTGGGCGCGGCGGTGGGCTGGGTGACCGGCATGTGGCTGGGCCCCACCCCCGACGTGGTCGCGCACGCCAAGCAGGTCGGTCCCGGTGTGGCCTTCGACGGGCCGCTGCGGCTGCAGTCGAAGGGCGCGCTGCTGGCCTGGCCGATCGCCGCCATGGTCACGCAGCTGGCGCTGACCGGGCTCTTCGGTCCCCGCGACCCGGAGCCGCCGGCGCCGGACTGGTCCGGGAGCCACGACTACCACGGGCCGCACGATCACCACGCACCGGACGACCGGCCCGCCCCGCACGATCAGCACGCACCGAACGACCGGCACGCACCCCACGGGCACCACGGGCAGCAGCCGCCGAACGCGACCTGACCGGCGCGCGGCACCACCAGCGGCGGCCGGGTCCACCGGCCGCCCCGCGGCCCCTCAGCCGCGCGCGATCGACGCCACCCGGGCCCCGGTCAGCGCCACCAGGTCCTCCGGCGCCAGCTCGACCTCCAGCCCCCGGCGCCCCGCCGAGACGCACACCGTCGGGCGTCCCTGGGCCGAGGCGTCCACGACCGTACGCAGCCGCTTGCGCTGCCCCAGCGGCGAGATCCCGCCGAGGACATAGCCGGTGCTGCGCTCGGCCGCCGCCGGATCGGCCATCGCGGCCTTCTTGCCGCCCACCGCGGCCGCCAGCGCCTTGAGGTCCAAGGACCCCGACACCGGCACCACGGCGACCGTCAGGGTGCCGTCGACATCCGCCAGCAGCGTCTTGAACACCTGGTCGGCGGGGACACCGAGAGCCTCGGCGGCCTCCTCGCCGTACGAGGGAGCGGCCGGATCGTGCTCATAGGCGTGCACCGTGAACGGGACACCGGACGCGGTGAGCGCCACCGTCGCGGGCGTCCCACCGGATTTCCTGGACTTCTTCGCCAACGTCTTCGGGCCTCGTGTCAGTTCGGGCTGGTCGGCTGCCTGGTCAGATCCACGGCCGGCAGCGACGGGAGCTTACCGAGCAGCGCCGACTCCTGGCGAAGGAGTTTCAGCTCCTGCCCCAGCCGGGTGGCGGTGTCGGGCGCCTCCAGCAGCAGCTGCTTGGCGGGGACGTCCAGCACGGCCGCCGCCGCGACGAGGTAGGACAACACGGACGGATCGGCCGGCAGGTCCTGCCCGCTCGACAGCGTCCGCTCGTTCGCCCAGGCCAGCCGCTTCTGATACGTCCGAAAGGCCCGTACGACCCCGGAGGCGAGCGCGCCCGCGCCCTCCCCCTGGCTCTCCTCCAGCTCCTCCAGCTCGCCGGTCAGATACGGCCCGGAGGCGTCCACCGACAGCAGCCGGAAGCGGGTCGTGCCGGTGGCCAGGACCTCATAGCCGGTGTCGTCGGCGGACGACTTCTCCCGGATGGTCGCCGCGTCCGCGACGCAGCCCACCGAGTGGAACGCCTGCAGCGGATCGTCCCCGAAGCCCGCCGCGGGGCCGCCCTCGGACGGCAGCGTGGCGTCCGGCATGCCCTGGGCGGTGGGTGCCACCTCCCGGCCGTCCCGGATCGCGACCACCGCGAAGCGGCGGTCGTCCTCGGGCACCGCGCTCAGATCGCGCATCATCGCCCGGTACCGCGCCTCGAAGACGTTCAGCGGGAGCACGAGTCCCGGGAACAGCACCGAGTTCAACGGGAAGAGGGGGAGGCGCAGGGAGGTCACAGCCCGTAAGCCTAGACGCTGCGCTTGGCTTGCTTCCCACGTGGTGGGGCCGTCGTCTTTCGGCTGTCCCGCCGTTGCGCCTGCGGCGGGCTGGTTGCCGCTGCGCGGGGCTGTTCGGGGCCGGGTGCGGCCCTCCGGACTTCGCCCTGCGGCCCGCCCCCTCCCGTGGGTGGGGGAAAGGACGCGGGTGGGGGTGGGCATAGTCCCGTACGTGCGGGTCGTGGACCACTCACGCCCACTCCACTTACCGTCTTCCGTCCCCCCACGGGAGGGGACGGGCTGGAGGACGAAGTCTGTAAGCCCGGCACCGCACCCGACGCACAAACGCCCGCCGCTGGGGGTACCTCCCACGCCCTTAGGGCAGTGGGGGAGCAACGGCGCGAAACCCCCGCGGCGGGACAGCCGACAACGTGGGACTAGGCCCGCCGCAGTAGGCGGGACGCGCCCGCTGCCACCGTCGTCGCCAGGATCCAGCCGGCGAGGATCAGTACGGCGGCGGCCCACTGGGCGGTGCCGCCGGGTTTCCAGGCGGCGCCCTGGTTGAGGTCGATCACGGGCAGCAGGAGGTCGAGGGCGTAGAGGTAGGGGTTCCAGGGGGGTGCCTCGCCCGCCTTGAGGGGCGGTGGCGGGGACGTCGAGAAGTAGACCGTGCCGATCGCCCACAGGATGCCCATCCAGACCGCGGCCCGCCCGGGGCGATAGCCGTACGCCACCGTCCAGTCCTGCAGGAAGCCCCAGGCCTTCGCCGCCAGCGGCAGCGTCTCGCGGCGCCGCCGCTGCTTGGCCAGCAGCACCTCACGGGCGTCGGAGTCCTCACCGCTGCGGCGCAGCGAGGTGGCGAGCATCTCGTACGGCTCGGGCGCGTACTCGGGGGTCGCCGCGGCCACCCACTGCAGCCGCTGCGCGAGCGGGAAGTGGCCGCGCGGGATCAGCGTCTCGTAGGCGAAGCCGGCCATCCACAACCCGCCGAGCCCCGGCCAGCTCGCCGACTTGTCGACGAGGTTGACGACCCGGGCGCCGGAGAGGATGACCCGGCCGCGCTGCGGCCGTTCGCCGAGGAAGCGCAGCTCGGGGGTCTGGATGCGGCGCAGCGAGAGTTCCTGGTCGGACTCCATGATGAAGCGGGCGTGCTCGAAGTCCACGGCGTCGCCGAACCGGCCGTCGTCCAGCCGCATCCCGCCCTCGCACTCGAAGCGCTGCATACGGGTGCCCCGCGAGGGGGTGTGCGCGATGCCGTAGGGGGGAGTGGCGCTGCTGGAGAAGGGGGAGTTGGCCAGGCCCGCGGCGGTCAGATAGAGGGTGCGCTCGACGGTGAGCTGGGGGGCGTTCAGCGCCCGGCGGCCGAAGGGGTTGCTCAGATGGCTGCCGCGCAGGCTCATCGACACGCCGATGGTGGCGCCGCGCAGCGACAGCTCGCCGTAGGACTCCAGCATCTCGGCCTGGAGGTCCTGGGTGACGGCCAGCCCGTCCGCCATGATCGACCGGCCCTGGCGGTCCTTGTGCACGACCGCCTGGTTCAGCATCAGGTCGGTGCCTATGTGCGCGTCGGTGAGGCGGACGCCGGACTGCACCACGCAGCGCGGCAGATGGAGGTCGCCCTCGGTGTGCAGCCGGGCCGCCTCCAGCCGGGGTATCGCGCAGTTCACCATCCGCAGGGTGGTGAACCGGCTCTCCGGCAGCACCACCTCGGCCTCGAAGCGGCAGTCCCGCAGCTCCACGAATGGCTCGATCGTGCCGCCCGCAACGTCGAGAGTGTCCGTGATGTACGCACCGGTGAGCTTGAGGGCCGACACCCGGCCCGGCTGCGCCGGCGGCCCGTCGAGCAGCAGCAGCGCCACGACCCGCGCCCGCACCCGGCGCTCCGGGCCCCACAGATGCTGCCCGTGCGGATCGTCGCGCACCGGGTCGCCGATGTGCAGATCGCAGGTGCTGCCGTTGCGGAAGGCCTGCCACATGCTCCATTCCGCCGACGTCAGTCGCAGGTCGGCGGGCGCATCGCCGTCCCTGGGCTCGGTCACTGTGTCCCCCTTGCTCCGTGGTGTGGCGCGACCTCTTCGGACGCACTTCGCGCGTGGTCTGCGCGCGGCACCGCACACGTCCCGCAGGTCTCCCCGTACGCCGCTACGTGGCCCTTGCCCGCCCGGTGACCGCTTGAACACGCGCGGTCAGGGCCAACTCCGGTCAACTTCACGAGGCCGGTTCACCGGGCGTCCGGGGCCCGCGTCGCTGTGTATCACTGAGTGATACACGGGATCGGGCCAGGGATCGGGTCTGAGACACTGGGGAGGTGATCTCCCGAATCGATCTGCGCGGTGACGCCCTCCCCGAGGGTGGCGCCCTGCGCGACCTGCTGCCCCGTGCCGAGTTCGACGTGGAAGCCGCCCTGGAGAAGGTGCGGCCCATCTGCGAGGACGTACGCCATCGCGGCACCGCGGCGCTGATCGAGTACGCGCGGCGGTTCGACGGTGTCGAGATCGAGCGGGTGCGGGTGCCCGCCGAGGCCCTCAAGACCGCCCTGGAAGAGCTGGATCCGGCCGTCCGCGCCGCCCTGGAGGAGTCCATCCGGCGCGCCCGGATCGTCCACCGCGAGCAGCGCCGCAGCGACGTCACCACCAAGGTCGTCCCCGGCGGCACGGTCACCGAGCGCTGGGTCCCGGTCGAGCGGGTGGGGCTGTACGTACCGGGCGGCCGCTCGGTCTACCCCTCGTCCGTCGTGATGAACGTGGTCCCCGCCCAGGAGGCCGGCGTCGAGTCCCTGGCCGTGACCTCGCCGCCGCAGGCCGAGTTCGAGGGCCTGCCGCACCCGACGATCCTGGCGACCTGCGCGCTGCTCGGCGTCGACGAGGTCTACGCCGCCGGCGGCGCCCAGGCCATCGCGATGTTCGCCTACGGCACCGAGGAGTGCCCGCCCGCCAACCTCGTCACCGGCCCCGGCAACATCTACGTCGCCGCGGCCAAGCGCCTGCTCAAGGGCCGGATCGGCATCGACTCCGAGGCCGGGCCCACCGAGATCGCGATCCTCGCGGACGACACCGCCGACCCCGCGCACGTCGCCGCCGACCTGATCAGCCAGGCCGAGCACGACCCGATGGCCGCCGCCGTCCTGGTCACCGACTCGGTGGCGCTGGCGGAGAAGACCGAGCAGGAGCTGGCACCGCAGATCGCGGCGACCCGGCACGTCGAGGACCGGATCGCCCCGGCCCTGGCCGGCCGGCAGTCCGCCATCGTCCTCGTCGACGGCATCGACGAGGGCCTGCGGGTCGTGGACGCCTACGGCGCCGAGCACCTGGAGGTCCAGACCGCCGACGCCGCCGCCGTGGCGGCCCGGGTCCGCAACGCCGGCGCGATCTTCGTCGGCCCGTACGCCCCGGTCTCGCTCGGCGACTACTGCGCCGGCTCCAACCACGTCCTTCCCACCGGCGGCTGCGCCTGCCACTCCTCGGGGCTCTCCGTGCAGTCCTTCCTGCGCGGCATCCATGTCGTGGACTACACCCGCGACGCACTGGCCGAGGTCGCCCACCATGTGGTGACCCTCGCCGAGGCCGAGGACCTCCCGGCCCACGGCGCGGCGATCAAGGCAAGGTTCGGTTGGAAGGTCCCCCAGAGCAAGTGAGCAGGCACGTGACCCGCATCGACGATCTCCCCATCCGGGACGAGCTGCGCGGCAAGTCCCCCTACGGCGCCCCGCAGCTGGACGTGCCGGTACGCCTGAACACCAACGAGAACCCCTACCCGCTGCCCGAGCCGCTGGTCGCGCGGATCGCCGAGCGGGTGGCCGAGGCCGCCCGGCAGCTCAACCGCTACCCCGACCGGGACGCGGTCGAGCTGCGCACCGAGCTGGCCCGCTACCTCACCCGCACCGGCGGCCACGAGGTCGCCAAGGACCAGGTCTGGGCGGCCAACGGATCGAACGAGGTCATCCAGCAGCTGCTGCAGACCTTCGGCGGCCCCGGCCGCTCGGCCATCGGCTTCGAGCCCTCGTACTCCATGCACGCCCTGATCTCGCGCGGCACGGGCACGGAGTGGATCTCCGGCCCGCGCAACGACGACTTCGCCATCGACCTGGCGGCGGCCCGGGAGGCCATCGCCGAGCGCCGGCCCGACGTGGTCTTCGTCTGCTCGCCGAACAACCCCACCGGCACCGCCGTCGAGGCGGAGACGGTGCTGGCGCTGTACGAGGCGGCGCAGGCCGCCAAGGCGGACACCGGCGGTGCGCTGGTGGTGGTCGACGAGGCCTACGGCGAGTTCAGCCACCGGCCCTCGCTGCTGCCGCTGATCGAGGGGCGGCCGAACATGGTGGTCTCGCGGACCATGTCCAAGGCGTTCGGTGCCGCCGGGCTGCGGCTGGGGTATCTGGCCGCCGATCCGGCCGTGGTCGACGCCGTCCAGCTGGTCCGCCTGCCGTACCACCTGTCGTCGGTCACCCAGGCCACCGCGCTGGCCGCGCTGGAGCACACCGATACGCTCCTGAAGTACGTCGAGCAGCTCAAGGCCGAACGGGACCGCCTGGTCACCGAGCTGCGGACGATCGGCTGCGAGGTCACCGCCTCCGACGCCAACTTCGTGCAGTTCGGCCGATTCGATGGCGAGGGCGGCGCCCACGCCGCCTGGCGGGCGATCCTCGATCAGGGCGTACTGGTCCGTGACAACGGCGTACCGGGCTGGCTGCGGGTCACCGCCGGCACCCCGGCCGAGAACGACGCGTTCCTCGACGCGGTTCGCACGCTGTTCAAAGAACGCAGCTTGAAGGAGAACGAGCGATGACCCGCGTAGGACGCGTGGAGCGCACAACGAAGGAAACGTCCGTGCTCGTCGAGATCGACCTCGACGGCAGGGGGGACGTCGAAGTGGCGACGGGTGTCGGCTTCTACGACCACATGCTCGACCAGCTCGGCCGGCACGGCCTGTTCGACCTCAAGGTCAAGACCGACGGCGATCTGCACATCGACACCCACCACACCATCGAGGACACCGCCCTCGCGCTGGGTGCCGCCTTCAAGCAGGCCCTCGGCGACAAGTCCGGCATCTACCGCTTCGGCAACTGCACCGTCCCGCTGGACGAGTCGCTCGCCCAGGTGACCGTCGACCTCTCCGGCCGCCCGTACCTGGTGCACACCGAGCCGGAGAACATGGCGCCGATGATCGGCAGCTACGACACGACGATGACCCGGCACATCTTCGAGTCCTTCGTCGCGCAGGCCCAGATAGCGCTGCACATCCACGTGCCGTACGGCCGCAACGCCCACCACATCGTGGAGTGCCAGTTCAAGGCGCTGGCCCGGGCCCTGCGCTACGCCAGCGAGCGCGACCCGCGCGCCGCGGGCATCATTCCGTCCACCAAGGGAGCGCTGTAGTCCCGTGAACGGTATGTCCACCGCCTTCATCCTCGTCGGACTGTTCCTCCTCGGCGGCGTCTACTCCTTCTGGAAGCAGCAGCTGCCCAAGAGCCTGATCGTGCTGCTGTCCGTCGGCTCGGCGATGTGCCTGGCCGCCGGCGTGCTGCGGCTGGGGGTGTGGAGTTGACCGCCGCCGCACCCCGTAAGAAGGTCGTCGTCTTCGACTACGGCTTCGGCAACGTCCGCTCCGCCGAGCGCGCCCTGGCGCACGTCGGCGCGGACGTGGAGATCACCCGGGACTTCGACCGGGCGATGAACGCCGAGGGGCTGCTGGTCCCCGGCGTCGGCGCGTTCGCCGCCTGCATGCGCGGACTGCGCGAGGCCCGCGGCGACTGGGTCGTCGGCCGCAGGCTGTCCGGCGGCCGCCCCGTGATGGGCATCTGCGTCGGCATGCAGATCCTCTTCGGCCGGGGCATCGAGCACGGTGTGGAGACCGAGGGCCTGGACGAGTGGCCCGGCACGGTCGGCCCGCTGAAGGCCGACGTCGTCCCGCACATGGGCTGGAACACCGTCGAGGCCCCCGAGGGATCGCAGCTCTTCGCCGGTCTGCCCGCCGACGCCCGCTACTACTTCGTGCACTCCTACGCGGTGCACGACTGGGAGCTGGAGGTCGGCAACCCGCACCTCGCCGCCCCGAAGGTCACCTGGGCCACGCACGGCGACCCGTTCGTGGCCGCCGTGGAGAACGGCCCGCTGTGGGCCACCCAGTTCCACCCCGAGAAGTCCGGCGACGCCGGCGCCCAGCTCCTGACCAACTGGATCAACACCCTGTGAGCCCCCAGATGCCGAAGCTTGAACTCCTTCCCGCCGTCGACGTCCGCGACGGCCAGGCCGTCCGCCTGGTCCACGGCGAGTCCGGCTCCGAGACCTCCTACGGCGACCCGCTCCAGGCGGCCCTCGCCTGGCAGCGGTCCGGCGCCGAGTGGCTGCACCTCGTCGACCTCGACGCGGCCTTCGGCACCGGCGACAACCGCGCGCAGATCGCCGAGGTCGCCCGCTCCATGGACATCAAGGTCGAGCTGTCCGGCGGCATCCGCGACGACGACTCGCTGGCCGCCGCCCTGGCCACCGGCTGCACCCGCGTCAACATCGGCACCGCGGCCCTGGAGAACCCCGAGTGGGTCGCCAAGATCATCGCCGAGTACGGCGACCGGATCGCGGTCGGCCTGGACGTGCGCGGCACGACGCTGCGCGGCCGCGGCTGGACCCGCGACGGCGGCGACCTCTACGAGACGCTGGCCCGCCTGGACTCCGAGGGCTGCGCCCGCTACGTCGTCACCGACATCAACAAGGACGGCACCCTCCAGGGCCCCAACCTCGAACTGCTGCGCAACGTCTGCGCCGCCACCGACCGCCCGGTCGTGGCCTCCGGGGGCGTCTCCTCCCTCGACGACCTGCGAGCGATCGCCTCGCTGGTGCCCGAGGGCGTGGAGGGCGCGATCGTCGGAAAGGCGCTCTACGCCGAGGCGTTCACGCTGGAGCAGGCCCTGGAGGCCGTGGCGACATGAGTGGCGTACGCCGCTTCACGGCCGGCGACCCGCGGGCGGAGGACCCCTGGGCGGACGCCTTCGGCCGCTCCCGGGCGGTGGCGCTGCCCAACGGCCTGGTGCTGGTCTCCGGCTGCGCCTGCGTCATCGACGGACAGGTCGTCGCCGCCGACCCGTACGAGCAGGCGGTCACCTCCTTCCGGACCGCGCTGTCGGCGCTGGAGCAGGTCGGCCTCGGCCGTGACGACGTCGTACGCACCCGTATGTACCTGACCCACGCCCGGGACGTGGACGAGGTCGGACGCGCTCACAAGGAGCTGTTCGACTCCGTCCGCCCCGCCGCATCCATGATCATCGTCTCCGGTTTCGTCGACCCGCGCCTGGTCGTCGAGGTCGAGCTGGAGGCGTACAGAGAGGCCCCCGCGTCATGACCCTGGCCGTACGAGTCATCCCCTGCCTGGACGTCGACAACGGCCGGGTCGTCAAGGGCGTCAACTTCCAGAACCTCAGGGACGCCGGCGACCCCGTCGAGATGGCGAAGATCTACGGTGAGGAGGGCGCCGACGAGCTGACCTTCCTCGACATCACCGCCTCCTCCGGCAACCGCGAGACCACCTACGACGTCGTCCGCCGCACCGCCGAGCAGGTCTTCATCCCGCTCACCGTCGGCGGCGGCGTCCGCACCCCCGACGACGTCGACAAGCTGCTGCGCGCGGGCGCCGACAAGGTCGGCGTCAACACCGCCGCCATCGCCCGCCCCGAGGTGATCCGCGAGATCGCCGAGCGCTTCGGGCGCCAGGTCCTGGTGCTGTCCGTCGACGCCCGCCGCACCGACGCCGGCACCCCCTCCGGATTCGAGGTCACCACCCACGGCGGCCGCCGCGGCACCGGCATCGACGCCGTCGAATGGGCCCACCGCGCCGCCGAGCTGGGCGCCGGCGAGATCCTGCTGAACTCCATGGACGCCGACGGCACCAAGGACGGCTACGACGTCGAGATGATCGAGGCCGTCCGCAAGCACGTCACCGTCCCGGTGATCGCGTCCGGCGGCGCGGGGAAGCTCGCGGACTTCGCCCCGGCCGTCGCCGCCGGCGCCGACGCGGTGCTGGCCGCCTCCGTCTTCCACTTCGGCGACCTGCGCATCCCGCAGGTCAAGGACGCACTGCGGGAGGCGGGCCACCCGGTCCGCTGAAGCGCGCGCGACGCGGCCGGGGCAGTCTCCCCGGCCGCGCCCCGGTACCGCTCAGCGCCCCTTGCGCGCCGCCCGGACGAACTCCCGGTTCATCTTGGTGATGCTGAACAGCGGAATGCCCTTGGGGCAGGCCGTGGCGCACTCACCGGCCAGCGTGCAGCCGCCGAAGCCCTCCTCGTCCATCTGCGCCACCATGTCCAGCACCCGGCTCTCCCGCTCGGGCGACCCTTGTGGCAGCACGTTGAGGTGGTTGACCTTCGCCGAGGTGAACAGCATCGCCGCGCCGTTCGGGCAGGCCGCCACGCACGCGCCGCAGCCGATGCACTCGGCGTGCTCGAAGGCGAAGTCGGCGTCCGGCTTGGGCACGGGCGTCGCATGCGCCTCGGGCGCGGCGCCGGTCGGCGCGGTGATGTAGCCGCCGGCCTGGATGATGCGGTCGAAGGCCGTGCGGTCGACGACCAGGTCCTTGACGACCGGGAACGCGGAGGCCCGCCACGGCTCGACGTCGATCGTGTCGCCGTCCTCGAAGGACCGCATGTGCAGCTGGCAGGTGGTGGTGCGCTCCGGGCCGTGCGCGTCGCCGTTGATGACCAGCGAGCAGGCGCCGCAGATGCCCTCGCGGCAGTCGTGGTCGAAGGCGACCGGGTCGTCGCCCTTGAGGATCAGCTCCTCGTTGAGGGTGTCGAGCATCTCCAGGAACGACATGTCCTGCGAGATGCCGTCCACCTCGTACGTGGACATGGCGCCGGGGGCGTCGGTGTTCTTCTGGCGCCAGACGCGCAGGGTGAGCCTCATGCGTAGCTCCGCTGGGTGGGGTGGACGTACTCGAAGACCAGGTCTTCCTTGTGCAGGGTGGGCGCCGCGCCGGTGCCGGTGAACTCCCAGGCGGCCGCGTAGGAGAACTCCTCGTCCTGGCGGGCGGCCTCGCCGTCGGGGGTCTGCGACTCCTCGCGGAAGTGGCCGCCGCAGGACTCGGCGCGGTGCAGCGCGTCGAGGCACATCAGCTCGGCCAGCTCCAGGTAGTCGACGATGCGGTTCGCCTTCTCCAGGGACTGGTTGAACTCCTCGCCGGTACCGGGGACCTTGATGCGGCGCCAGAACTCCTCGCGGATCTGCGGGATGCGGTCCAGGGCCTTGCGCAGGCCCTCGTCGGTGCGGGCCATACCGCAGAACTCCCACATCAGCTCGCCGAGTTCGCGGTGGAAGGAGTCCGGGGTGCGGTCGCCGTCGACGGCGAGCAGCTTCGCCAGCCGCTCCTCGGTCTCCCGCACGACCTCGACGGTGGCGGGGTGCGCGGCGTCCACCTCGTCCTTGTGCGGGTTGCGCGCAAGGTAGTCGTTGATGGTGGCCGGGAGCACGAAGTAGCCGTCGGCCAGGCCCTGCATGAGGGCGGACGCGCCGAGCCGGTTGGCGCCGTGGTCGGAGAAGTTGGCCTCGCCGACCGCGAACAGTCCGGGGACGGTGGTCTGCAGGTCGTAGTCGACCCACAGCCCGCCCATCGTGTAGTGCACGGCCGGGTAGATCCGCATCGGCACCTTGTACGGATCCTCGTCGGTGATCCGGTGGTACATGTCGAAGAGGTTGCCGTACTTGGCCTCGACCGCCTTGCGGCCCATGCGCGCGATGGCGTCGGCGAAGTCCAGGTACACGCCCTGCCCGCCGGGCCCGACGCCCCGGCCCTCGTCGCAGACGCTCTTCGCGGCCCGCGAGGCGATGTCACGGGGTACGAGGTTGCCGAACGACGGGTAGATGCGCTCCAGGTAGTAGTCGCGCTCGTCCTCGGGGATCTGGTGCGCCGGACGGGTGTCGCCCTGGGCCTTCGGCACCCAGATCCGTCCGTCGTTGCGCAGCGACTCGCTCATCAGCGTCAGCTTCGACTGGTGGTCGCCGGTGCGCGGGATGCAGGTCGGGTGGATCTGGGTGAAGCACGGGTTGGCGAAGTAGGCGCCGCGCCGGTGCGCCCGCCACACGGCGGTGGCGTTGGAGTTCATGGCGTTCGTCGAGAGGTAGAAGACGTTGCCGTAGCCGCCGGACGCCAGCACGACGGCGTCCGCGAAGTAGGTGTCGATCTTGCCGGTGACCAGGTCGCGGGCGACGATGCCGCGCGCCTTGCCGTCCACGACGACCAGGTCGAGCATCTCGGTGCGGGCGTGCATCTCGACGTTGCCGGCGGCGATCTGCCGGGACAGCGCCTGGTAGGCGCCGAGCAGCAGCTGCTGCCCCGTCTGGCCCCGGGCGTAGAACGTCCGGGACACCTGCACCCCGCCGAACGACCGGGTGTCGAGCAGACCGCCGTACTCACGGGCGAACGGCACGCCCTGGGCCACGCACTGGTCGATGATCTCGACGGATATCTGCGCGAGCCGGTGCACGTTGGACTCCCGCGCCCGGAAGTCGCCGCCCTTGACGGTGTCGTAGAACAGCCGGTGCACCGAGTCGCCGTCGTTGCGGTAGTTCTTCGCCGCGTTGATGCCGCCCTGCGCGGCGATGGAGTGCGCCCGGCGCGGCGAGTCCTGGAAGCAGAACTGCACGACGTGGTAGCCCTGTTCGGCGAGCGTGGCCCCCGCCGAGCCGCCCGCGAGACCGGTGCCGACGACGATGACGGTGTGCTTGCGGCGGTTGGCGGGGTTGACCAGCTTCGCCTCGAAGCGGCGGGTGTCCCAGCGCTCGTTGACGGGCCCGGACGGGGCCTTGGCGTCGGCGATCGGCTCCCCGGTCGCGTACTGCGGGTACGTGGTCATGGATTCAGCTCACCAATCCGCTCATGACGCCCACGGGCACGGCGATGAAGCCGAGCGTGAGCAGTACGGCGAGGACGTTGCCGGCGGTCTTCAGGGCGCGGTCGCGGGTGCGGCTGCCGACGCCGAGGGTCTGCGCGGCGCTCCAGAACCCGTGCTGGATGTGGAAGCCGAGGGCGACCATCGCGACGATGTAGACGACGTTGCCGTACCAGGTCGAGAAGGTGTCGATGACGTTCTGGTACGGGTGCCCGGCCTGGAAGCCGTTCGGGTGCACCGTGCCGGTCGTCAGGTCCAGGACGTGCCACACGATGAACAGGCCGAGGATGATCCCGCCCCAGCGCATGGTGCGGGTGGCGTAGTTGGCGCGCTGCCGCTTGTGCACGTACTTGCCGGGCCGCGCCTTGATGCCGCGGCGGCTGAGCTGGTAAGCGGACGTGGCGTGGGCGACGACGGCGACCACGAGGACGACGCGGATCAGCCACAGCGTCCACTCGTAGTGCATGAAGGGCTCGCCGACCGTGCGCAGCCAGTGCGCGTAGTGGTTGAACTCGCCCGACCCGAAGAAGATCTTCAGGTTGCCGATCATGTGGACGACCAAGTAGAGCAGCATGATCAGGCCGCTGACGGCCATCACCGTCTTCTTGCCGACGGACGAGTCCCAGAACGCGCGCCCACCCGTCGCCCGACCACCGCCCCTCACGGAGCGCTCTCGCCCGCGTTTCTCCTTCGAAGGCCGTCGTTCTGCCCGTGTGTCCAGTGCCATGAGTCCCGAAGGTAAGGACCGAGCTACCCATCAGTCCAAGACATGGTCCGGCTCATCTCCATAGGCTGAAGCTATCGATGCTTTACATTCGCCTTATGCAGCTGCAGCAGCTCCGCTACTTCACCGCCGTGGCCGACACCCGCCACTTCACCCGTGCCGCCGAGCGCGAGCATGTCGCCCAGCCCTCCCTCTCCCAGCAGATCCGCTCCCTGGAACGGGAGTTGGGCGCCGAGCTGTTCCACCGGGCCCGCGGCCACATCACCCTCACCGACGCCGGCGAGACCCTGCTGCCGCTCGCCCGGAGGATCCTCGCCGACACCGAGACCGCCCGCCGCGAGGTGCAGGAGGTCGCCCAGCTGCGCCGCGGCCGGCTCCGCCTCGGCGCCCCGCCCAGCCTCTGCGCCAGCCTCGTCCCCGACGTCCTGAGCGCCTTCCACGCCACCTATCCCGGCGTCGACCTGTTCGTCACCGAGGACGGCTCGCAGGACCTGGTCCGCGCGCTGGCCGACGGTGAACTGGACCTGGCCCTGATCATCACCCCGCTCCCGGACCAGGCCCCGGCGCTGGCCACCTCCGACCTGCTGCGCGAGGAACTCGTCGTGGTCTCCGCCCCGGACCGGTCCGCCCCACCGGCCGGCCGCCGCACCCGCATCCGGGTCGAGGACCTCCGCGGCCGCCCGCTGGCGATGTTCCGCCGAGGCTACGACCTGCGGGAATTCACCACCGCGGCGTGCCGCGCGGCCGGCTTCGAACCCACCTTCACCGTCGAGGGCGGCGAGATGGACGCGGTCCTCGGATTCGTACGCGCCGGGCTCGGCATCGCCGTCGTCCCCAGCATGGTCGCCGAACGCTCCGGGCTGCGCGTCACCCGCTTCGCGACCCCCGGCATGCACCGCGTGATCTCCGTCGCCCACCGCGGCGACGTCTCCCCGCCGCGCGCCGCCCGCGAGCTGGAGCGGATCCTCCGGCAGCGCCTCGAACCGGGGTCCCTGAGGGCCGGGGCGCGCGGCGCCGTGGCGGGTGATCCGGGCCGGTCGTAGGCTGGCGGCATGTCGACCCATGCCAAGCGTGAACGGCTCCTTCTCGCCGACCTGTTGGAGAGCGCGGGTCCCGAGGCGCCGACCCTGTGTGAGAACTGGACCGCGCGGGACCTGGCCGCGCATGTGGTGGTGCGCGAGCGGCGCGCCGACGCGGCGGGCGGGCTCCTGGTCAAGTCGCTGGCGGCCCGGCTGGAGCGGGTGCAGGCGGAGTTCGCCGCCAAGCCGTACGAGGAGCTGATCCAGCTCATCAGGAGCGGGCCGCCGCGGTTGTCGCCGTTCTCGCTGAAGCAGATCGACGAGGCGTCCAACACGGTGGAGTTCTACGTCCACTCCGAGGACGTGCGGCGGGCGCAGCCCGACTGGAGCCCGCGGGAGCCGGACCCGGTCTTCGCGGACGCCCTGTGGTCGAGGATCGAGCGGATGGCCCGGGTGCTGGGCCGCAAGTCGCCGGTGGGGCTCGTGCTGCGGCGGCCGGACGGGCGGACCGCGGTGGCGCACCGCGGCGCCCCGGTGGTCACCGTCGTCGGGGAGCCGGGCGAACTGACCATGTTCGCCTTCGGCCGGCAGGACGTGGCCGACGTGGAGCTGGACGGGGACAAGGAGGCGATCGAGCGGCTGCGGGGCGCGAAGCTGGGAGTGTGAGCGGGGGCGGGCCAGGGGGTCGGGGTTGCCCCCAGGGGGGGTCGAACGCATCCCGTAGGGGGTGCGAACGCCCCCTGCGGGGCCACAACGCGGCGGGTGCGGGACGTATTCCTGAGCATCGCCGGGTCCGCTTCCCCGACGGTCCCTAGGTCCGCAGCACCACCACCGCCACCACCACGGCCACCACCACCGCCGCCACGAACACCGCCGCCAGCACCAGCGCCGCCACCCGCGCGGCGCGGTCCGGGTCCGGCGGCGGTGGCGGCACGGGTGGTGAAGGAGGCATGTCTGCAGGATGCCGCACGGCACAATGGACCCATGACCAGCAGCCGCACCACCGCCGCCGACTCCCTGTTGGACCCCGCCATCGCCGCCCGCCTCAAGCGGGGCGCCGACGGCCTGGTCCCCGCCATCGCCCAGCAGTACGACACCGGCGAGGTGCTGATGATGGGGTGGATGGACGACGAGGCGCTGCACCGCACCCTGACCACCGGGCGCTGCACGTACTGGAGCCGCAGCCGCCAGGAGTACTGGGTCAAGGGCGACACCTCCGGCCACTTCCAGTACGTGAAGTCGGTGGCGCTGGACTGCGACGCGGACACCGTCCTGGTCAAGGTCGACCAGGTCGGCGCCGCCTGCCACACCGGCGCGCGCACCTGCTTCGACGTGGACGTACTGGCCACCGAGGTCGACCGGGACCAGTAGGCTCCGCTGCCATGACCACGGGAACCACCGGCACCGCCAATCCGGACCTCGACACCTTCCGCACCCTCGCCAAGGACCGGCGGGTCATCCCCGTCACCCGGCGCCTGCTCGCGGACGGCGACACGCCGGTCGGGCTCTACCGCAAACTCGCCGCCGAGCGCCCCGGCACCTTCCTGCTGGAGTCCGCCGAGAACGGCCGCACGTGGTCGCGCTACTCCTTCATCGGCGTCCGCAGCGCCGCCACCCTCACCACCCGCGACGGGCAGGCGCACTGGCTCGGCACCCCGCCGGTCGGCGTCCCCACCGACGGCGACCCGCTCGCCGCGCTGCGCGCCACCGTCGAGGCCCTGCACACCCCCCGCGACCTCATCGAGGGCGCGGGGCTGCCGCCGTTCACCGGCGGCATGGTCGGCTACCTCGGCTACGACGTCGTGCGCCGCCTGGAGAAGATCGGCGACAGCACCACCGACGACCTCCGGCTGCCCGAGCTGAGCATGCTGCTCACCTCCGACCTCGCCGTCCTCGACCACTGGAGCGGCACGGTCCTGCTGATCGCCAACGCGATCAACCACAACGACCTCGACACCGGCATCGACGAGGCCTACGCGGACGCGGTGGCCCGCCTGGACACCATGGCCGACGACCTCGCCCGGCCCGCCCCCGCCGGCGCCGCGGCCCTGCCGCCGTCGCAGATCCCGCCGTTCACCGCCGAATGGGGCGGCGCGGACTACCAGGAGGCCGTCGAGGACGTCAAGGAGCGCATCCGGGCCGGCGAGGCCTTCCAGGTCGTGCCCTCCCAGCGTTTCGAAACCCCCTGCACGGCAAGCGCGTTGGACGTCTACAGGGTGCTGCGGGCCACCAACCCCAGCCCGTACATGTACCTCTTCCGCTTCGAGGGCGGCGACGGCCCGGACAGCGCCTTCGACGTGGTCGGCTCCAGCCCCGAGGCGCTGGTGAAGGTCGAGGCCGGCCGCGCCATGGTCCACCCCATCGCCGGCACCCGCCCGCGCGGCTCATCCGTGCCGGAGGACCAGGCCCTGGCGGACGAGCTGATGGCCGACCCCAAGGAACGCGCCGAGCATCTGATGCTGGTCGACCTGGGCCGCAACGACCTGGGCCGGGTCTGCGAACCGGGCAGCGTCGAGGTCGTCGACTTCATGTCCATCGAGCGCTACAGCCATGTGATGCACATCGTCTCCACGGTCACCGGAACGGTGGCCGAGGGCCGTACCGCCTTCGACGTGCTCACCGCCTGCTTCCCGGCCGGCACCCTCTCCGGCGCCCCCAAGCCGCGCGCCATGCAGATCATCGAGGAGCTGGAGCCGACCCGGCGCGGCCTGTACGGCGGCTGTGTGGGCTACCTCGACTTCGCGGGGGACTCCGACACCGCCATCGCGATCCGTACGGCGCTGCTGCGCGGCGGCACCGCCTACGTCCAAGCCGGCGCCGGCGTGGTCGCCGACTCCGACCCGGTGGCCGAGGACACCGAGTGCCGCAACAAGGCGGCCGCGGTGCTGCGCGCGGTGTACACGGCCAATCACCTGGGCAAGTAGCCGGCCGCGGGCCCGGGGCCACCCCCGCGCGCCGGTCCCCGCCGGCCGGTGCGCGATAGTGGTACGCGTGAGTGCCGCACCCCAGACCCCCACAGACGCCGCGCCCGCCCCCGCGCCGGCGCCGGCCCCCGCGCCCCGCAGCGCCAAGCGCAGCCTGGCCCTGGCACTGCTGGCCGGCGCGGCCGGCGCGGGCCTGGCGCTGCTGGCCTCCGGCCGCACCTGGGCCCGGGGCTCCGCGGTGCTGGCCCAGGGCGAGCTGCCGCGCACCGTGACCGGTGCGGACGTCACCGGCGTGCCCGGCGCGCTGGCCGTCGTCGGCCTGGCCGCGCTGGTCGCGGTCTTCGCGGTGCGCCGGGCCGGCCGGATCGCGGTGGCCGCACTGCTGGCGCTGAGCGGTGCCGGCATCGTCACCGCCGCGGTGCTGGGCAACGCCGACACCTCGGCGCTGCGCGAGAAGGCCGCCACCGCGGTCGGTCTGACCGGCGCCGATGTGCATCACGTCACGCACACCGGCTGGCCGTGGGTGGCCGCGGCCGGCGGTCTGCTGCTGCTGATCGCCGGGTTGCTGGCGCTGGTGCACGGACGCCACTGGCCTGCGATGTCGGGCCGTTACGAGCGCACGCCCGGCGGCGCCCGCGGTCCGCGGCGTGCCGCGGCCGCCCCGGATCCGGACCGTCCGGAGGAGATCTGGAAGTCCCTGGACCGCGGCGAGGACCCCACCCGGTAAGGGGGACCGGCGCGGCATCGGTGACAATGGACCGCGAGGATCACCGCGCCCCGACCCCGGCGCGAGAGAGCAACGAGGAGCAGT
Source organism: Streptomyces sirii (assembly GCF_045690365.1). Lineage (NCBI taxonomy): Bacteria > Bacillati > Actinomycetota > Actinomycetes > Kitasatosporales > Streptomycetaceae > Streptomyces > Streptomyces sirii. The sequence continues at coordinate 2,545,473 of NZ_CP147982.1, read as the reverse complement.
CAATGTCGAGCAGTGGCCACGGACACACCCCCGCCGCCTGGACCGGCGTCATCATCTCGTTCATCGGCTTCTGTGTCGCCGGAGCCTTCATCGTGCTGAACAACGTGCCGGGCTTCTGGGCCGGCATGGTGCTGATCGGCGGCGGTGCCGTGGTGGGCGGTCTGATGCGCGCGGCCGGCCTGGGCCAGGAGCCCAAGCGCTCGGCGAAGCCGGCTGTCCAGGCGCAGCCGCAGGAGAGCTGACCACGCTCCCGTGGCGCCGGGTCCCGGCGCCACCTCGCACCACCCCCGAAGGCGCCGCTTCCCGGCCCGTACGCACCCGCGGGTGCCGTACCCGCCGTCCGTGCACACCCCGTACGGCGGCCGAGAAGCTGCGCCTTCGCGCGCGCGGCAGCACAATCGGCACGTGAGCGATCCCTTGGCGCAGGCCCGGCCGGAAGCCCGGCCGGCGGGCGGCGTGCCCCGCCGTCTCGCCGCGCCCCTGGGCGCCCTCGCGGCCGTCGCCGCCGCCTTCGCCGTCGTCGGCGCCGTCGACCCGAACGAGCCCGGCCACTACCCCGTCTGCCCGCTGCTGCACCTGACCGGCGTGTACTGCCCGGCCTGCGGCGGCCTGCGCAGCGCCCACGCCCTCGCGCACGGCGACCTGACCGCCGCCCTGGGTGCCAATGCGCTCGCGGTGGCCGGCTTCGCCGCCTGCGCGGTCTTCTGGGCGGTCTGGTTCGGCCGGGCCGTGCGGGGCCGCCGTACGCCGGGCCCCCGCCCGCGCGCCGTCCACCGGTGGGCCCTGGGCGGGCTGCTGCTGGCCTTCACGGTCGTCCGCAACCTCCCCTTCGGCAGCGGTCTGGCGCCGTGACCCGGGGCCCCGGAGATGTCCAGCTTGTGGGACCGCCGTCAACCGGATGCGGGACCTGGATCCCATGGCGGATACCATCGGAGAACCGGAGGGGACAGCTCGTCCCACGGTCCGCTGTCCATCGCCGCTCAAGAAGGAGGCCGCTCGCGTGAGTGTGCTCGACGAGATCATCGACGGGGTCCGCGCCGACCTCGCTGAGCGGCAGGCGCGCGTCTCCCTCGAGGAGCTCAAGGAGCGGGCCCGCAAGGCACGCCCCGTGATGGACGGTGTCGCGGCACTCAAGGGCGAGAGCGTCACGGTGATCTGCGAGGTGAAGCGCTCCAGCCCGTCGAAGGGCGCGCTCGCCGCGATCGCCGACCCGGCCGGCCTGGCCGCCGACTACGAGGCGGGCGGCGCCGCCGTCATCTCCGTCCTGACCGAGCAGCGCCGCTTCGGCGGCTCGCTGGCCGACCTGGAGGCCGTCCGCGCCCGGGTCGACATCCCCGTGCTGCGCAAGGACTTCATCGTCACCGCCTACCAGCTGTGGGAGGCCCGCGCCTACGGCGCCGACCTCGCCCTGCTGATCGTCTCCGCGCTGGAGCAGGAGGCCCTGGTCTCGCTGATCGAGCGGGCCGAGTCGATCGGGCTGACGCCGCTGGTCGAGGTGCACGACGAGGAAGAGGTCGCCCGCGCGGTGGACGCCGGCGCCCGGATCATCGGCGTCAACGCCCGCAACCTCAAGACCCTGGAGGTCGACCGGGGCAACTTCGCCCGGATCGCCCCCGAGATCCCCGACCACATCGTCAAGATCGCCGAGTCCGGTGTCCGCGGGCCGCACGACCTGATCGCGTACGCCAACGACGGCGCGGACGCGGTGCTGGTCGGCGAGTCGCTGGTCACCGGCAAGGACCCCAAGACCGCGGTCGCCGACCTGGTCGCCGCGGGCTCCCACCCGGCGATCCGCCACGGGCGGGCCTGACCGCCCGGATCGCCGACATGACCGCCGCCTCCCGCATCCGCCGCCCGAGCCACCGCTCCGGCCCCGCCGTGCTGCTCGCCGCGGCCGCCGGGGGCGGGCGGCATGCGGCGCTGGGGCGCGGGTGCCGGCCGCGCGGGTGCCGGGCACCGGCGCGCCGGGTCCATGGACGGCGGGTCCGCTACCACATCGGTTCGGAGCCGGGACAGATCAACGGGCGCCGATGGCGCACGGCCGCCGCGCGCTGACGCGTCGGCCCCCTGCCGGCGTCGCGGTGGCGGTCAGCCACCGCGCGGCGGCAGCACGCCGTCGCGCCGTGCGCGCATACCGTGATGTGCCCTCTCCCGACATAACCGGACTTTCCGGGGCGGCAGCCCCGGCCTAGGAGTGCGTCAGATGTCCTCCGATTTCTTCCTTCCCGACCCCGAGGGGCGCGTGCCCAGCCCCGAGGGCTACTTCGGCGCCTTCGGCGGCAAGTTCATCCCCGAAGCGCTGGTCGCCGCGGTCGACGAGGTCGCCGCCGAGTACGAGAAGGCCAAGGCGGACCCCGCGTTCGCGGCCGAGCTCGACGACCTGATGGTCAACTACACCGGACGCCCCAGCGCGCTCACCGAGGTGCCGCGGTTCGCCGAACACGCCGGCGGGGCCCGGGTGTTCCTCAAGCGCGAGGACCTCAACCACACCGGCTCACACAAGATCAACAACGTGCTGGGCCAGGCGCTGCTCACCAAGCGGATGGGCAAGACCCGGGTCATCGCCGAGACCGGTGCCGGCCAGCACGGCGTCGCCACCGCCACCGCCTGCGCCCTCTTCGGCCTCGACTGCACCATCTACATGGGCGAGATCGACACCGAGCGCCAGGCCCTCAACGTCGCCCGGATGCGGATGCTCGGCGCCGAGGTCATCGCCGTGAAGTCCGGCAGCCGCACCCTCAAGGACGCCATCAACGAGGCCTTCCGCGACTGGGTCGCCAACGTCGACCGCACCCACTACCTCTTCGGCACGGTCGCCGGGCCGCACCCCTTCCCGGCCCTGGTCCGCGACTTCCACCGGGTCATCGGCGTCGAGGCCCGCCGGCAGATCCTTCAGCGCGCGGGCCGCCTGCCGGACGCCGCCCTCGCCTGCGTCGGCGGCGGCTCCAACGCCATCGGCCTCTTCCACGCCTTCCTCCCCGACACCGGCGTCCGCCTGATCGGCTGCGAGCCGGGCGGCCACGGCATCGAGACCGGCGAGCACGCCGCCACCCTCACCGAGGGCACCCCCGGCATCCTGCACGGCTCGCGCAGCTACGTCCTGCAGGACGAGGACGGCCAGATCACCGAGCCGTACTCGATCTCCGCCGGCCTGGACTACCCCGGCATCGGCCCCGAGCACGCCTACCTCAAGGACGTCGGCCGCGCCGAGTACCGCGCCGTCACCGACGACGCGGCGATGCAGGCGCTGCGGCTGCTGTCGCGCACCGAGGGCATCATCCCGGCGATCGAGAGCGCCCACGCGCTGGCCGGCGCCCTGGAGATCGGCCGCGAGCTGGGCCCCGAGGCCCTGCTGCTGGTCAACCTCTCCGGGCGCGGCGACAAGGACATGGACACCGCCGCCCGCTACTTCGGGCTGTACGACGGCGAGAGCGCGGCGGACACCGCCCGCGCGGCAGAGCAGGGGGAGAAGTGATGGCGGGCAACATCGAGCTGCTGAACACGGTGCTGGCGCAGGCCCGCACCGAGAACCGCGCCGCGCTCGTCGGCTACCTCCCGGCCGGCTTCCCGACCGTGGACGGCGGCGTGCGGGCGATGACCGAGATGCTGGACGGCGGCTGCGACATCGTCGAGGTCGGCCTGCCGCACAGCGACCCGGTCCTGGACGGCCCGGTCATCCAGACCGCCGACGACATCGCGCTGCGCGGCGGCGTCAAGATCGTCGACGTGATCCGCACGGTCCGCGAGGTGCACGCCGCCACCGGCGCCCCGGTGCTGTGCATGACGTACTGGAACCCCGTGGACCGCTACGGCGTGGAGCGGTTCGCCGCCGACCTGGCCGAGGCCGGCGGCGCCGGCTGCATCCTGCCGGACCTCCCGGTCGAGGAGTCCGACGTGTGGCGCAAGGCCGCCGAGCAGCACGGGCTCGCCACGGTCTTCGTGGTCGCGCCCAGCAGCCGGGACGAGCGGCTCGCCAAGATCACCGCGGCCGGCAGCGGCTTCGTCTACGCCGCCTCCCTGATGGGGGTCACCGGAACCCGCGAGTCCGTCGGCCGCGAGGCTCAGGAGCTGGTGGCCCGCACCCGCGCCACCGCTGGTGCCCGCCGTGGGCTCCCCGTCTGCGTCGGCCTGGGAGTCTCCAACCCCGAGCAGGCCGCCGAGGTGGCGCAGTTCGCCGACGGGGTGATCGTCGGTTCGGCGTTCGTCAAGCGGCTGCTGTCGGCGGACGGCGACCTGGCGGCCGGGCTCGCCGGGGTCCGCGCCCTGGCGGGTGAGCTGGCCGAGGGCGTACGCAATCGCCGCTAGACGAGCGGCCGGGGCGTCCACGGCGGTCCGGTGCGCGGTCCCTCGATAGGGCGAACATCGGTGCGGAGGGGTGCGGCGGCACCCCTCCGCTTCGTTGTGCACGGGCGTGAACCAGAAGAATCATGAGGGTAGGAGAAGCGCCCGCGAGCGGCTTCAGGCACAGCGGGCGAAGGAGCAGGCGCGCGCCCGGCGGAGCCGCCAGGTGATCGTGGCCGGGTCGCTGCTGGCGGCGCTGGCGATGGCCGGCGGCGTCGCCGTGTGGGTCACCGCGGCCGGTAACGGCGAGAGCGGCACCGACAACGAGACGGCCCGTCCGAAGCAGGCCGGCGGGGGTGATCGGCCCGCCGTCCCCGTCGGCGCACCCGACGCCCCCTCCACCCTGACGGTGTGGGAGGACTTCCGGTGCCCCGCCTGCCAGCAGTTCGAGACCGGCTTCCGCAAGGTGACCCATGAGCTGGAGGACTCCGGCCAGCTCAAGAGCGAGTACCACCTCGTGACGATCATCGACGGCAACATGGGCGGCCAGGGCTCCCTCAACGCCGCCAACGCCGCCCTGTGCGCCCAGGACGCCGGGAAGTTCCGCGACTTCCACGACGTGCTCTACTCCCACCAGCCGCCCGAGTCGCAGGACAAGTTCGCCGACAAGCAGTACCTCCTCCGGCTGGCCGGCAAGGTCAAGGGCCTGGCCTCGCCCGCCTTCACCAAGTGCGTCAACGACGGCACGTACAACGGCTTCGTGCGCAAGTCCGACGACGCCTTCGGCAAGTCCGGATACCGGGGCACCCCGACCGTCCTGCTCAACGGCAAGGACCTCGCCAAGGAGCAGAGCGGCCGGGTCACCCCCGCGGTCCTCAAGAAGCTGGTCCGGGCCGCCAACAAGGGCAAGAAGCCGGGGAGCGTCTCCCCGAGCGCGAGCACACCCGCCGCGCCGGGCAGGGGCGCGGCGGCGGGCGCGAGCGCCTCGCCCCACGCGAAGCGGGCCGGGGCGGCGAGCGCCTCGCCGCGGACCGGCGCGGTGCCGTCCCCCTAGGCCCCGCTTCGGTGCGCACGGTCCTGGTGGGTGCACGCGGCCGCCCGGGGCCCGCGGTGTCACGCTGCGCCGAGGGCGTCGTTACGCAGCCGTTGCCGGGCGGGTTGTCGCCGACCCCGCCCGGCGCGGTAGCGTCGACCCTGCCATGGACCTCGCATTCATTCCCAGCCCGTCGGTCGGCGTCGTACACCTCGGCCCGATCCCGTTGCGCGGCTACGCGTTCTGCATCATCATCGGCGTCTTCGTCGGCGTCTGGCTCGGCAACAAGCGCTGGATCCAGCGCGGCGGCCGCTCCGGAACCGTCGCGGACATCGCCGTGTGGGCCGTGCCCTTCGGACTGGTCGGCGGCCGCCTCTACCACGTCATCACGACGTACGAGCCGTACTTCGGCGAGAACGGCCATCCGATCGACGCCCTCAAGGTGTGGGAGGGCGGCCTCGGCATCTGGGGCGCGGTCGCGCTCGGCGCGGTGGGCGCCTGGATCGGCTGCCGCCGCCGCGGTATCCCGCTGCCGGCCTACGCGGACGCGCTGGCGCCCGGTCTGGCCCTCGGCCAGGCGATCGGCCGCTGGGGCAACTGGTTCAACCAGGAGCTGTACGGCAAGCCGACCGACCTGCCGTGGGGGCTGGAGATCAGCTCCGACCCGGCCATCGGGCGCATCGGCGGCACCTACCACCCGACCTTCCTCTACGAGAGCCTGTGGTGCCTCGGCGTCGCGGCGCTGGTGATCTGGGCCGACCGGCGCTTCCGGCTCGGCCACGGACGGGCCTTCGCGCTGTACGTCGCCGCCTACTGCGCGGGCCGCGCCTGGATCGAGTACATGCGGGTCGACGAGGCCCACCACATCCTGGGCCTGCGGCTGAACGTCTGGACCGCGCTGATCGTCCTCGTCCTGGCCGTCGTCTACTTCGTGGTCTCCGCCAAGCGGGTACCGGGCCGCGAAGAGGTCGTCGAGCCCGGGGCGCTGGAGGAGCGCGCACAGCGCGAGGCCGCCGACGGCGGCGCGGACGCGGAGAGCACCGACGGCGACAGCGGCAAGGTCTCCGTCGAGAAGGCGGGGGAGAAGCCCGCCGCGGGGAAGGACTCCGAGGAGCCCGAGGCCGAGGAAGCCGAGAAGGCCGCGAAGACCGAGAAGGCCGCGAAGACCGAGAAGGAAGCGAAGGCCGAGGAGTCCGCCGAGGACGCGCCGGATGCGGCGAAGGACGCGGCGGACACCGCGGACGCCACCGACGCCAAGCCCGCCGGGAGCGGCAGCAACAAGAAGTCCTGAAGGCGGCCCGACTGCCGACAGCGCCGGCCGGATTCGAGCGATCGAGTCCGGCCGGCGTGCTTTTCGTCCCCGTGGCTCAGCGGCCCCGCCGCTCGGCCAGCGACAGCACCCGCCGGGCCCCGGCGACCACCGCCGCGTCCACGAACCGCCCCTCCGGCAGCGCCTGCGCCCCGCCCTGCGCCGCGGCCGCCCGCACGATCCGCTCCGCCGCCTCGACCTCCTGCGACGACGGCAGATGGGCCGCCTCGATGACCGGGAGCTGGCGCGGATGGATCGCGGCCCGGCCCAGGAAACCCAGCGCCCGGCCCCGCGCGCTGGAGCGGGCCAGGCCCTCCAGGTCGCGGACGTCCGGGTAGACCGACTGCGGCGGCGGGGGCAGCCCGGCCGCCCGGGCCGCGACCACGGTCCGGCTGCGCGGCCAGGCCAGCCCCGCATCGTCGCGCACGCCCAGCTCCGCGCCGAGATCGGCCTCACCGACCGCGATCCCGCGCAGCGCCGGGTGCGCGGTGGCGATGGCGAAGGCGTGCTCGATGCCGAGCGCGGATTCGAGCAGGGCGTAGAGCGCCGGGGTGGCGGGCAGCGCACCGGCGTCGGGGGCGGGGGAGGGCGTGAGCACGGTGGTGGCGCTGGGTGGGGCGGCGGTGGCGGACGCGGGGGCGCCGGGCGCCGCACCGCGGCCGCGCCCGGCGGCGCGGCGCCCGGCGAGGGCGACGACGACGGGCGGCCCCGCCGTCGTCGCCCACCCGGCCGCCCGATGGATGTCGGCCGGCCCCTGCACCTTGGGCAGCCGCAGACCGGCCAGGCCCGGCAGCGCGGCGAGGGTGCGGATCTCGGTCTCGGCGAGCGGGCCGTCCAGCGCGTTGACCCGGACGTGGACGGGCGACGGGCCCGGAGCCGGGTCGCTGAGCAGTTCGGCGGTGGCGCGCAGCGCATAGTCCTTGCGGTCCGGGGCGACCGCGTCCTCCAGGTCGACCACCACCACATCCGCCCCGCAGCCGAGCGCCTTGGCGACCACCCCGGGGCGGTCGCCGGGCACATACAGCCAGGTCAGCGGCGTGCCTAGGGAGGTCTCGCCGGGCGCCCGGGTCATAGCGCGCCCGCCGCCCGCAGCCCGGCGATCTCCTCCGGGTCCATACCGAGCCCGGCCAGCACCCGGTCGGTGTCGGCGCCGTGCGGGCGGCCGGCCCACTGGATCGCCCCCGGGGTCTCGGAGAGCCGGAAGAGGACGTTCTGCATCCGCAGCGTGCCCAGCTCCTCGTCCGGGACCTCGGTGATCGTCCCCAGCGCCTGGTACTGCGGATCCGCCAGCACATCGCGGACGTCGTAGATCGGCGCGATGGCCGCCTCGGCCTTCTCGAAGGCGGCCAGGACCTCGGCCCGGTCGTGCCGGGCGATCCAGTCGCCGACCGCCGCGTCGAGCTCGTCGGCGTGCCGGGCCCGTCCCGCGCCGGTGCCGAACCAGGGCTCGTCGATCACCTCGGGCCGGCCGACCAGCCGCATCACCCGCTCGGCGACGGACTCCGCGGAGGTGGAGACGGCCACCCACGAGCCGTCGGCGGTGCGGTAGGTGTTGCGCGGCGCGACGTTGGCGGAGCGGTTGCCCATCCGCTGCTGGAGGTGGCCCAGCTGGTCGTACCAGAGGGGCTGCGGGCCGAGGACGGTCAGCATCGGCTCGATCAGCGCCAGGTCGACGACCTGGCCGCGGCCGGTGGTGTCCCGTCCGCGCAGCGCGGTCAGCACGGCGTACGACGTGGTCAGCGCGGCGATCGCATCGGCCAGGCCGAACGGCGGCAGGGTCGGCGGGCCGTCCGGCTCCCCGGTGATCGCGGCGAATCCGCTCATCGCCTCGGCGAGGGTGCCGAACCCGGGACGCCGGGCGTACGGGCCGAACTGCCCGAAGCCGGTGACCCGGGCCAGCACCAGGCGGGGGTTGACGGCCGACAGCTCCTCCCAGCCCAGGCCCCACTTCTCCAGGGTCCCGGGCCGGAAGTTCTCGACGACGACGTCCGCGTCGGCGGCGAGCCGCAGCAGGACGTCCCGGCCGCCGGGGTGGGACAGATCGAGCGTCATGGTGCGCTTGTTGCGGCCCAGCAGCTTCCACCACAGCCCGATGCCGTCCTTGGCGGGCCCGTGGCCGCGCGAGGGGTCGGGCCGCCGAGGGTGCTCGACCTTGATCACCTCGGCGCCGAAGTCCCCGAGCAGGGTGGCGGCGAGCGGCCCGGCGAACAGCGTGGCGAGATCGAGCACCCGCAGCCCGGCGAGCGGGCCGGGGCGGGGCCCGGGCTCCGGCGCCGCCGGGCCGCCGGCGGGCTCGGTCATCCCGGTCAGGGACGGGTCGGTCATGATGCGTCAGGCCTCCGGTCGGTCGGGGTGGGTACGACGAGCGCGGCGGTGCGCGCGGCGAGGGCGTCGAAGCCGACGCCGTCCAGCGCCGCGACGCTGGTGGCGAGCCGGTTGCGCAGCGGCCGCGTCCAGCGCTCCGGCAGGGCGGCGGGCGAACCGGCGAGCAGCCCGGCCAGCGAACCGGCCGTCGCGCCGTTGGAGTCGGTGTCCCAACCGCCGGACACCGCACGGCAGATGGAGCCGGTGAAGTCGCCGTCGGCATGGGTGAGCGCGGCGGCCAGCAGCGCGGCGTTCGGCACGGCGTGCACCCAGTGGTGGCGGCCGTACGCGGCGTGCAGCCGGTCGACGACGGCGCCGAAGCCCTCCGGGGTGCCGGTCGGCTCGTCGCGTGCCGCCGCGACGGCGAAGCGGACGGCCCGCGCGAGCCGGGAGCGCGGGGGGATCACGGCGAGCCCGGCCCGCAGCGCGCCGTGCACGTCGGCGGTGCCGCCGGCCGCCTCGGCGAGCGCGCCGGCCGCGAACATCGCGCCGTACACCCCGTTCGCGGTGTGGCTGAGCGCGGCGTCCCGCCAGGCCTGGGCCGCGGCGGCCGCCGGGTCGCCGGGGTGCGTCCAGCCGTGCACGTCCGCGCGGATCAGCGCACCGATCCACTCCCGGAAGGGGTTGCGGTGCCGCGCGGTGAACGGCGGCTCGACGCCGTCCAGCAGGTTGCGGTAGGCGACCCGCTCGGCGGTGAACGTCCGCCCGGCCGGCAGCTCGTCCAGCCACAGCCGCGCCACGTCGCCGGTACGGAAGCCGGGGCCGTGGCGTTCGAGGAGCAGCAGGCCCAGCAGCGGGAAGTTGAGGTCGTCGTCCTCGGGCATACCGTCGATGTGCTCGGCGAGCGAGGTGGCGCGGCTGCGGCGGTTCCAGGGATGCCGCGCGGCCACCGCCGGATCGAGGCCGATCCCGGTGAAGTACGAGGCCAGCGGCCAGTTCCCGGTCGAGCGGGCGAGCCCGCGGATGCCGCTCAACGGCAGCTTCTCCACCGGCTTGCCCAGCAGGCAGCCGGCCGCCCGCCCGAGCCAGGCGGCCTCCAGGCGGGCGGTGGGCACGGTCCCGCCCCGCCGTGTCGCCGCGGCCGCCGGACGAGGCGGGCACGCCGCCTGGATCTCGGCCAGCTCCGTGGGCTCATCGGCCGCCGACGGGCAGGGCAGCGCGGCCAGTTCGTCGAGCAGCTCCCGGGCCAGGGCGCGCAGCGCCGGGTCGCCCGGCCCCGGGGAGGCGCCCGCCCGGCCCGGTGCCGGCGCCCCGCCCGCCGCCCGCCACCGGCGCGCGACGGCGGCGGCGTTCCGGCCGTCCTCCGCCGCCTGCCGCAGCTCGTGCCCGAGCAGGTCCTCGGGCTGCACCCAGGTCACCCGCAGCGGCTCCCCGGGAGCGGGGCGCGCCGCGCGGGCGGTGGCCACCGGCGTGGCCGTCACCGTCCGCCCGCCTCCGTCATCGCCGGGATGGCCGAGATCGCGGTGAAGGCCTGCTCGTGGGTGCGGGCGCGGGCCCGGTCGCGGGTGAAGACCTCGCGGGCGACGGTGGCCAGTGCGGCACCCGGCGCCTGGAGGTCCAGCCGACTGGCGCGGGCGACCTCGGCGGCCCACTCGGCCGGTACCGCCGAGGCGCCGTGCAGGGCGCCGGCCAGCGCGCCGCTCATCGTGGCGATCGAGTCGCAGTCGCGCCCGTAGTTGACCGAACCGAGGACGGCGGTCCGGAAGTCGCCGCCGCCGATCAGCAACATGCCCAGGGCGATGGGGAGTTCCTCGACGGCGTGCAGCCGGGAGGGGCGGCGGGCGCCGAGCGAGGGGTTGCGGTAGTCCGGGCCGACGGTGTCGAAGGGGGCGACCGCGGCGCGCAGCGCGCCCGCCGCAGAGGCGCGGTCGGTGACCGACGCCGCGGCCTCGCAGACCGCTTCGATGGCGGCGCGGGTGCCGTCCTTGGCGAGCCGCAGCGCCTGGACGACGACCGAGGAGGCGGTGGCCCCGGGGGCGAACGCGGCGGCGACGGCCGCGGCGAACACCCCGGCCGCCTCCCGCCCGTAAGAGGACTGATGGGTACCGGAGATGTCCAGCGCCTCGGCGTAGGCCCGGTCCGGATTACCGGCGTTGACGACGCCGACCGGCGCCATGTACATCGCCGCACCGCAGTTGACGATGTTGCCGACGCCCGCCTCGCGTGGATCGGCGTGCCCGTAGTGCAGCCGCGCCACGATCCACTTCTCGGCGAGGAAGATCCGCTGCAGCGGCAGTGCCTCGGTCTCCAGCTCCGGGATCCAGCGCGGGGTGCCGATCAGGTCCGGGACGAGGTGGTCGGCGATGTCGTAGGCGTCGAGGTGGTCGCGCACCGACTCGTAGACCCGCACCAGCGCATGGGTCATCAGGGTGTCGTCGGTGACGTGCCCGTTGCCCTTGTGGTACGGGGCGATCGGGCGGGCGGTGCGCCAGTCGTCGTGGAACGGGCCGACGATGCCCTCGACCGGTCCGCCGTGCCGTTTGACGATCTCCTCCGGCGTCCGGCCCTCCACCGCCCCGCCGAGCGCGTCGCCGACCGCGGCGCCGATCAGGCACCCGGCGGCCCGGTCCTCCAAGGACGGCGGTGCCGTGACGGCCGGTGCGCCGGGTGCGGCCGGCAGGACCTGGGTGACCTGGGTAGCGGGGACGCCCGGCGCGCTCGGCGTCGTCTCGCTGGTGTACGTCATCTGCGGATGAGTCCTTCCACGGTGGGGGTGAGGGGCGGGGGCGAAGCGGCCTCCGCCTCGGCTTGCGGGGCGGCGGGGGAGACGGCCTCCGGCGCGGCGCGGGCGGCGGCTTCCGGGGCGGCCGGCGCCGTGGCGGCGAGCCGCCCGGCCAGCTCGACCAGGTCCGTGCCGGCCAGCCGCGGCAGCGCGCAGCCGGACAGCACCCGGCAGGCGTCGCGCCAGGTGCGCGGCAGCGCCCGGGCGCCGCCCAGGGCACCGGTCAGCGCGCCGGCGAGGGCGGGCGCGGAGTCGGCGACCCGGGAGAGGCAGGCGGCGGCCGGGACCGCCTCGGCGACCAGCCCGTCCGTCGCCAGGGCGAGCGCCAGCGCGACCGGGACGGTCTCGGCGGCGGCGATGCCGTAGCTGTAGACGTGGTCGACGATCTCGTGCTCCAACACCGGGACCAGTGCGAAGGCGGTGCCCGGCCGGCCGGGCCGGTCGGCGGCGAAGGCCCGCGCGAGGTGGATCGCGTGCAGCGCGTTGCGGCGGATCTCGGTGCCCTCGGGGAGCTGGCCGAGCGCGGTCTCCACACAGTCGCCGGCCGGGGCCCCGCCGATCGCGGCGGCGATCGCGGCGGCCATCGCGCGGGCGCCGTGCACCCCGTCGCCGTCCTGGGTGTAGCGCGCGTCGTACTCGGCGAGGTCGGCCGCAGCGGCGGGCTCACCGGGGTGCACCACGGCCAGCACGGCGGCCCGCACGCATGCGGCGTCGTCGAAGAAGTGCGGATTGTCGTGCCCGGTGGCGGGCGGCCGCAGCCCGGCGGCGAGGTTGCCGAGCCCGGCCCGTACGGAGATCCGGGCGCGCAGCGGAAGTACGGCGGACTCCACCTCGGGCGCCCGGTCGGCGGCCGCGGCGACCTCGTTGGCCAGCGCGTTCCAGGCGAGGTCGAGGGCCGCGCGCATCCGGCGGTCCCGACCCAGGCCGCTCAGCAGCGCACCGGCCGCGGTGAGCACCGACTCGGCGGCGAAGGCCGCCCACTCGGCGTCGTCGGAGGGGCCCAGCCGCAGCGGCTCCGGCGGCTGGTTGAGGGCGATCGGCACCGGCAGCGTGGTGGTGGCGTTCTGCTCGGCGAAGGTGTCCAGCTCCCGGGTCAGCCGCCGGGTCCACTCCGGCATCCGCGCCGCCCGGTGCCGGGCCGCCGGCCACCCGGCGGCGTCGCCCGCGGCGAGCCCCAGCAGCAGGCCCTCGATACGGCTGCCGGCACCGGGGCCGGCCACGGCGGCGCTGTCCCCGTTCATCCGGCGACCGCCTCGACCGGGGAGCCCGCCCCGGGTTCCGCCGCGACCTCGGCGTCCGCCCCGGCCGGCGCCAGCAGGTCGGCGACGTCCAGGACGTGGTAGCCGGCCATCGAGGGCAGGCAGCTGCCGCGCGCCGGGCCGATGGCGTCGGCCCACGCCGCGGGGATCGCCGCGGCCCCGCACAGCGCACCCGCCAGCGCACCGGCCACCGCCGCCGTGGTGTCGGCGTCCCGGCCCATGTTCACCGCGGTCAGTACGGAGTCGGCGAAGTCGCCGCGGGCCGCCGCGAAGGCGCCGAAGGCCAGCCCCACGGCCTCGGGCGCGAGGTCCGTCCAGGGGTAGCCGCCGATCACGACGGCGGAGCGCACCGCGCGCTCGGTCCCGAGCCGGGTGATGCCCGGGTCGTGCCGGCAGCGCTGGGCGGCGCCGACCGCGCGGCGCAGCGAGCGGGCGGTCCAGGAGTCCTCCGGCACCACCGACAGCGCGGCGGCGATCACCACGTCGGTGATGGGGGTCCTCCCTGGCCCTCCGGACCCCGTCGAAGGGCCTTGGGGGAGGTCGACCATGGCGGCGGCGACCCCGGCGGCCACCGCCCGGCCGCCGTAGATCCCCTCGCCGTCATGGCTGACCGTGCCGTCGATGGCGACCAGCCGGGCCGCCTCGGCGGGCCGGCCGGCGGCGAACACCCCGAACGGCGCGGCGCGCATCGCCAGCCCGTCGCTCCAGGCGTGCCGGTGCTGCGCGGAGATCGGCGCGGCCAGACCGCGGCGCAGGTTCTCCAGCGTGCCGCGTTCGCTGAAGCCCGCGCCGCGGAACGGCCCCTCGTCGCGGTCGGCGATCCACTGGTGCCAGGCGGCCTCGACATGGGCGACGGTCAGCGCCGAACCGTGCGCCGCCAGCAGCAGCCCCGAGAAGATGGCGTACTCGGTGTCGTCGGTGCCGGCCGGGTCGTCCTCGACGTAGCCCTCGATCCGGCCCCAGCGGCGCCGGATCTGAGAGGGCTTCATGTTCTCCGCGGGGGCGCCGAGCGCGTCGCCGACCGCCAGCCCGAGCAGTGCGCCACGGGCCCGGTCGCGCGGGGAGCCGGGCACGGCGGGGGATGCCGGCTCCGGGGGCGTGGGGTGCTCGCTCATGCCGAAACCTCGCTTCGCTCGGCCCCGCATTCGCGCGGGCGCGCACCTCTCCATGGTTCGCTCGCTGCGCTCGCTCATGCCGAAACCTCGCTTCGCTCGGCCCCGCATTCGCGCGGCGCGCACCTCTCCATGGTTCGCTCGCTGCGCTCGCTCATGCCGAAACCTCGCTTCGCTCGGCCCCGCATTCGCGCGGCGCGCACCTCTCCATGGTTCGCTCGCTGCGCTCGCTCACGCCGTATCCGTGCCACGCGGCGGGCCGCCTCTCCTGCCACCGGCGCCACGGTCACCCGGTCGACGCCCCCGGATGCCGCCGCGGGACGGGCCCCCGCGAAGCCTGTGATCGGGATCTCAGCGCCCATCTCGCGGAAAAGCCGCAGGTCAGCGCGGTAAGTTCGGCCTTCCTTGCTAGCGCGGAAGGGCAATCCGCGCATAGCTTCGAGGTGTTGAAGGGGGAAGCGCCGCCATCGGCCCACACCTCGCTGAAGGGAGTAGGTCCCGATATGTCCGTCATGGAGATCATGGATGCCGCGGCACCGACGCATGCGGCCCACCGCGACAACCACACCCACCGCGATGTGAACGGCGGCTGGCTGCGCCCCGCCGTCTTCGGCGCGATGGACGGCCTGGTCTCGAACCTCGCCCTGATGACGGGTGTCGCCGGAGGCGCGCTGTCGCAGCAGACGATCATCATCACCGGACTGGCGGGCCTGGCCGCCGGAGCCTTCTCCATGGCCGCGGGCGAGTACACCTCGGTCGCCTCGCAGCGCGAGCTGGTGCAGGCCGAGCTGGACGTCGAGCGGGCCGAGCTGCGCAAGCACCCCAAGGACGAGCTGGCGGAGCTGGCGGCGCTGTACGAGTCGCGCGGCGTCGAGCCGGAGCTGGCCCGCGAGGTCGCCGAGCAGCTCTCCCGGGACCCCGAGCAGGCCCTGGAGATCCACGCCCGGGAGGAGTTGGGCATCGATCCGTCCGACCTTCCTTCGCCCACCGTCGCCGCCCTGTCGTCCTTCGGATCGTTTGCGCTGGGCGCCCTTCTGCCTGTCCTTCCTTATCTGTTGGGGGCCTCCGCCATCTGGCCGGCGGTGCTGCTGGCGCTGGTCGGACTCTTCGCCTGCGGCGCCGTCGTGGCGCGGGTGACGGCGCGTTCCTGGTGGTTCAGCGGGCTGCGGCAACTCACCCTCGGCGGCGCGGCCGCGGGTGTGACGTACGTCCTGGGAGTGGCGTTCGGAACCGTCGTAAGCTGACGTGTGAGTGATGTGTCATACGGGTGACGGCATAATTACTCTGTTACCCAACGGTTTCGGTTTGTCGACGACCGGGCATAAGGCCCTGGCGTCGCGGGCAATGTCGCTCGCCGAACGCCGCCTTGTGAGACGGCTCCGATTCCGTCCGCGTCCTGAGATCACCGCGCTGCGGTGTCCGCATGTTGGAAGCCCCTTTTCGCTTTTCGAGAAGGGAGTCATCCTGTAACCTGCACGAAATTTCGCGGAGGGCCAACGTCGTCCCTCGGCAATGCCTATGCCACGACGACGTATGGGAGAGCCGATGCGCTTCGCGTCCACGCACTCCGCGACCCCCGGCAGCACCACCGGTGCCGCCTGGTCGCCCATGGACGGGCGCCCCGCCCAGCAGGGGATGTACGACCCGCGCAACGAGCACGACGCCTGCGGCGTCGGCTTTGTGGCCACCCTCACCGGCGAGGCCAGCCACGCACTGGTCGAGCAGGCGCTCACCGTCCTGACGAACCTGGAGCACCGCGGTGCCACCGGCTCGGAGCCCGACTCGGGCGACGGCGCCGGCATCCTGCTCCAGGTCCCGGACGCGTTCCTCCGCGAGAACGTCACCTTCGAGCTCCCCGAGGCCGGCTCCTACGCCGTCGGTATCGCCTTCCTGCCGTCCGACGCCCAGGAAGCGGCCGCGGCCGTCTCGCACATCGAGACGATCGCCGTCGAGGAGGGCCTGGACGTCATCGGCTGGCGGGTCGTCCCCGTCGCCCCGCAGCTGCTCGGCAACGGCGCCCGCGCCACCATGCCGGCCTTCTCCCAGCTCTTCGTGGCGGACGGCGAGAACACCGGCCTGGCCCTGGACCGCAAGGCCTTCGCGCTGCGCAAGCGCGCCGAGCGCGAGGCAGGGGTCTACTTCCCCTCGCTGTCCGCCCGGACCATCGTCTACAAGGGCATGCTGACCACCGGCCAGCTGGAGCCCTTCTTCCCGGACCTGTCCGACCGCCGCTTCGCCACGGCCATCGCCCTGGTCCACTCGCGGTTCTCCACCAACACCTTCCCGAGCTGGCCGCTGGCCCACCCCTACCGCTTCGTCGCGCACAACGGCGAGATCAACACGGTCAAGGGCAACCGCAACTGGATGCGCGCCCGCGAGTCCCAGCTCGCCTCGAAGCTCTTCGGCAGCGAGGAAGACCTCGCGCGGATCTTCCCGGTCTGCACCCCGGACGCCTCCGACTCCGCCTCCTTCGACGAGGTCCTGGAGCTGCTCCACCTCGGCGGCCGTTCCCTGCCGCACTCCGTGCTGATGATGGTCCCGGAGGCGTGGGAGAACTCCACCTCCATGGACCCGGCCCGGCGCGCCTTCTACCAGTACCACTCCACGATGATGGAGCCCTGGGACGGCCCGGCCTGCGTCACCTTCACCGACGGCGTCCAGGTCGGCGCGGTCCTCGACCGCAACGGCCTGCGCCCCGGTCGCTACTGGGTCACCGACGACGGCCTGGTCGTGCTCTCCTCCGAGGTCGGCGTCCTGGACATCGACCCGTCCAAGGTCGTCCGCAAGGGCCGCCTGCAGCCCGGCCGGATGTTCCTCGTCGACACCGCCGAGCACCGCATCATCGAGGACGACGAGATCAAGGCGCAGCTCGCCGCCGAGCATCCCTACCAGGACTGGCTGGAGTCCGGCCTGATCGAGCTGGCCGACCTGCCCGAGCGTGAGCACATCGTGCACACCCACGCCTCGGTCACCCGCCGCCAGCAGACCTTCGGCTACACCGAGGAGGAGCTGCGGGTCATCCTCGCCCCGATGGCCAAGGCCGGCGCCGAGCCCATCGGCTCGATGGGCACCGACTCGCCGATCGCCGCGCTCTCCGAGCGCCCCCGGCTGCTCTTCGACTACTTCACCCAGCTCTTCGCGCAGGTCACCAACCCGCCGCTGGACGCCATCCGCGAGGAACTGGTCACCTCGCTGATCTCCTCGCTCGGCCCGCAGGGCAACCTCCTGGAGCCCACCGAGGCCTCCTGCCGCAGCGTGACCCTGCCCTTCCCGGTCATCGACAACGACGAGCTGGCCAAGCTCGTCCACATCAACGCCGACGGCGACATGCCCGGCATGAAGGCCGTGACCCTCTCCGGCCTCTACCGGGTCTCCGGCGGCGGCGAGTCGCTGGCCGCGCGGATCGAGGAGATCTGCGCCGAGGCGGACGCGGCCATCGACGACGGCGCCCGGCTGATCGTGCTCTCCGACCGTCACTCCGACGCCGAGCACGCCCCGATCCCGTCGCTGCTGCTGACCGCCGCGGTCCACCACCACCTCATCGCCACCAAGGAGCGCACCCAGGTCGGGCTGCTCGTCGAGGCCGGCGATGTGCGCGAGGTGCACCACGTCGCGCTGCTCATCGGCTTCGGCGCGGCCGCGGTCAACCCGTACCTGGCGATGGAGTCCGTCGAGGACCTGGTCCGCGCCGGCACCTTCCTGCCGGGCATCGAGCCCGAGACCGCCATCAAGAACCTCATCAAGGCGCTCGGCAAGGGCGTTTTGAAGGTCATGTCCAAGATGGGCATCTCCACCGTCGCCTCCTACCGGGGCGCGCAGGTCTTCGAGGCCGTCGGCCTGGACGAGGCGTTCGTCGCGAAGTACTTCCAGGGCACCGCCACCAAGATCGGCGGCGCGGATCTGGACGTCATCGCCAAGGAGGTCGCAGCCAGGCACGTCAAGGCGTACCCGGTCTCCGGCATCGCCGCCACGCACCGCGCGCTGGAGATCGGCGGCGAGTACCAGTGGCGCCGCGAGGGCGAGCCGCACCTCTTCGACCCGGACACCGTCTTCCGGCTCCAGCACTCCACCCGCTCGCGCCGCTACGACATCTTCAAGCAGTACACCGACCGGGTGAACCAGCAGTCCGAGCGGCTGATGACGCTGCGCGGCCTGTTCGGCTTCAAGTCGGACCGCCCGTCGATCCCCCTCGACGAGGTCGAGTCGGCGTCCGAGATCGTCAAGCGCTTCTCCACCGGCGCCATGTCGTACGGCTCCATCTCCCAGGAGGCGCACGAGACCCTCGCCATCGCCATGAACCAGTTGGGCGGCAAGTCCAACACCGGTGAGGGCGGCGAGGACCCCGAGCGCCTCTACGACCCGGCGCGCCGCTCGTCCATCAAGCAGGTCGCCTCCGGCCGCTTCGGTGTGACCAGCGAGTACCTGGTCAACTCCGACGACATCCAGATCAAGATGGCGCAGGGTGCCAAGCCAGGCGAGGGCGGCCAGCTGCCCGGCCACAAGGTCTACCCCTGGGTCGCCAAGACCCGGCACTCCACCCCCGGCGTGGGCCTGATCTCCCCGCCGCCGCACCACGACATCTACTCCATCGAGGACCTGGCTCAGCTGATCCACGACCTCAAGAACGCCAACCCGGTCGCCCGCATCCACGTGAAGCTGGTCTCCGAGGTCGGCGTCGGAACGGTCGCCGCGGGTGTCTCCAAGGCGCACGCGGACGTGGTCCTGATCTCCGGCCACGACGGCGGCACGGGCGCCTCCCCGCTCACCTCGCTCAAGCACGCGGGCGGCCCCTGGGAGCTGGGCCTGGCCGAGACCCAGCAGACCCTGCTGCTCAACGGCCTGCGCGACCGCATCGTCGTGCAGACCGACGGCCAGCTCAAGACCGGCCGCGACGTCGTCATCGCCGCCCTGCTGGGCGCCGAGGAGTACGGCTTCGCGACCGCCCCGCTGGTCGTCTCCGGCTGCGTCATGATGCGCGTCTGCCACCTGGACACCTGCCCGGTCGGCATCGCCACCCAGAACCCGACGCTGCGCGAGCGGTTCAGCGGCAAGGCCGAGTACGTCGTCAACTTCTTCGAGTTCATCGCCGAAGAGGTCCGCGAGCTCCTCGCCGAGCTGGGCTTCAGGACCCTCGAAGAGGCCGTCGGCCACGCCGAGCTGCTGGACACCGCCAAGGCCGTGGACCACTGGAAGGCGCAGGGCCTGGACCTGGCCCCGCTGCTGCACGTCCCCGAACTGCCCGAAGGCGCGGTCCGCCACCAGGTCACCGTCCAGGACCACGGTCTGGAGAAGGCGCTCGACAACGAGCTGATCAAGCTCGCCGCCGACGCCCTCGCCGCCGACACCGCCGAGGCCGCGCAGCCCGTGCGCGCCCAGGTCGCCGTCCGCAACATCAACCGCACGGTCGGCACCATGCTCGGCCACGAGGTGACCAAGAAGTTCGGTGGCGCGGGTCTGCCCGACGACACCATCGACATCACCTTCACCGGCTCGGCCGGCCAGTCCTTCGGCGCGTTCCTGCCGCGCGGCATCACGCTGCGCCTGGAGGGCGACGCCAACGACTACGTCGGCAAGGGCCTCTCCGGCGGCCGCGTCGTCGTCCGCCCGGACCGCGGTGCCGACCACCTCGCGGAGTACTCCACCATCGCGGGCAACACCCTCGCCTACGGCGCCACCGGCGGCGAGCTGTTCCTGCGGGGCCGGGTCGGCGAGCGCTTCTGCGTCCGCAACTCCGGTGCCACGGTGGTCTCCGAGGGCGTCGGCGACCACGGCTGCGAGTACATGACCGGCGGCAACGCGGTCGTGCTCGGCGAGACGGGCCGCAACTTCGCGGCCGGTATGTCCGGCGGCTTCGCCTACGTCATCGACCTGGACCCGGCCAACGTCAACAAGGAGCTGGCCTCCGCGGTCCACGCGCTGGACGACGCCGACAAGCAATGGCTGCACGACGTGGTGCGCCGCCACCAGGAGGAGACCGGCTCGACCGTCGCCGAGAAGCTCCTCGCCGACTGGGATGCGGCCGCTGCCCGCTTCAGCAAGGTCATCCCGCCCACGTACAAGGCAGTGCTCGACGCCAAGGACGCCGCTGAGCAGGCCGGACTCTCCGAGTCCGAGACCCACGAGAAGATGATGGAGGCGGCGACCAATGGCTGACCCCAAGGGCTTCCTGACCCACCAGCGCGAGATCGCCAAGACCCGCCCCGTCGAGGAGCGCGTCAAGGACTGGAACGAGGTCTACCAGCCGGGCTCGCTGCTGCCGATCATCAGCAAGCAGGCCTCGCGCTGCATGGACTGCGGCATCCCCTTCTGCCACAACGGCTGCCCGCTCGGAAACCTCATCCCCGAGTGGAACGACTACGCCTACCGCGAGGACTGGACCGAGGCCAGCGAGCGGCTGCACGCGACCAACAACTTCCCGGAGTTCACCGGTCGCCTCTGCCCCGCCCCCTGTGAGGCCGCCTGCGTGCTGGGCATCAACCAGCCGCCGGTGACCATCAAGAACGTCGAGGTCTCCATCATCGACAAGGCGTGGGACAGCGGCGACGTCACCCCGCAGCCGCCCGAGCGCCTCTCCGGCAAGACCGTGGCCGTCATCGGCTCCGGCCCGGCCGGTCTGGCCGCCGCCCAGCAGCTGACCCGGGCCGGCCACACCGTGGCGGTGTACGAGCGGGCGGACCGCATCGGCGGTCTCCTGCGCTACGGCATCCCCGAGTTCAAGATGGAGAAGCGCCACATCAACCGCCGCATCGAGCAGATGCGCGCGGAGGGCACCAAGTTCCGTACGGAGGTGGAGATCGGCCGCGACATCGACGCGAAGAAGCTGCGCAAGCGCTACGACGCCGTCGTCATCGCCGCCGGCGCCACCACCTCCCGCGATCTGCCGGCGCCCGGCCGCGACCTCAAGGGCATCCACTTCGCGATGGAGTACCTCCCGCTCGCCAACAAGGTGCAGGAGGGCGATCTGACCGTCGCCCCGATCACCGCCGAGGGCAAGCACGTCGTGGTCATCGGCGGCGGCGACACCGGCGCGGACTGCGTCGGCACCGCCCACCGCCAGGGCGCGGCCTCCGTCACCCAGCTGGAGATCATGCCCAAGCCGGGCGAGGAGCGCAGCGCCGGCCAGCCCTGGCCGACCTTCCCGATGCTCTACAAGGTCACCTCCGCGCACGAGGAGGGCGGCGAGCGGGTCTACTCCGTCTCCACCACCCACTTCGAGGGCGACGAGGACGGCAACGTCCAGTTCCTGCACCTGATCGAGGTGGAGTTCAAGGACGGCAAGCTGGAGCAGAAGCCGGGCACCGAGCGGAAGATCCCGGCCCAGCTGGTCACCCTCGCGATGGGCTTCACCGGCACCGACCAGGAGAACGGCCTGGTCGAGCAGTTCGGCCTGGAGCTCGACCAGCGCGGCAACGTCGCCCGTGACGGTGACTTCGCCACCAACGTCCCCGGCGTGTTCGTCGCCGGCGACGCCGGCCGCGGCCAGTCGCTGATCGTGTGGGCCATCGCCGAGGGCCGCTCCGCCGCCCGCGGTGTGGACCGCTTCCTCACCGGAGCCAGCGCCCTGCCGGCTCCCATCAAGCCGACGGACCGCGCACTGACCGTGTGACCGGCAGTGTGAGCGACCGTCTCTGAGTGTCCCGTACAACGTCGTACGGAGGCATGGGGACCGGGGACACCCCGATCCCGACCGCGGCGCCTGTCTCCTTCCCCGACCGGAGGGCAGGCGCCGCGGGTCTTCGCGGGAATACCCCCCACCCCCACCCCGTTGTGGCCCGCAAGGGGCCCTCACGTCCCCTACGGGATCTGTTCGCCCGCCCCCTACGAGCCGCTGCGCTCGTAGGGGAAGCGCCGCCCCAACTGCCGCGCCAGCTCCTGGGCCGGAGCCGGTACGGCCTGTGCGGGGGGAGCGGCCGGCGGCCGGAAGTCGTGCACCGGCGGATGCCACGCCCCCAGGTCGATCCGGCGGTCGCTCAGCGGCAGCACCCACCGCGGGTCGGCGTGCACCCGCAGCACCTGCGCCTCGATCTGTGTCCACGCCCCGTCGGTCACCGTGCGCTCACCGACCCGGCGCGCTTCCAACTGCACCGGGCAGTGCACCAGTCGGGGTGGTCGTACCAGCTCGGACGGCTCCGTCCATGGTGCGTCCGTCGACGGCGCCATGGCGCCCGTCCCTTCCTCGGTCCCCGTCGCGTCCGGCGGCAGATTGAACACCACGTCCGGGCGTACCGCGAGGTTCTTGGCGGTGCGCCCCCGGGTCGGCAGCCAGAGGCTCACGACCGGGCCGAGCTCCCACCGGATCCGCAGCTCGACCAGCACGAATGTTCCGTCGTCGTTCTCCGTGGACAGCAGCGCCGGGGTGACCGAACTGCTCTTCTCCAGCGCGCCTTTCATGCCGTCGAGGATAGAAGCCAGATGATTCGGTACTCACCGAAATGTTATCAGAGGTTACTCTGTGTACATGAACCGATGGGACGCCGATCAGGAAAGCCTCGCGGAGACGCCCGACCTCGCCGCTCTCGCGGCGCTGCTCGCGGACCGCACCCGCGCCGCCATCTGTATGGCCCTGCTCGACGGCGGCACCTGGACCGCCGGTGAACTCGCCGAATACGCCGGTGTGGCGCCCTCCACGACCACCGAGCACCTCAACCTCCTGGTCTCCGGCGGCCTCCTCGCCGAGGAGCGCCAGGGCCGGCGGCGCTATGTGCGCCTGGCCGGGCCGGGCACCGCCGAGATCCTGGAGAACCTCGCCGGCCTGGCCCCCTACCGCCATGTCCCGATCCGCTCCCTGGCCGAGGCCAACCAGCGCAGAGCCCTGCACCATGCCCGTACGTGCTACGACCACATCGCCGGCGCCCTCGGCGTCGCCCTCGCCGAGGCGATGACCGAACGCGGTCTGCTCGCCCGGGAGTACGGCCTGGTGCTGACCGGCGCCGGCGCCCGGTGGCTGACCGCCGTCGGTATTCCCGACACCGGCCCCTCGGCCGCCCACCGCGCCCATGTGCGCACCTGCTTCGACTGGACGGTGCGCCGCCAGCACCTCTCCGGCGCGGTCGGCGCCGCCCTCTACCGCCACGCCCTGGACCGCGCGTGGATCGTCAAGTCGCCCACCACTCGTATCCTCGGCGTCACCGAGGCGGGTCGTACGGCCTTCCGGGAGCTGCTCGGCCTGCCCGACGAGGCGCTCTTCCCGTCCCTCCCGCTCACGTCCCCCCGCGCCTGACCGTCGCGGGGGCGCCCGTAGAGGCGCTCAGTCCTCGCCGACGTGGCGGATCCGGTCGTCGCCGAGCCTGTGCTGGGTGTCCTGGAGCAGGATCCGCAGCAGTCCGGCGAGCTGCTCCTGCTGCTCGGGCGTCAGCCCGCCGACCAACTCGGCCTCGCGGCACAGCACTTGGTCGACGGTGGCCTCGACCAACTCATGGCCGGCCGGGGTGAGTTCGACCAGGACCGTACGCGTCCGGCCCTCGCCCGGCCGCCGGGTCACCAGCCCCTCGCGCTCGGCGCGCGCCACCCGCTGGGAGATCGCCCCCGCGGTGACCATCGAGCGCCGGCCGAGCTCACGGGTCGTCAGGGTGTACGGCTCGCCGCCGCGGCGCAGCACGCTGAGGAGGTCGAGGGTGGCCGTGTCCACCCCGGCGGCGGCCAGCACCCGCCGCCGGTCGTCGCCCAGGAGCTTGGCCAGCTGCCAGATGGGCGTCACGATCCCGATGGAGGAGACCGGAGTGCCGGGGCGTTCGCGCTCCCAGGCGGCGGCGATCTCCTCGACGGGGTACGGGGCGGCCTGCGCCGCGGGGCGGTCGCGGCCGCCCTCCGCCTCGAAATCCCTTGCCACTGGCCCTCCCGGTGATGTTATGTTCAGCTCTAAATATAGACCTAAACGAAGTCCTGGTCCGTGATCCGGATGGAGGGCTGAACATGATGGACGGAGCTCAGCGTATGTCACGCACCATCCTCGTCACCGGCGGCGGAACCGGCATCGGGCGCGCCGTCGCCCACCACTTCGCGGCCCAGGGCGACGAGGTCGTCGTCACCGGCCGCCGCCCCGGCCCCCTCCAGGAGACGGCCGGCGGTCACCCGGGCGTCCGCCCGCTGGTCTGCGACCACACCGACCCCGAGTCGCTCACCGCGCTGCTGGCCCGGCTCCCCGCCCACATCGACGTCCTGGTCAACAACGCCGGCGGCAACACCGACTTCGACACCGCGGGCGACGGCGCAGGCGACCTCGCCGCCTACGCCCGCGACTTCCGCGCCAACCTCGACGCGAACCTGCTCAGCGCCGCACTGACCACCAAGGCGGTGCAGGACCGGCTGGCCCCCGGCGGCGCCGTCGTTCACATCGGATCGATCGCCGCCGACCAGGGGGCGGGCTCCTACGGGGCGGCCAAGGCCGGCCTCGCCTCCTGGAACGTCGAGCTGTCGCGGACACTCGGCCCCCGCGGCATCACCGCGAACGTCGTCGCACCCGGCTATATCGCCGACACCGCCTTCTTCCGCGACCGGCTCACCGCCGAGCGCCGCGAGAGCCTGGTGGCCGCCTCGGCCGTGGGCCGCGCGGGCTCCCCGGACGACATTGCGGGGACGGTCGCCTTCCTGGCCTCACCGGCCGCCCGGCACCTCACCGGCCAGGTGCTCAACGTCAACGGCGGTACCCGCACCACCCGTTGACAGAGTCTAGGCGTCGCCCTCCACCAGGCGGGCCGGGAAGCCGCCGGTCGCCACCGGGCCCCAGCGGCGCGGAACCACCCGGATCAGCGACTTGCCCTGCTTGCGCATCGCCGCCCGGTACTCGTCCCAATCCGGGTGCTCGCCGGCGATGTTGCGGTAGTACTCCACGAGCGGCTCGATCGAATCCGGAGCGTCGATCACCTCGGCCTCGCCGTCGATCTGCACCCACGGGCCGTTCCACTCGTCGGACAGCACGATGACGCTGACCGACGACACCCGCCGGGCGTTGCGGACCTTGGCCCGCTCCGGATACGTCGACATCACCAGCCGCCCGGAGTCGTCCACCCCGCAGGTCAACGGCGAGCCCTGCGGGGTGCCGTCGCTGCGGCGGGTGAGCAGGATCGCGCGGTGACGGGGGCGGACGAACTCCAGCAGCTCGGGCAGCTCGACACGGTTGGTGCTGGCGATGGAAGGGCTCATACGGCCGAGCGTAGGGCGTGGAGCGCGCTCGAAGGCGAACTCGCGGGCGACGGCCCCGCCGCGTCGCGCCCGGCCGGCGGCGATCAGCCCTTGAGCAGCTCCTTGCCGGTGGCCGCGTCCACGACCTTGCGGTCGCCCAGCGGGCCCTTGAGCTTGACCTTCACCTTGTCGGTGGCCAGCATCTCGGTGCACATCCCCTTGGCGCTCTTCTTCTTGCCCCAGCCGGTCACCACCACCAGCCCCTTGGACTCCTGGCTGCGCGCACCGAAGCGGGCGTCGCAGGCGCTGTGCCCGACGGTCACCGTGATCTCCCGTATGTCCTTGCCCTCGGAGCCCTTGGGGCGGTCCGCGCCGACCAGCGGCAGCAGCGCCTCCTGCCGCCCCGCCACCGGCGAGACCTTCGGCCAGTCCCGCGCTATCTGGTCCGCCCGGCGCTCGAAGGCGTCCTGCTTCTTCGGCGGGGGCGCGCTGCCCACGGTCTGCTGCTTCTGACCGCAGCCGGACAGGGCCACGGCGCCGGACGCCGCCAGCGCGAGCACGATGGCGAGCGAACGGGTGCGGGAGAGGTGGGATCCTCGCATGACATGCCTCCTTGGTTCAGCTGTCTGACGTGCCGAAGGCAAGACGGGTTCCGGCCGGATCCGGACGCGTTCGCGGTCCGCTCAATCCGCCCACGGCGCAAGCCGTCCCGCAGCGGCCCGACCGCCCCTTAGCGTCCACACCATGGACGCATTCACCCCGATCACCCCCGCCCGGATCACCACCTCCGTCTGGCAACTCCCCTTCCCCGTAGGGCACGTGTACGCCATCGCCCTCCCCGACGACGGATACGCGCTGGTCGACACCGGCCTTCCGGGGTCGGCCCCCGCCATCCTCGACGCGCTCGCCCGGATCGGCGGCCGGCCGGAGCGGCTGCGGCAGATCGTGCTCACCCACTCCCACCTGGACCACATGGGCTCCGCCGCCGACCTCGTCGCCGCCACCGGCGCCCGCGTACTGGCCGGCGCGCTGGACGCCCCGTACATCCGCGGTACCGCCCCGGAGCCCGTGCCCGCCTTCACCGCCACCGAACGCACGCTGTACGAAGGGATCATGGCGGACCTCGCCGCCGCCGGGGTCCCGCCGCTGCGCCCCACCGCGGTCGACGTCGAACTGCACGACGGCGACACCCTCGACGGCTGGCCGGAGCCGGTCCGGGTCCTCCATGTCCCCGGCCACACGCCGGGCGCGATCGCGCTGCACCTGCCCGGGAGCCGGCTGCTGTTCCCCGGCGACGTCATCGGCACCGGCCCCGACGGCGGGCATGCGGTCCTCGGTCCGGGCAACGTCGAACGTGAGGCGGCCATCGCGGCCTTCCGGCGGCTGGCCGCCCTCGACGACGTCGACACGGTGTGCGTGGCGCACGGCGAGCCGATCCGCACCGGCGCCCGGGAGGTGCTCGCGGCGGCGCGCCCGGAGGAGGACTGGCTGTGACCCGGGTGCCCCGCCGGGGACCCGGGCGGCTCAGCCCGAGTCGCGGGCCTGGACGTGGAAGGTGCCCAGCCGGTGGGTCGCGGGGGCGGTGCCGGGGGCGCGGATGAGGGTGTCGACCAGTTCCGCGATCCGGTCCGGTGCGGTGATCTCGGCGCGGACGCTGGTCAGCCGGGGACGCAGCAGCCGGGCCAGCAGCAGATCGTCCGCGCCGACCACCGCGATGTGGTCGGGGGAGCCGGCACCGATCGTGCGGCCGGCGTCCTGGAGGGCGCGCATCAGCAGCATCGCGTACTCGTCGTTGTAGGCGAACACCGCGTCCAGGTCCCATCGCGGCCAGTCGGCGGCGAGCCGCGCCGCGGACTCCTCGGTGAGCGCGAGGTCCAGCGGCCGCACCCGGACGCCGGGGTGGGCGGCGGCCGCGGCCCGTACGCCGGCCAGCCGGGGCTCCGCGAAGGCGGCGAGGCCCGGCTCGGCGGGCCGCACCACCCCGATCCGGCGCCGGCCGCCGGCCAGCAGATGCTCACCCGCCCGCAGGCCGGCCTCGCGCTGGTCGAG
Organism: Streptomyces sirii; assembly: GCF_045690365.1. Taxonomy (NCBI): domain Bacteria; kingdom Bacillati; phylum Actinomycetota; class Actinomycetes; order Kitasatosporales; family Streptomycetaceae; genus Streptomyces; species Streptomyces sirii. The sequence goes on along the minus strand of NZ_CP147982.1, from coordinate 2,518,223 downwards.
CAGGAGGGTGTGGGCGCCGGGCGGTGCCGACGGCCCGTGGGTGAGGACCGCGGCCGTACCGGAGCGGTGCAGCAGCTCGACGGCGGCCGCGTCCAGCGGCGGGCCGTGCAGGGTCAGCACGGCGGCCGGCCGCAGTTCGGCCCAGGCGCGGGCGGCCGCCACCGGGGAGGCGGCGGGCGCGCCGTGCAGTACGACGGTGTAGCCGAGGCCGTGCAGCGCGGTCTGGAAGCCGGCCAGGAACCGGGTGAAGAGGGGGCCGAAGACCGGCACCGTGTCGGCGTGCGCGGCCAGCAGCACGATGCTGCCCCGGCCGGCCCGCAGGCTCCGGGCCGCCGCGTGCGGCACGTACCCCAGCTCCTCGGCCGCCGCCCGTACCCTCGCCTGGGCGTGCTCGCCGACCCGCCCGGCGGCCTGCCCGTTCAGGACGTAGGAGACCGTCGCGCGGGAGACCCCGGCGCGCCGGGCAACGGCCGCGCTGGTCGGGGGCGTTGGGGTGGCCCGTGGGCCGGCTGGGTCAGTCATGCTGCTGGGCATCCTCGCACAGGGGTTTTGCCCGGAGGGTCGGGGCGCGGCACATTCCTCACGACTACTGACACGTGTAACGTCGGGCGGGTGCGTCCCGGCCCCGAGCAAGTCCCGGTCCGGGAGCGCCGGTAGAGCGGAGCGGACCTGCGGGAGAGGGCACGGGCATGGAACTGCACACCCACGAATGGGGCGCCGGCGAGCGGATCGCGGTGCTGGTCCACGGGATAATGTCCGACCACCGCACCTGGCGCCGGGTCGGCCCGGCGCTCGCCGAGCGGGGCTACCGCGTCATCGCCGTCGATCTGCGCGGCCACGGCCGCAGCCCGCGCGGCGAGTACGGCACCGAACTGTACGCCGACGACCTGGTCGAGACCCTGCCGGCCGCCCCCGAAGTCGCCATCGGGCACTCCCTGGGCGGCCTGGCGCTCTCCCTGGCCGTGGAGCGGCTGCGGCCGCGGCGCGCGGTCTACAGCGAACCGGCGTGGTCGCTCGGCCGGGTCGAACAGCCCGTCGACCCGGCCGTGTTCGTCACCTTCAAGACCGCCCACCGCACGATGGTGCGGAGCTTCAACCCGCGCTGGGACGACATCGACGTCGACATCGAACTCGCCACGGTCGCGGACTGGGACACCGGGACCGCCCTGGCGCTGTCCGCCGAGCGGCTCCAGGACCGGACACCCGAGAAGCCGGTCGTCCCCTCGCTGGTCCAGATCGCGGGGGAGGGCTTCCTCTTCCCGGACGGGGCGGCGGCCGCCGCCGACCTGACCGACCGGGGCTTCGAGGTCCGCACGGTGCCCGGCGCGGGCCACACCATCCACCGCGACGACTTCGACGGCTTCCTGGCGGGGCTGGAGGGGTGGGTGTAGGGACGCGCCCCTCAGGGCCCCCGGCTCGACGGGCCGACCTCGGCCGTAGCGGTCGACGCCCGCTGTTCGCCTTGCGTGGTACGGGAGTTCCCTTTCCTTTCCGTTGGTTCACCTGGTGGACTGAATGATCGTTTCTGCGTGAAACCTACTCATGGGTCGGCCCGCGGGAGTTCGTCTCGGAGGTCCTTATCGGACCGGCGCGGTGGCCGTAGTTTCCCCTGTGACCAGTCGGCGGCGCTCAACCGACACCTTTCGTCTCCGATGAAGGAGCAGATGTGGAACGCCGTAGTCTTCTTCGTGCCGCCGCCGTCGGCGTCGGCACGGCAGCCTTCTCCGGTTCGCTCTGGCGCCAGGCCATGGCCTCTCCCGCACTCCCCGGCACCAGCCCGTACGGGGCCCTGCAGCCGGCCGACGCCAACGGCATCATGCTTCCGGCGGGGTTCAGCAGCCGGGTGATCGCCCGCTCCACGCAGACCGTGTCCGGCACGGGCCACACCTGGCACAGCGCCCCCGACGGCGGTGCGTGCTTCGCCGACGGGTCGGGCTGGATCTATGTCTCCAACGCCGAGGTCGGCAGCGGCGGTGGCGGTGCGGGCGCGGTGAAGTTCAACAGCGGCGCGGCGATAACCGGTGCGTACACCATCCTGTCCGGCACCCACCGCAACTGCGCCGGGGGCGCCACCCCGTGGGACACCTGGCTGTCCTGTGAGGAGGTGAGCAACGGCTTCGTCTACGAGACCGACCCGTGGGGCGTGAACGCCGCGGTCCAGCGGCCCGCGATGGGCCGGTTCCACCACGAGGCGGCCGCCGCCGACCCCGTCCGGAAGGTGATCTACCTGACCGAGGACCAGCCGGACGGCTGCTTCTACCGGTTCGTGCCCACCGTCTGGGGCAACCTGTCCTCGGGCACCCTGCAGGTGCTCAAGGAGGTCTCCGGGGTGCTGTCCTGGGCGAACGTGCCCGACCCGGACGGCAGCCCCACCCCCACCCGCGACCAGGTCTTGGGGGCCAAGCTCTTCAACGGCGGCGAGGGCTGCCACTACCGCTCCGGCATCTGCTACTTCACCACCAAGGGCGACAACCGGGTCTGGGCCTACGACGCGGCCGCCGGCACCATCGCCGTCGTCTACGACGACAACGTCGCCGGCGCCCCGCTCACCGGCGTGGACAACGTCACCGCGGCCGCCGTAGGCGACCTGTACGTCGCCGAGGACGGCGGCAACATGGAGATGTGCGTCATCACCCCCGATGACATCGTCGCCCCGTTCCTGCGGATCACCGGTCAGTCCTCCTCCGAGGTCACCGGCCCGGCGTTCAACCCCGCGGGCGACCGGCTGTACTTCTCCTCCCAGCGCGGCACCTCCGGCTCGGGCAGCGGCGGCATCACCTACGAAGTGACCGGGCCCTTCCGCACCTCGCTGTGAACCTCGCTCCGCTCTCCTGACCGCCTCATGACCGGTGGGCACCGGCGCTCTCGGCACCACCGGTCCCCTTTCGCGGCGCGCGGCACGGAAGGCGGGGGAGAGGGGCGGGACGGCGGCGGTCCTCGTCTCATACCGCGCCGTGCTGCCGGACCAGCAGCGTCCCCAGTGCGGTGCGCCGGTGCCGTACGGACCGGCCCGCGCGGTCCGTGGTGATCAGCCCCGCGCCGCGCAGCGCGGCGGTGTGGGCGGAGGCGGTGGCGTTGCTGACGCCCAGCCGCCGGGCGAGCCCGGTGGTGGAGTGCTCCGCCGCGAGCAGCAGCAGGACGTCCAGGCGGGTGCGTCCCAGCACCTCGGCCAGCGCGTCGGCCGTACCGTTCGCCCCGGCCGGGGTGAGCGGCAGGCCCGGACCGGCCGGGTAGGTCAGGAACAGGGGGTGGCCGGGCAGGTCGGCGATGAGGGGCGGACCGCTCCAGTGGAAGGTGGGCTGGAGCACCAGGCCGCGCCCGCGCAGTCTGCGGTCGGACTCCCCGGGCCCCGCGAACTCCCAGACGTCGCCGCGGAGTCGGCCGCCGGGCACGAGCCGGTCGAGTGCGGCGCCGATACCGTGCTCGGCCACCGTCAGCGCATGGCGGGTGAACTCCGCCCGGTGCAGGTCCTGCACCACGGGCCATACGGGGCGCACCGCCGCTTCGAAGGCCGCGTGCCGTGCGCGGCGCAGGAGTCGGAAGGCCTCGGCGTCGCCCCGGTGCAGCGCGCGGATCCACGGCGGAGCCGGGGCCGGGTGCCGGGCGTAGACCCGCTCGATCTCGGCGCGGACCACCTCCGGGCGGTCGGCCCGCACCGCGTCCAGCCCCTCCGTCAGGCTGTCGCTGAACACGTCGAGGAACCGGGGGGCTTCGCCGGCGGGGACCAGGTCCGCCAGGGGCTCGGCGGCGGCCGGCAGCGCCCGCAGCAGCCGTTGCCGCCAGCGACCGAAGAGCACCGCGTCGTCCGGTCGGGACATCCGCAGCAGGGCCACGTTCAGCTCCTGCAGCGGGGCCGGCCTGGGGGCGAACCGGACCCGGGCGAAGTCGGCGGCCGTGAAGTGGATCCGGATCACTACATTCCTCCGCGGCACCGCGCCATCGTTTCGGCCTGGCCCTCAACGCTCGCCCGTACCGCGGCCGGACGCCAGCATTCGGGTCATGTCCTCCTCATTCACTCATGGCGCCGGCGCGGTGACCCGGCGGACCGTCACCACCTCGGCCGCGCTGGCCGCCGCGCTGCTGCTCACCGGTGGCGGCCGCGCGGCGGCACGGCCCGGGGCGGCGGCGCCCGCCGGCGGCCGGACCCTGCGACTGCCCGCGCCGACCGGTCCGCACCGCATCGGCCACACCACGCTGTATCTGGTCGACCCCGCCCGGCGCGACCCGTGGGAACCCGCCCTCGCCGTACGGGAAGTGATGGCCACGGTCTGGTATCCGGCCCGCGCCGTCCACGGCCACCCGGTCGCCCCGCAGATGACCGCGGCCGCCGCGGCGCTGTTCGGGCGGATCGACGCCGAGATCCACCACCTCCCGAAGTCCGGTGTGGACTGGGCGGCCACCATGACCCACGCGCACATCGGCGCCCCGGCGCAGGCCGTACGGCGCCCGGTGCTGCTCTACAGCCCGGGGGGCGGTGATCCGCGCACCCTGGGCACCGGGGTCGCCGAGGAACTGGCGAGCCACGGCTGTGTGGTGGTGGCCGTCGACCACCCCGGCGACGCCGGCGAGGTCGCCTTCCCCACCGCGAGGGCGGGGCGGGGGCGGGTCCGCCCGACCGTCTTCCGGGGCGATCCCCGCACGTCCCCGGAGACCTTCCGCACCGCGATCGGCACCCGGATCGCGGACCTCCGCTTCGTGCTGGACCAGTTGGAGGTCCTGGCGGACGGCGGCAACCCCGACGCGGCCGGCCGCCCGCTGCCGCCGGACCTCGGCCGGGCGCTGGATCTGCGGCGGGTGGGCGCCTACGGCCACTCGGCCGGCGGCACCACCGTGGCCGAGGCGATGTACGAGGACCGCCGGATCGGCGCGGCGGTCGACATGGAGGGCTACCTCGACCACCCGGCGCCCGGCCCGGACCGGGCGGGGGAGCTGTTTCCGGTCGCCCGCCACGGGGTGGACCGTCCGCTGCTCCTGCTGGAAACCGACGGCTTCCCCGGCCGCGCGGAGCTGGCGCGGTCCTGGGCGGCGATGCTCGCCCACCCGCGAGGACACACCCGCCGGCGGCGGATCGACCACGCCGCGCACGCGGTGTTCACCGACTACGCCGCGCTGGCGCCCCAGTTGCAGGCCGCCGGACTGATGCCGCCCGAGGACCGGGTCACGCTGGTCGGCGCGATCGAGCCGGCCGTCTCGGTGCCCCTGGTGCGGCACCACATCCGGTCGTTCTTCGCCCGGCACCTGCCCGGACGCTGACCGGCCGGTCCGGGTCCCGGCGACGGGCCCCGGTCCGGGTCCCGGCGACGGGCCTCGGTCCGGGTCCCGGCGACGGGCCGGTGCCCGCTCACGTATCGCAGTCCAGCAGGGACTTGCACAGCCCGCAGCGTGCCTGGAGCCGTCCGCGCACCGGGACCCGGATCCGCTGATCGCACACCGGGCAGCGGAACGACACCCGTGGCGGCGGCCCCTCGAAGGCGTAGCCGCCGTCCGGGCCGGGCGGCCGGCCGGTGCGCCGCGGATCCTGCGCCGCCCGGCGGTCCTTGGCGTAGCGGAGCCGGGCGGCCCACCCGGCTCCGGCGAGCGGCGGCCGGCGCGCGTCCTGGCGGGCCCGCGCCGCGCCCGCCGCATACGCGTCGTACGCCTGCGGGCTGGTGAACCACGGGGCCGGGTCCTCACCGAAGAACTCCGCCCGCTTGGCGAGGACATAGCCGAACTCCTCCGGCGTCAGATAGCCCAGCTTCTGGGAGAACGGGCCGTGCTCGCGGTAGGCGTCCAGCAGCAGCCAGCCCGTGCCGAGGTACGCCGCCGCGGTGTCGGTGAGGATCTCGTTGTCGCGGGTGCCGGGGAACGACAGGTCCAGGCGGTGCAGATAGACATGCATCACCTCATGGGCCAGCGCGGCGCCGATGTCCCTGCGGTGCTTCTTGAAGCGTTCGTTGAGTTCGATGAAGTACTCGGGTCCCGCGGTGAGTTCGACGTTCGCGGCGTGTTCCATCTCGCGGAAGCCGACCACCGCCCGTGCGTCCGGCAGCCGCAGCTGCCGCACCATGGCACGGGCGACGCGCTGCGCCCCCAGATACAGGTCCTCGGTGTCGTCGAAGGCCACATCGACCGGGAGCACGCTGGTGGCGAAGGTGCTCACCGTGTCGTACGACAGGCGTTTGAACACGGCGTGGACGGCCGCGCGCACCGTGTCGAGATGAGGGAATCCGTGCTCGATACCGCTGCCACCCATGGTCACCCGGCCCACTCTACGACTGCCCCGGTTCGTCCGGTATGGGCCGTACGGGGCGTGGGTAGTAAGGGAGTTGGCTGGATGCGCACCCTTGTCACCCTGATCGCCCACTCCACATAATCCAAGGGCGCTTCACGGACTCATCCCCCACTGGGTCCGGACGCCTTACGGCGTGCCGCCGTCCTCCACGCACTTTTTCGGCGGGTACGTCCGGCTCCGGTGTTGGCATGGGCTCGTCAGCGACGTGCAACCCCCCACGAAAGGAAGCCCGTTGCGCAGCTACCGGAAGCTCCTGAAGAGAACCACCGCCGTCGGCGCGATCGCCCTGGCCGCCTTCAGCCTCCAGCCCGGCTCGGCCTCCGCGGCCCCCGCCCCCGACCCGTCCGGCTCCCACACCAAGGTCGTCGGCGGCACCAAGGCCGAACAGGGTGAATACCCCTTCATGGTCCGGCTGTCGATGGGCTGCGGCGGCGCCCTCTACGCCAAGGACATCGTGCTCACCGCGGCGCACTGCGTCGACGGCAGCGGTGACAACACCTCCATCACCGCCACCGCGGGTGTGGTCGACCTGGAGGACTCCAGCGCCGTCAAGGTCAACTCCACCAAGGTCCTCCAGGCCCCCGGCTACAACGGCAAGGGCAAGGACTGGGCGCTGATCAAGCTCGCCAAGCCGATCGACCAGCCGACCCTGAAGATCGCCGAGAACGACAAGCTCAACACCGGCGACTTCGAGATCGCCGGCTGGGGCGCCGACAAGGAAGGCGGCGACCAGCAGCGCTACCTCCTCAAGGCGACCGTGCCGTTCGTGGACGACGCCACCTGCCAGAAGGCCTACGGCGACCAGCTCACGCCCGGTGACGAGATCTGCGCCGGCAAGCTGGACACCGGCGGCGTCGACACCTGCCAGGGCGACTCCGGCGGCCCGATGTTCCGCAAGGACGACGCCGGCGAGTGGCTCCAGGTTGGCATCGTCTCCTGGGGCGAGGGCTGCGCACGGCCCGGTAAGCCCGGTGTCTACAGCGAGGTGAGCACCTTCGCCGCGGACATCAAGAAGGCCGCGGGCGAGCTCGGCGGCTGACCGCACCACCCACGCGCACCACGGCCCGGGGAGCAGCGGCTCCCCGGGCCGTCGCGGTGTCCGCGCTCCCGGACCCCGGCCCGGGACTTTGGTCCCCCGCCCGCGGGGCTTTGGTCCGTCCGCGCCCGGGACCAAACTCACCCCCGCGACCGGGCCCTGTGGCGTCAGCGACGGCCCTACGACCCATGGCCGGACCCGCGGGTCCCTCCCTAGCGTGAACGGCATGTCCACCGAGCCCCGCACCCGGCCCCCGGCGCGCGACCGCGACCACCGCGTGACGGTCGCCGCCGCCCTGCTCCTCGCCGCCTGCGCCGCGGCCCTGGCCTACGTCCTGCTGGGCGGCCACCACGACGACCCCGTCGAGACGGAGTCGACCGCCGACGCCCCCGCCCACACCGTCCTGGGCTAGGCCGCCTGCCGAGGCCCCGCCCCGGCCGCGGGCCGCCATCACCGCCGGTCAGATGGACTGACCCGCACGGCCGCGGCGGCCCCGAGGGCTCCCAGGAGGGAAGGCGGAGGCGAGCGATGCCGATCAGCGTGGTCATCGCGGACGACCAGGAGATGGTCCGCACCGGCTTCCGGATGATCCTGGAGAGCCGGGACGACATCGAGGTCCTCGACGCTGGCCCGCCAGGGGGGAGGGGATCGCGCTGCTGGTGCTGCTGACCGCCGTGGCCCACCGCGCCCCCGGCCGCACCGCCGCGCGCCGGGCTCGCCGAGGTCCGCGCGCTGACCGACGCCTTCGCCCGCACCGGCCCGCCGGTCGTGCTCTGCGTGGACCCCGGCGCCGCCGACACGCTGCCCGCCGACGTGGCCGCGGCGGTCTACCGCATCGTGCGCGAGGCGCTGACCAACATCCGCAAGCACGCCGCGGACGCCACGGCGGTACGGATCGGGCTGCGGTCCGTCGCCGGCGGCGTGGAACCGCGCGTCGCCAACGACGGCGGCGCCCCGGCGCGGCTGGGCGAACAGGCCCGCGGCGGCTTCGGACTGGCCGGACTCACCGAACGGGCCGAGGCGATGGGCGGCCGGCTCGCCGCCGGCCCCGCCGCGGAGGGCGGCTGGGAGCTGATCGCCGTACTGCCCCTGGACGGCGACCGGCCCGCCTGACCCCGGCGGCGACATCTGTCCAACACCTGCCCCTCCTTTGTCCATAGGCGCACCCCCCGCCCCGGCAGCACGCTGTCCGCCGACAGCCAGTGCACGCCCGAAGGGGAGGACAGCGCGCGTGAACCCACAGACAGGTGCCCCGCGCGGGCCCAGCCGCAGAAAGCTCGTCGCCGCCACCGCGCTCGCCTCGGTCGCCGGCGCCCTGCCGCTCGGCGCGTCCCCCGCCGCGGCCGCACCGCGCGCGGACGAGCGCGCGCTGCGCTCCGACGCGCTGGAGGTCCGGGTCGACACCGCCTTCCCGCGCATCGTCTCCTACACCGACCGCGGCACCGGCGCCGTGCTGCACGGCCAGGAGACCGCGCTCACCCAGGTCCTCGTCGACGGCACCGCCCGCACCCCCCGCGTCACCCACCGGGCCCGCGCCGACCGTGCCACCTACACCCTCGCCTTCGACGGCGGCACCCGGATCACCGTCGAGATCGCCGTCCAGGGGTGGCGGACCACCTGGCGCGTCACCGACGTCACCGACACCCCCGCGCTCCGCGTCGGCACCCTGGAGATCCCCGGCCTCGCCCTGCTCAGCGTCCGCAGCGACCAGCCCGGAGCCGCCCTGCTGGCCGCCCGCATCGAACTGGACAAGGCCAAGAGCGGCGACACCCTGATCAAGGTCTCCGACACCACCCCCGCCGAGGCCGCACCCACCGGCTGCGCCTACGCCGTCGTCGCCACCGACCAACTGGCCGCCGGCATCGAGACCAACAGCGTCCACGACACCCCTGAGGGCGCCACCACCTGGGAGAACGGCCGGCTGTCGCGGCAGACTCTCAAGGGCGACGGCTTCGTCAAGGCGCAACTGGTCCCCGGCCAGTGGACCCACCGGGCGGCCGGAGCGCCGGTGGCGGCCACCGACCCGCTGCCGCAGGCCACCGTCATCGTCACCCGCGACCGCAACGGCGACGGCCGCACCGACTGGCAGGACGCCGCCATCGCGCTGCGCGACATCATGGTCATGCCGCTGGGAGCCGACGAACAGCATCTGCGGGTGGTCGCGCACATCCCGTTCAACTTCGCCAGCCAGGCCACCAACCCGTTCCTCGCCACCCTCGACAACGTCAAGCGGATCGCGCTGGCCACCGACGGACTGCGGCAGTTCACCCTCCTCAAGGGCTACCAGTCCGAAGGCCACGACTCCGCGCACCCCGACTACGGCGGCAACTACAACGAGCGGGCCGGCGGCCTCGCCGACCTCAACGCCCTGGTCCGCGCCGGCAAGAAGTGGAACAGCGACTTCGCGGTGCACGTCAACGCCACCGAGTCCTACCCCGTCGCGCACGCCTTCTCCGAGACGCTGGTCGACAAGGACGACAAGCAGTGGGACTGGCTCGACCAGTCCTACCGCATCGACGCCCGCCGCGACCTGGTCTCCGGCGACATCGCCCGGCGCTTCGCGCAGCTGCGCAAGGAGACCGACCCCGCCCTCAACACCCTCTACATCGACGTCTTCCGCGAATCCGGCTGGAACTCCGACCGCCTCCAGCGCCATCTGCGCGACCAGGGCTGGCACCTCACCACCGAATGGGGCCACGGCCTGGAACGCTCCGCCCTGTGGTCGCACTGGGCCACCGAGACCGACTACGGCCCCGACACCTCCCGCGGCATCAACTCCCAGCTGATCCGCTTCCTGCGCAACCACCACAAGGACGTCTTCGCCGACAAGTGGCCCACGCTGCTGGGCAACGGCCGGATGGGCAACTTCGAAGGCTGGGTCGGCAAGACCGACTGGCACGCCTTCCACACCGTCATCTGGACCGAGGCGCTGCCCGCCAAGTACCTCCAGGCCTACCCCATCAAGACCTGGGGCGCACACGAGATCACCTTCGAGGGCCCCACCCGGACCTCGGTCAGCGACGCCGGCTCCGCTTCCGTGGACTCTTCGAAGAGCGGAGGCGGAGCGCGGCGGAGCGGCACCCGCAAGATCACCACCGACGGCCGCCTGGTCTACGACGGCGGCACCTACCTGCTGCCCTGGGAGCCCCGCCGCGCCACCGACCCCGGCAAGCTCTACCACTACAACCCCCACGGCGGCACCACCAGTTGGACCCTGCCGCGCGGCTGGTCGTCGGCCAGCGCCGTGCACGCCTACCGGCTCACCGACCAGGGCCGCACCCAGGAGACCCCGATCCCCGTCACCGGCGGCCGGATCACCCTCACCGCGCAGCCCGGCGTCGCCTACGTCCTCTACCGCGACCGGGCCCCCGCCCAGGGCGGCCCCGACTGGGGCGAGGGCACCGCACTGACCGACCCCGGCTTCCACTCCGGGACCCTCGACGCCTGGCAGACCACCGGCCCGGCCTCCGTACGACGTAGCGACCTGGGCGACTACGAGCTGGTCGTCGACGCGGGCGGCGCCGCCGCCGTCACCCAGAAGCTCACCCGCCTCGTCCCCGGCACCTACGCCGCCTCCGTGCAGATCGAGGTCGGCGCGAAGCCGGGGGAGCGGCGGCGGGCCGCCCTGGAGATCCGCACCGCCGACGGCGTCACCGCCGCCAACTGGACCGACACCTCCACCGCCGGCAACTACGTGGCGGCCGACCGCAAGTCCGGCACCCGCTTCCAGCGCCTCTTCACCCGCTTCACCGTCCCCGAGGGCGGCGGCCCGGTCACCCTCGCCCTCACCGCCGCGGCGGGCCGCGCCCGGGTCCGGTTCGACAACGTCCGCGTCGTCCCCGCCGAACCCACCGCCAAGAAGGGCACCCTGGTACACGAGGACTTCGAGCACGTCCCCCAGGGCTGGGGCGTCTTCGTCAAGGGCGACGCGGGCGGCAGCACCGACCCCCGCACCCATATCGCCCAGCGGCACGCCCCGTTCACCCAGCGCGGCTGGAACGGCAAGGCGGTCGACGACGTCATCGACGGCGGCCAGTCGCTCAAGTCGCGCGGCGAGAACACCGGCCTGGTCTACCGGACCGTCCCGCACACCGTCCGCTTCACCGCCGGCCGCCGCTACCGCGTCACCTTCCGCTACGCGAACGCCACGGCCGGCCAGTACGCCTGGATCACGGGCGTCGACGAGCCCGCACTCCGCGAGCTGACCCGCAGCCCCCTGCCCGTCGCCACCCGACCCACCACCCACACCTACGAGTTCACCGCACCCGACCACGGCGAGGCCTGGGTCGGACTGCGCAAGACCGGCGACGACGGGACGGCGGAGTTCGTCCTCGACGCGTTCGAGGTGCGCGAGGTGTAGCGCAGCCGGCCGTGGGGGCGGGTCGGTGCGCCCCCACGGCCCCCTTCAGCCCTGCGCCGCGCAGGGCCCCAGACCGGGCGCCCCCGCCCCTTCCCCCACCAGGGCCGGGGCGCCCTCCCACTCCCACAGCAGCAGCTCGTTGCGGCCTTCGCGCAGCACCGGGCCCGGCACGAACAGGGCGCGCTGCGGCCCCACCGACCGGTAGCGGCCCAGGCAGAACCCGTTGATCCAGGCGACCCCGTGGCTCCAGCCCGGCAGCACCAGATCGGCGTCCCCCGGCCGCCCGGCCACCGTCACCGTCCCCCGGTACAGCCCCGGATCCCCGCCGGCCCCCGCCACCTCCCGGAACGGGACCCTCGCCAGCGCCCCGGCCTCCTCCAGCGCGTCCAGCCGCAGCCCCCGCGACCGTACGCCGTGCAGATACTGCCGCTCGTGCAGCACCCCGCCCACGATCCCCTTGGACTCGGCCAGCCGCGGCCCGTAATTGACCCGCCCCAGGGACGCCACCCACAACTCCACCGACGCCGGCCCCGCCACCTCCCCGATCACGGCGTCCTCGGAGTCCATCACCGCCCGGCGCTCCCCGTCGACATACACCACCGCCCGGTCCCGCAGCCCGCTCACCCGCAGCGGATACCGGCCCCGCGGCCCCGGCACCGCCACCCGGTAGCGGACCAGCCCCCGGTCCACGTCCAACTCCTCGAACGTCGCCGGGACGCCCCCCTCGACCTCGTCGCCGCCCAGCGTCGCCATCACCTCCCCGGCCGGCGCCCACTCCTCCACCACCGCCGCCGCCGGACCCGCCAGCCCCGGCGGCGGCTCGGGTACCGCCGGCAGCGGCCCGTCGGCCCATGGGGCGAGCACCTCCCGAAAGCGCCAGAACTTCTCCGTCGGACGCCCGCGCTCATCGACCGGCGCCCCGTAGTCGTACGACGTCACGGTCGCCCGCAGCTCCCCGTCGTGCAGCTCACCCGCGCGGTTGGCCCCCGCCCACCCGCCGAAGCTGGTGCCGCCGTGCGCCATGTAGACATTGACCGAGGCCCCGCACTCCAGAACCTCGCGCAGCGCCTCCGCCGCGTCCTTGGGCGCGCGCGGCGCCTCCGCCCGCCCCCAGTGCGCGAACCACCCGCACCAGAACTCCATGCACATCAGCGGCCCGCCCGGCTGACGGCGCCGCAGCGCCGCGAACGCCTCCCGCGCCCCCGAACCGAAGTTGACGGTGGCGAGCACACCGGGCACCGACCCACCGCTGAGCATGTGCTCCTCGGGCCCGTCCGAGGTGAACAGCGGCACCCCCACCCCCAGCTCGCGCAGCCGCCCCACGAGGTGCGCCAGATAGCGGGCGTCGCTGCCGTACGAGCCGTACTCGTTCTCCACCTGCACCATGACCACCGGACCGCCGCCCGCGCCGCCGGGCCCCGCCGCCGTGCACTGCCGCGCCACGACCTGCGGCAGCAGCCGCGCGAACCAGGCGTCCACGGCCCGCAGGAACTCCGCGTCCCGGGTGCGCACCCGCCGGCCCAGCGGCCCGGTCAGCCAGTGCGGCAGCCCGCCGTTCTCCCACTCCGCGCAGATATACGGCCCCGGGCGGACGATCGCCCACAGCCCCGCCGCCCGCGCCGCGTCCAGGAACCGGCCCAGCGCCTCGGGGTCGGCGAACTCACCGGGCCGCGGCTCATGAAGATTCCACGGCACATACGTCTCGACGCAGTTCAGGCCCATCGCCCGCAGCATCGCCAGCCGATGGCCCCACTGCCCCTCGTGCACCCGGAAGTAGTGCAACGCCCCCGACAGCAGCCGCACCGGCCGCCCGTCCAGCGTGAAGTCCCGCTCACCCACCGCGAATTGCGCCACGTCACCCCGCCCCTGTGTCGTCCTGCCGCGTCATCGGTCAGCCTCACCCTCTGGCGGCGCGGCGGTCCATGGACAAAGATCGGCCCTGATTGGACGGTTCGACGGAGCGGCACGGCGGCACGGTGGCGGAGGCCGCCATCACGGCAGAGGTACCAAGCGACGGGAGGTCCGGGCGTGTACCACACCTGGATGCGGTACTTCACGCCGAGCCCGCTCCACCACCGGCTCGGCCTGGTGTGCCTGGGAGTCGGCCTGCAGCACGGCACCCTGCCCACGGTCGGCCCGCGCACCCTCGACCACCACGTCGCCCTCGTCATCAGCGCCGGCCGCGGCTGGTACACCGCCCCCGACGGCCGCCGCCGGCCGGTCACCGCCCCCGCCCTGTTGTGGCTCATCCCCGGCGTCCCGCACCACTACGGAGCCGACGCCGAGACCGGCTGGGACGAAAGCTTCGTCGACTTCACCGGACCGGCCGCCGCGACCTACACCGAACTCGGCTACATCGAACCGGACCGGCCCCTCGTACCGCTCGCCGACACCGGCCCGGCACGGACCGCCGTCGGCCGCATCGCCCGCGCGGCGCGACGCGGCAACCCCCTGCTGGAGGTGGAGACCGCCGCCGCCGTCCACGAACTCCTGGTCGCCCTGCGCCGCGCCCGCGCCGACACCGACGCCGACGGCGATCCCGTCCTGGGCGCCTTGGCCCGGGACGCCTTCCTGCCGCTCACGGTCGCCGAGCACGCCGCCCGGCACGGCATGACCCCCGCCGAACTGCGCGCCGCCGTGCGGCGCGGCGCCGGCTGCAGCCCCAAGGACTACCTCCTCGGCATCCGGCTCGGCCGGGCCAAGGAACTCCTCATCGGCACCGACCTGCCCGTCGCCGCGGTGGCCCGCCGGGTCGGCTACGACGACCCCGCCTACTTCAGCCGGCTGTTCACCCGCCGGGTCGGCACCGCCCCGGTCCGCTTCCGCGACCGCCAGGTCCGCTCCGTCCCCGGCGGCTGGTCCACACAGATCCCCGACCCCGATGATCCGCCGCTGGTGCGCTGAGCCCGGGTCGGCTGTCGGGCCTGGTGCGCGCTCGCTTCGTTGTGCGGGGGCCGGAGGGGACACCCCGTACCCCGTCCTCGGCGCGGGCGCATCTGGTACGAGGATCGGGTACCCCGGCGTCCGCTCCGGTCCTGCGGGCGGGGCACGGGGCATCCCCTCCGACCGTCCATGTGGGCGGCTGACCGACCGTACCGATGACGGTCAGCGCTTGCCGGTGGTGCCGCCGGGCCGCAGACGGGACACACGTAGGCCGGAGGGGACGTACGGGGGTCCGCCCGCAGGACCGGAGCGAACGCCGGGGTGCCCGATCCACGTACCAGAGACGCCCGCGCCGAGGACGGACCCCCGTACGTCCCCTCCGGCCCCCGCGACACCGACGAACCCCGCACGGCGCGAGCCCCGACGGCGGGACACGCGGACCCGGCCCCGCCCAGAGCCCGTCAAACCCCCGTGCACCGCCCACCGGCCGTACGGCAGCATGTCCCCATGACCGCACTGCAGCGCGACGAGGCGCAGACCCGAGCCCGACTCATCGACGTCCACCGCTACGCCGTCGAACTCGACCTCACCCACGGTGAGGAACAGTTCGGCTCCAGTACGGTCATCCACTTCACCGCCAAGGCGGCCGGCGACACCTTCGTCGAGCTCAAGCCCGCCGAGCTGCACTCCGCCACCCTCGACGGCCAACCCCTCGACCCCAAGGCCCTCGAATCCAACCGCCTCCCGCTCACCGGCCTCGCCCCCGGCGACCACGAACTGCGCCTCGACGCCACCATGCGCTACTCCCGCACCGGCGAGGGCATGCACCGCTTCACCGACCCCGCCGACGGCGAGAGCTACGTCTACACCCAGCTGTTCATGGACGACGTCCAACGCGTCTTCGCCGCCTTCGACCAGCCCGACCTCAAAGCCGTCTTCGAGCTGACCGTCACCGCCCCCGAAGGCTGGAGCGTCCTCGCCAACGGCATCACCGAACACCTCGGCCAGGGCCGCTGGCAGGCCGCCCCCACCCCCCTGATCTCCACCTACCTCGTCGCCGTCGCCGCCGGCCCCTGGCACTCCGTACGCACCGAACACGCCGGGCTGCCCTTCGGCATCCACTGCCGCCGCTCCCTCGCGCCGCACCTGGACGCCGACGCCGAGGAGATCCTCGACCTCACCCGCCGCTGCTTCGACCGCTACCACGAGATCTTCGAGGAGCCCTACCCCTTCGACTCCTACGACCAGGCCTTCGTCCCCGAATTCAACGCCGGCGCCATGGAGAACCCGGGCCTGGTCACCTTCCGCGACGAATTCGTCTACCGCTCGGCCGTCACCGACACCGAGCGCCAGACCCGTGGCATGGTCATCTCCCACGAGATGGCCCACATGTGGTTCGGCGACCTGGTCACCCTCCAGTGGTGGGACGACATCTGGCTCAACGAGTCCTTCGCCGAGTACATGGGCTACCAGGTCCTGGCCGAAGCGACCCGCTTCACCGACACCTGGACCGACTTCGCCGTCGCCCGCAAGGGCTGGGGCTACGACGCCGACCAGCGCCCCTCCACCCACCCCGTCGCCCCCACCCCCGAGGACGTCCCCGACACCGCCTCCGCCCTGCTCAACTTCGACGGCATCTCCTACGCCAAGGGCGCCTCCGCCCTGCGCCAGCTCGTCGCCTGGATGGGCAACAAGGACTTCCTGACCGGCATCAACGACCACTTCGCCCGGCACCGCTTCGGCAACGCCACCCTCGCCGACTTCATCGACTCCCTCGCCCGCGCCACCGACCGCGACGTCCACGCCTGGGCCGCGCGCTGGCTGCGCACGACCGGCGTCGACACCCTCACCCCCGAAGTCCGCGAGAACCGCGACGGCACCTGGAGCCTGGCCGTCCACCAGACCGGAAGCTCCGACGGCACCCGCCCCCACCACCTCACCGTCGGCCTCTACGACCACGACCCGCACACCCCCGGCCGCCTCCTCCCGCGCACCCCGCTGTCCTGGGACCTGCCGCACGACGGCGACCACACCGCCACCGGCGGCCGCCCCGCCCTGGTCCTGCTCAACGACCAGGACCTCGGCTACGCCAAGGTCCGCCTCGACCCCCGCTCCTGGGACACCGCCCTCGCCGCCCTGTCCGGCCTCCCCGACCCGCTGACCCGCGCCGTCGTGTGGAACGCCGCCCGCGACATGGTCCGCGACGGCGAACTGCCGCCCACCGCCTACCTCGACGCGGCCCGCGCCCACCTCCCGTACGAGACCGACCTCGCCATCGTCCAGGGCGTCCTGGCCTTCGCCCGCACCCAGATCGCCGACCGCTACCTGACCGCCGACCGGCGCCACACCGCCCTGGCCACCCTCACCGCCCTCAGCCGCGACATACTCCGCCGCACCGAAGGCCCCGAGAACGGCACCGCCACCGGACTGCGGCTGGTCGCCGTCCGCGCCCTCATCTCCAGCGCCACCACGCCCGAAGGCATACAGGACTGGCTCGACGACGGCAGCGTCCCCGGCGGCCCGCACCTCGACCCCGAACTGCGCTGGCGCATCCTCGGCCGGCTCGCCACCCTCGGCGCCACCACCCCCGAGGCCATCGACGCCGAACTCACCCGCGACCCCAGCGCCACCGGCCGCGAAGGCGCCGCCCGCTGCCACGCCGCCCTCCCCGACCCGGCCGCCAAACAAGCCGCCTGGGACGCCCTGTTCACCACCGACGAGGGCACCGCCCTGTCCAACTACCTCTTCACCGCCACCGCCACCGGCTTCTGGGCACCCGAGCACCACGACCTGCTCCGCCCCTACGTCGCCCGCTACTTCACCGACGTCCCCGCCCTCGCCGCCGCCCGCGGCCCCGCCCTCGCCGCGGCCGCCGGCCGCGACGCCTTCCCCGCCGTCGTCGTCGAGGAGGACACCCTCCGCCTGGGCGAGACCTGCCTCGCCGACGGCGACCCCACCCCCGCCCTCCGTCGCAAGCTCATCGACCAACTCGACGACCTGCGGCGGGCGTTGGCGGTACGGACCGCCGCGGCGGGCGACGGCGCATAGCGCGCGGCCCCCGCACAGCGGGTGCCGCCGGACCGGCAGCCGGCGGCACCCGAACACTGCGGTACACCCGTACCACTTTCGGGTGGTATGACCGCAAGTGCTGGATGCGGAGCGTATCGGAGCAGTAACTTAGGGCCGCCTAACGACTATCCGAACGGATGGCCTTCGCGGCGCAGCCCGAACGCCCCTCACGGAAGAGCGCATCCATGTCCGTGCCCCCTGCCGGCACCGCCCTCGCAGGCGGCACCAACGGCCCCCGCGCACTGCGCCCCCTCCTCGACACGGTCCTCGACGCCCTCACGACCGGCGCCGAGGACCGCGCCGGCCCCCTCCCGGCCGGCGGCCCCGACGCCGTCGCCCGCGCCGTACACGACGCCTGCCACCCCCTGCTCCCCGAACACGGCACCGGACCGCACGCCGCCCTGCGCACCCTCGTCCACACCCTCGCCGCCGGCGCCGCCGACCCCGCCGACCCCCACTGCGCCGCCCATCTGCACTGCCCGCCACTGGCCCTGGCCACCGCGGCGGACCTCGCCGCAGGCGCCCTCAACCCCTCCATGGACTCCTGGGACCAGGCCCCCGCAGCCTCCGCCCTCGAAGCCCTCACCAGCCGCGCCCTCGCCCGGCTCGTCTACCCCCGGGCCACCGCCCCCGACGCCCTGATCACCACCGGCGGCACCGAATCCAACCAACTCGGCATCCTCCTCGCACGGGAGACCGCCGCCGGCAACGCCCCCCTCCAGATCGTCTGCGGCGCCAACGCCCACCACTCCATCCACCGCTCCGCCTGGCTCCTCGGCCTCCCGCAACCCCTCACCCTCCCCACCCCCGACGGCACCCTCGCCCCCGACACCGTCCACACCTGCCTGGCCAACCTCGCCGGCCACACCGGCCCCGTCCTCCTCACCGCCACCGCGGGCACCACCGACTCCGGCGCCATCGACCCCCTCCCCGCCCTCGCCGACCTCGCCGAACACCACGGCGCCCGCCTCCACATCGACGCCGCCTACGGCGGACCCCTCCTCTTCAGCGACACCCACCACACCGCTCTCGAAGGCCTCACCCGCGCCCACACCGTCGCCCTCGACCTGCACAAACTCGGCTGGCAACCCGTCGCGGCCGGCCTGCTGGCCGTCCCCGACCCCGCCACCCTCGCGCCCCTCACCCACCAGGCCGACTACCTCAACGCCGACGACGACACCGAAGCCGGCCTCCCCGACCTCCTCAGCCGCTCACTGCGCACCACCCGCCGGCCCGACATCCTCAAGATCGCCGTCACCCTCAAAGCCCTCGGCCGCCACGGCCTCGGCGCACTCGTCGACCGCACCCTCGCCGCCGCCCAGGACCTCGCCGACCTCATCGAGGCCCACCCCCACTACGAACTCCACTCCCGCCCCACCCTCAGCACCGTCCTCTTCCGCCCCACCCACGCCGACGACACCACCCTCGCCACCATCCGCCGCACGCTCCTCACCGACGGACAAGCCGTCCTGGGCCGCGCCACCACCCCCACCGGCCTCTGGCTCAAGGCCACCCTCCTCAACCCCCACACCCAAACCGGAGACCTCACCACCCTCCTCAAACTCGTGGAAGGCCACATCCCCCGATGAGCACCGCTCCCGAAAGCCCCATCACCACCCACACCGCGAGCCCCGACGAACCCCTCGACCTCGCCGGCATCGGCATCGGCCCCTTCAACCTCTCGCTCGCCGCCCTCGCCCACCCCCTCACCCAACTGCGCACCGCCTTCTACGACCAGCGTCCCGCCTTCCGCTGGCACCCCGGCCTCCTCATCGACGGCGCCACCCTCCAAGTCCCCTTCCTCGCCGACCTCGTCACCCTCGCCGACCCCGCCAGCCCCTGGAGCTTCCTCAACTACCTCAAGACCCGCGAACGCCTCTTCCCCTTCTACTTCGCCGAGCGCTTCCACATCCACCGCGCCGAATACGACGCCTACTGCCGCTGGGTCAGCGAAAACCTCCCCAGCCTCCACTTCGGCCACCAGATCGACGCCGTGCGCTGGAACCCCGAACACGAGGCCTTCGAGATCGACTTCACCCAACTCGGCACCGAAGGCGAAGCCGAGGCCCTCGGCCGCACCTACGCCCGCAACCTCGTCCTCGGCATCGGCACCACCCCCCACATCCCCGTCCCGCTCCGCCCCCTCGCCGACGCCCCCGCCGTCCCCGTCATCCACTCCGCCGACTACCTCGACCACCGCGAGCAGCTGCTCGCCGCCGACCACATCACCGTCATCGGCGCCGGCCAGTCAGGCGCCGAGATCTTCCTCGACCAGCTCCGCGCCCGCCCCACCGGCCGCGAAGGCATCCACTGGCTCGCCCGCACCCCGGCCTTCGCCCCCATGGAATACAGCAAACTCGGCCTCGAACACTTCACCCCCGACTACACCCGCTACTTCCACGCCCTCCCCGAACGCGTCCGCGACGACCTCGTCCCCCGCCAATGGCAGCTCCACAAGGGCATCGACCACGACACCCTCGCCGCCATCCACGACGAGCTCTACCGCCGCACCCTCGACGGTGGATGGCCCGACGCCACCCTCACCCCCGGCGTCTCCGTACGCACCGCCGGCCGCGTCGGCACCACCAAGGTCGAACTCCACCTCGACCACACCCAGCAAGGCACCCGCTCCCGCCTCACCACCGACGCCGTCGTCCTCGCCACCGGCTACCGCGAACGCCGCATGGACACCCTTCTCGCCGCCCTCGACCCCTACGTACGCCGCGACGCCGCCGAACGCCCCCGCATCGACGCCGATCACCGCCTGGTCCTCGACCCCGGCGTCACCGGCTCCCTCTACGTCCAGAACGCCGAAACCCACACACACGGCGTCGGTGCCCCCGACCTCGGCCTCGCCGCCTGGCGCAGCGCCACCATCCTCAACTCCCTCACCCAGACCACCCCCTACCCCCTCCCCACCCGCACCGCCTTCACCACCTTCGGCCTTCCCCAGCCCACCGCTGGCCGCGCCGGTGCCGTCCCACGCCAGGGATCCACCCTCGTCCCACGCCACTGACCCACGGCGGCGATGCCTCCCCGGCACCGCCGCCGCCCCTCAGAGGCAGCGATTGTCATGCTCCTGACTGGGCTGGCGTGTCCCATGGCACCCGTGCCCACCCGGCCGCCGTACCCCCACCGGCCCAAACTCCCACCCCACCCCTCCGCGATATGCAACCCTTCGCCCACCCGTACCCCAAGGAGCCCCGATGACCGACCCGAGCCACGACGCCCCCATCGAAGACACCCCCATCGACACCACCCCCGCCACCCCCACCGCCCTGCCCTACGGCACCCCCGACACCCCCCGCCTCGCCGTACGCGGCGAAGCCCGCCTCGAAGTCGACCCCGAGATCGCCCGCATCACCGTCACCGTCAGTGCCCGCGGCACGGACCGCGCCACCGCCCTCACCGACCTCACCCGCCGCAACGAACAAGCCCTCACCCTCATCAAGAGCTACGGCGACGCCATCGAAAAACTGGAAACCGGCGCCTTCAGCCTCACCCCCCAACTCACCGAAAAGGGTCGCCACGAACGCATCCGCGCCTACCACGGACGCGTCACCCACACCGCCACCCTCAACGACTTCACCACCCTCGGCGAACTCACCACCCGCCTCGCCGACCTCGACCTCACCCGCGTCGACGGCCCCTGGTGGGCCCTGCGGCACGACTCACCCGCCCACCGCGACGCCCGCACCCAAGCCGTACGCGAAGCCGTCCAGCGCGCCCGCGAATACGCCGAGGCCCTCGGCGCCCACCTCGACGCCATCGTCGAACTCGCCGACCTCGGCGCCGAGAACACCGCCCCCGTCGCCGCCCCCGCCATGCGCTCCTTCGCCGGCTACGGCGGCGCCCCCGTCCAGGAATCCGCCCCCGCCCTCGATCTCGAACCCCAGCGCCAGACCGTCTACGCCAATGTCAACGCGCGCTTTACGATGACCCGCCCCGCCCTATGACCACACTGCGAGACGCCACCGCGCGAGGGCGGAAATCCGCTCATCGGAGCGCCATCGCGCGCATTCCATTACTTGTCAACAGCCTTTCACCAAGCGCTCGTTGAGCAGTCACTTCTTTACAGTTCCCTACCGCCCGGTAAGTCATAGAGTCGAAACATGCGCCGAGCAAAGATCGTCTGCACACTGGGACCCGCCACCGACTCGTACGAGCAGATCAAAGCCCTCGTCGAGGCCGGAATGGACATCGCCCGCTTCAACCTCAGCCACGGCACCTACGCCGACCACGAGGCGCGATTCGACCGGGTCCGCAAAGCGTCCGAAGAAACCCGCCGCAGCGTCGGCATCCTCGCCGACCTTCAAGGTCCGAAGATTCGCCTGGGTCGATTCCGAGAAGGCCCCGTACTTCTCGAACGCGACGACGAGTTCACGATCACCGTCGAACCGTCCACCGAAGGCGACCGCCACATCTGCGGCACCACCTACCCCGGCCTCGCCGACGACGTCACCACCGGCGAACGCATCCTCGTCGACGACGGCAAGGTGACCCTGGAGGTCACGGGAGTCACCGGCCCCCGCGTCCACACCAAGGTCATCGAAGGCGGCATGGTCTCCGACCACAAGGGCCTCAACCTCCCCGGCGTCGCCGTCTCCGTCCCCGCCCTCTCCGAAAAGGACCAGGACGACCTCCGCTGGGCCCTGCGCTACGGCGCCGACATCATCGCCCTCTCCTTCGTCCGCAGCGGCCGCGACATCGAAGACGTCCACCGCATCATGCGCGAGGAAGAGCGCTTCCTCCCCGTCATCGCCAAGGTCGAAAAGCCCCAGGCCGTCGACAACATCGACGACATCGTCGCCGCCTTCGACGGCATCATGGTCGCCCGCGGCGACCTCGGCGTCGAAATGCCCCTCGAAACCGTGCCGATCGTCCAAAAGCGGGCCATCAAACTCGCCAAGCGCAACGCCAAGCCGGTCATCGTCGCCACCCAGATGCTCGACTCGATGATCGACAACTCCCGCCCCACCCGCGCCGAAGCCTCCGACGTCGCCAACGCCGTCATCGACGGTACCGACGCCGTCATGCTCTCCGGTGAAACCAGCGTCGGTAAGTACCCCACCGAAACGGTCAAGACGATGAGCCGCATCGTCGAGGCCGCCGAGGAAGACCTCCTCGCCAAGGGCCTCCCGCCGCTCACCGAGGCCAACAAGCCCCGCACCCAGGGCGGCGCCGTCGCCCGCGCCGCCGCCGACATGGGCGACTTCCTCGGCGCCAAGTTCCTCGTCGCCTTCACCCAGTCCGGCGACACCGTCCGCCGCCTCTCCCGCTACCGCTCGCCGATCCCCCTCCTGGCCTTCACCCCCGACCCGGCCACCCGCTCCCAGCTCAACGTCAGCTGGGGCGTGGAGACGTTCCTCGGCCCGACCGTCGACTCCACCGACGAGATGGTCGCCCAGGTCGACGAGCAGCTGCTGAAGCTCGGCCGCTGCCAGAAGGGCGACATCGTCATCATCACCGCCGGCTCCCCGCCCGGCGTCCCCGGCTCCACCAATCTCGTCCGCGTCCACCACATCGGCGAGGACGACGCCCCGAAGTAGCCCCATCCGCACCACACTTGAACCCGCTGGGCCGAGGAACTGACTGCCGTCCCCGTCAGTACTTCGGCCCGATGTGTTGGTCCATGAGGGCGACGGAGGCGCGCCGGGCGACGGAGATGTTCTCCGCCTTACGGGATTGCCGCGCGGTCTTCCATTCGACGCCGACCCTGTCGAGGGCGTCCGTGTAGAGCCGCAGGATGTCGGCGGACATGTTCGTGAAGAAGTACCGGGGGTACTCGTAGCGCTTGCGCTCGCCACCGACCACGCGCGTCGTCCAGTTCGTGATCCGGCAGCCGTCGGAGTGGATGAGCCCGCGGAGGAACTCCCAGGGGTGCTCGTCCACGATCTGCTGCTGCCAGGCTTCGAGGACGATCGGCCGTTCGTGCTTCTTGCCGGGGCCGTGCTGCGGGAAGAGGCAGGGCCAGTGGTGGCTGTAGCTCGTCACCATGACGCAGCCCTGGCGCTGGACGACGCACACGCTGTTCATCGGGCGGACCGCCTTCACCGCCTCGCGGCACGCCCCGATCAGGCCGGGCCAGGCATCCGCGCACGCGATGCGCAGCACATACCCGCGCCCGCGCGGCTGTCTGCTGATACAGCCGTCACCGAGATAGAGGCCGAGCAGGTATGCATAGGCCATGGCCGCCTCGGGCGGTCGTGGTACACCCTCGCAGCGCGGACACTCCGTCGCGCGCGAAACCGGCTCTATGCGGATCTGCCAGGAGCGGATCGCGTACCGGGATATTCCGGTTTGCTTGCTTACGGAATTGAGGCTGCGGCCTTGGGCGACGAGGGCCAGGGTGTGCTCGCGCGTCTTGCGATCGTACATACATGCGAGCTTGGGGTGGTGGCGGTCATTCCGCGCCTGTTCGGGCTGGCGTTCGCCCCATCGAGCGAACTTTCCCGAATTTCAGGTGACCTTGGAATTGAAGGAGAAGTGCCCCGGGTCGGACTCGAACCGACACTGTATGGGTTTTGAATCCATTGCCTGCTGCCAATTGGGCTACCGGGGCCAGCGGAATCCAAGGGTAACGCCCACCTGCTGTGGGACTACCTTACAGGAGCTAGGTAGGCTCATGGGGCACCGCCTGCCTGAACGAGGAGTCCCGTGAGCCCCGCCGAGCCCGAGCAGCCCGTCGCCGATGACGATCAGTCGCATGTCCCGCCGCTGACCACGCGCGTCGTGATCGCCGAGGACGAGGCCCTCATCCGTCTCGATCTCAAAGAGATGCTGGAGGAGGAGGGCTACACCGTCGTCGGCGAGGCCGGGGACGGGCAGACCGCCGTGGACCTGGCCCGGGAGCACCGCCCCGACCTGGTGATCCTGGACGTGAAGATGCCGGTTCTGGACGGTATCTCGGCGGCCGAGAAGATCGCCGAGGAGAGCATCGCGCCGGTGCTGATGCTGACCGCGTTCTCGCAGCGCGAGCTGGTGGAGCGGGCGCGGGACGCGGGGGCGATGGCGTATCTGGTGAAGCCGTTCTCCAAGAGCGATGTCGTGCCGGCGATCGAGATGGCGGTGAGCCGGTTCACCGAGCTGAAGACGCTGGAGAAGGAGGTCGCCGACCTCACGCAGCGGCTGGAGACGCGCAAGCTGGTGGACCGGGCGAAGAGCATTCTGCAGACGCAGTACGGGCTGACGGAGCCGGCTGCCTTCCGGTGGATCCAGAAGACGTCGATGGACCGCCGGCTGTCGATGCAGCAGGTCGCCGAGGCGGTCATCGAGGACGCCGAGGAGAAGAAGAAGCAGAAGAAGGACCAGTAGTCGCGCGTTGTGCGCGGGCGGCCCCGTACCGGTGGATACCGGTACGGGGCCGCTTGTTTGGGGGGTGGGGTGGTCAGTCCTCGCCCAGGTACGCCTTGCGGACGGATTCGTCGTGCAGGAGCGATTCGCCGGTGCCGGAGAGGGAGATCCGGCCGATTTCCATGACGTGGGCGTGGTCGGCGAGGGAGAGGGCGGCCTGGGCGTTCTGTTCCACCAGGAGGATGGTGGTGCCCTCGGAGCGGAGTTCGCGGATGGTCTCCATGATTTTCTGCATCATGATCGGCGAGAGGCCCATGGAGGGTTCGTCGAGCATGAGGAGTTTGGGGCGGGACATCAGGGCCCGTCCCATGGCGAGCATCTGCTGTTCGCCGCCGGAGAGGGTTCCGGAGGCTTGTTTGCGGCGTTCTCCGAGGATGGGGAAGAGCTCGTAGATCCGCTGGATGTCGGATTCGATGCCGTTGGCGTCCTTGCGGAGGAAGGCGCCGAGCTGGAGGTTCTCGGCGATGGTGAGGCGGGGGAAGAGCCGGCGGCCTTCGGGGGAGTGGGCGAGGCCGCGTTCGACGATCTTGTGGGCGGGCACGCCGTTGAGGGGTTCCCCGTCGAAGGTGATCTTTCCGGCGAGCGGCTTGAGCAGGCCGGAGAGGGTGCGCAGGGTGGTGGTCTTTCCGGCGCCGTTGGTGCCGATGAGGGTGACGGCCTGACCCGCTTCGACGGAGAACGAGATGCCCTTGACGGCTTCGATCTTGCCGTAGGCGACGCGGAGGTCCTCGACCTCGAGAAGTGCGGTCATGGGGTGTCTCCGGTCTGTTCCTCGGCCGGCTGGTGGGCCGGCTCCGCGGTGTCGCTGGTGGTGTCCGGTGCCACGGGCTCTCCGAGGTATGCGGCGATGACGCGTTCGTCCGCCTGGACGACGTCGGCGGTGCCTTCGATGAGTTTCTGGCCTTGGACGAGCACGGCGACGCGGTCGCAGAGGTTGAAGATGAACCGCATGTCGTGCTCGATGACGAGTACGGCGGTGCCCTGGTCGCGGATGGCGAAGACGAGTTCCTGGGTGGCGCGGGTCTCTTGGGGGTTCATGC
This sequence comes from Streptomyces sirii, assembly GCF_045690365.1. Classification (NCBI taxonomy): domain Bacteria; kingdom Bacillati; phylum Actinomycetota; class Actinomycetes; order Kitasatosporales; family Streptomycetaceae; genus Streptomyces; species Streptomyces sirii. Next base: position 2,492,211 of record NZ_CP147982.1, on the reverse strand, counting down.
CCGCGGTGGGTTCGTCGAGCAGGAGGAGTCCGGGCTCGCTGGCGAGGGCGCGGGCGATTTCGAGCTTGCGCTGTTCGCCGTAGGGGAGGTTGCGGGCGAGGTGGTCGCGTTTGTGGGCGAGCCCGGTGAATTCCAGGAGTTCCATGGCGCGTTCTTCGCTGCCGAGTTCGGCCTTTTTGAAGCCGGGGCCTCTGAGCAGCGCCGACCAGAGGCCTTCCTTCGTGCGCGTATGACGGCCCACGAGGACGTTCTCCAGGACGGTCATGTTGGCGAAGAGGCGGATGTTCTGGAAGGTGCGGGCGATGCCGGCCTGGGTGACGAGGTGGGGCTTGCGGGAGAGGCGGGTGCCTCGGTAACTGACCGTGCCCTCGGTGGGGGTGTAGAGGCCGGTGAGGCAGTTGAAGAAGGTGGTCTTGCCGGCGCCGTTGGGGCCGATGAGACCGACGATCTCGCCGCTGTTGACGGTGAGGTCGACGCCTCGTACGGCGGTGAGTCCGCCGAAGCGCATGGTGACACCGGAGGCTTCGAGCATGGTGTCGGTGGCGGTGATGGTGGATGGGGTCATGGTGTCGTCACGCCTTTGCCTTGGTGACGCCGATCGTCGCGTCCGCGTCGGGCAGGCGCTGGTCGGGCACGTCGAGCTGGCCGGTCTCGTGGAATTCGAGCTGCTTCCTGCGGTCGGCGATGAGGCCTTCGGGGCGGAAGCGCATCAGCAGCACGAGGGCGATGCCGAAGAGGAGCAGCTGGTAGTCCTGGAGGAAGTCGAGCTTGGCCGGGATGAGGAAGAGCAGGGCGGCGCCGACGAGGGGTCCGCTGAGGGTTCCCATGCCGCCGAGGATGACGGCGGCGAGGAGGAAGGCGGAGTTGGGCGGTTGGGGCCCGGCGAACTGGAACTGCTCGGGCGTGGCCGTCGTCACCACGTGTGCGTGGACGGTGCCGGCGAGTCCGGCGAGGGCGGCGCCGAGGGCGAAGGCCATGAGGCGGAGCCGGAAGCTGTTGATGCCCATGGCGATGGCGGCCGTTTCGTCTTCGCGGATGGCGATCCAGGCGCGGCCGATGCGGGAGGCTGCGGCGCGTCGGAAGACCATGACGACGAAGGCGGTCACGAGGATCATCAGCAGGTAGTAGTTGCCGTAGGTGGCGACGGGGATGCCGAGGATGTCGTGGGGTTCGCCGAAGTTGAAGCCGAAGATCTCCAGGTTGGGGATGTTCGGGATGCCCATGGCGCCGTTGGTGACGTCGGGGCCGGTGGTGCCGTTGAGGTTGAGCATGGCGATGCGGAAGATCTCACCGAAGCCGAGGGTGACGATGGCGAGGTAGTCGCCGCGTAGCCGGAGAGTCGGGGCGCCGATGAGGACGCCGAAGACGAGGGAGGCGGCGGCGCCGGTGAGGAGGGCCGCCCAGAAGGGGAACTGGATGCCCAGGGCGGATTCGGCGGAGCCGGAGACGAGCGCTGCGGCGTAGGCGCCGACGCCGAGGAAGGCGACGTATCCGAGGTCGAGGAGGCCGGCGAGGCCGACGACGACGTTGAGACCCAGGGCGACGGTGGCGAAGATCAGGATGTTGGCCCCGATGATCGTGTACTGGTCGGTGTCCTGGGTGAAGGGGAAGCTGGCGGCGGCGATGAAGGCGGCGCACAGGGCCGGGCCGCGGTGTGCGTGGGTGAGTTCGGTGAGTCGCTTGATCAGTCCTGCCCGGTTGAGGGCGGGGATGGCGATCACCATGAAGAGGAGGTATCCGACGAAGGGTGCGCCGTCGTCGGTGTCGATGCCGTAGGTGAAGGCGAGGAGCCCGGCGGCGAAGGCGCCGGCGATGATGAGGATTTCGGCCCAGCCGGGCAGCTCGCGGGTGCGGCGTTTGACGGGGGTGGCGGCGAGGGCCGCGGTGAAGCGCTGCCAGGCGTCCTTGGGCGGGGTGTCCGGGGCGTGGTCGGCGGGGAGGCCGAGCGCGGCGAGGAGGGTGAGCAGCGAGGTGACGCCGGCGAGGAAGCCGCCCGGTTCGAGGTTGACCAGTCCGCCGAGTTGGACGGCGATGGCGATGAGGGTGAACCAGGTGGCGGCGAAGGTGGCGAGGGCGGCGAGCAGCACGGGGGCGTTGCGGCCGCCGGGGGTGAGCCACTGCAGGCCGCGGATGCCGAGTCCGGCCGCGGCGAGGAGGAGGGTGAGGACGCCGCCGACGAGGGTGAGGAGCTGGAGTCCGGCGGGGGATCCGTAGTAGGTGAGTTCGCCGGGGAAGTCGTTGCTCCAGGTCCAGGCGAGGCCGGTGGAGACGGCGGTGGCGAGGGCGGCCGCCGCGGTGGCGATGCGGGCGGGGCGCTCGGGAAGCGGGAGGACGCCCGGGGTGCCGGGGGCGGTCGTCTTGGTGATCTCTGTGGTCATCGCTATCACGCCCGATCCGCGACGCGTTCGCCCAGGAGGCCTTGTGGTCTCAGGAGGAGTACGAGGATGAGGAGGACGAAGGCCCAGACGTCCTTCCAGGCTCCGCCGCCGAATTGCTGCATGCCGGGGATCTCTTCGATGTAGGCGGTGGCGAGGGCTTCGGCGATGCCGAGGACGACGCCGCCGAGCATGGCTCCGTAGATGTTGCCGATGCCGCCGAGGACGGCCGCGGTGAAGGCCTTGAGGCCCATGATGAAGCCCATGCGGAACTGGACCTCGCCGGTGCGCAGCCCGTAGGCGACGGCGGCGACGCCGGCGAAGGCGGCGCCGATGGCGAAGGCGAGGACGATGATCCGGTCGGTGTTGATGCCCATGAGCTTGGCGGTGTCGGGGTCCTGGGCGGTGGCCTGCATGGCGCGGCCGCTGCGGGTCTTGGCGACGAAGAAGCCGAGGGCGATCATGCAGGCGGGGGCGGCGATGAGGACGAAGAGGTCGCCGCGCTGGACGGTTGCGCCCAGGATCTCGAAGGAGTGGCCCTTGAACTGGGGGAAGACCCGGGCTTTGTTTCCGCCGGGGTACCACTTCCAGATGGCTTGCTGGAGGGCGATGGAGAGGCCGATGGCGGTGATGAGCGGGGCGAGGCGGGGTGCGCCGCGTAGGGGGCGGTAGGCGAAGCGTTCGGCGGCGACGCCGACGAGGACGGATACCGCGATGCCACCGATGAGCATGATCGGCAGGGCGAGAACGAGTGACATGCCGGTGGGGAGGGCGAGGTAGACGCTGAGTGCGCCGAAGCCGCCGACCATGAAGATCTCGCCGTGGGCGAAGTTGATGAGCTGGACAATTCCGTAGACCATCGTGTAGCCGATCGCGATGAGTCCGTACATCGCGCCGAGGATGAGTCCGTTGGCCAGCTGTTGCGGCAGTTCATTCACCGCAGGGCCTCCGTTGCGTGGGTGAGGGATCCAGCGCGGCTGTCAGTGGGGGATCCAGGATCGCTGGGGGTTACGAGGTTCCGGGGGTGCCGGTGTGCCGGTGTGCCACGGGCCGCGCCAGGGTCGTTCTGGGTGTCCTGGCGCGGCCCGGATGTCTCGGCGTTGAGGGGTCTCGTCGGTGGGTCGGCTCTTACTTCTTGAAGGGCGCGCTGTAGCGGGAGGCCCACTTGCCCTTGTCGACCTGGTAGGCGGTGATCATGGTGTTGGTGGTGTCGCCGTACTTGTCGAAGGCGACGGGGCCGGTGACGCCGTCGAAGCTGACCTTGTTCATGGCTTCGGAGACCTGCTTGCGGGCGTCGTCGGGGAGCTTGCCGTCGTTGCCGTCGACGACGGCCTTGACGGCCTGGATGAGGGCCCAGGTGGCGTCGTAGGTGGAGCCGCCGTAGGCCTCGTAGGCCTCCTTGAAGCCGGCCGCCTTGTAGTCGGCGATGAACTTCTTGGCGGAGGGGAGTTCTTCGACGGGCTTGCCGACGGAGGAGGCGTAGTCGCCCTGCGCCTTCTTGTTGAGCTTGATGTAGTCGGCGCTGTACATGCCGTCGCCGCCCATGAGGGGGACGGTGACGCCGCCGTCCTTGAGCTGCTGGCTGAGGGGGCCGGAGGCGGGGTATTCGCCGCCGTAGAAGACCAGGTCGGGCTTGGCGGACTTGACCTTGGAGACGACGGCCTTGAAGTCGCGGTCTTCGGGGCTGACGTGCTCGGTTCCGACGATCTTGCCGCCGAGCTTGGTGAACTGGTCCTTGAAGGAGGAGGCCAGGCCGACGCCGTAGGTCTTCTGGTCGTCGATGATGTAGGCCTTCTTGACCTTCATCTTCTCGAAGGCGTACTGACCGTCGAAGGCGCCCTGCACCTCGTCGGTGGTGGCGGTGCGGAAGTACGTGGGGAACTGGCGGACGCGCTTGTCCTTGCGCCAGTCGGGGCCCTGGGTGAGGTCGGGCGTGGTGTTCGCCGGGGATATCAGGGTGAGGTTGTTCTGCTTGGAGACCTGCTGCATGGACTGGGCGACGCCGGAATTGAGCGGGCCGACGATGCCGAGGACGTCCTCGTCGCCGGCGAGCTTGGTGGTGTTCTGCTGACCGACGTTGGGCAGGGCCTTGTCGTCGAGGGCTTCGAGCTTGAAGGTGACGCCCTTGACCTCGCCGGCCTTGTTGGCGTTGTCGATGGCGAGCTGGGCGGAGTTGCGGATGCCCAGGCCGAGCGCGGAGAGCTCGCCCGTGGTGGGGGCGTCGAGGCCGATGACGACGGTCGTCTTGGAGCCGTCGCCGCTCTTGTTGTCGCCGCGGGAGCCGCACGCGGAGAGCGTGAGGGCGCCTGCGGTGACTGCGGTGGTGAGGATGAGCAAGGAACGGTGACGCACGATCAGTCCTTTCCCTGGCGCGGCCATGGCTGTCGCGTGGCCGTTTCGCCACCGGGCTGTAAGTGGTACAGGGATGTCCGTCCTCACAGTGAGCCCGGTGGCGCGGTGACTGGCGGTGACTCTAGAGCGGTGTTCGTCGGCTCGGCAGAGGCGCTGACCAGGATGTGACGCTCTTGTTATGACCGGCTACGAGCGTTTCGGTCTCATGCTCCTTACAGCCGGGGGCGGACGCGGCGCGGAGGATGAACTTGCACTTCCGTGGGTGAATCTGAACTGGGGTGTCGGTATTGCGTCCGGGTATCGGACGCGGTGGGCGCGGCGGGGGCGCGGTCGGCCGGTCGCCCGGTGCGCGGGTTGAGGTGGGATTGCATGCATGTTACTCAGCGTTACGGATACGCGAACGGCCCCGCTCCCAAGGTGGGGCGGGGCCGTGGTGGACGGTGGCGCTGTGCCGTCCGTTTTTGGTCAGCCGCGGTAGGTGTCGGTGTCGACGTCGCGCAGCATGCAGGTCAGGCGGGCGGTGCAGACCCGCTTGTCGTGCTCGTCGGTGATCACGATCTCGTAGGTGGCGGTGGAGCGGCCGCGGTGTACGGGGGTGGCGACGCCGGTGACCAGTCCGGAGCGGACTCCGCGGTGGTGGGTGCAGTTGAGGTCGACGCCGACGGCGGCCTTGGTGGGGCCGCCGTGCAGCATCGAGCCGACCGAGCCGAGGGTCTCGGCCAGGACGGCGGAGGCGCCGCCGTGCAGCAGGCCGTAGGGCTGGGTGTTGCCCTCGACGGGCATGGTGCCCACGACGCGCTCCGGCGCCGCCTCGGTGACCTGCACGCTCATCCGCTCGCCGAGGTGTCCGGCGGAGAAGAGGGCGGGCAGGTCGATGCCGAGGCCCGCCCACTGGTCGAGGATCTGCTGCGGAAACTTCGTGGTGTTCTGCTCGCCCATGCTTACGGCTCCGTTCGCTCGCCCGTGATCGTCGTCGATCCGTGCCTGTTCCTATCAGGCCGCTGAGCGGGCGCTCAGCGCGGGGGCTGTCCGTTGCCGCCGGCGGCCTGGTGGCGGTCAGTGCCGGTGGGGGGCCTCCAGGCGGATCACCACGGACTTGGAGGCGGGGGTGTTGCTGGTGTCGGCGGTGTGGTCGAGCGGGATGAGGACGTTGGTCTCGGGGTAGTAGGCGGCCGCGCAGCCGCGGGCGGTGGGGTAGTGCACGACGCGGAAGCCGGGCGCCCGCCGCTCGCTGCCGTCGGTCCATTCGCTGACGAGGTCGGTGTAGTCCCCGTCGGCCAGGCCCCGTTCGAGGGCGTCGTCGGGGTGCAGGAGCACCACGCGGCGGCCGTTCTTGATGCCGCGGTAGCGGTCGTCCAGGCCGTAGACGGTGGTGTTGTACTGGTCGTGGGAGCGCAGCGTCTGCAGCAGCAGCCGTCCTTCGGGGGCGGTGGGGTAGGAGACGGGCGCGGCGGTGAAGTTGGCCTTGCCGGTGGCGGTGGGAAAGCTGCGGCTGTCCCTGGGGGCGTGCGGCAGGGCGAAGCCTCCGGGGCGGGCGACCTTGGTGTTGAAGTCCTCGAAGCCCGGGATGACATGGGCGATCCGGTCGCGGATCGCCGCGTAGTCCTTCTCGAACTTCTCCCACGGGGTGCGGCTGGCGTCGCCGAGGACGCGGCGGGCCAGGCGGGCGACGATGGCCGGCTCCGACAGCAGGTGGGAGCTCGCGGGCGCCAGGCGGCCGCGGGAGGCGTGCACCATGCCCATGGAGTCCTCGACGGTCACGAACTGCTCGCCGCTCTCCTGCAGATCGCGTTCGGTGCGGCCCAGGGTCGGCAGGATCAGCGCGCGGGCGCCGGTGATCACGTGCGAGCGGTTGAGCTTGGTGGAGACGTGGACGGTCAGCCGGGCGCGGCGCATCGCGGCCTCGGTGACGTCCGTATCGGGCGTCGCGGCGACGAAGTTGCCGCCCATCGCGAAGAACACCTTGGCCCGGCCGTCGCGCAGCGCACGGATGGCGCGGACGACGTCGAGGCCGTGCTCCCGGGGCGGCGCGAAGCCGAACTCCTTCTCCAGGGCGTCGAGGAAGGCGGGTGCGGGCCGCTCGAAGATGCCCATGGTGCGGTCGCCCTGGACGTTGCTGTGGCCGCGTACGGGGCACACGCCGGCTCCGGGGCGGCCGATGTTGCCGCGCAGCAGAAGGAAGTTGACGACCTCCTGGATGGTGGGGACGGAGTGCTTGTGCTGGGTCAGGCCCATCGCCCAGCACACGATCGTGCGCTCGGAGGCCAGGACCATGGCCAGCGCGCGCTCGATCTCCTCGCGGGTCAGGCCGGTGGCCCGCAGCGTCTCGTCCCAGTCGTCGTCGGCCCGCGCCAGCGACGCGAACTCCTCGAAGCCGTGGGTGTGTTCGCGGACGAAGTCCTCGTCGACGGCGCCGTCGGCGGCCAGGACGAGGCGGTTGAGGGCGCGGAAGAGCGCCTGGTCGCCGCCGAGGCGCACCTGGAGGAACAGGTCGGTCAGGGCGGTGCCGCCGCCCGCCAGGCCGCGGGGGGTCTGGGGGTTCTTGAAGCGCTCCAGTCCGGCTTCGGGCAGCGGATTGATCGAGATGATCTTTGTGCCGCCGGCCTTGGCCTTCTCCAGGGCGGTGAGCATCCGGGGGTGGTTGGTGCCCGGGTTCTGGCCGGCGACGATGATCAGGTCGGCCTTGTAGAGGTCCTCCAGCAGCACGCTGCCCTTGCCGATGCCGATGGTCTCCGTCAGGGCGGAGCCGGACGACTCGTGGCACATGTTGGAGCAGTCGGGGAGGTTGTTGGTGCCGAACTCGCGGGCGAAGAGCTGGTAGAGGAAGGCGGCCTCGTTGCTGGTGCGCCCGGAGGTGTAGAAGACGGCCTCGTCGGGGGAGTCCAGGGCGGTCAGTTCCTCGCCGATGAGGTCGAAGGCCCGCTCCCAGGGGACGGGGACGTAGTGGTCGGCGCCCTCGGCCAGGTACATGGGGTGGGTGAGGCGGCCCTGCTGGCCGAGCCAGTAGCCGCTGCGGGTGGCGAGGTCGGTGACGGGGTGTGCGGCGAAGAAGTCCGGGGTGACGCGGCGCAGGGTGGCCTCTTCGGCGACGGCCTTGGCGCCGTTCTCGCAGAACTCGGCGGCGTGGGTCTTGTCGGGCTCGGGCCAGGCGCAGCCGGGGCAGTCGAAGCCGTCGGGCTGGTTGACGCGCAGGAGGGTCAGGGCGGTGCGGCGCACGCCCATCTGCTGCTGGGAGATCCGCAGGGCGTGGGTGATGGCGGGCAGGCCGACGGCGGAGTGCTGGGGTTCGCTGACCTTGGGTGCGTCCTGGACGGGGTCCGACGCGGGCGGCTTGCCTGCCATGGCGCTCTCCCTTGAGCCGTGAGCTGGTGCTCGCTCCGCCCTGGCGGCGGATCGTTGCGGTACGCATCAGATCCTGTCACGGACCGGGGTCGGCGGTGTAGGGGCGATCGCGGGCGGTGCGGGGCGGTGTTTCGCGGTGCGGGGCGGGCGGTGTGCGGCGGGGGCCGGACCGCCGCGGCGGGGATTGTCAGTGGGGCGTGGCAGGATCGGGGGCGTGGCAGCAAAGGCAGCGAAGAAGAGCGAAGCGACCGGCACCGAGGCGGCGGCGGGCGGTCGTCCCCGCCTGCTTCTGATGGACGGGCATTCCATGGCATATCGGGCGTTCTTCGCCCTGCCCGTGGAGAATTTCACGACCGTCACGGGACAACCGACCAATGCGATCTACGGCTTCGCGTCGATGCTCGCGAACACTCTGCGCGACGAGGCGCCCACGCACTTCGCGGTGGCGTTCGACGTCTCGCGCAAGACCTGGCGGTCGGCGGAGTTCGCGGACTACAAGGCGAACCGTTCCAAGACGCCCGACGAGTTCAAGGGCCAGGTCGAGCTGATCGGCGAGCTGCTCGACGCGATGCACGTCAAGCGCTTCGCCGTGGAGGGGTTCGAGGCCGACGACGTGATCGCCACGCTCACGGAGCAGGCCACCGCGCAGGGCTTCGAGGTCTCGATCGTCACCGGCGACCGCGACGCCTTCCAGCTGGTCTCCGACGACGTCACGGTCCTCTACCCCACCAAGGGCGTCTCGGAGCTGACCCGCTTCACCCCGGAGAAGGTCTTCGAGAAGTACGGCCTGACCCCCGCCCAGTACCCGGACTTCGCCGCGCTGCGCGGCGACCCGTCCGACAACCTCCCCGGCATCCCGGGCGTCGGCGAGAAGACCGCCACGAAGTGGATCAACCAGTTCGGTTCGTTCGCGGAGCTGGTGGAGCGCGCCGAGGAGGTCAAGGGCAAGGCGGGCGTCAACTTCCGTGAGCACCTGGAGGCGGTGAAGCTCAACCGCCGGCTGACCGAGATGGTGCGCGACGTCGAGCTGCCCTGCGGTCCCCTGGAGCTGGTCCGCGAGGCCTACGACCGCGAGGCGCTCACGGTCTTCCTCAACGCCCTGGAGATCCGCAACCAGGGCCTGCGCGACCGGCTGCACGCCGTCGACCCGGGTGCCGCCGAGGCCGCCGAGGAGGCCGCCCCGGCCGCCGGCGTCGAGGTGGACGGCACGGTCCTGGGCACCGGCGAACTCGCCGGTTGGCTGGCCGAGCACGCCACGGGCCCGCTGGGTGTGGCCACCGTCGACGTCTGGAGCCTGGGCAGCGGCAGCGTCGCCGAGGTGGCGCTGGCCACCGCCGGCGGCCCGGCCGCCTGGTTCGACCCCGCCCAGCTCGACGAGGCCGATGAGCGGGCCTTCGCCGCCTGGAGCGCGGACGCGGCCCGCCCCAAGGTGATGCACAACGCCAAGGGCCTGATGCGGGTCTTCGGCGAGCACGGCTGGCGCATCGACGGCGTCACGATGGACACCGCGCTGGCCGCCTATCTGGTCAAGCCCGGCCGTCGCTCCTTCGCTCTGGACGCCCTGTCCATCGAGTATCTGGGGCGCGATCTCGCCCCGGCGGCCGCCGGCGACGGGCAGCTGGCGTTCGGCGCGGACGAGGAGGCCGAGGCGGACGCCCTGATGGGGCAGGCGCGGACGGTCCTCGACCTGGGCGTGGCGTTCGAGGCGAAGCTGGCGGAGGTCGGTGCGGCCGAGCTGCTGCGCGATGTGGAGCTGCCGACCAGCGAGCTGCTGGCCCGGATGGAGCGGGCCGGTATCGCTGCCGACCGGGGCTGGCTGGAGCGCATGGAGCAGCAGTTCGCCGGCGCCGTGCAGCAGGCGGTGAAGGAGGCGCATGCCGCCGCGGGCCATGAGTTCAACCTGGGCTCGCCCAAGCAGCTGCAGGAGGTCCTCTTCGGCGAGCTGGGTCTGCCCAAGACGAAGAAGACCAAGACCGGCTACACCACCGACGCCGACGCCCTGGCCTGGCTGGCTTCGCAGACCGAGAACGAACTCCCGGTGATCATGCTCCGCCATCGTGAGCAGGCCAAGCTGCGCACGACGGTCGAGGGGTTGATCAAGACCATCGCCGCGGACGGCCGGATCCACACCACCTTCAACCAGACCGTGGCCGCGACCGGCCGGCTGTCGTCCACGGACCCCAATCTGCAGAACATCCCGGTGCGTACGGACGAGGGTCGGGCGATCCGCCGCGGCTTCGTCGTCGGCGAGGGCTTCGAGTCCCTGCTGACGGCCGACTACAGCCAGATCGAGCTGCGGGTGATGGCCCATCTCTCCGAGGACGAGGGCCTGATCGAGGCCTTCACCTCCGGCGAGGACCTGCACACCACCGTCGCCTCCCATGTCTTCTCGGTCGCCACGGACCAGGTCGACGCGGAGATGCGCCGCAAGATCAAGGCGATGTCCTACGGCCTGGCGTACGGCCTGTCGGCCTTCGGCCTCGCCCAGCAGCTGGGCATCCAGCCCGATGAGGCCCGCAAGCTGATGGACAACTACTTCGAGCGGTTCGGCGGGGTGCGCGACTACCTCCGCCGCGTCGTGGAGGAGGCCCGCGCCACCGGCTATACGGAGACGATGCTCGGTCGCCGCCGCTATCTGCCCGACCTCAACAGCGACAACCGCCAGCGCCGCGAGATGGCCGAGCGGATGGCGCTGAACGCCCCGATCCAGGGCACCGCCGCCGATATCGTCAAGATCGCGATGCTGCGGGTCGACGCCGCGCTGCGGGCGGCGCAGCTCCGGTCCCGGATGCTGCTCCAGGTCCATGACGAAATCGTCGTCGAGGTGGCCCCCGGCGAACGCGAGAAGCTCGAGGAGCTGGTCCGCCGGGAGATGGCCGCGGCGGTCGAACTGCGCGCCCCGCTGGACGTCTCGGTCGGCTCGGGCAAGGACTGGGAGTCGGCGGCGCACTGACCCGCCACGGGGGCCGGAACAGCTCCGGCCCCCGCCCGGGCCCGCCCTCGCGCCGGGCCCACGGCTCAGCCGCGGACCCGCGCGGCCCGGTCGGACACGCCCTCGCGCTCGGCCGCGTCCGGCCGCACCCGGTGTGCCCGCCGCTGCAGCAGCCGTACGGCCACGGCGTACAGCGGTAGCCCCAGAGTGAGGCCCGCGCCGGCGCCGAAGAGCACGGTCGGGATGTAGTCCGGCCAGGTCGCGGCGTCGCCGTAGACGGCGTGCGCCCGCAGGGTCCGGTGTGTCGCGCCGACCAAAACGCACAGGGCGAGCGGTGCGGTCAGCAGCAGCCGCAGCCGTACGGTCAGGTGGGGCACGGCGCCCGGGTCGGGCACCGCGGCCACGGCGCCCGCGGGCCCGCCCGTGGCCCGCAGCGCCGACCACCCGAACCACGCCATGGCCACCAGCGCCAGCGCCGAGGTGCCGTACTGCACATACGTCGCCACCGGCAGACCGCCCACGGTGTCGTTCAGAGCGGGTATCAGGCGGGTGCCCCAGCGGCCCGGGTGGGTGAAGGCGTCCCATACGACATGGGACGCCGATCCGAGCACCGCCGAGACGATGAACCACCCCACCAGCGCGGCGAGTTCGCGGGGCCCGCGCGGTCGCCAGGGGCGGCCCCGCAGCAATGTGTGCATCCGGCCCCGCCAGGCCCGGGGCAGCAGCGCCAGCGCCGGCTCGCGCAGCAGCAGCCAGCCGCCGACCAGCCCCGCGGTGACCAGGACGTCCACCGTCAGCACACCGGGCAGCGAGTGGGTGGCGTCACCGAACTCCATGGCGCCCGGCACCACGGTGTCCGCGTAGTACGTCATGTCCGGCGCGAAAGACCCCGCGACGAGCGCCGAGGAGACCAGCGGGCCACGGGCCGCGCCGGTCCGCCGGATAGCCGGGAGCACGGCGGCGGCATGGCTGAGCGTGAACGGCATGAGCATCTCCTTGAACGATTCGGATCATTATGTGTCCGATGACGGTGGTAGATGCCGGGCCCGAGTTGTCGTAGTGTCGCCTGAGTTGACGCGCCGGGGGGCGCGGTACCGCGTCGGTGACGCGGGTCGGGCACAGCGGAGGGGACCACGTATGGCAGCCACATTCCGACGGCGGCTCGGCCGGGGAGCGGCCTCGACGGCCGTGGCGGCCCTGGTGTGCGCCGCCCTGACGGCCTCTCAGGCGCCGGCCGCCACCGAGAGCGCGGCCGCCGGGGAGAGGGAGCCGGCCCCGCCTCCGGCCGACACCCCCATCGACGGCGGCTCGGCGTACTACACCGACCTGCCGCCCCTCAAAAGCCCGGTACCGCCGAGCGGTTCGCAGCACCCCAAGGGCGGTCCCGTCGTCACCGGCCCCGCCCAGGCCGGCATCCCCGCCACCGTTCTGGCCGCGTACAAGAAGGCCGAGTCCCGGATCGGCGGGTCCGATCCGGGCTGCCGCCTGCCCTGGCAACTGCTCGCCGGCATCGGCAAGGTCGAATCCGGCCAGGCGCGCGGCGGAGCGGTCGACGCCGAGGGCACCACCCTCCAGCCGATCCTCGGCCCGCAGCTCAACGGCCACGGCTTCGCGCGGATCACCGACACCGACGGCGGCCGCTACGACGGCGACCTCACCCATGACCGTGCCGTCGGGCCGATGCAGTTCATCCCCTCCACCTGGTCCGGCGGCGGCCCCGACGGCACCGGTTGGGGTGCCGACGGCAACGGCGACGGCAAGAAGGACCCCAACAACGTCTTCGACGCGGCGCTCGCCGCCGGCCGGTACCTGTGCGCCGCCGGCCGCGACCTGTCGACCCGGCAGGACGTCGACCGCGCGATCCTCGGCTACAACAACTCCGAGGAGTATCTGCGGACGGTGCTGTCCTGGTACGCGTTCTACCGCACCGGCACCCACGAGGTGCCGGACGGCAAGGGCGTACTCCCCGTCCAACGGGGCGGCGGCAACGGCGGGCACGGCGGCGGCCGGACCGAAGGCGGTACCGGCAAGGGCCACGGCCGGGGCGCCGGCGCCGGCCACCACCCCGCCGAACCGAAGCCGCACGGCCCCGCCGAGCCCAAGCCGGGCAAGCCCGCCGAGCCCAAGCCGGGCAAGCCCGCCGAGCCCAAGCCGGGCAAGCCCGCCGAGCCCAAGCCGGGCAAGCCCGCCGAGCCGAAGCCGGGCAAGCCCGCCGAGCCCGGCGGCACCGACCCCGCACCGGGCGGCAAGGACCCCCAGAAGCCCACCCCCAAGCCGCCCACCGAGCCCGCCCCGCTCACCGCCCTGGTGCGGGTGGGCGACAAGGACGTGAGCGCCACCGCGGGCGGCGACTTCGCCGCGTCGCCGCGGGTGCGGGCCGAGGACGCGACGGGCAAGCCGGTCGCCGGCGCCCCCGTCCGCTTCACCCTCCCCGCGCCCTCCGGTGCCCGCTTCCCCGACGGCGCGACCGCCGTCACCGTCACCACCGGCAAGGACGGTCTGGCCACCGCGCCCACGCTGCACGCGGGCGACAAGACGGGCGCCTTCACCATCCGGGCGACGGCCGTCGGCCGCACCGTGCCCGCCGTCGCCTTCGATGCCACCGTCAAGGCCGCGCCGGCGCCGAAGGCCGACAAGCTCGTGCGCACCTCGGACAAGGAGCTGACGACGACCGCCGGCCAGGCGTTCGCGGCCGGCGCGGTCGAGATCAAGGCGACGTACCAGGGCAAGTTCGCGGCGGGGGTGCCGGTCACCGCGACCATGGTCACCGACGACCCGGACAAGCCCGTGGAGAACGACAAGGGCCCCTACTTCGAGGACCCCGAGGCCACCGGCGCCGACAAGGGCAAGCCGGTCCGCACCCGCACCGGGCTCACCACGGACGCCGACGGCCTGCTGAAGCTCCCGAAGATCTGCACCGACACCCGCACCGGGACGTTCCTGCTCCGGCTGACCACCGCGGACGGTGCCGTACTCACCGTCGAGCTCAAGGTCACCGCACCGGACCGCGCATAGGCCCCGTGGACCGGGCCGGCAACCGTCCGGTCCTGCGCCGCCGTTCCGCCCTCCGTCCAGGGCGGGACGGCGGCGCGCCACGTCCTCGGGTGAAACGTGTTCTCATCTCGGCCGCCCGTTGCTACGGTGCCCCCGCCCTGACGCCGTCGAGGATCCGGGGATCCCTCCCCGGACACGCACCGCATCCCGGGAGGCCGGCCATGCGCGCCCTGACAGCAGCCGCGATCGGACTGGCCGCGGCGCTCGCTCTCCTCTTCACCCTCACGGCGATCGGCGCGCCCAGCGGCACGACCTCCCCCAAGCCGCTGCTGACCACCGTCCCCGAGCACCCCTGAGGGAGGGACGCCGCCGTCATGCGCCGCACCGCCAGCCTGGTACTGCTCGCCTTCGCCGTCTTCTTCACCGCCCTGTCCCCGCTGATGCGGTGGTACGCCTTCCCGCGGCTCGCCAAGATCCCGCCCAGCCAGTACCAGGACATGGTCCTGGAGGCCAGGCCCGCCACCCTCATCGACTACGGCACGATGAAGGCCGAGCGGGTCCCCAAGGTCACCATCGTCCAGACCCTCAAGGGCGACGTCGCCGCCTCCGACCGCATCGAGAAGACCGCCGGCCGCGACGTCGTCGTCTGGGACGCGCTGTCCTATGTCGCCGGCCCCGACGGCAAGATGGTCTCCCAGATCCCCGAGCGCTACATCTTCGACGCCCACTCCCAGGAACCCGTGCACGCCACCGGGGAGATGGTCGACGGCGACCCGGTGCGCCGTAACGGCATCGAGTACAAGTGGCCGTTCCTCACCGAGCAGCGCGACTACACCTACTTCGACGCCCAGACCCGCACCTCCGCGCCCATCCACTACAAGGGCACCCGCACCTTCCGCGGCCTGGAGGTCTACTACTTCGAGCAGACCATCCCCTGGACGAAGGTCGCGCTCCCCAAGAAGATGCCGGTCAAGGGCATCACCCCGCAGGCCGTCGCGAAGATGGGCACCACCCGCTGGTACAGCACCAAGCGGATGTTCTGGGTCGACCCGGTCACCGGCGCACCGGTCAACGGCGAGGAGATCCACAAGGAGGAACTGCGCGGCGGCGATCTGCTGCCCGGCGGCGGCAGGGTCACCGCCTTCGCCGGCCATGTGAAGATGCGCGCCGACTACGTCGACTCCACCGTCGCCCTGGTGACGTCCCAGCGCACCCTCGTCCTGCTGCTGACCAGCTACCTGCCCTGGGGATTCGTGGTCCTGGGCGCGGCACTGCTCGCCCTGAGCCTGCATCTTGAGGCCCGCGGCCGGCGACCCGGCGCCGGACCCGCCGCCACCGGCCGTGCGGCCCCCGA
Source organism: Streptomyces sirii (assembly GCF_045690365.1). Classification (NCBI taxonomy): domain Bacteria; kingdom Bacillati; phylum Actinomycetota; class Actinomycetes; order Kitasatosporales; family Streptomycetaceae; genus Streptomyces; species Streptomyces sirii. The sequence goes on along the minus strand of NZ_CP147982.1, from coordinate 2,476,862 downwards.
CACGCCCGAGGCTCCGCTCAGCCCCGCTTGAGCCGCGCCGTGGTGTGCCGGGTCGGCTGTGCGGTCGTCGGGTCCTCCGGCCACGGGTGCTTGGGATAGCGGCCGCGCAACTCGGCGCGCACGGAGCGGTATCCGTCCTTCCAGAAGGAGGCGAGATCGGCGGTGACGGCGGCCGGGCGCCCCGCGGGGGAGAGCAGATGCACCAGTACGGGCACCCGCCCGCCGGCCACCCGCGGCGACTCCTGCCAGCCGAACAGTTCCTGCAGCTTCACGGCCAGCACGGGCTGCTCGCCGCCGTAGTCCACCCGTACCCGCGAACCGCTCGGCACCTCGATCCGCTCCGGCGCCAGCTCGTCGAAGCGGGCCGCGTCGCCACTCGCCCAGGGCAGCAGCCGGGCCAGCGCCTGCCCCGCGTCGATCCGCTCCAGATCGGCCCGCCGCCGTGCCCGCCCGACTTCGACCCCGAGCCAGTCCTCGACCCGCTCCAGCAGCGCCGCGTCCGACACGTCGGGCCACGGCGCCCCCAACTCCCGGTGCACGAACGCCATCCGCTGCCGCAGCGAGGCCGCGCCGGGCGACCACCGCAGCAGACCGAGCCCCTCTCGCCGCAGCCCCGCCACCACCGCGTCCCGCAGCAGTTCCGCACCGGGTGCGGTCAGCGGCCGCGACACCAGCTCGATCGCGCCGAGCCGGGTCACCCGCCGGGCCACCACGTCCCCGTCCGACCAGTGCACCTCCTCGCCCGAGGAGTACAGCGCCCGCGCCGCCGCACGCGCGGTCCCCTCGTCGATCACCGCCGCCAGCTGCACCCGAGCCGACACCGCCGCCACCGGCCGGTCCGCCACCGCGACGGCCAGCCACGCCGCATCCCGCAGCCGGGAACCGCCCCGGCCGGCCCGCGGACCCGACCCCGCACCCGCCAGCTCGGCACCGGTCCCGGACGCCATGAGATAGCTCCCGGCACCGCGGGCCCGTGCCACCCGCTCGGGGAACGCCAGCGCGGCGATCAGACCGGCGACCGCGTCGTCGGATGTCGGCGCACCGGCGCCGCCGCCCCCGCTCGTTGCCGCACCGGCGCCGGCCGCCCCGCCCGTCCCCGGCTCCGCGCCCGCCGACGCCAGCCGCCGCGCCTCCTGCCGCCACCGGGCGGCGTACGCGTCGCCGCCCCGCCGCGCGGTGCGCCACGCCTCCGCCAGATCGTCCCCGTACGCCCGCGGCGGCTCCTCGCTCAGCAGCGCCACCACCTCCGCGGCGCGCCGTACGCCCACCTCGGGCGCTCCGTCCAGCAGGGCGCGCGCAAGCCGGGGATGCAGTCCGACCCGCGCCATCCGGGTGCCCCGCTCCGTCGCCCGGCCGTCCTCGTCCACCGCGCCGATCGCCGTCAGCACCTCCCGCGCCGCGGCCAGCGCCCCGGCCGGCGGCGCGTCGAGCAGCGCCAGACCACTCGCCGCCGGATCGCCCCAGCAGGCCGCCTGCAAGGCGAACGCGGTCAGATCGGCCACCTTGATCTCCGGCTCGGGGAACGCCGGCAGCCGCCCGTCCTCGCCCTGCGACCAGCAGCGGTAGACCACACCGGGCGCCTCGCGCCCCGCCCGGCCGGCCCGCTGGCGGGCCGCCGCCCGGGAGGCCCGTACGGTCGCCAGCGCGCTCAGCCCGCGTGCGTGATCCATCCGCGGCACCCGCGCCAGCCCGCTGTCCACCACCACCCGTACACCCGGCACGGTCAGGCTGGACTCCGCCACGGAGGTCGCCAGCACCACCCGGCGCCCGCCGTCACCACCCGCCAGCACCGCGTCCTGCACCTCGGCCGGCGCCCGCCCGTGCACCTGCAGCACCTCGGCGTCCACCCCGGCCAGCTCCCCGGCGACCCGCCCGATCTCCCCGACACCGGGCAGAAAGCACAGCACGTCACCCGACCGCTCGCGCAGCGCCCGCCGCACCACGCCCGCCACATGCGTCAGCAGCGCCGGATCCACCCGCATCCCGTGCGCCGGCCGCACCGGCCGCTCCGGTGGCGCCCACACCGCCTCCACGGGGTGCGACACGCCCGCCGCCTCGACCACCGGCGCCGCCCCCTGGGAGCCCCCCAACAAACGGGCCCACCCCTCGGCGTCCGTCGTCGCCGACGCGGCCACCAGCCGCAGCTCGGGCCGCAGCGTCTCGCGTACGTCCAGGAGGAAGGCCGCACAGGTGTCGGCGTCCAGATGCCGCTCGTGGCACTCGTCGAGCACCACGACATCGACCCCGGCCAGCTCCGGATCACGCTGCAGCCGCTGCAGCAGCACACCGGTGGTCACCACCTCCACACACGTACGCGGCCCGGCCCGCCGCTCACCACGCACCGTGAATCCGACCTGGTCACCGGCCTTCTCGCCCAGCAGCCAGGCCATCCGCCGCGCCGCGGCCCGGGCCGCGATCCGCCGCGGCTCGGCGACCAGCACCCGCCGCCGGGGCCCCGCGCCGGTCAGGCCCGCGAGCTCCAGCGGCACCAGCGTCGTCTTGCCGGTGCCCGGCGGGGCGCACAGCACCGCCGCACCGGCCTCCTCCAGGGCGGCGCGCAGCGCGGGCAGCGCGGTACGTACGGGCAGCTGGGCAAGGGCGTCACGGGCGATCACGCCCCCAGTCTGCCGCCCCGGCCTCCCGCGCCGGCCCGGGTGCCCCCGTTACCCCTCCGCCACGCACACGAAGATCGCCGTCCCCGGGATCAGGTGCCCGCGCAGCGGCGACCAGCCTCCCCACTCCTGGGTGTTGCCCTCCGGCCATTCCGGCTCGACGAGGTCCACCAGCCGGAACCCGCCCGCCACCACGTCCCGCACCCGGTCGCCCAGCGTCCGGTGGTGCTCGACGTACACCGCCCGGCCGGTCTCGTCCTGCTCCACGTACGGCGTGCGGTCGAAGTACGAGGCCGCCACCGACAGCCCCTCGGGCCCCGGCTCGTCGGGGAAGGCCCAGCGGATGGGGTGCGTGACGGAGAAGACGAACCGGCCGCCGGGCCGCAGCACCCGCCGTACCTCGCGCAGCACCCGCACCGGATCGGCGACGAACGGCAGCGCGCCGTACGCGGAACAGGCCAGGTCGAAGCTGCCGTCACGGAACGGCAGCGCCCCGGCGTCCGCCTCCACCAGCGCGGTGGCGTCGTCGTCCGTGGCCTCGGCGATCCGCAGTGCGTGCTGCAGTTGCCGATGGGAGAGGTCGAGCGCCACCGGGCGCGCGCCCTGCGCCGCCAGCCAGCGGGAGCACTGCGCGGCGCCGGCCCCGACCTCCAGGACCCGCTGCCCCTTCAGTCCCTCGGCCGGCCCCAGCAGCCCGGCGTCCGCCTCGTCGAGCCCCTCGGGGCCCCAGACGAACCGGTCGTCCCCGAGGAACGCTCCGTGCTCGCTCTGATACTCGTCCGCGTTGCGGTCCCACCAGCCACGATTGGCGCGGCTGCTCTCGGTGTCCGAGGCGTCGCGGCGGGTCGCCTCCGGCTCGTGCTCTTGGTTCATCGCGCCCGTCGTCGTAGTCTTCGCTCTGCTTGTAGCTGCAGGGACTGTGAGGCCGTTCGACCTCGCGGAACACCGCGCGTGCCGTTTATGGGGCGTTCTGTCCCGGGTGTGCGCGTTCGCGCATTGACCGCGTCCGGCTGCCCCCGTATGCTACAAGTTGCGCTGCGGGCCTGCGCGCCTCAGACGGAGCAGGCCGCGCTCGCATCTGTATGTACCCCTCGGTTTTGAGGCGTTCCGGATCGTTCCCGGTGCTCTGGCACTCGTGGTCCTCCGAAAAGAGCGTCTCCGACACTGTCCGGCTTATGCAGAGGCGATACGGGCTCTCGGCGTAGCAGTACCTACGACTTCAATGTCCGTACCGGAGCCCTTTCCCACATGACGAGCAGCACCGAGACCACCGCCACCACCCCGCAGGTTGCGGTCAACGACATCGGTAACGAGGAAGCCTTCCTCGCCGCGATCGACGAGACGATCAAGTACTTCAACGACGGCGACATCGTCGACGGCGTCATCGTGAAGGTCGACCGGGACGAGGTCCTGCTCGACATCGGTTACAAGACCGAAGGCGTCATCCCGAGCCGCGAGCTCTCGATCAAGCACGACGTCGACCCCAACGAGGTCGTCGCCGTCGGTGACGAGATCGAAGCCCTTGTTCTCCAGAAGGAGGACAAGGAAGGCCGCCTGATCCTCTCGAAGAAGCGCGCCCAGTACGAGCGTGCCTGGGGCACCATCGAGAAGATCAAGGAAGAGGACGGCATCGTCACCGGTACCGTCATCGAGGTCGTCAAGGGTGGTCTCATCCTCGACATCGGCCTCCGTGGCTTCCTCCCGGCCTCCCTGGTCGAGATGCGCCGCGTCCGCGACCTTCAGCCCTACGTGGGCAAGGAGCTCGAGGCCAAGATCATCGAGCTGGACAAGAACCGCAACAACGTGGTCCTGTCCCGCCGTGCCTGGCTGGAGCAGACCCAGAGCGAGGTCCGCCAGACCTTCCTCACCACCCTCCAGAAGGGTCAGGTGCGCTCCGGCGTCGTCTCCTCCATCGTCAACTTCGGTGCCTTCGTGGACCTGGGTGGCGTCGACGGTCTCGTCCACGTCTCCGAGCTGTCCTGGAAGCACATCGACCACCCGTCCGAGGTCGTCGAGGTCGGCCAGGAGGTCACGGTCGAGGTCCTGGACGTCGACATGGACCGCGAGCGCGTGTCCCTGTCGCTCAAGGCGACCCAGGAAGACCCGTGGCAGCAGTTCGCCCGGACCCACCAGATCGGTCAGGTCGTCCCGGGTAAGGTCACCAAGCTCGTTCCCTTCGGTGCGTTCGTGCGCGTCGACGAGGGCATCGAGGGCCTGGTCCACATCTCCGAGCTGGCCGAGCGCCACGTCGAGATCCCGGAGCAGGTCGTCCAGGTCAACGACGAGATCTTCGTCAAGGTCATCGACATCGACCTCGAGCGCCGCCGCATCAGCCTCTCGCTGAAGCAGGCCAACGAGTCCTTCGGTGCCGACCCGTCGGCGGTCGAGTTCGACCCGACCCTGTACGGCATGGCCGCGTCCTACGACGACCAGGGCAACTACATCTACCCCGAGGGCTTCGACCCCGAGACCAACGACTGGCTCGAGGGCTACGAGACCCAGCGCGAGGCGTGGGAGAACCAGTACGCCGAGGCGCAGCAGCGCTTCGAGCAGCACCAGGCCCAGGTCATCAAGTCGCGCGAGGCCGACGAGCAGGCTGCGGCCGAGGGTGCTGCGGCGCCGGCGGCGCAGGGTGGCGGCCAGGCCGGCGGCGGCAACGCCGGTGGCGGCGGCTCGTACTCCTCGGAGTCGGCGGACAACTCCGGCGCCCTGGCGTCGGACGAGGCGCTCGCCGCGCTCCGCGAGAAGCTGGCCGGCGGCCAGAGCTGAGCTTGCGCCGACAGGCGGCGGTTCGCCGCTGCTAGGCACTAGCCGATAGGCGAAGGCCCGTTCCCCTCCGGGGGAGCGGGCCTTCGTCGTGTGTGGGGGCGAGGCGAAGGTCGGGGCTGGGAGCTGGGGCCCAGGCCGGAGAGGGGGGCGGGCAGAGGCTGGGGTGCAGGTCAGCCCACTGGAATGCCCGGATTGGCGACGCCGCGGCCGCCGGTGACCGTGTTGTCGCCCGCGATGGTGACCGGGCAACCGGACGCGTCGTAATGGGTGATGTTGAAGCCGTAGCGGCCCGACCCGGTGGCACCGCTCAGGTCGGACTTGTTGCCGCGGAAGACCGTTCCGCAACCCCAGCCCGGCTGTTGGGAGTGGGTCTCATAGCCGTTGTTGCTGGTGTGCTTGCCGGTGTTGTTCTCGACGACGACCTTGTTGCCCTTGATGTCGACCCAGGAGTCGTCGAAGTGCGCGCCGGTCAGCCCACTGCCGTCGAACGAATTGCCGATGATCTTCGCACCGGTGGTGCCTTCCTTGATGTCGATGTTCTCGCCGCCGACACCGGGCCCGATGGTGTTGCCGAGGATCTGGACATTGTCGCTCTTGTCGTCGGTGCCGCCCGCGCTGCCGACGTAGACCCCCTCGCCCATGCCGCTGCCGTCCTTGCCGGTGTCACGGATGGTCGAGTTCTTGATGACGCCGTTCCTGCTGGACTTCCGGAAGTGCACGCCCTCCATGTCCAGGTCGCGCACGCCGACGGAGTCGATGACGACACCGTCCGAGGCGTCCATCATGATCCCTTTCTGCCCGCCGGTGACGGTGAGGCCCTCGACCGTCCAGTACGAGGCGCCGTTCAGGTGCAGCCCGTAGCCGCCGCTCGCGGTGAGCAGCGCCTTGGGCGAACCGGTGAGCGAAATCCGGGACGAGGAGGTGCCGGCGGCGGTGGTCTTGAAGTTGCCGCGGTACGTGCCGTCGGCGAGCTGAATCCGGTCACCCGGCTTCGCCCCGGCGAGCGCGTCCTTGAGCTGCGCGGCCGTCGAGACGTCGATCACTCGGGACGGGGAGGGGGAGACGGGGGCGCCTGCGGTGGCCGCGGTGACGGAAGTGGCCGACAAGGCCAGCGGGAGTAATGCGGCGGCGCCCAGGAGGACGGCGCGGGGGCCTATCGGGAGGAGAGGCGTGCGACGAGTGGGCATACAACATCCTTCGTGTATATGAACGTTGAGTTTGAGTGTGAACCGTTCTGTGGGGGTGAAGGTAGGGCTGGGGGTGGGGTGCGTCAAGACTTCAGGTGGTGGGGGGCGAGGGGTGAACTGCCCTCCCTCGTGGGGGTGTTGTATTCAGGTTCTTGAATTCGGGGTGGGAGGGGGCGACGGGGCGGTGGGCAGGTGCCAGGGGCATGTCGAACCGGGCTTCCGGGGGTGGCGCACGTCTGGAGGTGGGGCCGCGCCCGGTGGCGGGCGGGGTCTGCGCCTTGCGGTAAGGGACCCGCGCTCGGTGATGAGGGGGCCGGTGCCCGGCGGGGCGAAGAGTGTCCGGAAAGGGTAGGGGTCATATCCGTAGCCGGGAATGCTCGCGGTCGACCGCACGTTGGCGTTCATGAGAACGAGGAGGAGCGGTCACTGTGTTGGATCCCCAGAGTTTGTACACATGGGAGCCGAGCGGGCTCGCGGAGGTCGAGGCGATCGCCTCCAGGGACTCCGCGGGTCTCGTGCTGCTGTACCACTTCGACGGCTACATCGACGCCGGTGAGACGGGCGACCAGATCGTCCAGCGGCTGCTCGACGGCCTGCCGAACGAGGTCGTCGCCCGCTTCGACCACGATCGCCTCGTCGACTATCGCGCCCGGCGCCCGCTGCTGACCTTCGAGCGCAACCGCTGGACCGCCTATGAGACCCCGAGCATCGAGCTGCGGCTCGTGCGCGACACCACCGACGCGCCGTTCCTGCTGCTGTCCGGCCCCGAGCCGGACGTGGAGTGGGAGCGCTTCGCGGGTGCCGTGAAGGAGATCGTGGAGCGGCTCGGCGTGCGCCTCTCGGTGAACTTCCACGGCATCCCCATGGGCGTCCCGCACACCCGCCCGGTGGGCATCACCCCACACGGCAACCGCACGGATCTGATGCCGGGCCACGCCAGCTTCTTCGACGAGGCCCAGGTGCCCGGTAGCGCGGAGGCGTTGATCGAGTTCCGGCTGGCCGAGGCGGGGCACGACGTACTGGGCGTGGCGGCGCATGTGCCGCACTACATCGCCCGGTCCGCGTATCCGGACGCCGCGCTGACGGCCCTGGAGGCGGTGACGGCCGCGACCGGCCTGGTGCTCCCCGGGGCGGCGCATTCGCTGCGGACGGAGGCCCTGCGGACGCAGGAGGAGATCGAACGGCAGATCTCGGAGGGCGACGAGGAACTGGTCGCGCTGGTCAGCGGGCTGGAGCATCAGTACGACGCGGTGGCCGGCGCGGAGACCCGGGTGAATCTGGTGGCCGAGCCGGTCGACCTTCCGTCGGCCGACGAGATCGGGAGGGAGTTCGAACGCTTCCTTGCGGAGCGGGAGGGCGACGGCGGCGCCTGAGGGGGCCGCGCCTCAGCGGGGACCGGCACCTGAGCCAAGGGCGGTGCGTGAGGCGGGGCGTGGCCTGATGTGGGGCCGTGGCCTCCTGCGCGCCGGGCGCCTCGGCGCACCGTATAGCGTGGGCCCATGGTGAAGGTGGGGCTGACCGGCGGCATCGGCGCGGGTAAGAGCGAGGTGTCACGACTGCTGTCGTCGTACGGCGCCGTGATCGTGGACGCGGACAAGATCGCACGCGAGGTCGTCGAGCCGGGTACGCCCGGACTGGCGGCGGTGGTCGAGGAGTTCGGGGACGGCGTTCTCACACCGGAGGGCACGCTCGACCGGCCGAAGCTGGGCGGGATCGTCTTCTCCGACCCCGAGAGACTCAAGGCGCTGAACGCGATCGTGCACCCGTTGGTGGGCGCCCGCTCGGCCGAACTCGAGGCGTCGGCGGGGCCGGACGCGGTGGTGGTCCACGACGTGCCGCTGCTGACGGAGAACGGCCTGGCGCCGCTGTACGACCTGGTGGTCGTGGTCGACGCCGCCCCGCAGACCCAGCTGGACCGCCTGGTACGACTGCGCGGCATGGCTGAGGACGAGGCGAAGTCCCGGATGGCGGCCCAGGCGACCCGTGCCCAGCGGCTGGCGGTGGCGGATCTCGTCATCGACAACGACGGACCGCTGGAGGCTCTGGAACCGCAGGTCCGCGCGGTGTGGGAGCGCCTGCGGGACGTATGAGCCCGGACGGTACCCTCACCGCCATGACTCCTCCTTCCGATCTCGACGCCAAGACCACCGGCTCGGAGCCTGCGGCTGCCGCGGCGGCCGCTTCCGGTGCCGCCGCCTCTCCCTCCGCCGATGACGCGGGCCCCGCGTCGTTCGTCGTGAACATCCCGGGCATCGCGGACGCGGATCTGGAGCCGGAACCGCTCGACCCCTCGCAGATCGTTTCCGGGGAGCCGGAGGTGACGGGCAAGGTCCTCTGGGAGTCGCCGGACGGCCGCCAGCTCCGGGGTATCTGGCAGATCACGCCGGGCGTGGTGACCGACACCGAGGCCAATGAGCTGTTCGTGGTCGTCAGCGGACGTGCCACAATCGAGGTCGAGGGCGGTTCGGTGCTCGAGGTGGGACCGGGCGACGCATGCGTCCTGCGCGAGGGCGACCGCACCCGCTGGACCGTCCACGAGACGCTGCGCAAGGCCTACCACATCAGCCTGTAGCGGGTGGCCGGCCCCGGGGCTGCGGGTGGCGGCCGGCCCCGGGGCTGCGACCTGCTGGGGCGATGGTGTCGGGGCCCGTTGAGGCTCCAGCGTCGGAGCCGGTTGCAGAGGTGTCGCCGTGGCCCCCTGCGGTGGCGGTGACCGTGGCTCGCTGCGGCGATGGCACCGTGGCCCGCTGCCGCGCTGGTCGCCGCGGCGCCCTGCATCGGTGGTGCGGCAACGCCTCGTCGCCCTGCGATTGCTTGTCGGATCGGCGGCTCCGGAGCGGCCCCGGCTCGGTTGGGCCACCTGGCTCGGTCGGAGGCACCGGGCCCGGTTGAGGCCATCCCGGCCGGGGAATGCCGCGACCGACGGGGTTGTTGTGCCGCAGGTGACGCCGTACGGCTCGTGGCTGAGGTATGCCCCGGTGGCGACGGCAACGGGAGAGGAGCAGGACGTGCCCGAGATCAGCCCCGAGACGCATGTCATCGACTTCCGCGCTGCGGAACAGCTGTTGGAGGCCCGCGACCCGCGCGGCGCGATCCGGCTGCTGGACTCGGTCATCACCGCACACCCCGAGAACACCGCGGCCCGGCTGCTGCGCGCCCGTGCCTTCTTCCTCGCCGCCCAACTGCGCCCGGCGGAACTCGAGTTCCAGATAGTGCTGGAACGCGAGCCGGACAATGCTTTTGCCCATTTCGCGCTGGGTCGCACTCTGGAGCGCGCGGGCCGGCTGGACGAGGCGCTGCGCCACTTCCGCCTGGCAGCCGCCCTGGAACCGCGCCCGGACTTCGTTCAGGCCGCCCGCTTCGCACACGGCGACACGGGCAACGGCGAACACACCCCATGACGAGATGGTCAGCGGCGAACGGCCCGGAGGCGATCAGCCGGGCCGTGGGCCGCGGCCGCCGGCACCGCCCTGCCACGCGGGGCGGCGAACGCGCCCTCGCCCCTGAGGTTGCCTACGGCTTGCTGCCGGGTCGGCGGCGGGTGTCCCTGCGTATCTCGAACGCTTCGTTCCGGCCACGATCAGGCTCGTAGGGCGGTACGTCCCTGCCCGGTTGGTAGTGCGGTCCCTGGCGAATGTGGCGGATCACCATGGCCAGGTCCATGACCGCCACCATGGCCACGGCGGCACACGCCGCCGCCCATTCCGGCCGGCCGACGTCGACGAAGGCCACGGCTCCGGCGGTGGCACACAGCAACCCCCACAACGCCAGCCCACAGCGCATTCTCAGCGGGCTGCGTGCGTGCAGCGGCTCATTTCCCGTACGCATCGGCATCCATCTCCTACTTCCAGGATCCACCCGATCGACGGGCCGGTCACCTGTCTCCCCCTGCCTTTCCCCCGCCCCCCCGGGGGCCCCTCCCCCCCCCGCCCCACCCCCTTCCTCCCACCCGCGCCGCACGCCGGCTCCCTCACGCCGGCTCCCTCACCCCGGCTGCCTCACGCCGAGGCCCTCTCGCCCCCTCCAGTTATCTGCCGTTTCACGCCTGCGGCCTCTCGCTCCTCCCTTTCAGTCGCTCCCTCCCCCCCCCCGCTCCCGGTCGTCCGTGCTCATGGCGTGGGTCGCCCGCGGGATGGTTGTTGATCCAGGACAGCCCGCCGATGTCGAGCAGTGATCGCGCCCGGGTGACGGCGACATACGCCAGGCGTGCCTCGTCGATATCGACGGGCCCGGGGACCGGTGAGCCGTCCTCGCTTCGCTCGTCGAGATCGTCGGGGGCTGTGAAGTCGTCCGCGATGCGCACGCTCGCCCACTCCCGTCCCTTGGCCCGATGCGCCGTGGACACCGTCACCTCGGCGGAAGTCTCGGGCGAGAGCCGGTCGAGGGCCTGGAGTACCGCTTGCGCGCCGTGCTCGTCGACGAGCTCCACCAGGGGCAGCAGATCCCGGCCGGCGGGGTCGAACTCTGCGTACTCACGCAGCTCCGCCCAGGTCTCGAAGAGCATCAGCTCGGGATGGGCGGTACGGCGCCCGGCCTCCAGGTCGTGTGCGGCGCGTGCGAGCGCGCTCAGTGCCTCGCCGCCGCCCGCGAGCGCGACCCGGCGGTCCGCCTCCAGCTGCCGTATCACCTCCACCATCGCCCCCACATTCGTTCGGCACAGGATCGCGTCCGGGGCGCGGACCCTGTGTAACTCCGTCTCCAGGCGGGGCGAGCCCGTGAGTCGGATCGGTGCGCCGACGATCGCCAGCCAGCGGTTGGCCTCGGCCGCCAGCGCCGGTCCGAAACGGAAGGAGCGGGAGAGGCTGAGCTGTCTGCCGTCGAATCCGGACATCACATCGCGCGCACCGCGCCAGCCGTAGATGGCCTGGGCGGAGTCCCCGACCAGCACCAGCTGTGCATGGTCGCGCTGAGCGGTGAAGACCTGCTCGACCACGGGATTGGTGTCCTGCGCCTCGTCCAGCAGCAGGAAGTCCGCCTTGATGACCGGCTCGCGCAGCGCCCACATCTTCAGGTAGTGATCATGCTCGAAGCGGACGACGCCGTGGTCCGGATGCTGGAGGTCGGCCCAGGCCGTGCGTGCGTAGGGCAGGACGAGACCGGCGAGTTGAGCGTGCAGCGGCTCGGATTCGGCGCCGCGCAAGGGCGGGACGTGGTGTGGTGCGATCCGGCTGTCGGCGGACTGGCAGAAGCGGGTGACGGTGCGCAGGACCGTATAGGAGAGCGCCCTGTTGTCGACCTTGCGTGCTCCGATGCGTACGGACATGCCGTCGTCGATGCCCAGGGCCGCGCCGGTGCGCCACCCCGCTTGCCGAGGGGCGTTCATCCGCGCCTGGTAGCCCCTGCCCACGGCGGTGTAGGCGAGGGCGTGCGCCGTTCCGCAGGCGACCTCGTCGGGGAATTCCCGGGCGGCGTGGCGGGCGACGGCTCTGTTGAAGGCGATGTACCGGCCGGGCCTGCCCTGTCGCCGTGCGGAGTGCGCGAGCATCGCGAGGGTCGTCGTCTTGCCGGTGCCGGCACCGGCCTGGATCACGAGATGCGCGCCGGTCGCAAAGGCCTCCGCCGCGGCGGTCTGTTCGGGCGTGGGGGTGTGCATGAGGCTCCTCACCGGGATGGGATGATTACTGAGAGTGATGACGTCACTCACTGTAATCGAATGTGGGGTGAGTGCAAGAGGCTTTCTGTGGCCTGTGGATAACTCCGTCCTCGCGCGCGGTAGCGCGGGCCGGATGCGTTGTCAGTGCCGTCTGATTCCATCGACAGCGGACGACAGGTCGCCGAGGCGGCTCGTGGGGCGCGAGACGGGAGGTTGGGGAGGCGTAGTGCGTACGACCGTAGACTCGCAGGTCGGGCGCGCCGGAGCGGGCCGCGGGCGGTCGGCCCGGCGGGTGCCACAGTCGGCAGTGCAGGACCGGACATCAGGGGATGGCATGACAAGGCGGTGGGAGGGCGGCGGTCGGGCCGCCGCCGTGGCCGGCTGTGCCGTGGCCTTCCTGCCCGCCCAGCCGCCGCGCGCCGGCAAGATCGCTCTTTGGCGGCCCGACGGCGGTCCGCTCCCGGAAGCCGACGGGGGAGAGGGAGCGGAAACTCCGGGCGAGGGTCAGGCGATGGAGCGAGTGCAACTGACCGTTGCCCGACTGCACGGCAACGGCGCCCGCAGTCGCACGGTTGCCGCGGTGCTGCTCCCGCTGGCCGAGGCCGTGCCGCTGCTGGTCCGCGCCCGGCACGACCCGGCCGCCGACCCGGCCGCCGCCTGCTGGGGCGCGGCCACCCTGCACGCGCTGCACCTCGCCGCGCGCGGCAGGCTGCTGCCGGGCCTGACCGCCGACGACACCGACGCCTGGCGCGCCGGCCCGCTCGACCCCGAAGACATCGCGCACCTCCGGGCCATCGCCGCCGCCATGCCCGCCGAGGCCTACCCCGTGCCGCTCCCCGGCAGCCGCCCGCTCCAGCTGCACGACCCCGCGGCCCTGGTGCGGCTCTACGTGGACGCGGTCATCGACACGCTGCCGCGCACACCCGCTGCCGGACTGGTGGCCGGTGCCCCGTTCGCCGCCAGTGAGCCGCAGCGGCTCCCCGGCGCACGGGAGTGGGCCGCCGAGGTCGCGGCGGGTGTCGATGCCGGGGTGCGGCTCTCCCTGCGCCTGGACCTCGCGCCGCACCGGCTCTTCGACATCCGGGACGAGGGCGGGGCGGGCGGAGCCGAGGAGCGCAGCGCGGCGGCCGCCGTCCTACAGGTGCACAGCCTCACCGACCCGACCCTGGTGGCCGACGCCCGCGCCCTGTGGGAGGGCGAGGGCCCCGAACACTTCGGGCCCCGCTCCCGCGTCGACACACTCCTCGCGCTGCGCCGCGCCGCCCGCGTCTGGACCCCCCTCACCCGCCTCCTGGAGCGTCCCGTCCCCGACGTGCTGCCCCTGGGCGAGGATGAGTTGTACGACCTGCTGGGCGAGGCCGCCCCCCGTCTGGGGGCCGCGGGCGTGGCCGTCCACTGGCCCAGGGAACTGGCCCGCGGGCTGACCGCGACGGCGGTTCTGCGCCCGGCACCGGGCTCCGCCGCGGACGGCTTCGGCTTCTTCGACTCCGGTGAACTACTGCAATTCCGCTGGCAGTTGGCGATGGACGGGGCTCCGCTCACGGAGGCGGAGATGGACGCCCTGGCCGAGGCGCACCGCCCCGTCGTGCGGCTCCGCGACCAGTGGGTGCTGGTCGACCCCGGACTCGTCCGCAAAGCCCGTAAGCGCGAACTGGGCTATCTGGAGCCGGTCGACGCCCTCGCGGCGACGCTTCACGGCACCACGGAGGTGGACGGTGAAACGGTCGAGGTGGTGCCACTCGGGGCGCTCGCCGCACTGCGCGGCCGCCTCACCGACCAGACGCATCCGCTGCCCCAGCCACCCGGACTGCGAGCGACCCTCCGTGACTACCAACTACGGGGCATGACCTGGCTCGACACCATGACCTCGATCGGGCTCGGTGGATGCCTCGCCGACGACATGGGCCTGGGCAAGACGGTCACCGTCATCGCGCTCCATCTGCACCGGCGGCCCACCGAACCCGTCCTGGTGGTCTGTCCCGCCTCCCTCCTCGGTAACTGGCAGCGGGAGATCGAGCGCTTCGCGCCCGGTACGCCCGTACGCCGCTTCCACGGCGCCGGCCGCAGCCTCGACGGCCTGAACGGCGGCTTCGTCCTGACGACGTACCAGACGATGCGCGGTAGCGCCGCCCAACTGGCCGCCCGGCCCTGGGCGTGGGTCGTCGCCGACGAGGCCCAGCATGTGAAGAACCCCCGCTCCTCGACGGCCAGAGCGCTGCGCGGCATCAAGGCCCCCGCCCGGATCGCCCTCACCGGCACACCGGTGGAGAACAACCTCTCCGAGCTGTGGGCCCTGCTGGACTGGACGACCCCCGGCCTCCTCGGCCCCCTCAAGACGTTCCGAGCGCTGCATGCCCGTGAGGTCGAGGGTGGCGAGGACCCGGAGGCGGCCGAGCGGCTGGCCAGGCTGGTGCGCCCGTTCATCCTGCGCCGAAAGAAGTCCGACCCGGGGATCGCGCCCGAGCTCCCGCCCAAGACCGAGACGGATCATCCGGTGGCGCTGGGGCGCGAACAGGCCGCGCTCTATCAAGCCGTCGTCCGCGAGACCCTCTCCCGGATCGAGACCGCCGAAGGCATCGCGCGCCGGGGCCTGGTCATGAAGCTGCTCACCGCCCTCAAGCAGATCTGCAACCACCCCGCGCAGTACCTCAAGGAGGCCGCCCCGGGGCTGGCCGCCCGCTCCGGGAAGCTCGAACTCCTCGATGAACTCCTGGACACCATCCTCGCCGAGGGCGGCGCCGCATTGGTCTTCACCCAGTACGTGAGCATGGCGCGGCTGCTCGAACGGCACCTCGCCGCCCGAGGCGTCCCGACCCAGCTGCTGCACGGCGGCACCCCCGTCGCCGAACGGGAGAGGATGGTCGACCGCTTCCAGTCCGGGCAGGCCCCGGTCTTTCTGCTGTCCCTGAAGGCGGCCGGCACCGGCCTGAACCTCACCCGCGCCGGGCATGTGATCCACTACGACCGCTGGTGGAATCCGGCGGTGGAGGAACAGGCCACCGACCGCGCCTACCGCATCGGCCAGACCCAGCCCGTCCAGGTCCACCGGCTCATCGCCGAGGGCACGGTCGAGGACAACATCGCCCAACTCCTCAGCGCCAAACGGGCGCTCGCCGACGCGGTGCTCTCCGGTGGGGAGACCGCGTTGACCGAACTGACCGATGCGGAACTGGCCGATCTCGTCTCCCTCAGGAGGCCCGGATGAACCGCCGCCCCACCTCGGGGCGCGCCGCCGCGGCCGACCGTCAGGCCCGCGCGGACCGCACCCGCACCTTCCCGCCCCTGCCCGTCCGGACCGGTGCCCGGGGGCTGTTCGCCGAATCCTGGTGGGGGAGCGCCTGGCTGGACGCGCTGGAGAGCGCCGCCCTCGACAGCGCTCGGCTCGCCCGCGGCCGGACTTACGCCCGCGACGGCCATGTCGACACCATCAACATCACACCGGGCCGCATCGTCGCCACCGTGCGCGGCAGCAGACCGCGCCCCTACAGCGCCGAGATCCGCCTCAGGACCCTCACCGGCCAGGAGTGGGACGCCCTCCTGGACGCGATCGCCGCGGACCCCGGGCAGCTCACCGCCCTGCTGGCCAAGCAGCTGCCCAGCGCCCTGGCCGAAGGCGAGGTGCGCCTCCTCCCGGGGCCGGGCGACCTCGTTCCCCGATGCTCCTGCCCCGACAGCGGCAGGCCCTGCAAACACGCCGCCGCGCTCTGCTTCCAGGTGGCCAGGCTCCTGGACGCGGATCCGTTCGTCCTGCTGCTGATGCGCGGCCGCGGTGAACGCGAACTCCTCGACGAACTCTCCCGCCGCAACGCCGCCCTGACCGCCCGTGAAGCCCGCGCGCACACCTTCGGCACCACCGCAGCAGCCACCGGCAGGCAGCGGCCCGAAACACCTGTACGGGCCGATGCTGGCAAACGCCTGGCCGAGGTGGCCCCGAGCGCCGCGCCCGAGGAATCGGCGGCACCCGGAACGCCGACGCCCCCTGGTGTCCTCGCCCGCACGGCTCTCGCCGACCGCCCCCGGCCGCCGCTCCCGGCGCCCCTGCCGTTGCCGCCCCAGCACGGTCACCCGCCTGCCCTGCCGGACGGCGACAACCTCCCCTTCGACCCCGCCACCCTCGAATTCCTGGCCGCCGACGCCGCCACCCGCGCCCACGCCTGCGTATCCGCCGCCGGATCACCGACACCCGGGGGCGGGCAGCAGGCCCTGCCAAGCCCGTACCCGGATCTACCCCCGTGGCAGGACGCCGTCCGCCTGGCCGCCACCGCCCACCCCACCGCCGGCCTGACCGCCACCACCCGGGCCCTCTACCGCGACCTCGCGGCCGTGACCGGCCGCACACCCACGGACGTGGCCCGCTCCGTCGCGGCCTGGCGCCAGGGCGGCCCAGAGGGCCTCGCCCTCCTCGACGCCACCTGGAACCCCCCGGCCGGTGACTTCGACCGGGCCCGCAGTGCCCTCCTGGCCGCCGATCTCCCCGCCCTGCGCCCCCGCCACAACCACCTCACCGACCCCGACCGCGGCATCCAGCTCCGCTTCGGCCGCGACAACCGCTGGTACCCCTACGAATCCGAACCAGGCGCCGAGGACTGGTGGCCCACCGGACCGGCCGACCCCGACCCCGTGGGCGCCCTCACCGCCCTGCTCGCACGATGACTAACCTCAAGGCCGTGGAAGGTCTCGACACACTCACCCGATCCCTCGCCCAGCGCACCCCCGAACAGCTCGCGGCGCTCCTCACCCGCCACGCCGAGCCGCTCGCCCGCCGCCCCGCCCCCACCGAACTACGCGGCCTGGCAAGCGCGTTGTGGTCCTACGAAACCCTCCACCACCTGGTGCTGCACCTCGACCACCCCCGCCTCCAGGTGCTCGCCGCCACCGCCCGCCTCAGCCAGGAACGCGCCGCACGGGACGCCCACGGCCCCACCGCCCCCGCCGCGGGCGCCGACTACCAGTCCCTGATGGCGCACCGGCTGTCCTTCGCCCAACTGGCCACCGCCCCCGTCCCGCCCGAGGACGTCTTCACCGCCCTCGGCGTCACCGGGCACGCCCGTACCGCCGCAGAAGCCGGACTGCGCGCCCTCTATGACGACGGACTCGCCGCCCCGACCGAGGACGGCAGCGTCGTCGTCCCGCCGCGCGCCCCGCAGCTCCTGGCCGCCCACGACCTCGGCCCGTTCCTCGTGCACGCCCCCGAGCTCGTCCCGGACGACACCGCCGACCCCGGGACGCCCGCCGCATCGGTCCCCGCGACCTCGCTGCACGACGAGTCCCGGGCCGCCGCGGCGACCCTCGCCGCCACCGTGGACCGCCTGCTGGCCTCACTGGCCACACAGCCCGCCGCGCTGCGCAAGGCGGGCGGCCTGGCCGTACGGGAGATCAAGCGGCTCGCCAAGGCGGCCGGCGCCTCCGAACCGCACACCCGCCTCCTCCTCGACCTCGCCCTCGCCGCCGACCTGATCGCGCTGACCCGCACTCCGGCCGGCATCACCGCCCTGCCCACCGGCGCCTACGACGACTGGCTCCTCCTCCCGCCGGGCCGGTGCCTGGCCCCCGTCCTGGCCGCCTGGTCCGCCCTGTGGGCCATCCCCACCCACACCCCGTTCGGCGAGACCCCCACCGCGCTGGTCCGTGGCCACGACCGGCACGCGCCCGCACTACGGCACGCCCTCCTCGCCACCCTGGCCGCCGTCCCCCTGGGCGCGGGGGCACCCCTGCCGCACACGCCATCACCCGGACCGGAGCCCGCGCGCACCGACGCCGCGCTGCGCGGTCTCCTGGAGGCGGCGGACTGGCACCGCCCCCTCGCCGTCAGCCGGCAGCCGATGGCCGCGGAACGCGCCGCGCACACCCTCCACGAAGCGGCCTGTCTGGGACTGGTCGCCCACGGCACCCTCACCCCCCTCGGCCGCGCGCTGCTCGCCGACCCGCGATCCCTCGACGAACCGCTCGGCGACCTGCTCCCGCCGCTGCTCGAACGGGCCCACTTCCAGGCCGATCTGACCGCGGTGGTGCCCGGCCGCCCCGCCGCCGCGCTCGCCGGGCTGCTCGCCTCCGCGGCCGACCGCGAGTCCGAAGGGCACGCCGTGACCTGGCGCTTCACCCCCACCTCGGTGCGCCGCGCGCTGGACGCCGGCCACAGTGCCGGCACCCTCCTCGACGACCTCACCCGCGCCTCGACGACGGGGACCCTGCCGCAGCCGCTGCGCTACCTCGTCCAGGACGCCGCCCGCGCCCACGGCCGGATGCGGGTCCTGCCCGCCGCCTGCTGCATCCGCTCCGACGACGAAAGCCTGGTCAAGGAGCTGGCCGCGCACCGCGCACTACATTCCCTCGCGCTACGGGCCATCGCCCCGACCGTCCTGGTCAGCAGCAGCCCACCGGCGGCCACCCTGGAGGCCCTGCGCGCCGCGGGCTACGCACCCGCCCTGGAATCCGACACCGGCGCCACCACCGTCGAACGGCTCCCCGCACACCGCACCACGGCCCCCACCCCCACCCGCGATCCACACGCACCCCTCACCCTCGCGCGCCGCCTCCTGGGGCTCTCGCCAGGTTCCCAGGACACCGCCACAAGCAGCGGGGTGTGATGACCCCGTGGCGGGCCGCGGCCGCGGTGTCAGTGCCGTCAAGTAGCGTTCTGGAGTGCGGAGTCGATCCGGCGGTCCGAGCAGATCGACCGGCCGAGGAAGGACGAGGTCGACGTGGGGGAGCACGGGGTGGGGGACGGCGTACGGAACGAGTTCGGTGGCAGCGCGTACGGTCCGGTGGTGCAGGCCGGGGCGATCCACGGAGGGGTGCACTTCGAGGTGCGGCGGCCGGAGGTTCCGGTGCCCCGGCAAGTGCCCGCCGGAGTCGCCCAGTTCGTCGACCGCGAGCCGGTGATCGAGGCCATCAGCGGATCGGTGGGGGAAAGCGGCGGGGTGGCCGTGCTCAGCGGTCTGCCGGGGGTGGGCAAAAGCGCGACGGCGCACAGATGGGCGCAAGGGGAGCGCGGCCGGTTCCCCGGTGGAGAGTTCTATGTCGACTTCGCCGAGCTGAGGGCCCAGGTGGGCGGGGACGTCTCGGCCGGCGTCAGCCGCTGCCTGCGGGCGCTGGGAGTCGAGGACCAGTATCTGCCGGGGACACTCGGCGAGTTGACCGGGATGTTCCGCAGCCGGACGGCCGACAAGCGGGTGCTGGTGGTTTTGGACGACGTGACCGAGCCGGCGCAGGTACGGGCGCTGATCCCGGGCGCACCGGGAAGCGTCGTGCTCGCGACGAGCCAGGGCATGCTCGGGGAGCTGCTGACGGTGGGGGCGCGCCTGCTGCCCCTGGAACCCCTCACCGGCGCGCACGGCCTGCAACTGCTCCAGCGCCTGTGCGGAGAAGAGCGCATCATGGCGGACGGGGCGGCCGCCGCCGAGCGGATCGTGGCGAGCTGCGGCGGGCTGCCGGTGGCGCTGCATGTGGCCGCCGCGCGGCTGGTGATGCACCCGCGGTTGTCGGTCGAGGCGCTCGCCGGTGAACTGGCGGATGACGAACGTCGGTTGGATGCCCTGCGCAGGGGAGGTGAACGGGTCGTGACGGCGGTCTTCGCGGTGGCGTACGCCGGGCTGTCCGAGGAGACGGCGCGGCTGTATCGGGTGCTGGGCCTGTACCCCGGGCGCCGATGGGACACAAAGACGGCTGCCGCGGCTGCCGGGATCAGCGGCCCTGAGGCGGCCGAGCAGCTCGAAGCCCTGGAGACCGCGAGCCTGATCACGGTGGCGGCGGACGGGCGGTACGACTTCCACGATCTGGTGCGACTGCACGCCGGACAGCAGGCGGTCGACGAGGACACCGAGACCGAGCGCACCGCCGTCGTACGCCGGGTGGCGGACCATCTGCTCACCCGGGCCGCACACGCCGACCTGGCCGTCATGGGCCGCCGGATGCGCATCGGAGGGTATGTCGAGCGCCTGGAGGGGACGGATCGGAGCCTCGGCTTCCGGGACCGTCAGGAGGCGTTGGAGTGGCTGGACGCCTGGCGCGGCGAGCTGCTTCTCGTCCAGCGGGCCGCCGCGGACCGCCGGTGGCATCGCCACGCCTGGGAGCTGGCCGAGGCGCTGACCGCGCTGTTCCTCAACCGCAGGTACCTCAACGACTGGGCGGTGTCCGGGGAGCTCGGCGCCAGGGAGGCCGCGGCGGACGCCAATCCGGCCGCCGAAGCCCGGCTGCGTTCGCTCCTCTCGCGTCCGTTGATGGATCGCGACGAGCTGGACCGGGCCCGCGGCGAACTGGAGACGGCCATCGCACGGGCCGACGAATCCGGCCATACGCTGCTGCGTGCCTCCGCCCGGGAGTTCTACGGGCGGTACTGGGACCGCTGCGAGCCGGAACGCGCCGTGGCGACATACGAGGAGGCGATGACGCTCTACCGCGCCGCGGGCGACGAGCGCGGTATCGCCATCGGCCGCTACTTCATGGGCTGCGCACAGCACGCCGTCGGCCGCACCGACGACGCACTCGTCACGCTGCAGGACGCCTACGACGGATTCATGGCGATCGACGACCGCCGGATGGGAGCGCGTGCACTGGCCGCCCTCGGGGGCGTGCGGAGGGAGCTGGGCCGCACCGACGAGGCGGTCGCGGCCCTGGAGGAGGCCGTGCGGATGCTGCGTGAGCGCGGTGCCGTCCACTACGAGGCCCCGGTGTGCGAGGCGCTGGCCGAGATGGCCGAGGAGCGCGGGGACCGTGAGCGGTGGCGGCAACTGCTCACCCGGGCGCTGGAGATATACGAGGCGGGCGGCGGCCCGCGCGCCGTCGAGCTGCGCCGCAGGCTGACGGAGGCCGAGGAGACGCCTGAGTAGCGGGGCGAAGAAGGGGGTTATGCACCGTGGCCGTGGCGGGCGACGCTCAGCGCGGCGTCCTCCGTGCGGTTGCCGAGGGCGAGGGTGACGATACCGGCCAACGGGCGTCGCGAGCGCACAAGGGCGTAGACGACGCCGGCCAGCACAGCGGGGTCGGCCATGAGGCCGGTGGCGCACACCTCGACCGTACGGCCGTCGCGCAGCCCGATGCGGCAGCCGCGGCCCGCGACGGTGGCAGCGGCGAGCAGACAGCCGGAGTAACGGGCGAAGGTGTCCTGGATCCATCGGTCGGCGGCGACAGCGGTGGGGGCTGGATCGCGGCGGACCAGGACCGAGGCGCTCTCCGCCAGTTGCCGGTCCCACTCGTCATCGGCGCTGGAGAGGTGGCGGAAAGGGCCGTCGGGAGCGTCGGATCGCTCGGGGACGGCGAAGGAGTCGACGGCGGCAGGGGTGCGCTCGACCGACACCCGGGGGCCGTCGGGTCCCTCGTCGACCGAGGTGGTGACGTAGGCCGCGGTGACCTTCGCCGGTTGGCCCTGCGGTACGGGAGGTTCCGGCGCCCGGCGCGGGGGCGGCGGACCGGTTGGCTCGGGGAGGTCCAGGAAGTCGTAGACGGCGGACCGGATCAGGGCCAGGGCCCGGCCCGGGGCGGCGAAGGCGCTCTCGCCGAGCTTGCGGAGGCGGGCGGCGGTGTCGTCGCCGGCCGAGTGCGCGGCATGGAGCGCCTGCTCGATCTGCGGCCGGAGCGGCGCGTCGGCAGCGAGCCGGGGTGCGATCCGCCCCAGCTCGGCCATGGGGGTGCCGGCCACGGCCTCGTCCTTGCTGAACGCGCCGAGCAGCAGGGGCGTACCCAGCGCGGCACCGTAGAAGGTGACCGATCCGTGGTCGCCGATGAGAAGGTCCGCGGCGATCAGCGTGGCCTGCCAGCCCGCCGTCGGCGCAATGGTCAGCAGCCCGGCGCCATGGGCGGAGTCGAGGAGGGAACGGACGGCGTGATGGCCGTGAGCGGAGGGGATATTGGGGTGGGTGACCAGGGCGACGGCGTAGTCGTCCAGGGGCAGTTCGGCGAGCAGCCGGGCCGGAAGCGCGGGGTCCCGGCCCAGGAGCGAACCCGCGCGCCAGGTCGAACTCAGCATGACCAGGCGGCTGTCGTCCGGTACGCCGAGGGCCCGGCGGTAGGTGGCGCGCAGATCCCGCCCGTCGCGCAGTGCGTCATAGCAGGGGTCGCCGACCAGGAGAGTGTGGCCTGCGGTGGAGGGGTGGGCGGCGGCCAGCTGGGCCGCCTGGTCCGGGTGCGAGAGCGCGAGCCGGGCTCGTCCGCTGCGTAGCAGGTCGTCCGGTACGACTCCGGCGAGTCGGTCCCCGTCGCCGCGGGAGTCCGGGACGACCTTGTGGAAGCCGACACCGTGCGGGAGGACCAGGACGGGGGCGGTGTGGTGTGACGCGGTGAGGTCGGCGTTCTCGGACGCCGTGATGATCAAGTCGGGGGTGATGCGGGCGAATTGGTGCCAGGGCAGGATGCGGGCGCCGGCCGAGGTCAGCAGGGCGTGGACGCCGTCGTTGAACGCGGAGGTGGGGTCGTAGGCGAAGACGAGGGAGACGCGAGGGTCATCGCGCAGCACCGGACGCAGGACGTCGAGGACCCGGACGGTCGAGGTGACGGTGCGCGCCACGGCCACGACGATGCGCTCGCCGGCGAACGTCAGCCAGCGCTCGGGGTCCTCGCCGACGGGCACCCGCAGCGGCGGTATGTGGCAGTGAGCGCCGTCGCGGCCATCGGCGCACGGCCAACCGCAGGCGCCCGCACAGCCGCTCGCGGCTCGCGGCTCGCGGCTCGCGGCTCGCGGCTCGCGGCTCGCGGGCATGCTGCTGTTAGCGCGTGTCACGGTTGTCCGCAACCCCTTGATGGTGATCCCAGCTGTCCTTGGCGCCCCCACGGTAGATCAGCGGCACTGCGCGCAGGTGACCAGGTGTGCGGTGCGTAGAGCACGGACGGGCTCGTGGCCATGACCCCCGGGTGTATCCGGTCATGGCCTCGAGCGCGTCCGTTGCCCCAGGGCCGGACAGGCTCCAGTCGTCAGTCGTCTCCCGGCTTCCGACGGCTTGCCCCGTTGAAGCGCCACCGGGCCGTCGGCCCGAGGCCGAGCGTCCGGGGACGACGCCTGGAGACGGCGGGCAGCGCCGCGACGGCGGGGCTGGCACCGGCCGCTGCGGCGGACCGCGCGCCGGTGGCCGACGCGGATTCGGCCGCCGCCGGCAGGGGAGCCGGGACCGCTATCGCAGACTCCTCCCAGCCCGGTGAACCGCCGCTCGCCGGGCGGATCGGAGCCGTCGTCCGTGCCCGGAGCAGGCCGAGCGCTGCCGACGGGTGCGGAAACGGAGCCGTACGGGCACAGGACGCGACGACATCGACATAGGCGCGACAGACGGCGGCGCGACCGAGGGTGGGGGAGTGGAGGTCCTCGCCGGTGGCCAGGGACCACGGTCCCTGGACGATGCGGCCGATGGTGCGCTGCACCTTCCGGGCGATGCCGGCGTCGTCCATCCCGTGCCGTCGCAGCGTCTCGCGCAACGCGGCGGCGCTGTGGGCGGCGATGGACAGGCCCTGGCCGAAGTCGGGGCTGACGGAGACCACGGCGCCGCCGAGCGCGATGAACCCCGTGGGCCAGGACGCCAGCTGCTCATAGCGCCGCCGACGGTTGGACGTGTCGCGGGCCAGCCGCACCTCGCTGAGCGGTTCGGCTCCGGCGATCAGGTCGCCTATGGCGGAGTTGCCCGTGCGGCGGGCGAACGGGACGAACCGGTTGGCGTGTTCGGTCGGATGCTCGTCCCCGGTGCCGGTGAGGGTGACCAGCCAGCGTCCACCTTCGATGGGCACCAGTGTGGCCGTCCTCGAAGGGACCGGTCGTCCGGCGGTGCGCTGCCCGGGAGCGGGGGTGGTGAGGCGTGTACGGGACGTGAGCACCGGCACGTTCTCGGTGCCCTCGGGGGCGCGGAAGATGCGGGTCGCCGAGACGATCCCGGGGTCCGAGACGTCCTCGCACGCGGCGGGCAGCCCCAATGCGGTCAACCGGTCCTGGGTGGTGGAGTGCCGGCCGGTGGCGTCGATCACCAGGTCGGCATCCAGCCGATACGTTTCGCCGGTGGTGGTGTCCCGTACGCGCACCCCGGTGACATGCTCCGCGGTGCCCGTGAGGCCTTCCGCCTCGGTGCCGTCGAGGACGGACACACCGGGGAGGGCCGGCACCTGCCGGCGCACGACCCGGTCGAGCAGATCGCGTGAGCAGGCGACCAGATACGGCGAGCGCCGCCGCCCTAACCAGCCCTGCGGGGAGCCGGCGGCGAGCTCCGCGGGCAGCGGAATCCGGCGGGCCCCCTCGGCCAGCCATCCGTCCACGCTGCCGGGCAGCAGGGCGTCGACCAGCCGAGCTCCCTCCGCCGCCAGCAGGTGGGCGTGCCTGGCCTGCGGAAGGTCCGTGGGAAGGGCGGGGGTCCGCGGCAGCCGGTCGCGCTCGACGACGATGACATCGGCGTGTGCGGACAGTGCGGCGGCGGCGAGCATGCCGGTGAAGCCGCCGCCGAGCACCACGGCGAGGTGCGGGTGGGTGAACTGCAGCCCGCTGCTGCTCGTACTGCTCGACGAGTTCATGAACAGTCCCTTTCTCGGCGGCGGCGCACGATCTCCCGGTGGGAGCGGGACTCGTCCAGAAAGGGCGGTGCCGCATTCATGCGGGAGCGTCGGCGCGCGGCGGCGATGACGGCGTCGGTGGCAGCCGTGAACGAGGCCGTCAACGAGGACGGCAGGGACGCGGACGCGGTCCGCAGGATGCGCAGAGGTGCCGGTGGAAGTGGTCGTGCCAACTGTGGGTCCCGGCAGGCCGGCGCGATCGCCGGCCTGCCGCCCCCCGATTTCCCCATCATGATTCCCCCTCAGGCCGTGCCCGGGCTGCCCCGTGCGCGGCCACGTCCTCCGCCACCCGCCCGTGTCACCGGGTGGGGCGGGCGAGCACACCTGCCTCGCGGAGCGTGCTCGGCCCCTGGGGACGCAGCCGTCACATCTGGTCAACGGCGGACACAATTCGGATCGTAGGCGGCGGCGATCACATCCGGTAGCCAGGTTTAGGCAACGGACGCGTGAGAGCCACCCCGGGGATACCGATGGGTAGATCCGAAGCAAAACGGTGTAATGGGTGGAAAGCGCCGCGCCCGTTTCTCGCGTCGCGAGAAAACGCACGGGAAATCCACGTGGGAGGGAGGGCTGCGGCAGGCGAACCCCCGGAGGGTTGGCGCGAAATGATCGGACTCCGGCGCTCCGGTCGGCTCCGTGCCTACCCTGTGCGGGCACCGCACCGGAGAACTTGAGGGAGAGTCGTGCGCGCGATTGTGATGCGAGAATTCGGCGGCCCGGACGTGCTGCGGCTCGAGGACGTGCCCGAACCCGCGCCCCGCGCCGGCCACTCGCCGGTCGAGGTGACTCTCGCGGGCGTCAATTATGCGGATGTGCACGTACGGGAAGACACTTATCTCAAGCCCGTGGAGTTGCCGTACACGCCCGGCAACGAGGTCGTGGGGACCATTGACGGCATGCGGCGCGTCGTCGGGCTGTGCCGCGGCGGCGGATACGCGGAGCGGGCCCTGCTGCACCGCCGCGTCACCTGGGACGTGCCCGACGCCGTCAGCGACGAACAGGCCGTCGCGCTGGCGCTGCAGGGCAACAGCGCCTGGCATCTACTGTTCACCTCGCTGCGGATCACCGCGGGCGAGACCGTCGTCGTACCGGCCGCGGCGGGCGGTGTCGGCTCGCTGGCCGTCCAGCTCGCCGCGCACGCCGGCGCGCGGGTCATCGCCCTGGCGGGCTCCCCGGAGAAGCGCAAACTGGCCCAGGAGTTGGGCGCTCACGCGGTCGTCGACTCGACCGCCGAGGACCTGACGGAGCGCATCCTGGAGGCGGCCGGCGGCCCGGTCGAGGCCGCACTGGAGATGACCGGTGGCGTCACCTTCGAGCAGATCCTCGCCGCCGTCGCACCGCGCGGTCGGCTGGCCGTCTACGGGTTCGCCGGCGGCGGTGAGACGAATGTGCCGACGCGTGACCTGATGGCGCGGTCCATCACGCTCTCGGGCTTCTGGCTGCCGCAGCTCTACGCGGACCGCACGGCGCTGCCGACGTCCATGCAGGCACTGTTCGGCGCGGTCGCCGACGGTTCGCTCAAGCCGTTGATCGGCGCCGTCCGCCCGCTCGGCGAGGCGGCGCGGGTGCACCGCGACCTCGCCGCCCGCACCCAGACCGGGAAGCTGGCCCTCGACGTCACCCGCTGATTCCGGTAGTCCGGGGTACCGGGCGGGCACAACGGCTGCGGGAGCGCACCCCGGGGCCGTCCGCCGGGAAGTGCGGTCCGAGCCGCGGGAGACGGGGGCGCCGGCTCGTAGGGGAAATGCCGTGCGTCTTCGGGCGCGGAACTCTGTCAGGGGAGAGAACACACGATGGGCAACAGCACCACAGCGTCCCAACCGGCGGCCTCGCCCGCCTCCGCTTCGGGAACCGCCGCCGAGTCCGAGGGCCCGGGCCGTCCCAAGAGCGCGCGCCGGACGACCAAGGGCGCGTCGTCCGCGGGCTCCCGGGCGTCGGGATCCAGCCATGCCGAGCGGGTCTTCCTCGTCCAGACGGCCTTCGCCGAACTGGGCGGATCCGCCCATGGACCCGGCGAGATCGCCGAATTCACCGGCCTGGACGACTCGGTCGTCTACCGCATCCTGCAGTCCGGTATCTACCAGCGGATCTTCGAGCGGGTCGACCGGGGCCTCTACCGGCTGCGGACCTCGGCCGCCCAGCTGGCCTTCACCGCGCTCGACCACCGCCTCGACGGCGCACAGACGGTGCTCAGCGACCTGCGGACGGCCACCGACGGCGGACTGGCGTTCCTCTACATGGTGGCACCGTTCTCCGGCGCGCAACGGCAGTGTGTCGACATGGCCGTCGGCGACTCCGACCTCGCGGAGCTGGGCATGACGCCGCGCGATGTGCTGTCCGTGACGCGCTCCCTGCGCACCGGCGCCTCCGGGCGGACGATCCTCGCCTACCTGCCGGAGGTGCTGCAGCAGCGGGTGCTGGCCGAGCCCGTACCCGACCAGGCGGGACCGGGCGTCTACCGGGACAACGACGCGCTGATGGAGTCCCTCGCGGAGGTGCGCGACCTCGGATACGCACTCGGGTACGAGGAGTGCATGGCCGGATGGAACTCCTGCGCGGCGCCGATCATGTGGGACGGCTCCATCATGGGTGCGGTCCTGCTGCTCAAGCTCAAGTCCGTGATGCCGAAGGCCCCCGAGGGTGTCATCGAGGCGACGAAGGAGGCGGCGGCCGTACTCAGCCGCTACGGAGCCGCCCGCCCGACCGCCGACCAGGCCTGAACCGCGCCACCAGGCCACCAGGCCGTTCATGAACCGGCTTTCCTCTCCGGGACGGTGCCGGCAGCCGCACAATGGAGTACCGACGACGCACAAGGGGGTCCCATGGAACCGGAGTTGGTGGCGCTCGCCACAGCGGGGGCGACGACGCTGGTGCAGCAGATGGCGACGGACGGCTGGACGGCGGTCCGCGGCAGGATGGCGGCCTTCCTCGCCCGGCGCCGGGGCACCGTGGACGAGGAGGCGGTCGAGGGCGAGCTGGAGGTCTCCCGCGCCGATCTCGTGGCCGCCCGGCAGGAGGGCGACCAGGACGGCGTGGACGGAGTGACCACGGCCTGGCGGCTGCGGCTGCAGCGGTCACTGCGCGAGGACCCGGCCGCGGCGGCCGAACTGCGCGCTCTGCTCGACGAGGTGGCGCCCGACCGGGACCGCACGACGGTACGGGACGTGCACAACACCATCAGCGGAGGTGTCCACCACGCCCCGGTGATCCAGGTCGGTTTCGTCTCCGGGAACTCCACCTTCCACACACCGCCGGGCCGGCCGCACTCCGGTTGACGTGCCGCGCCGGGCGCCGTGCGACCGGGCAGAATGGCGGTGTGCGGCTCGAAGCGATCACCTGGGAACGGCTCACCGAAGCGCTCGCCGAGCGCATCGTCACGACGACGGCGAAGGACGGGAGTCCCTGGCTGAGAGTGGCCATCGACGGGGCTCCCGCTGCCGCGCCCGGTGAACTGGCGGGCCGGCTCGCCGAGGCGCTGCGGATGCGGGGGCGGGCGGTGCACAAGGCCGGCACCTTCGGCTTTCTGCGCCCCGCCTCCCTGCGGCTCGAATACGGCCGTGCGGATCCCGACGCCTACCACGACGAGTGGTTCGACCGGCAGGCGCTGTGGCGCGAGGTCTTCCAGCCGCTGGATCCCGGTGGCAGCGGGCGGGTGCTCCCGGACCTGTGGGATCCGCCGGCGGACCGGGCGACACGCAGTGCCTACGTGACGCTGCCGCCGGGCGGCGTCCTGCTGCTGGACGGCCCCCTGCTGCTCGGTCACTGGTTTCCCTTCGATCTCTCCGTCCATCTGAAGCTCTCGCCGGCCGCGCTCGCCCGTCGCACCCCTGAGGGCGAGCGCTGGACGCTGCCCGCCTTCGCGCGCTACGAGGCCGAGACACGGCCCGAGGAGGCGGCGGATGTCGTCGTACGGGCCGACGATCCCCGTCGGCCGGCCTGGAGCGGACCCGCCTGAGAGCCGGGCCTCAGACGAGCTGCCGGATCTCGCCACGGACGCGGTAGAAACCGCCCGAGGCCGCCGACAGGTCCTCGACGACATACCGCACCCCGGCCCGGCGTATATGGCGCGGGAACTGGACGTTCCAGGACGGCTCATAGCCCTCGGAGACCACATGGACCCGCAGCCGGCCGCCTTCCTGGACGCACTCCACCACGATGCCCGAGGCGGCGGCGGAGGCCACCGTCTGCACCGTGGTCGACGGGGTGTACGTCGGCAGCGCGGCGGCCGACTTCACATCCCGGGCCACCGGCACCGTGCCCGACTGGGCGTCGGCGATGGCCGCGTCGCTCGCGTCGACGCACACCAGGGAGCCGTCGGTGGTGACCATGTACAGCTTCTCGTCCAGATACTGCATCGACAGCGCCGATCCGCCGCCGGTGCCCAGCTTCCACAGGCGGGTGCCGTCGGCGGCGAAGCAGTACACCGACGAGGCCGAGTCGCCGGCGAAGACATAGCGGCCGCCGGGGGCCGTGGCGCAGGAGTAGACGACCGTGTCGCACTGGTAGGAGGCCTCCAGCGCTCCGCCGGCCTTCGACAGCCGTTGCACGACCTTGCGGTTCGTGCCGGCGTACACCGAGTGGTCCTCCTGCCAGCCGAACAGGACCGCGCCGTTGGTCGGGGTGTGCCACAACTCGCCGCTGCCGTCGGCGGCGTAGGCGGTCACGCCGCGCTGATGGCCGTGGTAGATGGCGCGTTCGTCCCTCCGCACCATCCAGGCGTGCTCACCGGAGCTGCGCCGGGACCACTGGTACTCGTCCTCGTGGTCGATGACCGTCAGCCCGCCGTTGCGGTCGGCGACGTGGAGAATGCCCTCCCGGATGTCCAGCCAGAAGATGTCGACGTCGGGGGCGACGTCGTAGGCCGCGAAGGGGAGCTTGGAGGACAGGTCGTAGACCGTGCCGTCGTCGCAGCCGGCGTAGATCCAGAAGTCGTCCGCCACCAGGCACTTGACGCCGTCGGGGAGCTGATAGCGCGCCAGGACCTCACCGTCATGGCCGAGCGTGTAGACATCCCCGCTCTGATTGCCGACCCAGCAGCGGTCCTCGTCGATGTGGATGCCGAACGCCGCGGCGCCCGTACGGAACCGCCACAGCACCGGTGCGACGGCGCGGGCCGTCGACGGGGCGGACGTCACCTGGCGTCGCGTCACCGGGCGGGCGGCGCGCTGCCCCTGGACGGCGGGGGCGTAGCCCTTGCGGACCTTCTCACCGATCTTCCTGGCGGCCGCGGCCTGCGCCTTCTCCCGCGTCGGGAAGGTCGAGGACTGCTGCTGGCCGGCCGCACCGATCCGCCCGTAGCGCACCGAGACGACCGTGTCGTCCACCGCCACCTCGTAGAACTTGTGGGCGCCGCCGCCCTCTTGCGACAGCTCCAGATACGTCGTGGTCACGGACATGGTTCTCCCCTCCCCGGGCGGCCCCCACGGCCGTCCCCCGCTGCTGAAAACCGTACGACCGGCCACTGACAATCGGCCTTCGAGCGCTTGCCGCGGACCGCTGATCGCCCCGCCGGCGGGGGCGGTTAGCGTGAGGGGGTGACGACTTCATTCAACGCATCCGCCCCGTCCGACGCGGCCGCGGCGCTGCCCGGCAGCCAGGGCCCCACCGCAACCGTGGAGGCCCGGCCGCGCTCCGTCGGCGCCGTGCAGACGTCCTACGCGCCCGACCCGGACGGCGACCCGGACCCCGGCGAGATCGTATGGACCTGGGTGCCCTACGAGGAGAACGACGGGCGGGGCAAGGACCGGCCGGTGCTGGTCGTCGCGCGGGAGGCCCACGGCACGCTGCTGGCCGTCCAGCTCTCCAGCAAGCGGCACAACAACGACCGGGAGTGGGTCCCGATCGGGGCCGGCCCGTGGGACCGCGCGGGGCGCGACTCGTGGGTGGCGGTGGACCGTGTGCTGCGGGTGCACCCGGCCGGGATGCGGCGCGAGGCCTGTGCGCTGGACCGCGGCCGCTTCAACCTCGTCGTCAACCGGCTGCGCGAGCGCTACGGCTGGCGCTGACGGCGGCGTCGGCCCTCAGGCGTCCGCCACGGCCAGCAGCTTGGTGACGGTGTTCCAGTTGCGGGCGGTGGCCGTCACCCCCAGAGGGGCGCGGCTCACCGCGGCGGCGAGCTTGGAGCGGCCCATGCCGCCCGGGCACCACAGATACAGTTCGCGCCCGGTCAGCCGGAACCGGTCGGGCGCGAAGGCGTCCGGGTCGAGGGCGTCCAGCCGGGAGGTGTCGGCCGGCACCGCCGACAGGAACGTCACATGCAGGTTCTTGGGCTCCGGCACGGCCTGCGGAAACGGATTCGCGGCGATCGCCGCGGCCAGCTCGTCGCGGGTCCGGACGACGACCGGCACCGTCAGGCCGAGCTCGGCGGCGATCCGGTCCTGGAGCGTCCGGGCCGTCTCCTCCGGCGGTGTACCGGGGTCGGCGAAGACGATATTGCCGGTCTGCAGCAGGACGGAGACGTCCCGGAACCCCAGGGACTCGGCCAGCGCCAGCTGCCTGGCCTTGGGGAAGGAGTTGTGGCCTCCGACGTTGATGCCGCGGAGCAGAGCGATCTGACGGGACATGGCGCTGCCATTCGTGAGGGTCCGGCCCGGGTGCGGACGGACGACGGCCGGGATCAGAAGAGCGGGGCGGGCAGCACACCTTCGAGGGCCAGCAGCAGGCGCTTGGTCTCCAGGCCGCCGCCGAATCCGCCGATCCCGCCGTCGCTGGCCACGACGCGGTGGCAGGGGACGACGACCGGCAGCGGATTGGAGCCCATCGCGGCGCCCACCGCACGGGCCGCGCCCGGCTCCCCGACGCGGTCGGCGAGGTCCTGATAGCCGACCACGCTGCCGTAGGGGACGTCGGAGGCCAGGGCATGCAGGACCCGGGCGTTGAAGCCGGAGGACAGCGACCAGTCCAAGGGGACGGTGAAGGACCGCAGATCCCCGGAGAAGTAGGCGGTCAGCTCGGCGGTGGCCGTCGCCAGATGGGGAGTCTCCGGGAGCGGTGGCCCGCCGAAGAACTGCTCCAGTCGGGTCAGCGCGCGGCGGGTCGTCCGCTCGTCGGCATGGAAGGCGACCTGGGCCAGGCCCTCCCGGGTCGCGGCGAGCAGCAGCGGGCCGATCGGGGTCTCCAGACGCGCCCAGGCCCACTCGCGCCGGCTCGCGGGCCCCGCCGGCGGCGTGGAGGCCTGTTCGGAAACCTGCTCGGAATGCGTCACCTGATCAGGGTAGGACGAACCACCGACAACGCGACGGGGAACGGGCCGTCGCCCGGTGCCGCTCCCCGTCGGTACCGGGCGCTCAGGCGCCGTTCTTGTGCCTGTTCTCCAGCGCGTCCTGCACCACATCGGGCTTGTTGGTGATGATGCCGTCCACATCCAGGTCGGCGAGCTTGATCGCGACGGCCGGGTCGTCGACGGTCCAGGTGTACAGGTCCAGCTGCCGGCGGTGCGGGCCCTTCAGGCCGTGGACGGCGGCGACGTACTCCGGGGTGACCGCCGTGTGGACGGGATTGATCTGATCGCAGTACTTGGCGTACTTGGGGAGGTCGGCGACGGACGGGTTGCCCAGGAAGCCCGTCTTGATGTCCGGCCGGAGCGTGTGCACGGTCTTGAGGGTGTCGGCGTTGAAGCTCTGGATGATCAGACGGTGCTTGAGGTGGTCCCTGTCCAGCCAGCCGCCGCGGCGCAGCTCGCGGAGGGTCTGCATCTCGATGCCCGGGTAGAGCTCCGGCGACTTGAGCTCCATCAGCAGGTTCTGGTCGTTGTGCTCGACCTCGTCCATGTAGTCCTCGAGCGTCGGCACCCGCTCGCCCTCGAACTTCTGCCCGAACCAGCTGCCCGCGTCCAGCTTCTCGATCTCCTTGAGGGTGAAGTCCGCGACGTTCCAGGGGGAGCGGTCGGGGAAGACCTTCTTGACGTTGGTCGTCCGGGCGAGCGAGTTGTCATGGAGGATGACCAGCTCACCGTCCTTGGTGCGCTGAACGTCGTTCTCGACCCATTCGATGCCGAGCTCGGCGGCCGCGTCGATGGCGGCGAGGGTGTTCTCGGGCGCGTACGACGAGGCGCCGCGGTGGGCGACCGTCACCGGAGTGTGTCCGTGCGGTGAGGCCTGGGCGGCGTTGGTGGAGAGGACGAGCGCGGACAGACCCATGAGCGCACCGGCGACAACGGTGGCGACGGGGCGGATACGCATACGGACTCCTCGTGACGTCGTGGGCGTGAGCGAACGTGAGTGACGTGTACCGGGTCGGACGGGCAGAGGCTCGCAGCCGGGCCAGAGCGGGAGGCGGTCGTACGGTGGCCGAGGGCTGAACGAGAAATGGCCGGTCTTCCGTGGAGCGTCGCGCAATTGCAGGATGCCCGGAAAAGCCGTGCAACAGACGTGCGCTCCGATGTCGTCCAACTTGCCGGAGTCGCGGCATCCGCGCATCTTGGCCGATGGTGCGTCACCCATCGTGCTTCTGACCGGTTTTGGTCATATGTAGTGAATGAGCGGCCACCGCGCCTCCGCTCCGTTCGCGAGCGCGCCGCTCTCATGGCAGGGGCCCGGGACGTGTGCCCGGCACCCTCCGCGGCGGTGACGCCGGTGGCTTCGCGCGCCGCTCCGCCGTCGCCGCCGCCCGGCGTCCCCCGCTCGCCGAGCGGCTCGCAGCGGCTCGCCGCGCCGACCGATACCGCCGTAAATCCGCAGGTCGGAGCGATTTTCACGCCGGTTGTCAGCGCTGGGTCGTACGGTGGATCCCATGCGGCCCGAATCAAAGATCGAACGCACGGTGGCGCCCTTCGAGGTCGTCAGCCCCTACCAGCCCAATGGCGACCAGCCGGCGGCCATCGCCGAGCTGGAGCGGCGCATCCGCGGGGGTGAAAAGGACGTCGTCCTGCTGGGCGCCACCGGCACCGGCAAGTCGGCGACCACCGCATGGATGATCGAGAAGCTGCAGCGGCCGACGCTCGTCATGGCGCCCAACAAGACCCTCGCGGCCCAGCTCGCCAACGAATTCCGCGAGCTGTTGCCGAACAACGCCGTCGAGTACTTCGTCTCCTACTACGACTACTACCAGCCCGAGGCCTACGTCCCGCAGTCCGATACGTACATCGAGAAGGACTCCTCCATCAACGAGGAGGTCGAACGGCTGCGCCACTCCGCGACCAACTCGCTGCTCACGCGGCGTGACGTCATCGTGGTCGCCTCGGTGTCCTGCATCTACGGCCTGGGTACGCCGCAGGAGTACGTCGACCGGATGGTCCCGCTGAAGGTCGGCGACGAATTCGACCGCGACCAGCTCCTGCGCCGCTTCGTCGACATCCAGTACACGCGCAACGACGTGGCCTTCACCCGGGGCACCTTCCGGGTCCGCGGCGACACCATCGAGATCTTCCCGGTCTACGAAGAGCTGGCCGTGCGGATCGAGATGTTCGGCGACGAGATCGAGGCGCTGTCCACGCTCCACCCGCTCACCGGCGAGGTCATCAGCGACGACCGGGAGCTGTACATCTTCCCGGCCAGCCACTACATCGCCGGTCCGGAGCGCATGGAGCGGGCCATCGCCGGGATCGAGGCCGAGCTGGCGGACCGCCTCGCCACCCTGGAGAAACAGGGCAAGATGCTCGAGGCCCAGCGGCTGCGCATGCGCACCACGTACGACATCGAGATGATGCGGCAGATCGGTTCCTGCTCGGGCATCGAGAACTACTCGATGCACATGGACGGCCGCGAGCCCGGGTCCGCACCCAACACCCTCATCGACTACTTCCCGGACGACTTCCTCCTGGTCATCGACGAGTCGCACGTCACCGTCCCGCAGATCGGCGCGATGTACGAGGGCGACGCCTCGCGTAAGCGCACCCTCGTCGACCACGGCTTCCGGCTGCCGTCCGCCCTCGACAACCGCCCGCTGAAGTGGGAGGAGTTCCTGGAGCGCATCGGCCAGACGGTCTACCTGTCCGCGACCCCCGGCCCGTACGAGCTCGCCCGCGGCGACGGCTTCGTGGAGCAGATCATCCGCCCGACCGGCCTGGTCGACCCGGAGGTGGTGGTCAAGCCCACCGACGGGCAGATCGACGATCTGGTGCACGAGATCAGGGCACGTACGGAGAAGGACGAGCGCGTCCTGGTCACCACCCTGACCAAGAAGATGGCCGAGGACCTCACGGACTACTTCCTGGAGCTCGGCATCCAGGTCCGCTACCTGCACAGCGACGTGGACACCCTGCGACGCGTGGAGCTGCTGCGGGAGCTGCGATCGGGTGAATACGACGTCCTGGTGGGCATCAACCTGCTGCGCGAGGGCCTCGACCTCCCCGAGGTGTCCCTGGTGGCCATTCTGGATGCCGACAAGGAGGGCTTCCTGCGGTCCGGTTCGGCGCTGATCCAGACGATCGGACGCGCGGCGCGCAACGTCTCCGGCCAGGTACACATGTACGCCGACAAGGTCACCCCGGCGATGGAGAAGGCCATCGAGGAGACCAACCGCCGGCGGGAGAAGCAGCTGGCGTACAACAAGGAGCGCGGCATCGATCCGCAGCCGCTCCGCAAGAAGATCGGTGACATCGTCGCCACGATCGCCCGCGAGGAGATCGACACCCAGGAGCTGCTGGGCTCGGGCTACCGCAAGTCGGGCGAGGCCAAGGAGGCCAAGGGCAAGGCCCCGGTGCCGTCGCTCGGTGCGCAGGCCGGCAAGGGCAAGGGCAAGGCGGGTGCGGTGCTGACGGACCGTCCCGCCGCCGAACTGGCCGAACTCATCGAGGAGATGACGGAGCGGATGCGGGCCGCCGCGGCCGAGCTGCAGTTCGAGGTCGCCGCCAGGCTGCGCGACGAGGTGGGCGAACTGAAGAAGGAGCTGCGGCAAATGAGGGAGGCCGGCGTGCAGTGACCGGGGCGCGACGGGCGGGCCGCGGCCGTCCCGGTGTTGCAGAAACGCCACAAAACGCGGGCCCGGCGCGCCCCGGGCCCGCCGTCGTGCGTAGGGTCGAGGGGGCCCGCCGGAGAGCTGGGCGGGGACAGTACGGAGAAGGGACGGCGCGTGTCGGTCAATTTGTCCAAGGGGCAGGGCATCAGCCTGCAGAAGTCCGACGGCGGAACGCTGACCGCGGTGCGGATGGGGCTCGGGTGGCGCTCGGCGCCGCGCCGCGGCCTGTTCGGGAGGCGCACCAACGAGATCGACCTCGACGCCTCCGCGGTGCTGTTCGCCGACAAGAAGCCGATGGACGTCGTCTTCTTCCAGCATCTGATCAGCGATGACGGCGCCGTCCGGCACACCGGCGACAACTTGGTCGGCGGTGCGGGCCAGGGCGGCGACGACGAGGCGATCCTGGTCGACCTGGCACGGCTGCCGGTGCACATCGACCAGATCGTGTTCACGGTCAACTCCTTCACCGGTCAGACCTTCGCCGAGGTGCAGGACGCCTTCTGCCGTCTGGTGGACGAGACCACCGGCCAGGAGCTGGCCCGCTACACCCTCACGGGCGGCGGCGACTACACCGCCCAGGTGATGGCCAAGGTCCACCGCGCGGGCGGCGGCTGGCAGATGACCGCCATCGGTGAGCCCGCCGCCGGCCGTACGTTCCAGGACCTGGTGCCGGCGATCGTGCCGCACCTGTAAGCACCGCACGTCGCGGCGGCGCGCCCCGGGCCGTGCCGCCGCATCCCGGGCCCGCGCCCGGGCTCGGCCCGGGACGCGATCACCATCAGGGGGAACAACGATGACGGCCGAGCTGGTCCGGGGGCAGAACCATCCGCTGGACCGCACACGGGTGGAGGTCCGGATCACGGCGGGCGGCCCCGTCGTGGCCGGGGTGACGCTCGGCGACGAGCAGGGCAGGCTCCAGGGAGCCGAGGCGGTGGCCCACCCCGGCGCGCCCCGGCGTACCGGCATCGAGGTTCCCCGTCAGGCGGCCGCCGAGCACCGCATCGCCGTCGACCTCGACGCACTGCCCGAGGCCGTCCACCGGGTCAGCGTGCTGCTGGCGCTGCCCACCGGCATCGGCACGCTGACCACCTTCGGCGCCGCCGCCGCGCCGTCCGTGGCGGTCACCGGCCTCGACGGCACACACCTGGCCGACTACACCGTCACCGGCCTGGGGGCCGAGTCCGCCGTCGTCGCCGTGGAGCTGTACCGCAGGCAGGACGCCTGGAAGGTGCGCGCGGTGGGCCAGGGTTACGCCGACGGCCTCACCGCGATGCTGCGCGACCAGGGGCTCGCGCAGGCGGCGGAGCTCGCCGCGGAGATCGAGCAGGCGGTCGGCCTGGGGCACGCCCGCGCGGTGCCGGCGCCCGCGCCGGCCGCGGCGAGCCGGTCCGAACGGCCGGAGCGCTCCGCGGCGGGTCCGGCCGCCGCGCCCACCGCGCAGCGGCCCGCCCCCGCGCCCCCGACGGCGGCCGACGACCTGGCGGCATCCGGGACCGGCGCGGCGGGATCCGGGACCGCGCCCAAGGCCGCCGGGTCCCCGGCGTCCCACAGCCCCGTCGACTACCGGCACCCCGCGCGCCGCAGTGCCCCCGCACCCACCGGTCCGGCCCCGGCCGCTCCCGACGGTCCCCCGCTCCCCGTCGCCGGTGACGCCGCCGGATGGAGCATGGAGGAGCGGCTCTACAACCAGGTCTGGGGCATGTTCGAGGACCTGGCCCGTTCGGTCGCGGCGTACCGCAGCGCTTCCGACTTCGCCGAGTCCCGCCTGGAGCAGGAGCTCGACAGGGCCCTCGCCGACCCGCGCGACCGCCTCGGTACGGCCGCCGATGTCGCCCGTGCCACCGCCCGCGACAAGCACGCCACCCTGGTCACCCAGGCCCGGGCGGCTCTGGACCGCGACCTCGGGCAGCTCGCCGCCGAGTCGGAGGTGGTCGAGCCGGCCCTGCCGCCCGCCTTCGCCCGCTGGGACAACCCCGTATGGCAGGGCTATCACGTACCACTGGAGCGCCCGATGGCGCTGCGCCTGGGCGATCTGCACCTTCCGGAGGTCCTGGACCTGCGCATCCCCATGCTCGTACGCCTCCCCCTGGAGCGCGGCCTGTGGATCGACAGTGGGCCCGACACATACGACCGCGGCGGTTTTCTCCCCGAGCGCGAGTACGGCCGGCGGGAGCTGGGCAGCGCGCTGACGGACGGGCCGCCGGACGAGGCCGAGCTGCGCCGGCTCGCCACGGAGACCGCCGTGGCCATCGCCGCCCGGTTGCTGGCGGTTCACCCCGCAGGCGAGTTCGCGGTCCAGGTCATCGATCCGGGCGGCACGGCGGCGCCGGCGCTGGCACCGCTCCTGGAGTCCGGTGTGCTCGCCCCTCCGCTGCCCGGCGCCAAGGGGGTGTCCGCGGTCCTGGAGGGGCTGACCCGGCGGGTCGACCTCGTCCAGATGGCCGTGCGCAGTCGCGCCGCGGACGCGCTGCCGCCGGATCTCGACACCGCCGAGCAGCTGCTGATCGTGCACGACTTCCCGCACGGCTTCGACGACCGCGCTCTGACCCGGCTCCGCTATCTGGCCGACGAGGGCCCCGCGGTCGGGGTGCATCTGATGATGGTCGCCGATCGCGCTCAGGCCCGGGAGTACGGCCCGGTCCTGGACCCGCTGTGGCGCTCCCTGCTGCGGATCACGCCGGTGCCCGACGCGCACCTCGCCGATCCCTGGGTCGGCCACGCCTGGACGTATGAGCCGCCGCTCGCCCCGAGGGGCAGCCAGGTGGTGCGCCAGGTGCTCGATCGGCTCGCACAGGCCCGCCGCGCCGGACAGAGCTGAACCGGACGGCGCCCCGCCCGGGACACGGCCCCGGCGAGCCGGACGTGACGCCTGCCCGGCACCTCTAACCCGCTGACCAGCTACTTTACCCATTTCTTTACTATTCCTTGGGCTTCCTTTACCCTTCTTGGTGCGGAGGGGAGTATTCCCATCACGACGTACCCGTCATCACGGATTGCGAGTGTGACGAGATCCCGGGGCGTCGGCCCCGTTCCCTCAGATGGAACGGGGCGGAAGAGACCTCCGGCAGCGACGACGCTGTGAGTGCCGTACGACTCTGCCGGAGGAGCAGTGGACGTTTCCCTGAACCTGTGGGTGCTGACCATCCTTGGTCTCTGCGCCCTGATAGCCGCCGATTTCTTCATCGGCGGACGCAAACCGCATGAGGTCTCCATCAAGGAGGCCGGAATCTGGACCGCCGTCTGGATCGCGCTCGCCGCGCTGTTCGGCCTCGGGCTGCTGCTCTTCGGCGGCACCGCGCCGGCCGGGGAGTTCTTCGCGGGCTTCATCACCGAGAAGTCCCTGAGCGTCGACAACCTCTTCGTCTTCGTGCTGATCATGGCGAAGTTCGCGGTCCCCGCGATCTACCAGCAGCGCGTGCTGATGGTCGGCGTACTGATCGCGCTGGTGCTGAGGGCCGGCTTCATCGGCGCCGGCGCCGCGATCATCGCCAACTTCTCCTGGGTGTTCTACATCTTCGGCGCGTTCCTCATCTGGACCGCCTGGAAGCTCATCAAGGAGGCCCGCGCCGAGGAGGAGGACGAGGAGTTCGAGGAGAACCGCTTCCTGAAGCTGGTCGAGAAGCGCTTCCCGTCGACCGACAAGTACCACGGCACCAAGCTGTTCATCGTCGAGAACGGCAAGCGGCTGATGACGCCGATGCTGATCGTCATGCTGGCGATCGGCACCACCGACGTCCTGTTCGCCCTGGACTCCATCCCCGCGATCTTCGGCCTCACCCAGGACCCGTACATCGTCTTCACCGCCAACGCCTTCGCCCTGATGGGTCTGCGGCAGCTGTACTTCCTGATCGGCGGGCTGCTGAAGAAGCTGGTCCACCTCTCCTACGGCCTGTCGATCATCCTGGGGTTCATCGGCGTGAAGCTGGTGCTGCACGCGCTGCACGAGTCCGGAGTGGCCGTTCCGGAGATCAGCATTCCGGTCTCCCTGGGCGTCATCTGCGCCGTGCTCGTCGTCACCACGATCACCAGCCTGCGCGCCTCGAAGAAGCAGGCGGCGGTCGAGGCCGAAAAGGCGGCCGCCGGCAAGGACCCCGTCGACGCCTGAGGCTCGACGCCCACGGCGCACCACCGACGGCGCCCGGCCCCGCTCCCGAAACGGAGTGGGGCCGGGCGCCGTCGCCGCCAGAAGTCCTTCGCTACCAGCCCCGCTTGCGCCATTCCGCCAGATGCGGCCGCTCCGCGCCGAGCGTGGTGTCGTCGCCGTGCCCCGGATAGACCCAGGTCTCATCGGGGAGTGCGCCGAAGAGCTTGCTCTCCACACCGTCGATCAGGCTGGCGAAGTGCTCGGGATTGCCCCAGGTGTTGCCGACGCCACCGGGGAACAGGCAGTCACCGGTGAACAGATGGGGTGCGCCGTGCGGGTCGTCGTAGACCAGCGCGATGCTGCCGGGGGTGTGGCCGACCAGATGGCGTGCGGTCAGCGTGACGCGTCCGACGGTGATCGTGTCGCCGTCATCGACCAGAACGTCCGTGGGCACGGGGATGCCCTCGGCGTCGTGACGGCCCGCGTAGGTGCGCGCACCCGTCGCGTCGACCACCTCGCGCAGCGCGCCCCAATGGTCGCCGTGCCGATGCGTGGTGACGACGGACGCGATGCCGCTGTCGCCGATCAGCGCGAGAAGGGTGTGCGGATCGGCGGCCGCGTCGATCAGCAGCTGCTCATCGGTCGCCCGGCACCGCAGTACGTAGGCGTTGTTGTCCATCCGGCCGACCGCGACCTTCGAGATCATCAGGTCGGACAGTTCGTGCACGTCGGCCGCTCCGCCGACCTTCACTGCTCCGCTATAGCCCATGAGTCCACTCTAGAGCGGGGGTACGACAGGCAGCGCGGAGCCGTGGCTGTCCAGCGCGGAGCCGTCGTCGCGTCCGGTGAGCCAGCCCACCAGCGCCGTCGCGGAGCCCGAGACCACCACGGGCGCGGCCTCGGTGCCCGGGGTGGCCGCCGTCCGGCCGGTGCGCCAGCGGCGGCCGTCGTCCGTGCGCAGCTCCAGTGCCGGTAGATCCGGGTGGCCGGCGAACTTGATCGTGGCGAGGAAGGCGAGATAGCCGTCGACGAAGCCGGGCGGCAGTTGGTCGAGGGTGTGGCCGACGCCGAGATCGAGGTGGTGCAGCTCCACCTCGGCGAGCCGGCGCAGCGGCAGCCGGTCGGCCCGTTCGACGACGCCGTTGCGCATCTCGACCTCGTAGGACCGGCGCTCCTCCGGCAGCCCGTCCACGGCGGCGTCGAACCGCTCGGCGCTCTCCTTGAGGTCCACCAGATGCGCCGCCAGCGGTCGGTCGGCGTCCCGCTCGATGTCGGCGTCCCGGGCCCGGGCGCTCGCGTACATCGGCGCGGGGACGTCCGTACGCGCCCAGGTGAGGAGGTTGACCAGCGCGTCCGCGTTGCGTGCCAGATGGGCCAGGACATGGCCGCGGGTCCAGCCGGGGAGCAGCGACGGCTCGCCGATCGCCGTGTCGTCGAGCTTGCTCACCGAGACCAGCAGCCGTTCGGTGGCCTGGCGTACGGCGGCCACGTCGTGCGGGAAGTCAGGCGGGGTGACGGTCATGGTCCGACGCTAGCGCCACGAAGGCGAGTTCGGGAGTCGTCC
The DNA here is from genome assembly GCF_045690365.1 of Streptomyces sirii. Lineage (NCBI taxonomy): Bacteria > Bacillati > Actinomycetota > Actinomycetes > Kitasatosporales > Streptomycetaceae > Streptomyces > Streptomyces sirii. The sequence continues at coordinate 2,435,641 of NZ_CP147982.1, read as the reverse complement.
GGCGCGTTCGGGGGCGTACGCGGGCGGGGCGGGCGGCGCGCGGCGGCCCGGGGGCCGACGGGACGCCGCCCGCGGAGTCTCCCGGTGGTCAGGCCGCCGCGTCGGGCGCCCCGAACCACCGGCGGAGCGCGGCGTCCAGGTCGTCCGGGGCGGTGGCCGAATCCGGGGTGTCCGCTGCCCAGGCGGTGCAGCCGTCCGGCCGTACCAGGAGGCCGGCCAGGTCGGGCCGTCCGGAGCAGACCGCGGTCAGCACCCGCAAACGGGAGCCGTACCCGGCGGCGCGCCCGCGCAGCCCTTCGTCGTCGGCGAGGTCGAGCAACAGCCCCCACCCGCCGCGCAGATGGTCCGCGAGCCGGCTGCCGTCGGCCAACTCCAGGTCGGGGGCGCTGCGGCCGGTCAGCGGATGGCCGCCCGGCAGGTCGTAGCGGTGCTGGACGCCGGAGATCTTCTTGGCGAAGAAGGTGGTGGCGGCGACGGTTCCGGTCAGCTCGGTGAGCACCGTGCGCAGCGCCCGGGCGTGCGACTCCGGCCGCATCAGTGCCACTTGGGCCCGGGTCCACTCCAGCACCCATGCGCCTATCGGGTGCCGCTCCGCCGTGTAGGTGTCGAGCAGCCCCTCCGGCGCCCAGCCGTGCACCGTGGCGGCCAGCTTCCAGCCCAGGTTCATCGCGTCGCCGATGCCGAGGTTCAGCCCCTGGCCGCCGAAGGGCGAGTGCACATGCGCGGCGTCGCCGGCCAGCAGCACCCGCCCCGCCCGGTAGTCGGGTACCTGGCGGGCGTTGTCCGTGAAGCGGGTCGCCGAGAGCACCTTGTGGATCTCGACCTCCTCGACACCGGAGACGTTCCGCAGGGACGTCTGCAACTCCTCGGCGGTAACGGGCGCTTCACGGTCCGCGGGTGGTCCGTCGAACTCCACGGTGAGGATCCGGCCGGGCATCGGGCCGTGCGCGTAGGTGCCGGTCCCGGTCCAGTTCCAGCCGGCCCCCAGCTTCTCGGATCCGGACATCTCCACGATGGCCTGATGGCCGGTGATCTCGGGATCCGTCCCCGGGAACGGGAAGCCGGCGAGCCGACGGACCGTACTGCGCCCGCCGTCGCACCCCACCAGCCAACCGGTCTGCAGCGACCCGTGGGAGGTATGGACGCGGACGCCGTCCTCGTCGGTGTCGAAACCGCTCAGCGTGACCCCGCGGCGCAGGGCGACGCCCAGTTCGGCGGCGCGGTCGGCGAGCAGCCGCTCCAGGGCCTCCTGGGGGACGAGGCCGACCTCGGAGGCGGGGCCGGGGCTCTCGAAGTCCGGGTCGGACTCGTCCAGGAGATCGCCGCGCAGCATGATGCCGGCGAAGTGCCCGGCGAACCTCGGAGGCCGTTGCACCCCGGACGCGCCCGCGGCCTGCCGTTGGCGCAGGAACGAGCTGAACTTCTCGACGGCGGCGCGCTGCACCTCCGCCAGGTCGGGCAGCATCCCGCGCCGGTAGAAGGCCTCCGCGCTGGGGGAGTTGATCGCCCCCGCCTTGATCGTCGTGTCCACCTCGGTCAGCCGCTCCAGGACGACGACCCGGACATCGGCCAGTGCCAGTTCGCAGGCGAGCATCAGCCCCACCGGGCCGCCCCCTGCCACCACTACGTCTGCGTCATGCTTCATGAGCGAGAGTGTAGCCACTAAAAGTTTTTTGTGACTACAAAATTTTGGAAGGGGCGGCCTAGGATTCCGGACATGGTGGATGAGCAGCGGCGCGACGGCGCGGGGACGGCCGGTGGCGGATGGATCGCCGGCCAGGAGGCGGAGACCGGCTTCGGCGAGGAGGACGGCCGGCTGACGCTGCGCGAGCGCAAGAAGCTGCGCACCCGGCAGCGGATCTCCGGCGAGGCGACGCTGCTGTTCATCCGGCGCGGCTTCGACAACGTCACCGTGGCCGAGGTGGCCCGCGCCGCCGAGGTGTCCACGATGACCGTCTTCAACTACTTCCCGCGGAAGGAGGACCTCTTCCTCGACCGGATTCCCGAGGGGCTGGAGCTGCTCACCCGCGCCGTCCGGGAGCGCGGCGCGGGCGAGACGCCGCTGGCCGCGCTGCGCCGGCTGACGTCCGAGCTGCTGGAGCAGCGCCATCCGCTGGGCGGGGTGGGGGAGGGGTTCGAGCACTTCTGGCGTACGGTGCTGGACTCGCCGGCGCTGCGCGCACGGGGCCGCGAGGCGGTCGAGGAGCTGGAGGGCGCGCTCGCCGGGCTGCTCGCCGAGGCCGCGGGCGGTGACGCCGCGCGGCCGGATCACGGCTCCCGGCTGGCCGCGGCGCTGATCGTCGCGGGGGTCCGGGTGGCGTACGCCGAGGCCGCCGGCCGGCAGCTGCGGGGTGACCCGGCGGACGCGGTGGCCGTTGAGCAGGTCGAGGTGCTGCGGCGGACGTTCGATGCGCTGGAGCGGGCGCTGCCCGGGGGCGGCTGAACCGCCGGGGTGGCGGGTTTCCGCAGCGTACGGGCGTGTGGCCGGGCGGGAAGGATGTGGGGCCGCCACACGTTTGGGTGAAGAGGGCCGGCGAACCCCGTAAATCGAATGCGCGTGCTATAGGCTCGTGTGTGGCATCCCAAAGACAGTGCCGTGGCGGGCCCCATACCCTGGGGCAGGGGCTCCGCTCCGCTTCGCCGCCTCTGCTCATTCACCGAGCGGCGGACGCAGAGCCGCGGCTCCCGCCCCTCTCCAAGAAAGGTGCCGACCGGCGTGGCCGACCGTCTCATCGTCCGTGGCGCTCGCGAGCACAATCTCAAGAACGTCTCGCTCGACCTCCCCCGCGATTCCCTCATCGTCTTCACGGGGCTGTCAGGGTCGGGCAAGTCCTCGCTCGCCTTCGACACGATCTTCGCCGAGGGGCAGCGGCGCTATGTCGAGTCGCTCTCCTCCTACGCCCGGCAGTTCCTCGGGCAGATGGACAAGCCCGATGTGGACTTCATCGAGGGCCTGTCCCCCGCGGTGTCGATCGACCAGAAGTCGACCTCGCGCAACCCGCGCTCGACGGTCGGCACGATCACCGAGGTCTACGACTACCTCCGCCTGCTGTTCGCCCGCATCGGCAAGCCGCACTGCCCCGAGTGCGCGCGCCCCATCGCCCGGCAGTCGCCGCAGGCGATCGTCGACAAGGTCCTGGAGCTGCCCGAGGGCAGCCGCTTCCAGGTGCTCTCCCCCCTGGTGCGGGAGCGCAAGGGCGAGTTCGTCGATCTCTTCTCCGACCTCCAGACCAAGGGCTACAGCCGGGCGCGGGTCGACGGCGAGACCATCCAGCTCTCCGAGCCGCCCAAGCTGAAGAAGCAGGAGAAGCACACCATCGAGGTGGTCGTCGACCGCCTCACGGTCAAGGAGAGCGCCAAGCGGCGGCTGACCGACTCCGTCGAGACCGCCCTCGGGCTCTCCGGCGGCATGGTCATCCTCGACTTCGTGGATCTGGAGCCGGACGACCCGCAGCGCGAGCGGATGTATTCGGAGCATCTGTACTGCGCCTACGACGATCTGTCCTTCGAGGAGCTGGAGCCCCGCTCCTTCTCCTTCAACTCGCCCTTCGGCGCCTGCCCGGACTGCACCGGTATCGGTACGCGCATGGAGGTCGACCCCGAGCTGATCGTCCCGGACGAGGACCGCTCCCTCGACGAGGGTGCCCTCCACCCCTGGTCGCACGGCCACACCAAGGACTACTTCGGCCGCCTCGTCGGCGCGCTGGCCGATGCCCTCGGCTTCCGTACGGACATCCCCTGGGCCGGGCTGCCGGCCCGCGCCAAGAAGGCCCTGCTGCACGGCCACAAGACCCAGATCGAGGTGCGCTACCGCAATCGGTACGGCCGCGAGCGGGCCTACACCACCCCCTTCGAGGGTGCCGTGCCGTTCGTCAAGCGGCGGCACTCCGAAGCGGAGAGCGACAGCAGCCGCGAGCGCTTCGAGGGCTATATGCGCGAGGTGCACTGCCCGACCTGTGAGGGCACCCGGCTCAAGCCGATCGTGCTCGCCGTCACGGTCCAGGAGAAGTCGATCGCCGAGGTCGCGGCCATGTCGATCAGCGACTGCGCCGACTTCCTGCGGGACATGAAGCTCGACGCCCGCGAGAAGAAGATCGCCGAGCGGGTCCTCAAGGAGGTCAACGAGCGGCTGAAGTTCCTGGTCGACGTCGGCCTGGACTACCTCTCGCTGAACCGCGCGGCCGGCACCCTCTCCGGCGGTGAGGCCCAGCGCATCCGCCTCGCCACCCAGATCGGCTCCGGACTGGTGGGCGTCCTCTACGTCCTGGACGAGCCGTCGATCGGCCTGCACCAGCGCGACAACCACCGGCTGATCGAAACGCTGGTGCGGCTGCGCGACATGGGCAACACCCTGATCGTCGTCGAGCACGACGAGGACACCATCAAGGTCGCCGACTGGGTCGTGGACATCGGCCCCGGCGCCGGTGAGCACGGCGGCAAGGTCGTGCACAGCGGCCCGATGAAGCAGCTGCTGGCCAACAAGGAGTCGATCACCGGGCAGTATCTGTCCGGCAAGAAGGCCATCGCGACACCGGACATCCGGCGGCCCGCCGACCCCAAGCGGCAGCTGACGGTCCACGGCGCGAAGGAGAACAACCTCCGCGACATCGACGTCTCCTTCCCGCTCGGGGTGTTCTCCGCCGTCACCGGCGTCTCCGGCTCCGGCAAGTCGACGCTGGTCAACGACATCCTCTACACCCACCTCGCGCGCGAGCTGAACGGCGCCAAGTCGGTCCCGGGACGGCACACCCGGGTCGCCGGCGACGACCTGGTGGACAAGGTCGTGCACGTCGACCAGTCGCCGATCGGCCGCACCCCGCGGTCGAACCCGGCCACGTACACCGGTGTCTTCGACCACGTCCGCAAGCTCTTCGCGGAGACGATGGAGGCCAAGGTCCGCGGCTATCTGCCGGGCCGCTTCTCCTTCAACGTCAAGGGCGGCCGCTGCGAGAACTGCTCCGGCGACGGCACGATCAAGATCGAGATGAACTTCCTGCCGGACGTGTACGTGCCGTGCGAGGTCTGCCACGGCGCGCGCTACAACCGCGAGACGCTGGAGGTCCACTACAAGGGCAAGTCCATCGCCGAGGTGCTGGACATGCCCATCGAGGAGGCGCTGAGCTTCTTCGAGGCGGTGCCGACCATCGCCCGGCATCTCAAGACGCTCAACGAGGTCGGCCTCGGCTACGTCCGGCTCGGTCAGTCCGCGCCGACGCTCTCCGGTGGTGAGGCCCAGCGGGTCAAGCTGGCCAGCGAGCTCCAGAAGCGCTCGACGGGCAGCACGGTCTACGTCCTCGACGAGCCGACCACCGGTCTGCACTTCGACGACATCAGCAAGCTGATCAAGGTGCTGTCCGGACTGGTCGAAAAGGGCAACACGGTGATCGTCATCGAGCACAACCTCGATGTGATCAAGACGGCGGACTGGGTCATCGACATGGGCCCCGAGGGCGGCAACGGCGGCGGAATGGTCGTCGCCGAGGGCACGCCGGAGGAGATCGCATCGATCCCGGCCAGCCACACCGGCAAGTTCCTGCGGGAGATCCTCGGCGACCGCGTCAGCGACGCAGCGCCGGTGCCGGCGCAGGCGAAGAAGCCGGCCGCCAAGAAGACCGCGGCGAAGAAGACCACGGCCAGGAAGACGACGGCGCGGGCCGGCCGGGCCTCCTGACGCCGAGGGCCGTTCCGGCCGGGCCGTCACCGCTCCCGCACCAAGGGCGCGGTGGCGGCCCGCCGCCGTCGGCGCCCCGACCGACCGGTCCACGGTGCGCTACGTCGCCAACCCCATGACGACCGACCGGTCCAAGGAGTTCCTACGTCGCCCACTCCATGGCGAACGGCCGGTCCAGGGGCTCCTACGCCGCCAACTCCGCGGCGAACGGCGGTTCCGCGCCCGCGCGTGAGCAGGTGATGGCGGCCGCGCGGGCGGCGAAGCGCAGGATGTCCAGCCAGGCGTCGGCGCCCAGTGCGGCGACGGCGGCATACGAGAGGGCGCCATGGGCGTCCAGGCGGTGCAGCAGCGCCGCATTGACCGTGTCGCCGGCGCCGATGGTGTCGACGACGGTGACCCGCTCGCCCGGCACCGTCAGCTCACCGCCGTCCCGCGTCAGCACCGTCAGCCCGGCACCGCCACGGGTGATCACGATCGCCGCCGGCCCCGCGCCCAGCCACTCCCGGGCGGCCGCGCCGACCGCGTCCCAGCCGCCACCGGTGCCCGCCCCGGCCAGCCACAGCGCGTCCTCCTCCGACAGCTTCAGCAGCGCCAGATCCGGGAGCCAGGAGCGGAAGCGGGCCCGATAGGCGTCCGGGTCGGGGATCAGACCGGGCCGGATATTGGGGTCGAGCGCGGTGAAGACCCCCCGCCGCGCCTCCCGGCGCAGCAGCGACTCATATGCGCTCGCACCTGGTTCCAGGACCAGCGAGCAGGTGCCCAGAGAGACCGCCCGGACCGCGTCGGGCAGCGCCGGCGGCAGGGCGAAGAGCCGGTCGGCGGTGCCGTCGGCGTAGAACCCGTAGCCGGCCGACCCGTCCGGGCTGATGTCCGCCACGGCGAGTGTGGTCGGCTCACCGCCGCGCTGCACCAGCGAGGTGTCCACCCCGGCGTCGCGCAGCCCGTGCAGCAGCGCCTCGCCGAAGGTGTCGGTGGAGACCCGGGAGCAGAAGGCGGTGGGCGAGCCCAACCGCCCCAGCGCGACGGCGGTGTTGTAGGGCCCGCCGCCGCGCCGCGGCAGCAGCGTCGGCAACTGGCCGTCCAGAGAGGGGTCCTGCGGGCTGGGGACGAGGTCGATCAGCGCCTCGCCGGCGACGACGATCACGGGGTGCGGTTCCTTTCCAGGGCGGCCGGGGGTGCGGCCGGGACGGTGGCCGGGGCGGGTTCGGCGCAGCCGCACGACGTACGGTGCACGAACGCGCAGGGGAGGCGAAGGGTGCGCGCCGGACGGTCCGGTTCCTCCAGGCGTGCCAGCAGCAGCCGGACCGCCGCGGCCCCGATGTCCTTGCTGGGCTGGGCGATCGCGGTCAGTCGGGGCGTGAACAGGTCCGCCCACGGGAAGTCGTCGAAGCAGGCCAGCGCGATGTCCCGGGGCACCTCCAGGCCCAGTTCGCCCAGCGCCCGGAGCGCGCCGATCGTCATCGCGTTGTTGGCGGTGATGATCGCCGTGGGCGGCTGGGGCGCGGCGAGCAGCCGGCGGGTGGCGTCCTGGGCGCCGTCCGCCTCGGAGTTGCCGCCGGCGAGGAGTTCGGGCGCGAAGGGCAGGCCGCGGGCGCGCAGCCCCTCGCGGTAGCCCTGCAGCCGCTCGGTCGTCGTGCTCAGCCCGGGCAGCCCGGCCACCAGGCCGATCCGGGTGTGTCCCAAGTCGGCCAGGTGCTCGACCAGTTGGCGCACCGGACCGGTGCTTTCGGCGCAGACCTGGTCGTACGCGTCACCGACCAGCCGGTCCAGGAAGACGGTGGGGACCCTGCGCCGGGCCAGATAGCCGACCGTCTCCGCGGGCTCCGCGGACGGCGCGACGATCATGCCGTCCACCCGCCGCTCGTGCAGCAGCTGGACGACCTTGCGCTCATGGCGCGGGTCGTCGTGCGGATCGGCGAGCAGCAGGCTGTAGCCGGCCTCCAGCGCGCCCGCCTCGACGCCCTGGAGGATCTCGGTGAAGTACGGGTTGCTGATCGCGGAGACCGCGAGGCCGATCGAGCGGGTGCGGGAGGTCACCAGCGAGCGGGCCAGGGTGTTGTGGGTGTAGCCGAGTTCCTCGATGGCGCCGAGCACCGCGGCCCGGGTGTCCGGGCGCACCGACCGGGTCTCGTTGAGCACATGCGAGACCGTGGCGACGGAGACCCCCGCCCGCCGCGCCACATCCACCATCGTCGTCATCCGGCTTCTTCCTCCCCGCGTGCGGGGCGCCACGGCGGCGCCCACGGCCGCCGCTGCACGGCCCGTCCCACCACATTACGAGTATCCGCCCGCAAGCGTAAACGCTTACGCAAGCGTTTACGTCTTGGCGTCCTTTTCTGTAGGGTCCCCGACATCGCAACCCGCACGACGTCGTGAGGAGGCGCCTTCATACGCGCTCTCGTGGTCACCGCACCGGGCAATCCGGGCAGCGCGGTGCACGGACTCAGCCGGCTGCCGCGCCGCCCCGGCGAGCACTATCTGATCTACGGCGCCGGGACCATGGGCCTGATGATGGCCGCGCTCGTACGGACCGCGGGCGCCGCCTCGGTCTGCGTCGTCGACCTCAACGAGGACCGGCTGGCGTTCGCCGAGACCTTCGGCGTGGACGCGGCCGTGACCGACGCCGGCAGGCTCGGCCGACCCGGCTTCGAGGTCGTGGTCGACGCCACCGGTGTCATCGCGGCCATCGAGGACGGCCTGGGGCGGGTACGCCGCGGCGGTACGTTCCTGCAGTTCGGCGTCGCCGACCCGGCGCGCTCGGCGGCCTTCTCGCCGTACCGCGTCTACCACCACGAGATCGACATCATCGGCTCGATGGCGGTGCACCACAGCTTCCAGCCCGCCATCGACCTGCTCGCCGCCGGCCTCGACCTCGACGCGCTGGTCAGCGACGTCTACGGCCTGGACGGGTTCGACGAGGCGGTGGCCCGCTTCCGGGCGGGCACCGGCCGCAAGATCCATCTCGCCCCGCAGAAGGGCTGACTCCGTGCCCGCACGCATCAAGAACCGGCACCCTGGGCGCGTCCCTCTCCCCGGGTGCCGGCTCGCTGATCGCCTTCCGGTTCGTGATCGGCGTCGGCATCGCCTCCGTCGTCGTACCGCTCTACCTCACCGAACTCGCGCCCCAGCACGCCCGCGGCGGGCTGACGTCCCTGATGCAACTCCTGGTGACCGTCGGCATCTTCGTCGCCTACGTCACCGACTACCTGCTGGCCGGCGCCGGGGCCTGGCGCTGGATGATCGGCCTGGGCGTCGTCCCGGCCGCGATCCTGGCGCTGGGCATCATCACCCAGCCGGAGAGCCCGCGCTGGCTGGTGGGCAGGGGCCGCGTAGAGGAGGCCCGTACGGTCCTGACCCGGCTGCGCGGCGACGCCGGCGCGGCGGGCGAGGAGCTGGCCGAGATCGAGCGGGCCGAGCGCACCGAGCGGGAACAGAGCGAGCCGCTGACCCTGCGGGGGCTTGCCTCCCCGCGGCTGCGGCCGGTGTTCGCGGTCGCGGTCTCCTGGGGCCCGGTGCGGTGGGTGATGCTGCCGGAGCTGTTCCCGATGCGGATCCGGGCCGCCGCGGTCGGCCTGTGCGTGCTGTTCAACTGGCTGTTCAACAGGGTCGTGGCGCTGGTCTTCCCGTCCCTGCTGCACGCCTGGGGCGCGGGGGCGAAGTTCCTGTTGTTCGCCGGGACGACCCTGCCGGGCTTCCTCTTCGTCCAGCGGCTGCTGCCGGAGACCAAGGGCCGCAGCCTGGAGGAGATCGAAGCGGACCTGCTGCAGGGCAGGGCGGACCGCCGCGGAGGCGCGCAGACCGCCCCGGTATCGTCGGAGGCCGGCGCCGCCCACCGATCAGGAGCTATGACATGACCGCGTCCCCCGACCGCCGGACCGTGCTGCGCGGGGCCGCGCTCGTGGGCGCCGCCTGCTTCGGTGCCGCCGCCTGTGCTTCGGGGGAACAGAAGTCGAGCCGCCCGGCCTCGGACGCGCCGATCGAGCTGGGTCCGGCCTCGGAGGTGCCGGTCGGCGGCGCCAAGATCTACGGCGACCAGCGGCTGCTGGTCTCGCAGCCCACCAAGGGCGAGTTCAAGTGCTTCAGCACCGTGTGCACGCACATGGGCGCGATCCTGAACAAGATCGAGAAGGAGCAGGGCGTCTGCCCGCTGCACGGCAGCCGCTTCCAGGTGGCCACCGGCGAGGTCGCCCAGGGCCCGGCGACCCGCCCGCTGGAGGAGGTCCCGGTCCGGGTCAAGGGCGGCAAGCTGATCGCGGGCTGAGGCGGCCGAGCGCCGCCCGGCGCCTCCCGGTCCCGGCCGACGGCGCCCTCCCACCGGAGGCTGCCCTATCCCCAATCCCACCCGATGCGGCTCTCTATCCCCAATCCCACCCGATGCTGTTCTCTATCCCCAATCCCACCCGATGCGGCTCTCTATCCCCAATCCCACCCGATGCTGTTCTCTATCCCCAATCCCACCCGATGCTGTTCTCTATCCCCAATCCCACCCGATGCCCAGTATCCCGGGCCGCACCCCCTGCTCCACGAGGTGCACGGAGCGGTGCCGGCCGCTGAGCGTCAGCTCCTGCTGGGCGCTGCGCGGGGCGCCCGCCGAGGCCTGGGTGAAGCGGCGGCAGCGCACCGGCAGCGCCGCCTCGTCGAAGCGCACCTGAAGGACGTACTGACCGCCGGCGAAACTGAAGCCGCGCAGGTACTCGGTGCTCGGTCCGCCGCTGCCGTCCTCGAAGGCGTAACCGAAGACATGGGTGTCACCGGCCCGCAACCGGGTGTCGAAGAGCAGCTCGGCGACCACCACCCCGGCCGCGTCGTCCCCCCGCACCCGGCCCAGCCGGCAGTTCTCCCCGGGGTGCACCCGCATCCGGGCCGGCTCGCAGCCCGACTCGCCCCGATGGATGGCGATATAACGGTCCACGCCGTCCCGGTGGGCGCGCACCACCTGCAGCGACTCCCGCTCGATCAGCCGGCGTTCGGGCCCGATGCGGACCCGCTCGTGATGCCCCACGGTGTGCAGCCCGCCGTCCGCCGGGGTCTCCAGTTCGGTGAAGAGGCGTTGCAGCGCGTCGGCGGGCACCACCAGCGAGCGGTACGAGCGGGCGGCCGGCCGCTCGGCCTCCGGGCGGTGCCCGCCCTCCGGGACCAGCAGCCGGTGCAGCGAGTACGCGGGCAGGTCGAGGACCTCCTCCAGGGCGCGCACCGCCCGCAGCGATTCGGGGCGCTGCGGCCGCCGGGCGCCCTGCTGCCAGTAGCTCAGGCTGGTCACCCCGATGGTGATACCGCGCTGGGCGAGCTTGTGCTGGACGCGGGTGAGCGCGAGCCCCCGGGCGGTGAGCGCGGAGCGCAGTGCGAGATGGAAGGGGCCGGTCCGCAGCAGCTGTGCCAGCTCCGCCGACTGGGGGGTGTCCTGTGCCATTGCCTCAATCCTCCGGCGCGCAGGTGAACGTTCACAACCGGATCGCGCGCCGCGTGCTCTTCCTGCCTGTTCACTGCAGTACGCCGGGCACCAGCCGTTCACATCTGGGCCCGTCCGTCCACACCCCCATGTCACCTCGCATTGAAGCGTGTTGACCTGCCTGCGACAACACCCGATGCTCCTTCGCAAGCATCCGGATGCGCTCCTCTCCCCCTCACCCCCCAGTCGGGAGGAACGCCATGACCCGTGCACCCCACGCACGCAGTCCACACCGCAGATGGCTGTCGGCGGCGGCGCTCACGGCCGCCGCACTGACCGCGCTCCCCGGGGCCACCGCCACCGCGGCCACGCCCCTCGCGCCCTCTGCGCACACCGCCACCGCACCGCACAGCGCCACTTCCACCGCCTCCACCACTTCCCCGCACGCCGGCGCACCCCGCGCCGCCAACCGCCTCAACATCTCCATGCAGGCCCAGGAGCAGTCCAACTGGTGCTGGGCGGCCTCCGGCAACACCATCGCGACCTGGTACGGCAGGAACTACAGCCAGAACGAGTTCTGCAACGCCGCGTTCAACCGCCAGCAGGGCAGTACGTGCCCCAACAACCAGGCGACCCTCGGCAATGTGCAGACCGCATTCGACTCGATGGGGATCAACTCCGGCTCATATGTGTCGGGGTGGCTCCGCTACGGCACCGTCCAGAGCGAGATCAACGCCAACCGTCCCGTCGAGACCCGCATCCAGTGGTCCTCCGGTGGCGGCCATATGCACGTCATCTACGGCTACGACACCGACCGCAACTGGGTCTACTGGGGTGACCCCTGGGGCTCCAACGACCGCTACAACTGGGGCGACTTCGACTACTACGTGAACGGTAGCTCCTTCTCCTGGACGCACTCCCTCTACCGGATAGGAGCCTGAGGCCATGACGCAGCGCACCGCCGTCCGCGCCGTCGCCACCGGCGCCCTCGCCACCGCCCTCATCGGCCTCGCCCCGCACGCCGCGCTCGCCGCCCCCGTGCCCGGGCCCCAGGCGCCGGCCCGGGCGAGCGTCGCCGCCGCCCGCCAAGCGGCCACCTCCGAGGCGACGCTGGACACCCTCGCCCGCTTCTTCGCCGCCGAGGGCAAGCGCGGGGGCGCCCGCGCGGCAGCCCCCGGCACCCCGAAGGCCGCCCCACACATCGAGGGCGCCACCGTGCCCGTCTACGTCCTGTCACCGGACTTCGTCCGAGGCGGCGGCAAGGACCCCGTCGCCCGCCTGGAGTTCCTCGCCAGCAAGGCCGTCGCCGCCGACGGCCGCACCGCCTCCGTATGGACCGTGCGCCGGGGCGGCGCCTGGAAGGTCGTCAACATCGCCAGCGGAGACGACGAGGCCCGCTACACCGCGGCCGGGGCCGCCCGGGACAGTGCCGGCACGGTCTTCCACGAGCCGCAGATCGACGCCTGGTACGTGCAGCGCGGCGACCGTATCGAGCCGCTGGACGCGGAGGCCCGTAAGGCCGTCGGCGCGGCCGGCACCACCGTGGCGGCCTACCGGAAGCGGGTGGCGAAGGCGTACGGGGACAAGCTCCCGGGCTCCGCGTACGACAAGCGGGGCGAGGCCGGCGGCTACGGCGCGGCCGCCCCCGACGCCAAGGCGCCCGCGGCCGGGGCGCCCCTCGCGCAGCAGCCCGCGGACAAGGAGCGCGCGGCCGCTGCCCAGAAGCCCGCTGAAGGGGGCGCGGTCACGGACGACACCCTGCCGGTGACCGCCGCGACGACGGTGGCGGCCCTCGCCGCCGCGCTCGCCCTGGGGCTGTCCGCCACGGCGGCGCTGCGCAGGCGGCGCGGCGACTGACCCGGCCCGCCGGTGAGCCGGCCCGGCCGGTCGGCGGCCGGGCGCGGCGAGTGACGCGTCGGCTCCGGTGCGGCCGCCGACGTGGCCTGTGCCCCGCCCCCTCCCCCCTCCCCCATAGGGGAGGGGGCGGGGGAGGGTTCGGGGGTGGGGGAGGCGACGACCACGGCCGAATTCCGCCGCCCCACCACGGCCGGACTACGCCCCCGCCACGGCCGCATTCCACACCCCACCACGGCCGACTTCGCCTCCGCCACGGCCTGACTCCGCCCACCACCAAGCCCATTGACACCCCACCGATCCGCTTCCCCCTCCCCCCCGCCGCGCCCCACACCCTGCCCCGGCCCCTCCCACCCCCGCCCCGCAGGCCGTGCTCCCCGCGTCGCAGCTCCCGCCGCCCGCAGGCTCCTCAGCCCCCGCGGCGCCGTCCCGCCGCGGCCCGGGAGCGAACCGGAGCGATCCGGAAACCGTGATTGTCGGTGGCGGTCAGTAGGGTGGTGTTCATGGCAGACCCCAGCAGCTACCGACCCAAGCCGGGACAGATCCCCGACTCGCCGGGGGTCTATAAGTTCCGCGACGAGCACGGCCGGGTCATCTACGTAGGCAAGGCCAAGAGCCTGCGCCAGCGCCTGGCCAACTACTTCCAGGACCTGGCCGGCCTCCATCCGCGTACGCGCACGATGGTGACCACCGCCGCCTCCGTGGAGTGGACCGTCGTCTCCACCGAGGTCGAGGCGCTCCAGCTCGAATACAGCTGGATCAAGGAGTTCGACCCCCGCTTCAACGTCAAGTACCGCGACGACAAGAGCTATCCGTATCTCGCGGTCACCCTCAACGAGGAGTTCCCGCGCGCCCAGGTCATGCGCGGCGCCAAGAAGAAGGGCGTGCGCTACTTCGGCCCGTACGCCCATGCCTGGGCGATCCGCGAGACCGTCGACCTGATGCTGCGCGTCTTCCCTGTGCGCACCTGCTCCGCGGGCGTCTTCAAGCGCTCCGCGCAGATCGGCCGCCCCTGCCTGCTCGGCTACATCGGCAAGTGCTCGGCTCCCTGTGTCGGCCGGATCTCCCCCGGGGAGCACCGCGAACTGGCCGAGGAGTTCTGCGACTTCATGGCGGGCCGTACGGGCGCGTACATCCGCCGGCTGGAGAAGCAGATGCAGGAAGCCGCCGAGGAGATGGAGTACGAGCGCGCCGCCCGGCTGCGGGACGACATAGGCGCGCTCAAGCGGGCCATGGAGAAGAGCGCCGTGGTGCTCGCCGACGCCACCGACGCCGATCTGATCGCCGTCGCCGAGGACGAGCTGGAAGCCGCCGTCCAGATCTTCCACGTCCGCGGCGGCCGGGTGCGCGGACAGCGCGGCTGGGTCACCGACAAGGTCGAGGCCGTCACCACCGGTGACCTCGTCGAGCACGCCCTCCAGCAGCTCTACGGCGAGGAGCGGGGCGATGCCGTCCCCAAGGAGGTCCTGGTACCGGCGCTCCCCGAGCCCGTCGAGCCGGTCGCGCAGTGGCTCACCCAGCGTCGCGGCTCCCAGGTCTCGCTGCGCATCCCGCAGCGCGGCGACAAGAAGGACCTGATGGCCACGGTCGGCCGCAACGCCCAGCAGGCGCTGGCCCTGCACAAGACCAAGCGGGCCTCCGACCTGACCACCCGCTCCCGGGCCCTGGAGGAGATCGCCGAGGCGCTCGGCCTGGATTCGGTGCCGCTGCGCATCGAGTGCTTCGACATCTCCCACCTCCAGGGCGACGACGTCGTCGCCTCGATGGTGGTGTTCGAGGACGGTCTCGCCCGGAAGAGCGAATACCGCCGCTTCCAGATCAAGGGATTCCAGGGTCAGGACGATGTCCGGTCCATGCACGAGGTCGTCGGCCGCCGCTTCAAGCGCTACCTCCAGGAGAAGCAGAAGTCGGGGGAGTGGACGGAGGAGCCGGACGACGACGCCCCGGTGGAGGCCGACGGCCAGGTGGACCCGGACCGCACCGCCGGCGGCCCCGTCGACGACGACGGCCGCCCCAAGCGGTTCGCCTACCCTCCCCAGCTGGTGGTCGTCGACGGCGGCGCCCCCCAGGTCGCGGCCGCCCGCCGGGCCCTGGACGAGCTGGGCATCGACGATGTCGCCGTCTGCGGCCTGGCCAAGCGCCTGGAGGAGGTCTGGCTGCCCGAGGACGACGATCCGGTCGTGCTGCCGCGCAGCAGCGAGGGCCTCTACCTCCTCCAGCGCGTCCGCGACGAGGCGCACCGCTTCGCCATCACCTACCAGCGCAGCAAGCGCACCAAGCGGCTGAAGTCCTCGCCGCTCGACACCGTCGCGGGCCTGGGCGACACCCGCCGCCAGGCACTCCTCAAACACTTCGGTTCGCTGAAGAGGCTGCGGGCCGCGACGATCGACGAGATCTGCGAGGTCCCGGGCGTCGGGCGCAAAACCGCGGAGACGGTCGCCGCGGCGCTGGCCGGGGCGGCGCCGCCCGCCCCTGCGGTGAATACCGCCACAGGAGAGATCATTGAGGATGACGGGGTCCCACCGGCCGCGTTGTCGGCAGAACGGGGGCAGGAACGATGAGCACACCGCACGAAGAGCAAACCGAGAGAGACGGTGCACAGGTGAGTACGGGCACGGTCGGCGAGTCCGACCAGGGAGAGAGCGCCGCGATCCCCGAGTTGGTGATCATCTCCGGGATGTCCGGCGCCGGCCGTAGCACGGCCGCGAAGTGCCTGGAGGACCTGGGCTGGTTCGTCGTCGACAACATCCCGCCCGAGCTGATCGCGCCGATGGTGGAGCTGGGCGCCCGCTCGCAGGGCAACGTCGCCCGCATCGCGGTCGTCGTCGACGTCCGCGGCCGCCGCTTCTTCGCCAACCTCAAGGAGTCGCTGGCCACCCTCGACGCGCAGAACGTCAAGCGCCGCATCGTCTTCCTGGAGTCCTCCGACGAGGCCCTGGTGCGCCGCTTCGAGTCGGTGCGCCGCCCGCACCCCCTCCAGGGCGACGGCCGGATCGTCGACGGCATCGCCGCCGAGCGCGATCTGCTGCGCGAGCTGCGCGGCGACGCCGACCTGGTCATCGACACCTCCAGCCTCAACGTCCATGAGCTGCGCGCCAAGATGGACGCCCAGTTCGCCGGCGAAGAGGTCCCCGAGCTGCGCGCCACGGTGATGTCCTTCGGCTTCAAGTACGGCCTGCCGGTCGACGCCGACATGGTCATCGACTGCCGCTTCATCCCCAACCCGCACTGGGTCCCCGAGCTGCGCCCCTTCACCGGCCTGAACGACGAGGTCTCCGACTACGTCTTCGGCCAGCCCGGCTCCAAGGAGTTCCTGGACGGCTACGCCGAGCTGCTGCGGATCGTCGCCGAGGGCTACCGCCGGGAGGGCAAGCGCTATGTGACCATCGCCGTGGGCTGTACGGGCGGTAAGCACCGCAGCGTCGCGATGTCCGAGAAGCTGGCCCGCCGCCTGGTCTCCGAAGGAGTGGAAACCGTCGTCGTCCACCGGGACATGGGGCGCGAGTGAGCGGGCGCACACCACGGCTCCGCCGGGTCCGCAGATTCGTCCCCAGCGTCCGTACGACGAAGGGCGCCACTCCCAAGGTGGTGGCGCTCGGCGGCGGTATGGGCCTGTCCGCCTCACTGGCCGCGCTGCGCCGCATCACGGGCGATCTGACGGCCGTGGTCACGGTCGCCGACGACGGCGGCTCCAGCGGCCGGCTCCGCGACGAGCTGGGCGTGCTGCCGCCGGGCGATCTGCGCAAGGCGCTGGCCGCGCTGTGCGGGGACGACGACTGGGGCCAGACCTGGGCCCGGGTCATCCAGCACCGCTTCCAGAGCGAGGGCGAGCTGCACGACCACGCCGTCGGCAATCTGCTGATCGTCGCCCTGTGGGAGCAGCTCGGCGACCACGTCCAGGCGCTCGACCTGGTCGGCAAGCTGCTCGGCGCCCATGGCCGGGTACTGCCCATGTCGGCGGTGCCCCTGGAGCTCCAGGCCCAGGTCAGGGGCCACGACCCGGACCGCCCGGACGAGGTCTCCACGGTCCGGGGCCAGGCGACGGTGGCGCTCACCCGCGGTGAGGTGCAGTCCGTCCACGTGGTCCCCGAGGACCCGCCGGCCGTCCCCGAGGCGGTCGCCGCGGTGCGCGACGCCGACTGGGTGGTGCTCGGCCCCGGCTCGTGGTTCTCCTCGGTGATCCCCCATCTGCTGGTGCCGGAGCTGCGCGAGGCGCTCCAGGAGACCAAGGCCCGGAAGGTCCTCTCGCTCAACCTCGCGCCACAACCCGGCGAAACCGATGGCTTCTCCCCGCAGCGTCATTTGGAGGTTTTGGCCCGACACGCCCCTAAACTCGCCTTCGACGTGGTGCTGGCCGACAGGGCCGCCGTGCCCGACATCGAAGGTCTGACGGCTGCCGCCAAGCAGCTCGTCGGCAGCGAGGTCGAGCTGGCGGCGGTCGCGGCACAAGGAGACGACGCCCGGTCGCACACCGGGGGAGCCCCCGACCGGCACGACCCGGAGCTGCTGGCAGCCGCGTACGACCGTATTTTTCGGATGCATGGAAGGATCGGCCCATGGCGATGACGGCTGCGGTGAAGGATGAGATCTCCCGGCTCCCCGTCACCCGGACCTGCTGCCGGAAGTCGGAGGTCTCGTCGATCCTGCGTTTCGCGGGCGGACTGCACCTCGTCAGCGGGCGCATTGTGATCGAGGCGGAGCTGGACACGGGCATCGCCGCCCGGCGGCTGCGCAAGGACATCCTGGAGATCTTCGGGCACAGCTCCGACCTCGTGGTGATGGCCCCCGGCGGCCTGCGGCGCGGCAGCCGCTATGTCGTACGGGTGGTGGCCGGCGGCGATCAGCTGGCCCGCCAGACCGGCCTGGTCGACGGCCGCGGCCGCCCCATCCGCGGGCTGCCGCCGCAGGTGGTCTCCGGCGCGACCTGCGACGCCGAGGCGGCCTGGCGCGGCGCCTTCCTCGCCCACGGCTCGCTCACCGAACCCGGCCGCTCCTCCTCGCTGGAGGTCACCTGCCCCGGCCCGGAGGCCGCGCTGGCACTGGTCGGCGCCGCCCGCCGGCTGGGCATCGGCGCCAAGGCCCGCGAGGTGCGGGGGGTGGACCGCGTCGTCGTCCGTGACGGTGATGCGATCGGCGCCCTGCTGACGCGGCTCGGCGCCCATGAGTCGGTGCTCGCGTGGGAGGAGCGGCGGATGCGCCGCGAGGTCCGCGCCACGGCCAACCGCCTCGCCAACTTCGACGACGCCAACCTCCGCCGCTCGGCGCGCGCCGCGGTCGCCGCGGGCGCCCGGGTCCAGCGGGCCCTGGAGATCCTCGGCGAGGAGGTCCCCGAGCACTTGGCGGCCGCCGGCCGGCTGCGCATGGAGCACAAGCAGGCCTCGCTGGAGGAGTTGGGCGCCCTCGCCGACCCGCCGTTGACGAAGGACGCCGTCGCGGGCCGGATCCGGCGCCTGTTGGCGATGGCCGACAAGCGCGCCCAGGACCTCGGCATCCCCGGCACCGAGTCCAACCTCACCGAGGAGCTCGCCGAGGGGATGGTCGGCTGAACCGAAGCCGCATCCTTCGTCGTACCCGCCCCCGGCGCCCGCACAGGGCGCCGGGGGCGCGGTCGTATGCGGACGGGTTTCGCGAGCGCGGACGGAACGGGCGTCAGAGGGGCTGAAGGTCGCTCACTTGAGCACCTTTGGGCGCCGATGTCAATGTCACGTACGTCTCGTTCAGGGGGTAGGGTCGGAGGCGGTCGGGGACATCCCATACAGCTCGCCGGTAACTGCGCCGGCGTACCAACGAGGAGATCGGTTCGTGACGATCCGCGTAGGCATCAACGGATTCGGCCGCATTGGTCGTAACTACTTCCGCGCGCTCCTGGAGCAGGGGGCGGACATCGAGATCGTCGGTGTCAACGACCTGACCGACAACGCCACCCTGGTCCACCTGCTGAAGTACGACAGCATTCTGGGTCGTCTCAAGCAGGACGTCAGTCACACCGACGACACCATCACGGTCGGCAACCAGACCTTCAAGACGATGGCCGAGCGCGACCCGGCGGCGCTCCCCTGGGGCGAGCTCGGCGCCGACATCGTCATCGAGTCGACCGGCATCTTCACCAAGCGGGCCGACGCCGCCAAGCACCTCGCGGCCGGCGCCAAGAAGGTCCTGATCTCCGCGCCCGCCAAGGACGAGGACATCACCATCGTGATGGGCGTCAACCAGGACAAGTACGACGCGGCCAACCACCACGTCATCTCCAACGCCTCCTGCACCACCAACTGTGTGGCGCCGATGGCGAAGGTCCTCGACGAGAACTTCGGCATCGTCAAGGGCATGATGACCACGGTCCACGCCTACACCAACGACCAGCGCATCCTGGACTTCCCGCACAGCGACCTGCGCCGCGCCCGCGCCGCCGCGGAGAACATCATCCCGACCTCGACCGGTGCCGCCAAGGCCACCGCCCTGGTCCTCCCGCAGCTCAAGGGCAAGCTGGACGGCATCGCCATGCGCGTCCCGGTCCCCACCGGCTCGGTCACCGACCTCGTCCTGGAGCTCGACCGCGAGGTCACCAAGGACGAGATCAACACCGCCTTCCAGAAGGCCGCCGAGGGCCAGCTCAAGGGCGTGCTGGAGTACACCGAGGACCCGATCGTC
The DNA here is from genome assembly GCF_045690365.1 of Streptomyces sirii. Taxonomy (NCBI): domain Bacteria; kingdom Bacillati; phylum Actinomycetota; class Actinomycetes; order Kitasatosporales; family Streptomycetaceae; genus Streptomyces; species Streptomyces sirii. The sequence continues at coordinate 2,416,079 of NZ_CP147982.1, read as the reverse complement.
TCCTCGGACATCGTCAACTGGCCGGCCTCCTGCACCTTCGACTCCCAGCTGACGATGGCTCAGGGCAAGCAGGTCAAGGTCGTCGGCTGGTACGACAACGAGTGGGGCTACTCCAACCGCCTGGTGGACCTGACCGTCTTCGTCGGCGGCCAGCTCTGATCCCTGGTTCACAGCCGAGGCACCGAGATGTGAGGACGGGGCTCGTACGACGCGATGAGGCGTCGTGCGGGCCCCGTTCCGCGACCGACCGACCCATGTGATGGAGTCACTCCTCATGAAGACGATCGACGACCTCCAGGTAGCGGGTAAGCGGGTCTTTGTCCGCGCCGACCTGAACGTGCCGCTGGACGGCACCGGCATCACCGACGACGGCCGGATCCGTGCCGTCGCCCCGACGATCGCCAAGCTCGCCGAGCGCGGCGCCAAGGTGATCGTCGCCTCCCACCTGGGCCGTCCCGAGGGCGCCCCGGACCCGGCCTTCTCGCTGGCCCCCGCGGCCGTGCGGCTGGGGGAAATCCTCGGCAAGGACGTGGCCTTCGCCACCGACACCGTCGGGGAGTCCGCCGCGGCCGCCGTCGCGGGCCTGGCCGACGGCCAGGTTGTTGTGCTGGAGAACCTCCGCTTCAACGCGGGTGAGACCAGCAAGGACGACGCCGAGCGGGGCGCCTTCGCCGACCGGCTCGCCGCCCTCGCGGACCTGTACGTGGGCGACGGCTTCGGCGCCGTGCACCGCAAGCACGCCTCGGTGTACGACCTGCCCCGGCGCCTTCCGCATGCTGCCGGCGATCTGATCGCCACCGAGGTCGGCGTGCTGAAGAAGCTCACCGAAGACGTCAAGCGCCCCTACGTGGTCGCGCTCGGCGGCGCCAAGGTCTCCGACAAGCTCGCGGTCATCGACCAGCTGCTGGAGAAGGCCGACCGCATTCTCGTCGGCGGCGGCATGGCGTACACCTTCCTCAAGGCCAAGGGCCACGAGGTCGGTATCTCGCTGCTCCAGGAGGACCAGGTCCCGGCCTGCCTGGAGTACCTGGCGCGGGCCGAGAAGCGCGGCGTGGAGTTCGTGCTCCCCGTCGACGTCCTGGTTTCGTCCGAATTCCCGGACCTGAAGACCAAGGCCCCGGCCAACCCCGACATCGTCGCGGCGGACGCCATCCCGGCCGACAAGGAGGGCCTGGACATCGGCCCGAAGACCCGCGAGCTCTACGCCGCGAAGCTCGCCGACGCGGGCACGGTCTTCTGGAACGGGCCGATGGGCGTCTTCGAGCACCCCGACTACGCCGGCGGCACCAAGGCCGTCGCGAAGGGGCTGCTGGACTCGCCGGCCTTCACCGTCGTCGGCGGCGGTGACAGCGCCGCCGCGGTCCGGCTGCTGGGCTTCGACGAGAATGCTTTCGGCCACATCTCGACCGGTGGCGGCGCCAGCCTCGAATACCTCGAAGGCAAGACGCTCCCCGGCCTCGCCGCTCTGGAGGACTGAAACACCGTGAACGCTGTCAGTAACGACCGCACCCCGCTGATGGCGGGCAACTGGAAGATGAACCTCAACCACCTCGAGGCCATCGCGCACGTCCAGAAGCTCGCCTTCGCCCTCACCGACAAGGACTTCGACGCCGTAGAGGTCGCGGTGCTGCCGCCCTTCACGGACCTGCGCTCGGTGCAGACGCTGGTCGACGGCGACAAGCTCAAGATCAAGTACGGCGCCCAGGACCTCTCGGCGCACGACTCCGGTGCCTACACCGGTGAGATCTCCGGCCCGATGCTCGCCAAGCTCAAGTGCGCCTTCGTGGCCGTCGGCCACAGCGAGCGCCGCCAGTACCACGGCGAGAACGAGGAGATCTGCAACGCCAAGGTCCAGGCCGCCTTCCGCAACGGCCTCACGCCGATCCTGTGCGTCGGCGAGGGCCTGGACGTCCGCAAGGCCGGCAACCAGGTCGCGCACACCCTCGCCCAGGTCGACGGCGGTCTGAAGGACGTCCCGGCCGAGCAGGCCGAGACCATCGTGATCGCCTACGAGCCGGTGTGGGCCATCGGCACCGGCGAGGTCGCCACCCCCGAGGACGCGCAGGAGGTCTGCGGTGCGATCCGCGGCCGCCTCGCCGAGCTCTACAGCCAGGAGCTGGCCGACAAGGTCCGCATCCAGTACGGCGGCTCGGTCAAGTCCGGCAACGTCGCCGCGATCATGGCGCAGCCGGACGTGGACGGCGCGCTGATCGGCGGCGCGGCCCTCGACGCGGATGAATTCGTGAAGATCGTCCGCTTCCGCGACCAGTAGCAGCTATGACGAGGGCGAGCCCTCGTCGTACCCTGTCGGGGCCGGGACCGGTGCAAGCGCCGTCCCGGCCCCGCACCATTTGTTTGATGGGTCTTGATCCAGACGTCTTGATCTGTCCGTCCGTCCGTCAGTCCTAGAGAGTTGGTCCAGCCGTGGTCATCGGGTTCTCGATCGCCCTCATCGTCTTCAGCCTGCTGATGATGATGCTGGTGCTCATGCACAAGGGAAAGGGCGGCGGCCTGTCCGACATGTTCGGTGGCGGCATGCAGTCCTCCGTCGGTGGCTCCTCGGTCGCCGAGCGCAACCTGGACCGCATCACCATTGTGATCGGTCTGTTGTGGTTCGCCTGCATTGTCGTCCTCGGTGTCCTGATGAAGCTCGGGAGCTGACATACCGTCGGAGGCGCGGCCTATCATGAAGGCGGCGTCCTTGGACGGGTAACTCCGGTCACTGGACGCGCGTTGGGCCTTACGTAGACTGGGGCGTTCCGCAGCGCAGCTGCTGTGAAGGCGTGGCAGCACCATTACGCAGGGAGTTACGACCGTGGCAAGTGGCAACGCGATCCGAGGAAGTCGGGTCGGGGCGGGGCCGATGGGGGAGGCCGAGCGCGGTGAGTCCGCGCCGCGCATCCGCATCTCCTTCTGGTGCTCCAACGGGCACGAGACGCAGCCCAGCTTCGCCGGCGATGCGCAGGTTCCGGACACCTGGGACTGCCCGCGCTGTGGTTTCCCGGCCGGCAAGGACCGGGACAGCCCGCCGGACCCGCCGCGCACCGAGCCCTACAAGACCCACCTCGCCTACGTCCGGGAGCGCCGCAGCGACGCCGACGGCGAGGCGATCCTCGCGGAGGCGCTCGCCAAGCTCCGCGGCGAGATCTGACGGGATCCGTACGCACACGGCCGGCCCGGCCGGAGGGACACGCCCTCCGGCCGGGCCGGCCGCGTTGGTGCGGACCCAACTCCCCGGCGCCGTCGGCCGTCGCCGCCACCCGTTCTTCAGGCCCCCGACAGCGTCCCGTCGGACGGTGGACAGATACCTCTCCCCCCTCTCGGCTTCGCTCGAGTGGGAGGTGCACCCATCACGCGCTGATCAATTAGGTTGGGGGGTGGCGGGGCCGCTACGAGATGAAGAAGGCTGATGTCCGAGATGAACGCAGAAGGCCGCAGCAGGCTCGACCAGACGCCTGAGTGGACCGCGTTGAGCAAGCACCGCGAGCAGCTGGGGGAGGTGCATCTGCGTGAGCTTTTCGAGCGGGATCCCGCGCGCGCCGAGCGCTACACCCTCCAGGTCGGCGATCTGCACCTGGACTACTCCAAGCACCTGGTCACCGACGAGACCCTGCGGCTGCTGCGGGAACTGGCCGCGGCGCGCGGCGTGGCCGGCCTGCGGGACGCGATGTTCCGCGGTGACAAGATCAACATCACCGAGCGGCGCTCCGTGCTGCACACCGCGCTGCGCGCGCCGGGCTCGGCGGTCATCAAGAGCGACGGCGAGAACGTCGTCCCCGCGGTGCAGTCCGTCCTGACGAAGATGGGCACCTTCTCCGACCGGGTCCGCTCGGGCGACTGGAAGGGTCACACCGGCAAGCGCATCAAGACGGTCGTCAACATCGGCATCGGCGGCTCGGACCTGGGCCCGGCGATGGCGTACGAGGCGCTGCGCGCCTACACCCACCGGGACATGCAGTTCCGCTTCGTCTCCAATGTGGACGGTGCCGACCTGCACGAGGCGGTGCGCGATCTGGACCCGGCCGAGACGCTGTTCATCATCGCCTCGAAGACCTTCACCACCATCGAGACCATCACCAACGCCACTTCGGCCCGCGACTGGCTGCTGACCGGCCTGCGGGCCGACACCGACGCGGTGGCCAAGCACTTCGTGGCGCTGTCGACCAACGCCGAGAAGGTGGCGGAGTTCGGCATCAACACGGACAACATGTTCGAGTTCTGGGACTGGGTCGGCGGCCGCTACTCCTACGACTCCGCGATCGGTCTGTCGCTGATGATCGCCATCGGCAAGGAGCGGTTCCGCGAGATGCTGGCCGGCTTCCACCTCGTCGACGAGCACTTCGCCGCCGCCCCGCCGGAGGAGAACGCCCCGCTGCTGCTGGGCCTGCTCGGCATCTGGTACGGCAACTTCTTCGACGCCCAGTCGCATGCGGTGCTGCCCTACAGCCACTACCTCTCCAAGTTCACCGCCTATCTGCAGCAGCTGGACATGGAGTCCAACGGCAAGTCCGTGGACCGAGAGGGCAATCGGGTCGGCTGGCAGACCGGCCCCGTCGTCTGGGGCACACCCGGCACGAACGGCCAGCACGCCTACTACCAGTTGCTCCACCAGGGCACGAAGATGATCCCGGCGGACTTCATCGGCTTCGCGCAGCCCGTCGAGGACCTCCGGCCCGGCCTGGTCGCCCAGCACGACCTGCTGATGGCCAACCTCTTCGCCCAGGGCCAGGCGCTGGCGTTCGGCAAGACGCCGGACGAGGTGCGCGCCGAGGGCGTGGCCGAGGAACTGGTGGCGCACAAGACCTTCCAGGGCAACCGCCCCACCACCACGATCCTGGCCAAGGAGCTCAGCCCGTCCGTGCTGGGCCAGCTGATCGCGCTCTACGAGCACAAGGTGTTCGTGCAGGGCGCGGTGTGGAACATCGACTCCTTCGACCAGTGGGGCGTGGAACTCGGCAAGGTCCTCGCCAAGCGGGTCGAACCGGCCCTGACCGACGGTGCCGACGTGCCGGGCCTGGACGCCTCGACTGCCGGCCTGGTCGCCAAGTACCGCGAGCTGCGCGGCCGTTGAGCACCTTTTTGCGCCTGAGCCGGCGGCGCCGCTCTCGCGGACGGGGTGTCTCGCCGTGGGGGTTGCTCAACTGATGGTTGCTGGATGAGTAAGGGCCCCACACCCTCAGGTGTGGGGCCCTTGTCAGCGGAAGACGCCTCTCAGGCCGAGGCCGGCGGGTAGAGCCCGCGCGGCAGCCGGGTCGCCGCCGCCTCGTCCAGGAGCCACAGGGTCCGGTTGCGGCCCCGGGCGCCGGCCGCGGGGGCCTGCACCTCACCGGCGCCGGAGAGCGCGATGGCCACGGCGTTGGCCTTGTCCTCGCCGGCCGCCAGCAGCCAGACCTCCCGCGCCGCGCGGATCGCGGGCAGGGTGAGCGAGACACGGGTGGGCGGCGGCTTCGGCGCGCCGTGCACACCGACCACCGTCCGCTCCGTCTCCCGTACGCCCGGCAGCTCGGGGAAGAGCGAGGCGACATGGGTGTCCGGGCCGACGCCCAGCAGCAGGACGTCGAAGGTCGGCACCGGGCCGCCGCCGGCGCCGGCCGGCGGTGAGGCGGTCTCATGGGCCGCCGCGGCGGCGAGTTCGGCCGCGTACGCCTCGGCGGCGGCGTCGGCGTCGTTGCCGTACGGGCCGTCGGACGCGGGCATGGGGTGCACCCGGGCCGGGTCCAGCGGGACGCTGTCCAGCAGCACCTCGCGGGCCTGGGTGTGGTTGCGCTCGGGATCGCCGTCCGGCAGCAACCGCTCGTCCCCCCACCACAGGTGGAGCCGCGACCAGTCCACCGCGTCCCGGGCGGGCGCCTCGGCGAGGGCCGCGAGCAGCCCGTTGCCGTTGCGCCCGCCGGTCAGGACGACGGAGGCGAAGCCGCGGGTGGCCTGGGCGTCCACGACCTTCGTGATCAGCCGGGCCGCCGCGGCCTTGGCCATCAGCTCCTTGTCGCGGTGGACGACGACCTGCGGAGCACTCACTTGGCGGCCGCCTTCTTGGCGGGCTTGGCGGTCGCCTTCTTCGCCGCCGGCTTGTCCGCGGCGCCCTCGCCGGCGTCCGCGGCCGGGTCCCCGGCCGCGGGCTCGTCCGAGGCGTCACCGAGCCGGTCCACACCGAACTTCAGCGCACCGGCGTAGATGTCGTCCGGGTCGAGCCGGCGCAGCTCCTCGGCGAGCAGCTCCGAGGTCTCCCGCCGCTTGAGCGCCACCGCGCGGTCCGGCTGGTTGCGCATGGAGAGCGTGGCCAGCGAGCCGTCCGGGCGGTCCAGCACGATCGAGCCGCCGCTGGACTCCATGCGTACGGCCGTGAGGCCGGGGCCGGCCGAGACCTTGCGGGTGACCGGGACGTTCAGCCTGCCGGCCAGCCACATGGCGAGCAGCTCGCAGCTGGGGTTGAACTCCTCGCCCTCCACCTCGGCCGAGGTGACCGTGCACGGGGCCTGGTCGAGCGCCGCCGCGAGCATCGAGCGCCAAGGGGTAATCCGGGTCCAGGACAGGTCCGTGTCGCCGGGGGTGTACGTCTCCGCGCGGGCGGTCAGCTCCCGCACGGGCTGCTCGGCGGCGTAGGCGTCGGTGACCCGGCGCTGGGCCAGCGCACCGAGCGGGTCCTTGGCGGGGTCCAGCGGGGCGTTGACCGCCCACCAGACCACGACCGGGGCGTCCGGCAGCAGCAGCGGCAGCACCACGGACTGGGCGTGGTCGATCGCCTCGCCGTAGAGCCGCAGTATCACCGTCTCGCCGGTGCCGGCGTCCGTGCCGACCCGCACCTCGGCGTCCAGGCGGGCCTTGGCCCGGTCGCGCGGCGACCGGCTGACCCGCTTGATGACGACGAGGGTGCGCGAGGGGTGCTCACGGGACGCCTCGTTGGCCGCCTTGAGGGCGTCGTAGGCGTTCTCCTCGTCGGTGACGATGACGAGGGTGAGCACCATGCCGATGGCAGGGGTGCCGACCGCGCGACGGCCCTCGACCAACGCCTTGTTGATCTTGCTGGCCGTGGTTTCCGTCAGATCGATCTTCATGGCCGACGCCAGCTCCGTCCGTCTCGTGCGAGCATTTCGTCCGCCTCGATGGGGCCCCAGGTGCCCGCCGGGTACTGCGCGGGCTTGCCGTGCTTGTCCCAGTACGTCTCGATCGGGTCGAGAATGCGCCAGGACTGCTCGACCTCTTCCAGCCGCGGGAAGAGGTTGGCGTCACCCAGCAGCACATCGAGGATCAGCCGTTCGTAGGCCTCCGGGCTGGACTCCGTGAAGGACTCGCCGTACGCGAAGTCCATCGACACGTCCCGCACCTCCATCGAGGTGCCCGGGACCTTGGAGCCGAACCGCACGGTCACGCCCTCGTCCGGCTGCACCCGGATGACCAGGGCGTTCTGCCCCAGCTCCTCGGTGGCGGTGTGGTCGAAGGGGGAGTGCGGAGCACGCTGGAAGACCACCGCGATCTCGGTGACCCGGCGGCCCAGCCGCTTGCCGGTGCGCAGGTAGAACGGGACGCCCGCCCAGCGGCGGTTGTCGATGGACAGCTTGATCGCGGCGTAGGTGTCGGTCTTCGACTTGGGGTCGATGCCGTCTTCCTGGAGGTAGCCGACGGCCTTCTCGCCGCCCTGCCAGCCCGCCGCGTACTGCGCGCGCACGGTCTCCTTGCCGAGGTCCTTGGGCAGCCGGACGGCGCCCAGCACCTTGGTCTTCTCCGCGACCAGCGCATCCGCGTCGAAGGAGGCGGGCTCCTCCATCGCGGTCAGCGCGAGCAGCTGCAGGAGGTGGTTCTGGATGACGTCGCGGGCGGCACCGATGCCGTCGTAGTAGCCGGCCCGGCCGCCGATGCCGATGTCCTCGGCCATCGTGATCTGGACGTGGTCGACATAGCCGCGGTTCCACAGCGGCTCGAACATCGTGTTGGCGAACCGCAGCGCCAGGATGTTCTGGACCGTCTCCTTGCCCAGGTAGTGGTCGATCCGGAAGACCTCGTTGGGCGGGAAGACCTCGTGGACGATCCGGTTGAGCTCCTGCGCGCTCTCCAGGTCGTGGCCGAAGGGCTTCTCGATGACGGCGCGGCGCCAGGAGTCCTCCTTCTGGTCGGCCAGCCCGTGCTTCTTGAGCTGCTGGACGACCTTGGGGAAGAACTTCGGCGGCACGGACAGGTAGAAGGCGAAGTTGCCGCCGGTGCCCTGCGCCTTGTCGAGCTCCTCGATCGTCTGCTTGAGCGTCTCGAAGGCCTCGTCGTCGTCGAAGTTGCCCTGGACGAAGCGGCAGCCCTGGACCAGCTGCTGCCAGACCTCCTCGCGGAACGGCGTACGCGCGTGCTGCTTGACCGCCTCGTACACCTCCTGCGCGAAGTCCTCGTCCTCCCACTCACGGCGGGCGAACCCGATGAGCGAGAAACCCGGCGGGAGCAGTCCGCGGTTGGCCAGGTCGTAGACGGCGGGCATCAGCTTCTTACGGGACAAATCGCCCGTGACGCCGAAGATGACCAGGCCCGACGGCCCCGCGATACGCGGGAGCCGTCGGTCCGCGGCGTCACGAAGCGGGTTGGCTCCGTGTGAACCAGACAAGGGAGATCAGCCCTCCGAGGGAGCGAGGCGCTTGAGCTCCGCCTCAGTGGACTTGAGCAGGTCGTTCCAGGCCGCCTCGAACTTCTCCACGCCCTCGTCCTCCAGGAGCTGCACGACGTCGTCGTAGCTGATCCCGAGCTGCGCGAGCGCGTCGAGGTCGGCCTTGGCGGTCGCGTACGAGCCGCGCACCGTGTCGCCGGTGATCTCACCGCGGGCCGCGGTGGCCTCCAGCGTGGCCTCCGGCATGGTGTTGACCGTGCCCGGGGCGACCAGCTCGTCGACGTACAGGGTGTCCTTGTAGTCGGGGTCCTTGACGCCGGTCGAGGCCCACAGCGGACGCTGCTTGTTGGCGCCGGCCTTGTCCAGGGCGGCCCAGCGGTCCGAGGAGAAGACCTCCTCGTAGGCCTGGTAGGCCAGCCGGGCGTTGGCCAGCGCGGCCTTGCCCTTGAGGGCCTTGGCCTCCTGCGTGCCCAGCTTCTCCAGGCGCTTGTCGATCTCGCTGTCCACACGGGACACGAAGAACGACGCCACCGAGCGGATCAGGGACAGGTCCAGGCCCGCGGCCTTGGCCTTCTCCAGACCGGCCAGGTAGGCGTCCATCACCTCGCGGTAGCGCTCCAGCGAGAAGATCAGCGTGACGTTGACGCTGATGCCGAGGCCGATGACCTCGGTGATCGCCGGCAGGCCCGCCTTGGTCGCCGGGATCTTGATCAGCGTGTTCGGGCGGTCCACCAGCCACGCCAGCTGCTTGGCCTCGGCGACGGTCGCCACGGTCTTGTGCGCCAGGCGCGGGTCGACCTCGATGGAGACCCGGCCGTCCTGGCCGCCGGTGGAGTCGAAGACCGGCCGCAGGATGTCGGCGGCGTCCCGGACGTCCGCCGTCGTGATCATGCGGATGGCCTCGTCGACGGTGACCTTGCGGGCGGCGAGGTCCTTGACCTGCTGCTCGTAGCCGTCACCCGAGGAGATCGCCTTCTGGAAGATCGACGGGTTCGTCGTGACACCGACGACGTGCTGCTGGTCGATCAGCTCGGCGAGGTTGCCGGACGTGATGCGCTTGCGCGACAGGTCGTCCAGCCAGATGGCGACGCCTTCGTCGGAGAGCCGCTTGAGTGCGTCTGTCATGGGATCTTGCATCTCCTACTGGTTGAGTACGGGCGTCAGCGCGCGGCGGCTTCGAGCTCCGCGGCCGAGGCCAGGGAGTCGCGCGCGGCGGCGGCGACCGCGTCGGCGGTGAAGCCGAACTCGCGGAAGAGGACCTTGGCGTCGGCCGAGGCGCCGAAGTGCTCCAGCGACACGATGCGACCGGCGTCACCGACGAAGCGGTGCCAGGTCAGACCGATGCCGGCCTCGACGGCGACCCGGGCCCTGACGGACGGCGGCAGCACGCTGTTCCGGTAGGCCTGGTCCTGCTGGTCGAACCACTCCACCGACGGCATCGAGACCACGCGGGTGGGCACGCCCTCGGCCTGCAGCTGCTCGCGCGCCTCGACGGCGAGCTGCACCTCGGAGCCGGTGCCGATCAGCACGACCTGCGGCGCGGCGCTCTGCCCGTCGGGGCCGGCGGCCTCGAACAGGACGTAACCGCCCTTGGCGGCGTCCTCGTTGGCCGGGTACGTCGGCACGCCCTGTCGGGTCAGCGCGAGGCCGTGCGGGGCGCCCACGCCGAACTCCTTGGTGTGGCGCTTGAGGATCTCGCGCCAGGCGATGGCGGTCTCGTTGGCGTCGGCCGGTCGGACGATGTTCAGCCCCGGGATGGCGCGCAGCGAGGCCAGGTGCTCGATCGGCTGGTGCGTCGGACCGTCCTCGCCCAGACCGATGGAGTCGTGCGTCCACACGTACGTCACCGGCAGGTGCATCAGGGCCGACAGCCGGACGGCGTTGCGCATGTAGTCGGAGAACACCAGGAAGGTGCCGCCGTAGATGCGGGTGTTGCCGTGCAGCGCGATGCCGTTCATCTCCGCGGCCATGGAGTGCTCGCGGATGCCGAAGTGGATCGTGCGGCCGTAGGGGTCGGCCTCCGGCAGCGGGTTGTCCGCCGGGAGGAACGAGGAGGTCTTGTCGATCGTGGTGTTGTTCGAGCCGGCCAGGTCGGCCGAGCCGCCCCACAGCTCCGGGATCACCGCGCCGAGCGCGTGCAGCACCTTGCCGGACGCGGCGCGGGTGGCGACGGACTTGCCGGTCTCGAACGCCGGGAGGTGGTCCTCCCAGCCCTCGGGCAGCTCGCCCGCGGCGATCCGGTCGAACTCCGCGGCGCGCTCCGGGTTGGCGGTGCGCCAGGCGGCGAAGGACTTCTCCCACTCCTTCTTGGCGTCGCGGCCGCGGTCGAGGGCGGCGCGGGTGTGCGCGAGCACCTCGCCCACGACCTCGAAGTGCTGCTCGGGGTCGAAGCCCAGGACGCGCTTGGTGGCCGCGACCTCCTCCTCGCCCAGCGCCGAGCCGTGCGCGGCCTCGGTGTTCTGGGCGTTGGGGGCCGGCCAGGCGATGATCGAGCGGGCCGCGATGAACGACGGGCGCCCGGTCTCGGCCTTGGCGGCCTCAAGGGCCTTGGCCAGACCCGCGGGGTCCAGGTCGCCGTTGGGCAGCTGCTCGACGCGCTGGACGTGCCAGCCGTAGGCCTCGTAGCGCTTGAGGGTGTCCTCGGAGACCGCGGTCTCGGTGTCGCCCTCGATGGAGATGTGGTTGTCGTCCCACAGCAGTACGAGGTTGCCGAGCTTCTGGTGGCCCGCCATGGAGGATGCCTCGGCGGCGATGCCCTCCTGGAGGCAGCCGTCGCCGGCGATGGCGAAGATGGTGTGGTCGAACGGAGAGGTGCCCGGCGCCGCCTCGGGGTCGAACAGACCGCGCTCGTAGCGGGCCGCCATCGCCATGCCGACGGCGTTGGCGACACCCTGGCCCAGCGGGCCGGTGGTGGTCTCCACGCCGGTGGTGTGGCCGTACTCCGGGTGGCCGGGGGTCTTCGAGCCCCAGGTGCGGAAGGCCTTGAGGTCGTCCAGCTCCAGGCCGTAGCCGGCGAGGTAGAGCTGGATGTAGAGGGTCAGGCTGGAGTGCCCCGCGGAGAGGACGAACCGGTCGCGGCCGGTCCAGTTCGCGTCCGCCGGGTCGTGCCGCATGAGCTTCTGGAACAGCACATAGGCGGCCGGCGCCAGGCTCATGGCCGTACCCGGATGGCCGTTCCCGACCTTCTGCACGGAATCCATGGCCAGGACGCGGACGGTGTCCACCGCCCGCTGGTCCAGTTCGGTCCACTCGAAATCTGTGGTGGTCGGCTTGGTGCTCACCCTGAGTCAGGGCTCCTCTCCACATGTCGAATGCCGCGGACGGTATGCCCGCCAGGCGGTGTCGAGCCTACCCCCGCCAGTGCGTGCGCCTTTTCGACGCTCAGTCGGTGTTTTCGGCGCTCAGGCGGTGCTCAGTCGGCGCGCTCGACGCTCAATCGGTTGGGGGCGGCCCGCGGGGCTCGTTGCTTTGGGCAACCACATCAGGACCCCCGGCATTCCCGGTCCGGATCCGGCAGCCATACGACCAGAGTGCCGGGCACCCGTCGCGTTCGCCTCCCGAACATCGGGCGAACGCCCGGGAAATCCCGCCGGCGCCACCCTCCGGTCCCGGCCCCAACACGACCGACCCCCGCGAAGATCGCTGTATGGCCAACGTCTAAAGTGGCGTGGTACGCGCAAGCTTTGCCGGGTTTACACGGCCGGAAGGGCTTGCATGCCTTATCTCTTCCGCGGCGGGAGCCGCTGATGTTACTTCCAGGGGTGTGCGTGACGGCCGTCGAATCCCGTCCTGCGGGTGGGGGTGCCTCCCCTGCCGTTCAGGCCATGGAGGAGCTCTCCCAGAGCCCCGGGGGCCCAGATCACCGCTCGCCCGGTGCCCGCGTCAAGGCGTTCGTGGAGCTCACCAAGCCGCGCGTCATCGAGCTGCTGCTGATGACGACGATTCCGGTGATGTTCCTGGCGGCCGGCGGCGTCCCCGACCTGTGGCTCGTGCTGGCGACCTGCGTCGGCGGATACCTCTCCGCCGGCGGCGCGGCCGCCTTCAACATGTACATCGACCGCGACATCGACGCGCTGATGGACCGCACCTCGCAGCGACCGCTGGTCACCGGCATGGTCTCGCCGCGCGAGTGCCTGGTCTTCGCGTCCGTCCTCGCGGTCGGCTCCACCGCCTGGTTCTGGTTCCTCGTCAACCCGCTGTCGGCGATGCTGTCGCTCGGGGCGCTGCTCTTCTACGTCGTCGTCTACACGATGATCCTCAAGCGGCGCACCTCGCAGAACATCGTCTGGGGCGGCATCGCGGGCTGTATGCCGGTCTTCATCGGCTGGTCCTCGGTGACCAACTCGGTCTCCTGGGCGGCGCTGGTCCTCTTCCTCGTCATCTTCTTCTGGACGCCGCCGCACTACTGGCCGCTGTCGATGAAGGCCAAGGACGACTACGAGCGGGTCGGCGTGCCGATGCTGCCGGTCATCGCCGGCAACAAGGCCGTGGCCCGGCAGATCGTCGCCTACAGCTGGGTGATGGTCGCGGTCTCGCTGCTGCTCCAGCCGCTGGGCTACACGGGCTGGTTCTACACCGCGGTCGCGCTCGCCTGCGGCGCCTTCTGGCTCAAGGAGGCGCACGGCCTGCAGTCCCGCGCCAAGGCCGGGATCACGGGTGCCAAGCTCAAGGAGATGCGGCTGTTCCACTGGTCCATCACCTATGTCTCGCTGCTGTTCGTCGCCGTCGCCGTGGATCCCTTCCTTCGGTGATTACCGGCGGGTAGCATGCTGTTCATGGCAGACACCCAGCAGGCGGACGAGCAGCCGGCGGCGGCCACCGGCCAGGCCGGCAGGACCGACAAGCGCACGGCGAAGCTCGCCCAGCAGATCCGCGCCTTCGCCCAGTCGCACGGCGGCACCGCTGAGGGCCAGCTCGCGCACATCGGCCGCGGCCGCACCCGGATCGCCCTCGTCGGCGCCAACGGCGAGTGGGGAAACCTCGTCGCGGACAGCTTCGACTCCGCCAAGGAGGCCGCGGCCAAGGCCGGGATCACCCTCCAGGACGACTTCGACGGCGAGCTGGCCGCCAAGGTCCGCACCGGCCCGTACGAGTGGTCCCGGATGGCGGGCATCCAGGTGGGCGGCCCGGCCAACCCCTGACGGCCCCGTAGGGCGGCTCCGGGGCGCACACCACAAGCGGAGCCCGCTACCTCACCACCACCTCCTCCGTTAAGCCCACGGGCGCGGCGCTTCGACCGCCCCCGGTGGGCTTTCGGCGAGGAGGAGCGGATGGACGGCCTTCCCTTCCTGGTAGATCAGCCACCGCTCATCGACGGGTACAGCCACGGTGCGGTCCACGGCGAGCTGGGCCTCGGCTCCTTCGAGACCCATCTGGCGACCGCGGTCGGCGCGCACGGCCCGGCACCGGCCGGCACCAGCTACTTCGACAGCCTCATCGGCCTGGCGATACGCCGCTGGTGCCCCCCGCTGCTCGGCCTGGAGCCGCACTGTCCGCCGGCCCGCTATCTGGCCCGCAGACGCGAGGTGGGCGCCTACAAAGCCGGCCGGATGCTGCTGCGGGGCTCCGGCATCGGCACGTTCCTGCTGGAGGCCGGCACCCCCAGCGACCTGACCTCGGCCACCGAGATCGCCACCGCCGCCGAGGCCCGCGCCCACGAGGTGGTACGCCTGGAGCCGCTCGCCGAGCAGGTCGCCGACACCTCCGGCAGCGTCGACTCCTTCATCGGCTACACCGCCGAGGCCCTCTACGCGGCGGCCCAGCACGCCACCGCCTTCGCCTCCGGCGCCACCTACTGCGACGGCACCGCTCCCGAGGCCGGTGAGGTACGCCGCGCCGCGGACCGCTGGCTGCGCGCCCGCCGACCCGGTGACCGGCTCGCCGAGCCCGCGCTCGTACGCCATCTGCTGTGGAGCGCGGTGGCCACCGGCCTGCCCGTACAGCTCCACGGCCCCGACCCGCGCCCCCTGGCGGCCTTCCTGCGGGCCACCGCCGGCATCGGCTCGGATCTCGTCCTGCTCCCCGCGGCCCCGCACCACCGCCGGGCGGCGCAGCTCGCCGCCGCCCACGCCCATGTCTACGCCGACGCCGGCCCCCGGCCCGAGGAGACCCTCGCCCAGGCGCCGTTCGGCAAGCTGTTGTTCTCCTCGGGGGCCCGCGGGCTGCCGGAGCTCTATGTGACCGGCGCCCGGTTCTTCGTCCGGGCCATGGAGCGCCTGGTGCGGGAGTGGACCACCGAGGGGCTGTGCGGCCCCGAGGACGGGCGGCGCATCACGGAGATGGTCGCGTCGGGGACCGCGCGCCGGGTCTACCGGCTGGGCGCGGAGGCCACCGCGGCCTGCTGAGGCTCCGCTGCCTCGGGCTCCGCGGCCTCGTCGGCCGCCTGCGGTACGGGACCGCGGTCGCGCAGTGCGAGCAGCACCCGCAGGACGCAGATCCACACCAGTGTCGAGCCGAACATGTGCAGGCCGACGACGAGCTCCGGCAGGCCGAGGAAGTACTGGACGTACCCGAAGACGCCCTGCAGGGCCAGGCAGCCGAGCAGCTCCAGGACCCTGCGGCGCGGGGCGGCCGGGGCCTTGACGGCGCGCAGCGTGAACCACGTCGCGACGCTCAGCCCCACCACGATGTAGACGAAGTCCACATGCAGCTGGGTGATCTCCTGCCAGTCCAGCGGGATGCGGTGGACTTTGTGCGCATCGCCGGCGTGCGGGCCCGCGCCGGTGACGGCCGTGCCGATGACGGTGAGCGCGGCGGTCGCCGCCACCAGCAGCCAGGCCAGCTGTCGCACCGGGCGGGCGGTCAGGTCGCGCGGCTCCTCGTCGCCCTCCTTGGCACGCTGCCAGGTCAGCACGCAGACCGTGAGCAGGGCGGTGGTGAGGAGGAAGTGCGCGGCGACGAGGTAGGGGTTCAGGCCGGTCAGCACCACGATGCCGCCCCAGACCGCGTTGCCCATGACGATCCAGAACTGCCCCCAGCCGAGCCGGGTGAGCGAGCGGCGGTGCGGCGCGCGGGCCCGTGCGGCCACGATGAACAGCCCGATGAAGGCGCACAGCACGTACGTCAGCATCCGGTTGCCGAACTCGATGAGGCCGTTGATGCCCATCGCGGCGGTCGGGGTCAGGCTCTCCGGCGTGCACTTGGGCCAGGTCGAGCAGCCCAGACCGGACTGGGTGAGCCGGACCGCGCCGCCCGTGACGACGATGATCACGGCCATCACGACGGTCGCCAGCGCGGCCCGTCGTACGAAGGCCGCGGACGGCTGCCAGCGACGGGCGATCAGCTCAAGAGGATTCAGCGTGTTCGGCACGGAAGACATCGTAGGCGGCGGCTTGTGCAAGTTTTCACGAGGGGGTCGGGGGAGTCGGCTCCCCGGGGGAAGATGCAGTACGAGGGGGTCCGGGGGGAGTCGGCTGACCGGGGGAAGCGCGGTACGAGGGGGTCCGGGGCGTGGAAAGGTGTCCCGCCCCGGCACCCCTCGTCGCTACTCCCAGCGGAAGAACCGTGCCGCCGCGCCCAGCCCGAGCACCGCCCACGCGGCGAGGATCCCGAGGTCGGCCCAGGGCACTCCGGCGCCGTGCTGGAGCACCTCGCGCAGCCCGTCCGACAGCGCGGAGATCGGCAGCAGCCCGAGCACCGACTGGGCGGCGTCGGGGAACTTCTCCAGCGGGACGATCACCCCGCCGCCGACGAGCAGCAGGAGGAAGACGAGGTTGGCGGCGGCGAGGGTCGCCTCGGCCTTCAGCGTTCCGGCCATCAGCAGGCCGAGGCCGGAGAACGCCGCCGTACCGAGCACCAGGAGCAGCACGACCGCGAGCGGGTTGCCCTGGGGGGACCAGCCCAGCGCGAAGGCGATGACGGTCAGCAGGACGATCTGCAGGACCTCGGTGACCAGCACCGAGCAGGTCTTGGCGGCCATCAGCCCCCAGCGGGGGAGCGGGGAGGCGGCCAGCCGCTTGAGGACGCCGTAGCGGCGCTCGAAGCCGGTGGCGATGGCCTGCCCGGTGAACGCGGTGGACAGCACCGCGAGGGCGAGGACGCCCGGCGCGAGGAAGTCCACCGCCTTCCCGGCCCCCGTGTCGACGATGTCGACGGCGGAGAACAGCACCAGCAGCAGTGTCGGGATGACCACGGTCAGCAGCAGCTGCTCGCCGTTGCGCAGCAGCATCCTGGTCTCCAGGGCGGCCTGCGCGCGGATCATCCGGGGCAGCGGCGCCGCCCCGGGCCGCGGGGTGAACGTGCCGGTTGCGGTACCGGCCTCGGTGGCGGTCATGCGCGCAGCTCCTTACCGGTGAGCTCCAGGAAGACGTCCTCCAGGGTGTGCCGCTCGACGGCTATCGCGTCCGGCAGCACCCCGTTCTGCGCGCACCACGAGGCGACCGTGGCCAGCAGCTGCGGGTCGACCTTGCCGTGCACGCGGTACGAACCGGAGGTCGGCTCGGTGGCGACGCTGTCCGCGGGCAGGGCCTTGAGCAGCGAGGCGAGGTCCAGCCCCGGCCGCCCGGTGAAGCGCAGGCTGTTCTCCGCGCCGCCGCGGCACAGCTCCTCCGGGCTGCCCTGGGCGATCACCCGGCCGCCGTCGATGATCGCGACATCGTCGGCGAGCTGCTCGGCCTCGTCCATGAAGTGCGTGGTCAGCACGGTGCTCACGCCGTCGGCGCGCAGCTCCCGTACGAGGTCCCAGGTCGCGCGGCGGGCCTGCGGGTCGAGGCCGGCCGTCGGCTCGTCGAGGAAGACCAGCTCGGGGCGGCCGACCACGGCCATCGCCAGCGCCAGGCGCTGCTGCTGGCCGCCGGACAGCCGCCGGTAGGGCGTCCGGCCGCAGGAGCCCAGGCCGAGGCGCTCGATGAGGGTGCCGACGTCGAGGGGGTGGGCGTGCAGGGTGGCGGTGTGCCGCAGCATCTCCTCGGCGCGGGCGCCCGCGTAGACGCCGCCGGACTGCAGCATCACGCCGATCCGCGGCCGCAGTGCCGCGGCGTCGGCCACCGGGTCCAGGCCCAGGACGCGGACCCGGCCGGCGTCCGGGCGGCGGTAGCCCTCGCAGGTCTCGACGGTGGTGGTCTTGCCGGCGCCGTTGGGGCCGAGGACGGCGGTGACCTCGCCGCGGGCGACGGTCAGGTCGAGCCCGTCCACGGCGGTCTTGGTCCCGTATCGCTTGACCAGGCCGACGATCTCGACGGCAGGCTCTCGGCCGGGGGTCCGGGGGGCGCCCCCCGGGGAGCTGCTGCGCATGCCGGGAAGTCTACGAAGACGGACCGGGTGGTCATCAACGGGGGTTTGGCGTCCAGGGGGCGCGGGGCCGGGCGCCATGTGGGGCGCCCGGGGCCTGACGGGCGCAGGGGGCCGACGGGACCCGGCGGGGCCGGGGGTGGTCAATCCGGCGGAGTGCGGCGCCATGATTTTCGGCCGCCGTGTTCGCCATGATCGCGCTCGCCCTCACCGGGGCGCGCCACCGCAGGTCGGAGCCCCTTTCGAGGCCCTCGGAGGGGGCTTGAATTAGGTAAGCCTAAGTGATAGAGGCCACGAGTCCACGGTGTGGACGAGGCTTGAACCGGTTTGACGAATTACGCAACAATGGCGTTGTGAAATACGCGAGCGAGGATCAGCGGGAGCCCGTGGTCGACCAGACCGCCGGGCCCGCCGCCTCCGCGCACGGGCGCACCGAGCAGGCGAGAGCGACCGCCCCGGCGCCGCACGACGAACAGCAGGGCACCCGCAACAGGGTCGCCCGCTCCATCCTCGACCACGGTCCGTCCACCGCGGCCGAGCTCGCGCTCCGCTTGGAGCTGACCCAGGCCGCGGTCCGCCGCCATCTGGACGCGCTGGTCGCCGAGGGCGTCGTCGAGCCCCGCGAGAAGCGGGTCTACGGCACGCGCGGCCGCGGCCGCCCGGCCAAGGCCTTCGCCCTCACCGACTGTGGGCGTGACGCCTTCGACCAGGCCTACGACCAGCTCGCCTCCGACGCGCTGCGCTGGATCGCGCAGAGCGCGGGCGGCGGCGAGAAGGGCGAGGCGGCGGTCGCCGCGTTCGCCCGCGCGCGGTTCGCCGCGCAGGCCGAGGGCTACCGCGAGGCGGTCGAGAGCGCCGAGCCGGAGGCCCGTACCGAGGCCCTTGCGAAGGCGTTGACCGCCGACGGGTACGCTGCTACGGCGCGCAGCGCCCCCAATCCCCAGCTCGGTGAACAGCTCTGCCAGCACCACTGCCCGGTCGCCCATGTCGCCGAGCGGTACCCGCAGCTGTGCGAGGCGGAGACCGAGGTCTTCTCCCGTCTGCTCGGGACCCACGTACAGCGTCTTGCCACCATCGCCCACGGTGACGGGGTGTGCACGACCTTCGTCCCGAAGGCCGGTGCCGGCAAGCCCGCTCACAGCACCACCACGAAGACCACCACAGCATCTGCAAGCACGGCCGGGAGGAACCCCGCATGACGCTCCCCACGGAGACTGCTCACCCTGAGCTCGAGGGCCTGGGCAAGTACGAATACGGCTGGGCCGACTCCGACGTGGCCGGCGCCTCCGCCAAGCGCGGTCTCTCCGAGGCCGTCGTCCGCGACATCTCGGCGAAGAAGAACGAGCCGGAGTGGATGCTCAAGCTCCGCCTCAAGGGTCTGCGCCTGTTCGACAAGAAGCCCATGCCGAACTGGGGCTCGGACCTGTCGGGCATCGACTTCGACAACATCAAGTACTTCGTCCGCTCCACCGAGCAGCAGGCCGCCTCCTGGGAGGACCTGCCCGAGGACATCAAGAACACCTACGACAAGCTCGGCATCCCCGAGGCGGAGAAGCAGCGCCTGGTCGCCGGTGTCGCCGCGCAGTACGAGTCCGAGGTCGTCTACCACCAGATCCGCGAGGACCTGGAGGAGCAGGGCGTCATCTTCCTGGACACCGACACCGCGCTGAAGGAGCACCCGGAGCTCTTCCAGGAGTACTTCGGCACGGTCATCCCGGTCGGCGACAACAAGTTCGCGTCGCTGAACACCGCGGTGTGGTCCGGCGGCTCGTTCATCTACGTCCCCAAGGGTGTCCACGTCGACATCCCGCTGCAGGCCTACTTCCGGATCAACACCGAGAACATGGGCCAGTTCGAGCGGACGCTGATCATCGTCGACGAGGACGCCTACGTCCACTACGTCGAGGGCTGCACGGCGCCGATCTACAAGTCGGACTCGCTGCACTCCGCGGTCGTCGAGATCATCGTCAAGAAGGGCGGCCGCTGCCGCTACACGACCATCCAGAACTGGTCGAACAACGTCTACAACCTGGTCACCAAGCGCGCCGTCGCCTACGAGGGCGCGACCATGGAGTGGGTCGACGGCAACCTCGGCTCCAAGGTGACGATGAAGTACCCGGCGGTCTACCTGATGGGCGAGCACGCCAAGGGCGAGACCCTGTCCATCGCCTTCGCGGGCGAGGGCCAGCACCAGGACGCCGGCTCCAAGATGGTCCACATGGCGCCGAACACCTCCTCCAACATCGTCTCCAAGTCGGTGGCGCGAGGCGGCGGCCGCACCTCCTACCGGGGTCTGGTCGAGATCGGCGAGGGCGCCGCGGGCTCCAAGTCCAACGTGCTGTGTGACGCCCTGCTGGTGGACACCATCTCCCGCTCGGACACCTACCCCTACGTCGACGTCCGCGAGGACGACGTCTCCATGGGCCACGAGGCGACCGTCTCCAAGGTCAGCGAGGATCAGCTCTTCTACCTGATGGCCCGCGGCCTGACGGAGTTCGAGGCCATGGCGATGATCGTGCGCGGCTTCGTCGAGCCGATCGCCCGTGAGCTGCCGATGGAGTACGCGCTGGAGCTCAACCGGCTGATCGAGCTGCAGATGGAAGGCGCGGTCGGCTGACGCCCGGCCTCCAGCAGCGACTGACTCCCTGAACGCAGAAAGCGAGCACTACGACAGCCATGGCTGAGGCTCAGAACATCCCGGCGGGTTCCACGACCACCGGCTCCATCGCGGTGGCCGCGGAGTCCACCGTCGCCACCCGGATGAGCGCCCCGCCGTCCTACGACGTGGCGGACTTCCCGGTGCCGCACGGCCGCGAGGAGGAGTGGCGCTTCACGCCCCTCGCGCGCCTCAAGGGCCTGCACGACGGCAGCGCGACGGCCGGCGGCCCCGACCTGAAGATCGACATCACCGCGCCCGAGGGCGTCACCCACGAGCTGGTCGACCGCGCCGACCCGCGGGTCGGCAAGGCCGGCAAGCCCGTCGACCGGGTCGCGGCGCAGGCGTACAGCTCCTTCGAGAAGGCCTCGGTCGTCACGGTCCCCAAGGAGACCGTGCTCACCGAGCCGATCCGCATCGCCGTTCACGGCGAGGGCGGCACGGCCTTCGGCCACCAGGTCATCGAGCTGGGCGCGTTCGCCGAGGCCGTCGTCGTCATCGACCACACCGGTGACGCGGTGCTCGCCGCCAACGTCGACTACCTCCTGGGCGACGGCGCCAAGCTGACCGTCGTCTCCGTCCAGGACTGGGACGAGCAGGCCGTCCACACCGGCCAGCACAACGCCCTGATCGGCCGGGACGCCACCTTCAAGTCCGTGGTCGTCACCTTCGGCGGCGACCTCGTCCGCATCCACCCGCGCATCACCTACGCGGGCCCCGGCGGCGAGGCCGAGCTCTACGGCCTGTACTTCACCGAAGAGGGCCAGCACCACGAGCACCGCCTCTTCGTCGACCACGAGGCGACCAACTGCCGCTCCCACGTGACCTACAAGGGCGCGCTGCAGGGCCAGGACGCGCACGCCGTCTGGATCGGCGACGTCCTGATCCAGGCGTCCGCCACCGGCACGGACACCTACGAGCTCAACCGCAACCTCGTCCTCACCGACGGCGCGCGGGTCGACTCGGTGCCGAACCTGGAGATCGAGACCGGCGAGATCGTCGGCGCCGGCCACGCCTCGGCCACCGGCCGCTTCGACGACGAGCAGCTCTTCTACCTGATGGCCCGCGGCATCCCGGCCGACGAGGCGCGCCGCCTCGTCGTGCGCGGCTTCTTCGCCGAGCTGGTCCAGCAGATCGGCCTCCCGGACGTCGAGGAGCGCCTGATGAGCAAGATCGAGGCCGAGCTGGAAGCGTCCTCGGTATGAGCTACGTACGCGCAGCGGCGCTCAGCGAGCTGGAGGAGGACACCCCCAAGCGGGTGGAGCTCGACGGCGTCCCCGTCTCTCTCGTCCGCACCGAGGGCGAGGTGTTCGCGATCAACGACATCTGCTCGCACGCCAACGTCTCCCTCTCCGAAGGCGAGGTCGAGGACTGCTCGATCGAATGCTGGCTGCACGGTTCGAGCTTCGACCTGCGCACCGGCAAGCCGAACGGCCTTCCCGCGACGCGCCCCGTCCCCGTTTACCCCGTAAAGATCGAAGGGGACGACGTGCTCGTCTCCGTCACCCAGGAGTCCTGAGTCACCCATGGCAACGCTTGAGATCCACGACCTGCACGTCTCCGTCGAGGCCGAGAACGGCCCGCGCGAGATCCTGAAGGGCGTCGACCTGACCGTGAAGCAGGGCGAGACGCACGCCATCATGGGCCCCAACGGCTCCGGCAAGTCGACCCTCGCCTACTCCCTCGCGGGTCACCCCAAGTACACGATCACCGGCGGCACCGTCACCCTCGACGGCGAGGACGTCCTGGAGATGTCCGTCGACGAGCGCGCCCGGGCCGGCGTCTTCCTCGCCATGCAGTACCCGGTCGAGGTTCCCGGTGTCTCGGTCTCCAACTTCCTGCGCACCTCCGCCACCGCGATCCGCGGCGAGGCCCCCAAGCTGCGGCTGTGGGTCAAGGAGGTCAAGGAGGCCATGGAGCGCCTGAGCATGGATCCCGCGTTCGCCGAGCGCAACGTCAACGAGGGCTTCTCCGGTGGTGAGAAGAAGCGGCACGAGATCCTCCAGCTGGAGCTGCTCAAGCCGGCCATCGCGATCCTCGACGAGACCGACTCGGGTCTGGACGTCGACGCGCTGCGGATCGTCTCCGAGGGCGTCAACCGCGTCCGCGAGACGGGCGAGGTGGGCACCCTGCTCATCACCCACTACACGCGGATTCTCCGCTACATCAAGCCCGACCGCGTCCACGTCTTCGCCAACGGCCGGATCGCCGAGTCCGGCGGCCCGGAGCTGGCGGACAAGCTGGAGGCCGAGGGCTACGAGGCGTATGTGAAGGGTGGCGCAACCGCGTGACACAGCTGCCGGGCCTCCTCGACACAGAGGCGATCCGTAAGGACTTCCCCATCCTGGACCGTCAGGTCCACGACGGGAAGAAGATCGTTTACCTGGACAACGCGGCGACCTCCCAGAAGCCGCGCCAGGTCCTCGACGCGCTCAACGCCTACTACGAGCGCCACAACGCCAACGTCCACCGCGGCGTGCATGTGCTCGCCGAGGAGGCCACGGCGCTGTACGAAGGCGCCCGCGACAAGGTGGCGGCCTTCATCAACGCGCCGAGCCGCAACGAGGTGATCTTCACCAAGAACGCCTCGGAGTCGCTCAACCTCGTCGCGAACATGCTCGGCTGGGCCGAAGAGCCCTACCGGGTGGACCGCGAGACCGAGATCGTCATCACGGAGATGGAGCACCACTCCAACATCGTCCCGTGGCAGCTGCTCGCGCAGCGCACCGGCGCGAAGCTGAAGTGGTTCGGCATCACCGACGACGGCCGCCTGGACCTGTCCAACATCGAAGAGATCATCACGGAGCAGACGAAGATCGTCTCCTTCACGCTGGTCTCCAACATCATGGGCACCATCAACCCGGTCGAGACGATCGTCCGCCGGGCCCAGGAGGTCGGCGCGCTGGTCTGCATCGACGCCTCGCAGGCCGCCCCGCACATGGTGCTGGACGTGCAGGCGCTGCAGGCCGACTTCGTGGCCTTCACCGGCCACAAGATGTGCGGTCCGACCGGTATCGGCGTCCTGTGGGGCCGCCAGGAGCTGCTGGAGGACCTCCCGCCGTTCCTCGGTGGCGGCGAGATGATCGAGACGGTGTCCATGCACTCCTCGACCTACGCGCCCGCGCCGCACAAGTTCGAGGCCGGTACGCCCCCGATCGCCCAGGCCGTCGGCATCGGCGCGGCCGTGGACTACCTCACCTCGATCGGTATGGACAAGATCGCCGCGCATGAGCACGCGATCACCGAGTACGCCGTCAAGCGGCTGCTGGAGGTCCCCGACCTGCGCATCATCGGCCCGAGCACGGCCGAGGAGCGCGGCGCGACGATCTCCTTCACCCTTGGCGACATCCATCCGCACGATGTCGGCCAGGTGCTGGACGAGCAGGGCATCGCGGTCCGGGTGGGGCACCACTGCGCCCGTCCGGTCTGCCTGCGCTTCGGAATTCCTGCGACCACGCGAGCGTCGTTCTATCTGTACTCCACGCCGGCCGAGGTCGACGCCCTGGTCGAGGGCCTGGAGCACGTCCGCAACTTTTTCGGTTAACCAAGGCACAGCGGATGAGGACGGGACTGACTGAGCCGTGAAGCTGGATTCCATGTACCAGGACGTCATCCTGGACCACTACAAGCACCCCCATGGGCGCGGTCTTCGGGACGGCGACGCCGAGGTGCACCACGTCAACCCCACGTGCGGCGACGAGATCACGCTGCGCGTGCGGCTCGACGGCGCGAAGATCGAGGATGTGTCCTACGAAGGCCAGGGCTGCTCCATCAGCCAGGCCAGCGCGTCGGTGCTCAACGACCTCCTGGTCGGCAAGGAGCTGGGCGAGGCACAGCGGATCCAGGAGACGTTCCTGGAGCTGATGCAGTCCAAGGGGCAGGTCGAGCCGGACGACGCGATGGAGGAGGTGCTGGAGGACGCGGTGGCGTTCGCCGGCGTCTCGAAGTACCCGGCACGCGTGAAGTGCGCGCTGCTGAGCTGGATGGCCTGGAAGGACGCCACGGCCAAGGCCCTCTCCGAGGAGGCGAAGACCGCATGACCGAGAGCCCGACCACCACCAAGCCGGCCTCCGAGGAGGAGGTCCGTGAGGCCCTCTACGACGTCGTCGACCCGGAGCTGGGCATCGATGTCGTCAACCTCGGCCTGATCTACGGCATCCACGTCGACGACGCCAACATCGCCACCATCGACATGACGCTGACCTCCGCGGCCTGCCCGCTGACCGACGTCATCGAGGACCAGGCGAAGTCCGCCACGGACGGCATCGTCAACGAGCTGAAGATCAACTGGGTCTGGATGCCCCCGTGGGGCCCGGACAAGATCACCGACGACGGTCGCGAGCAGCTCCGCGCGCTCGGCTTCAACGTCTGATCTCGCGCGCGTACAAGGCCCCGGCTCGATGCCGGGGCCTTGTCGCGTTCAGCGGCGCCTCCGCCTCCCTTGCGCTGTGGCGGGGCCGGCTCCGGCGCCGGGCGCCGGCAGCCCCTTGGTCTCGGCCGTGGCGTCCCGCAGCGCCGGCGCCGCCGCCGCGAAGTAGCGGAAGAGCACCCGCAGCTCGTCCTCGCTGAAGGCCCCGAACACCTCGGCCATCCGCCGGCGCGCGGGCCCGAAGGCCGCCTCGTCCTCCTCCGGCGGGAGCGGCAGCGGCTCGACCAGGACCCGCCGCCGGTCCTCGGGGTCGGTGGTCCGCCGCGCCCGCCCGGCGCGCACCAGCCGGTCGACGAGCCGGGTGGTGGCGCTCTGCGAGAGCCCGATCCGTTCGGCCAGGGCGCCGGTGGTGAGCGGCCCGGCGAGGTCGAGCGCGTGCAGCGCGTACAGATCGGTGGGGTGCTGGCCGAGCGCGTCGGCGGCCGCCTGGCCGTGCAGCACGGTGGCGGTGACATAGCCGCGGTAGCTGTCGGCGTGCTGCCGCAGCAGGGTGTCGCGCTGCTCGTCGGACATCTCGCTCACCTTCCGGGGTGGCACCCCTGATGACTGTTTCGGGGGCCGCCCCCTTGCCATATATTTGCACACCTGCATATATTGCATGCGTGCATGCAAATGATTCGGGAAGTCGATACCCGTCAGGGGGAGCCATGGATGCAGCGGTCCACGAGCGTGAGGCGGCGGCCGTGCGGGAGCGCTTCGAGGCGCACCGCCTCGCCTGGGGCGACGCCGACGGCTACGGCCGTTCGTTCGCCGAGGGCGCGGACTACCTCACCTACTACGGCGGCAGGCTGGCCGGCCGTGAGGGCATCGTCGAGGGGCACCGCGGCCTCTTCGCGGGCGTGCTGAAGGGCTCCCGCCTCTGGGCGGAGATCACCGACCTGGAGTTCCTCGCGCCGGACGTCGCCCTCCTGCACGCCCGGGGCGCGGTCCTCAAGGGGAAGCGGACCCGCCCCGGCCGCCGCGCGCTCTCTGTCCAGACGTACGTCATGACCCGGGAGCCGGCGGGTGGCTGGCTGATCCGCGCCTTCCAGAACACCCGCTACCGGCCCCGCGTCGAGGCGCTGGCAGGCGCCCTGGCCCGGCTGGCGCCCAAGGCCGGCTGAGTCCGCGATATGTACGCACGTACGCAACGTTGTGTACGCTCGTACGCATGGCCTATGTGACGCTCGCCTGCGCGATCGTGTCCGAGATCCTGGCGACCACCTCGATGAAGTACAGCGACGGCTTCAGCAGGCTGTGGCCGTCGCTGGCGACCGCGCTCGGCTATCTGCTGGCGTTCGCCCTGCTCGCCCAGACGCTGAAGTCGATGAGCGTCGGGACCGCGTACGCCATCTGGTCCGGCGCCGGGACGGCGGTGATCGCGGCGATCGGGATGGTGTTCCTGGGGGAGAGCACCAGCGCGCTCAAGATCTTCGGGGTGCTCCTGGTCATCACCGGGGTCGTGGTGCTCAATCTCGACGGGGCGCACTGATGCCCCGGCGCTACGACCCGGGCCGCCGGCAGCGGATCATCGAGGCGGCGATCGCGGTGGTCGGTGAGCGGGGTATCGCCGGGCTCAGCCACCGCGCGGTGGCCGCCGCGGCGGACGTCCCGCTCGGCTCGACGACGTACCACTTCGCGACCCTCGATGACCTGCTGATCGCCGCGCTGCGGCAGGTCAACGGCGAGTGGCTGGCCGACTACGCGCGCTGGGTCGACGGGATCGACCTGACGGCGCCGCTCGCCGACGAGGTGACCGCGCTGGTCGGGCGCACCCTGGCGGGGGACCGCTCGCGGGTGGAGCTGGAGTACGAGCTGTATCTGGCGGCGCTGCGGCATCCGGCGGTACGGCCGATCGCGGCCGAGTGCCTGGACGAGATGGTGGCCCTGCTCGGACGGCGGATCGAGGATGTGCACACCGCGCGGGCCGTGGTGGCGTTCACCGACGGACTGCTGCTGCAGCAGCTGCTGACCGGCCGGCCCTTCGAACCCGCCGCGGTACGGGCCGGATTGGCCGGGGTGCTGGGCTGAGGCGGCCCCCGGGGGCGTGGCGAACCGGCTTGTGCGGCCCTACGAACGCCGTTGTGCGACCGTACGGCGCGGGCCCGATCGCTGAGACCGGTTCGCCACCGCGGGCGCCCTCCGGTTAGGTTTCGAACATGACCGATGCTGCTTCCTCCCGTACCACCGGCGCCGTCGCCGCCGGGCTCGCCACCGTCGCCTCCGACGGCACCGTCCTCGACACCTGGTTCCCGGCGCCCGAGCTGGTCGCCGTGACCGCCGAGGGCCCCGGCCCGGCCGGCACCGAGCGCCTCGACGACGAGCGCGCCACCGAACTGCTGGGGGCCGCCGCCCTCAAGGCGATCGGTCCCGACCCGGTCCGCGACGTCGAGGTCGTCGCCGTCCGTACGGTCATCGCCTCCCTCGACGACAAGCCGCTGGACGCGCACGACGCCTACCTGCGCCTGCACCTGCTCAGCCACCGGCTGGTCAAGCCGCACGGGCAGAACCTGGAGGGCATCTTCGGCCTGCTGGCGAACGCCGCCTGGACCTCGCTGGGTCCGGTGGCCGTCGACCAGCTGGAGAAGGTGCGCCTCAACGCCCGCGCCGACGGCCAGCATCTGCAGGTCACCAGCGTCGACAAGTTCCCGCGGATGACCGACTACGTCGCGCCCGCCGGGGTGCGGATCGCGGACGCCGACCGGGTGCGCCTGGGCGCGCACCTCGCGGCCGGCACCACCGTCATGCACGAGGGCTTCGTCAACTTCAACGCCGGGACCCTGGGCACCTCCATGATCGAGGGCCGGATCAGCGCGGGCGTGGTCATCGGTGACGGCACGGACATCGGCGGCGGCGCCTCCACCATGGGCACCCTGTCCGGCGGCGGCAAGCAGATCATCTCGATCGGCGAGCGCTGCCTGCTCGGCGCCGAGTCGGGCATCGGCATCGCGCTGGGCGACGAGTGCGTCGTCGAGGCCGGTCTGTACGTGACCGCGGGCACCCGCGTCACCATGCCCGACGGCCAGATCGTCAAGGCCCTGGAGCTCTCCGGCGGCGACAACATCCTCTTCCGCCGCAACTCCACCACCGGCGCGGTCGAGGCCCGGCCGAACAAGGCGGTCTGGGGCGGACTCAACGAGATCCTGCACAGCCACAACTGACGGCTGCGCGACGGCGGCACCGGGCGGCCCGGCGGAGGAACCTCCGCCGGGCCGCCGCTGTTACCGTCCTGTGGCACGGGGCCGCCGCGGGCGCCGATAGGCTTGCGCCATGCGTGATCTTGTAACGGGGATGCGGTATCTGGGCAAGGGCCAGCGCTGGGTTGCCCGGCACGGCCGGTGGTGGGGATTCGGGCTGATCCCGGCGCTGATCGCGCTGGTGCTCTACGCGGGGGTGCTCACCGCGCTCGCCATCTGGTCCGGCGATATCGCCGCCTGGGCCACGCCGTTCGCCGACGACTGGGGCTCGCCCTGGCAGGGGCTGCTGCGTGGGGTGTTCGTGGCGCTGCTGTTCGCCGGCGGACTGATGCTGTCGGTGCTGACCTTCACGGCCGTCACGCTGCTGATCGGCGACCCCTTCTACGAGTCGCTGTCGGAGAAGGTGGAGGAGAGCGAGGGGCTCTGCCCGCCGGGAACGGACCGGCCGCTGTGGCAGGAGATCTGGATCGCGCTGCGGGACAGCGTCCATGTGCTGCTGCGGGCCGCCGGGTTCGGCATCCTGCTCTTCCTCCTCGGCTTCGTCCCCTTCATCGGGCAGACCGTGATCCCGGCCATCGGCTTCTGCGTCTCGGGCTTCTTCCTCGCCGTCGAGCTGACCTCGGTGGCGATGCAGCGCCGGGACATCCCGGTGCGCGAGCGGCTGCGGATGATGCGCGGCCGCAAGGGGCTCGCGGTCGGCTTCGGCACCCCGCTCGTGCTGCTGTTCCTGATCCCGTTCATCGCCGTGGTGCTGATGCCCGGCGCGGTGGCCGGTGCGACGCTGCTGGTGCGGGACCTGGTGGCGGACGAGGAGGAGCCGCCGGCGGCCGATCCGGCCGGGGCGCCGTACGGGCAGCCCGCGCCGCAGGCCGGTTTCGGCCCGGCGCCCGGCCACCTTCCGCCGCACTCGGGTCGGGCGCCCCGGCAGTCGCCGCCCGCTCCACATCCGCAGCCCGGTCCGGGCTCGTCCGCAGGGCGTCCGCCGACCGGCTGGTGAACTCCTTACGCAACTCCTCATGGTCGCTACGCGGTTGAGCGCGCGACCGGACGGCGCGGAGCGGCCGCCGCACCTCTCGGTGCGACGGCCGCTCGGGCTTCACAGGCCCATCACGCGTCAGTCGGCATTCCGCGAACGCCTCAGGTCCTGGGTCCGCTCGGCCGCGGACTCCTCCGACGACTTCGGCTTCCGCTGGTCGGAGCGCCGCTCGGCGGCACGGTCCTTGTTGCCCGACTTACGGTTCTGCGCCTTCGGCATGGTGACTCCCTATGTCTCGCCGAATGTTGCTTACGTGCCCAGTACCGCACC
Source organism: Streptomyces sirii (assembly GCF_045690365.1). NCBI lineage: Bacteria > Bacillati > Actinomycetota > Actinomycetes > Kitasatosporales > Streptomycetaceae > Streptomyces > Streptomyces sirii. Next base: position 2,386,700 of record NZ_CP147982.1, on the reverse strand, counting down.
CCCGGCGACGGTTGGCGCCCGGACGTGGGCCGGTCGAGTGACGGGAGTATCACCCGGGGTGATGCCGGGGCCCGGGATTCCGGCGTGGGCAGGGGCTCACGGCCGGATGCGCAGCACCTGCGGATCGTGGTCGCTGGCCTGGTCGGCGTACTCGGCGTTGAGGTGCACGATGTCGTAGTCGGTCCTGGTCAGATGCCGGCTGGTGAGCATGTGGTCCAGCACCTGCGAATTGCCGTTGTAGACATAGCCGTAGCGCTCCGCGGCGGGCAGCTTGCCGACCAGGTCGGTGAGCACGCCCCCGTCGGTGAGCTGCTTCAGGGCCGGCGAGAACGGGTAGTCGTTGAGGTCGCCGGCGACCACCACATCGGCCCGGGGGTCCTTGGCCAGCAGGTCCTTGACGAAGGTGTTCACCAGCCCGGCCTGCGCCGTGCGCTGGGTCTCGGAGGACCGGGCCGGCGGCTGGAAGCGGCTGTCCAGGCCCTGGTCGCCGCCCTTGGAGTTGAAGTGGTTGGCGATCACGAACACCCGGCTTCCCGGGCGGCTGTTGAGCGAGAACTGGCCGACCAGCGGCTTGCGGCTGGTCTTCCACGCCGGGTCGGCGGGCGCGATCCGGCCGGGGGAGGCGGACAGCGCGGCCTTGCCGTGGTCGTCGACCACCTTCACCGGCGTGGTGGCGTCGCCGCCCTTGACGTCGGTGAAGGACACCCGTTCGGGGTTGAACAGGAACGCGACCCGGATGTTGCCCCCGGGCTGGCCGCCGTCCTGGTCGTCGACCGGGTCGATCTGCCGCCACTCGTAAGCCGGCCCGCCGGCCGCCTTGACCGCGTCGGTCAGCTTCTTGAGGGTGGCCCCGGCGGTGACCACGCCGTCGTCGGTGGGGCCGTTGTCGTCCTGGACCTCTTCGAGGGCGACGACATCGGGCGCGGACAGGTTGCCGACCAGCGCCTTGGCGAGGCGGTCGAACTTGGCCTGCGGGGTCTTGGGGGAGAGGTTCTCGACGTTGTACGTGGCCACCGACAGCTCGTCGGGCCGCTGCTTGCGGGTGGTCTCCGGCGCCGGGCCGTGGTCGGCGAGCTTGCCCAGCTCGGTGGCCTGGAGGGTGTAGCCGCCGAAGCTGTCGTAGTCCAGCGGCCCGGCGGTGGTGCCGGTCAGCTCGTCGCCGACGTCGGCCACCGGGAACGGCCGCTCGTCGAAGGGGATCAGGGACGCCACCTTGACCCGGCCCCCGTTGGGGTCGGCGTACGAGCGGTAGAGGGTGCCGCCGCGCGCCGTGCGGTTGTGGCCCGGCTCGGCGGTCACCCACAGCTCGTGGTGGGTGTTGGTCGCACCGACGACCGGGGTGCCCTTGACCGCGACGCGCATCCCCTCCAGCGACTCGTAGCGGTCCAGCGCGTACGAGGTGGGGCGCAGCGTGAGGCTTTCGATGCTCTTGCCGCCCGCGTCGGGGGCGTAACGATTCGGCACGGAGGCCGGGTTGAGGGTGAAGGCGGCCGGCAGCGACGCCTTCGCGGAGACGGTCTGCCAGGTCGCATCGGTGATCTCGGTGACGGACTGCAGCCCGGCGTCCTTGCCGCCCGGGTAGTACTCGACGACCGTGCCGGAGAAGGTGATCGCCTCGCCGACGGTCACCTTCGGCGTCTCCTTGCCCGTGAAGACGAAGACCGCCTCGCTGGTGGCCGGGTCGCGGTCCGGGTGCGGGTCCTGCACCCAGAAGCCGCGCGCCGAACCGAACGAGCGGATCGCGGTGACCGTGCCGGGCACATCGCCGACCTTCGTGCCGGCCAGCGGGGATATTCGGGTGCTGCCCTGGATGTCGTGGATGCGGGTGCCGGCCGCGGAGGCCGACTGCGTGGCGGTCAGCAGCCCGCCGGCGAGGGCGGCGGCGGCCACCGCGCTGAGGGCGACCGGCCTGCGGAGCGGACGACGGGACGGCATGCATGCCTCCGAGGGGAAGTGGGGGGTGAATACGGGGTCTCGCGGCGCTGTGCGCACGGACGCGGCACGGTGCGCGCTACGCGCGTCAATCTCCGGTGTGCGCAAGGGAGTTGTCAAGGTACTCGCGGTTACCGGCGGACGGTGCGGGGGTGAACCGTCCGAGATACGGAGAATTCCGTCTACGCTGGGGCGGCGCACGAGCCCGCAGTCCGTACGAGGAGCTGAGCACCAGATGTCCGCAGACCGCCCGACCCTGCCGCCGGTGCGGCTGACTTCCGAAGCGGAGCTGGCCCGGGACGCGCTGAGCGCCCCGCTGATGGCCCGGGCCGCCAAGCTCGCCCGCTGGGCCGAGCGCGGTGTCCCGGTCGGCGTGGGCGGCGAGATCCTGGAGGAGTCGCTGGCCGCCGCCACCGAGCTGCTCGGTCTCGCCGGCGACGAGGACGGCCCCGCCTACACCGCCGAGGCCTGGCAGCTCGCGGTGGACACCGGGCTGGTCGAGATCGAGGAGACCGAAGAGACCGAAGAGACCGCGGCGACCGCGGCGACCGCGGCGGAGGACGACGGCGCCGAGGGGCCCGGTGACGCCGCGGTCGGCATCGCCACCCCCGGCGAGGAGCTGAACCTGCTCACCTCCGGCAGCCCGCAGGACGTCCTGGACATCTGGCTCTGCGGCATGGAGACCGTGCTCGCCGACGCCGCGGCCCCGGACCTCGCCGACATCGCCGAGCAGATCGCCGAGGGCGGCGAACTGGACCTGGACTCGATCGACTGGAACCCGGAGGAGGAGGCCGAGCTGCTCAACGGCATCCTCGGCAACCTCTACCTCCTCACCGCCGTCGCCGAGGGCGCCGACCAGGACGTTCCGCTGCCCGCACTGGCCGCCTCCATGATCGTTCCGGACGATATGGACGAGCCCACCGACGACATCCTCGAAGAGGTCTCCGAGGCGATGATGCGCCTGGACGACCAGTTCCGGGTGCTGGAGCCGATCGGGCTGGTCGCCTACCGGCCCCTCGACGAGGCGCTCATCGAGGAGCTGGACGAGGCAGGCGAGACGGTCCGCTCCGCCGAGCCGCTCACCGACGAGGACGTCTCCCGCTACGGCCTGGTCCGCCTCACCCCGCTCGGCGTCTACGCCGTACGCGCCCGGCTGCTGGACGCCGGCGCCGACGCCCCGGCGGTCGGCGACCTCACGGACAAGGGCGCCGAGGTCCTCCTCGACGCGCTGCCCGACTACCCCGAGGCGCTCGCCCAGAGCGAGTCCGAGCTCTGGCTCGCCGCCCGCACCCCGCTGGACGCCGCCCGCGACCTGCTCGCGGCCGCCCGCGGCGACGACGAGCACGCCCCGCACCGCCGGCTCGCCGCCCAGCAGACCCTCTCCCTGGTCTCGCCCGACGCCGAGGACGCGCTGCGCGAGGTGCTCGACGACCGGCAGCTGGGCGGGCTGGCCCGGGTCTGGCTCGCCGAGCGCGCGCTGCCCGGCATCCCCGAGCCGTCCCAGGAGATGATCTTCTGGCTGACGGTGGACACCCTCGCGGCGCAGCTGGGCAGCGTCGACGAGGGCGCCGAGGCCGAGCTGCGCGACCTCGTCCAAGGCCTGACCGACCAGCACAGCGGGTTCTTCGACAGCGCCTGGCGGGTCGACCACCCGGCCACCGCCGAGGTCCTGGAGGCCATGGGCCGTCTGCACCCCGACAAGAAGGCCGCCAAGGAGGCCCGCAAGGCCGCGTTCAAGGCACGCTCGCGCCGGTCGGACTGATCGCGCGGGGCCGGGCCGGCAGTGCCCGCGCCGGGGGCCCGCCGGGTGGGGTGATCCACCGGGCGGGCCCCCGGCCGCTTCCGGACAGGCCGCAACCGCTTCCTGGATGTCGCGCCGCGTTCAGCTGGAGTTCGACGGCGCACGAAAGCGTGTGCGCGCAGGCACAGGGGAGCAGAACCGGCCATCTGGGAGATGACAATGCCGCTCACGCGCAGAGACTTCGCCAAACGTTCCGCCCTCACCGGCGCCGGGGTCGCGCTGGCCGGCAGCGTCGGCGTGCTGGCCACCGCGCCCGGAGCCATCGGCGAGGAGGCCCCCGACGGCGCACCGGACGGCCAGGGCGACCGGATCGGCTACGGACCGCTGATCGAGGACCCCGACGGCATCCTCGCGCTGCCCGCCGGCTTCTCGTACCGGATCATCACCCGCTCCGGCGTCACCAAGCTCGACAGCGGTGAGTCCACCCCCTCCAACCACGACGGCACCGGCACCTTCGAGGGCCACCGCGGCACCACCCTCCTGGTCAACAACCACGAGCTGAAGGGCCCGCGCGCCGACTGGCCGCACCCGGTGCCGCTGGCCGAAGGGCTGGTCTACGACCCGGCGGCGTCCGGCGGCTGCACGGTCGTCGAGGTCGCCAAGGACGGCACCCCGGTCGGCGAGTGGGTCGGCGTCGCCGGTACGTCCACCAACTGCGCGGGCGGCACCACCCCTTGGGGCACCTGGCTCACCGGCGAGGAGACCGAGGACCGGGCCGGCGAGCACGGCATGACCAAGGACCACGGCTACGTCTTCGAGGTCGACCCCTACGACCGCCGGGCCGGCCGCGACCCCAAGCCCCTCAAGGTGCTGGGCCGCTACGCCCACGAGGCCGTCGTCGTCGACCCCAAGCGCGGCCACCTCTTCCTGACCGAGGACGCCGCCGGCCCCAACGGCCTGTTCTACCGCTGGACCCCGCCGCACGGCTTCCGCCACGGCCGCGGACAGCTGCGCTCGCTGGCCGCCGACTCCGGCGTGCTGGAGGCCTTCAAGTGCTTCGACTCCGGCGGCCGGTTCGTCGACGACCTCTCGCGCGCCACCAAGACCGGCACGGTCTACGGCGTCGACTGGGTCGAGGTCCCCGACCGCGACGCGCGGACGGTCTCGGTGCGCAAGCAGTTCAAGGACGGCGAGGTCACCCGCGCCCGCAAGCTGGAGGGCCTGTGGTGGGCGGACGGCGGCGCCTACGTCGTGTCCTCCTACGCCCGTGCGGAGAGCCCCGTCCAGCACGACGGACAGGTCTGGTTCTACGACCCGCGGCGGCGGACCCTGACCCTGAAGGTGCTGCTGGGCGTCAACCCCGACCCCGCCGAGGACGGCGCGTTCGACGGCCCCGACAACATCACCGTCTCGCCCTACGGCGGACTGATCATCGCCGAGGACGGCGAGGGCGTACAGCACCTCTTCGGGGCCACCGACGACGGCCGGACCTACCCGATCGCCCGTAACGACCTCAACATCGGCACCCCCGAGAAGCCGGAGTTCAGCGAGTTCACCGGCCCCGTCTTCTCCCCGGACGGACAGACGCTGTTCGCCAACATCCAGGACCCCGGCATCATGCTGGCCATCACCGGGCCCTGGAAGCGGCAGCGCCGCCGGCGCTAGCGGCGATCGCGACGGCCGGGCCGGGCTCAGCCCGCCCCGGCCGTCAGCACGTAGTAGTCCAGCAGACCGGTCTCGTACGCCGTGAGATAGCGGCGCGCCCACCGGTCCCGGGGCTCCGGTTGCTGGGCCAGATAGCGGTCGTACGGCTCCCAGACCCCGTCGCCGATCGGCCGGACCCGGACGTCGCGCAGACCCGCCGCGACCAGCGTCGCGGCGACCTCGTCGACCACGTGCGGGACGTCCAGGCCGTCGGCGTACGGCGGCAGCAGCTCGGGCAGTACCCGGGCGGCCTCCCGGCTGCGGGCGAAGAACGTCGTCACCGCCAGCCGGCCGCCGGCCCGCAGCACCCGCGCCGCCTCCCGGGCGAACCCGGCCAGATCGCGGAAGTGCTGCGCGGCCTCGACGGAGTAGAGCAGGTCGACACAGTCGTCGGGGAGCGGGATCCGCTCGGCGGCGCCCAGCACGAAGTCCAGCCGGCCGGCGCGGCCCGCGGGCCCGCCCAGCAGCGCCGCGTTGGCCTCCCGGGCGCGGGTGATCTGGTCCGGGTGGGCGTCCAGGCCGATGACCGAGCCCAGCGCGAACTCCCGCAGCGCCAGCGCACAGCCCAGCCCGCGCCCGCAGCCGACCTCCAGGGCGGTGCGGCCCTCCGGCCGCTCGAAGGTGCCGAGCACCAGGCGGTAGAGGTCCTCTTCGCTGCGCACCCGGTCGGCCTCGGTCAGCGGCCGGCCGTCGATGTCCGCCAGCCCCGCCCAGTAGCCGAAGTTGATGAAGCCGCCGGCGAAGGCCGGAACGGTGCTCAGGTCGTGCTCGCCGTAGATCTTCACGACCCGCTCGGGAAGTTCCGGCGGTGGCTCGGGGCCGTCCGGGTGACCCGCGGGTCCGGCTGCGCCGGCCGGCGGCGGCTGCTGGGCCATCGAACGCTCCTCGTGCGGGCCGCGGTGGGGGCGGGGAATCTTGCGGGCGTACGGACGTTGAAGCAGAGGTGGTGAGCTCGACGATACGGACGACACAATTCTCGATCCTGGACCGTTCCCGCACCAGGGAAGGCCATCCGGAGGCGGCGGCGCTGCGGGACACGGTGGACCTGGCGCGGCGCGCCGAGGAGCTGGGCTACCACCGCTTCTGGGTCTCCGAGCACCACAGCGTGCCCGGGGTCGCCGGCTCCGCGCCCACGGTGCTGGCCGCCGCGGTGGCCTCGGCGACCTCCGCCATCCGGGTCGGCACCGGCGGAGTGATGCTGCCCAACCACCGGCCGCTGGTGGTCGCCGAGCAGTTCGGGGTGCTGGAGTCGCTCTTCCCCGGCCGGATCGACATGGGCCTGGGCCGGTCGGTGGGCTTCACCGGCGGCATCCGCCGCGCGCTGGGCGCCGAGAAGGACGCCACCGACGACTTCGCCGACCGGCTCGCCGAGCTCCTCGGGTACTTCACCGGCACCCAGACCGCCCACCCGCAGGTCCACGCCCGCCCCGCCGAGGGCCTGCGGATCCCGGCCTTCGTCCTGGCCACCGGCGCCGGCGCGCAGGTCGCCGCGGCGGCCGGGCTGGGCCTGGTCATCGGAGACTTCCGGGGCCGGCAGCAGATGCTGGACGCCATCGACGCCTACCGCCAGGAGTTTCGCCCCTCGGCCCTCTGGGAGCGGCCGTATGTGGTGCTCTCCCAGACGGTGGCCGTGGCCGGCACGGCGGAGCGGGCGCGCCGGCTGCTGCTGCCGGAGGCCCGTTCGCTGGCGTACTCCCGCACCCACGGCGTCTTCCCGCCGCTGCGGCCCGCCGAGGACGGACCGGCCGTGGCCGCCCTGCCCGAGCGTGAGCGCGGCTTCTACGAGGACGCCCTGCGCGGCCAGATGTACGGCACCGAGGAGCAGGTCGCCGATGCCCTCGGCACGCTGCTCGACCGCAGCGCCGCGGACGAGGTGCTGGTGACGACCAGCACCTACGAGCGCGCGGCGCTGCTGGAGTCGTACGAACGGCTGGCCCGGGTGGCGGGGCTGGTCGCCCGGCCCGCCGGGCCGGCCCTCACAGCGCCTGCCCGCCCGGCTTGACCATCCCGCGCACCGTCCGGGCGTCGACGAACTCGCCCATCGCCGTCATCTCCCACTCGCCGGAGAACTGGCGGATGAGCTTGGCCATCATCACGCCGGTGCGGGGCTCGGAGTGGGTGAGGTCGAAGCGGACCAGCTCCTCGCCGCTCTGCGCGTCCAGCAGGCGACAGTAGGCCTTGGCGACGTCGGAGAACTTCTGGCCGGAGAAGGAGTTCACGACGAAGACCAGGCCGGTCACCTCCGGCGGGACGCCGCCGAGGTGGACGGTGATGGCCTCGTCGTCGCCGGCGCCCTCGCCGGTGAGGTTGTCGCCGGAGTGCTGGACGGCGCCGCCCAGGATCATCAGCTTGCCGAAGAAGCAGTTGTCGATCTTCTTGCGGTCCGGTCCGTAGGCGATGACGGAGGCGTCCAGGTCGATGTTCTTGCCGCGGAAGGCGGGCTCCCAACCGAGGCCCATCCGGACCGAGCCGAGCAGCGGCCGGCCGCCCTTGACCAGCGAGACGGTCTGGTTCTTCTGGAGGCTGACCCGCCCCTTGTCGAGGTTGACCTTGCCGGAGCCGGGCGCGGGGGCAGCGGGGGCCGGCGGAGGGGCAACCGGGGCCGGGGCGCCGGCCGGCGGTCCCCACTGCCCGGCGGGGGCCGGGGGCGCGGGCGGCGCGGCGGGGGCCGGGGCGGCCGGGGGAGTCTGCGGGGCGGCGGCGGGCGCGGCCGGCTCCTCCACGCTGACGCCGAAGTCGGTGGCGATACCGGCCAGCCCGTTGGCGTAGCCCTGGCCGACCGCGCGCACCTTCCAGGCGCCGTTGCGGCGGTAGATCTCGACGACCACCAGCGCGGTCTCGGTGCCCAGCCGGGGCGGGGTGAAGGTGGCGAGGGTGCTGCCGTCGTCCGCGTTGCGGACCGTGCCGGTCGGCTCCGTGCCGGCGAAGGTGGCGCCGGGGGTGTCCAGGCTCGCGGTGACCACGATCTTCTCGATGCCGTCGGGGACGGCGGTGGTGTCCACCGTGATGGTGTCACCGCCGCCGGGCGCCGCGGAGTGGGTCACGCCCGGTCCGGCGGGCTGGTTGTAGAACACGAAGTCGTCGTCGGAGCGCACCTTGCCGTCGGCGGCGAGCAGCAGGCCCGACACATCCAGCCGCACGGGGGCGGTGACGTCCACCGCCACCCGCGCGGCGGTGAGCGGGAGGTTCGAGCCAGGAGTCATAGCGGTCATGCCGGAACCAACGATCGGGCGGCCTTTGCGGTTCCATTACCTGCGGCCGGACGGCGGCCCGCGCCGGCCGTCATCGCTCGCGGGAGTTGCCGAAGAGCAGCCGGTAGGCGATCAGCAGGACCAGGGCCCCGGCGATCGAGGCGATCCACATGGACGGTTCGCCGAAGTCCTTCGGAATCGGGCGGTGCAGGAACTTCGTGGACAGCCAGCCGCCGATGAAGGAGCCCACGATGCCGATCAGGGTCGTGCCGACCAGTCCGCCCGGGTCCCGTCCCGGCAGCAGGACCTTGGCGATGACGCCCGCGATCAGCCCCAGTACGAGCCAGCTGACGATGCCCATGATGCGTTCCTCGTTCCTGCGCGGAGTGTTGGTACGTACACGAGGACGCCACCCGGGCGGGCGGGGTTCCGTGCCGTGGCACGGGCCACGTGCGGATCCGGCCGCGGCGCGGCGGCCGGATCACCGCCCCTCTCAGTACGGCCACCGGGGCGGATCGGTGCAGAAGGCGCCGCCGAGGTGGGCGTGTTCGGGGGAGTCGGGATCCAGTTCGCCCTGTTCGGCGATGAGTTGCGCGGCGTACGGCTCGGAGTCGTCCTGCGGCTCGTACCCCAGGGCACGGGCGGTCGACAGGTCCCACCACAGGCGGGTGTTGGCGGAGGAGCCGTAGACGACGCGGTGGCCGACGTCCGGTGCGGTGAGCGCGGCGTGCAGCAGCCGGGCGCAGTCGGCCGGGCTGAGCCAGATCGACAGCATCCGCACCGAGGTCGGTGCGGGGAAGCAGGAGCCGATGCGGATCGAGACGGTCTCGATGCCGTGCAGGTCCCAGTAGAGCGAGGCGAGATCCTCGCCGAACCCCTTGGACAGTCCGTAGTAGGTGTCGGGGCGGCGCGGGGTGTCGACGGGGATGGCGGCGGATCCGTCGGCGGGGCGCGGGGTGAAGCCGACGGCGTGGTTGGAGGAGGCGAAGACGATCCGTTTCACGCCGGCCTCGCGTGCCGCCTCGTAGAGGTGGTAGGTGCCCTCGATGTTGGCGCGCAGGATCTTCTCGAACGAGGCCTCCAGGGAGATCCCGGCGAGGTGGACGACGGCGTCGACGCCGCGTGCGGCCTCGCGCAGCGCCTCCTTGTCGGCCAGGTCGGCGGTGATGACGTCCTCGTCGCCGGCCGCGTCGTCGATGGCGCGCCGGTCGAGGAGGCGCAGCCGGTAGCCGTGGGGCGGCAGCAGTTCGCGCATCAGGGTGCCGAGCCCGCCGGCGGCGCCGGTGAGCAGGACGGTGCGGGGTGCGGTGGTCATGGGCGGGAACTCCTCCGGCTGGGTGGCGGGACGGCCCGGGTCGCGGCGTCGTGCGTGCCGGGGGACCGCCGCGCTGCGGGGCGGTCGGCGCTGCAAGGCTATGTCCACGAACGGAATTCAGGTGGGTGGACAAAGCGTGCTGGGCGGGATCGCCGCCGGTCAAGACGGTTGAGGGACCGGGTAAATCCGCTTGCGGGGCGGCAGTTGTGTGCTCTTGACCCGTGCCGGACGGCTGCTCTAGCGTGGCGAGTTCAGAAATATGGACGCAGATCAGAAACGCGCACGAGCATGTGAGGGAGAGCCCGTGACCGCACACCCTCCCCCAGCCACCGCTGGGAGGCACCCCCGGCTCGCCGACCGCCTCGACGGACCGCTGTTCTTCCCCGTGACCGCGTACGCGCCCGACGGCGCCCTGGACCTGACGGTCTTCCGGGCGCATGTGCGGGCCGGCGTCGACGCGGGCGCGGCCGCCGTCTTCGCCTGCTGCGGCACCGGCGAGTTCCATGCGCTCACCCCCGAGGAGTTCGCCGACTGCGTCGCGGCCGCGGTCCAGGAGGCCGCGGGACGCGTCCCCGTCGTCGCCGGTACGGGCTACGGCACCGCGCTCGCCGTCCACTTCGCCCGCCTCGCCCGCGAAGCCGGCGCCGACGGGCTGCTCGCCATGCCGCCCTACCTCGTCGTCGCCGACCAGGAGGGGCTGCTGCGGCACTACACCGAACTCGCCGCCGCCGCCGAGCTCCCGGTCATCGTCTACCAGCGCGACAACGCCGTCTTCACCCCCGCCACCGTCGCCGCCCTGGCCGCGACCCCGGGCATCATCGGCCTCAAGGACGGTCTGGGCGACCTCGACCTGATGCAGCGCATCATCAGCGCCGTCCGCACCGACGCCCCCGACGAGGACTTCCTCTACTTCAACGGCCTGCCCACCGCCGAACTCACCGGCCCCGCCTACCTGGGCCTGGGCGTGCGCCTGTACTCCTCCGCCGTCTTCGCCTTCGCCCCCGAGATCGCCCTCGCCTTCCACCGGGCGTTGGCCGCCGGCGACGACGACACCGTGAACCGGCTGCTCGACGGCTTCTACGGACCGCTGGTCGAACTGCGCAACCAGGGCCGCGGATACGCCGTATCGCTGGTCAAGGCGGGCGTACGGCTGCGCGGCCTGGACGTCGGCACGGTCCGGCCCCCGCTCGGCGAACCGGCCCCCGCGCACATCGAGGAGCTGGCCGGGCTGATCGACCGCGGTCTGGCCCTGGCCGCCCAGGCGCCCGGAGCCGGCGCCTGATGCGCACCGCCGCCTTCCTCTACCCGTGGGACGTGGTCGGCGACCCGGCCGCCGCCGAACGCCTCGCCGGCCTCGGCGTCCGGCAGGTCTCCCTGGCCTCCGCCTACCACTCCACCCGCGCCCTCACCCCGCGCCACCCCCGCCACCGCATCGTCACCGCCCGGCACGCCGCCGTCTACTACCCGCCCGACCCCGCCCGCTGGGCCGGCCGGGAACTGCGGCCCTACGTCCAGGACTGGACGGCGGGCCCGGACGCCTTCGGCGCGGCCGCGCGGGCGCTGGCCGACGCCGGGGTGGAGGTGCACAGCTGGGTCGTCCTGGCGCACAACTCCCGCCTGGGCGCCGAGCATCCGACCGTCGTCGTCCGCAACGCCTACGGCGACCCCTACCCCTGGGCGCCGTGCATCGCCCGGCCCGAAGTGCGCGCCTACCTCGTCGCGCTCGCCGCCGAGGCGGCCGTACGGCCCGGCGCCCGCGGCAGCGAGCTGGAGTCCTGCGGCTGGTACGGACTGGCCCATCTGCACGCCCACGACAAGATCGGCGGGGTGCCGCTCTCCGGCGCCGCCCAGTATCTGATGTCGGTCTGCTTCTGCTCGGTGTGCGCGCACGGGTACGGCGAACTCGGCATCCCGGCAGCGGAGTTGAGAGCCGCCGTGGTGCGGGCGATGGAGCCGTTGTGGACGGCCGACCCGGGCGGGCCGGAGAGGGGCGTCCCGGGTGGTTGGGAGAGGGGCCTCCCGAGCGTCCCCTCTGGGCCGGAGCCGGCCGAAGGCCCTTGTGGGAGGCGGGGGGAGTGGGCGGCGGTCGAGGCGCTGCTCGGCGCGGAGCCCGCGGGGCTGCTGCGCGCCTGGCGGGACCGGGCCGCCCGGACGCTGCAGCGCACGGCGGCGCGGGCCGTACGGGATGCCGCGGCGGACGGGTTCCGGGTGCTGCTGCACGCCGACCCCGCCGCGCACCGCTGCGGCGCCAACGCCGGGGTGGACCCGGTGGACGTGCTCGCGCACGCCGACGGCGTGGTGCTGCCGTGCACCGGCGACGCCGCCGCCCGCGCCGCCGTACTCGGACCGTTCACCGGCCGCCCGCGCGGGGCCGCTGCCGGCCCGGACGCCGGGGCGGCTCCCTCCGCCGAGGCCGCCGCGGTCGCGGTACCGACGGTGGCCGCCAACCTCACCGTGGTCTCCGGCATGGGCGGCAGCCCCCGTACGCTCGCCGCCGACGCCGCGCACGCCGCCTCGCTGGGCGCGACGGAACTGCGCCTCTACCATGCGGGATTGGCAAGTGACGCGGACCTGACCGCTGTATGGGACGCACTGCGCGAGATCGGGTGCGGGTGAGCGGATGCGCCTCTACGGAGTGGAGAGGTTCCCGGTCTTCACATCGTCCACGAACGAGGACCAGGACGACGCCGGGAAGACCAGCCTCGGGCCGTGCGGGGCCTTGCTGTCACGGACGGGAACGACGCCCGGGATATTGGCGGCAACTTCCACGCAGGTGCCGCCGTTGTCGCTGTAGGAGGACTTGTACCAACGGGGGGATTCGGTCGTCACGGGGTGCCCTTTCGCAACTGCTCGATCATGGCCACTGACGTCGCTTGAGAGAGCGCTTCGGCCTGTAATTGATGGTAAGCCGTCAGCATGGGCATCACGGAGGTGTTCTCTCGGTCGAGGTGTCCCTGGGCTTGAGACTCGGCGTAGGCGATCACGGACCGGTCTGGCAGCGTCAAGAGGTTGACGGGCAGATTGAGCGTGCGGCGCTCGCCTATCTCGTACGGTGCCACCTGTAGCAGCGTGTTCGGCAGCTCGGCCCACTCGACCAGGCGCGCCAACTGGGCGTCCATGACGGAGCGTCCGCCAACGGGTCGACGGATGCAGCTCTCGTCCATGGTCACAAACACCATGGGTGGACGGGGCCGGATAAGTGCCGCTTGCCGTTCGGCCACGAGCGAGACGCGTTCATCTGCCTGTTCGGGCGTGATGGCACCCCGCCGCACGCCGCTCTCCGCCAACACTCGTGCGTACTCAGGTGTCTGCAACAGGCCGGGAATGATCCCGATTTCAAACTGTCGGATCTCTACTGCCCGGCCCTCGTACCCGACGTACTCCGGAAAGCCCTCCAGCAGGCTGCCGTGTTTGATCTCGCGGTACTCACGCTCGAACGAGTCTGCTGTGCCCTCAAGGCCGAAGACGCGGTCCAGGCTACGCGAGAACCGGAGAGTCGGAGGTTTCCGAGCATTTTCGACGGCCGAAACATGCACGCTGGAATATTCCGCGCGCTCGGCAAGATCGTCTTGAGTCCAGCCGCGCGCTTCCCGCAGACTGCGTAAACGCGCTCCGTAGGCCGCCTGAGGGGAGGCGTCCGGGTTCAACTCGTTGCGATTCAAGGGGCGTTCACTGTCCTTCCGTCCGCAAGTCACAGGTTGAAGGGCCCCTGACTCTAGGTCACGCTGAGGCATCCCGGTAGTGGAAGCGCTACGGAGAGGAGTTGCCGTGCCCGGCAAGCTGACCCCACCCGTACAACTCGGCGAACCCCAGCCCAAGCCGAAACCTGCGGCCAACTGCGACATCTGCCAGGCGCTGGTACATGAGCGTCAGATCGCGCAAGCGCGGGGCGACCTGAGCAAGGTCGTCGACCTGAACATCGAACTTCGAAGCCACCCGGGGCACAAGCAGTGACAGCGCAGCTTGCCAGCGTCCTGCGGGACCGCCGGACCCCCGGCTAGCCATGAGGCCGTGTTCCCTAGGGGCTCGGCTGAGACCAGGATGAAGACTCGCCCTCTCAAGGAGGAGAATCGTGAACATTCGATTGATCACCCAGTTCGCACAAGGTGGCGGGCACGGCAAGGATGAGGGCGATGGGGACGGGCATCCCGGTCGGCCGTGGTCGCCGACCGATGAGCCCCACCCGGACGGTTCGACGCCTCCCGGCGATGGGGACCACCGGAAGTGACGGGTTCTGGTGAGCAGGCGGGGCGGCCCACTCGTGAGGAGTTGGGCCGTCTTTTCCTGGACGCAGGTGTCGTGTCGCCCGACTGGGCCAAGGCGTATGAAGACGTGCCCCGCTCCCACTTCCTGCCAGAGTTGATGTGGCCGCACGACATGGCTACCGGCCGGAATGTCGCGGTCGACAAGGAGCAGGACCCGCAGGTGTGGCGGAGGTACGCCGACTCGGACGACCCCATCGTTACCCAGTGGGACGACGGCGCGCACGACGGCCATGAGCCGGGCAAGTTGTTCAGCTCGTCGTCGTCCATGCCGAGCCTGGTCTTCTCCATGCTGGCCGACCTTGACGTAGAACCGGGTCAGCGCGTGTTGGAGATCGGTGCCGGCACCGGATGGAACGCCGCCCTTCTCGCGTACCGACTCGGAGCCGCGAACGTCGTCACCATGGAGGTGGACGGCACCGTCGCGTCGGAAGCCCAGCAGGCATTGGACCGCTTCGGGCTCCCGGTGGAAGTGGTGCATGGAGACGGCTTTCTCGGCCATGCGAAACGGGCACCGTACGACCGCATCATCGCCACGTGCGGTCTACGAAAGGTCCCGTTCGCGTGGGTGGAGCAGTCCAGCCCCGGAGGGGTGATCCTCGTTCCCTGGGGGACGTATTACGGGCCCAGCGAAGCCACCGCCCGCCTGGTGGTCGCCGAAGACCGCCGGAGTGCGTCAGGGCCGTTCTCGCGCCCCGTGGCATTCATGCGTATGCGTTCTCAGCGGTTCGTGTGGCCCCGGCATGATGAGTACGTGCCGGCGGGCGCGATGGATGCTGCGGACACGTCGTTCACGACGATGGCCGAGGCGGAGTTCTGCGGCACGGGGAGCTTCGACGTGATCGGATTCGCGTTGGGCCTGCGCGTGCCTGCCGTCGCCCACACTGCCGACCGCAAACGTGACGGCAGGCGCGCCGTGTGGTTCTACGGACTCTCGGACCAGTCATGGGCGGTCGTCGTCTTCCGCGATGACCGTGAGGTAGCCAAGGTCTATCAGTCGGGTCCCCGACGTCTCTGGGACGAAGTGGAAGCCGCGTACAGATGGTGGGTGGAGCAAGAGCGCCCCGGCTTCAACCGCTTCGGGCTGACCGTGGACGCCGACGGCGAGTGGGCATGGCTGGACTCACCTGGCAATCCCGTGTTGGCCCAGTAGCCGGACAGCCGGACAGCCGGACAGCCGGACAGCCGGACAGGGCGCATGGCTGTGCCCCGTGGCCCCGCCGCAGCCCCCACCCCGCCCCACCTCACCCCGGCCGTACGAACCCGCACTCGTACGCGGCGATCACCGCCTGGGTGCGGTCCCGTACGCCGAGCTTGGCTAGGACCCCGGCCACATGCGTCTTCACCGTGGCCGGTCCCACCCCCAGCCGCTCCGCGATCTCGGCGTTCGTCAGCCCGGCCGTCATCTGCCGCAGCACCGCCCGCTCCCGTTCGGACAACCTGGCACGCAGCGTCCGTACCGCGTCCTGCGAGGCCCGCTCCCCGGCGTGCCGGGCGGCCAGACCGCGCACCGCCGCCGGGAACAGCAGCGAGTCGCTGCGCGCCACCAGCCGTACGGCCTGGACCAGGTCCTCCGCCCCGGACCGCTTGAGCAGGAACCCGCTGGCGCCGGCCCGCAGCGCGTCGTACACATAGGCGTCGTTCTCGAAGGTCGTCACGACGATGATGCGCGGCGGCTCGGCCATCCCGGCGAGCACCTGCTCGGTCGCGCGGATCCCGTCGATCTCCGGCATCCGCACGTCCATCAGCACGATGTCCGGGCGCAGTTCGCGGATCAGCGGCACCGCCGCCGCGCCGGTCGCCGCCTCGCCCACGACCTCCATGTCGTCCTCGGCGCCCAGGATCGCGCGCAGCGCCGTACGCACCATCCGCTCGTCGTCGGCGAGGACGATGCGCAGCGGACGGGGCCGGTCGCGGCCGCTGCCGCCGTTCCCGTTCCCGTTGTCGCAGCCGTCGCCGTCGCCTTGGCCGGCCGTGCGGCCGCCGTCCCGCGTCGTGGTCATCTCCCGCGCCCCCTGTCTCCCGGCCGGGCTCCCGGCGGATGTCTCGGTGTTCCTACGGTCTTGGTGTGCCTACGGCCTCGGCGTTCCTACGGCTGTACATCGCTGCGCGCACCGCGCTCCCTCCCCGCCAGCGGCAGCCGGGCCGTCAGCCGCCAGACGCCGTCCTGGGCCCCGGCCGCCGCCTCGCCGCCCAGCAGCCTGGCCCGCTCGGCGATCCCCAGCAGCCCGCGGCCCCCGCCCGTGCGGGGCGCCGGGACCGGCGAGCCGGGCGCCGGGCCGGCCACCGGCCCGCTCACCGGGTTCTCCATCCGCAGTGTCAACTCCCGCTCGGTGCGGTGCACATAGAGCTCCACCGGCACCGGCCCGGCGTGCCGCAGCGCATTGCTCAGGCCCTCCTGCACGATCCGGTACGCCTCCCGCGAGACCATCGGCGGCAGCCCCTTGTGCCGCCCCTCCAGCGTCGTCTCGACCCGGACGCCCGCCGCGCGGGTCCGTTCGAGCAGCGCCTGCAGCCCGTCCAGGGTGGGTGCGGGCGCCGCCGGATCGCTGCCGTCCTCCTCGCGCAACAGGCCCAGTACGGTGTCCAGTTCGGCGACCGCGTCCCGGGTGGTGTCCTCGATGGCGGCCAGCGCCTGCCGGGCGAACTCCGGATCGGTGTCCAGTACCCGGCGGGCCGCGCTCGCCTGGAGGGTGACCGCGCTCAGCGCATGCCCCACCGAGTCGTGCAACTCGCGGGCCAGCCGGTTGCGGGTCGCCAGATCGGCGGCCCGGCGCTCGGCGGCGGCCAGCCGGTCGGCGGGCGTGGGCCCCAGCAGGACCGGCGCCAGACGGGCCATCAGCCGCCCGGCTCCCCAGGACGTGCCGACTACCAGCGCCAGCAGCGCCAGCCCGGCGAGCGGGCCGAGCACGCCGGGGAAGGTCTCCTGCCAGGCCGGGAAGCCGCGCTGCAGACCCGTCGAGAACGGAAGGATCATCAGGGATATCGCGGCCGGTGGCGCGGCCAGCGACATCCCGCTGACGATCCCGCCGGCCGCGTTGTGCACCAGGAACCACAGCGCGGTACGCCGTCGGGCGGTCCACGAGTACCCCGGCTCGTCGGCCATCAGTTCTCCCGGCACACCGCAGAACGTCCGTACGGCGCCCGCCGCCATGGACCGCGCCGGGGCGAAGACCAGCCCGGCCAGCCAGGCCAGCGG
Source organism: Streptomyces sirii (assembly GCF_045690365.1). Classification (NCBI taxonomy): domain Bacteria; kingdom Bacillati; phylum Actinomycetota; class Actinomycetes; order Kitasatosporales; family Streptomycetaceae; genus Streptomyces; species Streptomyces sirii. The sequence goes on along the minus strand of NZ_CP147982.1, from coordinate 2,369,356 downwards.
CAGGGCGGCGCCGAACGCGAGGAACTGGGTCGCGGTGTCGCGGTAGGGGTCGGCGCCGTCCATGACCAGCGACACCAGGACCGAAGCCACCAGGAAGTACGGCATGAGGATCGCGCCGCCGATCACCAGATGGACCCAGCGCAGGGCGTTTCGCCGCAGTCGGTTCATTCGCACCGCACGGCCCCGGGGATCGAGGTGTGCGCGCGCCGGGGCGTCCGGACGGGCTGAGCGGTCATGGTGAGCAGTCTTCCGGCGCCGCCGCCCGCGCGCCTCGGCCGCGCCGACGATCCGCCTCCGCCGTACGGGGGAGGGAGGTCCGGGCGGTGTGGGGCGGGGTAGTGCCGGACGGGGAGGGGGGCCGGACGGTGCCCTCGGGTCACAGCCGCCGGGTGGCGAGCGTCAGCCGGTCGCGGGCGTCGAAGAGCATGTCCTTGATCATCTGCTCGTGGTCCGGGGTCAGCCGGGCCACCGGCACCGAGCAGCTGATCGCGTCCCGGGCCGGGGTGCGGTAGGGGATCGCGACGCCGAAGCAGCGCAGGCCCAGGGTGTTCTCCTCGCGGTCGACCGCATAGCCCTGTTCGCGCACCGCGTGCAGCTCCTCGATGAGCTTCTCGCGGTCGGTGATGGTGTGCTCGGTCAGCTGCGCGAGGGTCGCCGGCAGCAGCGCCCGTACCTGGTCGTCGGTGTACGTCGCGAGCAGCGCCTTGCCCAGCGAGGTGGAGTGCGCGGGCAGCCGCCGGCCGACCCGGGTGAAGGGGCGCAGATAGTGCTGCGACTGGCGGGTGGCGAGGTAGACGACGTTGGTGCCGTCCAGCCGGGCGAGGTGGATGGTCTCGGTGGTGTCGTCGGAGAGCCGGTCCAGTGTCGGTCGGGCCGCCGCCACCACCTCGTCGCCGTCGATGTACGACGTGCCGACCAGCAGCGCGCGCACGCCGATGCCGTAGCGGGTGCCGGTCGCGTCCGTCTCGACCCAGCCCAGGTCGACGAGGGTGCGCAGCAGCATGTAGAGGCTGGACTTGGGGTAGCCCACGGCTTCCTGGACGGAGGCGAGCGAGTGCATACCGGAGCGGCCCGCGAAGTACTCGAGCAATTCGACCGTCCGCACCGCGGACTTGACCTGGGATCCACCGGTATCGGCAGTTGACATCGCCCTTGACCCCTCTGTTCGGACAGCCATAGAGTCCCAGATGTTCAATATCCGGGATGAAGTTCAGCATATCGAACGATGTCTGGTGTGCTGCAAGGCGCGAAAGCCCCGGGAGCGACCGGGCCGCGCACTGCGCGCCCCGGGACGGAGCGGCCCGGAACAGCACAACAGCCCAGTACGGCGCGGTACGGCAGCACTCGGGAGGAATGCACGGTGGCAGCGGCAGCAGCAGCACCAGTCTGGAGTGTCGACCCCCGAACCGGGAAGCGGCGGGAGCAGGTTGCGGTGGAGGCCACAGCCGACGAGGTGGACGCGGCGGTCCGCGCGGCGCACGCCGCCCGGGGCGCGCTCGCCGAACGAGCCGTGCGCGCCGCCCTGCTGCGCCGCGCCGCCGAGCTGCTCGACGAGGCGGGCGAGGCGGTCATCGAGGCCGCCGACGCCGAGACCGCGCTCGGCCCGGGCCGCCTCACCGGCGAACTCGTCCGCACCACCTACCAGTTGCGGGCCTTCGCCGACCTGGTCGAGGACGGCGCGTTCCTCGACGTACGGATCGACCGCGCCGACCCCGCCCTCACCCCGCCGCGGCCCGACCTGCGCCGCTACAAGATCCCGCTGGGCCCGGTAGCGGTCTACTCCGCCAGTAACTTCCCGCTCGCCTTCTCCGTGCCCGGCGGCGACACCGCAAGCGCCCTCGCGGCCGGCTGCCCGGTCGTGGTCAAGGCGCACCCCGACCACCCCGCCACCTCCGAGCTGTGCGCCGCGCTGCTGCGCCGGGCCGCGGCCGAGGTCGGCCTGCCGAACGGTGTGGTGAAACTGGTGCACGGATTCCAGGCCGGTATCGACCTGGTCCGCCACCCGCTGATCGCCGCGGCCGGCTTCACCGGCTCGGTACGCGGTGGCCGCGCCCTGTACGACGCGGCCGCGGCCCGCCCGCGTCCGATCCCCTTCCACGGCGAACTGGGCAGCCTCAACCCGGTCGTGATCACCGAGGCCGCGGCGGACGAGCGCGCCGAGCAGATCGGCGCGGGGCTGGCCGGCTCGATGACGCTGGGCGTCGGCCAGTTCTGCGTCAAGCCCGGCCTGGTCCTGGCGCCCGACGGTGAGCCGGGCGACCGGCTGGTGAAGTCGCTGACCGCCGCGGTCAGCGACACCGAGGCCGGGGTGCTGCTCGACCACCGGATGCGCCAGGCGTTCCTCGACGGCGTCGCCGCCCGCGCCGGGCTCCCGGACGTCGAGGCACCGGTGACCCCCGGCGCGGGCGGCGAGCACACCGTCAGCGCCGGCTTCCTCACCGTCCCCGCTGCCCGCCTCGCCACCGAAGGGCCGCACGACCTCCTGCTGGAGGAGTGCTTCGGCCCGATCACCGTGGTCGCCCGCTACGCCGACGAGGCCGAGATCGGCGCCGTCCTCGCCCGGCTCCCCGGCAACCTCACCGCGACGCTGCAGCTCGGCGAGGCGGAAGGAGCCGGCGGCGACGGCTCCGGGCTGGGCGCCCGGCTGCTGGCCGAGGTCACCCCGCTCGCCGGCCGCGTCGTCGTCAACGGCTGGCCGACCGGCGTCGCGGTCGCCCCCGCCCAGCACCACGGCGGCCCCTACCCGGCCACCACCTCCACCGCCACCTCCGTCGGCGGCACCGCCGTCGAACGCTGGCTGCGCCCCGTCGCCTACCAGGACACCCCGCCCGCGCTGCTGCCGCCCGAGCTGCGCGAGGACAACCCGCTCGGCCTGCCGCGCCGGGTGGACGGCCGCCCCGAGGGCGGGTAGGCCTGCACGGCGTGTACCCCGCCCCCGACGAGTCCGCCCTGACGGTCCGCGCCGCCACCCGCGCGGACCTGGAGGCGATCGCCGCCCTGGACACCGGCGCCCGCGCCGCCCACCACCACGCGCGCTACCCCGGCACACCCTTCGACGCCCCGGCCGAGCACACCCGCTGCCGCCGCGCCTGGTCCCGCGCCCTGCACCGCGACGACACCCCCGTGCTCTGCGCCGTACGGCACGGCACGGTCCTCGGCGCCGCCGCGTACGGCGGCGAGGGCACCCGGGCCGCCATCAGGCCCGACCGGGACTCCCGGGCCACCGTCAAGCTCGACCAGCTCCATGTCGACCCCGCGCACTGGGGCACCGGCGTCGGCCGGGCCCTGCACACCGCCTGCCTGCACGCCTGGCGCAGGGCCGGTTTCGCCCGCGCCGTCCTCGACGTCCGCTGGCACAACCACCGCGCCCGCGGCTTCTACGCCGGCCTCGGCTGGCGCCCCGACCGCCGCCCCGCCCCCGACGCCACCCACCTCACCCTGAGGCTGGACCTGGCTCCCGGCGCGCTCCCGCCTCCGGGGAGCCCTCCCGCCGCGCGATGATCTGCAGCCGCTCGGCCGTCCGCCCGTCCGGCGTCGCCACCGAACCGGTCCGCTCCGCCACCACACCGAAGCCCGCCGCCCGCAGCAGGGCGCGCAGCCGCTGCGGCGGATGGTGCCGGAACACCCCGCCGTCGGGCGTCTCGAACACCCCGTACGTGCCGTAGCGCCCGGCGAAGCGCGCATACCGCTCCCGGTTGAGGGCGTCGTCCTGCACCGGCACATCGCTCAGATACAGCACCCCACCGGGCCGCACCAGCCGCCCCAGCTCCCCGACGATCGCCGACTGGTCCGCGTCCCGGGGAACGCAGGTGAGCACCGCGAACAGCAGCGCCGCGTCGAAGAAGCCGTCCTCGAACGGCAGCGGGAACCCCGCCCACCGCATCAGTTCCAGCCCCGGATGCTCCCGCCGCCCCCGCGCGATCAGCGCCGCCGAGACATCCACCCCGCGCACCCGGTGGTAGCCGAGCCCGGCCAGCTCGGCGGTGAGCCGCCCGTAGCCGCAGCCGTAGTCCAGCACCCGCGCGTCTCGCGGCAGATACGCCTTGAGCAGCTCCGGATCGAGCGGATGGGTGAAGGTCTTGGCCGACCCGGTGGTCTCCCAGAACCCGAGGAAATCCTGTGGCGAGGTCATGCCCGGACGCTACCCGCGGAATAGCCCGGCGCCCCGCGTGGTTGAGCCGGGACGTCCCCCGAGAAGGAAAGTCAGCTCATGCGCGTCGAAATCTGGTCCGACATCGCCTGCCCCTGGTGCTACATCGGCAAGGCCCGCTTCGAGGCCGGGCTCGCCGCGTTCGCGCACCGCGACACCGTCGAGGTGGTGCACCGCTCCTTCGAGCTGGACCCGAAGGCGCCGGCCCCCACGGACATCGCCGTCCTCGACATGCTCGCCGCGAAGTACGGCGTGAGCCGCGCGCAGGCCGAGGCGATGGAGGCCCGGGTCGCCGAGACGGCCGCGGCGGAGGGGCTCGACTACCGCGCGGGCCGCATCCACGGCAACACCTTCGACCTGCACCGGCTGCTGCACGCCGGCAAGGCGCACGGCGTCCAGGACGCGCTGCTCGACGCCTTCTACCGCGCCAACTTCGCCGAGGCCCGCCCGCTCGGCGACCCCGCCGTCCTCCGCGAGATCGCGGTCGGCGCCGGGCTGCCCGAGCAGGAGGCCGACCGGGTGCTCGCCGACTCCGCCGCGTACGCGACGGAGGTCCGCGCCGACGAGCGCGAGGCCGCCGAGCTGGGCGCCACGGGCGTGCCGTTCTTCGTCATCGACCGCCGCTACGGCATCTCCGGCGGCCAGCCCGCCGAGGTGTTCCGGCAGGCCCTGGAGCGGGCGCACGAGGAGACGGCGGTGCAGATCCTGCCGGCCGGCGACGCGGAGGTCTGCGGGGACGACGGCTGCGCCGTTCCCGGGAAGTGAGCACGGGCGGCCACCGAAAGGCCGTGGACGGGGCGGGCCCGCGCCGCGCACAGTGGGATCATGCAGCGACGTGAGCCACTCGGCGGGGCGGAATTCGCGCCCGAGACGACCTATCTGAACTCCGCGTCCAGCGGACTCCTCCCACGGCGCAGCGCGGCGGCCCTGCGCGCGGCCGTGGTGGAGTCCGCCTCCTACGGCACGATGGGCCGCGACTACTTCGCCGCCCCCAACGCGGCCCGCGCCGCCTTCGCCCGGCTGCTGGACGTCCCCGCCGAGCGCGTGGCCGTCGGCAGTTCGGTCGCGGTGCAGTCCGCCCTGATCGCCGCCTCCCTCCCACCGGGCTCCGAAGTCCTCGTCCCCGAGGGCGACTTCAGCTCCCTGGTCAACCCCCTGGGCAGCCACCCCCACGTCAAGCTGCGCACCGTACCCCTGGAGGCGCTCGCCGACGCGGTGCGCCCCGGTACCGCGCTCGTCGCGTTCAGCGCCGTACAGTCCCTCGACGGCCGGATCGCCGACCTGGCGGCCGTACGGGAGGCGGCCCGGGCCCATGGGGCGCGCACCTTCGTCGACGCCACCCAGGCCGCCGGCTGGCTGCCGCTGCGCGCCGGGGACTTCGACTACCTCGTCAGCGGCGCCTTCAAATGGCTGCTGTGCCCCCGCGGTACGACCTTCCTGGCGTTCGGCGGCGACGCGTCGGAGGACTCCGCCTGGCCGGCCGCGCTGCACGCCGGCTGGGTGGCCGGGGAGGACCTCGACGAGTCCACCTACGGCCTGATCCGGCCGGCCGCCACCGCCCGGCGCTTCGACGAACCGCACGCCCACTTCTCCTACGTCGCCGCCGAGCACTCCCTCGCGCTCGTCGAGGAGTTGGGCGTGCCCGCCGTCCACACCCACAACACCCATCTCGCCGCGTACTACCGCGAAGGGCTCGCCGCCCGCGGCCTGACGCCCCGCCCCGCGCCCGGCTCGGCGATCGTCTCCACCCCCGGACTGGCCGACGCGGAGCGCCGCCTGACCGAGGCGGGGGTGCGGATCTCGGTGCGCGGCGGACTGCTCCGCGCCGCCTTCCACCTCTACAACTCGACCGACGACGTCGACCGGCTGCTGTCGCTGCTGGCATAGCGACGGCGCGGCCGCCGCACAGACCCTGCTGTGCGGCGGCCGCGCCACCGGTACCGCCCCATGCCGTACCGACCTACGTCACGACCATGCCTACTTCACCGGCGTGAAGTCCCGCGCCCCGATGTACTCCGGGCGCCGGACCGGAGCCGCGAACGGCTCCACCGCCGCGTTCTCCACGCTGTTGAACACGATGAAGACATTGCTGCGCGGGTACGGCGTGATGTTGTCGCCCGAGCCGTGCATGGCGTTGCAGTCGAACCACGTCGCCGAACCGGCCTTGCCGGTGAACAGCTTGATGCCGTGCGCGTCCGCCATCTTCGTCAGCGCCTCGTCCGACGGCGTGCCCGCGTCCTGCATCTGCAGCGACTTCTTGTAGTTGTCCTTCGGCGTCTCGCCCGAACAGCCCAGGAAGTGCTGATGCGAGCCGGGCATGATCATCAGGCCGCCGTTGGTGTCGTAGTTCTCCGTCAGCGCGATCGAGACCGACACGGTGCGCATGTTCGGCAGACCGTCCTCGGCGTGCCAGGTCTCGAAGTCCGAGTGCCAGTAGAAGCCGGAGGCACCGAAGCCGGGCTTCACATTGATCCGCGACTGGTGGACGTAGACGTCCGAGCCGAGGATCTGACGGGCACGGCCGACCACACGCGGGTCGGAGACCAGCTTGGCGAACACCTCGCTGATCTTGTGCACCTCGAACACGGACCGTACGCTCTGCGACTTGGGCTCGACGATGGCGCGCGGGTCGGTGCGCATCTCGGGGTCGAGTACCAGCCGGTCCAGTTCGGCGCGGTACACCGCGACTTCCTCCGCCGTCAGCAGTTCCCCGATGGCGAAGAAGCCGTCGCGTTCGAAGTCGCTCAGCTCGGACGGCGCGAAGGGGCCGGCCGCTCCGGGCTGCGACCACACCACCGGGTCCTTCCGAGGGGTGATGACCTCAGCGGTCCCACGGGTCGGGTACAGGTCGGCGGTGCGCTCGGGTGCGGTGGTCATGGTGTTGCCTTCCTCTCCTCTCGTACGGAATCTGGCTCTGCGTGCGTGTGGGTGCCTTCCTCGGCGCTGCCGGACGGGGCAGGTCGGGTGACTCCTCAGACCGCCTCGGGCTCGGGCTCGGTGAGAAGCGGGTAGACCCCGTTCTCGTCGTGGTCCTCACGGCCGGTGACCGGCGGGTTGAAGACGCACAGGCAGCGGAAGTCCTTCTTGATCCGCATGGTGTGCTTCTCGTGCCCGTCGAGGAGGTACATCACGCCGGGCGTGATGATGTGCTTCTCGCCCGTCTCGTCGTTGGTCAGCTCGGCCTCGCCCTCGACGCAGACGACGGCCTCGATGTGGTTCGCGTACCACATCGACGTCTCCGTACCGGCGTACAGGACGGTCTCGTGCAGCGAGAAGCCGACCCGCTCCTTGGCGAGCACGATGCGCTTGCTCTCCCACGTGCCGGACGCGGCCTTGACGTGGCGGTCGGTGCCTTCGATGTCCTGGAAGGATCGGACGATCACGGTGAGTCGGTGCCTTTCTGTGGAACGGTGGTGGAACTGTCCGAGGTGGTCAGGCGCAGTCGCGGACCGCGCGGGCGAGGGTGCGAAGGCCCTCGTCCAGCTCCTCGGGGGTGGTCGTCAGTGCGGGCAGCAGCTTGATGACCTCGCTCTCCGGGCCGGAGGTCTCGATCAGCAGACCCAGCTCGAAGGCGCGCTTGGCGACCTTGCCCGCGAGGGGCTTGTCGATGCACTCCAGGCCCCACACCAGACCGCGGCCGCGGTACTCGGCGATGGCCTGGGGGTGCTCCTCGACGATGGCCTTCAGGTGCGCTTCGACGATCTCACCCCGGGCGAGAGTCTGCTTCTCCATCTGGCCGTCGGCCCAGTAGGTGTCCAGCGCCGCGGCGGCGGTCACGAAGGCCGGGTTGTTGCCGCGGAAGGTGCCGTTGTGCTCGCCCGGCTCCCAGATGTCCAGCTCGGGCTTGAACAGGGTCAGCGCGAGCGGCAGGCCGTAGCCGCTGATGGACTTCGAGACGGTGACGATGTCCGGCACGATGCCCGCCTCCTCGAAGGAGAAGAAGGCACCCGTACGGCCGCAGCCCATCTGGATGTCGTCGACGATCAGCAGCATGTCCTGGCGCTCGCACAGGGCGGCCAGCTCACGCAGCCACTCGGTGCGCGCGACGTTGATGCCGCCCTCGCCCTGCACGGTCTCCACGATCACGGCCGCGGGCTTGTTCAGACCGGAGCCCTGGTCCTCCAGCAGCCGCTCGAACCACAGGAAGTCCGGGGTCTGGCCGTCGAGGTAGTTGTCGAACGGCATCGGGGTGCCGTGTACCAGCGGGATGCCGGCACCGGCGCGCTTCATGGAGTTGCCGGTGACCGCGAGGGCGCCCAGCGACATCCCGTGGAAGGCGTTGGTGAAGGACACGATCGACTCGCGGCCCTTGACCTTGCGGGCCAGCTTCAGCGCGGCCTCGACGGAGTTGGCGCCCGTCGGGCCCGGGAACATGACCTTGTAGGGCAGGTCGCGCGGCCGCAGGATGATGTTCTGGAACGACTCCAGGAACGCCCGCTTGGCCGTGGTGGACATGTCCAGGCCGTGGGTGATGCCGTCGCGCTCGATGTAGTCGATCAGGGCGCGTTTGAGCACGGGGTTGTTGTGCCCGTAGTTCAGCGAACCGGCACCGGCGAAGAAGTCGAGGTAGGTGTGCCCGTCCTCGTCGGTCAGTCGGCTGCCCTGGGCACGGTCGAAGACGGTGGGCCAGCCACGGCAGTAGCTGCGCACCTCCGACTCCACGGTCTCGAAGACGCTCAGATCGGGCTGGGTGATGGTCACAGCATGCTCCTGGGAGACGAGTGCGAAGGATGAGGAAGTCTGTGGGTGGGGGGATGGGCGGTGCCGGCGGTCTCACAGGGTGATGCCGGATCCGTGGGCCGCTGCGGCGCGCTGTCCGCGCGGCCCGGGGGGCGCTACTGCCCGGGGGCCGGTGGAGTGAACGGGCCTATGAGGTGCAGCACCTCCGGCTCGTGGCCCTGCTCGGGGAACAGCCCCGCGTCGAAGAGCACCTCGCGTCTGACGGGCACGCAGTGCCGCTCGGCGAAGGACGCGAACAGCCGGTTGGAGGCCGTGTTGTCGGGGGTGATGGTGGTCTCGACGAAGCGAATGCCCAGCTCGTCCATGGCGCGCGTGGTCAGCCCGTCCAGAAGCGCCGCCGCCAGGCCCTTGCCGCGGTGCGCGTCGTCGACGGCGACCTGCCACACCACGAGGGTCTCCGGGCGCTCGGGGCGGAGGTATCCGGTGACGAAGCCGGCCGGCTCGCCCTCCGCGTCACGGGCGACGACGGAGGTGGCGGCGAAGTCGCGACACCACAGCAGGTAGCTGTAGGACGAGTTGAGGTCCAGCACCCGCGAGTCGCGGGCGATGCGCCAGATTGCTGCGCCGTCCTCCACCCGTGGGGTGTCGAGCTTGAAGCCCTCCGGAAATTCTCCGATATCGCTGCGGGCACCTGCATGGTCTGCTTGTGCGGCGGTCATGGGAATTAAATTTACCCAGGGAAAAAGGAAATTGCATCGCGGGCAGGGGTTACGTGAGCGCTCGGGATGTGTTATCGCGCGGGGGCGCCCGGGCGCGCGATCTCGTCAAAAATTGTCCCGATTTGACCAGGAAGTTCGGGGCGAAACGGACACCCTGTGTAGTCGGTCACAGCTCCGTAACAGCCGCGAGATGCGTCCGAATTACGGTATCCGGCGCTAGCGAAATCTTGGCGTTTGAGCTGCGGAAAAGCGGGCAGAAGAATACGGGAAGCTACGCTTGCAGGGAATTGGGAATTCGCCTCCAGTGACCCTTCTGGAAGGTCAGGAAACCCGCCCGGCAAGGCCGTGGCAAGGCCTATGGCAAGGTCCGCGAGAACATGCGGCGGGTTTTGGTGAAACATCCGACGAAACGTCGGTGGAATCCGCCCCGCAGCGATCCGGCCGGGCCCGCCGCCGCGGCCCGGTGAGTCCGCCCGCCCGGCGATCGACCGCAGCTCACCCGCCCGCCCGGCAATCCACCCGGCCGATGCTCGACCACCCCGCCCCGACCGCCCGGTCGGGCCGCCTAAAGTGCCTGTATGACGTCCATGAGTGAAGGTGCGGTGCTGCACCTCAAGGGGAGGGTCCTCGTCGGGCCGGACGAGGTGCGCGACGAGGTGTGGGTCGTCGGCGGCCGGGTCACGTTCGACCGGCCGGCCCTGGCACGCGATGCCACCACGGTCCAGGGCTGGACGCTGCCGGGCCTGGTCGACGCCCACTGCCATGTGGGCCTGGACGCGCACGGCCCGGTGGACGCCGCCACCAGCGAGAAACAGGCGCTCACCGACCGTGACGCCGGCACCCTACTGATCCGCGACGCCGGCTCGCCCTCCGACACCCGCTGGGTCGACGAGCGTGACGACCTGCCGCGGATCATCCGCGCCGGCCGCCATATCGCCCGCACCCGGCGCTACATCCGCAACTACGCGCATGAGATCGAGCCCGAGGACCTGGTCGCCTACGTCGCCCAGGAGGCCCGCCGCGGGGACGGCTGGGTCAAGCTCGTCGGGGACTGGATCGACCGCTCCACCGGCGATCTCTCCGCGTGCTGGCCCCGCGGCGCGGTCGAGGCGGCCATCGCCGAGGCGCACCGGCTCGGCGCCCGGGTGACCGCCCACTGCTTCGCCGAGGACACCCTCGCCCCGCTGGTCGAGGCCGGCATCGACTGCATCGAGCACGCCACCGGACTCACCGAGGACACCATCCCGCTCTTCGCCGAGCGGGGCGTCGCCATCGTCCCCACCCTCGTCAACATCGCCACCTTCCCGCGGCTCGCGGACGGCGGCGCGGAGAAGTTTCCGCGCTGGGCGGACCACATGCGACGCCTCCACGCGCGCCGCTACGACACCGTGCGGGCCGCCTACGACGCCGGCGTGCCCGTGTTCGCGGGCACCGACGCCGGGGGTTCGCTCGCCCACGGCCTGGTCGCCGACGAGATCGTCGAGCTGACCAAGGCCGGTCTGCCCGCCGTGGCCGCGCTGTCCGCCACCACTTGGGGCGCGCGGGACTGGCTCGGCCGCCCCGGCCTCACCGAGGGCGCCTCGGCGGACCTGGTGGTCTACGAGAGCGACCCGCGCGAGGACGTACGGGTGCTGGCGGCGCCCCGCAGGGTGGTGCTGCGGGGGCAGGTCGTCGGCTAGGGACGTGTCGGAGGGCGGTGCGAGGGGCCGGGGCCGGACGGGCCTCGGCCCCTCGGCGTGCGCGGCGGCGAGACGGCGCTGCCTGCGCCACCTGCGCCACCTACGAAGTCAACGGCGTCATCGGTGGCGCCCCGACGCGGTGGGCAGGGTGAACCGCGCCCGTCAACCCGGATCATCCGGCAGGTGGGGCGGCTGTGACACAGGTGATGCAGCGTGCCGCAGGAATCGAATCAAAGCGCGAAAACCACCCATTGGGGTGAACTCACCTCACGTGGCTGCCCGTTCACCCTCGGTGCGGACACGATGTGCGGGTCGAGGTCGCCGGCCCGCGTGATGTCCCCCATCGGCGCGGTCGGCGGCTCCATCTCTCTCGTGGGGGTTCCACACACGTGTCCATCAGTCCCACCTACTTCTCCGGCATGCCCAGACGCCTCGCCGCGACCGTCGTCGCCACGGCGCTGACGGCCGGCCCCGCCGCCCTGCTCGGTGCGGCGCCCGCGCACGCCACCGGGGACCACGGCTCGACCCGCGGCACGTCCGGCGCGGTCGTGCTGCGCACCGGGCTGAACGTCGGCCTGCTCGACAAGGGGGGCGACGTCCCGCTGAACGTCGTCCTGAACGAGGTGCGCGCACCGGCCTCCGCGGAGAAGACCGCGCTCAGCGTCGACCTCGACGGGGTCGACCAGGGCAAGCCGTTCAGCGTGCTGCGCGCCGACGTCGCCACCGCACGGGCCACCGCCGACCGCCGCAAGGCCGAGGGCTACGCGAACCTGGTGCACGCCAAGGTCCGGCTGCCCGGTCTGCCGCTGCTGTCCCTGATCGAGGTCCAGCAGGTCACCGCCAAGGCGGTGTGCGAGGCGGGCGAGCGGCCCCGCGCCGAGTCCAATGTGCTGGGCGACGTCCGCGTCCTGGGCAAGAAGGTCACGCTCACGGCGGGCGGCACGACGGAGGTCAAGGTGCCGGGCGTCGGCGAGGTGCGCCTGGACCTGTCCAAGAAGAGCGTCGCGGACCGGAGCGCCGCGGCCACCGCGCTCGAACTGAACGTCGCGGTCAATCCGTTGAAGCTGAACGTCGCCGACGTGCGCGGCAAGGTCACCCTCGCCCGTGCCACCTGCACCGCCCCGCACGGCAAGACGCCCGAGCAGGGCGGCTCCGGTGGCAGCGGCGGCCCGTCGCAGCCGGGCGGCGGCAGCAAGCCCGACGGTGGCAACAAGCCGGCCGGCGGCGGCACCGAGGTGAGCCGGGCCGGCTCCGGGGCCGACTCCCCCGACCTCGCGGAGACCGGCGGCAGTTCGGTCACCCCGTACCTCGCCGGAGGCGCGGCCCTGCTGATCGCCGCGGGTGCCGGATCGACGCTCTACGCTCGCCGCCGCCGCACCGCCGCACCGCAGGGCGGTCGCGGCTGACAGCCCCGTACCCCGTGCCGGTGCTGTGGGGGCGCCGTGTGCGGGGTACGGCCCGGGGTGCGCCGTTACGTGCCGGAGGCGGCGCGTAACGGCGCACCGCGCCTGCCGTGCGGCCGGGCCGTCGGCGGCTCAGCGGGCGGCCGGCGCGTCCCCGACCCGGCGGTAGTGGTCGAACTGGGTCACTCCGTGGTAGCCGTAGCTCTCGGGGTGCAGTTCGTGCAGGGCGACCCCGGACCGGGCGAGCGGGCCGAGGATGTCCGACAGCAGCGCACCGGCCTCGGCGATGAAGGCGGCCTTCTCCGCGGCGCTGTTCGTGCCGAGGGTGATGCTCGCCTCCACGTGCGCGTCGCGGCCGCCGGTCAGGGGCCTGCCGTCGACGAAGTACCCGCCGGCCGGAACGGGGTTGACGTGGACGATGGTGCGGGCGCTCGACTTGCCCAGGACCGAGACCGCCAGCCCGGTCAGCCCCTCGGCGAGGGCGCGCTGGACATCGGTGGGGAGGTCGGGGTCGGTGACGGTCACACGGAAGTACGGCATGGCTCTCCTCGGCAGCGGCTTGCTCCGTGCCGCCCGATCGGGCGGCACGGAGCAAGCCTCGCCAACCTGGGACCATAGATCCAACGCATGGATGTCATAGCGATATGAGGCTGCCGCATGACCGTCAACCTCGCCCAGCTGAGGGCGTTCCTCGCCGTCGTCGACGCGGGCGGCTTCAGCGCGGCCGCCGCCGAACTGGGCCTGAGCCAGTCGGCGGTGTCGCACGCCGTCGCCTCCCTCGAACGCGAGCTGACCGCCCCGCTGCTGGTCCGCGCGACCCCGGTGCGGACCACGGCGCTCGGTGGGAGGGTCCTGCCGCACGCCCGTATCGCGCTGTCGGCGGCCCGGTCCGTGGAGCAGATCGCGGCCGACGCCACCGAGACCATGACCGGCACCGTGCGGCTGGCCTCCACCCCGACGGTCTGCCAGGGACTGGTCCCCGGCCTGCTGCGGCACTGGCGCGAGGACCAGCCGCGGATCACGCTGCGGGTCTTCGAGGGGGACAGCGCCGAGGTGGCGACCTGGCTGGAGGAGGGGACGGCCGATGCCGCCGTCCTGATCGACCCCCCGCCCGGCCCCGGCATCCAGCTCGCCATGGACGGCTACCGGGCCCTGCTGCCGCGCGACCACCCCCTCGCGGACGAGCCGGCCGTCGACATCCGCGACCTGGAGGACGACCAGTTCCTGATCTCGCCCAACGGCTGCGAGGCCCGCATCCGCACGATCCACCGCCTGGCCGGGCTGCGCTTCACCCCCGCGCACCGGGTACGGGACCTGGCGACCCTGATCAGCATGGTGCAGGCCGGTATCGGCGTGACCGTGCTGTCGGAGGTCTCCCGCTCGCTGATCCCCCCGGACCTGGTGCTGCTGCCGCTGCAGCCGCAGACCTCGCGCCGCCTGGTACTGACCGGACCGCACTCCCGCCCCTGGCACCCGGCGGTGCGCACCCTGGCGGAGTCGGCCGCCGGCCATCTGGCCCGCACCGCCGCCGCGCCGTCCGGGCCGGAGCAGCTCGCGCACACCCCCTAGACCCGCCCGAGGACCTCCGCCAGCGCCGCGGCGAACCGGTCCGTCGTCGCGCGGTCCCGTACCGCCAGCCGCAGCCAGTCCGGGCCCAGCCCGGGGAAGGTGTCGCCGCGGCGCACCGCGAAGCCGCGCTCCCGCAGCCCGGTCCGTACCTCCGCCGCCCCCGGCAGTCGGATCAGCACGAACGGGCCCGCAGCCGGGCCGGCCACCCGGATCTGCCCGAACTCGCCCAGCCGGGCCAGCAGATGGGCCCGGTCCGCGGCGATCTCCTCGGCCGCCGCGGCGGCCTCCGCCAGCGCCTCGGGCGCGCAGCACGCCTCGGCGGCGGCCAGCGCCGGGCTGGAGACCGGCCACAGCGGCTGCGCCCGCTCCAGGGTGGCAATGGTGTCCTCGGCGGCCAGCACATAGCCGATCCGCAGCCCCGCCAGCCCCCAGGTCTTGGTGAGGCTGCGCAGCACCACCAGCCCCGGCAGATCCGTGCGCCCGGCCAGCGACTCCCGCTCGCCGGGCACCGCGTCCATGAACGCCTCGTCCACCACGAGCGTCCGGCCCGGCCGCGCCAGCCGTGCCAGTACCGCCGCGGGGTGCAGGACGGACGTCGGATTGGTGGGGTTGCCGACGACGACCAGATCCGCGTCCCGCGGCACCGCGTCCGGATCCAGCCGGAAGCCGTCCCGTTCGTCGAGCAGCACCCGCCCGACGTCGTACCCGGCGTCCCGCAGCGCCGCCTCCGGCTCGGTGAACTGCGGATGCACCACCACCGGCCGACGGGCCGGCAGGGCCCGCGCGATCAGCACGAACGCCTCCGCGGCGCCCGAGGTCAGCAGCACCCGCTCGGCGGGCAGCCCGTGCCGCGCGGCGATCGCGCGGCGCGCCGCCCGCCCGTCCGGGTAGGCGGCGAGGCCGTCCAGGGACGCGGCGATGCGGTCCTTGAGCCAGGCCGGGGGAGTGCCGGTGCGGACGTTGACCGCCAGATCCGTCAGCCCGGCGTCCGCGCCCCGCACCTCGGCGTCGCCGTGATGCCGCAGATCGGGCTCGGGCGCCGGGTCGGCCGGGCCGGACTCCCGCAGCCGTACCGACTCGGTGGACGCGGGCATGCTCACCGGTCCCCGGCGCGCGCCGCCACCGCGGCGCCCGGCCACGCCGCGCCGCCCGCGACCGTCTCGCGGTAGCGCTCCATGACCACCTCGGCCACCTCGTCGCCGGTGCCGATCGCCTGCGCGCCGTACACCTCGATGTCGGGGTACGCCGCGGCCCAGCCCTCGGTCTGCATGCACAGCCGCTCGAACAGGCCGCCGGGGAAGAAGAAGTACGGCAGGACCACGATCCGGTTCGCGCCGTCCGCTCCGGGGGCGGCCGCGGCCAGTGCCCGGCACCGGTCCAGGCCCGCCGGCACATCGGGCGCCGCCTGCTGGACGAACGCGGTCTCCACGCCGGCGAAGCCGCGCCCCTCCCACAGCAGTCGCGCGGCGCGGGCGACCTCGGCGTTGACGTAGGGATCGTTCGACCCGCGCCCCACCAGCAGCACCGTCGTACGGGCCCGGTCCTGGGGCCGGCGGGCGCCGCCGCCCAGCGCGTCGTCCATCCGCTGCTCCAGCACCTCCAGCAGCCGGGGGTGCGGGCCCGGCTCGGCGCTGCTGGCGAAGCCGACTCCCGGGTGGCGCGCGGCCGCCCGTTCCAGTGCCTCGGGCAGCGTCGGACCGCCCGACCCGGTAGGCGTCAGCAGCAGCGGTACGGCGGCGACGCGGGTCGCGCCCCGCTCGGCCAGCTCGTCGACGGCGTCGTCCAGCGGCATCGGCGCGTCCGTCGGACCGAAGAACCCGCCGGCGACGGGCACGTCGGGGTGGCGCGTGCCGAGCAGGCGCACCAGGCTGCTCAGGGCCTCGGCCCCGTCCTCGTCACGGGTGCCGTGACCGGCGATGAGCAGTGCGGGAGGGGTGGTCACTGATTCTCCTTGGTGCCGGTGGTTTCGCCGTCGGGTGCTTCGTCGCCGATGACCCCCGTCCGCCGGCCCGGGCCACGGCGGGGCGGGGCGAGGGAGGTCATGACGATATCGGCACCCGTGATCGGGGCGGCTGCCGCTCCCTCCCTACCAGCGGTAAGCGCACCGTTCTCTGTTACTGCCGGCGCCGCGAGCGCGCAGGTGGCACGGGCCGGCCGTCCGGGCGGCGCCGACTTCCGCTTGCCGGCGACCAGTTCGGCGCCCGGCCCCGCGGCCAGCAGCGCGGCCGCCTCGGCCACGCTCGGCGTGCCGACGGCGGCGGCCGCGGCCGGGGACGGATCCGGTACCCGTACGGCCGCCAGCGCCGCCGCCGGGAACGACAGCAGCGGCACCCCGAGCCGGTGCGCCGCCCCGGTCAGACCCGGCTCGGCGGCCTTGGTGGCCACCGTCGCCAGCGCCGCGACCGGCCGGTCCGCCTGCCCCGCCGCCGCCCGCGTGGCCGTGATCAGGTCCAGGACCTCGCCGACCGGGACGCCGCGGCTCGCGCCCACACCGGCGATCAGGGGCGCACCGGTCCCGCCGGCGACGTCGGCCGTACCGCGCTTCACCGCGCGACGGCTCCCCGCCCGAAGACCACCGGGCCGTGCCGCCCCTCCAGGACGGCGGTCAGCTGCCCGGCGGGTCCGGCGGCGATCGGCTCGCCCGGCCACCGGACGCCGAGCGCCGCCAGCTCGTCCCGGGCCGCGGCGGGCTCGGGGTGCGTGGCGCCGAGCGAGACCAGCGGCACCACCGGCAGGGCGCGGGAGGGATGCGGGGTCTCGCCCCAGTCGAGCAGGAAGGGCGTCAGGCCCTCCCCGGGAGACGTCAGCTGCCAGGCGATCCGGCCGCCGTCCGGGGTCCGCCGGGCCATCGCCACCGGATCGCCCGGGTCGTACCCGCGGGCCCGTGCCGCGGCGACCCGGGCGGCGATCCCGGTGACGCGGACGGCCCAGGTGACCAGCCGCGGCCCGGTCAGCGCGTCGACGCCGAACCACCGCGGCCCGTCCGGCGCGGGCTGCTCCGGGTCGGGTCCGATGATCTCGAAGTACGCCCCGCCGCCCAGGCCCAGCAGCTCGTTGCGGGTGCCCCGCCCCGGATGGCTGCCGCCGCGCACCGGCCGTACCCCGGTCAGTTCGCAGACCTCGGCGACCGTGGCCTCCAGGTCGGGCGTGGCGTAGACGAGATGGTCGAGAACGGCGGGCGCCCCGGCCGCACCGACGGTGCCCGTCATCGGACGGCGCCCTGTGCCGTCGCGCCCCGGGTCGCGCTCCGTGCCAGCCGGGCGGCCAGCGACGGCTCCGCCGCCCAGTGCACATGCAGATACGACGCATGTACCCCGCCCGTCACGAAGCCCTCCACGCGCCGCTCGGGGTGGGTCAGCCCCCACGCCGGCTCCGCGCCCGCGCCCGGCTCCAGGACCGTGCGGTGGAACTCATGGCCGCGCACCCGTGTCCCGGCCGTGGCCAGCGCATTGTCCCGAAGCGCCACCGCCTCCCGGTAGCCGAGGGTCAGCCGCTCGGTCATCCGGGCCTCGGCGGGCAGCACCCCGCACATCGGCTTCCCGTCGATCGCGCGGGAGAGGTACAGCAGCCCGGCGCACTCGGCGGACACCGGCGCCCCGGAGGCGGCCAGCTCGGCCACCGCGGCGCGCAGCGGGGCGTTCGCCGACAGATCCGGCGCGTACACCTCGGGGAAGCCACCGCCGATCACCAACCCGTCGGTGCCGGGCGGCAGTCGTTCGTCCCGCAGCGGGTCGAACGGGGCCACCTCGGCGCCCGCGGCGGCCAGCAGCTCGGCGTGCTCGGCGTAGGAGAAGGTGAACGCGGCGCCGCCGGCCACGGCGATCAGCGGCTTCGCGGCGCCGGCCGCCGCCGGCTCCGTGCTCGCAGCCGCCACCTCCGCCGCCGGATCCCACGGCGCGTCCGGCAGCTCCGGCACCGTATGGGCCAGCGCCAGCAGCGCCTGGAGGTCGCAGCCCGCGCGCACCCGTGCGGCCAGTTCGCGCACCGACTCCAGCGCCTCGGCCCGCCGTTCGGCGACCGGCACCAGCCCCAGATGCCGCGACGGCGTACCGGCCCGCCCGTCGCGGCGCAGCGCACCCAGCACCGGCACCCCGGACGAGTCCATCGCCTCGCGCAGCAGCTGCTCATGGCGGTCCGAGCCGACCTTGTTGAGGATCACCCCGGCCAGCCGCACCTCCGGGTCCCAGGACGCGAAGCCGTGCACCAGCGCGGCCACCGACCTCGACTGCGAGGAGGCGTCCACCACCAGCACCACCGGCGCCCGCAGCAGCTTCGCCACCTGCGCCGTCGAGGACAGCTCGCCCCTCCCCGACGCCCCGTCGAACAGCCCCATCACGCCCTCGACGAGCGCGAGATCGGCGCCCGCCGCGCCGTGCAGGAACAGCGGTGCGATCCGGTCGGGACCGCACAGGTAGGCGTCCAGGTTGCGGCCGGGGCGGCCGGTCGCCAGGGAGTGGTAGCCGGGGTCGATGTAGTCGGGACCCACCTTGTGCGGCGACACCGTGAGCCCGGCCTCGGCGAACACCGCCATCAGGCCGGTGGCCACCGTCGTCTTGCCCGCGCCCGACGACGGCGCGGCGATCACCAGCCGCGGAATCGACCCGTTGCTCATGCCCGGCTCACCATTCGATGCCCCGCTGGCCCTTCTGACCCGCGTCCATGGGGTGCTTGACCTTCGTCATGTCCGTCACCAGGTCGGCGAAGTCCAGCAGCGCCTCGGGGGCGTCGCGCCCGGTGATGACGACATGCTGCGTACCGGGGCGGTCGCGCAGCACCGACACCACCTCCTCGGTGTCGATCCAGCCCCACTTCAGCGGGTAGGCGAACTCGTCGAGCACCAGCAGTTTGTAGGTCTCCGCGGCGAGGTCCCGCTTGACCTGCTCCCAGCCCTCGCGCGCCGCGTCCTCACTGGAAGCGATGTCGCGCTGCACCCAGGACCAGCCCTCGCCCATCTTGTGCCAGGCGACGGTGCCGCCCTCGCCGGATTCGCCGAGCACCTTCAGTGCCCGCTCCTCGCCGACCTTCCACTTCGCCGACTTCACGAACTGGAACACCCCGACCGGCCAGCCCTGGTTCCAGGCGCGCAGCGCCAGCCCGAAGGCGGCGGTGGACTTGCCCTTGCCCTGGCCGGTGTGGACGAAGACCAGCGGACGGTTGCGGCGCTGGCGGGTGGTGAGCCCGTCGTTCGGTACGACGGACGGCTGTCCCTGCGGCATTACGCGGCCTTCCTGTTGGCGTGATCGGTCCTGTTGCCCTGCACGGTCCGTACGAGCGCGGAGACGCTGTCCGCGCGCAGCTCGTCGAGGGTGACGGCCGTGCCCTGCAGCTCCCGGGCCAGTTCGCCCGCGAGCCCCAGCCGCACCGGGCCCGCCTCGCAGTCCACGACCACCGAAGCGGTGCCCTCGGCGGCCAGCAGCCGGGCGGCCCGGGTGGCCCGCGCGACCGGGTCGGGGCCGCCGGTCGCCCGCCCGTCGGTGACGACCACCAGCAGCGGGCGGCGCGAGGCGTCCCGCATCCGCTCCACCCGCAGCACCTCGTGGGCCCGCAGCAGCCCCTCCGACAGCGGCGTCCGGCCGCCCGTCGGCAGTTGCTCCAGGCGCGCGGCACCGGCCTCGACCGATGACGTCGGGGGCAGCGCCAGGTCGGCGCCGGCGCCCCGGAAGGTGATCATGCCGATCTTGTCGCGGCGCTGGTAGGCGTCGAGCAGCAGCGAGAGCACCGCGCCCTTGACCGCGCTCATCCGCTTGCGCGCCGCCATCGAACCGGACGCGTCCACGACGAACAGCACGAGATTGCCCTCGCGGCCCTCGCGCACCGCCTCGCGCAGATCGTCCCTGCGCACGACCAGGCCGCTGCCCCGCCGCCCGCGCGCGTGCTGGTGCGGGGCCGCGGCCTGCACGGTCGCGGCCAGGTGCAGCTTGCCCAGGGCGCCCCGGGGGCGGCGGGCACCGGTCGTCCGGCCATGTGCCGTACGGGCCCGGGAGCGGCGGCCGTCGGCGCCCTCGCCCAGGCCCGGTACGTCCAGCCGGCGCGTCCGGAACGGCTCGGTGGCCCCGACGGCCGGCCTCTCACCGGCCGCGCCCGCCTGCGGCCGGGGCTCGGGCTCGGACTTCTCGGGAGCCTCGGGTGCCTGCGGGGCCTCCCGCTCCTGCTGGTGCGGCAGTTCGGTCCCCGGAGGCTGCGGCGACTCCTGCGGCCCGCCCTCCCGCGGCGGCGGCGCCCCGCCCGGACCGCCCCCGTCGGGACCGTCGTCCGGACCGTCCGGCTCCGGATCGTCCTCGCCGTCCGCGCTCTCGTCCGCCCCGCCGAACTCCTCCAGCGTCCGGTCGAGCTTGTCCTCGTCCAGGCCGGGGGCGTCGAACGGATTGCGGCGCCGGCGGTGCGGCAGCGCCAGCAGCGCCGCCTGCCGGACGTCCTCCTCCTCGACGTCCGTGCGCCCCGCCCACGCGGCCAGCGCCGTGGCGGTGCGCGCCATCACGATGTCCGCGCGCATCCCGTCCACCTCGAAGGCGGCACAGGTCGCCGCGATCTGGCGGAGCGCCGCGTCCCCCAGCACCACGCTCGCCAGCAGCTCCCGGGCGGCGCCGATGCGCCCGCGCAGCGCCTCCTCCTCGGCCGCCCAGCGCGCCGCGAAGCCGGCCGGGTCGGCGTCGTAGGCCAGCCGCCGGCGGACCACCTCCACCCGCTGCTCCGGCTCGCGCGAGGCCGCGACCTCGACCGTGAGCCCGAACCGGTCCAGCAACTGCGGCCGCAGCTCGCCCTCTTCGGGGTTCATGGTCCCCACGAGCAGGAAGCGGGCCGCGTGCCGTACGGAGACGCCCTCGCGCTCGACGTAGGAGGCGCCCATGGCCGCGGCGTCCAGCAGCAGGTCCACCAGGTGGTCGTGGAGGAGGTTGACCTCGTCGACGTACAGGATGCCGCGGTGCGCGTCCGCCAGCAGCCCCGGCTCGAAGGCCTTCACGCCCTCCGACAGGGCCCGCTCGATGTCCAGCGCGCCGACCAGCCGGTCCTCGGAGGCGCCGACCGGCAGCTCGACCATGCGCGTCGGGCGGTGCTCGACGGCGCCCGGCTCGTGCGGCCCGTCAGGGCAGCCGGGGTCGGGGGCGGCGGGAGCGCAGGCGAAGCGGCAGCCGCCGACCACGTCGACGGCCGGCATCAGAGCCGACAGCGCGCGGACCGCGGTGGACTTGGCGGTGCCCTTCTCGCCGCGTACCAGCACACCGCCGACCGCGGGGCTCACCGCGTTCAGCAGCAGCGCGAGCCGCAGGTCGTCCATCCCCACGACCGCGGTGAAGGGGTACTGCGGGGTCGTGTTGTGCACCGTTGTCATGCCTTGTCATCCTCCACGTCGCCGGCCCGATCCGTCCCATGCGTACCCCTCATGGCGCCCCCGGAGGCACGAACGGCAGCCCCTCCGGCACCCCTTCCTCGATCAGCCGGAGCAGCGCGTCGGTGTCCGCGTGCTCCTCGATCAGATCGCCCAGCCGGTCCAGCTGCTCCTCGCGCAGACCGGCGAAGCTCGTGTCGGGGGCCGGGACGAAGGCCCGCCCCGCGTCCGCCGCCACCCGCCGCAGGAACGCCCGGCGGAAGCCGTCGCTCTCCAGCGAGCCGTGCCAGTGCGTGCCCCATACGGAGCCGACCCGGCAGCCGTCGAGGCCGTGCCCTCGGCCATCGGACATGAACGCCTCGTCGCCGCCGGTCACTTCGGCGACGCCGTGGTGGATCTCGTACCCCTCCACCGGCTCGCCCAGCGCCACGCCGGCCGGCCGCGCGAGGGTCTTCTCCGCCGCGAACCGCACCCGTACGGGCAGCAGTCCCAGTCCTTCGACCGTGCCCGCCCTCGACTCGACCTCGTCCTCGATGCGCTCGCCCAGCATCTGGAAGCCGCCGCAGATACCCAGCACCGGGCGGCCCTCGGCGGCCCGCCGGACGATCGCGTCCGCGAGGCCGCGCTCGCGCAGCCACGCAAGCGCCCGGACGGTGCCCCGGGTCCCCGGCAGCACCACCAGATCCGCGTCGGCCAGTTCCTCGGCCCGGTCCACGAACCGCACCACCACGCCCGGTTCGGCGGCCAGCGCGTCCACGTCCGTGAAGTTCGACATCAGCGGGACGGCGGCGACCGCGACCCGCAGCACATCGGCGCCGTGCGGCGGCGCCACCACGCTCTCGCGGACCGCACCGCGCAGTGAGAACCGCAGGCCGTCCTCCTCGTCGATGCCCAGCCCGTGCGCGAACGGCAGCACGCCCAGCGTCGGCCGCCCGCTCAGACGCCGCATCATCTCCAGGCCGGGCTCCAAAAGCGTCACATCGCCCCGGAACTTGTTGACGAGGTACCCCGCCACCAGCGCCTGGTCCTCCTTCGACAGCAGCGCGGTGGTGCCGAAGAAGGACGCGAACACCCCGCCGCGGTCGATGTCGCCGACCACGACGACCGGTATCCGGGCGGCCCGGGCGATGCCCATGTTGACGATGTCGGTGCGCCGCAGGTTGATCTCGGCGGGGCTGCCGGCGCCCTCGCAGATCACCGCGTCATGGGTACGCCGCAGCTCGGCCAGGCAGTCGGTCACCGTGCCGAGCAACTGCTCCTGCCGGCCCGCGTGGTAGCCGCGGGCACTGAGCTCGCCGACCGGCTTGCCCAGCAGCACCACCTGGCTGCTGCGGTCGCCGCCCGGCTTGAGCAGCACGGGGTTCATCAGCGCGGTCGGCTCCACCCGCGCCGCGGCGGCCTGCATCGCCTGGGCCCGGCCGATCTCCGCGCCCTCGCGCGTGACGAACGAGTTCAGCGACATGTTCTGCGCCTTGAAGGGCGCCACCCGCACGCCCTGGCGCACCAGCCAGCGGCAGATCCCCGCCGTCACCACGCTCTTGCCGGCGTCCGACGTCGTACCGGCCACCAACAGGCCCCCGCCGACGGTCCCGCCGGACACCTTGCTCCGCCCGTTCACCGGCTCTTCCTCCCGCTCCCGCGGCGCGCCGCGCTCCTGTGGGACACCGCGCCCGCCACCAGCCGCCCCGCCACCGTCGTCGCCAGCGCCAGCGCGCTCACCTTCCGCGACAGCCGTACCGCCCGCTCGATGTCGCCCGCCGCGACCGGCCGCGCCCCGCCGTTGAGCACCGGGCGGTGCTCGACCCGCCCGCCGTACGCCAGCGTGCCGCCCAGTCGGACGCCCAGCGCACCCGCGAACGACGCCTCCACCGGGCCCGCGTTGGGGCTCGGGTGCGCCCCGCCGTCCGCCCGCCAGGCCCGCAGCGCGCCGCGCCGGTCGGGGCCGGCGAGCACGGCCAGGGTGGCCGTCAACCGGGAGCCGGGCCAGCCGGCGAGGTCGTCGAGCCGGGCCGAGGCCCAGCCGAAGCGGCGGTGGCGCGGCGACTTGTGACCCACCATCGCGTCCAGCGTGTTCACCGCCCGGAACGCCACCAGGCCGGGCACCCCGCCGAGCGCGCCCCACACCAGGGCGCCCACCACCGCGTCCGAGGTGTTCTCGGCGACCGACTCCACCACCGCGCGGGCCAACTGGGGCCCGTCCAGCGCCTGCGGATCGCGCCCGCACAGATGCGGCAGCCGCTCCCGCGCCACGTCCAGATCGCCCGCCGTGAGCGCTCCGCCGACGGCGCGTGCCTCCCGGCCCAGCGAGGTGCCGCCCAGCACGGCCCAGACCGTCGCCGCGGTCAGTGCGACCCGGGCGCCGCGGGAGCGTCCCGCGGCGCGCTGGAGCAGGGCGGCTCCGGCGGCCGCACCGCCCGCGCACAGCACGGCATGTGCCGCGCCGTACCCGCGGTGGTCGCGCCACAGCCGGCGCTCCACGGCGCCCGCGGCCCGGCCGAACGCGGCCACCGGATGGCCGCGCCGCGGATCCGCCGCGATCAGGTCGGCGAGGAAGCCCAGGGCCGCGCCGCACGCGTATCCCGCGTGTTCGCCGCGCATCGGGTCAGACCGCCGGAAGGGGCCCTGTGGGGCCGTGCAGTGGTGCTCTCGAAGGGCAGCCGGGCATGGCGGTATGTCCTCACTCAGGGTCCGCGCCCTGGCTCGACGTGACGGCGACAAGAGTCTCCTGGCTCCCGGATCGGCGTGGCCCCCGGCCTTCCAGTCCTGGTACGCCGTCAGACGTACGCGAGGCGGACCGTGGCCTTCGCTGGAGGAACGCTCCCCGGTGACAGTGGCGGGACCGCGCCGGATTCTCACCGGACTTCCTCATCTGTCGCCGATTGGCTCCGGCAGTCCACCACGCCCCGCGAACGCCCGTCAACTCATCCTTGACCTGCGACGCTGCCCCGTGGCAGGCGCTGTGGCACACGCCACAGGGTGGCGGCCGCGTCACAGACGGTTGCCTGAGCCCCTGATCCCACGTCACTATCTGTTGCACGGGGGCGAAGGGGCCGCCGGAAGGGGGCTGGGGGATGCCGGAGAGCGCCGGTCATCACGAGATCCGCATCAGGATCACGGGGACGAACAATCCGCAGCAGGACATCGACGACCTCCAGGTGTGGCTGGAGCGCGAACCCTGGCTGAGCCGCCGGGACCACACGTGGGAGCAGCGGCCGCGCCCCGCCCAGGACGCGGCCGGCACGGACGGCGCCGCCGCGGCCGGCCCCGGCGACATGGCCGTGGGAGTGGACGACCTGATCCTGGTGATCGTCGGCGCGGTCGCCGCCGAGGTCACGAAGGGGCTGGGCATCGCCCTGCGGGAGTGGCTGCGGCGCCGCAAGGAGGAGCGGGCCGAGGGCGAGGCGCCCGCCGTCGACGCCGGCACGGGCGGTGAGCTGCAGGCGGTCGGCGACACCGACCGCCCCGATCCGGGCGGACCGGCACGTGAGGGCGGCAGCACCGGCGAGGGCTGACCCGGATGTCCGAATACGACGCGCGGGGAAAGATCAACCGGGCGCTGCTGGTCTGTGTCCATGACTACACGACCCTGACCGGCCTGCCGGCGGTGGAGGACAACGCCACCGAGCTGCGGCGGGCGCTGACCGCCACGGACCTGTTCACCGCCGACGAGGTCGAGCTCTGCCGCCCCGCGGAGCCCTGGGAGCTGGGGCAGGCCCTCAAGGCCGCCGCCGACGAGGCCCGCGGTCTGCTGCTGGTGCACTTCTCCGGCCACGGCCGGGTCGGCAGCGACGGCGGCGATCTGCAGCTGATGGTCGGCGCCTCGGTGCCCCGGCAGAGCCACACCACCGTCTCCTGGCAGGACATGGTGCTCTCCTGCCTCGACAACGCGCGGGCCGAGCGCATCGTGATCGTCCTGGAGTGCTGCTACGCCGGCAACGCCGACGGCGCCTTCCACTCCCTGCGCAAGCCCGTGTCGCTGCTGATGGCCGCCCAGCCCAACCGCCGGATCTTCAGCGGCGACGAGCCGGCCGGCGGCAGCCTCTTCACCCGCGCCGTGGTGGAGGTCCTCGAACGCGGCATCCCCGGTCGGCGCTTCGTCGCCTTCGAGGACCTCGTACGGGAGCTGCGCACCCGGCTCGCCGACGAGCGGACCCCGATGGGGGACGTCTGGGAGCCGCGCTCCGCGAAGCAGAACACCCTCGACGACGTCATCCTGTCCTTCGCCACCCCCGAGGCCCGGCTGCCGACGCCGCCGCGGGTCCGTTTACGCCGCTGGTTCAACCGGCACATCCGGGCCCGGATGCGGCTCCTGCTCGCGCTGTGCACGGTCCTCGCGCTCACCGCCGCCACGCTGGTCACCGTGCACGCGCTGCGCCCGCCGCCGGACTGCCCGCCCGCCCTCGAACTGCGGCTGCTCACCGCCCCGGAGGCCGAACCGACCCTGCGCCAGGCCGCCTTCGGGTACGAGATGTCCGAGCTCAACACCCGCCCGCTGCACGGCGAGGACGATCTGCCCGCGGGCTGCCGGCGCGCCCAGATCACCGTCTACTCCGCCGCCAAGGACCAGGTCGACCAGGGCTTCGCCGCCGCCGACCGCTGGCAGGGCCAGGCCCAGGGCACCGGCAAGGACCTCCAGGACGCCAAGGGCACCGACCCCCTCTACCGGCCGGGACCCCAACCCGACCTGTGGGTCCCCGAATCCACCGCCGACTACGAGGAGGCCCGTCGCGGTATGCCGCCCACCGGATCCCCCGCGACCCTGCACAACACCGGCCCGGTGGCCTACAGCCCGCTGGTCGTCGGCATCCCGGCCACCGAACGGCTCGCCGACGTCGAACCGGTCGGCGCCTCCTGGCAGGAACTCCTCACCGGCACCGACAGCGCACACCGCGACCTGCGTCTCCTGCGCCCCAGCCCGGTGCTCTCCGGCACCGGACTGCTGCACACCATCGGCCTCTACCTCGCCAACGACGGCTCGCACATCGACGCGTCCGGCGCCCCCGACCCCGCCCTCGCCGAGAGCGCCGAGCAGCGGCTCTCCGCCCCGGGCAGCCAGTACGCGGGCAGCACCGAGCTGCTGTGCTCGCTGCGCCCCGACGCCGCCGGCGGCACCCCCGGCAGCGGACGCGCCGCCCGCTCGGCGCCGCTGGTCTCCGAGAAGTCCCTCGCCGACTTCAACCTCGGCCACGCCATCGGCGGCTGCCCCGCCCTGGGTTCCCCACCGCCGCCCGGCGACCGCTTCGCCGCCTACTACCCCAGGAACGTCCCGGCCCTGGACCACCCGCTGATCCGGGTCGACTGGCACGGCGCCGGGGACGCCGCCCCCCGGCAGGCCGCCGCCGACCGCTTCGCCGACTGGCTGCGCGCCCCGGACGGCGGCCAGCGCGTCCTCACCGCGCACGGCTACCGCGCGGTGCCCGGCAAGGACGGCACGGTGCCCGCGCCCGCCGCGAACTCCCCGCTGCGCAGCAGCCGCGCCAACACCGACCTCGACGCCCCGGTCATCCCCTTCACGGCCGGCGCCGACCAGGTCGCCCGGGTGCTGGACGGCTACGACCGGGCGCAGAAGTCCAGCCGGCTGCTGATCCTGATGGACGCCTCCACCTCGATGGCCGACGGCGGCAAGCTCCCCGTCGCCCTCGGCGCGGCCGGGCGGGTCCTGGAGATGGTCGGCGACCGCCACACCTACGGCCTGTGGACCTTCCCGGACCGCGCGCACCCGGGTGATCCGGCGGCGGTGCGCCGGGCCGTTCCGCTCGGCACCGCCGCCCCGGCGCCCGGTAAGGCCGCACTGGACCGGATCGCCAAGGGGGGAGCGGACGCGCTGGTCGAGCACGGCGCCGCGATGGAGGAGGCGCTGACCGTCGCCGTACGGGAGATGAAGAAGTCGGCCGTCAGCAATCAGGCCATCGTGCTCATCATGGACGAGGACGACGGCGGGCCCGGGCGCGCGGCGGGTGTGGAGCGCACCCTGACCGCGCTGCTGAAGAGGCAGCCCGCGGTGCCGGTCCTGACGCTGGTGATGGGCCGGTCCGGCTGCGACACCTTCGTCCTCCAGGGACTGGCCGGCGCCTCGAAGGGGCAGTGCGTGCCCGGCGGTCCGCAGGCCCCCGACCTGCTGGCCGGACTGGTCGCCTCCGTCGGCACCGCGGGCAGGGAGGACCGGTGAGGACGCCGCGCGGCGCGCTGCCGGCCACCCTGTTGTGCCTGACGCTGACGGCGGCGGTCGGCGGCTGCGCGTCGGGCCCGGAGCCCGGCCCCGAGAAGGGGCCGATCGTCTTCGCCACCGGCAGCGACCTCAGCAGTACGGGCGTCCGCCAGGACCTCATCGAGGCCTTCGAGCGGCGCACCGGCCGCTCGGTGCGGATCGTCAAGCTCCCCGACACCGCCGACGGCCAGCGCAGCCAGCTGCTGGCCGCCGGCCAGTCCGGCAACAGCGACTACGACGTGCTCAACCTCGACGTGGCCTGGACCGCGGAGTTCGCCGAGGCGGGCGTCATCCGCCCCTGGGGCACGGCCCTGGACGGCGACTTCCTCGACAGCGTGGTCAAGACCGTCGACCACGACGGCAAGATCTGGGGTGTCCCCTTCAACAGCGACGCCGGGCTGCTGTACTACCGCAAGGACCTCCTCCACGAATACGGCTATGACCAACCGCCCGCCAACTGGGGCGAGCTGAAGAACGTGGCCGGCCAGGTGGCCGACGCCTACAACCGCCGGCTCGCCCGCGAGGGCAAGGGCGCCAAGGCCCCCAAGATGTACGGCATGGTCGCCCAGTTGCGGCCCTACGAGGGGCTGACCGTCAACACCCTGGAGTCCGCCTGGGCCAACGGCGGCGACCCGGACGCCCCGAGCTTCACCAAGGGCGAGCAGGTCGGCGCGCTCCAGCAGGGCGTCGCCGACGTCAAGGACCGGCTCGACTCGATCATGCCGCACGAGGCCACGGCGATGGACGAGACGGAGAGCCGCCGCTGGTTCGCCGACGGCCGCGCCCTGTTCATGCGCAACTGGCCGGTGGAGTACGCCTCGGTCGCCGAGAAGCTCACCCCCGGCAAGCAGTTCGCGGTCGCCGAGCTGCCGGCCCGCCCCACCGACGGCAAGCGGATGTCCGTCCTGGGCGGGCAGAATCTGGCGATCTCCGCCGGCAGCCGCCGGCCGGCCGGGGCGCGGGCCCTGATCGAGGCGCTGACCAGCCCCGGCAGCGAACGCTGTCTGCTGGAGCGGGGGTTCGCCGCGACCCGCGACTCGTCGTACCGGGAGGCGGCCAAGGCGCCCGCCTGCCCGCTGCCGCCCGAGCGCGGTGAGCACGGCACGGGGCGGCGGGCGCCGTGGCCCGGTCAGGAGCCGCCGTACACCCGGACGCTGTACGCGGCGCTGCGGGCGGCCCAGCCCCGTCCGCGCAGCGCCCACTACCAGACCTTCAGCAAGGTCGTGCAGATCCGGGTGTCCGAGTACCTCAACAGCCGCGGCGGTACTGCGATCGCCGACGCGCTGGCCCGCGAGGCCGACGAGGCGCTCAGCGGGCGGGGGTGATCCCCGCGCCCGGGGCCCGGCCCCGTGGGCCGGCACAGCACGAGGCGCCCGGTGGAACGCGGCGGCAGCCGCCTTCCACCGGACGCCTCGTGTCGTCCGCGTCGCCGTTCGTCCGCCGATGCCGGCGGACGCGTCAGCCGGCGACGATCAGATAGATGCCGTACGCCACGGCCGCCGCGCACAGGGCGAAGGCGGCCATCGCACCGGCCCGCGCGCCCGCACCGGGAGCGGTGGCCACCGCGGCCTCGCCCTCCTGGCCCGACTTGCCGGAGGTGCCGACGATGCCGACGGTGAACAGGCCCACGATCCCGACCGTCACCACGAGGCTGACGCCGAAGACCTGGCCGAGAGCTGCCCAGTCGATGCTCATGCAGTGTTCCTTAGGTGAGAGCCGCTAGCGGGTGACCGTCGCGGCCTGGGCACGCGGGGCGGGAGGAGTGGCGGCGTCGGCCGCCGGCGCTTCGGAGTCCTCGGAGGCGTCGGCCTGCGGGGCCCGCTGGCCGGCCGGGGGAGGGGAGACGGTGCGCAGCGCGGCGGTCACCACGCCCACCGGCTCCGCGGCCGGACCTTCGTTGACGTTGGTGTGGTCGATCGGCTTGCGCCGGGAGGCCGCCCAGATCGCGCCGCAGATGCCGAG
Source organism: Streptomyces sirii (assembly GCF_045690365.1). NCBI lineage: Bacteria > Bacillati > Actinomycetota > Actinomycetes > Kitasatosporales > Streptomycetaceae > Streptomyces > Streptomyces sirii. The sequence goes on along the minus strand of NZ_CP147982.1, from coordinate 2,339,659 downwards.
CGCGAGGATGGCCACCGCGGCCACGCCCCAGTCGCCCTGCTTGGCCAGGAACGCGGCGCCCGCCGCGACCGCACCGGCGGCCGGCAGCGTCAGGCCCCAGGCGGCGACCATCCGGCCGGCCGTGGACCAGCGCACCACGCCGCCCTTGCGGCCCAGGCCCGAACCCATCACGGAACCGGAGCAGACCTGGGTGGTGGAGAGCGCGAAGCCGAGGTGGGAGGAGGCCAGGATGGTGGCCGCGGCGCCGGTCTGGGCGGCGAAGCCCTGCGGCGGCTGGATGTCGGTGATGCCCTTGCCCATCGTGCGGATGATCCGCCAGCCGCCCAGGTACGTGCCGAGGGCGATGGCCAGACCGGCCGAGGCGATGACCCACATCGGCGGGTCGGCGTGCGGGGCGACCACTCCGCCGGTGATCAGCGCGAGGGTGATCACACCCATGGTCTTCTGGGCGTCGTTGGTGCCGTGGGCGAGCGAGACCAGGGCGGCCGAGGCGATCTGGCCGGCGCGGTAGCCCTTGGCGGTGTCGGCCTCGGCGCGGCCCTTGGCCAGTCGGTAGGTGAGCCGGGTCGCGGCCATGGAGGCCAGGCCCGCGACGATCGGGGCGGCCACCGCCGGGATCAGGACCTTCATGACCACGGCCTCGCCGTGCACGCCGTTCGTACCGACGGAGACCAGCGTCGCGCCGATCAGACCGCCGAAGAGCGCGTGGGAGGAGCTGGAGGGGAGACCCGCGAGCCAGGTCAGCAGGTTCCAGATGATGGCGCCGACCAGGCCGGCGAAGATCACTTCAGGTCTGATGCCCGCACCCTCGTCGATGATCCCGCCGGAGATGGTCTTGGCGACCTCCACCGACAGAAACGCTCCGACGAGGTTCAGTGCCGCTGACATCGCCACCGCGGTCTTGGGTCGCAAGGCGCCGGTGGAAATGGTGGTGGCCATTGCGTTGGCCGTGTCGTGGAAGCCGTTCGTAAAGTCGAACACCAAGGCCGTGACGATCACGATCCCGATGAGAAGCGTGATGTGTTCCATTCACCCAGGCAATCAGTTCGAAGGTCAGTGTCGCTCGGGACCGTACGGAGAGTGGGTGAACGGAAGGTGAACTGGGACGGGCGCCGCGATGACGCACCCGCAGTGTTCACGCGGAGGTGTATCTGACGTCACTTCCGCATCACCCGTCGGCTGGCTTCTTGGGGTTTGCTGGCGGAGACCCGTCGCACGGGCCCTGGTCGTCCCGGTGATCGCCGCGGGGCCGCGAAGGCGCGCGGAGGGCTCCGTCGCGGAGCCGGGTGCAGGGCGATCCGCTTCGACGTTAACGGATGATCGGCGCAAGGCGGTTTAAATCCGGCCAATCACCCGTAGTGTCGCAGTTGTCCCCAAATGGCGGATAGCGGACCGGCGGGCCCCCGGCGTACCCTTCCCCGGCCCGCTCGTACGGTGACGCGGACCGCATCCGCATTCGCCGCACCGCGCCGGAGGACCCATGAAGGACCACCCCGACCAGCTCGCCGCCGCCTGGAGCGAACTGGTCGCCACCGCCCGCAGGACCGTCGCCGACGGGCTGGTCGTCGGCACCTCGGGCAATGTCTCCCGCCGGCTGAAGGACCTGGTCCTGGTCACCCCCAGCGGCGTCCCCTACGACCGGCTCGGGCCCGGCGACATCACCGCCGTCGACCTCGAAGGGCGCCAGATCATCGGCGCGCTCCGGCCGACCAGCGAACTCCCCATGCACCTGGCGGTCTACCGCAGCACCAAGGCCACCGCCGTCGTCCACACCCACGCCCCGCACGCCACCGCCGTCTCCACCCTCGTCACCGCACTCCCGCCGATCCACTACATGGCCGCGGAGCTCGGCGGTCCCGTACGTGTCGCCCCCTACGCCCTCTACGGCAGCGACGAACTCGCCGACCACCTGCTCGCAGCGCTCCGCGACCGCACCGGCGCGCTACTGCGGAACCACGGCACCCTCACCTACGGCGACAGCCTCGACCAGGCACTGGACCGCACCGCCCAACTGGAGTGGATGTGCCGGGTCTGGCTCACCGCCCAGTCCGTCCCGGGGCACACCCCCAGCCTGCTGTCGCCCGGTGAGCTGGCGCAGGCCGGCGAGCGGCTGCGCGGCTACGGCCAGCACGGGGACTGAGCCGCCGCGAACGGCCGTCCGCCGCGCCCGGCACCCGCCGGGACCGCCCTCCGCGCCCCGCCGAGTGGCCGCACCCGGGACCGCTGCGCACACTGGTGAGGTGCGTCTGGGTACTGCGGCGGCCGTGGCCGCCGCCACCGTGATCGGTGCCGGGGCGGCCGCCGTGGCGGTCGGCCGGTACGCCGGCGACGTCGCCCTGAAACCCTCGCCCGACCATCCTCTCCCCGGCGACTCCCGCCTCACCGTGCACTCCTCCACCGACGAGCGCATCGCCCTCACCCGCAGTCTGGTCGCCCTGCGGCCCGGTACCTACGGCCTCACCGGCGCGGGCTGCCACGCCGTGGTCGGCTCCGTCGTCCACGGCGCCCCGCACCCCGTCGACGCCGTCGTACGTCGCCTGGAGCGGGTCACCCACGGCACCCTCAAACCGGGCAAGCGGATGCGGCTCACCCCGCAGGTGCACATCGGCAACCCCCGCGACGCCCTCGGCCTCGACTGCGCCGACGTCGACATCCCCGGAGAACTGGGCCCCCTCCCGGCGTGGTTCGTCCCCGCCGTACGCGACACCTGGGTCATCACCGCGCACGGGCTCGGCACCACCCGCGAGCACCCCATGGTCGTGATGCCGTTCCTGCACCGCCACCGGCTGCCCGTACTGGACCTGGCCTACCGCAACGACCTCGGCGCCCCCCGCACCGCCGACGGCATCAACCACCTCGGCCACACCGAATGGCGCGATCTGGACGCCGCGATCCGCTACGCGGTCCGCTACGGCGCCCGGGACATCGTGCTCTACGGCTGGTCGGTCGGCGCGACCATGGCGCTGCGCGCCGCCGCCCACTCCGCGCTGCGCGACCGGATCAGCGGACTGATCCTGGACTCGCCGGTCCTCGACCGGCACGCCACGGTCCGCGCGCTGGCCGCCGCCCGGGGAGCCCCGCGGGCCCTGCTGCCGCTGGTCGTACGCGCCGCCGAGGGCGCCACCGGGATGCCCGTGGACCGGCCGGCGGACGCCGCCGACCCGGCCGAGCTGAACGTCCCCACGCTGCTCTTCCACGGCCCCGACGACCTGATCGCCCCCTGGGCGGCCTCCCGGGCCTTCGCCGCCCGCCGCCCGGAGCTGATCACCCTTCAAGCGGTGCCGCACGCTCCGCACGCCGCGATGTGGAACGCCGACCCCGCCGGCTACGAGGAGGCGCTGCGCCGCTTCCTCACGCCCCTGATGTGACGCCGCCCGCCCCTGAGGGAGCGCCGCCCGCCCCGTCCCGGGCGACGCGGTCTCGGTGACGCCCGGGCATACGGGGGGACAACTCCCCACATCCAGGATGGGTCGGCGGGATGGCGCCGCCCCGCTAGATCGCAAGTCGGGTTCCGATTGGGCTTTCGGGCCGTCAGCGGCAAGACTGCTCCTGTGACGTCCCGTACTCCGCGCGACTCCCGGCTCCGACTCGTCCCCCGTCAACCGGTTGCGGCCGCCCGCCGGGCGGTGACAACCCGGGCCAAGCGCCCGGCGCCCCGCCCACCCGAGGGCACCCCGCCGCCCGCGGAGCTGGCCCGGCAGGCCCGCGCCGTGCTGGCCGGCGCGGCCCGGCTCGCCCGCTGGGCCGACAGCGCCGGCGGTGCCGACGGCAGTCTGCGCGCCGGCCCGGACGGGGCGCTGCCGACGGCCGCCGTGGAACGCGCCGCCGAAGCCCTCGGCCTGACGCCGCAGCAGGTCCGCGTCGACTGGGACCGGGCCCGGCTCGCCGGACTCGTCGAGCTCCACGACGGCCTCGCCCGACCCGGCTGGCGGCTGCGCGCCTGGGACCGCGACGACACGGCCGTGCTGCGCGGCTGGGTCGCGCTCTTCGACGCCTGGTCGCTGGCCCGCCCCACTCCGGCCGGCGCCGGTCCCACCATCGTCGCCGAAGTCGTCGAGGCGCTGCCGCAGCTGCTGTCCCTGCTGCATCTGTCGGCCGGGCCCGTCCGGTTGCCGGTGCTGCTCGACATGCTCGACCAGCGCGTCAGCGAACTGCGTACGGAGCGCTGCGAGGTCCCCTACGGGCAGGACCCCGCCACCTGCGAGGGCACCGGCGCCGCCGGGGCGGCGGGGCCGGCCGACGACGCCGCGGGGGCGTCGCTGGCCGAACTGCTGGGCTGGGCGCTGGACGCACTGCTGACCGTCGGCGCGCTGGTGCCGCCGCACGGCGCGCGGGGTCGCTCCCGCGAGGGCGGATCCTTCGACGGCGGATACGGCGACGCCTATCAGGGAGCGCACGACGCGTCCGAGGCGCAGCTGACACCGCTCGGCAACTGGTCGGTATGGGTCAAGCTGGAGCAGATCTGTGTCGCCGCGCAGAGCCCGGCCGGCAACATCGAGCAGTCCGCGGAGGCGATGCTGCGCGGTTGCGCCCGGCTGACCCCGGGACCGGCCCGCGCCGAATACCGCGCCTGGCTCGCCGCCCGCTCCGTCGGCTCGGCCGTCGAGGAGCTGCTGGTCGTGGCCCGCGGCGAGGACGCGCTGCTGCGCGGCCTGGCCTTCGAGGCGCTGCGCGCGGTCGGCGCACCGGCCGAGCCCGCCGTCCGCGCCGCCGCCGACGAGCCCGGTCTGCGCCCCTACGCCCTGCTGTGGCTGGTCGAGCACGAGGGCGGCGACCCGGAGACCGCGCCCGACGTGCTCACCCGCGAGGAGTCGACCTGGCTGTGGGTGGACACCGCGGCCGCGGTCGCCGACCACGGTGAGACCCAACTGCTGGTGCGCCACCTCGACTCGGCGGTCCAGGGCTCCGTACCGCGCCTCCTGGCGGAGGTGCGCGCCGTCGGGCACCCCCGCACCGTCCAGGTGCTGGTCGCGCTGGCCGCGGCGCACCCCGATCCGGCACTGGCCAAGGCCGTCCGCCGGGCGGCGTTCCAGGTCCACACCGGCGGTGCGTGACCCGTTACGGCGTGCGGGGCCGGGCCGCGGCTCAGGCCCCGGCGCCGCTCGGGGCGTAGGTGCCGAAGCTCCAGATATTGCCCTCGGCGTCCCGGGCCATGTAGTCCCGGGAGCCGTAGTCCTGGTCGGTGGGCGGCATCAGGATTTCCACACCGGCCTGCTCGGCCCGCTTGAAGTGCGCGTCGGGGTCCTCGACCACGACATAGACACCGGCCGGCCCGGCGTCGCCCATCGCCGCGTCGAAGATGCCGCCGCGGCCCTTCGAACCGAGCATCACCACGCCGTTGCCGTAGGAGAGTTCGGCGTGCAGCACCATGCCGTCCTCGCCCTCGTACTTGGCGCCGACGGTGAAGCCGAAGGCCTCCGTCAGCTGCTCGACGGCGGCCTGGGCGTCCCTGTAGAGCACCGTCGGACACATCGTCGGTGCGCCCGTCGTCGCGCCTGCCATGGTGATCACCGAACCCTTCCTGAGCGTCGGGAGGTTGCGGATCGAACAGGTCTGAGTGACCCGACTCACAGTCTCGCACCGGGGTCTGACAACGCCCGGCCCACGCCGCCCGGCACGCCGCCGGCGCCGCGCCGCCCGGCCGCCCGCCCGGCTCCCCGGCCGAACGGGGGACGCGGCGCCGGCCGCCCGCCGTGTCGCCCCGGAGCGCTCCCCGGGCCCCTTCGTCCGTCGCTACGCTCGTCGATCGACCGGCAGATATCCGTCGATCTCCGACGAGGGGGACCCGGGTGTCCACACCTCCCACCGCGCCCGGCCGGCGCATCGGGCGCGGCCTGTGCCCCGTGGCCCTCCCCCTCGTCGCCGCCCTTTTCGCCCTGCCGTCGGCCACCGTCGCCCGCGGTCCCGCCCCGCACGACGACCGCCGCACCGTCGCGCCGGACGCCCTGCCCGGTGGCGGCGAGGCCCGCCGGGATCCGCCGGCTCCCGTGGCCGAGGGGGACCGACCGGTCGCCGTCGACGCCTCCGGGCAGGTCACCGCGGGGCGCACCCCGCCGGGCGGCGCCCCCGGTGACGGTCCGGAAAAACTACTTGCACCGGCCCGTTAGACTGCCCCCTATGGCAGTTCTCCTTTGGGTTCATTAGACGGCGCAGACCGCTCTCGGACCGTCCCGTCCAATCCGCCGTCTTCCTGCCCTGGAGCTTTTCCCATGATCACCGCCTCCGGCCTTGAGCTGCGCGCCGGCGCCCGCGTCCTCATCGACTCCGCCTCCTTCCGTATCGCCAAGGGCGACCGCATCGGCCTGGTCGGCCGCAACGGCGCCGGCAAGACCACCCTCACCAAGGTGCTGGCCGGCGAGGGCATCCCCGCCGCCGGCACGGTCACCCGCGGCGGCCAGGTCGGCTATCTGCCGCAGGACCCGCGCACCGGCGACATGGACGTGCTCGCCCGCGACCGCATCCTGTCCGCCCGCGATCTGGACACCGTGCTGCGCAAGATGCGCGAGAACGAGGACCGGATGGCGAACGGCAAGGGCGCCACCCGCGACAAGGCGATGAAGAAGTACGAGCGCCTGGAGACCGAGTTCCTGACCAAGGGCGGGTACGCCGCCGAGGCCGAGGCCGCGACCATCGCCGCCAGCCTGGGCCTGCCCGACCGCATCCTCGGCCAGCCGCTGCACACCCTCTCCGGAGGCCAGCGCCGCCGCGTCGAGCTGGCCCGGATCCTCTTCTCGGACTCCGACGTCCTGCTGCTCGACGAGCCGACCAACCACCTCGACGCCGACTCCATCGTCTGGCTGCGCGACTACCTCAAGACCTACCGCGGCGGCTTCATCGTCATCTCGCACGACGTCGACCTGGTCGAGACCGTCGTCAACAAGGTCTTCTACCTCGACGCCAACCGGTCGCAGATCGACGTCTACAACATGGGCTGGAAGCTCTACCAGCAGCAGCGCGAGGCCGACGAGAAGCGCCGCAAGCGCGAGCGGGCGAACGCCGAGAAGAAGGCCGCGGCGCTCAACTCCCAGGCCGACAAGATGCGGGCCAAGGCCACCAAGACCGTCGCCGCGCAGAACATGGCCAAGCGCGCCGACAAGCTGCTCGCCGGCCTGGAGGCGGTGCGCGCCGCCGACAAGGTGGCCAAGCTGCGCTTCCCGGACCCGGCGCCGTGCGGCAAGACCCCGCTGACCGCCGAGGGTCTGTCGAAGTCCTACGGCTCCCTGGAGATCTTCACCGACGTCGACCTGGCCATCGACAAGGGTTCCCGGGTCGTCATCCTGGGCCTGAACGGCGCGGGCAAGACCACCCTGCTGCGGCTGCTGGCCGGCGTCGAGCAGCCGGACACCGGCGAGGTCCGCCCCGGCCACGGCCTCAAGCTCGGCTACTACGCCCAGGAGCACGAGACCCTGGACCCGGACCGCACGGTCCTGGAGAACATGCGCTCGGCCGCCCCGGACATGGACCTGGTCGCCATCCGCAAGACGCTCGGCTCGTTCCTCTTCTCCGGCGACGACGTCGACAAGCCCGCCGGGGTGCTCTCCGGCGGCGAGAAGACCCGGCTCGCCCTGGCGACGCTGGTCGTCTCCTCCGCCAACGTCCTGCTGCTCGACGAGCCCACCAACAACCTCGACCCGGCCAGCCGCGAGGAGATCCTCGGCGCGCTGCACACCTTCACCGGTGCGGTGGTCCTGGTGACGCACGACGAGGGGGCGGTGGACGCGCTCCAGCCCGAGCGCATCATCCTGCTGCCGGACGGCGTCGAGGACCTGTGGGGCCAGGACTACGCGGACCTGGTCGCCCTGGCCTGACCGGCGCGGCGGCACTGCGTAGGAGTCACGCGGGGCGGTCGGGGCGGTTGGATCAAGCCCGTATGGATCATTCGGCCGACGTGTGATCCATCATCTGAGTGAGAACGGCTCGTACATCGGCGAGTCTGCGGCATCCGGCCGGGTCCAGGGGACCCGGCCGACGCTTTTTCGGCCACATGCCGTCTGACCTGCGACTTCTCACGGTGCGCGGCGGCCGAGTGACTCTCGGAAAGACCGGAATGTGAGGTTCCATCCCCGGCGGCCGGGTGTCCACCGGCAAAGGATGTCGTACCGAACCTTGCGGAATGGGTGGCCAGGAAGCCGGGGAGGGGTGATCATGAGAGTCCAGAGCGCACTTCCCACGAGGAGGCACGGGTGGCCGAGACTCTGAAGAAGGGCAGCCGGGTGACCGGCGCCGCGCGCGAGAAGCTCGCGGCAGACCTGAAGAAGAAGTACGACTCCGGTGCGAGCATCCGGGCGCTGGCCGAGGAAACCGGCCGCTCCTATGGATTCGTGCATCGGATGCTCAGCGAATCCGGTGTGAACCTGCGCGGTCGCGGCGGAGCCACAAGGGGCAAGAAGGCCGCCTCGGCCTGACGGTCGCGCCTTTGGGTATCGCGGTGTCCCCCCGGTCGACCGAGCCGTCGACCGGGAGGTTACCGTTCAGTCACTTACGCACGCAGGTGCGGCTGGCTGACTCGGAGGCGCTCATGACTCTGCTCGACAAGGACGGCGTGCGGCTCGACGTGGACGGTGACATCGCCACGGTGACCCTCGCCAACGCGGCCAAGCGCAATGCGCAGTCCCCCGCCATGTGGCGGGCGCTGGCCGAGGCGGGTTCGCTGCTGCCGGGAAACGTCCGGGTCGCGGTGCTGCGCGGTGAGGGCAGGTCCTTCTCCGCCGGCCTCGACCGGCAGGCGTTCACGCCCGAAGGCTTCGACGGCGAGCCGTCGTTCATCGATCTGGCGCGCGGCACGGACAGCGCACTGGACGCCACGATCGCCGAGTACCAGGAAGCGTTCACCTGGTGGCGGCGGAACGACCTGGTGTCCATCGCCGCCGTGCAGGGGCATGCCATCGGGGCGGGCTTCCAGCTCGCCCTCGCCTGCGATCTGCGGGTGGTCGCGCAGGACGTGCAGTTCGCCATGCGTGAGACCAGCCTGGGGATCGTACCGGACCTGACCGGCACGCACCCGCTGGTCGGGCTGGTGGGCTACGCCCGGGCGCTGGAGATCTGCGCCACGGGGCGCTTTGTGCACGCCGAGGAGGCCGAGCGGACCGGCCTCGCCAACCTCGTCGTGCCCGGGGAAGAACTCGACGCCGCGGTGGCCGACCTGGCGGCCGCGCTCACCGCCCCGCCCCGGGACGCCGTCATCGAGACCAAGGCCCTGCTGGCCGGCGCCGCCGGCCGTACGTACGAGGAGCAGCGCATCGCCGAGCGGGCCGCCCAGGCGCGCCGGCTGCGGGATCTCGCGGGCGTGGGGGAGTAGCACCGGGCGAGTGCCGGCTCCGCGGCCGGCCGGGCGGCCCGACGGCCCCCGCCCGCCGGCACCCCTTCGCCGGTACCACCCCTTCGGTCCCGCTCCACGGCCGTGACCAGGTCAGTCCCGCTCCACGTCCGTGACCAGCACGGCGACCGTCGACGGCGCGGCCGGCGCGGCCGCCACCGCTTCCCGTACGGCATGAGCGACATCCAGCGCCCGATGACCGGCCGCGACCGCCAGCTGGACCAGTGCATGGCCGTCGGTCAGCCGCACCGGACGCGACGGCCCGCCGAGCGCGGGCGCCAGTCGGGCCACCCCCGCCACCCCCAGCGCGACGGCGGCGATCCCCGCCGGGCCCTCCTGCGTCGCGCCGGTCCGCTCGCCCGCCAGGGGGGAGGCCGTCGGGGGCTCCGTGCGGGGCGCGCGGGACGTGGGCGCCGCTTCCTCGCCCGCCTCCAGCAGCCCGCTCACCCGCAGATCCACCACGCCCACCACCAGCCCCAGGTCCTGGACGGCCGCCTCCAGCAGCGCCGCGCGGACCTGGTCGGCGACGGCGGGCAGCGGCCGGTCGGCGACCGCGGCTGCTGCCTCGAAGTCCGCCTCGATCCGCAGCGGGCCCGGCGGCAGCGCGCTCATCGGTGCCGGCACCGCGGGTTCGGGTGCGTGCTCGGGATCGGCGACCGACAGCCGCAGCGTGCCCAGGCGCACCCCGGCCGGGAACGCGGTGCCCGCGCGCAGTGCGCCGGCAGCCGCCCGCTCGGTGATCCAGGACCCGTCCGCGGGCCCGCCCAGCGGCAGCACCCGCCCGATCCCGAGCTGCTGCCGCACCGACTGCGCCAACTGGTTCGCGGCCACCGCGCACCCCTTTCTGGGCGGGAGACCCCGGCCCGTCCCCGACCCGTCCCGGACGACGTCCCCAGCCTGCCGCAGACCGGCCCGTACGGCAGGCCGGTGTGCCCGGCGGCGCCGTGGGGACACTCCTCTGCCGCATCCCCGGAGCGGCTCCGGGGCACCCGGCCTAGTGTGGGGATCGGAGCGGGCGGCCCGCTTCTCCCCGCGGAAAGGGACACACGGCGATGAGCGAGAGCCAGCAGCACGCAGAGGGGGCCAGGGCACCGGTCAAGAGGGGCGGTGGCGACCCCGCGTCCCGTGGGCGCACCACCATCGCCGACGGTGTCGTGGAGAAGATCGCCGGTCTCGCGGCCCGGGACGTCGTCGGTGTGCACGCCATGGGCAGTGGCCTGGCCCGCACGCTCGGTGCCGTACGCGACCGGGTGCCCGGTGGCGGCGGGCGGTCGGCCACCGCGACGCGCGGGGTGAAGGCCGAGGTCGGCGAGGTGCAGACCGCGCTGGACCTGGAGATCGTGGTCGACTACGGCGTCGCCATCGCCGATGTCGCGCGGTCCGTCCGGGAGAACGTCATCGCCGCCGTGGAGCGGATGACGGGCCTGGAGGTCGTCGAGGTGAACATCGCGGTCAGCGACGTCAAGCTGCCCGACGAGGCGGACGAAGAAGAGGAAGCCGAACCGCGGCTCCAGTGAGCGGGCCCGTCCGGAGCGGCAGCGAAGGAGCGCACGATGAGCATGGCCGTGGTAGGCCTCTTGGCCGGTATGGCGCTGGGCTTCGCCGGATACTTCGGCGGCTTCGGTGCCTTCGTGGTGGTGGCGGCGCTGGGCGCGATGGGGTTCGTGGCGGGCAAGTTCGCGGACGGGGACCTGGAGGCCGGCGACTTCTTCCGTTCCCGCACCGGTGACCGCGACGAACGGCGGCGGTGAGGCCGGGTGGCGACGGGGTCCGCGCCGGCCGCTGCCGCCGACGTACCGGCGGGCGAGCGGGGCGCGACCAGCATCGCGGACCGGGTGGTGGCGAAGATCGCCGCGCAGGCCGCGCGGGAGGCGCTGCGCGCCGAGTCCCCGCACGGCCGTACGGACGCGCATGCGACGGTGACCGTCCACCGGCGCGAGGACCGGGAGCACCTCGGCGAGGCCCGGGTACGGATCGCGGTGGAGCTGGGCTACCCCTCGGACATCGGCGCCCAGTGCCGCCTGGTGCGCCGTCATGTCACCGAGCGGGTCACGGCGTTGGCGAGCATGGCGGTGCCCGAGGTGGCGGTGGAGGTCGAGCGGTTGCGCTCCCCGCTGCTGGAGGGCAGGGGCCGGGAGAGGGTGCGATGAGCGACGACGCCGCCGAACCGCCGGACACCCGGCGACTGCCCACGCTCGGCGACCAGCCACCCGACCAGCCACCCGACCAGCCGTCCGACCCGGCGCCGGGCGCGGACGACGGGTCGGCGCCCGCCGCCTTCGACGACGGCCGGACCGGGCGCTGGTGGTCCGCCCGCCGGGTGCCCGCCGCCGTGGTCGCGCTGGTGCTGCTGGGCGCCGCGGGCCTGCTGCTCTACGACGTGGCCGCGGTGCGCGCGCACCGCCCCGCGATGGCCTGGCGCCGGGGGCTCGCCCGCCAACTGGCCACCGTCCACCTCGACAGCCCCTGGGTCCTGGGCGCCGCGGCGCTGGCGATGGTGCTCGGCATCTGGCTGATCGTGCTGGCCGTCACCCCCGGTCTGCGCCAGGTGCTGCCGATGCGGCCCGCCGCCCCGGGCGTCCGGACCGGTCTGGACCGGGCGGCCGCCGCACTGGTGCTGCGCGACCGCGCCATGGAGGTCGCCGGGGTCCAGTCCGTACGGATGACCGTCGGCCGCCGCAAGGCCAAGGCGCACGCCGTCTCGCACTTCCGCGCGCTGGACGAGGTCCGCGCCGACCTCGACACCGCGCTCGGCGACGGCCTGCGGCAGCTGGGCCTGGCCCACGGGCTCGCGCTGACCGTGCACGTCCGGCGCCCGAAGAAGAGGTGAGCGCGATGCGCCAGGTCCGCAGAACGGCCAACCGGGTGCTGCTCGGCCTGGCCGGCGTGCTGCTGCTCGGCACCGGCGGGCTGGTGCTGTTCGGCGGGCTCGGCCTGCCCGCGAAGTGGCATCTGGGCCTGCCCGCCGGATGGCCCTGGCACGGCCCCGACGGCGTGCTGCTCTCCGCGCACCAGCGCACCCGCTGGACGGACCAGGGCTGGTGGTGGCCGGCCGTCATCGCCGCGCTGGCCGTCGTCGTCCTGCTGATGCTGTGGTGGCTGCTGGTCCAGCTGCGCCGGCGCCGGCTGGACGAGATCCTCGTCGACAGCGGCGACGGCGAGGGCGCCCTGCTGCGCGGCCGGGCCCTGGAGGGCGTACTCGCCGCCGAAACGGAGTCCCTGGAGGGCGTCGAACGGGCCGGTGTCCTGCTCACCGGCCGCCGTGGCGAGCCCCGGATCCGCGCCGTGCTGGCCCTCGCGCCGCACGCCGACCCGGGGACCGTCGTGCGGCGCCTGTCCGACGAGGCGGTGGCCCACGCCCGCCGCTCCGCCGGGCTCGACCGGCTGCCGGCGGAGGTCCGCCTGCAGGCCGTCAAACACCGTGCGGAGCGGGTCAGTTAGCTACCTCGGTGGGCGCACGCCCGCTCAGAAGCCGCGGCGCGAACCGCCGTCCACCGGCACCATCACGCCGGTGACGTACGACGCCGCCGGCGACAGCAGGAAGGCCGCGGCGCGACCGAACTCCTCGGGCTTGCCGTAGCGGCCCAGCGGGATCGCGGCGGAGTTGCGGGCGCGGCTGCCCTCGGGGTCGCCGGAGAGCGCGTCGAGCTGGGTCATCCGGTCGGTGGCGATCCGGCCGGGGATCACGCCGACGACGCGGATGCCGCGCGGGCCCAGCTCGTTGGCGAGCGACTTGGCGAAGCCGGCGAGGCCGGGGCGCAGGCCGTTGGAGATGGTCAGGCCGCTGATCGGTTCGTGCACCGAGCTGGAGAGCACAAAGCCGATCACCCCGCCCTCGTCGAGTTCGGCGGCGGCCGTGCGGGCCAGCCGCACCGCGCCGAGGAAGACCGTCTCGAAGGCCGACTGCCACTGGTCGTCGGTGTTGTCGGCGGCGGTGCCCGGCGCCGGGCCGCCCACGCTGATCAGCACGCCGTCCAGGCGGCCGAAGCGCTCGCGGGCCGCCGCCACCAGGCGCGCCGGGGCGTGGGCGTCGGCGTTGTCGGCCGCCACCCCGAGGGCCCGCTCGCCCAGCTTCGCGGCCGCGGCCGCCGCGCTCTCCTCGGTGCGTCCGGTGATCACGACGTTGGCGCCGTCGGCGACCAGCTCGCGGGCGGTGGCGAAGCCCAGGCCGCGGGTCGCTCCGGTGACGATGTATGTCCGGTCGGTGAGTCCAAGATCCATGGCCCTAGTGTGCCGGGACCCCGTCCAGCAGACCGAAGGCGGTACCCACCAGGCCGATATGGCTGAAAGCCTGCGGGAAGTTGCCCAGCTGGCGGCGCGCCACCGGGTCGTACTCCTCGGCGAGCAGCCCCACGTCGTTGCGCAGCGCCAGCAGCCGCGCGAACAGCTCGTCGGCCGCCGTCCGCCGGCCGTTCAGCGCCAGCGCGTCGACGAGCCAGAACGAGCAGGCCAGGAACGCGCCCTCACCGCCCGGCAGCCCGTCGACCGACCCGCCCTCGGTGCTGTAGCGGCGCAGCAGGCCGTCCTGCGACAGCTCCCGGCGCACCGTGTCGATGGTGCCGGTCACCCTCGGGTCGTCACCCGGCAGAAAGCCGACGCGGGGGATCAGCAGGGTCGCGGCGTCCAGCTCCGTGGAGCCGTAGTGCTGGGTGAAGGCGCCGCGCTCGGCGTCGTAGCCCCGCTCGCACACCTCCCGGTGCACCTCGTCGCGCATCGCCCGCCAGCGGCCGAGGTCCCCGCCCAGATGGGGAGCGCCCTCCATGGCCCGCACCGCCCGGTCGGCCGCCACCCAGGCCATGACCTTGGAGTGCACGAAGTGCCGGCGCGGCCCGCGGATCTCCCACAGCCCCTCGTCGGGATCGCGCCACGTGGACTCCAGGTAGTCCACCAGCGCGCGCTGGATGCTCCAGGCGTGCGGCTCCGCCGGCAGCCCGGCCGTGCGCGCGATGTGGAAGGAGTCGATCACCTCGCCGTAGACGTCGAGTTGGCGCTGCTGCACGGCGGCGTTGCCGATGCGTACGGGCGAGGAGCCGGCGTATCCGGTCAGCCACGGCAGTTCGGACTCCGGCAGCCGCCGCTCACCGGCCAGCCCGTACATGATCTGCAGATCGTCGGGGGCACCGGCGACCGCCCGCAGCAGCCAGTCCCGCCAGGCGCCGGCCTCCTCCAGATACCCGGCCTGGAGCAGCGAGTCCAGGGTGAGGCTGGCGTCGCGCAGCCAGCAGTAGCGGTAGTCCCAGTTGCGGACGCCGCCCAGCTCCTCGGGCAGCGAGGTGGTGGGGGCCGCGACGATGCCGCCGGTGGGCGCGTAGGTCAGGGCCTTGAGCGTGATCAGCGAGCGGATCACGGCCGCGCGGTGCGGGCCGTCGTAGCGGCAGCGCGCGGACCACGCGTGCCAGTCCTCCAGGGTGTCCTGGAGCGCCTCGAACGGTTCGATCTGGGTCGGCCGGGGCTCGTGCGAGGGGTGCCAGGTCAGCACGAACGCGGTGCGCTCGCCCTCGGCGACGGTGAAGTCCGAGCGGGTGCTGAAGTCCTTGCCGTAGGTACTGCCTTGGGAGGGGGTGCGCAGCCAGACGGAGTCCGGTCCGGCGATCGCGACCCGGCAGCCCTCGGCGGCGCGCACCCAGGGCACCACCCGCCCGTAGTCGAACCGCAGCCGCAGCACCCCGCGCATCGCGACCCGGCCGCCGAGGCCCTCGACGATCCGTACGACATCGGGTGCGCGGTCGCGCTGCGGCATGAAGTCGGTGACCCGGACCCGGCCCTCGGGGGTGTGCCAGACGGTGTCGAGGATCAGCGAGTCGCCGCGGTAGGAGCGCTCGGCGCGGGCCTCGGGGGACTGCGGTGACAGCCGCCAGTGGCCGTTGTCCTTGCCGCCGAGGAGGGCGGCGAAGCAGGCGCCGGAGTCGAAGCGGGGCAGGCACAGCCAGTCGATCGAGCCGTCCCGGCCGACGAGTGCGGCGGTCTGTAGATCGCCGATGAGCGCGTAGTCCTCGATGCGTGGGGGCACTCAGCGTGCTCTTCCCGCCCGGCCGGTGCGCTACTCGGCGGTGACGGCTGTCCGGGCTAGGTCCGATCCATCGGACGGGCCCTACGCCGTGGCGTCCGCGGACTCCCGGGCGTCCTCTGCCTCACCGGACGTCTTGGCCGCGGCCGCCGCTGCCGCCGCGCGGTCGCGGCGCTCGCGGCGGACCAGGATCACCCAGCCGACCGGTACCGCCCCCGCGAACAGCCACCACTGGATCGCGTAGGCCATGTGCGGGCCGATGGAGTCGTGGTCCGGCTCGGGCACCAGCTCCGGCTTGCCGCCCGGCTGCTTGGGAGCGGTCTGCTCGACATAGCCGCCTAGCATCGGCCGGCCGGTCCGCTTCGCCTGCTCCTTGCTGTTGATCAGCATGACCTGGCGGGCGGGCAGGCCCCTGGTGTCCTTGATGCCGCTGGCCTCGGTGGTCTCGTCGGCCATCATCCGGCCGGTGACGGTGACCTTGCCCTTGGGGGCGGCGGGGACGTCCGGGAACTTGGTGAGGTCGTCGCCCGCGGAGATCCAGCCGCGGTTGACCAGGACGGCGTCGCCGTCGCCGAGGACCAGCGGGGTCAGGACGTAGTAGCCGATGCTCTGCTCGTCGGCGGCGGTGCGCTGGCGGACCACGACCTCGTGGGCGGTGTCGTAGCTGCCGGTGGCGGTGACCGTGCGCCACATCTCGCGCCGCGGCAGGTCCCGGCCGGGGGCGGTCAGGTCGGTGACCGGGACCGGCTTCGCGGCCAGGCTGGAGGCGATGAGCTGGTTCTGCGCCACCTTGTGCTCATGGCGGTGCAGCTGCCAGTAGCCCAGCTTGATCATGACGGGGATCAGCACGAGACCCACGAGGGTGAGGATCACCCACTGCCGGGACAACAGGAAGCGGTACACGGTCTCGACGGTACCCGGGGCGCCGCGGCCGCCGAGCCCGGGGTCCCCCCTCGGCAGGGGCCGGGGGAGGGGCGGCCGGGCCGTTCAGACCCGGTCGACGATCCCCACCCTCCCGTCCGAGCGGGCGCAGTGGGCGCTGCAGTACCACTTGCCGTCGGCCTCGACGCCCTGGCCGATGACCTGGACCCGGCAGTGCTCACAGATCGGCGCCATGCGGTGGATGGCGCAGGCGAAGCAGTCGAAGACATGCACCGCGCCCTGCGCGTGCACCTCGAACGTCATCCCGTAGTCGTTTCCGCAGACCTCACAACGTGCCATGCGCCACAGGGTGCGGGCGCGCCCCGCCCGGGGCGAGGCGCCGGCGGGTGTGTTGGACCGGCTTCACCCGGAAGCAGGCGGCTAGCTAGCTAGCTAGCGGCCGGCCGGCTGCACGTCCTGGAGCAGTTGCATGAAGGCCGCCTCGTCGATCACGACCGTGCCGTACGCGGCGGCCTTGGCGGTCTTGGAGGTCTGGGCGTCCGGATCGTTGGTCACCAGCAGGCTGGTCAGCCGGGACACGCTCGTCGCGACATGCAGCCCGGCCTCGATCGCCCGGTCCTCCAGCAGCTCGCGGTCCACCGAGGTGTCGCCCGAGAAGGCGACCCGCATCCCCTGGACGAGCCGGCCGCCGGCTTCATAGCGCCCCGGATTGGGATAGGGGCAGGCCGGGCGCTTGCGGGACGGCCGCCAGGACGTCGGGCGGTACGAGGAGGAGGCGGGGCGCTGCCGGGGCGCGGGGGCGTCCGACCACTCCGTCAGCGGCTGGCAGCTCAGCAGCGGCAGCCGCAGGTTCTCCCGCGCGGCCCGCCGCAGACTGGGGCGGAACGCCTCGGCCAGTACCCGGGCGTCGTCCAGTGCGTGGTGGGCGCGCTGCTGGACGACGCCGTAGTGCGCGGCGAGCGACTCCAGCTTGTGGTTGGGCAGCGGCAGCCGCAGCTCCTTGGAGAGCGCGATCGTGCACAGCCGCTGGCGCACCGGGGCGGTGGCCGCGGCGCGGGCGTACTCACGGGCGATCATCGACCAGTCGAACATGGCGTTGTGCGCGACCAGCACCCGGTCCTGAAGGCGCTCCGACAGCTGCGGCACGATCTCCGGGAAGAGCGGCGCGTCGGCGAGCACGGCGCTGGTCAGGCCGTGGATCCACACCGGCCCCGGATCGCGCTGCGGATTGACCAGGGTGTACCAGTGGTCCTGGACCTCGCCCCGCGCGTCGAGTTGGTACACGGCCGCGGAGATGATCCGGTCGTCGCGGGCCAGCCCCGTGGTCTCCACGTCGACCACCGCGTATCCCTGGGGATACCCGGACGGCCAGGGAGCCGACGGCGTCTGCGGGCCCGGCTGCTGCCCGATCTTCGGCGCGATCGGGCCGGCTGCTGCCATGGGGTCTTCGAGCATGGTCACTGAGGATACGGGCCACCACTGACAGCCACCGAACCGCCGTCGGCCACGAGGGCCCGCGGCATGGTTGTTGACGGACCGACCGGGCGGCCCCGGCCGGCGCGCGGGCTGTCGTCCGCGCCTGCCCGCGGCCGGGAACGGGGGCCTTCCGGAGCGTCAGGACGCGGGGCCGACGGGCCGCCGCGCAGGCGTCCCGGGCTCCCCGGCCGCGAGCAGCGAGGCCACCACCGCCTCCAGCGCGGCCGCGAACAGCCGCTCCGTGTCGGCCGGCGCGGCCAGCGCGCGGGCCAGCGCCGGATCGTGCCCGGCGGTGGGGGAGTCCCACAGCTCGCCCTCGCTGGGATGCTGCTCGGGTGACCGCTCCCGGGCACGCTCGACCAGTACGTAGCCGACGACCTGGAACTGGACGGCGCGCACCGCCTCGGCGGCGGCCCGTCCGCGCAGCCCCGCGGTGTGCATCTCGCGGACCAGCGCCTGCTGCGCGGGCAGGAACATCCGTTCCGTCAGGCCGCGTTCGTGCACCATCGCGATCAGCTGCGGCCGCTCGCGCAGCGCTGTGCGCAGGGCGCGGGCGACCGAGACGATGCGCGCGTGCGGGGTCCGCCCGATGGGGTGGATCTCGCCCATCTCCCGGACGGTGCGTTCGACGAGCGCGTCCAGGAGGGACTCGCGGTTGCCGACGTGCCAGTAGATGGAGGTGACGGCGGTGCCCAGCTCCGTGGCGAGCCGGCGCATGGTCAACGCGGCGGGGCCGTGCGCCCGGACCAGCCGAGCGGCCGTGGCCAGAACCTCTTCGCTGGTCAGCGCGGTACGTGTCATGCCCCCCACCTACCCTTTCAACTCCCGTTCCCGCAAGGCTCTTTACCCTTGGCCGCGCACGCTGTAACAGTGTTACAGGCGGGCGCCGCAACCGGCGCCATCCACGGCACCCGCCGCTCGACCTCCGTACGACCCCGCACGTCAACCCCCGCGAGTCACCGACGACGAAGGGCGGTACGACATGGCACGCATACGCTACGGAGCGCGCACCGAGGCGGAGATCGCCGCGGCGCGCACCGCCGCCGCCAAGCTCCCCGACATCTGGTCCACCGGCGTGGTCGCCCTCTGGGAGAGCGATCCGGACGCGGTCGCGGCCGTCCTGCCGCCCCCGCTGAAGCCCACCGGCCGCCCGCTGGTCCGGGCCGCCATCAGCACCGTCGACCTGCCCGGCTACCCCCTGGGTGCCGGCTCGGTCGCCGTCGCGGCCGCGCACCACGGCGTCGAGGGCTGGTATCCGCTGGTCATGCCGATGACCCACGAGCGGGCCCTGATCGGCGGCCGGGAGGTCTTCGGCGAGCCCAAGAAGCTGGGCGAGGTGACGGTGGAGCGCGACGGCCTCGTGGTGCGGGCCGCGCTCGCCCGGCACGGCATCGCGTTCGTCGAGGTGCGCGGCGCGGTCAGCGGCGGCCTGCCCCTCCCGGAGCCGTCGCAGAAGACGGACTTCTACTTCAAGTTCCTGCCGTCGGTGGACGGTTCGGGCTTCGACGCGGACCCGGTCCTCGTGCACTGCCTGCGCGACGAGAAGGTCAGGAAGCTGGAGCGGATCACGGGGGACGTCGTCCTGCGGGAGTCGATGTACGACCCGGTCGCCGACCTCCCCGTGCGCACCCTGGTGGAGATCACCATCGGCGAGAAGACCACCGACCAGAAGGGCAGGGTCGCCGAGCGGGTCGGTGCCCGGGCCCTGCTCCCGTACATCCATCAGCGCTACGACGACCCGCAGCAGATCCTCGACGGCCCGCCCGAGGGGAGCGCCTGACATGGAGCTGCGACCGGGGCAGGTCGCCGTCGTCACCGGCGCGGCGAGCGGTGTCGGGCTCGCCATGGCCCGGAGGTTCGCGGCCGACGGCCTGAAGGTGGTGCTCGCCGACGTCGAACAGGGCGCCCTGGAGAGCGCGGCGGCCGGGCTGCGGGCGGACGGGGCGACCGTCCGCGCGCGCGTGGTCGACGTCGGGGAGCGCGACGAGGTCGTGGCGCTCGCCGAGGACACCTACGCCACGTTCGGCGCCTGCCATGTGCTGTGCAACAACGCGGGCGTCGGCTCCGGCGCCGAGGGCCGCATGTGGCAGCACGAACCCAACGACTGGAAGTGGGCGTTCGCGGTCAACGTGTGGGGCGTCTTCCACGGTGTCCAGGCGTTCGTCCCCCGCATGATCGCGGGCGGGGAGCCGGGCCATGTCGTCAACACCTCGTCGGCCGACGGCGGGATCGCCCCGCTGCCCACCGCCTCGGTGTACGCGGTCACCAAGGCCGCCGTCGTGACGATGACGGAGTCCCTGTACGCGCATCTGAGGGCCGAGCGGGCACGAGTGGGCGCCTCGGTGCTCTTCCCCGGGCCGCACATGCTGCGCACCGGCCTGTGGGAGTCGCACCGCAACCGCCCCCACCGGTACGCCAAGCAGCGGCCCCGCAAGACCCCCTACCGCAGCCTCGACCAGTGGGAGGCCGCGATGAAGGAGGCCGGGCGCGAGATCGAGTTCACCCCGGTCGAGCAGGTCGCGGACCTCGTCGCCGACGGCATCGCCGCGGACCGCTTCTGGCTGCTGCCCGAGAGCGAGCACAGCGACCGGCAGATCCGGGCCCGGTCGCGGTCGATGCTGGACCGGGCGAACCCGGCGTATCTGGAGAGCTTCATTCTCGACTGAGGACGAGGGACATGCGATGAGCAACCAGGACCCGTACCTGATCATCTCCTCCGACTGCCATGCCGGACTGCCCACCGAGGAGTACCGGCCCTATCTGGAGCGCCGCTTCCACCGCGCCTTCGACGAGTTCCTCGGCGAGCGGGACGCCCGCCGCGCGGAGGCGACCCGCCTGGGCATCCGCAACGACGCGTTCGCCGCCAAGTGGTTCCGGGACAACGAGGAGGGCCTGCGCGGTGGTTGGGACAGCGCGCAGCGCCTCAAGGAGCTCGACGGCGACGGGGTGGCCGCCGAGGTCGTCTTCCCCGACGCGGACGCCGTCGACAGCCGGACGGCGGCGCCCTTCGGCGTCGGGCTCGGCCTCTCCGGCGACCAGGACCCCGAACTCGGCATGGCCGGCGCCCGGGCGCACAACCGCTGGCTCGCCGACTTCGTCTCCCGCAACCCCGAACGGCACTGCGGCGTCGCCCTGCTGCCCGTCACCGCGGACCCGGCGAAGGTCGTCGCCGAGGTGCACCGGGCCAAGGAGTCGGGGCTCGGCGCCCTGATGATCCCCTCGATGTGGGTCGACAACGAGCCGTACCACGCGCGGCGTTACGACCCCGTGTGGGCGGCGGCCGCCGCATGCGGGCTGCCGGTCGTGACGCACTCGGGAGCGGCGCCCCGCCACGAGTACGGGGACCACCTCGGCATCTACGTGAGCGAGGTGACCTGGTGGCCGGCCCGACCGCTCTGGTTCCTCCTGTGGTCCGGCGTCTTCGAGCGGCACCCGGGCCTGAAGTTCGGTGTGGCGGAGTCCGGTTGCTGGTGGCTGCCGAACCTGCTGTGGTTCATGGACCGGCTCTACCTGGGCGCCCACGGCGGCAAGAAACTGTCCCCGTTCGCCGAGCTGAAGCGCGCCCCGCACGAGTACCTGGACCGGCAGGTCTTCGTCTGCGCCACCAACACCAAGCGCCGCGAACTCGCCCAGCGCTACGAGATCGGCGTCGACAACATCCTGTGGGGCAGCGACTTCCCACACCCGGAAGGGACCTGGCCCGACACCCGCGCCTGGCTGCGCGGCACCTTCCACGACATCCCGGTCGCCGAGACCCGGCGGATGCTGGGCCTGGCCGCCGCCGAGGTCTTCGGCTTCGACACCGACCGGCTGGCCCCGCTCGCGGCCCGCATCGGCCCGACCCCGGCCGACCTCGGCCAGGACGCCGACCAGAGCGCCGTCGAGGCCTCCTGGGCCCGCTCCCGCGAGGCGGGCCGGCACTGGCTCACCGGCCACGACTTCCCGACCCTGGGGGTGACCCCGTGAGCACCCCCGAGGACCGCTACACGGTGATCTCGGCGGACTGCCACGCGGGCGCCGACCTCCTCGACTACAAGCCGTACCTGGCGGCCGAGCACCACGACGCCTTCGACGCCTGGGCGGCCACCTACGTCAACCCGTACGAGGACCTGCTCGCCGACACCGCCGACCGCAACTGGAACTCCGCCCGGCGGCTGGCGGAACTGGAGGCCGACGGGATCGTCGCCGAGGTCGTCTTCCCCAACACCATCCCGCCGTTCTTCCCCAGCGCGTCGCTGATGGCCCCGGCGCCCACCCGCGCGGAGTTCGAGCAGCGCTGGGCGGGCCTGCGCGCCCACAACCGCTGGCTCGCCGACTTCTGCGCCGACGCCCCCGGGCGCCGGGCCGGCGTCGCCCAGATCCTGCTCAACGACGTCGACGAGGCCGTACGGGAGGTCCGCCGCACCAAGGAGGCCGGCCTCACCGGCGGCGTCCTGCTCCCCGGTACGCCGCCCGGCTCGGGCCTGCCCGAACTCCACTCCGAGGTGTACGACCCCCTGTGGGCCGTCTGCGCCGAGCTGGAGGTTCCCGTCAACCACCACGGCGGCTCGGCCTCCCCGCCCCTCGGCGACGAGCCCGCCGCCCGCGCCGTCTTCATGGTCGAGACGACCTGGTTCTCGCACCGCGCCCTGTGGCACCTGATGTTCGGCGGCGCCTTCCGCCGCCACCCGGGCCTGCGCCTGGTCCTCACCGAACAGGGCTCCGGCTGGATCCCCGGCGTCCTGGGCATGCTGGACTACTACCACGGCCGGCTGGTGGCCGCCGCGTCCCGGGCCGCCACCGCCGAGTCCAAGTTCGGTGCCGGCCTGGCCGCGAGCATGGGGGCCTCGCCGGGCAGCGTCTGGCGCGAGAGCTGCTACGTGGGCGCCAGCTTCATGCGCCCGCACGAGGTCCCGCTCCGCCACCGCATCGGCCTCGACAAGATCATGTGGGGCAGCGACTACCCCCACGACGAGGGCACCCACCCGTACTCCCGCGAGGCCCTCCGCCTCGCCTACGCGGGCCTGCCGCCCGACGAGATCGCCCAGATGCTCGGCACCAACGCCGCCCGGGTCTACGGCTTCGACCTCACCCGCCTCGCCCCGACAGCCGCCCGCGTCGGCCCCACGCACGGCGAACTCTCGGAGCCCCTGGAAAAGATCCCCCCGGACGCCACCAGCCCGGCGTTCGCCCGGGGCGGCTCGGTACGGGTGTGGTGAGACCCGGGCCGGCCGCGCAGCGCCGCGGCGGGTTCAGACGGACGCGGCCGTCGAGGGGCCGAGTACCCGGGCGGTCTCCGGGAGCTCCTCCACCGAACCGTTCCCGTCCACCCGGACCCGGCGCAGGGTGGCCCCGGGCGTACGGGTGACGACCTCCGTGAGGCGGCCGCCGGTGAACAGTCCGGCGGCGCCGTCGTCGACCGCCCAGCCTCCGGGAAGCGCGCGGTCGTTGACGGCCGTCAGGTAGCCGGGGCGGCGCTCGGGCTCGCTGTCGTAGTGCGGGCACAGGCTGCCGGGCAGCAGCCCCAGCCCGTCGGCGAGCGGTGCCGGCGGGCCGAAGGAGTCCGAGAACGCGCTCTGGAACCAGCAGCACGCGCCCGCGCTGATGCCGCACAGCAGCACTCCGGCCGCGTACGCCTCGCGCAGCACCGCGTCCAGGCCGTGCAGCCGCCAGACGGCGAGCATGTTGGCGGTGTTGCCGCCCCCGACGTAGACGACGTCCTGCGCGAGGACGAACGCCCGCAGATCGGACACGGTGCGCCGGAGCAGCTCCAGATGGCTCGCCTCGCAGTCCCGCGCGCCGAACGCGGTGTGGAACTTCTCGATGTACCCCGGTGCGTCGCCGCTCGCCGTGGGCACGAAGCACACCCGCGGCCGCGCCCGCCCGGTGGCGGCCAGCACGTAGTCGTCGAGGAGCGTGTCGGGATCGTCGGAGAAGCCGCCGCCGAGCAGGGCGATGGTGGGTGCGGTGGTCATCGGGCCTCGCTTTCCCTCGTCGTGGCCGCGCCTGCGGTACGACGGCAAGCTACCGGCGGTACGCCGTGCCGGGCAGCTGACATCACGTCTCACATACTTCTGAGTAACAACCCCTAGCGGCACCCCTGTCGCCGCCCTTATGGTGCGGTGCATGCCGCACCTGCCCGATGTCGTGTTGTGGTCCGTACCCGCCTTTGTCCTGCTCACCGTGGTCGAGATGGTGAGCTACCGCCTGCATCCCGACGAGGACGCGGCCGGCTACGAAGCCAAGGACGCGGCCACCAGCGTCGGCATGGGGCTGGGCAGCCTGGTCTTCGACGCGCTGTGGAAGATACCCATCGTGGCGATCTACGCCGCGGTCTACGAACTCACCCCGCTGCGGGTGCCGGTGCTGTGGTGGACGCTGCTGCTGATGCTGCTCGCCCAGGACTTCTTCTACTACTGGTCGCACCGCGGCCACCACGTCATCCGCATCCTGTGGGCCTGCCATGTGGTGCACCACTCCAGCAAGAAGTTCAACCTCACCACCGCCCTGCGGCAGCCCTGGACGACCTGGACCGTCTGGCCCTTCTACGTCCCGATGGTCGCCCTCGGCGTGCATCCGGCCGCGATCGCCTTCACCTCCGGCGCCAACCTGGTCTACCAGTTCTGGGTGCACACAGAACGGGTCGGCAAGCTGCCGCGGCCCTTCGAGTTCGTCCTCAACACCCCCTCCCACCACCGCGTCCACCACGCCTCGCAGGGCGGCTACCTGGACCGCAACTTCGGCGGGATCCTGATCATCTGGGACCGGATGTTCGGCTCGTTCGTCGCCGAGACCGAGCAGCCCGTCTACGGCCTCACCAAGAACATCGAGACCCACAACCCGCTGCGGGTGGCCACCCACGAGTACGTCGCCATCGCCCGCGACGTACGGGCCGCGGACAGCTGGAGCGAGCGCGCCGGACGGGTCTTCCGCGGACCGGGCTGGCAGCCTGCCGGGCGGCGGGCGGCCGAGCCGGCCGCCGCCCGGCAGGCTGCCTCGGTCGAGGAGCCCGTGACGTGACGCCGCGCTGGCCGGGCGGCCTGCGGCCGCTGTCCGTGGCGTTCGCCGTGCTGGCCGCCGTGCATCTCGTGGCGCTGCTCACGGGAGCCGAGACCGTCGAGCAGCTCACCAAGCCCGCGCTGATGCCGGTGCTCGCCGGATACGTGCTGGCGCGCGGCGGCCCCGCGCTGCTGGCCGGTGCGCTGCTGTTCGGCTGCGGCGGCGACACCTTCCTCCAGATCGGCGGGGATCTCGTCTTCCTGGTGGGGATGGGCTCGTTCGCCGCCGGGCACCTGTGCTACCTGCTGCTGTTCGCCCGCCACGGAGCGGGACCCGGCCCCGGGCGGCGGGGGCGCACCGCCGCGCTCACCGCCGCGTACGCCGCCGCGCTGGTCGGGACCGTGGCCCTGCTGTGGCCCGGCCTCCCGGCCGAGCTGCGCATCCCGGTCGCCGGCTACAGCCTGCTGCTGACCGCGATGGCCTTCGGGGCGCTGCGCGCCGGCCCCTGGGCCACGGCCGGCGGGCTGCTCTTCCTGCTCTCCGACACCTTGATCGCGAGCGGTATCGCCCACTGGCCGCAGCTGCCCGCCCCCCAGTTCTGGATCATGGTCACCTACGTCGCCGCCCAGTGCGCGCTGACCATCGGCGTCCTGCGGTCCGCCGCCGATGCGGAGCCGCGGCCCCCCTCCCGCCACACGGGAGACGTCCCGGCGGCCGGCGTCGCGTAAGGCGGGCGGATTTGAGTCTCCCCCCGTGGGAGACCCGACAGTGGACGGCATGTACGAGGACGGCGCGGGCCCCCTGACCATCGGCGCGCTGGCGCGCCTGACCGGCGTCCCGGTCAAGACCATCCGTAACTGGTCCGACCAGGGCCTGCTGCCGCCCGCCGCCCGCACCCCCGCGGGCTACCGGCTGTACGGCGGCGACGCCCCGGCCCGCCTGGAGATCGTGCGCAGCCTGCGCGAACTGGGAATCGGGACGGCGGCGATCCGCTCCGTACTGCGGCGCGAGCGCACGCTCGCCGAGACGGCGGCGCAGTGGGCGGACGCGCTGGACGCGCAGATCCGCACCCTGCGGCTGCAGAGCGCCGTGCTGCGAACGGTGGCCGAGCGGGACAGCGCAGCAGAGGAGCTGCCCCACATGACCGAACTGGCCCGCCTGTCGGCCGATGAACGCCGCCGGATCATCGCGGACTTCCTGACCGACGCCCTGGACGGCGTACCCGACTCCGCCTACCGCAGCGGTCTGCTGGCCGCCGTCCCCGACCTGCCCGACGCCCCCACCCCCGAGCAGCTGGGCGCCTGGGTCGAACTGGCCGCCCTGGTCCGCGAGCCGGAGCTGCCGGCCGCACTGCGCAGGCTGGCCGAGTACAGCGCGCGCACCGCGCCGGAGGGCGCCGGCGCGGAAGCGGAAGCGGCCGCCGTGCGCGTCGCCGAGCTGATGCGTGCACGCGCCGAGGCGGCCGTAGCGGCCGGGATCGCCCCCGACTCCCCGGCCGCGGGGCCCGTCGTCGCCGAGCTGGTCGCCGCCTGGCTCCCCACCCAGGCCGGCACCGCCGAGGCGCCCGCCGAGGACGGCCCATCCGCCCGCGCCCGGCTGCTGGAGCAGCTGCGGACCGCGGCCGAGCCGTCCGTCGAGCGCTACTGGCGGCTGCTGTGCGCGGTCACCGGCCGGCCCGCCCCGCCTGACTGGGGCGCCGCGGGCACCTGGACGACCGCGGCCCTGCGCGCCCACCTCCGGCCGCTGGAGGTCGACCGCTCCGTGTTCGAGGAGACCGACCCGCAACGGGTGCTGTACGCCTACCGGCAGGTGATCCGGGACGTCGGCGCTCTGGTGGCCGCCGTACGACCGGCGGACCTCGCGCTGGTGACGCCCTGCGCGGACTGGAGCGTGGCGCGGCTTCTGGACCACATGGTGTGGGAGAACCTGATGGCCGCCTCGATAGCCGAGGGCGACCC
Source organism: Streptomyces sirii (assembly GCF_045690365.1). Classification (NCBI taxonomy): domain Bacteria; kingdom Bacillati; phylum Actinomycetota; class Actinomycetes; order Kitasatosporales; family Streptomycetaceae; genus Streptomyces; species Streptomyces sirii. Next base: position 2,313,042 of record NZ_CP147982.1, on the reverse strand, counting down.
GCGCACCGACCACACCGCCGACCACCTCGGCGACGACCACATCGCCGCCTTCGAGGACTCGGCGCGCGCCGCCCTCGCCGCGTTCACCGGCAGCGGGATGCTGCACCGCCGCTACGGGCCCCACGACGCACCCGGCGCGATGATCGTCCAGCAGGTGGTGGTGGAACTCCTCGCCCACGGCTGGGACTTGGCGACGGCGCTGGGCGCGCCGACCGGCCTCGCGCCGGAGGTCGCCGAGGAGACCCTGGCGGCGGCGCACCGGATCTACGGGGCCGCGCCGCGCACCGAGGGCGGATCGTTCGCGCCCGAGCGCCCGGCCCGGCCCGGGGCCACCGCCGCCGACCGGCTCGCGGCCTTCCTCGGCCGCGAGCGGCCCCCGGCCGGGCTCGGCTGACGGAGGCCGGCCCGGCCGGAGCGCCCGGCACACCGTGCGGTGTGCCGGGCGGGGCGCGCGGTTACTTCTTCACCGCGTCCAGGGCATCGACGATGCCGTAGCCGAAGTGGCTGTTGACGTGCTTGGTGCCGGTGCAGGTCGCGTCACCCGTGGGGCAGCCGGGGTTGTCCGCCTGCTGCTTGAGCAGCCACTGGATCTCCTGCGGGCTGGACTTGGGGTGGGCGCTCTTGAGCAGCGCGGCGACGCCGGAGACATGCGGGGACGCCATGGAGGTGCCGGCCAGGTAGGCCCAGTCGCCGCCCGGCATGGTGGAGAGGATGTTGCCGTTCTTGGCGGGCAGCTCGGGAACCTGCTTCGAGTCGCCGCCCGGTGCGGCCACATCGATCTGGCCGAGCCCGTAGTTCGAGTAGCCGGACTTGAGCTTTTGCACGCCGGTCGCCGCGACGGTCACCGTGCCCGGCAGCTGGGTGGGCACATCCCAGCAGGTCTTCGGGTTGATGGTGCGCTCGACGGGGGTGGAGTCGTTCGGGCTGCTGGCGTCGGGGAGCTTGGCGGCCCCCAGATCGAGGTTGGAGTTGCCCGCGGCGGCGATGTTGATCGCCCCCTTGCGCTGGGCGTAGCTCGCCGCACGGCCGACCGCGTCAACGATGGCGGCCTGGTCGGCGTCATCCTTGCAGTTGAACATCCACGGGTCGACGTAGTAGCTGTTGTTGGTGACCTCGACGCCGTGGTCGGCCGCGAAGACGAAGGCGCACACCACGCTCTCGGCGTAGAACAGGCTCGTCTCCGGCTCGCTGACCTTGATCGCGGAGACCTTCACGCCCGGGGCGACGCCCGCCACGCCGACGCCGTTGCGGGCCGCGGCGATCGTGCCCGCGACATGGGTGCCGTGGTAGTCGCTGTCGGCGTCCCAGGGGCGCCAGGACCCCTTGGAGGTGTCGGCCACGCCGCCGACGCAGTTGGCGGACTGCTTCGCGGAGAAGTTGGCCTTCAGGTCCGGGTGGGTGTCGTCCACGCCGGTGTCGATGACGGCGACGGTGACGTCCCGGCTGCCGGGGTTCACCTGCGCGGCCTTGTCGGCCTTGATGGCGGGCAGGTCCCACTGCAACGGCTCCAGCGGCTCCTGGCCGTTCGCCTTCGCCGCGCTGCCGGCCGCCTTGAGCTGCGACTTCGTCAGGTCCACCTTCTGCGGCTTGCCGACGTCGGTGGTGCCCGAGGCCTTCAGGGGCGCGGTCCGGCTGGCGCCGGCGGTCTGCACGCCCGGCACCGTCCGTATGGTGGCGGCGAACTGCGGGTTCGCCGAGTGGACGACGATCACGCCTATCTGCTCATGGGCGACGATCACCTTCCCGCCGGCCTTGGCTATCGCCTTCTGCACCTTGCCGACGGTGGCATGACCGGGCGTGGTGTTCACGACGTACGAGAGCAGCGGGCCGTCGGCCTGCGCGGCGGCCGGGACGGAGTCCTGGGGCGCGGCGGTGGCCGCGTTCGGCAGGAAGCCGAGCGACGCCGTCAGGGCCAGCCCGAGCGGTACGGCCAGCGCCCGCATGCGTCTGGATCGGGGATGTGCCATGGGGGTACTCCACATCATCCGTGAGACCGCCCGTACGCGGGTTTGCGCACGGGCGGATGCAGTGAGACGTGAAGTTATCGGCGATCACTGACGCACAGCAATGGAACGGGGAGAAAACCTGTCAGGAGTGGTGAATTGATGTGCTGTCAGCTTGGGGCCGCCGCTCGGTTCGCGGGACCTGGCCCGCCGGGCGCCCCGTCAGTCGCCGCGCCGCAGCGTGGCGATGCTCAGCAGCGGCAGGGGGATCCGCGGGCCGTACCAGCGGCGCGCCGCCGGGGCGGTCTCCGGGCGCGGCCGCGACGGGGCGACGGTGAGCGGCGCCGGCAGCCGGACGCTGCCGTACGGGCGCCGGCGGGGAGCGGAGGGCTGCGGGGCCTGATGGGGCGGCGGGTTCACATCGGGCTCAACGAATCGCCCCGCGCGCGGTGGCGGTCGCCGCGGCCGTTCCCCCGAATTTTCCTCGGGGATTCAACCAACGCCCCTCTGTCGCAACGTGTGGCGCGGCCCTACCATGCGTGATCAACATCACTTACGCGGGCTTTACGTCGACCGGACCGTCCCCCGTGCGGACCCGGTGCACCAGCCCCGAGCCAGCCGCCCCCTCGCGTCAGGAGATTCCGTGAGCGCCGCACCCACCATCGATCCGGGGACGCATGAGCCGCCCGACTACATCCAGGTGCAGTCGAGCGCGGAATTCAACGAACTCCGCAGTGCACACCGCTCGTTCGCCTTCCCGGTGACCGTCGCCTTCATCGCCTGGTACCTCGGGTACGTACTGCTGTCGAGCTACGCCGGCGGCTTCATGGCCACCAAGGTCCTCGGCAACGTCAACGTCGCCTTCGTGCTCGGCATCGCCCAGTTCGCGACCACCTTCCTGATCGCCTGGTGGTACTCCCGGCACGCCGCCGCCAAGCTCGACCCCAAGGCCGAGGTCATCAAGTCCCGCCTGGAGGGTGACGCATGACCCCCGCTCAGCAGCCGCTCGTGCTCCAGCTCGCGGCCGGCGGCGCGGGTGAGCACCGCGCCCTGATCATCACCCTGTTCGCCGTCTTCGTCGCCGCCACCCTCGGCATCACCGTCTGGGCCGGCCGTCAGACCAAGGGCACGGAGGACTTCTACGCCGGCGGCCGGCAGTTCAGCGGCTTCCAGAACGGCCTGGCCATCTCCGGCGACTACATGTCCGCCGCGTCCTTCCTGGGCATCGCCGGTGCCATCGCCCTCTTCGGCTACGACGGCTTCCTCTACTCCATCGGGTTCCTCGTCGCCTGGCTCGTCGCGCTGCTGCTGGTCGCCGAACCGCTGCGCAACTCCGGCCGGTTCACCATGGGCGACGTCCTGGCCTACCGGATGCGCCAGCGCCCGGTCCGCACGGCCGCGGGCACCTCCACCATCATCGTGTCGATCTTCTACCTGCTCGCCCAGATGGCCGGCGCCGGGGCCCTGGTCACCCTGCTGCTGGGCATCACCAGCGAGGCCGGCAAGATCCTGGTCGTCGTCATCGTCGGCATCGTGATGATCCTCTACGTCAGCATCGGCGGCATGAAGGGCACCACCTGGGTGCAGATGGTCAAGGCGGTCCTGCTGATCGCCGGCACCCTGCTGATCACGTTCCTGGTGGCGCTCAAGTTCCACTTCGACATCTCCGCGCTGCTCGGCGCGGCCGCGGAGAACAGCGGCAAGGGCTCCGCCTTCCTGGAACCCGGCCTCAAGTACGGTGCCACCGCCACCTCGAAGATCGACTTCATCTCGCTGGGCATCGCGCTCGTCCTGGGCACCGCGGGCCTGCCGCACATCCTCATCCGCTTCTACACCGTCCCCACCGCCAAGGCCGCCCGCAAGTCGGTGAACTGGGCGATCGGCATCATCGGCGTCTTCTACCTGATGACCATCGCGCTGGGCTTCGGTGCCGCGGCCCTGATCAAGCCCGACACGATCACCGCCTCCAACAAGGCCGGCAACACCGCGGCGCCGCTCCTCGCCGAGGCGATCGGCGGCGGCGCGGGCTCCACCGGCGGCGCCATCCTGCTCGCCGTGATCTCCGCGGTGGCCTTCGCCACGATCCTCGCGGTGGTCGCCGGCCTGACCCTCGCCTCGTCCTCGTCCTTCGCGCACGACCTGTACGTCAACGTCATCCGCAAGGGCGGCGCCACCGAGAAGGAGGAGGTCGGCGCGGCCCGCTGGGCGACCGTCGGCATCGGCGCGGTCGCCATCGTGCTGGGCGTCTTCGCCCGCGGGCTGAACGTCGCCGGCCTGGTGGCGCTCGCCTTCGCGGTCGCCGCCTCCGCCAACCTCCCGACGATCCTCTACAGCCTGTTCTGGAAGCGCTTCACCACCCAGGGCGCGCTTTGGTCCATCTACGGAGGCCTCGCCTCCTCCGTCTTCCTGGTGCTCTTCTCGCCGGTCGTCTCCGGCAAGGAGACCTCCATGTTCCCCGGCGCGGACTTCGGCTTCTTCCCGCTGGAGAACCCGGGCCTGATCTCCATCCCGCTGGGCTTCCTGCTCGGCTGGCTGGGCTCGCTGCTGTCCAAGGAGGAGCCGGACGTCAAGAAGTACGCCGAACTGGAGGTCCGCTCGCTGACCGGCACCGGGGCGCACTAGCCGCCCGCACGGTGCGCGCGCACTGAGTCGTCCGTACAGGACCGGGGCGGGGTGGTGTCGTAGATCCCTACGACGCCACCCCGCCCACGTCGTGCTTCTCATCTCTGCTCGCTGTCACACCCATCGCGTAGGCTCGAAGAGGTACTGATCCACACGGGAGACGTACCAAGGCGAACCAGGACGTCAAAAGACGTCCCGAGCCGTCCGTCCCGGGGAGGGGGCCCTGTGCTCATCGACACCTACGGTCGTGTGGCCACCGACCTGCGCGTTTCGCTCACCGACCGCTGCAATCTGCGGTGCACGTACTGCATGCCCGAAGAGGGCCTGCAGTGGCTCGCCAAGCCCGATCTGCTCACCGACGACGAGATCGTCCGGCTGATCGCCATCGCGGTGCGCGACCTGGGTATCGAAGAGGTCCGCTTCACGGGCGGTGAGCCGCTGCTCCGCCCCGGCCTGGTCGGCATCGTCGAGCGGGTCGCCGCCCTCACCCCCCGCCCCAAGATGTCGCTGACCACCAACGGCATAGGCCTTCAGCGCACGGCCGCGGCACTGCGCGACGCCGGCCTCGACCGCGTCAACGTCTCCCTCGACACCCTGCGCCCCGACGTCTTCCAGGCCATGACCCGCCGCAAGCGGCACGACGACGTGCTCCGCGGCCTCGAAGCGGCCCGCGAAGCCGGTCTGACCCCGGTCAAGGTCAACGCCGTCCTGATGCCGGGTCTCAACGACGACGAGGCTCCCGACCTGCTCGCCTGGGCGATCGCCCAGGACTACGAGCTCCGCTTCATCGAGCAGATGCCGCTCGACGCCCAGCACGGCTGGAAGCGCGACGGCATGATCACCGCCGGTGACATCCTCGCCTCGCTGCGCACCCGCTTCGAGCTCACCCCCGAGGGCCAGGACGAGCGCGGCTCCGCGCCCGCCGAGCGCTGGCAGGTCGACGGCGGACCGCACCGCGTCGGCGTGATCGCCTCCGTCACCCGCCCGTTCTGCCGCGCCTGCGACCGCACCCGTCTGACGGCCGACGGCCAGGTCCGTACCTGCCTGTTCGCCACCGAGGAGACCGATCTGCGGACGGCGCTGCGCTCCGGGGCGCCCGACGAAGAGATCGCGCGCATATGGAAGCGCGCGATGTGGGGCAAGAAGGCGGGCTCCGGCCTGGACGATCCGTCCTTCCTGCAGCCCGAGCGGCCGATGTCCTCGATCGGCGGCTGACCCGCCGCGCGCTCCCCGGCGCCCGGCATCACTTCCCGGCGGTGGAAGCCTCCCACTCCTGAAGCGTCACCACGTCCTTGAGGAAGCCGCGCACGCCGAGGAACTGCGACAGATGCTCCCGGTGCTCCTCACAGGCCAGCCAGGTCTTACGGCGGTCCGGCGTGTGCAGCTTCGGGTTGTTCCAGGCCAGCACCCAGACGGCGGCGGCTCGGCAGCCCTTGGCGGAACAGATGACCGCGGCGTCGCCGCCTGCGGTGGAGTCGGGAAGATCAGGGGAGTTCACGGCCTCAACCCTACGTCCTGCGGCCCGGGGCCCTGGAGGCCGTGACCGGGAGCGGACATGACGACGCCGGGCAGCCACGGGGGGAGCCGCCCGGCGTCGGTCCGTCGCTCCGACGGGGGATGCGGAGCGCGTTACGCAGTATGTCACGGGGAATGGTGCGCGGTGCACCGGAACTCCACGATTGATCTGAGCTTTTCTTGAGCTTTGCAGACCGAATGCTGATCAGTGGGCGTCGGGGCGGGGCGTGGACGTGTCCGCCGCGGGCCGCTCCGGTTCGGATTCCGCTGGTGCGGTGGGGGAACCCGGCGTCAGCATCGGCCTGGTCGGCCCCGCGACGAAGGTTTTCGGAAGCGAAGGGGCGTTCTCCCGGCCCGCGTTGGCGATCACCACCGCGATATAGGGCAGCGCCATCCCCAGCACCAGCGTCGCAATGGCAACGGGCCGTTCGACGTTCCACAGCACGACGGTCAGCAGCACGGCCACCGTCCGCACCACCATCGAGATCACATACCGCCGCTGCCGCCCGCGCACGTCCTCGGACAGCCCCTGGCGAGCCCCTGTGATCCGGAAGGCCTGGCCGCTGCTCTGCTTCCGCATCACGTTCCACCACCTGCTAGGTCATGCCGGATTCTCCCCGGTCTCCGGTCGGTTTCCACGGTACGCCGCACCTGCGCCGCCTTCGAGACCGGGGCCTGCCCCCGTTCGGCCGGGTCCGCCGGGACGAATGGTGGATCATCGGCTCCGGCGTGCGGCGTAGCCGATGCGGAGTGACACTGACGGGGCGACCCTCACGCGCACCGCGCCGTAAGAGGAGGCGACATGACGTGGTTGTGGGCGATCATCGTGGGCCTGGTGCTGGGCCTGATCGCGAAGGCCATCATCCCGGGCAAGCAGCAGATCCCGCTCTGGCTGACCGTGATCTTCGGCATGGTGGGCAGCGTCCTCGGCAACTGGCTGGCCACCGGCATCGGCGTCAACGAGACCAGCGGCATCGACTGGATCCGGCACCTGCTGCAACTGGTCGGCGCGGTCCTCGTCGTCGGCATCGGCGACCGCTTGTGGGTATCCATGCGCGGCCGTAAGACAACGGCCTAGCGGTCCGGCGGTTCAGAGGCCCGGGGGAGACGCCCGAAGCCTGCCGACTCCGGCCCGGGGCAGGAAAAAACGGAGGCGGCCGGTGCGTACTCACGCGCACCGGCCGCCTCCGCACAAGCGCGTCCGGTCAGCGGCCCGCGAGCTGCGCCAGCTTCCGGCCGGCCTTGAGGTACGCGACCCCGGCCGGGTCCGTCAGCTTCTCGGCCAGCACCTCGTTCAGCGGCCGGATCGCCTCGGCCTCCGCGAGCACCACCGTCTGCTGGCCGTCCTCGCCCTCCACGACCAGCCGCAGCGCGTTCTGCTTGGCCAGCCGCCGTGCCGCCGAGGCGCTCGGCGTGAACTCCAGCACCTTGGTCAGCACCGCGGCCACCGTCTCCGCGCCGTGCTCGGCGACATCGACGACCGGCAGCGACTCCACGTCGGAGAAGGACTTCTTGGAGAACTGCGCGATGAAGCCGGCGCGCGCCGCCATCGCCGCCTCCAGGCCGTACAGCGCGGCCACGACCTCGCCCGCGAGGACCTTCTTGAGGTCCATCGGGTGCAGCGAGCGGTCCGCGACCCGGCCCAGGACGAGCGCGATCTCCTCGTCCGTCCACTCCGTCCACGCCTTGAGGTACGGCTCCATCAGCCGGTCCGGCACCGACATGATCTTGCCGAAGACATCGTCGGCGGGCGCGCCCAGACCGACGTAGTTGCCCTTGGACTTCGACATCTTGGCGCCGGTGCCGTCCGTGCCCTCGATCAGCGGCATGGTCACCACCAGCTGCGGCCGCTGCCCGCGCAGCTCCATCAGCTTGCGGCCCATCTGCAGATTGAGCAGCTGGTCGGAACCGCCCAGCTCGACATCGCACTCCAGCGCCACCGAGTCCAGGCCCTGAGCGATGGGGTAGAGCAGCTCCGTCATCGTCAGACCGGAGCCGGCCGCGAGCCGGTTGCGGAAGTCCTCGCGCTGCAGCAGCTGCGAGGCCGGCACCTGGGCGAGCAGCGCGAGCAGCTCGGGGAAGGTGTACGGCGCCAGCCACTCGCTGTTCTGCCGGAAGCTGACCTTCTCGAAGTCGAAGAAGGGGCGGACCTGTTCGCGGTAGGTGGCGAGGTTGTGCGCGATGTCCTCGTCGGTGAGCGGCGGGCGCTCTGCCGTACGGCCCGACGGGTCGCCGATCTTGGCGGTGAAGTCACCGATGATCAGCGTGACGTCGTGGCCGAGCCGCTGGAACCGGCTCAGCACGATCAGCGGCACCGCATGCCCCAGGTGCACATCGGTCGCCGTCGGGTCGATGCCCAGCTTGATGTGCAGGCCCTTGCCGGCCGCCCGGCGCTCCTCGATCCGCTCGGCCAGCTTCTCCACGCCCGGCAGCACCTCGACCGTACGGGCCGCGATCAGCTCGGCCTGCTCCTTGGCGGGCAGGTCCGTCAGATCGAGATAGCGCCGGTCGCCCGTCTCCTTGAGCAGCTCCCGGACGGTGCCGTCCGAGGAGAGGTCGGTGGAGAGCAGAGTGCTGGCGCGGGCGACGGATTCGCCGAGGCGTGTCATGGCGTTCCTGATCGATCGGGTTTCCCGTGAGGGAGGACAGGGCGCCCCGGAAGGGACAGGGCTAAAGCATATTGCTATTGCAGCGGTCCCCACGCGCGGGTTTGCGCGCATGCGGTCCGCCACCGGGGCCGGGGCGTCCCGTCCGGCTGCTACACCCCCTGGCTGACCGAGCTCATATTGAAGTCCGGGACGCGCAGCGCGGGCATCGCCGCCCGGGTGAAGTAGTCGCTCCACTCCCGCGGCAGGGTCCGCTCCGTACGGCCCGCCTCCACCGCCCGGGACAGCACGTCCACCGGCGACTCGTTGAACCGGAAGTTGTTGACCTCACCGGTCACCTCGCCGTTCTCGACCAGATAGACGCCGTCCCGGGTCAGCCCGGTCAGCAGCAGCGTCGCCGGATCGACCTCGCGGATGTACCACAGGCAGGTCAGCAGCAGCGCGGGACCGTCGTGCCCGGAGGCCGCGACCATCTCGTCCAGGGAGCGCGAACCGCCGCCCTCCAGCAGGAGGTTGTCGATGGCCGGCGCCACCGGAAGGCCGGTCAGCCCGGCGCTGTGCCGGGTGGTCACCAGCCGGTTCAGCACGCCCTCGTGCACCCAGTCGGTGGCCGCGAGCGGCAGCCCGTTGTCGAAGACCGACGCATCGTCCCCGGAGGAGTGCGCCAGCACGAACGGCGCGCACTCCAGACCGGCCGCCCCCGGGTCGCTGCGCAGCGTCAGCGGCAGCTCGCTGAGCCGCTCGCCGATCCGGGTGCCGGCGCCGGGACGGCCGGCGGCCTCGTCGGCCCCGGCCGGCCGGGAGAAGACCGTACGGCCCTCGGCGGCGTCCCGGGCCCCGGACGACCAGATCTGGTAGATCAGCAGATCGGCGACGGCGGTCGGCGGCAGCAGCGTCTCGTACCGCCCGGCGGGCAGCTCGATCCGCCGCTCGGCCCAGCCCAGCCGCCGGCCCAGCTCGGCGTCCAGCTCCCGCGGATCGACGTCGGTGAAGTCCCGGGTCGCCCGCCCGGCCCAGGCCGAGCGGGGCACCGCTCCGTCGGCGCCCGGGGCCTTGGCGTTCAGCTCCAGCGTCCCGGTGGGCTGGTCGTGCCGCAGCCGCAACCCGGCCGAGGTGCCCAGATACGACGAGACCATGCCGTGGTGGGCGAAGCCGTACAGCTCACGGCCGCCGGAGCGGGCCTGCCCGAAGGCCTCCCCGAGGGCCGGTGCGAACGCCGCGAAGACGTCCGAGGAGGTCTCGGCGGGCGCGTCGGTGAAGTCGGCGGACGCCTTCTCGCCGCCGACCAGCGGCCGGGCGTCCTCGGCGGGCCCGGCGTCCCGGGCGGCCGCCTCCGCGGCCCGTACCAGCGGCTCCAGGTCGTCGGCGGTCACCGCCGAACGGGAGACCACACCCGACGCGGTGCCCTGCCCGCCGTCCACCGTCGCCACGACCGTGAGGGTGCGGCCGCGGGTGACGCCGTTGGTGGTGAGCGCGTTGCCCGCCCAGCGCAGATTGGCGCTGGAGTGCTCGTCCGCGATGACCACACAGCCGTCGGCGCGGGACAACTCCAGCGCCCGCTCGACGATCTCGTGCGGCCTGCTCGTACGGGGCGTACGCGTGCTCATCGACCGGCCTCCTGCAGGGTGTTCACGGTGTTGACGCCCTCGAACCGGGCGGACGGACGGCGGTGCGGGACGGCGGTGGTGCGGGACGGCGGTGGTGGTCGCCGGTGCAGAGACTACCCACCGGCCGCGCCGCCGAAGGGGCACCCTCAGTCGCGCCCCGACTCGGCCGAGGTGTTGAGGATGTTCACTCCCCGGAACAGCGCGGACGGGCAGCCGTGGGACACCGCGGCGACCTGTCCCGGCTGGGCCTTGCCGCAGTTGAAGGCGCCACCGAGGACATAGGTCTGCGGCCCGCCGAGCGCGGTCATCGAGCCCCAGAACTCCGGGGTGACCCCCTGGTACGCGACGTCCCGGAGCTGCCCGCGGAGCCGCCCGTCGCGGATCGCGTAGGCCCGCTGCTGGGTGAACTGGAAGTTGTAGCGCTGCATGTCGATCGACCAGGAGCGGTCGCCGACCACGTAGATGCCGCGCTCCACCCCGGCGATCAGCTCGTCGGTGGACGGCCCCTCCGGCGCCGGTCGCAGCGAGACGTTCGCCATCCGCTGGACCGGCACATGGCTCGGCGAGTCCGCGTACGCGCACCCGTTGGAGCGCGCGAAGCCCGTCGACTTCGCGATACGGCGGTCGAGTTGGTAGCCGACCAGGGTCCCGTCCTTGACCAGGTCCCAGGACTGCGCGGCCACTCCCTCGTCGTCGTAGCCGATCGTCGCCAGACCGTGCTCGGCGGTCCGGTCGCCGGTCACGTTCATGATCTCGGAGCCGTACGCCAGCTTGCCCAGCTGGTCGAAGGTGGCGAACGAGGTCCCCGCGTACGCCGCCTCGTAGCCCAGCGCCCTGTCCAGCTCGGTCGCGTGCCCGATCGACTCGTGGATCGTCAGCCAGAGATTGGACGGATCCACCACCAGGTCGTACGCGCCGGCCTCGACGCTCGGCGCGCGCATCTTCTCGGCGAGGTACTCCGGGATCCTGGCCAGCTCGCCGTCCCAGTCCCAGTGACCGCCGGTCAGATACTCCCAGCCGCGCCCGACCGGCGGGGCGAGGGTGCGCATCGAGTCGAAGTCGCCGGCCGGGTCCACCGCGACCGCGGTCAGCTGCGGATGCAGCCGGATGCGCTGCTGGGTGGTGCTGGTGCCCGCGGTGTCCGCGTAGAACTTGTTCTCCTGGACGGTCATCAGCGAGGCGTCCGCGTGCGCCACGCCCTCGGCGGCCAGCAGCCGCGCGCTCCACTCCGCCAGCAGCTCGGTCTTCTCGGCGTCCGGCACGTCGAAGGGGTTGACCTCGTACGAGGAGACCCAGGTGCGGTCCGGATGCGCCGGCTCCGCCGCCAGCTCCACCCGCCCACCCGTCGCCCACCGCCACCCTTCGTCAGAAGCGCTTCGCGCTGCCCCTCCCGATTCCGTCGCCCACCGCCACCCTTCGACGGAAGCGCTTCGCGCCGCCCCGCCCGATTCCGCGGCCTCGGTCACCTTCGCCGACAGCTTCGCCATCGCCACCGCCTGCGAGGCCACCCGCGCCGCCGCGTCCATCGTCAGATCCACCCCGGACGCGAAGCCCCAGGCCCCGCCGTGCACCACCCGCACCGCGTAGCCGAGGTCGGTGCTGTCCGAGGTCCCCGACGTCCGGGCGTCCCGCAGCCGCCAGGAGGCACTGCGGATCCGCTCCAGGCGGAAGTCCGCGTGGTCGGCGCCCAGCGCGCGGGCCCGGGCCAGCGCGGCGTCGGCCAGCGCGCGCAGCGGCAGGGCCAGGAACGATGCGTCGAGGGCGTGGGCATGGGGTGCAGCAGGCAAAGCGTCCTCCCGTGGTCGGCGCCTGCATCATGCCCTGCGCCGCGCCCCCGGCCCAGAGGACACCCGCGCGCGCCGTGGCGCGTCGGCCGGGTTCTGTGGGGACCCGACAGTGACCGGGCCGCGTGCCTGTCCGTGCTCGATTCCACGGAAGGGGCCCGTGACCGATAGTTTCGTATCGAACGCAGGACGGACAGAAAAGGGAAAGGGTGATCTCTTGAGCCGCTCGGTTCTGGTCACCGGAGGTAACCGCGGCATTGGCCTCGCCATCGCCCGTGCCTTCGCCGAGGCAGGCGACAAGGTCGCCATCACCTACCGCTCGGGCGAGCCCCCCGCCGGGTTCTTGGCCGTGAAGTGCGACATCACGGACGGCGAGCAGGTCGAGCAGGCCTACAAGGAGATCGAGGAGAAGCACGGTCCGGTCGAGGTGCTGGTGGCCAACGCCGGCGTCACCCGCGACCAGCTGCTGATGCGGATGTCCGAAGAGGACTTCACCTCGGTCCTGGAGACCAACCTCACCGGCACGTTCCGGGTGGTCAAGCGCGCCAACCGGGCGATGCTGCGGGCCCGCAAGGGACGCGTCGTGCTGATCTCGTCCGTGGTGGGCCTGATGGGCGGCGCCGGCCAGGCGAACTACGCCGCCTCCAAGGCCGGTCTGGTGGGCTTCGCCCGCTCGCTCGCCCGGGAACTGGGCAGCCGCAACATCACCGTCAACGTCGTCGCGCCGGGTTTCGTCGACACCGACATGACCCGGGTGCTCACCGACGAGCAGCGGGACAACATCGTCAAGCAGGTGCCGCTCGCGCGGTATGCGCAGCCCGAGGAGATCGCCTCCTCGGTCCGCTTTTTGGCCTCCGACGAGGCCGCGTACATCACCGGAGCCGTCATTCCCGTCGACGGCGGATTGGGCATGGGTCACTGATCAGCATGAGTGGAATCCTCGCAGGCAAGCGCATCCTGGTGACCGGAGTCCTCACCGAGGGGTCCATCGCCTTCCACGCGGCCAAGGTCGCGCAGGAGCAGGGCGCGGAGGTCGTTCTCACCGGCTTCGGGCGGGTCTCGCTCGTGGAGCGCATCGCCAAGCGGCTGCCCAAGCCGACCACGGTCATCGAGATGGACGTCACCAACCCGGAGCACCTGGACGGTCTGGCCGCCAAGGTCAGCGAGTACTTCGGTGACGACGAGGGCATCGACGGCATCGTGCACTCGATCGCCTTCGGCCCGCAGGGCGCGTTCAACTTCCTGGAGGCCGACTGGGCGGACGTCTCGACCGCGCTGCAGGTCTCCTCGTACTCCCTGAAGTCGCTGACCATGGCGCTGCTGCCGCTGATGGAGAAGCGCGGCGGTGGCTCGGTCGTCGGCATCACCTTCGACGGGTCGATCGCCTGGCCGAAGTACGACTGGATGGGCGTCGCCAAGGCCGCCCTGGAGTCCACCGGGCGTTACCTGGCCCGTGACCTGGGCGGGCGGAACATCCGCGTCAACATGGTCTCGGCCGGCCCGATCAAGTCGATGGCCGCCAAGTCCATCCCGGGCTTCGAGGAGCTGGCGGACGTCTGGAACCACCGCGCGCCGATCGGCTGGGACCTGGCCGACCCGGAGCCGGCGGGCCGTGGCGTCGTCGGTCTGCTCTCGGACTTCTTCCCGAAGACGACCGGTGAGATCGTGCACGTCGACGGCGGCGTGCACATGATGGGCGCCTGACGCCCCGATCCCGATCACGTCCGTACTGCCCGTCCCGGCCACCGGGGCGGGCAGTACGCGTGGGGGCGGGCGGTACGGTCTGCGGGAATACCGTCCACCCCCGCTCCGTTGTGGCCCCGCAGGGGGCGCCGGCATCCCCTACGGGAGCCGTTCGATCCCCCCTTAGGGCCCCCCGCCCCCTCAGGACCCCGGTACGCCGCTCACGGCCCCGGTACGGCCATTCGGCAGCCGAAGGGGTGCGCGCCCGCCTCGGCGGCGGCCAGCTCGGCGTCGCCCGCGCGGATCGCCTCCACCAGCCGGGAGTGGTCCATGTGCGCCTCCGGGCGCAGCTCCTCGCCGACATCGGCGCGCAGGAAGTCGCGCAGCACGCCGCCGAGGTCGGCGTAGATCTCGGCCAGCACCTCGTTGTGCGAGGCCGACACGATCGCCATGTGCAGGGTCGCGTCCGCCTCGACGAAGGACTCGGCCGCACCGGACTCCCAGGCGGCCTCGCGCCGCTCCAGCAGTGCGTCGATCTGCCGCAGGTCCTGGTCGGTGCGGCGGCGGGCGGCGAGCCGGGCGGCGCTCGCCTCCAGGGCACTGCGCAGCTCGGCGACGTGCTCGGGCTCGGCGGCCGCGAACCGGCGGTTCATCACCCCGGCCAGCTCGCTGGTCGCCACCACGTAGGTGCCCGAGCCCTGCCGGATGTCCAGCAGCCCGTTGTGGGCCAGCGCGCGTACCGCCTCGCGAACGGTGTTGCGGGCCACGCCGAGCTGCTCGACGAGTTCCGGCTCGGTCGGGATACGGGATCCCACCGGCCACTCACCGGAGGTGATCTGGGCGCGCAGCTGCGCGATCACCTGGTCGGCCAGCGCGGACCGGCGGGGCGAGGTCAGAGGCACAACTGCGCTCCGGGGTGCAGGGGTGGACGGGCGGCGGCGCGGCGTGCGAGGGCCGTCGCGGCCCCCGGGAGCCGTCCGGGACAGCCGAGGCTAGCGATGTCGGCTGGACAAGCATTCATCCCATGATTCTATGATGACGTCCATGGCAGACGAAGACCTCGCGACCCTCGGCCCGGCGGCCGGGCCCCGCACCACCTCCACCGCCCTGCGCTCCGAGGGCGCCGAGCCGCAGGTCGGGCCCGGTGCGGCCGCGGCGGAGAGCGGCCGGGCCGGCGGCGCCGTCGGCCGCTGGCTGCCGTGGATCGTGACGGCCGGAATCGTCCTCGCGGCGCTCAACCTCCGCCCGGCCATCACCAGCCTCGGTCCGCTGATGGCGGAGGTCCGCGCGAGCCTCGGCATGAGCGCCAGCGTCGCCGGACTGCTGACGTCCGTACCGGCCATGTGCTTCGCCGCCTTCGGTATCGCCGCGCCCCGGCTGGCCCGGCGCTGGGGGCCCGGCGCGATCGTCTGCGCCGGCATGGCCGCGATCGCCGTGGGCGTGGCGCTGCGCCCGTTCGCGGGCGGCACCGGCGGCTTCCTGGCCGCCAGCGCGCTCGCCCTGGCCGGCATCGCGGTCAGCAATGTCCTGATGCCGGTCGTGATCAAGAACTGGTTCCCCGACCGGGTCGGCCCGATGACCGGGCTGTACTCGATGGCGCTGGCCCTGGGGACCTCGCTCGCCGCGGCGCTCACCGTGCCCATCACCGAGGGGCTGGGCGGCAGTTGGCGCATCGGCCTGGCGGTGTGGGCCGCGCTCGCCGCGGTCGCGGCGCTGCCCTGGCTGGCCGTGCTGCGGCAGCGCGGGGTCGCCGCCGGCCCGGCCGCCGATAGCGACCGCCCCGAGGAGGCGCCGGTCCGGATCACCTCGTCACCGACCGCCTGGGCGCTGGCCGTCTTCTTCGGGCTCCAGGCCACCGCCGCGTACATCACCATGGGCTGGATGCCGCAGATCTTCCGCGACGCCGGGGTCTCGGCGGGGACCGCGGGCGTGCTGCTCGCCGTCACCATGGCCATGGGCGTGCCGCTCTCCTTCGTCCTGCCGCGGCTGGCGTCCCGGATGCGGCACCAGGGTCCGCTCGCGGTGGCGCTCGGCCTGTGCGGTCTGGCGGGTTACGCCGGGCTGTGGCTGGCCCCGGCCGCCGGCGCCTGGGCCTGGGCGCTGCTGATGGGCGTCTCCAACTGCGCGTTCCCGCTGGCCCTGACGATGATCGGGATGCGCTCGACCAGCTCCGCCGGCGTCGTCAAGCTCTCGGCCTTCGCGCAGAGTGTCGGCTATCTGATCTCCATCCCCGGGCCGCAGCTGGTCGGCACGCTCTACGACCACAGCGGCGGCTGGGGGCTGCCGATCGCGCTGATGGCGGGGCTGATGGTGCCGCAGATCGCGGTGGGCGTGCTGGCGGGCCGGGACCGCCGGATCGAGGACGAGGCCTGAGTGCGACACTGGGCGCATGCCAGTGCTCGAACCGAATCCGCAGGGCGGCCAGAAGAAGCTGCTCCTCGTGCTGGGCCTCATGCTCGGCGTGACCGTCGTCGTCGCGATCGTGGCGAGTATCGCCGCTCCGTGAGCCGCCCGCGGCCCGACCCGCGGGTCCGCCGGCGGGTCCGGGGTGGGGGTAGCCCCACCGTCCCCTAGGGGGACAGGGTCAGGGGTAAGTGGGTGGCTTCCCGGGTGGGCACGGCCGCCGGTGATCCGTAGCTTCGAAGTACACCGCACACGGCGGTGGGCGCGCCGCGGCCCGCGGGCGCGCAGCCCTTCGACGCCGCCACGGAGGCGATCCGCATGTCCGCCGCGTCCAGCCCGTCACCCGCGGTCAGCCGGTCACCCGCAGTCAAGGCCCGCCGCTTGCGGACGCGGCTGCCGTGGTGGGCGCTGGCGCTACCGGTGGTCTCGTTCATAGCCCTGCTGGCGCTGGTGGCGAGCGCCTCCGAGGCGAGCGCGGCGAGCCCTCCGCAGGGCCTGACGTGGCTGCTGGAGGCCCTTGCCCGGATCGTCCCCATAGGTGTCTGAGGACCGTCCGCGCCCGGCGTCACCCGGCAGGGGGGAGCGCTTCAACACCCCGAGCCCCGTGCCGTCTTTCGTGCGAAGCTGGGACGCATGAGCGCCGATACACCCCGCCGGATTGTCCTCCTCCGACACGCCAAGGCCGAATGGTCGGACACCGACGACCATGAGCGTCCGCTTGCGGACCGCGGCCGCAAGGATGCCCCGGTGGCCGGCCGCTGGCTGGCCGGGGCCGGGATCAACCCCGATCTGACCCTGTGCTCGACGTCCGTACGCACCCGCGAGACGTGGAAGCTCGCCGTCCATGAGCTCCCCGAGCGACCCAGGACCGTCTATGACGAGCGGATCTACGAAGCGTCTCTGGGCGAGCTCATCGCGCTGCTGAACGAGACCTCCGACGAGGTCGACGACCTGATGCTGGTCGGCCACAACCCGGGAGTGCACGCGCTCGCCGACGCGCTCGCCGGTGAGTCCGACGGTGATCTGCTGCCGCGGATGAACCGCAGCGGCTTCCCGACCGCCTCGATGGCCGTGATCAGTTTCAACGGCTCCTGGAAGTCGGTCGAGCACGGCGTCGGACGGCTGGTCGCGTACTGGACACCGCACGCGTGATCCCGCCGCCTTCGCGCGCGCAGCGGGCGCGGAAGGCGGCCCGGATACGACCGGAGGGCCCCGGCAGCCGTGTGCCGGGGCCCTCCCGTGTGTCCTCGTCGGATGGCGTGCGCGTCATGCCCTGGTCGGATGCGTGCGCGCGGTGCGCTCACTCGGCGTGGGTGTCC
This sequence comes from Streptomyces sirii, assembly GCF_045690365.1. Lineage (NCBI taxonomy): Bacteria > Bacillati > Actinomycetota > Actinomycetes > Kitasatosporales > Streptomycetaceae > Streptomyces > Streptomyces sirii. Next base: position 2,295,560 of record NZ_CP147982.1, on the reverse strand, counting down.
GCCGCCTCGACCTCTTCGCGGGTGACGCCCAGCAGATACAGCACGGTGTCCAGGAACGGCACGTTCACGGCCGTGTGCGCCGCCTGGCGCACCACCGGCTTGGCGTTGAAGGCCACACCGAGGCCCGCCGCGTTGAGCATGTCGAGGTCGTTGGCCCCGTCGCCGATGGCCACGGTCTGGTCGAGCGGAACCCCGGCCTGCTGCGCGAAGTCCCGCAGCAGCCTGGCCTTGCCGGCCCGGTCCACGATGTCTCCGGTGACCCGGCCGGTCAGCTTGCCGTCGACGATCTCCAGGGTGTTGGCGGAGGCGAAGTCCAGCCCCAGCTCGTCCTTGAGCGCATCGGTGACCTGGGTGAACCCGCCCGATACGACGCCGACTTGGTAGCCGAGCCGCTTGAGGGTCCGCACCAGGGTCCGGGCGCCGGGGGTGAGCCGTACCTCCTTGCGCACGGCCTCGACCACCGACTCGTCGAGCCCGCCGAGCAGCTCGACCCGGGCGTGCAGGGACTGCTCGAAGTCCAGCTCGCCGCGCATCGCGGCGGCGGTCACCTCGGCCACCTCGGCCTCGCAGCCGGCGTGCGCCGCGAACAGCTCGATGACCTCGTCCTGGATCAGCGTGGAATCGACGTCCATCACGACCAGCCGCTGGGCCCTGCGCTGCAGCCCGGCCGCCACCACGGCGACGTCCACGCCCAGCTGCGCGGCCTCCAGTGCCAGCGCGGTGCGCAGCGCCTCGGTGGCCGTGCCGGACACCGCGAATTCCACGGCGGTCACCGGATACTTGGCAAGGCGGAAAATACGGTCGATATTGCCGCCGGTGGCCGTTATGGCGGCGGCGATGGCGGCGGTGGACTCCGCGGTGAGCGGGTGTCCCAGCACGGTGACGTGCGAACGTCCGGTGCCGCGCGGACGGTTGTCGCCCCGGCCGGAGATGATCTCCGCCTGGAGGTTCAGTGACTCGGCCCAGCTGTGCACGGTGGCCCGCAGGTCTCCTTCGGAGGAGCCCGAGGCGCCCTTGGCGGGGGAGGGGGTGGTGACCAGTGCGCACAGGGTGATGCGCCCTCGGGTCACCACCTGCTCGATGTCCACGACATCGACGGAGTAGGCGGCGAGGGTGTCGAAGAGACCTGCGGTGATGCCGGGCCGGTCCTTCCCGAAGATCTTCACGAGGAGGGTGGGTACGTCGTCGCCCGGGACGGCGGTGGCAGGCGGGGTCTGCGATGCGCTCATGGTGCCCTTACGGTAACCGCCGGGCCGTCGCGCCCGTACGGGTGTCCGGGGTTCGGACCGCCGCGGCCCGTGCTCCCGTGCACCCGTACACCGGCGCTCCGCCCCGGATGCCCCCGTCGATCGTTATGGAGTCGTGTCCGGCCCGCTCCGGGTGTGGCCGCACCGCCGGAACGCCAACGCCCTTGCAGCGGTGACATGTTCGGGCCGATAACGGAACGCAACCGCGACAGTCCGCGGTCTCGATCATGGTTTTGTCCGCTCCATCCCATAATGCGGCCTGCGGGGCGGACGCGCATCGCGTCCGGGACGGGCCCGACCGACCCCCGCCGGACACCGGAGCGTCCGGGAACACCCGTAATCCGGCGATCCCTGCCCATCCATGGGTTCTTCCCGCGCTCCGGGAGAGTTTGGCGGGCCGCCGCACGAGCCGTCCGCACCCCAGCCCCGTCCCGGTTTCCGGTCCACGGGCCGAGCCTGAAATAGTTCCTCACGATGTTCGCCATCCCTAGACTTCCCATACAGGGCGTCACTCGGGGGACTATGTAATGGGGCATGGAGTGCCTGAACTCGTACTCGAATTGAACGGAAGGACCTGGACGCTCGACCCGTCCCGGTCCTACAACGTGGGCCGTGATCCGCAGGGCGACATGGTGCTCGACGACGCCAGAGTGTCCTGGCGCCACGCCACCGTGCGGTGGGGCGGCCGCAGCTGGATCATCGAAGATCAGGGCAGCACCAACGGCACCTACGTCCAGGGCCAGCGGATCCACCAGATGGAGATCGGCCCCGGCTCGACCGTGCACCTGGGCAACGCCACCGACGGCCCCCGGGTGACCCTGTCCGCCGCGGCGCCGGCCGCCGACGCCTTCCACGCGCAGCCCGCGATGGCGCCGCAGCAGCAGGCCGCGCAGGGCTGGCAGGCACCGCCCGCGCAGCAGCCGCCGGCCCAGCAGCCGCCCGTACAGCACCAGCCGCCCGCCCAGCAGGGCTGGCAGGCGCCGCCGCAGGGTCAGCAGCCGCCGTACGTCCCGCCCCAGCAGGCCGGACAGCCACAGCAGCCCCCCGTGCAGCGGCCGGCCGGCGCCGCCGCCCAGGGCGACCGCAGCCCGACCACGTTCCACCGCCTCGACACGGGCCGGGTGATGCGGATCGGCCGTGCGCTGGAGAACGAGCTGGTCGTCTCCGACCTCCAGGTCTCCCGCCACCACGCCGAGTTCCGCGCCACCCCCGACGGCCGGTTCGAGATCCGCGACCTGGGCAGCCACAACGGCACCTACGTCAACGGCCAGCCGGTCACCAAGTCGGGTACGGCCCTGATCGGCCCGAACGACATCATCGGCGTCGGCCACTCCACCTTCCGGCTGGTCGGCGACCGCCTGGAGGAGTTCGTCGACACCGGCGAGGTCTCCTTCTCGGCCCGCCACCTCACGGTCACCGTCGACGGCGGCAAGCAGATCCTCAAGGACGTCTCCTTCGGCGTCCCGGAGAAGTCGCTGGTCGCGGTGATCGGCCCGTCCGGCTCCGGCAAGTCGACGCTGCTCAAGGCGCTGACCGGCTACCGCCCCGCCGACCAGGGCGACGTCCTCTACGACAACCGGAACCTCTACAAGCAGTTCGCCGAGCTGCGCCAGCGCATCGGTCTGGTCCCGCAGGACGACATCCTGCACAAGGAGCTGACCGTCCAGAAGGCGCTGCGCTACGCCGCCAAGCTCCGCTTCCCCGGTGACACCGCGGAGGCCGAGCGCGAGGCCCGGATCGACGAGGTGCTGCACGAGCTCAAGCTCCATGTGCACAAGGAGAAGAAGGTCACCTCGCTCTCCGGTGGCCAGCGCAAGCGCGTCTCGGTGGCCCTGGAGCTGCTGACCAAGCCGTCGCTGATCTTCCTCGACGAGCCGACCTCCGGCCTCGACCCGGGCATGGACCGCGATGTCATGCAGCTGCTGCGCGGCCTCGCCGACGACGGCCGCACGGTCCTGGTCGTCACCCACTCCGTGGCCGAACTCGGCATCTGCGACAAGCTGCTGGTGATGGCCCCCGGCGGTGGCGTGGCCTACTTCGGCCCGCCCGAGGAGGCGCTGAACTTCTTCCAGTACGAGACCTGGGCGGATGTCTTCTCGGCCTTCGAGAACTACCGCGACTACGACTGGATGGGCCGCTGGCGCGGCTCCCCGCACTACCAGATGTACGCCGCGGACATCGACGCCGTCGCCCCGCAGTCGGTGGCGATCCAGCCGCCGCCGGCCCGCATGCAGAAGTCCCAGAGCTGGGGCTCGCAGCTGTGGACGCTGATGCGGCGCTATGTCTCGGTGCTCGCCTCCGACCGGGGCTTCCTGGGGCTGATGGTGATCCTGCCGGCGGTCCTCGGCGTGGTCTCGATGCTGATCCCCAGCGACTACGGCCTCGGCTACGGGCCGCTGAACAAGCACCGCACCAACCGCGACGCGAGCACGATCATGCTGATCCTCGCGGTCGGCATGTGCTTCTCGGGTGCGGCCAACTCGGTCCGTGAGCTGATCAAGGAGCGGGTCATCTACGAGCGGGAACGGGCCACCGGCCTGTCGCGCTCGGCGTACCTGATGTCCAAGGTGATCGTGCTCGGTGTGGTCACGGCCATCCAGGGCGTGATCATCGCGGCGATCGGCTTCTCGACCCGGAACATGCCCACCGAGGGCCTGGTGATCGAGAAGGCCCCGGCCATCGAGATGGCGCTGGCGATCATCGCGCTGGGCTTCACCTCGATGATGTTCGGCCTGATCATCTCCGCGCTGGTCAAGACCGCCGAGAAGACCATGCCGTTGCTGGTCATGTTCGCCATCGTCCAGGTCGTCTTCACCGGCGTGCTCTTCCAGCTGTTCGACACGCCCGGCGTCGCCCAGTTCGCCTGGCTGATGCCGTCGCGCTGGGCCGTCGCCGCGATGGGCGCGACCGGCGACATGAACACCCTGCTGCCGTGGGAGCTGGGCAACCCCGACCCGCTGTGGAAGCACCAGACCGGCGTCTACGTGATGGACATGATCATCCTGATCAGCCTGGGCGTCGGGCTCGCCTTCGTCGTCGCGCGGCTGCTGCGCCGCCACGAGCCGGAGGTCATGCGCAAGTAGCGCGCCCCCGCAGCGCGCGGCACAACGCCCGAGGGGCGGCACCCGGAAGCCGGGTGCCGCCCCTCGGGCGTGCTGTGCTGTGTGCGCGGACTGCGTGAACCGGCGGCTCAGTAGGCCGAGTTGACGTTGTCCATCGAGCCGTACTTGTCGGCGGCGTAGTTGCAGGCGGCGGTGATGTTGGCGACCGGGTCGTAGATGTTCCACGAGGTGCCCTCGACGTGCCACGTCTTGAAGGTCGGGGCGATGACCTGCAGCAGGCCCTTGGACGGGATGCCGTTCTGGGCGTTGATGTCCCAGAGGTTGATCGCCATCGGGTTACCGCTCGACTCCCGGATGATGTTCCGGTAGATGCCGTTGTAGGAGCCCGGGATGCCCTTCTTGGCCATGACGTCCAGCGACTCGCGGATCCAGCCGTCGAGGTTGTCCGGGTAGGTCTTGACGGCCGGCTTCGGGGCGGCGGCGGGGACCGCGGTGCGCACGGCGGACCGGCTGGCGGCCTGCTTGGCCTTGCGCGCCTTCTCGGCCTTGGCCTTCGCCTCGGCGGCGGCCTTCGCCTTCGCGGCCTTCTCGGCGGCGGCCTTCTTGGCGGCGGCCTCGGCCCTGCCCTTGGCGGCGGACTTCTCGGCCTGCTGGGTGATGGTGGCCTGCTGGGTCTTGGCGGCGGTGTCCACCGCGCTGAAGGCGACCGGCTTGGCGTTCTCGACGGCGTCGGCCTGGGCCTTGCCCTGACCTGCGTCGGCCCCCGGAACAATGCTGAAGACCAGTGCGGCGGCACCGGCGGCGGCGACACCGGCGACGGAGAGCTTGTGCGTCCGGGTCAGGCGGTTCAGACCAGAAGTGGCGTGCTTAGGCATGGCGGGACAGACCTTCCGATGGGGGACATCGCACGGGCCCTGAGCGGTGGCGAACGCCGAGTTCCGAACCACGGCGCCGAGCGACGGGAGCCATTCTTAGCGGCCGAAAATTGCCCCGGCAAAGGTGTGACGTACGATCCCGGTTAGTGGAACCCTGGGCGGGAATATTGCGTCCCGTACCGTCATTTCCCAGCTCACGCCCTATTTGGGCGACCACTAACCCGGGTCGTAAGTGATGTGCGTCCTATTAGCGGCGTCACACCGCGGAACGGTTTATCTCGCCAGACGTAATTGCAAACGCACAGTCCGTAGAGGTCAGATCTCCACCACGATCTGGTCAAGGGACTTTCGGACCAAATCGGGCACTTCGCACTCCGGGGCGGGATATCCCACGGGGATCACCGCGAAGGCCTTCTCGTTGGCGGGCCGCCCCAGCACCTCCCGCAGGAAGCGCATCGGGCTGGGCGTGTGCACCAGCGCCGCCAGCCCCGACAGATGCAGCGCGGACAGCAGCATGCCGACCGCGATGCCCACCGACTCGTCCACGTAGTAGTGCTTGCGCCTGCTGCCGTCCTCGCCCAGCCAGTGCCGCTGCTGGAAGACGACGATCAGCTGCGGGGCGTCGGTCAGATGCGGCTTGACCTCGTCCGTGCCCAGCGGCCGCAGCGCCGCGAGCCACTCCTCGCCCAGCCGCCCCTCGTAGGACAGCCGCTCCTCGGCCTCGGCCGCCGCCCTGATCCTCCGGCGTACCTCGGGGTCCTTGACCAGGACGAACGTCCAGGGCTGCTGATGCGCCCCCGACGGCGCGGTGGCCGCACAGGCGATCGCGTCCCGTACCACCTGCTCCGGGACCGGGTCGGCGGAGAACTGGCGGACCGTGCGCCGCCGGGCCATCCGCTCGCGCAGCTCGGCGGCGCGGGCCAGCGACTCGGCCGCGGGCATCCGCTCGGGCCGGTACGGGACGGGCCGGTAGGGCGCACCGTGGGTCGGCGTCCAGTGTGTCGTGGCGTCTGACTGCGTTGGTTGCGACATACACCGAGTCTGGAACTCAGTCCGGCAGCAGCAGATGCAGATCGCCGAATTCGTGCCACAGGTAGCGGCGCCGCACCGCCTCGGCGTAGGCGCGCCGCAGCGCCGCCCCGTCCGCCGTCGCGGCCGCCACCGCCCGGAGCATCAGCAGATGCGAGGCGGTGGGCTCGTGCAGCCCGGTGAGCAGGCCGTCCACCGCCCGCACCCCCCGCTCCGGTGTCACCACCAGATCCGTCCAGCCGGCCGCCGCCCGCACCCGCCCGTCCGCCCCGGTCGCCGACTCCAGCGCCCGTACGGCGGTGGTGCCCACCGCGATGACCCGCCCCCCGGGCGCGCCCCGCTCCGGACCGCACGCCCGCAGCGCCGCCCTCCGCCGCGCCCGTACGGCGTTCACCAGCCACGCCGTCGTCGGCGGCACCGCGAACCGCTCCGGATACGGCGGCTCGAACGCCTCCGCCGACGCCACCCCCGTATGCAGCGAGATCGGCGCGAACTGCACCCCCCTGCCGACCAGCCGCGCCACCAGCTCCGGGGTGAAGGGCCGGGCGGCGCTCGGCATCTCCGCGCTGCCCTCGCCGGGGGAGTCCACGGCGAACACCGTCTGGTACGCGGTCAGCGGCTGGTCCCGGTCCGTGTAGCCGTAGCGGATCGGCCGCCCGTGGCGCCGCATCAGCTCCGGCACCCGCACCCCCGCCGGCCGCGCCCACCACAGCCGCCGGCCGCCGGGGTCCACCGGGGCCTGGAGCACCAGCCGCCCCCCGCCCGGCAGCCGCACTGCCACACCGGCCGGTCCGCCCGCCCGCGGCCGGGTGCTGCCCCGGCCGTCCGGGGTGCGCAGCTCCACCGCCCAGCAGCCGGCCATCGCCCGGCCCGCCGGGTGCCGGCGGTCCGCCCGGGTCGAGAAGTGCACCACCACCGGCTCACCGCGCCCGCGCCCGTCGCCGATCCTGCCGTCCACCGCCGCGGGCAGTGTCCGTGAGGTGTTCACCACCAGCACGTCCCCGGCCGCCAGCAGCTCCGGCAGCTCACCGAAGGCGTGGTGGCCGATCCCGGCCGCGCCCCGGCTCACCATCAGCCGTACGGCGTCCCGGCCCAGGCCCGGTCCGCGCTGCTCGGCCGGCAGCCGCGCCGACAGCTCCTGCGGGACCGGCACCTCGGCCACCTCCGCGATCACCGGGAGCTCGCACCGTCGGGCGCGGGCAGCGGCTCCGCGGCCGTGTAGCGCCCACTGACGGCCGCCCCGTCCAGCAGCCGCAGCAGCGCCGGGACCACCGCCTGGGGCAGCGGCCGCCCGGAGTCGTCGTCGTCCGGCACCGCGGCCGCGTACAGCTCGGTCCGCATGTCGCCCGGGTCCACCCACCACACCCGCAGCCCCGGCTCCTCCACCGCGAGCACCGCCGACAGCTGCTCCAGCGCCGCCTTCGAGGCCCCGTAACCGCCCCAGGTCGGATAGGCCTCGACGGCGGCGTCCGAGCTGACGGTGAGAACGGCGCCCTGGAGCCCTACATAAGGGTGCGAATCGGACAAGTCGCCATTTTGGGAATTCTCGGAATAAGGGTGCGGATCGTATGCCTCGGTGGGGTACCCATCTCCCCTAAAAGGTGCGTCCCCTATATAAGGGGCCTCTCCTTCATACGAGGGCGGATAGGAGAAATATGAGGAGTTACGCAAAAGAGGCAAAGCCTCCTTGATGAGCCCCAGCGGTGCCACCACGTTCACCTCCAGCGCCCTCCGCAGCCCCGCCACCGGAAGCTCCGCCAGCCGCACCAGCGGCTCGGCCCCCAGCGCGCTGGCGTTGTTCACCAGCAGATCGAGCCCGCCCAGCTCCCCGGCCGCGGCCACCAGCGCCGCCCGGTGCGCGCCGTCCGCCACATCCCCGGGCAGCGCCATCACCCTCGCCCCCGCCCCGCGCAGCTCCCGCGCCGCCTCGGCCAGCGGACCGGCCGACCTGGCGTCCACCACCAGATCCCAGCCGCGTTCGGCCAGCGCCCGGGCGAGCGCCCGGCCCAACCCCTTCGAAGCCCCCGTGATGATCGCCACCGGCATGATCGCGTCCCCTTTCCCCTGTGGGCCCGCGGGCCGAGCCCACGCCAACGCCCTCACCGTAGGAACGCCACCACCCCGCGGGCGTCGGCCGCCGGACCGGCCGTGGCCAGGGCATTCGGCCTAGGCCGCGGGTCCTAGACGGAAGGCGTCGCCGGACCGATACGGGCCGCTCACCCCGCCGGTACGGTGAGGCCATGACCAACGGACCGGGAGCCGGGATCCCCGCGGTGAGCACCGCGATCCTGGCGATGAGCAGGCATCTGGAGGTGCGCGACGTCCTGAAGACGATCGTGGCCTCGGCCCGCGAGCTGCTGGACGCCGAGTACGCCGCCCTCGGTGTGCCCGACGATCACGGTGGCTTCGCCCAGTTCGTGGTGGACGGCGTCAGCGCCGAGCAGTGGAAGGCCATCGGCCCGCTGCCCCGGCAGCACGGCATCCTCGCCGCGATGCTGCACAACGCCACCCCCGAGCGGCTCGCCGACGTCCGCGAGGACCCCCGCTTCGGCGGCTGGCCGGCGGCTCACCCGGACATGTCCGACTTCCTCGGCCTGCCGGTCGCCGACGGCGACGAGATCCTCGGCGCCCTCTTCCTCGCCAACAAGCGCTGCCCCAAGGACGCTCCCTCCCGCCAGGCCGGCTGCGGCTTCACCGAGGACGACGAGCGGCTGCTCGGCATACTCGCCCAGCACGCCGCCATCGCCCTGACCAACGCCCGCCTCTACGAGCGCAGCCGCGAGCTGACCATCGCCGGCGAGCGGGCCCGCCTCGCCCACGAACTGCACGACGCGGTCGCCCAGAAGCTCTTCTCGCTCCGCCTCACCGCCCAGGCCGCCACCGCCCTGGTCGACCGCGACCCGGCCCGCGCCAAGGACGAACTGCACCAGGTCGCCGCGCTGGCCGCGGAGGCCGCCGACGAACTGCGCGCCGCCGTCGTCGAACTGCGCCCCGCCGCCCTGGACGAGGACGGACTGATCGCCACCCTGCGCTCGCAGATCCAGGTCCTGGACCGCGCCCACTGCGCACGGGTCACCTTCGCTGCGCAGGGCGTACGGGCGCTGCCCGCCGCCCAGGAGGAGGCCGTGCTCCGGGTCGCCCAGGAGGCGCTGCACAACGCCCTGCGGCACTCGGGCGCCGAGCACGTCGAGGTCACGCTCTCCCGCAACGGCCACGGCGCGCTGCTGCGGATCGCCGACGACGGCAGCGGCTTCGACCCCAAGGCCGTCCGCCGGGCCGGCCGCCACCTCGGGCTGGTATCGATGCGCGACCGTGCCGGCGGCGTCGGCGGAAAGCTCACCGTGGAGTCGGAGCCCGGAAAGGGCACCGCTGTCGAGATGGAGGTGCCCGGTGGCTGACACCGGCTCAATCCGCGTACTCCTGGTCGACGACCACCAGGTCGTCCGCCGGGGCCTGCGGACGTTCCTGGAGGTCCAGGACGACATCGAGGTGGTGGGGGAGGCCTCCGACGGGGCCGAGGGCGTCGCCGCCGCCGAGCAACTGGGTCCGGACGTCGTCCTGATGGACGTCAAGATGCCCGGGATGGACGGCATCGAGGCGCTCCGCAAGCTGCGCGAACTGAACAACCCCGCACGGGTGCTGGTGGTGACGAGCTTCACCGAGCAGCGCACCGTCGTCCCGGCGCTACGCGCGGGCGCGGCCGGCTACGTCTACAAGGACATCGACCCCGAGGCGCTGGCCGCCGCCATCCGCTCCGTCCACGCCGGCCATGTCCTGCTGCAGCCCGAGGTGGCCGGCGCGCTGCTCTCCCAGGACGAGGGCAACGGCGGCCAGGGGCGCGGCACCTCGCTCACGGAACGCGAGAGCGAGGTGCTGGGCCTGATCGCGGACGGCCGCTCCAACCGCGAGATCGCCCGTGCGCTGGTGCTGTCCGAGAAGACCGTCAAGACCCATGTCTCCAACATTCTCATGAAGCTCGACCTCGCCGACCGGACGCAGGCGGCGCTGTGGGCCGTCCGGCACGGCATCGGGGCCTGAATCCCGCACCGCTCCGGGGGTCCGAAGGTCGTCCCGTACGACAATGCGTCAAGCCGAACGTCGACTTCCGATCAGAGATTCATACTGTCGTGTAGCCGTAGCCCGTTCGGCGTATCCCTCCTCGGGCCGGGCCGTTGTTCAGTGCAGTCGTGGCGGCTGGTCACGGCAACGGCAATGAGGAGCAAGAGAGTGAAGAACATCAAGCGCGCAGCGGCCATCACGATGGTGGCGAGCGGTCTCGCCCTCGCGGGCGCCGGCGTCGCTTCGGCCCACGGCCCGCAGGCCGGCGGCCAGGCCGTGCACTCCCCGGGCGTCGTCTCCGGCAACAACACCCAGGTGCCGGTGAACGTCGCCACGAACGTCTGCGGCAACAGCCTCCACATCGTGGGCATTCTCAACCCCAACTTCGGTGAGCGCTGCGTCAACAACTGACCGAGGCCCCGCCTGCATGATCCGCGTGACCCGCGCTCCGTCATGATCCCCGCGGGTCACGCCGGACCGGCCCCGTCACCCCTTGGACGAGCGGCCGCTCCGCACCACCACCGTCATCCGTGGCCCCGAGCCACCACCTAAGGAACTCATCTCATGAACACCGTCAAGAAGGCCGCCCTCGTTCTCTCCGCCACCGGTCTGGCCCTCGGTGCCGCCGCCGGCGCCGCGTTCGCCACCGACGGTTCGCAGGCCGGCGGCCAGGCCGTGCACTCCCCGGGCGTCGTCTCCGGCAACAACACCCAGGTGCCGGTGAACGTCCCCGTGAACATCAACGGCAACAGCGGCAACGTGGTGGGCATCGGCAACGCCGTCTTCGACAACGTCAGCGTCAACAACTGACGCTGCCTGATCACGGGCTGAACAGCTCACCTGCCCCGAGCTGTTCAGCCCGTGGGCGCTGCCGGCCCCGGGCACCCGGTCGGCCCTTCGCTCCACACGGCAACCGTCGATGGCGGCCCTGTGTCACCACGTAAGGAACTCACACTCCATGAACACCGCCAAGAAGGCCGCCCTCGTCATTGCCACCACCGGGCTGGCCCTCGGCATCGCCGCCGGCTCCGCGTCCGCCGCCGGCGGTTCGCAGGCCGACGGCAAGGCCACGCACTCCCCGGGCGTCGGCTCGGGGAACCTGGTCCAGGCCCCCGTGCATGTGCCCGTGAACGCCACCGGCAACAGCGCCAACGTCATCGGTGCGCTTAACCCCACGTTCGACAACGAGAGCGCGAACAACTGAGGTTGCCCGGAACGGGGTGAACAGCTCACCTGCCCGAGCTGTTCACCCCGTCCCGGCGACGGCCCCGTCGTCGACCACACAATGGTCCGGCGGGGCCTGTTCCGTTCATCCCCGGCGGCGCTCCCGCTCCTCCATCGCGGAGTTGTACGCCGCCACCTGCGCCCGCCGGGCCGTACGCTCCACCGGCCGCAGCACCTCCGCACGCGCCGCGATCTCCGACGAGCTCACCGCCCCGCCGTGCTCCCCGTCCCCGCCCGCCGCGCGGGCGATGTCGATCAGCGCGCCGACCCGCTGCGCGAGCTCCAGAACCCGCACCGCTCGCGGCGGATAGCCGGGGGCCAGCACCTGCCGTCCCGCCTCCGCCCGCGCCCGGTACGCCTCCAGTGCCGCCTGCGCCACCGGGCCGGACCCGGCCACATCCAGCTTCGAGAGCAGCTCGGTCGCGTCCCGCAGCGCCTCCGCCAGCTCCCGCTCCGCCTCGCCCAGCGACGGCACATCGGCCGGATGCGCCTCCCGCGCCGGCAGGCAGCGCCAGACCACCTCCACATGCACATCGGGCGCGGCACCGCCTTCGGGCCCGGCCTCGTACGCCTCCGGGACCAGCCCCAGCCCGGCACCCGCGGCGAGCACCGCCTCCCCGGCCTCCAGCGCCCGCGCATTGAATTCCGGCGGACCGCACAGCCCCAGCGGATGCCCCGGCACCGGCAGCGCCACCCGGAGGCCGACCGCCCCCAGCGCCCGCAGCCGGCCCAGCGCGAGGGTCAGCCCGACCGGCTTCTCCTCTCCGGGCAGGCCTTCCACGCGGTGCACCGCGTCGTCGTCCGCGATCCGATGCGCGGCTTCATCTGGCGAGACAAGTCCGACCAAAAGGGCATTTCCCCATGCCGCCAGCCGTCCCGAGCGAGGTTCATCGAGCATGGCCCCCAGCCTAGGGAACGGCACTGACAACGAGTGGCGTAGGTTTGCAGGGGGCTGCGCCTACAGGTGTACGCGACGACCGAGAAGCAATGGGAGACAACGCGCTCATGAGCGATGTGCTGGAGCTGGTGGACGTATCCGTGGTCCGCGAAGGACGGGCTCTGGTGGACCAGGTCTCCTGGTCGGTCAAGGAGGGAGAGCGCTGGGTGATCCTCGGCCCCAACGGCGCCGGCAAGACCACCCTGCTGAATGTCGCCTCCAGCTACCTCTTCCCGACCAAGGGCACAGCCTCCATCCTCGGGGAGCGGCTCGGCAAGGTCGACGTCTTCGACCTGCGCCCGCGCATCGGCGTCGCCGGCATCGCGCTCGCCGACAAGCTGCCGCGCAGCCAGACCGTCCTGCAGACCGTGCTCACCGCCGCGTACGGCATGACCGCGAGCTGGCAGGAGGACTACGAGGCCGTCGACGAGGAGCGCGCCCGCGCCTTCCTCGACCGCCTCGGCATGACCGCCTATCTCGACCGCAAGTTCGGCACCCTCTCCGAGGGGGAGCGCAAGCGCACCCTGATCGCCCGCGCGATGATGACCGACCCCGAGCTGCTCCTGCTGGACGAGCCGGCCGCCGGCCTCGACCTCGGCGGCCGCGAGGACCTGGTGCGCCGCCTCGGCCGCCTGGCCCGCGACCCGTACGCGCCCTCGATGATCATGGTCACCCACCACGTCGAGGAGATCGCCCCCGGCTTCACCCACGTCCTGATGATCCGTCAGGGCAAGGTGCTTGCCGCCGGCCCGCTCGACCTCGAACTGACCTCCAGCAACCTCTCCCACTGCTTCGGCCTGCCGCTGATCGTCGAGCGCAACGGCAACGACCGCTGGACCGCGCAGGGCCTGCCGCTGACCTGAGCCCCGCCCGTCGCCCGGCCGCCCACCCCGCACGGAGCCCCCGACGCGGCGTCAGCCCCCGTCGCCGACCGATCGCACCCTGTCCCGGTCCGCCGCACGGACCTACCATGAAGCCGTGGATCCATGGGTGTGGTGGCTGATCGCCGCCGTAGGGCTGGGTATTCCTCTCGTCGTGACCGCGATGCCCGAATTCGGGATGCTCGCGGTCGGCGCCGTCGCCGGTGCCGTCACCGCAGCGCTCGGTGGCGGCACCGTCCTCCAATTCATCGTGTTCGCCGCCGTGTCGGTGGCGCTGATCGCCGTCGTACGGCCGATCGCGAACCGCCACCGCGGCCAGGGCCCCCAACTCGCCTCCGGGATCGACGCGCTCAAGGGCAGGACCGCCACGGTCCTGGAGCGGGTCGACGGCGGGGACGGCGGTCGCATCAAGCTCGCCGGCGAGGTCTGGTCCGCCCGCGCCCTGGACACCGAGCGGAGCTACGAACCCGGCCAACAGGTCGACGTCGTCGAGATCGACGGCGCCACGGCCGTCGTCATCTGACCTGAACACGCTGCGCCACGAGCCATGTCTCTGAAAGACTGATCAACGGCAAGCCGGTCACACCGGCCGGCACGGACCAGCTACGAAGGGCACGGGAGCCGCTGTGGAACCGATCATCATCGTCCTGATCATCCTGGTGGTGCTCGTGTTCATCGCACTCATCAAAACGATCCAGGTCATCCCGCAGGCCAGTGCCGCGATCGTGGAGCGCTTCGGCCGCTATACGAGAACCCTGAACGCGGGCCTGAACATCGTCGTCCCGTTCATCGACTCCATCCGCAACCGCATCGACCTCCGCGAGCAGGTCGTGCCGTTCCCGCCGCAGCCGGTGATCACCCAGGACAACCTGGTCGTGAACATCGACACCGTCATCTACTACCAGGTGACGGACGCGCGCGCCGCGACGTACGAGGTCGCCAGCTACATCCAGGCCATCGAGCAGCTCACGGTCACCACCCTGAGGAACATCATCGGCGGTATGGACCTGGAGCGGACGCTGACCTCCCGTGAGGAGATCAACGCGGCGCTGCGCGGCGTCCTGGACGAGGCCACCGGCAAGTGGGGCATCCGCGTCAACCGCGTCGAGCTCAAGGCCATCGAGCCGCCGACCTCCATCCAGGACTCGATGGAGAAGCAGATGCGCGCCGACCGCGACAAGCGCGCCGCCATTCTCCAGGCCGAAGGTGTCCGCCAGTCCCAGATCCTGACCGCCGAGGGTGAGAAGCAGTCCTCCATCCTGCGCGCCGAAGGTGAGGCCAAGGCCGCCGCGCTGCGCGCCGAGGGCGAGGCCCAGGCGATCCGGGTGGTCTTCGAGTCCATCCACGCCGGCGACCCGGACCAGAAACTGCTGTCCTACCAGTACCTCCAGATGCTCCCGAAGATCGCCGAGGGCGACGCCAACAAGCTCTGGATCGTGCCCAGCGAGATCGGCGACGCCCTCAAGGGCCTCGGCGGCGCCATCGGCAACTTCGCCCCGCCGACCGGCGGCGGCTCCATCCCCAAGCCCAGTACTCCGAAGCACGAGAATCCGCCGATCGACTGACCCTCGCGCGCCCTTGGTGCATGATCGGGCGAAACCGTACCGATCATGCTCGGGGGAGCCAGCGTGACCATCTGGGAAGCCGTCGCCGTCCTCGCCGCGGGGGTCGGCGCCGGCACGATCAACACCATCGTCGGATCCGGGACCCTCATCACCTTCCCGGTGCTGCTGGCCTTCGGACTGCCGCCGGTCACCGCCAACGTCTCCAACACCCTGGGGCTGGTGCCCGGCTCGCTCAGCGGCGCCTTCGGCTACCGCCGTGAACTCTCCGGCCAGCGCCGCCGCCTGCTGCGCTTCGGGATCACCGCCATGCTCGGCGGCCTGGGCGGCGCGATCCTGCTGCTGGCGCTGCCACCCGAGGCGTTCGCCATAGTCGTCCCGGCGCTGATCGCGGTCGCGCTCGTCCTCGTCGTCGCACAGCCCGCACTCTCCGCCCGGCTCCGTGCCCGCCGTGAGCGCAGCGGCACCGCCGCACACCCCGACGGCGGCCCCCTTCTGCTCCTCGGGCTGCTGGTCGCCAGCGCCTACGGCGGCTACTTCGGCGCCGCCCAGGGTGTGATCTACCTGTCCCTGATGGGCCTGCTGCTCAACGAGGACCTACAGCGCCTCAACGCCATAAAGAACGTCCTCGCCGCGATCGTCAACGGCATCGCGGCGGTCTTCTTCCTCTTCGTCGCCACCTTCGACTGGGCCGCCGTCGCGCTGATCGCCCTCGGCTCCACCCTCGGCGGCCTGCTCGGTGCGAAGATCGGCCGCCGGCTGCCGCCCGTCGCCATGCGCGCCGTGATCGTCGTCGTCGGCCTGCTGGCCATCGTCCGACTCCTGGTCAGGTAGCGGGAGTCGGACGACGGCTCAGCGGGCGGACGGTGCTCCTACGCCGGCAGGGCCATCCACTCCGGCAGCCCCTCCCGTACGGACACCCCCAGCGTCGACAGCAGCGCATCCGCCG
The DNA here is from genome assembly GCF_045690365.1 of Streptomyces sirii. Lineage (NCBI taxonomy): Bacteria > Bacillati > Actinomycetota > Actinomycetes > Kitasatosporales > Streptomycetaceae > Streptomyces > Streptomyces sirii. The sequence continues at coordinate 2,279,735 of NZ_CP147982.1, read as the reverse complement.
GCGTCGGCTCGAACGGCCGCCGCAGCAGCTGCATCCCCGCCTGCTCCGGCGTCCGGTCCGCCTTACGGTGGTTGTCCTCCGCGCACGAGGCGACGGTGTTCAGCCAGGTGTCCCCACCACCGTGCGAACGCGGCACCACATGGTCCACCGTGGTCGCCCGGCGCCCGCAGTACGCGCACCGGTGCTGGTCGCGCACCAGCACACCCCGCCGCGACCACGGCGCCCGTTTTCGGAACGGCACCCGTACGTATCTGCTCAGTCTGATCACTTGCGGCACCGGCACGTCCACCGAGGCGGCCCGGATCCGCAGCCCCGGGTGCGCGTGCTCGACGACGGCCTTGTCCTGCATGACCAGCACCACCGCGCGCCGCAGCGACACCGTCGACAGCGGCTCGAAGCTCGCATTCAGAACCAGCGTCTCACGCATCCCGTCCACCTCCCGGACCCGCTCCGCCCCCGTGGCGAAGTTGCTCCACTGTGCAGCGGCAGGTATTCCCCGAACAACGCAATTTCCGCATGCCACAAGGGAAATGGAGCGAGATCAGAAGATGAAGAAGAGGTGGTCCGGCGGCACCCGCACACCGGGAACGGCACCGCCCCGGGTCCCACCCCCGTGAGACACGCGGGACCCGGAGCGAACGGCAGCCGGCGAGGACGCCCGACACACAACGGGCTCCGGCAAGCGGCCGCCGGCGACACACCTGCGCCCCGCCGCTTCCGCCACTGCGGTACCAGCTGCCCGACGCCCTTGTTACGGGGCGGCGGCGCAGGTACCACTCTGCGTGTCGGAAGCGCCGGGGCGCAACGGAATTAGGGGGCTCAGCCGGCCGGGACCTCGTACTCGGCGATCAGCTGGGCCCGGCCGATGGAGTGGAAGCGCAGATTGAACCCCACCACCGCGGGCGAGGCGTCCGCGTCCGGCCCCAGCTTCTCCTGGTCCACCGCGTACACGGTGAAGACATACCGGTGCGGACCGTCCCCGGGCGGCGGCGCCGCGCCCCCGAAGTCCCGCGTCCCGTAGTCGTTGCGGACATGGACGGCGCCCTCGGGCAGCCCCTTCATCTCCCCGGACCCGGCACCGGCCGGGAGCTCCGTCACGGACGCCGGGATGTCGAACAGCGACCAGTGCCAAAAGCCGCTGCCCGTCGGCGCGTCCGGGTCGTAGCAGGTGACGGCGTAGCTCTTCGTCCCCGCGGGAGCGCCCTCCCACCGCAGGTGCGGCGAACGGTTCCCTTCGGCGAAGACCTGCTCCGGCCGCAGCGTCCCGCCCGGCTCCACCTCATCGCTCAGTACCGTGAACTCCGGCACCGACGGATGGAAATCGTGCGGGAGCGGCCGCCGCTTCAGCTCGGACACGCGAACCTCCTGGTCGCTTGCTGACACCTTGTCCGGCCAGGTTAGAGCCAGTTCCGCTTGCCGCCGACCTCCGCCAGCCACTGGTTGAGGTACGCCGCCCAGTCGGTCCCCTCGAAGTCGTTGAGCCCCACCGTGAACGACCGGTAGGTGTCCGACCCCTCGGTGAACAGCCCCGGCTTCTTGTCCATCTCCAGGATGACGTCCATCTCCCGGTCGTCCGCCACGAACGACAGCTCGACCTGGTTCAGCCCCCGGTACTGCTGCGGGGCGTGGAACTCGATCTCCTGGTAGAACGGCAGCTTCTGCCGGGTCCCCCGGATGTGCCCCTGCTCCAGGTCGGCGGCCTTGAAGCGGAACCCGAGCCGCCCGAACGCGTCGAGGATGGCCTGCTGCGCCGGCAGCGGGTGGACGTTCACCGGGTCGAGGTCACCGGAGTCCACCGCGCGGGCGATCGCCAGCTCCGTGGTCACCCCGACGCTCATCCCGTGCAGATGCGTGCCCAGGAACGTGGTGATCGGCGTCTCCCACGGGATCTCCAGCCCGAACGGCACCGTGTGCGCCGCCCCCGGCTGCACCTCGAACGCCCCGCCCAGCTGCGCCTTGGTGAACTGGATGTTCCGCTTGAACTCCTCGTCACCGCTCTCGACCTCGACCCGGGCCTGCAACCCGACCGACAGCCCCTGGATCTCCTGGGCGACGGACCCGCCCTGGATCCGCACCTCACCCTGCGCAACCCCGCCAGGGACCACGTTCTCCTCGAAGAGCACCGTCTCCACCGACGCGCCCCCGGCACCCAGGCTCGCCAGCAGCTTCTTGAATCCCATGCTCGTCCTCCCCAGGCGGAACGCCTGTGCTGTGTTGTAGCGCGCCGAGTTCTCGGCTCGGTTCCTGCGCATCGCTTCCTACGAACGCGAAACCGCGCATGCCGGTTCCACGACCCAACCTTCCCAACCCCGACGCCCCGCTGGCCAGCCGGGACCCACCACCGCTCCACTACTCTCGGGCCGCATGACCGACGTACCGGAACGAATGCCGCTCCACCGCGACTTCTTCGACCGCCCCGTCGTCGAGGTGGCCCCCGATCTGCTGGGCCGCACCCTTGTCCGCCACACCCCCGACGGCACGATCGAACTCCGGCTGACCGAGGTCGAGGCGTACGACGGCGAGTCCGACCCCGGCTCCCACGCCTACCGCGGCCGCACCGCCCGCAACGCCACCATGTTCGGCCCGCCCGGCCACGCGTACGTCTACTTCATCTACGGCATGTGGTTCAGCCTGAACGCGGTCTGCGGCCCCGAGGGCCGGGCGAGCGGCGTCCTCCTGCGCGCCGGCGAGATCCTCACCGGCGCGCCACTCGCCGCGGCCCGGCGCCCCAAGGCCCGCAGCGCCAATGAGCTGGCAAAGGGGCCGGCCCGCCTGGCCACCGCCCTCGACATCGACCGCACCCTCGACGGCGTGGACCTGTGCGCCGGCGGCCAAGCCCCCCTCACCCTGCTGCACGGCAGCCCGCCCGCCCCCGACCGGGTACGCAACGGCCCGCGCACCGGCGTCGGCGGAGACGGGGCCGATCACCCTTGGCGTTACTGGATCGCCGACGATCCGACGGTCAGCCCATACCGTCGGCACGTCCCCCGACGCCGCACCGCCGGCGCAACTTGACTCTCCACGGTCAACCGCCTAACGTAGCCCGAGCCGTTGGAGACGGGCAGCGCTATCTGCGCAGACCGCCAGACGGCGCAACCAACTACTCTCAACGACTCCCTGACGGGTCTTATTCGGCGTTGCCGAAATTCGACCCGCCGACTCGATTATGAGCCGCAAGGGAAAGCCGCTAAAGTAGTGACCACGCCGAAAGGGCAGCCGCAAAAAGCTGCTCCGAAGCGGACCTCCGACGAAATTCGGAACCGGAATCCAAGTGAAACCGGATCTGATAGAGTCGGAAACGCGAAGAAGCCGAAAGGCGGAAACGCACCGGCGAAAATCGGAGCCGCAAGGATCTGATAGAGTCGGAAACGCAAGACCGAAGGGAAGCGCCCGGAGATCCTGGTGAAACAGGAACAAAGGAAGCGTCCGTTCCTTGAGAACTCAACAGCGTGCCAAAAGTCAACGCCAGATATGTTGATACCCCGTCGACCGGAAACATCCGGGAGATGAGGTTCCTTTGAAAGTCCTACCGGCACAATGTGCGGGTAGGCAACACACAGCGAGGACGCTGTGAACGAGCAGGCTTATTCCGCCTGCTTGTTCCGCTCAACGCGAGTGTCACCCGCAGTTTTTCATTAAACGCAGTCGGGTAAGCATTCACGGAGAGTTTGATCCTGGCTCAGGACGAACGCTGGCGGCGTGCTTAACACATGCAAGTCGAACGATGAACCTCCTTCGGGAGGGGATTAGTGGCGAACGGGTGAGTAACACGTGGGCAATCTGCCCTTCACTCTGGGACAAGCCCTGGAAACGGGGTCTAATACCGGATATGACGCGCGACCGCATGGTCTGTGCGTGGAAAGCTCCGGCGGTGAAGGATGAGCCCGCGGCCTATCAGCTTGTTGGTGGGGTAATGGCCTACCAAGGCGACGACGGGTAGCCGGCCTGAGAGGGCGACCGGCCACACTGGGACTGAGACACGGCCCAGACTCCTACGGGAGGCAGCAGTGGGGAATATTGCACAATGGGCGAAAGCCTGATGCAGCGACGCCGCGTGAGGGATGACGGCCTTCGGGTTGTAAACCTCTTTCAGCAGGGAAGAAGCGAGAGTGACGGTACCTGCAGAAGAAGCGCCGGCTAACTACGTGCCAGCAGCCGCGGTAATACGTAGGGCGCAAGCGTTGTCCGGAATTATTGGGCGTAAAGAGCTCGTAGGCGGCTTGTCACGTCGGATGTGAAAGCCCGGGGCTTAACCCCGGGTCTGCATTCGATACGGGCAGGCTAGAGTTCGGTAGGGGAGATCGGAATTCCTGGTGTAGCGGTGAAATGCGCAGATATCAGGAGGAACACCGGTGGCGAAGGCGGATCTCTGGGCCGATACTGACGCTGAGGAGCGAAAGCGTGGGGAGCGAACAGGATTAGATACCCTGGTAGTCCACGCCGTAAACGTTGGGAACTAGGTGTGGGCGACATTCCACGTCGTCCGTGCCGCAGCTAACGCATTAAGTTCCCCGCCTGGGGAGTACGGCCGCAAGGCTAAAACTCAAAGGAATTGACGGGGGCCCGCACAAGCAGCGGAGCATGTGGCTTAATTCGACGCAACGCGAAGAACCTTACCAAGGCTTGACATACGCCGGAAAACCCTGGAGACAGGGTCCCCCTTGTGGTCGGTGTACAGGTGGTGCATGGCTGTCGTCAGCTCGTGTCGTGAGATGTTGGGTTAAGTCCCGCAACGAGCGCAACCCTTGTTCTGTGTTGCCAGCATGCCCTTCGGGGTGATGGGGACTCACAGGAGACTGCCGGGGTCAACTCGGAGGAAGGTGGGGACGACGTCAAGTCATCATGCCCCTTATGTCTTGGGCTGCACACGTGCTACAATGGCCGGTACAATGAGCTGCGATACCGCGAGGTGGAGCGAATCTCAAAAAGCCGGTCTCAGTTCGGATTGGGGTCTGCAACTCGACCCCATGAAGTCGGAGTTGCTAGTAATCGCAGATCAGCATTGCTGCGGTGAATACGTTCCCGGGCCTTGTACACACCGCCCGTCACGTCACGAAAGTCGGTAACACCCGAAGCCGGTGGCCCAACCCCTTGTGGGAGGGAATCGTCGAAGGTGGGACTGGCGATTGGGACGAAGTCGTAACAAGGTAGCCGTACCGGAAGGTGCGGCTGGATCACCTCCTTTCTAAGGAGCATTTCTTACCAAGCCTGGCTTGGTCAGAGGCCAGTACATCAGCGAATGTCTGATGCTGGTTGCTCATGGGTGGAACGTTGACTATTCGGCACGGTTTCTGAGGGTTCATTAGTACTGCTTCGGCGTGGAACGTGGGTCTTGGGGGATCGTGTCGGGCACGTTGTTGGGTATCTGAGGGTACGGACTGTGAGTCTGGACCTTCGCGATGCCGGCCCCGGTGTAGCGCCAAGTTGCTTGGTGTGTGACGGGTGGCTGGTCGTTGCTTGAGAACTGCACAGTGGACGCGAGCATCTGTGGCCAAGTTTTTAAGGGCGCACGGTGGATGCCTTGGCACCAGGAACCGATGAAGGACGTGGGAGGCCGCGATAGGCCCCGGGGAGCTGTCAACCGAGCTTTGATCCGGGGGTGTCCGAATGGGGAAACCCGGCAGTCGTCATGGACTGTCACCCATACCTGAACACATAGGGTATGTGGAGGGAACGCGGGGAAGTGAAACATCTCAGTACCCGCAGGAAGAGAAAACAACCGTGATTCCGGGAGTAGTGGCGAGCGAAACCGGATGAGGCTAAACCGTATTGGTGTGATACCCGGCAGGGGTTGCCAGTGCGGGGTCGTGGGAGTTCTCTTTCATCGTCTGCCGGCGATGAGACGAGTCAGAAACCGTTGATGTAGGCGAAGGACATGCGAAAGGTCCGGCGTAGAGGGTAAGACCCCCGTAGCTGAAACATTGACGGCTCGTTTGAGAATCACCCAAGTAGCACGGGGCCCGAGAAATCCCGTGTGAATCTGGCGGGACCACCCGTTAAGCCTAAATATTCCCTGGTGACCGATAGCGGATAGTACCGTGAGGGAATGGTGAAAAGTACCGCGGGAGCGGAGTGAAATAGTACCTGAAACCGTGTGCCTACAAGCCGTGGGAGCGTCGCGTTGAGTCTTCGGATTCAACGTCGTGACTGCGTGCCTTTTGAAGAATGAGCCTGCGAGTTTGCGGTATGTTGCGAGGTTAACCCGTGTGGGGAAGCCGTAGCGAAAGCGAGTCCGAATAGGGCGTTGAGTAGCGTGCCCAAGACCCGAAGCGGAGTGATCTAGCCATGGGCAGGTTGAAGCGGAGGTAAGACTTCGTGGAGGACCGAACCCACCAGGGTTGAAAACCTGGGGGATGACCTGTGGTTAGGGGTGAAAGGCCAATCAAACTCCGTGATAGCTGGTTCTCCCCGAAATGCATTTAGGTGCAGCGTCGTGTGTTTCTTGCCGGAGGTAGAGCACTGGATAGGCGATGGGCCCTACCGGGTTACTGACCTTAGCCAAACTCCGAATGCCGGTAAGTGAGAGCGCGGCAGTGAGACTGTGGGGGATAAGCTCCATGGTCGAGAGGGAAACAGCCCAGAGCATCGACTAAGGCCCCTAAGCGTGTGCTAAGTGGGAAAGGATGTGGAGTCGCAGAGACAACCAGGAGGTTGGCTTAGAAGCAGCCACCCTTGAAAGAGTGCGTAATAGCTCACTGGTCAAGTGATTCCGCGCCGACAATGTAGCGGGGCTCAAGCACACCGCCGAAGTCGTGTCATTGCAGCATGAGGGCCAACGCCCGCTGTGATGGGTAGGGGAGCGTCGTGTGCCGGGTGAAGCAGCCGTGGAAACGAGTTGTGGACGGTTCACGAGTGAGAATGCAGGCATGAGTAGCGATACACACGTGGGAAACGTGTGCGCCGATTGACTAAGGGTTCCTGGGTCAAGCTGATCTGCCCAGGGTAAGTCGGGACCTAAGGCGAGGCCGACAGGCGTAGTCGATGGACAACCGGTTGATATTCCGGTACCCGCTTTGAAACGCCCAATATCGAATCCATTAATGCTAAGGCCGTGAAGCCGGCCTGGAGTCTTCGGACAAAGGGACGTGGTGGAGCCGCCGATCCAAGGTGGTAGTAGGTAAGCGATGGGGTGACGCAGGAAGGTAGTCCAGCCCGGGCGGTGGTTGTCCCGGGGTAAGGGTGTAGGACGCTGTCTAGGCAAATCCGGACAGCATGAAGTCTGAGACCTGATGCCGAGCCGATTGTGGTGAAGTGGATGATCCTATGCTGTCGAGAAAAGCCTCTAGCGAGTTTCATGGCGGCCCGTACCCTAAACCGACTCAGGTGGTCAGGTAGAGAATACCGAGGCGTTCGGGTGAACTATGGTTAAGGAACTCGGCAAAATGCCCCCGTAACTTCGGGAGAAGGGGGGCCATTTCCGGTGATGGGATTTACTTCCTGAGCTGGGGGTGGCCGCAGAGACCAGCGAGAAGCGACTGTTTACTAAAAACACAGGTCCGTGCGAAGCCGTAAGGCGATGTATACGGACTGACGCCTGCCCGGTGCTGGAACGTTAAGGGGACCGGTTAGTCACATTTCGGTGTGGCGAAGCTGAGAACTTAAGCGCCAGTAAACGGCGGTGGTAACTATAACCATCCTAAGGTAGCGAAATTCCTTGTCGGGTAAGTTCCGACCTGCACGAATGGCGTAACGACTTCTCGACTGTCTCAACCATAGGCCCGGTGAAATTGCATTACGAGTAAAGATGCTCGTTTCGCGCAGCAGGACGGAAAGACCCCGGGACCTTTACTATAGCTTGATATTGGTGTTCGGTTCGGCTTGTGTAGGATAGGTGGGAGACTTTGAAGCCGTGACGCCAGTCATGGTGGAGTCATTGTTGAAATACCACTCTGGTCGTGCTGGATGTCTAACCTGGGTCCGTGATCCGGATCAGGGACAGTGTCTGGTGGGTAGTTTAACTGGGGCGGTTGCCTCCTAAAGAGTAACGGAGGCGCCCAAAGGTTCCCTCAGCCTGGTTGGCAATCAGGTGTTGAGTGTAAGTGCACAAGGGAGCTTGACTGTGAGACTGACGGGTCGAGCAGGTACGAAAGTAGGGACTAGTGATCCGGCGGTGGCTTGTGGAAGCGCCGTCGCTCAACGGATAAAAGGTACCCCGGGGATAACAGGCTGATCTTCCCCAAGAGTCCATATCGACGGGATGGTTTGGCACCTCGATGTCGGCTCGTCGCATCCTGGGGCTGGAGTCGGTCCCAAGGGTTGGGCTGTTCGCCCATTAAAGCGGTACGCGAGCTGGGTTTAGAACGTCGTGAGACAGTTCGGTCCCTATCCGCTGTGCGCGTAGGAGTCTTGAGAAGGGCTGTCCCTAGTACGAGAGGACCGGGACGGACGAACCTCTGGTGTGCCAGTTGTCCTGCCAAGGGCATGGCTGGTTGGCTACGTTCGGAAAGGATAACCGCTGAAAGCATCTAAGCGGGAAGCCTGCTTCGAGATGAGGGCTCCCACCTCCTTGAGAGGGTAAGGCTCCCAGTAGACGACTGGGTTGATAGGCCAGATATGGAAGCCGGGTAACCGGTGGAGTTGACTGGTACTAATAGGCCGAGGGCTTGTCCTCAGTTGCTCGCGTCCACTGTGTGGTTCCCGGGTTGCGAACAGTCGCAGCGTCGGTTGAACCAAGTTCCACTTTAATTAACTGAAAAGTGTGCTTGTTCGCTCGAACCCGATAGGGTTTCGGTGGTCATAGCGTTAGGGAAACGCCCGGTTACATTCCGAACCCGGAAGCTAAGCCTTTCAGCGCCGATGGTACTGCAGGGGGGACCCTGTGGGAGAGTAGGACGCCGCCGAACAATCTTTCAAGGACCCTTGGTCCCAGCGTTCATGCTGGGACCAAGGGTCCTTTTTGTTTTGCCGAAGCGCGCCGAACTGGTCGGTGCGCGAGAATGAATGCAGTACCGAAGACAGGAGTCACGTCGATGTCCACCAACTCTTCCGACGATCGTTCGGAGCGCCGTCCGCAGCGGCGCGACGACGGTGACCGCGGTGGTTTCCGGCGTGATGACCGGGGGCCGCGTCGCGACAGCCGCGACGGCGACCGCGGTGACCGCGGCGGCTTCCGACGCGATGAGCGTGGTGGCGGGGGCGGTGGGTTCCGCCGCGAGGACCGTGACCGTCCCGCCGGCGGCGACCGCGGGGGCTTCCGCGGGGGTGACCGTCGTGACGACCGGCCGCGTGGCCCGCGTCGTGACGATGAGCGTGGTGGCGGGTTCCGGCGCGACGAGCGCGGCGGGGACCGTCCGGCCGTCCGTCGTGATGACCGGTCGTACGGGGGCGACCGCGGCGGCGACCGCGGCGGATTCCGTCGTGATGAGCGTCGTGACGACCGCGGCGGCGACCGCGGTGGGTTCCGTCGTGACGACCGGCGTGACGACCGCCGTGACGACCGTGGCGGCTTCCGTCGGGACGACCGTTCCTCCGGTGGTGAGCGCGGTGGGTTCCGCGGCGGCGAGCGCGGTGGTGACCGTCCCGGCTTCCGCCGTGACGACCGGCGTGACGACCGTGGCGGCGACCGTGGTGGGTTCCGTCGGGACGATCGTCGTGATGAGCGGCGTGACGACCGTGGTGGCGACCGTCCTTCGTACCGTCGGGACGACCGGCGTGATGACCGTGGTGGGGACCGTGGTGGGTTCCGTCGGGATGACCGTGGCGGCGACCGCGGCGGCGACCGTGGTGGGTTCCGTCGGGATGACCGTGGTGGCGACCGTGGTGGGTTCCGTCGGGACGATCGCGGTGGGGACCGTGGTGGGTTCCGTCGTGACGACCGGGGCGGGGATCGTCAGGGCTTCCGGCGTGATGACCGTGGCGGGGATCGTCAGGGCTTCCGTCGTGATGACCGTGGCGGCGACCGTGGTGGGTTCCGTCGGGACGATCGTCGTGATGAGCGGCGTGACGACCGTGGCGGCGACCGTCCTTCGTACCGCCGGGATGACCGGCGTGACGACCGTGGCGGCGACCGCGGCGGCGACCGCGGCGGGTTCCGTCGGGATGACCGCGGTGGCGACCGTGGTGGGTTCCGGCGTGACGACCGGGGGCCGCGGCGGGATGACCGGGGTGGGTTCCGCAGGGATGACGAGCGCGGTGGGCGTCGGCCGTACGGCGGTGGCCGTGGCCGGGACGACCGTCGTGACGAGCGGCGGGACCGGGACCGGGAGCCGATCAAGCGGCTGCCGATTCCGGAGGACGTCACCGGTGACGAGATCGACAAGGATGTCCGGCAGGAGCTGCTGAGCCTGCCGAAGACGCTCGCCGACGACGTCGCCAAGAACCTGGTGATGGTCGCCAAGCTGCTGGACGAGGACCCGGAGCAGGCGTACGGGTACTCGCGGGTGGCGCTGCGGCTGGCGTCCCGGGTCGCGGCGGTGCGTGAGTCCGCGGGCTTCGCGGCGTACGCGGTCGGCAAGTACAGCGAGGCGCTGGCGGAGTTCCGGGCGGCGCGGCGGATGACCGGCGGTGTCGACCTGTGGCCGGTCATGGCGGACTGCGAGCGCGGTATGGGCCGGCCGGAGAAGGCGCTGGCGATGGCCGGTGAGCCCGAGGTGCAGAAGCTGGACCGGGCCGGGCAGGTCGAGATGCGGCTGGTCGCGGCGGGTGCCCGCAAGGACATGGGGCAGGCGGACGCCGCGGTCGTGACGCTGCAGAGCCCGGAGCTGGCGTCGAGCGCCGTCCACCCGTGGACCGCGCGGCTGCGGTACGCGTACGCGGACGCGCTGCTGGAGGTCGGGCGCGAGGACGAGGCGCGTGACTGGTTCGCCAGGGCGCTGGAGGCCGATCAGGGCGGCACGACGGACGCCTCGGACCGGCTCGCCGAGCTGGACGGGGTGGAGTTCACCGACGTGCTGGAGGAGTCCGGCGAGGCGGAGGAGAGCGACGACGCCGGCGCGGACTCCGGTGAGCGGCCCGACAAGGGCTGACCCGGCAGGGGCCGGGCCGATGCGGGCTCGGGCCGTGTGAGCGGAGGAATGCAGGAAGGGCGGGATCCCGGTGGGGTCCCGCCCTTCGGCGTTTGCGGGGACGGGTCAGGGGGCGTAGGGGGCGAGGGGGTTGCGGAGGGTGCCGATCAGCTGGAGGGCGCCGGCGGGGTCCTGAAGGTCGACCATCTGCTGGTTGTTGCGCAGCTGGAGGCGGTTGAGGCAGGAGAGGGCGAACTCCTCGGCGAACATGTCGTACCGGTCGAACTTGTCGGCGAGGTGCGGGTGGGACTCCTGGTAGTCGGCGACGCAGCCGGCGACCGTGCGCCAGAAGGTCTCCTCGTCGAGGACGCCGAGGTGGTCGAGGGTGCCGCTCAGGAAGCGGAAGAAGCAGTCGAAGACGTCCGTGAAGACCGACAGGAGCTTCTTGTCCTCGGGGACGTCGGCGCGGATGCGTTCGACGGTGGGGGGCAGGACCGCCTGGGGGTCCATGACGGCGATCTCTTCGGCGATGTCCTTGAAGATGACGCGGGCCACCGCGCCGTCCTCGACGACCAGGATGGCGTTCTCGCCGTGCGGCATGAAGACCAGGTCGTAGGCGTAGAAGGCGTGCAGGACGGGGGTCAGGTACGCGTCGAGGTAGCGGCGGAGCCAGACGGCGGGCTCCAGGCCGGACTCCTTGATCAGTGCGGCGGCGAAGGAGTCGCCGTCGCGGTCGGTGTGCAGCAGGGAGGCCATGGTGGCCAGGCGCTGGCCCGGTTCCAGGGTGGACACGGGGCTCTCGCGCCACAGGGCGGCGAGCATCTTCAGGTAAGGGGAGCCCTTGTCGGTGGCCGCCTCGTACTGGCGGTGGTGGTAGCCGATCGCGGCGCGCTCGCGGATGATCGAGAAGCGGGCGGCGCGGAGGGTGTCGTCGGCGGCGATCAGGCGGGCGAGCCAGTCGTTGATGGCAGGGGTGGCCTCCATGTACGAGGCGGACAGGCCGCGCATGAAGCCCATGTTGAGGACCGAGAGCGCCGTTTTGACGTAGTGCTTGGCGGGCGCGGTGGTGTTGAAGAAGGTCCGGATGGACTGCTGGGCGAGGTAGTCGTCGTCGCCGGGGCCCAGGCAGACCAGGCGCCGCTGGGCGACCTCCGCGGCGAAGGTGACGGACAGCTTGTTCCACCACTGCCAGGGGTGGGTGGGGAGGAGGTAGTAGTCGTCGGGGTCGAGGCCGAGGGTGGTGAGGGTGGCGCGGAAGCGGTCTCGGGTGGCCTCGCCGAGTTCGTCGCGGACCAGCGCGTCGTGGTCGAGGCCGGCGCCCGCGGTGAACGTGGCGTGCTCGCGGCGGGCGGCGAGCCAGATCAGCCGGACGGGGGTCGCGGCCTCGGGGGCGTAGGCGTGGTACTCGTGGATGCCGAAGCCGAGGCGGCCGTTGTTGGCGACGAAGCAGGGGTGGCCCTCGGTCATGCCGGTCTCGACGGCCTGGAAGTCGGACGCGGCGAGCTCGGTGGCGGTGGGCTTGTCGGCGGCGAGCTTGTAGGCGGTGCCGGAGAGGGTGGAGCTGATCTCCTCCAGGTAGACCGGGAGGATCTGTGCGCCGAGTCCCAGGGCGTCGCGGTGTTCGAGGAAGAACTCCATGGCGTCCAGGGGGAGTTCGTCGTGGTCGCGGTGGCGGGTGATGCTGTCCGGGTCGATCTGCCAGTGGTCGAGGGCCTGTCTGCGGGCGGTGAAGCGGTATTCGGTGGCGCCGTCGTCGCTGCGCAGGCAGTAGTGGCCGTCGTGGGGCAGGCGCTTGGGGGTGAGCAGCCGTTCATGGGCGAACTCGGCGAGGGCCTTGCGTATCAGCAGGCGGTTGGCGCGGGCCCACAGTGCGGGGGTGAGGTGGGCGACGGCGTCCTGGGCGGTCGGCCGGGTGCCGGCGGTCATCGGTGGTCTCCTTGCGCGGCCAGGAACTGGTCGCGGGTGCAGGTGCTGAGGCAGGCGTCCTTGGAGGGGAGCGAGACGGTGCGCCGGAGCTCGAATCCGACGGCCTTGTTGAGGGCGTGGACGGCGGTGTTGCGGGCGTCCGGCTCGACGACGACGCGGCGGGTGGCCGGGTCGACGAAGAGCATCTCCATGACGGTGGTGAGCACGGCGAGGGTGAAGCCGTGCAGCGGGGTGGCGGTGGGGGCGGTGAGGAAGTGCATGCCGACGTCGCCGGGCCGGGCGGTGTGGATGCCGACCAGTTCGCGGTGGGCGGGGTCGTAGCGCTCCATCAGGAAGGCCGGGCTGCCGTTGTGCAGGCCGAGGAAGGCGTCGTGGAAGGGGTCGGCGGCGATCCGCGTGAACTCCTTCTCGACGGCCGCCGGGTCGCAGTCCTGCATCAGCCAGAAGACGGCTTTGGGGTGGGTGACCCAGCAGTGCAGCAGCTCGGCGTCGGCGGGCGGGTCGACCGGGCGCAGGGAGAACTCCCCGAGTGCGGGGTCGGTGCGGGTGAAGAGGGGGGCCTCGCTCATGCGGGGATCTCCATGGGGTGGTGCGGGCCGGCCGGGGCGGCGAACTCCTGGAAGGCGACGGCCTTTTCGACCGGGTAGTACTCGCGGCCGAGCAGCTCGCGGATGATGCACGAGTTGCGGTACGCGGCCATGCCGAGATCGGGCGTGACGAAGCCGTGCGTGTGCAGCTCGGCGTTCTGCACGAAGATGCCGTGGCCGGTGGTGTCGATGCTGTAGTTGCGGGCCACGTCGTAGCGGCCGGCGTCGTCCCAGGCGATCCGGTCGCGGACCGGGGTGAGGAAGTCCGGTACGCGGTATTGGTAGCCGGTGGCGAGGATCAGCCCCTGGGTGTCGAGGACGAAGCCGGTGCCCTGCTCCTCCTGGCGCAGGCCCAGGGTGTAGGTGCCGGTGGTCTCGTCGTAACTCGCCTTGTCCAGTGCGGTGTTGGTCAGCAGGCGGGTGGGGACCGGGCCGGCGAGGTTCTTCTGGTAGAGCAGATCGAAGATGTCGTTGATCAGGGCGGAGTCGATGCCCTTGTAGAGGTGCTTGTGGGTGGTGTTGAGGCGGTCGCGGGTGGCCTGGGGGAGGGCGTGGAAGTAGTCCACGTACTCCGGGGAGGTCATCTCCAGCGTGAGCTTGGTGTATTCGAGCGGGAAGAAGCGCGGGGAGCGGGTGGCCCAGGTCAGGTGGTAGCCGTGGCTGTCGATGTCCTGGAGGAGGTCGAAGTAGATCTCGGCGGCGCTCTGGCCGCTGCCGATGAGGGTGAGGGAGTCCTTGGCCTGGAGGGCGGCCTTGGCGTCCAGGTAGTCGGCGTTGTGCAGCAGATCGCCGCCCAGGCCCTGGCAGGCCTCGGGGAGGTGCGGCGGGGTGCCGGTGCCCAGGACGAGCTTGCGTGCGCGGTGGGTGGTGCGTTCGCCGGTGGGCAGGTGCTCGGCGTGGACGACGTACAGCTCTTCGCGGGCGTCGTACTCGACGGTGGTGACCTGGTGGGCGAAGCGGAGGGAGTCGAGTTTGCCGACCGCCCAGCGGCAGTAGTCGTTGAACTCGGCGCGCAGCGGGAAGAAGCTCTCGCGGATGTAGAACGGGTAGATCCGCCCGGATTCCTTGAGGTAGTTCAGGAACGAGAAGGGCGAGGTGGGGTCGGCGAGGGTGACCAGGTCGGCCATGAAGGGCACCTGGAGATGGCTGCTGTCGAGCATCATGCCGGGGTGCCATTCGAAGGACGCCTTGTTGTCCAGGAACAGGCCGTCGAGTCCGTCGATGGGCTCGGTCAGGCAGGCCAGGCCCAGGTTGAAGGGGCCGAGGCCGATGGCGATGAAGTCGTAAGGGGCGGACACAGGGGGTCTCCGAGGGGGTGGGCTTGGGAGGTCAGCGCGCGCTGAGCGCCGGCCGGGGCTGCTCGGCGAGGAAGCTGCCGGCGTGCTCGGCGATCAGGTCGAGGACGGTGGCGATGTCGTCGAGCGTGGTCTCCGGGTTGAGCAGGGTGAACTTGAGGTAGTGGCGTCCGTCGACCTTGGTGCCCGCGACGATCGCGTCGCCGGAGGCGAACAGGGCCTCCCGGGCGTGCAGATTGACCCGGTCGGCGAGCTCGGGGTCCGGGTCGGTGCCGGGGAGGTAGCGGAAGACCAGGGTGCTGAGCCGGGGTTCGACGACGACGTCGAAGCGGGGGTCGTCGTGGAGGAGTTTCCAGGCGTCCGCGGCGCGGTCGATCACCTCGTCGAAGAGTTCGCCGACGGACCGGGCGCCCATGATGCGCAGGGTGAGCCAGAGTTTCAGGGCGTCGAAGCGGCGGGTGGTCTGGATCGACTTGTCGACTTGGTTGGGAATGCGCCGCTCGGCCATCCGGCGCGGGTTGAGGTAGTCCGCGTGGTAGGTGACATGGCGCAGGGTCGCGCGGTCGCGGACCAGGATGGCGCTCGAACTGACCGGCTGGAAGAAGGACTTGTGGTAGTCGACGGTCACCGAGTCGGCCCGCTCGATGCCGTTCAGCAGCTCGCGGCGGCGGGAGACCAGCAGGCCGCAGCCGTAGGCGGCGTCGACGTGCAGCCAGGCGCCGTACCGGTCGCACAGCTCGGCGATCTCGGGGAGCGGGTCGATGGAGCCGAAGTCGGTGGTGCCGGCGGTCGCGACGACGGCCATGGGTATCAGCCCCTCGCGCCGGCAGCGCGCCAGCTCGTCGGCCAGGTCGGCGGCGCGCATCCGCTTGTCGGCGTCGACCGGGACGGCGATGACGGCCTCCGCGCCCATGCCGAGGAGGGTGGCGGCCTTGCGGATGCTGAAGTGGCCGCACTCGGAGGTGAGGATGCGCAGCCGGGGCAGTACGTCGGTGAGCCGGGCGCCGGCCGGGGAGTCGTCGCCGGTCGGCTCGCGGCGGCAGGCCTCGTCGCGGGCGAGCAGCATGGCCTGGAGGTTGGACTGGCTGCCGCCGCTGGTGAAGATGCCGTCGGCCTGCTCGCCGAGGCCGATCCGGTCGGCCGTCCAGTCGATCAGCCGGCGCTCGATGAGCGTGCCGCCGGCGCTCTGGTCCCAGGTGTCGAGGGAGGAGTTGACGGCGGAGAGCACGGCCTCGCCGACGAGGGCGGGGATCACCACGGGGCAGTTGAGGTGCGCGAGATAGCGCGGGTGGTGGAAGTAGACGGCGTCGCGGAGGTAGACCTCCTCGAGTTCGTCGAGCGCGGCGGCCGGGTCGTGCAGCGGGGTGTCGAGGTCGACGCCGGCGACGGTGGGCGTGAGGCCGTCGACGGAGATGCCGGTGAACGGGCGGGCGGTGCCGGCGATTTTGGCGCTGATCCGCGTGACGCTCTCGGTGACGGCGCTGCGGTAGCGGTGGGCCGTGGCGTTGTTGAGCAGATACGTCCGGCTGTCGGCCGGGTCCTCGGCAAAGGGCGCGAGGAGACTCATGAAGCTGTCCTCCCTGGTGCGGACTTGACCACGTCCTGCGCAGGGTGGGGTGTGCGCAGGGGCGGGGAGACCCGCCCGAGACGTAGTTAGGTAAGCCTAACCTAACTATGTCTCGGGGCTGGTCGCAGGTGCCGCGGGCGGGCGGAAGCCGGTATTCAGTTGTGGGCGGACGCCGGGGTTCAGTCGGTGTCGGACTCGTCCAGGGTGCGCAGGACCAGACCGGTGGCGGGCTTGGGTCCGAAGGAGGTGGACTTGCGCGGCATCGTCACACCGCACTCGGCGAGTTGACGGACCGTCTCCTCCGATGTGGCGCGCATCAGGACGGCCGAGCCGCCGAGCCGGGCGGCCTGCTCGACGGCGGCCTCGGCGTGGTGCAGATAGCTGATGTCGGAGGGGTGGTCGGGGACGTGCCAGACCTCGTCCAGCAGGACCGAGTGCAGCACGGTCGCGTCCAGCCGCCGCCAGGCCTCGGGCCGGTCCCGGCGGATCGCGCGGTCCAGCAGCTCGGGGTCGGGGCGGTCCAGGAGGTGGAAGGAGTGCCGCCCGCCCGCGAGGACGAAGGCGGTGCCGGGTGTCTCGTCGAGCGCCGCCAGCGCGGCGGGCAGCTCGCCCGGGAGCGTACGGGTGCGGAAGGCGCCGGCCAGATCCGCCAGCGCCTTGGCGGGCGGCAGATGCGGCAGTACGCGGTGGATCGCGCGGACCTGCAGCGGATAGCGGGTGGTGTCGACCAGCAGCACCAGTCCCGACGCCCAGGGCGAGGCGGCGCCGGCCCCGGACTGCTGCTCGTACAGCCGCTGGTAGGTCGCCCAGCGGTGGTGGCCGTCGGCGATCAGGGCCTGCCGGCGGGCGAGATCGTCGTCGATGGCCGCGAGATCGGCGGGGTCGGTGACCGCCCACAGGCGGTGGGTGAAGCCGTCCTCCGTGGTCGTGGCGAGCAGCGGGGTGCCCTCCGCCACGCGCTCGATGACCGCGGTGGCCCCGTTCGCGGAGTTCTGGCCACGGTAGGAGAGGAGCAAAGGCTCGAAGTTTGCGGCCGCCGCGCCCATCAGCGCGGCCCGGTCCTCGACGACCTCGTCGATGACGTCCTCGTGCGGCAGCACCGGACCGTCCAGGCGCAGCGCGCCGATCAGCCCGCGCTGCAGCATCTCGCCGGCGCGCTGCTCGTAGACGTACAGCGCGGGCTCGGGGTCCTGCGTCAGCACGCCCTCGGCGCGCCAGCGGCGCA
This sequence comes from Streptomyces sirii, assembly GCF_045690365.1. Lineage (NCBI taxonomy): Bacteria > Bacillati > Actinomycetota > Actinomycetes > Kitasatosporales > Streptomycetaceae > Streptomyces > Streptomyces sirii. Next base: position 2,262,192 of record NZ_CP147982.1, on the reverse strand, counting down.
GGGTGTCGGCGGCCTGGCGGTGGCGGGTGGTGGGGTCCGCGGCGTGCGGGAGGATCAGCCGGACGATGTTGTACGGATCGGCGGTCTCCAGATGGCGCACGCCGTCGGGCCGGACCACCACGTCATAGGGCGGTGAGGTCACGGCGGTGAGGCTGCTGATCCGGTCCGGGGCGTAGCGCAGTCCACGGAACGGGAGGAGGCGGAGGCCGTCGGTACTGGTCATTGAAGAATGCTATGCCGCCGACGCGATGAGGGAAGATCGGGGGACAGGCCGCTATGGCCGGAACTATCGGTATGCGCGGGGCGGGCGACGGCCCGCTCGGACGACGCGGAGCGCGCCCCCTTATGGTGCGCGGTGCGGTGTTCGTCCACATCATGGCAGCAAGGAGCGAGACGGCATGAACGAGCAGGTTCGCAGGTCGCCCGACGGGAGCCGGCGCCCGCTGAGCGAGGCGTACGACACGGCGCTGCTGGATCTGGACGGGGTCGTCTACGCCGGCGGACGGGCCATCGAGCATGCCGTCGCGTCGCTGATACGCGCGCGGGACGGCGGGATGCACCTGGCGTATGTGACGAACAACGCGGCCCGCACCCCGCAGGCCGTCGCCGACCAGCTGACCGGTTTCGGCCTGCCGACCGGTGCCGGCGATGTGATCACCTCGGCGCAGGCGGTGGCCCGGCTGATCGCCGAGCAGGTGCCGGCCGGCGCGCGGGTGCTCGCCATCGGGGGCGAGGGGCTGCTGGTGGCGCTGCGCGAGCGCGGTCTGGAGCCGGTCCGCTCCGCGGACGACGACCCGGCGGCGGTGGTGCAGGGCTACGACCCCACGCTGGACTGGGGGCGGCTGGCGGAGGCCGCGTACGCGGTGCAGCGCGGAGTGCCGTGGTTCGCGTCCAACACCGATCTGACCATCCCCAAGGAGCGCGGGATCGCCCCCGGCAACGGTGCGTTGGTGGAGGTGGTCCGGATCGCCGCGGGCGGGACGCCACAGGTGGCGGGGAAGCCGCAGCCGCCGATGCACCGGGAGACGGTGCTGCGGACCGGCGCCGAGCGGCCACTGGTGATCGGGGACCGGCTCGACACCGACATCGAGGGCGCCTGCAACGGCGGGGTCGACTCGCTGCTGGTCCTCACCGGCGTCACCACCGCCGCCGAACTGCTGGCCGCCCCGCCGCAGCACCGCCCGGCCTACGTGGACGCCGATCTGCGCGGGCTGCTCGCGCCCCAGCCGGAGGTGACCGAGCAGGACGGCGGCTTCCGGTGCGGCGGCTGGCGGGCCGAGGCGGTCGGCGACACGCTCGCCGTGACGGGCGCGGGCACCGCGCTGGACGGGCTGCGGGCGCTGTGCGCGGCGGCCTGGACGGCGGCGGGCGACGGTAGTTGCGGCGCGGACGCGGGCAAGGCGCTGGCGCGGATCGGGATGTGAGGGCGGGACTCTCAGGGAGCCGCCCGCCCCGGGCTCCGCGGGGTCCGGCGTAGCCCGGCCGTGCGGCACTGGTCCTCGACTTCCCGCGGAGCCCGGGCGTGCGGCCTCAGTCCTCGTCGTCGGCCGCCGCCGTGCCGGCCGTCAGCTCCGCGATCAGGTCCTCCTCGGTGGCGCCGCGCCGCCAGTAACCGGTGAACTTCACGGCCCTGCGGTCGATTCCGCGCTCGCCGACCAGGTGCCGGCGCACCGCCCTGACGGTCCCCGCCTCCCCGGCGATCCAGGCGTACGGCGTGCCGTCGGGCAACTCGGCGGCGCGCAGGGCGTCCAGTACCGGCTCGCCGTGCGCCGCGGCCGCCGGGTCGCCGACCAGCCAGGTGATCTCGGCGTCCGCGAAGGTCGGCAACTGCTGCCGGTCGTCCGCGTGACCGACCTCGATCCAGACCTTGGCCCGGGTGCCGGGGGAGAGCCAGGACAGGATGCCGGCGATCGCGGGCAGCGCGGTCTCGTCGCCGGTGATCAGGATCCAGTCGGTGCCGACCGGCGGGCGGAAGTCGACGCCGCCGTTGTCCCCGACGACCGGGGCGAGGACGGTCAGCCGGTCGCCGGGGCGGGCCTGGGCGGCCCAGCGGGAGGCCGGACCGCCGGCCGTGGCGGCGGCCTCGGGACCGGCGCCGTGCAGCGCGAAGTCGACATCGAACTCCCCCTCGTCGGGGCGCTGTTCGCGGATCGTGTACGAGCGCATCACCGGGCGCTCGGCCGGGTCCTGCGCGCGCCAGGCGGTGTACCAGCCCTCGCCCATGTCGTCGAAGACCGGCCGGTCCTGGTGGGGCTGCGGCAGGAAGAGCTTGAAGCGCTGGTCACGACCGCCGGACGCCAGCTCGTCGAGCCGGTCCCCGCCGAAGGTGACCCGCACCATGGAGGGGCTGATCCGCCGGGAGCGTACGACGTGCACATCGAAGAAGCGGAACGGCGCGGTGGCGGGGGCGGCGGTCGTGGTCATACGGGAACCTCCCGGGACGGTGGTGGGGTGGGGGAGCGGACGCGGCGGAACGCGGGTCCGGTGGGCACCGGTCCACCGCGCCCATACGTCAGTTGACCTTCTTGGCGCCCTCGATCGCCTTGGCCAGCGATTCGATCAGCGGCGCGGCGCCGGCGTAGGAGAAGCGCGGCTCGCTGGACCAGGGGGTGATCTGGCCGGCCTTGACGGCGGGGAGCTTGGCCCAGGAGGGCTTGGCGGTCAGGTCCTTGGGCTGGAGGGTGGCGGTCCGGTTGTCCAGCAGGAGCACGTCGGCCTTGTACTTGTCGGCGTTCTCCCAGCTCAGGCTCTCGAAGTAGCCGTCCTTGTCCAGGTGGTCGGGGACGATCAGGTCGACGCCGAGGGACTTGTAGTACATGAGGTCGGCGTTGACGCCGGGGTTGGAGGCGTAGAAGAGGTCGGGGCTGCCGGAGCAGGCGAGCACCTTGACCGGGTGGGACTTGGCGGCCCGGCGCAGCGCCTCGGAGGCCTTCTCGAAGCGGGCCTTGGCGTCGGTGACCTTCTTGGCCTTGAGGTCGGCGCCGAGCGACTCGGCCAGCTCGGCGTAGCGCTCGATGATCTTGACGAGCGGGACACGGGAGGAGGTGAGGGCGACGGACTCGGCCAGCTTGGCGATCTTGTCCTTGCTGTTGCCCGGCACGAACCACAGCGCGTTCGGCTCGTACATGTTGGTGACCAGCAGTTCGGGGCGCAGGCTCGCGTACTTCTCGACGTTGAACTGGTCGTAGGCGTTGCCGATGATGGTGACCTTGTCGACGTCGAGGTCGCCGGCCTGCGGGTCGGGCTTGCCGTTCTTGAGCTTGGTGGGTCCGAAGACGCCGACGATCTGGTCGTCGATGCCGAAGTCGTGCAGTGCGGCCGCGGTGCCGGTGAAGGCGACGATGCGCTGCGGGGTGCTCTTGAGGGAGACCTTCCGCTTGCGGTCGTCGGTGAAGGACCAGGGGCCGCCCTTGCCGCCGCCGGCACCCGCCGAGCCCTTGTCTCCACCGCACGCGGCGAGCAGGGCGCCGATGCCGACGGCTCCGCCCGCGGCGAGTATGCCGCGACGGGAGAGAGTTACGCTTCGGGAGGTGCTCATGGTGGGTGTGCTTCTCTCTGGGTAGGGCCTGCCGGGTGGGGGGAAGGGCCTGCGAGTTGGATGTGAGGGTAGGCTAACCTAACCACCGTGTTGGTTGACAGTCCCCCCGAAGCAGCAACGGCTCCGGCCTCCGCGGTACCCCGACGACGGAATGCGATGCGCTCCGCGGGGCTGCTCGCCTCCGTCGCCGTCCTGGCCGTCATCACCGTCCTCGGCATCGCCGTCGGCGCCAAGCAGATTCCTCTGGACCAGGTGTGGCACGGGGTGTTCCACTACTCCGGCTCCGACACCGACGTGGTCATCCGCGATGTGCGGCTGCCCCGCACCCTGCTCGGTCTGATCGTCGGCGCCGCCCTCGGCCTGGCCGGCACGGTCATGCAGGCGCTGACCCGGAATCCCCTGGCCGACCCCGGAGTTCTGGGCATCAACGCCGGAGCCTCGGCCGCCGTCGTCTCCGCCATCAGCTTCTTCGGCGTCACCTCACTGATCGGCTATGTGTGGTTCGCGTTCGCCGGCGCGGCGGTGGTCTCCGTCGCGGTGTACGTCCTCGGCGGCACCCGCGGCGCCACACCCGTACGCCTCGCCCTCGCCGGCACCGCCCTGACCGCGGTCCTCACCGGCTACCTCAACGCGGTCAACCTGATGGACACCGCGGCGCTGGACAAGATGCGCTTCTGGACGGTGGGTTCGCTGGCCGCCGCCACCCTGCCCACCGTCACGCAGATCGCGCCGTTCCTCGCGGCCGGCGGCGTCCTGGCACTGCTGATCGCCCGGCCGCTGAACGCGATCGCGCTCGGCGACGACCAGGCGCGGGCGCTCGGCGCCCGGTTGACCCGCACCCGGGTGCTGGCGATGCTCGCCGTCACCCTGCTGTGCGGCGGGGCGACCGCCGCCTGCGGCCCGATCGTCTATGTCGGCCTGATGGTTCCGCATGTCGTACGGGCCATCACCGGGCCCGACATGCGCTGGATCCTGCCGTACTCCGCGGTGCTCTCACCGGTGCTGCTGCTCGGCGCGGACGTCCTCGGGCGGGTCGTGGCGCGGCCCGGAGAGCTACAGGTCGGCATCGTCACGGCGGTCGTCGGCGGCCCGGTCTTCATCTATCTCGTACGGCGTCGGAGGATGGCCCAGCTGTGAGTACGACCGTCAAGCCCGGGCAGGGCCCCGGAAAGGCAAGCGGGACCGGGGCGGTCCGGGCCGTGCGGACGCGGGGCGGACTCTCGCTGCGCCTGGACGTGCGCGCCGTCGTCGTCGGACTGGTGCTGCTGGCCCTCGCACTGGCCGCCGGCATCGCGCTGATCGGCTCCGGCGACTACCCGATGACGCCGGGCGAGGTGGTCGCCACGCTGACCGGCGGCGGCGACGCCGGTCAGCAGTTCATCGTGCAGGACCTGCGGCTGCCGCGGGTGTTGGTGGGGCTGTCGGTCGGCGCCGCGTTCGGGGTCGCCGGGGCGGTCTTCCAGACCGTCACCCGCAACCCGCTGGGCAGCCCGGACGTCCTCGGCTTCGCCCAGGGCTCGTCCGTCGGCGCGCTGACCGTCATCGTCTACTTCCAGGCCGGGACCTTCGCGGTCGCCGCCGGCGCGGTCGTCGGCGGGGTCGCCACCGGACTCGCCATCTTCCTGCTCGCCTGGAAGGGCGGCATCCACGGCTACCGCTTCGTGCTCGTCGGCATCGGAGCCAGCGCCATGCTCTACGCGATGGTGCTCTACCTCATGACCAAGGCGAACATCGTCGAGGCGACCCAGGCCACCACCTGGATGACCGGATCCCTCAGCGGCCGCGACTGGGACCAGGTCTGGCCGCTGGCCGCCGTCTGCGTCGTCTGCCTGCCGCTGGTGTTCTTCTACGGGCGGCCGCTGCGGATGCTGGAGATGGGCGACGACGCCGCCTGCGCGCTGGGCGTTCGGGTCGACCGGGTCCGCGTCGTGGTGCTGCTGGCCGCGGTCGTGCTCGTCGCCTCCGCCACCGCGGCGGCCGGGCCGATCGCCTTCGTCGCGCTCACCGCGCCCCCACTGGCGCGGCGGCTCACCCGCTCACCCGGCCCCAACCTGGTGCCCGCCGCCCTGATGGGCGCCGTACTGCTGGTCGCGGCGGACTGGTCGTCACAGCAGATCTTCGGCGCCGACCAGCTGCCGGTGGGCGTGCTGACCGGCGTCCTCGGCGGCGGCTATCTGCTGTGGCTGCTGGCCACGGAGCGCCGGGCGGGGCGGATATGACATACGGCGGGGCGGGCCGGGCGGGCCCGAGGCGGTGCCTTTGGGCCGGTGCGCGTCCACCGGCACCGGACCGACGGCCGCCGGGCAGCAGCAGCGACACGACAACACCAGGAGTTTCGAAGTGAGCCGTCTCACGGCCGAGAACGTCACCCTCGCCTACGACCAGCGGGTCATCGCCGAGAACCTCTCGGTCGCCATCCCCGACCGGTCCTTCACGGTCATCGTCGGCCCGAACGCCTGCGGCAAGTCCACGCTGCTGCGCGCCCTGTCGCGGATGCTCAAGCCGGCCGCCGGATCGGTGCTGCTGGACGGCTCCGCGATCTCCTCGCTCCCGGCCAAGAAGGTCGCACGGACGCTGGGGCTGCTGCCGCAGTCGTCGACGGCCCCGGACGGCATCACGGTCGCGGACCTGGTGGCGCGCGGCCGCTACCCGCACCAGGGACTGCTGCGGCAGTGGTCCGCCGACGACGAGCGGATCGTCCAGGAGTCGATGGCGGCGACCGGCGTCGGCGCGCTGGCCGACCGCTATGTCGACGAGCTGTCCGGCGGGCAGCGGCAGCGGGTGTGGATCGCGATGGCGCTGGCTCAGCAGACGCCGCTGTTCCTTCTGGACGAGCCGACGACATACCTGGACATCCAACACCAGATCGAGGTGCTGGACCTGTGCGCGGAGCTGCACGAGGAGCAGGGGCGCACGCTGGTCGCGGTGCTGCACGACCTCAACCACGCCGCCCGTTACGCCACCCACCTGATCGCCATGAAGGACGGTGCGGTCATCGCCGAGGGCGCGCCGGCCGACATCGTCACGGCGGAGCTGGTGGAGCGGGTCTTCGGACTGAGCTGCCAGGTCATCGACGATCCGGAGACCGGGACGCCGCTGGTGGTGCCGGCGGCGCGGAAGCCGCGTACGCCGCGTGCGGGCGCCGGGGCGGCGACCGGGAAGAGCGCGGCGACTACAGCAGCGTCCTGAGGCGCAGCAGGTCGCGCAGGCCGGCCTCCAGCTTGACGCGGCCGCTGCCCCAGGCCTTGGCGAAGTTCAGCCGCCCGTCGACCAGCGCGACCAGATCGTCGCCGGCCATCGTCAGGCGGATCTCGGCCTTGCTCGGCGGCGGGCCGGGGACGCTGGTCACGCCCTGGATGGTGCCGCCGGCCAGCCGCCCGAGGAACGTCACATCGAGGTCCGTGATGCGGCAGCTGAGCGAACGGTCGAGTGCGGCGGCGCTGCGGACGCTGCCGTCAGCCGAGGACAGGTTCTGGGCCAGCCGGTCGAGCGCGGCACGGCACTGGTCGAGAGTTGCCATCGTGACCGACGATACGCCAGGTCGCGGGCGGCTCGTTCGTCCGCGACCCCGTTCGTCGGGGTAGCGTCGGGGGCATGGAAGAGCCGACGTCCGGCCCGGAGCCGGAGGTCCCCGCGGGGGCCGCGGGGAGCGAGCCAGCGGAGCCCGTAACACCGGGGGAGCCCGAGACCCCCGGGGAGCCCGAGACCCCGACCGCGCCCGCCGGGCCGCGGCCGCTGGGGGTGGGGGTGGTGCCCACCGGCCAGGCAGCGGTCGACGCCGGGCTGCGCCGACTCGCCGACGCCGATCACCTCCCGTCGAGCGGGCACCTCCAGGTGTACGAGGATGTGCACCGTGGGCTGCGCGATGTGCTGGCCGGTCTCGACCAGCACCCCGGGCCGCCCGCCCCTTCCTCGACGACGCACGACAACAGGAGCTGAACCACAGGTGGCAGGAGTGGCACGACGCCGACTCGACGCGGAGCTGGTGCGCCGCAAGCTGGCCCGTTCGCGGGAGCACGCGAGCCAGCTGATCGCCGCGGGCCGGGTGACCGTCGGCGGTGCGACCGCGACCAAGCCGGCCACCCAGGTGGAGACCAGCGCGGCCGTGGTCGTACGCGCCGACGAGAGCGACCCCGACTATGTCTCGCGCGGTGGCCACAAGCTCGCGGGGGCCTTCGCCGCCTTCGTGCCGCGCGGCCTGAAGATCGAGGGCCGGCGGGCGCTGGACGCGGGCGCCTCGACCGGTGGCTTCACCGATGTGCTGCTGCGGGCCGGCGCCGGTCATGTCGTCGCCGTCGACGTCGGATACGGACAGCTCGCCTGGTCGCTGCAGAGCGATGAGCGGGTCACCGTGAAGGACCGCACCAACGTACGCGAGTTGACGCTGGAGCAGATCGACTCCCGGCCCGTCGACCTGATTGTCGGCGATCTCTCCTTCATCCCGCTGGGGCTCGTCCTGCCCGCACTGGTGGGCTGCGCGGCCCCGGACGCGGACCTCGTGATGATGGTCAAGCCGCAGTTCGAGGTCGGCAAGGAGCGGCTGGGCAGCGGCGGCGTCGTGCGCAGCGCGGAGCTTCGGGCGGAGGCGGTGCGCGCCGTCGCGAACCGGGCGGCCGAACTGGGACTTGGCGTACTTGGAGTAGTTGCCAGCCCGCTGCCTGGACCTTCCGGGAATGTCGAGTACTTTCTGTGGCTGCGCGCCGGGGCGCCTGCACTCGACCCGGCGGACGTCGACCGTGCAGTGGCGGAGGGGCCTCGTTGACCACTACCCAGGCAGTTGAAGGCAGCGCAGCACACGAGAACACCGGAGCCGAGCGGACGGTGTTCCTGCTCGCACACACCGGCCGCCCCGCGGCCATCCGCAGCGCCGAACTCGTCGTCCAAGGGCTGCTGCGCAGCGGGATCGGCGTACGGGTGCTGGCGGAGGAGGCCGCGGATCTGCCGCTGCCGCCGGAGGTCCAGCGCGTCGACTCCGAGCAGTGCGCCGCCGAGGGCTGCGAACTGCTGGTGGTCCTGGGCGGCGACGGCACGCTGCTGCGCGGCGCGGACTTCGCCAGGACGTCCGGGGTGCCGATGCTCGGCGTCAACCTCGGCCGGGTCGGCTTCCTCGCGGAGGCCGAACGCGATGACCTCGACAAGGTCGTCGACCGGGTCGTCACCCGGGCCTACGAGGTCGAGGAGCGGATGACGCTCGACGTCCTGGTCCGCAACAACGGCAGTGTCGTGCACACCGACTGGGCCCTCAACGAGGCGTCGGTGGAGAAGGCCGCACGCGAGCGGATGCTGGAGGTGGTGACGGAGGTCGACGGGCGGCCCGTCTCGCGCTTCGGCGGCGACGGCGTGGTCTGCGCGACCCCGACCGGTTCGACCGCGTACGCCTTCTCGGCAGGCGGTCCCGTGGTCTGGCCCGAGGTCGAGGCCCTGCTGATGGTCCCGATCAGCGCGCACGCCCTCTTCGCCAAGCCGCTGGTCACCTCGCCCCGCTCCGTCCTCGCGGTCGAGGTACAGCCCAAGACCCCGCACGGGGTGCTGTGGTGCGACGGCCGCCGCAGCGTCGAACTCCCCGCCGGCGCCCGCGTCGAGGTCCGCCGCGGCGCCGTCCCCGTACGCCTGGCGCGTCTGCATCATGCCTCCTTCACGGATCGTCTGGTCGCCAAGTTCGCCCTCCCGGTGGCGGGGTGGCGGGGGGCGCCTCACTAGGGGCACCGGGGCCCGCCCGGTGCGGGCCCCACCCGGGGCGCCTCAGCGACGGCCCCCTGGGGCCGGGTGGGCGAGGAACTCCCGGGCGCGGGTGAGAGCGGAGTCGCGCCGGGCGGAGAGCTCCTCGTCGGTGAAGACCGGGGTGGGGATGGCCGGGGGTATGCCCGGACCGTCGAAGGTGCGACCGTCGGCGGTCAGGAATTCCTCGTTGGGCAGGCCGAAGGTCCAGCCGTTCGGGAGCCTGCGGTCCAGAATGTCGGAGAAGACGCCCTGGGTGTTCTCGCCGATGCGGGTGGGGGCCGGGGAGCGGCCCATCAGGGACTGGGTGAAGGTCTCACCCGCGCTGATGGTCAGCCGGCCGGTGAGGAACGCTATCGGGCCGGTGTAGACCGGGCCGTGATACGGGCGGATGCGGGCCGGCTGGGGGGTGGTGAACCTGCCCGGGTCGCGCGGGTCGTTGCGCGCCCGCTTGCGGTAGGCGAGATAGGGGCGGTCGGTCAGCCGGGAGGCGATGCGCAGGCCGAGGGGATCGGCACCGCCGCCGTTGAGCCGTACATCGATGATCAGGCCGCGCAGCGCCGTCGGACCCTGTGTACGGGCCCTGGTGAACACCGAGTTCAGGGCGCGGTCGAGCTCGGCCGTATCGCCGGCGTAGTCACCCTTGGCGGTGTAGCCGGCGAACTGGGTGACACGGAAGTAGCCGATGCGGCCGGGGAGATCGGCGTAGGACAGCTTGCCCTGGGCCCAGTGCCGCTGGACGGCGCCCGGGCCGAGGTTCGCGGCGAGCGCCTTGTCGATACGGCCGGTGGAGTCGGGGGTGGGCAGGACGGTACCGGGGCGCTTGCCCGCGAACCACCGGTCGGGGCCCGCCACGACCCTGGTGTGCGCGTCGTGCAGCGGCTCGATCATCTTCCGGAACACCGCGAGGAGTTCGTCGTCGGTGGTCTTTGCGGTGATACGGGGGCGGTAGCGGTCGCGGACCGCCACCCAGTCGATCTTCTTCGCGCGGAAGAAGGGGTAGTTCTCGGCATAGGTCTGCCACAAGACGTCGAAGGCCGCCCGGGGGTCGCGCGACGGGCGCTGTGTGCAGCGGGCCGGCAGGGCGTCGACGCGGTGCAGCGAGCGCCGGCCGACGTTGTCCTCCACACTCAGCCGGGCGCGGCCGGCGCCCGCCGGGGCCACGGTGATCGGGGTCGAGTCCGGGACCGCGAAGCGGCTGCGGCCGGCCGCGTCCGGGTCGCCGGCGCGGGTGCCCGTGACGGCCCCGGGAAGGCAGCTCCCGGCGGTGGTCTCATACGTCTGCAGGCTGCGGCCCTTGATCGTGACGAGGGTGCCATAGCCGTCCATCCGCCAGACGCCCTCCAGCGAGGAGGCCGAGGTGCGGTCGGACCGGTCCGCGGTGGCGTCATGTGGGGCGGCGCCGCCGTCCGGGCCGGAGCGGTCCGCGCGGGGCGGACCGCCACAGGCCGCGGTGGCGGTCAGTGCGGCGGAGACGGCCACCGCGGCGAGCAGCAGCGGCGAGCGGCACAGGCGCCTGGGGTGGCCGGGCCGGGATCGGTGGTCGGTGCCGGGTCGGTCGTTCATAGGGACGTACCTCATGGTGGGTCAGGCCGCGGCCAGGGTTTCCGCGGCGCGGCGGCGCAGGTTGATGTGGACGGGCAGGCCGGTGGCGAGCAGCGCGAGCAGCAGGGTGCCGCCGGCTATCGCGCCGGCCGTCGTCCAGGGCAGATACGGCAGCGCGTCGCCGAACGCCTTCTGCAGCAGCGGGGCGAGGGTGAACAGCGCGATGGCCGTGCCGAGAACGAGGGCGGTGCCCGCGACGACGGCCGCCTCCCAGGCGGCCATCGCCCGCACCTGGCGCGGATGCGAGCCGACCAGGCGCAGCAGCGCCAGATCGCGACGCCGCTCGGCGGTGATCATGGCCAGGGTGTTGGCCGCGGCGATGGCGGCGAAGCCCGCGTAAAGACCCGTGCCGATGTAGTCCAGCCACACCTCGCCGGCCGGGCCGGCGGATCCGGTCCGGTGCTGGGCGGTGGTGTGCACCGCGATCTTCGTCGTGCCGAACGCCACCACCAGGACCAGCGGGACGACGGCGGCGGAGAAGCGGCGGGACTGCGTCGTGACGTTCTGCATCGCCAGCTCGGCGGCGCTGCCGAACCGGCCGATCAGCCGGGACACCAGCCAGGCGGCCGGACCGATGAGACGCGGCCCCAGCAGCCCCACACCCACGCAGAAGAGCAGCAGCACCAGGAAGGCCCCCTGGCCGGCCTCCTCCGCGGACTGGCCGGCGAGCAGCCGGGAGAGGATCACGCCGCCCGCCATCGCCGCGAGCCCCAGGGGAAGCCTCAGCCATCCCAGCTTGCGTCGGCCCGCCGCCGCCTCCTGGAGCGCACGCGCGGGGCGTAGCGCCGCGAACCGGCTCGCCGCGAGCACTCCGGCGATCGCGGAGGTCACCACCGCCACCGCCAGGCACACCGGCAGCGCGGCCCAGCTGAACCGGAAGGGAACCTCGCGGGGAACGAGGCCGTGGCCGACCATCCCGTCGAACCACCAGCGCGCCGGCACACCGCCCAGTGCCCAGCCGGCGAGCGCCGAAGGGACGGCGGCCGCCACCGCCTGCGCGGCGGTCGCCCGCCGGATCTGCCAGGGGCGGGCGCCGATCGCCCGCAGCATCGCGAACTCACGATGCTGCTGGGCCACGGCCGTGCCCATCGTCGAGGCGACCACGAAAATCGACATATAGACCGAGCCGAGGAGCAGGACGATGGCCATGTCCCCGACGCCGTGGGCCGCCATCGCCTGCCGCGCGGCGGGCGGAACGCCCTCCGCGCCCGTCGCGGTCAGCATCGTCATCGAGGCGCCGAGCACGGTCGCGGCGAACAGCGTCGCCACCGCCGTCCCCGTGAACGCGGGCCGGTGACCCCGCAGCGCCGCCCGCGCCAATCCGCTGGACATGAGCACACCTTTCGTTTCGCACTGTGATCAGCGTGCTGGCTGAGCGTGATCACGCACCATGAGGAATCCACCCGTCTTTCGGTGGGGTTTTCCGCAGTACGGGGCGAACGAGGAAGGGGGAGGCCGTCGCGGGGCGCCCCCCGGACCTCGTATGGTCTTATCCGTGTTGGAGGAGATGCGGATCCGGTCCCTGGGCGTCATTGACGACGCCGTTGTCGAGCTGTCCCCGGGCTTCACGGCGGTGACCGGCGAGACGGGCGCGGGCAAGACCATGGTCGTCACCAGCCTCGGCCTGCTGCTCGGCGGCCGCGCCGACCCCGCCCTGGTGCGGATCGGCGCCAAATCGGCGGTGGTGGAGGGCAGGATCAGCGTCGGCGCCCAAGCCCCCGCCGCGATACGGGCCGAGGAGGCCGGCGCCGAGCTGGACGACGGAGCGCTGCTGATCAGTCGTACGCTCTCCGCCGAGGGCCGTTCACGCGCCCACGTGGGGGGCCGCTCCGTACCGGTCGGGCTCCTGGGGGAGTTGGCCGACGACCTGGTCGCCGTGCACGGACAGACCGACCAGCAGGGCCTGCTGCGGCCGGCCCGCCAGCGCCAGGCCCTGGACCGCTACGCCGGCGACGCGGTCGCCGTCCCGCTCGCCAAGTACACCGCCGCCCACCGCAGGCTGCGCGCCGTCGCCACCGAGCTGGAGGAGCTGACCACACGGGCCCGGGAACGCTCCCAGGAAGCCGATCTGCTGCGCTTCGGCCTCGACGAGATCGCGGCGGCCGAACCGCAGCCCGGTGAGGACACCGACCTGGCCGCCGAGGCCGAGCGGCTCGGGCACGCCGAGGCGCTGGCCTCCGCCGCGACCGCCGCGCACGCCGCGCTGGCCGGCAACCCCGAGGACCCCGAGGGCGTCGACGCCACCACCCTGGTCGCCGGCGCGCACCGCGCACTGGAGGCCGTACGAAGCCACGACCAGGAGCTCGCCGCGCTCGCCGAGCGGCTCGGCGAGATCGGCATCCTGATGGCGGACGTGGGGGGCGAGCTGGCCAGTTACGCCGACGGCCTGGACGCCGACCCGTTGCGGCTCGCCGCGGTCGAGGAGCGCCGCGCCGCCCTGAACCACCTGACCCGCAAATACGGCGAGGACATCGCGGCGGTTCTGGCGTGGTCGGAGCAGAGCGCCGGCCGGCTCGCCGAACTGGACGGCGACGACGACCGGATCGGTGAGCTGACCGCGGAGCGCGATGCGCTCCGGGCCGAACTGGGCGAGCTGGCCCAGGCGTTGACCGATGCCAGGACGGCGTCGGCGGAGCGATTCGCGGCCGCGGTCACCGCCGAACTCGCCGAACTCGCGATGCCGCACGCCCGTGTGACCGTCGAGATCCGCCAGATCGAGGTCGCCGAGGACGCCGACGGCATCGAGGTGGGCGGCCGCACCGTGGCCTACGGACCGGCCGGTGCCGACGAGGTCGAACTGCTCCTCGCCCCGCACCCGGGGGCACCGCCCCGGCCGATCGCCAAGGGGGCCTCCGGCGGTGAGCTGTCCCGGGTGATGCTCGCCGTCGAGGTGGTCTTCGCCGGCTCCGACCCCGTACCGACGTACCTCTTCGACGAGGTCGACGCGGGCGTCGGCGGCAAGGCGGCCGTCGAGGTCGGCAGGCGGCTGGCCAGGCTCGCGAAGTCGGCGCAGGTCGTGGTCGTCACGCACCTTCCGCAGGTCGCGGCCTTCGCGGACCGGCAGCTGCTGGTGGCGAAGACGAACGACGGCTCGGTCACCAGGAGCGGTGTCACCGTCCTGGAGGGCGAGGAGCGGGTCCGCGAACTCTCCCGGATGCTGGCCGGCCAGGAGGACTCCGAAACGGCCCGCGCACATGCGGAGGAACTGCTCGAAACGGCGCGCAAGGGTAGCTAACGGAGGCACCCGCCAACCCCGGACGGCGAGGAGCCCCGGCCGGTGAGCGAACGCACTTCGCGCCCCTTGCGCACCGCCGGCCCGGACACAGGCGCCCACTCGCCCGCATACACCTCGGGGCGGGACGTTACGGACACCGCCTAGGGTTGCGGCAGTTGAGCGCGGCACGGTGCCGGGCGAGGGGAGCGACATGGCGGCGGTGGCAGGCGGCAAGGTGCTGGGGCGGATCTCGGCGCTGCTCGGGGCGGCGGGGGCGACACGGGCCGCATACGGCGCGCTGAGGAACCGTCCGCCCGGTGGCGCCGTCCTGTGGGAGCGCAAGAACTACGCCGGTCGGACCGTGAACCTGTACGCGGGGCTCGCGACGACCGCCGGCACCGCGCTCGCCGCCGCCACCGCGCCGGGCCTGCCCGCCCGTACCCGGACCGCGACGGCGCTGGCCGTATTGGCCGCCGGGGGCTGTGGGGCGTACGACGACGTCTTCGGTGCGGACGACCCCCGGCGCGGCTTCCGGGCGCACCTCTCGGCGCTGCGGGAACGCGAGGTCACCAGTGGGGCGGTGAAGCTGTTCGGGATCGGTGCCGCCGGGCTCGCGGCCGGGGCTCTGCTGAAGGAACGCCCGGCCGACAAGCTGCTGGCGGGCGTGGTGATCGCGGGCTCGGCCCATCTGGTGAACCTCCTCGACGTCCGGCCGGGCCGGGCGGCCGGCGCCGTACTGGCCATCGGGGCCCCCGGCCTGCTGCGGCGCGGACCCGGGGGAGCGCTGTCCGCCGCCCCCATGGGCGCCGCGGCCGCCGTCGCCGGGGACGACCTGGGCGAGCGCACCATGCTCGGGGACGCCGGAGCGCATGCGCTCGGCGCGGCCCTCGGCCTCGCCATCGTGACGGCGAACGACCGCCGCGGACTGGCCGCACACGCCGCCGGGCTGATCGCCGCCGCGGCCGCGGGGAACCGCGTCAGCCGGGCGGCCGCGGCGCTCTGACACCGCGCGTCCCTCCCTGGAAGGTCGATCGGCCGTCGGTCGGCCATCAGTCGATCGATCGTCTCTACGGACGGAGGCCGGGTGCGCCCCGGGGAACGGCGTACGCGCCCCGTATCGCCGCGGTGGGCGCACTCCGGAGGGGCGACTCACCCATAGGGACCGTTGACTCACGCGGGCGGTTTGTCGCCCATGTGGGTGATCCGGTGGGCGCTGGGGTGAGACTTCCCACCGGAACGGCGGGCGGACGGTGCCGAATTGACGCCGCCGGGCTGGCATCCTGGGGCGCGGTGCGCAGTTCCGCGTGCGTCCGCCGTGCCGCCGCCCGTCCGTCCGGGTGGGCCGGTGGTCGCCCGGACGTGTGCCGGTGTGTCCCGCAGCAGGGGGCCGACCTGCCGGTTCGGTCCCTCCGACCCCCGCCCCGACTCGAACCAGGAGCCCCGCTCACGTGATCAGCACCCCGACCTCGACGCACGGGCTGTCGCCGCTGCGCACGGTCCAGGTGCTGGGGCACGGCAGCGCAGGCAGCGCGGCACATGTCCGTTCGCTGGCCGAAGGGCTGGTCGCGCGGGGCGTACGGGTGACCGTCTGTGCCACACCGGAAGCCGAGGCGGCCTACGACTTCACCGGCGCCGGGGCGCGGTTCGTGGACGTTCCGCCGCGGACGGATCCCGCGAGTGTGGCGCTGCTGCGCAGCGCGTGCTGGGATGCCGACCTCGTCCATGCGCACGGCCTGCGGGCCGGTCTGCGCGCCTCGATGGCACTGCGCGGACTGCGCGGCCCCAGGGGAGGGCGACGGGTTCCCCTGGTCATCACCTGGCACACCAAGGCGCACACCGAGGGCGCGCGGGCCGGGCTGGTGCATCTGATGGAACGGCGGGTGGCGCGGGCCGCCGCCGTGGTTCTGGGCGCCTGCTCCGACCTCGTGGACCGGGCGCGCGAGCGGGGCGCCCGCGACGCACGGCTCGCGCCGGTCGCGATTCCGCGCCCCCGGTCCGGTGACGCGCCGGCCGAGTCGGAGGAGCAGGACCGGACGCGCCACAAGGAGCGCGCCGAACTGGGCGCGGTGGACCGCCCGCTGCTGCTCGCGGTCGGCCGCCTCGACCGCAGCCAGGGCCATGACCTGCTGCTGGACGCGGCGCACGCGTGGTGCGCGCTCGATCCGCAGCCGCTGGTGGCCATCGCGGGGGAGGGCGACCAACGGGCCGCGCTGCAGCGGCGGATCGACACCGAGCAGCTCCCCGTCCAGCTGCTGGGCCGCCGCGACGATGTGCCCGAACTGCTCGCCGCCGCCGATCTGGTGGTGCTGCCCAGTAGGTGGGAGGCCCGCTCGCTGATCGCCCAGGAGGCGCTACGCGCCGGGGTGCCACTGGTGGCCACCGACACCGGGGGCACCCGCGAACTGGTCGGCCGGGCCGCGGAACTGGTCCGATACGGGGACGCCACCGCCATGGGCCGTTCCGTACTCGCGCTGCTCGGCGATCCCGCGCGCCGGGACGCGCTCGCGGCCGCCGGCCGTCTCCAGGCGACCGGCTGGCCGAGCGAGAACGACACCGTCGCCCAGGTACTCAGCGTCTACGACGAGCTGACGCAGTCGGTTCAGCCCCTCTAGGGTCCGTCCGAGGTCAGGTTCGGACAGACCCTGGGCGCGCCCTCACGTCTTGTCCGTATGGCGCCGGGCGCGCAGGGCCAGCCGCAGGCCCAGCACCGTCTGCGGGTCGTCCAGGTCCGTGCCCAGTAGTTGGGCGATGCGGGCCAGTCGGTCGTACAGGGTCTGGCGGTTGACGTTCAGGTCGCGGGCGGTCTCCGCCTTGCGGCCGGCGCTGGCCAGATAGGCCTCCAGCGTGGGCAGCAGCGGTTGGCGGGCGCCGCGGTCGTGGGCGAGCAGGGGGCCGATGGCACGCTCCACGAAGTCGGTGAGCACACCCTGTTCGCCGTGTTCGCGCATCCGCCACAGCAGCAGCTCGATGTCGAGCCGGCGCGCGTCGTACCAGGGCTGTTCCGGCAGGCCCTGGGCCGCGGCCGCGGCCTGTGCCGCGTGCCGCAGGCCGTGGCCCGCCGCCGCCCAGTCGCCGGCCGTGCCGACGACGACCACCGGGCGGTGCGCCGTCGGCCGGTCCAGGCCCGCGCGGACGACGCCGGCCCGCAGCGCCTCGGCGATCCGGTCGGCGAGCGCCTCGCGGTCCTGGCCGGCGCGCAACGCCACGAGCACCGGGACCCTGCCCTCCACAGGACGTACCCCGAGGAGCACAGGCGCCCCGGGGGCGGCGAGCTCTTCCCGCAGGGCCTGGGCGAGCACGGCCCAGCTGCCGGGGGTGGGCAGGCCGGCGGGCAGCCGCATGACCACCGGGACGACGGGGTCCGAGCCGGGGCGGAAGCCCAGCAGGCGGGCCTGCGCGGGCGCCTCGGCCGCGGAGATCCGGCCCTCCGCCAGGTCGGCGAGGAAATCGCCGCGTCCCCGGGCGGCGAGCACCTCCTCCTGGCGGGACTGGAGCATGACGACGGCGAGCAGGTCGGCGGCGCGCTCGGCGGCGATCCGGTGCACCGGCGCCACGGGGGCGTTGACGGGCAGCAGGACGAGGCGGGCGCGGACCGCGTCGGGGCCGTGGCCGCCGCCGGGCACATCGATGCGTACGCCGCTGTCGCGCAGGCCCTCCCAGGCCAGCAGGGGGTCGGCGTCCGCGGGCCCGCCGCCCTCGGCGCCGGTTTCCGGGCCCGCCGCGTACAGCGGGCTGCCGTCGGGGGCCTCCAGGCAGAGCGGGTTGCCGGTGAAGACGGCCAGCAGCCGCAGCACCTCCGGGGCACCGCCGCCGCGCAGCAGGACGTCCGTACAGCGGCGCAGGATCTCGTCGGCGCGCCGCAGCAGCGCGTAGTGGCTGTTGATGATCTCGGTGTGGATCGCCTCGGTCACCGTGACGTACGGGACCTCGCGATGCAGCTGGATCAGCGGCAGGCCGCAGTCCCGGGCGGCGTCGACCAGCGCCGAGGGCAGGGATTCGAAACGAGAGCCCAGTTCCACGACGAGAGCGGCGATCTCGCGGTCCGCGAGCTTGCGGATGAAGGCCCGCTGCTCGGCGGGCCGGGCACCCAGCCCCAGGCCGGTGGTCAGCAGCAGCTCGCCGCCCTTGAGCAGCGAGGCGATATGCGGGACCTCGCCCGCGTGCACCCAGCGCACCGCGCGGTCCAGCCGGTCCCCGCCGGCCAGCACCTCCGGCAGCCCGCGCCGCAGTGCGGGCAGCTCCAGCGCCCTGCGTACCGTGATCTCGGCTTCGATCTGTGCTTCCGGCCCCATGGCGAGGAACGGTACCCGTAGTCCGCTATCCGGAGTCGCACGATGCGGCGCGTGGGCGGGCGCCTGGGGGTGCGTCGGACCGGTCGGGGACGATCCAGCCAGGGACGATCCGACCGCTACGCACCAGTCACCCGGCCGGGCACCGGCACTGGGCAGGCCCCCGTCGCCCCGCCCCCCACCACCCACTCCCGCCCCTCACCATTCACTCCCGCCCGTCACCCCTCCCTTCCCTCCCCCGTCACGTCGACTCCCGCACCACCAACCGCGCCTCCGTGATCACCGGCGCGAGCTCCACCGCGCCCGCCGCCTCCGCTCCCTCGGCCCCGCCCGCCCTGCGCGGATCCAGCAGCCGCAGCAGCAACCCGGCCATCAGCCGCCCCATCTCCTCCACGTCCTGGCGGACCGTGGTCAGCGGGGGATCCGCCCAGGCCGCCGGCTCCAGGTCGTCGTAGCCGACCACGGCCACATCGTCGGGGACCCGGTGCCCGCGCGCCCGCAGCGTGCGCAGGGCGCCGTTCGCCATCAGGTCGGAGCAGGCGAAGACGGCGTCCAGGTCCGGAGCCGCGTCGAGGAGCCGCGCCATGGCGCGTTCGCCGCCCTGCGCGGTGAACCCGCCGTCCGCGATCAGCCGGGGGTCCGGCTCCGCCGCGCCCAGCGCCTCCCGGTAGCCGTCGAGGCGGTCCAGCGCCGAGGTCTGGTCGAGCGGCCCGGTGATCACCGCTATCCGGCGGCGGCCGCGGTCGAGCAGATGGCGTACGGCCTGACGGGCCCCGTCGCGGTTGTCGGTGTCGACATACAGCAACGGCGCTGCCCGCGGTGCCCGGTCGGCGCCCGCCCAACCGGGCCGGCCACCGTAGACGGTGGGCAGTCCGGCGCGCTCGGCCATGGCGGGCAGCGGGTCGTCGCGGTGCAGCGAGAACATCAGCGCGCCGTCGACATGGCCGGCCGACAGATAGCGGCCGATGCGGTCGTAGTCGGTGCGGTGCTCGACGAACATCAGCAGGAGCTGGGTGTCGGCGGCGGCCAGCGCGCGGCTGATGCCGCGGAGTTGGCGGCCGAAGAAGGGATCGGTGAAGACCCGGGTCTCCGGCTCCGCGATGACCACGGCGACCGCTCCGGTGCGGCGGGTGACCAGTGTGCGGGCCGCGCTGTTCGGTACGTAGCCCAGCTCGCGCACCGCCTGTCGGACCCGTTCCTGGACCACCGCCCGTACGCCCGCACCGCCGTTGACGACGCGGGACACCGTCGCGCGGGAGACCCCGGCGCGTGCCGCGACCGCCTCCAACGTCGGCCGTGGCCCGTTCGGCTCAGACACCATCGAACTCCTTTTTCCACGCGGTGACTTGACGGTGTGCCGTCGAGTCGGCAGGGTTCACAGCACACGATATGAGAGCGCTCTCACGCCGGGTACCCCCCACGGAACTCCTCACGACCCCCCACTGTGCCGAGGAGAGAATGTCATGAGCATGAGAAGGCGGTCCGGCATACGGGCCGGATACCTCACCAGAGCGGTGCTCTTCACCGCGAGCGCCGCACTCGCCACCACCTGTGCCCTCACCCTCCCGACGGCCTCCGCGGCGTCGGACGTGCCGTCCCGAGCCAAGGCCGAGGGCGCCCCCGTGCGCTTCGAGGAAGTCTGGCGTACGGACTTCGACGGCGCCGCCGGATCGCGCCCCTCCGCCGACGACTGGATCACCGACACCGGTACCGGCTACCCGGGCGGCCCCGCCAACTGGGGCACCGGTGAGCGCCAGACCTACACCGATCGCCCCGAGAACCTCCAGCTCGACGGCGCCGGCCACCTCAAGATCACCGCGCTGAAGGACGGCGCCGCCTGGACCTCGGGCCGTATCGAGTCCCGGCGCACCGACTTCGCCGCCCCGGCCGGCGGCAAGCTGCGGATCGAGGCGCGCATCCGGATGCCCGACGTCTCCGGTGCCGACGCGCTCGGCTACTGGCCGGCCTTCTGGACGCTGGGTGCCGAGTACCGGGGCAACTACTGGAACTGGCCGGGCATCGGCGAGTTCGACATCATGGAGAACGTCAACGGGATCAACAAGGTCTGGGGCGTGCTGCACTGCGGCGTCAACCCCGGCGGGCCCTGCAACGAGACCCAGGGCAAGGGCAACTCCCGCGCCTGCCCGGACAGCGCCTGCCAGGCCGGCTTCCACACCTACGCGCTGGAGCTCGACCGCACCGACGGCGCCGCGGAGTCGCTGAACTGGTACGTCGACGGCCAGCGGTTCCACACCGTCGGCGCCTCCGAGATGGACGCCGACACCTGGGCCAAGGCCACCCACCACGGCCACTTCCTGCTGCTCAACCTCGCGATGGGCGGCGCCTTCCCGGACGGCGTCGCCGGCTCGGCCACCCCCACCGACGCCACCCGGTCCGGCGGCTCGCTGCTCGTCGACCATGTCGCCGTCTCCGTGCAGCAGTCCGCGAAGGCCCGTACGGCCGACCGGACCGGCGCCGCGCCCGCCCCCACCGACCAGCGCACCACCCCGCAAGGAGTCAACTCGTGATCACTCGCCGCAGCCTGCTCGGCGGCCTCGCCGCCGGCGCCGCGACCGCCTCCGGAATCGCCCTGGCCGGCCGCGCGATCGGCACGCCCGCCCCGACCGCGGCCCGCCGGTCCGCCCGCTCCGCCGCCTCGATGCCCCTGCACATCGTCAACGACTCCGGCGAGTACGCCCATTCCTCGGTCTGGATCTATATCGTCGGCAACGACGGCAGCCAGCAGGTGCATGTCACCCCGGACGGTGAGCTCAAGCCCGTCGCGCTGGCCGACAACGGTTCGGACGGCTTCACCGACTACGCCATACCGCTCGCCGCCGGCCGCACCACGACCCTCCAACTGCCCCAGATGTCCGGCCGGATCTACACCGCGCTCGGCGGCAAGCTGAAGTTCAAGGCCGTCGAGGACGGCAACGGCAAGGCCGCGCTCGCCTATCCGGCGGGCTGGGTCTCCGGCGACCCCAACTACGACGTACTGCACGACTGCGCGGAGTTCACGTACAACTCCGGCGGGATGTACTGCAACACCACCATGGTCGACATGTTCAGCGTCCCGCTGGCGATCAAGCTCTCCGGAGCCAAGGAGCAGGCCACCGGCACGCTCAAGGACGGCGCCCGCGCCAAGGTCTTCTCCGACGTCCGGGCCGCCGAGGGCTTCGACCGCCTGGTCATCGACGACCGGCGGGTGATCGCCCCCGGCCACGGCCTGGACAGCGGGCTGTTCGCCAAGGACTACCTCGCCCCGGCCATCGACGAGGCCTGGTCCGCCTATGAGGCCAAGGACCTGACCGTCACCACCGACGCGGGCACCTTCACCGGCCGGGTCGGCGGCGGCCGGCTCGCCTTCACCGGCCCCAAAGAGGTCTCCTTCGACAAGCCCTCCACCCGCGACGTCCTCTTCTGCGACGGCACCCTCGCCGCCCCCAACGACGGCACCACCGGCCCGGTGGCCGCCATCCTGGGCGCCGCCCTCAACCGCTCCACCCTGGCCTCGCACGCCGGCCAGCCCACCACCGATCCGGCCGCCTTCTACCAGCAGCGGCTGACCAACCACTACGCCAAGGCCATGCACGCCGCGACCCGCGACGGCAAGGCCTACGGCTTCGCCTTCGACGACGTCGCCGGCTTCGCCTCGTACATCGAGGACGGCGCCCCGAAGGAGATCACCCTCACGCTGACCCCGTTCTGAGCCCCGGCCGGACCGGGACCCCGGTGGCACGCCCCACCCCGGCCCACCGGCACCCGCGCGCAAAAACGGTGCCGCCCCCGAAGACTCCGGGGGCGGCACCGTACGGTCCGGAAGCCGCCGCTACCCGCCGTAGGCCCCGCTGGCCGTCAGCCGCAGCGCGGTGTCGATCAGCGGAACGTGGCTGAACGCCTGCGGGAAGTTGCCCACCTGGCGCTTGAGCCGGGGGTCCCACTCCTCCGCCAGCAGGCCCAGGTCGTTGCGGAGCGAGAGCAGCTTCTCGAAGAGCTTGCGGGCCTCGTCCACCCGGCCGATCATCGCCAAGTCGTCGGCGAGCCAGAACGAGCAGGCCAGGAACGCCCCCTCGTCGCCCTCCAGGCCGTCCACGCCGACGCCCTCGCCGGCCGTCGGATAGCGCAGCACGAAGCCGTCCTCGGTGCCCAGCTCCCGCTGGATCGCCTCGATCGTGCCGATGACGCGCTTGTCGTCCGGCGGCAGGAAGCCCATCTGCGGGATCAGCAGCAGCGAGGCGTCCAGCTCCTGCGAGCCGTAGGACTGGGTGAAGGTGTTGCGTTCCTTGTCGTAGCCCTTCTCGCAGACGTCCCGGTGGATCGTCTCGCGCAGGTCCTTCCAGCGCTCCAGCGGGCCGTCGACGTCCCCGGACTCGATCAGCTTGACCGTGCGGTCGACCGCGACCCAGGTCATGACCTTGGAGTGGACGAAGTGCCGGCGCGGTCCGCGGACCTCCCAGATGCCCTCGTCCGGCTCGTCCCAGTGCTTCTCCACCCACTGGATCAGCTTGAGCTGCAGCAGCGAGGCGTAGTCGTTGCGGGCCAGACCCGTCATATGGGCCAGATGCAGCGCCTCGGTGACCTCGCCGTAGACATCGAGCTGGAGCTGGCCGGCGGCGCCGTTGCCGACCCGCACCGGGCGGGAATTCTCGTACCCGGGAAGCCAGTTGAGCTCGTTCTCGCCCAGCTCCCGCTCGCCGGCGATGCCGTACATGATCTGCAGGTTGTCCGGGTCGCCGGCCACCGCCCGCAGCAGCCACTCCCG
Source organism: Streptomyces sirii (assembly GCF_045690365.1). Lineage (NCBI taxonomy): Bacteria > Bacillati > Actinomycetota > Actinomycetes > Kitasatosporales > Streptomycetaceae > Streptomyces > Streptomyces sirii. The sequence goes on along the minus strand of NZ_CP147982.1, from coordinate 2,239,066 downwards.
CCAGGCCCGCGCCTCTTCGCGGTAGCCGGTGCGCAGCAGGGAGGACAGGGTGATCGCCGCGTCCCGGAGCCAGGTGAAGCGGTAGTCCCAGTTGCGGACGCCGCCGATGCACTCCGGCAGCGAGGTCGTCGGCGCCGCCACGATCCCGCCGGTCGGCGCGTACGTCAGCGCCTTGAGCGTGATCAGCGAGCGGACCACCGCGTCACGGTAGGGGCCGTGGTACGTGCAGTGCTCGACCCACTCGCGCCAGAACTCCTCGGTGGCCTCCAGCGACCCCTCGGGGTCCGCCACGGCCGGCTGCTGGTGGTGCGAGGGCTGCCAGCTGATCGTGAAGGCGATCCGCTCGCCCGGCGACACGGTGAAGTCGGAGAACGTCGTCAGGTCCTTGCCGTAGGTCTCCGCCTCGGTGTCCAGCCACACCGAGTCCGGGCCGGCGACCGCGACCGTACGGCCGTCGATCTTGTGCACCCACGGCACGACCCAGCCGTACGCGAACCGCATCCGCAGCTCCGAGCGCATCGGGACGCGTCCGCTGACGCCTTCCACGATGCGGATCACCTGCGGTGCGCCGTCGCGCGGCGGCATGAAGTCGATCACTCGGACGGTACCGCGCGGAGTGTCCCACTCGGATTCCAATACGAGTGAATCGCCGCGATAGCGCCGGCGGTCCGCCGGCCGCGGTTCGGCACCGTTGACCGGCCCGATCCGCCAGAAACCGTGCTCCTCTGTGCCCAGCAGCCCTGCGAAGACCGCCGGCGAGTCGAAGCGGGGCAGGCACAGCCAGTCGACCGTCCCGTCCCTGCACACTAGAGCGGCGGTTTGCATATCGCCGATAAGTGCGTAGTCCTCGATGCGCCCGGCCACGTGCATCTCCCGTCGAACTGGAGTCACGCCCCCCATGGGACGTTGTGAATCGGTCCGTCCTGCCCATGAAACGTCGCCGAGCAGCGGGACCGGAAATCGGGCGGGGGTGGTGCCTTCCCGGACGGCTCGTTGCGAGTGTCCGAGCAGGATACGACGCACGCGGGTGATCCGCGCGACGCTCGCGACGAGTGAGGTGCTCCGATCGGGTGGCCTCCATCACGTGACACGGTCAAGTATGGGCCGCTCGGGATTGCCGCTGCGTGGCCGGGAGCGACCATGCCCGGTCGCTGATAGCCTGGTACCCCGTGGACCGGTGGGCACGAGAACCCCCGAACCGCAGCGACGGCACCCCTGAAAACTCCGGACGGCGCCGCCTCGCACCTCTCCACCTCGCGACCACGGGAGCTCCCTCTTGGCCATGCCGCCCAAATCCTCGACGACCAAGCACCTCTTCGTCACCGGGGGCGTCGCCTCCTCGCTCGGCAAGGGGCTCACCGCCTCCAGCTTGGGTGCCCTCCTGAAGGCGCGGGGCCTGCGGGTCACGATGCAGAAGCTCGACCCGTACCTGAACGTCGACCCCGGCACGATGAACCCGTTCCAGCACGGCGAGGTCTTCGTCACCAACGACGGTGCCGAGACCGACCTGGACATCGGCCACTACGAGCGGTTCCTCGACGTCGACCTCGACGGCTCGGCGAACGTGACCACCGGCCAGGTCTACAACACCGTGATCGCCAAGGAGCGCCGCGGTGAGTACCTCGGCGACACCGTGCAGGTCATCCCGCACATCACCAACGAGATCAAGCACCGCATCCGGCGGATGGCGACCGAGGACGTCGACGTCGTGATCACCGAGGTCGGCGGCACGGTCGGCGACATCGAGTCGCTGCCGTTCCTGGAGACCGTCCGCCAGGTCCGCCACGAGGTCGGCCGGGACAACGTCTTCGTCGTGCACATCTCGCTGCTCCCCTACATCGGCCCGTCCGGTGAGCTGAAGACCAAGCCGACCCAGCACTCGGTCGCGGCGCTGCGCAACATCGGTATCCAGCCCGACGCGATCGTGCTGCGCGCCGACCGTGAGGTGCCCACCGCCATCAAGCGCAAGATCTCGCTGATGTGCGACGTGGACGAGGCCGCGGTGGTCGCCGCCATCGACGCCCCGTCGATCTACGACATCCCCAAGGTGCTGCACGCCGAGGGCCTGGACGCCTACGTCGTGCGCAAGCTGGACCTGCCGTTCCGCGACGTGGACTGGACCCAGTGGGCGGACCTGCTCGACCGCGTCCACAACCCCGACCACGAGGTCAAGGTCGCGCTGGTCGGCAAGTACATCGACCTGCCCGACGCCTACCTCTCGGTCACCGAGGCGCTGCGCGCCGGCGGCTTCGCGAACAAGGCCCGGGTCAAGGTCAAGTGGGTCGCCTCCGACGACTGCAAGACCCCGGGAGGCGCCGCCGCCCAGCTCTCCGACTGCGACGCGATCTGCATCCCCGGCGGTTTCGGCGACCGCGGTGTGGACGGCAAGGTCGGCGCGATCACCTACGCCCGTGAGAACCGCGTCCCGCTGCTGGGCCTGTGCCTGGGCCTGCAGTGCGTGGTCATCGAGGCGGCCCGCAACCTGGCCGGAATCGAAGGTGCCAACTCCACCGAGTTCGACCCGGCCGCCGCTCACCCGGTGATCTCCACGATGGCCGAGCAGATGGACATCGTCGCAGGTGAGGGCGATATGGGTGGCACGATGCGGCTCGGTATGTACCCGGCCAAGCTGGCCGAGGGCTCGATCGTCCGCGAGGTCTACGGCGACCAGCCGTACGTCGAGGAGCGCCACCGCCACCGCTACGAGGTCAACAACGCCTACCGCGGTGAGCTGGAGAAGAAGGCCGGTCTGCAGTTCTCCGGCACCTCGCCGGACAACAAGCTCGTCGAGTACGTCGAGTACCCGCGCGAGACGCACCCCTACCTGGTCGCCACCCAGGCGCACCCGGAGCTGCGCTCCCGTCCGACCCGCCCGCACCCGCTCTTCGCCGGGCTGGTGAAGGCCGCGGTCGCGCGGAAGACGGGCGCCGCGAAGTAGGCGACGCGACGCGGATACGGTTGCCGGGGTACGGCCTCCTTCCTGGAGGGCGTACCCCGGTTTCTGCGTTGGCCGAGGCTTGTGCACATACAGAGAGGACGTCGCGCCATGGCGATCAAGGACACCCCGGAGGAGTGGACGGTCACCGCGACCACGACGCCGTTCACCGGGAACAAGACCAGCGTGCGCACCGACGAGGTGGTCATGCCGGACGGCACCACCGTCACCCGCGACTACCAGGTCCACCCCGGCTCCGTGGCCGTTCTCGCCCTCGACGACGAGGGCCGGGTGCTGGTGCTGCGCCAGTACCGCCACCCCGTACGCCAGAAGCTGTGGGAGATCCCCGCCGGGCTGCTCGACATCCCCGGTGAGAACCCGCTGCACGCCGCGCAGCGCGAGCTGTACGAGGAGGCACACGTCAAGGCCGAGAACTGGCGGGTGCTGACCGACGTCTACACCACGCCCGGCGGCTGCGACGAGGCGGTGCGGATCTTCCTGGCCCGCGATCTGTCCGAGGCCGAGGGGGAGCGGTTCGAGGTCTCCGAGGAGGAGGCCGACATGGAGCTGGCGCGGGTGCCGCGCGAGGAGCTGGTGCGCGGAGTGCTCGCCGGTGAGCTGCACAACAACTGCCTCGTGGTGGGGGTGCTGGCGCTGATCGCCGCCGAGGGCGGCGCGGGGCTCGACGCACTGCGGCCGGCCGACGCGCCGTGGCCGGCCCGCCCCTTCGAGGCCTGAGCGCCCGCCCCGGCCGCATACCGGTCGGATGATCCGCCGAACCGATCGGGTGACCCGACCGACGTGCTCCGCACGGGACGTGACGGGGCGTGAACTACGCTCGACGGCGACCCCGTCCGCGCTCGCGGGCGGGCTCGTACGCGCGGGTGGACGGAGCGTGACCGGTGACGGATCAGGCGGTGGGCGGGGAGCACCTCCCGCCGGAGTCGGCGGACGTGCCCGCCGCGGCGCTACCGTGCCGGCGCGACGCGGGGCCCCGCCGGGACGCCGCCGCCCGCCCCACCGTCCCGGCGCCCTTGCCCGAGCCCGCCACCCCGTCCGAGCCGGGCGGACCCCGGTCCGCGCGGTCCGCCACGGAGTTCGCCGGCCGCCGCCGTGAGCTCAAGGAGCTGCGCGCCGACATCGCCCGGGCCGGTCTGGACACCCTCTCCGGACGCAAGGGCGCGCGCAGCCGGGTGCTGCTGATCGCCGGACGCCCCGGCTCCGGCCGTACGGCGCTCGCCGAGGAACTGCTGCGCGAGCTGGCCGGCGGCTACCCCGACGGGGTGCTGCGGGCCACGCTGACCGGGCCGGGCGCCCGGCCGGCCGACACCGGGCGCACCGCCCGCGACCTGCTGGCCGACCTCGGCGAGGACGCCCCACCGGGCGCCTCGGAGGACGAGCTGACCGAGCGGCTGCGCGGTGCGCTCGCCGGGCGCCGGGCCCTGCTGTTCCTGGACGACGCCCAGGGCGCCGACGAGGTCGAGCCGCTGCTGCCGGACGCCCCGGACTGCCTGGTGGTGGTGGTCTCCCAGGGGCCGCTGACCGGTATCCCGGACGTCCGGCCGTGCGCCCTGGGCGGCCTGGACAGCGCGGCCTGCGTCGAGGTCCTCGCCCGCTACGCCGGACCGACCCGGATCACCGTCGACCCGCGGACCGCCGAGAGCGTCGCCGAGGAGTGCGGCGGCCAGCCCGCCGCGCTGGTCCTGGCCGGTGCCTGGCTCGCCGCCCGCCCCAAGTCCTCGGTCGCCGATCTGCGCCAGGCGCTGGGCGCCGTCCCGCTGCCCGAGGACCTGCCCAGCGGCGCCCGCCCGCTCTTCCGCGCCTTCCACCTCGCCCATGCGGCGCTGCCACCGCCCGCCGCGCGGATACTGCGGCTGACCACCCTGGCGCCGGCCGGCCTCGTGGACGCGCAGATCGCCTCCGCGCTGGCCGGCTGCTCGGTGGCCGCGGCTGCCACGGCGCTGCGCGACTTCGCCGCGCTCGGCCTGCTGCGGCCGGTCGCCGCCGGGGACGACGCGGACTCCGCCACCCGTACGCCCGACGCCGCGCTGCTCCCGCAGTACCGCCTCCCCGGCTGCCTCGACGCGCTGGTGCGCGAACTGCTCCAGGAGCACGAGCGGCCGGCCGAGATCCAGCTGGCCCGCGCCCGGATGCTGGAGCGGACCGTACGGCTGCTGCAGTCGTGCCGGGCGATGGGCGAGCCGGATGGTTCCCCCGCCCGCCAGCAGGTCGCCGGGCTGCCCCGCTCGCTCCGCTTCAGCTCCCGGCAGGCCGCCGCGCAGTGGCTGAGCAGCCGCCGCGGCGCGCTGCTCGACGCCGCCCGGATCGCCGTCGCGGACGGTGAACTGGACACCCTGGACCGGCGGTTGATGGCGGCGCTGACCAGGACGCTGCTCGCGCACCGGGGCCCGAAGGGCGCGGCGCCCGACCTCTACGCGCTGCACGGGCTCGTCCTGAAGGTCGCCGAGCGGCGCGGGCTGGCGCGCGAGAAGGCCGCCGCGCTGCTGAACCTCGCCGATCTCGACGGCCAGGCGGGCCGGACCGCCCAGGCGGCCACCCGCTATCGGGGCGCGCTGGAGGCGGCCCGTTCGGTGAAGGACCCGGTGGCCACCGTGCGGGCACTGGAGTCGCTGGGCGACACCTACACCGAACTGGGCGACTGGCAGCGGGCCGCGGACTGGTTCGGGCGGGCGCTGGAGCTGCGGCTCGCCCGCGGCGAGGCCGCTGCGGCGGCGCGGCTGCACGGCCGGATCGGCGGGGTGTACGTCTCCGCGGGGCGGTGGGGCGAGGCGCTCAAGGAGTGGCGGGCGGCCGCCAGGACGCATCGGCGGCTGGGCGAGACGGCCGGCCAGGCGCGGGCGATGGGGGAGGTGGCCCGGGTCCAGGAGGGCGCGGGACGGCCCGAGGAGGCGTTGCGGACCTGTCGTGAGGCTCTGGAAACCGCCCGGAAAGCGGACGACGGACGGCTTCAGGCGGTGCTGCAGCTGCGGATTGCGGACACCCTCGAACGGCTCGGCGACCCGGCGGCGGCAGGGGTCCATCGCGCCGTGGGGGAGCGTCTCCTCGAAGATCACCCGGAGTGACCTGCGAAATCGGTAGTGCCTCTGGCAGAAATTAATGCTTTGCAAGGCTAGACAAGAACAGGTCCTTCAATAGACTGGCTGGGCCGCGTACGGCGCGGTCAGTTCCGTCATGCATCGCATGAGGGGATAATTCCTCCTGCACCCTCTCATTCAAGGACCGTGATCGACGTGAAGGTCGGCATCCCCCGCGAGGTTAAGAACAACGAGTTCCGCGTGGCCATCACGCCCGCCGGAGTCAATGAACTCGTCCGCCACGGCCACCAGGTCTTCATCGAGAAGGACGCCGGCCTCGGCTCGTCCATCACGAACGAGGAGTACGTCTCCGCCGGCGCCGCCATCCTCGGCACCGCCGACGAGGTCTGGGGTACCGCCGACCTGCTGCTGAAGGTCAAGGAGCCGATCGCGGAGGAGTACCACCGCCTCCGCAAGGACCAGACGCTCTTCACCTACCTGCACCTGGCCGCCTCCAAGGAGTGCACGGACGCGCTGCTGGAGTCCGGCACCACCGCCATCGCCTACGAGACCGTCGAGACGGCCGGCCGCCAGCTGCCGCTGCTCGCCCCGATGTCCGAGGTCGCGGGCCGGATCGCCCCGCAGGTCGGCGCGTACCACCTGATGCGCCAGGCCGGCGGCCGCGGTGTGCTGCCCGGTGGTGTGCCCGGTGTCGCCGCCGGCAAGGCCGTCGTCATCGGCGGTGGCGTCTCCGGCTGGAACGCGGTGCAGATCGCCGTGGGTCTCGGCTTCCACGTCACCCTGCTCGACAAGGACATCAACAAGCTTCGCGAGGCCGACAAGATCTTCGGCACCAAGGTGCAGACGATCGTCTCCAACGCCTACGAGCTGGAGAAGGCCGTCGTCGAGGCCGACCTCGTCGTCGGTGCCGTCCTGATCCCCGGCGCCAAGGCCCCCAAGCTGGTCACCAACGAGCTCGTCGCCAAGATGAAGCCCGGAAGTGTCCTTGTCGACATCGCGATCGACCAGGGCGGCTGCTTCGAGGACTCCCGTCCCACCACGCACGCCGAGCCGACCTTCCCGGTCCACAACTCGGTCTTCTACTGCGTCGCCAACATGCCCGGCGCGGTGCCGAACACCTCCACCTACGCCCTCACCAACGCCACGCTGCCCTACATCGTGGAGCTGGCGAACCGCGGCTGGGTCGAGGCGCTGCGCCGTGACCCGGCGCTGGCCAAGGGTCTGAACACCCACGACGGCAAGGTGGTCTACCAGTCCGTCGCCGAGGCCCACGGCCTCGAGCACGTCGAGCTGCGCACCCTCCTCGGCTGAGGCTGCGTCAACGAAGCGTGTCAACGCTGCACATCCGGCCGGGCCTTGGCGACAGGGCCCGGCCGGTCGCATGTGTCCCCCGCGCGGTGGCCCGTTCCGGAACGTCGTCTCTCAACTCGCCGCGAACGTAACCCTTTAACCGATTCGCGTACCCCCGAAACATCGGTCCGATACCGCTCGCGCCCTTGACATCGGGGGGTCCGGTTACCGACACATCGTGCCGGGTCCGGTGGATTGTGTTGCTGCGGACGCCCGACACGCCATAGAGTCGCCAACCGTCGGCATGGTGCCACGCTGACCTATCGATAAAGTTTCCTGGTCACGTCCAAGGAGGTAAGACGACTTGTGAATGAGTCGACATTTACTCCCGGAGGTGGTCACCCAGGAGCGGTTGCACGGGGCCAGGGTCCCTCGGGGCTCGAGGCTGTCGGCTCCGTAGCGGTCCGCACCTTCGCAACGCACCAGAGCATTTCCACGACAGCCCACCAGAGTATGGACGGCCATCACGTGAACGCCATGGCCGGCGACCGGGGCAGTGGAGAACCCGCCCGTCTCGCCGACTACGACGACCTGCCCCAGGGGCACTTCTACGATCCGGACGCGGAGTACGAGCCGGACCCCGAATACGCCGCGACGCTCGCGCCGGACGCCGCGCGCCAGCGCCGCGAACGCGTCGGGCCGACCGGACGCCCGCTCCCTTACTTCCCCATCCCCGGCCCGCTCTCCGAGCACGGCCCGGCGAAAATCATCGCGATGTGCAACCAGAAGGGCGGGGTCGGCAAGACCACCTCGACCATCAACCTGGGCGCCGCACTCGCCGAATACGGACGACGGGTGCTGCTCGTCGACTTCGACCCGCAGGGCGCCCTGTCGGTCGGACTCGGCGTCAACCCGATGGAGCTCGACCTGACGGTCTACAACCTGCTCATGGAGCGGGGCATGTCGGCCGACGAGGTGCTCCTGAAGACCGCGGTCCCCAACATGGACCTGCTGCCCAGCAATATCGATTTGTCAGCGGCAGAGGTGCAGTTGGTCAGCGAGGTCGCCCGCGAGTCGACCCTCCAGCGCGCCCTGAAGCCGCTGCTGGCCGACTACGACTACATCGTGATCGACTGCCAGCCCTCCCTCGGTCTGCTCACCGTCAACGCCCTGACGGCGGCTCACAAGGTCATCGTGCCGCTGGAGTGCGAGTTCTTCGCGCTGCGCGGGGTCGCGCTGCTGACCGAGACGATCGAGAAGGTCCAGGAGCGGCTCAACCCCGACCTGGAGCTCGACGGCATCCTGGCGACGATGTACGACTCCCGTACGGTGCACAGCCGTGAGGTGCTGGCGCGTGTCGTCGAGGCCTTCGACGACCACGTCTACCACACCGTCATCGGCCGTACCGTCCGCTTCCCCGAGACCACGGTCGCGGGCGAGCCGATCACCACGTACGCCTCCAACTCCGTCGGTGCCGCCGCCTATCGCCAGCTGGCCAGGGAGGTGCTCGCCCGGTGTCACGCCGAGTGAGTTTGCCGGGAGCCGACGAACTGTTCCGTACCACCGGGGGAGTGGGGCTGCAGCCCTCCAGCCCCCGTCGCACCGCGAACGGTTCGGCGGCCGCGGCCAACGGCGAGGCGTCCCGCGTGCCCGCGCCGGCCGGCGAGCCCGAACCGGCGTCGGAGACGTCGGAGGCGGCCACCGCCGTCCGGCAGCGGCGCTCCGGCAGCGGCTCCGACACCGCGGCGCCGGCCGGGGACGGCGGACCGGCCACCCCGCCCCGGGTGCCCGCGGTCGCACCCCCGGCCGAGCACAGCGGCCGCGAGGCGGACGGCGACGGGGCCAAGGGCCACCGCGCCCAGGCGGGCCAGTCCGGCCCGTCGGGTCCGGACGCCGCCGCGGCCGCCGTACAGGCCGGTGGCCAGGGCCGCCGGCGCGGCGGCGGCCGCGGCGCCAACCGCCGCCCCAGCGGCCGGGAACGGCACGACGAGAAGATCACCGTCTATGTCTCCGCCGAGGAGCTCATGGACCTGGAACACGCCCGCCTGGTGCTGCGCGGCGAGCACGGCCTGGCCGTCGACCGCGGCCGTATCGTCCGCGAGGCGGTCGCCGTCGTCCTCGCCGACCTGGAGTCGCGGGGCGACGCCAGCATCCTGGTACGGCGGCTCCGCGGCCGCTGAGGCGGTGCCCGGACGGCGCCGTCGCCGCGGTGCGGAAACGTCTCGCCGGGTGGGGCTCGGCCGCGTCGGGGCCGGTCAACGGCCATTGCGCGGGCCACGCGGGATAGCCTGCCCTCTCCGCGGGTCATCCCGCGCGTGACCAGCCCGTCGCCTCCGGCGCGGGACCGCAGCACCATGGACCGCGATGCCGACGACCAACGACGACACCCCCGCGCCCCGCGCCCGCAGACCTCTCGGGCGCGGGCCGGGTGCGGGGCCGATGGCGGCACCCGCGCCGGCGGAGCCACCGGCGGCGGTCGAAGCGCCGGTGGCGGACGAAGCGCCGGCCGTCCACGAGGCGCCGGTCGCGGACGAGACGCCGGCGGTAGCGGAGGCACCCCGGCCGACGGCTGCGCCTGAAGCGGCGGACGAGTCCGAGGCTGCCGGCGAGCCCCAGGTGGTGGGCGCCTCCGAGGAGGCTCCCGCGGGGGGCGGCGAGGCGACCTTCACCCTGCGGCTCGACAACTTCGAGGGCCCCTTCGACCTCCTGCTGCAGCTGATCTCCCGGCACAAGCTGGACGTCACCGAGGTCGCGCTGTCCAAGGTGACCGATGAGTTCATGGCACACATCCGGGCCATGGGGCCGGACTGGGACCTGGACCAGACCACCGAGTTCCTCGTCGTCGCGGCGACGCTGCTGGATCTGAAGGCCGCCCGGCTGCTGCCGGCGGCCGAGGTGGAGGACGAGGCGGATCTCGCGCTCCTGGAGGCCCGCGATCTGCTCTTCGCCAGGCTGCTGCAGTACCGCGCGTACAAGCGCATCGCGGACATCTTCAGCGGCCGGCTGGCGGACGAGGCGCGCCGCCGCCCCCGTACGGTCGGGCTGGAGCCGCACCACGCCGAGCTGCTGCCCGAGGTCGTCATCAGCATCGGAGCCGAGGGCTTCGCCAGGCTCGCGGTCAAGGCGATGCAGCCCAAGGCCAAGCCGCAGGTCTACGTCGATCACATCCACGCCCCGTTGGTGAGCGTGCGGGAGCAGGCCGAGGTGGTGATGGCGCGGCTGCGGGAGGTGGGCGAGAGCACCTTCCAGGAGCTGGTCGCGGACGCTCCGGACACCCTGACCGTCGTGGCGCGCTTCCTGGCCCTGCTGGAGCTCTACCGGGAGCGGGCGGTGATGCTGGACCAGGAGGAGGCCCTGGGGGCGCTGACGGTGCGCTGGATGGGCGCGGAGGGGGCCGAGCCGGTGGTCACGGACGAGTTCGACCAGGAACCCTCGCAGCGCGCCGCGGAGGCGGAGCGGGGCGGGCGAGCGGAAGAGGAGCGGGCATGAGCGGCGCGGCCGGTGGCGAGGCGTACGACATCACGGAGACCGGCGCGGACGGCGGCGGCCCCCAAGAGGGCTCCGAGGCGCCCACGGGGGCGCTGGGCGTCGCCGAGCTGGCGCTGAGGCCCGCGCTGGAGGCCGTCTTGATGGTCGTCGACGAGCCGGCGACCGAGGAGCACCTGGCCAGGGTGCTTGAGCGGCCCCGGCGCGCGGTCGCGCTGGCGCTGCGCGAGCTGTCCGACGACTACACCCGTGAGGGCCGCGGTTTCGACCTCCGCCTGGTGGCAGGCGGTTGGCGCTTCTACTCCCGTGCCGAGTACGCGGACGCGGTGGAGGGCTTCGTCCTGGACGGCCAGCAGGCCCGGCTCACGCAGGCCGCATTGGAGACTCTGGCCGTGGTCGCGTACCGTCAGCCGGTCAGCCGTTCCCGTGTCTCGGCCGTGCGCGGAGTCAACTGTGACGGTGTGATGCGCACGCTCCTCCAGCGCGGACTGGTGGAGGAGGCGGGGACGGAACCTGAAACAGGTGCGATCCTGTACAGGACGACGAATTACTTTCTGGAGCGGATGGGCCTGCGCGGCCTGGACGAGCTCCCTGAGCTCGCACCGTTCCTCCCGGAGGCGGACGCGGTCGAGGGTGACTCCGCGGAAGGTATCCCGTCGTTCGACGTAGACGACAGCGGCGACTCTCAGACGGATCATTGATGCGAAGCAGCGGCAGGAACAACAGGGACAGCGGGCGCGGCAACTACCGCGGCGCGGGCAACAAGAAGGACGAGAAGCAGCAGCGCGCCGGCCGCCCCCGTCCCGAGGAGCGCCGCTACGACGTGGGCGGCACCGGCGGCACCGGCGGCTCCTCGGAGCGGAAGGACGAGCGCCGGGGCGGCGGCAGCCGGGGCGCGGATGCCCGCGGCGGCGCCAAGGGCGGTCCCCGTACGGGCGCCGCCTCCAAGGGAGCCCGTCCGGGCGGCAAGGGCGGTGGCCCGCAGCGCGGCCGCGGCCAGGCGCCCGCGCGTCCCCGCGAGTACGACGCCCAGGTCGAGGAGCGCAACCGCGCCCGGCACAACAAGCCGCAGGTCAAGACCCCCAAGACGTTCGGGGAGCAGGAGGGCGAGCGGCTCCAGAAGGTGCTGGCCAGGGCCGGTATGGGCTCGCGGCGGGCCTGCGAGGAGCTGATCGACCAGGCGCGGGTCGAGGTCAACGGCCGCATCGTCACGGAGCAGGGTGTCCGGGTCGACCCGGAGAAGGACGAGATCAAGGTCGACGGCCTGACGGTCGCCACCCAGTCGTACCTCTTCTTCGCGCTGAACAAGCCGGCCGGCGTCGTCTCCACGATGGAGGACCCGGACGGCCGCCAGTGCCTGGGCGACTACGTCACCAACCGAGAGACGCGGCTGTTCCACGTCGGCCGGCTGGACACCGAGACCGAGGGCATCATCCTGCTCACCAACCACGGTGAGCTGGCGCACCGCCTGACGCACCCGCGCTACGGCGTCAAGAAGACCTACCTGGCCGCCATCCAGGGCCCGCTCCCGCGCGACCTGGGCAGGCAGCTCAAGGACGGCATCCAGCTGGAGGACGGCTACGCCCGCGCCGACCACTTCCGCGTCGTGGAGAACACCGGCAAGAACTACCTCGTCGAGGTGAGCCTCCACGAGGGCCGCAAGCACATCGTGCGCCGGATGCTCGCCGAGGCCGGCTTCCCGGTCGACAAGCTGGTGCGGACGGCCTTCGGCCCGATCGCGCTGGGCGACCAGAAGTCGGGCTGGCTGCGCCGGATGACCAACACCGAGGTCGGCATGCTGATGCGCGAGGTCGAGCTGTAGCTCTCGCCGCCGGGGTCCGCCACAGGGCCCCGTTGGCGACCCCGCAGCGCCGGGGTCGCCCTTGCGCCGCCCACCCGCCACCCCTTAACGTCATCATGACGATTAAGGGGTGGTTTTTGATGCAGTCCACGGGGGCGGCCCGGTCCACGGGAGCGACGGGATCCGAGTCGGCGGCGACCGGCGCGCTGATCGGGCTGGCGCTCGGTGACGCGCTCGGCTTTCCCACCGAGTTCAACGACGTACCGGCCATCCTGGCCAAGTGCGGCCCGTGGCGGCGGATGGCGCTGCCCGACCCCGCCATCGTCACCGACGACACCCAGATGACGCTGGCGCTGGGGCGCGGGCTGCAAACGGCCCTGGCGGGCGGCGAGCCGGCTCCGGAGCGCCTCGTGGGCCCGGTGCGCGAGGAGTACGTCGCCTGGTGGCGCTCGCCCGACAACAACCGGGCGCCGGGCGGCACCTGCCTGCGCGCCTGCGAGCTGCTCAGCGCTCCTGACCGGCCCTGGGCCGACGCCAGCCAGATCGGGTCGAAGGGCTGCGGCGCCAATATGCGGGTCGCACCCATCGCCCTCGTACCGGGGCTGACCCCGCAGCAGCGCTCCGGCGCCGCCCAGCTGCAGTCCGCGCTGACCCACGGACACCCCACCGCGCTCGCCGCGAGCGATCTGACCGCCCGCGCGGTGCGCGCCCTCATGGACGGCGCCCGGCCCGCCGAGCTGCCCGGCCTGCTGCGCGCGTACGCCCACGGCCGGCGCACCGTCTACCGGGAGGACTGGCTCGGCGATCTGTGGCGGCGCGGCCAGGACCCGTCACCGACCGCGTTCATCGCCCGTGGCTGGGACGAGTGCCTGGGCGTCCTGGACCGGCTGGAGGCGGCGCTCGCCGCACCGGACGCGGAGGCCGACCCCTGCCTGGCCACCGGCGCCGGCTGGATCGCGGAGGAGGCGCTGGCCACCGGGCTGCTGTGCTTCCTGCTCTTCCCCGACGAGCCGCTCACCGCGCTGCGCCGGGCCGCCTGCACCTCCGGCGACTCCGACTCGATCGCCTGCCTCACCGGGGCCTTCGCCGGCGCCCACCTCGGTGCCGGCGCCTGGCCCGAGGAGTGGGCCGCCCGAATCGAGTACCGCGACGAGCTGCTGGCGCTCGGGGCGGCCTGGGACGCCTGAGGCCCCGGGCCCGTCAGGCGGCGCCGGGCGCCGAGGAGCCGCCCTGGCCGAGTGCCGAGGCCCGCCGGGCCCGGAACAGGAAGTCCGCGACCCGGGCCCCGTCCGGCTCGGCCGGCAGCGGTGAACCGGACACCGCCGCCTCGGCCTCCTCGGACAGCCGCGCCATCCGCCGCTCGACCACGTCCCAGGCCACCTCGCCGCGCCGGACCGCCAGCAGCTCCTCGCGGTCGCCGCCGACGTCCAGCGTCAGCGCGCCCGTACGGAGCAGGTCCCGAGAGCAGGCCAGTAGGCGCAGCAGGTGCATGGCGGGCTTCCACCGGGGTGCGCCGTGCCGCCGCAGATCGGCCCGCAGCTGTTTGAGCTGCCCGGTGGCGTAGCCGGCGAAGGTGCGGTGGACCTGGCGGGACAGGAACGCCTCGCGCAGCGCGAGCAGCTCCCTTCCGGTGCCGTCGAGACGCTCGACGAGCGGGGAGTGCAGGCACTCCAGGACGGTGGGGTTGGCGCGCAGTGCCAGCTGGCAGAAGCGTTCCAGCTCCCAGGAGAACTCCTCCTCGCGGGGCCCCTCCACATGGGTCGGCGGCTTCTCGAAGCCCCAGAAGAGCCTGGTGGGGGCGAGGAACACCCCGCGCCGGTCGGTGTCGCTGCTCGCGGTGGCCAGCCCGAAGGCGCGCGAGCCCATCACACACGCGTAGACGGTGTGCTCGGCGACCAGGGAGTGGCCCGATTGGCCGGTGGCTGCGGACATGGCGGCGATTGTGGCCGGGGGAGGGGCGCTGTGTCACCAGGTTTGCGCGCCGGGTGCGGGGCCGGCGGGAGACCGGTCACCACCGGTGCCCGGCCGGTCGCCGCACCCGTGCACCGCCGTCCCGGGCGGCTGCGCGGTCACCCGTCGTGTACGGAATGTCAGTGCGGCTGGTTACGCTGATCAGTGCGTGCACAGGTGCGTGAACGCGGCACACGACGCAAGGGGAGCAGTGACGTGGCGGTACGAGCGGTCCGCGGGGCCGTCCAGCTGGAGCGGGACGACGCCGAGCATATGCAGGAGCAGGTCGGCGAGCTGCTCACCGCCATTCTGGAGCGCAACGGGCTGCTCGTGGACGACCTGATCAGCGTGTGGTTCACCGCCACCCCCGATCTGCACAGCGACTTCCCGGCCGCCGCCGCACGTGCCCTGGGCATCACGGACGTCCCGTTGCTCTGCGCCCAGGAGCTCGCCGTCACCGGCGCCATGGAGCGCGTGGTGCGGGTGCTCGCCCATGTCGAGACCGGACTGTCCAAGGCCGGGATCGCCCATGTCTACCTCGGCGCGGCCGGGGCGCTGCGAAAGGACATCGCGCAGTGAGGACCGCACTCGTCATCGGAACGGGCCTGATCGGCACGTCGGCCGCCCTCGCGCTCAACGCACGGGGCGTGCAGGTCTTCCTGGAGGACCACGACCAGGCCCAGGCCCTGACGGCCGCCGCGCTCGGCGCGGGCGTCGCCGAGGCGCCCCCGGGGCCGGTCGATCTGGCCATCGTGGCCGTGCCGCCGGCCCATGTCGCGGCGGCGCTGGCCGACGCCATAGGGCGCGGCGCGGCCCGCGCCTACATCGACGTCGCCAGCGTCAAGGGCGGCCCGCGCCGCGAGCTGGAGGCGATGGGCTGCGACCTGGCCGGCTATTTGGGGACGCACCCCATGGCCGGCAAGGAGCGCTCCGGCCCGCTGGCCGCCACCGCCGACCTCTTCGAGGGCCGCCCCTGGGTGCTCACCCCGACCCGCGACGGCGACACCGAGGTGCTCAACCTCGGCCTGGAGCTGGTCGCGCTGTGCCGGGCCGTCCCCGTGGTGATGGACGCGGACGCCCACGACCGCGCCGTGGCCCTGGTCTCGCACACCCCGCAGCTGCTCTCCAGCCTCGTCGCCGCCCGCCTCAAGGGCGCCGACGAGACCGCCGTCCGGCTGTGCGGCCAGGGCATCCGGGATGTGACGAGGATCGCGGCCTCCGATCCGGCGATGTGGATCGACATCCTGTCCGCCAACCCCGGCCCGGTCGCCGACGTGCTCGCCGAGATCGCCGCCGATCTGGACGAGACCGTACGGTCCCTGCGCGCCCTGGAGTCCACCGACGAGCAGAAGCGTGGCAGCGGTGCGGGCGGCATCGAGGACGTGCTGCGGCGCGGCAACGCCGGGCGCGAGCGGGTCCCCGGCAAGCACGGCGCCGCCCCGGCCGCGTACGAGATCGTCGCCGTCTACATCGGCGACCAGCCCGGTGAGCTGGCCCGGATCTTCGCCGACGCCGGCCGCGCCGGGGTCAACATCGAGGACGTCCGCATCGAGCACGCCACCGGTCAGCAGGCCGGCTTCATCCAGCTCATGGTCGAGCCGCAGGCGGTGCCGGGGCTGACCGCGGAGCTGCGGGAGCGGGGCTGGTCCATCCGGCAGTGACACCGTGGACGGCGCCGTGCGGGTGAGCCAGTAACCTTGTGCGAGGCCCTTGTGCCCTTGGACCCCCGCCCCGTGTAACAAGAAAGGTGTTCGTCACCGTGGAAACCGCCGCTCGGACCGCCCCGGCCGCAGTGATTGTCGCCATCGACGGCCCCGCAGGCACGGGCAAGTCCAGCACGTCCAAGGCCGTCGCCGCCAAGCTGGGATTCGGCTACCTCGACACCGGTGCCCAGTACCGCGCGATCACCTGGTGGATGCTGAGCAACGGCATCGACGTCCAGGACGCGACCGCCGTGGCCGACGCCGCCGCCAAGCCCGTGATCGTCTCCGGCACCGACCCGGCCGCCCCGACCATCACGGTCGACGGTCTGGACGCCGCGGGCCCGATCCGCACCCAGGAGGTCACCTCCGCGGTCAGCGCCGTCAGCGCGGTCCCCGAGGTGCGGACCCTGATCACCGACCTGCAGCGCTCCATCGCCGCCGCGGCCCCGCGCGGCATCGTCGTCGAGGGCCGGGACATCGGCATCACGGTCCTGCCGGACGCCGACCTCAAGATCTTCCTGACCGCCTCCCCCGAGGCCCGGGCGGCCCGCCGCAGCGGCGAGCTCAAGGGCAAGGAGGCCTCCGACCTGGCCGCCACCCGCGAGGCGCTGATCAAGCGGGACGCCGCCGACTCCTCCCGCAAGACCTCCCCGCTGGCCAAGGCGGACGACGCGGTCGAGGTGGACACCACCGAGCTGACGCTGGAGCAGGTCATCGAGTGCGTGGTCACCCTCATCGAGGGCGTCAGCGCCGAAAAGGCGGGACTCGCGCGGTGACCGACCGGGGCGGGGCGCCGAGCGCGGCCGGCGCCGGGGCCGGGCAGCGGTCCGGCATCCCGAGCGCCGCGGGTGCCGCGGTCGGCCGGCGGATCGGCATCGGCCTGATGTACGGGCTGTGGCGGCCGCGGGTGCTGGGCGCCTGGCGGGTGCCGTCGTCCGGCCCGGTGATCCTCGCCGTCAACCACTCGCACGGCATCGACGGCCCGATGCTGATGGGCACCGCGCCCCGGCCGGTGCACTTCCTGATCAAGAAGGAAGCCTTCGTCGGCCCGCTGGACCCGTTCCTGCGGGGCATCGGGCAGCTGAAGGTGGACCGCAGCACCGCCGACCGCAAGGCGATCACCGACGCGCTCGGGGTGCTGGAGCGCGGCGGGGTGCTGGGGATCTTCCCGGAAGGCACCCGTGGCGAGGGCGACTTCGCCTCCCTGCGGGCGGGCCTGGCGTACTTCGCGGTGCGCTCCGGGGCGGCGGTCGTGCCGGTGGCGGTGCTCGGCGGCAAGGAGCGCCGCAGCCGGCTGACGTCGGCGGTGCCGCCGCTGCGGGCCCGGATCGACGTCGTCTTCGGCGACGCCTTCGAGGCGGGCGACGGCACGGGGCGGCGCACCCGCAAGGCGCTCGACGAGGCGACGGTGCGCATCCAGGAGCGGCTCACCGCCCACCTGGCCGAGGCACGGCGCCTGACCGGGCGCTGACCCACACTTGAGTGGTGGACCGCGGAGCGCGGCCCACCACTCGCGAAGACCACGCGGCGGCAGCCGCACATTGAATGCGTGAGGAACGGACTTCATGAACGACCAGATCCCCACCGGCGACGAGCACGGTGCGCTTGGCGACGCCGAGTACGCGGAGTTCATGGAGCTCGCCGCGGAGGAGGGCTTCGACCTCGAGGAGGTCGAGGGCGACATCGCCGCGGCCGGCCACGGCCCGCTGCCCGTCCTCGCCGTCATCGGCCGCCCGAACGTCGGCAAGTCGACGCTGGTGAACCGCATCATCGGCCGCCGCGAGGCGGTCGTCGAGGACAAGCCGGGCGTCACCCGCGACCGCGTCACCTACGAGGCCGACTGGAACGGCCGCCGCTTCAAGGTCGTCGACACCGGCGGCTGGGAGCAGGACGTGCTCGGCATCGACGCCTCCGTGGCGATGCAGGCCGAGTTCGCCATCGAGGCCGCCGACGCGGTCGTCTTCGTCGTCGACGCCAAGGTCGGCGCGACCGACACCGACGAGGCCGTCGTCAAGCTGCTGCGCCGCGCCGGCAAGCCGGTGGTGCTGGTCGCCAACAAGGTCGACGGTCCGTCCGGCGAGGCCGACGCCGCCATGCTGTGGTCGCTGGGCCTCGGCGAGCCGCACCCGATCTCCGCGCTGCACGGCCGGGGCACCGGCGACATGCTCGACGCCGCGCTGGAGGCGCTGCCCGAGGCGCCCGCGCAGACCTTCGGCGCCACCGTCGGCGGCCCCCGCCGGATCGCGCTGATCGGCCGCCCGAACGTCGGCAAGTCCTCGCTGCTGAACAAGGTCGCCGGCGAGGAGCGGGTGGTGGTCAACGAGCTGGCCGGCACCACCCGCGACCCGGTCGACGAGATGATCGAACTGGGCGGCAAGACCTGGAAGTTCGTGGACACCGCCGGTATCCGCCGCCGGGTGCACCTCCAGGAGGGCGCCGACTACTACGCCTCGCTGCGCACCGCGGCGGCCGTGGAGAAGGCCGAGGTCGCGGTCGTCCTGATCGACGCGGGGGAGTCCATCAGCGTCCAGGACCAGCGGATCATCACGATGGCCGTGGAGGCCGGACGCGCCCTGGTCATCGCCTACAACAAGTGGGACAACCTCGACGAGGAGCGCCGCTTCTACCTGGAGCGGGAGATCGAGCGGGACCTCGTCCAGGTCCCGTGGGCGATGCGGGTGAACGTCTCCGCGCGCACCGGCCGCCACATGGAGAAGCTGGTCCCGGCGATCGAGACCGCGCTGGCCGGATGGGAGACCCGCATCCCCACCGGGCGGCTGAACGCCTTCCTCGGTGAGATCGTCGCCTCCCACCCGCACCCGATCCGCGGCGGCAAGCAGCCCCGCATCCTCTTCGGCACCCAGGCCGGCACCAAGCCCCCGCGCTTCGTCCTGTTCGCCTCCGGCTTCCTGGAGGCCGGCTACCGCCGCTTCATCGAGCGCCGCCTGCGCGAGGAGTTCAGCTTCGACGGGACGCCGATCCACATCTCGGTGCGGGTGCGCGAGAAGCGCACCAAGAAGAAGTAGCGAGCGGGGCGTCCCGGCCGACCGGGACGCCCCGGGCGCCGAAGCGGCCGCCGCGCAGTACGCCGACCCCGGCAGCGGGTCAGCGGCCGTGCTGGCGGCCGTCGCGCTGTCCGGGGGGCAGCGCCGGGACGTGCCCGCGCGGGGGGTGGTACGGCTGGCGGCCCACGACCTCCCAGTGGCCCGTGGAGGCCGTCGTACGGCCCCAGTTCCCCGTGCCGCGCAGTGTCTCCGAGGTCTCCGGCTCGTCCGAACGGTCCCCGGGCAGGGCCCGGAAGGAGCGGCGGTACTCGGCGTACAGCGCGTCGTAGATCGGCGTGGCCGAGCCGCGGTCGGTCGTGTGCGTCGGCCCGTGTTCGTGCGACGGGCGCATGCCGGGGATCTGGTGGGAGTACGGGGCGCGGGAGGAGGGGTCGTATGCGTGCACGTATGTGCCAACGACCCCGATGGCCGTGGGATGCGGCTTTCCTGCGGAAATGGCTGATCGCGAGGGCATGACCGGCCGAATCGGCGGTCCTGCCCCCGCGATCGGGTGGCGCGGGGCGGTCAGGTGCCGGCCAGCGGCATCGCCGCGGCGACCAGGGCGTCCTGCGCGGCGGCCTCCTCCAGTGCCTGCCGCATCAGGTCCTCGCGGGGCTGATGGCCGATGGTGCCCGCGGGCGCGGCGTACATCAGGACCGTCTGGGCCTTGTTGGCGGCGGCGCGCCAGCCGTCGGAGACCGCCAGCGGCTGGTGGGCCTGCCACCAGGCGGCCTGGTTGCCGGCGCTGCCGGGCTGCAGGACGGCGTGCAGCTTGCCCATGGCCAGCAGCGCGGACCAGCCCGGGTTGAGGGTGGGGAGCCGGTTCATGTCCTTCACCGGCTGGAAGCCCTGCTCCATCAGGAGCGGGAGGAAGTCGTCGGTCAGGCCGGCCGAGCCGGGGCGGGCGATCGGGCCGTCCGGCTCGACCACCAGGGCGGGGCGCAGATCGCCCTCGATCAGCACCAGACCGCAGGTGATCCCGAGGGTCGCCTGGCGCTCGTTGCCGGGAGCCGGGCCGGTCGGCGCGGTGTCCGGTGCAGGAGTACGGGGGGCGGCGTCCTCGCCGGTGATGGAGCGCACGGCTCCCTGGAGCTGCTCCTCGGACACCGGGACGACCTGCGAGGGGATGCACGTGGCATGGGCGAACGCGAGCACCGCGGTCTCCTCGCCCACGAACAGGACGGTGCTGGTGCGCTCCTGCTCGCTGTCGCCTGGGGTGCGGCAGGAGGTGCAGTCGTAGCTGCCGGGGGCGTCGCCACCGGCCAGCAGGCGGTCGGCTTCTTCGTCGCCGATCTCGGCGCGAACGTCGTCGCTGACGTCGAGCATGCGCGGCACGGGTGGCTCCTCGATCTCTGTGCGTCTGCCGGGCGGTCTCCCGGCTTGTACAAGGACAACGGGTGACCTGCGGCAGGAGTCACGCGACGACGGGAACAGAATCGAACCAATCCCCGCACAGCGGAAAACCAAGGAAATGCGCCCAGGAACCGGTCACTTACCGCCAGCTTCCGCGTAGAACGTGGCGCAGTTGGCGGCGTTTTGTACACCGGAGCGGGTGGGACCGGCGCGTGGAGGGCGCGGCGCGCGGGTCGGCGGCGGACGGCTGCTTACCGTCACCGGCTATGTCGGACAACTCTTCGGCGCCGCGGCGCCGCGCGGGATCCGCCGGGCTGCTCCCCGCGGTGGCCGCGGTCCTGGTCCTGTGCCTCCCCGGTGGCGCCGCCGCCGGCGCGGGGCCGGACGGCGGCGACGGTGGTGGCGGTGACGGCGGCGGTGGCCGCGGTGGCGCGAAGAAACGTCACGCCTGCGCCGACGACCAGTGGCCCTGGGGCTGCCTCGCCGAGTGCGAGAGCAGCGGCGACTGGCGCACCAACACCGGCAACGGCTACTACGGCGGACTGCAGTTCTGGCAGCCCACCTGGGAGTCGTTCGGCGGCCTCCGCTACGCGTCGCGGGCCGACCTCGCCACCCGCGACGAGCAGATCCACATCGCCAAGAAGGTGCAGGCCGCCCAGGGCTGGGGCGCCTGGCCCGTGTGCGCCAGGCGCTACGGCCTGATCGCCAAGGGCCGTACCTACGTGGTGCGGCGCGGGGACACGCTGGGCGAGATCGCCCGCACCCACCACGTCAAGGGCGGCTGGCGGGCGCTCTACAAGGCCAACAAGCCGCTCGTGGGCGGCAACCCGAACCGGTTGCGGGTCGGTACCAAGCTGCTGCTTCCCGGACCGGCCGCCCCCGGGCGCAAGAGGGAGCACCAGCATGCGGCCTCGGAGGAGGGATGGGAATTGTGGCCCGAAGGTTCCCTGCTCCCGCTACCGATGCCCTAACTTTTTCGGAACATCTTGGCGAAAGCACCCAACCGGGAACCCCGTTTCGCGGTCTTCCCCTGCAGTGAACAGGACGCGTCGTGCCATCGGGAGGGGAGCACGACGCCGTCCGCGGGCAGCGCGGGAACGACCGGAAGACCAGGGGACACGGGGACGGATGCACATCTCATTCCTGATTCACAACGCGTACGGGATAGGGGGGACGATCCGCACGACGTTCAATCTGGCCCGCACGCTGGCCGAGCGGCACGACGTCGAGATCGTCTCCGCGCTGCGCCACCGCGACGCCCCGGTCTTCGACCTCGGTCCCCGCGTCGAACTGCGGCATCTCGTGGACATCAGGGAGTCCGGCCCGGACGGCGCCGACCCCGCGCACGCCCGTCCCGCCAGGGTCTTCCCGGCCGCCGAGGGCCGCTTCGCCCAGTACAGCGAGCTCACCGACCACCGGATCGCCCAGCATCTGCGGCGCACCGAGGCGGATGTGGTGGTCGGGACCCGGCCCGGACTCAATGTGCACATCGCCCGGCAGACGCGCCGGGGGCCGGTCCGCATCGGCCAGGAGCATCTGACCCTGGACACCCACAGCCGGGCGCTCAAGCTGGCGCTGCGCGGCGCCTATCCGCGCCTGGACGCGGTCACCACCGTCACCGAGGCCGACGCCCGGGCCTACCGCAGCAGGCTGCGGCTGCCCGGAGTGCGCATCGAGGCGGTGCCCAACAGCGTGCCCGCGCCCGCCCTCGCGCCCTGCGACGGCAGTGGCAAGTGGGTGGTCGCGGCCGGCCGGCTCGCCCGGGTCAAGCGCTACGACGTCCTCATCCGGGCCTTCGCGCAGGTCGCCGCGGAGCGCCCCGACTGGCGGCTGCGGATATACGGCGGCGGGACCGAGAAGGCCGCGCTGCGGGCCCTGATAGACGAACTCGGCCTGTACAACCACGTCTTCCTGATGGGCCCGGCCAACCCCCTGGAGCCCGAGTGGGCCAAGGGCTCGATCGCCGCGGTCTCCTCCAGTCTGGAGTCCTTCGGGATGACGATCGTCGAGGCGATGCGGTGCGGTCTGCCGGTCGTGGCCACGGACTGCCCGCACGGGCCCGGCGAGATCATCGCCGATGGGGTGGACGGCAAGCTGGTGCCGGTCGGCGATCCGCAGGCGATGGCCGGCTCGCTGCTCTCGCTGATCAACGACGACGACGCCCGCAAGCGCATGGGCCGCGCCGCGCTGGCCGCGTCCGCCCGCTTCGACCCCGACCGGGTCGCCGGGCGCTATGAGGCCCTCTTCGACGAGCTGCTGGCGTGCCGACGGGGCAACCGGCTGCGCGGCGGGCTGCACCGTGCCCGGGGCGCGCTGCTCAGCGGCGCCTACGCCACCAAGGACGCGGCCCGCGCCGCTCTGGGAGGGGTGCGGACGGCATGACCGGGTCGAGCCAGTTGACCGCGACCGGAGACGAGACGAAGGAGTCGGCCGCCATCGATCAGGAACCCACGGCCTCGGCGGGCGCGGGCCGCGAAGGCGGCGAGCGGCGGTCCGCCGCGCCGCGGGGGCGGGCCGGCGGCGCGAGCGCGCCCGGCGAACTGCGGGCGGACTGCATCGCCGACTCCGCGGGCGGCCTCACTTTCGACCTGACCGCCCCCGAGGGCACACCGGCAGCCTGGAGCGCGGCGCTGGTGCTGCGGCTGCGGGGCGGCGACGGGGCGGACGACGAGGTGCGGCTGCCGCTCGGCCCGAACGGCGCCGGCCGGCTGCGCGCCGTGCTGCCCAGCACCGTCGCCCTCGCCGAGGGCCGCTGGAACGCCTATGCGGACCTGGGCGACGGCCTGGATCCCCGGCGGCTGCTGCCGGGCGTCAACGACCTGCGCTCGCTGGTGGACCGCCGTCCGCTGGCGGGCATCGGCCGGCTCGGCGTACGGATCCCGTACGCGACCAAGTACGGCAACCTCGCGCTGCGCAGCTGGCTGCGCGGGCCGCACGCCGAGGCCGGCGACATCCTCGTGGGGCCCGACGGTATGACGGTCTCCGGCCGGCTCTACGGAGCCGTCCCGGCCGCCGGCGCCCAGGCCGAGGCCCGCGCCCGACGGATACCCGGGCGGCCGGGCGACGTCCCGTGCGCCGTCACCGCCCCGCTGGCCGTCGACGGCCCGGAGTTCACCTTCACGCTGCCCTACGAGGAACTGGCCGGCCACTGGGAGCAGGGCAGCGAGCCCTGGGACCTGTGGCTGCGCCCCGCCGACGGCGCCCGGCCGGTCCGGATCGCCCGCCTGCTGGACGATGTCGCGGACAAGAAGCAGGTCTTCAGCTACCCGGCGCTGCCGGTGGACTGCGCGGCCGGCCAGGTCAGGGTCGGCCCGTATTACACACTCGACAACGACCTGGCCGTACGGGTCGCCGGACCGGACGGGAGCTGACGGGGCGTCCGCCGCGGCGGACGGCCCCCGCGCCGGCCGGTCCTCGTATCGGCCGGTCTCGTATCGGACGGTCCGGTATCGGGATTGAGGACCGCCGCTGTCCGCGAACACTGCGAGACTTCGGGCATGTTGGAGACCTCGGCACGTCTGCTCCGCCTGCTCTCCCTGCTGCAGGCCCACCGGGAGTGGTCCGGCGCGGACCTCGCCGCCCGGCTCGACGTCACCCCGCGCACGGTGCGCCGGGACATCGACCGGCTGCGCGAGCTGGGCTACCCCGTCCACTCCGCGCCCGGGACGGCCGGCGGCTACCGGCTCGGCGCCGGCGCCGAACTCCCCCCGCTGCTGCTGGACGACGAGGAGGCGGTGGCGGTCGCCGTCGGGCTGCGCACCGCGGCTGCCGGCGGCGTCGAGGGCATCGAGGAGACCTCCGTACGGGCGCTGGCGAAGCTGGAGCAGGTACTGCCGCACCGGCTGCAGCGCCGGGTCGGCGCGCTGAACGCCTTCACCGTCCCGATGCTCGGCGGCCGCGGCCCCCGGGTGGACCCGAACGTCCTCACCGAGCTCGCGCACGCCTGCCGCGACTCCCAGCGGCTGCGGTTCGCGTACGAGGCGCACGACGGCACGGTCACCCGCCGCACCGTCGAACCGCACCGCCTGGTCTGCGCCCAGCGCCGCTGGTACCTCGTCGCCTGGGACACCGACCGCGGCGACTGGCGCACCTACCGGGCCGACCGGATCACCCTCACCCCGCCGCACGGCCCCCGCGTTCCGCCCCGCACCCCGCCGGCCGAGGATCTCGCCGGGTACGTCTCGCAGGGCGTCTCCACTCGCGTGTACCCCGAGCGGGCCACCGTGCTGCTGCACGCCTCGGCGGAGCAGGCCGCGGCGCGCATCAGCCCGTCCGCCGGGGTGCTGGAGGCGGTCGACGCGCACCGCTGCCTGCTGCGCACCGGGGCGCACAGCCTGGAGGCGATGGTGGTCCACCTCGTCCTGACCGGATTCGACTTCGAGGTCCGTGAGCCGCCGGAGCTGCTGGCCGGCATCCGGGAGATCAGGGACCGGCTCTCCCGGGCGCTGGCAGCGGGGCCGCCCGCCGCTCTGCGGCCGGGCGGTGCGGATCCGGAGTCCGAGGGCCGGTAGCCGGACGGGCGGATGCCGGGGGAGCGGCGGCGGCCGGCGCCCCGGGCGATGTGCGGGAAATGTGTGCGGAATGTGTCTCGTCGGTCGATTTTCGGACGGTCGATAAACAGTGTCGGGCAAAGGGAATCCGCCGTTGCCGGCGGGTTGATTTCCGAACCGGTGTGCGTCGCGTCGCCCGCCGCGGAGGGGTTCGTTCCGTATTTGATCAAGGTGGAATTGGGGCGGTTTTATATTCCACCCGGTTGCCCCATCGCGCGGCGCGTACGGGTGACGGAAGTTCCGGCAAACGCCCGAACGTATGCTGTGACACAAGTGTGACCATCGACGGACCGGAAAGACACCGAGGTGTGCGACGACCGGGCCTTCCGCGGGCCGGAACGGGCGCCTACGGTGGCTGACATGTCTGATCTACCGAACCTTCCGCACAACCCGCAGGACGACATCGGGACGTATGTCGGCCTCGACCGGCAGGACGCCGAGGAGCGGGCCAGGGCGCGCGGCTGGACCACCGTCCGCTCGCTGCCGCCGGGCGCGATCATCACCATGGAGTACCTCGCCGGCCGGCTCAACTTCGAGGTCGAGAACGGCACGGTGCACCGCAGCTGGCAGGGCTGAGCCCGCCGCGTGGACGACCAAGGCCCCGGCCGCTCCAGGGGGAGCGGCCGGGGCCTTGGCTGCGGGGTGGGGGTGTGTGCGTACCGTCCCCGCGGTCGGTGGGGCGGTCAGCCGCCCGAGTTGCGGCCGCGCCCGGACGTCGGGCTCAGCGGCGTGGTGCGCGGGACGCGGTCCGCGTGCGGCGGCCGCCGGCTGCCGCCGGCCGGGGTGACCGGGGTGCGCTCCGAGCGGATGGTGTACGGGCGCGACGGGTGGTGCGGCCAGCTGTCCGGGGCGTGGCCGGCGGAGCGGCCGCCCGTCCCGGCGCCGATCGTCTCGCGTACGAGCACCTCGCCGTCGGGGGCGATGCGCTGCCGGGAGACTCCCGGGGCCAGCGAACCGGCCGGCAGCGGGCCGCGCAGCGAATCGGGGCGCAGCCGCAGCCACAGCCGCAGCAGGATGCCCATGAGGCGGTCCTCGACCCACGTGACGCCGGGCTCCAGCCAGGGCATCGCCAGCAGCACCAGCAGCCCCGCGGCCCAGCCCAGCAGCACATCACTGACCCAGTGCGTACCGAGGTAGACGGTCGTCATGCCGACGCCCAGCGCGCCCAGCGCGGCGATCACCGACAGCGTGCGGCGGCGCAGCGGGGTGGTCGCCAGGTAGGCGAGCACGCCCCAGGTGACCACGGCGTTCGCGGTGTGGCCCGAGGGGAATATGTCGCCGCCCAGCCACATCTCGTTGGCGCCGACGGTCGTCGCGTAGTGCGGGCCGAGCCGGCTCATGCCGAGCTTGGCGGCGCCCACGGTGATGTTGAGCAGCAGCAGGGAGGCGCCGAGCACCAGCAGCGGGTGGAGGTTGCGCTGACGCCAGCAGCGCCAGCCCAGCCAGGCGGCCACCGCCACCGCGGTCGGTCCGCGCTGCCCCAGGACGACGAAGTAGTCGAGGAAGGCATGGATGTCGGGCCATTGCTTGTACGGCCTGAAGAACATGACTTGCCAGTCGAAGGTGACCAGCCATGAAGTGGTCAGCACCCCGGCCACGATCGCCGCGTACACCGCCAGTGTTCCGCCGAACAGCCATAGGCGGGTCCGGGTCATCTGCGGTGGCCGGGCGCGATCGGTGGGGCGCTCCTCCATCTGGTCGAGCTTCTCATCGGTACGCACTCAATCGACGTTACCGCGTGTGATGTAGCCGCTTGGTCAAACTGTGCGCTTTGTAATGACGATGTGATGTGGAATGCGTCTCAAACGAGGCTTCGCCTCGGGGTTTTGGATGAGAATTCACGGCGATTCTCAATCCCTTCCGGACACTCTCGTGTCGTCGCGCTCAACGCCTTATCTGCTTTTCTCCCGCGGAGTTTATCCGTCATTTGCCCGGGCGCCGCGTGATGTTTCCCCCGGGGCGCCGGGCACGGAGCGGGATCTTCCGGTCGGCGTGACCGGAAGATGATCACGGGGGGCCCGAGCCGTTCAGCCAGAACGCCCCGTAGACCGCGGAGCCCACCGCCACCAGCCCGATGACCAGCCGGCGCGGCGCCGGGCGCCAGTGCGCGAGCCCCGCCGCCAGCGGCAGCAGCAGCGGATAGGCCGGCATCATCAGCCGCGGCTTGGAGCCGAAGTAGCCCTTGGCGGTCAGCGCGAGCAGCAGCACCGTTCCGCCGTAGACCGCCAGCGGCAGCGGCTGGCCCCGTCGTACGCCGCGCACGTACAGCCAGACCAGCAGGCCGACGCCGACGACCAGTCCGAGGCCGGCCGCGAACCCGGGCCCCGACAGCAGGTCCGCCACGAAGGCGCCGAACGCGACACCGCCGTCGAAGCCGTTGCCCCAGCCGCCCTGGACGTCCAGATAGCCGGTGGCCGAGCCCTGCCGCACGCCCACCCACACGAAGTAGCCGCACCAGCCGAGCGGCGCCAGCAGCACGCCCGTCGGCATCCCCCGGTGCTTGCGCAGCGCCGTGCGCAGCCGCACACCGCCGGCCCGCTCCTGCCGCAGCGTGACCACCGCGGTGATCCACACGGCCGCCACCACCGCCGCGCCCACCGGCCGGGTCAGCCCGGCCAGCGACGCCAGCACCCCGGCGCACACCCAGCGCCCGGTCAGCACGCAGTACAGGCCCCAGGCCGCGAGCGCGGTGAACAGCGACTCGGAGTACGCCATCGACTGCACGATCCCGACGGGCAGTGCGGCCCACAGCGCCGCCAGCGCGATGCCGGCCCGCGGTCCGTGCAGCCGTTCGCCGGTCGCGTACAGCGCCCAGGCCGCGCCCAGCGACGCCAGCCACGCCACCGCCATCCCGGCGTCGGCCGGCGACAGCGGCGAGAGTGCCGACAGGCCCCGCTCCAGCCACGGAAGCAGCGGGAAGAAGGCCAGGTTGGAGTGGACGTCGCCGTTGGGCAGCTGGACGGCGTAGCCGTAGCCCTGCTCGGCGACGCGGGTGTACCAGAGGGAGTCCCAGCGGGCGGTCAGCAGGGTGTGCCAGTTCTTGCCGTCGGCGGCCGACCAGAGGGCCAGCACGGCCAGGCCCAGCAGCCGGATCGCCGCGTACGCCGCGAGCGCGGGGGCGGCGCGGCGCAGCGCGGCCCGTACGGCGGGGCCCTCGCGCAGTATCCGGCCGGGAACCCCGACCGAGGCAAGATCGTTCATCCGGACGATTATCCAGGTGGCCGAAGAACGTCCACCGACCGCGGGTGGGGGAACGGACGGCGCTGCGATGAGCGTCTCATCGTGAGGTGAGCCACGCGGCACCTTGGGCGACTCGCGTAGTCTGACGTCTCAACTCGCCCGTGCCGCCGGTTACCCCGGGGCGTTTTTCGCGCCCTGATCCGTGGCCGCGAGAGCATGACTGGAGGTGCTATGTCCGGGACGACCGCGTCCGGCAGTGGACGGACGGCTGGTGTTCCCCGGCTTTCAGGCGGCGGTGTGAACCGCTGGACCGTGTTGATCGTGCTGTGCGTCAGTCTGCTCTTCGTCGCGCTGGACACCACGATCCTCTACGTGGCCGTGCCCTCCGTCACCGAGGACCTGCGGCCCGGACCGGTCGAGCTGCTGTGGATCGTGGATGTCTATCCGCTGATCGCGGCCTCGCTGCTGATCCTCTTCGGCACCCTCGGCGATCGCGTCGGCCGCCGCCGCGTCCTCCTGCTCGGCTACGGCCTCTTCGGCCTGGCCTCGGCCGCCGCGGCGCTCGCGCCCAACCCGCAGATCCTCATGGTGGCCCGCGCCCTGCTCGGCATCGGCGGCGCGATGATCATGCCCGCGACGCTGTCGATCCTGCGGCAGGTCTTCCCCGACCGGCGCGAGCGCGCGGTCGCCATCGGCGTCTGGAGCGCGGTGGCCGCGGTCGGCGCCGCGGTCGGCCCGGTCCTGGGCGGCTTCCTCGTCGAGAACTTCTGGTGGGGCTCGGTCTTCCTCATCAACATCCCGATGATGGCCGCGATGCTGCTGATAGGCCGGTGGCTGCTGCCGGAGTCGCGCGGCGAGCGCAACGGCCCCTGGGACGTGATCGGCGCGGTCATCGCGGCGCTCGGCGTGCTGGGCATCGTCCTGGGCGTCAAGCGGATCGGCAGCGGTATGGCCGTGGTGGGCCCGACCACGCTGCTGCCCATCGCCCTCGGCACCCTGCTGTTGATCCTCTTCGTACGGCGCCAGCGTCGGCGCGCGCACCCGCTGATCGATATGCGGCTGTTCACCCGACCCGCGTTCGGCACCTCCGTC
This sequence comes from Streptomyces sirii, assembly GCF_045690365.1. Taxonomy (NCBI): domain Bacteria; kingdom Bacillati; phylum Actinomycetota; class Actinomycetes; order Kitasatosporales; family Streptomycetaceae; genus Streptomyces; species Streptomyces sirii. Next base: position 2,209,626 of record NZ_CP147982.1, on the reverse strand, counting down.
GGCTGCATCGTGCTGGCCATGCTCGCGCTGGTCGGCCTGCAGCTGATCGCCGTCCAGTACCTCCAGCTGGTGCTGGGCCTCAGCCCCCTGGAGACCGGGCTGCGGATGCTGCCGCTGGTCTTCGCCGCGATGGCCGCCGGCCTCACCGGCTCGAAGATGCTGCAGGCCCTCGGCCCGCGGGCGATGGTCTCGCTCGGCTTCGTGATGACCGCCGTCGCGGTGCTGTGCCTGACGGCGATGAGCAGCCAGGACCGCCCCTGGCTCCTGGCCTGCGGCTTCATCCTGCTCGGCTTCGGTTTCCAGTCCACGCTGTTCGGGGCGTACGAGTCGATGCTCAGCGAGGCCCCCGCGGAGCAGTCCGGCGGCGCCGCCGCCATCGGCGAGACCTCCTACCAGCTCGGCGCCGGCATCGGTGTCGCCCTGCTCGGCAGCGTGATGAACGCCGCCTACGCCCCGGGGCTGGCACATGTCGACGGCGTCCCCGGCAAGGCCTCCGCCTCGGCGGCGCACTCCCTGGGCGAGGCCTACAAGGTGGCCGCGGGCCTGGGCGGAGCCGCCCGGGACGCGCTGCGCGAGGCCGCCCGTGAGTCCTTCGTGCGCGGGCTGCACGTCACCCTCATCGCCAGCGCGCTGCTGCTGCTGGTCGGCGCCGCGATCGCGCTGCGGCTGCCGCGCCGGGCCGCGGAGTCCACGGAGCGGGCGGAGACCGAGGGCGAGGCCACCCAGGGCGAGGGCGCCGTGTCGGGCGCCGGCGAGCCGGCCCCGGCGAGGTCCGGCAGCTGAATCCGCGTGGCCCCGGCCGCGCCGCGCGGCGGTGACCCTTGCCGCGCGGCACCCCGGGCCGTACCGTCGGACGCGCAATAACTACCACTGCTAGTTTTTCGCGCGAGCGCTGAAACCCGCCGGAGGCCCGCCATGTCCGCACAGCCGTCCGCACAGTCTTCGACGGTCCCGCCGTTCGACCCCGGCGACCCCCTGGGCATCGACGATCTGCTCACCGACGAGGACCGCGCGGTCCGCGACACCGTCCGCCGGTGGGCCGCCGACCGCGTCCTGCCGCATATCGCCCAGTGGTACGAGGCGGGCGAGCTGCCCGGCATCCGCGAACTGGCCCGCGAACTCGGCTCGATCGGCGCGCTGGGCATGTCCCTGAAGGGCTACGGCTGCGCCGGAGCCTCCGCCGTCCAGTACGGACTGGCCTGCCTGGAGCTGGAGGCCGCGGACTCCGGCATCCGCTCGCTGGTCTCCGTCCAGGGCTCGCTGGCCATGTACGCCATCTGGCGCTTCGGCTCCGAGGAGCAGAAGCAGCAGTGGCTGCCCCGGATGGCCTCCGGCGAGGTGATCGGTTGCTTCGGCCTGACCGAACCGGACCACGGTTCCGACCCGGCGGGGATGCGGACGTACGCCAAGCGCGCGGGCACGGACTGGGTGCTCAACGGGCGCAAGATGTGGATCACCAACGGCTCGGTGGCCGGTGTCGCGGTCGTCTGGGCCGGGACCGACGAGGGCATCCGCGGCTTTGTGGTCCCGGCCGGCACCCCAGGCTTCTCCACCCCCGAGATCAAGCACAAGTGGTCCCTGCGCGCCTCGGTGACCAGCGAACTCGTCCTGGACGACGTACGGCTGCCGGCCGATGCGGTGCTCCCCGAGGTCACCGGCCTGCGCGGCCCGCTCGGCTGCCTCAGCCACGCCCGCTACGGCATCGTGTGGGGCTCCATGGGCGCCGCGCGCGCCAGTTTCGAGGCGGCGCTGGACTATGCGAAGGTCCGGGAGCAGTTCGGCAAGCCCATCGGCGGCTTCCAGCTCACCCAGGCCAAGCTCGCCGACATGGCCGTCGAGCTGCACAAGGGGATCCTGCTGGCCCACCACCTGGGGCTGCGGATGGACGCGGGGCGGCTGCGCCCCGAGCAGATCAGCTTCGGCAAGCTGAACAACGTACGGGAGGCGATCGAGATCTGCCGCACGGCGCGCACGATCCTCGGCGCCAACGGCATCTCGCTGGAGTACCCCGTCATGCGGCACGCGACCAACCTCGAATCGGTGCTCACCTACGAGGGCACCGTCGAGATGCACCAGCTGGTGCTGGGCAAGGCGCTCACCGGCCTGGACGCCTTCCGGTGAGCGGCCTCGCCCGCTAACTCTGGTTGAAGAATCCGCCGTTGCGGTGGTCGTGGGCCTCGCCGCTGAGCACCCTGTAGTCGGCGGGGGTGAGCAGGAAGACCCGGGTGGCGACCCGCTCGATCGAGCCGCGCAGGCCGAAGGTCAGGCCGGCCGCGAAGTCGACCACGCGCTTGGCGTCGGCGGGCTCCATGGACGTCAGATTGACGATCACCGGGACGCCGTCCCGGAAGAGCTCGCCGATCCCGCGGGCGTCCCGGAAGCTCTCCGGCGTGACCGTGGCGATGCGGGTGCCCTGGTCCTGGGCGGTCGCGTCGGCCACCCGGACCCGGGGGTCGGTCACCCAGGGGTTGCTGCCGCCCGAGTCACCGGCTTGGGGTCCCTCGGCGTAGTCGTCGTCGTAGTAGCGCTCGTCATCATTGTCGTCGACGAGGCCAAGCCAGGCACTCGCCTTGCGCACCGATCCCATTGACGCCTCCTCTCACCCGCGGTGTCTGCGTGTCCGCCCCTATCGTCGTCCATGAGGCGGAGGGTGTGCCAAGTGGATAGCCGCCGCACGGGGGGTTCGTGACACATCTGGTGCAAAGAGGGTGGCGCGCCATCAGCTTCCGCGCCCCGTACGGGAACTGACAGTATGAAGAACATCACGGTCGGTACCCGATCGAGTGATACCGAATGGTGTCGGCAATTGGCCGGTGCGCGAGAGGCGCCCGATTCACTTGATCTCCGGCGGGCTGATCTGCGACGTCGCGATCGCCGAGGGGCCGGTGCCCCACTTCTTCAGGATCCGGTCGTAGGTGCCGTCCTTGCGCAGCCGGTTGACCGCGGCCTGGAAGGCGGGCGCCAGCGGCGTGCCCTTCTTGAACACGAAGCCCACGTCGAGCCGCTTGAACGCATTGAGGAACCGCAGGCCCGGCTGCTGCCCGACGGCGTAGCGCAGCCCGTTGACGGTGCTCCTTGCACCAAGTCCTTTCTCGCCAAGGTCCTTTGAGCGTGAGGAGCGCTGCGATGCACCGCCGACACCCGAGAACCCCGCGGATCGACCCGCCCCAGGGCCGCCTGCCGGCCGGCGCCCGGTGCGCTCGCCGGGCGCCCGACCTGTGGAAGGGTGGGCGGCCATGAGCACCCACGCACCCCAGGAGTGGCGGGACTGGCACGCCCGGCGCGTCGCCACCGTCTCCGGCCCCTACGGCCCGCTCACCCTGACCGGGACGCACTGGCCGGCCGACCACCCCGGCGGCCGGATCGAGGGCCTGCCGGGCGTCTGGACCGAGCGGGGCGACGGGATCGTGCTGCGGGCCGCGGCCGGGGACGGTCTGACCGTCGACGGCGAGCCGGCGGACGGCGAGTTCCACCTGGGCCAGGACGGCGACCCCACCGCCACCCGCGTGGCGGTGGGCGAGCGGCATCTGCTGGTGCTGCGGCGCGAGGACCGCTGGGCGGTGCGCGACTACGATCCGGACGCGGCCGCCCGCCGTGCCTTCGCCGGGATCGAGGTCTACGAGTACGACGAGCGCTGGGTGCTGCCGGGCCTGTTCCGCCCGTACGCACAGGGCCGCACGGTCCGGGTGCCGCACGCCGACGGACAGCGGCGCGGCCTCGGTCTCGCCGGTGAACTCGCCTTCACCGTGGCGGGGGACGAGCACACCCTGGAGGTCGCGGTCGAGGGCGACGGCTCCCTGTGGGCGGTGCTCGCCGACGACACCAGCGGCACCGACAGTTACCGCTTCCGCTTTCTGCGGCCGCCCGCCCCTGCCGAGGACGGCACCGTCACCGTCGACTTCAACCGCACCCTGCTGCCGCCGTGCGCGTTCGCCGACCACTTCCTGTGCCCCTTCCCGCCGCCCGGCAACACCCTGCCGATCGCGCTGCGCGCGGGGGAGCGGAACCGAATCGTCCACTGATTCGTCCCATCGCCCGACCGAGGGGGTCAGCACCGCCCCGGCAGCCGTCAACGAGGCTGCCGGGGCGGAGTGTTGGGGCGGCGGTACGGCGGACGGCCGGCGAGACATTCGTGACGCCCTCTTGCGCGGCGGGGGCGGGGCGCCCGAAACTCCGCTCAGCGCTTGTCAGGGGCACGCTGAAAAATCGTGCGGATTACCGCGTGCCCTTCGGCTGCGCCTCACCGGGCCGCTCACCCGCGGCCCCCCGATCCCCCTCGGAGGAATCAGTGAGGAACGAGCGCACCACCCCCCGCAGCGGCGTAGCGAGACGCACCCGGCTGATCGCCGTGGCGTCCGGACTGGTGGCCGTCGGAGCCATCGCCATCCCGACCGCCAACGCCCAGGACCCCGCCCCCGCCCGGACGTTCAGCGCCGCCCAACTCACGGCCGCCGGCAACGCGGTACGCACCGCGGACGTCGCCGGCACCGCCTGGCGGGTCGACAGTGCGACCCACACGCTGGTCGTCACCGCCGACCGCACCGTCTCCCAGGCCGAGATCGCCAGAATCGAGCGGGCCGCGGGCGGCAACGCCGCGGCGGTCCGCATCGACCGGATCGCGGGCACCTTCCGCAAGTTCGTCTCCGGCGGCGACGCCATCTACGCCCCCAGCTGGCGCTGCTCGCTGGGCTTCAACGTCCGCAGCGGCAGCACCTACTACCTGCTGACGGCCGGTCACTGCACCGACGGCAATCCGCCGTGGTACACCAACTCCTCGCACACCACGAGCATCGGCCCGACCGCCGGTTCCAGCTTCCCGGGCAACGACTACGGCATCGTGAAGTACACCAACACCTCCGTGTCCCACCCCGGGACGGTCGGCAGCCAGGACATCACCAGCGCCGGCACCCCGAGCGTCGGCCAGACGGTCACCCGCCGCGGCTCGACCACCGGTATCCACAGCGGCAAGGTCACCGCCCTGAACGCCACCGTCAACTACGGCGGCGGCGACATCGTCTCCGGACTCATCCAGACCACCGTCTGCGCCGAACCCGGCGACAGCGGCGGCCCCCTCTACTCCGGGACCAAGGCGCTCGGCCTCACCTCCGGAGGCAGCGGCGACTGCACGTCCGGCGGCACCACCTTCTTCCAGCCCGTCACCGAGGCGCTCAGCGCGTACGGCGTGAGCGTCTACTGACGCCGACCGGCTGATATCCGCTCCTGCGCACCGCCGCGATCCCCAGGCCTGGGTCCGATGGTGCGGGGCCCCCGTCCGCCGGCGGACGGGGGCCCGACCGCGTCCGCCGCGCGCCTCGACCCCCCTCCGGGCCGGGCATACCATGGAAAGCAAGCCCGAATCGGACGGCATACGGCATACATCAGGGAGCCGTGATGGTCGAAGAACTGGTGGCGGCGGGGGTGGGGCTGGCGTGCGCCGGCGCGGTGTATTTCATGGCGGCGGCGCGCGTGGTCAAGCAGTACGAGCGCGGGGTGGTGCTCCGGCTGGGGCGGCTGGCGTCCGCGGTGCGGGAACCGGGCTTCACCATGATCGTTCCGGGCATCGACCGGATGCGTAAGGTCAATATGCAGATCGTCACGATGCCGGTGCCCGCCCAGGAGGGCATCACCCGCGACAACGTCACGGTCCGGGTCGACGCGGTGGTCTACTTCAAGGTCGTCGACGCCGCCGACGCGGTCATCCGGGTCGAGGACTACCGCTTCGCGGTCTCGCAGATGGCCCAGACCTCGCTGCGGTCGATCATCGGCAAGAGCGAACTGGACGATCTTCTGTCGAACCGGGAGAAGCTCAATCAGGGGCTGGAGCTGATGATGGACAGCCCGGCCATCGGCTGGGGAGTCACCGTCGACCGGGTGGAGATCAAGGACGTCTCGCTGCCGGAGACGATGAAGCGCTCGATGGCCCGCCAGGCGGAGGCGACCCGGGACCGGCGCGCCCGGGTGATCAACGCCGACGCCGAGCTGCAGGCCTCCAGGAAGCTGGCCGAGGCCGCCGCGGCGATGTCCGACCAGCCCGCCGCGCTGCAACTGCGGCTGCTGCAGACCGTGGTGGCGGTCGCCGCCGAGAAGAACTCCACCCTGGTCCTGCCCTTCCCCGTGGAGCTGCTGCGGTTCCTGGAGCGCTCCGGGCTGCAGGCCCAGGCGCAGACCGCGCAGGCCGAGGCGGCGGCCGAACGGGAGGGCGGGCGGCAGCCGGCCGGCGGGACGGCCCCGAAGGAGTCGCGCCCGCCCGCCGCGGACGGTGTCGGCGCCGAGGCCGACCGTGTGCTGTCGGCGCGGCTGGAGGAGCTTCCGGAGGCGGAGGAGCTGCCGTGAGCCGTAGCGCGCGCCCGTAGGCACGCCGTCGTAGAACGGGCGGCGCCCAGGCCCCCTCTCGTGGGAGAGGGGGCTCTTTTCCGGCCAGACCTGGTCCTCACACTTCGCGCACCGCCGCGCTCCCCGCATGCCCGCTGATGTCCGCACTCAGGATCGAAGTGCGCGCATATCGGTGTGGTGACGATGTGATGAAGTCGTGAACTCTCGGATGTGAGACCGGAACTCGGTCTTGTGCGCGAGTGAGGCGGATGGGAATACTCGGCTCCGCACGTTGGCATGGACGCGACTCCCCCGAGGCGCTGCTTTGCGGGGGCGGATCCGTCCGTGTCCGAACCTCACTCTCCGGGCCCGTGCCACTCCCCACAGTCCGGGCCCTTCCCCCCACGGGAGGCTCTGAGTTGAAGCACCGACGCATACCCAACCGGCGCGCCGTCATGGCTGCCGCGGGAGCGCTCGCGCTCGCCGCCACCGCCACCGTCACCCTCGCCAACGCCAACGCGGCCCCCGCCCCCACGGTGGCCAAGCTGAGCTCCGCCGCGGCGACCACCCTGGCATCCCAGCTCAAGACCGGTACGGCCGGGGCGTTCTACGACGCCAAGGCGAAGAAGCTGGTGGTCAACGTCGTCAGCGAGGCGGCGGCCGAGACCGTCCGTGCCAAGGGCGCGCAAGCCAGACTCGTCAAGCACACGCTGGCCCAGCTCGACTCGGCCCGGCAGACGCTGAAGTCCAAGGCGACCATCCCCGGGACCTCCTGGGGCATCGACCCGCGGAGCAACAAGGTCGTGGTGACCGCCGACCGCACGGTCAAGGGCACCAAGCTGGACCGCCTCACCCAGGTCACCAAGGCCCTCGGTGACAAGGTCGAACTGCGCCACAGCAAGGGTGAGTTCAGGCCCTTCATCGGCGGTGGCGACGCGATCTGGGGCAGCGGCGCCCGCTGCTCGCTCGGCTTCAACGTCGTCAAGGACGGTCAGCCCTACTTCCTGACGGCCGGCCACTGCGGCAACGCCGTCCAGAGCTGGTCCGACAAGCAGGGCGGCTCGGAGATCGCGACCACCGAGAAGTCCAGCTTCCCCGGTGACGACTACTCGATCGCCAAGTACACGGGCGACACCCCGCACCCGAGCGAGGTCGACCTCTACAACGGCAGCACGCAGAAGATCACCAAGGCCGCGGAGGCCACCGTCGGCGAGAAGGTGCAGCGCAGCGGCAGCACCACCCAGGTGCACGACGGCACCGTCAAGGCGCTGAACGCCACCGTCAACTACCAGGAAGGCACCGTCGAGGGCCTGATCCAGACCGACGTCTGCGCCGAGCCCGGCGACAGCGGCGGCGCGCTCTTCGACGGCGAGTCCGCGCTCGGCCTCACCTCCGGCGGCAGCGGCGACTGCTCCGGCGGCGGCGAGACCTACTTCCAGCCGGTGCCGGAGGCCCTGGAGGCCTACGGCGCGCAGATCGGCTGACAGGCAGGGCGCGCCGTGCACCCGGCATGGCAGCGGCCCCCGGACACCGCTCGGTGTCCGGGGGCCGGCGCCGTCCCCGGGCACCGCCGTCCGGTGCCCGGGAGCTGGACCGCATCGGTCAGAAGACGAAGACGGAGCCACTGCCGGCGTTCATCGCACAGGAGTTGGCGAAGGTGTAGGTGTAGGACACTCGCTTGCCCTGCCACACACCGTCCGCGGTGACCACTACGGGTGCCCATTCCTTGGTGCACACCCGCCCCGACGTGGTGTTGACCACCGCGCCGAAGTCACCGGCGACCGCGCGCAGTTGGGCGCAGGCGGCCTTCGCGGTCGGGTGGCTGCCGGTCGCCACCGGCGTACAGCTGAGCGTCACCGCGCGCTGCACCGTGGCGGTCGCGCGGCTTTCGCCCTGGCCGACGGTCAGCACCAGTTCGGACGGCGCGTAGAGCCCACCGGACCGCGCGGGCTGCGCCGGGGCGGCGGCGGCCTGTGCGGTGGTGGCCAGCGTGCCGAGAACCAGCGCCGCGCCGAACGCGACCGCCCCAGTGATGTACCGCATGACGAACACTCCTTTGCTCGAAGGTGCAGATGCCGGACGGGAGTCTGGCCCAACCGCGCACCGAAAAGCACCCTGATCGTGCATCGGGCGATCGCTTTGAGTCGTTAAATGAAAGCTGAGGGTAATGGCGCAAACGAGTCGGAGGTGGGCGAAGGGGGACGGGTCGACCGGTGCGCGGCCAGCGGGGATGCCCCGCCCGTCATGCTCGTGGCATGAGCCGTTTGCGGCCGGAAGGTAGGAATCCGGCCGCCGACCGGTCGTTCGGGAGGGTTTCGATCTCCGCCGATTGGCCGAAGTGGAGGGCCGGAGGCGGCCTCCGGGCAGCCCGCGGCGCCGGCCGGGGTAAGAGGCGCCCGGCCCGGGGCCGGCTTACTCCTCCGGCCGGTGCCGCCTCACCCGCCCCCGATCCGGGGTCGACGCACCCGTCCGGCCGGTGCCGCCCGCCCGCGCCCTCAGGCCTGCCCGGTCTCGAACCGGCTCACCTTGCCGTCCGCCACCGTGAACGACCAGCGCGTACGCATCGCCCCCCAGGTGTCGTTGCGGTAGTTCGCCACCAAAGACCGCCCGCCGTCCGACTCCGACTCCACGTCCATGTGCCCGCGCGACCCGAAGATCTCCTGGTCGGACCACTGCCGCAGATCCCGGTCGGAGCCGTCGTCGGACATCGTGGCGTCGGGCGTGAGCGCGGCGAAGAACGCCTGCTCGTCGTTGCTGTTGATGGCGGCGACCAGGGCGCGCACCGCGGGGTCGGACAGTCGGTCGGCGGGGATGGTCATGGCGCTGCTCCTTGGTCTTGGGAGGGCGGTGCGGGCTTCCGGTCGGGCTTGCGGAAGACGGAGAGGATCAGGGTGAGTGCGGTGCCGGCCACCGCCCAGGCGGAGAGCACCAGCAGCGGGCAGGTCACCGCCTCGCCGCGGAAGTAGGCGAGCGAGCGCGCCGTCCAGGTGCCCGCGCCCGGGGGGAGGGCGGGGCCGATGGCCCGCCAGAACGGAGGCAGCAGGGGGTAGGGGTAGGCGCCGCCCGCGCTCGGGTTGCCGAGGATGACGATCAGTAGGATCGCCAGGCCGATGCCGACGATGCCCAGCAGGGCCTGGCAGGCCAGGGTGGTGGCGCCGACCGCGAAGACGACCAGCGCGCCCAGGCCCCACAGCCCGAAGAAGGTGCCGGGCAGGGCGCCCAGGACGGGCCCGACGACGATCGTGCCGGCCAGTCCGGCGGCGATCGCGTACACGGCCAGCGCGGCCAGCCGGATGACCGCCCGGTGCCCGTTGGAGGGGCGCGCCCCGGCGCTGATCGCGAGGATCGCGGCGCACAGATAGCCGCCGACGCACCAGCCGACGACGAGGTAGAAGGACGACAGGCTGCGGGCGTCGCCCCGGTCGGCGGGGGCCACGTCGACCGTGCGCACGGTGCGCCGCTCGGCCTTCTCGGCCGTGCGGACGACCATCTCGACCGCCTGGGAGAGGGAGGCGCCGCCGCCGCTCGCCACCAGGAGCCGGTCGGTGCTGCCGCGCGGGTCGACGATCAGCGCGCCGTCGATCGTCCGGTCCTCGATCTGGCGCCGCGCCGCGCGTTCGGACGCCGCCGTGTGCGGGTCCAGCGGTGAGCCGGGCAGCCGGTCCAGCTTGCGCACCAGCTGTCCGGCGGCGGGCGGCGGAGCGACCACGGCGAACGGCACGTCGACCGGTTTGGGCTGGTGGAAGGCGCCGGCGTAGGACGCGATGAACGCGATCATCAGGCCCAGGACGCCGAGCACCAGCAGCGAGGCGTGCGGCGTCACCGCGCTCCTCACCTCCCCGAGGAAGGTGGTGCGGGTGCCGTCCTCCGTCGTGGGCATACGTCGCTCCTCGCCACACCCGTGCCGCCGTTATGAGGCTTTTGCTCACTTATCTTGCGGTGGGCGACGAGGGTGCGCAGACCGGGTGGGGCTGATCGGTGGACGACGGGAGGTGGCCCCGGCGTGGCGTTCGTACGAATGTTCGATATCCGGGTTATGGTGGAGAGGGGGAACGCGGGACACAGGTGTGACTGAGCGCTTCGTTTGGCGGATGAGCGCTTGAGCTGGCGGGGCTGAGCGTTCCAGTTGGCGGGGTGGGATGACTGAGTGGTCTGCCAATAGGCCCTTGACCCGTCCCCCAGGGGCCGGGTTTAGCGTTCTGGGCGACGAGGAGGTGCAGATGCGTGCAGGTGAGGCAGCCGTGGCTGCCGGTGTGACGATCAAGGCGCTGCGTTACTACGAGGACTGTGGGTTGCTCAGCCCCGGCCGTGCGGCCAACGGCTACCGCGACTACACGACGGAGGACGTCCGGCTGGCCGAGGAGATCCGCAGCCTCGGGGCGTTCGGCCTCACTCCGAAGGAGACCGGGCCATTTCTCGCGTGCCTGCGCGCGGGACACGATGCGGGCGACCACTGCGTGGAGTCCCTGGCCGCCTACCAGCAGAAGATCGAAGCCCTGGACCTTCTCGTCGCCCGGCTGACCCGCAGCCGGGAACAGCTGATCCGCCGCCGAGACACGGCGGCCCGGCGAGGTTTCCCCTCTGCCGCCGAGCCAGCGAAGGAATCCCACGAGATGCTGCCCACAGCCGACCCCCTGCCCGCCGGCCTGCCCGCCCCGGTGGACGACGGCGCCGCCGCCCACCTGCCGGGCCGTACGCTCCCCGCCCTGTCGTTCAACGACACGGACGGCAACGACATCCGCCTGGACGCGGTCGCCGACGGCCGCTGGGTGCTCTTCCTCTACCCGCTCACCGGAGACCCGGCCGCCGACATCCCGGAGGGCTGGAACGAGATCCCCGGCGCTCGCGGTTGCAGCCAGGAGGCCTGCAACTTCCGCGACAACCTTGACGCACTGCGGGCGGAAGGCGTCGACCGTGTGCTCGCCCTGTCCTCGGACCGAGCCGACTACCAACAGGCGCTCGTGGACCGTCTGCACCTGCCCTACCCGATGCTCTCCGACGCCCGGCTCACGCTCGCGGACGAGCTGAAGCTCCCGACGTTCGAGGCTAACGGCCAGACGCTCTACCGGCGCCTCACCCTCGTACTGCGCGGCGCCACGATCGAGCACGTCTTCTACCCCGTCTTCCCACCGGACACCCATGCCGACGAGGTGGCGCAGTGGTTTCGAAACCATCGCGACGCGTGACTGAACCGACGAGGGGCCACCACACCTTCCGGGGTGGCGGCCTCTCGCTGCTGTGGGCAAGGACGTGTGGGGGCACGCTGCCAGGTCCGCGGCTACGCCGACTGGTCCACGTTGGGCTGTGTGCTTCAGTTGGCGAGTCCCGCCATGTGAAGCGCTCAGTCACAACAGGGTCGGCCGGGGGGCGGATGAGGTGCAGGAGGTGCGGATGCCCGGGTTCACGCATCTGCACACCGCTTCGGGGTTCTCGCTGCGCCACGGCGCCTCCCATCCGGAGCGGATCGCCGAGGCGGCCGGCTTCCGGCGCGGTCTGGCGCACCGCCTGCTGACCATGACCGAGGAGACCGCGGGCGAGTGCCTGGTGGACCCGCAGGACGACATCGGGCTCGGCCGGATCCACTTCCCCGAGCCCCGGCTGGTCGGCGCGGAGCACCGCACCGCCGCCCGGGTGCTGCGCGGCTACGACCGCGACCGCGACCGCGAGCGCTGGGCGCGGCTGCACGACGAACTGCGCACGATCGAACGGCTCGGCTACCCCTAGTACTTCCTGACGGTCGCTCAGGTCGTGGACGACATACGGGAGCGGGGCATCCGGGTCGCGGCCCGCGGGTCCGGCGCCGGATCCCTGGTCAACCACCTCCTGGGCATCGCACACGCCGACCCGGTCGCCGCCCGGGCGGACTCGCGGCGGCACAGGCTCAATACGGACACGTGAGAGCGAAGGTGACACTCGGCTACGCCGGCGACGCCGATACCAGCTGGATGGAAGACCTCGCTGTCGAGGAGCTGGAGATGGTCAGCGAGCAGGTGGACGAGGACCTTCGAGCGCTCGACGAAGGCGAACACGTCAGCGGACCTTCCGCGCAGGAGTACCAGCGCAGAGTACGGAAGGCCGCGGCCGTCTTCGCTGGCCGCGTCGTCAACCAGGCAGACAACGCCCAACGCCTGCTGACCAGCAAGCATCCCGACATCCACCACGGGCTGGGTGACTCGCATTCCTGCGGCGCACCACCGTGGAACTGTCCATCGAGGTGGAGAACCTCCGCCGTGAGCAGGAGGACGCCGCCGATGCCACGGTGGTGCACATGCCCCGGCCGCGCGGACCACGCCGCAGGTTCTCGCCCACGGATCCAGGGAGCTGAGCCACGCCGATGAGGCGGCGGTCATGGCATTCCGGCGGTACTGGCAACCAGCACTGGGCGGATGCCGGCTCAGGTTCAAGGGGTTGTTGCAACACCGCCGCTCCGTAGCGAGAGTAGGTGATCCTGGAAAGCTTCCGCCGGAAGTTCGCCAGCCGAGTGTCCTGCATGGGCGGGAGTTGAGGGCGGAAGCGACGGTGTCGAGATCGCCGCGTGTGTGCCGGGCCGGATCGGTGCCCTTGGGAAAGTATTGCCGGAGCAGGCCGTTCTGCTCACGCAGCCGCTCGGCCTGGCCCAGCACCTCAGCCCGCCTGGCCTCCGATGCCTCTATCAACGACGGCACACCACACCCACCCTCGCTCAGCACCCGCACCCCTCAGGGCGGGCTCGACCCCGGCGACGGTAGAAGCCAGCACGACCGGCCACATCCCGAACCCCTGCGAATCACCCCAACGAGGCCCCCTCAGAAGATCTGCACCCAGCCCGGATCGGCGAGTTTGCGCAACTGCCCACGGACCGGCTCGACCTTGCCCGGCGTGAGCGCACGACCCAGCGCCCTTGCGACGTCCTTGGCCGGCAGGTTGGGTGGATGGCGCCGGGCCGGCGGGCTCGGCCGTGGCGGTCGGGCGGGAGCTGCGGGCGGCGGACGCACCCGCGATCGGTGCCGCGGCGATGGCCGTACCGAGACCGATGCGCTTGACCGCCGGTGGTCAGCCGGTGGGCCGGTCCGCCTCCGTCAGGAGCCGTGCGGTGCCGCCGAGTTCGACGCGGAGGTCCGGTCCCGCCGTGGCGGCGATGGTGGCGGGGCTGCCGAGGGTGTCGCCCATGTCGACGGCGATCCGGTGGACGCCGCGGCCGGCCAGGTGGGCGGCGAGACAGGCCGTGCTGTTGGCGTTGGCGATGTCCTCGGGGACGCCGATCGAGGGGGCGAACATCCGGGCCGCGAGCGTGCCCTCGGGCGAGGGCGCCGAGTGGACGTACGCGCCGAGCAGGCCGAACCGGTCGCAGGCCGCCCTGAGCCGGTCCAGGTCCGGGCTGAGCGCGGCGAGCGTGGCCCGGCTGGGGACCGGCACAAGGACGCGTTCGCGGCCCACGCCGGCGATCCGGACGTCAGGACCGACGTCGTCCGGTGCCAGGCCGAGCGCCGGCAGGACCAGGTCGCGTTCCTCGGCGGTGGGTTCGCGCAGGTCGACGGGGCCCGGGTCGAAGGCGGCGGTGATCCGGTCGCCGTCGCGCTCGGCCCGGCCGGCGAAGACGCGCCCCCCTGTGCGCAGGGTGGCCCGATAGGGCCGGTCGCCGCCGTGCCGCGCCGCGAGCAGGGCGAGGGCAGCGACGGTGCCGTGCCCGCAGGCCGGCAGTTCCCCTTCCGCGGTGAAGAAGCGCAGCTCGGTCGTGTCGCCGTCCTGGCGTACGTACACCGCGTGCGAGGTGCCCTGTTCGACCGGGATCCGGCGCCGCTCGTCGTCACCGAGACGCGGGCATGCCGTGTCGTCCTCCAGGACCACGGCCGTGGGGCTGCCGCCCGCGCCGCCCCGCAGGCAGGCGCGGACGACCGTCACGTTCGGCGTCCTCATGGGGCTGTCACTTCGCCTCCTTCAGCGTGGCGTACCCGGTGGTCGCCGCGGTTTCCGTGGTGTGGGCGCCTTCCTGGAGCTGGAAGAGCGAGCCGAAGGGGCGCTCCGCGAGCGGGAGGCGCCACGCACCGGCCTCCACGCGTGCCGTGTCCGACACGCTACCGCGCAGCAGGGTCACCCCTGCCTCGTTGTGGCCGGCGTGCGGCCCGAAGTGGATCGGGTAGGCGTCGGCCGCCCGGTAGGCCGGCAGGAAGGCGCGGCGGTACCGGTCGGAGTGGTTCGGGGAGGAGTAGTGCAGCAGCAGGCAGTGGATGAAGACCACGCTGCCGGCGGGCGCCTCGATCGGCACGGCGAGCGCCGGGTCGGGGGCGCCGGCGCCCGCCACCTTGCCGCGGAAGTATCCGTCGACGTAGTGGTCGGCGAGTCCGCGCTTGTGGGAGCCGGGGACGGCCTGCAGGGCGGAGTTCTCGGTGGTGGTGTCGTCGAGGTAGATCAGGGCCGTCACCAGGTCGGTGTTGGTGTGCGGGTAGTAGGCGAAGTCCTGGTGCCAGTCCACGACGCTGCCGACCTGCGGGGCCTTGAGGTGGAGCTTGCTGTAGTGGAACAGGATGTCGGGGCCGATGAGCGCCTCGACGTGGTCGAGCAGCCGGGGGTGGGCGGCGGCCCGCTCGAACGCGGGGTGCTGCTTGGTGGGCGACCAGATCCGGCGGGCCATGCCGTTGTCGCCCGGCTCCACTTCGGCGACGGAGCCGATGTCGGGGACGTCCAGGATCTCCGTGATGGCTGTGTTGAGCTCGGCGACCTCGCTCGGGTCGAAGAGACGCTCGGCGACCGCGAAGCCGTTCTCGCGGTACTCCTTGACGAGCGCGGCCGTGTCGGGTGCGGACATCCGGGGGGTTCCTCTCTGGTGGGCGCTCTGGTGGGCGGCGGCGGTGGGGTGGGGCGCGGGCCGTGCGGGGGCCGCCGGTCGGCGATGGCCGGTCGGCGGCCCCACGACGGCTCAGGCGCCGCCGACCGGCACCGCGGTCGGGGCCCGGCGCGGGCCGGGCGGGGCGGGGTCGGCCCCGACCGGCACCGCGGCCGGGGCCCGGCGCGGGCCGGGCGGGGCGGGGTCGGCGTCCGGCCCGTCGACGGCGGAGGTGACGACGCCCGCCTTGGCGAACTCCTCGAAGAACGCGGGGAAGGAGAGCCGGACCTCCTCGGAGCCGGAGTAGAGGTTGGCGGACTCCATGCGCAGACCGGCCACGAACAGCGACATGAAGATGCGGTGGTCGCCCCAGTGGGAGAAGTCCACGCCGCCCGGGTACGTGGACCTGCCGCGCACCTCGAAGCCGTCGCAGACCCCGCGCTCGTACCGCGGCCGGATGTCTACGCCCGCCTTGGACAGTTCGCCGACCATGGCCTCGATGCGGGAGGCCTTGTGGAAGTGCGTCACCCGCGCTCCGGTGACCCGGAGGGTGCCGTCGACGTAGGCGCCGAGGGCGGCGAGGGTGGGCACGATGTTGGGGCAGTCGGTGGCGTCGATGTGGAAGTCGCCGCGCAGGCTGTCCGGCGGGGTGTCGACGGTCAGGGTGTCGGCCCCGCGGTCGAGCGTGGTGCGCACGCCGAGCTGCTCCAGGATCGGCACGATCGCCGACTCGCCCTGGGTGCTGGTGCCGTGGACGCCGGTGAAGACGGTACGGCCCGGGTAGAGCGCGGCGGCGGCGAGCAGGTACGAGGCGGAGGTGTAGTCCTCGTGGACGGCGACGTCCCGGGACCGGTAGAGCGAGGGCTCCACGCGGTAGCGCCGGTGGTCGTCGGAGACGGTGACCTCGATGCCCGCCTGTAGCAGGGTGTGCAGGGTCTGCTCGATGTACGACTTCGAGTGGACCCGGCCGGCCACCTCGATCTCCACCGGGCGTTCGGCGAACGGGGCGGCGAACAGGATGGCGGTGATGAACTGCGAGCTGACGTCGCCGGGCAGCCGGCAGACGCCGCCGGGGAGGCGCCCGCCCCAGTTGACGACGGGTGCGTTTCCCTCGCGGCAGATGGACTCGATGTCCGCGCCGAGGTCGCGCAGGGCGTCCAGGAGCGGGGACATGACCCGCTTGCACAGGGTCTCGTCGCCGGTCACGACGACCGGTGACGGCAGGACGGAGGCAAGCGCCGTCATCGTACGGAAGACGAGCCCGGAGCCGTCGGAGCGGATCACCGTCCGGCCGTCGTCCTTGAACTGCCCTCCGGTGCCGGTGATGTCGAGGTGTCCCTCGTGCTCGACGATCTCGGCGCCCAGCGCGCGGCAGGCGCGCTTCATGGTCTCGGTCTCCTCGCAGCGGAGGTCGTTGGTGATCCGCGAGCGCCCCTCAGCCAGGGTGCTCGCCAGGATCGCCCGCTGTGTCTCCGGCTTCGAGGCGGGGACGCGGAACGTCCCCGTGAAGCTGTCGATCGGTTCAACCCGTAAGCGCATGAGGTCTCCGCGTGCTGGTCCTGTCGTCGGCGTGGCCCGGGACGTGCGGGTCACGCGGCGGTCGCCGCGTGCTTGGCGACGGTGTCCTCGTAGATCTCGCGGAAGAACATGGCGAGGATCTCCTGGACGTCGTCGATGTACTTGAACACCTTCTGGAAGTCCTCCTCGCTGAAGATCAGCTGGTGGAGGATGTTCCACATCTCCTGGGAGTGGTCGTCGGTGGTGTCGACGTGGAGGTGGGCGGCCTGGCCCTTGACGTTCTCCTTGCCGAGCCGCTCCTGGAGGTTCTTGACGATGGCCGGCTGGAGCTTGGCCTGGGTGTACTCGACCAGGTAGTTGGACACGACCGGGGCGAGGGCCGACTCGTGCTCCAGGGCGTAGTAGAAGAAGCCCTCGAACAGGCGGGTGGAGAGGTACGGCTCGGTGTCGAGGATCTCCTCCTCGGTGATGCCGGCGGCCGCGGCGTCGCTGACGTACAGCTTGTCGTGGAGCATCTCGTCGGCCTGGTAGTGCGCGTAGTCGTGGGCCGCCTTGGGCGAGATCTGGGCGATCTTGTAGATGGCCTTGGACTGGCTGACCCGGGAGAGGCGGATCCGCCACACGTGCTCGATGAGGGTGCGGCGGTAGTACGCCTGGTGGAGCTCGGGGTCGGTCATGTGGGACGCGAAGGGGACGGTGGCCTTCCACTCCGCCATCTTCTTGTCCATGTAGCGGTCGAGCTCGGCCTTCTTCAGCCGGCTCTGCTCCTCGTTGTAGAACGGCTTCGGGTGGGTGATCCCGGTGTTCTGCACGCGGTTCATCGCGTTCTCCTTCAGGGGAGGGTTCAAGGGAGGGTGGTGCTCGGGAGGGACGTTCACGGGAGGGTGGTGCTGCCGGGCACGACGGCGGCCTCGGCCACCGCCTTCGCCACGTGCGGGGCGACGCCGTCGAAGATGTCGGGCACGATCTGGCCGCGTCCGAGGGCCTCGTCGTCGACGAGGCCGGCGATCGCGCGGGCCGCGGCCACCTTCATCTCCTCGGTGATGCTCGGTACGCCCGCGTCGAAGGCGCCCCGGAAGATGCCGGGGTAGCACAGTCCGCAGTCGATCTGGTTCGGGAGGTCGCTGCGCCCGGTCGCGAGGATCGCGACGACGTCCTGCACCTCGTGGGGCAGGAACTCGGGGTGCGGGTTGGACAGGGCGAAGACGACCGGCCGGTCGGCCATGGTCCGCAGGTCCTCGGGATCGAGGACGCCGCGGCCGGCGAAGCCGACGAAGACGTCCGCGCCGGCCAGGACGGAGCGCAGCGGGCCCGTCTCCTGGTCCGGGTTGGTGTGGTCGGCGAACCACCGTTTGGCGTCCGTCAGGTCGGTGCGGCCCCGGTGCAGGGCGCCCTGCCGGTCACAGGCGACGATCCGCCGTACCCCGATGTTCATGAACAGTCGGGCCGTCGAGGTGCCGGCGGCTCCGGCGCCGGCGACGACCACCTTGAGCTCGCCGAGCTCCTTGCCGACCGCCTTGGCCGCGTTGATCAACGCCGCGGTCGCGGCGACGGCGGTGGCGTGCTGGTCGTCGTGGAGCACGGGGATGGAGAGCCGCTCGCGCAGCCGGTCCTCGATCTCGAAGCACCGCGGGGCGGCGATGTCCTCCAGCATGATGCCGCCGAAGGTCGGTTCGAGGTGGGCGACGGTGTCGACGATCGCGTCGACGTCCTGGGTGCCCAGGCACAGGGGGAAGGCGTCGATGCCGGCGAACTCCTTGAAGAGCAGCGCCTTGCCCTCCATGACCGGCAGGGCCGCCAGCGGGCCGAGGTCGCCCAGGCCGGAGACGGCGGAGCCGTCGGTGACGATGGCGACGGTGTTGCCGCGGATGGACCAGCGGTCGGCGGCGGCCGGGTCGCGGGCGATCCGCTCGGCGACCCGGGTGAAGCCGGGGGTGTAGACCCGGGCGAGGTCCTCGCGGTCGCGCAGCGGGACGGTGGCACGGACCTCCAGCTTGCCGCCCACGTGCAGGTCGAGGATCGGGTCGTCGGGGTCAGCGGTAGCGGACATGGAAATGCTCCGTCGCGTGTCGGTCGAGGAAGGCGGTCTCGGCGTCGAGGTCGTCGGCCGCCACGTCCCACAGGGCGTCCATCAGGCAGATCGCCCGGTCGGAGGCGTCGAGCCGGGTGCCCTCCGCCACGTGCACGCGGAGGATCCGGGGCGGGCGGGTGGGCGGGTCGAAGCCGATCGCGTCGACGGTCCGCCCCTTCTCGCCGTACTTGCTGAGGAACACGGTCGCCCGGGTCGGCGCGCCGGTGCGCAGGGCCTCCAGCTGGGAGGCGTGGGTGAGCCGGTCGTGGAACGCGTCGCGTTCGCCGTCGGGCAGCAGCAAGGACTCGGTCCACAGGTCGAGCAGGGAGTGCCCGGTGACGGTCTGGACGCTGGCGTCGATGAGACTGCCGCCCATCCGGGGGTTGATCTCGATGATCTCCCAGCGCTTCTTCGACTCCCAGTACTTGACCTCGACGTGGAAGGCGCCGCCGGTCAGCCCGTGCTCCTCCAGCGCGGCGAAGCAGCGGGTGACGAAGTCCGCTCCTTCCAGGACGAGTTCGCGTCCGATGGTGGCGGGCGGGCTGACCGACATCCCCTCCAGGGTGGTCCGCTCCAGGCGTTCCACGCGGGCCTTCTCGTGGACGCACAGGTGGTGGACCCGCCCGTCGAGGACGAGGGTTTCGAAGCTGAACTCGGGGCCCTCGACGTACTCCTCGACGAGGAAGTCGTACCGGTCCATGAAGATCGCCTTCATGCGCCGGTCGGCCCGCATCTGCTCCTGGATCGCCGGCAGGTCCGCCAGGTCGCGCACGTCCTCGAGGACGAAGGCCGCGAAGGACGAGGCGCCGCACACCGGCTTGACGAACCAGCTTGCCGAGGGGTCGAGTTCGGGCGTCACTCCCGGTGCGAGCCGACGGACCCGGACCTCGCTGAGCCCTTCGGCGAAGAGGAAGCGGCGCAGCTCGTACTTGTCGAGGCAGAGGCGCAACGCGGGCTCGGCGGAGTCGCGCGCGCCGAGCCGCTCGTTGAGCTCGGCCATCAGGAGTCGGTAGCCCTCGAAGGTGGCGAGGGCGGCCTCGACCCGGTAGCCGCGGTCGGCGAGTTCGCGCACGGCCTTCTCGACGTCGCCGAAACGCAGTTCGGGTTCCTCGGTGACCACGCAGTCCGCCAGGTGGCGGCGGCTCGCGTCCAGGGCCCCTGGGGTCTCCGGGCGGGAGCTGAGCGCGACCAGGGTCAGGCCCAGCCCGGCGGTGGCCGCGGCGGCCTCCTCGGTGAACGACTTTCCCTGGTGCATGAGGAGCAGGACCGCTCTCTTCACCTGTGCACCTCCTCGGTTTTCCGGGTCCGCACTCAGCGCCGCCGGACCGGCTGCCGGCCCGCGGTCTCGCGCTGGTGGGCGCGCAGGATGTCGACGAGCTGTGCGGCGCCGCCCTCGCGGACCGGGTCGAGGACCGGCAGCCCGGTCTCGGCCTCGAGCTTCTCGGCCTCGCGGCGGTAGTCCTCCTCGGTGAAGCCGGCGCTGTTGACGCTGACGGCGGCGGTCTTGGCGGGCCGTTCGAAGACGGTGAGCTCCTCGTTCATGCGGATGAGCTCGGGGATGGGGATGATGGGTGTCTCCCAGACCTTGGTGCGCTCGGCGCCGAGGCGGTGGCAGAAGACCAGGGCGTGCGGCAGGGCGCCGTGCAGGATGGCGAGGGCGACACCGCTGGCCCCGATGTGGTTGAGGGAGCCCTGGCCTTCGACGACGACCCATTCGTTGCCGGCGGCGGCCTCCATGACGACCTGCTCGACGGCGCCGCCCATGAAGTCGCCGGGCACGCCGTCGACGGCGACGCCGTGGCCGGAGATCATCATGCCGCTCTGGCCGGTGGCGGCGAACCCGGTGGAGATGCCGCGGCCGTTGGCCTCGTTCCAGATCTGCAGTGCGGCGGTCTTCTTGCCGATGTTGGAGTCGCTGCCGCAGGTGTGGATGATCCAGGTGTCCAGGTCGAGGACGCGGGCCTTGTTGAGCGGCACCGTCGGGGCGTCCTTGGTCTCCCAGACGGTGATGCCCTTCTCGCGGACGGCGCGGGCGATGTCCGGGTCGCTGGTGAGGCGGTAGTGGATGGAGTTGATCAGGTGGAGGCCGTTCTGGACGGCCGCGAGGAGGTGCGGCTTCCAGCCGGAGGGCAGTTTGGCGGAGTGCAGGCCCTTGCCGATGACCATGACCTCGGGGCGCAGGTGCAGGGCGTCCTCGACCCGGCCGACGATCGGGATCGAGCCGCCGTAGCCGAGGACGTCCTGGACGGTCTGACCGGCCTTGCGGCTGTCGACGACGGCGACGCAGCGGTCCCCGCGGTAGCGGATCAGCGATGCGGCGATCTTGCTCGTGAAGAGGCCGAAGCACCCCTCGGCGAACACCACGAACTTCTTGTCGACCAGCTCCGCATGGTTCAACTGACCCACGTCTTCCTCCACGGACTCGATTGTTCGATTTCGGATGTACGAGATGGTTCGGACGGTCTGCGGCACGGTGTCCGGTGCGCTCTACGGGACGGGCTCGGCCGTCAGTCGGTAGCGGGCGCGCACCTGGCGCACGGCTTCCTCGATCTGCGCCTGCGTGCCGCCCCGGAAGAGGAAGCGGCCGCCCTGGAGCGTGGCGTACGAGCCGGGCCGGGAGACCAGGAACTCACCCGCCTCCGGCACCAACTCCCGGTACAAATAGGGCACTTCGCCGAGGAGGGGGGTGGCGGCGGTGACCTTCTGGGGAAGTGGCCTGGGGCCCGGGATCGTCAGCCAGCCGCCGCTCTGCTCCGGGTCGGAGACCGGCGGGTCGACCGGGCGGCCGAGCAGCACGTCGACCCACAGCCGGAACAGGTTCACGCCGTGGACGTCGTGGATGACGTAGGGAACGTCCGCGCCCGGCACCCGGGCGCCGACCTCGAGGAACACCAGCTCCTCGCCGGTGTCGAAGAGTTCGAGGTGGAAGGCCGAGCCGCGCAGGCCGAGCGCGGTCAGGCAGCGCAGGGCGAAGTCCTCGCACCGGGCGCGTACCGCGGGGTCCGTCTGGAAGACGGAGCCGAGCGGTTCGCCCAGCAGTTCGAAGTCCAGGCAGGTGGAGACGTAGCGCGAGGTGCACAGGAACAGCGGCTTGCCGGAGGCGTCCAGGACGCCGTCGACGTGCAGGATCCCGCCCTGCACGAACTCCTCGATCTCGAGGTCGTGCAGGCTCCGCTCGGCGCACAGGGCCCGCAGCTCCTCGGCCGAGGCGATCTCGCGCACGCCCTGGCTGGAGGCCCCG
This sequence comes from Streptomyces sirii, assembly GCF_045690365.1. Classification (NCBI taxonomy): domain Bacteria; kingdom Bacillati; phylum Actinomycetota; class Actinomycetes; order Kitasatosporales; family Streptomycetaceae; genus Streptomyces; species Streptomyces sirii. The sequence continues at coordinate 2,187,681 of NZ_CP147982.1, read as the reverse complement.
CGTACCGGCTTGACGATCACGGGGTAGCCGAACGTGTCGGCGACCGCGAGGACCTGGTCCTCGGTGTGGCAGGGCGCCCAGCGCGGCACGCGGACGCCGGCCCGGGCGAGGGTCTCCTTCATGACGGTCTTGTCGCGGAACCGGGCGGTCTCCTCGGGTCCCGCGCCCGGGATGCCGTAGCGCTCGCGCAGGGTCGCCGCGAGGTCGAGGAGCAGTTCGGAGAAGCCGATGACATGGTCGAAGGGGCCTTCGTCGCGGACGACGGCGTCCAGGAGCCGCAGGACGCCGTCCAGGTCGTCGAAGTCCTCGACGAGGTGGACGCGTTCGGCGTCGGAGGGCACTCCGCTGCGACCGCCCGCGTCGCAGACGTACGTGACGCGGTCGGTCTCCGGCAGGAAGAGGTCCTCGGGAGCGGCGAGGCGGTTCTCCCAGCGCCGCTCGTCATCGGGCCGGGGCCAGCGGTTCAAGAACAGGATTGTGCCCGACATGGGGATGTCACCCTCACCGATCACGGGATGCATGGACCTGCCCGGCGAAGGACGAACCCGAACCCGAACCCTGGGCACGGCCCCCGCCGCGTTGCTCGCGCTGCCTCAGCCTCGCATGGGACCGGCTCGGCCAGAATAGGACCTTAGTCCCAGCGGTCCCTGGGCGTTGCGGGCTTGCGCGAGCACGCGGGAACGTGCTGCCGAGTCAGCCCGGGGTGTGCGCGCGGGTGCGGTCGGACCAGTTCACGACGTGCGGCATGAGCTGGCCGACGACCAGGAAGAGGGCTCCCATGACCAGCCAGCCCGGCTCGCCCCAGCCGATGCAGACCAGACCGAGCAGCGGCGGGCCGATCGCGTTGGACAGCCCCTGGCCGATGCCGTACAGACCCGAGTACTGGCCCTGCGCGTGCGCCGGCGCGAGGCCGAAGGACAGCTCGAACGAGGCAGCGGTGTGCCAGAGTTCGCCGACGGTGTGCACGACCACGCCGAGCGCGACGACGACCACCGCGACCCATCCGGGCGCGCCGCCCGCCGCCGCGATGAGGGCGGTGGCGATGAGGAACGCCACCCCCGCGCGGCGCACCACCCGGCCGGCCGCCCGGTTGGAGTCGATGCCGCGGCTGGCCCGCACCTGCAGGCAGACCACGAGGGCGGTGTTGACCGCCACGCTCGCGCCGACGAACCACCGCGGCGCCTCGGTGTGCCCGATGATCCACAGCGGCAGGGCGAAGATCAGCACCTGGGTCTGGATGGACATGATGCCGTCGAGGGCGGTGAGCACCACGTACGGCTTGTCCTTCAGGGCGAGCCAACGCCCGCTCTCTTCGGGGACGTTGACCGGTGGTACGGGCGGGATGCGGGAGGCGATGGCCGCGCAGACCAGGAACGCGACGGCGTTGCCCAGGATGAGGCTCACGTATGCGGTCCGGGTGTCCAGCTGGACGACGACGCCGGCCGCGAGGGCGCCGCAGCCGGCGGCGATGTTGTTGAGGGCCCGCAGGTAGGAGCGGTAGCGGGTGGGGTTCGGGGCACCCACGGCGCGGGTCAGCGGTCCGCGGGCGGCCGTGCCGGCCGAGTTGGCGAGCTCGGCCACGCACATGGCGGCGATCAGCCACGGGAAGGTGTGCACGAACACCAGCGCTGCCACGGCGAGGGCCTGCACGACGACCGCGATCCGGTAGACCTCGCGCGGGCCGCGCCGGTCGGCCAGGTGCCCCACGGGGATGCCGGCGACGAGGCCGATCAGGGCGGCGGCGCCCAGGGCGAGTCCGACCTGGGCGACCGGAATGCCGACGGAGCGGGTGAAGAAGAGCGCGGCCCCGGCCATGAAGAGGCCCTTGCCGATCATGTTGATGAAGGTGGCGGCGGCGAGGAGGCGTTTGGGGCCCGTCTCGGGTATCAGGCCGCGGGCCACCAGCCAGGCCGGTAACCCTCCTCCGGGGGCTTCCCCGGCCGCCGCCTCGGCCCTTCCGGCGTGACCGTCCCGTTCGTTGTGTCGGCGCTGTTCGCTGGTGTCCACTGGCTGCCCCTCCGGCTGCTGGATGGTTGGCCACCGTGGTGGTGGCCGGGTGTGCTCGGGTGCCCTCAGGCGTCGAGGCCCCCGCGCCTGACGAGCTGCGCGGCGATCACACTCCGCTGGATCTCGTTGGTCCCCTCGCCGACGATCATCAGCGGTGCGTCGCGGAAGTAGCGCTCGACGTCGAACTCCGTGGAGTAGCCGTAGCCGCCGTGGATCCGTACGGCGTCGAGGGCGATCCGCATCGCGGTCTCGGAGGCGAACAGCTTCGCCATGCCGGCCTCCATGTCGATCCGGCGGCCCGCGTCGGCCTCGCGGGCAGCGTACAGCGTGAGCTGTCGGGCGGCGGTCAGCGAAGTGGCCATGTCGGTCAGGTAGTTGCCGATGGACTGGTGCTGCCAGATCGGCTTGCCGAAGGACTCGCGGGCCTGGGCGTAGGCGAGGGCGTCCTCGAGGGCGGCCCGGCCGACGCCGAGCGCGCGGGCGGCGACCTGCAGCCGTCCGGTCTCCAAACCCTTCATCATCTGCCCGAAGCCCCGGCCCTCCGCGCCGCCGAGCAGGGCTCCGGCCGGTGCGCGGTGGCCGTCGAAGGAGAGCTCGCAGCTCTCGACGCCCTTGTAGCCGAGCTTGGGCAGGTCGCGGGAGACGGTGAGGCCGGGGCCGTGCTCGACGAGCAGGATCGACATGCCGTGGTGGGCGGGGCGGGCGTCGGGGTCGGTCTTGCACAGCAGGGCGATCAGACCCGAGCGGCGCGCGTTGGTGATCCACATCTTGGCGCCGTCGACGACGTATCCGTCGGCGTCGCGGCGGGCGACGGTGCGCATGGCCTGGAGGTCGGAGCCGCCGCCGGGTTCGGTGAGGGCCATGGTGGCCCGCAGCTCGCCGGTGGCCATCCGGGGGAGGTAGCGGCGCTTCTGCTCCTCGGTGCCGTAGTGCAGCAGCAGTTTGGCGACGACGGTGTGGCCGCCCATGGCGCCGGCCAGGCTCATCCAGCCGCGGGCGAGTTCCTCGGTGACGAGGACGTAGCAGGGAGTGGAGACGGGGGTGCCGCCGTACTGCTCGGGGACGGCGAGGCCGAAGACGCCGAGCCGTTTCATGCCCTCGATCAGGGCCTCGGGGTACGTGTCGGAGTGCTCGAACTCCCGGGCGACGGGCCGAACCTCCTTGTCGACGAACTCGTGGACGGTGCCGACGACCAGCCGTTCCTCGTCGGACAGGATGTCGAGAACGCTCATGCCGTGCTCCTCCTCGGACTACCGTCAGGGGGACTCATGACACCACGCACCGCCCGCGCGCCCCGCGCGCCCGTTCCGAGGACGTCCATGACCGAGCACGACCGGCCGGCCCCGGCCTTCGCCCGCGCGCAGGACGGCACCGCCCTGGCGTACCAGCGCCACGGGGAGGGGCCCCCGCTGGTGCTGCTCGCCGGGCAGGCGAACGACCACCACTGGTGGGACGGCGTGCGCGAGGACTTCCACGCCGTGCGCTCCACCGTCACCCTGGACCTGCGCGGCACCGGCGACAGCGACAAGCCCGAGGGCCCGTACTCCACCCGGCAGTTCGCCGACGACGTCGTCGCGGTCCTGGACGCGCTCGGGATCGCGCGCGCCGACGTGTACGGCACCTCGATGGGCGGCCGGGTCGCGCAGTGGATCGCGATCCGCCACCCGGAGCGGGTCCGCCGGCTGGTCCTGGGCTGCACATCCCCGGGCGGTCCGCACGCCGTGGAACGCGACGCGTCGGTACGGCGGTCCCTCGCGCAGCCGGACGCGGAGGCGGTACGCCGGGTGCTGGCCGACCTGATGTACTCGCCCGCCTGGCGGGCCGCGCACCCCGGCCCTTACCGCACCCTCGGCGACCCGCGGATGCCGGCCCACGCGCGCCGCGGCCATCTCGTCGCCAGCAACGAACACGACGCCTGGGACGAACTGCCGCGCGTCGCGGCACCCACCCTGGTCCTCCACGGTGACCAGGACCGGCTGACCCCGCCGGACAACCTCCCGCTGCTCGCCTCCCGTATCCCCGGCGCCCGCACCCACCTCTTCCCGGGCGCCCGGCACGCCTACTTCGAGGAGTGCCGGGACGAGGCGGGGAAGCTGGTGCGGACGTTCCTCGAGGAGGGATGACGGTGACCGGCGGCACCCCGCCGCCCATCGGAGCGTACGTCGAGGGTTGGGCCCCCTCGCCCCTCACGGCCCGTGATCCGCTGCCCGCCGCGCCGGTGGCGGCCCCGTCGGCGGTGCTCGACCTGCCCGGCCCCGTCGCGGAGGCGGGCGAACCGCTGCCGCCCCTGTGGCACTGGCTGTACTTCCTCGACCGGCGGGCGGTCTGGCCGGACGCCCGTCGACGGCATGGCCTTCGAGGACGGCGCCGAGACCGGGGCCGGTGGAGACGAGGAGCCCGGCGGGGCCGCTGGCGGGAAACGCCAGGGCGCGAGCCGGATCCGGCGCTGTCCATTCGCTGAGGGCTTCGGCCTGGGCGGCGGCCAGCTCGTCGTCACTGCGCTGGTCGGCAGGGGTGATGAGGATCAGACGACCGTCCGTGGCGATCCGCCAGTCAGCAGCGGCGCGGCCGGTGACCGGATGGAGGACGCAGCGGTCAGTTCGCCAGAGCGGCTGGACATATAGCCCCCGGTCCGAAGCGCCGACGGGCGCGGTCCGCGGCGGCTTCAGCCGCGCGGGCGCGGGCATCGCCGGGATCCAACAAGAGCTGGCGGTAGGCCCCGTCGGTCGGCAACAGGTCGTCTGCGCGGATCATGAAGGCGCGCACTCTCGCTCGCTGCAGTCCGAGACCGGCCAGCAGGCTCAGCGCAGCCACGGTGAGGGCGGGCGAGTGGTTGGTGGGTTCCGGCAGGGTGCGGGTACGTGTGGTGGAGCTGCGGTCGGCGTACCGCACCGTGAGGGTGAGTCGGCTCGCGATCTGGCTTTCGCCGCGCAGGCGTTGGCCGATCTGGTCGGCCAGTCCCAGAACTGCGCGGTGGTGCTGTGCCGGGTCGAGACAGTCCCGCTCCAGTACGAGATCGGCGACCAAGTGCACTGCCGGTTCGGAGAGGGTGACCGGGCGGGGATCATGACCGCGGGCGCGCTCGGCCAACAACCGCGCCTGACCGACGCCGAGGAGCCGTTGCAGGGTCACCGAAGGCAGGTCGGTGATCTGGCCGATGGTGTGCAGGCCGTATCTGTGAAGCGTTTCCGCCGTGGTGCGCCCGACCCCGGGTAGCGCGGTGACGGGCCGCGGGTACAGCCAGTTGGCCACGCGATCAGCGGGGACCCAGGTGGTCTCTCCCGGCGCGGACGCGTCGGCCGCCATGGCCGCCAGCATGCGGTTACTCGCGAGCCCGGCGCTGCTGTCAACGCCATAGAGAGCCTTCAACCTGAGCTTCGCCAACTGAACGACGTCATAAGCGGACAGGTCGAAATATCTGATGGCCGACGTCAGGTCGAGCTGGACGGCGTTGGGCGGAACGGCCTGGACATGAGGCGTGACACCAGACATCACTTCCATTACATCGTTGTACTGACGCCCGTTCAGCGCGGCGTGCAGGTGGAGGTGAGCAATGTGCCGCTGCCGTGTAGTCATCCTGCGCTCCCCGGACTGGTGTAGCCGAACTTCTTCAGGTCGGCCGAGCGGGTGCCGGCTGGCTGGAGGTCGGCGTAGGGATGCAACCGGGCGCCGGTGGTGCCGTTGGCCAGGGTCCGCTGCGACTGGGCCGGGGTCGGGTGCGGGTGGCTCTCGCCGAGGAGGGTGAGTGCGGCCTCGGGGCCGTTGTCGCGGCGGGCGGCGGCGATCTCGTCCAGGTCCCAGGCCATGGTGCCGACGACGGTGCGGCGGGTGCCGCGTACCTGGACCGTGCCGCGCACCAGCAGCAGTCCGCTGTGGAAGACGGTGTGTGCGCAGGCCGGGTGGGAGTCCTCGAAGAAGGCCAGGTCGACCAAGCCGGAGCCGTCCTCCAGGGTGACGAAGATGATGCGCTTGCCGCTGGCGATGGGCGGGGTCTGGGTGGAGGCCCGTACGCCGGCGACCAGGACCTGCTGGCCGGCGCGCAGTCCGGCCAGGTGGGCCGCGTCGGTCGCTCCGATCTCGCGCAGGAGGCGGTGGTGGTGCTCCATCAGGTGCCTGGAGACGTCGATGCCGAGGGTGCTCAGCTCGGCGCTGAGGGCTTCGCGTCCGGTCAGTTCCGGCAGGCCGCTCGGCTCCGCCCCGCCCACGGGGCCCGCTTCGATGGGCAGTTGGCCTTTGCCGGCGGATCGGGTGCGGGAGGCCCGGTGGAGTTCGGCGATCTGGAGCAGCAGGTCGCGGCGCGTGAGGCGGCCGTCGTGGAGGGAGTTCAGGGCGCCTATTTCGGCGAGGCGTTCGGCAGTGGGTCTGCTGGGGCGGGCTCGCTGCCAGAAGTCGGAGAGGGATCCGTAGGGCTGGCCTTGTTCGATTCGTGCGCACTCGTCCCCGCTGATGCCGTGTACCGCGGAGAGGGCAAGCCGTACGCCCCGCTGCTCTCCGTCGGTCTTCTCCACGGTGTGTTTCACCTGGGAGTGGTTGATGTCGACGGGCAGGACTTGTACACCGCGGCGACGGGCGTCGGAGACGAGGACGCGCTTGGGCCACATCCCGGGGTCGTGTTCGAGCAGGCCGGCCAGCAGGTATGCCGGGTGGTGTGCCTTGAGCCAGGCGCTCTGGAGGGCGGGTACGGCGAAGGCGACCGCGTGGGCGCGGCAGAAGCCGTAGGCGCCGAAGGCCTCGACGGTCTTCCAGACCTCGTCCCGGACGGCCGCACTGTAGCCACGCGCGCGCGCCAGGCCATGGAACCAGTCCCTGAGCTTCGGCAGCCGGTCCTTCTCGCCGAGCGCCCGCCGGACGACCTCGGCCAGCGCGTAGTCGCAGCCGGTCATGACCGACAGGGTCTCGATGATCTGCTCGTGCCAGATGGTCACGCCGTAGGTGTCGGCGAGCACCGGTTCCAGGTCCGGATGGGCGTACGACGGAGTGCCGCCATGACGTGCGGCGATGTACCGCTCGGGCATGCCCCCGGCGACCGGACCGGGACGGAAGAGACTGATGTCGGCGATGACGTCCTGTGGGTCGCGCGGCTGCAGCCTGGACAAAAGGTCTTGCTGGCCAGCTGACTCCAATTGAAATACGCCCAGGGTCTGGCTCTCCTGGATGAGCTTGAACGCGAAGACGTCGTCGAGCGGTACCTGCTTGGGGTCGTCCAGGTCGATGTGGTTACCGGTCGTCCGTTCGATCTCGGCGACGGCGTGAGCCATCGCCGACTGCATGCGTACGCCCAGCACATCCAGCTTGATGTTGCCCAGGTCCTCGATCTCCTCCTTCGCCGCCATGGCCATGGGGTAATCGCCCTGCGGGGTGGGCTGCACCGGCAGCCGGTCCAGGAGCGTCGCGTCGCTGATGACCACTCCGCAGGGGTGCATGGCCATGCCGTGGACCAGGGAGTCGAGGCCCTCCGCGAGCTCCCACAGCGGTCCGTACCGGTGCGCCTCGGCCGCCAGCTGCCGCAGTTCGGGCAGTTCGGCGAGCGCGCCCGTGATGTCGGAAGCTCTCAGGTGCGGGAAGCTCTTGGCGATCCGGTCGACGTCCGCGGGCGCGATTCCGAGGGCGAGGCCGGTGTCGCGCAGGGCGCGGCGGGCCCGGTAGGTCTCGGGCATGGCGGTGACGGCGACCCGCTCCTTGCCGAACCGGTCGAAGATCGTGTCGTAGCACTCCAGCCGGCGGGCGGACTCCACGTCGATGTCGATGTCGGGCAGGGAAGCCCGGCGCACACTCAGGAAGCGTTCGAACAACAGACGGTGGTCGAGCGGGTTCGCGGTGGCGATGCCCAGCGCGTGGCAGACCATCGAACCGGCGCCCGAGCCGCGGGCCGCGACCCTGATGCCCTTGGCTCGGATGTCGGCCACGACCTGGCCGACGGCAAGGAAGTACGAGTCGTAGTCCAGCGCGGAAATCACCTTGAGTTCCTCGTCCAGCCGGTCGAGCGCCGCTCGGTCGCGGTCCAGGCCCCGCCGGGCCATGCCGGCCTCGCACTGCCGGCGCAGCAGTTGTGTCGCTCCCCCCGCTCCGGGCTCGGCGCCGAAGAGCGAGGGCTCCGGGAAATGCCGCGTGCCCAGCCCCAGGTCCGCTCCGGGGTCGACGGCGCACAGGGCCGCGGTGGCGGCGGTGTCCGCCACCAGGCGGCGTGCCCGCCGGGCGTCGGCTCCGGCGTATTGGGCAACCAGGTGCGCGACGGCCGTCATCGCCTTCTCGTCCTTGAGCCAGCGCTGTCCGCTGTCCAGGCGGCGCCGGTCGATGGGCCGCAGCAGCCGGGCGGCGTCCAGGACGTCGGCGAGGCGGTGCTGGTCGGGGTCGGCGTAGCGGACGGCGTTGGAGAGCACCGCGGTGGTGTGGGTGCGGTCGGCCAGCGCCAGGGTGCGGGCAGCCAGGCGGAGGGATCCAGGACCGATGGAGAAACGTTTATGCACCACGGCTTCCAGCCTGACCCCACTCCCGAAGATCTCCCGCCACGGCGCCAGCAGCCTCATCGCGACGTCTTCCCGCCCGGCCGCCAAGGCTCGTACCGGCTCCGAGAGTGGCCCGAGCAGCACGGTCAGACCGGGACCGCCGTACTCGCGCAGCGCCTCCCACGGCACCACCACCGGTGCCGCGCCGGACGCGGTGCCGACGTGGGCGGCCGACGTGATGCGGCACAGCCGCGCCCACCCGGCGCGGTTCTGCGCCAGCAGCACGAACCGCAGCGGCGGCTCGACGACGTGCGCGCCACCGCGCACCGGGGTGCGGCGTCGCTGGGCGGGCGGCGGGGGCGCCAGGGCCTCCACCGCCAGGTCGACACCGAAGATTGGCCGCACCCCGGTTCCCGCGCATGCCTGCGCGAACCGGACGGCACCGGTGACCGTGTCCCGGTCGGTGAGCGCGAGCGCCGTCACGCCTCGCTCGGCGGCCCGCAGGGCGAGATGCTCGGGGTGGGCGGCACCGTAGCGCTCGGAGTAACCGGACGCGACGTGCAGATGGGCGAAGCCCGCCATGCCGCACCTCCATCACTCCACCCCATTTCGGCCTTTTTATGCCGCATACCCGATATGTTCATCGTACTCTCGTTCGATTACTCTAACCTCATCGGCCCCGGTCAGCGACATGATTCGAACGCATCGTCGATTCGGCAGCGAGGGGAGCGGTAACCGGAACAGGTGCTACGCCGTCACATCCCTAACCGGGCAGCATGGTTGGAGGAAATCGCCCCAGTGGTGCGCACCGCGCCGCAGTCATCGAGCGACTCAAAGTGGAGGGGGGTAACGGCATGTCGCGCAAACGACACTTTCCGTAACAGGGTGAGTGTCGGAACGGACGGGTCAGTCGGACCTCACGGAGGCGTCGGATCGGTCGGCTGCCCGTCCGTGTATGCCGCGAGGCACAGGGCGGTCGGACGCAGAGACGGATCGTCGGTGCCTGTGCAGCCGTCTTTCGTCGCGCGTAGCGCCCAGTCGGCGGCGCGCCTGTGGGCTGGACGCGCGGGACGCTGAGCCAAACAACACGTCGTCGAGGATCTGGGCGCCCACTGTCCTGTCGGCGGAGCCCGGGGCGGGCGGCGTCCTGGGGAGCCACCGTGCCTGCTCCAGCTCACTCCATGGAAGCGGATCGCGGGCGAGGCGAAGGCTGCGCAGGACCCCAACCGGCCACCGGACCTGGCCCTGAGAATCCATGCGCAGTGCGCATTGCACGGCGAGCAGCCGGGCCGCAGCTCCGGTATGGCTCGGCAGGGCTGAGGCCAAGTAGCTGAGCATCTCCTGCACCTGAATCTGGTCGCCCGGCCCACTGGGGCGTCGTCTGTGGCGGCGTGAGGTGCTGTTCGGTGACGCCATGGCCTCGCGCAGGAAGGTTTCCGGAACCACGGCGGCTTGCGTCGTCGCCGAGGCGCAGGCTGTACATGCATCGGCAAGTCGCCAGAGTCGTCCGCCCCGCTCGCGGGCGAGGAGCAGGCGGACAGGGCCCGCGCAGCCGCGGTGTCGGGGCTGCCGGCCACAGCCTCGCTCGTGGCACTGGCAGGTGCGCATGTACGGCGGCAGGGCGTCGCGCCGGGCATGTCCGGCCAGATGTTCGAGCGCCGCGGACCGCGCGGATGCGGCAGCGAGCAGCACGCCTCGGTGGTCGCACTGCCGGCACACAAGCTGCGGCCCTCCAGGACCGGGCCGCAGCTCCACAGTCCAGGCATGCCGAGTTGTCGGGCGTGTTGTGCAAGGCCTCATAGGGCGCGCTTCGGCACCGGGGCCGTACGCCCCGCGGCCACCCTCGGCGGAGCCCGCCGCGGGCCTCAGCCGTAGAGCCGCTCCGCATACCGCGGGCCGTAGTGCTCCATCAGCTCCTCCAGGGATCTGTCCTGGTCCTCAAGGCTCCTGACGATCCGGGCCCGCGAGGGCAGCGCGTCCGGCTGCCAGGTCTCCGGCTTCCACAGCTCCGAGCGCAGCAGGGCCTTGGAGCAGTGGTAGAAGACCTCCTCCACCTCCACCAGCAGCGCCAGCCGCGGGCGGTGGCCCTTGACTATCAGTGCGTCGAAGAACGGGGCGTCCCGCAGCAGCCGGGCGCGGCCGTTGATGCGCAGGGTGTCACCGCGTCCCGGAAGGAGGTAGTTCAGCCCGACCCGGGGATTGGCGAGGATGTTCAAGAAGCCGTCCGCGCGCTTGTTGCCGGGGCGGTCCGGGATCACCAGGGTGGTGTCGTCCAGGACATGGGTGAAGCCCGCGGGGTCGCCCTTGGGGGAGACGTCGCACCAGCCCCGCGCGTCCGCGGTGGCCATCATGCAGAACGGTGAGTGCGCCAGCCACTCGCGGTCGAGGTCGTGCAGCCGATGGCGGGTCTTGTTGGCGGCGTGGGGCGTGGGCTCGCCGATCAGCGCGCGCAGTTCCGCCTCCGATGAGATCTCCTCGATCCCGGTCAGATCCGCCGTCCGTGTGGTCTCCATCTGCGAACCCCCTCGTCGACTCCTTGGTCAAGGCATCACCGACTGTAGGCGACAGCACTGACAGCCGCTCGGCCGCGGCGCAGGAGTGAGGTACGGGACACAGTGTGCACGGAAGGTCGGTGCCGGGAGATCTGGTCATACGGTGAAGGTTGCGTGCTGTTTCCTTCACCGTCACACCGCTGGCCCGCCCTGCTTACTCAGCCGTAACTTACTTGCCAGTCAACTGCGTTGGCCCTTGCGATCCGGATCGCAGGTGAACGGCTCACGGAGCACTTCGGAGTCCCCTCACCCCGCAAGGAGCATCGTATGAAGCTGCGCTGGTCACGAACGCTCACCCTCCTCCCCGCCCTCGCCCTGGCCCTCGGCGTCACCACCGCGCCGGCTGCTGCTGCCCCCACCGTCAGCAGCGGTTGGAACAACTACTCCTGCAAGCCCTCCGCCGAGCACCCCCGGCCGGTGATCCTGGTCCACGGCACGTTCGGCAACTCCGTCGACAACTGGCTCGGCCTCGCGCCCTACTTGGTGGCCCGCGGCTACTGCGTCTTCTCCCTGGACTACGGCCAGCTGCCCGGCGTCCCGCTCTTCAACGGCCTCGGCCCGGTGGACGCCTCCGCCCGGCAACTCGCCTCGTACGTCGACCGGGTGCTGGCCGCCACCGGGGCGGGCAAGACCGATCTGGTCGGCCACTCGCAGGGCGGCATGATGCCCCGGGTGTACCTGAAGTTCTACGGTGGCGCGAAGAAGGTGAACGCGCTGGTCGGACTGGCTCCCGACAACCACGGCACCGATCTGGACGGCCTGACCCGGCTGCTGGACCATTTCCCCGGCGCCAAGGACTACCTCGAAGGGCTGACCCCCGGTCTGACCGACCAGATCGTCGGCTCCGACACCCTCAACCGCCTCAACGAGGGCGGCGACACCGTCCCCGGTGTGCACTACACCGTGATCGCCACGAAGTACGACGAGGTCGTCACGCCCTATCGGAGCGGCTTCCTCGACGGCCCCGACGTGCACAACGTCCTGCTCCAGGACCTGTGTCCGGTCGACCTTTCCGAGCATCTGGCCATCGGGCTCGCCGACCGCCTCGCCTTCCACGAGACGGCCAACGCCCTGGACCCGGCGCACGCCGCCCCGACCACCTGCCTCTCCGGCTGACCGGAGCCGGCCCGGCCTGCTACCCGCGGGCCGGGCCGTCCTCTCCCGCGCCGCCGGGGATGCCGGTGTCAGAAGTTCAGCAGCGCCTCGGCGCACTCCTCCGCCAGCTCCTCGGCGTGCGGCGGCAGCGGCGTTCCGCCGCGCAGATGACGGCGTACCAGAGACAGCGGTGCGTCGACGACGGCGAGCGACACCCGGTCCAGGCTCTCGGTGCCGTGGACGCCCAGGGCGCCCGCGAGCGCCGCCAAAGAGGCCCGCACCCGCATGTTCCCCTCGTTCGCGCGCCGCAGATGCTCGTCCGACCAGTCGTCCCGTCCGAACTCATGGGCGCCGTACAGCAGCAGCGCCGCCTCCCGCGGGTGGGTGCGGCTCCACGCCACGACGTGCCGGGCGGCCGCCCGGCCCCCGGCGCGCGGGTCGTTCGACGACTCCAGGGCCTTGAAGTACCCCTCCTGGAAGCCCTCGACCGTCCGCAGCCACACCTCGGCCAGCAGTGCCGAGCGGCCGGCGAAGCGGTGGTAGAGCGAGCCGCTGGGCGCCCCGACGGCCGCCGCGACCGCGGACATGGTCACGCCCGCGGGCCCGGACTCGGCCGCCAGCGATACGGCGGCGTCGAGCAGCTGCGGGGTCTCGAAACGAGGTGGCCTGGCCATGTTCTAGAGGGTACTCTCCACTATATTAGAGGCTGATCTCTAGAAAGGTCTCTCTGAAACCTCTCGCGGGAACGCGCCGGCGCAGTGTGCCGATGCCGCGCGGTGCCGGAACGGCGGACGGGGAGATCGGAAAGGTCTGCGCCATGGGCGTCTACAACGTGCACGAGCGGGAGCTACCGGTGCCCGCGGCCGAGGCCGGTCTGCTGATCGACGGCCTGTCCGGCGACGGCGACCGCCTCTGGCCGCGCCGCGACTGGCCACCGATGCTGCTCGACGGGCCCCTGGCACCGGGGGTGGCCGGCGGCCACGGCCCGGTCCGCTACACCGTGGCGGCGTACGTACCGGGCCGGTGGGTGCGCTTCACCTTCAGCGGGCCGAAAGGCTTCGACGGCTTCCACGAGTACACCGTCGATCCGCTCGCACCGGACCGCACCCTGCTGCGCCACACCCTCGCCATGCGCGCCCACGGCCTCGCCCGGCTCACCTGGCCGCTGGCCTACCGGCACTTCCACGACGCGGTCCTGGAGGACAGCCTGGACGGCGCCGAGCGGGCCTGCACGGGCGCCGTCGCCCGGCCCGCCCGCTGGAACGGCTACACCCGCCTGCTGCGCCGCCTGAGCCGCTGACCCCGCCGCCGTGCGGGACCGGGCCGGCTGACCCCGCCGCCGCGCGGGACCGGGCCGGCGGATCCCGTCGTAGCGCGGGACCGCCCGGCCCGCCGGCCCTACCGCAGGCCCCGGCGCAGCGTCAGAAAACCGCCGGCGGCGCACGCGAGAACCGCCGGGATCACCAGCAACCATCCGGCGAAGGCCAGCACCGCCGCCGTCAGCAGTGAGCTCGCCACCGCGCCGCACCACAGGGGAGTGCGGCGCGGCAGCAGCACCAGCGCGGCAGCCAGGCCGGCGAGGGTCACCGCCGCCAGACAGGTGGCGGTGGCCCTCATCAGCAGGTCCAGATCGGCGCCGCCGAACCCGGCCGCCGCCCCCACCGCCACGGCCGTCCCGCCCAGCACCGCCAGCGAGCGCCGCGGCACCTCGCCCGGCGCGCCGCCCTTGGCCAGCAGGCGCGGCGCCGCACCGTCCCGGCCGAGCGCCGCACCGAGCCGGGAGGCCCCGGCCAGGTACGAGTTGACCGCCCCGAAGGTCAGGAAGAGCGCGGCCGCGGCGGCCACCGGACGGGCGGCGGAGCCCACGCTCCGGGCGAGCAGTTCGGTCAGCGGGGTGTCGGTGTCGGCCGCCGCCGGGCCCAGCACGCCGATGGTGACCACCGCGAGCCCCAGGTAGAGCACGGTGATGACCAGGAGCGTACGGCGCGTCACCCGCGGCAGATCCCGCCGCGGATCGGCGAACTCGCCCGACAGATGGCTGGCCGCCTCCCAGCCGGCGAACGCGAAGAACAGCACCGAGGCCGCCGACCCGACCGACGCCCAGCCACCGGGCAGGAACGGTGTGAAGTGCGCGGCGGACACCTGCGGCGCGGCGGTCAGCACCGTGCACAGCAGCACCGCCGCCAGCAGCCCGCCGAGCAGCAGCTGGACCCGGCCCGACATCCGCAGCCCGACCGCGTTGGAGACCAGCGCCCCCGCCAGCACCGCGCCGGCGACGGCATACGCACCCGGCTCTCCCCAACCGACCGCGTCGGCCACGTACTTCCCGCCGATCCAGGCCGCCGAGACCACGCCGATCGGCACCGCACCGTAGAACCACCACCCCACCACGGCCGCGGCCCGCGGCCCGATCGCCCGGTGCACATACGTGGCCACGCCCCCGCCGTCGGGGAACCGTGCGCCGAGCGCCGCGAAGGAGGCGGCCACCGGCACGCACATCGCCAGCAGCACCACCCAGGCCAGGATCGAGGCGGGGCCGGCCGCGGCGGCGGCGAGGGACGGCAGGGTCAGGACTCCGGGGCCGAGCACCGCGCCGGCGCACAGCGCGGTACCGCTGCCGATGCCCAGCCGCCGTATATCCGCCCGTTCAGGAGCGGCAAGGGATGTTTCTTGTACGGTCACAGTCGCAGAAGGTAACCGTCTGGCTGATCTATATGATCTCCTGCCGAACGAAATTCGGTAGGTGCGCCACCATGGTTCCCATGGACGACATTGATTCGGCGATTGTCCGCGAACTGCAGCGCGATGCACGGCAGACCAATCGCGAGCTGGCCCGCATGCTCAACATCGCGCCCTCCACCTGCCTGGAGCGGGTCCGTGCGCTGCGCGCCCGCGGCGTGATCACCGGCTATCGCGCCAGAGTGGACCTGCGCGCCCTCAACCGCCCCGTACAGGCGCTGCTGACCATCCGCATCCGCCCCATGAACCGCGAGGTCATCGAGCGCTTCAAGACCTTCCTGACCTCACTGCCCGAAGTGCTCAGCGTCTATGTCGTCGCGGGCGGCGACGACTTCCTGGTCCATGTCGCCGTCCCGGATGTCGACCGGCTGCACACGCTCCTGATGGACCAGGTCTTCAAGCGCCGCGAAGTCGTCGACTGCCGCAGCTCCTTCATCTACCAGCACGTCGCCAACGACATCATCGAGCCGCTGCCCCAGGACGGACCGTAACGGCGCGACGCCGCCCCTGGTCCAGCAGGGACGGCGTCGCTGTCCCCGGAGGGGGCGGTGCCGGGGTACGGAGACCGGGTCAGCCGCGGTGGCGGGCGGCCCGGCGGCGGGAGGTGGCGAACAGCACCCCGGCGCCCGCGGCCAGCACCGCAGCGCCGGCGATGGCTATCGGGGCGGTCGAACTGTCACCGCCGGTCTCGGCCAGGTGCTGCCCGGCGAGCGGCTTGGCGCCGCCCTCGGGCCGCGCGGCGTTGCCGTGGTGTGCGGCGTCGGTGTCACCGGCGAGCGCCGGCCGGTCGGCGCCGGCCTGCGGTGCTGCGTCGCCGTGGCCGCCCGTGCCGCCCCCCTTGTGGCTGTGCTGGCGCAGATCCATCGACGCCTTCTCGGCGCCCGCCGCGATCTGGGTGTCCGTCGGAGCGGAGGCGGTCGGCGCGGGCGCCGCCGCGGAGCCGCCCTTGGCCTTCCCGAAGACCACGTCCGAGCAGGTGTAGAAGGCCTCGGGGCTGTCCGACCGCTGCCAGATGCTGTAGATCAGATGGCGCCCGGACCGCGCCGGCACCTTTCCGTCGAAGACGTACTCCCCGTTGGTCAGCGTCGGGTCGGTCACCTTCGCGAAGGGCTTCGCCTCCAGGTCCGACCACTTCAGCGGCTTGGTCGGGTCGTAGCCGGCCTTGGTGATGTACAGCTCGAAGGAGCCCTTGTGCGGGGCGGTGGCCTTGTAGTGGAACGTGTGCTTGCCGGCCCGCATCTTGGAGGACGGCCAGTCGGCGCGCGGCAGATCCAGGCCCTTGAACGCGGCGTCGCCGCCACTGCAGAGCTTGCCGTCGGGGATCTTCTCCTTCGACTTGCCGCCGGCGTTGCCGTCCCGGACCCCGTTCCAGTCGTAGAACGCCTGCGCCCCACCGACCTGCACGGCGGCCTTGCACGCCGCGGACTGCGGGCTCTCCGGCCCCTCCGCGTAGCAGGCGAAGACCCGGCTGACCGGATCCGACATCGAACCGTGCGCGGCCGCCGGGCTCGCGGTCAGCACGGTGAGCGCGAGCGGGGCGATACCGACCAGCGCGATCCCGGTGGCCTTGCGACGAGCGGTCATCGTGGGGGTCTCCTTCATCAGTTGCGTCGAGAGGGGGCAAGGGGCGGCGATGTGGTGGGGGGTCGGGATGCACACGCCCGCGCCGCCCCCCGGAGTACGGCGCCGACGACTCGCAACGCCGCCTTGCGAGAAGCACGCTAGCCCCGCTGAACAGCGGATTTGAGTCCCGAAGGCCGATCCTGCGGATCTTTATGGTGGGCTTAAGGCATGGCTAAGCGGGGGGACAGGAAGAGGGGCGAAAGGGGGCGCCGTGACTAGGAGTTGGGGCGCCGAGCGTCCGTGACGGTCCGCGTCGGTCCACTTGGGTCTCTGATCCGAGCGGCAAGGCCGTATCCTGCAGTAGGCGAGGCAGGCGCTGCTGATGCGTCGCAGCCGTCCGTTGCAGCCGGGCGACTCCCCACTCCGGGTACCAGATACCCGAGGAACGACCAGGAGGTTGACCGGTGATCACTCTGGCCGCAGTCGGAGGAGTGGCCCTGGTCGAGCTGGGCATGGCCCTGACTCCGGGACCGAACATGATCCACCTCGCCTCCCGCGCGATCACCCAAGGCCGCAGGGCGGGCCTGGTGAGCCTCAGTGGGACCGCCGTGGGATTCGTGTGCTACCTGCTGGCCGCGGCTGCGGGCCTGTCCGCGTTGTTCGCCGCCGTGCCGGTGGCGTTCACGGTGGTCAAGCTTGCCGGGGCCGCCTACCTGGCCTACCTCGCTTGGGGCATGCTCAAGCCCGGCGGCCGCTCGCCCTTCGCCCCGGCCCAGGACCTGCCTCCGGTGTCCGACGCCCGGCTGTTCTCGATGGGGCTGCTGACCAACCTGCTCAACCCCAAGATCGCTCTTATGTACGCCGCCCTACTGCCCCAGTTCCTGGACCCGCAGGCAGGTCCGGCCTGGGGACAACTGCTCCAGCTCGGTGGTGTGCAGATCATCGTGGGCATCTCCGTGAACGCTCTGATCATGCTGGGCGCAGCACGGGTGTCGGGGTTCCTGGCCGCCCGGCCCCGCGCCATGACCGCCCAGCGGTTCACGGCGGGCGGCTTGCTCGGCGTCTTCGCGCTGCGCACCGCCCTGTCCCGCACTCCTGTCTCCACCTGAGCCAGGCCCAGGTGCCCGTGACACCGCATCTTCCTTGCCGATGGACGCGAGTACGTTGCCTCGCCATCGTGCCGGGCGACCGCCGTTGAGGAAGATGCTCGGCACGTCACGGGAGGCGGCGGCCTCAGCCCCGCCACACCTCCCGTACGTACCGCCACTCCTCGGCGAACGGGCGGTAGCCGAGGCGCCGGTTGATCGTGAGCATCGGGGTGTCGGCGGCGTCGTTGCCGGTGAACGCCTCGGTGCAGCCGTGGTCGCGGGCGCGGTGGAGACAGGCGGCCTTGGCCAGGCGGGCCAGGCCCCGGCCGCGGAAGGCGGGGCGGGTGCCGGTCCTCGCGGAGGCGCAGCGGCCCAGGTCGTCGGTCGCCGCCAGGCTGAAGGAGGCGATCTCGCCGTCGACGGTCACCACCGAGGTGAGGTCCAGGTCGATATGCGGGTGCTCCCAGGTGTGCCGCAGCCAGTCCTCGTAGGCCGGCGTCCCGCTCGCGCTATCGTCCGGCTCGGCCGCGCCGGCCTCGGCGTACGCCGCGTACAGGGGGCGCGGGTCGGCCTCCAGGTCCGCGCCGGTGAGCAGCCGGACGCCGGCCGGCAGGGCGGACGGGAGCGGCGGCGGTTCGGTCGCCGCGAGGTCGAGGCGGAGCCGGCGGGCCGGGCGGGTGCGGTGGTAGCCGTGGCGCCGGGCGAAGGAGTGCGCGCCGGGTTCGTCGGCCGCCCGGGCGAAGAGGCGGTCGGCGCCCGCCGCCGCGAGATGCTCCTCGGCCGCGGTCAGCAGGGCCCGGCCCGCGCCCCGGCGGCGGTGGCCGGGGTGGACGTACGGGGTCGCCGCGGCCCGGCCCGGGAGGACGCCGCCCGGCAGCAGCGCCGCGCGGACCGAGCCGACGATCCGGCCGTCCAGCTCGGCGACGAAGAGCCGCAGGCGCTGTGCCGCACAGGCGGTGGAGACCTCCCAGGCGACGCCCTGCGGAGTGCCGAGCAGATACGGCGCGCAGGCCCGTCGCAGATCGGCGACGGCCTTGGCGTCGGCGGGGCGGAAGTCGCGAACGGTAAGCGTCATGGAGGCGGACGGTACGCGCCGAAGCTCCGTTTTACCGCTCCTTTTCCGGTGGCCGAGGCGCCGTTTGCCTCCCCTTTTCCGCACTGCGGTAAGCGGGTTGGCTCATTCCGGACGGGCTCGGCCGAGTATAAGTGGCCAATGCATCTATCCGGGCGTACGGTGATCGAGCGGGCCGTCGCCGGGACGCGGCCGGCCCGCCGTCCACGTATGGAGGGAGCCGCGAACATGTGCGGAATCACCGGATGGATCTCCTACGACAACGACCTGACCACCCAGCGGCCGACGCTGGAGGCGATGACCGCGACCATGGCCTGCCGCGGCCCCGACGCGGCCGGCAGCTGGTTCTCCGCCCATGCCGCCTTCGGCCACCGTCGGCTCGCCGTCATCGACATCGACGGCGGCGCACAGCCCATGACCGCCGAGCACGACGGCCGCACCCTGGTCGTCACGACGTACAGCGGCGAGGTCTACAACTACCGCGAACTGCGCGCCGAGTTGGCGCGGCTGGGCCACTCCTTCCGCACCCACAGCGACACCGAAGTGGTGCTGCACGCCTACCTCCAGTGGGGCGAGGCGTGCGCCGAGCGCCTCAACGGCATGTACGCCTTCGCGCTCTGGGACCCCCGCACCGAGGAACTGCTGCTGATCCGCGACCGGATGGGCATCAAGCCGCTCTACTACCACCCCACCCCGGACGGGGTGCTCTTCGGCTCCGAGCCCAAGGCGATCCTCGCCCACCCCGCCGTGCGGCCCACCGTCGACGCCGAGGGCCTCGCCGAGCTGATCAGCTTCACCAAGACGCCGGGGCACGCCGTCTACCAGGGCATGCACGAGGTCCGCCCCGGCCATCTCGTCCGGGTCGGACGCGGTGGGCTGACCGTCAAGCGCTACTGGGCCCTGGAGGCCCGCGAGCACACCGACGGCCTCGACACCACCGTCGCGCACATCCGCGAGCTGCTCGACGACATCGTCGCCCGCCAGCTGATCGCCGATGTGCCGCTGTGCACCCTGCTCTCCGGCGGCCTGGACTCCTCCGCCATCACCGCGCTCGCCGCCGGCGCGCTGGCCGCCCGAGGCGGCGGCCCGGTGCGCTCGTTCGCCGTGGACTTCGCCGGCTACACCGAGCACTTCCGTCCCGACGATCTGCGCGGCACGCCCGACGGTCCGTACGCCCACGCCCTGGCCGAGCACGTCGGCTCCGACCACCGCGACATCGTCCTGGACACCGCCGCGCTGATGGACCCCGGCCACCGCGCCGCGGTGCTCGCCGCCCGCGACCTGCCCAACGGCTTCGGCGACGGCGACACCTCCCTGTACCTGCTGTTCCGGGCCGTCCGCGAGCAGTCCACGGTCGCCCTGTCCGGCGAGTCCGCGGACGAGGTCTTCGGCGGCTACCGCTGGTTCCACGACCCCGCGGCCGTCCACGCCGACACCTTCCCCTGGATCGCGGCGGGCATCGCCGGCCGCTTCGCCGGCGGCGACGCGGTCCGTGAGGCGCTGCTCGACCCCGGCCTGCTCGGCAAGATCGACCTGCCCGGATACCAGGCGCGCCGATACCGCGAGGCGCTCGCCGAAGTCCCCTACCTCGACGGCGACACCGGTCTGCAGCGCCGGATGCGCGAGGTCAGCTATCTGCACCTCACCCGCTTCGTCCAGGTCCTGCTCGACCGCAAGGACCGGGCCAGCATGGCCGTCGGCCTGGAGGTCCGGGTCCCGTTCTGCGACCACCGCCTCGTCGAGTACGTCTTCAACACCCCCTGGTCGATGAAGACCTTCGACGGCCGGGAGAAGTCGCTGCTGCGCGCCGCCACCCGCGACGTGCTGCCCGACCTGGTCGCCGACCGCGTCAAGAGCCCGTACCCCAGCACCCAGGACCCGCGCTACGCCGAGGCGCTGCGTGCCGAGCTGAAGGAGCTGGCCGCCGACCAAGACGCCCCCGTCCGGCCGCTGCTGGACTCCGGCGCCCTCGCCGAGGCCACCGCGGACGGCGCGACCTGCGACATCCGCCCCGCGGCCGAACTGGCCCTCGGTATGAACGCCTGGCTGCGCACGACCGGTACCACCCTCCGGTTGTAGGGCCTTTCCGACCCCGGCCCAGCGGGCGGCCCCCAAGGCGTGTCCACAAAGCGACAGGCCCTGGAACCTCCCGGCACGCCCGGCGCTCCTGGCCCACAATGAGTGAGACAAACACGCGCACCAACGGGTGCGAGCGCGCCGCGCATCCGGGCTCCCCGGGGCGTGGCTCCGCACCCGTCCGCCACACCACCAGTACCAGGAGCGCCCCGTGTCCCCGCAGGTCTCGACCCTCGTCATCACCATCGACCCGGCCTCCGCCGTCGCGCCGTTCGAGCAGGTACGCACCCAGATCGCGGACCGGGCCAGGGACGGCGGGCTGCCGGTCGGCTACAAACTCCCCACCGTCCGCGGCCTCGCCGAAGACCTGGGGCTGGCCGCCAACACCGTGGCCAAGGCCTACCGCGCCCTGGAGACCGACGGCGTGATCGAGACCCGCGGCCGCAACGGCAGCTTCATCGCCGCCGCCGGCGAGGCCGCGGACCGGGAGGCCGCCGCGGCCGCCGAGAGCTACGCCCGCCGCGCCCAGCGGCTCGGCCTGGACCACCGCGCCGCCCTCACCGCCGTCGAGAACGCGCTGCGCGCCACGTACGGCGCCGGCGCCTGACCGCCCACGCCGGACCACGCCCGCCGGCTCACCCGCCGCCCCGGCGCCCCGCCCACCCCGTATCCGAACGGAGCCGTATGCCCGGTAAACAGGCCCTCGTCCGCCGCCCCGGTCCCCGCCTCGCCGACGGCCTGGTCACCCACATCGACCGGCGCCCGGTCGACCCCGCGCTCGCCCTGCGCCAGTGGGAGGCCTACGTCCAGGCGCTGCGCGACCACGGCTGGCGGACCACCGAGGTGGCCCCCGCCGACGACTGCCCCGACGCGGTCTTCGTCGAGGACGCCGTGGTCGTGTTCCGCAATGTCGCCCTGCTCGCCCGCCCCGGCGCCGACCAGCGCCGATCCGAGGTACCGGACGCCCGTGCGGCCGTCGAGGCGCTGGGCTGCTCCGTCAACGAGATCCGCTCGCCCGGCACCCTGGACGGCGGCGACGTGCTGAAGGTCGGCGACACCGTCTACGTCGGCCGCGGCGGCCGCACCAACGCCGAGGGCGTACGCCAACTCCGCTCCGCCTTCGAGCCGTTGGGCGCCCGCGTGGTCGCGGTACCGGTAACCCGCGTACTGCACCTGAAATCCGCGGTGACCGCACTGCCGGACGGCACCGTGATCGGCTATCCGCCCCTGGTCGACGACCCGTCCGTCTTCCCCCGCTTCCTTCCCGTCCCCGAGGCGTCCGGCGCCCATGTCGTGCTGCTCGGCGGCGGCAGGCTGCTGATGGCGGCCGGCGCGCCCCGGAGCGAGGCGCTCCTCGCCGACCTCGGCTACCAGCCCGTCGTCGTGGACATCGGCGAGTTCGAGAAGCTGGAGGGCTGTGTCACCTGCCTGTCCGTACGGCTGCGCGAGCTGTATGAATGACGGGCCGTCGGCCGGGCGGCAGGTGCGCCTTTCCCGGCCACGCACCCCGCCCCGCCTATCGTGACGCCATGAGCAACCTCGACCTCAGACCCTCGCCCAGCCTGTGCGGCGGCAGCAGCCGAACGGGCCCGGTGCGCGACCTCCAGCCCGGCAAGCAGGTGCCGCTCGGCGAGTCCACCGTCGTCCGCAGACTGTTGCCCAACCTCGGCCGGCGGATGGTCGGCGCCTGGTGCTTCGTCGACCACTACGGGCCGGACGACATCGTCGACCAGCCCGGAATGCAGGTACCGCCGCATCCGCACATGGGCCTTTCGACCGTCAGCTGGCTGCACGACGGCGAGGTGCTGCACCGCGACAGCCTCGGCAGCCTGCAGACCGTACGCCCGCGCGAACTGGGCCTGATGACGTCCGGCCGGGCCATCGCCCACTCCGAGGAGTCCCCGCACGGCCACGGCCCCCTGCTGCACGGCGCCCAGCTCTGGGTCGCCCTGCCCGACGCCCACCGCGACACCGCCCCGCACTTCGAGCACCACACCGACCTCCCGCTGATCACCGGAGGCGGCGGCCTGGCCGCCACCGTGATCCTCGGCGAACTGGACGGCGCCACCTCGCCCGGTACCACCTACTCTCCGCTGGTCGGTGCCGACCTCACGCTCACCGCCGGCACCGACACCCGGCTGCCCCTCGACCCCGACTTCGAGTACGCGGCCCTGACCATCTCCGGGGAGACCGAGGTCGACGGCGTCCGGCTGGCCCCCGGCGCCCTCCTCTACCTCGGCTGCGGCCGCGCCGAACTCCCGCTGCGCGCCCACTCCGACAGCGGTCTGCTGCTCCTGGGCGGGGAGCCGTTCGAAGAGGAGATCGTGATGTGGTGGAACTTCGTGGGACGTACCCACGAGGACATCGCCCGGGCCCGCGACGACTGGTCCTCCGGCACCCGCTTCGGCGAGGTCCTCGGCTACGACGGCGACCGGCTGTCCGCCCCCGAGCTTCCGCCCGGCCCGCTCAAGCCGCGGGGGCGGACGCGCTGATCCGGCGCGGTGCGGGCGGCCGGGGCGGGCCCGCGCGGGAGCGGCGGCGCGCGCGGGGCGCCGGTGCGGTGTGACGGCCGCTCCTCCACGGTCCTTCGGGAAGAAGGTCGAGGAGTTCAACCCATTGCGGATTTTGGGAAGTTGAACTCTCCACGAATCGCGGAAGTCGACGGGTCGCTTCTCCCGGCATCCAGAGGTGCAAAAATTTGCCGATTCGGCTTGGCAACAACCGGCAATTTTTTGCCGGTTGACATCGGGCAGTACCGGCGCCAATACTCTCCGGGAAGATCATCGAGGCGATATCAAGATCGAATCCCACGCTATTAGTGGTTTGGAGTTCCTTTGGATAGCGTCGGCATACGGGCGGACTCTTCGGCACCGCAGAGCAGGCAACACGCCTTCGACGCATCGGCGGCCATGCACAGCTGTCCTGGATTGATGACGGCTTTTCTGCTCGTACCGTCCGCACCCTACGGGGCGGTCGGTCTTGCGGACACGGAGCGCAGGGTTCTCACCCGCCTCAGGGCGAGCCACCAAACGGAAGAATCCATTCGGGAAAACCCGCTGTGGGAGAGCTACCGCTCTTTCTACGCGGCGATGAACGTCAAGCCGAGCAGTGTGTCGACCCCGCTGAAGCAGGCGCTGCGGATCATGCGCCGGGACGCCTACCGGCCGATCCACCCCGTCGTGGACGTCTGCATGGAAATCGAGTACTCGACGCTGTGCAGCTTCCAGGTCTATGACGGCGACCGGATCGGCCACAGCGTCGTCTACGGACCGGCCGACGGCCCGGGGGCGGACGACGGGATGCAGAACGTGCGCCCCGGGGAACTGGTGCTGTCCGACGAGCACGGCATCATCCACTCGCCCACCTGCGGCAACGGCGCCGGGCGGCTCGTGGGCGACACCTCGGATGCGGCCCTCGTCCGTGTCCTGAGGATTCCCGGAATGGCCGCGGACACCTTCACCGGCGCCGTCGACGAAGCGGCCGGGCGGCTCTCGGCCGCCGACGTCCTCGTATTGAGCGCGGATTCCCCGACCGGAAAGTGCGGCTGAGCCGACTTTCGCGGCCGACGCCCGCGGAGTCCGGCATACGCACCGGTTCACCCTCTCGCAATTCGGGCATGCAGTCCTGCCCGCGCACAGCACGAACTCTCAACGAAGGAAGACTTGGTATGGGAACGGTCATTGTGGTCGGCGCGGGTGGTTCTGGTCTCAGCGCGGCCATTGAAGCAGCCGACAACGGCGCCGACGTCATTCTGGTGACCAAGGCGCTGTACGAGAGCCAGAAATACAAGTGGGCCTCCACCGGCGGATGCACCTGGAAAACCCACGCCTTCAATGCCGCCGTCGCGGCCGACGACAGCGTGGCGGCACATGTGCACGACACGATCGTCGGTGGCTCGCAGGCCAACAACCCCGAGCTGGTGGACACCTTATGCAGAGGCGCCCGCGACCTCGTCGACTGGCTCGAGGGGCTCGGCCTGAGCTTCGAGCGGGATGCCGACGGGGAATTCGCCACCCGCCCGTTCGGCGGCTGCGGAACTCCGCGCGGCGTCTATCTCGAAGACCGTCTCGGTTACCACATCCAAAGCGTGCTCACCGCCCGCCTCGGCGAGCTGGTGGCCGAGGGCCGTGTTCGCATCGTCTCCGGTGTGCGCGCCACTAAGGTCCTCCGCGACGCCGACGGCCATGTGAACGGCATCGAGGCCATGGCCGTGGACACCCTGGAACGCATGGTGATACCCGGCGCCGGGGTGATCCTCGCCGACGGCGGCGGCGCCTCGATGTACGCCCCCTCCGCCGCCTCCATGGACAAGTCCTGCGACGGCATCGCCCTGGGCCTCGCCGCCGGGGCCGGCGTCATCGACATGGAGTTCCTCCAGTTCCACCCCACGGGCCTGGCCTCCGGAGTCCTGACCTTCGACGGCAGCCTCGTCGAGGAGGCCCTCCGCTTCGACGGAGCCCTGCTGCTGAACCGCGACGGCGAGCGCTTCATGCTCGGCCACGACCCGCGCGGCGAGATGGCGACCCGCGACGTGGTGTCCCGCGGCATCTACCGGGAGATCATCGAGGGCCGGGCGTTCGACGACGGCGCCGTCCGGCTGGACATCTCCACCTGCGCCCACCTCATCCCCACCACCTACCCCGCGCTCGACGAACGGCTCATCCAGGCCGGCTTCGACCCCCGCGGCGTCACCTCGCTCAAGATCCGCCCCACCGCGCACTTCCTCATGGGCGGCCTGCTCATCAACTCCCGCTCCGAGACCACCGTCCCCGGCCTGTACGCGGCCGGCGAGACCGCGGGCGGCATCCACGGAGCCAACCGCCTCGGCGGCAACGGCCTCTCCGAGTGCCTGGTCTTCGGCCGTATCGCCGGCCGCAACGCCGCCGCCGAGTGCCGGGAGGCGGCCGCCGGCGGCGAGATCAAAGTCATCGGCTCGCTCAACCTCCCCTCGCACAAGGGCGGCGACACCCCCGAAACGGTGCTGCAGGACCTGCGGGCCGCGATGTACTGGCACGCCGGTCCGGTGCGCACCCGGCGTGGTCTGACCACCATGCTCGGTCTTCTGGAGACCTTCGAAGAGCGGGCCGGGCGGCTCGCGTTCACCACCGGCTCCCGCGCCGCCGGCCAGGTGCAGACCGCGACCGACCTGTCCAACCTGCTGCTGGCCTCCCGGCTGATCGTCGAGGGGGCGCTGATGCGCGAGGAGTCGCGCGGAGCACACTACCGCGACGACTTCCCCCAGCAGTCCGACGACTTCATCGGCTACAGCGCGGCCCTCAAGGAGGGCCGGCTGGTCTGGGCCCCGTACATGCACACGACCTGACCGCCTCCGCCCTCGTCCCCCGTTCCGCCCCTCAGGTGCCGCCGCCGCGGCGGCACCTGAGTACTCACCCCACCCGGAAAGCATCAGATGGCCGCGACCGGCAAGAACACACCACCCCTCGCCTACGTCCGCTTCGGAGAGAATCCGCTCAGGCGCATCCCCCAGCTGTTCATCGGCCTGGCCCTGTACGGGTTCAGCCTCTCCGTCATGGTGAGGGCCTCACTCGGGGTCAATCCCTGGAGTGTGCTGTACGAAGGCCTGGAGAACTACACACCGCTCAGCTTCGGCGCCATCAGCGCCGTACTCGGTGTCCTTGTACTGCTGACCTGGATACCGCTCAAGCAGAAGCCCACGTTCGGGACGATCGCCAACATCATCGTGCTGGCGTTCTCCTCCGACCTCGGCCTCTCCCTCATCCCGGAGGACCTCGGGCTTCCGGTCCGCATCATGCTGCTGATCGGCGGCATCGTCCTCAACGGGCTGTCGATCGGCATCTACGTGGGGGCGCGCTTCGGCCCCGGACCACGCGACGGCCTCATGACGGGGGCCTCGGCCACCTCGGGCAAGTCCATCCGGCTCATCAGGACCGTCATCGAGATCACGGTCCTGATCATCGGCTGGCTCCTGGGCGGAAGTGTGGGAGTCGGCACCGTGCTCTACGCGTTGTGCGTCGGCCCGGTCACCCAGTTCTGCCTCCCGTGGTTCGCCTACCGGGCCGTCGACGAACGCCGGCCCGCCGCGGAGGCGGCCCCGGCCGTCGCGTAGTCGGCGCGTCCCGTCCGCGGTGCCGCGGAGACGGGGGCGGCCGGCGCCGCACCGGCGTCAGCCGCCCCCGCCGCCTTCGGCGCAGGTCAGGACGACGAACCGCAGATCCGGGTGGTAGGCGGGGACCAGTACGTGGGACACGACGCTGATCTGCTGCCGGCCGAAACGGGGCAGCCGCAACGCGAAACGATGGCCGTCTCCATAGGCGACGACGCGCGGCTCCTCTTCCCACAGTCGCCGGCACTGCGGATTGCGCAGGAGTTCGTCGCGGAGTGCGCCGAGTTCCGCATTCCCGGGCGTCGCGGCAAGTGCGAACCGCAGCTGTGCCAGATAGGTCGCGGCGTGCTCGGGCCAGTGGACGAACTGGTCTCGGGCTTCCCGGGAAGCCAGTGCCCAGCGCAGCAGGTTCGCTCGCGGCTCGTGTACCCAGGGAAACCACTCTTTCATCGCCTGATTGCACGCGACGAGGTCCCACACGCCGTCCGTGCAATATGCGGGGTACGGCATCTGCATATCGAGAAGGGCCTGCAGGGAGCCGGTCGGAAGAGCGCCGGACGTACGCGTCGGCGGTCTGTCTCCGGCGACGAAACGCCGCAGCGCCATCCGCTCGTCCGGCCCCAGCAACAGCACTTCGCCCAGACGGTCCGCCGTGGTGGGCGACAACCGCCCCGGCCCGCCGCGCTCGACATCGCGGTACCACCGCACACTCATGCCCAGCTCGGCCGCGACCTCGGCCTGCGTCAGCGGTTTTCCCCTGCCGAGCTTGCGTCCCGCCTGCGCCCGCCAGGCGCGGAGAAGCCCCGGGATCTCCAGTGCGGCACGGGGTCTGGGGGGAGCCGACTCATCGTGGGCGAGAGTCGATAACCGATCAGACATCTTCCGAATTGCCAAGCATGCGATTCGCCCCCGTGCCTCATGTCAAAGAATGGCTCCAGAGTATGCCATGGCCTTGAACGATCAAGGTGAGCCTTTTCTCCCCACGGCGCCTTGGCCAGGCGCGGCGATGCGGTTATCAAGGCCGCACCCCGTCAGGCGTTTTACGTTGATTTAATGGAGTGGGTGCGCGGCCATGACGGTCGAACCTAAGGGCTGTCCCGTAACCCCTGGCGGGCGCACGACGACAGCTACGGCACCTCGCCGCGTTGTCGGAACGTCCGGATACGCCCAGTATCCGGACGTCCCTCCGCCTTGCGATGCACCGCATCTGACGCCGTGCGCTGATCCACCAGGGATTACGGGACAGCCCTTAAAGGGTGTTGCAGAACGTAGTCGATTGGGCATTTTCCCTTTATGGGTGGGGTGTTGCGGGCTGAGCGGTTGTGGGTGGAGACGTTCACGGGCTTGCGGATGAGTGGCTTCGCGGGCCTGTTGAAGGTGGTGCGTGAGCGGGGTGGCAACGGGCCCGGAGGCGGTCGCCCGTGGTGTCTGCCGCTGGCCGACCGGGTGTTGCTGGTGGCCGTCTACTACCGCACCAACCTCACGATGCGGCAGCTCGCCCCGCTCTTCGGGATCTCCCCGGCCACCGTCTGCCGGGTCATCCAGCGGCTCGGGCCTTTACTCGCACTGGCGCCGGCCCCGCGACCGGTCGCCGACGTCGAGCGGTTGTGGATCGTGGACGGCACCCTCATCCCCGTCCGTGACCGGACGGTGGGTGCCTCGTCGCGTAACTACCGCTTCTCGGCAAACGTGCAGGTCATCATCGATGCCGACACCCGTCTGGTCGTTGCCACCGCCCGTCCGGCACCCGGCAACAAAGCCGACGCCCACGTCTGGCGGGCCTCCGGCCTGCCCGCCCACTGCGAAGGCACCACCGTTCTCGCCGACGGCGCCTACCTGGGAACCGGCCTCGTCGTCCCGCACCGCAAGAGAGCCAAACGCCCCCTGCTGCGAGCCCAGGAGGAAGACAACGCCGAACACCGACGCGTCCGCGCCCGCGTCGAGCACACCTTCGCCCGCATGAAGAACTGGAAGATCCTCCGCGACTGCCGACAGAAAGGATCCGGCCTCCACCACGCCGTCCAGGCAGTCTCCACCATGCACAACCTCGCCCGTACAGCATGAACAAGCAGGTCAGACGCCACTCCGACCTGCCCACACCCACCCTTCTGCAACACCCTTTAGGGCGTGGCGGCGTCCGCGTCGACCCGCAGCGGCAGCGACTTCAGACCGTGGATGAAGTTGGAGACGAGCCGCCGCGGCGGAGCGGCGAGGGCCAGGGCGGGCAGCAGGCCGGCCGTCTCCTCGTACAGGACCCGCAGTTGCAGGCGGGCGAGGTGCGCGCCCAGGCAGACGTGCGGGCCGTCGCCGAACGAGACATGGGGATTGGGGGAGCGGGCCAGGTCCAGCCGGTGCGGATCGGTGTGGACCCGCTCGTCGTAGTTCGCCGAGCCGTGGAAGACGACGACCTTGTCGCCGGCGCGGATCGGCCGGCCGGCCAACTCGGTGTCGTACGCCGCGGTCCGGCGGAACGTGAGCACCGGCGGGTGCCACCGCAGCAGTTCCTCCACGCATGTCGCCGTACCGACCGCCCCCGTGCGCAGCGCGCGGTACGCGTCCGGGTGCCGGGCGAGTGCCAGCAGGCCCCCGGGGGCCGCGCTGCGCACGGTGTCGTTGCCCGCGATGGTCAGCAGGAAGAAGAACATCTCCAGTTCGGGGGCGGCCAGTTCGCGGTCCGAGGCGAGGACGGTCAGTACGTCGTCGCCCGGGTGGCGCCGCTTGTGCGCGGCCAGCTCCCGCGCGAAGGCGAACATGTCCTGCAGCATCGCCGGAGAGCGCGGATTCGCGGGCCGGCCGTCCGGGCCGGACGCCGCGGGCTCCGCCTCGTCGGGGTCCTGGTAGCCGATGACGCGCCGGGTCCAGTCCAGGAGCAGCCCGCGTTCCCCGGGCGGTACGCCGAGCACATCGGCGAGGTTGAGCAGCGCGTAGTCGTCGGTGACGGAGGCGACCAGGTCGCAGACGCCGTCCCCGCTGCGCGCCGTGTCGACCGCCGCGGCCAGCAGCCGGCGGGCCCGTTCGCGCACCACCGCCTCGAAGCGGTCCACCCGGCCGCGGGTGAAGGCCCGGCTGACCAGGCGGCGCAGCCGCCCGTGGTCCGGGGGATCCTGGTTGAGCATCATCCGACGGATGAACGGCAGGTCGGCGGGGTCGGGGTCGCGGATCTGGGTGGCGCCCAGATGGGAGGAGAAGGTGCGCGCGTCCTTCAGGACCCGTACGACGTCCGCGTGCCGGGTCACCGCCCAGAAGCCGGGGCCGGCGGGCCAGCCCAGCACCTCGTGCTCCTCCTGCCAGGCCACCGGGTACCGGTCGCGCAGCAGCCGGTACGCGGCGTGCGGGAGGCCGTCCGCGTAGCCGCGCGGGTCGAAGACGTCCGGCACCGCGTCCGGTGCGTCCGATGACGCCGGCGCCTCCTGAGGGGCGGCGCCGGCATCCGGATCCGCGGCGCCGGTCATCCCGCCGCCGTCCGCCCGCCGTCGCCGTCGTCGGCCCGCAGGAAGTCCTCCACCGCCCGGATCAGCTCCAGCGGCGTCTCGTCCATGGCGTAGTGCCCCGCCCCCGGCAGCTCGACCAGCTCGGCGCCGGCGAACCACCGCAGCCAGGTCTGCCGCATCAACTCGGCGCTCAGCGCGGGATCCAGCGCCCCGGCCACCGCCAGCGCCGGCACCGCCGAGCCCTCGACCTCGTCGGCGAACCCCTCCCCGGCCCAGGAGTCCAGCCAGGTCCGGAACGCCTTCGCCTCGCTGCGCTCCAACGACCGCCGCACCATCCGGTCCAGCCAGGCGGCCGGGCGCCGCCCGCCGGAGGTGAGGTCGATGATGGAGCGCCGGTTCTCCGGGGTGTGCGCCGCGGCGGAGAACAGCTCCCACTGCTCCGGTGGCATCGGGAATCCGGAGGCCGGGACCGGTGAGACGCCCACGATCCGGCGTACCCGGTGCGGTGCCGCGGCCAGCACCCGCTGGGCGACGCTGCCGCCCATCGAATGGCCGATCACCGAGAACCGCTCCCAGCCCAGCCGGTCGGCGAGCGCCAGCACATCGGCCGCGCCCTCCGTCGTGGTGTACGCGCCGTCCGCGCCCCGCGCCTCGCCGTAGCCGCGCAGATCGACCAGCGCGTACTGGAAGGCGTCCCGGTCGAGATCCGGCAGGACCGGGTCGAAGGCGGACCGGTCGGCGAACCAGCCGTGCACGGCGAAGACCTTGTGCGCGCCCGAACCGTGCAGGGCATGCGGCAGTACGAAGGAAGCCACGCTCACTCCAGACGTGTGACGGAACGTCGACGGCCCCCGGCCACCACCGGGTGGTCACGGGCGATTCCGACCACATTGGCCGTAACCTCCCCGCCGTGCAAGACCCCGCCCGGACGACACCGCCGCGGGCTGGTACGGCCCGCCCGGGACCGGGCAGGCATCCCGGACATGACCGTCCTCGTCGGAACCTCCGGCTGGCAGTACAAGGACTGGCGCGAGGTCCTCTACCCGCCCGACCGGCCGCAGCGGCTGTGGCTGGAGGAGTACGCGCGGCAGTTCGCCACCGTCGAGAGCAACGCCGCCTTCTACCGGCTGCCCGAGGAGAAGACCTTCGCCGACTGGCGGGACCGGACCCCCGAGGGATTCGTGATGGCCGTCAAGGCCAGCCGCTATCTGACGCACATCAAGCGGCTCCGGGATCCGGCGGAGCCGGTCGGTCGGCTGATGTCGCGGGCCGCGGCCCTCGGCCCACGGCTCGGGCCCGTCCTGCTCCAGCTGCCGCCCACGCTGCACGCCGACGCCGCGCTGCTGGACGACTGCCTGGGCTGCTTCCCGGCCGGCGCCCGGGTGGCCGTCGAGCCGCGCCACGCGTCGTGGTGGACCGAGGAGATCCGCGCCGTACTGGAGCACCGGGGCGCCGCGCTGTGCTGGGCGGACCGGGGCTCCCGGCCGGTGACACCGCTCTGGCGGACCGCCGGCTGGGGGTACGTGCGCTTCCACGAGGGCCGCGCGGAGCCCTTTCCGCGCTACGGAGGGCAGGCGCTGGCCACCTGGGTGCGGCGGATCGCCGACACCTGGCCGGACCGGGCCGAGGTCTATGCGTACTTCAACAACGACCTCGGCGCGGCGGCCGTCCTCGACGCCGTCCGCTTCGCCCGCGCCGCCGAGGCCGCGGGCCGCTCGGTGAGCCGTACGCCGTCCGGGCGTGGCGCCGCCCGCTGAGCGCGGGCCGGGGATATATCTGCGCTCGTACCGCTGGGCGAGCTGACGAGGTGACATACGGTGATCCGCAGACGGGTGGTGGTCTCCGGGGACGTGCAGGGCGTGTTCTTCCGCGACACCTGCCGGCGCACGGCGGACGCGCACGCAGTGGCCGGCTGGGTGCGCAACCTCCCGGACGGAACGGTGGAGGCCGTGTTCGAGGGGGAGCCCGAGCGGGTGCGGCAACTGGTGGACTGGGCGCACCAGGGCCCTCCCACGGCGCTGGTCGACGCGGTGTCCGTACGGGAGGAAGAGCCGGAGGGCCTGCGGGCCTTCGAGATCCGGCCGACGCCCGGAGGGCTCTAGGGGGTGTCCGAGGCGATGATCCACCGGCCCTGATCCACCGGACCGGCGCCTGGGGGAGACCCCTACGCGGCGGCCCCGCGGGGAGTCGCGCCCGCGGCGATGAGGAGGGCGGCGGTCTCGGAATGGGAGCCGTCTCTCGCCCAGTCCAGGGCGGAGCGGCCGGTGCCGTGGTCTTCGCGGAGGTTCGGATCGGCGCCGTGCGCCAGCAGTTCGCGTACGGCCGCGGTGTACCCCCAGCACGCCGCCGCGCACAGGGGCGTGCCCTCCGAGCCGAGTCCGCCGCTCTCGGTGTCGGGGGTCGCCCCGGCCGCCAGCAGCAGGCGGGCGATCTCCGCCGATCCGTTCACGGAGGCCTGGTAGAGCGGGGTGGTGCCTTCGGGGTTCGCGTGCTCCGGGTCGGCTCCGGCCCGCAGCAGCGCCGCCACACGGGCGGTGTCACGCCCCAGAATCGCCCCGAAGAGACGCCGGGTGAGCTTCTTCCGCTTGCGCTGGTTCATGGGGGCCGAGGCTAACGACACCACACGCGGCCCGGCCAGCCGATAATCGCTCGCCCAGCACCGCGACCGGCACCGCCGCCGCCCGCGCCTCAGAGGTACAGACCCGCGTCGGCTCCCGAGTCCTGGGCCGGGACCGACGCGGGCCCCGTGCCGCGCCGGAGCGCGTACAGCTCGGCCAGGGTGGCGCCGTCGCGGCCGATGCCGCGGTCCGCGCCGAGCCAGTTGACCGCTTCGGGG
Organism: Streptomyces sirii; assembly: GCF_045690365.1. Lineage (NCBI taxonomy): Bacteria > Bacillati > Actinomycetota > Actinomycetes > Kitasatosporales > Streptomycetaceae > Streptomyces > Streptomyces sirii. The sequence continues at coordinate 2,154,691 of NZ_CP147982.1, read as the reverse complement.
CGGGTCAGCGGGCCGACCTCGATACGGGCCAGACAGCGGCCGGGACGCACCACCGCCGGGTGCATCCGCTCCAGGTCCTCGTTGGTGGTGACGCCGACCAGGACGTTGCGCCCCTGTCCCAGCAGCCCGTCCGTGAGGTTGAGCAGCCGCGACAGCGCCTGGCCGGCGGCGTGCTTGGCCTCGCCGCGGATCAGCTCGTCGCAGTCCTCCAGGAGCAGCAGCCGCCAGCGGCCCTTCCCGGCGGAGTCGTCCTCACCGATCGCGATGTCCATCAGATAGCCGACGTCGTTGAACAGCCGCTCCGGGTCCAGGACGCAGTCCACCTGGCACCAGTCGCGCCAGGAGCGGGCCAGGGTGCGCAGCGCGGAGGTCTTGCCCGTACCGGGCGGGCCGTGCAGCAGGAGCAGCCGCCCGGCGATCTCCGCGGGCACCACCTTCATCAGCCGGTCCATCGCATCGGCCACCGGCGCGGTGTAGTTGGGCCGGATCTCCTGCCAGGTCCCGGCGGAGATCTGCCGGGAGGTGCGGTGCGGGCCGCGGCGCGGGGAGAAGTACCAAAAGCCCATCGGCACGTTCTCCGGCTGCGGCTCCGGTGCGTCCTCGGCGCCGTCCGCGGCCTGGCCCAGCACCTTCTCGGCCAGCTCGTCGGTGACGGCGGTGACCGTCACGTCGGCGCCGCGGTTCCAGCGGGAGACCAGCACGGTGTAGCCGTCGCCCTCGGCGAGCGTGGCGCTGCGGTCCTCGTCCTTCGCCGAGCGCAGGACCCGCGCGTCCGGCGGCAGCAGCGTCAGCCCGGACTTCACCCGGTCCATCGACCGGCTGCGGGAGTACGGCTGCTCGCCCTTGGTGAACCGGCCCAGGAAGAGCGCATCGATGACATCGGACGGCGAATCGCTGTCGTCCAGGGTCAGGCGGAGCGGAAGGGACTCCTCCGCGACGGTCGGCTGGAGGTGATCGGCACACATGACGCCATGATCTGCCACCGCCGCCCGCCGCGTACACGGATTATCCCCACCGGTGTTTCTCCGTACGGAACGGGACCGGTAACCCGAAAACCGGGTTTACCGGGCGGTTGGGTCGCTAATCTCCCTTTGTGCGACGTCATGGTGGGGAACGTCAGACAACGGCCTTCGTGGTCGTGGCAGGGGTGCTCGCGCTGGCGCTGGGCCTGATAGCGCTGGTCATGTGCACCGCTCCGGGGCCGCGGGACCGCGACGCCAAGGGGCGTTCGCCGTCGCGGGCCGCCGGGCCGGCCGTGGGCTGGGGGTTCACCCACACCCAGTTCAGCGCGGACCAGGGCGCCGAGCCGGACCGGGACCGGGCCGCCCGCCTGCTGTCCGACCACCCGATGCCGCAGAACCAGCACATCATGGGCTGGGGCGCGCAGAACCCCGAACCGAGCCCGGGCCGCTACGACTTCGCCGACCTGGACCGCCGGATCGCGCTGATCCGGCACACCGGCGGCACTCCCGTGGTGACGTTGTGCTGCGCGCCGGACTGGATGAAGGGCGGCACGGCGGGCGGAACCGACTGGGACGCTCTGGAGAAGGCCCCCGACCCGGCGCACTACGCGGACTTCGCGGCCCTCGCCGGAAAGGTCGCCCGACGCTATCCGGACGTCCGGCACTTCGTCGTCTGGAACGAGTTCAAGGGGTTCTTCGACGACGCGAAGGGACGCTGGGACTACGAGGGCTACACCCGCCTGTACAACCTCGTCTACAAGGAGCTGAAGAAGGCCGACGCCGGAATCCGGGTGGGCGGGCCCTATCTGGTGATGGACAGCCATGTGCCGGGCGACGACACCTACGAGTCCCGCCTCAAGGGCCCCTGGGGAAGCATCGACCGGCGCACGCTCGACGCCTTCGACCACTGGAACCGGCACAAGGCCGGCGCGGACTTCGTGGTCGTGGACGGCTCCAGCTACAGCAAGGACGACCGCTTCGCCCCGGGCCCGTTCACCGCCGCCCGGAAGTTCGCCGACGTGGGGCGGTGGCTGCGCGAGGAGACCGGGCTGCCGCTGTGGTGGGCGGAGTGGTACGTCGAGATCACCGACGACGGCGCGCGCGACGGCGGGGGCGACCGGGCCGCCTGGAGCGAGCGGCGGCGCGTGGCCGCGCAGGCCACGGCGCTGGTCGAGATGGCCGCGGGCGGCGCCACCAGCGGGTTCTACTGGAACCCGGAGACCGACGGCGAGGACTGCCCCGGCTGCCTGTGGACCAGTACCGAACAGGACGACGGGGGACGGGAGCTGCCGATGATGACGCTGCTGTCCCGCTTCTCCCGTGCCTTCCCGCCCACGGCCCGGCCGCGAGAACTCGACACCGGCACCACGAGGATCCTGGGGCTGGCCGACGACCGCACGGCGCTGCTGGTGAACACCGCCGACCGCCGCGGCACGGCGACGGTCGACGGGGAGGACCTCACCCTGGACGGGTACGAGGTGCGCTGGCTCGACCGCTCCTGAGCGCCGAGCGCGAGAAGCCTGCGGCCCGCCCGGGCCCCCGTCCCTACGACAGCGTCATAAACCGCTGCACCAGCGACGCCAGGAACACCAGCAGCAACGGCATCGCGAACCAGAACATCCCCTGGACCCAGTGCCGTCGGCGCACGCTCGGCCGGGCCGCGACCCGGAGCACCTCGCGGGCCGCCAGCACCGCGACCAGCGCGACCAGCGCGAGCGCGCCGAACACCGACCATGGCGTCCAGGTCACCTTCGGGCCGGCCGGGCCGGGGTGGGGCGGCGCGACCTCGCCCGCCGGGCGCCGCGCCGGCTCGTACACCGCCGCATGCTCGTTGGACAGCACCCGCCGGAGGTCGGGACGCCGGTCCAGTGCGGTGCGCAGCCGCCGCTCCCAGCCCGCCGGGTACCCCGCGTCCAGCCGCAGCGCCTCCGACTGGCCGTGATTGACGATCAGATACGACTGCGGCCCGGCGTCCCGCAGGGCGGCGACGACCGGGCCCACCCGGGCCGGATCGCGCGGCGCCAGGGTCGGCTCGTACTGGACCCGCTCCATGTCCCGGGCGCCCCAGGGCATCGCCGGGGTGACGCTGTTGACGGGGTCCTGGCTCAGCCACAGCAGCCGCACCGTAGGACGGTCGTGCGCGTAGACGTAGTCCATCGCCGCGACCTCGCCGGGCCGGATCCGCTCGAAGGGCTCATTGCCCCAGCGGGCGACGAGGAAGCCGACGGCCAGGAGCAGCCCCGTCAGCAGTGCGGCGAGCGGTCCGAGCCCTCGCGGGGCGTCCGTACCGCGCGGGAACAGTGCCAGCGCCGCCAGCACACAGGCGCCGGGCAGCGCGAACAGAAAGACCCGCAGCGCCATCTCGCCGCCGTAGGACTGCATCCCGAACGCCAGGAAGGGCACGAACGCCAGGGTCGGCAGCGCGCGTTCGGTGAAGCCCGCCGCCCGCCGCCGCAGCGCCCCGAAGCAGGCCAGCGCCAGCACCCCGCCCGCCAGCGCCACCCGGGCGTACAGCACCAGCTTGTGGGTGGCGTCGCCGCCCCCGATCCGGTCCGTCACGGACGAGGAGACATTGCCGCCGATGCCCCCGAGCCCGCCGAACAGCTCGTCGAAGTGGCCCGACCAGTACGGCTCGGCCAGGAAGCCCACCCAGGCCGCGACCAGGACGCCCAGCAGCAGCGGCAGACCGCGCAGGGTGCAGCGGCGGACGAGCACCAGCACGGTCAGCACGCCGAGCATCACGAACGGGGTGAGCTGGTGGGCCGCCACCGACGCCGCGAACAGCGCGATCAGCGTGGTGAGCAGCACCGCGAGCCGGCCGCGGCCCGCCGGTTGCGGCTCCGCCTCGCCCGGCCGCCGCCCGGACCCCGCCGCCACGGCCGCCGGCCGGGTACGGAACCACACCAGCAGGATCGCCACGAACGCCAGATAGAGGAGGTAGGTGAACCCCTGCGGGGAGAAGTAGTCCTGGCCGACCCAGCCGCACAGCGCGAACAGCCAGGCCGCGCACCACTTCGCCCGCCAGTTCGCCCGTACCGCCTTCAGGAGCAGGAACAGCGGTGCCAGGTACAGCAGTTGGATGGTCGGCGGCCACCAGCGCAGGACCTCGGTGAAGTCGGTGATGCCGCACGCCTCGGCGAGGAACTGCACCCCGGCGAAGAAGCCCGGCCAGCTCCAGCGGGCGTCCAGGTCCGGTACCGCGGTGCCGGTCCGGCCGAGGTGGTCGAGGAAGCCGAGGTGCTGCCAGGCCGTGGGGAAGCGCGGCTCGGCCTCCAGGACGGCCGGGAGCGCGTGCAGGGCCACCACCGTCAGCACCAGGACGGCGGTGAGCAGGGCGCGGCGCGGCGTGGGCAGCCAGAGCGCCCAGGCGTACGCCGCCACCAGCAGGACCACGCCGGCCAGTGTCACCGCGGGCAGCACCGGGATCAGGCCCAGCCCCGTCATACGGTCCAGATCGGCGTCGCCCATACCGCGCAGCGGCAGCCAGAACAGCGCCAGGGCGGCGGCGAGCAGCGCCCATCCGACCGCGGCGTACCGCCTGCCCGAACCGGGGTCCTCGCCAGCGGCCTTGCCGAACGCCCTGACGCCGTCGCCGAGATCGCCGTACACCGCCAGATCCGCCAGGTCGCCGTCCGGTGCCAGGCCGTCCACCGGGGTCCGGGCCGGCGGTGCGGTCGACACCCGCCCGCGCAGCACCCGGCGCAGCCGTCCGCTCGCGATCGCGACGATCACCGCCAGGCTGGCGACCTCGGCGACGCCGGCGCCGGCCAGTCCCGTCCGCGGCAGCAGCACCAGCGTCAGACCGAGCACCAGCACACACAACAGGCCTTGCAGGGCGGCCAGTCCGGACGTCCGGCTCTGCGCGCGCAGCACCGCGAAGTGCACCTCCATCACCACGCGCAGCGCGGCGCCCACCGCGAACCAGCGCAGCAGCGGCGTGGCCGCCTCCGCGTACCCCGGCCCGAAGACGCCGAGCAGGTAGGGCGCGCAGACGAACAGCGTGAGGCAGACCGGGACCATGATGCGGGCCATCCGCCGCAGCGCGGCCCGGGTGTGGTGGGCGAGCTGCGCCGGATCGTGGGCGCCCTCGACGGTCAGCGAGGCGCCCATGTTGAGGGCGAGCAGATTGACCGTGCCGCCGATGGTGGTGGCGATGTAGAAGTACGCGTTGTCCGCCGCGCCGACCTGGGAGGCCACCAGGACCGGGACGAGGTAGACCACGGCGAGGGAGAACAGCGAGCCGGTGTAGTCGCCGGCCAGGAAACGGCCCACCTCCCGCAGCGACGGGGGGCCGGCGGTGTGCCGCGTGGTCCGCGCGTGCCGGGGGATCAGCCGCCGGAACACCAGCCAGGCGAGCGGGACTACGGAGACCGCGATCGCGGCGACCCAGGAGACGAACACCCCGGCGGTGGGGATCGCGGCGGCGAAGACCACCAGCAGCCCCAGCTTCACCGCGGAGAAGGCGAGATTGCCCACCGGCACCCACAGCGCGCTGCGCAGCCCGGTCAGCACCCCGTCCTGGAGGGTCAGCAGCGACCAGGCGACCACGGCCAGGATGAAGCCCAGGCCGTTGAGGGTGCCGTGCAGAAAGCGGTAGGAGGGACCCCAGAGGTCGAGGGTGAGGAGGAAGGCGGTCGCGGCGATCGCCACCACGACCGAACTGCCCCCGTACGTCCGCAGCACCAGCCGCCGGGTGGTGTGGCCGGCGACCGGGATGAAGCGGGCCAGCGCGCCGGTCAGGGTGACCGCGGTCAGCCCCGCCAGCAGCTTCATCGCGGCGATCGCCGCCGAGCCCTGACCGACCGCGGCCTCCGTGTAGAAACGGGCCGCGACCAGCCAGAACCCCAGACCGAGCAGCCCGGAGACGCCGGTGTTGAGCATCAGCGCATAGGCGTTGCGGAACAGCGGACTGCCGCCCCGTCCGCCCGGCCGCGGTGGCCCTTCCTCCGCACGCTCCTCGGCCTTGGTGGTGGTGTCGGACACCGGCTCAACTGCCCCTTCTTCCGCCGCGGGGATGCCGCGGCGGGCTCGGCGTCAGCGGCCCGGCGCGCACAGCCGGACCACCTGTCGTGATCTGCGGACCACCGCGTACCCCTTGGTGAGCACCCGGTCCCGGGCGAAGGCGCGGACCAGCCCGCGGCCCTCGACGATCCGGGCGAACTCCTCGGTGCCGGTATCGCGCCGCACCGTCAACCGCGCCAGCGCGTACGGCCCCTGACGGCGGGCCGCCAGCGTATTGCCCACGGCGAGCGCCTGCCGGAACCCCAGGCCGCGCACGGTCCGCCGCACCCGCCGGCCGGAGTGGCCGTAGGGGTAGGCGAAGGACTCCGGTGCCGTCCCGACCTCGTCGGCGATGATCTCCTTGCAGCGCAGCACCTCGTGCCGCAGCCGCGCGTCGCCGAGGTCGTCCAGCGGGGGATGGCGGTGGCTGTGCCCGCCGATCTCCACCCCGGCTCCGGCCAGCTTCCGCACCTGGTCCCAGTCGAGCATGGTGTCCAGCGCGCCCCCTCTGCCGTACGGGCCGCGCAGCCAGCCCGTGGTGACGAAGAGGGTGGCCGGGAAGCCGTGCCGGGCCAGGGCCGGCAGCGCATGCCGGTACACGCCTTCGTAGCCGTCGTCGAAGGTGATCAGCACCGGTCGCTCCGGTAGCGGGCCGCCGCCCCGCCAGGCCGCCGCGAGCACCGCGGCGGTCAGCGGGGTGAAGCCGCCGTCGGCCAGGACCGCCAGCTGCTCCTCGAACGCGGCCGGTGTCACCGACAGCTCCCGTACGGCGGGTGTCGGGGCCACGGTCACCGCGTGGTACATCAGGATCGGCACCGCGCCCGGGCGGCCGCTCATGCCGCCGCCCCCTCGTGCGCCGTGGCCGCCGTCCCGTCGCCGGGCCCGCCGACTCGGGTACCGGGAAGGGGCGTTCGCCTCCGGCGGGCCCGCAGCGCGCCCCAGGCGTAGCCGGCCGCCGCGGCCGCCGTGCCGGCCACGATCGCGCCCGCCCGGCCGGCCCCGCCGGGCCTTCCCAGCAGCGCGTCGCGTACCCCGCGCAGCACCCCGGCGGGCAGCACCCGGGCGGTGTGGCGGCGCTCGGCCGCCAGCCCGTCCCGCGCGCCGACACTCCGCGCCACCAGCGCCTTGGACAGCCCCTCGGCGTACGCCCGGCTGTGGAAGTAGCCGAACCGCTGCCGCCCGGCCGGCACCCGGTGGTGGATCACCGACCGGTCGTCGATGAGCAGCACCGCGTCCGGTATCAGCCGCGAGATCCGGATGCACAGCTCGGTCTCCTCGCCCCCCAGCGGCCGCCGGTCGCCGTCCCGGCCGATCCCGGTCGCGAAGCCGCCGACGAGGTCGAACGCCACCCTGCGGAAGGAGGCGTTGCCGCCCAGCACATTGCGCACCCGCACCTTCCCCGGCGGCAGACCGCGGTAGGTGCAGCCCACCACCCAGTCGAACTCCTCGGGGAACCACACCGGGCGGCGGCCGGTCTCCCAGGCCGGTTCGGTACGGCCCCCGACCGCCATCACGGCCGGGTCGGCGTACGCCGCCGCGAAGTGGCGCAGCCAGTCCCGCTCGGCCACCGCGTCGTCGTCCAGAAAGGCGATGACCTCGCCGTCGGCGGCGGCGATACCGGTGTTGCGCCCCGCGGAGAGTCCGCGGGGTCCCGAATTGGCCATGATCAGAGGCGGGGTCGACGGAGCGCTCGGCGCATTCGCGCCCGTGCAGGCGCCCTTGAAGTGCTCCCTGAGCCGGTCGAGCAACCGCTGGTGGTGGTCCACCACCAGCAGCAGCTCATGGGCGGGATGGGACTGCGCGCGGACGGATTCCACCGCGGCCAGGATGTCGTCCCACCGGTCCTCGGTGTGGACGCAGATGACGACGGAGATCCGCAGCGCCGGGCCGACCGCAGGTCTCCGGGGGTTCACCGGGCGTCTCCGGTGATCAGCGCCGGCCGGGCCACCCGCTTGCGACGGGTGCCCCGCTCGCGCAGGATCACCCGCAGCACCCGCAGACCGTCGCGCACCGCCCGCAGATTGCTGACGCCGTGGATGCGGTTGTACTCATGGCTGGGGATCTCCTGCACCCGCAGCCCGGCCTTGACCACCCGGATGTTCATCAGCGTCTCGACCTCGAACCCCGCGCAGTCCAGGGCGATCTGGTCCAGGCAGTGCCGCCAGAAGGCGTTGTAGCCGTAGCACAGATCGGTGTAGCGGGCGCCGAACTTGGCGTTGACGACCGCGGTCAGCACACGGTTGCCGAGCTTGCGGATCGGGGTCATGTCGTCGGTGCCGCCGCCGTTGGCGAACCGCGAGCCCTTGGCGAAGTCCGCCCCGGACACCAGCGCCGAGACATAGCTGACGATCTCGCCGCCGTCGGCCGAGCCGTCCGCGTCGACCATCACGATGATCTCGCCGGTGCAGGCCGCGAATCCGCTGATCAGTGCGTCGCCCTTACCCTTTCCGCGCTGCGGTACGACGGTGACGTCCGGCCGCAGTTCACGGGCGACGCGGACCGTGTCGTCGGTGGAATTCCCGTCGACCAGGATTACTTCGTGAATCCAGTCCGGCAGGGTTTTGAAGACGTACGGGAGGTTCTCCGCCTCGTTCATCGCCGGAATGACGACGCTGACCGGCGGTGCGATGGCCAGGTGTGAGGAAACAGGACGGTAGACGGCCTGGTCCGGCAGCAGCGTCAGCGGCGGTTCTTCCGCGTCGGCCGGGCGAAGGAACGAGCTCATGGGTTGATTTCCCTCTCGTCCGGTGGACCGCCCACCCCCGGGCGGTCCGTGCTGGATATCCGGGTCGAAAGGGGGGTTCACACCCCGCTTCGCACGGCGGAACCGCCGTGCGAACAGGGCGAGCTGGCATGCGTGTCTCCGAACGCGCGGCTCGTGCCCCGGACCTCGGCGAGCCGTGATCGGCAAGCCGGGACCGCGCGCACTGGACCCCCCCAACCGCGCACCGCACCGGGCGCTTCATCGTGTCGCCGAGCCCTCCCCTAGAGCCGCCTTGCGATGATCGTCCGATGCGGGTGGATGTGCGACGGTATTGATGAATGGGACTGTAAGGCAAGACGTTCCACGCCAAATACCGTTTGGCGCAATTGGCCGGTACGCACTGATGTACGTCAATATTTATGCACCGGCGTACGCCCCTATTGCGCCGTCTCGAATACGGTGGGAATTCCGGGCGCGCGGGGCTCACGCAAATCGGCGCTCAGCGCCCCGACCGGATCTGGCCCACCCGCTTGAGCAGGCGGTCCGCCGGCTCGAACAGCTCCGGCCGGGCGAGCACCGCGTTGCGCAGCGCACGCACCGGCGCGCGGCGGGCCCGGTGTCCCAGCGCGACCGGATGGCGCCGCATCACCCACCCCTCGGACACCAGGAGTTCACGGGTCTTGAGGGAGTCCTTGTAGTCCTTCGCCCCGCGCCCCAGATCGAGGTAGGCCAGCGAGTCCGCGGCCGCCGCCTGCGCCATCCGCACATGCAGCACCAGCCCCGGCGAGTACTTCGCGAACTGCGGGTCGTAGGCCGGGAACCAGCAGGCCAGCACGGACGGCGAGCGCAGCCCGAAGTGCGCCGCGATCGGCCGCTCGCCGGCGTAGAGCACCGACAGCAGCCCGGCGAAGGAGTCCGTACGGCTGTGGAAGAGCTGCTGCACCAGCCGGACGATCCAGGCGTGCGCGAAGCGGTCGCCGCGCCCCGTCCTGCGGTACTGGGCGGACTTCCATCGCATCAGGGTGCGCAGCGCCGCCGGGTCGCGCTCGTCGTGGACGTAGCGCACCGGCCCGATGTCCCGGCCGAGCTTGCGCTCCTTGGCGAGAGTGGTGCGGGTGAACTTCGGCGACCGCGCCCGCAGTCCGGCCAGATAGGCCTCGAAGCCCTGGTCCACGTCGATGACGGGCGAGGCGTGCCGCCCGAACGAGGGTGCCTCGAAGCTGCGCTGGCCCTCCACCAGGTGATCGAACTCCAGCACCGACAGTCCGCAGGCCCGCAGTAGCTCCTGGGCGCCGCATCGGAATCCGGTCCGGTGCACCAGCCCCTGCGCGTCGGAGACGCCCAGCCCGATCGCCCGCCCCACGCCGAGCGCCGAGCGCTGGAAGGGCAGGAACGCCGCCGGGGCGCCGCCCTCGTGTACGACGGCGATGCGTACGCCGCCCCGGGACCGGCCCACGGCCAGCGCGAACTCGGGGGCCAGGAACGGGTTCGCCAGCTGCGGTGCGCCCAGGGACCGCGCCTCGGCCTGCAGGGCGGTCCAGGCGCCGCGCTCGGCCTCGGTCAGCCGGCCGGGGCGGTATACCGCGAGATCCACCTCAGTCCGCCCGCCGTCCGGGCGTCCGTCCGGACCGCTGCCGCAGCGCGCTCCACAGCAGCACCGCGCCGCTGAACGCCGTCACCACCAGCACCCCGCCGCGTACCGACCACAGATGCAGCGCGAGCATGGTCTGCGCCACCAGCAGGTCGACGGCGAGCGCACCGGCGCCGGCGACCACCGCGCGGCCCAGCGGATCGGTCCGGCCGAGCGCGGCGGCGATCGCCGCGGCCGGCGCCATCAGCAGGAAGAAGAAGGTGAACGGCGCGCGGAGCGGTGAGCCGATGTCGGCGAGCGCGAGTACGGCCCCCACCCCGCCGATCCCGGCCGCCACTCCCGCCAGCAGCGAGACGGCGGTGCCCGCCGGCCGCTCTTCGGGTGGTGGCGACTCGTAGGAGCCCTTGTCGTCGACGGTGTCGATGTGCATTGGCGGCTCTGCCCCCCGTACGGCCGGATGCCGGGCCTCAATGTCGCGCAACGCCCAGAGCACCGTCAAGACACGAAGAAGGCCGGAAACCGACGCAACCCGACAGCGGGTGCGGGCACCTGCGGGCCGCCCACAGACGGCGCAATGGCGGGCCGGCGGACCGGTCGTCCGGAGACTGGGGGGAACAAGCGCGGGGGCCGATCCGATCCTGATCCACCGGACACGCCCCCGGGTCAGGAGCCCGGTGGAAGGAGTCGCGTCGGTGGAGCCGCCGAGTGGGACCGCGCTCACGGTGATCATGGTGGGGCTGACCGTGGCCACCGGTGTGCTCGACGCCGTCAGTTTTCTGACGCTCGGTCAGGTCTTCACCGCCACCCAGACCGGCAATCTGCTCTTCCTCGGTTTCGGTATCGCCGGGCAGGGCGGGCTGCCGGTGGCCGCCACGGCGGTCTCGATCGCCGCGTTCCTGCTGGGCGCGGCGCTCGGGGCCCGGCTGGAGTCGACGCTGGCCGTGGGGCAGCGCCCGTGGTTCCCGGCCGCGCTCGCCGCGGAGGCGGCGCTGCTGTTCGCGGCGGCGGTGGCGGCCTGGGAGGGCGGGCCCGGGCCGGTGCTCGGCCGGCGCCATGTCGTCGTGGCGCTGATGGCGGTGGCGATGGGCATGCGCAATGTCACCAGCATGCGGGCCGCCGCCCCGGACCTCACCACCACCGTGGAGACCCGGGCGATGGCGGCCCTGGTCAGCGGGTCGCCGCTGGGGCACGACAGGAAGCTGGGGTACGGCTCCCGCGCCGGGGCCCGCCGGCTGACCTCCGTGACCGCGATGTTCGCCGGCGGCCTCCTGGGGGCCGGCCTGCTCGGCCTGGGGACCCGGCCGACGCTGGTGATCCTGCTGGTGGCGGTGTTCGTCGCGGCCACCGCCTTCCTGATGTACGGCCTGACCCACGGCCGTCGCCCCAACGGGGGCTGACGCCGCACCGCCCGCGCCCGCTCCCGCAGTCGTGCCGCGCCCCGGACGGCGCACCGCCGCCCGGGGCCCGTATGGGCACGACGGGTCACACCGCCCCTACGGGACGATCTTCAGCAGCTTGTTGGGCGAGCCGCCGCCCGGATTGGTCACCACCCCCGAGGTGGCGCCGTTCGTCAGGGCCGTGGCGACCTGCGCCGGGCTGGCGGTCGGGTGCCCGGCCAGGTAGACCGCGGCCGCACCGGTGACATGTGGGGTGGCCATCGAGGTGCCGGAGATGGTGTTGGTGGCCGAGTCGCCGGTGTTCCAGGCGCTGGTGATGGAGCTGCCGGGCGCGAAGAGGTCCACCCGCGAGCCGTAGTTGGAGAAGGACGAGCGGGCGTCGGTGGAGGTGGTCGAACCGACCGTGATGGCCTCCGGGACCCGGGCGGGGGAGTAGTTCTGGGCGTTCGCCCCGGAATTGCCGGCGGCGACGGCGTAGGTCACCCCGCTCTTGATGGAGTTCTGCACGGCGGTGTCCAGGGCCGCGTCCGGGCCGCCGCCCAGCGACACGTTGGCCACCGACGGGCCGCTGTGGTTCCTGGTGACCCAGTCGATGCCCGCGACGACCTGGGCGGTGGTGCCGGAGCCGGAGTCGTTCAGCACCCGCACCGCCACGACCTTGGCCTTCTTGGCGACGCCGTACGCCGTGCCCGCCGCGTTCGCCGCGACATGGGTGCCGTGGCCGTTGCCGTCCTGCGCCACGTTGTCGTTGTCGATCGCGTCGTAGCCGTTCACCGCCCGGCCGCCGAAGTCCTGGTGCGAGATGCGCACGCCGGTGTCGATGACGTAGACGGTCGCGCCGGCGCCCGCGCTGTCCGGGTAGCCGTACTTCTTGTCCAGCGGCAGCTTGGCCTGGTCGATCCGGTCCAGGCCCCAGGACGGCGGGTCGGTCTGGGTGCCCAGGGCGTGCACGGTGCGGTCCTGGAAGACCTTGTCGACCGCCGGGTCGGCGGCCAGTGCTCTGGCCTCCCGGGCGGAGAGCCCGGCGGAGTAGCCGTTGAGCGCGGCGGTGTAGGTCCGCCGCACCGTTCCGCCGTACTCGGATATCAGGCCTCTGCCGTCGGCCGAGGCGGCCTTGAGGCCGGCCGAGCGCTTCAGCGTGACGATATAGCTGCCGGGCACCGCGTCCGGGGCGCCGGCTCCCACGACGGTGCCCTCGACGGGCGCCGCGTGGGCGGGGAAGGCGAGCGTGCCGAGGGCGGCGGCCGCGGTGGTCGCGGCCAGCGCCGTGGCGATCCGCAGCGTGGACGAACGCCGCGGGGCGGTACGGGGGGTGGTGGAACGCATCACTGCCATCGCGAGGGAGTCCTCCTCATCGGTGGCGCGCCGTGGTGCGCGCGCAGGGGGTTGCGTACGGGTTCGTACGCACCTGGGGGCGGTGGGGGAGTCCGTTGAACCGTTGACCGCCCGTCAAAAAGATTCGCGGGCCTCGAACACGGGCGGCAAGAGTTCCGTCGGGATGTCATATGCACGTCACGGCAATGCAATGACATGGCAGTGAACATCCGCCCGGATCGGCAGATTTGCCATGAACTACCAAATGACTTTTGACATGAACACTTCCGACTGTCCGTGAACCTTGCTACGACGGATATGGCAGAGATCCTGCTAAGGGAGGTTCCATGAGACTGTCCCGATTCGCGGCCTTGACGTCCGCCTTCTTCGTCACCACGGCGCTCGCGCTCACCGGCGCGAGCGCCGCCGCGTCCGCCCAACTCCCCACCGCAACCGGCTATGTGGCCCTCGGCGACTCGTACTCCTCAGGTGTCGGGGCCGGTGGCTACGACGGCACCAGCGGCTCCTGCAAGCGCAGCAACAGGGCCTACCCCGCCCTCTGGAACGCCGCGCACACCCCCTCCTCGTTCGCCTTCACCGCCTGTTCCGGGGCCCGAACGGGTGATGTGGTGAACAATCAGCTCGGCCCGCTCAACGCCTCCACCGGTCTGGTCAGCATCACCATCGGCGGCAACGACGCCGGTTTCGCCGACACCATGACGACCTGTGCGCTCCAGGGCGAGAGCGCCTGCCTGGCCCGCGTCGCGCAGGCCCGGACCTATATCGACAACACCCTGCCCGGCAAGCTCGACTCCGTGTACGACGCGATCGACCAGAGGGCCCCGAACGCGCGCGTGGTGGTCCTGGGCTATCCGCGCTTCTACAAACTCGGCGGAAGCTGCGTGGGCGGCCTCTCCGAGAAGTCCCGGACCGCGATCAACGCCGCCGCCGACGCCATCAACGGCGTCACCGCCAAGCGCGCCGCCGACCACGGCTTCGCCTTCGGCGATGTCACCGCCACCTTCGCCGGCCATGAGCTGTGCTCCGGCAGCGCCTGGCTGCGCAGCGTGACCTTTCCCGTCGACGAGTCCTACCACCCCACCGCCGCCGGCCAGTCCGGCGGGTATCAGCCGGTGTTCGCCGCCACCGCGTGACGACCCGCACACCGGGCGCCGGGGAGAGTCCATGAGATCCCGGTCTCTCCCCGGGCGTTCCAGCACCCCGTCGGCCGCTTCCGGATACCTCCGCCGAAGCCCGACGGTCCCTCAACTCGCCCTGGTACGCGCCTTGTACGTGACATTCCGTATGGTGTTCGTCAACGTCAAGGCGAGGCAGGTGAATCCGTTGACCGGTCTGCACGCGTGTCCGCCAAGAGAGATAGGGTTACCCTGCCCGGGCCGGGTGCCCTCGTAAGGGTGGGGAGATTTATGGAACAGATAACAGTGCGTAGCAGGGCGAGAGTCCCTGCCGTCAATTGCGGGAGCAGTGCGTCCAGCGCGCGTCTCGACCGCCATCTCGCGGTGCTGGGTGGACCCGCCATCCCGCAGCGGGAGACGGAGGGCGCGACCTCGCTGATGCAGGAGCTCACCGCGCGCGATCACGCGCGTACGAGGAACGGTCGCGGCGCCAGGGTGTCGCTGTTCGCGCCGCTGCGCAGGCTGCGGCGTTCGCTGTTCGGGGGGCACGGCTGACCCGCTTCACCAGCGGCTTACCGGGCGGCCGGCCCGCCCCCGCCCGACCGGTCCGCCCAGCACCACCCGTCACGTCGTGACGGGTGGTTTTTTCGTGTCCGGGCGGCCGCCTCGGCATCTGCGTACGTTGTACGTAACTAGGATGGTGGCGAGGTGATCGATCCATGGCAGCAAGTGGCCGTGCGGCCGGACCCGAGGTGATCTGGGCGCGACCCGAGCGGGCGGGCCGCGGCCCGAGGCCCGCCTTCACCCGTGACGAGATCGCGGAGGCGGCGGTGCGGATCGCCGACGAGTCCGGGCTCGCGGCGGTCTCCATGCGCCGGGTGGCGACCGCGGTCGGCTGCGCCACCATGTCGCTCTACAACTACGTGCCGAGCAAGGGTGATCTGGTCGACCTGATGGTCGATCTGGTCGGCGGTGAGTACCGGCTGCCCGACCGGCCCTCCGGGGACTGGCGCGCCGATCTGCTCGCACTCGCCCATCAGGAGCGGGAGATGATACGGCGTCACCCCTGGATGCCGGGCGCCGTGCTGTCGCACAACTTCCTGGGGCCCAACGCCCTGCGCTACATGGAGTACTGCCTCGCCGCCCTGGAGGGCTCAGGCCTCGACGACGGGCTCAAGCTGGAGCTGATCTCGCTGGTCAACGGCACGGTGCTCGCCATGGCCTCGGCCGAGCAGGCGGCCGCCGAACAGGCCAAGGAGTCCGGCCACAGCCCCGAGGCGCGGCTCGCGGCACAGACCGGCTATCTGCGCACGGTGGTCGGCACCGGACGGTATCCGCTGGTGGCCCGCGCCCTGACGAGGGGCGCACCGGCCGGCGACCCGGACGAGGTCTTCGCGCGCCTGATCGGGCGGGTGCTCGACGCCTACGAGGCGTCCGCGGCCCCCGGCACCGGCTGACGGGCCAAAGGCGCCGCCCTCTGGCTCACAGCAGCGCGAACTGGCCCTCCGGGCCCTCCTCGTGGTGGTCGAGGACGGATGCCGGGCGGTAGGCGGAGACCGGCGCGGGCAGCACGCCGGCCGCCCGCAGGCCGTCCGCCGTCAGCTGCGGACCGTCCGCCGTCCGCCGGTTCAGTTCCTCGCGCCGGGGACGGAGTTCGGCCAGCAGCGCCAGGACGGTGACCAGCTCCAGCAGTTCCGAGGTCCACTCCCGGCGCCAGTCGGCGGGACGCAGCGCGGCCAGCGAACCGGCCTCGGGCTGCGGTGCCCCGTCCGCCCCCGCGCCGGTGCGCTGGGCGAACCACGCCTCCAGGACGCGTACGCCGCCCGCGTGGAACTCCCACGCTCCCTTCGGCACCGGCGCGATACGGCCGCTGCCGAGCAGCAGCGCCTCGCCCTCCGGGTCGTAGCCGAGGGTCTCGGGCAGCCCGCGGGCGGGCAGCGCCGAGCGCACGTACGGGCGGCGGCCGCCCGGCATCCGCGGCCGCTCACCGGAGCCGGCCGGCCCGCCCCCGGGCGCGTGGCCGCCCCGCGTGAACAGCCACAACAGCCGGGTGCCGAGCGCGACTCCGCGGTCCCAGACCTCCGGGTCCGCGGTCAGCGGCACCACCGCGCCGTCGGGGGAGTGACGGGCGGCGGCGAGGATCCAGGCGAGCAGGTCCACCGGGCCCGCCGGGCGGTCCAGGCGGCGGCCGAGCAGCGCGAGCAGGCCCGGGGGAAGGTTCGGCTCCTGTCCGCCGGGGCGCCGGTAGAGCGGGTGGATCCGCCCGGGGCGACCGGCCGGCACGCTTCCGTCGGGCAGCAGCGCCGAGCACACCACCGCGGGGCCGGCCGGCTCCGGCACCGGCCCCGACCCGACCGCGTACAGCTGCCGTGCGTCCGCCACCCGCCACAGCTCCGGCCGGGCCGCGTCGATCAGCCGGTGGTCGGGCAGCAGCCACTGCTGGTCGAACGGGCCGTGCAGGATCCGCACCGGCTCGGGGCACGGCCCGCTCGCCCGGTACAGCCGCCCGGTCCCGGTGGCCTGGCCCGGCAGCTGGCCGACGGCGGAGTGCAGGGTGCGGGCGCGGGACGGCCTAAAGAGCCGCTCGCGGGCCGCCGCGTCCTCGGCGTTCACCAGTGCCGCCCAACGGGCGCGCAGGGCGGCCGGATCCGGCGCCCGCACCCAGGAGCGGCCGAGCCGCAGCGGCGGCACGGACCACGGCATGAGATCCGACAGCCGTGGCGCGTCCTGCTTCGCCGTCACGCGGAGCCCCTCCCGGACCGTTCGGTTGACCCCGGCATGGTATCCACGGGCCCCGCGGCCGCGCCGCGCCCGAGGCCCCGCCCGCCGCCGACGCGGTCTTCCGCCTGCTGATCTTGGCGGAGTACGGTCCTGAGGCGTACGCCCGGCATGCTCAGGGAGGACCGTTTTGACGGACACCGCCTCACCCACGCCCGAACGGCGCGGAGGGCCCCCCGTCGGCCACCGGGTCGCCGCCCGGCTGGACCGGCTTCCGCCGTCCCGCTGGCACCGCCGGATCACCCTCGTCGTCGGCATCGGCGCCTTCTTCGACCTCTATGAGATCTTCCTCGGCGGGGTGCTGGCCGCGGTCCTCGCCGAGCAGTGGGACCTGGGGCACACCGCCAAGTCCGGTGTGATCGCCGCCGGGTTCCTCGGCATGTTCGTCGGTGCGAACGTGCTGTCGGTGCTCGCCGACCGGTGGGGGCGGCGCCGGCTGTTCCTGGTCAACCTGGGGCTCTACGCGGCGTTCTCGCTCGGGTGCGCCTTCGCCCCGGATCTGCGCTGGCTGCTGGTCCTGCGCTTCCTGTCCGGCCTCGGGCTGGGCGCGGAGCTGGTGCTGGTGGACACCTACCTCGCGGAGCTGCTGCCGCGGGCGGTGCGCGGCCGCTACCTCGCCCGGGCCTACACCCTGGGCTTCGTCGGCGTTCCGGTCGCCGCGCTGCTCGGCGCCCGGCTGGTGGCCGCCCACCAGCCGCTGGGAATCGAGGGCTGGCGCTGGCTGCTCGCCGCCGGTGCGCTCGGCGCCGCGTTCGTCCCGCTGATGCGCCGCCGGCTCCCGGAGTCGCCGCGGTGGCTGGCGGTCCACGGGCGCGGCGCGGAGGCCGAGCGGATCGTGACCGGCATCGAGGAGCGGGTGGCGCGGGAGACCGGCACCAGTCTGCCGTCGGTACCGGAGGCGGAGACCCTACCCGAGCGGAGGGTGCCGCTGGGCGAGATGTTCCGGGGCGACCAGCGGCGGCGGACGGTGATGTGGTGGATCTTCCAGGTGCTGCAGACCGTCGGCTACTACGGCTTCGCATCGCTGGCGCCGGTGGTGCTCGTCGCCAAGGGCCACACCGTCACCGAGTCGCTGCTGTACGCGGCGTTGAGCTTCTGCGGCTATCCGATCGGCTCCGCGCTGTCCATCCCGCTCATCGACCGGTTCGAGCGCCGCTCCCTGATCATCGCCTCGGCGCTCGGCATCGCCGGCTGCGGTCTGGCCTTCGGCTTCGCCTCCGCCCCCTGGGCCGTCGTCGCCTTCGGCTTCGCCCTGACGGTGTGCAGCAACGTCTTCTCCAACGCCTTCCACGTCTACCAGACCGAGATCTTCCCGACCGGACTGCGCAGCAGCGCGATCGGTATCGCCTACTCGCTGTCCCGGCTCACCTCGGTCGTGCTGCCGTTCGTCGCGCTCGGCGCGCTGACCGCCCTCGGCCCGGCCGCGGTGTTCACCGGCTCGGCCGGGCTGATGCTGCTGCTGTGCCTGGACGTGGCGCTGCTGGGCCCGCGCAGTACGGGGCGGAGCCTGGAGCGGATCTGAACCCGGGGCGGGGCCGGGTCAGTGCGCGTCCAGCGTGACGGTGAAGGAGAAGCGGTCGCCGCGGTAGTGGATCAGGGCGACGTCGACCACGCGGCCGGCCTCGTCGTAGGTGACGCCCGTGTAGTGCAGGATCGGGCTGAGCAGTGGGACCTCCAGGAGGCGAGCGGTCTCCGGGTCCGCCAGCCGCGCCTCGACGGTGTCGGTGATGCGGCTGATGCGCACCCCCACCGCGTCCCGCAGCACCTTCGTCATCGGCCAGCGCACCAGGTCCGCCGGATCGATCCGGGCGGCGATGTCGGGCCGTACGTAGTTGCGCGCGTGGTTGGTCGGCTCGCCGGTCTCCTCGTCCCCGCGCAGCCGACCGAATCCGGTCACCTCGGTCAACTCCGGGAAGTACCCGGCCAGTTCGGAGGGGACCGCGACCGGTCCGTGCTCGGTCAGTTCGGTGCTCATCCCCGACTGCTGGGCCACGATCGTGTCCACCGAGCCGAGCAGCCGCACCGGCGCCCCGCGCCGCGCGCTCGGCTCGATGAACGTACCGCGGCGCCGGTGCCGGCTGATCAGGCCCTCCGCCTCCAGCTCCTTGAGGGCCTGGCGCATGGTCAGCACGCTCACGCCGTAGTGCGCGGCGAGCGCGTCCTCGGTGGGCAGCCGCAGCGGAGCCTCGGGGGAGCGGCCCAGTATGGAGGCGCGCAGCGACTGCGAGACCTGATACCACAGCGGCAGCTTGCGGTTCAGGTCCAGCGAGTCGGGAGCGAAGGTGGTCACGAGCGTTCCCCGGGTGTCAAGGGCGGAAGTGGCGCTGGAGACCCTGCCATACGTCGTCGTAGCCGCGCTGGAGATGGTCGGCATCTTGGGCCTGGGCGGTGAGCGTCAGCGGCCAGCGGGTCTCGAACATGAACGCCAGCCCGTCGTCGATCTTCTGCGGCACCAGCTCGGCGGCGCTCGCCCGGTCGAAGGTCTCCCGGTCGGGCCCGTGGGCCGACATCATGTTGTGCAGCGATCCGCCGCCCGGGACGAAACCTCCTTCACCGGCCGTCTTCGCGTCGTAGGCGCCCTCGATCAGACCCATGTACTCGGTCATCACATTGCGGTGGAAGTACGGCGGCCGGAAGGTGTCCTCGCCGACCAGCCAGCGCGGCGCGAAGACCACGAAGTCCACCCCCGCCAGGCCCGGGGTGTCGGACGGGGAGGTGAGCACGGTGAAGATCGACGGGTCGGGGTGGTCGTAGCTGATCGAGCCGATGACGTTGAAGCGGCGCAGGTCGTAGACGTACGGGACGTGGTTGCCGTGCCAGGCGACGACGTCCAGCGGAGAGTGGTCGTAGGTCGCCGTCCAGAGGTTGCCGCAGAACTTGTTGACGACCTCGACGGGGCCCTCGACGTCCTCGTAGGCGGCGACCGGCGCGCGGAAGTCCCGGGCGCCTGCCAGGCCGTTGGCGCCGATCGGGCCGAGGTCGGGCAGCTGGAAGGGGCGGCCGTAGTTCTCGCAGACATAGCCCCGGGCGGTGGCGTCCAGCAGCTCGACGCGGAAGCGCACACCGCGCGGGATCAGCGCCACCTCGCCCGGTTCGGCCCGCAGCAGGCCGAGTTCGGTGCGCAGCAGCAGTCCGCCCCGCTCGGGCACGATCAGCAGCTCGCCGTCCGCGTCGCTGAACACCCGGCGGTCCATGGCGGTGTTGGCGTGGTACAGGTGGACGGCCATGCCGGTGCGCTGGGTCGCGTCGCCGTTGCCGCCCAGCGTCCACAGGCCGTCGAGGAAGTCCGTCGGGCCCTCGGGCGCGGGCTGGGGGTTCCAGCGCAGCCGGTTGGGGTCGGGGGCGCAGTCGGCGAACGGCGCCGAGCGCAGGGCCCGCTGCTCGGCGCGGACGAACGGCGGGTGTGCGGCCGAGGGGCGGATGCGGTAGAGCCAGGAGCGGTGGTTGTGGTCGCGCGGTTCGGTGAACGCCGACCCGCTCAGCTGCTCGGCGTAGAGGCCGAGCGGTGCCCGCTGGGGGGAGTTGCGGCCCACCGGCAACGCGCCGGGGACGGCCTCCGAGCTGTGCTCGTTGCCGAAGCCGGTGGTGTACACCAGCCCCTCGGCCGTCTTCCTCGCCTGCTCGTTGCCCGTGCCTGCCATCGCGTGCTCCCGCCGCTCAAGGAATCCTATGCAAGACCTTAGGATTCACTGAGGGGGTCGTCAACGGAGACGCTCGGCCGTAAGGGCGGGCAGGATGGTCGGGTGCAGCAGCCGACGCCCCGCCCCGCCCAGCCGCCCGTCCCGCTGCGCTGCGCCCCCGTCCAGCGGCGCAGCGCCCAACGCCTGGCCAGAATCCTCGACGCCTGCGCCGAGGTGCTGGAGGAGACCGGATACGAGGAGCTGAGCACCCGCGCCGTGGCCCTGCGCGCCGGTGTCCCGATCGGCTCGGTCTACCGGTTCTTCCCCAACAAGCGCGCCATGGCCGAGGCGCTCGCCCGGCGCAACCTCGACGCCTACGCGGACCGCATCACCACCCGGCTGACCGTGCCGGACGGCGTCCCGCTGGAGTGGCGGCGCGCGATGGACGTGGTGGTCGACGAGTACCTCGCCATGAAGCGGACGGTTTCGGGCTTCGCCCTGGTGGAGTTCACCGTTCCCGCCCCGACCGAGTCCCGGCAGGCCAACTACCTGGTCGCCGACCGGCTGCTGGTGCTCTTCGCCGGCCCGCTCGGCCTGGACGCCGCCGACGAGCGGCTGCGGACCGCGTTCCTGGTAGGCGTCGAGACGGCCGACGCGCTGCTGCAGCTCGCCTTCCGCACGGATCCGGCCGGCGACCCCGCCATCGTCACCGAGGCCAAGCTGCTGCTGCGGTCGTATCTGGCGCGGTATCTGGACGCGCGGGAGTGAGGCGGACGGCCCCGGGGGCGTGAATGCGGCCGGTCGGCTGGCGGATTTCCGTCGGGGGGATGCCCTCATGCCTACCGGTCGGTATGGTCGGACGGTACGCAGCCCTCCCCCCAAGCTCTCGGCCCCTCCCCCGCTCTCGGCTCCTCGAGCGGGGGACCCCCACGAGCAGGGGGTACCCCCATCGCCGGCACCGTCCCCGGGAGGGACCGATGACCCGTACCGCCCTGCGCATCTGCCCGCTCTGCGAGGCCACCTGCGGGCTGACCGTCACCCTCGACGGCGACCGGATCACCGCCGCCCGCGGCGACCGCGACGACGTCTTCAGCAAGGGCTTCATCTGCCCCAAAGGCGCCTCCTTCGGCGAGGTGGACGCCGATCCCGACCGGCTCGTGCGCCCCCTGGTCCGGCGCGACGGCCGGCTGACCGAGGCCACCTGGGACGAGGCGTTCGCCGCCGTCCAGGCCGGGCTGCGCCCGGTTCTCGACGCGCACGGCCCCGACGCCGTCGCCGTGGTGCTCGGCAACCCCAACGTGCACACCGTCGCCGGGGCCCTCTACCCGCCGGTGCTGCTCGCCGGCCTGCGCTCGCGGAGCGTCTTCACCGCCTCCACCGTCGACCAGATGCCCAAGCACGTCTCCAGCGGACTGCTCTACGGCGACCCGCTGGCCATCCCCGTACCGGACCTGGACCGCACCGCCCACCTCCTGGTCATCGGCGCCAACCCGATGGACTCCAACGGCAGCCTGTGCACCGCGCCCGACTTCCCCGGCCGGATCAGGGCACTGCGCCGCCGCGGCGGGCGGCTGACCGTGATCGACCCCCGACGCACCCGTACCGCCAAACTGGCCGACGAGCATCTCGCGATCCGGCCCGGCACCGACGCGCTGCTGCTCTTCGCGATGGTGCGGGTCCTGTTCGAGGAGGGCCTGGTCGACCTCGGGGAGCGGGCGGGGCACATCGTCCAGGTCGACGAGGTCGAGCGGCTGGCGGCGGACTTCACGCCCGAGGCGGTGGCCCCGCTGTGCGATCTGCCCGCCGAGCGGATCCGGGGGCTGGCCCGCGAGCTGGCCGCCGCCGAGACCGCCGCGGTGTACGGCCGGATCGGCTCGACCACCGTCGAGTTCGGCACCCTGACCAGCTGGCTCGTCGACGTAACCGCCGTGCTCACCGGGAACTTCGACCGCCCCGGCGGTCTCATGTTCCCGCTGTCCGCCACCGGTGCCGCGCCCCGCCCGCCGAAGCCCGGGCGCGGTTTCGTGCTGGGGCGCTGGCGCAGCCGGGTCTCCGGCCATCCCGAGGCCAAGTCCGAGCTGCCGATCGCGGCGCTCGCCGAGGAGATCGACACGCCGGGCGAGGGCCGGGTGCGGGCCGCCGTCGCCATCGCCGCCAACCCCGTGCTGTCCGTCCCCGACGGCGACCGGCTCGACGCCGCGCTGGCCTCCCTGGACTTCAAGGTGAGCGTCGACCCGTATCTCAACGAGACCTCGCGGCACGCCGATGTGGTGCTGCCGCCGCCCCCGCCCTCCCGCAGCGCCCACTTCGACTACGCCTTCAACGCCCTGGCCGTGCGCAACCAGGCGCGCTACACCCGCCCGGTCCTCCCGCTCGCCGAGGGGCGGCCCGACGAGTGCGAGATCCAGGCCCGGCTGATCCTGTGCGCGGGCGGGCAGGACGGCGCGGACCCCGCGCTGGTGGACGCCATGGTGATCGACGCGGCCCTCGCCAAGGCCGTCACCGATCCGCACTCCCCGGTGCACGGGCGCCAACCGGCCGAACTCGCCGCGGAGTTGATCGGAGAGGCCGGCGCCGAGCGGCGGCTGGACATGATGCTGCGGCTCGGCCCGTACGGCGAGGGCTTCGGCGCCGACCCCGAGGGGCTCTCACTGGCGCGGCTGCTGGACAGCCCGCACGGTATCGACCTGGGCCCGCTCACCCCGCGCCTGCCGGCCGTGCTGAAGACCCCGAGCGGCGCCGTCGAACTGTGCCCCGAGCCGATCGCCGCCGAGGCCGCGCGGCTCCGCGGTCGGCTCGGCGAGCTGCCCGACGGGGTGCTGCTCATCGGCCGGCGCCATCTGCGCTCCAACAACAGCTGGCTGCACAACGTCCCGGCCCTCGTGGGCGGCAGCAACCGCTGCACGGTCCATGTGCACCCCGAGGACGCGGCACGCCTGGGGCTGGCCGACGGCGGCGCGGCGCGCCTGAAGGGGGACGGCGGTGAAGTGGAGGTGCCGGTGGAGATCACCGACTCGGTGCGGCCGGGGGTGGTGAGCCTGCCGCACGGCTGGGGCCACGACCGGCCCGGCACCCGGCTCACCGTCGCCGCCGCCGACCCCGGCGTGAACGTCAACCAGCTCAACGCGGGCCGGCTGCTGGACCCGCTCTCGGGGACCGCGGTGCTCAACGGACTGCCCGTTGTGCTCACGCCCGTCCACTGAGATCCCTATTGACCTGGGGTTTTGCTCTTATTGCTCGCGCGTCAAGGCCTTGTTAACAAAACTTTGCGGCACCTAACGTCACCTCGACCGCCACCCCCGGCTGATGTTCAAGGGCGAACGTGAGGTACCTCTAATGCTGACAATCCTCGGATTTGTCATGATCGCCACCTTCCTGGTGCTGATCATGATGAAGAAGATGTCACCGATGGCAGCGCTCGTGCTCATTCCCGCGCTGTTCTGCGTCCTGGTCGGCCAGGGCGCGAGCCTGGGCGACTATGTCGTCAAGGGCATCGGTGACCTGGCCCCCACGGCCGCCATGCTGATGTTCGCCATCATCTACTTCGGGGTGATGATCGACGTCGGCCTCTTCGACCCGATCGTCCGCGGCATCCTGAGGTTCTGCAAGGCGGACCCGGTGCGGGTGGTGGTCGGCACCGCGCTGCTCGCCGCGATAGTCTCGCTCGACGGCGACGGCTCCACCACCTTCATGATCACCGTCTCGGCGCTCTACCCGCTCTACAAGCGGCTGAAGATGAGCCTGGTCGTCATGACCGGTGTCGCCGCCACCGCCAACGGCGTGATGAACACCCTCCCCTGGGGCGGCCCGACCGCCCGTGCCGCCACCGCGCTCAAGCTCGACGCCGGCGACATCTTCATCCCGATGATCCCCGCCCTGGCCGTCGGCCTGGTCGCCGTCTTCGCCCTCGCGTACGTCCTGGGCCGGCGCGAGCGCAAGCGGCTGGGCGTGCTGACCCTGGGCGAGACCCGGATCGTTTCCGAGACCGCGGAGGAGAAGGAGACCGAGCAGGTCCTGGTCGGTGCGGGCACCGGCGCCAAGGGCGGCGCACCCGCCGCCGGCAAGCAGCCCACCGGGGGCGCCGCGCCCACCGACCCCGACGGCGACCCGCGCGACCTGGACCTCCAGGGTCTGGACCCGCAGCGCGCCACCCTGCGCCCCAAGCTCTACTGGTTCAACGCCGCGCTCACGGTCGCGCTGCTCACCCTGCTGATCCTGCAGACGCTGCCGATCCCGGTGCTCTTCCTGCTCGGCGCGGCCCTCGCGCTCACCGTCAACTTCCCGCAGATGAAGGACCAGAAGGCCCGCATCGCCGCGCACGCCGAGAACGTCCTCAACGTCTCCGGCATGGTCTTCGCCGCGGCCGTCTTCACCGGCGTGCTCACCGGGACCGGCATGGTCGAGCACATGGCCCGCTGGCTGGTCTCCGGCATCCCCGACGCCCTCGGCCCGCACATGGGCATCGTCACCGGCGTCCTCAGCATCCCGCTGACGTACTTCATGTCCAACGACGGCTTCTACTTCGGCATCGTGCCGATCCTCGCCGAGGCCGGTGCCGCCCACGGCGTCGCCCCCATCGAGATCGCCCGTGCCTCCCTCGTCGGCCAGGCCCTGCACATGTCCAGCCCGCTGGTGCCCGCGGTGTACGTGCTGGTCGGCATGGCCAAGGTCGAGTTCGGCGACCACACCAAGTTCACCGTCAAATGGGCCGCCCTCACCTCCCTCGTGGTCCTGGGAGCCGGTCTGCTCTTCGGCATCATCTAGATGACCGCGGCCGACACCCGAGGGCCCGGCAGGAGCTGGCTGCTGCGGCTGGTCATCACCTTCTCCTTCGCACAAGGAGCGGTGAGCATGGCCAGGCCGGCGGTCTCCTACCGGGCCCTCGCCCTGGGCGCCGACGAGCGCGCCATCGGCGTGATCACCGCCTGCTACGCGCTGCTGCCGCTGCTGGCCGCCGTCCCCCTCGGCCGCCGTACCGACCAGGGCCGCTGCGCGCCCCTGCTGGTCGTCGGGGTGGCGCTGATCGGCGGCGGCTGCGCGCTCGCGGGCCTCGCGGGGTCGCTGCCCGCGATGGCCGCCTGGAGCGGGGTGATGGGCCTGGGGCATCTGTGCTTCGTCATCGGCGCCCAGTCGATCGTCGCGCGCCGCAGCGCACCCGAGGAACGCGACCGCAACTTCGGCCACTTCACCGTCGGGGCCTCGCTCGGCCAGCTGATCGGCCCGGGCGCCGCCGGTCTGGTCATCTCCGAGCACGACGGCCGGATGGCGCCCACCAGCGCCACCGCCCTGATCGTCGCCGGCGCGGTCGCCGCCGTCTCCTACGTCTCGCTCTGGCGGCTGGAACAGCGCCCCCGCCGGGCACCGGCCGCCGGCGGTCCGGCCCCCGCGGCGCGAGCGCCGGTCCCGGTGCGCCACATCCTGCGCACCCGCGGCGTCCCGGCCGGCATCTTCATGAGCCTGGCCGTGCTCTCCGCGACCGACGTGCTCACCGCCTACCTCCCCGTCGTCGGCGAGGACCGGGCGATCGCCCCCACCACCATCGGCCTGCTGCTCAGCCTGCGCGCCGCGGCCACCATCACCTGCCGGCTGGTGATGACGCCGATGATCCGGTGGCTGGGGCGCACCGCGCTGATGGCCGGCAGCTGCGCGCTGGCCGGGCTGCTGTGCGGGGGCCTGATGCTGCCGGTCCCGGTCTGGGCGCTGGCGGTGATGCTGAGCGCGCTCGGCTTCTGCCTGGGCGTCGGCCAGCCGCTGTCGATGACCACCGTCGTCCAGGCGGCGCCCGAGCGGGCCCGCAGTACGGCGCTGGCGCTCCGCCTCACCGGCAACCGGCTCGGCCAGGTCGCCGCCCCGGCCGGCGCCGGTCTGCTGGCCGGCCTCGCGGGCACCGCCGCGCCCTTCGTCCTGCTCGGCATGCTGCTGCTGGCCTCCGCGGGGCTGGCGGCCCGTACGGGAGGCGAACGGGACGGCGGGAGCACGCCGGTGGCCGGCGGAGGTGAGCGGCCCGCCCGAAGGGACCGTAAGCAGACCCGAAGGGAACCGTAAGCGCAGGTCGGCAGGGTGGTGCGCATCGGCGGGCCCGGCACCGGGCCGGGCCCGCGGCACACGGCGAGGAGCACCTCATGAGCACGACCGACCGCACCGCGACCCCCGTCACCGTCCTCGGCCTCGGCGCCATGGGGCGCGCGCTGGCCGGTGCCTTCCTCCGGGCCGGGCACCCCACGACGGTCTGGAACCGCACGCCCGGCAGAGCCGACGAGCTGGTCGCGCGGGGCGCGGTCCGCGCGGACACGGTGGCCGAGGCGGTGACCGCCGCCCCGCTGGTGGTCGTCTGCGTGCTCGACTACGCCGTGTCCCGGGCGATCCTGGAGCCGGTCGGCGCGCGGCTGTCCGGCCGGGTGCTGGTCAATCTCACCTCCGACACCCCGGAGCGCTCGCGGGACGCCGCCGCATGGGCCGCCGGGCATGACATCGACTACCTCGACGGCTCGATCATGGTGCCGACGCCGGTCATCGGGCAGCCCGAGGCGACCGTCCTCTACAGCGGCTCGGCCGGCGCGTTCGAGACGTACGAGGCGACCCTGAAGGCGCTGGGCGGCCGGGCGCCCTACCTCGGCGAGGACCCCGGCACGGCGGCGGTGTACGACCTCTCGCTGCTGGGCTTTTTCTACTCGGCGATGGCCGGACTGGTGCACTCCTTCGCGCTGTCCGGGGCCGAGGGCATACCCGCCGCGCGGTTCGCGCCGTTCACCGAGGCGATCGCGGGAATCCTGCCGCCCATCGCGGCGGCCATGGCCCAGGACCTGGACCGCGGGGTCTTCTCCGGCGACCAGGACAACATCGTCATGGAGGCGGCGGGCCTGGCGCACATCCTGGAGGCGACCGAGCACCGCGGCATCAACACCGAGGTGCTCACCGCCGTCAAGGGGCTCGTGGACCGCACCATCGCCGCGGGCCACGGCGGCACCGGATTCGCCAGTGTGATGGTGCAGATGCGGGAGCCGTCCACCGAGGCGTGACCCGGTACGGCCTGGCGGCGCAAAACTACCGGCGCTAGTTTGGGGGTGATGACCAGCAGCCGGCTCAGGAGGACGACGAAGTGAAGCACCACGACGCGATGTTCATCGACGGCACCTGGCGGCCCGCCGCGGGGGCGGGGACGATCGAGGTGGTCAACCCGGCCGACGAGCGGGTCATCGCGACCGTCCCGGCCGGCACGGCGGAGGACGTGGACGCCGCCGTGCGCGCCGCCCGCGCCGCGCTGCCCGGTTGGGCCGCCACCGCCCCGGCGGAGCGCGCCGCCCGGCTGACCGAACTGCGCGACCAGCTCGCCGCCCGTACGGAGGAGATCGCCCGGACCATCACCGCCGAGCTGGGCACGACGCTCGGCTTCAGCCGGCGGGTGCAGGCCGCACTGCCGGTCGTGGTCACCGGCTCGTACGCCGAACTGGCCGCCTCCTACCCCTTCGAGGAGCGCATCGGGAACTCCACCGTCTTCCACGAGCCGGTCGGCGTGGTCGCCGCGATCACGCCCTGGAACTACCCGCTGCACCAGGTCGTCAACAAGGTCGCCCCGGCGCTCGCCGCGGGCTGCACCGTCGTCCTCAAACCGGCCGAGGACACCCCGCTCACCGCCCAGCTCTTCGCCGAGTGCGTGGCCGCGGCGGGCGTACCGGCCGGCGTCTTCAACCTCGTCACCGGGCTCGGCCATGTCGCGGGCCAGGCGCTGGCCGAGCACCCGGACGTGGACCTGGTGTCCTTCACCGGCTCGACCGCCGTCGGCAGGAAGATCGGCGCGATCGCCGGCGGCGACGTCAAGCGGGTCGCCCTCGAACTCGGCGGAAAGTCCGCCAACGTCATCCTCCCGGGCGCCGACCTGGACAAGGCGGTGCAGGTCAACATCGCCGACGTGATGCGCAACTCGGGCCAGTCCTGCAACGCCCTGACCCGCATGCTGGTCCACGCCGACCAGTACGAGGAGGCGGTCGCGCTCGCCGCGCAGGGCGTGAGCGGGTACGTCGTGGGCGACCCGGAGGACGACGCCAGCCGCCTGGGCCCGGTCGTCAACGCCCGGCAGCGCGACCGGGTGCGCGGCTACATCGAGCGCGGTGTCCAGGAGGGCGCGCGCCTGGTGGCGGGCGGACCGGACGCGCCCGAGGGCCTGCAGCGGGGCTACTTCGTGCGCCCCACCGTCTTCGCCGACGTCACGACGGACATGGCCATCGCGCAGGAGGAGATCTTCGGCCCGGTCCTGTCGATCCTGAAGTACGAGAGCGAGGAGGAGGCGCTGCGCATCGCCAACGACTCCGCCTACGGGCTGGGCGGGGCGGTGTGGGCGGGCGACAAGGAGACGGCGGTCGCCTTCGCCCGCCGCCTGGACACCGGGCAGGTCGACATCAACGGCGGCCGTTTCAACCCCCTCGCCCCGTTCGGCGGCTACAAGCAGTCCGGCGTCGGCCGAGAACTGGGCCCGCACGGACTGGCCGAGTACCTCCAGACCAAGTCGCTGCAGTTCTGACCCGGCCGCGCGGTCGGGGGCGGCCACCGCCCGCCGACCGCGCGGCAGTACCCTTTCCCGCCGTCCCGCGCACGAGGAGAACCAGTGGTCCGCGCCGCCGTACTGTCCGCCGTCAACGCCCCGCTCCAGGTCACCGAGATCGACCTGCCCGAGCCCGGCCCCGGGCAGGTCCGTATCCGACTCGCCGCCGCCGGCGTCTGCCACTCCGACCTCTCACTGTCCAACGGCACCCTGCGCCAGCCCGCCCCGGCCGTCCTCGGGCACGAGGGAGCGGGCACCGTCACCGCGGTCGGCCCCGGCGTGACCACGGTGGCGACCGGCGACCTGGTCGTCCTCAACTGGGCGCCGTCCTGTGGGGACTGCCACTTCTGCGGGCTCGCCGAGCCCTGGCTGTGCGCCCACTCCGGCCTCGCCGCGAACGCCCCGTACGCCCGGCTCGCCGCCGACGCCACCGAGCTCTACCCGGGCCTGGGCACCGCCGCCTTCGCCGAGGAGACCGTGGTGCCCGCGCACGCCGCGCTGCCGCTGCCGGCCGGGGTGCCGCTCGCCGACGCCGCGCTGCTCGGCTGCGCGGTGCTCACCGGCTGGGGCGCGGTGCACCACAGCGCGCGGGTGCGCGCGGGGGAGTCGGTGGTGGTCTTCGGCGTCGGCGGGGTGGGGCTGGCCACGCTGCAGGCGGCACGGATCGCCGGGGCGGGCCCGATCGTGGCCGTGGACGTCTCCCCGGACAAGGAGGAGTTGGCCCGCTCGGCCGGCGCCACCGAGTTCGTGGTGGCCGACGGCGCCGCGTTCTTCGAGAAGGAGGGCGCCAAGCGGATCCGCAGGCTCACCGGGGGCGTGGGCGCCGATGTCGCCATCGAGTGCGTGGGCCGCGCCGACACCATCCGGACGGCCTGGACCTCCACCCGGCGCGGCGGCCGGACGACGGTCGTCGGCATCGGCGGTCAGGACCAGCAGGTGACCTTCTCCGCCCTGGAGATCTTCTACTTCGGCCGGACCCTCTCCGGCTGCGTCTACGGCAACAGCGATCCCGCCCGCGACCTCCCCGTCATCGCCGAGCATGTCCGCTCCGGTGCCCTGGACCTCTCCGGCCTGGTCACCGACCGGATCGGGCTCGACGGTATCCCGGCCGCCTTCGAGGCGATGCTGGCCGGCAAGGGCGGACGGGCGCTGGTGGTCTTCTGACGGGGGCGCCCCCGGGGAGGGGCGGCACGTCCGGGCGCGGCCATTCGTCGGCGGCGCCCAGAGGAGCGACGGGGCGGGGCCGGGTGCGCGGAGGGCGCCCCGGCCCCGCGTGCGTGGGCCGCCCAGAACTCGTGCCGCGCGGTCCGTTGACGCCGTACCGGCTGGTCGGTACGGTCACGGCGCCGCCCCCTCCCTCCCTTCCCCCGGAGCGTGCAGCATGGACCCGGCCCCCTCCGCGCCACACGGCAGCAGCACCGCCGCGCCCCCCTCCGCCCGCAGCCGCCGCAGGGTCGCCACCACCGCGGCCCTCGCCTCCGCCGTCGAGTGGTACGACTACTTCGTCTTCGGCATCGCCGCCGCGCTGGTCCTCGGCGACGCCTTCTTCCCCACCGGCAGCCGCGCCGCCGGCGTGCTCGCCTCGTTCGCGACCTTCGCGGTGGGCTTCCTCGCCCGCCCCGTCGGCGGGGTGATCGCCGGTCACCTCGGCGACCGGCGCGGACGCAAACCCATGCTGGTGCTCGCGCTGACGGTGATGGGACTGGCCACCACCGCGATCGGCCTGCTGCCCTCCTACGCCACGATCGGCCTGGCCGCGCCCGTCCTGCTGGTCGTCCTGCGGCTGCTGCAGGGCCTCGCGGTCGGCGCCCAGTGGGGCGGCGCGATGCTGATGGCCACCGAGTACGCCCCCGAGGGCAAGCGCGGGCTGTACGGCTCGCTGGTGCAACTCGGCGTGCCCATCGGGGTGATGACCGCCAACTCCGCCTTCCTGCTGGCCGGGGCCCTCACCGGCGAGCGGGCGTTCGGGACCTGGGGATGGCGGATCCCGTTCGTCGTCGGCGTGCTGGTGTTGGTCCTCGCCCGCTACATCCACGTCCATGTCGAGGAGACGCCCGAGTTCCGGGCCGCGGAGGCGGAGCTGGCGGCCGCGGAGAAGGCGGCCGAGGCGCGGCGCTCACCGCTGCGGACGATCCTGCGGCACCACCTCGGTACGGTCCTGCTGGCCGGCGGCTCGTTCGCGGTGAACACCGCCACCTTCTACATCCTGATCACCGGTGTGCTGGACTACGCCACCCGCGAGTTGGAGATGCGGCGCACCTCGGTCCTGGCCGTCTCGCTGCTGGTCAGCCTCACCCAGCTCGCCCTGATCCCGGCCGCCGCGGCGCTTTCGGACCGCATCGGCCGGCTGCGGGTCTACGCCGCGGGCGCCGTCGGCCTGCTGCTGTGGGCGGTGCCGATGTTCCTGCTCATCGACACCGCGTCGCTGGTGTGGCTGGGCGTCGGCACCTTCGTCGGCAGCTGCTTTCTGAGCACCATGTACGGTCCGCAGGCCGCGCTCTTCGCCGAGCTGTTCACGCCCGCGATGCGCTATACGGGCGCCTCGCTCGGCTACCAGATCAGCGCGATCCTCGGCGGTGGGCTCGCGCCGTTCCTGATGGTGCTGCTGCTGGAGGTGAGCGGCACCTCGATGGCGGTGTCCGCGTACATCATGGCGCTGTCCGCGATCGCGCTGGTCTCCATCTGGCTGCTGACCCGCCGGGTGGCCAGGGGCGCACCACGCCCCTGAGCATGCGGCGGGCCACCGGACGACCGACCCGGACGACCTGACGGCGGCACCCGGCGGCGGCTCATCCCCCCGCCGGGTCCGCCGCCGCGGGCATCCTCTCCACCCTGCGCAGCCGGGGAAAGGCCGGTGCCGCCGTCAGGAAGGCCAGCGAGACCAGGACGAACGGCCAGGTGAAGGCGTGGCCGCCGGACGGTGCGAAGACGGCGGCCAGCGCCGGGGTGAGCACCGTCGCGGCGGCGGCGCCGGCCATCGCGTACGCCAGGCTCCAGCCGTCCGCGACGAGGAAGACCCCGCACAGCGCCATCGCGACCAGCACGGCGTTGTAGCCCAGCGCACCCTCGGCCACCTGCTCGGCGGGTGCGCCCAGGGCCCATGCGGTGCAGATGCCGACGGCGCTGCCGACGCAGGCCAGTGCGCCCGCCCGCCGGCAGGCGACGAAGACGCCGGCCAGGAAGATCAGGCCGACGTACCACTGCGGCATGAAGAAGATCTGCCCGACGTTGGCGAAGAAGGCGTGCCAGAGGTCGGAGAAGGTGAGGGCGGCGGGGCCGACGGCCGGGCGGGGCAGCGCGGCCGGACCCGCGTCCTGGTGCCAGACCCTTTGGAATCCCGGCGCGGCGATGGTCAGCGCGCTGGCCGTCAGACAGAACGGCAGGGTGAAGGCCGGCAGGTCCCAGGTGGCCAGTATCCGCGCGGCGGCACCGGTCAGTACGGTGACCACCGCGCTCCCGGCCAGGGCGAGCAGGGCGGTGGAGGGGCGGTCGGCGCCGAGGAACACCGCACAGCCGACCGCCACCAGGCAGGCGTTGAACCCTTCGAGGCCCGCGGTGATCCGGCCCCGGTCCACGCCCAGGAAGCGGGCGGTGGCGGTGCCGACGGCCGTGCCTGTCAGGCCGTAGAGCCCGTAGCCCCAGCCCGCCGCGAACAGGCCGATCGAGAACACCGCGCCGGTCAGTGCGTTCGGCAGGAAGTCGACCTGCGCCTGGCCGCGCAGCACCTCGATGACGAACCGTCCGTAAGGCGTCTGAAAGGGGCCGTTGATGGCCGTGCCCCACTGGCGCACGCCGCCTCCTGTTTCCCGCACCGCGCCCCTGCCCGCCAGAGGCTGGTGCACTTTACAGCCGGCGGGCGGCGCTCAGGAGTGCGTGGGGTCGGGCGGCGGTGCGAGCTCGGGGTGCTGCAGCGCCAGGCCGTCCACCAGGGCGCGCAGACCGGTCTCGAACGCGCCCTCGTCCACCTGGCGCTGGTGCTCCGCGAGCAGATGCGCCTGGCCCAGGTGTGGATAGTCGGCGGGGTCGTACGCGCTCGGGTCGTCCACGAAGCCGCGGGCGAACGAGCCCAGTGCGGAGCCGGCCACGAAGTAGCGGACCATCGCGCAGACCCGGGTGGCCTGTGCGGGCGGCCAGCCCGCCTCGACCATGCCGCCGAACGCCGCGTCGGCCATCTTCAGCCCGGCCGGGCGCCGGCCCGGCCCCTGGGCCAGGAACGGCACGATGTGCGGATGGGCGGCGAGCGCCGCGCGGTAGGAGCGGGCCCAGTCCAGCAGCCCGGTGCGCCAGTCCGCACCCTGCTCGAAAGTCGACACATCGACCTTGGCGATGACCGTGTCGGCGACCGCGTCGAGGATCTCGTCCTTGGTCGTGAAGTGGTTGTACAGGGAGGGCCCGCTCACGCCCAGCTCCGCCGCCAGCCGCCGGGTCGACAGCGCCGGCAGTCCTTCGGAGTCGATCAGCTGCAGCGCCGTGGAGACGATGCGCTCGCGGCTCAGCAGGGGCTTGCGGGGTCGGGCCATGGCGCACATAGTAGAGGCGCCCAGCAAAAACTAGCAGTGCTAATTAATGGCGCGCGACGAAGGTGCGCGGCACTGCTCTTGGTCAGGAGGGGGCCGGATGGATCTGGAGCTCAGTGCGGAGCAGGCCGCGGCGCGGCGGCTCGCCGGGGACTTCGTCGACCGCGAGGTCGCGCCGTACGCCGCCGCCTGGGACCGCGCGGAGAAGGTCGACCGCGGCATCGTCCGAAAGCTCGGCGACCTCGGCTTCCTCGGGCTCACCGTTCCGGAGGAGTACGGCGGTTCCGGCGGCGACCACCTCTCCTACGTCCTGGTGACCGAGGAGCTGGGCCGGGGCGACTCCGCGGTGCGCGGCATCGTCTCCGTCTCGCTCGGCCTGGTGGCCAAGACCATCGCCTCCTGGGGCGAGGAGCGGCACAAGCGGGAGTGGCTGCCGCGGCTGACCTCGGGCGAGGCGGTCGGCTGCTTCGGACTGACCGAGCCGGGCACCGGCTCCGACGCGGCGCAACTCGCCACCCGGGCGGTCCGCGACGGGGACGACTACATCGTCGACGGCGCCAAGATGTTCATCACCAACGGCACCTGGGCCGATGTGGTGCTGCTCTTCGCCCGCACCGGCGACGCCCCGGGGCATCAGGGCATCAGCGCCTTCCTCGTGCCGACCGACAGCCCCGGCCTGACGCGTCGCGAGATCCACGGGAAGCTGGGGCTGCGCGGCCAGGCCACCGCGGAGCTGGTGCTGGACGGCGTACGGGTTCCGGCCGCCGCGATGCTGGGCCCCGAGGGCAAGGGCTTCTCGGTGGCGATGTCCGCGCTGGCCAAGGGGCGGATGTCGGTCGCCGCCGGCTGTGTGGGCATCGCCCAGGCCGCACTGGACGCCGCGATCGGCTACGCGGGCCAGCGCGAGCAGTTCGGCAAGCCGATCGCCCGGCATCAGCTGGTGCAGGAGCTGATCAGCGATATCGCGGTGGACGTGGCCGCCGCGCGGCTGCTGACCTGGCGGGTGGCCGATCTCATCGAGCGCGGTGAACCGTTCGCCACCGCCGCCTCCCAGGCCAAGCTGTTCGCCTCCGAGGCCGCGGTGCGCGCCGCCAACAACGCGCTCCAGGTCTTCGGGGGCTACGGCTATATCGACGAGTACCCGGTGGGCAAGCTGTTGCGCGACGCCCGGGTGATGACCCTCTACGAGGGCACCAGCCAGATACAGAAGCTGGTGATCGGCCGTGCGCTGACGGGGGTCTCCGCGTTCTGACCCCGTTGTGCGGGCGCCTGGCCGCTTTCCGCGGCCCCCGGGCCTGTCCGGTCCCGCCACCGGACAGGCCCTAAGCGCTTGCTCAGTAGCGCGGTATGGTGTTCGATCCGTCCAAGGAACGTCCCTGGCGGATCGAGGAGCGGGGTGCGGCGATGGGTGCGGCGGCGGAGCAGGCTGCGGAGGAGAACCAGGAGTGGGCCGGGGTGACCCCGGACGCCGCGCGGCGGCTGGTCGGCGCCGCCGTCGAGGCGTTCGCCGAGCGCGGCTACCACGCCACCACCACCCGCGACATCGCCGGCCGGGCCGGGATGAGCCCGGCGGCCCTCTACATCCACTACAAGACCAAGGAAGAGCTGCTCTACCGCATCAGCGGCATCGGCCACGAAAAGGCCCTGCGCATCATGGGCGCCGCCGCCGAGGCCGAGGGCAGCGCCACCGAGCGGCTGCGCGACGCGGTGCGCACCTTCGCCCGCTGGCACGCCGAGCACCACACCACCGCCCGGGTCATCCAGTACGAACTCCAGGCGCTGAGCCCCGAGCACTACACCGAGATCGCCGGTCTGCGCCGCCGGACGGACCATCTGCTGCGGCAGATCATCCAGGACGGTGCGGACAGTGGGGAGTTCCGGGCCGACGACGTACCGGGCACCACCCTGGCGGTGCTGTCGCTGTGCGTGGACGTCGCCCGCTGGTTCTCGGCGGACGGCCGGCGCACCCCCGACGAGGTCGGCGCGCTCTACGCCGACCTCGTGCTGCGGATGGTGGGCGCCGACCCGGCGGGCTCCGCTACAGGTAGAAACGGCTGACCGACTCCGCGACGCACACCGGCTTGTCGCCGCCCTCGCGCTCGATCGTCACCACCGTGGTGAGCTGCACGCCGCCCTTCACCTCGGCGACGTCGGCGATCTTCGCCGTGGCGCGCAGCCGCGAGCCGACCGGCACGGTGGCCGGGAAGCGCACCTTGTTCGTGCCGTAGTTGATCCCCATCTTCACGTTGTCGACCCGCATCAGCTGCGGTACGAAGGCGGGCAGCAGCGACAGCGTCAGATAGCCGTGCGCGATGGTGGTGCCGAACGGGCCGGCCGCGGCCCGCTCCTGGTCCACGTGGATCCACTGGTGGTCGCCGGTGGCGTCCGCGAAGAGATCGACCCGCTTCTGGTCGACCTCCAGCCAGTCGCTGGTGCCCAGCTCCTCGCCGACCGCGGCCCGCAGCTCGTCGAGCGACGCAAACACTCGGGGCTCTGCCATCTCCGTCTGCCTCCTTGGGATCCACCTACGCCGCCGTGCACCGGGTGCCGCCGTCGCACACCGGGCCGACGCTTACTAAGCGCTTGCTCAGCATGCGGAGTGCGGGTACCCGCTGTCAACGCTTGCGGACACCACCTGGCGGAGGGCTGGCCCGCCAGGGGTTACGGGCCGGCCCGTAGGCTGGAAAGGTGCCCCAGCTTCCGTTCAAGGTTCATGAGCTCTCCGTCGGCCAGCTCTCCGCGCGCAGCGGCGCCGCGGTGTCCGCGCTGCACTTCTACGAGTCCAAGGGGCTGATCAGCAGCACCCGGACGGCGGGCAACCAGCGCCGCTACTCCCGGGACGCGCTGCGCCGGGTCGCCTTCGTCCGGGCGGCGCAGCGGGTCGGGATCCCGCTCGCGGTGATCCGGGACGCACTGGCGGAGTTGCCGGACGAGCGCACCCCCAACCGCGACGACTGGGCCCGGCTCTCCCAGGTGTGGCGCTCCGAGCTGGACGAGCGGATCAGCCAACTCGTCGAGCTGCGCGACCGGCTGACCGACTGCATCGGCTGCGGCTGCCTCTCGCTGGAGAAGTGCGCGCTGTCCAACCCCTACGACAACCTCGGCGAGCAGGGGCCCGGCGCCCGGCGGCTGCGGGTCGACCGGGGCGCCAAGGACCCGGAGCCCGCACCGCCCGGTCCCAAGGACCCGTCGCCGTGCCAGGAGGCCGTGCCGTCGTCCTGCGGCCCGGAGGGGGCGCCGGGCTGAGCGCGAGCGCGCCCGCCCCACGGCGGGACGGGCGCGGACGGTCTCAGCCCGCGCTCACCACAGGGCCGGCTTGCGGGCCGCCCACGGGCGGGCCTGCTCCAGCTGTGCGGACAGCGCGATCAGCGTCGCCTCGTCGCCGTACCTGCCGGCCAGCATCACACCGATGGGCAGCCCCTCGGAGTTCCAGTGCAGCGGGACGTTCACCGCGGGCTGACCGGTGGCGTTGCAGAGCGCGGTGAACGGGGTGAAGCCGCCGAGGGCGGCGAACTCGGCCTGCGGATCGGCGTCGTTGCGCAGTGCGCCGACGGCCACCGGGGGCGTCGCCAGGGTCGGTGAGAGGATCACGTCGTAGCCGGTGCCCGGCGGCATCAGGCCGTCGGCGAGGGACTGGGCGAGCATGCGGAAGGCGTACATCGAGCGCGCGAACTCCGTGCCGGAGACCTGGCCGCCGCGCTCGCGCAGATAGCGGGTGAGCGGCATCAGCAGCTCCTCGCCCTCCGGCGGGACCGGCTGGTTCGCGGCCATCACGGACCAGACACGGGTGAAGGCCTCGCGGATCGAGTCGTCGGACGGCAGCGCGAGCTGCTCGACCTCGTGGCCGAGACCGGTCAGCAGCGCGGCGGTGTCCTCGGCGGCCGTGCGGCAGTCGGGGTGGATCTCGACGCCCGGGATGGGCGCCCCGGTCAGGCAGGCGATCCGCAGTCGCCCGGGGTCGCGCAGGGCGCAGGAGGCGAAGGTCTCGCCGGGCGGCAGCGACGGCGCCGCGTACGGGTCGCCGGGCATCGTGCCCGCCATGACGTCCAGCAGGGTGGCCGCGTCGGCGACCGTACGGGCCAGTGGGCCGGAGGTCGCGAGTCCCGTGATGTCGTGCATCAGCGGGCCGCCGCTGATCCGGCCGCGGCTGGGCTTGATGCCGTACAGCCCGCAGACCGACGCCGGGATACGGATCGAGCCGCCGCCGTCGCTGGCGTGCGCGACGGGGGCCAGGCCGCCGGCGACCGCCGCGGCCGCGCCGCCGCTGGAGCCGCCCGCCGAGCGCGCCAGGTCCCAGGGGGTGCGGGCGGGCGGGGCGAAGCCGTTCTCGGTGTAGCAGGGCAGCCCGAATTCGGGGGTGTTGGTCTTGCCGAGCAGGATGGTCCCGCCCGCCCGCAGCTTGCCCGTGACATGGTCGTCGATCGCCGGCACGTTCTCGGCCAGCGCCCGCGAGCCCATCGTGCAGCGCACCCCGGCGACCTGCTGGAGGTCCTTCATGGGGACCGGGACGCCGTGCAGCGGCGGCAGTTCGCGGCCCTCACGGCGGGCCGCTGCGGCCTCGCTCTCGGCCTCCGCGGCCTGCTTGCGGGCGATCTCCGGGGTACGGGTGATGAAGGCACCCAGTGTGTCGTCGAGCCGATCGATCCGCGCGAGGTAGTGCTCGGTCAGCTCCACGGGGGAGAGCTCACCGGACCGGATCCCCTCGGCCTGTTCGAGCGCGGACAGATCGTGTAGCTCGGCCATGGACGTCTCCCTCCTACAGGTGCCCGCGCGGCCCTGGTGCCGTACGGGTGCGGGGGCCGGTGCCCGCGCCGGGGGCGCTGCCGGTGCGGGTGGTCAGCCCGTGAACAGTTGTTTCAGCTTGAGGGTGAGTTCGTAAAGGCCGTACAGGAAGGGGACGGCCACCCACAGCCAGACCAGGACGAGGAGGAGGGTGCGGGGGGCGGTCACTGCTCGGCTCCCTTCGCGTCGGCGGGCGCGGGCGCGGACCCGGTCGCGGCGCGGCGGCCGGCGGCCAACTGCTCGTCGGAGGCGGGTGGTTGGTGGTGTCGGGGGTGCACGGGGCGGACCAGCTCGTTGGCGACGAAGCCCACGGCCAGCAGGCCGATCATGATGAAGAAGGAGGTGGAGTACAGGTCCGGACCGCTGCGGCCGGCCGCCTTCCGGCTGTCGGCGACGGCGTTGACGATCAGCGGGCCGAGCACGCCCGCGGTGGACCAGGCCGTCAGCAGCCGACCGTGGATCGCACCCACCTGATACGTGCCGAACAGGTCCTTCACATACGCCGGGAGGGTGGCGAACCCGCCGCCGTAGAAGGACAGGATCACCGCCGCGCAGACGATGAACAACGGCTTGGAAGCATCGCCGGCCAGCGCGATCAGCAGATACATCAGGGCGCCGACGCCGAGGTAGAGCCGGTAGGCGTGTCTGCGGCCGGCCAGGTCGGAGGCCGAGGACCAGACGATCCGGCCGAGCATGTTGGCCAGCGAGAGCAGGCCCACGAAGCCGGCCGCGGCCGATGCGCTCACCGGTGCCGCGGTGCGGGCGAAGAAGTCGGAGACCATCGGGGCGGCCTTCTCCAGGATGCCGATGCCCGCCGTGACGTTCATGCAGAGGATGACCCACAGGCACCAGAACTGCGGGGTGCGCAGCGCGTCGCGGGCCGAGACCCGGGCCGTGGTGACCAGCGGCCGGGCCGCCGAGGCGCCCGCGGCCGGCCGGCCCGGCGGCCGCCAGCCGTCGGCGGGGACCCGCACCAGCACCACGCCCAGGGACATGAACACCGCGTAGGCCAGGCCCATGACCAGGAAGGTCCGCGCGATTCCGGACGTGTCCGAACCCAGGGCGGCGAGCAGTCGAGTGGACCAGGGCGAGGCGATCAGCGCGCCGCCGCCGAAGCCCATGATGGCGATGCCGGTGGCCATCCCGGGGCGGTCGGGGAACCACTTGATGAGGGTGGAGACGGGGGAGATGTAGCCGATGCCCAGGCCGATGCCGCCGATGACGCCGTAGCCGAGGACGATCAGCCAGTACCGTCCGGTGGCGGCGCCGAGGGCGGCGACGAGTAAGCCGCTGCAGAAGCAGAGGGCCGAGACGGACATTGCCCAGCGCGGGCCGTTGCGTTCGACGAGCGTGCCCCCGAACGCGGCGGACAGCCCGAGCATCACGATGGCCAGCTGGAAGGGGAGCGCGGAGGCCGTCCCGGACAGCTTCAGGGCGGACTCCAGGGACGGTTTGAACACGCTCCAGGCGTACGCCTGTCCGATGGCGAGATGGATGGACAGGGCGGCGGGCGGGACGAGCCACCGGCTCCACCCCGGAGGGGCGACGATGCGTAAACGGGCGGGCGCGCTCATGCGGCGGAACGTACCTCGTCGGTCACCCTCCGGGAAGGCCGCACGCCGAAGTCGCCGCTGCGCGCACCAATGCGGCGTTGCCGTCCGCCGGGGTGCCGTCGGGCATCAGGAGGGTGTCCTCGATGCCGAGACCGCCTCGGCGTGCTCCTCGGCCGAGAGGGAGTCACGGCCGCACGGGGTCTCGGGGTGGACGTGGACGTCCTCGGCGCCGGCCGCCACCGCCTGCCGCGCCGCCTAGGCGAGCACCGCCGGCGACCTCGGCACCGCGCCCGAATCGGCCGCGGTCCGCGGTCCGTTGAGACATACCGGCAACATGCCTTCGATGATGGCACCGGGGTCCGACAACGACTTCGGCCGCGGTGCCGGACCGGGGCGCTCCTACGGCGGCAGGCGGCGGCGGCCGCCGGGCTCAGGCCGCGGCGAAGGCCCCCGCCCCGTGGGCCCGGCCCGCCGAGGTCAGCGCCTCACGGGTCAGCACCGACACCGGGGCCAGCACCCCGCACTGCCGGCAGGCCGGCCCGGGCGCCGGCGCTTCGGCGGTCTCCGGGAGCCAGGCGAAGTGCCTGCCGCCGCACACCGGGCAGTCCTGGCGCGGCCGCCCCGTCTCCATCGCCACGATCATGCGGCGCAGCACCACCGCGAGCCGGGCCGCCGGGTGCCGCTGCGGAGACTCGCACGGCACGATGTCGCAGCCGCCCCAGGTCCGCCGGTGCCAGTCGTCGATCGCGCTGGGCTGCCGGATGCCGTCGTGCTTCTCCTTGCGGCGCCGGGCGGCGAACTCCTCCTCGTACGCGAGCCAGAGGGCGCGGGCCTCCTCCAGCTCGGTCAGCGCGGCGATCAGCCGCTCCGGGTCCGGATCGCGGTCCTGGGTCGCGATACCGGCCCGGGTGCACAGATGGTGCCAGGTCGCCCGGTGTCCGTAAGGGGCGAAGCGTTCAAGGCACTTGCGCAGGGCGGTGCGCCGCTGAGCTGCGACGAGTCGTGGATTGCGGACCTGTTCTGCGAGGGCTCTGAAACCGGCCATTTCATCCCACCTCCGGGGGGAGGACCCGACTGGACGGGGATGGGACGTAGCCGGCCGCCGCCTGGATCCATCGAACTTTCGTGCGGTTCGCCGGTGTCGCGGTGAGATGTCACGTCCGTGGCGGCCGTTGCGCCTGTGGGGAAGGGGAAAAGATGACTGTTGCTCATCTTCCCGCCAGGGATAACCGCCGGTAACGTCCCGCCCACCCTCCCCCGAGTTCGTGAGGAGCAGGGGGGACCCCCATCGAGGAGCAGGGATGCGACGACGTACCGGAAGGCTCAGGACCGCCGCGGCGGCAGCCCTGTTCGCCTTGGGTGCCACGGTCTTGGCACCACCCCCCACCGCGGCCGCCGCGCGGAACCCCGACCAGGCTGCCCATGACTACTGCGAAGGCCGGTGCGCCGACATCCTGCCGCCCGGCGCCACCGGCAACGCCACCCTGGTGGAGATCCTCGGCAACAAGCTGTTCGGCACCCACCCCGAGCACTCCACCGACCAACTCGCCCCGTACGGCGCGCTGGCCGGCGGCTACCAGTCGCTCACCGACGACACCCTCACCCAGTTCTTCAACGACGCCTCCTTCGGCGTCCCCGACGGCCAGGTCGGCAAGGTCACCGCGCCCCGCGACGACGTGACCATCACCCGCGACAAGAAGACCGGCGTCCCGCACATCAAGGGCACCACCCGCTACGGCACCGAATTCGGCGCCGGATACGCCGCGGGCCAGGACCGGCTCTGGCTGATGGACCTCTTCCGCCACATCGGCCGCGGCGAGCTGACCTCCTTCGCCGGCGGCGCGCTCGCCAACCAGGGCCTGGAGCAGCAGTTCTGGCCGCAGGCGCCGTACACCGAGAAGGACCTCCAGCAGCAGGTCGACTACATCAGGGACCACAACGGCGAGCGCGGCAAGCAGGCCATGGCCGACGCGCAGGCGTACGTCGACGGCATCAACGCCTACCGGGAGCAGTCCAAGAACGGCCGCTACTTCCCCGGCGAGTACGTGCTCACCGGGCATATCGACGCGATCACCAACGCCGGTGAGATCGCGCCCTTCAAGCTCACCGACCTGATAGCGCTGGCCTCCGTGGTCGGCGGCCTCTTCGGCAACGGTGGGGGCGGCGAGGTCACCAACGCCCTGTCCCTGCTCGCCGCCCAGCAGAAGTACGGCGCCGAGAAGGGCACCGAGGTCTGGGAGTCCTTCCGGGAGCGCAACGACCCCGAGGCGGCCAAGACCCTGCACGACGGCAGCAGCTTCCCGTTCGCCGTCAAGCCGGCCAAGGCCGAGGGCACGGCGCTGCCGGACCGCGGCTCGGTCACCCCCGAGCCGCTGGTCTTCGACCGCACCGGCGCGGCGACCACCAAGAGCGGCACGCCGCCGCGGGACCCGGTCGCGGCCCCGAAGAAGTTCCGCAAGCTGGAGGGCCTGTTCAAGGACGGGGTGCTGCCCAAGGGCAGCTTCAACCCCAACCAGCGCCGCGGGATGTCCAACGCCCTGCTGGTCTCCGGCAAGCACACCGCCGGCGGGAACCCGGTCGCCGTCTTCGGCCCGCAGACCGGCTACTTCGCGCCCCAGCTGCTGATGCTCCAGGAGATCCAGGGGCCCGGCATCAGCGCCCGCGGCGCCTCCTTCGCGGGCGTCGGGATGTACGTCCAGCTCGGCCGCGGCCAGGACTACGCCTGGAGCGCCACCTCCGCCGGCCAGGACATCACCGACACCTTCGCGGTCGACCTGTGCAACGCCGACGGCTCGCCGGCCACCAAGGACTCCACCTCCTACCGCTACCGCGGCTCCTGCGTCCCCATGGAGAAGCTGGAGCACACCAACTCCTGGAAGCCCACCATCGCCGACCCGACGGCGGCCGGCTCGTACCGGATGCAGGTCTTCAGGACCAAGTACGGGACCGTCACGCACCGCGCCACCGTCCGCGGCAAGCCCGTCGCCTACACCGCGCAGCGCTCCACCTACCGCCACGAGGCGGACTCGATCATCGGCTTCCAGATGTTCAACGACCCCTCCGCGGTACGCGACGCCAAGTCCTTCCAGAAGGCCGCCCAGCACATCGGCTACGCCTTCAACTGGTTCTACGCCGACTCCCGCGACACCGCGTACTACAACAGCGGCCTCAACCCGGTCCGCAACCCCGCCGTCGACCCGTCGCTGCCCATCACGGCGGACGACGCCTACGAGTGGCAGGGCTACGACCCCGCCACCAACACCACCGACTACACCCCGCCCGCCCAGCACCCGCAGTCCGTCAACCAGGACTACTACATCTCCTGGAACAACAAGCAGGCCGAGGACTACGACTCGGCCGGCTTCGGCAACGGCTCGGTGCACCGCGGCAACCTGCTGGACGACCGGGTGCGCGCGCTGACCAAGGAGGGCGGGGTGACCCGGGCCTCGCTGACCCGGGCGATGTCCGAGGCCGCCGTCACCGACCTGCGCGGTGAGGACGTGCTGCCCGAACT
The DNA here is from genome assembly GCF_045690365.1 of Streptomyces sirii. Classification (NCBI taxonomy): domain Bacteria; kingdom Bacillati; phylum Actinomycetota; class Actinomycetes; order Kitasatosporales; family Streptomycetaceae; genus Streptomyces; species Streptomyces sirii. Next base: position 2,111,283 of record NZ_CP147982.1, on the reverse strand, counting down.
CCTGCGGGTCCTTGGCAGCAAGCCGGTCACCGACCCCCGGCTGAAGACCGCGGTCCAGCAGCTGCAGGCCTGGGCCAAGGACGGCGCCCAGCGCCGGGAGACCGCCGCCGGCTCGCACACCTACACCCACCCCGACGCGGTCCGGCTGATGGACGCCTGGTGGCCGCTGATGATCGAGTCCGTCTTCAAGCCGGGCCTGGGCGGCGACCTGTACGGCGCGCTGGGCGCCAACCTCGCCATCGACGAGTCGCCGTCGGCCGGCCACGGCCCGACCGGGGCGCACGCCGGATCGGCGTTCCAGTACGGCTGGTGGAGCTACGCGGACAAGGACCTGCGCTCGGTGCTCGGCGACAAGGTCCAGGGCCCGCTCGCCAAGCGCTACTGCGGCGGCGGCGACCTGTCCGCCTGCCGCGACACCCTGCTGGCGACCCTTGCGCAGGCGAACGGCAAGACGGCCGCGCAGGTCTACCCGGGCGACGCGAGCTGCAAGGCCGGCGACCAGTGGTGCGCGGACGCCATCATCCACCGCGCGGTGGGCAGGCTGACCCACGACACCATCAGCTGGCAGAACCGGCCGACCTATCAGCAGGTCGTGGAGTTCCCGGCACACCGTTAGACCGGTACCGGACACCGGTGGACGGGTACCGGACACGGTTTTCGGCGGGTGAAGGCCCCGGGGCGGGACCCCGGGGCCTTCGCATGCGTGCGCGGGTATGCTGCACAGTCCTGATTTCCGGGGAGGGAAAGCGAGTTGGGCGCGCATGGCCTTGTCAGGTCCGCAGCAGTACCCGCCGGAGCTGCTGGACACCACCATGGACCAGCTGCGCACACTGATCGTCGTCCATGAGACGGGTACCGCGCTGGGCGCCGCGCGCCGGCTGGGCCGCGAGCAGTCCAGCGTGCAGAAGCAACTGGACACCATGAACCGCACCTTCGCCGCACTGTGCGGCGAGGAGCTGGTGCTCAAACAGGGACGGGGGAGGGACGCCCTGTTCACCGCGACCGGCGAGGCGCTGGTCGACCTGGCACGGCGCACCCTCGGCGAGTGGTCGGACGGCGTACGCGACGCCCGCCGCCGGCTCGGCAGGACGCTCTCCGTCGGCACCACCCGCTACACCCTCGGCTTCCTGCTGGACGCGGTGGAACGCGTCCGCGAGGACTACGAACGCGACGACGTCGACCTCAAGGTCACTCACGTCCGCACCGGCGACCTCTTCACCAAACTGCGCTCCAAGGAACTCGACCTGGTCTGCGGCAGCGTCGTGGTCACCGAAGGCGCGGAGGCCGAACTACTGACCCCGTACGAGGTCATGGAGTGGCGCCGCAGCGGCCTGTCGCTGCTGACGAACCTGCCGCCGGAGCGGCTGCCCGGCACCTCCCTCGGCGCGAGCGACCTGCCCCGGCTGCCCCTGGTGATCTCGGCGCGCGGCCTCATCGGCCGCTTCCTGACCGCGTGGTACGGCCCCGACTACCGCCAGCGGCTGTCCGTCGCGGCCGAGATCGAGGCCGCGCACTACGGCTTCGAGCTGCTGCGCTCCGGGGTCGTCAGCGGGGCGATGCTGGTCACCCGGGGCATCGGGGAGGCGGCCGCGGACGGTCGCCTCCCGGAGGCCGGCGGGCTGCGCACCCTGGAGATCGTCGGGGAGATGGAGCCCCTGACCGAGGTGCTGGTCGGCGTCTTCACCCGGCGCGGGGAGCGGGCGTCGTATCCGCCCGGACACCCCCTCAACCTCCTGTGGGAGGCGCTGTCGAGGGAGAGCGGCCGGTGGTGGCTCAGCTCGTGAGGCCCGCGCCCCGGTCCGCCGGCACCCTACCTGGGGGCTTGGCGCCGGGCCCTCAGGCCAGTTCCCGCTCCCGGGTCTCCGGCAGCGCCAGGACGCACAGCAGCGAGACGACCGCCATGGCGCTCACATACCAGCCCACCGACGCGGAGCCGAACGCCGACTGGAGCCGGGTGGCGACCAGCGGCGCCACCGCGCCGCCCAGCACCCCGCCCAGGTTGTAGGCCAGCGAGGCGCCCGAGTACCGCACCGCCGTACCGAACAGCTCCGGCAGATACGCGCCCATCGGGCCGTACACCACGCCCATGCAGAACAGCGCGCCGCCGAGGCCGAGCGCGATCAGCGCCGGCTGCCGGGTGTCCAGCAGCGGGAAGAGCACCAGGCCCCACAGCACCGCAAGGCCGCTGCCCGCCAGGACCAGCCTGCGGCGGCCGGTGTGGTCGGAGCGGGTGGCGGCGAGCCAGGTGCCGGCGGCCAGGAAGAGGCAGGCGATCAGGGAGAGCCCCAGCATGGTGTTGCGGGAGACGCCCAGTTCACCGGTCGAGTAGGACAGGCAGTAGGTCGTCGCGGTGTAGAAGAGCCCGTACGCGACGATCATGCCGCCCGCGCCCAGCAGCAGTTCGCGCGGATGCCGGCGCAGCACATCGACCGCCGGGACCCTGCTGGCCTCCCGAGCGTCCATCACCCTCGCGAACACCGGGGTCTCGCTGATCTTCAGCCGTACGAACAGCCCGACGCCGACCAGCAGGAACGACAGCAGGAACGGCACCCGCCAGCCCCACGAGCGGAACGCCGCGTCGTCCAGCACGGACGACAGCAGCCAGAACACCCCGGTCGCCGCGAGGAATCCGACGGACGGGCCGAGCTGCGGGAAGGCGGCGTACAGCCCACGGCGCCCGCGCGGCGCGTGCTCGACCGCGAGCAGCGCGGCCCCGCCCCACTCGCCGCCCAGGCCGATGCCCTGCAGGAAGCGCAGCGCGATCAGCAGTAGTGGCGCCCAGACGCCCAAGGTGCCGTAGCCCGGCAGCAGTCCGACCAGCGCTGTGGACAGCCCCATCAGCAGCAGCGAGGCGACCAGCACGGACTTGCGGCCCACCCGGTCGCCGAAGTGGCCGAAGACCACCGACCCGATCGGCCGCGCGGCGAACGCCACCGCGTAGGTGGAGAACGCCGCCAGGGTGGCGTTGACCGGCGAGAGGGTCGGAAAGAACGCCTGGTTGAGGACGAGCGCGGCGGCCGTCCCGTAGATGTAGAAGTCGTAGAACTCGATGGCCGTCCCGATGAACGAGGCCACGGCCACCCGCCGCAGACTCTCGCCCCCGGCACCCGCACCGTCCGCCGCCGGCGCACCGTCCGCCGTCTTCTGTACCGCTGTCACGTCATTGTTCACCAGCGCACTTTCCTGGTCGGTGTACGAGGCAGTCAATACCCGAACGCGCCGTCCCGACACGTGAGACGGGCCGCCTCCAGCGCAGCTCGCCGCCGATCACGGCCCGTTGTCAGTGCCTCGTGGAACACTCGCCAGCGCCGTTCGAGTGAAGGATCGAACAGGTCGTATACCAAGGGGGATTGGCTGTCATGGGCGTGACCATCGGGTTCATCGGGGCGACGACGGAGGAGCTGGACAGGGCGGAGAGGGAGCCGAGTTGGGCCGACGAGTACATCTTCGAGCTGTACTCCGGCGACGACTTTCCGACTCGGCCCTATGGCGGCCCGGACAAGGCGTGGGCCGGCCTGCAGTTCCTGCTCGACGGGACGGAGGTGGATCTGGACTTCCTGATGGACGGGTCCCAGATCCTGGAGGACGGCACCCTGTTCGGGTGGTCCGCGGAGCAGATCGAGAGCGTGGCACGGCAGCTGAGGGCGACCCCGTGGGAGCGGTTGGCGGCCCATTACGACCCGGAGCGGATGACGAAGGAGGACGTGTACCCCAATACGTGGCGGTTCGACGCCGAGGGCGAGCTGAAGTGGCTGGAGCACGCCTACGAGGGACTCGTCGCCTTCTTCTCCGAGGCGGCCGAGGGCGGATACGGGGCGTTCATGAGCTTCAGCTTCTAGGCGACGGGTAGCGAAGACAGCGGGCGCGTACGGCGCGGAACTCGGCGAGATCCGCCTGCCAGGCGGCGACGATCTCGTCCGGCTCCGCGCCCGCGTCGATCATCTTGCGTACGGTCGACGACCCGGTCAGCCGGTCGATGCCGTTGTCCGGGCGCCAGGCGAAGCCGTCCCAGACCCGCTTCGCGGTCACCAGCAGCGCGATCCCGGTGCGCACCGGGTCGTACGCCTCCCGGTCGTGCACATGGAGCTGGACTCCGCCGATCGTCTTGCCCTGGAACTTGGAGAAGGTCGGCGCGAAGTAGGCCTCCCTGAAGTGCACGCCGGGTAGGCCGAGTTCGTTCGCGGCCGAGGCCCAGCGGCGGTCGATGCCGTCGGCGCCCAGCAGCTCGAAGGGGCGGGTGGTGCCGCGCCCCTCGGAGAGGTTCGTGCCCTCGAACAGGCAGGTGCCCGCGTAGACGAGGGCGGTGTCCGGGGTGGGCATGTTGGGGCTCGGGGGTACCCACGGCAGGCCCGTCGCGTCGTAGAAGTCGCCGCGCCGCCAGCCGGTCATCCGTACGGTCTCCAGCTCCACCGGCCGTCCGGCGGCCGCGGGGACGAACTCGTCGTTGAACAGCAGCGCCAGTTCCAGCACCGTCATGCCGTGCGCCTGGGAGATCGGCTCACGGCCGATGAAGGAGGCGTACGCCTTGTCCAGCACCGGGCCGGTGGCGAAGCGGCCGGTGACCGGATTCGGGCGGTCGAGGACGACGAAGCTCTTGCCGGCGAGGACGGCCGCGACCATGCAGTCGTAGAGCGTCCAGATGTAGGTGTAGAAGCGCGCGCCGACGTCCTGGATGTCGAAGACGACGGTGTCCACGCCGGAGGCGGTGAAGACGGCGGCCAGCTCCTTGCCGCTCTTGTTGTAGGTGTCGTAGACCGGCAGCCCGGTGGCGGGATCGTCGTAGCGGCCCTCGGAGCCGCCCGCCTGCGCGGTGCCGCGGAAGCCGTGCTCGGGGCCGAAGACGGCGGTCAGCCGCACCCGGTCGTCGGCGTGCAGGACGTCCACGATGTGCTCGGCCGTGCGGGTGATGCCGGTGGGGTTGGTGACGATGCCGACCCGCCGGCCGTCCAGGAGGCGGTAGCCGTCGGCGGCCAGGCGCTCGAAGCCGGTGTGCACCCGTCGCCCCCCGCCGGTCGCCGGCTCTGCCGCCCGTGCGGGCGGTGCGGCCGCGGTCAGTGCCGTGCCGGCCGCTCCGGTCGCCGCCAGATGCCCGAGCAGAACGCGTCTCGACAGAGCCATCCGCACACCTCCGTGTTCGGCGAAGCAGGGGAGCAGGATCCAACCGATGCGTGTCGTGTGCACGCTAGTGCGCCGGGCGCCGTTGGGGAACGGACCGGGCCGCGGCGATGGGGGCACCTCCCGCTCATGGGGGTCCCTCCGGTCGAGCGAGGTCGAGAGCGGGGGAGGAGCCGAGGGCGGGGGACGGGCTCTTCCGTCAGGACATACCGACTGGTTAGTCTGCCTGTCAGTCGAACCGATGCGACCGAGGGAGACCCAGCAGTGGAAGCCGTACGGGACAAGGCCGTCGTCGTGACCGGGGCGGGCGGGGGGATCGGCGCCGCCCTGGCCCGCCGGTTCGCCGCCGAGGGGGCCCGGGTCGTGGTCAACGACCTGGACGAGGCCAAGGCGAAGCACACCGCCGAGGAGATCGGCGCCCTCGTCGTCCCCGGTGACGCCTCCGCCGTCGTCCCGGCCGCCCGCGAGGCGCTCGGCGGCGCGATCGACGTCTTCTGCGCCAACGCCGGGGTCGGCACCGGGGGCGGGCCCGACGCGCCCGAGGAGGACTGGGCGCTGGCCTGGGACGTCAATGTCATGGCCCACGTACGGGCGGCGAAGGCGCTGCTCCCGGAGTGGCTGGAGCGCGGCCGGGGGCGCTTCGTGTCCACCGTCTCCGCGGCCGGCCTGCTCACGATGGTCGCCGCGGCCCCGTACAGCGTCACCAAGCACGGCGCGTACGCCTTCGCCGAGTGGCTCTCGCTGACCTACCGGCACCGCGGCATCGACGTGCACGCCATCTGCCCCCAGGGCGTACGCACCGACATGCTGGCCGCCACCGGAACCGCCGGGGAGCTGGTGCTGACCCCCACGGCCGTCGAGCCCGCGGACGTCGCCGACGCGCTGTTCACGGCGATCGAGCAGGGCCGCTTCCTGGTGCTGCCGCACCCGGAGGTCGCGGACTACTACGCCGCGCGGGCCACCGACCCCGACCGCTGGCTGGGCGGCATGAACCACCTCCAGCGGAAGCTGGAGCAGACGGAGGGACCCGCCTAGGGACCGAGGCCGGACTGGAGAACGAAGAAGGGGTGGCGGGCCGAGCGGGGCCCGGGCCGCCACCCCGCGTCACCCCAGGTGTTCCCCCGCAGGGATGATCAGGCGATCAGGAAGAAAGGGCCGCACCCCGATGACCTCCTACCAGGACAAGCCGTGGCTGGCACAGCTCACCGACGCCCAGCGCGCCCCCGTCCGGCCGCACCCCTCGATGCTGCACGCCTTCCGGGCCGCGGTCGGCCGCGCCCCCGACCGCACCGCGCTCGCCTACTTCGACGGCCGGCTGTCCTACGCCGAGACCGACGCGCTCTCCGACGGCATCGCCGCCCACCTCGCCGGGCGCGGGTTCCAGCGCGGCGACCGGGCCGCGGTCATGCTCCAGAACACCCCGCACTTCGTGCTCGCGGTGCTCGGCGTGTGGAAGGCCGGCGGGGTGGTCGTGCCCCTCAACCCCATGTACAAGTCCGCCGAGGCCCGGCACATCCTGAACGACGCCGAGGTCACCGCCGTCCTCTGCGCCGACCGCACCTGGGACGGCTATCTGCGCGCCACCGCCGCCGAGGCCCCGTCCGTACGGATCGCGCTGACCACCTGTGAACGGGAGTTGCAGACCCGCGACGACGCCCGGGTGCTGCGCGGCGAGCCGCTCGGGCCGCAGGAAGGGGCCGACGACCTGCTGACCGCCGCCCGCGCCGCCGGCCGACTGCGCGCGGTGCCCGCCGACCCGGAGCTCACCGCCGACGACCTCGCGCTGATCTGCTACACCTCCGGCACCAGCGGCACCCCCAAGGGCGCCACCAACACCCACGGCAACATCACCTACAACGCCGAACGCCAGCGCACCGGCCTGAGCCTGCCCGAGGGCGCCACCTACTTCGCGCTCGCCCCGCTCTTCCACATCACCGGCATGGTCTGCGAACTGGCCGCCTGCATCGCCGGCGCCGGCACCCTCGCGCTCGCCCACCGCTTCGAGGCGGGCGTCGTCCTGGACGCCTTCCTGGAGCACCGCCCCGCCTACACGGTCGGCCCCTCCACCGCCTACATGGCGCTGATGGCCCACCCCGACGTCACCCGCGACCACTTCGCGTCCTTCACGACGATGTCCTCCGGCGGGGCGCCGCTGCCGCCCGCCCTGGTCGAGAAGTTCCGCGCCGGCTTCGGCCCGTACCTCCACAACGGCTACGGCCTGACGGAGTGCACCGCGCCCTGCGCCAGCGTCCCCCCGGGCAGGCGGGCGCCGGTCGACGAGTCCTCCGGCACGCTCGCCGTCGGGGTGCCCGGCCCCGACACGGTCGTGCGGATCATCGGCGAGGACGGCCGGGACCTGCCGTTCGGCGAGCAGGGCGAGATCGCGGTGCGCGGCCCCCAGGTCGTCCCCGGCTACTGGCGCCGCCCCGACGCCACCGCCGAGGCCCTCCCGGACGGCGAACTGCGCACCGGCGACATCGGCTTCATGGACACCGACGGCTGGCTGTACGTCGTCGACCGCAAGAAGGACATGATCAACGCGGCCGGCTTCAAGGTGTGGCCGCGGGAGGTCGAGGACGTGCTCTACGGCCACCCCGCGGTGCGCGAGGCGGCGGTGGTCGGCGTGCCCGACCCCTACCGCGGCGAGACGGTCAAGGCGTATGTCAGCCTGCGTCCGGGGAAGGCTCCCGAGCCCGCCGAGCTGTCCGCCTACTGCAAGGAGCGGCTCGCGGCGTACAAATATCCCCGTGAGGTGGAGATCCTGGCCGAGCTTCCCAAGACCACGAGTGGCAAGATCCTCCGACGGGAGCTGCGCCACCGCGCATGACGTACGCACTAAGGACAGGTGAGGGCGATGGCCGGCACGAAGGACGGCAACGGCAACGGCGGCGCGAAGCCGGTGGCCCAGAGACTGCTGGCCACCGCCACCAAGCTCTTCGCGGAGCAGGGCTATGACCGCACCTCCGTCCAGGAGATCGTCGACGCGGCGGGCGTCACCAAGGGCGCCCTGTACCACTACTTCGGCTCCAAGGACGATCTGCTGCACGAGGTCTACGGCCGGGTCCTGCGGCTTCAGCAGGAGCGCCTGGACCACTTCGCGGACGCCGACGCACCGGTGGAGCGGCGGCTGCGCGACGCCGCCGCCGACGTCGTGGTCACCACCATCGAGAACCTCGACGACACCAAGATCTTCTTCCGCTCGATGCACCACCTCGGCCCGGAGAAGGACAAGCAGGTGCGCGCCGAGCGGCGGCGCTACCACGAGCGCTTCCGGGCCCTGATCGAGGAGGGCCAGCGCGCCGGGGTGTTCGCCGCCGGCATCCCCGCCGACCTCGTCGTGGACTACCACTTCGGCTCGGTGCACCACCTCGGCACCTGGTACCGCGAGGACGGCCCGCTCAGCCCGCAGCAGGTCGCCGACCACCTGGCGGACCTGCTGCTGCGCGCGCTGCGGCCCTGAGAGACGACGGACGGCGCCGAGGCCCCGCGGAACCACTCCCGCGGGGCTCGGCGCCGTCCGCTGCGCCGGCTGTCGCCTACAGGTACTTCTTGAGCTCACGGCGCGCCAGCGACCGCTGGTGCACCTCGTCCGGGCCGTCCGCCAGCCGCAGCGTCCGCGCGCCCGCCCACAGCTCGGCCAGCGGGAAGTCCTGGCTGACCCCGCCCGCGCCGTGCAGCTGGACCGCCTTGTCGAGGATGTCCACGACCGTGCGCGGGGTGGCGATCTTGATGGACTGGATCTCGGTGTGCGCGCCCTTGTTGCCGACGGTGTCCATCAGCCAGGCGGTCTTCAGCACCAGCAGCCGCAGCTGCTCCACCGCCACCCGGGCATCCGCGATCCACTCCTGCACCACCCCCTGCCGGGCCAGCGGCTTGCCGAAGGCCGTACGGGTCACCGCGCGCCGGCACATCAGCTCGATGGCGCGCTCGGCCATGCCGATCAGCCGCATGCAGTGGTGGATCCGGCCGGGGCCGAGCCGGGCCTGGGCGATGCCGAAGCCGCCGCCCTCCTCGCCGATCAGATTGCCCACCGGCACCCGTACGTCGTGGAAGAGCACCTCGGCGTGGCCGCCGTGCCAGTGGTCCTCGTAGCCGTAGACCTGCATGGCTCGCTTGACCTCGACGCCGGGGGTGTCGCGCGGCACCAGGACCATCGACTGCTGGCGGCGCGGGTCGGCGCCGTCCGGGTCGGTCTTGCCCATCACGATGAAGATCTGGCACAGCGGGTTCATCGCCCCGGAGATGTACCACTTGCGGCCGTTGATGACGTACTCGTCGCCCTCGCGCGCGATATGCGTCTCGATGTTGGTGGCGTCCGACGAGGCCACCTCCGGCTCGGTCATCGCGAACGCCGACCGGATCTCGCCGGCCAGCAGCGGCTCCAGCCACTGCTTTTGCTGCGCCTCGTTGCCGAACTGCGCCAGCACCTCCATGTTGCCGGTGTCCGGCGCCGCGCAGTTCAGCGCGGTGGGCGCCAACTGGGGGCTGCGGCCGGTGATTTCGGCCAGCGGCGCGTACTGGAGATTGGTCAGCCCGGCGCCGTGCTCGGCGTCCGGCAGGCTGTGCTCGTCTACAAAAAACAGGTTCCACAGGCCCTGCCGGCGGGCCTCGGCCTTGAGGTCCTCGACGATCGCGGGGGTGTCCCACGGCGAGGCGAGCGCGGCCCGCTGCTCACGGGCGGTCTCCTCGGCCGGGTACACATGCTCGTCCATGAACGCCAGGAGCTTGCCGCGCAGCTCCTCGGTACGGGCGTCGAATGCGAAGTCCATGGGTGCCTCAGCCTTCCTTGAGGGTGGTGAGTCCGCGGTCGATGAAGACGGGGACGAGTTCGCCGATCCGGTCGAACCCGGCGCCGACGGTCTGGCCGAGCGTGAAGCGGTAGTGGATGCCTTCGAGGATCACGGCGAGCTTGAACCAGGCGAAGGCCGTGTACCAGGCGATCGAGGAGGTGTCCCGGCCCGAGCCCGCGGCGTAGCGCTCGATCAGCTCCTCGGGGGCCGGGTGACCGGGCGCGCCGCTGGTGGTGCTCACCGGCGACTGCGGCAGGCCCAGATCCGAGCTGTACATCACCAGCAGCCCGAGGTCGGTCAGCGGATCGCCGAGCGTGGACATCTCCCAGTCCAGTACGGCCTTGATGCCGTCATCGGCACCGACCAGCACGTTGTCGAGCCGGTAGTCGCCGTGCACGACGGCCGGCGCGGGGGAGGCGGGCAGCGCCCGGCCCAGTGCCTGGTGCAGTTCCTCGATCCCCGGCAGATCGCGGTTCTTCGACGCGCTCAGCTGCTTGCCCCAGCGCCGCAGCTGACGCTCCAGGAAGCCCTCCGGACGGCCGAAGTCGCCGAGCCCGGCCGCCTCGGGGTCCACGGCGTGCAGCGCCACGAGCGTGTCGACCAGGGAGAGCACCACGGCGCGGGTGCGCTCGGGGCCGAGGGGGGCGAGCTGAGCGGCCGTGCGGTACGGGGTGCCCTCGACCAGCTCCATCACGTAGAAGGGCGCGCCGATCACCGACTCGTCCTCGCACAGCAGCAGGGTCTCGGGCACCGGCACCGGAGTGTCGTGCAGCGCGCTGATCACCCGGTGCTCGCGCCGCATGTCGTGCGCGGTGGCCAGGACGTGGCCGAGCGGCGGCCGGCGGACGACCCAGGAGGCCGTGCCGTCGGTGACGCGGTAGGTGAGATTGGACCGCCCGCCCTCGATCAGCTGCGCACGCAGCGGGCCGCCGGCCAGCCCCGGCCGCTCCCGGTCCAGGTGCGTGCGCAATCGGGCCAGGTCGAGGCCGGGAGGGTCCTCCCGGCCCGGGGCCTGAGGGGGAGGGGTGGCCTTGCTCATCGTGCTCCTCCGTTACGCAGTCGGCGGTCCATCGGTCGATCGCAGCCCCGATCATGCCGACTAGTCGGTATGGAGTCCAGTGCCGGTGCGTGGGGCGTCGGTCACGCACCGCCCCGGACGGGGGTTTTCCGCCACGTGGCCACCGCTCGCCCGCCGCCGCTCACGCGTGGCAGGCCACCGGCACCCCGCCGTTCATCGCCGTCATGTCGCCGAACCCCACCAGCGGGTCCAGCGGGGCGCCCGGCTCCCCGCCCGCCAGCTCCGCGTACGCGCGGTGCAGGTTCGCCACCAGCCGCTCGCTCTCCGCCAGCTCCGCGAACGGCCCCAGATCCGCGGCCCGGGCCACCTCCAGCGGGGTCCGCCCCGCCGCCCGGCCCTCCTCCGCCAGCTGTCCGACGAACCGCAGATAGCGCTCGATGACGTCGTAGACCTCGGGGCCGGACACGGGACCGTGCCCGGGGACGACGGTGTCGGCGCCCAGCGAGCGCAGCAGCTCGATGGCGCGCAGCGAGCCGGTCAGCGACCCCATGAAGACGAACGGGGTGCCGCCGTTGAAGACCAGGTCCCCGGCGAAGACGACGCGCTGCCGGGGCAGCCAGACGAGGGTGTCGCCCGGGGTGTGCGCCACGCCCGGGTGGATCAGCCGCGCCTCGATGCCGCCGACGTGCAGGGTCAGCTCGTCGGTGTACGTCACCTCGGGCGGGGTCAGGCGGATGTCGCCGTACTCCACCTGCGGCCACACCGCGTGCAGCTGGTGGCCGGCGGCCAGCAGCTCGCGGCGGCAGGCGGCGTGCCCGATGACCGTCGCCTCGGGCGCGAAGACGCCGTTGCCGTAGGTGTGATCACCGTGGTGGTGGGTGTTGACCACGGTGCGCGGCGCCGGCGCGCCGCTCTCCGCGATCCGCCGGCGCAAGCGCCGGGCCCGGCGCTCGGTGGCGGCGGTGTCCACCACCAGGGTGGCGTCGCCGTCGGTGAGGAAGCCGGCGTTGTTCAGGCACCAGCCGCCGTCCGGCTGGATGAAGGCGTGGACGCCGGCGGCGAGTTCGGTGAGGTACGGCTCCGCCGTGGTCGGTGCGCTCGCGTCTCCCATGCGGGTTCTGCCCCCTTGCTCGATGGTCCGTCACGACCCACCGGCGGGCCGCGACTTGGTCCGCTCCGGCGCCGTGAGGGTCGCGCTACGGTACCTCCGCCGCCGGCCTCGGCGGGGGCCCGGGGCGTCGTCAGCGGCCCGGCCGCACCAGTATCACCGCGCCGCACAGCGCCACCGCGAGCGTGCAGACGACCAGCAGCAGGGCGGTCCGCGGCGGCAGTCCCGGCGGGCGGCCGGTGGCCATCGCCCGCATCCGGCGGTGCGCGAGCGCCATGAAGGCGAGCCACAACAGCCCCATCAGCACTGCCAGCACCGCCTCCACCGGTCCGGGCGCCTGACCGTGGAGCAGTTGGCGGCCGGCCAGCACCGCCATCGCGGTGGCGGACAGCGTCGTACGTCGCCAGGCCAGTCGGGTCCGTTCCGGCTGCAGCCCGGGATCCCGGTCGCGCGCCGGACGCGGCCCCGGCCCGCCCGGCAGCGCTCCGCCGGCCATCGACTAGCCGGTCCAGCCCAGCAGGACCAGCACGGCCACCGCCACCCCGAGCACCCCGACGGCCAGCGCCAGCGCCGTGGGGAAGCGGGTGACCGGCAGATCCTCGCCGCGCCGCATCGCCCGCTCGCAGCGCATCCAGTGGTTGACCGCCCGCAGCGCGCACAGTGCCCCGCCCGCGAGCAGGACGACGGTGAAGGTCAGCCGCACGCCCGGGTGCAGCCGGGGCAGGAACTGGTCCACCGCGAACCCGCCGCCGATCAGCGCCAGACCGGTGCGCAGCCAGGCCAGAAACGTGCGCTCATTGGCCAGCGAGAAGCGGTAGTCGGGGGTCGTGCCCTCCTCGCGGACCCGCGCGGGCGACCACCACAGCCGCACGGCCGCGACGGCCGACCGCAGTCCGTCGGTGAGGATCATGGCCGAAACCCTAACGGCCGGCCCGCCGCACGGCCCGTCGCATCAGGCCGCTCCCGTCTCCCGCAGCTCCAGCAGCCGCCGGTACGCGGCCATGCCGTCCGGCGTCCAGGGCCACTCGTCGAGCCGCCGGATCAGCTCCTCCTCGGGCAGGAAGGCATACCAGTCGATCTCCGACTCCTGCGGGGCGACCGGCAGGGTGCAGCGCACCTGGTAGACGGCGGACCACCAGGTGTGCTCCGCGGTCTCGTAGAGGAACTTGAACAGCGGCTCCGGCGGCGTCAGCCCCTGTACGCCCAGCTCCTCCTCGGCCTCGCGCAGCGCCGCCGCGTCATAGCTCTCACCGGCGCCGACCACGCCGCCCACGAACATGTCGTAGTGCGAGGGGAAGACGAGCTTGTGCGGGGTGCGGCGGTGCACGAAGATCCGGTCCTCGGCGTCCCGGGCGAGGACGAACGCGCAGCGGGTGCGCATCCGGCGGGCGTAGGTCTCACCGCGCGGGGCCTGCCCCACGACCTGATCGTTCTCATCGACGACGTCGAGGATCTCGTCCGCGTTGAGCGGTTGCTGATCGGTCATGGGGTCATGCAACCACCACCCGGGCGCGGCGCGCGCGGGGGCCCGTGTACCGCGCCCGCCGCGTCAGCGCGGCTGCATCTCCACCGCGTCCTCGGTCCGGCCCGTCCCCGGCGGCATCGCCGGATGGGTGCCGATCAGGACGATGCCCGCGACGACGGCCATGATCCCGGCGACCTCCCACACCAGCGCCCCCGCCGTCACCTGCAGCCGGTCGCCGAGGAAGCCCACCCCGCAGGCGATCCCGGCCAGCGGCTGGGCGGCGGTCAGCGCCGGCAGTGACAGCCGCAGCGGTGCCGACTCGAAGGCGCTCTGCACCATGACCAGCGCCAGCACCCCGAGCCCGACGATGGCGTACGGCTGCCAGCTGGTCACCAGCGCCGGCCAGCCGCCCCGTTCGAAGTGGTCGCCGCTGATCCGGGTCAGCGCGTCCTGCACGCCGTAGACCAGGCCCGCCGCGATACCAAGCAGCGCGGCCTCCAGGCTCACATGGGTCCGCTCCCGTTTGGCGACGGCCGCCAGCAGCAGGGCGGTGCCCAGCACCATCCCCATGATCAGCCACTGCCACAGATGATCGGGGCTCCTGGACCCGCCCTGCGGCTGGCCGGCCACGATGAAGGCGGTGACCCCGCCCGCCAGCAGCCACAGCCCGGCCCACCCGGTGCGGCCGAGGCGCTGCCGGGTCAGCCGCCGGGACAGCGCCATCGCGAACAGCAGATTGGTCGCCAGCAGCGGCTCCACCAGAGTGATGTCGCCCATCCCCAGCGCCAGCGCGCCGAGCGCCATCCCGACCACCATCAGCCCGATGCCGGCCAGCCACACCGGCATCCGCACCAGGTCCAGCAGCAGACGCAGGGAGAGGTAGTCCTTCATCGGCGCGCGCTGCGCCGCGGCCTGCTGGAGCACGAAGCCCGACCCCAGACAGCAGGCCGCTCCGAGGGCGAGCAGTATCACCGTCACGTCGCACACCTCGTATCACGCGGGGCGGGGGATGCGCCTGAGGAGAGCCATCCGGCGGCGGGGGTGGGGTGGCCCTGATCACCCCCCATTCTCCCGCGCGCCCCTGTGTACTGCGCGGTAATCAAACGGTTGACGCGGCCGTCGGGCGCGCTGAGGATCGTTCCACCACGGCGGCCGGCGCGCGCCGGCGTGCCCCGGTGAGGAGATGCAGAGATGGCGTACGACGCTGATGTGATCGTGATCGGAGCGGGGCTCGCGGGGCTGGCGGCCACCGCGGAACTGGTGGACGCCGGGCGCACGGTGATCCTGCTCGACCAGGAGCCCGAGCAGTCCCTCGGCGGGCAGGCGCACTGGTCCTTCGGCGGCCTCTTCCTCGTGGACTCGCCCGAGCAGCGCCGGCTGCGGATCCGCGACAGCCACGCCCTCGCCTGGCAGGACTGGCTGGGCACGGCCGGCTTCGACCGCCCGGAGGACCACTGGCCGCGCAAGTGGGCCGAGGCGTACGTCGACTTCGCCGCCGGGGAGAAGCGCTCCTGGCTGCACCGGCAGGGCGTGCGGTTCTTCCCCGTCGTCGGCTGGGCGGAGCGCGGCGGCTACGACGCGACCGGGCACGGCAACTCCGTCCCCCGCTTCCACGTCACCTGGGGCACCGGGCCCGGCCTCGTCGCGCCGTTCGAGCGCCGGGTGCGGGCCGGGGCCGCCCGGGGCCTGGTCGACCTGCGCTTCCGGCACCGCGTCACCGGGCTCTCGCGCAGCGCCGGCAGCGTGGACACGGTCGGCGGCGAGATCCTCGCGCCCTCGGACGTGGCGCGCGGCAGGCCCAGCAGCCGGGAGGTGACCGGCGCCTTCGAGCTCAGGGCGCAGGCCGTGATCGTCACCTCGGGCGGTATCGGCGGCAACCACGAGCTGGTGCGCGCCAACTGGCCCGAGCGGCTGGGCACGCCCCCGCGGCGGATGCTGTCCGGCGTGCCCGCGCATGTGGACGGCGAGATGCTGGGCATCGCCGAGGCGGCCGGCGGGCACCTGATCAACCGCGACCGGATGTGGCACTACACCGAGGGCATCGACAACTGGAACCCGATCTGGCCGATGCACGGCATCCGGATCCTGTCGGGCCCGTCCCCGCTGTGGCTGGACGCCCGCGGCAAGCGACTGCCGGTGCCGCTGTTCCCCGGCTTCGACACCCTCGGCACGCTCGAACACATCATGCGCACCGGCCACGACCACACCTGGTTCGTGCTCACCCAGAAGATCATCGAGAAGGAGTTCACGCTCTCCGGCTCGGAGCAGAACCCCGACCTGACCGGAAAGAGCGTCCGCGAGGTCCTGGGCCGGGCCCGGGGCGGCGCGCCGGGCCCGGTGCGGGCGTTCATGGACCACGGCGCGGACTTCATCGTCGAGCGCTCGCTCACCGACCTCGCACGGCGGATGAACGCGCTGACCGAGGAGCCGCTGATCGACGAGGCCGCGCTGCGCGAGGAGATCGTGGCCCGGGACCGCGAGATCACCAACTCCTTCACCAAGGACCTCCAGGTGACCGCCATGCGCGGGACCCGCCGGTACCTGGGCGACCGGCTGATCCGCACCGCGGCCCCGCACCGCCTGCTCGACCCCAAGGCCGGCCCGCTGATCGCCGTACGGCTGAACATCCTCACCCGCAAGACTCTCGGCGGCCTGGAGACCGACCTCTCCTCGCGGGTGCTGGCCGACGGCGGCGCCCCTCTTCCCGGCGTCTACGCGGCGGGCGAGGCGGCCGGGTTCGGCGGCGGTGGCGTGCACGGATACCGCTCGCTGGAGGGCACCTTCCTCGGCGGCTGCCTCTTCTCCGGGCGTACGGCGGGCCGGGCGGCGGCCAGGGCGGTGGCCTGACGGGAGCGGGGCGGATTCCGGCAGGTGACCGCGCAATCCTGTGATGCGGAAGGGGAGTTGGCGGATCCGGCCATTCCCCTTCCCGCCTTGACGCGGAGCTCTGCGTAGCGCTTTGCTGTGGGTGATGACTGGTGCGGACCAGTCCGTCACCCTCTGCACAGGCGCGTGCGGATCGGGCCCCACCCCCTGACGACGACGGTGCGGTGCCCGGCCGGCGCGGCGCGCCATGGAGCCCCCTGACCCGTGACTTCGACGTCCCCTTCCCCTTTGCCCCCAGCCACCCCGCCGGCCCTGCGCCGCGCCCGCTGCCCGGACGCACCGGTCCTCGCCCCGGCCCTGGACGACACCGAACTGGTCATCGCCGCCGACGCGCTGGCGCTCGGGCAGTGGGCCCGGGTGCGTACCCTGCTGGCCGAGACCGGCGCGGACTGGGACCGGCGCGGACACCGATTAACGGTCCTGGCCGGCTGCCCCGGCAGCGCCGCCTGGGCCGGCGACTGGCGGCTCGCCGAGCCGGACAGCGGTGACGCCGCCACGCTCGTGGCCCTCGCCACCGTCCGGCTGGCCCTGCGCGGCGAGGCCGGCACCGACGCCGCCGCCGAGGCCTGTGCGGCCGCCGCCCGGATGCTGCCCGACGACCCCACCCCCTGGCTCGGCGCGCTGATCCTCGCCCGCCGCACCGGCACCCCGGAGGACCGCGCCCTGGCCTTCCAGCAGATACGGACCCGCCACCCCGACCACCACCACGCCCACCACCTGATGGCGGCCTGCCTGGCCGAGCAGCACCCGGCCGGCGCCGACGACCCCGGACACCCGGCCGACGCGTTCGCCGCCCGCGCCGCGGCCCGGGCCCCCGCCGACTCCCCGCTCGCCCTGCTCCCCGTCGTCGCCCACGCCGAGCGCTACCGCGTACGGGCCGCCGCCGGACTGGAGCCCCCCGACCCCGCGGACTCCGGCCACTGGTCCACCCGCCGGGCCCACCGGCTCCTGCAGTCCGCCTTCGACTGGTGGCTGGAGTGGGAGGGCGAGGACCATCCGCGCGGCAAGGTCGACCTCAACTTCCTCGCGCACGCGACGTTCCACGAGGGGAGGATGGCCGAGGCCGCCGCCCTCTTCCAGCGCATCGGCCCGCATCTGACGCGTGCGCCGTGGTCGTACGCGGGCCGCGACGCCGAAGGTGCCTTCCAGGCCGCCCGCGACACCGCCCTGCGCCGGGCCCGCCGCCAAGCGGACCGCTGACCCGCACACCCCGCCGGGGCAGATGACGAAAGTCTGACGCCGATGCCCGGACGCTGGCCCCGGGGCGTGCTCGGTGGTCGAATCGGGGGGTGACACAGGACCCGAATCCGGCCCGCCCGGCGGACCGCGACGGCGAGGACGGGCGCGGCACCCCCGTAGGGCGCCGCGTGCTGCTCGGCATGCTCGCGGCCGGTGCCGCCGGCGTCGCCGCCGCCCCCCTCCTGCAGCGTGCCTACGACAGCACCATCGGCGCCGCCGCCCAGAAGGACCCCACCGGCCTGTCCGGTCTGCTCCCGGCCGGCGGCGGCTTCCGCTACTACTCGGTGACCGGCTCCGTACCGCACAAGGGCGAGCGCGACTACCGCCTCACCGTCGACGGCCTGGTGCGCCACCGCGCCTCCCACCGCCTCGCCGACCTGCGCGCCATGCCGCAGACCCGGCTCGTCCGCGACGTCCAGTGCGTCACCGGCTGGCGGGTGCCGCACACCGCCTTCGAGGGCGTGCGCCTGGCCACCCTCCTCGACGCCGCCGGCGTCCGCCCCGAGGCCGAGGCCGTCCACTTCACTTGCTTCGACGGCGCCTACCGCGAGTCCCTCACCCTCGAACAGGCCCGCCGCGACGACGTCCTGGTCGCGCTGCGGATGCAGGACCGGCCGCTCGGCCACGACCACGGCGGACCGGTACGCCTCTACGCCGCGCCCATGTACTTCTACAAGTCGGCGAAGTGGCTCTCCCGCATCACCGTCACCGACCGGGTCCGGCCCGGCTACTGGGAGGAGCGCGGATATGACGTCGACGCCTGGGTCGGCCGGTCGAACGGACGCGACGATGTCCCGACCACCTGAGCAGGCCGCGGCCCGCACCCGGGTGCCGCGCTTCACCCACGCCGAACACCGGGTGCACCGCGCCACGGCCACCCTCATGGCCGTCTGTGTCCTCACCGCGGGCTGCCTCTACCTCCCCTTCCTCGCCCAACTCGTCGGCCGCCGCGCCCTGATGGTGACCGTCCACGAGTGGTCCGGCCTCCTGCTGCCGGTCCCCCTGCTGCTGGGCCTGGCCTCCCGCGCACTGCGCGCCGACCTCCGCCGCCTCAACCGCTTCGGCCCGCACGACCGCCGCTGGCTGCGCGCCGCGGTCCGCCGCCGAGGGGACCGCCCGGCCGGCAAGTTCAACGCCGGCCAGAAGCTGTACGCCGCCTGGCTCGCCGGCGCTGTCCTGGTGATGCTGGGCACCGGCCTGCTGATGTGGTTCACCCTCCCCCAAGCTCTCGGCTTCGCTCGAGCAGGGGGGACCCCCATCGCGCCCCTGGTGTGGCGCACCGGCGCCACCTTCGTCCACGACTGGCTCGCCCTCGCCCTGGTCCTCGTGATCGCCGGCCACGTCGGCAGGGCGTACGGCGATCCCGAGTCCCGCCGCGGGATGCGCACCGGCTCGGTCGACGCCCGATGGGCCGCGCGCGAGCATCCGCTGTGGCGGCCGGAGGGCAAGTCCGAGTAGCCGCGGCCGAGTTGCGGAGAGAAACACCGAGACTTCTCTGCAGAGACCACTATGCAGAGGAGTCTCTGCAACTCTATGCTGGCACCCATGAGCGATGCCCCGGAGCAGCCCCCGACCCCCGAAGCGCCGCCCGCCGCCCGTCCCGTGCGCCGCATGGACGCCCGCAGCCTCCGCGGCCTGGCCCACCCCCTGCGGATGCGCATCCTGGACCTGCTGGCCCTCGACGGCCCGGACACCGCCACCGGGCTCGGCCGCCGCCTGGGCGAGAACACCGGCACGGTCAGCTGGCATCTGCGCCACCTCGCCGACCACGGCTTCATCGAGGAGGAGACCGGCCGCGGCACCAAACGGGAGCGCTGGTGGAAGGCGGTCCGGGCGGCCCGCCACCTCGACACCAACGACTTCCGCGACGACCCCGACAGCCGCGGCGCCCTGTCGGTCTATCTGCACGAGACCGTCCAGCGGGACTTCGAGCAGGTCACCACCTACCTCGCCGAGGACTGGGACCCGTGCTGGCGCGACGCCGGCACCCTCCTGCGCCGCCAGGACCTCCGCCTGACCCCGCGGCAACTCAAGTCCCTGAACGCCGAGTTGGAGCAGGTCGTCGACCGGTACCGGAACCCGGCCCCCGGCCCGGCCGGTACGGCCGGCGAGGACGCCCGCCCGGTCCTCGTCCAACTGCAGTCCTTCCCCCGCAGGGAACGGGACGGCGGATGAGCGGACTGCTGCGCCGGCACCGCGACTTCCGGCTGCTGTGGTGCGGGGAGACCGCGGGCAGGTTCGGAGCGGCGGTCACCGGCGTGGCGATGCCGCTGGTGGCGGTCTCCGCCCTGCACGCCTCCACCTTCGAGGTCGGACTGCTCGGCGCCTGCGGCTGGCTGCCCTGGCTGCTGATCGGCCTCCCGGTCGGGGCGTGGGTGGACCGTCTGCCCCGCCGCCCCCTCATGCTGGCCGCCGCCGCGCTGTCGCTGGTGCTCCTCGCCGCCGTACCGCTCCTGGCCCGGACCGGCCGGCTCGGCCTCGGGCCGCTGATCGCCGTGGCCCTGCTGACCGGCGCCGCCGCGGTGGTCTTCCAGACCGCGTACAGCGCCTACCTGCCCACTCTGCTCGCGCCGGCCGACCGGCCCGAGGGCAACGCCAAGCTGCACGGCAGCGCCTCGGCGGCGCAGATCGCCGGCCAGGGGGCGGGCGGCCTCATCGCCCAGCTCGCCGGCGCCGTCAACGGCCTGTTCGCGCACGCCGCCACCTTCCTCGTCGCGCTGCTGTGCCTGCTCGGCATCCGGCACCGCGAACCGCCCCGCGAGGACTCCGGCCGCCCGGCGCGGTCGCTGACCGGCGAGGTCGCCGAGGGGCTGCGGCTGGTCGCCGGCGACCGGTGGTTTTGCACCCTGACCCTCTTCGGCGCCACTTCCAACCTCGCGCTCATGGGCTACCAGTCCCTCCTGACGGTCTTTCTGGTCCGCGAGGTCGGCCTGGCACCCGGCGCGGTCGGCGGACTGCTGGCACTGGCGAGCACGGGCGGTATCGCGGGTGCCTTCATGGTGCGCCGCACCGCCGGCCGGCTCGGCACCGCCCGCGCCATGCTGCTGTACGAACTCGGCATCCCCTGCACGGCGTTGCTCATCCCGCTCGCCGCCCCGGGCGCCGGGGCGCTGCTGTATGTCGCCGGCGGCTTCGGCGTCTCCGCCGGGGTGGTGGCCGGGAACATCCTCAAGACGGGCTTCCAGCAGGGCTACTGCCCGCCGCCGCTGCTCGGCCGGCTGGTGGCCAGCAGCGCGTTCCTCAACTACGGCACCCTGCCGCTGGGGGCGCTGCTCGGCGGTGCGCTGGGCTCCGCCCTCGGTGTCCGCACCGCCATGTGGATCACCACCGCCGGCGTTCCGCTGGCCGCCCTGATCCTGCTCTTCTCGCCGGTCCGGACCGTCCGCGACCTGCCCACCCGCCACACCGACCCCGAAGCGGCCGCTCAGGCCGTCGGCGGCTCCGGTTGAGGCTCCGCCGACGCCTCGGCCGACGGCAGGGTGACCTCGAAACGGCAGCCCGCGCCGGTGTTGCACACCGACGCCCGGCCTTCGTGCGCCACCACGATGCCGCGCACGATCGCCAGGCCCAGCCCCGCGCCGCCCTCGCCGTCCGCCCGCGGCGTACGCGCACTGCCGCCGCGCCAGCCGGTGTCGAAGACCCGGGCCAGATCCTCCGGCGGGATGCCGCCGCAGCCGTCCTCGACCGCGAGCACCACCCGGCCGTCCTCGTGCCGCGCGCTGACCGCGACGGTGCCGTCGGCCGGTGTCGCACGGATCGCGTTGACCAGCAGATTGCCGAGCACCCGGGTGATCTGCTGGGCGTCCACCCGCACCGGCAGCGGCCGCACCCCGCCGTCCACCAGCCGCACCCCGCGCGCCCGGGCCAGCGGCCTGGCCCCCGCCAGCGCGTCGTCCACCAGGTCGTACACCGACACCCGCGAGAACGTCAGGGCCAGCGCCCCGGCCTGGATACGGGACAGTTCGAAGAGGTCGTCGACCATCGCGGTCAGCCGCTCCACCTCGATCCGCATCCGGGAGTGGTAGCGCGCGGTGTCCTCGGCGACGCCGTCCTCCAGCGCCTCGGCCATCGCCCGCAGCCCGGCGAGCGGCGTGCGCAGATCGTGCGAGATCCCGGCGATCAGCTCGCGCCGGGAGGCGTCCAGCGCCCGCTCCCGCTCCCGTGCCTCGGCGAGGCGCCCGCTGGTCTCCTCCAACGCCCGGGACAGCGCCGCCAGTTCGGCCGTCGGCGGCTCCGCGGGCGCCACGAATCCGCCCTCGCTGCCGACCGTACGGGCCGATCGCGCCAGCTCCCTGCTGCCCGCCGCGATCCGCCGCCCGAAGAGCAGCGCGGCCGCCAGGGACACCACTCCGGAGACCGCGACCACGGCCATCACCACGCCCAGGTCGTGCCCGGACAGGAACATCGCCTGGGCGACCGCCACCGTCCCCGCCGCCATCGCGGCCACCGCCAGCGCCGCCACCGCGAACAGCGACAGCGCGACCGAGCGCCGCCGCAGGGCCCGTACCGCGGGCGCGGCGAGCAGCCCCGCCAGCGCCGCGCCGAGCGCCGCCAGCGCCACGATGACCAGGAAGTCCGTCATGCCTCCGGCTCGCCTTCCGCCGGGTCGAAGCGGTAGCCGGCGCCCCAGACCGTCGTCACCAGCCGCGGTGCCGCCGGGTCCGCCTCGATCTTCTCGCGCAGCCGCCGCACGTGCACCGTCACCGTCGACAGATCGCCGAACTCCCACCCCCAGACCCGTTGCAGCAGCTCCTCACGGGCGAAGACCCGCCCCGGGTTGCGCATCAGGAAGACCAGCAGGTCGAACTCCCGGGCGGTGAGGGAGAGTTCATGTCCGGCCCGGTGGGCCCGCCGCCCGCCGGGGTCGGCGGTGAGGTCACCGGCCCGCAGTACGGGGGCGGGCGCGGCGGCCGGCGGCGCGGACTCCGCGCGCCGCAGCACCGACCCGATCCGCAGCACCAGCTCCCGCGGGCTGAACGGCTTGGTCACATAGTCGTCCGCGCCCAGCTCCAGGCCGAGAATGCGGTCCGCCTCCTCGCCGCGTGCCGTCAGCATCACCACCGGCAGCGCCGGGCCGCCGTCGGCGCGGCGCAGCCGGCGGCACACCTCCAGGCCGTCGATGCCCGGCAACATCAGGTCGAGGACCACCAGATGCGGGCGGAACTCCACCGCCCGGTCGAGCGCGGCGAAGCCGTCGGCGGCGTGCGCGGTGGTGTAGCCGGCCCGGGAGAGGTAGCCGGTGACGACCTCGGCGACGGTCGGGTCGTCCTCGACGACCAGGACACGGCGCGGCGGCCCGTCGGCGGGGACGGGCGGGGGAGCGGAGGGTGGAGTGGCACGGTGCACGGCGTCAGCGCGCCCTTCGTGGCGGGTAGGTCATGCCCCCAGCCAACACCAGTGCCCACCGCCGTGCGAGACCCGCCCCGCTTCCGTAAGGCATCGGTAAGGGGTCGGTGGGACACAGGCAAGACACCGGTAAGCGGTACGGCCGCGTAGCGAGCCGACGCTACCGGGGAGCGAAGAGTGAGGAAGAAGAGGAGGACAAGGGGAAACACCCACTCCTTGCCACTCTCAACGTATAGCGCACAGGGGGGCTTGCGGCAAGGCCCCGGTCGTACCGCAAAATCACTGGCCAAAGCCAGAACCTGAGGAAACGGTGGGATTCACGAAGTGCATGCGTGTTCGTCGGTCTTTGATTTCAGTGGTGATGTCGAGCCCGTGGCGGCACCCGCCTGCCGTCGCGGGCGCTCGGCGCCCGGGTGCGGCCATGCGTGCCCGCTGGACCTCGCGGGCCCGACCCCGGATCGGAGCTGACGCCATGAACCCCCTGACCACCAGTGCGTTCGACCTTCCCGACCGTCTCCTGCCCAAGGCCGACCCGGCGCTGATAGCCGGCGACGAGCGGCACTTCGCGGCCGTCGCGGAGAGCCTCGACCAGGCGATCGCCGAGGTGTCCGACCGCCTCGACGCCGAGCGCAGGGCGCCCGGCGGCATCGGACGGCAGGCGATGGACCGGGACACCGAGATCCACCGGCTGACCGCCCGCCTGCGCGCACTGCGCCGCTTCGGCCTGGACCTGTGCCTGGGGCACATGGTGAGCGCCGAGCACCCCGAGCCCGTGTACGTCGGACGACTCGGCCTGACGGACAGCGAGGGGCGCCGGCTGCTGGTCGACTGGCGCTCGCCCGCGGCAGAGCCGTTCTTCGCGGCCACCCACGCCAACCCGATGGGTCTGGCCAGCCGCCGCAGGTACCGCTGGACCGGCGGCCGGATCAGCGACTACTGGGACGAGGTGTTCACCTCGGACGGGTTCGCCGGGCGCGCCGCGCTCGACGACCAGTCCGCCTTCATCGCGAGCCTGGGCGCCAACCGGTCGCCCCGGATGCGCGATGTGCTCGGCACCATCCAGGCCGACCAGGACGCCATCATCCGGGCGGGCTCCCGTGGCGCTCTCGTCGTCGACGGCGGTCCGGGTACCGGCAAGACCGTCGTCGCCCTGCACCGCTCCGCCTACCTCCTCCACTCCGACCCGCGCCTGGGCCGCCGGCGCGGCGGGGTGCTGTTCGTCGGTCCGCACCAGCCCTACCTGGCCTACGTCGCCGACGTCCTGCCCAGCCTCGGAGAGGAGGGCGTACAGACCTGCACCCTGCGGGACCTCGTCGCCGAGGGAGCCGGAGCGGCGATCGAGACCGATCCGGAGGTGGCCCGACTGAAGTCGTCCGCGGACATGGTGAAGGCGATCGAGACGGCCGTCAGGTTCTACGAGGAGCCGCCCGCCGAGGGGATGACGGTCACGACCGACTGGTCCGACCTCTGGCTGAGCGCCGAGGACTGGGCCGAGGCGTTCGGCGCACCGGAACCGGGTACGCCGCACAACGAGGCGCGCGAGCAGATCTGGGCGGCGCTGGTCGAGATCCTGCTGGACAAGTACGACGGCGACGAGGTCTCGCCCGACCTGTTCCAAAGGTCGCTGCGGCACGACGAAGAGCTGGTCACCACCCTCCACCGTGCCTGGCCGCTGCTCGAAGCGGCCGACCTCGTCGGGGACCTGTGGTCGGTGCCCGCCTACCTGCGGCTGTGCGCGCCCTGGCTCGGCCGCGACGAGGTGCGCACGCTGCAGCGCAAGGCGGCCCCCCAGGCCTGGACGGTGTCCGACCTGCCGCTCCTGGACGCGGCGCGGCAGCGCCTGGGCGACCCGGAGGCGGCCCGGCGCAAGCGCCGGAACGAGGCCGCCCTCGCCGCCCAGCGCGCGCACATGACGCAGGTCGTCGACAACCTGATCGCGGCCGCGGCCGACTCCGGCGCCGACGGCGACGACGGTGAAGGCCTGGTGACGATGCTGCGCGGCGCGGACGCCCGGGTCAGCCTGGTCAACGAGGCCGAACTGCCCACCGCCGAACCGGACCTGCTGGCCGGTCCGTTCGCGCACATCGTCGTGGACGAGGCGCAGGAACTCACCGACGCGGAGTGGCAGATGCTGCTGCTGCGCTGCCCGTCCCGGAGCTTCACCATCGTCGGGGACCGCGCTCAGGCCCGGCACGGGTTCACCGAATCCTGGCGGGAGCGCCTGGAGCGGATCGGGCTCGACCGCATCGACGTGGCCTCGCTGAGCGTCAACTACCGGACGCCGGAAGAGGTCATGGCCGAAGCCGAGCCGGTCATCCGGGCCGCGCTCCCGGACGCCAATGTGCCGACCTCCATCCGCAGCGCCGGCGTCCCCGTCGTCCACGGATCCGTCGCGGATCTGGACGCGGTCCTCGACGCCTGGCTCGTCACCCATGACGAAGGGACCGCCTGCGTCATCGGCGCCGGCGGCCGGGACGCCGGCACGTTCCGGGAGACACCCCGCGTCCGGTCACTGACCCCCGAACTGTCGAAGGGGCTCGAGTTCGACCTGGTCGTCCTCATCGACCCGGAGTCGTTCGGCGAGGGTGTCGAAGGAGCGGTCGACCGCTATGTCGCGATGACCCGAGCGACCCGGCAACTCGTCGTCCTGAGGACCCCGTCGTCGCAGGCCCACGGAGAACGGAGGGACGCCCCCCTGGCCTAACCCTCCAGCCCCTCCCGCACCCGCCGTGACACCGTGATCGTGTACAGGTCGAGTACTCCCGGCGGTTCCGCGAGGCCCGGGCCGCCGGCGCGTATCCAGGAGGCGATGTCGGCCAGCGCGTCGTCGTCGTTGACCAGCCCCAGCCAGACCGGGCGGCCGCCGGCCGCCCGGCCCGCGGCCGACGGCTGGACCACGACCACGTTCGCCTGGTCGCAGACGTCGAGGCACTCCGAGGCACGTACCGGCGCCGCACCGTCCAGCGCCGCCCGGAGCCGGGGGATCTGACCGGTGTGGTCGACGCCCGGAATCTTGGCCGCGTCGCCGCAGCAGCAGCCGCGGCAGACGGTGACCCGGCACGGGGCTGTGGTGGCCGCTCGGCCTGCACGCTTGCTGATCATCCGGCTCATGCTACGTGGGCCTTCGGGCGCTCCCCGCCTCCTCCCCCGGAGGAGGCGGGCGGGGGAGCGCGGCGCCGGGATCGGGAACCGGTGTACGCGACGCCGGGATTAGGCGGACACACATCCGGGATAGAGATCCCGTATGTCCCTCATCGATTCCCAGCCCCAGCCCGGTTCGGCACCGCGGACCGAGATACCCGGCCCGGCCGGGCTCCCCGTCCTCGGCTCGATGCTCGACCTGCGGCGCGACTCCCTCAGCACGTTCCTGAACGCCCAGCGCGCACACGGCGACGTGGTGCGCCTGGAGGCCGGTCCACCCGGTCTGCGCAGTGTGTTCCACGCCGTCTTCGCGCCCGAGGGCGTCCAGCAGATCCTGGCCTCCCAGGCCGCCAACTTCCGCAAGGACCACCCGCTGTACGAGGAGGTCCGGCAGTCCTTCGGCAACGGCCTGCTCACCAGTCAGGACGCCGACTACCTCCGTCAGCGGCGGCTGGTGCAGCCGCTGTTCACCAAGCGCCGGGTCGACGGCTACGCCGCGGCCGTGACG
This sequence comes from Streptomyces sirii, assembly GCF_045690365.1. Classification (NCBI taxonomy): domain Bacteria; kingdom Bacillati; phylum Actinomycetota; class Actinomycetes; order Kitasatosporales; family Streptomycetaceae; genus Streptomyces; species Streptomyces sirii. The sequence continues at coordinate 2,084,667 of NZ_CP147982.1, read as the reverse complement.
ACCGAGGCCGATGCCGTCGTCGACCGCTGGCGGACCACGCCGACCGGCACCGTCGACCTGGTCCCCGAGATGAACCGGCTCGCGCTGCGCACCGTCACCCGGATCCTCTTCGGCCTGGACACCGAAGAGGCCGTGGAGGCCATCCACCGGTGCTCCCCGGTCATCAACGCCTATGTCGTACAGCGCGGTTACGTACCGGTGAAGGTCCCGCGCGGCTGGCCCACCCCCGGCAATCTGCGGGCGCGGGCCGCCACCGACGAGCTGAACGCCCTGTGCGACCGGATCGTCGCGGACCGCCGGGCGGCGTCCGGGGCGGCGGACGGTACGAACGACGAGGGCCGGGGCGACGATCTGCTCTCGCTGTTGATCGCGGCCGGCAACGACGAGGACGGCTCCCTCGACGCGACCGAGGTCCGCGAACAGGTCCTGATCTTCCTGCTGGCCGGGCACGAGACCACCGCGACGTCCCTGGCCTTCACCCTGCACCTGCTCGCCCGGCACCCCGAGGAGCAGACGAAGGTCCGCGAGGAGATCGACCGGGTCCTGGGAGACCGCGTTCCCACGGCCGCGGACCTGGACCGGCTGCCGTATCTGACGCAGGCGCTCAAGGAGTCCATGCGGCTGTATCCGGCGGCGCCGGTCGTCAGTCGCCGGGCCGTGGCCGCCACCGAGATCGGCGGATACCGCATTCCGGCCGGTGCCGACGTGGTCGTCTCGCCCTGGGTCACCCACCGCGACCCGGCGCTGTGGGAGGACCCGGAGCGCTTCGATCCGCGCCGCTTCGCGCCCGAGCGGGAGGCGGAACGGCACCGCTACGCGTGGTTCCCCTTCGGCGGCGGCCCGCGCGCCTGCATCGGGCAGCACTTCTCGATGCTGGAGTCGGTGCTGGCACTGGCGACGCTGCTGCGCGCCCACGAACTCGACGCCGTGGACCAGGAGGTGTCGGTGGCCGCCGGCATCACCCTCCAGGCCACCGGCCCGGCCCGGGTGCGGCTGCGTCCGCGCGAGCGGGCGGGGGAGTAGCCCTGTAGCCCCGGGTCCCGTAGCCCCCGGGGGCGCCGCCTTCGGCGAGGAGGAGGCCGCCGGTCTCCTCCGTCGCCCGTGCGCCACCTCCACCGCCTAACGCAACGAAAATAGCGTTTGCATTTTGGCGGCGCCCCCCGTACCGTCGTTGTCGGTCCCATTGCCGCCGATCGGAGAAGGCCGTTGCTCGTCTGAGGTCCCCAAGACACCGCGCCCGCGAATGCCCCGCATCGCGCGGCCCTGTCCGTGACCTCGGAGTGCCCTACGGCGTACCCCGGCGCATCTCGGCGTTCCCGCGGTGTCTCCCCGCGCAGTCCCCCCGCTCACGCACCTCGCGCATCTGGAGACCTGTATGTCAAAGTCGCCCGCCTCCGCGTCCTTCGCGGCCGCCACCTCCATCGTCTGCACCGGCCTCGGCTTCGCCTGGCCCGACGGCAGCCCCGTCCTGGCGGACTTCCACCTGGCTGTGGGCCCCGGCCGTACGGGCCTGATCGGCCTCAACGGATCGGGAAAGTCCACCCTGTTGAAGCTGATCGCGGGCGAGCTGACCCCGACCGCGGGCAGCGTCAAGATCGCCGGCGAGGTCGGCTACCTCCCCCAGAACGCCCCGCTCGACACCCACCTCCGCGTCGACCAGGCCCTCGGCATCGCCGCGGCCCGCGCCGCCCTGCACGCCATCGAGAACGGCGACGCGAGCGAGGAGCACTTCACCGCCGTCGGCGACGACTGGGACGTCGAGGAGCGCGCCCGGGCCACCCTCGACCAGCTCGGGCTGCCCGGCGTCGACCTCGACCGCACCATCGGCGAGGTCTCCGGCGGCGAGTCCGTCCTGCTGCGGCTGGCCGCCCTGCTGCTGCGCCGCCCGGACGTCCTGCTGCTCGACGAGCCCACCAACAACCTCGACCGGGCGGCCCGGCAGCGGCTGTACGACGCGGTCTCCGGCTGGTCCGGGGTGCTGGTGGTGGTCAGCCACGACCGTGAACTCCTCCAGCTCGTCGACCGGATCGCCGACCTCCGCGGCGGAGAGATCCACTGGTACGGCGGCAACTTCGGCGCGTACGAGGACGCCCTGGCCGTCGAACAGGAGGCGGCCGAGCGCATGGTGCGGGTCGCCGAGGCCGATGTGCAGCGCCAGAAGCGCGAACTGGCCGACGCCCACATCAAGTTGGCCCGACGGGTCCGCTACGGCAACAAGATGAACGCCAACAAGCGCGAACCGAAGATCGTCATGAACGAGCGCAAGAGAGAGGCCCAGGTGTCCGCCGGCAAGCACCGCATCATGCACACCGAACGCCTCAAGGAGGCCAGGGAGCGGCTCGACGAGGCCGCCGAGGCCGTCCGCGACGACGACGAGATCCGCATCGACCTGCCGCACACCGCCGTGCCGCCGGGCCGCACCGTCCTCACCCTGCAGGCCCTGCGCACCCGTTACGGCGCCCGCGCCGACGTGGAGGTGCGCGGCCCCGAGCGGATCGCGCTCACCGGCCGCAACGGCTCCGGCAAGACCACCCTGCTGCGCACCGTCGCCGGCGAGATCCCGCCCGAGGAGGGTACTGCACAGGTCCATGTCCCCTACCGCCTCCTCCCGCAGCGCCTGGAGGTCCTCGACGACGCCCTGACCGTCGTCGAGAACGTCGCCCGCTTCGCCCCGGACGCCACCAACAACCGCATCCGCGCCCGGCTCGCCCGCTTCCTGTTCAAGGGCGCCCGCGCCGACCAGGTGGCCGGCACGCTCTCCGGCGGCGAACGCTTCCGCGCCTCGCTCGCCGCCCTGATGCTGGCCGAGCCGGCCCCGCAGCTGCTGATGCTCGACGAGCCGACGAACAACCTCGACATGGCGTCGGTCCGCCGGCTCGTCACGGCGTTGGAGTCCTACGAGGGCGCGCTCCTGGTCGTCAGCCACGACCTGCCGTTCCTGCGGGACATCGGCATCACCCGCCGGCTCGCCGTCGAAGGCGGTGAACTGACCGACGGCGAACCGCTGTAGACGAGGCGGGTCAGAAGTGCTGCAGCAGCTCGCCGAACGCCGAGAGCCGCAGCACCTTCTCGTCCTTCGGGTCGAGGGCGCTCTCCTCCAGTACCCAGGTGTGGTCGTTAGGGATGAACACCGCGTTGAGGCCGGCCGAACGGGCCGGCAGGATGTCCGACTTGGGGGAGTTGCCGATCATCCAGGTCGAGGCCGGGACCAGGTCGTAGGCGCGGGCCAGCTCCTCGTAGGTGGCGACGTCCTTCTCCGCCACGATGTGCACACCCCGGAAGTGCCCGCTCAGCCCGGACGCCGCCACCTTCCGCTCCTGCTCCTCGGTGTCGCCCTTGGTCAGCAGCAGCAACTCGTGCCGCCGGGACAGCTCGGCGAGCGTCTCGGGTACCCCGGGGATCAGCTCCACACGGTCACCGCCGAAAGCCGCCGCCCACCCGGAGATCCGGGCCGACTCCTCGGCGGTGGCCGCCCGGCCCCGCAGCCGCGCCACACACTCCCCGAGGCTGTGCAGGAACACCTTGCTGCCGTATCCGAGGGTCGGCGCGTTCGCCGCCTCGATCCCGTCGAGGACGGACCGCACTCCCGCGCGGTCGAGCTCGGGATGCACCATCCAGTCCAGGAACTCGTCGATGACCCGCTCGAAGATCACGTTGTTCTCCCACAGCGTGTCATCGGCATCGAAGATCAGCATCCGCCCAGCCCTCTCTCACACTCCAGCGACCCGCGCACCTTACGCAGCCCGGGTGCCGCCCGCATCGCAATTCCGGGGGAGCGGACCCCTGCGACCGATCGCCCGCCTCACCACCACCGCAGGTACGCCAGCAGCCGCAGCAGCTCCAGATAGAGCCAGACCAGCGTCATCGCGAGGCCGAAGGCCACGTACCAGGCCCATCGGTGCGACGCCCCGGACTGCAGAAAGCGGTTGGCGGCCTCGAACTCCACCAGGAAGAAGAAGGACGCCGCGGCGATCGCCGGCAGACCGACGAGGACCGCCACCACTCCGCCGTCCCGCAGTCCGAGATCCGCGCCGAAGACCGCCGACGCCACCAGCTCCGCCAGGGACAGCGCCAGCAGACCGATCGCCAGGCCGACCGCCCAGCGCGTCATCTTCGCGCCGACCCGCACGACGCGGGTGGCGTACGCCGCCAGTGCGCCGGCGAAGACACAGCCGGTGCCGAGAACGGCCTGCGTCCCCACGCCCGGGTGCAGGGCGTCGAAGAACCGGGTCGCCTCGCCGAGCACGATCCCCTGCACGGCCGCGAACAGCAGCGCCAGCCCGGCGCTCGGCCGGGGCCGGACGCCCAGATAGATGCCGATGCCCAGCCCCGCCAGCAGGGCCGGCAGGGCGAGGAACCCGAGTTCCAGGAAGACCGTGAGGACCGCGCTCAGCGTCAGGACACCCAGCAAGGCCAGGGTTTTGACGACGATGTCGTCGAGGGTGATCGGACGGTCCGGGGCGGCCGAGGGCGCGGCGCCGCCGGAGCGGACGGGGCCGGCCGGCGCGACCGCACCGTCCAGCGTCAGCAGATTGCGGATCGCGGGGTTGCTCGTCGTGGGCACCGGCCCTCCCGGAGAGATCGGAACGTGCGCATCGGGACTGCTCGACTCCTCGTGTACGAAGCGTAGTTGGCCGACGGTCGAGGCCGGAGCCGTGACCTCACTCCACCTCCACGACCGGGCGCGACGCGGGCACGCTCTCGCGCAGTGCGCGGGTCACCTCCACCACCTCCGGGAACACGCTGTCCCCGCCCGGCGGCGACCCGTACGGCAGCGCCGTCCCCAGGTGATCGCGCCACGGCGCGGGCACCGCGACCGGCTGGCGGATGCCGGTGAGCACCACGCACTGCACCGCCTCGGTGCTGTGGCGGTGCAGCGCCGAGCGCAGCCGGCCGGGCAACCCCACCCGCTGCGGCACCGAGGTGTTCAGCAGCCGCTCGCCCAGACTCCCGCCCTGCGGGGCGAGGTCGCTGCCGCGCAGTTGGTGGATGGTGTCGCGGATGGCGGGGTAGTGGTCCGGCAGCACGCCGCGGCAGCGCAGTACGAGCGGGGGGTGGGTCTGCCCTTCCACCTCGCAGGCGATGTCGAACGACATCCGTCGCTTCAGGAAGCCGTAGCGGACCTCGTTGATCACCTGCAGACTCGCGTCGGGCTTCGGCTTTCCGCTCTCCGGGGGCGGCTGGCTGTGCAGGCCCTTGAGCTGTTCGCCGACCGTCACCGAACCGGCGAACAGCCGCCGCATGCCCACGGCCACCGCATGGTGCTCGTACAGCTCCAGCCACGCGGGCAGCCGGCGCACGCTGGTGAGGTCCGGCGCCAACCGCGCGGCCTCCTCGGCGTGCTCCAGCGCGTCGCCGCGCAGCTGCTCGCCGAGCAGGCCGATCCGCCGGCGCAGCTCGATCAGCGCCAGCGCGTCGAACCGCGCCGCCCGGTCCGCGTCCTGCCGCCCGCCGACGCCCTCCAGCACACCGGCGAGGATCTGGGTGGGGCCGGCGTCGGCGGACCAGTCGCGCCGCCGGGCCAGTTCCGTGAGCCGGTCCAGCGCGTAGGGCGTCAGCCAGGCCCGGCTCTCGACGTAGCCGCCCCAGTCGCGCGACTCCAGCCCGTGCCTCGCTGCGAGCCGGGGCAGCCGGGCCAGCAGCGCCAGCAGCAGCAACTCGGCGTCGTCGATGCCGTCCTGCCGGTGGCCGGCCTCCCGCAGCGCCTGGGCCAGCTGGTGCGCGTCGAAGAGCGTCGCGAAGACATCGGGCTCCGGGCACTGCAGGACCTCCGCGAGCAGCGGCTGAGCGGTCGGCCCGACCAGCAGATGCAGATGCCGCGCGGTGAACGTGGCCGGCAGCTCCGGCGGGGTGAACGCGGCGTGGATCCGCGCGGCCAACTCCGCCAGCCGGCTCTCCGCCTCGCTGAACCGCCCGATCCGGTGCAGCAGATCATGCGCGGCGAAGTTTCCCAGCGCCTCCTCCACGGCCGCCATCGCCCGCTCCGACGTCCGCACCATCCACACGACGTACAGTTCGTTGTCCATCGCTCACCTCCCCGCGACCCGGCCGTAGCGCGGCGGCTCCTGCCCGGAGAGGACCTCGAACAGCTCCTCGGCCGCACCGCGCGAGCCCCCGACGTACGGCCCCACAAGAATCTCCTCCAGCGCCCGGCCCAGCTTGGCCAGCGCCGCGTCCACGGCCTCCTGGTGCTCGGCGAGCTCCTCGCCGGCCTCGTCCAACTGCCGGGCCAGCCGGGCGTTCTCCACCGCCCGCCTAAAGAGCCACACCGCGTACTCCCGCTCGGCGCTCACCTTGTTCAGCGGATCCCCCTTGCAGCTGGCCCGCGCCCGCGGCAGCCCCTGGAACAGCCGCCGGATGCCCTTGTCCAGACCGGCCTCCGGCAGCGCCTCCAGCCAGGCCAGGGTGAACTCCGCGTCGGCGGTGCCCGCTTCGTCCAGGGCCCGCAGCGCCGTATCGGGCAGACCGGGCATCTGATGGCCGAGCAGCCCCGGGATCTCCCGGGCCTCCAGCCGGGCGGCGCGGCACTCCACGATCGCCCGCAGCAACCAGGCCCGCGCCTGCCAGCGCGGCTCGCCGCGGGTGTCGTCCAGGCACTCGCGGGCGGTGAGGAAGGCCTCGGTGCGCATCGCCAGCAGCGCCCGGTCCATCCCCTCGCTGATCGAGGTGTGCCGCTCGGCGGCCCGCAGCGCCGTCTCGATCTCGTCCGCCTCGGCCGAGCCCGGCTCGGCCGGCTGCAGCGCCTGCACCATCCGGCGGGCCACGCCGTACGGCTGCGCCCGCAGCGCCTCGATGAAGCGGCGGCCGAACTCCTCCTCGGCGTGCGGCTTGTCGGCCAGCCGGGCCAGCTCGTCCCAGAGGGTCTGCGCGGTGGGGCCGGCGGCGTCGGACGGCGCGGGCTCGGCGTGGTCGGTGGCGTCGCGCACCACCACCACGGCGCGCCCGGCGTCGGCGAGCACCGCGGAGCGGGCGGTGTCCACCAGCGTGTACGGATGGACGAACAGCAGCGCCGGATCCTCGCCGGCCGGCGGCAGATAGCGGCTGATCAGCACCGTGTGCGGGGTGAACACGTCCGACGGCGCGACGCCCTGCGCCCGCAGCGCGCAGCGCCACTCGAACCACAGCAGCGGCGCGACGTCCTTGCGCCAGGCGAGGAAGGCACGTTCGGTGGCGGCACTCTCATCGGGCGCCACGTCCCGCAGTGCGGCGTCGAGGAACCGGCCGGCGGCCACCTGGCGGGCCGGCGCGTTGGGCCGGTGCACCGCCGTCTCCAGCTGCTCCACCAGCTCGCCCATCCGCCGGGCCCACTTCTCCCGCATCGTGATCAGCTGCGGCACATTGACCTGGTAGTACTGCTCGGTCTCCCGCTCCTCGGGCTCGGTGAGCCGGATCGTCCGGCCGGTCGGCTCGTCGAACCGCTCCACCAGCAGCACCGTCGCCGGCCACAGCGCCCGCCGCTCCTCCGGCGTCGCCCCGTCGAACGCCTCCAGATCGGCCGTCAGCTGCTTGATCTCGGCCTCCAGCTGGTCCAGACGCAGCCGCGCGTCCATGGTCAACCGCTGGGACAGCACCCGCTGATGGGCCTGCTCGACGCCGAGGTAGGCGTCCGTGGTGAACAGGTCCGGGCTGAACTCCAGCCCCACGGTGGCGCCGTGCCCCCTCGTCGTCCGCAGATACGGCTGGAGGGACACCAGGTCCGTGGCGCCCGGGCCGTCCGCCTCCCGGGGCGAGCGCAGCAGCGCCCGGTCGGTCTCGGCCGCCGCCCGGTCGGCGAGCGTCCGCATCCCCTGGGCGTACGCCACCAGCTCCCCGTACGCGATATCGGCGACCTCCACCAGGCTCGTCTCGTGCGCCAGCGATCGCAGCAGGCCGACGAAGTCGCGCAGCGCACCACGGGCCGTCGAGGACGAGCCGTCCGCCACCGTCACCGACCGCGCGCGGAAGACCGACGGCAGGTCGAGCGAGGGCTGGGTGCCGGACAGCCCGGCCGTCACCCGGATCAGCCCGACGCCGAGATGGTCCCCGACGAAGTCCCCGCTCTCCGGGTCGCTCAGGCCGTTGACCCGCAGACAGGTGGTCAGCGCCGCCTGCACCACCTGCTGCCGGATCTCCGAGATGCCCTGGCCGACCACCAGCACCTCGACCGGGCCCTGCTCGTCCCCCGCCACCCACGCCCGCAGCAGCGACGACGCGAGCGCCGCCCGCACTTGCGGCGCCAGCGCCGCCTTCGGCCCCCAGGGCGGCGGCGCGGGGAACAACGGCCCGCAGTCGGCGGACTCCCGGGCCCGCCGGACGCAGCGCGCCACCGCACCGTCGTCGGCCCCGATCTCCCCGCCGGGAACCCGCAGCCCCATCGCCCGCGCATGCAGCACCAGCGCCAGATCGTCCTCGGTGTCGCCGAACAGCGGCTCGTCCGGGCACTGCTGGAGCCAGTACTGCCACACCCTGCTCACCAGGTGCTTCGGCACGGCCGGCCGACTCTCTCGGAACCGCTGCTTGACCTGCTCGGCCTCGCCGGCCGTCCAGGTGTGCGGCAGGCGCCCCAGCACCTCCTCGACGCCGTCCCCCCGCATCGGACCCCCTCCTCGTCACGCCTTGTCGTCACACCTCACCGGCACACCGGAACCCCGCGTTCCCCCGGCACTCGGCCGGTGACCGTGGCGACAGCCGCTCCCGCAGACGCGTGACGGGAGTGTCATAGGCGCCGCCGCGCAATACCGGTGAGCCCGCGTCGTCCAGACAGATATCCCAGACGTTACCGAGCAGGTCGCCGATGGCGTACGGATTCGGCGGGAATTCCCCGACCGGGGCCAACTCCCCCAAGCTCCCACGGAAGTTGACCCGCCCCGCGGCGATCTCCTGGTGCCACCACTCCCCGTCCCGCCCGGCCCGCGCCGCCCGCTCCCACTCCCGCGCCGTCGGCAGCCGCAGCGCCGTCCCGAGCCGCCGCCCCGCCCAGTCCGCGTACGCGCGGGCGGCGTCGGCGCTCACCCCGACGACCGGATGCCCGCCGCGCCCCACCGGGAACTCCGGACCGTGCCAGCCCCGCAGATAGCCGTCGTCGACGTACCTCCCCGCCGCCCGCGCCTCCTCAGGCAGCCAGCACGCGTTCGCCGGATCGCACAGGAACTCCCGGAACTGCGCGTGGGTGACGGGGTACCGCCCCAGCCGCACCACGGGCGCGTCCGGCGGCACGGGGACCAGCTCCGGTAGCGACGGCCGCCGCTCGACGGGCCGCGGTTCGTCGAGCGGTTGCTTTCCGGGCGGCCGCTCGGACGCCGGTGGGGCTGCCGCGATGCGGCCGGGCCGGTCCGCGACCGCGGTGCGCACCGCCCCGCCCGCCGATCCCTCGCGGCGTTCGCGCCCGCCGCGGTTGCGGAACAGGCAGATCCGCCCGGCGTGATCGCTGTGGGTCTGCCGGGGCAGCGGCCGCCCCTTCGCGGTGAGCGCCTGCGCCACCTCCTCGTAGAGCGCCGTCATGCTCAGCAGCGCCGGCCCGTTCGCCACCCCGGCACCGATGACGTCGATCAGCTCACCGGTGAAGGCGGTGTAGGTCTCTCCAGGGACGGCCAGCGCCTGGCGCGTCGCCGCGGTCGCGGTCAGTACGTAGGCGCCGTGCACCGCGGTCGCGGGCGCGAGGTCGCCGGCGTTCATCCCGCCCAGCGCCAGCCCGCTCCAGCAGCAGTCCAGGACGACCACCTTGCGCCGGGCAGAGGGGCGCCCGCCGGCCGGGGAGAGCAGGATCGACCGCAGCTCCTCGTAGCGCACCGCCGTGTGCGGCCGGTCCGGATCCGACCCCGGCAGCGTCAGATGCAGCTCCCCGGACCGCGGGTGCACCAGACCGTGGCCGGCGTAGTACAGCAGCACGGTGTCCGTGGCCTCGGCGGCCGCGTCGTACAGAGTGTTCAGCATCTGCTGCCGGGACGGCCGCGCCAGCACCTCGCACCGCTCCGGCGCCAGCCCCCACGCCTCGGTGTCGCGGAGCAACTCACCCAATCGCTCAAGGTTGTTGCGCACCGCCGGGAGGTCGTCCAGCAACGGATGCGTATACCTGTCCGTACCGATCAGCACGGCGCGCGAACGCGACGGATCGGACAGCTGCGACTCCGGCACGCTAGGGCCTCGGGTCCACCGGTGCCCCGGGTCCCTCGTCGTCCCCGCTTCGGGGGTCCGCGCCCTCGCCGAGCGCCCGCAGGACCCGCGCGACGGCCTCGGGGTCCCCGCCGTCGACGGTCACCCTGACCCCCGCCCGCTCGATGTGCACCCGGTCGCCCCGCGGCCGCGTACTGCGCCAGCCGGCCACCGCCACCACCAGCGAGGCCACCTGCACCCCGCTGTCGAACACCGCCTGGACGGCCTCCGGCACCGGTCCCATCCGCCCCGGCTCCTCGGCACGCCGCACCAGCGACAGACCGGCCCCGCCGGCCACCTCCGGATCGCCGCTCAGCCAGGTGTACAGCGAGCGCACCGCCTCTCCGGCATCCTCGCCCCGGCCGTCCGCGACCCCGCCGTGGTCCACCTCGATCCGTACCCGCACCGCCGCCCCCGCTGCCGTTCCTCGCCCCTGAGCCCAGGCCTCAGCGGTCAGCATAAGTGGCGTTCGTCACCCCGGTCTCGCGATCAGGCCAACGGCCGCGCGTCCCACGCCGCCAGCCGCAGGGCGCTTTCGAACCGCCGCTCCCGGCCGTCCACCGGATCCCTGAACTCCAGAGCCCGCGCCAGCAGTTGCAGCGGCGCGCCGAAGTCCTCCGCCGCCGCGTCCCCGGCGCCGGCGGGCCGGTCCGGGGGGCCCGGAAAGAGGGGATCGTTGAGGATCGGCAGCCCGAGACGGTTCATGTGCACCCGCAGCTGATGGGTGCGTCCGGTCTCCGGCAGCAGCCGGTAGCGCCCGAGCGCGCCCCGCCGCTCGACCAGCTCGACGCGGCTGACCGCGTTGACCTCGCCGGCCACCTCCCGGGCGGCCGGCACCCCGCGCTCCTTGACGATCCGGCTGCGCACCTCCGCCGGCAGCGCCACGCCCTCGTCGTACGGCGCCACCGCCTGGTACTCCTTGCGCACCCGCCGCCCGCTGAACAGTCCCTGGTACGCGCCCCGGTCCTCGGGCCGTACGACGAACAGCGCCAGGCCCGCCGTGAGCCGGTCGAGCCGGTGCGCGGGCTGCAGCGCCGGCAGCCCGAGATCGCGCCGCAGCCGCGCCAGCGCGGTGTCGGTGACATGCCGCCCGCGCGGCGTCGTGGCCAGGAAGTGCGGCTTGTCGGCGATCACGATCCGCTCGTCCCGATGGACGATCCCCACCTCGAACGGCACCGGCACCTCCGGCGCGAAGTCCCGGTGGAACCACACGTACCGCCCGGCCAGATACGGCTCGTCCCCGCTCAGCACCCCGTCCACCCCGACGAACCGCCCCGCCCCGAGCATCTCCGCCACCCGGCCGGCCCCGATCGCCCCCTGGAAGCGCTCCACCAGGTGATCCCGCACGGTCTGCCACGCCCCGCTCGGATCGGCGGGCAGTCGCACCCGCACGGGATCGATGCCGTCCCGCTGGGGGAGCGGGGCGGGAGGAAGGGGAGATCTGCGTCTCATGGGTGGAAGCACCTCGGCTCGGATGGTGCCCTGTCGGCGCACCGAGTGCGAAAACGACCAACGCCCGCCTGGCCGGAGCCAGGGCGGGCGCTGATCGTCAAGAGTGTCCGAGGGGGGACTTGAACCCCCACGCCCGATAAAGGGCACTAGCACCTCAAGCTAGCGCGTCTGCCATTCCGCCACCCGGACAAGGTGTCTGCCGTTTCGGCCTGGGCCGTTCCGACGTGGAAAACAATAGCAAACCTTCCGGGGTGGTCGATCACCTGCGCAGTTGGCCGGGCCCGGGCCTGTGACCAGCGCATGTCGGGCGTATTACCGCCTTGGGCGAAGCGGGCGGCGGGTGGAGGATGGCCGAGGACCCCCCGCCGCCCGGCGCCCTGCTCGGGGCGCGCGGCGGGACCGTGACCAAGAGGAGGCAGTGTGAGTGAGCTCTGCAAGCGAATCATGGAGGGGTGCGCGCTTCGCGCATCCGGGCCCGAGCGAAGCGAGGTTCAGGCATGAGCGAGGTGCAGCCGGCTCGTACGATCACCGCCGAGGACGAGGTGGTCGACCTGTGTCGGGATCTGATCAGGATCGACACCAGCAATTACGGAGACCACTCGGGTCCGGGTGAGCGGGCCGCCGCCGAGTACGTGGCGGAGAAGCTCGCCGAGGTCGGCCTGGAACCGAAGATCTTCGAGTCCCACAAGGGCCGTGCCTCGACCGTCGCCCGGATCGAGGGCGAGGACCGCTCGCGGCCCGCGCTGATGATCCACGGGCACACGGACGTGGTGCCGGCCAACGCCGACGACTGGACCCACCACCCGTTCTCCGGGGAGATCGCGGACGGCTGCGTCTGGGGACGCGGCGCGGTCGACATGAAGGACATGGACGCGATGACGCTGGCCGTCGTCCGCGACCGGCTGCGCAGCGGACGCAAGCCGCCGCGGGACATCGTGCTGGCGTTCCTCGCCGACGAGGAGGCGGGCGGCACGTACGGCGCGCGCTACCTCGTCGACAACCACCCGCACCTCTTCGAGGGCGTGACGGAGGCGATCAGCGAGGTCGGCGGCTTCTCCTTCCAGGTCAACGAGCAGCTGCGGCTGTACCTCATCGAGACGGCCCAGAAGGGCATGCACTGGATGAAGCTGACCGTGGACGGGTCGGCCGGGCACGGTTCGATGATCCACAAGGACAACGCGATCACCGAACTGTCCGAGGCCGTCGGGCGGTTGGGCCGCCATGAGTTCCCGGTCCGCGTGACCAAGACGCTGCGGGCCTTCCTCGACCAGCTCGGGGACGCGCTGGGCACCGAACTCGACCCCGAGAACATGGACGACACCCTGGCCAAGCTCGGCGGTATCGCCAAGCTGATCGGCGCCTCGCTCAGGAACACCGCGAACCCGACGCAGCTGGGCGCCGGATACAAGGTCAATGTGATTCCGGGGCAGGCCACGGCGCATGTCGACGGGCGCTTCCTGCCCGGTTACGAGGAGGAGTTCCTGGCCGACCTGGACCGGGTCCTGGGTCCGCGGGTCAAGCGTGAGGACGTGCACGCGGACAAGGCGCTGGAGACCTCGTTCGACGGAGCGCTGGTGGACGCGATGCAGTCGGCGCTGCAGGCCGAGGACCCGATCGCACGGGCCGTGCCGTACATGCTCTCGGCCGGTACGGACGCCAAGTCGTTCGACCGCCTGGGGATTCGCGGATTCGGGTTCGCTCCGCTGAAGCTGCCGCCGGAGCTCGACTTCGCCGGGATGTTCCACGGGGTCGACGAGCGCGTTCCGGTGGACGGGCTGAAGTTCGGAGTGCGGGTGCTGGATCGTTTCATCGACCAGAGTTGAGGCTGAACGCGGCGCGGATTATCTGTTGTTCGAGTCGGCTTAGCTGAAAAGAGTGAATGACTAGATGTGTTCGTAGCTTCAACGGCCTTTTCCTCGTTGTGGTGGATGCGATCCGCGGCTGGGATCGCTTTGCCTACAAGGAGGAACAATGATCAAGAAGATCGTCGCTGCTGCGGCGGCCGCCGGCGGCCTGGTGCTCGCCGGTGCGGGCCTGGCCTCTGCCGACGCGGGCGCCCAGGGTGCCGCCGTGCACTCGCCCGGCGTCGCTTCCGGCAACAACATCCAGATCCCGGTGCACGTTCCGGTGAACGCCTGCGGCAACACGATCTCTGTGGTCGGGCTGCTGAACCCCACCTTCGGCAACTACTGCGTCAACAAGTGACCGGCTGAGGCACTTTGACGTCGTACCTGTACCCGAAGGCGCCCGATTCGGCTCGGCTCCGGAATGCGTGCCATGCGTTCCGGAGCCTCTGGGTATTTCGGAGTGCGGGTGGACCTTTCCTGGAACTCTCCATGGATATCGCTGCTCGCATCCATTCCTGTAAGGCACAAGGCAGGGGAACGAACATATGAGACAGGTCGCAAGAAAGGGCCTGATCACCATGGCGGCGGCCGGCGGCGTACTCGCCGCGGCGGCCGGCTATGCGCACGCGGACGCGGGCGCCGACGGAAGCGCGGCCAACTCGCCCGGCGTCCTTTCCGGCAACAACGTCCAGGCGCCGGTCGACGTACCGGTGAACGTCTGCGGCAACACCGTCAATGTCGTCGGGGTGCTCAACCCGACGTTCGGCAACGATTGCGCGAACGGCGGCGGGGGCAAGCACGGTCACCACCAGGGCGGGGGCCATGGTCACGGTGGGGCGGGTGCCTCCGGTAAGGCGTCCGACTCGCCCGGTGTCGCCTCCGGGAACAACGTGCAGGCGCCGGTCGATGTGCCGGTGAACGTCTGTGGCAACTCCGTCGATGTGGTCGGGGTGCTCAACCCGACGTTCGGCAACGATTGCGCGAACGGCGGCGGGGGCAAGCACGGTCACCACCAGGGTGGGGGCCATGGTCACGGTGGGGCGGGTGCCTCCGGTGAGGCGTCCGACTCGCCCGGTGTCGCCTCCGGGAACAACGTGCAGGCGCCGGTCGACGTACCGGTGAACGTCTGTGGCAACTCCGTCGATGTGGTCGGGGTGCTCAACCCGACGTTCGGCAACGACTGCGCCAACGAGTCGCCGCAGGGGCCGCACCACCCGGGCCAGCCCCATCACCCGGGCAAGCCGCACCACCCGGGGAAGCCTCACCACCCGGGGAAGCCGCATCACCCCGGCAAGCCCCACCATCCCGGGAACCCGGGGCAGGAGAAGCCGGGCCACTCGCACCACCCGGATCACCCGGGCAAGCCCGAGCACCCGGGGAAGCCGGGTCAGGAGAAGCCGGGCCACGGTAGCCAGGAGACCCCGCAGGGGCCGGGAGCGCGGCCGCAGCCGGCATCGCACGGCCGGCCCGTGACGCCCCCGCAGTCCACCGAGCAGCAGCTCGCGCAGACCGGCGCCGGTGCGCTGGGCTACGCGGTGCCGGCCGCCGCGGGCCTGCTGTTGGGGGGCGCGGTGCTGTACCGCAAGGCACGGAGGAGCGCGCCTTGATCATCGTCCGCGGACGGGGTCACGCGCGCGAGCGCGCGCGTCGGTGATCATCCGCGGACCGCGCCGGGTGTGCACCGTCCGCCGCCGACCGACTGCGGACGGTACCGAGGTGCAACATGGAGCGGGCCCCGTCGGAACGGGGCCCGCTCTGCCGTCGTCACCGGTCGGTGGAGATCACCACGTGGCGCGGAGCTGGCGGATGATCCGGCGGCGCAGCCGCACCTTGCGGCTGCCGTCCGGATTCAGGCGCAGTCGGTCCAACTCCCAGTGTCCGTACTCGGCATGGTCGGTCAGCAGGCGTGTGGTCGCCTTTCGGGAGACTCCCCGGGGCACATACACATCGCAGAATTCGTATTCCGGCATCGCATCTATTGTGCGGGACCGGCCCCGGTACGGATAGCGTCTGCACTATGTCTGATGCTGCGCAGCCTTCCGCTTCCGAGGTACGTGCCGCCGCCGAGGCGGTAAAAGCCGCGCTGGACCGTCACCTCGACGCGGTGGAACGCCGCTCGGGGCAGGACGATCCGGCTGTCTACGCCGCGTTCGACGAGCTCGCCGCGGCGGCTGAGGTCTACGACGAGCTGCTGTACGACACCTACGACGAGGTCACGCCCTTCGAGATCCCCGGGAACGACGCGCTGCCCGCCTACGCGGGCCCGGAGGAGCCGAGCGCGCTGAGTGTGCTGATCCGGCGTGACTACACGGTCGCCGCACCTCAGCGGCTGCTGCACCAGGCACAGCGCATCGCCGATCTCGATCCGGACGCCGCCGACGACGCCGGGGCCAAGGGCGCCGATGCCGCCGCGGTCGTCGGCAGCAGCGTGCACGCGGCGCTCGGCGTGCTGTTCGGGGAGTTCGAACCGGACGAGATCGCCTCCCGGCACAAGGAGTTCGGTCTGGAGGAGGGCGACTCCACGCTGTGGGTGGCGGCCGCCGACGAGCCGGCCGAGCCGGGGGAGTGGCTGTCCGCGCCGTTCGACCAGGCCGATCCCCAGCGGGTGGTGTGCCGCTTCGACGTCAGCGCGGTCTTCGACGAGGAACTGGGCGACGACGACCTGCTGGAGCCGCTGGAGCACGAACGGTGAGGGAGGCCGGGGCCGCGCCCGGCCCCGCCGACGCCGCCCCCTGATCCGGGTACGCCGCCGCCCCGGACCGTTCGGAGTCTTCGCCGACGGTCCGGGGCGGCGGTGTGTGCGGGGGCGGGCCGCCGCCGGATCTCAGCCGGCCGCCGGGGCGTCCTCGGCACTCTGCACGCTCTGCAGCTGGAGCAGCGCGCGCAGCCGGGTGGTGCGCTCCTTGACGGGGACCTCGGCGACGGCGCGCGGCAGGGCCTGGTCGACGCCCTGGACGACCGACAGATGCCGCTCGCCGCGGCTGAAGGCGGTGTAGACCCAGGCCCGGGTCAGGCCGGCGGCCGCGTCACCGGGCAGCACGACCACCGCGGCCGGCCAGCGCGTCCCGGCCGCCTGATGGGCGGTGAGCGCCCAGCCGTGCCGTACGGCGCCGGAGCCGACCTGCTCGCGCGGTACGACGACCGCGCCGTCGGCGCAGTCCAGATGCAGGCCCGCGGCGTCCGCGCCGGTGACCGTGCCGGGCACCGTACGGCCGGTCGCCGGGGCGTAGGCCACGCGGTCGCCGGGGTCGAAGCCGCCGAACCGGCCGGGGCCGGGATTGAGCCGTTCCTTGAGCGCGGCGTTCAGCGCACGGGTGCCGGCCGCTCCGCCGTGGCCGACCGTGATGACCTGGGTGTGGTCCGCGGGGACACCGAGCGCCCTGGGGACGGAGTCGGCGACCAGCTGGACGGTGCGGTGCACCGCCTCGCCCGCGTCCCGCACCGGGACGATCACCACTTCCTTGCCGGGCGCCTCGACCTGGCTCAGTTCGCCGATGCCGATGCCCGAGACCAGCTCGCCGATCGGGCCGAAGTCCGGTGTACGGGAGGCGACCTGGGGGCAGAAGCGGGCCGCGAGGAGATCGGCGAAGAGGCGCCCGGGGCCGGCGGACCACAGGACGCCGGGGTCGCCGCTGAGGACCAGCCGGGTGCCGTCGGTCAGCGCCTCGACCAGCAGCGCGGCGGTCTCCAGATCCAGCTGCGGGGCATCCAGCACCACCAGCAGGTCGAGCGCGAGGGCGCCGTCCGCGTCCCGGCCCGGGCCCTGCTGCCCGGACAGCAGGCCGGACACGGTCACCGCCGCGGCGTCCGGCTCCGCGGAGCCGGTGGCCTCCGGTGTGCTCTCGGCGAGGTGGACGGCCAGCCGACGGCGGCCGTCTTCGGTGTGGGTGGCGCCGAAGGCTCGCAGGCCCAGCGAGCGGGCCGCGGCGATCAGCGCGGCGGGCTCGGCGCGGGCGGCCTCCGCGCCGGTGTGCGCCACCAGGCCGCTGTGCGCGGCGGCGCGGATCAGCTCCGCGGCCGACGGCGAGGGGGCGGCGGCCGCCGCGGCCTCCCAGGCCGCGGGGGAGGGGCGGACCGGCGCCGCCTCCTCGTCGTCGGCCACCCGCTCCGCGGCGGTGTCGTCGGTGCTGCCCGCCGGCTCGTCCGGGTCCGGGGCGCCGGCCGCCGCGTCCGCCTCACCGTCGGTGGTTCCGTCGCCGTCCTCGCCCGGTCCGTCCGCCGGACCCTGCTGCGGGTCGGGGACCGGCTCGAAGGTGTTGAGCAGCCGCGCCAGGCCGTCGGCGACGCTCTCCTCGGCCATGGCGAACCGGTCCAGGCCCAGCAGGATCCGGACCGGCTGCTCCGCCTCCTCGTCGTCGTCGGCCGCGGGCCGGGCCCGGCCCGGCTCCTCGATGGCGTCCTGGAAGACCAGCACCGCGCCCTCCGCGATGGCGGTCTGCAGGGCCTCGTCGGGTTCGGGCACCGAGCGCTGGGCGAGCGCCGCCCGCAGCGCGGACGCCTCCAGGGCGGAGTGCCCCGCGAGGGCGGCCTGCTCCAGCAGCCAGCCGACCAGCGCCTGAGCGCGCCGCTCGTCGCCGGGTCCGGCGGCGGGGCCGAGCAGCGCCCGCGCGAAGCCGTCGGCCTGCTCGGGGCGTACCCCGGGCACACCGAGGAGCTGCCAGGGATCCTCGCCGAGCGCCTCGGCGGCCCGCTCGCCGACCACTTCGGTGGCCTTCTCCGCCAGCGCCTCCGGGGCGCCGCCCGCCGCGAGGACCTGCCGTACGCCGTCCAGGCCGGGGGCGGTGGGAGCGGTGGGACGGGGCGCGGACGCGGGAGCGGTGGGCGTCGCCGCGCCGCCGGGACCGGGAGCCCCGGAGTCCCCGAGGGGAGTACGGGCCGGGGCCGCGGTGTCCTGTGCGGTGCGCTGGCGCGCCACCTCCGGGGCCGGGCCCGCCGGGCCGGCCTGCGGGGCCGGACCGCCGGCGGCCGGAGTGCTCCGGTCCGGACCCGCGGGGGGTGCGGCCGGTGCGGGGCGCGGGGAGTTGAAGAACGAGGCGGCCGCTCGCTCGCCGCTCTCCACGGCACGTACCGCCGCCGCCAGCGCCGCTGCGCTCGCCTTGCCGGAACCGGCCGCCGGGGCCTGTTGCGCCGCATCGCCCGGACCCGCCTCGCCCGGACCCGCCGCGTCATCGGCCTTCCGGGCGTCCGCGGGCCCGGCCGCGCCCTCCTGCTCGGGCGGGGTCTCGCCGGCCAGGCGGTCGGTACTCACAGCGTGCTCCAGTCGTGGTCGGGGTAGTGGTGCACCGGAGCCGACACATCGTCCAGCGCCCGGCGGATCTCGTCAGGAAGACTAAGGGCCTCCACTGACAATGCCGCTCTGAGCTGCTGCGCCGTGCGGGCACCCAGGATCGGCGCGGTCACTCCGGGGCGGTCGCGGACCCAGGAGAGCGCGACCTGGAGGGGGGTGACGGCCAGTCCGTCGGCGGCGGTCGTGACCGCGTCGACGACCCGGCCGGCGGTCTCGTCCAGATAGGGCGCGACGAACGCCGCCAGATGCTCCGACGCGCCGCGCGAGTCGGCAGGGGTGGCATGGCGGTACTTGGCGGTCAGCACGCCCCTGCCGAGCGGCGAGGACGGCAGTACGCCGATGCCCAGGTCCAGCGTCGCCGGCAGCACCTCGCGCTCGATACCGCGCTGCAGGAGGGAGTACTCCATCTGTGTGCTCGCCAGGCGGTTGCGTATACCGGGCGCCGCGAGCTGCCAGGTGGCGGCCTTGGCGAGCTGCCAGCCGGAGAAGTTCGACAGCCCCACATAGCGCGCCCGGCCGCTGGAGACGGCGAGGTCGAGGGCCTGGAGGGTCTCCTCCAACGGCGTGTGCGGGTCGAACGCGTGCAGCTGCCACAGGTCGACGTAGTCGGTCCCCAGCCGCCCCAGCGAGGCGTCGAGGGCGGAGAGGAGATGGCGCCGGGAGCCGTCGACCCGGCGGTGGGCCTCCAGCACGCTGCCGGCCTTGGTGGCGATCACCAGGTCGGCACGCGGAACGAGCCCCTCCGTCAGCCGGCCCAGGAGGTATTCGGCCCCTCCGTCGGCGTAGATGTCGGCGGTGTCCACGAGGGTGCCGCCGGCCTCCCAGAACGCCTTGAGCTGCTCGGCGGCTTCCTGCTCGTCCGTGTCGCGGGCCCAGTTCAGGGTGCCGAGCCCCAGTCGCGACACGCGAAGGCCCGTTCGGCCGAGGTGCCTTTGCTCCATGGGCCTGAGATTACTGGCCATGGCTCAGGATCAGGGGACCTGTGGACAACCCGCCGATGACGCCCGGCGGCGGTGCGCGCTACAGTCCCCCGCGACAGCGACGTTACTGTTCGGTAAGGGGAGCGGCATGAGGCTTGGCATCAACCTCGGCTACTGGGGCGCCGGGATGGACTCCGACAATCTCGCGGTGGCACAGGAGGCCGACCGCCTCGGCTACTCCGTCTGCTGGGCCGCCGAGGCCTACGGCTCCGACGCCGCCACCGTGCTCTCCTGGGTCGCCGCCCAGACCGAGCGGATCGACATCGGCTCGGCGATCTTCCAGATCCCGGCGCGCACCCCTGCGATGACCGCCATGACGGCCGCCACCCTGGACTCGCTCTCCGGCGGCCGCTTCCGGCTCGGCCTCGGCGTCTCGGGCCCGCAGGTCTCCGAGGGCTGGTACGGCGTGAAGTTCGACAAGCCGCTGGCGCGCACCCGCGAGTACGTGGACATCGTCCGCAGGGCCATGTCGCGCGAGCGGCTCTCCTACGAGGGCGAGCACTGGACGCTGCCGCTGCCCGGCGGCCCCGGCAAGCCGCTCAAGCTCACGGTGCACCCGCAGCGCGAGCACATCCCGCTCTACATCGCCGCGATCGGCCCGAAGAACCTGGCGCAGACCGGTGAGATCGCCGACGGCGCGCTGCTGATCTTCCCGTCCGCCGAGCACCTGGAGGAGACCGCGATCGTCCCCCTCCGGGCCGGCCGCGAGAAGGCGGGCAAGACGCTGGAGGGCTTCGACGTCTGCCCGACGCTGCCCCTGGCCGTGGGGGCGGACGGCGACGTCGGCGCGCTGGCCGACATGTTCCGCCCGTACACCGCCCTGTACGTCGGCGGTATGGGCAGCCGTCAGCAGAACTTCTACAACAAGCTCGCCCAGCGCATGGGCTATGAGAAGGAAGCCGCCGAGATCCAGGACAAGTACCTGTCCGGCGACAAGGAGGGCGCCGCCGCCGCGATCCCGGAGCGGCTGATCGACCAGACCACGCTCCTCGGCTCCGTCGAGCGGATCGCCGACCGCATGCAGGCCTACGCGGCGGCCGGCGTGACCACCCTGACGCTGGCCCCGGCCGGCTTCGGCCTGGAGGACCGGCTGGCCTCGCTGCGGGCCGGGACCGAGGCCCTGGAGCGCGCCGGCCTGGCGTAAGGGGGCCGGGCACGCGGCGGGCCCGGCGCCAGGAGCGCCGGGCCCGCGAACCCTGCGGCCGTGGTGGGGGCTCGGGGGATCTTCCCCGCCACGGCCGTCATGCTGCACAACGCGGAGACCGGTGCGCCGGTTACGCACCCACCGCCGGGCGGGCCTCATCCGAACGGACCAACGGGCGACCGTTCCGGTTGCCGCGCCCGGCACACCCGACTTGACTATTTCTTTACGGGTGTGTTCATGCGGAGGTGGCGCAGATGTTCTCGGCCCGAAGCCTGTTCGAGGAGATCGTCGACAACGACGACACCTACCGGCTGTTCTGTTCCATCGCGGCGAGCGGTGAGGCCCAGGGGGGCTGGGAGAACGGCCGGATCGCCGCGCTGCTGCCCGCGTCGATGCGCGACCTGGCGCCCAAGGTCACCCGGCACGGCGCCGACGAGGACAAGCACGGCCGGATCTTCCTCGGCCTGCTGCGCAAGCGCGGGATGACCCCCGTCGAGGTCCCCGAGGAGACCGACTACACGATGCTGCTGGAGCGGCGGGGCATCGGCCTGGCGCACGACAGGCTGCGCCGCGACGAGCCGCTCGGCGAGCTCGACGTCATCACCTACCTCGCGCACAGCCGGGTCACCGAGCAGCGCGCCGCCGACCAGATGGAGATGCTCACCAAGTACTTCGGCGACCACCCCGAGGTGGGCAAGGCGATCCGGATGATCTCCCACGACGAGGAAAACCACCTCGCCTACTGCCACGAGGAGCTGCTCCGGCTGGCGCGCGCCGGGCACGGCCGGACCATCCAGCGGACCCTGCACGAATGCGCCCATGCCGAACTCACCGTCTACCGGGACGTCAGCCTGGCCGTGATGGACCACATGGGCCGGTTCCTGGGCTGGCCGAAGGCGAAGTCCGCCGCGCTCGCCGCCGGCATCGGGGCGATGTACGGCTATGAGCGGCTGGGCGGCTGGCGGCGGATGGTCACCCTCCGGATGCCCGAGCGGCGCAACGCGCTGGGCGGACCGGCCGGCTCCGCACCGGAGTTCGCCTAGGCCGTCTCTTTCGGATCTTGCCGGTTAAGCCCGTGGCGTCTGGCGCGGTGCATCGCAAGGCGGAGGGTCGCCCGCGTACTGGACGTACTCGGGCGACCCGACAACGCGGCGAGGTGCCGTGTCAGACGCCACGGGTCAGGCAAGATCCGAAAGAGACGGCCTAGCGGCCACCGGAGTTCGCCCGGTCCGCCCGTCCACCGGGCCGGCGGGCCTCACAGCCAGCCGCGGCGCTTGAACAGCCGGTAGAGCGACACCTCGATGAGGGCCATCAGCGCGAGGATCGCCGGATAGCCCAAGGGCCATCGCAGCTCCGGCATGTCGTTGAAGTTCATGCCGTAGATCCCGGCGATCAGCGTGGGCACGGCCGCCAGCGCCGCCCAGGCCGAGATCTTGCGCATGTCGTCGTTCTGCCGCACGCCCATCTGCGCCAGATGGGCGGCGAGGATGTCCGAGAGCAGCCGGTCCAGGGCCTCCACCGACTCGTTGGCGCGGGTGAGGTGGTCGTCGACGTCGCGGAAGAACGGCCGGGCGTGGTCGTGCACGAACGGCACCCCGGGGCTCTGCAGGCGGGCCATCGGCTCCGCCAACGGGCCGGTCGCCCGCCGGAATTCGAGCACCTCGCGCTTGAAGGAGTAGATCTGGGCGGCCGTGTTGCGGGTGTCGTGGCCGCGCACCGGAGCGAACACCTCCGCCTCCAACTCCTCCATGTCCACCTGGAGTTCGGCGGCCACCTCGATGTAGTGGTCGACCACCGCGTCGCTGACCGCGTACAGCACCGCCCCCGGGCCGTGCCGCAGGATCTCCGGATGGTCCTCCAGCCGGCGCCGCACCGCCGCCAGGGGACTGGCCCGGCCGTGCCGGACGGTGACGACGAACGAGTCGCCCACGAAGACCATCAGCTCCGACGCGGTCACCGTGTCGCCCTCGACGTCGTAGGTGATCGGCTTCAGCACCACGAACAGCGAGTCGTCGTAGACCTCCAGCTTCGGCCGCTGATGCGCGTGCAGCGCGTCCTCGACCGCCAGCGGATGCAGCGCGAACTCGGACCTGACGAGGGCGAACTCCTCCTCCGTGGGCTCGTACATCCCCAGCCACAGGAAGGAGCGGCCCTCGGCCCGCGCCGCCTCCAGGGCACCGGAGAAGTCGGCCGCGCAGTCGGTGCGGCGGCCCTCCCGGTAGATGGCGCAGTCCACGATCACACCTGGCATTCTCGCGCGTACGGCGGCCACCTGCCAGAAAGGCGCAGCCGGAACGTAGGCTGGCGGTCATGCCCACGCTGATCCTGGTGCGGCACGGCCGCTCCACCGCCAACACCGCCGGAGTGCTCGCCGGGCGCTCGCCCGGCGTCGCCCTCGACGAGCACGGCGCCGCCCAGTCCGCCGCGCTGCCCGCCCGCCTGGCACAGGTGCCGCTGACCGCCGTCGTCTCCAGCCCGCTGCAGCGCTGCCGGGAGACCGTGGCGCCGCTGCTGGACGCCCGGCCCTGGCTCACGCTGCACGTCGAGGACCGGATCAGCGAGTGCGACTACGGCGACTGGTCGGGCCGCAAACTCGCCGAACTCGGTGACGAGCCGCTGATGGAGGTCGTCCAGCAGCACCCCTCCGCGGCCGCCTTCCCCGGCGGCGAGTCGATGCGGGCCATGCAGGCCCGCGCGGTGGACGCGGTACGCGACTGGAACGCGCGCATCGAGGAGGCCCACGGCCCCGAGGCGACCTACGCCATGTGCTCGCACGGCGACATCATCAAGGCCCTGGTCGCCGACGCGCTGGGCCTGCACCTCGACCTCTTCCAGCGGGTCTCGGTCGAGCCCTGCTCGGTCACCGTGATCCGCTACACCCGGCTGCGCCCCTACCTGGTACGCCTCGGCGACACCGGCGACTTCGGATCGCTGGCACCCCGGGAGGACGGCGCCGCCGCGGCCGACCGGGACGGGGCCGTCGGCGGTGGTGCGGGCGCAGCGTGATCAGTCGGCGCAGTAGGGTGGTGCGACGGCGCTGCCCGCCACGCCCCTGCGGTCCGCAGGACGTGCAGCGACCGCAGTGACCCCGCAGTCGAGCAATCGGAGCAGGACGTTGTCCCGTCAGGTGTTCTTCTACGACTCGCCGGACCGCTTCGTGGCCGGCACGGTCGGGCTGCCTGGCCGCCGTAGCTTCTACCTCCAGGCCACCGCGGCGGGCCGCACCACCAGCGTCGCCCTGGAGAAGACACAGGTCGCAGCGCTCGCCGAGCGGATCGACGAGCTGCTGGACGAGGTCGTGCGGCGCAGCGGCGGCAACGCCCCGGTCCCCGCCGTCTCGCCCACCGAGCTGGCCGACACCGCCCCGCTGGAGACGCCCGTCGAGGAGGAGTTCCGGGTCGGGACGATGGCGCTGGCCTGGGACGGCGAGGACGAGCGGATGATCGTCGAGGCGCAGGCCCTGGTCGAGCTGGACGCCGACAGCGAGGAGGACCTCGCCGACGCCGAGGAGCGGCTGCTCCAGGACGACGAGAACGGTCCGCCGATGCTGCGGGTGCGCCTCACCGGAACCATGGCCAGGGCGTTCGCCAAGCGGGCACTGGAAGTCGTCAACGCCGGCCGCCCGCCGTGCCCGCTGTGCAGCCTGCCGCTCGACCCGGAGGGACACGTATGTCCGCGCCAGAACGGATACCGACGGGACGCCTGAGCGCCGTGCAGGACGCCGTGGAGGGGACCGACACGGGCCCCACCGCTTCCGAAGGCGCGGCGACGGTGGGGCGGGACATGCTCCTCGAAGGGGAGCTGACCGTGCGCGGCCGCATCCAGGAGGCGTCCAACGCCGTGCTGTACTGCACGGTCGCGCACGACGGCCACAGTGCCGCCTGCGTCTACAAGCCGGTCGCCGGCGAGCGGCCGCTGTGGGACTTCCCCGACGGCACCCTCGCCCAGCGCGAGGTCGCGGCCTACGAGGTCTCCCGCGCCTGCGGCTGGGACCTGATCCCGCCGACGGTGCTGCGCGACGGCCCGTACGGCACCGGCATGGTCCAGGAGTGGATCGACCCGCCGGAGAGCAGCGACGAGGTGCCCGAGCTGCTGGCGCTGGTGGAGGGCGAGGAACCGGGCCCCGGCTGGAAGGCCGTCGGCTTCGCCCAGCTCGGCGAGGGCCGCACCGCGCTGCTGGTGCACGCCGACCATCCGCGGCTGCGGCGGCTCGCGGTGCTCGACGCGGTGATCAACAACGGTGACCGCAAGGGCGGCCATCTGCTGCCCGGCGCCGACGGGCGGTTCTTCGCCATCGACCACGGGGTGACCTTCAACGCCGAGGACAAGCTGCGCACGCTGCTGTGGGGCTGGGCGGGGGAGCCGCTGACCGACGAGGCACTGGAGGTCCTCAGGGGCCTTCGCGAGGCGCTGCAGGAGGCGGCGCCGCTCGCCGCCCGACTGGCCGAACTGATCACGGATGCCGAGATCGAGGCGCTGCGGGCGCGGGTGGCAGGGCTGCTCAGCAGCGGCCGGCACCCCGAACCGAGCGGCGAGTGGCCCGCCATCCCCTGGCCGCCGGTCTGATCCCCGCGGCGGCGCGGTGCGCTCTTGGCATGTCCCGCCGTCAAATGCAAGAGCGCCTTTCCGGCCAAGACCCCGGTCCGGTTCGTATGCGGAACATCCGTCCGGTTACGCTCATGGCATGCATGCATGGCCCGCTTCTGAGGTCCCCGCCCTGCCTGGTCAGGGCCGCGACCTGAGGATCCACGACACCGCGACCGGCGGCCGGGTGACCCTCGACCCCGGTCCCGTCGCCCGTATCTATGTCTGCGGCATCACGCCGTACGACGCCACCCACATGGGGCACGCGGCGACCTACAACGCGTTCGACCTGGTTCAGCGCGTGTGGCTCGACACGAAGCGCCAGGTGCACTACGTGCAGAACGTCACCGACGTCGACGACCCGCTGCTGGAGCGGGCCGAGAAGACCGGCGACGACTGGACCGCGCTCGCCGAGCGCGAGACCGCCCTGTTCCGCGAGGACATGACGGCCCTGCGGATGCTGCCGCCGCGCCACTACATAGGCGCAGTCGAGTCGATACCCGGCATCGTCCCGCTGGTGGAGCGGCTGCGCGACGCCGGCGCCGCCTACGAGCTGGACGGCGACGTCTACTTCTCCGTCGCCTCCGACCCGCACTTCGGCGAGGTCTCCGGCCTGGACGCCGAGGCGATGCGGCTGCTGTCCGCCGAGCGCGGCGGCGACCCGGAGCGGGAGGGCAAGAAGAACCCGCTCGACCCGATGCTGTGGATGGCCGCCCGCGACGGCGAGCCGAGCTGGGACGGCGGCTCGCTGGGCCGCGGCCGGCCCGGCTGGCACATCGAGTGCGTCGCCATCGCCCTGGACCACCTCGGCATGGGCTTCGACGTTCAGGGCGGCGGATCCGACCTCGCCTTCCCGCACCACGAGATGGGCGCCTCGCACGCCCAGGCGCTCACCGGCGAGCACCCGTTCGCCAAGGCGTATGTGCACGCCGGGATGGTGGCGCTGCACGGCGAGAAGATGTCCAAGTCCAAGGGCAATCTGGTCTTCGTCTCCAAGGTGCGGCGCGACGGCACCGACCCGGCCGCGATCCGGCTGGCGCTGCTCGCCCACCACTACCGCGCCGACTGGGAGTGGACCGACGCCGTACTGGAGGAGGCGGTGGACCGGCTGGCGCGCTGGCGCGCCGCGGTCTCCCGGCCTGACGGCCCGTCCGCCGACGCCCTCCTGGAGGAGATCCGCACGGCGCTCGCCGACGACCTGGACTCCCCGGCCGCCCTCGCCGCCGTGGACCGCTGGGCCGCCGCCCAGCAGGCCGACGGCGGCACCGAAGAGGGTGCACCCGGCCTCGTCTCGCGTGCGGTCGACGCGCTCCTCGGTGTGGCGCTGTGACGGCCACTCGCTGACTTCCGTCCTCAGGGGCGCTTTCGCCGGCCGGCGAAAGCGCCCCTTTCCCGTGGGCCGCCCGGCGCGGGACGCCGGGTACCGGCCGCGGTGTCAGCGGCCGCCGTCCTCCGGGCCGTCCTCCGGCTTCCCGCCGTCGGCGGCGTCCGCGTCGGTGGCGGGGCCCGGGGTGCCCTTGTCGCCGCCCGTGTCCCGCGGCTCCTTCGGCTCCCGCTGCTCCTTCGGCTCCCGCTGCTCCTTGGACACCGGCCGCGGCGGCCGGGTGTGTCCGCTGGTGGTGTCGCGGAGGAAGGAGCCGTCGCCGAGCCCGCCCTCGGACGCCACGCCGGGGCCGGTCTGCGGGTCGCGGCGGCGCAGATAGCGCTCGAACTCGCGGGCGATGGCCTCGCCGGACGCCTCCGGCAGATCCGCCGTGTCCCGGGCCTCCTCCAGCGACTGGACGTACTCGGCGACCTCGCTGTCCTCGGCCGCCAGTTGGTCCACGCCCAGTTGCCAGGCGCGCGCGTCCTCGCTCAGCTCGCCGAGCGGGATGCTGATGTCCAGCAGATCCTCCAGGCGGTTGAGCAGGGCGAGGCTGGCCTTGGGGTTGGGCGGCTGGGAGACGTAGTGCGGCACCGCGGCCCACAGGCTCACCGCGGGCACGCCCGCGTGGGTGCACGCCTCCTGGAGGATGCCGACGATGCCCGTCGGGCCTTCGTAGCGCGACTCCTCCAGGTC
This sequence comes from Streptomyces sirii, assembly GCF_045690365.1. NCBI lineage: Bacteria > Bacillati > Actinomycetota > Actinomycetes > Kitasatosporales > Streptomycetaceae > Streptomyces > Streptomyces sirii. The sequence goes on along the minus strand of NZ_CP147982.1, from coordinate 2,057,183 downwards.
CAGCCGGCTCGCGAGGTCCGCGTCGGAGGTGACCCCGCTGACCGGCACCGGGCGGGTGTGCGGGGTGTCGCCGAGCAGCGAGCCCAGCACCACCAGCATCTCCACGCCCAACTCATGGGCGAAGCCGAGGATTTCGTTGCAGAACGACCGCCAGCGCATGCTGGGCTCGATCCCGCGGACCAGGACCAGATCGCGCGCCCGCCCCTTGCCGTTCGCATCGCCGACGCGGACGACGGAGAGCCGGGTCGTCGGCCAGGTGATCTTGCGTACCCCGCCGTCCAGGAAGACGGTGGGGCGGTTCACCTGGAAGTCGTAGTAGTCCTCGGCGTCCAGCGCGGCGAAGACCTCGCCCTTCCACTCCCGGTCCAGGTGTGCGACCGCGGCGGAGGCGGCGTCGCCGGCGTCGTTCCAGCCTTCGAACGCGGCCACCATGACCGGGTCGATCAGCTCGGGCACCCCCTCGAGCTCGATCACCCAGCGCCTCCTTCCGACCGGTTGGGCCGTGTGGGGGCGGCCGCCGGCAGCAGTTCCATTGCGTGCGTCACCAAGACTACGGCGTGTGCGGTGCCGGTCAGCAGCCCCTCTGCAAGAACGGGTGCTGATTCATCCGATCTGTCACCAGTGCCGTTCGCTCAACTTCCGTACGGGGTCTGGACGCGGTCTCGCGAGCGGGTCTATACATCGGATGACCGAGAAAGGTCCGATGTTCTTCCGCAACATCTCAGGGGGCATCCGCATGGCCGTGACCGACACCGTCACCGAGCTGGAGGTCCATGACGTCCGCTTCCCCACCTCGGAGCAGCTCGACGGTTCGGACGCCATGAACCCGGACCCCGACTACTCCGCCGCCTACGTGGTCCTGCACACCGACGGCGGGCCACCGGGGCACGGCCTCTGCTTCACCATCGGGCGCGGCAACGATGTCATGGCCGCCGCGATCCGGTCGCTGGCGCCGTACGTCGTCGGCCGCCCCGCGCCCGCCACCGCCGCCGGCCTCGCCGCCCTGCACCACGACCTCACCCACGACTCGCAGCTGCGCTGGCTCGGCCCCGACAAGGGTGTGATGCAGATGGCGGCCGGCGCCGTGGTCAACGCCGCCTGGGACCTGGCCGCCAGCCGGGCGGGCCTGCCGGTGTGGAAGTACCTCGCCGCACTGACCCCCGAAGAGCTGGTCGCGCTCGTCGACTTCCGCTACCTCTCCGACGCCCTGACGCCCGACGAGGCGCTGGCCATCCTGCGCGCCGCCGAACCCGGCCGCGCCGAGCGCGCCGCCCGCCTCAAGGCCGAGGGCTACCCCGCGTACACCACCTCGCCCGGCTGGCTCGGCTACGACGACACCAAGCTGGTGCGGCTCGCCAAGGAGGCGGTGGCCGACGGCTTCGGCCAGATCAAGCTGAAGGTGGGCGCCGACCTCGACGACGACAAGCGGCGGATGCGGCTGGCCAGGGACGCGGTCGGCCCCGGTGTACGGATCGCCGTCGACGCCAACCAGCGCTGGGACGTGGCCGAGGCGGTCCGCTGGATGACCGCCCTCGCGCCGTACACCCCGCACTGGATCGAGGAGCCGACCAGCCCGGACGACGTGCTGGGGCACGCCGCGGTGCGCTCCGCGCAGCCCGTGAAGGTCGCCACCGGTGAACACGTCGCCAACCGGGTGGTCTTCAAGCAGCTGCTGCAGGCCGGCGCCGTGGACTTCGTGCAGATCGACGCGGCGCGGGTGGCCGGGGTCAACGAGAACCTCGCGATCCTGCTGCTGGCCGCGAAGTACGGCGTGCCGGTCTGCCCCCACGCGGGCGGGGTGGGCCTGTGCGAGCTGGTGCAGCATCTGGCGATGTTCGACTACGTGGCGGTCTCGGGGAGTTGGGAGGACCGGGTCATCGAGTACGTCGACCATCTGCACGACCACTTCACCGACCCGGTCGTCATCGACCGCGGCCGCTACCGCGCCCCGACCGCGCCCGGCTTCTCGGCCCGGATGAAGCCCGGCTCGATCGCCGCCCACCGCTTCCCCGACGGGCCCGTATGGCGTGCCCGCCGGCGACCGCGGGACGAGCACGGGCCGCATCCGCACCACGGCGAGCAGGAGGTCTCCGTATGAGCGAGCGCAGCGAAACCCGTTCCGCAGGCGGTGCCGTGGCGCACACCGGCTCCTCGCCGGCCGACTTCGAGGGCATGGCCGCCCTCGTCACCGGCGGCGGTTCCGGCATCGGGGCGGCGACCGCCGCCCTGCTGCTGGCGCGCGGCGCCAAGGTCGCGGTCCTGGACCTGGACCCGGCCGGGGCGCCCGCCGGGGCGGTCCCCCTCAAGGCCGATGTCACCTCCGACACCGCCGTACGGGCCGCCGTCGAGGAGGCCGTGGAGCGGCTGGGCGCCCTGGACACCCTGGTCGGCAACGCGGGCATCGGCGCCGTCGGCACCGTCGAGGACAACGACGACGCGCAGTGGGGCCGGGTGCTGGACGTGAACGTGCTGGGGCTGGTGCGCACCGCGCGGGCCGCACTGCCGCATCTGCGCCGCAGCGCCGCCGCGTCCCCCGGCCGGGCCTCCATCACCCACACCTGCTCCATCGCCGCCACCGCGGGCCTGCCGCAGCGCGCCCTGTACAGCGCCAGCAAGGGAGCGGTGCTGTCGCTGACCCTCGCGATGGCCGCCGACCACGTCCGCGAGGGCATCCGCGTCAACTGCGTCAACCCGGGCACCGCCGACACCCCGTGGGTCGGCTGGCTGCTGGACCGGGCCGCCGACCCGGTCGGCGAACGCGCCGCCCTCAACGCCCGCCAGCCCATGGGCCGGATGGTCACCGCCGGCGAAGTCGCCGCCGCGATCGCCGCCTTGGCGTCCCCGGCCGCCTCCGGCATCACCGGGACCGCCCTCGCCGTGGACGGGGGGATGCAGGGGCTGCGGCTGCGGCCCGCCACCTGAGACCGGCTCCCGGGCCCGCACCCCGGGGCCGGGGGATCCGCACACCACCACCGAGGGACCACCCATGAGACTGCGTACGACCGGCGCGGCGGCCGCTGCCGCGCTGCTGGCCACCGCCGCACTCGCCGGCTGCAACCGCGGCGCCGACACCGCGGGCGGCAGGATCGGCATCGACATGCCCCGTACCGACACCGACTTCTGGAACTCCTACCAGCAGTACCTCGAAAAGGACCTGGACCACGGCGGCCCGGCCGCGCTGCCGCTGTCCAACTCGCAGAACGACATCGCCAAGGTCGTCTCCAACGTCCAGGCGCTGACCGACCAGGGCGCCAAGGCGATCGTGATGGCCCCGCAGGACACCGGGGCCATCGCCGCCGAACTGCGGCGCCTGGAGGAGAAGAAGATCCCCGTGGTGAGCGTGGACACCCGCCCCGACGAGGGCAGGGTCTACATGGTCGTCCGCGCCGACAACCGCGCCTACGGGGAGAAGTCCTGCGAGTACCTCGGCAGGCGGCTCGGCGGCAGGGGCCGGGTCGCCGAACTCCAGGGCGACCTCAGCTCCATCAACGGGCGGGACCGCTCAGCGGCGTTCGCGTCCTGTATGCAGCGGAGGTTCCCCAAGATCACCGTGCATGAGCTGGCCACCGACTGGAAGGGCGAGGTCGCCTCCGCCAAGCTGCAGAGCCTGCTCGCCCAGCACCCCGACATCGACGGCGTCTACCTCCAGGCCGGCGGCGCCTTCCTCAAGCCCGTCCTCGCCCTCCTGGAGCAGAAGAGGCTCCTGAAGCCGGCCGGCACCGACGGGCACATCACCATCGTCTCCAACGACGGCATACCGGACGAGCTGGACGCGATCCGTGCCGGCACGATCGACGCCACCCTCTCCCAGCCCGCCGACCTCTACGCCAAGTACGCGCTGTACTACGCCAGGGCCGGGCTGCAAGGCAAGACCTTCACACCGGGACCGACCGGCCACGGCTCCACCATCGTGAAGATCGGGAACGGGCTGGAGGACCAACTGCCGGCGCCCCTGGTCACCAAGGACAACGTCGACGACAAGAAGCTGTGGGCCAATCAGCTGGAGAAGAAGAAGTAGTGGCCGCCGCGACCCACGACCGGCCGGCGGCCGTGCACGCCGAGGGAATCGTCAAGCGCTACGGCCCCACCGTCGCCCTCGACGGTGCCCACCTGACCGTACGGCCCGGCGAGGCGCACGCCCTCGTCGGCCGCAACGGCGCCGGCAAGTCCACCCTGGTGTCCGTGCTGACCGGCATGCAGCGCCCGGAGGCCGGACAGGTCACCTTCGGCGGCCGGCCGGCGCCCGGCTGGGGCGACACCGCCGCCTGGCAGCGCAAGGTCGCCTGCGTCTACCAGAGGTCGATGACCGTGCCGGACCTGACCGTCGCGGAGAACCTCTACCTGGGCCGCTACCAGGGCGAGCGGATCATCCGCTGGCGGGCGCTGCGCGAGCGGGCCGGCCGGCTGCTCGCCGAGTACGGCGTGGCGGCCGACCCGGCCGCCCGGATCCGGGAACTCGGCGTCGAGCAGCGGCAGTTCGTCGAGATCGCCCGCGCGCTGTCCTTCGGCGCCCGGCTGATCGTCCTCGACGAGCCCACCGCCCGCCTCGACGCCGGCGGCATCGACCGCCTCTTCGGCAAGCTGCGCTCCCTGCGTGCCCAGGGGGTGGCGTTCGTGTTCATCTCGCACCATCTGCAGGAGGTCTACGAGCTGTGCGACACGGTCACCGTCTTCCGTGACGCCCGGCATGTGCTGACCGCCCCGGTCCGGCAGCTGGCGAAGGACGAGCTGGTGGCGGCGATGACGGGGGAGGCCGCGGGCGCGGCGCACCGGCCGCGGACGGCCGGGCGCGGTGCCGGGGAGCCGGTGCTGCGCACCGAAGGGCTCGCGCTGGAGGGGCACTTCGCGCCGCTGGACCTGACCGTACGGGCCGGCGAGGTGGTCGGGCTCGCGGGCGCCGCGGCCAGCGGGAACACCGCGATCGGCGAGACCCTTGCCGGGCTGCGGGCCCCCGACGGCGGACGGATCGCGGTGCGCGGACGCCCGGTCCGTACGGGCAGCGTGCCGCACGCCCTCGACGCGGGCATCGGCTACGTCCCCGAGGACCGGCACCGCGAGGGGCTCGTCCCGGGGCGCAGCGTCGCCGAGAACGCCACCCTGACCGTCGCCGACCAGCTGGGGCCGCTGGGGACCGTACTGCCCTCCAGGACCCGCGAGTTCGCCCGCCGGATGATCGCCTCGCTGGACATCAAGACGACCGGACCCGGCCAGCCGGTGTCCGGGCTCTCCGGCGGCAATCAGCAGAAGGTCGTGATCGCCCGTGCGCTGGCCCGCGACCCGGTGGTGCTGGTCGCCGTCCGGCCCACCAACGGGGTGGACGTCAAGTCCAAGGACGCGCTGCTGGGCGTCGTACGGGAGGTCGCGGACGGCGGCAGCGGCGCCCTGCTGGTCTCCGACGAGCTGGACGACCTGCGGGTCTGCGACCGGGTGCTGGCCGTGTTCCACGGCCGGGTGACCGCCGAGTTCGGCCGCGGCTGGCACGACCACGAACTGGTCGCCGCCATGGAGGGCGTGCGAGGCGACGGCGACCGGCGGACCACCGAGGACGGCACCACCCAGGACACGGAAGGGACCGCGCCATGACCGAGACCGCCTCGCCACCGGCCGGCGACGTGCTGGACCCCGCGCCGGCGCGCCGCCGGCCCCGGATCGATCCGGCCCGCTGGCGGGACCTCTCCCTGGTGCCGGTGATCCTCGTACTGGGCGTCATCGGCTTCATCGTCTCGCCGGCGTTCCTGACCCGGGACAACCTCATCGGCGTCGTCCAGCAGTCCACGGAGCTGGGCCTGCTGGTGCTCGGCGAGGCGCTCGTCCTGATCAGCGGGCGGATGGACCTGTCGCTGGAGTCCACCATCGGCCTGGCGCCGGTGCTCGCGCTGTGGCTGGTGATGCCCGCGCACGGCGCCCGGTTCGCCGGGCTGGAGCTGCTCCCCGCCTGGACGGCGATCCCGCTGTGCCTGGCCGTGGGCGCGGCCGTCGGCGCCGCCAACGGTTTCCTCATCCTCACCCTCCGGGTCAACGGATTCATCGCCACCCTCGGCATGCTCACCATGCTGCGCGGCCTGCAAGTGGGCATCTCCGAGGGCCGGTCGATCGGCGACGTCCCGGAGTCCTTCGCCTACCTGGGCAAGGCCGACTGGCTGGGCGTCCCGGCCGCCGTCTGGATCTGCCTGGCCCTCTTCGCGCTGGGCGGCGCGGCCCTGGGCTACCTCCGGCACGGCCGGGCGCTGTACGCGATCGGCGGCAATCCGGAGGCGGCCCGCGCGGCCGGCGTACGGGTGGACCGGATCACCTGGATCGTGCTGGCCGTCGGCGGGGTGCTCGCCGCCTTCGCCGGCATCCTCTACACCGGGCACTACGGCGCGGTCTCCGCGAGCCAGGGCAACGGCTGGATCTTCCAGGTGTTCGCCGCCGCGGTGATCGGCGGCATCAGCCTCAAGGGCGGCCGGGGCACCCTCTTCGGCGCGCTGACCGGCGTCCTGACCCTTCAACTCGTCATCAACGTCATGACGCTGGGCGGCGTGCCCCCGCTGTGGACCCAGTTCCTCAACGGCATGATCATCATCGTCGCGCTGGTCGTCTCCCGCTTCACCGGCGGCGAGAAGCAGGACTGAGGGGCGACTTCACCATGCGCTGTCCACCGCACGGACCGAGGGAGCTGGGGCACTCCGGCGTCCGCGTCCCGCCCCTGGGCCTGGGCTGCGCACCGCTCGGCAACCTCTACCGCGCCGTTGCCGAGGAGCAGGCCCAGGACGTCGTACGCACCGCCCTCGCCGCCGGCGCCCGCTACTTCGACACCGCACCCCACTACGGCCTCGGCCTGTCCGAGGAGCGGCTCGGCCGCGCGCTACGGGGCCACGACCGCGCCTCGTACACCCTCTCCACCAAGGTCGGCCGCCGGCTGCGGCCGCTCGCGCCGGGCGAGGAGGCGGCCGGCGAGGGCTTCGTCGACACCCCCGCCCGGGCTCGTGCATGGGACTTCACCCGGGACGGCATCCGCGCCACGCTGGAGGCGTCCCTGGAGCGGCTCGGCGTGGACGCCGTCGACATCGTCTATCTGCACGACGTCGAGGACCATCTGCGCGAGGTGTACGAGACCGGCTTCCCGGCCCTCGCCGAGCTGCGCGCGCAGGGGACCGTGCGCGCCATCGGGTTCGGCATGAACCACAGCGGAGTACTGGCCCGTCTGGTCGCCGACCTCGATGTGGACGTGGTGCTCTGCGCCGGCCGCTGGACGCTGCTGGAGCGCACCGCCTTCGACGATCTGCTGCCGGTGTGCGCACGCCGCGGCACCTCGGTGGTCGTCGGCGGCGTCTACAACTCCGGCCTGCTCGCCGACCCGTCACCCGGCGCACCGTACGACTACGCCCCCGCGCCCGCCCGACTGCTCGATCGGGCACGTCGACTCGCCGCGGTCTGCCACCGGTTCGGGGTACCGCTGAAGGCCGCCGCACTCCGCTTCCCCTTCGGGCACCCCGCCGTGGCCGCGGCCGTCGTCGGCGCCGCCACACCCCGGGAGACGGCCGAGAACGCGGCCCTGTTCGCCCGGGAGATCCCCGACGAGCTGTGGCCTACGCTCGTCGCCCGCGGCCTGCTCGACCCCGATCTGCCGCTGCCCCTGAACGAGTGACGCCGACCTCGGAGCGCGCCCCTGATGCGTATCGACGCCCATCACCACCTGTGGGACCTCACCCGGCGCGAGCAGCCCTGGATGGACGGGCCCTGGGCCGACCCGATCCGCCGCAGCTACGCACTGAGCGACCTCACCCCGCATCTGACCGAGCACGGCGTCGGCGGCACCATCCTGGTCCAGTCGTCGTCCTCGTACGAGGAGACCGCCGAACTGCTCGCCATCGGGGCGGACCAGGGGCCGGTGGCGGGCGTCGTCGGCTGGGCCGATCTGACCGATCCGGCGCTCGGCGAGGTCCTCGCGGCGTCGCCCGCCGGTCTGGTCGGCATCCGGCACCAGGTCCAGGACGAACCGGACCCCGACTGGCTCACCCGCCCCGAGGTGCTGCGCGGCCTGGGTGCGCTGGCCGACGCCGGACTCGTCTACGACCTGCTGGTCACCCCGCGCGAGATGCCGGCGGCGCACACCGCCGTACGCGCGCTGCCGCAGCTGTCCTTCGTCCTGGACCATGCCGCGAAACCGGCCGTGGCGCGGGGGGACTGGCAGCCGTGGGCGGATGCGATCAGCGCGCTGGCCGGGCCGGCGAACGTCAGCTGCAAACTGTCCGGGCTGGTCACCGAGGCCGACTGGGACGCCTGGCGGCCGCAGCAGATCCTGCCCTACGCCCGGCATGTGCTGGAGGCGTTCGGCCCCGACCGGGTGATGTTCGGCTCCGACTGGCCGGTCTGCACGCTGGCCGCCGGCTACGAGGACGTCATCGCGCTCGCGGAGTCGGCCACCTGCCGGCTCGACGCGGCGGAGCGCTCGGCGGTCTTCGGGGGGACGGCGGGGCGGGTGTACGGGGTCGCTGGGGCATAGCCGCGGGGGAGGGGCGGACCCGCGGCCGGGGCGCGGGCGCCGGGCGCCGCGGGCCGTCGCGTCGCCGTCCGGTTTCCGCCGGCTTCGGATCCGGCCGGGCCGCAGGATCGAGTCGTACCGGAGAGCGCGGCGCCCCGAAGGACCTACGGGTCCACGGGCGCCGGACGACTCCACCGACCGAGACGAAGGCGACGGGTGACGACGATGACGGGGCATGTGAGGACGCAGACGAAGACCGCGGCGGCGCAGGGCGGCAGCCGGCCGCTCGCCGGCAAGGTGGCGCTGGTGACCGGCGGCAGCCGGGGGATCGGCGAGGCGATCGCGCTGCGGCTGGCCGCCGACGGGGCGGCCGTGGCCCTGACGTACGTGAGCCGGGCGGACCGGGCCGAACAGGTCGTCAAGGAGATCGAGCGGTCCGGCGGGCGGGCCTGGGCGGTACGGGCCGACAGCGGTGACGCGGGGGAGGTGTGGGCCTCGGTGGCCGGCGCCGTCGAGCGGTTCGGGCGGCTGGACATCCTGGTGAACAACGCGGGCGTCGGTGTGCTCGGGCCGTTCGAGGGGATCTCGCTGGAGGACGTCGACCGGGTGCTGCGCACCAACGTCCGGGCGCCGTTCCTCGCGGCGCAGGCCGCGGCCGCGCATCTGGCCGAGGGCGGGCGGATCATCTCCATCGGCAGCTGCATGGCGGAGCGGGTCGCCTTCCCCGGCGGCACCCTCTACGCCACCAGCAAGGCCGCGCTCACCGGCCTCACCAAGACCCTGGCCAAGGAGCTCGGCCCGCGGGGCATCACCGCCAACCTCGTGCACCCCGGCCCCATCGACACCGACATGAACCCGGCCGACGGCGACAGCGCGGAGCTGCAGGCCGGACTGACCGCGCTGGGCGCCTACGGCCGGGCCGAGGACGTCGCGGCGACCGTGGCCCATCTGGCGGGCGAGGGCGGCCGCTACATCACGGGTGCGTCGATCGCGGTGGACGGGGGATTCGCGGTCTGACGCGGCCGCGCGGCCCGTGCGGACCGGGCGGTCGGCTCACGCGTCGGACGCCGGTCGCAACGACGCCCGCAGCCACTGCTCCACGCTGGCGATATGCACCGTGGCCCAGGCCCGCGCCGCCTCCGCGTCCTGGTCGCGCAGCGCGCCGAGGATGGCGCGGTGCTCGGTGAGGGTGCGGGCCACCGCGTCCTTCTGGGTCAGCCCGCGCCAGATCCTGGCCCGGGTGGTCGGCCCGGACAGCCCGTCCAGCAGGGAGCAGAGCACGGAGTTGCCGGACGCCGCGACGATCCCGCGGTGGAACTCCAGATCGCAGGCGACCAGGTCCTCGACCGAAGGGTCCGGCCCCAGCGCGTCCAACTGGGCCTGGAGCACGTCCAGTTCCTCCGCCGCGATCCGGCCGGCCGCCATCGCCGTGGCGGCCGGTTCCAGGATCCGGCGGACGGCGAGGAACTCCAGCACCGTGTCGTCGCGGTGGAAGTCCACCACGAAACTCATCGCCTCCAGCAGGAGTTGCGGGTCGAGGCTGGTGACGTAGGTGCCGTCGCCCTGGCGGACGTCCAGGATGCGGATGAGGGAGAGCGCGCGCACCGCCTCGCGCAGCGAGTTGCGGGACAGGCCGAGCTCGGCGGCCAGCTCGCTCTCCTTCGGCAGCCGGTCGCCGGGCCGCAGCGCGCCGGAGACGATCATTCCCTTGATCTTCTCGATGGCCTCGTCGGTGACCGCCATGCCGACCTCCCCGTTCGTCTCCGCACGGGCGTCCGCACGGGCGCCTTTGCGGACGACCGCACGGATATCCCGCTCAGACATCCGATGTCTGGCCCATTATGGCCTGCCGCGCCGCCCCCAGCCGCTCTCGTACGCCGCCCAGTCCTCGTCCGTGGCCGTGAAATCGACGTACAGCGCGGTACCGAACCGCCGGCGGCCCGGATCCTCGCGGCTCAGCCCCAGGCGTATACCCCGCACCGCGGCCCGCACCGTCTCCGCCGACGCGTGATGGCCCATGTCGTCGGTGTGGAAGAACGGCAACCCCATCAGCAGATCGGTGCCCGGCCCGGTCGCCTCCAGCGCCAGCCGGGTCTGCTGCGCCACATAGCCGCCGTACAGACCCTCGGTCGGCAGGGCGGTGTCGTACGACATCAGCGCGATCTGGTCGACGCGGCGCGCCACCTGGCCGAAGAACCGCTGGGATATCCACTTGGGGTGGCCGGTCACCGCCCCGGTGACCTTGTGCAGGTCCGGCAGCGGATCGATCTGATGGACCGCCACGGACAGGATCCCGCCCCGGTCGTGGACGGCGGGCCCGAGCCGGTCCAGCAGCCGCAGATAGTCGGGGTTGTCGGAGTGCAGCGGCTCCACGTCCAGATGGACCCCGGCGAAGCCGTCCGACAGCACTTGGCGGGCGCTGGCCACGATCGCCGCGCGGGCCGAGGCGTCCGCCAGCCGCAGCCCGCCCCGCTTGCCCTTCTCGTACACCAGCCGGTCGCCGAGCCAGGCGTGCACCCGCACCGACGGCAGCTCGCGGTGCACCGCGGCGATCAGCCACCGCGCCCGCGGGTAGGCCTTGCGGGCCGGCGGCAGGGTGCCGTCGTGCTCCAACGGCCCGGCGTGCACGTACAGATCACGGATTCCGGTGCCCTCGATCCGCCGCCGCAGCGCCGCCACGTCGGAGGCGTCCCGCCGCCCGTCCACCCAGGCGTGCCCGAGCCAGAAGGCGTCCCGGCCACGCGTCGTGGTCTCCGGGGCGGCCGCCCCCGCGTACTGGGCGCGCAGCGCCGTCACCGCCAGCGTCACCGGCAGCACGACCAGCACGGCTAGCGCCCAGGCCGTCCACTTCCCCGCGCGCCGCCATCGTCGACGAGCCATCGCCATCCCCCCGTTGATGTTTCCGGTGCACATCATGGCAGCAGCCACTGACAGTCACCGCACGCCGGTGCCCCTCACCCCGTCCCACCTGCGACGACATGCGAAAACGACGGTGGGGCGGCCCCGTGGACCGCCCCACCGTCACTCGGCGTGCAACGCCCGGGCGGACATCGGCCGCCCGTCGGCCGCCGATGTCCGCCCGCCGCCGGCGTCAGCCCGCCAGCATGTCCTTGACCTTGGCCCGGACGTCCTCCGTGTCCAGACCGCGGATCATCAGGGTCGTACGGCGGCGCAGCACGTCGTCGACCGTCTCGGCCCACTCGTTGTCCCGGGCGTAGGCGACCTGCGCCCAGATCTCCGGCGCGTCCGGGTGGATGCGCTCGGCCAGCGCCGGGTTCTCGTTCGCCAGCCGGGCGATGTCGAAGGACAGCGAACCGTAGTGGGTGGCCAGGTGCCGCGCGGTCTCCGGGGCCATCCGCGGACCCGGCGTGCCGCCGTCGACGAGCAGCCGGTGCGCGACCGCGTTGGGGTTGGCGATACCGGGCAGCGGGAGCTTCTTCGGCAGCCGCGCGATCGGCTCCATGTCGTCGGCCAGGGGGTGGCCGGGCAGCTCGGCGAGCTTGTTCATGACCGTACGGCCGATGTGCCGGAAGGTCGTCCACTTGCCGCCGGCGACCGACAGCATGCCGCCGCTGCCCTCGGTGACGACCGTCTCGCGCTTGGCCTTGGAGGTGTCGCCCGGGCCACCGGGCAGCACCCGCAGACCCGCGAAGGAGTAGGTGATCAGGTCACGGGACAGCTGCTGGTCGCGGATGGAGAAGGCGGCCTCGTCCAGGATCTGGGCGGTGTCCTTCTCGTTGACCGCGACGTCCGCCGGGTCGCCCTCGTACTCCTCGTCCGTGGTGCCCAGCAGCAGCATGTCCTCCCAGGGGAGGGCGAAGGTGATGCGGTACTTGTCGATCGGGGTCGCCAGCGCCGCCTTCCAGGGGGAGGTGCGCTTGAGGACCAGGTGCGCGCCCTTCGACAGGCGGATGGAGGGGGCCGCGTTGGGGTCCTCCATCTTGCGCAGGTGGTCCACCCACGGGCCGGTGGCGTTGAGCACCAGGCGGGCGTTGACGCCGAACTCCTGGCCGTCCAGCCGGTCCTTGAGCTCCGCGCCGGTGACCCGGCCCTGGGTGAAGCGCAGTCCGCTCACCTCGGCGTGGTTGAGGACCGTGGCGCCGGCCGCGACCGCCGCACGGACGGTCATCAGGGCCATCCGGGAGTCGTTCATCTGGTCGTCGCCGTACACGGCCACGGCCTTGAGGTTGTCCGTACGCAGCTCCGGAACGTCGCGCTGCGCCTTGGCCGCGGATATCACGTGGCCGACGCCGTCGCCGAACGCGGAGAGCGCGGAGTAGGCGAAGACGCCCGCGCCGAGCTTGGCCGCGCCGTGCGGGCCGCCCTTGTAGACCGGCAGGTAGAAGGTCAGGGGGTTGGCGAGGTGCGGTGCGACCTCGCGGGACACCGCACGCCGCTCGAAGTGGTTCTCCGCCACCAGCTTGACCGCTCCGGTCTGCAGGTAGCGCAGACCGCCGTGCAGCAGCTTGGAGGAGGCGGAGGAGGTGGCGCCGGCGAAGTCGCCGGCGTCCACCAGGGCCACCCGCAGCCCGGCCTGTGCGGCGTGCCAGGCAGTGGAGATGCCCAGGATGCCGCCGCCGATCACCAGGAGGTCGTACGTCGCCTTGGACAGCTGCTCCCGGGTTTCGGCGCGGCTCGCGTTCGAACCGTGGGCCGGGTGCGTCCCAAGTGCCGGGACGCTCTGCAGGGTGCTCATGATGTGCTCCTTGTCAGCTCTCGTCGTCGTCGAGCCAGCCCATGGTCCGCTCGACCGCCTTGAGCCAGCTCTTGTATTCGCGGTCACGGGTGGCCGCTTCCATGCGGGGGGTCCATTCGGCGGCCCGGCGCCAGTTGGCGCGCAGTTCGTCGGTGCTGGACCAGAAGCCGACGGCCAGTCCGGCCGCATAGGCAGCGCCGAGACAGGTGGTCTCGGCGACCATCGGGCGCACCACGGGGGCGTCCAGGAAGTCCGAGATCGTCTGCATCAGCAGGTTGTTGGAGGTCATACCGCCGTCGACCTTGAGCGCGGTCAGGTCGACGCCGGAGTCCTTGGTCATGGCGTCGGTGATCTCGCGGGTCTGCCAGGCGGTGGCCTCGAGCACGGCACGCGCGATGTGCGCCTTGGTGACGTAGCGGGTCAGGCCCGCGATGACACCGCGCGCGTCCGAGCGCCAGTAGGGGGCGAACAGGCCGGAGAAGGCCGGGACGAAGTAGGCGCCGCCGTTGTCCTCGACCGTGCTGGCGAGGGTCTCGATCTCGGCCGCGCTGTTGATGAGCCCCATCTGGTCGCGCATCCACTGCACCAGCGAGCCGGTGACGGCGATGGAGCCTTCCAGGGCGTAGACCGGCTGCTCGTCGCCGATGCGGTAACCGACCGTCGTCAGCAGCCCGTTGTAGGAGTTGACCGGCTCGTGCCCGGTGTTCATCAGCATGAAGGTGCCGGTGCCGTACGTGGACTTGGCCTCGCCCTGGTCGAAGCAGGTCTGGCCGAAGAGCGCGGCCTGCTGGTCGCCGAGCGCGGAGGCCACCGGGACACCGGCGAGCACACCGCTGGCGCTGTGGCCGTAGACCTCGGCCGAGGACCTGATCTCCGGCAGCACGGCGGCCGGAATGTCCATCGACTGAAGGATCTTCTCGTCCCACGCCAGCGTGTGCAGGTTCATCAGCATGGTGCGCGAGGCGTTGGTGACGTCGGTGACGTGGTGGCCGCCGTCGACGCCGCCGGTGAGGTTCCAGATGACCCAGGAGTCCATGGTGCCGAAGAGGATCTCGCCGCGCTCGGCGCGCTCGCGCAGGCCCTCGACGTTGTCGAGCAGCCAGCGGATCTTCGGGCCGGCGAAGTACGACGCCAGCGGCAGACCGGTCTCCCGGCGGAAGCGGTCCTGGCCGACGTTGCGGCCGAGCTCCTTGCAGAGCGCGTCGGTGCGGGTGTCCTGCCAGACGATGGCGTTGTGGACCGGCTCACCGGTGTTCTTGTCCCAAAGGACGGTGGTCTCGCGCTGGTTGGTGATGCCGATGGCCTTGACGTCGGCGGCGGTGATGCCCGCCTTCTCGACGGCGCTGTCGACGACCTGCTGGACGTTGGTCCAGATCTCCGCGGCGTCGTGCTCGACCCAGCCCGGCTTCGGGAAGATCTGCTCGTGCTCCTTCTGGTCGACCGAAACGATCCGGCCGTCCTTGTCGAAGACGATGCAGCGGCTGGAGGTCGTGCCCTGGTCGATGGCCGCGATGAACGGGCCGTGCCCGTGCGAGGAGGTGCTGTGGGTGTCGCTCATGGTGTGCTCCAAGAAGTCTGTGCGGGCGGCGGGGCGGTCGGGAGGCTCAGGCGAACGCCAACTGGTAGATGCCTCCGGCGATGGCTCCACCGATCAGCGGGCCGACGACCGGAATCCAGGCGTAGCCCCAGTCTGAACCGCCCTTGTTCGGCAGCGGCAGCAGCGCGTGCACGATGCGCGGACCGAGGTCGCGGACCGGGTTGATGGCGTAACCGGTCGGACCGCCCAGCGACAGACCGATGCCGACGACGACCAGCGCCACGATCAGCGTGCCGATGGTGCCGACGCCCTTGCCGTTGTCGCTCAGGCCGAGCGTGAGGATCGAGAGCACCAGCACGACGGTGGCGATGATCTCGGTGGCCAGGTTCTGTGCGACATTGCGGATCTCGGGGCCGGTGGAGAAGATGCCGAGCACCGGGCCCGCCTTGGGAGCGGCCTTCGGGTCGACCAGGCCCTCCTCGCTGGAGTGGTCCGCCAGCACCTCGGGGTCGGTCAGATGCGCCCGGAACTGTCCGTAGTAGACGATCCACATCAGCACCGCGCCGATCATGGCGCCGAGCAGCTCGCCGGCCAGGTAGACCGGCACCTGGCTCCACTCGATGCCGCCCTTGATGGCGAGACCGATCGTGACGGCGGGGTTGAGGTGTGCGCCGGACTTCGCGGCGATGTAGGCACCCGTGATGACGGCGAAGCCCCACCCGAAGGTGATGGCGACCCATCCGGCGTTGAACGCCTTGGAGCGCTTGAACGTAACGGCGGCGCAGACGCCGCCACCCATCAAAAGCAGTACAGCGGTACCGATGGTCTCGCTGATGAAGATGTCGGAGCTGGACACCGGCGACTCCTTTGTCCTTCGTCCAGGGGAAGGCGAACCCCGGGTCCCTCCGGTGGTCCGCACCCTCCGAGAGGGCGGTGGTCGGTCCCGCGGCAATGCTCACCATAGCGAATATTGTCGTTAGGTGTTCGACAATGCCGACCGACGAACGGCAGTTTTGTTCACCGTAAGAACCCCGTCAAGGGTTCGTTGGCCAAAAACTTAGGTGAACTTAACGGGCAAAACCGATCAGAATCGCCCTGCGCCAAGATCACGGGACACCGCGCGTGCGCAATCCCTCACGGCAGCGACGATTTCCGGCCGCAGCTCGCCCTCGCGGCACAGCCGTTCCACCGCGCCCGTGACGCCCACCGCGCCCACCGGCATCCGCCGCCGGTCGTGGATCGGCGCGGCCACCGAGGCCACCCCCTCCCAGGTCTCCTCCACGTCCGCGGCCCAGCCGCGCGCCCGGGTCAGGTCCAGCAGGCCCTCGAAGTCGCCCAGCCCGGTCACCGTGCGCGGCGTGAACGCGTCCCGGTCCGCCTCGACCACCTCGCTGTGCGCCACCGGGTCGTACGCGGAGAGCACCTTGCCCAGCGCCGTGCTGTGCAGCGGATGCATCGCCCCCACCTCCAGCACCTGCCGGCTGTCGTCCGGGCGGAAGACGTGGTGCACGATCAGCGCGCCCTGCTGGTGCAGCACGCCCAGGTAGACCGCCTCGCCACTGGAGCGGGCCAGGTCGTCGGTCCACACCAGGGCGCGGGCTCGCAGCTCGTGCACGTCCAGGTAGCTGTTGCCCAGCCGCAGCAGCTCCGCGCCCAGCTGATAGCGGCCCGAGACGGCGTCCTGTTCGACGAAGCCCTCCTGCTGTAGCGTGCGCAGAATCCCGTGGGCGGTGCCCTTGGCCAGTCCCAGGGAGGAGGAGATGTCGGACAGCCCCAGCCGCCGCTCCCCTCCTGCGAGCAGCCGCAGCATCGCGGCGGCGCGCTCGAGCGACTGGATGGTCCGTGCCATCGGGCAACCTCCGAAGTATGCGGTTCGACAATGCTGAACGATATCGGCCCATGCCGACTTCAGTCAGCGAACCTGCTGTTCTTTGTGAGCGAACCGGAGTCTGCCAACGATCGCGGATAGTGCACGACAGGGGGGTGGTGTCGTGCTGTCCACGGCGTGAAACGGGGAACACGTGTACCGGACCGGCAGCTACGCTGGCCGGGTGCGCCCTCTCAAGGAGGGTGCAAAGCCGACAGCCGTCGCAACCACGGGAGCATCTCCATGGCCTCGAACACGCCATCGCCCATCAGCACGTCCCGCGTCGATTCCCTCCGCGAGGCACTCGCCACGCGGGTGGTCGTCGCCGACGGAGCCATGGGCACCATGCTGCAGGCGCAGGACCCGACCATGGAGGACTTCCAGCAGCTGGAGGGCTGCAACGAGATCCTCAACGTCACCCGGCCCGACATCGTGCGCTCGGTGCACGAGGAGTACTTCGCCGTCGGCGTCGACTGCGTCGAGACCAACACCTTCGGCGCGAACTTCGCCGCGCTGGCGGAGTACGACATCCCCGAGCGCGTCTACGAGCTCTCCGAGTCCGGCGCCCGGATCGCCCGCGAGGTCGCCGACGAGTTCACCGCCTCCACCGGCCAGCAGCGCTACGTCCTCGGCTCCATGGGCCCCGGCACCAAGCTGCCCACTCTCGGCCACGCCCCCTACGTCACGCTGCGCGACGCCTACCAGCAGAACGCCGAGGGCATGATCGCCGGCGGCGCGGACGCGCTGCTCGTGGAGACCACCCAGGACCTGCTGCAGACCAAGGCCGCCATCCTGGGCGCCCGCCGCGCCCTGGAGGCGACCGGGACCCACCTCCCGGTGATCTGCTCGGTCACCGTCGAGACCACCGGCACCATGCTCCTCGGCTCCGAGATCGGCGCCGCGCTGACCGCGCTGGAGCCGCTGGGCATCGACATGATCGGCCTGAACTGCGCCACCGGCCCGGCCGAGATGAGCGAGCACCTGCGCTACCTGTCCCGCAACTCGCGCATCCCGCTCGCCTGCATGCCCAACGCGGGCCTGCCGGTGCTGGGCAAGAACGGCGCCCACTACCCCCTGACGCCCGGCGAGCTGGCCGACGCCCAGGAGACGTTCGTCGCCGACTACGGCCTCTCGCTGGTCGGCGGCTGCTGCGGTACGACGCCGGAGCATCTGCGGCAGGTCGTCGAGCGGGTGCGCGGCGTCACCCCGTCGACCCGCCAGGTGCGCCCCGAGCCGGGTGCCGCCTCGCTCTACCAGAGCGTGCCCTTCCGCCAGGACACCTCGTACATGGCGATCGGCGAGCGCACCAACGCCAACGGCTCGAAGAAGTTCCGCGAGGCGATGCTGGCGGGCCGCTGGGACGACTGCGTGGAGATGGCCCGCGACCAGATCCGCGAGGGCGCCCACATGCTCGACCTCTGCGTCGACTACGTCGGCCGGGACGGCGTCGCCGACATGGAGGAGCTGGCCGGGCGGTTCGCCACCGCCTCCACCCTGCCCATCGTGCTGGACTCCACCGAGCTGAACGTCATCCAGGCCGGCCTGGAGAAGCTCGGCGGCCGCGCGGTGATCAACTCCGTCAACTACGAGGACGGCGACGGCCCCGAGTCGCGCTTCGCGAAGGTCACCGCGCTGGCCGCCGAGCACGGCGCGGCGCTGATCGCGCTGACCATCGACGAGGAGGGCCAGGCCCGCAGCGTCGAGCACAAGGTGGCCGTGGCCGAGCGGCTGATCGGCGACCTGACCGGCAACTGGGGCATCCGTGAGTGCGACATCCTCATCGACTGCCTGACCTTCACCATCTGCACGGGCCAGGAGGAGTCCCGCAAGGACGGCATCCACACCATCGAGGCCATCCGGGAGCTGAAGAAGCGCCACCCCGAGGTGCAGACCACCCTGGGGCTGTCGAACATCTCCTTCGGCCTCAACCCGGCCGCCCGCATCGTGCTCAACTCCGTCTTCCTCGACGAGTGCGTCAAGGCCGGCCTGGATTCGGCCATCGTGCACGCCTCGAAGATCCTGCCGATCGCCCGGCTGGAGGAGGAGCAGGTCAAGACCGCCCTCGACCTGGTCTACGACCGCCGCAGCGAGGGCTACGACCCGCTCCAGAAGCTGATGGAGCTGTTCGAGGGCGCCACCGCCAAGTCCCTCAAGGCGGGCAAGGCCGAGGAGCTGGCCGCCCTCCCCCTGGACGAGCGGCTCCAGCGGCGCATCATCGACGGCGAGAAGAACGGCCTGGAGGCCGACCTCGACGAGGCCCTGCGGGACCGGCCCGCGCTCGACATCGTCAACGACACCCTCCTGGAGGGCATGAAGGTCGTCGGCGAGCTGTTCGGCTCCGGGCAGATGCAGCTGCCGTTCGTGCTGCAGTCCGCCGAGGTCATGAAGACCGCGGTGGCACACCTGGAGCCGCACATGGAGAAGTCCGACGACGAGGGCAAGGGCACCATCGTGCTGGCCACCGTCCGCGGCGACGTCCACGACATCGGCAAGAACCTCGTCGACATCATCCTGTCCAACAACGGCTACAACGTCGTCAACCTCGGCATCAAGCAGCCGGTCTCGGCCATCCTGGAGGCCGCCGAGGAGCACAAGGCCGATGTCATCGGGATGTCCGGACTCCTGGTCAAGTCCACGGTGATCATGAAGGAGAACCTGGAGGAGCTCAACCAGCGCAAGATGGCGGCCGACTTCCCCGTCATCCTGGGCGGCGCGGCCCTCACCCGCGCCTACGTCGAGCAGGACCTCCACGAGATCTACGAGGGCGAGGTCCGCTACGCCCGGGACGCCTTCGAGGGCCTGCGGCTGATGGACGCCCTGATCGCCGTCAAGCGCGGCGTACCGGGCGCCGCCCTGCCCGAGCTCAAGCAGCGCCGGGTCCCCAAGCGGGACACCGCCGTCCTGGAGGTCCAGGAGCCCGAGGGCGCGGCGCGCTCCGACGTCGCCGTCGACAACCCCGTACCCACCCCGCCGTTCTGGGGCACCCGCGTCATCAAGGGCATCCAGCTCAAGGAGTACGCCTCCTGGCTGGACGAGGGCGCGCTGTTCAAGGGCCAGTGGGGCCTGAAGCAGGCGCGTACCGGCGAAGGTCCGACGTATGAGGAGCTGGTGGAGACCGAGGGCCGCCCCCGGCTGCGCGGCTGGCTCGACAAGCTGCAGACCGAGAACCTGCTGGAAGCCGCCGTCGTGCACGGCTACTTCCCGTGCGTGTCCAAGGGCGAGGACCTGATCCTGCTGCACGAGGACGGCACCGAGCGCACCCGCTTCACCTTCCCGCGCCAGCGCCGCGGCCGGCGGCTGTGCCTGGCGGACTACTTCCGCCCCGAGGAGTCCGGCGAGACCGACGTCGTCGGCCTGCAGGTCGTCACCGTCGGCTCCAGGATCGGCGCCGCCACCGCCGAGCTGTTCGAGGCCAACTCCTACCGCGACTACCTCGAACTGCACGGCCTGTCCGTCCAGTTGGCCGAGGCGCTGGCCGAGTACTGGCACGCCCGGGTGCGCGCCGAGCTGGGCTTCGGCGGCGAGGACCCCGACGACGTCGAGGACATGTTCGCGCTCAAGTACCGGGGTGCGCGCTTCTCCCTGGGCTACGGGGCCTGCCCCGACCTGGAGGACCGCGCGAAGATCGCCGACCTCCTGCAGCCGGAGCGGATCGGCGTCGAGCTCTCCGAGGAGTTCCAGCTCCACCCGGAGCAGTCCACCGACGCCATCGTCATCCACCACCCGGAGGCGAAGTACTTCAACGCCCGGTAGTAGGCGTTCGGTAACTCCAGGTAAGCGGGTCGGGGTCGTCCGGGGAGCCCTCCGGACGGCCCCGACCTGTGTCATCGCGCATTCCGGCGCACACCGTCGTACACTGGTCGGTCCGGTAGTGGCCGGTCGTTTCCCCCCAGCCGGGGATGACGACCGGCCCTTTCGTCCCTTCGGGGACCGTCGCAGTGGAGGTGGATGGATGACCAGCAGCATCCCCGCAGTCGGCACCCGCACGGCCGAAGCCGCGACCCTCCAGGCCGTATTCCTGGACCTGGACGGCACCCTCGTCGACACCGAGGGCTTCTGGTGGGAGGCCGAGGCGCAGGTCTTCGCCGAGCTCGGCCACATCCTGGACGACGCCCACCGCGAGGTGGTGGTCGGCGGCCCGATGACCCGCAGCGCCAACTACCTGATCCAGGTCACCGGCGTCGACATCAGCCTGACCGAGCTCAGCGTGCTGCTCAATGCCGCGTTCCTGGCCCGCATCCAGCGGGGCGTGCCGCTGATGCCGGGTGCCCGCAGGCTGCTCGCCGAGCTGGCCGCCCACGGCGTGCCCACGGCGCTGGTCACCGCCTCGCACCGCGCCGTCGTCGACCAGATGCTGCACTCGCTCGGCCGGGAGAACTTCCGGCTGACGCTCGCGGGCGACGACCTGGCGCGCACCAAGCCGCACCCCGATCCGTATCTGACGGCCGCCGCGCGGCTGGGCGCGGACCCCGCGCGCTGCGCCGTCGTCGAGGACACCCTGACCGGCGTGACGGCGGGGGAGGCGGCCGGCTGCCCGGTCGTCGCGGTGCCCTCGGTGACACCGATCCCGCCAGCCGTCGGCCGTACGGTCGTCCGCTCGCTGGAAGAAGTCGACCTGCCATTTCTCCGGGCGCTCATCACGGAAAGCCGCGGCGGCGTGCACTGAGCGTGTCACCGGGAAAGCCGACGGAACTGAGGGCAGTGGCCCGCTCATTTTCCGTGACGAATACACTGACCGAATTGACGCATCGCCGGGGTTCCTTGAACGCGTGACGTTTCTCACGTGCCTGGCCGTCGACAGCGGGCCCGGCAGGTGCTCCAGGGCCCCTCTTCGGTGGTTCCTACGGGGGTAAGTGTCCGCATTGGTGGAGCAACGCGCGAAACGTTCCGCCGTCCGAATATCGATCACCCCGCATCGTTATCCAGGTGCCATATCGTTTCAACTCCTTTGCGTCTGAGCGCGGCTGGCCGTTCCTACTAATGTCGACGCGAGCAACACTGCTGCGCTGATAAGGAACCTGCCCACGATGAATCGCAAGACCCTGGTGCTGCCGGCGCTGGCCGGTCTACTTGCCCCCGTTCTCGCCGCCTGTGGAAGCACCGACGGCGCGGGCGAAGGCGGCGATCCGATCGTCGTGGGCGTGGCCACACCCATCGAGGCCACCAAGGCGGCCCCGGCGCCCCTCGACCCGGCGCAGGCCTACGACATCGACGCCTGGAACGTGCTGCAGGGCACCCTCCAGACGCTGCTGCGGCTGCCGCGCAGCGGCACCGCGCCGGTGCCCGAGGCGGCCTCGTCCTGCGGGTTCCGCGACACCCAGAACGAGCAGTACCGCTGCACGCTGCGCAGCGGCCTGAAGTTCTCGAACGGGCATGCGCTCACGGCGGAGGACGTCAAGTTCTCCATCGACCGCATGAAGACCATCAACAACACCAATGGTCCGGTGTCGCTGCTCGAAGGCATCGACAAGGTCGAGGCGCCCAGCGCCACCGAGGTGGTCTTCCACCTCAACAAGCCCGACGCCACCTTCCCGCAGAAGCTCACCACGCCCGCCGCGTCGATCGTCGACCCCGAGGTGTACCCCAAGGGCCGCCTCTACAGCGGCTTCGACGTGGTCGGCTCCGGCCCGTACACCCTCAAGGTCGAGCGCAGCGGCAACCGCGTCACCAAGGCCCTCTTCACCGCGAACCCCGACTACAAGGGCGCGGTGAAGGCGAAGAACGACAAGGTCGAGATGCGCTTCTTCACCGACTCCGCCTCCACGGAGCGGGCGCTGCGCAAGGGCACCGTCGACGTGATGAACCGCGGTCTGTCGCCCGACCAGGTCAAGGGTCTGACGAACGCCCGCGACCAGCACATCGCGCTGCAGGAGATGCCCGGCCAGGAGATCCGCTACCTCGCCTTCAACACCAAGGACCCGGTCGTCTCCAACAAGGCCGTGCGGCAGGCGATGGCGCAGATCATCAACCGCTCGGACCTGGTGCGCAACGTCTACTCCTACACCGGCGACCCGCTCTTCTCGATGGTCCCCACCGGCCTCACCGGCCACATCAACTCGTTCTTCAACAAGTACGGGAACCCCAACGCCGCGGCCGCCCGCAAGACCCTGCGGCAGGCCAACATCACCACCCCGGTGAAGTTCACCCTGACGTACACGACGGGCCACTACGGCTCCAGTACGGTCAAGGAGGTCCGTGCGCTGCAGGGCCAGCTGAACCGCACCAAGCTGTTCGACGTCAGCCTCAAGGGTGTCGACAGCTGGCAGCAGTTCCGCACCGACTCGCTGGACGGCAAGTACAGCGTCTTCAACATGGGCTGGTTCCCCGACATCCCGGATGCCGACAACTACGTCGCGCCGTTCATCGGCAAGCAGAACTTCCTCGGCTCCCCGTACCGCAACGCGAAGATCGAGTCCCAGCTGATCCCGTCCAGCCGCCAGCAGTCCGACCGCAACGCCGCCGCGGCCGACTTCAAGCAGGTGCAGGACATCATCGCCGAGGACGTACCGCTCCTCCCGCTCTGGCAGGGCAAGCAGTACGTCGCCGCCCGCGATGACATCACCGGCGTCGAGTGGGCCCTCAACTCCTCCTCGACGCTGCAGTTCTGGGAGCTCGGCCGCGGCGTCGCCGACTGAGCCGGCGGCTCGAGACCACATCGCACAACCCCCGCCGCGGCCTCTTCGCCGCGGCCTGACAGGCACCACCCAGATCGTGAGGACATTAGTGAGGAAGCGTGACCAGTGGCTGGCCGCCCCGATCGGAGCGGGGCTGGCAACAGCTCTGCTCGCGCTCGCCGGGTGCGGCACGGACGACTCGGGAGCGGCCGGCAACGGCGAGCCCGTGGTCATGGGAATGACGGACAAGGTCGTGGCCACCGACCCCGCAGCAGGCTACGACCCGGGGTCCTGGCTGTTGTTCAACAACGTCTTCCAGTCCCTGCTGAGCTTCCCCAAGGGCGGCACCAACCCCGAGCCGGAGGCGGCCAAGAGCTGCTCCTTCACCGACACCGACAGCAAGGTGTACCGCTGCACCCTCAAGGACGGCCTCACCTTCAGCAACGGTGACGCGCTGACCTCCAAGGACGTCAAGTACTCCTTCGACCGCACCAAGCGCATCAAGGACAAGAACGGCCCCGCCGTGATGTTCGCCGCGCTGGAGCGGGTCGAGACGCCGGACGCCAAGACCGTGGTCTTCCGCCTGAAGACGCCCGACGCCACCTTCCCCATGAAGATCGCCTCGGGTGCCGGCTCCATCGTCGACCACACCCAGTACCCCGCCGACCGGCTCCGCACCGACGGCAAGGCCATCGGCTCCGGTGTCTACACCCTCAAGGAGTACGGGCGCGAGCAGGCCGTCTTCGCCGTCAACGAGTCCTACAAGGGCCCCGCGAAGGTCAAGAACTCCGGGATGACCGTGAAGTTCTTCGGCGCCCCGGAGAAGCTGAAGAAGGCCGTCCAGAGCGGTGGCGTCGACCTCGCCTACCGAGGCCTGGCCATGAAGGACATCGCCCACCTCGACGGCGCCTCCCTGCACCAGCAGCACGGCACCAAGGTCATCGAGGGCGGCAGCGCCGAGGTCATGCACCTGGTCTTCAACCTCAAGGACCCGGTCGCCGGCAAGCTGGGCGTCCGCAAGGCGATCGCCTACCTCCTGGACCGCTCCACGCTCGTCCGGGACGTCTACCAGCGCACCGCCGAGCCGCTCTACTCGATCGTCCCGGCCGGCATCACCGGCCACAACACCTCCTTCTTCAACACCTACGGCGAC
Organism: Streptomyces sirii; assembly: GCF_045690365.1. NCBI lineage: Bacteria > Bacillati > Actinomycetota > Actinomycetes > Kitasatosporales > Streptomycetaceae > Streptomyces > Streptomyces sirii. The sequence goes on along the minus strand of NZ_CP147982.1, from coordinate 2,032,849 downwards.
CGTCCGCAGCCCGAGAAGGCCAAGGCCGCGCTGCGCTCCGCGGGCCTGAACGGCAAGGTGCCGCTCACGCTGTGGGCCACCCCCGACCGCTTCGGGCCGGGCACCGTCCCCGCCTTCCAGGAGATCGCCCAACAGCTCAACGCCAGCGGCCTGTTCGACGCCAAGGTGCGCTCGGTGACCACCGACGAGTACGACAAGGGCGTGCGCGACGGCCGGTTCGGCGTCTACGTCAAGGGCTGGGTCCCGGACTACCCGGACCCCGACAACTTCACCCAGCCGTTCTTCGGCAAGGACAGCGTGCTGTCCAACAACTACAGCTCCTCCGAGATCACCGGCCGGCTGCTGCCCAAGACGGCCGACCAGCAGGACCGCGCCGCCACCAAGGCCGCGTTCCGGGAGCTGCAGGACATCGTCGCCAAGGACGTGCCGATCATCCCGATCTGGCAGGGCAAGCAGTACGCGGTCGCCCGCGACGGCGTCACCGGCCTCGAATGGACCCTGGACTCCTCGACCGTCTTCCGGTTCTGGGAGATCAGCAAGGCCACCGTCGCCTGACCAGGCGCCACCCACACGGCGGCGGGGCCGGCCCGGGACATCCCCGGACCGGCCCCGCCGCCGTATGCGTACCTCGGCCTACTGCGCGCCCGGGCGCACCAGACCGCTCTCGTAGGCGTACACCGCCGCCTGCACCCGGTCGCGCAGCCCCAGCTTCGTCAGCACATGCCCCACGTGCGTCTTGACCGTCGTCTCGCTCACGAACAGATCCGCGGCGATCTCGGCGTTCGACAGCCCGCGCGCCACCAGCTTGAGCACCTCCACCTCGCGCTCGGTGAGGGTGTGCAGGGTGTCCGGCACCGGCTCCTCGCCCGACGGCAGATGCCCGGCGTACTTGTCCAGCAGCCGGCGGGTGATGCTCGGCGCCAGCATCGCCTCGCCCGCGGCCACCACCCGGATCGCCTGCACCAGCTCATGGGCCGGCGCGTCCTTCAGCAGAAAGCCGCTGGCCCCGGCCCGCAGCGCCTCGACGACGTACTCGTCCAGGTCGAACGTCGTCAGCACCAGCACCTTCGCCGGGCCGTCCTTGGCCGGGCCGGTGATCTGCCGGGTCGCCTCGACACCGTCCATCCGGGGCATCCGGATGTCCATCAGCACCACGTCGGGCTGCAGCGCCCGCACCTGCTCCAGCGCCTGCAGACCGTCACCGGCCTCGCCGACGACCGCCAGATCCTGCTCCGCCTCCAGAATCATCCGGAATCCCGTACGCAGCAGGGGCTGGTCGTCGACCAGCAGGACGCGGATGGCCACGAGTTCTCCTTCGTTGTGCCCGGACCGGCCCCAGGGGTGTCGTTCCCCCTGGAGCCGGTCTGACGGGTCATCGGGCAGACCCTAGATCGTCTCCATTCTGCCCTGCGGCACCACACCGCCGTCCGCCGGGCGCACCTGCAGCGGGTACACCGGGGGAGTGCCGCCGAATTCCGGACAGTGCGCCTGGTGGTCGCACCAGCCGCACAGCTTCGTCGGGCGCGGTCGCCAGTCGCCGGTCTCCGTCGCCAGCCGGATCGCCTCCCACAGCGCCAGCAACTTCCGCTCCACGCCCCGCAGATCGGCCTCGCTGGGGTCGTACGTCAGCACATCGCCGCTGCCCAGATAGACCAGCTGCAACCGGCGCGGCACCACCCCGCGCAGCCGCCACACCACCAGCGCGTAGAACTTCATCTGGAACAGCGCGCCCTCGGCGTACTGCGGCCGCGGCGCCTTACCGGTCTTGTAGTCGACGATCCGCACCTCGCCCGTCGGCGCGACGTCCACCCGGTCGATGAACCCCCGCAGCTGCAGCCCCGAATCCAGCACCGTCTCCACATACAGCTCGCGGTCGGCCGGCTCCAGCCGCGTCGGGTCCTCCAGCGAGAACCACCGCTCCACCAGCGCCTCGGCCTCCGCCAGCCACCCCGCCAGCCGCTCGCCCTCCGGGTCGTCCGCGAACAGCTCCGCCAGCTCCGGCCGCTTGGCCAGCAGCCGCTCCCACTCGCCCGGCACCATCTCCCGCGCGCCGGCCGCCGTACGCTCCGCCGCCGGCGCGTCGAAGAGCCGCTCCAGCACCGCGTGCACGACCGTGCCCCGGGTCGCCGCCGCGCTCGGCTTCTCCGGCAGCTTGTCGATCACCCGGAAGCGGTACAGCAGCGGGCACTGCATGAAATCGCCGGCCCGCGACGGCGACAGCGCCATCGGCGGCCGCGCCCGCCGGCCCTCGTCCGGCCCCGCCGCGGCCGCCTCGACACCCTGCGTCTCCGCCCCGGCCTGCTCCATGCTCCATCCCATGCCACAGAACCCTACGGCCCGCCACTGACAAGCGCCGAACGGCCACGAGCGGTAAGGGCCCCGCAACGGACCGGGCCCGAACGCTCCGCATACCATCGACGCCGGACCCTTTCGCCCTGCATGATCGAGATATCAGGCCGAGCAGGGGCGAATGCCGTATTCGATGAGGGGACGCCAGACCGTGGACGACAGCGGGAAGCCGCAGGATCCCGAGGAGTCCGTGCGGCCCCAGCCGCCCGAGCCGCCCGAGCCGTCTCAGGGGGCCGGCGGGCCGAAAGTGCCGCCGCCGGGCAAGAAGCCGGGCGGAGGCGGCATCCTGATGGGCCGTCCCTTCGGCGTGCCCGTCTACGTGGCCCCCAGCTGGTTCCTCGTCGCGGCCCTGATCACCTGGGTCTTCGGCGGCCAGCTGGAGCGGGTGCTGCCCGAACTCGGCGCCGCCCGCTACCTCGTCTCGCTCTTCTTCGCCGTCGCCTTCTACGCCTCGGTGCTCGTCCACGAGCTGGCGCACACCGTCGCCGCGCTCCGCTTCAAGCTCCCCGTACGCCGCATCCAGCTGCAGTTCTTCGGCGGCGTCTCGGAGATCGAGAAGGAGACCGAGACACCCGGCAGGGAGTTCGTCCTCGCCTTCGTCGGCCCGCTGCTCTCCCTCGTCCTCGCCGGCGTCTTCTACGCCGGGATGCACATCGTCGAGCCCGGCACGGTCCCCGGCGTCCTGCTCGCCGGCCTGATGATCTCCAACCTCATCGTCGCGATCTTCAACCTGCTGCCCGGCCTCCCCCTGGACGGCGGCCGGATGCTGCGCGCCGTCGTGTGGAAGATCACCGGCAACGCGATGCGCGGCACCGTCGCCGCCGCCTGGGTCGGCCGCGCGCTCGCCGTCACCGTCCTCATCGGGCTGCCGCTGCTCACCCACACCGGGGCCCTGGGCAACGACCGCCCCGAGCTCGGCGGCGCCGACTCGCTCACCGACGCCCTGCTCGCCGCGATCCTCGCCGCCATCATCTGGACCGGCGCCGGCAACAGCCTGCGCATGGCCCGGCTGCGCGAACGCCTCCCCGACCTCACCGCCCGCACCCTGACCCGGCGCGCGGTGCCCGTCGAGACCGCCACACCGCTCTCCGAGGCGCTGCGCCGTGCCAACGACGCCGGCGCCCGCGCCCTGGTCGTCGTCGACCCGCAGGGCGCGCCCACCGCGCTCGTCCGTGAGGCCGCCATCGTCGGTGTCCCCGACCACCGCCGCCCCTGGGTGCCCGTGGGCACGCTCGCCCAGGACCTCAAGGACGGTATGCGGGTCTCCGCCGAGCTCGCCGGCGAGGACCTCCTGGACTACCTGCGCGCCACCCCCGCCACCGAATACCTGGTCGTCGAGGAGACCGGCGAGATCTACGGCGTCCTGTCCACCGCCGACGTCGAGCGGGCCTTCGTCTCCGCGATGGCCCGCAAGGCGGCTTGACGGGGCTCGGCTCGCCTCCGGGGCCGCGCCCGGCCCCGCCCACTGGTCCGCGGCGCCCCAACGGGCCGGTAGGCTGGTCACATGTCCGAACCGACCGGTGCCGCCCGCCGTCGCGGGCCCTTCAAGGTCGGGGACCAGGTCCAGCTCACCGACCCCAAGGGACGCCACTACACCTTCACGCTCGAAGAGGGCAAGAGCTTCCACACCCACAAGGGAGCCTTCCCCCACGACGAGCTGATCGGTGCTCCCGAGGGCAGTGTTGTCCGTACCACCGGGAACGTCGCCTACCTTGCGCTGCGCCCGCTGCTCCCCGACTACGTCCTGTCCATGCCCCGCGGTGCCGCCGTGGTCTACCCCAAGGACGCGGGGCAGATCCTGGCGATGGCCGACATCTTCCCCGGCGCCCGCGTCGTCGAGGCCGGTGTGGGCTCCGGCTCGCTCAGCAGCTTCCTGCTGCGCGCCATCGGCGACGACGGCATGCTGCACTCCTACGAGCGCCGCGCCGACTTCGCCGAGATCGCCACCCAGAACGTCGAGCGCTACTTCGGGGGCCCGCACCCCGCATGGACGCTCACCGTCGGTGACCTCCAGGACAACCTCTCCGACACCGACGTCGACCGCGTCATCCTCGACATGCTCGCCCCCTGGGAGTGCCTGGAGGCCGTCTCCAAGGCCCTGGTCCCCGGTGGCATCCTCTGCGCCTACGTCGCCACGACCACGCAGATGGCCCGCACCGTAGAGGCGATCCGCGAGCACGGCACCTTCAACGAGCCGTCGGCCTGGGAGACCATGGTCCGCACCTGGCACGTCGAGGGCCTCGCCGTCCGCCCCGACCACCGCATGATCGGCCACACCGGCTTCCTGCTCACCGCCCGCCGCCTCGCGGACGGCGTCGAGCCCCCGCTGCGCCGCCGACGCCCCGCCAAGGGCGCGTACGGCGAGGACTACACAGGGCCGGGCGGGCGGGACACCGCCGCGTCGGGTGGGCGGGAGACTGCCGCGTCGGGCGGGCAGGACACCGCGGCCTCCGGGAAGGACCGGGCGGCCGCCGAAGGGCGCGACTGACGCCCTTCCGCTGACCGGCCGGATCCGGCCACCGAACCCTCAGGCGCCGCCGACGAGTTCCCCCCACCGGGGAACCGCCGGCGGCGCCCCTGCGTTCACCGGCCAGGGGCCCACCGAACCCCTACGGGACGGCCCGCCCGACGCCCTACGGGATGCCCCCGTGACGCCCACGTGAAGCCCTCCGGGCCGCCTCATGGGAAACCCGTAAAACTCCGGCCCAGCTGGTTCCTTGCCGCCCCCTCCTGTGGAACGATGCTGGGCACTCCCACCGGCACAGCACTTCACAGGAGTTACCCCGCGTGCAGCCCATGGCAGGCCAGGACCTCTTGCACACCCAGCCGCGCCCCATGCACTGGCTCGCCACCGCCACCGCCATCTCGGCGGTCGTCGCGGCCGCCTCCCTCGTCCAGCCCCCGGATGCCACCGCCACGACCTCCCGCGACGCCCGGGCCGGCAAGCCCGCCGCGGCGGCCCCCGACCCGAGCCGGGTGACCTTCCCCGTCGACTGCGGACCCACCCGCCTCGACGTGGTGAAGAAGGCCTCCGGCGACCTCGACGGCGACGGTACGACCGAGACCGTCGCGGTGGTCCGCTGTCACAGCGAGACCGGCACCCCGCCCAGCGGCGTCTTCGTCCTCGCCCAGCCCACCGACGCGAAGGCGGCACCACGGGTCGTGGCGACCCTCCTGGCGCCCGCGCAGCGGCTCAGCGTCCAGACCCTCGCCCTCAAGGCCGGCGCGGTCTCCACGGAGCTCCTGGGCTACTCCGACCTCGACGTGCCGCGCTGTTGCCCGGACGTGCACAAGAACATCAAGTGGCAATGGCGGGGCGGGAAGTTCGTTGAGAGCGAACTCCCCGCCGCCATGGGCGCCCAGAGTGTCTGACCGGTCACCCGGTGTGCCGGAGGGGAGCGTTCCGCTCCCTGAGGGCTACTCCGCGTCCGGCCCGTAGACCTCGACGAGGTCGTCGACGCGGCGGACGTGGATGCAGTCCCCCGGGCACTCCTTCGCCGAGTCCCGCACGTCGGCGAGCAGCTTCAGCGGGACGGGCGTTGTGGCGCCCTTGTCCTGCAGCAGCTCGTCGTCGGCGCTCTTCACATAGGCCAGACCGTCGATATCGAGCTCGAAGACCTCCGGCGCGTACTGCGCACAGATACCGTCTCCGGTGCACAGGTCCTGGTCGATCCAGACTTCCAGCTCCGGGCCTTCGTCCTGCGCGGTCATCTCGCCTGCCGTTCCTGCGTACGTGAACCGTTTTTGTCTAAGTGGCGCCAGCCCTGACGGGTGTTGACCGACTCGACGATACAACCGCTCGCTTTCCGATGTTGATGGGTGGGTATTCCCTTGGCGTGAGGACGTGCGCAAGGGTGAAGATCGGACACACCCCGACAGTCTTTTCGATCTAGGGGTTTCAACCTGCACCGGCCCAGGTAGGGTCAGGAAGCGTCCAGCTCCTTGGAGGAGGTGAGGACCGTGGCAGCCCACGACGACGACATCAACCGCGGCATCCGGCCGGGGCGGGGGTCTGAAGATCCCGCCGGTCAGGTTGCCTATCTCGAGCAGGAGATCGCCGTCCTGCGACGCAAGCTCGCCGACTCTCCGCGTCACACGAGGATTCTCGAAGAGCGGATCGTCGAGCTGCAGACCAACCTGGCCGGCGTCTCGGCGCAGAACGAGCGTCTCGCCAATACTCTCCGCGAGGCCCGCGACCAGATCGTCGCCCTCAAGGAAGAGGTCGACCGGCTCGCACAGCCGCCGGCCGGCTTCGGTGTCTTCCTGCAGGCGAACGAGGACGGCACGGTCGACATTTTCACCGGAGGCAGAAAACTCCGGGTGAATGTCAGCCCGAGCGTGGAGGCCGAGGAGCTCCGGCGCGGCCAGGAGGTCATGCTCAACGAAGCGCTCAACGTGGTCGAGGCCATGGAGTACGAGAGCGCCGGCGACATCGTCACCCTCAAGGAGATCCTTGAGGACGGCGAGCGCGCCCTGGTCATCGGGCACACCGACGAGGAGCGGGTGGTGAGGCTCGCCGAGCCGCTGCTGGACACCACCATCCGCCCCGGCGACGCCCTGCTTCTCGAATCCCGCTCCGGCTACGTCTACGAGGTCATCCCCAAGAGCGAGGTCGAGGAACTGGTCCTCGAAGAGGTCCCGGACATCGACTACACCAAGATCGGCGGTCTGGGCGGCCAGATCGAGCTGATCCGGGACGCGGTCGAGCTCCCGTACCTCTACCCCGACCTGTTCAAGGAGCACGAACTCCGTCCGCCCAAGGGTGTCTTGCTCTACGGCCCGCCCGGCTGCGGCAAGACGCTCATCGCCAAGGCGGTCGCCAACTCCCTTGCCAAGAAGGTCGCCGAGGTGACCGGGCAGCCCGCGGGGAAGAGCTTCTTCCTCAACATCAAGGGCCCCGAGCTGCTCAACAAGTACGTCGGTGAGACGGAGCGGCACATCCGGCTGATCTTTCAGCGCGCCAGGGAGAAGGCCAGCGAGGGCACCCCCGTCATCGTCTTCTTCGACGAGATGGACTCCCTCTTCCGTACCCGCGGGTCCGGAGTCAGCTCGGACGTGGAGAACACCATCGTCCCCCAGCTGCTCTCCGAGATCGACGGTGTCGAAGGCCTCGAAAACGTGATCGTGATCGGCGCCTCGAACCGCGAGGACATGATCGACCCGGCGATCCTGCGCCCCGGCCGCCTCGATGTGAAGATCAAGATCGAGCGCCCGGACGCGGAGGCCGCCAAGGACATCTTCTCGAAGTACCTCACGGAAAATCTCCCGCTGCACGCCGACGACCTCGCCGAACACGGCGACTCGCGCAAGGCGGCGGTCAGCGGGATGATTCAGTCCGTCGTCGAGCAGATGTACGCGGAATCCGAGGAGAACCGCTTCCTGGAGGTCACCTACGCCAACGGTGACAAGGAAGTCCTCTATTTCAAGGACTTCAACTCCGGTGCGATGATCGAAAACATCGTAGGACGCGCAAAGAAGATGGCCATCAAGGCCTTCCTCGAGCACAACCAGAAGGGTCTGCGGGTCTCCCACCTCCTCCAGGCGTGCGTGGACGAGTTCAAGGAGAACGAGGACCTGCCCAACACCACCAACCCGGACGACTGGGCCCGGATCTCCGGAAAGAAGGGCGAGCGGATCGTATACATCCGCACCCTGGTCACCGGAAAGCAGGGCGCCGACACCGGCCGTTCCATCGACACGGTGGCGAATACCGGCCAATACCTGTAACACCGCTCTCCGGCTGCGGATGTCCTGCACGGGGCGTCCGCAGCCGGACGCTTTTCCGGGAGCATCGCCGACGCTCCCGATAAAGAGCGCGATGGACCAGGGAAAACCGGACTGGAGCAATGACTGTAATGATCTCCCCAGCGCCGCAAAGGCGTTCTAGGCTCTTCGGTACCGCTACGTCACGCTGTGCGGGCGTGGGGCACGCATACGGAACGCAGACTCAGCGGTACTTGAGCGCCGACCCCATCCGGGGGCGCCGCCGGGCAAGGAGGGCCGCATGACCGTACGGCGAGTAATGGGAATCGAGACGGAGTACGGGATCTCCGTCCCCGGCCACCCGAACGCCAATGCCATGCTCACCTCATCCCAGGTAGTCAACGCCTACGCGGCCGCGATGCACCGGGCACGCCGTGCCCGCTGGGATTTCGAGGAGGAGAACCCGCTGCGGGACGCCCGCGGCTTCGACCTCGCACGCGAGAACGCCGACGCCAGCCAGCTCACCGACGAGGACATCGGCCTGGCCAATGTGATCCTCACGAACGGTGCCAGGCTCTACGTCGACCACGCACACCCCGAATACAGCGCCCCCGAGGTCACCAACCCGCGCGACGCCGTCCTGTGGGACAAGGCCGGCGAGCGGATCATGGCCGAGGCCGCCGAGCGGGCCGCCCAGGTGCCCGGCGCCCAGCCCATCCACCTCTACAAGAACAACACCGACAACAAGGGCGCCTCCTACGGCACGCACGAGAACTACCTGATGAAGCGGGAGACCCCCTTCTCGGACATCGTGCGGCACCTGACGCCGTTCTTCGTCTCCCGCCAGGTGGTCACGGGTGCCGGCCGGGTCGGTATCGGCCAGGACGGCCACGAGCACGGCTTCCAGATCAGCCAGCGCGCCGACTACTTCGAGGTGGAGGTCGGCCTGGAGACGACCCTCAAGCGGCCCATCATCAACACCCGCGACGAACCGCACGCCGACGCGGAGAAGTACCGGCGACTGCACGTGATCATCGGCGACGCGAACCTCTCCGAGATCTCCACGTACCTCAAGCTGGGCACCACCGCCCTGGTGCTGTCCATGATCGAGGACGGCTTCATCGCCGTCGACCTCGCCGTCGAGCAGCCCGTACGCACCCTCCATCAGGTCTCGCACGACCCCACCCTGCAACACCTGATCACCCTCCGCAGCGGCCGCACGCTCACCGCCGTACAGCTCCAGATGGAGTACTTCGAGCTGGCCCGCAAATACGTCGAGGACCGCTACGGAGCGGATGCGGACGAGCAGACCAAGGACGTCCTCACCCGGTGGGAGGACGTGCTCGGCCGGCTGGAGAACGACCCGATGAGCCTGTCCGGCGAGCTCGACTGGGTCGCCAAGCGCGAGCTGATGGAGGGCTACCGCCGCCGCGACGGCCTGGACTGGGACGCGGCCCGGCTCCACCTCATCGACCTGCAGTACGCCGACGTACGCCCCGAGAAGGGCCTGTACAACCGTCTGGCGGCCCGCGGGAAGATGAAGCGGCTCCTGGATGAGGCCGACGTCCGGCGCGCCCGGCAGAAGCCCCCAGAGGACACCAGGGCGTACTTCCGCGGCCGCTGCCTGGAGCAGTACGCGGACGACGTCGCTGCGGCCTCATGGGATTCGGTCATTTTCGATCTGCCCGGTCGTGACTCCCTGCAACGGGTCCCCACGTTGGAGCCGCTGCGCGGGACCCGCAGGCACGTCAAGGAGCTCCTGGACCGCTGCCGAACCGCAGAGGAGCTGGTGAGGACGCTTTCCGGCCGCTGATATACGGCAGGTGCACGACAGAATTCGCGGCGATCCACAGCTGCTTCGCGGCTGAAATCGCCGCGATGCGGGAATCATCGAGGTGACTCCCAGGCGTTGCAACAACTGCAGGGCCGATGTCGGACCCTGCTTGTAGGGTCGGATCTTGAAGGTCACATCGAGCGGGGCGAACCGAGCGGGGTGAGGGATATGGCGACCAAGGACAGCGGCGGCGGACAGGCCAAGGCCACGCGTTCCACGGAAGAGGTCGAGGAGCAGACGCAGGACGCGCAGGCCTCGGAAGACCTCAAGGAACGCCAGGAGAAGCTGAGCGACGACGTGGACTCCGTCCTGGACGAGATCGACGACGTGCTCGAGGAGAACGCCGAGGACTTTGTGCGCTCCTTCGTGCAAAAGGGCGGACAGTAGTCACCTATGTGAATGAGGGGGGCGAAGCGCCGGACCGGACGTGAGCGAGTGCCCTTACTCGCTCCGTCCGTGGCGGGTCGCCATCGGCGTGACGGGCTCCAGGGGCGATGCCGGGAGTGCGTGGCCGGGTGTCAGGCCGCGCGCCACCGGCATCGCCGAACCGAGCCCGACGCGCTGAATTGCGGAACGGCGCCGGATGTGCGTGATCTGCCTGGATGCCGACCCCGTGCATGTGGTTCACGATCACCAGGCGGGTAAGGTCCGAGGCGTACCGTGCTTCGGTTGCAACGCAGCCTTGGGTCAATTCAAGGATCGGCCGGACGTCTTGAGGCGGGCGGCCGAGTATCTGGAAGGAATCGTGTGGAAGCCAACACTCGAAGCACCGGGCGTCTACCAGCTGCCTTCCTGACGCCTGGATCCTCGTCGTTCATGGACTTTCTCGGAGCGCACTCGCCCGAGCTGCTGCCGGGCAACCGCCCGTTGCCGCCGGTGCAGGGCGCCATCGAGGCACCGCACGGCACGACGATCGTGGCCGCGACGTTCTCCGGCGGCGTGGTGCTCGCCGGCGACCGGCGGGCCACGATGGGCAACGTCATCGCGCAGCGGGACATCGAGAAGGTCTTCCCGGCCGACGAGTACAGCGCGGTGGGCATCGCCGGCACGGCCGGCCTCGCGGTCGAGATGGTCAAGCTCTTCCAGCTGGAGCTGGAGCACTTCGAGAAGGTCGAGGGCGCCCAACTCTCCTTGGAGGGCAAGGCGAATCGTCTGTCGACGATGATTCGCAGCAATCTCGGGATGGCCATGCAGGGCCTGGCCGTGGTGCCGCTGTTCGCCGGCTTCGACCTCGACCGCGAGAAGGGCCGGATCTTCTCGTACGACGTCACCGGCGGGCGCTCGGAGGAGCAGGGGTTCGCGGCGACGGGTTCGGGCTCGGTCTTCGCGCGCAGCGCTCTGAAGAAGCTCTTCCAGGAGGACTTCACGGAGAATCAGGCGGCCACCGCCGTCGTCCAGGCGCTGTACGACGCCGCCGACGACGACTCGGCGACCGGCGGGCCCGACATGGCCCGGCGGATCTACCCGATCGTCACGGTCATCACCGACGAGGGCTTCAAGAAGCTCGCCGATTCCGAGGTCGCGGAGATCGCCCGTGCCATTTACGAGCGCCGCCTCGACCAGCCCGACGGCCCGCGTGCCGCGCTGCTCTGACGGGACGGATGTTCCGCTATGCATTCGCCACTGAACGAGCTCTTGACAGGAAGGGACGGATAGCCGGTGTCGACGCCGTTCTATGTCTCACCCCAGCAGGCCATGGCCGATCGCGCCGAGTACGCCCGCAAGGGCATCGCGCGCGGCCGCAGTGTCGTGGTGCTGCAGTACACCGACGGCGTGGTCTTCGTCGCCGAGAATCCCTCCCGGGCCCTGCACAAGGTCAGCGAGATCTATGACCGGATCGCCTTCGCGGCGGTCGGGAAGTACAACGAGTTCGAGAATCTGCGGATCGGCGGGGTGCGTTACGCCGATCTGCGGGGCTACACCTACGACCGCGAGGACGTCACCGCGCGCGGCCTCGCCAACGTCTACGCCCAGACGCTCGGCACGATCTTCTCCAGCGCCGCCGAGAAGCCCTACGAGGTCGAGCTGATCGTCGCCGAGGTCGGCAGCGCCCCCGAGGACGACCAGATCTACCGGCTGCCGCACGACGGCTCGATCGTCGACGAGCACGGCTCGGTGGCGGTCGGCGGCAACGCGGACCAGATCAGCAGCTACCTCGACCAGCGCCACCGCGACGGTATGACGCTGTCCGAGGCGCTGAAGCTGGCCATGGAGTCGCTCTCGCGCGACACCAACGGCGGTGAGCGCACGCTGACCGCCGAGCAGCTGGAGGTCGCGACGCTGGACCGTACGCGGCCGCAGCAGCGCAAGTTCAAGCGGATCCTGGGCCGTCAGCTGTCCCGTCTGCTGGAGGAGAGCGGCGAGGCGGCTGCCGAGGAGCCGGCGGCGGACGCCGACGCGGCGGGCGGCGAGTCCGGGGCCGCCGAGCAGGAGAGCGGCACCAAGGGCGCCAAGGGCAAGGGAGCCAAGGGCCAGGACGCCGCGGACAAGGACGGTCCCGAAGGGGAGCCGTTGCTCTGACGTACCGCTTCCGGGCCGGTTGTCCGGATCGCGCGCCCCGGTGGGTCATTCCCCGCCGGGGCGCGCGGCGTTGTCACCGGCCGCCGCCGGGGCGGTGGAGCCGCGGGTGATCAGCTCCACCGGCAGGGTGGGCGCCGGTTCGGGGTGGCCGTCGAGCACGGCCATCAGGGCCCGCATACCGGCCTCGCCGAAGTCCTCGGCGGGCAGTCGTACGGTCGTCAGCTCCGGCTCGACGGCGAGCGCGAGGGCGAGATCGTCGAATCCGGTGACGGAGACGTCCTCGGGGACCCGCAGTCCGAGGCGCCGGACGGCCTTGCAGGCGCCCGCGGCGATGATGTCGTCGTCGCAGAGCAGGGCCGTGGGACGGGGGCCGGGGCCGGTCAGGGCGGCATGTGCGGCGCGCAGTCCGGCGTCGACGCCGAGGGCGGCCGGCTCGCGGCGCAGTAGTGCGCCGGGGACGCCGTCGAGGGCCTCGGAGACGGCGCGGGCGCGTACGCCGAAGGTCCAGGAGTCCACCGCGGCCGCGAGGTGGGTGATGCGGCGGTGGCCGAGGCCGAGCAGATGGCCGGTCAACTGCCGTACGCCGTCGGCGATATCGAGGTTGACGGTGGCCGAGGCCCGGTCGTCGCCGGGGTCGCTGTCGAGCATGACCAGCGGCAGGCCGGCGGTGCGCAGGGCGGTGAGCGCCTCGGCGGCCATGGAGGAGGCGAGCACGCCGTCGAGAGTGGCCGCGGCGGAGTCGAACGGGTCGCGCGCGGGGCCCACGCCCTCGGGTGAGGGGTACAGGACGACGCCGAAGCCGTGGTCGGCGGCGATCCGGGCCGCGCCGGTGTAGACCCGGGCGAAGAACTCGGTGGTCAGGGCGGGGACGACGAGGAGCACCGTACGGGTGCGGCCCATCCGCAGGCTGCGGGCGGCGAGGTTGGGGCGGTAGTCCAGCTCACGGGCCGCGGCGCGGACCGCCTCGGCCTTGCCGGGGGAGACCCGCCCCTGCCACTTGTCGCCGAGCACGAGGGAGACCGCGGCCTGGGAGACCCCGGCGGCGCGGGCCACATCCCGGCTGGTGACCGGGCGACCAGGGCGCGAGGCGCCGGCCGCTCCGGTGGAGCCGGTGCTGGTACCGGGAGGTGTCGTGCCCTCGTTGCTGGTCACCGGGTGTTTCGCTCCTCGCTTCGGCCGCTGCGGGGTGGACCGCGGGTGGTCGCCATGGTACGTATAACTGCGCAGGTTATACGTAACACGTTCGCGCGTTCGATTGATCCGGACGGAAAGGAGCGGTGATGGCCGCGGGATATGCGGAGCTGCTCAGGACCCGTTATGCGGTCCGGCTGCTGGCGGGGACCCTGGTCGGCAGGCTGCCGAACGCCACCGCCGCGCTGGCGGTGGTGCTGTTCGTGCGCGCCGAGGGCGGCGGATACGCCCTGGCCGGCGCGCTCACCGCGGTCTACGGAGTGTGCACCGCCATCGGCCAGCCGCTGCTCGGCCGGGCCGTGGACGTCTACGGGCAGCCCCGGGTGATGCTGCCCGCCGCGGTGCTCTCCGCCCTCGGCATGGCGCTGCTGGCGGTCGTCGGCCTGGAGGTGCTGTGGCTGTCCTACGCGGCCATGGTGATCGCCGGTGTCTTCACCCCGCCCCTGGAGGGCGGTCTGCGAGCGCTGTGGCCGGGGGTGCTGCGGCGCGCGGACCAGGTGCACGCCGCGTACGCGCTGGACGCGGTGGCGCAGGAAGTCATGTTCGCGGTCGGGCCGTTGCTGGTGACGCTGTGCGTGGCGGTCTGGTCGGAGGGGGCCGCGCTCCTGGTCATCAACGCGGTCGGGGTGCTCGGTGCGCTCTCCGTCGTGGTCTCCGAGCCGTCCCGGCGGTGGCGCAGCGCGCCGCGGGAGGCGCACTGGCTGGGGGCCCTGCGCTCGGCCGGGATGCTGGTGCTGATCGGGGCGTTCCTCTTCGTGGGGCTGGCACTGGGGTCGATAGCGGTCGCGGCGGTGGCGTACGCCGATGAGCACGGCGGCGGGATGGTCTCCAGCTGGCTGCTCTCCGCGCTGGGCGTGGGGGCGCTCGCCGGCGGCATCGTCTACGGCGCGCGGCAGTGGCCGGGGCGGCCGGAGGGGCGGCTGCGGCTGCTCGTCGCGCTGCTGGCGCTGGGGTATCTGCCGCTGGCGCTGGCGCCCGGTGTGGTCGGTATGACGGCCCTGACGGGTGTGGCCGGGGTGTTTCTGGCGCCGGCGCTGGCCTGCGCGTTCGTGGTCGTGGACCGGCATGCGCCCAAGGGGACGGTGACGGAGGCGTTTTCGTGGCTGGTGACGACGTTCGGCGTCGGCTCGGCCGTGGGTGCTTCGGTGGCCGGCCCGGCGGTGGAGGCCGGCGGTGCGGCGGCGGGTTTCGCGGTGGCCGGGGCGGGGGGCCTTGCCGCGCTGCTCGTCCTTTTGTCGACGAAGCGATTCCTCGGAGAGCCCGAGCGGCGTACGGCGGATGCGGCTCCGGCGGAAAATGATCGAAACGGGGCCGCCGAACCCGGTTTCAGAGCAGGCCGTCAGGCGTAATGTTCAGTCATGGACCGCCGCATTTTCGGGCTGGAGAACGAGTACGGCGTCACGTGCACGTTCAGGGGACAGCGCCGACTGTCGCCTGACGAAGTGGCGCGGTACCTCTTCCGCCGTGTCGTGTCATGGGGCCGCAGCAGCAATGTCTTCCTGCGGAACGGCGCCCGCCTGTACTTGGACGTGGGTTCGCACCCGGAATACGCAACTCCCGAGTGCGACAACGTGACCGAGCTGGTCACCCACGACAAGGCCGGCGAGCGCATTCTCGAGGGACTGCTCGTCGATGCCGAGCGCCGCCTGCATGAGGAGGGAATCGCGGGCGACGTCTATCTCTTCAAGAACAACACCGATTCGGCGGGAAACTCCTACGGCTGCCACGAGAATTACCTCGTCGCCCGCCATGGCGAGTTCTCCCGGCTCGCGGACATCCTCATCCCGTTCCTCGTCACGCGTCAGCTGCTGTGCGGCGCGGGCAAGGTGCTGCAGACTCCGCGGGGCGCCGTCTACTGCGTCAGCCAGCGCGCGGAGCACATCTGGGAGGGCGTCTCCTCGGCGACCACCCGCTCCCGTCCGATCATCAACACCCGGGACGAGCCGCATGCGGACGCCGAGCGCTACCGCCGGCTGCATGTCATCGTCGGCGACTCCAACATGTCCGAGACGACGATGATGCTCAAGGTGGGCGCCACGGACCTCGTCCTGCGCATGATCGAGGCGGGCACGGTCATGCGCGATCTGACGCTGGAGAACCCGATCCGGGCCATCCGCGAGGTCAGCCACGACATCACCGGCCAGCGCAAGGTGCGGCTGGCCAGCGGGCGCGAGGCGTCGGCGCTCGAAGTCCAGCAGGAGTACTACGAAAAGGCGGTGGATTTCTGCGACCGCCGCGGAATCCGTACGGGCCTCGTCGAGCGGGTGCTGGAGCTGTGGGGCCGGACGCTGGAGGCGATCCGGGACGAGGACCTCGACCGCATCTCCACCGAGATCGACTGGGTGATGAAACATCATCTGATCGAGCGTTACCGCGCAAAGAACAACATCACCATGTCGCATCCGCGCGTGGCGCAGATAGACCTCGCGTATCACGACATTCACCGTCGCCGGGGGCTTTACTACCTCCTGGAGCGGAAGGGCCAAGCGGCGCGGATCTGCAATGACTTGAAGATCTTCGAGGGCAAGTCGGTGCCGCCGCAGACGACTCGGGCCCGGCTGCGCGGTGACTTCATCCGCCGGGCCCAGGAGCAGCGGCGCGATTTCACCGTCGACTGGGTGCACCTCAAGCTCAATGATCAGGCGCAGCGCACGGTCCTGTGCAAGGACCCGTTCCGTTCGGTGGACGACCGGGTGGAGAAGCTGATCGCCGGGATGTGACCCGCGGGGAAATGGGCGGTGTGCCGGGAGCGGGGAGCTCCCGGCACATCGCTGTGTTGTGCCGGGAGAGGTCCACGGGGACAGGTCGTAGAGTGGCTGGCATTGCCCACCTTCCCCACAAGCCCCGAGATGGACACATGAACCTCACGAAGAACACCTGTCGCGCCGCTGCGGCTGCGCTGACCGTGCCCCTCCTGCTGTTCACCGCCGCCTGCGGGTCCGACGACGGCAAGGGCTCGTCCGGCGCGGCCGTCGTCAAGGTCGAGGGCAAGGCGGGGGCTCAGCCCAAGATCACCGTGCCGAAGGGCGCCAAGCCGTCCGACACGGCCGTCACCAAGACCCTGATCAAGGGGGACGGCGCGGTCGTCAAGAAGGGCGACCTGGTCCGGCTGGACTTCTCCGCGGAGACGATGAAGGGCCAGAAGCTCGGCAGCACCTGGACGCCGCAGCCCGGCAGCAAGAAGGGCGGGCCGCGCACCCAGGTCGTCAGCGAGGTCACCGACCAGATGACCCAGCAGATGCTGCCGCCGAAGGTGCTGACCGCGGTCGCCGGGCAGAAGGTCGGCAGCCGCTTCGAGGTCGAGGGCACCGCCAAGGCGCTGATCGGGGAGGGCCTCAACCCCCAGTCCGGCATCAAGCCGGGGGACGGCCTGGTGTGGGTCGTCGATGTGGTCGGCGCCCAGAAGGTCGACAAGAAGGCGCAGGCCGAGGGCACCCAGGCGTCGCCGGAGAGCGGGATGCCCGAGGTGAAGGCGCCCGACGGCAAGGCCGCGACGATCACCGTCCCCAAGGGGGAGCAGGCCCCCAAGGACCTCAAGGAGCAGGTCCTGATCAAGGGCAAGGGTCGCGAGGTGAAGGCCGGCGACGGGCTGATCGCGCAGTACACCGGTGTGAAGTGGGAGGACGGCAAGAAGTTCGACTCGTCCTGGGACCACGGTGGCGCGACCGCGTTCCAGATCGGCACCGGGCAGGTCGTCCAGGGCTGGGACAAGGCTCTGGTCGGCAAGCACGTCGGTGACCGGGTGGAGATCGTGATCCCGCCGAAGCTGGGTTACGGCGCGAGCCCGCAGCACGAGCTGGCCAAGAACACCCTGGTCTTCTCGGTCGACATCGTCGGCACGGTCTGATCGCGCCCTCTGCAAGATCTGCGAGACTGGCTCGGTAATCGTAAAGATTCGTAAGTAGGAGCACATCCGTGAACATCGACAAGCCCGAGATCGACTTCCCTGAGGGCCCGGCTCCCACCGACCTGGAGATCGTGGACCTGTGGGAAGGTGACGGGGCGGTCGCCAAGGCCGGGGACTTCGTCAAGGTCCACTACGTCGGCGTCGCCTTCAGCTCGGGCGAGGAGTTCGACGCGAGCTGGAACCGCGGCAATCCGCTGGAGTTCCAGCTGGGCGCCGGCCAGGTCATCGCCGGCTGGGACCAGGGCGTGCAGGGCATGAAGGTCGGCGGTCGCCGCCGGCTGACCATCCCCGCGCACCTCGCCTACGGCGACCGCGGCGCCGGCGGCGGCCGCATCGCCCCGGGCGAGACGCTGATCTTCGTCTGCGACCTGGTCGCCGTCTGAGACCGTTGCCGGTCCCTCCCGGGACCGCGCTCCTGTGAGGTATCCGAGGGCCCGTGCCACCCCTGGCACGGGCCCCAGACGAGTAGGCCCCCGCTCCCTTCTGGCAGACGATGCCTGGCACGCGCGCTCGCTGCGTTGTCGGGATCGTCCACGTAGACCCACTACGTGGACGCCCCTCCGCCGTGCGATCGCACGCGCCAGACACCGTCTGCCCCGCCCTCCGGGCGGACGAAGGGAGCGGGGGCCTACTCGTCTGGCTTTTACCTGGACCACCCCGAGCGGTACGGTCAACGATCGGGAGTTCAACGAGAAAGGGCGTCGATGGCCATTGCCAAGGCCGAGCGGTTGATGAACCTGGCGCTGTGCCTGCTGGGGACGCGACGCCCGCTGACCAAGCGCGAGCTCAGATCGTCCATCGAGGCCTACATCGAGGCGAGCGGCGACGACTCCTTCAACCGCATGTTCGAGCGGGACAAGGACGATCTGCGGGAGCTCGGCCTGGTCATCGAGACCGTCGAGGGCATCGAGGGCGACATCGGCTACCTCGCCCGCCGCGACAGCAACCGCCTCCCCCCGATCACCCTGGACGCCGAGGAGGCCGCGGCCCTCGGGCTCGCCGCCAAGATCTGGCAGCAGGCCCGGCTGGCCGGCGCCGCCAGCGGCGCGCTGCAGAAGCTGCGGGCGGCCGGGATGCCGCTGGCCGGCGAGGGTGAGGACTACGACGCCGGGCAGCCGCACAGCGCCCTGGAACCCCGTATCCCCGCCCACGAGGCCGCCTTCGAGCCGCTGATGCTGGCCTGCCGCGACCGCCGCCCGGTCGTCTTCGACTACCGCAAGTCCACCGCCGCCCATCCCGAGCAGCGGCAGGTCGAACCGTGGATCCTGGAGTGCTGGCGCGGCCACTGGTACCTCGCCGGCTGGGATCGCGACCGCAAGGCCGAGCGGGTCTTCCGGCTCTCCCGGATCACCGGCAAGGTCCGTTCGCGGCAAGGGAAGTTCACCGCTCCGGTGCCCGATCACGTCACGGTCCGCGAGACCGTGGAGAGCTGGGCCGGGGAGACCGCCACCGGCACCGCCAGGATCAAGCTCCGCGCCGAGCACGGCTATCCGCTGCGGGCCCGTGCCCTGACCGTCCGCGATCTGGGCGACGGCTGGGACGAGTTGGAGATCCCCAGCGGCCATGGACTCGACGCCTGGCTCGTGGAGTTCGGGCCTGACGTGGTCGTGTTGGAACCCGCCGAGCTGCGCGCCGAGGTCGTCGACCGGCTGCGCGCCGTGGCCAAGGGCTGAGAGGGACAAAAGACTCCATGGCTACGAACGCGATCGACCAGACCCGCCGGATGCTGTCGCTGGTGACGTATCTGCGCGAGCGCCCCGGCGCCCGCGTCGGCGACGTCGCCCGGGCCTTCGGCATCACCGAGGACGAGCTGATCGCCGACCTCGACGTACTGCCGATGTGCGGTACGAGCTTCCGCGGCGGCGACCTGTTGGACATCGACACCGACGGCGACCGCATCTGGTGGCACAACCCCGACGATGTCGCCGAGCCGCTGCGGCTGGCCGCCGACGAGGCGACCGCCCTGCTGGTCGCGGCCCGCGCGGTGGCGACTCTGCCCGGACTGCGCGAGGGCGACCGGCAGGCGCTGCTGCGTGCCACCGCCAAGCTGGAGGCGGCGGCCGGCGAGGCGGCCGGCGCCAGCTCCCGGCTCTCGGTGACCTTCGAGTCCGAGGGCGGGGTCTTCGCCGACGTCGACCGCGCCATCGCCGAGCGGCGCCGGCTGTGGCTGCGCTATTACTCCCCGGCCCGCGACGAGCTGACCGAACGCGAGGTGGACCCGATCCGGCTCTTCGCGGTCGGCCACACGTACATGGAGGCCTGGTGCCGGCTCTCCGAGGCCCGGCGCACCTTCCGGCTCGACCGGGTCGCCGAGATCAAGCTGCTCGACGCGCCCGCCGATCCGCCGCCGGTGGAACTGCGCGACCTCTCCGAGGGCCTGGTGCAGCCGGCCGCCGAGGATCCCGAGGTGTCCATCGAGGTCGGCCCCGGCGGCCGCTGGGTCGCCGAGTACTACCCGCACGACAGCGCCGAGGAGCTCCCCGACGGCGGGCTGCGCATCACCCTGCGCACCCCCGACCCGGCCTCGCTGCGGCGGCTGGCGCTGCGGCTGGGCCGGGACGGCCGGATCGTGGCGCCGAAGGCGCTCGCGGACAGCGCGCGACGCGCGGCGGACCAGGCCCTCGCGGCGTACGGCGAGTGAGCGCGCGGCGCGCCGGTATCGCCCGGGGCGCCAGGCTCACCGCGGACGGCGTGCACGGCAGGGAGAAGGAGGAGGCAGCGAAGGATGACGACCATGATGGCGGGCGCAACCGCTCCGGTGCTCTTCAAGGCGGCCTGCCCGGACTGCCGGGGCCGCTTCGAGCTGGCCTCGGACGCCTTCCGGCTGGCGATCGGCGCCAGCAGCCGCACCACCTTCTACTCCTTCACCTGCCCCGACTGCGGCCGGGCGGTGCGCAAACCGGCCGGCGAGCGGATCGTGGAGCTGCTCACCGACGGCGGGGTGCGCACGCTGCGGCTGCACATCGGCTGACCGATAGGCTCGCTCCATGCTCTGGCCCATGATCGCTATCGCCCTCGGCTTCGTCGGGATCGCCGTGCTCGGCGTCCTCGCCGTCCGCGTCTTCGTCGAGGTGCGGCGGCTGGCCCGCCAGGTGGGTGCGTCATCGGAGCGGATCCAGCGGGCCGCCCAGGACCTGGAGCGGGCTGCCACCCCGCTCGCGTCCCGGATGTACGAGACCGGCCGGGACTGACCGCCGGGCGTCTTCTGCGCCGGTCGGCGGCCGGGACGTCGCCGCAGGCGTCGGCGCTCTGCTGCCGACGGGGGGTGGAGAGGTAGGCTGATCCGCGGTTCAGACAGCGCGGCGGTCGGGGCAATCGGGAGTATGCAAGGGGATTGCCCGGCGTTCACCACCGAACGTTACGATCGATGCAGCACCAGCACGCCAGTCCGACCCATCGGCAGGCAACCAGCAGACGCCGCCCCGGCGAGAAGGTAGTCGCACATGCTCAGCAACCTGAGGGCCCCCGAGATCATTCTGATCCTCGTTGTCATTGTGCTGCTGTTCGGCGCGAAGAAGCTGCCGGACATGGCGCGTTCGCTCGGCAAGTCCGCTCGCATCCTCAAGAGCGAGGCCAAGGCGATGAAGAAGGACGGCGAGGCGGAGGGCGGTGCCACCACCGGTACGACGTCCGAGGCTTCCTCCGAGGCCGCCCAGTCGGCCCCTCGTACGATCCAGGCGGCTCCCGGTGATGTGAGCAGCTCGCGCCCCGTGGCCGAGCCGAACACCACCAAGCAGAGCTGACCGAACCGATCCAGTCGCACCGGCCCGGGGTCGGTCACGGCTGATGCACGAGACGAGGAAGTGGGTTGCTCAAGTCTGCCCGCAAGCAGGAGAAGGACCCCGAGGGGCGGATGCCGCTCGCGGCGCACCTGCGTGAGCTGCGTAACAGGCTGCTGAAGTCGGTGCTGGCGATGGGTGTGGTCACCGCCGTTGCGATGTGGCAGTACGAGTGGATCGCTCACTTCATCACGGGCCCGGTGATCGACACGGTGGGCTGCCCCAAGGGCACCACGGCGGCCGCGCCGCGGGACCATCCGTGTGTCGTCGTCACCGCGAACGGTCTGCTGGCACCGTTCACGATCATGCTCAAGCTCTCCCTCACCACCGGCGTGGTCCTCGCCAGCCCGGTGTGGCTCTACCAGCTGTGGGCGTTCCTCGCGCCGGGGCTGCACAAGCACGAGAAGAAGTACGCGCTGAGCTTCGTCGCCGCCGGTGTGCCGCTGTTCCTCGGCGGTGCGTACCTGGCCTACGCGGTGCTGCCCACGACTGCGGGTGCGCTGGTCGGACTGACGCCCAGCGACTGGGCCAACCAGTTTCCGGCCGATGAGTTCTTCGACATCGTCACGCGTATGGTGCTGGTCTTCGGCCTCGCCTTCGAACTGCCGCTGGTGCTGGTACTGCTCAACTTCGGCGGGGTGCTCACCGGCCACCGGATCATGAGCTGGTGGCGGTTCATGGTGCTGGGCATCACGATCTTCGCGGCGCTGGCCACGCCGACCGGTGACCCGCTGACCATGGGGCTGCTGGCCGCCCCGATCGTGGTGCTGTACTTCGGCGCCGTCGGCATCTGCCTGTTCAACGACCGTCGTCGCAAGCTGGGCAACCCGGACGCGGGGCTGAGCGACGACGAGGCCTCCGAGCTGGACCTGACGCCCGAGCGGGTCGGCGAGATCGAGTCGGTGTCGTCCGGGCGGATGCTCCCGGAGCAGGCGAGCGGGGACGCGGGCGACGGCGACGCGCCGCGCCGCGGCGGCTACGACGACGTGACGTAGCGGTTCACGACGTGCCGTGACGGCCCCGTGCTCGACGAGCCGGGGCCGTCGCGCTGTGCGGGGCCGGGTCGGACGCCCGCTCGGTAAAGGCCGCCCATAAAGATCGGGTCGTTGTCAGAGGTGGCCGGTAGTCTCGTAGGCACGATGACCGAGGACATGTCCCCTGCTGAGCGCTATGCCGCCGCCAAGCTCCGGGCGGCCGAGCAGGCCACCGCACTCGCCCCGTTCCGAGAGATGTACGACTTCGATCTGGATCCGTTCCAGGTCGAGGCATGCCAGGCCCTGGAGGCCGGCAAAGGTGTGCTCGTCGCGGCCCCCACCGGGTCCGGCAAGACGATCGTCGGCGAATTCGCCGTCCACCTGGCCCTGGAGCAGGGCCGCAAATGCTTCTACACCACGCCCATCAAGGCCCTGTCCAACCAGAAGTACCAGGATCTGGTCAAGCGTTACGGCGCGGACAAGGTCGGTCTGCTGACCGGCGACAACAGCGTCAACTCCGAGGCGCCGGTGATCGTGATGACCACCGAAGTGCTGCGGAACATGCTGTACTCCGGCTCCCAGTCGCTGGTCGGCCTCGGCCATGTGGTCATGGACGAGGTGCACTACCTCTCCGACCGCTTCCGCGGCGCCGTATGGGAAGAGGTGATCATCCATCTCCCCGAGTCGGTGACGCTGGTGTCACTGTCGGCGACGGTCTCCAACGCCGAGGAGTTCGGCGACTGGCTGGACACGGTCCGCGGCGACACCGCCGTGATCGTCTCCGAGCACCGCCCGGTGCCGCTGTGGCAGCACGTCCTGGCCGGCCGCCGGATCTACGACCTGTTCGAGGAGCGGGACGGCCGGAGCGGCGGCGGCCGCCGCGAGGTCAACCCCGACCTGGAGCGGCTGGCGCGGATGGAGAACAGCCGGCCGACCTTCGGCCGGGACAAGCGCCGGGGCCGCAATCTGCGCGAGGCGGACCGCGAGCGGGAGCGGCGCCAGCGCGCCCGGATCTGGACGCCGAGCCGGCCCGAGGTCATCGACCGCCTGGACAACGAGGGCCTGCTGCCCGCGATCACCTTCATCTTCAGCCGGGCCGGCTGTGAGGCCGCCGTCCAGCAGTGCCTCTATTCGGGCCTGCGGCTCAACGACCAGGAGGGCCGTGAGGAGGTCCGCCGCATAGTGGAGGCGCGGACGGCCGGGATCCCGGACACCGATCTCCATGTGCTGGGCTACTACGAGTGGTTGGAGGGCCTGGAACGGGGCATCGCGGCGCACCACGCCGGCATGCTGCCGACCTTCAAGGAGGTCGTCGAGGAGCTGTTCGTCAAGGGCCTGGTCAAGGCCGTCTTCGCCACCGAGACGCTGGCCCTGGGCATCAACATGCCCGCGCGGTCGGTGGTGTTGGAAAAGCTCGTGAAGTGGAACGGCGAGCAGCACGCCGACATCACCCCCGGCGAGTACACCCAGCTGACCGGCCGGGCCGGTCGCCGCGGTATCGACGTCGAGGGCCATGCGGTGGTGCTGTGGCAGCGGGGGATGAACCCCGGTGCGCTGGCCGGCCTCGCCGGGACGCGTACGTATCCGCTGCGCTCCTCCTTCAAGCCGTCGTACAACATGGCGGTCAACCTCGTCTCCCAGTTCGGCCGGCACCGCTCGCGGGAGCTGCTGGAGATGTCCTTCGCGCAGTTCCAGGCCGACAAGTCGGTGGTCGGGATATCGCGCCAGGTGCAGAAGAACGAGGAGGGGCTGACCGGCTACCGCGGCTCGATGACCTGCCATCTCGGGGACTTCGAGGAGTACTCCCGGCTGCGGCGGGAGCTGAAGGACCGGGAGACGGAGCTGGCCAAGCAGGGCGCGGCGCAGCGCCGGGTGGCGGCCGCGGCCGCCCTGGAGAAGCTCAAGCCCGGCGATGTCATCCATGTGCCCACCGGGAAGTACGCGGGCCTGGCGCTGGTCCTGGACCCCGGTATGCCCTCGGGGCGGACGAACGGCCACCGCGGCTACGACGCCCAGGACGGCCCCCGGCCGCTGGTGCTGACCGCCGAGCGGCAGGTCAAGCGGCTGGCCTCGATGGACTTCCCGGTGCCGGTCGAGGCGTTGGACCGGATGCGGATCCCCAAGTCGTTCAACGCCCGCAGCCCGCAGTCGCGCCGCGATCTGGCGTCCGCGCTGCGGACGAGGGCGGGCCATATCGTGCCGTCGCGGCATCGCCGGGCCCGTTCGGAGGCGGCCGACGACCGCGAGATCGCCCGGCTCCGTACGGCCCTGCGCGCGCACCCCTGCCATGGCTGCGACGAGCGCGAGGACCACGCCCGCTGGGCGGAGCGCTACCACCGACTGCTGCGCGACACCCGGCAGTTGGAGCGCCGGATCGAGGGCCGGACGAACACCATCGCCCGCACCTTCGACCGGATCTGCGCGCTGCTGACCGAGCTGGACTACCTCGAAGGCGACACGGTCACCGACGAGGGACGACGGCTGGCCCGGCTCTACGGCGAGCTGGATCTGCTGGCGAGCGAGTGCCTGCGCGAGGGCGTCTGGGAGGGACTCGGCCCGGCGGAGCTGGCGGCCTGTGCCTCGGCGCTGGTGTACGAGGCGCGCCAGGCGGACGACGCGGCGGCGCCCAAGTTGCCGTCCGGCAAGGCCCGGGACGCCCTGGGCGAGATGGTCCGGATCTGGGGTCGGCTGGACGCCCTGGAGGAGGACCACAAGATCAGCCAGGCGGAGGGCGTCGGTCAGCGCGAGCCGGACCTCGGCTTCGCCTGGGCGGCGTACCGCTGGACGTCCGGCTTCGGCCTCGACGAGGTGCTCCGCGAGGCCGAGATGCCGGCCGGCGACTTCGTCCGCTGGTGCAAGCAGCTGGTCGACGTCCTCGGCCAGATAGCGGCGGCCGCCCCGCCCGAGGGCTCGGTGGCGCGGACGGCCCGCCGGGCGATGGACGGTGTGCTGCGGGGCGTGGTGGCGTACTCGTCCGTGGGCTGACCGGCCAGGCCCGGCCCCGGCACTGCGGCGGCGCCGCGTCCCCGTACGCCGGGGACGCGGCGCCGCCGCGCGGCGAAGGTCGGAGGCGGGGCATCGGCCGGCCAACGGGTGCCGCGGGCACTGAGGTTGGGGCAGGATGCGCGCATGACTGCGACGAGCGGTGGGGGCCGGGCCCCGGTGCGGCGCTTCGGAAAGCTCATCAGGCTGCGGCCGGAGCACCGCGAGGAGTATCTGCGGCTGCACGCGGAGGCCTGGCCGGAGGTGCTGGCGACGATCACCGCCTGCCATCTCCGCAACTACTCGATCTTCCTTGAGGGCGAGACCCTGTTCTCGTACTTCGAGTACACCGGCGAGGACTACGAGGCCGACATGGCCAAGATGGCCGCCGACCCCGTGACCCAGCGGTGGTGGCGGCTGACCGACCCCTGCCAGGAGCAGACGGAGGGTGCGGTGCCGGGGGAGTGGTGGACGCCGATGCGGGAGGTCTTCCACCACGACTAGGCCGTCTCTTCCGGATCTTGCCTGACCCGTGGCGTCTGACACGGCACCTCTCCCCCACGCCTGAACGGCGCGGGGGGACCCCCATCGTTGTCGGGTCGCCCGAGTACGTCCAGTACGCGGGCGACCCTCCGCCTTGCGATGCACCGCGCCAGACGCCACGGGCTTAACCGGCAAGATCCGAAAGAGACGGCCTAGGGGGGTCTGACCCATCGGACAGACCCCAGGCCCAGGTGTCCTGTTGCTGCGGTCGAGTCGCGGCGGACCGTGTCCAGCGGGTCCGTGCCGGGCGGTACGACGCGCAGCCGGCCGCCGGGCGTCATCGTGTCGGTGACGCCCGGCGCGCAGCACTTTGTGGTCAAGGAGTGGAAAGTCGTCGGTGGGTCGAGGGGTGCCGCTCGCCGTCGGCGCGGCGCCCGCGGAGGCGGACGGCCGCGCGCAGGCCGAGGAAGAGCAGTACGCCGATGGGGGAGAGCAGCACGGTCAGCACCAGCAGCGGCCCCATCACCAGCGGATGGATGCCCAGCGCACGGGCCTCGCGGTACATCCACTGCCCCAGGAACAGGTCCCAGGCGATCACCTGCGCCCAGATCGCACCGGCGCCGCCGCCCAGCCGCAGCAACTCCTGGAACCCCGCGAGGTCGGGTTGGCTGACGGCGGCCCACAGCTGCGGGAAGACCGGGACGGCCAGGGCGAGGTAGACCGCGAGGACCGGCACCATCGGCAGCGGCGAGGCGGCGATCCGGTCGGTCCAGCGCCATCCGGGGGCCAGGACCAGCAGCGCCCAGAACGGCGCGGCGAGGAGGAAGGCCAGGTCGAAGAGGGTGCGGTCGCTCATGCGGTCGGCTCCGGTGCGAGGGTGGCGGATTCCACGGCGCGGTCGTCCTGGGTGTGGGCGTCCGCGGGCCGCCGCAGTGCCGCGTACGCCCCGATCGCGGTGGCCGCCCCGATGGCGCCCAGCGCGCTCAGCGTCGCCCCGTCCGGATGGATCAGTGCCTGGCCGCGCAGTGCCTGCCAGGTCACCAGCGCCAGCAGCGCGGTGAGGAAGCCGGCCGCGACCAGCACCAGCCGCAGCCGCACCCGCTCGTGCCGGAGCCGGGCGAACCGGCCGGACAGCGCCTCGATCCCGTACAGGAACAGCGGCAGCGCCTGGAGGGCGTGCATACCGACGAAGTGCGGGATGCGCAGATCGCCGCCGGTGGTGTTCCAGCCGGTCAGCGGCATGGCCGGGCCGCCGTCGGGGACGCCGACGCTGTGTGCGCCGACGACGGTGGTCAGCTGGCCCGCGGCCTGTTGCTGCGGGGTGGGCGCCAGCATCAGCCCGCCGAGCAGCAGCCCGGCCAGCGCGATGAGCAGACCGAGCCGGATCGCCCAGGTCGCGGCGCGGTCGCCCAGGCGGGCCCGGAAGAGCAGCAGCGCGATGACGAGGGTGGCCGTCCACAGGACCACGATGGTCAGGCCCATGACCACGAACAGGCCCTGGTCCAGGGGGGTTTCGATGTTGAAGTGGCTGCGCCGGCCGCGGATCGCCTGGCCGGTGATGATCGCCATCTCGATGGTCCCGGCGACCACGACGGTGTGTGCGGCCCACTGACCGGCCCGGCCTCGCGTCGGGCGCCGGGACAGCATCCAGGCGAGCGTCAGCCCGTAGGCCACGAACGACACCGCGAACTTCAGCGGCTTGAACCAGATCGGCGCCCCGACCAGGACCCGGTCGTCGACGATCAGGCCGACCGCCGCGACCACCGCGAGCGCGGCCATCGCCCAGGAGAAGGCGAGCAGCGAACGATATCTGGACATACGGGTCCCCCTGAACCGAAGAATGGATAGTGGTGCTTACCGCTATCTGATAGCTGGACTATCTATGATGGAGGCCGGATTGGCAAGGCCGGGAGCGGGCGGGGCGCCCCGGGAGGCAAGGAGCGCCGGGCGGTGACCGGGCGCGGGAAAGGGCGGCATGCGCATCGGGGAGTTGAGTCGCGCGACGGGCGTCGCGGTCCCGACGATCAAGTACTACGTGCGGGAGGGGCTGCTGCCCGCGGGCCGGCTGACCAGCCCCAACCAGGCCAGTTACGACGAGGGCCATGTGCGAAGGCTGCGGCTGATCCGCGGGCTGATGGACGTCGGCGGGCTCTCGGTCTCGGTCGTCCGCGAGGTGCTGGCCGCCGTCGACTCACCCGGCGAGTCGGTGCACAAGGTGCTCGGCGCGGCGCAGCTGGCGATCACCCCGCCGCCGACCGCCACCCCGGACGGCATGGAGGAGGCGCGGGGCAAGGTCGTGGCGCTGATCCGCCGGCGCGGCTGGCGGGTGGAACTGGAGAATCCGGCGGTCGAGGCACTGGCCGTCGCGCTCGCCACGTTCCAGGGCATCGGACGCGGCGAGTTCGAGGAGATCGTCGACGACTACGCCGACGCCTGCGAACGGGTCGCGGCAGCCGATCTCGACTGGGTGGGCCGCAACGCGGAGGTCGACGGCATGGTGGAGACCGTCGTGGTGGGGACGGTGCTGGGGGACGCGGTCCTGATGGCGATGCGGCGGCTGGCGCATGTGGAGGCGTCGGCGCGCAAGTATGAGCAGGGACCGGGTCAGGGCTGAGGTGCGCTACCTGCCCCGCCGTCGGTCGTTGTGAGGGTGGTCAGGCGGCCGGGGGTGTCCCCGGCCGCCCACGCGCGAACAGCAGGAGGACCCGCCCATGTTGACCGGCGATGCTCTCACCAGCCACACCTTCACGATCGAACTCGGCAAGTTCCAGGTCGAGACCCTCCAGGACGTCTCCGGACTGACCACGGGGCAGGACGTGGTCGAATTGCGGCAGGTCTCGCCGACCGGCGAACTGATCGTGCGCAAGCAGCCGGGCGCCCGCCAGGCCGGCGAGGTCACGCTCACCCGTGGCATGGACAAGAGCACGGCGTTCACCGACTGGATCAGGACCGGTCTGGAGGGTGACCTCGACGGTGCACGGCAGAACGTCACCATCACCGTGTCCGACGCCGCCAAGCAGCCGGTCCGGCGGATCCATCTCGCCAACGCCTGGGCGTCGTCCTGGACGGGCCCGGACCTGGACGCGACCGCCTCCGGGCCCGCCACCGAGACGGTGACCCTCACCTACGAGGACATCTCCGTGGAGTAGCCGGGCACCGTGGCGGCGGCGTCCGGTGACGTCCGGTCAGACCGCCGCCGCGGGCGACTCCTGCTCGGCCTCCACCTGCTGGTTCCAGTCGCGCTTGGAGGCCTGCCAGCCGTCCTCGTCGTGGCCGGCGCGCCAGTAGCCGGAGATGGAGAGCGACTCGCGGGGGACGCCGCGCTCGACGCGCAGCAGGCGGCGGAGTTCCTTGACGAAACCGGCCTCGCCGTGGACGAAGGCCTGGACCTCGCCGGACGGGAAGTCCAGCGCCCGTACGGCGGCGACCAGTTCGCGGCCGACGGGGGCACCGCCGCGGTGGAGCCAGGTGATCTCGGCGCCGGCCGGGGCGGCGAGGTCCTGCCGCTCCTCCGGGCCGGCGACCTCGATGAAGGCGTGCACCGGTACGCCCGCGGGCATCCGGGCCAGGGACGCCGCGATGGCGGGCAGCGCGCTCTCGTCGCCGGCGAGGAGATGCCAGGCGGCGCCGGGCTCGGGGGCGTAGGCGCCGCCGGGGCCGAGCAGGAAGATCTCCTCGCCCGGCCGCGCGGCGGCGGCCCAGGGGCCGGCCAGGCCCTCGTCGCCGTGCACCACGAAGTCCACGGTCAGCTCGCGGGCGTCGCCGTCCCAGTCGCGCACGGTGTACGTACGGGTCCGGGGCCAGCGGTCGCGCGGGAACTCGGCGCGGATCCGCGCGATGTCGAACGGCTCGGGGTAGTGCACGCCGGGCACCGGGAAGAGCAGCTTGACGTAGTGGTCGGAGAACTCGCCCGCGGCGAACTCCGCCAGCCCCTCACCGCCCAGCACCACCCGGACCATGTGCGGGGTGAGCCGCTCGGTGCGCTGTACCCGGGCGCGGTGCACGGCGGGCTTCTTGCGGGACGGGCGCTCTGCTGCCACGGCGGTCTCCCCTGATCCGATGCTTGTTAGGTATACCTAACCTAACAGGTCATCGGTGGAGAGTGACGAGCAAACGGTGCAGGGCGCCGCCCAGGCCCCACTGCGCGGCGAGTGCTTCCAGCCGCTCGGGGTCGGCCGGTTCGGCGGGCAGGGCGTGGTCGACGTCGGGGACGGCGACGTCGGAGGCCACCTTGACGACCTTCGGGGCGACGGCGACGTACGGGCGCGCTTCCAGCAGGCGCTTGCGCTGGGCGGGGGTCACCTTCGAGGTGGGGTCCTCGGCGGCGGCCATGATGCCCGCGAGGTCGCCGTAGGTGGCGAGCAGTTTGGCGGCGGTCTTCTCGCCGACCCCCGGGACGCCGGGCAGCCCGTCGCTGGGGTCGCCGCGCAGCAGTGCCAGATCGGCGTAGCCGGGGCCGTCCACGCCGTACTTCTCGCGCAGCAGCGCCTCGTCGGTGAGCTGGAGCGTGCCGACGCCCTTGAGGGGGTACAGCACGCGGATCCCGCGCCGGTCGTCGACGAGCTGGAAGAGGTCGCGGTCGCCGGTGACGATGTCCACCGGGCCCTTCGCCCGCGCGGTCAGGGTGCCGATGACGTCGTCGGCCTCGTAGCCGGCCGCGCCGATACGGGCGATGCCGAGCGCGTCCAGGACGTCCTCGATGATCGGGACCTGCGGCGAGAGGGTGTCGGGGACCTCCTCCTCGTCGGGCTCCGCGGACCCGGCCGGGGCCTCCTCGGCGACCCGGTGCGCCTTGTAGGTGGGGATCAGATCGACCCGCCACTGGGGGCGCCAGTCGAAGTCCATGCAGGCCACCAGGTCGTCGGGGTGGTGGTCCTGGACGAGCCGGGCGATGAAGTCCAGCAGGCCGCGTACCGCGTTCACCGGCGTACCGTCCGGCGCTTTGACCGATTCCGGTACCCCGAAATAGGCGCGGAAGTAGAGAGAGGCGGTGTCGAGGAGCATCAGGCGTCGAGTCACACCCCGCATGATGCCGTATGCCCCATACGTCGCATCGTTGTGATCTGGAACACCGTCATGTTTGAGCCGCATAAAGGCGGGCAGGCGCGCACCCGGAGCGGACCCGGTGGAGATCCGAACTGTTCACTGGTAAAGGCGGGCCGAACCCGTCCCGCACCACGACCTGCCAGCGGGGGTGGCAGGTCGTTTCTCGTGCGACAAGAGAGGTTTATGTGTCCAGGCTGCAAGCCGAGCACCTGTACAAGGTGTTCGGTAGAAGACCCGAGGACGCGGTCCGCTCCCTCGAAGCCGGCGCGAGCCGGGACGAGCTGCGGGCCGAAGGCACCACCGCCGCCGTGATCGACGCGTCGATCGAGGTGGACGAGGGCCAGATCTTCGTCGTCATGGGTCTGTCCGGATCCGGTAAGTCGACGCTGCTGCGCATGCTCAACGGGCTGCTGGAGCCGACCGCCGGAACCGTCCGCTTCGACGGCCAGGACCTCACCTCGCTCAGCGACCGGGCACTGCGCAAGGTCCGCTCCGAGAAGATCTCCATGGTCTTCCAGCACTTCGCGCTCTTCCCGCACCGCAGCGTGCTGGAGAACGCCGCCTACGGGCTGGAGGTGCAGGGCGTGCCGCGCGCCGAGCGCGAGCGGCGCGCCACCGAGGCGCTGGCCCTGACCGGGCTGGCGGGCTGGGAGAAGTCCTGGCCCGACGAGCTGTCCGGCGGTATGCAGCAGCGCGTGGGCCTGGCCCGGGCGCTGGCCACCGACGCCGACCTGCTGCTGATGGACGAGTCCTTCAGCGCGCTCGACCCGCTGATCCGCCGCGATATGCAGGACCAGCTGCTGGAGCTGCAGAAGACCCTGAAGAAGACCATCGTCTTCATCACCCACGACCTCAACGAGGCGATGCGCCTCGGCGACAAGATCGCGGTGATGCGGGACGGGCAGATCGTCCAGACCGGCAGCGCCGAGGACATCCTCGTCCGGCCCGCCAACGACTATGTCGCGTCCTTCATCCAGGACGTGGACCGCAGCCGGGTGCTGACCGCCGGCGCGATCATGACCGAGACCGCCGCGGTGCTGGGCACCACGGCCCCGGACGGGCGCACGCTCGCCACCGAGGCGGAGTTTCGGGCGGCCGCGCCCGCGACCGTCGGCGTCGACACCCCGCTGGCCGAACTGTTCGCCCCCTGCTCCACCAGCACCGTTCCCGTCGCCGTGACCGGCGACGACGGTGCCCTGGTCGGTGCCGTGGCGGCCGAGCGGCTGCTGGCCGTGCTCGGCGAGTCCGGCGAGGGCCGCGACGCGGCCCCGGCCGTCCCCGCCCGGACCACGGCGAAGACCGCGGCGGCGGCCGAGGACAGCGAGGCCGAGGGCAAGGTGATCGCCGGTGCCTAGGATCCAGATAGGCAGCTGGGCCAACGACGCCGTCAACTGGCTGCGCGACAACCTCGACTGGCTCTTCACCCTCGTCACGAAGGTCCTCGGCGGCCTCTACGACGGGATCCACACGGTCCTGGCCGCGCCCGAACCGCTGCTGCTGGCCGGCATCCTCGCGGTGCTCGCCTGGTGGCTGCGCGGTCTGCCGGCCGCCCTGCTCACCTTCCTCGGGTTCGCGCTGATCGACTCGATCGAGCAGTGGGGCCCGACCGTCGAGTCGCTCTCCCTGGTGCTGGTGGCCTGCCTGATCACCGTCGTGGTCGCCGTGCCGCTCGGCATCTGGGCGGCCCGCAGCCGGGTCGTCGGCGGTGCGCTGCGCCCGGTCCTGGACCTGATGCAGACCATGCCGGCGATGGTCTACCTCATCCCCGGCATCCTCTTCTTCGGCCTCGGTGTGGTCCCCGGCATCGTCGCCACCATCGTCTTCTCCATGCCGCCCGCGGTCCGGATGACCGAGCTGGGCATCCGGCAGGTCGACGAGGAACTGGTCGAGGCCGCCGAGGCGTTCGGCACCCACCCGCGGCGCACGCTCTTCCGTGTGCAGCTGCCGCTGGCGCTGCCCACGATCATGGCCGGTATCAACCAGGTCATCATGCTGGCGCTGTCCATGGTCGTCATCGCCGGCATGGTCGGCGGCGGCGGACTCGGCTCGTCCGTCTACAACGCGATCAGCTCGGTCAATGTGGCGCTGGGCGCCGAGGCGGGCCTCGCGGTCGTCATCCTCGCCATGTACCTGGACCGGATGACCGGCGCGCTCAACCAGCGGGTCTCCCCGCTCGGTCGGCGGGCGCTGGCCAAGGCGCAGGCGGCGCTCGGCGGGATGAAGTTCCTGCAGTGGCGGCCCGCCACGTCCGTGGCGATGGTCGGTGTGGTCGTGCTCGCGCTGGTCGCCGGCGGGATGGGCGTGTTCGGCAAGGGCGCCGGCCAGGGCGGCGGCAACGGCCGTCCGATCAGCCTCGGCTACGTCAACTGGGACGAGGGCAAGGCCACCACGTACCTGTGGAAGGAGATCCTGGAGCAGCGCGGCTACAAGCCCAAGGTCCAGGCCCTGGAGGCCGGCCCGCTGTTCGCCGGGCAGGCCCGCGGTGACGTCGACGTCCAGACCAACGCCTGGCTGCCGACCACCCACGCCTCGTACTGGAAGAAGTACCACGACCGGCTGGAGGACCTCGGCACCTGGTACGACAAGACGTCGCTGGAGATCGCGGTGCCGTCGTACGTCAAGGGCGTCAAGACCCTCGACGACCTCAAGGGCAAGGGCGGCGAGTTCGGCGGCAAGATCACCGGCATCGAGCCGGGCGCCGGCGAGATGAAGATCCTCAAGGACAAGGTCCTCAAGGACTACGGCCTGGGCGGCGAGTACAAGGTCCAGGAGTCCAGCACCGCGTCGATGCTCAGCGAGCTGGACCGCTCCGTCCGCCAGAAGAAGCCGATCGCGGTCACGCTGTGGTCGCCGCACTGGGCGTACGACAAGTACCCGCTCACCAAGCTGAAGGACCCCAAGGGCTCGTTCGGCTCCGGTGACGGCCTGCACCTGCTGGGCCGCAAGGGCTTCGCCAAGGACGAGCCCGAGGTCGCCCGGTGGATGAAGCACTTCCACCTGGACGAGAAGCAGCTCACCAGCCTTGAGAACGACATCAAGAGCGCCGGTGAGGGGCATGAGCAGGACGGCGTCCGCACCTGGCTGAAGAAGAACCCCGGCCTGGTCGACAAGGTCGCGCCGGGCGGCAAGGCCACCTACGCCAAGGGCCGGGACGCGGGCAAGGCGCCGAACATCGGCTACCCCGCCTGGGACGAGGGCATCGCCACCACCTACCTGTGGAAGAACGTCCTGGAGAAGCGCGGCTACCGGCCGAACATCCGCAACCTCGACATCGGGCCGATGTGGACCGGGCTGTCCACGGGGCAGATCGACGTGGAGACCGACGCCTGGCTGCCGGTCGCGCAGAAGCAGTACTGGGACAAGTACCGGAAGGATCTCGTCGACGTCGGGCCCTGGTACGACAAGACGTCGCTGGAGATCGCGGTGCCGTCCTACGTCAAGGGCGTCAAGACCCTCGACGACCTGCGTGCCCACAAGGACGAGTTCAAGGGCAAGATCATCGGAATCGAGCCCGGTACCGGCGAGATGAAGCGCCTCAAGGACACCGTCGCGCCGGCCTACGGCCTGGACGACTTCGAGGTCACCTCGGCCGGTACCAGCGCGATGCTCGCCGAGCTGGACCGGGCGTACCAGAAGAAGGAGCCCGTCGCGGTCGTCCTGTGGTCGCCGCACTGGGCGTACAGCAAGTACGAGCTGACCAAGCTCGCCGACCCCAAGGGCACCTGGGGCGCCAACAACCAGATCAAGACGGTCGGCAACAAGAGCTTCCCGAAGAAGTTCCCGGAGTTCCACGGCTGGCTGAAGAACTGGAAGATGAGCGCCGACGAGCTCGGCAGCCTGGAGAAGGCGATCCAGGACGCCGGCAAGGGCAACGAGGACGAGGGCGTCGAGAAGTGGATCGGCGACCACCCGGGCATCGTCGACAAGATGGCGCCGGTGAAGTAGGCGCGCTGGACGCGTAGTTCACCTGTGGGGCGGCGGGCCCCGCTCCGGCGGTTCGCCGGGGCGGGGCCCGCCGCCTTTTCGCGGCTCACCCGGGCGGGCGCGGGTAGCGCGCGAGACGGCGGGGCGGGTGATTGGCTGGAGTGCGTGAAACCCGCGCACGTAGCCGCCGCCGCCCTGATCGGCGCGGCCACCCTGGGGATCGCCGCGCCCGTCGCGACGGCGCAGGTCGAGCCCGATCCGATGGTGGCCGGCCAACGGGTGAGCATCAGCGACGGCAGGCACTGCGCGACGGCTTCGGGCGCGCGGGTGGCCTCGGCGCTCTTCGGCTCGGTGCTGCTGCGGCCGGACGCGCGCGGCTTGGCCGCCGACGCCACGGTCGCCGAACAGGCCAGGCCGGGGCGCTATCAGGTCACCATCGAATGTGCGCCGGGCGGAGCGAGGTTCACCGAGACCGTGACCGTGCAGGACAGCCGGGTGGAGGGAGTGAACGTGACACAGGCGGCCGGTGGCCTGGTGCTGTTCGTGCTGGCCGGCAGCGCGGCGTATCTGCTGCGCCGCAGGGCGGGCGGGCGCGCCTGAGGCCGTACCGTGGACGGATGACCGTGCAGCGCGTGGTGTCCCTGGTGCCGTCCCTCACCGAGGCGGTGGCCGCCTGCGCGCCCGAGTTGCCGGTCGGGGTCACGGACTGGTGCAGCCACCCGGCCGGGCTGACGGCCGCCCGGGTCGGCGGCACCAAGAATCCCGACGTCCGGCGGATCGCCGCCCTGGCACCCGACCTCGTGCTCGCCAACGAGGAGGAGAACCGCCCCCAGGACCTGGCCGCGCTGCGGGCCGCGGGCCTGGACGTCCTGGTCACCGAGGTGCGGACGCTGGACCAGGGGCTGCGCGAACTGGACCGCGTACTGGTCGCGGGCTGCGGACTGCCCCGCCCCGACTGGCTCGACGCCGCCGAGGCCGCATGGCGCGACCTGCCGGCCCGGCCGGCGCGGCGGACCGCGGTGGTGCCGATCTGGCGCCGGCCGTGGATGGTGCTCGGCCGGGACACCTTCGCCGGGGACCTGCTGGCCCGTCTCGGCGTGCGCAATCTCTACGCCGGCCACGCCGACCGCTATCCGAGGATCGGACTCGACGCGCTCAACGCCGGTCCGGCCGACCTCGTGGTCCTCCCCGACGAGCCCTACCGCTTCACCGCCGAGGACGGCCCCGAGGCGTTCCCCGGCCTGCCCGCCGCGCTGGTCAGCGGCCGCCATCTGACCTGGTACGGACCGTCGTTGACACAGGCCCCGGCCGTATTGGCGGCGGCTCTGGCCGCGGCGCGCTGAGCGACCGGGCGCCGGCGGCGGGACGCGCGCTGCCCGCCGGCGGAGACCGGCGGGCAGATGGCGTGACGCGCCGCCGCACCCCGCAACGGCGTGCCGCGGGGTACGGCGCCGGTGTCAGCGGCGGCCTCGCCCGCCGGAGCGCAGCAGGGTGCCCTCGATGTCGCCCGCGGCGGTCTGCTTGAGAATGGCGACCGTCCGGTGGTTGTCGATGAGGATGTTCGTGGTGCAACCCTCCTGGGGGAACAGGAGGCTGAACGTCGGCGCGCAGTGCACGTCCTCGTCGAAGAACCCGGCGGACCAGCCCTTGGCGCTGGCCGTGCCGGTCGCCGACAGCACCAGCGCACCGGCCCCGAGGGCGCCCGCGACCACCCGCATTGCCTTACCCATGACGGAACTTCCTTCCTGTCTGGACCCGGTCCGGTGCCGGGATCACCGCGCTAACGAACCAGCGACGAGTTGATTACGCTGCGTTACTCCGTCGTGGTGACGCCACCGCCGGGCGCGGCCGGGGGAGCGGCCCCTCGGCCCGCCCGAAATCCGGTTGTCCGCCTTTGCGGCACCGCACTACCTTGCCGATGTGGATCTCTTCTCACGCTCCTGGGCGGCGCTGCGCACGGCGGTCGCCGAACTCCCCGACGAGGACTTCGAGCGGCCGTCCGGCTGCACCGGCTGGCTCGTACGGGACCTCGTCTGCCACCTGGTCATCGACGCACAGGACGTCCTGATCACCCTCGTCACCCCCGCCGAAGCGGAACCCACCGTGAACGCGGTGACGTACTGGAAGGTCGCCGACGAACCGCCGACCGGCCGGGACCCGCTCGACGCGCTGATCGTCCGGCTGGCCGCCGCGTACGAGGAACCGCACCTGCTCAAGTTCCACCTCGACGACGTCGGGTCCGCCGCGGGCCGGGCCGCCGAACTCGCCGACCCCGGCGCCCGAGTGAGCACCCAGGACGAGGTCCTCACCGCGGGCGACTACCTCGGCGCGTACGTCCTGGAGTGGACGCTGCACCACCTCGACCTGATCGCGCACCTCCCGGACGCGACCCGGCCGCCCGTGGAGGCCCTGGCCCGAACCCGCGCGATGCTGGAGGAGATCGCCGGCGCCGCGTTCCCCGCGTCGTTCGGCGACCAGGACGCCCTCCTGGTCGGCACCGGCCGCCGGGCACCGACCGACGACGAGCGGGCCGCACTCGGCGAACTGGCCGCGAGGCTGCCGCTCCACCTCGGCTGAACCGACCGAGAGCTGCGGCACGTGCCGCTCAGCGCGCAGCCGGTGGCGGTGCCAGGAGCCGGCCGTGTGCCAGGCCCGAGGCGGTGCGGGTGGCGGTCACCGCCACCGCCGTCAGCAGTACGGCGAACAGCGCCCCGGCCAGCCCGTCGAACACGCCCAGGCCGGTGTGTCGGGCCAGGCCCGCCGCGCCCGTGACGCAGGTCCCCAGGGGGAAGGTGAAGCCCCACCAGGTCATGGCGAAGCCCATGCCGTTACGGAAGGCGCGGACCACCATCGCCGTCGCGATCGCCAGCCAGAGCAGCGCGAAGCCCATCACCGGCACGCCGTAGAGGACCGCGAAGGCGCTCATGGCGTGGGCGTAGGAGGCGTCCACGACTCCCGGGGCGGCGTCGGCGAGGTTGTTCACGGCGGTGGTGGACTGGCCGAGCGGGCCGAGGACGAGGAACAGGGTCGGGGTGAGGGCCAGTGGCAGTGCGCCGTGGTGGAGCAGCCGGGACAGCACCAGCGGCAGGACCAGCAGGGTGGCCAGCAGGGACATGCCGAAGAGCGCATAGCAGCCGAGCAGCATCGCCGTTCGCCACTGGCCGGGCGGCAGATGGGGCACCAGGGCGGGCCCCAGCGCCGCCGAGACCATGGGGGCGACCAGCGGCAGGATCCACACGGGGGTGGCCCCGGCCGGCTCGATGCGGTGCCGGGTCACCATCAGGTACGGGATCACCGCGGCGCCCGTGAGGCCGACGAGCGTGCCCAGGGTCCACAGGACGGCGTCGGCGGCCACCGCGGCCGGTTCGCCGATGACGTCCCGGCCGACCGCGAGGGTGCCGCCGCCGACCGCCAGCAGCGCCATGGCCAGGCAGCCGTAGAAGGGTGCGACGGCCGGGTCGAGGAGGTGGCGGCGGGCCTGGTCGGGGTGCCGGCGCCAGTGGACGGCCCGGGCGGCCAGCAGCGTCAGCAGCAGCACCGCCGACAGCGCCCAGACGGCCGTGTAGGCGCCGCGCAGGCCGGGCGCCGTGAGCGGGAGGGCCGCGCCGGCGTTGGCGACGATCGCCGTGCCCATGACGGAGGCGTACCAGTTCGGGCCGAGGTGGCGGACCGATCCGGGGGTACGGGGGGCCGCGGAGGTGGTGCGGGAAGGTGCTTGCGCGAGTGTTGCCATGAGACGAGCCTGACCCCTCCAAACGGCCCCCACCAGGGACATTGTCTCTATGGGGGCATAAGCTGGGGTTATGTGTCGGGAGATCTATGGGTGAGGCCCAGCCCGTCTCGTTGTCGCACCGGGTTCCGGACCTCGGCGCGCTGGAGCTGCTG
Source organism: Streptomyces sirii (assembly GCF_045690365.1). Lineage (NCBI taxonomy): Bacteria > Bacillati > Actinomycetota > Actinomycetes > Kitasatosporales > Streptomycetaceae > Streptomyces > Streptomyces sirii. The sequence continues at coordinate 1,994,272 of NZ_CP147982.1, read as the reverse complement.
CTCGCCATCGCCCGGCTCGGCAGCCTGGGGCGGGCCGCCCGCGCGCGCGGCATCAGCCAGCCGGCCGCCAGCAGCCGCCTTCGCGCCATGGAGCGGCAGCTGGGGGTGGCGCTGGTCGAGCGGTCGCCGCGGGGCTCCCGGCTGACCGACGCCGGGGTGCTGGTGACGGACTGGGCGCGGCGGGTGGTCGAGGCCGCCGAGGCATTGGACGCGGGCGCCCAGGCGCTGCGCGGACGGCGCGACTCCCGGCTGCGGGTCGCGGCGAGCATGACGATCGCCGAGTACCTGCTTCCGGGGTGGCTGATCTCGCTGCGGGCGGAGCTGCCCGGGACGGCCGTCTCGCTGTTGGCGGGGAACTCCAGCGCGGTGGCCGAGCGGCTGGCCCGGGGCGAGGCGGATCTGGGCTTCGTGGAGGGCCTTCAGGTGCCGGCGGGGCTGGACGGCGCGGTCATCGGGCACGACCGGCTGGTCGTCGTCGCCGCGCCGTCGCATCGCTGGGCGCGCCGCCGTACGGAGCTGACCGCCGCCGAGCTGGCCGCGACCCCGCTGATCCTGCGCGAGCGCGGCTCCGGCACCCGGCAGGTGCTGGACGCGGCGCTCGCCGAGCACGGCGGGCTGGCCGAACCGCTGCTGGAGCTCGCCTCGACCACCGCCGTGAAGGCCGCCGTGGTGAGCGAGGCGGCGCCGTCGGTGCTCAGCGAGCTGGCGGTCGGTGAGGAGTTGAGCGCCCGGCGGCTGGTGGAGATCCCGGTGCGGGGGCTGCGGCTCGGCCGCGATCTGCGGGCCGTGTGGCCGTCCGGGCAGCGGCCGGTGGGGCCGGCCCGTCACTTGCTGGGGCTGACCCGCGCGATGTCCTGAGGCGGGCGGGGCCGGCCCGTTCCCAGCCGCCGGAAGAGTGCCGAGAGGGCGACCGCGGTCAGGGCGGCGGCGGGTACGCCGTTGCCGAAGAGGGCGCGGGCCCAGGCCGGCAGCGGCTCGTACAGCTGCGGGGACAGGAGGGGGAGCAGGCCCGCGAGGAGGGTGAGGGCGACGACGGTGACGGCGCCGGGGTCGGCGAGAGCGGTGCGGCGCAGCATGTCGACGCCCATGGCGGCGATGACGGCGTAGATCACCAGGGACGCGCCGCCTACCACCGGTGCCGGGAGCGCCGCCAGCAGCCGGGTCACCGGCGCGAGCAGACCGCACAGGACGAGCAGGGCGCCGGCCGCTGCGGTGACGAACCGGCTGCGGACGCCGGTGAGTTGGACGATGCCGATGTTCTCGGCGCTGGTGACCATCACGGCCCCGCCGAGCAGCCCGGCGCCCAGGGACGTCAGCGCGTCCGCGCGGGCGGTGCGCGGCACATCGCGTGCCGGGTCGGGTGTCCGGCCCACCGCCTCGCTGTTGAGGACGGTCTGGCCGGTGGCCTCGGCGAGCGAGGCGAGCGCGAACACCATCAGGGGGAGGGCGGCGAGCAGGTCGAAGTGCGGTGCGCCGTAGGGCAGGAGCCGGGGGAGGGCGAGGACGTCCGTGCCCGGGACGGCGGGGACGGCTGCCCCGGTGAGCGCGGCCGCGGCCGTGCCCACCGCGATGCCGAGGAGGACCGAGAGCTGGCGCCAGACGCCGCGCAGCAGCAGGAAGCCGAGGGCGGTGGCGGCGAGGGTGAGCAGCGCGAGCCGACGGCCGCCGAGCGCCATGGGCGCCGCGACATCGATCATGTTGACGCCGATGACGAGCACCGTCGCGCCCATCACCAGGGGCGGGAAGAACCGTACGATCCGCGCGTACAGCGGCAGTACGGCCAGCAGCAGCGCGGCCGCGAGCAGTACCGAGCCCGAGGCGGTGGCCGCGCCGTGCTCCCGGGCGATCCGCAGGAAGACGGCGACCGCCGCGCCGCCCGGCAGCATCATGAAGGGCAGCCGGGCGCCGGTCCCAAGGACGCCGAAGGACTGCAGCAGCGCACCGGCCCCGCACAGGATCAGGGTGGCGCTCAGCAGCGAGGCGGTGCGGTCGGCCGGCAGCCGCAGCCCGGCCGCGATCAGGAAGACCGAGGAGACCGGGGCCGCGATCATCGCCAGGACGTGCTGGGCGGCGAGCGGCAGCAACCGGGACGGCGGCGGCAGTTCGTCGACGGCGGACGGTGCGGGCGGGGCCATCGCTCACCCCCGCCGCTTCAGCCAGGGCAGTTGGCCCGAGTCGTAGCGGTAGGCGCGGAAGACCGCGTTGTGCTGGGCGGGGAAGAGGGCGCCGACCTCCTCCTCGCGGTAGCCGCCGAACTGCGGAACGACGTACTCCCAGCACAGCTCGCCCTGCGCGGTCACCTCGAACAGCCGCCCGGCGGGGGAGTCGGTGATCAGGGTGTTGCCGTTGGGCAGGCGCTGGGCGCTGCCCATGAACGGTGCGAAGAACGCCTCGCGGGCAGGGTCGTGGTACTCCCACACGACCTTCCCGGTGGCCCGCTCCACCTCGACGACCCGGGAGTACGGCACGTCCCGGCCGGGGCGGAAGACGCCGTTGTCGAAGATCAGGATGTTGCCGTTCGGCAGCTCGGTGGGGTGGTGCTGCTGGGAGACCAGCCCGGGCTCGGTGCGCCAGAGGACCTCGCCGGTCTCCCGGCTGATGACGACCACCGCGGAGACGCTGCGCAGACTGGCGAGGACGTTGCCGTCGGCGAGCGGGAGCACGGAGTTGACGAGCGGCCAGTGTTCCCGGGAGTAGTCCGGGTGCAGGGCGTACTCGTCCCGGTCGAGGTGGTCGGCGGCCCGCCAGGACCACAGCGGCCGGCCCTGGCCGTCGACCTCTCGGAGGGTGTCGGCGTGGACCGTGCCGCCCGGCTCGGAGCCGGGGACGCCGCCGCGCACCGCCGCGGCCCGTGTGCCGGTGAGCGGCTCCAGCGCGGAGTAGAGGATCCGGCCGTCGCCGTAGTGGTGGGCGTCGTGGTGCTGGAGCGGGTCGGTGAACGCGCGCAGCACCGTGCCGTCCGGGGCGATCTCCTGCATCAGCCCGCCGCGGTACTTGTGCCACATCGGGAACAGCGCGGACCGGCCCGGGAGCGTGGCGTTGTAGGCGAGGTTGCCGTTCGGCAGGATCCGGGCGTGCCGTCCGGGGCGGTGCGGCAGCCGCCAGCGGTGTGCGACGGCGCCGTGCAGATCGATCAGCAGCACCTCGCCGCCTCCGGTCAGCGGGGCGTAGAGGGTGTAGCCGTCGTAGGCGGCGCGTTCGTCCAGGGCGATCAGGCCGGTGCCGCGGCGGCGGCGTGTGTTTTGATCGACTGCGGTCATGAAGAATTCCCCTTGTCAAACTTTGTTTGATGGGATCAAACAGCGTAGACGCTAGGGGCGCGGTGTTGCAGGGCTGTGAACGCACCGATAAGGAGCGCGGGATGGGCGAGGCGGCGGACGGCGGGCGCGACGGGGCGACGGCCGTTCCACAGGTGGGGGCGGCGGTGCGCAGGCGCCGCCGCGCACGCGAGCTGACGCTGGCCGAACTCGCCCGCAGAACAGGTCTGTCCGCGCCCTTCCTCAGTCAGGTCGAGAACGACCGGGCCCGCCCCAGCATGCGCTCGCTCCAGTCGATCGCCGACGCGCTGGAGACCACCGCGGTCCGGCTGCTGGCCGCCGCCGACGGCCCCCGCACCGTCGATGTCGTACGCGCCGACTCCGCGGCGGTCCCCGAGGACGGCGACGCCCGGGGCAGCGTCCGGCCGCTGGTGCGCGGCAGGCAGCAGCTGCACGCCCTGGAGTTCACCGGCCGGCACGACTGGCAGCGCGAATTCCGGCATCCGCACGACGAGTTGATGTACGTCGTCGAGGGCGCGGTGGAGGCCGAGGCGGACGGCTGCCGCTATGAGCTGGGCCCCGGTGACACGCTGTACTGCTCCGGCGGGGTCACCCACCGGTGGCGCGCGCTGGGCCCCGGCTGCCGGGTGCTGCTGGTGGGGGTGGCGGACGACTTCCGGGGCTGAGGAAACCGGCCGCCGTCGAATCCGCCCGTGCGTTAGTGTGTTCGAATCCTTGATCGCGTGCGCGCGACAGGACCTGACCATGCGCCAACTACCACTACGGGGACCACACATGAGGATGAAGACGTCGGCCGGGACCATCGCTGCCACGGCTCTGCTCGGCACCGCGCTGGCCGGCGGTGTCGCCACGGCCGCCACGCCCGGCACCGCACATCCGGCCGCCGCGGCCACCACCGCGACGGCCGCCTGCGTCAACGCCGAGGCGCAGGAGAACGTGAAGATCCGCAAGGAGCGCAAGCTGAACAGCACCGCGGTCGGGCTGTTCACCAAGGGCGCGACGACCTGTATCCGCGGCGAGGCCACGGGGCAGTCGTACAACCTCTGCGGACGCTCGGGCACCGACTGGATGAAGATCACCTTCCGGGGCAACACCGGCTGGATCCCCGGCGCCTGCGGCTCCCGGCAGGTCTGAGACCTCACTCCTCCGGGGACGTCCCTCGCGCCGCCGCCACCAGCGCGTCCATCACGCGGGTGTCGTCCCCGGCCTCCGGGTGCCACTGCACCGCCAGCGCGAAGCCGCGCGCGTCCGGCAGCTCCAGCGCCTCGATCGTGCCGTCCTCCGCGTACGCCGAGGCCAGCAGCCCGCGCCCGATCCGGTCCACCGCCTGGTGGTGGTAGGTCGGTACCGCGACCGGCTCGGGCAGCGCGCGACCCAGCAGCGTCCCCGGGACCGGCTTGACGTCGTGCCGTCCGAAGACCCCGGGCGGCCCGGCGTGCCCGTCGAGGTGCTGGACGAGGGTGCCGCCCAGCGCCACGTTCAGCAGCTGCAGCCCGCGGCAGATGCCCAGCAGCGGTACGCCGCCCGCCAGCGCGGCCTCGATCAGGGCGAGTTCCCAGGCGTCCCGGTCCAGGGCGGGCGGACCGGTCCGGGGGTGCGGCTCCGCTCCGTACCGCGCCGGCGCCACATCCGCGCCGCCGGCGATCACCAGCCCGTCCAGCCGTGCCACCGCCGCGGCGGCCGTCGCCGGATCGCCCGGCGGCAGCAGGGCGGCCAGCCCGCCCGAGCGCTGCACCAGCCGCGGATAGCCGGCCGGCACCAGCGCGGCCGGCTGGGTCCACACGCCCCAGCGGGCCTCTTCCTGGTAGGTGCTGATGCCGATGAGGGGCTGGGACATGGGGTGGGGTCCTCCGTGCGTGCGGATCGGGATCGGATCGCCGGTGCCGGCCGGCCGGGCGTCCAGTCCGGCCGGCACCGGGTGTCTTCAGTCGCGTTCGAGCTCGGCCTCGGCCGCCGCCAGCGCCGCGAACTCCTCCTCGGGCGCCGCGGCGACCAGCCGGTGCCGCGAGTAGAACGCGAAGTACGCCAGCGCCACGACGTAGACGCCGAGCGCGATGAAGGCGGCGTCCTTGTCGACCAGGAACGTCGCCACCAGCGCCGAGCAGGCCAGGACGAAGGCGACGGACGAGGTCAGCATGCCGCCCGGGGTCCGGTAGGGGCGGTGCAGACCGGGCTCGCGGCGGCGCAGCACGATGTGCGAGAGCGCCATCAGGGCGTAGGAGATGGTGGCGCCGAAGACCGCGACGTTCAGCATCCGGGCGCCGTCGCCGGTGGCCGCGGCGAGTGCGAAGCCCAGCGCGCCGGGCACCAGCAGGCCCAGGTAGGGGGCCTTGCGCCGGCTGGTGAGGGAGAGGAAGCGGGGCAGGTAGCCGGCCCGGGAGAGCGCGAACAGCTGCCGGGACCCGGCGAAGATGAGGGAGAAGAAGGACGCCACCAGGCCCGCCAGGCCGGCGTAGTTGACGATCCGGCCGACGGTCGTGGGCTTGCCGTCCGGCTGGAGCGCCTGGACCAGCGGATCGCCCACCGACTGGATCGCGGCCGAGCCCCGCGCACCGGTCGCGGCGACGAAGGTGATCAGCGCGAGCAGCAGCAGGATGCCCATCGCGGCGGCCATCGCCCGGGGCAGCGACCGGGCCGGGTCCTTGGTCTCCTCCGCCGCCAGCGGTACGCCCTCGATGCCGAGGAAGAACCACATGCCGAACGGGAAGGCCGCCCAGATCCCGAGGATGCCGAACGGGAGCCAGGAGTTGGCGCCGAAGGCGCCGGCCTCGATGGGGATGTCGTTGAGCGTGTCCACATGGAAGTCGGTGAGGGCGGCGAGCGCGAAGACGACGATCGCGGCGACCGCGACGGCGGTGACGATCAGGCTGAAGCGCAGCGCCTCGCCGACGCCCCACAGGTGGATGCCGATGAACAGCACGAAGCAGGCGAGGTAGACCGGCCAGCTGGAGTGCAGTCCGAAGAGGCCGAGCGATTCGACGTAGTCGCCGATGAAGATGGAGATCGCGGCGGGCGCCAGGACGTATTCGATCAGGATGGCGGTGCCGGTGAGGAAGCCGCCCCAGGTGCCCAGCGCCCGCCGGGCGAAGCCGTAGCCGCCGCCGGCGGTGGGCAGGATCGAGGCCAGCTCCGCCAGCGCGAAGACCAGGCAGGTGTACATCAGGCCCATCAGGACGGCGGCGATCGCCAGACCGCCGAAGCCGCCGTGCGCCAGTCCGTTGTTCCAGCCCGAGAAGTCGCCGGAGACGACGTAGGCGACACCCAGTCCGGTCAGCAGCAGCGGTCCCGCGCTGCCGCGGCGCAGGGTGCGCCGCTCCAGATAGCTCTCGTCGGGCGATGCGCCGCCCGGTGCGCCGCCGTCCGCTGACGCGGTGGGCGGTGCGGTCTGCGATTCCGTGCTGTCGGCCATGAGCCGCTCCTGCCTCGCCGGAGGGGAAATCGAGCAAAGGTTCAGCGGCATACCTTTGCTCCGGGGGGCGCTCCGGCGCAAGACCCGTGCGTAAAAGAATGGTTAACAGGGGAGCTCGCGGGGGTTCGGCGCGGCCGGGATCAGGCCGCCGGGCCGGTCAGGAAGCCGCGCAGCAGCGCCGCGGTCCCGCAGCAGTGCTCCCGCATCACCTCGCGCGCGCCGTCCGCGTCGCCCTCCAGCACCGCCTCCACCAGCGCGCTGTGCTGCGTCTGGGAGTGCTCCAGATTGCGTACCAGCAGCGGAATGCAGTCCAGCAGGTCGTTCACGCTCGCCCGCACCGCCGCGTACTGCGCCGCCAGCGACGGCGAGCCGGACAGCTCGGCCAGCGTCAGATGCAGCAGGGTGTCGCGCCGGCGGTAGTCCGCGAGCGGCGCTTCCTGGGTCGCGGCCAGGGCCCGGCGCAGCCGGTCGGCCCGCTCGCCGGTCAGCCCGTGGGTCGCGCACAGGCCCGCCGCGCCCACCTCCAGCACCTCCCGGAACCGCAGGGTGTCCTCGACGTCGATCTTCTCGATCCGCCGCCGCAGCTCGTCCTCGCCCTGGTTCTCCTTGCGGGCGCGCACGAACGTGCCCCCGTAGCGCCCGCGCCGGCTCTCCACCAGACCCTCGTCCTGGAGCACCTTGAGCACCTCGCGCAGGGTGACCCGGCTGATCTGCAGCCGCTCCGCCAACTCCCGCTCCGCGGGCAGCCGTTCACCCTGGGGTACCAGGCCGAGCCGGACGATCTGGAGTATCTGCTCCAGCGCCTCCTCGAAACCGTTGCCCGCGCGCACCGGCCGCAGCACGGGTGCCAGCCGGTCAGCCGCACCGTCCATCGCAACCCCTTCCCAATCAATGGTTCGTGTGCCTACCTTATGACCTCCGGATGCAGTGACAGGAGGCAACACCGTGGCAGACCGCACGCCCCCACTCTCCGTCGAGGAGCTCAGAGTCCTCGTCGACGCCGGGGAGATCGACACTGTCGTCCTCGCCTTCACCGATATGCAAGGCAGGCTCCAGGGCAAGCGGTTCGCGGCCCGATATTTCCTCGACACCGTCCTTGAGCACGGCACGGAGGGCTGCAACTACCTCCTCGCCGTCGACGTCGACCTCAACACCGTCGACGGCTACCAGATGTCCTCCTGGGAACGCGGCTACGGCGACTTCGCCATGCACGGCGACACCGGCACCCTGCGCCGCACCCCCTGGAACCCCGGCACCGCCCTGATCACCGCCGACCTGGCCTGGCACGACGGCTCACCGGTCGTCGCCTCGCCCCGGCAGATCCTGCGCCGCCAGCTCGACCGCCTGGCCGAGCGCGGCTGGCGGGCGTACGCCGGCACCGAGCTGGAGTTCATGCTCTTCAAGGACACCTACGAGGACGCCTGGTCCCGCGGCTACCGCCAGATGACCCCGGCCAACCAGTACAACGGCGACTACTCCGTCCTGGGCACCGGCCGCGTCGAGCCCGTCCTGCGCCGCATCCGCAACGAGATGGGCGCGGCCGGGATGACCGTCGAGTCCGCCAAGGGCGAGTGCAACCTCGGCCAGCACGAGATCGTGTTCGTCTACGACGAGGCGCTCACCACCTGCGACCAGCACTCCATCTACAAGACCGGCGCCAAGGAGATCGCCGCGCAGGAGGGCATGGCGCTCACCTTCATGGCGAAGTACGACGAGCGCGAGGGCAACTCCTGCCATATCCACCTCTCGCTCCAGGACGAGCAGGGCCGGCCTGTACTGGCCGACGACTCCGGCCCGTACGGCATGTCCCGCACCATGCAGCACTTCCTCGCCGGGCAGATCGCCGCGATGCGCGACTTCACGCTCTTCTACGCGCCCAACATCAACTCCTACAAGCGCTTCCGCCCCGGCTCCTTCGCCCCCACCGCCGTCGCCTGGGGCCCCGACAACCGCACCTGCGCGCTGCGGGTCGTCGGCCACGGCCGCTCCCACCGCCTGGAGAACCGCCTGCCCGGCGGCGATGTGAACCCCTACCTCGCGGTCGCCGCCATGGTCGCGGCCGGCCTGTACGGCATAGAACACGAGCTGGAGCTCCCCGAGGCGACCACCGGCAACGCCTACGCCGGCGACGCCGCGCATGTCCCCACCACGCTGCGCGAGGCCGCCGAGCGGTGGGAGAACAGCCCGATCGCCCGGGAGGCCTTCGGCGACGAGGTCGTCGACCACTACCGCCACATGGCCCGCGTCGAACAGGACGCCTACGACGCCGCCGTCACGGACTGGGAGCGCTTCCGCTCCTTCGAGCGCATGTAAGGAACCACGCTGTGTCCAATGGTCCGCACGAGCTGAAGATCCTCAACCCGGCCACCGAGGAAGTGGTGGCCACCGTCCCCACCACCTCCCCCGAAGAGGTCGACGCCGCGGTCCGCCGGGCGGCCGCGGCCCAGGAGGCCTGGGCCGCCGTCGCCCCCGGTGACCGGGCCCGCCTGCTGCGCCGCTTCGCCGAGGTCGTCGACGCGCAGATCGACCCGCTCGCCGAACTCGAACTGCGCGAGGCCGGCCACCCGCTGGGCAACGCCCGGTGGGAGGCGGGCAACGTCCGCGATCTGCTGCACTACGCCGCCGGGGGCGTGGAGCGCCTGACCGGCACCCAGATCCCGGTCGCCGGCGGTCTCAACATCACCGTCCAGGAGCCGCTCGGCGTGGTCGCCGTGATCGCGCCCTGGAACTTCCCGATGCCGATCGCCGCCTGGGGCGCCGCCCCGGCCCTCGCGGCCGGCAACGCCGTCCTGCTCAAGCCCGCCGAGACCACCCCGCTCACCGCGCTCCGGCTCGCCGAGCTGGCCCTGGAGGCCGGGCTGCCCGAGGGACTCTTCCAGGTCCTGCCCGGCGAGGGGCCGGTCACCGGCACCGCACTGGTCGACCACCCCGGCGTCGCCAAGGTCGTCTTCACCGGCTCCACCGCCACCGGCCGGCGGATCGCCGCCCGCTGCGCGGCGCAGACCAAGCGGCTCACCCTCGAACTCGGCGGCAAGAGCCCCAACATCGTCTTCGCCGACGCCGACATCGAGGCCGCCGCGGCCGCCGCCCCCGGCTCCTTCCTCGACAACACCGGCCAGGACTGCTGCGCCCGCAGCCGCATCCTCGTCCAGCGCGGTGTCTACGACCGCTTCATGGAGCTGCTGGAGCCGGCCGTCAAGGCCTTCGCGGTCGGCGACCCGGCCGATCCCGCCACCCAGATGGGCCCGCTGATCTCCGCCGCCCAGCGCGAGCGGGTACGGTCCTACGTCCCCGAGGACGCCCCGGCCGCGATCCGCGGCGAGGCCCCCGCCGGCAAGGGCTTCTGGTACCCGGCCACCGTCCTGGAGGGCCGCCCCGAGGACCGTACGGCCGTCGAGGAGATCTTCGGGCCGGTCGCCGTGGTCCTCCCCTTCGACGACGAGGCCGAGGCGGTACGGCTCGCCAACGCCACCGACTACGGCCTGTCCGGCTCGCTGTGGACCCGCGACGTCGGCCGTGCGCTGCGCGTCTCGCGCGCCGTCGCGGCCGGCAACCTCTCCGTCAACTCCCACAGCAGCGTGCGCTACTGGACCCCCTTCGGAGGGTTCAAGCAGTCCGGCCTCGGCCGTGAGCTGGGCCCGGACGCACTCGCCGCCTTCACCGAGACCAAGAACATCTTCATCAGCACAGAGGAGCGCTAAGTGACCGACCAGACCGCAGTGTGCCGCCGCCTCGTCGGCCGTACCGCCGTGATCACCGGAGCCGGCAGCGGCATCGGCCTGGCCACCGCCCGCCGACTCGCCTCCGAAGGCGCCAACGTCGTCTGCGCCGACATCGACGAGACGGCCGGCAAGGCCGCCGCCGAAGAGCTCGGCGGCACCTTCGTCCAGGTCGACGTGACCGACTCCGAGCAGGTCGAGGCGCTCTACAAGACCGCCTTCGACACCTACGGCTCGGTCGATGTCACCTTCAACAACGCCGGCATCTCGCCGCCCGACGACGACTCGATCCTCACCACCGGCCTCGACGCCTGGAAGCGCGTCCAGGAGGTCAACCTGACCTCGGTCTACCTGTGCTGCAAGCACGCGCTGCCCTACATGCAGAGCCAGTTCCAGCGGACCGGGCGCGGCGGCTCCATCATCAACACCGCCTCCTTCGTCGCCGTCATGGGCGCCGCCACCTCCCAGATCAGCTACACCGCCTCCAAGGGCGGCGTGCTGGCGATGTCCCGTGAACTGGGCGTGCAGTTCGCCCGCGAGGGCATCCGGGTCAATGCCCTGTGCCCGGGGCCGGTCAACACCCCGCTGCTCAAGGAGCTGTTCGCCAAGGACCCCGAGCGCGCCGCGCGCCGCCTGGTGCACGTCCCCGTCGGGCGGTTCGCCGAGCCCGAGGAGATCGCCGCCGCGGTCGCCTTCCTCGCCAGCGACGACTCCTCGTTCGTCAACGCCGCCGAATTCCTGGTCGACGGCGGCATCGCGGGCGCGTACGTCACCCCGTTGTAAGCCACTTGCTGTTCACCTCCGGGTAAGCGCCACGGCGGCCGGACGTCGCTCGACGCCCGGCCGTCATGCGCTAGCGTCCGCCTTCGGTTCTTCGTTCGACAGGAGTGCGTTCCATGCTCAACAAGCGTCGCTGGCTGGCAGCCGGCGCTGCCCTCGCGGTCGCCGGAGGCGGCGTCGCCCTCGCCCAGACGGCCACCGCCGGACCGGCCCCGCGCCACTGCCCCACCCTCCACGTGTCCAAGGGCTGGTACGGCGACAACCAGGCCAAGCTCCAGAAGATGATCGACGAGCGCGGCAGCTGCTCCGGGAGCGGGGGAGCGCGACCGGTCGCGACCTTCGACTGGGACAACACCGTCGTCAAGAACGACATCTCCGACGCCACGCTGGCCTGGATGCTCCGGCACGACAAGGTACTGCGCCCGGCGAGCTGGAAGGCCACCAACAAGTGGCTGACCGACGCCGCCGCCCGCGCGCTCACCAAGGCCTGCGGCACCTCCGTGCCCGCCGGCCGACCGCTGCCGACGTCGACCGACACCGGCTGCACCGACGAGATCCTCGACGTCTACCAGGACGCCAAGACCTCCACCGGCAGACAGGCCTTCGAGGGGGAGTGGAACCACCGGCGCACCGTCCCCGAGTACGTCTGGATCACCCAGCTCTTCGCCGGCCACAGCCCCGAGCGGCTGACCGGCTTCGCCCGCGCCGCGCGCGCCGAGAACCTCGCCGCGCCGATCGGCACGGAGCAGAAGGTCGGCACGCACACGATGGAGGGCTACGTCCGCTACTACACGCAGCAGCGCGACCTCATCGGCACCCTCAAGAAGGCCGGTTTCGACGTCTACATCGTCTCCGCCTCGGCGGAGCCGCTGGTACGCGCCTGGGCGCCCGGCGTGGGCATCGACCGCGACCACGTCATCGGCATCCGCAACCTCGTCCGCGGCGGCAAGCTCACCACCGGAGTCCAGGGCTGCGGCGACGTCGAGGACACCAACGGCGAGGTCCTGACGTACATGGACGGCAAGCGCTGCTGGATCAACCAGGAGATCTTCCACGTCAAGGGAGCCAAGGCCTGGCGGCAGCAGGACCGGGCGCACCGCCCCGCCTTCGCCGCGGGTGACGCCGAGACCGATGTGACGTTCGTCGGCGACGCCACCGCCGGCCACCTGGCCATCAACCGCAACAAGCCCGAGCTGATGTGCCGGGCGTACGACAACAGCGACCACCGCTGGCTGGTCAACCCGATGTTCATCGAGCCCAAGAAGCGCCAGGCCGACCCGTACCCGTGCGCGACCGCCGGCTACACCCGGCCGGACGGCACGCTCGGACCGGTCCACCGCGCCGACGGCTCGGTCATCCCCGACCAGCAGGACACCGTGTACTGACCGCACCGATCCGTACCCGGGGAGGCCCGCGCCGGTCACAGGAAGGCGTGGCCCTCCCCGCGGTACGTCGGCACCGTGTCCACCACCCGGTCCCCGTCGATGAGTTGCAGCCGGTCGAACCGCTCGCACAGCTCACCGGCCTTGGCATGCCGGAACCACACCTTGTCGCCGATCGCCAGCCGGTCCGCGGCCGGCCCCAGCAGCGGCGTCTGCACCTCGCCCGGCCCCTCCTGCGGGTCGTAGCGCAGCCCGGCGGGCAGATGCGGCACCGGCAGCCGGTCCGCGCCCGCCACCCCCGACGCCGGATAGCCCCCGCCCAGTACCGTCACCACGCCCGGACCGGGCCGGCGCACCACCGGCTGGGCGAACAGCGCCGCCGGACGCCCGCTGAACGAACGGAAGTTGTCGAACAGCCGCGGCACATACAGCCCCGATCCCGCCGCGATCTCGGTGACGGCCGCCTCCGCCGCCGTGTGCTGCACACTGCCGGTCCCACCGCCGTTGACGAACTCCAGCCGCGGGGCCACCGCCCGCACCGCCCGTACGGCCTCCCAGCGGCGCCGGGCCAGCTCCTTGCGCGCCGCCGCCTGCATCACCCGGACCGTCCGCGAGAACACCGGCTTGCCGGCGACCTCGTCGCCCACACCCGCCACATGCCCCTCGTACGCCATCAGCCCCACCAGCCGGAACCCGGGCCGGCGCGCCACCGACCGGGCCAGCGCGGCCAGTTGGGCCGGCGCCCGCAGCGGCGAGCGCCGCGCGCCGACCCGCACCCCGCCGCCCAGCAGGCGGAAGGAGGTGTCCAGTTCCAGGCACACCCGCACCTCCTCGCCGCCGAGGCCACCGCCCGGACGGGCCGCGTCGATCAGATCGAGCTGCGCCGGATCGTCGACCATCACCGTCACCGCGCCGGCGAGCGAGGCATCGGCGGTCAGCTCGGCGAAGCCGGCCCGGTCCACCGACGGGTAGGCCAGCAGCACGTCCGTGAAGCCCGAGCGGGCCAGCCACAGCGATTCGGCCAGCGTGAAACTCATGATCCCGGCGAACCCGTCCCGCGCCAGCACCCGCTCCAGCAGGGCCCGGCAGCGCACCGACTTGCTCGCCACCCGGATCGGCTTCCCCTTCGAGCGGCGCACCAGATCGGCGGCGTTGGCGTCGAAGGCCTGCAGGTCGACGACGGCCAGCGGCGCGTCGAGGTGTGCGGTGGCCCGGTCGTAACGGGCTTTGTCGCCATCCGCGTCGGCTGATTCCTGGGACATGGCCCGCAGCCTGCCAGACCGCTCTACCACTGGGTAGGGGAGAGATCGCGACAGAGCGGACATGGCGGCGACTGGGGGTACCCCCTGCTCCTTCAGAGCTTGGGGGAGGAGTTGGAGTGCCGACGGCGCCAGCCCTTAGAGTGGCCGGACACCGCAACCAGCAGGTCAGCGGCGTGTTGTCCGGATACCAGCCACCCTGCCCCGATTGCGGATCGGGTCCGGGGCCACGGCGCAAGGGGGAGCGCGGGTGAGCACCGACGCTGATTTCGCCGATGCGCGGCACATCCCGCCCATACCCCCGCGGCCGCCCCAGCAGCCCCCGGTGGCCCCGGCGCCGCAACCGCACACGGACCCCCGTACGACCGTGCTGCGCCGGGTGCCGAGCGCGCCGCCCGCCCCGCCCACCAGGGCGCAGGCCGCGCAACCCCCGGCCGACCCCACACCGCCCCAGCGGCCCGCGCCCCCCGCCACCCCGCCGCGCCCCGCCGTGCCACCACCGGCGCCGCCCACCGGACAGCCCCCGCGCCCGCACCACGCGCCGGGCTCCCCGGCACCCGCCGCCGCACCGCCGCCGCCCCGGCGCCCGGACACCTTCCGGGACACCGCCGCCTTCCACCTGGCCAACAGCCAAGAGATGTGGAACGGCGCCCCCGCGCCCGCCGCCGGCACCCCGCCGCGGCCCCGTAAGCCCGCCTCCGCCACCCCGTCCGCGGCGCCCGGCAGCGAGCCGCCGACGCCCGCGGCCGAGCGCCCGCCGCAGCCGCCCTGGCCCGGTACGCCCCTGCCGCACCAGACGCCCGGGGCCGCCCCCGGCATACCCGCCGGGACCCGGCCGCGGCCCTCGGCCGGCCGCCGCCTCCGCGGCCGGCTGGGCGCCGCCGCGGCCTGCCTCGTCCTCGGCATCGGCCTCATCGGCGGTGCGGCGGCCGGCAGTTGGCTCACCGCCGACTCCGCCGACGCCCCGCCCACCCCCGAGGCCGCCTTCGCCGCGGGCCGCGACGTCTGGCGCAACACCCCCGTCGACACCCTCTTCCCACGCACCATCCAGGGCCTGGGCGTCGGCCCCGGCGGCGCCGACCGGACCTGGACCCGGATCGCCGTCGCCCCCGACAGCGGCTGCACCGGCGCCTACGACCGCCCGCTCGCCCAGGTGCTCGCCCGCGCGGGCTGCGTCCGCCTGCTGCGGGCCACCTACCTCGACGCCACCCGCTCCAGCGTCATCACGGTCGGTGTGCAGACCGCCGAGGCCGACGCGGCCGGGATGATGGCCCTCAACGCCCGCTTCAGCACCAAGAGCCTGGGCAGCCGCACCGACCTGATGCCGCTGCCGTACGCCGCCAAGGGCACCCCGGCCGAGGGCTTCGGGCGTGCCCAGCGGGCCAGTTGGACCGTCCGGGTGCTCACCGACATCCCGGTGATCGTCTTCGCCGTCTCCGGCTTCGCCGACGGCCGCGCCGTCTCCGCACCGCAGTCCGCCGAGGCCGCGGTCCGGCCGGGCGCCACCACCGCCCCGGCCGAGTCCGGCCTGGGCCACGACGCCAAGGACATCGCGGACCGCATCGCGGCGGACTTCCGCACCGCGTCCGGCATCTCCCCGCACACCACGGAGTCCTCGCCATGACGAAGACCACCCTGCGCGGCGCCGCCGTCGCGCTGGCCTCCGCCGCGCTCGCCGTGCTGCCCTCCGTGCCCGCCCACGCCGATGTGATCCGCGCCCAGGAGTGGGGCCTGCAGGCCATCCACGCCCAGCAGGCCTGGCGTACGACCAAGGGCGCGGGCGTCACCGTCGCCGTCCTGGACACCGGCGTCGACGCCAACCACCCCGACCTGGCGGGCCAGGTCCTGCCCGAGAAGGACCTGATCGGCTTCGGCGCCGGCCCGGGGGACGGGGCATGGGCCCGGCACGGCACCGGAATGGCCAGCGTCATCGCGGGCCGGGGCCACGGCCAGGGCCGCCAGGACGGCGTACTCGGCGTCGCCCCCGAAGCCAAGATCCTCCCGGTCCGGGTGATCCTGGAGGACAACGATCCGCAGCGCGGGCGGGCCCGCACGGAGAAGGCCGGCGCGCTCGCCGACGGCATCCGCTGGGCCGCCGACCACGGTGCCGACGTGATCAGCATGTCGCTCGGCGACGACAGCGAGTCCGCACACCCCGAGCCGCGCGAGGACGCCGCCATCCAGTACGCCCTCGGCAAGGGCATCCCCGTCGTCGCCTCCGCGGGCAACGGCGGCGAGAAGGGCGACCACGTCTCCTTCCCCGCCGCCTACCCGGGCGTCATCGCCGCCACCGCCGTCGACTACCGGCGCGAACGCGCCGACTTCTCCACCCGCCACTGGTACGCGACGGTCAGCGCACCCGGCGACGAGATCGCCATGGCCGGCAACGGCAGCGCCTATGTCTCGGGCTGGGGCACCAGCCCCGCCGCGGCCTTCGTCTCCGGCGCCATCGCGCTGATCCGCTCCGCCCACCCCGACCTGAGCCCCGCCCAGATCCGCCGCCTGCTCACCGCCACCGCCCAGGACACCCCCGAGGGCGGCCGCGACGACGACTACGGCGCCGGGCTGATCGACCCGGCCGCAGCCCTCAAGGCCGCCCCCGCACTCAAGCCCGCACCCCAGAAGCCGTCCCCCGCCGACTACGCCCACCGCTACTTCGGCCCCGGCCCCACCACGGACGACCCCGCCGACACCCCCGTCGACTGGATCCCCTGGACCGCCGGCGCCCTCGGCCTGGCCCTCGTCGCCGCCGCGGTCGTCATCTGGCGAACCCGCACCTGAGGCACCCCGGGCGCACGACGGCGTGCGAAGCCGGCCCGATACGCTCGCCAGCGTGCAGAAGAACATCCCCGACCCCGGCTTCTCCGACGACGACGGCTCGGCCGACCCCGCGCTGGCGGCGGCCCTGACGGCGTACGACGACGACCGCGGCACCGAGCCGCAACTCCTCGCGGCCCTGGCCGGCGCCCGCGTGCTCGTCCCGGTAGTCGCCCTCCTCGGCGAGGTCGAAACCGGCCCGGACGGCCTGCGCCGTGAGAAGACCAGCGACATGGCCGTCCCCACCCTGCAGGCCCCGGACGGCCGCCGCGCCCTGCCCGCCTTCACGTCGATGGAGACGCTCCAGCGCTGGCGCCCGGACGCCCGCCCGGTGGCGGTCCCGCTCCGGCAGGCGCTGCTGGCCGCCTCCCACGAGCAGGCCGACACCCTCGTCATCGACCTGGCGGGCCCGGTCACCTACCAGCTCACCGGCCCCGCGCTGCGCGCCCTGGCGGAGGGCCGCACGACCGCCGACCCGCTCGCCGACCCGGCCGTCACCGACGCCCTGCGCGCCCTGCTCGCCGCCGAGCCCGCCGTGCTCGTCGCCCATCTCGCGCCGTCCGAGGAGACCGACGGCACGCTCGCGCTCGGCCTCGCCGCCGGGGCACCGACCGCCGAGGTCGCCCAGCGCCTGGCGCGGGCGCTGGCCACCGACGAGGTGCTGCGCGCCCGGCTCGTACGGGGCCTCGACCTGGCCCTTCTGCCGCCCGGTGGCACGACGGCCGCAGAGCCGCTCTACCGGCGCTGAGCCGCCGCCCCGGGGCCCGGCACCCCGCCCGGGCCCGGGGCCGCCAACGGGCGGGGTCGTCTCCAGGGCCGCACAATGCGAGGAGAGCTCAAGATCCACGCGAGGAGAGCCCCCATGGAGAAATCCGAGACGGAGACGGAGGCGGCGACCTCCACGATTCTGACCCGCGTCGTCGTGGCCGAGTTCCTCGGCACGCTGCTTCTGGTGTTCTTCGGCGTCGGCTCGGTGGTGCTGGCCGGCGAGTACATCGGCGCCTTCGGCATCGCCCTGGCCTTCGGCTTCACGATGCTGGCACTGGCCTACGCCCTCGGCCCGATCTCGGGATGCCACATCAATCCCGCGGTGACGCTCGGCATGCTGCTGGCCCGCCGCATCACGGTGCGCACGGCCGTCGAGTACTGGATCGCCCAGATCCTGGGCGCCATCGTCGGCTCCGCGCTGCTCCTCCTGGTCGCCACGCAGATCCCGGGCCTGCAGACGCACGGGTCCTTCGGCACCAACGGCTGGGGCGACCGCTCGGCGGTGCACATCAACCTCGGCGGTGCCTTCGTCATCGAGATCGTGATGACCTTCCTGTTCGTCTTCGTGGTGCTGTCGGCCACCCACAAGGTGGCCGTGCTCGGCTTCGGCGGACTGGCGATCGGCCTGGCGCTGGCCATCGTCCACCTCGTCGGCATCCCGCTGACCGGCACCTCGGTGAATCCGGCGCGGTCCATCGGCCCGGCCCTGTTCGCCGGTGGCGCGGCCATCACCCAGCTGTGGCTGTTCATCGTGGCGCCGCTGATCGGCGGCGCCCTGGCGGCCGTGGTCCATCAGGTCACCCATCCGGCCCACGAGCCGTTCATCGTCGCCGACGAGGGCATGCCCACCGACGCCGCGACCGGCCCCGGCGGGCGCCCCTGAGCCCGGGCGCCACCCGCGCCCGCACACGCGAAGGGCCCCGACCGTCTCCCGGTCGGGGCCCTTCGCGTGTGCGGAAAAACCGTGGCTCAGCCGTAAACGGGGCCGGTGAACTTCTCCCCGGGACCCTGCCCCGGCTCGTCCGGGACGACCGACGCCTCGCGGAACGCCAGCTGCAGCGACTTCAGCCCGTCCCGCAGCGGGGCCGCGTGGTACGAGCCGATCTCGGTGGCGCTGGCGGTGACCAGCCCGGCGAGCGCCTGGATGAGCTTGCGCGCCTCGTCGAGGTCCTTGTGCGCCGAGCCGTCCTCGGCGAGCCCCAGGTTGACCGCCGCCGAGCTCATCAGATGCACCGCGACCGTGGTGATCACCTCGACCGCCGGCACCTCGGCGATGTCACGGGTCATGGCGTCGAAGTCGGGTTGCGCCGCGCTCGCGGGGTCGGGCTGCTGCGGGGTCTGGTCGCTCATGTCTTCGGGCTTCTTCCTGCTGAGGGGTCGACTCCAGCCTATGGGCAGCGCTCACGAGGCCCGCGTCCGGGAGTGTCATCCTGGGCGCGGAGCGCTTCCGCGCCGCCGCCGGTGCCCGCACAGGAGTGGGTGCCACCCCTTGACTCGTGTATTCTGGTGTTCCGACCGGCCGGACACGCATGTGACCGGCCCACAAGTGGAGGCTCCGATCTCCCACCCGACCGACCTCTAGGTTGGCGGGTCAACGGTCCGGCTGCGCCCCGCGGAGACTTCGCGGCGGTGCTCCAGATCTATGTGGAGCCCCGCCTGTGTCCCGTCCGGGGCGTTTTGCATGTACCGGCGCGGTTGGTCACACCGAACAGACGTTACGCGGCAGTCCGCCAGGCCGTCGCGTGGTGCTACCGAGGAGGATCCATCAGCGCCGAGCCCCGCATCAACGACCGGATTCGCGTCCCCGAGGTGCGACTCGTCGGTCCCAGCGGCGAGCAGGTCGGCATTGTGCCGCTTGCCAAGGCCCTGGAGCTTGCGCAGGAGTACGACCTCGACCTGGTCGAGGTGGCGGCGAACGCCCGTCCGCCGGTCTGCAAGCTCATGGACTACGGAAAGTTCAAGTACGAGTCGGCCATGAAGGCCCGTGAGGCGCGCAAGAACCAGGCGCACACGGTCATCAAGGAGATGAAGCTCCGGCCGAAGATCGACCCGCACGACTACGACACCAAGAAGGGTCACGTCGTTCGGTTCCTCAAGCAGGGTGACAAGGTCAAGATCACGATCATGTTCCGTGGTCGCGAGCAGTCCCGCCCCGAGCTGGGCTTCCGGCTGCTGCAGCGGCTCGCGTCCGACGTGGAGGACCTCGGCTTCATCGAGTCGAACCCGAAGCAGGACGGCCGAAACATGATCATGGTCCTCGGTCCGCACAAGAAGAAGACCGAGGCGATGGCCGAGGCCCGTGAGGCGCAGGCCGCCCGCAAGGCGGAGCGCCAGGGTGGAGCTCCCGCGGAGGAGCCCGCCGAGGAGCCCGCCGAGGCGTGATCTCTGGGCGAGCCCCGGATTCATGCCGGGGCACCCGCCCCGGATACCAACCGATACATCTGACGCTCCCGCTAGCCGGTCCGTGCCGGTGGGAGCGCCACTGACGAGGAGAGAACGGCGCATGCCGAAGAACAAGACGCACAGCGGTGCCAGCAAGCGCTTCAAGGTCACCGGCTCCGGCAAGGTGCTGCGCGAGCGCGCCGGCAAGCGCCACCTGCTCGAGCACAAGTCGTCCCGCGTGACGCGTCGCCTCAGTGGCAACGCCGAGATGGCCCCGGGCGACGCCGCGAAGATCAAGAAGCTTCTCGGCAAGTGAGCCGCCGCGCCCCACACGACGACCGGGGCGCGCGACTTCGACCGGGACCCAATCGACTCGGGTCGTGTGACGACAACCACGACCCCGCTACAAGGAGTTAACAAGTGGCACGCGTCAAGCGGGCAGTCAACGCCCACAAGAAGCGCCGGGCGATCCTCGAGCAGGCCAGCGGCTACCGCGGCCAGCGCTCCCGCCTGTACCGCAAGGCGAAGGAGCAGGTCACCCACTCCCTCGTCTACAACTACAACGACCGCAAGAAGCGCAAGGGCGACTTCCGTCAGCTGTGGATCCAGCGCATCAACGCCGCTGCCCGCCAGAACGGCATGACCTACAACCGCTTCATCCAGGGTCTGAAGGCCGCCAACATCGAGGTCGACCGCAAGATCCTCGCGGACCTCGCGGTCAACGACATGAACGCGTTCGCCGCGCTCGTCGAGGCCGCTCAGAAGGCGCTTCCCAGCGACGTCAACGCCCCGAAGGCTGCCTGAACCCCAGCCTGACGACGTTGTGACGCGGACCCGCAGGCCCCGGCCTGCGGGTCCGCCGCATTTCCGGACCGGGCGCCGACGGACCGGCCCTCGTCCCCGCACGCACCGAACAACAGAAGTGAGCCGCCGCCCATGGGCACCCCCGAGCTGATCTCCCCGCGTTCCCCGCGCGTCACCGCCGCCCGGCGGCTGGCCCGCCGTGCCTTCCGCGGCAAGGAGCGCCGGTTCATCGCCGAGGGCCCGCAGGCCGTACGGGAGGCCATCGCCCACCGCGTCGACGGCACGCCCACCCTCATCGAGCTGTTCGCCACCGCCGAGGCCGCCGAGCGGCACGCCGAGATCGTCGAGGCGGCCCACGCGGCCGGCGTACGGGTGCACTTCGCCGACGACCGGACCGTCGCGGACATCTCCCAGACCGTCACGCCCCAGGGCCTGCTCGGCGTCTGCCGGTTCCTGGACTCGCCGTTCGAGGAGATCCTCGCCGCCCGCCCGCAGCTGATCGCGGTGCTCGCCAACGTCCGCGACCCCGGCAACGCCGGTACGGTGCTGCGCTGCGCGGACGCCGCCGGCGCGGACGCGGTCGTGCTGACCGACGCCTCGGTGGACCTGTACAACCCCAAGTCGGTGCGCGCCTCGGTCGGTTCGCTCTTCCACCTGCCGGTGGCGGTCGGCGTACCGGTCCAGCGCGTGGTGGAGGGGCTGCGGACCGCCGGCGTACGCATCCTGGCCGCCGACGGCGCGGGCGACCGCGACCTGGACGCCGAATTGGACACCGGCTCCATGGGCGGACCCACCGCCTGGGTCTTCGGCAACGAGGCCTGGGGCCTGCCCGAGGAGACCCGGGCGCTCGCGGACGCCGTCGTACGGGTGCCCATCCACGGCAGGGCGGAGAGCCTCAACCTCGCCACCGCCGCCGCGGTCTGCCTCTACGCCTCCGCCCGCGCCCAGCGCAGCCCCGGCGGCTGCCGCGCGGTGTCACCCGCCTGAGGGGCGTAGCGCGGATCGTCCCGGCACATCCGAGGCGAGCTAGTAGTCTTGCGTGCCGGGGGCCCGGGAGGGGGTAACGGGGATGAGTGTGAGGACTTCCGGCGTCACAGTCGCCACTGACAGCGGTTCGGCCGACGCAGCCGGTCGGGGACCATCGCCCGCCACCGGACCGGAGGCGTACGGGGCGGGACTCGACCCCGACGATCTACCCGACGGCCTGGTCGTCTCCGACGAGACCGGCCGGGTGGTCTGCTTCAACGCCGCGGCCGCCAGGATCACCGGAATCGCCGCCGAGGACGCGCTCGGCCGCCCCCTGGAACAGGCCCTGCCGCTCCAGGACGTCGAGGGCCGCCGCTGGTGGCGGCTCACCGATCCCTACGGCGGGCTCGCCATCCGCCGCGGCCAGCCCGAGCGCAATCTGCTGCTCGGCGGCCGCGAGGTGCTGGTCTCCGCCCGCTACGTCCGCAGCCGGCCCACGGGGCCCGTGCAGCGGCTGGTGATCGCGCTGCGCGGCACCGAGGCCCGGCGGCGTACGGAGTTGAGCCACGCCGAGCTGATCGCCACGGTCGCCCATGAACTGCGCTCGCCGCTGACCTCCGTCAAGGGGTTCACCGCCACCCTCCTCCAAAAGTGGGAACGCTTCACCGACGACCAGAAGCGGCTGATGCTGGAGACGGTGGACGCCGACGCCAACCGCGTCACCCGCCTGATCGCCGAGCTGCTGGACATCTCCCGGATCGACTCCGGGCGGCTGGAGGTCCGCCGGCAGCGCGTCGACATGATCGCCGCGGTCCGTCGGCACGTCCAGGCGCAGACCACCGCCGGCCAGCAGCCGGACCGCTTCCTGATCCGGATGCGGGAGCCGCTGCCGGATCTGTGGGCGGACCCGGACAAGGTCGACCAAGTGCTGGGCAATCTGCTGGAAAATGCGGTGCGCCACGGCGAGGGAACCGTCACCATCGAGGTCGGACCGGTAACGGACGCGACCAGCACGGAGGGGACGAGCGTCACCGTGAGCGACGAGGGCCCCGGCATTCCCGAGGAGTCGATGAGCCGCGTCTTCACCCGCTTCTGGCGGGGCAGCAAGCGCGGCGGCACGGGCCTGGGCCTGTACATCGTCAAGGGCATCGTCGAGGCGCACGGCGGCACGATCACGGTCGGCCGGGCCCCCGCCGGCGGCGCCCAGTTCCGATTTAGCCTGCCCGTCGCGACGCCGGCCTTCCTGGCCTGAGCACCGCGCGGCGGGCGCCCCGCAGGGGCTCGTGCGTGTCTTTCGGATCAGCCCGGCCCGATCCGAATGACACGCCCTCGGGCCGGCCGCGCCGCCCGTCCCCCTTAGACTTGACCTTTGGCACCTTTGGCGCACAGGCATCGCGGGCACAGCGCGGGCTCGGCATCCGACCTTTGTGATCGAAGAGCCGAGGCGAAGCGAGCCAAGCCAAGCCAGTCCACCGGAAGCACGGGAAGAGATGTCCGCACCCAATAAGTCGTACGACCCTGTCGAGGTCGAAGCCCTGAAACCGGAAGAGATCGCCGCCCGGCTGGACGAGGCGCTGGTCGCCATCGCCGCCGCGGGCGACCTCGATGCGCTCGCCCAGGCGAAGATCGCGCACACCGGTGGCACCTCACCGCTCGCCCTCGCCAACCGCGAGATCGGCGCCCTGCCCCCGCAGGCCAAGGCGGAGGCCGGCAAGCGCGTCGGCCAGGCCCGCGGCCGGGTGAACCAGGCGCTCAAGGCCCGCCAGGAGGAGCTGGAGGCGGAGCGCGACGCGCGAGTGCTCGTCGAGGAGGCGGTGGACGTCACGCTGCCCTACGACCGCACCCCCGCCGGCGCCCGGCACCCGCTCACCACGTTCATGGAGCGGGTCGCCGACGTCTTCGTCGCGATGGGCTACGAGGTCGCCGAGGGCCCCGAGGTCGAGGCGGAGTGGTTCAACTTCGACGCCCTCAACTTCGTGCCCGACCACCCGGCGCGCCAGATGCAGGACACCTTCTTCGTCCAGGGCAACGGCACCGAGGGCGACGAGAGCGGAGTCGTGCTGCGCACCCACACCTCGCCGGTGCAGGCCCGTACGCTCGTCGACCGCGAGCCGCCCGTCTACGTCGTCTGCCCGGGGCGGGTCTACCGCACCGACGAGCTGGACGCCACGCACTCCCCGGTCTTCCACCAGATCGAGCTGCTCGCCGTCGACGAGGGCCTGACCATGGCCGACCTCAAGGGCACTCTCGACCACATGGTCCGGGCGCTGTTCGGTCCGGACATGAAGACCCGGCTGCGGCCGAACTACTTCCCGTTCACCGAACCGTCCGCCGAGATGGACATGGTCTGCTACGTCTGCCGTGGCGAGTCCGTGGGCAACCCCGACCGCCCCTGCCGCACCTGCTCCAGCGAGGGCTGGATCGAGCTGGGCGGCTGCGGAATGGTCAACCCCAAGGTGCTCGTCGCCTGCGGTGTCGACCCCGAGAAGTACAGCGGCTTCGCCTTCGGGTTCGGCATCGACCGGATGCTGATGTTCCGGCACAACGTGGAAGACATGCGCGACATGTTCGAGGGCGACGTCCGGTTCACCCGGCCGTTCGGGATGGAGATCTGATGCGGGTCCCGCTTTCTTGGCTGCGGGAGTACGTCGACCTGCCGGCGACGGAGTCCGGCCGTGACGTACAGGCCAAGCTCATTGCCGTCGGCCTGGAGGTCGAGACCGTCGAGCGGCTCGGCGAGGGCCTCAAGGGCCCGCTCGTCGTCGGCCAGGTGCTGACCATCGAGGAGCTGGAGGGCTTCAAGAAGCCGATCCGCTTCTGCACCGTCGACGTCGGCGACGCCAACGGCACCGGCGAGCCGCAGGAGATCGTCTGCGGCGCCCGCAACTTCTCCGTCGGCGACAAGGTCGTGGTGGTCCTCCCGGGCGCCGTGCTGCCCGGCGACTTCAAGATCGCCGCGCGCAAGACGTACGGCCGTAAGTCGCACGGCATGATCTGCTCCGGCGACGAGCTGGGGATGGGCGACGACGGTTCGGGCGGCATCATCGTGCTGCCGCCCGAGTACGAGGTGGGCACCGACGCCATCGAGCTGCTGGAGCTCGTCGACGAGGTGCTGGACATCGCCGTCACCCCGGACCGCGGCTACTGCCTGTCGATGCGCGGTGTCGCCCGCGAGGCCGCCACCGCCTACGGACTGCCGCTGCGCGACCCGGCCCTGCTGGACGTGCCGCCGCCGAACACCGCCGGCTACCCGGTCAAGGTCTCCGACCCCATCGGCTGCGACCGCTTCACGGCCCGCACCGTCACCGGCCTGGAGCCCGAGGCGCGCTCCCCGATCTGGCTGCAGCGCCGGCTGCAGAAGGCCGGGATGCGCCCGATCTCGCTCGCCGTCGACATCACCAACTACGTGATGCTGGAGCTCGGCCAGCCGCTGCACGCCTACGACCGCACCACCGTGGACGGTCCGATCGGCGTCCGGCGCGCCACCCCCGGCGAGCAGCTGACCACCCTGGACGGCACCAAGCGGGTGCTGGACGCCGAGGACCTGGTCATCACCGACAACCGCGGCCCCATCGGCCTCGCGGGTGTCATGGGCGGCGCCAACACGGAGATCGCCGGCCCGGTCGCCGACCCGGAGACCGGACAGCCGCGCGGCACCACCGACATCGTGGTGGAGGCCGCGCACTTCGACGCGATCACCATCGCCCGTACGGCCCGCCGGCACAAGCTGTCCTCGGAGGCGGCGAAGCGCTTCGAGCGCGGCGTCGACCCGGAGGCCGCGTCGGCCGCGGCGCAGCGGACCGTCGACCTGCTGGTGCTGCTCGGCGGCGGCACCGCCGAGGACGGCGTCACCGAGGTCGTCTCGCCCCGCGGGCCGCGCACCCTCACCATCCCCGCCGACCACCCGGACAAGGTCGCCGGCGTCGCCTACGGCCGGGAGACCGTCGTCCGCCGCCTCCAGCAGGTCGGCTGCGACGTCTACGGCCAGGACGAGCTGGTCGTGACCGTGCCGTCCTGGCGGCCCGATCTCAGCGACCCCAACGACCTGGCCGAGGAGGTCATCCGGCTGGAGGGCTACGAGAACCTGCCCTCCACGCTCCCCAAGCCGCCGGCCGGCCGCGGGCTGACCGAGCGTCAGCGGCTGCACCGCCGGGTCGGCCGGGCGCTGGCCGGCGCCGGCTACGTCGAGGCGCTGAACTACCCCTTCACCGGCTCGCACGTCCTCGACCAGCTCGGCATCGAGGCGGACGACCCGCGGCGCGCGGCGGTCACCCTCGTCAACCCGCTGTCCGACGAGGAGCCCGACCTCCGTACGACCCTGATCCCGGGGCTGCTCGGCTCGCTGCGCCGCAATTACGGCCGGGGCACGCACGATCTCGCGCTCTTCGAGACCGGGCCGGTCTTCCGGGCGTCCGGTGACGAGAAGCCGGCCAGCCGGCTGGTCGTCGACCGCCGGCCGACCGACGACGAGATCGCCTCGCTGGACGCCTCCCTCCCGCAGCAGCCGCGGCGCGCCGCCGTGGTGCTCGCCGGGGGCCGTGAGCAGGCCGGCTGGTGGGGCGAGGGGCGCCCCGGGACCTGGGCGGACGCCATCGAGGCGGGCCGTACGGTCGCGCGGGAGGCCGGCGTCGAGCTGATCGTCCGTCAGGACCAGCACGCGCCGTTCCACCCGGGCCGGTGCGCGGCGCTGCTCGCCCTTGTCGACGGCGAGGAGGTGCTCGTCGGCAACGCCGGTGAGCTGCACCCGCGCGTCATCAAGTCGCTCGCGCTGCCGGAGCGTACGTGCGCGATGGAGATCGACCTGGACCGCCTGGAGCGGGCCGGCGCCGGTCCGCTGCGCGCGCCGAAGATCTCGGCCTTCCCGGTCGCGACCCAGGACGTCGCGCTGGTCGTCGACGACTCGGTCCCGGCGGCGGACGTCGAGAACGCGCTGCGCGACGGTGCGGGCGAACTGCTGGAGTCGCTGCGGCTCTTCGACGTCTTCACCGGCGAGCAGCTCGGTGCGGGCAAGAAGTCCCTGGCGTACGCGCTGCGCTTCCGCGCCGCGGACCGCACGCTGACCGCGGAGGAGGCCTCGGCCGCCCGCGACGCGGCGGTGGCCGTGGCCGTGGAGCGGACCGGAGCGGTGCTGCGCGGCTGACGCCGGCTGCCTGTGTGCGGGGCGAGGGCGCGGAGGGTGTGAGCCTTCCGCGCCCTCGCCCCTTCGTATGCGGTGGGTTCGGTCTCCGGTGGGAGGGCCGTGTGGTGCCTGTGGGGGACCGGCGGGGCGGGGAGACCATCGGATCCCTGCGCCATCACCCAATCGAGTGGTTATTTACCTATCGTCGCGGGATGGGCATATAACGTCGCGAGAATCGACGTGGTCGATGAGGCCCGCGTGACCGCGGCAGCGGGCCGAACCGATCGGCGCAACACCTGCAAGGGGCCACCGGCTAGGGGGACCATCGGCATGATCCGAACGTGGACGCGGGGCGCGGCACGCGCCGGCGCGGCCCGTGTCCGGCGGGCCGTGGTCTTCGTCCTGCCGGGCCTGTGGGTGCTCGGCGTGGTGGGCTGGGAGCTGTGCCACCCGACCAGCGGTCAGCTGCTGCAACTCCTCGCCGCCGCACCCGCCATCGCCTGCGCGGGCACCGGCCGCCGCCAGTGCGTCCTGCTGGGCGGGGTGTGCGCACTGCTCGCTCTTGTGCCCTTCGGCGCGGCGGGGCCCGGGGCCGAGCCCGGCACCCGTGCGCTGACCTGCGGTGCGATCCTCGCGGTGATCGGCGCCAGCTATCTGACGGCCGGCCGGCGGCTGCGGCTGGTGCGGGAGCTGGAGCGCACCCGCGAGGTCGCCGCGGCCGCGCAGCGGGTGCTGCTGCGACCGCTGCCGCCGCGGATCGACGGGCTGGTGCTGGCGGCCGATCACCTCTCGGCGAGCGAGGGCGCGGTGGTCGGCGGGGACCTGTACGAGGTCGTGGGGACCCGGCACGGCGTCCGGGCGGTGATCGGGGATGTGCGCGGGCACGGCCTGGAGGCCATGGGCATGGTCGCGGCGATGCTCGGCAGCTTCCGCGAGGTGGTGCACGACGAGCCCGAACTGGCCGGTGTGCTGCGCCGGTTGGAGCTGTCGCATCAGCGGCATCTGCGGGAGCGGGGGCGCGGCGAGCAGCCGATGGGCGGTGCGGAGGCGGTGAGCCCGCTCGCGGAGGAGTTCGTGACGCTGCTGCTGGTGCAGATCGCGCAGGACGGGTCGGTCACGGCGCTGAACTGCGGGCATCCATGGCCGTATCGGATCGACCGCGGGGCGGTGGCGCCGGTCGCCCTGGTCGCCCCGGCCGATCCGATGCCGCCGCTGGGGCTGTTTCCGCTGCCGGAGGAGCTGTCCGCGGTGCGGTGCGGTCGGCTGGAGCCCGGATCGGCCCTGTTCCTGCACACCGACGGGGCGGTGGACTCGCGGGACGCGGCGGGGGAGTTCTTCCCGCTGACGGAGGCGTTGCGCGACAGCGTCGCGGCGGCCGGGTCGCCCCGCGGCCCCGCGCCGTCCGCGGTGGTGGGCGAGGTGCGCGAGGCGCTGCTGCGGCATGCCGGTGGGCGGCTGACGGACGATGTGGCGCTGCTGATGCTCTGCAACGACCGGGCGCGGCAGCCGGCCCGGGCGGCCGGGGCGGGGCGGTGTTCGCTCTCGCTCGGCGGGCGCGGGACCGGCGGGGACGCCTCCTAGCTCCTGTCGTCGAACCCGTCGGCGCCCGTTTTACGCGGTGGCCTCCTTGCCGCTCAGCGAGGGGAAGCCGACGCCGGTCAGCTCCTCGGAGGCCGCCCACAGGCGCTTGGCGCCGTCCGGGTCGCTGGCCGCGGCCGACCTGCTGACCATCGTCGGCCCGCCGCGCATCTCGCCGAACCCGTCGGGGCCCAGATAGGCGGCACCGGGCAGGTCCTGGGTGGCGGCGTACAGCGTCGGCAGCGCGCCGGCCCTGTTGTCCTGGGCGATCACCTTGTTGCCGACCCGCATCAGCGCCCGCCGGACCGCGCTGGCGTCATGGCTCTGCAGATTGGTGGCGGCGTAGCCGGGGTGTGCGGCGAGGGCGCGCACGGTTGAGCCCGCCGCGGTCAGGCGGCGCTGCAGTTCCAGGGTGAACAGCAGATTGGCCAGCTTGGACTGGGAGTACGCCCGGTAGGGGGTGTATTCGCCGGTCAGGTCCAGGTTGTCGAAGTGGACGCGGGTGCCGGGGGCCTTGTGCGCCATGGACGCCACCGTGACCACGCGGTCGGTGAGGTGCGGCAGCAGCAGGTTGGTCAGCGCGAAGTGACCGAGGTGGTTGGTGCCGAACTGCGTCTCGAAGCCGTCCTTGGTGCGGGACTCCGGGACGGCCATCACTCCGGCGTTGTTGATCAGCAGGTCCAGTCCGCCCTGCCAGGACTCGGCGAACGCGCGCACGGAGGCGAGGTCGGCGAGGTCGAGGCGGCGCACTTCGAGCGTGCCCTTGGCGCCCTTGACGGTGGCGGCGGCCTCCTCGCCGCGCCCGACGTCCCGTACGGCGAGCACGACATGCGCGCCGGCCCGGGCGAGGGCGTCGACGGTGGCGAGACCGAGCCCGCTGTTGGCGCCGGTGACCACGGCGGTGCGGCCGGTCTGGTCGGGGAGGCGGGTGGCGTTCCAGGTGGGTGTGTGAGCCATGCCCTCAATGTAGGCAGCGCCAACAATGCTGTCAATGACAACAATGTAGCCAGTGAATACATGGGCGTTAGGATGGCGGCCATGCAGACTCGTCGCTACCACCACGGAGACCTTCGCGCCGCGCTGCTGGACCGCGCCGAGCAGACGCTCCGCGAGAAGGGTCCGGGAGCCCTGTCCCTGCGGGAACTCGCCCGTGACCTCGGCGTCAGCCACGCCGCGCCGAGCCGGCACTTCAAGGACAAGCAGGCGCTGCTGGACGCGCTGGCGCTCACCGGGTTCGAACGCATGGAGGCGGCCCTGACCGCGTCCCAGGAGGCGGCGGGCGAGTCCTTCGCCGAGCGGCTGGGCGCGCTCGTCCGCGCCTATGTGGACTTCGCCGTCGCCAACGCGGTACTCCTCGACCTGATGTACACGGTCAAGCACGAGCCGGAGGCGTCCGAGGCGCTGATCGCGGCCGCGCACCGGCTCGCGGCGATGGCCGTGGAACTGGCCGCGGACGGGCAACGCAGCGGCGACGTGAGGGAAGGCCCCGTCGAACGGATCGCGATGCCGCTCTTCACCACCCTGCACGGCTTCGCCGGGTTCGCCACCAGCGGCGTGCTCTCCGCGGACGAGGTCGCCTCCGGCCTCGACGACGTGATCGCGTACATGCTGCGGGGCTGCGCGGCGGACGGCCGTGAGGTCACCTGGTCCGAAGGGGCGCCCGGGCTCCACTGCCTGGTTCCGCGCCCGCCTCGGGGCACTTCACACCCCGTGTGAAGCGGGGTTCACTACGCTCGACTGGCGGAGTGCTGAAGTCGACAAGGCCATGAGCGGGGAGCCCCGGCGGCGGGTCCGCTCACCGGGAGGCCGTTGTGGAGCCCAATACCCTGCTCGATGCGATTCTCGACGAGGCCGGTATCTCGCACGCCGGGCTGGCCGCCCGGATCAACGGGCTGGGGCGGCAGCGCGGGCTGGCGCTGAGGTACGAACACACCGCGGTGGCCCGGTGGTTGAAGGGCCAGCGGCCGCGCGGCCAGGTACCGGACCTGATCTGTGAGATCCTCGGCGAACGGCTGCACCGGCCGGTCGGACTCGACGACATCGGACTGAGCCGCCCGGGACGCCAGAGCGCCCCCGACACCCCGTTGTCCGGCTTCGTCGAGCGGGCCACCGCGCTGTGGCGGTCCGACGAGCAGCAGCGGCCGCATGTGCTCGCCGCCCCCGCGCTCACCGGTACCTCGGCGGTCATCCCCGTATGGGAGTGGGAGAACCCGCCCGAGGACTCCGACGTCTCGCGCGACGGGCTGACCCGGGTGGGCCTCGCCGACATCGAGATGCTGCGCGCCGCGCGCACCCACTACGAGCAGATGTACCGCAAGGCGGGCGGTATCGCGACCAGAGCGCGCATCGTGGGATTCCTCAACACCGAGGCGGCGCCGCTGCTGCGGGGCAGCTACAGCGATGCGACGGGGCGTCAGCTCCACCGGGCGACCGGCGGGCTGGTCGCCGTCGCCGGCATCTGCGCCTACGACTCCGACGCCCTCGGGCTCGCCCAGCGCTACTTCCACCAGGCGCTGCGGCTGGCCAAGGCCAGCAGGGACCGCGGCCTCGGCGCGTACATCATCGCGCTGCTGGTCAACCAGTCCCTCTTCGTACGGGAGTACCGCCAGGCGGTGGCCTTCGCGGAGGCCGCGCTGCGGGCCGCGGGCCCGCAGATCACCCCGGCGCTCTCCGCGGACCTCTACGCGATGCAGGCCAAGTCCTACGCCCGGCTCGGCGACGGCACCAGCGCGCTGGCGTGCATCCGGCGCGCGGAGGCGGCCGCGGAGCGCATCCGGCCCGGCCTGGAGCCGGCCGAGACGGGCTATGTGCAGCCCGGCCTGGTGAACGTACAAGTGGCGGAGGCACTCCTCAGCCTCGGTGACCTGCGGGCCGCCCGGGAGCAGGCGGACGCCGCCGTCGACACCCCCGCCCACGACCGCGGACGGGTCCACCGGCTGGCCATGCTCACCCATATCGAGCTGCGCCAGGGCGATGCGGACCGGGCCGTGGCCAACGCCGCCCAGATGACGGAGCAGGCGCGGGGCATGGAGTCGCAGCGGCTGCGGGACCGGCTGCGGGCGGTGCGCGAGCATCTGGCGGAGACCGGGAGCTCCGCGACGGACGAGGCGGCCGATCTCATCGACGAGGTGCTGCGCGTTCCGCTCTGACCGGGCACGTGTCACCTTGCCGGTCCAACAGCGGAAGGTGGCAGTTACGTGCGGTGGAACAATCTCAGCGAGAAGCCCGTCTATGCGAACCCGTGGTTCCGGGTCAATCTGGCCGATGTGGCATTGCCTGACGGCCGCCACCTGGAGCACTTCCTGATCCGGATGCGGCCGGTCGCCGTCGCCACGGTGGTCAACGCGGCCCACGAGGTGCTGCTGCTGTGGCGGCACCGCTTCATCACCGACACCTGGGGATGGGAGCTGGCGGCCGGGGTCGTCGAGGACGGCGAGGACGTCGCGGCCGCGGCCGCGCGGGAAATGGAGGAGGAGACCGGGTGGCGTCCCGGCCCGCTCAGGCACCTGCTCACCGTGGAGCCGTCCAACGGCCTCACCGACGCGCGGCATCACATCTACTGGTCCGACGAGGGGGAGTACCTCGGCCTGCCGCAGGACGACTTCGAGTCCGAGCGGCGCGAGTGGGTGCCGTTGAAACTGGTGCCCGACATGGTGGGGCGAGGGGAGGTGCCGGCCGCCGGTATGGCCGCGGCCCTGCTGATGCTGCACCACATCCACCTGGGCTGAGCCGAATACGGGGCCGACCGGCCGCGGACGGGACGATTCTGCCGTCCGCCCGCGGCCGGGGGCTCATCGGCCGAGCGCCTGCCACAGGGCGACCACCAGTGCCGCGAGGCCCGTGAGCGCGGCGAGGGACGGCAGTGGCCAGCGGGTGCTCTCCAACCGCATGACGCGGGCGGTCAGTTCGTCCGCGTCACGCTCGCTCTGCTCGGTGCGCTGCGCCTGCAGCGCGAGTTGGCCGTCGACCCGGGCGGTGCGTACGTCGAGCAGACGCCGCAGCTCCGCTAAGTCGGCGGTGGTCAGGTCGGGTTCGGGGTGGGCGGTCACGGTCCGCTCCTCATTCCTTCGGTCAGTGACTTCGTCGTGCGTACGCGCCTCAGTCAACTGCGCTGCGCCGATGGGCGGGAGCGTGTGCGGTGGGCCGATACGGGTCCGCACTTCACACCCCGTGTGAAGTGACCGTGGGTGACGCCGCGACCGCGTTCGCACGGGGTGTGAACCCCGCACTCCCGACGGGGCCCCGCACACGCTCCCGTGGCCGCGCGCGGGGGAGTTGACTCGAAGTCCCCACGGGGAACCGAAGCCGGCGGATGGGCGCCCGCCGGCCCGGAGTCCGCCCGCCGAAACTCCCCCGAGCGGCGGGCGGGCAACTCCTCCATGATGGCGCTCAGGCCGACGCTGCGGGCAGCGAGAGCCCCCGCGCCACCGGGCCGCCGTCGGCGCTGCTCCAGGTGAACTCGCCCTGGAACAGCGCCACTTGGCGGTGTCGCGGCACCTTCTAGTACGAGTAGAACCCCGACCCGGACTTCCGGCCCAGCCGGCCCGCGTCCACCATCCGCTGGAGCAGCGGGGGAGCGGCGTAGAGCGGCTCCTTGTACTCGTGGTACATGGAGTCGGCGACCGAGACCACGGTGTCCAGGCCGATCAGGTCGGACAGCTTCAGGGGGCCCATCGGGTGGGCGCAGCCCATCTCCATGCCGTTGTCGATGTCCTCGCGGCTGGCGATGCCCGACTCGAACATCCGGATCGCGGAGAGCAGATACGGGATGAGCAGGGCGTTGACGACGAAGCCGGAGCGGTCCTGGGCGCGGATGGCGCGCTTGCCCAGCACGTCCTGCACCAGGGCCTCGGCGCGCTTGATGGTCTCCTCGCCGGTGGTGAGGGCGGGGATGAGCTCGACCAGCTTCTGCACCGGGGCCGGGTTGAAGAAGTGGATGCCGATGACCTGGTCGGGGCGGGAGGTGGCGACCGCCAGCTTCACCAGCGGGATCGACGAGGTGTTGGACGCCAGGATCGCGTCCGGCCGAGTGATCACCTGATCGAGGACCTGGAAGATCTCGGTCTTGACCTGCTCGTTCTCCACGACGGCCTCGATGACGAGATCGCGGTCGGCGAACTCACCGAGGTCGGTGGTGAAGCTGAGCCGATCGAGCGTCGCGTCGCGCTCGGCGACGGTGATCTTGCCGCGCTCGGCGGCTTTGCCGAGGGAGTTGGTCAAGCGGGTGCGGCCCAGCTCCAGAGCCTCGCCGGTGGTCTCGGCGACCATGACGTCCAGCCCGGCGCGGGCGCACACCTCGGCGATGCCTGCGCCCATCTGGCCGCAACCGACCACTCCGACGCGTGCAATGTCGGCAAATGAGTCCGTCACCTCGTGCCTTTCGCTGTTCTTCAGGACCGGCGGTACGCCGTAAGGGTCCGACGCCCGCCTCGGCCCCGACGTTACTCCGCGCGGTGCTGTGCTACGGCCGCCGGGGCGGGCATTCTGAGCCCTCAGGACAGGATGAAACGGACAAGCTGGGGACTTTTGATGAGACGGATCACACGAAGGGGCTTCGCGGTGGCCGCGCTCGGTGCGGCCTCCTCGCTGCTGGCGTCGGGTGCGGCGGCGCCCTCGGCGGGTGGGGCGCGGCGCGAGATGCGGGGCATGTGGCTGGCGACCGTCGGCAACCTGGACTGGCCCTCCGACGCGAGGCTCTCCCCCGCCGAGCAACAGCGCGAGCTGCGCGCCCACTTCGACTCGGCCGTCAAGCACCGGCTCAACACGGTCTTCTTCCAGGTGCGCGCCACCGCGGACGCGCTGTGGCCCTCCCCGTACGAGCCGTGGGCCCAGTCCCTGACCGGGCAGCAGGGCCGCGATCCCGGGTGGGACCCGCTGGACTTCGCGGTCCGCGAGGCGCACCGCCGCGGGCTGGAACTGCACGCGTGGTGCAACCCGTACCGGATCGCCCACCACACCGATCCGCAGCGGCTGGCCGCCGGCCACCCGGCCCGCCGGAACTGGTGGTGGACGGTCGCCTACGGCGGCAAGCTCTACTACAACCCCGGGCTGCCGGAGGTCCGTGCCTTCGTCCAGGACGCGATGCTGGACGCGGTCGCCCGTTACCCCGTCGACGGGCTGCACTTCGACGACTACTTCTATCCGTATCCGGTCGCCGGGGCACACTTCGACGACGACGAGGCGTACGACGCGTACGGCGGCGACTTCGACAGCCGGGCCGACTGGCGGCGGGACAACATCGACCGGCTGGTCCACGAGACGGCGCAGCGGCTGAAGGAGGGGGGAGCGCGGTCCGGGCGCCGGGTGCGGTTCGGCGTCAGCCCGTTCGCGGTCTGGCGCAACCAGAGCACCGACCCGCAGGGCTCCCGTACGCGGGCCGGGGTGGAGACCTACGACGGCATGTACGCCGACACCCGCCGCTGGGTGCGCGAGCGCTGGCTGGACTACATCGCGCCGCAGGTCTACTGGCCGCTCGGCACCGAGGGCGCCGACTACGCCGAGCTGGTGCCTTGGTGGTCACGGACCGTCGAGGGCACCGGCGTCGACCTCTACATCGGCGAGGCGCTCTACAAGGCCGGCACCAGTGAGCCGGCCGCCTGGAAGAACCCGGCCGAACTCTCCCGGCACCTCACCTTCGCCCGCGGCTACCCGCAGGTCGGCGGGCATATCTACTTCTCGGCGAAGGAGGTGGCCAAGGACCGGACGGGTGCGCTGGCGCGCGTCGTACACGATCATTACGGCAGTCCGACACGGCCGTAGCGGCCTTCCGCCACGGCCGTCGCGAAAATCCGTGTGCGGTGCCTTATCGGCCGGGGTCGATGTCGGAGGTCTTCGCGTGCCGGACGACCGAGTCGGGGCCGGGCGACATGATCGCTTCGTGTCCGTCCTCGGTACGGACACGGTACGGCGGATCGCCGTTCGTCCCCAGTACCTCGATGATCTCGACGACCCGGTCGTGATGTCCCACGGTCCTGCCGTGCACCACCAGCCGGTCGCCCTTGGTCGCGTGCATCAGGGGTCCTCCACGCTTCGGGCGGCCATGGACCCGTACGGCCGACGACGCTACGGCCGAGCGGTTGAACGGCCAACGATTTCAACGGGTGACGGGCCGGACGCGGCCCGGACGGCGGTACGCGCCATCGCGGCAAGTTTACGTCCGGAAGCGGGGGGCGCACCTTGGAAGGTCGTCCGTGATTTCCCGTTCGCGCTTTCCCCTCCGCCCACCCCCCTTTGGGGGGTGGGCGGGCCAGGAGCGCGGGTACGCGGCGCTTCCCGGTGGGCCGGCGTTCGCGTCGTGCCTCCCGATGGGCGGCGGTTACCCCCGTGCCCTCTGGGTGACCGCGATGCAGGCCAGGACCGCCAGTGCCGCCGCGGGCGCGGCCGGCGGCAGCCGCTCGCCGAGCAGCAGGACGGACCACACCAGAGTCAGCAGCGGCTGGGCGAGTTGGAGCTGGCTCGCCTTGGCGATACCGATCGCGGCCATTCCCCGGTACCAGACGACCATCCCGAGGAACTGCGAGCCGAACGCCAGCCACAGCAGCCCGCCGACCGCGTGCGCGGTCAGCCGCAGTGGTTCGGTGGAGAGGGCGACCGCCGCGCCCGCCACCGTCACCGGGAGCGCCAGCACCAGCGCCCAGCCGATCACCTGCCAGCCCGGCATATGGCGGGCCAGCCGGCCGCCCTCCGTATAGCCGGCCGCGCACACCAGCAGCGCCGCGAACAGGAGCAGATCGCCGTGACTGGGCGCCCCGCCGCTCTGCTGCACCGCGAAGCCGATGACGACGACGGCGCCGATCAGCGAGGCGATCCAGAAGGTGCGGGAGGGCCGGGCGCCGGTCCGTAGGGCGGAGCCGGCGGCGGTGGCCAACGGCAGCAGGCCGATCACCACGGCCGCATGAGAGGTGGTGGAGGTCTCCAGGGCGAGCGTGGTCAGCAGCGGGAAGCCGAGGACCACACCGCCGGTGACGACCGCGATCCCCGCCCAGTGGCGGCGCTCCGGCACGCGCACCCTGAACACCGCGAGCGCGCAGCCGGCCAGCGTGGCGGCCAGCACGCTGCGCAGCATCACCACCGTCCAGGGGCCCATGCCCTCCAGCGCCCAGGAGGTCGCGGGGAGGGTGAGCGAGAAGGCGGCGACGCCGAGGGCGGCGAGCAGGACGCCGCGGGTGGCTACGGAGCCGTGGGCGGTGGGGGCGACCGTGCGGGTGCCCGCGGCGGCGAGGTGCGGGGCGCCCTGGCCGGCGGCGGACGGGGTGTCGACCGCTATCGCATCCGAGGCAGTAGCGCTATCGTTGGCTCTCATGCAAGAGCGTAGCAGTGGAGCAGAACTCGCCGCGACCCTGCGCAGGGAGCTGGACCGCTACTCCCCGGGTGAGAAACTGCCATCGAGTCGTGCCCTCGTGGAGCGGCATCGGGTCAGTCCGGTGACCGTCTCCCGGGCGCTCGCGGAACTGGCCGCCGAGGGCCTGGTCGTCACCCGGCCCGGCGCCGGCGTCTTCCGGGCCGAGCCCCGCGCCGAGGCGCCGCGGCCGCTGGACACCTCCTGGCAGGAGATCGCGCTGAGCGCGGAGCCGGCCGCCGACCAGGTGCCGCGCAGCGTGGACGCCTCCGGCGTGCTCGCCACGCTCGCCAGACCGGCCCCCGGAGTGATCGAACTCAACGGCGGCTACCTCCACCCCGGTCTGCAGCCCGAGCGCGCCCTGGCCGCCGCACTGGCGCGGGCCGGTCGCCGGCCGGGCGCCTGGGGGCGGCCGCCGGTCGAGGGCGTGCCGGAGCTGCGCGCCTGGTTCGCGCGGGAGATCGGCGGCCCCGGTGGCGCGCTCTCCGCGAGCGACGTGCTGGTCACCGCGGGCGGCCAGAACGCGCTGACCGCCGCGCTGCGCGCGCTCGCCGCGCCCGGCGCTCCGGTGCTCGTCGAGTCCCCGACCTACCCGGGCATGCTCGCCGTCGCCCGCGCCTCCGGTGTGCGGCCGGTGCCCGTGCCGATCGACGCGGACGGGGTGCGTACGGATCTGCTCGCCGACGCCTTCCGTGCCAGCGGCGCGCGGCTCTTCGTCTGCCAGCCGCTGTTCCAGAACCCGTCCGGGGTGGTGCTCGCGGGGGAGCGGCGGCGCGAGGTGCTGCGGGTGGCCCGCGCGGCCGGCGCGTTCGTCATCGAGGACGACTTCGCGCGGCTGCTGGGCCACGGCGACGCCCCCGCGCTCCCGCCGACCCTGATGGCGGAGGACCGCGACGGTACGGTCGTGCACATCCGCTCCCTGACCAAGGTCACCTCGCCCAACCTCCGGGTGGGCGTCCTCGCCGCCCGCGGCCCGGTCCTCGACCGGCTGCGTGCCGTCCAGGTCGTCGACAACTTCTTCGTCCCGGGGCCGCTGCAGGAGGCCGCCCTGGAACTCGTCGGCTCGACCGCCTGGCCCCGCCATCTGCGGCTGGTCGCGGGCGAGTTGACCGCCCGCCGCAACGCGCTGACCGCTGCCCTGCGCACGCGGCTGCCCGCGCTGGTCGAGCAGGGGCCCGGCCCCGGGACGGCGTACGGCAGGGACCGCGGCCGACCCGGCGGCCTGCACATCCCGCCGGGCGGGTTCCACCTCTGGCTGCGGCTGCCGGACGGTACCGACGAGGCGGCGCTGACCGGCGCGGCGCTGCGGGCCGGCGTCGCGGTCGCGGCCGGCCGGCCGTACTTCGCCGCCGAGCCGCCGGCCGGGCATCTGCGCATCAGCTTCGCGGCCGCGGCCGGCACCGGTGAACTCACCGAGGGTGTCCGCAGGCTGCGCACGGCCTGCGAGGAGGTGGGGTGCGGGTGAGCTGAGGGGCGCCGGCGGGCCGCGGCGTCGCACCGCCTCCGGCGGTTCGACGCGGCCCCGGCTCTTCTGCGAACCTCCCGGCATGAACGATCACGCCCTCGACGGCTACGAGCTCAGCCCCGACCCGGCCCGCCTCGACGCCGACCTGGTCCACCGCTGGCTGTCCACCGACGCCTACTGGGCGCTGGACCGCCCCCGGGAGCTGCATGACCGCGCCGTCGCGGGCTCGCTCAATTTCGGTCTGTACGAGTCCGGGTCAGGCCGCCAGGTCGCCTATGCCCGGGTTGTCACCGACCACGCCACCTTCGCCTGGCTGTGCGATGTCTATGTCTGCCGCGACGACCGCGGCAGGGGCCTGGGCACGGCCCTGGTGGAGGCGATAGCCGAGCATCTGGCACCCTGCGGGCTGAGCCGGCTGACGCTCGCCACCAAGGACGCCCACGGCGTGTACGAGAAGGTCGGTTTCCGGCCGCTGGTGGCGCCGGAGCAGTGGATGACGCTCGGACTGGTCGACCCCGGTCCTATCGTGATCTGACCAACAGGAGCTTTCAGGGCGGCGGTGCTCTTACCATCGGCGAATGAGCGTTCGACTCAAGCTGCTCGCCGCGGCCCGCAGCTCCTCGCTGCTCGCGACGCGGTTCGACGACGACCGCCCGCTCGACGCCGCCGGATGGCACGCGGCCGAGCGGGCGGCTCCTGTGCTGTGCCGCCTGGCCGCCGCCGAACTGCGCTACTGCTCGCCGTCGGCCCACTGCCGGGAGACCGGCGACGCGCTGGGCCTGAGCCCACTCGCCCAACCGGCGCTACGGGACTGCGACATGGGGCGCTGGCGCGGCCGCACCCTGGGCGAGGTGACCGCCGCTGAGCCCCGCGCGGTGGAGACCTGGCTCGGCGATCCGGGCTCGGCCCCGCACGGCGGGGAGTCGCTGGTGGCCTTCATCACCCGCGTCGGCGGCTGGCTGGAGACCCGGCCGGCCGGGGACACCGCCGGCCTGCTCGCGGTCGCCGAGCCCGGTGTGGTGCGTGCCGCCCTGGTCTACGCGCTCCAGGCGCCGCCGCACTCGTACTGGTGCATCGACGTTCAGCCGCTGTCGGTGACCACCCTCACCCGCCGCTCCGGCTCGTGGAACCTCCAGTTGGAGGGCTGAGCCGCGCCACCCGGAAAGCCCATCCCGCCACCTCGGCTGCCCGGGGCGGGCGCGCCCGTGTGACCTGCGGAAAGAGCGCGCTGAGCGTCGTCGCCCCGGTACGCGGCCCCGCGGGCGGCGCACCATCGAGGTGCGCACTCCCCGGCCTGGCGCTTGTCTCGTTCTATGCACATACGTCACATTCCTCTGTATGCGCTGGCAGCCGGCGCCCTGGCGGTGACCCTCCTGCTCTTCGGCGGCGGCGACGGCGAGGGGGCCGACGCCGCCACCGGCGCCGTGACCGACGCGGTGAAGGGCGCGGTGAAGGGTGCGGTCAGGGACGCCGTCTCGGGCGCCGGCCCCGCCTCGGACGGCTCGCACCCGGTGGTCGTCGAGCCCGCCACCGTGGCGCCCGGCGCCGCATTCACCGTCTACGACGGCGGTAACTGCCGGGGCGAGTCGGCCGAGGCCGGCTTCGGCGGCGCGGACATCCCGGCCCTCCCGCTGACCCCCCTCGACGGTCGGTCCGGCGGCACCGCGACCATGCCGCAGGGCATCGCACCCGGTACGTACCCGGTCACCGTCACCTGCGGCGGGGCGGGCGGCGGACCGAGCCCCGCGGCGTACGGAGCGTCCGGCGACCAGCAGAGCGGCGGTGACGGCCGGCAGGCCTTCGCCGGCACCGTGACCGTCTCCGACGCATCCGGCGGCACGGACGTCTCCGGCGGCACGGACGCCTCCGACGGCACCGACGCCTCCGGCGGTACCGACTCCTCCGGCGGCGCCGACGACGTCGTACCGCAGGGCGGTTCGCACACCGGCCTCGGCGGCGCCGCCCGCACCGGCCCGGTCGGTACGGCGCTCGGCGGTGCGCTGCTGCTGGGCGCGGCAGGCTGGGGAGTCCTCACCCGCCGTCGACCCCGCGGCCCCCGGGGCTGACGGCGGTGCACGCACACCCGCCGTGGCGCGGCGCCACCCTCGGCCTGGTCATCGGCCTCGTCACCTGTCTCCTGGCGGCCGGCGCCCTCGCCCTCGCCGCCACCCGGCTGCGCGACCGCGACGCCACCAGCGAGGTCGACGGCGGTACCCACACCGTGCCGCGCACCGAGATAGCCAGAAGCGTCAGCGGCCAGCTCACCCTGCCGTTCCGCCACGGGCCCGACGCGGTGCGGTGCTTCGGCGACCTCCGGCCCGTGCCGGCCGCGGCGGTGCGCTGTACCGCGCACTTCCCCGTCGGCCCCGACCGGCAGCTGACCGTCGAGGTCACCCGGGTCCGGCACGACAAGGTCACCTACCGCCGGCGCGCCGTCCCCCGCTGACCGACCGGCAGCCGACCGTCCGGTGCGGCCGGACGACCGGGCCGGCGGGTGGCCCCGCGGTCTACCGCCCGAGCCGCACCGCCGTCGCTCCCCGCGTCAGCCAGGCGTTCGCCGCCTCGACCCGGCTGCTCACCCGCAGTTTCGCGTAGGCGTGCTCCAGGTGCTTGTCGACGGTGCGCGGGCTGATCGCCAGGCGGTGGGCGATCTGCTGGTTGCTCAGCCCGCGGGCGAGCAGGGTCAGGACGGCGGACTCCCGGCGGGTGATCAGGGGCGGGAGGGCGCGCGGCGGAGCGAGCCGGTCCATGGCGTGGCTGAGCCGGGTGCGCAGCAGGGCGGCGGCCGCCACGTCGTCGTCGGAGAAGTCGCTGCCGCTGCGGCTGATCGCCATGCACACCTTGCGCGGCACGCCCTCGGCGTACCCGGCCGGGAACGACATCGCGAGCTGTTGCTCGGCGCCGAACGGCCGGTAGACGTCGGCGTAGACGGCGAGGGAGTGGAACTCGCTGCGGGTCTGGAGCGTGGAGCGGCGCATCGGCGTGCCGGGACCCGTCGTGGTGTGCCGCACCAGCGAGTCGGTCGCCGCCTCACGGGCGAACGCGTCCCGTACGTCCTGGCTCAGCAGATCGGCGGGGAGGGTGAGCGGCCGGTCGGCGGCGCCGGCGCGGGGCGACCAGATGATGCTGTCACCGGGGACCGCGGAGA
Source organism: Streptomyces sirii (assembly GCF_045690365.1). Classification (NCBI taxonomy): domain Bacteria; kingdom Bacillati; phylum Actinomycetota; class Actinomycetes; order Kitasatosporales; family Streptomycetaceae; genus Streptomyces; species Streptomyces sirii. Next base: position 1,953,060 of record NZ_CP147982.1, on the reverse strand, counting down.
GCATCACCGGAAGCAGTGCCGGGACGAGGGTCTCCTCGTCGACGGCATCGATCAGCAGGTCCACGACGGCGAGAATGCGTCGCAGTCCGGCCTCCGCGGCCGCATTCATACCTCCAGCGTACGAGCGGGTAGGGGGCAGTCAAGGCGGGGCCGCGAGGGCGGGGACGGCGCCGCGGCCCCGGGGATGCCACCCGGCCGGCCGGGGGAAGACCGGCCGGGCGCGTCAGGCGCTACTAACGCCCGACGGCATAGACGCGGTTGACCGGACTCTCCGCCGCGAGCCGCCAGTGGTGGAGTCCGGCTTCGTCCGCGATGTCCCGCAAAGCCTCCTCGCCCGCGTGGTTCCCCAGCGCCTGCGGACCGTGCTGGGCCAGCGCGGACGGCAGGCATACGGCGACCGAGGCGGCGGTGATGGCCCGGCCGACCGGGTTGGCGTTCTCCGCCACGTTCGCCGAGGCGTTCGGCTCGACGATCATGCAGGTCCCGCCGTCGGCGAGCGCGCGCTCGGCGTGCCGCAGCGCGCCGCCGGGGTCGCCGATGTCGTGCAGGCAGTCGAAGAACGTGATCAGGTCGAAGTCCTCGCCCGGGAAGTCCTGGGCGCTGGCGACCTCGAAGCCGACCCGGTCGGCCAGCCCCTGCTCGGCGGCGTTGTCGCGGGCCGCTTCGACGGACGGCCGGTGGAAGTCGAAGCCCTGGAACTGCGAGTGGGGGAAGGCCTGCGCCATCAGTGTCGTGGAGTATCCGTAGCCGCATCCGACGTCCGCGACGCGGGCGCCGCGCTCCAGCTTCTGCACCACGCCGTCCAGTGCGGTCAGCCACTCCGGCACCAGGGCGGCTCGGTAGCCGGGCCGGAAGAACTTCGCGGTGCCGTCGAACAGCGCCGGGCCGTGTTCCTCCCACCCCACGCCCTCGCCGGTGCGGAAGGCCTCCATCAGGCTGTCCTCGGTGGCGTAGAGGGCCTGCAGCATGGTGAAGAAGCCGGCGGCGTAGGTGGCCAGCGCCGGGTCCGCCAGGACCGCGGCGTGCTCGTCGGGCAGCTCGTAGGTGTCGGTGGCGGGCGCATGCGTGACGTACTCGCCGGCCACCTGGGCGGCGAGCCATTCACGCACATAGCGCTCCACGAGCCCGGTGCGCCGCGCGAGCTGTGCGGAGGTGAGCGGACCGGCGCCGGCCATGGCCGAGTACAGGCCCAGCCGGTCGCCGAGCGAGGTGCACAGGCCGGCTACCGCGGCCCCGCCGTCGGTGATCACACGCTCCAGGAACTCCTGCACACGCCCCTCGTCCACAGTCGTCCCGCGGCCGGTCCCGGCGGCCCTCGCCATCCCTCCCACCTCCTCCTTACGTTCTCCCTCTTCTTTCTCACTACCGCTCATCTCCCACTGCAGCAGCACGGCCCCCGCTCGCGCCATACGGGATTCGCCGTATGCGGAGGGCGGGTGCCACGGGCCGAGACTGGGAGGGGAGGAGGTGCACCATGCGCAAGAAGATCGACTGCCGGGACTACCCGAGCGAGACGAACTGCAGCCTCGTCATCTCCGGTGAGGAGGAAGAGGTGGTCCGCGCCGCCAGCGAGCACGCGGTCTCCGTCCACGGACACACCGACGGCCCCGAGCTGCGCGAGCAGATCAGGTCGACGCTGAAGAACGAGATGCCGCAGCACGCCTGAGGCGCGGCCGGGCGGCGGGGCCCGAGACCGGCGGCGGGACCTACGACCGGCGGCGGGGCTTGCCGCGCTTGTTGCCGCCGCCCCGGGAACCGCCGGCGGTGCCCCGTGAGGTCTTGCCGGCCGCGGGCTTCCGCCGCGCGCCGCCCGTGTCGGGGCGCTTGGCCTTCGGCTGCTCGGGAGCCGGGCGGCGCCCCCGCGAGCTGTTGACGGTCCGCCCGCGGACGATGCCGATGAAGTCCTCCACCAGGTCGGTGGTCTCCTCCTGCGGCCACGACAGCGCCACGCGCGACGCGGGAGCGTCCAGGAGCGGACGGTAGGTCAGGTCCTTGCGGTGGTGCAGCCGGGCCAGCGACTGCGGGACGACGAGCACGCCCACTCCCGCCGCCACCAGGGCGATGGCGTCCGCCGTAGTGGCGGGGCGCTCGATCGCGGGCCGCCCCGGCAGGCGCTCCCAGTCGAGTGTGTCGTCGAGCGGGTGCAGCACGATGTCGTCGGCCAGATCCTCGGCCGAGACCTCGTCGACCGCCGCCACGATGTGGTCCTTGGGGACCACGACCACCGTCGTCTCGGTGTAGAGGGGGATCGCGCTGAGGTCGTCCCGGTCGACCGGCAGCCGTACGAAACCCGCGTCGGCGCCGCCGCCCCGCAGGACCTCGCACGCTTCGGCGGCGGACACCCCGATGAGGGTCAGGGGGATGTCGGGCAGCCGCTCGTTCCAGATCCGCACCCACTTCGTGGGCATCACTCCGGGGACATAAGCGAGCCGGAACGAGGGGGTTTCTTCCGAGCCGGTCACCGCACCAGGCTACCGGTCGTGGTCAGAGGTAGCGCACATGCTCGATACCCTTGACACATGACGTCGCACAAGACCGCCCAGACGATGAAGCCCGCGACCGCGGCGAAGAAGCTGGGCGTGTACCTCGAGGCCACCCCCGCCGAGTTCCAGGAGGGTCTCGTCTCGCGCACCGAGCTGAACGCCCTGCAGGCCGATCCGCCCGAGTGGCTGCAGGAGCTGCGACGCAACGGCCCGCACCCGCGTCCGGTGGTCGCGGCGAAGCTGGGCGTGTCCATCTCGGGTCTCGCCCGCGGCGGGGTCACCGAGGCGCTCACCACGGAGCAGATCGAGGAGCTCAAGAAGGAGAGCCCCGACTGGCTGCAGAAGGAGCGCGCCACCCAGGCCGAGGTCCGCAAGGAAGCCGTGCGCGTCAAGGAGAAGAACGCGGCCCGGGACGCCGCCCCCGACGCCCCGCGTTCCTGACCCCACCCGGCGCCCCGCCGCAGTATCACCGTAGGCCGGGCCCGCCGCCGAGACGGCGGAGCCGGGCGGGCTATCGGGCCGTTTCGTCGTCGAGCCGGTCGACGACCAGCAGCGCCGCATCGTCCGCCAAGTGGCCCCTGGTGTGCCGTACCAGCCCCTGGTGCAGGTATTCCAGGAACTCCGTCGGGGGGCAGGCGGGCGCCGCTTCCATCGCTTCGGGGAGGCCGAAGAAGCCGTTGTCGCGGTCCCGGGCCTCGATCACGCCGTCGGTGTGCAGCAGCAGACGGTCGCCCGGTGTGAACGGATAGCTCTCCGCCTTGGCGGGCGGGCCGGCGATGAGGTCCTCCAGGCCCAGGGGCGGCAGCGGTGAGGCGGGCATCAGCGCCCGCACCCGGCCCTGCCGCAGTACCAGCGGTGGCGGATGGCCGCGGTTGACCAGCTGGACCACGGCCATGTCCGGCACCTGGGCGATCAGCGCGGTCACGAACCCCTCGGCCAGCGCCTCCGCATTGACCGCACCGGGCACGGCCTTCTCCCGCTGCAGCGCGGCCGCGCAGTGGTTCATCACCTCCACCAGGTCGTCCTCGTAGTGCACGGCCTCCCGGAACGCGCCCAGCACGACGGCGGCGCCCCGCACGGCGGGCAACCCCTTGCCCCGCACGTCCCCCACGATCATCCGGACCCCGTACCGGGTCTGCACGGCCTCGTAGAGGTCTCCGCCGATCTGCGCCCCGGTCTCCGCCGCCAGGTAGATGCCGGCCGCCCGCACCGGGCCCAGCCGGGCGGGGACCGGGCGCACCAGGACCTCCTGTGCCGCCGCGGCGATCCGGCGGACCTGGTCGAGTTCGCTGCGCCGGCGGGTGTGCATGGCGCTGCTGGTCGCGATGCTGGCCGCGGACACCAGGAAGATGGCCAGGAAGTTGGTGTACACCTGCTGGCTGCCCCATGCCTGGTTGTAGGTGGCGGTGGCCACGCTGACGGCCAGCGCGACACACGCCGCCGACATCGTCCCCTTGGGCCCCATCGTCACCGCGGCCAGCGCCGGCGTCGCGGTGAGCAGCGGGCCCGTGTACAGGAAGTGCGCGGGCGAGAACTCGATGGCCACCACGAGCAGCGCGATCGCGAACGGCACACACTGCGCGACGGCGAACAGGGCCCGGCCGTGACCGCCGGTTCCCGGCCGAGAAGGAGGTGAGCGGAAGGGAGACCGCATGGGTACAGCCTGCCTCGCCGAGGTGGAGTGCTCTACTCAGGGCTCATGTGCCCCCGGTGCGGCCGAGCGGCTCGTTCGGCCCGCAGGCCGTCCGCCCCGCCCCGTTCGCCGGCCAGGAGGGTGCCCACGTCCGCTCCGCCTCACCGAGCGGTTCCCCGAATCAGGCAGTGCCGGCGTCGGCGGGAAGCCTGCGCGGCAGCGAAGCGGGGCTGGACGTCGCCGATGGGGCGATCTATCCGGCGCTGGCACGCCTACGCAAGCGCCGGCTCGTCGAGGTCGAACGTCGCGCCGGAGAGGGCGGCCCCGCCCGCACCTGCTACAAGCCCGGCCCGGCCGGCTTGCAGATGCTCCGGTCGTGGAGCAGCGACGGGAACGAGTTCGCCGCCGGCATCGGCTCCATAGTCACCCACACCGCGGAGAAGGAACCATGACGACGACCGTTGAAACCGTGATCTCCCAGGCCGGCCATGGAGGCATGGCGCCGCCTGGGGGGGCGATGAGGACGCGGCCGCCGAGATGGCCGAGGAGCTGGCAGCCGACCTGACCGCCGCGGCCCGCGACGGCCGGGACCCCGGCGCGTACATCGGGGACGACGTGGACGCGCTCGCCACATCCTGGGCGGTCCATCTCGCCCCCGCGCGCGAAGCGACCGTGCGGGCCCTGACCAGGACGCTTCCCCTCGTCATCGTGGCGGCGGCTCTGGTGGGCGGGGTGATCGTCGGCCTGCTCGGGCCCTACGTGTTCGGGTACTTCTCGCTGCGGATCCTGCACGCGATGGACCCCGACTTCGCCTGGCCGGACCGCCGCTGACCTGCGATCGAGCGGCGCCCGGCCCGGGTGGCGGGGCATTCCCGACTCGACCCGTGAACCGGCCGCCGTGACGAGGCGCAGGGCCTAACCTGACGGGTCATGAGGATCCTGATCGTAGGCGGAAGCGGCTTCCTGGGCCGGGAGTTGGCCCGGCGGGCGCGGGAATCCGGGCACGCTGTGACCGCGACCTTCGCCAGCCGCGCCGGCGATGTCCCCGGCGTCCACTGGCTGCCCCTGGACCTGCGCCGCAGCGAGGCGATCACACCGGTGCTCGGGCAGGCCCGGCCGGACGTCGTCGTCAACGCGGCCTACCGCAAGGCCGACTGGGCCATCACAGCCGACGGCGCGATTCACCTGGCGATGGCCGCCACCCGGCACGGATCCCGACTGGTGCATGTCTCCAGCGACGCCGTCTTCTCCGGCGCCGACGTCCACTACGACGAATCCGCCACCCCGGATCCCATCACCCCGTACGGGGCCGCGAAGGCCGCCGCCGAAACGGCGATCCGCCTGCTCGCCCCGGCCGCCGTCATCGCGCGCACCTCGCTGATCATCGGCGACGGCGGCTCCGTGCACGAGGCGTTCGTCCATGACCTGGCCGCCGGGCGGCGACAGGGCGTGCTGTTCACCGATGCCATCCGGTGCCCCGTCCATGTCACCGACCTCGCCCGGGCCGTCGTCGAACTCGCCGCCTCCGATCGCGCGGGGGTGTGCCACCTCGCGGGACCGGACGCCCTCAGTCGTCATGAGCTCGGTGCCCTGATCGCCGACCGCGACGCCTTGGACGCCTCCCTGCTGCCGGCGGGCCGCCGCACCGGTACCGCTTCGGGGGCGTTGGACGTCCGCCTGGACAGCACTCGCACGCAACGCACCTTGCGCACCACGCTGCGAGGCGCCCGCGACTTCCTGCGCGGCGAGCGCTGACGCGTCCGGCCGGCAGTCGGGGCCGGAAGCCCCGGGGCGGGGACCTGTACCTGCTCAAGAACATCCTGCTGTCTTCGATCATCGAGGCCCAGGCCATCCGGCAGAGCCCGTCGGCGCCACGATGGCGCGGGTCGACGCAGGTCGGCGCAGGTCGGCGCAGCGCCCCGGTCGAACCATGGGGTACGGCTCAACCACTCACGGGCCATGTCGAGGACTCGGTCACCACGCGCGAAGCCTCGGCCCGCCCTCAGGGCATTGCATAAAACTGCTGTATTCCGTATAGTCATGCCATCAAGGAGGAGGGTCCATGACGGTACGAGCGGCAGTGGCCGGTGCGAGCGGGTATGCGGGGGGTGAGGTGCTGCGCCTGCTTCTGGGGCACCCGGAGGTCGAGATCGGCGCGCTGACCGGGCACTCCAACGCGGGTCAGCGCCTGGGGTCGCTGCAGCCGCATCTGCTTCCGCTGGCCGACCGGGAGCTCCAGCCGACCTCCGCCGAGGTGCTGGCCGGCCACGACGTCGTCTTCCTCGCGCTGCCGCACGGCCAGTCCGCCGCGGTCGCCGAGGAGCTCGGGCCGGACGTCCTCGTCGTCGACATGGGCGCCGACTTCCGGCTCAGGGACGCGGCGGACTGGGAGCGGTTCTACGGCAGCGAGCACGCCGGCACCTGGCCCTACGGCCTCCCCGAACTGCCGGGTTGCCGTGCTGCGCTGGAGGGGTCCAAGCGCATCGCGGTGCCCGGTTGCTACCCGACCGCCGTCTCGCTCGCGCTCTTCCCCGCGTACGCCGCCGGGCTCGTCGAGGCCGAGGCCGTGGTCGTCGCCGCGTCCGGCACGTCCGGGGCGGGCAAGGCGGCCAAGCCGCATCTGCTCGGCTCGGAGGTCATGGGCTCGATGTCCCCGTACGGCGTGGGCGGCGTGCACCGGCACACCCCCGAGATGATCCAGAACCTCGGCGCGGTCGCGGGCGAGCCGATCACGGTCTCCTTCACCCCGACCCTGGCGCCGATGCCGCGCGGCATCCTCGCCACCTGCTCGGCGAAGGCGAAGCCCGGCGTGGACGCCGCCGTCGTACGGGCCGCGTACGACAAGGCCTTCGCCGACGAGCCGTTCGTCCGGCTGCTCCCCGAGGGGCAGTGGCCGGCGACCGCCGCCGTCTACGGCTCCAACGCCGCGCAGATCCAGGTGGCGTACGACGAGGCGGCCGGCCGGGTCATCGTGATCAGCGCCATCGACAACCTCACCAAGGGCACCGCGGGCGGCGCCCTGCAGTCCATGAACATCGCCCTCGGTCTCGACGAGACCACCGGACTCTCGACGATCGGAGTCGCGCCGTGAGCGACGGACGTGCAGCCACCGTGCCGCAGACGACGACGATTGCCGCACCGCTGCGCTGCACGGGCGACGGTGACATCAGCCGCTTCCGCGGCGGAGCGAACAAGGAGACACAGTGAGTGTGACGGCAGCCAAGGGATTCACGGCGGCGGGCATCGCCGCCGGGATCAAGGACAACGGCAACCCGGACCTCGCCCTCGTGGTGAACAACGGGCCGCGACAGGCCGCCGCCGGCGTCTTCACGTCCAACCGCGTCAAGGCCGCCCCGGTCGTCTGGTCCGAGCAGGTCCTCAAGGGCGGCACGGCCTCCGCCGTCGTCCTCAACTCCGGTGGCGCCAACGCCTGTACGGGCCCGCTCGGCTTCCAGGACACCCACGCCACCGCGGAGAAGGTCGCCGAGGTGCTCGACGGGCACAGCGCCGGCGAGGTGGCGGTCGCCTCCACGGGCCTGATCGGCATCCGGCTCCCGATGGACAAGCTGCTGGCCGGCGTCGAGCAGGCCGCCGCCGAACTGAGCGAGCACGGCGGCGAGAAGGCCGCCATCGCCATCAAGACCACCGACAGTGTGCACAAGACCGCCGTGGCCCAGGGCGACGGTTGGACCGTCGGCGGTATGGCCAAGGGCGCCGGCATGCTCGCCCCGGGCCTGGCCACCATGCTCGTCGTGCTCACCACCGACGCCGATGTGCCCTCCGCCGGCCTCGACACGGCGCTGCGGGCCGCGACCCGCACCACCTTCGACCGGGTCGACTCGGACGGCTGTATGTCCACCAACGACACCGTGCTGCTGCTGGCCTCCGGCGCCTCCGGTGTCGTACCGGAGCAGGACGCCTTCGCCGAGGCCGTGCGCACGGTCTGCGACGACCTCGCCCGGCAGCTGATCGGGGACGCCGAGGGCGCCAGCAAGGACATCCGCATCGAGGTGGTCAACGCCGCCAGCGAGGACGACGCCGTCGAGGTCGGCCGGTCCATCGCCCGCAACAACCTCCTCAAGTGCGCCATCCACGGTGAGGACCCCAACTGGGGCCGGGTGCTCTCCGCCATCGGCACCACCTCCGCGGCCTTCGAGCCCGACCAGCTCAACGTCGCCATCAACGACGTCTGGGTCTGCAAGAACGGCTCGGTGGGGGAGGACCGCGACCTGGTCGACATGCGCTACCGGGAGGTGCGGATCACCGCCGACCTCGCCGCCGGCGCCGAGTCCGCGGTCATCTGGGCCAACGACCTCACCGCCGACTACGTCCACGAGAACAGCGCGTACTCCTCATGAGCGAGCAAAGCGAGGGAATCATTCAAGGCAGCGCGCTGTGCTCACAGCCCGCCGAGCGAAGCGAGGCCGGCGCATGAGCGCGCGAAAGCACACCGCGCTGCCCAAGGCCCGCACCCTCATCGAGGCGCTGCCCTGGCTGACCCGGCACCACGGCAAGACCGTCGTCATCAAGTTCGGCGGCAACGCGATGATCGACGAGGACCTCAAGCGGGCCTTCGCCCAGGACGTGGTCTTCCTGCGACACGCCGGACTGCGCCCGGTCGTGGTGCACGGCGGCGGCCCGCAGATCAGCGCCCAGCTGGAGCTGCTCGGCCTGGAGTCGGAGTTCAAGGGCGGCCTCCGGGTCACCACGCCCGAGGCGATGAACGTCGTACGGATGGTGCTCGCCGGCCAGGTGCAGCGCGAGCTGGTCGGCCTGCTCAACGAGCATGGCCCGCTCGCCGTCGGCATGACCGGCGAGGACGCCCATCTGATGACCGCGACCAAGCACTACGCCGAGATAGACGGCGAGCGGGTCGACATCGGCCGGGTCGGCGAGATCACCGCCATCGACCCCGGCGCGGTGCACGCACTGCTGGACGACGGCCGGATCCCGGTGATCTCCTCCATCGCCCGCAGCAGCGACGACGGGGACCACTCCGGCGTCTTCAACGTCAACGCCGACACCGCCGCGGCCGCGCTGGCCGCCGCGCTCGGCGCCGAGACGCTGATGGTGCTCACCGACGTGGAGGGCCTCTACGAGGACTGGCCGCACAGCGACGAGGTGATCTCCCGCCTGACCGCCACCGAACTGGAGCAGCTGCTGCCCGACCTGGCCAGCGGCATGGTTCCCAAGATGCGGGGCTGTCTGCACGCCGTCCGCAACGGGGTGCACACCGCCCGGGTCATCGACGGGCGGGTCCAGCACTCGATCCTGCTGGAGATCTTCACCGACGAGGGAATCGGCACGATGGTCGTGCCGGACGCGAACACGATCGAGGGGGCGACGTGACCAGGGCGGCACACGACCAGGGGGCGGCGGTGACCAACGCCGGCCTCACCCGGCGCTGGCAGGGCGCCATGATGGACAACTTCGGCACTCCGCGCATCCCGCTCGTACGCGGTGAGGGCGTCAAGGTGTGGGACGCCGACGGCAAGGAGTACCTCGACTTCCTCGGCGGCATCGCGGTCAACGCGCTCGGCCACGCCCACCCCGCGGTGCTCCGTGCGGTCTCCGACCAGGTCGCCACGCTCGGCCATGTGTCGAACTTCTTCGTCAGCGAGCCCACCGTGGCGCTCGCCGAGCGGCTGCTCGCGCTGGCCGGACGTCCGGGCCGGGTCTACTTCTCCAACTCCGGCGCCGAGGCCAACGAAGCCGCCTTCAAGATCGGCCGGCTGACCGGCCGCACCCACATGGTCTCCACGATCGGCGGCTTCCACGGCCGCACGATGGGCGCCCTGGCCCTCACCGGCCAGCCCGCCAAGCAGGCCCCGTTCGCTCCGCTGCCCGGCGAGGTCGACTACGTCCCGTACGGGGACGTCGAGGCGCTGCGTTCCGCCGTGACCACCGACACCGCCTTCGTCATCCTGGAGCCCGTCCAGGGCGAGAACGGCGTCGTCGTCCCGCCGCCCGGCTACCTCCGGGCCGCCCGAGAGATCACCGCCGCCACCGGCACCCTGCTGGTCCTGGACGAGATCCAGACCGGTATCGGCCGGACCGGGCACTGGCTCGAATCCCGGGCCCAGGGCGTCGAGGCGGACATCGTCACCCTCGCCAAGGGCCTCGGCGGCGGTCTGCCGATCGGCGCGACGCTGGCGTTCGGCCCGGCCGCCGACCTGCTCACGCCCGGGTCGCACGGCTCGACGTTCAGCGGCAACCCGGTCGTCTGCGCCGGCGCCCTCGCCGTCCTCGACACCATCGAGAAGGACGGCGTCCTGGAGAACGTCACGCGGGTCGGCGAGCGGCTGCGCAAGGGGATCGAGGCCCTGGGGCACCCATTGGTCGGCCAGGTCCGCGGCGCGGGCCTGCTCCTCGGTATCGTCTTGACGGAGTCCCTCGCGCCCCAGGTGCAGCAGGCGGCTCAGGACGCGGGTCTCCTGGTGAACGCGGTCGCGCCGGACGTCGTCCGGCTCGCCCCGCCGCTCATCGTCTCGGACGAGGAAGCGGAGGTGTTCCTCCGGAGGCTCCCCGCCGTCCTCAACACGGCCCACCAAGGGGCCCACGGGGAACAACGATCCGGAGACTGACGAGACCGATGACCGAGCCGCAGGACAACGAGGTGCACAACGGCGGTCAGGCCGTGCCGCAGACCCGCACCGCCCGCCACCGCCGGATCGTGGACATTCTCAACCGGCTGCCGGTCCGCTCCCAGAGCCAGCTCGCGAAGCTGCTCGCCGACGACGGCCTGTCCGTCACCCAGGCGACCCTCTCGCGCGACCTGGACGAGCTGGGCGCGGTGAAGATCCGCAACACCGGTGGAGAGCTGATCTACGCGGTGCCCAGTGAGGGCGGCGACCGCACGCCGCGGGCGCCGTTGGGAGAGTCGGCCAAGGAGGAGCGGATGCGCCGCCTCTCCGGCGAACTCCTCATCTCCGCCGAGGCCTCCGCCAACCTCGTGGTCCTGCGCACCCCGCCGGGCGCCGCGCAGTTCCTGGCCTCCGCCATCGACCAGGCCGAGCTGCACGACATCCTCGGCACCATCGCCGGCGACGACACCCTGATGCTCATCAGCCGCGACCCGGCGGGCGGCCAGGCGCTCGCGGACCATCTGCTGAGGCTGGCGCAGAAGGCGCACTGACCTCACCCGACTGCCATGAATAACCCCTTGTGTCGGAATATGTGCATATAGTTATGGAGGTCTCATCCCCCTCGACTGCGCCGGCGCGCCCGGTCCGCAGGAAGGAGCACCGGAGAGTGAAGCCTCTGTGCAAGGGCGGGCCGCGCGTCAGGGTGATCGGGGCGCTGGCGGCCTCCGGCGCCCTGGCCCTGACGGCCTGCAGTGCGAACGCCACCTCCAGCCCCTCCGCCGCCTCGCCCGGCGCCGGCAGCACCAAGGCCTCGGCCGGCGCCGCCGGGATCGCCTGCGGCGGGGCGGCCACCCTGCAGGCCTCCGGCTCGACGGCGCAGCAGTACGCCATGAAGTACTGGATCAAGAACTACACCCGGGCCTGCCCCGACACCAAGATCAACTACACCGGCAACGGCTCCGGGGACGGCCAGGACGAGTTCCTCCAGGGCAAGACCGCCTTCGCGGGCTCGGACTCGCCGCTGTCCGGCGAGCAGATCGACCAGTCGGAGAAGGTCTGCCCCGGCGGTCACGCCGTCCACCTGCCGATGGTCGGCGGACCGATCGCGGTCGGCTACCACCTGCCCGGTGTCGACCGGCTGATCCTCGACGCCCCCACGCTCGCCAAGATCTTCAACGGGCAGATCACCACCTGGAACGATCCGGCGATCGCCGCGCTCAACAAAGGCGCCAAGCTGCCGTCGACCCCCATCAAGCAGTTCCACCGCTCCGACTCCTCCGGCACGACGGACAACTTCACCGCCTACCTCGGCGCCGTCGCCCCGGACGCCTGGCCCTACGAGCACGGCAAGGAGTGGAAGGGCAAGGGCGGCACGGGCGTCAAGGGCTCCTCGGACCTCGCCGCCCAGGTGCGGCGGACCGCGGGCGCGATCGGCTACTTCGAGCTGCCGTACGCGGTCGCCCGCATGATCCGCACGGTCTCCCTCAACACCGGCGCACCGGCTCCCGTCGACGCCAATGTGATCTCGGCGTCCCAGGCGATCGCCGGCGCCCAGCCCGCCGGCGACTCCGACCTCGTCCTCAAGCTCGACTACACGACCAAGGCCCCGGGCGCCTACCCGATCGACGTGGTCACCTACGAGATCGTCTGCAGCAAGGGCAACAAGCCCTCGACCTGGCCCGCCACCAAGGCGTTCCTGACCTATGTCGCCAGCCAGAAGGGCCAGGAGAGCCTGACCTTCCAGGGCTACGCCACTCTCCCGGCCAAGGTCGTCGACAAGGTCCGCACCGAGATCGGCGGTCTGTCGTGACCCGCGGCTGACGAGCCGCGGCGCTGATCTACCTTGACGTTCCAGCGGCTGCGGTGGAGAACCGCTTCCTGCCGTTCAACTTCCTTGCCCAGCCCTATGACGATCACGCCATGGCCGAGCACGTCGCCGAGGCAGCCCGCGGGGCCTGGCCCGAGCTGGCACACGGAGCCCCGACCTTTGAGAACATCCTCAAGCACTCCGTTGTTGACTCCGGCACCTCGCTGATCGTCAACCTGGCGGTTGCCTCCCCGGACGCCCGCCGGCTCTTCGGCTGTCTCTTAACCGTGGGCATGGAAACCGCAGCCCTCAGCCGCGCCAACGTTCGCGCCGCAGGATCAGGCCGTGCCCCGCACTTTCTGATCCTGGACGAGTTCTCACAGTTCATGGCCCAGTCTGAGGAGAGCCTCACCCGCATGCTCTCTGAGACCCGCAAGTACAACCTGTTCTGCGTCATGGCACACCAGAACTGGAGTCAGGCATCAGACCGGCTGAAGGGGGCGTTACAGAACGTGGGCATGGAGGTGGTGCTCAAGGCCGGACGACCTGACGCCGAGCACTCGGCCCGGCTCTTCGGCGTCGTCGATCCCGACGCCATCAAACACGTGGTCTCCAATGAGGCCGCCGAGGGACGAACCCACCCCGCCTACTACCCGCTCGCGGAGCAGTGGGAACGCCAAGTCCAGTCCATCCAACAACTTCGCGTAGGCGAGGCATTCGTCAGACTCCCCAACGACCAGGTGCGCAAGGTCAACACCCCCACCCTCCCAGGCCTCACTGAGCCGCCCGAGGCCCTTAGTTCCCCGGCGGGGTTTTGAGGCTGAGAGCTTTACGATCGTCCGCAAAGTGGCCGGTAGTACTGGAAGTCAGCCTTGAAGTAGTTCTCGTAGAGTCGTGTAGCCTCCACCTATGGATGTCACTACCTTTTGATTCCATGGCGTTTTTGTTCAAGGTTGGGATCTTCTGGTGCGTAAGTTTCCGCTATAGAAACTTCATCGACGACAGGCGGTTTTCGAAGCCGCCCTTTTTGTTGTCAACGACTTCGACTTTGTTCGCAGGTTGTGACGGCGGGATGTCTGGGCTTAGATCTGTGACGGAAGAGAGGGGTTCCGCCGTTGCCGTTCTCAGCTTGAAGGATCTCCCTCCGAATCTCCTGTGCTGATAGCACTGGATACTTTTGCCGAGCCCGAACAGCATGACAGAGCTGATCTCGTCCTCTGCTTCAGTATCATTCTGCCACCAGCTGCGCTGGATGAGCGTGATCGAGTTTAGGTTTCGGTATTCGTTCGCTACACGAAGGTGGACACGTGGTTGGGCGTTTACGCTGTCGGTGAACTGCGTGATAGCAGACAGCTCTGGTAGGAACCAGCCGCCCAGGTCGGCTAGAAGGTCAAGGTCGTTCCGTAGGTTTTCAAGCTTTGTTGTTACTTGGTTGATCGTGCCAGGACTCGGCTTGATGTATTCAGGAACGAGTAGCAGCACGGCTGCTCCATCCTTAGCCGAGAAGTTTTTATGGCGGAACATCGCGAAGATTGTTGGGATCGGCAGTGGTGTGACGAGAAGGTTAGCGCTTAGAAGCGGTGTGGAAACGCTGCTGACCACCGTTCCTGTAGCGAGTGCCACAGACAACGTTACTGTCGCTCGAATGCGGATACTTTTGGGTTCAGGTGGTGTTCTGTTTGAGCTTGGTTCGAACAACTGAGGCTTGAACACGAACTCGGGAACCAAGGTCGTGCTTCCTCCCACGTTGTATTCCCCGCCAGCTACTACGTTTCCGTTGTGATCAATTGCGTCCCACTTGATCCGGGCTACATTGATCGGGAGTGTGAGGGCTCCGTCTCTTACTACCAAGGCTGATGGGTCTGGGTTGATGCGGGGGGATACCCGTTCCCCGGTAGTGAGCGATCTGGATAGCTGGGGAGTTAGCTGTAGTGAGGTGGCCAAGCTGTTGAGGTCTGCTGTCGTCACCATGTACTGAGCTTGGTTGGGATGAGGCGGGGGAGCATCAGTAAGTGGGCTGAAGGGGTGATGTGGTCCGATGCTTTGGTACGCAATCCTTAGCTGGTCGTTTATAGGTGGGCAGCGAGGTTTTATCCACCTACCCCGCGTCGGGGCCCTACGCGGGAAGACCCCATCGGGCACTTGAGGGTGGTCACGACGTGGGCGGCTCGTCCTTAGGTTGGGGGGTCTGCTCGGGCTGTTGCGATGCGCGTCTTACTACCGTCATCGCAGCGACACCGCTCAATGCACCTCCCGTGGCGGAGATTGCACCGGTGACTTTAATGAAAACGTCATTCTCTTCGCGCTTTTGCGCATCGTGACTGAGCAACGTGTCTACGTGTTCCACCTGCGCACTGCTGAGTTCTTCCGCACCGGCGCTTGGGCTCCCTGTTGGCCTCGGGCTGGGCTCACCAGTGGGTAGGCTTTCTGCCGGGGCTGGGGTGGGCTCACGCGCCGTGCTTTTAGTGAACGGATCAACGCCTGAAGTTGCTGCGTCCTGCAGAAAAACTTCGCTCTTTGGCTTGTCCTCGGGAGGGCGGTCTAGTGCTTTCCAGAGAAGCATCACCCCGATGAGCAGCGGCAGGATGGATAGGGCCATCAACCATCTCATCAGCCATTTGCCTGACAGGGCCTGACCACTTGCAGCCCCATGCCGTTGTCGCATAACGCGATCCCATCACGGCTCGGTGCTGTCTATGCCAAAGACACGCTGTGGTGAGTCTTCCCGTGGGCTGCCGCAGTGGTCAGCGAGTGCCCTCGCTGGCGTGTGCGAGGTGGACGATGCCTCGTAAGGCATCTAGCAGCTCCTACGCCTCAATTTCGTTCATCAGCATCCGCAGCGTCAGGGAGTGCTTCTCCGGCGGTAGTGCTTCCATCGCGGTGCGGCCGTAGGCGACACCGCCGGCCTTGTCCCCGGAGCGGGCCAGCATGAGTCCGCGGTGCATCTCACGGTGAGTGGCGAACCGTGGAAGCTCTGACGGCAACTCGTGGCGGGCTGCGTCCTGGGCGTCCACCGCGGTCTTCTCATCACCCAGCCGCGCTGCCAAGAGGGACGTGAAGACGTTCATCCGCCAGTACGGCACGGCGTAGTCGGAGGTCTGCTCGTAGGAGGCCGCCGAGTCGAAGACCCGTTTGCCATCGTTCAGCAGTTTCCGGGCCTGGGTGTGATCTCCCCGAGTCGCGGCAGCGTGCGCCTTGCCCATGACTGCGTTGAGAAGGCCCAGTGAGGGCCGGCTGCTGATGACCATTGCCTGGTCGGCGAGCATGTCGGCGACGCCCAGAGGCGCCTCGTAGCCGAGGGCAATGGCCGCTCGGCCGCGTACCCATACCCGCGCCTCTTCGTCGCCGGACTGGTCAGCTGCCTGGGCCGCCATCCGGTACCAGTTGACGGCCTTCGAGCCGTCTGAGCCGGGAAACGTCTTCGCGTACAAGGTCATCAGTCGGCTGGCTACCGACCAGAGCCGAGGCTGATCCAACTGCCGCGTGAAGTGGTGCGATCGGCCGAGCGTAACCAGCCTGACTGTCGCCCCTGGGATGAGTCCGAGGTCAAGGCGTTTATCCAGGCGATCACGAATGACCGGCTGTACCCCAAGACCCAAAACGGTAAGCGGGTGCTGCCGCTGCCTAAGCCAGTGCAGGCAGCACCCGTCAGCTTCCGGGCCCTTCAGAAGGGGGAGGCGCTCACGGCAGGGGCGGCGTATGAGGCAAGCGGCTACGTCGTGGTTGACGAGCTGGGTCGACCGTTCAAGACCGACAAGCTTCGGCGTGAGGCGCACCGGCTGATGGAGCGGGCCGGCGTTCGCCGGGTTCGTCTTTACGATGCGCGCCATGCCGTTCTGTCTTGGATGGCCAACAACGGCGTCCCTGACACGGTGGTCTCGGCCTGGGCCGGGCACAGCGACCTGTCCTTCACCAAGCGGGTCTATGTGCACCCGATCCGCAGAGTCTTCGGGCTGGTTCGGACAAGCTGGGCGAGCTGCTCGCCGGTTGAGGGTGATCCACTCGGTCTGTGACCAAATGTGACACGACAGCCCCGGAAACGATCAAGGCCCTGCCTCACCGAAGTGAGACAGGGCCCTTCACCTGGGCCGAAGCCCTTACTGCACCGTCGGGACGACAGGATTTGAACCTGCGACCCCTTGACCCCCAGTCAAGTGCGCTACCAAGCTGCGCCACGTCCCGGTGCTCGAACCGGCCGGAAGCTTCCCGGCCGGGGCGTGCAGAAGAAAAATACCCTGTCCCGGCCCATGAATCCAAAGCGGGGCCCCGAAGGGGCGCTCACCGGGCTCCCGGTGCGGCGGCGGCGCCCGTGGTTCGATGGGGTTATGGGTGAAATATCCGCTGGTGACGGTATCCGGGTGCGGCGGGTGTACGAGCCGCCGGAGGCCGCGGACGGGGCGCGGGTGCTGGTGGACCGCCTGTGGCCGCGCGGGCTGTCCAAGGAGGCCGCGCAGCTCTCCGAATGGTGCAAGGACGCGGCGCCCTCGTCCGAGCTGCGGCGCTGGTACGGCCATCAGGAGGACCGGTTCGCGGCCTTCGCCGCGCGCTATCGCGAGGAGCTGGAGGGCGAGGCGGCGCGGCAGGCGCTGGAGTCGTTGCGCCGGCGCGTCGCGCAGGGGCCGCTGACGCTGCTGACGGCGACGAAGCAGGTGCCCCTGAGTCATGTGACGGTGCTCGTCGAGGTGCTGCGTGAGGGGGTGGAGGAGGGGGCGGTATAGGGCGGAGTGGCGCCCTAGGTGGGGGTCGGCGCGCCGCTGACCTGCGCGTTCATCTCCGCGTTGACGAATCATACGGTGGAGTGCATACTTATACCCATCAGTGAATGCACCGTAAGGAGAAACCCGTGACCGAGCGCGTCGTACTCGCCTACTCGGGCGGCCTGGACACCTCTGTCTGCATCGGCTGGATCGCCGAGGAGACGGGCGCCGAGGTCATCGCCGTTGCCGTGGACGTCGGCCAGGGCGGCGAGGACCTGGACGTCATCCGCAAGCGCGCGCTCGCCTGCGGTGCGGTGGAGGCGGAGGTCGCCGACGCCAAGGACGAGTTCGCCGACGAGTACTGCCTCCCGGCGATCAAGGCCAATGCGCTGTACATGGACCGCTACCCGCTGGTCTCCGCCCTCTCCCGGCCGACCATCGTCAAGCACCTGGTCGCCGCCGCCAGGAAGCACGGTGCCACCACCGTCGCCCACGGCTGCACCGGCAAGGGCAACGACCAGGTCCGCTTCGAGGCCGGTATCTCCTCCCTCGCCCCCGACCTCAAGTGCATCGCGCCGGTCCGCGACTACGCGATGACGCGGGACAAGGCGATCGCCTTCTGCGAGGAGAAGAACCTCCCGATCGCCACGACCAAGAAGTCGCCGTACTCGATCGACCAGAACGTGTTCGGGCGGGCCGTGGAGACCGGCTTCCTGGAGGACATCTGGAACGCGCCGATCGAGGACGTGTACGAGTACACCGAGAACCCCGCCGTCGCCCGGGAGGCCGACGAGGTCGTCATCACCTTCAAGGAAGGTGTGCCGGTGGCGATCGACGGCAAGCCCGTCACCGTCCTGCAGGCCATCCAGCAGCTCAACGAGCGGGCCGGCGCCCAGGGCATCGGCCGGATCGACATGGTCGAGGACCGGCTGGTGGGCATCAAGTCCCGTGAGGTGTACGAGGCGCCGGGCGCGATCGCGCTGATCACCGCGCACCAGGAGCTGGAGAACGTCACCGTCGAACGCGAACTGGCCCGCTACAAGCGGCAGGTCGAGCAGCGCTGGGGCGAGATGGTCTACGACGGCCTGTGGTTCTCGCCGCTCAAGCGGGCCCTGGACGGCTTCATCAACGAGGCCAACCAGCACGTCAGCGGCGACATCCGGATGACGCTGCACGGCGGCCGCGCCGTGGTCACCGGCCGGAAGTCGGACAAGTCGCTGTACGACTTCAACCTGGCGACGTACGACACCGGCGACACCTTCGACCAGTCGCTGTCGAAGGGCTTCATCGAGCTCTTCGGCATGTCCAGCAAGATCGCGGCCAAGCGCGACCTGGCCTGAGCCCGACCCGTCACCTTCGTACGGCAGCCGCCTCCCCGCCCCGTGGCAGGGGGGCGGCTGCCGGGTCCGGCGGCGTCCCCCGGACGGCCCGCCGGCACAGCAGCCTTGAGGAGCAGAGCAAGTGAGCAACGGAAACAGCGGCGACGTCCGGCTCTGGGGCGGACGTTTCGCCGACGGACCGGCCGAGGCGCTGGCCCAGCTGTCCGCGTCGGTCCACTTCGACTGGCGGCTGGCGCCGTACGACATCGCCGGCTCGCGCGCACACGCCCGAGTGCTCCACAAGGCGGCCCTGCTCACCGAGGACGAGCTGACGCGCATGATCGCCGGGCTCGACCAGCTGGAGGCGGATGTCGCCGACGGCTCGTTCACCGGCACCATCGCCGACGAGGACGTGCACACCGCCCTGGAGCGGGGGCTGCTGGAGCGGCTCGGACCGGACCTCGGCGGCAAGCTGCGGGCCGGCCGGTCGCGCAACGACCAGGTCGCCACGCTCTTCCGGATGTACCTGCGGGACCACGCCCGGATCGTCGGCGCACTGATCGCCGACCTCCAGGAGGCGCTGGTGGGGCTCGCCGAGGCCCACCCGGACGTCGCGATGCCGGGCCGCACCCATCTGCAGCACGCCCAGCCGGTGCTCTTCGCGCACCATGTGCTGGCGCATGTGCAGTCGCTGTCCCGGGACGCCGAGCGGCTGCGGCAGTGGGACGAGCGCACCGCCGTCTCCCCGTACGGCTCGGGCGCGCTGGCCGGCTCCTCGCTCGGCCTCGACCCGGAGGCGGTCGCCGCGGACCTCGGCTTCGAGCACGGCAGCGCCGGGAACTCCATCGACGGCACGGCCTCCCGGGACTTCGTCGCCGAGTTCGCCTTCATCACCGCGATGATCGGGGTGAACCTCTCCCGGATCGCCGAGGAGGTCATCATCTGGAACACGAAGGAGTTCTCCTTCGTGACCCTGCACGACGCCTTCTCGACCGGCTCGTCGATCATGCCGCAGAAGAAGAACCCGGACATCGCGGAGCTGGCCCGGGGCAAGTCGGGGCGGCTGATCGGCAATCTGACCGGGCTGCTGGCGACGCTCAAGGCGCTGCCGCTCGCGTACAACCGCGACCTCCAGGAGGACAAGGAGCCGGTCTTCGACTCCTGCGACCAACTGGAGGTGCTGCTCCCGGCGTTCACCGGCATGATGGCCACCCTGACCGTCCACCGCGAGCGGATGGAGGAGCTGGCGCCGGCGGGCTTCTCGCTGGCCACCGACATCGCGGAGTGGCTGGTCAAGCAGGGCGTGCCGTTCCGGGTGGCGCACGAGGTCGCGGGCTCTTGCGTCAAGGAGTGCGAGGCGCACGGCATCGAGCTGGACCAGCTCACCGACGAGCAGTTCGCCAAGATCTCCCCCCATCTGACCCCCGAGGTCCGCGGCGTGCTCAACGTCCCCGGCGCGCTCGCCTCGCGCAGCGGCCGCGGCGGCACCGCCCCCTCGGCGGTCGCGGTCCAGCTCGCCGAGGTGCGGGCCGATCTGGTGAAGCAGCAGGAGTGGGCGGCGGCCAAGCAGCCGCGGTAAGCAGGACAGGCGTCTGGCGACGGCCCGTACCGGGAAGCGACCGGGTACGGGCCGTCGGCGTTTCCGAATGCTCCTGGGCGTTCCCGAGTGTTCCGCCCGCCGCGCGAGGCTCGGAACTCCCACATGGACACCCCATGGATGAGGCATCACACCCCCTGATGAGACATTCATGTCTCATTCGGCTAATCTGTGTCTCATGGCCGTGGATCGTGAACACGTACTCAAGGAAGCCGCCGCGCTGCTCACCCGCCGGGCGACGACGTCGATGGACGAGATCGCCCGGGCCGCGGGGATCAGCCGCGCCACCCTGCACCGGCACTTCGCCGGGCGGGACGCTCTGATCAGAGCCCTGGAGGAACACGGCATCGCGCAGTTCGCACAGGCCATGGACGCCGCGCGGCTGGACCAGGACGACGCGGCCGAGGCACTGCGCCGGCTGATCGCCGAGGCCGAACCGGTCGCCGCCGTACTCGCCTTCCTCTTCACCGAGAACCAGCTCTTCGAGGGCGGCGAGATCAACGCCGGCTGGGAGGAGCTCGACGCGCGGATCACCGCGCTCTTCCGCCGCGGCCAGGAGGAGGGCGACTTCCGGGTCGAACTGAGTGCCGCCTGGCTCACCGAGGCGTTCTACGGCCTGATGGGCGCCGGTGCCTGGGCCGTGCACGAAGGGCGGGTCGCCCGCAACGACCTCAACCACTCGATCGCCGAGCTGCTGCTCGGCGGCATCCGACGGAGCATGGAGAAATGACCGAGACCATAGCGTCAGGACGGGCCGGTTCGGCCCATGTGGACGATCAGCCCCGCCCGGGCCGCTGGCTCGCGCTCGCCGTCCTCGTCCTGGCCGTACTGCTCGTCGGCGTCGACGCCACGGTCCTCGGCCTCGCCACCCCGTTCCTCAGCGAGGACCTGCAGCCCTCGGGGACGCAGCTGCTGTGGATCGGTGACATCTACTCCTTCGTCATCGCCGGTCTGCTGGTCTCCATGGGCAGCCTCGGCGACCGGATCGGCCGCAAGAAGCTGCTGCTGATCGGCTCCGTCGCCTTCGGCGCCATGTCGGTGCTCGCCGCCTACGCCATGAGTCCGGAGATGATGATCGTCGCGCGGGCGCTGCAGGGCGTCGCCGGTGCGACGCTGATGCCGTCCACCCTCGCGCTGATCCGCAACCTCTTCCACGACCCCAAGGAACGCAGCCTGGCGATCGGCATCTGGGGCGCGATGGCCTCGGCCGGTATGGCCGTCGGGCCGGTCCTCGGCGGCTTCCTGCTGGGGCACTTCTGGTGGGGCTCGGTCTTCCTGATCAACCTTCCGGTGATGGCGCTGCTGGTGGTCGTCGGCGCCAAGGTCATCCCCGAGTCGCGCAACCCGGACCCCGGTCCCTGGGACATCCCCAGCGTGGTGCTGGCCCTGGTGGGCATGGTCGGCGTCGTCTACGCCGTGAAGGAAGCGGCGGTGGAGGGCTACCGCTGGGACATCGCGGTGGCGGCCGTCGTCGGCGTGCTCGCACTGTTCGTCTTCGTCCGCCGGCAGCTCACCCTCGCCTCGCCGCTGCTGAACATGAAGCTCTTTCACCACCGGGGGTTCTCCGGGGCGGTGCTGGCGGATCTGCTGACCATCCTCGGCCTGTCCGGGCTGGTCTTCTTCCTCTCCCAGTTCCTCCAGATGGTGCAGCAGCGCTCGCCGCTCAACGCCGGACTGGTCGAACTCCCGGCCGCGGTCGGCGCGGTGGGTGCCGGTCTGGCCGCCGGATGGGTCGCCCGGCGGCTGTCCGTACGGATCGTGGTGGCCGGCGGGCTGGCGATGGTCGGGCTCTCGCTCGTCGGCTGCACCACGCTGCACGCCGACACCGGCACCGCGGCGATGTGCGTGATCCTCTTCGTCGTCGGCGTCGGCGCCGGCTTCTCGTTCACCGTCACCGCCGATGTGATCCTCTCCAGCGTGCCCAAGGAAGAGGCCGGCGCCGCCTCCGCGGTCTCCGAGACGGCCTACGAACTGGGCGCCGCGCTCGGCATCGCGCTGCTCGGCTCCATCGTCACCGGCATCTACCGGGACTTCGCCACCCCGCCCGGCGTGCCCGAAGGCTCCGCCGACGCCGCCCGCGAATCGCTCGGCGGCGCCGTCGAGACGTCCGGCCAGCTGCCCGCCGACCAGGCCTCGGCGCTGCTGAGCGCCGCCCAGGACTCGTTCGTGGACGGTGTGGACGTCGCCGCCGGAGTGGGCGCGGTGGTGCTGCTGGGCGCGGCGGCCGCCGCCTGGTTCCTGCTCCGCGGCCAGGAGCTGGCCGACAGCCCGGCCGAGGCCGAGGCCGCCGACCTCCCCGCCGCCGAGGCACCGCGCGGCTGATCCGCCGCCACCGCGACCGGCGCGGCGTACGGCCGATCCGCCGGATGGCGGGCGTGAGCCCGGCCCCAGGGCGTGTCTTGTAGATCACTTCGCTCCGCACCCGCGATGATCATCAGGACACGCCCTGGGGGCGACTGTCCCCCGCCCGTTCACGCCCGGTACGCGCCTTGGCGACCGGCCGTCCCGCGCGGCTCGGTTGACTCTCCGATCGTCCCCCTACGGACGGCCCGCTCAGGAGAGTGACGCAGTGCGCGACATCGGACGACGGTCCTTCTTCACCGCCGCGGGGGCCCTGGCCACCGCGAGCGCCATCGGCAGCGACGCCTACGCCACCGACCACGCCCGCGACGCGGGCACCGCCGACGAATACGTCGACGTCCAGCTCCTCAACATCACCGATCTGCACGGCTATCTGCAGGGCGCGCCCGGCGCCCACTCCGTCATCACCGGCGCCGGCGGCAAGCAGTACACCGTCGGCGGTGTGGCCTATATGGCGGCTCACCTGGAACGGCTGCGCGACGGCCGCCGCAACTCCTTGTTCTTCGCGCCCGGTGACCTCTTCTCCGGCTGGGAGTTCGACGCCGCCTCCTTCGCCGACGAGCCCACCATCGAGGCCCTCAACGCCATGGGCATGGACTTCGCCTCGGCCGGCAACCACGAGTTCGACAAGTCGGCGACGTTCCTGAGGTCGCATATGGAGGACGGCGACGGGTTCCCGGTCGCCGGGCGCGACGACGACTTCGAGGACTCGACCGGCCGCCGCTTCCGTGGCGCGAAGTTCCCCTACTACAGCGCCAACATCGTGTGGAACGCCAGCGGCGAACTCGTCCTGCCGCCGTACAACATCACGTACGTGGACGCCGGCGGCGGCCGCCGGCTGCCGGTCGGCTTCATCCATCTGACCGCCATCGGCACCGAGTCCTTCCCCGGCTCCTACCAGCCCGGACTGCGCACCCTGGACGAGCTGGAGACCGCCAACCGCTGCGCCAAGGAGCTCAAGTCGCGCGGTGTCAACGCGATCGTCCTCAGCGTGCACGACGGCGCGGTGGCCGGCAGCGACTTCTCCAGCGGCAAGAACCCCTCGGGGCCCGCCTACGAACTGGCGCTGCGCGCCTCCCCGGACATCGACGCCATCGTCACCGGCCACTGGCACAACGCCTTCACCATGATGCTGCCCGACCCCGACGGCACCCCCCGCCCGTTCGTCGAGGCCGGCTGCTACGGCCAGCTCGTCAACGAGATCAACCTGCGCCTCGACCCCGACACCGGAGCGGTGATCCGGGAGCTGACCACCTCCGTCAACCACCCCAACACCCGTGATGTGACACCGGACCCGGAGCTGCGGTCGATCGCCGCGTACTGGGCGAACTACGGCTCCCGGCGCGCCAGCAGCCGGATCGGGACCCAGAGTGCCTCCTTCACCCGGCGGCGCAACGCGGTGGGGGAGTCCACCATGGGCGACCTCGTCGCCGACTGGGCCCTGTGGGCGGGCCGGCAGCCGCTCGGCCCCATGGACGACCCCGCCGACCACCCCAACACCCCCGCGGAACTCGCCGTCATCGCGGTCGCCCCACGCGTCGGGCAGGCGGTGATCGCCGGCGATCTGATCCGCGACGAGGCGGCGGACGGCGCCCTCACCTTCGGGCAGGCCTGGAACGCCGTCGGCTTCGGCGACCCCATCATGACCGTCACCGTCACCGGCCGGCAGATCCACGACGCCCTGGAGGAGCAGTGGGCGCCGACCGCCGGCGGGAGTCTGGGCTTCTCGCCGCTGGCGGTCTCCGGCAACGTGCGCTACACCTTCGACGCCGCGGGCAAGGTCGGCCGACGGATCGACCCGGCCGAGGTGTTCGTCGACGGCGCCGCCCTCGACCTCACCCGCCGCTACCGGCTCGCCGCCCCCTCGTACACCCTCATCAACCAGGACGGCTTCAGCGCCTTCACCGGGTTCACCGCACCGGTCCGGCACACCCGCGACTTCGAGAGCTTCATCACCTTCGTGCGCACCAAGAAGGTGCTGGAGCCCGCACCGCTGAACCGGGTCTCGGCCCGGAACATCGAGGCGCCCGGCGCCCACACCGGCGTAGTCGCCCAGCGCCGGCAACTCCTCCGGGGCGGCAGCCCGGTACCGCGGCCCGAGGTGGCGCTGCGCACCGCGCGGACCGGCGGCGCCGAGGGCCAGCGCGCGCACCGCGGCTTCCGGGTCCCCTGCTGACCCGCGCGGCCCCCCGGGACAGCGCGACGGGCCCCGTCCGAGGATCGGACGGGGCCCGTCGCGCGGTGGCCGACCGGTGGGTCAGGCGGCCCTGGCCTTGGTGGCGTACATGTCGACGTACTCCTGGCCGGACAGCTCCATGACGTCGCTCATCACCTCGTCGGTGACGGCCCGCAGGACGTAGCGGTCTCGGTCCATACCGTCGTAGCGGGAGAAGTCCAGCGCCTCGCCGAAGCGCACCGTCACCGGGGCGATGCGCGGCAGGCCCTTGCCGCCGGGCTGCACCTTGTCGGTGCCGATCATCGCGAACGGGACGACGGGGGCGCCGGTCATCAGGGTGAGGCGGGCGATGCCGGTACGGCCGCGGTAGAGACGGCCGTCGGGGGAGCGGGTGCCCTCGGGGTAGATACCGAACACGCTGCCCTCCTCCAGGACCCGCCGGCCGGTCATCAGCGCCGCCACGCCGCCGTGCCCGCCGTCCCGGTCCACCGGGATCATGCCGGCGCTGGTGAAGAACCAGGCCATCAGGCGGCCCTTGAGGCCCTTGCCGGTGACGTACTCGTCCTTGCCGATGAAGTACACCGGGCGCTTGACCAACAGGCTCAGGAACATCGAGTCGATGAACGTGACGTGGTTGCCGGCAAGGATCACCGGCCCGGTCGCCGGAATGCGCTCCATGCCCTCGACCCGTGGGCGGTACAGGACACGCATGACGAATCCAAGGATCGCCTTCAGCACAATGCGGGACAACGGGCCCTCCGGGTCGTGGCTGGTCAATGTCGAGCGGGCGCAGAACTCTGCAGCCCAGGACCATACTCGCGGGTTACTCCCGCACGCACATCGGGTTCATGAGGTCGATACGCACAGTTGACTCACGGTTGATGTGTGTTACCACCATGTTCCCCCCGAAGTCGGCGTGCGTCTCCCCGGCATGACCCGTCCGTGCTTACGATCGGCCCGGTTCCGCGGGCAGGTGGGCAACACGCCTTGACGCATCCCGGAAAACACCCGGAAGCACCCGGAACCCCATCAAAGAACGCACACAAGGAGCGTGGGTATGCAGAAGCGGCAGCAGCCGGGACGGCGGACGGTGCTGGGGGCGGCGGCTCTCGGCGCGGGAGCGGCGGTGTTCGGCGGGGCCGGCCAGGCGAGCGCGAGCGGACGCGGTGCCGCGGGCCGGGAGCTGCCGGTCCCGTTGATCGTCGGCCACCGCGGTGCCAGCGGCTACCGCCCCGAGCACACCTTCGGCTCCTACCAACTCGCCCTCGACATGGGCGCGGACGTCATCGAGCAGGACCTCGTCCCCACCAAGGACGGCCACCTGGTCTGCCGCCACGAGAACGACATCACCGCCACCACCGACGTCTCGGCGCACCCCGAGTTCGCGGACCGCAAGACCACCAAGACCGTCGACGGCACCGCGCTGACCGGTTGGTTCACCGAGGACTTCACTCTCGCCGAGCTCAAGACGCTGCGCGCCAAGGAGCGCATACCGGGCACCCGGCAGCACAACACCCTCTACGACGGCCGGTGGCAGGTGCCGACCTTCGAGGAGGTCCTGCGGTGGGCCGAGCGCGAGGGCCGCAAGCGGGGCCGCCGGGTCTGGCTGCACATCGAGACCAAGCACCCCACCTACTTCCGCAAGCTGGGCCTGGGGCTGGAGGAGCGGGTCGCCAAGGCGCTGCGCGCGCACGGCCGGCACCGCGAGGACTCCCCGAACTTCCTGCAGTCGTTCGAGCCCGGCAGCATCCAGCGGCTCGGCCGGCTCGTGGACTGCCCGAAGGTGGTGCTGCTCGACGCCCCCAACACCCGGCCCTGGGACTTCGTGGAGGCCGGTGACCCGCGCACCGTCGCCGACCTCATCAAGCCCGCCGGCCTGAAGTGGATCGCGGGCTTCGCCCAGGGCATCGGCCCGTCGCTGACCGACATCATCCCCAGGGACGCGGCCGGCAATTCCGGCAAGCCCACCTCGCTGGTCAAGGACGCGCACGCGGCCGGCCTGGTCCTGCACCCGTACACGGGCCGCAACGAGAACACCTTCCTGCCCACCGACTACCGCCGCGGTACCGACCCCGACGCCTACGGGGACGCGCTCGGCTACTTCGCCGCCTGCCTGGCCACGGGCATCGACGGCATGTTCTCCGACAACCCCGACACGGCGCTGCTGGCCGCCGAGGAGTTCCGCAAGCGCTGATCTTGCTTTCGAAGGCGCACGACGCCTTCCGGACCGGCACCAGCAACCTGGATTCTCATTTGAGTTGGGAATGTCACAGGCGAGCTGGCTGCCGGTCCGTTCCGTTCGCCCCGAACGCCTGCGCAGAATGCTGCACGGCGGCGATTGCCGCCGCCACATTCCGGGGAGTCCGGAAGTCAGGGCACCACGTCCGGGCGCACCCCTCTCACCCTCAGCGCGCCCGGGCCAACCGACAAGGGGAGGCATACGGGCATGGGCACGAGTGTGACCGTCTCTGCGGCGACCGACGAGGACGCCGAGCAAATCCTCAAACTGCAGTACCTCTGTTACCAGACGGAGGCCGCGCTGTACGACGACTACGGCATCGAGCCGCTCACCCAGACCCTGCAGGCGCTGCGCGCCGAACTGAGCGAGGGCTGCGTCGTGGTGGCCCGGCTCGGCGAGGAGGTGGTCGGGTCCGTGCGCGGCACGGTCGACGCGGACGGCACCGCGCGGATAGCCAAGCTCATCGTGCACCCCCGACTGCAGCGGCACGGCCTGGGCGGCCGGCTGCTGGCCGCGGTCGAGGAGCGGCTGGCGGCCGAGCGGGCGGCCCGGCGCTTCCGGCTGCTGACCGGCCACCGCAGCGAGGGCAACATCCGGCTCTACCGCAGCCACGGCTACGCGCCGGTGGGCACCGAGCAGCTGACCCAGCGGCTGAGCATGGTCACCCTGGAGAAGGAAGCGGCCGCCAAGGAGTTCGCGGCCCAGGCCTAGGGAAGCCCCTTGGCGGAACGGGAACGGGCCCGCCCGACGGCGGGCCCGTACACCGGACTTCGGCCGCTCTACGCGCTCCGCGCCCGGCGCAGCCACAGCATCCCGGTGACCGGCAGCAGGACGGGGATGAAGAGGTAGCCCATCCCGTAGTCCGACCAGACCGTGGCGTCCGGGAAGGCGGACGGCTCGATCAGCGTCCAGGTGCCCACGGTCAGCACTCCCACGAGCTCGGCGGCGCAGCACACCAACGCCGCCCTGCGGGCCGCCTCCCCGCCGCGTACGAGCGAGTAGGTGATGAAGCCGTAGACCAGGCCGGCCAGCGCGGACAGGGTGTACGCGAGCGGGGCGCGGTCGAAGTCCGTGGCGATCTGGACGACGGAGCGCGACACGGCGCCGACGACCATCACGCCGTACAGCCAGACCAGCAGGATGCCCGGGCCGCCGATCAGCTTCCGGCGGGTGCGCGGCGCGCCCTCCTCGGCGGCGTTGTCGGTCGCCGTCACCTCAGCCTCCCCAGATGTCGAACAGGCGCACTTCGAGCACGGCCAGGACCACGCCGCCCGCGGCGACCGTCGCCGAACCCCAACGGGTGCGCTCCGCGAGGGACATGAACCCCGCCGCCGGAATGCAGGCGAAGGCGCCGAGCAGATACGCCACGAAGATCGTCGTGCCCTGCTCCGGCTTCTCGCCGCGCGCCAACTGGACGATGCCGATGATCAGCTGGACCACGGCGAGCAGCGACACCACGGCCATGCCGATGAAGTGCCAGTCCTTGGTCTGCTGGTCTCGGTAGGCGGCGAAACCGCACCAGGCGGCGAGCGCGAGCGCGGCCACGCTGGTCGCGACCGTCAGGGCATCAAGCATGCGCAGACCCTATTACGGGCCAAAAGACCCGATGCGCCCACCCCCGGGGTCGCCCGTAGGCTCGGACACCATGAAGATTCACGCGGACGCCCTCCTCTTCGACAACGACGGCACACTGATCTCCTCGATCGAGTCCGTGAACCGCTGCTGGGCCCGGTGGGCCCGGGAGTACGGCATCACCGCGGAGGAGTTCGCCCGGATCGAGCTGCACGGCCGCCCGGCGGTCGAGATCGTCGCCGATCTGCTGCCCGCGGACCGGGTTCCGGCGGCGCTGGCCCGGATCGAGCAGCTGGAGGTCGAGGACGTCGCCGGGGGAGCGGTGCGGCTGCCCGGTACCCGCGCCCTGCTGGAGAGCCTGCCCGCCGAGCGGTGGGCCGTGGTCACCTCCGCCACCCTGCGGCTGGCCGAGGCCCGGCTGGCGCAGGCCGGGATCCGCCCCAAGACCCTGATAGCCGCCGACGACGTCGACCGCGGCAAGCCCGATCCGCAGCCGTATCTGCTCGCGGCCGAGCGGCTCGGTGTGGACCCGGCCCGCTGTGTGGTCTTCGAGGACGCGCCGGCCGGGCTGGCGGCGGGCCGCGCGGCGGGGATGGTGACCGTGGCGTTGACCACAACCCACCGGGCCGACGAGCTGTCCGCCGATGTCCTGGTGCCGGACCTTTCGGCGATATCCGCGCAGGCCACGGACCGGGCGGTGGAGATCACCGTCGCCCCGTGAGGAGCCGTCCACAGGCCGGTCAGGCCTGTCCGGTATACGGACACGCTTGATCGGTCCATACCGCCGTCTGGTTTACTTGCCGCCATGACCACGACGAGCTGCCGCACCCCTGCGACCGAGGCGAAAATGACGCCCGGTGCTCGTTGCATGTGTCGAATGTGTGACTGCTGAGGGCCCCCGCCTGTGTCTCGCGCCCCGAAGCGAGACCCTGCCGCCATGCGCCGTACGTCGGTCCCCGACGCCCTCGGCCGCCCCGCGTCACCGGAACCCGGAGCCGGGCCATCGCGCCCGCCGCCGCTCCCCGTTCCCCTCTGCCGCACTCGCAAGAATGCCCCGTGCCCGGCGGGCGAGCCGCCGAGCACTCGACAGTGACGGAATTCCCTGTGATCACCACAACGGGCCTGAGCAAGGTCTACCGTTCAGGAGACCGCGAAGTCACCGCCCTGGACGGCGTCGATCTGCACGTCCGCGAGGGCGAGGTGTACGGCGTCATCGGCCAGAGCGGCGCCGGTAAGTCCACCCTCATCCGCTGCCTGAACCTCCTGGAGCGCCCCACCTCCGGCACGGTCACCGTCGCCGGCCAGGAACTGACGTCCATAGCCGGGCGCGGCCGGCGCGCGAGCGCCCAGCTCCGGGCCGCGCGCAGCCACATCGGCATGGTCTTCCAGCACTTCAACCTGCTGTCCTCGCGCACCGTCCAGGACAACGTCGAACTGCCGCTGGAGATCCTCAAGGTCGACCGCCACGAGCGCTCCCGCAAGGCCCTGGAGCTGCTGGACCTGGTGGGCCTCGCCGACAAGGCCAAGGCCTACCCCGCCCAGCTCTCCGGCGGCCAGAAGCAGCGCGTCGGCATCGCCCGCGCGCTGGCCGGCGACCCCAAGGTGCTGCTCTCCGACGAGGCCACCAGCGCCCTGGACCCGGAGACCACCCGCTCCATCCTGACGCTGCTGCGCGACCTCAACCGCAAGCTGGGCCTGACCATCGTGCTCATCACGCACGAGATGGACGTGGTCAAGACGATCTGCGACTCGGCCGCGCTGATGAAGAACGGCCGGGTCGTCGAGCAGGGCACCGTCGCCGAGCTGCTGGCCACCCCCGGCTCGGAGCTGGCCCGGGAGCTGTTCCCGGTCGGTGGCGAGCCCTCGACCGAGCAGAGCACCGTCGTCGACGTCACCTTCCACGGCTCCGCCGCCACCCGCCCGGTCATCTCCGAGCTGTCGCGCACCTACAACGTCGACATCTCGATCCTCGGCGCCGCCATGGACACCGTCGGCGGCAAGCAGATCGGCCGGATGCGCATCGAGCTGCCCGGCCCCTTCGAGGAGAACGTCGTGCCCATCGGATTCCTGCGCGAGCAGGGACTTCAGGTCGACGTCGCCGGCGTGGCCGGCGAGACCGGTTCCCCGGCGATCCCGGCGCCCGCCGCCGAGCTGGACAAGGAAGGTGCCAAGTGAGCTGGAACGAGATGCAGCCACTGCTCTACGACAACACGCTCGACACCCTCTTCATGGTGTGGTGGTCGACGTTCTACGCGGTGCTCGTCGGCGTCCCGGTCGGGGTGCTGCTGCATCTGACCGACCGCGGCGCGATCCTGCAGAACGTCGTGGTGAACAAGGTCCTCGGCGCGATCGTGAACATCGGACGGTCCTTCCCGTTCCTGATCCTGATCGTCGTGCTGATCCCCTTCACCCGCCTCGTCGTCGGCGTCTCCATCGGCCCGACCGGCGCGGTCGTCCCGCTCGCGATCGCCGCCATCCCGTTCTTCGCCCGGCTGGTCGAGGCCGCACTGCGCGAGGTCGACCACGGTCTGGTCGAGGCGGCCCAGGCGATGGGCGGCGGCACCTGGACCATCGTCTTCAAGGTGCTGCTGCCGCAGGCGCTGCCCGCGCTGGTCGCGGCCGTCACCACCACCATCATCACGCTGATCGGCTACTCCGCGATCGCGGGTGCGGTCGGCGGCGGCGGCCTGGGCAACCTCGCCTACACCTACGGCTACCAGCAGTACGAGACCGCGCTGATGGTCACCACCGTCGTGGAGCTGATCGTCCTCGTCACGCTCGTCCAGCTGCTCGGTGACCTGGTCGTCCGCCGGCTCGCCCGGCGCGGCGCCCGCGCCTCCTCCGTACGCGTCGGCCTGCGCCGCGCCCGCACCGAGGAGCCGGCGGCCGCCACCGAGGCCGCCTGACCCCCTCCGCACCACCAGCACCACCCAAGAGCCCGGACCCTTTGCCGGGCGGACATCACACGGGAACCCCGTTCGTGAACAAGAAAGAGGCACTCTTCGTGCGTAACACCATCAAGGTCACCGTGGCCGTCGTCGCCGCTTCCGCCGTCGCCCTCGGCGCGAGCGCCTGCTCCGCTCCCTCCGACACCACCGCCGGCGGTGACAAGGGCGACAAGAGCGCCCCCCTCGTCGTGGCCGCGAGCCCCACCCCGCACGGCACCATCCTCGACTTCGTCAAGAACAAGCTGGCGGACAAGGCGGGCCTCAAGCTGGTCGTCAAGCCGTTCAACGACTACAAGATCCCCAACAAGGTCACCGACGACGGCCAGGTCGACGCCAACTTCTTCCAGCACAAGCCGTTCCTCGACACCTTCAACAAGGAGAACGGCACGCACATCGTGCCCGTCCAGAACGTCCTCATCGAGCCGCTGGGCATCTACTCCAAGAAGATCGACAAGCTCTCGGACCTGAAGTCCGGCAGCACCGTCTCGGTCCCCAACGACCCGTCCAACGAGGGCCGTGCGCTCAAGCTGCTCGCCGACAACGGCGTGATCACCCTCAAGCCCGGCGTCGGCTCGGAGGCCAAGCTGACCGACGTCAAGGACGACAAGGGCATCAAGATCACCGAGCTGGAGGCCGCGCAGACCGCGCCGCGCATCGACGACGTCGACGCCGCGATCATCAACGGCAACTTCGCCATCGGCGCCCACCTCAAGCCCTCCAAGGACGCCCTGGCCGTGGAGAGCGCGAAGGACAACCCGTACGCGAACTTCCTCGCCGTCAAGAAGGGCAACGAGAACGACCCGCGGATCAAGAAGCTCGCCAAGCTCCTGAACTCCCCCGAGGTCAAGAAGTTCATCGAGGACAAGTACAAGGACGGCTCGGTCATCCCGGCCTTCGGTCCGGCCAAGGGCTGATACGTCCCGACCGGGTGCCCCGGTTGGTTTTTTCCCCTCCGCCCACCCCCCTTACGGGGGGTGGGCGGGTGTAGTGGAGAGGTTCCGCGCACCGCCGGGCCGATCCGCCCCCCCCCCGCAGCCCGGCCTCGTCGTGCGCGACGGGCTGCGTCGCGCGTCCGGCCCCTCGCGCCCGTCCAGCCCCCCCTCGCGCCCGGCTGCCGCCCGCGCCTGCCCTCGCTCCGCCCGCCTCTGCCCGCGCTCCGCCGCAGGTCACCGCGCGGTTGCCGGTCGGGCGGGCGATCTTCGGTCCCCGGGCCCGCGCCACGCGCGGCCGGGTACCGCGCGCGTGGCACACCCGCTGTCCGATGCTGCATGCTGGTGCATTCATACGGTCAAAACGGCCCGTGACCTCGCGGTGGACAGTCCGCGACGTCCCGGAGCACCAGGTCAACGGCGTTGGAGCAGCGGCATGACATCCACCTTTCCGGACATCTCCATCAGCACCGACCGGCTGGTGCTGCGCCCGTTCGAAGAGGCCGATGTGCCCGCCCTCGCCGAGATGATGTCCGACGAGCTGGTCACTTCCTGGACCGCGCTGCCGCACCCGTACACCACCGCCGAAGCTCGCGCCTGGGCCACCGGCAAGGCCGCCGCCGTACGCACCGAAGGCCGCGGCATCGCGCTGGCCGTCACCGAGTTCCTCACCCAGCGGCTGGTCGGCACCGTCCACCTCGACCACACCGACTGGCGGGTCCGCAGCGCCGAGATCGCCTATGTCACCGCCGCCTGGGCGCGCGGCGAGGGCTACGCCTCGGAGTCCGTCCTCGCGGTCGCGCAATGGCTCTTCCAGGACCAGAAGTTCGAACGCCTGGAGCTGCGCACCGCCGCCGACAACACCGCCTCCCAGCAGGTCGCCCAGAAGATCGGCTGCATCAGCGAGGGAGTGCTGCGCAACGCCTGGATAGCCCGCAGCCGCACGGAGGACGGCGGCTGGACGGACATCCGTACCGATCTGATCGTGTGGAGCCTGCTGCCCGAGGACCTCGACGGGGTCCCCGGCCGGATGGCCGACGCGAACGGATTCACCTACCCCGAGTGGAACTGACCCCGCGCCGCGCCGGGCTCACCGCCCCACGGGGTACTCTCGGCCTGCCGCGCACCCGCGCGACCAGCGCGGACCCGCGCACCACGAGCGGCACCACCACCGGCCCGCGGCGACCCCGCGGCCACTGCGCCGCCGCACCTGCCCGCGTACCCACAGCAGCCCCAGGAGACTGACGAGCATGGCCGACCGGGTCACGGTGATCGGATGGGACGGCTCCCCGCTGACCGACGCCGCCCGCTCCGCCCTCGGCGCCGCCACGCTGGTGGCCGGCGCCGCCCACCACCTCGCACTGCCCGAAGTCCCGCCGAACGCCGAACGGATCCGGCTGGGCAGCGTGACCCTGGCCGCCCGCCGGATCGCCCAGCACCGCGGCACCGCCGTCGTGCTGGCCGACGGCGACCCCGGCTTCTTCGGCGTCGTACGCACCCTGCGCGCACCCGAGCACGGGCTGGAAGTGGAAGTGGTGCCGGCCGTCTCCTCCGTCGCGGCCGCCTTCGCGCGGGCCGGCATGCCCTGGGACGACGCCCAGATCGTCGTCGCCCACAGCCGCGATCTGCGCCGCGCGGTGAACGTCTGCCGCGCCCACACCAAGGTCGCGGTGCTCACCTCGCCCGGCGCCGGTCCCGCCGAACTCGCCCTGCTGCTCGGCGGCGTCCACCGCACCTTCGTCATCTGCGAGGACCTGGGCACCGATCGGGAGCGGGTGACGGTCCTCACCTCCGACAAGGTCGCCGACCACGTCTGGCGCGATCCCAACGTCGTCATCGTCGTCGGCGGCGCGCCCGGCGGCGCCGCCACCCAGGGGACCGGCTGGATCGCCGGCCACGAGGTCGGCCATCCGACCGGACCGCGGGGCTGGGGGCTGTCGGCGCACGCCTACGGAGGGGCCCTGGGCGAGGGCGAGTCCGTCCAGCTGCGCACCGCCCAACTGGCCCGCCTCGGGCCGCGGGTGGGCGACCTGGTCTGGGACATCGGCAGCGGCAGCGGAGCCGCCGCCGTGGAGGCCGCGCGCTTCGGTGCCGCGGTCATCGCGGTGGACGCCGACCCGGACGCCTGCGAGCGCACCGCCGCCGTCGCCCGCCGCCACGGCGTCCAACTCCAGGTCGTGCACGGCCGGGCGCCGCACATCCTGGAGGACCTCCCCGAGCCCGACGTGGTGCGGGTCGGCGGCGGGGGAGCGGAGGTCGTCACGGCCTGCGCGGACCGCCGTCCCGAACGGATCGTCACCCACGCCGCCACCCGCGACGAGGCCGAATCGCTCGGCCGGGTGCTGGCGGACGGCGGCTATGAAGTCGAGTGCGCCCTGCTGCAGTCCGTGGACCTGGACACCTCCGCCTGGGTCGAACGCGAGCGGTCCGTGGTGTTTTTGGTCAGCGGGTATCGCGTTCCTCACCCGTGACCAGCACGGCAACCCGCGCGGGGTAGGCTGGCGGATCGTTGCGCCGCCGTTCCGCGTTCGGCTTCGTACGCCAATATCCGGAAATTGCCGTGGTTTTGGATGAATATGAAGCTGTGGAGAGCGGACGTGCCGCGAGGCGTGCTCGCTCGTTCTAGCTATCGGGGCGT
Organism: Streptomyces sirii; assembly: GCF_045690365.1. Taxonomy (NCBI): domain Bacteria; kingdom Bacillati; phylum Actinomycetota; class Actinomycetes; order Kitasatosporales; family Streptomycetaceae; genus Streptomyces; species Streptomyces sirii. Next base: position 1,918,077 of record NZ_CP147982.1, on the reverse strand, counting down.
CGGCGCGCCCCGGTCGAGCGCGTCGCACGAGCGGTTGGAAGGAGCACTACCAATGGGCGAGGGGTACGCATGACCGACACCGGCCAGGTCCCGGGCGAGGGACTGCCGGAGAACGCAGGCGGACATCCCGGGCAGCCGCAGCCCGCGGCCGCTCCTTCCCCTGCCGACCCCGGACCGACGGAGCTGCCGGGCATGGTGACCCCTCCGGGTGAATACCCCTACGTCGACCAGACCGACGGCGTCGTCGAGGACGACGACCTGCTGCTGATGCCGGGTGCCCAGGGCGCCTGGAGCGAGCAGCCGGCGCCGCTGCCGCAGGAGACGCACCAGGGCGCGGCCCCGCAGCCCCAGCACGCGGCACCGTTCGACGCCGCCGCGCAGCCGGCCGCCGGCTTCGAGCCGATGCCCGCCCAGGCCGGTGACCACGAGAGCGGCGGCCGGGACTCCGGTTCGGTCGACCTCAGCGCCGTCCGCATTCCCCAGCCCGCCGCCCCGCCGCAGCCGGACCGTGCCCGTGCGACGGCGTCGCCGCGCCGCCCGCTGCACATGGGCCCGCCCGTCCCCGACGCGACCGGCGGCGTGGTCCGTTCGCTCGCCGACCGCGGCCCCGCCGAGACCCCGGCGCAGAGCCCCGCGCCGCACGTCGGTGTGCCGACCGGCGGCCCCGAATACTTCGACGCTCCGGCCGAGGCCGCCGAGGCCGCGCCGGGCGAGCAGCCGGTGCCCGGCGGCCAGTCGTACGCGGAGCGGCCCGTCGGCGAGCCGGCGCCCGGTCAGCCCTTCGCGGTGCCGCCGCACGGCGAGCAGCCCTACGGCGGCCAGCCCGGCGGTGCGCCTTCCTACGGTGGGCAGTTGTCCGCCGAGCAGATCTATGGGGCCGCCGGCCAGGGCCCGTTGCCCGGCCCGCAGCTCGGCGAGATCCCCTCGCAGGTCCCGCAGTGGGGTGAGGCGCAGGCCCAGGCCGTCGCGGCTCCGGCTGCGGAAACGGTCGTGCCCGCCGAGGCCGCCGTGCCGGGTGCCGAGGCCGCCGTACCGGTCGCGCAGGACGTGCCGCCGCCGGCCAGACCGGCGCAGCCGGCGCCCGTGCCGTCGCCCGCCGAGGACGGTGTGCAGGACGGCGACGCGGCCGTGGTCGCGGACGCCGCCGGTGCCGAGGCCGCCGCGGCCGATGCGGTGCCGGCCGCCGCGCCGGTCGAGGCGCCGGGAGCGCCGCAGGACGTGGCCGCGGCGGCGCTGCCCGACGCGGTGCCGCCGGGTCAGGACGGACCGGTCGCGGCGGAAGCGGTCGCTGTGGACGCCGCGGCAGCGGACGCCGTCGTGGTGGATGCGGCGGCTGCCGAAGCCGACGCGCCCGCGCCGGACGCCCCGGCTCAGGAGGCTCCCGTCCAGGACGCCCCCGTGGCCGCTCAGCAGCCCGAAGCGGTCGCCGCCGACGGTGAGCAGCAGCCCGTGGATCAGCAGCCCGCCGCAGAGGGCGCGGAGGCGGCACCGCCCGCCGCCGAGGCCGTCGCGGCCCCCGTCGAGGTCGCTCCGGCCGCGCAGCCCGTGGCGGAGCAGCCGCCCGCCCCCGAGGCGGACGCGCCGCAGGCCGCCGACCAGCCCGAGCCCGACCAGCCGGCCGCCCCGATCGCCGCCGCCCCGCCGCAGCCCGCGCCCGCCGCCCCGGCCGACGAGCCCGCCGCACCGGTCGCGGCCCCGCAGGGCCCCGTCGCCCTGCCCATGGCCGAGGCCGCACCCGTGGAGCAGCAGACGGCCATAGAGCAGCCGCAGGCGCAGCAGCCGGCCGACGCACAGCCCCGGCTCGTCGCCCCCGTGGACCCCGCGGCGCAGCAGCCTGCCGAGGCGCCCGGGCCGGAGGCCGCGCCCCAGGGCGCCGAAGCCCCGGCCGAACAGCAGCTCGCAGCGGCCGGCGCGGACACCCCGGACGACCCCGCCGAGGCGAGCGCGGCCACCGAGCCCGCCGCCCCGATCGAGGCCGACGGCTCCGCCGAGGCAACGGTCAGCGACGCGGACGCGGAAGCGGCAACCGCCGAGCCGGTGGCCGCCGCCGGGCCCACCCCGCCCGACGCCCCGGCCGACCCGCAGCCCGTGACCGTCCACATCCCCGCCCAGGCGTCCGGCGACCAGCCCGTCGAGCAGGTCGCGGCGCCGGCCACCGCGGACGACCCCGCCGCGCCGGCGGCCGACGACCAGCCCGCGGCGGCCGCTCTCGCGCAGCCCGAGGCGACCGACGACGAGGAGCCCCAGCCGCAGGACGCCGCCGAACTCGTCCAGCTCGGCGAGGGCCAGGACGACGAGCAGCCGCAGGCCGCCGAGGCGGAGCAGCCCGCGGCCGCCGACGGTGTGCCCGCCGGGGCCCCCGCCGCCGGTTACGACGACTCCGAGCGCGCCGCCGTGCACCGCGTGATGCGCGAGCGCCGCGACATCCGCAACGGCTTCCGCAGCGACCCGATCCCCAACGAGGTGCTGCTGCGCGTCCTGGAGGCGGCGCACACCGCCCCCAGCGTCGGCCACTCCCAGCCCTGGGACTTCGTCGTCATCCGCTCGGCCGAGACCCGCGAGAAGATGCACCAGCTCGCCATGCAGCAGCGCGAGGCGTACGCCAAGTCGCTGCCCAAGGCGCGCGCCAAGCAGTTCCGTGAGCTGAAGATCGAGGCGATCCTCGAAACGCCGGTGAACATCGTCGTCACCGCCGACTCCACCCGCGGCGGCCGGCACACCCTCGGCCGGCACACCCAGCCGCAGATGGCCCCGTACTCCTCCGCGCTCGCCGTCGAGAACCTCTGGCTCGCCGCCCGCGCCGAGGGCCTGGGCGTCGGCTGGGTGAGCTTCTTCGACGAGCGGGAGATGGTCCGCGAGCTGGGCCTGCCCGAGCACCTCGAAGTCGTCGCCTACCTGTGTGTCGGCTACGTCGACGAGTTCCCCGAGGAGCCCGAGCTGCTGCAGGCCGGCTGGTCCAAGCGCCGGCCGCTGTCCTGGGTCGTCCACGAGGAGACCTACGGCCGCCGCGCGCTGCCCGGCGAGAACCCGCACGACCTCCTCCAGGAGACGCTGCAGGGGATCCGCCCCCTGGACGCCAAGGCGCTCGGCGAGGCCTGGGAGCGCCAGAAGCGGATGACCAAGCCCGCCGGCGCGCTGGGCATGCTGGAGATCATCTCCGCGCAGCTGTGCGGTCTGTCCCGCAAGTGCCCGCCGCCGATCCCGGAGCCGGCCGCCGTCGCGATCTTCGCCGGCGACCACGGCGTGCACGCGCAGGGCGTGACCCCCTGGCCCCAGGAGGTCACCGGCCAGATGGTCGCCAACTTCCTGGGCGGCGGCGCGGTCTGCAACGCCTTCGCCAACCAGGTCGGCGCCGAGGTGTGCGTCGTGGACGTCGGCGTGGCCGGGGAACTCCCCGCCACGCCCGGACTGCTGCCGCGCAAGGTCCGCGCCGGCACCGCCGACTTCACGGCCGGCCCGGCGATGACGCAGGAGGAGGTCCTCAAGGCGATCGAGGTCGGCATCGAGACCGCCCGCGACCTCGTGGCGGCCGGCAACAAGGCGCTGCTCACGGGCGAGATGGGCATCGCCAACACCACCACCTCCGCCGCGCTGATCGCCGTCTACACCGGCGTCGACCCGGTCGAGGTCACCGGCCGCGGCACCGGCATCAACGACGAGACGCACGCCCGCAAGGTCGACGTGGTCCGCCGCGCCCTGGAGCTCCACCAGCCCGATCCGGCCGATCCGGTCGGCGTCCTCGCCGCGATCGGCGGACTGGAGCACGCGGCCATGGTCGGCCTGATCCTCGGTGGCGCCTCGCTGCGCACGCCGGTGATCCTGGACGGCGTCAGCGCCGGCGCCGCCGCCCTGGTGGCCCGCGCCATCGCCCCCGAGGCGCTGGCCGCCTGCATCGCCGGCCACCGCAGCGCCGAACCGGGCCATGTCGCGGCGCTGAACAAGCTGGGCCTGCGCCCGCTGGTCGACCTCGATCTGCGCCTCGGCGAGGGCACCGGCGCCCTGCTCGCCCTCCCGGTGGTGCAGAGCGCCGCCCGTGCCATGCACGAGGTCGCCACCTTCGACTCCGCCGGAGTGGCGGAGAAGAGCTGAGCGGCGGCGGCCGGTCCTGGCCGCCCCCGCATGACCCCCGGCCCGCAGCCCCATAGGCTGTGGGCCGGGGCCGTACCGCCCTGTGGGCCGTATCGCCCCTCAGCCGCTCCGGAGCCGCAGCGACTGAGCTGGTCGTCGAACTCGTACCACCGCACAAGGAGCCGCACCGCCATGGCTGAGCACGTCGCCGAACACGCCGCCTACCCCGTCGGACTGCGGCTGTCCGGCCGCAGGGTGGTCGTCCTGGGAGCCGGGCAGGTCGCCCAGCGCCGGCTCCCCTCGCTCGTCGCCGCCGGCGCCGACGTCCTGCTCGTCTCCCCGTCCGCCACCCCGTCCGTCGAGGCGATGGCCGACGCCGGTGAGATCCGCTGGGAGCGCCGCCGCTACCAGGCCGGCGACCTGGCCGAGGCCTGGTACGCACTGATCTCCACGGACGACCCGCAGGCCAACGCCGCCGCGTCCCAGGAGGCCGAGGAGCGCCGGGTGTGGTGCGTACGCGCCGACGACGCCGAAGCCGCCACCGCCTGGACGCCGGCCACCGGCCGCAGCGAGGGCGTGACCGTCGCCGTGCTCACCGGCCGCGACCCGCGCCGCTCCGCCGCCGTGCGCGACGCCATCGTCGAGGGCCTGCGCGACGGCAGCATCGCCGCCCCGCACCACCGCCGCCCCCACACGCCCGGCGTGGCGCTGGTCGGCGGCGGCCCCGGCGACCCGGACCTGATCACCGTCCGCGGCCGCCGCCTCCTGGCCGAGGCCGACGTCGTCATCGCCGACCGCCTCGGCCCCCGCGACCTGCTCGCCGAACTCCCCCCGCACGTCGAGGTCATCGACGCCGCGAAGATCCCCTACGGCCGCTTCATGGCCCAGGAGGCCATCAACAACGCGCTGATCGAGCACGCCAAGGCGGGCAAGGCCGTGGTCCGCCTCAAGGGCGGCGACCCGTTCGTCTTCGGCCGCGGCATGGAGGAGGCCCAGGCGCTCGCCGAAGCGGGGATCCCCTGCACGGTCGTGCCCGGCATCTCCAGCACCATCTCGGTCCCCGGTGCCGCCGGCATCCCCGTCACCCACCGCGGCGTCGCCCATGAGTTCACCGTCGTCAGCGGCCATGTCGCCCCCGACGACGAGCGCTCGCTGGTCGACTGGTCCTCGCTCGCCAAGCTGCGCGGCACCCTCGTCGTCCTGATGGGCGTGGAGAACAGCGGCGCCATCGCCGCCAAGCTCATCGAGCACGGCCGCCCCGCCGACACCCCGGCCGCCGTCATCCAGGAGGGCACCACCGCCACCCAGCGCCGGGTGGACGCGACCCTGGCGACCCTCGGCGAGACCGTACGGGCCGAGGGCGTCCGCCCCCCGGCGGTCATCGTCATCGGAGACGTCGTCACCGTCGGCGCCGGCGCTACCCACAGGTAACCGATCCCGTACGCGGCATTGGAACCTCGACACCGACAAGGCACTATCTCCCCGTGGCAGAAATCATCACCGTCGACGACCCGGACGACCCGCGGCTGGCCGACTACACCGGCCTGACCGACGTCGAACTGCGGCGCCGGCGCGAGCCCGCGGAGGGGCTCTTCATCGCCGAGGGCGAGAAGGTCATCCGGCGCGCCCGGCACGCCGGCTACGAGATGCGCTCCATGCTCCTCTCGGCCAAGTGGGTCGACGTCATGCGCGATGTCATCGACGAGGTCCCGGCACCGGTCTACGCCGTCAGCCCCGACCTCGCCGAACGGGTGACGGGCTATCACGTGCACCGCGGCGCGCTGGCCTCGATGCAGCGCAAGCCGCTGCCCGCGGCCGGCGAGCTGCTCGCCGCCTCGCGCCGCATCGTGGTCATGGAGGCGGTCAACGACCACACCAACATCGGCGCGATCTTCCGCAGCGCCGCGGCCCTCGGCATGGACGCGGTGCTGCTCTCCCCGGACTGCGCCGACCCGCTCTACCGCCGCTCGGTGAAGGTCTCCATGGGCGCGGTGTTCTCCGTGCCGTACGCCCGCCTGGAGAGCTGGCCCCGCGATCTGTCCGTCGTACGGGAAGCGGGCTTCAAGCTGCTGGCGCTCACCCCGGCCGAGAAGGCCACCGCCATCGACGAGGCCGCCCCGCACACCCTGGAGCGCGCGGCCCTGATGCTGGGCGCGGAGGGCGACGGGCTGACCACCGGGGCCCTGCGGGCCGCCGACGAATGGGTCCGCATCCCGATGGCGCACGGCGTGGACTCGCTCAACGTCGGTGCGGCCGCCGCGGTGGCGTTCTACGCCGTGGCGACCGGCCGACCCGCCTGACGAAACCCCTCCCGGTCCCACCCACCGGACCGGCCGAGTTCGCGGCGGCGGACCGGCCTCCGCGGCGTGCTACCTGCCGCCGGCCTCCGTGAGGGTGCCGGCGGCGCTCTGCGCGACCGGCACCCGCCGCTCCACCCCCACTGCGTGGGCCGGGCCCTGGCATCCCTGGGCCGCGGCGATACCGAGCGCCACCAGCAGCGTCACCACCACGAACACGATGACCCGCTGGCGCAGCAGCCGCCGGTCGGGGCCGGGCCGGCGCCCGCCCGCTCCCGTGCGCACCGGGGTACGCGAACCGTTTCGGCCCGTGGGCCGCGCCGGGACCCGCCGCGCGTTGCGCCCGCCGGTCCGCTGGTTCTTCCCCGCGCCCGATGCCGGAGCGGCCGGCCGGGCGCCGGAGTCCCGCGGCGCCGAGGGACGCGACGGGTGCGAACGCGGCGCCGACGAGCCCGCCGTCCCCCGCTCGGTGCGCTGGCGGGAGTACTCCTCGGCGCGCTGCCCGGTCGGGCGGTCCGAGGGGCGGCGCTCCGTACGGCCCCAACCCGCCCCGGTGCCGACGCCGTTCTCCAAAGGCCCACCGGACAGACCGTGCGCCTCACGGGCCGCGATCTCCTTGAGCCGCAGCGACAGCGACAGGGTGCTGGGGCGGTCCGCCGGGTCCTTGGCCAGGCACGAGGCGAGCAGCGGGGCCAGCGCGTCCGGCACCCCGGCCAGCTGTGCCTCCTCGTGGACCACGCGGTAGAGCATGACCTCCGAACTGCCCTGTCCGAAGGGGGAGTCGGCGGTGCAGGCGTAGGCGAGGGTGGCGCCCAGCGCGAAGATGTCGGTGGCCGGCGTCACGGCGGCGCCGCGTACCTGCTCGGGCGCCAGGAAGCCCGGCGAGCCGACGGCCGTACCGACATGCGTCAGCGTGCTGGCGCCGGTCGCCCAGGCGATACCGAAGTCGATGATCCGCGGGCCCTTGGGCGACAGCAGGATGTTGGACGGCTTCAGGTCGCGGTGCACCACTCCCGCGTCGTGCACGGCCAGCAGCCCCTCCGACAGCGCCGCGCCGATCGAGGCGACCTGCGCCGGCGACAGCGGGCCCTCCTCGTTGACCTTGTCGTGCAGGGAGGGCCCCGGTACATACTGGGTGGCGAACCACGGGCGGTCGGCGTCGAGATCCGCCGCCACCAGCCGGGCCGTGCAGCCGCCGCGGATCCGGCGGGCCGCCGAGACCTCGCGGGCGAACCGCGAGCGGAACTCCTGATCCTCCGCCAGGTCCGGCCGGATCACCTTCAGCGCCACCCGCTGGCCGCGCTTGTCCGACCCGAGATAGACCACGCCCATCCCGCCGGCGCCGAGCCGGCGGTGCAGCCGGAACGTCCCGACGACACGCGGGTCCTCGCGTCGGAGCCGCATCATCGCCATGTCCGTCCCCTACCTGCGGTGGGGAAGACCCCTCCGCTGCCAACCGTCTGACGTGGCACAGCTTACGGATTGCCGGCTCACTGTGCTGATAGGCCGCGCATGCGTCGGCGACCGGATTGTCGGTGGCGGGTGCGATCCTCGGAACGCGGGAGGGAATCGGCCGCCGTGCGCCCCGAATTCCCTCACGTGATCCCAAATGGGTAGGAGCGGCAGGGGGATTGACGCAACGAAAGATGAGCGGGACGGGGCGGCCCGGGACGCCGCGGATGCGTCCCGGGCGGCAAAATGCCCGGCGGGACGAGCGCACCGCGGGGGCGCGACGGTGCCGCGCGGGGGAGCGTCCGACGTGAGAGAGGTCACGCCGAGGCCGCTTGCGAAGGCCCGCGGTCGAGGGATCGGCCGCGCCCCCTGGGGGATGTCCCCAGGTCCACGACGCTCTCTCTCCACCCAGGGGAGTACACGAAGAGCCGTTCCGTCATCCTCCTGGAGGCCGACCAATAGGTACGACGGCATGACGCCCACCGCCCTCCACGTGCCTAGTGTTGTCTCCAAGCGGCGGGCGCAGCACTCGTCCCCCGAGGTCAGACGCCCGCCGCTCCGAACACGACGGGAGCGGGACGATGGATCGGATCTCAGGACTGACGGCGCTTCGGGCGCAGGGGCGCAGGTTCGCCTCGACGCTCGGCGGCCACCAGTCCTCGGGCACCCGCCATCCCCTCGTCGCGGTGGCCATGGTGCTGCCGCTGGCGATCGTTCTCGCCGTGGTCTTCGGCGGCTGGGAAGCCGTCATCACACAGGCGTCGTCCGTGGCCGGAATGCTGGGGCGCTGAGCGGCGCCCCAGGACCGGGAGAGCGGCCCGGGACGGGGGACTCCGGCCGAAAACCCCGTGGGGACGGGGGTGCGGCGGACGGCACGAACGGCCGGGCATCTGGGGAGATGCCCGGCCTTCGAGCTTTCCCGCCCCGCCGCCCGACCGGTCCCGCCACGCGCTCCGTCCGCCCCGCGCGTACGATCCGAGGCCGGGCCGCACCCCTTCGCACCACCACCCACGGCGCATCCGGCCCGCGGCGGCCCCGGGGGAGGGGAACCATGACCGCACCACCGCCCGGCCGCACCGCCGCCCCGGCCCCCGCTCCCGAGGTGCTCGCCGACCGCCCCGACGGCACCGTCGTCCGCAGCGGCGGTACGGTCACCAAGACCCACGCCCCCGACGCCGACCAGCACGACCTCGCCGCCCGGCTGCGCATCGCCGCCCACCCCCTCCTGCACGGCATCCTGCTGCCCCCGCTCCCGGTCACCGCCCCCGACGGCCTCCTCACCCGCACCGGCGACGGCCGCGCGGTCACCCACTGGCCCTACGGCAGCCCGGTCCCGCCCGACGACCCGGACGCCGCTCCCTGGGAGGACGCCGCCCGGCTGCTGGCCCGGCTGCACGGCGTCGACCCCCGCCAACTGCCCGGCCCCGTCCCGCCGATGCGCGGCCCAGCCAAGGCCGCTCGCGCGCTGGCCCGTATGCGCAGTGCCCTGGCGTCCGCCGCGGGCCCGCTCCCCGCGCCCCGTATACCGGCGCCCGGTCCCGGAAACCTCCCCGCGGCCGCCGCGGTCACGGCCCGCGCCTGGTCCCTGCTCCCGCCGTGGGCCCGGGGAGCCGCCCCGCTGCCGCGGACCGGCATCCTCTGCCACGGCGATCTGCATCTGGGCCAGCTCGTCCGCCACCCTGCCGCGGACGGCCCCTGGCTCCTGATAGACATCGACGACCTGGGCCTGGGCGACGGTGCCTGGGACCTGGCCCGCCCCGCCGCCTGGTTCGCCACCGGCCTGCTCGCCCCGGACGTCTGGGCGCGCTTCCTGGCCGCCTACCGCGCCGCGGGCGGCCGCGCCGTACGCCCCGACGGCGACCCCTGGCCCGACCTGGAGATACCGGCCCGCGCCCTGACGGTGCAGACCGCCGCGCTCGCCGTCGCCAAGGCCGCCGCCGCAGCCCGCCCCCTGGACGAGATCGAGTGCGCGGTCGTCGACGCCTGTGCCCGGATGACTTCCCTGCCTCAGCAGTTGGGGCCCGCCGGCCGCGTCGTAGGGTGAACACCTCGCCGCCGGGAGACCGTTCGGGCGGCGCCGCCGTGAGCGGAAGTCGATAACGGGAGTTGAGCCGACGATGCAGTGTCCCAAGTGCCATGCACCGATGCAGACATACCAGCGCAATGGCGTGCAGATCGAGCAGTGCGCCGGCTGCCGGGGGATCTTCCTGGACTACGGCGAGCTGGAGGCGCTGACCCGCCTTGAGGCGCAGTGGACCCAGCAGGCCCCGCCGCCGCCCGCCCCGCAGGCCTACCCGGCCGCACCCGCCTGGGGCGCCCCGCACCACGGCCACCACGGTCACCATGGACACCACGGTCACCACCGCAGCTTCGGCCACATGCTGTTCTCGTCCTGAACGAACCCGCACAAAGCCCGAGGGCCGGAGCGAGATGCTCCGGCCCTCGGGCTTGAGTGTGGACGATACTGGGATTGAACCAGTGACCTCTTCCGTGTCAGGGAAGCGCTCTCCCGCTGAGCTAATCGTCCTCGGGACCGCGGATCACGAAGATCCGCAGCTGCGTGCGCGATACTGGGATTGAACCAGTGACCTCTTCCGTGTCAGGGAAGCGCTCTCCCGCTGAGCTAATCGCGCGGGGGCCCGGTGGAGCCGGACCAGTGGACGATACTGGGATTGAACCAGTGACCTCTTCCGTGTCAGGGAAGCGCTCTCCCGCTGAGCTAATCGTCCTTGGAGGTGGAGACGGGATTTGAACCCGTGTAGACGGCTTTGCAGGCCGTTGCCTCGCCTCTCGGCCACTCCACCAGGAGTGAGGGGGTTCGGGAAGATCCCCCACATCGAGCGGACGACGAGACTCGAACTCGCGACATCCACCTTGGCAAGGTGGTGCTCTACCAACTGAGCTACGTCCGCAGGTGTCTCTCCCAGACTACGTCGGGGAGCTACTCCGCCTCCGGGGCGCTTGCGCGTCCCGGCGACGTGTTGAACTCTAGCGGATTCCGGGGCCAGTACAAAAACGCGTTTGTGCAGCGTGCTGCGCTGCTCGCTCGGCACAGGCGGCTCGGCGGTCCCCGCCATAGACTCGCTGACGTGCATGACTTCGCTCCGATGGCCCGCTTCGGCGGCCTGATAGCCACCGGCCTGCGGGATGTGACCAGCGATCCCGCGGCCCTGGACTCCACCGGCTGGTGGGCCGTGACCGCCGACTTCGAGGGCTCGGTGGTGTGCGCCCGCTTCACCGACGTACGTCCCGCCACGGCCGCGGACGCGCCCGCCCCCGACGGCTGGCGCGGCCCCGCCCCCACCGCCTGGACCAGTTCCCTGGACCGCGACGCCTATACCGCCGGCGTACGGCGCGTCCGTGAACACATCGCGGCCGGCGACGTCTACCAGGTGAACCTCTGCCGGGTGCTGACCGCGCCCCTGCCCGACCCCGCCCGCGCCGACGTGGACGCGCTCTCCGCCGTCCTGGCCCGCGGCAACCCCGCTCCGTACGCCGGCACCATCCGGCTGCCCGACCACGGCGTGGAGATCGCCAGCGCCTCCCCGGAGCTGTATCTGCGGCGCGACGACCGGACCGTCTCCTCCGGCCCCATCAAGGGCACCGGCCGGACCGCGGCCGACCTCTCGGAGAAGGACCGGGCGGAGAACGTGATGATCGTGGACCTGGTCCGCAACGATCTGGGCCGGGTCTGCGCCACCGGCACGGTCACCGTCCCGGCACTCTGCGCCGTCGAGGAGCACCCCGGCCTGGTCCACCTGGTCTCCACGGTGAGCGGAGAGCTCGACGGGGCCAACGAGAAGACCGCCTGGGCGGACCTGCTGGCGGCCACCTTCCCGCCCGGGTCGATCACCGGCGCCCCCAAGTCCAGCGCGCTGCGGATCATCGACGAACTGGAGACCGCGCCCCGCGGCCCGTACTGCGGAGGCATCGGCTGGGTCGACGCCGACCGCCGCACCGGCGAGCTCGCCGTCGGCATCCGCACGTTCTGGCTGGACCGCACCCCGCCCGGCGGACCGGTGCTCCGCTTCGGCGCCGGTGCGGGGATCATCTGGGACTCCGATCCGGAGCGGGAGTGGGCCGAGACGGAGTTGAAGGCCGGCCGACTGCTCGCGGTAGCGTCGGGGCTGCACGAGGTGAGTGGAGGAAAGCGATGAGGATCTGGCTCGACGGGGCACTGCGGGACGCCGAGGGCGCCCGGGTCTCGGTCTTCGACCACGGGCTGACGGTCGGCGACGGGGTCTTCGAGACCATCAAGGCCGACCACGGACGCGCCTTCGCCCTCACCCGCCATCTGGAGCGCCTGACCACCTCCGCCCGCGGTCTGGGCCTGCCCGACCCCGACCTGGACGAGGTGCGGCGCGGCTGCGAGGCCGTCCTCGACGCCAACCCGATGGCGCTGGGCCGGCTGCGGATCACCTACACCGGCGGCGTCTCCCCGCTCGGCTCGGACCGCGGGGAGGCCGGCCCCACCCTGGTCATCGCGCTCTCCGCGACCGAGCGCCGCCCCGACACCACCGCCGCCGTCACCGTCCCCTGGACCCGCAACGAACGCGGTGCGCTCACCGGCCTGAAGACCACCTCGTACGGTGAGAACGTCGTCGCGCTGGCCCGGGCCCGCGAACGGGGCGCCTCCGAGGCGCTGTTCGCCAACACCGTCGGCGCGCTCTGCGAGGGGACCGGCTCCAACGTCTTCGTCGTCCTGGACGGCGAACTGCACACCCCGCCGCTGCACTCCGGCTGCCTCGCGGGCATCACCCGCGCCCTGACCATCGCCTGGGCCGGCGCCAAGGAGACCGATCTGCCACTGGACGCCCTGGAGCGGGCCGAGGAGGTCTTCTTGACCTCCACCCTGCGCGACGTGCAGGCCGTGACCCGGGTCGACGGCCGCCAACTGGCCGACACCCCGGGCCCGGTGACCGCGGAAGCCATGCGGATCTTCGACGAGCACTCGGCCGCCGACTTCGATCCGCGGTGATGACGGGCCCCCGCGGGGCGAGTAGAAAGTCCTCGTGACCACTACGCTGCGCCCCGCCGGACCGGAAGAACGACAGGACGACGGCACCCGGGGCCGTCGGTACGACGTCTGCGTCAACAGCCGCCGGGTCGGCGGGATCCACCTGGCGACGGACGCCCGGTTCGGGCCGACGGCCGGCCGGATCGGGTACCTGGACATCGACCCGGCGGACCGGCACCGCGGCCGCGCCACCGTCGCCGCGCTCGCCGCCGAGGAGGTGCTGCGCGGCTGGGGCTGCCGGCAGATCGAGCTGACCGTCCCGGCCGAGGCCGCGGCCGCCCTGCGGCTCGCGGCGGCGCTGGGCTACACCGAGCGCAGCCGCACGATGAGCAAGCCGCTGGCCGGGCCGCCCCGCCTTCCCGAGGGCAGCCGCGACCGGCCGCTGGGCGAGGCGGATTACCCGGTCTGGCGCGAGGCCGCGCTCGCCGGGTACGTCCGTACCCTGCTGGGGCAGGGGATGCCCCGCGACCGTGCCGAGGAGAGCGCGCTGGCGGCCCATCGCGCGCTGCTGCCGGACGGCGCGGCCACGGCCGACCAGGTGCTGCGGATCCTCGTCCACGACGGCGCGGAGGTCGGCAGCGTCTGGGTCGCGCTGCGGATGCCGGAGCAGCCGGGCGGCTATGTCGTCGACGTCCAGGTGGCGCCCGGCCACCGCGGGCGCGGCCACGGCCGCACCCTGATGCTGGTCGCCGAGCGCGAGAGCCTGGCCGCGGGGTGCACCGGCCTCGGCCTGAACGTCTACGCGGACAACGCGCCGGCCCGCGGTCTGTACGACTCGCTGGGCTACCGGCCCACGGCGCACCTGCTGTGGAAGCAGATCCTGTGAGCGGACCGGCACACCACCGGCAGGGGGCTCAGGGCCCGCTCCGGCGGATCACGATCGGCCTAGCCCTGCTCGGCCAGCAGACGGTCGGCGATCTCCTCGATGCGGGCGCGCAGGCCGTCCTGGCTCTTGCCGCCGTCCAGGCGCTCGTCGCCGATCACATACGTCGGGGTGCCGGTCACCCCGATCGCCTTCCCCTCGGCCTGGTCCGCGTCGACGATCAGCAGATGCCGCCCGTCGATCAGCGCGGTGTCCAGCTCCTCGGTGTCCAGCCCCAGCTCGCCGGCGACCTCCAGCAGCAGCTTCTCGCCGCGCTTGCCGAGCTCCTCGGTGCGCGCCAGCACCGCCTCGACGTACGGCCAGCCCTGCCCCTGCTCCATGGCTTCCTCGGCGGCCTGTGCGGCCACATAGGCGTGCGGGTGCTTCGCCAGGGGGAAGTGGCGCAGCCGGATGTCCAGCCGGTCGCCGTAGCGCTCGCGCAGCGCCCGCAGGTCCGTGAGGGCGGTGCGGCAGTCCGGGCACTGCAGTTCGCACCAGACGTCCAGGACGGGACGGACGGGGGCGGAGGTGGTGGCGTCGTTCATGGGGCCAGTCTTCCAGTCCGGCGCCGGCCGGCCGAACTGGGACCTGCGGAGGACCGCGACCCCGAGATGTCCCTGATGCCGTACCGGAACATGGCCGACGGGGGGCCGGACAAGGCAGGATGGAAGGGAGCAGAGCGCAGCCTGCTCGCCCATCCACCGGCAGGAGGACCGGATGCTGACCTCGACCGTCTGTGCCGCGGTGTCGGCGGCGGGCCTGGGCATCGCCGCGCTGACGGCGTACCGCAAGCGGTTCCTGGCCGCGACCCGCATCGCCGCCTTTTCGCTGATCCCCATCGGGCTGGTGATGACCGGCGTCATCGACTGGCTCACCGGCATCGTCTTCAAGCCCACGGTCTGGGCCGGCTTCGGCCTGCTCGCGCTCTCCGCCGTGCTGTTCATGGTCAGCCGGGGTGTGGAGCGCCGCAGGGGCGGGATCGGCGGCCGCAAGGAGCGCAAGTCCGCGGCGGCCGCCAAGCCGGACGCGGTGGCGCCGGCCGCCTCCGCACCGTCCCTCGGCGCGGGGCGCGCGCCCGCCAAGGCGAAGGCTCCGCAGGGCAGGGACAGCGCACCCAAGGATGACTTCTCGGACATCGAAGCGATCCTGAAAAAGCACGGGATCTGATGAACTACCACTGCTGAGACGCTTATTGGGCGTAGTCAGACGATCATCTGCGTCATGATGCGCGCGAGATGAACGATGAGTGCGCCCTCGCCCAAGACGACGCCCCGTCCGCCGAACCGCGCGGTTGCCTGTTCGCGCTGTCCCAGCCGCCGCTGATGCTCTTCCTCGCCGTCATCGGCTTCCTGCTCCTCCTCGGTGCCGTACACGACCTCTTCATCCTGTGAGGCCGGCCGTGCGCCACCGCCCCGCCACGGCGGTACTCAGCCCGCGGCCTCCCGTCGTCGCGCCCGGTAGGCCGCGACATGCAGGCGGTTTCCGCAGGTGCGGCTGTCGCAGTAGCGCCGGGAGCGGTTGCGGGAGAGATCGACGAAGGTGTGCCGGCAGTCCGGTGCCTCGCAGTACCGCAGCCGCTCGCGCTCTCCGGCGACGACGATGAAGGCCAGCGCCATCCCGCCGTCGGCGGCCAGATGGTCGGCGACCGACGCGTCCGGCGCGAAGTAGTGGACATGCCAGTCGTACCCGTCGTGATCGGTCAGCTGCGGTGTGGTGCCGGCCGAGGCGACCAGCGCGTTGAGCCGCTCGGCCGCGGTGCGGTCGTCCTCGGCCGCGAAGACGTCGGCGAACCGCGCCCGGACCGCCCGCACGGCCGCCAGATCGCCGGGGCCCAGTGCGCCCACCCCGCTGACGTCGTTGCGCCGTACGAAGTCCTCCAGGGACTCCAGATCGGTCAGGCTGTCCGGCGCGCCGGGCGCTTCGCCCTCCGGGGCGGTGTTGAGCAGGTCGACGACCGCGTCCAGCGCGCACCGGGTGTCATGGGTGATCAGCACGGTTCCGCTCCCTGGCCGCGTGAGGCCGGACGGATACCGCCCGGTGTCGTTGCCGAATGGTCGCCGACTCTAGCGTCTGGAACAAGCTCCACAGCGCCGGGAACGAGCTCCAGCGCCGCCTCCGCGGTGGGCCCGCGGCGACGACGCCGAAGTGTGCCGTATGAACTTGTCGGTCCTGCGCCGTCTCCCCGAGTCGGACGGTCGCAAGTGTGAGCGGTTGAGTGCTTTCGGTTACCGCTCCGCGTCTCAGCTCTCCGCCAGGATGTGGGAGAGCTCGGTGTCGAGATCGAAATGCCGGTGCTCCGTACCGGGCGGTACGGCGGCATCGGTCCTTTTGAGGAACGACTCGAGGGCCCGTGCGGGCGCCTCCAGCAGTGCTTCGCCTTCCGGGGAACTCAGGGCGATACAGACAACGCCCTGCCCGTGGCTCCGGGACGGCCATACACGGACGTCTCCGGTGCCGGTGGGTCGATGCAGACCCTCGGCGAGGAGGTCGCGGGCGAAAACCCACTCGACGGTCTCCTCGGCTCCGGTGTGGAAGGTGGCATGCACGGCATAGGGATCGGCCGTGTCATACCGCAGGCCCGCGGGTACAGGCAGTGAGGACTCGCTCGACACAACGAGGCGCAGGTGCAGCTCGCAGCTGACCGTGGTGTTCATAAGCGCCAGGGCCTTTCGCTCAGTGTGCGCTCGGGGATTCGCACGTCGGCGAAATCGACATGCCACCTACGGTGCCGTTGTAAACCCCTCTGACGGTTTTGAGTGGTTTCAGGTACCTCTTACGGCGGATTGCGAGATCGTCCTCGGCGGTAATTCCGCGGAGTGATCCCGTCCGGTAAGTTTGGCAGTATGAATACGCAGAGTAACGGGGGGCCGGGAGTCGCCGAGGAGGATGCCGTGCCGGCCGAGCAGCCGCTCGGATCGCGAGCGCCGCACTTCATCAAGCGCTCCCGGCCGCTGCACGTGAGCTGGCAGGTCGGGGTCTTCGTCGTCGGTCTCGCGGTGGTCGTGGCCGGCGTGATCATGCTGCCGCTGCCGGGTCCCGGCTGGCTGGTGATCTTCGGCGGTATGGCGATCTGGGCGACGGAATTCGTCTGGGCGCAGCTGGTGCTGCGGTGGACCAAGCGAAAGGTCACCGAAGCGGCCCAGAAGGCGCTCGACCCCAAGGTGCGGCGCCGCAACATCATTCTCACCACCATCGGCCTGGTGATCATCGCCGCGGCGCTCGCGGTCTATGTGTGGAAGTTCGGCTTCGCGATGCCCTGGAACGTCTCCGAGTGACCTGGCGCCGCTCCGGCCGCGCTGCGCCCGAGCGGTCCCGGCCATGGTCATGAGTGCCCGCCGACGTGGGGTAATGTTGGCGATGCGCCCGGGCGATTAGCTCAGTGGGAGAGCGCTTCGTTCACACCGAAGAGGTCACTGGTTCGAACCCAGTATCGCCCACCCCGGACGACGGCCCGGAGACTTCCAAGTCTCCGGGCCGTCGCAGTTGTTGGGCGCGGGCGGCCTTCAGGCGCACACTGGGCGCATGCCCGACTGGTCGCGCCGGCTGCACCACTACCGCTTTCGCAGCGTATGGCTGCTCGACGCCCCGCCGGCGGCCGTCTACGCCGCCCTGGCGCAGGCCGAGGAGTACCCCCGGTGGTGGCCGCAGGTCCGCGAGGTGACCGCGCTCGACGAGCGCAGCGGCACCGCCCGGTTCAGATCGCTGCTGCCCTACGACCTCAAGGTCACCGCGACCGAGCGGGTGCGGGACCCGGAGGCGGGGCTGCTGGAGATCGCGATGCGGGGCGATCTGGCGGGGTGGGCGCGCTGGACCGTGGGGCCCGCCGGCGGCGGCACCCGGGCCGTGTTCGATCAGGACGTCGAGGTCCACAAGCCGCTGCTGCGGTGGTTCGCGCTGGTGGGGCGCCCGCTGTTCGTGGCCAATCACGCGCTGATGATGCGGGCCGGGCGGCGGGGTCTGGCCGCCCGGCTGGCTCGCGGCTGACAGGAATTTGATGGAAGGCCCGGACGACCTGTATTGTTCTGCTCGTTCGCGAGGGAAACCTCGCCGGCACCCGGGCGATTAGCTCAGTGGGAGAGCGCTTCGTTCACACCGAAGAGGTCACTGGTTCGAACCCAGTATCGCCCACCGGATCAAGAACCGGGCCACCAAAAGGTGGCCCGGTTTTTTTGTCGGCGGAATGCCGCGGACCGAATTCCCGTCCGGTGGTGGGCTTTTGTCGGGCGGAGCGCGGAATTCCTGATGCGTAATCAGGCGGCGGCCGGGAGTTCGGGACGCAGCGGCCAATGCGGATCGACCGCCTCGAAGCTGCCGGTGCGGGCGAACCACGCCTGCAGCCCCCGGGCCTGGGCCGCGTGCCAGACCGCCTGGCGGGTGTGCAGCTCCGCCGGGTGCAGGCCCTCCAGCCGGTCGGCGAAGCGGTGGCCCAGGGCGCGCACGACGCGCAGTGCGGCCAGCGCGTCGGCGGCCGCCTCGTGCGCGTCGGTCAGCTCGACCTCGTAGTGCGCGCACAGATCCGTGAGCGTGCGGCGGCCCTTGCGGTAGCGGTCCAGGTGCTTGTCGAGGACACGGGGGTCGAGGACGCACAGCGGATGCGCGCCCAGATAGGCGTTGAGCGAGCTGGCGCGGTGCCGCTTCAACTCGCGTTCCAGAAGGGTCAGATCGAAGGGGGCGTTCATCACCACCAGCGGGCGGCCGGCCACCGACTGCGCGGCCAGGGCGCGTGCGACCTCCTCCAGCACCGGCGCCGGCCAGCGGCCGTGCAGGGCGAGATGGTCGGCCGTCAGCCCGTGCACCGCCGTCGCGGCTTCCGGGATCTCGACGCCGGGATTGATCAGCCAGCGGGTGGTGCGGGGCGTCGAGCGCGGGGTCTCCTGGACCACCAGGGCCGCGGAGACGATGCGATCTCGCTCGACATCGATGCCCGTCGTCTCGGTGTCGAAGGCGGCAAGCGGACCGTCATACCAGCACGGCATCATCCCAACTCCTCGTGCTTGTACGGGGGATGGCAGCGCATACCACCCGAGCTGGTGATACCCGAGCCACCCGGTGCTCGAACCGCCGTTGTTTGCGGACCACTTGACGCGGAGAAAACCACAGAGACGGGCCGCGCGATCCGCCGCCTCCCCGTCACTCCAGACGCATCGATCGTGGGGGTGTTCCCCCCAGCCCGGAAGGCCCTGAGCGATGACGCTCGCGCAGCCCGAACC
Source organism: Streptomyces sirii (assembly GCF_045690365.1). Classification (NCBI taxonomy): domain Bacteria; kingdom Bacillati; phylum Actinomycetota; class Actinomycetes; order Kitasatosporales; family Streptomycetaceae; genus Streptomyces; species Streptomyces sirii. The sequence continues at coordinate 1,899,171 of NZ_CP147982.1, read as the reverse complement.
GGGCGGGCTGCTGCCTCAGCGGACCACACCGCAGCGCGGCGGACTCGCCACCACTGCCTGCATGGAGACTCTCCAGGTGGGCTATCTGCACGCGGTCGCCGCCGCCTCCGGATGCTCGCTGGCGCAGCCCTTCCCGGACAACGGAATCGACTGGCACGTCAGCCATGGCGCGCCGGGCCACACCGTCGACGACGAGGTCACCATCAAGGTGCAGCTCAAATGCACCTACCAGACCGCCCCGCGCCCACCGGGGCCGACCTTCGCCTTCACGCTCGACAACGACCACCTGGCCAAGCTCGCCCGTACGCCCGTGTCGGTGCACAAGATCCTTGTGGTGATGCTGGTCCCACGGACCCAGCAGGACTGGCTGCGGGCCTCCCACGACCGCCTCGAACTGCGGCACTGCTGCTACTGGACGAACCTGGCCGGCCATCCGGTGACCGGCCGGCGCAGGACCACTGTGCGGATCCCGACCACGCGGATCTTCGACGACCGAGCGCTCTGCGAGATCATGACGCGGGTCGGGGCGGGAGGGAGACCCTGATGTACCGGCCGACCGATGGACCCGACGCGCGGCTGCTGGATCCCGCGCTGCTCGACCCGGCGGTGCTCGGCGCGCTGCTGGCCCGGCACGGCTGGCGTCGCCGGGGCGGCGCCGCGGGCAACTACACCCGGTGGACGCCGCCCGGAGGGGTGGGTGGCACCAGCCTGCTGGTGCCGCACGACCGCCGCTTCCCCGACAGCGCGGAGCTGCTCGCCGAGGCCCTGGCGGCGCTGGCGCAGAGCGCCGCCCCCTCCGCACGCGAGGTGCTGGTGGGGCTCGCGGTGCCCAGCGACGAGGTGCGCTGGGAGCGCGAGGTCTCCGAGAGCGGCTCGGGCGCGGCGTACTGGGTGGCCCAGGAGCAGCTGCGCGGCGCGGCCCGCTCGATGCTGATCGCCGGGGCGCTGGGCACGTACGGCCGGGCCGGCTACTACGGCGCCCGGCACAAGCGGCAGGCCGAGGGGTTCATGGGCGAGGTGCTGGTCGGCCCGGCGGCCGGCGGGCGCCGGCTGACCGCGTTCGTCCCCGTGCGCGGTGGGCGCGGGGCGGTCACCGGACTGCAGCGGGCCCTGCACGCGGCCCGCGACGCCACCGACTACCAGCGCGCCACCGGCGGCATGGAGGCCTTCGACGCGGCCGTCGAGCTGGGCGTCTGCCATGAGCTGGCCCAGGCGCTGATCGCGCTGGTCCGCGATGCGGAGGGGGTGCGGATCGCGGTCGAGTGGTCACCGGCCGCCGGCGCCCCGGCCGGCTGCCCGGCACGCCCCGAACCGGTGGAGTTCTCGCCCGGCGACCTGCCCGCCCTCCAGCAGGCGGCCCAGCGCTATGTGCGCGAGGAGCCGTCGCTGCCGGTACGCGTGACCGGCGCGGTCGTACGGCTGCGCAGGGAGCGGCCCGGCGGCCCCGGCACGGTCCGGCTACGGGTGATCACCGGCGCCGACGTGGGGCAGGTACGGGTCTCGCTGGGGGAGGAGGACTACCGGATCGCCGGGCACGCCCACCTGGTCGGACTGCCGATCAGGGTCAGCGGGCGGCTGGAGAGCCGGGGCGGCTTCCGCCGGATCACCGGCGGCCGCGACGTCACGCCCGTACAGGTCGACGAGGCGGAGCGGGACCGCCTGCTGAAGTCGCTCCAGGAGAATCTCGACTTCTTCGAGGAGGCGTGCGGCGGGCCGCTGGACGACACCCCCTGACGGCTCCGTGCGCGGAATCCGTTTCGCGGTCGGGTCCGCGGGCTCGGTACGATTCGGCTGCGCAGCAATCGCTGTCGTGAAAGAGACATGAGTCAGGAGAGACCGGTGTCAGACGTCCGTGTGACCGTCCAACGCGATTCCGAGCGGGAAGAACGCGTGGTGACCACGGGCACTACGGCCGCCGACCTCTTCCAGGGCGAGCGCAGTGTCGTCGCCGCGCGGGTGGCCGGGGAGCTGAAGGACCTGGCCTACGAGGTCGCCGAGGGCGACGAGGTCGAGCCCGTCGACATCACCTCCGAGGACGGCCTGAACATCCTGCGGCACTCCACCGCGCATGTGATGGCCCAGGCCGTGCAGGAGCTGTTCCCGGAGGCGAAGCTCGGCATCGGCCCGCCCATCAAGGACGGCTTCTACTACGACTTCGACGTCGAGACCCCCTTCCACCCGGACGATCTCAAGCGCATCGAGAAGAAGATGCAGGAGATCCAGAAGCGCGGGCAGAAGTTCGCGCGCCGTGCCGTCAGCGACGACGCCGCGCGCGAGGAGCTGGCCGACGAGCCGTACAAGCTCGAACTGATCGGGCTCAAGGGCTCCGCCGCGGACGCCGCCGAGGGCGCCTCCGCCGAGGTCGGCGCCGGGCAGCTGACGATCTACGACAACCTCGACGGCAAGACCGGCGAGCTGTGCTGGAAGGACCTGTGCCGCGGTCCGCACCTGCCCAGCACCCGCGTGATCCCCGCGTTCAAGCTGATGCGCTCGGCCGCCGCGTACTGGCGCGGCAGCGAGAAGAACAAGCAGCTGCAGCGGATCTACGGCACCGCCTGGCCGACCAAGGACGAGCTCAAGGCGTATCTGGACTTCCTCGCCGAGGCCGAGAAGCGCGACCACCGCAAGCTCGGTGCGGAGCTGGACCTCTTCTCGTTCCCGGAGGAGCTGGGCCCGGGCCTCGCCGTCTTCCACCCCAAGGGTGGTGTCGTCCGCAAGGTGATGGAGGACTACTCGCGCCGGCGGCACGAGGTCTCCGGCTACGAGTTCGTGAACACCCCGCACCTCTCGAAGGAGCGCCTCTTCGAGATCTCCGGGCATCTGCCGCACTACGGCGAGGCGATGTTCCCGGCCATCGAGTTCGACGAGCAGAACTACCGCCTCAAGGCGATGAACTGCCCGATGCACAACCTGATCTTCAAGTCGCGCGGCCGGTCCTACCGTGAACTGCCGCTGCGCCTCTTCGAGTTCGGCACGGTCTACCGCTACGAGAAGTCCGGCGTGGTGCACGGCCTGACCCGCTCGCGCGGCTTCACCCAGGACGACTCGCACATCTACTGCACCAAGGAGCAGATGTCCGAGGAGCTCGACACGCTCCTGACCTTCGTGCTCGACCTGCTGCGCGACTACGGACTGACCGAATTCGAGCTGGAGCTGTCCACCCGCGACCCCGAGTCGGACAAGTTCATCGGCTCGGACGAGGACTGGGAGGAGGCCACCGAGGCGCTGCGCCAGGCGGCCGAGAAGCAGGGCCTCCCGCTGGTCCCGGACCCGGGCGGGGCCGCGTACTACGGGCCGAAGATCTCCGTCCAGGCCAAGGACGCCATCGGCCGGTCCTGGCAGATGTCGACCCTGCAGGTGGACTTCAACCAGCCCAAGCGCTTCGGCCTGGAGTACACCGCGGCCGACGGCTCCAAGCAGCAGCCCGTCATGCTGCACCGCGCCCTGTTCGGCTCCATCGAGCGGTTCTTCGGCGTGCTGCTGGAGCACTACGCGGGTGTGTTCCCGGCGTGGCTGGCCCCGGTGCAGGCGACCTGCATCCCGATCGGTGACACGCACGTGCCGTACCTGCAGGAGTTCGCCGCGCAGGCGAAGGCCAAGGGGCTGCGGGTCGAGGTCGACTCCTCGTCGGACCGGATGCAGAAGAAGATCAGGAACGCGCAGAAGAGCAAGGTGCCGTTCATGGTCATCGCCGGTGACGAGGACATGGCCGCCGGGGCGGTGTCCTTCCGCTACCGCGACGGGGCGCAGAAGAACGGCATCCCGCGCGACGAGGCGATCGCCGAGATCCTCGACGTGGTGGAGCGCCGCCTCCAGGTGTGAGGCCGGTTTCCGTGACATAGGGCCCCGGGGAGCGATCGGCTCCCCGGGGCCCCGTCATGTCTCGCCGTCCACCCGGAAGCGTCGCACCAGCCACGACGAGAACGAGCCCACCACCGCTCCGACCAGGGCGACGCCGACGAACATCAGCCCCGTGCCGGTCAGCCGGCCGCGCGGGGTGATGGGTGTGACGTCGCCGTACCCGGTGGTCGTCAGGGTCGAGCAGGCCCACCACACCGAGTCGCCGAAGGTCGTGATCGTCGAGTGCGGGGCGAGGCGCTCGTCGTGGTAGACGGCCAGGCTCGCGGCGAAGCCCAGCAGCAGCGAGGTCAGCCCGGCGTAGGTCATCACGCGGGCTTCGAGGGCGAGCCGCGGATGGTCCCTGCGGCGCTGCATCCGGTCGTGGATCTCGATGATCCGCAGCGGCCGCAGCAGGGGCAGCACGGTCACGACCAGATCCAGCCAGTGGGTGCGGACGAAGCGCCGGCGGTGCTTGCTGAGCAGCAGCCGGGCCAGGTATTCGACGATGAAGGCGCCCCAGGTCACGACGGTGACCAGGCCCCAGAAGGCCTGCCAGCCGGGGGAGAGGTCGGGGATCAGGACCCGGACCGCGTAGGAGGCGAGGAAGAGCAGCGAGGGGGCCAGGAGATACGGCTCGGCCCGCTCCTCCCACTCCCGCAACCGGGCTTCCCTGTCCATCGCCACAGCATCGCGGAGCGGCCGGCGCTGTGCGCCCCAACGACACGCTGCCAATGGACGAAGCCATATGCTGGCCCGTATGACAAGCGAGCCGGAGCAGCAGATCGGAGTCGGGACGCAGGACGCCTTCCAGCGCCTGTGGACGCCCCACCGGATGGCCTACATCCAGGGCGAGAACAAACCGAGCGGCCCGGGGGCCGACGACGGCTGCCCGTTCTGCACCATCCCCGCGAAGTCGGACGAGGACGGCCTCGTGATCGCGCGCGGTGAGCATGTCTACGCGGTGCTGAACCTCTACCCGTACAACGGCGGCCACCTCATGGTCGTCCCGTTCCGGCACGTCGCCGACTACACCGAGCTGGACGGCATGGAGACCGCCGAGCTGGCCGAGTTCACCAAGCGGGCGATGACCGCGCTGCGCACCGCGTCCGGGGCGCACGGCTTCAACATCGGGATGAACCAGGGCACGGTCGCCGGCGCCGGGATCGCGGCCCATCTCCACCAGCACGTCGTCCCGCGCTGGGGCGGGGACACCAACTTCATGCCGGTGGTCGGCCACACCAAGGTGCTGCCCCAACTCCTCGCCGACACACGGGCGATGCTCGCCGCGGCCTGGCCCGCGTAGGCACCTCGGGCCGTCGCCCGGGGCGGCCCTCCCGGGCGATGCCTCATACGACACGTACACAGATGAATCGGGCATATCGCCCTATTTCGGATTAGTTGCCTCTCTAATGGGGTGGTGACTTCACTGGATCGTCGCTCCGTGCTGCGCGCGGCCGCCTCGGCCGCGGGGGCCGGCGCGCTGGTGGCGGGCTGCGCCCCGGACCGGGCGAAGGACCCCGGCGCCGCACGGGCCGCCCGCGGGCCGGGCCCCTCCGGAGCCGGCCGGCACCCACCCGCCCCCGCCGCCCGGCGGCCCACCCGGGTGCCCGGCCAGGGCGCACAGATCGAGCACGGGCCGCGCGACGGGCGGGCCGTCGCGCTGACCTTCCACGGCGCGGGCGACCCCCGGCTGGCCACCGCCCTGCTCGGCGAGGCCGAGCGGGCCGGCGCCAAGGTCACCGTGCTCGCCGTCGGCGACTGGCTCGACGAGCAGCCCGCGATGGCCCGCCGCATCCTCGACGGCGGCCATGAGCTGGGCAACCACACCATGCACCACCGCGCGATCTGCGCCCTGCCGGCCGCCGAGGCGTACGCCGAGATCGTCCGCTGCGCCGAACGGCTGCGCACCCTCACCGGCACCATCGGCAGCTGGTTCCGCCCCTCGCAGACCCGGCGGGCCACGGATCTGGTGACCTCGCTGGCCCGCAAGGCCGGCTATCCGCATGTCCTGTCCTACGACGTGGACTCCCTCGACGCGAACGACCCCGGTGCCCCGGCCGTCCGGCGCACGGTCCTGGACTCGGTCGGGCCGGGCTCGGTCGTGAGCCTCCACCTGGGGCACGCCGGCACGGTGGCCGCGCTGCCCCCCATCCTCGACGGCCTCCGCCGGCGCGGTCTGCGCGCGGTGACGACAACGGAGCTAGTGACCTGATGGCTGACCGGAACCGAACCGATTCCCCGACCGGCTTCCCGAGCCGGGGCCTTCGCCACCGGGCGGCCGCGCTGCTCGCCGCGGCCTGTGCGCTGGTGGCGGCGGGCTGCAGCGGCGGGACCAAGCCCGCCGCGCAGAGCCCCCCGCCGGTCGAACGCGCCCCGGTCAAGGCCGCCAAACCGGGACTGCCCGGGATGCCGCCGCTGCTCGACGAGCACGACCTGTACGCGGCGGACCGCCCGGGCAAGCTGGCGCCGCAGGTCAAGGGCTACCCGTCGCGGATCTACGTCCCCAACACCGGGTCCGACACCGTCAGCGTCATCGACCCGAAGACGTACAAGGTCATGGAGACCATCCCGGTCGGCGTGCAGCCCCAGCACGTCGTGCCGTCCTGGGACATGAAGACGCTCTGGGTCAACAACAACCGGGGGCACGACCTCACCCCGATCGACCCCGCCACCGGCAAGGCCGGCAAGCGCGTCAAGGTCCACGACCCGTACAACCTGTACTTCACGCCCAACGGGAAGTACGCGGTGGTGATGGCCTCCATGGACCGCCAGCTGGTCTTCCGCGACCCGCACAGCATGGAGATCCGCAAGACCGTCCCGGTCGGTTGCGCCGGCGTCAACCACGCCGACTTCTCGCCGGACGGCAAGTACTTCATCGTCTCCTGCGAGTTCTCCGGCGAGCTGCTGAAGGTCGACACGGAGAAGATGAAGGTCATCGGCAAGGAGAAGCTGCCGTTCGAGGGCGCCATGCCGCAGGACGTGAAGATCTCCCCGGACGGCAGGACCTGGTACATCGCCGACATGATGGCCGACGGCATCTGGGTGCTCAACGGCGACGCCTTCGACCGGCCCAGGCTGATGCCGACCGGCAAGGGCGCCCACGGCCTCTACGTCAGCCGCGACTCGAAGACCATGTACATCTCCAACCGAGGCGAGGGCTCGATCTCCCTGCTCGACTTCAAGACCGGCGAACTCGCCGGCAAGTGGCACATCCGCGGCGGCGGCAGCCCCGACATGGGCGGGCTGTCCACCGACGGCAAGGTCCTGTGGCTCTCCGGCCGCTACCACTCCGAGGTCTACGCACTGGACACCCGCACCGGCAAGACCCTGGCCAAGATCCCGGTCGGCCAGGGCCCGCACGGCCTCGCGGTCTACCCGCAGCCGGGACGCTACTCCCTGGGGCACACCGGGATCTTCCGCTAGGGCAGACGCATCCGGGGCCTGCCCGGCGAAGAGCGCCGGGCAGGCCCCAGGAGGCGAGGACCGCTATGCGTGGTACTCGTCGGCCTTCTGCGGTTCCACACCCTGGATCATGCCGCTGAGCGCCAGGGAGCGGTTGGTGAAGCGCTCGGTGTCCACGCCGTTGTCCTTCAGGACGTTCATCGCGGCGGAGTGGACCGTGCGCAGGACCGGGGTCGCGGCGCGCAGCGCGTCGTCGGCCATGAAGCGGTGCCGCCAGGGCTTGTCGGCCCAGACGTGCCGCAGACCGAACGGCTCGGGGAGCGTCAGCTTGCCGCCCAGGAAGTCCAGGACCGGCGGGAACCAGGTCAGCGGGGCCCGGGCGGCGAGCCGGACCACCTCCTGCGGCTCGATCAGCGGCAGGTGCTGGGTCTTGGTCTCCCAGAACTTGACGACCTTGGCGACGTCCTTGGTCTTCGGCTCCGGCTTCGTCGTGAACAGACCGTTGACCGGGCCGAGGGCGTGGCCGGTCACCTCGATGCGCAGCGTCTCGTGCAGCACCGTGACGGTGATCATCAACGTGATCACCAACTGGCCGTCCCACAGCACGAACTGGACGCCGAGGTAGTGGCGGTTGCCGCTGCCGAACTGCTGGTCGTTGCAGATCCGCTCTATCTCGTGGCCGCGGATCTGGTAGGCCTCGACATGCGTGCCCTCCGGACGGCTGACGGCGCCGGCCTTCTCACCGACCGGCGAGACGATCCAGTGGCGGACGGAAGGCGTCGGGAAGCCGCCGGTGTGCAGCGGGCTGCGCTCCAGCAGCCGCAGCTTGTCGTGGATCGCGCGGATCACGTCCCAGCTGCGGAACGGGTTGATCTCCGTGCCCTCCTGCGCCGGCTTGAGCTCCTCGGCCAGCTGCCAGCTGCCCCAACGGGTGCCCATGCCGAGTATGCCCTTGGGGCCGGCGTAGAAGACGACATTGCTGCTCTGCTCGGCGGTGACCTTCGCCAGATTCTGCCGAAGGGTCTCGGCGGCGGTCTCGTTCGGATCCTGCGGCACCGCCTCGGGGATCTTGGCGGCCACCCCACCACCCTCCAGCAGCCCCTTCCACGACTCCCGCATCGCCACCGCGGTCTTCTCGCAGATCTGCTTGGCCAGCCACCAGCCGACCACCGGGGCGACGACCATGGCCCGGGCGTACATCGGCCAGAAGCCGTTCATCGGCAGCTTGACCATGAAGACCAGGCCGACACCGGCGAGCACGGTCAGCAGCACCGCGCCGAGCAGCGAGACGCCCTTGCCCTCGCCGTCCTTGGAGAGCATCTTGCGCAGCTGGAAGACGCCCAGCCACAGCAGCACACCGGGCAGGAACAGCAGCCCGAACAGCACCATCAGCACCGTCAGCTTGGTGTCCCGCTGCTTGCGCACGCGGGTGGCCGACAGGCAGTGCTCGACGATCGTCTGCGGCTCGACCCCGAACGACTGGATGAGCGCCTTACGGCCGCCGCCGAGCATCCGCACCTGCACCGCGCGCGAGTACGCCTCGCCGAGATTGGGCGCGAACAGCGACAGCTTCGGCTTCTTGATCTCGGACTTGCCCGAGTCGGAGTCCGCCTTGGAGATATCGGCCAGCGGGCTGTCCCGATAGGCGGCCGAGGCCAGCGCCTGGGTCGCCGCCGTCTGCCCGGCGCTCCCCGAGAGCGGCACCTGCGCCCCTGGGCTGAAGTCGAACCCGTCTGCCACTACCGCCCCCCACACCGCTCGCATCCGATGATGCGGCTCTTCCCGGCTTCCGCCGACGGCACACCTGCAAAGAGCCGGTGGCCGACGCGCCCCGTCGCCGCGCGCACGGCCCGACGACAAGGTTCTCAGCGTACAGCCGCCGTCCAGCCCAAGGGGGTTGAGCCGGACAGCGGCCGACGGATGGCTGACCCGACGTCAACTACCCGCCGTTCTCGGCCTCTTCCTGAACCTTGGCGGCCAACTGCGGCGGCATCGGCTCATGCCGTACATAGACGCGGGAGAACCGTCCGCTGCCGTGCGAGAGCGAACGCAGATCGATCGCGTACCGGCCGATCTCGATCTCCGGCACCTCCGCGCGCACCACCGTGCGGCCCGCCCCGGACTGCTCGGTGCCCACCACCCGGCCGCGCCGGCCCGACAGATCGCTCATCACCGGGCCGACGAATTCGTCCGGAACCAGCACGCTCACCTCGCAGACCGGTTCGAGCAGATCGATCCGGACGTCGGCGGCCGCCTCGCGCAGCGCCAGCGCGCCCGCCGTCTGGAACGCGGCGTCCGAGGAGTCGACCGAGTGCGCCTTGCCGTCGAGCAGCGTGACGCGGATGTCGACCAGCGGATGCCCGGCGGCCACCCCGCGCGCGGCCTGGGCGCGCACGCCCTTCTCGACGGACGGGATGAACTGCCGGGGGACCGCGCCGCCCACGACCTTGTCCACGAACTCGATACCGGAGCCGCCCGGCAGCGGCTCCACCTCGATCTCGCAGATCGCGAACTGCCCGTGCCCACCGGACTGCTTCACATGGCGCCCGCGGCCGGCCGACGCCTCGCCGAAGGTCTCCCGGAGCGGCACCCTGTGCGCGACCGTGTCCACCTTGACGCCGTAGCGGGTGCGCAGCCGCTCCAGCGCCACATCGACATGCGCCTCGCCCAGACACCACAGCACCACCTGATGCGTGTCCTGATGGTGCTCCAGACGCATCGTCGGATCCTCCGCCACCAGCCGGGCCAGCCCCTGCGAGAGCTTGTCCTCGTCGGCCTTGCTGTGCGCCCGGATGGCGACCGGCAGCAGCGGATCGGGCATCGTCCAGGGCTCCATCAGGAGCGGACCGTCCTTGGCGGAGAGGGTGTCGCCGGTCTCGGCGCGCGACAGCTTCGCCACACACGCCAGATCCCCGGCGATCGCCTGCGACAGCGGACGCTGCTGCTTGCCGAACGGGGCCGACAGCGCCCCGACCCGCTCGTCGACGTCATGGTCCTCATGTCCCCGGTCCTGCAGGCCGTGGCCCGAGACATGCACCGTCTCGTCCGGGCGCAGGGTGCCGGAGAAGACCCGGACCAGCGAGATCCGGCCGACGTACGGGTCGGAGGAGGTCTTGACCACCTCGGCCGCCAGCGGGCCGTCCGGATCGCAGCTCAGCGCCGGGCGCGGGGCGCCCTCCGGGGTGGTCACCTCGGGCGCCTCGCGCTCCGCGGGCGTCGGGAAGCCGCCGGTGATCAGCTCCAGCAGCTCCACCGTGCCCAGCCCCTGCTTGGCGCCCTCGGGCGCCGGGGCGGCGGCCAACACGGGGTGGAAGGTGCCGCGCGCGACCGCCGTCTCCAGGTCCCCGACGAGGGTCTTGATGTCGATGTCCTCGCCGCCGAGGTAGCGGTCCATCAGGGACTCGTCCTCGCTCTCGGCGATGATGCCCTCGATGAGGCGGTTGCGGGCCTCCTCGATCAGCGGCAGCTCCTCCGCCGTCGGCTCGCGCTCGGCGCGCTCGCCGGACGCGTAGTCGAAGACCCGCCGGGAGAGCAGGCCGATCAACCCGTGTACGGGGGAGTGGCCGTCTGCGCCCGGTGTCCCGTACAGCGGCAGGTACAGCGGCAGCACCGCGTCCGGGTCCTCGCCGCCGAACGCGGTCCGGCACAGCTCGGTCATCTCGTGGAAGTCGGAGCGGGACGCCTCCAGATGCGTGATGACCAGGGCCCGCGGCATCCCGACGGCCGCGCACTCGTCCCAGACCATGCGGGTCGCACCGGCCACGCCGTCGGCCGCCGAGACAACGAAGAGGGCCGCGTCCGCGGCGCGCAGACCGGCCCTGAGTTCCCCGACGAAATCGGCGTATCCGGGGGTGTCCAAGATATTGATCTTGATTCCGCCCCAGTCCACCGGGACCAGGGAGAGCTGTACGGAGCGTTGCTGACGGTGTTCGATCTCGTCGTAGTCCGACAGACAGCCGCCGTCCTCGACCCGGCCCGCCCGATTGACCGCGCCGGATGCCAGCGCGAGGGCCTCGACCAGAGTGGTCTTTCCCGATCCGCTGTGGCCGACCAGCACCACATTCCGCAGGGCCGTGGGCTGGCCGGCCGCTGATGCCCTTCCGGCGGCTCCCGGGTTCGTACTCGACTTCTCGCTCATGTGTCTCGCCTCCAGGTCGACACTTTGCGGTGATTCGAGCTTTCCATCGAGGTCATCATGCGTCCATACATGGCGCAAGAGCGCGGTCCTCCCAAGGGCTGTGCGGCCCGATCCGTACGCCGGGAGGCGCGCAACCGCAGCCCCGAGCCGCCGCATGCACCCTGCGCCGCGATGCCTTCGCGGCGGCCCGGGGCCTCGTGGCTACGATGGGCCAGCCGGTGGCCCCTTGACCGCGCGGCCCGTATCGACCTCCGGGAAGGCCATGCTGAACAAGTACGCGCGTGCTTTCTTCACGCGTGTTCTCACGCCGTTCGCCGCCCTGCTCATCCGTATCGGCGTCAGCCCGGACGCGGTCACCCTCGTCGGAACCGGAGGCGTGGTGGCCGGCGCCCTGGTCTTCTACCCGCAGGGCGAGTTCTTCTGGGGCACGGTCGTCATCACCCTCTTCGTCTTCTCCGACCTGGTCGACGGCAACATGGCCCGGCAGCTCGGCCGCTCCAGCCGCTGGGGCGCCTTCCTCGACTCCACCCTCGACCGGGTCGCCGACTCCGCGATCTTCGGCGGGCTCGCCCTCTGGTACGCGGGCCGCGGCGAGAGCCTGATCCTCTGCGCCATGGCGATCTTCTGCCTGGCCAGCGGGCAGGTCGTGTCGTACACCAAGGCGCGGGGCGAGGCCATCGGGCTGCCGGTCGACGTCAACGGCCTGGTCGAGCGCGCCGAGCGGCTGGTCATCACGCTGGTGGCCTGCGGGCTGTCGGGTCTGCACGCCTTCGGGGTGCCCGGCGTCGAGGCCCTGCTGCCGATCGCACTGTGGATCGTCGGCATCGGCAGCGCCGTCACCCTCGGCCAGCGCGTGGTGACGGTACGCCGGGAGTCGGCCGAGGCCGACGCCATCGCACAAGGGGGGAACAGCGCATGAGCGCACGCAGGACCGGCCTGCCGGGGATCGACACCGACAAACTCATCGACGCGCTCTACGGCCTGGGCTGGAGCACGGTCAAGAAGCTGCCCGAAGGCGTAGCCGTACGCCTCGGCCGGCGGATCGCCGACATGGCCTGGAAGCGCCGCGGCAAGGGCGTGCGCCGCCTGGAGGCCAACCTCGCCCGGGTGGTCCCGGACGCCTCCGCGCAGCGCCTGGCCGAGCTCTCCCGGGCCGGGATGCGCTCGTACATGCGCTACTGGATGGAGTCCTTCCGCCTGCCGGCCTGGAGCAAGGACCGGATAAGGACGGGTTTCGCGCCCGAGGACGTGCACCACCTGGAGGAGGGGCTCAAGAGCGACCGCGGCCTCATCCTCGCCCTGCCCCACATGGGCAACTACGACCTCGCGGGCGTCTGGGTCACCACCAAGCTCAACACCCCCTTCACCACCGTCGCCGAGCGGCTCAAGCCCGAGTCCCTCTACGACCGCTTCGTCGCCTACCGCGAGGGCCTGGGCATGGAGGTGCTGCCGCACACCGGCGGCGCCGCCTTCGGCACGCTCGCCCGGCGGCTGCGCGCCGGCGGCCTGGTCTGCCTGGTCGCCGACCGCGACCTGTCCAGCTCCGGCATCCCGGTCAAGTTCTTCGGCGAGGAGACGAAGATGCCGGCCGGGCCCGCGATGCTCGCCGTGCAGACCGGCGCGATGCTGCTGCCCGTCACCCTCTGGTACGACGAGACTCCCATCATGCGCGGCCGGGTCCACCCCGAGATCGAGGTCCCCGAGACCGGCACCCGCGTCGAGAAGGCCGCCCTGATGACCCAGGCGCTCGCCGACACCTTCGCCTCCGGCATCGCCGACCACCCCGAGGACTGGCACATGCTGCAGCGGCTCTGGCTCGCCGACCTGGAGCCGCGCGAGCCGGGCGAATCGGATGAGTCGGGTGAGTCGCGCGACGCCGCGGCGAATGAGGGGGCACAACAGTGAAGATCGGCATCGTCTGCCCGTACGCCTGGGACGTCCCCGGCGGCGTCCAGTTCCACATCCGGGACCTGGCCGACCACCTGATCCGCCTCGGCCACGAGGTCTCCGTCCTGGCCCCCGCCGACGACGACACCCCGCTCCCGCCGTACGTCGTCTCCGCCGGCCGCGCCGTCCCCGTCCCCTACAACGGCTCGGTCGCCCGCCTCAACTTCGGCTTCCTCTCCGCCGCCCGGGTCCGCCGCTGGCTGCAGAACGGCGCCTTCGACGTCATCCACATCCACGAGCCGGCCTCCCCCTCGCTGGGCCTGCTCTCCTGCTGGGCCGCCCAGGGCCCCATCGTGGCGACCTTCCACACCTCCAACCCGCGCTCGCGGGCGATGATCGCCGCGTACCCGATCCTGCAGCCCGCCCTGGAGAAGATCAGCGCCCGCATCGCGGTCAGCGAGTACGCCCGCCGCACCCTCGTCGAACACCTCGGCGGCGACGCGGTGGTCATCCCCAACGGCGTGGACGTCGACTTCTTCGCCCGCGCCGAACCCAGGCCCGAGTGGCAGGGCGGGACCATCGGCTTCATCGGTCGCATCGACGAGCCGCGCAAGGGCCTGCCGGTCCTGATGAGGGCGCTGCCCGCGATCCTCGCCGAGGTGCCCGACGCCCGGCTGCTGGTCGCCGGCCGCGGCGACGAGGAGGAGGCCGTCGCCACCCTGCCCCCCGAACTGCGCTCCCGCGTGGAGTTCCTCGGCATGGTCACCGACGAGGACAAGGCCCGCCTGCTGCGCAGCGTCGACGTCTACGTCGCCCCCAACACGGGCGGCGAGTCCTTCGGCATCATCCTCGTGGAGGCGATGTCCGCCGGCGCGCCCGTACTGGCCAGCGACCTCGACGCGTTCGCCCAGGTCCTCGACCAGGGCGAGGCCGGCGAGCTCTTCGCCAACGAGGACGCCGACGCCCTGGCCGCCGCCGCGGTGCGCCTGCTGGGCGACCCCGCCCGCCTGGCCGAACTCCGCGAACGCGGCAGCCGCCATGTCCGCCGCTTCGACTGGTCGACCGTCGGCGCCGACATCCTCGCCGTCTACGAGACCGTCACCACCGGCGCCGCCTCGGTGGCCGCCGACGAACGCGTGGGCCCGCGGGCGCGGCGGTGGCTGGCGAAGGACTGACCAGGCGCCGCCCCGGGGAAGCCCACCACGTGCGGGTAACGTGACGGCCCGTGACCACCATCATCTGGATCGCGGTAGCGGTCCTCCTCATCGGCATCTACCTCAGCTGGACGGCCGGCCGCTTGGACCGCCTGCACGCGCGCATCGACGCGGCCCGGGCGGCCCTCGACGCCCAGCTCCTGCGGCGCGCGTCCGTCGCACAGGAGGTCGGCACGTCGGGAGTCCTGGACCCCGCCGCCTCGATCGTGCTCTACCAGGCGGCGCACGAGGCCCGGCAGGCCGAGGAGGACCACCGCGAGGTCGCGGAGAGCGAGCTGAGCCAGGCGCTGCGAGCGATCTTCGCGGAGGAGGGGCAGCTGGAGGCCGTACGGGAGGCGCCGGGCGGCGAGCGGACGGTCACCGAGCTCACCGCCGCGGTCCGCCGCGTCCCGATGGCCCGCCGCTTCCACAACGACGCCGTACGGGCCGCCCGCGCCGTCCGCCGCCACCGGGTGGTGCGGGTCTTCCGGCTGGCGGGGCACGCGCCGTTCCCGCTGGCCTTCGAGATGGACGACGAGCCGCCGGCCGTCCTCGACGACCGCTCGGCCGGCAACTGAGCGCCCGCCGCCGGGCGGCACCCCCGGGCCCCGGCCGCGGTCGCTGCCACTCCCCGCCGCAACGAGCCACCGGCCTTGAATTGGCCCTTTTCTCCGGTCCCGCGCAAAGGGTTGTGTGGTCGGCACGTTCAACCACCCGCACTGAGTGAGGTCAAACCGTGTCCAGCACGCCCACCACGCCCCAGAACCCCGAGACCGGGACCGCGCGCGTCAAGCGCGGCATGGCCGAGCAGCTCAAGGGCGGCGTGATCATGGACGTCGTCACGCCGGAAGAGGCGAAGATCGCCGAGGACGCGGGCGCCGTCGCCGTCATGGCCCTGGAGCGGGTCCCCGCCGACATCCGCAAGGACGGCGGCGTGGCCCGCATGTCGGACCCCGACATGATCGACGGCATCATCGACGCCGTCTCCATCCCGGTCATGGCCAAGTCCCGCATCGGCCACTTCGTCGAGGCCCAGGTCCTGCAGTCGCTCGGTGTCGACTACATCGACGAGTCCGAGGTCCTCACCCCCGCCGACGAGGTCAACCACTCCGACAAGTGGGCCTTCACCACCCCCTTCGTGTGCGGTGCCACCAACCTGGGCGAGGCGCTGCGCCGGATCGCCGAGGGCGCCGCCATGATCCGCTCGAAGGGCGAGGCCGGCACCGGCAACGTCGTCGAGGCGGTCCGCCACCTGCGTCAGATCAAGGGTGAGATCGCCAAGCTGCGCGGCTGCGACAACAACGAGCTGTACGCCGCCGCCAAGGAGCTGCGCGCCCCGTTCGAGCTGGTCAAGGAGGTCGCCGAGCTCGGCAAGCTGCCGGTCGTGCTGTTCTCCGCCGGCGGTGTGGCCACCCCGGCCGACGCGGCCCTGATGCGCCAGCTCGGCGCCGAGGGCGTGTTCGTCGGCTCCGGCATCTTCAAGTCCGGCGACCCGGCCAAGCGCGCCGCCGCGATCGTGAAGGCCACCACCTTCTACGACGACCCGAAGGTCATCGCGGACGTCTCCCGCAACCTGGGCGAGGCCATGGTCGGCATCAACTGCGACACCCTCCCCGAGGCCGAGCGCTACGCCAACCGCGGCTGGTAGGAACCGAGGCGATGAGCACCCCCACCATCGGTGTGCTGGCCCTCCAGGGCGACGTCCGTGAGCACGTCAAGGCGCTCACGGACGCCGGCGCCCAGGCGCGGCCGGTACGCCGCCCCGAGGAGCTGGACCAGGTCGAGGGCCTGGTCATACCGGGCGGCGAGTCCACCACGATGTCCAAGCTGGCGGTCGTCTTCGGCATGCTGGAGCCGCTGCGCGCGTTCGTGCGGGCGGGCAATCCGGTCTACGGGACCTGCGCCGGCATGATCATGGTCGCGGACAAACTGCTGGACGCCCGCGAGGACCAGGAGACGCTCGGCGGCATCGACATGATCGTCCGCCGTAACGCGTTCGGGCGGCAGAACGAGTCCTTCGAGGCGGCCATCGACGTCGCCGGCATCCCCGGCGGACCGGTCGAGGGCGTCTTCATCCGGGCGCCCTGGGTCGAGTCGGTCGGCGGCGCGGTCGAGGTCCTGGCCACGTACGACGGCCACACCGTGGCGGTCCGGCAGGGTAACGTCCTGGCCACGTCGTTCCATCCGGAGCTGACCGGTGACCACCGGGTCCACGCGCTGTTCGTGGACATGGTGCGCGGCGACCGGCAGGGGCGCGCGTAGCGCTCCATGAGCGGCGGTGGCCGGGTGACGGGCGGGAGTGACACCGTGTGACCTGACCCCGGTAGGATCTATGGCGTTCGGTTCAGAAGTTGGTTACGCGAAGGAGACAGGCGGATGTCCGGCCACTCTAAATGGGCTACGACGAAGCACAAGAAGGCCGTGATCGATGCCAAGCGCGGCAAGCTCTTCGCGAAGCTGATCAAGAACATCGAGGTCGCGGCCCGTACGGGCGGCGCCGACCCGGACGGCAACCCGACCCTCTTCGACGCCATCCAGAAGGCCAAGAAGAGCTCGGTGCCGAACAAGAACATCGACTCCGCGGTCAAGCGCGGTGCGGGCCTTGAGGCCGGCGGCGCCGACTACGAGACCATCATGTACGAGGGCTACGGCCCCAACGGTGTCGCGGTGCTCATCGAGTGCCTCACCGACAACCGCAACCGCGCCGCCTCGGACGTCCGCGTCGCCATGACCCGCAACGGCGGTTCGATGGCCGACCCGGGCTCGGTGTCGTACCTGTTCAACCGCAAGGGCGTGGTGATCGTCCCCAAGGGTGAACTTTCCGAGGACGACGTGCTGGGCGCGGTGCTGGACGCGGGCGCCGAGGAGGTCAACGACCTCGGTGAGTCCTTCGAGGTGCTCAGCGAGGCCACCGACCTGGTCGCGGTCCGCAGCGCCCTCCAGGAGGCCGGTATCGACTACGACTCGGCCGACGCCAACTTCGTCCCGACCATGCAGGTCGAGCTGGAGGAAGAGGGCGCGCGCAAGATCTTCAAGCTGATCGACGCGCTGGAGGACAGCGACGACGTGCAGAACGTCTTCGCCAACTTCGACGTCTCGGACGACGTGATGGCCAAGGTCGACGCCTGAGCCGGTAGTCCGCGCGGCCGCGCCGCCGCCGTTCGCACACGGGCCGACGGGGAACACACCCCCTGTCGGCCCGTCGCGTTGTCAGTGGCAGCCGATACTGTGCTGAGCAGGGGATCTCCGCCCCTCCCGCGGGGGAACGGGGGACGAAACGGAACGGCATGAGGGGAGGGGCGCCGTGAAGGTGCTGGGGGTGGACCCGGGGCTGACCCGGTGCGGGGTCGGCGTGGTGGAAGGCCTCGCCGGACGCCCGCTGAAGATGGTCGGCGTCGGCGTCGTCCGCACCCCGCCCGATGCCGAGATCGCCCAGCGGCTGGTCCTCATCGAGCGCGGTATAGACGAGTGGCTGGACGCCCACCGCCCCGAATACGTCGCCGTGGAGCGGGTCTTCAGCCAGCACAACGTCCGTACGGTCATGGGCACCGCCCAGGCCAGCGCGGTCGCCATGCTGTGCGCCGCCCGCCGCGGTCTGCCGGTCGCGCTGCACACCCCCAGTGAGGTCAAGGCCGCCGTCACGGGTTCGGGCCGGGCCGACAAGGCCCAGGTCGGCGCGATGGTGACGCGCCTGTTGCGGCTCGACGCACCACCGAAGCCGGCCGACGCAGCCGACGCCCTCGCCCTCGCCATCTGCCACATCTGGCGGGCCCCCGCGGTCAACCGCCTCCAGCAGGCCCAGGCCGCCGCCCGCCGCACCTCCGCTCCCGTCCGCACGCTGAAGGGCTCCCGATGATCGCCTTTGTCTCCGGCCCGGTCGCGGCCCTGGCCCCCGACACGGCAGTCGTCGAGGTCGGCGGTATCGGCATGGCCGTCCAGTGCACCCCGAACACGCTCTCCACGCTGCGCATCGGAGCCCCGACCAAGCTCGCCACCTCCCTCGTCGTCCGCGAGGACTCCCTCACGCTCTACGGCTTCGTCGACGACGACGAGCGCCAGACGTTCGAGCTGCTGCAGACGGCCAGCGGCGTGGGCCCCCGGCTCGCCCAGGCCATGCTCGCGGTGCACAGCCCGGACGCGCTGCGCCGCGCGGTCTCCACGGGTGACGAGAAGGCGCTCACCGCCGTACCCGGCATCGGCAAGAAGGGCGCCCAGAAGCTGCTGCTGGAGCTGAAGGACCGGCTCGGCGAGCCGGTCGGCGGCGGTCGGCCCGCGGTCGGCGGCGCCGGCACCGCCGGCTGGCGCGACCAGCTGCAGGCCGCCCTGATCGGGCTCGGCTACGCCACCCGCGAGGCGGACGAGGCGGTCGCCGCGGTCGCCCCGCAGGCCGAGGAGGCCGTCGCCGCCGGCGGCGCGCCCCAGGTGCCGCAGCTGCTCAAGGCCGCCCTGCAGACGCTGAACCGCGCCCGATGACCGCCGCCCGGTCCGCGAGCCCCCGACCGCATGACCACGCAGGCGGCCCGGCCGCCCCGACCCCGCGAGGCAATCCGCAGTGAACTGGGACGACACCGCACCGCCCACCGAGGACACCGCCCCGGGCGGCCCCGACCGGCTGGTCGGAGCCGACGCGGACGGCGAGGACACCGCCGTCGAGGCCGCGCTGCGGCCCAAGGACCTCGCCGAGTTCGTGGGCCAGGAGCGGGTGCGCGAACAGCTCGACCTGGTGCTGCGGGCCGCCCGCGCCCGCGGCGCCACCGCCGACCACGTCCTGCTGTCCGGCGCGCCGGGCCTCGGCAAGACGACCCTGTCGATGATCATCGCCGCCGAGATGGGCGCCCCGATCCGGATCACCTCCGGCCCCGCCATCCAGCACGCCGGCGACCTCGCCGCGATCCTCTCCTCCCTCCAGGAGGGCGAGGTGCTCTTCCTCGACGAGATCCACCGGATGTCCCGGCCCGCCGAGGAGATGCTCTACATGGCGATGGAGGACTTCCGCGTCGACGTCATCGTCGGCAAGGGTCCGGGCGCCACCGCCATCCCCCTCGAACTCCCGCCGTTCACCCTGGTCGGCGCCACGACCAGGGCCGGACTGCTGCCGCCCCCGCTGCGCGACCGCTTCGGCTTCACCGCCCATATGGAGTTCTACGCCCCCGCCGAGCTCCAGCGGGTCATCCACCGCTCGGCCGGCCTGCTCGACGTCGAGATAGAAGGGGACGGCGCCGCCGAGATCGCCGGCCGCTCCCGCGGCACGCCCCGTATCGCCAACCGCCTGCTCCGCCGCGTCCGCGACTACGCCCAGGTCAAGGCCGACGGCCTGATCACCCGCGAGATCGCCTCCCAGGCCCTGGCCGTCTACGAGGTCGACGCCCGCGGGCTGGACCGCCTGGACCGCGCCGTGCTCACGGCCCTGCTGAAGCTCTTCGGCGGCGGCCCGGTGGGCCTGTCCACCCTCGCGGTCGCCGTGGGGGAGGAGCGCGAGACGGTCGAGGAGGTCGCCGAGCCGTTCCTCGTACGGGAGGGGCTGCTCGCCAGGACTCCCAGGGGGCGCATCGCGACCCCGGCGGCCTGGGCCCATCTCGGGCTGGTCCCGCCCCAGCAGCAATCAGGAGGAAGCGGACAGCAGGGCTTGTTCGGACCCTGACGGCGCGGAGACTCGCCCGGTCAGGAACTGCGGTGCGATGCTGGGCGTTGTTCCACTGGTGGGGACTCGCTTAGACTCCGCCGATGCCGTCCGTAAGGGCCGGCATACCCACCCCCGCTATATGAGACCGCGCAGCAGCGGTCGTGCGAAGGATTTCCGTCCCGTGCCCAATATCGTGACTCTCCTCCCCTTTATCGTTCTCATCGGGGCCATGTTCCTGATGACGCGGTCCGCCAAGAAGAAGCAGCAGGCGGCCCAGCAGATGCGCGAAGAGATGCAGGCCGGCACCGGCGTCCGGACGATCGGCGGTATGTACGCCACCGTCAAGGAAGTCCACGAGGACACCGTCCTCCTGGAGGTCGCCCCCGGCGTGCACGCCATCTATGCCAAGAACGCCATCGGCGCGGTGCTCGCTGATGAGGAGTACAACCGCATTCTGGACGGTGCCGAGGCCGGCCACGGCGACGCGCCCGTCGTCCCGGACGACGCCTCCTCGCTGACCGGCGACGCCGCCACCGCAACGGGTGACAAGGCCGCCAAGATCGAGCTGGGCAAGGCCGAGACCCCGGCCGCCGACAAGCCCGCCGACGACGCCGCGGCCGAGCCGGACGCCGAGGACGCCAAGGACGCCAAGGACACCGCCAAGGCGGACGCCGACGCCGCCAAGGACGACAAGAAGGCCGGCGACGACGCGAAGTAGTCCATCCCACGGAACCGCGGGGCATGTTGGGTCGTGCACCGCGGTTCCGGGACGGTTTAGGCTCCGGCGGGGGCAGGTCCGCACAAGACTTCGTGGCCGCTCGGCCGACACCCCGGGCCGAGGGGTTGGACAGGGAGAAACGAGAAGGTGGCAGCACCGAAGAAGGGCCGCAGGGCGCCCGCGAGCCAGGGGCATCCGGGCCGCACCCTGATCCTGGTCCTGATCGCGATGGTGGGGCTGATCGGAGGCATGTTCTACTCCGGCACGCTGACGCCCCGCCTGGGCATCGACCTGGCGGGCGGCACCAGCTTCACGCTGGCGGCCCAGAACCAGCCGGGCAAGCCCAACGCGATCAACGAGACCAATATGAAGACCGCCTCCGACATCATGGAGCGACGGGTCAACGGTCTCGGCGTGACCGAGTCCGAGGTCCAGACGCAGGGCAGCAACCACATCATCGTGAACATCCCCAAGGGGACGGACGCGAAGCAGGCCCGCCAGCAGGTCGGTACCACCGCCCAGCTCGGGTTCCGGCCGGTGCTGACCACCACCGTGGGCACCAAGACGCCCGAGCCGAACCCCTCCAAGAGCGGCGCCAACGACAAGGGCAAGGGCGACAAGGCGTCCGGCGACAAGGCCAAGGACCAGCCGGGCACCCAGCAGAACGCCTCGTCCTCGCCGAGCGCCAAGCCGACGACGCAGGGCCGCGCCGTGACGGACGCGCTGAAGAAGGCGCCGTCCGCGAAGCCCACCCCGTCGGGCAAGCCCTCCGCGCCTCCGACGCCGCCGGCGCTCCCCGGCGCCGAGGAGATCCCGCCGGCCCTCCAGAAGCAGCTGAACGCGCTGGACTGCTCCACGAAGAAGAGCCGCGCCACGGCCGGTGAGAAGGCCGCCGGCGCCAAGCCGTCCGACCCGATCGTGGCCTGCAAGGACGACGGCACCCAGAAGTACGTGCTGGGTCCGATCGCCGTCGAGGGCACCGACGTCAAGGGCGCCAAGGCCGTCTTCGACAGCCAGCAGGGCCAGGGCTGGATCGTCCAGATGGACTTCACCTCCGACGGCGGCAAGAAGTTCGCGGACATCACCGGCAAGCTCGCGACCAAGGCCCAGCCGCAGAACCAGTTCGCGATCGTCCTGGACGGCGCGGTGGTCTCCGACCCCCGGGTCCACGAGCGGCTCAACGGCGGCAACGCCACCATCTCCGGCGGCTTCACCCAGCAGTCCGCCGAGGACCTCGGCAACATGCTCTCCTACGGTGCGCTGCCCCTCTCCTTCAAGATCGACGACGAGACCACGGTCACCGCGGCCCTCGGCGGCGAGCAGCTGCACGCCGGTCTGATCGCCGGCGCCATCGGCCTCGCCCTGGTCGTCATCTACCTGATCGCCTACTACCGGGGCCTGGCGCTGGTCGCGCTGGCGAGCCTGTGCGTCTCGGCGATCCTGACGTACACGATCATGACGTTGCTCGGCCCGGCCATCGGGTTCGCGCTGAACCTCCCGGCGGTCTGCGGCGCCATCGTCGCCATCGGCATCACCGCCGACTCGTTCATCGTCTACTTCGAACGCATCCGGGACGAGATCCGCGAGGGCCGCACCCTGCGCCCGGCCGTCGAGCGCGGCTGGCCGCGGGCCCGCCGCACGATCCTGGTCTCCGACTTCGTGTCGT
Source organism: Streptomyces sirii (assembly GCF_045690365.1). NCBI lineage: Bacteria > Bacillati > Actinomycetota > Actinomycetes > Kitasatosporales > Streptomycetaceae > Streptomyces > Streptomyces sirii. The sequence continues at coordinate 1,876,704 of NZ_CP147982.1, read as the reverse complement.
TCCTGGCCGCCGCGGTGCTGTTCATCGTCACCGTCGGCAAGGTGCAGGGCTTCGCCTTCACCCTCGGCCTGACCACCGTCCTCGACGTCGTGGTGGTCTTCCTCTTCACCAAGCCCCTGATGACGCTGCTGGCCCGGCGGAAGTTCTTCTACGAGGGCCACTCCTGGTCCGGCCTCGACCCCCAGCGCCTGGGCGCCAAGCCGCCGCTGCGCCGCCGCCGTGGCACCGCCCCCACCCAGACGAAGGAGGCGTGAGATGTCCAAGCTCGGAAACATCGGCGCCCGGCTCTACCGCGGCGAGGTCGGCTACGACTTCATCGGCAAGCGGAAGATCTGGTACGGCATCTCGATCCTCATCACCATCACGGCCATCGTCGGCCTGGCGGTGCGCGGTCTGAACATGGGCATCGAGTTCTCCGGCGGCGCGGTCTTCACCACCCCGTCCACCTCCGTGTCCGCCTCCGAGGCCCAGCACCAGGCCGAGTCGGCGGCGGGCGGCCACCAGGCCGTCGTGCAGAAGCTCGGCGACGGCGCGCTGCGCATCCAGATCAGCGGTCTGGACACCAAGCAGGCGGTGCCGGTCCAGGAGGAGCTGGCCAAGGACCTGAGCATCCCGGTCAAGGACGTCAACACCCAGCTGGTCGGCCCGAGCTGGGGCGAGCAGATCGCCGACAAGGCCTGGCTGGGCCTGGGGATCTTCATGGTCCTCGTGGTGATCTATCTGGCCATCGCCTTCGAGTGGCGGATGGCGCTCGCCGCCCTGATCGCACTGATCCACGACCTCACGATCACGGTCGGCGTCTACGCCCTGGTCGGCTTCGAGGTCACGCCCGGCACGGTCATCGGTCTGCTGACCATCCTCGGTTACTCCCTGTACGACACGGTCGTCGTCTTCGACAGCCTCAAGGAAGCCTCCAGGGACATCACCAAGCAGACCCGCTTCACCTACAGCGAGATCGCCAACCGCTCCATCAACAGCACGCTGGTCCGCTCCATCAACACCACCGTGGTGGCGCTGCTCCCGGTCGCCGGTCTGCTGTTCGTCGGCGGCGGCGTGCTGGGCGCGGGCATGCTCAACGACATCTCGCTGGCCCTGTTCGTGGGTCTGGCCGCCGGTGCGTACTCCTCGATCTTCATCGCCACCCCGCTGGTCGCGGACTTCAAGAACGCCGAGCCGGAGATGAAGGCGCTGGCCAAGCGGGTCAAGGCCAAGCGCGCCGCCGCGGCGGCCAAGGGCGCGAGCCAGGAGGAGCCGCAGGACGCCGTCCCCGGTGGCGCGGACGCCGACGAGGACGCGGACGCCGCGGTCGTCGGTCCGCGTCGGCAGCCCCCCACCCGCCCCCGCGGACGCGGCCGCTCGTCGGGCAAGCGCCGATGAGCGGGCGTAGTGAGCGAAGCATCAGGGGGTGCGCGTCGCGCGAATGCGCGGCCGAGCTGAGCGAGGTTTCGGCATGAGTGCTCCCGCAGCCCTGCAGGAGCTGCTGCTCAGCCGGATCACCGATGTCCCGGACTATCCGAAGCCGGGCGTGATGTTCAAGGACATCACCCCGCTGCTGTCCGACCCGGCGGCCTTCGGCGCGCTCACCGACGCCTTCGCCGAGCTGTGCGAGCGGCATCGCGCCGACAAGGTGGTGGGCCTGGAGGCGCGCGGTTTCATACTCGCCGCCCCCGTGGCGGTCCGCGCCGGCATCGGCTTCGTCCCCGTACGCAAGGCCGGCAAGCTGCCCGGCGCGACGCTGGGCCAGGCCTACGAGCTGGAGTACGGCACCGCCGAGATCGAGATCCACGCCGACGCACTGGCCCCGGGCGACCGGGTGCTGGTCATCGACGACGTGCTCGCCACCGGCGGCACCGCCGACGCCTCGGTGCAGCTCATCCGCCGCGCGGGCGCCGAGGTCGCCGGCCTGGCGGTGCTGCTGGAGCTGGGCTTCCTGGCCGGGCGGCAGCGGCTGCAGCCGGGTCTGCAGGGTGCTCCGCTGGAGGCCCTGATCACGGTCTGAGCCGCTCGCGGGCGGCCGCCGCACACCACAGAAGCAGCGGGGGCATCCGGAAGAATCCGGGTGCCCCCGCTGCTGTGTCATGTACGGACCCATGGCCGCGGGGGAGCCGCCGCCGCGGGCTCGATACCATGGCACCCCGACCCGTTCGAGGTCCTGGGGTCCGGAACCGCCTGAGGAGTGCTCTTGCCAGACGAGGCCCAGCCGCTCTCCCCCGGACTGCGTCCGGCGGGATCCGACGCCGCGCGCCCGGACGAGCCGAAGCCGAAGGACGCGGCTTCCACGGACGCGCCCCAGCCCGAGCGGCCCGGCGCTCCCGACGGAAGCGCCATGCCCCGGCCGCCGGCCGACCGGCCCGCCACGTCTCCCGCCGAGCACTCCCGGCCGGCGCCCAAGCCGGCGACCGCCGCTTCCCCGGCCACGCGTGCGCCCAAGCCGCCCGCCAAGGCCGACCAGCCGGCCGCGCCCAAGCCGCTGCCGCCCACTCCGGCCGGCCGCTCCGGTTCCCCCAACCGGGTACGCGCCCGTCTCGCCCGGCTGGGCGTCCAGCGCTCCAGCCCGTACAACCCGGTCCTGGAGCCGCTGCTGCGGGCCGTGCGCGGCAACGACCCCAAGATCGAGACCGCGACGCTGCGCCAGGTCGAGCGGGCCTACCAGGTCGCCGAGCGCTGGCACCGCGGCCAGAAGCGCAAGAGCGGCGACCCGTACATCACCCACCCGCTCGCGGTCACCACCATCCTCGCCGAGCTGGGCATGGACCCGGCGACGCTGATGGCCGGCCTGCTGCACGACACCGTCGAGGACACCGAGTACGGCCTGGACACCCTGCGCCGGGACTTCGGCGACCAGGTCGCGCTGCTGGTCGACGGCGTCACCAAGCTCGACAAGGTCAAGTTCGGCGAGGCCGCGCAGGCCGAGACGGTCCGCAAGATGGTCGTCGCGATGGCCAAGGACCCGCGCGTCCTGGTCATCAAGCTCGCCGACCGCCTGCACAACATGCGCACCATGCGCTACCTCAAGCGGGAGAAGCAGGAGAAGAAGGCCCGCGAGACGCTGGAGATCTACGCCCCGCTCGCCCACCGCCTGGGCATGAACACCATCAAGTGGGAGCTGGAGGACCTCGCCTTCGCGATCCTCTACCCCAAGATGTACGACGAGATCGTCCGGCTGGTCGCCGAGCGGGCGCCCAAGCGGGACGAGTATCTGGCGATAGTGACCGACGAGGTCCAGGCCGATCTGCGCGCCGCCCGCATCAAGGCCACCGTCACCGGCCGCCCGAAGCACTACTACAGCGTCTACCAGAAGATGATCGTGCGCGGCCGCGACTTCGCCGAGATCTACGACCTGGTGGGCATCCGCGTCCTCGTCGACACCGTCCGCGACTGCTACGCCGCCCTCGGCACCATCCACGCGCGATGGAACCCGGTCCCCGGCCGGTTCAAGGACTACATCGCGATGCCGAAGTTCAACATGTACCAGTCGCTGCACACGACGGTCATCGGGCCCAGCGGCAAGCCGGTCGAACTCCAGATCCGCACCTTCGACATGCACCGCCGCGCCGAGTACGGCATCGCCGCGCACTGGAAGTACAAGCAGGAAGCGGTGGCCGGCGCCTCCAAGATCCGTACGGATGTGCCGAAGAACGCGGGCAAGGGCCAGGACACCGTCAACGACATGGCCTGGCTGCGGCAGCTGCTGGACTGGCAGAAGGAGACCGAGGACCCCGGCGAGTTCCTGGAGTCGCTGCGCTTCGACCTGTCCCGCAACGAGGTCTTCGTCTTCACGCCGAAGGGCGATGTGATAGCGCTGCCGGCCGGCGCCACCCCCGTCGACTTCGCCTACGCGGTGCACACCGAGGTCGGCCACCGCACGATAGGGGCCCGGGTCAACGGACGCCTCGTCCCGCTCGAATCGACCCTGGACAACGGCGACCTGGTGGAGGTCTTCACCTCCAAGGCCCCGGGCGCCGGACCGTCCCGGGACTGGCTCGGCTTCGTCAAGTCCCCGCGCGCCCGGAACAAGATCCGCGGCTGGTTCTCCAAGGAGCGCCGCGACGAGGCCATCGAGCAGGGCAAGGACGCCATCGCGCGGGCCATGCGCAAGCAGAACCTGCCGATCCAGCGGATCCTGACCGGCGACTCCCTGGTGACCCTCGCGCACGAGATGCGCTATCCGGACATCTCCTCGCTCTACGCCGCCATCGGCGAGGGCCATGTCGCGGCGCAGGGCGTCGTCCAGAAGCTGGTGCAGGCGCTCGGCGGCCAGGACGAGGCCACCGAGGACATCGCCGAGTCCACCCCGATCCGGCCGCGCTCCAAGCGCCGCTCCAGCGCCGACCCCGGCGTGGTCGTCAAGGGCGTCGATGACGTCTGGGTCAAGCTCGCCCGCTGCTGTACGCCGGTGCCGGGCGACCCCATCATCGGCTTCGTCACCCGCGGCAGCGGCGTCTCGGTGCACCGCGCCGACTGCGTCAACGTCGACTCGCTGTCCCGGCAGCCGGAGCGGATCCTGGACGTCGAATGGGCGCCCACCCAGTCCTCGGTCTTCCTGGTCGCCATCCAGGTCGAGGCGCTGGACCGGTCCCGGCTGCTGTCGGACGTCACCCGGGTGCTGTCGGACCAGCACGTCAACATCCTCTCGGCGGCCGTCCAGACCTCCCGCGACCGCGTCGCCACCTCCCGCTTCACCTTCGAGATGGGCGACCCGAAGCATCTGGGGCATGTGCTCAAGGCGGTGCGGGGCGTGGAGGGCGTGTACGACGTGTACCGCGTGACGTCGGCGCGCAGGCCGTAGCCGCGCGCACGAGGAGGGCCCCGGTACGGAAGTACCGGGGCCCTCCTTCGTATCGGGCGCCTCAGCCGCAAAGGGGCCGATCAGCCACCGAACTCCTCAAGACCCTTCAGCGCCTGGTCCAGCAGGGCCTTGCGGCCCTCCAGCTCCCGGCCGAGCTTGTCGGCCTTGGCGTCGTTGCCGGCCGCCCGAGCCGTGTCGATCTGCTTCTGCAGCTTGTCGACGGCGTCCTGGAGCTGCCCGGTCAGCCCCGCGGCACGGGCCCGCGCCTCGGGGTTCGTCCGCCGCCACTCGGCCTCCTCGGCCTCCTGGATGGCGCGCTCCACGGCGTGCATCCGGCCCTCGATCTTCGGGCGGGCGTCCCGCGGGACGTGGCCGATGGCCTCCCACCGCTCGTTGATCGACCGGAACGCGGCCCTTGCGGCCTTCAGGTCGGTGACCGGGAGCAGCTTCTCGGCCTCGACGGCCAGCTCCTCCTTGCGGGTCAGGTTCTCCCCCTGCTCGGCGTCGCGCTCCGCGAAGACCTCACCGCGCGCCTGGAAGAAGACGTCCTGGGCGCCGCGGAAGCGGTTCCACAGGTCGTCCTCGTGCTCGCGCTGAGCCCGGCCCGCGGCCTTCCACTCCGCCATCAGCTCGCGGTAGCGGGCCGCGGTGGCGCCCCAGTCCGTCGAGCCCGAGAGCGACTCGGCCTCGGCGACCAGCTTCTCCTTGGCCTTGCGGGACTCCTCGCGCTGCGCGTCCAGCGACGCGAAGTGCGCCTTGCGCCGCTTGGAGAACGCCGAGCGGGCGTGCGAGAAGCGGTGCCACAGCTCGTCGTCCGCCTTGCGGTCGAGCCGCGGCAGGCCCTTCCAGGTGTCCACCAGCGCACGCAGCCGTTCGCCGGCCGCCCGCCACTGCTCACTGGCCGCCAGTTCCTCGGCCTCGGCGACCAGCTGCTCCTTGGCCACACGGGCCTCGTCGCTCTGCTTGGCCTTCTGCGCCTTGCGCTCCTCGCGGCGCGATTCGACCGACTCGACGAGCTTGTCCAGCCGCTTCCTGAGCGCGTCCAGATCGCCGACCGCGTGGTGCTCGTCGACCTGCTGGCGCAGATGGTCGATCGCGGTGCTCGCGTCCTTCGCCGACAGGTCGGTGGTCTTGACCCGGCGCTCGAGGAGGCCGATCTCGACGACCAGGCCCTCATACTTGCGCTCGAAGTAGGCGAGGGCCTCCTCGGGAGTGCCCGCCTGCCACGATCCGACGACCTGCTCGCCATCGGCGGTACGCACGTACACGGTCCCCGTCTCATCGACGCGGCCCCATGGGTCGCTGCTCACAGCGCCTCCTCCACATGATGCCGACGGGGGCGTGCGGCCCCCCGGCATCGTCCACAGTTTCTGTCCGGCAGAGCCGCGCCCTGGCCGGTCCGACGGGGTGTCTTGCGGGTGAGGGTGGCAGCCGTCGGAGCAGGCACCCTACCCAACGCCAATCTAGGCGACCGGGGCTCGGCTGTCCGCATCCAGCGCGACCGAAATTCCACGGTGCGCACCCGGGGGCGGTGCCGCGCCGCCCCCGCCGCGACCCGCCGGTCAGGACTTCTTCACGGTCGCCCGGTCGATCACGACGGTGGCGTTGGGCGCGGTGTTGCGGGTCTGCGGGTCGGGCGTGGAGCCCGCGTCGGCGATCTTGCGCAGTACGTCCAGGCCGCCCGTGATCGTCCCGAACGGTGTGTAGTTGGGCGGCAGCTCGCTGTCCTGGTAGACGAGGAAGAACTGGCTGCCGCCGGAGTTGCGGGTCTTCTCGTTCTGCCCGTCGTAGGTGTTGGCCATCGCGACCGTGCCCGCCGGATACACCCCGCCCTTGAGCCGGGGGTCCTTGAGGTTCTCGTCGGGGAGGGTGTAGCCGGGCGTGCCCTTGCCCGTGGCCGTCGGGTCGCCGCACTGCAGGACGTGGATGCCCTGGTCCACCAGGCGGTGGCAGCGGCTGTGGTCGAAGTAGCCCTGACGGGCCAGGAAGGCGAACGAGTTGACCGTGTGCGGCGCCTTGCCCGCGTCCAGCTTCAGACCGATCTCGCCGCAGGTCGTCGCCAGCTTCACGGAGTAGGGGGCCGCGGTGTCGACGGACATCGCCGGTTCCTTCTTCCAGGTCTTCGTCGACGGCGCGCCCTTCGCGGGCCTGCCGCACGGGTCCGGCGCCGCGGACGGTGTCGCGTCGGCCGCCGCCCGGTCGTCGCCGCCGGCCAGTCCCGCCGAGGCGTAGGCCGCGGCGCCGGCGGCCAGTGCCACGGCCGCGGCGGACGCGACGATCACATTGCGCCGCTTGGCCTTGCGCCGGGCGGAGGACCGCCGCTCCCGCTGACGCTCGAACTTCTCCCGGGCGAGCTGCCGCCGCCGCTGATCCTTGCTGACCACCGGTCGTCTCCTTGTCCGATCATCGATGTGTCCGAGCAGTGCGGTGTCCGGGCACCGAGGTCCTCGTTCGCCGAGCGCCTCCGCCGTGGCCGTACCGTATACGGGTTCGCCCTGGCGGGAGTCCCGCCGGTAGGCTCTGGAGCTGCCGAGATGTCCGGGAGCGGCCTTGCGTAACCGCCCTCCACACCGACCTTTAAGGACGAACGTGCTGATTGCCGGGTTCCCCGCCGGGGCCTGGGGCACCAACTGCTACTTGGTCGCCCCCGCCGCCGGCGAGGAGTGCGTCATCATCGACCCGGGCCACCAGGCGGCCCAAGGAGTCGAGGACGCGGTCGCAAAGCATCGTCTCAAGCCCGTCGCGGTCGTCCTCACCCACGGCCATATCGACCATGTCGCCTCGGTCGTCCCCGTGTGCGGCGCGCACGACGTCCCGGCCTGGATCCACCCCGAGGACCGTTTCATGATGAGCGATCCCGAGCGGGCCCTGGGCCGCTCCATCGGTCGGCAGCTCATGGGCGAACTGACGGTGGGGGAGCCGGACGACGTCAAGGAGCTCAGTGACGGCAGCGTCCTGGAACTGGCCGGAATGGAGTTCTCCGTCGCGCACGCGCCGGGCCATACCAAGGGGTCGGTGACGTTCAGGATGCCCGAGCAGGCGGACGTTCCGCCGGTGTTCTTCTCGGGCGACCTGCTGTTCGCCGGCTCCATCGGACGCACCGACCTGCCGGGCGGCGACCACGCCGAGATCCTGCAGTCGCTGGCCCGCGTGTGCCTGCCACTGGAGGACTCGACCGTCGTCCTGTCCGGCCACGGCCCCCAGACCACCATCGGCCGCGAGCGCGCCACCAACCCGTTCCTGCGGGAGGTGGCCGCCGGCCTCGGAGACGGCTTCAGCGCCGCTCCACGACGAGGAATGTGACGAGAGCTTCGTGAGCACCTTCAAGGCCCCCAAGGGCACCTACGACCTGATTCCGCCGCAGTCCGCCACCTACCTCGCGGTGCGCGAGGCGATCGCCGAGCCGCTGAGGAACTCCGGTTACGGCTACGTCGAGACGCCCGGCTTCGAGAACGTCGAGCTCTTCGCGCGCGGCGTCGGCGAGTCCACCGACATCGTGACCAAGGAGATGTACGTCTTCGAGACCAAGGGCGGCGACCGGCTCGCCCTGCGCCCGGAGACCACCGCTCCTGTGCTGCGCGCGGTCCTGGAGTCCAATCTCCACAAGGCGGGAAACCTGCCGGTGAAGGTCTGGTACTCGGGCTCGCAGTACCGCTACGAGCGCCCCCAGAAGGGCCGTTACAGGCACTTCTCCCAGGTCGGCGCGGAGGCCATCGGCACCGAGGACCCGGCACTGGACGCCGAGTTGATCATCCTGGCCGACCAGGCCTACCGCGCCCTGGGACTGCGCGACTTCCGCATCCTGCTCAACTCCCTGGGCGACAAGGAGTGCCGCCCCGTCTACCGCGCCGCGCTGCAGGACTTCCTGCGCGGGCTCGACCTGGACGACGACACCCGGCGCCGGGTCGACATCAACCCGCTGCGCGTCCTGGACGACAAGCGCGAGTCCGTCCAGCGGCAGCTGGCCGGGGCGCCGATGCTGCGCGACTACCTGTGCGAGGCGTGCAAGGCGTACCACGAGCAGGTCCGCGAGCTGCTGGCGGCGGCGGGCGTGGCCTTCGAGGACGACGAGAAGCTGGTCCGCGGCCTGGACTACTACACCCGCACCACCTTCGAGTTCGTCCACGACGGCCTCGGCTCGCAGTCCGCGGTGGGCGGCGGCGGCCGCTACGACGGCCTGTCGGAGATGATCGGCGGCCCCGCGCTGCCGTCCGTCGGCTGGGCGCTGGGCGTCGACCGCACGGTGCTGGCGCTGGAGGCGGAGGGCATCACGCTCGACATCCCCGCCGCCACCGCCGTGTACGCCGTACCGCTCGGCGAGGAGGCCCGCCGGGTGCTCTTCGGCACCGTCACCGAGCTGCGCCGGGCCGGCGTCGCCACCGACTTCGCCTACGGCGGCAAGGGCCTGAAGAACGCCATGAAGTCCGCCAACCGCTCGGGCGCACGGCTGGCGCTGGTGGCCGGCGAGCGGGATCTGGCCGAGGGCGTCGTCCAGCTCAAGGACCTCGAAAGCGGCGAGCAGACCCCCGTCGCGCTGGCCGCGGTGGCCGACGAGGTCCGCCGCCGGCTGGGCTGAGGGCCGCCGGTCCGTCAACGCCGGACCCGAGAATTCGCCGTGTTTACGCGCAGCGAACGGCGGTCCCTTGGGTGGTTGAGGCAGAATGAAGGGCGCGGCCGCGGCCCCGCGGGCCCGTCCGCGCAGCCCATCTCCCAAGGGACCGACGGAACGGCGATATGACGACGACAGCGGTTGACGACGTGTCCATCGACGACGACCACGCGAGCGGCCCGAGCACCATCGGCTCGGGCCGCGGACTCGCCCTGCTCCTGGTGATCACCGGTGCGCTGGGCGGCCTGGCCGCTTGGATCATCACGCTGGACAAGTTCGAGCTGCTGAAGGACCCGAACTTCAAGCCGGCGTGCAGCCTCAACCCGATCATCTCCTGCGGCAGTGTCATGCAGAGCAAGCAGGCGGAGGCCTTCGGCTTCCCGAACCCGATGGCCGGTCTGGTCGGCTTCGGCGTGGTCGTCGCGATCGGCATGGCCCTGCTCGCCGGTGCCCGCTTCCGCCGCTGGTACTGGATCGGGTTGAACATCGGCACCGGGCTCGCCGCGGTGTTCTGCATGTGGCTGATGACCCAGTCGCTGTACAGCATCAACGCGCTGTGCCTGTGGTGCACGCTGACCTGGTGCGTGACGATCCTCATGTTCTGGTACACCACGGTGCACAACATCAAGCACGGCGTCGTCCCGGCCCCCGAGGGGCTGCGCCGCACGGTGCTGGAGTTCCACTGGGTCGTCCCGGTGCTCTGGTACGGCGTGATCGCCCTGCTGATCCTCACCAAGTGGTGGTCGTACTGGAGCACCCTGCTCTAGGCGAAGCGTCCCGAACTGCCCGCCCCGGTTCCGTCCCACGACGGGGCCGGGGCGTTGTCAGTGGGGTGGCATAGGCTCGTCGACGTGGAGCCCGACCTGTTCACCGCCGCCGCCGAAGACCGCCAGGAGAAGGACCCCGCGGGGTCTCCGCTCGCCGTGCGGATGCGTCCGCGCACCCTCGACGAGGTGGTGGGCCAGCAGCATCTGCTCAAACCGGGCTCGCCGCTGCGCCGCCTGGTGGGGGAGGGCAGCGGCGGGCCGGCGGGGCCGTCGTCGGTGTTTCTGTGGGGGCCGCCCGGCATCGGCAAGACGACCCTGGCGTATGTCGTCAGCCAGGCGACGAACAAGCGCTTCGTGGAGCTGTCGGCGATCACGGCCGGGGTCAAGGAGGTCCGTGCGGTCATCGACGGCGCCCGGCGCGCCTCCGGCGGCTTCGGCAAGGAGACCGTCCTCTTCCTCGACGAGATCCACCGCTTCAGCAAGGCGCAGCAGGACTCCCTGCTGCCCGCCGTGGAGAACCGCTGGGTCACCCTGATCGCCGCGACGACCGAGAACCCGTACTTCTCGGTGATCTCCCCGCTGCTGTCCCGGTCGCTGCTGCTGACGCTCGAACCGCTCACGGACGACGATCTGCGCGGGCTGCTGCGGCGCGCGCTGACCGACGCGCGCGGCCTCGCCGGCGCGGTCACCCTCCCCGAGGACACCGAGGCGCATCTGCTGCGCATCGCCGGCGGCGACGCCCGGCGCGCGCTCACGGCCCTGGAGGCCGGCGCCGGATCCGCGCTGGCCAAGGGGGAGAAGGAGATCACCCTCCAGACCCTGGAGGAGTCCGTCGACCGCGCCGCGGTGAAGTACGACCGGGACGGCGATCAGCACTACGACGTCGCCAGCGCGCTGATCAAGTCCATCCGCGGTTCGGACGTCGACGCCGCGCTGCACTACCTTGCGCGGATGATCGAGGCGGGCGAGGACCCGCGGTTCATCGCCCGACGGCTGATGATCTCGGCGAGCGAGGACATCGGCCTGGCGGATCCGTCGGCCCTGCAGACCGCGGTCGCCGCCGCCCAGGCGGTGGCGCTGATCGGTTTCCCCGAGGCCCGGATCACGCTGAGCCAGGCCACCATCGCGCTCGCCCTGGCGCCGAAGTCCAACGCCGCCTACACGGCCATCGACGCGGCGCTGGCGGACGTCCGGGCCGGCCGGGCCGGTGCGGTCCCGCCCCATCTGCGCGACAGCCACTACAAGGGCGCCCAGAAGCTCGGCCACGGCCAGGGCTACCAGTACCCGCACGACCTGCCGGGCGGCATCGCGGCCCAGCAGTACGCGCCGGACGAGGTGCACGGCAGGCGGTACTACGAGCCCACCCGCCATGGCGCGGAGGCACGCTACGCCGACGTCGCCGAGCGGGTGCGGGCCCGCCTGCGCGGCGCGGCCGGCGAGGGCGTCGCCGAGTAGCCCGGAGCACTTCAGGGGGCCGGCCGGCACCGGGCCGGCCAGCGATCTACTCGGCCGCCGCCTCGAAGAGCGTGTGCATCGCCCGCCGCAGCTCCGCCACGTCCCGTACGGGTTCGGGGAAGTCGAAGCGGGCGTCGAAGGAGCGCTGCTCGGCGTCGGTGCCGCGGTCTTCCGGGGAACGCCCCCCGGACCCCTGGACAAAGCGCACTCGCAGGCCGAAACGGTCCAGGCCCACGGGCACCGCCTGCTCGCGCGGTCCGCACAGCCGGCCGCGGTCGCCCAGCAGGGCGCACAATCCGTGTACCTGCTCGCTGTGCGCCGCGTGCAGATGCTGCAGCAGCTCCGCCTCGTGGGCGACCAGCGGATCGGGGGTCGCGTCGGCGAAGTCGTCCGGCTCGACGGCCTCGGTGCCCCACAGGTCGTCCACCGCGCCCTCGCCGACCTCCAGGCGGAGCATCATCCAGGCGGTCCGCCCGTACAGGCCCGGTGCCGGATCCGGCTGCAGCGCCTCGCCGATGCCGAGCAGCTCGCCCACGGGGTGCCGCTCGGCGAGCAGCATCGCCGCCTCGGCGCGCTGCTCGTTGCGTACGGGCGTCAGCCAGCCGGCCACCCAGGCCCTTCCGCGGATCCGATGGGGCACCGAAACCGGCGCCACGTCCGTGATCTCCATCACTGCGGAAAGATCATCATCCTGTGCGTGCGCGGCCGCCCGAGCCGCCGCGGAGTCCCCAGGGACCAGCAACAGCACGTCTCCGTCGGTGGTGACGGTCCGGCAGACGGGCGCCGAGAGTCCGGTCTCGTCGGGGTCCTCGACACCGGGGATGCTCAAAGACGCCATAGCATGGGACTCGACGAGGGTTCGTACGCGCTCAGCGGCGGTCGGCTGCTGGGCGTCTTCCACGGGACGCGGCTGACCCGCCTCTGTGCTCTGACCAGCACTGGGCAGGGGGATCCCAGGTCGAAACATGCGTTCTCCTCACGCTAAGGTAAGCCTCACCTAACTTACACGGAGGTCCGTTCCACGTGAACCAGTCGCGTCCCAAGGTCAAGAAGTCGCGCGCGCTCGGCATCGCGCTGACGCCGAAGGCCGTCAAGTACTTCGAGGCCCGTCCCTACCCGCCCGGCGAGCACGGCCGTGGCCGCAAGCAGAACAGTGACTACAAGGTCCGACTGCTCGAGAAGCAGCGTCTGCGTGCGCAGTACGACATCAGCGAGCGTCAGATGGCGCGCGCCTACGACCGCGCTCGGAAGGTCGAAGGCAAGACCGGCGAAGCGCTGATCATCGAGCTTGAGCGCCGTCTGGACGCGCTCGTCCTGCGTTCGGGCATCGCCCGCACGATCTACCAGGCCCGCCAGATGGTCGTCCACGGCCACATCTCGGTGAACGACCGCAAGGTCGACAAGCCGTCCTTCCGCGTCCGCCCCGGCGACGTCGTGATGGTCCGCGAGCGCAGCCGCGAGAAGCACCCCTTCCAGGTCGCGCGTGAGGGTGGCTACGCCCCCGACGGCGAGACGCCGCGCTATCTGGAGGTCAACCTGCAGGCTCTGGCGTTCCGCCTCGACCGGGACCCGAACCGCAAGGAGATCCCCGTGATCTGCGACGAGCAGCTCGTCGTCGAGTACTACGCCCGCTAAGCACCACCGCAGGCGCAGCACCACTTCAGCCCGCCGTCTCCCCGCCGCTCGCGGAGGGGGAGGCGGCGGGCTCGTTCGTGGCGGGCGGCGCGATCCGCACCGTGCGGCGCGGCGCGGGCGACCGGTGCGCGGGCCGCAGGATCCGGGCCACCGCCGCGTCCAGGTCGAGCCGCCCGCCCGCGCGCAGCGCGTCCTCGTACGCCTCGTCCCCGAGCCGCCGCCGCGCCCGCTCCTCGCACAACGCGTGCAGCCGGCTGTAGTGGTGCGAGCCGAACAGCGGCAGCCCCACCGACGGCCAGACCCGCCCCGCGGCGCCCTGCAGCACCGCCGCCTCCTCCGCCTCGCCCTCACCGAGCGTCACCAGTGCCAGCAGTTCGAGCGCCAGCACCGCGCCCAGCAGATCGCCGAAGGCGTGGTCGACGGCCAAGGACTCCTCCAGCAGCGTGCGGGCCCGTCCGCCGTCGCCCTGGGACCAGGCGGCGTAGGCCAGCACGAACTGGGCGTAGGCCAGCGTCCAGCGCTCACCGTGGTCCTCGCAGACCTCCCGAACTTCCTCGCCCAGCCGCACGGCGTCCGCCAGCTCCTCCTGGAAGGCCACCGTCATCGCCAGCGCGAGCTGTGCCATCAGCGCCGTGCTGCTCAGCTCCCCGATCTCCCGGTAGCGCGCCAGCGCGCCGCGCAGCAGCTCCTCGGCGCGCGGCAGGTCGTCGCAGACCAGGGCCAGGCAGCCGGTGCGGTGCAGCGCGTACGCGGCCGCGGTGGCGTTACCGGTCCGCTCGGCCTTCTCGCTGCACTCCTGCAGCGCCCCCAGCGCGCCGACGGTGTCCCCCTGGAGCACCGCGACATGGCCGGTCACCCACAGCGCCTTCAGCCGCGCCTCGTCGTGGTCGCTGTCCAGCTCCAGGGCCCGGTCCAGCCAGTGCCGGCCCTCCGAGAGCCGGCCGCAGCCCACCCAGTAGAACCACAGGGTGCCCGCCAGGTACTGGCCCAGGTGCGTATCGTCGGCACTCGCCAGGCTCTGCTCCAGCGCCACCCGCAAATTGGGCAGTTCGGCCTCGATCCGGGCGGCGATCTCGGCTTGCCGGGGGCTGAACCAGTCCAGCTCGCACCAGGTCGCCAGCCCCAGGTACCAGTCGCGGTGCCGGCGCCGGAGCCGGGCGGTGTCGCCCGTCGCGTCGAGCCAGTCCGCGCCGTAGGCCCGTACGGTGTCCAGCATCCGGTAGCGCACACCGGCCGCGGTCTCCTCGCGCACCAGGACCGACTGGGCGACCAACTCCGCGACGACGTCGAGGACTTCCTCGCCCGGCAGCTCCGGGCCCGCGCAGACGTACTCGACCGCCTCCAGGTCGAACTGCCCGGCGAAGACCGACAGCCGCGCCCACAGCAGCCGCTCCCCGGGGGTGCACAGTTCATGGCTCCACCCGATCGCGGTCCGCAGTGTCCGGTGCCGGGGCAGGGTGCCGCGGGCGCCGCCGGTCAGCAGCCGGAAGCGGTCGTCGAGGCGGTGCAGCACCTGGTTGACGGAGAGCGCGCGCAGCCGGACCGCGGCCAGTTCCAGCGCGAGCGGAATGCCGTCCAGCCGCCGGCACAGCTCGGCGACCGCGACCTCGTCGGACGCCTCGACGGTGAAGCCGGCGACGACCGACGCGGCGCGGTCGGCGAACAGCGCGGCGGCGTCGTCCGCGGTCATCGGTGCCAGCGGCACCACGTGTTCGCCCGGGATCCCCAGCGGCCGCCGGCCGGCGGCCAGCACCCGCAGCCCGGGGGCGCGCCGCAGCAGCTCCAGGGTCAGCTCGGCGCACGCCTCGACCAGGTGGTCGTAGCCGTCGAGGACCAGCAGCAGCTCACGGCCTGCGAGGTGCTCGCCGAGCGCGGCGCGCACCGGCCGACCGCCGCGGTCGGCCGCCGCCAGCGCCTCGGCGACGGTGAGGTCCAGGAGATGCGGTTCGCGCAGGGAGTCCAGTTCGACCAGCCACACCCCATCGCAGAAGCGATCCTGCAAGATCGCCGCGCCGTGTGCGGCGAGACGCGACTTCCCCACGCCGCCGAGGCCGGTGAGGGTGACGAGCCGGGCCGATTCCAGCCGCCGTGCCAGCGCGGCCAGTTCGTCGTCGCGGCCGATGAACCGATTGAGCTCCGCGGGGAGGTTGCCGGGCCCCCGCGCGTGCTCGGGGAGCGGGCGATCGGAGGGCCCGGGGCCCGTGAAGCGTCGCATGGCACACGGAGAGTACTCGGCGCGATGCGGACCGTACAATCATGCCGTCGCGTGCCGCCCGGGCCCTTCTCGTGGCGCCGGGAACGGGGTACGGACGGACAGTCACGGCGCGATAAGGTCAAGGTTGCCGTTCGAGCAGGACGACGAGACCAGACCAGACCAGTCGGAGAGTGGTGCCAGCGTGTCCGGTGGAGAGGTGGCCGGGATCCTCGTGGCCGTCTTCTGGGCGATCCTCGTGTCGTTCCTCGCCCTTGTACTGGTGAGGCTCGCGCAGACGCTCAAGGCGACCACGAAAATGGTGGCCGAGGTGTCCGAGCAGGCCGTTCCGCTTCTCGCCGACGCCTCCGCGACCGTCCGCTCCGCGCACACCCAGCTCGCCCGCGTCGACGCGATCGCGGCCGACGTGCAGGAAGTCACCGCCAACGCCTCCGCGCTCTCCTCGACCGTCTCCTCCGCCTTCGGCGGACCGCTGGTCAAGGTGGCCGCGTTCGGCTACGGCGTGCGCCGCGCGATCGGCAAGAAGGGCGCGCCGGAGCCCGAGCGCACCGTCGTCGTCGGCCGTACCCTGCCCGGCGCCCGCCGCGGCGGGCGCCGCAACCGTCGCTCCAAGGACTGATCACAGCGATGTTCCGCCGCGCATTCTGGTTCACCACCGGCGCCGCCGCCGGAGTGTGGGCCACGAACAAGGTCCACCAAAAGCTGCGCAAGCTGCAGCCCGACAGCCTCGCCGCCCAGGCGGCGGAGAAGGCCGTCGAAACCGGAAACCGGTTGCGCCAATTTGCATTGGACGTACGGACCGGAATGGCGGACCGTGAAGAGCAGCTGCACGACGCCCTCGGCCTGAGCGAGCCAGCCGAGGTGCGCGAGCTGCCCGCACCGCGCCGCGCGGTGCTCGAACCGCACCACCGAACCACGAGAAGAACCGGACCGAACGGTCTGACCGGACCGACTGGAAAAGAGGACCACTGATGGAGTCGGCTGAAATCCGCCGCCGCTGGCTGCGCTTCTTCGAGGAGCGCGGGCACACCGTCGTGCCGTCGGCGTCGCTCATCGCGGACGACCCGACGCTGCTGCTGGTCCCCGCGGGCATGGTCCCCTTCAAGCCCTACTTCCTGGGCGAGGTCAAGCCGCCCTACAAGACCGCCACCAGCGTCCAGAAGTGCGTCCGTACGCCGGACATCGAAGAGGTCGGCAAGACCACCCGGCACGGCACGTTCTTCCAGATGTGCGGCAACTTCTCCTTCGGCGACTACTTCAAGGAAGGCGCCATCAAGTACGCCTGGGAGCTGCTGACCAGCCCCCAGGACAAGGGCGGTTACGGACTGGAGCCGGAGAAGCTCTGGATCACCGTGTACTTGGAGGACGACGAGGCCGAGCGCATCTGGCACGAGGTCGTCGGCGTGCCCAAGGAGCGCATCCAGCGCCTCGGCAAGAAGGACAACTACTGGTCCATGGGCGTCCCGGGCCCCTGCGGCCCCTGCTCCGAGATCAACTACGACCGCGGCCCCGAGTTCGGCGTCGAGGGCGGCCCGGCCGTCAACGACGAGCGGTACGTGGAGATCTGGAACCTGGTCTTCATGCAGTACGAGCGCGGCGCGGGCACCTCCAAGGAGGACTTCGAGATCCTCGGCGACCTGCCGTCGAAGAACATCGACACGGGTCTGGGCCTCGAACGCCTCGCCATGATCTTGCAGGGCGTCCGCAACATGTACGAGACGGACACCCTGCGCGTCGTCATCGACAAGGCCACCGAGCTCTCCGGTGTCCGCTACGGCGGCTCGGAGGCCACCGACGTCTCGCTGCGCGTGGTCGCCGACCACATGCGCACGTCCACGATGCTCATCGGCGACGGCGTCACGCCCGGCAACGAGGGCCGCGGCTACGTGCTGCGCCGCATCATGCGCCGCGCCATCCGCAACATGCGCCTGCTCGGCGCCACGGACCTGGTCGTCGGCGAGCTGCTGGACGTCGTCATCAACACCATGGGCCAGCAGTACCCCGAGCTGCTGGAGGACCGCCGCCGCATCGAGACGGTCGCCCTCGCCGAGGAAGCCGCCTTCGTCAAGACGCTCAAGGCCGGCACCAACATCCTCGACACCGCCGTCACGGACACCAAGGCCGCCGGCTCGACGGTCCTGCCCGGCGACAAGGCCTTCCTGCTCCACGACACCTGGGGCTTCCCGATCGACCTCACCCTCGAAATGGCCGCCGAACAGGGCCTCTCGGTGGACGAGGACGGCTTCCGCCGCCTGATGAAGGAGCAGCGGGAGCGCGCCAAGGCCGACGCCCAGGCCAAGAAGCACGGCCACGCCGACCTGTCCGCCTACCGCGAGGTCGCCGACAAGTCCGGCTCCACGGAGTTCACCGGCTACAGCGCCACCGAGGGCGAGTCCACCGTCGTCGGCCTGCTGGTCAATGGCGCCCCGGCCCCCGCCGCCCATGAAGGCGACGAGGTCGAGGTCGTCCTGGACCGCACCCCGTTCTACGCCGAGGGCGGCGGCCAGCTCGCCGACACCGGCCGGATCAAGCTGGACTCCGGCGCCGTCGTCGAGGTCCGCGACGTCCAGCAGCCGGTGCCCGGCGTCACCGTCCACAAGGGCAGCGTCCAGGTCGGCGAGGTGGTGCTCGGCGCGTCCGCGTACGCCGCCATCGACATCACCCGCCGCCGCGCCATCGCCCGCGCCCACAGCGCCACCCACCTCACCCACCAGGCGCTGCGCGACGCCCTGGGCCCGACGGCCGCCCAGGCCGGCTCGGAGAACTCCCCGGGCCGCTTCCGCTTCGACTTCGGCTCGCCCACCGCGGTGCCCGGCTCGGTCCTCACCGACGTCGAGCAGAAGATCAACGACGTGCTGGCCCGTGAGCTCGATGTGCACGCCGAGGTCATGAGCATGGAGGACGCCAAGAAGCAGGGCGCCATCGCCGAGTTCGGCGAGAAGTACGGCGACCGGGTCCGGGTCGTCACCATCGGCGACTTCTCCAAGGAGCTGTGCGGCGGCACGCACGTCCACAACACCGCCCAGCTGGGCCTGGTGAAGCTGCTGGGCGAGTCCTCCATCGGCTCCGGCGTGCGCCGTGTCGAGGCACTGGTCGGCGTGGACGCCTACAAGTTCCTCGCCCGTGAGCACACCGTCGTCTCCCAGCTCACCGAGCTGGTCAAGGGACGCCCGGAGGAGCTCCCGGAGAAGATCTCCGGTGTCCTGGCCAAGCTCAAGGACGCCGAGAAGGAGATCGAGAAGTTCCGCGCCGAGAAGGTGCTGCAGGCCGCCGCGGGGCTGGCCGAGGGCGCCAAGGACGTCCGCGGGGTGGCGCTGGCCGCCGCCCAGGTCCCGGACGGGACCTCCGCCGACGACCTGCGCAAGCTCGTGCTCGACGTCCGCGGCCGGATCCAGGGCGACCGTGCCGTCGTCGTGGCGCTGTTCACGGTCGCCAACGGCCGTCCGGTGACCGTCGTCGCCACCAACGAGGCCGCCCGTGAGCGCGGCATCAAGGCCGGTGACCTGGTCCGTACGGCCGCCAAGACGCTCGGCGGCGGTGGCGGCGGCAAGCCGGACGTCG
Source organism: Streptomyces sirii (assembly GCF_045690365.1). Lineage (NCBI taxonomy): Bacteria > Bacillati > Actinomycetota > Actinomycetes > Kitasatosporales > Streptomycetaceae > Streptomyces > Streptomyces sirii. The sequence goes on along the minus strand of NZ_CP147982.1, from coordinate 1,857,676 downwards.
CCCAGGGCGGCGGCCAGAACGCCGCCGCGGTGCCCGAGGCCATCGAGGCCGTCGAGCGCCTCGTGGCCGAGGCGGCCTGACGCGCGTGAGTGAGATGCGACGCGGTCGACGCCTCGCGGTGGATGTCGGGGACGCCCGCATCGGGGTCGCCTCGTGCGACCCCGACGGGGTCCTCGCCACCCCCGTCGAGACCGTGCCGGGACGTGACGTCCCCTCAGCGCACCGTCGGCTCAGGGCGATCGTCGAGGAGTACGAGCCGCTCGAAGTCGTGGTCGGCCTGCCCCGCTCCCTCAGTGGGGGAGAGGGGCCGGCCGCGGCCAAGGTCCGGGCCTTCGCCCAGGAGCTGGCGCGGAACATCGCACCCGTAGGGGTCCGGCTGGTCGACGAGCGGATGTCGACGGTCACCGCCACCCAGGGCCTGCGGGCCTCCGGAGTGCGCAGCAAGAAGGGCCGCTCGGTGGTCGACCAGGCGGCCGCGGTGGTCATCCTGCAGAGCGCGCTGGAGACCGAGCGCGTCTCGGGGGAGCCTCCGGGCGAGAGCGTCGAAGTGGTCATCTGATCGCGATACGGTAACGTGCCGCGCGATGTGGCGGCGGTTCGAACAGCCGCACGTGCAAGTAGAGGCGGATCGATACAGCAAGCGCGCTGCCGGACCGGAGCGCACCGCCTCTCGGCTCTAGGGGATCGATGACCGAGTATGGCCGGGGCTACGGCTCCGAACCGTGGCATCCCGAGGACCCGCTCTACGGAGACCAGGGTTCCTACGGAGGCCAGGCGCAGCAGCCTCAGTGGGGCGGGCAGCAGTCCGCCCCGCACCAGTCCGCCCCGCAGCAGTACCCGGGTCCCCAGCAGCACCCACAGCAGCAGCACCCGCAGCAGCCCTACGACGGGGGCTGGGACGGCTCCCAGACCGGGCAGTTCTCGTACGACCCGTACGACCCCTACGGGCAGCAGCCCCCGGCCGACCCCTACGGCGGCGCCGGCCAGAGCCCTTACGGTCACCAGGACGCCTACCAGCAGCATCCGCAGCAGGCGCCGCCGCACCAGCAGCACTACGCCCCTCACCAGTACGACCAGCCGGCCGCGGCCCCCTACGAGGACGCCGCCGCCGACGACTGGCGGGCCGAGCCGGAGCCGCGGCGCGAACCGGAGCCGGAGCACCCGTTCTTCGCCGACGGCGCGGACGGCACGTACAGGGACGATCGCGATGGGCGGGACGACTTCGACGATGACGACGACCCGCGCGAAGGGCGCTCCGGCCGTGAGCGCCGCGGCAACAAGAACAAGAAGAAGAAACGCCGCAGCGGTACCGCCTGCCTGGTCGTCACCCTGGTCTTCGCCGGCGCGGTCGGCGCCGTCGGCTACTTCGGCTACGACTTCTTCATGAGCCACTTCGGCCCGGCCCCCGACTACGAGGGCGAGGGCTCGGGCGAGGTCCAGGTCGAGATTCCGGACGGTTCGCCGATCTCGGAAATGGGCGAAATCCTCACGAAGAACGGCGTGGTCAAGAGCGCGGCCGCGTTCAGCGATGCGGCCGGCAGCAAGACTCTGCAGCCGGGAACGTACACCCTCCGCAAGCAGATGTCGGCCGCCTCGGCCGTCGAGCTGATGCTGGACCCCAAGAGCCGCAACGGCCTCACGATCCGCGAGGGGCTGCGGGCCGGCGAGGTCTACAAGCTCATCGACAAGAAGCTCAAACTCAAGGCGGGCACGACCAAGGGCGTCGCCAAGAGCGAGGTCAAGAACCTCGGTCTGCCGTCCTGGGCCAACGACTCGGCCAAGATAAAAGACCCGCTCGAAGGCTTCCTCTACCCCTCCACGTACAGCGTGGGGCAGAACGCGAAGCCGTCGGCGGTTCTGAAGCAGATGGTGGCGCGGGCCAATCAGGTCTACGAGAAGGTGGACCTCGCGGGCAGTGCGCGCAAGCTCCAGCTGGACTCGCCGATGCAGCTGCTCACGGTGGCCAGCCTCACGCAGGCCGAGGGCAAGTACAAGCACGACTTCGTCAAGGTCGCGCGCGTCGTCTACAACCGCCTCAAGCCGAACAACACCGAGACCTACGGTCTGCTCGACTTCGACTCGACGGTGAACTACGCGAGGTCCCAGAGCACTCTGGACACCGGTTCCGTCGACAATCTGCGGAACTTCAACGACCCGTACAACACCTACAAGTTCAAGGGTCTGCCGCCGGGGCCGATCGGCAACCCGGGCGAGGTCGCGCTCAAGTCCGCCATCAGCCCGGCCAAGGGCAACTGGTACTACTTCGTCTCGATCAACCCCGAAAAGACGCTGTTCGCCGAGACGAACGAAGAGCACGAGCGAAACCGCCGCATCTACGAAAAGGAACGCGAGAAAGCGAAGTAATGAGCCCCACACGTCGAGCTGCGGTACTCGGCTCCCCGATCGCCCATTCCCTCTCCCCGGTGCTGCACCGTGCCGCCTACACGGAACTGGGCCTGACGGACTGGACGTACGACCGCTTCGAGATCGACGAGGCCGCCCTGCCCGGATTCGTCGAGAAACTCGGCCCGGAATGGGCGGGGCTCTCCCTGACCATGCCGCTCAAGCGCGCGATGATCCCGCTGCTCGACGAGATCTCCGACACCGCGGCCTCCGTCGAGGCGGTGAACACCGTCGTGTTCACGCCCGACGGGCGCCGCCTGGGCGACAACACCGACATTCCGGGAATGCTCGCCGCGCTGCGCGAGCGCGGGGTGCGGCAGGTCGAACGGGCCGCCGTCCTGGGCGCCGGCGCCACCGCCTCCTCGGCGCTGGCCGCGCTGTCCCGGATCTGCACCGGCGAGGTCACCGCGTACGTCCGCAGCGACGCCCGCGCCGAGGAGATGCGCGGCTGGGGCGAGCGGCTCGGCGTCACGGTCCGCACTGCCCCGTGGGCGGACGCGGCCGAGGCCTTCACGGCCCCGCTGACCATCGCCACGACCCCGGCGGGCACCACCGACGCGCTCGCCACGGCCGTCCCCGACCGGCCCGGCACGCTCTTCGACGTCCTCTACGAGCCCTGGCCGACGGCACTGGCCACCGCCTGGGCCGACCACGGCGGTGCGGTGGTCGGCGGGCTCGACCTGCTGGTCCACCAGGCAGTGCTCCAGGTGGAGCAGATGACCGGTCGCTCTCCGGCGCCGCTGGCCGCGATGCGCGAGGCGGGTGAGGCGGCCCTGGCCGCCCGCTGATCCGCCGGCCGGCCCCCCGGCGCCCGGTCCGCTCTCTGGACTGGGCGCCGCCCCTCGTGCGCGACGTGGGAGGATCAGGGGGAAGACCGTACCCGGATGAGCAGTACATGAGGAGCACCGTTGAGCAGGTTGCGCTGGCTGACGGCGGGGGAGTCGCACGGCCCCGCACTCGTGGCGACGCTGGAGGGCCTTCCGGCCGGGGTCCCGATCACCACGGAGTTGGTGGCGGACGCGCTGGCGCGGCGCCGGCTGGGCTACGGCCGCGGTGCCCGGATGAAGTTCGAGCAGGACGAGATCACATTCCTCGGCGGGGTGCGGCACGGTCTGTCGCTGGGCTCGCCGGTGGCCGTCATGGTCGGCAACACCGAGTGGCCCAAGTGGGAGCAGGTGATGGCGGCCGATCCGGTGGACGCCGATGAGCTGGCGGCGCTGGCGCGCAACGCCCCGCTGACCCGCCCCCGTCCCGGTCACGCCGATCTCGCCGGCATGCAGAAGTACGGCTTCGACGAGGCCCGCCCGATCCTGGAGCGCGCCTCGGCCCGCGAGACCGCCGCCCGGGTGGCGCTCGGCGCCGTGGCCCGTTCGTTCCTGAAGGAGACGGCCGGCATCGAGATCGTCTCGCACGTGGTCGAGCTGGCCGCGGCGAAGGCCCCGTACGGGGTGTACCCGAAGCCGTCGGACGTGGCGAAGCTGGACGCGGACCCGGTGCGCTGCCTGGACGCGGACGCGTCGAAGGCGATGGTCGCGGAGATCGACCAGGCGCACAAGGACGGCGACACCCTGGGCGGTGTGGTCGAGGTGCTGGCGTACGGCGTGCCGGTGGGCCTCGGCTCGCACGTCCACTGGGACCGTCGGCTGGACGCCCGGCTGGCCGCCGCCCTGATGGGCATCCAGGCGATCAAGGGCGTCGAGGTCGGCGACGGCTTCGACCTGGCGCGGGTGCCGGGTTCGAAGGCGCACGACGAGATCGTGGCCACCGAGGACGGGATCAAGCGCACCACGGGCCGCTCCGGTGGCACCGAGGGCGGGCTGACGACCGGCGAGCTGCTGAGGGTGCGCGCGGCGATGAAGCCGATCGCCACCGTCCCGCGCGCCCTGGCCACCGTGGACGTCACCACCGGCGAGGCGACCAAGGCGCACCACCAGCGCTCGGACGTCTGCGCCGTCCCGGCCGCCGGCATCGTCGCCGAGGCCATGGTCGCCCTCGTCCTGGCCGACGCCGTCGTGGAGAAGTTCGGCGGCGACAGCGTGGCCGAGACCCGCCGCAATGTGCGCGGCTTCCTCGACAACCTGGCGATCAAATGACGTCCCCGGTCGTCGTGCTGGTCGGCCCGCCCGGCGCCGGTAAGTCCACGGTGGGCGCGCTGCTCGCCGAGCGGCTGGGCGTCGGCTATCGGGACACCGACGCCGACGTCGTCGCCACGGCCGGCCGGCCGATCGCCGAGATCTTCTTCGACGAGGGCGAGCCGCGCTTTCGCGAGCTGGAACGCGAGGCGGTGCGCGTCGCGCTCGACGAGCACCCCGGCGTGCTCTCGCTCGGCGGCGGCGCGATCATGGACGACGACACCCGCAAGCTGCTGACCGGCCTGCCGGTGATCTTCCTCGACGTCCAACTCGCCGACGCCGTCAAGCGGGTGGGGCTGGACGCGCCCCGCCCGCTGCTGGCGGTCAACCCGCGCAAGCAGTGGCGCGAGCTGATGGAACGGCGCCGCCCGCTGTACACCGAGGTCGCGCGCGCCGTGATCGCCACGGAGGAGCGCACCCCCGACCAGGTCGCCGAGGCGATCCTGGACGCATTGGAGCTACGCCCGGCCGCGGGAGACGCCCCGCGGGCGGGCCACAGGGAGGAACAGGCATGACGGAGCAGGCCATCCGTATCCAGGTCGGCGGTACGGCGGGCACCGACCCGTACGAGGTGCTCGTCGGGCGGCAGCTGCTCGGCGAGCTCCCGGGCCTGATCGGCGACGGCGTCAAGCGCGTCGCGGTACTGCACCCGGAGGCGCTGGCCGCCACCGGCGAGGCGCTGCGCGAGGACCTCGCCTCCCAGGGCTACGAGGCGATCGCCATCCAGCTGCCGAACGCCGAGGAGTCCAAGACCGCCGAGGTCGCGGCGTACTGCTGGAAGGCGCTCGGGCAGTCCGGCTTCACCCGCAGCGATGTGATCGTCGGCGTCGGCGGCGGCGCCACCACCGACCTGGCCGGCTTCGTCGCCGCGACCTGGCTGCGCGGGGTGCGCTGGATCGCCGTCCCCACCACCGTCCTGGGCATGGTCGACGCCGCGGTCGGCGGCAAGACCGGCATCAACACCGCCGAGGGCAAGAACCTGGTCGGGGCCTTCCACCCGCCGGCCGGGGTCCTGTGCGACCTCGCCGCGCTCGACTCGCTGCCGGTGCACGACTACGTCTCCGGCCTCGCCGAGGTCATCAAGGCCGGCTTCATCGCCGACCCGGCGATCCTCGACCTGATCGAGTCCGACCCCGAGGCCGCCAAGCGCCCGGACGGTGCGCACACCGCCGAGCTGATCGAGCGCGCCATCCGGGTCAAGGCCGAAGTGGTCTCCGCCGACCTCAAGGAGTCCGGTCTGCGCGAGATCCTCAACTACGGCCACACCCTGGCCCACGCCATCGAGAAGAACGAGCGCTACAACTGGCGGCACGGTGCCGCGGTCTCCGTCGGCATGGTCTTCGCCGCCGAACTCGGCCGGATCGCCGGCCGCCTGGACGACGCCACCGCCGACCGGCACCGCACCGTCCTCGCCTCCGTCGGACTGCCGCTGACCTACCGCGGCGATCAGTGGCCCAAGCTCCTGGAGACGATGAAGGTCGACAAGAAGTCCCGCGGCGACCGGCTGCGCTTCATCGTCCTGGACGGCATCGCCAAGCCGACCGTCCTGGAGGGACCGGACCCGGCCATGCTGCTCGCCGCGCACGCGGAGATCGCGGCATGAGCGAGCTTCGCGAGCGAATCATGGTGAGGTGCGCGCCTCGCGAACGCGGGGCCGAGCGAAGCGAGGTTTCGGCATGAGCCCCAAGGCCCGGCGGGTTCTCGTCCTCAACGGTCCCAACCTCGGCCGGCTGGGCTCCCGCGAGCCGGACGTCTACGGCGCCACGTCCTACGCCGGACTCGTCGAGGAGTGCACCCGCCTCGGCAAGGAGCTGGGCTTCGAGGCCGAGGTCCGGGAGACCAACGACGAGGGCGAGATGATCCGCTGGCTGCACGAGGCCGCCGACGGATCGATTCCGGTCGTCATCAACCCCGGTGCCTTCACGCACTACTCGTACGGAATGCGCGACGCGGCCGCCCAGCGCACCGCCCCGCTCATCGAGGTGCACATCTCGAACCCGTACGCGCGCGAGGAGTTCCGCCACAATTCGGTCATCGCGGCTGTCGCCAGCGGTACGGTCGCCGGATTCGGCATCGGCTCCTACCGCCTCGCGCTCCGCGCGCTGGCCGAGGAGCTCGGCAACTGACGTAGCCCCAAGGGCACTTCGTCCCCGCCCCCGGCCGTTCACTTGGCGCGCGCCGGGGGTAGGAGCCTTCCCTGCCGCGGCCGGGAGGGTACCGTTCGCAGCAGTGCCACCCATGCCGGCGGCCGTGGGGCCCACCGGCCCCCGGGGCCGGTGGAACCGCCGCACCGCGCCGGGCGCCGGCCCGGCGCCTGGGGCCGCCCCTCGGCCACCGTCGAGGGCACCCCTCCCGGCGTCTGCCGGGGGAGCACCGCACCACGTCGACCGCACGAGACGGAGAGCCACCGGATGCAGTACGCAGTGGGGGCTCCGCTGCCGCCCCACGGGCAGGCATCAGGACCCGGGGCCGCCATGCACTGGACGCCCAACCCGGGACGGCCCACCCCGCCCACCTCGCCGCCGGTCGCGCCGCCGGCTCCCGCGGCCCCGCCCCCACCCGCCCAGCAGCCCGCCCCGCAGCAGGGCTGGCACGGGCCGGCACCCCAGCAGGCCCCGCCCACCGGCCACAGCACCACCGACCTCACGGGCCATGTCCCGCTGCCTCCGGGCGCCCCGGTGCCGCTGCCCAGCCCGCCCACCGACACCGCCGCGCCGGACGCCAGCCAGGCGGCCGTCGCGGTGCTGCTCATCGGGCCGGCCGGAGCCGGCAAGACCAGCGTCGCGCGCCACTGGGCCGACACCCGCCGGGTGCCGACCGCCCACATCAGCCTCGACGACGTCCGCGAATGGGTCCGCTCGGGTTTCGCCGACCCGCAGTCCGGCTGGAACGACCACTCCGAAGCGCAGTACCGCCTCGCCCGCCGCACCTGCGGCTTCGCGGCCCGCAACTTCCTCGCCAACGGCATCTCCTGCATCCTCGACGACGCCGTCTTCCCCGACCGGCCGGTCGTCGGCCTCGGCGGCTGGAAGCGGCATGTGGGCCCGGGACTGCTGCCGATCGTGCTGCTGCCCGGCCTGGAGATAGTCCTGGAGCGCAACGCCCGGCGCTCCGGCAACCGCCGCCTGTCCGACGAGGAGGTCGCCCGGATCCACGGCCGGATGGCCGGCTGGTACGGCTCCGGGCTGCCGATCATCGACAACTCCCAGCACGACGTCGCCACGACCGCCCGCATGCTCAACGACGTCGTCGCCCGCTCCATCGCCAGCCCGCCGAGCTGGTGAGCGGGCGACTCCCCCGAGCGGCTGCGCTCGACCGGCCGCCTCGGGGGAGTCGCCGTACGCTCGTGATATGTCCGAGTTGTACGCGGCCCGACGCACGCGTCTGCGCGACCGCGTAGCCGGGGCCGGAAGTGCCGCCGCACTGATCTCGCGCCCCGCGAACGTCCGCTACCTCACCGGCTGCGCGCCGCCCGGCGCCGCCCTGCTACTGGGCCCCGGCGACGATGTGCTGCTGTGCGGCAGACCGCTCAGCGGCGACCCGTCCGAGGGCCGCCCGGTCGACGACGTGAGGGTGGCGATGCTGCCCACCCGCGACGGCGACCCGGTCGTCGCGGGTGCCGATCTGGCGGCGAAGGCCGGCGCGGACACCCTGGCCGTCGAGGAGCACCACCTCACCGTCTCCCGGCACCGGGCGCTCTCCCAGGTCGCGCCCCGGCTGCGGCTGACCGACATGGCGTGCGCGGTCGAGGCGCAGCGGCTGGTCAAGGACGACGACGAGATCGCCTGTCTGCGGATCGCCGCCGAGATCGCCGACCAGGCGCTGGGCGAGCTGCTCGAATCGATCCTGGTCGGCCGTACCGAACGGCATCTCGCGCTCGAACTGGAGCGCCGCCTGGTCGACCACGGCGCGGACGGGCCGGCCTTCGCCACCTCCGTGGCGACCGGCCCGAACTCCGGCCGCGCCCGGCATCTGCCCACCGATCGGCGGGTCGAGGAGGGCGACTTCCTCAGCGTCGGCCTGGGCGCGAACTACCGCGGCTACCGCTGCGAGATCGGCCGGACCTTCGTCATCGGCACCTCGCCCTCGGACTGGCAGATCGAGCTGTACGATCTCGTTTTCGCAGCCCAGCGGGCCGGGCGCGAGGCGCTCGCGCCGGGTGTGGAGTGCCGCGAGGTGGACCGGGTGACCCGGCACGTGCTGGACGCCGCGGGCTACGCCGAGCGGCTCGGGCCGTGGACCGGGCACGGTGTGGGACTCGAAATCGACGAGGACCCTCAGTTGTCCCCGGCCGCCATGGGTAAACTGGACGCTTGCGTGCCGGTCACCGTCGAGCCGGGGGTTCACATCCCGGGCCGTGGGGGTGTCCGGATCGACGACACACTCGTCGTCCGCCCCGAGGCGGACGGCGGGCCCGAGCTACTCACGATCACGACCAAGGAGCTGCTCGCACTGTGAGCCGCAGCGGCTCACTGGGTGCTGCTCCCGGGTCCCACCACCTGCAGTCCAGGAGATTCCGCAACCGTGGCATCCACGAACGACCTCAAGAACGGCATGGTGCTCAAGCTCGACGGCGGCCAGCTCTGGTCCGTCGTCGAGTTCCAGCACGTCAAGCCCGGCAAGGGCCCGGCCTTCGTCCGCACCAAGCTCAAGAACGTGCTGTCCGGCAAGGTGGTGGACAAGACCTTCAACGCCGGCGTGAAGGTCGAGACGGCCACCGTCGACAAGCGCGGGATGCAGTTCTCGTACATGGACGGCGACTACTTCGTCTTCATGGACATGGACACCTACGACCAGATCCACGTCGACCGCAAGGCTGTCGGCGACGCCGCGAACTTCCTCCTGGAGGGCTTCGAGGCCGTCGTCGCGCAGCACGAGGGCGAGGTGCTCTACGTCGAGCTGCCGGCCGCGGTCGAGCTGGTCATCAAGGAGACCGAGCCGGGCGTCCAGGGTGACCGCTCCACCGGCGGCACCAAGCCCGCCACGCTGGAGACCGGCTACGAGATCCAGGTGCCGCTCTTCATCACGACCGGTGAGAAGATCAAGGTCGACACCCGCTCGGGCGACTACCTCGGCCGGGTGAACAGCTAACCGTGGCCGCCCGCAGCAAGGCCCGTAAGCGCGCCTTCCAGATCCTCTTCGAGGCCGATCAGCGCGGCGCCGACGTGCAGTCCGTGCTCGCGGACTGGATGCGACACGCCCGGACCGACCCCCGGCAGCCGCCGGTCAACGAATACACCCTGCAGTTGGTCGAGGGGTACGCGGACCACGTCGCCCGCATCGACGAGCTGATCTCCACCTACGCGGTCGACTGGGACCTGGACCGGATGCCGGCGGCCGACCGCTCGATCCTCCGTCTCGGTGCCTTCGAGCTGCTCTGGGTGGACGACACGCCGGACGCGGTGGCGATCGACGAAGCCGTGCAGCTGGCCAGGGAGTTCTCCACGGACGACTCCCCGGGCTTCGTCAACGGCCTCCTCGGCCGCCTCAAGGAGCTGAAGCCGAGCCTGCGGCGCGAGGCGCAGTAGGCGCTCGGCAGAGCGTGTGAACGGGCCCGGAGCGGGGGAGACCGCTCCGGGCCCGTCGCATGCCCGCAGAGCGCCCTGTGGCGCCCTCTGCGCCGCGTGCGGGACCTCGTGCCTGTCGCTGTCCCCGGCGCCTCGTGCCTGCCGCCGTGCCGGGCGTAGCGCACCCGTCGCCGCGCCCGGGTCGGAGGCCGCGTGCCTCGGCCGTAGGCCGGCAGACGAAAACCGCCGCCCCGGAAGTCCGGGGCGGCGGTACGTTTCTTCACTTGGCGCGCGAGGTTAGATCTCCTCGTGCGTCACGGCGCGGCGGGCGTCGGAGTCCAGCACGCCCCAGCTGATCAGCTGCTCGGTCAGCACCGAGGGCGACTGGTCGTAGATCACGGCCAGGGTGCGCAGGTCGTCCTGGCGGATCGAGAGGACCTTGCCGTTGTAGTCGCCGCGCTGGCTCTGGATCGTGGCGGCGTAGCGCTGCAGCGGGCCGGCCTTCTCCTGCGGGACATGGGCGAGGCGCTCCAGGTCGAGCACCAGCTTCGGCGGCGGCTCGGCCGCGCCGCCCGGTGTCGTGCCCGGCAGAAGCTCCTGCACCGGGACGCCGTAGAAGTCCGCCAGCTCGGCGAGGCGCTGTACGGTCACGGCACGGTCGCCGCGCTCGTACGAACCCACTACCACGGCCTTCCAGCGGCCCTGGGACTTCTCCTCGACGCCGTGGAGGGAGAGGCCCTGCTGGGTACGGATGGCGCGGAGCTTTGCCCCGAGCTGTTTGGCGTATTCGCTGGACATAAGGCTCCCCAGACGGCTGTATCGACATGCGGCTCCGCCGCGTGGTGGTAACTCCCTGTGAGGTTACGCAGCGTAATCTGACTTCGTCAAGCGGAATGGGCCAGACCATCACCCGTCAGGGGTGCGGGCGGGTCCTGAAGGGGCTCCTGCTAACCTGACTGCGTTATTCCGACGTCCTTTAAGGTCCGTCCCGTGAGGCGGAGAAGGAGGTCCGTTTCGTATGGACGCAAACAGTTCCGACTCGGGAGTCGAACTCCCGGCGCGACCGGTGCTCGAAGGGCCGGACATCACGCGCATGCTCACCCGCATCGCCCACGAGATCGTCGAGCGCGCCAAGGGCGCGGACGACGTGGTGCTGCTGGGAATCCCCACCCGCGGTGTCTTCCTCGCCCGGCGGCTGGCCGCCAAGCTGGCGGAGATCACCGGCCGGACGATCCCGGTGGGCTCGCTCGACATCACGATGTACCGCGACGACCTGCGCCTGGGCCCCGCCCGCACGCTCGCCCGCACGGACATCCCCGGTGACGGCATCGAGGGCCGGCTCGTCCTGCTCGTCGACGACGTCCTGTTCTCCGGCCGCACGATCCGTGCCGCCCTGGACGCCCTGGGCGACATCGGCCGCCCGCGCGCCGTCCAGCTCGCGGTCCTCGTCGACCGCGGCCACCGCGAACTGCCGATCCGCGCCGACTACGTGGGCAAGAACCTCCCCACGTCGCTGCGGGAGACGGTCAAGGTCCAGCTCACCGAGGAGGACGGCCGGGACGCCGTGCTGCTCGGCGTCAAGGACACCGCCCCGGCCGGCGAGCGCTAGCGCACCGCGCACGGACCCGGTGACCCCGGGCCCGCAGGCATGCCCGCTCAACGGACATTCCCGTACACCTCCCTCACTCACGGAGAAAACCGGATGAAGCGTCACCTCATCTCGGCCGCCGACCTCACGCGCGACGACGCCGTCCTGATCCTCGACACCGCCGAGGAGATGGCCCGGGTCGCCGACCGGCCGATCAAGAAGCTTCCCACCCTGCGCGGACGCACGGTCTGCAACCTCTTCTTCGAGGACTCCACCCGGACCCGGATCTCCTTCGAGGCCGCCGAGAAGCGGCTCTCCGCGGACGTCATCAACTTCGCCGCCAAGGGATCCAGCGTCTCCAAGGGCGAATCCCTCAAGGACACCGCCCAGACCCTGGAGGCGATGGGCGTCGACGCCGTCGTCATACGGCACAGCGCCTCCGGCGCCCCCTACCGGCTCGCCACCTCCGGATGGATCGACGCTCCCGTCATCAACGCCGGCGACGGCACCCACCAGCACCCCACCCAGGCCCTGCTCGACGCCTTCACCATGCGGCGCCGGCTCATCGGCCCGGACGCCGGGCTGGGCCAGGACCTGAGCGGGCGGCGCATCACCCTCGTCGGCGACGTGCTGCACAGCCGCGTCGCGCGCTCGAACGTCGACCTCCTGCACACCCTCGGCGCCGAGGTCACCCTCGTCGCCCCGCCCACCCTGGTGCCGGTCGGCGTCGAGACCTGGCCGTGCGAGGTGTCCTACGACCTCGACCGCGTGCTGCCGAAGTCCGACGCCGTGATGATGCTGAGGGTGCAGCGCGAGCGGATGAACGCCGCCTTCTTCCCGACCGAGCGCGAGTACTCGCGCCGCTACGGCCTGGACGGCGAGCGGATGGCGCGGATGCCCGAGCACGCCATCGTGATGCACCCCGGCCCGATGGTCCGCGGCATGGAGATCACCGCCGAGGTCGCCGACTCCGACCGCTGCACGGTCGTCGAGCAGGTGGCCAACGGCGTCTCCATCCGCATGGCCGTCCTGTACCTGCTGCTCGGCGGCAACGAGCCCGCCGTCACCCACACCCGTACCGAGGAGAAGTAAGAACATGAGCAAGATCCTGATCCGTGGTGCGAAGGTGCTCGGCGGCGAGGCCCAGGACGTCCTGATCGACGGCGAGACCATCGAGGCCGTCGGCAACGGGCTGTCCGCCGAGGGCGCCGACGTCGTCGAGGCCGAGGGTAAGATCCTCCTGCCGGGCCTCGTCGACCTGCACACCCACCTGCGCGAGCCGGGCCGTGAGGACTCCGAGACCGTCCTGACCGGCACCCGGGCGGCCGCCTCCGGCGGCTACACCGCCGTGTTCGCCATGGCCAACACCTTCCCCGTCGCCGACACCGCCGGCGTCGTCGAGCAGGTCTACCGCCTCGGCCAGGAGCACGGCTACTGCGATGTGCAGCCCATCGGCGCGGTCACCGTCGGCCTGGAGGGCAGCAAGCTCGCCGAGCTGGGCGCCATGCACGAGTCCGCCGCCGGGGTCACCGTCTTCTCCGACGACGGCAAGTGCGTGCACGACGCCGTGATCATGCGCCGGGCCCTGGAGTACGTGAAGGCCTTCGGCGGCGTCGTCGCGCAGCACGCCCAGGAGCCGCGGCTCACCGAGGGCGCCCAGATGAACGAGGGCGTGGTCTCGGCGGAGCTGGGGCTCGGCGGCTGGCCTGCGGTGGCCGAAGAATCGATCATCGCCCGGGATGTCCTGCTCGCCGAGCACGTCGGCTCCCGCGTGCACATCTGCCACCTGTCGACCGCCGGGTCCGTCGAGATCGTCCGCTGGGCCAAGTCCCGCGGGATCGACGTGACCGCCGAGGTCACGCCGCACCACCTGCTCCTCACCGACGAGATGGTGCGCACCTACAACCCCGTCTACAAGGTCAACCCGCCGCTGCGCACCGAGCGCGACGTGATGGCCCTGCGCGAGGCCCTCGCCGACGGCACGATCGACATCGTCGCGACCGACCACGCCCCGCACCCGCACGAGGACAAGGACTGCGAGTGGGCCGCGGCCGCCATGGGCATGGTCGGCCTGGAGACCGCGCTGTCGGTCGTGCAGCGGACGATGGTCGAGACCGGCCTGCTGACCTGGGCGGACGTCGCGGACCGGATGTCCTACGCGCCCGCGCGGATCGGGCAGGCCAAGGGCCACGGCCGCCCCATCTCGGCTGGTGAGCCGGCCAACCTCACCCTGGTCGATTCCGCTTACCGTGGAGAGGTGGACCCCGCGGGCTTCGCCTCGCGCAGCCGCAACACCCCTTACGAGGGCCGTGAGCTGCCGGGGCGTATCACCCACACCTTCCTGCGGGGCCGCGCAACGCTCGTCGACGGGAAGCTGGCGTGACTCCTCCACTCATCCGACTGGCCCAAGCGCCGCAGTCCGCGCCGGTCACCGACTGGGCCGCACGGATCGGCTGGGTCATCGGCCTGCTGGTCTTCGTGGCCTTCGTCTACTGGCTGATGCGGCAGGGCTGGAAGTGGCGCGGCACGCTCCAGGGCGATCTGCCCGAGCTCCCGTCCACCCCGGCCGACCCGGGCGAGCCCCGGCTGAAGCTCAGCGGCCGCTACCACGGATCCACCACGGCCGGGCAGTGGCTCGACCGGATCGTCGCGCGCGGCCTGGGCACCCGTAGCCGCGCCGAGCTGACCCTGACCGACCAGGGCCTGGACGTCGTACGGCCGGGCGCCGCGGACTTCTTCGTGCCGGCCGACGCGCTGCGCGGCGCCCGCCTCGACAAGGGCATCGCCGGCAAGGTCCTCACCGAGGGCGGACTGCTGATCGTCACCTGGCAGCACGGCGACCGGCGGATCGACTCCGGTTTCCGCTCCGACCGGGCGGGCGAGCACCCCGCCTGGGTCGAGGCCATCAACGCACTGAGCACCACCACCGAGCACACCGAAACGGAAGGCGCACGATGACGACCTCCACCAGGGGGACCGCCAAGATCCCCGCCGTACTCGTCCTGGAGGACGGCCGCACCTTCCGCGGCCGTGCCTACGGGGCCGTGGGGGAGACCTTCGGCGAAGCGGTGTTCTCCACCGGCATGACCGGCTATCAGGAGACGCTGACCGACCCCTCGTACCACCGCCAGGTCGTCGTCATGACCGCCCCGCACATCGGCAACACCGGTGTGAACGACGAGGACCCCGAGTCGCAGCGGATCTGGGTCTCCGGCTACGTCGTCCGCGACCCCGCCCGCATCCCGTCCAACTGGCGCTCGGTGCGCTCCCTGGACGACGAGCTGGTGGCCCAGGGCGTCGTCGGCATCAGCGGCATCGACACCCGCGCGCTCACCCGCCATCTGCGCGAGCGCGGTGCGATGCGGGTCGGCATCTTCTCCGGCGAGGCGCTGCCCGACGCGGGCGTCATGCTCGCCAAGGTGCGCCAGGCCCCCGAGATGCAGGGCGCCGACCTGTCCACGCAGGTCGCCACCAAGGAGGCGTACGTCGTCCCGGCCATCGGGACGAAGAAGTTCACCGTCGCCGCGATCGACCTGGGCATCAAGGGCATGACCCCGCACCGCATGGCCGAGCGCGGCATCGAGGTGCACGTCCTGCCCGCCACCGCCACCGTCGAGGACGTCTACGCGGTCGCACCGGACGGCGTGTTCTTCTCCAACGGCCCCGGCGACCCGGCCACCGCCGACCACCCCGTCTCCGTCATGCGCGGCGTGCTGGAGCGCAAGACGCCGCTGTTCGGCATCTGCTTCGGCAACCAGATCCTGGGCCGCGCGCTGGGCTTCGGCACCTACAAGCTCAAGTACGGGCACCGCGGCATCAACCAGCCGGTGCAGGACCGTACGACCGGCAAGGTCGAGGTCACCGCGCACAACCACGGATTCGCCGTCGACGCCCCGCTCGACAAGGTTTCCGACACCCCCTTCGGCCGCGCCGAGGTCTCCCACGTCTGCCTCAATGACAACGTGGTGGAGGGCCTCCAGCTGCTCGACCAGCCGGCCTTCAGTGTCCAGTACCACCCCGAAGCCGCCGCGGGTCCGCACGACGCCGCGTACCTCTTCGACCGCTTCGTATCCCTGATGGAGGGCCAGCGTGCCTAAGCGCACCGATATCCAGTCCGTCCTGGTCATCGGCTCCGGCCCGATCGTCATCGGCCAGGCCGCCGAGTTCGACTACTCCGGTACCCAGGCCTGCCGGGTCCTCAAGTCCGAGGGCCTGCGCGTCATCCTGGTGAACTCCAACCCGGCGACGATCATGACCGACCCGGAGATCGCCGACGCCACCTACGTCGAGCCGATCACCCCGGACTTCGTCGAGAAGATCATCGCCAAGGAGCGCCCCGACGCGCTGCTGCCCACCCTGGGCGGCCAGACCGCGCTGAACACCGCGATCTCCATGCACGAGCAGGGTGTCCTGGAGAAGTACGGCGTCGAGCTCATCGGCGCCAACGTCGAGGCGATCAACAAGGGCGAGGACCGCGACCTCTTCAAGGACGTCGTCGAGGAGGTCCGCAAGAAGATCGGGCACGGCGAGTCCGCCCGGTCCGTCATCTGCCACTCCATGGACGACGTGCTGAAGGGTGTCGACACCCTCGGCGGGTACCCCGTCGTCGTCCGCCCCTCCTTCACCATGGGCGGCGCCGGCTCCGGCTTCGCCCACAACGAGGAGGAGCTGCGCCGCATCGCCGGGCAGGGCCTGACGCTCTCTCCCACCACCGAGGTGCTCCTGGAGGAGTCCATCCTCGGCTGGAAGGAGTACGAGCTGGAGCTGATGCGCGACAAGAACGACAACGTCGTGGTCGTCTGCTCCATCGAGAACTTCGACCCGATGGGCGTGCACACCGGTGACTCGATCACCGTCGCCCCGGCGATGACGCTCACGGACCGCGAGTACCAGCGGCTGCGCGACGTCGGCATCGCGATCATCCGTGAGGTCGGCGTCGACACCGGCGGCTGCAACATCCAGTTCGCGGTGAACCCCGACGACGGCCGCATCATCGTCATCGAGATGAACCCGCGGGTCTCGCGCTCCTCGGCCCTGGCCTCCAAGGCCACCGGCTTCCCGATCGCGAAGATCGCCGCCCGGCTCGCCGTCGGCTACACCCTCGACGAGATCCCCAACGACATCACCGAGAAGACCCCGGCGTCCTTCGAGCCGACACTCGACTACGTCGTCGTCAAGGTGCCGCGCTTCGCCTTCGAGAAGTTCCCGGCCGCCGACGCCACGCTGACCACGACCATGAAGTCGGTGGGCGAGGCGATGGCGATCGGCCGCAACTTCCCCGAGGCGCTGCAGAAGGCGCTGCGCTCCCTGGAGAAGAAGGGCAGCCAGTTCGACTTCGTGTCCGCCCCGGGCGCGAAGGCGGAGCTGCTGGAGCTCGCCCAAGTCCCGACCGACGGCCGGATCAACTCCGTCATGGCCGCGATCCGGGCCGGCGCCACCCCACAGGAGGTCTTCGACGCCACGAAGATCGACCCCTGGTTCGTCGACCAGCTCTTCCTGGTCAAGGAGATCGCCGACGAGATCGCCGGCGCCGACAAGCTCGAACCCGAGATCCTTGCGGACGCAAAGCGCCACGGCTTCTCCGACGCCCAGATCGCGGCGATCCGCGGACTGCGCGAGGACGTCGTGCGCGAGGTCCGGCACGCCCTCGGCGTCCGCCCCGTCTACAAGACCGTCGACACCTGCGCCGCCGAGTTCGCCGCGAACACCCCGTACTTCTACTCGTCCTACGACGAGGAGACCGAGGTCGCCCCGCGCGAGAAGCCGGCCGTGATCATCCTCGGCTCCGGCCCCAACCGCATCGGCCAGGGCATCGAGTTCGACTACTCCTGCGTCCACGCCTCCTTCGCGCTCAGCGACGCCGGCTACGAGACCGTGATGGTCAACTGCAACCCGGAGACCGTCTCGACGGACTACGACACCTCCGACCGTCTGTACTTCGAGCCGCTGACGCTCGAGGACGTCCTGGAGATCGTGCACGCCGAGACCCAGGCGGGCCCGGTCGCCGGCGTCATCGTCCAGCTCGGCGGGCAGACCCCGCTGGGCCTGGCGCAGGCGCTCAAGGACAACGGCGTGCCGATCGTCGGCACCTCGCCCGAGGCGATCGACCTCGCCGAGGAGCGCGGCGCCTTCGGCCGGGTGCTGACCGAGGCCGGTCTGCCCGCGCCCAAGTACGGCACCGCCTTCTCCTTCGAGGAGGCCAAGCGGATCGCCACCGAGATCGGCTACCCGGTCATGGTCCGCCCGTCCTACGTGCTGGGCGGCCGCGGCATGGAGATCGTCTACGACGAGCCGTCGCTCGGCGGGTACCTGGAGCGGCACGCGGGGCTGATCTCCGAGCACCCGGTCCTCATCGACCGGTTCCTCGACGACGCCATAGAGATCGACGTCGACGCGCTCTACGACGGCCACGAGCTCTACCTCGGCGGCGTCATGGAGCACATCGAGGAGGCCGGCATCCACTCCGGCGACTCCGCCTGCGCGCTGCCCCCGATCACCCTCGGCGGCTACGACATCAAGCGGCTTCGGGCGTCGACGGAGGCGATCGCCAAGGGCGTGGGCGTCCGCGGCCTGATCAACATCCAGTTCGCGATGGCCGGCGACATCCTGTACGTCCTGGAGGCCAACCCGCGCGCCTCGCGCACCGTGCCCTTCACCTCGAAGGCCACCGCGGTCCCGCTGGCCAAGGCCGCCGCCCGGATCTCGCTCGGCGCCACCATCGCCGAACTGCGCGCGGAGGGCATGCTGCCCAAGAACGGCGACGGCGGCTCCCTGCCGCTGGACGCGCCGATCTCGGTCAAGGAAGCCGTCATGCCCTGGTCGCGGTTCCGGGACGCCTCGGGCCGCGGCGTGGACACCGTCCTCGGCCCCGAGATGCGCTCCACCGGCGAGGTCATGGGCATCGACTCGGTCTTCGGCACGGCGTACGCCAAGTCCCAGACCGGCGCCTACGGGGCGCTGCCCACCAAGGGCCGGGCCTTCGTGTCCGTCGCCAACCGTGACAAGCGCTCGATGATCTTCCCGGCCCGCGAGCTGGTCGCGCACGGCTTCGAGCTGCTCGCCACCTCCGGCACCGCCGAGGTGCTGCGCCGCAACGGCATCAACGCCACCGTGGTGCGCAAGCAGTCCGAGGGCGAGGGCCCCGACGGCCAGAAGACCATCGTCCAGCTGATCCACGACGGCCAGGTCGACCTGATCGTCAACACCCCCTACGGCACCGGCGGCCGGCTCGACGGCTACGACATCCGTACCGCCTCCGTCGCCCGGGGCGTCCCCTGCCTGACCACGGTCCAGGCGCTCGCCGCCGCCGTACAGGGCATCGAAGCGATGGCCCGCGGCGATGTGGGCGTGCGCTCCCTCCAGGAACACGCCGAACATCTCATCGCGGCCCGCGAGGAGTAGGGCACACGAGGGGGACACCGAAGCGGTGTCCCCCTCGTCATGAGCCCCCCGCCCGTCCCTCACCGCGAAAAGGCCCGCCGAACGATGTACCGCCTCTTCTTCCGACTGATTTTCCAGCGCATGGACCCCGAGCAGGCCCACCACCTGGCCTTCCGCTGGATCCGGTACGCCGCGCGCACCCCCGTGCTGCGCACCTTCCTCGCCGCCGCCCTGGCGCCCCGCTACAAGGAGCTGCGCACCGAGGCCCTGGGCCGTCGGATGCACGGGCCCTTCGGCCTGGCCGCCGGCTTCGACAAGAACGCCGTCGCCATCGACGGCATGGCCATGCTCGGCTTCGACCACGTCGAGATCGGCACCGTCACCGCCCAGCCGCAGCCCGGCAACCCCAAGAAGCGCCTCTTCCGGCTCGTGCCGGACCGTGCGCTGATCAACCGCATGGGCTTCAACAACGACGGCTCCGCCTCCGTCGCGGCGCGCCTGGCGGCCCGCAACCCGGTCTTCCCGACGACCCTCGGCGTCAACATCGGCAAGACCAAGATCGTCCCGGAGTCCGAGGCGATCGGCGACTACGTCGCCTCCACCGAGCGGCTCGCCCCGCACGCCGACTACCTGGTCGTCAACGTCTCCTCCCCGAACACCCCGGGACTGCGCAACCTCCAGGCCGTCGAGCACCTGCGCCCGCTGCTGACCGCCGTCCGCGAGGCCGCCGATCGCACGGTCACCGACCGCCGGGTCCCGCTGCTGGTCAAGATCGCCCCGGACCTCGCCGACGCGGACATCGACGCGGTCGCCGACCTCGCCGTCGAGCTGGGCCTGGACGGGATCATCGCCACCAACACCACCATCGCCCGCGAGGGCCTCGGTCTGACCTCCGACCCGAAGGTGATCGCCGAGACCGGGGGCCTGTCCGGCGCGCCCGTCAAGGAGCGCTCCCTGGAGGTGCTGCGCCGCCTCTACGCCCGCGTCGGCGACCGGGTCACCCTGATCGGCGTCGGCGGCATCGAGACCGCCGAGGACGCCTGGCAGCGCATCCTGGCCGGCGCCACGCTGATCCAGGGCTACAGCGCGTTCATCTACCAGGGCCCGTTCTGGTGCCGCGCGATCCACAAGGGGCTCGCCGCGCGGCTGCGCAACAGCCCGTACGCCACCCTCGCCGACGCGGTCGGCGCCGAGCACGAGAAGGTGACCGCATGACCGCCCCTGAGCCCTTCGGCGCACGCCTGCGCCGCGCCATGGACGAGCGCGGCCCGCTGTGCGTCGGCATCGACCCGCACGCCTCCCTGCTGGCCGACTGGGGCCTGAACGACGATGTCGCGGGCCTGGCCCGCTTCACCCGCACCGTCGTCGAGGCGCTCGGCGAGCGGGTCGCGGTCTTCAAGCCGCAGGCGGCGTTCTTCGAGCGCTTCGGCTCGCGCGGCCTCGCCGTCCTGGAGACCGCCGTCGTCGAGGCCCGCGAGCGCGGCGCCCTGGTCGTGATGGACGCCAAGCGCGGCGACATCGGCTCGACCATGGCGGCGTACGCCGAGACCTTCCTGCGCGGCGACTCGCCGCTGTTCTCGGACGCCCTGACGGTCTCCCCGTACCTCGGCTACGGCTCGCTGAAGCCGGCCGTCGACCTGGCGCGGGAGAACGGCTGCGGGCTCTTCGTCCTCGCCCTCACCTCCAATCCGGAGGGCGCGGAGGTCCAGCGGGCGGTGCGCGAGGACGGCCGCACGATCGCCGCGACCATGCTCGGCCACCTCGCCGCCGAGAACGCCGGCGCGGAGCCGATGGGCTCCTTCGGCGCGGTGGTCGGCGCCACGCTCGGCGATCTCTCCTCGTTCGATCTGGCGATCAACGGCCCGCTGCTGGCTCCGGGCATCGGCGCCCAGGGTGCCACCCCCGCCGACCTCCCGACCGTCTTCGGCGACGCGGTGCGCAATGTCGTCCCGAGCGTCAGCCGGGGGGTGCTGCGGCACGGTCCGGACGCCGCGGCGCTGCGCGCGGCGGCGGACCGATTCGCCGGCGAAGTGCGCAGCGCGCTCGGTTAGGGAGCTTCCAGCGGGGACTTTGGTCCCGAATTGTCCTGGTCAGCAGAGTCTGACCAGGACTTTTCGTCTGTTCTCGCTGACTCTGACGCGATCGGCCGCTAGTCTCCGTCGAGAGCACTGCACGTAAGCGCGTTGCTCGTTGCTCCGCAGTTGTGGGGCGACTAGGTTCCACACCGGTCCGTATCCGACAGTTCGACATCCGAGGTGACGTAGGCGTGGCTCTTCCGCCCCTTACCCCTGAACAGCGCGCAGCCGCGCTCGAGAAGGCCGCCGCGGCTCGCCGGGAGCGCGCCGAGGTCAAGAATCGGCTCAAGCACTCCGGTGCATCCCTTCATGAGGTCATCAAGCAGGGCCAGGAGAACGACGTCATCGGCAAGATGAAGGTCTCCGCCCTGCTCGAGTCCCTGCCGGGCGTCGGCAAGGTCCGCGCCAAGCAGATCATGGAGCGACTCGGGATCTCCGAGAGCCGCCGTGTCCGGGGTCTTGGCTCCAACCAGATCGCGTCGCTGGAGCGCGAGTTCGGCAGCACCGCTTCCTGAATTTTCCGGCATCACCGGGAAGCTGGAATAATCGCTGCATGAGTTCTGCAGTCTCCGGGGGGACGACCCCCGCGCCCCCGGCCAGACAACCGCGACTGACCGTGCTCTCCGGCCCCTCCGGGGTCGGCAAGAGCACGGTCGTCGCGCATATGCGCAAGGTCCACCCCGAGGTCTGGCTCTCGGTCTCGGCCACCACCCGCAAGCCGCGGCCCGGGGAGCGGCACGGTGTCCAGTACTTCTTCGTCGACGACGAGGAATTCGACAAGCTGGTCGCCAACGGCGAGCTGCTCGAATGGGCCGAGTTCGCGGGCAACCGCTACGGCACCCCGCGCAAGGCGGTGCTGGACCGCCTGGACTCCGGCGAGCCGGTCCTGCTGGAGATCGACCTGCAGGGCGCCCGCCAGGTCCGCGAGTCCATGGCGGAGGCCCACCTGGTCTTCCTGGCCCCCCCGAGCTGGGACGAGCTGGTCCGCCGGCTGACCGGCCGGGGCACCGAGGCGCCCGAGGTCATCGAGCGCCGGCTGGAGGTCGCCAGGGTCGAGCTGGCCGCGGAGAAGGAGTTCGACGCGACGCTGGTCAACACCTCCGTCGAGGACGTCAGCCGTGAGCTGCTAGCCTTGATGCTGAATCGATCCGAGGAGCCGAACACCGGCGGCTGACGCCGCGGAGCTGCACCGGCCCCCGGACCGACCGAGATTTTGCGCCGTGCCTCAGGGCACAACGGCGCGCGACACCCAGGCTTCATCCCCTTTCGGAAGGTAGAGAGTGTCCTCTTCCATCACCGCACCCGAGGGCATCATCAACCCGCCCATTGATGAGCTTCTCGAGGCCACCGACTCGAAGTACAGCCTCGTGATCTACGCCGCCAAGCGCGCGCGCCAGATCAACGCGTACTACTCCCAGCTCGGCGAGGGCCTGCTCGAGTACGTCGGCCCGCTGGTCGACACGCACGTCCACGAGAAGCCCCTCTCGATCTCGCTCCGCGAGATCAACGCGGGTCTGCTGACCTCCGAGGCCATCGAGGGCCCCGCGCAGTAAGCAGCAGTACGTCACCAAGGGCCCGGCAAGGGGGCACCGCCCGGCGTCCAGCCGGGGGAGCGACCGCCGGGCCTTTGGTGTGTCATAGGGGCGTACGGACCTACGGACCTTCAGCTCGGGGAGCGGCGAAGCGATGGACAAGCGGGAGCGGGAGCGGCCCAGGGTCGTCCTGGGTGTCAGCGGCGGCATCGCCGCGTACAAGGCGTGTGAGCTGCTGCGTCGGCTCGCCGAGTCCGGGCACGACGTACGGGTGGTGCCCACCGCCTCGGCCCTGCACTTCGTCGGCGAGGCCACCTGGTCGGCGCTGTCCGGCAACCCGGCCACCACCGAGGTCTGGGAGTCCGTCCACGAGGTCCCGCACGTCCGCATCGGCCAGGCCGCCGACCTCGTCGTGGTCGCACCCTGTACGGCCGACATGCTCGCCAAGGCCGCCCACGGCCTCGCCGACGACCTGCTGACGAACACGCTCCTCACCGCCCGCTGTCCGGTGGTCTTCGCCCCGGCGATGCACACCGAGATGTGGGAGAACCCCGCCACGCAGGAGAACGTCGCCACGCTCCGCCGCCGCGGTGCGATCGTCGTCGAGCCCGCCGTCGGCCGGCTGACCGGCGTCGACACCGGCAAGGGCCGCTTCCCCGACCCGGTCGAGATCTTCGAACTCTGCCGCCGGGTCCTGGCCCGCGGCGCACAGGGCGCCTCGGTGTCGGACCTCGCGGGCCGCCATGTGGTCGTCACCGCCGGCGGTACCCGTGAACCGCTGGACCCCGTCCGCTATCTGGGCAATCGCTCCTCCGGCAAGCAGGGCTACGCGCTCGCCGCGACCGCGGCCGCCCGCGGCGCCCGGGTCACGCTCGTCGCGGGCAACACCGAGCTGCCCGACCCCGCCGGGGTGGACGTACTGCGCATAGGCACCGCCCGCCAGCTCCGGGAGGCCGTCCTGAAGGCCGTGGCGGACGCCGACGTGGTCGTCATGGCCGCGGCCGTCGCCGATTTCCGTCCCGCCGTCTACACCACCGGCAAGATCAAGAAGGTCGAGGGCCAGGAGCCGGAACCAGTCACCCTGGTCCGGAATCCGGACATCCTCGCCGAGCTCTCCGCCGACCGCGCCCGCCCCGGGCAAATCGTCGTGGGCTTCGCCGCGGAGACCGACGACGTGCTGGCCAACGGCCGCGCCAAGCTCGCCCGCAAGGGCTGTGACCTGCTGGTCGTCAATGAGGTCGGCGAGCACAAGGCCTTCGGTTCGGCCGAGAACGAGGCGGTGATCCTGGCTGCCGACGGCACCGAGACCCCGGTCCCGTACGGCCCCAAGGAAGCCCTGGCAGACACCGTCTGGGACCTGGTGGCCCCGCGCCTGACCTAGGTCCGGGGCCTGCTCCGGCCCGTACGGCCGAATCTCGCCTATCGGTCACCCCAACGGCCCCACGAAAACCGGCGTGTCCCCTTGACCCGACCCATACTCAAGGTGATCGTCCTACCGTGAGGCGTGGTGTTGCAGGTCACGAGGGGTCCATAAATCGAGACCGCGTGCCCGAACGCCACATACGACCGATAAACTGGCGAGTGGATCGGGCCGAGCGCAGCTCTCGGCCCTTCCGCCAATGATCAGCCAGCAGCCGCTGCAACCCCAGGGAGCGATGTGTCCCGCCGCCTGTTCACCTCGGAGTCCGTGACCGAGGGCCACCCCGACAAGATCGCTGACCAGATCAGCGACACCATCCTCGACGCCCTCCTCAAGGAGGACCCGACCTCCCGGGTCGCCGTCGAGACGCTGATCACCACCGGCCTGGTCCATGTGGCCGGCGAGGTGACGACCAAGGCGTACGCCGACATCCCCAACCTCGTCCGCAACAAGATCCTGGACATCGGTTACGACTCGTCCAAGAAGGGCTTCGACGGCGCCTCCTGCGGCGTCTCGGTCTCCATCGGCGCGCAGTCCCCGGACATCGCCCAGGGTGTCGACACCGCGTACGAGAACCGCGTCGAGGGCGATGACGACGAGCTGGACCGACAGGGCGCGGGCGACCAGGGCCTGATGTTCGGCTACGCCTGCGACGAGACGCCCGAGCTGATGCCGCTCCCGATCAACCTGGCGCACCGGCTCTCCCGCCGCCTGTCCGAGGTGCGCAAGAACGGGACCATCCCCTACCTGCGCCCCGACGGCAAGACCCAGGTCACCATCGAGTACGACGGCAACAAGGCCGTCCGCCTCGACACCGTCGTGGTCTCCTCGCAGCACGCCAGCGACATCGACCTCGACTCGCTGCTCGCACCCGACATCCGCGAGTTCGTCGTCGAGCACGTCCTCAACCAGCTCGTCGAGGACGGCATCAAGCTGGACACCGACGGCTACCGCCTCCTGGTCAACCCGACCGGCCGCTTCGAGATCGGCGGCCCGATGGGTGACGCCGGCCTGACCGGCCGCAAGATCATCATCGACACCTACGGCGGTATGGCCCGCCACGGCGGCGGTGCCTTCTCCGGCAAGGACCCGTCCAAGGTCGACCGCTCGGCCGCCTACGCCATGCGCTGGGTCGCCAAGAACGTCGTCGCGGCCGGCCTCGCGGCCCGCTGCGAGGTCCAGGTCGCCTACGCCATCGGCAAGGCCGAGCCGGTCGGCCTCTTCGTCGAGACCTTCGGCACCGCCACCGTCGACACCGACAAGATCGAGCAGGCCATCGCCGAGGTCTTCGACCTCCGCCCGGCCGCGATCATCCGGGACCTCGACCTGCTGCGCCCGATCTACTCCCAGACCGCCGCCTACGGCCACTTCGGCCGTGAGCTGGAGGACTTCACCTGGGAGCGCACGGACCGCGTGGAGGCACTGCAGAAGGCCGCCGGGCTGTAAGCAGGCCCCTTCGCCGACGCAGCCCACGGCCCCGGACCGCCCAGCGGTCCGGGGCCGTGGGCTGTCCGCTGTGCGGCTGCTCGCCACCGCTCGCTGTCAGTGCGGTCTGCTAAGACTGAAGCTGTGAGCAGGCAGAACGGGCGAGCGGAGGAGGGGGCGTCGGAAGTGGGGGAGCAGCTGGCGCTGATCCGGGAGGCCGTGCGGGAGACCAAGGCCGAGCGGGCCAAGCCGCGGACGTGGCGGGGGGCCGAGCTGGCCGCGGAGCTGCCGGTGGCGCGGGTGCTGGTCGACAAGGGGCTGGTGCACCTCGACCGCTACTTCGACTACGCCGTGCCGGCGGCGATGGACGCCGAGGCGCAGCCCGGCGTGCGGGTGCGGGTGCGGTTCGGGGCGGGGGAGAAGGGGGGCCGCCGGGAGGGCGGCAAGCTCGTCAGCGGGTTCATCGTGGAGCGGGTGGCGCAGAGCGAGTATCGGGGGGTGCTCGCGCCGATCGCCCAGGTGCTGTCGCCGGAGCGGGTGCTGGGCCCCCGGCTGCTGGCGCTGTGCCGGGCCGTGGCGGACCGGTATGCGGGGACGCTGGCCGATGTGGTGCAGCTGGCGGTGCCGCCGCGGCGGGCGCGCGCGGAGGCCAAGCCGTCGCCCGATCCGCTGCCGCCCAACGCGCCGCCCGATCCGGGGAGTTGGGAGCGGTACGCGGCCGGGCCCGGGTTCCTGGCGGCGCTCGCGCGAGGGGATGCGCCGCGCGCGGTATGGACGGCGCTGCCGGGGGCGACCTGGCCGCAGGAGCTGGCGCGGGCGGCGGCCGCGGCGCTGGCCGGCGGACGCGGGGCCCTGGTGGTGGTGCCGGACGGGCGGGCCGCGGCGCGGGTGGACGCGGCGCTCGGTGAGCTGATCGGGGCGGGGCGGCATGTGCTGCTGACCGCCGATGCGGGGCCCGAGGAGCGGTATCGGCGCTGGCTCGCGGTCAGCCGGGGCTCGGTGCGCGCCGTCGTCGGGACCCGGGCGGCGATGTTCGCGCCGGTCGCCGATCTGGGGCTGGTGGCGCTGTGGGACGACGGGGACGCCAGCCACAGCGATCCCCATGCGCCGCAGCCGCATGCCCGCGAGGTGCTCATCCAGCGGTCGGTGAGCGAGCGGGCCGGCTTCCTGCTGGGTGGGCTGAGCTGCACGGTCGAGGCGGCGCAGCTGGTCGAGACCGGCTGGGCAAGGCCGCTGGCGGCGGAGCGCGAGCAGGTGCGGACCGCGGCGCCGCGGGTGCGTACGGTCGGGGACGGCGACGAGGCGCGCGATGCCGCGGCGCGGGCGGCGCGGCTGCCGACGATGGCCTGGCAGGTGGTGCGGGAGGGGCTCAAGCGCGGGCCGGTGCTGGTGCAGGTGCCGCGCCGCGGATATGCGCCGCGGCTGGCGTGCGAGCGCTGCCGCACCCCGGCGCGGTGCCGGGCCTGTGCCGGCCCGCTGGAGGCGCAGGCGGCGGGGGACCTGGGCTGCGCATGGTGCGGACGCCCGGAGCCGGACTGGCACTGCGCCGAGTGCGGTGGCGCTCGGCTGCGGGCCCAGATCGTGGGGGCGCGGCGGACGGCGGAGGAGCTGGGCCGGGCCTTTCCGGCGGTCCCGGTGCGGACGTCCGGGCGCGATCATGTGCTGACCTCGGTCCCCGAAGTGCCCGCGCTCGTGGTGAGCACGCCGGGCGCGGAGCCGGTGGCCGAGGGCGGCGGCTATGCGGCCGCGCTGCTGCTGGACGGCTGGGCGCTGCTCGGGCGACCGGATCTGCGGGCCGGGGAGGAGGCGCTGCGCCGCTGGCTGGCCGCCGCCGCGCTGGTCCGCGGCCAGGCCGAGGGCGGCACGGTCGCGGTGATCGCGGAGCCCACGCTGCGTCCCGTGCAGGCGCTGGTGCGCTGGGATCCGGTGGGCCATGCGGTCCGCGAGCTGTCCGAGCGGGCCGAGCTGGGGTTCCCCCCGGTGTCCCGGATGGCCTCGGTGACCGGCCGCGCCGAGGATGTCGTCGAGCTGCTGAGGGCCGCCGAACTCCCCGAGGGCGCCGAGGTGTTGGGGCCGGTCCCGCTGCCGGTGCCGGATCCCGGGCGGCCGCGCCGGCCGGGCGACCCGCCCGCCGGTGAGGAGTGGGAGCGCGCGCTCGTTCGGGTCCGTCCCGGCCAGGGAACGGCGCTTGCCGCGGCACTCAAGGCGGCCCGGGCGGCGCGGCTGGTCAAGCGGGAGGGAGAGGCGGTACGCGTACGGGTCGACCCGCCGGACCTGGGGTGAGCTCGGCCGGCCGGGGGCGGGACCGCCTGCTCCTCGCAGTTGCCAGGCGTCGCCCGCTCCGTACCGGCGCCGCTCCTGCGGCGCGGACGTGGTGCCGCGGACATGGCGCTACGGACGTGCACCGCGGATGGCCCCGTAGAAAAAATGGCGCCGCCCCGGGACCGTAGCCGGCGCTCGGTCCCGGGGCGTTGGCGAGCGTGCGCAGGGCCGCGCCCGGTGTGGCCGGTGAAGCGGGGTCAGCCGTTGCGGGGCCCGGGGAAGGCGCCCGGGCGGGTCGCCTCGTCGCGGGCGGCGGGCCCGGAGGGCTGGGCGGGCAGGGAGCGGGAGCCGGGCACGGACGGCGAACTCGGCAGCCCGGTGGCCATGGTCACCGCGCGGGGCGAGGCGGACTCGGACGAACGCACCGCAGGCTCGCCGCCGCCGTCGGCCGCGGGTTGGGCGGCGGCGGCCCTGCGGGCGCCGTAACGGCGGTGCACGGCCTGCTTGGTGACGCCGAGCGCCGAACCCACCGCGTCCCACGAGAAGCCCAGCGAACGGTCGAAGTCGACCGCGGCCGTGACGAGTGTTTCGACGCTGTCCCGCAACTCCTGGGCCAGGCGCACGGTCGGCGCGGGCGCGCGTCCGTAGACGACGAAGCCCGCGGAGGGGCCGGTACGCCGCGGCCGGTAGACGTTGCCGAGCTGAGCGGTCAGCGTGCGCAGTGCGTCCACCTGCCGGCGGACCCGCTCGATGTCCCGCACCAGGAGATGCAGGCTGGCGCGCGCCTGGGCGTCGTGGGTTGCGTGGTCGGCCATGAGCAAGCCTCTCGAACCGGCGTGGAAAAGGAAGGGGTTAATGCGATCGGGCCGCCGAGGCGGCCCGGTCCGGGTCAATGCTGTTTGACCAACGCGACAGCAGCGGCTCTGGTCACGGTATGGGGGCGTACGAGCTTGCGTGCGAGGCGCGGGAAATGTCGTACGCCCCCTGTATCCACCGCTGTGACCGGGACCAAGCCCCATAGACTGGTGTGTCGTTCCGCTGCGTGTGAGAGGTAGATCGCCACCTATGAGGCTTGTCTTCGCCGGTACCCCCGAGGTCGCCGTACCCGCCCTCGATGCCCTGATCGCCTCGGACCGGCATGACGTCGTGGCCGTCGTGACCAGGCCCGACGCGCCCGCCGGCCGCGGACGGAGGCTGGTCGCCAGCCCCGTCGCGGAGCGCGCGCAGGAGGCCGGCATCGAGGTCCTCAAGCCCCTCAAGCCGCGCGACGAGGACTTCCTGGCCCGGCTGCGGGAGATCGCGCCGGACTGCTGCCCGGTCGTCGCCTACGGTGCGCTGCTGCCGAAGGTCGCGCTCGACATCCCCGCCCAGGGGTGGGTCAATCTGCACTTCTCGCTGCTGCCCGCGTGGCGGGGCGCGGCGCCCGTCCAGCACTCGGTGCTCGCGGGCGACGAGGTGACCGGTGCCTCGACCTTCCTGATCGAGCAGGGGCTGGACTCCGGCCCGGTCTACGGGGTGTTGACCGAGGAGGTCCGTTCGACGGACACCAGCGGCGATCTGCTCACCCGGCTGGCGTTCGCCGGTGCCGGACTGCTCGTCGCGACGATGGACGGCATCGAGGACGGCACGCTCCAGGCCGTACCGCAGCCGGCCGAGGGCATCACCCTCGCGCCGAAGATCGAGGTCGAGGACGCCAAGGTGGACTGGACGACGCCGGCGCTCCGCGTCGACCGGGTGGTCCGCGGCTGCGCGCCCGCGCCCGGGGCCTGGACGGTCTTCCGCGGCGAGCGCCTCAAGCTGATGTCGGCCGCCTCCGCCGCCGGGCACGCCGAACTCGGCCTCGCGCCCGGCGAACTGGCCGTCACGAAGAAGGCCGTGTACGTCGGCACCGGCAGCCACCCCGTCGAACTGGTCTGGGTCCAGCCGCAGGGCAAGAAGCCGATGAAGGCGGCGGACTGGGCGCGCGGCGTACGCATCGAGAAGGGCGAGCGACTGGGGGACACGCCGTAAGGGGATGCGGGGGCGGGGTGGGTCGGGCCTTAGGGGGCGGGCGAACACATCCCGTAGGGGGTGCGGGCGCCCCTTGCGGGCCACAACGTGGGGGGGTGGGGAGGTATTCCGGCGGGCTTGCCGGTCGCCCCTGCGAACCGGTAGCAGCCCCTGCGAGCCATCGCCCGCCATCCCCGCAGGCTCCCGCTGTCCGGGCCGCGTAGGCTGGGACGGGCCCCTCTGTGGGCAGAACCCCTATCCCGTATCCGGAGCACCTTTTCTGTGAGTGAGCAGCCTCGCCGTCGCCCCAGCAAGCCCCATCGCCGCCCGAAGAAGGACCCGGTCAGGGTCCTCGCGTTCGAGGCGTTGCGGGCCGTCGACGAGCGGGACGCGTACGCCAACCTCGTCATGCCGCCGCTGCTGCGCAAGGCGCGTGAGAGCGGTGGCTTCGACAGCCGGGACGCGGCGCTGGCGACGGAGCTGGTCTACGGGTCGCTGCGGCGCCAGGGGACGTACGACGCGATCATCGCGCAGTGCGTGGACCGGCCGCTGCGGGAGGTGGACCCGCCGGTCCTGGACGTGCTGACGCTCGGCGCGCATCAGCTGCTCGGCACCCGGATCCCCACCCATGCCGCGGTCAGCGCCAGCGTCGAGCTGGCGCGGGTGGTGCTGGGCGACGGCCGGGCGAAGTTCGTCAACGCGGTGCTGCGCAAGGTCGCCGCCCATGACCTGGACGGCTGGCTGGAGCGGGTCGCCCCGGAGTACGACGAGGACCCCGAGGAGCACCTCGGCGTCGTGCACGCCCACCCCCGCTGGATCGTCTCGGCGCTGTGGGACGCCCTCGGCGGCGGCCGCGCCGGTATCGAGGACCTGCTGGAGGCGGACAACGAGCGCCCCGAGGTCACGCTGGTGGCGCGGCCCGGCCGATCCACCACCGAGGAGCTGATGGCGGCCGCCGGCGAGGAGAGCGCACTGCCCGGGCGCTGGTCGCCGTACGCGGTCCGGCTCGCGGAGGGCGGCGAGCCCGGCGCGCTGGACCCGGTACGGGAGGGGCGCGCCGGTGTGCAGGACGAGGGCAGCCAGCTGGTCGCCCTGGCGCTGGCGAACGCGCCGGTCGAGGGGCCCGACCGCGCCTGGCTCGACGGCTGTGCGGGCCCCGGCGGCAAGGCGGCGCTGCTGGCCGCCCTCGCCGCGGAGCGCGGCGCGGCCCTGCTGGCCTCGGAGAAGCAGCCGCACCGCGCCCGACTGGTGGCCCGTGCGCTGGAGGGCAACCCCGGCCCGTACACGGTGATCGCCGCCGACGGCACCCGCCCCGCCTGGCGGCCCGGTGCCTTCGACCGGGTCCTGATGGACGTGCCGTGCACCGGCCTGGGGGCGCTGCGCCGGCGGCCGGAGGCCCGCTGGCGGCGCCGACCGGAGGACCTGGACGGCTTCGCGCCGCTGCAGCGCGAGCTGCTGCGGCAGGCGCTCGCGGCGGTGCGGGTCGGCGGGGTCGTCGGCTATGCGACCTGTTCGCCGCACCCGGCCGAGACCCGGGCCGTGGTGGACGACGTCATCAAGGGCCGCGGCGGGGCGCCGGTGCAGGTGGAGTGGGTCGACGCCCGGCCGCTGATGCCGGGTGTACCGGCGCTCGGCGACGGCCCGGACGTCCAGCTGTGGCCCCATCTGCACGGCACGGACGCGATGTATCTGGCGCTGCTGCGACGCACGGGCTGAGGGACGGGACGAGGAACGGGCCGAGGGCGGGCGCCGCCGGACCCGGTGGTCGAGGAGGCCCGCCCGGGGCGGTCTCGTGGTCCCGGCTCCGGCCCCGCCGGGCCAGGACGCCATACTGGTCCCATGGCCTTGATCAACCCCAGCATCCTGTCCGCAGACTTCGCCCGGCTCGCCGAGGAGGCGAAGGCCGTCGAGGGCGCCGACTGGCTGCATGTCGACGTCATGGACAACCACTTCGTCCCGAACCTCACCCTCGGCGTGCCGGTCGTCGAGTCGCTGAGCAAGGCGACGGACACCCCGCTCGACCTGCATCTGATGATCGAGGACCCGGACCGCTGGGCGCCGCAGTACATCGAGGCCGGGGCCGGGTCGGTGACCTTCCACGCGGAGGCGGCGGCCGCGCCGGTGCGGCTGGCGCGGGAGATCCGGGCCAAGGGCGCGCGGGCGTCGATGGCGCTGAAGCCGGCCACGCCCATCGAGCCGTACGAGGACCTGCTCCCCGAGCTGGACATGCTGCTGATCATGACCGTGGAGCCGGGCTTCGGCGGCCAGGCGTTCCTGGACATCATGCTGCCGAAGATCCGCCGCACCCGTGAGCTGATCTCCCGGCACGGGCTCCAGCTGTGGCTCCAGGTCGACGGCGGGGTCTCCGCCTCGACTATCGAGCGCTGCGCGGAGGCCGGCGCCGACGTGTTCGTGGCCGGTTCGGCGGTCTACGGCGCGGACGACCCGGCCAAGGCGGTGCGGGACCTGCGGGAGAAGGCCGAGGCGGCGACCGCGGCGGCGGGCTGGGGCTGCGCGCACTGATTCGGGAGACGGGCCGGCGGCCCGGCCGGTGCGCGCCAGGGGGACGCCCTCGTGGCCCGGTCGCGCCACCCGTTGTCCGCGGCGCAATCGAGCGTTCACTACGGTCGAGGCGCCGATGGTCCCCGTTGGCCTCGGGTTTCTGAAAGGATGAGCAAAGACTCGATCAGATGCGCCAAAGGGGAGAATTTCGTGGTAGCCAGCCGCCCACAGTCCGGAATGGGCCCTGCCGAGCTGGTGCAGGCTGCGGCCATGGCCCGCCGTTTCTATCTTGAGGGAAAGTCGAAGATCCAGATCGCCGAGGAGTTCGGCGTCAGCCGCTTCAAGGTCGCGCGGGTGCTGGAGACGGCACTGGAGCGTGATCTCGTACGGATCGAGATCCGGGTGCCCTCCGAACTGGACGCCGAGCGCTCCGACGCCCTGCGGGCCCGCTACGGCCTGCGGCACGCCGTGGTCGTCGAGTCGCCCGCGGACGCTCCCCCCGCCTTCGGCGGCCAGACCCCGCCCGAGGACGCCGCCGACCCCGAGAACCTCGGTGAGGTCGCGGCCGACCTCCTCGGCGAGCTGGTCACCGAAGGCGATGTGCTCGGCCTCGCCTGGGGCCGGTCGACCATCCACATGGCGGCCGCGCTGCACCGGCTCCCGCCGTGCACCGTCGTGCAGTTGACCGGGGTCTACGACGCGGGCACCGCCGACCGCGGCTCGGTCGAGGCGGTGCGCCGCGCGGCCGACGTCTCCGGGGGCGAGGCGCACCCGATCTACGCGCCGATGCTGCTGCCCGACTCGGCGACGGCCGAGGCGCTGCGCCGGCAGACCGGCATCGCCCGCGCCTTCGAGTACTTCGACAAGGTCACCGTCGCCTGCGTCTCCATCGGCTCCTGGGAGCCGGGCGTCTCGACCGTCTACGACATGCTGAGCGAGCAGGAGCGGGAGCACTACGCCTCGCTGGGCGCGGCCGCCGAGATGTCCGCGCACCTCTTCGACGCCGAGGGCCGCCGGATCGGCCGGGACCTGGGCGAGCGGTGCATCACGGTCGAGGCGGACCGGCTGCGCCGCATTCCGGAGGTCGTCGCCATCGCGGGCGGCCGGCGCAAGGCCGCGGCGATCGGCGCGGTGCTGCGCTCCGGGCTGGTGACGAGCCTGGTCACCGACACCGCCGCCGCCGACCACCTGCTGCTGGAGACCGGCCCCGGGCCGCGGCCGGCGCTGGACCGGGCGGATCCCGACGGGGCGTGACGCCCCCCGGGTGGCCGCGGAGTCCGGTCACCCCCGACACGCTCGCCGCCGGCCACCCCCGAGGCGCCCATCGGCGAGCGGCTCGCGTAGGCCTGTGACAGCATCGGCGCCATGGAGATCCACTCCGCCCCGCGCCGAGCCGCCGCCGTCCTCGGCGCGCTGCTCGCCGGCCTGCTCCTCGTCCTCACCGGATGTGCCACCGGCGGTGGCGACAAGGGGAGTTCACCCGGATCGCCGCGGGCCGCGGCCACCGTCGCCACCCCGGCGCCGGGCACCTCCGCCGTTCCCGACTGGGCGCGGGGCATGCCCGTCGTCCCGGTCGGCGCGCTGCCCTCCCAGGCGCGCGACACCCTCCGGCTCATCGACGCCGGCGGGCCCTTCCCCTACCGGCAGGACGGGACCGTCTTCGGCAACCGCGAGAGGCTGCTGCCCCGTCAGGCGCGCGGTTACTACCACGAGTACACGGTCCCCACCCCCTCCTCGCCGGACCGCGGCGCCCGCCGCCTGGTCACCGGCCTGGGCCACGAGACGTACTACACCGACGACCACTACCGAAGCTTCAAGGCGGTGCTGCGATGACCGGCAAGGCGGTACGGCGATGACGGGCACGGTTCCGCGGCCGCTCAAGGCGGTGCTCGACGGCAGTACGCCCGCCGGGGTGCTGACCTGGCCCGCCGAGCGCCCGGTGGCCGACGCCCTGGCGGCGGCCCGGGACGCCGGCTGGACCGGCGCGTCGCTGGAGCTGGACGGGGCCCGGGACAAGGCCGCCTTCCTGCAGCGGTGCGCCGACGCGCTGCGGCTGCCGTCCTGGTTCGGCCACAACTGGGACGCGCTCGCCGACTGCCTCACCGACCTGTCGTGGTGCCCGGCCGACCGCGGCCGGCTGCTGGTCGTCACCGACTGGCAGGGCTACGCGGCCGCCGCCCCCGACGACTGGACCATCGTGGAGTCCGTCCTCGCGGACGCGGTCGGCTACTGGCGTGACACGGACACCGGACTGGCCGTGATCATGGCCCGCGGGCGGGGCCGGCAGGGGGCGTAGCGGCCTGACCAGGGGCGTCCCGGATACGTGGCGCAGGCCCCGTTGGCGGATCGCACACACGGCCCGGCGGCAGCTCGGACAATCGTATGAGCCCTGGTCAGGGCCCGTATCCTGGCCATATGCGATTCCTGAATCCGAAGAACGGCGCGCTCGAAGAGAGTTCTTCGGTGCCCTACGACCTGACCTACGACGATGTCTTCATGGTGCCCGGCCGCTCCGCCGTGGGCTCCCGCCAGGGTGTCGACCTGTCCTCGCCCGACGGCAGCGGCACGACCATCCCGCTCGTGGTCGCCAACATGACGGCGATCGCCGGCCGCCGGATGGCCGAGACCGTCGCCCGCCGCGGCGGCCTGGTCGTCATCCCGCAGGACATCCCGATCGACGTCGTCACCGACGTGGTCACCTGGGTCAAGCGCCGCCACCTGGTGCTGGACACGCCGATCGTGCTCTCCCCGGTCTCGACCGTCGCCGACGCGCTGGCGCTGCTGCCCAAGCGTGCGCACGGCGCGGGCATCGTCGTCGAGGGCGGCCGCCCGGTCGGTGTCGTCACCGAGCACGACCTGGCCGGGGTGGACCGCTTCACCCAGGTCTCCGAGGTCATGTCCAAGGACCTGCTGGTCCTGGACGCCGACATCGACCCGCGCGAGGCCTTCAACCGCCTCGACGCCGCCAACCGCAAGCTCGCGCCCGCG
Source organism: Streptomyces sirii (assembly GCF_045690365.1). NCBI lineage: Bacteria > Bacillati > Actinomycetota > Actinomycetes > Kitasatosporales > Streptomycetaceae > Streptomyces > Streptomyces sirii. The sequence continues at coordinate 1,822,473 of NZ_CP147982.1, read as the reverse complement.
GTCGACGCGGACGGCATGCTGGTCGGCATCCTGACCCGCAAGGGCGCCCTGCGCGCCACCCTGTACACCCCCGCCACGGACGCCGACGGCAAGCTGCGGATCGCCGCCGCCGTCGGCATCAACGGCGATGTGGCCGGCAAGGCCAAGGCGCTGCTGGACGCCGGCGTGGACACGCTCGTCGTGGACACCGCGCACGGTCACCAGGAGTCGATGATCAGCGCGATCAAGGCCGTCCGGGCGCTGGACCCGCAGGTCCCGATCGTGGCGGGCAACATCGTCGCCGCCGAGGGCGTCCGCGATCTGATCGAGGCCGGCGCGGACATCATCAAGGTCGGCGTCGGACCGGGCGCGATGTGCACCACCCGCATGATGACCGGTGTCGGCCGGCCGCAGTTCTCCGCGGTGCTGGAGTGCGCCGCCGAGGCCAGGAAGTACGGCAAGCACGTCTGGGCCGACGGCGGTGTGCGCCACCCCCGCGACGTCGCCATGGCGCTGGCCGCCGGCGCCTCCAACGTCATGATCGGCTCCTGGTTCGCCGGCACGCTCGAATCGCCCGGCGACCTCCAGCACACCGCGGACGGCCGGCCGTACAAGGAGAGCTTCGGCATGGCCTCCGCGCGTGCGGTGCAGCGGCGGACGAGCGAGGAGTCGGCCTACGACCGGGCCCGCAAGGGGCTCTTCGAGGAGGGCATCTCCACGTCCCGGATGTTCGTCGACCAGGCGCGCCCCGGCGTCGAGGACCTGATCGACTCGATCATCGCGGGCGTCCGCAGCTCCTGCACCTACGCGGGCGCGGCCTCCCTGGCCGAGTTCGCCGAGAAGGCCGTGGTCGGCGTGCAGAGCGCCGCCGGCTACGCCGAGGGCAAGCCGCTCCACGACAGCTGGAACTGATCCGCCACGGGGCCGCACAGCGGCTCCGCCGGCCCGGCTCACCGGCCCCGCACCTCATCGGTGCGGGGCCGCCCGCGTATCCGGACACCGATCGGCCCGGTGTATGCACCACGGGTGTCCACCCCTTGGACGCCCCGTCGGCGGTCCCCGGCGTTCGGACCCTGGCGCGCAACGAACCACCGCCCGCGGCGCCCGTGCGCAACGATCGGCCGTGGTTGCGCAAGGAACCCGCATTACGGCAGGTCAACGGCGGCCCGTAAGGTCATGCGCTGTACGTGGAGTGGCGGAGACCGTCTGCTCGGCGGTCTCCTGCTGCAGGTGGCTTCGGCATGCCTGCACAACGGCCGCTGCCGGTCGCCGTCCTCCGAACCCGCCTTGACCGGCAGCGATGAAGGAGCCACCCCAGTGTTGGAGCACGGCGCAGCCCCACCCGCAGGGGACCGCGACACCCAGCCACCCGCCCCCGGAGGCCTCGGCACCCGGCTGATGCGGCGCAAACCGGTCGAGCGGCTGGTCGCCGAGGGCGGCAAGGGGGAGGGCGGTTCGCTCCGCCGCTCCATGGGCGTATGGCAGCTGACCATGATCAGCATCGGTGCCACGCTCGGCACCGGAATCTTCGTGGTCCTCGGCGAGGCCGTGCCGGACGCCGGACCCGCGGTCGTGATCTCCTTCATCATCGCCGGCATCACCGCGCTGTTCTCGGCGCTGTCGTACGCGGAGCTGGCCGGCACCATCCCGGTCTCCGGATCGTCCTACTCCTACGCCTACGCCACCCTCGGTGAGCTGGTGGCCTGGGTCTGCGGCTGGTGCCTGATCCTGGAGTACGGCGTCTCGGTCGCGGCCGTCGCCGTGGGCTGGGGCGAGTATCTGAACGAACTGCTCAACGGCGTCTTCGGCTTCACCATCCCCGACGCGCTGTCCGCACCGCCCGGCGACGGCGGCATCTTCAACCTGCCGGCGCTGCTGGTGGTGCTGCTGGCGATGGCGTTCCTGCTGGGCGGGGCGAAGGAGAGCGCCCGGGCCAACACCGTCATGGTGCTCGTCAAGATCGTCGCGCTGCTGCTGTTCTGCGGCGTCGCCATCCAGGGCGTGCGGTCGGGCAACTACGAGAACTTCATGCCGATGGGCATGGCGGGCGTCAGCGCCGCGGGCGCGACCCTGTTCTTCTCGTACATCGGCTTCGACGCCGCCTCCACGGCCGGCGAGGAGGCCAAGAACCCGCAGCGCGACCTGCCGCGCGCGATCATGCTCTCGCTGGTGATCGTCACCGCCCTGTACTGCCTGGTCGCGGCGATCGCCGTGGGCGCGATGCCGTGGCAGAAGTTCCAGGGCTCCGAGGCCGCGCTGGCCGGGATCATGAAGGCCGTCACCGGACAGAGCTGGTGGGCCGTGCTGCTCGCGTTCGGCGCGGTCATCGCCATCGCCAGCGTCGTGCTGACCGTGCTCTACGGCCAGACCCGGATCCTCTTCGCGATGTCCCGCGACGGCCTGGTGCCGAAGGCGTTCTCCAAGGTGCACGCCAAGAGCGGTGTGCCGCGCGTCAACACGGTGATGGTGTCGCTGTTCTGCGGCGTGCTGGCCGCGGCGGTGCCGCTGGGCCAGCTGGCCGACGCCACCAGCATCGGCACCCTCTTCGCCTTCGCGCTGGTCAACGTGGCCGTGATCGTGCTGCGCCGGACGCGTCCCGACATGCCGCGTACCTTCCGTACGCCGCTCTCCCCGCTCTTCCCGGCGATCGGCTTCGTGCTGTGCCTCTGGATGATGTACAGCCTGGAGGCGGTGACCTGGGTGGTCTTCGGTGTCTGGATGGCCGTGGGCCTTGTGGTCTACTTCGGATACGGCTTGCGCCGCTCCCGATTGGCCACATCAGAGAAGTGATCCACCCGCAGTGCGACTGAACGATCTCGACGAACGCATCGTCCACGCCCTCGCCGAGGACGCCCGCCGCAGCTATGCCGACATCGGCCAGGAGGTCGGGCTGTCCGCACCGGCCGTCAAGCGCCGGGTGGACCGGCTGCGGGCCGACGGAGCGATCACCGGCTTCACCGTACGGGTGGACCCGGCCGCGCTCGGCTGGGAGACCGAGGGCTACATCGAGATCTACTGCCGCCGCAACACCTCGCCCGAGGCGATACACCGCGGCCTGTCGCGCTACCCGGAAGTGGCGTCCGCCTCCACCGTCACCGGTGAGGCGGACGCCCTCGTCCAGGTCTTCGCCTCCGACATGCGCCACTTCGAGCGGGTGCTGGAACGGATCGCGGGCGAGCCGTTCGTGGAGCGGACGAAGTCGGTGCTGGTGCTGTCGCCGCTGCTGCGGCGCTACAGTTCGGGCGCTCCGGGCTAGGGCCGCATCAGGCCCCTCAGGCCCCTCGGCCCCTCAGGCCTCCGCCCCGGCCCCGAGGCCCGCCGGCAGTCGCGGCGGCGTCCCCCGCGTCCAGGCGATGCGCAGCGAGGCGGCCGCGATTCGCCAGCCGTCCGCGGTCCTGACCAGCTCGTTGTCGGCGTGACCGGCCGAGATGAAGACCTCTCCGGAGCCGTCCGCGAGGACATGGGTGCTCAGCTGGGCGCCGCGGGCGGTGGCCCGGTCGCCGTCGATCTCGATGACGGCATTGCCGCCCAGGTGCACGGTCCGGTCGAACAGGGCCATCCCGCGCCGGACGTGCGCGAGCAGGGCGTCGCGCCCCCGCACGGTGCCGATGGGCATCTCGGCGGTGACGTCCTCGGTGTGGAAGGCACGGGCCCACGCCTCGTCGAACCGCCCCTCGTCCAGGGAGCGGAGGTAGCGGTCCATCAGGTCGGTGATCTCGGCGCGGTCGGTCAGGTACTGGAGCCGGTGCCGGATCTGGTGCTGCATCGCTTCGGTGTCCATGCCGGAGAGCGTGCTACCTCAAGCGGACTTGAGGTCAAGGCGTCACATGCCCGATCCACGAGCCGCGCCCGTCCGTGCGCACTACAGTCCAGTGGATCAATGCAGTGGATTAACGCCGAACGCAAAGTCTGGACTCCGTGATTGTGCGACACGCATCCGTCGATCTGAACCTGCTGACGGCGCTGGACGCCCTGCTGGCGGAGGAGAGCGTGACCGCGGCCGCCGACCGGCTCGGGCTCTCCGGGCCCGCCATGAGCCGCACCCTCGGCCGGATCCGCCGGACCATCGGCGACCCCGTCCTCGTCCGCGCCGGCCGCACGATGGTGCCGACCCCGCGCGCCCTGGAGATCAGGGCAGAGGTGCGCCGGCTGGTGGAGGCCGCACACGGTGTGCTCGCACCGTCCGCGCCCGCCGACCCGGCCCAGCTCGCCCGGATCTTCACCCTCAACGCCAACGACCTCCTCGTCACCGCCCTCGGCCCCCGCCTGGTCGCCCTCGCCGCCGAGGAGGCCCCGCAGGTCGTGCTGCGCTTCCTCGGGGAGAGCTATATCGACGTGCCGCTGCTGCGCGACGGCGCCGCGGACCTGGAGCTGGGCGTCATCGACAGCCGCGAGCCGGAGATCCGTACGGAGGAGCTGTTCACCGATCGCGCGGTCGCCGTGGTGCGTGACGACCACCCGCTGACCACCGTCAAGCTCACCCCCCGCCGCTACGCCGACGCCCCGCACCTCAACTTCACCCGCCGCGGCCGGCTCACCGGCCCCGTCGACACCGCGCTCGCCGAACTCGGGCTGCGCCGCAAGGTGATCGCCACCGTGCCCACCTTCGCCGCCTCCCTGATGATGGTCCGCGACAGCGACGCGGTCGGCCTGGCGAGCGAGCTGGCCGCGGCGTCGGTGATCCGCGGCCTGGGCCTGCGCACCCTGCCGATCCCGTTCGACCTGCCGGCGATGACCATGGAGATGGCCTGGCACCCGCGCCACGAGGCCGACGCGGGGCACATCTGGCTGCGCGACCTCACCCGCCGCGCCGTGGCGCAGGCGATCAGTGCCGCACCCGCCACGGCACGACGGTGAAGTCGCCGCTCTCCAGGATCTCGAAGGGCGCCGACGCCGCGCACGGGGGCAGGTCCTTGGTCTTCGCCGGATCGTCGGTGGCCCAGCTGTAGCCGAGCCGGTCGTGCCGGCCGTGGTCGCTGACGCTGAAGCCGACCCGCTTGCCCTTCAGCCCCGGCCGGTCGGTCCTGGTGACGATGCCGGAGGCGGTGGCGATCTTGCCGCCGGTGATCAGACAGTCGATCCGTCCCTCCGCGAAGCCGCTGGTCCCGTTCGGGAAGACATGGCTGAAGCGGAAGGTGCCCCGCGCGTCGAGCGGCCCCTGGTCCGCGCGGAAGCGGGCGTCGAACGAGAAGTGGATGTTGTCGCCGGCCGAGCGGTAGAGCTTGGCGGAGCCGGTCAGGCTGGGGCCCTCGGCGGCCCGGGAGTCCGCCTGCCCGGGGCGGGCGGCGGGCGCACCGCCGGCGGCGTCGGCGGCGGCCGAGCCGACGGCCACGGCGGACAGCAGCGCCAGCGCGCCGGTCGCGGCGATCGCGATCCGCCTGCGGGAGCGGCGGCCGGGGAAGGAGTCGGGGGCGCGCAGGGGACACGGCGGCGTTGCGGCGCGGGAGGACAGGGCTCATGACGGGGCCTTTCGGGGGCTGGACGAGCCGACCGGTGTCTCCGGACGCCTCCCACGCTGCCGTCCGCGCGCCGGCGCCACATCGCGCCGTGGGGCGACCCACCTCCGCCACGCGGCGGAAGGCCCGGCCCGCCCCGCTACGACCACGGGCGCACCGGCCGTTCCACGGCGCCCCGGGCACGCCGGTCCGACCTGCAAGAACGCCGGGCGCAACGAATCGCCGGGGACTCGCTTGAACGCGCAATGAATCGTCCATCGGCACGCAACGGTGGCGCCTTGTCCGGAATCGTCGCCGCCCCGTACCGTCAATGCGTCCCGCCCGAACCGTCCGCCGAGGGGTCCCATGACGTCGCTGCACACCGCCCTGCTCCAGAGTTCGGGCCGGCCCGGCGATGTCGCGCACAACCTGCGGGTGCTCGGTGACGCGGCCCGCGAGGCGGCCTCGACCGGCGCCGGGCTGCTGGTCTGCCCCGAGCTGTTCCTGACCGGCTACGCGATCGGCGGCGAGGTGCACCGCCTCGCCGAGCCCGCCGACGGCGACAGCGGCCGGGCCGTCGGTGAGATCGCCGCCGAGCACGGCATCGCGGTGCTCTACGGCTACCCCGAGCGCGCCGGCCACGACGACGCCGACAGCGCCGCGGTCTACAACTCCGCGCAGCTCATCGGCCCCGGCGGCGAGCGTCTGGCGAACTACCGCAAGACCCACCTCTTCGGCTGCTTCGAGCGCGAATGGTTCACCCCCGGCGACCGGGCGGTCGTCCAGGCCGAGCTGTCCGGCGTCCGCATCGGCGTGCTGATCTGCTACGACGTGGAGTTCCCGGAGAACGTCCGGGCGCATGCGCTGGCCGGCACCGATCTGCTGCTGGTGCCCACCGCGCAGATGCACCCCTTCCAGTTCGTCGCCGAATCCGTCATCCCGGTCCGCGCCTTCGAGAACCAGATGTACGTGGCGTACGTCAACCGGGTCGGCCAGGAGGGCGAGTTCGAGTTCGTCGGCCTGAGCTGCCTGGCCGGCCCGGACGGTGTCGTACGCACCCGTGCCGGCCGCGGCGAGCAGCTGGTGCGGGCCGACGTGGACGCCGCCTTCTTGAAGGAGTCCCGGGCGGAGAACCCGTATCTGCACGACCGGCGGCCCGAGCTGTACGGCCCGCTGACGTGACCTGACCCGCCCACCCCCGTTCGCCGCAGGGCCGGCCCGCGCCGCCCTGCCCGCGCCGCCCTGCCTGCGCCGGGCGCCCCCGCCCTGCCCGCTCAACCCTGCCCTGCCTGCGAGGAGTCCGCCCCCATGACGTCCACGGTGCCCACCGCCGCCCACCACGCGGATGCCCAGCCGCCGATCACCATGTTCGGCCCGGACTTCCCGTACGCCTACGACGACTTCCTCGCCCACCCCGCGGGCCTCGGCCAGATCCCCGCGGTCGAGCACGGCAAGGAGGTCGCGGTCATCGGCGGCGGCCTCTCCGGCATCATCACCGCCTACGAGCTGATGAAGATGGGCCTCAAGCCCGTCGTCTACGAGGCCGACCAGATAGGCGGCCGGCTGCGCACCGTCGGCTTCGAGGGCACCGGCGCCGAGGGGGCGGGCCTGACCGCCGAGATGGGCGCCATGCGCTTCCCGCCGTCCTCGACGGCGCTGCAGCACTACATCGACCTGGTCGGCCTTGAGACCACGCCGTTCCCCAACCCGCTGGCGCCGGACACCCCCTCCACCGTCGTCGACCTCAAGGGCGAGTCGCACTACGCCGTCACGGTCGACGACCTGCCGCAGGTCTACCGCGACGTGATGAACGCGTGGAACGCCTGCCTGGAGGAGGGCGCCGACTTCTCCGACATGAACCAGGCGATGCGCGAGCGCGATGTGCCGCGCATCCGGGAGATCTGGGCGCGGCTCGTCGAGAAGCTCGACAACCAGACCTTCTACGGGTTCCTCTGCGACTCGGAGGCGTTCAAGTCCTTCCGGCACCGCGAGATCTTCGGCCAGGTCGGCTTCGGCACCGGCGGCTGGGACACCGACTTCCCCAACTCCATCCTGGAGATCCTGCGGGTCGTCTACACCGAGGCCGACGACCACCACCGCGGCATCGTCGGCGGCAGCCAGCAGCTGCCGCTGCGCCTGTGGGAGCGCGAGCCGGCGAAGATCGTGCACTGGGCGCCCGGCACCTCGCTGGCGTCGCTGCACGACGGCACCCCGCGTCCCGCCGTGACCCGGCTGCACCGCACCGCCGGCAACGCCATCACGGTGACCGACGCCGACGGCGACATCCGCACCTACGAGGCGGCCGTCTTCACCGCGCAGTCCTGGATGCTGCTGAGCAAGATCGCCTGCGACGACTCGCTGTTCCCCATCGACCACTGGACGGCGATGGAGCGCACCCACTACATGGAGTCGTCCAAGCTGTTCGTTCCCGTCGACCGGCCGTTCTGGCTGGACAAGGCCGTCGACGACAGGGGAAATCCGACCGGCCGGGACGTGATGAGCATGACGCTCACCGACCGGATGACCCGCGGTACCTACCTCCTCGACGACGGTCCGGACAAGCCCGCCGTCATCTGCCTGTCGTACACCTGGTGCGACGACAGCCTGAAGTGGCTGCCGCTGGACGCGAACGAGCGGATGGAGGTCATGCTCAAGTCGCTGTCGGAGATCTATCCGAAGGTCGACATCCGCAAGCACATCATCGGCAACCCGGTCACCGTCTCCTGGGAGAACGAGCCCTACTTCATGGGCGCGTTCAAGGCCAACCTGCCCGGCCACTACCGCTACCAGCGGCGGCTGTTCACCCACTTCATGCAGGACCGCCTCCCCGAGGACAAGCGCGGAATCTTCCTCGCCGGCGACGACATCTCCTGGACGGCGGGCTGGGCCGAGGGCGCGGTGCAGACCGCGCTGAACGCGGTGTGGGGCGTGATGCACCAATTCGGCGGCAGCACCGATGCCACCAACCCCGGACCGGGCGACCTGTACGACGAGATCGCGCCGATCGAGCTGCCGGAGGACTGAGCACCACCGCAGGCCTGTGGACAGTGGACTGCGTACAGAGGACTGCGGACAAGGGGCCCGGCACACCGCCGGGCCCCTTCTCGCTTGCCCAGGGTGTGTTCGGCCTAGACTCCGGCCGCCCGCGCCGCCGCGTACACCTCCGCCGCGAGGTCCTTGAGTTCCTGCGCGTCCCGGGCCCCGCCCTGCAGATCGATCAGGATCTCCTCCACGCCCACCGCGGCATGCGCGGCCAGGTCCTCGGCGATCTGCGGGGCGCTGCCCTGGAAGGGCTTGCGGTCCGGGCCGTCGTACGCCTTGGAGGTGTGCTGGGTGTTCACCCGCAGCACGCTGCGCACCGGCTCCCCGCGACCCCGCTCGGCGGCCAGCTCCTGCACCTGGCGCCACTGCTCGGCCAGCTTCTTCGCGCCCATGCCGACCGGCATCCAGCCGTCCGCCCGGTCGACCAGCCGGCGCAGCGCGCGGGGGCTGTTGGCGGGCAGCAGGATCGGGATCGGCCGCTTCGGCTTGGGCCCGACGACGGACGGCGCGATGGTGGTCAGCGGCCCCTCGTACGCCACCGGGTCCGGGCCCCACACCGCGTGGCAGACGTCGATCAGCTCGTCGAGCACCTTGCCGCGCCGGTCGAACGGGGCGACGGCGGCGGCCGCGTACTCGTCCCGCGACCAGCCGGTACCCAGGCCCGCGACCACCCGGCCGCCGCTCGCCGCGTCCAGCGACGCGAGGCCGCGGGCCAGCTGGAAGGGCACGTGAAGCGGGGCCACCAGCACGCTGGTGCCGAGCCGGGCCCGCTCTGTGGCGGACGCCGCCAGCGTCAGGGTCACCAGCGGGTCGGCCACCGAGCGGTACTGATCGGGCCAGGGCAGGCCCGGGATGCCGTACAGCCCCTGCGTGGCGGGCTCGGGGAACAGGATCCGCTCGAAGACCCACAGGCTCTCGTATCCGATGTGCTCCGCCGCCCGCGCCACGTCGGGAACGTCGCGTCCGATGTCGTACTGCCGCATCTGCGGAAGGCCCAGGCCGAGTCGGATGCCCATGCACGCACTCCTTCGTCTCAGGTGTTCCCTTGCCCCCGTGCCCTGCCGGCCAACGTAGCGCCGACCCAGGGAGGTTCAAGGTTGAAACACGTCGATGTGGTGGACCGGGGAGCGCCGGCCGAGGAGGGCGGGCCGCGGACGCCGGGCTGGGTCAGCCGGGCAGCGGGGTCAGCAGCATCCGTCCCACCAGGCCCACCCCGGCGTCCAGCCGCTCGGTGAACTCCGCCGCCACCTGGGGCAGTCCGCGGACGCTCCACAGCGCCCGGGCCGCGACCCAGGCGCCGTCCCTGGCCTTGTCCAGGCTCCACGACCCGATCAGATGCGTCAGCGGATCGGCGATGTCCAGCACGTCGGGGCCGGGCATCAGCCGCTCCCGGATCCGCTCCTCCAGGCTCACCAGCACTCCGCCCACCCGGTCGAAGTCGCCCTCCAGCACCTGCGGTTCGCACTCCAGCGCCCGGCAGGTGTCCAGCACCGCGAGCGCCAGGTCGTGGCCGATGTGGGCGTTGATCCCGGCCAGCGCGAACTGCAGCGGGCGCACGCCGGGGTGGCGGCGCAGCTGGAGCAGCGGCCGCCAGCAGGCCGGCGGCCGCAGCCCGGCGGCCGCGGCGTCCACCGCGTCGAAGTAGCGCCGCGCGAAGCGGAGGTCCAGCTCGCCGGCGGCCCGCGGATCCGTGAACCCGCCGTGGGCCAGGCGCCGGGCCACCGCTTCGGTGACGGTCAGATAGACGCCGTTGAAGACGGCCACTCCGTCCTCGGGGGGCAGCGCGGCGTCCAGCTCCCGCATCCGCGCCAGCACCTCCGCCACGCCCGTGGCGGCCGCGGTCCTCGGCGGGTCATGGTCGTCGCCGCATTCCTGAGTCGTCGTCATCCGTTCAGCGTGACACCCGCATTACGGCTGCCGGCGCCGCCCGATTGTCGATGCCCGAAACGGGGTAATAACCGGCGCGCCCTCTTGTGACTTCGCCCGGCGCGTGGCGGGACTTCCGGCGAGCCGGGAAAGAGGGCGCGACGCCTTGGTAAAACCCCTCCCTCTTTCGGCATCCAGGATGCGCCGTGCTGAACACGGCGCCGAATTCCGGAGGTTGGCGTATGTCCCGAAGCCTCTCCGCCGCGCTCACCACCGACCAGCGCGGCCGGCTACGGCATCTGGGTGGCGGCCCGCGGCGACCGGTCGAAATGGTCCGCGTACGCATTCGACTGGTCCAAGGATTACTGCTCCAAGTCGCCCGACAACCCCTTCGGCTTTCCCTTCGAGATCTCCTGCGCGCGACACGACTTCGGCCACCGCAACTACAAGAGGGCGGGTGCCTTCACCGCCGACAAACCACGGCTGGACAGCGCGCTCCACGCGGACCTGAAACGGGTCTGCGGGCGCTACTCCGGTGGCCGGAAGGCCTCCTGCAACAGCCTGGCCTGGACGTACTACCAGGCCGTCAGGCGACTCGGCCACTGAGGCGGGCGACGAAAGGGCGGCGTGGCCGTGGCGACCCGCGGTTTTGTTCGGTGGGAATCGTTCGGCTATTAATCACCTCGGCTCTGTGACGTGCAGGGCGTCGCAACAATGGAGAGTGATCATGGCGGGCTTCGGGTGGAAGCTGCACGGAGATGGCAAGCATCTGCAGCCCGGTGAGGTGGTCAGGCCCGGCGAGCGCCTGAGCTGGGGGCGGACGATCGGCCTCGGCGCCCAGCACGTCGTCTCCATGATCGGCGCATGCTTCGTCGCCCCGGTGCTCATGGGCCTGGACCCCGGCCTCGCCCTGATGGCGTCCGGGGTGGCGACCGTGCTGTTCCTGGTGATGACCCGTGGCCGCATCCCCAGCTACCTGGGGTCGTCGCTGTCCTTCGTGGGCGTGTCCGCGGTGATCGCGGGCCAGGGGGGCGACGCCGGGACCCTGACCGGCGCGATGTTCGTCGTGGGCGCCTGCCTGGCCGGTTGCGGTGTCGCCATCCACGTCCTGGGCGCCCGGGTGATCCACGCGGTGCTCCCGCCCACGGTGACCGGCGCGGTCGTCATGCTCATCGGCTTCAACCTCGCCCCCGTCACCGCCTCCGCCTACTGGCCCCAGGACCAGTGGACGGCCCTGGCCACGATGCTCTTCACCGGTCTCGCGCTGGTCGTGCTGCGGGGCTTCTGGTCGCGCATCGCGATCTTCCTGGGCCTGGTCTTCGGCTATGCGCTCTCCTGGGTCCTGGACCGCACCGCGGGAAAGATCCACTCGGTCGACGGCTCGGGCAAGCTCACCGACCACTGGCGCATCGACTTCTCCGGGGTCGCCGACGCCGACTGGCTCGGCGTCCCCACCTTCCACGCGCCGAACTTCTCGGCCTCCGCGATCCTGGTCGCACTGCCCGTGCTGGTGGCGCTGGTCGCGGAGAACGCGGGCCACGTCAAGGCCGTCGGCGAGATGACCGGCGATCCGCTGGACGACAAGATGGGCATGGCCATCGTCGCGGACGGCACGGCGACGATGCTCTCGACCGCGGTCGGCGGCCCGGCCACCACGACGTACGCCGAGAACATCGGGGTGATGGCCGCGACCCGCGTCTACTCGACGGCGGCCTACACCGCCGCCGCGGCCTTCGCGGTGCTCTTCGGCCTGTGCCCGAAGTTCGGCGCGGTGGTGGCCGCGATCCCCGGCGGCGTGCTGGGCGGCATCACCGTCATCCTGTACGGCATGATCGGCCTGCTCGGCGCCCAGATCTGGGTGCGGAACAAGGTGGACTTCACCGTCCCGCTGAACCTCATCCCCGCCGCGGCCGGCATCGTCATCGCCATCGGCGGGGTGACGCTGAAGTTCACGGAGCACTTCGAACTGAGCGGCATCGCGCTCGGCACCCTCGTCGTACTCACCGGCTACCACTCCCTGCGCTGGCTCTCCCGGGCGACGGCGGCTCCGCGGCAGGGCTCGCTCCTGGACGGCGGGACCACCGACTACGACGGCAGCGCCGGCACGTCCGACTGAGGCCGGACCGGTGGGCAAAGCGTTCTAAGCGGCCGCTTACGATGGCTCCGCACACCGAAACCGAAGAACCCCTGGAGCAGTTCCCCGTGAGCGTCGAACCCCTGCAGGCCGCCGACCCCGTCCCGTACGGGCAACTGGTCCCCGTCACCGTCCACTTCGACGACCTCGACGCGCTCGGCATGCTCCACAACTCCCGCTACCCGCTGCTGGCCGAACGCGCCTGGTCGGAGTACTGGCACGACCGGGGCTTCCGGTTCGACGGCGACTGGGCGGCCGCCGGGGACATGTGCAACGTCATCAAGGAGATGCGGGTCTCCTACGAGCGGCCGATCACCAGCCCGGGCCGCTACGCCGCACATCTGTGGGTCGAACGCCTCGGCCGTACCGGTCTGACCTACGGCTTCCGGCTCTGCTCGGCCGACGGCGCGACGACCTACGCCCAGGGGCACCGGGTGCTCGTCCGGGTCGACTCCCAGACGCTGCGGCCCACCCCGTGGTCGGACCGGGCCCGGGCGATCGCGGCGGAGCTGCTCCGGCCGGAGGCGGACGAGCGGCCGGCGGAGGCGGACGCGGCCTGAGGCCGCCGGGAGCCGCCCCCGTCGGTCCAGGACCGACGGGGGATCATGACCGTTCCAGATCGCCCGTCGCCGCGGGGGCCCCGCTCGCCGTACGCCCCGGGACCCGCAGCACCCGCGCGCCCACGACCAGGCCGAAAGCCAGCGCGGTGACCAGCGCGAACGACATCGTCAGCGAGGTCGCCTGGGCGATCCCGCCGATGGCGGACGGGGCGATCAGGCCGGAGGTGTAGGTGATCGTGGCGACGCCCGCGATGGCCTGGCTGGGAGCCGGGCCGCTGCGGCCGGCTGCCGCGAAGGCCAGCGGCACCACGACCGCGATGCCCAGGCCCATGAGGCCGAAGCCCGCCATGGCCGTCGCCGGATGCCGCGCGGTGACGATCAGCAGCCCGCCGGCCGCCGCCAGCGCACCGCCGGTGCGTACCGTGCGCACCGCGCCGAAGCGGGCCACCACCTTGTCGCCGGCCAGTCGCGCCACGGCCATGGTGCAGGCGAAGACGGTGGTCGAGGCGGCCGCCAGGCCCGCGTCGGTGCCCAGCCGGTCGCGGAGGTAGACCGCAGACCAGTCCAGGGCGGCGCCCTCGGCGAAGACCGCGCAGAACCCGATCGCCCCGATGACCAGCGCCGATTTCGGCGGCAGCGCGAAGCGCGGCGGCGGATGCTCCTCGGGGCCGCTGCGCAGGTCCAGGACGCCCTGGCAGGCGAGCGCGCCGAGCAGGGTCAGCACGAGTGCGGCACCGGCCAGGTGCAGCCGGGCGTCCCATCCGGCGTGTGCGGCGACCGTGCCGGCCGCCGAGCCGAGCAGTGCGCCGGCGCTCCACATGCCGTGCAGCCCCGACATGATCGGCCGGCCGAGCCGGTCCTCGGTCTGAACGCCCAGCGCGTTCATCGCCACATCCGACATCCCGGAGGCCGCCCCGTACGCCAGCAGCGCCGCGCCCAGCGTGTACAGGCCGGGGGAGAGGGCGGGCAGGACCAGGGACAGGGTCCACAGCGCGAGCAGGCCGCGCAGCGCGGCGCGGGCGCCGAAGCGGTGGCTGATCCGGCCGGCCAGCGGCATCGCCAGGGACGCGCCGATCGCCGGGAAGGCCAGGGCCAGGCCCAGCTGGCCCGGGGAGATGCCGGTGTGGTCCTGGATCCAGGGGATGCGGGTGGCGAAGTTGCCGGTGACGGAGCCGTGGATGAGGAAGACCAGGGCGACGGCCCGGCGTGCGCGGCGCAGTCCGTCGCGGGGGAGGGGGGTGGCGTCGTCGGGGACGCCGTTGCCAGCCATGCGGCGTAAACTATCAGGAAGCCTGCCTGATAATAAGGGTGCCGATCCGGCCGGATGAAAGGATCCCGTCATGCATCCACCGCGCGCGGCGGCCGCCGGCCGCACCGCCTCCCCGACCACCGCTCGGCTGATCAACGATCGGCTGGCGCTGCAACTCCTGCAGTCCGATGGGCCGCTGACGGCAGGTCAGCTCAAGACGTTGACCGGTCTGTCCCGGCCGACGGTGGCGGATCTCGTCGAGCGCCTCCAGGCGGCCGGGCTGATCGCCGTCGTGGGGGAGAGCGGGGCGCAGCGGCGCGGGCCCAACGCCCGGCTCTACGGGATCGTCGCCGACCGGGCCCATCTCGTCGGCCTCGATCTGCGCACGCACAGCGTCACCGTCGCGGTCGCCGACCTGCTGGGCCGGGTACGCGCCGAGCGCACCGCCCCCATCGGCGCGGACGACACCCCGGACGCGGCGGTCGCCACCGCCCTCGTCGCGGTGGACAAGGCCCTGGCCGCGGCCGGCGCCGAGGCGCCGCACACCCTAGCGGTCGGCGCCCCCGGCCTGGTCGACCCCGCGACCGGGCGGCTCGGCGCTACCGACTGGATCTCGTCCTGGCACGCCGCCCTGGTCGGCGCGCTGCGCGAGCGGACGGCGGCGCCGGTCCTGCTGGAGAACGAGGTCAACCTCGCGGCCATCGCGGAGCGGCGCGACGGGGCGGCCCGCGACCGCGACACCTTCGTACTGCTCTGGCTGGGCCACGGCACCGGCGCCGCGGTCGTCCTGGACGGCGCGCTGCGGCGCGGCGCATCGGGAGGCGCCGGCGAGATCGGCTTTCTGCCCGTCCCCGGCACCCGAGCGCTGCCGTCCGCGAGCGGCTGCGACGGCGGCTTCCACTCCCTGGCGGGCTCCGCCGCCCTCTGCGCACTCGCGGCGGAGCACGGCATCCGGCCCTTGGCGGAGGAGGCGGCGGACCGCGGCCCCCTCGCGGACTCGCCGCCCGCCGAGGCCCTGGTCCGCGCCGCCGTGGCCGACGGTGACGCCGGCGCCGGGTTCCTCGACGCGCTGGCCGCGCGGATCGCCCTCGGCGCCGCCGCCGTCTGCGCGGTGCTCGACCCCGGCTGCGTGGTGCTCGGCGGCGAGATCGGCCGGGCCGGCGGCGACCCGCTCGCCGACCGGGTCGCGGACCGCCTGGCCCGCCTCTCCCCGCTGCGTACCGACGTACGCGCGGGGACCGTCGGCGGGCGCGCGGTGCTGCTCGGCGCGGTGCTCGCCGCATGCGACGCCGCCCAGAACGAGCTGTTCGGCCCCGCGGCGGGCGGATAGGGCGACCGGGCCCGGTCGGGTGAACCGGGGCCCCACAAGCGCTACCCCGCCCGCTCCGCCAAGAACTCGGCGTAGGTGCGCAGCCCCTCGGCGTGCTCCGGTGTGAGGTTTCCGCCGCGGCGCAGCGCGGCGGCGGCCGCGCCCGGCAGCCACACCGGCAGCAGCAGCCGGCGCCGCCCGCCGGCCGTCAGCGTGGCGCGGGCGAGATCCCGGGCCGTCAGTACCTCGGGGCCGCCCATGTCCGGGACCCGCCCGGCCGGTGCCCCGGCCGCCAACTCGGCCAGCCGGTCGGCCACTTCGCGCACCTCGACCGGCTGCACCCGTACGCCCGGCGGCACCGGCAGCACCGGCGAGCGGGCGCCCGCCTTGACCAGCTGGAGCACCAGATCGTGGAACTGCGTCGTCCGCAGCACCGTCCAGCCGACGCCGGAGTCCGCGATCAGCCGCTCCACCGCGAGCTTGGTGCGGTAGTAGCGCAGCGGTACCCGGTCCACGCCGACGATCGAGATGTAGAGCAGATGCCGCACGCCGGCCCTCCGGGCAGCGTCGAGCAGTCGGCCGGCGGCCTCCGTGTCGCCGCCGGTCGGTGCCGTCGCGCAGTGCACGACCGTGTCCACGCCGGCCAGCGCCTCGGCCAGACCGGTGCCGTCGCGCAGATCGACCGCGTACGACCGCAGGCGCGGCCGCTCGGTACCGGTGTGCGGGCGCCGGCTCAGCGAGCGGACGTCATGGCCGTCTTCGAGCAGCCGGTCGATCAGCGGCCGCCCGAGCGTGCCCGTGCCGCCGGTCACCAGAATTGTCGCCATCAGGGATCAGTCCTCGGGGTGTGCGGGGATGCGTACGTACGGAAGACGGGCGCGTGCCGTCCCCGCTATGACGGATCAGCCGCACCGGCCGTGACACCTGCGACGCGCCGGGAGCTGTGAGGCAGCCCACAGGGCTTCGCTCGCATGGCCGACGATCGGCCGTGGCACACTGAAGCTGTACTGACATAAGAGCAGCAGCGCACTCCGGGGTCGGTGTAATTCCGAACCGGCGGT
This sequence comes from Streptomyces sirii, assembly GCF_045690365.1. NCBI lineage: Bacteria > Bacillati > Actinomycetota > Actinomycetes > Kitasatosporales > Streptomycetaceae > Streptomyces > Streptomyces sirii. The sequence goes on along the minus strand of NZ_CP147982.1, from coordinate 1,805,838 downwards.
TATAGTCCGCGACCCGTCCGCAGCCAGCGGCCGGTTGAGCAGGTGAAATTCCTGCACCGACGGTGAAAGTCCGGATGGGAGGCAGTGCGCGGCGGGCGAGCATCGGTACACCGCCGTCGGTGGCGCGTCCGGGTCGTTTCCCGGGTGAGCCCTCTTTTCCGGCCTCGGTGTCACCGTTGTGCGTTTCCGCTTCTGTCGTCCTGACAGCCCCGGAGTCCGTGCCTGAAAGAGGCAGGAGGACCCGGTGGCCACCGCAGCCCCCGTCGAGACCGCGGCGATGCGCCGAGCCATCGAGCTCGCCGCGCGCGGCCTCGGGCACACCAGCCCCAACCCCGTCGTGGGCTGTGTCGTCCTGGACTCCGCGGGCCGTACGGTGGGCGAGGGCTGGCACCAGCGGGCCGGCGGGCCGCATGCCGAGGTCCACGCCCTGCGCGCCGCCGGTGAGCGGGCCCGCGGCGGCACCGCACTGGTCACCCTCGAACCCTGCAACCACACCGGTCGCACCGGCCCCTGCGCCCAGGCGCTGATCGACGCCGGCATCGCCCGGGTCGTCTACGCCGTCTCCGACCCCAACCCGACCGCCACCGGCGGCGCCGTCACCCTGGCCGAGGCCGGCGTCGACGTCGAGGGCGGGCTGCTCGCCGACGAGGCCGCGGCCGGCAACGAGGCCTGGCTGACCGCCGTGCTGCGCCACCGCCCCTTCGTGCTGTGGAAGTACGCCGCCACCCTCGACGGCCGGATCGCCGCCGCCGACGGCACCAGCCGCTGGATCTCCTCGCCCCGGTCGCGCGCCGACGTGCACCGGCTGCGGGCCGCCGCGGACGCCGTGATCGTCGGCTCCGGCACCGCCCGCGCCGACGATCCGCAGCTCGCCGCCCGGGTCGACGGGCTGACCGACGACGAGATCAGCCAGCCGCTGCGGGTCGTCGTCGACTCCGGCGCCACCGCCGTCAAGGCCGGCGCCCGCGTCCTGGACGGCGCCGCGCCCACCCTGATCGCGGTCGCCGAGGACGCCGACGCCGCCCACCTCGAAGGCCTCGCCCCGCTGGTCCGGCTGCCGCGTGCCGCCGACGGGCGCGGGCTGTCCGTCCCCGCACTGCTCAAGGCCCTGTACGCGCGCGATGTCCGCTCCGTACTGCTCGAAGGCGGGCCCACGCTCGCCGGGGCCTTCCTCGCCGCCCAGGCCGTCGACAAGGTCGTCGGCTATCTCGCGCCGGTGCTGCTCGGCGCCGGGCCGGCCGCCGTCGGCGACGCCGGAATCACCACCATCGCCCAGGCGTTGCGCCTCGACGTGACCGACACCGAACGACTCGGCCCCGATCTGCGCATCACCGCCACTCCCATCCGCCACACCCTCCACGAGGAGAACTGAAGTGTTCACCGGAATCGTCGAAGAACTGGGTGAGGTCGTCGCCATCGAGGACCTCGGCGACAGCTCCCGCTTCCGACTGCGCGGCCCCGTCGTCACCGAAGACGCCAAGCACGGCGACTCGATCGCCGTCAACGGCGTCTGCCTGACCGTCGTGGAAACCGCCGACGGTGAATTCACCGCCGATGTGATGGCCGAGACCCTCGACCGCTCCAGCCTCGGCGCGCTGAGCGCCGGCTCGCGGGTGAACCTGGAGCGCCCGATGGCGCTCGGCGGACGGCTGGGCGGGCACCTGGTCCAGGGCCATGTGGACGGCACCGGCACCATCGTCGAGCGCACCCCCGCCGAGCACTGGGAGATCGTCAAGATCGCGCTGCCGGCCGCACTGGCCCGTTACGTCGTCGAGAAGGGCTCCATCACCGTCGACGGCGTCAGCCTCACCGTCGTCGACGCCGCCGACGACTACTTCACCATCAGCCTCATCCCCACCACCCTCGCCCTGACCACCCTGGGCATCAAGAAGCCCGGCGATCCGGTCAACCTGGAGGTCGACGTCCTGGCGAAGTACGTCGAGCGGCTGCTCACCCGGGGCACGCCGCAGGCCGCGGACGTGACGGACGTCGAGGAGATCAAGGAGATGGACCGGTGAGCGTCCTCGACCCGCTGAACGGCGTGGCCTTCACCGCCTTCGGCCAGCACGTCATCTGGTCGGACATGATCGGCAACACCATCGGTCTGGCCGCCCTGGCGCTCGGCTGGCGGCGCTCGATCTGGACCTGGCCCGCTCAGTTCCTCTCCGGCGTCATCCTCGTCGCCGCCTATGCCTCCGCCCACCTCAGCGGCGGCGTCGGCAAGCAACTCCTCGTCATGGGCGTGGCGTTGTGGGGCTGGCGGCAGTGGCAGCGCGGCCGGCGGCAGGCGCAGGACGGCTCCATCGCCGTACGTTTCGCCGGCTGGCGCGAGCGGGCCGTACTGCTGGGCGGCACGGCCCTGGGCACCGCGGCCGTCGGCACGCTCTTCACCCTGATCCCCCAGCTGTCCTGGAACCCCTGGCCGGACGCCTACATCTTCGTCGGCACGCTCGCCGCGATGGTCGCCCAGGCCCGCGGACTGGTGGAGTTCTGGTTCGCCTGGCTGCTGGTCGACGTGGTCGGCGTCCCGCTCGCCTTCAGCAGCGGCCTGGCCTTCTCCGGCCTCGTCTACGTCGTCTATCTCGCCCTCGTCGTGTGGGGAATGCGCGACTGGTGGCTGCGCTCGCGCATCGCCGACCGCACCGTCCTGGAAGGAGCAGCGGCATGACCGCACTGCAGAGCTGGTACGACGCCGAAGCCGACGGCTCACTCGCGCTCGATCCCGTCGAGCAGGCCATCGCCGATATCGCCGCCGGACGCCCGGTCGTCGTCGTGGACGACGAGAACCGCGAGAACGAGGGCGACCTCGTCATCGCCGCGGAGAAGGCCACCCCCGAGATCGTCGCCTTCATGATGAGCGAGTGCCGCGGACTGATCTGCGCCCCCATGGAGGGCCCGGAACTGGACCGCCTGGAACTCCCGCAGATGGTCGAGCACAACACCGAGTCGATGCGGACCGCCTTCACCGTCTCCGTCGACGCCACCGCCGCGCACGGCGTGTCCACCGGCATCTCCGCCGCCGACCGCGCCACCACCCTGCGGCTGCTCGCCTCCGGGGAGTCGGTGGCCGGCGACTTCGTCCGGCCCGGCCACATCTTCCCGCTGCGCGCCCGGCCCGGCGGAGTACTCGTCCGCAACGGCCACACCGAGGCCGGTGTCGACCTCGCCCGGCTGGCCGGACTGCGCCCGGCCGCCGCCATCGTGGAGATCGCCGGCGAGGACGGCACCATGTTGCGGCTGCCCGAGCTGGTGCCGTTCGCCCGCAAGCACGGCCTGTCGATCATCTCCATCGAGGACCTGGTCGCCTACCGGCAGTCGTCCGAGCCGACCGTCCGCCGCGAGGCCACCACCCGGCTGCCCACCGCGCACGGCGAGTTCACCGCGTACGGATACCGCTCCACGGCCGACGGAGTGGAGCACATCGCGCTGGTCGCGGGCGAGGTCGGCGACGGCGAGGACGTCCTGGTCCGGGTCCACTCCGAGTGCCTGACCGGCGATGTCTTCCACTCCCTGCGCTGCGACTGCGGCCCCCAGCTGGAGGCCTCGCTGCAGCGGATCGCCGAGGCCGGCCGCGGTGTGGTGATCTACCTCCGCGGCCACGAGGGACGCGGCATCGGGCTGCTGTCCAAGCTGCGCGCCTACGAACTCCAGGAGCGCGGCCGCGACACCCTGGACGCCAACCTCGAACTGGGGCTGCCCGCCGACTCCCGCGACTACGCCGCGGGGGCGCAGATGCTCCAGGACCTCGGCGTGCGCTCGCTGCGCCTGATGACCAACAACCCCGACAAGACCGCGGCCCTGGTGCGGCACGGCCTGAAGGTCACCGGCCGCGAGCCGATGGCCGTCCAGGCCGGCGAGCACAACCTGCGGTATCTGCGCACCAAGCGGGACCGGATGGGCCACGACCTGCCCTGGCTGCCCGGTGCGGGCACCGCTCCCCAAGCTTTCGAATCTGGTCGAGCAGGGGAGGCCCCCCTCACCGGAGCGGCTGACGCCACGCCCCCGGCTGACGCCACGACCTGCGACAACCAGTAGCCCCGGCCCTCCGGCGGCTACGTCCCCCGACACCACCGACGACGTCACCACCATCGACCACCATCACCCGTACGAGGAGAACCGTGAGCGGCAAGGGCGCACCCGAACTGACCGTGAAGAACTGTGGCGACCTGCGGGTGGCCGTCATCGCGGCGCAATGGCACGAACAGGTGATGGACGGCCTCGTGGACGGTGCGCTGCGCGCCCTGAACGAGCTGGGCATCAGCGAGCCCACGCTGCTGCGGGTGCCCGGCGCCTTCGAGCTGCCGGTCGTCGCCAAGGTCCTGGCGGGCCGCGGCTATGACGCGGTGGTCGCCCTCGGCGTGGTCATCAAGGGCGGCACCCCGCACTTCGACTACGTCTGCCAGGGCGTCACCCAGGGCCTGACCCAGGTCTCGGTCGACACCGGCGTCCCCGTCGGCTTCGGCGTGCTGACCTGCGACACCGAGCAGCAGGCGCTGGACCGCGCGGGCCTGGAGGGTTCCTCCGAGGACAAGGGGCACGAAGCGGTCACCGCCGCGGTCGCCACCGCCGCGACGCTGCGCACCGTGTCAGAGCCCTGGCGCTGACGGGAGGGGACGACCGCGTAGGGTGGTGACCATCATGTCCAAGAAGACGTTCGAGGAGCTCTTCGCCGAGCTCCAGCAGAAGGCCGCCACCGGCGACCCCGCCACCTCCCGTACCGCCGAGCTGGTGCAGGCCGGTGTCCATACGATCGGCAAGAAGGTCGTCGAGGAGGCCGCCGAAGTCTGGATGGCCGCCGAGTACGAATCCCATGAGGCGGCCGCCGAGGAGATCTCGCAGCTCCTCTACCACCTCCAGGTCATGATGGTCGCCAAGGGCATCTCCCTCGACGACGTCTACGCCCACCTCTGATCCCCCTTCCCGGCACCCGCCCAACACCCTTCAGCTGCAAAGGAACTCTCTCTCATGCTGCGCATCGCCGTCCCCAACAAGGGTTCACTGTCCGAGCCTGCGTCGGCGATGCTCCATGAGGCCGGCTACCGCCAGCGCAAGGACCGCAGGGAACTGGTCCTGGTCGACGCCGAGAACGAGGTCGAGTTCTTCTTCCTGCGCCCGCGCGACATCGCGGTCTACGTCGGCTCCGGAAAGCTCGACATCGGCATCACCGGCCGCGACCTGCTGCTGGACTCCGGAGCCGACGCCGAGGAGATCCTCCAGCTCGGCTTCGCGGGCTCGACGTTCCGCTACGCCACCCGCCCGGGTACCGCCAAGGACGTCAGCGAGTTCGGCGGCATGACGATCGCGACCTCCTTCGCCGGCCTGGTCACCCAGCACCTCGCCGACAACGGCGTGGACGCCTCCGTCGTCCACCTCGACGGCGCGGTGGAGACCGCCATCCAGCTCGGGGTCGCCCAGATCATCGCCGACGTGGTGGAGACCGGCACCACCCTGCGCAACGCCGGGCTGGAGATCATCGGCGAGCCGATCCTGAAGTCCGAGGCCGTGGTCATCCGCGGCACCGGCGCGCCGGACGACGACCCGAAGGTCCGCCAGTTCCTCCGCCGCATGCAGGGCGTCCTGGTGGCCCGCCGCTACGTGATGATGGACTACGACATCCGCGTCGAGCACGTCGAGAAGGCCGTGGCCCTCACGCCCGGTCTGGAGTCGCCGACGGTCTCCCCGCTGCACCACGAGGGCTGGGTCGCGGTCCGCTCGATGGTCCCCTCCAAGGACGCCCAGCGGATCATGGACGAGCTCTACGACCTCGGTGCCCGCGCCATCCTCACCACCGGCATCCACGCCTGCCGGCTGTGACCCGCCCGGCCTGACCACCCGTACGCACCGACCCGCCCCCGACGGAAGACCGACGACGTGTCCGCGGCACCCCAGCCTTCTCTGCCCAGCCTCCCGGTGACCTTCCGGCCGACCCGCACCCGGATCGTCCTGTACACCGTCGCCATCGCCCAGTTCGTCGCCCTCGCGGCCATCGCACTGGCGCTGCCGAAGCTGAGCGGCGGCGAGCGGTTCAGCTTCGTGGCCACCGGAATGCTGGTCGGGGCCGTCCTCCTGCTGCTCAGCCGCCCCAAGGTGGTCGCGCGGCAGGAGGGCGTCACGGTCGTCAACCTCACCACCAAGCGCGAGCTGGCCTGGGCACAGGTCGTCCGCGTCAACCTCCGGTTGGGCGACCCCTGGGTCCACCTCGACCTCGCCGACGGCACCAGCCTGCCCGCGATGGGAATCCAGCCCGGCATCGCCAGGGACCAGGCCATCCGGGACGCCCGCGCGCTGCGCGACCTCACCGAGAAGCATGGTGCGCTCGACCACACGGCCGGGTGAGCCTGCCCTAATCCGGGCCCCGCTGTTTACTCTGTTCCCCGGGGTGCACTCTGCACCCTGCCCCCCTGTGGGCCCGATGCGACCCGAGGAGTGACTCCCTCCGGCAATGGACGGATCGTCCTGTAGTACCTGCGCCGCCCCTCCCCAACCCCCGCATACCACGGAGGCGGCGGCATGACCGGCCCCCTGCTGCTGCTCGCGGCGGCTCTCGTTCTGATCCTGGCCAACGGCTTCTTCGTCGCCGCCGAGTTCGGCCTCGTCACCGTCGAGAAGGCGGACGCCGAACGCGCCGCGGCCGACGGCGACCCCCGCGCCGACACCGTCGTCTCCGCACTGCGGGAACTCTCCTTCCAGCTGTCCGGAACCCAACTCGGCATCACGATCACCTCCTTGGTGGTCGGCATGCTCGCCGAGCCGGCGCTGGCCGACCTGCTGTCCGGCCCGCTGCTCGCGCTCGGCCTGCCCAAGGGCGCGGTCCCCGGCATCGCCGTCGTCATCGGGATGCTGCTGGCCTCCGCCGTCCAGATGGTCATCGGCGAGCTGGTGCCCAAGAACTGGGCGGTCTCCAAGCCACTGCAGGTCGCACGCTTCGTGGCCGGCCCCCAGCGGGCCTTCTCCCGCTTCTTCCGTCCGGTGATCACGCTGCTGAACACCGTCGCCAACCGCCTGGTACGCGCCCTCGGCGTGGAGCCCACCGACGAGCTGGCCTCCGCCCGCACCCCCGGCGAACTGGTCTCGCTGGCCCGGCACTCCGCCCGCGCCGGCGCCATCGAGCAGGACACCGCCGACCTCTTCGTGCGCACCCTCTCGCTGGGCGATCTGACCGCGGAGAACGTCATGACGCCGCGCGTACGGGTCAGCGCCCTCCAGGCGACCGCGACCGCCGAGGACGTGGTCAACCTCACCCGCGCCACCGGCCTGTCCCGCTTCCCCGTCTACCACACCCGCCTCGACGAGGTCGTCGGCATGGTGCACCTCAAGGACGCACTGGCCGTCCCCGCACACGACCGGCTGCGCACACCGGCGGGCCGGATCGCGGTGCCGCCGCTGCTGGTCCCCGAGACGCTGCCGGTGCAGCCGCTGCTGGAGCGGCTGCGCAGCGAACAGCCGATAGCGGTGGTCGTCGACGAGTACGGCGGCACGGCCGGCGTGGTCACGCTGGAGGACATCATCGAGGAGCTGGTCGGCGAGGTCCGCGACGAGCACGACGGGGTGGACCTGCCCGAACTGGGGCAGGCCCCGCCCGAGGAGGGTCGCCCCACCTGGGACGCCGACGGCGGCTGCCGGGTGGACACCCTGCGGCGGATCGGCCTGGACGCCCCGCAAGGACCGTACGAGACGGTGGCAGGACTCGTGGCACACATACTCGGCCGGATCCCGGCCCCCGGCGACACCGCGGAGCTCGACGGCTGGCGGCTGCGGGTGCGGCTGGTGTCGCACCACCGCGCCGAGCGGATAAGGCTGGTGCAGACCGCCTCGGCCGTCCCCGCCGCGCCCGCCGCCCGTGAGCCCGCCGCGGCCGGTGCGGAGGTGGCCCGATGAGCCTGGCCCAGCTGCTCTTCGCGGTGCTGCTCGTCCTCACCAACGGCTTCTTCGTCGGCGCCGAGTTCGCCCTGGTCTCGGTACGCCGCTCCCAGATCGAACCGCTGGCCACGGAAGGCTCCAAACGAGCCCGGCAGGTGCTGCACGGGCTGGAGAACCTCCCGCAGATGATGGCCGCCGCCCAGTTCGGCATCACCGTCTGCTCCCTGACCCTCGGCGCGGTCGCCGAACCGACCGTCGCCCACCTCCTGGAGCCGCTCTTCGAGGCGGTCCACCTCCCCGCCGCGCTGATCCACCCGCTCGGCTACGTCATAGCCCTCGCGCTGGTGGTCTTCCTCCACCTCGTCATCGGCGAGATGGTGCCCAAGAACCTGGCGATGGCGGCGCCCGAGAAGACCGCCCTGTGGTTCAGCCCCGGGCTGGTCGCCTTCGCCCGGCTGTGCCGCCCGGTGACGGCCTTCCTCGGCGCCTGCGCCCACGGTGTGCTGCGGCTCTTCCGCGTCGAGCCGAAGGACGAGGTCGAGGCGGTCTTCACCAGCGAGCAGCTGACCCATCTCGTCGAGGACTCCGGCCAGGCGGGCCTGCTCGAACCGGCCGAACAGGAGCGCCTCTCCGACGTCCTGGAGCTGGGCAGCCGCCCCGTCACCGACGTCCTCCTCGACCGGGCCGGCCTGGTCACGGTCGATCCGACGGTGACGCCCCGCCAGGTGGAGGAGCTGACCGTGCGCACCGGCTACTCCCGCTTCCCGGTCTGCGCGCCCGGCGGCGCGTACATGGGCTATCTGCACGTCAAGGACGTCCTCGACCTGGAGGAGCGCGACCGCGCGGTGCCCCAGCGGGTCTGGCATCCGATGACCACGCTGCGGGCCGAGCTCCCCCTCGACGACGCCCTGACGGCGATGCGCCGCGCCGCCTCCCATCTGGCGGCGGTCGCCGACCCGGCCGGCCGGGTCCTCGGCCTGGTCGCCCTGGAGGACGTACTGGAGATGCTGGTCGGCGAGGTGCGCGACCCGTCGCACCGCCAGGCGCCCGCGTCCCGGGGACGCGGCGAGGCGGCGGGCGTGCGCGAGGCGCAGGGCCGCGTCACCGAGCCCCGTGAGGAGGCCGCGCTGCCGGCGGAGGACCGGGCGCTGGCCGGCTGAGCCGGCGGTACGCGGTGCCGTCGCGGTGGCAGGGCCGCCGCCGCGACGGCGCTCACCGGCCCGGTGTGTCCGGCCCCCGCCCCGACAGGACCTCTCCGTACGCCTGCATCAGATCCGGCAGCCGCAGGGTCGCCAGGTCGTCCCGGGTGGGCGTGCCGCGCCACGTGGACAGCCGCAGATCGCGGTAGGCGCAGCTCTTCTCGTACAGGGTGCGCAGGAAGCGGCCGTTGCCCAGCTCGTCGATCCAGCCCTGGTCGACGACGTGGCCGCTGATGCTGCACAGCTCGTCGCGGGCCTCCTCGTCCCAGCGGTCGCCGTTCTCGGCGGCCAGCACCTCGCCGATGGCGGTCAGCTCCAGCGGCCGGTAGCTCGGGAAGTCGACGCGGCTGGTGAAGCGGGAGGACAGCCCCGGGTTGGCGGCCAGCAGCCGGTCCATGCCCTCCGGGTAGCCCGCCAGGATCACCACGAGCCGGTCGCGGTTGTCCTCGGCGCGCTTGAGCAGCACCTGCAGCGCCTCGTCGCCGTACGCGTCGCCCTTGCTGTAGCCGGAGTTGGACAGGCTGTACGCCTCGTCGACGAACAGCACCCCGCCCAGCGCCGAGTCGATCAGCTCGTTCGCCTTGACGGCCGTCTGGCCGAGGAACTCGCCGACCAGATCGGCACGTTGGGCCTCCACGAGATGGTCGCCGCCGAGCAGCCCCAGCGCGTAGAAGACCCGCCCGAGTATCCGGGCCACGGTGGTCTTGCCGGTGCCGGACGGACCGGAGAAGACGAAGTGCCGTTTCGGCGGCTGCACCGGCAGCCCCTGGCTCGCGCGCAGCCGCGCCATCCGCAACTGGGCCGACAGCGCTCGCACATGCCGCTTGACCGGCTCCATGCCGACCATCCGCTCCAGCTCGGCCAGCGCCTTCTCCAGGAGGACGGGGTCGGCGGGTCCGGCGGGCAGGCGCTCGGCCCCGCGCGGTCCGGGCGCCGCGGCCTTGACCCGGGCGGCCGCGTCGCCGCCCACCGGCGGGCCGCCGACCAGCTCGTCGTCCGGCCCCTCCGGCTCGCCGGTCGCCAGCAGCTCCCGGCCGTCGACCGGATCGAGCGGCGCCAGCGGGTCCAGATCGCCGCCGGCCTCCTGGCCGAGCCCGGACGCGGTGACCGCTGCGAGGTCCGCTTCCTCGTCGAGGCCGTCCACCTCGGCGATGGCGGCGAGCCGCGCCGCGGTGTCCATGAACGCCGGGTCGACGCGGTGCACCGCCCGGTAGAGGGGGAGCGCCGCGGCGCTGCGGCCGGTGCCCTCGTGGGCCCGGGCGAGCCAGTAGCGCAGCTCCTTGCGCTGCGGCTGCTCACTGCGGCAGCGCATCAGCGCGGCGGACAGCAGCGGCTCGGCCTGTCCGTACATCTCCAGCCGCACCCGCGCCATCCCGCCGAAGAGCCCGGACTCGATGCCCAGCACCGGATCGCCCAGCAGCGGCTCGGTGTGTCGTACGAGCTGGTCCCAGTCCTTGACGAGATAGGCCCGGCAGGCGTGCAGAAAGCGCACCTGGGGATCGGTGTCCACCGGCGGGCAGCCGGCCAGCGCCTGGTCCAACTCGGCGACATGGCGGCCGTCGAGCCAGTGCGAGGCGTGCGCGAGCAGCAGATCGCGCGGGGTCTCCAGCACCGGCTGCACCCACCATCCCAGCCAGTACCAGGAGTTGAGGGTGCGTCGGTGGCGGCTGCGCATCTCGCCGAACCGGTCCCGGTGCCGATGCATCCTCAGCAGCGCGATGGAGGTGTCGGCACGCAGCGCGTGCAGGCCGAGCCAGGCGTCGGCCATCGCGGGATCGAGCCGTACCGCGGCCCGGAACTCCTCCTCCGCCTGCGGGTATGCGCCCACGGTGTAGGCGTCGACCGCGCGCAGCCAGGCGAGCTCGGCCGGGGCGGGCGAACCCTGAGTTCCGAATTCCATCCGTCCCCCCACAAAACGTCCCCCGTGTGTGCCGCCGGGCGAGTGCCCACCGCCGCCGTGCGAACCGGCGTGCGGACAACGGGAGTTGACGTCATCGCGCACTTCGGTCCCGTGGCCTGCGGTGGCACGGACTCGCATCGTACCTGCGGGATCGGTGCAGTCCGTAGAGGGCGGTACGGGGCAAGAGCGGACGACTTGACGCGACTTGACGGCGCGAAGAATGCGGTGACCCAGGGTGAGGGGGAGGGGAGGCGCATCGTCGGCGAGAGGTGATTCAACGCAGAACGAAGCCCCCGATCACGGGGGAACAACCGGGGGCTTCGCATCTGCGGGCGGTCCGTAGAACCGCACATTGAGAACGTAAGTCCTGTACGCCCCCCAGGTCAAGCCGAGTTGGGGCACTCGGCGGGACCCTGTCGGCGTGTTCCGGCGCGTCGGACAAGGTCTGCTACGGAGCGTGAACTGCGGGGCTGCTCACCGGTCCGCAGAAGGCCCCACACGTACCTCGTATCCCAACTCCACCTGGTGCACCAGGAAATCGGCGTAGGGGCGCGAAGGATCGCGCGCGAAGTGCGCGCGCTCCGCCGGAATCCAGCCACTCCAGAAGGCGGAGAGGTCCGGTCCGTCCCGGAGTCGCCCTCTTTCCCACGAGTGCTCGCTCGCCAGTTCCATCCACAGCAGGCAAGCCAGATGCGGCCGCAGCGCCCGCCGACCCGCCCCGACGCCCTCGATCAGCACCACCGGCGCGGGCGCCAGCGCGCGCTCCTCGGCGAACTCCCCGCGCACCCAGTCGTACACCCCGTACCGCGCCGTCTCGGCCCGGGACAGCGGGTCCAGCACCTGCGTCCGGAACCGCTCGCTCCAGGCGAACAGCTCCTCATGGGTCGCCAGATCGTCGGTGTGCACCACCGGCGCGTCGTCCAGCGCCGCGGCCAGCCGCCCGGCGAAGGTGCTCTTGCCCGACCCCGCGTGCCCGTCCACCGCGATCAGCCGCACCGGCCCGCAGGAGGGCGGCAGGGCGCGCACTCGGGCGGCGAGCGGGGCCAGGTCACGTTCCATCGCGCCAGCGTACGCCGCGGGCCCGTGCCGTCCGGATGCCAGTGGTCCACACCAATATTCATGGGGCGACGCGCGCCGCGGCCGCTTCCGAAGCCCGTCCGGAACGGCAATAGTTGAGCCACTGCCGATCAGCCCGTGCCCGCCCGCCGTCCCGGCCCGACCCCTCGCACCCGATCGCACGCATCCGACTGGGGGACTCCACCATGACCAGCCCCGCGCCCCGGCGCACCGTACTGGCCGCCGCGCTCGCCGCCGCGGCAGGCATCGCCGCCCCCCTGGCGCAGGCCGCCGACGAACCGCACAAGGCCGCCGAGGACCCGGCGGAACCGCCCGCCACCACCCCGGACGCCGAAGAGCGCCGACCGAAGAGCCTCGTGGACTACCGCGCCTGGACCACCGCAGCCGACTGGAACGGGGGCACCGGCAAGGGCACCCGTGTCGAGCACGACGCCCGCCCCGGCGTCCGTATCGCCCGCCCCGCCGGCACCGCCGACTACAGGGACCCGCACACCGGCAAGACCGCCGCCTGGGAGTACGCCACCTGGACCTCCCCGTTGCACACCCTCGCCGTCCCGGCCACCGAGGTCGTCGCCTCCTGGAACGCCCACACCCCGCCCGGCACCTGGATCACCGTCGAACTGCGCGGCACGTACTCGGACGGCGGCCGCACCCCCTGGTACGTCATGGGCCGCTGGACCGCCGGCGACACCGACGCCGACATCCGCCGCACCTCCGTCGACGACCAGAAGGACGGCAGGAGCAGCATCTCCACCGACACCTTCGCCGTCGACGACCCCGCCGGCGGCCTCCGCCTGGCCTCCTACGAGCTCCGCCTCACCCTCCACCGCAAGCCCGGCACCACCCTCACCCCCACCGTCTGGCGGCTGGGCGCCATGGGCTCGGACCTGCCCGACCGCTTCGAGGTGCCGGCGTCCAAGCCCGCCCAGGTGGGCCGCGAGCTGGCCGTACCCCGCTACTCCCAGGAGATCCACAAGGGCCAGTACCCGGAGTACGACAACGGCGGCGAGGCCTGGTGCAGCCCCACCTCCTCCCAGATGATCGTCGAATACTGGGGCCGCAAGCCCACCCAGCAGCAACTCTCCTGGGTCAACCCCGCCTACGCCGACCCCCAGGTCTGCCACGCCGCCCGCTACACCTTCGACTACCAGTACGACGGCTGCGGCAACTGGCCCTTCAACGCCGCCTACGCCGCCACCTACCGGGACCTCCAGAGCCTGGTCACCCGCCTGTCCTCCCTCACCGACGTCGAACGCCTCATCCACGTCGGCATCCCGGTCATCACCTCCCAGTCCTTCCTGAAGACCGAACTCGACGGCGCGGGCTACGGCACCGCCGGCCACCTGATGACCATCATCGGCTTCACCAAGGACGGCGACGTCATCGCCAACGACCCCAACTCACCCGACGACAAGTCGGTCCGCCACATCTACAAACGACGCCAGTTCGAGAACGTGTGGCTGCGGACCAAGCGCAAGAACGCCGAGGGCAAGGTGGTCGGCGCCACCGGCGGCGTCTGCTACCTGTACTTCCCGGCGAAGCCGGCACCGACTCAGCACCGTGTTCTGCGGGAGCTGGGAATCCGCTGAGCATGTGCACCCCGAAGGTGGACTCGATGACCTGACGGCAGCGCTCGCTGCCGTCGAGCGTGAGGTGGCCGTACCGGTCCACCGTGACCTTGATGGAGCTGTGTCCCATCCACCGCGACACCTCGTGGATGGGCGCACCGTTGCTCAGGGTTACGGTGGCCCATTTGTGCCGGAGGTCGTGCGGGTTGTAGTCGGGAAGCCCGAGGCGTTTCAGCGCCCTGTCCCAGGACTTACGGAAAAGGTCGGGGTAGATTAGATCATGCCTCCGGCCTGATTCCGAATGGGCAGCCGTTCGGCAAGCGGCTCCAGGGTGGCGGGCGCCGGTATGTCGCGCCATTCGCTCTCTTTCCGATGCTTCAAGGGAGCGTAGAGGGCTAGTACTTACCTGAGGAATTCCTGATACGCAAAACCTGCCGCCGACAACGCAACGTGCCGTCGAAGATGTCCTCTGGAAAGACTCCCAGCGACTGTCCGATACGCAATCCGCAGGCCTCGGACGCCGAGGCCTTCATCAGCCAGTTCGCGGAACCGGGCGTGCTCCTCGCGGCTTGGTGCGAGACGGAGCTCCCCGTCCGCGGGGAAGAGCACGAAGGCATGAAGGCCGCCGAGGTGAAGTCCGCCCTCGCCGAGAATGACGCCAAACCCCAGGTAGTACGGGCGCTCGCAACGGCCGCAGTGCCGTCTCAGTTCTTGGTCGGCCGCACCTACGACCCGTTCACCAAGACGTTCAGCACCATCAAGAAGCCCGCTGCGGCGTTCGAAGACCCCCGTGTCTACATGGGCCAGCTGGACTTGTACCGATCGTGCGGCGTGATCGACGATCGGTTCGAGCCTGCTCTCTACCCTGAAGACGACCCCTATCCGTTGCCCCGCATGGCCTTTGTGGGCATCCATATCCGCAAGCAGGCCACCGATCGCAAGTACAAGGGACAGCCCAAGAGGATCATCACCGCCACCGCGGTGATCCCGTCCCGCAAGGCCGGCGAGACCTGGCGCATGCTCGGTTGGAGCAACATCCACCCGCACTGGGAGCACTACACGCGGGCGAAGAGCAATTTCCACGCCTCCAACTACCCTCTGCACACGCAGGAGGGCCAAGGTGAAATGCAGCGTTGGGCACAGGCCGGCGAGGACGTCCGTACCGCCCTCCAAGACCTCAGCGACGAGCTCGATGGGCTCCCGTACGCCCTGATGATCGACGGCCACGCCAGCCGCCGCGTGTGGCCGGGCCTGCACAACAACAAGCAGGGTCTCAGCCCTGACCTGGACGACCCCCGCCTGTGGCTTCCAGGAAGCGGCCTGCCCGCCTCCTGGAAGCCCGTCAGCATCATCCGCATGAATTGCGCGCAGGCCGAGATGCCACGACTCGTCTCCGTCATTGAGAAGCTGAAGAACGGCACCACCAAGCCGCTCAAGACCTCCAGCGACCTCTACTATCCGGAAGACCGGCCCGAGGGGCATCCGTGGTTCCTGTTCACCGAGCCCCGCAACTACGGCAAGAAGCGCCACGGACAGTGGAAGACCCGCTGGCGCGCCGACCCGGGCAAGGCGTCAAAGAACGCTGACGAGCGCAAGGAGAACGAACTCAACTCCCCCTGGTACAGCATGACCACTCGCGAAATTACTCCGATGTACACGCGCGACGGGTACGAGCGCGAGGCCCTCGCCGTCGCCGCAGCCCGACTCAGCCACCAGGCGCTCTCGTGGTCCGATCGAACGCGTTACCCCGCGCCACTTCACGCCGCACTCCAAATGGACCTCGGCCACCCGCAGTTCCGCCGCTCCGAACCCAAGGACCCCGAGAGCCTCGAGATCCTCAGGGAAGCACGCGGAGGCGACGCATAAGCCGCCGTCCTCCCAGCCGTTGAGGGCACGATCACGGACGATCGCGCCGAGATGAGAAGTGGGGCCAGCGGCCGGGAGGTATCCCGGCCGCTGGCCCCACTTCGAGTCCGCCGACAGCGGGAGTCAAACTGCACGCTGCACCTTGCCGAGGGCCCCCTTCAGTTGCGTATCGACAAGGCGGGGGGGCTCCCGAGACGACGACCAAGACGTCACCGACACGGATAGCCGTCTGCTTGACGGCACTGCGCTGCCCACCGGACGAGACGCCGAAGAGCTCTGGGGCGACTCAGGACGGCATGGCACCGTCGAGGTACTCCTGCACCGGCTCGAACAGTCCGTAGGGCACGTACTCCGGGATGTCACCGTGGGCGATCCAAGCAAGTTCGGCCAGCTCTTCGGTGTCCGCTACATGAGCTGTGCCGCCCAGCATCTGGCAGGCGGTGTACGACATCAGGCGGCCCGTCTTCGGGTGGACGCGCTCGCCGAGCAGCTTGACCGCCATCACGGTCAGCCCTGTCTCCTCCTGGGTCTCCCGTACGGCGGCGTCCTCGCGTTCCTCGCCGGGCTCGACCTCTCCGGCCGGAAACTGCCAGGAGAGCTGTCCCTCGCTCACGCGGCGGCGGACCATGAGCACACGGCCTTCGTGAACGACGATGGCGGCGGCGATACCCGACCGCTCGTCCGTGTTTTGCTGCGTCACGTCTGCTCCTCCAGGACGGGTGGGAAGATCGTATCGACGGAGATGAAGCGGGTCACCGCGTTTCTGGGGACCCACATCACGTCGATGTTCTCGGCCGCGTCGCTGTTGGTGGCCTCGCCGGCCAGGTACTCACAGAGGAAGTACTCGCACAGCATGCCGGTCGCAGGGTGCAGGCGGTTCCCGAGGTGCTTCCGTACTGCGCAGTGGACCCCAGTCTCGTCCAACGTCTCGCGCACCGTGGTGGTCTCTGCCTTGCCTCCTGGCTTGAGCGCATCAGCATGGCCATCGAACTTCCTGTTTCAGCCCGGTGAGCCCCCCGAAATGGGGCTCACCGAACTTGCCTTGGGTGTAGTGCCGAGTGCGGAGGACTGTGGCGAGCGCTCTGTGGATCTCCTGCATTGCCCTGTCGTGAACTCCGGGGCGTGGCCCTACTGCGGTGTGCGGTACGGAGGAAGTACCCGTACGTGCCCACCCCGCTCAGCGATCCATGCCTCGAGTTCGGTGCCGGCTAGTTCTCGGGACGATTCGCCACTGAAGACGGTGACCGGCCCGAATACGGTGCCTGTCAAGCCACGCATCACCGTGGAGTCGTCGGCCTTGATCTCGAAGATGTTCTCGTCAAGGACGGCATCCGTCAGGTCCGCCCCCCTCATGTCGGTGTCGATCAGCGAAGCACCGAGGAACCTCGTTGTGCGGAAGCTCGCTCCCGACGCATCGGTACCGTACAGCGAAGCCCCGACCATGTCCGTCCCGTTGAGCCGCGCCATTCGGAGCACGGCCTCGTCCAGGTTCGCCTTGACGAGATCCGCTCCGGTCAGATCCGCCCCGGTCAGATCCGCCGACTGAAGGTCGGCCCGGTAGAAGGACGCGCCGACAAGTCGCACGCCCACGAGAACCGCATCGGTGAACCACGCGTTCGAGAAGTCCCCACCCGAGAGGTCGGCGCCCCGGAAGTCGCGCTCCATGCCATTGAGGTTATATTCCTCCGAGGCGAGCCATTCCTGCAGTTGCCGCGTGGCTTCCGGATCGGCCGGGAGCGCAGTCGGCTTCCAGTTCTTACGGGTACCAGATGACACGATCTCCCCAACCACGGCTTTCGACGACATCCTTGATGCTGTCGATTGCCGCTTGATTTGCGTTCCGAACGTCGATAATAACTATACGTCCACGTTTTTCGATCTGCTTCGCCAGCTGCTTGTTGACCCAAGCCTCGTTATTGGCCGGGTCGTACGCACCCTTGAACGGCTGAGACTTGTCACGCACGTTGTTGAAGGGGGGATAGTCGGAGTGGACGCCCTTGATGTCATAGTACTCGCCGGTGGATTCGGAATAGAATTCACCCTTGTCGGCCAGCTCCGGGCGACGGATATCCGCCGGGAGGCGGCCACTCTCCCGTAGATCGAGGCCGACTCGAGCCTCATCCATCGATTTGTCGTCGATCTGATTCTTGTGATCAGGATCATGCTTCAGGTGATCGAATTCCTCTGGAGCCCGATTTTCGACTTCATCGAGGTGGCCCCAGTGCGCCGCTCTTTCCTCCGCCGTCAACGCCGGAATCGGCTCGTTCGCACGCTCGCCGGGCTCGCCGACTCGGTCGGACCAGTCGGAGGGGGCGTGGCTGCCGCCGTCCGGCCCGTCCCCAGAGCTACCTTCGGTACCCCGGCCGTCGTGGTCACCACCGCTTGCTCCGTCGTGTGCAGGCGCGTCAGGTTCGCTCCCAGGGTTGTCGGTTGATGGGCCGTGGTGTCCGCCTGTGCTGTGCCCGTCGCCGTGACCGCCGGAGGAGCCATCGCCGTGCCCGCCGGTCGACGGAGCATCGTGCCCGCCGGCACCGGGGCCGCCGCCGTGCCGGCCGGCGGAAGGCTCGCGGTGGGCGGAGGGGCCGTCGCCCTGGTGCGGGATGGACGGGCCGTCGCTGACGCCGTGGCCACCGTTGCCCGTGCTGCTTGTTTCGTTGGTGTGGCGAGCGCCGCTCGTGGAGTTGTCCAGCCCGCCGGTGACCGGAGTGTGAGAGGTCCCGTCACCGCCCAGGGAGTGGCTGTTGGTGGGCATGCTGTCGGCCCTGCCGTCTGGGGTGTTACCGTCGCCGGCGCGGCCCATGGGGGTGTTGTCGCGCGGGCCAGTGGCGCTGTGGCCTGCGTTGTCACTGGCGCGGGCCGGGTCGGATATGTCCGAGCCGACGTGTGTGATATCGCCGCCGCGTCCGCCAACACCGGCCGGGACCCGCTGTTCCTGGTGGGCTGGGGTCTCGGTCCGTGGGGTGTCCGCGCCCGCTTTCGGGTTGGGGACATTCTCCTTCTTGGCCTCGTCGCCCTTCTGGAGGAGGCTGCCGTCCTCCCTGTACAGGGAGCCATCGGTGCCCATGTACTTCCCCGGGCCGTCGAGTGGGCTCTTCACCGTGCCCGGTGGGAGGGTGACTGTGTCTTCGGGCAGCTTGATTCTGCCGCCCGAGAGCCTGGTCGCCCCCTCTGGGATGGCGGCGTCTTTGGGTAGCTGGATCGTGCCGTCCGGCAGCTTTTGGGAGCCTTCGGGCAGGCTGTAGGCGCCGTCGGAGATTTCCGGGGTCCCGAGGTGGCCGGCGTCCTTGAGGCCGGCCATTACGCCGCGGAGCTTGGACAGGCCGACGCCTGCGCCCTTGGCGACGTAGGTAATCGGGTCGATGGCCTGGGCCACCTTGCTGCCGATGGAGATGGCCTTGGCCGCCGTGGCGGCCTTGCCCGCGCCCGCAACGGCGCTGCCGCCGCCCCGGGTGATGACGGCGCTCAGGACGTTGAAGGTGACAGCGCCTGCGGCCCGAGAGTTGTTCGATCCCCACTGGTCCCAGGCGACGAACGCTTTTCCGGTTTCGAGCATCGCGGTACGCGATTCCCGCAGCCAGGAGGGGAGCATGTCGTCCGGCAGCATCCAGTAGGCGTGGCCCACGAAGGGCAGGGTGGTGATCGTGATGCCGGTGGAGAGCTTGGCCAGACCGAGCCATGCCTCGCCGGCGGCGTCTCCTCCGTGCCCGCCGAACAGGGTTTTCAGCGCCTCGACGCCAGCTCCTGCGCCGTCGACGACGAAGCCCTTGCCGAATTCCCAGGCGTGCTCCCACACCTGCCACCCGGGAATGGATTCCTCGACGGCGTCGCCCCAGGGCAGGCTCTTGGCCTGCTTGAGGTCTTCGGCGTTGTAGCCGTACCCCGTCTTGTGGGTAGCGTCGATGACGTGGAGTGCCTTGCCGTTGACGAGGCCGACGATCTTGGCGTGGCAGTTGCGTTCGGCTTCCTGGAACGCGGTCCAGACTTCGGCGATCTTGTTGCGGCGGTTGAGGTTCTCGTCGGTCAGGTCGCCGTCTTCGCTCCAGTCGTCTTCGGCGGCCTCGTTGGATTGGAAGTCGGCGGCTTCTTTCTTGAGCTGCTTGAACTTCTCGATCAGCGGGGTGATCTCGCGGGCGTAGGTGCCCAGCGCCTTGGCGATGACGCGCATGTCCTCGCTGAGGTCATGCGCGGTGTCCGCCACGGGTTTGGTGACGCCGAACAGCTGCTCCGCCTCGGGTGCTTTGTAGAAGGCGGCCAGGCCGCCGAAGGACTTGTGGACGTCCGAGCCGGCCCTTTCGATCGTGGAGCCGCCGCGGGAGAGCGCCTTTACCTTGGATTCGAGAACGTCCAGGTCACCGGTGAAGACTGGTACATCGGCCGGGTCGACCGGTCCGCCGCTCACTTCTTCTTCCCCCCGAAGTCCTTGAGAGCCCCCAGCCGCACGGCGTGGGCGGCGCTTTGGGCGTTCTTGGCCGCTTCCAGGTCGCCCTGGACGTATTCATTGGTGGCTTTGGCGGCGCCCCAGACAGCGGCCTGGCAACGGTCGGCCATCGCCTTCATGCCCTTCTTGCGGCCGTTCACGTACTCGACCAGCGCGGCGGCGACCGGGCCCGTGGCCGTCTTCGGCAACAGGTCCGGGGCCACCGGTCCCACTGGCTTGTACCCCGACGCCGCCATCAGCCCGTTCGGTGATGTTGTGGCCTGCGTACCCGGCACGGCCGTACCCGCCGCCTGGGCTGCCTCCTGGATGTCGGCGAGCAGTGTGTTGAGGGCCTCGCCGAGGTCTTCAGCGTGCGTGCCGACGACTTTCAACTGGCCCTGCACTCCCTGCGGCTGAATATCCCATGACGCCATGAATGCCCCCCGCATTCCTCTTTCTTGCACCCACACACCACGACCCGCGCGACACCGCCGCCTCCACGGAGACCAACAACCCATCAGCGCAGCGCAAATATGGTGCTTCCGTCTGCTGGTGCGCTGGGGTTGGTTCAGCCGATGTTGTCGACTGCGGCCTTTGCGCGTGCGAGTGTCTGGTGCGCGGTGGAGTCGTTCTTCTCCAGCGTCGTCTTCAGCAGCTGGATGATGCTCCGGACCTCCTGCGAGGCGCGGTTCCAGCGCTGTTCCTTGCTGTGGTACTCCTCGGCGACACCATCCGCGGCGAAATCCGCCATCGCCGCCTTGACCTGCGCATCACGCGCCGTGATCACCTGCTCCAGACGGCCGATCACCGCCTGGATGTTGCCCTGTGCCTCCGCCGATGCACCCGAGTCGTACGAACGACGGTCCATGCCAGCAGCCATCACAATCACTCCCCCTAAAAGAATCTGAGTACTTCCGCAGCTACCGGGCTGTCAGCGGCCTGAGAAGCGGGCCGCGTCGAAGTTCGCCGCCGCCATCTGCGAGCGGGCGTTGTCGGCCTGCTCCTGCACGCCCGAGCCGAACGCCGACTCCATACCCGACTGGCCGCCCACAATCGCGGACAGCGCGCTGTTCAGCGACGCCGTGATCTCGTCCGCGTTTGCCTTGAACGAGTCGAACGCCGCCTTGCCGGCGCCGTTGAACTTGCCCTCCAGCGGCTGCGCTGCCTGTACGAGCTGGTGGATCAACGTCCCCAGTTCCGTGCTCGATCCCTGCGACTTCGACCTCAGGGTCGAGAGCGTCTGCGCTCCCATGTCGAACTTCATCGGGCTCCCCCTGCCGGACTTGACGATCGTATGTACGGTCATGCCTATCAACCGGGACATGACCGGTGCAATTCACAATCCCCATGCTATGACGAGGGTGTGACAATGGCTCAAAGGTGCCAGGGGCCGCACCCGTCACTTGCGCAATCAGGCGTTCCTACTCGCCTTTGAGATGCCGCATGAGGCGTTCGAAGTCCTGCCAGCTCGACAGGTCGGAGGGGTCGCCGGGCAGTGGGTAGTACAGCGCGGGGCGGGTCTTGGGGCCGAGGGGGACGGGCGGCTGGGACAGCGGGGCTTGGCGGGCGCGGTCGTCGGGCATCTGGTGGACTTCCTCAGCGCCGAGTACGAAGGCGAACGGGACGCCAGGTCCCTCGAAGCGGGGCGGCACGGCCAGGTCGCGGCGAGCTTTGCGGATCTGTACGAGCATTGAGGTGAGGCGGTGGCGGGTGGCGAGCAGTTCCGCGGCCCTGGGCAGGGCCTTCACCGGCGGCTCCTCGTCAGCTCCGTAGCCGAACGCCAGCGTGACGTATTCCTCCACGCCTGCCTTCGTGCGCTTGACGCGTATGGTGGCGAGGCCGGGCCGGTCAGGGCTGCCGACCACCACGAACCAGGTCGGCGCTGGTGCCCGCTCGTAGGCGATGTCGGTTATTTGGCGTGGTGACCAGGGGAGGGTGGCGGGTTCTGCGGTTCCCCAGCCGGCCGGGGGCTCACCGGTGAGTTCGCGCCATATCGCTTCCAGTGCGCCGCCGAGTACCAGACGTTCGTCGGCGGGGTGGGTGGTGCGGAAGGTGATGGCCAGCTGGCGCTCGCACGTGATCTCGACATCTTGGTAGGCGGCGGCCAGCGGGGTGCGGAGGTCGTCGGCGGTGGCGTCGGGTGACGCGACGGGGGCGAACATGCCGTCCTGCCAGGACAGTACGGCTCCGGTCAGCCCGTCGTAGTAGCCGTCGCGTTCGTCGCGTAGGACCCAGCGGGAGGGCCAGTGGCTGAGGCTGTCGCGTACGGCGGGGGAGAGTGTGGTGCCGGGCGGGGTGACGATCTGCAGGCCCAGCTCGGCCTTGGCGGCTGTCTGGTATGCGTGCGAGAGCCAGGCTGTCATGGCGACCACAGGGCGGTCCTGGATGACGACGGCGACTTTGTCGGTGAGGACGTCGACGGTGGCCTGACCGGCGGCGGGGTCGGCGGGGGTGGGTGCGACGTTTACGCCGTCGGTTTTCACCACGGCGAGGTTGTGGGCGGCTTCGGGTGGCCAGGCGGAGCCGTCGGCCAAGGTGGCCAGCCGGGCGGCGAAGGTGCCCGCCAGGCGCTCGGCGTGCTCGACGCCGGTGGTGGCGCGGGCTTCCGTCCACCAGTAGGGGACGGGTGGTGGGGTGGCGCCGAGGAGCCGTTCGGCTTCGCCGGGGACCTGGACGAGCAGCGGGGCCTCGACGGAGACGAGGGGGCGGCCTTCCTCGTCGCAGAGTCGTATGACGGCGCCTTCGCCTGTTGTGTCGACGAGGTTGTCGGGGCCTCCGGAGAGTAGGCCCGCGAGCATGGTTGCCGGGTTGGGCATGCGCTGGGTGAGGGCGATGACGTCCTTGGTCATGTTCTCGTCCGGTCCTTCGTCGTTCGTGGCATGGATCCCAGGGATCCATGGGTCGCATGGGACGCGTGCGCGGGCATTGGGTCCGCGGTGCGTCAGCCGGCGGTGTACACGGTTTGGATCAGGCGGTTGGGCTGTCCTCTGCGGATCAGGACGCCGCGGCCCGGTGGCTGCTGGGAGGCGTAGACGCCGGGGAAGAGCTGGCCTTCGCCGCGGTCGCCTGCCATGAGGAGTGCGGAGGATCCGGACTCGCGCAGGCCCTGGACGAGGGGTTCGTAGATGCCGCGTGAGGCGCCTGCGACGCGGCGCGTCAGGACGAAGTGCAGGCCGATGTCGACCGCGGAGGGGACGTAGGGGAGGAAGGGGGCAAGCGGTTCCTGGCCGGCGGTGGTGAGCACGTCGTAGTCGTCGACGAGGACCACGATCCGCGGGCCGCCGCCCCAGCTGCCGGGCTCCAGGTCCTCCAGGCGCGCGTCGTCATCCGGCAACCGCTGCTCCAGCACGGTGGCGATACCGGCGGCCAGGCCCGCGCACAGCTTGGCGTTGTAGGCGTAGCCGCCGTTGAACTCTTCGGGGATCGCGCCGCGCAGACTGCGTCGGGGGTCCATGACGGCGAAGACCAGCTCGTCCTCGCCGTAGCGCTCGATGAGGCCGGCGGCGATGGCCCTCAGCAGATTCGTCTTGCCGCATTCGCTGTCGCCCAGGATCAGCAGGTGCTGGTCGTGCTGGAACAGGTCGAGGAGTACGGGTTCGAGGGCCGTCTGGTCCAGGCCGATCGGCACGCGCTGGGGTTCGTCGGCCGGACCCGGCAGGAGGTGGGGCTCCAGAACGTGCGGCAGCACCCGCACTGGCTGGGCGACCTCACCGCTCCAGGTGGCGCGGATCGTCCGGGCCGCTCTCTCCAGAACAGCGCCCATGTCCGCGGTGTCGGCGAGTGAGTCCGTACGGGGCAGCGCGACCTGCGCGAAGAGCTTGCCGCTCGTCAGGACACGGCCAGGCTCGTCGGGCGAAACGGTCACTGCCAGCTTGCTGTCGATGCTGGACTCGCCGGGGTCGTTCAGTCGCAGCTCGATGCGGGTGCCGAAGTTCGACTGGACGGCGATACGTACGTCGTTCCAGCGGAGCATGCCCGCAACGACATGGATGCCGTAACCACCGCCGCGTTGAAGGATGTCGGCGACATCGTCCTCCAACTCCTCGAAGTCGTCGCGCAGCGCACCGAAGCCGTCAATGACCAGCACGATCTCGGCGGAAGCCAGCTGCGGCAGCCGGCCCGCCGCGTGCAGACCCCGCAGCTGCTCGACGGAGTCGATGCCATGCTCGCGGAAGAGATCCTCCCTGACCGCGAGCATGTTCCGTACCTCATCGACGGTGCGTGTTGCGCGCTCGCGGTCGGCGCGGCCCGCGACCCCCCCGACGTGCGGCAGGCCGGCCAGGGCCGCCAGGCCGCCGCCGACCAGGTCGAGGCCGTAGACGCCGACCTCCTGCGGAGTGTGGGTCAGCGCCAGCGAGAGGACGAGGGTGCGCAGGAGCGTGGTCTTGCCGGACTGCGGGCCGCCGATGACGGCGGCGTGGCCGCCCGCCACGGTCAGGTCCAGGTACCACTGGCCCTGCCACTGCCTGGCCGGATCGTCGAGCACCCCGAGCGGTACCTCGAGCGGGCCGCGGCGCTTGGATAGCTGCATGCCGCGCGTGCCGACGTCCAGCGGTCCAGCGACCGCGTCCAGAGTTATCGCGTCGGGCAGCGGGGGCAGCCAGATACGGCGCACCGTACCAGCGGCGTTCACCAGCTGCTCGACCATCACGCCCAGCTCGGTCGGCCCCATCTCGCGACGCCGCACCGTCGGCTCCTGCACACTCGAGTCCTCCGCAGGAGAGAGGGTGTTGAAGGTGTCGTAGGGGAGGGCGAGGGGCCCGCTGTCCTCCTCGTCCTGGCGCTGCACGGGGCCGCGGTAGGCGCCCGAGACATAGCTTGCCTTGAAGCGGTCGTAGTGGCTGGTGTCGACCTTGAGGTAGCCGAATCCCGGCAGCGGCGGCAGGTGGAAGGCGTCCGTGGTGTCCAGGACCGTACGGGATTCGTCGGCGGAGAAGGTGCGCAGGCCGAGCCGGTACGAGAGGTAGGTGTCCAGGCCCTTGAGGTTGCCGCCCTCGATGCGCTGGCTGGACAGCAGCAGATGCACTCCGATGGAGCGGCCGATGCGGCCGATGGACAGGAACAGATCGATGAAGTCCGGCTTGGCGGTGAGCAGTTCACCGAATTCGTCGATGACGACGAACAGATGTGGCAGCGCCTCCAGATCGGGCCGCCGGCTCACGCGAAGCGCGGCATAGTCACCGATGTCGGCGACGTTGCCCGCGTCCTTGAGGACCTGCTGACGGCGCTTGACCTCACCGGCCAGCGAGGCGTGGACGCGCTCCACCAGACCCGCCTGGTTCTCCAGGTTGGTGATGACGCCAGCGACGTGCGGCAGGTCCGCGAACGGCGCGAAGGTCGCACCGCCCTTGTAGTCGACGAGGACCAGGGCGAGATCCTCCGGCGGGTGAGTGGCCACGAGGGCGAGGACGAGGGTGCGCAGGAGTTCCGACTTCCCGGAGCCGGTGGCGCCCACGCACAGACCGTGCGGGCCCATGCCGAGCTCCGAGGACTCCTTCAGGTCCAGGAGCACCGGCTCGCGGGAGTCGTTGATGCCGATGGGGACGCGCAGGAAGGCACGCTCGCCACGCGGCGCCCACAGACGCGAGACGTCAAGCCGCGCCACGTCGTCGATGCCGAGCGACTCGGCGAAGTCGACGGGCCCGGTCAGGGGGGCGTCGCCGAGCGACTCGGCGGACAGGCGCAGCGGCGCCAGCATCCGGGCCAGGCCCTCGGCGAACGGGATGCTGGCCTCGTCCACGGTGCCATGGGCGCTGACCGGCTCCTGCGCGCGCAGATCCTCGATGATCACCTGATCGCCGTCGACGGTGATCCGGACGCCGACCTGTCCCGGCTCCTGGACCCGCTGTTCGAGCAGGTGCAGGACGGTGACGCCCATCTCCCGCAGGCCGACCGCCTCGTCCGGGCGCGGCAGGTCGACGGCGTCCTCCCCGTGTCCGTCGGCGACGACGAGCAGCCGGGACGTCATGGACAGGGCATCCTTGCCGGACAGGCCGCGCCGCACCTCGGCCGCGTAGGAGGCCCGTCGGCGCAGTTCGGGGCCGAGCTGCCGGGCGAGCTGGGGCGCTGAGGGGGCGATACGGCGAGCGGCGACGGGGCCGTCGAACTGCTCGGTGTCGAGCAGATGCGGCATCCACTTGGCCCACTCCCAGTCGGCGAGCCGCTCCCCGGGCACGGCGAGCGCCATCACCACGTCATCGGGAGCGTGCATGGAGGCGGCCTGGACGAGCAGGGCGCGCGCGACGCGCAGGCAGTCCTCGCGGGGGCCGATGACGCTGACGTTGCCGACGCGGTCGAGCGGGACGGTGAGGGGGAGTTCGGTGCCGGTGCGGAAGCGGGCCATCAGCGCCGAGGCCTCATTGAGCATGAAACGGTCAGGCGGGGTGAGGACCGACGATCCCTGCTGAGCGATGTGCAAGTCGCGCACGGGCATCTCGCCGGTGCCGACCCGCACATGCAGGAAGTCGCCGTCGATGCGGCGGCGCTCCCACAGGCGAGCCGGGTCGCGCACGATGTCATAGAGGGCGGGCGGCGGCGGGTTGAGGACGTCGGCGCGCTCGCGCCTCTGGCGTTCTTCGGCAGAGAGATCTTCGCGCAGGTCCTCCAGATAGGCGAGATACGCCTCGCGCTGGGTGCGCCGGGTGCGCTGGGCCTTGCCGCGCTGCGAGAAGACGAGCGCGACGGAGCCGATGACGGTGACGACGAGGATGATCGCCCCGAGTCCGGCGAACTGGCTGTTGCGCACGACCGTCATCATCACCACGGACGACATGACACCGGCGACGGGCAGCAGCGACATCGCGATGTTGCCCGCCTTCCCCTCGGGGAGGTTGGGCGGGGCCTCGATGACGCGCGCCTCGGAGGCGGCCGGGGGCCTGGTGGCCCTAGCGGGGCGGTGTATCAGTCGGGTACTCATCGACGTCCGTCATTCACGATCGGGCTCGGCATCTGGTCAGTGACGCTTTTGGGCGAGAGAAAGCTGGAAGACGTCCGCGGCAATGCGGGCAGCGGCTTCCCTGGTCGGGTGAGCCAGCAACTCGGTCTGGACTCGCCCACCGGCTGCCAAATGCCGGTCATACGGCAGAACCTGAACGCTTACCCCAGTGGACCTGAGCCTCTGGGCGGCCTCGTCGAGGTCGACTCCCGAGTGTGCTACCAGTTCGGTGAGCACGACGACCGTTCCGGCGATCACATGGCGAGGCAGCCCCTGCATCCACTGGAGCACCGAGAACGTACTGGTGATGCCTTCCGGCGTGGCGGGCGTGGTCAGAACCCGGCCATGGGCGGCGGCCAGCGCGACCCGGGCAACCTCCGTGGGCAATGTCTCGCAATCGATGACCATCACACCGAAATAGCGGCGCAACGCCACAACGGCCCGCTCGTACGACCGGCTGTCCAGCATGACGCCGATCTGGCCCTGGCTTGCGGGCAGCAGCCAGGCGTTGTTGGGGAGCTGGACGAGATAGCCGGTGACATCGAGCAGCGACATGTCCGCCTTGACGATGTCCGCGATATCGCTGGTCGTCCAGCGCAGCGACTCGGCGCCGAGACGCAGCGGCAGCGAGCCGAGCGCCGGGTCGGCCTCCAAGAAGAGGACCGGGTCTTGCCGGTAATGCGCGTACGCGGTGCCGAGCAACGCAGCGACGGTCGACTTGCCGGACCCGCCCCGGATAGAGGTGACGGCGATCTGCCGACCGGTCGTCACGGGCTGCTGTAGCACCGCAGCGGTGCGGGTGATCGCGGCGACCTCGCTCGCGGCCGAAGAGGAAAGCGTACGGCGCAGGGCACGTGCGGCACGCGCCGCGAAGGACTCGCCGTGCCGCGGCTTGCTGCGTAGCGCGTCGGCCAGGCCCTCTTTCACCACGGGCCGCGAGCCGGGACCCCTCTGAGGCTGGGGAGCCGGGGCGTACGCGGCTGGCGCCTGCTGCTCCTGCCGCTGTTCCTGGTACCCCGCCTGCTGCGGCCAGTCGCCGGGACGACCTGCGTGCTGCTCCTCGTACGGGTAGCCGGCCTGCGGTGGCGCGCCACCGCCATGGGCGGCGTCCGGTGCCTGGGTGCCCTGCGCAGGCAGTGCGCGGCCCGGCGCGGAAGCGCGGTACGCCTGTCCGCCGGGGCTTTGTGCACCCTGCTCGGCGCCGCCCCTCAGGTCGCGCAGCACATCACCCTGCCAGCCGTCTCCGCTCGGCATGCCTGTTCACCCCCCACTCTGCTGCCCGCCCGCAGCGCCAGCACATCGACCTAGAACTGTCAGAACTGGTTGAGCAGCTGCCCGTACACACCGAACACACCAAAGGCGAGCGGGAAGAGCCCCACCATGCCAATGGACTCGACCAGATCGCCCATCCGCCGCAGCCGCACCTGCACATGCTCGGGCACCTGCACCGCCAAAACGACCAACGGCAGCACCGCAGCAACACACAGCACAGCCAGCGGCCCGACACCCCCCGCATGCTCCATCCACCACGTCACCAGGCGCACCACTAGGCACGACGCAGCAGCCAAGAGCGCAACAACCTCAACGACCAACGGGAACGCTCGCGCCCTCGACACCAGCACCACGCCAACGAGCGCTGCCAGCACCACGGTCCATACGGTCGGCTTCTCGGCCAGCGTGAGCAGCCACCCGGCGGAGGCTGCCGAAATCGCAGTGACGATCGTCGAGAGGGCAAGGCCGCGGTGCGTCGCCGCCAGCGCGGTACCTACCTGGTGACGGCTGACAGAGACACCGCCCGAGCGGCGGTCATCTAGCGCGGTGAGCCCTGACGCCATCAGCGCAAGCCGCGGCAGCACACCGAGCACCACCAAAGAGAAGACAGCCATCACGGCACCGAGCCGGGCCGGATCACCCTGAACAGCGGCAACCGCCTCCCATGCAACGGCGACAGCGGCAGTGGTTACCGCGCCAACGAGCCCACCCTTGCCCAGCGGAGAGAAGTAACCAAGGAACACAAGCGTCACGACCAGCGCACCCGCCACGGCAGCGAGCCGCGCGGTGCCCGGCCAGCCGAACGCATCGGCAGCCGTCCACGCCGTGAGAACACCAAGCCCGCCGGCGGCGAGCAGGAGCGCCGTCGCCAGTCCCCGGTTTCCCCGTCCGACCTTTGCGACGAGCGCACCGCCCGCGAGGAGCACAGGCGCTACGACTGACAGAGCACCGACCAGGGTGCCAAGCGGGAACTCACGGCGGGCGAGCAGCGCGGCGATCACGGCGAAGACGACGGTTGCCACACCTGCACTGGCCCGGCGCGCAGCAGGGCGCCAGCGCCAAGACCGCAGATCGAGGTCGTCAGCGACCTGATCGGTAACGTCGTGCACAACGGGAGCCGGCGGCGCAGAATGCGTCGTCACCAGCCGGAGCACGGCGCCGTCGGCTACCCCGGCCGATGCCAGCGTGCTGTCGTACGGCAGGACAGAGCCGTCGGACGTAATCAACTGCCGGGCTACCGGCCGCGATGCGGGCCGATCGCCCAGCAACGGCAGGACATCCGGGATCAGCTGCCCGATCGGCGTATCGGAGAGCAGGACGACATCGGCCCGGCGTCGCTCGCCGACCAATGTCACTCGGCTCAGTTGCGTCCGGGAACTCGCTGCTCTGCTCACCACTTACCGGAACCTATCATCGCGGGGTTGACGAACTCTTTTGCCAAACGGGACGCGCTTCCACTCTGGCCCTGCGTCAGGGAATCCTTCTCCCGCCACGGGAGCTCTTCGCGCATTCGTCTGGGAATGCCGCAAACTCTGTCCGGATCCGATCTGTTGGCTTCTAGGGGGTCGCCGACCTTGTCGGCTGCCCGTACTGCTGCATCTGACGCTGCTGCTTCTCCTGCTCAGCCTTCTGCGCGGCCAGCGTGTGCTGAAGGAACGACCACCCCACGCACCCCGCACACAGGACAGCCGTGATCGCGATCCCCGCGAACACCTTCCCCAGCCGCTCATCCGCCGTGCGCCGACCCCGCTGCGTGCCGAACAACAGGGCGTCCCGCATCCTGCGCCGACGTACGGCCACTGACTCCAGCAGCTGACTGTCGTAATCCCGTGCCATTTCGCCGTCCGTCGCCTCGGTCGTCCGTAACCTCAGTCACGGTCGATGAACCCTCGGTTCATCGGCGGTCACTCGCCGACCGTCAATCCTAGGGGCTCTCCGTATGACGGCCAACGAGGGCCACTTTCACGACGGCTTCCGTGCAATCGGCTTATCAAGCACCGTGAGACGCCGTGCACAAGTTTCAGGCCACCGCCGGGGCTCGTCAGGCGCAGGCACAACGCCTCTTGCTGGTGCCGACCGGCGGCCGGACCCGGCCTCGCCCCGGCCTTTCGGGCACTGGCGGGCTGACGGACGCCGCGGTCCGCGGCGGCGGGGTTATCGAGCGCCTTGCCGCTGATCGCGTTGCGGAGGGCCATGACCCAGCGCGTCCTCAAGGTGATATCGACCGTCGAGGACGGGGTCCGCGCCCGATGCCTGCCGTGATCGCTCTCCTGGCTCGTCCGTGTAGGAGCGGAAGAGCGAGTGATCGGCCAATCGTCTGTGAACTCAGTCAATGATTGGCTTGTGTAGTGTGGCCGGGCTACGGTGTTGGCGTCCCGTGCCAGGCCCTGTCCGAAAGTCGCCCCCCGCTCGGAGAATCACATGTCAGACTCCATCGATGCGCCCGTCACCCTGGCGGGAATCGCACGCATCGCGGGTGTTGGTCGAGCGGCAGTTAGCAACTGGCGGCGCCGCCACGACTCGTTCCCGACAGCGGTTGGTGGAACGGACGCCAGCCCGCAGTTCTCCCTCGCCGACGTCGAACGATGGCTCCATGCCCACGGGAAGATTGAGCGGATTGGGCTGCACGAGCGGCTGTGGCCGCACTACGAGGCGCTGGGAGAGCGTGCGGTCATGGGTGCGGCGCTTGCGGAAGCCGGCCGCCGTCTTCTCGCCGCGGAAGGCGCGGACCAGGCCGTGCCGGAGCAGTCCTTCCTTCCGAAAGAGGCTGCCCAGGTGGTGGACGAGACGGTCGACGCTGCACGCCATGAAGGAGGCCGTGAGACCTTCGACTTCCTGCTTTCGCGCTGGCTCGACGCCCATGTACGGCAGGTCAGTACCACTCCGGCCCCGCTGGCTCGGCTGATGGCGGACATTGCTCTAGCTGTCCGAGCCGGAGGGGCAGGGGGCGGGGATGCACGGACGACCATCCTCGACCCCGCATGTGGCGTCGGTGGGCTGCTCCTGGCCGCCGGTGAGGGCATGGCGGAATGGGGGGGCGAGGCCAACTCCATGGCTCCGGCGCTCCTTGGGAGCGAGCTTGACCCGGCGCTTGCCGCGCTGGCGGCGGCCCGGCTGGGTTTCGCTCGCACGGGCGGGGGCGGGGTGGGCGCGAAGATCAGGGCAGGAGACTCGCTCCGCGCGGACCCACACAGTGCCGTACGGGCCGACATCGTCCTTTGCAACCCCCCCTTCAACGCGCGCGACTGGGGCCACGAGGAACTGGCCACCGATCCCCGCTGGGTCTACGGCCTGCCACCGAGGACCGAGCCCGAACTCGCCTGGATCGAGCACGCGCTGGCGCGATTGGTGCCTGACGGTGTGGCCGTCCTCCTGCTGCCGCCGGCGGTGGCCTCCCGGCGTGCGGGCAGGCGCATCCGCGGGGCGCTGCTGCGCACGGGCGCGCTGCGGGGCGTCGTCGCACTGCCAGCCGGGGCCGCGCAACCGCACAGCGTCTCGCTCCAGTTGTGGATTCTCCGGATGCCCGCGTCCGACCGCGGAGCGGCTCCCGGCGAACGCGTCTTCCTGCTCGACGCGGCCACCTCGCAGGGGGCTGCCCGGGGGGCTCAGCGCATCGATTGGGTGCGGCTGAGTGGCCGCGTACTCGACGCGGTACACGCTCATTCCTGGTCCGGGGCACGGAAGACGGGAGCGAGGAAGAAGCTGCCAGAGGGGTGCGTCACCGTCCCCGTGATGGATCTGCTCGATGAACAGACGGATCTCACGCCCGCCCGCCACGTACCGGAGACGGCAGTGGAGGCCCAAGCCAAGCGACATGAATCCTGGGGGCGCCTGGACGGCCTGCTCGACGAGGTACGCGGCCATTCCCATTCCCTCGCGGCGATCGACCTGTCGGCGAGCGGCGATACTGAGTCCACGATCACGGTCTCGGACCTGGACCGTGCCCACGCTCTCAAGCTGCGGCAGGGGCAGACGCTTCCCGGCGAGCTGCTGCACGCTGAAGCCCTTCCGGATGGTGCGGTACCGGTCCTGAGCGTTCCCGACCTGGTCCAGGGAGGCAGGCCGGGGGGCTGGCTCGCCGGGGCCGAGGTGGAGAAGGGCGCCAGCACCGGTTCGTTCACCGTGGCCGAGCCCGGGGATGTCGTCGTGGCGGGTGTCGAGCGGGCGTATCGCGTTTGGGTCCAAGAGGACACGCCCCTGGTGCTCGGACCCCAGCTCTACGCGCTGCGCCCGGACCGCGAACTCCTCGACCCCTGGTTCCTCGCGGGCTGCCTGCGCGCTCCGGCGAATGCACGGCAGGCCGGTTCCCACACCTCCAGCTCGGCCCGTATCGACGTACGCAAGCTGCGGGTGCTTCAGCTCTCCCTGGCCGAACAGCGCCCGTACGCGGCGGCCTTCAGGGAACTGCTGGCACTTGAGGAGTCACTCCGCTCGGTCGCGGCGGTGGGTGAGGATCTCGTCCGGGGTCTCGGGGACGGGCTCGCGGCGGGAAGGCTGCACAGATCGCGCCGATGAGTCGGCCGCCCTGCATCACCGAGGCGAGCGCGGAGGAGGCACCTGCGCCAGGCTGTCCGCCTACGCCTCGAAGCTCAGCTCCTCGAGCTCGATGCCGACCTCGCGGCACCGCTCGGCCAGCACCTGGGCGCGAGGGCCTGTGACGCGGGGCAGCTCATCGAGCACCATGGCCCGCGCTGCTGCGGCGGGGAGCAGGTCACCGAAGGGGATACGGCACTCCGCCGCGCCGAGAGTGCCTTCCAGGTAGTCGGTCAGATCGTCCGGGCTCGCACTGCCCTCTGCCCGCAGGGCCAGAGCCTCGTAGAGTGCGATCGCCTCCTTGCAACGCCCGGCGACGCGCATGCCGTTCGCGGCCACGCGCAAGGCCGCCCGGACCCGCGGGTCGAAGGCGCCCCAGTCCCGGCGGGCGGCCGGCAACAGCTCCACCAGCTTGTCCACCGCGCTCGCGGGTTCACCGGAATCGATCTCGGTCTCGGCCCCGGCGGCGACCTCCTGAAACATCCGGCGACTGAGGTACACGGAACCGCGGTGCCTCCTGCTCGGACTGGCCACGGCTGCCGGTGTCGCGGGCGCGGCGGGCAGGTCGTACTCGTCCGGCAAGCGCAACGGACGCGTAGGGTCCGGCTCCAGCCGAGGACAAGGGGCGGCGTCACCCGGGCAGGGCGCGTACTTCCGCAGCACCTCCGCGACCGCGCGAGCGTCCTCCGGCCGGCCCTCCGGCTCCTTCGCCAGCAACTTCAGGACCAGCTCCTCCAGCTCCGCCGGGATGTGCCCGATGTGACAGGTGGGCGGGATCGGCGCGGCATGCACATGCTGGTCCTTCAGGCCGTCCCCGGAGAACGGCGGGTGGCCGGTCAGCAGGTGGTAGAGGACGCAGCCCAGTGCGTACAAGTCGGTCTTCGGGGTGATCTGGCGTTCCAGGATCTGCTCCGGGGCCTCGTACCCCCTGCTGCCTACGGTGGAACCGTGCTGGGTGTAGTCCGTGACGCCGGGCCAGAGCGGCTTGGCGATGCCGAAGTCGATGAGGACGACCACGCCGTTCTCGTCGATGATCAAGTTGTACGGCTTGAGGTCGCGGTGCACCACTGGCAGGTCGTGGGCGCAGGCCAGCGCCTCGGCGATCTGGACCCCGATGGCCGCGCCGACCTCGATGGTGGGGGTGTACTGGTCCAGGAAGAGGTGGAGGGGCTTGCCGGCGACGAAGCGCATCACGAGGTAGGGCTCGGAGCCGTGGGTGCCCTGGTCGTACAGCTCGGGAATGCTCCTGTTGCACAGCCGTCCGAGAAGGGCGCCCTCACGCCGGAAGCGGCCACGCATGCGCCGCAGTTCGTCGTGTGCCTCGTCTTCGTCGAGTGAGTCCAGGAGATCGCTTTTTGTGCGCAGGCACTTGACGGCCACCAGCTTCTCGCCCCGCAGGTCTTTCGCCTGCCAGACCACGGCCATGCCGCCGCTGCCCAGATGCTTGAGCAGTTTGTACCGGCCGCCCAGCACATCGTCCTTCTTCATGCCGCCCCTTGCCTCTGAAGCGTCCCGCGTCCGACGCGCAGGAGAGGCGCGATGCTGGCGGGTTTCCGGTTCCGCCGGACCGTTGCGTGGCGGAGGCGTCAAGTGTAAAGCGATCGACGGCAGCTTTGTGCATGGACTTAGTTCACAGCTCTTGTGTGTCATGCTGGAGACGCCCGCAACCCGGTGCGCCGTCCTCTGCAGTGTCGCAACGGGCTGTCCTGCCATACCGCTTGGAGGAACGATGAGCAGTTGGCCGCGCCCCGCCGGGACACGGGGGGACATCAAGCTGGTGCGCACGAACCTCGGTGCGGCGCGGCTCGACCCCCGGGACTGCCCCACGAAACGCGGCAGCGACGCCCGCCCGATGCTGAATGCCGATCCCGAACCTCCGGAACTCATCGAAAAATTCCAGGACTTCACGCTCAAGGTCTTCATGGACGCGCTCGACCTCATTGAACACGAGCGCAAAGATCCGGAGTGGGTGATCGGAGAACTCCGGCGCACGGAGGGGACTTTCGGGCTCTACCGCCGTCGTGAAGCGCACTCCCTGCTGCTGTCCTGGTCGGCCGAGGCGGTCCGGCGATATCTGGCGGCCCGGGCGGCGGACCAGCATGCCCGCCAGGCCGCCGGCCTCCCGCTCACCGTCCCGGTTCGTGACACGTGGGTGGTCGGCAAGGATCCCGGGCCGGTCGACGCCCGGGGCGCGGACACCTACGAGATGACCGCCTGGGGACGCCGCTACGCGGCCCTCGACGGATCCACCAGGGAACTGTGGCTGCTCACCTTCGGTGCCGCCAAGGAAGACCGCCCCGAAGGGGAAAAGGCCGCAGCCGCGTACGTCGCGGCAAGAGGGCGGCCAGCGGGCAGGGGATGGCGGAAGCGGCACACTCCGATCCCCTTCGACGAACTCCCGCAGCACCGCACCGCCCTGCCCGAGCAAGTCCGGGTCATCGAATTCGGCTGCGGAGACGGCAAGCACAACGAGCTGCTCGACTGGAACAGGCAGGAGGCGCGGCAGCATTTCACGGCGGAGGGATGGCCCGCATTACGCCAGGCCATCGACGGCACCGGGACCCGCCCCGGAACCGGCTGCGTCGACTGCAAGGCGCTGACTGGCTGCGAGGCCCTCCCGCACAGCCCGGAACTGCTGAGGATCACGCCGCCGGAGCGCCGGCGACCCAGGCGCAGCGTCTCGGTCACCGATCTGCGCGCCTACCGGGACTGCCCCGCGAAACACCACGCGACGCGGCAGCTCAAACTGCGATCCTCGAATCCCGAGAGCCCGGAAGTGCGACGCGGCCGCGTGGTCGACGAAGTCCTGAACCAGCGGCACGGCAGCACGCCCTACCGGAGCTGTGAGGAGCTCCCCGGCCCGGCGGACCCTGCGTCCTGGGGCGCGGGCGGCCTGCACCTGAGCGGTAAGGAAGCGCTCGACGGCGCCGCCATGCTCGAACAGCACGCCTTCTACTGCCCGTTGGACGGTCTCGCCCCGGAGGAAGAGGTGCGTGTCCAGTACCAGGCGGTCTGCTACGACCCCGAACTCGATCTCGTCCTGATAGCCACCCCCGATCTGCTCCACACCCGTCGTGGGGGCTGGATCTGGCGGGAGACCAAGACCGCGAGCAGGTACCTCTATGAAGGGGAGTCGCTGTTGAAGCACTACCCCCAGCTGGCGCTCGGCGTACTGATGCTGGCCGCTGGCGTCCTGGGCGGTGCCGTGGCGCGCTCCAGGGTGGAGCTCGAACTCCTGCACACCGACGACGTGACCTTTGAGGAGCTGGACCCCTCGCGCCCGGGGACCGTCGACGAATCGAGAGAAGTGATCGCGCAACTCGCCCAGCCCTGGATCCGGGACCAGGACTACCCGGCCGATCCAGGCCAGCACTGCGGCAGCTGCGAAGCCCTCGAATGGTGCCAGCCGGGCATCGAACATCTCGCCACGACGGAGCAGGAGCACCGATGACCACCGCCTCCGATGCCCACGCTGCCCAGCGCGGCGACTGGCTCGACTTCCCCGACGTACGCCTGGTCCGTACGCTGGCCGGCGCGGTGATCCAGCTCGCCGACCTCGGGTCGCTCTCCTCCTTCAGGCTGCCCTATCCGGCCGAAGCTCAGCGCGCTCTCGACCGGACCGTCCTCGCCTGCCTCCTCAGGGGCGTCGAGGAGATCCCCCGCAGCCTGCCGGAACTGCTCTTCTGGTGCCACAGCCGCCCCTTGGAGGACTGGCCCCTCGACCTGCCGCCGGATGCCTTCGGACCGGACGACTACCTGTTGGACCCCGAGGCGCTGGTCCCCACCCAGCTGTGCCACGAGTGGTGGATCAGAGGCAAAGACGCCGGCGCCGCGCAATTCGACCGGGAGGTCATCCACACGGCGATGCGCCTGTGCCGCAAGGCGTCATCGCCCGAGTCCTACGTAGCCTTCCGCAGGCTCCTGGTCGAACGCCCGGTGCTCACCGGAGTGGAACGGTTCGAGACCGATACCGACCTGTTCCTCGCCCCCGTACAAGAACTCCTGGACCAGTGCTACGCGGCGGTCCCGGCCTCCTATGAATTCGAGGGAGCCTACGTCACCTGCGGTCGCTGCCTGACCTTGCTCACGCCGGTCGCTGGCGGCGCATGGTGGTGTGAGCGAGACCGGTGCCGGCGCCGGGGCGCGCCGCCGCACGGACGGACCCTGGCCGGGGCCGACGCGGCCGGACTGCTGCAACTGATGCGACCACTGAGGCAATTCGTCACCAGCCCGGGACGTGCCGAGGTCGAACTGGAGGCCCGGCTGAGCGCGCTAGGGCTTGAGGTTCAACTCTGGCCCGGCTTCGACGCCTACGACTTGCGCGTGACCTTCCCCGACGGACACGTCTGGGCCATCGACGTCAAGGACTGGAAGCATCCCGGCCTACTCGGCCGGTCCGCGAAACCCGTCCGCCCAGAGCCGCCCTACGACGAGTCGTGCTGGGTGGTCCCCCGCGAACAGGCCGAAGCCCACCGCGACTACCTCGGCACGTACCGGCGCAACCGCCCCGGCTCCGCCGAGGGCCTGCCCCTGCTCACCGACGACCGACTCGTCGCACTCGCCACCGCCCGGCTCCGCGAGGCAAGCGGGCCCCACTTGACGGACTCCGCACCGACGAACGGATCCCCCCGTGCGTAACAGCAGCGAGTGGTACCAGCCACTGGCCAAAGCCCTGGAACCGGTCTGGCCCCAGGAACACCACGACGTAAACCCTTCCCTGCTCTGCCAGGTGGAACTCGGCCTCTACCTGATCGAGCAGCTCGACCCCTCCCGCGACGCCCATGGTGTCTACACCCTCCTGGGCGGCTACCCCTTCGCCGTGGCCGCGGGCATCGCGACCACACCAGCACAGAGCGCCCAGCTGGATGTGGCACGCCACCTGATGTGGAAGCTGCGTCGTCGCCGCATGTGGCACCAGTGCCTGGAGACGTATGCCCAGCTGCCCGAACGGCTCCGCGGATACCGGCTGCCCGAGGGAGGAGGGCCGGCGCGCCGGGTCGAGCCGACCGTCGCGGGGGACCGCTTCGACAGGTTCGAGCGCGCGCTGTCCCGACTTCCGGACTTCGATCAGCGTGTGCTGCAGCCTGCCCCAGCGGGCCAGGCCCGGTTCACCGAGCGGCACCGGCCGGCCTCCGTGACCATCCCCGAGCAGTTGTGCTTCCCACCGGCGACCGGCCACGACCTTGGCCGGGTCCCGGGAACCGCGGGCGAGCCCCTGGACATCCCCCTGGCCGAACTCGCCGAAACCGCACACTGGATGGAGGAAGCCGAGACCGCTGGCGGCCTCCCCTCCGGGAAATGGGTGCGACGCCTGGAGGACCTGCAACTCGATGTCCTGGCCGCCGATGGGCTGCGCTTCGAGAAGACGACGGTGCTGCGCCTGGACCAGCTGCTCCACCTGGTCGGCATGGTGGGCGCGGGGAAGAGCACCCTGATGAATCTCATCGCCGTCTGGGGTGCACGTAAGGGATTGCGCACCACCTTGGTCGTCGGCGATGTCGCCGAACAGCTCACCCTGGTCAGCCATTTCCGGGACCTGGGACTGAAGGCCGCTCCTGTCATCGGCGGCACCACCCGCGAGCAGCACGCATCCCGGCTGCACCGCCGACTCGCCGCACGCGGCCAAGCCTCCCTGCTCCAGCACGACGATCCGGCCTTCGACGACCTGAGCACGGTGTGCGTCCTCGACGCGCAGCGCGGACTGGAAGCCACCGAACCCCTGCGCTATCTCGACGCCCCCTGCACGGAACTACGCCCGGTCAAGAAGCCCGGTCCGACTGCCGTCGGGGACATCCAGATGCCCGTGTACCGGCACGACGCGCCAGAAGGGCACACGGAGGAAAGCACAAGGGGAGTGGAGCCTGAGACTTCCCGGTCCGACCACGGCTGTCCGGTGTGGAGCGTCTGCCCCCGGCACGCCACCGACCGAGAGCTGGTCGACGCCCTGATCTGGGTGGCCAACCCGGCCAGCCTGCTGCAGAGCGCCGTCCCGAACCACCTCAACGCCGAACGTCTCAGGCACCTCGAACTCGCCTGCCTACGCAGCGACATCGTCATCGTCGACGAAGCAGACCGCGTACAGATGCAGCTCGACACCGCCTTCGCCCCGTCAGCGACGCTGATCGTGCGTGGTCCGGAATCCTGGCTCGACCGACTCGGCATCCACAAGATCGATGAACTGGCCCGGCAGGGCCGCCTGCCCCTCTCGGCGCGCGATGTCGAACGCTGGTCAGCCTCCCTGGACATCGTCCACATCGCTGCCAATCGCCTTTATCGCAGGCTGATCACCGACGACGACCTCCGTAAGTGGGCGGACATCGAGTACTTCAGCGCCTGGACGCTCCAAGAGAAGCTCGTCAACCAGTGGTACCCCCGGCCGCGTGCCGACGGATCCCTCCCCGACGGGATCTCCTCCGACGCCGAGGTGTACGACTCCGAGGACGAGTCCGACGGTCCCGCATCCATGCCGCGCACCCCGGGTACAGAGCCGTGGGATACCCGCCGCAATGCAGTGACCGAGGCCCTCGACGCCTTCCGCGACGACCCGCTCGGTGATCGCGGCCCGCACAGCGACCTCACCGACACTCTGATCCGCAGGGCCGGAGATCTCCTGCACAACCTCGACCAGACTGCGACCAGCCAACGGGTCCGCTCCGTTCTCGACACCCTGCTCACCGGGTCGCCCCTATTGGACGGTTCACTGCGCCAAGAGGCACCCGAGCCGGGAAAACCCGCCAGGGATCCCGTGGACACATGGGGGACTGAGCCCTGGCTGGAACGGGAGGCACGGCGCCTTGAGTTCACCCTGGTGCTGGCCGCACTGCATCAGCGCCTGGAACGCGTCACCTTCCTGTGGCCGCAGGCCGAGGCGGCCCTCCACCTGGACACCGCCGATAACGAACTGTCCCGCAGACCGCCCCTGGACTACGCACCGGTAGTGCCGGAAGCCCCGATGGGAAATGTCCTCGGGTTCCAGTACCTTCCCGAAGACCCGGAGCGAGGCCCGGACGGCGACGAACAGCGCAGCGGCACCCTCCGCTTCTTCCGGTGCGCCGGCGTAGGCCGGGAGCTTCTGCTCAACCTTCCCGCGCTGGGAGCCGACTCCGCCGCGGGCCGGCCCGGACCGCACGTGCTGCTCATGTCCGGCACCAGCTGGGCCGGGACATCGACCCGTGCACACGTCATGGCCCCCGTCAAAGCGATCCTCAAACCCCACCAGGCCGCCGTCGACTCCATCCGGCGGACCCGCTTCACCACGCTGTTCCTCTACGATGGCGAAGGAACCCCGCTCACCCTCTCCGGAGCCAAACTCGACACCCGTGAACGGGTCCTGGCCCAGATGGTCACCCAGCTCGGGAAGTCGGCCCCGGGCAGCACATCACGCCTCGACAGGGAACTGCGGCGGATCGAGGACGGTGAACGACGACGGGCACTGCTCCTGGTCGGCAGCTACCAGGACGCCAGGACTGCCGCCGACCTCCTTGAACGCATGCCGCGCTGGCGCGGAAAGGTCCGCGTCCTGGCCTCCGACAAGGCAGAGCTCGACCACACCGGCCCCGGCGACACGGCCACCGGCGACTTCACCGGCGCCTCCGCCGTACGCCGCGGTGACCTGGCTGCCTTCGCCAAGGACGAGGACGCTGAAGTCCTGGTCGCACCCCTGATGGCGATCGAACGCGGTCACAACATCCTCAACCAGAGCCACAAGGCCGCCTTCGGGACCGTGCTCTTCCTCGCCCGTCCCCACCCGCGCCCCGACGACCTCTCGCTGGCCGTCTTCGCCGTCAACGACTGGGTCACCAGGTTCGTCCGCGACCAGCCGGACCCCGAAGCGGGAACCTTCGGCAAGCTTGTGGCCGACGCGGCAGACCTGGACACCGCCGGGCTCAGCTTCCGCCTCGCAGCCCGGAAGGAATGGCGCCGCCTGCTGTCCCGGCGCTACATCTACTCCCGGCTCAGCGACGCGGAGAAGACGTCCTTCGCCTGGGACCAGCTCGTCACCATCTGGCAGGTCATCGGCCGTCTCGTACGAGGCGGAGTGCCCGCGCGTGTGGTGTTCGTCGACGCGGCCTTCGCCCCCGCCCTCGCCGAAGCCGGGGCCCCGCCCGCGGCGGCGACCCGGAGCGGACGCCGGCGCAACGACGACGGTCTGCTCATCAAGCTTCGTGACGTCCTCGCGCCCTACTTCGACGACGGGACCGCACCCGAATCGTTTCCCGACCCCGCCGACCCCGCCCTGGTACGCACGCTCTACCACCCGCTCTACGACGCCCTGTGCGGCCTGAGCACCGGAAACTGACCGCTGAGAGACAGCAAGGAGACTATGAAGACCATGGCCGCCAAATACCGCGACACCAGCCGGGCCGCCTACCTCCTCAAGCCCGACGCTGCCCCCTGGACCGCCCGTTACCGCGCGCTGCCCTCTCCTGAGCAGTGGCACGAGAGCGTCCTGGAACTCTGCAACCTCGGCCGCGCCCCCAAGGCCGAGCCGTACCGCACCGCGCCCGTCGCCCGCTTCAACGGAGTCCTGCAGACCCTCGCCCCCGATCTGATCGTCCGAGGCCGTCCCCGCGACCCGCACCAGCTGGCCGAGGACTTCTGGCTCTACGCCCCGTACGACGTCCCACACCCCCTTCCCGCTGACACCCTTGACCGGCTCAATGGAGCCTGGCTCCAGGACCTCCGCCCCGAACCCGAGCACCACCGCGCAGTCCTGGACACGTACACGGAGCTGCGCGCCTGCCCGCCGCAGTGGCAGGACGTCACCGTTGACCTCCTCGGCTGCCCCACGACCGACGGCGGAACCGCGGCCCCGCGCGACCGGCAGTACCAACTCGCCACCGATGCCCTGGCCCGGCGCATCCTCGCTCTCGGCCCCTACGAACACAGCGCCGGCAGCCTGCACTTCCGCGCCGTGCCGCGAGGCCCGCGGCAGCAAGGAGCGGAGCTCCTCTCGCAGCCTCTCTCGCACGTGGTCAAGGGGCGTGAGTGGTGGTTCTCCATCGTGATCAACATTTCACTGCACACTGTCCCCTTCGACCCCCGGCCCCGTCTCCACCTGCACACCGGAGTACGCCGCTGGGCGACTCGCCTCGACGCGAAGAAGCAGCGGCTGCGGCTGCCGTACGGCCGCGACACCTCTGTCTATCTGCTGCCCGGCATCCCCTGGCTGCCCGGAACGCCCACCAGCGACCGGTACGCGGTGGCGCGTCTGACCTGGGACCGCGGCACTCAGGGCTACGCCTGGAAGAACAACGGACCCGCCCAGATCCTCGGCAGGCTGACGCTCAATTGCCCCTTCCCCGACCCGGTCAGCCTGCTCACCGAACCCGAGGCGTGGATCGGCGACGGGGACGGCACCCGTGCCTCGGTCGTCCACAGCACACACATGGGCGCTCATGGCATCGGAGCCGGCCTCATGTCGCACCAACGTTCACAGATCGTCGAGTGGGCCGAACAGGCGCTGCCCGAGCAGATGCGCCGGGTCCCCTCCCTCAGCCGAGCGAGCGTCGGCAGCAGCGCCCCCGCCAACGCCCGGCCCAAGCCCAAGGCAGCGGAGAAGGCCGCCGAAGCGGAACGCGAAGCCCTCGCCCGCCGAACCGCACTCGCGGTGGCAGCCAGGATCAACGAGGGACAGGACCCCGCCGAGGCAGTCGAGGGAAGCGGAGACGCGTGCCTCGTCGAAGCGCGACTGCTATGGCAAAGCCCTACGTTCCGGGATGCGGCCGTCGAGGCCCTCGCCGATGTCCTCGGGCTGGACGGCGACGGAGGCCGTCCAGAGCCAGTCACCGCCGAGGAGGTGTACGAGCTGGCCACGCCCGGAAGCCCGGTCATCCTCGAATGGAAGTCCCCGGAACTCACCCTCCGCCTACACTGCCTGCGCACCACCGGCGGAATCACCGACACCCTGGGCATCGACCCCAAAGCGCGGCCAAGGGGCAAAGCCCTGGAAGCCGGCATCAACACCCGCCGGAAGGCGGCCGAGGCATTCCTCACCGACGACGGAGCCGACCCGCTCCACCCCGGCTTCGCACTCGTGGAGATCGACCGCCAACAGGACTTCGCCCACCGTCTGGACGACCCCAAGTACGCGCTCCGGCTGGGCTGCGCGGACGCGGGCGTGCTCACGCAATTCGCGCTCGTCCCCAAGAAGGCCAAGGGGCACAACACCGAGAAGAACCTCTCGCACCGGGTCCGTTCGGGATGGGAGGACGCCCTGCGCCAGTACGGCGTCCGTGTCCTGCCCGAGCACACGCTCGGCGAGGCGATTCCCGAGGGCCTGCGCTACGTCGCCACGTACATGGTCAAGCGACGCAAGGACGGCCCCACACGGCTTCCCCGCCACACCCCGGTGGCCGTCATGGTCACGCCGCTCGCACCGGGCAGCGGCCTGGCGGCGGTCACCGGCTGGGACGAGCGGACGGGACGCTGGATCCCCTACCCCCGCTTCCTGCTCGGACTGGTCAAGACAGCCGAAATTCCGGAGGTGAGCGAACCCACGGAAACCGAGAGCGGGACGGCCATGGACGCCGAAGCCGCCACTGTCGTACCCCGGCAGCGCTCGAAGTACCGCTTCTGGCAACAGAACATGGACGAGCAGCGCAGAGCCACCGCCCGCTACCTCCAGAAGATGGTCCGCTCTCTCCGAGGCCGGCCCACCGCACTGCTGACCCATTCTCAGAACAGCCGGCTGCACTGGCCCTGGCTCCAGGACGGCCGAACCGAACGAGACCTGATCAAGACCGGGCACGCGCAGCCGGTTGGACTCGACCCCGATCTTCGGTTGATACGCGTACGTACCGCAGCGGGTCGGGAGACCCCCCAGTGGTGGGGCAACGCCGCTCCCGGCGAGGTTAACGGCCTGCCCCAGGGACTGTGGGTGGAAGACGAAGACGCGGCTTGGTCGTCAGGACGGATCTTCTACAGCACCACTCCCAAGGCAGGCACCTTCCGGGACTCCGCGGTTGAGGCCGACAAGATCGCTCCTCGCCCTCTGCGTCAGGGCCCCAACAAGGGCAAACCCACCATCGACACGCACATCCCTGCCTGGAACCCAGGGCTGGTGGAAATCGCGGTCCTGGGCTGCCACCCAGACGCCGGCGACTCGCCCGAAGCCCTCGCCCTCGCGGTGCACCAGCTTCGCCAAGCCCCCGATTACCTGGACGCCCTCTCGCTGCCGCTGCCCCTGCACCTGGCGAGCCTCGCCCAGCACTACGTACTGCCGACGGTCGCCGAGAGAGAGGCCGAGGCCGAGGAAGGCTCCCTGCAGGAGCCGGCCACTGCCGAGGTGGAGGGCAGCGCCAACGGCCAGCGAGTAGTGGCGGCGCTGGGTGTGATCGCGGCCAGCGCGGACACCGAGCCAGCAGGCCTGGACCCGGAATGCGCCGAGGAGCCCGGCCTCGCGCAAGCACCAGAAGACGAACAGCTCACCTTGTTCTCCTGAGGGGACGGGCGGAGCCGGAATGGGAAAAACAGCGCTCCGCCCTGTGGTATCGATCGAGAGCGCGTCCGGCAGGCTCTACAGGTGCGGTCCGTGCCGGTACTCCCGCCGATCGGCGATGGGCGGTCCGCTCGCGTTCGCATCGATTGCTGCGGTGGAGCGCTGAGTGGAACCCGAAGGAGCAGCACACGTCTTTCTGCTTGTCCGGCAGTACGTCATCGGCGGTGATGCACTGCCGGAGACGGTGGCCTTGGCGGCCTCGGTGATCAGGAATCAAACCTTGACGGAGACCTTGATCCAGGCCGAGGCGGCACGAGCGGTTGGCGCAGCTGGAGCTTGTGGTCAGGTACCCCGGGGTGGGCGGCCTCCGGAGACACAGCGGCCGAGGGCGCGGCTGTCGATGAGGCGCAGAGGGCGGTCGAGTTCGGCGTTGGCGCGTTGGGCGGCTGGGGTGAA
Organism: Streptomyces sirii; assembly: GCF_045690365.1. NCBI lineage: Bacteria > Bacillati > Actinomycetota > Actinomycetes > Kitasatosporales > Streptomycetaceae > Streptomyces > Streptomyces sirii. Next base: position 1,761,316 of record NZ_CP147982.1, on the reverse strand, counting down.
GGAGCTGGTGATGATGGGGGCCTGTTCACAGCGGTGGTAGGCGCGGTCGGTGCCGTTCACGGAGTAGATGACGAGTTCTCGGACGCGGTTCGATGGCGCGTAGCGCTTGCCCTGGACGTCGATGCGGCGTCCGTCGGTCAAGGCGGAGCAGGACGTCGTGGGCGCGTTCATTGGCGCCGCCGGAGACGGTGGCGGCGCGGACCGAGGGGTCGCGGCGGGCGAGGTCGGCGATGGCGTGCTCGACCTGAGTGCCAGTCATGTGCTGGTAGGCGGCGATGTTGTGGAGGCACTCCAGGTCGTACGGGTTTGTCTGAGCCCCGAGCATCCGTGATATCGGACGCTGCCAGCTCGCCAGCAGCCTCGGGTCACGCGCTTCCAGGTACTTCGCCGTAGGGGGAGCGCTGCGCTGGGACTGGTGTGTCGGGGTGTCAGCAGAGAATAATTACCGCACTGGGGGCGAGGGCTGTTGCCTCCTGCGCATTCCCTTCGGAGGTACGTCTGTATGCCCAGTCCGCGAACGACCGGAGCCGCGCAGCGCGGCAGCGGTGGCGCTGCAGGGGCCAGTGACCCCGCGCTCGACCGGTTGAAGGCCGTTCTGGACAGTTGGCACAGTTCCCTGGTCGACCTTGGCGGCCGCAACCGCCTGCTGAACTTTCGTCATACGAGGACCGCCACGCTGGAGATCACGGCTCCTGACCCCTCTGAGGTGTTGGCTGGCCTTGCTCGCGGTTGGTCTTTCGCTCCAGTCAAGGACGATGAACCCGTCGAAGGCAGCGCGGTCGGAGAGCCGGTGGCTCCGGGCGGCGGGAATGCGTGCGACACCACCTCCACGGCCGGCGGCCGCGAACGCATCTCCGGCCTGGTGACACAAAAGAACACGCAGGCGGGGCTGGGCGCGTCGCTCTATCAACTGCGACAGAAGTCCGGCCAGATGTACAACGACTACGGCCTGTGGGTGCTCTGGCTTGGCGTCGGCATGCTGGACTGGCGGGAGGAGGGCGCTGAGGAGACCAGTTCTGCTCCGCTGGTGCTCGTGCCCGTGGAGCTTCGCCGGGACGGCCGACGGCAGACGCGTTTGCACCTGGCGGAGGACCAGGATCGGATTCTCAACCCCGCGCTCGCGGTCAAGCTGCACCGGATGGGCGTCGACTGGAGCTCGGTCGCCGATTGTGACGTGGCCGATCCAGGTGGGGTTCTTGCCGCCGCCCGGGAAGTCGCGCGAGGACAGGACGGCTGGTCGGTTGACGAGCGCGTGGTAATCGGCCTCTTCGCCTCGTACAAGGAGGCGATGTACCAGGACCTCCAGCAGAACCAGGAGCGCATCCTCGCTCATCCGCTGGTCCGGGCTGTCGGCCTCGGACCCGACGCGGGGTTGCCCGACGACCTGATCGGCTTCGAGCCTACCGAGCTCGACCGCATCGATGAGATCCAGCTGCCTGAGCGGACCCCACTCGTGCTGGACGCGGACTCCTCGCAGCGGCAGTGCATCGCGGCCGCGCTGGACGGCCGTTCCTTCGTGATGAGCGGTCCGCCCGGTACGGGCAAGAGCCAGACGATCACCAACATGATCGCAGCACTCATGCACGCCGGCCGTTCCGTCCTCTTCGTCAGCGAGAAGGCCGCGGCGCTCGACGTGGTCCGCAACCGGCTGAGAGGTGTCGGGCTCGGGGACTTCGTGATGGCCCTGCATAGCGGCGACACCAGCAAGAAGGCCGTGGCGACGGAGCTCGAACGGGTGCTGACCACCGAGGTGCGGATCACCGGCGCGGCCGAGCACGAACTCGACCGGGCCCGTAGGCTGCGCGAGGAACTGTCCGCCTACGCGGCGGCCATGAACCAGACCCGTGAACCGCTCGGCCGTTCCCTCCACGACGTCCTGGGCCGCCTGGCTCTCCTGGAGCGGGCCGATACTCCGCAGCTCACCCTCGGCGCACGGAGCACCGACACGGTCCGGCGGCTCGGCGCCGGGGAGCTGCAGGCGCTCATGGAAGCCGCCGGCGCCGTCAGCCGGTCCTGGCGCCCGGCAGCGGAGGGCGAGGCGTTCGTCTGGCGCGGGTTGAAGGGGGCCGCCGCCCCCACCACGGTCCTCGCCGAGGCCGCCGATGCGCTCGCGGACCTGCGCACGGCTGCCGAGCGTCGCCCATTTGCGGTCACGACTCCCGAACCGCGTACCGTGCACGACGTACGGCAGACCGTGCGGACTCTGAAAGCGGGCCTGCCCGAGCGGGACCCAGCCACGGCCGACACGGTTGGCGGCGAACTGTCGGACGACGTCTCCGGAAGCCTCGCCCAGCTGGCCGAGTTGTTCGGACTGCCCAAGCCGGAAACCGCCCAAGCTGCATTCGGCCTACTGGAACTCGCCGATCTGGCCTCCGCGGCGAAGCGGCCGCCTGCGCGATGGTTTGATGAGGAAGGGCTACGCGAGGCACATCGAGCTGCTCTGGAGCTGCGGGACGCGCTCGCCGCCCGTGCGGCCGCCCGCGCGGCAGCGGGAGACGTTTTTGGTGAGCAGGTGCTGGAGGCCGAAGAGTTGCCCGCCCTGGTCGAGAGGTTCACTGAACAGCACCGGGGTGTGTTCGCGCGTCTGTCCGGCCAGTATCGGGAGGATCGCGCGGCGGTGGCCGCACTCACGCGCGACGGCGCCTGGAACAAGACGCTACCTCAGCGTCTCGACGACGCCCTGACCTGGCAGAACACTGCGGCCGAGGTCACACGGCTGGTGGCATGTCACGAAAAGGCGCTGGGCGGCTACGTTTCCAGCGACGAGAACGAACTGCCCGCCCTGGACGTGGTGCTGGCCGCTGCGGACCGCATCGCGGAACTCACCCGCGGGATGGCTCAGCGGGACCTCCTTATTGCCTGCCTGGGAGACGGCACTGAGCCCGACCCGTTGCCGGGGCTGCTGGCCCGTGGCATTCGCGGCGCGCTGGCCGGCTGGTGCGACACGGCGACGCGTCGTTCCGCTCGCTGGTCGGAGTCCTCGACCGCGCTGAATGACCTCTTCGAGAATTCCCGCCAGGTTCAATTGTCCTTCTCCCTGTTCGGTACCTTCGATCAGGCCCAGCAGGCCGTCGACGAACTCCGGGCCGACCCGCGCGGCCCGGAGGAATGGCAGGCATACCGCGCCGGACTGGCCGTCCTGGCGCGTCACGGTGCCGATGCAATCGTCCCGCGTGCCGTCGAACGAGACCTCCTGCCCGATCGGTTGCCTGCGATCGTCGAGCAGTCGGTGCTCAAGTGCTGGGCCGACGACCTCCTGGCCACGGATACCCGGCTCGCCACCACCCGCTCCGCGGACCTGGACGCCCGGGTGGCCGACTTCCAGGAGGCAGACCGCCGACTGGTCGCTGCCGCGAGCGGCGCCGTGATCGAAGCGTGCAACAAGCGCCGACCACGTCGGTTCAGCGGCGGGGCGGCCTTGGTGATCAAGAAGCAGGCGGAGCTGAAGCGACGCCACATGCCGGTGCGGGAACTGCTCGGCCGGACCCGTGAAGTCGTCCGACTGATCAAGCCGTGCTTCATGATGAGTCCTCTGACGGTAAGCCAGTTACTGCCTGCGGGCTTCCACTTCGACGTGGTGATCTTCGACGAGGCGTCACAGGTCCGCCCAGCGGATGCCATCAACTGCATATATCGGGCAGGCTCTCTGATCGTGGCCGGCGACGAGAAGCAGCTGCCGCCCACATCCTTCTTCGACTCGGCCGTCGACGACGACTCCGACCAGTATGACGAGGATATTCCGGACAGCTTCGAGTCGCTGCTGCACGCCTGCAAGGCGGGCGCCCTGCGCGAGCTGTCCCTGCGCTGGCACTACCGCAGCCGTCACGAGGACCTGATTACGTTCAGTAACAAGTCCTTCTACGGCAACTCCATGGTGACCTTCCCAGGAGCACTGGACCACGGCAACGACATCGGCGTTGAGTTCTTCCACACACAGGGCGTGTACGACCGCGGTGGCCGACGCGACAACCGTGTGGAGGCGGATTCCGTCGCCCAGCGGGTCATCCATCACTTCGACACGCGACCCAACCGCACCCTAGGCGTCGTCGCCCTCTCCCAGGCGCAGGCAGCGGCCATCGACCAAGCCGTCCAGCAGGCCCGACTGCTCCGCCCCGACTTGGACCACTGCTTCACCGAGGACCGGCTAGACGGGTTCTTCGTCAAGAACCTTGAATCCGTCCAGGGCGACGAGCGGGACGTCGTGATCATGTCGATTGGATACGGCCCCGACGAGCACGGCAAGCTCGGGACGAACTTCGGTCCCATTAACAAGGGGGGCGGCTGGCGGCGCCTCAACGTCGCCGTCACCCGGGCGCGTTTCCGCATGGAGGTCGTTGCGTCTTTCCGGGGCAGCAGCGTGACCGACAGCGCGAATGAAAGCGTTCAGCACCTCAAGCGGTATCTGGAGTACGCCGAGAACGGTCCCGCAGTCCTCGCGCAGGACGTGACGCAGGGTGACGCCGAGCCGGACAGCCCCTTCGAGGAGTCGGTCCTGCAGGTGCTGCGCGAATGGGGCTACCGCGTTCAGCCGCAGGTCGGCGTCGCGGGATACCGCATCGACATCGGCGTGCGCCATCCGGAGTTCCCTGGTGCCTACGCGCTCGGTATTGAGTGCGACGGTGCGATGTACCACTCGTCCAGAACGGCTCGCGACCGCGACCGTCTACGGGAGGAGGTGCTTGCCGGTCTGGGCTGGCGGCTGCACCGCATCTGGGGCACCGATTGGTATCGCGGCCGGACTGCCGCCGAGCTGAGGCTGCGTGAGGCGGTCGCGTTGGCGGTCGAACGGGGACTGATGTCGGATTCCGCCTTGGCGGATCCTGCGATGAACAGGGCGGTTGCCACCGAGGACGGGGCGGGGAACACCTCCGACACGAGGCCGGCCGCTCCGCTCTCTGGTACGTCGGCCTGGCCCGGTACTCCGGGACCGGGGAACGGGACGCTGCAGACGGCCCCGGCGCCCGCGGAGCATGAGCGCGTTCCTGTCGACACCGAGCCCGACCGGCCGTGGAGCTCCCTGTACGAGACGTGCGAGATGACCGTGTCCTCACCGTACGAACTGCACACCCAGGAGGCCCGGCCCGCGCTGAGCAAACTTCTGGCCAGGGTCATCGGTATCGAGGGACCCATTCACGAGGAGCTCTTGGTGCAGCGCGCCCGGGAGGCGTGGGGCGTCGCCCGGGCGGGCAACAGGATCCGCGACAACGTGAGGGAAGCGGTGCGCGGTCTCGTCTGTTCAGGGCAGATCACCGTCGACGGACAGTTCCTGGACGTCGCAGGCCGGGAGGAGCTGGACGCCCGAGTTCCGGGGGAGGGCCACACCCCCCGCAAGACCGCGCACATCGCTTCGGCCGAGAGGCAGCTGGCGTTGTACGAACTTGCCGCGGAGTGCCCAGGCATGTCGCGGGACGAATTGGTCCGGCACGCGGGCGAGTTCTTTGGCTGGCGTCGCATGGGCCGGGACATTCGCAGCTTCCTGGACTCCGACATCGACGAACTGCACCGCCGGGGCAGGCTGAGGGATGCGGACGGACACATCACGGTGGTCGGGTGACGGCACCGTGGTGGACCGGATGCGCCATGTTATGGCAGGGAGCCTGCGGGAGTACCGGTTGACGCGCTCACGCGTTCGGTGTGGGGCTGGAGGAGGGCGCGATGCCCCTTGCGGAGCTCCTCTGGGCACGGAGAGAGGCTTCCATGCGATTGATGGCGCTCCCCATGCCGCGTTCCGGTGTAGCGCACGTTGACTGGGCAAGGAAACGCGGGTGATGGCCTTCGGGCGCCTCCAGAGCCCCCCGAAGGCGTCGCCGCCATGGGCGCTGCTCTGGGGGAACTCCTACTAGAGCAGCGCCACTCGGCGGCACGGCCGCGCCCCCTAGTACGAGTTGAACCCCGACCCCCCGACTTCCGCCCCAGCCGCCCCGCGTCCACCATCCGCTGAAGCAACGGGGGAGCGGCGTGCAGGGGCTCCTTGCACTCCTGGTTTATGCAGCCTCCCGTTCGCGGCAGTTGTTCTCCAGCCACTGCTTTATCTCGTTAGGCCAGAACCGCAGTTGTTGCCCCACGCGGAAACTTGGGATGGCCTGCTTCTCGTGATTGTCGTAAACCCATGAGACGGGCTTCTGGAGAAAAGTCAGCCAAGGCTGGCACGGTCCACATCGATTGGTTCATAGCTGTCCACTTCCGTAGGCGGGCGTGCGACACATTAAGGACGGATCGCGGCCGTACCAAACGGCCCCGTAGATCACCGCCCGGAGCCGTCGTGGTCCCCTCCAGAGAGGAAGCCCACGTGGGGCCGGTGACTCGCTGTGGGGATCGAACGTGCCTGGCCCCGGTGCGTCGGGAACGTCCGCGTCCGTCAATACCAAGACTCAGCACCGATCCAGCACAACACCCCCGACCGGACCGGAAGGGGCGGCAGCGGAAGTCAGCACGAAGTCAGCACGGCCCGGCTCGGCCTCGTCCGGAGTGGACGAGCCCGAGCCGTTGACCTGCATGTTTGCCGGCCCGCCTCACGTCTGCTATCGCCCCGCATCCCAGTTCGAGAACATCTGGCTGCGGACCAAGCGCAAGAACGCCGAGGGCAAGGTGGTCGGCGCCACCGGCGGCGTCTGCTACCTGTACTTCCCGGCGAAGCCGGCACCGACTCAGCACCGTGTTCTGCGGGAGCTGGGAATCGGCTGAGCAAGTGCCACCCCGAAGGTGGCTCCATTCAAGGCCAGGTCAGACCTCGTCTGACCTGGCCTTTTGCGGGCCATCCCTGATGGGGAGTCAGCCTCGCCGCATGTCCCGTCGGAAGCCCTCGGGCAGCTCACGGGCGCGGCACTCGATCCACTCCCGTGCGGCCGGTGCCCGTTCCGGTACTGGATGGCCGTCGTCAAGGCCGAGCCGGCCCGGCTGTAGGCGCTGCGTGCCCGGCACCTGGAAATGCTCTGCCGTGCCGTGCAATCCCGGCGTGAGGGTGCCCTGCAGGCGTATACCGGCTATCTGTGGCGTATGCGGCTGAACCAGTCGGTGCCGGACGCCCTCGCGGGCGAGGCGGAGCGATCCCGGTATCTGGATTCGTGGATCGTAACGCTACTGAGTGGATCGAAACGCAACTGAATCGTGACTGACTTCGCGCTCATTCGGCCACGGTCCCCCCTCCCGCCACGGTGTACCTGCCGGTAATGTCGGCCGCCACCTACCGGGGGGTATGGACGGCTCTTCCGAGGGGCCAGTGTTGCGAAACGGTGCGAGGAGGCCTGATGGCGACTGATCCGCAGTTCGTACGTTCGGGGCGACCGCATGGCTGCTCGGACGAGCGCTGGCAGCGTATGTGGAGCCATCGCGAGCATCTGTTGAGGGTCGCGCGCAGGCGGTCCATGAGCGTCGAGGACGCGGAGGACGCCGTACACGAGGCGATGGTGCGCGCCATGGAGAATCCGCGCGTCGAGGACGAGCGGCTCGGGGCGTGGCTCACGACCGTGACCATGCGTCTGTGTGTCGACCGGTACCGCCAGGTCACACGTGAAGCCGAGGTCGGCACCCGCTCGACGCTGACCCCGCACCCCATCGCCCCCGTCGACGAAGTGGTGTGCGATCGCGCCGAGGCCAAGTGGCTGGCGAACCGGAGCGGCGAACTGCCCGCACGGCAGGCGGAGGCGCTCTGGCTCAAGTCGGAGGACCTGGACGTCGACCAGGTCGCCCGGAAGATGGGGCTGAGCTACCGGACGGTCGAGTCGCTGCTCGCCAGGGCCCGTCGTACGATGCGCAACTCGCTCGCCGCGACGCTCGCCACCTGCTTCTGGATGTGCTGGCGCGGCAGGCCCCGGCTGGGCAGCGGTGCGCAGGTGGCGACGGTGGCGTCCACCGCGGCGACGCTCGCGGCTTTGGGGTTCGCACTTCCCTCCCTACATGGGGAGATGGAGAAGGACGGGGTTCGTCCGCCGGCTTCCTCCCAGACCGTGGCCGACTCGCCCACGGCGGAGGAGGGCCACCACCGGACCGACGTGCCCGGCCTCATGGCCGGATCGGAGTCCCGCGGTCCCGCCGCGTGGGGACCGGCGGGGCCGCTCGCCGGCGCCGGTCTGTTGCTGCTCGATGCGTCGCTCCCGCTGCCGCCGCTGACGGAATCGGCCGTTCCGGCCACCCCGTCCGTTCATCGGATGCTGTCCGGGCTGGACGCCAAGGATGTTCCGGACGCGCCCGATGTTCCGGAAGCCCCGGTGGTGCCGGGTCCTTCCTCCACTTCTTCGGCACCCCTGATTGCTCCGGCCGCTCCGTCCACTCCGTCCGTCCCGGGGAATTCTGCCGAGGATGCCGAGGGCGACGCACCGGTGGCCACCCCGAGCACCGTCGGCGAACTGCCGCGCGCGCCCCGCGCACAGTGATGTTCACCCCTGGTCGACACAGGATTGCGTCCCGGTAAAAAAATCTTGGCGGATGAGCGACGGACGCCCCGCCCTTCCCCGTAGAGCTGATGACAGAGCTACTTCAGGGCTGAAGGGCGGGCCGGATGGGTGTCGAGATCTGCGTGGAAGGGTTGACCAAATCCTTCGGGCAGCAGGTTATTTGGCAGGACGTATCGCTGACTCTGCCCGCTGGGGAGATATCGGTCATGCTGGGCCCTTCGGGCACCGGCAAGTCTGTGTTCTTGAAGACGCTCGTCGGCCTGCTGAAGCCGGACAGAGGCTCGATCACGATCGCGGGGAAGGACATCACCCGGCTCCGTGAGCACGACCTGTACGAGGTGCGCAAGTTGTTCGGCGTCCTCTTCCAGGACGGTGCGCTGTTCGGCTCGATGAACCTCTACGACAACATCGCCTTCCCGCTGCGTGAGCACACGCGCAAGCCCGAGAGCGAGATCAAGCGGATCGTCCTGGAAAAAATGGACATGGTCGGCCTGATCGGAGCCGAGGAGAAGCTGCCCGGCGAGATATCCGGCGGTATGCGCAAGCGAGCGGGTCTGGCGCGGGCGCTGGTACTCGACCCGGAGATCATCCTCTTCGACGAGCCCGACTCCGGGCTCGACCCGGTGCGTGTGGCGTACCTCAACCAGTTGATCGTCGACCTGAACGCGCAGATCGACGCCACCTTCCTGATCGTCACCCACGACATCGCCTCGGCCCGCCAGGTGCCGGACAACATCGGCCTGCTCTTCCGCCGCGAGCTGGTGATGTTCGGCCCCCGCGAAGACCTGCTCACCAGTGAGGAGCCGGTCGTGCGCCAGTTCCTCAACGGACGGATGCAGGGCCCGATCGGCATGGCCGAGGAGAAGGACGCGGCCCAGGTCAAGCAGGAGCTCGCCGAGCTCCACGCCGGAAACCACCGCGGCCCGAAGGGCGGCAAGGGAGCGGGCGGGGGCAAGATCCCGCGCCTGCTGCCCAGCCCCGGCATCACCCGCCCGCCCCGCTGGGAGGAGATCGCCGAGCAAGAGGAGAAGATGCAGCGGCTGCGGAAGCTGCGTGCGGCCGTGGGCCCGGACGGCGGGGTGACCGGAGCATGAGCCTCTCGCCCACGGCCGGGCTGAAACATTCGGGCAGCCTCTTCTCGCTGGCTCTGGACGTTCTCCGCACCCTGCCGCGCCGCCCTTTTCAGCTGCGGGAGTTCATCCAGCAGTCCTGGTTCATCGCGAGCGTCACGATCCTGCCGACCGCACTGGTCTCCATCCCGTTCGGCGCTGTCATCGCACTCCAGATCGGAAGCCTGACGCGGCAGCTGGGCGCACAGTCCTTCTCCGGAGCCGCGTCGGTCCTGGCGGTCCTCCGTGAGGCGTCGCCGATCGTGACCGCCCTCCTCATCGCAGGAGCCGGCGGCTCCGCGATCTGCGCGGACCTCGGCGCACGCAAGATCCGCGAGGAGATCGACGCGATGGAAGTCCTCGGCATCGATCCGATCCACCGGCTGGTCGTCCCCCGTGTGCTGGGCTCGATGGCCGTGGCGGTGCTCCTCAACGGACTGGTCTCCGTGGTCGGCGTGAGCGGCGGCTACTTCTTCAACGTGGTGATGCAGCACGGGACGCCGGGCGCGTATCTGGCCTCCTTCACCACCCTCGCGCAGCTGCCCGACCTCTATTGGGCCGAACTGAAAGCGCTGATCTTCGGCGCCATCGCGGCGATCGTCGCCTCGTACAAGGGCCTGAACGCCAAGGGCGGTCCGAAGGGAGTCGGCGACGCGGTGAACCAATCGGTCGTCATCACCTTCATGCTGCTGTTCGTCACCAACTTCGTGATGACCGCGGTCTACTTCCAGCTCGTTCCGCAGAGGGGTTAGTGATGGCGCTGTCGGAACGATTCCTCTCTGGCCCCCTCCGCTCCCTCGAAGAGCTCGGGACCCAGCTGTCCTTCTACGGGCGCTCCCTCGCCTGGACCGGCCGCACCCTGCGCCGTTACAAGAAGGAGGTCCTGCGCCTGCTGGCCGAAGTGAGCTTCGGCCGCGGAGCGTTGGCGGTCGTCGGCGGCACCGTCGGTGTCATCGCCTTCCTCTCCTTCTTCACCGGCACCGAGGTCGGACTCCAGGGATACACCGCGCTCAACCAGCTCGGCACCTCCAACTTCGTGGCGTTCATCTCCGCCTACTTCAACACCCGTGAGATCGCACCCCTGGTCGCCGGGCTCGCACTCTCCGCCACGGTCGGCGCCGGGTTCACCGCCCAGCTCGGCGCGATGCGGATCAGCGAAGAGGTCGACGCGCTCGAGGTGATGGGCGTCCCCTCACTGCCGTTCCTGGTCACGACCCGGATGATCGCCGGGTTCATCGCGGTGATCCCGCTCTACGTGGTCGGTCTGCTGTCCTCGTACTTCGCGGCCCGGACGATCACCACCGGCTACTACGGGCAGTCCAGCGGCACGTACGACCACTACTTCCAGCAGTACCTGCCACCTGTCGACGTGCTCTGGTCGTTCGGCAAGGTGATCGTCTTCGCCGTCGTGATCATCCTTGTCCACTGCTACTACGGCTACTGCGCCAAGGGCGGCCCCGCGGGGGTCGGTGTGGCGGTCGGCCGCGGTGTACGGACGTCCATCGTCGCCATCAACATCCTTGACTTCTTCCTCAGCCTGGCGATCTGGGGAGCCACCACGACCGTGCGGATCGCGGGGTAGCCGATGTCGACAACCAATCCATTCAAGCTGCGGCTTTACGGCGTCGTCTTCATCGTCGTCATCGGCCTGCTGCTGTCGCTCACCGTGGCGATCTACCAGAGGGTGTTCACACCGGTCGTGGCGATCACTCTGCAAGCGGACACCGTCGGCAACCAGCTGGAGCCGCCCGCCGACGTGAAGCTGCGCGGCCTCAACGTGGGCGAGGTCCGCGAGGTGCGGGCCGACGGCGACAAGGCCACGGTCGACATCGCGCTCTCCCCCGAGCACGCGGCGCTCATCCCGGCCGACGTCCACGCCCTGCTGCTGCCCAAGACGCTGTTCGGCGAGAAGTACATCGACCTGGAGATCCCGAAGAAGTCCTCCGCGCGGCCCATCCGGGCCGGAGACGTGATCACCCAGGACCGTACGAAGGCCGGCATCGAGCTCCAGAAACTGATGAACGACCTGTTGCCGCTGCTCCGTGCGGTCCAGCCGGCCAAGCTGAACGCCACGCTGTCCGCGTTCGCCACCGCATTCGAGGGCCGCGGTGACGAGATCGGTGCGAACTTCGAGCGCGTCGAGCGCTACCTCCACCGCCTCAACCCGCACATGCCGGCGATGCGCACCGACATCTCGCGGCTGGCCGACGCGGTCGAGGTCTACGGAGACGCCGCCCCCGACCTGCTGAGAATCCTGCGCAACAGCATCACCACCAGCCTGACTGTCGTCGAGAAGAAGGACGAGATGGCCTCGACCCTCACCGGGACCACCACCTTCGCGAACACCGCGAAGGACTTCCTCGACGAGAACTCCGCGCGGTTCATCACCCTCGGCCGCGTCTCCCGCCCCACCCTCGCGCTGCTCGATCGCTACTCGCCCGAATTCCCCTGTCTCCTCAACGGTCTGACGAGGGAGGAACCGCTGGCCGAGCAGATCTTCAAGGGCGGGAAGATGCACATCACCCTGGAGGCCGTCCTGCCCCGGTCCCCCTACCGCCCCGGCGAGGAGCCGCGCTACGCCGACCGCTCCGGTCCCCACTGCCGCGGACTTCCCCACCCCGGCAGGCCCCAGCCGCCGATCAAGCTCGACGACGGCACCAAGGGCTCCGGCGGCTCGGCATCCGGAGGACAGAGCGGCGTGACGGCAACGGCCGCCGAGCAGCGGGTCATCGGCTCGCTCGTGGCCCCGGTCATGGGTGTGCCCGCCGATGAGGTGCCGTCCGTGACGACCCTGCTCTTCGGCCCGATGGCACGTGGAACGGCGGTGAGTGTCGTATGAAGGCCATGGAAACGGCCGCGCCACTGGTCAAGTTCAGCATCTTCGCCGTGGTGACTCTCCTCGCGACAGCGCTGCTCTCGGCCACGATCGTCAACGTCGACTTCACCCCCAAGGCCACCTACAAGGCGGTGTTCAGCGACGTCACCAGCCTGGAGGAGGGCGACGACATCCGGGTGGCCGGCCTGCGCGTCGGTGAGGTCGAGGCCATAGAAATCAAGCAGGGGGACCAGATCAAGGACCGGACCCTCGCCGAGGTCACCTTCAGCGTCACCGACGACCGGCCGTTGCTCACCTCGACGCGCGCCGTCATCCGTTTCCGGAGCCTCGTCGGGCAGCGGTACATCGCGCTGACCGAGGGGGCCGGGGACGGCACCCGGCTCAAGCCCGGAAGCAGCATCCCGCTCTCCCGTACGCAGCCCGCCCTCGACCTCAACGCGCTGCTGAACGGCTTCAAGCCGCTCTTCGCCGCGCTGAGCCCGAAGGACGTCAACCAGCTCGCGTCGGAGATCATCAAGACCCTGCAGGGCGAGGGCGGCACGGTCAACAGCCTGCTCGCGCACACCGCCTCGCTCACCACGACGCTCGCCGACCGCGACGAGCTGATCGGTTCCGTGATCAACAACCTCAACGAGGTGCTGGGAACGCTGGACAAGCGCAGCACGCGCTTCTCCGGCCTGCTCAAGCAACTGCAGCGGGTGATCTCCGGACTGTCCGCCGACCGCGTGGCGATCGGCGACTCGCTCACCGGCATCAGCGACCTCACGGGCGCCACCTCCGGCCTGCTGAAGGACGGCCGTCCGGCACTGCGGTCCGACATCGCGGGACTGTCGGAGCTCTCCGGGACGCTGAACAAGAACGAGAAGACCGTGGAGGGCGTCCTGAAGCGACTGCCGCACAAGCTCAACAAGCTGACCGCCACGGGCTCGTACGGCTCCTGGTTCAACTTCTATCTGTGCGACTTCGACGGCCGGATCGTGCTGCCGCAGACGGCGAAGGCGTACACGCCCGACCTCCACGTCGCCCAGGCGAGGTGCGGCCGATGATTCCCTTCCGCGAGCGCAACCCCGTCACGATCGGAGCGGTGGGCCTCACCACCCTCGCGGTGCTGATCGCCGGCGCGTTCAACATCGAGAACCTTCCGCTGATCGGGAACGGAGAGGAGTACAGCGCCGCCTTCTCCGAGGCGAGCGGTCTGAAGTCGGGTGACGAGGTCCGCATCGCCGGGGTCAAGGTCGGCAAGGTCGGCGACGTCGACCTCGACGGCGACCACGTCAAGGTCACCTTCCGGGTGAAGGACGAGCCGACGTTCGGGAGCGACACCGGAGCGTCCATCCGGGTCAAAACGATCCTGGGGGCCAAGTACCTCTCACTGGAGCCCAAGGGCACCGGTCAGCTGGAGCCCGGGAGCGAGATCCCGCTGAAGCGGACGGTGTCGGCGTACGACGTGGTGGAGGCGTTCAGCGACCTGACCACGACCAGCGAGAAGGTCGACACCGAGAACCTGGCGAAGGCCATGGACACGATCTCCACGACCTTCAAGGACTCGCCCGCCGAGGTCAAGGCGTCCATCAAGGGGCTGTCCCGGCTCTCCAGGACCGTGGCCTCGCGCGACAAGGAGCTGCGTGAGCTGCTCTCGCACGCCAACGGCGTGACCGGTGTGCTCTCCGACCGGTCGAAGGAGTTCATGAAGATGGTGAAGGACGGCAGGGCGCTCTTCGAGGAGATCAACAAGCGGCGCACGGCGATCCACAACCTGCTCGTGAACGCCTCCGAACTCGGCGTGCAGCTCTCCGGCCTCGTCGACGACAACCGCCAGCAGATCGGCCCCGCGCTGAACCGCCTGAACACCTTCGTCGGGATGCTGCAGCGCAACGAGAAGAGCCTCGACCGCAGCATCAAAGGGCTGGCGCCCTTCGTCCGGGTCTTCACCAACACGCTGGGCAACGGCCGCTGGTTCGACACCTACATCCAGAACCTCGTCGCCGCGCCCGCGTCCGTACGGGGCGGCTCGTCCGCGCCCCAGACACCCCCGGGAGGGTCCCGATGAACCGGCCGAACCGGCCCCGGCGCGGGTCCCTGCAGCGGCCCCGGTGGACCTTCCTGCCGCAGGGGCGCACCGGCCGCCTCCCCCAAGGGCGCACCCGCCGCGTCGTCACCCCGGGGAGGGTCCCGATGAACCGGCCGAACCGGCCGAACCGGCCCCGGCGCGGGTCCCTGCAGCGGCCCCGGTGGACCTTCCTGCCGCAGGGGCGCACCGGCCGCCTCCCGCAGGGGCGCACCCGCCGCCTCTCCCAGGGGCGCACCCGCCGCGTCGTCGCGCTCGGCACCGCCCTGTGCCTGCTCCTCGCCGGCCTGACCGTCGCGTTCTGGCCGAAGCCGGACCCCGTCAAGGTCACCGCGTACTTCCCGCGGACCGTCGGCATCTACCCCGGTTCGGACGTCCGCGTCCTCGGCATCCCGATCGGGGAGGTCAAGAGCGTCACCCCGCAGGGCCGCCGGGTGCGGGTCGAGATGGAGTACGAGGCCGATCGCAAGGTGCCCGCGGGCGCCAAGGCCGCGATCGTCAACTCCTCGGTGGTCAGCGACCGTTACGTCCAGATGCTGCCGGTGTACCGCGGGGGCCCGGCGATGAAGAGCGGCGCGGTCATCCCCGAGGAGCGGACGGGCGTACCGGTGGAGCTGGACCGGATCTTCGACAGCCTCCACACCACATCGGAGGCGCTCGGTCCGCGCGGTGCCAACAAGAACGGAGCGCTGTCCCGGCTCATCGGCGTCGGTGCGGACAACCTCAAGGGGAACGGCGGGAACCTGAACCAGACGATCAAGGACGTCTCGCAGGCCCTCACCACTCTCTCCGACGGACGCAAGGACATGTTCGGGACGGTGAAGAACCTTCAGGTGTTCACGGCCGCGCTGGCGGCGGACGACGACAGCGTCCGCTCGTTCAACGACAGTCTGGCCACGACCGCGAACCAGCTCTCCGGCGAGCGCAAGGACCTGGCGGAGGCGTTCAAGAACCTGTCCGTCGCGCTCAAGGACGTGTCCGGATTCGTCCATGGCAACAAGAAGGCGCTGACCCGCGATGTGAAGGGTCTCAGCGAGGTGACCCGCGTGCTGGTCAAGCAGCGCGCCGCACTGGAGGAGCTGATGGACGTCGCGCCCGCCGGTCTCGGCAATCTCGCGAACGCCTACAACCCGGCCTCGGGCACGCTGGACACCCGTAACAACGCCGAGCAACCGCAGGATCCGGCCAGCCTGATGTGCTCCCTGCTGAGGACGGCGGGCGAGAAGTCGGACTGCCACGACCTGGGGAAGCTGTTCGGTGACCTCCCTGAGCTGCCGACCGCCAACTCCGTGACCGGCGCGGTCCACCCGGCATCCGGTGTCGCCACGACCGACAAGACGCTCGGCGGCATCCTGGGAGCCGAGGCATGACCGCCCCGCGCAAAGCGGCCGCGTGGGCGGCCGCCGGGGCGCTGCTGCTGACCGGCTGTGAGTTCAACGGCCTGTACGACGTCCCGCTGCCCGGCGGCGCCGCCGCCGGAGACGCGTACCACGTGACGGTCGAGTTCCGGGACGTCATGGACCTCGTGCCGCAGTCCGCGGTCAAGGTCAACAACGTCACCGTGGGCGCCGTGGAGAAGGTGGAGCTGCATGGCTGGCAGGCGCGCGTACGGCTGCGCGTCGACGACACGGTGAAGCTGCCGGCCAACGCCGTCGCGGAGCTGCGCCAGACCAGCATTCTCGGGGAGAAGTACGTCTCGCTCGCCAAGCCCGTGGACGTACAGCCCGTCGGCAAGCTCACCGAGGGCGCGAAGATCCCGCTGTCCCGAAGCAACCGGAACGCAGAGATCGAGGAGGTGCTGTCAGCTCTGTCGGCGCTGCTCAACGGCGGCGGTGTGGCGCAGCTCCACACGATCACCGTGGAGCTGAACCACTCCCTGGCGGGCCGCGAGGACCGGGTGAAGAACCTGCTGACCGAGCTGGACACCTTCCTCGGCGGCCTGGACGACCAGCGCTCGGAGATCATCCGCGCCATGAAGGGCATCGACCGGCTGTCCAAGAGGCTCGCGCAGGAGAAGGCCACGATCGGCCGGGCGGTCGACACCATGTCGCCGGCCCTGAAGGTCCTGGCCGACCAGCGCAAGGACCTGACGCGGATGCTGCGCTCCCTGTCCGACCTCGGCACGGTCGGCACGAAGGTGATCAACGGCTCACGGGACGACACGATCGCCAACCTCAAGCACCTGCAGCCGATCCTCACCCAGCTGAACAGGGCGGGCGACGACCTGCCCAACGCGCTGGAGCTGATGACCACCTATCCGTTCCCGCGCAACTCCGTCGACGCCATCAAGGGCGACTACACCAACCTGCACATCACCGCGGATCTCGACCTGAAGAGCATCTACGGCAATCTCTCCAAGGGCGGCGGCAAGAAGCCCGGCTCGCCGCACAAGCCGAAGCCCAAGCTCCCCGGCGAGCCCGATCTGCCGGCCACCCCGGACGTGCCGGACCTGCCGGATCTGCCCGGTCTGGCGAAACCGACCTCGGGGCCCTGCCTGCCCGGCAGCGGCTGCGCGGACGGCCAGGGAGGGGACAAGGGATCGTCCGGCGGCGGCGTGCTCTGCCCGCCGGTGTGCACCAGCAGCTACGCCGCCTACCAGGGCAGCGGCTGGACCGGTTTCGGCGCCGGCGTGGACCTGGGCCTCGCGGAGCTCCTGACGAAGGGGATGCAGCCATGATCACTCGTACCGTCAAGGTCCAACTGCTCGCCTTCTCCGCGGTCACCGCGATCGGCGTGTCGTACGTCGGCGCCGAGTACGCGGGACTGGGCGACCGCCTGACGGACAGCGGGTACTCCGTACAGGCCCAGTTCGCCGACTCCGGCGGCATCTACTCGGGTGCCGAGGTCACGTACCGCGGCGCGCCCGTGGGCCGCGTCGGCGCACTGCGGCTGGTCGGCTCGCGCGTTTCGGCGGAGCTGCGCATCAAGGACGGCTCGCGCATTCCTGCCGACACGCTCGCGGTCGTGGCGAACCGCTCGGCGGTGGGCGAGCAGTACATCGATCTGCAGCCGCGTGCCGCAGGCGGCCCGTATCTGCACGAGGGCAGCACGATCTCCCCCAAGGACACCCGCACGCCGCTGCCGACCACGGAGATGATCCGCAGCTTCGACCGCCTCGTCGGCTCCGTGGACAAGAAGGACCTGCGGACCACCGTCGACGAGCTGGGCCAGGCGTTCACCGGCACGGCCCCGCACCTGACCCGGATGGTCGACTCGGGCAACCGGCTCGTGGAGTCGGCGAGCGACAGCCTGCCCCAGACGATCTCGCTGATCGACGACTCGGGGACCGTCCTGAAGACGCAGATCGACAAGGGCTCGGCCTTCAAGTCGTTCTCCCGCGACCTGGCGGACCTCACCGGCCAGATCAAGGACAGCGACCGCGACCTCCGCCGGCTGGTGGACGGCGGTTCGACGGCGGCGCACGAGATGGACTCGCTGCTGAAGGCCAACCGGAAGGCGCTGCCGGTCCTGCTGGGGAACCTGATCAGCGGTGGACAGGTGACCGTGGCCCGGCTCCCCAACGTGGAGCAGACGCTGGTCACCTTCCCGGTCGTCGTGGCCGGCAGTTTCACCGTGCTGCCGGGTGACGGCACCAGCCACTTCGGCATGGTGGTCAACTCCGACGACCCCCCGTCGTGCCGGCAGGGCTACGGATCGACGCAGCGGCGCGACCCGAAGGACACCCGCGAGGTGCAGGCGAACACGTCCGCGCGCTGCACGCTCCCGCGGGGCAGCAAGAGCTCGGTCCGCGGCGCGCAGAACGTTCCGCGGCCCGGAAGCTCCGAGGTGCGGGGCGGCCGCGGCGATCCGGCGTCGTACGTCGCACCTTACGATCCCGCGACCGGGCAGGCTGCCGGTCCGGGCGGGGGGACCGTCCAGATCGGCTCGACGGGCGGAGAACAGAGTGCGTTCGGAAAGGATTCGTGGCAATGGCTGCTCGTCGGACCTATGGCATGATCCGCCGCCTGGCGGAGCGTACGGCGGCGTCCGCGCCGCGCCCTGCGACCGAGGCCGTGCGCGCGGCGCGGGAGAGCCGGGTGCTCCCCGTTGTGCTCGCCGGCGTCCTCGCCGTGCTGGTGGTGCTCTCCGGCTTCTTCGGGGTGCGGCTGTACCAGCAGCACGGGGAGGAACAACGTAGTCAGGACATTCTGGCGGCGGCCCGGCAGTCCGCGGTGAATTTCACCTCGCTCGACTACCGGCACTACGACCGGGACAGCAAGAACGTCCTGAAGGGCGCCACCGGTGACTTCAAGGAGCAGTTCACCGCCCAGACCAAGGAGCTCACCAAGCTGGTCGCGGACAACAAGTCGGTTTCTGAGGGACATGTCCTCGAAGCCGGTATCGCCAAGGCGGGCGACACCTCCGCCCGGGTCCTGGTCGTGGCCGACGGCAGGGTGACCAACGTCGCCGCGCCCCAGGGCCAGGCCCGCAACTACCGGCTGCAACTCGACCTCGTGCTCGAGGGCGGGCGGTGGCTGACCTCGAATGTCGAGTTCGTCGGCTGACCCGTCGGCTGATCCGCACCCCCCACAGCCGTCTGGCGAGTAAGGAGAAACACCGTGACCAAGGCGACCGTACGAGGCCGCGCCGGCACCGGCGCCGGCACATCGGCCCGGCAGCGATCCGTGGCGGCGGCCGCCCGCGCCGCCTCCAAGCGGGCCGAGAAAGCGCGTGAGTCGTCCCTCGACGAGGAGGAGGCGCCGGCGACGGAGAGCCCGGTGGTGGACGAAGCATCCGGTTCCGGGACCGGGGCGGACGCCGAGGCCCGGGAGCGGACGAAGGGCGCCGTCCGTGACGAGGCCGGAGCGGAGAAGGACGCGAAGCCGGCCCGCCGGATCTCCGGTGCGGTGACCGCCGTGCTGGCCGCACTCGTCGTGGCGGGCCTCGTCGCCGCCGCCATGCTGGGCTGGGAGCACCGGGAGGACCAGCGGACGCAGGAGGCGCGCACCGAGGCCCTGGCCGTAGCGCGCAAGGCCGCGCCGGAGATCCTCTCCTACGACTACCGCCACCTCGATCGCGATTTCGCGAAGGCCCGCGCCCGCCTCACCGGGTCCTTCGCGGGCAAGTACCGCAAGACGACCACGAGGGTGGTGGCGCCCACCGCCGAGAAGTACCACGGCGTCGTCACGGCCACGGTGGCGAAGCCCCCCGCCGGGGGAGCCTCCGCCGCATCGGTGGTCTCCGCCTCGCCGGAGAAGGTCGTCGTCCTCCTCTTCATGAACCAGGTCACCAACAGCACTCAGGTGTCCGGGTCGCGCCTCGACCTCAACCGGGTCCGGATGACGCTCGTGGACACCTCCGGGGGCTGGAAGGTGAGCGCGCTCGACGCCCTGTGACGGTGTGCCGCCCAGGTCGTCGGCGCCACCGGCGGCGTCTGCTACCTCTACTTCCCGGCGAAGCCGTCACCGACTCAGCGGCGGGTGCTGGGGGTGCGCTGACGGTGTGCACCCCGAAGGAGGCCTCGGTGACCTGACGGCAGCGTTCATTGCCGTTGAGGGGGTGGGGTGGCCGTAGCGGTGCACCGTGATCTTGATGGAGCTGTGGCCCATCCACGGCGACACCTCGTGGATGGGTCCACCGTTGCTCAGGGGCACGGTGGCCCATTTGTGTCGGAGGTCGTGCGGGGTAGTCGGGAAGCCCGAGCCGTTTGAGGGCGCGCTCCCAGGGCTTACGGAAAGGCGGCGGTCGGAGTGTGATTCACCCCGTGCGACGCCCCTAGGATGAACGGCGTACGGTCAACACGGCTTGACGGTGCCGGACGGACAGGACAACGGGGAGACAATGACCAGCCCGACCCAGGCCCCAGAACAGACCAAGGCCCATGAGCCCCACCCCTACATCGGGGGGCGCAATGCCGCGCTGCGCGCGCTCACCGGGTGGCGGATGGGGCGGCCGGGCGCGCCTCGGGTCGTCATCCTGACCGGAAGCCCGGGCACCGGGTGTTCGCGGCTGCTCACGGGGTTCCTGATGCTCTGCGACCCGGAGTATCGCAAGGGGCTCGAGCTGGACGCGCTCGATCCGGCGACCGTGCCTCCGGACTTGCCCGCACCCGCGGTGCCGAGCGTCGTCGGGCTGACGGCAGCGCAGACCCTGTGGCTGCTCGCCGATCACTACGAGTTGTCCGCGACCCGCACCGCCGACATCTGCCCTGAACTCGGCCAACTCCCGTCGTCCGGGCGGCCGGTGACGATCGTGGTGCCGGATGTGGATCGGGCCGGTCCGGTGCGGGGGACGGGTGAGCCCGCGCACGTGGTGCGGGACGTGCTGAAGCCCCTCGCCGCCGTCGAGTCCATACGCCTTCTCGCCGACGTGCCCCGGGAGTTCGCCGTCGAGCTCGCCGAGGGACTGCCGCCCGGCGTGGCCCAGATCATCGACCTCGACGCACCCGAGTGGGCCGACTCCGAAGGCCTGGTGCTGCAGGCCGAGGCGCTGCTCGATCCCCAATTCGGCGCCCCGGAGCTGCCGTTCACGACCGAGCCTGACGCTCGACGCGCGCTCGCCGAGATGATCGCCCGGCACGCGGGAGACGGCGCGGGCAGCCGTCTGACCGTGCATCTCGCCGTGCAGTCGATCCTGATGCACCCGGAGGGGTTCGACCCGGCGGATGCGAGCCAACTGCCCGGCAGCGTCGGCGAAGTGCTCGATCTGCACGCCCAGCGCCTTGACACCCACCCCCGCACCCTGCGGCAGATCCTCGCGCCCCTCGCCCTTGCCCAGGGCGACGGCCTGCCCGTGCACCTGCTGACCCCGCTCGCTTCCGCCGTCGCCGAGCGGGACATGAGCGAGGCCATGGCGCGGGGCATGATGCTCGTCGCCCCCTTCATCCGCCGCGTCGAGAGGGCCGGCGAAGGCATCCCCGAGGACGAGCGGACGCTCCTTGGATTGCAGCACCCGGGCATCGGCGAGGCCGTTCGGGCAGGCATTCCGGATGTTCCTGGCGCTCAGGCGCGTATCGCCATGGAGTTGCTGGAGGCCGTACCCCATCAGGACTGGGCGAAGGCAGGGGCGTACGTTCGCGATCACATCGCGGGACACACCCTGGAGGCCGGTTTGCTCCCCCGGCTCCTCACCGACCCCGGCCTGTTCGCCCACGCCGAGCCGGTGCGGTTGCGTGCCGCGGTGGAGGCCGTACCTCCGGAGCAGTTGGACGCACCGGCGCGTACATATCTGCGTACGGCCCCGCTGCTCACCCGCACCCAGGCACCCGCCATCCTTCGAGCGGCGCTCCTGGAGACCGCGTTCGTCGAAGACGGACTGGCGGAGTACGCGGCGGTGTTGCGCCGCATTGTGCCCGAGCTTCCCTGGCACACCCTGTGGAGCGTACCGGTCCCCGGGGTCGACGCCGTGACCGTCGGCAAACTGCCCCCGTCCACGGCCGCGTCGGACAGCGCCGCTCCGGAGCCGGCCCCGCTCGCCGTCGCCGTGAGCACGGTGCCTCAAGGCACCCCGGGTTCAAGCCCGTTGAAGGCCGACGATCCCAAGGCCCCCGCCGTGCTGGTGCAGGACCTCGCCACCGGCTCCGTCATCGATGCCGACCCGACCCAGATCCTGCGCCCCTCGGATGACGAGCGCGCCACGGGGCCGCTCGGGTTCAGCCGCGGCGCCGACTATGTACGCGTCTGGCGTCGCGGCGAGCAGAAGGGCGACGAGGAGATCGTCACGGCCCTGATCTCCGCCACGCCCTTCACGGGAACCGACCTCTCCCCCGACGGCATCCTCCTCGTCGCCACGGAAAGCGGTGTGAAGGCGCTGCAGATCCACCCGGCGCAGCCCTATGCCACGACCGCTCGGCGCTCCGTCCCCGACCCCCGGGCAGCCGAGCCCGAGCCCGTACAGGCCCCCGAGCCCAAGCCGGAAGCCGCACAGGCCCCCGGGCCCGATGCCCACCCGACCGCCTGACACCCACCCACCGCAGACCGTTAGGCTCGAAGGCTCGAAGGCCCGAAGCGTCTCGAAGGTGCCCGCATCAGACCGCCTGCACCCAGGCCCACTCGGACGAGGGCCGCGGAGCTCGCCCGGCACCGACCCCGGCCGCACCGGCCCCGTCCGCCCGAAGACTCGAAGGGAGTTCCCGTGATCAGCCAGGAGCAGGCGCTCGCGACCGCCGAGGGGTGGCTCAACCCCGAGGGACAGGAGCGCCGTGAGGTGCGGACGCAGGAGTTCGATCTGGGCTGGGTGGTGTGGGCCGCGGCCCCGCCGATCGAGCGTGACCCGGTCACGGGCAAGCGCCGGCCGCCGGCCACGATCGGCCACTCCTGCGGTGTGGTCGACCGCCGCACCGGCGAGCTGAGCACCTGGCCGTCCGTGCCGGTCGAGGAGGTCGTGCGGATGTATCAGCAAAAGCACGGCGGCGGCCAGGAGACCGAGCCGCCCGCGCAGCCGCCGGTCACCGGCCCCGGCAACACCACGGTCATCACCTACGTCGACCCGCGCACCGGCGAGGAGACGAGCCTCTTCAAGAACTCCGCCCCCGGTCTGCCGCACTCCGAGTTCCAGGCCATGGCGGAGATCCAGGACCTCGGCGTCCCCGCGCAGAACGTGGTCGCGATCCACACCGACCTCAGCTCCAGCCTGCTCCCCGGCGGGTACCCGGGCCGGCTGATCGGCCGTGTCTACTCCAACGCCCGGTTCTCCTGCGCGCAGGAGTACGGCCTGCGGGGCGAGGAGCGCGCCGAGGCGATCGCCGGGCTGCTCCAGCACGTCGAGAGGATGCACCAGATCGCGGGACAGCAGCCGCCGCCACGGCCTCACCGCGCGCCGGTGCCGACCGACGTCGAGCCGGCCGAGCCGCTCCGCGACGTTGCCCTGGGCCGCGAGCTGGCGGAGGCATTCGGCGCTGACGACGTACGTCGCTACGACGCCGACGACCTGGCGACCACCCCGCTCCCCGAGGCCGCCAAGGCGACGCTGACCTGGGCCGGGCTTCCGACCGACATCCCGTTCTTCTTCACGGCCGACAGCCCGGAGGTGGGGCTCCCGGCCGGCCTGTTCGGCAACGCCGCCGCGCATCTGCGCGAGGTCGGCTCCCGGGCGGGCGCCGACTCCCTCGCGTTCCTGGAGGGTCACGTCAGGATCGGCACCGACGGGGTCGCTCTGATCACCGTTCAGTGCACGGGGTCCGATCTGGAGGGTGAGCCGGTCGGCCAGCTCTGGGCCGTCACTCCGGAAAGCGGCGCGGGCCGCCGCGTCAACGCCTCGGTGTCCGCCTTCGCCCGCTCCCTCGCGCTCCTGCACACCACGCGCGAGGAGATGATCGCGCTCGACCCGGTCATGGCGGGCAGCGCCGTCGCCGCCTTCCAGGAGCAGCTCGTCGCCATCGACGCATCGGCCCTGGACGACCCGGGGAACTGGTGGTCGGTGATCGTCGAGCAGATGTGGCACGGGTTGTTCTGATCGCCCCCGATCGCCTTGGAGGCGCGGTGCGTTGCCGACAACGCGCCGCGCCTCTTCGGGTACGTACCAGGGCCGGCAGCACAAAGCCGGCTTCGTCCTCGGCCTCCTGCTCGGCCTCATCTGCTACGCACGCCTGGTACGGCTCGGCGCCACTGGCAAGTGCTCGGTGGAACTGTGCCCCGGCCGCGAGATCGCCGGAGCCAAGACGGGGAGGGAGTACCGGAACATGGGCCGGCGCTACGAAGTGGACGGCTACACCGCCGAGTTGGACGACGACTTCCAGGTCGTCTACCGCAATCCACGCGGTAAGAAGCTTCAGCAGGCACCCGATCGGCTCGCGGACAGCGAAGGCGTACGCCGGCTGTACCGGCTGCGGCGGGCGCTGACAGAACACCGCAGGCACGCGCGCGTGCAGGCCGAAGCCTGGGTCACCGCGGGCACGCGCGTGCCCATGGCTCTCGCCGAGTCCGACGCCGTGTGGCGCGAGGCACTCGACGACGCCGGGGGCGAGCCGGCGGCAGACCCGCCCGCACCGGATGTCGACGAGGCGGCGCTGATCGCGCGGACGTACGTCCACCCCGACGACCACACCATGACGCTCCTCCTGAGGGCCCCCTTCGCCCGCCACTGGGACGCACTTTTGGCGTCGCAGGAGGACTGGGCGCTCACGGACACGTTCGCGACCGGCATTCGCGTTCCCGGAGACTCCGAACTCACGTTCCCCGAGCGGCTGATGACGGCGCACCCCGGCCAGGAGCAGGCGGCCCTGGAAGCGGCCTGCGCCTTCGGCTGGAGCCTTTGGGGCAGCCCGCCTCTCCACAAGTCCATCTTGGACGACGACTTGGAGCACCTGGCCGCGACGGCACCCAGGTTCCTCCCCGCCTTCCTCGACGAACTCGCCGACATGTGCCTGAAGGCGGGCGGAAAGCACAAGGAGCATGCCACCGGGTACTTCACGCGCGCCAGGAACGCCGAACGCGAGCACCACACCAAGCCCGACGAGCGATGGCTCGACGCCCGATACGCCGCCTTCGCGGACCATGGAGCGCTGGCCAGCGGGGCGGTACGCGCGCGTGCCAAGGAACTGGCTCCCCGGGGCGCGGTGGTCTCACCGGAACAACTCCGTCGATTCCGTGACCTACTGGTGCGATTCGCACACACGCCCCTCGACCTGTATCCGGGCATGGCCGCGGATCTGCGCAAGGTGGCCCGGGCGGCGGGAGCGAATCCCGAGTCCGAAGTGGCCGCACTGCTGGAGGGCATCGTGCCGAGGGTCGGGCTGTGCGCGGGCGACACGGACAAGTTCTGGGTCGACGCCCTGAAGGGGAAGGCCCTGGAGCTGCTGGTCGAGCGACGTCCGGAAACGGTGCAGGACGTACTGCGGCTGATCCCCGACGACGCGAACAGCACGGAGGACTGGCTGTCGCTGCTCCGACGAAGCGGTGCCCTGGCCCTGTTGACGGGCGAGCGCCCGGGGCTCCCCGCCGGTGAGGCGGCCCGCCTGCTGCACGACTGGCTGGCGAGCGAACCGACTTGGCGTGTGCGTAGTGACGAGCTGTACGACCTGGCGGTGCGCCTCGCCCCACGCCTGGCGGCCGACGCCGTTCCGGTGCGCCTGCCCTATCCCGCGCCCGACCGCAGGCGGGCCCCCGTCCCGCTCGACCTGGCGGACGAACTCCTCGAACACGGAGTGCCGTTGGCCGACCCTCCGCCGAAACTGGGCAGCCCGGGCGCCGCCCACATGCTCGTCCACCGGCGCCCGCATCTGACCCGGCTGCTCGCCGACCCCCGCTTCGCCCGCGAACTACGCATCGCGCTCAACGCCGAACTCGAGCTGGAAGGGTTGCCGGAGGCGGGGGTGTCGTACCACCGTCACTATCGCCCGCACCGGGACGCGGAACTCAACAGCTGGCGCAGCACCCCGGGCATCTGCCGTACGCCCATGGGCCGTGAGGTGCTGTGCGCATGGCTGAACCGCCAACGCGAACGCCTGCGCGCAGGGCTCGACCTGAACGGGCTCGTACACGTGCTCGCCCCCTTCGTGCACATCGGCGGGGTTGTCGACGAGCTGCTCAAGGACGAGGCGGCGGCACGGGAGTTCGCGTCCGTGGACGTGGTCGCGCTGGTCCTGGCCGACCTTCCGACCGAGGCCGACCGTCCAGCGGTCGAAGGGCTGATGGCCACGATGCGTCCCGAGGACCTGATCGGCACCAGGCCCATGCCGGGCTTGCGCACACGGATCGACGAGACCTTGCCCGGCCTGTCCGAGTTGCAGGTCGCCCAGGCGTGGAAGGCGCTCCAGACGGGGGTCAACTGCCAGGAGGGGCTGAGGCGTCTTGTCGCCCGCCTCTCCGACTGATCGGCGTCACTCGTTGTGGAGTACGTACGACCAGGCGGGCTGCTCACTGTCCGCTTCGTCGACTTCGGCCAGCGCGCCCAGGACCCAATAGGTGATCTGCCCCCGCTCGGAATTGGCCGGGGGCAGAATACTCCGCGTGCGCAGTCCGGTGGTCCACAGCGCGACCATGGTGAGGAAATCTTCGAGGCTGTGCGCGGCGGGAAGGCCGGCGAGGTGATCCTGGCCCGGCTTCGTGGGAACGCGCAGGACGTGTCCGGTGGGCCCGTCGACGACAAGTTTGCCGCCCATCCACTTGCCGAACTGGAAGAAGGGCCCGGTTTCGGGGACAGGCTCGATTCCCTCGGGCCAGGAGGGCAGTTCGTCGAGAATGCCGATTTCCCAGTTGCCGTATGGGAAAAGCCCCATGGAGCCTTCGTTCATGGAGGGCAGCCCGAATTCCAGGAGAAGTTCGCGGGTCGCCGGGTGGGTGAGCCGATCCGGGAAATCCTCGACCTCGATGGGATAGATCGCGTCCTCGCCGAACAGGGTGATGACGTCCTCGTGACTCGGGGCCGGCGCGTCGCTCGGACTGCTCGCGCCCGCGTCCGTGTAATCCCAGCTCAGGGGCTGCTGCCGGGAACCGAAGTCGGAGATGTCCACACCGTCCGCAGGCCGGATGGCGATCAGCCCCAGGTCGCCCCCGAAAACGACGACCTCACCCACGGCCAATGGGGCGCAAGGCAGTACAAAATCCTGCTCGCTTCGCCGGGGGAACGACGAGCCGAACAGCTCTCGGGCGAGAGCGGGCGAAGCGGAGACGTCCGTGGGTGACGCGGGCCAGGTGAGATCCGCACGGTGCTCCTGCGGAATCTCGTCGCTTTCCCAAGGGCCTGCGACACGGTCTCCCGTCTCCATGTCCCAGATCGAGACATACGGCTGCTGTGCGCCGTCCACCGTCCGCTGCTGCAAACCGGCAATGGCGGGTCGCCCCTGCCAGCGCACCTCCGCCAGTGCGGCGAATCTCCCGGCCCGCAGATAGTGCGCGTGATAGCCACCCGGCGGCCGCCAATGGGCCCACTTGACCTGCCAGGGCAGTGTCAGACAAGAGGAGGCGACCGCTGACGCGAACTCGAGATCGTCGCGCGAAAGCGCCATCAAGTGCACCCACGAAGCCCACTCCGTCTGATGCCGCGGTGTGACTCCCCAGCCCCACAGATGAATCGCGTCGGCGGCGGCCGTGTTTCCGGGGATGAGGAACGTGATGCTTCGTGCCGCGTCCATGAGCGCCGTTTGCGGCAGATTGGCGATGACACGTCCGTCCCGAAGAACTTCGTCGTACGTTCCCGCCTGTACGGCGTGCATGGCGAGCCCGGTAGCCGCGTACAAGCCGACGGCACCGCGCTTGGCCCACCCCTCGGGGTGGTGAAAACCCGGAGCCGAGCGCATCAGCCAAGCAACCACATGCCTGTTCACACGCGAGAGTTCGGAGGATTCGATCTCCCGACGCAAGGTCTCGGCCAGGCCCTCGTCGACAAAGGAAACCCCGAGAGGTCCGAGCCGAAGAATTCCGGATCCTTCTCTCGCGAATTCAGCGAGTTCGTCTTCGGATGTCGCTTCACCGGTCAGCGCGGTGACAAGTCGGGCCCAGACAGGGACGGGTACGAAGCGGGGCTCGGCCAGTGCCAACGCCCGCAAGGCAACGGACTCTGTTACCGCCGGCAGAGACTCGACGGACGCCAGGGACAGCCGAAACACCGCCCTGGGATCAACGCGGGCCGGCAGCAACTCGGGAACCACATGGACCACCACGGCCAACTTGCCACGCGCCAGCCACGGAAGGGTCCGGGTCACCAACCGCTCGGGCTCGTGCGACCGCCGTGTCGGCCCGGCACGATGAGCGTTCACGACCAGCAGCAACCGCTCCTCGGGCCACGCGCCGAGCGCGAAACGCCAGTCGTCCCGCTTGTCCGCGGACAGATCGACTCCGAGCGCCGTGAGGGCCTGCTGCATGACCTGCTCGGCGGTGAGACCCGTGGCGTCGACGACAACACTGCCGGGCACGTGCTCGTGGATCTCCCGCGTGACGGCCGACGCGTCATGGCCGTCCGAAGCAACAAGAAAGGCCACTTGGCCGCCGAGCCCACCCTCACGCCACCATGCGCCGACGCGACCGGTTACCTCTTCCTCGGGGATTCCGGGGGTGTCGGTGGTTGGCTCGGGCATGGTCCTCCTCAGTTGCGCGAATTTCTCCTCGACCCCACGCGTGGTGGGCGGTGGCGGAATCAGGCCGGGGCAGCCGAGACGCGGCGCAGCACCACGGTCCAGTCGTCCTCGCTCGGCCAACCCGTCAAGTCGGCGAGCTGCCACGTCTCGTCGCCCACGGGGAAGTTCTCACCGATGCGGAGGATGTGAGTCTGCTCCTCGGTGGCGAAGGTCACGAGCCGAACCCTGACCGCGGCGTCGGACTCCCTGTAGATGTCGTTCACTGAGAAGCTGGCGTTCTCGAGATTTTTCTGAATTCCGTGCCAGAGGTGAATTGTGTCAGCACTCACTTCTCATCCTCCAAAGACGCGTACTGGTTGCTGCAGTATTTCATGAATTCCTTGGGCGTCAGCGGCTCGGGATGGTCCTTGTTGTGCGGGTTGCGCAAATGAATCAGGCCCTTGTCGTCGACCGAGACGATCTCGTAGGCGTGGGAACTCCGGAGGCCCTTCTCCATCTTGTTCTCCACACCCTTTCCCTTGGGGACGGTGCCGATAACGACCGGCCTACCGCTTTCCGTGAGCTCCCGCAGGTGGGTCAGGAGTTGCTTTTCCGGGCTGCGGCCCTGCATATCGTACTGCGTCGGGACATCGTGGTTCTCCGCCGTACGTCCCGTGATCTGGGCGAGCAGCTCGGCACGGTCGCCCGATGTGGAGCCATGGGTGATACGGGAGTAGCCAGTCAGCAGGTTGCCGTCGAAGTCCTTGTAGCGGGGGAACTGCAACATGTGCTCGCGCTGCTTGTCGTCCCAGAACTGGTCCAGGCCCGCGATGGCCTTCTCCATGATCGCCGGCCAGGCCACACCCACGTCGTGGGCGTTGGCGTAGGGGGTGAGGGTGGGGAAGTCGCTGTACACAGGCAGGTCGGGAGTGACCCGCATGGTCAGGATGCGCCCGGTCGGAGCGTGGTTGCCGTACCTGTTGCGCGCGACCTCGTGGAAGCGGACCTCGTAGTCGCCGTCCTCCGTCTCGCGAATCATGTCCTGGAGGAGATCCGGGTACCGGCTCGCGATGGCTCCCATGGTGGCGATGATGCCGCAGTCACCGATTTCACCCTGCGTCGTCTGCTCACGCGACGGAGGCCCGTCGAACAGCGGCACGCGCGTCCCGTCACGACGGTCCAGCGGAGTGCCGTAACTGTCGGCCTGGTGCTCCGGCAGCTTCTCGTGGTTGCCGAACTGCGGCTGGTCCACCTCGGTGGTGATCTCGGTGGGCTCGGCCGGGCCTGACTGGGTGAGCGACTGCCAGACCCGCTTGAACCGGCCTCGCTTTTCAGGCTCGTTGTCCGAGGCCGGGGAGCCCTCGCGGGGCTCGCCGGCGGATGGGTCCGGGGAGCCTGCCTGCTCGGCAACCCCCGTGGCGGCGCTGGTGGGGCGCGGGGTCTCTCCCGCGCCCGCGAGTGCGGACTCCGTGTGCGAAACGTCGCGGTTCGAGCGCTGCGAGTGCGCCGGCGCGGAGGTTCCGTTGTCCGCAGTTCCGTTGGCCGCAGTCCCGTTGTCCACAGGGGAGTTGACGCTCGTGAGGTCTGCCGAAGGTGTGCGCTCGCTATCGGTCGGGTTGGTGGTCGGCGTGCCGGCGGAGTCTGCCGGGGCCCTGCGGTCTGTGCCTGCGGGGTCGGCGGGGGGACGGCGGTCTGTGCCTGCCGGGTCCGATGGGGGTGTGCGGTGGGGGTCCGTGGGATGGGGGTCCGTGGGATGGGAAGGGCCCGACTGAGGTGCCTGGGTGGGCGGTGTGTTCTGGTCGGGCGTTGGGGCCGGAGGTGTGTTCTGGCCCGGATTCGCCAGCGTCTGTGCCAATTCGTTGACGAAGTTCAGGTGTTGCTGAATCTCCGCGTCCTGGGTCTGCTGGCTCGGCGTGCGGTACTTGCCGAGCGCAGTCTTGATTTGAGACTCGGTCTTGCCTTCCGCGCGCAGCCTGTCCCGCTCGGCCGCCTTGAGCTTCTTGAGG
This sequence comes from Streptomyces sirii, assembly GCF_045690365.1. Taxonomy (NCBI): domain Bacteria; kingdom Bacillati; phylum Actinomycetota; class Actinomycetes; order Kitasatosporales; family Streptomycetaceae; genus Streptomyces; species Streptomyces sirii. Next base: position 1,730,971 of record NZ_CP147982.1, on the reverse strand, counting down.
TCCGGGTCCGCTCGATAGGTCGTGCTGTAGTAGACGGGAACACGGTCCATCGCCTGGGAATCGTTGATGGTCTGGGAGCAGTTGGCGTGGCCGGTGGGATGACCGGTTTTGGTGGTGGGCAGGCCACAGGGCTCACGTTCGGTGTAGAGGCCCTTGACCTTGACTTTGGCCTGCTCCCGAGCTTCGCGGTTCTCGTTGAGCTGGTCGATCCAATTGAGGATGTGGGACTCGGAGTGCATCGGGTCGGCGCCGTCCACGGCAGGGGGAACCGACGAATCGACGATGTAGTGACTTTCCTTGGTGTCCGGGTCGAAGACTTCCACGACCGCGTAGTTCTTGCCGGAGAAGTCGGGCGAATTGCCGTCCGTCTCCTCAAGCAGCCGCTTGAGATCCTCCACATCCCGAAGGTTCGTCCCGTCCGGGTGCGATGCGAGTTCACGTCGCCAGGGAGCCGCTGACTCGTGGAACTTTCCGTTGTTGTACGCGTCGTTGTTCGCGGCCGGGTCAGGGTTCACGCCAACGGCGTTGTTGGCATGGAAGGACTGGCTGATGCGGGCCAGAGTGGCGATCGCGGCGTACCGCTGGCCGTCGTTCATGTCCGACCACGCGGGATCGAGATGCTGCCGGAGATCACTGTCGGTGAAGTTCGTCGACGGCATCGGAACATCCCGGTGCGCCGTCATCGCGGCCTCGTGGGCGGCCTTGGCCTGGGGGAGAGCCTGCTGGGCATCGGCGAGCCGCTGCTCCGCCGCCGCCCGCTTGGCCTGAACCGCCTGCTTCGCGTCGTCGGTCTTGGCTTTCCGCTCCGCGGTCGCCGCCCTGGTCCGCTCTGCCTTGGCGTCGGCGACTTCCTTCAGCGCCCTGTCGTAGTCCTGCCTGGCTTCACGTACCTGCTGTGCCGACTCCGCGTGCGCCTGGCGGCGATCGATGGATTCCCGCAGTACGTCGGCCAAGGGCACCCGGGGCGGGTTGCCTTGCGGCTGGGCCCACTGCCGCATCTGCGCCTGGACCGGGTCCAGACCGATCCGATGGACGTCGTGCGCGTCTCGAAGGTCGCTCTGTGCCGTGTCCGGAGGAAGGTTCGCATGCGAATCGGTCAGTCCTTCCGGGTCGGGAAGGCTCCGGTTGCGCCGCTCGCGAGTGGCTTCCGCGCTGGGGTCGTTGGACTCAGGGGGCGAACCGGCCGGGCGCTGGGGCGCTGTGTGGTCGGTACCGGCAGGTGCGGTCTGGCTCTGGTTTTGCGTGGTGGGCTGGTTGGTGGTTTCGATGGGTCGGCGGTTGGCGTCCAACGGGATCGCGAAGACGCCGTTGTTGCCGCTGTGGAGCGGGGTGGTGCTGCTCTGGCCCGTCTGCGGGTCGGCGTAGACGATCTGGCCGTTGTGGTTGACCACGTTCCAGGCGTGGGCACGGCCGTCGGCGTTCTGGGTGATGATCACGGCCTGTGAGCCGTGGCCCTCGTTGAGGAGGGTGGTCTCCAGGTTGTTGTACGCGTCGCGGCCGTCGCCGAAGTCGTCGAACTCGGCGCCCAGGGCGTTCTCGATACGGTCGCGGCCGTTGGGCTCGGGAGTGTCGGCGGGGGTGCCGTCCTCGTTCGGGCTGCGGCGGGCTGCGACCGTGGGGTTGCCCGCGTACGACTCGACGAACGCCAGTGTTCCGTCGGGGCAGTTGACGTCGCGACCGGACTCGTCGGGGTTCTGGCCGCGCAGATCATCGACCCACGTGCCCTCGCGCGGGTCAGGGGCCTGCTGGAACGAGCCGTCCTCGTTGCGCGGGAATCGCTCTTGCTGCGCACGGTTGTCGGCGTCGGTGGGGTCGTCGTAGCCATCCGGCGGACCGGAGGGGCGCGTGGCGGTGGACGGGAAGACCGGTTCCCTCGACTCCGCTTGCTGGTCGGTGTCCTGAAGGTCCTGGGTGTCCTGGGTGTCCTGGGTGTCGTGGGTGTCCTGGGAATCCTGAGGGGCTTGGGATTCCTGGCTGTGCTGCGTGTCCTGCCCGTCGTCGGGCTGCGGGCCGTCCTGGTCCGTCGCGTCCGAGTCCTGGGTCGCTTCCGAGTCGTTCTGCGGTGACGTCGTCTCCGGTGTCGACGTCGTCTCCGGGGTCGGTGTCGATTCGGGCGTCGGCGTCGTCTCCGGCGTTATGGAGGATTCCGGGGTCGTCGACGGCGGTGCCGTGTCGGTGCTGCCGTCGTTCGTGTTCTGTTCGGCGGTCGAGTCGTCGTTGTCGGAGGGCGTTTCGTCGGTGGACGGCTCAGTGGACGGCGAGGTGTTGGCAGGTCCGTCCGACTGAGTGTCGGGAGTTGACTGATCCGTCGACGAGTCGGGGCCCGGGCTGTTGTTGGTGTCCGGGGTGTTCTGGGAGGACGGTTGAGGCGTCGACGGGGTCAGGAAGTACGGAGTGATCGGATTCCGATTGGCGTCCAGCGGGGTGTAGAAGACCTCTTGGGCGCCCAGATGAATCGGGTTCTCGCTGACGACGCCTGTTTGCGCGTCGACGAACAGGACCTGGCCGTTGTGGTTGACCGCGGCGAAGGCATGGCCGCCACCGCCGGGCCAGTTGACGCCGATCACGGCTGCCGAGCCGTGCCCGGCCTGCGACAGCTCGTAGGCGATACGTGCGTAAGGGTTGGGATGGTCCTTGCCCGCGTACGTGCTGGGTGCGCCGGCCCAACGCGCCTGGTTGTCGACCGAGTCGCGCTCCGCGGAGAAGGTGTTCAGACTGCCGTCCGCATTGAGGTCCAAGGTGCGCGGGGCGGACACCGTCGGGCGGCCGAACCATGTCTCGAGGAACGAGCGGGTGCAGTCGGCGCAGTTGTTGGATCGGCCCGGTACCCCCACGCCGCCGTCGTTCTGCAGACCGGCCCAGTTTCCTTGCCGCGGGTCCGCGTACACCTGCGGGGTGCCGTCGGGGTTCCGCGGGTGGGCGTTCTCGAGGTCCTGCTGATGGGCGGGGTCGGGCGTGGTCAGTCCTTCGGACGGGATGTTCAGGTCGTTGCGGATGTCCGAAAGGTCGTCTGCCTGGGCCGGAGGCGGAGGCGCCGTGGGTTGCTCGGGCGCGCTGTCGTCAGCGGGGGGCTGGTTCTGATCGGGCGTCTGGTCGGTGACGTCCGACTGCTGACTGTCCGGCTGTTGGTTGTTCGGGGCCGGCATCCCCTGGTCGTTCGGCGTGGAAGTGGGGGACTCGGCCGGTGACTGCTGGTCCGTCGGACGGTTCGTCGGCTGCTCGCCGCGGGGCGCCGTGGTCGGGCGCCCAGGCGTCTCGGTGCGCGGCGGCGATGCGGGACGGTTCTGTTGGGTGTCCCGCGACGGCGTCGTGGGCCTGGTGCTGGGCTGTTCCGTACGCGGCGTCGTGGCGCCGGGCGCGGTGGCCCGCGGTCTCGGCGGTGTTGTCCTGGGGGTGCCGGCCGCCGGCGCCTGCGTCGGGATGGGGCCGGCCGCCGGTGGTGGCATGGCACCCGGGGGCGACGTCGAGGGCGTCGCGGACGACGGGGCCGCCTGCTGCGGGAGGCCCGCCTCACCGGGCTGCGTACCGGGGGCCGGGGGTGCCGCCGTGGCGACGTTGCCCATGAGGCCCATGTTGTCGTCGTCCGGGTTTTGCGGGGTCGGTGTCGACGGTGTCGGCGCGTGGCCCTGACCAGGGCTGGGGCTTGCGGTGGGCGTGTTGCCGGGCATGGCGCCGCTCGGCATGGAGACACGGCCGCTGCCCTGGCTCTGGTTGTCGTTGTTGTTGCCGTCGTTGGAGTCGCCCGGCATGGGGCCCTGGGCCGGTGCGGGCATGGTGGTGCCCGAGTCGCGGTCGACCTGGTGCACGCCCGGTTCGGGGCGGGAGTTGTCGGGAGCCGGGGCCGGTGCGGCCTCGGGGCGGTCTGTCTCCGGCGGTGGGGACGGCATGGGTGCGGGCTCGGTGTTGCGCGGGTCCGGGATCGACGCGCCCGGCTCCGGGGTGTGGACGTCGACGATTTCCGGGCGGCTCGGGCGAGCGCTGTCCGGAGTGGTGTCCGGCGCCGGGGAGCCGTCGACATCCGGCGCGCTGCCCGGGCCCTCGATGGGCGAGGAGTTGGAGGGCGGGGACGGCTCGTTGCCCGGTGCCGTGGTCGGCGGGGCGTCCGGTGTGCTGTCCGGACGGGCGGAGTCAGGGGTGGTGTCGGGGGCCGGTCCGCCTTGGACGTCCGGCCTCGTCGTGGTGGACGGCGTGGACGAGTCCGGAGACGAGTCGGGGGTGGACGAGTCGTCGCCCGGAGGAAGACCGATGCTCTCGTTGTAGGCCCGGGTGCCCACGTCGAAGGGGCTGGGCGAGTCGGAGCCACGGCTCGGTGAGGGCGAGGACGACGAAGGGTTCGACGAGTCCGGGCTGCCGGTGCTGTCCGTGCTGCTGTTGGACGGCGTACTTGAGGAAGAGGAGGGCGAGCTCGAAGCCGACGGGCCATCGGACGACGAGGACGGGCTCGATGACGAGGACGGGCCCGACGAAGAACCGTCCGAACCGCTCGACGGAGACGAGGACGACGGACCGCCGATATCGGGTGCCCTGCGCCCGGAGTCGCCGCTGCTCGAACTCGGTGAACTACTGGAACTCGGGGAGTTGCTCGACGAACTGCTGTCGTTCGATGGCGAGGTGGACGAGCTCGGCGAGTTCGACGAATGGGAGGGGCTGGGGGAGTTGTTGGACGAACTGCTGTCGTTGGACGCCGAGTTGTTGTGGGACGACGAGGAATCGTTCGACGACGAATCGTTCGACGACGAATCGTTGGACGAAGAGTCGTTGGAGCTGCTGTCGTTCGTCGACGAATCGTTGGAGTTCGACGAGCTGTCGTTGCCGGAGTCCGACGAGCCGTCGCCGCCGTCGTTTCCGCTGTTGGTCAGTCCGTGGCGGGCGCCATGCCCCGCGCGGGAGCCGGCGCCGTCGCGCAGGGACTCGCCGAAGGTGGAACCGGAATTCTTCAGGGCGTCCTTGCCCTCTTCGTAACCCTTCTTGGCGGTGCGGCCCAGGTCGTAGCCCGACTGCTTGCCGAAGTTCTGCTCGACGGTCTGGGCGACCAGGTCGGAGACCATGGCTTCGAGAGCGGAGACGAAGGGTTCCTTGGCGGTCTCCAACACCGCCTGCAGGATCTGTTGGGCTATCTCCTTGAGGAGTTTGCGCAGGATCAAACGCGTGGCGGCGGCCGCGCCCATCGCGCCGAGTTCGGACAGACCCAGGGTGAAGGGAGCGGCGGCCTGGGCCGCGGCGATCTCGATCGCCAGGATGATCAACTGGGCGATCACCGCCACTTTTAGCCCGATGATGAGCATCGCCGCGGCGTCCATGCATATGGCGATCAGCTCGGCGCCCTGGCGGGCGTCGTCGAAGTAGCCCGAGCCGCCGGCGAACTTCTCCCAGGTCTTGTTGAAGCCCTCGATGGAGTCGCCGGCGTTTTCGGTGAGGACGTTGCCGGCGGCGCTCATGCCACGGGCCTGGAGGGCCTCCACATCAGCGGCGAACTGGCGCCAGGTGTTGGCGCACTCCATCATCTTGTCTTCGTCGCCTGTGGGCCAGTCGAAGCCACACATCTCGAGAACCCACTCAAGTGCGTTCGGCAGCATCAAAGCCATGACGAAGACCCCCGTTGTCCCCATGTAATTCGTGTCGTCCCGCCCTGTAGGCGGCCGACCGACCCCATCCACCGCACCGCCGGCGGAAGGGCCCTGCTTCTCTGCTGCTGCCGGAGGCGCCATTCCGTGCCTCGTGAGTGCTCAACCGGCTCGCGTCGGCGCAGAGCCATGCCCATGCCAGAGCCTACCCAACGGTCCTTTCGGTCCCTCAACTCCGTGGTGTCACAGTGCTGTAGCAGGCATCCGGTTCAAAGCCGTCCAGCCGTCCAGCCGTCCAGCCGTCAGGCGGCAGCCCTAGCCATGGGGCCGGCGCAGGCTGCGGTACAGCTCGATCGCGGAGTCCGGCGGAAAGTTGGGGACATAGGTGACGGCTCCGTCGATTTTGGAGATCACCATGTGACTGCCACCCAACGGCGCCTGAGTGCCGGGTGGCGGTGGGGGCATGACGGCGTGGACGAGGAAGCCGGTGTCGAACTCCACCACGTACAACGGCGCCGGGTTTCCTTCCAGATCCAGTACTTCGAATCGGGCGCGAGCTGCAGCCAATGCCTCTTCGGCAGTGGCGGGGACGGGCTGTACCGGTTCCGGCGCGTCGGGGTGCGACACGGACTCTCTCCTATCAGTGAAGGGGCGACTGTGGGGCAGGCGCGGTCATGCGGTTGAACTCGGGCTTGGCGCGGGGCAGGCGGCCGTCGAAACGTCGAGCCGAAGCCGAGCCGACGCCGAAACCGATACGGCGCACACACTCGACCCTGGCTGCCGCGACTGTGCTGCTATGGCGGCCCTGCAACCCCGCTGTACGGTCGCGTCGCCACACGCCCCCGTGGTGCGGACCGTGTCACTTGCTCACGGACTTCAGAATTCGCACCTCGCCGCCGAACTGGTTCTCCGGCTTCTGCTCCTTGACCAGAGCGTCGTTGAAGTCCTCGTTCTCCTCGTGGTTCTTCGCCATCCGCTCCAACGCCTTGCCGATTTCGTTGAGCTTGGTGGCAAGGTGCTCCATCGAGTCCGTCATGCCGTCGCGCAGGCCTTCGTAGACCACGCCGAACTTCTCGCCGAGCTCGTCGTCACCCCACGGTGGGGTGCCTTCCTTGTCGCTGAAGGTGGTCAGGCCTTTCCAGGCGTCCTGGGCGACACTCGAGAACGTCGTCTCCTTCGGCGCTCCGCCTCCGCCGCCTCCACCGTCACCCTGCGCGGCCAGGCCGTTCTTCAGTTTGGTGGTCGCCTGGTAGAAATCCCTGCCGATTTCGGAGAAGTTCCTCCCCTCGGCCTTCAGCGTCTCCGGATTGCTCTCGAACCCTTCGCCCATGACTGCGCCCCCGTTCACCACCCGGCGTCATCGAGATGCCGGTTCACGTCCGTCTCATGTCTGTGCCAGCGTACCCAGAGGCGCCGACAAGCTCTCAACCCCCGGGTTTCACAGTGCTGTCCCGGGAGCGTCCGGCCGATACACCTTCCGAGGCGAAGCGATCGCCGCGTTCGGGGTAGCCGACGTCGCCGCACAGAATCAAACCGAGAGTGTTCCCAACGTCCCGCTCGTCCAGGTTGGCCGACCAACCCCCTGCTCGTCCGGGTCGGTCGGTCGCAGCGGGCAGCCCGTGCCCACGCGGGCGGTGAGTTCGGCGCGGAGGGCCGCGAGTTCGGCCATGCGGGCGTCGACGATCTGGATCTTGTCCTCGAACAGGGCGGACAGCGCCTCCGCGGCGTCCGGTGCGTCGCGTAGTTCCTCGCCCTGGCGGGCGATCTCGGCGAGGGAGAATCCGAGGGACTGCGCGGTGCGGACATAGTGCAGCCAGGCCACGGCCTCGGGTGGAAAGTCGCGGTAGCCGTTGGCCAGTCGCCGGCCCGCGATGAGGCCGACCTTCTCGTAGAACCGGATCGTGTCCCTGGTCATGCCCGTCTGCGCGGCCAGCTCTCCGATGCGCATGCCTCTGAGCCCCCTTCGGACGATGAACTTGACCTTGGACCGTACTCCACTGTTTAGCGTGAGGCACGCCGATGTCCCACGACCAGTAGGAGCTTCTTCGTGATCCGTTCCGTCACCCCCGCGCGCCCCGGCTATGTCCGGGTCGTACGCGTAAGTGCCTGGTACGACCTCGTCATCGCCATCGGATTCGTGACACCGTGGACGTATGTGGTGATGCATGACGCGCTGTCATTCACGGCCGAGGCATGGGGGCTTGGCGCCGTGCCCGAGCTGGATCTGTGGCAGACCCTGTACGCGAATCTGATGGGGTCGGTGGTGCTGATCTGGTCCGTACTGCGCATCGTTCGGACGTTGCCGGTGTATGGGTTGTTCGACGGCGTCGGGCGCATCTTGTTCTCGGCCTGGATGGCGTATGCGTTGGCCCATGGCGCCTCGCGGATCGTGTGGCTGTTCCTCGGCGTCGAGTTGGCTTTCGGGGTCGTCCAGCTTGTGCCCTGGTGGCGGAGCCGAGGAGTTGACGGCCTGGCGCACGCCCATGCCCGTGCTCATGTCCATGGCCGCCCGGCCGATGCGCCCGTCAGGCCGTGAACTCCACGTGCATCGCCCCGAGTTCGCGGGTTGCGGCCGAGAGGTCTCCCAGGTCGGGGTCGGTGGCGGCGTCCTCCCAGATGACGTACACCTGATCTGAGCGAGTCCATGCCAGAAGGTCGATGATCTGTGTGAACGTCGAGGGCGCGAAACGGGGGAGGACGTCCTCGCCGTCGTCCAGATGGTCATCGGTGCGCAGTTTCCGTCCCGCCAGCAGGCTCAGCCAGGCCGCCGCCGCGTAGGCCGACTGGGATATCACGTGGAAGTCCGGATCCTGGTCCTCGGAGTAGGCCAGCCCCAGCGCGGTCAAGTGCTCGTGGATCGCGTCGGCGTCCACCGTTTCCCCGGCGGCCGCCCGGCGCAGCCCGCGCACCGCTTCCGGATTCGACAGCACGGGCTCGTCGGTGAATTCCAGGTCGGCGTGTTCGATGTGGCTGAGGAGGGGGGTGAGGAGGTGGTAGAGGCCGGTGATGTGCCGAGCGTGGTGCGGGTTCGTGCTTCCGGTGTTCGTGCCTTCGATGAAGTCGTCGAGAGATCGGAGGAGTTCGGGGTAGGTCGAAGCGGTCATGTGACCATGGTTAGCACGGGGCACTGACATCTTCGGGTGAGTGGTTCCGTCCCGGGGAGCGGGGGGAAGTCCCCGGTCCCCGGGATCCCCCCCGGCTCACAGCATGACGTGCTTGACCTGGGTGTAGTCCAGCAGTCCGGCCAGGGACAGATCGCTGCCGTAGCCGGAGTGCTTGACGCCGCCGTGTGGCATCTCGGAGACGGTGGTGCCGTGGGTGTTCACCCAGACGATCCCGGTGTGCAGCGCCCGTACGGCCCGCATGGCCCGGTCGTGGTCGGTGGTCCACACGCTCGCCGCGAGGCCGAAGCGGACCCCGTTCGCCAGGCGCAGGGCCTCGGCCTCGTCGCGGAACGGCTGCACCGTGACGACCGGGCCGAAGATCTCCTCCTGCACGATCTCGTCGTCCTGGCGCACCCCGGCGACCACGGTGGGGGAGTGGAACCAGCCCGGCCGCGCCGGCGCGGCACCGCCCGTCACCACTTCGGCGTGTTGCGGGAGTCGATCCAACACCCCTTGGACCGAACGGAGGTGGGCTGCGCTGTTGAGTGGGCCGTAGTCGGTTGAGGGGTCGTCGGGTGGGCCGGTGCGCAGTGTGCGGGCGCAGGCGGCGAAGGCGGCGACGAACGCGTCGTACCGGCGGTGGTGCACCAGCAGCCGGGTGGGGGCGGTGCAGTCCTGGCCCGCGTTGTAGTAGGCGACGGCCGCGAGTTCGGCCGCGGTGGCCTCGATGTCCACGTCGCCGTGGACCAGGACCGGGGCGTTGCCGCCCAGCTCCAGGTGGACCCGTTTGAGGTCCTGGGCCGCGGTGGCGGCGATCTCCCGGCCGGCCCGGACGCTGCCGGTGAGGGCGAGGAGGCGGGGCACGGGGTGCTCGGTCAGCGACCGGCCGGTGTCGCGGTCGCCGCAGACCACGTTGAGCACGCCGGGCGGCAGCGCCTCCGCGGCGATCCGGGCCAGCAGTACGGCGGACGAAGGGGTGGTGTCGGCGGGCTTGAGGACGGTGGTGTTGCCCGCGGCGAGCGCCGGAGCGACCTTCCACGCGGCCATCATCAGCGGATAGTTCCACGGGGTGATCTGGGCGCAGACCCCGACCGGTTCCCTGCGCTGCAGCGAGGTGCGGCCCTCGGTGTACTCGGCGGCCGCGGCGCCCGGCAGGTTGCGCGCCGCCCCGGCGAAGTAGCGGAAGGTGTCGGTCACCGCGGGGAGTTCGTCGGTGCGGAACCGCTCCGGCGGCTTGCCGGTGTCCCCGACCTCGGCGGCGACCAGCTCGTCGGCGTGCGCGTCGAGCGCGTCGGCGATCCGCAGCAGTGCCCGCTGCCGCTCCGCGGGAGTGGTCAGCGACCAGTGCGTGAAGGCGGCCTCGGCCGCATGGCAGGCGGCGTCCACGTCCGAGGGGCCGGAGCGCGGTGCGCTGCGGTGCACCTGTCCGGTGGCGGGGTCGACCAGGTCCGTCGTCGCGCCGGAGGCCGCGGGGCGGTCGGTGCCCGCCACGTGGTTGAGCAGCACTTCGGCACTACGGTGCTCAGCCATGGCGCAGCACCTCCCGCGCCGCGGCCCGGCCGGTGCGCACCGCGCCCTCCATGTAGCCGGCCACCCACTGGTCGGATCCGCAGACGTAGAAGGGCGGTTCATGGGTGCCGTGCAGCGGGCCGACCGCCATCACGTCCCCCGGGTTCCACTGTGTGACATAGCCCTGGGTCCACGGGTCGGTGCCCCACATCCGCAGGTAGCAGCTGAACGGCTGGAGCGCCTCGGCCCCGTAGAGGCGGGCGACGTCGCCCAGCAGTTCCTGGTCGCGCAGCTCCGCCGGCATCCCCAGCAGCACGCCATAGCGCTCGGGCGGGATCAGCGCGGACAGTACGCCCTCGCTCTGCGGCCAGGTGCTGCCGAGCACGCCCTCGCACTCGGAGAGCCCGTTGAGCTCCAGGTTGCGCCAGAAGGGCCGGTCGTAGGCGGCCGCGAACTTCGCCGCCACCGCATGCCGTTGACGGTGCAGCGAGGCGAGCCGTGCCTCCGAGACGCCGGTCACGGTGACCGAGCGCAGCGGGCCGACCGGCAGGGCGCTGACGACGGCGCCCGCGGTGAGGGTTTCACCGCCGGCCAGTCGGACCCGGCAGCCCTCCGAGCGCACCGCCACCTCCTCGACGGGCGCCGAGAGCCGGATCCGCCGGCCGAGCCCGGCGGCCATCCGCAGCGCCACGGTCGCCGAGCCCTCGGCGACCCGGAGCCCCTCCCAGTCCTCGTAGTCGTAGGCGCCGGCTCCGGGGACCGCGGCGTGCTTGCGCAGCGCGGCGAGCAGCGAGGTGCGTTCGTACGAGCCGCTGGCGAGGGCGAGTTGGCCGATCTCCCAGAGACGGACGACGGCCGGGCTCGCGCCCTCGGAGCGCAGCCAGTCGCCGACCGACAGCCGGTCCAGGGCGGCCGCCTGCGGATGGGACCAGGGGTCCTCGGGGTCGACGGTCCCGGCCAGCGCGACGAACGCCTCGGTCACCCGCCGGTGGCCGGCCTCGTCACCGGGGCCGAACCAGTGCGGCGGCTCGCCGGCCGAGACGCCCTCCGCGGTGGCCCGTGCCATCCGGCCGGGCTCGGCCACATAGCTGGGTACCAGGGCCAGACCGAGCTCCTCGGCCAGTGCGAGGTAGGCGGTGTGGGCCCGGCCGACCACCTCCCCGCCGAGCTGGACCAGCCTGCCGTCGGGGAGTACGGCCTGCTCGACGCGTCCGCCGACCCGGTCGCGGGCCTCCAGGACGAGCACGTCGGCGCCGGCCGCGCTCAGGTCCCGTGCCGCGGCGAGCCCGGCCAGGCCGGCCCCGAGCACGATGACATCGTGGTTCATCAGGGTGTGTTCCTTTGCTGTGGGTGGGGCGGCCGGAGCGGGCGGCCCATCAGTCGAGGACCAGGCAGTGCTCGGGCCGCCAGCCGATCTCCACCCGCTCGCCGCCGTGCCAGCGGTCCTCCATGCGGGAGCGGTCGGTGTTCTGCTCCAGTACGGACACCGTGACGCCGGGGGCCAGTTCGATGAGGTAGGTGGTGGTGGGGCCGGAGTAGACGGTCTCCCGGACCACGCCCTGGACCAGCGCCATGCCCGCTTCGAACTCGGAGAGCCAGATCTTCTCGGGCCGGATCGACAGGCTGACGCCGCTGCCGTCGGCGATGCCGGCGCGTCTGCCGACCGGCAGCGCGGGACCGCAGTCCAGGACGACCTGCCCGTCCCGGTAGGTGCCGGGCACCAGGTTGGAGGTCCCCATGAAGGAGGCCACGAAGCGGTTGGCGGGACGCTCGTAGACGTCCTCGGGCGTGCCGCACTGCTCGACCCGGCCCTCGTTCATCACCGCCACCCGGTCCGCCATGGTCAGCGCCTCGTCCTGGTCGTGGGTGACGAAGACGAAGGTGATGCCGACCTCGCGCTGGATCTGCTTGAGTTCGACCTGCATCCGCCGCCGCAGCTTGAGGTCGAGCGCGGCCAGCGGCTCGTCGAGCAGCAGGACCTGGGGGCGGTTGACCAGGGCGCGGGCCAGCGCGACCCGCTGGCGCTGCCCGCCGGAGAGGGTGCGCGGCTTGCGGTCGCCGAGGCCGCCGAGCTGCACCCGCTCCAGCATAGTGGCGACCCGCTCGCGGATCTCGGACCGGCCGACGCCCTTGCGCTTGAGGCCGAAGGCGACGTTGTCGGCCACCGAGAGGTGGTCGAAGAGGGCGTAACTCTGGAAGACCGTATTGACGTTGCGCTTGTCCGGGGGCAGCGCGGTGACGTCCTCGCCGCCGAGCAGGACGGTGCCGGACGTGGGGTCGGTGAAGCCGCCGATCATGCGCAGCGAGGTGGTCTTGCCGCAGCCGGACGGCCCGAGCAGGGCGAAGAACTCGCCGGGGGCGATGTCGAGGGAGAGGTCGCGCACCGCGTAGGAACCGCCGTAGTTCTTGCTGACGCCGTCGAGCCGGACGGCGGGCCGGGCTTCGGAGGCGGTCACGCCGGGGGAGGGGGAGTCGGTGGAGGGCATGGGTCACTTCCCGGAGAGCAGATCGAGGCCGCCGCGGCGGCCGAACAGCCGCGGAATGGCCAGGGCGAGACCGATCAGGCCGATGGAGCCGGCCAGCATCAGGGTGCCGACCGCGTTGATGGTGGGCTGTACGCCGAAGCGGATGGCCGAGTAGATGCGTACGGACAGCGGCTGGGGGTCCACGCCGGTGGTGAAGTAGGCGAGCACGAAGTCGTCGAAGACCAGGGCGAAGATCAGCACCGCGGCGGCCAGGATGCTGGGGAGCAGGGCGGGCAGGGTGACCAGGCGCAGGGCCTGGAGGCGGGTGGCGCCCAGGTCCATCGCCGCCTCCTCGACCTCCGGGTTGAGGGCGGCGATCCGCGAGCGAAGGATCACCGTCACATAGGAGATGGAGAAGGTGACCTCGGCGAGCATCACGGTGCCTGAGGAGAGGGTGACGCCCACGCCCTTGAAGAGCAGCATCGCGGCGACGCCGGTGACGATCTCGGGGGTGACCAGCGGGACCAGCATGATCAGGCCGGCCAGCGAACCGAGCCGGGTACGGCTGCGCACCAGGCCGAGTGCCAGCGCCACACCGAGCACCACCGAGCCGGCCATGGCCACCAGGGAGACCCGCAGGCTCATCCCGAGCGATTCGATCAGCACGTTGTCGTGGAAGAAGGCCGTGTACCACCGCAGGCTGAAGCCCTTGAGGACGGTGAGGGACTTCTGGGCGTTGAAGGAGAAGAGGACCACGACGCCGATGGGGAGGTAGAGCAGCAGGAAGAAGGCGGCGGTGACGGCCAGGGCCAGCCGGGGCCTGCGCTCGGTGCCGCGGCGGTCGCGCCTGGGAGTGCGGGGCGTCATCGGGCGGCCTCCGCCTCGTCCTTGCGGGTGCGCCGCAGATAGCCGAGCATCCCGAGGAACAGCACCGCCATCATCAGCATGGTCAGGGCGGATCCCAGCGGCCAGTTCTGGCCCTGGAAGAACTTGTCCTGGATCAGGTTGCCGATCATGATCTGGTCCGGGCCGCCCATCAGTTGTGCGCTCACGAAGTCGCCCATGGCGGGCAGGAGGACCAGCACCGCGCCGGCCGCCGCGCCCTGGCGGGTCGCGGGGAGGGTGACGAAGAAGAACGTCCTCAGGGGGCCTCCGTAGAGGTCCCGCCCGGCCTCGATCAGCGACAGGTCCATCCGCTCCAGCGCCGCGTAGAGCGGGATGATCATGAAGACGACGAAGCCGTAGACGAGCCCGGCGATGACGCCGGTGCCGCTCTGCAGGATCTTGGTGTGGGCGTCCGCCAGCCCGACGGCGCGCAGCGCCCTCAGCACCGGGCCGCCGTCGGAGAGCACCACCGACCAGCCGTACATCCGCACCAGGTAGTTGGCGAAGAACGGCACCACGATCGCGGCGATCAGCAGGTTCTTGAACCGTCCGCCGTGCAGTGCGATGACATAGGCGACCGGGTAGGCCACGACCAGGCACACCGCACAGGCGATCAGCGCGAACGCCAGCGAGCGCAGCAGCACGATGCGGTACGCCGGGTCGGCCAGCGCCTTGACGTTGTCGAGGTCGAACCCGAAGCGGGGGTTGCCGAGCGGGTCGGTGGTCCCCAGGGCCAGAGTGGCCACCAGGATCAGGGAGGCGATGAGGAATCCGGTCATCCAGAGGGTGCCCGGGAGCATGAGCCAGGTCCACAGCCGAGTGCCGGACGCGGAGCGGCCGCGCTGCGCTCGGAGTGCCCCGGAGGGGGTGCGTTGTGCCATGTCAGCCGGCTTTCACGTGGGTCCAGGCGGAGTCGCGGGCCTGCTCGCCCTTCGACGAGGCGTTGCGGAAGAAGAGGTCGCCCTTGAGGTCGTCGGGGGCGACCAGGCACTGCGGGAACGGCTTCACCAGGGCGGCGTAGACCTCCTCGCTGCCGTGCACCGGCATGGGGTAGCCGATGTACTCGATGTTCTTGCGGACGTTCGCGGGCCGCAGGAGGTAGTCGATGAAGAGCATCGCGGTGCCGGGGTGGCGGGCGTCGGTGGGGATCGCGTAGCAGTCCGAGTTGATCGGCGCGCCCTCCCGGGCCACCTCGAAGCCGAGGACGGAGGGGTCCTTGGCCTGCCCGAGCATCGCGGCCATGTCCCCGCTCCAGGCCTGGGTCATCGCCGCGTTGCCGTTGAGCAGGTTGTTGTAGCTGTCGCTGGAGAAGCCGCGCAGCCTGGGGCGCAGGCCCTGCAGGGTCCGGGTGATCCGGGCGAGGTCCTGCGGGTCGGATGTGCCGATGTCCAGGCCGAGCTTGAGCGCGGCCATGCCCAGCACCTCGTCGCGGTCGTCGAGCACGAAGACCTGGCCCTTGGCGCGGGGGTTCCACAGATCGTCCCAGGAGCCGGCGAGATCGTCGCCGAGCCGGTCCTTCCGCCAGCCGATCCCGGTCTTGTACATGGTGAACGGGACGGTGTGCGCGGAGTGCCGGTCGTACCAGGGGTCGGCGAAGTACGGGTAGTGGTCGAAGACGGCGGCGGCGTGGGTCAGTCGGGAGTGGTCGATCCGGCGCAGCCGGCCGCCCTGGGCCAGCCGCTGCGCCCACTTCGCGCTGGGGAAGATGATGTCGTAGCGGTTGCCGGCGTTGAGCTTGGCGGCCATGCCCTCCATCGAGTCGAAGTTCGACTGGACGACCTTGACGCCGTACTCCTTCTCGAACCCGTCGAAGACGGCCGGCGCGATGAAGTCCGCCCAGTTGAAATAGACCAGGTCGCCGTCGGCCTTGACGTCGATCGGCCGGTCCGGGTCGCCGAAGGCGTTGCGGCTCTCCGGCAGGAATCCGCAGCCGGCCGGGCCCAGGGCGAAGGCCGCGGCGGCGCCCGCGCGCAGGAACGCGCGCCGGGACGGGGGTGGGGGCGGGGGTGCCTCGGGGGACATCGGTGTCCTCTCCGTAGGGGAAGCGCTGCTCGTCAGGGCGCGGTCACGGAGGTACGGAGGCCCTGCCCTCCGTACGGGACCGGTCAGCCGTGGCGCGGGCGGCGCGCGCCGTGGGGGGACGGCTCGTTCGGCTGCCTCACCGGCGCGGCTCAGCCCACCGCGTCACCGAGGTCGGCGCGCACCCGGTCGGCGAACCAGCCGACCGCGGCCTCGCGGCGGGACAGGGGGCCCGGCTCGAAGCCGGGTGTGCCCAGTCCCCGCTGTACGCGGGCCACGAGTTCGGCGTCCTCGTCATTGGTGATCCAGCCGATGTGGATGTTGAGCCGGCGGGCGAGCCGGGTGCGTGCCCTGGTCCCGCGGCGCGTGTAGAAGGCGCCGGGGACGGCGACCCGGTCGACTGCCGTCGGCAGTGCGGTCCAGGCAAGCACATGGTCGGGGTAGAAGTCGATGAGTGTGTTGGGGTAGATCACCGCGTAGCGCCAGACCCGCCGGTCCGCCTCGGTCAGCCCCGGCATGGGGGAGGCCAGCCGCTGGTAGAGCCGCTCGGCCCAGTTGGAGGAGGGCTTGTCGCGCAGCGGTGAGGCGAACAGGACGTAGTTCTCGGCGATGTCGCAGGTGTAGCCCTGGTAGTCGAGCAGCCGCATCAGCCCGGGGTGGGCGACCGGGACGTGGTAGCCCTCCAGGTAGTTGTCGACGGCGACCTTCCAGTTGGCCTGCTGGACCTCGGCGCCGGCCAGGTCGTGGATCCGGCTGCGGCCCACCGGCACCAGGTCGGCGTCCGCGTAGTGGCCGACGGCCTCCGTCAGCCCGGCGCACTGCTCGGCCAGGGGTACGGCGTCCGGATCCAGGTTGGCGAAGACGAAGCCGAGGAACGACTCGACCCGTACGGGGAACAGGCCGAGCGAGGGCTTGTCCAGGCAGGGGATCTGCCGGGCCTCGGGCGCGCCGACCAGCCGCCCGTCGAGTTTGTAGGTCCAGCCGTGGTACGGGCAGCGGATCGCCTTGCCGGCCGGTTCGGGAGCGTCGACCAGGCGGGTGCCGCGGTGCCGGCACACGTTGAGGTGCCCGGCCAGCGAGCCGTCCTCGGTGCGTACGACCAGCACCTCACGGTCGGCGACGGTGGCGGCGAGCCGCGCACCCGGGCCGGGGAGGTCGCTCTCATGGCACACCAGCTGCCAGGACCGGGCGAAGATGTGCCGGGTCTCGGCGGTGCCGGTGGCCGGATCGGTGTAGTAGCGGGCGGGGAGCGCGGGTGCGGGGGAGTCGTGCTGCGGAGGTGCTGCGGTGGCTTCGGGGTGCATCGGGTAACTCCTCAATGCCGCACGGGCGAGGGGCCGCAGAGGCGGAAGGGCGCGGGGGAGGGTCCGCTCCGGGATCCCGTGCTGACTAATTGGTCAGTCAGATTGCTGCCGGGTTTCGTTGAAGTCAAGACTTGTTTCCTGACTAACTGATTAGTTAGTTTAGTGGAGCCGCTCGGTCCGGCGCTCCGCCGTACGGATCCCGAAGCGAGCGGAACACGCTGTGCGCCGCTCCACCGGCCGCATCCCCAAGCGGCACCTCTCCACCGCACCCCCTCTCACCCGGCACCGAGCCAAGGGCGCTGCTCCCCGAGGCCCGCACCCGCGCCGTGCCGGCACCCCACCCCTCCCCGGAGGCACGCATGAGCGGTCGTCGGAACCTGGTCTGGCTCGGGCTCACCCCCGAACCGGAGCGGGAGCTGCCCGCCACCGTCGCGGCCCTGCGCGGTGCGCACCACGCCGCCGCGGACCCGCCCGCGGCGGCCGAGCGGGCCGAGCGCGGCCGCGTCGAGCGCCTGGTGCTGCACGGCACCCAGCGCGGCTGGCTGCGCTACCTCAGCGAGGTGACCGGCCTGGTCACGGCGGTCGCCGAGGGCAGCCGCCCCGGCGACCCGCAGGCCGCCCTGCTCGCGGCCGAGGTCGTGCTCGACCACCACCGCATGCTGATCGGCCTGCCCGGCCCCGGATACGGCCGAACGGCCGCGGACCGCCAAGCCCTGGAAAGCGCGGTGCGCACCCTGCGCGCCGCCCCACCGGACGGAGACCGAGGATGACCGGGACCGACTTCCTGGCGCGTCCGGGATACCCCACCGTGCTCGGCGCCGCGCCCGGTACGACGGAGAGCGCCGAGGCCTACCGGGCCGCCGGCGGCTACCGGGCGGCCGTCGCCCCGGCCGAGCTGCTGGAGCAGATCGCCGCCGCCGAGCTGCGCGGCCGGGGCGGCGCCGGCTTCCCCACCGCCCGGAAACTGCGTGCGGTACGGGATGCCGGGCCCCGCCCCGTCGTCGTCGCCAACGGGGAGGAGGGCGAGCCCGGCTCCGTCAAGGACCGCTGGCTGCTGCGCGCCCGCCCGCACCTGGTGCTGGACGGACTGGCCCGGGCCGCGCAGATCACCGGCGCCGAGCGCGGCTACGTCTACCTCGCCGACCCCGTGGCCTCCGAGCGGATCCGCGCCGCCCTCGCCGAGCGCCCGCCGCACCTTCCCGTCGACGTCGTCGAGACCCCGCACACCTATGTCGCCGGGGAGGAGACCGCCGCGGTCCGCCGGATCAACGGCGGTCCGGCCCTGCCCACCGCCAAACCGCCCCGGCCCCACGAACAGGGGGTCGGCGGCGCCCCCACCCTCGTCGCCAACGTCGAGACGCTGGCGCGGATCGCGCTGATCGCCGCCCGGCCGCAGCACCGCCGCCACACCGCCCGCACCACCCTGGTCACGCTCTCCGGCGGCACCGCAGAACCCGTGCTCGCCGAAGTGCCCTACGGGCGCACCCTGCGGGACCTGGCGCGGGCCCAGGGCACCCCCGAGCCGGGTGGCGCCCTCATGGGCGGGCTCTTCGGCGGGCTGATCGGGCCCGGCCACCTCGATCTGCCCCTGGAACCCGACGCCCTCGCGGTCGCCGGCACCGCACTGGGCTGCGGGGCGATCAGGTTCCTGGCTCCCGGCGAGTGCCCGGTCCCGCTCGCCGACGCGGCCCTGACCCACCTCGCCGCGCAGAGCGCCCGGCAGTGCGGGGTGTGCGTGGCCGGCACCGGCGCGATCCGCGAGGCCGTCGCCGCCCTGCGCACCGGGACCGCCGACGAGGGTCTCACCGGCCGGCTGCGCCGGTGGTCCACCTCGCTGCCCGGCCGCGGGGCCTGCGCACTGCTCGACGCCGCGGCCGGCACCGCCGGCAGCCTGCTGCGCACCTTCCCGCACCTGCTCCGCGCCCACCTCGACGCACCCTGCCCGGACTGCACCGCCGCCACCGGCCGGCTCACCGTCGCCGTGCCCCACGTCGCCGGCCGCACCGCGCCCGCCACGGGAGCGCACCCCGCCCCCGCCGAAAGGACCCAGCCGTGAAACTCCACCTCGACTCCACCCGCTGCCAGGGCTACGGCCTGTGCCAGGAGCCCGCGCCCGAGCTCATCGACCTCGACGAGTGGGGCTATGCCGCCGTCGTCGCCGACCCCGCCCCCGGCGACGACGAGGACGCCGCCCGCGCCGCCGCCGAGGCCTGCCCCAACTCCGCACTCCGACTGGCGAGGTGACCGTGGTACGTGATCTGTCGGCCCTGTTCGACCCCAAGTCCGTCGCGGTGGTGGGCGCCAGCGACGACCCGGCGAAGTACGGCCACGCGGTCGCCGCCCAGGCACTGCGGGCACCCGACCGCCGCCCCGTCCACCTCGTCAACCGCCGCGGCGGCACGGTCCTGGGACGGCCCGCCGCGACCTCGCTCGCCGCGATCGGAGAGCCCGTCGAACTCGTCGTCGTCTCCGTGCCCGGCCCGGGCTTCGAGGCCGCCGTCGACGACGCGCTGGCCTGCGGTGCCCGCGCCATCGTCGGCATCACCGCCGGCTTCGCCGAGACCGGGGAGTCCGGCCGCGCCCGCCAACAGGCCGTCGCCGAGCGGGTACGCGCCGCCGGCGCCGTCCTGGTCGGCCCCAACTGCCTCGGCATCGCCGACAACACCACCGAGCTGTACCTCGCCTCGGACCGGTTCGCGCCCGGCGGTATCGCCCTGCTGAGCCAGAGCGGCAACCTCGCGCTGGAACTCCAGCTCCGCTGTGCGCCGCACGGCCTGGGTTTCTCCCGCTTCGTCTCGCTGGGCAACCAGGCCGACGTCACGCTCGTCGACCTGGTGGCCGACGCCGCCCGGCACGAGGCGACCCGCACCATCGCCGTCTACGCCGAGGACTTCGGCGACGGCCGGGCCTTCGCCGAGGCCGCGGCCGACGCGGACAAGCCCGTGGTCCTGCTCACCGCGGGCCGGGGCAGCGCCTCCGCCCGCAGCGCGCAGTCCCACACCGGCGCCCTGACCACCTCCGCCGACGTGGTGGCCGCCGCCTGCCGCGACGCCGGCGTCGAACTGGTCGCCACCCCCCGCGAGATGGCCGTGGTCCTCGCCGCGCTGAACGGCACCCGCCCCCGGGCCGGCCGCCGCGCCGCGGTCTGCACCGACGGCGGCGGCCACGGCGCGATCGCCGCCGACGCCGCCGAGGCCGCCGGACTGGCCGTACCCGAACTCTCCGCCGCCGCCCAGCAGCGGCTCAGAGAGTCGCTGTGGGAGCAGTCCGCGGTGGGCAACCCGGTCGATCTGGCCGGGATGGGGGAGCAGAACCCGCACTCCTACGGCGACACCGTCACCGCCCTGCTCGGCCTGGACGAGATCGACTCCGTCCTGCTGACCGGGTACTTCGGCGGGTACTCGGCGGCGACCGGCGGCCTGGGCGGCCCGGCCGCCGAGACCTCCGCCGCGGGCGGCGGCAACGCGCTCGCCGCGGGCGAGCTGGCGACCGCCCAGCGGATCGCGGCGCATCGGGCGAAGACCGCCAAACCGCTGGTGGTCCAGTCGATGTTCCCCCAGTCGCCCAGCTGCCGGACCCTGGTCGAGGCGGGCGTGCCGGTCTTCGCCGCCACCGAGGACGCGACCCGGGCGCTGGCCGCCCTGACCGTCGCCGAAGGGCGGCAGGCGCCCGGCGTAGGTCCGCTGCCGCCGCCCGCCCGGCCGCTGCGGGACTTCGGCTACCACGGCATCCGCGGACTGCTCGGCGCGGCAGGCGTGCCGTTCCCCGAGGCCCGCGAGGTGACGGACGAGGCCGGGCTGCCGGCCGCCGCCGACGCCTTCCCCGGGCCGTATGTCCTCAAGGCCCTGCACCTGCTGCACAAGTCCGACGCCGGCGGTGTCGTCCTGGGCCTGCCGGACCGCGACGCGCTGCTCGCCGCCCACCGGGAGATGCACGCCCGGCTCGGCGCCCGCTCCTACTCGGTGGAGGCGATGGCCGACCTCAGGGACGGCGTCGAGCTGATCGTGGGGGTCAACCGCGATCCCCGGTTCGGCCCGGTCGCCATGGTCGGCCTGGGCGGGGTGCTCACCGAGGCGCTGCACGACGTCGCCTTCGCCCTGGCACCCGTCCCCGCCGCCCGTGCCGAAGCGCTGCTGACCGGACTGCGGACGTCCGCGCTGCTGACGGGGGTCCGCGGCCGGCCCGCGGTCGACGTGGCCGCCGCGGCGGCCGTCATCGAGCGCCTCACCGCGTTCGCCGCGGCACACCCCGAGATCGCCGAGATCGAGGTCAATCCGCTGCTGGTCCGCCCCGACGGCGCCCTCGCACTCGACGCCCGCGCCGTACCGGCCTGACGCACCGCACTCTCGCCCCGCCCACCGCTCCGGAGGAGACCATGGACTTCCGCTACACCCCCCGACAGGCCGATCTCAAGGCCCGCGCCGCCGCCTACGCCGAGCGGTTGTACGCCTACGAGGACCAGTCCGAGGAGGCCGGCGGACCGCTGCCCGCCGACACCGTCCGCGAACTGGCCCAGGCCGCCATCGACGCCGGCCTCTACGCCATCAACATGCCCGAGAAGTGGGGCGGCCCGGGGCTCTCCCTGCTCGACCAGGTCATCGTCGAGGAGGAGTTCGGCAAGGTCACCAACTGCCTGTGGGACATCCCCTGGCGGCCGGCCAACGTCCTGGCGTACGGCACCGAGGCCCAACGGGAGAAGTACCTGCTGCCCGTCATCCGGGGAGAGCGCTTCGACGCCTTCGCGGTCACCGAGCCCGGTGCCGGGTCCGACCCCGCGTCCGGCACCAGCACCGCCACCCGCACCGACGGCGGCTGGCTGCTCAACGGCGAGAAGTGGTTTGTGACCTGCGGTGACATCGCCGACTTCCTGCTGGTGCAGGCGGACGCCGGCCCGGAGCGGGCGGCCACCCTCTTCTTCGTCGACAAGCAGGCACCGGGCGTGGCGATGACCCGCGTGCCGCGGTTCATGCACTCCGCCGTCAACGGGCACCCGGAGTTCACCTTCACCGATGTCTTCGTCCCCGACGAGGACGTCCTCGGCGGCGTCGGCAACGGATACGAGCTGACCAAGGAGTGGTTCACCGACGAGCGGCTGATGATCGCGGCCCGGACGACCGGCGCCGCGGAGCGGGCGCTGCAACTGGCGCGGGACTGGGCGGTGGAGCGGCGGCAGTTCGGGTCGCCGATCGCGGACTTCCAGTTGGTGCAGGGGATGCTGGCGGACTGCGCGGTGGACATCGCGGTCAACCGCGCGTACACCCACCAGGTCGCCTGGGAGGCCGACCAGCCGGGCGCCGACCCCAAGACGCTGCACGCCAAGGCCTCGACGGCGAAACTCGCGGCGAGCGAGGCGGCGGGCCGGGTCATCGACCGCTGTGTGCAGATCTTCGGCGGGCGCGGCTACGACCGCTCCTACCCCGTCGAGCGGCTCTACCGGGAGCTCCGGGTGGACCGGATCTGGGAGGGCACCTCGGAGATCCAGCGCCTGATCATCGCCAACGAGCTGATCAAGCGCGGCACCCGCGCCCTCGCCCTCCCGCTGCCCTGACCCCTCTCCCGCCACCGCACCCCGGCCCACCACGACCACGAACTTCCGAGGACTGACATGGACTTCCGTCTCACCCCGCGCCAAGCGGAGCTCCAGCGCACCGCGCGCGAGCTCACCGAGACCCTCACCGCGTACGAAACCGACTGCGAGGAGAACAACGGCCTGCCCGCCGAGGCGCACGCCGCCATCCGCGACGCCGTTCTCGCCAGCGGTCTGCAGGCCGTCAACATGCCCCGGGAGTGGGGCGGCGCCGGCCTGACCATCCTCGAACAGGCCATCGTGCAGGAGGAGTTGGGCCAGCTCACCGGCGCCCTGTGGGACACCGTGTGGCGCCCGGCCAACGCCCTGCGGTTCTGCACCCCCGAGCAGCGGGCGCGCTACCTCGAACCGGTCATCCGCGGGGAGCGCCGGGACTGCTACGCGGTGACCGAACCCGGCGCCGGCTCCGATCCGCAGAACCTGGCGACCACCGCCACCCGCACCGACGGCGGCTGGCTGCTGAACGGCGAGAAGTGGTTCGTCACCGTCGGCGACCACGCCGACTTCATGATCGTCCTGGCCGCGGCCGGCCCGGACCGCGAACCGACGCTGTTCCTCGTCGACAAGGACACCCCCGGCATCGAGATGACCCGGGTGCCGCGCTTCATGCACACCTTCGTCTACGAGCACCCCGAGTTCACCTTCACCGACGTGCGGGTCCCCGAGGACGCCGTGCTCGGGGGAGTGGGCCAGGGGTACGACATCACCCGGTCCTGGTTCACCGAGGAGCGGCTGATGATCGCGGCCCGGACGACCGGCGCCGCGGAGCGGGCGCTGCAACTGGCGCGGGACTGGGCGGTGGAGCGGCGGCAGTTCGGGTCGCCGATCGCGGACTTCCAGTTGGTGCAGGGGATGCTGGCGGACTGCGCGGTGGACATCGCGGTCAACCGCGCCTACGCCCACCAGGTCGCCTGGGAGGTGGACGACGGCACCGTCGACCGCAAGACGCTGCACGCCAAGGCGGCCATCGCCAAGCTCGCGGCGAGCGAGGCGGCGGGCCGGGTCATCGACCGCTGCGTGCAGATCTTCGGCGGGCGCGGCTACGACCGCTCCTACCCCGTCGAGCGGCTCTACCGGGAGCTGCGGGTGGACCGGATCTGGGAGGGCACCTCGGAGATCCAGCGCCTGATCATCGCCGGGGAACTGGTCAAGCGGGGCACGGGCGTGCTGCAGATGCCCACCGCCTCCTGACACCCGGCCGGTGTGCCCCGGCCGGTGCGCCGGGGCACACCGGGGGCGGCCACGACCGGTGGCCGCCCGCCCTGACGGGCGACGGGCTCGCCCCGAATTCGCTGACGCACAGCCAATCGACCAGTAGGGGAGGACCGTTGTCCGACATCGAGACGGGCGCCGGGACCGGCACCGAGACCGAGGCCGGGGCCGACACCGAGACCCACGCCGACACCGTCACCGAAACCGCCATCGACATCGCACGCATCGGGGTCGTGGGCTGCGGCCTGATGGGCTCCGGAATCGCCGAGGTCTGCGCCCGGGCGGGCCGGGACGTGCTCGTCGTCGAGTCGAGCTCGGGCGCGGCCGACGCCGGGCTGGACCGGATCGCCGGTTCCCTCGCCCGCGCCGCGGCCGCCGGCAAGCTCTCCGGCCGCGACCGGGACGCCGCACTCGCCAGGATCACCGTCACGGCGGACCCGGCCGCACTGGCCGACCGCGATCTGGTCGTCGAGGCGGTCGCCGAGGACGAGGCCGCGAAGCTGGCGGTCTTCGCACAGCTGGACGCGATCGTCCGGCGGCCGGACGCGATCCTGGCCACCAACACCTCGTCGCTGCCGGTCGCCCGGCTCGCCACCGCGACCACGCGCCCCCAGCAGGTCGTCGGCCTGCACTTCTTCAATCCGGTACCGGTGCTGCCGCTGGTCGAGCTGGTGCCCTCCCTGCTGACGGGAGCGGACACCACCCGCCGGACCCGGGCCTTCGCCGCCGGAGTGCTGGGCAAGGAGGTGGTGGACGCCGCGGACCGCGCCGGCTTCATCGTCAACGCCCTGCTCGTGCCCTATCTGCTCGACGCGGTACGCATGGTCGAGTCCGGCGCGGCCTCGGCGGCCGATATCGACCGCGGGATGCGCCTGGGGTGTGCCCATCCACTCGGGCCGCTCGCCCTGGTGGACCTGATCGGCCTGGACACCGCGCGGTCCATCGCCGAGTCGCTGTACGAGGAGTTCCGGGAGGCGCGCTACGCACCCCCGCCGCTGTTGGCCCGGATGGTCGACGCCGGGCTGCTCGGCCGCAAGTCGGGCCGGGGCTTCCACCGCTACCGGTAGGTCACGGCACGCACGGGGGGATGCGCGAAGATGGAACGGGACGGGCCCCGCCGCGCCGGTCCCGCACACGACGACCCGGGGAGCATGCACGTGGCCAAGGCCGAACGGACCGCCGAGA
Organism: Streptomyces sirii; assembly: GCF_045690365.1. Classification (NCBI taxonomy): domain Bacteria; kingdom Bacillati; phylum Actinomycetota; class Actinomycetes; order Kitasatosporales; family Streptomycetaceae; genus Streptomyces; species Streptomyces sirii. The sequence continues at coordinate 1,706,137 of NZ_CP147982.1, read as the reverse complement.
CGAGGGAGCGGATCCTCGCCGCCGCGTGCGAAGTGATCGCCGAGGTCGGCTTCGAGAAGATCCGCATGCGTATGGTCGCGGAGCACGCCGGGGTGTCCACCGCCCTGCTGCACTACCACTTCGAGAACCGGGAGCGGCTGTTCGCCGAGGCGATGACCCACTCCTTCGGGCAGACCGGTACCGAACTCGAACGGGACGCCGACACCGTCCCCGCCTCCGTGATCCTGGCCCGCATTCTGCACAACATGCTGCCCACGGACCCCGAGCTGCGGCAGGACTGGCGGCTGTGGCAGGAGCTGTGGGTGCGGGCCCTGCGCGACGAGACCGCGCAGAAGCTCGCCGTCGACCTCTACGACCAGCTGCACACCTGGTTGGCCCGGGCGATCCGCCGGGGGATCGACGCGGGCGAGTTCGCCGACTGCGATGTCGACGAGGTCTGCACGCTGCTGCTGTCGCTCAGCGACGGCTTCGGCATCCGGCTGATGCTGGACGATCCCAAGATCGACCTCGCCGCCGCCCAGGCTGCCGTCTGGCGGGCCGTCGCGGGGACGCTCGGCGTGCCCGACACCTTTCCCGAGATCTGATCCCGCGCTCATGGCGATGGGTGAGTTCATGGTTCCGGAGTGTGACGACGGGGCGGAGGAGACGCCCGTCACACTCGTCCGTGTCACATCGTGGCGAGCGATTCCGTCATAGGGGTGTAGCCAACGACAACGGCCAAGGAGCACACCATGGACGCCCGCCTGAACCTCTTCGCCAGCCCGGCCTCAGGCAAGCTGATCAAGCACTTCACCTCGGCAGGCAAGGTGATCTCGGACTCGGCACTGCCGGCCGCGACACAGGAACTGGTGAAGATCCGCGCGAGCCAGATCAACGGCTGCGGGTTCTGCCTCGACATGCACACCAAGGAAGCGGCCGCCGCCGGCGAGACCTCGACGCGCCTCAACCTGGTCGCGGCGTGGCGGGAGGCCACGGTCTTCACCGAGGCCGAACGCGCGGCACTGGAGCTGGCGGAGCAGGGCACCCGCCTCGCCGACGCGACCGGCGGGGTCACGGACGAGGTCTGGGCGAACGCCGCCAAGCACTACGACGAGGAGCAGCTCATCGCCCTGGTGTCGCTGATCGCCCTCATCAACGCCTACAACCGGCTGAACGTCATCGTCCAGCAGCCCGCCGGCGACTACCAGCCCGGCCAGTTCGGCTGATTCGGAGAGCGCGACCACGAGTAGTGCGTGGCCCGGAGGGCTGCCGCCGGCGGACGTCCCGCCCTGGCGGCGGCCCCGGCTCCGGGCCGCCGTCCGCCGCCGTGCGCTACTCGTCCTCGTCGAAGGCGTCGTCCAGTTCCTCCAGCGCCTCCTGGGCTCGTTCGACGAGGTGGTGCGGGCACAGCCAGACGTCGGGAGTGAGGCCGTCGCCGGGTGCGGGGGACTCGCCGGGTGCCTGGAGGTGGTCGAGGAGGGACGGCAGCCGGTCGCCGGTGTCGGGGTGGGTGGCGCCGTGCGGGCACTCGGCGCCGAGAGGCGAAACGGCCGCGGTGCGCAGGGCGTCGCGCAGTTCCGTCCCCGCGTTGTAGGGGATCTCGTAGGGGTCTTCCGCGTACCACAGCATCACCAGCAGCAGTACGGCCCGTTCCCGCGGATCGGATATGCGCTCGCTCATGTACCGGCGGGCCGCCCACACCGCGAGGTCGTCCACGTCGATGGAGGGGTCTTCGTCGTCCAGCAAGCGGGCCAGCCGGTCGAGGGCGAGACGTCCGTCCGCGCCCAGGAACTCCTCGTCGAGGTGGTCCGTCTCCCGCGGGGCGAACAACTCCGCATACCCCTCGCGCAGTTCGTCCAGGGCGTCGTCGGCGAGGGAGTGCAGGAAGGCGGGACACAGCCAGCCCCGGAGGTCGCCCCGCCGCCCGCCGCCCTCTGCCAGCTCGGCGCGTCCCCCGGGGCTGCGCAGGTAGAAACCGAACTGCGCCGCACCGGCGGGGTCGGAGTGCGGCTCGGGGTGCTCGGCGGGGGTGTGGGCGCAGGTGCTGCCCGCAAGCTGGGCGAGCACTTTCTCCAGGCCCTCGATCATGTCGTCGAGGGCTTCGGGAGTGGTGATGCGGCCCGAGACCGCATACCACTGACTGGCGTGCATCGCCGCGACATAGCCGGCCTGGACGCCCTTGGACGGGTGGTCGGGCAGCGAGAGCGCCAGGCGGGACAGCTCCCACCCGGGGTCCCCATAGGGATGGTCGCAGAGCGTCGAGGAGAGCCACCTGAGCGCGTCGGAATCCTTGCGCGGGATGACGGACGGGATGTCCGTCGTTCCCCTCGTGCCCGCCGTTCCCGTCGCATTGAAGGGGGTCAGGACATCGGCGGTGATCCGCGCGCAGGTCGCGACGTTCGTCGGGCACCACGAGGCGTCGTCGTGCTCGGCATCGGCCGTCTCTCCCCTTCCGAAGGCCGGGAAGTCGCGGAGTTCCGGCACCAGGACACCGACCTCGTCGTCGTCGATGCGCTCCAGTGCGGCCCGGAAGGGGTGCGCCTCATGCGCGCAGCCGCCCCCGCCCAGCGCACTGTCGGCGGCGAGCAGCGCCTCCACGACGCGGCCCGCCACGCCCTCCCCCGGCCTCCACGCCACGTAGGACGCCATCGTCACCAGCCCGAAGGTCCACAGCGGCGCCCACTCCCCACCGGGGTCGGCGGCCAGCCGGCGCGCGCAGTCCACGACGAGCGGGTCCGCGTCGGCCCGCTCGGACCGGGGGCCTACGCCGCCCCAGGCCGCGATCAGTTCATCGAGCGGGAGCGAGTGGAGGGATCCGGGTCCGGAGTTTTCGATCATGCTCGTGACGACGACGGAGCGGCCGCCCCAGTTCCCGCGCGGGCAGCGAAAGCCGTTCGCTCACCCCGCTGCCACCGACTCCGCGGCCCCGCGGCCAAGGAGGTCGTGGAGGAGGCGGGTGGCGGGGAGTTCGGGGTGGAGGTAGACGCGTTCGCCGCGTCGGGTGATGACGGCGAGGAGGGCGTGGAAGGTGGTCCTCGCGTCCTCCGTGCGGCCGGCCCGGTGCTGGGCCTGGCCGAGGAGGCCCAGGTGGAGGGGGCGGCGCAGATGGGTTCTGGAGTTGCGGAGTTCGGCGAGACAGGAGTGCATCAGGGCGAGGCCGTCCTCCTGTCCGGAGCAGGTCAGGCCCCAGCCCTCCAGCATGCCGAGCATCGCCTTCCAGTAGATCAGCCCGTGTTCGTCCGCCACCCGGACTCCCTCGGCGCCGGAGGAGCGGGCCGTCTCGGCGTCGCCTTCCCAGGCCGCCACGACCGCGTCCACGTAGAGGGCGAAGGAGCGGTCGGAGGGCCGGCTGTCGTCCTCGGTGAGGCGCAGCAGTTCGCGGCGGCGGGCCGTGGCGGTCTCCCGGTCGCCCAGGAGCCAGTGGGTGAAGGTGTTGTAGGAGCGGCAGGAGACGCGCGGGTCGTGCTGGAAGGTGCGGGCCAGGGAGTGGCCTTCGAGGGCGTAGCCGTCCGCCATGGCGACGCCGTGCTCCAGTTCGGCGAGCGACTGCCGCAACTGGCCGCGGACGTGCAGGACGATGCCCTCGCCGTAGGCCGCGCCGAGCACCGCCACGGGCTGGCCGTCGCGGTCGGCGAGCTCCCGGAGCAGACCGGAGTACCGGCGTGAGGTGTCGTAGCGGCCGGTGACGAGGTCCGACGCGCACAGCGCCCAGAGCACCGACGGGTCTTCGGGGGAGCGGGTGACCGAGTTGAGGGCCCGTCCGCGGGCGAGCGCCGTCTCGGCCTCGGCGTGGCCGTAGCCCCGGGTGGTGGCCAGCACCTGGCCGAGCTGGATGTGCAGCCGCTGGTCCAGGGACGCGGCCGAGGGGTCGCCGGGCGGCAGCAGGCCGACCAGGTGCACCGCGCGGCGCAGCCAGGTCTCCACCTGCTCGTAGGCGAGTTGCTGCTCGGCCTGCTCGGCGGCGCGCAGCAGCAGAGGAAGCGTTTCGGCGGTCGGCATGGCGCTCTTGGCGTGCCAGGCGTGGTGGGCGACCCGCTCGATCTCCTCGTCCGCCACCCGCCCGAGCCTGCGGGTGGAGATCCCCTCGGCGACCCGCGCGTGCAGCCGCTGCCGGTCCTCGCGGGTCAGCTCGTCGATGAGCGTCTCCTGGACCAGGGCGTGGGTGAAGTGGAGCCGTTCCGGGTGGTGGGGGTCCTCGCCGAGCAGCCCGGCGCGGATCGCCGACTCCAGTGCCTCGGTGACCGGTTCGCTGTCGATGGCGGTCAGGTCCAGCAGATCGGTGTCGATCTCGGTGCCGATGACGGCGCACAGCCGCAGTACGCACAGCACCGTCTCGGGCAGTGCGGCGAACCGCTGGTGCAGTGCCTCGCGGACGCCGGTCGGGACGCGGGTCAGCAGCACGTCCACCGCGTCGGGCCGGCGCAGGCTACGCGCGTCACCCAGGAGGGAGAGGAGCTGCATGACGAAGTACGGGTTGCCCTCGCTGCGCCGGTGGAGCACCTCGACGACCTCCGCGTCGACACCGGGGCCGGCCTGCGCGACGACGAGGGCGGCGACGGCGTGCCGGGACAGGCCGCCGAGCCGCAGGGTCTCGGTCCGCGGGCCGCGCAGGACCTCGGAGAGCATCCGGCGCAGCGTCGCGTCGGACTCGACCTCGTACTCGCGGGCGGTCAGGACGATGCCGAGCGGGTGGCCCTGGCTGCGCGTGCTCAGCAGTCGGAGCAGGTCCAGGGAGGCGGTGTCGGCCCAGTGGAGGTCTTCCAGGAGCAGGACGAGCGGGCGCTGGGTGGCGAGCGCGAGCAGGACCTCGCAGACCGCGTCGTGGGTGAGGAACCGGGCCTGGCCCCAGTCGGATTCGGGGGCCGGTCCGCCGGGCCGCGCCGCGCGCTCGGGCATCAGCGGGGCGAGCAGGGCGCCGAACGGCTTCGCCGCCTCGCGGAAGGCGTCCGGGCGGGTCGTGGACAGCCGCCTGAGGATCTGGGTCCACAGCCAGTAGGGCGGTACGCCCTCGCCGAGGAAGCAGTGGCTCCAGATCACCTCCAGGCCCGCACGGTCCGGATCGGTGCCGGCCTGGGCGGCGCCGGCGGCCTCCAGCCTGGGGACCAGTTCGAGGAGCAGCCGGGTCTTGCCGACGCCGGCGGGGCCGAGGACGCCCGCGACATGGCCGTGGCCGGCGACCGCGCACTTCGCCGCGGCCGTCAGGCGCTCTAATTCCTCGTTGCGGCCGGTGAACGGCGACTGGGTGCGCGGCCCGTCGGGCACCGCCCCTGAGATCTCCGGGCTCGTGCGGTTCTCCGGGGCCGGCGCGTCCGCCGCGCTCGTGGGTGAGGCCGGGGTGGCCGGCGGGGAGTCCGCGGCGGTCGGCGCCGTTCGGTGGGCGTGGTCCGGCCCGGCGGTGGTGCGCGTCGCCGCTGCCCCGTCGGTGGTGGCGGCCCCGTCTCCTTGCCGCGCTGCGGACCCGGCGACGTCCTGGAGGCCTTCCTTGCGGTCGGCCGCCGTTGCCGTGAAGGGCCTGACCGGGGTCGCCGCCCTACCGTCGCCCCTACCGGACACCTCGTTCTCGGCGGGTAGTTGCGGCTCCTGCGCCGCGCGGACGGGCGGGTGCGGCTCGGTCCTGCCTGCCGCCTCGCCGCCGTCCGGCCTCGCGGCCGCGTTCACCGCGGCTCCCGGTCCGGTCCCGGCGGAATCGGGGCGACCGGGGCGTGGTGCCGCGGTGGGCCCGCACGCTCCCGGCTCCTGGCGCAGGATCGCGGTCCTGACCCGGCGGAGTTCGGCGGCCGTTCCCACGCCGAACTCCTCGTCCAGGTGGACGCGGGTGCGTTCGTACACCTTCAGCGCCTCGGCCTGCCGCCCGAGTTGGGACAGGGCCGTCATCAGATGGCCGACCAGTCGTTCGCGCGCCGGGTGGCGGCGGGCCTCGCGGTCGAGGTCCGCGGCGACCTCCTGGGCCGCTCCGAGGGCGAGTCGGGCCTCCGCGCAGGACTCCACGGCGGTCAGCCGGACGTGTTCGAGCCGCGAACTCTCGTCGCTGAGCGGGGGGTGGCCGTCGAACTCGGCGTAGGGCGAGCCCCGCCACAGCGCCAGGGCCGCGCTGAGCCGGTCCCGCGCGCCGAGCGGGTCGCGTTCCTCCAGCAGCCGCCGTCCTTCGGCGACCAGGCGCTCGAAGCGGCAGGCGTCGATCTGTTCGGGGTCGAGTTCCAGGACGTAGCCGGGGGCGCGATGACGCAGCACGGTGGGGCGGTCGGGCCGGGACGCCGGCTGCAGTGCGCGGCGCAGATGGGATACGTGGCTCTGGAGGGTGGCGACGGCCTGCCGCGGGGGCTCCTCGCCCCACAGCTCCTCGATGAGCAGTTCGGTGGGTACCACGCGCCCCAGGCGTATCAGGAGCAGGGCGAGCAGGGCTCTGCGGCGTGGTGGGCCGAGGGGGAGGTCATGGCCGTCCTGACGCGCCGACATGGGGCCGAGGACGCTCAGCAGGAGGGGGGTCTCGTGCGGTCCGGCCACGGGGGCCGGGGTGGTCGGGGCCGGTTTCGGCGGTATGGATGACGGCATATCGGTCCCAATCGTTCTCGCACGCGCGATCGTGCTGACGGGCGGGTGGCGCTGTCGGCCGGTGCCCTTCCAAACCGGAGCTTGGCACACAGAACGGGGCGTTCCAAGATCATCTTGGCCATCGGTAAGCGAACGGCAAGGTCTCTGCAGGGGTTCCGGCAAGGATGGCGGAAAACCGCTACAGCGGACGGCAGGAATACGCCAGCGTCCTGACCAGGCCCCTGCAAGGGGGGTGTCGCAGGATTCCCGTCATCGGACACCACCGCTGATCGGGGAGGCCATGAACCCGCCGGACGACTGCCCTGCCACCGCCCGCGAACACCGTTCTGCGGGCCGCGCGTGAGGGCTTCTGCAAAGGGAACGCCCGCCGTGCTCTTCCCCGGCCAGGGCTCCCAGACCCGCGGCATGGGAGCCGGTCTCTTCGAGCGGTTCCCCGAACCGACCGCGCTCGCCTGCGACGTGCTCGGCTACGACCTCGCGCGGCTGTGCCTGGAGGACCCGGACGGGCGGCTCGACGACACCCGCTACACCCAGCCCGCGCTCTACGTCGTCAACGCCCTGGCCTACCAGGACTCGCTGGAGCGCGGCGAGCCCGAGGGCGGGTACCTCCTGGGCCACAGCCTGGGGGAGTACAACGCCCTGCACGCCGCCGGGGCCTTCGACTTCGAGACCGGACTGAAGCTCGTCGTCAAGCGGGGCGAGCTGATGGCCCGGGCCTCGGACGGGGGCATGCTCGCCGTGGTGGGGCCGGGCGCGGACGAGGTGCGGGCCTTCCTCGCCGAGGAGGGGCTGTCGCGGCTCGACGTCGCCAACATCAACACCCCCGTGCAGACCGTGCTGTCCGGGGCCCTGGACGAGATCGAGCGTGCGCACAAGACGCTCGACGCCCGGGGGACCCGAGTGGCCCGGCTGAAGGTCTCGGCCGCCTTCCACTCGCGGTTCATGGCCGCCGCCCGCGACGAGTTCGCCGCCTTCCTCAAGGGCTTCCGGTTCGCGCCGCTGCGGGCCACGGTGATCGCCAACCTCACCGCACGGCCGTACACCGACCAGGACGCCGCCACGACGCTGAGCGACCAGATCAGCGGATCGGTGCGGTGGCTGGACAGCGTCCGCTACCTGCTGGAGCGCACGAGCGCCGACCGCTGCCGCGAGGTGGGCGGGAAAGGAGTCCTCACCCGCATGATCGGGCAGATCGACGCGGCCCCCGCCCACCGGACGCCCAAGCCGCGAGCGCAGCCGCAGCCGCAGTCGCAATCGCCGTCGCGGCCACGCCTGTTCTGCGTCGCCTACGCCGGAGGCGACGAGCGCGCCTACGCGGGCCTCGCCGCCTCCTGCCCGGACGTCGACGTCGTGACGCTGGAGCGCCCCGGACGCGGCCGACGCGCCTCCGAGCCGCTGCTGCTGGACCCCGCCGCGATCGTCGACGACCTGCTCGGGCAGTTGCGGGACCGCCTCGACGCCCCCTACGCGCTCTACGGCCACAGCCTCGGCGCCCGGCTGGCGTTCCTGCTCTGCCGCCGGCTGCGCGCCGAGCGGCTGCCCGCACCGGTCCACCTGTTCGTCTCCGGAGAGTGCGGACCGGCCGTCCCGAGCCGGGAACGGCACACCTGGGAGCTGCCGACCGACGCCTTCTGGGAGCACCTGCGCGAGCTCGGCGGCATCCCGGAGGAGCTGTGGGAGCACCCCGACCTGATGGCGTACTACGAGCCGATGATGCGGGCCGACTTCACCGCGCTGGGCGCCTACCGGCACGAGGAGGCCCCGCCGCTGGACCTGCCCGTCACCGCCATGACCGGCGAGGACGAGCGCTTCACCCGGGCCGACCTGGAGGGCTGGCAACGGGAGAGCACCCGGCCCCTGACCACACACCGGTTCCCCGGCGGCCACTTCTTCATCCGGTCCCAGTGGCCCGCGCTGGGCCGGATCGTCGCTGCCGGGTTCGCGGCCGCCTGACGCCGCCGCACCAGCGCAGAGTTCACGCGCGCCGGACACCGGCACGCGCCCCGAATCGACCATCGCGAGGGTGACGCACAGCCATGAAGCAGGAACTCAAGAAGCACATGGAAGAGCAGTTCATGTTCGAGTTCGACTCGGACATCACCGAGGACACCGACCTGTTCAAGGCGGGCATCCTCGACTCGTTCGGCTATATCTCGCTGATGGGGCACATCGAGGAGAAGTACCAAGTGCCGCTCGGCGAGGAGATCCTCGGCAACGTCATGGTCTCGCTGTCCGGCATCGTCGAGTTCGTCGACGCCGCCCGCTCGCGGGCCGCCGGGAGCAGGTGACCCGATGTGCGGCATAGCCGGCTTCTTCCAGAGCCCCCTGCCCCCGCAGGAGTACGAGACCCTGATCCACGGCATGCTCGCCCAGATCGAGCACCGCGGCCCCGACGAGGCGGGCTGCTTACTCGACGACCGGCTGGCCATGGGCACGGTGCGGCTGAGCATCATCGACCTGGCCACCGGCTCGCAGCCGGTCGGCAGCGCCGACGGCCGCTACTGGCTGTGCTACAACGGCGAGCTGTACAACTACCGGGAGCTGCGTGAGCAGCTGACCGCCCGCGGCTTCGCCTTCCGCACCGAGTCCGACACCGAGGTCGTGCTGGCCGCCTGGGTCGCCTGGGGCCTGGACTGCCTGCCCCGCTTCAACGGCGCCTTCGCGTTCGCCCTCTACGACAGCGTCACCGGCGAACTGCACCTGGTGCGCGACCGGTTCGGCAAGCGGCCCCTGTTCGTGGCGCGGCACCGCGGCGCCTGGCTGTTCGCCTCCGAGATGAAGGCGTTCCTGGCCTACCCCGACTTCCGCTTCGCCTTCGACGAGGCGCAGCTGGCGTCGGTCTTCGCCACCTGGACCCCGCTGCCCGGCCAGAGCGGCTACCACGGGATCGAGCAGATCCCCATGGGCGAGTACCTGTCCCTCCGCGGCGACGAGGTCCGGCGCGGCCGCTGGGCCACCCTCGACCTGACCGCGGGTCCGGCCCCGCAGAGCGAGCAGGAGGCCGTCGAACTCGTCCGCGCGGACCTCGAAGCCGCGGTCGACGTGCGGCTGCGCAGCGACGTCGAGGTCGGCGTCTACGCCTCCGGCGGCCTGGACTCCTCGATCATCGCGCACCTCGCCGCGCGGCGGACCGACCGCCCGCTGCGGACGTTCTCGATCGAGTTCGAGGACGCCGAGTTCGACGAATCGGCCGAACAGGCCGCGCTGGCCGCGCACCTGGGCACGCACCACTCCACCGTGCGGGTGTCCGACCAGGACGTCGTCAACGCCTTCCCCGAAGCCGTCCGGCACGCCGAGGTGCCCGTCTTCCGCACCGCCTTCGTCCCCATGTACCTGCTGGCGCGCCATGTCCGCAGCGAAGGGATCAAGGTGGTGCTCAGCGGCGAGGGCGCCGACGAGGCGTTCCTGGGCTACGGCATCTTCAAGGACACGCAGCTGCTGTCGACCTGGCACGAACTGGACGACGACACCCGCCTGCGCCGCATGAGTCAGCTCTACCCGTACCTGCGGCACTTCAGCGGCGAGGACGGCCACCGCCGGATGCTGGGCCTCTACCGGCAGTTCACCGAGGAGACCCTGCCCGGCCTCTTCTCCCACCAGATGCGATTCCAGAACGGCCGCTTCGCCGCACGCCTGCTGAAGAACGCCGGCGACCCCTTCGCCGCTCTCGCCGAACTCGTGGCCGACGAGCCCGGATACGCGCAGCTCACCCCCGTGCAGAAGGCCCAGTGGCTGGAGTTCCGCACGCTGCTCGGCGGCTATCTGCTCTCGACCCAGGGCGAGCGGATGGCGCTGGCCCACGGTGTGGAGAACCGCTGCCCCTTCCTCGACCCCGCGGTCGTCCGCCGCGCCGCCTCGGTCAACCTGCGGTTCGGCGACCCCTACGACGAGAAGTACCTGCTCAAGCGCGCCTACGCCGATGTGCTGCCGGAACGGATCGTCAAAAAGGGGAAGTTCCCCTACCGCGCCCCGGACAGCGCCGCGTTCGTCCGCTCCCGCCCGGACTACCGAGAGCTGCTGACCGACCCCGGCACCCTCGACGAGATCGGCGTCCTGGACGCGCGTTTCGTGCGGCGGTTCACCGACCGGGTCTTCGACAGCCCGCCCGAGCAGATCGGTACCAAGGAGAACCAGGCCTTCGTCTGCCTGGCGTCGACGGTCTGGCTGCACCACTGGTACGTGCGCGGCAACGCCCGCCACCGGGGCCCGCTGGGGGTCCCCCTGTACGTCGTCGACCGGCGCAGCGGCGCCCAGTCGGCCTAGGACGGAGAACGCGCCATGAACAAGGAGAACGGCGTCCTCGCCGACGACCGGGACATCGCCGTCATCGGCCTGTCCCTGCGGCTGCCCGGCTCGCGCACGCCCGAGGAGTTCTGGAGCCACCTTGCCGCGGGCCGCTCGCTGATCAGCGAGGTCCCCGAGCGCCGCTGGCGCAAGGAGGACCATCTCGGCCATCCGCGCCGCGAGTTCAACAAGACCAACAGCGTCTGGGGCGGCTTCGTCGACGACGCCGACTGCTTCGACGCCGACTTCTTCCAGATCTCCCCGCGCGAGGCGCAGTCCATGGACCCGCAGCAGCGGATGGCCCTGGAGCTGAGCTGGCACGCCCTGGAGGACGCCGGCTACCGGGCCGACCGCGTCGCGGGCTCCGCCACCGGCGTCTTCATGGGCGTATGCCACTGGGACTACGCCGAGCTGATCGAGCGGGAAGTCGAGGAGATCGACGCCTACTACCCGACCGGCGCCGCGTACGCGATCATCGCCAACCGGGTCTCCCACCACTTCGACCTGCGCGGCCCGAGCGTCGTCAACGACACCGCCTGCGCCGGCTCGCTGGTGGCCGTGCAGCAGGCGGTGTCGGCCCTCCAGGCCGGCGACTGCGACCTCGCGCTCGCCGGCGGGGTCAATCTGACCTGGTCGCCGCGGCACTTCATCGCCTTCGCCAAGGCGGGCATGCTCTCGCCCGACGGCCTGTGCCGGGCCTTCGACGCCGACGCCAACGGCTATGTGCGCGGCGAGGGCGGCGGCATCGTCCTGCTGAAGCGGGCCGCGGACGCCCGCCGCGACGGCGACGCCGTGCACGCCGTGATCAAGGGCATCGGCAGCAACCACGGCGGGCGCACCAGCTCGCTGACCGTCACCAACCCGGCCGCACAGGCCGAACTGATCGCCGGGGTCTACCGCAAGGCCGGCATCGCGCCCGAGACCGTCGGCTACGTGGAGACCCACGGCCCCGGCACACCCGTCGGGGACCCCATCGAGGTCCGCGGGCTGAAGCAGGCCTTCGCCGACCTGGCCGCGGACCGGCCCGAGCCGGCCGCGGCCCACCGGTGCGGCATCGGCTCGGTGAAGACCAACATCGGCCACCTGGAAGGGGCCGCCGGCATCGCGGGCATGCTCAAGGTCATCCTCGCCATGCGCCACCGCAAGCTGCCCGCGACGGTCAACTTCCGCAAGCTCAACCCCCTCATCAACCTCGACGGCAGCCCGCTGTACGTCCTCGACCGGCTCACCGACTGGACCGCCGAAGGGTCCGTACCGCTGCGTGCCGGCGTCAGCTCCTTCGGATTCGGCGGCACCAACGCCCACGCCCTGCTGGAGGCCGCGGACCCGGTGGCCGCCACCGAGGACACCGGTGAGCAGTGGCTCCCGGTGTCCGCCAAGGACGCCGACCGGCTCCGCGAGACCTGCGACCGGCTCGCCCGCTGGGTCCGCACCCGGATCGAGCAGGGCGACGCCCCGTCCCTGACGGATGTCGCCCGTACGCTGCGCGAGGGCCGGGTGCCGCTGCGCGAGCGCGTGGTGTTCCGGGCCAGCGGCGTCGAGGAGTGGGCGGCGCAGCTGGAGAGCGTCGCCGCGGGGCAGGAGCCGCCCGCGGACTGCCCGCGCGGCCGGGCCGGCGCCGAGGCCCCCGAGGGCCTGGACGCGGACGATCTGACGGCCCTGGCCGAGCGCTGGCTGGAGCAGGAGAGGTGGGACAAGTTCGCGGCCGCCTGGGCCCAGGGCCTGCCCGTGGACTGGGCGCAGTGGCCCGAGCGCGGCCGCCGGATGCACCTGCCCGGCTATGCGTTCGCCCGTACGCCGCACTGGTTCCAGCCGACCCGCGACGACACGGCCCGGGGGCCAGAGCGCGGTGCGACGGACACCGGACCGGAGCGCGGTGCGACGGACCTCGCGCCCGTCGCGCCCGCCCCGCTCGGCGAAGGCCAGGCGCACGGCGGCAGTTGGACCTTCCCCCTGCACTTCGACGCCGGACAGGGATTCGTCCGCGACCACCTCGTCAACGGCGCACGGATCGTCCCGGGCGTGCTGGCCCTGGAACTCGTCACCGCGGCGGCCGGCCGGGCCGCCGTCGCGGGCACCAGGGCCGAACTCGCGCCCCGTATCCGCAACGCGGTGTGGATCCGGCCGCTGCTCGTCGGCGACGCCGGGCTGTTCCCCCAGCTCCGCCTGACGCCCGCCGCCGACGGCTACGACTACGCGATCACCGATGGCGACGGCACGCCGTACACCAGCGGCCGGGTCGAGTACGGCGAGGCTGTCGAGGAGGTGCGGACGGACCCGGACGCGTTGCGCGAGCGGTTCCCCCGGCGCGTCGACGTCGCCGAGGGCTACGCCGCGCTGCGGTCCAGCGGGATCGAGCACGGGCACGCGCTGCGCGGCCTGCACGCCCTGCACCGCGGCCCGGACGGCGTGCTGGCCGAGCTGCGGCTGCCCGCGGGCACCCCGGACGGCATGGCGCTGCAGCCCGCGATCCTCGACAGCGCCCTGCTCGCCGCCCTGGCCCTCGGCCCGGTCGACGGCGGCTGGCGCCGGCCGGCCGCCCCCGCGGTGCCGTTCGCGCTCGACCGGCTCACCGTGCACGCGGCGACGACCGCGACGATGTGGGCGTGGCTGCGGCCGGCCGGCGGCGGCAAGGCGGCCGGGACGACCGGGGCCGACATCGATCTGTACGACGCCGACGGCCGGCTGTGCGTGCGGCTCTCCGGCTACACGTCGAGGGAGCTGCCCGCCGCCAAGCCGGCGGCCCCGGAAGGCGAACTCCTGGAGGTCACCGGTGTCTGGGAGGAGGCCCCCGCCCCGGACCCCGCAGCCGGGCAGGCCGCCCCGGCCGGTCCGGTGACGGTGCTCAACGCCGCACTGGACGGCGACCTCGCCGCGGCGAGCGCCGCGCGGCTGGGCATGGACGTCCGGCAGCTGCCGGTGGCCACCGATCCCGCCGCCACCGATGCCGCCGCCATGAAGGCGGCGTTCGAGGCCTGCTATCCGCAGGTCCGGCAACTCCTCGGCCAGGGACGGCAGGTGCTCGTCGTCGCGCCGGGCGCCCCGGACTCGCCGGTCTACGCGCCGCTGGCGGCGCTGCTGAAGACCGCAGAGCAGGAGAACCCCTCCTTCCGCGGCCGACTGGTGCTCCTCGACGCCTGCGACCCCCGCGACGCCGACCGCTTCGAGCGGGTGGTCCGAGCGGAGGCCGGCGCCGGAGACGACGCCGAAGTGGCCTACGACGCCCAGGACCGCCGAGTGCGGCACCGCTTCGTGGAGCTTCCTCCCGGCGAGGCGGGCGGGACGCTGCTGCGCGACGGCGGCGTCTACTGGATCACCGGCGGCGCCGGCGGACTCGGCCTGCTGCTCGCCGAGCGGCTCTGCGAGCGCCACCGCGCCACGGTCGTCGTCAGCGGCCGCTCGGCGGACAGCCCGGACGTCCTGGCCCTGCGGGCCCGCCTGGCCCGCGGCGAGGTGGCCTACCGCCGCACCGACGTCACGGACCCGGACGCGGTGCGGGACACGGTGGCGGACATCCGCGCGCTCCACGGACGGCTCGACGGCGTGTTCCACGCGGCCGGCGTCCTCGACGACGGCTACCTCGCGAACAAACCCCTCGCCGGCACCGCCGCCGTGCTCGCGCCCAAGGTGGACGGCGCCACCTACATCGACGACGCGACGCGCGCCGACGGCCTGGACTTCCTGGTGCTGTTCGGCTCCGTGGCGGGCGCCTTCGGCAACGCCGCGCAGGGCGACTACGCCGCCGCCAACGCCTTCCTCGACGCGTTCGCCGCACGCCGGCAGGCCGCCGGCCGGGCGACCCGCTCGGTGGACTGGCCGCTGTGGGCCGACGGCGGCATGCGCGTGGACGACGCCAGCCTCGCCTATCTGCGCAAGCGCACCGGGACCGTGCCGCTGCCGAGCGGGACCGGCCTGGACGCGCTGGAGCGCGCACTGCACCCCGCCGCGCCGGTGCGCCGCGTGGTGCTCTTCGGGGAGCGCGCCAAGCTGCGCGGGTACGCGGGCCTGGACCGCGCCGCGAAGCCCGAGCCGGGCACGTCCGCGGCGGTGCGCGGGGCGGCCCCGCCGGCCGCCTTGGACGAGGTCGAACTCCTCACCCGTACACAGGACCTGCTGCGGAACCTGTTCGCCGAGGTGACCCTGCAGGACCCCGAGGACATCCTGGCCGAGGAGAAGCTGGAGACCTACGGCATCGACTCGATCTCCATCGTCGAGCTGACCAGCAGGCTGGAGGACACCTTCGGGTCGCTGCCCAAGACGCTCTTCTTCGAGTACGTCGATCTGCGGGGCGCGGCCGGCTACTTCGTCGCCGAGCACCGCGAACGGCTCCTGGAGCTCTTCGCCCCCGAAGCATCCGCGTCCGAGGCGCCCGCGGTCGAGGAGCCGCCCGCGCCCGCCGCCGAGGTGCCCGCCGCCGAACAGCCCCGCGCGCCCGCGCCCGCGGCCGGGCCCGCCCCGGTCGTCCGGCCCGCCGACCCGGACCGCCACGACATCGCGGTGATCGGCATGGCGGGACGGTACCCGGGCGCCGACACCCTGGAGGAGTTCTGGGAGCTGCTCAGCGAGGGCCGGCACAGCTTCGAACCCGTCCCGGAGTCGCGGTGGCGGCACAGCGACATCTACTTCGACGAGCGCGACGTCGACGGCAAGACCGTCGTCAAGACCGGCACGTTCCTGCGGGACGTCGAGGCGTTCGACCCGCGCTACTTCAACATCTCCCAGCGCGACGCCGAGCTGCTGTCCCCGGAGGTACGGCTGTTCCTGCAGGCGGGCGTGACGGCCCTGGAGGACGCGGGTTACTCACGCGAGACGCTGCGGCGCCGCTACGACGGCGACGTCGGCGTGCTCGTCGGCTCGATGAACAACAGCTACTCGCTCTACGGCTTCCAGAACATGCTGATGCGCGGCACCGCGACCAGCGGCAGCGAGCTCGGCGTGATGGCGAACATGCTGTCCTACCACTACGGCTTCACCGGGCCGTCGGCGTTCCTCGACACCATGTGCTCCTCGGCGTCGGCCTGCGTCCACCAGGCCGTGCGCATGCTGCGCGGTGACGAGTGCCGGGTGGCCGTCGTCGGCGGTATCAACCTGATGCTGCACCCGTACGACCTCATCGCGACCTCGCAGGCGCACTTCACCACCAAGTCGGCCGACGTCGTGCGCAGTTACGGCCTCGGTGCCGACGGCACGATCCTGGGCGAAGGCGTGGGCACGCTCGTGCTCAAGCCGCTGGCCGATGCCGTCGCCGACGGCGACCACGTCTACGGCGTGATCAAGGGCAGCGGTATGACCAACGCCGGGGTCCGCAACGGCTTCACGGTGCCGAGCCCGCAGCAGCAGGCCCGCGCCATCGAGAAGGCGCTGGACGACGCCGGGGTCGACGCCCGCACGATCAGTTACCTGGAGGGCCACGGCTCGGCGACCTCCCTCGGCGACCCCATCGAGATCAAGGGCGCCGCCCTCGCGTTCGGCCGCCACACCCCGGACCTGGGGTTCTGCGCGCTGGGCTCGGTCAAGTCCAACGTGGCGCACCTGCTGTCGGGATCCGGCATGGCCGGCCTGACCAAGGTGCTGCTCCAGCTCAAGCACCGCACGCTGGCGCCCTCGCTGCACGCGGAGACGCTCAGCTCGGCGATCGACTTCGACAACACGCCGTTCGTGGTGCAGCGCCGCCGCGACCCCTGGCGGCGCCCCGTGGTCGGCGGCGAGGAGGTGCCGCGCCGGGCGGGCGTGACGTCCATCGGTGCCGGCGGCATCAATGTGCACCTCGTCGTCGAGGAGTACGACGGGCGGGTCGCCGCCGCACCCGACAGCGGCCGCCCGCGGCTGCTGGTGTTCTCCGCCATGACGCCCAAGGCCCTGCGGACGGTGCTGCGCGATATGCACGCGCACGTACGGCGGACCGCACCGGGCCTGGACGCCTTCGCGTACACCCTGCAGACCGGCAAGAACGAACTGCCGTGCCGACTGGCCTTCGTCGCCGACGACCTCGCCGACGCCGAGGCCCGGTTGGCCGAGCTGTCCGCCGTGGACCTCACGGCGCAGTCGCCCGTCGTGCCCGCGGGCGTGCACTTCACGGCGAGCACACTGCGGCGCCGGCGCACCGCCGACGCGGCGACCGTCGAACAGGCCCTGCGCGACGGCGGCCAGGCGGAGCTGGCGCGGCACTGGGCGGACGGCGCGAGCGTCGACTGGGACCGGCTGTGGCCGGTGGGCGGCCGCCCGGCCAAGGCGTCGCTGCCCGCCTACCCCTTCGACAAGGTGCGCTGCTGGTACCCCGAGGACGACGACGCGCCCAGTGTGCTGCGGCCGCTCGCCTTCACCCGGCGCGCGCACCCCTGGGTCGGCACCAACGCCTCCGACCTCAACGGCGTGCGCTACCGCCTCCGGCTGCGCGGCGACGAACTCCTCGACTACGTCTACACCGTGGGACGCAAGCGCCGTTACGCCACCGTGGCGCTGCTGGACGCGGGCCTGGCCTTCGCCCGGCTCGCCGGGCTGGCGGGGCCGCTGCGGCTGCGCCGCGCGCGGTGGGCCGCGCTCCCCTCGCCCGCGGACGCCCCCGAGGCGTTCACCTGGCGGCTGGGCGCGTCCGACGACGGCGGGCACCGCGTCGAGCTGTGGGACGCCGACGAGGCCACGCTCCACTTCGCCGCCGACGTCGTACCGTCCGCGCCCGCCGAGGACGCCTCGATGCCGCAGGTGCTGACCGCGCCCGAGACCCTCGACCGGGACGGCCTGTACGCCGCGCTCGGCGGCGCCGGTCTCGACGCCCGGCCGTACGCGCGCAGCGTCGAAGGGGTCACCGAACTCGACGGCCACCGGCTGCTCGTCCGGGTCGCCGAACCGGCCATGTGCCAGGACCCGCACAAGCGGCAGGTGCAGCTCCCGGCCTGGGCGCTCGCCGGGCTGGTCCAGGGCGTCGCGCACGCCTGGGGCCGGGCCGACGCCGAAGTGGTGCGGGTCGGATCGGTGCAGGGCGAGCAGTGGGAGCGCACCCGGGCGATCGTGCTGGCGCGGACGTCCGAAGCGGTCTTCCATGTGGCCTTCCTCGACGCGGACGGCCGGGTGCTGGGCCGGATCGAGGACGCCGAGTTCACCGTCGGCGGCCTTGAGCCGACACTTCCCGGCGAGGCCGAACGGGCACCGGTGGCGCTGCCGCCGACGTCGCGTCCGGCGCTGCCGATGCCGAGTGGTGCGGGGGAGCGGTGGCCGGTGGCCGTGCGGCCGGAGCCCGAGCGGCCGGAGCCCGAGCGGCCCGTGACCGCCGCGGCGGTCGGGGAAGCTCCGGCGGCGCTGATCGTCGCGCTCCGCGAGGCCGTCGCCGACCTGCTCAAGTTCGACCTGGCCGAGATCGACCTCGACACGCACTTCCACGCGTACGGCTTCGAGTCCATCGCGCTGGCCAAACTGGCCTCGGAACTCAACGACATCCTCGGCACGGACCTGACCCCCGCCGTCTTCTTCGAGTGCCCCGACATCCGCAGCCTCGCCGAGCATCTGCTCGACCGCCACGGCCCCGAGCTGACCCTCCCCGCGGTCGCCGACGCACCCGCGCCGGTCGCCGCCACGGGGTCGTCCCCGGAGGCGTCCCCGCAGCCGCTGCCGGCAACCGACCCGTTGCCGGCGTCCGCGCCGGACGACGACGCGGTGGCCATCGTCGGCGCCGCCGGACGGTTCCCCGGCGCGGACGACCTGGACGCCTTCTGGCAGCGGCTGCGGGCCGGCGAGGACCTGGTCTCCGACTACCCCGGCGACCGCTTCGACGGCCCCTACGCGGACGTCGTGGCGCGGGCGGACTTCCCGAAGTACGCCGGTCTGATCGAGGACGTGGACCGCTTCGACGCGGACTTCTTCCACCTCTCGCGGCTCGAAGCGGAGCTGATGGACCCCCAGCACCGCCTGGCACTGCAGACCGTGTGGGCCGCGCTGGAGAACGGCGGCTACGCCCCGGCGCGCCTCCCCGCCAGTACCGGCGTCTACTTCGGCGTCTCCGGCGGCGACTACCACCACCTGCTCAACGCCAGCGGCGTGGCACCCGACGGCTTCACCGCCACCGGTAACGCCCACTCGATGCTGGCCAACCGGATCTCCTACGTGCTGGACGTGAACGGGCCGAGCGAACCCGTCGACACGGCCTGCTCCAGCTCGCTGGTGGCGCTGCACCGCGCCGTCGAGAGCATCCGGTCGGGCCGCTGCGAGATGGCCGTCGCGGGCGGGGTCAACCTGCTGCTGAGCGTGGACACCTTCGCCGCGACGCAGATGGCGGGCATGCTCAGCCCGGACGGCCGCTGCAAGACCTTCGCCGCCGGAGCCGACGGATACGTACGCGCCGAGGGCGTCGCCGCGGTGCTGCTCAAGCCGCTCGCCCGAGCCCTGCGGGACGGCGACGCCGTCTGGGGCGTGGTCCGCGGCAGCGCCGAGAACCACGGCGGCCGCGCCGGCTCCCTGACCGCCCCCAACGGCAGGGCGCAGACCGCGCTGATCCAGGACGCGATGCGCGGCATCGACCCGGACGGCATCGGCTACGTCGAGGCGCACGGCACGGGCACCGGCCTCGGCGACCCGGTCGAGGTCAACGCCCTCGACAGCGCCTACCGTGCGCTGCGCACCGCCGAGGGCAGGCCGCCGCACCCGGACCGGCCGTGCGCGCTCGGCTCGGTGAAGAGCAACATCGGCCACGCGGAGTCGGCCGCGGGCCTGGCCGGAGTGCTGAAGGTGCTGCTCGCCATGCGCCACCGCGAGCTGCCGGCGAGCCTGCACTGCGACCGGCTCAACCCGCAACTGCCGTTCGACGGCGGCGGTTTCGAGGTGGTGCGCGAGCTGCGCCGCTGGGAGCCGCGCACCGACGCCACCGGGCGGCCGCAGCCTCTGCGGGCCGGGGTGAGCAGCTTCGGCTTCGGCGGCGCCAACGCCCATGTCGTCCTCGAAGCACCGCCCGCGGCGTCCGCACCGGTGGCGCCGGCCCGTCCGGCCGCCTCCCAGGCCATCGTGCTGTCCGCCCGCGACGACGGCCGGCTGCGTGCCGCGGCCGGACGGCTGCGGGACTTCCTCGACCGGGCGCGCCGCGACGGGCACGCCCCGGAGCTTGCGGACCTGGCGTTCACCCTCCAGGTCGGCCGGGAGGCCATGGAAGCGCGCCTGGGCTTCGTCGCCGGAAGCATCGACGAGGTACTCGGCACGCTGGACCGGTTCCTCGCGGGCGGCGAGCCCGCCGGCTGGCACACCGGCGGCCTGCGGCGCTCGCGCGGCGCCGGCGTACGGCGCGAGCCGGAGCAGTCCCCCGAGGTCACCCGGGCCCTGCACGACGGACGGCTCGACCACGTCACCGCCCTGTGGTGCGACGGAGCCCCGGTCGACTGGCAGGCGGGCCATCGGGCGGGCGAGCGCCGCACCGTGCGGCTGCCCGGCTACCCCTTCGCCCGCGACCGCTACTGGGTGCCCGCGGACGGCCCGGCCCCCGTGCCACCGCCCGCCGCTCCCGCCCCGGCCCCCGCGGCCGAGCCCGCGTTCGAGACCGACGCCCGTGCGGCGCTGCTCGACGCGGTCCTCGACGGCCGGGTCGACCCGGACGCCCTGAGCCGGATCTGACACCTCCCCCCCTGCCTCCTGACTGGACCGGGCGGCCCGGCCGCCCAGTGACCTGGAACGGAATGAACGTGAGCAGAAACATCCTTCGTGTGCCGGCCTGGCACGACGAACCGGTGCGAGGGCGCACCGCGACCCCCGCGACCCGTCGGCTGGTCGTGCTGTGCGACGCCTCCGACGCGGACGTGACCGCCCTGCGCCGTCAGCTGCCCGGTGTGTCCGTCGCCCGTGTGGAAAGCCGCGGTGACGGACCGGCCGCCGCCTACGAGCACGCGGCGACCCTGCTGCTCGGCGAGCTCCAGCGGCTGCTGAACCAGCCCGCCGGTGGCTCCCGTTCCGTGCAGGTCGTGTGCCGCGAGGGCACTTCGTACGGCTACGCCGGTCTGCTCGGCATGCTGCGCACCGCCGCACAGGAGGACCCGGCGCTGCACGGGCAGCTGATCGAGTTCACGCGGTGGCCGTCGGGCGAGGAACTCGCCGACGTACTGCGGGCGGAGTCCGGACAGGAGGCGGACCACGTACGCCACACCGACGGCCGCCGCCAGGTCCGCACCTGGGCGGCGGCCCCGGGCGCGGCGGCACCCCCGCCGGTGTGGAAGGCCGACGGCGTCTACCTGATCACCGGGGGAGCGGGCGGCGTCGGTCGGCTGGTCGCCGCCGACATCGCCACCCACGCCCCCGGCGCCCGGGTCGTGCTGTGCGGACGCTCGCCGGAGGGGCGGCCGGGCCCGGGGACCGAGTACCGCCGGCTGGACGTCACCGACGCCGCCGCCGTGGCGGACCTGGTCGACTCCCTTGTGGGCACGTACGGCAGGCTCGACGGGGTCGTGCACGCGGCGGGCCTGATCAGCGACGACTATGTGATCCGCAAGTCGCACCAGGACGCCCAGCGGGTTCTGGCGCCGAAGGTGGCCGGGCTGGTCAACCTCGACGAGGCCACTCGCGGTCTGCCGCTGGACTTCCTCGCGGCGTTCTCCTCCGGTGCCGGGACGCGGGGCAACCCCGGGCAGGCCGACTACGCCGCCGCCAACGGGTTCCTCGACGCCTACCTCGCCCACCGCGCCGTACTGGCCGCCGCGGGCGAGCGCCACGGCACGAGCGTCTCGATCGGCTGGCCGCTGTGGCGGGACGGCCAGATGAGCGTCCCGGCCGAGGAACTGCCCGCGCTCACCGCCCGCTTCGGGCGCCCCCTGGCGACGGACACCGCGCTGCGGGCCCTGCACGGCGCACTGGCGCTCGGCACACCACACCTACTGGTCATGGACGAGGAGAGCGCAGTGGACGCGCAAGCCCCGCAGGAGGCGGAGACGACGCAGACGCAGACGCAGACGCAGACGGAGCCGGCGCGGCTGCGGGCACGCGTACTGCCGCTGCTGAAGGAGCTGATCGCCCGGACGGTGCGGTTGGACGCCGCCCGGCTGGACGCGGCCGCGCCGCTCGACGGCTTCGGCATCGACTCGCTGGCCGTGACCCGGCTCAACCGCCACTTCGCGCGGTGGTTCGGCGCCCTGCCCAAGACGGTGCTCTACCAGTACCCGACGCTGAACGACCTGGCCGGCCACCTCGCGGAGCAGCACGCGGACGGCTGCCGCCGCTGGCTGGACGACGCGGCGGGGACGGGCCCCGCGCCGGAGGCGACGGCCGCGACCGCCGCGCCGGGCACGCCGCGGGCCGACGAGACCGCCGCACCGGTGCGCCCCCGAACCCGCGCGGCGAGGACGCCGCGTCCGGTCGGCGCGGACGAGCCGATCGCCATCATCGGCCTCAGCGGGCGCTACCCGGGTGCCGCGACCCTGGAGGCGTTCTGGGAGAACCTGCGCGCGGGCCGTGAGAGCGTCCGCGAGATCCCCGCCGAGCGCTGGTCGCTGGACGGCTTCTTCGAACCGGACCCGCAGCGGGCCGTGGAGCGGGGTGCCAGCTACAGCAAGTGGGGCGCCTTCCTCGACGACTTCGCCCGGTTCGACGCCGCGTTCTTCGGGATCGCACCGCGCGACGCCGCCGACATGGACCCGCAGGAACGGCTGTTCGTCGAGAGCGCCTGGTCGGTGCTGGAGGACGCCGGCTACACCCGGCGGCGCCTCGCCGAGCGGCACGGCTCGTCGGTCGGCGTCTTCGCCGGGATCACCAAGACCGGCTTCGACCGCCACCGCCCGCCGGCCACCGACGGACTGCCGCCCGCACCCCGTACGTCCTTCGGCTCGCTGGCCAACCGGGTGTCGTACCTGTTGGACCTGCGCGGCCCGAGCATGCCGATCGACACCATGTGCTCGTCGTCGCTGACCGCGATCCACGAGGCGTGCGAGCACTTGCGCCACGGCGCGTGCGAGCTGGCCATCGCCGGCGGCGTCAACCTCTACCTGCACCCCTCCTCGTACGTCGAGCTGAGCCGCTCCCGGATGCTCGCCACCGACGGGCACTGCCGCAGCTTCGGCGCGGGCGGCGACGGGTTCCTGCCCGGCGAGGGCGTCGGCGCGGTGCTGCTCAAGCCGCTGGCCGCGGCCGAGGCCGACGGCGACCCCGTCCACGCGGTGATCGTCGGCTCCGCCATCAACCACGGCGGGCGCACCAACGGCTACACCGTGCCCAACCCGCGCGCACAGGCCGCGCTGATCCGCGACGCCCTCGACCGCGCCGGGGTGTCCGCCGCCGGCATCGGCTACGTCGAGGCGCACGGCACCGGCACCCGGCTCGGCGACCCCGTCGAGATCGACGGCCTGACCCAGGCCTTCGCGCCCGACACCGGGGAGAGCAGCGCCTGCGCCCTCGGCTCGGTCAAGTCGAACATCGGTCACCTGGAGGCCGCCGCGGGCATCGCGGGCCTGACCAAGGCCGTACTGCAGCTGCGGCACGGCGAGTTCGCGCCCACCCTGCACGCCGAGCGGACCAACCCCGACATCGACTTCGCGGCCACCCCGTTCACCCTGCAGACGGGCGGGGCCCCCTGGCCGCGGCCCGCGGACGGCGGCCCGCGGATGGCCGGCATCTCCTCGTTCGGCGCGGGCGGCGCCAACGCCCATGTCATCGTCGCCGAGTACCGGGGCACGACGCCCGCACCCGCCACGCCCGCGCCGTCCGTACGGCCGGTGCTGCTGCCGCTGTCCGCCCGGACCACCGAGGACCTGCGCGCACGGGCCGGCCAACTCGCCGACCTGCTGCGCTCCGGGGCCCCCGTGGACCTGCCCGCCGTCGCGGCCACCCTGCAGACCGGCCGCGAGGAGATGGACGAGCGGGTGTGCTTCGTCGCGATCACCCCGGGGGAGTGGCTCGACCAGCTGTCCGCCTTCCTCGCCGACCCCGACTCCGACCCCGAGGCCGGGGGCTCGTGGTCCCGCGGCCGCGTCCGGGCCACCCGCGAGGCCCTGGCCGCCCTGGCGGAGAAGGACGAACTGCGCGAGCTCGTCGCCCGCTGGATCGGCCGCGGCGACTGGCGGGAGCTGGCCGCCTTCTGGGCCAAGGGCATGCCGCTGGACTGGGCCCGCCTGCACACCGGTACGAAGGCGCCCGCACGGGTCCACCTGCCCGCCTACCCCTTCGCCGGACGGCGCTTCTGGTACGGCCCGGTCGGCGGCGAGCAGCCGGAGACGACGCCGGCCGCCGCCCCGCCCGGGACGGCGGCGGCCGGGACCGCCGACATCGAGCGCATCCTGCTCGACGCGCTGGCCGAGGCCCTGCAGATGCCGGTCGCCGAGATCGAGCGCCGCCGCCCCTTCGCCGACTACGGCCTGGACTCCATCCTCGGCGTGAACCTGGTCCACACGCTCAACACGGCCCTGGGCACCGCGCTGGAGACCACCGACCTGTTCGACCACGGCACCGTCGAGCGCCTGCACGCGTTCCTCGTCGCCACCCGCGGTGACGCGCCGCGCGCGGCGGCCTCCCCGGCGACCGCCGCCGCGGCGCCGGACGACGACGCCGTCGCCGTCGTCGGGATGGCCGCCCGCTACGCCGACGCCGAGGACCCGCGCGCCCTGTGGGACCACCTGATGGCCGGCCACGACCTCGTCGAACCGGTGACCCGCTGGCCTCTCGGCCAGGACGTGGCCTGCCGCGCCGGCGGCTTCGTCCGCGGCATCGACCGGTTCGACCCGGTGTTCTTCGCCATCTCCGGCGTCGAGGCCGCCACGATGGACCCCCAGCAGCGGATCTTCCTCGAACAGTGCTGGAACGCCCTGGAGGACGCCGGCTACACCGGCGAACGCCTGACCCACCGCAACTGCGGTGTCTACGTGGGCTGTTACGCCGGCGACTACCATGACCAGCTGGCCGCCCGGCCGCCGGCGCAGGCCCTGTGGGGCACCATGGGCTCGGTCGTCGCCTCCCGGATCGCCTACCACCTCGACCTCAAGGGCCCCGCCCTCACCACCGACACCTCCTGCTCCAGCTCGTTGGTCTCGCTGCACCTCGCCTGCCGCGACCTGCTCTCCGGCGACGCCGATATGGCCCTCGCGGGCGGGGTGTTCATCCAGACCACGCCGCGGCTGTACGCGTCGGCGACGCGCGCGGGCATGCTCTCGCCCAGCGGCCGCTGCCACAGCTTCGACGCCCGCGCCGACGGCTTCGTCCCGGGCGAGGGCGCGGGCGCGGTCGTCCTCAAGCGGCTCGCCGACGCCCGCCGCGACGGCGACCACATCTACGGCATCGTCCGCGGCACGGGCATCAACCAGGACGGCACCACCAACGGCATCACCGCGCCCAGCGCCGCCTCGCAGGAACAGCTCCTGCGCGAGGTGCACACCGCATGCGGGATCGAGCCCGGCGGTATCCAGTTCGTCGAGGCCCACGGCACCGGCACCCAGCTCGGCGACCCGATCGAATTCCGCGCGCTGACCCGCGCGTTCGAGGGCGCCCCGGCCGGGAGCGCCGTCCTGGGATCGATCAAGACCAACATCGGGCACACCCAGTTCGCCGCCGGCATCGCGGGCGTCATCAAGGCGCTGCTGGCCCTGCGGCACCGGCAGATCCCGCCGTCGCTGCACTTCCAGGAGGCCAACCGGGCCGTCGTGCTCGACGGCAGCCCGTTCACCGTCACCACCACCGCGCAGCCCTGGGCCGAGCCCGCCCGCGGCCCGCGCCGGGCGGCCGTCAGCTCCTTCGGCGCCAGCGGCACCAACGCGCACGTCGTACTGGAGGAGCACCCGGTCCCCCAGAGCACCGGTGCGGGCGGGGAGCACGCCTTCCTGCTGTCGGCCCGCACCCCGGCCGCCCTGCGAACCGTCGCCGAACGGCTGCTCACCCACCTCGACCGCGAACCCGGCCTGCCCGCCGACGCCGTCGCCTACAGCCTCGCCGCGGGCCGCAGCCACTTCGCGCACCGCCTGGCCGTCGTCGCCACCGGCCTGCCCGACCTGGCGGCCCGCCTGCGCCGCTGGCTGTCCGGCACCGCCGGCGACACGGTGCTGCAGGGGGAGACCGCCGCGGACCCCCGCCCCGTCGGCGGTGTGCGCGCCCTGGCCCCGGCCGCGCTGGCCGCGGCGTACGTACGGGGCGAGGCCGACCGGTTCGCCGACAGCTTCGCGCCCGCCGCGCGCCGCCAAGTGTCGCTGCCGACCTACCCGTTCGAGCGGCAGCGCTACTGGGCCGACACCGACACCGACACCGACACCGGCGCCGACGCCGCCACCGGCACCCGGGACGGCCGGGCGCCCGAGGGCAGCGACGGGGCCGCCTACCGCCTGCGGCTCGACGGCGAGGAGTTCTTCCTGGCCGACCACCACGTGGGCGGCCGGGCCGTACTGCCCGGCGTGCTCGCGCTGGAGGTCGCCCGCCGCGCCGTGACCGGCGGCTCCTTCGCACCGGTCGGCCTGCGCGACGTGGTGTGGCCCGAGCCGTTCCCCGTCGGGGACGGCGGCGCCGAACTGCGCGTCGACCGGGACGGCGACGCCTTCCGCGTCCTGCGCGAGGACTCGGCCGTGCACGCCCAGGGCCGGACCGTCGCGCCCGGCGCGCCCCGGCCCGCGCGACTGGACGCCCTGCGGGCCCGCTGCGGCCGCCGCACCCTGTCGCACAGCCAGGTACGAGAGGCCCTCGACGCCGTCGGCATCCGCCACGGAGCGCGCCTGCGCGCCATCGACACCCTGGCCGTCGGCGACGGCGAGGTGCTGGCCCGGCTCGTACTGCCCGACGGCGCCCGCGACGGCGCCTTCGCGCTGCACCCCGCGATGCTCGACAGCGCCGTCCAGGCCGTCGTCGGCCTCTACGGCGACGCCACCGGCACGCTCGACGAACAACACGGCGCGCCCGCACTGCCGTTCGCCCTGGACGCCGCCGACCTCCTCGCCCCCACCTCCGAGCGCATGTGGGCCCACCTGCGCCATACCGAGGGCTACGCCCCCGCCGCCGACCAGGACGTGACGAAAGTCGACATCGACGTGTACGACGACGACGGACGGCTCTGCACGAGCCTGCGCGGCTACGCGTTCCGCCGGACGACCGCCCCGACCCGCGAGGCCCCCCGCGCGACGCTGCTGGCACCGGTCTGGGACGCCCTGCCCGCCGCGCCCGCCGCACCGTGGCCCCACCCGCAGGCCCGCGTCGTGCTGCTCGGCGGCACCGCCGAGGAACAGGACGGACTGCGCCGCCGCTACCCGGACGCCACCGTCCTGGACGCCCGCGCCGACGAGCCGGCCGACCGGCTGGCCGCGCGGCTGCCCGCCGGCGCCGAGCACCTCTTCTGGCTCGCTCCGGCCGGCGCCACCGGCGATCCGGCCGGGGCGCGGTGCGACGCCCCCCTCGCCGTCTTCCGCCTGGTCAAGGCGCTCCTGGCCGACGGCGCCGACGCCCGTGAACTGGGCCTGACGCTGGTCACCCGGCAGGCGCGCCGACTGCCGGGCGACGCCGGCTGCGACCCCGCCCACGCCGGTGTGCACGGCCTCGCCGGCACCCTGGCCAAGGAGTACCCGCACTGGCACCTCCGCGTCGCCGACGTCGAGGCGGACGCCCCCGTGCCCTGGTCGGCGCTGCTGGAACTGCCCGCCGACCCCCGCGGCGAGACCCTGGCCCACCGGCACGGCGAGTGGTACCGCCCGCGCCTGCTGGAGACGTACGAGCCCGGCGCCGTGGCCGCCCCGCCCGAGCCCGGCGGTGTGCTCGTGGCCATCGGCGGCGCCGGCGGCATCGGCACCGTGTGGACCGAGCACATGATGCGCCGGCACGGCGCCCGGGTCGTCTGGATCGGCCGCCGCCCCCTGGACGCCGATATCGCCGCCCGGCAGGAAGCACTGGCGGCGCACGGCCCCGCACCGGACTACATCCAGGCCGACGCGACCGATCCGGACGCGCTGCGCCGCGCCCGCGAGGAGATCGTGCGGCGGCACGGACCCGTGCGCGGCGTCCTGCACACCGCGATCGTCCTCGGCGACCAGACCCTGGCCCGGATGGACGAGGAGCGGTTTTGCACGACCTACGCCGCCAAGGCCGACATCGCGGTGAACCTCGCCGACGCCTTCGCCGGCCAGCCGCTTGAGTTCCTCGCGTTCTTCTCCTCCATGCAGGCCTTCTTCAAGGCCCCCGGCCAGGCCAACTACGCGGCGGGCTGCACCTTCGCCGACGCCTACGCCGAGCACCTGGCCACCCGGCTCGACTGCCCGGTCAAGGTCATGAACTGGGGCTACTGGGCCGGCGTCGGCATCGTCACCGCCGACGGCTACCGCCGGCGCATGGCGGCGCTCGGCCTGGGCTCGATCGAACCGGACGAGGGCATGGCCGCCTTCGACGCCCTGCTGGCCTCCCCGTACCCGCAGTTGGCACTGCTCAAGGCCACCGACACCCGCAGCATCGACGGCCTCCACGACGCCGACGCCCTCACCCACCCGGCCGCCACCGCCCCGTCCCTGATCGGCGCGCTGGGCGAGGACCGCCCCGACCGCAGCGCCGAGATCGCGCGGCTGCGCGAGCAGGCGGGCGGCCACGCCGGCGCCATGCAGGACGCACTCGTCGACATCACCTGGGCGCTGCTTTCGTCCCTGGGCCTGTTCCGCGACGGCCGCGCGGCCACCGCCGCCGAGTGGCGCGCCGTCGGCGGCATCGAGGACCGCTACCAGCGCTGGACCGAGCACACCCTCGCCGTACTCGCCGACGCGGGCCGTCTGCGCCGCGCGGGCGAGGACGCCTACGCCGCCCTCGACACCCGTAGCGGATCCCTCGACGACGCCTGGGCCGACTGGGACCGGGCACGGCAGCCGTGGCTGGCCGACGACGCCAAACGCCCCCAGGCCGTCCTCGTCGACACCACGCTGCGCGCGCTGACCGGCATCCTCACCGGCCGCCGCCGGGCCACCGACGTGATGTTCCCCCACGCCTCGCTCGAACTGGTCGAGGGCGTCTACAAGAACAACCCGGTCGCCGACTACTTCAACGATGTGCTCGCCGACACCCTGGTCGACTACCTCGAACGCCGGCTGGCCGAGGACCCGTCCGCCCGCCTGCGCATCCTGGAGATCGGCGCCGGCACCGGCGGCACCAGCGCCACCGTGTTCCGCAGGCTGCGGCCGTGGGCCGGGCACATCGACACCTACAGCTACACCGACATCTCCAAGGCGTTCCTGCTGCACGCGCGACGGGAGTACGGCGAGCTCGCCCCGTACCTGGACGCCCGGCTCTTCAACGCCGAGCAGCCGCTGGCGGGCCAGGAGGTGGCCCCCGGCGAGTACGACGTGGTGATCGCCACCAACGTGCTGCACGCGACCCGCAACATCCGCGCGACGCTGCGCAACGCCAAGGCCGCCGCACGGCCCCACGCCCTGCTGCTGCTCAACGAGCTGAGCGACAACATCCTCTTCAGCCACCTCACGTTCGGCCTGCTGGACGGCTGGTGGCTCTACGACGACCCGGCGCCGCGGATCGCCGGTTCTCCGGGCCTGGCGCCGGAGAGCTGGCGGCGGGTGCTCGGCGAGGTCGGCTTCCGCGCGGCGTTCGTCGCCGCCGAGGGTGCCGACGACCTCGGCCAGCAGGTGATCGTCGCCGAGAGCGACGGAGCGATCCGCCAGCCGCTGCCGGACGGGGAGTCCGCCTTCCGCGGCACCCTCCCGTCGGCGCGGCCTCGGCTCGCCGAGCCGCAACCGCCCGCCCCGGCGCCGACTTCGGCCGCCGCCGACGCCGCCCCTGGCGCGCGTGACGACGAGCGGCTCGCGGACCTGGCCCGCGACCACTTCCGCACCCTGGTCGCGGACACCCTGCAACTGCCGGTCTCCGACATCCGGGCCGATGTCTCCTTCGATCGCTACGGCATCGACTCCATCCTGGTCGTCCAGCTGACCGAGGCGGTCCGCAAGGGTCTCGACAACGTCGGCAGCACCCTGTTCTTCGAGGTGCGGACGGTCGACGGCCTCGTACGGCACTTCCTGCGCACCCAGCCCGACGCGCTGGCGGCGCTGGTCGGACTGGCGGGTGAGGGCTCCGCGCCCTCGTCGACCGCGCCCTCGTCCGCCCAGCCCTCACCCACCGGGCCCTCCTCCACCCAACCCGAGCCGACCGCCGCCCCGGAGCGCACCGTCGAGGTCCCGGCTCCCGCCACCGCCGCCCACCCGGCGGCCGAGGCGGCCGAGCCGCTCCGCGACGGGCGGCAGATGCCCATCGCCATCGTCGGCATGGCCGGCCGCTACCCCGGTGCCCCCGACCTGGACGCCTACTGGGAGAACCTGCTCGCCGGCCGGGACAGCGTCACCGAGATCCCCGCCGGCCGCTGGGACCACGGCCGCTACTACGACGCCCGTCGCGGCGTGCCCGGCAGGACGTACAGCAAGTGGGGCGGCTTCCTCGACGGGATCGACGAGTTCGACCCGCTGTTCTTCGGGATCTCGCCGAAGGCGGCGTCCATGATGGACCCGCAGGAGCGGCTGTTCCTGCAGTGCTCCCACAGCACCCTGGAGGACGCCGGCTACACGCGCGACGCCCTGCGCGCCGCGGCCGGCGCCCGGGTGGCCGAGGATGCCGGTGACATCGGGGTGTTCGTCGGCGCGATGTACTCCGAGTACCAGCTCTACGGCGCCGAGTACAGCGTGCGCGGCGAGCCGATCGTCGTCCCGGGGAGCCTGGCGTCCATCGCCAACCGCGTCTCGTACTTCCTCGACGCGAGCGGCCCCAGCGCCACCGTCGACACCATGTGCGCCTCGGCGCTGTCCGCGATCCACCTCGCCTGCGCCGCCCTCCAGCGCGGGGAGTGCGGTGTCGCCCTGGCCGGCGGGGTCAACCTGTCGGTGCACCCGGGCAAGTACCTGATGATCGGCGAGGGGCAGTTCGCCTCCAGCGACGGCCGCTGCCGCAGCTTCGGCGAGGGTGGCGACGGCTATGTGCCCGGCGAGGGCGTCGGCGCGGTGCTGCTGCGCCCGCTCGCCGACGCCGTCGCCGACGGCGACCGCATCCTCGGCGTGATCCGCGGCACCGCCGTCAACCACGGCGGCCACACCCACGGATTCACCGTGCCGAACCCGCTCGCGCAGGCGGCGGTCATCCGCAGCGCCTGGCGCCGGGCCGGCGTGGACCCCCGGGACATCGGCTGCATCGAGGCGCACGGCACCGGCACCTCGCTGGGCGACCCGATCGAGATCGCCGGGCTGAACGCGGCCTTCGGCGAGTTCACCGACGACCGGAACTTCTGCGCCATCGGCTCGGCGAAGTCCAACATCGGTCACCTGGAGTCCGCCGCGGGCATCGCGGGCCTGGCCAAGCTGCTGCTGCAGATGCGGCACGGCATGCTCGTACCGTCCCTGCACGCCGAACGCGTCAACCCCGAGATCGACTTCGCCGACAGCCCCTTCGTCCTGCAGCGCGAAGCCGCGCTCTGGCCGCGGACCGGCACCCGCCCGCGCCTCGGCGGCCTCTCCTCGTTCGGCGCGGGCGGCTCCAACGCCCATGTCGTGATCGAGGAGTACGTCGCGGATCCCGCCGGGACGGACCGCGCGCCCGCGCACCGCGGCGAACCCGTCGTCGTGGTGCTGTCCGCCTTCGACGAGGAGCGGCTGCGCGAGTCGGCCGGCCGGCTGCGCGACGCGCTGCGCACGGAGCGGTGGAGCGACGCGGACCTGCCCGACATCGCCTACACGCTCCAGGTCGGCCGCGAGGCGATGACCGCACGGTTCGCCGTGGTCGCCGACGCGCTGCCCGCCCTGGTCGACGCGCTGGACGCCTGCGCGCTCGGCGGCGGGCTGCCCGCGGGCGCCTACCTCGGCGCCGGCGACGAACGGGCCGGCGCGACCCGGGACTTCCTCACCGACGAGGACTTCCAGGAGACGGTCGTGCGCTGGGCGCGGCGCGGCAAGCTGGCGCCGCTGGCCGAGGCCTGGACCAGCGGCCTGACCGTCGACTGGGCCCGCCTCCACACCGAGGGGGTCACCCCGCGCAAGGTCGCCCTGCCCGGCTACCCGTTCGCCCGGGAGCGCTACTGGTACACCGACGGACTACCGGAACTCGCGGACAACCCGGCCGCGTTCGGCGACGCCGCGCGGGTGCCGGCCGCCGCACCGCGCCCCGCCGTGGCGGCCGCGCCGGCGACGGCGCCCGTCGTCGCCACGACGGCACCCGCCGTCCCCACCCCGCCCGCCCAACCGGCCAACTCCTACGAGCTGCCCGCGGGCGACCTCACCCTGCACCCCGTCTGGGAGCCCGCCCGGCTGCTGCGCGGCAGCCCCTACCCCTCCGCGGCCTCCCGAGTCGTGGCGATCGGCCTCGAACCGGACGTCCTCGCGGAGCTGACCGCCCGCCGCCCGGAGACCGTGGTGCTGGACACCTCCGGCGCCTCGTCCGCCGAGGAGGTACGTGACGAACTCGCCCGTCTGGGCGACGACTTCGACCACCTCGTCCT
The DNA here is from genome assembly GCF_045690365.1 of Streptomyces sirii. NCBI lineage: Bacteria > Bacillati > Actinomycetota > Actinomycetes > Kitasatosporales > Streptomycetaceae > Streptomyces > Streptomyces sirii. Next base: position 1,673,937 of record NZ_CP147982.1, on the reverse strand, counting down.
GCAGTTCCCGACCGCCGCCGACCACGACGGCGCCGAGGCGCGGATCAGCGCCCAACGCGTGGCGATCCGGCGCATGTTCCGCGTCCTGAAGGCACTCGCCCTCACCCGGGACGAGCAGCGGCTCGGGCTCACCCTCGTGACCCGTGACGCGTTCGACGCGGGCGGCTCCCGGGCCGCCGATCCGGCGCAGGCGAGCCTGCACGGCCTGATCGGCGGACTGGCCAAGGAGCAGCCGCACTGGCGCATCCGCGCGGTCGACCTGGCCGACGGCGAACCGTTCGTCGCCGACGAGGTCTTCGCGCTGCCCGCCGACCGCCGCGCCCATCCGCTGGCCCGCCGCGGCGGCCAGTGGCTGCGCCGCCAGCTCCTGCCGGTGGACGCCACCGAGCCGCCCGCCGAGCCCGTGCTGCGCCGCAACGGCGTCTATGTGCTGATCGGCGGCGCGGGCGACCTCGGCGTGCTGCTCAGCGAGTACCTCGTACGGCAGCACGACGCACAGGTCGTCTGGGTCGGCCGGCGCGCCGAGGACGACGGCATCCGGGCCAAGGCGGCCCGGGTCGCGGCGGGCGGGCGGAGCCCGGTCTACCTCTCGGCCGACGCCTCCGACCCCGGCGCGCTCGCCCGCATGCGGGACGAGGTCGTCCGCCGCCACGGCCGGATAGACGGTGTGGTGCATCTGGCGATGGTCTTCAGCCACACCCCGCTCGCCCGGATGACCGAGCACGAGCTGGAGGCCACCCTCGCGGCCAAGGTCGACCCCTGCGTGCACTTCGCCGACGTCTTCGCCGGCCGCGGCCTGGACTTCATCCTGCTGATCTCCTCGCTGGTGAGCTTCATCCGCAACTCCCACCAGGCGCACTACTCGGCGGCCTGCGCCTACGAGGACGCCCGCGCCGACGCCCTGCGCGCGGCGCTGGACTGCCGGGTCAAGGTCGTCAACTGGGGCTACTGGGACAACGTCCCCGACGAGCTGCTGCGCGATGTGACCTCCATGGGGCTGGCCCCGATCGACCCCGCCACGGCGATGGGCGCACTGGAAAGGCTCCTGGCCGGCCCGCTGCACCAGATCGGCTTCATGCGCCTGGGCCGCCCGCTGCCCGTCGAGGGAGTGCTCACCGCGGAGACGCTGACCCCACAGGCGCACGGTGCGGCGGCCCGCGGCGGCGCCGTGGCCCCCGCCCTGCCCGCCGACCTTGCCGCCTACCACGCGGGCCCGGTCCCGGGCGAGATCGACGCGTACCTGCTCCGCCGCCTCGCCGCCGAGCTGCGCCGGGCGGGCCTGGAGCAGCCGCGCGACGGTTTGGCCGAGTGGAAGGAGCGGCAGGGCGTCGACGCGCGGTTCGACGGCTGGCTCTCGGCCACCCTGCGCGCGCTCGCCGAGCACGGAATGCTCGACGAGCAGGGTCGCTGGAGCGCCGGCTGCCCGACCGCCCGGGACGCCGACGCCTGCCGCGCCGACTGGGCCGCGCGGACCCCGGGTTGGGCCGCCGCCAACCCCGATCTGCGGGCACCGCTGAACCTGCTGGACCAGACCCTGCCCGCACTCACCGACATCCTGTGCGGCCGGGTGCGCGCCACCGACGTGCTGTTCCCCCAGGGAGGGTTCTCCCTCGTCGAAGGCGTCTACCGCGACAACCGCGTGGCCGGGCACTTCAACGCCGTCCTCGCCGCACACGTGGCGGCCTTCCTGCGCGCGCGCCGGGACGCCGATCCGGGGGCCCGCCTGCGAGTGCTGGAGATCGGCGCGGGCACCGGCGGCACCACCGGCCCGGTGCTCGACCGCCTCGCCCGCGAAGGGGTCGACCTGGCCGAGTACTGCTTCACCGACCTGTCCCAGGCCTTCCTTCAGAACGCCCAGGACACCTTCGGGCCGGGCCGCGACCACCTCACCTACCGCGTCTTCGACGCCGCCAGGCCCCCGCACGTCCAGGGGCTCGACACCGGCGCCTTCGACGTCGTCATCGCGGCCAACGTGCTGCACGCCACCGACAACATCCGCCCGGCCCTGCGGCACGCCAAGGCACTGCTGCGCGGCAACGGTCTGCTGGCCCTCAACGAGATCAGCGGCTTCTACCTCGTCAACCACCTCACCTTCGGCCTGCTGGACGGCTGGTGGCTCTACGACGACGCCGAACTGCGGGTGCCCGGCAGCCCCGCGCTGTCGCCCGAGGCCTGGCAACTCGTACTGGAGCAGGAGGGCTTCACCGGTATCGGCCATCCGGCGCGGGACGCCCTGGCGCTCGGGCAGCAGGTCGTCGTGGCCCACGGCGACGGCCTCGCCCGCAGCCCGCGGTTGCTCTGGGAAGGGCCCGAGGTGAGCGGCGCTTCGGCCCGGCCGCCGGCGGAGCCCGCGGCCCCGGCCCCCGCCTCCGCCGCGGCCCGGACCGTCAAGGACGTGGTCCTGGCCGAGCTCGCCGACGCGCTGCGGATGCCCGCCGACCGGATCGGCCCCGACCAGGCGTTCGCCGACTACGGCCTCGACTCCATCGTCGGCGCCCGGTTCGTCCGGCGCCTCAACGAGGAGCTGCGGATCGACCTGCTGACCACGGTCATCTTCGACTACCGCAGCATCACGCAGCTCGCCGCCCACATCGCCGAGAGCCACCGGCCGCAACTGGCGACCCCTGCCGCGCCGGCCCCCACCGCACCGGCACCGGTGCCCGCGCCGGACACCACCGGAGCACCGCACCGCCCCGAAGGGCGCGAGCCCATCGCCATCGTCGGGATCAGCGGCCGCTTCGCGGAGTCGGACGACCCCGACGCCCTCTGGCAGCACCTCGCCGCCGGCCGCGACCTCGTCGGCCCGGTCGAACGGTGGGACCTGTCCGGCTACAGCCGGGACGAACTGCCCTGCCGCGCCGGCAGCTTCCTCGACGGCATCGACCGTTTCGACGCCCGCTTCTTCCACCTGACCGGCCTCGAAGCCACCTACACCGACCCTCAGCAGCGGCTGTTCCTGGAGCAGGCGTGGGCGGCCATCGAGGACGCCGGCTACGCGGGCTCCTCGCTGGACGGCCGCCGATGCGGCGTCTACGCCGGCTGCACCGGCGGCGACTACCCCCAGTGGTTCGAGGACGCCCCGCCCGCCCAGGCGGCATGGGGCAACGCGCCCTCGGTCGTCCCGGCGCGCATCGCCTACCACCTCAACCTCCAGGGGCCCGCCGTCGCGGTCGACACCGCCTGCTCCAGCTCACTGGTCGCCCTGCACCTCGCCTGCCAGGGCCTGTGGACCGGCGAGACCGACATGGCCCTCGCGGGCGGCGTCAGCGTCCAGACCACCCCGAACACCTACCTGGCGGCCGGCCGCGGCGGGATGCTCTCGCCCACCGGCAAGTGCCACACCTTCGACGCCGCCGCCGACGGATTCGTCCCCGGCGAGGGCGTGGGCGTGGTGGTGCTGCGCCGGCTGTCCGACGCGCTGGCCGACGGCGACCACATCCACGCCGTGATCCGCGGCTCCGCCGTCAACCAGGACGGGGCCACCAACGGCATCACCGCACCCAGCGCCCTGTCGCAGGAGCGCCTGATCCGCCAGGTGCACACCGAATTCGGCATCGACCCGGCCGAGATCGGCATGGTCGAGGCGCACGGCACCGGCACCCAGCTCGGCGACCCCATCGAATGCCAGGCCCTGGTCGGCGCGTTCGGCACGGCCGGCGGCCCGGACACCTGCGCCCTCGGTTCGATCAAGACGAACCTCGGCCACACCACCTCCGCCGCGGGCGTGGCGAGCCTGCTCAAGGTCGTGCTCTCGCTGCGCCACGGCCAGATCCCGCCGTCCCTCCACCACCACGACCCCAACCCCGCCATCCGACTCACCGAAAGCCCCTTCCACGTGAACACCACGCTGCGGCCGTGGCAGCCCAACGGCCAGGGAAAGCGCGTCGCGGCCCTGAGCGCGTTCGGCTTCAGCGGCACCAACGGCCATATGGTCGTGGAGAACGCCCCGGACCGTGACGAGCGCCAACCCGCCGCGGGCGAGCTGCTGTTCGTCCTGTCCGGCCAGCAGCCCGAGGCGCTGCACCGCCGCGCCGAGGACCTCCTCGCGCATCTGCGCCGCACCCCCGACGCCCCCCTGGGCGACGTCGGCTACACGCTGGCGGTCGGCCGGGACCACTTCACCCACCGTGCGGCCTTCGTCGCCGCCGACCGCGAGGCGCTCGTACATCAGCTCGCGGCCTGGTTGGCCGACGGGCGCGGCGACAGCGCCGCCGGGCGTGGCGACAGCGCGCCGGAGCGCGCCCGGGCCCGGTACCTCAGCGGCGAGACGGTCGACTTCGCCCCGCTGTTCGCCGGCCTCGACGTGCGCCGTACCCCGCTGCCCACCTATCCGTTCCAGCGCAGGAGCTACTGGCCGACGGCCGCCGCTCCGAGCCGGCGCCGGCCGACCCCGGAGGCCGCGGACGGCCCTTCCGCCGCGCCGTCGGCCGAGCCCGCCCCGTCGCCCGAGACCGCCCGGCCGGCCCCCGCGCAGCGGACGCCGGACATGGACGCGGCGACCGTGCGGTACCAGGCCGGTGAGCTGCTGCTGGCCGAGCTGTCCCGCGTGCTGATGATGGAGCCCGACGAGATCGACCCCCAGGCGTCCTTCTCCGACTACGGCGTGGACTCGATCCTCAGCGTCAAGCTCGTCGCCGCGGTCAACCACGCCTTCGCCGTCGATCTGCCGAGCACCGCGCTGTTCGAGCACAGCTCGCTCGACCGGCTGACGGACCATCTGGTCACCCGGTACGCAGCGCAGTTGAGGTCCTCCGGCGCCCTGCGCGAGCCGGCGGCCGAGGCCGTCGCTCCGGCCGCTCCCGTCGCCTCCGCCGCGGCGGCGCCCGCCCTCCCGGCTCCCGTCCCGGCTTCCGCGGACGCCCCGGACGCCCGGGTCGTCCCGAACACCCCGGACGACGACGGCATCGCCGTGGTGGGCATCGCCGCCCGGTTCGCGCAGTCGCCCGACGCCGCCGCCCTGTGGGCACACCTCGCCGCGGGCGACGACCTGGTCGGCGAGGTCACCCGCTGGGACATGGCCAAGGAGCTGGGCGCGGGCGCCGAGCGCCAGTACGGCAGCTTCGTCGACGACATCGAGCGCTTCGACGCCTGGTTCTTCCGCATGTCCGGCAAGGAGGCCACCCACACCGACCCTCAGCAGCGGATCTTCCTGGAGGAGTGCTGGCACGCCCTGGAGGACGCGGGCTACGCCGGTGAACGGCTCGACGGCCGCGGATGCGGCGTCTACGTCGGCGGCTCGCCCAGCGACTACCAGCAGCTGATCGGCGACGACGCGCCACCGCAGACCCTGTGGGGCAACATCTCCTCGGTCATCGCCTCGCGGATCTCCTACTTCCTCGACCTTCAGGGAGCCGCCCTGTCGGTCGACACCGCCTGCTCCAGTTCGCTGGTGGCCGTCCACCAGGCCTGCCAGGACCTCCGCCTGGGCAACACCTCCATGGCGCTGGCGGGCGGGGTCTTCGTCCAGTCCACGCCGATCTTCTACCGGTCCGCCGTGCGGGCGAACATGCTGTCCGCCCGCGGCCGCTGCCACACCTTCGACGAGCGCGCCGACGGCTTCGTGCCGGGGGAGGGCGCCGGCGTGGTCGTGCTCAAGCGGCTCGCCGACGCGCTGCGCGACGGCGACCAGGTCTACGGAGTGATCCGCGGCTCCGGCATGAACCAGGACGGCACCACCAACGGACTCACCGCACCCAGCGCCGGATCGCAGGAACGCCTCCTGCGCGGCGTCCACGAGCGTGCCGGCATCGACCCCGCCGGCATCCAGCTGATCGAGGCGCACGGGACCGGCACACCGCTGGGCGACCCCATCGAGTTCGAGGCGCTGCGCGCCGCGTTCGGCGACGCGCCCGAGGGCGGCTGCGCCCTGGGGTCGGTCAAGACCAACCTGGGGCACACCCAGTTCGCCGCGGGCGTGGCCGGCGTCATCAAGGTGCTCCTCGCGCTGCGGAACGAGCAGCTGCCCCCGTCGCTGCACTTCCGCCGGGCCAACCCGGCGATCACGCTGGCCGGCAGCCCCTTCTACGTCAACACCGAACTGCGCCCGTGGCCGGCGCCCGCCGACGGTCCGCGCCGCGCCGGCGTCAGCTCGTTCGGCGCCGCGGGCACCAACGCGCACGCGTTGATCGAACAGGCCCCCGCCGTGCGGACCGCCGGGCACGATCCGCGGCAGGCCTGGCTGATCGTCCTGTCGGCACAGGACGACGCCGGCCGCCGCGCCCAGGCCGAGCGCCTGCTGGAGCACGTCCTCGCCCACGAGGACCTGGACCTGGGCGACATGGCCTACACCCTGGCCACCGGGCGCCGCCACTGCAGCCACCGCTGGGCGGGTGTGGCCACCGACCGCGAGCAGCTCGTCGGCGCCCTGCGAACCTGGCTGCGTGACGGCCGGGCCGCGCACGTGGTCACCGGTGAGGCGCCCGACGGGCACCGCCGCCAGGACCCCGCGGCCGCCGCCCGCGCCGACCGCCTGATGGCCGGGCCCGACCGCCACGACGGCCTCACCGAGCTTGCCGAACTCTTCGCCCAGGGCCAGGACCTGCGCTTCGCCCCGCTCTTCGGCGACGGCGGCTTCCGGATCGTGTCCCTCCCGGCCTACCCGTTCGCGGGCGAGCGCTACTGGGTCGGGGCGCGGCCGGAGGTACCCGCCGCGCCCCCGGCCCCCGCGCCGGTCGGTGCCCCCGTTCCGGTCGCGGCTCCGTCGCCGCTGGCGGGCCGGCGGCTGGACCGCGACCCCGGATCGCCCTCCTACGCCGTCGAGCTGACGGGCCGTGAGTTCTTCCTCGACGACCACCGGGTGCGCGAGGTACCGGTGCTCCCCGGCGTGGCCTACCTGGAGCTGGCGTACGCGGCGGCCCGGGCCGAGGGCCTCGACCCCGCCGGTGCCCGCCTGCGCAACGTCGTCTGGTCGCGCCCCGCGACGGTCACCGGCCCGACCCCGGTCGAGATCGCGCTGCGGCCGGCCGGAGACGGCGCTCTCGGCTACGAGATCACCACGGCGCCCGGCGGCGACGGGCCCGTGGTCCATGGGCAGGGACGCATCGAGCGGTGGGCGCCGCCGTCACCCGCGCGCCTGGACATCGCCGCGCTGCGCGCCCGGTGCGACGTGCGCACCGTCGAACACGACGACTGCTACCGGCTCTTCGACCGCATGGGCATCGGCTACGGCCCGGCCATGCGGGGTATCCGTCGGCTGCACGTCGGAGCCGGGCTCGCCGTCGCCCGTCTGAGTCTGCCGGCGGCAGCACGGGACGGCGCCGGCTGGGATCTGCACCCGTCGCTGCTCGACGCCGCCGTACAGGCCACCTTGGGCCTGTCGCTGGCCGAGGACACCGACACCGATACCGACACCGCGGCGGCGCTGCCCTTCGTCGTGGAGGAGGTGCAGTTGCTCGCACCCGGCCCGGCCGACGGATGGGCCGTGGCGCGGCCCGCTGCGGGCGACCGTGGCGGAGCCGTACGCCGTATCGACATCGAACTGTGCGACGACGACGGCGCGGTGTGCGTACGCCTGCTCGGGTTCACCGCCCGCGTCCTGTCCGCCGGCGACGACCTCGCCGGGAGCGACGGCACCGCGGACGGCGACACCGCGGGCGACGGGACCGGGGACGCCACGCTCACCCTGATGCGCGCCGGCTGGCGCCCGGCCGAACCCGCCCGCGCGGCGCGTCCGCCGGAGCGGCACGAGGTGCTGCTCGGCGCGCTCGCCGGGACCGACCCCGACGCCGTCCGGGACGCGCTCGGCGTGCCCTGCGCCGCGCTGCCCGACGACGGCGACCCGGCCCGGCGCTTCACCCGCCAGGCCGAGACGGTGCTGGCCCGCCTCCAGCAGCTCGTCCCGGCCACCCGCGACGGGCGGGTCCTGCTGCAGGTGGTCGTGCCCGCCGACGGCGACGACCGGGTCCTCGCGGGCCTGGGCGGCCTGCTGCGCACGGCCCGCATGGAGCACCCCAGGCTGCTGACCCAGCTCGTCGAGACGGCGACGCCCATCGACACCGCGACACTGTGCGCGCGTCTGCGCCAGGACGCGGCGAGCCCCGACGACGAGGCCGTGCGGTACTTGGGCGGGCAGCGCCGGGTGCCGCAGTGGACCGCCATCGAGGACACCCGGCCGGTCCGCCCGTGGAAGGCCGGCGGCGTCTACCTCCTCACCGGGGGAGCCGGCGGGCTCGGCGCGCTGTTCGCCCGCGAGATCGCCCGGCAGGCGCCCGGCGCCGCCCTGGTGCTCTGCGGGCGCTCGCCGGAAGGCCCCGCCCAGCGTGAACTGCTGTGTGAACTGGCCGACTTGGGGGCATCGGCCGCCTACCGGATGCTGGACGTCGCCGAACGCGACGCCGTGACCGCCTGCGTGCAGGGCATCGTCGCCGAACACGGCCGCCTCGACGGCGTCGTGCACACCGCCGGTGTGGTGCGCGACGGCTACCTGGCCCGTAAGAGCGCCGCAGAGCTGCGGGAGGTCCTCGCCGCCAAGGTCGCCGGGTTCGTCCACCTCGACGAGGCCACCGCCGCCCTCGACCTGGACTGCTTCATCGGGTTCTCCTCGCTGTCGGCCTACGGCAACCAGGGCCAGGGCGACTACGCCGCGGCCAACGCCTTCATGGACGCCTACGCGGGCCTCCGCCACGAGCGGGTGGCCGGCGGCGAGCGCCGCGGTCGCACCCTGGTCGTCGGCTGGCCCCTGTGGGCCGACGGCGGCATGACGGTCGACGCCGCCACCGAACGCCGCCTGCACGACAGCGTCGGCATGGTGCCGATGCGCGCCCCGCACGGCGTGGAAGCGCTGGAACGCGCCTTCGGCACCGGCGAGGCGCACGTCCTGGCCGTCTTCGGCGACCGCGCCCGCATCGACGCCACCCTCCTGGCGGCCCCGCGGTCCGCGGGCGCCGCACCGGCGGTGACCGCACCCGACCGCGCCGCGCTTCGCGCGATGGTCCTCGGCCGCGCCCTCGGCCACGCCTCCGCGGTGCTCGGCGTGCCGTCGCAGGAGCTCGACGGCGCGGTGGAGCTGAGCGAGTACGGGTTCGACCCGGTCTCGCTCACCGCGTTCGCCGCCCGCCTCACCACGGAGTTCGGGCTCCCGCCCGCGCCCAAGCCCTTCGCCGAACACCTGACCCTGGGAGAGGTCGTGGACCATCTGCTCGACAACCACCCGGACCGCTTCGGGACACTCCCGCCGGCTCCCGCGCCCGAGCGCGCCGCCGGGCCCGCAGACGCCGCCGCGCCCACCGCGCCGGCCGGCCGGCAGCAGCAGCACAAGGCGCTGCTGAAGAGGCTGATCGCCCGCGTGTCCGTCCTGCTGGACGTGCCCGCCGAACGGATCACCGGCGCGGCCGAGATGACCCGCTACGGCTTCGACTCCCTGTCGTTCATCGGCTTCGCCAACGAGCTCAACGCCGAGTTCGGGCTCTCGCTGGCCCCGACCCTGTTCTTCGAGAACCCCACCCTGGACGGGGTGGTCGACCACCTCCTCGACCACCACGCCGACCGCGTCGCCGCCACCTCGGCACCGCAGTCACCACCGCCCGCGGCGGCCCCCGCGGCCCCCGAGCCCGCGACGGCCGGCGCCGCCCCGTCCCGTACGGAGGCGCCCGGCAACGAGCCGATCGCCGTCATCGGCATCAGCGGCCGCTTCCCGATGGCCGACGACCTCGACGCGTTCTGGGAGAACCTCAGCGCGGGCCGCGACTGCACCCGTGAGGTCCCCACCGACCGCTGGGACTGGCGCGCACACTACGGCGACCCCGTCAGGGATCCCAACACCTCCAATGTGACGTCCGGCGGCTTCATGGACGGCGTGGGCGACTTCGACCCGCTGTTCTTCGACATCTCCCCCAAGGAAGCGGAGCTGATGGACCCGCAGCAGCGGCTCCTGATGCTCTACGTGTGGAAGGCGCTGGAGGACGCCGGCTACTCGGCGGGCGCCCTCGCCGGCACGAACACCGCCCTCATCGCCGGCACCACCAGCACCGGCTACAGCACCCTGGTCACCCGGTACTCGCCGGTGATCGAGGGGTACGACATCACCGGCGCGGCCCCCTCGATGGGCCCGAACCGGATGAGCTACTTCCTGGACCTGCACGGCCCCAGCGAGCCCGTCGACACGGCCTGTTCGAGCGCGCTCGTCGCCCTGCACCGGGCCGTACAGGCCATCCGCGACGGCCAGTCGGACATGGCCATCGCCGGCGGCGTCAACACGATGGTCAGCGTCGACGGGCACATCAGCATCTCCAAGGCGGGCATGCTGAGCCCCGAGGGCCGCTGCAAGACCTTCTCCGACCGTGCCGACGGCTATGCCCGTGGTGAGGGTGTGGGGATGCTGGTGCTCAAGAGCCTGTCGGCGGCCGAGCGCGACGGCGACCACGTCTACGGTCTGATCCGCGCGACGACCGAGAACCACGGCGGCCGGGGCAGTTCGCTGACCGCGCCCAACCCCAAGGCCCAGGCCGCCCTCCTGAAGGAGGCCTACGGCAGGGCCGGGATCGACCCGCGGACGGTCGGCTACATCGAGGCGCACGGCACCGGCACCAAGCTCGGCGACCCGGTCGAGATCAACGGGCTCAAGGCGGCGTTCCGTGAGATGTACGAGGAGCACGGTGCGGTGGTCGAGGAGGCGCACTGCGGTGTCGGCTCGGTGAAGACCAACATCGGGCATCTGGAACTGGCCGCGGGCGTCGCCGGTGTGATCAAGGTGCTGCTCCAGATGCGGCACCGCACCCTGGTCAAGAGCCTGCACTGCGACACCGTCAACCCGTACATCGATCTCGACGGCAGTCCGTTCCACCTGGTGCGCGAGCAGCAGCCCTGGCCGGCGCTGCGCGACGCGGAGGGCCGTGAGCTGCCGCGCCGGGCCGGCGTCAGCTCCTTCGGCTTCGGCGGGGTCAACGCCCATGTCGTCCTTGAGGAGTACGTGCCGCGCACGGCGCCCGAGCCGGACCCGGCGCCCACCGCACCGGTCCCCGTCGTGCTGTCGGCGAGCCACCCCGACGTGCTGTGCGAACTCGCCGAGCGCTGGGTGGACGCGCTGCGCCGCGGCGACTACGCCGACACCGACATGGCGTCGATCGCCTACACCGCGCAGACCGGACGCACGCCCATGACCGAGCGTCTGGCCTGCCTGGCCCGCACCACCGGCGAACTGCGGGAGGCACTGGAGTCCTGGCTGCGCGGCGAGCCCGTCGCCGGCGTCTTCCGCGGCACGGTCCCGCGCGGCGTCGACCTGCCGGACGCACCGACCGGGTTCGGCCCGCACGACGACCGCTCCGCCGCGGACCGGCCCGAGTGGACCCGTCTGCTCCAGGCCTGGGTCGACGGCGCCCCCGTCGACTGGGACCGCCTGCACACCGGGCGCCGCCCGCGCCGGATCGCCCTGCCGACCTACCCGTTCCGCCTCCGGCGCTACTGGGTCGACACCACGCGGCCCGCGAACGGCACCCAGCCGGCGGCACTGCACCCGCTGGTGCACACCAACACCTCGGACCTCAACGGGACCCGCTACACCTCGCACTTCACCGGCCGCGAGTTCTACCTCACCGACCACCGCGTACGCGCCCGGGTGATGGACACGGTCTCCACCTGGCGTCCCGGCGGCCGGCCCACCGCCACCGACGGCCCCGTGGACGCCGTACCGGTGCTGCCGGCGGTGGCCTACCTGGAGATGGCGCGCGCCGCCGCGGCCTTGGCGGCCGGCGGCGACGCACACGCCTGGTCGCTGAAGCTGGCCTCCTGGATGCGCCCGCTCACCGTGGAGCAGGCGACCGACGTGCACACCGCGCTGACCACTCGGGCGGGCGGCGGACTGGGCTACGAGGTGTACGTACTGGACGAGGACGGCGAACGCGTCGTCTTCGGCCGCGGCCAGCTGCGCGCCGCGACCACCGGGCCCGCCGAGCGGCTCGACCTCGCGGCCCTGCGCGCGCAGTGCGACGGCCCCGTGCTCGACGCCGAGGCCTGCTACGCACGCTTCACCGGCATCGGTATGGCCTACGGCCCGGCACTGCGCGGTATCGAGCGCCTGCACACCGGCTCGCGGCAGTCGGTGGCGCGGCTGCGGCTGCCCGCCGCCGCGTCCCGCGAGAGCGGCCACGTACTCAACCCGGCCATGCTCGACGCCGCCCTGCAGGCCACGGTCGGCCTCTTCGTCGACGACCCCGGCACGCCGCGCACGGCACTGCCGTTCGCCCTGGCCGAGTTGGAGGTGCCCAGGGCGGTCCCGGACACCGGATGGGTGGTCGTCCGCTTCGCCGAGGACGACCACGTGGGCGCGGTGCGCCGCCTCGACCTCGACCTGTGCGACGACGACGGCGAGGTGTGCGTACGCCTGCGCGGCTTCAGCGTCCGCACGCTCGGCGGCGGCGAGCCCACCGCTGACGGCGGGCCCGCCCGGCTCGCCGAAGCGGCACCCGAGCCGCCGTCCGGGGCCGATGACGCCTACCTGCTGGACCTGATCGAAGCCATTGGCCGGCGCGAGATGAGCGCGGACGAATTCAAGAGGAGCCTGGCATGAGCACCACCCGCATCACATCCCTGGACGATCTGCACCGGCTCATACGCGAGGGACAGGTGGGACAGGACGAAGCGCTCCGCCTGATCCGCGACTGGAAGCAGGCGCAGGCACCGATACCGGCCGCGCGGCCGGCCGACGCCGCCGACACCGAGGCCCTGACGGAGCGGGTCTGCGCCGTCGTGGTGGAGAAGGTCTGCGAGCTGCTGAAGGTCACGCCGGACGACCTGGACGTGCATGTCGACCTCAGCGAGTACGGGCTCGACTCCCTCGTCATCACCCAGCTGGTGAACATGGTGAACGACGCCCTGGGCCTGGAGCTGGTGCCCACCGTGCTGTTCGAGCACGCGACGATCCAGGCCTTCGGCGCCCACCTGGTCGACGAGTACGGCCCGGCGCTCGCCGCCCGCCTGGGACTGCGGTCGCCCGGCGCCGCCGCGGAGCCGCCGGCTGCGGAGCCCGCGGCCGTGGCGCCCGCGGCCGTGGCGCCCGCCGGCCCGCCCGCGCCGGCCGCGGCCCTCCCCGCACGGGCCGCCGTACCCGTCCCCGCGCCCGCCGACCGGCGGGACGACCCGATCGCGGTCGTCGGCATGAGCGGCCGCTTCCCCCAGGCCGAGGACCTCGACGCCTTCTGGCGGAACCTGCGCGACGGCCGCGACTGCATCGCCGAGGTCCCCGCCGACCGGTGGGACTGGCGCGCCCTGTTCGGCGACCCCTTGCAGGAGCCGGGCCGCACCAACGTCAAGTGGGGCGGCTTCATGGACGGCGTCGCCGACTTCGATCCGCTGTTCTTCGGCATCGCCCCGAGGGACGCCGTCCACATGGACCCCCAGCAGCGCCTGCTGATGCTGTACGTGTGGAAGGCGCTGGAGGACGCCGGCTACGCCGCCGACGCCCTGGCCGGGAGCAGCCTCGGCCTGTTCGTCGGCACCAGCGACACCGGCTACGGCCTGCTCTCCGACCGCAGCAGCGGCCGCGGCGACAGCGTCACGCCCACGGGCAGCGTGCCCTCCGTCGGCCCCAACCGGATGAGCTACTTCCTGGACGTGCACGGGCCCAGCGAGCCGATCGAGACCGCCTGTTCGAGTTCCCTGGTCGCCATGCACCGCGGCGTCGTCTCGATCGAACGCGGCGAGTGCGAGATGGCCGTCGTCGGCGGCATCAACACCATGGTGATCCCCGACGGCCACATCAGCTTCGGCAAGTCCGGGATGCTCAGCGTCGAGGGCCGCTGCAAGACCTTCTCCGACCGTGCCGACGGCTATGCCCGTGGTGAGGGTGTGGGGATGCTGGTGCTCAAGAGCCTCTCGGCGGCCGAGCGCGACGGCGACCACGTCTACGGTCTGATCCGCGCGACGACCGAGAACCACGGCGGCCGCTCCAACTCCCTGACCGCGCCCAACCCCAAGGCCCAGGCCGCACTGATCCGGCGGGCCTACCGCGCCGCCGGGATCGACCCGCGGACCGTGGGCTACATCGAGGCGCACGGCACCGGCACCCCGCTCGGCGATCCGATCGAGATCAACGGGCTCAAGGCGGCGTTCCGTGAGATGTACGAGGAACGGGGTGCGGTGGTCGAGGAGGCGCACTGCGGTGTCGGCTCGGTGAAGACCAACATCGGGCATCTGGAACTGGCCGCGGGCGTCGCCGGTGTGATCAAGGTGCTGCTCCAGATGCGGCACCGCACGCTCGCCAAGAGCCTGCACTGCGACACCGTCAACCCGTACATCGATCTCGACGGCAGTCCGTTCCACCTGGTGCGCGAGCAGCAGCCCTGGCCGGCGCTGCGCGACGCGGAGGGCCGTGAGCTGCCGCGCCGGGCCGGCGTCAGCTCCTTCGGCTTCGGCGGGGTCAACGCCCATGTCGTCCTTGAGGAGTACGTGCCGCCCACCGCTCCACCCGTGCACACGCCGGACCCGGTGGCCGTCGTCCTGTCCGCCCCGGAGCCCGAGCTGCTGCGCGCCAGGGCCCGGCAGCTGGCCGACTGGATCGACTCGGGCCGGCTCGGCGAGTCCGACCTGCCGGACCTCGCGTACACGCTGCAGGTGGGCCGGGTCGCGATGGACGAGCGCCTCGCCTTCCTGACCGACTCGCTCGCCGATCTGCGCGAGCGGCTGGGCACCTTCCTCGACCGCGGCACCGCACAGGGGCTGCACACCGGGCGGGCCCAGCGCCAGGGGCCGTGGAACGAGCTGGCCGGCGACGACGACATCGCCCTCGCCATCGACAGCTGGATAGCCAAGGGCAAGCTCGGCCGCCTGCTCAAGCTCTGGGTCACCGGCTTCGACGTGGACTGGCGGCGCCTGTACGCCGGCCGCCCGATGCGGCGCATCCCGCTGCCCGTCTACCCGTTCCAGCTGCAGCGCTACTGGATCGCCGACGCCAAGCGCGCTACGCCGAGCACCCCGCGGCCCCCCGCACCGGTGGCCGCGGCGCCGACCGCACCACCGTCGCCCTACCGCCGCGACCTGCGCGGGCACGAGTTCTACCTGCGCGACCACCGCGTGGCGGACACGCCCGTCCTGCCCGGCGCCGCCTACCTGGAGTTCGTGCGCGACGCGCTCGTACGGGCCGCGGCCCACGGCACCGCCACGGGCGTGCGCCTGCGCGACGTGACCTGGCTGCGCCCCCTGGAGGTGACGGCGCCGCGCACCCTCACCGTCGAAGTGGCCCCGGACGGTGGGGCGTTCGAGGTGTACGCCGAAGGCGACGGCGACCGCGTCCTGCACGCCAAGGGCACCGCGCACACCGACCCCGCCCTCCTCGCCGCCGACCACACCCACGACATCGACGCACTGCGCGCGAACCTCCCCGTCCGGCGCGAAGGCGCCGAGTGCTACGCGCTGTTCGCACGCATGGGCCTGGCATACGGCCCCGCGTTCCGGGGCGTGCGGGAGCTGTACCACGGTGCGGACACCGCCCTGGCGCGGCTGCTCCTCCCCGAGGAGGCGGCGGCCACGTCGACGCTCAACCCGGGCATGCTCGACGCCGCCCTCCAGGCCACCCTGGGACTGTCGCTCGCCGAGCACGGCGACGCCCCGGCGGGGACGGCGCTGCCGTTCACCGTGCGCGAGGTACAGGTTCTCGCCCCCACCCCGGTCGAGGGCTGGGCGCTGGTGACCCGCGCCGCGGACGACCGCCGCGACTCCGGCGTACGCCGCCTGGACATCGACCTGTGCGACACGCGGGGCAACGTCTGCGTACGGCTGCTGGGCTTCAGCACACGGATGAAGCCGGGCCCGGCGCCCCGCGCCGCCGAACCGGCCGCCGCGCCCGCCCTGCTGATCCAGGCGGACTGGCGCGAGGGCGCGGCACCGCAGCACCACGGCGACGACGTCGAGCGGCATATCGTCCTGTGCGAACTCCCCGAGACGGACGCCACCGCGCTCGCCGGGGCACTCGGCGGCGCCACCTGCGAGACCTGGCAGGCCCGCGGCGAGACCCCCGCCCGCTATACCGAGTACGCCGAGCGGCTGCTGGAGCTGCTGCGCGACAAGGCGCAGCAGACCGCCCGGCCGCCGCGCCTGGTCCAGGTCGTCACTCCCGCACACGCCCCCTGGCTGGGCGGCCTGAGCGGCATGCTCCGCACGGCCCGTATGGAGCACCCCAAGCTGCTGACGCAGTGGATCGAACTGGACGGCGCCGGCGACCTGTCCCCGGCCGAGCTGGCCGGACGGCTGCGGCGCGACGGCGCCGACCCGGCCGAGGAGGCCGTGCGCTACCGCGGCGGACGCCGGCAGGTGTCCCAGTGGCGCGAGATGGCACCGGCCGCCCCCGAACTGCCCTGGCGCGACGGCGGTGTGTACCTGCTGACCGGCGGCGCCGGAGGGCTCGGCGCCCTGTTCGCCGAGGACATCGCCCGGCGCGTCGAGTCGCCCGCGCTGGTCCTGTGCGGCCGCAGCCCGGCCGGCCCGGCACAGCGCGAACTGCTGGCCACCCTGCGCGCCCTGGGTGCCCGTGCCGACTACCGGGTGCTCGACGTCGCCGACCGCGCCGACGTGACCCGGGCCGTACGCGAGGTCCAGGCCGAGTTCGGCGGGCTGCACGGCATCGTGCACGCCGCCGGAGTGCTGCGCGACGGCTTCGTGGCCAGGAAGACCGCGGACGACCTCCGCGCGGTGTTCGCGGCCAAGGTGGCCGGGCTGTACCACCTCGACGAGGCGACCGCCGCCGTCCCGCTCGACTGCTTCATCGGCTTCTCCTCCATGGCCGCCTTCGGCAACGTCGGACAGGCCGACTACGCCGCCGCCAACGCCTTCATGGACGGATACGCCGCCCACCGCGCCCTGCTGGTGGACCGGGGCAGCCGGTCGGGCCGCACCCTGATGGTGAACTGGCCGCTGTGGGAGAAGGGCGGCATGGGCGCCGACCCGTCGACCGTCCACCTGCTGGAGTCCGTGGGCATGCGGCCGATGCGCGCATCCGTGGGCGTCGAGGCGCTGGACCGCGTCTGGGCGGCCGGCCTGCCCAGCGCCATCGCCCTCGACGGCGACCACGCCCGGATGCGGGAGCGCTTCCTGCCGGCGCTCCCCGAGCCGGGGACGCACCACGAGCCGGCGGCCGCTGCCGAACCCGCACCGGCCGCCGCACCGACGCCGGCCGCCGCACCGGCCACCGAGCCGACGCCCGCGACCGCACCGACACCCGCCGCCGCACCGGCCGACGAACCGGTCGATCGGCAGGCCGTGGGAGACCTCGTCGCGGACCTCATGGCGACGCTGCTGGAGGTCGACGTGGAGACCCTGCGGTGGGACAAGTCCCTGGGCGACTACGGCTTCGACTCCATCTTCATGATGCAGTTCCTCACCCAGGCGCAGACCCACATCGACGCGTCCCTCACCCTCGACGTCATCGCCGGCTGCGAAACGCTGCAGGACGTCGTCGATGCGATCGCCGGCACGGCCGCGGCCCCGGAGCCGGCTGCGGTGGCCGAGGTCGAGCCGGCTCCGGCCGAGCCGACCCCGGCGGCCGCCGCACCGGTACGGCGCGCCGAGCCCGCCGCGCCGGGCGACTTCCCCGAACTGGTCCGCATGAACGGAGTCACCTCCGGCCGGCCGGTCTTCTGGATCCACCACGGCAACGGCGGCGTGGAGTCCTACGCCCCGCTGGCCGCACGCTGCCCGCGCCCCTTCTACGGCATCCAGCCCAAGGGCTGGATCGACTCCACCGACATCCTCACCGGCCAGTACGCCATGGGCGAGCACTACGCGTCCCTCATCCTCGCCGTACAGCCGGAAGGCCCCTACGACATCGGCGGGTTCTCCCTGGGCGGCCTGTTCGCGTACGAGACCGTGCGCCAGCTCCAGCTCAAGGGCGCCGACGTGCGCACGCTGGTCATGTTGGACACGCTGGACGCCGAATCCACCAACAAGGCCAACGCCCTCATCGTCGGCGGGAACTTCGACGCCGACGTGGTCACCAAGGTGAGCGACTTCCGTGCCGTCAACCTGATCCTCGGCAACAACCGCTTCGACTCGCACGGCGGCGCCAGCCCCATCCTGCGCCGCGACGAGGTCGACACCACCCTGGACACCACGGCGTTCCTCGACTCCCTGATCGCCGCCGCCCTCGACCGCGGCGTCAGCAAGACCGAGGCGCAGCTGCGCTCCCGCGTCCGGCAGCTCTCCCGCTACTTCGAGGCCACGCAGGGCGAGAAGTACACGGTGGACCCGCTGCCGCGGCGCGACGGACTGCGCTGCTACTACCTGCGCAACCGGGGCGGCAAGTTCTTCGGCGCCTTCGAGGAGCACATGGTGCTCTTCCCGAACTCCGACCTGCCCACCGTGGACGGCATCGCGTACTGGCAGGAGTGGGCCGACCGGATCGACGACTTCTTCACCATCGACGTCGACACCTCGATGCACGCCGAGGTCATGACGGCCCCGCAGTCCCTCGACAAGCTGATGCGGCTCGGCGACCGGCTCTACGCCGCCGAGGACGCCACCGCCCCGGCGACCTCCGCGCAGGGAGGCCGCTGACATGAAGGCAGTGGTCTTTCCCGGTCAGGGCGCCCAACGGCGAGGCATGGGCCGCGAGTTGTTCGACGCCTCCCCCGAACTCGTCGACGAGGCCTCCGAGATCCTCGGCTACTCCCTGCGCACCCTGTGCCTGGACGATCCGCACCGGCAACTGGGCCGCACCGAGTACACCCAGCCCGCGCTGTACGTGGTTGGCGCGCTCGCCCACCGGCAGTGGCGCGAGAGCACCGGCGGCGAGCCGGACTTCCTCGCCGGGCACAGCCTGGGGGAGTACTGCGCCCTGCACGCCGCCGGCGCCTTCGACTTCGCGACCGGACTGCGCCTGGTCCAGCGGCGCGGCGCGCTGATGGCTCAGGCGCGGGGCGGCGGCATGGCGGCCGTGGTCGGGCTCGACGCGGCCCGGCTGGGCGAACTCCTCGACGAGGGCGGCTTCTCGGGCCGCCTGACCGTCGCCAACGACAACGCACCGCGGCAGCAGGTCGTGTCCGGCGACACCGCGACCGTCGACGCGCTGGTGGCCCACCTCGACGCGCGCGACGTCCGCTGTGTGCGCCTGAACGTCTCCGGCGCCTTCCACTCGCCGCTGATGCGCCAGGCACAGCAGGACTTCGCCCGCTTCGTCGACGGTTTCGCCCTCGGGGCCCCGGCGACGCCGGTGATCGCCAACGCCACGGCGCGCCCGTACGTCCCCGGCCGGACCGCGCACACGCTCGTCGAGCAGATCGTGCGGCCGGTGCGCTGGACCGAGAGCGTGCACCACCTCCTCGACCAGGGCGTCACCGACTTCGTCGAACTCGGCGGCCGGGTACTGGGCAAGCTGATCGACCAGATCCGCTCCGCCCCGCGGCCGGCCGCCCGCCCCGAGGCACCGGCCGCCCCACTCGAAGGGCCGGCCGCACCAGTCGACACACCCCACGCCCCGCTCGATTCGGCGGACGACACACGGGGCGCGCGGCCCGGCACGCCGGCCGCCGCGCTCGGCAGCCCCGTGTTCCGCCGGCGGATGGGCGTGCGCCACGCCTACGCCGTGGGCGGCATGTACCGGGGCATCGCCTCGGCCGAAATGGTCGTAAGGCTCGGCCGGAACCGCATGCTCGGCTTCCTGGGGACCGGTGGTCTGCCGCTCCCGGAGATCGAGCAGCGGGTGAAGGAGGTCCAGCACGGCCTGGCCGACGGGCAGCCCTACGGCGTCAACGTCCTGGCCGACCACGACGACCCCGCGGCCGAGCGCGCACTGGTCGACCTGCTGCTGCGCCACAGCGTCCCCGCCATCGAGGCGTCGGCCTTCATGCAGATGACCCCCGCGCTCGTCCTGTACCGGGCACGGGGACTGCGCCGCGGTGCCGACGGCCGCACCGTGTGCGACCACCGCATCATGGCCAAGGTCTCCCGGCCGGAGGTCGCCGAGCAGTTCATGGCACCCGCCCCCGAGCCCGTCCTGGACCGGCTCCGCCGGGAGAACGCCCTCACCGACGAACAGGTCCGGCTCGCCCGGACGGTGCCGATGAGCCACGACATCACGGTCGAGGCGGACTCCGGCGGGCACACGGACGGCGGAGTCGCCACGGTGCTGATGCCCGCCATGCTGGGGCTCCGACAGCGCGCCCAGGACCGGTACGGCTACCACGAGCCGCTCTGCCTGGGCCTGGCCGGCGGCCTCGGCACCCCCGCGGCGCTCGCGGCGGCCTTCATGCTGGGCGCCGACTACGTACTCACCGGCTCCATCAACCAGTGCACGGTGGAATCCGGTATGAGCACCGAGGTCAAGGACATGCTGCAGGACGCCGGAATCGCCGACACCGGCTACGCCCCCGCAGGCGACATGTTCGAATTCGGCGCCAAGGTACAGGTGCTCCGCAAGGGCGTCTTCTTCCCCACCCGGGCCAACAAACTGTTCTCCCTCTACTCCCACTACGACGGCATCGAAGAAATACCGGAGAAAACCCGCTCCTTGCTGGAGCGCACCTACTTCGGAAAGAGCGTCGAAGAGGTCTGGGACGAGGTGTGCCGCTATCTCCGGTCGCAGGGACGCGACACCGAAATAGACCGGGCCGAAACCGAACCCAAACACAAGATGGCCCTGGTGTTCCGCTGGTACTTCTTCCACTCCACACGCCTGGCGATGAACGGCGAAGGCTCGGGAAAAGTGAACTACCAGATCCAGACCGGGCCGGCGCTGGGTGCCTTCAACCAGTGGGTCGAAGGCACCGAACTCGCCTCATGGCGCCACCGCCACGTCGACCGGATCGGCCTGATGCTGCTCGACGGCGCCGCCGAACACATCGCCACCGCATGCCGGCACTGGCGCGACACCCTCGGAGCGCCCAGTGCGTGACGGACACCCCACCGTAGTCGAGGAGAACGTGATGACCGCTCCGTCCACGGGCACCGAAGTCCGGCTCGCCGCCCGCCCCGAGGGGTGGCCGACCACCGCGGACTTCTCGGTCGTGGAGGCGGAACTGCCCGCCGTCCGGACCGGCCAGGTGCTGATCCGCAACCTGGTGATGAGCGTCGACCCGTATATGCGCGGGCGGATGAACAACACCAGGTCCTACGTACCGCCGTTCACCGTCGGCAAGGCCCTCGACGGCGGTGCCGTCGGCGAGGTCGTCGTCTCGAAGTCACCGCGCCTGGCCGTCGGCGACCTGGTCCTGCACGGCCTCGGCTGGCGGGAGTACGCCGTCGTGGGCGCCGCCGGCGTGGTCCGGGTCGACCCTGCGCTCGCACCGCCCGGCGCGTACCTCGGCGTGCTCGGCATGCCCGGGCACGCCGCCTACACCGGGTTGCTCAAGGCCGCCGAATTCCGTGCCGGCGACATCGTGTTCGTCTCCGGGGCCGCGGGCGCGGTGGGCTCCCTCGTCGGTCAGATCGCCCGCCTCTGCGGCGCGAAACGGGTGATCGGATCGGCGGGGAGCGCGGAGAAGGTCGCCTATCTGACCGAAGAGCTGGGCTTCGACGCGGCCTTCGACTACAAGGACGGGCCGGTCCTCGAACAGCTGGCCAACGCCGCACCGGCGGGCATCGACGTCTACTTCGACAACGTGGGCGGCGACCATCTGGACGCGGCCCTGATGGTGGCCAGGCTGGGCGCGCGGTTCGCCCTCTGCGGCAACGTGTCGCAGGTCAACGACAAGGACGGCCCGACCGGCCCGCGGAACCTGGCACAGGCCATCGCCAAGGGCATCACTCTGCGCGGCTTCCTCGTCTGGGGCCACGGCGACCTCAGCGACGAGTTCACCGCCCGCATGGGCGGCTGGCTGGCATCCGGCGGCATCTCCTACCGGGAGACCGTCGTCGAAGGACTCAAGAACGCGCCCACCGCGTTCATCGACATGCTGCGCGGCGCCAACACCGGGAAAATGCTCGTGAGAATCGCCGAATGAGGCCGCCGCCTCGCGCAGCGGAAATCGGTGAACTCCCTGAATTTCCCGGCCTCTACGGAAATTCCCGGGCACATGTTCCCTGAAGGCCCTCCGGTCGGTATGGTGATCTCACGCGCAGATGCCATGCGGACGCCACACAGCCGGCGCGCAGATGGCGCGCTCCACGCCTTGGGATAACTCCCTCATCGGCCTTGTCTTTCCCGGCAATTCAGCCTGCGGCGAGTCGGCACTTTCCAGTCGATCGAACCCACGCCCATGCACCCACCGTGCGGGCACCACCTTCTGATTCACCAGAAAGAAAACGGAGAACTCTCATGTCCAGCACCTCCACGCCCACGTCCACGTCCCCGGCCGAGTCCGCCCTCACGACCACCCCCGTCCCCGAAGAGGTCGGACGCCTCTACGACCGCCTCACCGCACTGGACACCGAAGCGGTCGGCGGCAGCCTCCACCTCGGCTACTGGGACGTCGACGACAACGACACCCTGCTGGTGGAGGCGGCCGACCGGCTCACCGACGAGATGACCGACCGCCTGCGGATCGTCGAGGGCCAGCGGGTCCTCGACATCGGCTGCGGAGTCGGTCAGCCGGCCATGCGGATCGCCCGGCGCACCGGCGCGCACGTCACCGGCGTCGCGATCAGCAAGGACCAGATCGCCCGCGCCACCGCCCTCGCCGAGAGCGCCGGTCTGAGCGACCGGGTGGCGTTCCGGCACGCCGACGCCATGGAACTGCCCTTCCCCGACAACTCCTTCGACGCCGCCGTCGCCATCGAGTCGATCTTCCACATGCCCGACCGCGGACGGGTCCTCAGCGAGATCCGCCGGGTCCTGCGCCCCGGCGGCCGCCTGGTCCTCACCGACTTCTTCGAGCGCGGCCCCATCCCCGCCGAGAAGCAGCCCGCCGTGGACCGGCTGCTCCGCGACTTCATCATGACGCTGGCCCGGCCCGAGGACTATGTGCCGATGCTGCGAGACGCGGGCCTCCGCTTCGTCGAGCTCCTCGACATCACCGAGCAGAGCGTGCGCCAGACCTTCGAGCAGATGAGCCGCGGCTCCCAGGAGATGCAGACCGTCTTCGACGACGAGGCGGAGGAGAAGTTCAGCCCCGCCTCCATGGTCGACGTCGACGAGTTCGGCTCCGTGCTGCTGACCGCTCAGAAGCCCCTCTGACCGGGGACGTTCGCATGCGGTGGCGCCGCGGGAGCGCCGTCCCGGCCGCCGGGCGACGACGCGACGCACCTCCGGCGCCACCGCGCACCCACCACTCACCAGGAGCGACATCCCGTGACCGAACCGACCGACGGCGGCACCCCGCCCGCCTTCCCTTTCCCCCGTACCTGCCCCTACCGGCTGCCCTCCGAGTACCAGGGCCTCCGCGAGAGCGGGCCCGTATCGCAGGTGCTGCTGCCGACCGGCAAGCCGGCGTGGATCCTGACCCGCTACGACGAGGTGCGCAAGGCGCTGCTCGACCCGCGCCTGAGCTCCGACCGCGCCGATCCGAACTTCCCGATGCTGGTCGAGATGGCCCGCAGCGACAAGGACTCCACACTGTCCCTGGCGGGCATGGACGCGCCCGAGCACACCAGGGCGCGGCGCGCCGTGGTCGGCGAGTTCACCTTCCGCCGGATGGAGGCGCTGCGGCCGCGCATCCAGGAGATCGTCGACGAGTGCGTCGATGCGATGCTCGCCGGCCCCCGTCCGGCCGACCTGGTGAAGGCGATGTCCTTCCCGGTGCCGTCCCTGGTCATCTGCGAGCTGCTCGGCGTGTCCGTCGACGACCGCGACTTCTTCGAGGACCGCACCTCCCGCATGCTCAGCATGACCCTCCCGCCGCTGACCCGGCAGCAGGCGTTCTTCGACCTGCAGGCCTACTTGGACGCACTCGTCACCACCAAGGAGAAGTCCCCGGGGGAGGACCTGCTCAGCCGTCAGATCGCCAAGGGCCGCAAGGACGCCACCTACGACCACGACGCCCTCGTCGACCTGGCGTTCCTGCTGCTGACCGCCGGGCACGACACGACCGGGAACATGATTTCGCTGGGCATGCTCGCCCTGATGGAGACGCCCGAGCTGCGGGCGCGCATCACCGGCGACCCCGGCAGCACACCGGAGGTCGTCGAGGAACTGCTGCGCTACTTCACCATCACCGACATCATCACCACCCGCGTGGCCAAGGAGGACATCGAGATCGGCGGGCAGACCATCCGCGCCGGCGAGGGGGTCTTCGCACTGGGCGGCGCGGCCAACCACGACCCGGACGTCTACGACAACCCCGGGAAGCTGGACGTCGACCGCGGCGCACGCCAGCACCTCGCCTTCGGCCACGGCGCGCACCAGTGCCTCGGACAGAGCCTCGCCCGCATGGAACTGGAGATCGTCTACGACACCCTGCTGCGCCGCATCCCCGGGCTCCGCCCGGCCGGCCCCGTCGAAGCCCTCCCGCTGAAGAACGACGCGGCCATCTTCGGCCTGCACGAGCTCCCGGTCACCTGGTAGGCGAGGCCCGCGCGCACAAGCCGGCTCACGGCGCCCGCAGCAGGGCCCGCAAGGGGCGGGTCGCCGCGCCGAAACGGGCCGATCCGTCGGCGATACACGGCAGCCCTCACGCCAATGGCGGCAACGGGCGCCGGTAGGGAACCGGCCTCCGGGCGCGGCAGCGCATTCCGGCGGGGAAGGGATTCGGCGCGTCACTCGGTGGCTGCGTGGTATTTCGCATTAGCCTTCAGTAACTGTATGGATTCGATCGATTACCGACCGAATCCATTCGATCTACCGGAGATGATATGCAAAAGCTTCGCAAGGCTGCCGTCGTGACAGTCGCCCTCGCCAGCGTCGGCCTCGTCGGCGCCGGCACCGCCTACGCCGGCGGCACGGGCGGCGGCACCCCCGGCCGCACCCAGGCGGCCCGCGTTGAGGCCCCTCAGCAGCAGACGGTCCGTCAGGACATCGGCCGGCCGCAGTGGGGCGACCACCACCACCGCCGCAAGTCGCACAGCCACAGGGTCGACATCCGCCAGCACACCTCCTGCCGGACGCACGAGGCGAACGTCGACATCCTCGGCAACGTAGGCATCCTCAACGGCCTGCTGGCCAACGCCGGCGGCGGCGAGGGCAGCTCGGGCGTGCAGCACACCAGGATCGGCACGCACCTGGCTTGCAACAACGTCATCCGCAAGTAACGGAAGGCGCGCCCCGGCCCGAGCCGCGGGCGCGGCGCCGGGCCCATGCGAGCACGGTCGTGTGGGCCCGGTCGACGGTGGGCTCCATAACGGCGACGGTCTGCTGTCGCTCGACGAGATGATCGACGCGTCCCTGGAGTACAGCACCAGCGCCGACCCCCAGGCCCGCAGCAACGAGCTGCTCGGCCCGCTGACCGCATAGGGCGAGGGCGGGGGGGTCGGGCATCGGGCCCCGCCCGTAGGGTGGGCGCGGTGATCAGGGACACGCGCATCTGCTTCATCGGTGACTCCTTCGTCCAGGGAACAGGCGACCCGGAGTACCGGGGCTGGGTCGGCCGGGTGCTCGCGGAGACCCGCGGTGACATCACGGCCTTCAACCTCGGCATCAGGCGCAACACCTCCGAGGACGTCCGGCTCCGCTGCTGGCAGGAGGTCCTGCCCCGCACCCTGCCCGACGCGGACAACAGGCTGGTCGTCTCCTTCGGCAGCAACGACACCGTGGTGGAGGACGGCAGGGTCCGCGTCGACCCCGCCCGCTGCCTGGACAACCTGGCGGCCATCCTGGACGAGAGCCGGCGCCGGGCGATCGCACCGCTGGTGGTGGGCCCGCCACCGGTCATCGACGCGGGCGACGCACATGCGCGACGGACCCTGCACCTCGCCGACGGGATGGCCGCCCTCTGCCGGGCCCGGCACATCCCGTTCATCGCTACGACCCGGGCCCTGGCCGACCACCCCGTCTGGACCCGGGAAGCCATGGCCGGCGACGGCGCCCACCCCGGCGCCGGCGGCTACCGGACGTTGGCCGGCCTCGTCCTCACCCGCCAATGGCACGAATGGATCGCCCGCGCGGACCAACACCGAAGCTGAGCCCGGGGCGTTGTGCGGCGACGGCTCGCCGACACGGAGCGAACGGCCGCCCGACGCCCGGGGGTTAGCCCTACTGCGCAGGGGCCCGCTGCCCGGATGGCTCAGTGGAGGAGGAACCCGCAGGCTGAGGGGGTCCGGATGTGCGAGGCGCTCGCGAATTCGAGTGCCCGAGGAGGGGGTCCCATGCCCGTTCAGGCCCGTCGGCTTCCTTCTGTTCGTGGCTCGTCTCCAGGGCGGCGGCAGGGGATCGCGAGCGTGGCGGTAACGGCCGCCGCCCTGGCCGTGAGCGGCACCCTGGCCCCCACTGCGGCGCAGGCCCACGGCTCCGGTGATGTCGTGCGCAAGGGGCTGGACCGCCTGGTGCACAAGGACCGCTACCCCGCCGCCCTGGCCGCCACCGTCGGCCGGGACGGGCGTACCCACCACTTCACCGCCGGTGTCGCGGAAGTGCGGACCGGCGCGAAGGTGCCGGTCGACGGGCAGGTGCGGGTGGGGAGCAACACCAAGGCGTTCACCGCCACGGTCGTCCTGCAACTCGTCGGCGAGGGCAGGGTCGCGCTCGACGCCCCCATCGAGCGGTATCTGCCGCACCTGGTGCGGGGCAAGGGCATCGACGGCCGCCGCATCACCGTACGCCAACTGCTCCAGCACACCAGCGGGCTGCCCAACTACACCGACTTCATCAGCGATCCGACCGGCAAGGAGCGCCACACCTACGTCCAGCCCCGCACCCTGCTCGACGTGGCGCTGGCGCACAAGGCGCTGTTCGCTCCCGGGACCCGCTGGTCCTACAGCAACACCAACTACCTCCTGGCCGGGCTGCTCATCGAGAAGGTCACCGGCCGCCCGCTGGCCGACCAGATCACCCACCGGGTCATCGACCGCATCGGGCTGCGCCACACCTACTTCCCCGGTGTCGGCGACGAGCGCATCCGCGAGGCCCACCCCCAGGGCTACTTCGCGTCGAAGCCCGGCGCGCCACTGGAGAACATCACGGAGCTGGACCCCTCCTGGGGGTGGGCCGCCGGCCAGCTGATCTCCACCCCGAGCGAGCTGAACCGCTTCTTCACCGCCCTGCTCGGCGGCGAGCTGCTCAAGCCCGCGCAGCTCGCCCAGATGCGCACCACCGTCGAGGTCCCCGAGAGCGCCGGCCTCGGACCCGGCGTCCGGTACGGGCTCGGTGTGACCAGCACCCGGCTGAGCTGCGGCGGGCCGGCATGGGGGCATGGCGGTGACATCCCCGGCTACAGCACCCGCACCGGTGCCACCGGGGACGGCCGCGCCATCACCGTCGCCGTCACCGCCGACGGACCACCCACCGAGCGGGGCCCCGCCGATGTCCAGGCCCTCCTCGACAGCGCCCTCTGCGAAGACCTGCGCCCGCGCGCGTAGCCGGGTGATACCGCAGGCCCGCAGGTCGGCCGACTCTCCATGACCGGTGCATCCCGCGCCACTTGGCCTGTTGTCCGACGTCACTTGCCGGATGCGTGGAGGGCGCACCCGGGGGCTGGCACGATGATCCGTCATGAATGATCAGGAAACTGCCGCGGCTGAAGCCCTGCGCCTGGTGACGGATCGCTTCCCGTACGCTCTGGGGGCGCTGCTCGGTGGCTCGGCCGCCCATGGCCGCGCCACTTCGACGAGCGATCTGGACGTGGCCGTCCTCTTACCGGACTCGGACCGCAGCCGCCGGGAGGTCGTCCGCCATGACGGCCGCCTGGCCGAGTTGTTCGTGAACACCGTCACGGACGTACCCGAGTTCTTCGAGTGGGACCGAGCCCGTCGCCGCGGCACCGTTCTGTTCCTCTACGCCGAGGGCCTGCCCCTGCACGACCCGCACGGGCATCTGGCGCGTACCCGCGATCGGGCGCGAGCGGTGCTTGCGGCCGGACCTCCCCAGCTCGGCCCGGCGGAGTGGGAGCACGGCCGCTACGTCCTCACCTGTTATCTGGACGACCTGGTCGACACCTCGCCCGCCGACCGGTACGAGCAGCTGGCCCTCGCCGACCACGCCCTGCGCGAGGCGGCGCACCTGGTCACCGCCTACCACCGTGCATGGACGGGGATCGGCAAATGGCTTCCGCGCAGGCTGCTGAGCGCGGACCCGGAACGGGGCGGAGCCCTGCTGGACGGTCATCAGGCGGTGGCCGAACGCGCCGACCCCGCTCCGTTGGCGGCGGCGGTCAACCAGGTGCTCGACCTGCTCGGGGGACCGCTGCGGGAAGGGTACGCACGCCGCTGGCGCGGTTGAGCCGCCCGGCAGGCCATCGACCATGCCCCGCCGGAGGGTCCGTCGGCGGGTCGACGAGACCGACACGGGGACTGTCAAGTGATCGGCGCGTCGTTCAAGTGGTTGTGGGATATGTCGTATTAGCCTTCAGTAGCTGTACGAAGTCGATCAGTTACAGATCGCATCCGTTCAACTTACCGGAGATGAATCAATGCGCAAGCTTCAAAAGGCTGCCGTTGTGGTCGCAACCCTCGGCAGCGTCGCGTTCCTCGGCGCCGGCACCGCTCAGGCCCACGACGGCAAGGGAGGCGGCGACACCTGGGTCGTCAAGTCGGGCAGCTCCTGCCGGTCACACGACCTGAACGTCGACGTCCTCGGCGAGGTCGGCATCCTCAACGGCGTACTGGGCAACGCGCTCAACGGCGAGGGCCCGGCAGGTGCTCAGTCCACCCCGATCGGCTCGAGCATGGGCTGCAACAACCTGGTCGGCGGCGGCGGCAAGTAAGGAAAACGGGCCCGGTGTCCAGGCGCGAGCCTGGCACCGGGCCCCTTTTTGCCTTGGGGACGCGGGCCGGCGGCCGCTCCGGGACGGGCTCCGCCCACCGCCTCGGCCAAGGCGTCCGCACATGGCGGCGTCCGCACATGGCGCCGGCCCGCGCACCGTGCGCGGGCCGGCAGCATACGCGGGCGGGCTCAGCCCAGTTCGGATCCGGTCTTCTGCAGGGCCTCGTGCACCGGCTGGTAGAAAGTCTGGCCTCCGAGGGTGCAGTCGCCGCGGCCGCCCGAGGTCAGGCCGAGGGCGTGGTCACCGTCGAAGAGCGGGCCGCCGCTGTCGCCGGGCTCCGCGCAGACGGTGGTCTGGATCAGGCCGTCGACCGCGCCCTGCTGGTAGTTGACGGTCACATCGAGCGCCATGACCACACCGCTGCGGACATGGGTGGTGCTGCCGCTGCGCTGCACCTGCTGGCCCACGATCGGCTCGGCCGCCTTGGAGATGGTCTGCGTCTTGCCGTTGTAGAGACTCACCGCGCTGGGGTGCACCACGTCGGCCGCGGTGTACCGGGCGAGCGCGAAGTCGTCGCCGGGGAAGGTGGAGTCCTGCGTCACCGCGGCCTCGGTGCCCCCCATCGTCGCGGACCAGCTCCGCACCGCCTCGCCGCAGTGTCCGGCGGTCAGGAAGTACGGCTGGCCGCCCTTGACGACGTTGAAGCCGAGCGAACAGCGCGCGGTGCTGCCCCAGATCGCCTCGCCGCCGGCGAGCAGCGGTCGCAGTTCCGCCGACGAATGGGTGAGGGTGGCCCGGTCGCCGAGCGCCGTGGCGGCCGCCTTGAGCTGGTCGAGGTTCTCTCCCTTGACCGTGGGGTCGGCGACGATGACCACCTTGTTGACGCGGGGATCCATCGCCCAGGACGTCCCGGGAATCCGCACCTGCTCCTTGAGCGTGGCACGGGCGGTGTCCAGTGCGGCGAGGGAGTGCTTGACGATCTTCGGCTGGGCGCCCGCCGCACGGACCTTGGCGGCGGCGGTCTCACTGGTCACGTTCACGATGAGCGTGCGGTTCGCGGCGTCGTAGTACGAACCCGCCCCCTCGTCGCCGAGACTGGAGCTGATCTCCTTGGCCCGCTGGGCGGCCGTGGTCGCCGTCGGTGGGTCGGAGGGCGGGCCGGGAGCGGCATCGGCGCTCGGCTGGGTGAGTACGGCAGTGATCAGGGCCAGGGCCCCGGCACCGGCGACGAGGGTGCGAGGCTTCGATACTCTCGTGCTCTTCAATTCAGGACCTCTGGTGAAGTTGGGCCGGTAGCGGATGTCCGGTCCGGGAGGATGCGGGGCGTTCCCCGGTCCTCAAATCTCTCCCCTGCCCCTGCTGCGTACTACACCCGCACAGGCCGCAGCTGAGGCGGAATCACCTGTACGGCCGGTGTCGGAGGCCTGGTCCACCGAGGTCACCGCGACTCCGGCCGGCCGTCGTCCTCGTGCGATCGGCCGGCCGGAGTGCGCCGTGTCCGACTCAGCCGACGATCTCGATCTCGCCGTGCGTGCCGGCGGCTTCGACGCCCGGGTAGCGGCCCAGCGTGCCCTTCTCCCAGCGCACCAGCACATCGTTGGGGCGGTCGTTGGCGATGAACGCGCCGGTGGTGACCACCGTCGCCTTGGTCCACGTGGGTGTACTGCGTCAGCTCCCCGTCGACCCAACGCACCACCAAGCCGTCCGAGCCGCCCCCGAAGCCGGCACCGGTGATCCGCTTGGCGTACCACCAGGTGCTCTTCGCCTTGGCCGGCTGGGACTCGGCGGTGAAGGGATGGCGGGCGTCCTCGTCGTCCGCGCCCTGGTAGAGCGTGACCTCGCCGTCGATCCAGCGCACGAGCATGTCCATGTGCCGGGTGCCGCCGGCCGCCGGTGAAGTACCTGGATGCGATGTGGGTCGCCTTGTTCCAGGGGGCGTTGGGGAAGGCCGTACGGTAGCGGACCTTCTGGACCCAGGTGTTGAGGTCGTCCATCCGGGTGTCGACGGCCCCCCTGCGGGTCTCCGACGGGTCGGTGCTCAGGCAGCCGCCCTGCCAGGACGTGCTGTTGACCGCCACCAGCTCCACCCGGCCCGCGGTCTCCCGTACCGCCGGACCGCCGGTGTCGCCCTTGCAGACGGCGCCGTCCGCGGGGGTTCTCCGCGAAGCAGCTGCTTACGGATATCACCCACTGCCGGTCGACGAGGGCGCCGGAACAACTGCGTTTGCCGTCACCGGTATCGCCAGAAGTACAATAAAAGCGGGAAACACCAAGTTGAGTTCGGCCCGTACACCGGGGAGCAGACGAAGCCGAAAGACCGTACGCGTGAGGTGGAGAAGTGAGAATCGTCGTCACGGTGTTCAGGAAGGACGCCGATTTCCTTGACAGCAAGCTGGACGTCTCGGAAATCGGTCTGGCGGCCGCCGCCGGGCTGGCCGGTATCCCCGCCGAAAGGTTCCTCGACGCGTATCCCTTGGACGGGAATCGGGCGGCCGCTCTGACCCGGCTCACGGGGATCGCCTTCGACCTGGACACCTATGAATACTTCCTGGAACCCGAAGCGGACTAGGCCGCCGCATTCCGGGGAAATCTGATTCGACATCAAGGGGCCGGTACGGCTCGGACTGGACGTCCGGGACCGTGCCGGCCCCGACGTGTGTCGCCCCACACGGGCCATCGGGCGTATTCCTGTTAGAGGCACCGGGTTCCGGCCAACATGGCGGGGAAAGTTGCCCGTTCACTTGTTCGGCACGTTCAATCGATCTTCATCGCGGGCGCACGGGTCTTCGGTTGCCGTGCGCCGCCTGAACGAGGAGCAACTTGCGTGAACGCCGATACCCCCCACATCGACCCGGGTGACTCCTACACCTCGTCCGGCCGGGCGGAGAGCCCCGTGTGCTCCTACACGGAGTGGGACCCGCTGGAGGAAGTGATCGTCGGCATCGTCGACGAGGCGAGTTTCCCGACCTGGCACATGGCTCTGCCGCCCGTGCTTCCCGGCAACCAGCACGCGACCTTCCGCCGCAACGCGGGGCAACCCTTCCCGCCCGAACAGGTCGCCGCGGCCCGCGCCGAGCTGGAGGAGCTGGTGCGCATCCTGGAGGGGGAGGGGGTGACCGTCCGGCGGCCGGAAACCATTCCTCAGC
This sequence comes from Streptomyces sirii, assembly GCF_045690365.1. Taxonomy (NCBI): domain Bacteria; kingdom Bacillati; phylum Actinomycetota; class Actinomycetes; order Kitasatosporales; family Streptomycetaceae; genus Streptomyces; species Streptomyces sirii. The sequence goes on along the minus strand of NZ_CP147982.1, from coordinate 1,642,145 downwards.
GGACGCCGTACACCACCCTCGACTGGACCAGCACCGGTATGTACGCGGCGATGCCCCGGGACGCGATTCTCGTGGTCGGCGACGACATCATCGAATGCCCCATGGCCTGGCGCTCCCGCTATTACGAGAACCTCGCCTACCGGCCGCTGCTGAAGGAGTACTTCCGCGGCGGTGCGAAATGGACCGCGGCGCCGAAGCCGGAACTGACGGACGAGCAGTTCGACCAGGACTGGACCGACCCCGGTGAGGACGGCCCGCAGCGACTGGTGGTCACTGAATTCGAGCCGACCTTCGACGCGGCCGACTTCACCCGCTGCGGTCGCGACATCATCGCCCAGAAGAGCAACGTCACCAATGACTTCGGCATCGAGTGGCTGCGCCGGCACCTCGGCGACGAATACCGTATCCATGTATTCGAGTTCAACGACTCGCACCCGATGCACATCGACGCCACACTCGTTCCTATGGCGCCGGGCAAGCTGCTCATTCACCCCGAGCGGGTGCCCGAGGTGCCGCAGCTCTTCAAGGGCTGGGATGTGATGGCCGCACCGGCTCCGGTCATTCCCGACACGCATCCGCTGTACATGACCAGCAAGTGGATCAACATGAACATCCTGATGCTGGACGAGGAGCGGGTGATCGTCGAAGCGCAGGACGAGCCGATGATCGCGGCGATGAAGAAGTTCGGCTTCCAGCCGATCCCCTGCAACTTCCGTCATTTCAACACCTTCGGCGGATCGTTCCACTGCGCCACGGCCGACGTCCGACGCCGGGGAACCCTGCAGTCCTACTTCTAAGCCGGCCGCGGACCTCGCCCTCGCACGCCGCGCCCGCACCGGGTCCCGCCCTGGTGCGGGCTTAGCCTGGCCGCAGCCGGCACAAACGCACCGATTACCGGCACTAATATGGCCATCGGACTCGCCGACATCACCATGCCCGCCCAGCGCCCGGCGGTCACCGACCGTTCCCTGACGTGCCGAAGTCCCCCGGCGCCTTCATGCCGGGGGACTTCAGCACGAGAAGACAAGGAATCACCATGCCCCCCACAGCGAGCGGACCGAAGAGGTCGGAGATGCCGAACCTGCCCTTCTGGTTCACTCTCCCCGTCATCTTCCTCGTCTCTTTCGTCCTCGGAGAGCACTACGGGTTCCCGTGGTGGCTGCGCCTCTTGGTCGTGGTCGCCGTCGGCTTCCTTCTCGAAGCGGTCAACCAGGGCGTACGGCGCGTGATACGCAGCAGCAGAGTGGATGGGGGCAAGGTGTGAACCATGAAGCCGCCTTTCGGGACACCGCGTTTCGACGCACCCCGCTTCGGCACACCGCATCGAGGAACAGCAGTTGACCCCATATTCCCTGGCGTTCTATATGGACGTGGTCACCACCGGCACCGTGCTCGGTGTGCGTCCCACGGACTCTCCCGACCGGGTCACCGAGGTTCTGGGGTCGGACTTCGGTGAGAACAGGTTCGGCGATACCGCCATGTGCCGTGACTACGGTCTGGCCGAGTTCCACTGGTGCCGCGCCGACGCCGAATCCCCGTGGTCGGGGCACCACTTCACCGTGCATGTGCACCGGCTCGGATATCGGTGCCACACGAAAGAGCTCGTCGACGGCGTGCTCCGCGACCGGTACGGGCGGTTCGCTCCCAGGCTTCGGTTCCAGAAGCTGCAGCGCCTGTTGGAGCGACGCGGCGTCCCCCTGCTGGAGATCCCGGAATACCCGGCGAACGCTCCGTACTACCGGAAGTTCTGGCAGCCGGACTCCCGCGTGGCCGTCTCCGTCATCGGCACCTACGGCGAGTACAGCACCCCGGACGCTCTACGGGTCGGCGATGTGTACAGCATCCAGGCGCCGGTGTCGTTGTCGACGTCTGGATGACGATGCGGCGCCGGGAGCGCCTCGTCATGTCACCAGGAGTCCACCTCGCCAGGAGTCCACCTCGCCCAGAGCGCACCTCACCCGGAACCACCTCACCCCGCCCCCGCTCAGGTCACGGAGAACCCGCCGTCCACGAACACCGTCTGACCCGTCACATACGCCGCACCCGGACCGGCCAGGAAGACCGCCGCGCCGACGAAGTCGTCCGGTTCGCCGTTGCGCCCGGCCATCGTCCGGCCGGCCATCGCCGTGGGGCGTTCGGGATCGGTGAACAGTTCCTCGGTCAGCGGGGTGCGGACGAATCCGGGCGCGATCGCGTTGACGCTGACGCCGTGGCGCGACCAGGCCTCCGCCTGGGAGCGGGTCAGCGCGGAGAGCCCGGCCTTGGACACCCCGTAGGCGCCACTGTTGCCGAACGCGCGGATCGACTGCTGTGAGGCGAGGTGGATGATCCGTCCCCAGCCGCGGTCCGCCATACCGGGCCCGAAGCGCTGCCCCAGCAAGAACGGCGCGTCGAGGTTGACGGCCATGGTGCGATCCCATTCGGAGGCGGTCAGCTCGTCCAGCGGGGGACGGGGGTTGACTCCGGCGGCATTGACCAGGATGTCCGGTTCGCCGTGCCGCCGTACCATCTCCTCCGCGCCCTCGCGGACCGCCTCCCGGTCGCGCAGATCGGCGGCTATCCAGTCCGCCGTACAGCCCGCCGCCCGCAGCCGCTCGGTGGTGGCGCGCAGCGGCTCCGTGCGCCGGGCCAGCACCACCACCTCGGCCCCGGCGCGGCCGAGCGCCTCCGCGATGGCCAGGCCGATACCGGAACTGCCGCCGGTGACCAGGGCGGTGCGGCCGGTGAGTGAGAAGAGCGCGTCGAGGTAGGCGGTGGTGGTCATGGTCTGGGGTGCCTCCTGCTGGTGTGCGGCCGTACGGGGGTGATCCGGCGGGTCGGGTACCGGTACCGGTACAGGGATGATCTTGCCGGACAGGTACGGCACGGCGTCATCCGGCCTCCCGTCGCCCGGTGCCGATCTCTTCGGCGACCGGTTTGCGGCGGTTCGCGGGGATCGGAACCGCCTCCTCCGGTTTCGCCCCGGGCGGGGTCCTGTCGAGTGGGGGGCGATCACGAGATATCTTGATGTCGAGCAATGTTGCAGACGTGGAGCGGAGCACCCGGTGACTGACTCGACCATCATCTACACCCACACTGACGAGGCCCCGGCCCTGGCGACGTATTCGTTCTTGCCTGTGATCCAGGCATACGCGTCGACGGCGGGCGTCAATGTGGAGACCCGTGACATCTCTCTGGCCGGGCGGATCATCGCGAGCTTCCCCGAGCGTCTGGAGGCGGGGCAGCGCATCGAGGACGCCCTCGCCGAGCTCGGTGAGCTGGCCAAGACGCCCGAGGCCAACATCATCAAGCTGCCCAACATCTCGGCCTCGATCCCGCAGCTCAAGGCCGCGATCGCCGAGCTGCAGGAGCAGGGCTACGCGCTGCCGGCCTACCCGGACGACCCCAAGACCGACGAGGAGCGCGACATCCGCGCCCGCTACGACAAGGTCAAGGGCAGCGCCGTCAACCCGGTCCTGCGTGAGGGCAACTCCGACCGCCGTGCGCCGGCGTCGGTGAAGAACTACGCCAAGGCCCACCCCCACCGCATGGGCGAGTGGACCGCCGGTTCCAAGACCAACGTCGCGCACATGACCAACGACGACTTCCGCTCCACCGAGAAGTCCGCGGTGATCGCCGAGGCCGGTTCGCTGCGCATCGAGCTGTCGGGCGACGACGGCTCGACCACGGTCCTGCGCGAGTCGGTCCCCGTGCTCGCCGGCGAGGTCGTCGACGCCTCCGTGATGCGCGTCGCCGCGCTGCGCGAGTTCCTCGCCGCGCAGGTCGCCCGCGCGAAGGCCGACGGCGTGCTGTTCTCCGTCCACCTCAAGGCCACGATGATGAAGGTCTCCGACCCGATCATCTTCGGCCACGTGGTCCGGGCGTTCTTCCCGAAGACCTTCGCCAAGTACGGCGAGGCGCTCGCCGCGGCCGGCCTGACCCCGAACGACGGCCTCGGCGGCATCTACAAGGGCCTGGAGCTGCTGCCCGAGGGTGCCGAGATCAAGGCGTCCTTCGACGCCGAGCTGGCCGACGGCCCCGAGCTGGCGATGGTCGACTCCGACCGCGGCATCACCAACCTCCACGTACCGAGCGATGTCATCGTCGACGCCTCCATGCCGGCCATGATCCGCACCTCCGGTCACATGTGGGGCCCGGACGGCCAGGAGGCCGACACCCTCGCGGTGCTGCCCGACAGCAGCTACGCCGGCATCTACCAGGTCGCCATCGACGACTGCCGCGCGCACGGCGCCTACGACCCGTCGACCATGGGCTCGGTGCCCAACGTCGGTCTGATGGCGCAGAAGGCCGAGGAGTACGGCAGCCACGACAAGACCTTCGAGATCCCCACCACGGGCACCGTGCGGGTCGTCGACGCGGCCGGCAACACCGTGCTGGAGCAGGTCGTCGGCGCCGGCGACATCTTCCGGATGTGCCAGACCAAGGACCTGCCGATCCGCGACTGGGTCAAGCTGGCCGTCACCCGCGCCCGGGCGACCGGCAACCCGGCGGTGTTCTGGCTCGACGAGGACCGCGCGCACGACGCGCAGCTGATCCAGAAGGTCAAGACCTACCTCGCCGACCACGACACCGACGGCCTGCAGATCGAGATCATGGCGCCGGTCCACGCGATCAAGTTCTCGCTCGACCGCATCCGCCGCGGCGAGGACACGATCTCGGTCACCGGCAACGTGCTGCGCGACTACCTGACCGACCTGTTCCCGATCCTGGAGCTCGGCACCAGCGCCAAGATGCTCTCGGTCGTCCCGCTGATGAACGGCGGCGGCCTGTTCGAGACCGGTGCCGGCGGCTCCGCGCCCAAGCACGTCCAGCAGCTCGTCAAGGAGAACTACCTCCGCTGGGACAGCCTGGGCGAGTTCCTCGCGCTCGCGGTCAGCTTCGAGCACCTCGCCCAGAAGACGGGCAACGCGCGCGCCCAGGTGCTCGCCGACACCCTCGACCGGGCGACCGGCGGCTTCCTCAACGAGAACAAGTCGCCGAGCCGCCGCCTGGGTGGCATCGACAACCGCGGCAGCCACTTCTACCTGGCCCTGTACTGGGCCCAGGAGCTGGCCAAGCAGACCGACGACGCCCAGCTCGCGCAGGCGTTCGCCGGCCTCGCCAAGACCCTCGGCGAGCAGGAGCAGACCATCGTCGACGAGCTGATCGCGGTGCAGGGCTCCCCGGCCGAGATCGGCGGCTACTACCAGCCCGACCCGGCGAAGGCCGCCGCCGTCATGCGTCCGTCGGCGACCTTCAACCAGGCGATCGCGACCCTTTCCTGACGCGAGCGCCACACACGGTCCACCCCGCCCCGGCCGGCATCGCGCCCGGCCGGGGCGGCCCCGTTTCCACGGGCGTGCCGCCCCCCGGAAGCGATTGCTCCGCCGTCGTACGCGGCATCATCACGCCGTGGACTCCACCCAGCCGCTCCTCTTCCTCGACGTCGACGGCCCGCTCAATCCCTGGCTGGCCAAGCCGCACCGCCGCCCCAAGGGCTACACCACGCTGCGGATGCGCCCCACGGGCTGGGAGCCGCCCCGTCCGGCCCTGCGGGTATGGCTCAATCCCGACCACGGCCCGCTCCTGATGGGCCTGGGCTTCCGGCTCATCTGGGCGACGACCTGGAAGGCGGAGGCCAACACCTGGATCGCCCCCGTACTCGGCCTGCCCGAGCTGCCCGCGCTGGACTGGCCGCGGATGCGCCATCAGGACCCGAACGGCGTCCACTGGAAGACCCGCCACCTCGTCGCGGCCGCCGAGGGCCGCCCCTTCGCCTGGGTCGACGACGAGATCGGCGCCCGCGACCACGCCTGGATCGCCCGCCACCACAAGGGGCACGCCCTCCCGCACCGCGTCGACCCCACCAAGGGGCTCCTCCCGGACGACTTCGCGACGCTCCGGGCCTGGGCGGCCGGACAGTCCGGCGCCGGGAACGGGACGGCGGGGAGGTAGCGCGGGTCGGCTCGGCCGCCTCGCGCGGCCCGTCCCCGTCGCCCGCCTACGCCCGCCGCCGCCCTCAGCCCACCAGGTCCAGTACCGGCCGCAGCCCGTCCGGGCGGCGGTCCACCGGCAGCGGGTCCACCGGCAGGAACCCGCATCCGATCGCCGTGGCGCCGCCGTCCGCCCGGCGGTCGTCGCCCACCATCAGCACGGCGGACGGGGCGAGCCCCAACTCGCGGCAGGCCAGGGCGAAGAGCCGCGGGTCGGGCTTCTGGACGCCCTGTTCGAAGGAGAGCACACAGCCGTCCACGTACCGCTCCAGGCCATGGGCGCGCAGCACCGGCCGCAGATCCCAGCCGATGTTGCTCAGTACGCCGACGCGGACGCCGCGCCGCCGCAGCTCGGCCAGCACCTCGGCGGCGTCCGGGTACGGGCGCCAGGCCTCCGCCGTCCTGTGGCGCTCATACAGCGCGTCGTACAACTCCGGGCGGGGGAGCGGCACTCGGCGTGCCAGGCCGGTGTACACCGCGCGGTGGTGGCGGGCGTCGCAGTCGCGGAGCTCCCACTGCGCGACCAGTTCGGCGGGCAGCTCGGCGGGCAGGGCGCCGCCGGGCAGGGCGCCCGCCCGCTCCAGCTCGGTCGCCCGACGGGTGATCTCGGCGTCGTCCATGGCCACGCCGCATGCGGTCAGTGCGGCGCGCAGCCAGGACTCGGCGGGCTCGATCCGCAGCAGGGTCCCGGAGAAATCGAAGAGCACACCCTTGATCGTGGTCATGGGTCTCATCCTGACCGGTGCGCGGCGCCGGGCCCAGACCGCCTCCCGGCCGTGCGGGCGGTGTACGCCGCTGCCGCCCGGCCACCAGGGCGCCGCCCAGCAGCCAGCCGCCGAGGACATCGGACGGCCAGTGCACGCCCAGATACACCCGGGTGACGCCGACGCCGAGGACGGAGACCGCGACCACCGTCCGGGCGGTCCACCGCCACACCGGCCGTACCCCGTACAGACCCAGCAGCCAGAGCAGCAGAGCCCCCGTGACCAGCGCGGACAGCGCATGCCCCGAGGGGAAGGCCGCATAGTGCGCCGAGTCCACCGGATCCGGCCACACCGGGCGCGGCCTGCCGACCAGCGCCTTCAGGGCCTGCTGGAGGGCCGCACCGGCGAGCGCGGTGACCGCCAGCCAGGCCCCGAGCAGCCGCGCACCGCGCCGTACGAGCAGGCAGACCGCCACCGCGAGCCCCGCCCGCATCGTCCACGGGTCCCACACCCAGTCGCTGAGCAACCGGTTCAGACGGGTCCAGTCGGGCGAGCCGACGGCCACGGGGTGCAGGGCGCCGGTGACGGCGGCATCCAGGGACATCAACGGCCCCCAGCGCAGCCCGACCAGGGTGAGCAGCACCGTGAACAGGGCGGCACAGACCAGGGCGGGGCGGGTGCCATGGGGCATACCCTGACCCTACGTCAGCGCACTCAGCCCCGGGACGAACGTCACCAGCAGCGGCACGGCGGGCACCAGCGCCGCGACCGCCGTCATCCGCAGCCGGCGGCCGGGGGTGAAGCGGGGCGCGGGGGCCAGCAGCCGGTCCACCCGCTGCGGCACCTGGGCGAGCTGCGTGGGGCAGGGCCCGAACACCCCGCGGTCCTCGTTGAGTTCGACCAGCGCCAGGGCTATCGTCAGCCGGCCGAAGCGGCGCGAGGCGGCATCGTCGGCGGCCAGTTCGACCAGCCGGTGCACCTGGTCGCGGAACGCGGCGAAGACCGGGATCTGCGGGAAGCCGGCCGCGAGCGCCGAGGCGCAGTACAGCAGCAGATCGTGCCGGGCCCGCGCATGCCCCTGCTCATGGGCGATCAACGCATCGAGCTGACGGCCCTTCAGGCGACGCAACGCCGAGGTGGTGATGACCAGTTGGGGCGATGGAGGCGCCAGCCACCAGGCCTCCGGGCGGTCGCCCTCCAGGACCACCAGCCGCTCCCCGAAGGGCTTCTCGCCGGGCAGCAGGGGCGCGCGCCGCAGCAGGTCGGCGCGGCGCTGCCGGCGGCGGGCCCGTGCCGCCCGTACCTCTCGGGTCAGCGCGACGGCCGTCCATGCGCCGCCGCCCGCCAGGAGCAGCGCCAGCACACCGGCCCACGGCCCGTACCCCTTGAGCGCGTACGCCTCGACGACCACCCGGGGGGCGAACCCGAACACCGGGCTGCGCACGGACTCCCAGGCCGCGGCCGCGCTCAGCGACATCGCCAGCACACAGCACAGCAGCACGGCGGCCACCACGCACTGCCACACCCACAGGGCGAGCACCGGCTCGCGGTCGGGCCAGTCGGAACGGGCCATCAGCCGAGGCGCCATCGCCGCGGCCAGCGCGCCGAGAACCATCAGCGCGATCGGGACCATCATGTCGTCACCTTATGAGCGCGCGGATACTCGTTGGTACGGTCACGCATCGGAAGTGACGTACGCCACGCAGGGCACATGCGTGTGTTCCGGAGGGCGTACTCACCCCGCAAGGACACTCCGTGGGCGTCCGGCGCAGCTCACAGGGCCAGCAGCATCGCCAGCATGGCGATGCCCATCGTCAGCCGGCAGGCCCGCAGCACCCCGGCCGGCCCGGCGGCCGTCGCCACCACCGGCCCGTCCACCACCGGCGCCCCGGCCACCGCCCCCGAAGCCGGCACCAGCCGGAGCCCCGCGGCGAGGACGTACACCGTGTAGTAGGCGAGCAGCAGCCCGGTCAGCAACGGCACCCCGCCGGGCGCCGCATGCGTCATGGCGCCCATCGGCCCGTCGTGGCGCATCCCGCCGGCGGGCACCGCCATCGCCAGCGCCATGTACACCATCGCCCACGCCCCCACCGCGTGATGCAGATGCCGATGCGTCAGCGCCCACACGCCCGCGGCCCCGAATGCCGCGGTGAACAGCCAGGGCGACCACGCCGGCGGCGGCACCGCGGACGCCGGCAGCCCCATCACCGCCATCCCCAGCGCCATCAGCCCCTCACCGCGCGCGGCCCCCCGCTGTGCGGCCGGACCGCGGTGCGCCCGGAGCAGGCAGTACACGCCGGTGCCGGCGCACAGCAGCACCAGCAGCCAGCCGACCAACGGTGGTTGGTGCACGAAGCGCCTCCCCAGGGCCCCTGGTACCCGTACGCGTCGGCTGCTAGATGCCCGGCAGGTGCCCGGCACACGGGAGCGCACGGGCGCACAGGAGGGGAGCGCGGGCCGTGCACCGGGACCGCGAAGGGGAGAAGCGGCGGTCCTCAGGGCCGGTAGCGCAGCGGATGGTCCGCCGGGACCTCCGTCAGCACGATGCGGTGGCCGTCCGGGTCGGCGATCCACATCTCGATGAGCCCCCAGGGCTCCTGTACGGGCGGCCGCAGCACCTCCACCCCGTGGGCCAGCAACTCCTTGTGCGCCGCCGCCGCGTCCGCCACCTGGAGCCACAGCTGAAGGGTCTGGGTGCCGGGCCCGGCGGCGCGGCCGGAGACCTCCAGGAAGCCGCCGCCGAGGAAGTACACCGTGCCGCGCTCGGGACCGGTGCCGAACTCCCGGTAGATCTCCAGCCCCAGCGCCTCGCCGTAGAACGCCCGGGACCGCTCGGGGTCGGAGGGCCGCAACAACACCCTGCTGCTCAGTACGTGCACCATGCCAGGACCCTACGCCGCCGGCCGGCGGGGCCCGCCGAACGACCCGGCGGACGGCCCTGACATGACGCGCACGGCTCTTGTTAGCCTCGTTTTCGTCGATTCCGCCCTGCCGCCGGCCGCATCTCCCGGGCCTGAGAGGACTCCGCGCACCATGCCCACCAGCGAGCTGACCTTTCGTACCGCCCTCGAAGCCGATATCCCCGGGCTCGTCGAGCTGATCGAGTCGGCCTACCGAGGGGACGCGAGCCGGGTCGGCTGGACGACGGAGGCGGATCTGCTGGAGGGGCAGCGCACCGATCCCGAAGGCGTCGCCGCCGTGGTCCGCAACGAGACCGGCCGGCTGCTGATCGCCGAGCGGGACGGCGAACTGGTCGCCTGCTGCCAGCTCGAACACCGCGGGGACCACGCGTACTTCGGGATGTTCGCGGTGCGCCCGAAGCTCCAGGGCGGCGGCCTCGGGAAGATCATCATCGCCGAGGCCGAGCGGACCGCCCGGGAGACCTGGGGCTCCGGCGAGATGCGGATGACGGTCATCCGGCAGCGCGAGGACCTGATCGCCTGGTACGAGCGCCGCGGCTACCAGCGCACCGGCGAGCTCAGCCCGTTCCCGTACGGCGATGAGCGGTTCGGCGTCCCGCGGCGCGCCGACCTGGAGTTCGAGCTGCTGGTCAAGCCGCTGGTCTGAGCGCTCCAGGTAGGCCTCATAGCCGCCGGGCCTGGACGATCCGCTGGAGGAACCGCCGCGTGCGGTCGTGGGCCGGATCGCCGAAGACCTGCTCGGGGGCGCCGCGCTCCAGCACCACCCCGCCGTCCAGGAAGCACACCTGGTCGGCGACCTCCCGCGCGAAGCCCATCTCATGGGTGGCGAGGACCATCGTCATGCCCTCCTCCTTGAGATCGCGGACCACCCCGAGCACCTCGCCGACCAGCTCGGGATCGAGCGCCGCGGTGATCTCGTCGAGCAGCAGCAGCCGGGGCCGCCCGGCAAGGGCCCGCACGATCGCGACCCGCTGCTGCTGGCCGCCGCTGAGCCGGTCCGGGTACTCACCGGCCCGCCCGCCGAGCCCCAGCCGCTCCAGCAACTCGTGGGCGCGGGCCTCCGCCTCGGCGCGCGGTACGCCGTGCACCCGGCGCGGCGCCAGCGTGATGTTGTCCAGCACCGTCATGTGCGGGAAGAGGTTGTAGGCCTGGAAGACCACGCCGATCCGGCGGCGCACCGCGTCCGCGTCGGCCCGCGGGTCGGTGATCTCCGCGCCGTCCAGGAAGATCGCGCCGTCGTCGATCTCCTCCAGCAGGTTCGCGCAGCGCAGCAGCGTGGACTTGCCCGAACCGGACGCGCCGATCAGCGCGGTCACGGTGTGCTGCGGGACCTCCAGATCGACGTCCCGCAGTACGACCGTGCCCCGCCCGTAGGTCTTGCGCACGGACTCCAGTCGCAGCACCGGTCCGCCGTCCGGGGCGCCCTTGGTGAGGTCCACGTCGGCCGCGGCCTTCCCGGCGGCCGGCACCGGCGTGTTCTCCGTCGTGCTCATACCAGGCCTCCCTGGGCGCGCCTGCGGTCCATCCGTGCCGTGATCCAGTCCGTGAAGCGCGTCATGGGGATCGTCAGCGCGACGAAGACCAGGCCGGCCACCACGTACGGCGTGAAGTTGAAGTCCTTGCCGGCGATGATCTGCGCCGCGTACACCGCGTCCACCGCGCCGGCGATGGAGACCAGACCGGTGTCCTTCTGCAGCGACACCAGATCGTTCAGCAGCGGCGGCACCACCCGGCGCACCGCTTGCGGCAGGACGACGAACCGCAGCGCCTGGCCGCCGGAGAGCCCCAGCGACCGGGCCGCCGCCCGCTGCGAGGGGTGCACCGACTCGATGCCGGCCCGGAACACCTCGGCCACATATGCCGAGTACGTCAGCACCAGCGCCGAGCCGCCGAGCACCACCGGATCGGTGGTCACGCCCTGCAACCGCAGCGCCGGGACGCCGAAGACCACCATCAGCAGACAGATGATCAGCGGCAGTCCGCGGAAGAAGTCGGTGTAGGCGGTGGCCAGCGCGCGCAGCGGGAAGAACACCGGGCCGCGCAGCGTCCGGGCCACCGCCAGCAGCAGCCCGAGCACCAGCACCGCCGCCCCGCACACCACCAGCAGCCGCAGATTCAGCAGCAGCCCCTCCAGCACCTGCGGCAGCGCCTTGCGGGCGTACTCGGCGCTGAAGAAGGTCTCGCGGGTGCGCGGCCAGCCCGGGGAGTTGGTGATGACGAGGAAGAGCGCGACGGCGGTGATCAGCGTGCTCAGCGCGGCGATGGCGGTGGCCCGCCGGGCCCTGGCCCGCTTGACGCGTTCCCGCTCGATCCGCCGCGCCGAGGGCACGTATCCGTCGCCGGCCGGCTCCCCGGCCTCGTCGCGCTTCTTCAACAACCCTTCCCCGCCGGTCATTTGAGCACCGGTGCGTCGACGGCGTCGCTCAGCCACTTCTTCTCCAGCGCGGCGAGCGTGCCGTCCTCGCGCAGCGCGTCGACCGCCGCCGTCACACATCCGGTGATCCGGCTCTCCTTGTCCAGGACCAGTCCGAACTGCTCCTTCGCGGCACCGGAGACCGGGAACTGGCCGACCACCTCGGCGTCCTTCACCTCCGCGGAGGTGATGTAGAAGGCCGTCGGCAGATCGGTGACGATCGCGTCCACCTGTCCGTTCTTCAGGGCGGACTTGGCGAGGTCGTTCTTCTGGAAGACCGCGGCGGGGCGGGTCGGGCGGATGGTGTCGTTGACGACGTCCAGGCTGGTGGTGCCGACCTGCGCGCCGAGCTTGACGTCCTTGAGGTCGGCGATGCTCTCGGCGCGCGCGGCCTTGGAGCCCTTGAGCGCGACGACCGCCTGGCGCACGTCGTAGTAGCCGGAGGAGAAGGCGACGGCGCGCTTGCGCTCGGCGCTGATGGAGATCTGGTTGATGTCGAAGTCGAACTTCTTCGCACCGGGCGCGAAGGCGTTGTTGAACGGCACGGTCTGCCAGTCCACGGCGCCCTTGCCGTAGCCCAGCCGCTTGGCGACGGCGTAGGCGACCGCCGATTCGAAGCCCTTGCCGCCGGCGGGGTCGTCGTCGACGAACCAGGGGGCGTACGCGGGCTTGTCGGTGCCGACGGTGAGCCGGCCGGCCGCCACGGTGGCCAGCTTGCCGCGGTCACAGCTCTGTTTGCCCTGCCCGGTGGCCCGCGGGCCACCGGGGGACTCGTCCTGCGGGGCACAGCCGACGGCCGCGGCGAGCAGCACGGTGGTGGCACAAGCGGCAAGGCGAAGAGGGCGGTTGACGAGGCGCATGCCCGGAGAGTGGCAGCGCGCGACGCCGTCTGTCGAGATCATTGGGGAAAACGTCCGCATGCTGGAAGCCCGTTGCGCGCCTGTGAACTGCGGATTTCCCCGGTGGGCGGGCCGCTTACGCGGTGAAGCGCACCGCCCGCCGGATCTCCGGCATGTCGGTCACCACGCCGTCCAGGCCCAGACCGCGCGCCAGCCGGAGCTGATCGTGCGTGTTGACCGTCCAGCCCAGGACCTTCAGATGCGCGGCGTGCGCCCGCTCGACGAGTTCGAGGGTGAGCCGGCGGATGTTGAGGGAGAGCATCGACGCGCCGACGGCCTGTGCGCGGTCGACGACATCGGCGCCGTAGCGGCTGCCGACCAGCGCGGTGCGCACCCCGGGCAACAGGGTGCGGATCGCGGCCAGCGCCTCGTCGTGGAAGGAGATGACCTCCACCCGGCCGGTCAGGTCGCGCGAGCGCATCACCTCGGCCAGCGCCTGCGCCGCCGCGACGTCCTTGATCTCGGCCTGCAGCGGCGCCTTGACCGCCTCCAGGACCTCCTCGAAGACGGGGATCCGCTCGCCCTGCCCGGCGTCCAGCTCGCGCAGTTCGGCGAGGGTGCGCTCGGCGATCGGCCCGGCGCCGTCGGTGGTGCGGTCCACGTCCGCGTCGTGCATCACCACGAGCGCGCCGTCCTTGCTCAGATGCAGATCCAGTTCGATGACATCGAGGCCTTCGTGCTCGGCGCGTACGAAGGAGCGCAGGGTGTTCTCCGGCTCCACGCCCATGATCCCGCGGTGTCCGATGGTGAGAAAGGACAAGGCTGCCTCGCTTCTGTCGGCTCGGTACTGCTGTCGGCTCTTTGTCAGTGTCGACCGTCGACCGTCGGCAACTGCGTTCCGAAACGGCGTTCAGCCTAACGGGGACAAGTGCAGATGAACCGGTTGCGGACGCGACCACGGTGTGTCCAGTACGGGTACCCGCCATATCCGGCCGGCAGACCGCCCTTCTCCCGACGTGGGCGCGTCCCGCTCGGGTCCGGCGGCGGCCGTGTGGCATATGCCATAGCACCGTCCGGCCGTGCCCGCACGGCGCGCGCAGGCCGGGAGGAAGCGCGGAATCCCTTGGCGCTACTGGCAGGAAGTCCCGTCGATACCACGACCCACAGGAAAAAGATGCGTGAGCGCCGGGTGTCAGCAGAAAAATTTTCAGCTGCCCCACTTGAGTGAGGGAACCTCGCCTGGTTACCGTGTGCTGACAAGACGATCTACCGCCGGAGGGCAGTCATGACGGAAATTCTTTCGCCTGTGGGTGTCCGGGGAGGCACTCCGACCGCAGAGCGTGTCGTGGAGCACCCGGCGTGGCCCGTCCTGAAGGACGCGGTCGAGACCGTCCGGCCCTGGCAGTCCAAGGACGGTTCGATCGATCTGACGGCGGAGGGCGCGCCGACCGCCGAGGCCGTCCGCGGCGAGGTCGAGCGGATCGCCGCGGCCGTCACGGAGCTGGGCGCGCTGCTGCCGCACAACGCCGCCTACCACCGGGCGCTCGTCACCGACCTGCGCCGCTGGACCGACGACGGCTTCGGCGTGCCGGACTTCCTGGACTCGCTGCTGGCCTTCGAGCCCGCGCAGCAGCGCGCCGACGGCCTGCAGCACCTCGTGCTGTTCCCCATGTACACCCAGAACGGCAACCCGAACCGCAACTTCGAGGCGGTCGTCCTGCGCATGGTCTGGCCCGAGTGGCTCTCGGAGCTGGAGCGCACCCGCTACGACAACCCCCTGTTCCTCGGCATCACCTTCGAGGACTTCACGGCCGGCTACGACACCCACTCCGCCGTGCTCTTCCCCGAGACCATCGCGGTGCGCGAGGCCCCCGAGCGGTTCAGCTGGGGCGGCATCTTCTGCGACCGCGAGGCCGCCCGCTTCCGCCGGGTCAGCCAGGCCGCCGTCGAGACGCTCGGCCTGGAACTCCCGCAGGACATCCGCGAGATGCTCGACGACCAGGAGCGCTGCCAGGAGGCGTTCGTGCTGTGGGACATGGTGCACGACCGCACCCACAGCCACGGTGACCTGCCGTTCGACCCGTTCATGATCAAGCAGCGCCAGCCGTTCTGGATGTACGGCCTGGAGGAGCTGCGCTGCGACCTCACCGCCTTCAAGGAGGCCGTGAAGCTGGAGGCCGAGGGGTACTCCCAGGCCCGCGACGTGCAGTACGCGGTGATCTTCGACCGGATGTTCCGGTTCCCCGTGACCGGCGACCGGGTCCGCAACTACGACGGCCTCGGCGGCCAGCTGCTCTTCGCGTACCTGCACAAGCACGACGTCGTACGCTGGACGGACAACACACTGCACATCGACTGGGAGCGGGCGCCCAAGGTCACCAACGAGCTGTGCGGCGAGATCGAAAAGCTCTACCGCGACGGCATCGACCGGCCGAAGCTGGTCCACTGGTTCGCCGCGTACGACCTCGTCTCGACCTACCTCGCACCGCACCCGGGCTCGGTCTGGGCCAAGGGCCCCGACGCCCTGAACCTGGACCAGCCGCCGCGCAAACTCGTGGACGACGTGCTGCCCGACGAGTTCCCGCTGAGCATGTTCTACGAGGCGCTCGCCAAGAAGCTGCGCGCTGTGATCACCTCTACCAAGGGCATCACGGCCCACGGCGACGTGCTGGCGGCGGCATGAACAACGACCGGAACACCCGGCCACAGGCCGTCCAGGAGCAGGACGAGGAGGCGACGGAGATGGTTACTTCGACGGGCGGCCAGGGGCCGCTGGAGGGTGCGGTCATCGCGGTGGCGGGAGCGGCCGGACCGGCCGGCCGCGCCACCCTGCTGCGGCTGGCCGAAGCGGGGGCCGTGGTGGTCGGCTCGGACTCCAACCCCGAGCGGCTGGCGGAGGCCGTGGACGCGGCCCGCTACGCGCACGGTGGCGCCACGGTCATAGGGGACACCGTCGACCTCCTCGACCCGGACCAGACCCGCGAGTGGGCGGCCCGTACGGAGAAGGAATTCGGCCGCATCGACGGCCTGGTACACCTCGTCGGCGGCTGGCGTGGCTCGTCGACGTTCGCGGAGACCGACCTGGCGGACTGGGACCTCCTGCACAGGCTGCTGATCCGCACCGTCCAGCACACCTCCCTCGCCTTCCAGGAGCCCCTGGAGCGGAGCGGCAACGGCCGTTTCCTGCTGATCAGCGCGGCCGGCGCCTCGAAGCCCACCGGCGGCAACGCCGCCTACGCGGCCTCCAAGGCCGCCGCCGAGGCCTGGACGCTGGCCATGGCGGACGGTTTCCGCAAGTCGGGGGGCGAGGAGGGGCTGCGCGCCGCGGCCGCCATCCTGGTCGTGAAGGCGCTCGTCAACGACCAGATGCGCGCCGAGCGACCGAATGCGAAGTTCGCGGGCTTCACGGATGTCAAGGAGCTGGCCGAGGCCATCGCCGGCGTCTGGAGCCGGCCCGCCCAGGAAGTGAATGGAAAGCGTCTGTGGCTGACCCCCGAGCCGTGACCGGAGCGAAGACCGACGCCCGGCAGCACCACGACCCCGAGGTACGCGGCTTCGCCAGCGACAACTACGCGGGCGCCCACCCCGAGGTCCTGGCCGCGCTCGCCCTCGCCAACGGCGGCCATCAGGTCGCCTACGGCGAGGACGACTACACCGCGCACCTCCAGCGGGTCTTCCGCAGCCACTTCGGGCAGCGTGCCGAGGCGTTCCCGGTGTTCAACGGCACCGGCGCCAACGTCGTCGCCCTCCAGGCCGTGACCGACCGCTGGGGCGCGGTGGTCGCCGCCGAGACCGCACACATCAACGTCGACGAGTGCGGTGCGCCGGAGCGGGTCGGCGGGCTCAAGCTGCTGACCGTGCCCACCGAGGACGGCAAGCTCACCCCCGAGCTGATCGACCGCCAGGCCTGGGGCTGGGAGGACGAGCACCGCGCGATGCCGCAGGTCGTCTCGATCACCCAGAGCACGGAGCTGGGCACGGTCTACACGCCCGACGAGGTCCGGGCGATCTGCGAACACGCCCATGAGCGCGGCATGGTGGTGCATCTGGACGGATCGCGGATAGCCAACGCCGCGGCGACCCTCGACGTCCCGATGCGGGCCTTCACCAACGCGGTGGGCGTCGACATCCTCTCCTACGGCGGCACGAAGAACGGGGCGGTCTTCGGTGAGGCCGTGGTCGTGCTCAACCCCGACCGGGTGCGCGCGATGAAGCATCTGCGCAAGATGTCCATGCAGCTCGCGTCCAAGATGCGCTTCGTCTCGGTCCAGCTGGAGGCGCTGCTCGCCAAGGATCTGTGGCTGCGCAACGCCCGGCACGCCAACACCATGGCGCAGCGGCTGGCGGCCGGAGTGCGGGCGATCGACGGGGTGGAGATCCTCTATCCGGTCCAGTCCAACGCGGTCTTCGCCCGGCTGCCGCACGACGTCAGCGAGCGGCTGCAGAAGCGCTACCGCTTCTACTTCTGGGACGAGCAGGCCGGCGATGTGCGCTGGATGTGCGCCTTCGACACCAAGGTGGAGGACGTCGACGGCTTCGTCGAGGCGCTGCGGGAGGAGATCGCTCGGTAGGGCCTGTCGGCGGGGCCTGTCCGGTGGTCATGGCCGTCGCGAGGCGACGGCGGGTCGACCGCGAAGGTGGCAAGCGAGTCCAGCGCAGTGGAAAGTTCACTGCGCTGGACTTCGTAGTGCAGTTTGCTGAACCGTGCCCGGTCGTGCTCCAATGCGTCCG
Organism: Streptomyces sirii; assembly: GCF_045690365.1. Classification (NCBI taxonomy): domain Bacteria; kingdom Bacillati; phylum Actinomycetota; class Actinomycetes; order Kitasatosporales; family Streptomycetaceae; genus Streptomyces; species Streptomyces sirii. The sequence goes on along the minus strand of NZ_CP147982.1, from coordinate 1,624,565 downwards.
GTGGCCGGCCGTCGACCGGTCCCGGTTTGCAGCTACCCCCACCGATCTCCGAGGAACGGCCCATGTCCAGCCTGACCTGCTCCCTGCACGTCTCCGCCGAGGTCCGCGCCCTGGCGCCCGGCTTCGGCCACCTCGCCGTCGAAGCGCACGGTCTGACCAACGGGCCCAGCGACGAGCTGAGCTCCGGGCTCCTGGACGAGGCCACCCGCCGACTGGCCGGACGGCTCGACGGCCGTGCCCCGCAGGACGACCCGCACATCGCCGCCTGGCGCGCCGCGTACGGCGCCTTCGGCAGCAAGCCGTCGCGCACCCGGAACTCCGCCGAGGCGCTGGCCAAGCGTGCGCTCGCGGACGGGCTGCCCCGCATCAACCGGCTCGTCGACCTCTACAACGCCATCAGCGTCGCCCACCTCGTTCCGGTGGGCGGCGAGGACCTGGACCGTATCCAGGGCGGGATGCGGCTGGTCCGGGCCACCGGCGACGAGCCGTTCGCGACGGCCGCCGGCGGCGCCGAGATCGTCGAGTACCCCGACTCCGGCGAGGTCGTCTGGTGCGACGACGAGGGCGTCACCTGCCGCCGCTGGAACTGGCGCCAGGGCGTCCGCACCCGCCTCACCGAGGACTCCGTCAGCGCCCTGTTCCTGCTGGAGCGGATGGCCCCGATGACGCTCGACGAGCTGTCGTCCGCGGGCGCCGAGCTGGCCGAGGCGCTGCAGAAGGCCTGCCCGGACGCCCGGATCGAGATCGGTGACGTCTGGTCCGGGTGACCGGGGCCGGACGCCGATCAGCCGCCGAAGGAGAACTCCTTCGGCGGCTGACGTCGTAGTGGGGTGCCCTGTGGCGCCTACGCGCCGGGCGCCGGTGCGGTGCCGCCCAGGTGCGCCGGGATCCACCAGGTGTCCTCGGGGCCCTTGGGGCGCACGGGGTAGGCGCGCTGGGCCGCTTCCAGCAGGTCCTGCACCCGGGACCGCACCCGGTCGGTGATCTTCTCCGCCTGCTCGGCGGGATCGGCCTCCAGCGGCTCGCCGACCCGGATGGTTATCGGGAAGTGGTTGCGACCCAGATTGCGCTTGTGGCCCTTGGTCCACAGGCGCTGGGTGCCCCACAGCGCCACCGGGAGCAGCGGCACACCGGCCTCCTGGGCCAGCCGTGCCGCACCCGACTTGAAGGTCTTCAGGGTGAAGGACTCGGAGATCGTCGCCTCGGGGAAGACCCCGATGATCTCGCCCGAACCCAGTGCGGACAGCGCGTGCTTGTAGGCGTGCATGCCCTGCGCGCGGTCCACCGGGATGTGCTTCATCGCGCGCATCAGCGGCCCCGACACCTTGTGCCGGAACACCGACTCCTTCGCCATGAAGCGCACCAGCCGCTTGGCCGGCCGGGCCGTCAGGCCGGCGAAGACGAAGTCGAGGTACCCGATGTGATTGCTCACCAGCACCGCCCCGCCGCGGCGCGGAATGTTCTCCGTCCCGGCGATGTCGAATTTGAGATCGAGCGCCTTGAAGAGCGTGCGTGCGGCGCCGATCACCGGCGGATAGACGAGCTCTGCCATTGTCCGGAGGACCCCTTTTTCCCTTTTCCGTGCCTGGGGAGGGTTCTCCCGGCGGAAACCTACGCAGGCGTAACTGCGGCTTTCGGGAGATCGTGCCCGATCGAGGCCGCGGCGGCCAGCGTGCGGGGCGCCGCGGACGGGAGATTCTCGTCACGTGGGGACAGCCCTCAGCCCACCGTTCGCCGCAGCACAAGGTACATCTCGCACCCCAGGCAGTACCCGAAAGCGGCATTGAGGAAGGCCGCCGCCAGCGCACATCCGGTGGCCGCGAGCCCCAGCCACTGCGGGCCCGCGACGTAGCCGACCAACCCCACCACCGCGAAGAACAGCCCGACGCTCTGGGCGAAGCGCGGCGGGGCTGGGTCCTCGAAGCCGGTCGGCGCGGACAGCCGCGGACGCACCGCCACCCTGAACAGCCAGGCATAGGGGGAGCGCTGGACACCGGCCGCCGCCCCGACGGCGAAGACCAGCGCCTGGAAGGCCAGCAGCCAGCCACTCCCGCTGATGAGTACGGCCGCCAGCACCACCGTCGTCAGCGCAGCCCCGAACCTCGGACCGCGTACGTCAATCCTCTCGACACTCATGCCCCCACCATCCCGCAGACCGGGCCGCTCGCGGCGCCGGGAATTCTTGCAGTCCGGTGAACGCTGCAACCGAAGATGACTGGACTCATGGTGTGCATCGCGGTGCTCGCGGCAGCGAGCGCCTTCGGCGTGTGGCACCGGCGCCGCAATGGGAGGCTGACGGTGCGAAAGCGGGATGAACGGGACGGGGCGCCGCGACTGGGCGCCGCGGTGATCGGCCGGGAGCTGGGGGAGCGGGCCACCCTGCTGCAGTTCTCCAGTGCCTTCTGCCAGCCCTGCCGCGCCACCCGCCGCACACTCGCCGAGGTCGCCGACATGGTCGAGGGGGTGGCCCATGTGGAGATCGACGCCGAGGCCCATCTCGACCTCGTACGGGAGCTGAACGTGCTGCGGACCCCCACGGTGCTGGTGCTCGACGCGGACGGCGCGATCGTGCGCCGCGCCTCGGGGCAGCCCCGCAGGGCCGATGTGATCGCGGCGCTGGGAGAGGCGGTCCGTGATTGATCTCCCAGATGGTGGGCGGCCCTTGACGCTCTGGGTCACCCGTCGTCACTCTGACGTGATGCGGCCAGGAACCCTTCTCTACGGACGCGCCCATGTCGACCTTCTGCGGACTGCCAGCGCCCGCTGTCCGGGCGTGTGAGCGACGACGACATCACGGTCGTCGGCGGCCGCGCGGTTGCCGACGGCTTCGCCCGGGCCCGTACACCCCAGCAGAAGGACAACTCCATGACGGCCTCGCCCGATCTCGGCACGCCCCGCGCCGCCTCCCCCGAACTCCTGCGCTCCGTCTTCCGGCAGCACGCCGCCGGTGTCGCGGTGATCACCGCGCAGGGCGCCGGCCCCGTCGGCTTCACCGCCACCTCCCTCACCTCCGTCGCCGCCGACCCGCCGCTGCTGTCGTTCGGCATCGGCACCGGCGCCTCCAGCTGGCCGGCCGTCTCCGAGGCCGCGCACATAGGCGTCCACATACTCGGCGAGCACCAGCGGGAGCTGGCCGCCACCTTTGCGCGCAGCGGCGCCGACCGCTTCGGCCCCGCCACCTCCTGGCGCACCGGCCCCGAAGGCGTGCCCCTGCTCGACGGCGTACTGGCCTGGCTGGTGTGCGAGGTCGTGGCGCGTGTCCCGGCCGGCGACCACCGGATCGTGCTCGCCCGGCCCGTCGTCGGCGACCCCGCGGGCCCCGGCCGTCCGCTGCTGTACCACCAAGGTCGCTTCAACGCGCTGCGGGACTGACGGGTTCCCGTTCCGCTTCGCCGTCCCCCGATCAGGGCCGTTGGCAAGGTCACATTTCGACGGCCTTGATTCGGGGCACGAGACTGGATGTACTGGTGGGTAACATGACGGTCGGCGCGGGGATCCGCAACCAACCGGGAGCCGCCCCAACAGGCGCCTATGCTGCCAGCACAAGGCAGTTCTGAAGAGACGAAGCAGGTAGGAGAGCCGGCGTGAGCTTGAGGATCGTTGTCTGTGTGAAGTACGTGCCCGACGCCACCGGCGACCGGCACTTCGCCGAGGACCTGACCGTCGACCGTGACGACGTGGACGGTCTGCTCTCGGAGCTCGACGAGTACGCCGTCGAGCAGGCCCTGCAGATCAAGGAAGCTGCCGACGGCGACGCGGAGATCACGGTCCTGACCGTCGGTCCCGAGGACGCCAACGACGCGCTGCGCAAGGCCCTGTCGATGGGCGCCGACAAGGCCGTCCACGTCGAGGACGACGACCTGCACGGCACCGACGCGCTCGGCACCTCGCTCGTGCTCGCCAAGGCCATCGAGAAGACCGGCTACGACCTGGTCGTCTGCGGTATGGCCTCCACCGACGGCACGATGGGTGTGCTGCCGGCGCTGCTGGCCGAGCGGCTGAACGTCCCTCAGGTCACCCAGCTCTCCGAGGTCTCCGTGGCCGACGGAAAGGTCGCCGGCCGCCGGGACGGTGACTCCGCCAGCGAGCAGCTGGAGGCCGCGCTGCCGGCCGTCGTGTCGGTCACCGACCAGTCGGGTGAGGCGCGCTACCCCTCCTTCAAGGGCATCATGGCCGCCAAGAAGAAGCCGGTGGAGAGCCTGGACCTGGACGACCTGGGCATCGACGCGGACGAGGTCGGCCTGGAGGGCGCCTGGACCAAGGTCGAGGACGCGACCGAGCGCCCGGCGCGCACGGCGGGCACGATCGTCAAGGACGAGGGCGAGGGCGGCAAGCAGCTCGCCGAGTTCCTCGCGGGCCAGAAGTTCATCTGAGCCCGACCGCACCTCAACCGCCTTCATTCTTCCCGCAGGAGAACAATCCCATGGCTGAAGTCCTTGTCTACGTCGACCACGTCGACGGTGCCGTCCGCAAGCCCACCCTCGAACTGCTCACCCTCGCCCGCCGCATCGGCGAGCCGGTAGCCGTTCACCTCGGCCCGAACGCCGAGGCGGCCGCCAAGGTCCTCGGCGAGCACGGCGCCGTCAAGGTGCTGGCCGCCGACGCCCCCGAGTTCGCCGAGTACCTCGTCGCCCCCAAGGTCGACGCGCTGCAGGCCGCCTACGACGCGGTCTCCCCGGCCGCCGTGCTGCTGCCGTCCTCCGCGGAGGGCAAGGAGATCGGCGCCCGCCTCGCGGTCCGCATCGGCTCCGGCATCATCACCGACGCGGTCGACCTGGAGGCCGGCGACGAGGGCCCGGTGGCCACGCAGTCCGTCTTCGCGGCCTCGTACACCACCAAGTCCCGCGTCAGCAAGGGCACCCCGGTCATCACCGTCAAGCCCAACTCCGCCGCCCCGGAGGCCGCCCCGGCCGCCGGCACGGTCGAGCAGCTCGCGGTGACCGTCGCCGACTCCTCCAAGGGCACCAAGGTCGTCTCGCGCACCCCGCGCGAGTCGACCGGCCGCCCGGAGCTGACCGAGGCCGCGATCGTGGTCTCCGGTGGCCGCGGCGTCAACGGCGCCGAGAACTTCCCGGTCATCGAGGCGCTCGCCGACTCGCTCGGCGCGGCCGTCGGCGCCTCGCGCGCCGCGGTGGACGCCGGCTGGTACCCGCACACCAACCAGGTCGGCCAGACCGGTAAGTCGGTCTCGCCGCAGCTGTACATCGCGGCGGGCATCTCCGGCGCGATCCAGCACCGTGCCGGTATGCAGACCTCGAAGACCATCGTCGCCATCAACAAGGACGCCGAGGCGCCGATCTTCGAGCTGGTCGACTACGGCGTGGTCGGCGACCTGTTCGACGTCGTCCCGGCGCTCACCGAAGAGGTCAATTCCCGCAAGGGCTGATCCCGCCGGGTCTTCGGGCCCGCTTCGGCCAACCGCACGAGGCCCCGTACGCGCGGTGCGTACGGGGCCTCGTGCTGCCGTGGTCCGGGCGGGTGTGGCTCAGTCGCCGGTCACGCCGTCGATCCGCTCGCGCAGCAGGTCCGCGTGACCGTTGTGGCGCGCGTACTCCTCGATCATGTGGACGTAGATCCAGCGCAGGCTCAGCGTGCGACCGCGGCGCGCCGTGAAGGTCTCGTCCAGCCCGCGGTCGGCCACCGCCTTGTCGCAGGCCTCGATCTCGGCGCGGAGGGCGGCGAAGCTCGCCTCGGCGGCGGCCGGGTCCAGGTCGTCGAAGTCGGCGTCGGGGTTCTCGTCGGTGAAGTAGTGGTTGCCGATCCGCTCGCCGGCGAAGCGTATGCGGAACCACGCGCGTTCGACGTCCGCCATGTGGCGCACCAGGCCGAGCAGCGTGAGGCTGGACGGCGGGTTGCTGTGCCGGGCGAGCTGCTCGCCGGTGAGCCCGGCGCACTTGGCGAGCAGGGTGTCGCGGTGGAAGTCGAGCCAGCCCTGCAGCATCTCCCGCTCGCCGGCCACGGTCGGGAGTTCTCTGCGCTGGACGGAGGGTGCGATCCATGTCATGACGGTGAGTGTGGCCGGGTCCGCCGGGGCGCGCCACGGATTTCCGGGAGCCGCTCGCGGGCCCGTGACCTGCGCCGCCTCGGAGGGGAGGGTGTTGACCTCGTCAACCGACCCAGTTAACTTCGCTCTACGGATTGTTGATTCCATTAAGCGGAAAACGCTCGCGCGGTAGCGCCGGGCGTAAGCACCGGGAGGGTATTCGAATGGGGCAGCAGGAGACCGTGGCGACGAGCCTCGCCGACACCGTACGCGAGGGAATCGGAGCCGCTCTCGCCGAGGTGGACGCGGATCTGGCCCGGCGCTACCCCGGTGATCCCGGCACCCGCCAGCCGGTCCACACGGTCTACGTACCCGGCGACGCCTTCACCGCCGGCACCCTGCGTTCTTGGGGCGACCAGGCGCTGGCCGCCCTCGACGAGCACGCCCCCGACGCCGAGGCGCTCGCCGCCGTCCTGGGCATCCCCGCGGAGCTCGCCGCCGACGTCCACGACCGTGTCCGCGCCAAGCTGACCCGTGAGCCCATCGAGGACCTGCGGATCGACTTCGAGGACGGCTACGGCCCCCGCCCCGACGCCGAGGAGGACGAGGCCGCGGCCCGCGCCGCCGAGCTGGTCGCCGCCGCCTACCGCGACGGCACCGCCGCCCCCTACATGGGCATCCGGATGAAGTGCATGGAGGCCGCCGTCCGCGACCGCGGCATCCGCACCCTCGACATCTTCCTCACCGGCCTGATGGAGGCCGGCGGCCTGCCGGACGGCCTGCTCCTCACGCTCCCCAAGGTGACCTACGCCGAGCAGGTCACCGCCATGGTCCGGCTGCTGGAGGCCTTCGAGAAGGCGCGCGGCCTGGAGAGCGGCCGGATCGGCTTCGAGATCCAGATCGAGACCACCCAGTCCATCCTGGGCGCCGACGGCCGCGCCACCGTCGCCCGCATGATCGAGGCCGCCGAGGGGCGCGCCACCTCGCTGCACTACGGCACCTTCGACTACAGCGCCTCCTGCGGCGTCAGCGCCGCCCACCAGTCCCTGGACCACCCGGTGGCCGACCACGCCAAGGCCGTCATGCAGGTGGCCGCCGCGGGCACGGGGGTGCGGCTGTCCGACGGCTCGACGAACGTCCTGCCCGTCGGCCCCACCGCCCAGGTCCACGACGCCTGGCGGCTGCACCACGGCCTGGTCCGCCGCTCGCTGGCCCGCGCCTACTACCAGGGCTGGGACATGCACCCGGCCCATCTGCCGACCCGCTACGCGGCGGTCTACGCCTTCTACCGCGAGGGCCTCGAACAGGCCGCGGCCCGCCTCGCGGCCTACGTGGCCAAGGCCGGCGGCGACGTCATGGACGAGCCCGCCACCGCCAAGGCCCTCAGTGGCTACCTCCTGCGCGGCCTGGACTGCGGCGCGGTCGACGTCTCCGAGGTCGCCCGCCTGACGGGGCTGACGCGAGCCGACCTCGATGGGCTGGCGGGGCGGGGGTAGCTGCGCTTGGGCTGGCTTCCCACGTTTTCGGCTTTCCCGCCGTGGTGGTTTCTCGCCGTTGCGCCTGGCGGCGGGCGTTTGTTTGTCGGGTGCGGTGACAGCCCTACGGACTCCGTCCTACGGTCTGTCCCCTCGCGTGGGTGGGTGGAAGGCAGGCCGGTGGGGGCGGGCCCACTCCCTCGACTGCGCGCACACGAAGGCTGACGTGCACCCCCACCGGTTTTCTCCCACCCTCAACGGGAGGGGGCGGGCCGGAGGGGTTGGGTGTCCGGACGTAAAGCGCAGCAGTCCGGACACCCAACCCCTCCGGCCCGTCACCGGCAGCCGAACAGCCCCGCGCAGCGGCAACAGCCCGCCGCAGGCGAACCGACAACAACCCCCACGGCGGGACAGCCGAAAACGTGGGAAGCCAGCCAAGCGCAGCGGAAAGTCGACTACCCGTCAGGGGCAAGCTCCCCCGACCCCCGAGCGATCAGCCGGGTCGGTATTTCCTCGCGCCGCGGCGGGTCCGTGATGCCCTCAAGGCGGCGGAAGAGCAGGCCGGCCGCCGTGCGGCCCATCAGGGCCGGATCCTGGGCGACGACCGTGATCGCGGGCCGGACGAGATCGGCCAGCTCGAAGTCGTCGAAGCCGACCAGCGCGACCGGACGCGGGCGTTCGCCCAGGACGCGTACGACGGTGACCGTGACGCGGTTGTTGCCCGCGAACAGCGCCGTGACCGGCTGCGCCGCGTCCAGCATGGCGGTCGCGGCGGCGCGTACGCGGTCGGGGGCGGTGGAGCCCAGCGACACCCACGCCTCGTCGACGGGCAGGCCGGCGGCGGCCATTGCCGCGCGGTAGCCGCGCAGCCGCTCCTTCGCGGTGTGGATCCGCGGCTGGTCGCCGATGAAGCCGATCCGTCGGTGGCCGTGCGCGATCAGATGGGCCACCGCGTCCCGGGCGCCGCCGAAGTTGTCGGAGAGCACGGCGTCGGCGTCGATCCGGCCGGCCGGGCGGTCCACGAACACGGTGGCTATGCCGGCCGTGATCTCCGGCTCCAGATAGCGGTGGTCGTCACCGGCCGGGATGACGACGAGACCGTCCACCCGCCGCGCGCACAGCGCCAGTACCAACTCCTGCTCCCGGGCCGGGTCCTCGGCGCTGGAGCCGTTGATCAGCAGGGCGCCGTGGCCGCGGGCGACCTCCTCGACCGCGCGGCTGAGCGGGCCGTAGAAGGGGTCGGCGAGATCCTCCAGTACGAGACCGATGCTGGCCGTACGGCCCTTGCGCAGGATCCGGGCGGAGTCGTTGCGGCGGAAGCCGAGGGCGGTGATGGCTTCCTGGACCCGGCGTTCGGTGTCCGGGGTGACGCCCGGTTCGCCGTTGACCACGCGGGATACCGTCTTGAGGCCGACCCCGGCGCGCGCCGCGACATCCTTCATCGTGGGCCGGGTGCCATAGCGGCGGGACGTGCCCCGCGCGGTGTCGGTCACGGTGTGCGGTCCTGATTCTGTCGGCGGCCTGGTGTGGCGTCGAGCATAGCCTCTAGACAACGTTGTCAATCGAGGGGAGACTATCGTTCGCACGCCGGGCCGCTACGCCCGGCCACCGGGCCCACCAGGAGATTCCACACCGATGCAGACGGACCTCAGCGCAGCGTTGGACATTGGCGGCACCAAGATCGCCGGCGCTCTGGTGGACGCACACGGCAGACTGCTCGTACGGGCCAACCGACCCACGCCCGCCGGCGGCGACGGGGCGACGGTGATGCGCGCGGTGGCCGAGGTGGTCCGGGAGCTGGCCGCTGCGCCGGACTGGGCGCGGGTGGCGGCGGTCGGCATCGGCAGCGCGGGACCGGTCGACGCCCACGCCGGTACGGTCAGCCCGGTCAACATCCCCGGCTGGCGCGGCTTTCCGCTCGTCGCCGGGGTGCGGGCGCTCGTCGGGGAGCGCCCCGTCGTGCTGGTCGGCGACGGCGTCGCGATGACCGCGGCCGAGCACTGGCTGGGCGCCGCGCGCGGGCACGCCAATGCGCTGTGCATGGTGGTCTCCACCGGAGTCGGCGGCGGGCTCGTCCTCAACGGCCGGTTGCACCCGGGACCAACGGGTAACGCCGGGCACATCGGTCACATCAGCGTCGACCTCGACGGCGACCCCTGCCCGTGCGGGGCCCGCGGCTGTGTCGAGCGGATCGCCAGCGGCCCGCACATCGCCCGCCGGGCGCTGGCCGACGGCTGGCGGCCGGGCCCCGACGGGGACACCAGCGCCGCCGCCGTCGCCGCCTCCGCGCGCGCCGGCGACCGGATCGCGGTGCGCTCCTTCGAGCGGGCCGCCCGGGCGCTGGCGGCCGGGATAGCCGCCACCGCCACCCTGGTCGAGATCGATATCGCGGTGATCGGTGGGGGCGTGGCCGGCGCGGGAGATGTCCTGTTCGCCCCCCTGCGCTCGGCCCTGCGCGACTACGCGACGCTGTCGTTCGTGCAGGGACTGACGGTCGTACCCGCCCAAATGGGGACGGACGCCGGGCTGGTGGGGGCCGCCGCGGCCGCCGCGCAACAGTCCCGTCTCGATGCGTTCGTCCCCACCCCCTGACGACACCACAGGCCCCCGTGCGCCCCTTAGTCTGTTGCCGACCGCGAGGTACGACGCCGTACGGGCGATGTGCACGGCGTACGGGCAACGACACGGGTATCGAGGGGATCGGCGACGGTGACACCGGGGGAGCGCGAGCAGCGCGAGGTGGACGACGCGCGTGCGGCGGACGGCGCGAGCGGATCCGATGAGGCGGGCGGGGCAGGCGACGGCGCGCCCGTCGCCGCGGCGGCGAGCGGGCCGGGGCGCGGCCAGGACGCCGATCTGACCGGGCGGGTGCTCGGCGGCCGCTACCGCGTGACCGGACGGATCGGGCGCGGCGGCATGGGCGTGGTCTGCCGCGCGGTCGACGAGGTGCTGGGCCGTGAGGTCGCGGTCAAGGTCCTGCGCGCCTACACGGACGCCTCCGCGCCCGAGCTGGCCGATCTGCGCACCCGTATGCAGCGCGAGGCGCGGGCCGCGGCCCGTATCCGGCACTCCGGCGTGATCACCGTCCACGACGTCATCGACGAGGACGGCCGGCCGGTCATCGTCATGGAGCTGGTGGACGGGCCTTCGCTGGACGACGCCCTGGAGCAGCGCGGCACCTTCGACCCCCGGGAGATCGCCCGGATCGGCGCCCAGGTGATGGACGCGCTGGACGCCGCCCATCAGGCGGGCGTGCTGCACCGCGATGTGAAGCCCGGGAACGTGCTGTTGGACAGCAGCGGGCGGGTGGTGCTCACCGACTTCGGCATCGCCAGCATCGAGGCCCCGGGCGACGGCGCGACCACCAACATCACCCGCAGCGGCGAACTGGTCGGCTCGCTCGACTACCTGCCGCCCGAGCGGGCGCAGGGCCAGGACCCCACCCCGGCCTCGGACATCTGGTCGCTGGGCATGACGCTGTACGCGGCCGTCGAGGGCGGCGGCGCGCCCTTCCGCCGGACGTCGGTGTGGTCGACGCTCACCGCGATCGTCACCGAGGCGCTGCCCGAGCCCCGACGGGCCGGCCCGCTCACCCCCGTACTCCATGCCCTGATGGCCAAGAATCCGGCCGACCGCCCGTCCGCCGCCCAGGCCCGGAGCCTGCTGCAGGAGGTGGCCGAGGGCCGCGAGCCCGCGGTCGGACCGGTGCCCGGTGCGCCGCATCTGCCCACCGCGACGGATCTGCGGGCGGTGGCCCCGCCGCCCGCGCCGCAGGAGCTTGGCCCGCAGGCCGCCCCGGCGACGCAGCCCGTGCCCGCGCCGGTGACACGGCCCGCGCAGCAGCAGCCCGCCCCGCAGGGGCCACCCGCCGGGCCCGGCCCCCAGACGCCGGGCTTCTCGTACACCACCCCCGGCCCCGCCGCCGACCCGCCCGGTGTGGTGGCCGGTCCGGCGGTCGGCAGTACGGGTGCCCACCCCTACCCGGGGAGCCCGTCCGAGCGGGACACCGAGCGGCTGCCCGCCCGGGGCCGCCGCCGTGTGGCGCTGGCCGTGGCGGCGGTGCTGGCCGTCCTCGCGGCCGGTGGCGGTGTGACGTACGCGCTGGTGGGCGGGGAGAAGGGCGAGATGGTCGCGGAGGGCGGACGGTCGTCGGCGCAGCCGGCCGGGACGCCCGGCGGTCCGGACACGCCGAGCCCGGCCACGGGCAAGGACGACGCCAAGGGCAAGGACAAGGGCGCGGGGAAGGGGAAGGACGGCGGGCGGAGCGCGTCGCCGTCCGCCTCGGACGGCCCCGCGGACGGCGGCGCTTCCCACAGGCCCAAGCCCGGTGGTGCGGGCGGGAGTTCGGGGGAGCACACCGGCGGTGCGGACGGCGGCCAGGGCGGGACCGACGGCGGCGCTTCGGGCGGTTCGGACGGCGGCGCTTCCGGGGGATCCGGTGGCGGTACCACCACGACCGGCGGCAGCGGCGGCGACCCGACGCCGTCGACGTCGTGCGTCTCGATCGGCGGCGGCAAGACCAACTGCGACGTCTGGCGGAGCGCGAACTCCTACACCGCCTCCTTCCAGCAGGTCGGCACCCTGAACATGGGCACCAACTACTTCTACTGCCAGGCGAAGCTGGGCCGCCGCGAGACGTACGGGGAGTGGACGAACGTCTGGTGGGCCAAGACCGATGACGACAGTGGCAATTCCGGGGTCTATGTGAGCGTCGTCTACCTCAAGGGCGGCGCGAACGACCAGCCGATCCCCGGGCTGCCCACCTGCTGACCACCGGGTGCCGGGCGGGCCGGTGGCGCCCGCCCGGCGACCGGCCGCCCGACTCGCCCCTCAGCAGCTGAACTTGGCGTCGCCCCAGTCGGCGTGGTCGTAGTCGATCCCGTCCCCACCGTCGGTCACGACGAGCCGGACGGTCTCGGCTCCGGCGACCCGGGCGCTGATCGTGTGCGCGGCGTCCGCGCCGGTGACGGTGCCGCCGGCGGCGACCCGCCGGCCGTCGGCCCACACCTCGAAGCCGGCCGAACCACGGTCGCCGGACTCGTCGTCGATCCCGACCTGGGCGCTGAAGGTGGCGCACCGCCCGCCGGTGTAGAAGCCGACCTCGGAGGCCGCGTGGACGCCGAGGCCCTTGGCGAAGCCGGTGCCGCCGATGCGGATCGGCCGGCCGTCCCCGGCGTCGCGCTCCCCGACGCTGGTGTTCCGCTCGACCGGGCCCCAGCCGTTGGCGGCGCTCAGCCAGGGGAGTTCGGCGGCGTACGCGGTCCCGGACGGCGGCGGCACCACGACATGGGCGGTGCCGGGCAGGGTGGTGGTGACCCGCTTGCCGCCCGGTGAGCGGTAGTCGGCGGTGAGCGGCAGCGGGTAGGCGCCCGGCGCGGCGCCGGCCGGCGCGGTGATCCGCCAGCTGGTGGTGAGCGTCCTGCCGCCGGGCAGCGCGCGGGCCGTCGCGGGCGAGGTGGGCTCGGCCTGCCATCCGCGCGGGGCCTTGAGCGTCACGGCGAGCTGCTTGGCGGGGGAGCCGCCGAGGTTGCGGACGGTGGAGCGCAGTCCGGTCGCGGCGCCGGCCTCGACCAGCGGGGTGCGGTCGGTGCCGGTCTCGACGGCCGGCGGGTGGTCGGCCCAGCGCGCGTCGGCCGCGATGCGGTAGACGGTGGTGCCGTGGGCCGGCACGGTCGCGGAGACGGTGCCCGTGGTGTGGGTGTCGCGGTGCTGCCACAGGTCGCGCAGGCGGTAGCCGGCGGCCTGGGGGAGGCCGGCGTCCTGGGCGGTGGTGGTGATCCGCTGCGGCTGGTCGGTCTCGTTGAACAGCGCCACCGCGCGCTCGCCGCCCGCCAGTTCCTTGACCAGTGTCCAGCGGCCGGAGTCGGACTTCAGCACGGTGGCCTGCTTGCCCAGGGCGTCCTGGTCGAGCGCGATGATGTCCTTGTTCGCCAGGATCTCGAAGGTCTCCGGGGCCGCCTTGCGCAGATCGGAGCCGATCAGCAGCGGCGCGGACATCATCGACCACAGGGAGAAGTGACTGCGGTACTCGGTGTCCGTCATCCCGCCGTTGCCGACCTCCAGCATGTCCGGGTCGTTCCAGTGCCCGGGCCCGGCGGACGGCGCCAGCGGCAGATTCCGCTTGGCGATGTCCAGCATGCTCGACCAGGAGTCGCTGATGTCGCCGGTGGTGCGCCACAGATGTCCTACGTCCGACGCCCACTCCCAGGGCTTGTTCTCGCCCCATTCGCAGATGCTGTAGACGATGGGTCGGCCGGTGGCCTTCAGCGCGTCCCGCATGGTGCGGTACCGCTGCTTGGCGTCCACACCCTGGTTATTGCAGTTGTCGTACTTGAGGTAGTCCACGCCCCAGTCGGCGAACTGCCGTGCGTCGGACGTCTCGTGCCCCAGGCCGCCGGGGAACCCGGCCTCGTTGCAGGTCTTGGTGCCGGCGCTGGTGTAGATGCCGAACTTCAGGCCCTTGGCGTGGACGTAGTCGGCAACCGCCTTGATGCCGTGCGGAAAGCGCTGCGGATCCGGTACGAGCTTGCCGTCCCCGTCGCGCTCGGGCAGCGCCCAGCAGTCGTCGAGGTTGACGTACCGATAGCCGGCGTCCTTGAGGCCCTTGGCGAGGAAGAGGTCGGCGATGCCCTTGACCATGTCCTCGTTGAACTCCGCCCGGCAGTGCGTGGAGTTCCAGTTGTTGAAGCCCATCGGGGGCGTCTTGGCCAGCCCGTCGGGAAGCCGGGGTGCGGGGGTCGGGCGGGCGGCGCGGGTGGCGTCGGCGGGGCCCGGGTCTGCGGGCGTACGGGCCGCGGCGGGCAGGGCGGTCACCCCTGCCGCGCAGAGCAGCGCGGCGGACAGTGCTCCGACGATTCTTCGCTGTCCTCGCCGGTGGGTGGTGCGGATATGAACGCGCATGGGTCGCGTCCTCCGTCTTCACGAGAGATGTGATGGAAGCGTGTACCTGTCACTGGCGAGTGTTTACGGTAGGGCTTGTTGGAGTCTGTTGGAAGAGGGGCGGTTGCGGTTGCTTCTCCGCCTGCCAAGGCCCTTGACTGGCCCAGCTGTTCGGGATGAGGTCCCCATGTTCACGTTCGGTTCTGTTTGGTTCCGGGTCTGAAGGCGGGGCATGTCCCAGTCACCGTTCACCGGCTCAACTGCCCACGGGGAAGCGGCAGAACGTCGGAGGTCCCGCCAGGCGCTGCTGAGGGCCGCGCCGGCGCCCTGCGCAGTGCGCCCCGCGCCGCCGTCATATGCGGATTCCCGTATGCCGGCGGGGTGCGGGCACCCGCTGTGCAGGTGAGGGTTTCGGTACTGGAGGGGCTGGGGAGCGCTTGTTTGCCGGGGCTTCGCGGTGGGGGATACGAGACCGGCATCCCCCTCCCGACGCATGTCTCCACCGGCCCGTCCACGGGTACCCGAAGTCTCCCTGGCCGGGCGGGTGGTCGCATGCGCAACGTTCCCGGCCGCCTGTGCGGCCCGTGGTCCCCAGCGTTTCCGTGGCAGGGTGTTGCGGGCAACTCACCTGGGTCTAGGGAAGAGGGGAAACCGTGATCGTCTGGCTGAACGGCACGTTCGGTGCGGGCAAGACCACTGCGGCTCATGAACTGCTCGACCTGCTTCCCGGAAGCACGCTCTACGACCCCGAACTCCTCGGCAGCGGGCTGCGCCTGATGCTGCCGGCCAAGCGGTTCGAGGAGGTCGACGACTATCAGGACCTCCCGTCCTGGCGGCGGATGGTCGCCGACACCGCCGCCGCGCTGCTCACCGAGGTGCCGGGCCCGCTGGTGACGCCGATGACGCTGCTGCGCCAGGAGTACCGCGACGAGATCTTCGGCTCCCTCGCCGCCCGCCGGATACCGGTGCTGCATGTTCTGCTGCATGCGGAGGAAACGATCCTGCGGGCGCGTATAGCGCACCGCGAGGAGACACCGGGCGACGACGGGGCCAATGCCGCGATCCGCCGCTGGAGCCTGGCGCATCTGGAGCCGTACGCCGACGCGCTGCCGTGGCTCACCGACGACGCGCATGTCGTCGACACCACCCGGCTCACGCCCCGGCAGACCGCCGAGCGGGTCGCCGAGGCCGTCCGCGCCGGCACCGGCGCCTGCGACATCGTGCAGACCCCCGAACCGACCGCCGAGACGCTCGCGGCCGGCGTCCTGCTCTTCGACGACCAGGACCGGGTGCTGCTGGTCGACCCCACCTACAAGGCCGGCTGGGAGTTCCCCGGCGGCGTCGTGGAGCGCGGCGAGGCGCCGGCCCACGCCGGGGTGCGCGAGGTCGCCGAGGAGCTGGGCATCGAACTGGCGCACCCGCCCCGGCTGCTGGTGCTGGACTGGGAGGCTCCCCAGCCGCCCGGCTTCGGCGGTCTGCGCCTGCTCTACGACGGCGGCACCCTGACCGAGGAGCGGATCGGCAAGCTGCTGCTGCCCGGCGCCGAACTGCGCGACTGGCGCTTCGTCACCGAGGCCGAGGCCGAGCAACTGCTGCCCCCGGTGCGCTGGAACCGCCTGCGCTGGGCACTGCGCGCCCGGGAACGGGGCTGTCCGTTCCACCTGGAGGCGGGCGTCCCCGTCGGCTGACGCGCCGGCCGGGGAGGGGCGCCGCGGCCGGAGCGAGTCCGGCCGCGGCGCCCGTTCCGCTTCAGGAGACGGGTCTTGGGCGTCCGCCGTACGGGACGTCAGGCCCGGCTCTGCGCGTACTGCCGCAGGAACAGCGCCTCCGCCAGCGAGAGCCGCTCCAGCTCCTGGGGCGAGACGCTCTCGTTGACCGCGTGGATCTGCGCCTCGGGCTCGCTCAGGCCGATCAGCAGGATCTCCGCGTCCGGGTAGAGCCCGGCCAGGGTGTTGCACAGCGGGATCGAGCCGCCCATACCGGACGTCTGCATCTCCTCGCCGTCGTAGGCCTCCCGCAGCGCCGCCGCCATCGACGCATACGCCGGGCTGCCGGTGTCCGCGCGGAACGGCTGCCCCTGCCCGACCTGCTCGACCGCGACCCGCGCGCCCCACGGCGCCGCGCCCTCCAGGTGCGCGGCCAGCAGCTTCGTCGCCGCCGCGGCGTCCGTGCCCGGCGGCACCCGCAGGCTCACCAGCGCCCGGGCGCCCGCGTGTACGGACGGGGTGGCGCCGACGACCGGCGGGCAGTCGATGCCCAGCACCGTGACGGCCGGCCGGGCCCAGATCCGGTCCGCGATCGCGCCGCCGCCGATCAGCCCGACGCCGTCCAGCACCCGGGCGTCCTTGCGGAAGTCCTCCTCCGGGTACTGCAGTCCCTCCCAGGTGGCGTCGGACTCCAGCCCCCGCACCGTCGTCGAGCCGTCCTCCGCGCGCAGCGAGTCCAGGATCCGGATCAGCGCCGCGAGCGCGTCGGGGGCCGCGCCGCCGAACTGGCCGGAGTGCAGATTGCCCTCCAGGGTGTCGACCTGGACCCGTACGAGCGTCATCCCGCGCAGCGTCGCGGTCACCGTCGGCAGCCCGACCCGGAAGTTGCCGGTGTCGCCGATGACGATGGCGTCGGCGGCCAGCAGCTCCGGGTGCGCCTCGGCGTACCGCTCCAGGCCGCCGGTGCCCTGCTCCTCCGAACCCTCCACGATCACCTTGACGTTGACCGGGACGCCGCCGTGCTCCTTCAGCGCGCGCAGCGCCGTCAGATGCATGATCAGACCGCCCTTGCAGTCCGCCGCGCCGCGCCCGTACCAGCGGCCGTCGCGCTCGGTCAGCTCGAACGGCGGGGAGAGCCAGGCGGCCTCGTCCAGCGGCGGCTGCACGTCGTAGTGCGCGTACAGCAGCACCGTCGGGGCGCCGGCCGGGCCGGGCAGGAAGCCGTACACGGACCGGCTGCCGTCCGGGGTGTCCAGCAGCGCCACGTCCTGGAACCCGTCCGCCCGCAGCGCGCCGGCGACCCAGTCGGCGGCCGCCTCGCACTCGCTCGGGGGGAACTGGGCCGGATCGGCCACCGACTTGAAGGCCACCAGCTCGGCCAGCTCGGTCCTGGCGCGGGGCTGCAGTGCGGCGACGGTCTGCGCGAGGGGGCTGTCAGACATGGAACGCTCCTTGTGGGCGCGACGTTGTGGGGTACGGGCCGTCCGGGCCTCGTGAGCCGGACGGGCCGGACGTACGGGCATGGGTGCCCCCGATCTTCCCACAGGGCCTTCGCGCGAGAGCGGCCCGTAGGATGCGGGCGGTACGCGCAGCCAGGCATCGAACGGGAGCAGAAGCACAGGTGAGCAGCGAGCGGGCAGCGGAGGACAACCAGCGGGTGTGGGACGTCGTGGTGGTGGGCGCGGGGCCGGCGGGCGCCTCGGCCGCGCATGCCGCGGCCTGTACGGGACGCCGGGTGCTGCTCCTGGAGAAGGCCGAACTGCCCCGCTACAAGACCTGCGGCGGCGGCATCATCGGCCCCTCGCGGGACTCCCTCCCGCCCGGCTTCGAACTGCCGCTGCGCGACCGGGTGCATGCGGTGACGTTCTCGCTGAACGGGCGGCTCACCCGCACCCGCCGCTCCAAGAACATGCTGTTCGGCCTGATCAACCGGCCCGAGTTCGACGCCCGGCTGGTGGAGTCGGCCAAGGACGCGGGCGCGACGGTCCGTACGGGCGTCACGGTCTCGCGGGTCGAGCAGCACGGGGCCGAGGTGCCGGACCGGCGCACGGTCGCGGTGGTGCTGGGCGACGGTGAGGTGGTGCTGGCGCGGGCGGTGGTCGGCGCGGACGGCAGCGCGGGCCGGATAGGGGCTCACGTCGGGGTCAAGCTCGACCAGGTCGACCTGGGGCTGGAGGCCGAGATCCCGGTGCCCGAGCCGGTCGCCGAGGACTGGGCGGGCCGGGTGCTCATCGACTGGGGCCCGATCCCCGGCAGCTACGGCTGGGTCTTCCCCAAGGGCGACACCCTCACCGTCGGCGTCATCTCCGCCCGCGGCGAGGGCGCGGCGACCAAGCGCTATCTGGACGACTTCATCGGCCGGCTGGGCCTGGCCGGCTTCGAACCGAGCGTCTCGTCCGGGCATCTGACGCGCTGCCGCGCCGACGATTCGCCGCTGTCCCGCGGCCGGGTGCTGGTGTGCGGCGACGCGGCCGGGCTGCTGGAGCCGTGGACGCGGGAGGGCATCTCCTTCGCGCTGCGGTCCGGCCGGCTCGCGGGGGAGTGGGCGGTGCGGGTCTCCGAGGCGCATGACGCGGTCGACGCCCGCCGCCAGGCCCTCAACTACGCCTTCGCGATCAAGGCGGGCCTCGGTGTGGAGATGGGCGTGGGCCGGCGGCTGCTCACGGTCTTCTCCCGCCGCCCCGGGCTGGTGCACGCCGTGATCACGAGCTTCCGGCCGGCCTGGCACGCCTTCGCGAAGATCACCCGCGGCACGACCACGCTCGCCGAGATCGTGCGCACCCACTCGGTGGCGCGACGGGCGCTGGAGTCCATGGACCGGGGGTGAGGGGGCCCGCGGCGAGGTGACCGCGGGCCGTGCGGCCGGCCCGCCCGCTCATGATTCGGTGATCCGGAAGACGGGGTGGCGGGGGGCCGCGGCGAGGAGTTCCTCGTCGGTGGAGTCGGCCGTGACGTCGCCGAAGAACGCCTTGACCTCCCAGCTCCAGCGCTTGAGGTAGGCACGCAGCAGGGCCGGGGTCTCGGCGGGCGGCAGCTCGACGGCGGTGAACGGGCGGGTGCGGCGGCCGACGCCGAGGCCCGCAAGCAGCTCGCCGCCGAGGGCGCCGCCAAGCTCTCCCTGCGCGCCGTCGCCCGCGAGCTCGGCATGGCCTCCTCCGCGCTCTACCGCTACTTCCCCAGCCGCGACGACCTGCTCACCGCGCTGATCGTGGACGCCTACAACGCGGTCGGCGAGGCCGCCGAGCGCGCCCGCGACGCCCTCCCAACGGCCGACGCCGGCCGCCCCGCCGCCCGATGGACGGCCGTCTGCACGGGCGTACGCGACTGGGCGCTGGCCCATCCGCACGAGTACGCGCTGATCTACGGGTCCCCCGTCCCCGGCTACCGCGCTCCCCGCACCACCACCGAGCCGGCCGCCCGGGTGGGGCTCGCGCTGATCGGCGTCGTCCGTGACGCACACGCCGCCGGTGCGCTGAGGGAACCCGGGGAGCCGCTGCCCGACGTGGTGGTGGGCGATGCGCTGGCACTCGGCGCGGAGCTGGGCATCGAGCTGCCCGGCGCCGTACTGGCGCGGCTCATCGGGGCCTGGGCGCAGCTCTTCGGGCTGCTGAGCTTCGAACTCTTCGGCCAGTTCAACGGGGTCGTCGAGGCCCGTACGGAACTCTTCGAGCAGGCCGTGCTCCAACTCGCCCGCAGCGTCGGCCTCAGCGCACCGCACTGACACCGCAGGAGCGGCAGCCGGCCCCCTGCTCCCGTACTCCTGTACTCCCGCGGGAGTACGCCGGATCACCGCGCCGGGCTGACGCCACCGCGTCCCGCCGCGGTCTAGCGTGACGGCATGGAGAACGCACGGCCGCCGTGGGCGCGGCGCGGCCCCGGCCCGGTGTGGGAGCGGTGGCTGTCGGTCCCGCCCGAGACCCCGCGCGGCCGGTGGCCCGCCGGGCTTCCCTGGCTCTCGACGCTCGCGGTGACGGTCGTCGTCCTGGTCGGCTCGGGCTTCGCCGGGCGCGCCCAGCCGGACCGCGTCCCGCTGGACTCCTTCGGCCGCGCCCTCCTGGTCGTCGGCGCGGCCCAGCTGCTCGTCCGGCACCGCTACCCGCGCACCGTCGCCCTCGGCACCGCCGCGAGCAGCGCCGCCTACCTCGCGGCCGGCTACCCCTACGGACCGGTCTTCCTCCCCCTCGCGCTCGGCGCCTTCACGGCGATCGTGGCCGGGCACCGCAAGGTCGCCTGGTGCGCGCTGGGCGGGGTGTGGGCCACCCATCTCCTGGTCGCGCACTGGCTCTACCGCCTGCTGCCGCCCCCGCACGACGGGCCCGCCCCCTGGGGCCAGGAACTGTTCGTGACCGCCTGGGCGGTGGCGGTGGTGGCGCTCTCCGAGCTCGTACGGGTGCGCCGCGAGCAGATCGCCAAGGCGCGCGCCGAGCGGGCCGCGGCGGAACGCCGCCGGGCCGACGAGGAGCGGCTGCGGATCGCCCGCGAGCTGCACGACGTCCTCGCGCACAGCATCTCGGTCATCAACGTCCAGGCGGGCGTGGGGCTGGCGCTGCTGGACAGCGACCCGGAGCAGGCGCGCACGGCGCTGACCACCATCAAGGCCGCGAGCAAGGAGGCGCTCGGCGAGGTCCGCCAGGTCCTCGACACCCTGCGCACCCCGGGCGACGCCCCGCGGTCCCCCGCCCCGGGCCTGGACCGGCTGCCCGAACTCGCCGCGCAGGCCCAGAGCGCCGGCCTGACCGTGCACCTCAGCACCGAGGGCACCCCCGCCGTCCTGACGCCGGGCACCGACCTCGCCGCCTTCCGCATCGTCCAGGAGGCCCTCACCAACACCGTGCGCCACTCCGGCTCCCGCACCGCGCGGGTGCTGCTCCACCACGCTCCCGGAGCACTGGAGATCCGGGTCGACGACGACGGCCCGGCCACCGCCGGCCCGCACGAGGCCGGCGGCGGCAACGGCCTGGTCGGGATGCGGGAGCGGGCCGCGGCGCTGGGCGGCACCGTCGAGGCGGGCCCGCGCCCGGACGGCGGCTTCCGCGTCCTCGCCCGCATCCCGCTGGAGAAGGGGACGGGGAAGGGGGAGGGGAAGGCGACAGGCAAGGGCCGGGCCCCGGACGCCGATACGGATACGGTGAACCGGACCGCCGCCACCGAGGAGGAGTCGTGATCCGGGTACTGCTCGCCGACGACCAACTGCTGGTCCGGGCCGGTTTCAAGGTGCTGCTGGACGCGCAGCCCGACATCGAGGTGGTCGCCGAGGCCGGGGACGGGCAGCAGGCCGTGGCCGCGGTGCGCGTGCACCGGCCGGACGTCGCCCTGATGGACATCCGGATGCCGGTGCTGGACGGCCTGGTCGCCACCCGCCGGATCACCCGGGACCCGCAACTCCCCGATGTGAAGGTCGTCATGCTGACCACCTTCGAGCTGGACGAGTACGTCTTCGAGGCGATCCGCTCCGGGGCCTCCGGCTTCCTGGTCAAGGACACCGAGCCGGAGGAGCTCGTACGGGCCGTGCGGGCGGTCGTCGCCGGTGACGCGCTGCTCTCGCCCGGTGTCACCCGCCGTCTGATCGCCGAGTTCGCGGCCCGCTCCAAGGAACCCACCGCGGCCGACGCCCTGTCCGAACTCACCGACCGGGAGCGCGAGGTGATGGCCCTGGTCGGCATCGGCCTGACCAACGAGGAGATCGCCCGCCGCCTGGTCGTCAGCCCGCTCACCGCGAAGACGCACGTCAGCCGCGCCATGATCAAGCTGGGTGCCCGCGACCGCGCCCAACTCGTCGTGCTGGCCTACGAGTCGGGCCTGGTACGACCGGGCTGGCTGGGCTGACCCCACTCGACGTCCCCGACACCGGGGCGGGCGCCCGGCCGCCCCGGCCTCAAACGCCCCCGCGCTCCCGCCAGAGCTCGACCAGGGTCTTGTCGCCGGTGATCGTCATGGCGTCCCAGGGGAGGCGGTTCCACAGGGCGAGGTAGAGCTCCTCGGCGGGGCCCTCGACGGTGCAGTCGGCGGACTTCGCGGGCTCCGGGCCGTCCGCGCCGGCGTCGGCCTGGGTGCGCACCACGCGCGGGGGCGCCTCGGAGAGGTGGACGGTCCAGTCGGCGCCGGGGGCGTTGCTCCCGCGCACCCGCAGTGTCCGCGGGAGGTCCGTACGGAGCCGGCTGCGGTCGAGGGAGTGAATGCCCGCCAGGAGTTCGTCGATGCCGTCGGCGGCGAAGGCGGCGGGGAGGGGGGTGAGGGCGGCGCCGAGCGCCTGCTGGGCGTCGACCCGGTGCACCGACGTCTCGTGCGCCTGGCGGCGTGCCCAGAACGCGAGCGGGGACGCCGCGGGCCAGAACGACCAGGCCGCCAGGTCCTGCGGGGCGTTGTGCAGGGCGAGGACGAGGTGGTGATGGCCCTCGCGCAGCCAGCCCACCAGTTCGTCGTCGGCCAGCTCCGGCGCCTCGGCGATGCGGCCGGGCTGCTGCGCACCCTGCCGCACGATCTCCGTCGCCCAGCGGTGCACCCGCCCGACGTGGCGGACCAGATCCCGCATCTGCCAATCGGGACACGCCGGAATCGAGGCGTCCGGGCCCGCCTCCTCGGCGGCGTCGGCGAGCAGGCCCCCGTCCAGTCGGAGCGTTTCGACGAACTCAGTGATCTCCATGCGCCTGAGTGTGCCAGCCCCCACTGACAGTGGGCCGCCGCGGGGCGGGGCCCGTCCGCGCAAGCGCGGTGCACCGCCCCCCGGCGCTCGGGGCTCAGCGGCGACCGGTGCGGTGCGCGCCGCGGGTCGCATACGCGATCACGGCCGCGACCGCGGCGAGCAGGGCGAGGGTGGTCAGCGCGACGGGCAGGGTGAACGCCTCGGCGAGGAACCCGATGGCGGGCGGGCCGAGCAGCATCCCGCCGTAGCCGACCGTGGACGCCACGGCGACGCCGTCCGCCCCGCCGGCCTCGCCGGCCCGCGCGATGGCGATCGGGAAGATGTTGGCGAGCCCGATACCCGCGACGGCGAAGCCGAGGCACGCCGACCAGGCGCTGGGGGCGAGCGCGCCGAGCAGCATGCCCGCGGTCGCCGTCGTCCCGCCCGCGATCAGCGACCGGGCCGGTCCGAAGCGCTGCACCATCGCGGTCCCGGACAGCCGTCCGACGGTCATCGCCAGCGCGAACACCGCGTATCCGGCGGCGGCCGTACCCGGCCCGGCGTCCAGATCCTGCGAGAGGTGCAGCGCGCCCCAGTCGGCCATCGCCCCCTCGCCGTACGCGGTGCACAGGGCGATCAGACCGAAGACGACGACCAGGCGGGCCGGACGGCGCCCCTGGCCCGTGCCGGTGGTCCCGGCGCGGTCCGTTGCCGCAGGCATCCGCTCGGGCACGACGGGAGCGGGGTGCCGGTGCAGCGAGCGCCCCGCAACGGCCGTCGCCAGCAGGCCGATCGCGGCGAGCAGCGACAGATGGACGAGGGGGGGCAGGCCGCCCGCGAGCAGGCCGCCCAGCCCGGCGCCCAGCATGCCGCCGAGGCTGAAGGCGGCGTGGAAGCTCGGCATCACCGGGCGCCGCAGGGCGGCGATGAGGTCGACGGCGGCGCTGTTCATCGCGACGTTGAGGGAGCCGTACGCGGCGCCGAAGACCAGCAGGACCAGCCCCAGCGCGGTCGCCGAGTGGGTGAGCGGCGGCAGCACGATGCTCAGCGCGAGGGCGGCCGCGGAGGCGGTCGTCACGGCGTGGCTGCCGAAGCGCCGGCACAGCCGTCCGGTGATCAGCATGAAGGCGACCGCGCCCGCCGACACGCCGAGCAGCGCGAGCCCGAGCGTGCCCGCGCCGGCCCCGGTCTGCGCCTTGATGGCCGGGATGCGCACGACCCATCCGGCGAAGAGGAAGCCGTCCATGGCGAAGAACGTGGTGAGGGCGATGCGGAGGCGGGTCAGGTCGGAGAGGTGGGTCGGGCGGGGGAGGTGGAGGTGTCGGCGGGGGTGGTGGGATCGGCGGGATCGGGGGTGTCGATCGGTCGCTGGGGAGCTCTGGTCCCGGGTAAGGACCCTCCGTATTTTGTTTAGCGTCGGCACAAAGTCAGAATAGGGGTGTGACCCAGACTCGGACAACCAGGTTGGAGCGGGGCCGTAGCGCCCTCGGACCCGCACTGGAGCTCGTACACACCGGGCGCGCGCCCACCCGCGCCGTCCTGACCTCGGAACTCGGCGTGACCCGCGCCACCGCCGGCGCGGTGGCCGCCGAGCTCGAAGCGCTCGGCCTGATCATCGTCGACTCCCGGCCCACCGCCTCGGCCGGCTCCCAAGGGCGCCCCTCCCACCGGCTCTTCGTGAACGAGAACGGCCCCGTCGTGCTCGCCGCGCAGATCCACGCCGACGGGTTCCGGGTCGCGCTGGTCGGCCTGGGGGGCCGCATCGTGGCGACCTCGGCCGGCTGCGGCACCATCCCCGCCGACCCGGCCCATGTCCTCGCCGACGTCGTCGCGGCCGGCGGCGAGCTGCTGCGCGAGACCGGCCGGCGCTGCCTGGGGGCCGGCCTCGCGGTGCCCTCCGCGGTCGCCGAACCGGACGGCGAGGCGCTCAACCCGCTGCACCTCGCCTGGCCTTCAGGCGCCCCCGTACGCGAGCTCTTCCTGCGCTCGCTCACCGAGGCCGGCATCCCGGGCGTGACCGAGACGATCGGTTTCACCGGTAACGACGTCAACCTCATGGCGCTCGCCGAACACCGGCACGGCGCCGGCCGGGGCGCCCGCGATCTGCTCTGCGTGGCCTCCGGGCACCGGGGCGTCGGCGGTGCGCTGGTGCTCGACGGCCGGCTGCACAGCGGGAGTTCGGGCCTGGCACTGGAGGTCGGCCATCTGACCGTCAACCCCGAGGGTGCGCCCTGCCACTGCGGCAGCCGCGGCTGCCTGGACGTCGAGGCGGATCCGCTCGCCTTCCTGGTCGCCGCCGGCCGCGAACCGGGCCCTGAGGTCTCGCTGCTCCAGCAGGCCGCCGAGCTGCTCAGGGACGCCTACGCCGACCCGGGCGTACGGGCCGCGGCCGATCTCCTCATCGACCGCCTCGGGCTCGGCATCGCCGGGCTCGTCAACATCCTCAACCCCGACCGCGTCATCCTCGGCGGGCTGCACCGCACCCTGCTGGAGGCCGACCCGGAGCGGCTGCGCGCGGTGGTCGCCGACCGCAGCCTGTGGGGGCGCAGCGGCGGGATCCCGATCCTGCCGTGCGGCCTCGACTACAACAGCCTGGTGGGCGCGGCGGAGCTGGCCTGGCAGCCGGTGCTGGACGATCCGCTGGCCGTGGTCGAGCGGTAGCCCGACGGGTGGGGCCGGGCGGTGGGCCGTTGCGGGAGACGGCTCTCCCGCCGCCCTCCCCGTCAGCCGCCACCGCCCGTCCGCGCCCACGTGGCGGCGAAGGCCCGCGCCGGGTTGGTGGTCAGGAACCGCGTCACCAGGTCCTTGCCCAGGGTCAGTTCGAGCCGCTCCCGATGGCGGCACAGCAGATGCGGCATCCCCGGGCCGCCGTTGACCGACCTGGCGCCGGCCGTCGTGGTGTCGCCGCCGAGCAGGATCCGGTCCCCGAAGCCCGCGTCGGAGAGTGCGGCCAGCGCATCCGGCAGCCGCCAGTCGGTCGCATGATGCGCGCGCGAGGGGCCGTCGAAGGCCAGATACGCCCCCGCCTCGGCGGCGGCCCGATGGACCACGAGATCCGGCGACCGGTTGAGATGGCCGAGGATCACCCGGTCCGGCGGGACCGCCAACTCCCCGCAGAGCAGCTCCAGTACGTCCAAGGCGCCGGTGCCCAGTTCCAGGTGGACACCGATGGCCGCGCCGGTCGCGTGCTGGGCCTCGGCGGCCGCGGCCATGGTGTAACGGGTGTGCGCGTCCAGGCCGTGATAGCCGCCGGCGACCTTGATCATCCCGGCCCGTGGGCCGGTCTCACCGATCCCTTCGGTCAGCTCGGCGACGAAAAGCCCGGCCAGATCCGGACGGATCCGGTCCAGCAGCTCGGGCGTGTAATGCGCCGCCTGGTGCAGCCCGGTGGCGGCGACGATCCGCACCCCCGACTCCCTTGCCAGGCACGGCAGTTCGGTCGCGCCCCGGCCCATGCCGTACGGCGTCCACTGGATCACCGCCGCTCCGCCGGCCGCGCGGAAGGCGTTCAGCTCGGCGGCCGCGGCCGCCGCATCGGCCAGTTCCTGGCCGGGGAGCAGGGGGCTGCGCAGGAAGAGGTGGTCGTGCGCGTCGCAGACGCCGAGATCGGCGGGCGCGATATCGCCCAGGACGGTGCGGACGGCGGGAACGGGGCGGTCGGGGGGAAGGGCGGGACCGGCGGGGGCCGCCGCGGGGGGCGAGGTCACCACTGCGGCCCCGCCCCCAGCAGGCCGGTGCCCGGAGCGGACAGATGCAGCACCTGGTAGCTGTCGCCCGCGGACCGGGGGGCGGCGTCCGCCCAGAGGGTGAAGTGGACCAGCTCCCAGCGCCGGGGATCCAGGGCCAGCGCGGTGGTGTGCACCGCGTCCACGGTGGCCAGCTCCTCGTGCGCGGCCACCGCCTGCTCGGCGACGGCGGCCACATCGGCCCGCTCGTCGAGCGTCTCCGTCCGGCGGGTGAAGGCGCGCGGGGGCGTGCAGGCGGCCGGACCCGGCCGGTGGAACAGCCCCTGCCAGTGCTGGACCGTCGGCCGCCCGAAGTCGCGGACCACACCGCGGAATCCGTCGCCGAGGAGGAAGCGGTTCATGGCCTGCGGGTCGGCCCAGAGGTAGAACGGCGCGTACTGGTTGACGGGCGAACCGTCGACGCCGCGCTCGCGGATTCCGTACGCCTTGAGGCCGAGCCCTTCGAAGTCGTCGAGGAGGTGGCCCTTGGACTTCACCCGGTTCCGGATGATCCGCATGTCGTAGTCGGCGGGGAGGGCGATCGCGTACTGCATGGCGTGCATGAGGAGGCTCCGTACGGTGGCGGGGCGAGGCGAGGAGGCGAGGAGGCGGGGCGGTGCGGTCGGCGGTCACCCAGCCGGGTACTCCCGCTCGCCGACCCGCTCCGCCCACTCGGTGGTGGTGCCGTCGGCGGCGGCCTCGACGGTCGCCAGATGCGTCATGAAGGTGTCCGGTGCCGCGCCGTGCCAGTGCCGTTCGCCCGGCGCGATCCAGACGGTGTCCCCGGCGCGGATCGGCTCGACGGGGCCGCCCGCGCGCTGCACCAGACCGGCGCCCTCTGTGACGTGCAGGACCTGGCCGTGCGGGTGGGTGTGCCAGGCGGTGTGGGCGCCGGGCGCGAAGTGCACGCTGAACATGCGCAGGCGGGAGGGCGCGGGCGGGGCGGCGATCTCGTCGAGCCAGACGGTCCCGGTGAACTGCGCGGCGGGCCCCGGCCTACTGGCGGGCCGTTGCCGGGTGATCTCCATGGCGGGTGGGCTCCTTCGTGGGTGACGGGTTGGCGATTACCGCCAACTGGTGACGGGGTACCGGTTCCTGGTTCCCGGTGACGGGATGCCGGCTACCGGCTATCGGGCCGGGGAGCGGGGTGGACGACCTGTGCGGCGAGGAGCGCCAGCACGCCCTCCACGGCCGCGTCGAACGGCGCCGTGTCATCCGCCGCGCGGGCCAGCACATACCCGCCCTGGACCACGGCGGCGACGGTGGCGGCGGTGGCCACCGGATCCAGTCCCGCGGCCAACTCGCCGCGCCGCTGCCCGTCGGTGAGGACCTCGGCGAGCCGGCCCCGGAGCCAGTCGAACATCTCGTCCAACGGCGCCCGCAGCTCCGGGCTCTGCACCACATCGCGGTCCTGCGTCATCCGGCCGATCGGGCAGCCGCGCAGCACCTGCCGCTCGCGCAGCAGATAGGCCGCGACCCGCTCGTACGCCGTACCGGGGGTGGTCAGGCACTCCTGGGCCGTCTCCTTCATGCCCTCCGCGGTGCGCCGGATCGCCGCCAGGGCGAGGTCGGACTTGCCGGAGAAGTGGTGGTACATGCTGCCCTGGCCCACGCCCGCGCGCTCCAGGATCGCTTTGGGGCTGGTGCCGACGTACCCCCGCTCCCACAGGAGTTCCTGGGTGCTCCGCACCAGCCGTTCCTGAGTGCTGAGGCGTTCCCGAGAGCCGCGACGTTCCTGAGTGCTCATACAAGCAGTGTACATACTAGTAGTTACAGAGACGGCGACGGTCCGGCAAGGAGCACCGAGGGTCGGGCGAGAGCCCGTCGTGCGGCCCGTAGTAGCCGCCTCCCGACCCAAGTGCTCCCTGGGTGCGTCCCCGTGTCCTCCCGCCTACTCCCCCCGTCGTACCGGCGGAGCCGCTGGCCGTACGACGACCTACGGCGCTCGGGAGGCCAGGCTCGGAAGGGACAACGAAGCCCACGTTCCACCAAGGAGTTGATGGCGATGTTCGAGCTTGCCGAACCCTGGACCGGCGGTGGCCCGGGCCCCTGGATCCTGTTCGTCCCCGTCCTCTGGGCGCTGGCCGTCCTCGGCGTGGTGACCCTGCTGCGCCGCACCGGTCTGCGCCTCGGCGGCCCCGGCCGGGCGTTCCGCGGTCCGCAGGCCGCCGCCCGCAACGACGCGCCCACTCCCATCGCCGTGCTCGGCCGGCGCTTCGCCGCGGGCGAGATCGACGAGGAGGAGTACTGGAGCCGGCTGTCCGTACTGGAGGAACACTTCGGCGCCGGTCCCAAGGGAGGTAAGGCCTGACCGCCACCGGTCTCCAACGGGCACGCCGGCGCGGCCGGGGAGCGCGCCGGGTGGGCGTCAGCCGACCCGCGCTCCCCGTGTCCGGGAACGGGTGTCGGCCGCCGTGCGCACCCCGTCCTCCAGCGACAGCGGCTCCCAGTGCGCGTGGTCCGTACGGACCTCCTCGGGGGCGGCGGCCAGGGCCGGAAGGGTGAACCACACGACCTTGCCGCTGCCGTCCGGGCGCATCCCCCAGCTCTCGCTGAGCGCCGCGATCAGCGCCAGGCCGCGCCCGCAGGTCTCCCAGCCGCCGGCGGTCCGGATGTGGGGCAGCCGGGGATCCTCGTCGTGCACCGAGACCGTCAACTGATCGAGGAGCAGGTGCAGTTCGACGGTGCACCGCTTGCTGGGGCGGGCGTGCCGGTGGACGTTGGCCAGGAGCTCGGTCACCCCGAGCGCGGCGGAGTCGACCAAGGCGTCGAGGTGCCAGTGCCGCAGTCGGGCGGAGACGATTGCGCGCACATGGCCGATACGAGCCGGAACGGCTTGGAGCTCCACCGTGCAGTGTCTGCTGGGCTGCCTGATCACGACCGCGACTCCCTGATGAGGTCGGGCGCCCCCCGTGCCGGGCAGGGGCGAAGACCGGATCCAACGATGCCCGCTGCACCACAACGTCACCGCTGGTGAACCCTCAGTGATACGAGTTCCAGGGTCGGCCAGGCGGTGCGCTCCCGCAACCGCACCGCCTCGGTCCGGTCGACCGCTCAGGGGCGTGGCGGACGCGCCGCCTCCAGGGCCTTGAAGAAGAGTTCCGGGGTGCCGAGCGTGAGCGAATAGCGGTGCCCGTTGAGGGTGGCGAGCGCCCGGTCCCGCGCCGCGAACAGCGGTTTGTGGGCCTGTACGGCCTGCAGCGGGGCGCTGTCTATCTCGGTTCCGTAGCTGGTCAGCAGCGCCAGCCGGCCGTCTCTGATGACAACCTGGCCGGCCCGGGTCAGCGACCGCAGCCACCGCTCGATCCGTACGCCGGTCGCGTTGAACTCCGGCTCCGCCATGGCCGGCACCTCCTCGGTGAGACGGGCAGGTGCCCTCCACCGCCCCTTGTGGGAAGTTTGCCGCGATGGCGCCCGGTGCACCAGTGCCCCTGGTGCCCGGCGCGTGCAACAGCCCCTTCCCAGGGCGTCCTTGGGGTATCCCAAAGCGATGTTTATGCAGGTGAGAAGCGTGCCGCGGGTGGTTATAGTCGGAATCGGCCCGGCGTAGTGCGCGGGCTTGGAACCCCGCTAAAGGAGCGCGCCGGTGAGCACCGCACAGCAGCCGCAGAGCCGGCCCGACCACGAGACGGCGGCCGGGGCCCCGATGCCGACCGTCGATGTCGACCGCTCGGATCCGGACTACCGAACCTGGCTCAAAGAAGCCGTCCGAAAGGTGCAGGCGGACGCCAACCGCACCGCCGACACCCACCTCCTGCGCTTCCCACTGCCCGAGAAGTGGGGCATCGACCTCTACCTCAAGGACGAGTCGACGCACCCCACCGGCAGCCTCAAGCACCGGCTGGCCCGCTCGCTGTTCCTCTACGGGCTGTGCAACGGCTGGATCCGCCCGGGAAAGCCCGTCATCGAGTCCTCCAGCGGCTCCACGGCGGTGTCCGAGGCCTACTTCGCCTCGCTGATCGGGGTGCCGTTCATCGCCGTGATGCCGGCCACCACCAGCCGGGAGAAGACCCGGCTGATCGAGTTCCACGGCGGCACCTGCCATCTGGTCCAGGACCCGCGGACCGTCTACGACGTCTCCGCCCGGCTGGCCGCCGAGTCCGGTGGCCACTACATGGACCAGTTCACCTACGCCGAACGGGCCACGGACTGGCGCGGCAACAACAACATCGCCGAGTCGATCTACCAGCAGCTGCGGCTGGAGCGCTATCCCGAACCGGCCTGGATCGTGGCCACCGCGGGCACCGGCGGCACCTCGGCGACCATCGCCCGCTACGTCCACTACATGCAGTACGACACCCGCGTCTGCGTCCCCGACCCGGAGAACTCCTGCTTCTTCGACGGCTGGCTCACCGGCGACGCGGAGACCGACTGCGCCACGGCCTCCCGCATCGAGGGCATCGGGCGGCCCCGGATGGAGCCGAGCTTCGTTCCCGGCGCCATAGACCGGATGATGAAGGTTCCCGACGCCGCCAGCGTCGCCGCGGTACGCGCCCTGGAGGCGGCGATCGGCCGCAAGGCGGGCGGCTCGACCGGTACGGGACTGTGGAGCGCGTTGAAGATCGTCGCGGAGATGGTCGCCGAGGGCCGTACGGGCTCGGTCGTCACGCTGCTGTGCGACCCCGGCGACCGCTACCTCGACAAGTACTACTCCGACGACTGGCTGGCCTCCCAGGGGCTGGACATCACGCCGTACGCGCGCGCCATCGAGGAGTTCCTGGCCACGGGGGCCTGGCCTTCCTGAAGGCCCTTCGCCCCGGTACCGGACGGCCGGGCCCGGTTCAGGCTCGGGCGCCCGGTTCAGGCTCCGGCGAGGCGGCGGTCCAGGGCCCGGGCCGACTCCCGCAGGGCGCGGCCCAGGCCGGGCCTGGCCAGCGTCATCGCCCAGCGGAGCGGCGCCGGGCCGTCCGCCGCGAAGGTCCACCGCAGCCGGGTGCCACCGCCCGCGGGCGTCAGCCGCCAGTCCTCCAACAGGGCCCGCAGACCAGGGGCGTTGGTGGTGTCGACCCGGTAGGCGTAGTGCTCGTCCGGCTCGGCCGCCAGGACCGTCTCGACGAAGCGGGTGCCGCCGGTCAGTCGCACGTCCCGGCCCCGGCCGCCGTGCGTCGGCACCGCCCGCGCCACGCCCGTGAACCAGCGCGACCAGCCCGCCACATCGTCCGCCAACGCCGCGTACACCGCCTTCGGCGGCGCGGCGACCTCCGCGGCGAAGACCAGCCGCAGCGGGGCGGACTCGACGAAGTCGAGCTCGACGGGGCGGAGTCGGCGTGCCATGGGACGAGCACCCCCTACGGGACGGTCGGCGGCCCGGGGCGGCGTGTCCCCGGCGCCGCACACCATAGCTGGCGACCCGTCAGAAGTCTGCGGTCCGGCACCGCCGAGTCCGCCGGCACGCGCCGGCCCGCCGTCAGACCTCCGCGTCCGCCGGCTGCTCGCCCGCCACCACCAGTTCCGGCGGCAGCTCCGCGAACTCCGCCCGCGCCCCGGCGGACAGCCCGGAGTCCGTCACCAGCACATCGACGTCGTCCAGCGTCGCGAACGAACTCAGCCCGACCGTGCCCCACTTGGTGTGGTCGGCGACCACCACCACCCGGCGCGCCGAGCGGACGAAATGCCGGTTGGTCTCCGCCTCCGCCAGATTCGGAGTCGACAGCCCCGCCTCCACCGATATGCCGTGCACCCCGAGGAACAGCACATCGAAGTGCAGCGTCCGGATCGCGGCGTCCGCCACCGGCCCGACCAGCGTGTCCGACGGCGTGCGCACCCCGCCCGTCAGCACCACCGTCGCGGCCCCCGCACGCGGCCCCGTGCCGCCGCTGGCCGCCGCCCGCTGCGCGGTGTAGAAGACATCGGCCACCCGCACCGAATTCGTCACCACCGTCAGATCCGGGACGTCCAGCAACTGCTGCGCCAGCGCGAACGCGGTCGTGCCACCCGCCAGCGCGATCGAGCTGCCCGGCGCCGCCATCTCGGCCGCGGCCTTGGCGATGTCCTCCTTGGCGCTCAGCTCCAGCCCCGACTTCGCCTCGAAACCGGGCTCATGCGCACTCGGCTCGCTGACCGGC
Source organism: Streptomyces sirii (assembly GCF_045690365.1). Lineage (NCBI taxonomy): Bacteria > Bacillati > Actinomycetota > Actinomycetes > Kitasatosporales > Streptomycetaceae > Streptomyces > Streptomyces sirii. Next base: position 1,592,110 of record NZ_CP147982.1, on the reverse strand, counting down.
ACCGCACCGCCGTGCACCTTCTCCACCATGCCCTGGCGCGCGAGCACGTCCAGATCGCGGCGGACCGTCATGTCCGAGACGCTGAGCTTGCGGGTCAGTTCGTTGACCCGCACCCCGCCGCGCCGCCTGACCTCGTCGAGAATCAGGGCACGCCGCTGCTCCGCAAGGAGGTTCTGGCTGTCGCTCACCCCGGCCCGTCCCTTCCGCCCGGCTCGCCACGTCGGGTCGTACGCGCTGGCTGCCGCCCGCGATCACTGGTTCCCTCATCCTCGCACGAGCCACCGACAGCGCCGCCGCGCCCGCCGCGAACCCCGTCGCGCGGCGCCCCGGTGTCCGGAACGGGTGGCTGCGCTCCAGCCGGCGGGGGAGAATCCTTGAGGCACCGCACCGCACGGTGCCACACGGACAACGGGGGACAGACAGTGGAGACCGCGGAACCGACACCGCATGCCCGCTCAACGGATCCGGCCGCGACGGGAGATGGCCCACCACCCGACGCACCCCAGCTCTCACTGGAGCTGCTGGTGCACGGCGTCGGCGGCACCACCGCGCAGGAGATGCTCGGCGACCCACGGGTGCAGCTGATCACGGGGGACGACACCGCCGCCTGCTACCGCCGTACGGAGGACGCGGACGCCGAGCGGCGACCCCAGGACTACCTCGACGAGCCGGTCCGCGAGGCGTACTGCTGGTCCAATCTCACCTCCGGCAACGGAGCCCGCGCCCTGTGGCTGATCCTGGTGCCCTTCATGGTCGCCAACCTCGCCCACTGGATGCGCCCGGCCGCCCCGGCCGACCATCGGGCACAGCGGCTCTACGACCTCCTGGTGCGCCTCCTCGCGCTCACCCTCACGGTCCTGCTCGCCGCCGCGGCCTGCGAGGTCGCCCTCGACCTCACCGCCTGGCAGTGCGCCGGCACCACGGTCTGCGTCGCCGACAAGTCCTGGCTGGGCTTCCTCAGCCCCGACAGCCACGGCTGGTGGAGCGCCCCCGGCCGCCGGCTCGCGCTCGCCTCCGCGGTACCGCTGCTCGTCGTCGGCTTCCTGTGGTGGCTCTCGCACCGCACCTGGAGCGCCTACGAGTCCGCCTCGCCGCCGCCCCGGCGGCCCGGCAGCTCCCGCTACACCCCGCACACCGAACGCACCGCGCTCAGCCTGGAGGGCTTCTGGTACGGCCGCCGACTGGTCGCCCGGCTGCGCTCCGCGCACACCACGGCCGGCGTGCTGACCATCGCCGCGGTGCTGCTCGGCGCCGGCGCCAAGGCGGACGCACGGGCCGGCGGCGAGACCGCCCTCGCGGTCACCGGGCGGGCGCTGACCGCCGTGGTCATCCTGCTCGCCGCGGTCACCCTCGTCATCGTGTGGCGGACCGCCCGCAGCGAGGCCGCGCCGGACGACGAATCCGACCGCCTGGTCGTACGGGCCCTGCCCTACGTCGCGCTCGCCGTGCTGGCGCTGATCGCCCTGCACACCGGCTGGGCGCGCCCCGGAGCCCGCAGCCACGGCCCGCTGCCCGGCGCCGCCGCGTTCGGCGGTATCGCGGTCTTCCAGGGCCTGCTGGTCCTGGCGCTGGCGGTGACCGCCTGGGTGCTGCAGCGCGCCGCCCGCGACGACGCCCGCACCGCCCTGCGCGGTATGGGCGGGCCCGCCGTCGCCCTGCTGGCCTGCGCGGTCGCCGGTGTGCTGTCCGGGGGCGTGGCCCAGCGCTTCGCCGACTGGATGGACGGCGGCGCCACGCCCGGCCAGGCGCACGCCCCCATCCCCGGCCCGCCGGTCCTGCTGTCCTGGCAGGCGTCGGCCATCCCCGCGCTGCTGGTGGTGTTCGCGGTCGTCGCCGTCCTCGCCGCCATCCGCGTGGCCGTCGTCCGCGGGCGGGTCGTCAAGGACGTCCCCGGGCTCTACGACCCCAGGGAGCGCCCCGACGAGCGCCGTACGAAGCGGATCGCCGGCACCATCGCCCGCGCCGGACTCACCGACGCGGCGCCCGTCCTGGTGGCCGCCACCGCCGCGGTCACCCTCGTCCTGGGAGCCGGTGCGGTGGCCGGCGCCTGGCTCACCGACCGGGCACCCGGCCCCGCCACCGCCGACGCGCCGCCCGTCGTGCACGCCGCCGCCCAGACCGCGGAGTCCCTCGGCTCCTGGCTGATGAGCGCCGGCGTGATACTCCTGATCGCCATGGGCCGGCGCGCCTACCGCGACCACTCCGCCCGCCGCACCATCGGCATCCTCTGGGACGTCGGCACGTTCTGGCCGCGCGCCGCCCACCCCTTCGCGCCGCCCTGCTACGCCGAGCGCGCCGTCCCCGACCTCACCTGGCGGATGGCCACTTGGACCGAGCGCTTCAACGGCCGTCTGGTGATCTCCGGGCACTCGCAGGGCAGTGTGCTGGCGGCCGCCGCCGTCTGGCAGCTGGACCTGGTCACCCGCAGCCGGGTCGCCCTGCTGACGTACGGCAGCCCCCTGGAGCGCCTCTACGGGCGCTGGTTCCCGGCCTTCTTCGGGCCGCCCGCGCTCACCGGACTGCACCGCGAGATGGACGACTGGCGCAACCTGTGGCGCTTCACCGACCCCATCGGCGGCCCCATCCGGCTCACCTGCGAGGACGGCCGCCGGGTCGACGAGGGGCCGCTGCGCGACCCGCTCGCCTTCGGCCGCACTCTGCGAAACCCGCTGCCCGCCCAGATACTGGGCCACGGCGACTACCAGACCGACCCGGTCTTCGACACGGTCCGCGCCGAGCTGATCGCCCGGCTCGACCCGGACCTGCCGTGCCAGCGGCCCGCCGGTGAGGAGGTGGACGACCGCCCGACTCAGGAGAGTTCGGGCAGATCGTCCGCGTAGAGCAGGGTCAGGTCGTCGGTGCTCGGGTCGGACAGCTGCGCCACCCGGCCCGCGTGCCGCTCGACCATCGCCTCGAACGTCTGCCGCGCGGTACGGCCGTTGCCGAAGGAGGGCCCCTTGGGGAGCACGGTGAAGTACTTCAGCAGTGCCTCACCGGCCCCCTCGGCGAGGCGGTACTCATGCTCCTCGCCCTGCTGCTCGACGATCCGCAGCAGCTCCTCGGGGGCGTAGTCACCGAAGGTGATGGTCCGTGAGAAACGCGACGCCACACCGGGGTTGACCGCCAGGAAGCGCTCCATCTCGGCGGTGTACCCCGCCACGATCACCACCACCGCTTCCCGGTGGTCCTCCATCAGCTTCACGAGGGTGTCGATGGCCTCCTTGCCGAAGTCCCGGCCGGAGTCCTCGGGGGAGAGGGCGTACGCCTCGTCGATGAACAGCACCCCGCCGCGCGCCCGGTCGAACGCCTCCTGCGTACGGATGGCCGTCGAGCCGATGTGCTCGCCCACCAGGTCCACCCGCGACACCTCGACCAGATGCCCGCGCTCCAGCACCCCCAGCGACGCCAGGATCTCGCCGTAGAGCCGGGCCACGGTGGTCTTGCCGGTGCCGGGGGAGCCGGTGAACACCAGATGGCGGCGCACCGACGCGGCCTTCAGTCCGGCCTCTTGGCGCCGGCGCCCCACCTCGATCATGTTGATCAGGCTGCGGACCTCGCGCTTGACGCTCTCCAGCCCCACGAGGGTGTCGAGCTCGCCCAGCACCTCGTCGGACGGCCGGCTGCTTGCGACCGGTTCGGCCGCCGCCGTGGCGGCCGGCGGCGGGCTCTGCGCCGGGACGCCGCCCAGCAGCCCGGCCGTCTGGGTCGCCTGCTGCACGGGGGGCGGCACCGCCGCGGCGGCCGGCGACACCGCACGGCTCTCGTCGCTCGTGCAGTCCTGGACCGTGGGCCCGTCCCCCTGCCCGGCGCCGCCCTCGGCGAACTCGTAGCCGCCGCGCGCACAGCGCTCCGTACGGCACCGGGCCAGCGTCGTACGGCAGCCGTCGATCACATGGAAGCCGAAGCCGGAACTCCCGGTGACCCGGCAGCCGTGGAAGGTGCCGCGGCCCTCGGCCGAGACATAGAACCCGGCCTCGGCCGGTCCGCTGACCGTGCAGCCCTCGACGGTGGGGTCCGCGCCCTTGGTGACGATCACGCCGGTCTGCGCACCGTCGATGGTGCAGTTGGCGAGCGTGCCGCCGCTGCCGTGGTCGCGGAACCACGCACCGGTCGCCGCCTCCCGGATCCGGCAGTCGTCCAGCTGGACGGTCGCCCCGTCGCTCACCGACACCGCGGTGTTGCGGACCTGCGCGATGTCGCAGTCGACGACGTCGGCGCGCGAGCCCCGGTCCAGCACGAACAGCGCGTCCGGCACGTCGTGCACCCGGGTCGAGTCCAGTACGGCGGTGGCGCCGTCGCTGACCCACACCGCCGGGTAGTCGCCGGTGCTGTCGTGGATCTCGCACTGGTTGGCGTCCACCCGGGTGCCCGGGTCCCATACGGACAGGCCGTTGCGCCCGAAGTGCCGCACCGTGCTGCGGGTCAGCGTCAGCACCGAACGGGACCGCAGATCGACCGCGTTCTCCGGGATGTCGTGGATGTCGCAGTCCGCCAGCGTGAGGACCGCGTCGGTGTCCAGGGTGACGCCGTCGGCGGAGGTCCGGTGCACCGTGCAGTCCGTGAGATGGCCGGTGGCCCGCGCGGCCACCTGGATCCCCGCGCCCTTGATCTCGTACAGCTCGCAGCCCACCGCCTCGACCGCGCTGCCCTCGCCGTTGACCGACAGCCCGGCGCCCGAGGCGTGGTGGATCCGGCAGTTCTCCAGCCGGGGATGGGCCCCGCCGCGCACCGCCACCCCGGCCTGCCCGGCGGCCACCACCTCGCACTCCTCGAAGAGACCGCCGGCCCCGTCCAGGACGCTGATGCCCACCCCGCCCGCGTTGTCGACCGTGCAACGGCGCACCGTCGGGCGGGCCCCGCCGCGGACCTCGATGCCGGAGGCGGACCGGGTCACCACCCGCAGGCCGGTCAGCTCCGGCGCGCCGTCCTCCACCAGCAGCGCGGGTGCGGCCGAGTCCGTCGCCTCCAGATGCAGATCGTGGACGGTCGCCGAGGCTCGTATCGTCAGCGCCACCCCGTCGGCCGGGGCGATCCGCACCGAGCCGCGCGCCCCGTCCGGGCCCCGCAGCGTCACCGCGCGCAGCAGCACCAGGTTCTCCCGGTACGTGCCGGCCGGGACGGTCAGCACATCACCGTCCCCGGCGGCTTCCAGGGCGGCGGCGAGCGAGCTGTACTCCCCTGTGCGGCGCCGCCACCGCGACGTTCCGGAGTGCGTCACCTGGACCGAGCCCTGTGCCATGGCGCTGTCGTGCCCCCACCTCGTGCGGCTGATGTCGGCCCGGCAACCATCCGTACGCGGATGTCCGCATTCGGTACTGCAGGCCCCAGCCGAGAGGCTGGCGCCCCCACCGTAGCGCGCCCGGGGGGCGGCAGTTGACACGGTCAGTACCTGGTCAGCCGCGAGGGACCGGGCGGCTCAACTCCCGGCGTCGGCCCGGCCCCAGTCCTGGCCCGCGCGCTCCCACTCCGCGTCCCAGCGGCGGAAGCGACGCGCCATCAGCTGCCCGACGACCAGGCGCCGGCCGCCCTCGATCAGCCCGCCGACGGCGGCCGCGCTGCCCAGACCGGCCAGCACCGCGTGCGTACCGGCCGTGCTGACGTCCATCGGCCGCGGCATCACCCGGCCCCGGTCGTCGGTCCAGATGCGGAACCGCTCGCCGGACTCCACCGGACGCGGTGCGGCGAGCTGCCCGGTGTGGGCGCTGCCGTCCAGGGCCGTCCAGCGGGCGATCACCCGGAGGTGGGCATCGCGCTGCGAGGAGGTCTCCGGATCGGGGTCGAGCGGAGCCCGGGAGACCAGCCGGTCGACCGTGGCCCACACCAGATGGCGCTGCTGATACTGCATCCGTACGGCTTCCAGCAGCGCGCCGTGCGCCGCCCGGCCGATGAGCCAGCCGGCGGCGGGTGCCCCGAAAACGATCAGGAGGGCGGCGGCGAGCGCCAGCCAGGCCTCGATCCGGTCGGTCCGACGCCGCAGCGGATTGCGCCGCCAGCGCCATACCCCTCGCATCGCTCGCATCGTCGCCCCCTCTCCGTGTTGGTAAATACCGCATCAGGGGTGCTCCAGGCGAGAGTTCCGCCAAGAGAGAGGCACATCACGCCGTATCGGAACCGGGTTTCCGCCCCACGGAGCGGGATCCCGGGGCCGGGGCGCTCAGCTCAGCCGTACCGCCAGCGTCACCACCGCGCCCGTCAGGCCCGTATCCGGCGCCGCCCCGGCGACCTCGAACCGGTCCGCCACCAAGCGCGCCAGCCACAGCCCGCGCCCCTTCGTCGCACCGTCCAGGCCCGGCAGCAGCTCGGGGATCACCGCCTCGCTGAACCCGGGGCCCGCATCGCTGATCCGGCACTCCAGTTCATCGCCGAGCCGCCGCAGCACCAGCCGCCCCGAACCGCCCGCGTGCTCCACGGCGTTGCCCGCGATCTCGTCCACGGCCAGCACGAACTCGCCCCGCTTCGGCTCGCACAGGCCCTCCCGGGCGGCGCACTCCTCCACCAGCAGCCGCAGCTGGGGCAGCAGCCGGGCGGTGAAGCGCCGTTGGAGCAACCGGCGGCCGGACTCCTCGGCCGGCTTCTCGGCCGGGCCCGCCGGATCGGGGTTCACCACGAATGCACCACCTCCGTCAGCACCAGCAGCGGCACCGTCCCGCTGCCCAGCCGCCGCAGCGTCCGGCGCTGCCCGCGGTGGCAGCGCACCTCGATCAGTTCATGGCCCACGGCGCCGCGGGCCAGCATCAGCAGGCGGACGGCGCAGCCCACCGACAGGAAGTGCAGCCGGGACAGATCCACCGTCAGCCGCCGGGCCGGCGCCGTATGCGCCAGGGCGAGCTGCAGCGCCCTGCTGAACGCGTCCTGATTCGCGGCGTCCGCCTCGCCGATGAAGCGCAGCGCGCCGTCCGGGTCGCGCACCGACCGCAGCGCGCCCAGGCGCTCCAGCAGCGCGCGCGGGTGCGCCCGTTCCATGGCCGCGACGACCTCGCGGTCGAACCCGCGGCGGTCGTAGGCGCAGATCTCCGTGTACGGGCGGCAGCGGAACAGCGCCTGCGCGCCCGTCTCGCGGCGCATCATCGCCTCGACGTCCGCGCCGAGGGCGGCCACCCAGCCCATGTCGATGAACGCCCGAAGGCCCGTATAGCCCTCGGCCGTGGCCCGGTCGGTCTCGGCGTAGAGCCGGCCCATCTGCCGCGCGGCGGTGAACGCGGTGTCCGGCGCGATCATCCCGCGCATGCTGTCGACCACCAACTGGCCGCGGGCGCGCGCCCGGACGGTGCTGCGGCTGGGGAAGTCGATCCTGGCCAGCACCTCCTCCTCGGGCACCCCGGGGCAGGGCAGCACCAGCACCTTCTCGCCGCGGGCCAGCCCGAGCCGGACGAATGCCGTGACGACCTCCCAGCGCACTTCGTCGTTGCCGTAACTCACAAAGGCGTGGTCTCCGGGCCGCAGATGCTGGACAGGGATCAGATGGTCGCTCTCGGTGTCCCTCGCAGGCATCGTCACGCGGTCCTGGTCTCCCGTCCCCCTGGCCCGTTCGGCGGCGCCGCGCGCCCACCGCGGCCGACCGTCACCGGGCCGTGATGGTCCGCCAGTCGTCGCGAGCGCCCGTGGCGCGGCCACGGTGCAGGGCCGCGCCGGCCCGTCAGTCGAGTATCTCGAACGGGTCGCCGATACGGATCGTGCCGCCCCCGCGGGGAATCAGATTCTGGCCGAAGACCAGCCGGTCTCCGAAGCGGCGACGGCGGGCGAGGGTCCGCAGCGGCTCCTTGCCGCGCTCGGCGGTGCGCTGGTCGGTGGTCGTGACCACACAGCGTGCGCAAGGCTTGACTACCTGGAAGACCACCTCGCCGATACGGATCCGCCGCCAGTCGTCCTCGGCCCAGGGAGCCGTGCCGTCCACCACCACATTGGGCCGGAAACGGTTCATGGGCAGGGGCCCCTCGTCGGGGTGGTCGCCCTGCGCGACGAGCGAGTTGAGGGCGTCCAGCGACGAAGCGGTCGTCAGCAGCAGCGGGAAGCCGTCGGCGAAGCCGACCGTCTCACCGGGCTCGCAGTACTCGGGGTGGATCGGCCGGCGCTTCTCCGGGGCGTCGAGATGCACCAGCCGGCACTCGACGCCCAGATACCCGCGGAACCATTCGGCCGCCGCCTCGCCCGCGGGTACCGCCTCCACCTCGTCCTTCCAGACCTCCACCGAGACGGTCTCCCCGCACCCGGGCAGCTCGACCGTCAGCGCCGCCATGCCGGGGGCGGTGAGCCTGAGGGCACCGCCCGGCAACTCCTCGGCGCGCGTCAACGCCAACCTCGGCTGCTGCCGTTGGGTGATCATCCTGCGCCCGGCGTCCACCAGCATCCATCGTCGGTCCCCGGCGAGCCCCCACGGCTCCACGACCGCCTCGCCGGGGTCGGATCCCGCCAGGGATTTGACCGGATAGAGATGGATCGACTGCAGCGCGGACTTCGGCATGGGTGCCATCCTGCCAGCCGCCTCGGACAGTTGACCGATCGCCCAGGTCAGTACCCGCGCGGGTACTGCCGGCCGTACGGATCCTCGTACGGGGCGGCCGGGCGGGGCGCGACCGGAGCGGCCGGCCGCATCGCCTCATACCCCGTGCCCATGCCCGGTGCGGGACGCTGGGGCTGGGGCTGCTGCGGGGCCTGGTAGCCGCCGCGGACGCCCGCCTGCTGGGGGATGTATGGCGCCGGGGCGTGCTGCAGCGGTGCGACCGGCTGCGCGGCGGCGCCCGGGTACCCCTGACTCGGCGAGGGGTGGGAGGGAGCGGGCGGCAGCGCCGGAAGCGCCGAGGGCAGCGCCGGCAAATAGGAAGAACCCGTGTCGTAAGGGGAGGGGTTCACCCGGATCGGGGCGATCTGGGGCGTGCCCCGTTCTGCGACGAGGCTGTCGTAGATCGGGGTGTCCGGGAAGGAAGGCGAAGCGTAGTAGCCGCCGTAGGTGGAGCGGGGGGAGGTCATGCCTCATAAGTTAAGCCCACGATGTGCTGATTGGGGAGTCTGGAAAGAGGGTTGTTTTACGTGTTCGGAGAGGCCATGGATCGCCAATGCGAGCGAACTTGGGAAAATCGGTCGCGATCGCCCGTAGGAATCGTGTAAAGACCTCGCTTCTCGCGGGTGAACAGGGGACGTTCGGAGCGGTTCGGGCCAAGTAGGTTGGGAGTGCCACCACTGACGGGGCACGGCGGACGAGAGGAAGGCGCAGCGATGTCGATGCTCAAGGGCGGCAACGTCCCGGTCCCGGCCCGGGCGGTCCGGGTCGAACTGGGCTGGCAGGCCGCCCCCGGGACGCCGGACGTGGACGCCTCCGCGCTGCTGCTGGTGTCCGGAAAGGTCCGCGACGACGGCGACTTCGTCTTCTACAACCAGGCCGCGCACGCCTCCGGCGCCGTGCGCCACGAGGGCAAGCGCCCGGCCGGCGGCGCGATGACCGACACCCTCACCGTCGCCCTGGCCGCCGTCGAACCCGCCGTCGACAAGGTGGTGCTCGCCGCCTCCGCCGACGGCGGCACCTTCGGGAGCGTCCCCGGGCTGCACATCCGGGTGCTGGACGCGGCGAACGGCGCGGAGATCGCCCGCTTCGACAGCCGGGACGCCACCACGGAGAGCGCCTTCGTGCTCGGGGAGCTCTACCGGCGGCAGGGCGGCTGGAAGTTCCGCGCGGTGGGGCAGGGCTACGACACCGGACTCGCGGGCCTCGCCACCGACTTCGGCATCAGCGTCGAGGAGCCCGCGCCGCCGCAGGCCCCAGCGCCCGCCCCGCCCCCCGCCTCGGCGCCCGCCACGGCTCCCGCGCCCCCGATGGCGGCGCCCGCGCCGCCCGCGGCACCTCCTGCGCCCCCGTTGCCGACGGGTCAACCGGCGGCGTCAATTCCGCCCCCGCCGGGGCAGCCCAGGCCGGCTTCCGCGCCCCCTCCGGTTCGTCTGACGAAAGTCACCCTCACGAAGGACGCTCCCGTCGTTTCGTTGACGAAACAGGGCGGCACCTCGGGGGCGATGCGGGTGAACCTCAACTGGAGCACCGGCGGTGCGGGCAAGCGGCTGACCAAGAAACTCGGCCGCAAGGCGATGGAGGCCATGGGCGCCCGCGGCGCGCTGCTGCCCTCGTCCGGCGAACTGGACCTCGACCTGTGCGCGCTGTACGAACTCACCGACGGCGCCGCCGGAGTGGTCCACCCGCTCGGCAACAACTTCGGCACCCTGCACGCGCCGCCGTACATCCAGCTCGACGGCGACGACCGCACCGGTGCGGTCGCCGACGGCGAGAACCTGACCATCAACCTCGACCACCAGGCGCGCATCAAGCGCATCCTGATCTTCGTCACCGTCTACGCCGGGGCCCGCAGCTTCGAGGGGCTCAGCGCCACGGTCACCCTCCGGCCCCAGCACGGAGCCCCCGTCGAGTTCACGCTGGACGCCTGCACGGTGCCCTCCAAGGTCTGCGCGCTGGCCCTGATCACCAACACCGGCAGCGAACTCGTCGTCCAGCGCGAGGCCCGCTACCTCGTCCCCGAGCCCGGCATCAGCCCGCAGCGCACCGTGGACTACGCCTACGGCTGGGGCCTGGACTGGTCCCCGGCCAGCAAGTGACGTGGGCCCCCGGGGGGCGGCCCAGGGCGCCGACACCAGGGGCGCACCGGCGTCAGTACGTCCGCCCCTTCCAGGCCGCGCCGCGCCCCCGGTAGTGCTGCACCGCCGAATCCACCGTCATCAGCAGATACAGCAGCGCGGTGAACGGCAGCAGGGGCGCCGCCCAGACCGGCTGCCCGTAGTAGCGCAGCATCGGCAGATACGTCCCGCACATCACCGCCCAGGCCGCGCCGCCCAGCGCCGCGACCGCCGGGTCGCCGCCCGCCAGCCCGGCCGCCAGCGCGAGCGGCGGCGCCAGATACACCAGCGCGAGACCGAGGGCCGTGCCGAGCAGCAGCAGCGGCTGATGCCGCAGCTGGGCGTACGCGCTGCGGGAGACCATCCGCCACAGCTCGGCCAGCCGCGGATACGGCCGCACGCTGTCCACATGGTCGGCCAGCCCCAGCCAGATCGTGCCGCCGCCGCGCTGCACCGCCCGCGCCAGCGTCACATCGTCGATCACCGCGCCCCGGATCGCCTCCGGGACCCCGGCCCGCTCCGCGGCCTCCCGCCGCAGCAGTACACAGCCGCCGGCCGCCGCCGCGGTCCGCGCCCCGGGCCGGTTCACCCAGCGGAACGGGTAGAGCTGCCCGAAGAAGTACACGAACGCCGGCACGATCAGCCGCTCCCAGAACGTCACCACCCGCAGTCGGGCCATCTGCGACACCAGATCCAGCCGTGCCGACCGGGCCGCCGCCACCAACTCCCGCAGGCTCTCCGGACCGTGCGCGATATCCGCGTCGGTCAGCAGCAGATAGTCCGGCGCCATTCGCTCCCGGGCCAGCGCGATCCCGTGCCGCAGCGCCCACAGCTTGCCCGTCCACCCCGGCTCGGGCTCACCGGGCGAGGCCACCGTCAGCGGCAGCCCGCCCCGGGCGTCGGCCAGCTCTCGGGCGAGCGCGCCCGTGCCGTCCGTACTGCCGTCGTCGACCAGGAACACCTCCGCCCGGCCCGGGTACTTCTGCCCGAGCAGTGAGGGCAGGCTCTCCGGCAGCACCGCGGCCTCGTCCCGCGCCGGCACCACCACCGCGACCGACGGCCAGCGCCCGGGATCCCGGCGGTCCGGCAGCCGCATATCGGTACGCCAGAAGAAGCCCTGCCCCAGCAGCAGCCACGCCCAGGCCGCCAACGACCCGGCACCGATCCAGCCCATCGCTCCCACGCGCGCAGTCTGCCGCACCACCGCGGCGACGGCCCGGCTTGTCGGCCGACGTGTCCCGACCGGACGCCCCGGCCGGTATGACAAGTGGGACGGCCGGACCGGTAAAGTGTCCGGGTGAAGATCGCGCTGATGGACTCCGGGACCGGGCTGCTCGCGGCGGCGGCCGCCGTACGCCGACTGCGGCCGGACGCGGATCTGGTCCTCTCCTCCGACCCCGACGGCATGCCCTGGGGTCCGCGCACCCCCGACGACGTCGCCGAGCACGCCCTGGCGGTGGCCCGCGCCGCCGCCGCGCGCCGCCCCGACGCGCTGATCGTCGCCTGCAACACCGCCTCCGTCCACGCGCTGCCCGTCCTGCGGGCGGAGCTGGAGCCCGCCATCCCGGTCATCGGCACGGTCCCGGCCATCAAGCCCGCCGCGGCCGGCGGCGGCCCCGTCGCCATCTGGGCCACCCCCGCCACCACCGGCAGTCCCTACCAGCGGGACCTGATCGAGCGCTTCGCGCACGGCGTGGCCGTCGCCGAAGTGCCCTGCCCGGGTCTCGCCGACGCGGTCGAGGCCGCCGACGAGGCCGCCATCGACGCCGCCGTCGCGGCCGCCGCGCAGCGCACCCCGAGGGACGTACGTGCCGTCGTCCTGGGCTGCACCCACTACGAGCTGGTCGGCGACCGGATCCGCGCCGCCCTTCAGCAGCCCGGTGCCCCCGCACTCGTCCTGTACGGCTCGGCCGAGGCCGTCGCCGCCCAGGCGCTGCGCCGCGCCGGCGCCGAACCGGCACCCGCGGCCGCCCCGACCGGCGGGCTCAGCGTGCTCCTCAGCGGCCGTCCGGCCGGACTGCCGTCCGTGGCGCTCGCCTACGCCGAGGGCCGGCTGCTCGCGGGGAGCCGTACGGACGCCGCGGGTGTGCTGAGCGGCTGACCGCCCCCGTCCGACGCGCTGCCATAGCGTGCGAAGGCGCGTACGCTGCGTCTCATGAGGGACCACCCCCACGAGGGGGCAGCAGCCCCCGGCGACCACGGCAGTGCCGGCGGAGCCGACGGACCGGCGCCGCGCCTCAACGGCTCCCACGCGGAGATCCCCGAGGTCTGGCACGGCAGCGCCACCAACCGCATCCAGTGGCTCCTGGCCGCGGTGGGCGCGGCGTGTCTCGCGCTGGGCATCGAACTCGCCGTCGACAGCAGCTGGACCTCGAGCCTGGCGCCCCTGGTGATGTCGGTGGTCGGCTGTGTCGCGGCCGGCCTGCTGGTGCTCTTCGGCACCCTCGCCTTCGTCCATGTGGCGGTACGCGTCGACAAGGACTGCCTGGAGGTGCGGTGCGGCCATATAGGGGTGCCGCGCCGCAGGATCCCCCTCGACACCGTCGTCGACGCCGACTTCGCCCCGCAGGTCACCCCCCGTCACTGGGGCGGCTGGGGCTACCGCTGGCGCCCCGAGCAGGGCACGGCCGTCGTCGTGCGCCGGGGTGAGGGGCTGGTGCTCAAGCTCGGTGACGGGCGCACCTTCACCATCACCGTCGACGACGCCGAGGGCGCCGTCCGCGCCGTCCGCCGCCGGCTCTCCCCGCGCAACGGGACCCCGGCGGGCGCCTGAGCAGCGGCCGGGGCACACGGCCGGGAACTCCGCCCCCGCGCCGGGGGCCCTCCGCGGACCCGGCCACCGGCCACGTCCCGTAGGGTCGAAGCATGCCAACGCCCGACTTCATCCGTGACCTGCGGAACTCCATCGGCCGGCAGCTGCTGTGGCTGCCAGGGGTGAGCGCGGTCGTCTTCGACGACGAGGGCCGTGTCCTGCTGGGCAAGCGGGCCGACACCGGCGGCTGGTCGGTGATCGGCGGTATCCCCGAACCGGGTGAGCAGCCCGCCGAGACCGCGCTGCGCGAGGTCTACGAGGAGACCGCGGTGCGGGTCGTCGCCGAACAGGTGGTCCTCGTCGAGACCATGCCGCCCACGCACTACCCCAACGGGGACGTCTGCCAGTTCATGGACGTGACGCTGCGCTGTCGCGCGATCGGCGGCCGGGCGCGGGTCAACGACGACGAGTCCCTGGAAGTGGGCTGGTTCGCGCTGGACGCCCTGCCGGAGCTGGAAGAGTACGCGCTCACCCGCATCAAGCGGGCGGTGGAGGCCGGGCCGACCTGGTTCCACGGGATGGGGGAGGAGCCGGAGGGCCGGCACTTCCCGGTGTAGGCCCCGGCCCCTCCGGCCCAGGGCCCGCCTGTCCGGTGGATCAGGCTCGGACATCCTCTAGAGCTCCTCCGTCGACGGCTCCTCCAACGGGTCCGACGGCTCGACGGGGAGCGTGGGCAGCCGGGACGAGCCCGGGGAGTCCGGCCGGCCGGCCGGCTCCTCCGTGTGCATCTCGCGCCGGTCCTTGCGGCAGCTGGTGATCCAGGTGCCGGTGGGGCCGCTCTCGTACTGGCAGAACCAGCCGCGTACGGCCAGCGTGCCCAGGTCGCTGTCGCCCTCCCGCGGCGCCCGCAGCAGGAACTCCTTCATCACGTCGCGGGCCTCCCCGCAGCCCACCGTGCCGCCGGCGCCCGGATCGGCGTAGAGCGCGACATCGCCCGCCGCGCCCAGGGCGTCCTTGATCGTGCCGCAGCTGACCGGCTGCCCGGGGACGGCGGGCGAGGGGACGCCGGGGTCGTCGGGGCCCGGCCCCGCTCCCGTACCGGCGGACGACGGCACGGCGGTCGTCGCCCCGCCGCCCTCCGCGTCCCCACACCCCGCGGCGGCCAGGGCGAACAGCACGGTCGGCAGGGCGATGAGCCTCCGCATGTCGGACTCCCTCGTGGCGGCGGTGCACGGACGGCACGTTGCGTCGTACGACGCTAGGAGCCCCGCGGGGCCGCGGCGATCCGGGACGGCCGATCGGGTGAACTGTGCCCGGTGCGGGGCACGGTGGCACGGCGGGCGTGCCCGGGCGCCACACCCGGCTCCCGAAGTGTGGTGCCGTGGCACATCGGTGCCGGCCGTCGCGCTGCCTAGGGTGCGGACATGACCAGGATCGGTACCCCAGGAACCCCCGGCACACCAGGAATCCCGGGTGCCCCGGGCGCGCCACGCACTGCGGGTCCGGTGTCCCTCGAACTCGACGGCCGCACCGCCCTCGTCACCGGCGCGGCCGGCGGCATCGGACGCGCCTGCGCGCTGCGGCTGGCGGCGGCCGGCGCCACGGTGCGCGCCGTCGACCGGGACGCGGCGGGCCTGGCCGGGCTCGCCGCGGCGCTCCCGGACGGCGCCCGCGGCGGTATCGAACCCCGCCCTCTGGACCTCACCGACCTGGACGCCGCCGAGCGGGCCGCGGCGGGCATCGACCTGCTGGTCAACAACGCCGGTATGCAGCTCGTCCGCCCCATCGAGACCTTCCCGCCCGAGGTCTTCCACGAGGTGCTGACCGTCATGCTGGAGGCTCCCTTCCGGCTGCTGCGCGGCGCGCTGCCCCATATGTACGAGCAGGGCTGGGGCCGCGTCGTCAACATCTCGTCGGTGCACGGGCTGCGGGCCTCGCCCTTCAAGTCCGCCTACGTCGCCGCCAAGCACGGCCTGGAAGGCCTGTCGAAGACCGCCGCCCTGGAGGGCGCCCCACACGGTGTCACCAGCAACTGCGTCAACCCCGGATACGTCCGCACCCCCCTCGTCGAGCGCCAGCTCGCCGACCAGGCCGCGGCACACGGCATCCCCGAGGAGCGCGTACTGGCCGACATCCTGCTCGCCGACTCCGCCCTCAAGCGACTGCTCGAACCGGAGGAGGTCGCCGAGGCCGTCGCCTACCTCTGCACCCCGCAGGCGTCCTTCGTGACGGGTACCTCGCTGGTCCTGGACGGCGGTTGGACGGCGCACTGAGCGCTCCGTCCAGCGCGCGCATCGCGGCCGATCCGCGGGCTGCCGGAGTCTGGCGCGCGGCGACGACCCGAAGGTATCCCTGTGACCATGCCCAACGACCAGCCGACGCCCGCGCCCGGCACCGACTCCGCCGACGCCCCCGCCCACGACCGGGCCGAGGACTCCTCACCCGGCGCCCCGGGCTTTCTCGGCCTGCTCGCCACCGGGGCCGCCGCCGAGGACTACGAGCGCCCGGTGCTGCGGGCCCGCGCCGAGGGCGCGCCCGCCGGCCGGCTCGCCGCACTGGAGCGGGCCAAGCTCCTCGCGCTGCGGGTACGGACCGAGTTGGAGGACCGCCGGCGGCGCGAGGCCGAGCTGTCGGCGCTCTACGCCACCGCGCACGACCTGGCCGGGCTGCGCGACCTGGACGCCGTACTGCGCGCCATCGTGCGCCGGGCCCGCTCCCTCCTGGGCACCGAGGTCGCCTACCTCACCCTCAACGACCCGTCGGCCGGCGACACCTACATGCGGGTCACCGACGGCTCGGTCTCCGCGCGGTTCCAGCAGCTGCGGCTCGGTATGGGCGAGGGCCTGGGCGGGCTGGTCGCGCAGACCGCCCGCCCCTACGTCACCGACAGCTACTTCCACGACGAGCGGTTCCGGCACACCCGGAGCATCGACTCCGGCGTCCGCGACGAGGGGCTGGTGGCGATCCTCGGGGTGCCGCTGCTGCTCGGCAGCGGCGTCATCGGCGTGCTGTTCGCCGCCGACCGCCGCGAGCGGGTCTTCGAACCGGGCCAGATCGCCCTGCTGGCCGCCCACGCGGCGCACGCGGCCGTCGCCATCGACACCGCCAACCTGCTTGCCGAGACCCGTAAGGCGCTCACCGACCTGGAGGCGGCCAACGAGATCATCCGCAACCGCAGCGCGGTCATCGAGCGGGCCTCGGACATCCACGACCGGCTGACCGAACTGGTGCTGCGCGGCGGCGGGGTGCGGGACGTCGCGGACGCGGTGGCCGAAGTGCTGGGCGGCGAGGTGGAGTTCACCGATCCCGAGCGGGCGCCCGCCGCCGCCCTGGACCGCTCCCGCGCCGACGGCCACGCCGTACGGGACGACGGGGGTACCTCCCGGTCGAGCGAAGCCGAGAGTGGGGGAGACTGGGTCGCCGCGGTATGGGCCGGCGGCGAGGTCCTGGGCGCCCTGGTCCTGCGCGGCCACCCGACGCTCGACCCCGTCGACCAGCGGACCCTGGAACGGGCCGCCATGGTCACCTCCCTGCTCCTGCTCGCCCGCCGGACCGCCGGCGAGGCCGAGGCACGGGTGCGCGGCGAACTGCTGGACGACCTCCTGGACGCCGCCGGGCGCGACCCCCGCCTGCTGCGCGAACGCGCCGCCCGCGTCGGCGCCGACCTGGACGCGCCCCATGTGGTCCTGGCGGCGCGGATGGCCGATGCGCCGACGTCCGGCTGCGCGGACCCGCCGCACCCCGCCGGCGCCGACCGCCGGCGCCTGTGGTCGGCGGCCGCCCACCTCGCCGCCACCCGCCACGGCCTGGCCGCCGTACGGGACCGGGGCGCCGTCCTGCTGCTGCCGCTCGGACCGGACGGCGATCCGGCGCACTCCGCCCGCCGGATCGCCACCCGGCTCCGCGCCGCGCTGCACGCCCCCGTCACGGTCGGCGCCTCGGCCCCGGTGCCGGCCCCCGCCGCCCGACCCGCGGCCGTCGCGGACGCCTACGCCGAGGCCCGGCGCTGCCGGGAGGCGCTGTGCGTGCTGGGCCGGGCCGGACAGGGCGCGGCCGCAGCCGACTTCGGCTTCCTCGGTCTGCTGCTCGCCGACACCCGTGATGTGGACGGCTTCGTGCACCGCACGCTCGGTACCGTCGCCGACTACGACGCCCGCCGCGGAACCGAGCTGCTGCGCACCCTGAGCGCCTATTTCGCCTCCGGGATGAGCCCGGCCCGCACCAAGGACGAGCTGCACGTCCATGTGAACACCGTCGCCCAGCGCCTGGAACGGGTCAGCCGGCTGCTGGGACCCGACTGGCAGACCCCGGCGCGCGCCCTGGAGATCCAGCTGGCGCTGCGGTTGCACCAGCTCTCCGGGGCCATGGCGCGCGATACGGAGGAGTAGCGGGAGCCGGCTCCGGGTGCGCGCCCGCAGGGCCTGAGGCAGCGTGGACCCGGAGCTTTCGCTCCTTCCCCGGACACACAAGGAGTTGGATATGCCGGACAAGGGCGCCAGGGACAAGATGACGGGCAAGGCCAAAGAGAGGGCCGGCCAGGCCAAAGAGAAGGCGGGCGAGGCCATCGACGACGAGCGGATGAAGGCCGAAGGCCGCACCGACCAGGTCAAGGGCAAGGCCAAGAGGGCCATGGGCGAGGCCGAGGAGACCGTCCGGGGCGCGAAGGAGAACATCCGGGGCGCCAAGGACTCCCTGCGGTCCAAGGACGACAGGTCCTGACGTCCGGCGGGGGTGTGGCGGGCCCGCTGCCCGTCTCCCGGAGCGTCCCACGGCCCGTCACGCCCCCGCCGTACCTCAAGCCTTCGCCACCTCCGCGGTCGCCGCCCCCTCCACCGCCGCGAGATCCCGGTTACGGGTCTCCCGCGCCGCACCCACCGCGATCAGCGTCAGCACCGCGGCGCCGATGACGTACAGGGCGATCGGTGTCGGGCCGCCGAAGTCGGCGAGCAGCGCCGTGGCGATCAGCGGGGCGGGTGCCCCGGCCGCCACCGACGCGAACTGGGCGCCGATCGAGGCACCCGAATACCGCATCCGGGTCGCGAACATCTCCGCGAAGAACGCCGCCTGCGGTGCGTACATCGCACCGTGGAAGACCAGCCCGACGCTCACCGCGAGCAGCAGCGGCCCGAACCGCCCGGAGTCCACCAGCGCGAAGAACGGGAACGCCCATAGGGCGACGCCGGCCGCGCCCAGCAGATAGACCGGACGGCGCCCGATCCGGTCCGACAACGCGCCCCAGGCGGGGATGACCGCGAAGTGCAACGCCGAGGCGATCAGCACCGCGTTCAGCGCGGTCTGCGGTCCGAGCCCGGTGTGTGCCGTCGCGTAGACCAGCACGAACGCCGTGACGACGTAGTACGAGATGTTCTCGGCCATCCGCGCGCCCATCGCGATCAGCACATCGCGCCAGTGGTGCCTCAGGACCGCGACCAGCGGCGTCCTCTCCACCGCCGCGCCCTGCGCCCGCCGGGCCTCGGCGCTGCGCAACGCCTCCTGGAAGACGGGTGATTCGTCCACCGACATCCGCATCCACAGTCCGACGACGACCAGCACGCCCGAGAGCAGGAACGGCACCCGCCACCCCCAGGCCACGAACGCCGCCTCCGGCACCAGCGCCGTCATCAGCGACAGCACGCCGGTGGCCAGCAACTGCCCCGCGGGCGCGCCCGTTTGCGGCCAGGACGCCCAGAACCCACGCCGCCGGGCGTCGCCGTGCTCCGACACCAGCAGCACCGCGCCGCCCCACTCACCGCCCAGCGCGAACCCCTGGACCAGCCGCAGCACGGTCAGCAGCACCGGCGCCGCCGTGCCGACCGCGGCATGCGTGGGCAGCAGCCCGATCGCGAAGGTCGCACCGCCCATCATCAGCAGGCTCAGCACGAGCAGCCGCTTACGGCCCAGCCGGTCCCCGTAATGCCCGAAGACCAGTGCCCCCAGGGGCCGGGCGGCGAACCCGACCGCGTACGTCAGAAACGACAGCAAGGTGCCGACGAGGGGGTCGGAACCGGGGAAGAAGAGCTTGTTGAAGACCAGCGCGGCGGCCGATCCGTAGAGAAAGAAGTCGTACCACTCGACGGTGGTGCCGATGAGGCTGGCGGCGACGATCCGCCGGAGGTTGGCGGGGGCTGGTGGAGCGGTCGCGGGGGAGGGCATCGGCACCACTTCCTGCAGGGGGCGGGGACGGTCTCGTGTCGCCACACCGTAGGAACGTGCAGGTCAGAGGCGTATGTGGTGGGACACCATAGTTCCGGGTGGGGGAGTGCGGGTGCCCACCATGCGATACGCTGGAACGAAAGTGCCTGTGCCCGCCGGCCCCTCGCGGCTCAGCCGCCCCGGGCGGTGCGGCACGGCGGTCAGCATCTGCTCGGGCAGCGTGGAGTCCATACCAACAGCGCCACGGGACAGCTGTCTTCCGTGGGTGCGTTCTCCGTAGGTCGGTTTCATGGACCTCAACACCATCACCGAAGTCATCCGGCGACCGTCCGAGTGGCCAGGCATCGAATGGCACGAGGGCGACGCCTGGCTCGCAGGCGGAACGTGGCTCTACTCCACGGAGCAGCCGGACCTGCGACGGCTGGTCGACCTGACGGCGTTGCGTTGGGAGCCTCTTGTTCCGACGGACGAGGGCCTGGAGATCAGCGCCACATGCACCATTCGCGACCTGTACACCTTCTCCTGGTCGAAGGGCTGGACCGCCGGAATTCTCTTCCGGAAGAGCTGTGAGGCATTCCTGTCCTCGTTCAAGGTCTGGAACGCGGCGACCGTCGGCGGAAACATCTGCATGTCCTTGCCCGCCGGCCCGATGATCACGTTGACGGTCGCGCTGGAGGCGCAGTACGAACTGTGGGCGCCCGACGGCTCCGTACGCTTCGTCGACGCCCTCGATTTCGTCACGGGCGACCACCGCAACGTACTCGCCCCCGGGGAGATCCTTCGGCGCGTCGTCATTCCGGACCGCGCGCTGCGCAAACGCACCGCGCACCGCCGCTTCACGCTGACCCGGCTCGGCCGTTCGACGGTGTTCCTCGTCGGCACGCAACGGCCGGGAGCGAACGACCTGTTGCTCACCGTCACCGCCGGGACCACGCGGCCGGTCCGCATCGCCTTCGACTCCCTGCCCGATGTCCGAACCCTCCGGCAGAGCATCGACGACGCAGTGCCGGCCGACCTGTGGTTCGCCGATCCCAATGGGACCCCCGACCACCGTCGGCATCTGACACGGCACTTCGCCGAAGAGATCTGCCGCGAACTCACCGCTGGGGACCTGGCATGAACTACCGAGTGAACGGCAGGGAATTCGACTGGGAGCCGGCTCCCGGTCAGTGCCTGCGCACCTTCCTTCGCGAACTCGGCCACTTCGGCGTCAAGAAAGGGTGCGACGCGGGCGACTGCGGCGCCTGCACGGTGTGGCTGGACGGCACACCGGTACACAGCTGCATCACCCCCGCCTTCCGCGCGGACGGCCGGGAGGTGACCACGATCGAGGGCCTCGGACGGCCCGGCGCCCCGCATCCCATGCAGCGGCAGTTCGAGGACGCTCCGGGATTCCAGTGCGGATTCTGCACCGCAGGGATGATCATGACGTCGGCGACCTTCACCGAGGATCAGAAGGCGGATCTCCCACGGGCGTTGAAGGGCAACCTCTGCCGCTGCACCGGATACCGGGCGATCGAGGACGCCGTGAAGGGCGTCGGTGCGGTGGAGACGGCGGCACCGGGCAAGGCCGTCGGGACGAGCGTCGGCGCGCCCGCGGGCCACGACGTGGTGACGGGTCACGCCGAGTTCACCATGGACACGCGGATCGACGGCATGCTGCACCTCAAGGTGCTGCACTCACCCCACGCGCACGCCCGGATCCGCTCGATCGACAAGAGCGCCGCCCTCGCGGTGACCGGTGTGCACCGGGTCTACACCTGGGAAGACGTACCCCGCAGACGCTTCAGCACGGCGATCCACACCGACCACCTGGTCGACCCGGACGACACCTACGTCCTCGACGACACGGTCCGCTTCGCCGGCCAGCGCGTCGCCGCGGTCCTGGCCGACACGGTCGGGGCGGCCGAGGAGGGCTGCCGGCGTCTCGTGGTCGAGTACGAGGCGCTGCCGGCGGTGTTCGACCCGGAGGCGGCGATGGCCGACGGCGCACCCCAGCTGCACGGCTCCGACGATCCGTTCGTCCGCGACCCGGTCCACAACATCCTTGTCGAACTCCACTCGCACATCGGCGATGTCGACGCCGGATTCGCCGCGGCCGACGTGATCCACGAAGGCACGTACTTCTCACCGCGGGTGCAGCACGCGCATCTGGAGACCCACGGCTCGATCGCCTGGATGGAGGACGGCCGGCTGAACGTCCGCACCAGTTCGCAGTCACCGTCGATCGCGAAGGTCAAGCTGGAGCGCCTGTTCGGGCTGCGCCCCGACCAGGTGCGGGTGTTCTGCAAGCGAGTGGGCGGCGGATTCGGCGGTAAGCAGGAGGTGATCGCGGAGGACCTGGTCGCGCTCGCCACCCTGGACACCGGCCGTCCCACCTGTCTGGAGTACACCCGCGAGGAGGAGTTCACCACGGCCTCGCCACGGCATCCGATGACCCTGACGGTCAAGCTCGGCGCGAGGGCCGACGGAACGCTCACCGCCTTCCACGTACGCAACGTGTCGAACACGGGCGCCTACGGCAACCACGGCGGCGAAACGCTGTACGCGGGCGGAGCCGCCGTCATGATCTACCGCTGCCCCAACAAGAAGTACGACGCGTACTCCGTCTACACGAACACCGTGCCGAGCGGGGCGCTGCGAGGCTACGGGATGACGCAGCCGGCGTTCGCCGTGGAGTCGGCGATGGACGAACTGGCCCGCGCGCTGCACATCGACCCGCTGGAACTGCGCCGACGCAACATCGTGCGGCCGGGCGAGCCCCTGGTCGCCCGGCACGACGGCCCCGACGACGTGGTCTTCACCGAGGACGGGCTCGCCACCTGCGTCGACCTCGTAGGGGACGCCCTGGCCCGTACGGCCGACCGACCGCCTCCCGGCCCCCAGTGGCTCGTCGGAGCCGGCGTGGCGAGTTCCCTGCACGAGACCGCGCCCCCGACGGAGCACCTCTCCGAGGCCTGGGTCACGCTGGGCGACGATCTCCTCTACGAACTGGCCGTCGGGACCGTCGAGTTCGGAGAGGGGACCTCCACCGCTCATGTCCAGATCGCGGCCAACCAGCTGGGCACGACGCCGTCGCGGATCCGTCTGGTGCAGTCCGACACGGACCGCACGGGATTCGACACCGGTGCCTTCGCGAGTGCGGGTCTCTTCGTGGCGGGCAACGCGGTCCTGCGGGCGGCCAATGCCGTGCGCGACCGCATTCTGGAATTCGCCGCCGCGCACACGGGCGTCCACGTCGTGATGTGCACGATGGACGACGACGGTGTCGTCTGCGGGGACCGGCGGGTGTCGCTGGCCGAACTCGTCGCGCTGGCCCGCAGGCGTGGAATCCGTTTCACCGCCGCACGCAAGGCCTACGGCTCGCCCCGGAGCGTCACCTCCAACACGCAGGGGTTCCGGGTCGCCGTGCACCGCGTGACGGGCGAGATACGGATCCTGTACAGCGTGCAGGCCGCGGACGCCGGGGTGATCATCAACCCGGCGCAGGTCCGGGGGCAGATAGAGGGCGGTGTCGCCCAGGGAATCGGCTTCGCGCTGACCGAGAACCATCACGTCGACGACCACGGCGTCATGGTCAATCCGAACTTCCGGAACTACCGCATCCCCACCTACGCCGACATTCCCCGCACCGAGGTCCTCCTGGTGGGCTCGACGGATTCGGTGGGGCCCATGCGGGCCAAGGGGATGGCGGAATGCTGTATCAATCCGGTGGCCCCCGCGCTCGCGAACGCGGTGCACGACGCCACGGGCGTCCGCTACCGTGCGCTGCCGCTGACTCCGGAACGCATTTACGGCCGGCTCCCTGCGGAGCAGTCGGTGTCGACGGGTTGAACCACCATGAACACCGAAAAGAACCTAGCCGCCGCGGCGACGGCGATCATCGGCCAGAAGGTCCTGCCCGGGATGGAGCGGGAGTTCGAGTCGTGGCAGGAGGACCTCAACGCCGCGGCCGCCTACTACCCCGGTTTCCTCGGCGCCGAGGTCTCCCCGCCGACACCGCTGCAACCCGACTGGGTCGTGGTGTACCGGTTCGACTCGGTGGCGCACCTGCAGGCGTGGATCAACAGCGCGACCAGGCAGACGTATCTCGACGCCGGCGCCAAGTACTTCGACGGTCCGGCGACCCAGCAGGTGGTCAGCAGCGGCACCCAGTCACTGGATCCGCTGGTCACCGTGGTGGTCACCCACCGCGTCCACCCGAACCACGTCGACGACTTCCTCGTCTGGCAGCACCACATGGTCCGGGAGGAGAGCAGTTTCGAGGGGTTTCGCGGGAGCGAGCTCTTCCGCCCCATCGAGGGGCTTCAGGAGGAATGGACCACGCTGTACCGCTACGACAGCGCCGAGCACCTCGATGCCTGGCTGACGTCGCCCCAACGACAGGAGATCCTGGCCGAGGGCGAGAAGTTCAGCGACTTCAAACTGCATACGATCGACAACTCGTTCGGCAGCTGGTTCGCCTTCGAGGGCAACGGCCAGGAGGCGCCGCCGCCGCCCTCCGAGACCAGGACCTCCCTCGCCATCTGGGTCGGCCTGTACCCGACCGTCGTGCTGCTGACACTCGCGCTGTCCCCGCTGCACCTGCCGCTCTGGATCGGCCTGCTCGTGGGCAACCTGCTGTCGAGCTTCCTCATGAGCTTCCTGACCATGCCCTACTACGTGAACCCGCTGCTCGGCCGATGGCTGCGGCCACCGCCGGACGAACCGGCGGCAAGGAGCAACCTCCGTGGCCTGGGCGTCGTCGCGCTGGCGATGGCCTTCTGGGCTGTCGTCTTCTACCTCGTCACGGTCCGCTTCTGGACACTGCCCTGACTGGCGACGGCCCGGACAGCCGACGTCCGGGGGCCGCGTGCAGGTGTCGAGGCCGACCGCGGCGCCGAGCCGCTGCCGGCGGTCGCTCCCTGGGCGACGGCGGGCGCCTCGGGCGGGTGCGGGATACTACGGAACACAACTGCGGGCAGGGGGAGGGTGGCGGTGCGACCGCTGGCGAAGAACGATCCGCGGCAGATCGGCCCGTTCCGGGTCATCGGGCTGCTCGGCGGTGGCGGCATGGGGCGGGTCTACCTCGGCCGCGCGGCGGACGGGCGGACGGTGGCGGTGAAGACCGCGCGCTCCGAACTCGCCGACGACCAGGGCTTTCGGACGCGGTTCGCCCGTGAGGTGGCCGCCGCCCGGCGGGTGGGCGGACCGTTCGTGGCGCCGGTGGTCGACGCCGCGCCGCAGGACGACACGCCCTGGATGGCGACCGACTACGTGCCCGGCGTCTCGCTGGCCGCCGCCGTGCACGACTGCGGGCCGCTGCCCGAGCAGACCGTGCGGCTGCTGACCGCCGGACTGCTGCACGCCCTGGCCGCGGTGCACGCGCACGGCCTGGTGCACCGCGACCTCAAGCCGTCGAACATCCTGCTCACCGCGGGCGGCCCCCGCGTCATCGACTTCGGCATCGCGCACTCCGCCGCGGACACCGCCCTGACGGCGACCGGCACCGCCCTCGGCACCCCGGGGTTCATGGCCCCCGAGCAACTGGTCATGACGGGGCCCGAGATCACCGGCGCGGCGGATGTGTTCGCGCTCGGCGGGGTGATCGTCTTCGCGGCGACCGGCGGCGGTCCGTACGGGAGCGCCGAGCCGCAGATCCTCATGTACCGCACCGTGCACGAGGAGCCGCGGCTCGACGAACTACCCGACTACCTAAGGGAGTTGGCCGGGGACTGTCTGGCGAAGGAGCCGGCGCGGCGGCCCGCGCTGCCCGCGCTCATGGCCCGGGTGGGCGCACCGGGCCCGTACGGCGACTGGCTGCCGGAGCCGATCGCCGCACAACTGGACGGGCTGTCCGCGCGGCTCGGCGACCCCAGGGCCCGGGACACCTTCGCACCGCGGCCGCAGGCCGAGCCGCCCGCCGGTATCGCCTTCGACCGGCTGCCGACCCGCACCGCGGTCGACGGCCCCGCGCCCTCGGCGCCCACCCGACCACCGCATCAGCCGGGTCGCCCCGCGTCCTCGGGGCCGAGCCGGCGCCGGGTGCTCGCCGCGCTGTCCGCCGCCGGGGTGGTGGCCGGTGGCGGGGCGCTGGCCTGGACGCTGCGGCCGGACGGCGCGGGCGGCGGCAGCCCCGGTACCAGCACCGGGGGCAAGCCCGGCAGCAGCCGGAAGCCGTCCGCCCAGTTGCCGGCGGAGATTCGCGGCAAGGGGGTCGTCACCATCGGCTCGGATCTCACCTACCCGCCGATGGAGTTCGTCAGGGACGGCAGGCCCGTCGGCCTCGACGTCGACCTCGCGAACGCCCTCGGCCGCGAGCTGGGGGTGCGCTGTACGTTCAAGAACGCCACCTTCGACACCCTCCTCCCCGGCCTGCACGAGGGCCGCTTCGACCTGATCATGTCGGCGATGACCGACACCAAGGACCGTCACGAGGGGAACGCGGGCGGATCGGAGACCGGCGGCGGCGTCGACCTGATCGACTACTTCCGCTCCGGTGTCGCCATCGTCGTCCGCAAGGGCAACCCGCAGGGCATCGAGAAGCCCGCGGACCTGTCCGGCAAGACGGTCGCCGTTCAACGCGGCACGCTGGCCCATGACTTCCTGGGCGAGCTGAACCGGCAGGTCCCCGCGAAGCTGAGGATCCGGCCGTTCGACTCATCGGCCGACGTCTACGACGACGTCGCCGAGCGCCGCTCCTCGGCCTGCCTCGACGACTACCCGGTCGCGGTCCACACCGCGGCGACCCGCTCGCACGGCGGCGCGCTCGAACTCGGCGGCGGGCAGCTGCAGCCGCTTCCCTTGGGCATCGCGGTCGCCAAGGCCGACACGGCCCTGCGCGACGCCGTGCGGGCGGCCCTCGACCGCCTCATCGCGAGCGGCGAGTACCGCAGGATCCTCAAGAGATGGCACGTCGAGGGCGGTGCGGTGGAGCGGGCGGTGGTCAACGGCGGCCGGTAGCCGGCGGCCTCACTGCCAGCTGGTGACGGAGACCGACTGCACGGAGCCGCCCGGCCGCAGTGCGCCGACCTGTACCGCGCAGTGCGGCGCCGAGTAGAAGGAGCGGGAGCGGTCGCCGTTGTTGTAGATCGACTGTGCGGGCTGCACCGGCGTGGCCGCGCATCCGCGCTGCGTGTCCGACACGGCCCGCATCGCCCCGTGGAAGGCGGGCTCCGGCCAGAAGCAGACCGAACCGCGTGGGCAGCCGTGCGGGTCCGACGCCGCGCCGGTCCCCGCGTGCGCGGGGACGGTGGCGGCCAGGGCGAGGGCGGCAGCGGCGGCCAGGGAACCGAGTGCCGCGGTGACGTGCTGGAGGCGCATGGGATCTCCCGTGACAGTCGAAACATGATCCGCACGGGGGCGCCCACCTGGGCATGCGCCGGATGTGCGGGCGGGCTTGGCCTGGTCACACTCACCGGCCCGAGGGACCTTGACCAGGCCAAGGCCGTGGAGACGAGTGTGGGGCAACAGCCGGCGCCGCGTACGGCGTTCGAGTCGCTGTCACGCTTCCGGGCAGCCCTGTACGAGTGTCCGCACGCGTGAAGCGACGCGTTGTTCGAACTGTGCGATGCGCTGTGGTGCCGAGGCGGGCGTCGCGGCCCGGCCGGCGTCCGACGCTCAGCGCGGGGTGATGGCGATGCCTTCGGGTTCGTGCCCGGTGGGCAGGGTGAAGCGGAGCCGCCGGGCGAAGGGGTCGATGACCGAGACGGTGTCGGACTGCTCGTTGGTCACCCACACCCGCCGGCCGTCCGGGGTGACGGCGACCCCCTGCGGCTGCACGCCCACGTGGACGTGGCCGACGATGTGACGGGAGGGGATGTCGATGATCAGCAGGCAGTCCCGGGCCGAGTCGGCGACGTACAGACGCCTTCCGTCGGGGCTGACCGCGTTTCCGAGCGGCGCCCGGCCCGCCGGCAGCGTGGCGATCACCCTGTCGCCGTGGGGGTCGATGACCGACACCGTGCCGGAACCGGTGTTGGAGACGAACACCCGGTGGCCGGAGGGCGAGGAACTGATCCCGCTGGGGAAGTCGCCCACCGGGATCTCCCGGATCGCATGCGCGCCGGGGTCGAGCACGGTCACCTCGCCGCCGCCGTTGTCGGTCACATAGCCGCGTCCGTCCGGAATCGTGGTGATGCTGTGCGGCAGCGGCCCCACCGGCACGTTGGCGATCACATGGCGGGCCCGTACGTTGATGACCGAGACCGTGTCCGAGCCGAAGTTGGCCACCAGCACACGGCGGCCGTCGCGGGACGGCATCGCGGCGAAGGGCCGCCGCCCCACCCGCACGGTGGCCATGACGAGCCGCGAGGCGGTGTTGATGAAGGAGACGGTGTTCGAGCGGCTGTTGGCGACGTAGACCACTTCGCCGTCGGGCGCCGCACCCACGCCGGTGGGGCCGTGGCCCACCTGGACATCGGCGACCCGGCGGTCCAGACGGGTGTCGTACGTCGAGACGGTCGCCGAGCCGCTGTTGGCCACGTAGGCGCTGACGCGCACGGGGTAGCGGGCGGCGGTGTGCCGGGGTGGTGGGTTCGGTGGTGTGCCGGCCGCGGCCAGCACGCAGAGCAGCAGCACGGCGGCGGCCGAGCTCCAGCAGAGGCGACGGCGTCGGGACGGTGGCGGAACGTTCGGATGGTGCCTGTCGGGTGCCATGCCGGGCGGGGCGCTGGTCAGGGGGTAACGGTGCATGGCTCTCCTGGGTCACTAGTGATCATTACGGCTCCACAAGATCAGGGATCCCGGGTGGCCGCCCTCGGCCGTGCTCCAGGCGGGTGAACCGCCGCCCGCTCCCTGCGCGGTCCACGCGGTGCGCCGTCGCCCGGTTGGCCGAGCGGATCGATCCGCGCCGGCCCCCGCCCCCACCTCCGGCCGCACGCGTCAGGCCGCTCGCACGGTGCCCGCCGCACCGGCCGGGCCGGCCGACCGCCATACTGCGTGCGTTCTTTCCGACGCCCGAAGGGAACCGCACGCCGTGCCCTCTCCTGCCGAACTCACCCGCACGCGCACCTCGGTGGCGATCGTCGGTGCCGGTCCCGCCGGCCTCGTCGTCGCGAATCTGCTGCGCGCCGCCGGTGTGGACTGCGTACTACTGGAGGCGGAGAGCCGGGAGTTCATCGAGCAGCGGCCGCGTGCCGGGTTCATCGAGGAGTGGGCGGTGCGCGCGCTGGCCCGGCACGGGCTGGTCGACCGGCTGCTCGAACGGGCCGAGACCCAGGCGGAGTTCGAGTTCCGGTTCGACGGTGAGCGGCACACGGTCCGCACGGCGGAGCTGTCGGGGCGGCGCCACTTCGTCTATCCGCAGCCGCTGCTGGTCACCGACCTGGTCGCGGCGTACGTGGACACCGCCGGCGGCGACGCCCGCTTCGGCGTGCGCGAGGTGCGGCTGCACGATCTGACCGGCGACCGCCCCACCGTGTCGTACACCGATCCGGCGACCGGCGTCCGGCACCGGGTCGAGTGCGACTACATAGCGGGCTGCGACGGCGCGCGCGGGGTGACCCGGGCCGCGATACCCGCCGACCGGGCGGTCCTGACCCGCTACGACCACGGCGTCGCCTGGCTCGCCCTGCTCGCCGAGGCCCCGCCCTCCGCCCAGGGCGTGGTCTTCGGCATCCACGAGCGCGGCTTCGGCGCCCATATGGCCCGCAGCCCCCAGATCACCCGCTACTACCTCCAGGTCGCCCCCGGCGAGGACGTCCGCAACTGGCCGCACGAGCGGGTGTGGGACGAGCTGGGGCTGCGCCTCGCCGCGTCCGGAGCCCCGTCGCTGAACGAGGGACCCCTGCTCGAAAGGGTGGTTCTGGACATGCACAACTACGTACTGGAGCCGATGGCGTACGGCCGTCTGTATCTGGCGGGCGACTCGGCGCACCTGGTCGCCCCGATCGCCGCGAAGGGCATGAACCTCGCGATCAACGACGCGCTGCTGCTCGCCGACGCGCTGATCGCGCACCGCGAGGGCGACGACAGCGGCCTCGACGCCTACTCCACGGCGTGTCTGCGCCGGGTCTGGCAGTACCTGGAGTTCTCGCAGTGGCTGTCCGAGACGCTGCACGGCGCCTCCTCCGGCGACCGGTTCCGGGCGGGCACCGCGTCGGCCCGGCTGCGCCGGCTGCTGGGCTCCGAGTCCGCGGCGAAGGCGTTCGCCGGGCTGTACATCGGCGAGGAAGCCGACCTGTAAGACGGGGCGGGCCGCCGCCGAGAGGTGGTAGAACCTTCGCGAAACCTAGTGTTGAGGTACGGAGAAGGGAGACGTCATGTCCTCGAAGCGCCGTCGTAAGAAGAGGGCCCGCCGCAAGGGCGGAGCCAACCACGGCAAGCGGCCGCAGTGCTGATCTGAGGACCGCACCCGGTCCCCGACCCAAGGGGCGCCCCGCGTGCCCCTTGGGTATGGCCCTGTATGACCCGGTTGACGGCGGATGAACCCGGGTGTCCTATCATCGACCGATGATCTTCATCGTCGTCAAGTTTCCCGTAAAGCCCGAGCACGCCGAAGAGTGGCCCCGGCACGTCGAAGCCTTCACCGCCGCCACCCGCGCCGAACCGGGCAACATGTGGTTCGAGTGGTCCCGCAGCATCGAGGACCCCCACACCTACGTCCTGGTCGAGGCGTTCAAGGACGACGCCGCCGAAGCGCACGTCAACTCCGACCACTTCCGCGCCGGCCTGGAGACCATGCGCCCCCTGCTGCGGCGCACGCCCGACATCGTGAGCACCACCATCGAGGGCGCGGACGGCTGGAGCGCGATGGGCGAGATCACCATCGACTAGGCCGTCCGCCAAGTGTGCGGCCCGGCCGGCTAGCCGACCAGGTGGCCGACGAACCAGTCCCTGGCGAGATCGGCGACCTGGTCGAGGGCGCCGTGCTCCTCGAAGAGGTGGGTGGCGCCGGGGACGATCTCCAGCTGGGTCTCGCAGCGCAGCGCCGCTTCGGCCTCGCGGTTGAGGTCGAGGACCAGGAGGTCGTTGCCGCCCACGATGAGCAGCGTCGGGGCCCGTACGCCGGCGAGCAGCGGCCCGGCGAGGTCGGGGCGGCCGCCGCGGGAGACCACGGCGCCGATGTCCGCGCTGGGGGAGGCGGCGGCCCGCAGCGCCGCCGCGGCGCCGGTGCTCGCGCCGAAGTAGCCGATCGGCACGTCGGCCCGGCCGCGCAGCCAGTCGGTGGCGTCGGTCAGCCGCTCGGCCAGCGTCTCGATGTCGAAGACGTTCGCCCGGTTGGCCTCCTCCGCCGGTGTGAGCAGGTCGAAGAGCAGGGTCCCCAGGCCCGCCCGGTTCAGGGCCGTGGCGACCAGGCGGTTGCGCGGGCTGTGCCGGCTGCTGCCCGAGCCGTGGGCGAACATCACGATCGCCTTGGCGCCGGCGGGCAGATTGAGGTCACCGGTCAGCCGGACGCCGGCGGCGTCGATCGCCACCTCTTCCTCCAGGTCCGAGCCGCCTCCCGCGTCCGCCAGCGGATCGCTGTCCGCGGCCGCGCCCTCCCCCTGCGCGGCCCGCTCCAGCAGGGACACCACCTCGGCGTCGGGGGTCTGGGAGAAGTCCTGGTACCACTCGCCGACGGCGGCGAAGCCGAACGGGGTGGACAGGCAGACGAATTCATCGGCCTTGCTGCGGAGCCGATCGGCCGCGTCCGGAGGAGCCACCGGTACGGCCAGCACCACACGGGTCGCGCCCTGCGCCCGTACCACCTCGCACGCGGCGGCCGCCGTGGCGCCGGTGGCGATCCCGTCGTCCACCACGATCGCCGTCCGCCCCTCCAGGTGCAGCCGGGGCCGTCCGGCGCGGAACCTGTGCGCCTGCCGTACGAGTTCGGCCTCCTCGGCCTTCTCCACGGAGTCCACATCCGACTGATCGAGCCGGCCGCGACGGACGATATCGTCGCTGATCACCCGCACACCGCCCTCCCCGATGGCGCCGAATCCCAGCTCGCGCTGGTAGGGGACCCCCAGCTTGCGGACCACGATCACATCGAGCGGCGCCTTGAGCGCCCGCGCCACCTGGAAGGCCACCGGGACCCCGCCGCGGGGCAGGCCCAGGACGACGGGCTCTTCCCCCTCCAGGTGCCGTAGCGCTTCGGCGAGGCGCTGCCCCGCATCCGTACGGTCGGTGAACAGCACAGTGTGCACCCCCTACCCAGGGGAGACGGAAGCCACGTCCACACCTCACTTCCGAATTACCTCAGATGTCGATGCTCCGCAAGTCGGGCGGCCGGATGGCGTACGGCCGTACGTCCGGGCCGGTCGGGGCGTGGTTACCGTCGGCGTATGGCAGGAATCGGAGCGGTACTGATCGACATCGACGGTGTGCTCACGGTGTCATGGAAGGCGCTGCCCGGCGCCGTCGAGGCCATGGAGCGGCTGCGTGCCGCGGGCATCCCGCTGGCCCTGGTCACCAACACCACCTCGCGCACCCGCGCCGAGATCGCCCGGCGACTGGCCGGGGAGGGCTTCCCGGTCGACGCCGACGACATCCTCACCGCCCCCGCAGTGACCGCCGCCTACCTGCGCGAACACCATCCTGGTGCGCGCTGTCTGCTGCTCAGCGCCGGCGAGGTCCAAGACGACCTGGAGGGCGTGGAGATCTGGTCGGGCACCGGTGCCCGGGCGGGTCGGGACGGACCGGACGTGGTGGTGCTCGGTGGGGCGGGCGAGGAGTTCGACTACCCGGCGCTCAACGCCGTCTTCGGGTATCTGCGGCGCGGTGCCCGGCTGGTCGCCATGCACCGGAACCTGTACTGGCGGACGGCGGGTGGGCTCGACCTCGACACGGGGGCGTTTCTGCTCGGGCTGGAGCGGGCCGCCGGGGTCGAGGCGGTGGTCACCGGCAAACCGGCCGCGGAGTTCTTCGCCGCCGCGCTGGCGCATCTGGGCGTCCCCGCCTCGGCGGCGCTGATGGTGGGCGACGACATCGAGTCGGATGTGCTGGCGGCCCAGCGCTGCGGGATCACCGGCGTCCTGGTCAGGACCGGAAAGTACCTGCCGGAGACGCACCGGGCCGCCCGCGGCTCCCCGGACCATGTGCTCGACTCGTTCGCCGAACTGCCGGAGCTGCCCGGACTGATCGGACGGTTGGGACGATGACCGCGGGGACAGCCTGTCCGGACGGTGACCGCATGGCTCGGTCGGTGACCGTACGGTGACGGGCTCCCCGGTGGCTACGGAGTGCCGGGTGTGGTGAGAAGCGCCGCGATGTCCGCGGCCTTCCAGCGGCCGGACGCTCCCGGGCAGCTCGCCAGATACTCGGCGGCCCTGAGCGGGCTCCACTCGTGGGAGTCGATGATGCCGGCGGCGATGTGCTCCAGGTAGGCCGCGGAGGGCGGATTGAGGTTCACGGAGAGGTCGTCGCTGCTCCACGGGGCCGTGAAGGTCAGCACCGGCAGGCCGTCCAGCATCCCGGCGCACACCAGGGTCTCGTAGCGGCCGGGGCCGATCCGGGCCCGGCCGTGGGTGAGGACATGGGTCAGATCCAGCTCGGCACCCGGCTCGCGGGCCATCTCCTGGGCGGCGATGTCGGAGAACTGAGAGGACGTCAGCAGATAGGCCCGCCCCGGGAGTTCGGCGGCATCGCGCCGATCCGGTGCGTAGTCGGGGTCGTAGAAGGCCCGGCCGCCGGTCCACACCGGCGATTCGGTGGCGAAGTACATCCGGCCGGGCAGCAGGACCGGCGCGCTGTGCGCGGGCGGGCGGGGATCCCGGCAGCCGGGGTGGCTGCGCAGCCCGCCGGGGGGCCGGCCGCCGACGAGGTAGTACGTCAGCCGGTCGAGGTGCATGTTGGAGCCGTACGCGGCGTACCAGAGCTGATCGCCGGGGCGCGGGCCGTCGGTGGCTTCCGGGGCGGGAGGCATGGATTCGGGGCGTCGGGGCCGGATCACAGCCTCACGTTACGCGGCCACGACCGGCCCGCCGGGCAGCCGCTCCGGGGCCGAGCGGACTGTGGCCGCCGACCAGCCCGTACCGGACGCGTGCCGGGCGGGCGGGGACGGCACCGCGGAGGCACCATGGCCCTATGCTGCTGGCCGAGCTCGCGCGGGTGTCGGGGGCGGTCGCCGCGACCTCGGCGCGCTCGCGGAAGATCGCTCTGCTGGCCGGGCTGTTCCGGGCCGCCGCCCCCGAGGACGCCCCCGTGGTCATCCCGTATCTGGCCGGGCGGCTGCCCCAGGGGCGGATCGGGGTCGGTTGGAGCGTGCTGCGCGAGCCGGTCGCGGCAGCGGACGCCGCCACGTTGACGGTGGGCGAGGTGGACGCGGCGCTGACCGGCCTGGCCCGGGTCTCGGGGACCGGGGCGCAGCAGGAGCGGCGCAGCCGGGGGGTGCGGGCGCTGCTCGCCGCGGCGACCGCCGAGGAGCAGCGGTTCCTGGTGGGCCTGCTCACCGGCGAGGTGCGCCAGGGCGCGCTGGACGCCCTCGCGGTCGACGGGCTCGCCGCGGCGAGCGAGGTGCCGGCGGCGGACGTACGCCGGGCCGTGATGCTGGCGGGATCGCTGCCGGACGTCGCGGCGGCGCTGCTCGACGAGGGGCCGCCGGCGCTCGCACGGTTCCGCCTCACCGTCGGCCGGCCCGTCGGGCCGATGCTGGCGCACAGTGCCAAGTCGGTGGCCGAGGCCGTCGACCGGCTCGGCGCCTGCGCCGTGGAGGAGAAGCTCGACGGCATCCGCGTACAGGTGCACCGGGACGGGCCGGACGTCCGGATCCACACCCGCACGCTGGACGAGGTCACCGCCCGGCTGCCCGAGGTCGTCGCCGTCGCCCGGGCGCTGCCGGCCGAGAGGTTCATCCTGGACGGCGAGGTGATCGCCCTCGACGGCGCGGGCCGGCCGGTGCCGTTCCAGCGGGTCGCGGGCCGCTTCGGCTCGCGGGTCGACGTCGCCGCCGCGCAGGCCGCGCTGCCGCTGTCCCCGGTCTTCTTCGACGTGCTGTCGCTCGACGGCCGCGATCTGCTGGAACTGCCCGGCGCGCAGCGGCACCGCGAGCTGGCCGGGCTGGTCCCCGAGCATGTGCGGGTGCGCCGTTGCGTGGTGGCGGACCCGGCCGACGCCGCGGCGCGTGCGGCGGCCGAGGAGTTCTGGGCCGAGACGCTCCGCCGGGGCCATGAGGGCGTGGTGGTCAAGGCGCTCGACGCCCCGTACAGCGCCGGCCGCCGGGGCGCCGCATGGCTGAAGGTGAAGCCCGTGCACACCCTCGACCTGGTGGTGCTCGCGGCGGAGTGGGGGCACGGCCGGCGCACCGGGAAGCTGTCCAACCTCCACCTCGGCGCGCGCGGGCCGGACGGTGGATTCGTCATGCTGGGCAAGACCTTCAAGGGGCTCACCGACGCCACCCTCGACTGGCAGACCGAGCGGTTGCGGGGGCTCGCGGTGGCCGACGACGGCCATGTCGTGACGGTGCGTCCGGAACTCGTCGTGGAGATCGCCTACGACGGTTTGCAGACCTCGTCGCGCTACCCGGCGGGTGTCACCCTGCGCTTCGCGCGGGTGCTGCGCTACCGGCAGGACAAGACGGCGGCGGAGGCGGACACGGTGGCGACCGTGCTCGCCGCGCACGATGCCGCCGGGGGAGTGTAGGGCGGTGGCGGGCAAGCGGAGTGCCGGGCTGCTGCTGTACCGCGGCGGCGCGGAGGGCACCGAGGTCCTGCTCGCGCACATGGGCGGTCCGCTGTGGGCGCGGCGGGAGGCGGGCGCCTGGTCGGTGCCCAAGGGGGAGTACGTGCCTCCGGAGGAGGCGTGGGACGCGGCGCGGCGGGAGTTCGAGGAGGAGCTGGGGATGCCGCCGCCCGACGGGCGGTACGTGCCCCTGGGGGACGTCCGCCAGTCGGGCGGCAAGGTGGTGACCGTCTGGGCCGTCCACGGCGATCTCGATCCCGAGCGGATCGTGCCCGGCACCTTCGACATGGAGTGGCCGCGCGGCTCCGGAGTGGTCCGCAGCTTTCCCGAGATCGACCGGGTGGCGTGGTTCCGGCCGGAGGAGGTCGGGGAACGGCTGGTCAAGGGCCAGCGGGTGTTCCTGGAACGGCTGGCGGAGCGGCTCTCGGACGAGGGAGCCGACCGGTGACGGCCGTGGCGCCGCGCGGCCGCGGCGCCCGACGGCCCGGGCACCCTACGGCAGCACCTGGATCTTCCGCCCTTCGCCCGCCTGGAACCGGCCCAGCCCCTCCGCGTACTGCTCCAGCGGCAGCCGGTCGCTGATGAAGACCTCCGGATCGAGGACGCCGGCGGCGAAGAGCCCGGCGGCGCGTTCATAGCTGTGCAGGACGGCCATCGAGCCGGTGATGGTGATCTCCTGGTTGTAGATGCGGTACGGCTCGATGGTGGCGCGCGCGGCGTAGTCGGCGACGCCGAACTGGAGGAAGGTGCCGCCTCTGCCGACCCGGCCCAGCGCGTCCTGGATGGCGCGCTCGTTGCCGGTGGCGTCGATGACCACGTCCCAGCCGCGCGGGCGGTCCAGCTCGTCGGCGGAGCCGGCCGCACCGCTGCAGCCCAGAGTGCGGGCGGTGGCCAGCCGCTCGGGGTTGATGTCGACGACGTCGACGCCGGCCGCGCCGGTGCGCTTGGCCAACTCCAGCATCATCAGGCCCATCGTGCCCGAGCCGTAGATCAGGACGTGGCTGCCCAACTGCTGGGAGCGCAGGATGTCGTAGCCGCGTACGGCGCAGGAGAGCGGCTCGATCAGGGCCGCGTCCTCGGTGCGTACGTGGTCGGGCAGTTTGACGCAGTTCGCCACGGGAGCGACGGCGAACTCCGCGGCGCCGCCGGCCGTGGTCACCCCGATCGCGGCCCAGCGCTCACAGAGGTTGTTGCGGCCGATGCGGCAGTAGTGGCATTCGTGGCAGTAGAGCGAGGGGTCGACGGCCACCCGGTCGCCCTCGGCGAGTTCGGTGACGGCGCGGCCGGTGGCGACGACCGTACCGGCGAACTCGTGCCCGGGAACCACCGGCAGGGTGGGCGCGAACTCGCCCTGGAGGATGTGCAGATCGGTGCCGCACAGCCCGCAGGCGGCGACCGAGACCACGACCTCGCGGGGGCCGGGGGAGGGGTCCGGCACGGAGGCGATCTCGACCTTGCCGGGGGCGCTGATCACGGCTGCTTTCATTTCACGGCTCCGAGGGAGAGGCCCTGGACGAGTTTGTCCTGGGCGGCGAATCCGGCGAGGAGTACGGGGAGGGAGATGACGGTGGCGGCGGCGCAGACCTTGGCCAGGAACAGGCCCTGGCTGGTGACGAAGCCGGTCAGGAAGACCGGTGCGGTGCCGGCGACGGTGCCGGTCAGGACGCGGGCGAAGAGCAGTTCGTTCCAGCTGAAGATGAAGGAGATCAGGGCGGTCGCGGCGATGCCGGGCATGGCGACGGGGGCGACGATGCGCAGGAGGGTGGTGTGCAGTCCGGCGCCGTCGAGGCTTGCGGCTTCGAGCATTTCGGCGGGTACTTCGGACAGGAAGGAGCGCATCATCCACACCGCGATCGGCAGGTTCATGGAGGTGTAGAGGATGATCAGCAGCCAGATGTTGTCGAGCATGCCGGTGTTCTGGGCGACGAGGTAGATCGGTAGGAGTCCGGCGACCAGGGGCAGCATTTTGGTGGAGAGGAAGAAGAACAGGACGTCGCTCCATTTGCGTACGGGCTTGATGGACAGCGCGTAGGCGGCGGGGACGGCCAGGGCCAGGACGATGAGGGTGGAGAGTACCGACGCGGTGAGCGAGTTGATCAGTGGTGGCCAGGGGCTGATGCCGGTGCCTTCGCCGAAGAACTCGCGGTAGCCGTGCAGGGTCAGGGAGGCGCCCACGCTCGGTGGGTTGGTCGCCGCGTCCGCCTCACTGTGGAACGACGTCAGCACCATCCACGCCACCGGCAGGAAGAAGCCGATGCCGCACAGCCAGGCGAGCAGGCTCAGCAGGCTGCCGGTACGTCGCCGGCGCCGGGTCGCGGGTGCGCCCGCGGGGCGCCGGGTCAGCAGTGCGCTGGTCATCGGGAGACCTCCTCGCGCAGCAGGGACGAGACGGTGCGCAGCGCGAAGGTCGCCACCAGCAGCGAACACAGCACGACGACGACGCCTTGCGCGGACGCCTGTCCGTAGTCATGGGCCTGATAGAAGGTCTGGTAGATGGTGTACGGCAGGTTCGCGGTACCGAGGCCGCCCGAGGTGAGGGTGAACACCGCGTCGAAGTTCTGGACGACGTAGATGGTCCCGAGCAGGGCGGCCAGCTCCAGGTAGCGGCGCAGGTGGGGCAGGGTGAGGTAGCGGAAGATGTCGAAGGCGGAGGCACCGTCCATCCGGGCCGCCTCGACGGCGTCCGTCGCCCGGCTCTGCAGTCCGGCCAGCAGGATCAGCATCATGAACGGTGTCCACTGCCAGATCAGCGACACCTCCACGGCGGCGAGCGGGGAGTCGGTCATCCAGTCCGGTTGCGGCGGATTGTCGCTGCCGAACAGCCCCCATATCCACGTCAGCGCGCCGTTGAGCAGCCCGTAGGAGGCGTTGAACAGGGCGTGCTTCCACAGCAGCGCGGAGGCGACCGGCACCACCAGGAACGGGGTGATGAGCAGGGTGCGGACGATGCCGCGGCCGCGGAAGCCGCGGTCCAGCAGCAGCGCGAGGCCGAGCCCCAGCAGCAGGCTGACCAGCACCACGGTCACCGTCAGCAGCACCGTCGTGATCACCGACGACCGCATCGCGGGGTCGGTGAAGACGGCGACGTAGTTGCCGAAGGCGGCGAAGCCGCGGTTGTCGGGGGCCAGCGCGTTCCACCGGGTGAAGGAGATCACCACGGTTGCCAGGAACGGCAGTTGGGTCACGGCGATCAGGAAGACCAGGGCGGGCAGCAGGGGTGCGCGGCGGGCCCAGTCCTTGGCCCGTTGGGCCCGCCGGACGCGGGCCGTGTGTCTGCCGGAGGCCGGGACGGCGTCCGGGCCGGACGGGACGCGCCGGGTCGGCTCAGCGGCTGTGGTAGGCATCCGACACCTCCTGCGCCAGCCGCTGGCTCTTCTTCAGGGCCTCGGAAACGCTCTGCTTGCCGGCGATCGCCGAGCTCACTTCCTGGGAGACCTTGGTGCCCAGGTCGGCGAACTCGGGGACGCCGACGAACTGGATGCCGGGGGCCGGACGCGGCTGCACGCCCGGGTCGTCGGGCCGGGCCGAGCTGATCGCGTCCTCGGTCGCCTGGGCGAACGCTCCGGACTCCCGGACGTACTGCGGGTTCTGATAGGTGGACGCCCGCTTGCCCGCGGGCACGTTGGCCCAGCCCAGCTTGCGGCCCACCAGCTGCTCGTACTCCTTGCTGGAGGCCCAGCTGATGAACTTCCACGCCGCGTCCTGGTGCTTACTGGCCTTCTGCACGCCCCAGGCCCAGGTGTACAGCCAGCCGGAGCTGGGCGTCTTGTCGACCGGCGCCGGTGCGTAGCCGACCTTCCCGGCGACCTTGGAGCCGGCGCCCTCCAGGGAGCCGGCGCCGGCGGTCGCGTCGTACCACATGGCGACCTTGCCCTGCTGCATGTCGTTGAGGCACTCGGTGTAGCCGGCCTGCGGCGCGCCCGCCTCTCCGTGCTTGCGCACCAGATCGACGTAGAACTGGGTGGCCTTGGTGAACTCCGGGCTGTCGAGCTGCGCCTTCCAGTCCTCGGTGAACCAGGTGCCGCCGAAGGTGTTGACGACCGTGGACAACGGGGCGATCACCTGGCCCCAGCCGGGCTGGCCGCGCAGGCAGATGCCCTTCATGTCCTTGCGGAAGCCGTCCAGCTTGGCGGCCATGTCGGCGACCTGTTGCCAGGTCGGCCGCTTGGGCATGGACAGCCCGGCGGCCTTGAGGAGGTCCTTGCGGTACATCAGGAACGACGACTCGCCGTAGAAAGGCTGCGCGTACATCTTGCCGTCGACGGCGGTGAGGGACTTGCGGAGCGGCGCGAGGATGTCCTTCTGGTCGAACTTCGGGTCCTTGGCGGCCCGGTCGCCGAGCGGGGCGAGCCATCCGTTGAGGGCGTACATCGGCGTCTCGTAGTTGCTGAGACTGGCCACGTCGTACTGCCCGGCCTGGCTGGAGAAGTCCTGGCTCATCTTGTCGCGCAGGTCGTCCTCCGGCAGCACGGTGTAGTTCACCTTGATGCCGGTCTTCTTGGTGAAGTGCTCGGCGGTGAGCTTCTGCAGATCCACCATCTGCGGGTTGTTGACCATCAGTACGTTGAGGGTGTCGGAACCGCCCTTGCCCGTGTCGCCGAAGCCGCCGGAGCAGCCGGCGGTGGACAGTGTCAGGGCCAGGGCGACCGAGGTCAGCCCTACGGAGCGGCAGGTGCGGCTGCGCATGGGGGATCGTGCTCTCACGGCTCTTGCCTTTCTGGGGACGTACGGGGGACGTCTGGGTGCCCGCGGGCACGATGGGGAGACCGTCCGGCGGCCGGGCGGCCGTCGGCGGGACTGTGGGGTTGCTTACGGGCCGGTTCGTCCGGGCGGCCCCGCCCGGTCAGACCCGGAGCACCTGCGGCCCCAGGAGGGAGTAGCGATGAGCCTCCGGCGCGGACAGGCCCGCGTCGGTGACGATCGCGTCGAAGTCGCCGACGTCGGCGAACCGGCAGAAGCTGCTGGCGCCGAACTTGCTGTGCACCCCGACCAGCACCCGCCGCCGCGAGGAGCGCACGGCCTGCTCCTTCACCTCGGCGACCGCCGGGTCGGGGGTGGTCAGACCGTGCTCCCGGGAGACGCCGTTGGCTCCCATGAAGGCCAGGTCGATCACGAATCGGGCGAGCATGTCCCGGGCCCAGGACCCCACCGTCGCCTGCGTACCGGAGCGGACCCGCCCGCCGGCCAGCAGGACGGTGGTCGACTCGGACGCCGCGACCAGCGACGCGGTCCGCAGCGACGCGGTGATCACGGTGAGCGGACGGTCGGTGGGCAGCAGCATGGCGACCAGCTCCGGTGTGTAGCCCTCGTCGACGAACACCGTCTCGGCCTCGCCGACCAGCTCCGCCGCGGCCGCGGCGATCCGGCGCTTCTCCGCCACCAGTTGCGTCTCCCGCCGGGCCAGCGTGGTCTCGAAGCCGGCGCTCTCGACCGGATAGGCCGCGCCGTGCGTGCGGCGGATCAGGCCGCGGCGCTCCAGCTCGCTCAGATCCCGCCGTACGGTCTCGCGGGCGACCCCGAACTCGGCGGCGGCATCGGCGACCTCGACCCGGCCGGACTGCCGGGCGAGTGCGAGGATGCGGTGCTGGCGTTCCTCGGCCCTCATGGCTCACTCCTGCCTGGTTTCTGGCTGATTCCGGCTTCCGTTCGGTCACGGGACTGCCCGTTTCCGCCCGCATCAGGTTTATAGCAAGCGGTTCCCTGCGAAGTGCTGCCCGTCACATTGGAAAACCTGCCCGTTTTTGCCTGCTTCCTGACCGTGTTCTCCGAGTCCACGGCCCGACCCCATGCCCGTACGGCCCTGGTGGCGGGCCCGTCGTCCATATCGGGCGCCCCCGCGCCCACCGGCCGCGACCGGCCGGCGCCCGACGTCGGCCGATCGTCGGGGTGGTGCCCCCGCCCCTGGCGCTTAGGGTGGACGCCATGAGCTCGGAGATGCGGTCGTTGGCGGTCACTGCGATCGTGGAGGCGGAGGAGTGCGCGGTGCTGCGGGTCAGCGGGGAGCTGGACCTTCGCACCGAGCAGGCCTTTCTCTCCGAGGCGCGGTCCGTGGTCTCGGCCGGACACCGCTTCCTCGTGCTCGATCTGACCGCCCTGCGCTTCTGCGACTCGCGGGGGCTGAGCTGTCTGCTCGCCCTGGAGTGGCTGTGCCGGCGGCTGGAAGGGCGGCTGCTGCTGGCGTCGCTCGGCGTACGGATGCTGCGGCTGCTGATCGGCACCCAGTCCCTCAACGTCTTCTCCTGCTACCCCACGGTCGGTCATGCGCTGGCCGCCGTCCCCGACGGCAGCCGCCCGGCGTGGCCGCCCGCGGCACCCGACCCGTCCGTGTGAAGCGGCGGTGCGCGCGGCTGACGGTCAGCGGGCCGGACAACTCATCCCCAGCCACGCGCCGTCGAACCGGACGAAGGTGATCTTCCGGTACGGGCCGGATTCGTACAGCAGTCCGAAGGTGCCGTCTTGCAGCCGGGTCAGCGTCGAGTAGGCAGCCGCGCCGGGCGCGACGGTCCGGGCGATCGGCCAGCTCCGCCCGTCGTCGCAGGACGCCCGCACGGTCAGCTTCTCGCGCGCGCCGGTGCTCGCGGTGTTGCTGAACAGCAGCCAGTGGGCGCGCGGCTGACGGGCCGGCGCCCACGGGGCGTAGCGCAGGATCGAGGCGTTGTTCGCCGGATCGATCAGCTCGTCGTCCGCGGCCGGGGCGCTGTAGGTCAGCCCGCCGTCCCACGAGTGGGCGACCAGCCGCCGTCTGACGCCGTTGGTACGGCTGTTGAGCATGATGCGGCCGTCGGCCAGCTCGACGGTCTTGTTCTCGTCCATCCGCGGGCCCACCGGCTCGCCCAGGTGCCAGCTCGCGCCGTGGTCGTCGCTGTACGCGCTGGCCGCCCACATGCTGCCGTCCGCCTTGCGGAACGCGTACTGCTGCAGCAGCCGCCCACCGGAGAGCTGGCTGCCGGCCCCCGAAGAGGCGAAGATGCCCCGCCAGGAAGGGTCCTTGAGGACGCTGGTCAGGCGACGGTTGCGCCAGCTGCGACCGCCGTCGTCGGAGTAGCTGTAGTCGGTGTGCAGCACACCGGTGCTGTCGTGGGCGTTGCCGGCCCCCGCACTGCCGAAGCCGACGCCCTTGGGCGCGTACGCGTGGAAGAGGAAGACCCGGCCGGTCTGACGGTCGGTGAGCAGGCTGGGGTCGCCCGCGCCCACCCCGCCGTCGTAGTCCACCACCGCTCTCGGGGCGCTCCAGGTACGCCCGTTGTCGGTGCTCCGCCGCACCATCACATCCACGTTCCCGGGCAGATCGGCCGCGCTGTCGTTGCGCCGGTCGTAGGCCGCGAGGAGGGCGCCGTCCGGCAGGGTGGTCAGCGCCGGGATGCGGTAGGTGTGCGCGCCCCGCCCGGACAGCGCCAGATCGGTGGTCTCGTACAGGGCGGGCCGGGCGGCCGCGCGGTGCGGCTCGGCGGCGGGTGCCGCGGGGGCGGCCGGCAGGCCGGTGCCGGTGGCGAGCAGCGCGGCCAGCGCGAGCAGACGGGCGGCTTTCACCGGTACCTCCAGGGCCGGACGCGGTGGGGCCGCTCCAGGGTGCGGGAGGCCGCCGGAACGGGCGCGCCGAGCGGCTCCGTCGGGGTGAGGCGGCCCCTTCGCTACGGCGTGGCGCCCTCCCGCAGCGCGTCGATCAGCGCCGCCACCGACGGCCTGCGGAGCGCGGCGGAGCCGACCGCGACCACGATGTGGCGGACGACCGGGTCGTGCAGCGGCACCGCCGTGACGCCCTGCGAGCGCAGCCGCAGCATCAGCTCCGTCAGCGGCGCGACGCCCAGCCCCGCCCCGACCATCGCCAGCGACGTGGCGGTGTCGGACACCTCGTGGACCACCCGCGGCTCGAAACCCGCCCGGCGGCACACGGCGCGGATCGCCCGCCCGTAGTACGAGCCGGCCGCCGGCAGGATCCAGTCGCAGTCGGCGGTCTCCGCGAGCCGCAGCGCGCCCGCCCGCCCCTCCGGCCCGTCCCATGGCGGCCGCCCGCCGGGCACGGCGAGTGAGAACCGCTCGGAGCGCAGCCGCACCAGCTCCACCGCGCCGTCCCGGACCAGCGGCGCGTCCGGATAGTCCAGCCCCAGCGCCAGCTCCACCCGTCCGGCGCACACCTCCGCGTACGCCTGGTCCACGTCCACCTCGCGGCTCTCCACCCGCACATCGGGGTGCCGGGCGCCCAGCCGGCGCAGGGCCGGCGGCAGCAGCACCGCGGCCGCCGTACCGAACACCCCCAGCCGCAGCCGCGCCCGCAGCTCCCCGCGGCCCCGCTCCAGCGCCGCCACCGCCTCCGCCTGCGCGGCCAGGATCCGCTCCGCGTGGTCGGCGAGCGTGTGCCCGGCATCCGTCAGCTCCACCCGGCGCCCCACCCGCCGGACCAGCTCCGTGCCGGTGGCCCGCTCCAGCGCCGCGATGTGCTGCGAGACCGCGCCCGGCGTATAGCCCAGGGCCGCGGCCGCCGCGGTCATCGTGCCGCTCCGGGTCAGCTCCAGCAGCGTCCTGAGCTGGACACCTGGCAGTTCCATGGCGGCACCCTACCCAGCGCCGCCGGCCCGCCCGGCCCCGTGCGCCGCCTTGCCAAACCCCCTGGCGCCCAGAAGTCTTAATAGATCGCGTCCAGCAACCGTCGATGGACGCGGCCCGGCCCGCCCGTCACCATCTAAAGCCACCGGTGACCGCGCCCCACCCGCACCGGAGCGTCCGACAGCCCACCACCCACTCCGTACCGCACCAGCAGACCGGAAGGCGGCCCGGATGGCATCCACCGCGACCTCGGCGAAGGCCCGGGTCCCCCTCCCCGAGCAGGCCGACGTCGTGATCATCGGCGGCGGTGTCATCGGGGCGAGCATCGCGTTCCACCTGGCCGAGGGGGGCGTGACCGGAGTGCTCCTGCTGGAGCGCGACCGGCCCGCGTCCGGCTCGTCCGGCAAACCCCTCGGCGGCGTCCGCGCCCAGTTCTCCGACCCGCTCAACATCCGGCTCGGCCTGCGCAGCCTGGACGCCTGGCGGGACTTCGCCCGGCGGCCCGGCGCCACCGTCGGACTGGAGTCCGTCGGCTACCTCTTCCTCCTCGGCGACGACCGCGAACTGGCCGTCTTCACCGAAGGCGTGCGGACCCAGAACGCACACGGCGTCCCCAGCCGCATCATCACCCCGCGCGCCGCCCAGGAACTGTGCCCCTACCTCGACCCGGGCGGCATCGTCGCCGCCGCCTTCTCGCCCACCGACGGCTACGCACTGCCGCGCTCCGCGGTGACCGGCTATCTGCAGGCCGCCCGCCGGCTCGGCGCGAGCGTGCGCACCCACTGCCCGGTCACCGCCCTCGACACCGCCGACGGCGCCGTGCAGGCCGTCCACACCCCGCACGGCACCGTCCGCACCCCCGCCGTCATCTGCTGCGCGGGCGCCTGGTCCGGGGCCATCGGCGCCATGGCGGGCGTCGACCTCCCCGTCACCCCGCTGCGCCGGCAGATCGCCTTCACCGGGCCGCTGCGCCCCGCACCGCCCCGCATCCCCTTCACCCTCGACTTCGACTCCACCCTCTACTTCCACAGCGACGGCGCCGGCGGGCTGCTCATGGGTCTGTCCGACCCCGGCCAACAGCCCGGATTCCAGCGGGAGTTCACCCGCGAATGGCTTGCCCCGTTCCGTACCGCGGCGGCCCGCCGGGCGCCGGAAATCGCCCGGCTGCCCGTCGTCGACGGCTGGGCCGGCCTCTACGAGATGACCCCCGACCGCAACGCGCTGATCGGCGAGGCCCGCCGGCCCGGCCGGTTCCTGTACGCCACCGGCTTCTCCGGCCACGGCTTTCTGCAGGCCCCCGCCGTGGGTGAGCTCGTCCGCGACCTGTACCTGGGCCGCGAGCCGTTCCTC
Organism: Streptomyces sirii; assembly: GCF_045690365.1. Classification (NCBI taxonomy): domain Bacteria; kingdom Bacillati; phylum Actinomycetota; class Actinomycetes; order Kitasatosporales; family Streptomycetaceae; genus Streptomyces; species Streptomyces sirii. Next base: position 1,547,118 of record NZ_CP147982.1, on the reverse strand, counting down.
GACGTCGGCCCGCTCGCCGCCACCCGCTTCGACGACGGCACCCGCCCCGCCGGCCGCCCCGAGGCCCACATCATCTGAAGACCCCGGTCCGCCCCCGACCCCCGGAGCTGCGAATGGTCCCCACCTGGCAACTGCGCGCCGCGTTCGCCCGCCGGCTCTCCGCCATGTACGGCACCGAAGTCCCCGCGTACACCACGCTGCTGGACGTGGCAGGGCAGGTCAACGACGAGGTCGCGGCCCGGGATCCGGACGCGGGTCGGCTCGGCGCCCTCAGCCGGGTCACCGCGGAACGCCACGGCGCGATCCGCGTCGGCACACCCGGCGAACTCCGCCAGGCCGCCCAGATCTTCGCCGCGTTCGGCATGCACCCGGTGGGCTTCTACGACCTCAGGGACGGCGAGGAGGGCGCCGTACCCGTCGTCTCCACCGCCTTCCGGCCGACCTGCGAAGAGGAGTTGGACCGCAACCCCTTCAGAGTCTTCACCTCGCTGCTGACCACCTCCGACCGCCGCTTCTTCGACGCCGGCCTGGCCTCCCGGGTGGAGGCCTTCCTCGCCCGCCGGCGGCTCTTCCCGCCGGAACTCCTCGCCCTGGCCGAACGCGCCGAGCAGACCGGCGGACTCCCCGAGCCGCAGGCCGAACGCCTCCTCACCCTGGCGGTCGCCGCGTTCGCGCTCTCCCCGGAACCCGTCGACCGCGCCTGGTACACCGAACTGGAGCGCATCTCCGCGGTCGCCGCCGACATCGGAGGGGTGACGACCACGCACATCAACCACCTCACCCCGCGCGTCCTGGACATCGACGCCCTCTACCGGCGGATGGGGGAGCGCGGCATCACCATGATCGACCGGATCCAGGGGCCGCCGCGCTGGGAGGGCCCCGACGTGCTGCTGCGCCAGACCTCCTTCCGGGCGCTGGCCGAGCCCCGCAGGTTCCGCGCGGCCGACGGCGCGGTCACCGTCGGATCGCTCCGGGTCCGCTTCGGCGAGGTCGAGGCGCGCGGTATCGCCCTGACCCGCGCGGGCCGGGCCCGCTACGACCACCTCATGGCGGAGACCGACCGCCGGATGGCGCTGAGTCCGGGCGCCGACCGGCAGGCCGTGGCCCGCGACCTGTGGCGTCAGGGCTTCCCCGCCACCGAGCACCAACTCGCCGTCGCGCACCAGGCGTTCTTCACCTACCGTCCGGCCACCGACCGGCCCCGGGACGACCGGCGCCCGCCCGCCGACCTCGCCGGCCTGCTCACCCAGGGCTGGCTCACCGCCCACCCCGTCGTCTACGAGGACTTCCTGCCCCGCTCCGCCGCCGGCATCTTCCGCTCCAACCTGACCGGCGACGGCACCCGCGACGCGGACCTGGTCGGCGACCCCTTCGACGCGCACCGCCTCTCCGAGGCGATCGGCCGGCCGGTCCTCGACCCGTTCGCGCTCTGCGCCCGCCGGCAGGACCACTCGCTGCGGCAGGCGCTGTTCACCCTGCAGGCGAGCGCGGCGCTGCGCGCACTGGACGACGGGGAACTCGTCGACACCGAACCGGCCGGCGCGGATCCGGGCGTCCCGGACCCGGCCCGCTGACCACCGCCCACCCCACTTCACCCAGGAGTTCCGCCATGCCCGCCACCGACGCAACCGGCCACCGGCTCCCCGACACCGACGCCCTGCGCGCCCGCGCGGCCGCAGCCCTCGACCGCTGCGGCGTGGACCTCGACGCGTACACGGGTGCAGGGGCCGACACCGTCCTAGCCCGCACGCCGCTGACCGGCGGCACCCTCGCCCATCTCGCCGCAACCACCCCCGAGCAGACCGACGCGGCCGTCGCCGAGGCGCACCGCACCTTCATGGACTGGCGCACCGTGCCGGCCCCGCGGCGCGGTGCGCTCGTCAAGCGGCTGGGCGAACTCCTCACCGCCCACCGGGAGGACCTCGCCGACCTGGTCACCATCGAGGCCGGCAAGATCCGCTCCGAGGCGCTCGGCGAGGTGCAGGAGATGATCGACATCTGCGACTTCGCCGTGGGCCTGTCCCGGCAGCTCTACGGCCGGACCATCGCCGGCGAACGGCCGGGCCACCGGCTGTCGGAGAGCTGGCACCCGCTCGGCGTCGTCGGCGTCCTGTCCGCCTTCAACTTCCCCGTCGCCGTCTGGTCCTGGAACACCGCCGTCGCCCTGGTCTGCGGCGACACCGTCGTGTGGAAGCCGTCCGAGCTGACCCCGCTCACCGCCCTGGCCTGCGACGGGCTGCTGGCCCGCGCGGTCGCCGACGTGGGCGCGCCGGCCGGGGTGCACCGGCTGCTGCTCGGGGCCCGGGAGTGCGGTGAGCGGCTGGTCGACGACCCCCGGGTGGCGCTGGTCAGCGCGACCGGCTCGGTACGGATGGGACGGCAGGTCGCGCCGCGGGTCGCCGCCCGCTTCGGCCGCTGCCTGCTCGAACTCGGCGGCAACAACGCCGCGGTGGTCGCCCCCTCGGCGGATCTCGACCTCACCGTCCGCGGCGTCGTCTTCTCCGCGGCGGGCACCGCGGGCCAGCGCTGTACGACGCTGCGCCGGCTGATCGTCCACGAGGACCTCGCCGACCGCCTCGTCGAGCGGATCGTGCACGCCTACGGACAACTGCCGCTGGGCGACCCGTTCGACCCGGCCACCCTCGTCGGCCCGCTCATCAGCACCGCCGCCCACACGGCGATGTCCGAGGCGCTGGCCGAGGCGCAGCGCTCCGGCGGCAAGCTGCTGGCCGGCAGCGAGCGGTGCCTGGCGGACCAGGCCCCGCACGCCGCCTATGTCCGGCCGGCGGTCGTCCGGATGCCCGAGCAGACCGAGATCGTCCGCACCGAGACCTTCGCGCCGATCCTGTACGTCCTGACCTACCGCACCCTCGACGAGGCCATCGCCCTGCACAACGGCGTTCCGCAGGGCCTGTCCTCCAGCATCTTCACCCGCGACCAGCGCGAGGCCGAGCGCTTCCTGGCCGCGGACGGGTCCGACTGCGGGATCGCCAATGTCAACATCGGCACGTCGGGCGCGGAGATCGGCGGTGCGTTCGGCGGTGAGAAGGAGACCGGCGGCGGCCGCGAGTCCGGCTCCGACGCCTGGCGCGCCTATATGCGCCGGGCCACCAACACCGTCAACTACTCCGCGGAGCTGCCGCTCGCGCAGGGCGTCAGCTTCCTCTGAGCGTGCCACCGGCCCGGCCGAGGTCCTGGACGAGGGTGGGCGACGGGCGCGGGATCTCGCCGAAGTCCTCGTCGTCGCCGTCCACGACCAGCCGGTTGATCACGTTCTCCAGGGCCGCCGGCAGGGTCGGGGCGAGCCCGCTGTGCCACTGGACCAGGAGGTTGTGCCGGGCGGCGTCCGGCAGCAGCTGCTTGTCGTCGAACGCCGCCACCGACGGGCGCTCCTCGTCGGGCGCGTGCGCGGCCTGCTCGCGCCAGTAGGCGGCGTCGCGGTACTCGCCGTTGCGGCGGTGGGAGAGATACAGGCAGTAGGCCGCGGTCCGGCTGCCGGCGCCGGCGCCGAAGTGCCACCAGAAGTGCGCCGCGTCGCAGCGTCCGGTGATGTGCAGCAGACAGGCGAAGACCAGCGCCCCTTCGGGGTCGATGCGGTGGTCGTTGACCAGCCGCTCCAGGCTGGACGCGGCCGCCGCGGCGTTGACCACTAACGCACAGGCCAGCTGGAGTTCGTGGGTGGCCTCGTCGCGGGCGCTGGGGTAGGCGCTCGGCGCCCCGCGGTCGGCGCGCCCCGGCAGCACCGCCGCCCGCGGCCCGTCCGCCCCCGTCCGCAGGGCGACGGTCCGGGTGCCGGGTCTGCCGGGCGGAGTGCGCTCGGCGAGGTCGCAGAAGCCGGCCAGGCCGTTGATCCCGGACACCGCTGCGGCGGCGCTCAGCAGCGTCTCGACGGTCTCCCGGCGGCCGGCCGGGTGGTGGTGCGACATGGTTCAGTTCCCCCTGGTGTTTCCCTGGTCGATGCCGAGAGCCGCGGCGAGCTTGCGCTTGCCGCGGCTCGCATAGGAGCGGACGGTGACTTCGTCGACCCCGAGCAGCCCCCCGATCTGAGCGTCGCTGTAGCCGATGACATGCCGCAGCACGATCACGTCGCACTGCCGTTCCGGCAGCCGGGCGATGGCGGCGTACAGGCCCAACTGGCTCTCCAACATGGCGAATTGCTGCTGGCACTCGCGCAGCAGGGCGTGTGTGACGACGGCGAAGGCGGCGGTCTCGGTGAGCGCGGTGGGCTGCTGGTGGTCGTAGAGCCACTCCACCACCCGCTCCTTGAGGACCGACCAGGCGTATGCCTCGACCGAGGCCTGCCGCAGTGCGTGCGACCACAGCCGGCCGAGCTGCTCGTACGCGGACAGGGTGACCTCGCGGGCCGCGGCCTCACTGCCCGTGTGCAGATAGGCGTACGTCAGCCACTTGCCGGCATGGGTCGCCAGGAACGCCTCGAAGGTGATCGACAGCCGGTGGTCGGACGGCCCCGGCGCGCGGGCCTTCGGTGGGCAGCGGGAGGGCGCGGCTAACTCCGTGATGCAGGCGTGCGCCGGGGCGCACGCCGCTGGAAGTCGGTCCCGGTCTGCGCTCACGAGCCGTCCTCGTTCCCCTCGCCGTGCACCGCTGACGGGGCGCCGGGGCGACGGCGGCAGCGGGAGGACGGTTTGCCCTCACCCTCCAATGAACAGGAAAGTGGGCCCGTTTGTGGCATGGGAGACGCAAAAATCTTCCGCTGCGTATTCATATGACTACCCGTGACAACCTGCTGTGACGGACCGTCACTTTTTCGGCGTGGATCGTCACAACCTGTGTGGGGTGTTCGCCCCGCATGATCCAGGGCGTACCGGGCAGTGCTCCAGCAGCCGTGTGTACGGAGGCGCGTTGCGCGCCTTGAGGGCGCACGGCTCCTAAGAGTGCGCCCCCTGGCCGCCGGAAGGGGCCGGGCGGCGCTGTGCCGTACTGGGGAGGCAGCGGACGATGAACGACCATGAACCCGTGGTGGATCTACAGCTGGACCGGGCCCACTCGTCCCGGATCTACGACTACTTCCTGGGCGGCAAGACCAACTTCCTGGCCGACCGGATGGCTGCCGGCAGCGTGTTGGGCGTCTTCCCCGCCGCGCTGGTCGCCGCCCGCATCAACCGCGAGTTCATGCACCGCGCCACCCGCTTCCTGGCCGCATCCGGACTGCGGCAGTTCCTCGACATCGGCACCGGCATCCCCACCCGGCCGAACCTCCACGACATCGCCCAGGACGTCGCCCCCGACGCCCGGGTGGTCTACACCGACAACGACCCCATCGTCCTCGCGCACGCCGCCGCCCTCCTGCACAGCACGCCGGAGGGCCGCACGGTCTACCTCCAGGCCGATGTCACCGACCCCGAAGGCATCCTCGGCGCACCGCGGCTCCTGGACACCCTCGACCTGAGCCGGCCCGTCGCCCTCAGCCTCAACGCCCTGATGCACTTCGTCACCGACGACGGACGAGACCGCGCCCACGGCATCGTCGAGACCCTCAAGTCCGCGCTCCCCAGCGGCTCGGTCCTGGCCATGACGCACGCGACGGCGGACTTCGACCCCGAGGCGATGGAGCAGATCAGCAAGATCTACGCCAACGCCGGGACCGGTCTGCAGTTCCGCCCCCGCGCCGCGTTCGCCCGCTTCTTCGACGGCTGGGAGCTGCTGGACCCCGGCGTCGCCCTCTCCCACCAGTGGCGCCCCGACCGCCCCGAGGACGCCACCCACGTCACCGACGCGGAGGCCTCCTGCTACGCGGCCGTCGCCCGCAAGCCCTGAACGGGGCGGTGGCCGGGCCCGTGCTCGGCTCGCCTGGCCACCGGCCCGCCCGTCAATCCTTGCGGTACCCGTACGCCTCGGTCGCCGCCGCCGCGACGGCGTCCATATCCGCCCCCGCCGAAGCCGTGACCACCGCGGCCACCGCGCCCTCCACGAACGGCGCGTCCACCAGCCGTGCCCCCTCGGGGAGTTCGTCGCCCTCGGCGATCAGCGCCTTGACGGTCAGCACCGCGCTGCCCAGGTCGACCAGGATCGCCACCCCCGCACCGCGGTCCACCGCCCGCGCCGCCTCGGTGATCAGCTCCGAACTGGTCCCCAGCCCGCCGTCCGGCGTGCCGCCCGCGGCCGCCACCGGAGCCTGCGCGCCGCCGCCGGCCAGCCCGACGGCCAGCGTCGCGACGGACTCGGCGACCGGCCCGCTGTGCGACACCAGCACCACACCGACCAGGGCGCCCCCGTCACCGGCCGCACCCACGCCGTCCGCCGCGCTCACTTCGCCACCTCCGCGAGCGCCGCGAACAGCAGCGCCGACGACGTCGCCCCCGGATCCTGGTGCCCGATACTGCGCGCGCCCAGATAGCTCGCCCGGCCCTTCCTGGCCTGCATCGGTACGGTCGCCGAGGCGCCTTCCCCGGCGGCCTCGGCCGCCGCGTCGAACGAGGTCGTCAGCGCCGCCACCCCCGGCACCAGCGCATCGAGCATCGTCTTGTCGCCCGGCGCCGACCCGCCGAGCTGCCCCACCGCGGCCACACCGGCGTCCAGCGCCGCCCGCAACTCCTCCGGCGACACCTCCGCCGCCTCGCCGAGCGCCTTCCCGGCACGCCGCAGCAGCGTCCCGTACAGCGGCCCGGACGCGCCGCCCACACTCGAAATCAACTGCCTCCCGGCGGCGACCAGCACCGCACCGGGCGTCGCCGGCGGCTCGCCCTCCGCCACCGTCTTGACCACGGCCGCGAACCCACGCTGCATGTTCGTGCCGTGGTCGGCGTCGCCGATGGCCGAATCCAGCTCGGTGAGGCGGGTGGCCTCCCGGTCGATGACGGTGGCCGCCGCCGTCATCCAGCGTACGAAGAACGCGGCATCCAGGGCCGTTTCGGACACGGGCTACTCTCCTTCGGTCGTTCGGTCACTGAGCGGGCGGGAGGGCCTCAGCGGCCCCAGCGGAGCCCCGCCGTCTGCACCGGCGCGTCCCACAGCCGCAGCAGCTCCCCATCCACCTGACACAGCGTCACCGAGCAGCCTGCCATGTCCAGCGACGTCACATAGTTCCCGACGAGCGTCCGGGCCACCGCCACGCCCCGCTCGTCCAGCACTCGGCGCACCTCGGCGTTGAACCCGTACAGTTCCAGCAGCGGCGTCGCCCCCATGCCGTTGACCAGCACCAACACCGGCAGCCGCGGCTGGAGATCCTCCAGAATCGCATCCACCGCGAAGTCCGCGATCTCGTGCGAGGTCATCATCGCGCGCCGCTCCCGCCCCGGCTCGCCGTGGATGCCCACGCCCAACTCCAGCTCACCGGCGGGCAGATCGAACGTCGGGCTGCCCTTCGCCGGCGTCGTGCACGCACTGAGCGCCACCCCGAAGCTGCGCGAGGAGGCGACGACCTGCCGGGCCACCGCCTCCACCCGCTCCAGCGGCATCCCCTCCTCGGCCGCCGCCCCGGCGATCTTCTCCACGAACAGCGTCGCACCGGTCCCGCGCCGCCCCGCCGTGAACGTCGAGTCGGTCACCGCGACATCGTCGTCCACCAACACGCTGGCGACCTGCACGCCTTCGTCCTCCGCCAGCTCCTGCGCCATCTGGAAGTTGAGCACGTCGCCCGTGTAGTTCTTCACCACGAACAACACACCGCGCCCGCTGTCCACGGCCGCCGCCGCACGCACCATCTGGTCCGGCACCGGCGAGGTGAACACCTCCCCGGGACAGGCCGCGTCCAGCATCCCGGGCCCGACGAACCCTCCGTGCAGCGGCTCATGCCCACTGCCGCCCCCGGACACCAGCGCCACCTTGTCCGCCACCGGCGCGTCCCGCCGCACGATCACCCGGTTCTCGGCATCCACCACCAGCTCGGGATGCGCCGCGGCCATCCCCCGCAGCGCGTCGGCGACGACGGTCTCCGCGACATTGATCAACATCCTCATCGGTACCTCCAGGTGAGATTAGCAGTCGTGCCTCTGACCGGTGTTTTCCCAGGTCAGAGTGGATTCCGGCAGTTTCTGATCTTGGCGGTCTATGGCGGTCGTACGCGGGGTCGGGCGGGGCTGATGCTGACTTAATGCCGACTTTCCTGATGGTGTGTCAGGCCTGTTCTGGATGTCACGGAGGTGGCGGGCTCGCCGGTCCAAGTATCGGACCGTGAGCCGACGACGGCCCTGCTATCCGCGGGTGTCGTCGTGCCCTGAGCGGTGTCACCTTGCGTTGCCTCCGACCGATCATCGTCGTGTCCACGGCCCCATGGAAGTGCACCAGGCGGACGACTGGCCACACGGATCCGTACGGAGGCGTTCGGCACCTTGGTTGTGCTCATGGCGGCCCCGCCGAGCCTTGGCCACCACTGAGGCTGATCCGTTGCCCGGATCAATTGCCGGCTACGCGGGCCAACAGGTTCCGGGTTCGCGCCAGCCGCGCCAATCAGCCGCGCCTGCATGCCCCTGACTCAGCAACAGGGAGTTGATCGCACGAGACGGTCCCGGTCGACCGGCTGGGGGCAGCTGTCGTGCGAGCATGAGCGGCCGTGATCAAGACGCAGACGGTTGCTGAGGAGCCAGGGTGAGACGGAACGTCGGATTGACGGTGGTACCCCTGGCGGCTCTGGCGCTACTGACCGCGTGCGGGGGTTCCACGGGAGACACACATCCCTGCACCTTGACGGACACGCCCGCGGGGATCCGGGTGGAGGTCCACCGGCAGCTGGCGAACAGGGTGGCCGACGCGAGCCTTACGGCATGCTGGGACGGCGCATGCCGGAAGCGCGCGCTGCAGCTGCGGCAGACCCGGCCGGAAAACCCGGCGGCTCCAGGAAACCCCGTGATGACTACGGAATCCGCAACCGCCGCGGAGGGCCCGGTAGCGACGACCGCCCGGACTCCCGAGCCCTCTGCCTGGCCTGGCTTCGCGTTCGTACGTGACCTCCCGGGGAAGTCGATACGCGTCAGGCTGGTGTTCAAGAACCAGCAAGGCGCCACCGTGCTCGACCGACAGATCAGCATCACCCCGCAGCCGACCTATCCCAACGGCCGCGACTGCTCGCAGGGCGGCCGTCAGGCACGCCTGACGGTCACGGGAGAGGGTGCTCTGATCTCACGCCCGCTGCGACTGCGGTGAAGGAGACAATCGGCTTTCACTCGGGCGTTTGCGGTGGGGCCGGCGCGAGCGCACGAGACTGCCCGCGGCTGCACCGATGCGAGCCGGTCCGCGCTGGACGTGCTCGCCTGCGCACCACTAGGAGAGCCGCCCGTCCGCCTCGCGCGGATGCATGCCGAGGTTCTGCTCGCCACACAGAGGCCATGCCTGCCACACACAGAGACAGTCTTTGGTGCGGCGTTGGTGATGGCCGTCGAGGCGAGGACAGCGTTGTCCGCCGAGTCCGGAACTGAGAAGTGGTCGCGCGAGCGCTTGTATTCCACGATGACGGGCGTACAGATCTCGTTCTTGTCTGAGCCCTCCTTCCCGGCGATATTCCGATCCTCGCCTGCGCGGAGACCACCCTTCGCGCCCTGCGACGCTACATCGGCTTTGCGACTTCTTGGTCTACTCCGCGGGTGCCTTCGACATTCCGGAAGGCGATGAGTGTGAGTCCGTCGAAGTCGCGTAGGTGGCGGTGTCGTTGGCCGGCGGTCCGCAGGGCGAAACCTTGTTCGTTGTTGGCGGGATAGGCGAGCACTGCGATGCCGTCGCCGACGCAGGCGCTGACGGCATTCCAGAGTTCGTCTCTCACTTTTGCGGAGACTGTGCCGACGTAGAGTTCCGGCGTTACTTCCAAGAGCCAGCGTGTCAGTGCTCCTCGCAAGTGGTCGGGGACTGCCGTCATCGTGAGGGTGATCACCGATGGCATGTGGTGCCTCGTTGCGCTGCGGTTAGCTGCCGTCGGCCGCGTAGTTGACGCCTCCGGGAATGACACCGGAGATCGGGTCCCAAAGGTCTACCAGTTCTTCTTCCAGGTCCGGTTGTTCGCGTGTTTCGTCAGGGGAGAAGAGGCGTTGGATGTCGGAGACGACGCGGGGCATGAGGCGGAACAGACGCAGGCCGTCGCGGAAGCCTCGACGGGCCGCTTGCTCGGGCAGCGACAGCGTGAACGCAAGGCCCGGTCGCCGGAGCATCTGCTGGCGCTGGTGGTGCTGCTCAGAGCTTCCAGGAGTTGGGCTACTTCCCCAGCCTTGACGAGGTGCCGGAGCTGGTGGTCGGGCATGTGCGCGGACTGCTGGGGCGGCTACGGCAGTCGGCCGCCGTGGTGTGCGGGGCCGTTCCCCAGGTCGATGACCAGGCGGATGACGAGTTCGCCGTCGACGGTGCGGGTGCGGTCGCCGATGATCCGGTTGAGGTGGCGGACGCCGGGCTCCAGGGCCATGACGTGGGTGAGGAGCGGGTCGACGGTGCTGTCGGTGCGCAGGGCTTCGGCGGCGGCGAGGAGCTGGGGGTTGGTGACGCCGCGGTTGCCGCTAAGGGTGAGGCTCAGGCCCGGGCGGGTGAAGGTGGTGGTGGCGGGGGGCCAGGGGCCGCCGGTGTTGGCGCGGCGGACGCCGTCGAGGTCGACGCCGGGCAGCAGGGGGGTGGTGGCGCGGGGCGGGACGCCGCCGAGGGGGTGGATGGCGACCAGGCGCTCGCCGAGGGCGGTGAGGGCGGCTTCGACGGCGGGGACGGTTCCGCTGCGATGGGTGGTGACGAGGAGCGCGACGGTGCCGGTGACATGTCGGTCGAGGGGATCGGTGGCAAGGACGCTCACCGTGTGAGGGAAGTGGGCCTGGGTCCATTTGAGGCCGGCTTCTGTGCGGTGGACCACGACGACCCGGACAGTGGGGAAGAGGAAGCGGGGCGCGAGAAGGGCGGCGAGATTGCCGGTCAGGCCGTCGCCGTGGACGACAAGGGTGTCGGGAGCCGAGGTGGCTAAGCAGGAGAGGGCGTAGCGGACGACCGCGTACGGTTCGACGAGGGTGGCGCGGGCGGCGGGGAGGTCTTCGGGGAGATGGGAGACCAGGCCGCCGCGGACGGCCGAGGCGCCGATGAGGACGCGTTGCTGGAAGAGGCCCGGCACGTTGTGGCCGAGGAGGAAGGACGGGTCGCCGGGGTGGGTGGGGTTGACGAACACCCGTTCGCCGGGGGCGAAGCCGTCGGTGCCGGGACCGGCGGCTACGACCTGGGCGGCGCCCTCGTGCCCGACGACGGGTGAGGGGTCGTCGCGGTCGCCGCGCAGGATCTGGATGTCGGTGCCGCAGAGGCTCACGTGCTCGGGTGCGAGCAGGAGTTCGCCCTCGCCGGGGTCCGGGGTGGGGGCCTCTTCGATGCGGCAAGTGGTGCCGTGGCGGACGATCGCGCGGTGGGTGGCCATGGCTGGCATGGGGTCCTTCCCGGGTGGTGACGGTTGAAGGGGCCGGTCTCAGTGTTTGGTGACGATCAGTGCGCCGTGGGAGAGCGCGACGGCGCCCGCCATCGGGTCCACCTCGCCGGGGCGGCACAGCCGCAGACGGTGTCCGGCCCGGTCGAGGCCGGTGTCGCGGTCGGCATAGCTGCGTACCTCGCTCACCTGGCGGACCAGTTCGGCGCGGTAGGGGTCGCCGAGGCCTTCCGCGTAGCCGCCGCCGATGCCGATGAGGTCGATACGGGGATCGAGGCAGCGCAAGGTGCGCACGATTTCGGCGACGGGTTCCACGACGGCGGTGAGCAGGCGGCGGGCGGCGGGGTCTTCGGCCCGTAGCCGGACGGGGAGGGCGTCGCGGATGCCCTCGGGGCGTTCGATGCCGAGCGCGGCCGCGACGTGCGGCAGGGCGGGTCCGGCGGCCAGGGCTGCGACGTGGCCGGTGCCGCCGCAGGGGCAGCTCAGTGCGCGGACGGCGGCGGGTGCGGTGGAAGCGGCCGGGAGGTGGCCGACCTCGCCCTGCATGCCGTGGGCGTCGACCGGGACGCAGCGTTCGGTGAGGTCGGCGGTGCGCAGGGCGATGCCGCTGCTCACCGTGAGGTACACGACGCGGCGGTGGTGGGGACGGGCGAACCGCTCGACGAAGCTTGCAAGGCCGGCGGTGACGTCGTTGAACAGGTGCCAGTTGACGTCCGGGCGGCGGGCGGTGAGCAGGGCGCGGAGCGGGACGGGCCGGTCCGGGCCACCGCCCCAGAGCGGGCCCGAGCCGTGCAGCACGCCATGCTCCTCGTCCATGGCGGCACCGCAGGACATCGCCACCCGCGCGTCCGCCGGCACCGCGTCGGCCAGGGTCTCGATCAGCTGATCGAGGAGCGCTGCCGGATCCTCGCCGGGCCGGTTGAGGATGCTGGGCGCGGGGAGCCGTACGGTCTCCCCGGACCCGGTCCGGATCCGCAACCAGGTCCCTCCGAGGTCGACGGCGACCTCGGTACGTACCTGGTCGTCGCGGTCCTCTGTCACGGCCCGTGTGCTCACAGCCGTATCCCCTCTGCCGGTTCGGCGTGTGCCCGGGGCTGCCGGATCTCCAGGCGGATACGGCCGTCCTGGACGTGGGCCGTGACGGCGGTCAGGTCGTCGACGCGGTACGGGGCCGGTTCGGCGACGGGGGCGGCGACGGCGACGGGGGTGCCGCCTGAGCGGCGGGCGGCGAGCAGACCGGGGGCGGAGTCCTCGAAGAGGAGGCAGTCGGCGATGTCCACGTCGAGGAGGCGGGCAGCGGCACGAAAGCCCTCGGGGTCGGGTTTGCCGGCCCGGACGTCGTCGGCGCAGACGCCGACGGTGGGCAGGGGCAGTCCGGCGGCGGTGAGGCGGCGTTCGGTCATGGTGCGGGAGGCGGAGGTGACCACGGCCCAGGTGTGCGCGGGCAGGGAGGTGAGCAGCCGACGGGCGCCCGGGATCTCGGTGACGGTGTCGGCGGTGGCCTCCTCGCGTGCCCGGATCCAGGCGACTTCGGCGGTGACGTTGGAGAAACCGGCTGCGGGGAGGAGCCCGGCGACGATGTCGTGCGCGGTGCGGCCGGGCAGCGCGGCGAGCACGGTGGCGGGGTCGAGACGGTGGCGGGCGGCGAACTCCCGCCAGACGCGGTCGATGGAGTCGGCGGAGTCGACCAGGGTGCCGTCCATGTCGAAGAGCAGAGCGCGGGCCGTCACGGCACGCAGGGAGGTCATCCGATCTCCAGGGTGTGCGCGGCGAGCCGGATCAGTTCGAGGTCTTCCTTCCAGTGCCTGCGCAGACGCTGGTCGCCGGGGTCGGTGTCGAGGATCACGTGGTCGGCACCGAGTTCGCGGAGGAAGGCGATGTCGGAGCGGATCTGGTCGGGTGTGCCGTAGCCGAGAGGCCGGGAGTCGGGGTCGGCGGGGGTGGTGGTGGGGAGGAAGAAGATCCTCGGGGCGAACTCCTTGCCTTCCGCGAGGGCCCCGGCGGCCAGGGCGCACAGCTGCCGGCTGGGGTGGAGCGGGTGCCAGGCGGTACCGATGCGGTTGACGCGTTCCAGGGCGCGCGGTCCGTTGCCGCCGATCCACAGCGGCGGATGCGGGTCCTGTACGGGCCGGGGTGCGGTGTGCACCCGGTGGCCGCGGTGGGTGACGGTGTCGGAGGTCCACGCCGCGACCAGGACGTCCAGGGTGTGGTCGGTGAGGGCGCCGCGCCTGCGGAAGTCCACGCCCAGGACGTCGAAGGCGCGCGGGGCCCAGCCGACGCCGAAGCCGACGACGAGGCGGCCGCCGCTGAGCTGGTCGATGGTGGCGGTGGCCCGGGCGAGCGCGATCGGGTGGCGGTGGGAGGCGATGAGGACGCCCGCGCCGAGACGGACGGTCTCGGTCTGCCCGGCCAGCCAGGAGAGGGTGGCGAGGCTCTCGTGGAACGGGGCCGGTGAGCGCCGGTGGGCGTCGTCCGTGAGGGCGAGGTGGTCGGAGACCAGGACGGTGTCGAAGCCCAGCCGTTCGGCCTCGCGGGTCCAGGTGAGCATGCCCTCAGGTGTCATCTGGGGGCCGAAGTTGGGCAGGTTGATGCCGAATTTCACGTGGTCACCGGCCCGGGGAGGGTGAGCCCGAAGGGGGCGTGGTGGGCTGTGGGGGCGGGTTGCGGTGTGGCGTGGAGTTCGAGCAGGTTGCCGCCGAGGCGGTCGAGAGGGCGCGGCGGTTCCTGGTCGGGGACACCATGTTCGAAGAGTTCGAGGTTCAGGGCGTCGTCGACGACGACCATGGCCATCGCCGAGGTGCCCTCGACGTCGAGGTCGAACTGGCGTCGCATGAAGGCCCGATCGACGGCGATCTCGGTGCGCAGGACGACCCGTGCCCGGTGGTGGGTGACCAGGTGGTCGACAGTGGCGTCGAGGCTCTGGACGCTGTAGCCGGTGTGGTCCAGGCCGAGCAGGGTCGGCAGGGGCGCGTCGTTGGCCGGCCGCTGGCCGTGGTGGAGCCGTTCGGCGGTGGTGTCGACGTATCCGGGGGTGTCGGGCCACTCTTGCAGTTCGAAGAGGGTGCCCCAGGGGGAGCGGAAGTAGATCCAGCGGTTTCCGCGGATCGGGCCCTCGGGGATGGTGACGATGTCGCCGAGGACGTCGACCCCGGGAAGCTCTTCCAGGTGGGCGACGGCTGCCTCGATGTCGCCGACGCGGAGGCAGAGGTGGTTGGTGCCGATGTCGACCAGGCGGGGCGGGGTGTCGGCGGTGCCGGCGGGCGCGGTGGGATGAAGTCGCACCTCGATGCCGTGTGAGAACGAGACGACGCCGGCCCCGCCGTCCCTGTCCACGGTCGAGGGCCCGGCCAGTTCCGCGAGGAAGGCGGTGGCCTCCGCGACGTCGGGCACCGCCACCGTGATCCGGTGGGCCGGCGGGCGGGTGCCCGGGGCGAGGGTCAGGGAGGTGTCCGGAGCCGTGCTCATGCGGGGGTTCCTTCGGGGTGCGGGGTCGGATCGACGACCCGGGTGGTGTGGGGGCTGGTGGCCGGAACCGGGTACGGGCCGGTGGCCGGGTACGAGTACCGGCCGGTGGCCGAGGCCGTGGCCGGGGTCGGGACCGTGCGCGACTCCGTGACCGGGTGCGCAGCCGACATCGGGTGCGGATGCGTCACGCCAGGAGCAGGACCTTCCCTCGCAGGCCGCCCGCGCCGAAGTCGTGGTGGGCGCGGGCGGCGTCGGCGAGCGGGTAGCGGCGGCCGGCCGGTACCGTGAGGCGGCCAGCGGTGATCAGGTCGCTCAGGGTCTGGAGCTGGTCGCCGTTCTCGTCGACGTAGCTCTTGCGGGGAGTGATGCCGCGCTCGGGCGCGGGCTGGAGGTTGTCGTCGATGGCGACGAACTGGCCGCCGTCGGCGACCGCGCGGATCGCGGCGGCCACGCCCGCGGTGTCGACGACAGCGGTGTGGGTGGCGTCGGGGAGATCCTCGGGCCGGGTGTGGACGGTGCCGACGCCGATAGCCCGCAGAGGTTCGGTGTCGCCGGTCCGGGCCAGGGCGTCGACCGGGTGTCCGTCGGCGAGCAACAGCTGGACGGCGATCCGGCCGACCGCGCCGGCCGCGCCGGTGACGAGCACCGGCGCGCCGGGCGGCAGCGTGAGCTTGGCCAGGGTCTGGACGGCGGTGAGTCCGGCGAGCGGGAGCGCGGCGGCCTCCTCCAGCGGCGCTCCGGCCGGGGCACGGGCGAAGAGGCGTGCGTCGGCGGTGACCTGTTCGGCATAGGTGCCGTAGCGGTGGACCGGCTGGGCGATCATGCCGATGACCTGCTCGCCCACGGCGAACCGGGTGACCTCGCTGCCGGTCTCGGTGACGACGCCGGAGACGTCCCAGCCGGGGACGGCCGGGTAGGTCAGGTTCATGGTGAGGAAGCCGGAACGGGTCTTGAGGTCGACCGGGTTCACGGCGGCCGCGGTGACGGTGACACGGATGTCCTGCGGTCCGAGGGGCAGTTCGGGCACCTCGGCGAGGGCCAGGACCTCCGGGTCGCCGGTGCGGTGGAAGGTGACGGCTTTCATACCGGTGGGTTCTCCCTTGGAGGAACGGTGGTGAAGGCGTGGCGGGCGTTGGCCTCCGCCGCGGTCAGGGCGAGTCCGCCGTCGGCGAGGACCGAGGCGCCGGTGAGGTAGCCGGCGCCGGGCCCGGCGAGATAGGCGATGAGCGAGGCGATCTCCTCGGCTCCGGCCGGGCGTCCGAGCGGAATGTCGGGCCGGGAGATCTCCCGGTAGGTGTCCTCGTCGTGGACGCCGTTCATGGCGGTGGCGGTCTCGCCGGGGGCGACGGAGTTGACCCGGATGCCGAACCGGCCGAACTCCAGGGCGAGAACCTTGGTGATCATGCCCAGGGCGGCCTTGCTGGCGCAGTAGAGCGCGCCGCCGCTGATGGGCACGGTCTCGTGGACGGAGGTGACGTTCACGATGCTGCCCCGGACGCCGCCTCGGATCATGTGGTGGCCCACCGCGGAGGCGAGCGTCATGGGGGCGAGGGCGTTGATCGCGAACACCTCGTCGGCCCGCTTCAGTTCAAGGGCATCGGCGGCGGTGCGGTCGTTGATGCCGGCGTTGTTGACCAGGCAGTCGATACGCCCGGCCCGCTCGACGGCGGCCATGCAGCTGTCGACGGCGGCCTCCGGGTCGCGCAGATCGGCCCGGACCGGGACGCACTCGGCGCCGGTGGTGCGCTGCAGCTCCCCGGCGACCTGGCGGATCCGGTCCTCGCCGGTGGCGTAGCCGAGAAGCAGCCGGTGGCCGGGGCGGGCGAGCGCCCGGGCGGCGGCCCGGCCGATGCCGCTGCTGGCGCCGGTGATCAGTGTGGTGTGGAGGTCAGGCAACGCTCAGCACCACCTTGGGCCGGATCCGGCCGTGCTGGAGCACGTCGAAGGCGCGGGCGACCTCGGCGAGCGGTATCACCTGGTCGACGAGACCGGCGGCGAGTTCGTCGACGAGTGCGACGGCGCGGGCGTAGTGGTCGACGCCGTGCCGGACTCCGGCGATCCGGAGGCCGTTGAGAGTGATCCGGCCGGGGTCGACGGTCTCGGTCCGTGCGGGGACGCCGACCAGGAGGCACAGGCCGCCGGGTCGCAGACGGTCCAGCGCGGCGGTGAGGGTGCCGGGGGCCCCGGAGCACTCCAGGACGAGGTCGTAGCCGGTGGGGGCGTCGGCGGTGCGAGTGACCCGGTCGCGGTAGCTGCCGGGCGGGAGGTGGCCGACGCTGCCGGGTTCGGCGACGTCGACGGTCACCGGGTAGCGGGCGAGAACGGCGGCGGCGAGGCTGCCCATGGTGCCCGCGCCGACGACCAGGACCTGGTCACCGGGCCGGAGGTCGGCCGCGCGGACCGCCTCCAGGACCGTGACCAGGGGTTCGACCAGGACATGTGCCGGGCGCGGGTGCTCCGTGCCGGGACCGAAGGGGACCAGGGCATGGCGGGGCATCACCAGGTACTCGGCGGCGGCACCGGTCCAGCCGTACAGGCCGACCTCGCGCAGTTCGGTGCAGAGGTTGCGGTGGCCGGAGGCGCAGGACCGGCAGGACTGGCAGGGGATCATGGTGGAGCCGGTGACCACCTCGCCGTGGCGCAGTCCGGTGACGCCGGGGCCGTACTCCTCAACGGTGCCGGCCCATTCGTGGCCGAACCGGTGCGGGAAGGCGGCCCGCCCGTCGGCGAGGTAGGGGGAGGTGCCGTGGAGCAGCTCCAGGTCGCTGCCGCACAGGCCGACGTAGGCGATCCTGACCAGGACCTCACCGGGTCCGGCGACCGGTCGGGCGGTCTCCACCAGGGTCGCGGTGTGCGGTTTGTCGATGACGGCGGCCCGCATCAACGGCCCTCACCTGCCGTCCGGGTAAGGGTGCGGCGGGTGCCCACGGCAAGGGCGAGGACGGCTGCCAGGGCCAGGGCGGCGCCGACCGCGGGCAGCGAGGCCAGCGATGCGCCGAGGGAGAGGGTGGTCGAGCCGATCCAGGCGCCGGCGGCGTTGGCGAGCTGGAAGCCCGCGATGTTGACCGTGGCGGCGAGGTTGGGGGCCTCACTCGCCGCGGTGATCAACTTGGAGGCCAGCGGCGGGATGATCGAGAAGCCCGCGGCGCCAAGGACGAAGAGCCAGGGGGCGGTGAACCAGGTGCTCGAGCCGAAGAGCGCGAGCAGGCCGAGGGCGACGGTGAGTGCGCCGAGCGCGACGAACAGGGTGCGGTCGATGGAGCGGTCGGCGAAGTGTCCGCCGAGCTGGTTCCCGGCCACCGAGCCGATACCGAAGACGAACAGGAGCAGCGTGACGTGGCCGGACGAGAAGCCGGTGTAGTCGCGGAGGTAGGGCGCGATGTAGGTGAAGACGACGAACAGGGCGGCCTGGCTGAGCGCGGTCAGGGTGAGCGCAGCCCACACCGAGGGCCGGGTGAAGACGGTGAGTTCGGCGGAGATGGACCCGGCCGGGCGAGCGGGAGCGCGCCGGGTGACGGCCACGAGCCCGACGGTGACCAGGGTCTGGAAGACGGCGACGACCACGAAGGAGGTACGCCAGCCGAACTCGCCGCCGATCAGGGTGCCGAGCGGCACGCCGAGCACGGTGGCCAGGTTCAGGCCGAGCGAGACCCGGGCGATCACCCGGCCCTGGAACTCCGGCGGCACCAGCGAGGTGGCGAGGACCAGGCAGAGGGCGAAGAAGGTGGCGTGCGGCAGCGCGGTGACGATCCGGAAGACGACCAGGAGCGCGAAGCTGTGCGCCAGAGCTGTGCCGAGGGTGCCGATGACGAAGACCGCCATGGAGCCGATGATCAGGGCGGTGCGCGGCACCCGGGTGGTGACGATGGTGAGCAGCGGACCGCCGATCATCACGGTGACCGCGTAGACGGTCACCAGGAGGCCGGCGGTGGCGTCGGATACCTTGACGTCGCCCGCGATGTCCGGCAGGACACCGGCGACGAGGTATTCGACGGTGCCGACGCCGAAGACGGCGAGCAGCATCCAGAACACTGCGGCGTTGGCGCCCGCCCCTGATACGGGCGTTGCGGTCTCGGTCCTGGTGGTGGCGGTCAACGGACGCCCCCCTTCGTCTCGTTCGTCTCAGTGGTGTGTGCGTGCGCGCCGGTGTACTCCACGACCGCGCAGCCCCAGGTGAATCCGGCGCCTATGCCGGTGAGCAGCAGCCGGTCGCCCGGGGTGAGGGCGCCGGAGTGGCGCAGCAGGTCGAGGCCGACGACCGGGTCGGCAGCGCCGGTGTGCCCGATCTCCCAGCCGCGTTCGGCGAGCGTCTGGCCGGCGTCGATCTTCAGCGGGGCGAAGCACTGCTTGCGCAGCAGGACCCGGCCGAAGTGCGGCACCAGCCAGTGGGCGATGTCGGAGTGTGCGGTGCCGGCGTCGGCGAGTGCGGTCTCGGCGGAGCGTGACAGTGCGGCGGTGTTCCGGGTCCAGAACTCCTCGATGCTGCGGGTCTCGGTGAATGCGGCGACCCGCTGGCACAGGTCGATGGGGGTGCTGGAGCCGTAGTACGGCATCGCCATCGAATCGTTGCCGCGGTGCATCCGCTCGAGCAGCGGGTCGCTGACCACGGAGGTGGACAGGACCCGGAAGGGGCCGCCGTCGTGGCCGAGGACCAGGGCACCCGCGCCGTCGCCGTAGACCAGTCCGCTGTCGGAGGCCCAGCGGTCGAAGAGCGGCAGCTGCCAGGCGTCGGAGGCGGTGACCATGCCCTTGCCGGAGCCCGCACACCAGCGGCCGACGAGTTCCATGCCGACGACGGCGCCCGCACAGGCGGTGCGTATCTCGATCGGTATGCATTCCTCTATGTCGAGCTCGCTCTGCAGATAAGCGCCGCAGTTCCAGGCCTCCAGGCCGTTGTGCAGCACCACCGCGTGGACCAGGACATCGATGTCAGCGGGGTCGGTCCCGGCGTCCGCGAGCGCGGCGCGTCCGGCGTCCGCCGCCATCTCGGGGGCGGTCTCGCCGCGTTCGGGTCGGGCTATGGCGGCCGACACCTGTCCGGTCTTCTGGTGTTCGACCTGGCTGTACCGTCCAGTGGCCACCATCTCTGCGGCGAACTCACGCTCTTCGGGCAGATAGGAGCCGACGCCCTCGATGTAGAGGCTGTCCCACTTCACGCTGCCTCACCGGCCCCTACGAGTCCGGCGGCCGGTCCGAAGTCCTGCCCGATCCGTCTTCGTTCGGTGTCGAGTTCCTTGAGCGCGGTGTTCAGTTCCTCGGGGGTGACGTCGTTGACGAAGCGGTGGTGTCCGATGCCGACCGGCAGCGGCAGCCGCTGCTGTCCGTCGCGGTGGCGCACTGTGTCGGCGAGTGCGCCGTCCAGGATTCCCGGGCGGGCCAGGACCTCGGTCCACAGCGGCAGTCGCAGCCGGTCCATCAGTGCCAGTACGCGCTGGGCCTGATGCTCGGTGACATCGCCGCGCATCCTTCCCATCACGGTGGTGAGCGCCATGTCGACGGCGACCGCCTCACCGTGCAGCAGCTCCGGCAGCGCCTCCATCTCGATGGTGGGGCTGAAGGTGTGCCCGTAGTCGACGCACCGTTCCAGGCACTGTTCCCACAGATTGGGCTGGAGTTCTTCCAGCATCAGATGGATGGCCTCGGAGACGACCCGGCGGGCCGCCGTCTCCAGTGCGGGAGTGCTTCCCTGGAAGCGGTCCTCGATCAGCAGCGGCCCGAAGTCTTCCAGAAGACCGAAGAGTTCCGCCGACTTGATCAGCGCCATCTTGAGGATCTCCGCCAGCCCGTTGGAGAGGTGACGCGCATCGAGGGTGCTGAGGAAGGAGCGGTCCACGAAGGTCGCCACGGCCGGCGCGTAGGTGCCGAGCCGGTTCTTGCCCTGCTGGTAGTTGACCCCGGTCTTCACGCCGACCCCGGCGTCGACCAGGCCCACAAGCGTGGTGGGTATTCGTATGTAGGGTGTGCCGCGCCGGTACAGGCTGGCGGCGAGTCCGACGACGTCGAGGAGGACGCCGCCGCCGATTGCGATCACCGGTTCGCGCCTGCGGTCGATGCCGAAGTCGTTCATGGCGTCGACCACGTCCGTCACCAGGCTCCACCGCTTGACGCTCTCGTCCACGCGTAAGGGAAGGAGGGTGACCGCGATGCCGTGGTGGTCGAAGTAGCGGGTGATGCGCTCCCCGTGGAGTTTCTGAACAGTGGAGTCGATCACGACGAGACGCCGGTCGCCGGGTCGCAGCGGAGCGTCCGCGCAGCCGGAGAGCAGCAGGGTGCTCTCGGGATCGAACAGTCCGGACGCCTCGACGACGTGGTACCGAACCTGTTTGATGGCCTCCACGGTCCAGGACGGGGAGGCGGAGTGACGACGCGTTAAGCCATCGGTGTATGCGGCACTGTTGTGCACCTGGAGTCCCCCTGTGTGCAGACAATGTGTCACGGCCGGCGACCACCCTGTCGCCGCGCCGCGTGGCGCATGGAGATGCGGCGAGGGACCACGCCTGTCGGCGTACCGGTTCCTCTCACCCGCCCGGCGACACTACTATCATTCGTTTATTGACCGCTACATGAATAACGGATCACACCGGTGAAGCTGCGTCCCGGCCCGCGCCCCGACAGAGCACGCTCACTGACGACGACGTGGGAGCACCCGATGGCAGGCGTACGCGGCCAGGGCCGTAAGTTCGATCTCGAACACATTCTGGACAAGGCCATGGTCGCCTTCTGGCGGCACGGTTACGACGGCACCTCGGTGGCCACCCTCACCCGGGAGATGGGGATCAACACCCCCAGCCTCTACGCAGCCTTCGGCAGCAAGGAGGGCCTCTTCTTCGCCGCCGTCGAGTACTACAACAACGGCAGGGGCAGCTTCATGCAGCGCGCCTTCGACGAGGAGGACCGCTCCCCCGCCCTGATCCATCGCCTGCTGCACGAGGCGGTCGACGCCTACACCCACACCGACAGTCCCGGCGGCTGCCTGGTCATAGGCTCCGCCACCCGGGTCTCCGACGCCGCCCAGCAAGTCGCCGACCACCTCCGCGATCTCCGCAACGCCAACATCGACCGCCTGGAGGCCCGCATCAGGGCCGACATCGCCGCGGGCACCCTCCCGGCCGGCACCGACGCACGCGCGGTCGCCGAGTTCGCCGGGGTGATCGTTCAGGGCATGTCCCACCGGGCCCGGGACGGCGCGACGGCCGAGGCGTTGCGGACGGTCGCGGGAACGGCGTGGGAGTCGATCCGCGGACTGCTGGGCGAGACGTAAGGTCGGCCCGGGAGAGCCCGATGACGGTGCCGCCGGCCAGCGGCGGGAAGAAGCGGACCGCCCGCGCGAAGGGCACGGCAACCAGCAGCCGGAAGACACCGGCGGCGATCATCGACCCGTATACCGCCTGCCCGCACTCGCCCGCGATGAGGGTCATCGGGGTCACGGCGGTGAAGGTGGCACCCGCGACGACCGGCAGCCGCACGCCCAGTACCTTGCCGATGCCGAGTGCCTGGAGCAGCGTCACCAGGTCGGCCACCAGCAGGGCTGCGTTGATCAGCAGGCCGATGTAGGCCCCGGCCCTTGGTGAGGGCGGACACGGCCTGGGTCTCCACGCCGGTCAGTCCCAGCAGGGCGGCGGCGGAGGTGAGTTGGTCGGCTTCCTGGCGGTAGATGATCCGAGTCGAGCAGTCGGTGAGCAGGCCCTCGGCCAGTGCCCGGCCCCGGGAGCCGGCATCGCCCGTGGTCAGTAGATCGCCATCTTCATGAGGTACCTCCTGGTGAGAGCTGAGCGGTCGGGTCTGTGGCCGGTGTACGTCCAGGTCGGGGCGGTGCCGGAGCGCACAGGCAGCCGTGGAGACGCTCCGGGGGCAGTATCCGCGCTCCGGTCCTCAAGGTCACGCGATGGCGGAAACGAGTGTGTCACCGGACGATTGCCGACGTACTAGCCCACCGCCGGACCGGCTCCGTCACGGACCGTCAGATCCGCCGCGACCTCCACGAGGGAGGCGGTGAAGGCGTGCCGCGGTGCGGTGATCACCTGGCGCGCCGGCCCCTGCTCGACGAGTTCGCCGCCGTCCAGTACGGCGATCCGGGCGGCCGCCGCGGCGGTGGCGAGGTCGTGGGTGATCAGCACCAGGGACAGCTCCGGCCGGTCGTGCAGCAGGGCGGTGAGCGTGTCGAGCAGACCGCGCCGGGTGACGGCATCGAGCCCGGAGGTGATCTCGTCGCAGATCAGCACCCGCGGCCGGGCCAGCAACGCGCGGGCCAGCGCGGCGCGCTGCAACTCACCGCCGGACAGCCGGCCGGGCACGCGGCGCACCAGCTCCTCGGCCAGACCGAGCGCGGCCAGCGTACGCAGCGCCTCCGCCACGGCCTGCCCCGGATCCGCCCCGCGCAGCCGCACCGCCGTGCGCGCCACCTGGTCCAGCACCGGCCGATGCTCGTCGAACGCGGCCCTGGCGTCCTGGAAGACGTACTGGACCGCGGCGAGTTGCGCTCGGGTCCGCGACCGCAGACTGCGCGGGAGGGCGGTGCCGTCGAGCCGGACCTCGCCCCGGAAGTCGCGGTGCAGCCCGGCCAGGCAGCGGGCCAGGGTGGTCTTCCCGCTGCCGGAGCGGCCGACGACGGTGAGGAACTCGCCCGCACGGAGGGTGAGTTCGGGCAGCCGCAGCACTTCGGTGGCGGTCCGGGATCCGGCCCGGTGCCGGGCCGCAAGTCCGCGCACCTCCAGCACCGGCCGGCCCGCGACCGCCGGCGGACTCTGGCCCACCCCGGCTTCCGCGGCGAGGAGTTCAGCGGTCCACCGATGCTCCGGGGCGCGCCACAGCCGCTCGGCGGGGCCCGCCTCCACCACCCGCCCGCCCCGCATCACCAACACCTCGTCGGCGAGTGCCCGCACGACGTCCAGGTCGTGGCTCAGCAGCAGCACCGCGATGCCCTGCCGGGCGAGCGCCGCCAGCTCGCCGACGACGCGCCGCTTGGTCACCGCGTCCTGACCTGTCGTCGGCTCGTCCGCGACCACCACCCCGGCACCGGCCAGCAGCGCCTGCGCCAGGACCACCCGCTGCTGCTGGCCCCCCGACAGCTGGTGCGGATAGCGGCCGAGCAGCGCCTCGCCCTCCGGGAGCTGGGCCAGGGCCAGCGCCTGCCGGATGCGCTCACGGGCCGCCGCCCGCCGCCCGGCCCGGGGCAGGGCCCGCACCTGGCCGCGGGCGATGTCCGACAGCAGCGCACCGACCCGGCGTGCGGGGTTGAGGACCGCGCCGGGATGCTGGGGCACATAGCCGACCAGACCGTCGGCCACCCGCACCTCACCGGCCACCCGCGCACCCGCCGGGTACTCGCCCAGCAGTGCCAGGCCGGTCGTCGTCTTGCCGCTGCCGGACGCGCCGACCAGCGCGGTGACCTGCCCGGCCCGGAGCCGCAGACCGACCCCGTCGACGATCGGCCGCCCGTCGACCTCGACACGCAGATCCCTGATCTCGGCGATCACGCTCACGCCCGCCGCCTCCTTCCCGCTCCGGCGGTCTTCTTCTCCAGTACGGCGTCGAAGAGCAGATTGCTCCCCACCGTCAGCGCGACGATCAGCAGCGCCGGCACCACCACGGCCCAGGGCTGGACGAACAGCCCCGTACGGTTGCGGTCCACCATCACCGCCCAGTCGGCCGCGTCCGGCGCCGCACCGACACCGAGGAACGCCGCCGTGGCCACCAGATACAGCACCCCCGTCAGCCGTACGCCGGCATCCGCGACCAGGGTGCGCGCCATCGATCTGCCGACGTACCCCACGGCCATCCGCCACCAGGACTCGCCCTGCATGCGCAGCGCCTCCACCGCGGGGCGGGAGGCCGCCTCGGCCGCCGTGGCCCGCACCATCCGTGCCACATCGGGGATGTTGACCAGGGCCACCAGCAGCGACAGCCCCACCGCCCCCGGCGGGGCGACCGCCGCCACCAGCAGGATCAGCAGCAGCGACGGCACCGCGACCAGGACGTCCCAGGGCCGCATCAGCAGCTCCTCCAGCCACGCCCGGTGGGTGAGCGCGCCCGCGAGCCCGACCGGCAGCGCCACCAGATAGGCCAGCGCCGTCGCGGCCAGCGCGACGAGGACCACCGACCGCCCGCCGAGCAGCACCTGCCGCCACACGTCCCGGCCGACGAAGTCGGTGCCCAGCCGATGCCCGCCGCCGAGCGTGAAGGAAGGCGCCCGGGGCGCCGGCTCACCCGCGAGCAGCGGGCCGAGCAGGGCCAGCACCAGCGGCACGGCGAGCACGGCCAGGGCGAGCGCGAAGCGCCCCGGCCGGGCACCGGCGAGCCTCCTCATGCCGCCACCCCCGCCCGCGGCGCGAAGCGGCGGGCGACCAGGTCGGCGCCCAGGTTGAGCAGCACCGTCGCCACGCCGAAGACCACGGCCAGGCCCTGCACCACGGGCAGATCGCGCTCCGCGACGGCGTTCATCAGCACCGTTCCCAGCCCCGGGATCACAAACAGCGCCTCCACGACGATGACCCCGCACAGCAGCCAGTCGACGGTGCGGGCCAGCTGCTGGGCGGCGGGCGCGATCGCGTGGGGCAGCGCGTGCGCGTACCGGACGCGGGCGCCCGGTACGCCGTAGCGGCGGGCATGGACGGCGTACGGAGCGGCCAGCGCGTCGATCATCCCGGCGCGTACCAGGCGGGCCAGTGAGCACACCGGACGCGACAGCAGGACCAGGACGGGCAGCACCAGGGCCGCCGGATGGGCGAGCAGATCGGTGCCGTAGCCGACGGCGGTCGGCGGCAGCCAGCCCAGGCGCAGCGCGAACACCGTGACCAGCAGCACGCCGCAGGCGAACTCCGGGACCGCGTACACGCCGAGCGCCACCGAACTGATCAGCCGGTCCGCGAACCGCCCCTCGTGCCGGGCGGCCAGCACCCCGAGCCCGACGCCGGCCGGCACCAGCAGCACGAGGGTGAGCCCGGCCAACAGCAGGGTCGGCTCGAACCCGTCCGCGAGATACCCGCTCACCGGCCGGCCCGACGTCAGGGACGTGCCGAGGTCGCCGTGCAGCAGCCCGGCCGCCCACTCCGCCAGGCGTTCATGCGCCGGCCGGTCCAGGTGCAGCGCCGCGCGGAGGGCCGCGATCCGCTCCGGGTCGGGCTGGTCGCCGGCGAGCGCCACCGCCGCGTCGCCCGGCAGCGCCTCGGTGAGCGCGAAGACGAGCAGCACCACGGCCGCCGTCTGCACCGCACCGGTCAGCAACCGCCGGACGCACCAGGACCGCAGCCCGCTCATGCCCGCGGCTCGCTCGCTACGCGCCCTCACGCCAGCCAGACCTTGTCGAAGCGCGCCCAGTCGAGGGAGTTGGCGGGCGCCTCGCGTTCGACGCCCCGCACATTGCGGGCGGTGCCCAGGATCCAGTCGGCGAAGCCCCAGACCAGGAAGCCGCCTTCGGCGTACAGCCGGCGCTGCATGCGCGCGTAGACGGCGGCACGGTCCTTGTCGTCCCTGGTGGACTGCGCCTGCCGGTACAGCGCGTCGAAGTCCTTGTGCCGCCAGTGCGTGGCGTTGGTGGAGGAGTCGGTGAGCAGGCGCTGCGAGATATGGGACTCGATGGGCATGGCGCCGGAGCGGTAGCAGCACAGCGTGCCGGCGTCCAGGATGTCCGTCCAGTAGCTGTCCTTGCTGCCGGTCCTGACCTCGACGCGCACTCCGGCCTCGGCCGCCTGGTCCCGGAAGATCGCCGCGGCCTCGGTGAATCCGGAGGCGACGGGCGAGGTGTCGAGCGTGACCGTCAGCTTCTCGGCACCGGCCCGCTTCAGCAGATGCCGGGCCCGGTCGAGGTCCGGGGTGCGTTGCGGCAGACCGCCGGCGTAGTACTCGTACCCCTTGCCGAACAGATCGTTGCCGACCTCGCCGGCACCGGACAGCGCACCGTCGACCAGCTCCTTGCGGTCGGCCATCAGGAAGAACGCCTCGCGGACCCGCCGGTCGTCGAACGGCGGCCGGTCGGTCTTCATCGCGAACGCCTGCATGGCGCTGTTCCGCAGCCGGACGATGGTGATCTGCCCCTGGTCCTCATGGGCGCGGGCGGTGGCCGGGTTCAGCTCGTGGGCGTACTCGACCTGGCCGCCCAGCAGGGCGTTGGTACGCGCCGACTCCTCGTTGGCGACGACGAACTCCAGCTCGTCGAGGTAGGGGGCGCCGTCCCAGTAGGCGTCGTTGCGCCGGAAGATGGCGGAAGTGCCGGGCGTGAACGATACGAAGCGGAACGGACCGCTGCCGACCGGCTTGCGGTCGAAGTCCCGGGCCCCCTCGGGGACGATGTACGCGCCGAACGCGGCGAGCACATTGGGGAATTCGGCGGTCGGGCGCTTGAGGACGAACTCGACGGTCCGCGCGTCCACCGCCCGGCTGGCCTTCAGATCGATCGGCTCCAGCGACGCCTTGGCCCGGAACGCCTTCTTCGGGTCGGCGATACGGCGGTAGCTGTAGAGCACGTCCCGGGCCGTCACCGGCCTGCCGTCGTGGAACGCGGCCTTGCGCAGCGAGACCCGCCACCGGTCCAGGCCCGCGTTCGGCTGCCACGCCGCGGCGAGCCGGGGCCGGGCGGCGAGATCGGGGCCGTAGTCGGCGAGCTTGTCGAAGAGCGCCTTGGCGCGGGCGACATCGGCGAAGAGGTTGGCGAGGTGCGGGTCGAGGGTCTCGCCGGCACCGCCGCCCGCGAAGGCGGCGCGCAGCCGTCCGCCGTGCCGGGGCCTGCCGTCCTCGGAGGCGTCACCCGCCGAGAGCCGGGAGCCGGAGCAGCCGGCGAGCGCGAGCGCACCGAGCCCGGCGGCCCCGCCGGCGGCGGCGAGGAAGCCCCGGCGGCGCAGCCCGGGGAGACGGGGGTCGTTGACGGGGACGTGGTGGTCCATGGCGATGTCCTTCGAAGGCGGGGGAGCGGGGGAGCGGGGGAGCGGGGGACTGGTGGTGCGGTGGGGCCGGCGGCGGCCGTCCGGCACCCCGGTGGAGCGGTGTCCGGCGCGGCGTCCACCGGGTGCGATCAGGTCTCCCGGGTGAGCCGGGCGACGAGATGGAGCCGGTCGGCATCGACAGTCGTGGCGGGCGGATCCCCTGGGCTCCAGGGCGGATCGGTGCGCGGGCCGGGCCCGTCGTACAGGGCGAGCACCTCGAAGCCATGGGTGCCGAGGAGATGGCGCAGCTCCTGCGGGAAGAGCAGCCGCCATGCGGAGTGCTGCTCGACCGGCGGCGATCCGTCGTCGGCTGTCCACACCCGGGTACGGCGCAGCAGTTGCGCCGCCCGGTCCACGCGCAGCGCGGTCGTCGACCGGTGGGTGACGCCCTGCCAGTCGAAGGTGCTGACGGACGGGCCGTCGAGCAGTTCGGTCCGGCCGAGGAAGAAGGCCCCGTTGCGCATCTCCGCCAGGAGCAGCCCACCGGGCGCCAGGGCCCGGCGGCACGAGGCGAGCAGGCCGTCGAGCTCCTCGTTGGTGTGGCAGTACAGCAGGGCGCTGTCCAGGCACACCACCGCGTCGAAACGCCGTTGCCCCAGGTCGAAGTGGCGCAGATCGGCCCGGACGTACGCGGGCCCGGGGTGGTGGCGGCGGGCGTGGCCGAGCATCGCCTCGGACAGGTCGGCGCCGACGACCCTGCGGCCGGCGCGGTGCAGATGCGCGGCGTCGCGGCCGGTGCCGCAGCCGAGGTCGAGGACCCGCGGACCGGCGCCGTAGTGGCGCAGGCGGTCCTCGGCCCAGCGGCCGGCCAGCCGTGTGGCGTCGGGGAAACGGGCCTCGTACAGGGCCGGGTTGTCGGTCAGCAGGTTCGCGTCGGTCATCGGTTCTCCTTACGCGGCCGCCTCGGGCCGCAGCTGTCCGCCTCGTCCCGCGCCGGCTCCGCCGAGCGCCGGCACCCGCGGCGGCCCGCCCTCACACCGGCACCGGTTCGGCCGGCGTCCGGTCGGGCAGGGTCCGCAGGCGGTGCAGCCGGGCGACGGCCGCCGCGGAGACGAGTCCGAAGGCCAGGCAGCACGCCCAGGGCAGCCACCGCGCCCCCGTGTGCTCCCCGGCGTCCATCGCCCAGCCGACGACGGCGTTGCCCACGGCCGCGGCGATGCCGGATACCACGTAGAACAGGCCGAAGTAGGTGCCGGTCAGTTCCGGGCGGCCGAAGCCGGGGATCAGCTCCATCACGAACGGCTGGGCGATCATCACGCCCAGGTAGAGCAGCAGGGCACCGCCCAGCACCGGCAGCAGGCGCAGCGCCGCGCCGACCGGATCCCCGTGTGCGGTCCCGGCTCCCGCCACCGCCATCGGCGGCAGGAAGCCCAGGCCCATCAGGGCGATTCCCCCGCTGATCCAACGGCCCCGGCTGCCCCGCGCCTTGAGGGCCCGGGTGAGGCGCAGTTGCAGTCCGAGGTTGGTGAGGGTGCCGACGAGGAAGACGACGCCGGCTGCGCCGTCCCAGCCGGTGGCCCGGCGCGCGCCGTCGGGCAGCAGCAGATACAGCTGGTTCTCCATGGTGAACATGCCGACCATGGCCAGCGCGAACGCCACGAAGCCGCGGTTGCCGGCCACTTCGCGCCAGTCCGCCATGACGCTGTTCCCGGATGGCGCGACCGTGTCCGCCGGCAGCACCAGGGCCTGGGCCACCGTGAGCACCGCGAAGAGCCCTGCCGCGGTGAGCGCGGAGACCCGGAAGTCGACCAGCAGCAGCGCGCTGCCGAGCAGCGGCCCCACCAGCGCGCCGGCCGTCGCGAACACGTTGAACAGGGCGAACGCCTCCGCCTTCCGCTCGCCCGCCGCCAGCGCGAGGTATGCGCGCACGGCCGGGTTGAACAGCGCCCCGGCCAGTCCGCTGAGCACCGAGGCGGCCAGCAGCACCGCCGGCCCGTCGCCGAGCGCGAAGAGCCCGAAGCCGACGGCGCGCAGCCCGCAGCCGGCGATGATCACCCCCCGCGCGCCCAGCCGGTCCGCGGCCGACCCGCCGATCAGGAACAGGCCCTGCTGGCTGAGGTTGCGTACGCCGAGCACGATGCCGACGACCGCGGCCGACAGCCCCAGGTCCTCGCCGAGGTGGACGGCGAGATAGGGGATGAGCAGATAGAAGCCGGTGTTCACCCCGAACTGGTTGACCAGCAGGAGCCGTATCGCGACGGGAAAGCCGCGGATCTCTCGCCAGGTCCTCACGGCCGCGCCCCGCCGTCCGTACGCGGCCGCACGCCCAGCCCCGGACGCCCGCTCGCCCGGACGGTGCCGTCGGTGCCGGCGATACCGGTCCACGGGTCGTGGGCGAGCAGCAGATGCCCGTCGAGGTCGGTCCACCGGGCGCGGTCGGCGAGGTGGACGGCGGGGGCGATGCCCAGGGTGCTGGCGGTCAGGCAGCCGAGCATCAGCTCGGTGCCGGTCCCGGCGACGAGGTCGGCGATCCGCAGGGCCGCGCCGACCCCGCCGCACTTGGCGAGCTTGACGTTGACGCCCTGCACCCGTCCGGCCAGGCGGCGGACGTCCTCGTAGTCGACCGCGTCCTCGTCGGCGACGACCGGCAGCGGCGAGCGCTCGGCGAGCCGCGCCAGCGCTTCGGGGTCGCCGGGCGCGGTCGGCTGCTCGACGGCCTCGACGCCCAGCGCCGCGAAGCGGTGCAGCAGGCGCTCGGCCTCGTTCGCGCGCCAGGCGCCGTTGGGGTCGAGCAGTAGTCGCGCCAGGGGTGCGGCGGTCCGGACGGCCCGTACGCGGGCCAGATCGTCGGCGGGGTCGGGGGAGCCCGCCTTGATCTTGAGGACCGAGAAGCCGTCCCGCACCAGGCGGGCGGCCTGGGCCCCGGCCCGTTCCGCCGAGGTGATGCCGAGGGTGCGGGCGGTCGCCGCGGACGGCGGGCCGGCGGCGCCGAGCAGGGTGTGCAGCGGGACGCCCGCGCGCTTGCCCACCAGGTCGAGCAGCGCGGACTCGACGGCGGCGGTCACGGCGGGCGGAGTGCTCGCCAGACCGTGGCCGCGCAGCTCCTCCAGGGCGCTCTCCGGATCGGCGAAGCGCGCCAGCCATGAGGACTGGGCGTGCATCAGCCGGCCGAGCGTGTCGGCGTCGAGGCCGTAGTACACGCTGGTGACGGCCTCTCCGTGGCCGTGGCGCCCGTCGTGCTCGACGGACAGCCAGACCGCCTCGCGGGCCGCCATGGTGGAGCGGGATATTCGCAGCGGCTCGGTGAGGGCGAGGCGCACGGTGCGCTGACTGACTTTCACGGGTTCTCCTGGCTGTGGGGGGTTCGGCGGGCGAGCGGATCGGCGACGGCGCGGCACCGGGCCCAGCCGGTGGCCTCCACGGCCCCCGGGTGCGGGATCTCGACCGGACGGGTGGCCGCCGTGGCGGGGTCCAGGCCGTGCGCGGCGAGGAAGTCGTCGTCGTAGACGCTGCCGAGGTAGCGGTGCGGGCCGTCGGGGAAGACCCCGGCGACGACGGCCCCCGGATGGACCCGGGCGGCCCAGGCCGCGACCAGGGCGACCGCGCCGGTGCTCCAGCCGCCGCTGACGAAGTTGCCGCGGGCCAGTCGGCGGCAGGCGTCGGCGGCCTCCGCGGGCCCGACCCAGTGGACCTCGTCGAACGCCTCGTAGGCGACGTTGCGCGGATGGATGCTGCTGCCCAGGCCGCGCATCAGCCGGGGCCTGGCCGGCTGGCCGAAGATCGTCGAGCCGGTGGCGTCGACGCCGATCAGCCGCAGCCGGGGCCAGTGCCGCCGCAGCGGGCCGACGATGCCGGCGCTGTGGCCGCCCGTGCCGACGCTGCACACCAGCACGTCGAGGTGGTCCAGTGCGGCGGCCAGCTCGGCGGCGAGCGAGGCGTAACCGGCCACGTTGTCGGGGTTGTTGTACTGGTCGGGCCAGTACGCGCCGGGCAGCCGCGCCAGCACCTCCCGCAGCCGCGCCAACCGCGCGGCCTGCCAACCGCCCTCGGCCGCCGGGCGGTCGACGAGCTCCAGGCGGGCGCCGTGGGCGCGCAGCAGCCGGCGCATCGAGGGCTCCAGCTCCGCGTCGCCCACCAGCACGACCGGATGCCCCAGGGCCTGGCCGGCGAAGGCCAGCCCGATGCCGAGGGTTCCCGAGGTGGACTCCACCACCGGTGCGCCCGGCCGCAGTTCGCCGCGCTCCTTGGCGCCGAGCAGCATGGAGACCGCCGCCCGCGCCTTCATACCGCCGACGCCGAGCCCTTCGAGCTTGCCCCAGAAGCCGGGCTGCGGGCAGGGCAGATCGGCGGTGATCCGGGCGAGCGGGGTCCGGCCGAGCAGGGCGAGGAGTTCGGCGTTGCCGGCGGGGCTGAGGACTGCTGTGGTCACCGGGCGTCCTCGGGGTGCGCAGGGCCGCCGTAGCGGTGGACGACGCCCGGACCGCCGTCGAGCCAGAAGAACGGGTACGGCTCGGCGCACACCGCGCTCACCCCTGCGCCGATGAGGCGCGGCAGCACCGCGCTGCCGGTCTGGGCGAACATCACCAGCGGCGTGCCGTGCCGCAGCGCGTGCCGGCGCAGCTGTTCGAAGCTGCCGTTGCCGAGCGTCATCCCCGAGGCCAGGACGGCGTCGCAGCGCGCCAGTTCCGCGGCCGCGTCGGTACGCACCCGCTCGCCCCACTCCGTGGTGCCGCCCTTGAGGTCGCAGGGTATGTACCGCACGCCCCGCGCGCGCAGCGCCTCCAGCAGCGAGTTCACCACTCCCACGACGAGCACGGTGCCGCCCGGCGGGACGTCGAGCAGCCCGGTGACGGCCCTGGCCCTGGCCCGGGACTTCACCAGCGAACTCCCGGCGGGCAGCGGCCAGGGCCGTGCGCCGGCCGCGGGACCGTGGGGCAGGACGTGCGCCAGATAGGCGTCCAGCGCGGCCACCCGCACCGGCAGCAGTTCATGCGTCAGCAGCCGGGCGACGTCGGCGCCGACGCAGTCGTCCACCGCGCCGTCGGGCAGGGCGCCGGGCTCGACCGCGCACGAGCCGACCGCCGCGGCCAGGCGCAGGCTCAGCACCTCGTTGCGGTAGCCGCCGCCGCGCCCGTCGTGGCGTACGGACTGGCGCGTGGCGAAGGCCACCGCGATCCGGGTGGTGCGCGGGTCGGGGCCGAAGTCACCGTCGAGCACCCGCTCGACGAGTTCGTCGTACGAGGCCGCGGTGCGGTCGGCGGAGATGCGGGCGCTCATCGGGCGGCCACCTTCGGACACAGCGCCGACAGCAGGGCCTCGACCCGCTCGCGGGCTCCGGGGCCCCGGGCGTCGCCGGCCATGACGTGGCCCAGGTACTCGTTGTTGCTGCCCGCGGCCCGCACCACCCTGCCGGGTTCGGCGAGCTGGAGCTCCAGCAGGCCGTCGGCCCCGCGCACCTCGTCGGCTCCGCCGACGGACGCAAGCACGCCCGCGGTGTCCGGCACCAGGAACCCGATGGCGGCGCTGCGCAGCCCGGTCGCCCGCGGGCGCAGGTCCGGTTCGCGGCCGAGGGCCATCTCGACACCGGCGGCGGCCAGGTCGATCCCCGCCACATGGCGGACGAGTTCGGTGATGCGGTTGCCGGCGGGGCGCGGATTGACCTCGACGACCCGGGGGCCGTCGGCGGTCAGCTTGATCTCGGTGTGCGCCACCACCGCGTCCAGGCCGAGGGCGGCCAGCGCCCGGCGGGCGGTCTCGGCGGCCGCCTCGGCGTCGGCGGGGGAGAGCGCCGCGGGGTACATGTGCCCCGTCTCGATGAACGCGGGCGCACCGCCGACGCTCTTGTCGGTCACCCCGACCACCCGCGTCGTCCCGCCGAACGACACGGTCTCCACGCTGACTTCGGGCCCCTGGAGCAGCTCTTCGAGCAGCACCACGGGAGCGCGCCGCTGACCGCGCGCGTTGACGGGGAAGTCGGCGAGCGCCTGGTAGGCGCGGGCCAGCCCGGCCTCGTCGTCGACGCGGCGGACGAACATCCCGCCGCACAGGTCCACCGGCTTCAGTACGAGCGGATAGCCGATCTCCCGCGCCGCGTCGGCGGCCTCGGACCGGTCCGCGCAGACCGCGAAGCGCGGCCCGGGCAGTCCGGCGTCGGCCAGCGCCCGGCGGGTGGCGTCCTTGCGGCAGGCGCTTTCGACCGCGGCGGGGGCGGGGCCCGGCAGGCCCAGCCGGGCGGCGATCCGCGCGGCCGTCGGGAGGTAGTAGTCGCACGACGTGATCACCCCGTCGAAGCCCAGCGCGCCGTGCAGGCGCTCGACGAGGGGCAGCAGGGTGTCGAGGTCGTTGGTGTCGGCGGTCAGCACGTTGCGGGCCGACAGCAGCGGATGCGCGGCGCCCTCGGGCGCGGTGCGCAGGTAGTGGTGCAGGTCACGGGTGAGGAAGGTGAACTCGTGCCCGCCCTCGCGGATCGCTCGTGGCAGCAGCCTGCTCATCGATCCGACCCAGCTCTCGACCATCAGCAGATGGGCCACGGTTTCCCTTTCACGGAAGGCGAGTTGGACGCAGGTCGGCCCGGGTCCGTGCAGGGACGGGGCCGCCTTGACGAGTCCCCACCTTAACGATAATCGTTTTCATTGTCATCTGATGGCCCGTTGCCGGCCCGTCGTCCACTCCTCGATCCCGTGAAGGTGAACCCCGTGACTCCCGCCGTACGCCGCCGACCTGCCCGGCGCGCCCTGGTGGCCGCCGCCACCGCCACCGCCCTGCTCCCGGCCGCCCCCGTCCACGCCGCCGCCCCCGAGCCCCCGCTCCGCTTCGGCGCCTGCCCGCGGTCCGTACCGGCCCCGGCCGCGCCCGACCGCGTCGAATGCGGATGGCTGAGCGTCCCGCTGGACCGGACGCACCCGGACGGCAGGCGCATCCGCATAGCCGTCTCCCGCGTACCCGCCTCCGGTACACCCGCCGAGCGTCGCGGTGTCCTGCTGGTGAACCCGGGCGGGCCCGGTGGGCCGGGGGTGTCCTACGCCGTCACCAAGCGCGCCAAGCTGCCCGAGAGCGTGCGCCGCTCCTACGACGTCATCGGGTTCGACCCGCGCGGCACCGGGCTGAGCGCGCCCGCCGACTGCGGTCCGATGGGCGGTCTCTTCGCCGCCCCGGGCCCCGACCCCCTGCCGGTCGGACGCCCGGCGGAACAGGCGTACCGCGACTCGCTCGGGCGGCTCGCCGACGACTGCGCCGCCGGCACCGGCGACGCCCTGGCGCATCTGTCCACCACCGAGACCGCCCGCGACATGGACGCCCTCCGCGCCGCGCTCGGTGAGCCGCGGATCGGCTTCCTCGGTGTGTCCTACGGCAGTTACCTCGGCGCCGCCTACGCCGCCCGGTTCCCGCGGCACGTCGGTCGCATGGTGCTGGACAGCGTCGTCGGTCCCTGGGGGTGGTACGACTTCGACCTGCGGCAGAGCCGGGCGCTGCTGCGCCAGCGCGAGGTGTTCTTCGCCTGGGCCGCCCGGCAGGAGGTGCGTTTCGGCCTCGGCGGCAGCGCCGGCCAGGTCCGCGCCGCCTACCTGCGGGCGCGCCGGGCGTCGGCGGCTCACCCCGCGGACGGCTTCGGCCCCGCCGCGTTCGACCGTGCCGTCTACCGGGCCCTCGGCCGCACCGAACGCTGGGCGGACCTCGCGGCCGGCATCCACGCGTACCTGCGGGACGGCGACACCGAACTCCTGCGTCCCGACGACCCCTTCGACGGGGCGGCGTCACGCACCTTCCAGTCCGCGAACCGCGTGGTGAAGTGCGCGGACGGGCCCGGCCCGACGCCCGGCCGGGTCACGGCCGACCTGCGGCGCCTGCGCCGGCTCGACCCCCAGCCGGTCGTCACGGGGATGGAGGCCTCGGCCTGCGCCTACTGGCACCACAAGCCCGCCCACCGCACCCGCCTGGGCAGCCCGGCGGCGCCCCCGGTCCTGCTGATCGCCTCGGCGCACGACCCCGTCACCCCCATCGAGGGCGCCCGCCGGCTCCGCCGCCACCTGCCCGGCTCACGCCTGATCACCCTTCACCACGACTACTCCCACGGCGTGTTCGCCAGCCGCGGCAACGCCTGCGTGGACGACGCCACCGCCGCGTACCTGGTCGACGGGACCGTCCCCGCGGCGGATCTGCACTGCACCGGCCCGGGGCTGCCGACGCCGTGAAGGGCCGGCTCACAGGGGTGGGGGCCGGCCCGCGGGGGTCGATGAGGCGGCGCCTACGGACGGTAGGCGCAGGCCGCCGGGGGAGCGTGTGTCTTCCAGCCCAGGGTCTCGTAGAGGGCGCGTCCCTCGTCGGTGGCGCCGAGGGCGCCGAGGGTCGCGCCCTCGGCCACGGCGTGATCGGCGAGGGTGCGCATCACCGAGCCGCCCAGGCCGCGGCGGCGGTGCGCCTCCTGGGTGACGACGCGATCGACGACCGCGGCCCGCCCGAGGGTCGCCATCTGCCCCTGTGCCGCCATCTGCCCCTGTGCCGCCAACTCGCCCACAACCGAGTGCACGAGATGGCACCCCCAGGGCCGCTCGGCCGGCGGCGGAGTGGAGCGGGACACGGCCCAGCCGGCCGCCCAGGTCCTGACGGGTTCCGCAGTCATCAAACCCTCCCTGAAGCGCATGAGTAAGGGGCGATAGACGCTCTGGTAATAGGTGTACTGCCTGTGTGCACCTTACCTACGGCGGGTGGGGGCGGCATCCGCTTTTCCGGAGCCCCTGCACCGCGGTGATCTCCCGCGGGCGGTGATCTCCGGCCGGCGCGGCGCGGTGGTCGTCACAGGTGTAGAGAGGAGTTATGAGCATCCGGCGCGGTGTCACCCGGCTCGGCGGCGCCTGGCGGCCGAAGCACGGGTTGCTGGCCGTGCCGCTGGCGATCATCGTGGCCGTCACCGTGATCGACATCCATACGCCGCCGACCATCCACCTGGGCCCGTTGCTGGTCGCCGCGCCCGCGATCACCGCCTCCTTCGCCGGAGCCGCCCTCACCGGCGTCGTCGCGGCCCTCGCCGTGGCGGCGCAGATCATCGTCGGCCATCTGCACGGCGGGCTGATGACCGCCAACCACCAGGCGCAGATCGTCGCCCTGATCGTGATCGGCGCGTTCCTCACGGTCTTCCGGTACGTGCGGGACCGGCGCGAGCGGCGGCTGAGCCAGGTGCAGTCGGTGGCCGTCGCGACCCAGCACGTCCTGATGCGGCCGCTGCCCGAGCGGATCGGACCGCTGCAGATCGCGTCCGCGTACATCGCCGCCGAGGCCGAGGCCCAGATCGGCGGGGACCTGTACGCGGCGGTACCGGCCCCGGGGGCGACCCGCCTGGTCATCGGCGACGTACGCGGCAAGGGCCTGTCCGCCATCGAAGAGGCCGCCGTGCTGATCGGGGCCTTCCAGGGCTCCGCCTACCGCAACCTCTCACTGCCCGGCATCGTGGCGCACCTGGGCAACTCCGTGCACTGGAACGTGGCCCACCTCGCCGGGGGCGAGGCCGAAGCCGCGGAGTCGTTCGTGACCGCGCTGGTCATGGACGTCCATCACGGCTGCCCCGCGCTGTCGATGGTCAACTGCGGACATCCGCCGCCGCTGCTGCTGCGGGACGACCGGGTCCACACCCTGGAGGTCCGCGAGCCCGCACTCCCGCTGGGCCTCATCGCCCCCTCGGAGAGCGAGTACGAGGTCGAGACGTTCGGATTCGACGTCGGTGACCTTCTCCTCCTCTACACCGACGGGGTGGTCGAGGCCCGGGGCCGGGACAACGTGTTCTACCCGCTGGTCGAACGGGTCGCGTCCTGGCGCGAGACCGATCCGCCCTCGCTGGTGCACCGCCTCCACCACGACCTGCTCCAGTACGCCGGGGGGAACCTGGGCGACGACGTCGCGATGATCGCGATCGCGCGATGCCCCTGAGCCGCTCGCCTTGAGCCGCCCGACCCGGCTCGCCTCCGGTCCCGGCCCGGAGCACCCTGGAAGCGTAATCGCGTAGCCATGAGCCGAGCAGTGAGGTGCCCGATGAGCACACTCGAAGAACACATCGACATCAGCGTTCCCCTCCATACGGCCTGGGAATGCCTTCATCGCACGGAGACCTATCCGCGCTTTGTGGACGGCGTGCGCGAGGCGCGTACCGAGGGCGAACTGACGCATCTCGACGTGGATGCGGGCGGCCGGTCCCAGGGGCTCGACATCCGGATCACCGACCGTGACCAGGACAACCTGATCACGTGGCGGACCACGAGCGGTCCCGAGCTGGCGGGAACCTTCTCGCTGCTGCTGATCGACGGGGAGCACACCAGGCTCCAGGTCCGGTTCGAGTACGAGCCCGGCACCGTCACGGAGGCCTTCGGCGGGCCGAAGGGGTTCGCCCAGGCGGCCGCGATCGAGCGCGGCGTGCGCAGCGACCTCCAGCAGTTCAAGGAGCTGGTGGAAGCAGAGCGGTGACGTGAACTCTCCTTGGTGCACCGTCGATTGACGCACCCTCGGACAGCGGGAGCAGCAGACATCCGGACCGGACGTCAGAACCGGACGTCAGGACCGGACATCCGGCCCGGCCGGCTCTGACGCCAGCAGCATCAGGGCGATGTCGTCCTGCCGGTCCGCCTCGTCCTGGCGGGCCTGGAGGAGGGCGTCGGCGAGGCGGTCGGGGCCCTGCCAGGGGGCGTCGTCGAGTCGCCGGGCGAGGCCGGCCACGGAGTGCTCCAGGTCGACCCCCGGGGTTTCGACCAGGCCGTCGGTGTAGAGGGCGAGCACGGACCCCGGCGGCAGCTCGACCTCGGTGGCCTCGTACCGGGCGGCGGGATCGATGCCCAGCAGCAGCCCCTGGGGCACCCGCAGCACCGTGGTGTGCCCGTCGGGGTGGCGCAGGACCGGGGGCGGATGGCCGGCGCTGGCCAGACACGCCCGCCGGGTACGCAGGTTGATGTGGACGTACAGGCAGCTGGTGAACAGGTCCGGGTCGAGGTCGGTCAGCAGCCGGTTCGTACGGGCCAGCACCTCGCCCGGTGCGGCGCCGGCGGTCGCATGGGCGTGTACGGCGGTACGGGCCTGTCCCATGAGGGCCGCGGCGGCCGCGTTGTGGCCCTGGACGTCACCGATCACCGCGGCGGCGCTGCCCTCGTCGAGGCGGATCAGGTCGTAGAAGTCGCCGCCGATGTCCATCCCGCGGGTCGACGGCAGATAGCGGGCGGCGACGGCGAGTCCGGGCACCACGGGAAGGCCGTGCGGCAGCAGCCCCGCCTGCAGGTCGTGGGCCAGTTGCTGCTTGGTGTCGTACAGCCGGGCGCGGTCCAGCGCCTGGGCGATCAGACCGGCCAGCGAGGTCAGGACCTGGCGTTCCTCCCGGCTGAAGATCCGGGGCCGGGTGTAGCCGAGGATGCAGCAGCCGACGGGGCGGCCGGAGACGATCAGCGGCAGCACCGCCCGGGCCGCCTTGCCCGTCAGCTGCGGCAGACCGGGGTAGAGGCTCTCGATCTCCTCGGGGGAGGAGAAGAAACTGGGCTCCCCGGTGGCCAGGGCGTGCACGGCGGGGCTGTTGGCGGCGCCCAGGGCGACGCCTTCGAAGTGGGCGACGGCTTCGGCGGAGTACCCCCGGTGACCGATGGTGCGCAGCCGGCCGCCCTCCGCCGAGTAGATCAGCACGCCCTGGGCGCCGAAGGCCGGCACGATCTGGTCGGCGATCAGGCCCACGACGTCCTGGACCCCCACGACCTCGGTGAGCGCGGCGGCCAGGTGCAGTACGTGGTAGATCTGCCCGGCGCGTACCGGCACCACCGCCTCCTGCGGCGTGAGGTCGGCGGCTGCCTGCGGGGCGTCCACCTTGCCCGTGGGGGTGATCCACACGCTCAGGCCCCGCCCGTCCGGGAACAGCCGGAAGGTGAGCCACCGGTCCGGAGGGCGGCGGGCGGTGAAGGACAGCGGCCGGCGGCTGATCACCGCCGCGCGGTAGCGGTCCTCGAAGACCGGGTCGCGCAGCCACCGCAGGACGTCCCAGGGGCGCGCCCCGACAAGTCGGCTCGCCGGCTCGCCGAGCAGCTCCACCGCGCCGGTCGTCACGAGGGTGATACGGCCGTCCAGGTCGAGGGCGCAAGCGCCGCCCGGCAGCCGTTCGAGGTAGTCGACGGCCGCCAGGGCCTCCTGCGCGCCGACGGGACGCGGGGGCGGTGGCGACAGTACGCGCGGCGCCTCGGGCGGCACCCGGTCGCCGGCGACGGGGTCGTCGGCCAGCAGGACCGCCAGACGCCGGCAGGCGCTCTCGATCACCGCCCGCTCGTCCGCCGACAGCTCCGGCGGATGCCCGGCGGGCCACAGCAGCAGCAGAGCGCCCCGGCTGCCGTCGCCCTCACCGATGGGCGCCGCGGCCAGCGAGAAGTCGTAGGGGACGGCCACCGCCGTACGGGGGAAGTCACGGGCCAGCTGCTGGGGGCCGTTCGCCCACACCAGGCACCGGTCGCGGACCGCGACGGCGACCGGGATCGGTGCCGCGAGGGCGACCCGGCCCCACGGGTCCAGGAACGGAGCCGGAATGCCGCTCATGACGGTCAGTTCCAGCACCGGCTCGCCGGGGGCCAGCACATACAGCCCCGCGGCGGACGCCCCGGTGTCCCGCAGCGCCCGGAGCAGGGCCCGGTCCACCGGGCCGCAACCGGTCCCGCCGCTCATCGCGCACCTTCGCACCGCTGCCGCTGTGACATCCCGACCACCTGGGGTCGCCGGCCCTCCGGGGCCATTGCCGACGTTACGCCGCCCGCCGGGCCGCGGCACGCGGATACCCGGCCGCCCCGCCAAGGAGATCGCCGCCCGGACGGTCAACAAGGAGCGGGCCCGCGCCGGGGAGTCCCGGACGTCGAGCAGGGTCTCCACCCAGGACCCGAAGTCCGCCTCGCAGCGCGGCGGCGAACGCTCCCACAGCGGGCGCGGGGACCCGACCAAGGACCAGCTGTACGAGGAGGCCAAGCGGCGCCACATCGACGGCCGCTCCTCGAGGAACAAGGGCGAGCTGCGCCGTGCCCTCGGCCGCTGATCACCACCGGCGGTGCGGAAGAGGTGCGACGGACCTAGGCTCGGAGATATGCCGGGAACACGCCGTGCACCGTCTCGTGTGGGAGTAGGGGGAGCGCGGTGTGTTCGCCGGTGCCGGGCGTCGGTGCGGCTGCCGGCCGTCGCCGCGGTGGCGGCGCTGCTCGCCCTCTTCGTGGGAACTCCGGCCGCCACGGCCGTCGATGACCCGGATCTGGCGCGCTTCTACCAGCAGCGGCTCTCCTGGGAGCCCTGCGGGCAGGACATCCGCAGCGGAACACCGGGGCAGGACGCCACCCAGCCACCGGGCTATCAGCAGCGCCTGGAGTGCGCCCGGCTGGAGGTGCCGCGCGACTACTCCGACCCCGCACGGACCACGCTGCGGGTCCAGCTGACCCGGCTGCGCGCCACCGGCCCCGGTGAGCGGCTCGGCTCCCTGGTGATCAACCCCGGCGGGCCGGGCGCCTCCGGCGTCGACTACCTGATCGACAACGGGAGCGCCTTCGCCCGGCTGGGGCAGCGCTACGACATCGTCAGCTTCGACCCGCGCGGCACCGGCCGCACCGAACCGGTCACCTGCGGTACCCGGCTCGCCCCCGCCCAGGGCCCCCAGGACACCCTGGCGGCGAAGGAGAAGCGCATCAACGACGCCTGCGGCCGCTACTCCGGCGGGATGCTGCCCTGGGTCGGCACCCCCGACGTCGCCCGGGACATGGACGTACTGCGCGCCGCGGTCCACGACGACAGGCTCAACTACCTGGGGTTCTCCTACGGCAGCAAGCTCGGCGCGGTCTACGCCCACCAGTTCCCCGACAAGGTCGGCCGGATGGTACTGGACAGCGTCGAGGACCCGACCAAGAACACCTGGCAGACCGCGCTGGGGCAGGCGAAAGGCTTCCAGCGGGCCCTGGACGACTTCGCCGCCGACTGCATCCGGGCCAAGGACTGCCCGATGGGCACCGACGGGTCCCGCGCGCAGGACCAACTGCTCGACTGGTACCGGCAGTTGAGTGACCGACCGATGACGGTGAAGGGAAAGCCGGTCGACCAGACGACGTATGTCTACGCGCTGCGCGAGGCCCTCTACAGCAGAAGCGACTGGCCGGCGCTGCGGCAGGCGCTGGCGCAGCTGCGCCGCGGCGACGGCGCCGGCATCCTCCGGCTGAGCGACATCGGCGGCAGCGAGGCCGGCGGCGCCCACCGGGTCCCGGTGCGGCAGGCCGGGCAGGACGAGCTGCCGCCGCAGGACCAGCTGGCCCTGCGGGCGGTCTCCTGCCGGGACACCTCCGAGCGCTACGGCGCATCGGACTACCCCCGCGCCGAGCGGGAACTCACCCGGGCCTCCCCGCTCTTCGGCCCGGACATCGCCCCGACCCTGCTCGACTGCTACGACTGGCCCGCCGCGGGCGACGACTCCTCCCGCGAGGTGGCGGCCCCCGACGCACCGCCCCTGCTGCTCGTGGCGACCACCAACGACCCGGCGACGCCGTACGAGGGCGCCCTCAACATGGCCCGCGAGCTGGACAACTCCAGCATGGTGCTGACCTACCGCGGCGAGGGGCACGCCGCCTACGCCTCCGGTGACGCCTGCGTCCAGGGGTATGTCGACGACTTCCTGCTGGACGGCAGGATGCCCAAGCCCCACACCTCCTGCGGCTGAGCCGCGGAGCCGGT
Organism: Streptomyces sirii; assembly: GCF_045690365.1. Classification (NCBI taxonomy): domain Bacteria; kingdom Bacillati; phylum Actinomycetota; class Actinomycetes; order Kitasatosporales; family Streptomycetaceae; genus Streptomyces; species Streptomyces sirii. Next base: position 1,504,767 of record NZ_CP147982.1, on the reverse strand, counting down.
GGGCTCAACCGGCCCGCCGGCCGCGTCCGGACCCGGTCTTCTTCGCCGCCTGCGGCTTCTTGGCGGCGGTCTTCTTGCCGGCGGCCCCGGCGGTGGCCCGGGTAGTGGCCTTCTTGGCGGCGGCTTTCGCGGTGGCCTTCTTCGCGGGCGCCTTCTTCGCCGCGGCGGGCCCGGAATCCGCCTCCTCGCCGCGCGACCGCTTGGCGGCGCGCACGCTGTCCTGCAGGGCCGCCATCAGGTCCATCACCTGGCCCGCGGGCGGCTCCTCGCCGGTCTCGAACGCCGGCTCGCGGTGCGCCAGCTTCGCCGCCACGATCTCGTCGAGCGCCTCGCGGTAGTGGTCGTGCACATCGTCCTCGGACAGTCCGCCGTAGGAGTCCATCAGGGCCTCCGCGGCCGCCACCTCCTTGGCGGCGATCTTCTCCTGCCGCTCGGGCAGCACCCCGTCCATCGGGCGGATCTGGTGCGGCCACAGCAGCACCTGCATCACCAGCGCGCCCTCCAGCGGGCGGATCAGGGCCAGCGTCTCCCGCCCGTGCAGCGCGATCTTGCCGAGCCCGACGCGCTGGTGCCGCTCCATCGCCTCACGCAGCAGCACATAGGGCTTGGCCGCGGCGGGGCTGTCGACGCCCAGGTAGTAGCCCTTGCCCATCTGCAGCGGGTCGATGTCACCGCCGGCGACGAACGCCAGGATCGTCAGCGTCTTCGCGGTCGGCAGCGGCAGCGCGTCCAGATCGTCGTCGCTCAGTGGTACGACGGTCTCGCCGTCGCCGGGCCGGTAGCCGCGGCCGATCTCGTCCGGGGGGATCTCGACGCCCTCCAGCGAGCACACGGGCTGATTGCGCACCCGGCCGCCGTCCGCGGTGTGCAGGCGCACGAAGCTGACCGACGTCGAGCTGTCCGTGGCGTTGTACGCGGCGACCGGGATCGTGACCAGGCCGAAGCTGATGGAGAACTTCGCCGTGGGGCGCATGGGGGCCGCCTTCATCGGTGCCATTCGGCTCCATGCTAAACGGGGCGGATAAAGCGCACATCCCGGGATGGATCACCTGTCCCGGGAGGGGTCCGGCGTGCCGTACGGACGGACTCCCGGTCCCCGCGGAGCGGAAATGTCCGTCCGGCGGGGACCGGGAGTCGGGGTCAGGGGGGAGAGGTGAGGGCACACGGGGCCCGCGGGGCCCACGGCCTTAGGCCACCTGATGCCGCTGGTCTCCGGCGCACAGCGCCCAGATGACGAAGACGTCTATCGCGACCAGCACGATGGCCCAGAACGGGTAGAACGGGATCCACAGGAAGTTCGCGAGCGCCCCGAGGCCGGCGACGACGACACCGAGGACGCGGGCCCACATCGCACCGCTCATCAGCAGCGCGACGCCCGCCAGGAGGATGATCAGACCCAGGATGAGATGGATCCAGCCCCAGCCTGTGAGGTTGAACGAGAACACGTAGTTCCGCGTCGTGACGAAGACGTTGTCCCTGGCGATCGCGGAGATGCCCTCCAGGAAGGCCATCGCGCCACCGAAGATCATCAGTACGGCGGCGAATGCCGTCCAGCCGCCGACGTTTTGCTTCTGACGGGCCATGGTCCACTCCTCACTTGAGAAACCCGGCCGCCGGCACGGACCCGCCGGTGGTCATGCCCTGAATTCCACGTTTCCACAGGCACCGGTCGTCCGCATGTCAGGGACCCGCGCCGCGGGGCGGCGCGCGGGCGCGCCGTACCGCCGACGCGCAGGAGCACCGGCGGTTGACAGGCACTCAAGGCGCGGCGGTGCGGCCCGGCCTGCGGTGCCCGGTACCGGCCCGCTTCAGTCGGGCGGCTCGGGGGAGGGGGTCTCCTCCGGCTCCGCACCCGGCGGTCCCTCGGGTTGCGGGCCCGGTTCGTCCGGGTCCGGGTCGGCGGGGACCGGGTCGCGCGGCACCGGCTCCGGCCGGCGAGGCGCGGGGCCGGGCCCGTCGGGCGCCGGTTCGGTGGCCGTGGCGCCGGAGGCCGAGGCGCCGACGGCGGCGATGGCTGTGGTCATGGCGGTCATAGCGCTCTCTCCTTCCTCTCCATCGTGCGACCGATGCCGGTGGTCGGCCCGTTGGTGATTGCCCGCTCGGTCCCCGACCGCCCCGGTCAGTACACGTCGCGGACGTAGCGCTTGTCGGCCGCGAGCTGTTTGACGTAGCCGGCGGCCGCGTCCTGCGTCAGGCCCCCGTGCGCCACGGCGATCTCGCGCAGGGCGCGGTCGACGTCCTTGGCCATCCGCGACGCGTCGCCGCACACATAGAAGTGGGCACCGTCCTGCAACCAGGACCACAGGTGGGCGCCGTGCTCACGCATCCGGTCCTGCACATAGACCTTGGCGCGCTGGTCGCGGGAGAAGGCCGTGTCCAGCCGGGTGAGCAGCCCCTCCTCGCGCAGCCCGTCGAGGTCGTCCTCGTAGTAGAAGTCCGTGGCGCGGCGCTGCTCACCGAAGAACAGCCAGTTGGGGGCGCGGTGGCCGCGGGCGCGCCGCTCGTTGAGGAAGCCGACGAAGGGCGCGACGCCGGTGCCGGGCCCCACCATGATCATCGGGGTGGCCGGGTCGGCCGGCGGCCGGAAGTGCGGGGCGGACCGGACGACCACCGGCACCGGGCTGCCGGGCTCGGCGTCGGCGAGGAAGGTGGAGGCCACGCCCTTGCGCGGGCGGCCGTGGCGGTTCTCGTAGCGCACGACGGAGACCGTCAGATCGATCAGGCCGGGGTCGGTCAGCGGGCTCGACGATATGGAGTACAGCCGAGGCCGCAGCCGCGGCAGGACGGCGGCCCATTCCGCGGCATCGGCCCCGACCGGGTGTTCGGCGAGCACGTCGACGGCCTGCCGGCTCCACGCCCACTGCGCGAACTCGCCCTTGTTGTCGGGCCGCAGCAGCTTCTTCAACAGCCGGTCGCCGGTGCGTTCGGCGGCCAGCCGCAGCAGGCTCGGGGAGATCCGCGCGATGTCCAGATGGCGCAGCAGCGCCTCGCCGAACGACACCGCGCCCAGGCCCGCGACCTCGACGGTGGCGGCCGGGTCGAGACCGGTGCGCTCCAGCCACTCCGCCACCAGCTCGGGACAGTTGGTCGGCTGCACCTCCAGCGCGTCGCCCACCGCGTAGTCCAGCGGCCCGCCCTCGGCGTCGCGGGTGTCGAAGGTGAACCGGCGCACCTCCTTGGTGGCCCCGGGACGGCTCAGCAGCTGATTGCCGACGAGCCGGGCGAGGCTCGGCGCGGGCTTGGCGGCGCGGGCGGGAGCCGGCGGCGCGGCGGCCGGCGCGAGCGCCGCCGCCTCCCCGGCGCCACCGGCGTCCCCCGAATCCGCCCCGCCCGCCAGGGCTCCGAGCACCCGCTCGACCCACTGCTCCGCCGGCTCCTCGTAGTCCGGTTCGCAGTCCGTGCGCGGCACCAGCCGCACCGCGCCCAGCTCGGCCAGGCGCGCGTCGAGCCGGCGTCCGTGGCCGCAGAAGTCGTCGTAGGAGGAGTCGCCCAGCGCCAGGACGGAGTAGCGCACACCCTCCAGCCGGGGAGAGTCCGGCGCGTTGAGCGTCTCCCAGAACCCCGAGCCGTTGTCGGGTGCGTCGCCGTCACCGAAGGTGCTGGTGACGATGAGCAGATCGGCGGAGCGCGGCAGGGTCGCCGGGGCGCTCTCGGCCATGCTCAGCAGCGTCGCGTCCCGCCCGCTGCCCTTCAGCCGCCGGGCCGTGTCGGCGGCGACCTCCTGCGCGTTGCCGGTCTGCGAGGCCCACAGCACGATGACCGTACGGGCCGGCGCGGCGTCGGTGGGCGCGGTGGGCGCGCCCACCGCGCCGTCCATCGCCGGTCGCCCGTCCTCGACCCGCGAGAACATCCCGGCCAGCACGCCGTTCACCCACAGTGCGGTCTCCGGGCCGAACGGCGCCTGCGCGGGCAGCACGGGCGTCCCCGAGGCGTTCCCCGAACGCAGCCCGGCGAGGAAACCGGACAGATAGCGGCGCTCGTGCGCGGCCAGCACCGGCGGCGCGGGATCGGGGAGCCGGAACACCTCCGACAGCAGCGCCACCGCAGCTTCCGTCCCGCCGCCGGGCTCCGCACCGGGCCCGGGCACGTCCTCCGTGCGCGCCCCGGCCACGCTCCCCGCCGGTCCCCGCTCTCCCGCGACCCGGGCCAGCGAGACCGCGCACACCTTGAACTCCGGCTGGAAGGAGACCGGATCGACCGCGTCGTTGGTCACCGCGTTGACGCTGAGGTACTCGCCGAACAGGTCGTTCCAGTGGAACGGCGCGAAACAGTTCCCGGGCCGCACCCGGTCGGTCACCACGGCCGGCAGCACCGCCCGCCCGCGCCGCGAGGCCACCTCCACCGCATCGCCCTCCGCGACGCCCAGCGCCTCCGCGTCCCGCGGATGGATCTCCACGAACGGCCCCGGGTTGAGCTTGCTCAGCTTGGCGACCTTGCCGGTCTTGGTCAGGGTGTGCCACTGGTGCTGCAGCCGGCCGGTGTTGAGCACGTAGGGGAAGTCGTCGTCGGGCATCTCCGCCGCGGGCAGATGCGGCCGGGCGAAGAACACGGCACGGCCACTGGGGGTGGGGAAGGACAACCGGGGCCGGGAGCCGTCCGGCCGCAGGGCCGGCCGCTGGCTCACACCGTCGTTGAGGTAGCGCACCGGGTTGCGGTCGGGCCCGTCCGCCGACGCGCTGGGCCACTGCACCGGGGTGCGCCGCAAACGCTCGTAGGACACCCCGCGCAGGTCGTACCCCGTCTGCGGGTTCCAGGCGCGCTTGATCTCCTCGAATATCTCCTCCGCGCTCTCATAGCCGAAGGCGTCCTCGTACCCCATCTCGCAGGCGATCCGCGCGATGATCCGCCAGTCCGGCCAGGCCTCGCCGGGGGGATCGGCCGCCTGCCGCACCAGCGTCAGATTGCGCTCCGAGTTGACCATGACGCCCTCGGACTCGCCCCACATGGCGGCCGGCAGCACCACATCGGCGTACGCGTTGGTCTCGGTCTCGGTGAAGACGTCCTGCGCCACGACGAACTCCGCGGCCTCCAGCCCCTCGATGACCGTCCGGCGGTTGGCGACCGAGGCGACGGGGTTGGTGCAGATGATCCAGCACGCCTTGATGTCCCCGTCCGCCATCCCCCGGAACATCTCGACGGTCCCCTTGCCCGCGTCCGCCCGCAGCGTCCCCGGCGGCAGACCCCACAGCTCCTCGACGAAGGCACGGTCCTCGGGCACCAGCGCCGAGCGCTGCCCGGGCAGCCCCGGCCCCATGTAGCCCATCTCGCGGCCGCCCATCGCGTTGGGCTGGCCGGTGAGGGAGAACGGACCGGCCCCCGGGCGGCAGATCGCGCCGGTCGCCAGATGCAGATTGATCAGCGCGTTGGTGTTCCAGGTGCCGTGCGTGCTCTGGTTCAGCCCCATCGTCCAGCAGCTCATCCAGGCGCCCGCCGCGCCGATCCACTCGGCGGCCCGACGCAGGTCCGGCTCCGGTATCCCGGTGATCTCCGCGACCGCCTCGGGCCCGTAGTCCCGGAGGAACTCCGGTATCGCCTCCCAGCCGTCGGTGTACTCGGCGATGAACTCCTCGTCGACGGCGCCGCCGTCGACCAGCAGCCGCAGCAGCCCGTTGAGCAGGGCCAGATCCGTGCCCGGCGCGATCTGCAGGAACAGGTCGGCCTTCGCCGCGGTGGCGGTGCGCCGCGGATCGACCACGATCAGCTTGGCGCCCGCCTTGACCCGCTCCATCATCCGCAGGAAGAGGATCGGATGGCAGTCGGCCATGTTGGAGCCGATGACGAGGAACACCTCGGCGTGCTCGAAGTCCTGGTACGAGCCGGGCGGGCCGTCCGCGCCCAGCGACAGCTTGTAGCCGCTGCCCGCGCTCGCCATGCACAGTCGCGAGTTGGACTCGATGTTCCGGGTGCGCACGAAGCCCTTGGCGAGCTTGTTCGCCAGGTACTGGGCCTCCAGCGTCATCTGACCGGAGACGTACAGGGCGAGGGCGTCCGGGCCGTGCTCGTCGACGATCGACCGCAGCCGGGCGGCGGTCTCCTTGATCACGGTGTCCATCGCACCGGGCACCGGCGCGTCGCCGCGGTCCGCGCGCACCAGGGCGGTCGACAGCCGCCCCGGCGCGGCGAGCAGCTCCGCGCTGGTCGCGCCCTTGGTGCACAGCCGGCCCGCGTTCGTGGGGTGCGCCTTGTCGCCGGACGCCTTACGGACCGTACGACGCCCGTCGCGGTCCGTCGCCACGTCCAGGACGATCCCGCAGCCGACACCGCAGTACGAGCACGCCGTCCGCACCTGCGTCAGGTGCTCTGTCAGCGGTTCCGGTGCGGTCACGGACGGTCCCCTTCGTGGTCGGTTGCCGGTTCCGACCGTACGAGTCGCCCGTTAACCGGGTGTCACATGAAGCGATCAATGGTGTTTACGGACACCACACAGTCCCGCACGGCCCTCCGTGAGATGCGGCGGGTAGCCGCCGTACGCCCCTGGGTTGCACGACTATAAAAGTGTAGCCGTTGCACTTTTCAATCGGCTGTGCTTTTCTGGATGGCATGACACCCACCCCTCCCCGCATCGCGGTCATCGGCGCCGGCCCCGGCGGCCTGACCTGCGCCCGCGTCCTGCAGCGGCACGGCGTACCGGTCACCGTCTACGATCATGAAGCGTCCGCCGACGCCCGCCCGCAAGGCGGCACGCTGGACCTGCAGCTGACGACCGGTCAAAAGGCCTTGCGCGCGGCCGGGCTGTACGAGGAGTTCAGTGCCCTGGCCCGCCCAGAGGGGCAGCAGATGCGGCTGCTCGACCACACCGCCACCCTGCTCTTCGAGCACACCCCCGCCATCGACGAGGCCGACCGCCCCGAGATCGACCGCGGCCGACTGCGGCGTCTGCTGCTGGACTCCCTCACACCCGGCACGGTCCGCTGGGGCCACTACCTGCGCACCGTCCATCCGCTCGGCGACGGGCGCCACAAGGCGGAGTTCGACAACGGCCGCACCGAGACCTTCGACGTGGTCATCGGCGCCGACGGCGCCTGGTCCCGGGTGCGCCCGCTGCTCTCCGACGCCACCCCGCACTACTCCGGCGTCACCTTCGTCGAGTTCGGCCTCGACGACGCCGACGCCCGCCACCCCGGCATCGCCCGCCTGGTCGGCGACGGCAGCATGATGGCGGCCCACGCCGACAAGGCGCTGATCGCCCAGCGCAACAGTCATGCCCATATCCGCGGCTACGCCGCCTTCCGGGGATCCCAGGACTGGGCGCTGCGGGCCGGGCTGGTGATGGCGGACACCGAGGCGGTGCGCGCCGTGCTCCTCGACACCTTCGCGGGGTGGGACGACCGGCTGCTGGCGCTGCTGCGGGAGAACGACGGCGGGTTCGCCAACCGCCCGCTGTTCGCGCTGCCGGTGCCGCACACCTGGATCCACACCCGAGGTCTGACGCTGCTCGGCGACGCCGCGCATCTGATGACGCCGTTCTCCGGCATGGGCGCCAACCTCGCCATGCTCGACGGCTGCGAACTCGCCGAGGCCCTCGTCGCCCGCCACGACGACCCCGACGAGGCGCTGTGCGCCTATGAGGCGGCCATGCTGCCCCGCTCGGCACGGGCCGCCGAGCTGGCCGCCCGCGCACTGGCCAACGCCCTCGCCCCCGACGCCCCGCAGGGGTCCCTGCGTCAGCTGCGCCGGATGGCCGGGCAGGGGCAAACGGGGCCCTGACCGCCCCCGACCGGCGGGTCCGAGCCGCCCGCCCTCCGGTTGCGGGCCCCATGCGTCCGTCGGACGATCGGCAGCGTACGGGCGGCGGCCGGCCGCGCACGGGCGCGACGGCGGCACGCCCCGCGGCGGCGCGGAGGGACGGAAACACACCGTGAAGATCACTGAGCCCACACCCGGCGCGCCGTGCTGGGTGGAGTTGGGTACCTCGGACGTCGACGCCGCCAAGGTGTACTACCACCAGGTCTTCGGCTGGCGCGCCGAGACCGACCCACGCCACGAGGCGGGCGGCTACACGGTGCTCTACCTGGGCGCCGCCCCGGTCGCCGCGCTGTCGCCGCTGTCCGCCCCCGGCCAGCCGACCGCCTGGACCGTGTCGTTCGCGACGCGCGACGCCGACGCGCTGGCCGCGGCCGTCACCCGTGCCGGCGGACGGCAGGTCAGGGCGCCGAGCGACGTCTTCGACCTGGGCCGCTTCGCGGTGCTGGCCGACCCGGAGGGAGCCGTCTTCGAGGTGTGGCAGGCCCGGTCCTTCGCGGGCGCCGCGGTGCTCAGCGCGCCGGGCTCGCTGGGCTGGGTCGAGCTGGCCACCCGTGACGAGGCGGCCGCCAAGGTCTTCTACACGGGGGTCTTCGGCTGGACCGTGGGCACCCACGAGGACTATCCGCAGTGGGGCGTCGACGGCGCCGACTTCGGCGGGATGAGCGCGCTGGACGAGTTCTACCCGGACGACGTCCGGGCGCACTGGCTGCCGTACTTCGCGGTCGCCGACGTCGACGAGACGGCCGCCCGCGCCACCGAGTCCGGCGGCATGCTGCTGGTGCCTCCCACGGATGTCCCCGACGGGCCGCGGATCGCCGTGGTCCGCGATCCGCAAGGGGCCTCCTTCGGTATCTACCGCGCCGGCACCGAGGGCTGACTTCCCGTATCACACGATCGGCGGCTTGTTCGTCGTTTCACCACATTCAATGGGTTTCTTGCGCGTAATGTCCCGTTTGCGCCAATGGGTGCCATTGCGCGTCAAGAACAGGAGAACCCCCTATGTCCACGACCGAACTCCTCGTGGCCCGAGGCAGAAGGCTCGCCGCCGGCGCGGGCGTACTGGCCGCGGCCGTCGCCATGGGCGCGACGCTGTCCACCGCGGCGTCGGCCCAGGCGGCGACGCCCGGGCCCGTCAGTACCGCGAAGCCGTACGGCATCGTCACCACGAAGATGGGCCTGAGCGCGCGCCAGTACCCCAGCACGGACTCCTCCGTGCGGGGCTTCCTCCGGCACCGCGCGCAGGTCGGCCTGGTGTGCAAGGTGCGCACCCAGAGCGTCGGCGGCAACAGCGTCTGGTACCTCACTCGCGACGAGCGGGCGTCCTGGGTCTCGGCGAAGTACGTGACCAACACCGGCAAGGTCAAGTACTGCAAGGACGTGCAGCACGGTCGGATGCACTCCGGCTTCGACAACCCGGCCAAGCACGCCATGGGCTGATGGTGCCCGGGCGAGGCCCGGTACGGCACCCCACAGGTGCCGTACCGGGCCTTCGTGCGTGCGGGCACCCGGCCCCGCACCGGCATCCGCCCGGCCCCCGGCCCGGCGGCCGCACCGGCCCGATCGCACTCCGGCACCCTTCCGTATTACTGGAACAAGTTCTACTGTGCCCTCGAATCCGGCATCCGACGCACCGTCAGAACGGCGGCGCCGCCGTACCGGACGACGGGACCGGACGAACTGGAGGGGCCGTGCACCTCGAATACACCCCCGAGCAGCAGCAGTTGCGCGCCGAACTGCGCACCTACTTCGCCCAACTGGTGCCGGACAACGCCTACGCACGGTACGCCGACCCCACCGCCCAGAAGCGCTTCTACCGCGAGACCGTGCGCCGTCTGGGCCTCGACGGCTGGCTCGGCGTCGGCTGGCCCAAGGAGTACGGCGGCCGCGGGATGACCCCGATGGAGCAGTTCATCTTCTTCGACGAGGCCGCACAGGCGGGCGTACCGCTGCCGCTGATGGCGCTGAACACCGTCGGCCCGACGATCATGCGGTTCGGCACCGAGGAGCAGAAGGCCTACTTCCTGCCCCGGATCCTGTCCGGCGAGATCGACTTCGCGATCGGCTACAGCGAACCCGACGCCGGCACCGACCTGGCCGCCCTCAAGACCCGCGCGGTACGCGAGGGCGACGAGGAGACCGGCACCTACGTCGTCAACGGCCAGAAGATCTGGACGACCAACGGCGACACCGCCGACTGGGTGTGGCTCGCGGTGCGGACTGCCTTCGATGATCCTGCCGCCCCGCCCCACAAGGGCATCACCATGCTCCTGGTCCCCACCAGCGACCCGGGCTACTCCTGCACCGTGATCAACACCCTCGCCTCGCACGACACGACCGCCAGCTACTACGAGAACATCACGGTCCCGGCCGGTCGCCGCGTCGGCCAGGAGAACAAGGGCTGGCGGATCATCACCAACCAGCTCAACCACGAGCGGGTCACCCTCGCCGCCCACGGCACCATGGCCATCCGCGCCCTGCACAACGTCCAGCGCTGGGCCGCCGACACCAAGCTCGCCGACGGCCGCCGGGTCATCGACCTGGGCTGGGTCCGTGGACGGCTGGCCCGCACCCACACCAGACTGGACGCCATGAAGCTGCTGAACTGGCGGATGGTCGACGCGCTCCAGCAGGGCACACTCACCCCGCAGGACGCCTCCGCGGTCAAGGTCTACGGCTCCGAGGCCCGGCGGGACGCCTACGCCTGGCTGATGGAGGTCGTCGGCTCGGCCGGCCCGCTGAAGGAGGGCTCGGCCGGCGCCGTGCTCCACGGCGAACTGGAGCGCGGCTACCGCTCCGCCGTCATCTTCACCTTCGGCGGCGGCAACAACGAGATCCAGCGCGAGATCATCTCGTGGATCGGCCTCGGGATGCCCCGCGTACGGCGCTGACCGGCCCCCACGCCGTAAGGGCGCGGGGGGACCCCAAGACGGGAGAAGGGGCTTCATGGCAGGCGACCCCGGGCTCTTCGGGCCCCGCTCGGTGACCTGGCAGCTGCACGCCGACCCGATGATGTGGATCGCGGGCGTGCGCGCGCTGTACCTCCAGGCGCTGCACCCGCGCGCCGTCCGCGGCGTCATGCAGAACTCCGCCGCGTTCCACATGGACGCCAGGGGCCGGCGCGACGCCTGGGGCCGGCTGATGCGGACCGCCGACTTCGTCGGCACCCTCACCTACGGCACCACGGAAGCCGCCGAGCGGGCCGGCGCCGCGGTCCGCGGCATCCACCGCCGGCTGACCGCCACCGACCCGGACACCGGCGAGCGCTACGGCATCGACGAGCCGGCCCTGCTGCTGTGGGTGCACTGCGCGGAGGTGGACTCCTACCTGCACGTACTGCGCCGCTCCGGCTACCCGGTCAGCGACGCCCAGGCCGACCGCTACCTCGCCGAACAGCGCGCAAGCGCCCGTCTGGTCGGCCTCGAACCGGACGCGGTGCCCGGCGACCGGGACGCCCTCGCCGCCTACTTCGACGGCGTACGGCCCGAACTGGCGCTGACCCCCGAGGCCCGCCAGGTCGACGCGTTCCTGCGCCGGCCCCCGGCCCCCGCCGCCCTCGTCCCGGCCCGCGCGCTGCTCTGGCAGCGGGTCGCGCACCTGGCCTACGGCGCGCTCCCGGCGTACGCACACGACCTCTACCGGCGCCCCGCGCCCCCGCCGGCCGCCGTCACCCGCCGCCTGCGCGCCACCGGCCGCCTCCTGCGCGCCGTTCCGCCCACCGTCCGCTGGCGGCTGCCGCCCCGGCACGTCCTGCGCGCCGTCGAGCGACTCGGCCCCGACACCCGCCCAGCGCCCTACAAGCTCCGCCGTTCCGCCGCCATACTGGACGGGCACGACGGGATGCAGGGGGAACTGCGCGGCTGACCGCGGCACTGGGGACGGGGGCGGCGATACGGGATGGCGGAGAACAGACTGGTTCAGGGGCGCTACCGGCTGCTCGACACCATCGGCCGCGGCGGCATGGGCGAGGTCTGGCGGGCCCGCGACGAATCACTGGGCCGCCAGGTCGCCGTCAAGTGCCTCAAGCCCCTGGGGCCCCGGCACGAACCGTCGTTCCTCCAGGTGCTGCGCGAACGCTTCCGGCGCGAAGCCCGGGTCGCGGCCGCCCTCCAGCACCGCGGCATCACCGTCGTCCACGATTTCGGCGAGGACGCGGGCACCCTCTTCATCGTCATGGAGCTGCTCAACGGCCGTAACCTCAGCCAGCTGCTGGACGACAACCGGCGCCAGCCGCTGCCCGTCAGGGACGTCGTCGAGATCGCCGAGCAGGTCACCGCCGCCCTCGCCTACACCCACGAACAGGCCGTCGTGCACCGTGATCTGAAACCGGCGAACATCGTCCGCACCACCGACGGCACGGTCAAGATCTGCGACTTCGGCATCGCCCGCCTCGGCCACGACATCGGCTTCACCGCCCGCCTCACCGGCACCGGCATCGCCATGGGCAGCCCGCACTACATGTCGCCCGAGCAGATCGGCGCGCACGCCATAGACCACCGCAGCGACCTGTACTCCCTGGGCTGTGTCCTCTACGAGCTGGCCACCGGCGTCCCCCCGTTCGACCTGGGCGACGCCTGGGCGGTGCTCGTCGGACATCGCGACACCGCCCCCGCCCCGCCCCGCACGCTCCGCCCCGACCTGCCCGAGCCCTACGAGCGGATCATGCTCGAACTGCTCGCCAAGGACCCCGACGACCGGCCACGCGACGCCGACGACCTGGCCAAACGCCTCGCCGACGCCCGCCATCGCCACCCCGCGCGCCGCGCCCCGGCCGACCCGGACGACACCGCCGCCACCCCGCGGCTGCCGTCCTGGACCCGCGGTATGACCCTCGGCTCCCCGGCCGGCGCCGCCCGCCGCCCGCCCCGCCCCACGGCCGACCCGGCCACCACGGTCCTCACCGACACCTGGACGGGCGGCGGCGACCCGCGAGGCGGCGACGCCTCCCCGGCCGTCCCGCTCGCCAGCCCCGCACCACCCGACGACCGCCGCGCCGCCCTCACCGGCCGCCTGGAGTCCGCCCATGCGCTGAGCCGCCGGGGCCGCTACTTCGACGCCCACCAGTGCTACGCCGAGGTGCTGGCCGACCAGCAGCGCGCCCTGGGCCCCGACCACCCCGACACCCTCGGCTGCCGTCACCACCTCGCCCGCAACCTCGGCCGGCTGGGCCGGCTTGAGGACTGCCTGGCGATGACCCGCGAGGTGGCCGAGGCCCGTGCCCGGGTCCTCGGCGCCCGCCACCCCGACACCCTCACCACCCGCTGCGAACTCGCCCACGTACTCGGCAAGCTGGGCAACTGGGCGGCGGCGCTGCAGATCTACCAGCAGGTCGCGGCGGCACGCGCGGCGGCACTGGGCCCCGACCACCCCGACACCCTCGCCGCCCGCTACGAGGTCGGCATCGGCCTCGGCCGGCTCGGCCGCAGCGCGGAGGCCCTGGCGCTCTACCGCGACCTGATCGCGGCCCGCACCCGTACCCAGGGTGCCGACGGCCCCGACACCCTGCGCGCCCGGCACGGCCTGGGCGTCAACCTCGGACAGCTGGGCCGCTGGCAGGAGGCACTGGTCGAGGCCCGTGAGGTGGCCGCGGCACGCGAACGGGTCCTCGGCCCCGACCACCCCGACACCCTGGTCAGCCGGCGGGAGACCGCCGTGGCCCTCGGCTGGCTCGGCCGCTGGAACGACGCGCTGGACGGCTACCGCCAGGTGGCCGACGCCCGCGAACGGGTCCTGGGCGCCGCCCACCCCGACGCCCTGACCAGCCAGAGCGACCTGGCCCAGTGCCTGGAGCAGCTGGGCCGCGCGGACGAGGCGGCCGCCCTCCACCGCCGGGTCGCCTCCTTGCGCCGGCAGCGTGCCCGACGCGAACGGTAGCGGGGCCCGCGGGCCCGGGAGCCGGCGCGCGGCTCAGCTCGGGGTGACCCGATAGAGCACCGTGCCGTGCGCCGGAACCTTCGGCGCCGCGATATCGCCGTCGCTGTGCGCCCGGTGGCCGGTGACCAGATCGTGCAGCAGATAGGAGGAGCTCTTCGGCAGCCCGGCCGCGCCGGCCGTGACGGACAGCGTGCGCGCGGTCCCACCCGAGTTGAACAGGGCGATCGCATGGTCGCCGTTCTTCAGCGGCCGGCTCAGCACCGCGAAGTCCGTGCCCTGCTGCACGATGTGGCCCTGGACCCCGAGCGGATCCTGGTCGACGGCGATGACCTCCTCGTTCCCGAGCACCGCCCGCGCCGCCGGCGACAGCTTCCCCAGGTCCGTACTGGAGATCAGCGGTGCCGCCATCACCGCCCACAGCGACATCTGGCTCTGCATCTCCTGCCGCGTCAGCCCCGAGTCGCCGGCCAGCAGGAGGTCCGGGTCGTTCCAGCGTCCGGGCCGCTGGAGGTCCGCCAGCTCCGCGTTGTAGCGGAAGTTGTAGACGATGGAGGACCACTTCGTGTCCGGTGAGCTCTTCTGCAGCGCCACATCGCGGCCGCTGCGCCACAGATTGCCCAGCTCGGACGACCAGCCGATGACCCGGTGCCAGACGGCGGCGCCGTCGAACTGGAAGTACGCCGGCGCGGACACCGAGAAGGTCATCGGCCGCCCGGTTGCCCGCAGCGCGTCACTCATCTGCCCGTACAGATCGCGGTAGGTCTGCTCCTTGCTGTGCCCCGGGACGGTGGGCACATTGCAGCCGTCCGCCTTGACGTAGTCCACCTTCCACTGCGCGAACAGCTGCGCGTCCTGGGGGAAGCGGCCGAGGCTGCCCGGATACTTCTCGCAGGTGAGCGTGCCGACGTCCTCGTAGATGCCGAACTTCAGGCCCATCCGGTGCAGCTGCTGCCCGACGTACGCCATGCCGTGCGGGAACTTCGCCGGGTCCGCCACCAGCTCGCCCTTGGGGCCGCGCTGCCGGCTCATCCAGCAGTCGTCGACCGTGACGGTGTCGTAGCCCTTGGCCGCCAGCCCCGTACGGACCAGCGCCCGGGCATTGTCCAGGACCACCTGCTCGCTGATGCCGCAGGTGTAGTAGGACCAGTTGTTCCAGCCCATGGGGGGCGTCGGGGCCAGATGCGGATACGGCACCGCGGGGTGCGGCGCGCCGGGTGCGCGGGCCGGGTCGGCGTGTGCGGTGGCGGGCGCGGGGGCCGCGAGCAGCCCGGCCGAGCAGGCGACGACGGCCGTCAGCCCGGCGAGGCGGGGGCCGGTGCGGGGTACCGAGGGGCGGGACACGGGTCACCTCATGGGGGAGCGGGACGGCCTGCGTGCGGGACAGCCGGGGCGGTCCCGGAGGCGAGCACGGCCGGACGCTAGGAGCAGCCCCGCGGCCGATCAAGAAGCCGCACCGGCCGCGCCGGAGGTTTCAGCCGCGTGCACCTAGCTAGCGAGATCACCGCGTGCTACGAAGGGGCATGCCGGAACGGACTTCGTATGACGCGGTCATCGTCGGCGGCGGGCACAACGGGCTGGTCGCCGCCGCCTATCTCGCACGCGCCGGGCGCAGCGTGCTGGTGCTGGAGCGGCTGGACCACACGGGTGGGGCCGCCGTGTCGACCCGGGCGTTCGCCGGGGTCGACGCCCGGCTGTCCCGCTACTCCTACCTCGTCAGCCTGCTGCCGCCGAAGATCGTGCGGGACCTCGGGCTGCGCTTCGCGGTCCGCAAACGGACCGTCTCCTCCTACACCCCCGTCGTACGTGACGGCCGCCCCACCGGCCTCCTCGTCGGCGGCGGCGAACAGCGCACGCGTAAGGCGTTCGCCGAACTCACCGGCTCCGACCGGGAGTTCGACGCCTGGCAGCGCTTCTACGGCACCACCCAGCGGCTCGCCGAACGGGTCTTCCCCACCCTCACCGAGCCGCTCCCCACCCGCGTCGCACTGCGCGCCGCCGTCGACGACGACGCCACCTGGCACGCCCTCTTCGAACGCCCCCTGGGCGAGGTGGTCGAGGAGACCTTCACCGACGACCTGGTCCGCGGCGTCGTCCTCACCGACGCGCTGATCGGCACCTTCGCCACCGCCCACGACCCCTCCCTGCGCCAGAACCGCTGCTTCCTCTATCACGTCATCGGCGGCGGCACCGGCGACTGGGACGTCCCCATCGGCGGTATGGGCGCCCTCACCGACGCACTGGCCGACGCCGCCCGCCGCGCCGGGGCCGAGATCGTCACCGACTGCCCGGTGACCGCGATCGCCACGGACGGCCGGACGGCGGAGGTCAGCTGCGACCGGGGCGTGATCGGCGCCCGCCGGGTCCTGGTCAACGCCGCCCCGCGCGAACTCGCCCGCCTCCTGGGCGAGCACCCGCCGGCACCCGCCGAGGGCGCCCAGCTCAAGGTGAACATGCTGCTCACCCGGCTCCCGCGGCTGCGCGACACCCGGGTGGACCCCCGGGAGGCCTTCTCCGGCACCTTCCACATCGCCGAGGGTTACGGCCAGCTGGAGCGCTCCTACCAACAGGCCGCTTCCGGCGAGCTGCCCGCGAGCCCGCCGTCCGAGATCTACTGCCACTCCCTGACCGACCCCTCCATCCTCGGCGCCGACCTGGTCCGCCAGGGCTACCAGACGCTCACCCTCTTCGGCCTGCACACCCCGGCCCGGCTGTTCGCCGCGGACAACGACACCACCCGCGACCGCCTGCTCGCCGCCACCCTCGCCGAGCTCGACACCCACCTCGCCGAACCGCTCGCCGACTGCCTGGCCCACGACGCCGAGGGCCGCCCCTGCATCGAGGCCCGGTCCCCCCTGGACCTGGACCGGGAACTGGGCCTGCCGGGCGGCAACATCTTCCACCGCGAGCTGGCGTTCCCGTACGCGGACGAACACGACGAGAGCGCGGGGGCGGCCGGCGGCACCGCCCCGGCCCGGTGGGGCGTGGCCACCACCCACCCCAACGTCCTGCTGTGCGGCGCGGGCGCGATCCGCGGCGGAGGAGTGAGCGGAATCCCCGGCCACAACGCGGCGATGGCGGTGTTGGAGGAGGGGTGAGGGGACCCTGCCCGCCCCCCCGCAGGTTTCTGACGCAGCATCAGAAAATCTCTTCCCTCGTACGGCCCGCTGCGGCATCCTTCGCGCATGCAGACGGAGCTGAGCAACACGCTGGGAGCCGAGCACGCCGTCTTCGGGTTCACACCCTTCCCCGCGGTCGCCGCGGCGATCACCCGGGCCGGCGGGTTCGGGGTGCTCGGCGCGGTCCGCTACACCGCGCCGGACGAACTGGCGCGCGACCTCGACTGGATGCAGGAGCACACCGACGGACTGCCCTACGGGCTCGATGTGGTGATGCCCGCCAAGAAGGTGGAGGGCGTCAGCGAGGCCGACGTCGAGGCGATGATCCCCCAGGGGCACCGCAGGTTCGTCACCGAGCTCCTGGAGAAGCATCAGGTGCCGAGGCTCGCCCAGGGGGAGGTGCCCGGCTGGCGGATCACCGGATGGATGGAGCAGGTCGCCCGCACCCAGCTCGACGTGGCCTTCGACTACCCGATCAAGCTGCTCGCCAACGCGCTCGGCTCGCCGCCGCCCGACGTCGTCCAGCGCGCCCACGACCACGGCGTCCTCGTCGCCGCACTGGCCGGCAGCCCCCGGCACGCCCGCCACCACAAGGCGGCCGGTATCGACATCGTCGTCGCCCAGGGCTACGAGGCGGGCGGGCACACCGGCGAGATCGCCACCATGGTCCTCACCCCGGAGATCGTGGCCGCCGTCGACCCGCTCCCGGTGCTCGCCGCGGGCGGCATCGGCACCGGTGAGCAGATCGCCGCCGGGCTGGCCCTCGGGGCGCAGGGCGTCTGGCTCGGCTCGATCTGGCTGACCACCGAGGAGGCCGAGCTGCACTCCCGGAGGCTGACCGCGAAACTGCTCGCCGCCGGTCCGGGCGACACCGTCCGCTCCCGCGCCCTGACCGGCAAGCCCGCCCGCCAGCTGCGTACGGAATGGACCGACGCCTGGGACGACCCCCATGGCCCCGGCGCCCTTCCGATGCCGCTGCAGGGCCTGTTGGTCGCCGAGGCCAACTCCCGTATCCAGCGGCACGAGATCGAGCCGCTGCTGGGCACCCCGGTCGGCCAGATCGTCGGCCGGATGAACAGCGAACGCAGCGTGCGGGCCGTCTTCGACGACCTCACCCGCGGCTTCGAGCGGGCCGTCGACCGCATCAACCGCATCGCCGGACGTGCGTGAACCCGAGGAGGACAGCCCCATGACCAAGGACGCCCCGCCGGCCAACGGCTTCTGGGCGCAGGCCGCCGCCGACCCGGACCGTACGGTCCTGATCGCCCCGGACGGCGAGGAGTGGACCGCGGCCCGGCTGCACGCCGCCGGCAACCGACTCGTCCACGGACTGCGCGCCGCGGGCCTGCGGCGCGGCGACGCCTTCGCCGTCGTGCTCCCCAACGGCGTCGAGTTCCTCACCGCCTACCTCGCCGCCACCCAGGCCGGTTTCTACCTCGTCCCCGTCAACCACCATCTGGTGGGCCCGGAGATCGCCTGGATCGTCGCGGACTCCGGTGCCAAGGTGCTCATCGCCCACGAGCGGTTCGCGGCGGCGGCGCGGCAGGCCGCCGACGAGGCGGGGCTGCCGGCGGCGCGGCGCTATGCCGTCGGGCCGGTCGACGGATTCCGGCCGTACGACCGGCTCCTCGACGGACAACCGGACTCCGCGCCCGACGACCGCACCCTGGGCTGGGTGATGAACTACACCTCGGGCACCACCGGACGCCCGCGCGGCATCCGCCGCCCGCTGCCCGGCACCCCGCCCGAGGACGCCTATCTGGGCGGCTTCCTCGGCATCTTCGGCATCAAACCGTTCGACGGCAACGTCCACCTGGTCTGCTCGCCGCTCTACCACACCGCCGTACTGCAATTCGCCGGCGCCTCACTGCACATCGGCCACCGGATCGTCCTCATGGACAAGTGGACGCCGCAGGGCATGCTGGCCCTGATGGACGAGCACCGCTGCACCCACACCCATATGGTGCCGACCCAGTTCCACCGGCTGCTCGCACTGCCGGAGGAGACCCGGGCGGCCTACGACGTGAGCGCGATGCGGCACGCCATCCACGGCGCCGCGCCCTGCCCCGACCACGTCAAACGCGCGATGATCGACTGGTGGGGCGGCTGTGTGGAGGAGTACTACGCCGCTAGCGAGGGCGGCGGCGCGTTCGCGACCGCCGAGGACTGGCTCAAGAAGCCGGGGACGGTCGGCAGGGCATGGCCGATCAGCGAACTGGCCGTCTTCGACGACGACGGCAACCGGTTGCCGGCCGGTGAACTCGGCACCGTCTACATGAAGATGACGACCGGCGGCTTCAGCTACCACAAGGACGAGGGCAAGACGCGGAAGAACCGGATCGGGGACTTCTTCACCGTCGGGGACCTCGGCTGTCTCGACGAGGACGGCTATCTCTTCCTCCGCGACCGCAAGATCGACATGATCATCTCGGGCGGGGTGAACATCTACCCCGCCGAGATCGAATCCGCCCTGCTCGGCCACCCCGCGGTCGCCGACGCGGCCGCCTTCGGCATTCCGCACGACGACTGGGGCGAGGAGGTCAAGGCCGTCGTGGAGCCCGCCGAGGGCCACCGGGCGGGCCCCGAGCTGGCCGCCGACATCCTGGCGCACTGCGAACGGCGGCTCGCCGGCTACAAGCGTCCCAAGTCCGTCGACTTCATCACCGCCATGCCCCGCGACCCCAACGGCAAGCTCTACAAACGCCGGCTGCGCGAACCGTACTGGGAGGGACGCGAACGCGCCGTGTAGGGCTGACGCGCGGTCGGGCGCCTTGACCGGGGGTGGGGCGCGGCCCAGGATCACGCCATGATGCGAGCACGGAGCAACACCGTCGACGGAGTCCTGCGGCGCAGCGCCCGCCGCGTGCCCGAGCGGACCGCGGTGCGCTACGGGGAGCGGGCCTGGACCTATCGCGAGCTGGACGACGCGGTGACCGCCGCGGCCCGGTTGCTGCTGGCGGACGGCCTCGGGCCCGGCGACCGGGTCGCGTCCTACGGGCACAACTCCGACGCGTATCTGATCGGCTTCCTGGCCTGCGCCCGCGCCGGACTGGTGCACGTACCGGTCAACCACGGCCTCACCGGCGAGGACCTGCGCTACATCCTGGAGCAGTCGGGCAGCGCGCTGGTGCTCACGGACGCCGCCCTCGCGCACCGGCTGCCGGACTCCGTCCGCGCCCTGCCGCTGTACGGCACGCCCGACGGGCTGCTGGAGCTCCTCGCGGCCGACGCGGTGCCCGGCGCCGCCGGAGAGCTGCCGGAGACCGCCGACGACGAACTGGTGCAGCTGCTCTACACCTCGGGGACGACCGCCCTGCCCAAGGGGGCGATGATGACGCACCGCGCGCTGGTGCACGAGTACACCAGCGCCGTCGTCGCCCTCGACCTCAAGGAGACCGACCGGCCGCTGCACTCGCTGCCGCTCTACCACTCCGCGCAGATGCATGTGTTCCTGCTGCCCTATCTGGCGGTGGGCGCCGAGAACACCATCCTGGACGGCCCCGACCCGGACCGGATCTTCGACCTTGTGGAGGCGGGCCGGGCCGACAGCCTCTTCGCGCCGCCGACGGTGTGGATCGCGCTGTCGCAGCACCCCGGCTTCACCACCCGGGAGCTGGGCGGGCTGCGCAAGGCCTACTACGGCGCCTCGATCATGCCGGTGCCGGTCCTGGAGCGGTTGCGCGCCCGTCTGCCCCGGCTGGCCTTCTACAACTGCTTCGGGCAGAGCGAGATCGGGCCGCTGGCCACCGTCCTCGGCCCGGAGGAACACGACGGCCGGATGGACTCCTGCGGGCGCCCGGTGCTGTTCGTCGAGGCGCGGGTGGTGGACGAGGCGGGCCGGGAGGTGCCGGACGGCACCCGGGGCGAGGTCGTCTACCGGTCCCCGCAGCTGTGCACCGGCTACTGGGACAAGCCCGAGGAGACCGCCGAGGCGTTCCGGGACGGCTGGTTCCACTCCGGGGACCTCGCCGTCCGGGACGCGGAGGGCTACTTCACGGTCGTCGACCGGGTCAAGGACGTCATCAACTCCGGCGGCGTCCTGGTCGCCTCACGCCAGGTGGAGGACGTGCTCTACGAGCATCCGCAGGTGGCCGAGGTCGCGGTCGTCGGACTGCCGGACGAGCGCTGGATCGAGGCGGTGACGGCGGTGGTGGTGCGGCGTACGGACGCCGCGGACGGTGGGGCCCTGGTGGGGGAGGGGGAGCTGATCGCGGCGGCGCGGGCCCGCCTCGCGCCGTTCAAGGCGCCCAAACGGGTGGTGTTCGTGGAGGCGCTGCCGCGCAACGCCAGCGGGAAGGTCCTCAAGCGTGAGCTGCGCGAGCGGTTCGGCACGCCCTGAGCCGCGCGCGGAGGGCGACTGTCAGTGGCCCCTGCCATGCTGAGAAGCGGCGGGAGAACGGCCCCGCCGGCCTCGATCCGTACGACGGAGGAGCACCCATGCTGACCACCAACTACGTCCCGGGCACACCGAACTGGCTCGACCTCGGC
The DNA here is from genome assembly GCF_045690365.1 of Streptomyces sirii. Taxonomy (NCBI): domain Bacteria; kingdom Bacillati; phylum Actinomycetota; class Actinomycetes; order Kitasatosporales; family Streptomycetaceae; genus Streptomyces; species Streptomyces sirii. Next base: position 1,483,546 of record NZ_CP147982.1, on the reverse strand, counting down.
GCCCCCGACGTCGATGCCGCCGTCGCCTTCTACTCCGCCGTCTTCGGCTGGAGCTTCACGTCGGCCGGGCCGGAGGCGGGCGGGTACGGCTTCTTCCAGATCGACGGCAAGACGGTCGCCGCCGCCGGCCCGCTGACGGAGGAGGGCGCCGGATCCGCCTGGACGGCGTACTTCCACACGCGCGACGCGGACGCCACGGCCAAGGCCGTGGAGCAGGCCGGCGGCTCGGTGCGGGTCGAGCCGGGGGACGTCTTCACGGCGGGCCGGCTCGCGGCCTTCACCGACCCGACGGGCGCCGACTTCGCCGTGTGGCAGCCGCGCGAGACCGGGGGCCTGGAGAGGGTCATGGAGCCCAACACGCTCTGCTGGACCGAGCTGTACACCACCGACGCGGCCGCGGCGAAGGACTTCTACCGCTCGGTCTTCTCCTGGAACTATCAGGACATGCCGATGGGCGGCGACATGGTCTACTCGGTCATCTCCTCGCCGGGCGGCGGCAAGGCCGACGACCCGGGGCAGGGCGGGCTCATGCAGCTGCCGAAGGAGAATCTGGCGGCCGGTTCGACATCGGAGTGGCACCCGTACTTCGGCGTGACCGACTGCGACGCGACCTACGCCGCCGCCGTCGGCCAGGGCGCCACGGTCCTGATCCCGCCCGCCGACGCCCCCGGTGTCGGTCGACTGGCCATGGTGAAGGACCCGGCCGGGGCCCCGTTCGCCCTGATCAAGGGGGATCCGAACATGACCTGAGCCGCATCGGGAGACGGCGGCCCGGGTGTGTTGTCCGGGCGGGTCGGCGACCGGGCCGACACCGCTCAGTGCGTGTCCCGCGGGCGGGCGTCCACGATGCGCTTGATCTTGCCCACCGAGCGCTCCAGCGTCTCCGGATCGACGATCTCGACGGCGACCGAGACCCCGATGCCGTCCTTGACGCCCCGCGCGATCATCCCCACGGCCGCCGTGCGCTCCTCGGAGGTGGCATCGGGGCGGGCCTCGGCGCGTACGGTCAGCTGGTCCAGCCGGCCCTCCCGCGTCAGCTTCAGCTGGAAGTGCGGGGCGACGCCGGGCGTGCGCAGCACGATCTCCTCGACCTGTGCGGGGAAGAGATTGACCCCCCGCAGAATGATCATGTCGTCGCTGCGCCCGGTGACCTTCTCCATCCGGCGGAAGGCCGCCCGAGCGGTGCCCGGCAGCAGGCGCGTCAGATCACGGGTGCGATAGCGGACGACCGGCATGGCCTCCTTGGTGAGGGAGGTGAAGACCAGCTCTCCGTGCTCACCGTCCGGCAGCACCTCGCCGGTGATCGGGTCGACCACCTCCGGGTAGAAGTGGTCCTCCCAGATGTGCAGCCCGTCCTTGGTCTCCACGCACTCCTGGGCGACACCGGGGCCCATGACCTCCGACAGGCCGTAGATGTCCACGGCGTCGATGGCGAACCGCTCCTCGATCTCGCGCCGCATCTCCTGCGTCCAGGGCTCGGCACCGAAGACGCCCACCTTGAGGGAGGTCGCCCGGGGATCGACGCCCTGCCGCTCGAACTCGTCGAGCAGGGTGAGCATGTACGACGGCGTCACCATGATGATCTCGGGGCGGAAGTCCTGGATGATCTGCACCTGCCGGCTGGTCATCCCGCCGGACGCCGGGACGACCGTGCAGCCGAGCCGCTCCGCGCCGTAGTGGGCGCCCAGACCGCCGGTGAACAGGCCGTATCCGTAGGCGATATGGACGGTGTGACCGGGTCGGCCGCCGGCCGCGTACAGCGAGCGGGCGACGACGTCCGCCCAGTGCGACAGATCGCGCTCGGTGTAGCCGACGACCGTCGGACGGCCGGTGGTGCCGCTGGAGGCGTGGATGCGGCGCACCCGCTCCTTGGGGACGGCGAACATTCCGAAGGGGTACTGGGAGCGCAGATCGTCCTTGACGGTGAACGGGAAGCGGACGAGATCGCCGAGCGAGCGGCAGTCCTTGGGGTGCACCCCGACCCGGTCGAAGGACTCGCGATAGAAGGGGACATGGTCGTAGGCGTGCTGCAACGAGGCGCGCAGCCGGGTCAGCTGGAGTTCCCGCAAGGCCTCCGGGGAGAGCCGCTCCGCATCGTCGAACGTCTCACCGCCCGTCGCCCCGCCGCCCGTGGCTGCTTCCGGCATGTCCGGCATGGAGTGTCACCGCCTCGTCTCCCTACCGATCATTCGGTAGCTGAATGCGGTCCAAGTAATCAGCGCGCGGCGAGCACGTCAAGGGTCCTGGCGCAGGCGGTTCACGGGTGTCCCGCAGAGGAGCGACGTCCGCCAGGCGCGCAGGTGGGCGAGGTCCGGCCGGTGTGCCCGGGGGCGGGATGGACGGGACGCGGGTGGAGCGGCGGGAGGGTGCCGGCAGGCCGTAGGCTCGCGCCGTACGACCTCCCATGAACGACCCTCGGGAGGCCCGAAGTTCGAGAGAGGCCGACCGTGCAGCTGACCACCTCGATGCGCCGTGCGCTGGTCGCCGGCGCCGCCGCGACCGCCCTGCTCACCGGAGCCGGCGGGGCCTTCGCGGCCCCGGCCGCCCCGCCGGTCACCGCCCCGGCCGCCCCGTCCGTCGCCCCTTCGGTTGCCGCGCACTCCCCGTACGGACGGCTCCGGCCGCTCGCCGCGCTGTCCGCGGAGCGGTTGGCCAGCGGTGACCTGGTGGCCGCGGCGAAGTGGGGCACCGGCGCGCCGATCGACGACCCGGTCCGTGAGCGGCAGGTGCTGGACGCGGTGGCGGCGCAGGCCCGGCAGCTGGGCGCCGACCCCGCGGCGACGATGCGGATCTTCCGCGACCAGATCGAGGCCAGCAAGGTCGTACAGCGCGGACTGCACCGGCTGTGGGACGCCGACCCGTCCCAGGCGCCGGACGAGCGCCCCGACCTGGGCGAGATCCGCAAGGAGATCAACCGCGTCAACGGCGAGCTGGTGCGGGCCGTCGCCGCCTCCCCGGACGCCCGCTCCGCGCCGTCCTGCCGCCCGCTGCTGGCCGTGAACGCCGCGCATGTACGCCATGAGCGGCGGCTGGACGCGCTGCACACGGTGGCGCTGGCCCGCGCCCTCCGGTCGGTCTGCACCGCGTACGCGGCGCCGGCCGGCTGAGTGCTGCCACCTGAGCAACCCTCGTCAGGCGAACGCCGGCACGGACCCACGGCGTCCCGGGACGTCGAGGCCGACCCGCCTCACGCCTCCCGTTCTCCCGCCGCCACCGCCTTGGCCCAGCGGTAGTCCGCCTTGCCGCTGGGCGACCGCTGGATCCGGTCGGTGAAGACCACGGCGCGCGGAATCTTGTAGCCGGCCAGCCGGCTCCGGCAGTGCGCCTGGATGCCCTCCAGGTCCAGCGTGCCGGCTCCTTCGCGCAGTTGGACCACGGCCGCCACGCGGTTGCCCCACCGCTCGTCCGGTACGCCCGCCACCAGCGCGTCGTACACCTGAGGATGCGCCTTGAGCGCCTGCTCGACCTCCTCCGGATAGACCTTCTCGCCACCGGAGTTGATGCACTGCGACCCCCGACCGAGGACCGTGACGATGCCCTGCTCGTCCACGGTGGCCATGTCGCCCAGCAGCACCCACCGGTCGCCGTGCGCCTCGAAGAAGGTCTCGGCGGTCTTCGCCGGGTCGTTGTAGTAGCCCAGCGGTACGTGTCCGCGCAGCGCGAGCCGGCCCGTCCCGCCCGCCGACACCGGCGCGCGGGTCTCCGGATCCACCACCGCCGTACGGGAGTTGACGCGCAGCCGGAAGCCGCGCTCGGCGCCCGCGTCGTCGGTGGCCGTACCGTTGAACCCGGATTCCGAGGAGCCGAAGTTGTTCAGCAGCAGGGCGTTGGGCACCAGTGCGCCGAACTGGGCGCGCACGGTCTCGGAGAGGATCGCGCCGGAGCTGCTGACGCTGAAGAGCGAGGAGCAGTCCACGCCCTTCAGCGGGCCGCCGAGTGCGTCGACGAGCGGGCGCAGCATCGCATCGCCGACCAGCGAGACACTGGTGACCCGCTCCCGCTCGATGGTCCGCAGCACCTCTTCGGGCACGTACTTGCGGTGGATGACGACCTTCTGGCCGAAGTGGAAGGCGATGAACGCGGTGAGGGTGGAGGTGCCGTGCATCAGCGGGGGCGTGGGGAAGAACACGAGACCGGCTCCTCCGTCGCCGCCGGCCGCGACCCGCTCGGCCAGCTCCTGCGGCCGCTTCACCGGCTCACCGGTCGGCGCCCCGCCGCCCATTCCGGAGAAGAAGATGTCCTCGTGGCGCCACATCACGCCCTTGGGCAGTCCGGTGGTGCCCCCGGTGTAGATGACGATCTGGTCGTCGGCGGAGCGCGGTCCGAAGCCGCGGGCGGGTGAACCGGCGGCCTCGGCGTCCGCGAGTGCGACCGGCGCGATCGGGGGCTCGGGCGCGCCGGGGGGCGGGCTGCCGACCCGTACGAGATGCCGCAGCGCCGGGGCGTGCGGGAGGGCGGCGGCGACCCGGCCGGTGAACTCCGCTTCGAAGATCAGCGCCACCAGGTCCGCGTCCCGGTAGAGATAGGCCAACTCCTCTTCCACGTAGCGGTAGTTGACGTTCACCGGGACGGCGCGGATCTTCAGGCAGGCGTAGGCGGCCTGGAGGTACTCGATGCCGTTGTAGAGGTGGAGCCCCACGTGGTGGCCGGGGCCGATGCCGTGGTCGGCGAGGTGGTGGGCCAGCCGGTTGGCGGCGCGGTCCAGCTCCGCGTACGTCAGTCGGCGTTCGGCGCCGGTCCCCGGGTGGTCGACGTACACCAGCGCCTCGCGGTCGGGGACCGTGTCGACGATCGATTCGAAGAGGTCGGCAAGGTTGTACTCCATGTCTCCTCCAGACCGGGCGGGCGTCGGCCGGCCCGGTCTGCCGACCGGACCCAGTCGGTCATTAGAGCGCCGCCGGAGGGAGCAGGGAAGGGCCGCGACCAACAAATCTGACTACCTGTCAGAAAACTCTTGAACTCGCCGTGCGGCTACTGCAACCTGTTCTACGTCTTGAGACGGGAGGACGGCATGGGTGGTACGGAACATCTGACCGTGGAGCGCGTCGGCGCGACACTGGTGCTCACCCTCAACCGGCCGGAGGCGAAGAACGCGCTCTCGCTGCCGATGCTGGTGGGCCTGTACGACGGCTGGGTCGCCGCCGACGAGGACGACGAGATCCGCTCCATCGTCCTCACCGGCGCCGGCGGCACCTTCTGCGCCGGAATGGACCTCAAGGCGCTCGCCGGCGGCGGGATGGCCGGTGAGCAGTACCGCGACCGGCTGCGCGCCGACCCCGACCTGCACTGGAAGGCGATGCTGCGCCACCACCGCCCCCGCAAACCGGTGATCGCCGCCGTCGAGGGCCATTGCGTCGCCGGCGGTACGGAGATCCTCCAGGGCACCGACATCCGCGTCGCCGGCGAGAGCGCCACCTTCGGCCTCTTCGAGGTCGCCCGCGGACTGTTCCCCATCGGCGGCTCCACCGTCCGCCTCCCCCGCCAGATCCCCCGCACCCACGCCCTGGAGATGCTGCTCACCGGCCGGCCCTATCCGGCGCCCGAGGCGGCCCGCATCGGTCTGATCGGCCATGTCGTGCCCGACGGCGGTGCACGGGAGGCGGCCCTGGAGATCGCCGAGCGGATCAACGCCTGCGGCCCCCTCGCCGTCGAGGCCGTCAAGGCGTCCGTCTACGAGACCGCCGAGCTGACCGAGGCCGAGGGGCTCCGGGCCGAACTCACCCGGGGCTGGCCCGTCTTCGACACCGCCGACGCCAAGGAGGGCTCCCGTGCCTTCGCGGAGAAGCGTCCCCCCGTCTACCGGCGCGCCTGAGCCAACGAGCCCGAGCAGCCCAAGGAGCCTGCATGTCAGAGGTCCTCACCGCACCCCTCGTCGTGGAATTCCCCTTCACCCGCTCGCTCGGCCCGGTCCAGAGCGCCTTCCTCACCGGGTTGCGCGAGCGCACCGTCCTCGGCGTCCGCGCCGGCGACGGCCGGGTCGTCGTCCCGCCCACCGAGTACGATCCGGCCACCGCCGAGGAGATCCACCAGCTGGTCGAGGTCGGCGCGAGGGGCACCGTCACCACCTGGGCCTGGAACCCGGCCCCGCGCCGCGGCCAGCCGCTTCCCACCCCCTTCGCCTGGGTCCTGGTCCGGCTCGACGGCGCCGACACCGCGCTGCTGCACGCCCTGGACGCCCCCGGACCCGACGCCGTCCGCACCGGCATGCGGGTGCGGATCCGCTGGGCCGCCGAACGCACCGGCGCCATCACCGACATCGCCTGCTTCGAGCCGTCCGACGACCCGGAGGACGGTTCGCGGCCGGCCCCGCACAGCGGGGAGTTCACCGACCCGGTCACCGGGATCACCGCCCCCGCCCGGCTCGACTACACCTACTCGCCCGGCCGCGCCCAGTCCCGCTACCTCCAGGCGCTCGCCGGCCACCGGATCATCGGCGAGCGCTGCCCGACCTGCCGCAAGGTCTACGTCCCGCCCCGCGGCGCCTGCCCCACCTGCGGCGTCGCCACCGACACCCAGATCGAGGTCGGCCCCAAGGGCACCGTCACCACCTTCTGCATCGTCAACATCAAGGCTCGTCATACGGCGAATCTCGACATCGAAGTGCCCTACGTCTACGCGCACATCGCCCTGGACGGGGCCGATCTGGCCCTGCACGCCCGCATCGGGGGCATCCCCTACGACCAGGTCCGCATGGGGCTGCGGGTGGAACCCGTATGGACCGAGGGCGGGCGCTTCCCCGACCACTACCGCCCCACCGGCGAACCCGACGCCGACTACGACAGCTACAAGGAGCTGATCTGATGCGCGATCCGATACGCGAGGTCGCCATCGTCGCCTTCGGACAGAGCCGCCACGTCCGCGACAGCGCCGAGACCTCCGAGGTCGAGATGCTGATGCCGGTGCTCCACGACGTGCTGGCGCGGACCGGCCTGAAAGCCGGCGACATCGACTTCACCTGCTCCGGCTCCTCCGACTACCTCGCGGGCCGCGCCTTCTCCTTCACGATGGCCCTGGACGGCGTCGGCGCCTGGCCGCCGATCGCCGAATCCCATGTCGAGATGGACGGCGCCTGGGCGCTGTACGAGGCCTGGGTGAAGATCCTCACCGGTGAGGCGGAGACCGCGCTGGTCTACGCGTACGGCAAGTCCTCGCCCGGCGACGTCCGCGAGGTCCTCACCCGCCAGCTCGACCCGTACTACGTCGCCCCGCTGTGGCCCGACTCCGTCGCGCTCGCCGCCCTCCAGGCCCAGGCGCTGATCGACGCCGAGCTGACCGACGAGCGGGAGCTGGCCTCGATCGCGGTCCGCAGCCGCGCGGCCGCCGCGTCCCACCCGTCCGCCCAGCTGCGCGGCGCCGTGCCCGTCGGCGAGCCGCTCGTCGGCCCGCTGCGCACCGGCGACTGCCCGCCCATCGGCGACGGTGCGGCCGCCGTCGTCCTCGCCGCCGGCGACACCGCCCGCCGGCTGACCGACCGCCCCGCCTGGATCCGCGGGCTCGACCACCGCATCGAGGCCCACAGCCTGGGTGTCCGCGACCTCACCGACTCGCCCTCCACCCGGCTCGCCGCCGAACACGCCGGAGCCTTCGAACGGCCCGTCGACACCGCGGAGTTGCACGCCCCCTTCACCTCCCAGGAGGTCGTGCTGCGCCGCGCCCTGAAACTCGACGCGCCCGGCAGCACGGTGCGGATCAACCCGTCCGGCGGCGCGCTCGCCGCCAACCCCGTCATGGCCACCGGCCTGATCCGGCTCGGCGAGGCCGCCGCCCGCATCCAGCGCGGCGAGTCCGACCGCGCCCTCGCCCACGCCACGTCGGGGCCGTGCCTGCAGCAGAACCTGGTCGCCGTCCTGGAGGGGGAACGATGAGCAAAGCCGCCACATCCAAGGAGCCGGTGGCCGTCGTCGGCATCGGCCAGACCAAACACGTAGCCGCCCGCCGGGACGTCTCCATCGCCGGACTCGTCCGCGAGGCCGCCCGCCGGGCCCTGGAGGACGCCGGGTTGGGCTGGCCGGACGTCGACGCCGTGGTGATCGGCAAGGCCCCCGACTTCTTCGAGGGCGTCATGATGCCCGAGCTGTACCTCGCCGACGCGCTGGGCGCCGTCGGCAAACCGATGCTGCGGGTGCACACAGCGGGCTCGGTCGGCGGTTCCACCGCGCTGGTCGCCGCCAACCTGGTCGCCGCCCGGGTCCACCGCACCGTCCTCACCCTCGCCTTCGAGAAGCAGTCCGAATCCAACGCCATGTGGGGCCTGTCCCTGCCGATCCCCTTCCAGCAGCCCCTGCTGGCCGGCGCCGGCGGCTTCTTCGCCCCGCACGTCCGCGCGTACATGCGCCGCACCGGCGCCCCCGACACCGTCGGCTCCCTCGTCGCCTACAAGGATCGCCGCAACGCCCTGAAGAACCCCTACGCGCACCTCCACGAGCACGACCTCACCCTGGAGAAGGTCCAGGCCGCACCGATGCTCTGGGACCCGATCCGCTACTCGGAGACCTGTCCGTCCTCCGACGGGGCCTGCGCGATGATCCTCACCGACCGCGCCGGCGCCGCGCGCTCGCCCCACCCGCCCGCCTGGGTGCACGGCGGGGCGATGCGCAGCGAACCCACCCTCTTCGCCGGCAAGGACTTCGTCTCGCCGCAGGCCGGTAAGGACTGCGCGGCGGACGTCTATCGGCAGGCCGGGATCACCGACCCCCGCCGCGAGATCGACGCGGTCGAGATGTACGTCCCGTTCTCCTGGTACGAACCCATGTGGCTGGAGAACCTGGGCTTCGCCGAGGAGGGCGAGGGCTGGAAGCTCACCGAGTCCGGCGTCACCGAACTCGACGGCGACCTCCCGGTCAACCCCTCCGGCGGTGTGCTGTCCACCAACCCCATCGGCGCCTCCGGCATGATCCGCTTCGCCGAGGCCGCCCTTCAGGTCCGCGGCCGGGCCGGCGCGCATCAAGTCGACGGCGCTCGCCGGGCGTTGGGACACGCCTACGGCGGCGGGGCCCAGTTCTTCGCGATGTGGCTGGTCGGCGCGGAATCCCCGGCCGACTGAGGGACCGGGGCCCGCCTCCCCGGGCCCGCGCGCCGGCGCCGGGGCACGTCCCCTGTCCGTCCCCGGGCGCAGTGGTTAGGCTGCCCACGGACGACGCATCGCGAGGAAGCGAGGACACGTGGCCAACAGCACCATCGAGCAGCGGCTCACGGGCGGCCCCCGGCCCGCACTCGACCTGTCGCAGGCCGAGTGGCAGTCCAGCACCCAGGGCGTGGGCGACGTCCAGGTCGCCTTCGTGGAGGGCTATGTCGCGATGCGCAACCGCCGCAGCCCGGAGATCCCGGCGGTGATCTTCTCCCCGGCCGAGTGGCGCGCTTTCGTCCTGGACGCCCGCGACGGCGAGTTCGATCTCACCTAGGCCGGGTGCCCAGACGGCCCTGTTCCGACCGCAGTTCGCCGGTGCGGCCGGCGCCCGCCGGGCCGTTCGTAGGATGGGCGGTATGACGGGCGAACGTGATCTTGGATTGCTGCTGAGCGGGATGCGTCCCGAGCTGAACGAGGGCCGCTATGTCTTCACCAGCGTGCCCGGACCGGTCCCCGAGGGGGTGACGCCCCAGGTCACCGTCGCCGAACCCGAAGGGCTCACCCTCGTCCTCCGCCAGGAGGAAGCCGATCGCGCCGGCCTGCCGTACGACTATGTCGCCGGCTGGATCACCCTGCGGGTGCACTCCGCACTGGACGCCGTCGGACTGACCGCCGCCGTCGCCACCGCACTCGCCCGGGCCGGCCTCAGCTGCAACGTCGTCGCCGGCTTCCACCACGATCACCTCTTCGTGCCCCACGACGCGGCCCCCGAGGCGCTGCGCCTCCTCGGCGAGCTGTCCGCGGGGGGCTGACCGGCGGCACGGCGGGCCGCGGCGGCGCCCGCGCGCTTACCTCGACGTCAGCGCGGCGTGTCGGGCCGAGCCACGTACGATGGCGGCATGTCCTTCCTCCGCCGCCGTAGCGCCTCGCCCGCCGGTCCAGACTTCGACGTACTCGCCATGGATCCCGGGGACTGGCCGGGCAATCTCGGGGCCGGGCTGCTGCCCGCGCCCGACGGGAGCTGCCAGGGCGTCTTCCTGCGCTACGACCTGTTCGGTGGCCGCGGCCCCGCGATGATCATCGGCAATCTGCCGGAGGGCTCCCCGGCCCGCGAGCTGGAGGGCGACGAGGTGCCCTTCGAGGTGGCGCAGCTGCTCGCGGCGCTCGGCAACGACGAGCCGGTGACGGTCGTCGAGAGCGAGGACACCCCGGTGATGCACGACGACAACCTGCTGATCGTCAAGCGCATCAAGTGCTCCGAGAGCCGGATCTCGTGCGCCCAGTTCGACCGCAGCGACGGTGTCCTGGTCACCATCGCCAGCTGGGACCGCCCGATCACCGACGACCTCTACGCGCTGCTCAAGCCGCTGCCGGCGGAGCTCTTCCAACAGGGCTGACCCCGCAGCGCACACGGGAGCGGACACGCCTCGCGCCCGGTGGACGGCCTGACCTGCGCCGTCCACCGGGCGCGAGGCGCTCAAGCGGCGCCTGTATCTAGGAGCCCGAGCGCTGTACGTCGACGTCGGCCGCTCGCACATAGCCGACCCGGTGGCCGAGCTGGATCTCGTAGTAGACGTCCTTGCCGCGGACGATGCGGTGCTTGGTGGTGTCGAAGGTCGGGGCGTAGAAGTAGTCGCCCGCCATCCGGTCGCCGACGGCGTACTTCTGACCCGCGGTGATCTTGTACGGCAGCGCTGAGACGGCCTGGTACGGCACGCCGGCCGGGTACGCAGCCTTCTCCGGGTACGCGCGGCCGTAGACCGGGATCTCCGGCCGGCCGGCCTTCGGCGTGGCGATCAGGCCCTGGGTGTTCACCGCCGTCGGCGCGTCCTGCGGATTGCGGAACCACGCGAGCTGCCCGAGGTACCAGACCGCCGTCCAGTCGCCGGCCCGGCTCGCCACCGCGAACCGCTGTCCCGTCGTGACGCGGGCACCGGTGTCGTTGACGCCGTCCGTGGAGTCGCTGCCGTCCGGGTGCAGCCCGCCGTCCTTGACCAGCGGGGCGTTCTCGTCGGGCGCGATATGCAGCCGGACCGCGGTGGAGCCGTGCGGGGCGCAGAGGTCACCGGGCTTGGCGCAGCCGGTGTAGCGCGGAGAGTTCCTGGCGTAGTCGGGGCGGATGGTGACCAGCCCGCCGTTCGGGCCCGCGTTGGCGTGGAAGGGCCTGCCCAGCAGGGTGAAGTAGTGCGCCCAGTCCCAGTACGGGCCGGGGTCGGTGTGCATACCGGGGATCGTGGACGTGGTCGTGCCGGGCACGTTGTCGTGGCCCAGGATGTGCTGCCGGTCGAGCGGTACGTCGTACTTGCGGCTCAGATACTTCACCAGGTGGGCCGAGGCGCGGTACATCGCCTCCGTGTACCAGGCGTCCGGCGCGGCGAGGAAGCCCTCGTGCTCGACACCGATGGAGTGCGAGTTGATGTACCAGTTGCCCGCGTGCCAGGCGACGTCCTTGGTCGGCACATGCTGGGCGATCAGACCGTCCGAGGAGCGGATCGTGTAGTGCCAGGACACATACTTCGGGTCCTTGATCAGCTTCAGGGTGACATCCCACGACCCCTCGGTGTCGTGGATGACGATGGCGTTGACCTTCTGGTCCTTGGGGCGGTTCGCCAGGTCGTGGTTGCCGTAGTCCTTGTCGCCGAACTCCTCGTACGGCGCCGGGACCGACATGCAGGCGACGCTCCACGGGCACTCCAGCCCGCCGTCGCCGCCCGCCGCGGAGGCCTTGACGGCCGGCCTGCCGAGACGTTTCTGCTGGGCGGCGTCGGGGACCAGCCCCGGCGCGGCGGCCAGGGTGACCCGCTGTCCCGCGTCGTTCGTACGCGCCTGGCCCCGGCGCATGACCTGGTACACCTCGTCCGCGAAGGCCTTGCCGCCGCGCGCGTTGTCCTGGCCGCCGTAGCCCGCCACCGCCGCGTACCACCGGGCCGGATCACCGCCCGCCGGCAGCCCCAGCCGGCGCTGCTCGGCGGCGAGCAGCGCCGCACCGCCCAGGACGTTCGCCGCGGGGTCCGTACGCAGCTTCTCGGGGGACAGGCCGGTCAGCTTCGCCGCGGTAGCCAACGTCCGCAACCGTGCGGGGAGTTTCGCGGGCAGCAGGGCCCGTTGCATCGTGCTCTTCGGCACCCGCTTACGGGCGCGCGAGCCGTCACCGCGTGCGTCCTCGTCGCCCTCGCTGAACTCCGGCAGCCGGGACAGGGCCGTACGGGCGTCGGTCAGATGCATCGGGCCGTAGCCACCGGAGACGCTGGGCGCGCCGCGGTGGCCGTCCCAGCGGGACTCCAGATACGAGACGCCGAGCAGCACACCGCGGGGTACGTGGAAGCGGGCGGCGGCATCGGTGAAGGCCCGCTGCAGCCGGTCGGCCGGGGGCTGTCCGGCGCTCGCGGACGGCGCTCCCGAGAGCGGCAGCAGCAGGACCGCCGCCGCGACGGCGGTGGATCTGCGCAGGGCGGGGCGGTGGATTCTCCTTGCGTCTTCCGGGGCGGATCCTCGCAAAACGACCTCCTCGAGCCGGCCCGAGCCGGACGGTGTGACGGTTGGCGCGCAAACGGCCGTGCGGGGTGGGACCCGGGGGTAGATCCCCCGTCGGGCCTATAGCTATACGTCTGCCGACGGGCCGTCAATCACCGCGACGGGTCGGGATTTCGCATGTCAGGGCATCTCCCCAGGAGCCTTCCCGGACCGGCGCGGGGCCTGCGAGGCGTCAGTGGAACGGACCAATGAACGGGCACATGGGTGAGCGGCGCGCCCCGTACCCGGGCGCGCCGCTCACAGTCCCCCTCGGCGGTCAGCGGGTGCCGACCGCCGCCCGTACCGCACGGCGAGCCATCTGGCAGTCGTCGTGCAACCGGCGCAGGAGCAGCCGCTGCTCCTCGCCCGCCGCGGGCGTGCCGGGCTGTCCCGGGCCCGGTGTCCCCGTCGGTGCGGGCTCGCGCATGGTCCGCTGGACCGCGGTCTCATAGCGGCGGATCTCGCGGGTGAGAATCAGCATCAGATTCACCAGGAAGGCGTCCCGCGAGGCCGGGCCCGCGTTCTGGGCGAGCTGGCTGATCTGCCGGCGGGCCACCGGGGCGTCGCCGAGGACCGACCACAGCGTCGCCAGGTCGTAGCCCGGCAGGTACCAGCCCGCGTTGTCCCAGTCCAGCAGCACCGGACCGGTGGGCGAGAGCAGTACGTTGTTCAGCAGTGCGTCGCCGTGGCAGAACTGGCCCTGGACGTGCGACAGGCCGTGCATCAGCTTCTGCAGATCGCCCAGGTCGCGGTCGGTGAGCAGCCCCAGGTCGTGATAGCGGCCGATGCGGCCCGCGTAGTCCAGCGGGGCGTCGAACAGCCCGGCCGGCGGACGCCAGAGGTTGATCCGGCAGATCGCGCCGAGCGCGGCCCGCACGTCCGCGCGGGGGGGTGCCTCGGACGGGTGGCGGGTCATGGCGGCGACCCGGCCGGGCATCCGCTCGACGATCAGCGTGCAGTTGTCGGGGTCGGCCGCCACCAGCCGCGGCACCCGTACCGGCGGACGATGCCGGACGAATGCGCGGTATGCGCTTATTTCCTGCCGGAACCTTTCCGCCCATGCGGGGGAGTGGTCCAGTAAACACTTCGCGACCGCGGTCATGCGGCCTGTCGTGCCGACCAGGAGGACGGATTTGCCGCTCCGGCGCAGCACCTGGACCGGGTTGAACTCCGGACAGATGCGATGCACGGAGGCGACCGCGGCGCGCAACTGGGCGCCCTGGGGCCCGGACAAGTCAAGTCTCCCGCTGAGCGGTTGGGTGCCCGTCCCCTGCGCCCGCCGGGTCCGGCCACCGGAGAGACCGGGGACCGCCCCCGCGGATGAGGAGGGGGCGAGATACGGCCCGCTGCCCGCGGGGTGCGGACGGTACGGCCGGGCGGGGGCGGTCACGGCGGACGATGCTGCATACATGGGTGAAGAAAATCCCTTCGTGCGCCGACGAGTTGCGTGCGCTCCCCGGCCCGGTGGAGGGAACCCGTGAACGGGCCCCGTGCAGGAGGCCGATCCAGGGTCCCTGTGAAGGGCGCGCACCCTGGGGAATGCGGTCCCGCCACCAGGCCGGGGGCGGCACACCTACAGAACACGGGGCTGCGGGTGGCAGACCATCTGGCGCACCCTGGCGAACCCTGGCGAATGGTCACAGCGCACGTCACCGGCCGTTACTGTCAACTCAGTCGAGGAACCTGGGGGCTTGACGTGGACAGGCAGCCGAACACCCGTCTCGCGGACCTTTTCGGCCTGGCCGGCTGGTCCAAAGGAGAGCTGGCGAGACTAGTCAACCGGCAGGCGGCGGCCATGGGCCATCCGCAGCTGGCGACGGACACCTCGCGGGTTCGGCGCTGGATCGACATGGGGGAGACCCCACGGGATCCGGTGCCCAAGGTCCTGGCTTCCCTGTTCACCGAGCGCCTCGGCCGTGTCGTAACCATCGAGGACCTCGGGTTCGCAAGAACCGGTCGCTCGGGGAAGCGGCAGGCCATGGACGGTCTGCCGTGGGCTCCCGAACGGACCGCTGCGGTCCTCACGGAATTCACGGGAATGGACCTCATGCTCAACCGACGCGGCTTGGTGGGGGCGGGCGCGGCGCTCGCCGCGGGCTCCGCACTCACCGGCGCCATGCGCGACTGGCTGCACACCGATCCGGCCCCCGCCGGCGCCCCCCGCCACGACGACCCGTTCGCTTCCGACTCCCTCCACGACTTCGACCAGATCGGCTTCGACCGCTATGAGGCGGCCCCCGTGGGGTCGCAGGAGATCGACGCGCTGGAGCGCTCGGTCGAAGTCTTCCGCGCCTGGGACGCGGCCCGTGGCGGCGGGCTGCAACGCAAGGCCGTGGTCGGCCAGCTCAACGAGGTGGGCGGCATGCTCGCCTACCGCCACCCCGACCATCTGCAGCGCAGGTTGTGGGGGGTGGCCGCCAATCTGGCGGTGCTGGCCGGCTGGATGTCCCATGACGTCGGCCTGGAGCCCACCGCCCAGAAGTACTTCATCATCGCCGCCCATGCGGCACGCGAGGGCGGCGACCGCCCGCGCGCCGGGGAGGCGCTCTCCCGCGCCGCCCGCCAGATGGTCCATCTGGGCCGTCCCGACGACGCGCTGGATCTGATGAAGCTGGCCAAGTCCGGCTCCGGCGAGGAGACCCTGCCGCGCACCCGCGCCATGCTGCACACCATCGAGGCCTGGGCGCAGGCGTCCAAGGGCCATGGCCAGGCGATGCGGCGCACGCTGGGCGAGGCGGAGGAGCTCTTCGTCTCGGACAAGGGCGATGTGCCCCCGCCGTGCTGGATGCAGATGTTCGACGAGGCGGATCTGCACGGCATGCAGGCGCTGGCCTTCCGCACCCTCGCCGATCACGACCCCTCGGCCGCCAAGATCGCTCAGCATCACGCCAAACAGGCGCTGGAGCTGCGCGAGGGCGGCCGCCAGCGCTCGCAGATCTTCGACTACATCTCGATGGCGTCGGCCTGCTTCATCGGCGACGACCCCGAACAGGCAGACCGCTACGCCAGGTTGGCGCTGGTGTCCATCGGCGAGAACTCCTCGCACCGCACCTGGGACCGGCTCCGCGAAATGTTCCGGCTGACCGGGCAGTACACGAACTACGCCAAGATCCAGGATCTGCGCGAGGAGATCCAGCAGGTCCTGCCGAAGGCGAAGCCCAAGGCCAAGGGGTCGGGCCTGGGACCGGGGATCGGCTCCGGGGTCGGACCGGGACAGAACTTCTCGGTCTGAACCCGCTGGATTCCGGACCTGGTTGCACTGCGAGATGACCGAAACGGCAGAGGTGACGGAGCGTCACGCGCACCCGCGCGTGACGACGCGTCACACCCGGCAGGCATGCCGTTTCACCCGATAACCGCCCAACCCCCGTCCTACGCCTCAGGGCGGCCGGCTTCGGTTCCGTCGGTCCGCCCCTCAGCTGCCGCGATGTGTGTCAGCCGCCGACCCTGGCGATCAGCACACATGCGTCGTCCTCGCGCTCGGTGCTGCCGAACTCCTCGACGACGACGCGGACGCTGTCCTGCGCACTACGGGCTGCGGCGAACCGCGGTGCCAGGGCGAGGAGCCGCTCGGCACCCTCATGGGCGGCCTCCGCGCCATGCGTACGGCGTGGCGCGAGACCGTCGGTGTGCAGCACGAGCAGGTCTCCGGGCTCCAGTTGCTCGGTGTGCTGGGTGTACGCCGCGCCCGATGTCGCCCCGAGCAGTACGCCCTCCGGTGGGTCCAGCGCGCGCCCCGTGCCGCCGCGGAAGAGCAGCGGTGCGGGGTGGCCCGCCTGGGCCCACTCCAGCGTGCGCGTTTCGGGGTCGAACCGGCCGCACACCGCGCTGCCGAGCGCCGGCTGGGAGGCGGTGTCCAGTAGTTGGTTCAAAAAGCCCATCAGCGGCCCCGGCCGCTGTCCGGCGACCGCCATACCGCGCAGCGCGCCCAGCACCATCGCCATGCCCGAGGTGGCGGTGACGCCATGGCCGGTGAGGTCGCCGACGCTCAACAGTGTGGTGCCGTCCGGGAGTTGCAGGGCGTCGTACCAGTCGCCGCCGATCAGGGCGCTGGTGCCGGACGGCAGATAGCGCCCGGCGAGATCGAGGGCGACCGGGCCGCCCTGCGGGAACCGCAGGGAGCCGCGCCACGGCGGTAGCACGGCCTCCTGCAGTTCGACCGCAAGCCGGTGCTCGGTCTGCGCGATATGCCGCTCGCGGTGCAGCGAGTCACGGGTCTCGCGTACCGCCTGCTGGCTGCGGCGCAGCTCGCTGACGTCCCGCAGCACGGCCCACATGCAGGCGGTGCTGCCATCGGCGTCGAGCACCGGCTCGCCCACCATGTGCACCGTGCGCAGACTCGCGTCCGGCCGCACGATGCGGAACTCGCCGTCGATCGGCCGGCCGTCCACCAGGCAGTCGGTGACCATCGTGGCCAGCCCCTCCTGGTCCTCGGCGTGCACCAGGGACGGCAGCTCGTCCAGGGTCAGCGGGTCTTCGGAGGGGGACCGGCCGAACATCGCGAACAGTTCGTCGGACCAGCTGACCTCGTCGGTGAGCAGATTCCACTCGGCGCTGCCCACGCGGCGCAGCAGCGCGCCGCGCTCATGGGGCGCGGGCTCCGGCGGGGGCGCCGGCAGCTCGTCCTCGACCGCCCCCTCGTCGTCACTCTCGGTGGGCAGGCCCTCTCTCAGCTGGTCGAGATGGCCGCCGAGGTCGTCGAGGTGGTGCACGGCGAGGTCGCACAGCGCCCGCTGCCAGCGCAGCTGCGGGTCGGTGACGAGGTCGGTGTCCGCCGTGGACTCCCGTACGGCGTCGAGGCCGCCGCGCAGGCGGCGCGCCTGCGTGATGAGTGCCTCGACCGTGTCGCGCTCGGGGGGCCGGTCGGCTGGATGGTCCGCGAAGAGAGGGGACGGCATGACGTTCTCCGTGATCAGGCGGCGCCGGGCTAAAGGGCCGGTAACGACTGTTGCACAGGCAGCGACCGTCCGTAAGGGATTTGGCACTACCCGATACGGTGGTGCATCTGGCATATGCCGGCGGCCTCCCTGGGGCAACCTCGGGGCGAATCTGCGGAATGACAGCTTCCAGGCTAGGCTTCGGCCGCCGTACCGCAGGTGTTCTCGCCGATTCCACGGGGTTGACGAGCGATGCCGTGCATACGGTCCGCGGTCACCGGCAAGAATGCCGGTCAGCGGAAATCCCGTTGCCAGCCTGTCCCCCGCACCGGATGCTGACCTCATGTTCGATCCAGACATAGCGCCCAGTGGCACCCTGCTCGGCCTCCTGCAGCGAGGCCGCGGCGACGGGACCCTGCATGCCCTCGCGGCGCCGCGGGCCGAGGCGCTCGCAGCGCTCAACGACAGCGTGCTGCGCGACCCCCGCCGCGACTGGCAGGTCGAGAACCGCTCTCTGTACTACGCGCGCCTCTACATGCAGCTCGACGGCGGGCTGGAAGAGATCGAACGCCACCTCTTCCACCCCGACGACCTCGTCGACACGGACGAGGAGCGCACCGGCCTCGCCCTCGCCGTCCTCGGTCACCTCGCCGCGTACGGCAGGGACGCCGCCCGGCTGCTGCTGCGCAGCTATGCCGCGGCCGGCAGCAACTGGCGCTGGGCCCTGGACGAGCTCGCGCTGCGTGACGACGACGCCGGGCTGATGACCCTCGCCCCCGCCGTGCTCGCGCGCTTCCCCGAGACCGAGCAGGGTGCGGCCGAGCTGGCCGCGGCCGTCCGCGACGCCTTCGAGCCCCGGCCGTGGCGCCTGTGGGCCGAGGACCCCCGCTACGGCGCCCGCCTGGCGGTCGCCGGGGAGCAGGGCTCCTTCGACCGCTGGCAGCGGCAGCTGCGGCCCCGCGGGCCGCGCCCCGGCTGGAGCGTCACCGAGGTCCTGGCGTGGGCCCAGCAGGGCCTGGATCTGGAGCCCGCGGAGCACCGCCACCTCGCCGCCGCCCGCTGCCTGTCCGCGGTCGTCGGACCCGAGGACCGCCCCGAGCTGCTGCGCGCCGCGCGCAGCGGACCGGACGCGGCGCGCGCCGCCGTGCTCCACCACCTCGCCGAACGCGGCGATCCCGACGTCCTGGACCTGATCGAGGACGCGGCCACCTGCCCCTTCTCCAGCGAGCAGCTGATCTCGGCCGCGCTGACCTCCTTCGAACGGATGCGCAGTGTTGCCGCCGTCGAGCGAGCCCGCCTCTGGGCGCCGCGCGCCGACCGGCTGGGCGCGTCGGCCGCCGCGATGCTCGCCCGCCGCGGTGCGCAGCGCGACGCCGAGCTGGTGCTGGCCGCGCTGCGCCGGACCGTCCGGGAGGAGGGCCCGGACGCCGGCGGCCTGTGGGAGCTGGTCGACGGCACCGGCCGCCTCGGCGTCGTCTGCGCCGCCCCCGTCCTGCGGCACGTCTACCGCGAGACCTCCTCCTCCCACCTCCGCGGCCGGGCCGCCGCCGCGCTCGCCGCCACCGACCCGGGCTTCGCGGCCGGCTTCGCCGTCGAGTGCCTGTGGGACTGCGAGGAGACCACCCGGGAACTGGCCGCCCGGCATGCCGCCACGGGCGACGACCGGGTCGTCGAGCAACTCCGCCGCCTAGCCGCCGACCCGGCGGAGGAGGCCGAGGTCCAGACGGCGGTGCGCAGTAGGTTCGCGCCCGACGCGTAGCGAAGAACGCTCATAGGACGTTCTCCGGCTGGAAAGATCCACGTGGTCCCCTCCACGCACGGTGCGCCGACAACAGCGTTATGCGTGTCGTCCTCGTCACCGAATCCTTCCCGCCCGATGTCAACGGCGTCGCACACTGCGCCCTGGAAACCGCCCGGCACCTCGTACGGCGGGGGCACGAGCCGCTGGTCATCGCGCCGCTCGGTGGCGGCGCGACCGGCGCCCCGACGTACGAGAGCCCCTGCCCCGTCGTCCGGGTGCCCTCGATGCCGCTGCCCGGGTACCCGCAGGTGCGGATCGCGCTCCCCGGGCGCCGGCTGTCGGCCGCCCTCGGCGGGCACCGGCCCGATCTGGTGCACCTCGCCAGCCCCTTCGTCCTCGGTGCCCGCGCGATGGCGGCCGCCGCCCGCCGGCGGGTGCCCGCGATCGCCGTCTACCAGACCGACCTGGGGCGCTATGCCCGCACCTACCTCGGCGGCGGGGCGGCCACCGCTTGGCGGCGCATTCGGGCCGTGCACGCGGCCGCCGACCGCACCCTGGCGCCCTCCCGCGCGGCGCTGCTGGACCTGACCGAGCACGGCGTGCCGCGGGTCCACCTGTGGCCGCGGGGCGTCGACTCCCAGCGGTTCCACCCGGGGCGACGCGACGCGGTGCTGCGCAGCTCGCTGGCCGCGGGGCGGGAGTTGCTGGTGGGGTATGTGGGACGGCTCGCGCCGGAGAAGGACGTCCGGCTGCTGGCCGAGACCTCGCGGCTGCCGGGTGTCCGCACCGTCGTCATCGGCGAGGGCCCCAGTGCGGCCGGGCTGCGCGCCGCACTGCCGGAGGTCCGCTTCCTGGGTCGCCGCACCGGTGACGAACTGGCGCGCCTCTACGCCTCTTTGGACGTGTTCGTACACACCGGCCCGTATGAGACCTTCTGCCAGACCGTGCAGGAGGCGATGGCCTCCGGTGTCCCGGTGGTCGCACCGCGGGCGGGCGGTCCGGTCGACCTGGTCGACCACGGCCGTACGGGGCTGCTGGTGACGCCGGGTGACGGCGGCGCGTTCCGGGACGCGGTGCGCTTCCTCGGGGGCAGCGCCGAACTGCGCGTACGCTACGGCGCCGCGGCCCGCCGGGCCGTCGCCGACCGCACCTGGGAGGCGGTGGGCGATCAGCTCCTGAGCCACTACGAGGCCGTGCTCGCCGGCCGGACGGCGGTGGCGGCATGAACCGGCGGCGCGCGACGGGCACCGGGCTGCGGATCGTACGGATCGCCAACTTCGTCACCCCGGCCTCCGGCGGGCTGCGCACCGCACTGCGCGCGCTCGGCGAGGGCTACCGGGCCGCCGGGCACGAGCCGGTGCTCATCGTGCCCGGACCGTCGGAAGGGGACGGCCGGGCGGGCGGGGTGCGCGACGAACTCACCGGCCAGGGGCGGGTGATCACCCTGCCGGGGCCGGTGCTGCCCGGAAGCGGTGGCTATCGCCTGCTGACCGACCGCCACCGGCTGCAGCGCCTGCTGGCCGCGCTGGCCCCCGACCGCCTGGAGGTCTCCGACCGTACGACGCTGCGCTGGACGGGCGAGTGGGCGCGTCGGGCCCGGGTGCCCGCGGTGATGGTCTCGCACGAGAGCGTGGACGGGGTGCTGCGCACCTGGGGCGTGCCGCGGCCGCTCGCGCGGGCCGCCGCGGACCGGCTCAACCGCCGTACGGCGCACGCCTACAGCCGGGTGGTGTGCACCACGGACTGGGCGGCGGCGGAGTTCACCCGGGCCGGGGCGCGCAACGTGGTCCGCGCACCGCTCGGCGTCGATCTCGACGCCTGGCATCCGGACTGCCGCAGCGCGGAGCTTCGGCGCCGCTGCGCGGGCCGGGCCGAGTTCCTGCTGCTGATGTGCTCGCGGCTGTCGCAGGAGAAGCGGCCGGGGCGGGCTCTGGACGCGCTGGCGGAGCTGCGCCGGCGCGGGGTCGACGCGGGGCTGGTGGTGGTCGGCGACGGGCCGCTGCGGTCGCGGCTGGAGGCCCGGGCGCGGGCCGAGCGGCTGCCTGCGGCGTTCCTCGGCCATCTCGCCGACCGGTCCCGGCTCGCCGCGCTCCAGGCGAGCGCCGACCTCACCCTGGCGCCCGGGCCCGCCGAAACGTTCGGGCTGGCCGCCTTGGAGGCGCTCGCCTGTGGGACCCCGGTGGTCGCCAGTGCGGCGTCGGCGCTGGCCGGTCTCGTCGACGGCGGCGGTGACACGGCGCTCGACGACGGGCCCTCCTTCGCCGACGCGGTCCAGCGAGTACTGGCCCGGCCCGCGCCCGCCCGGCGCGCCGCCGCCCGCCGCCGGGCCGAGGGCTACGGCTGGCAGCCCGCCGTCGACGCCTTCCTGGCGGCGCACGACGCGCCGGCGGTGCTCGGCCGGCCGGTCGTCGCACCGGTAACGCCGTACCCGGCGGGCCCGCGGGGCGGGTGGTGATCATGGGACCGGAGGGGATAGCGGGCGCGCCGGTGGCACCGGCCGCCGGCCCGGGCCGGTTCGTCGCGCTCGGCGACTCGCTGACGGAGGGGCTGGGCGACCCGCTGCCGGGCGGCGGCTGGCGCGGCTGGGCCGCGCTGCTGGCCGCGGCGCTGGGCGAACGGCCGGGGAGCGTGCAGCTGGTGAACCTGGCCTTCAGCGGGGCGCTGGCGGCGGACGTGGCCGAGCGGCAGCTGCCCGCCGCGCAGGAGCTCAAGCCGCGGTTCGTGTCGCTGGTCGTCGGCGCGAACGACACCCTGCGGGCCGCCTTCACCATCGAGCGGGTGGCGGCCGCGCTGGACCGGACGCACGGCGTCCTGAGCGCGGGCGGGGCGGTGGTCCTGACGGCGTGTCTGCCCGATCCCGGCCGGATGCTGGGCCTGCCCGGGCCGCTGGCCCGTCCGCTGGCGCGGCGGATGCGCGCCGTCAACACCGTCGTCCATGCGGTGTCCACCCGCCACGGGGGAGTGCATCTGCACCTGGCCGACCACCCCTGGGTCGCCGAGCGCGCCTCCTGGAGCGTCGACCGGCTGCACCCCAGCGAGCGCGGTCACCGGCTGTTGGCCCGAGGGTTCCATACGGCGCTCGCCGATGCCGGTGTGCCCGTCGGACCGCCGCCCCCGCTCACCCTCGACGGCCGGCCGCCGACCCGTACCGCCTCCGCCCTGTGGATGGCGACCAAGGGGACGCGCTGGGTCGCCGACCGGTGCACGGATCTGCTGCCCGGCCTGCTCGCGCTGGCGGCCCAGGAGTGCCGGCACGCCCTGGCCGGATCCGGGCGGCTGCTGGACGCCGCGGCCGACCACGCCACCCGCAGCGCCCTCGCCGCGCTGGGGCCTGTGTCGGAACGCCGCCGAAAGACGCCGGTGCGGTGAAGGGCGCTGCGACAATGGCGGGATGACCGGACGCTGGGAGTTCTGGATCGACCGCGGTGGCACGTTCACGGACGTCGTCGGCAGGCGGCCGGACGGGCGGCTGGTCACCGGCAAGCTCCTCTCCCACCACCCCGAGCGCTATCGGGACGCCGCGGTGGCCGGCATCCGGATGATGCTGGGGCTCGGCCCGGACGAACCGGTGCCCGCCGAGCGGGTCGGCGTCGTCAAGATGGGCACCACCGTCGCCACCAACGCCCTCCTGGAGCGCACGGGCGAGCCGACGGTGCTGCTGACCACGGAGGGCTTCCGGGACGCGCTGCGGATCGCCTACCAGAACCGGCCGCGGATCTTCGACCGGCGGATCGTGCTGCCCGAGGCGCTCTACGACCGGGTGATCGAGGTGCCGGAGCGGATCGGCGCCCACGGCGAGCTGGTCCGGCCGCTGGACACCGACCGGGTCCGCGAGGCGCTGCTGCGGGCCCGTGCCGACGGGCTGCGCAGCGCCGCCGTCGTCCTGCTGCACGGCTACCGGCACGCCGACCACGAGAAGGTCGTCGCCGAGCTGGCCCGAGCGGCCGGCTTCGCCCAGGTCAGCTGCTCGCACGAGGTCAGCCCGCTGATGAAGCTGGTGCCGCGCGGCGACACCACCGTCGTCGACGCCTACCTCTCGCCGATCCTGGGCCGCTACGTCGACGAGGTCGCCGCCCAACTCCCCGGCATCCGGCTGATGTTCATGCAGTCCAACGGCGGGCTGCGGCAGGCGGAGCACTTCCGCGGCAAGGACGCGGTGCTGTCCGGACCCGCGGGCGGCGTGGTCGGCATGGTCCGTGCGGCCGCCGAGGCCGGCGACGGGCACGACCGGGTGATCGGCTTCGACATGGGAGGCACCTCCACCGACGTCTCGCACTACGCCGGCGAGTTCGAGCGGGTCTTCGGCAACGAGGTCGCCGGCGTACGGATGCGCGCCCCCATGATGAACATCCACACGGTCGCGGCCGGCGGCGGCTCCGTACTGCACTTCGACGGGCGCCGCTACCGCGTCGGCCCCGACTCGGCCGGCGCGGATCCGGGGCCGGCCTGCTACCGGCGCGGCGGGCCGCTCGCCGTCACCGACGCCAATGTGATGCTCGGCCGCATCCAGCCCGCCCACTTCCCCGCGGTGTTCGGACCGGACGGTGACCAGCCGCTGGACGCCGAGGTGGTCCGCACCCGCTTCGCGGAGCTGGCCGCGCGGATCGCCGCCGAGACCGGGGACGACCGCGGCCCCGAGGAGGTCGCGGCCGGCTTCCTGGACATCGCGGTGCTCAACATGGCCAACGCCGTCAAGAAGATCTCCGTCCAGCGCGGCCACGACATCACCCGCTACGCCCTGACCAGCTTCGGCGGCGCCGGCGGCCAGCACGCCTGTGCGGTCGCCGACGCGCTGGGTATCGCCACGGTCCTCGTCCCGCCGCTGGCCGGGGTGCTCTCCGCGTACGGCATCGGGGTCGCCGACGCCACCGCGATGCGCGAGCAGGCCGTCGAGGCGGAGTTCACCGACCCCGCGGCCCTCGACCGGGTCCGGGAGGTGTGCGAGGCGCTCGCCGGGCAGACCCGGCGCGAACTCCTCGACGACGGGGTGCCGGACGAGTCGATCACCACCCGTGCCCGGGTGCTCGTCCGCTACGCCGGAACCGACTCCACCATCGGCGTACCGCTCGCCGACGCCGACACCATGGCCGCGGAGTTCGTCCGCGCGCACCGCGAGCGCTACGCCTTCACCATGGACAAGCCGCTGGTGGCCGAGGCGGTCTCGGTCGAGGCGCTGGGGGAGGCCGGCGGCGCGCGCGGCTACGAGGCCGGGCCCGGCGGCCGGGAGGGGGAGCTGGCGCCCGCCGCGACGGTCCGGATGTACGCGGGCGGGCGCTGGCGGGACACCGGTCTCTACCGGCGCACCGACCTGCGCCCCGGTGACACCCTCACCGGCCCGGCGATCATCGCCGAGGAGGACGCGACCACGGTCGTCGACCCCGACTGGCAGGCGGCGATGGGCGACCGCGGACACCTGATGCTGACCCGGACCCGGCCGCGCACCGACCGGGTCGCGGTCGGCACCGAAGCCGACCCGGTGATGCTGGAGGTCTTCAACAGCCTCTTCATGGCCATCGCCGAGCAGATGGGGGTCCGCCTGGAGAACACCGCGCACTCCGTCAACATCAAGGAGCGCCTCGACTTCTCCTGTGCGCTGTTCGACGCCGAGGGCAATCTGATCGCCAACGCCCCGCACATTCCGGTGCACCTGGGCTCGATGGGGGAGTCCATCAAGGAGGTGCTCAAGCGGCGCGGCGGCGAGATGCGGCCGGGCGATGTGTACGCGATCAACGATCCGTACCACGGGGGCACCCACCTCCCGGACGTCACGGTCGTCACCCCCGTCTTCGCCCCGCACGGCGGTGAACTGCTGTTCCTCGTCGCCTCCCGCGGCCACCACGCCGAGATCGGCGGTATCACCCCGGGCTCGATGCCCGCCTTCAGCAGCACCATCCAGGAGGAGGGCATCCTCTTCGACAACTGGCTGCTGGTGCGCGACGGCCGGCTGCGCGAGCGCGAGACCCGCGAGCTGCTCGCCTCCGGGCCGTACCCCTCCCGCGCACCGGACGCCAACCTCGCCGACCTGCGCGCCCAGATCGCCGCCAACGAGAAGGGCATCCACGAACTCCACCGGATGACCGAGCAGTTCGGCCTGGACGTCGTACGCGCCTACATGGGCCACGTCCAGGACAACGCCGAGGAGTCCGTACGCCGGATCATCACGCGACTGGCGGACGGCAGCTGCCGCTACGAGACCGACGGCGGCGCGCGGATCCACGTCGCGCTGCGTGTCGACCGCGCCGCCCGCAGCGCCGTGCTCGACTTCGCCGGCACCTCACCCCAGCAGCCCGGCAACGCCAACGCGCCCACCTCGGTGGTGATGGCGGCCGTGCTCTACGTCTTCCGCACCCTGGTCGCCGAGGACATCCCGCTCAACAGCGGCTGCCTCAAGCCCGTCGAGGTCCGCATCCCGGAGGGCTCGATGCTCGCCCCCGTCTTCCCGGCGGCCACCGTCGCGGGGAACGTGGAGACCTCGCAGGCCGTCACCGGCGCGCTCTACGCGGCCCTCGGCGTCCAGGCGGAGGGCTCGGGCACGATGAACAACCTCACGTTCGGCAACGACCGGGTGCAGTACTACGAGACCGTCGCCAGCGGCTCGGGCGCCGGTGACGGCTTCGACGGCGCGGACGCGGTGCAGACCCATATGACCAACTCCCGGCTGACCGACCCCGAGGTGCTGGAGTGGCGCTACCCCGTCCGCGTCGACGGCTTCGCCATCCGCGCCGGCAGCGGCGGGGCGGGGCGCTGGCACGGCGGCTGCGGTGTCGAGCGCCGGCTGCGCTTCCTGGAGCCGATGACCATCGCCCTGCTCACCAACCACCGCAGGATCCCGCCGTACGGCATGGCGGGCGGCGCCCCGGGCGCGCTGGGCGTGAACCTCATCGAACGGGCGGACGGTTCGCACGAGGAGCTGAAGGGCTGCGACGCGGCGGAGGTCGGCACGGACGACGTACTGGTGATCCGCACGCCCGGGGGCGGTGGGTACGGGGAGGCGTAGCCGCCGCCCCCGGGCGCGGACCCGGTCGGTGCGCGACCGGGGTCGGGTTCGGCGCTACTCCTGGGAGGTGTCAGCCGGGGTGCGACGCCGGGGCCGGCCGCCGGCCGAGGGGCAGGAACCGCACCGGGGTGCCCGGCACCGCCTGCGCCGCGGCGGACAGGAAGCGTGCGGGCACGACGCCGACGACCGGGTAGCCGCCCGTGGTGGGGTGGTCGTGGAGGAAGAGGACCGGGAGGCCGTTCGGAGGGACCTGGAGGGCGCCCAACGGCATGCCCTCACTGGGGAGTTCGCCGGGACGGGCGCGTTCCAGGGGCGGGCCCTCGGTGCGCAGGCCGATGCGGTTGCTGGCCGGGGAGACCCGGAAGCGGCCGGTGGCGAGGGTGTGCAGGCCGGCCCGGGTGAACCAGGCGTCGCGGGGGCCGGGCAGGAACGGCAGGAGGAGTTCGGGCGCCGGGCCGGGGTGCGGGACGGCGTCGGCCGCCGCGGGCGGGCCGTGCGGGGCGCCGAGGGGGAGGACCGCGCCGTCGGTGAGTGGGTCGGGTCCCAGGCCGGAGAGCAGGTCGGTGGCGCGGCTGCCCAGGATCTCCTCGGTCTCGATGCCGCCGGCGAAGGCCAGATGGGACCGCAGTCCGTGGGTGGCGGCCCCGGCGTCCAGGACGGCGCCGGCCGGGACGCGGAACGGCGCGCCCCAGGGGGCGGGGCGGCCGTCGACGGTCACCGGGCAGGGGGCTCCGGTGACGGCGACGGTGGTGGCCGTGCGGACCCGTACGGCGCAGCCGGTGAGCGTGGTCTCCAGGGCGGCGGCCGATGCGGGGTTGCCGACCAGGCGGTTGGCGAGGCGGTGCGCGGGTTCGTCCAGGGCGCCGGCGCGCGGCACCCCGAGGTGGGCGTGGCCGGGCCGGCCGAGGTCCTGGACGGTGGTGAGCGCACCGGCTCGGACGACCGAGAAGGCGCGGTCGGTCATCGGGCGGTCTCCACGCTCTCCAGGGGGACGAAGCGGACCCGGGTGCCCGGGGTGAGCAGTGCGGCGGGCTCGCGCTGCGGGTCCCACAGCACGGTGTCGGTGGTGCCGATCAGCTGCCAGCCGCCGGGGGAGGAGCGCGGATAGACGCCGGTGTACGGGCCGGCGAGCGCTACCGAGCCGACCGGGACCTTCGTGCGCGGGGTGTCCCGGCGCGGTACGTGCAGCGGCTCGGGCAGACCGGTCAGATAGCCGAAGCCCGGGGCGAAGCCGCAGAAGGCGACGTGGAATTCGGTGCCGGAGTGCAGGCGGACGACCTCGTCGGGGGTGGTGCCCCACAGGGCGGCGACATCGGCGAGGTCGGGGCCGTCGTAGCGGACCGGGATGTCGACGGTGGGCCGGTCGGCGGCGGCGCGCGGCGGGATGACCCAGGTGGCCAGCTCGGCGAGGAAGCCACGGGGGTCGGCGAGGCCGTCGAGGAAGACCGTACGGGCGGCCGGCACGATCTCGGCGATCCGCGGCAGGGTGCCGTCGGCGGCCCGGCGCAGCAGCTCGGCGTGCAGCGCCTCGACCTCCTCCGCGCCGTCCAGCTCGATCAGCAGCCCGTGTTCGCCGACCGGCAGCGGCCTCATGTGAAGCTCCGGACGCGGACGCCGGCCGCGGTCAGCTCGGACCGTACGCGCCGGGCGAGGCCGGCGGCGCCCGGGGTGTCGCCGTGCAGGCACAGCGAGCGGGCGGCGACCGCGACGCGGCGGCCGTCGCGGGAGGTGACGGCGTGGTCGCGGGCCATGCCGACGGCGCGCTTGACGACCTCGTCCGGGTCGTGGATCACCGCACCCGGCTCGCGGCGGGGGACGAGGGTGCCCTCGGCGGTGTAGGCGCGGTCGGCGAACGCCTCGCCGACGACGGGGAGCTGGGCGAGCCGGGCGGCCTCGTGCAGCCGGGAGCCGGGCAGGCCGAGGACCGGCAGTCCGCCGCCGGCGGTGCGGACGCCCTCGACGACCGCGCCGGCCTGCTCCGCGTCGTGCACACAGCGGTTGTAGAGCGCGCCGTGCGGTTTGACGTAGGAGACGCGGGTGCCGGCGGCGCGGGCGAAGACCTCCAGCGCGCCGATCTGGTAGGCGATCTCGTCGGCCAGTTCGTCCGGCGGGACGTCCATCGCGCGGCGGCCGAAGCCGGCCAGGTCGCGGTAGGAGACCTGGGCGCCGATCACCACGCCGCGCGCGGCGGCCAGGTCGCACACCCGGCGCATCGTCGAGGGGTCCCCGGCGTGGAAGCCGCAGGCGACGTTGGCGCTGGTGACGACGGAGAGCAGGGCCTCGTCGTCGGTGAGCTGCCAGCGGCCGAAGCCCTCGCCGAGGTCGGCGTTGAGGTCGATGACACAGTCCACCGCGTCGCTCATGTGTGTCCGTTCCAAGGGTGCTGTCGGGCCGGCGGGCGGACGGGAGCGGTCCGGCCGGCCCGTATCCGTAGCGGCTCTCCCCCGAGGGCCGTCGAGCCGACCGGCGTGGGGAACAACGTAGAGGATCGTTGAACGATCCGACAAGAGGTGTGCGGCACCTGGTCCCGGCTCCGTTGTTTTGTCCCCTGGTCTGGGATTGACTGCCGCTCGACAGGACACCCGAGACCCGCTGCGGCCGCCGGGTGCGGATACGAGAGCGGGGAGCGGCGGCATGGCCGGCCAAGAGGCGAAGAACGATCAGGGGCGGCTCGCCGAGGTGGCGGGCCTGGAACGGGACCGTGCCCTGCTGGGACGCGCCAGCACGGCCGAGCGGGTCGCCGACATCCTGCGCGACCGGATCACCGAGGGCTACTTCCCGCCCGGTGCCCGGCTCTCCGAGGAGAGCATCGGCGGTGCGCTGGGCGTCTCGCGCAACACGCTCCGGGAGGCGTTCCGGCTGCTGACCCGCGAGCGGCTGCTGGTGCACGAGCTCAACCGCGGAGTCTTCGTGCGGGTGGTGACGGTCGAGGACCTGGACGACATCTACCGGGTGCGCACGCTCGTGGAGTGCGCGGCGGTACGGGGTCTGGGTCAGGGGCCCTACGACGCCCGCGTCAAGGACGCCGTCGCGGCGATCGAGGCCGCCGTACGGGCCGGCGAGGTCGCCTCCGGCGAGCGGGAGTGGCAGGACCTCTCGACCGCCAATATCCGCTTCCATCAGGGCATCGTGGCCCTGGCGGGCAGTCCGCGCACGGACGATCTGATGCGGGGAGTGCTGGCCGAACTCCGGCTGGTCTTCCACGTCATGGCCGATCCCCGGCGCTTCCACGCGCCCTATCTCACCCGCAACCGGCAGATCGTCGAGG
This sequence comes from Streptomyces sirii, assembly GCF_045690365.1. Lineage (NCBI taxonomy): Bacteria > Bacillati > Actinomycetota > Actinomycetes > Kitasatosporales > Streptomycetaceae > Streptomyces > Streptomyces sirii. Next base: position 1,454,083 of record NZ_CP147982.1, on the reverse strand, counting down.
CGCTCCAGGCCGGCGACGCCACCGAGGCCGAGCGGCTGCTGCACTCCTATCTGGAGGACTCACGCGTGCAGTTGTCGGGCGCCTACGCCCGGCACATCGCGGAGGAGTGAACGAAGTTTCGAGATTGCCGGCGCACACCCCTTGTCGGATCGTTGAACAATCGCCTAACGTCCGCTGCAATCTCGTAACCCCTCTTCACGGACCCGCGTGGTCCCGTACGCGGAAGGCGGATCCATGATCGTGCTCCTCGGGGTGCTCGTGGTCGTCGTCGGCTTCGCCACGAAACGCAATCCCCTGCTGGTCGTGGGCGTGGCCGGCATCGGCACCGGCCTGCTGGGCGGTCTGTCGCCCGCCAAGGTGCTCGCCGCCTTCGGCGAGGGCTTCGCCGGCAGCCGGGCGGTGACGATCTTCGCGATCACCCTCCCGGTCATCGGACTCCTGGAGCGCTACGGCCTCCAGGAGCAGGCCCGCAACCTCATCGCCCGGTTCGCCAAGCTCACCACCGGCCGCTTCCTCGCGCTCTACCTGGGCCTGCGGCAGATCGGCGCCGCGGTCGGGCTGACCAACGTCTTCGGGCACGCCCAGACCGTCCGCCCGCTCGCCGTGCCGATGGCCGAGGGCGCCGCCGAGCGCACATACGGCCGGCTCCCCGACCGGACCCGCGAGAAGGTCCGCTCGTTCTCCGCCAGCGCGGACAACGTCGGCCTGTTCTTCGGTGAGGACGTCTTCCTCGCCGTCGGCTCGATCCTGCTGATCACCGGATTCGTCAACACCACCTACGGCACCCACCTCGAACCGCTGCACCTCGCGCTGTGGGCCATCCCCACCGCCGTGTGCGCCTTCGTGGTCCACGGCTGGCGACTGCTGCGCCTGGACCGCCAGTTGGAGCGCGAACTGCTCACCGCCAACGTCCAGCCCAGCGCCGCAGTGGAGGCAGCCCAGTGATCAAGGCAGAGTGGTTCTACTGGCTGGTCGGCCTCAGCTTCCTGGTGATGGCCGCTCAGATGGTCACCGACCGCAGCAACCCCAAGCGCTACGGGACCGGCGCCTTCTGGGGCCTGATCGGCGCCGGCTTCGTCTACAGCAGCTGGGTCGTCACCAAGCAGGCGCCGGCCGAGCCGCTGGGCGTCGCCGTACTCGCCATGGCCGTGCTGGCCGGCTTCGGCTGCACCGGCCGTGGCACCCCGCGCACCACCACCCCCGAGCAGCGATCCGCCAGCGCGGCCAAGCTCGGCAACCGGCTGTTCGTCCCCGCGCTCACCATCCCGGTCGTCGCCATGGCCTGCGCCATCGGCGTCAAGCACCTCTCCTTCGGGGGCCGGCCGGTCCTTCAGGAGGGCAGCGAGACCATCCTGGGCCTCGGGATCGGAGCCGTCGTCGCCCTCGTCGTCGGCATGGTCATGCTGCGCGAGAAGCGGATATCGGTGCCTGTGCAGTCCGGCCGCTCCATGCTGGAGGCGATGGGCTGGGCCATGCTGCTGCCCCAGATGCTGGCCACGCTGGGCGCCATCTTCCAGGTCTCCGGCGTCGGCGACCAGGTGGGCAAGCTCGCCACCTCCGTACTGCCCAAGGACTCGCTCTACATCGCGGTGGTCGTCTACTGCGTGGGCATGTTCGCCTTCACCATCATCATGGGCAACGCCTTCGCCGCCTTCCCCGTGATGACCGCGGCCGTGGGCTGGCCGGTCCTGATCGGGCACTTCGACGGCAACCCCGCCGCCGTCCTGGCCATCGGCATGCTCGCCGGATTCTGCGGCACGCTCGTGACCCCCATGGCCGCCAACTTCAACATCGTCCCGGCAGCCCTGCTGGAGTTGAAGGACCAGTACGGGCCCATCAAGGCGCAGCTGCCCACAGCGGGCGTGCTGCTCGGCTGCAACATCGTGATCATGGCGCTGTTCGCCTTCTGAGCCGCCCGCCCGCCCCGGCCGCCCGCCCGCCCCGTCCACCTCCCAGCTCTGCCGAGGATGTCCGTATGACCCGGGTACTGCTCACCGGCTTCCAGCCCTTCGACGGTGAGGCCACCAACCCCTCCTGGCAGGCGGTCCGCGCCGCCGTGGCCGAACCGCCCGCCGGGATCGAGGCGTCCGCCGTCGAGCTGCCGTGCGTCTACGGGGCGTCGGTGGCCGTACTGCGCGCCGCCATAGAGGAGGCCCGACCCGAGGTCGTGGTCTGCGTCGGCCAGGCGGGCGGCCGCCCCGACATCACCGTCGAACGCGTCGCCATCAACGTCGACGACGCCCGGATACCCGACACCTCCGGAGCCGAACCGGTCGACGAGGCGATCGTGCCCGGCGGCCCGGCCGCGTACTTCTCCACCCTGCCGATCAAGGCGTGTGTGGCGGCCGTCCGCGCCGCCGGGCTGCCCGCCTCGGTCTCCAACACGGCCGGCACCTTCGTCTGCAACCACGTCTTCTACGGCCTCGCCCACCTCATCGCCACCGAACTCCCCGATCTGCGCGGCGGGTTCGTGCACGTCCCCTACGCGCCCGAGCAGGTCACCGACCGCGCCCAGCCGTCGCTGCCGGTCCCCGCGGTCGCCCGGGCCCTGCGGGAGATCGCCGCCACCGCGGCGCGCACCCGCACCGACATCCGCGTGGCGGGCGGGGCCACCCACTGACGCGGGGCGGCCCTGGCGTCCGGCCGCGACGGGCCGCACCGTAGACTGGCGCTTCGGCCCGCGAGCGGTCCGTCAACGGACCCACCGGCCCTTCCACCCATGAGCGGATCCGCGCCGTTTCGTCCGTTGTCAGTGCGAGCGCCTACTCTGTGCGACGTGACTTTTCCCGCCCCGGGGCCCGCTGCGCCCCAGCTCAACGGGGTCAACCGCCCCGCGCCGGGCCCGGCCGCCGACGAAGGCCTGGCCCGCCGGCTGCGCGCCCTCGCGTGCACCGCGCCGCTGCACGACCTCGACGTGCGCAAGGCCAACCTCGCGGGCGAGTACGGCTGCTACGCCATGGCGGAGGTGGCGCTGGCCGTCATCGACCTCGTCACCCTCAACATGGACTTCGACACCGGCGCCGACCACGAGGAGATAGTGGCGAAGGTGCTCCCCCGGGTGGCCGCCCAGACCCCCGGCCGGCCCGCGGGCGAGCACGAGCGGGTGGCCCGCTGGGTGCTGGAGAACCTGATCAACGTCGGCAGCGTGGACCGCGGCTTCCGCGCCGTCTACGGCACGTTCACCACCGAGGGCGCGTACATCCGGCGCGACTACGACTTCAAGCTCATCGAGGAGGTCCCCGGCGCCGGCGGCAACGTCTACCTCCGGGCCACCGACGAGGCGGTCAACGTCCTGGTCGGCGCGCTCGACACCGATGTCACCAGCGCCCAGATCGCCGCCGAGGTCAAGCTGGAGGTGCTGATCAACCGCGGCCGGCTGGCCGACGCCCAGCTCGCCGCCGAGCAGGCCCGCTACCGCACCGTCCAGTACGCCGAGACCCTGCGCCGGACGCTGGACGCCACCCGGCGCAACGTCCGCGCCGTCGACTGGCTTGAGACCGTGCCCGACATGATCAGCGAAGCCCTCGACCACGTCGCGGATCGCTACCGCCACGAGAACGCCATCCTGACCAACATCCGCAAGGCCCGCGACGAGACGGAGGCCGACAACCCGAAGACGGGCGAGCACAAGCGCCGCGCCGCCGAGCTCGTCGACATCGTCAAGGACTGCATCCGCCGGCACACCCAGCTCCAGTCCCGGCTGCTGGAGGCCGGCCCGCTCTTCCGCGCCGAGCAGGACCGGCAGGCCTTCGCCGCCCCCGCCGCCCGCTCCGGACTCGACCTGTACGGCCAGCTCGTCGCGCCCCTGCTGCCGCTCCCCGCCGAGCAGGCCATCCGCGTCACCGACGCCTACTTCGCGCACGGCACGGGCCTGCGCACGCCCTCGGCGGTGCGCGTCGGGGACCTCGTCGAGGTCCTGCTGACCCCGCCCCTGGAGCGCGAGCACCTCGGCGCCGAGATGCCCGAGCCCGACCTGGTGGCCACGCCCGACGACAGCCGCTTCAGCGAGGCCCAGCTCGACGCCGCGATGGCGCTGCTGGACCTGCCGGCCGACGCCCCCCGCCGGCTCTCCGGCCTGCTGGCCGAGGCCCGCCGCAGCGATCCCGAACTCCCCTACCTCGTCGCCCTGCTGGCGGTCCACGCCGCCAGCCCGCCGGTCGGCACGGCCTACCGCCAGGGCGAACCGCAGCTGCTCTTCGCGGTCGACGACGGCACGGAGCTGACCGACCCCGAGTTCGGCGGCGCCGACCTCATCGTCGGTAAGGCGCTCCTCGACGCCGCCGGCATGGCCGCCGACCGCTCGGAGGTGGCCTGATGCCCCGTGGCCAGAGCCTGCCGCCGATACCCACCAGGCCGCGCGCCGCCGTCCGCCGCCGGACCGCGCTGTACGGCCCTCCGCCCGCACCCCGGCCCGAGCCCTGCCGCCGGCAGCAGATGTCTGTGCCCGTCCCCCGCAAGGAGCCTGTCCCGTGACCCAGTACGACGCCGACGAGGTGGCGCAGCCGGACCCGGCGGCCGGTACCGGCGAGCCGGACCGGGGCGCGCCCGCCACCGACGCCGAACGGGCCGCGGCCGGGCCGTCCCCCAGGCTCTCGGCTCCCGCCCCGCTCGCGACTCTGATGGGGCGGGGGGACCTCCCCGAGCAGGGCAGGCCTCAGCCCCTCGTCCCGGCCGACGCCGCCGACGCCGCGCGGCTGGTCTCCTTCGGCCTCCAGCCCAAGCTGCTGCCGGCCCGCGACGCCGAGTACGGCGAGCTGCTGCGCCGCTATCGGGACGACCCCGCCTTCGCCCGGCTCGCCGACGCCGTCGCCACCGGCCTGGGCCTGGTCGTCCTGGAGGTCTCCACACGCGCCGGTATGGCCGTCACGGCCGCCGAGGACTCCGTCTTCGCGGTGCGGATGGGCGACTACGCCCGCCGGGCCTCCGCCGACTCCGCCGACCGCTTCCTGCACGGCCTGGCCCACCTCGCGGTCGCCGCGCTGGCCTTCCCGCGCCCCGAAGACCTCGCCGACGACGGCTATATCGGGCGGATCACCGTCAACGGCGTCGACGCCTTCGTCCGGCAGGCCTGCCGCCGCCTGGAGGAGCGCGCCGAGCAGGAGGGCGAGAACACCGACCCGGCCACCGACGCCCCCGGCCTGGAGTCCGCCTGGCGGATCTACGCCCGGCGCAGCGCGACCGGCGCCACCAAGGACGCCCGGCGACTGGCCGGCTCGACCACCGGCATCATCGCCAAGGCCGTCACGTTCCTCGTCGACTCCGGCTTCCTTCAGCGCACCGGCGACGACGCCGGCGGCGCCTACCGCACCACCGCCCGCTACCAACTCCAGGTCCGCGACATGGCCGGCAGCGCCGCCATGGCCGAGCTGCTCGACCTGGGCATCGTCCCCGTCGCCGACGGCAGCGCCTCGCTGCTGCCGGGCGAGGACACCGACGACCTCGACCTGGTCTCCGACGCCGGACTTCCCTTCCACTCCGCCTGACGAGCCCGCCCACCGACCGCCGCGTTTTCGCCCCACACCACGAGAGTCCGCCATGTACGAGCTGTCCCGGGTCCGCCTCTACTCCATCGGGCCTGCCGGTGCGCGCTATGCCGACACCGTGCTGGACCTGCGCGGAGTCGGCGCGCCGGTGCCCCGACCGGCCCCGGCGCAGGCGGACTTCTTCGAGGACGAGCCGGTCGGCCCGCCGCGCCGCCCGGCCCCCGCGGGCGTGCTCTTCCTGGAGAACGGCGGCGGCAAGTCCGTCCTGCTCAAGCTGATCTTCTCGGTGATGCTGCCCGGTCACCGCAACACCCTCGGCGGCGCCAGCTCCGGCGTACTGCGCAAGTTCCTGCTCGCCGACGACTGCGGCCATGTCGCCCTGGAGTGGCAGCACGTCCTGACGGGCGAGAGCGTCGTCGTCGGTAAGGTCAGCGAGTGGCGCGGCCGGCAGGTCTCCAACGACCCCCGGAAGTTCGCGGAGGCCTGGTACAGCTTCCGGCCCGGGCCCGGCATGAGCCTGGACTCGCTGCCCGTCGCCGAGGCCACCCTCGTCCGTCCCCGCCAGGAGGGCGGCGAGGGCACCTCCGGCGCCCAGGGCCGGCGCCGCACGATGAAGGGCTTCCGCGACGTTCTGACGGAGGCCGGGAAGAACTACCCCAATCTGGACGTCGTCTGGGAGGAGATCCACGAGCGCTGGAACGAGCACCTCGGCGAGCTGGGCCTGGACCCGGAGCTCTTCCGCTACCAGCGGGAGATGAACGCCGACGAGGGCGAGGCGGCCGGCCTGTTCGCGGTCAAGAACGACTCGGACTTCACCGACCTGCTGCTGCGCGCCGTCACGGACACCCGGGACACCGACGGTCTCGCCGACCTGGTCCACGGCTTCGCCCACAAGCTCGGCCGGCGCGCCGAGCTGACCGCCGAGCGGGACTTCACCGCCGGCTCGCTCGATCTGCTCTCGCGCATCGCCGACGCCGCCGAGCAGCGCGAACGCGCCCGCGAGGTGCATGCCGGCGCCGAGCGGCGCACCCGGGGCCTGGCCCAGCGGCTGCACGGCCGCGCCACCGAGGAGCGCGGCCGCGCCGCCGAGCTGGCCGAACAGGTCGCGGCCGCGGCCCACCGCGTCACCGACGCCGAGCACACCCGCGAGCGCCGCTCCCTGGTCTCCGCCGAACTCGCCTACCGACACGCCTCGTTGGCGCTGGCCGCCGCGGAGAAGGGCGCCGCCGCCCAGCGCCGCGAGCTGAACGACGCCCGGACGCTGCACAGCGCCTGGCAGGCCGCCGAGATCGCGCTGCGCCACCGCGCCGCGGCCGACCGCTCCGCCCGGGTCGCCGCCGCCATCCGCGAGGCCGAGCGGGACGCCGCCCCGGCGCTCGCCGCCCGCGCCACCGCCGCCGCCGACCTCGTACGGGCCCTGCACACGGCGGCCGAGGCGGGCGAGCGGGTCGCCAACGAGGAGGAGGAGCGCTCCGCCGCCCTCCAGGAGGCCGGTGAATCGGCGCACCGCGACGCGACCACCGCCGCCACCCACGCCCAGCGCGCCCGCAGCGAGGCCGATCACCTCAAGCAGCGGCTGGCCGAGGTCGCCGAGGAGACCGCCGAGGCCGTCCGGGCCGGCTGGCTGGACGACAGCGCCCCGGACGCCGACCCGGCCCGCGCCGCGCTCGCCGCCTCGGACGCCGAGAAGACCGCCGTCGAGGCCTGGGACCAGGCCCGGGAGGCGGCGCGGCAGGCCACCGACCGCGCCCGCGAGGCGACCGCCCGGCACTCCGCGGCGGAGCTGGCCGCGGCCCGCGCCGAGGACGCCGCGCAGGCCGCCGGGCGCGCCTACGACGCCGAGCGCCGCGCGGCCGAGTCGATCGGCGCCGAGCAGCGGCTCGCCGAGCTCCTCGGGCTGCCGCAGTCCGAGGCGAAGGCCGTCGGCGTGCCCGGTCCCCGTACGGCCGCCCCCGCTGCGGACCCGGGCGCCGCGCGCCGCGCTGCCACCGCCGGACCGCTGACGGCCGAGGAGCTGGACCGCAACGCCGACGCGCTGCGGGAGCTGCTGGAGGAGGGCGTCACCGCCGCCGAGCGGCAGCTGTTCGACCTGCGCACGGCCGCCGCCGACGACGCGCGGATCCTCGGCGCGCTGGGCGACGGCGGCCTGCTGCCGCCGGGACCCGACGTGCTGGCGGCCGTGGAGTATCTCGGTGAGCAGGGCGTCCCGGCGCTGCCGGGCTGGCGCTATCTCGCGCAGTCCGTCGACCCCGCCGACCACGCCCGGGTGCTGGCCGCCCGGCCCGAACTCGTCGACGGCGTGATCATCACCGACCCGGACACCCACGCCCGGGCCCGCGAGGTGCTGGCCCAGGCCGCGCTGCTGCCGCGCTCCGCCGTCGCCGTCGGCACCGCCGCCGCGCTGCTCGCGCCCACCCCCGCCCCCGACGAGCGGGACACCGGCGTGTTCCTCGTCCCGCCGAACCCGGCGATGCACGACGAGTCCGCCGCCGATGAGGAGCGCCGGGCGCTGCGGGCCCGCGCGACGGAGCGCGACGAGGAGATCCGGGCGCTGGCCGCCCGGCTCGCCGGGGACCGGGCGCTGGCCGCCCGGCTCGGCTCGTGGCGTGCGGGCTGCCCCGCCGACCGGCTCACGGAGCTGGCCGCCGCCGCGGACGAGACCCGTACCGCCGCCGACGAAGCAGCCGCCGGGCTCGCCGAGGCCCGTACGGCCCGCGCCGAGGCCGAGGAGATCGCGGCCGAGGCCACCGGGGTGCGCGACGAGCGGCAGGAGACCGCGCAGCGCGCCCGCCGCGCCGCCGACCTGCTCGCCGGGCTCGCCCACCGGCTGCGCGAGCGCTCCTCCTGGCAGTCCCGGATGCGTGAACTCGCCGATGAGGCGGCCGAGTTCGAGGCCCGTGCCGAGGAGTGCGTGGACCGCGCCCGGGCGGCCGACGAGGACCGCCGGGCCGCCCAGCGCGCCGCCGACGACGCACGCCGTACGGCCCGCGCGCTGCGCGCCGAGCGCGCCGAGATCGCCGGTGTGCCGGAGGACCTGGGCGAGGCCCCCGAAGGGGCGAGCACCTCGCTGCCGGCGCTGCGCGAGGCCTACCGCGCCGCTTCCCAGCTCTACGAGAAGGTCGGCGTCGGCGCCGATCTGCGTGCCGAGCAGGCCCGCGCCGAGGGCGAGGAGTCGGGCGCGCTGGCCGAGCTGAACCGCCTCACCAACAAGGTCCGCACCCGCGCCGAGGCCCTCCTGGAGAGCCCGGACGCCGCCGACGGCCCGTCCCGGCAGGCCGCGGCGGCCCGCGCCGAATCGTTGGTGCAGATGCTGGAGTCCCGCGCCTCGGCCGCCAGCGAGCAGCTCGGCCGGCTGCGCGGCGAGGCCGAGCGGCTGGCCCCGACGGACAAGGAGGCGCACACCGAGCTGCCCGAGCAGCTGGTGCCCGCGGACGCCGACCGCGCCAAGGAGCTGCTGCGCACCGCGTCCGGTGAACTGGCCACCGCCACCGAGGCGTTGGCGGCCGCGCGGGAGCGGCACGAGGAGCTGTTGCGCGGCCACCGCGCGGCCGAGGACGCGGCCGGCGGCTTCGACGAGACCGCGGCCATGCTGCGCGATCTGCTGCGCGACCACCAGGAGGCGGAGGAGGCGGCCGGTGAGCGGCCCGAGCCGTACGCCGGCTCCCTCGCCGAGGCCCGGCAGGCCGCCGCCGAGTCCCGCCGCTCGCTGCGCGGTTGCGCCGCCGACCTCTCCGCCGCCGAGTCCGCGGTCCGCGAGGCCTCCGACGTCCTGGTACGGCACGCCAACTCCACCCGCTACGAGCAGGTCCGCACCCCCGCCCGGCAGCAGATCCGCGAACTGCCCGCCGCGGCTCTGCCGGACCACGCCGCCAAGTGGGCGGAGGCCTTCGCACCCCGCCTGCGGGTGCTCACCGACGAGCTGGCGCAGCTGGAGCGCAACCGCGACTCCATCGTCGACCGGCTCCGCGGCCTGGTGGAGTCCTCGCTGACGACGCTGCGTTCGGCCCAGCGGCTGTCCCGGCTGCCCGAGGGGCTGGGGGAGTGGTCCGGCCAGGAGTTCCTGCGGATCCGCTTCGAGGACCCCGACCAGGCCACGCTCACCGAGCGGCTGGGCGAGGTCATCGACGAGGCCACCCGCTCGGCGGTGAAGAAGAACAGTGATCTGCGGCGGGACGGGATGTCCCTGCTGCTGCGCGGGGTCGGCGCGGCGCTGCAGCCGCGCGGCGTCGCCGTGGAGATCCTCAAGCCGGACGCGGTGCTGCGCGCCGAGCGGGTGCCGGTCGGGCAGATGGGCGACGTCTTCTCAGGCGGTCAGCTGCTGACCGCCGCCATCGCCCTGTACTGCACGATGGCGGCGCTGCGCAGCAACGACCGGGGCCGCGACAAGCAGCGGCACGCCGGCACGCTGTTCCTCGACAACCCCATCGGCCGGGCCAACGCGACGTACCTGCTGGAGCTGCAGCGCGCCGTCGCCGACGCGCTGGGCGTCCAGCTCCTGTACACCACCGGCCTGTTCGACACCACCGCGCTCGCCGAGTTCCCGCTGGTCATCCGGCTGCGCAATGACGCGGACCTGCGCGCGGGCCTGAAGTACATCAGTGTCGAGGAGCATCTGCGGCCCGGCCTGCCGCAGCCGGACCCGTCCGGCGAGGTGGTGCACGGCCAGATCACGGCCACCCGGATGTACCGCCGCCCGGAGGATGCCGCGCCCCGGGAGGCGGACGAAGCGGCCCGGTGACCCATGGGCGCGGGGAGCGGACCGCGGGCGGTCACAGCACCACGACCGACCGCAGCACCTCCCCGCGCTGCATCTTGGCGAAGGCCGCCTCCAGGCCGTCGAGTGCGATGGTCTCGCTGACGAAGCGCTCCAGATCGAGCTTGCCGCTCAGGAACAGGTCGATCAGGACGGGGAAGTCGCGGCTGGGCAGGCAGTCGCCGTACCAGGAGGACTTCAGCGCGCCACCGCGCGAGAAGAGGTCGATCAGCGGTAGCTCGATCCGTGCGTCCGGTGCGGGCACCCCGACCTGGACCAGCGTGCCGGCCAGATCGCGCATATAGAACGCCTGCCGGTAGGTCTCCGGACGGCCCACCGCGTCGATCACCACATCGGCGCCGTGCCCGGCGGTGAGCGCGCGGACGGCCTCGACGGGGTCCGTACCACGGGAGTTGACGGTGTCGGTGGCGCCGAACCGCTCGGCCGCGTCCAGCTTGCCGTCGTCGATGTCGATCGCGATGACCCGGCGCGCCCCGGCCCGGGAGGCGCCCGCGACGGCGGCGTTGCCGACGCCGCCGCAGCCGATGACGGCGACGGTGTCACCGCTGCCGACCGCCCCGGTGTGCACGGCGGCGCCGTACCCGGCCATCACCCCGCAGCCGATCAGGCCCGCGGCCTCCGGGCGCGCCGACGGATCGACCTTCACCGCCTGCCCGGCCGCGACCAGCGTCTTCTCGGCGAAGGCGCCGATGCCCAGAGCCGGTGTCAGCTCCGTGCCGTCCGGCAGGGTCATCGGCCGGACGGCGTTGCGGGAGTCGAAGCAGTACCAGGGGCGGGCGCGCCGGCAGGAGCGGCACTGCCCGCAGGGCGCCCGCCAGGCGAGCACCACATAGTCGCCCGGCGCCGGCTCCGCCACACCGGGGCCGACCGCCTCGACGACGCCCGCCGCCTCGTGGCCGAGCAGATAGGGGAAGTCGTCGCCGATCGCGCCGTCGCGATGGTGCAGATCGGTGTGGCACACCCCGCAGGCCTGTACGGACACGAGCACCTCGCCCGGACCGGGATCGGGCACGAGGATCGGCAGCACCTCGACGGGCGCGCCCTTCTTGAGGGCGACGACGGCGCGGGCTTCGTGCGGCATGTCTCACTCCTAATACAGCGCCTGCGGTGACGGCAGGGGCGGGTGACACAGGTGAGGTGGCACGGATGCCTGTGAGGGGTGGGAGTGGTGCGCTGCGCTGGGAACGGGGGCGGCGGTGGAGGGGCGCTCCACCACCGTCTCCGGTGTTGCCTATATCGCGCTAGGTTGCGCCATAGGAGACATGCTGGAAGTCCGTCAGGGATCCGTCAAGGGGCGATTTTCTGCTAGGCGGCGCCTGCCGTGGAGGGCGCGCCCCGGGGGAGGCGCCCCGGGCTCCCGGAGCGCCCCGGACGCCGTCGCGCGGTCCTCAACCCGCGTACCCCATACGGCGGGAGAGCTCGGCCGCGGCCTTCGCGGCGCGCTCCGCGAGCTCGGGGAGCAGCTGACGCTCCATCCGGTACGCCGGTCCCGAGACGCCGATGGCCCCGATCACCGCACCGTCGTGCGCCCGCACCGGCGCCGCCACCGCGTTCAGCCCGATCTCCAACTCCTCGCTGGTGCAGGCGAATCCGTCCGCCAGCGCGGCGGTCAGCTGCTCGCGCACACCGGCGGCCGTGGTCAGGGTGTGCTCGGTGAACCGCGCCAGCTTCCGGGTCACCAGGCTCTCCCGTCGCTGCGCCGGCAGATGGGCCAGCAGCACCTTGCCGCTGGCGGTGGCGTGCAGCGGGGTGCGCCGGCCGAGCCAGTTGTACGCGGTGACCGCGGCGGCGCCCCTGGCCTGCATGATGTTGACCGCCGCATCGCCGTCCAGCACCGCGATGTTGGCGGTCTCCCCGGTGTCGTCGGCGAGCGCCCGGCACACCGGCTGGCCCTCCTGTGAGATGTCCAGCCGGATCGCCGCGGCGCCGGCCAGCCGCAGCACCCCGGCCCCCAGGTAGTACTTCCCGCGCTCCTTCTCCTGCGCCACCAGCCCGCGGTTCTCCAGCACCCCGAGGATCCGGAACGCGGTCGACTTGTGGACGCCCAGCTCCTCGGCGATCTCGGTCACCCCGGCCTCGCTCAGCTTGGCCAGGATCTCCAGCACGCTCACCGCGCGGTCCACGGACTGGACGGATCCGGCCCCGCCGCGCCGCTCCTCGGACCGGTCGTCCGCCGTATCGCTCGTGTTCGCCATGGGTCTTTGCGTCACCACCCCGTCGCCCCCGACGGGCACGTCTGAGGGCATCTGCCGGAAAGCCCTTGACGGCCCGCTCCCCGACTTGGATTCTGTTGCGCATCGCGCTCTGCGATGCGTTATTCAGAACACATGATACCGACCAGCGCGAGGGGGGCCAGATGATTCCCGTCTGCCGCATCGAGGACCTGCCCGAGGGCGAGTCCGTACGGATCGAGATCGACGACGCCACACCGGCCATCGCGGTCTTCCACACCGAGGGCGGGTTCTACGCCGTCGACGACACCTGCAGCCACCAGGACGCCTCGCTCTCCGAAGGCTGGGTGGAGGGCTGCTTCGTCGAATGCCCGCTGCATGCGGCCCTGTTCGACCTGCGCACCGGCGCCCCGACCTGCCTGCCGGCCCGGCGCGCGGTACGCACCCACGAGGTCGGCGTCCTGGACGGGATGATCCATGTACGGCCCGCCGTGCGGGAAGAGGCCGTGGCCTAGGAGCCGGGGCCGGGCAGGTCTCAGTGCCTTCGGGGCGGTGCCGGGCCGCCGCCCCGATCGTTCACGCGGCCGCGCGATCCACCCCTGACCGGCCCTCCCGCGAGGCGCGCCGCTCCTGCCGGCGCGCCCGGCGCCGCTCGCGTCGCAACTCCCGGGCCGTACTGCTCGGCTGGGACTGCACGCCGTTGCGCTGCACCCAGACCTGGCGGGTCACCCAGACGTCGAGCACGCCCCACGTGGCGACCACGGTACTGGCGACGGTACTCAGCACCGCCGGGAAGGCGAACCAGGAACCCGCCAGGGTGCACAGGAACGCCACCATGGCTTGAATCAGCGTGATCGCCACGATGATGACGGCGCGCACCGCGGCCGTGCGCACCGGATCCGCCATCCTGGGCCGCGCCGCCGGCTCCTCCTGCCACAACGGCCGCCTGCCGGTGTCCATGAACGCGTCACACTCCCCGCACTCTCCCCGTGTGTCCGGCTCCTCGGTGGCTGCCCGGGTTTCGCCGGGTACATTCCCTGGGAGTCGCACACCGTCCACGTCCATGGTCACGCACCGAAGCGAGGATGGGTTACTCGGGGTAGGGAAAAACCGGCCAAGTGTCCCGACCTGCGGCCGAATACGGGTGAGACGTCCAGCCCCAGGAATACGGGCGCCTTGTCCGGGAATCAGCGGACAACGTAGGACGATCCTGCCGCGGGGGCCTCCGTGACCTCACAAGAGGCCTTCGGGTCCGTCCCCCGACAGTAGTAGGCTCGCGCCGTTTGTTGACGGAACACCGCCCCCGTGCGCCGGGGTTGACGTAGGGGAGGCCATGCGCTTTCGCGGGAAGTCGGTCCGCCGGAAGATCGTGGCGTTGCTGCTCGTGCCGCTGGTGTCCCTGACGTCCATGTGGGCGTTCATGACCTATGTCACCGGACGTGAGGCCAACCAGCTGCTGGACGTCGGTAACGTCGTACAGAACCTGGGCTATCCGGTCGAGGACGTCGTCCAGGCCCTCCAGCGCGAGCGCCGGCAGAGCCTGCTCTACCTGGCCGACCGGCGCGACGCCGACGCGGAGGGCGAACTCCACGCGCAGACCCGGGCCACCGACGAGGCGATCACCCGGCTGCGCGCCGACGCCGACGCCCGCGACGTACGCGAGGACCTGACCGGCGACGCCGGCGACCGGATGGACGGCGTCCTCAAGGGCCTGTCCGGCCTCGGCTCGCTGCGCACCCAGGTCGAGGACAACACCGTCACCCGCGACGAGGCCATGGAGAGCTACAACTCCCTGGTCGACCCCGGCTATGACTTCCTCGCCGCGCTCCACGCCCTGGAGAACGTGGAGATGGACAAGCAGGGCCGGGCGCTGGTCAACATCACCCGGGCCCGGGAGGCCGTCTCCCGCGAGGACGCCCTGATGTCCGCGGTGCTCGCCTCCGGCAGCATGAGCAAGCGCGATCTGCGCTCGCTGTCCGACCGGGTGGCCGAGCGCCGGGTCCTGTACGACACCAACCTCCCCGCCCTGCCGTCCACGGACCGCGGCCTCTACGAGGACTACTGGCGCTCCGCCAAGGCCGGCGAACTGACCTCCTACGAGGACCGGGTGATCGCCGCGGGCGCCCGGACCGGACCGCAGGTGGTCAACGCCGAGCGCTGGCACACCGCCGCGGAGAAGGTGCTCGACGACCTCGAACGGATGGGCAAGGACGCCGGCGACCGCTACCAGCAGCGGGTCGCCCCGGTCGCCTCGCACATCCTGCTCAAGGCCGCCGTCGCCGGCGTGCTCGGCTTCATCGCGCTGCTGGTCTCGATCATCGTCTCCTTCCGCATCGGCCGCCGCCACGTCCGGGACCTGACCCGGCTGCGCAAGACCGCCCACGAGGTCTCCGGCGTACGGCTGCCGAGCGTGATGCGCCGGCTCGCGGCCGGGGAGCAGGTCGACGTGGAGACCGAGGCGCCCCGGCTCGAATTCGGTCCGGACGAGACCGGCCAGGTCGGCCAGGCGCTCAACACCCTCCAGCGGGCCGCCATCGAGGCCGCCGTCAAGCAGGCGGACATGCGCCGCGGCGTCTCCGAGGTGTTCGTCAACCTCGCCCGCCGCAGCCAGGTCCTGCTGCACCGCCAGCTGACGCTGCTGGACGCCATGGAGCGGCGCACCGAGGACACCGACGAACTCGCCGACCTCTTCCGGGTCGACCACCTCACCACCCGTATGCGGCGGCACGCCGAGGGCCTGGTCATCCTCTCCGGCGCGGCCCCGTCGCGGCAGTGGCGCAAACCGATCCAGCTGATGGACGTGGTGCGCGCGGCGGTCGCCGAGGTCGAGGACTACGAGCGGATCGAGGTCCGCCGGCTGCCGCGGCTCGCGGTGGACGGCCCGGCGGTCTCGGACCTCACACACCTGATAGCCGAACTCCTGGAGAACGCCACCGTCTTCTCGCCGCCGCACACCGCCGTACAGGTGCTGGGCGAGCGGGTGGCCAACGGCTACACCCTGGAGATCCACGACCGCGGTCTGGGCATGGCCCCGGACCTGCTGCTCGAAGCCAACCTCCGGCTCGCCGAGACCCCCGAGTTCGAGCTGTCCGACACCGACCGCCTCGGCCTCTTCGTGGTCAGCCGGCTCGCCCTGCGCCAGCAGGTACGGGTCTCGCTGCAGCCCTCGCCGTACGGCGGCACCACCGCAGTGGTCTTCATCCCGGGCGAGATCCTCACCGAGACCTCCGACGGTGCCAGGGAGGTCGAGGGGCCGGTCGCCGACGTGCTGTCCGGCCCGCCGGGCAACGAACTGGAGCACGCCGCGGGGAAGTTGGCCGCGCTCTCGCACACGCCGCTGCCGCTTCCGGAGCGGCGGGCCCCGGGCATCCTCGACGGCCCGGTCGAACTGGAGGCGCCGCTGGGCCTGGACGGGCTGCGGCCGCACGAGGACGAGGAGGACCTCTTCCGGGGCCGGGAGCGGGACCGCGACGCCGGCCGCCGCGCAGCGGGCCCCGGGCCGCGCAGCATCGCGCCGGTGCCGCCGGTCCCCGACGGCGAGCAGCACCAGCAGACCCGTGACCAGGCGCCCGGCGGCGGACCGGCACCGCTGCCGCGCCGCCCCCGGCCTCCGGTGCTGGTCTCGGACCACGGCAGGACGGTCGACGGCCGCGACGGTGCGGACGAGCCGTCCGAACGCGAGCCGTCCGAACGCGAGCCGTCCGAACGCGAGCCGGTCGGCGAGCGCCCCTCCGGCGAGGACGTCGGCGACCCGGGCCCGCCCCCGAACCCGCCCACGCCGATCACGCCCACGGGGCTGCCCCGCCGCGTCCGGCAGGCCAGCCTCGCACCGCAGCTCAAGGCCGAGGCGGCCGGTCCGGCCGCGGCGGAGCCGCCCGCCGCACCGCCCGAGGACGACCGCGACGCCGCGGAGGTGCGGGCACGGATGGCCTCGCTCCAGCGGGGCTGGCAGCGCGCCCGCCGGGAGAGCGGCGAGGAACCGCGCCCCGGCTCGGCACCGGACCGGGACGCGCCGGCCGGGAACCCGCCGGCCGCGGACACCACAGACCCGGATGCCCCCGACCAGGCCGCACACCGCGGCGAGGACACGGGCACCGCAGCACCAGGAACCACATCGGGAGGGGACGGTCCATGACCGCACCGAAGGCAGCAGCTACCAACGCATCGTTCTCGGCGAAGGGGTCCGGAGAGCTGAACTGGCTCCTGGACGAGCTGGTGGATCGGGTCGGCTCCATCCGCAAGGCCCTGGTGCTCTCCAGCGACGGGCTGGCCACCGGCGCCTCGAAGGACCTGACCCGCGAGGACGGCGAGCATCTGGCCGCGGTCGCCTCCGGCTTCCACAGCCTGGCCAAGGGCGTCGGCCGGCACTTCGACGTCGGGCAGGTCCGCCAGACCATGGTCGAGCTGGACGACGCGTTCCTGTTCGTCGGCGCGGCCGGCGACGGCAGCTGCCTGGCCGTGCTCGCCGACGCGGACTCCGATGTCGGACTGATCGCCTACGAGATGACCCTGCTGGTCAAGCGCGTGGGCGCGCATCTGGGCACCGCGCCCAGGTCCGGCCTCTCCACCTGAGCACGACGACGGGGACGCCATGAGCGACAGGGACGGCCGGGCGGCGCGGGACCGGGAGGCGGCCCGCTGGTTCGACGACGAAGCGGGGCCCGTCGTCCGGCCGTACGCCATGACGCGCGGGCGCACCCGCACCGACGCCGAGGGGCGCCTCGACCTGATCGCGCAGGTGATCGCCGAGAGCCGGGCGGAGCGCACGATCGACGATCAGACGCTGTCGCCGGAGCAGGTCGAGATCGTCGAGCTGTGCCGGCAGGCGCCGCTGTCGGTCGCCGAGCTGGCGGCCGAGCTCGATCTGCCGGTCGGCGTCGTACGGGTCCTGATCGGCGATCTGCTGGACGCGGAACTGGTCCGGGTCAGCCGCCCGGTGCCGCCCGCCGAGCTGCCCGACGAGAAGGTGCTGCGCGAGGTGATCGACGGCCTGCGGGCCCTGTGAACGGCCCCTGGGGGCGCCTGTCCGGTCTCCGCGGGTCTCGGCCTAGCCGTCGTCGTCGCCGGACTTCCTCCGGCGCGGCGGCGGCCACTGGTCCGCGGACGGCTGGGAGTCCAGCTGGGTGACCGCCTCCGAGAGCTGGACGACGACCTGAAGGATCTGCCGCTGGGTGTTGCGCCGCTCGGTGATCACCGCGGCGAGCAGCAGCGCGGTGAGCGCGGTGATCCCGTTGAACGCCTGCAGAGTGACCATGTTGGTGAACAGGTCGTGCAGGGCGAACGGTCCCGAGCCCTGGGCGGCCGCCACGATCGCGACCGTCGAGACCAGCAGCGCACAGGGCGCCGCCCCGGCCCGCTCGAACCGGAACGCGGCCCACATCAGGCACGGCGAGACCAGGAAGAGCAGATTCATCGAGCTGCTCACGGCGAGCACGGTGACGGTGAACGTACAGCCGACCAGCAGTACCGCCTCCGCCCACCGCAAGAGGGGGACGCGGCTGGTGAGCGGCCACCGGGCGGTGCTCAGGAGCAGCAGCACCGGCGTGATCACCAGCACCCCCATCGCATCGCCGGTCCACCACACGGCCCAGGTGGGCCAGAAGCCCGACGCCGGCAGCGCGCCGGAGAGCACCAGGACGCCGCTGCCGGCCGTCGAGCTGACCAGCATCCCGGTCAGCGCGCCGAGCACCACCAGCGCCAGGGCGTCGCGCAGCCGGTCCAGCTCCTTATGGAACCCCACCCGGCCGAGCAACCGGTAGGACAGCACCGGGCCGACCGTGTTGCCCGCGACGATCGCGAGGACCACCAGCAGTGACGGCCCCAGCGAGACATTGACCAGGAACGCGCCGAGGGCGATCCCCGGCCACATCCGCACACCGAACAGCAGCAGTGCCGTCAGGGCGATGCCGGTGGGCGGCCACAGCGGGGTGACCTGGCCGCGGACGATCTCCTGCAGCAGGCCGAGCTGGGCGCTGCCGTAGTAGATTCCGGCGGTCGCCAGGATCTGCACGAGGGTGACCCGTTGCCGCCACACGGCGGTACGGAGCCGCACGGCGGTGCCGTCGTGCCCTCCACGCCGCTCGTCGTGCACCACACCGGCCTCCGCTCGTCGCCGCGCCTAGGCGTAGGGGCCGCCGTTGTGGCGGAGCACGAGGACGGCGGCGTCGTCGGTGTGCCCGGTCAGATCGGCCACCGCGATCACCTCGCCCGCCAGGTCCTCGGCGTCCTCGGCGTACCCCTTGCCCACCAGGTCCACCACCCGCGCCAGTCCCTTCTCGATCGGGTAGGACGGCCCCTCCACCACCCCGTCGGTGAGCAGCACGAACGCCCCCACCTCGGTCAGCCGGCGGTGGGTGACCGGATACCGCTGGTCGGGGAAGACCCCCAGCGGCAGCCCGCCCGGATCCATCAGCACCTCCGCGCCGGAGGCGGTGCCCCACACCGCCGGGACATGGCCGGCGCGGGCACCGGCCAGTTCGCCGCTGTCCGGCGCGAAGCGCAGGAAGGTGCAGGTCGCCAGGAGGTCGGAGCTCATCGACAGCAGCAGGTTGTTGGCCCGGTCCAGGACGTCGCCGGGGTCGGTGGTGGCGCCCGCGACGGCGCGCAGGCCGGTGCGCACCTGCCCCATGAAGGCGGCGGCCTCCACGTCATGGCCCTGGACGTCGCCGACGGCGAAGCCGAGCGAGCCGTCCGGCAGCAGGAACGCGTCGTACCAGTCGCCGCCGATGTCCAGGCCTGTCTGCGCCGGTACGTAGCGGGCCGCGGTCTGCAGTCCGGGCAGGCCCGGCAGCTCCGGCGGGAGCATGTGCCGCTGCAGTTCCACGGCCAGGGCCACCCGTGCCTGCTGCAGCTTGATCCGCTCCATGACCCGGCCGGTGAGCTGGCCGAGGAGCCGCAGCAGCTCCTCGGACGGCGGGCCGGAGGTCGGGCGGTGACCGTTCATTCAGCACCCCGCTCCGCATCGCCGATCCCGTAGGGACGAATCGCCGCTGAAGTCTCACATTACGCCCGGCTTGTTGAGCGCTGCTCAACAACGGGAGTAGGGTCTATTGAGCAACTGTCAACAGGAGGAGTACCGCCGCCATGCCCACGGACGCCACCCCGGCCCCCGTCGAGCGCCTGGAGATCCAGGTCGGTCCGCACACCTACGACGCACTGGCCTCGGGCCCCGCCGACGGGGAGCCGGTCCTGCTGCTGCACGGCTGGCCGGAGTTCGCCGACTCCTGGAGCGCGGTGCTCCCCGCCCTGGGCGCGGCCGGCTACCGCGCCCTCGCCGTCGACCAGCGCGGCTACTCCCCGCGCGCCCGCCCCGCCCGGATCGCCGACTACGCCGTGCCCGAACTCGTCGCCGACGCCCTCGCCTTCGCCGACTCCCAGGGCGCCGGCCGCTTCCACCTCGTCTCCCACGACTGGGGCGGCATGGTCGCCTGGGCGCTGGCCGGCGCCCACCCCGAGCGGCTGAAGTCCCTGACCGTGCTGGCCACCCCGCACCCGGACGCGCTCAACCGCGCCGCCGCCGAGGACCCCACCCAGCACCACCGCCTCGACTACGTCCGCTTCTTCCGCCGCGACGACGGCGCCGCGGAGGCCGCCCTGCTCGCCGACGACGCCGCCCGGCTGCGCGCCGCGTACGGCGGAAAGGTCCCCGACGCGCTCGTCGAGGGCAACATCCGGCGGCTGTCCGCACCGGGCGCGCTGACCGCCACCCTGAACTGGTACCGCGCCCCCGAGTCCGTCATCTCGGTGCCCGCGGGCCGGATCACGGTCCCCACCCTCTTCCTGTGGGGCAGCGAGGACATGGCGCTGGGCCGCGGCGCGGCCGAGTCGACGGGGGAGTGGGTGGACGGCCCGTACCGCTTCGAGGCGCTGGAGGGCGCCAGCCACTGGCTGCCCGAAGAGGTTCCCGACCTCGTCACCCCCACCATCCTCGACCACCTCGGGCAGTACGCCTGACGCCGCGGCGGGGGCCGGGGACAGCGCGAACGCGCCCGGCCCGCCGCCGTAAACTGCGGGCATGCCCGGCAAGCGAACCACCCGACTCACCCCCGACCAGCGCCGCGCGCAGCTGGTCGGCATCGGGCTGGAGATGCTCGCCGACCGCTCCCTGGACGAGCTGTCCACCGACGAAGTCGCCCGGCGGGCCGGTATCTCGCGCGGACTGCTCTTCCACTACTTCGACTCCAAGCGCGACTTCTACCGCGCCGTGGTCCGCGCCGAGTGCGACCGCTTCACCGCCGCGACCGAACCGGACGGCTCACTGGAGCCGGTCGCCTGGATGCGGGCGTTCATCGCGGGCTTCGTGGCCTACGTCCTGGAGCACCGGCAGACGTACCTCGCGCTGGTACGGGGCGCCGCCGGCAGCCACCCCGCGATCGAGGACATCATCGGTGAGACCCGCGAGACGATCGCCCGCCGGCTGCGCGACGGACAGCGGCGGCTCGGCATGCCGGACGCCCCGCGCCTGGAGCTGGCCTCCCGCGCCTGGATGGCGTTCGCCGAGGAGGCGGTCACGACCTGGCCGGAGTCGGACGACGCCGCGCGCGAGGAGCTGTGCGCCTTCATCGAGGCCAGCTTCGTGAGCCTGCTGGGACTGCTCGACCGGCCCGAGGCGCTCGGGGCCCGGCGGCCCTGACCTGCTGTGGCCCAAGCGTGACGCATCTCAAGTGGGCGCCGCGCGGCGTACGTTGTACCGTTCCCTTGCAGCCGCTGCCCTGTGCGCCGACGCGCGGGACGAGGTGAGCTCCGCCCGCACTCCCGGCAATTCAGGAGAAGAATCCCATGGCCTTCGGGCGTTCCGACCGCTCTCAACGGACCGCCCCCGCCGATCCCGTGACGCTCAAGATCCTTGTCGCGGGCGGCTTCGGGGTCGGCAAGACCACCCTGGTCGGTGCCGTCAGCGAGATCAAACCGCTGCGCACGGAGGAGCGGTTGACCGAGGCGGGCCGGCCGGTGGACGACCTCGACGGGGTGGCGGACAAGACCACCACCACCGTCGCGATGGACTTCGGACGGATCACCCTCAACGAGGAGCTGGTCCTCTACCTCTTCGGCACTCCGGGCCAGAACCGCTTCTGGTTCCTGTGGGACGAGCTGGCGCTCGGCGCGCTCGGCGCGGTGGTGCTCGCCGACACCCGCCGGCTCGCGGACAGCTTCTCCGCCATCGACTACTTCGAGCGGCGCGGTCTGCCGTTCACGGTCGCCGTCAACTGCTTCGACGGCGCCGACCGCTATCCGCCGGAGGCCGTACGCGAAGCCCTGGACCTCAACCCCGAGGTGCCGGTGATGCTGTGCGACGCCCGCCGCCGGGAGTCCGCCCGGGACGTGCTGGTCTCCGTCGTCCAGCACGCGCTGCACACGGACGCCCGGCGGCGGGAGCCCGCGCTGCCCTGACCGGGCGCCGAAGTGCGGCCCGCACCCCGCCGTCCGAGGCACGGGCCGCACGCCTGCAGGGGGTGTCCGCGAAGTCCCGCCTGGCCCGCGACGCCCGGCCGGGACTTCGCGGACGCCCCCTACGCCGCCGGGCCGCCCTCGGGCAGCCAGCCGAAGCTCCGCTCCACGGCCTTGCGCCAGCGGGCGAACTCGTCCTCGCGGGTCCGGTCGTCCATCCGTGGCTCCCACTGCCGGTCGCGCTTCCAGTGGCTGCGCAACTCGTCGAGGTCCTGCCAGACGCCGGTCGCCAGCCCGGCCGCGTACGCCGCGCCCAGACAGGTCGTCTCCGAGATCACCGGGCGGATCACGGGCACGCCGAGCACATCCGCCTGATGCTGCATCAGCAGGTTGTTGGCGGTCATCCCGCCGTCGACCTTGAGCCGGGTGATCCGTACGCCGGAGTCCTGGAACATGGCGTCCACGACCTCGCGGGTCTGCCAGCTGGTCGCCTCCAGTACGGCGCGGGCCAGATGTGCCTTGGTGACGAACCCGGTCAGGCCGGTGATCACGCCCCGGGCGTCGGAGCGCCAGTACGGCGCGAACAGGCCGGAGAACGCCGGCACCACATACGCCCCGCCGTTGTCCGGGACGCTCGCCGCCAGCGGCTCGATCTCCTCGGCCGACGCGATGATCCCCAGCTGGTCGCGGAACCACTGCACCAGCGCGCCCGTAATGGCGATGGAGCCCTCCAGGCAGTAGACGGGCGCCTCGCCGCCGAGCTGGTAGCCCATGGTCGTCAGCAGCCCGTTCTTGGACGGAACGGGGCGGTTGCCGGTGTTGAGCAGCAGGAACGAGCCGGTGCCGTAGGTGTTCTTGGCCTCGCCCACGCCGTAGCAGGTCTGGCCGAACACCGCGGCCTGCTGGTCGCCCAGCGCGGACGCCACCGGCACCCCGTGCAGCTGTCCCACCGCCGTGCCGTACACCTCGGCCGAGGACCGGATCTCCGGCAGTATCGCGGCCGGCACGTTCATCGCCGAAAGGATCTCCGGGTCCCACTGCAGGGTGCCGAGGTTCATCAGCATCGTGCGGCCCGCGTTGGTCACGTCGGTGACGTGCACCCCTCCGTCGGTGCCGCCGGTCAGATTCCAGATCAGCCAGGAGTCGATGGTGCCGAACGCGATCTCGCCGCGCTCGGCGCGGGCCCGCAGCCCCGGCACCTCGTCCAGCAGCCAGGCGGCCTTCGGCCCGGAGAAGTAGCTGGCCAGCGGCAGACCGGTGGCGTCCCGGAAGCGGTCCTGGCCGTCCTGGCCGCCGAGCTGCGCGCACAGCTGGGCGGTGCGGGTGTCCTGCCAGACGATCGCATGGTGCACCGGTCTGCCGGTGGCCCGGTCCCAAAGGACCGTGGTCTCCCGCTGGTTGGTGATGCCCAGTGCGCTGAGCTGGTCGGCGCGCAGCCCCGCCTTGGCGAGCGCGCCCGCCACCACGGCCTGCACCTTCGCCCAGATCTCGGTCGCGTCGTGCTCCACCCAGCCGGGCTTGGGGAAGATCTGCCGGTGCTCGCGCTGGTCGACGGCGACGATCGCCCCGCCGTGGTCGAAGATGATGCACCGGCTCGACGTGGTGCCCTGATCGATCGCGGCGACATACTTCTCGGTCTTCCCGGTTCGCTGGGTCATACCGTCACGCCTCCTGAGGTCCTGGCTCGAAGTGGGTGCGGGGCCTACCGGGTCAGAACACGCAGTTGTGGACCAGACCGGCCAGCACCGCGCCGATCAGCGGTCCGGCCACCGGGATCCAGGCGTAACTCCAGTCCGAGGAGCCCTTGTTGGGGATCGGCAGCAGCGCGTGCACCACGCGCGGGGCGAGGTCGCGGGCCGGGTTGATGGCATAGCCGGTGGGCCCGCCGAGCGACAGTCCGATGCCGACCACCAGCAGCGCGACCAGCAGCACATTGATCCCCGAGCCGTAGACCCCGGCCTGCGCGCCGGGCACCTGGCCGATGCCGATGCCCTTGTTCTGGCCGAAGAACAGCAGGGGCAGCACCAGGCCGACGGTGGCGATGATCTCGGTGACGAGGTTGGCGGCCGGTTTGCGGATCTCCGGAGCGGTGGAGAAGATCCCCAACGTCGGCTGGGCCTTGTCCCGCTCCGCGTTGGCGGCGAACTGCGCGTAGTACAGCGCCCAGGCCAGTACGGCGCCGATCCCCGCGCCGAGCATCTGCGCCAGGACGTACAGCGGCACCTTGGACCACTCCGTGCCGCCCGCGACCGCCGAGCCGACCGTCACCGCGGGGTTGAGGTGCCCGCCGGACAGCGGCGCCGCGGTGTAGGCACCGGCGAGTACGCCCATGCCCCAGCCGAACGCGATCACGACCCAGCCGGCGGCCCTGGCCTTGGAGTGGTGCAGGGTGACGGCGGCGCACACGCCGGCGCCGAAGAGAATCAGCATCGCGGTGCCGATCACTTCACCGACGAAGATGTCCCCGTTGGAATACATGGCGGCTCCTTGGCTCTCGCCCCGGGGACGGCCCCCGGTCCTCCGTAGGGTGCGTCCGGAAGTGTTCACCCGAGGTGATGGGCCGTCAAGGTCGCACACAACAAAGGATGTTGAGGAGTCAACCGACCGCTCGGCCGACCTGTCCGGGGGGCAGTGCACCGCTCTGGCCGGGCGGGGCGGGGAATCCGGGCCCGGCCGGACCGGGCACCCGGAGCGGCGATCCGCGCCGGATCTCGGTACGCTGCGAGCCCGGCCGGCCCAGCACCCAGCTCGCCCCCGGCAGCGCCTTCGCCGCCTTCTTCAGCGGCGCCAGGGCGGCCGCGGCCGCATGGTGCCCGCCGACGCCGCCGGGCGGGCACACCGCGGTCGCCAGCGACAGCGTGACCGGCCGCCCGCCCGCCGACCAGGCCACGTCCAGCAGCGCCGCGGCGAACGGCTCCAGGCCGTCCGGCTCGGTCAGCACCAGGAAGTCGTCGCCGCCGATGTGGCCGACCCGGCAGGCCGGTTCGCCCGCCGCGACCCCTGCCAGCGTCCGCCCCACCGAACGGATCAGCTCATCGCCGGCCGCGAACCCGGCGCCGTCGTTGACCTGCTTGAAACCGTCCACATCCAGCCAGCTCAGCGCGAACGCCCGGCCCTCGGCGATCCGCCGGTCCACCTCGCCGTTGACCTCGTCCGAACCGGGCAGCCGGGTCAGCGGGTTGAGCCGGGCCGCCTCCTCCACCCGGCTCTCGGCCAGCGCCCGCACGATGTCGGCGAGGTGCACCACCCCCATGCACCGGCCGCGCTCGTCCACCACCGCCACGTCGTCGCCCGTACGGTCGCGGTCGCCCTCGGCGATCACATCGAGCACCTGCCAGGCGGTGGCGTCCGCCCCGACCGTCCGCGGTCGGTCCGCGAGCCGCAGCGCCGGCCGGTCGGCGTACAGCGCATGGCCGTAGCGCCCGGACAGCGACAGCAGGAACCGGTCCCGGTCGATCGCCCGGACCGGCACCCCGTCGGTGTCCACCAGCAGCACCCCCGACACCTCGGGAAAACCGGTGAGATGGCTGCGCACCGCGCCCGCCGACGCGGACATCGGCAGCAGCGCGGCGGGCTGCAGGAACTGTGCGACCGGCGGCCCGGACGGCGGGCGGTAGGGCACCGCCGGCCCGTTCACCGCCCGCACGGCCGGCGGCGGCAGATAGATCTCGGTGGCCGGCCGTCGCGCGGGCGGCGCGAACAGGTGGCCCTGCGCCAGCTGCACCCCGGCCTCCCGCACCGCCGCGTACTGCCGCTCGCTCTCCACCCCCTCGATGGCCAGCAGCCCGCCGATCCGCTCGCACAGCTGCCGCATCGCGGCCACCGCGGCCTGCCGCCCCCGATCGGTGTCCAGCCGCGCGCACAGCGACGCGTCGAGCTTGACGAGGTCCGGCGCGAGCTCGCCGAGCAGCCGCAGCGACAGGTCGCCGTCCCCGACCCCGTCCGCGCAGATCCGGTAGCCCTCGTCGCGCAGCACCGCCACCGACTCCAGCAGTGCGGCGCGCGGGACATGGGTGAACGGGCCGACGAGATCGAGGGTGATCTCCCACGGCCGCCGGCCGATGTCGTGCACGGCCTTGCCCAGTGCCGCCAGTCGGGGCAGCTCGGCGACGGTCGTGGCGAAGACGTTGACGTGCAGCGGCAGCAGCGTCTCGTGGTGTGCCGCCGTCCGTACGGCGAGCGCCGCGAGTTCGGCGTCCAGGTCGGGACAGCGCCGAGCGGTGGCCAGAACGTCGACCTCGCCGGGCTCGGGGCGGGCGAGTATCTCCAGCGCCGCGACCGAACCGGTCGAGAGGTTCACGACGGGCTGGAAGGCGAATCGAAGCTGGTCCGTCCAGGCAGGCACGGAGGCAGCATGCCCCGCCCCCACCCTCAACAGGGTGTGATTAACGCACTGTTCACGCACCCTTCCGGAGCGTGCGGGCGGCTGCCCCTCGATGCACACAGGACGTTCGAGGGGTGGTGCGGGACCGCCCGCGCACCTGATGGTCCGTCAGTTCCCGCTGTCGCCTGGACGTCGGGCGCACCCCGCTGCTAAGTTGTTCTCGTTCCGAGAAAGACTCAGAGTGAGAATGAATCGCGAGGGGGCGCGGCCGTGGACACGGACCCGCAGGGCGGCAAGAGCGGTGGCGCCGACGACGGCGAGCGCGCCTTCCTCGCGGCCTACGACCCGCGAGACTTCCCGGCCATCGCCGTGACCGTCGACATCGTCACGCTGACCCTGCGCGCCGGGGTCCTGCACATCCTGCTCGTCGAGCGCGGCGGCCCGCCCTTCCAGGGCGCCTGGGCGCTGCCGGGCGGCTTCGTCCGCGCCGGGCGGGAGTCGCTCGACGAGGCCGCGGCTCGCGAACTGGCCGAGGAGACCGGGCTGGACGCCGGCCAGCTGGAGCGCGTCCACCTCGAACAGCTCGGCTCGTACGGCGACCCCGGCCGGGACCCGCGGATGCCCGTGGTCACCGTCGCCTACCTCGCCTTCGCGCCCGACCTCCCCGAGGCACGCGGCGGCGGCGACGCCAGGGCCGCGGCCTGGGTCCCGGTCGGCGCACTGGCGCTCGACGAACCGGACGCGGCCCGGCCGCGTCCCCCACAGCAGGGTCCGGGGCGCGGGATCGACGGGGGTGATTCCGCGCCCCGGACCCCGGCCGACCGGGCACCCGGCCAAGGCGTCGCCGAGGCCTCGCTCCCGCTCGCCTTCGACCACGCCCGCATCGTCGCGGACGGCCTCGACCGGGCCCGCGCCAAGATCGAGTACACCCCGCTGGCCACGGCCTTCCTCGGCGCGGAGTTCACCATCGTCGAACTCCGCGGCGTCTACGAATCCATCTGGGGCAGCCCGCTGCACGCCGGGAACTTCCATCGCAAGGTGCTCTCCGTCCCCGGCTTCGTCGAACCCACCGGGGCGACCGCGGCCCGCGGCGGAGCCCGCGGCGGACCGCGCGCCCGCCTCTACCGGGCGGGCGACGCCCGGCTGCTGCACCCGGCGCTGCTGCGCCCCGAGGAGGGCACACGGTGACCGCCACCGGCGGCGGTCACCGGCAAGGTCACTGGACGGGGAAGTCGAAGTAGGTGTCCGGGAAGGGTTCCGGCTTGAAGGTGTAGTGCCACCACTCCTCCGGCAGATTCACGAACCCGGCCCGCTCCAGCCCCTTCTTGAGCAGCAGGCGATGGGCCAACCGGCGCCCGTGGACGCGCGGGTCGAGGGTGTGTGCGAGGGTGTCGAAGCAGTCGAAGCCGGTTCCCATGTCGAGCGAGTTGTCCGGGAAGCGCCCGGCCTGCGGCCCGTAACAGGGCGCCAGCGGCTCACCCGGCACATACGGGCGGGTGGGCACGGCCGGCAACCGCACCAGCGTCACATCGAGCGTACTTCCCCTGCTGTGGCCCGACTTGGCCGCGATGTAGCCGTCGTCGAACAGCCTGGTCTTGTCCACCCGCGGATAGAACTCCGCCTTCATCCGCTGGTCGTCCAGGTCCTTGGCCCACCGGACGAAATGGTCCACCGCGCGCTGTGGCCGGTAGCAGTCGTACACCTTCAGCGAGAGCCCCCGCTTGAGGAAGGAGAGCTGCGCGCGGTGCAGCGCCCGCGCGGCGTCCCGGGTCAGCAGGCACGTCGGCCTGCGGTAGCCGTCCACCGGTACGCCCATGAAGTTGTGCGGGGTGACGTAGCGCATCTCCTGGATGATCGTGGGGTCCACCTCGCGTAGCGCGACGAACCCCTTCGGCGGCGCGGATGGGGGCGCCGTCTTGTGGGCGGCCCCCGCCGCCGTACCCGACGGCAGGGTGGCGACGGTCATCAGGGCGGCGGCGGCAACGGCCAGGCCGCGCAGCGCGGTTGCGAGTCTCGGCATGGCCCCTCGTCTACCAGGCGCGGCATGTGCGGGGGAAGAGCACCGCAGGGCGGGGCTCCGCTACGCGTCCACCAGCCCCCGCACCCGCACCGGATATCCCACCGCGCCGCCGTCCCGCCGCTCCACGACCACCCGGTCGCCCTCCCACCGCGAGGTGAAGCGCTCCACCGTCGGACGTTGCCAGCCGTCCCCGCCGTCCGGCACCACCAGACCACTGCCGCCGCGCCCGGCCTTCGGTGCCCACACCTCCAGCTCCGTCCCGCCGTCCTCGCCCGTCACCGGCAGCACCGCACCGGCCCGCGCCAGCACCGGAATCCGCGACAGCGGCGCGTCCACCCACACCTGCCCGGGGCCGTCGTGGGCCCGCCCGGTCGCGGTGTCGTACCACCGCCCGCGCGGCAGCTGCACCGGCCGCCGGGTCACGCCCGCCGCCAGCGCCGGCGCCACCAGCAGCGCGTCCCCCAGCAGGAAGGCGTCCTCGCAGTCCCGCAGCGACCGGTCCCGCGGCGCGCTCCACCACACCGGGCGGACGTACGGCGCTCCCGTCAGCCGCGCCAGCTGGCCCAGCGTCTCGAAGTACGGCAGCAGCCGCTGCCGCTCGCGCAGCGCCGTACGGGCGTGCTCCAGTACCTCCGGCCCGTACTCCCACGGCTCCCGTCGGCCCGCCCAGACCGCCGAGTGCGTACGGAACAGCGGCAGATACGCGCCCAGTTGGAACCAGCGCACATACAGCTCCCGGGAGGGCGTGTCGGAGTACCCGCCGACATCGGGACCGCTGTACGGCACCCCGCACAGCCCCAGCCCCAGCACCAGCGACAACGAGGACCGCAGCCCCGGCCAGCCGGTCGCCACATCCCCCGACCAGGTCCCCCCGTAGCGCTGCATCCCCGCCCAGCCCGAACGGGAGAACAGGAACGGCCGCTCGGCCGGGCGCAGTTCGCACAGCCCCTCGAAGCCGGCCTGCGCCATCGCCAGGGCGTAGACGTTGTGCGCCTCGCGGTGGTCGCCGCCCCGCCCCTCCAGCGCGTGCCGGGCCGAGCGCGGCAGCGTCTGCTCCCCGAAGGCGGCGAAGGAGACCGGCTCGTTCATGTCGTGCCAGAAGCCCGCGAAGCCCTGTGTCAGCCGCTCCGCGTACTGCGCACCCCACCACTTGCGCACCCGTACGTCGGTGAAGTCCGGGTACACCGACTCGCCGGGCCACACCACCCCGCGCACCTCCCGCCCCCGCGCGTCCCGTACGAAGGCATCGCACGCCGCGCCGCCCTCGTACACCGCGTCCCCCGGCTCCGCCTTCACCGCCGGATCCACGATCGACACCAGGCGCACCCCCTGCGCCCGCAACTCCCGGGCCAGACCCGGCAGATCCGGATAGCGCGCGCGATCGACGGTGAACACCCGGTGCCGGTCGAAATGGTCGATGTCCAAATGGACGGCGGACAACGGCAGTTCGCGCTCCTGATAGCCGGCCACCACCCGGCGCACCTCGTCCTGTCCGCCGAACCCCCAACGGGCGTGCTGGTAGCCCAGCGCCCACTGCGGCGGCAGCGCGGGCGCCCCGGTCAGCGCCGTCCAGACCTGCAGCACCCTGGCGGGGGTGCCGGCCAGCACCCAGTAGCGCAGCGGCCCGCCGTCCATCCGCAACTCGCAGCTGCCCGGGCGGTCGTGGCCCGAGCCCGCACCCTCCGCACCTTCCCGGAGCAGCACCCGGCCGTCCCAGGAGTTGTCGTGGAAGACCAGATGCGTCCCCGCGTCCGCCACCACCAGCTGCACCGGCATCGTCACCGACAGCGGATCGTCGCCCGGCTCGAACGCACCGCCCGGATCGGTGTTCCACAGCCGGTACACGCCGTCCCGCAGCCGCGGCCCGTGCGCCCGGCCGCCCAGCCCGAAGAACCGGGCATCGGCCGCCACCTCCGAGCGCTGTATCCACCGCGACGCACCGCCCGCCTCCGGCCGTCCGCCCGCCCCGGATGCGCCCGCCGCGTCCGTACGGTCCCACCAGCGCGGCGGCAGCTCCCGCCGCAGCACCGCGCCGCCCGGTGTACGCACCTCCACCGCGCCGTGCCGGGACACCGCGACCAGCACCCGCTCGGAGACCACCCGCCAGCCGCCCTCCGTATCGGGCTCCAGCACCGCCCGGGCGTCCACCTGGGGACACGCCCCGGCCAGCGCGTAGGACGGCTCCGGCTCCGCGCCGTCCCAGCCGCAGAAGACGGCACCGCCCGACGCCACCCGCACCCGCAGCGACGACCGCGCGAAGTGGATCACCCCGCCGCCCGGTAGCGCCTCCGCACCCCGCGCCGCCCCCGGCACCCGCGCCCGCTCCCCGCCGCCGCGCGGCAGCGCCCTCGCATCCGCCCTCCACGCCCGCCACGCCGAGCGCACGGACCGCAGCCCCTGCGCCGGCCCGACCGCCCTGACCACCCGTACCGACCGCACCAGATCACGCCCGTCCATGCCGGTCAGCCTGCCATTGACGTTCGGGCATCCGGGCAGCGTTCAACTGCCGTTCACCTGCACGAGGTCACGCTCGGCCACCTTAAGGCCCGAGGGCCGCCGCCCGGTGGCCGGATCCCGACGGCCCCTTCCCGGACCGGCCCGCCTTACATGGCGGCACCACACCCGCCACACCCCGAATATGGGGAGCCCACCCTGGTGCACAAGTCGATCACATGGCATCGTCCAGGCAAGCCGTGTCACGCGCACCCGTCGAGCCGGGGGACCCCCGCCGCGGTGCGCGCCCGACGCATACGACGCACACCACGCGTACCGACCGGGAGCCGCATCATGACCACCGCACCGCAGTCCGACCACCGGCCGGAGCCCCTCTGGCAGCCCGGCCCGGACCGTATCGCCGGCGCACAGGTCACCCGCTTCCACACCTGGGCCGCCGAGCGGCATGGCGCGCCCGCCGCCACCCCCGGCGACCCCGCCGCGAGCTACGCCGCCCTGCACCGGTGGTCCGTCGACGAACTGCCCGCCTTCTGGCAGGCCACCGCCGAATGGTTCGACGTCCGCTTCGCCACCCCCTACGACACCGTCCTCGCCGACCGCGCGATGCCCGGCGCCCGCTGGTTCCCCGGCGCCACCCTGAACTACGCCGAGCACGCCCTGCGCGCCGGCGAGGACCCGGCCCGCGCCGACGACCCCGCGCTGCTGTACGTCGACGAGACCCACGAGCCCACCCCCGTCACCTGGGCGGAGCTGCGCGCCCAGGTCGGATCGCTGGCCGACGCACTGCGCCAACTCGGCGTCCGCCCCGGAGACCGGGTCAGCGCCTATGTCCCCAACATCCCGCAGGCCGTCGTCGCCCTCCTGGCCACCGCCGCCGTCGGCGCCGTCTGGACCTCCTGCGCCCCCGACTTCGGCGCCCGCAGCGTCCTGGACCGCTTCCAGCAGATCGAACCGGTCGTCCTGTTCACCGTCGACGGCTACCGCTACGGCGGCAAGGAGCACGACCGCCGCGACACCGTCGGCGAACTCCGCGCCGAACTGCCCACCCTGCGCGCCGTCGTCCACATCCCGCTGCTCGGCACCCCCGCTCCCGAAGGCGCCGTGAACTGGTCGGACCTGACCTCGCAGGACACCGAACCGGTCTTCGAGCAGGTTCCGTTCGACCATCCGCTGTGGGTCCTGTACTCCTCCGGCACCACCGGACTGCCCAAGGCCATCGTCCAGTCCCAGGGCGGCATCCTGCTCGAACACCTCAAGCAGGCCGGGCTGCACTGCGACCTCGGCCCCGGCGACCGGTTCTTCTGGTACACCTCCACCGGCTGGATGATGTGGAACTTCCTCGTCGCCGGCCTGCTGGTGGGCTCCACCATCGTGCTCTACGACGGCAGCCCCGGCCACCCCGACATCACCGCCCAGTGGCGGGTCGCCGAAACCACCCGCGCCACCCTCTTCGGCACCTCCGCCGCCTACGTCATGGCCTGCCGCAAGGCCGGCATCCATCCCGCCCGCGACCTCGACCTCTCCGCCATCACCTGCGTGGCCACCACCGGCTCCCCGCTCCCGCCGGACGGCTTCCGCTGGCTGCACGACTCCTTCGCGGAGAGCGGCGCCGACCTGTGGACGGCCTCGGTCAGCGGCGGCACCGACGTCTGCAGCTGCTTCGCCGGCGCCGTGCCCACCCTCCCCGTCCACATCGGTGAACTCCAGGCCCCCTGCCTCGGCACCGACCTGCAGGCCTGGGACCCCCAGGGCAAGCCGGTCATCGACGAGGTCGGCGAACTCGTCGTCACCAACCCCATGCCGTCCATGCCCACCCGCTTCTGGAACGACCCCGACGGCGCCCGCTACCACGACAGCTACTTCGACATGTACCCCGGCGTGTGGCGGCACGGCGACTGGATCACGGTCACCTCCCGCGGCAGCGTCGTCATCCACGGCCGCTCCGACTCCACCCTCAACCGCCAGGGCGTCCGGATGGGCTCCGCCGACATCTACGAGGCCGTCGAACGGCTCCCCGAGATCCGCGAATCCCTCGTCATCGGCCTGGAACTCCCCGACGGCGGTTACTGGATGCCGCTCTTCGTCCACCTCGCCCCCGGCGCCACCCTCGACGACGACCTGCGCGACCGCATCAAGCGCACCCTGCGCGAACAGCTCTCGCCGCGGCACGTCCCCGACGACATCATCGAGGCACCCGGCGTCCCGCACACCCTCACCGGCAAGCGCATCGAGGTCCCCGTCAAACGCCTCCTCCAGGGCACCCCCCTCGACAAGGCCGTCAACCCCGGCTCCGTCGACAACATCGAACTGCTGAGCTTCTACGAGCGGGTGGCCCGCGACCGCGCGGCCGAAGGCCCCACGACGTAGGCAGCGGAACCGGCCGGCGCCGGACCGACAAGGCTCCCGCGGCCCGTCGGTCCGGCGCCGGCCGCGATTGTCAGACCCCCCGATTACTGTGAGTGACAAGTGACGTTCGGTCAGCGTCCCACTCGCAAGGGGCGCATCTCACCCAGGGGGAGTCATGACATCCGCATTCCGGCACACCAGCCGTTCCGCCGCCCACCGCACACTGCGCCGCGAAGTCCCCAGCACCGCCGCCGTCCTCGTCGACGAGCAGGACTTCACCGCCATGCGCCGCTACCGCACCTTCCCCTTCGACGACCACGGCAGCTACCTCCAGCAGATGGAGACCCTGCTGCGCACCCTCGCCGCCCAGGGCGTGCTCACGACCCTCAGCCTCTTCGACCCCGCCGCCTTCGAGCAGTACTGCACGGAGCAGGACCTCGACCCGGACCGCCCCGACAGCCGCACCCGCTACACCGCCGAAGCCGCCCGCACCGGCGCACGGGTGACGTACGAAGGCGAGCCGCTGAGGCAGCTGCTGCCGTTACTGGTCGAGGAAGCCGACCGCCAGTCGGCCTGGAACCACGCCGCCGCCCTCCTCGCCCGCGCCGGCAGCTGCGACGACTGCGGCGCCGACCTCGCCCACGCCGCCTTCGCCCGCGCCACCCAAGCCCTCCAGCAGCTGCTGACGTCCCTCGGCGGCGGCACCCACCACCTCGTCTGCTCCATCGCGGCGGGTGAACCGTCCCTCCTCGCGGTCCTGCACGTCACCGACGGCGCCGGCGACCGGCTCCGCCTCGCCGAATCCGAGACCCTCGTCTTCTGCACGGTCCTCGCCGCCGGCCTCGCCCTGCGCACCCCCGGCGGCATCGTCTCCCGCACGACCGCCGACCTCACGGACCCCGCCCATCACGGCGCCACCACCGGACCCCTCCGCGACACGGTCCGCGGCTGGTCCCTGCGCGATTCCTGGCTCCGCCCCCTCACCGGCGCCGAGGTCTTCACCGCCTACTGCACCGACGCCGACAGCGGAGAACCCATCCCGCCCGAGCCCGGCGTCGACTACGCCCCCGGCCTGCCCCTCGAACCCCCGCCCGACGCCCACGACCACTGAGCCGCCCGTACGGCCGCAGACACCAAACGGCCGCCCCGCCACAAGGGCGGGACGGCCGTCGGAACTCCTGCGACGTCTGTTACGACATCACTCGCCGGAGAGCACCGCCTGCGCGGCGGCCCGGGCGTCATCGGCGGTGTCCGCGGCCCGCGCCGCGGCCGCCGCACGCTCACACTGCGCCAGCGTGTGCTTGGCCAGCGTCGCCCGCACATAGGGAATCGACGCCGAACCCATCGACAGGCTGGTGACACCGAGCCCGGTCAGCACACACGCCAGCAGCGGATCGGAGGCCGCCTCACCACAGACACCGCAGCTCTTGCCCTCGGCCTTCGCGGCCTCGGCCGAAGCCGCCACGAGGTCCAGCAGCGCCGGCTGCCAGGGATCCTGCAACCGCGCGACCGCACCCACCTGGCGGTCGGCGGCGAAGGTGTACTGCGCCAGGTCGTTGGTCCCCAGCGAAAGGAACTCCACCTCTTGCAGAATCGAGCGGGCCCGCAGCGCAGCGGACGGAATCTCCACCATCGCGCCGAACTTCGCCCGCAGCCCGGCCTCCCGGCACGCGTCCGCGAACGCCTTGGCGTCGATCCGGTCCGCCACCATCGGGGCCATGACCTCGAGGTAGACCGGCAGCCCCTCGGCCGCCTTCGCCAGCGCCGTCAGCTGAGTACGCAGCACCTCGGGGTGGTCGAGCAGCGTGCGCAGACCCCGCACACCCAGCGCCGGGTTCGGTTCGTCCGCCGGCGTCAGGAAGTCCAGAGGCTTGTCGGCACCGGCGTCCAGCACGCGCACGACCACGCGGCCCTCCGGGAACGCCTCCAGCACCTTCCGGTACGCCTCGACCTGCTTCTCCTCGGACGGCGCCTGCTTGCTGTCGTCCAGGAACAGGAACTCGGTACGGAAGAGCCCGACACCCTCGGCCCCGGCCTCCACGGCAGCGGCCACATCACCGGGACCGCCGACGTTCGCCAGCAGCGGCACCTTGTGCCCGTCGGAGGTGGCACCGGGACCGGACGAGGCGGCCAGCGCCGCCTTCCGCTCCGCGGCGGCCCGCTCCAGCTCCGCCCGCTTCTCGGCGCTCGGCTCCACGAAGATCTCTCCGGTGCTGCCGTCGACGGCGATCACCGTGCCCTCGACCAGCTCACCCGCGCCCGGCAGCGCCACGACGGCCGGCACACCCAGCGCCCGCGCCAGAATCGCGCTGTGACTGGTCGGCCCGCCCTCCTCGGTGACGAACCCGAGCACCAGCGTCGGGTCGAGCAGCGCGGTGTCGGCCGGCGCCAGATCCCGCGCGATCAGCACATACGGCTCATCGCTGTCCGGCACACCCGGCATCGGCACACCCAGCAGCCGGGCGACGATACGGTTCCGCACATCGTCGAGGTCGGCGACCCGCCCCGCCAGGTACTCACCGGCACCGGCGAGCAGCGCCCGGTAGGCCGCGAACGCGTCGTACACACCGCGCTCGGCGGTGCTGCCGACGGCGATCCGCCGCTCGACGTCCGCCATCAGCTCGGGGTCCTGCGCCATCAGCGCCTGGGCCTCCAGAACGGCCTGCGCCTCGCCGCCCGCCAGGTTTCCACGCGCTATCAGGTCGGCGGCGACAGCCTCCACGGCCTGACGGGCACGCCCCTGTTCGCGCTCCGCCTCATCCGCCGGAATCTGCTTGGCCGGTGGTTCGAGAACCGCCGTGCCCATGTGCCGCACCTCGCCTATGGCCACACCGTGGCTCACGCCGACGCCTCGCAGCGTTGTCTCCATTGCACCCGTCTCCGGTTGATGCGACGGCCCGGCCGCCGCGGTGGATGTCGTCTCTGCCGTGGGGACGGCGCCCGGCTACTGCCAGGAGAAGAGCTCGTCGCCCGCCTTGATGTCGCCGTCCTCGCGCACCTGGCCGAGGGAGTCGGCGGTGGCCTCGAGCGCGACGACCGGGCAGACCGGCGACTTACCGGCCTCTTCGACCGCGGCGGGGTTCCAGCGCACGATCTCCTGGCCGCGGGTGACGGTGTCGCCCTTGTTCACGAGCAGCTCGAAGCCCTCGCCATTGAGCTGAACGGTGTCGATACCGAGGTGGGTGAGCACGCCGTGCCCCTCACCGTCGACGACGACGAACGCATGCGGGTGCAGCGAGACGAGCACGCCGTCCACGGGCGAGACGGCGGCAGATGGTTCACGAACGGGGTCGATGGCGGTACCGGGACCCACCATCGCGCCGGAGAACACCGGGTCGGGCACAGCCGCGAGTCCGATGGCGCGTCCTGCGAGCGGGGACGTCACGGTGGTCATGGGAAGCCTCCCAGGGGTGGAGATTCATCAGGTCGCCGTCACTACCTGTCCTGGACGGCGCACCGTTCAGAAGCGTAAGTCATAAGAACTGACGGTTCCGCATGACAGGCTCCGGTTGCACCCCGCGCGTCCCGCTGAATCGATTTGCCTCGCCCACAGCAGAGCTGTACTGTCTGAGACCTGCCCCGGACAACAGGACGCAATCACTGCGTCCGGTTGAGGTGGGCGGCACTCCCAGCGTCTTGATCGCGACTCAAGAATTGCGCTTCTGCATGTCTGCAGAAAAGCAGCGGTTCGAAAGCCGGAAAAGGCCTGATAGAGTGTGAAACACCGAAGGGAAGCGCCCGGAGGAAACCCGAGAGGGAATCCAAAGGAAGCGTCCGTTCCTTGAGAACTCAACAGCGTGCCAAAAGTCAACGCCAGATATGTTGATACCCCGTCGACCGGAAACATCCGGGAGATGAGGTTCCTTTGAAAGTCCTACCAGCACAATGTGCGGGTAGGCAACACACAGCGAGGACGCTGTGAACGAGCAGGCTCATTCCGCCTGCTTGTTCCGCTCAACGCGAGTGTCACCCGCCGTTTTTCATTAAACGCAGTCGGGTAAAGCATTCACGGAGAGTTTGATCCTGGCTCAGGACGAACGCTGGCGGCGTGCTTAACACATGCAAGTCGAACGATGAACCTCCTTCGGGAGGGGATTAGTGGCGAACGGGTGAGTAACACGTGGGCAATCTGCCCTTCACTCTGGGACAAGCCCTGGAAACGGGGTCTAATACCGGATATGACGCGCGACCGCATGGTCTGTGCGTGGAAAGCTCCGGCGGTGAAGGATGAGCCCGCGGCCTATCAGCTTGTTGGTGGGGTAATGGCCTACCAAGGCGACGACGGGTAGCCGGCCTGAGAGGGCGACCGGCCACACTGGGACTGAGACACGGCCCAGACTCCTACGGGAGGCAGCAGTGGGGAATATTGCACAATGGGCGAAAGCCTGATGCAGCGACGCCGCGTGAGGGATGACGGCCTTCGGGTTGTAAACCTCTTTCAGCAGGGAAGAAGCGAGAGTGACGGTACCTGCAGAAGAAGCGCCGGCTAACTACGTGCCAGCAGCCGCGGTAATACGTAGGGCGCAAGCGTTGTCCGGAATTATTGGGCGTAAAGAGCTCGTAGGCGGCTTGTCACGTCGGATGTGAAAGCCCGGGGCTTAACCCCGGGTCTGCATTCGATACGGGCAGGCTAGAGTTCGGTAGGGGAGATCGGAATTCCTGGTGTAGCGGTGAAATGCGCAGATATCAGGAGGAACACCGGTGGCGAAGGCGGATCTCTGGGCCGATACTGACGCTGAGGAGCGAAAGCGTGGGGAGCGAACAGGATTAGATACCCTGGTAGTCCACGCCGTAAACGTTGGGAACTAGGTGTGGGCGACATTCCACGTCGTCCGTGCCGCAGCTAACGCATTAAGTTCCCCGCCTGGGGAGTACGGCCGCAAGGCTAAAACTCAAAGGAATTGACGGGGGCCCGCACAAGCAGCGGAGCATGTGGCTTAATTCGACGCAACGCGAAGAACCTTACCAAGGCTTGACATACGCCGGAAAACCCTGGAGACAGGGTCCCCCTTGTGGTCGGTGTACAGGTGGTGCATGGCTGTCGTCAGCTCGTGTCGTGAGATGTTGGGTTAAGTCCCGCAACGAGCGCAACCCTTGTTCTGTGTTGCCAGCATGCCCTTCGGGGTGATGGGGACTCACAGGAGACTGCCGGGGTCAACTCGGAGGAAGGTGGGGACGACGTCAAGTCATCATGCCCCTTATGTCTTGGGCTGCACACGTGCTACAATGGCCGGTACAATGAGCTGCGATACCGCGAGGTGGAGCGAATCTCAAAAAGCCGGTCTCAGTTCGGATTGGGGTCTGCAACTCGACCCCATGAAGTCGGAGTTGCTAGTAATCGCAGATCAGCATTGCTGCGGTGAATACGTTCCCGGGCCTTGTACACACCGCCCGTCACGTCACGAAAGTCGGTAACACCCGAAGCCGGTGGCCCAACCCCTTGTGGGAGGGAATCGTCGAAGGTGGGACTGGCGATTGGGACGAAGTCGTAACAAGGTAGCCGTACCGGAAGGTGCGGCTGGATCACCTCCTTTCTAAGGAGCATCTAGGCAGCCGCAAGGTTGTCCAGAGCCACTACGTCGGCGAATGTTCGACGGTGGTTAGCTCATGGGTGGAACGTTGACTATTCGGCACGGTTTCTGAGGATTCATTAGTACTGCTTCGGCGTGGAACGTGGGTCTTGGGGGATCGTGTCGGGCACGTTGTTGGGTATCTGAGGGTACGGACTGTGAGTCTGGACCTTCGCGATGCCGGCCCCAGTGAACTCAGCCTTCGGGTTGGGGTGGTGGGTGGCTGGTCGTTGCTTGAGAACTGCACAGTGGACGCGAGCATCTGTGGCCAAGTTTTTAAGGGCGCACGGTGGATGCCTTGGCACCAGGAACCGATGAAGGACGTGGGAGGCCGCGATAGGCCCCGGGGAGCTGTCAACCGAGCTTTGATCCGGGGGTGTCCGAATGGGGAAACCCGGCAGTCGTCATGGGCTGTCACCCATACCTGAACACATAGGGTATGTGGAGGGAACGCGGGGAAGTGAAACATCTCAGTACCCGC
This sequence comes from Streptomyces sirii, assembly GCF_045690365.1. Taxonomy (NCBI): domain Bacteria; kingdom Bacillati; phylum Actinomycetota; class Actinomycetes; order Kitasatosporales; family Streptomycetaceae; genus Streptomyces; species Streptomyces sirii. The sequence continues at coordinate 1,415,073 of NZ_CP147982.1, read as the reverse complement.
AGGAAGAGAAAACAACCGTGATTCCGGGAGTAGTGGCGAGCGAAACCGGATGAGGCTAAACCGTATTGGTGTGATACCCGGCAGGGGTTGCCAGTGCGGGGTCGTGGGAGTTCTCTTTCATCGTCTGCCGGCGATGAGACGAGTCAGAAACCGTTGATGTAGGCGAAGGACATGCGAAAGGTCCGGCGTAGAGGGTAAGACCCCCGTAGCTGAAACATTGACGGCTCGTTTGAGAATCACCCAAGTAGCACGGGGCCCGAGAAATCCCGTGTGAATCTGGCGGGACCACCCGTTAAGCCTAAATATTCCCTGGTGACCGATAGCGGATAGTACCGTGAGGGAATGGTGAAAAGTACCGCGGGAGCGGAGTGAAATAGTACCTGAAACCGTGTGCCTACAAGCCGTGGGAGCGTCGCACAAGGACTTGTCCTTGTGTCGTGACTGCGTGCCTTTTGAAGAATGAGCCTGCGAGTTTGCGGTATGTTGCGAGGTTAACCCGTGTGGGGAAGCCGTAGCGAAAGCGAGTCCGAATAGGGCGTTGAGTAGCGTGCCCAAGACCCGAAGCGGAGTGATCTAGCCATGGGCAGGTTGAAGCGGAGGTAAGACTTCGTGGAGGACCGAACCCACCAGGGTTGAAAACCTGGGGGATGACCTGTGGTTAGGGGTGAAAGGCCAATCAAACTCCGTGATAGCTGGTTCTCCCCGAAATGCATTTAGGTGCAGCGTCGTGTGTTTCTTGCCGGAGGTAGAGCACTGGATAGGCGATGGGCCCTACCGGGTTACTGACCTTAGCCAAACTCCGAATGCCGGTAAGTGAGAGCGCGGCAGTGAGACTGTGGGGGATAAGCTCCATGGTCGAGAGGGAAACAGCCCAGAGCATCGACTAAGGCCCCTAAGCGTGTGCTAAGTGGGAAAGGATGTGGAGTCGCAGAGACAACCAGGAGGTTGGCTTAGAAGCAGCCACCCTTGAAAGAGTGCGTAATAGCTCACTGGTCAAGTGATTCCGCGCCGACAATGTAGCGGGGCTCAAGCACACCGCCGAAGTCGTGTCATTACAGCAATACTCCCAACGGAGGCTGTGATGGGTAGGGGAGCGTCGTGTGCCGGGTGAAGCAGCCGTGGAAACGAGTTGTGGACGGTTCACGAGTGAGAATGCAGGCATGAGTAGCGATACACACGTGGGAAACGTGTGCGCCGATTGACTAAGGGTTCCTGGGTCAAGCTGATCTGCCCAGGGTAAGTCGGGACCTAAGGCGAGGCCGACAGGCGTAGTCGATGGACAACCGGTTGATATTCCGGTACCCGCTTTGAAACGCCCAATATCGAATCCATTAATGCTAAGGCCGTGAAGCCGGCCTGGAGTCTTCGGACAAAGGGACGTGGTGGAGCCGCCGATCCAAGGTGGTAGTAGGTAAGCGATGGGGTGACGCAGGAAGGTAGTCCAGCCCGGGCGGTGGTTGTCCCGGGGTAAGGGTGTAGGACGCTGTCTAGGCAAATCCGGACAGCACATAAGTCTGAGACCTGATGCCGAGCCGATTGTGGTGAAGTGGATGATCCTATGCTGTCGAGAAAAGCCTCTAGCGAGTTTCATGGCGGCCCGTACCCTAAACCGACTCAGGTGGTCAGGTAGAGAATACCGAGGCGTTCGGGTGAACTATGGTTAAGGAACTCGGCAAAATGCCCCCGTAACTTCGGGAGAAGGGGGGCCATTTCCGGTGATGGGATTTACTTCCTGAGCTGGGGGTGGCCGCAGAGACCAGCGAGAAGCGACTGTTTACTAAAAACACAGGTCCGTGCGAAGCCGTAAGGCGATGTATACGGACTGACGCCTGCCCGGTGCTGGAACGTTAAGGGGACCGGTTAGTCACATTTCGGTGTGGCGAAGCTGAGAACTTAAGCGCCAGTAAACGGCGGTGGTAACTATAACCATCCTAAGGTAGCGAAATTCCTTGTCGGGTAAGTTCCGACCTGCACGAATGGCGTAACGACTTCTCGACTGTCTCAACCATAGGCCCGGTGAAATTGCATTACGAGTAAAGATGCTCGTTTCGCGCAGCAGGACGGAAAGACCCCGGGACCTTTACTATAGCTTGATATTGGTGTTCGGTTCGGCTTGTGTAGGATAGGTGGGAGACTTTGAAGCCGTGACGCCAGTCATGGTGGAGTCATTGTTGAAATACCACTCTGGTCGTGCTGGATGTCTAACCTGGGTCCGTGATCCGGATCAGGGACAGTGTCTGGTGGGTAGTTTAACTGGGGCGGTTGCCTCCTAAAGAGTAACGGAGGCGCCCAAAGGTTCCCTCAGCCTGGTTGGCAATCAGGTGTTGAGTGTAAGTGCACAAGGGAGCTTGACTGTGAGACTGACGGGTCGAGCAGGTACGAAAGTAGGGACTAGTGATCCGGCGGTGGCTTGTGGAAGCGCCGTCGCTCAACGGATAAAAGGTACCCCGGGGATAACAGGCTGATCTTCCCCAAGAGTCCATATCGACGGGATGGTTTGGCACCTCGATGTCGGCTCGTCGCATCCTGGGGCTGGAGTCGGTCCCAAGGGTTGGGCTGTTCGCCCATTAAAGCGGTACGCGAGCTGGGTTTAGAACGTCGTGAGACAGTTCGGTCCCTATCCGCTGTGCGCGTAGGAGTCTTGAGAAGGGCTGTCCCTAGTACGAGAGGACCGGGACGGACGAACCTCTGGTGTGCCAGTTGTCCTGCCAAGGGCATGGCTGGTTGGCTACGTTCGGAAAGGATAACCGCTGAAAGCATCTAAGCGGGAAGCCTGCTTCGAGATGAGGGCTCCCACCTCCTTGAGAGGGTAAGGCTCCCAGTAGACGACTGGGTTGATAGGCCAGATATGGAAGCCGGGTAACCGGTGGAGTTGACTGGTACTAATAGGCCGAGGGCTTGTCCTCAGTTGCTCGCGTCCACTGTGTAGGTTCTGAAGTAACGACCGTTGAGTCATGCTCCGGTTGGTTAACTTCATAGTGTTTCGGTGGTCATAGCGTTAGGGAAACGCCCGGTTACATTCCGAACCCGGAAGCTAAGCCTTTCAGCGCCGATGGTACTGCAGGGGGGACCCTGTGGGAGAGTAGGACGCCGCCGAACTTTCATTGTGGGAAAGCCCCGCACCGTTATGGTGCGGGGCTTTTCTGCGTTCTGGGGATCTTGGGGACCCGCGGTACGGCGTGGCTGGCGGGCCAGGTAGGGTCAGGGGGCATCATTGGCACATTTCCCACAGGAGGCCCCCGCGGTGGAGGTCCAGGAGACGCGGGTCCAGACGGATCGCGTCCTTACCATCCCGAATATCCTGAGCATGGCTCGCCTCGTCGGCGTGCCGGTGTTCCTGTGGTTGATCCTTTGGCCGGTATTCGGTGGTCCGAATGCTGATGGCTGGGCGCTGCTGGTCCTCGCGCTGAGTGGTGTCAGCGACTACCTGGACGGCAAGCTCGCCCGGCGCTGGAACCAGATCAGCAGCCTCGGGCGGATCCTGGACCCGGCGGCCGACCGCCTCTACATCCTGTCCACCCTCGTCGGCCTGACCTGGCGCGAGATCCTCCCGGTCTGGCTCACCGCGGCCCTGCTGGCGCGCGAACTGATGCTGCTGATCGCGGTGGGATTCCTCGGGCGTCACGGATATGGCCCTCCCCAGGTGAACTTCCTGGGGAAGGCGGCTACGTTCAACTTGATGTACGCCTTCCCGTTGCTCCTGCTGAGCGACGGAAGTGGCTGGCTTCACACGCTCGCTGCTATTTTCGGATGGGCGTTCGCAGGTTGGGGTACGGCGCTCTACTGGTGGGCAGGGATCCTGTACGTGGTCCAGGTCCGCCGACTCATCAGGGCGGACGCCACAGCCGACTGAGCTCTCCGAACCGGCAGATTGTGCAACGGCCGGCGCCCGTACGCGAGCACAGGAACAGTGGGCGATCTGGACAAGTGAAGTCGGCAAGACCGTCGTCTCTTATGAGGAGGACGCTTCCGACATGAAGGCCGTTGTGATGGCCGGCGGCGAGGGAACACGCCTTCGCCCCATGACGTCCAGCATGCCCAAACCCCTGCTTCCGGTCGCCAACAGGCCGATCATGGAGCATGTGCTGAGGCTGCTGAAACGGCATGGTCTCACTGAGACCGTTGTGACCGTGCAATTCCTTGCCTCGCTCGTCAAGAACTATTTCGGGGACGGGGAAGAGCTCGGAATGGAGCTCACCTACGCCAACGAGGAAAAGCCTCTCGGCACCGCGGGCAGCGTGAAGAATGCCGAGGAAGCCCTCAAGGACGACGCCTTCCTCGTCATCTCCGGTGACGCCCTCACCGATTTCGACCTCACCGATCTGATCCGGTTCCACAAGGAAAAGGGTGCCCTCGTCACCGTCTGCCTCACGAGGGTCCCCAATCCCCTAGAGTTCGGCATCACCATCGTCGACGAGGGCGGCAAGGTCGAACGCTTCCTGGAAAAGCCCACCTGGGGCCAGGTCTTCTCGGACACCGTCAACACCGGTATCTACGTGATGGAGCCGGAGGTCTTCGACTACTTCGAGCCCGATGTTCCGGTCGACTGGTCCGGTGATGTCTTCCCGCAGCTCATGAAGGAAGGCAAGCCGATCTACGGCTATGTCGCCGAGGGGTACTGGGAGGATGTCGGCACCCACGAGAGCTATGTGAAGGCCCAGGCCGATGTGCTCGAGGGCAAGGTCGATGTCGACATCGACGGCTTCGAGATCTCGCCCGGAGTATGGGTCGCCGAGGGCGCCGAGGTCCATGCCGACGCGGTGCTGCGCGGGCCGCTGTACATCGGCGACTACGCCAAGGTCGAAGCGGGCGTGGAGATTCGCGAGCACACCGTCGTCGGTTCGAATGTGGTCGTGAAGAGCGGCGCGTTCCTGCACCGTGCCGTGGTGCACGACAACGTCTATCTCGGTCAGCACACCAATCTGCGCGGGTGTGTGATCGGCAAGAACACCGACGTGATGCGGGCCGCCCGGATCGAGGACGGCGCGGTGATCGGCGACGAATGCCTCATCGGTGAGGAGTCGATCGTCCAGGGCAATGTGCGGGTCTATCCGTTCAAGACCATCGAGGCCGGCGCGTTCGTCAACACCTCGGTGATCTGGGAATCCCGAGGCCAGGCGCATCTGTTCGGCGCCCGCGGCGTGTCCGGCATCCTCAACGTCGAGATCACCCCGGAACTCGCCGTACGGCTCGCGGGGGCGTACGCCACCACGCTCAAGAAGGGCTCCACGGTCACCACCGCACGTGACCACTCCCGTGGTGCTCGGGCGCTCAAACGCGCGGTGATCTCCGCGTTGCAGGCCAGCGCCATCGACGTACGCGACCTGGAGAACGTCCCGCTGCCGGTCGCCCGTCAGCAGACCGCCCGCGGCAGCGCCGGCGGCATCATGGTCCGTACGACACCCGGTGTACCGGACTCCGTCGACATCATGTTCTTCGACGAGCGGGGCGCCGACCTCTCGCAGGGCGGGCAGCGCAAGCTCGACCGCGTCTACGCCCGTCAGGAGTACCGGCGTGCCTTCCCCGGCGAGATCGGTGACCTGATCTTCCCGGCGAGCGTCTTCGACTCGTACACCGGGTCGCTGCTGCGGGCCGTGGACACCACCGGGATCGCCGAGTCGGGACTGAAGGTCGTCGTGGACGCCTCCAACGGCAGCGCGGGCCTGGTCCTGCCCAGCCTCCTGGGGCGGCTCGGAGTCGACTCCCTGACCATCAACCCCGGGCTCAACGAGTCCCGGCCCACCGAGACCGCCGAGGCCCGGCGCTCCGGGCTCGTCCGGCTCGGGGAGATCGTGGCCTCGGCACGGGCCGCCTTCGGCGTGCGCTTCGACCCCGTGGGCGAACGGCTCTCGCTCGTGGACGAACGCGGCCGGATCATCGAGGACGACCGTGCGCTGCTGGTCATGTTGGACCTGGTCGCCGCCGAACGGCGCACCGGACGGGTGGCGCTGCCGGTGACCACCACCCGGATCGCCGAGCAGGTGGCGGCGTACCACGGCACACAGGTCGAGTGGACGACCACCTCACCGGACGATCTGACCCGGGTGGGGCGGGCGGACGGCACGGTCTTCGGCGGGGACGGCCTGGGCGGCTTCATCATCCCGGAGTTCAGTTCCGTCTTCGACGGTGCGGCCGCGTTCGTCCGGCTGATCGGTCTGGTGGCCCGCACCCAGCTCACGCTCAGCCAGATCGACGCGCGGATCCCGCGGGCGCATGTGCTGCGCCGCGATCTGGCGACCCCGTGGGCGGTCAAGGGCCTGGTCATGCGGCATGTCGTCGAGGCGGCCGGCGACCGGGAGGTGGACACTACGGACGGCGTACGTGTCGTGGAGGCCGACGGGCGCTGGATCCTGGTGCTGCCGGACCCGGCCGAGGCGGTCACCCACCTGTGGGCGGAAGGTCCGGACGACGACTCCGCCCAGCAACTGCTGGAGGAGTGGTCGGCCGTGGTCGACAGCGCGGGCCGCTGATCCGGACCCCACCGGCGGGCCGTCGATCGGCGCGCCGGTGGGGCCATTGGGAGACTGCGCGGCCGACGTGGGACGATGTGCGGCATGTCGCAGCAGCGCCCCGATCGGAGCACCCCGAAACCGCCGGCCGCGCGCCCCGATGCGTCCATGTCGCTGCTGACCAACGTGATGGATCACAGCCTCGACGACGGGTACGCCGAGGCGGCCGCGCGCAAGTCCGAGGCCGGCGTGCGCGGGCTGCCGCGCACCCTGCGGGCGAAGTTGGGCCTGGCGGCCGGTCTGGTGCTGGCCGCGCTCGTGGTGACCGTCGGGGCGGCGCAGGCGCGGATATCCGCACCGACGCTGGCCAAGGAGCGCGAAGAGCTGATCAACCGCATCCAGAAGGGGACCGGCGAGGCGGACAAGCTGCAGCAGCGGGTCGACGCGCTGCGGGGCGACGTCAGCAGGATGCAGCGTGAGGCCCTGAAGCAGCGCGGCGGCGGCAAGGCCGAACTGCTGGCCCTGTTGGCGGGCTCGACACGGGTCACCGGGCCCGGCGTGAAACTCGTCGTGGACGATGCCAAGGGCGCGGAGTCCGGTGGCGGCGGGCCGCGCGAGAGCAGTGGTTTCTCCGACACCGGGCGGGTACGCGACAGGGACATGCAGCGCGTCGTCAACGGCCTGTGGGAGTCCGGTGCGGAGGCCATCTCCGTCAATGGGCAGCGGCTTACGTCACTCTCGGCGATCAGAGCCGCGGGAGACGCCATACTGGTCGACAACAAGCCGCTGGTGCCGCCCTATACGGTGCTGGCGGTGGGGGACGGGCAGCGGCTGAGCACCGCGTTCCAGGACAGCGCCGATGGTCAGTACCTGCATGTGCTGCAGGAGAACTACGGCGTGCGCACCAGGATTTCCGCGGAGAGTGAGGTCACGCTGCCGCCCGCGCCCAGTTTGATCGTACGCACCGCAAAGCCGCAGGCCGGTGCCGCCAGGTCGGGCGGCACCGACACAGGGAAGGGCACATCGTGATCGCCGTACTGGGCCTCATCGTGGGAGTCGTGGTCGGACTCGTCGTCCGACCCGTGGTGCCGACGGTGGTCGAGCCCTACTTGCCGATCGCTGTCGTCGCGGCGCTGGACGCCGTGTTCGGCGGTCTGCGCGCGATGCTGGACGGCATCTTCGACGACAAGGTCTTCGTGGTCTCCTTCCTGTCGAACGTCGTCGTCGCCGCACTGATCGTCTTTCTCGGCGACAAGTTGGGCGTCGGTGCCCAACTCTCCACCGGCGTCGTGGTGGTGCTGGGCATCCGGATCTTCTCCAACGCCGCGGCGATCCGCCGGCACGTCTTCAGGGCGTGAGGCGGATGGCAACGGACGAGTCCCCGGAGCAGGGGAAGCAGCCGGAGCGACCGGAGCCCGAGCAGGAGCGCGGTCCGGCGGGGCGGCGGCCGATGCCGCCCGAGAGCCGAAGCACCCCTGAGCGGAGGGCTTCCGGGGACGAGGACGAAACCCGGGAAACGGACAGTACTGGACAGAAGTCGAGTAAAGCGGCAGACTCCTCGACTCCTGACGCGGTGAGCGGTGGCGGAGAGGGAGAGCGTCCGAAGACCGGCCGGGAGCGGCTCGTGGCGAGCGTGTGGCCGCCGCGGTTGACCCGGGCCCAACTGATCGTTGCGCTGCTCCTGTTCATTCTCGGCCTGGGTCTGGCGATTCAGGTACGTTCCACAAGTGACAGCAGTGCGCTGCGGGGCGCGCGCCAGGAGGACTTGGTGCGCATTCTGGACGAGCTGGACAATCGCTCCCAGCGGTTGACGGACGAACAGCGGCGCCTGGAAGGGCAGAAGACCGAGCTGGAGAACAGTTCGGACCAGGCCGAGGAGGCCCGTAAGCAGACCGTGGAGAAGGAACAGCAGCTGGGTGTGCTGGCCGGGACCGTCGCGGCGCAGGGGCCCGGCATCAACCTGACCATCGACGACCCGACGCACTCCGTCGAGGCGGACAAGCTGCTGGACACCATCCAGGAGCTGCGGGCGGCCGGGGCCGAGGCCATCCAGGTCAATTCGGTACGGGTCGTCGCGGACACCTACCTCTCGGACATCCGGGGTGGGGTGGAGATCGACGGCAAGCGCGTCACGCAGCCGTACCGCTTCAAGGTCATTGGTAAGCCGGAGGACCTGGAGCCGGCACTGAACATCCCCGGCGGAGTGGTTCAGACGCTGGAAAAGGAGCAGGCCAAGGTGTCTGTGACCCGTCGGGAGAAGATCATTGTGGATGCCTTGCGAGAGGCGAAGCGGCCTGACTACGCTCGGTCGTCATCGCAGTGAGGTGTGCAGGTATGTCGAGTGCCCGTCGAGGGCATGAGGTAGCGGGGGGTCGACGCACCGTGCGTGTGGTGTGTGGTGGAAACTGTCTGGAGGCCACGGACGTTCACAGGATGTCCGGATGGGCCGGTGTGTGCATCGAGGGTTCGTCCTGCCCCACGGGCGGGTCTGTTTCGTTCAAGGGGAATCGCCCGTGAAGTTGTTTGGAAAGCTGTTCGGCAAGAGCGCGCGCCAGGAGGGCGGCAGCGGATCCGCGCGGCATCGTGCTCCGCGCCAGCCCGAGAATGGTGAGGCGGCGGAGCGTCCGCTCTTCCGCGACGAGGTCGGCGGTCCGTCCGGGGGGCACGGCGCGGGTTCTGTTGACCCCTCCGGGGCCGGCCGCATAGGTTCCGAGGAATCATCGGCCTCACGCACGGGTGGAGGGTCGGCCATGCCGGTATGTACGAGGTGTGGACACCGGAACGCCGAGGCGAGCCGGTTCTGTTCCAACTGCGGTGCGCCGCTGCGCCCGGGAGCCCAGGCCGAGCGGGCGTCCGAGACGACGTCGACGATCTCCATTTCGGGGCTGGAGGCCTACGACTCGGAGACGACGGGCCAGAATCTGGTGCCGTCGCTGTCCCCCGAGGCCCAGGCCGCGGTCGAAGCCCTTCCGCTGGGTTCGGCGCTGTTGATCGTCCGCCGGGGTCCGAATTCGGGCAGCCGCTTCCTTCTGGACAGCGAGCTGACGACGGCGGGCCGGCATCCGCAGGGCGACATCTTCCTCGACGACGTGACGGTCTCGCGCCGGCATGTGGAGTTCCGCCGCGGTGCGGACGGCGTCTTCACGGTCGCTGACGTCGGCAGCCTGAACGGCACGTACGTCAATCGTGAGCCGATCGACTCGGTCGCGCTCGCCAACGGCGACGAGGTCCAGATCGGCAAGTACCGCATGGTCTTCTACGCGAGCCAGCGGGGCGCCGGGATCTGACCGGTCAGGGAAGGCATATGCGCGATACACCGAAGGGCGGTGCCGGTTCCATCGGCACCGCCTCCTCGGGCGCCAAGCCGGTGAGCATCGGCACGGTGCTCAATGCGCTGCGCGAGGAGTTTCCCGAGGTCACCATCTCCAAGATCCGCTTCTTGGAGGCCGAGGGGCTCGTCGAGCCGAAGCGCACGCCTTCCGGATACCGGAAATTCACGCCGGCCGACGTCGAGCGGCTGGCGAGCGTCCTGCGGATGCAGCGGGACCACTATCTGCCCCTGAAGGTCATCCGGGAGCATCTGGACGCCCTGGAGCGCGGTGAGCAGGTGCAGCTGCCGGCTCCGGCCGCGTCCCAGCGGGACCTGATCGAGGACGTGTCCTGCCAGGGCGAGGACCGTCCGACGGCTGCCCGGATCGGCCGGGCGGAGCTGCTGGCCGCCGCGGCGGTGGACGAGGCGGCGCTCGCCGACTGGGAGTCGTACGGACTCATCGTCCCCCATGCGGACGGTGGATACGACATCGAAGCCGTCACCGTGGCCAAACTCGTCGCGGACCTGGGGCGCTTCGGTCTTGAACCGCGGCATCTGCGTGCCGTGAAGGCGGCCGCCGAGCGCGAGGCCGGCCTGGTCGAACAGGTCGTTGCACCCCTTCGGCGGCACCGCAACCCACAGACCAGGGCCCATGCGGAGGCCACGGTCAGAGAGCTGGCGACGCTCTCCGTACGGCTCCATGCGGCGCTGGTGCAGAGCGCTCTTCGCGTCCGGTTGCCATGAGCAAAAGAGTGCTCGACTACCCAAACCTGCCGGGCACGTCCTAGGGTTGCTGTGTGAACGAGCTCGACGTCGTGGGTGTCCGGGTGGAAATGCCTTCCAGCCAACCGATCGTGCTCCTGCGGGAGGTGGGAGGCGACCGATACTTGCCCATTTGGATCGGGCCAGGGGAGGCCACCGCCATCGCCTTCGCCCAGCAGGGCATGGTCCCTGCCAGGCCGCTGACGCACGACCTTTTCAAGGACGTGCTCGAAGCGGTGGGCCAGGAGCTGACGCAGGTACGCATCACGGACCTGCGCGAGGGGGTTTTCTATGCCGAACTGGTCTTCGCCAGTGGGGTCGAGGTCAGTGCCCGCCCGTCCGACGCCATAGCGCTGGCGCTGCGTACCGGAACGCCGATCTTCGGCACGGACGGTGTGCTGGACGACGCGGGGATCGCCATCCCGGACGAGCAGGAGGACGAGGTGGAGAAGTTCCGCGAGTTCCTCGACCAGATCTCGCCCGAGGACTTCGGCACCAACAGCCAGTGACGCCGGCCGGGTGAAGGGGCTGATTCCGGCCAAACTATTTAGCCATTCCCCGCCCGAGGTCACGAGAAACCACTCGTAGGGTGATTATCACTCGGCGTGGCGAGCGCGGCGATCGTTGACGCACCCCGAGTGACTGCATACCGTCGATATGGCAGGTCCCGTCCGGGACGTGGAGGACGGAGGGCGGCGTGGCAATCACCGGCGACGGTATGGCGGCGGAAGGGGCGTTGCCGCTCCACTCGGGCGCGGCCGCGAACCATGCCCCGGCACCGGCCGCGGCGGTGTCGGGGGACTGCGAGGCGCAGAACATCGGCTATCGCGGCCCGACCGCATGCGCGGCAGCGGGCATCACCTACCGGCAGCTCGACTACTGGGCGCGTACGGGCCTGGTGGAGCCGAGTATCCGGCCCGCGTACGGCTCCGGCACCCAGCGGCTCTACAGCTTCCGGGACGTCGTCGTCCTGAAGATCGTCAAGCGGCTGCTGGACACCGGGGTGTCGCTGCAGAACATCCGCACCGCCGTGCAGCATCTGCGTGCGCGCGGGCTGGCGGACCTGACGCGGATGACGCTGATGAGCGATGGCGCGACGGTCTACGAGTGCACCTCGCCCGACCAGGTCGTCGATCTGCTCCAGGGCGGCCAGGGCGTCTTCGGCATCGCGGTGGGCGTGGTGTGGCGGGACGTGGAGGGTGCGCTGTCACAGCTCCACGGGGAGCGCGTGGACACCGGCGAGACGCTGATGGGGAAGAACCCGCACGACGAGCTGGCGCGGCGGCGCCACAGGGCCGGCTGAGCCCGGTCCAGCGGTCCCGGCCCGGCGTCGGGTCGAATGTCAGTGCCATGCGGCAGCATCGGACGTGTGAGACCCGCGCCGACGATTCTGCATCTGGACATGGATGCGTTCTACGCGGCCGCCGAGCAGGCGGCCAAGCCCAGCCTGCGCGGCAAGCCCGTGGTGGTCGGCGGGATCGGGCCGCGGGGCGTGGTCGCCACGGCGTCGTACGAAGCCCGGATCTTCGGGGTCCGCTCCGCGATGCCCACGGCCCAGGCGCGCCGGCTGTGCCCCAATGCCGCCTATCTCAGCCCTCGCTTCGCCCTGTACCGCCAAGTGAGTGACACGGTGATGGGGCTGCTGCACGAGCTGTCGCCGCTCGTCGAGCCGCTGAGCCTGGACGAGGCCTTCGTGGACCTGGAAGCGGGCGGGGTGCCGGCCGAGACCGCCGCTGTACGCGCCGTGGGGGAGCGACTGCGGCGCGACATCCGGGCCGCGACGGGTCTGACCGGCTCGGTGGGGCTCGCGGGCGCCAAGATGCTGGCGAAGATCGCGTCCGAGGCGGCGAAGCCGGACGGCCTGGTGGTGATCGAGCCCGGCACGGAGCGGGAGCTGCTGGGCCCCATGACGGTGCGGACGCTGCCCGGGGTGGGTCCGGCGACGGCCGAGACACTGCGCCGGGCCGGGATCCACACCGTCGCGGAGACCGCGGAGGCCGGCGAGGCCGAGCTGGTCCGGCTCCTGGGCAAGGCGCACGGCGCGGGGCTGTACGCGATGGCGCTGGGCCGGGACGACCGCCCCGTGGTGGCCGAGCGGGACGCCAAGTCGATTTCGGTCGAGGACACCTTCGAGGTCGATCTGACCGACCGGACGCGGGTGCGGAACGAGATGGTGCGGCTGGCCGACCGCTGCGTCCAGCGGCTGCGGGCGGCCGGACGCTCCGGGCGGACGGTGGTGATCAAGGTGCGGAACTACGACTTCTCGACGCTGACCCGCTCGGAGACGCTCCGCGGGCCCACCGACGACCCCTCGGTCGTACGGGAGGCCGCCGTGCGGCTGCTGGAGACGGTGGACACCACCGGCGGGGTGCGGCTGCTGGGCGTGGGGGTCAGCGGGCTGGCGGACTTCACCCAGGAGGATCTGTTCGCCCAGCTGGCGACGGAGCGGGAGGCCGGGGAGCTGGCGAAGGCGGCCGCGGAGTCGGCGGGGGAGGAGGCCGGCGCAGGGGAGCCGGAGGAGGAGCGGCCGCGGCGCTGGCATCCGGGGCTGGACGTGGTGCACGAGGAGTTCGGCGCCGGTTGGGTGCAGGGAAGCGGCGTGGGGAGGGTGACCGTACGCTTCGAGACGCCGTGGTCCGCACCGGGGAGGGTGCGGACCTTCGCCGTCGAGGACCCGGCGCTGCGGCCGGGTGAGCCGTTGCCGCTGGTGGGCGGCGGGCCGGAAGGAGGTCAGTCCTCCGAGCCGGCGATCTTGCCGAAGTCCTTGTCGGGGCCGTCGGAGCCGTCCTCCTTGCCGGAGGAAGCCGGACCGGGTTCCGGTGAGGAGATGTCCAACCGGTAGTGGTGGTAGAGCTGGAGCTCCTGCTCAGGGGAGAGGTGGCGGCCCACGCCGAAGTCCGGGGCGTCCTTGATCAGCTTGCGGTCGTAGGGGATGTGCAGGCCCTCGCCGACCATTTTGCTGGGTTCAAGGGGAACGAACGCGTCCCGGCTGAAGAGTCCGGTGCGCACGGCCGCCCACTCCGGTTCCCCCGTCGCGTCGTCGAGGTATACCTCGTCGATCGTGCCTATTTTCGCGCCGTTCCGGTCGAACGCTTTGCGGCCGATCAGGCTCCGGGGATCGATATCGGTTTGCACAACCCCTCCAATTGGTCGCAACTGCCCTATGACAACTACCAAACGGCACATTTCATGCCCTGGCCACTCGAAGGATCCTTCGAGTGGTGCGCTGGTAGGCTGGCCAATGGCCGCAGAACCCATGCGGGAGAGTCCTTTGTCGTTCGCGACCAGGGCGCCGAAGGAGCAAATCCTCCCCGGAATCTCTCAGGCACACGTACCGCATGGGCGAGGTCACTCTGGAAAGCAGGGCGGGCCGCGGACGAGTACAGCGCCGTAACCCCTCCTCACCGACGGTGAAAGCCGGGCCGCCTCGCGCGGGCCGGTGAAGCTCTCAGGTTGAGATGACAGAGGGGGAGGCCGTCCGGGCACCCGCGCCGTGGTGCCCCTCGTAGGTCGTATTGACCAGGAGGCCCCCGCAGATGACCACCAATCGCATCTCCCTGACCGAGCTTGAACAGGGCATTCCGTTCGAGCGTCGGCACATCGGCCCCGACCACGAGGCGCAGGCGAAGATGCTCGCGCACGTCGGCTTCGGGTCGTTGGACGAGCTGACGGCCACCGCCGTACCCGATGTGATCAAGAGCGCGGAGGCGCTGGGCCTGCCGCAGGGCCGCACCGAGGCCGAGGTCCTCCAGGAGCTGCGCGGCCTGGCGGAGCGCAACCAGGTGCTGGCCTCCATGATCGGCCTGGGCTACTACGGCACGTTCACCCCGCCGGTGATCCTGCGCAACGTCATGGAGAACCCGGCCTGGTACACGGCGTACACGCCCTACCAGCCGGAGATCTCGCAGGGCCGCCTGGAGGCGTTGCTGAACTTCCAGACCATGGTCGCGGAGCTGACCGGACTGCCCACCTCCGGTGCCTCCCTGCTGGACGAGGGCACCGCCGCCGCCGAGGCGATGGCGCTCTCCCGCCGCGTCGGCAAGGTCAAGCAGGGCGTCTTCCTGGTCGATGCCGACTGCCTGCCGCAGACCGTCGCCGTGATCCAGACCCGCGCCGAGCCCACCGGCGTCGAGGTCGTCGTCGCGGACCTGTCCGACGGCATCCCCGCAGAGATCGCCGAGCGGGGCGTCTTCGGCGTACTGCTGCAGTACCCCGGTGCCTCCGGCGCGGTGCGCGACCCCCGTGCCGTCATCGAGCAGGCCCACGGGCTCGGCGCGATCGTCACCGTGGCCGCCGATCTGCTCGCCCTGACGCTGCTGACCTCGCCCGGCGAGCTCGGCGCGGACATCGCGGTCGGCACCACCCAGCGCTTCGGCGTCCCGATGGGCTTCGGCGGACCGCACGCCGGCTTCATGGCCGTACGTGACCAGTTCGCCCGCAGCCTGCCCGGCCGCCTGGTGGGCGTCTCCGTCGACGCCGACGGCAACAAGGCCTACCGCCTCGCGCTGCAGACCCGCGAGCAGCACATCCGCCGTGAGAAGGCCACCAGCAACATCTGCACCGCGCAGGTGCTGCTCGCCGTCATGGCCGGGATGTACGCCGTCTACCACGGCCCCGAGGGCCTGCGCACCATCGCCCAGCGCACCCACCGCTACGCTGCCGTCCTCGCCGAGGGCCTGCGGGCGGGCGGTGTGGAGATCGTGCACGGTGCGTACTTCGACACCCTGACCGCGCGGGTGCCCGGCCGGGCCGCCGAGGTCGTCGCCGCCGCCCGCGAGGCCGGCGTCAACCTCCGCCAGGTCGACGCCGACCTGGTCGGCATCGCCTGCGACGAGACCACCGGACGCGCGCAGCTGGCCGGCGTCTGGGGCGCCTTCGGCGTGCAGGGCGACGTCGAGCAGCTGGACGCGGCGGCCGCCGAATCGCTGCCGCAGGAGCTGCTGCGCACGGACGACTACCTCGCCCACCCGGTCTTCCACCAGCACCGTTCCGAGACCGCGATGCTGCGCTACCTGCGCACCCTCGCCGACAAGGACTACGCGCTGGACCGCGGCATGATCCCGCTCGGCTCCTGCACGATGAAGCTGAACGCCACCACCGAGATGGAGCCGGTCACCTGGCCCGCGTTCGGTCAGCTGCACCCGTTCGCACCGGCCGAGCAGGCCGAGGGCTATCTGACGCTGATACAGGAGCTGGAGGAGCGGCTGGCGACGGTCACCGGCTACGACAAGGTCTCCATCCAGCCGAACGCCGGCTCGCAGGGCGAGCTGGCCGGCCTGCTGGCCGTCCGCGCCTACCACCGCGCCAACGGGGACGCGCAGCGCACGGTCTGCCTGATCCCGTCCTCGGCGCACGGCACCAACGCCGCCAGCGCCGTCATGGCGGGCATGAAGGTCGTCGTCGTCAAGACCGGCGAGGACGGCGAGGTCGACACCGACGATCTGCACGCCAAGATCGACAAGCACCGTGACGAGCTCGCGGTCCTGATGGTGACCTACCCCTCCACGCATGGCGTCTTCGAGGAGCACATCACCCAGATCTGCGCCACGGTGCACGACGCCGGCGGTCAGGTCTACGTCGACGGCGCCAACCTCAACGCGCTGGTCGGGCTCGCCGAGCCCGGCAAGTTCGGCGGCGACGTCTCGCACCTCAACCTGCACAAGACTTTCTGCATCCCGCACGGTGGCGGCGGCCCCGGTGTCGGCCCGGTCGCCGTGCGCGCCCACCTGGCGCCGTACCTGCCCAACCACCCGCTGCAGCCCACCGCGGGCCCCGAGACGGGCGTCGGGCCGATCTCCGCGGCTCCCTGGGGCTCGGCCGGCATCCTGCCGATCTCCTGGGCGTACGTCCGCCTCATGGGCGGCGAGGGCCTCAAGCGCGCCACCCAGGTGGCGGTCCTCAGCGCGAACTACATCGCCAAGCGCCTGGAGCCGCACTACCCGGTGCTCTACACCGGCCCCGGCGGCCTGGTGGCGCACGAGTGCATCATCGACGTCCGGCCGCTGACCAAGGCGACCGGCGTGAGCATCGACGACGTCGCCAAGCGGCTGATCGACTACGGCTTCCACGCACCGACGATGTCCTTCCCGGTGGCCGGCACGCTGATGATCGAGCCGACCGAGAGCGAGGACCTCGACGAGCTGGACCGCTTCTGCGACGCGATGATCGCCATCCGCGCCGAGATCGAGAAGGTCGGCTCGGGGGAGTGGGACAAGGACGACAACCCGCTGCGCAACGCCCCGCACACCGCGGCCGCGCTCGGCGGCGACTGGAACCACGCCTACAGCCGCGAGGAGGCCGTCTTCCCGGCGGGCGTCACGGCGGCGGAGAAGTACTGGCCGCCGGTGCGCCGTGTCGACGGTGCCTTCGGCGACCGCAACCTCGTCTGCTCCTGCCCCCCGCTGGACGAGTACGACAACTGATCGACACGGCCCGTCAGGGCAACATCAAGGGCCCTCGGCAGATCTGCCGGGGGCCCTGTTGTACGTGCCGGGTGTCCGCGGATCAGGCCGCTGCGGTGACCCGGGTGCGGTGCGGGGCGATGACCTGCCCGTCCGGCAGCAGCTCACCGGTGTCCTCGAAGAGCAGGACGCCGTTGCAGAGCAGGCTCCAGCCCTGCTCGGGGTGGTGCGCCACAAGGTGTGCGGCCTCCCGGTCGGTGGAGTCTGCTGACGGGCAAGGCGGTTGGTGCTGACACATGGAAGTTGTCTTTCGCTGCGGTGTGGTGAACGTCGTGCGGCTCGATGTGGTGGTCATGGCCGCTCCCCCGTTTCTCTCGGTCGGTTCCAGTGTTGCCCTACGGACGGGATTCCGCAGGGATTTCGCAGCAGCGGTACTCACTCGGTATCGACGCGTCACCCATGCGGGCGGTTGCTTCCAATTGCACTCCTCTCCAAGGGCGTTGGCAGTGGTATCGATGGACTAGCCCGCGCGGGTGAGTACGACAGCGCCCCGCGGCCGGGAAGGGCCGCGGGGCACGCTCTCGTCGGCCCGCGTGCATCGGGGCGCGGGGGCACGGCCGGTGCGCCGGATCAGGCGGGTTCGCGCAGCAGTGGGGCGGGCGTCAGGCGCCGGGTGAGCCGGGGCAGCAGATCGGCGACGTGGTGCGGACGGTGGGCGGCGATCCCCGGCGGGGCGGGTGCCAGCGGAACCAGCAGATCACCCGCTGCGGGCAGGCCCTCGGCGCCGTCGGCGGTGACGTCGTGGTGCAGCCACAGCGTCAGCATGTACAGCTCGGGGACGGACAGCAGCCGCGGCTGGTAGGGCGCGTTCAGCGACTCCGCCTGCACCAGCGCCCGCTCGGTCGAGGCGACATAGGGGCCGCCGCAGAAGCGTGCGAACATCCAGCCGTCCGCGGTGAGTATCGCCTCGGCCGTCGCCACGGCCCGCTCCCCGCCGCGGACCAGGAAGCTCCAGCCGGCCAGACGGGTCAGTGGTGTGCCGCCGGTCTTGCTGACGTCGTCCCATACGTGGAGCGGCAGCGGGTGGTCGGGGCAGAGCGGGCCCTGATGGGCGCGCAGCCCGGGGACGGGGGCCTCGCGGACGGCCGTGGGCGAGCCGAGGGCGGTGAGAACGCTGCGCAACGCGGACGCGGGGGCGGGGGGAACGTGCAGCGGCATGGTGGGTCGCCTCTCACTTCAGAGACACGGTGGAGCGTGGCGGGTGCAAACGGCGCTGTCTGCGTGCGGGGACAGAGCATGGCCGGCCCCGGGGACTGCGGCCGGGCGTGGGGTAGGGCGTGCCCGGTGGGTCGGCGCGGGATCGATCCGCGTAGACCCACCGGGCACGCCCTGGCCGCTGCGCCCCAGCACCGGCGAAATCACCACGACGCTGGGCGTCAACTCTCTGCCTCGTGAGCGGGAGTTTATACGACGTATGTTCTGAAAGTGTTTCGGCTACCTGCCTTGCGGATTTACGGCAAGGCAGAATCCAGACCCTCGCACGAGGCGTTTTTCACCGCTTTGTACGGTGCCTTTGCGATGTCACCTCGTAATTGCGCTCCGGTGCGGTAGGCCGGATCTCGTCGGTGAATTTCACGAGTGAAATGCGAACGGCGATGGCCACCTGGATATGCCCGGGGAAGATGCCGGACGCCGCACCACTTCGAGCCTATCGGTACCGGCACGCCCCTGAGGCGTTATCGATCAGATTGCCGGGGCATCATCGACCGTAGCGCGAGCCCCGGCGTGTCGGGGACGGCCCCAAGCGGCCCGTGGCGGCGGGCCGTTCAGTCAAGGAGGGACCCTTCGATGGGGGAGAAGGTCGCCGCGGGCGGGATCGACCTGGCGGACCGGGAGCGTTATCGAAGAAAGCTTCACGAGTGCCTTGAGAGCTTGCAGAGGCTGCTGGCGGAGAAGCGGTTCGATCGGCCCAGGAATCTCATGGGCCTGGAGATCGAGCTCAATCTGGCCGGCCCGGACGGCCTGCCCCGCATGATGAACTCCCAGGTTCTCGAGCGCATCGCCAGCCGCGATTTCCAGACCGAACTCGCGCAGTGCAACCTGGAAGTCAACATCCTGCCGCACCGCTTGTCTGGCCATGTCCTGGACCAGCTCGCCGAGGAACTCCGTACGGGCCTGGCCTACGCGGAAAGGAAAGCCCGCGAGGTCGCCGCCAGGATCGTGATGATCGGCATTCTGCCGACCCTGCACGCCGACGACCTCACGGCGGCCAGCCTCTCCGAGAACGACCGCTATGTGCTGCTCAACGAGCAGATGAGGGCGGCCCGTGGCGAGGACTTCGTACTCGACATCCAGGGCGTCGAGCACCTGGTCGCCCGCTCGCCCTCGATCGCGCCGGAGGCCGCCTGCACATCCGTCCAGTTGCACCTCCAGGTGACGCCCGGCCGCTTCGCCGCCGTCTGGAACGCGGCCCAGGCCATCGCCGCCGTTCAGGTGGCGGTCGGCGCCAACTCGCCGTTCCTCTTCGGCCGTGAACTGTGGCGCGAGTCGCGGCCGCCGGTCTTCCAGCAGGCCACCGACACCCGCGTGCCCGAGCTGACGGCCCAGGGCGTACGCCCCCGTACGTGGTTCGGTGAGCGCTGGATCAGCTCCGCATACGACCTCTTCGAGGAGAACCTGCGCTTCTTCCCGCCGCTGCTGCCCCTGTGCGGCCCGCAGGAGCCGCTGCGCGTCCTCGACGAGGGCGGGGTGCCGGACCTCGCCGAACTGGTGCTGCACAACGGCACGGTCTACCGCTGGAACCGGCCCGTCTACGCGGTCGCCGACGGTGTCGCCCACCTCAGGGTCGAGAACCGGGTGCTGCCGGCCGGCCCCACCGTCGCCGACGTGATCGCCAACACCGCCTTCTACTACGGCGTGGTGCGGGCGCTGGCCGAGGAACCGCGCCCCATATGGTCGCGCCTTCCGTTCGCCACCGCGGCCCGGAACTTCGACACCGCCTGCCGGCACGGCATCGACGCCACCCTGCTCTGGCCGCGTCCCGGGCGGGCCGGCACGCTCGCCGAGATCCCGGCCGTACGGCTCGTACGCCAGGAGCTGCTGCCGCTGGCGGCCCGCGGGCTGGACGCCTGGGGGGTGGAACCGGCCGACCGCGACCGCTATCTGGCCATCATCGAGGAGCGCTGCCGGCGCCGGGTGAACGGCGCGTCCTGGCAGGCCGCGGCTTTCCACCACGCCCGGCGGCAGGGCCTGGACCGGGACGCCGCGCTCGCCGCGATGACCCGGCGCTACAGCGAGCTGATGCACGCCGGCCGGCCGGTGCACACCTGGCCGGTGGCCTGGGCGCTCGGCGAGCGGTCGACGGTACCGGGACCGCGGCAGGCGGCGACCGGGGGCGCGTAGCGCGCGGCGGGCCCGCCCACGGGTGGCGGGCCCGCTCAGCGCCGTCCCGTGCCGCCCGCCGCCATGATCGCCTTGAGGATCACCCGGTGGATCTGGGACGGGTCGCTGACGCGGTGCGCCGAGCCGCCGGTGGGCGCCACGATGCGGTCCAGGGCGGACTCGTCGGCTTCCGGGCCGATCGCGAGGGCGATCAGCGGTACCGGACGGTCCGGGGAGGAGAGCTTCTCCAACTCGCCGACCAGGGCGCTGAGAGAGATGCCGGCGGCATCGTCGTTGGCGCCGTCGGTGACGACGACCACCGCGTTGAACTTCCCGCTCGCATACGTCGCACGGGCGCTGCGGTACGCGGCGAGCGTGGTGTCGTACAGACCGGTGGCGCCATGGGGGACCGGGGCCAGCGAGCCGAACGCGGCGGCGAGCGCGTCACGGTGGGTGGCGCCGTCCTCGTCCCGGTCGCCGAGGCGCCGGGTGGGCGACAGCTCCACGTAGTCCTTGCCGCCGTCCAGAAGGGTGGCGAACTTCCACAGCCCGATCTCGTCCTCGGGCGTGAACGTGGCCAGCGCCTGGAGGAGGGAGTTCCTGGCGAGGTCCATACGGGACCGGCCGTCCCGGCCCGGAACCGGACTGCCCATCGACGCCGAGGCGTCCACGACGGTCGAGATCCGGGCGCTCTGCACCGTGATCGTCCACATGCCCAGCAGCGCCCGTAGTTCCTTGGCCGTCGGCTGATCGGCGGGCGTGACGGAGTACGGCTGGGCGGCGCGCCCGCCGGCCGTGTCCGCCACCTTCGCGACCGCCGTGCCGTTGCCGGGCCGGAAGCCGTGCGCGCGCAGCGTGCGCTGCCCGCCGGGCTCGCCCAGCAGCGTCATGAAGCGGTTGGCGGCGCGGGTCTGCTCGGGACTGAGCGCGCCGTCGTCGACCAGCGTGTACGGGTAGGTGAGCTGGGCGGTGCCGCCCTTGGGGTAGAACAGCTTGAGTCCCGGGCCGCCGTCGTCGCGGGTGTTGTGGGCGTAGGCGGCCTGCTCGGACAGCAGCAGGGCCTGATTGCGGCGGGGATTGCCCTGCTCGGCGCCGGAGTCGTCGCCCGGCAGCGTGGCCAGTATCTGGCCGTCGCCGTCCGCGACCCGCTGGGCGAGGAGCTTCGCCGTGGCGGCGGTGCGGACCTCGGCCTCGTCGTCGTCCTTGGCCTCGGTGGTGTCGGCGGCGTGGATACGGGCCAGGGCGAGCAGCCCGGTGGCGCTGCGGGCGGGGTCGGCCACACCCAGGCGCAGCGCGTCGCCGGATGTCGCCTTCCGGGCCAGTTCGGTCCAGGTGTAGCTCTGCTTCGGCCAGCCCAGGGCCTTGGCGGTCTTCGGGACGGCGCCCAGCGCGATCGGCGACGAGGCGATGCCGTCGGCGGCGGTCAACGGGGTGCCGCCCTCCGCGTCGACCCGGTCCACCCACAGCTGCGAATCCGGTATCCATACCTGGAACTCGGGGTCGACCGGCCGCTGCGCGAAGGAGTCGGTTATCTCGTGGGAGGGGCGCGCGGTGACCTTGACGTCGAGGCATCGGCCGTCGGTGCGTGTCGCGTCCTCACGGGCCGTTTCGGCCACCGCCGACAGTGCCGGGGCGATGTCGGGCGAGGCGGCCACGTCGAGCCGCACCGAGGTGTCGCCGCACGGGTCGCCGAAGGGGAGCAGATCGCCGCGCAGGGCGACGACCGAGCCGGCGCCGACGGCGAGGGCCAGGCTGGTGGAGACGACCAGGGTGCGACGACGTGCACCGGGGCGGGACCCCGTGCGCCGCGGTGCGGAGCCGTCCGGCAAGCTGTGTCGTCCCATTGCGGTAGCGCCTCTCCTTCTCGGAGCTCGATCGGGTTCGATGAGAAGGGGGACCGCGCGCCACGTGGATGGCGCCCGTCCCCGGCCTGTCGCGCGCGATCTTCGTACCTGCTGTCGAGACCCTAGCGGGGCGGTGGTGGCGAAGAGGCGGTAATGCGGAAGTGGAGGAAGCGTGCAGTCGGATACAAGTCCCGTGGCCGATGCGGACGTTCCGGGGCGAGGGCCCGGTGCGGGGACAGCGGCGGGGACGGCCGAGGAGCCGTCCCGGCGCGTCCTGCGCAGCGAGACGCTGATCGTCCTGGCCCTCTCGCTGGGCGCCAGCGCGCTGTCGGCGCTCATCAGCTTCATCGGGTCGGTGACCAAGCCCGGTGGCCTCAAGGACCAGGCGGCGACGCTCAACGGCTCCCATGCGCCGGGCCGGCCGTGGCTGGATCTCGCCTGGCAGCTGTTCGGGATCGCGAGCGCGCTGGTGCCCGTGGCGCTGGTCGCGCATCTGCTGCTGCGTGAACGGGTCGGCGGACTGCGGGCGATCGGCTTCGACCGGCGGCGGCCCGGCTTCGACCTGAGCCGGGGCGTGGCGCTGGCGGCCGCCATAGGGGGCAGCGGTCTGCTGCTCTATCTGGGTGCGCGGGCGGCCGGATTCAATCTGACGGTGATCCCCGAGGCGCTGCCCGAGGTGTGGTGGAAGATCCCGGTGCTGATCGCCTCCGCGGTGCAGAACGCCGTCCTGGAGGAGGTCATCGTCGTCGGGTATCTGCTGCGCAGACTGGGGCAGTTGGAGTGGTCGCCGATGGCGGCGCTGGCGGCCAGCTCGGTGCTGCGCGGTTCCTACCACCTCTATCAGGGCATCGGTGGCCTCGTCGGCAACATGGTGATGGGCGTGATCTTCGTCCTGCTCTACCGGCGGTGGGGCCGGGTCGGCCCGCTGGTCGCCGCGCACGCCCTGATCGACATCGTGGCCTTCGTCGGGTTCGCCCTGCTGGCGGGCAAGGTGGGGTGGCTGCCTACGGGGTGAGGCGAGGGCGAGGGCCGATGCCCTCGCCCTCTTTGCCTTCCCTCAACCCTCGGCCGGCTGCTCTTCCCCCAGTTGCCGGCCGGCTGCTCTTCTGTCAGTCCTTGACCAGCAGTTCGCCGTCGATCACCGTGACGGCCGAGCCGGTGAGCAGCGTACGGTCGCCGCGCAGCTCGGTGCGGACATAGCCGGTACGGGCCGAGCCCTGCCGCCCGATCAGTGAGTCGCGCCCCATGCGGGCCGACCAGAAGGGGGCGAGCGCGGTGTGCGCGCTGCCCGTTACCGGGTCCTCGTCGATGCCCACCGCCGGGAAGAAGCAGCGCGAGACGAAGTCGTAGCCGCCGATGGGGTCTTCGGCGCGCGCGGTGGCGATCACCCCTCGGCCGCCGTGCCCGGCCAGCGCCCTGAGATCCGGCGACAGCGCCCGTACGGAGCTCTCGTCGGCCAGCTCGACCAGGAGGTCGCCGACATCGGGCCCGGTGTCGTGGGCAGACCGGATCTCGGTGCCCAGTGCGTCCGCGACGAGCGACGGTACCTCTACGGGTGTCAGCGGCGCGGTCGGGAAGTCCATGGTGATCGTGCCGTCGTCGCCGGCCGTCGTGGTCAGCACCCCGCTGCGGGTACGGAAGCGGACGGTGCCGGTGGTGGCCGCCCCGGTGGTGTGCAGAACGTGCGCGGTGGCCAAAGTGGCGTGCCCGCACATGTTCACCTCGGTGGCCGGGGTGAGCCAGCGCAGCGCCCAGTCGGCGTCCCCGCCCTCGGGCAGCGGGTGCGCGAAGGCGGTCTCGGAGAGGTTGACCTCGGTGGCGACCTGCTGGAGCCAGGCCGTATCGGGGAACGCGTCGGAGTCGAGGAGGACGACTCCCGCGGGGTTGCCGGTGAACGGACGCGCACTGAAGGCGTCGACGATACGAATCCTCATGGTCGCGAGCGTAGAGGTGCCACAAAGCCGCAGGCCAAGGCCAATTCCAGGAAATTGGCTATGGATGGTGGCCGGTCGACCGCATGCGGATGCAGTTCGGGGCCTTGCTTCGGCGAACAGTCCCGATATATCGTTGAGGCATCGCGACAGATTCGCGACAGCTCAACGATAGAGAAGGAGAACGACATGCGTTCCCAAGGACACGACCACGGGCACGAGCATCGCCACGACAACTGCGGACCCGGCCGCTCCGGCGGCCGTGGGGAATTCGGGGGTGGCTGGGAGCGGCGGCGTTCCGCTTTCGGCTCCTTCGGTCCGCCCTTCGGGGGTCCGCCTTTCGGTGGCGGCCGAGGGCGCGGCGGACCGCGCGGCCGGGCGCGCCGCGGTGATGTGCGCGCTTCGATACTGGCGCTGCTCAAGGACCGCCCGATGCACGGCTACGAAATGATCCAGGAGATCGCCGAGCGCAGCGGCGGGGCGTGGAAGCCGAGCCCCGGCTCGGTCTATCCGACCCTGCAGCTCCTGGAGGACGAGGGGCTGATCGCCAGCGCCAGCGAGGGCGGCAAGAAGCTGTTCTCGCTGACCGACGCCGGGCGCGCCGAGGCCGACAGCGGCTCCGACGCCCCCTGGGAGGACGCCGGCCGCGGCGTCGACTGGGAGGCGATGAACGAGATACGCAAGGCGGGCGGCGGCCTGGTCGAGGCGTTCCGTCAGGTGTGGGCCACCGGCAGCCCCGAGCAGCGGGAGAAGGCGATGGCGGTGGTCAACAAGGCCCGCAAGGAGCTGTATCTGATCCTCGCCGAAGAGGACTGAGCGAGGGCGGGACGGTGAGAGAAGTGGTCGGCCTCCGGGGGCCGGACGGAAGGGACGGCCCCCGGAGAGTCAGGAGACCAGGCCGGCGAGCTTGCGCAGCGACTCGTTCAGCGCGGCGCTCGCCGAGTCCTTGAGCTTGCCGGCCATCAGGGAGACCGCGGCGCCGGTGAACGTGCCGTCGATCCGTACGGTCGTCGCCTCGCCGTCCGGTGTGAGCGCATAGCGCATGCCCAGGCTGACACCCATCGGGCCCTTGCCCCTGACGTCGAGCAGTCGCCCCGGCTCCAGCTCCCGGACGGTCCAGGTGACCTCCGCGGGGAAGCCCATCAGCTTCATGTTCTCGTCGTAGGACGCGCCCGCCTCAAGCGTCTTCGGTCCGCCCTTGGGGAAGTCGGTGTGGGTGGCGTTCCACTCCCCGTACGCATCGAAGTCGGTGAGCCGGTCCCAGATCTTCCCGGCCGGCGCCTCGATACGGGTCTGGGCGGTGACTTCGGCCATGCGATCACCCCTTCGGTGACGGTCCTGGCTGGTGCCGCGGAACGTAGTCGTACGGGGGTGAAGGTTCAATAGCGAGGACGGCTCTGGCTGATGGCTCGTCAGATTCCGGGAGTGGCCCGCTTCGACGCCGGGATGGGGTGCGGCAGGGATCCACTGGACCGCAGGTGGGCGCCCCAAATGTCCGCCCTCCACGATTTCCCCGCACTTTCTCCGCGGGATATCTCCTCCCTAGGGAGGAGATCCGGCGTGGGCGTCCCCAACCAGCGTGGGATGCGCAAATGCTTCTGGCCGGGGATGTTCCCGGCTTCGGGGGCTGGTGGGGTGGGAGCTGTGCAAAACCGTACTGCGTACAGTGGCGGCGACGGCTCCGCCCGGGAGGACCTCGACAGTCAGCTCACCGTCGAGCTCGCGTCGGTGGTCTCCGCTGCCCGCAGGCGGGCCACGCGCGACGGTGACCGGCAGGTCGACACCGCGCATCTGCTGCACGGACTGCTGGAATCGGACCCCGCCGTACGCGCCGCCTTCGACGGCGGGCCGCAGGTGGCGCGGCTGCTCGGCTATCTGGTCCAGCGCAGTATCGGCTACGGGCTCCGATGGCACGGCACCGTCGAGGACTCCGGCGCGGTGCCCATGGTCACCGAAGGCGGCGTCCCCGGGTGGTCGCCGGCCGCGGCCGCCGCCATGGACGGCGCCCTTGACCGCGCGCACGCCCGCTACGCCCTCCGCGCCGGCTGCCTCGATCTGCTCGCCGCGCTGGTGGACGACCCCGAATCCCGGGCCGTGGAGGTTCTGCACCGGGCCTCCGTCGACACCGCCGCGCTCGCCGCTCGTCTGGACGGGGAGCGCCCGGGCCAGGAATGACAGGGGTATCGGGGGTGGCGCTCCTGACGGCGGCTGTCATGATGACCCGATGCACGCGTCTTCGGGAAGCCCGGCAGGTCCAGCGACCGGTCCGGGTCAGGCAACTCCAGGGTCCCCGGCTGCCGGGCAGCCGTCGTCCGGTTCCGCGCCGGGCCGCGACGGCGCGCCCCGGGGGCGTGGCGCGGGCCTGGGCCTCGCCCTGCTGTCCGCCCTCGCCTTCGGCGGTTCGGGCGTGGCCGCCAAGCCGCTGATCGAGGCCGGTCTCGAACCGCTGCATGTGACCTGGCTGCGGGTGGCCGGCGCCGCGCTGGTGATGCTGCCGATCGCCTGGCGCCACCGGGACCTGCCGCGCCGTCGGCCCGCCCTGCTCGCCGGCTTCGGCCTGCTCGCCGTGGCCGGCGTACAGGCCTGCTACTTCGCCGCGCTCTCCCGCATTCCCGTCGGCGTCGCGCTGCTCATCGAATACCTCGCCCCCGCCCTCGTCCTGGGCTGGGTCCGCTTCGTCCAGAAGCGCCCGGTCACCCGCGCCGCCGCGGTCGGCGTCGTGCTCGCCGTGGGCGGTCTGGCCTGCGTCGTCGAGGTCTGGTCCGGGCTGAGTTTCGACGTCATCGGTCTGGCCCTCGCGCTCGGCGCGGCCTGCTGCCAGGTCGGCTACTTCGTGCTCTCCGACCACGGCACCGACGACGAGGACTCCGCCGACCCGCTCGGTGTGGCCGCGTACGGCCTGCTCATCGGTGCCGTCGTCCTCACGGTGATCGCCCGCCCCTGGGGCATGGACTGGTCGGTGCTCGGCGGCAGCGCGGAGATGAACGGCGCCCGAGTGCCCGCCGTCGTGCTGCTCGCCTGGATCGTGCTGGTCGCGACGGTGGCCGCCTATCTCACCGGCGTGGTGTCGATCCGTCGGCTCTCGCCCCAGGTGGCTGGTGTGGTCGCGTGCCTGGAGGCGGTCATCGCGACGGTCCTGGCCTGGGTGCTGCTCGGTGAGCACCTCTCCGCGCCGCAGATCGCGGGCGGGGCGGTGGTGCTGTGCGGTGCCTTCATCGCGCAGTCGGCCAAGCCGAAGACGACGCGGTCGGTGGTGGTGGCGGGAGCCGGGGCGGAGAGCGGGGACCTAGCGGGGGCGGGTGCTCCGGCGGGCACCGCGGCGCCGGTGGCCGCAGCGCCTCCGGCCGGCTCCGAGGACGACTTGTCCGCCGGATCACGCGCCACGTAGGGTGGCGATCATGCATTCGACCGTGCTGCCCCCGCCCGCCGCGTAAGGCGGGCGGCGACCTCCGAGGAAACCCAGACCCGGGCAGGTGCCCGGGCTGTTCGTCGCTGCCTGCATACGGGACCACGCGACCGTTCCACGGCGCCTCGCGCCGTACTGGATTTCCCGGAGCACACCTCCCATGCATGCCACTTCTGCCGCCACCCTGCCCGTGGGCCGGGGGCTGCTGTACGTCACCTTCGCCGCGACCGCCTGGGGTACCGCGGGTGCGGCCGCGGCCCTGCTCTACCGGGGCAGCGGACTGGGCCCGATCGCCCTCACCTTCTGGCGCACCTTCGGCGGACTGCTTCTGCTGCTCGCCATACGGGCGCTGCTGCGCCGCCGTCGGTCCGGCGCCCCCGTCGCCCCCACTCCGTACGAGCCGATCCGCCGGCGCGTCCTGCGCATCGCCGTGACCGGTATCGCGCTCGCCGTCTTCCAGGCCGCCTACTTCGCCGCCGTCGAGGCCACGGGCCTGGCTGTGGGCACCGTCGTCACCATGGGGGCGGGCCCCGTCCTCATCGCCATCGGGGCGCGCGTGACGATGGGCGAACGGCTCGGTGCGGGCGGAGTGCCGGCCGTCGCCGGTGCGCTGACCGGGCTGCTGATCCTGGTCCTCGGCGGGGACGGCGCCGCGACCGTCCGTCCCGCCGGGGTCGGCTACGCCGTGCTGTCCGCGGCCGGCTGCGCCGCGATGACGCTGGCCACCCGGCGGCTGGGCAAGGGCGGCGGCAGTGATCCGTACGCCTCGACGCTCAGCGCGTTCGCGGTGGCCGCGCTGTGCCTGCTGCCGCTCGCGGTGGTGGAGGGGCTGTGGCCCCAGGTGCACGATCTGGGGCGCAGCCTGTGGCTGATGGGCTATATCGCGGCGGTGCCGACGGCGCTGGCCTATGGGCTGTACTTCGCGGGGCTGGCGGCTGTACGGGCCGCGACCGCCTCCGTGATCTCGCTGATCGAGCCGGTGTCGGCCGCGGCCATCGCGGTGGTCTTCCTGGGAGAGCGGCTCACCATGGCCACGGCCGTCGGAACCGGCGTGCTGCTGACGGCGGTCGCCGCGCTGGCGGTGACGGAGGCGCGCGGGGCGGTGGCGGCCGCCCGGTCCACGGCTCCGGCGGCGGGCTGAGGACGGGTGCCCGGCCGGTTGCCTCGGCCGGGCACCTCCGCCCACCGGGTGGCATCCGGAGCGCTTGGGCCCTCAGGGCGTGGGCGTCCCGACGGCAGTCGAGGCCGCTGCCAGACGGCGCTGCTGGTGGCTGCGGGCCGCGGCGTCCCCGGGGCCGCCGCGCTCGGCGAGGCGCTCCGAGACACGGTGCTGGACGGCCTCGCTCCGCTTGCCGCCGTACTTGAACTTGGCGCGAACCTCCCGCACTTCGAGGCGCATACCACGGATGCCGGACAGCAGCCGCCCGTACGGCTCCTCGCCCGCGGCGACCGGAGCCGAGCCGCCGTCCGGCTGGAAGTGGCCCATCTGGCGCTCCAGCAGCGCCGCCTTGGCCGCCGGGTCGTCCACGACATGGGCGGTGCAGGTCAGCTGGACCGCGGCGTAGAAGCTGGTGGGGACGCCGTGTTCGGGCGGCTGGTCCTCGGCCGCCTGCCAGGGGCCGGGAATGAAGGCGTAGTCGTCCACCACGCTCAACAGGACCGTCGGACGGTCGGTCAGCGCGCGCCAGAGGGGGTTGGGGCGGGCCAGATGCGTGACGGCCTCGCGCCGCTCCGGGTCGTAGGCGAAGTGCAACGGCTGCACCAGCGGTGGCTCGCCGGGCGGGCCGTTGGCGGCCAGCTGGCCGAAGTCGTGTGCCGCGAGCCAGTGTTGCCACTCGGCGTCGTCGCCGGGCGCGTCCCAGGGGTGGATCAGCACGGTGGCTCCTCAGAGGGCGGTGAGGTACGCCGGCTCGGGGACACCGGGCGCGAGGTCGTCGGACGGTATGGGGGCGCCGTACGCCGGTGCCACGGGAAGGACGCCGCTCCAGTACGGCAGGGCGAGGTCCTCGGGCTCGTCGTTGGGGCCGCCGGTGCGGATCTTGGCGGAGACCTCGCGCAGGTCGAGCCGGATCACGGAGGTGGCGGCCAGCTCCTTGGCGTTGCCGGGGCGGGAGTCCGCGGCGCGCCCGGGCAGCACATGGTCGACGAGCGCGTCGAGGGCGGCCGCCTTCTCCTCCGCGTCGGTCACCTGATACGCGGTGCCGTGGACGACGACGCAGCGGTAGTTGATGGAGTGGTGGAAGGCGGAGCGGGCCAGGACCAGGCCGTCGACATGGGTGACCGTGACGCAGACCGCGAGGCCGGGGTCGGGCGCCTCACCGGCCATCCGCAGCGGCCGGGAGCCCGTCGAGCCGTGCAGATAGAGGCGGTCGCCGACCCGGCCGTAGAGCGTCGGCAGCACGACCGGGGAGCCGTCGCGGACGAAGCCCAGGTGGCAGACGTACCCGGTGTCGAGGATGCCGTGCACCGTCTCGTGGTCGTATGCGGCGCGCGCGCGGGCGCGGGTGGGCGTCGTGCGGCCGGTCGGTTCGTACGTCGCTGCTTCGGGCATTGCGAACTCCATTGCACTAGTGCATAATCAAGTTTGTGCTAGGAGAGTATCGGATCGAAGGGCGGCGCGCATCGGAGATTGCCGCCAGTGTCGAGCGAGCCGTCGGTGCGGGCGAGCTCCAGCCGGGTGAAGTCCTGCCCCCGCTCCGGGAGTTGGCCGTCTATTTGGAGGTCAATCCGAATACGGTCGCTGCCGCGTATCGCACGCTCCGCGACCGGGGCGTGATCGAGACGGCGGGCCGCCGTGGCAGTCGGGTGCGCTCCCGTCCCGCGAGCACCCCGCGCGAGGCGCTGCGGGTGGAGGTGCCGCCGGGCGTCCGTGACGCCTCCGACGGCAACCCCGACCCGGCCCTGCTGCCTCCGCTCGAACGGGCCCTGGCCGAGGCCGCGGCGCGCAGCGCGCGACGCCCGGCGCTCTACGGCACACCGGCCGTCGACGAGGAGCTGGCGGCCATGGCCCGCTCGGCCTTCGCCGAGGACGGTGTGGCGGACGGCCCGATAGCCGTCACCAGCGGCTCATTGGATGCCATCGAGCGGGTGCTGGCCGCCCATCTGCGGCCCGGCGACACCGTGGCGGTGGAGGACCCGGGGTGGGGCAGCCTGCTGGATCTCATCCCGGCGCTCGGACTGCGCCCCGCGCCCGTCGGAGTGGACGACGACGGCCCGCTGCCCGAGCGGTTGGCGGGCGCCCTCCAGGACGGCGCCCGAGCGGTCGTCATCACCGACCGGGCGCAGAACCCGACGGGTGCCGCCGTCGGCCCATCGCGTGCCGGCGAGCTCCGCGCCCTCCTGGCCGACCACCCCGGAGTGCTGCTCATCGAGGACGACCACGGCCATGGCATCGTCGACCTCCCGCTCCATCCGCTCTCCGGCGTCACCGACCACTGGGCCCTGGTCCGCTCGACGGCCAAGTCCTACGGCCCCGACCTGCGCCTGGCGGTGCTCACCGGCGACGCCGTGACGGTGGACCGGGTGCGGGGCCGGCAGCGCCTGGGCCCCGGCTGGGTCAGCCATCTGCTGCAGGACACGGTGCTGCATCTGTGGCGGACGTCGGCGATCGACCCGAAGGCGGTGGCCGCGGCGTACGGCCGACGTCGGGACGCGCTGATACGCGCCCTGGCGGAGCGCGGAGTGCCCGCGCGGGGCCGCAGCGGGATGAACGTCTGGGTGCCCGTCCCGGACGAGACCGGTGCGGTGGCCCGGCTCCTGCACTCCGGCTGGGCGGTGGCTCCCGGCGCACGCTTCCGCCTGGACTCCCCGCCCGGCATCCGCATCACCGTCTCCGGCCTCGGTGACCACGACATCACCCCTGTGGCCGACGCGGTCGTCGCGGCCACAGGGGTGGGGGAGGCTCGGCGGTACGAGTGAGCGGGCGCCCGGCCGCTCGGCCCCTGGCCGGCGGCCGATGTCGCCTCGTCGACCGAGCCGGCCAGGCGCATGGTGCCGGGCGCCTGTCTCCCGGGCCGGGCGTCAGAGCCTCTCAGGCCCGGCGCCCATGGTCAGCCCCGGTCCGTGGCGGATGCGGTGGCCGTGGTGGGCGGCGTCGAGGTGCGGGGCCTGCTCTGGGTGAGAGCGGCGCCGAAGAGGATGATCAGGGCGCCGACGGGCGTGTGCCAGCTCAGCTGCTCGCCCAGGAGGACGACTCCGGCGGCGGTGGCGATCACGGGGACGAAGTAGGTGACCATCTGTGCCGTCGTGGGGCCGACCTCGGCGACCAGGCCGTACTGGAGGAGGAAGGCGAAGCCGGTGCCCAGGGCGCCGAGCGCGAAGACGGCGAGCAGCGGGACGATCGGGTAGCCGGTCGGCGCGGACGTGAACAGGGGGGTGACCACGGCGAGTTGGACGGTGGCGAGCAGCAGCTGGGCGCTGGACATGGAGAGGTGGGAGTGCCCGGCGCCGGCCAGGGTGCGGCGGACGTAGATCCAGCCGATGGGGTAGCTGAGCGAGGCGCCGAGTGCCATCGCGGTGCCCGTCAGATCCGTGCCGGCGAAGCCCTGCCAGGCGCCGAGCACGGTCAGTACGCCCAGAAAGCCGATGCCCAGGCCCGCGACCCGGCGCCGGGTGGGGCGGTCCTCGGACAGCGCGACGACCGACAGCGCCATGCCCCACAGCGGGGAGGTGGCGTTGCAGATGCCGGCGAGGGTGGAGGGGATGGTCAGTTCGGAGTAGGCGAAGAGCGAGAACGGCAGCGCGTTGAGGAAGAACGCGGCGACGGCGAGATGGCCCCAGGTGCGCGCGGAGCGCGGGAGCCGCTCGCGCTTGATCGCGAGGATGGTCAGCAGCACCAGCGCGCCGAACGCCACCCGGCCCAGCGTGACCTGCAGCGGTGCGAAGCCCTGCGTCCCCACCTTGATGAACAGGAAGCTGAAGCCCCAGATCAGGACGAGGACCGCGAAGCGGGCCTGCCACCCGAAGGCGCGAAGGCGGTGCGCGGACCGGTCGTCGGAGGCGGGGGAGACCGGGGCGGCGGAGGTTGCCGGGGAGGGGGCGCCGTCGGGCTGCGGGGCCGCGGGGTCGGTGTGGGGCGAGGGGGAGTTCGCGGTGCGGGCGGTGGCGGTGGGTGCGCCGGTGGCGGTGCTCATGGTGTCAACGATGGGGCGTACAAATTCGTAGCACAAGCGAAATTCCGTGGGGGGTATCGCTTAGCATTGCTTACATGTTGAACCTTGATCGCCTACGGACGCTGAGCGCGGTCGCCCGCCATGGCTCGGTGAGCGCGGCCGCCGAGGGACTGCATGTGACGACATCGGCCGTCTCGCAGCAGATCGCCAAGCTGGAACGGGAGACCGGTCAGCAGCTGCTGGCGAAGAACGGGCGGGGCGTGCGGCTGACCGACGCCGGCCGGCTGCTGGCCGATCATGCCGTGCGCATCCTCTCCCAGGTCGAGCTGGCGCAGGCGGAGCTGGAGGCGCATCGCGGTCAGGCGGTGGGCGAGCTGCGGATGGGCGCGTTCCCCACCGCGGCCCGGGGACTCTTCCCGTCCGCGCTCGCCGCCCTCCGCGCCGAGCACCCCCAGCTCCGCGCGGGGCTGACGGAGCTGGAACCGGACCTGTCGGTACGCCAGGTGGTGCGCGGTGATATCGATCTGGCCGTCGTCCTGGACTGGTACAACCGGCCGTTGTCCCTGCCCGAAGGGCTGGCGAAGGCCCCGCTCCTGGACGATCCGGCCGATGTGGCGATGCCCTCGACGCATCCGCTGGCCGGGCGCACGTCGGTGGAGCTGGAGGACTTCGCGGACGATGAGTGGATCTCCTGGCCGCAGGGCGAGTTCTGCAGCGAATGGCTGACGTTCACCCTGCGCAGCAAGGGCGTCGAGCCGCGCATCGCGCACATGGCGGAGGAGCACGGCACCCAGCTCGCCCTGATCGCGGCCGGGCTGGGTGTCGCGGTGGCGCCACGCCTCGGCCGCGGGCCGGTGCCGGACGGGGTGAGCGTGGTACCCGTACGCCATACGATGCGCCGCCATGTGTACGCCATCTGGCGCGCGGACGCGGATCGCAGGCCCTCGATCCGGGCCGCGGTGGCGGCGCTCCGCACGGCGGGGAAGGCCCTGGAGAGCTGCTGACGCGAGGACTGCCGCCGCGTCGGCAGCCCTAGGCCGTCTCTTCCGGATCTGCCTGACCCGTGGGGCTTAACCGGCAAGATCCGAAAGAGACGGCCTAGCTCACCCCCGGTCCGGCGCCGGTGGGACGATGGCGCGGATGACGCCCAGCTCCAGCAAGTCCTGCGGGCGGATGCGGAGTTGGTCGGCGGTCTCCCGCACCTGCCCTTCGTCGCGTTTGAGGATGGCGGCGGCCAGTTCCGGGGCGATCACGGAGAAGTAGCTGTCCGGTGTCGCCCAGAGCCGGTCCGGTGCGGCGAGCGCCAGTGCGCCGCCCGAACCGCCCTCGCCGATGAGCAAGGAGGTCACCGGTACCCGGGCGGTGGCGAGCGCCGCGAAGGTGTCGGCGATCGCCGCGCCGGCGCCGGCCCGCTCGGCTTCCGCGTCGTTCGCGGCGCCCGGAGTGTCCACCAGCGTCAGGACCGGGACGCCGAGCCGGTCGGCCAGCCGGACGAGGCGGGTGGCGGTACGGAACCCGGCCGGGCGGGTGGCCGTGCCGCACTGCGCGGCGAAGGCGATCGTGCGGCCGTCGCGATGACCGAAGCCGCAGCGTATGCCGGGGTCGACGCCACCGCAGCGGTCGCCGCCGATCTCCTCCCAGTCGTCGAAGTACGCACGCAGATAGGCCTCGGCGCGCGGCCGCCGGGCGTCGCGGGCACGCACCACCGCACCCCAGCCGGTCTCCGGCAGCCCCGGCGCGCCCAGCGCCTCCGGTGGTGGGGCCGGTTCGACGGCGCGGTCACCGGACTCCGCCGAGGGGCGCAGCAGCCGCAGCCACCGCTGGAGCGTGCCGCGCAGCAGGTCGGGTGGGACGACGGCATCGATCTGGCCGGACGCCAGCTGCCCCTCGGCGCAGTAGGCGTGGGGATCGGCGTCCGGGGGGCGTACCCGCGAGCCCGCGAAGCCGATCTGGGCTCCCGGGAGCGCGAGGATCACATCGGCGGCCGCCCCGAGCGTGGCCCAGCCGCCGCCGGTCGTCGGGTCGCGGAGCACGGCGATCTGCGCGAGTCCCGCGGCGCGGTTGTACGCCGACTGCCGGGACACCCGCTGGAGTTGGGACAGTGCACGCATTCCCTCCTGCATCCGGCTGCCGCCCGTGGCGATCAGCGACACGACCGGCAGGCGCCGCTCCCGGGCCTCGGCGTAGGCGGCCTCCAGGCGGTCACCGGTGCGCTCGCCCAGGGAACCGCCCAGATAGCGGAACTCGAAGGAGAGCACGATCGCTTCCGTGCCGCCGATCGTGGCCAGGGCCGTGACCACCGACTCGTCCTCGCCGGTCCGCTCGCGGGCGCGCGCCCGCGCGTCGTCGTAGCCGTGCCAGCCGAGCGGGCCGTCCGGTGCCCCGGGTGCTCGAGGCGGCGCCTCGTCCCGCGATCCGGGTGCGGTTCGCGATCCCCGGGAGCCGTCCGGCGCGGCCAGCTCGGTGTACGTATCCGTGACCGCCGCGAGGGCCTGACGAGCCGTCAATCTGCTGCAGGGCAGGGGGCCGTCACGCACGGAGCGCTCGTTTCATGATCTTGCCCATGTCGTTGCGCGGCAGCGCGTCCAGGAAGTGGACGGTGCGGGGGCGCTTGTGCGGCGCCAGCTGGCGGGCGACATGGTCGGCGAGCTCCTCGCCGGACGGCGGTGGGCCGGCGTCCGGACCGCTCTCCGCCACGATCCAGGCGACGATCCGCTCGCCGAGGTCCTCGTCGGGCTCACCCGTGACGGCCGCCTCGGCGACCGAGGGATGGGCCAGCAGCGCGTTCTCGATCTCGCCCGCGCCGATCTTGTAGCCGCCGCTCTTGATCAGATCGGTGGCCTTGCGGCCGACGATGCGGTAGTTCCCGGAGGCGTCGCGAAGGGCCATGTCACCCGTGCGGAACCATCCGCCGTCGAAGGCGGCGGCGGTGGCATCGGGGCGGTTGAGGTACTCCACGAAGAGGTTCGGACCGCGGACCTGGATCTCGCCGACCGTCTCGTCGTCGCCGGCCTCGACGGCCCGGCCCGCGTCGTCGACCAGCCGGACGTACACACCCGGCAGCGGCACTCCGACCGTGCCCGTGGCATCCGGGCCGTCCGCCCGCACGCTGGTGTTCATGAGGGTCTCCGTCATGCCGTACCGCTCGATCACCCGCCGGCCCGAGGCCGCCGCGATCCGCTCGTGATCGGTCAGCGGCAGCGCGGCCGAACCGGAGACCAGCAGCCGGGCGCGGGACAGCGCCTTGGCCAACTCGGGATGACGGCCGGCCTCGACGGCCAGGCGGTGGTACATCGTCGGCACGCCGAACAGCATCGTGCCGTCGGCCAGCAGCTCCCGGGCCACCGCGTCGGTGCTGAAGCGCCCGACGTGGTGGACGCTGCCGCCGCGCCGCAGCGGCCCGAGGATGCCGAGGATCAGGCCGTGGACATGGAACAGCGGCAGGGCGTGCACGAGCACGTCGTCGGCGGTCCACTGCCAGGCGTCCTCAAGGGCGTCGAGGGTGTGCGCGATGGCGCGGCGGGGGAGGACCACGCCCTTGGGCGGGCCCGTCGTGCCGGAGGTGTAGACGATCAGGGCCGGAGCCTCGTCGCCCGGTTCGAGCGGAAGGGGGGCCGGTCCGGTCTCCTCGGGGGGCTCGGCGGCCTCGATGTCGATACGGGGCAGCGCGGCGAGCGCATCCGGGAGGGCGGCGCCCGGCTCGGCCAGGACGAGTGACGGCGCGCTGTCCGCCACGATGTGCGCCAGCTCGCTCTCGCCGATCTTCGGATTCACCGGGACGGCGGCCACTCCGGCGAGCAGCGCGGCAACCACGCCCACCGAGGTCTCCAGCGTCGGCGTGGCCCAGATCGCGATCCGGGACCCGCCGGCGAGCCGCTCGGCGAGTGCGCCCGCCACCGACGCCAACTGGCGATAGCTGAGGGCGCGGTCGCCGAAGCGCAGCGCGGGTGCGGGCGAACCGTCGCGCAGTGCGGGGAAGAGCACGTTCACCGGATCTCCTTCGTCCTCGTCGGCGCCCGGCACCGAGCGGCCGGGCCGAGCCCGCTGCGGCACCTGCGCGGTGCGCGGCGGGCTGACCCACCCCACTCTCGCAGAGACCACCGACAACGCGATCACCGCGCGGCCCTCACGCGCGGTCCGTCGCCGCCCGCGCGCCCTCACCCGGGGATCTTGCGGAAGTCCCAGGACGCGACGGACTCCGGCGCCAGCCGCAGCCAGGCGTGCCGGCCGTCATGCGGCATCCGGTCGGCCCCGAAGTACTTCTGCGCGAACAGCCGCTCCGGAACGTCGAGTTCAGGGCAGCTCTCACCGGTGCGCGGCGCCTCGCCCACGAACCGGCCACGGCCCGCCAGCTCCGCGCCGCGCAGTTCGCCGTACTCCTGTCCGTCGTCGACGACCACCGCGATCCGCGGGTCCCGGCGCAGCTGGGCCCACCGCCTGCTGCGGGTGATCGAATACAGCCAGAGTGCCGACCCGTCCCAGACGAACCACAACGCCCCGACATGGGGCGCCCCGTCGCCGCCGACCGTCGCGACCCGGCAGGTGCGCTGCGCGGTGAGGAACGCGTCCAGTTCGCCCCGCGTCATCATGATCCGGCGCCCGCGCCGCTGTGTGTCGGTCATCCGTCATCGCCTCCGCTGCGTACCGCTTGCCTGCCCGATCCCGACGACTTGCCGCACCACCCGACTGCGCCGATCGCGACGACCGCCTGACGGTGTGTCAGGAATCATGGGTGCTCTTCCTGGAGGGCGCAATGCCCGGTACCCTCGCCCGCCTCGGACCGGCCCGCCGGCAGACCGGGCCCGCCAGGGACCGGCAGAGGGGAACGCGATGGCACCGGACACCGCACGGCTCAGCGAGCAACCGGACCCGGCCTCGACGGTGCTGCTCACCGTCGAGTGCCAGCGGGGTGTGGTCGGCCAGGACAGCGCACTGCCCGAACTCGCCGACGCGGTCCGCACCTCAGGGGCGCTCGCCAACATCGCCCGCCTGGTGGCGGCCGCGCACGACGCCGGCATCCAGGTGCTGCACGCGGTCGCCGAACGCCGTCCCGACGGCCGCGGCGCCAGCCGCAACGCCCGCCTCTTCAAGGCGGCCGAGCGGCTGCCCGTCCAGCAGATCATCGGGTCCACGGCGGTACGCATCGCCGAGCCGATCCCGGTCTCGGAGGCCGACCTGGTGGTGCGCAGACTGCACGGCCTCTCGCCGATCGCCGGCACCGACGTCGACGCGCTGCTGCGCAACCTGGGGTGCCGGACGCTCGTCGTCACCGGGGTGTCGGCGAACGTCGCGATCCCCAACGCGGTGTTCGACGCGGTCAACCTCGGCTACTCGGCCGTGGTGCCGGCGGACGCCATCGCCGGGGTGCCGGCCGACTACACCCCCGCGA
The DNA here is from genome assembly GCF_045690365.1 of Streptomyces sirii. NCBI lineage: Bacteria > Bacillati > Actinomycetota > Actinomycetes > Kitasatosporales > Streptomycetaceae > Streptomyces > Streptomyces sirii. The sequence goes on along the minus strand of NZ_CP147982.1, from coordinate 1,377,089 downwards.
TGGTCCGCAACACCCTCGCCCTGGTCGCCACCGTCACCACCACCCAAGACGTCCTGGCCGGCTGGAGGCGGCCGCGCCGGGGCCGCTGACGGGAAGGGGTGGAATGTTCGGATTGATCTCGAAGCTGGCGGAGATCCTCTCCTCGCACTGGGGGAGGATTCTCAGCGGCAGGCAACTCGGCCGGGATGCGGATGTCGCCCGGCACTTGGTGCGCGTCGTGGAGGCGTTGCAGGACATCTGCGTGCGCGGGGAGCGGCTGCTGGTGCTGGCCGAGAAGCTGCTCGACGGCGGTCGGGGCCGAGGCCATGGCACGGCTCCGAAGGGCGGCAGCGGCAAGTCTCCGCCGAGGGCGGCCCAACCGCGCTCCCACCACGCCACGCTGTGCACCGGCCGCAGCCCGGCCAGCGTGGCCGCGACGATGAAGCACCGTACGAGCAACAGGGTGGCCGCTGCGCCGTTCAACTCGATCGGCCCCGGCCGTTCGCAGGTCAGGGCAGCCCCTTCGGCCGCGCGCCAGCTCGGTGTAGGCCACCAGGTGCGGGGCGTCGGCGATCCGGTACTCCAGGGCGGAGTCCAGCACGGCTCTGGTGTCCACCGGCCGATGGACCACGTCGTCAGGAGTGACGATCAGCGGCCACTCCGCCCCCTCGTCGCCCGTCACGAACTCCACGGCGGGGTCCCCGTTCGGCGTCCGGATGCGCTTGCACCGCCGCACTTCGGCGGCGTCGATTCGCACCGTGTCATCGATCGCCGGCACGTACACGCAGACCCGGCCCGCCGTCACGACCGCCCGGGGACCCCGTAACCCTTCCAGGACCTGGACGACATCCGCAGCCTCCATCGATGCCCCCCGGGTGTCGACACTCTTCGCCGCTGTCCATCCTGGCCCCTTCGCGGCCCGCGTGGGGGCCCGGCGTCCCTATCGGGGAGCTCGGCGTGCAGAGTTTGTGCCATGCCATTTATGGACACCGCATAAGTGGTCTCACGGCTCGCTTGACTGCGGCTCGATCCTGCGGGAATGCAAATTCCTTGAAAGTCGAAAACATCCGGGTCTGTGCAGCGTCCGGATTCCACCTTCCAGAGGGATATGGCCGGCCGTAGGTTGCTTTGCGAGGCACACGCCTCGGAGAAGTGCAACCACATTGCACAGTCAACTTCTTGTGTGACGTACAGGCGTCACAAAGCCAGGAGGAGATCGTGGCAACTCGCAAGGCCATCGCTGCCGTTCTGTCCGTATCGGCCCTGCTGGGCGCGGGGCTGCTGACCAGCGGCACCGCCCAGGCGGCGTCCCCCGCGACATTCCGTCCGGACGTGCGGTACACGTTCCAGAACGTCGGGAGCGACCGGAACCTCGACGCTTTTGGAAATGACACCGTCAAGGCCTGGTCGGCGGACGCCTCCGGAACTCAGGACTTCTATCTGCGAGTCGGGAGATTCCAGGGCTACCAGCTGGAGAGCGCGATTCACGCCGGCCGGTGTGTGACGGCCAAGGGCATAGGGCAGCAGGTGACGCTGGAGAACTGCAACACCGCTGTACAGGCGCAGTACTGGGACTACGCCAACAGGGACGAGGGTTCCACGTTCACCAGCCGTAAGTTCGCCCGGGGCTGCATTGCCGATGAAGGCGAACGCAACAGCGTGGCGCTCGCGCCGTGCACCGGGGCCGACGCTCAGCGGTGGATTCCGCTGATCGGTTAGGCGGCAGAGCCCGAGCGGCAAGTGGGCACCATCCGGGTCCACCGGCGGTGAACGCGCAGATCGGCAGCGGCAGTGGGTAGGGGCGGGCTCCGGGTCGGACGCGGCTCGGGGCCCGTCTCCGCGCCCGGCTCCCGGTTCGTGCGCGCGGAGCCGGTGGAGAAGGTAGGGCCCGGTGGGGAGTAATTCAGTCGACAGGGCCCCGGCACGCCCGGCAAGGTGGCGGGCCGTGACGAGCAGTGAGCTGTGGACACATGCGACCGCCGACCGCTACGACGCCGAAGAGACCGAGATGTCCTCGGCCCCCGTTCTCGAACCGACCCTCGCCTTCCTTGCCGAACTCGCCGGAGAAGGCCCGGCGCTGGAGTTCGCCATCGGCACCGGACGAGTGGGCATCCCGCTCCGGGAACGCGGTGTGCCGGTAGTGGGCATCGAACTGTCCGAGCACATGGCAGCGGTCCTGCGCCGCAAGATCGACGAGGATGCGCTCCCGGTCGCCATCGGGGACATGGCCACGACCACCGTTCCCGGCGAGTTCACCCTGGTCTATCTCGTCTACAACACCATCACGAACCTGCTCACGCAGGACGAGCAGGTCGAGTGCTTCCTCAACGCCGCACGTCACCTGGCGCCACGCGGCCGATTCGTCATCGAGCTGGGCGTGCCCCCGCTGCGGTTCCTGCCGCCCGGGCAGGTCGCGGTGCCCTTCGACGTCTCCGAACGGCATCTCGGCTTCGACACCTTCGACCTGGTCGAGCAGGTTCTCGTCTCGCACCACCTCACGCGCGACGGCGACGACGGCCGCTACCGTCGAGACGCCTCCCGGCACCGGTACGCATGGCCCGCGGAGCTCGACCTGATGGCACGCATCGCCGGGCTCGAACCGGAACGACGCGTCGCGGACTGGGACGGGGCGCCGTTCACCCAGGACTCCGCGAAGCACATCTCGGTGTGGCGCAAGCCGGTCTGAGGCGGCTCCCCCGTAGCGCGGCGGCGACCACCCGGATCTCGGTGCCTCGCCGCGTCATCCGAGGCTGACCGAACCGCCCTTGACGTTCACCTTGGCGGGCGCCAGGGGCTTGGTGGCGGGACCGTCCTTCACGCTGCCGTCGGTGATGTCGAACTTGCTGCCGTGGCACATGCAGTTGATGGTGCCGCCGGTGACCTCGCCGACGATGCAGCCCGCGTGGGTGCAGACCGCGGAGAAGGCCTTGATCTCGCCGTCCCGCGGCTGGGTGACGACGACCTTCTCGGCCTTGAAGATCTTGCCGCCACCCTTGGGGATCTCCGAGGTCTTGGCGAGCGCGCCGCCCGCGCCCGCCGTACCGCTGCCGCCCGCACCCTGGTCCGCGGGGTCGCCACCGCCGGCGCCCGGGTCCGCCATCCCGCTGCCGCTGCCGCAGGCCGCGAGCGCCGCCGTCAGCCCCGCCGCCCCGACCGCCGCGACAACGTTCCGCCGGGTCGCCCCGCGCCCCGTCGTCGCCTCGGTGGCCGGCGCCGCGCCCGCCTCCTCCGCCGTCACTGCTTCGGTCCGGCTCCGTCGTGATGCCGCCTGTCCAGCCATGGTGTGCCTCCGGTTCCTGGTGGGGCCTTCGGTGTGCGATGTGCTCCAAGGACGTTGCACAGAGACATACGGAGGGGCGGCCGCGGGCGTTCAACGGCGTATGCGATCTCTGCCTACGCGGGCTCTCCCGGGCGCCCGCGCAGCGCGTCGAGCAGGAAGTCCCGCTGGAAGTGGAGCAGCTGCTCATTGACCGTGTCGTCGGACGGAGCGTGGGTGGCGCCGGGCAGCGGCAGCACGCTGTGCGGCTTGCCCGCCGCGAGCAGTTCCGCCGAGAAGCGCAGGGTGTGCGCGGCCGCCACATTGTCGTCCGCGAGCCCGTGGACGAGCAGCAGCGGACGGCTCAGCAGATGGCCGTGGCCGGCCAGAGAGGAGCGCGCGTAGTTCTCGGGCCGCTCCTGTGGGTGGCCGAGGTACCGCTCCTTCCAGTGGGTGTCGTACAGCCGCTGATCGGTGGGCGGGGCGCCGGCGACCGCGGCATGGAAGACGTCCGGGCGGTGCAGCACGGCGGCCGCCGCCAGGAACCCGCCGAAGGACCAGCCGCGGATCGCCACCCGCGTCAGATCCAGGTCGGCGTACCGCGCCCCGGCCGCCTGAAGGGCGTCCACCTGGTCCTCCAGCGCCGGCGTGAGCTGGTCGCCGTGCACGGCCTTCTCCCAGGCCGGACCGCGCCCGGGCGTCCCGCGTCCGTCCACCACCAGCACCGCGAAGCCCTGTTCGGCGAACCACTGCGACACACAGGTGAACCACCCGCGGGCCCGCCCCACCTGCTGCACACCGGGCCCGCCGTACGGATCGAGCAACACCGGCAGCCGGCCCGTGCCCTCCTGGTGCCAGGACGGCAGGAACAGCGCACCGCGCAACTGCCGTTCGCCGAGCGTGAGATGGGCCGGTCGCGGGGTGAGGGCCGGTTCCTCCGCGAGCGAGGCGATCACCTCGTCCGGCGCGCCGTCGCCCGCACCCGCGACCGTGCCCGTCACCGGGTCCGCGTCCCGGACCACCCGCACCTCGTTGCCCTGCGGCGTCACACCCTCCAGGACGACCGTGCCGCCCCGCGCCACGCCCGAGTACCTGCCGGGTCCCCCGCTCAGCCGCCGGATGCCGCGGCCGGGACCGTAGCGCCACACATGGGTCTCCAACGGGTCCTCGCTCGCGGTGAACAACACCTGCTCGCCCTCGACCCCCAGGACCGCGCGCAACTGCAGCCCGTCCGGGGTGACCCGCCGACCGCCGACGGTCAGGAACCGGGTGCCGCCGTCGTCCTCGGGGAGCACCGGCGCGCCGGAGGCGGTGCGGGCGGGAGTGCCGGGCACCAGCTCCACCCATGCGGCATCGGTCCGCTCGTGCCGCACCTCGGTGGCACCGGTCGCCGGGTCGACCGCGAGCGTCCGCAGGGTGCGCTGGTCGCGGCTCTGGACGGCGACGAACGGGCCGTGTGCGTCCCAGCCCGCGTCGACGAGGTACTCGTACGCCCCGCGGTCCCACACCACGTCCACCCGCTCGCCCTCCAGGGAGAGCAGCTGCACGGTGACCTCCGCATTGGGGGTGCCCGCCGCGGGGTAGGCGATCGCCCGCGGCGGCTTCGCCGGATCGGCGGGATCGCCGAGGTAGCGCCGTGCCACCGGACCGGTGTCGACCCTGGCCACCAGGAGGCGGGCGCTGTCCGGCGACCACCAGTAGCCCCGCATCCGATGCATGGACTCGGCCGCGACGTATTCGGCCAGCCCGTAGGAGATGTCCGGCCCCTCCGCGCGGGCCAGTTGGCGGTCGCCACCGGACAGACCGACGACATGGAGGCAGCGGCCGCTCACATATGCGATGTGCCGGCCGTCGGGGGAGGGCCGGGGGTCGACCACCGGGCCTGCCGCGGCGACCGGGAACGGTGCACCGCCGTCCGTGCGCACCGCCCACAGGGCGCCGGACAGCGCGAACGCCACCAGGAGGGCGGCGTCGTCGGCCGCGTAGGACACCACCCCCACCGAGCGCTCCCTGGCCCGCTCCCGGCGCAGTCGCTCCTCTTCGGGCACCGCACCCGCCGCGGCTCCTATCAGGAGCCCCGGATCGGCCAACAGCCTTTCCGCACCGTCCTCGTACTGCCACAGCCGCCCCACCGGGTCGGTGCCCGAGCCCGTTCGGACGAACAGGACGCGGCGGCCATCGGGGGAGACGGTGAAGTGCCGGGGCACTCCCAGGGAGAAACGGCGGGTGCGGGCGAATTGGGCGGGAAATTCAGCGGAGTTGGCGTACTTCTGAGACGTCGGGGACTTCGGGGAGCCGGTGGTGTTCACGGTGGGTGCGGAGTTCACGGTGCTGTTGTCCAAGGTGCTGTCCTCCAAGGGAGTGTGATCCGGTTCTGCGGTGGTACCGGTACTGCGCTCCGACAGGCGCTCGCCCCGCGCTCGCCCGAGACAACGTAGGCACGGCGAAGATCCCTGGAAAAGGGGGACCCGGGATCCGCGCAGCACGGCGGGCCGGTACCGGACCGGGGCGGAAAAGGAGAAACGACCGACGGAAGGCCGCCGGGGCCTGCGGGGATGTCGACCGGAGCCATGGCGACCCGCTATGTCACGTCACGCCCTTGCATGCGGGCGGATCGCCCCGGGGATCGTCGCGATCGCTCCGGGGTCTTCGAGGTCGACGACCTCGGTACGTATATCACGCATCACGCGGCCGGCGAGAGGGGCGCCGCCCGAGCCGGGAACGCCGACCGGACTCGCCCGCTGAAACCACAGCGATGCTGTTTTCCGCGACCTCCGCAGGCCGTCCTGTCAGGTACGGGTGCCGACGCCGGCGTCCTTCCTCTCCGCGACGCCGGCGTCCGCCTTCTCCACGGCGCCGACCTGCCGATCTCCCCGTCGCCAGGATCGTGCTTCGCTCTGCTCCTTAGGGGAGCCGCGGCGCATCTCCTGCATTCCCTTTTCGATCCCGTTGCGCAGCCAGTTGCCGACGGGCCGTTCCACCAGTCGATTGACGGCATAGGAGAGCAGCAGCATGAGGGTGACGATCGCCGTGAGCAGAACCGGAGCGGGCATCCGATCCCGCATAAGGTCGATCAGTGTGAAACCGATGTACATATGCAGTAGGTAGAGCGGGTACGTCAGGGATCCGGCCGTGCTCAGCCAGCGCCAGCGCACCTTGTCGAACGCGCCGAGAGCGATGGCCGCCATGAGAGCGAAGGCGACGAGGACTCCCAGGCGCGCCGGCCAGGTGTCCGTTACCGCGGCCTTGTCGCCCAGGTTCATCACCATGCGCCCCCGCACGTAATGCTGGGCCAGAAGGAACTCCACCGCGACAATCGCCCACAACAGCAGGGTCGGCCGGAAGCGATGCATCAGGTAGAAGGCGATGCCCGCAATGAAGTAGGGGGAGTACGGGGCGACCGCCCACACGGACAAGAAGTTGTTTTCGGCCTTGAACGCGATGACGCCGGCGACGGTCCACAGGCCGCAGAAGAGGACGCATCTGCGATAGGTGACGCCCTTGTACACGACAAGCGCGAAGAGGAGATAGAACTTCAGCTCGACGAACAGCGACCAGTAGACATCGTCCACGTCGGACACTCCCACACCTTGCTGCAGCATGGTGAGGTTGGTCAGCACGGTCTCCAGGCTGTCCGCACTGCGCACGCGCGGCCACAATGTCAGGACGGTCGCCGTCATGAGAACGGCAACCCAGTACGCGGGATAGAGACGGGCGGCCCGCGACTTGACGAAATCCCCGAGGGGGCGTCCCCATGCGCTCATGCAGATGACGAATCCGCTGATCAGGAAGAAGACCTCGACGCCCAGCCAGCCGAACTGCGAAAGATGGTAGAGCTCCGGCGAGAAGGCCTTGGGATCTTGGCCCCAGCCGTCGCGAAGCGTTATGTAGTGGTAGCACAGAACCATCAGCGACGCCACGAAGCGCAACCCGTCGAGCACATAGAGTCTGGGCTGCCCCAGCGCCTTTTCCAGGGCTGCCGGAGAGTCGGGTGGCGCGACGAAGCGCATACTGCGATTCCTTGTTCGTTCTTAAAGGCGTCTTCAGCAGGAGGGGACGCGTGCCGATGTCGTGATAGCGGGTCACGACATGGCCGACGGGACGGGAACTCGCGCACGAGTCCCGCTTCATCCCCTGTGGCGGTCGGCTCGGTATTCGCTAATGTGGCGCTCTGTCACAGGCGTTGACGGCTTGTCGAATCGTCACGCCCAACCGGCTGAGTTGCACGATGCAGGCCGGCTTCGCCAACCAGCCGTTCCCATGCTGACAGGCATGGTGAATTCTTGACCCTACGGCATATCCCTGCGACTTGAGGTAGGCGGCGCAGGGTTTGGCGGCGGCTTCCGCCGGGCTGGCTACGAATATCGGCATCGCGGCGGCGAGTGTGGTGAGGACTGCGGCGACGCTCACACGTCGAAACGCTCGTTGCATCGGGCTACCTTTGGTGGGGGGTTCACGCGGGGTCATGTGGCACGGAACGTGGGGGAGTTCCCTCGCCGTGGGGGCGGTCGGGGAGTGCCGACAGGCGTACCCGCTGTGGTGCGCTGGAGACGTAGCTGCGGTTCGTCAGGTCAGGTGATTCATGGTTTCGGTTGCCGCGTGGGAAGACGGGAAGCCTAGGCGTTGGGTTCAGTCCGGGAGAGCTTTTTCGCTGCCGATCCGCGCGCCGCGTTCCTCGGATTGCCGGCTGAGCCGCGCCCGTAATCGTCAACTAAGGCCCCTCACTGGCGACTAGCGCTTCGCCGGGGGCCGGGGGCCGGGGGCCGGGGGCCGGGCCGTGGTGCCTCGCCCTACTCCTGCGGTTGCCGCTCGGCCGTCAGGTGGAGGGTGGCGACCGCACCGCCACCGGGGGCGTTGGAGAAGCAGAGGGTGGCGCCGAGGACCCGGGCCTGGCCGACGGCGATGGTGAGGCCCAGGCCGTGGCCGGACTTCCGGCTGCCGCCCGATTGGGTCTTGAACCGCTGGGGGCCGTGGTCGAGGAGGTCCTCCGGGTAGCCGTCGCCGTGGTCCCGCACGGTGATGACCGGGCCGTCGACGGTCAGGACCACCGGCGGGCGGCCGTGCTTGTGGGCGTTGGCGATCAGATTGCCCAGGACGCGTTCGAGCCGGCGCTGGTCGGTCTCCACGCGGGCGTCCCGGACGACGTCGACGTCCGCCGCCAGCCTCGTGGCCCGCACCGCGCGCTCGACCAGCGGACCCAGCTGGTGGATGTCGAGGTCGGCGCGTTCGACCTGGGCGTCGAGCCGGGAGATCTCCAGCAGGTCCTCGGTCAGCCGGCGCATGGTCTGGATGCGCTCCTGCACCATCTCCGTCGGGCGGCCGGGCGGGAGCAGCTCGGCGGCGGCGTGCAGTCCGGTGAGCGGGGTGCGCAGCTCGTGGGAGACATCGGCGGTGAAGCGCTGTTCGCTGTGCAGCTTGTTCTGCAGGGTTCCGGCCATCGCGTCGAGCGCGGCCGCCACCGCGGCGGCCTCGTCCTGGGCGAGGTCGGGCCGCAGGGCGCGGGGGTCGCCCACCCGGGCGTCGAGATCGCCGGTGCTGATCCGACGGGCGACCCGTGCGGTGCGGTGCAGTCGGCGGGTGATGCGGGAGACGCCGAACAGCCCGACGAGCAGGGTGACGCCGATCGCGGCGGCGGAGGAACCGATGATGGCCCGGTCCAGTCCGCGGATGGCGGCGGCCCGGTCGCCGTAGTCCAGGCGTACGGCCAGCGCCCGGCCGCCGTCGACGGGGGCGACGGCCCACATCGTCGGCCGGCCCTGGTGGTCCGCCAGCTGGGTGCCGCGCTCCTTGTGGTGCACGGCCATCTCGCGGAGGGGGTGGGGCAGGTCCGGCGGGTCCACCGCGGCATTGCGGCCGAGGGGCTCCCCGGCGACATAGGTGGCCACCGCGCCGTCCAGTTCGTCCAGGGCGGCGCCGCGGGCCTGTCTCTCGGTCTGCTGGCCGACCAGGACGTGTACCAGGATGCCGAGCAGCGCGGCGAGGGTGCAGCACATGACGGTGATGAAGAGGGCGAACTTCCAGTAGAGCGTCGCCGTCCAGGAGGGCAGCCCCAGTGCGGCCCGCCGTCGGGTGGTCCTCACGGCTTACGCCTCGGCGCGGGGGAGGAGACCGCCCGGTCGAACTCCATCGTCCGGATCTCCATGGTCTGCTGCTCGTCGTCCCAGGAGTGGACGGTGCGCATCTCGTATCCGGGTGAGGTGGTCGGCTCCCGCATGATCACGTCGCCGTCCGACACCTCCACCGACAGCGGTGAGCCGGCGGTGTCCAGGATCCGGTTCACCACCCCGCCCCGGATCATGTACGCCCAAATGGCGACCGTGTGGTCGCTCTGTTCGATGCCGACGATCAGTTCGTCCTTCCCGTCGTGCGTCAGGTCCTGGTACTCGGGGGCCCGCACGGGACAGCGCTTCGGCTCGGTGGCGCACCGGTCGATCCTGCGCTCGGTGGCCTTTTCGAAGGCCGGCGTCTGCTGGCGGGCGTCCTCGGCGTTCTGCGCCTTGATGACGTCGAGCGCGTCCAGCGTACGGATGTCGCCGGAGGGGACGTGGGGCAGCCCGGGGAGGGGCGACGGTTTGTCCTGGCCGCTCTTGTCGGGCGGCGGCGCGGGCGCGGGCGGCCGATCGGGCCACAGCTGTGCGGGAGCCGAGGCGATCGGGGTGTGCCCCGCGCTCTTCGGCTGTCCGGTCCCCGCACACCCCGCCACCAGCAGCGTCGCCACGCCCACCGCCGAAAGAGCGAACCGGGCCGGCCGCGCCCGGCGGGGGAACGGCAGGGGGCGGAGCAGGGGCACGGGACTTCCAGACAGCGCGGGGCGGCAGTGCACGGGGACGATGATGTTCCCTGCCCCGCGTTACGGCAATCCGGCGGTTGCGTAACGGTGGCCCGTAGATGGGCACACAGTGCCGTTGCCGATTCGGTCGCCCGTTCGGGTCGAGTGCCCCTGGGGTCGGAAGGGCCCGGGTGCACGGTGCGGGCGTTCGCTGGCCTGGCTGCCCGCCAGGGTCGCCGGTGCGGGGGTCAGGAGTGCTGCGCCCCGCGCGCCAGCAGCATGAGGGTGTCGACGAGTTCCTCGGCCGGCAGACCGGTGGCCAGGCTGCGCAGCTGCAGGCCGAAGATCAGCGCGACGGCGCTGCTCGCCAGCCGCTCGGCGTCGGGTACGCCGAGACCGGTGAGGACCCGGGCCGCCAACCGGTCGTACGCGGCGAAGGACTGGTCGGCCGCGGTGCGCAACCGCTCGTCGCGGCCGGCCTGGATATAGAGCTCGAAGGGTGCGATGTGCCTGCTGTCGAAGGGTGTCCCCCCGGCGACCTGGCCGACTGTGGCGGCGGCCCGATCGGCGTCCATCCCCTCGGTCTGGCACTGGGCGGCGAGCTCGGTGAGGCGCCGGGTCTCCTCCGCGACGAAGTGCAGCAGGCTTTCCCGCAGCATCTCGTGCTGGGTTGCGAAGTGGTAGGTGACCGACCCCAGGGAGACCTTGGCCTCCTTGGCGATCCGCCGGTTGGTGACCCCGGCGACTCCGTCCTCGCCGATGATGCGCAGGACGGCGTCGATGATGCTCTGCCGGGTTCCGGGGTGCTTGGACATAGCAGTCATTGTGCCAGCGGCGCCCTCCCGGCAAGGAGGAAGGGCCGGGCCTGCTCCGACCACTGCACATCGCGCGCAAGGGGAAATTCCGCCGTTGACACGACTGCCCGCCCTCCATACTGTTCGTTCGAACGAACAGTTTCTTGGGAAGGTCGTCGTATGCGCATCGCAGGATCAACCGTTCTCCTGACCGGGGCCACGGGCGGTATCGGTCAGGCCATCGCCCGCGATCTGACTGCCAGGGGGGCCAAGTTGGTCCTCTCCGGGCGCCGTGCCGATGCCCTGGAGTCGCTCGCCGACGAGCTCGGGGCCCGAGTGGTCGCCGCCGATCTCGCCGACCCGGACCAGGCCGAACACCTCGCCGCGGCATGCTCCGACACGGACATCCTGATCGCCAACGCCGCTCTGCCCTCCAGCGGCGATCTGCTCGACTACACGCCCGAGCAGATCGACCGCGCGCTGACCGTGAACCTGCGTGCCCCTGTCATGCTGGCGCGCACGCTCGCGCCCCGGATGGTCGAGGCGGGGCGGGGCCAGATCGTGCTCGTCGGCTCGATCTCCGGGAAGGCGGCCACCAAGCACTCCTCGCTTTACAACGCGACCAAGTTCGGGCTGCGCGGCTTCGCGCTCGCCTTCCGCCAGGACCTGCACGGTACGGGGGTGGGGGTCTCTCTCGTCCAACCCGGCGCCGTACGCGACGTAGGGATGTTCGCCGTCACGGGCGCGACCCCGCCGGCCGGTGTGCGCACGGTCTCCCCGGACCAGGTGGTGGCGGGGGTGGTTCGGGCCGTCGAGCGCGATCTGTGCGAAGTCAATGTCGCGCCGGTGGAGTTGAGGGCGCTGAGCGCCATCGCCGGACAGTTCCCCGGCTTCGCGGAGAAGGTGCAGCGCGGCTCCAGTGCCGAGCGCACCATCCGCGAGGTCGTGGCGGCCCAGCGGGACAGGCGGTAGCCGCCAGGCGGCGAGTTGCCGCCGCGGCCGGGTAGCTCCAGCCGGCGCGCGGCATCGACGTGTCGACGAACCGACGGGCCTCGAAGTGGTCCGCCGGCACTTCGCCGACCACATCACGGCCCTCCTCCGGAGCAGCCCACAATCCGTCGAGATCATTGATGCCACCCGGCAGGCGGTATGCACTCCGTCAACGGCTCGTGTCCATTTCGATGAGAGAAGGGCTCAAAAGCCGTGCGCCGGTGACCCGGCAGGGCCATATGAAAACCGACAGCTCCCGCTATTGGCCATGTACCGCTCGTAAGTCGACTGTCCTACGCTGGTATTCGTCCGGTGCTTTCCGGCGTGGTGAACATTCCAGCGGCTTCAGGGAACTGGGGAGAGGGCGCGCCATGGCGGAGCTGACGGGTGAGCACGCACGAGTGGCGGTGATCGGATCCGGATTCGGCGGCCTGGGCGCGGCCGTACGGCTCCGCCGCGAGGGCATCACCGACTTCGTGGTACTGGAGCGGTCCGGATCAGTCGGCGGCACCTGGCGGGACAACGCCTATCCCGGCTGCGCCTGCGATGTGCCCTCTCACCTGTATGCGTTCTCCTTCGCACCCAACCCCCGGTGGCCGCGCACCTTCTCCGGGCAGCGGCACATCCGTGCGTATCTGGAGCACGTCACCGACACCTTCGGGTTGCGCCCGCACATCCGCTTCGACTGCGAGGTCCGTGCCCTGCGCTGGGACCCCGGCGCACTGCACTGGGAGATCGACACCACCCGGGGGAGGCTGACCGCCGACATGGCCGTCTCCGCCACCGGCCCGCTGTCCGCACCCAAGGTCCCGGATATTCCAGGACTGGAAACCTTCCCCGGCAAGGTATTTCACTCCGCCCGCTGGGACCACGACTACGACCTGCGCGGCAAGCGCGTGGCGGTGATCGGCACCGGCGCCTCCGCCGTCCAGATCGTGCCGTCCATCCAGCCCCAGGTGCAGCGGCTCACGCTCTTCCAGCGCACCCCACCGTGGGTGCTGCCGCGTCTGGAGCGCAGGATCGGCGGTGTGGAGCAGTGGCTGCACGAGAAGGTCCCGGCGGCGGGGGCGTTGCGCCGGGCGGTGCTGTGGGGTGTACGGGAGCTCCAGGTCGGCGCGTTCACCAAGCGGCCGCGCGAACTGGGCATGATGGAGAAGGTCGCCCTGTGGCACCTGCACCGGGCCGTCAAGGACCCGGCGCTGCGGACCGTGCTGAGGCCCGGCTACCGCATCGGCTGCAAGCGCGTCCTGTTGTCCAACACCTACTATCCGGCGCTCGCCCGTCCCAACGTCGACATCGTCGCCTCAGGGCTGCGCGCGGTGCACGGCTCCACGCTCACCGCGGTCGACGGCAAGCGTGCCGAGGTCGACGCGATCGTCTTCGCCACCGGCTTTCACGTCACCGACACACCGATCGCTCGGCGCACCACCGGAGCCAGGGGCACCACGCTCGCGGAGGAGTGGCAGGACGGCATGGCCGCGCTGCGCGGTGCCAGCGCGGCGGGCTTCCCGAACTTCATGACGATCATCGGCCCCAACACCAACCTGGGCAACAGCTCGATGATTCTCATGATCGAGTCCCAGCTCAACTACCTGGCCGACTACGTCCGGCAGCTCGATCTGCACCACGACGGGCCAGGCGACGGGCGAGGGAAGGCCGCACTGGACGCCCGTCCTTCCGCGGTGCGCGCCTACAACGACCGGCTCCAGGAACGCCTGCGGCGCACCGTGTGGAACACCGGAGGCTGTGACAGCTGGTACCTGGACGCCGCAGGCCGCAACACAACGGTCTGGCCCGGCACCACCGGCGAGTTCCGCAAGGCCACCCGGCGGGTGAATCCAGCCGAGTACGAGGTGCTGCGCATACCGGCCCCGCCCGGCCCATGACGTGCGGGGCCGGCTCTTCGGTCAGGTGTCCGCTGACCAGACAGCCGACAGCCGACAGCCGACTGCGGACATCCGGTGCCGGTGCCACGAGCGGCTCTTCAGGTGCCTCCAGCCGCGCGGACTTCCCCAACTCCCTTCGCCCCGCCGCTGTTTGACCGCAGAATGGCACGGCCGCGTAGTTCGCACGTGGCGCATGCGGACAACAGCACAGACGGGGGACGCGCATGGGGAGTGACGCCGCATGGCCGGAATGAAGCTCTACTCGCTCGAATCCAACGAGCCACGGCGGCTCGGCCCCTATCGGCTGCTGCGGAGGATCGCCACCGGCGGCATGGGCCGCATCTACCTCGCCCGGCAGGAGGCGCCGGGCACACCCGCCAGCGCTGCCGGGCCCACCGGAACCGTGGTGGACCACGGGCTCGTCGCGGTCAAGACGCTCCTCGCCGAGGGGATCGTGAGCAGGCCGGACCGGGAGCGGTTCGCCCGCGAGGTGGAGCTGGCGGGGCGGGTCGACAGTGCGTACACCGCCACGGTGCTCGACGCCAACGCGAAGGCGGAGCGCCCATGGCTCGCCATCGAGTTCATACCGGCCCCCAACCTGGCCGAACTCGTCGTCAGTGCCGGGACGTTGCCCGTCGAGGCGGTGCGCCGGGTCGCGGTGGGAGCCGCCCGGGCGCTGGTCGAGCTGCACGGCCTGGGGGTCGTCCACCGGGACGTCAAACCCCTGAACATCCTGCTGCCCGTTGACGGCCCCCGCCTCATCGACTTCGGCATCTCGCACGCCCACGACCACACCAGCTCGACGACGACCATCGGCACCTTCGCCTTCACGTCGCCGGAGCAGGCGTGCGGCAAGAGGTCCACCGCCGCGTCCGACATGTACTCCCTGGGTGCCACGCTCTTCTTCCTCGCGGTCGGCCGCCCGCCGTACGAGCAGACCGACCGCTCCATCGGCGTCCTCGCCCTCGTCCAGCGCGGCGAGCTCGACACGAGCGGGCTGCCGCCGGAACTGGAACCGCTGATCCTGCCGCTGCTGGAGGTCGACCCCGGGAGGCGTCCCGCGCCGTCCGACCTGCTGCGGGACCTCCTGGCCGACCTCGACCGGGTGGCGGCGGTCGGGGGTGCCGAGCGGTGGCTGCCGGCGGCGTGGACCGCGCTGATCGAGGAGTACGCCGCGCAGGGGCGTCAACTGCGCGACGGGACCGTGGACTTCGACGCGTCCGAAGCGTCGACGGAGCTGAAGCCCGACGGCACGCCGGAGGGTTCGGACGAGGCGATCAGCGAGATGCGCGAGCAACTGGAGGCGCTGCGCAAGCAGCGGGACGCCTTGGTGCGGGCGCAGGCCGAGGAGCAGGCGGAGGTGGCGGCGCGGGAGCTGGCGCGCCGGGAAGAGGAGGAGCGGAGGCGCAGGGCACAAGCGCGGAGGGAAGAGGCAGAACGCAGGGAGCGGGAGCGCAAGGAACAAGAGAGGAAGAGAAAGGAGCAGCAGGAGCGGGAGCGGAAGGAAGAGGAACAGAAGGAACGCGAGCGGAAGGAACGTGAGCGGAAGGAGAGGCAGCGGAGGGAACGCGAGCGCTTGGCGCGCGAGAAGACCGCGACCTCCACCAAGAACAAGAGCACCGGCACGACGTCGACCCCCACGGCCCCGCCGAAGTCCGGAGCGACCAAGAATCCCGCCACGAAATCGAGTTCCTCGGAAGGCTGGGGCGGCGGCCTGCTCCTGGTCGTCCTCTTCATCGGCGTCCTGGTCTGGCAGCCCTGGGACAAGAAGAGCGACGACACCCCGACAAGCAGCCCCACCCCGCGGTTCACCCTCTCCAGCAGCGGCGGCAGCACCAGCGGCCTCGGTGGCAGCGACACGCTCGGTGACAGCGACACCGACAGCTCGTCCAGTTCCTCCAGCTCCTCCAGTTCGTCCAGCGGCGGCTCCGCCGGCACCGAGACCGAACCCGAGCCGGAACCGGAGAGCAGCTCCCCCGAGCCCGACCCCACCGAAGACGCCTTCAAGGCCGTCTCGGCCGGGGACTGCCTGGACGTCGTCGACACCGGGTACGGCGGTCTCAGCAGGTACGACTGGAGCGAGAAGGAACCGAACACGACGTCCTGCGGCTACGGGACGCGCGTGAAGGTCACCGGCACCACCGACAACTGCGCGTCCGGGGTGGGCAAGGCGACCTGGTCGTACTACTCCACCAGCAGCGGCGAGCGGACGGCGCTCTGCCTCACCGGCCAGTACCGTCAGGGCGACTGTCTGCTCGCCAAGCACGAAGGCAACTACGTCAGCAGCATCGCGATGCTGTCGTCCCCGAACTGCACGGACCGCAGGGTTCCCGCCGCGTACAACGAGATCCTTGTCGTCACGGACGTCTACCGGGCGACGGCGGGTACCGGCACCGAGGTCTGCCGACACGGGCAGTACGACCCCAACACGTACTGGTCCACGAAGGTCGACGACGGCGCGACGCTGCTGTGCCTGAAGGCGTACGACTGAGCGCCCGGCCCTCGGTCGCGTCCCACCGGCGCGGTCACTGCCGTTTCAGCGCGATTTCAATGGCTGTGTCCAGCGTCGACGCCGTTCGATGCGGGCACGTCTCAATCCAATCGTCCTCCTCGTCCCCGTCGTCGTAGGGGGCCTCGAAGATCGAGGGCAGTGTCGCGTCGACCGGCATGCCCGTCTCGTCCTCGTCGATCAGCAGGCGACGCAGCATGTTCAGCGGATACCACCCGCGGTCCGGCTCGTCGCACGGCCGAGTGGGCTTGAGCCCGACGATTCGTCCTGGTCAGAGGCGTTCATTGGACTTTCCGCTGAGGGAATTCAACGCCCGTGGTCGGGAAAGCGCATTGCGTGTGGGCGTGTTGAGAGATTGGCTTGTCAAGATCGAATTCACCGCTGTCCTCGCCCCGGCACCACGGAACACGACCCCGCACGGCTTCCGGGTCGGAAACTGGTACAGAAGGAAGTCCATGACCTCCATGCTCGACGGCTGCACGCCCTGGCCCGAGGAGTTCGTCGACCGCTACTGGGCGGCCGGGCACTGGCGCGGCAACACGCTGGACAACCTGCTGCGCGGCTGGGCCCTGCAGTACGGACCGCGGACCGCGCTCGTGCACGGCGGCACCCGCATCACGTACGCGAACCTGAACCGGCGCGTGGACCGCATGGCCGCCGGGTTCCGGCTGCGCGGCCTCCGGTCCGGGCAACGGGTCGTCGTCCAGCTGCCGAACGTTCCCGAGTTCGTCATCACCGCGTTCGCGCTGATGCGCGCCGGTACCGTCCCCGTGCTCTGTCCGGGCTCGTACCGCGCGTCCGAGGTATCGCACCTCGTGCGGGTCACCGAGGCGGTCGGCTACGTCGGTCCCTCGACGTACGAGGGCTTCGACCACACGGCGATGGCCGCGGACATCGCGGCCCGATGGCCCTTCCTGCGGCGGGTGTTCACCTATGAGGCGCCAGGCGCCTCGTCCCGGTACGGCGGCATAACGACCGACCCGGCAGGCTGCCAGTACTACCCGCTGGGCTCCGCCGACGCCCCGCCGGAGCCGGCGCTTGGGCGGAACGCCGGCCAGGTGGCGTTCTTCCTGCTCTCCGGCGGTGGCACCGCAGCGCCCAAGCTCATTCCTCGTACCCACAACGACTACGCCTACCAGGCGCGGGCCGCTGCCGAGCTGGTGTCGCTCTCCGAGAACGACGTGTATCTCGCCGCGCTGCCCGCCGAGTCCAACTTCGCCTTCGGCTGCCCCGGCATCGTCGGCACTCTCTCCGTCGGCGGCACGGTCGTCCTGGCCGCGACCCCGGGACCCGCCGAATGCCTTCCAGCCATTGGACGGGAGCGGGTCACCATCACATCGCTGGAGCCCGCCGCCGCTCAGCGCTGGCTCGACGCACTTCCCACGGTCCAGGTGGATTTGAGCAGTCTGCACCTCGTGCAGATCGGCGGCGCGCCCTTGCGCCGGGCGACCGCCGAACGGATAGGAACCGAATGGGGCTGTCGCCTGCAGCAGGTCTTCGGCACGGCTGAGGGGCTGCTCACTCTCACCCGTCCCGCCGATCCGGACGAGACCGTGCTCACCACGCAGGGCCGCCCGCTCTCGCCCGACGACGAGATCCGCATCGTCGACGCCGACGGCAAGGACGTGCCCGACGGGGAACCCGGCGAACTCCTCGCCCGCGGTCCGTACACCCCGCGAGGCTACTACCGGGCGCCCGACGACAACGCACGCACCTTCACCAGCGGCGGCTACTTCCGCACCGGCGACCTCGTGCGGCGCACCCCGGACGGCAACCTGGTGGTGACCGGCCGCCTTGAGGGGTCCGCGGCGGGCTGACCACGTAGATCCCACCGGCTCATGGCGAGCCACGGCGCGGGCGTCCGGCGCGAGCTCGATGCCGCCGTCCCCGCCCACGGCGAGCAGTGTGTCCTCGCCGGTCGCGCCTGCCGGCGGGCCGACCACTGCCGCAGCATCCGGCGGCACCTCTCGGCCCCTCTGACGGACGAGGAGGCGGCGGTGATCACCGAGGCGCTGCTCAAGGCCGCCCAGGGCGGCGGCACCGAGATCCACTGGGGCTGATTGGATCATCTGCTCCATGACGCCGACGGGCAGCGCCGGGTGCCTGGCCGCAGCCTGTGCGGTGTCGGTGTCACGCAGCAGCTCGACCAGCACCCGGGCCGGCAACTGCGGGTGCAGAGCCGCCGCACGGCGGATGGACTCGTGCGGGTCCTCGAGCATCCGCACGGCTGACCGTCATCCGACGGCAGCCGGACCCGTATCGTGCCCTTCGGATGATCCAGGGGCGTCAGAATGGTGCGATGGACCATCACTTCGTCGGCATCCCAGAGTTGAGCGGCGTTCCCCGCGTTGCAGTCGTCATCGACGTCATGCGCGCCTTCACCGTGGCTGCCTGGGCCTTCTCGCGCGGCGTCGAGAGGATCGTCCTGGCCTCGACGGAGAGTGAGGCACTTGCCCTGAAGGAGAGCCACTCGGGGTGGCTGGCCTTGAAGGACGGAGCTCCGGCAGCGGGCTTCGACGCGGTGAACTCACCCGGCTTGCTCAGGTCATGCGATTTCGCCGGTCGCACGCTGGTGCAGAAGACGACGGCAGGAACCGTGGGCGCGCTGGCCGTCGCGAACGCGCCGCTGGTCCTGTGCGCGAGCTTCGTGGTGGCCGGCCCGACCGCGCGGTTCCTGCAGACCCGGGATACCGGTCCGGTGACGTTCGTTGTCACCGGCGAGGGAGGGCAGGCCGACGAGGACCTGGCCTGCGCTGAATACATTGGTCAATGTATGGCCGGAGGCGATGTCGAGGCGGCCCCGTATCTTCACCGCGCGCGGACTTCTCGTGCCGCGGCAGACCTCGCCGGTGGGCTGCGGAGCGGATACCACCCGGACGATGTCGACCTCTGCTTGGAAATCGACAGGTTCTCCTTTGCGATGCTGGCTCGCCAGGAAGAGTCTCTCACGGTGCTCCGTCCCGTTGCGGGGCCTGACATCCCGTCCAGTCTCCGCTGACCTGCCGGAACTTTGGACCTTCAGGTGGCAGAGCTCGCCCCCGGCCGCGCGACCGGACGGCCGCGCCGAGGCGCGAACGCCGGTCCGCTTCAGTCGTCTTCGTCGATCAGCCGCACGGCGTTCAGCGCCGCCGACAGGGCGCGGGTGTCGCCGTCCTCGGAGGCCGCCGCCACGTCCAGTGCGGTGTCCGCGAACTTGATCGCATGCTCGTTGCCGTTGGCGACCGCTCGCTCGAAGACCTCTTCGGGGGTGAGTGAGGCGGCGTCGGGTGCCGGAAGCGGGGCGTCGGCGGCGTAGAGGGCGGTGATCGCCGACGTCGCCGCCCAGGCCGCGGCGAAGGATCCGGCCCACAGCTCCCGGGGGAGCGCGGGCAGCGTCCGCAGCACCGCGTTCGGCGCGGTGGCGGCGTGCACCAGCATGATGCCGTTGCCATGGCCGTGGTCGGCGTAGTTGAGGGAGGCGGCCCGTACGAGCGCGGCCAGCCGCCCGCGTACGGCCTCGGGGTCGTCGGGGACGTGCAGTGACGAGGTGGTGTCCAACCACCCGGGGGTATGCGGAAGTCGGGCGTAGCCCTGCACGGGTGTCAGCCCCCGGTCGGCGACGCGGGGGAGGGCGGCCAGCGCCTCTGCCGGAGTGGCGGTGCCGGCCGGCCGGACGGCGGTGGGCAGGAGCAGATGACGGGCGGCCCAGTAGCCGAGCGCGTGCGCCAACTCCGCGATGTGCACCTCGTCCTGACCCTCCGTCAGCAGACTGCGTACGGCGTGGCCCACGCGGATGACGGGGTGGGTGGCGGCGCCCGCGATGCCGGGCAGCAGTCGCGGCCACCACTCGGCGAGGATCTCGCGCCAGGGCCGCTCGGCGACCTGGCCGCCGAAGTACGCGGTCCAGTCCGTGACCCGGCCCGTATCCCCCAGCGCTTCGTGCCAGTCGGCGTCGGTGATGGGGGCGCGGGCACTGGGCACGTCCTCCAGTTTGTGCTCGTAGGTGTCGAGCCAGCGGTGGACGGTACGGGCCTGTCCGTTGCGCACCATGGCCTCGACGGCCATCGGGCCGTGATTGCTCAGAAAACCCTTGAATTCGGGACCGGAGGCGTGCAGTCGCTGCAGGGCTTCGCCGAGTGTTCCGCTCGTCGTATCCATGGCCAGAAGCTAGGTCGGTGAAACCGGGAGCGTAACGGGCCGGAGACCTAGGCAATTTGGCCTGCGTCACACGTTTTCGGCTTCCCGGCAGCGGGTGCGGCCCTCCACACTCCGCCCCCCTGCCACCCGAGCATTCCGTCAAACTCGACGACGGTGCGACCCCAGATCCCGGCCTCCGGCCTGAATGGGGCACAGTGACCGAGCGTGACCCGGACGAAAACCTTTGATGTCACACTTCAGACGCCCGGTAGCCTGGGCAAATGTTGACCGAAGTCATGGCGACCCGCTATGTCACGCCCTTGCGTGAGGGCGGATCGCTTCCGGGAATCGTCGAGGCCGACGATCTCGGTACCTACATCATGAAATTCACCGGTGCCGGGCAGGGCCGCAAGACCCTCGTCGCGGAGATCATCTGCGGGCAGCTGGGCCGTCGGCTCGGGCTGCGGGTGCCGGAGCTGGTGCAGATGCAGCTCGATCCCGTCATCGGGCTCGGCGAGCCCGATCAGGAGGTCCAGGAGCTGCTCAAGGCCAGCGGCGGGTTGAACCTGGGCATGGACTACCTTCCCGGGTCGCTGGGCTTCGATCCGCTCGCCTTCGAGGTCGGTTCCCGTGAGGCGGGGCGTGTGGTGTGGTTCGACGCGCTGATCAACAACGTCGACCGGTCCTGGCGGAACCCCAATCTGCTGGTCTGGCACGGCGAACTGTGGCTGATCGACCACGGTGCCGCCATGATCTGGCACCACAACTGGCCGAGCGCGGAGAAGGCCGCGAACCGGCCCTACAACGCCTCCGACCATGTGCTGGCCACCTTCGGTCCGGACATCGAGGCGGCGGCCGCCGAACTCGCGCCGCAGATCACCGAGGAGCTGCTGACCGAGATCGCGGCGGACGTCCCGGACGAATGGCTGACGGACGAGCCCGGCTTCGACTCGCCGGACGTGCTGCGCCAGGCGTACGTCAAGACGCTGCTGGCCCGTGCGCAGACGATCAGCGACCACATCACCATCGGGGAGCCCACCAAGGACAAGCCCTCGCAGGCCCCGGAATGGCTGGCCGGAAAGTTGCCGCGGAGGGCAGTGAAGTGACCGGTCTGCACAACGGACGCGATGTTTTCGAGTACGCCCTGCTGAAGGTCGTGCCCCGGGTGGAGCGCGGCGAGATGATCAATGCCGGGGTGGTGGTGTACTGCCACGCCCGGCGCTTCGTCGAGGCCAGGACCCATCTGGACGAGGCCCGGCTGCTGGCCCTGGACCCCACCGCCGACGTGGCCGGCGTACAGGCCGCGCTCTGCGCCGTCGAGGGCATCTGCGAGGGCGGCGAACGGGCCGGGCAGGCGGCCGGCGACGACGCGGGACGGCGTTTCCGCTGGCTGATCGCGCCGCGCAGCACCATCGTCCAGCCCGGACCGGTGCACACCGGCCTGACCGCCGACCCCGCGGCGGAGGCCGAGCGGCTGCTGGAGCTGCTGGTGCGCTGATGTGGCGGAGGGCGCGCCGATGTGGCGGACGCCTCAGTACGGGCGCCCGGTCTGCCGTATGGCGGGCCGGGCGCCCGCTATGTAGGGGCGAGAGCCCGTATGGATGGCGAGAACTCGCCGGGTCCGCTGCGCGTCGCAGGTGAGGTCGGCAACGGCGCGGTGGTGGGGCGTTGACAGCGCGTGGCGGGGCTTCTAGCGTCAGCCCTGCTCAGGGTACTAAGCGGTTGCTCACCTACGGGATCGGTGCGGCGGACCGCTTGTCGAGGTTTCGAGGGTGAGGAGAACCCGCATGTCCACCACCGAGCAGCGCGTCGCCATCGTGACGGGCGCGGCCCGCGGTATCGGCGCGGCCACCGCCGTACGCCTGGCCGCCGAGGGCCGGGCCGTCGCCGTACTGGACCTCGACGAGGCGGCCTGCAAGGACACCGTCGAGAAGATCACCGCGGCCGGCGGCAAGGCCATCGCGGTCGGCTGTGACGTCTCGGACGCGGAGCAGGTGGAGGCGGCGATCACCCGGGTCGCCTCCGAGCTCGGCGCGCCGACCGTCCTCGTCAACAACGCCGGTGTGCTCCGCGACAACCTGCTGTTCAAGATGAGCGAGACCGACTGGGACACGGTCATGAACGTGCATCTGCGGGGCGCGTTCCTGATGTCCCGCGCCTGCCAGAAGCACATGGTGGACGCCGGGTTCGGCCGGATCGTCAACCTCTCCTCCAGCTCGGCGCTCGGCAACCGCGGCCAGGTCAACTACTCGGCGGCCAAGGCCGGTCTGCAGGGCTTCACCAAGACGCTCGCCATCGAGCTCGGCAAGTTCGGCGTCACCGCCAACGCCGTCGCCCCCGGCTTCATCGTCACCGAGATGACCGCGGCCACCGCCGAGCGCGTCGGCATGGGCTTCGAGGACTTCCAGGCCGCGGCCGCCACCCAGATCCCGGTGCAGCGGGTCGGCCGGCCCGAGGACATCGCCAACGCGATCGCCTTCTTCACCGGTGACGCGGCCGGCTTCGTGTCCGGCCAGGTCATGTACGTCGCCGGCGGCCCGCTCAACTGACCGCCGCACCACCCACCTCAGGAGCACAGGACATGACCGAGCAGGACAGCGGGCTCCCCGAGCCCTCCGGCAAGGTGGCACTGGTCACCGGCGCCAGCCGCGGTATCGGCTACGGCATCGCCGAGGCCCTGGTGGCCCGCGGCGACCGGGTCGTCATCACCGGCCGCAACGAGGACGCCCTCAAGGAGGCCACCGAGAAGCTCGGCGCGGACCGGGTGATCGGTGTCGCCGGCAAGGCGCACGACGAGGCGCACCAGGCCGTCGCCGTCGAGCGCGCGATGGAGGCCTTCGGCCGGGTCGACTACCTCGTCAACAACGCGGGCACGAACCCGGTGTTCGGCCCGATCGCCGACCTCGACCTCAATGTCGCGCGCAAGGTCTTCGAGACCAATGTCGTCTCCGCGCTCGGCTTCGCCCAGCGCACCTGGCACGCCTGGCAGAAGGACAACGGCGGGGCGATCGTCAACATCGCCTCCATCGCCGGACTGAACGCCTCGCCGTTCATCGGCGCGTACGGCATCAGCAAGGCCGCGATGGTGAACCTCACGATGCAGCTCGCCCACGAGTTCGCGCCCGTGGTGCGGGTCAACTCCATCGCGCCGGCAGTGATCAAGACCAAGTTCGCGGCGGCGCTCTACGAGAACCGCGAGGAGGAGGCGGCGGCCGGCTACCCGATGGCGCGGCTGGGCGTCCCGGAGGACATCGGCGGGGCCGCGGCCTTCCTGCTGTCCCGCGACTCGGGCTGGATCACCGGCCAGACGCTGGTCGTCGACGGCGGTCTGTTCCTCAACGCCGGGGTCTGACGACCGGGCGGGCCGCGAGGCGGCCTTGCCTTGGTGTGCGCTCCAAGAGGCAGAGTCCGTGGTGCCGGTCCCATCGGGGCCGGCACCATCCGCGTCGGCGGACCTGCCAGGGAGGCATGCCATGCACTACCGCGCGCTCGGCGGCGCTCAAGGGCCCAGGATCAGCGCCGTCTGCCTGGGGACGCTGCCGTTCGGCACCACCGTCGACGAACCGACCGCCTTCGCGATCCTGGACCGCTTCGCGGCGGCCGGCGGTACCTTCGTCGACACCGCGAACCACTACGCCTGCTGGGTGCCGGGCGCCACCGGCGACGAGAGCGAGCTGCTGCTCGGCCGCTGGCTGCGCAGCCGTGGCGCGGCCGGCCGCACGGTCCTGGCCACCAAGGTCGGTGCCCGGCCCGATGCCGCCCGCGGCGCCCGGTGGCCCGCCAACGCGGAGGGCCTGTCCGCTGCGGCCGTACGCGCCGGCATCGAGGGCAGTCTGCGCAGGCTGGGCACCGACCGGGTGGACCTGTACTACGCGTACCCGGAGGACCGCGCGGTCCCTCTGGAGGAGACCGTCGAGGCGCTGGCCGGCCTCGTCCAGGACGGCAGGGTGGGCACCCTCGGCGCCGGCGGCCACCGGACCTGGCGGCTGGCCGCGGCCCGGCACGCCGCCGCCGGGCGCCACCTGCCCGGCTTCCGGGCCGTACAGCGGCGGCACACCTATCTGCGGCCGCGCCTGGGCCTACCTTCCGGCCACCATCTGGAGGCCGACGAGGAGCTGCTCGACTACGCGGCGGCGCACCCCGATCTGTCGCTCATCGGCTATGGGACCCTGATGGGAGGGGCGTACTCGCGCGCCGGCCGTCCGCTGCCGGAGGCCTACGACCACCCCGGTTCGGTGGCGCGGCTGCGGGTGCTGGCGGAGGTCGCGGCGGAGTGCGCGGCCACCGTGAACCAGGTGGTGCTGGCCTGGCTGATGGGCGGCGAGCTGCCGGTCGTGCCCGTACTGGGCGTGAGCTCGGTGGCGCAGCTGGACGAGGGTCTGGCGGCGCTCGACCTGCGGCTGGAGCCCGTCCAGCGGGCCCGGCTCGACACCGCCTGACGCGGGCCGGCCACCGGCCGCGGGCCCGGCACATCGGCCCGCGGACGGCGTTGTCAGTGGTCGCCGGTAGGTTCTGTGACGGAGAACGCAACGTACACCGGAGGTTGTTGACGTGGTGACCGACATGCTGCCCGAGTCCTGGCGCGGGGTACTCGGCGAGGAGTTGGAGAAGCCCTATTTCAAGGAGCTCACCGACTTCGTCGAGCAGGAGCGGGCCGACGGCCCGGTCTATCCGCCCCGCGAACAGGTCTTCGCGGCGCTGGAGGCGACGCCCTACGACCAGGTGAAGGTGCTCATCCTCGGGCAGGACCCGTACCACGGCGCGGGACAGGGCCACGGCCTGTGCTTCTCCGTGCAGCCCGGTGTCAGGACGCCGCCGTCGCTGCGGAACATCTACAAGGAGATGAAGGAGGAGCTGGGCCATCCGATCCCGGACAACGGCTATCTGATGCCCTGGGCCCAGCAGGGCGTACTGCTGCTGAACGCCGTTCTGACGGTCCGCGAGGCCGAGGCGAACTCCCACAAGGGCAAGGGGTGGGAAAAGGTGACCGACGCGGTGATCCGCGCGGTGGCCTCCCGGCCCGACCCGGCGGTCTTCGTGCTGTGGGGGAACTACGCCAAGAAGAAGCTGCCGCTGATCGACGAGGAACGGCATGCGGTGGTGCAGGGCGCGCACCCCTCCCCGCTGTCGGCGAAGAAGTTCTTCGGCTCCCGCCCCTTCACCCAGATCAACGCCGCGATCGCCGCGCAGGGGCACGCCCCGATCGACTGGCGGATCCCTGACCTGGGCTGAGTCCAGGCGGCCGCGCAGGGCCCGTCCGTGCGATCCGTCGGGCGGGCCCGGCCACCCGGTGCGTCGCGCACACCGCGCGAAGGTTTCCAGCGGCGGTTAGCGTCGAGGGAACAGCAGTGACGGTGGTGGGCGAACCCCGGGAGTGCGCGGTGATGAACAAGCGTCGGGAGGCGACGTCCGAGGACGGCGTGCTGACCCGGATCGGCCAGGCGATCATGCTGCATCGCGCGGGGGACCGGGAAGAGGCCCGCAACCGCCTCTCGGCGCTGTGGCACGAGATCGGGCCGCACGGAGACGCCTTCCACCGCTGCACCCTCGCCCACTACATGGCCGACACCCAGGACGACCCCAGGGACGAGCTGGACTGGGATCTGCGAGCCCTGGAGGCGGCCGAGGGCTTCGTCACCGAACGGCCCGACCGCGGCGGATCCGCTCCCGGGGAGTCGAGCGTCGCCGACGGGCCAGGCCCCCGGCACCCCCTCGTCGCGCTGCGCGCGTTCTTCCCCTCGCTGCATCTCAACATCGCGGCCGACTACGCCGCACTGGACCGGACGGCCGACGCCCGTGCCCAGTTGCTGCGCGCCCGGGCCTCGGCCAACGCCCTCGCCGACGGCGAGTACCGCCAGGGGCTCAGGGATGCGATCGACCGTCTGGAGCTGCGGATCGACCGCGCGGCCGGGCGAACGGCGTAGCGCTTGCCCCTTCGCCCTCCGTGGGCCCCGGCTAGGCCGTCTCTTTCGGATCTTGCCGGTTAAGCCCGTGGCGTCTGGCGCGGTGCATCGCAAGGCGGAGGGTCGCCCGCGTACTGGACGTACTCGGGCGACCCGACAACGATGGGGGTCCCCCCGCGCCGTTCAGGCGTGGGGGAGAGGTGCCGTGTCAGACGCCACGGGGCAGGCAAGATCCGAAAGAGACGGCCTAGCCCTCCCCCCGCAGCATCCCGTCGAGGAGCTCCGCGCACGAGGCGCGCAGCGCGGCGCGGGTGGGGACGGCGGCGTGGAACTGCCCCGCCGTGCAGGAGAAGAGCACCCCGTCGCACCAGGCGATCATGCTGAGCGCATGCCGTTCCGGTTCGCCGGAGCCGGCCGCCGCCAGCATCGCCACCATCGGCTCACGGAAGGCCCGGCCCGCCCGGTCGTAGATCTCCCGCAGTTCGGGCCTGCGGGTGGCCTCCAGGGCCAGTTCGTAGCGGGCGATGACCAGCTGCCGGTGCCGGGAGAGGTAGCGGTGCAGCGCCAGCGACAGGGCATCGGCGACCGGCTCCGCCCCCGCGCCGTAGCCACCCCCCTCCGGGGCCTTCGGCGCCTCGTCCAGTGCCAGTACCGCCGTCTCCCGCTCGGCCAGCCGGCGTACCGCCGCCTCCAGCAGGGCCGCCCGGGTGCGCGCGAGATTCGACGTCGAGCCCTGCGGCAGCCCGGCCGCCTCGTCCACGGCCCGATGGGTCAGCCCCCGCATACCGCGTTCGGCGAGCAGAGCGAGCGCCGCATCGGCGATCAGCTCATGGCGCGAGCCGGGGGAGCGGGCGGGGCGGGGAGCCGGGTCGGGGGAGCTGCGGGTGTTCATGGCAGGTCACCCTAGCGCTCCGACTACGGGTGTAGTCTCCTCTCGAGAGCGGCAACTACATCTGTAGTCACGCACTGTGGACCGGACCGGGGAGACGACATGCGGCAACCCACCGCGATCGTGATCGGCGGCGGTATCGGCGGGCTCACCGCCGCGGTGGCACTGGACCGCCGCGGCTGGTCGGTCACCGTCCTGGAGCGCGCCGCCGCGCCGGCCTCCGGGGTCGGCCACCCGGCGACGAGCGAAGGCGGCGCCCGGCGCGGTGGCGCGGGCATCGGCCTCGCCCCGAACGCCCTGCGCGCCCTGGACACCCTCGCCGCGGGCGACGCGGTACGCGCGCGGGCCGCCCGGCAGGCCACCGGTGAACTCCGCCTCCCAAGCGGCCGGCGGCTGGCCCGTACGGACGACGCCGCCGCCGTCCGGCGGTTCGGCGGGCCGGTCCTGGTCGCGCACCGCGCCGACCTGATCGCCCTGCTCGCCGCCCGGCTGCCCGACGGGGCGGTGCGCACCGCCTCCCCCGCCGCCCTCGTCGACCCGGGCGACCCGGCATCCGGCGCCCGCCCGGCACGCGTACGCGTCGCAGGAGGCGAGGGGGAGGAGCTGACCGCGGACCTCGTCGTCGCCGCCGACGGCATCCACTCCGCCGTCCGCCGGACGCTCTTCCCCGGCCACCCCGCGCCCCGCTACGCCGGCTTCACCGCCTGGCGGATGGTCGTCCCCGCCCTCGACAGCCCTTGGACCGCGCACGAGACCTGGGGGCCCGGCGGCCTGTGGGGCACCGTGCCGCTGCACGACGGGCGGGTCTACGCGTTCGCCACCGCGGCCGTCCCACCCGGCGGCCGGGCCGCCGACGACGAGCGGGCCGAACTGCTGCGCCGCTTCGGCGACTGGCACCACCCCGTCCCCGCCGTGCTCGCCGCCGTCGACCCGGCCGCCGTGCTCCGCAACGACGTCCACACGGTGGCGGCACCGCCGCCCGCCTTCCACCGCGGCCGGGTCGCCCTGCTCGGCGACGCCGTCCACCCCATGACCCCGAACCTCGGACAGGGCGGCTGCCAGGCCATCGAGGACGCCGTCGTGCTGGCGTACCAGGCCGCACCGGACGGTGATCTCGCCGCCGCGCTCGCCGCGTACACCCGGCAGCGGCTGCCGCGCACCATGGAGGTGGTGCGCCGGGCCGAGCGCATCGGGCGCCTCACCACCTGGCGCTCCCGCCCCGCCTGTGCGCTGCGCGCCGCCCTGATGGCCGCCACAGCCCTCCCCCGAGGACTCCGACGACTGCGTCCAGGGGGGACCCCCACCGCGCCGGATCTCGCGCTGCGGGCCCTGGACGGCATCGCCGACTGGACGCCGCCGACCGCCACGTATGCTGCCGAGGCGCGGGGCACCAGGACCGCGGAGCTACCCAAGGAGCACGAGTGAAGATCGGCTGCATCGGACTCGGCGACATCGCCCAGAAGGCGTACCTGCCCGTACTGGGCGTACAACCGGGCCTGGAGATACATCTGTGCACCCGCACCCCGGCCACCCTCCAACGGGTCGGCGCCGCCCACCGCCTGAGCGGTGAACAGCTCCACACGGACCTGGACTCGCTGCTCGCCACGGGCCTGGACGCGGCCTTCGTGCACGCGGCGACCGCCGCGCACCCGCAGATCGTGACCCGGCTGATCGAGGCGGGCGTCCCGACGTACGTCGACAAGCCGATCTCCTACGAACTGGCCGAGTCCCAGCGGATCGTCGCGCTCGCCGAGGACCGCGCGGTGGGCCTCACCGTCGGCTTCAACCGCCGCTTCGCGCCCGCCTACGCCCAGTGCCGCGAGCACGCCCGCGACCTGATCCTGATGCAGAAGAACCGCGTCGGGCTGCCGGAGGACCCGCGCACGCTGGTCCTGGACGACTTCATCCACGTCGTCGACACCCTGCGGTTCCTCGTGCCCGGCGAGGTCGACCACATCGACGTGCGGGCCAGGATCCGGGACGGGCTGATGCAGCACGTGGTGCTGCAGCTCTCGGGCGACGGCTTCACCGCCCTCGGCACCATGAACCGCCTCAGCGGCTCCGCCGAGGAGGTCCTCGACGTCTCCGGCCACGACACCAAGCGCCAGGTCGTCAATCTCGCCGAGGTCATCGACCACAAGGGCCAGCCGAGCATCCGGCGGCGCGGCGACTGGGTGCCGGTCGCCCGCCAGCGCGGCATCGAGCAGATCGTCCAGGCGTTCCTGGACGACGTACGGGCCGGCCGGACGCCGTCCGCCCAGGACGCGCTGCGCACCCACGAGCTGTGCGAACGAGTGGTCACCGACGCGCTCGCGCAGGCCGCCCGCTGACCGCGCGGACACCCGCGTACGCGCCGGCCAGCACCAGCGCGCCCACCGCCGTGTACACGGCCCAGTCGCCGTACCGGACATACGGGCTGGTGCCCTCCGCCAGTGGCAGGTTGTAGACCTCCGCCGCACTGCGGTCGGTGCCGAGCTGCTCGCCGATCCGCTCGCCCCGGGGGCCGTACACCGCGCTGACGCCGGTGAGCGTGGCGTGCACCATCGGCCGCCAGGTCTCGGCGGCGCGCAGCGCGCCGAGCGAGGCGTGCTGCCGGGGCGCCCAGCTGCCCTGGAACGTCGACGTCGAGGACTGGGCGACCAGTACCCGTGCACCGTCGCGCGCCAGATGGCTGCTCATGTCCGGGAAGGCGGTCTCGAAGCACACCAGCGGCCCGATCCGCAGCCCGTGCGCGGAGGCGACCGGAATCACCACCTGGTGGGTGCCGCGTATCCGGTCGGTCGTGGCCGCCTTGCCGACCTTCGTCGCCCAGCCCAGCACCGACCGCAGCGGTATGTACTCGCCGAACGGCACGAGCCGCATCTTGGCGTAGCGGTCCCCGGTCGGCCCGTCCGGTCCGATGAGCACCGCGCTCTTGTAGATCCCCGGCCCGCCGTTGCGCGGTGCGTCGGCGTTGACCAGCAACTCGGCGCCGGTCCGCCGGGACAACGCGGCGAGCCGCGCGGCGATGTCCGGGCGGTCCACCGGGTCGCGGTACAGGCTGCTCTCGCCCCAGACGACCAGCCGGACCCCGCGGCCCGCCAGCGAGCGGGTGAGCGCTTCGCTGCGCGCCAGCCGTTCGGTGGGGGTGCCGGTCAGGCCCGGCTGGACGATCGCGATCCGCACCGTGCCCGCGGGGCGGGGGACCGGCGCCCAGTACCAGGCCGCGGTGCCGGCCAGGGCGCACACCAGCAGGCCGACGACGGCGGGCAGTCGCGCCGCCGGGCGGGCGACCAACTCGGCCAGTGCGGTGTTCACCGCCACGATCAGCAGGCTGACCAGCCACACCCCGCCGATCGACGCCAGCCGCAGCGCGGGCGGCACCTGCCACTGGCTGGCGCCCAGCAGACCCCAGGGGCCGCCCAAGTACTCCCAGGAGCGGACCAGTTCGACCATCAGCCAGCCCGACGGCACCAGCACCAACGCGGCCGCGCGCCGCCCGCCCGTCGCCCGCCACCGCCCTTCGCCGGAAACGCTGCGCGCTGCCCCTCCTGATGCGGGCGCGCCGCCCAGCAGCGCCCGCACCAGGAGTCCCCAGGGCGCCCACAGCGCACCCAGCAGCAGGGCGAGCACGAGTATGAAGACATGCAGGCTCGGCAGCAGCCAGTGGTGCACGGCCAGTATGAAGCCGGCGCCGCCCAGCCAGCCGTCCAGCGCGGCCCGGCCGTACGTCGGCGCGGAGCGCACCAGCAGCAGCCAGGGCACCAGCGCGCCGTACGCCAGCCACCACCAGGACGGCGCGGGGAAGGCGAGGGCCGGCAGCGCCCCGGCGAGTGCCGCGGCCACCGCGCGCCCCCAAGGGGAACGCAGCCACCACGCCCGACGGCCGGGCGATCTGTCCATACGGCCTCCCTCGTGCGGGTTCGCGCCGGTCGGACGGCCAGTGTGCGCGGGCGGGCCGATCAAGGAAAGGGGGCGTGGCCAGGACGGCCGATTCACCACCGCACGGCGTCCGGCAGCCGGGCGTCAGCCGTCCTGGGCGCGTACCTCCCGCCACTTCTCGTGCACCACGACCCCGGTCAGCCGCCAGCCGTCCGTGGTGCGGCGGACGGTGAAGTCGTAGCGGCCGGCGCAGGTGTAATTGGGGGCGGTGGCGCCACCTCCGGTGTCCGTCGCGGATCCGGCGAGCCGCATCGGATTGAGGTAGTCGGCCCGGACGGTCGCGCTGTCGCCCGGCGCGCCGTCCGTTCTCGCCAGGGTGATACGGCGGTTGACGATCAGATGCTGCCGTATGGCGAAGTGCCGCAGCATCTCGGCGAGCCAGGCCGCGACCTCCTCGATGCCGCCCTCGATGCCGCCCGCGGAGCGGTAGTCGGCCCGGCCGTCCGGCGTGAAGAGGGCCAGATAGCCCGGCCAGTCGCCGTCGTCCACGGCGATCGCATAGCCCGTGACCAGCTCGTCGATGGCGAGACGGTCCATGACCGTGGAGTGTTCCGCGCGCTGCGTCATCTCCTCAGTTTTCGGCATGCCGAAGGCCCCCGCCAAGAGGTGGGGGCCTTCCGGTGCGGGGGTCAGTTCACCAGTGCCGACTCGGCGAAGGGGTCCCGGCCGGCATCCGTGCCCGCGACCTCCGGGGTCCGCGGCTCGGCCGCGCGCTCGGCGGTCGAGTCGGTGAACTGCGTCCGGTACAGCTCCGCATACCGTCCGTCCGCCGCCAGCAGCGTCGCGTGCGTACCGCGCTCGACGATCCGCCCGCCCTCGACGACCAGGATCAGGTCGGCGGCCCGTACGGTCGACAGCCGATGCGCGATGACCAGCGCCGTACGGCCTTCCAGCGCCTCGGTGAGGGCCTCTTGCACCGCCGCCTCGGAGGTGTTGTCCAGGTGGGCGGTGGCCTCGTCCAGGATCACCACCCTGGGGTGGGCCAGCAGCAGCCGGGCGATGGTCAGCCGCTGCCGCTCGCCGCCGGAGAGCCGGTAGCCGCGCTCGCCGACGACGGTGTCCAGGCCGTCGGGGAGCCCGGCGATCAGCTCCCGCAGCCGGGCCCGGCGCAGCGCGTCCCACAGCTCGTCCTCGGTGGCCTCGGGCCTGGCCAGCAGCAGGTTCTCGCGGATGGAGTCATGGAAGAGGTGCCCGTCCTGGGTGACCATGCCGAGGGTGTCGCGCAGCGAGGCGGCGGTCAGCTCGCGGACGTCCACCCCGGACAGCCGGACCGCGCCGGCATCGGTGTCGTACAGCCGCGGCAGGAGCTGGGCCACGGTCGACTTGCCGGCGCCCGAGGAGCCGACCAGGGCGACCATCTGGCCCGGTTCGGCGCGGAAGGAGATGTCGTGCAGGACCTCTTCGCCGCCGCGGGTGTCGAGGGTGGCGACCTCCTCCAGGGAGGCCAGCGAGACCTTGTCGGCGGACGGGTAGCCGAAGCGCACCGAGTCGAACTCCACCGATACCGGGCCCTCCGGCACCGGACGGGCGTCCGGCTGCTCGGTGATCAGCGGCTTGAGGTCGAGCACCTCGAAGACCCGCTCGAAGCTGACCAGCGCGCTCATCACCTCGATGTGGGCCCCGGAGAGCGCGGTCAGCGGGGCGTAGAGCCGGGTGAGCAGCAGGGCCAGGGAGACGATCGCGCCCGCCTCCAGCTGACCGCGCAGCGCCAGGAACCCGCCCAGGCCGTAGACGACGGCCAGCGCCAGCGCGGAGACCAGGGTGAGCGCGGTGACGAAGTACGTCTGGACCATGGCCGAGCGGACGCCGATGTCCCGCACTCGGCGGGCCCGGGTGGCGAACTCCGCGGACTCCTGGGACGGGCGGCCCATGAGCTTGACGAGCGTGGCGCCCGGCGCGGAGAACCGCTCGGTCATCTGCGTCCCCATCGCCGCGTTGTGGTCGGCGCCCTCCCGGCGCAGATCCGCCAGCCGCCGGCCGACCCGCCGGGCGGGCAGCACGAACACCGGCAGCAGCACCAGCGCGATCAGGGTGATCTGCCAGGACAGGGTGAGCATCACGGCGAGGGTGAGCAGCAGCGTCACGATGTTGCTGACGACCCCCGACAGGGTGTCGCTGAAGGCTCGCTGAGCCCCGATCACATCGTTGTTCAGCCGGCTGACCAGCGCACCGGTCCGGGTGCGGGTGAAGAAGGCGATGGGCATCCGCTGGACGTGGTCGTACACGGTCGTCCGCAGATCCAGGATCAGCCCCTCGCCGATGCTCGCCGACAGCCAGCGGGTCAGCAGCCCCAGGCCCGCCTCCGCGACGGCGATCACGGCGATCAGCCCGGACAGCCCGACGACCAGGGCGGAGGAGTCGCCGCCCACGATCGCGTCCACCACCCGGCCCGCCAGCAGCGGGGTGGCCACCGCGAGCATCGCGGTCACCGTGCTCAGTACGAGGAACCACAGCAGGTGCCGCCGGTGCGGCCGGGCGAACGCCGTGATCCGGCGCAGCGTCCCGCGCGAGAACCGGCGCCGGCCCTGCTGTGCGGTCATCGTGCTGTGCAGCGAATGCCAGGCGGTGACTTCCATGTCCATGGGTGGCCTCCAAGAGTGCCGGGGTCGTCGTCACGGGATCGCCGTGCGTGACCGGCGACAGAAAGAAACCTAGAACCTCAACCAAAATTGAGGTCAAGGGATTCCCCGCGGTTCACTCTTCACGTCCCCGGCGGAGCCCGAAAGTCGTCATCGGACCGGTCGCTCGGCGGCACGGCTCTAGAGGGGGCGCTCCCAGACCGTGGGCCCGTCGGCGGTGTCGGGGGCGGCCACCGTCAGGCGTACGGCGGCCCGGCCGTCGGGCAGGGTGGCGGCGGCATCCACGACGATCTCCAGCCGCGTCGGCCGGGCCGCCGTCAGGGTGGCGCGCAGCGCGGTCAGCAGCTCGCGGCCGCAGGCGTCGTCGACCCGGGCCTCGACCGGGCCCGTGAACTGCACGGACGGGCGGCTGCCGAGCGCTTCGGCCGCCGCGCCGGCCTCCCGCAGGATGCGGGTGCGCAGCCCCGGCGGCGCCTGGGACGGCCCCTGCTGCAGCGCGATGATCGCCGTACGGATCTCCTGGATCGTCGCGTCCAGCTCGTCGACCGCCTGGCCGACCCCCTCCCGCACCTCCGGCACCACGGCCTTGCGCTGGGCGCTCTCCAACAGCATCCCGGTGGCGAACAGCCGCTGGATCACCAGGTCGTGCAGATCGCGGGCGATACGGTCGCGGTCCTCGTAGACGGCGAGCCGTTCGCGGTCGCGGTGCCGGTCGGCGAGGACCAGCGCCAGCGCGGCCTGGGCGGCGAACTGGGTGCCCAGGGTGCGCTCGGTCTGGCTGAAGGGACGGTCGCCCGGCACCCGGCACAGCGCGAGGGCGCCCAGCACCCGTCCGTTGCTGCGCAGCGGCAGCAGCATCGTCGGGCCGTAGTGGCGCGACAGCGGGGAGATCGAACGGGGATCGGTGGCGAAGTCGTCGGCGAAGACCGCGAGCCCGGCGTCTATCCGGTGCACGACCGGGCTCTCCGGCGGGATCCTGCCGCGGTACGCCTCGGTCCGTACGGCGTCGGACAGCTCGGTGGAGATCGCCACGACCTCCATACCGCCCTCGGCGTGCGGCAGCAGCACCGCTCCGGTGGCCGCCTCGGCGAGCTCGCGGCCCTTCTCCGCGACGACGGTGAGGGCGTTCCCGGTCGTCGAGCGGGTCTCGGGGCCGGCCAGCAGGGCCGTGGTGACGGAGGCGGCGCCGTCGATCCAGCGGGTGCGCTGCCGGGCGGCGGCGTGCATCCGGGCGTTGCCCATCGCGATACCGGCCTCGGTGGCCAGCACCCGCACCAGGTGGAGGTCCGCGTCCGTGAACCCCGGGCCGCCCGGCGCGGCGGGTTCCGCGGGGCCCTCCCCGCTCTCGCCGTCGCGCCGGTCCGCGACGTACAGGGCGCCGAAGGTCTCGCCGTGGAAGGTGATGGGCACGCTGAGGACGTCATGGCCGGGCGGGCTGTCCGGGCCCTCAGGGGAGGGGGCGACGCCGTGGGTGATGAGGTCCTCGGTCGGTCCGTCGCCGTCCTTGTTGCGGATGCCGACGGCGGCGTAGCGCGCGCCGGTGAGGGCGGCGGCGGTCTCGGCGATGTGGGCCAGCGAGCGGTGCAGATCATGGTCGGCGCCGATCGCCGCCATCGCCTCCAGGAGCTGCGGAAGCCGGGAGATCGGCCCGCCGGCCAGCTCGCGCAGGCTCTGCGCGGTGCGGTCGGCGAGATCGGCTGCGGCATCGGCGGAACGGTCGGCCGCCGAGTCGGGCGACTTCAGGACACACCTCACTCTTCCGGGCGGTTTGGACAGTCTATTTGCCCTGAAGATGCTGATGCGAGCCGATGGGTTCCCTGTGTCGGCCTCGCCTGCTGTGACCACTGCGCCTGTAGTGGCGCGCGGGAGGCGGCCGGTGGCCGACGACCCGGGTGGTGCCGGGCCGGCTTCGCGCTCGCGCCGGGGCGTCGGACGCGGGTGACGTATCTCGGCCCCGCGCGCAAGGGGCGACTTTGAGACAACCTGCGGATGTGGCGTACGCCGGGACTTGAGGGCGGCGGTCGACGGGTAAGCCGTAGACAACCATGGGCGCAGCTGCAGAAACGTAGCGGCACCAGCGCTACGCCACCGCACCATCGACGACCCGGGAACGGGCCGACCCGCCCGGATCGTGCCGGGCGCCCCCACACCTTCCGTACAACTCCGCTGGGAGCGCGTGGTCACCCCGCGCCCCCGGCACGAAAGTGGGTCGGGCCGATGAACGATGCTCCGCACTACCCGAGACTTGTGGGCCCGCGCATCGCGGCGGGCGGCACGACCGTGCTCGAACTCCGCGGTGACCTGGACATCCTCGCCGTCTCCGTGCTGTCCGAGCGGCTGGACGGCATCACCCGCGGCGACGGCGTGGACCTCGTGGTCGATCTGCGCGGGGTGACCTTCATCGACTGCGCCGGGCTGTCGCTGCTCAGCCGCGCCCGCCACCGAACCCGGCAGCGGGGCGGCCGGCTGCGGCTGACCGGCGTCGTCGAGGGTGGCAGCGTCGCCCGGCTGCTGCGGATGACCGGGCTGACCGGCGACTTCGAGAGCGTCTCCGGCGAGGCGCTCGCGCAGGAGGCCGTGGCCTCCGAAGCCGCCGACCAGGACCCGGTCGCCGGATCCGCCGGGGCCACCGACATCGCCGTGGCCTGAGGGCCCGCCCGGCTCAGGCCGGCAGGGCCGCCTCGATGGCGGCGAGGAGCTCCTCGGCCTCCGGCTCCGTGCGCGGCCGGAAGCGGCCCGCCACTTCGCCCTCGGTGTCGATCAGGAACTTCTCGAAGTTCCACTGCACATCGCCCGCCGCCCCCTCGGCGTCCTCGGTGCCGGTCAGCGCCGCGTACAGCGGATGCCGGTCCGCGCCGTTGACGTCGGTCTTCTCGAACAGCGGGAAGCTGACGCCGTACGTCGCCGAGCAGAACGTGGCGATCTCCTCGGCGCTGCCCGGCTCCTGGCCGGCGAACTGGTTGCTGGGGAAGCCCAGCACGCTGAAGCCACGGTCCCCGAAGCGCTGCTGGAGCCGCTCCAGGCCCGAATACTGCGGGGTCAGCCCGCACTTGGACGCCACATTGACCACCAGCAGGGCCTTGCCCCGATAGTCGGCGAGCGAAGCGGGCTCACCGGTCAGGGTGCGCAGCGGGATGTCGTACAGGCTCACGGTTATGCTCCTCGTCGCGGTTCCGCGGATAGGGACGGCCATCATCGCTCCCAACAGCGGCGCCCGCCCTGATCTTCCCGGGATCGTCCGTCGGCCATGACACGACCGGACGCAGCGCGCCGGAGCGCCACTCCTTGAGGAGCTGGTCGAAGATCGGTGTCCCCTCCTCCGTGAGGCGCCGCGCCTGGGGAGCGGGCGGTGGCAGCGGCGGCATCTGGTGGGGGAGGGAGATGCGCTGAAAGGGGTGCGAGGAGGGCTTCTTGGCGTCCATGCCCGGACTCAACCGGAAATCGGCCACCGAGTTGCGGGACGCGGCCGGGGGTGTCCGCAGAAGCCCCTTCGGTGATGACGAACAGAAGATACGTTCCCGGCACCGAGGGGCCGGCGGAGATCCCGCCGGCCCCTCGGTCCTCACCCGTCCCGTGCGCCTCACGTCCCGGCCCGTGCCGCGCGTGCCGTGCCGTACGGACCGGGCCGGGCGCGCGGGCGGCCCGCGCGGTCAGTCCCTGCCGAGCAGCGACGCGAAGACCTGCGCCAGCGCCGCCTCGGGGTCGGCCACCCGACCCTCCGCGCGCCACGCCACGAAGCCGTCGGGGCGCACCAGCACCGCGCCCTCGGGTGTCGTGCCGTGCCTCTCTGCCCAGTCGACGCCCTCCTCCGGGGCCAGGTCGTCGTCCGGCTCGGTGCCGATCAGATAGCAGTCCAGCGCCACCGCGAAGCGCTGGACGGCGCCCTTGGCCGCGGTGCGCCACATGTCGCCGTCGGAGCCGGACAGCAGCACGAAGGACCGCTCGTAGAGGTCCAGGGTCGAGCGGCGCTCGCCGCCCGCGCGCAGCCACATGTGCGGGGCGCGGGTGCCCGGCTCGCCGGTCAGCCGCAGCTGCTCGGGAACCACCGGGAGCTCGGGGTCGGCGCCGACGACCGCGCCCTGGGGATAGCAGTAGCCGAGGGCGACGGTGAGCACGCCGCGCTGCCGGCCACCGCCCGCCCCGGGCGCCGGAACGTACCCGGGGTGGCTGTGCTCGGCGGACCGGGCCGAGGCGCGCGCGCTCGTCTCGCGGGCCACCGGCTGCCGCTCCGCCTCGTACGTCGCCAGCAGGTCGGGGCCCGCCGAGCCGCTCAGGACGGCCGCGAGCTTCCAGGCGAGGTTGTGGGCGTCCTGGATGCCGGTGTTGGAGCCGAACGCCCCGGTGGGGGACATCTCGTGGGCCGAGTCACCGGCGAGGAAGACCCGGCCGGCCGCATAGCGCTCGGCGACCCGCTCGGCGGCGTGCCAGGGGGCCTTGCCGGTGATCTCCACGTCCAGGTCCAGGGCGCCGGTCGCCCGGCGGATGTGGTCGATGCACCGCTCGTCGGTGAAGTCCTCCAGGGTTTCGCCCTGGTCGGGGTGCCAGGGGGCGTGGAAGACCCACTCCGCCCGGTTGTCCACCGGCAGCAGCGCCCCGTCGGCCTCGGGGTTGGTCAGGTAGCAGGCGATGAAGTGCCGGTCGCCCACCACGTCCGCCAGCGCCGGGGCGCGGAAGGTGATGCTCACGTTGTGGAACAGGTCGCCGGGCCCCGTCTGGCCGATGCCCAGCCGCTCGCGGACCGGGCTGCGCGGCCCGTCGGCCGCGATCAGGTAGTCCGCCTGCACGGTGCTCCGCTCGCCGGTCTCCCGGTTCCTCAGGACCGCGGTCACCCCCTGCGCGTCCTGCTCGAAGGAGACCAGCTCGGTGGAGAACCGCAGCGCTCCGCCGTGCTCGCGGGCGCAGCGCACCAGTACGGGTTCGAGGTCGTTCTGGCTGCACAGACACCAGGCGGACGGACTGAACCGGGCCAGCCCGCCGCCCGGGTCGATCTCCTTGAACAGCCACTCCTGCTCCTCGCCGGTGAGCGAAGGGGCCTGCAGGATGCCGTGGTTGGCGGCCAGGACCGACGCGGCCTCCCGGATCGGCTGCTCCGCTCCGGCGACCCGGTACAGCTCCATCGTGCGGACGTTGTTCCCCCGCCCGCGCGGGTGGCGTGAGGTGTCCGCGTGCTTCTCGACCAGCAGGTGCCGCACACCCAGGCGTCCCAGGAACAACGACGCGGACAGGCCCACCAGGGACCCGCCCACGATGAGTACCGGGACCCGGTCTTCAACGGTGGGGTTCATTCGTGCTCCAGCTCCATGGGCGCATTGAGGGCAGATGGAGCACGAATGCCCGGATGTGGCCGTGTTCGATCAGGATTCACCTGCATGGCTCACAGATCTCGCGCCACCGGACGCTCCCCGCCACGATCGAATCCGGGACGCCCCGGGCCACCCGGGCAGCCGCCCACCATCCGGCTCAGTCATCCGGATCGCACCGGAACTGACGACGCACCACAGGGGCCATCGGGCCCCGAAGGAGATGCGTAGACGATGACAACGCTCTCGGAACGAATATCCCAGTCGGCCTTCGACGGCTCCCGCCTCCGGGTCGTACTGCTCCTGGACCTCCACGAGGGAGCCCAGCAGCGCTTCCTGGAAGCCTACGAGCACCTGCGCAACCAGGTCGCGTCGGTCCCCGGGCACATGACCGACCAGCTGTGCCAGTCCATCGAGAACCCCTCGCAGTGGCTGATCACCAGTGAGTGGGAGAGCGCGGCGCCGTTCCTCACCTGGGTCAACAGCGAGGAACACGTCAAGATGGTCCAGCCGCTGCACAGCTGCGTCCGCGACACCCGCTCGCTGCGTTTCAGCGTCCTGCGCGAGACCTCCAACATCGCCACGCTCACCCCCGAGCCCCCCAAAGGCCGGCTGCAGGCCAACCCCCGCGTCGGCGACGGAGTGGTCCGGCACGCGCTGACCTTCACCGTGAAGCCCGGCAGCGAGGACAAGGTCGCCGAGATCCTCGCCGGCTACACCTCCCCGGAGGCCCGGGTCGACGACACCACCCGGCTGCGCCGCACCTCCCTGTTCATGCACGGCAACCGCGTCGTACGAGCCGTCGAGGTGCAGGGCGACCTCGTCGCGGCACTGCGCCACGTCTCCCGGCAGCCCGAGGTCCGGGCCGTCGAGGAGGCCATCAACCCGTACCTGGAGCAGGACCGCGACCTCAGCGACCCCAACTCCGCCCGGGTGTTCTTCACCCGCGCCGCGCTGCCCGCCGTGCACCACGTCGCGGCACACGGCAGCCGGCCCGAGGACGTACGACGCCATGCGCTGCTCTACCCCGCCAGGGAGGGGTGCGGCATGGTGCTGGCCAGGATGCTGGCCCGCCAGGACGAGCTGGCCGCCGACGACGCGGCGAGCCCGATCGCCGGCAGCACCATCTTCCAGCGCGACGACATCGTCGTCCGGCTGATCGACCTGCGGATCCCCATCGACAGCGACCCCGTGCTGTCGCTCGGCGTGCGCGGCCCCCGCAAGATCGCCGTGCTGCGGCGCCTCCTCGACACCGATGCGGCCGGGGGGCTGTCCGACGACCGTGAGCTCGCACGCTTCCTGACGCGCTCCGACATGGCACTGATCACCGATCGCCGGGCCCCGGACGCCTGACCGCAGCAGATCCCACCCCTCTCAACCGACGGCCTCACGCCCACTGGAGGAATCAGCCATGACCACGGACCGCCCACGCATCGTGGACCTCAGCGAGACCAAGCCCAACCGCCGGCGCGGAGGTGATCTGCGCGCCATGCTGACACCCAGCGCGGTGGGCGCCACGAGCGGCTTCATGGGCATGGCACTCGTCCAGCCCGGCGAGCGCATCGGCGAGCACTACCACCCGTACTCCGAGGAGTTCGTGTACGTCGTCCAGGGCGCCCTCGAAGTGGACCTGGACGGGGAGTCCTACTCGCTGCGCCCGGACCAGGGCCTGCTGATTCCCCCTTATATGCGGCACCGGTTCCGCAACGTGGGGGAAGTGGAGGCCCGGATGGTCTTCCACCTCGGCCCGCTGGCACCGCGCCCCGAGCTCGGCCACGTCGACACCGAGGCCGCGGAGGACAGCACGCCGGCCGTGCCACCCGAACGAACGGAGCCGGTGTCATGACCCGCCGTGTGGCGGTCACCGGCGTCGGCATCGTGGCCCCGGGCGGCGTGGGCATACCCGCCTTCTGGGACCTGCTGTCCGCCGGGCGTACGGCGACCCGGGGCATCACGCTCTTCGACCCGGAGGGCTTCCGCTCGCGCATCGCCGCCGAGTGCGACTTCGATCCCGAGGTCCACGGGCTGAGTGCGGATCAGATCGCCCGCTCGGACCGGTACATCCAGTTCGCGAGGGTCGCCGCCGCCGAGGCGCTGCGCGACGCCGGCCTGGACACCGAGAAGGAGGACCCCTGGCGCATCGGGGTGTCCCTGGGCACCGCGGTCGGCGGCACCACGCGCCTGGAGCACGACTATGTCGCCGTCAGCGAGCACGGGCAGCGGTGGGACGTCGACCACCGGCCGGCCGGCCGCTATCTGGAGCGGGCGTTCTCCCCCAGTTCGCTCGCCTCCGAAGTGGCCGAACAGGTCGGTGCGCACGGCCCGGTGCAGACCGTCTCCACCGGCTGCACCTCCGGCCTCGACGCGATCGGGTACGCCTTCCACTCCATCGAGGAGGGCCGGGTCGACGTGTGCATCGCCGGCGCGTCGGACTCGCCGATCTCCCCGATCACCGTGGCCTGCTTCGACGCCATCAAGGCGACCTCCGCCAACAACGACGACCCCGCCCACGCCTCACGGCCGTTCGACGCCCACCGCGACGGATTCGTCATGGGGGAGGGCGGCGCCGTACTCGTCCTGGAGGAGCTGGAACACGCCCGCGCCCGCGGTGCGACCATCCACTGCGAGATACGCGGCTACGCCACCTTCGGCAACGCGTACCACATGACCGGCCTCACCCAGGAGGGCCTGGAGATGGCCGAGGCCATCAACCGCGCGCTCGGTCACGCCAGGATCGACGCCACCCAGGTCGACTACGTCAACGCACACGGCTCCGGCACCCAGCAGAACGACCGGCACGAGACCGCCGCGGTCAAGCGGTCGCTGGGCAAGCACGCCTACAAGGTGCCGATGAGCTCCATCAAATCCATGGTGGGGCACTCGCTCGGCGCGATCGGCGCCATCGAGATCGTCGCCTGTGTGCTGGCACTGACCCACCAGGTCGTGCCGCCGACGGCCAACTACGAGACCCCGGACCCGGAGTGCGACCTCGACTATGTGCCCCGGACGGCGCGGGAGCTGCCGCTGCGTTCGGTGCTCTCGGTCGGCAGCGGCTTCGGCGGATTCCAGTCAGCGGTCGTACTGACCCGACAGGGCGGGAGGGCACGATGAGCTCCCCTAAGGAACGACGTTCCGTCGTCACCGGCATCGGCGTCATCGCCCCCAACGGGGTGAGCACCGAGGCCTTCTGGAAGGCGACCATCGAGGGCATCAGCGTCCTGGACCGGGTGACCCGCGAAGGGTGCGAGCACCTGC
Organism: Streptomyces sirii; assembly: GCF_045690365.1. Lineage (NCBI taxonomy): Bacteria > Bacillati > Actinomycetota > Actinomycetes > Kitasatosporales > Streptomycetaceae > Streptomyces > Streptomyces sirii. The sequence goes on along the minus strand of NZ_CP147982.1, from coordinate 1,334,943 downwards.
CGCTCAAGGTCGCCGGCGAGGTCCGCGGCTTCGACCCGGCGGAACTGATCGAGGAGCGCTACCTCGTCCAGACCGACCGGTTCACGCACTTCGCCATGGCGGCGGCCAACCTCGCGCTGGACGACGCCCGCCTCGGCCGCGCCGACTACCAGCACTCGCCGTTCGCGGTGGGGGTCGTCACGGCCGCCGGATCGGGCGGCGGCGAGTTCGGCCAACGGGAGCTGCAACGGCTCTGGGGCCAGGGCTCCCGGCACGTGGGCCCGTACCAGTCCATCGCCTGGTTCTACGCGGCCAGCACCGGACAGATCTCCATCCGCGGCGGCTTCAAGGGGCCCTGCGGAGTCGTGGCCAGCGACGAGGCGGGCGGCCTGGACGCCCTGGCGCACGCCTGCCGCACCATCCGGCGCGGCACCGACGCCGTCGTCGTGGGCGCCGCCGAGGCGCCGCTGGCCCCCTACTCGGTCGTCTGCCAGCTCGGCTACGACGATCTGAGCAGGCTCGACGACCCGGACCGCGCCTACCGCCCGTTCACCGACGGAGCCTGCGGATTCGTGCCCGCCGAGGGCGGCGCGATGCTGGTCATCGAGGAGGAGAGGGCCGCCGGGAGCCGCGGGGCGACCGTCCGGGCCGTGCTCTCCGGGCACGCCGCGACCTTCACCGGTGCCTCGCGGTGGGAGGAGTCCCGCGACGGGCTCGCCCACGCGATCCGCGGCGCACTGGAGGACGCGCGCTGCGCCCCGGAGGAGATCGACGTGGTGTTCGCGGACGCGCTCGGTGTCCCCTCGGCCGACCGGGCCGAGGCGCTGGCCCTCGCGGACGCCCTTGGCCGGCGTACCGGGCAGGTTCCGGTGACCGCGCCCAAGACCGGCATCGGGCGGGCGTACTGCGGGGCACCCGTCCTGGACATCGCGGCCGCGGTGCTCGCCATGGAGAACGGTGTGGTGCCGCCCACGCCCAACGTCGTCGACGTCTGCCACGACCTCGACGTGGTGATCGGCCGGGCCCGCCCCGCCGAGCTGCGGACGGCGCTGGTGCTGAGCCGGGGGCTGATGGGGTCGAACGCGGCGATGGTGCTGCGGCACGCCCCCACGTCCCCCTCGTGAGAAGGAGAACCCCACATGACCGCTCAACTGACCCTCGACGAGCTGGCATCGCTGATGAAGTCGGCCGCCGGCCTCACCGTCGACCCGAAGGACCTGGCCAGCCGCGCCGATCTGTCCTTCGCCGAGTTCGGCCTCGACTCGCTCGGCCTCCTCGGCATCGTGGGCGAACTGGAGAACCGGCACGGCCGGCCGATGCCGACCGACGCGGAGCGCTGCAAGACGCCGCGCGACTTCCTCGCCCTGGTCAACACCGACAAAGACAAAGTGTCTACGACAGGAGCCTGACATGCCCGGCCACACCGAGAACGACATCACCATCGCCGCGCCCCTCGACCTCGTCTGGGACATCACCAACGACATCGAGAACTGGCCCCAGCTGTTCAGCGAGTACGCCTCGGTCGAGGTGCTGTCCAGGGAGGGCGACAAGACCACCTTCCGGCTGACGATGCACCCGGACGACAACGGGACCATCTGGAGCTGGGTCTCCGAGCGGGTCATGGACCGCAGGGGCCGCAGCGTCCGCGCCCGCCGAGTGGAGACCGGCCCCTTCGAGCACATGGACATCCACTGGAAGTACTCCGAGATCCCGGGCGGTACGTCGATGCACTGGACCCAGGACTTCGCGATGAAGCCGCAGGCCCCGGTCGACGACAAGGGGATGACCGAGCTCATCAACCGCAACTCCCGGATCCAGCTGGAACTCATCCGGGACAAGATCGAGCAGCGGGACCGCGAGCTGCGTTCCACCGCCGTCAACTGACCGCCCGCCGGGCCGTGTCCGGACCGCCACCCGGCGGCAACGAAGGGATCTCCCCGATGCACCACGCTCTGATCGTCGCTCGTATGGCACCCGGTTCCGCTCCGGACATCGCCGAGGTCTTCGAGGCCTCCGACCGTACGGAGCTGCCCCACCTGGTCGGCGTCTCGCGGCGGACCCTCTTCCAGTTCGGTGAGGTGTATCTGCACCTCATCGAATCCGACCGGCCGCCCGGACCGGAGATCGCCAAGGTCACCGAGCACCCCGAGTTCCGTGCGGTGAGCGACAAGCTGTCGGCCTACGTCAGCGCGTACGACCCGGAGACCTGGCGCAGCCCCAAGGACGCGATGGCCCACGAGTTCTATCGCTGGGAGCGCGACGGCCGCGGCTGACGCGCAGGCGGAGCCGGGGCGATCCCCCGGTGCCCGCACCCGCCCGGGAACGGGCGGGGCCGCCCGGCGAGGAGGCTTCTCCTCGCCGGGCGGCCTGCCGTTCACGGGCTCGTTCATACCGCGGTCCGCGTCACGCGGGGACGGTGCACTCGAAGGCGTGCAGATAGGGGTTGACGGGCGTGATGTCGCCGACCTTCAGTCCGGCCGCCGACATCCGGCCGACCAGGCTCTCCTTGGTGTGCTTGGCACCGCCGACGTTCAGGAGCAGCAGCAGGTCCATGGCGGTGGTGAACTTCATCGAGGGGCTGTCGTCGACGAGGTTCTCGATGATCACCACACGGGCGCCGGGGCGGGCGGCGTCGACGACGTTGCGCAGCGTCCGGCGGGTGCTGTCGTCGTCCCACTCCAGGATGTTCTTGACGATGTAGACATCGGCCTGCACCGGGATGTCGTCGCGGCAGTCGCCGGGCACGATCCGTACCCGCGGGGCGAGCGCGCCGCCCTCCCGGAGCCGGGGGTCCGGGTTCGCCACCACCGTGGGCAGGTCCAGCAGCGTGCCCTGCATCGCGGGGTACTTCTCCAGCAGGCTGGCGAGCACATGCCCCTGGCCGCCGCCGATGTCCGCCACCGACGACGCCCCGGACAGGTCGAGCAGCGCCGCGAGGTCCTCGGCCGACTGCTTGCTGGAGGTGGTCATGGCCCGGTCGAAGACCTCGGCGGAGTCCGGCGCGTCCTCATGGAGGTAGTCGAAGAAGCCCTTGCCGTACAGGTCGCCGAAGACGCTGCCGCCCGAGCGCACCGCCTCGTCGAGCCGGGGCCAGGCGTCCCAGGTCCAGGGCTCGGTGCACCACAGGGAGATATAGCGCAGGCTGTTGGGGGTGTCCTCGCGCAGCAGCCGGGACATCTCGGTGTGGGCGTACGTCCCGTCCGCGGTCTCCTCGAAGATGCCGTAGCAGGTCAGTGTGCGCAGCAGCCGCTCCAGCGGCCGCGGCTCGGCCCGCACCGCGGTGGCCAGCTCCTGCGCCGTGGCGGGCCGCTCGCCGAGGGCGTCGGCGACGCCGAGCTTGGCCGCGGCCCGTACGGCCGCCGCGCACGCGGCTCCGAAGACCAGCTCGCGCAGCCGCATGGCCGGCTGGGGGGTGGGACTTACGGTGCTCATTCCGCCTCAATTCTCCCGTGTGAAGTCAGCACAGACGGGCCGGCTCCGAGGTCCGGCACTTGTTGCCGTGGAACTCGTTTCCCCGGCCTTCGGTGTCCCGGTTGGCCAGGTCCACCGGCTTGTTGCCCAGCACCTCGTTGTCGCCGATGACATTGCGCTCGTTGAGGGCCTTGACGAAGCTGTGGAAGAGCACGACGCCGCCGGAGAGCGGGGACTTGCCGGCGTTGTCCCGGATGAGGTTGTGGACCACCTTCGCCTCCTCGGTGCCGGTGAGGACGATGCCGGAGCCCTGGATGAACGGTAGGCGGGGGTTGGCGGGGCAGTACTTGTTGTTCTTGGTGATCTCGTTGTTCCGCACGGTCAGGGCACCCGCCCTGGGGCGTGACTCGTCGCCGACGATGAACGCTCCGCCGCAGTTCCCGGTCATCGTGTTGTGGCTGACCGTCAGGTTCCGCACGCGCCGGACGGTGACGCCGATCCGGTTGTCCGTCATGAGGTTCTGGAAGATGGCCGTGCCCCGGGTGTCGGTGGCCCCGCCCTCCTCCTTGACCGTGTTCGCGACGAAGATGCCGGAGTCGCCGTTGCCGATGACCTTGTTGTCCCTGATCAGGCTGGCGGTGGACTTCTCCGTGGCGATGCCCCACACGCGGTTCTTCCGCGAGGTCACGCCGGATACGGTCAGCCGTTCGGTGCCGGAGGCCCAGATGCCGTTCCGCTTGAAGTCGGCGACGGTCAGCGAACGGATGTGGACGTCGTGCAGCGGGTGGCCCTTGCTGCCGATGACGCAGATGCCGTTGCCCTCCTGCCCGCAGGCGTTCTCCGCGCGCTTCCCGCCCGGCTTGATCACCGTCTTCTCGCCCGCTCCGACGAGGCGCAGCCGGGACTTGTTGATCAGTACGCTCTCCTGGTAGATCCCGGGCTTGATGACGACGGTGTCACCCGGCCGTGCCCTGTCCACCGCCCGCTGGATCGAATCGCCCGGACGGACCACATGCCGCCCGCCGTCGCAGGGGGCGCCCGCGCCCAGTCCGCCGGCCATCACCGCTGCGACGCAGCCCATGTATTTCATCTGTCGAAGCGCCATGAAGCGAAGCTATGGGCGATCACCACCGCTCGCCACATGTGGTAACCCGATGGCCACGGTGTGTGCGCCGGCCGGCTTTCGACGCGCGGTCAACTCCGCTGCCCGGCCGCCCGCGCGGCGGCTCGTCAGGGCCGGTCAGGGTGCTTGCCGGAGTGCTCGCCGCCGCCGTCGGCCGCCCCGGAGCACGGAAGGCATTCGGTCGTCCCTGAATCAGCTGACCGGGTAGCGGGCGTCCCGTCGGCGCCGCCCTCTAACGGATCGCCGGATCCGGCGTCCGACGGCCCGTCAGTCTGCCCGTCCGGCCACACCTCGGTGAGGAACGCCACAAGGCTGGTCGGCAGAAACCACGGTCGGACGCGGAAGACGGTCATGGCAGTCCAACGCGCGGGGCCTGCCGGACGATACCGGGGGGCGGCTTGATCACCCATTCGCCGGTCCGCTGCGCTTTGGCCCGCCTCCCACGTTGTCGGCTGCGGCGCCGTGGTGGTTGCTCGCCGTTGCGCCTGCGGCGGGCCGGTTGCCGCTGCGCGGGGCGTTTTCGGCAGCGGGTGCGGCCCTCCGGACTTCGTCCTGCGGTCCGCCCCCTCCCGTGGGTGGGTGGGAAATGACCGGTGGGGGCGTGCGTAATTCGTCCACTGCCCGCGCGTACGGGACTACGCCCACCCCCACGGTCTTCTCCCACCCCCAACGGGAGGGGGCGGGCCGGAGGGGTAGGGGTGTGGGACGTAAAGCGCAGCAGTCCCACACCCCTACCCCTCCGGCCTGTCACCGGCAGCCGAACAGCCCCGCGCAGCGGACCCCGCCCGCCGCAGGCGTCACGGCGCGTAAGTCGAACACGTCGGCCGCAGCAAAGCGCAGCGGAGGGGCCCGCCGCAGGCGAACCACGCGAAACCCCACGGCGGGACAGCCGACAACGTGGGAGGCGAGCAAAGCGCAGCGACAAGCTAGAATTCCGCAATTCAACAGACGACGTGACGGCCGGCCGGTCGGAGCGCGGAGGTCATGCGTGGTGCCGAGGCGCAAGGGAACGCCGTCCTGGCGGGCGGTCCGGTCACGGACCTGCATACCCACGCGCTCCGGGCCCGGTGCCACGCCTCCTTGTCGGGGCCGTGCGCCGGGGCGCGGGCCGCTTCGTACGGCCCGTGGGCACGCCCGTAGTTGCCCGGAGCGCGTCGCCCGCCGCTACTCCTCGCCGCGCCGCGGGGTCCACCGCACCGCGGTGCGTCCCGGGGCCCGGCTCGCTCGGCCGTCCGGCACGGTGCTGGTGCACCGGCCGCCCCGGGACAGCCTCTGGCGCCGGGCGCTGATCTTCGTCGTCGTCACGAATCTCGTGCTGGTCTTCCTGGTGCTCGTCGTGTACCTGGGGCGGCACGCGGGGACGTAGTGCGCGGGAGGACGTCGGACCGGTCCGTCGGGGCGGACCCGCCACAGCCACCACACGTCCCGCCCGAACGACCACACGAGCAGTGCCAGCGCCACGGCCACCGCGGCCGCCGCCGACGCCCGCGGCATGATCCCGGCGCCCGCCACGACCAGCACGATTCCCTGGAGCGCCGCCACGGTCTTACGGGCCATGCTGTGCGGCAGGTCGCCGCCGAGCCACGGCATCGCCCAGGACGCCGCGACGAAGGCGTACCGCATCAGGCCGATGCTCAGCACCCAGGCGCCCAGCGGCACCGCGAGGTAGACGCAGAGGACCAGGATGAGGAAGGCGTCGACCTCCATGTCGAAGCGGGCTCCCAGCGGGGACGCCGTTCCGGTGCGCCGGGCGACCTGTCCGTCCACGGCGTCCAGCAGCAGCGCGACGGTGGCCAGCGCGATCAGCACCCTGACCGGTGCCCGTCCGTCGAAGGAGTCCGCGACCAGCGCCGTCACCCCGCCGACGAGGATGGTCCGGGCCAGGGTGACGCGGTTGGCGGGGCCGAACGACCCCGTCCATGACCGGCGCAGCGCCAGAGTGAGTACGGCCCAGCTGCCCACGGCGAAGACGGCACCCGTCAGCCACCCCGCGGTACCCAGGCCGACCGCCCGGCAGAGCACCACGAGCACCAGCAGCTGCAGCCCCATTCCGGCCGTGGTGTCCTGCTCCAACCGCCTTGTGCCGTGGCGCTCTTTCACAACAGCCACCATGCCTCCCGCGACTTGTGGCGCAGTCCATGGGCGCCGCGTATGGTGACGGCGTCCTCATGATCCCCAGCATCAACGACCCCACGACGGAGCGTCCAGGAGGATCCCGATGCCGCGCGTCGCTTGTGCGTTTTGGCTAAGCGCTCCGGGCCGGGGCGAGCTCCGGCCGGTGCCGTTGCCGGAGCCCGGTTCCGATGAAGTGCTCGTGCGGACCCTGTACTCCGGAGTGAGCCGCGGGACCGAGACCCTGGTCTTCCGCGGCGGCGTCCCCGAGAGCCAGTACGGCGCCATGCGCGCACCGTTCCAGGAAGGCGACTTCCCCGCACCGGTCAAGTATGGCTATCTCAACGTCGGCGTCGTCGAGGAGGGGCCGCCCGCGCTGCGCGGCCGTACGGTCTTCTGCCTCGCCCCGCACCAGACGCACTACGTCGTCCCGGCGCACGCCGTCACCCCCGTACCGGACGCCGTGCCCGCCGCCCGCGCCGTGCTGGCGGGCACCGTGGAGACCGCGGTGAACGCCCTGTGGGACGCCGCGCCGCTGGTCGGCGACCGGATCGCGGTGGTCGGCGCGGGCATGGTCGGGTGCAGCGTCGCCGCCCTGCTCGCCCGCTACCCGGCCGTCCGGCTGCAGTTGGTCGACGCCGACCCGGCGCGTGCCACCACCGCCGAAGCACTCGGTGTCGACTTCGCGCTGCCCGACGACGCGCTGGGCGACTGCGATCTCGTCGTGCACGCCAGCGCGAGCGAGGAGGGGCTGGCGCGCTCCCTCGAACTGCTCGCCCCGGAGGGCACCGTCATCGAGCTGAGCTGGTACGGCGACCGGCGGGTCAGCCTGCCCCTGGGGGAGGCCTTCCACTCCCGCCGGCTGGTCGTCCGCAGCAGCCAGGTGGGTGCCGTCTCCTCGGCGCGGCGCGCCCGTCGCACCTTCGCCGACCGGCTCGCCCTCGCCCTCGACCTGCTCGCCGACCCCGCCTTCGACGCACTGATCACCGGGGAGTCCGCCTTCGAGGAGCTGCCCTCGGTGCTGCCCCGGCTCGCCTCCGGCGACCTCGCGGCGCTGTGCCACCGCATCCGCTACGCGCCTCCGGGCGCCTCCTAGAGCACGGGCGCGGCACGCCGCGACCGCCCCGCGGCAGCACCGTCACCGCGGCCATCCATGAGACCGACATCACACCGGAGGAACGCCCGTGTTCAGCATCACCGTCCGCGATCACCTCATGGTCGCGCACAGCTTCCGCGGCGCGGTCTTCGGACCCGCCCAGCGTCTGCACGGCGCGACCTTCATCGTGGACGCCACCTTCCGCCGCGAGGCTCTCGACGCCGACAACATCGTCGTCGACATCGGCCTGGCCACCCAGGAACTCGGCCAGGTGGTCGCCGAGTTGAACTACCGAAACCTCGACGACGAACCCGCCTTCGCCGGGATCAACACCTCGACGGAGGCCCTGGCCAAGGTCATCGCCGACCGGCTCGCCGACCGTGTGCACGCCGGCAACCTCGGCGAGGGCGCCCGCGAGCTCGCCGGTATATCGGTCACCCTGCATGAATCGCATATCGCCTGGGCGACGTACGAGCGCACGCTGTGACGCGGACCGGCGCCGACGGGGCGTCGGAGCGGGTGGTGCACTTCGTCCTGCCCGGTGGCGTCGATGATCCGGCGAAGCCCAGCGGGGGCAACGTCTACGACCGGCGGGTGTGCCGCGACCTCCCGGCACAGGGGTGGCGGGTGCGCCCGTACGCCATGCCCGGCAGCTGGCCGCAGCCGGACGGGGCGGCCCGTGCGGGGCTGGCGGGCCGGCTGGCGGCCCTGCCGGACGGCGCCGTGGTCCTGCTCGACGGGCTGGTCGCCGGCGGCGTCCCCGAGGTCCTCGCCCCCGAGGCCGAACGGCTGCGGCTCTGTGTGCTGATGCATCTGCCGCTGGGGGACGAGACCGGACTCGACCCCGGCACGGCGGCCGAGCTGGAGGCCCGCGAACGCCGCACCCTGCGAGCCGCGGGGGCCGTGGTGGCCACCAGTGAGTGGGCCGCCCGCCGGCTCGTCGCGCACCACGGGCCGGCCGCGGCGCGGATCCACGTCGCCCGGCCGGGGGTCGATCCCGCGCCGCTCGCGCCCGGCACGGACGGGGCCGGCGCGCTGCTCTGCGTCGCCTCGCTCACCCCGCGCAAGGGACAGCGCCGGCTGCTCGACGCCCTCGCGGCCGTCTCCGACCTGCCCTGGAGCTGCGCGTTCGTCGGCGGGCCCGGCGGCGACCTCGACTACGCCCGGCAACTGCCCGGCAACGCCGAGGAGTTGGGCATCGCCGACCGGGTCGACTTCACCGGTCCACTGGCCGGAGCGGAGCTGGCCGCCCGCTATGCCGCCGCCGACCTGCTGGTGCTCACCTCGTACGCCGAGCCCTATGGCATGGTCGTCACCGAGGCGCTGGCCCGCGGCATTCCGGTGCTGGCCACGGCGGTCGACGGCGTACCGGAGGCCCTCGGGCGGGCCCCCGACGGCAGCCTGCCCGGCCTGCTCATACCGTCCAAAAGCCCGGTGGAACTCGCCGACGCGCTGCGCCGATGGCTCGGCGATCCGCGGCTGCGCCACCGGCTCAAGAGAGCGGCACGCGGCCGGCGTGCCATGCTGGAGGAGTGGGAGATGACGTCGCAGAGTCTGGCCGGAGCGCTGGAACGGCTTCGGCAGGAACCCCGGAGGGCGCGTTGAACGCCGTGGGAAGCGCCCGGTTCGCCGCCGACTGGCTGGAGTTGCGCGAACGCGCCGACGCCGTGTCCCGTGCGCCCGAGCTGCTGCGCCCGTTGCGTACGTGGCTCGCGCAGGCCGCGGCCGAGCGGCCGGGGCGCCCACCCGGCCTGGTGATCCGCGATCTCGGCTCCGGCACCGGCTCGATGGCGCGCTGGCTCGCCGTCCGGCTGCCCGGTCCGCAGCGGTGGACCCTGCACGACCACGACCCGGCGCTGCTCGCCCACGCCGGCTCGCGGATGCCCTCAACGGCCGCCGACGGAACACCCGTTCAGATCGCGACCGAGCACGGCGATCTGACCGCCCTCAGCGCCGCGGACCTCGCCGGTACGTCACTGGTCTCCGCCTCGGCGCTGCTCGATCTGCTCACCCTCGACGAGGTCGAGGCGCTCGCCGAGGCCTGCACGAGCGCCGGGTGCCCCGCACTGCTGGCGCTCTCCGTCGCCGGACGGGTCGAACTGACCCCGCAGGAGCCGCTCGACGCCGAGCTGGCCGCCGCCTTCAACGACCATCAGCGCCGCGCCGACCAGGGCCGTCGCCTGCTCGGTCCGGACGCGGTCGCGGCGGCGGTCGCCGCGTTCGAGCGACGGGGTGCGACGGTGGTGCTGCGGTCCAGTCCGTGGCGGCTGGGGAGCGCCGAGTGCACGCTGATCGCCGAATGGCTGCGCGGCTGGGTCGGTGCCGCGCAGGCCCAGCGGCCGTCGCTCGGGCCCCGGGCCGTCGAGTATCTGCGCCGGAGACTGGACCAGTGCGCGGCGGGGGAGTTGGGCGTCACGGTGCACCACACCGATCTGCTGGCGCTGCCCGGTCCGCCGTCCGGGGGCGTGTGATGCGGCGGTCCGGCTGGGTGTCGTGGCTGAGGCTGCTGGTGGGCGCGGGCGTGCTGGTGGCGCTGGTGTGGCATCTGGGCTCGGCCGCCTTCCTGGCCGGGCTGCGCCGGATCGACGCCGGCACCCTGCTGGCCGCCCTGGCCATCGGCCTGCTGACCACGGTCCTCAGCGCCTGGCGCTGGTGCCTGGTGGCCCGCGGCCTGGGCCTGCGGCTGCCGCTGGGCCGAGCCGTCGCGGACTACTACCGGGCACTGTTCCTCAACGCGGTGCTGCCCGGCGGTGTGCTGGGCGATGTCCACCGCGCCGTCGGGCACCGCGGCGGCGCGGGCGACCTCGGCCGCGGGGTGCGCGCGGTGATACTGGAACGCGCCGCGGGCCAGCTGGTGTTGCTCGTCTGCGGTGCCGCGGTGCTGCTCGTGCGGCCCTCGCCGGTCTCCTCCGCCCTCGCCCACGCCCTCGCCTCGCCCGGCGTCGCACTGCCCGCCGCCGCCCTGTGCGCGGTGGCCCTGGCGGCCGCCGGATGGTGGTGCCTGCGCCGGCGCACCGGGCACACCGAACGGGCCGAGGCGCGCCAGGGCCTGCCGTCCCGCGCGGTATGGCCCGGTGTCGCGCTGTCGTCGGTGGCGGTCCTCGCGGGCTACCTCACGATGTTCGTCCTGGCGGCCCGTGTCGCCGGGGTCGATGCCCCCACCGCCGAGCTGGTGCCGCTGGTGGTGCTAGCGCTGCTCGCGATGGCGCTGCCGGTCAACATCGGCGGCTGGGGCCCCCGAGAGGGCGCCGCCGCCTGGGCGTTCGGCGCCGCCGGACTGGGCGCCGCGCAGGGACTCACCGCCTCCGTGGTCTACGGAGTGCTCGCCTTCGCCGCGAGCCTGCCCGGCGCCCTGGTCCTGCTCGTGCGGTGGGCGGCCGGAGCGCGCGTCGGCCGCCGCCCGCAGTTCGAGCTCGAAGAGCGTGTCCTCGCCGAGCAGGGCGCGCCGCAGCGGCGGACGTAGCGCCTCGCGCATCACCGGCGTACCGGGGAACCGCAGACCGGGGACGCCGTCGCCGAGCAGGACCGGCGCGACGGTGAGGTACAGCCGGTCCAGCGCCCGCGCCCGCACGAAACGCGAGACGGTGACGCCGCCGCCCTCGATCAGCACCCGGCCCAGCCCACGCCGCGCCAGCACCGCCAGCAGCCGCTCCGGGCCGAAGGCGTCCGCGTCCGGCAGCCGAAGGACATCGACCCCGTCGCCCAGGGCTCCCCGGGCCGCGGGGCCGGCGCCCGGCCCGAGCAGCCACAGCGTCGGCGCCGCACCATCGGTGAACACCCCGCTGTGCACCGGCACCCGGCCCTTCGGGTCGAGCACCACCCGTACCGGATGCTCGCCCGCACAGGCGCGTACGGTCAGCCGCGGATCGTCCGCCACGGCCGTGCCCGCCCCCACCACCACCGCGTCGGCCAGTGCGCGCAGCCGGTGCAGATGGCGGCGGTCCTCCGCGCCGGTGACGTAGTCGGCGTCGCCGGTACGGGTCGCGATGAAGCCGTCCAGACTCTGTCCGAGCTGTGCGAACCCGATCCGCGGACCGGCCAGGCAGAGCGGCAGATAGCGATCGGCGAGCTCGACCGCCTCGGGCGAGGCCGGCGCCCCCCACCGCCACCCGTCGTCGCCGTCCGCCACCAGCCCGGCGGTCCGGGCATCGGCGGCCGTACGGATCCGCAGCAGCCGCTCCCATGCCGCCGTGGCGTCCAGCGCCTCGGACCTCCCCTCGGCCGCCATCTCACCGCCCGCCTTCCGCCGGTGCCCCCAAGAGCGCGGCGTATTCGCCGAATGCCTCGACCAGTCCGGTCAGCAATTCCCGGCCTTTGCGGGCCGAGGCGAGCGACGGGCGGCCGATGACTCCGGAGGCGGTATAGGCCGACATTCCGAGCGTCAGCAGATGCTTTCGGTCATCGGCGGTGCAATCCGCCGATTCATAGCCGTCCTTGACCAGTTCGGGGTGGGCGTGCAGGAGGATGGACGTCTCGACCTCTCCCGCATGCATATCGCTGTGCGCGGAGGTCCGCACCCCGGCCCGGGCGCGCGCCGCCTCCCAGTCGGCCGACTGGGGGAACAGCGCCATCCGCACCCCGCTCCCGGCGGATTCCTGAACCACATTGCGCAGTACGTAATTTCCGCCGTGCCCGTTGACCAGAATCAGGGTGCCGATGCCGGACCGGCGCAGGGATGCGGCGATGTCGGTGACGACCGCGTGCAGGGTCCGCGCGGAAATGCTGACGGTCCCCGGCCAGTCGGCGTGTTCGTGCGAACAGGACACCGTCAGCGGCGGCAGCAGCTGGACGGGGTGGGCGGCCGCCAGCTCCCCGGCGATGGTGCAGGCGACGACGGTGTCGGTGATCAGTGGCAGGTGGGCGCCGTGCTGTTCGAAACTGCCGACCGGCAGGACGGCCGTCGAGGGGCGCCGCGCCCGCACGTCCTCGGTGGTGTCCGCCGGCAACAGAGCCGTGACCGGGGACGGTTGTGGTGAAGCGGTCATGGGCACTGCCGCCTTTCGTCGCCGGCTGACCGGGGAGTCGGCCTCGCAGCATACTTGTCGCATGGGTGAGTAATCCCTGCCGCCCTATTCACCGCGCGGGTACCATCGCGCCATGACGGACCTCGACGATGATGTCGGTCCGGGCCTCGGCCCCGACCTCGGTATCGCTCTCGACAATGCCGGCCGTGAAATCGCGGGTGTGGAACGGGTGGTGGAGGTCCGGCTGCCCACCACCTATGGGGAATTCCGCGCGGTCGGCTATCTCGACCACCGCGGCGAAATCGAGCAGGTGGCGCTGGTCTACGGCGAGGCGGCGGGCGAACTGACGCTCACCCGGGTGCATTCGGAGTGCCTCACCGGCGATGTCTTCGGCTCCACACACTGCGAATGCGGCGACCAACTGGCCGCGGCGCTGCGCGCGATCGTGGCGGCCGGGCGCGGCGTTCTGGTCTATCTCCAGGGCCACGAGGGGCGGGGAATCGGCCTGCTGGCCAAACTCCGGGCGATGAAGCTGCAGGACGACGGGCTGGACACGGTCGAGGCGAACATCGCGCTCGGACTGCCCGTCGACGCCCGTGAGTACCGCGTCGCGGCGGAGATCCTGCGGGATCTCGACGTCCGGTCCGTGCGGCTGCTGTCGAACAACCCGCGCAAGCGGGCCGCGCTGCTGCGCCATGGCATCGCCGTCGCCGAACAGGTCCCGCTGCTGGTCGCACCCCGGGCGGAGAACATCCGCTATCTGCGCGCCAAACGCGAGCGCCTCGACCACGACCTGCCGCATCTCGACGGCATCCACGGCCTGTTCTGAAGCGGCAGGACAGGTGAACGGGAAGGGCCCGCGACACGTGGTCGCGGGCCCTTCCCGTGTGCGCTTGTCCGGCGGCGGACGCCGTGTCAGGAGGTGACGGGCGCCGCCGCGGGGGCGGCGGCCCGCTGCTGCGTGGGGACGACGCGCTCCGCGAGGTGGCCGAAGAGCAGCCCGAAGGCGGTCCACAGCACCAGTTGGATGGCGATCGTCGACAGCCGGAACTGCCACAGCAGGGTGCCGGGGAAGCCGTGCGGCACATTGTCGTAGGACGGCAGGAAGGCGTACGCGAGGGCGACGGCGACCACGAACGCGGCGCCGGCCGTCACCGTGGCGTACCAGTTGCCCAGCTTGGGAGCCAGGCGCCGGCCGAGGATCGTCGCGCCGACGGCCAGCAGGATGCCGAGCAGCATCATCAGGAAGTACAGGGCGGTGCGTTGGCCGATGGTGTCGGGGTTGCCGACGGCCGGTGGGTTCGCCGGGTACTTCAGGAACGGTACGAGGTAGACCAGCAGCGCGGCGCCGGACAGCAGGGCGGCGGTGGTCCGGGCGCCGAAGCGCCCGATCCGGCCCAGCAGGAAGCAGAAGACCAGTGCGGCGATGCCGCCCAGCGCCACGCCGTAGACCAGGACGCCGGTCGCCAGCCCCGCAGTGGACTGCATCCCGCGGCTGACGACCTCCATCTCGTGGCCGTGGTCGTGGCTGTGGGCGTCCTCGAACGCGATGGCGGCGTCCACCCGTGGTTCACCCAGCAGGTAGGCGACGACCAGGGCGACGACACCGGCTGCCAGACCGGCGAGCAGACCGCGCACCAGAAGGTTTCTGATGGTGAGCGAGTTCATGGGTGCCGGGTCCGATCAGTGGCAGGGGAAACCGAGGAGGTGGCGCCCGTCGTGGACCCACTCGTGCACGTCCGTTCCGGAGAACACCGAGGTGGCGCCCTGCTCGGCGCCGACGAAGTACAGCAGCACCATCATCAGGACGATGCCGAAGACCGCCCAGGGGGCGATCGCCTTGAGGGGGAGCGGGGCGGGGGCGACGGCGCCGGTGGCCGGGGGTGCGATGGTCTGAGCCATGGCAGAACCTCCTTTTAGGGGGAACTCGCGTCCCTAGTCAGTGGAGTGCGGGATGACATGCCGGGTCTGGCTCATCCGGTCCTGGCCCTTTTGGGCTGGTAAAAACCGGACATACAGTGGCGCGACCGCGCCGGGATCCCACCGGCTTCCGTCATGTCATCGTCAATACGATCGGGAAGGTACCGTGAACCGGCCACCGGGCCAAGGCCGTAGAGGGGGCGGAGTGGCGCAGGACGGGGCGCGTCCGCAGGACAACTGCCCAGTACGGAAGGTCCGTTGACGGCGGCGATGGGTAGCGGAAGGAGGAGGCGTGACGACTCGGGTGATGTTGGTCTCACCGGCCGCGGGCGATGCCCAGCGCGAGGTGCGCTTCGACGACGACGGCCCGCTGAGCGAGGCCGGGCTGCGCCGTGTGCGGGCCACGGCCGGATCGCTGCCGGCCGCCGACCGGATCTTCGCCTCGCCCTCCGTCCGGTGCCGGGGCACCGCCGCGGAGCTGGGGCTGTCGGCCCGCTCCGCGCCGGAACTGGCGGGCTGTGCGATGGGTGCCTGGCGCGGCCGGACCCTGGCCGAGGTCGCCGACGCCGAACCGGTCGCGGTCTCCAGTTGGCTGAGCGATCCGGACTTCGAGGGGCACGGCGGGGAGTCGCTGCGGGCGCTGTGCGACCGGATCGCGGGCTGGCTGACCCGGATGGCGCTCGACGACGGCCGGGTGGTGGCCGTCGTCGAACCGGACGTCGTACGGGCCGCGGCGGTGTGCGCACTGCGGGTGCCCGCGGACGCGTTCTGGCGGCTGGATGTCCCGCCGCTCACCGCGACCGAGCTGAGCGGCCGGGGTGGGCGCTGGAATCTGGGCCTGGGGCGGACGCTGGACCGCAGGTGAGTGGGCGGGTGGCCGAAATGCTTCAGGATTCACCTGTCGCTTCATCTACACATAAACGCGACATAAGCGCAGAATAAAGGTGCGCGGCCCGATGCCACGCGAAACGGCCAGGCTTGCGAGCGAAGGAGGCGAGTCGTATGGCCGACGTCTCACACACCAGGGGTGATCTCGCCGGTCACCCCGACGCTTCTGAGATGCGGGCTCGCTATGAGCGGGTGCTCGGCGGGCGTGATGTCGTACTCGTCGACGGTCCGGTCTTCTTGGTCGGCCTGTACTGCGCCGTCTCGCCGTGGGTCATCCACTTCGCCCTCGCGCAGCCTCCGCTGGTGGTGCACAACCTCATCCTCGGCATCGCGATCGCCCTGCTGGCGGTGGGTTTCACCGTGGCGCCCGAGCGGATGTACGGCCTGAGCGGTGCGATGTGCGCGATCGGCGTATGGATGATCATCTCGCCCTGGATCGTCGGCAGCAGCCCGGACGCCGGCGTCATCTGGAACAACCTCGTCATCGGTGTTCTGACGTTCCTGCTGGGCGCCATGTGTGTCGCCGTGGCATCGAGGAGCCGCAGCGTCACCTGACGTGCGCTCCCCATACGGGGGCGTGTGACAGGCCGCCGGTGCGCCTGCCTCCCTCGGGTGGCGGGCGGGCCGGCGGCTGCGTGTGCGGGCGCGGCGGCTACGGGCTATCGGCGCCGTGCGCGGCCCTCGGCCGACAGGTGCCCGGTCAGTCCGGCCAGTACCAGCCCGCTCGCGAGGAGCAGGCCGTGCGCCAGGGCGATTCCCAGGACCAGACCGGTGATCGCCGCGGCCTGTGCGAGCCATGCGGCGCCGCGCGGGTAGCCGCGCGAGCGCCCGGCTGACGGGGTGCGGGGGCGGGGGAGGGCTTCGTGTCGGAACGGCTCGGCGATCTCGCCGAAGGGGCGGTCGTCGTACGGGGACAGGGGCGTTTCTCCTCTCCCGGGTGGTGCGCAGGGCGGCGCCGTACGGGCGGGGTGCGGGCGAAGGGGACGTTGCCCCGTTGATCATTTCTAGTTAGGCTTGCCTAACTTGTTGCGGGGCGACAACGTCACCTGCGTGTTGTGCCCTGCCGGGCCCTGCCCGTAACGCCGTTGACCGGAGAGGTGTCGCACCATGTCGTACGAGAAGCAGCCATCGGATGAGGCCCGGGACGCGCTGGTCCGGATCGCCTACGGCGGCATGGCGGCACACACGCTGGGTGCCGCGGCCCGCATGGGGATCGTCGATCTGATCGGGGACGGGGAGCGCGGCGCGGACGAGCTGGCGAAGGAGTGCGCCGCCGAGCCCCAGGCCATGGGCCGGTTACTGCGGTCGCTGGCCGGACTCGGACTGCTCGTGGAGCGGTCTCCCGGAACGTTCGCCACCACCCCGGCCGGCGCCCTGCTGCACAGCGATCACCCCGAGTCGCTGCGGTCCTTCTCCCGGATGTTCACCGACCCCACCATCCTGCGGGCCTGGGAGCTGCTGGACGACAGCGTGCGTACCGGCCGGCCCTCCTTCGACACGGCCTTCGGCCAGGACTTCTTCGGCTACCTCGCCCAACAGCCGCAGCTCTCCGCCGACTTCAACGCCGCGATGGGCCAGGCCACCCGCGACACCGCCGCGCTGGTCCCGGCGGCCTACGACTTCGGCCGCTTCCGGACCGTCGCCGACATCGGCGGCGGCGACGGCACCCTGCTCGCCCCGATCCTCCAGGCGCACCCCGGGCTCCGCGGCATCCTCTTCGACAGCTCGGAGGGCCTCGCCCAGGCCGGTACGCGGCTGGCGGACGAGGGTCTGGACGGGCGCTGCTCCCTCGTCGCCGGGGACTTCTTCGCCACCGCTCCCGAGGGCGCCGACCTCTACCTCCTCAAGAGCGTGATCCACGACTGGAACGACGAGCAGTGCACCACGATCCTGCGGCACTGCCGGCAGGCGATACCCGACGACGGCCGGCTGCTGATCATCGAGCCGGTGCTGCCGCCCGTCGTCGCCCCCTCGGCCTCCGGTGTCGACCCCTCGGAGGCCGGCGTGCTCTACCTCAGCGATCTCAACATGCTGGTCAACGTCGAGGGCCGGGAGCGCACCCGGGACGACTTCGACCAGCTGTGCCGCGCCGCCGGCTTCGCCCTGCGCACCGTCATCCCGCTCCCCGAGCCCAACCGCTTCTGCCTCATCGAGGCCGAGCCGGTCTGATCCGGCGGTGATCCGGGCGGCGCGGCGCACCGGGGCGGGGCCGTCGGAGCCCCTCCGCACGCGTGCGGCCGCCGCCCGGACAGGGATAATCGGGGTAGGGGCCGATTGGCTCTGGGCGACCGCCCCGGAGAGGGGGCATCCCGTGACCGCTGTGCCCGTGGATGATCACGAAGACTTCGCCGACGCCGACCGCGGGTTCATCGCGGAGCTCGACCCGCCCGAGGTCACCATGGACGACGGCCGGGTGGTCTGGGACGCCGGGGCCTACGGATTCCTGGCCCAGAACTGCCCCGACACCGCCCACGAGGGCCTGTGGCGCCAGGGCCGGCTGGTGAGCCGCCAGGGTCTGTACGAGGTCACGGAGGGCATCTACCAGGCCCGCGGTCTGGACCTGTCCAATATGACGCTGGTCGAAGGCGATCACGGCGTGATCGTCATCGACCCGCTCCGCTCCGCCGAGACCGCCGCCGCGGCCCTGGAGCTCTACCGCAAGCACCGCGGAGACCGGCCGGTCACCGGCCTGATCTACACCCACTCGCACGGAGACCACTTCGGCGGCGCCCGCGGCGTACTCCCGCCCGGCCACCACCCCGTTCCGGTGCTCGCACCCGTCGGCTTCCTCACCCAAGCGGTCGGCGAGCAGGTCTACGCCGGGCCCGCGATGGCCCGGCGCGCCGTCTACATGTACGGCGCCGAGCTCACCAAGGCGCCGGACGCCCAGATCGGCTGCGGTCTGGGGGCCACCCACTCCACCGGCACCATGACCCTGGTCCCGCCGACCGTGGACATCACCAGCACCGGCCAGGAGGAGATCCTCGACGGTGTGCACCTCGCCTTCCAGCTCACCCCGGGCACCGAGGCGCCCGCCGAGATGAACTTCTGCTTCCCGGCACACCGGGCGCTCTGCCTGGCCGAGAACGCCACCCACACCCTGCACCACGTCCTGTCGCTGCGCGGCGGCGCCGTCCGCGACGCCCGGGCCTGGTCCCGCTACCTGGGCGAGGCGCTCGCCCTCTTCGGCGACCAGGCGGAGGTCGCCTTCGCCTCCCACCACTGGCCGACCTGGGGCAAGGACCGCGTCAGGACCCTGCTGGCCAACCAGCGCGACCTGTACGCCTATCTGCACGACCAGACCGTGCGGCTGCTCAACCAGGGGCTCACCGGCCCCGAGATCGCCGAGGAGATGCGGCTGCCGCCGGGCCTGGCGCGCGAATGGGCCCACCACGGCTACTACGGCTCGCTCAGCCACAACGTCAAGGCGATCTACCAGCGCTACCTGGGATGGTTCGACGGCAACCCCGCCCACCTGTGGGAGCACCCTCCGGTCGAGCAGGCCAAGCGCTATGTGGACACCATGGGCGGCGTCGAGGCGACCGTGGACGCGGGCAAGCGGTACGCCGCCGAGGGCGATCTGCGGTTCGCCGCCACCCTCCTCAACCACGCCGTCTTCGCCGACCCGAAGAACCTCCGCGCCCGCCGCGAACTGGCCCTGGTCTACGAACGGCTGGGCCACGGCTGCGAGAACGGCACCTGGCGCAACTTCTACCTCACCGGAGCGATGGAACTGCGCGGCACCCTCGCCGCGCCACGGCCCGCCACCGCCGTCCCCGAGATGGACCGGGCCCGCACCGTCGACCAGATCCTCGACGCGATCGCCATCCGCATCGACGGCCCGCGCGCCTGGTCCACCCCGCTCACCCTCGACCTCTACCTCCCCGACGAGGACCGGACCTGGCATCTGACGCTGTCCAACGGGGCCCTGACCCATCTCAGTTCGCCGGGCGCCCCCACCCCGTCCGACGACCGCGGCCCCGACCTGACCCTGACCCTCACCAAGCCCCAACTGCTCGACGTCCTCGCCGGACAAGGGCCACCCGAGGGGGACCGCGACGGCGGGACCGGAGCGCTCAACCAGCTCCTGGGCCTCCTCAGCCTCCCCGATCCCACCTTCCCCATCGTCACGCCCTGACCGCCACCGGCCCGCCCGCAGTCGTCAACTTCGCGCCGCGGAGCGCCCACGCCACCCTCCGCCACCCGACGCCGAAGCTGGGGCAAACTGGCCTGGTGGCGAGCAGCATTCCCGAAGAATCAAGCAGTTTCATCGGCCGGCGGGTCGAACTACGGCAGATCGGTCAGGAGTTGACGGACCACCGGTTGGTCACCCTGACCGGGCCCGGTGGCGTGGGCAAGACCCGCATCGCCATACGAGCCGCGCGCGCGGCGGCGCCACGGTTCCCCGACGGTGTCTGGTGGGCCGAACTATGGCCGTTACACAACGCGGGGCTGCTGCTGGCAACCGTCTGCGACGCCGTCGGCCTGGCCGACCATACGGCCCGCACCCCCGCGGCGGCGCTGTGCGAATGGCTCGCCGACAAACGGCTGCTGCTGGTCCTGGACTCCTGCGAACACCTCGTCGACGCCTGCCGCGATCTCCTCGGAGACCTGCTGACGGCCGCCCCCCACCTGACCGTGCTGGTCACCAGCCGGCAGCCGCTGGACCTCGTCGGCGAGCGGACCACCGAGATCGGCCCGCTGCCCTGCACCGGCGACAACGACGCGCTGGCCCTGTTCACCGAACGGGCCGGCGCCGCCGTACCCGGCCTGCGGCTCACCGACCCCCGGCACGCGGCCGCCGCAGACACCATCTGCCGGCGCCTCGAAGGCATTCCGCTGGCCCTGGAGCTGGCGGGCGCCCAGCTGGCCGGCAGCTCCGTGGAGCGCGTCGCCGAGCGGCTGACCTCCCGCTTCGACGCCCTAGACGGCGACCCGCCGCCGCGGTTCCCGCGACACCGGACGCTGCGCTGCGCCATCGGCTGGAGCCATGAGCTGTGCACCCCGCTGGAGCGGCTGCTGTGGGCCCGGCTGTCCGTCTTCCGGGGCACCTTCGACGAGGAGTCGGCGGCCTCGGTCTGCGCCGGCGGCCCGCTCACCGAGGAGTCGGTGCGCACCGTCCTCGCCGGACTGGCCGCCAAGTCGGTGCTCACCCGCGAGGGCCCGCGCTTCCGCATGCTCGACACGCTGCGCGAGTACGGCCGGCTGTGGCTCGGCGAGCTGGACGAGACGGCGGACCTGGCGGACCGGCACGCCGCGTACTTCGTGGCGTTCGGCCGCCGCGCCGAACAGGGCTGGCTGGGCCCCGAGCAGGTCGGCTGGTACGGCCGGGTCGCCGACGTCTATGTCGACCTGTGCACCGCCCTGGACCACCTCCTGGCCACCGACCCGGAGCGGGCCCAGGAACTCAGCGCCTCGATCGGCTTCTTCTGGAGCTGCTGCGGCCATCTGCACGAGGCCCGCGACTACACCGCCCGCGCCCTCGCCGCGCACCACGGACCGAGCCGGGCCCGCACCCGGGCGCTATGGGCGCTGGGCGTCGCCGTACTCCTCCAGGGTGATCTCTCGCTGGCCGACGCCCTGGGCGCGGAGTGCGCGGACGCGGCGCGGGCGGGCGACGACGAGGAGGAGGTGCTGGAGGCCGGCTACCTCATCGGCCTCACCCATCTGATGGCCGGCCGGCCGATGTCTGCGTACACCGTCGTCGAACAGGTCCTCGGAGCGCCGCCCACCAGCCCGTTCGACGCACCCGGACGGCTGCGTTGCCACCTCGTACGGATCTTCGCGCTCACCAACCTCGGCAGGCTCGACGAGGCCCGCGCCGCGGCCACCGCACTGCGCCGCGGCTGTGTGGAGCGCGGCGAACACTGGACCCGCTCCTACACCGACTACCAGCTCTCCCTGGTCGCGCTCTTCCAGGGCCAGCCCGCGGAGTCGGCAGGGCACGCCCGCGCCATGCTCGCCGCCAAGCAGGACATCGGCGACAGGTTCGGGATCGCCCTCGGTCTGGACCTGCTCGCGGCCGCCTTGGCGGCCCAGGGCGAGGGCGCCGCGGCCGCCCGGGTCTACGGATGCGGCCAGGCCATCTGGCGCACCGTCGGGCACCCCCAGCGAGGCACCCCCGAGCTGCGCGCGGTGCGCGAGGAGTGCGAGCGGCAGGCCCGCGCGGCGATCGGCGACGACGCCTACGCGGAGCTCTTCCACCGGGCCGGTGAGGAGCGCCCCGAGGCCGCGCTCGCCCGGATCCTGGCCGGCGACCTGTGACCGCCGCCCCGGTTCAGCCGGCGGGCTCGCCGGCCAGCGTGTACAGCAGCTCGTAAGCGGTGGGGATCATCTTGCAGCCGTGCCCGCGGCGGGTGGCCAGCGCCACCAGGCCGGTGTGCGACGCCGGGTGGTAGCCGAGGAACGCCTGCTGGCCGAAGGTCGCCCCGACGTGGAAGAGCAGCGGCCCGCGCGGGGCCGGGTGCTGGAACCACGTCAGGGTGTGGGTGTTGCGGCGCCGCCAGCCGCGGCGCAGCAACGGGACCTGGATGTCGCGCAGCGGCAGCGCCAGCGGTGTGTTCTCGGGGGAGAGGTGCGCTTCGAGGTAGCCGAGCAGATCCCCGGGGGTGGCGCGGACCGACCCGACGGCGGCGAAGGCGCCCATGTCGGTGCTGGGCACCGGCGTCACCCCGTTCGCCCGGTGGCCGATGGCGTCGGTGCCGGTGGCCCCCGGGCCCAGGGTGGTGTCCGCCAGCCCGAGCGGGCGCAGTACGCGGTCGGTGAGCAGGGCCGGGTAAGGGGCGCCCGCGGCCTCGGCCATGGCCGGGCCGAGCAGCGCCAGCCCGAAGTTGGAGTAGCGCCAGCGGGTGCCGGGGCGGTTCCGGGGCCGGGTCCGGGCGAAGGTGCGCAGCAACCGCTCGGTGTCGTAGGCCGCGTACCCGTTGACGGAGGGGTGCATCAGGGCGCCGGGGATCAGGTCGGTGGGGATCCGCGGCAGCCCCGAGGTGTGGGTGGCCAGATGCCGCAGGGTGATCCGCCGCGAGTACGGGTGCGGCAGCGACAGGCCCGGCAGATGCGCGGCGAGCGGATCGTCCAGCGTCAGCACCCCGGCCCTGGCCAGGTCGGCCAGCAGCAGCACGGTGAAGGTCTTCGACAGCGAGCCCACCTCGTAGCGCAGCGCATGGCGCGGGGTGGGCGGGGTGAGGGCCGTGCCGCCGGTGAGCACGGTGCGCAGGCCGCCCCGGGTGACCGCGAGCACCACGTCCGGGGCGTCGATCAGAGTGACCGCGTCCGCGAGGCGGTCGGCGAGCGCGGCGCCGCGTGCCGAGCCCATCAGACCGCGGACATCGCCCGGGAGGTGGCCATCGCGGAGGCGAACGCGGCGACCAGGGTGGGGTGGTGGACCTGGTCGAACACATACGCCGGGTCCCCCTCGGGCAGCTGGCGCCGGACGGGCATCGCGCCGGAGGCCGACTGCGCGGCGGCATAGCGCTCCCACAGCGCCGCGTCCAGCGAGGGCCGCGGCAGACAGGCGTCCACGACGAGGAGCTCGCCCAGCAGATCCCAGTGTTCGAGGTCCGCCCAGTCGTGCATCCAGGCCGGCAGGTACCGCGTGAGGTAGTCGGCGATGGCCGGCGGAATGCCCTCGGGGCTCTCGCCCCAGTTCGTGAGGTGGAAGACCGTGTGGGTGATGTCGTAGGCGATGTGCAGCTGCACCGTCCAGGGTTCGGCCAGCTGCCCCAGCCAGGTGCGGGCCACGGCCTGTCCGAAGTCGCTGCTGGGCACGAGACCCAGCTTGCGTTCCGCGTTGAGCACACCCAGCCGCCGGTTGGGCGACATCTCCAGCGCCGTCCAGGTCCCGGTGCGCCGGCAGACCTCCACCCGCCCCTCCAGACCCGGATGGCGGTGGCCCAGCTCGTGGAAGGGCGCGTAGACCTCCAGCGGCACGGGGGACAGCGGCTCGTCGCACTGGAGGCGGGCCAGTACGTTGCCGCCGTCCAGCAGCTCCCGCCAGGCGAAGTCCAGCAGCTGCCCGGCACGGGTCTTCTGCCGGGACCCGGCCACGCCCTCCCGGAACAGCACCTGCATGTTCATCGCCAGCTCCCCGATGGGCTTGAGCCGTTCGGCGACCGCGCCGTTGGTGGCGAAGTCCTCGGGGGCCAGCCGGAAGCGCTCACGGTGCTCGTCGAGCCAGGACAGGGCCCGGTCGCCGACACCGTGCAGCAGGGCGGGGGATGCGGCCGTCACCATCACGGGGCTGCCTCGCTTTCACAGAGGGTCCGCCCGCCCACCAGCGCCGGGCCGCCGGCCGACGGACCGGCCTCGGCCTCGTCGGCGGCGATCCGGGCGAGGGTGGCGGCGAACGCGGTCACCAGGGTGGAGTGGTAGCAGGCGAGGAAGGCCTCGCGCGGATCGCCCGAGGACGGGGCCGCGCCCATCTCCGGGACGCTGCCGTCGGCCGTCTGCGCCTCGGCCAACCGCTGCCAGGCCACCGAGTGGTAGGGAGCCGCGGGCAGGCAGGCCGTCACGGCCAGCAGCTCGCCCACCAGGTCCCACAGTTGCTCCTCCAGCCAGTTCTCCAGCCAGGAGGGCAGCCACAGCCGCAGATAGCCGGCGAGTTCGGGGGACAGCCGCTGCCGGTTGCGGCCCCAGTCGGTGAGGTGGAAGACGTCATGGGTCACGCCGTAGGCCGCCTTGCGGTCCAGTGCCCACGGCTCCGGCAGCCGGCCGAGGCCGGTCAGCGCCAGCACGGCGGCGAAGTCGGCGTGCGGCCGCAGTCCGATCCGCCGCTCCGTGTTGAGCACGCCGAGGGTACGGGTGTGGTCCTCGCGCGCCACCCGCCAGCCGCGCAGCCGCATGGTGGTCTGCAGCAGGTCGTCGGCCTCGGCATGGCGCAGCCCGGCCTGGGCGAAGATCCCGTAGAGCTCCGCCGGATAGGTGGCGAACGGCTCACCGCGGATCAGCTCGGCGAACAGCTCGCCGTCCCGGGTCTCGTTCCAGGCGAACGAGAACAGGCCGCGGGCCGTCTGGCGGATGTCGTCCCGCGGGTGCAGCACCCCGATCAGCTGGGTCAGTTCGGCCAGTTCACCGAGGGGTTTGAGGGTCAGGTTGGGATCGGCGTCGGTCGTCACGTCCGGAGGCAGGCGGAAGAGCCCGCGCGCCTCCTCCAGCCACCCCAGGCTGCCCTGGACCATCCGGTCCAGCAGCCCGGGGTCGCTGTCGGCGGCGGTCACCAGCCCCTCCCGTGGAAGCGCTGCGCGGCCGCGACGTGCAGCGCGACCCGCGGGTCGGCGCCACCCATCTGGCGGACGAACGCCAGCCCGCTGTCCAGCCCCAGGGTCTGCGGGACCTCGGGCAGCCGGGCCAGCCAGCGGCCCAGACCGGCCGCCTGCGGCCAGTCCCGCCGGCGCACCGCCCGGACGAAACCGCGGGACAGATCGTCGGTACGGGTGGCCAGTTGCTCGGCGAGCCCCGATGCCAGTTTGGGCAGTGCGAGCGATGCCAGCTGCGACACCCGGTGGGACAGCTTCGGCCAGGGGTCGAGCTCCACCCATTCGGTGTCGGCGTCGGGCGCCGGCGGCCAGTGCTGTGCGCCTCCGGGCAGAAACGCGTGCGAGGCCTCGACCAGGCCCCGATAGGTCCACACCGACACCTGCGAGGCATCGGCTCCCGGCGGATAGGCCGCGAGCGCCTGCCGGACCACCGCTTCGTCGTCCGCGCCGAAGGGCGCCGCCCGGTGCTCCGCGGCGTACGGCGCGAGCGCATCGGCGCCGAGCACCCGAACGGCGGCTGGGGTCAGCGCGTTCTCCTGCTGCAGAATGCCGGACAACGCATAGGGGTCGCCCTCACCCCGCAGGGCGAGGGCGACCTCTGTTGCGGCATCGGCAATCACAGCGCTCAGCGGGACTGCTCCCTGCGTCTGCTCAGCCAACGCTTTGTCCCCTCAGCGAGTGTCCGTCTTGGGCCGGGGGGTGGGAGGCGAGAGCAGGAGCAGCGCGGCCAGCAGCAGCGCACCTGCGCACTCGCGGGTGTCGCGGAAGACACCGTCGGACTCGGCGGGTTCCAGCAGTCCTTCGACCTCTGCGGCCAGCGAGGCCGTCTCGATGGGCGCTGTGCGGTCGGTAACCATGCGATCAACTCCTTTGGCGAATGGGATACCAGATTCACATCGCCCTTTATGGGCCGCAACGGGAAAAATCTGAACATTAGGCGGTTCGTGTGACTTCACGTCATACGTGCCGCACTTGTGCGTTCCAGCAACTCCCTTCAGGTCAAAGGGAGTTGGCGGACGGCCGGGTGATACGTGGCAGCTGCCCGGGTGACGGCCCTCAGGGTGAAGGTCGGCGGGTTCGCCCCTCCGGGCCGCGTCCTTCGGCGTGCGCGCCGGGTGGATCGGCCGGCCGGCTCCTGACCGGTAGCGCCTGCCGCACGACGCGCTCCCGGCGCTGGAAGATCTCTCGCAGGGGCCGGCACCGCCGCGCGGCCCGCCCCCTACCGCCACCGACCGAGGCAAGGGCAGGGACCCCATGTACGACGCACTCCTGGCAGAGACCGTCACCCTCACCGGCCACGGCGGCGACCTCATCGAGGCGTACGCCGCCCGGCCGCTCGTCCCTGGGCCGGTCGGGGGTGTGGTGGTCATCCACCACATGCCCGGCTACGACGCCGGCAGCAAGGAGATCACCCGCCGGTTCGCCGCCGAGGGCCTCCTGGCCGTCTGCCCCAACCTCTACAGCCGCGAGGCGCCCGGCGCCGACCCGGACGAGGCGGCCGCGGTGGCCCGCGCGCGCGGCGGGGTCCCCGACGCCCGCCTGGTCGGGGACGTCGCCGGGGCCGCCCGCTATCTGCGCGGACTGAGCTCCTCCAACCACCGGGTGGGGACCATCGGGTACTGCTCCGGCGGCCGTCAGTCCTTCCTCGCGGCCTGCAGCCTGGATCTGCAGGCCGCCGTCGACTGCTACGGAGGCTTCATCACCCGCCGCCCGCCCGAGGACTCCCCGCTCACCGTCGAACCGATCGTCCATCTGGCCAAGGACCTCGGCTGCCCGCTGCTCGGCCTCTTCGGCGCCGAGGACCAACACCCGTCCCCGGAGGAGACGGCGGAGCTGGAGAACGCGCTGCGCAAACACGGCAAGGTCCATGCGTTCCATACGTACGAGGGCGCCGGGCACGCCTTCTTCGCGGTGAACCGGCCCAGCTACCACCCGCAGGTCGCGCAGGAGGCCTGGCAGCGGGTGTGCGAGTTCTTCGGGCGGCATCTGAGCGGGTGAGCGGGTGAGGGGGTGAGGGGGAGCGGGGGAGGGGGCCTCTCCTCTACACCCGCCCACCCCCCGTAGGGGGGTGGGCGGAGGGGAAAAAGACCAGGCGGCGAGCTTTCGCCCCCCGCTGCCCTAGAGTGCCAAGGTGCCGACGTACAGCATTGGTCAGGCAGCCGGGCTGCTGGGAGTGAGTGCGGAGACCGTCCGCCGGTGGGCCGACGGCGGTCAGCTGCGGATGGACCGGGACGGCGCGGGGAACCGCATGATCGACGGGGTGAGCCTGGCGGCGTTCGCCAAGGAGCGCGCCGCCGGGATGCATCCGGTGCCCGGCGAGGTGCTGACGTCCGTACGGAACTCGTTCGCGGGGATCGTCACCAAGGTGACCGTGGACGATGTGATCGCCCAGGTCGAGATCCAGTCCGGGCCGCACCGGCTGGTGTCGGTCGTCAGCCGGGAGGCGGTCGAGGAGCTGGGCATCGAGGTCGGGGTGACCGCCACCGCCCGGGTGAAGTCCACCAATGTGCATATCGACCGGACGGGCGACCGGAGTTGAGCCGCGGGGAGGCCGGGCCCGGCCGTCCGGCCCGGCAGACTCAGCGGCACAGCAGCGCGGCCCGCAGGTCCAGTTTGTGGTCGAGCCGGGACAGGTCACGGCCGGTGAGCATCTCTATGCGCTGAATGCGGTAGTGCACCGTGTTCACATGCAGCCGGAGCTTCTCGGCGGTACGCGCCCATGACCCGTGCTGCGCGAGGAAGACCTCCAGGGTCTCCAGCAGCATCCGGTGCGAGGCGGAGCCGCCGCGCGCCAACGGGCCCAGCACCCGGCTGCTGAAGGCCCTGCGGACGTCGGCCGGGACCCCGGCGAACAGGGGACCCATCGTGGTGAGGTCGTCGACGCGGATCACCCGGGCACCGTCCGGCGCCTCGGAGCGGGCCACCGCCAGGGCGTAACGGGCCTGGTCCAGCGCGGAACCGAGGCCCTCGGCGGCGGGTGCCGGGGCGCTGACCCCCGCGTGCAGCGGCGCCTGCCGATGGTCGTGCACAGCCGGCCACACCTCGCCCAGCGGGGTGTGGCCGCCCGGTCCCTCGGCGTCCGGTGCCGTAGGGACGACGGCGACAGCCTCGCCACCCGGTAGCCCGCCGACCGCGAACGACTCACCGGGGGAGTGCCGCAGCGCCTCGGCCAGCGCGCCCACCGCCCCGTTGCCGTCCGCACCGCCGAGGGTGGCCACCATCACCCGGTACGGGCCGGTGGCGGGCAGCCCGCAGGCGCGCAGCGCGGCGTCGAGCGCCGCACCGTCGGCCGGGCGGGCGTCGACGAGTGCGACCAGCTCGTCGGCCGCCCGCTGCTCGTCCGTCCGCAGCGCCTCGGTGACGGTCCGGAAGGTGGTGTGCGCGGGCACCGCCACCAGCACCATCCCGTGCGCACGGCAGGAGTCGACGAGTGCCTCGGGGACCTCGCCGTGCGCCTTCTCGGCGGCCAGCAGCGCGACGGTCCCGGCCGAGCGCAGCGCCGAGACGAAGCGGTCGGCCTGCCCGCGGTCGCCGCCGGGCGCCCACCACCCCAGACCGCTCAGCACCAGCCCGCCCGGCCGCAGCGACCCCGCCGGGTCCGCGAGGTCGGTGGCGTCGACCCCGCGGATTTCCCGGTCGAGCAGGGGGCCCTCGCCCCACAGCAGGGTCAGATCGAGCGAATCGACCTGGAGGAGATCGTGGACGTGCATGTGCTGGCTCCTTGCGCGGCTGCCGGAGGCGAATTCCGGCACGCTCTCCTTCACGAGGCGAATGCGGGTCCCAGCATCGTAAACCTCGGATATGCCGCCCTCATGCCCCATTTCCCCTCACAACAGCGAAGCCGAAGCGCGTATGAAGGTGGCATGTGTGGTTCAAGTCCGGCTCGCTCGGGCATCACTGGGGGGCAGCCGCCGCTGTACGGATCGCCTCAAGGGGGACTCCAATGACGCGAACGAGCCGAATCGACCCGCCGTCCCGCACCACCGCCGTTCGTGCGGCGGCGCCCGAGGATGCCGTACGGGCCGATGCCCGGCGCCTGGTGATCCGTGGTCAGCTGCGCCGTCCGCTCGCGCTGACCGTCGCCGACCTGCGGGAGCGGTGGCGGCAGCACCGAGCCGCGGTGGTCTTCGACTGCGCCAAGAACGGACCGCGGCACCACACCTTCCACGGGCCGCTGCTGCGGGACGTCATCGACACGGCGGAGCCCACCTTCGACGCCCGGCGGCGCAAGGACCGTTCGCGCTATCTGCTGACCGTCACCGGCGGGGACGGGCACCACACGGTGCTGTCCTGGGCGGAGATCGACCCGGACTTCGGCGACGCGCCGATCCTGCTGGCCACGGCCATGGACGGCCGCGGGCTCGACGGTACGGGCAGTCAGCTCGTGGTGCCCTCCGACCGCTGCGGGGCGCGCTACATCAGCGCGATCAGCGGCATCTGGGTCGGCACCTGTGCCCCGCCGGAGCGGCCGTAGCGGCTGCGGGAACCCCGATGTCACCCGCCCGGCGGGGAACTTCGCCGGGCGGTGTGCTCAGGCGGCGGCGAGTGCGATCTCGGTGGACTTGATCAGCGCGGTGACCTCGGAACCGGCGGCCAGGCCCAGGTCCTCGACCGCGTCCCTGGTGATCGCGGCGGTCAGCTCGCCGCCCGCCACCGCGACCTTGACGCCGGCCATCGCGCCGCCGGTGGTGACATCGGTGACCGTGCCGGGGATCTGGTTGCGGATGCTGAGGCCGTCGACCGCGCCGGTGGCGAGGGCGACCTCGGTGGACTTGATCAGCGTGCGGACCTCGGAGCCCGTGGCGATGCCGAGTTCTTCGACGGCCTCCAGGGTGATCGCGGCGGTGATCTCCTGGCCGCCTTCCAGGCGGACCTTGACGGTGGCCATGACCTCGCCGGGAGAGAGGGTGAGGACGGTGCCGGACATCTGGTTGCGGATGCTCAGGCTCATGGAGGTACCTCGCGGGAGAAGGGGGTGGCGGGACTGTGTGGGGGAGGGGCGGGGGAGTTGGAGAGGGGAGGGAGGGTGCCGGAGAGGGGAGAGGGTGAAATGCCCGGATTGCGCTCTCGGTGATCGGCACTCTAGCCGTCAGTGCCGCGCTCGCGGCCCTCCCCGCGCCTGCCCCGTCCGCTGCACGCCCGCCGGACTGTCCCGCGCCCCCTCGCCCCCGCGCCCCCTCCCCGCGTCCGCCCGGGGCGCCGTACTTCGTCCGTTCCTCCAAGGCGCCCGGCGTTGGGCTGGCATCTGCCATATAGGTTTGCCCGGTGGATTGCAGATGCGAGCTTGAGCTGCATATCTTGTCGCACATGCAGTCCTACACGATTGGTCAGGCGGCGCGGCTGCTGGGCGTCAGCCCGGACACCGCGCGTCGCTGGGCCGATGCCGGCAAAGTCGCGACCCACCGCGACGACAGCGGCCGCCGCCTCATCGACGGCCGCGATCTGGCCGCCTTCTCCATCGAGGTGGCGCAGCACGGCACCGGTGAGGACGACGGCTCGTACACCTCCGCGCGCAACGCCTTCCCGGGCATCGTCACCGCCGTCACGCTCGGCGATGTCGCCGCCCAGGTCGAGATCCAGGCCGGTCCGCACCGCCTGGTGTCCCTGCTGACCCGGGAAGCGGTGGAGGAGCTCGGTCTGGAGGTCGGCATGCAGGCCACCGCCCGTGTGAAGTCCACCAGCGTGCACATCGACCGCACCTGACCGATCGCACCTGACCTACCGCGGCAGCACCACGGCCGAACCGTCCCCACCGTGCCGACGTCAGCCGCCCCACCCCAGCGGCGTCGCCCGTCCACGGCGCGGCTTTTCCCATCCGCTCGGGCGGCGTCCGCCGTCCCGCGTCACAAGGAGTCACGCCTCATGCCTCAGCTCATCACCGGGCGCCGCGCCGCCGCCGCGATCGTCACCGCCGCCCTGCTCGTTCCGCTCGCCGCCTGCGGGAAGGGAGCGGACAAGAAGAAGGACGACGGTGACGCGAAGTCCGGCGGCACCACCAAGGCGGAGCTGACCGTGCTGGCCGCCTCGTCGCTGACCGATGTCTTCCAGAAGGCCGGCGCGCTCTACGAGAAGGACCACCCGGGCACGAAGGTGAAGTTCTCCTTCGCCGGCTCCCAGGAGCTGGCCGCCCAGGTCAGGGAGGGCGTCCCCGCCGACGCCCTGGTCACCGCCGACACCAAGACCATGGACAGCCTGAAGGTCGACACCGGTGCCCCGACCGTCATCGCCAAGAACCGCCTGGTCATCGCGACCGGTGAGGGCAACCCGAAGAAGATCACCGCGCTCAAGGACCTCGCCAAGAGTGACCTGAAGGTCGTGCTCGCCGCCTCCGAGGTGCCGGTCGGCCGCTACAGCAAGCAGGTGCTGGACGCCCAGAAGCTCAAGGTCGAGCCGGTCTCCCAGGAGCCCAACGTCCGCGCCGTCCTCAGCAAGGTGGAGCTCGGCGAGGCCGACGCCGGCCTGGTCTACAAGACCGACGCCGCCACCGCGCCGAAGAAGGTCGACGCCGTCGACATCCCGGACGCGCAGAACGCCGTCGCCTCCTACCCGGCCGCGACGCTGAAGGCCTCGGAGCACTCGGCGGCCGCGGCGGCGTTCGTGAAGTGGCTGAGCACGCCGGCGGCGCAGAAGCTGCTGCGGCAGGCGGGCTTCCAGCAGCCGTAATGGTGTGCGGCGCGCACGGGTCTGTCCGGCTCGGGGGAGCGGACAGCCCCGTGCGCGCCGCCGTTCGAGGTGGCTCATGCCGTCCGATCAGCCCCGACTCCAGGAACCGTCCCAGGAACGCCCGATGACACGCCTTCGCATTTCGGCCGCGCGCCCGGCGGGCAGGCGCCGCGCGCCCGGCACCCGTACGCCCGTCGCGCTGGTGGTGCCCGCGCTCGTCGCCGTCGCGTTCCTGCTGATGCCGCTCGTCGGCATCCTCGCCCGGACCTCCTGGAGCGAGCTGGGCACCCATCTGACCAGCCCCGGCGTCACCGAAGCGCTCAGCCTCTCGCTGCTGGTCTCCTTCTGGGCGCTGGGGCTCTCGCTGCTGCTGGGCGTACCGCTGGCCTGGCTGCTGGCCCGGGTCGGCTTTCCCGGCAAGGCGCTGGTCCGCTCGCTGGTGCTGCTGCCGATGGTGCTGCCGCCGACCGTCGGCGGTGTCGCCCTGCTGCTCGGCTTCGGCCGCCGCGGAGTCCTCGGCCCCTGGCTGGAGGACACCTTCGGCATCGTGCTGCCGTTCCACACCTCGGGCGCCGTGGTCGCCGCCACCTTCGTCGCGATGCCGTTCCTCGTCATCAGCCTGGAGGGCACGCTCGCCGGGCTGCGCCCCCGTTACGAGGAGACCGCGGCCTCCCTCGGCGCCTCACCCGTCCGGGTCTTCTGCACGGTCACCTTGCCCATGGTCGCCCCCGGTCTCGCCGCCGGTGCCGCGCTGACCTGGGCCCGCGCGCTCGGCGAGTTCGGCGCCACGATCACCTTCGCCGGCAATCTGCCCGGCACCACCCAGACCCTGCCGCTCCAGGTCTATCTGCTGCTCCAGGGCTCCCCGGAGGCCGCCACCTCGGTCTCGCTGCTGCTGCTCGTCATCGCCATGGCCGTGCTGATCTGCCTGCGCGGCCGCTGGACCGGTGCCACCACCGACCGCCCGGCCCGCGACGTGCCGGCCGCCGAGGACACCGACCCCCCGGCCCCGTCCGCCCCCGTCGGCGAACCGCCCGCCATCCCCGCCGCCCCCGACGGGGAACGCTGGCCCCTGCACGCCGACGTCACCGGCTTCAACCGGCTGACCCTGGACGCCGAACCGGGCACCACCATCGCCGTCGTCGGCCCCAACGGTGCCGGCAAGACCACCCTGCTGCGCGCCCTGCTCGGCCTCACCCCGCGCGCCCACGCCGCGCTGCGCCTCGGCGACACCGACGTCACCGCGCTGCCCCCGCACCGTCGCGGCGTCGCCTGGGTCCCCCAGGACGGCGCGCTCTTCCCGCATCTGAGCGCCCTGAGCAACACGGCATACGGTCTGCGCGCCCACGGCGCCGCCCGCGGCGAGGCCCGCCGCGTCGCGCAGCAGTGGCTCGACCGGCTGGGCGTGGGCCATCTCGCGCACCGCAGGCCCGCCCAGCTCTCCGGCGGGCAGGCCCAACGCGTCGCACTGGCCAGGGCGCTGGCCGCCCGGCCCCGTCTGTTGCTGCTCGACGAGCCGCTCGCCGCCCTCGACCAGACCACCCGCGCCCATGTCCGCCACACCCTGCGCAGCCATCTCGCGGGCTTCGGCGGCGTCTGCCTGATCGTCACCCACGACCCGGTCGAGGCGGTCTCGCTCGCCGACCGCGTCCTCGTCCTCGACGACGGCCGAGCCCTCCAGGACGCCCCGCCCGCCGAGGTCACCCGCCATCCGCGCTCCCCCTGGGTCGCCCGGATGCTGGGCCGCAACGCCTGGCCGGGCGTCGCCACCGGCGACGGTCTCGGGCTCGCCGACGGCGGCCGTCTCGTCGTCGCCGACCCCCTTCCGGAGGGTTCCCGGGCGCTGGCGATCATCGCCCCGGAGGCGGTGTCGGTCCACCTCGACAAGCCCGCGGGCAGCCCCCGCAACATCTGGCCCGGGACCGTACGGGAGATCACCTCGGCGGGCAGCCGGCTGCGGGTACTGGTCACCTCGCAGCAGGCCCCGGATCTGGTGGCCGAAATCACCCCATCGGCCGCCCTCGAACTCGGCCTCGCCGACGGGGTGTCCGTATGGACCAGCGTCAAGGCCACCGAGGTCTTGCTCGTGACGCTCTGAGGGTCAGCCGTGCGGTGCGGCCGCCGGCTCCAGCACGAACACCGGGATCACCCGGTCCGTCTTCCGCTGGTAGTCGTCGTAGTCGGGGTACGCCTCGACCGCGCGCCGCCACCACAGGGCCTTCTCCTCGCCGGTCACCTCACGCGCCGTCATGTCCTGCCGCACCGGGCCGTCCTGGAGCTCCACCCGGGGGTCCGCCACGACGTTGTGGTACCAGACCGGGTGCTGGGGCGCGCCGCCCAGGGAGGCCACGACGGCGTAGGTGCCGTCGTGCTCCACCCGCATCAGCGGGCTCTTGCGGATCTTTCCGCTCTTCGCTCCCCGGGTGGTGAGGACGACGACGGGCATCCCGCGCATCGTGATGCCCTCCGTGCCGCCCGAGCGCTCGTACAGTTCGACCTGATCGCGCACCCACTGCGCCGGGCTCGGTTCGTACTCACCCTGAAGAGGCATGCTGTCCGTCCCATCTGCCAAGACACGAGTGGTGACCGGTGCCGTACCGACCGATCACCGTCGACCGGTTTGTGGTCACCGACGCGCGGTCGGCGCTCGTCGGTGATCGCCTGACCTTCGCTCAACAATCAAGGCGGGCGCAATCATCCCGGCCCCGCCGTCGTGTCCTGAACGCGCCGTCCGTCGCGCCCTTCCACGGGCCGTGCCGCCGCCCTACGGTCTCGCGTATGACCACCCAGCGGTTCACTCCCGGCTCCGCCGCACCGCCCGCCTCCCACACCACCCTCCAACGGAACGCCATCGGTACCGGTGACCTGGTCTTCTTCGTCGTGGCCGCGGCCGCCCCGCCGACCGTCATGGCCGGTGCGGCACCGGTGGCGATCGCGATGGCCGGCCGGGCGGCGCCGGCACGTTCCGCGCGGCCTCCCGGCCGCGCCGCACCCTGACGGCGCGGCGGGCCGGGACCCGTGGTCAGGACACCAGCTCCACCGTCTGACGGCTACGGCGGTGCTGCTCCTCCCAGTTCGTCAGCGCCGTGCCACAGGCGTGGTCGAGGTGGCGCAGTCCGCTCAGGTCGAGCCGCACATCGCGGTCGGCGGGCAGCGCGTCGAGCTGGTCGAGGATCTTCGGCAGCCGCAGGAACGTGGCGTTGCCGACGGCCCGCACCAGCACCGGCTCGTCCTCGTCGGCCGGGGCGTCGACCTCCAGATGGACATGGGAGGTCTCCCAGGCCGTCTTCACGACGGCCAACAGCAGACCGATCAGGACGCCCTCGAACATGTTCACCGTGACGATCGCGATGGCGGTGACCAGCAGCACGACCGCCTCACCGCGGTGTTCGCGCCACAGCGGCCGCAGCGAGCGCACCGGGATGAGCTTGCCGCCCGAGTACACCAGGACGCCCGCCAGCGCGGCCAGCGGCACCACGCCCAGCGCGGCCGGGAACGCCGCGGCGAACACCAGCAGCCAGACCCCGTGCAGCACACGGGAGGCCTTGGTCTTCGCGCCCGCATGGACGTTGGCGGCGCTGCGCACGATGACCGCGGTCATCGGCAGCGCACCGAGCACACCGCACACGGCGTTGCCCGCGCCCTGGGCCATCAGCTCCTTGTCGTAGTCGGTCTTCGGCCCGTCGTGGAGCCGGTCGACGGCGGCGGCGCTGAAGAGGGACTCGGCCGACGCGATCAACGCGAAGGCCAGCACCGTGCCGATCACCCCGATGTCGGCGAGCCTGCCCAGGTCGGCGAGGCCGGGAGGTTGGATCGCGTCCAGCAGCCCGCTGACCTCGACCCGGGCGACCGGCAGGTCCAGCGCCCAGACCGCGGTGGTGGCGAGCGCCACCGCGGCCAGCGGCGCCGGCAGGATCCGTGCCGCGCGCCGCCAGCGGGGCCACAGCACCAGGACGGCGATGGTGCCGGCGCCGACGGCGAGCGCACTCAGCGCGGTCTGGGACCGTACGGTGTCGGCGACCAGACCCGGCAGCGAGCCGATGTTGGCCAGTCCGCTGCCCGGCGCCTTGGCGTCGGTGAGGGCGTAGAGCTGTCCGGCGATCAGCACCAGGCCGATGCCGGCCAGCATGCCCTGGACGACGGCGACCGAGATCGCCCGGAACCAGCGCCCCAACTTGAGGGCGCCCATGGCCAGTTGCAGGGCACCGGCGGCCAGCACCAGCGCACCCAGCGCGCTGACGCCGTACGCCTTGACGGCTTCGAAGACCAGCACCGTCAGGCCCGCGGCCGGGCCGCTGACCTGCAGGCTGCTGCCGGGGAGCAGACCGGTGAGGAGTCCGCCGACGATACCGGTGACGAGTCCCAGCTCGGCCGGTACGCCGGACGCGACCGCCACGCCCACGCACAGCGGGACGGCCACCAGGAAGACGACGAGCGAGGCGGTGAAGTCCGCCCGGAGGGAAGTGAGTTGCTTCATGAGGGACACCTGCGCCTTCACAGCGGGAGGAACAGGTCGGTGGCCGGATGGTGGGCGGCCACCATGCCGGTGTGGACTTCGTAGAACCAGCCGTGCAGGTTCACCTCGCCGGCGGTCAGCCGCTCCTGGACACAGGGGTAGCCGCGCAGCCGGTCGAGCTGTTCGCGCACATGCTGCTGGACCGCCGCCGAGACGGTCGGCTCCGCGTCGTCGGGCAACTGGTCGGAGAGCTGCTGCGCCAGCCAGTCGCGGACCGCGGGAGCACCCGTCAGGTCCTCGCCGCGGGCCTTGGCGCCGACCGCGCCGCAGTGCGAGTGGCCGCACACCACGATGTCGGCCACCCGCAGCACGCGCATCGCGTACTCGATGGTGGCGGCCTCCGCGCAGGCCGCCATGCCCTCCTGGTAGGTGGGGACGGCGTTACCGGCCGTCCGCAGTTCGAACAGTTCGCCGGGCCGCGCGCCGGTGATCAGGGACGGCACGACACGGGAGTCGGAGCAGGTGATGAAGAGGGCGAGGGGCGACTGGCCGGCCGCGAGCCGGCCGTAGGTCTCCTGTTCCTCGCGCCGGTCGGCGATACGGGCCATCAGGCCCCGGGCATGCTGAATGAAGGTCTCCACTGGGAGGTCTCCTGCTGATGAGGGGTGCCACTGTGGGGTGGTGGCGGATACATGCGAGGTGCGGATGGTGCGGCAGACCGCCACGACCGCCCTCAGCAGCGGAAGACGCAGTGCAGGACGGGGAGTCTCTCCGGTCTCGACGCGGCCTTGGTCGAGCTGTGTGCGGGGGCGGGGTCGGTCTCCTCGGCGCCGTGGCGCAGCCGGTGGACGTCGCCGTGGGGCAGCGGTCGGCCGCCGTGCCGGGGGACCCCGACGGTGGTGTGCGCGGAGCCGCGGGCCTTGCCGCGCTCGTTCTCGCGCTTGGTCTTTTCCTCGTTGGTGTCGCCGGCCGGCTGGGCGGACTTGGTGCCCGCGGGCTGGCCGGCTTTTGCGATGGCAAGTGCGCTCGCGCTGGCGGCCGTTGACGCGCCACCGAGCAGGACGGCGAGGATCACGGCGAGGACGGCCAGCGGGAAGCGGCATGCGCGCAGCGCCGGTGTGCGGCGTATGCCGGTGCCCTTCCGTCGCATCGCTCCCCCGTGGATCGTCCACACGACTAAAACGTCCCCCAATAGTGCAGCACATAGGTTTCCCGCGTGCTAACAAGAAATGACGCCAAGTTTCAAGACATTCTTGGATGTTGTTGCAGGTGTCGGAAGTGACGCCCGAATGCCCGCCTGCCGTTGTTTTCAGCCGGACTCAGGCCCGTTCCGTCTCCGTACGCGGTGCCGCGGTGGCCGAAGCGGTGGCCGCGGGCCGTCTGGCGGCCCAGGCGACGAGGGGCACGACCGCCAGGGCGAGGATTCCGCCGGACAGCGCCAGCGTCGGGAACCCCCCGGCCACCACGATCAGCCCCGAGGACGCGCCGCCGGCCGCGCCGGCGACGGCTATGCCGACGTCCACCAGCCCCTGCGCCGCGGCCCGGTTGGCGGGTGGCAGTGCGTCGGTGACGATGGCGGTGCCGCTGACCAGGCCGAAGTTCCAGCCGAGGCCGAGCAGCATCAGCGCCGCGGCGAGCGCGGGCACGGAGTGCGGGGACGCCGTGGCCGCGAGGACGCCGGCCGCCAGCAGGGTCACCCCGGACGCGGCGGCGGTCCACAGCCGGCCGACCCGGTCGACGAGCAGCCCGGTCAGGGGCGACGGCAGGAACATCGCGCCGACATGGAGGGCGATGACGAACCCGGCCTCTTGGGTGCCGTGCCCGTGCGCGCGCATGTGCACGGGGGTCATCGTCATGATCGCGATCATGACGAGCTGGGTGAGGACCATGACCAGCGTGCCCATGACCACCCGCCCGCGCTGCGGGGGTTGGGCGGGCCGGTCCTCCGCCCCGAGAGCGCCATCGGCTGCCTGGGCCGCCTTCTCGGCCAACGCCTGGGCCAGTCGCAGCGGATCGGGGCGCAGCAGGATGGCGAGGACGATCGCGGCCGCGCCGAACGCCGCGGTGGCCAGTATGAACGGCCCGGCGAGGCGCGGGATGCCCCAGGAGTGGGCGAGTCGACCGGTCAGCGTGACCAGGTTGGGGCCGACCACCGCGCCGAGCGTGGTGGCGAAGAGCACCGTGCTCACCGCGCGGCCGCGGCGCGCGGGGGAGGCCAGATCCGCTCCCGCGTAGCGCGCCATCAGGTTCGTCGCGGTGCCCGCCCCGTATACCAGCAGGCCCAGGAAGAGCAGCGGAGCGCTGTCGACGGCGGCCGCCGCGACGACACCGAGGCTGCCGAGCGCCCCGGCGCCGTAGCCGAGCGCGAGCCCGGGGCGCCGGCCCCAGCGCCGGCAGATCCGGCCGATGGCCACGGCGCCGAGCGCGGACCCGGCGGTGAACAGCGCGCTGGGCAGGCCCGCCAGACCGGTCGAGCCGAGCATCTCCTCGGCGAGCAGTGCGCCGACGGTGATTCCCGCGGCGAGGCCCGCACCGCTGAGGATCTGGGAGAAGACCAGCACGGCCAGAATGCGCCGCTGTTCCGGTATGTCGCGTGTGGCCGGTGCGCCGTTCCTCGCCGTCATGGTTCCTTTCCGATCGAGAAGGTGTCCGCTACGGGACAGCCCTTAAGCGGTCGACACGGGTTCGAGCGCCGCGATGTCCGAGAGGGACAGGTTCATCTGCTGGTGGAGGAAGCGCACGATCGTCCAGTGTGGCAGTGCGCCCTCGTCGAAGGGGCCGAATTCCCGGCAGTACAAGGGGATCCAGCGCAGGGCCTCTTCGAGCGCCTGCTCCCGGCCCGGTTCCTGCTGGTAGTCCTCATAGGCGATGCTGCGGTGCTCGATGAAGAACCGCCCCGGCAGCCGCTCCTCGCACAGTGCACGGTATTCGCGGGTCTGCAGTATGAGGTAGTGCCATATCTCGTCGATTTCCTGCTCGACCGGCAGGAACAGTCCGCCGAGCCGGTCGCGGTGCCGGGAGACGAGGTAGAGGTACCGCAGGCATTCGGTGACCTGCCGCGTCACGAACTCGGGGGAGAGTTCCGGGTCCTTGGCGGTGAAATGGTCCACCACCTCGGTGTACAACGCGTCTGTGAGCAGGTCCCTCAGATCGTCGGCGGATATCCGCGGGCTGGTCATGACTCTCCTGTGCGAAGGTGGGGTCGGGCGTGGTGCGCGGATCAGGCGCCGTCGGCGAGCCAGGCGTACTTTCCCGACCGCCCGATGGGGATATGCGCGCGGTGCTCGATCCGGCAGCGCCGTCCGGTCAGTTCACCGACACCGTGCTCCAGCGCCGCCGCCTCGTCGTCGCCGAGGGGCGCGCCGTTGAACGTCGTATACGCCAGCAGCGCCTCGGCATCGCCGGTCAGCTGCAATTGGTGCACGAAGACATGCGAGGACGCCTCCCCGATGCACCGGTCGAGATCGCCCTGGGCGACGGGACCGCGCGGGGTGCTCAGCAATTCCTGCTGGCGGCCGCAGAATTGGGCGATCTTCGACGGGTCCGGTGTGCCGTCCAGCGTGCGTACGCAGTCGCCCGAGCGATAGCGGATCAAGGGCATGAAGGGGTTGCGCACACTGGAGACGATGAGCTCGTAGATCGTGCTTTCCGGTGCGACCGGGTGGAGTTCGACGCTCATCTTGTCGAGGTGCGGCCAGTAGGTGCCGCGTTGGTCGCTGTAGTAGAGATAGCCGAGCTCGGTGCTGCCGAACAGGTCGATGACCGGACAGGCGAAGTGCTGGTGCAGAAAGCGCCGGACGTTCACCGGGGTGTATTCGTAGGCGTGGATGATGCTGGCCGGCGGCGGGAAGTCGTCCCACAGCCCCCATTCGCTGACTTTGCGCACCAGATGCGCCAGGTGGTAGCCGGAGCAGTCGAGGTGGTACCAGCCGCGGGGGTGCGCCTGCCGGGCGGTGCGGATCTCGGCGAGCATCCGCACGACCTCGTCGCGCTCCCACAGCGCCGGGTCGAGCCGCAGGTTGAGATAGCAGGTGCGCTCGTCGAGCCACCGGTCGTCGAGGGTGGGCACCGGCCGGGGCGGTACGCCGCTGCGGGCGGCGTTGACCCGGGCCACATGCTCCGTCGCCAGCACCGTGGTCAGCGAGACCCGTCGGCAGCCCGACTCCCAGGTGTCGGCGATATCGGGGTGCTCGCGCCACAGCTGGTAGTAGGAGTGCAGCAGGAAGTACGGGGGCCGGATGATCTGCATCCGGGCGTGGTTGGTGCCCGTGGACAGTACGAACTCGGCCTCGCCGGCCTCCAGGGCCGCGGACAGTCGGGGCGTCATCCAGTTTTCGGGGAAGCCGCGGGCGATCTCCGGCTTGTCGAGTATGGGGAAGTGCCCCTTCGCCAGCGCATCGCGGTAGATGGGGATGTCGCGGATCTGCTCGATGACCTCGGCGGTCGGCTGACCATCCATGGATTCCTCGTCAAGGCTCGGAGAACGGTGCCCTCGGGGACGCATACGGGGCGCGGTGCCCGGAAGGGGCGGCGGCGAAGAACGCCGCCGGTGCCCCCTCCCGGGTCCCTCAGCGGATACGGCGTCAGGAGATACAGCCGGCCTTCGGCGTGGCGCTGATGCACCCGGCCTTGGGCGCCGCGCTGATGCAGCCGTTCTTCGCCGCCTGCTGTGCGGAGTTGGCGGCGAGCCAGTTCTGCCAGACGTTGTCCTGGGCCATCTTCTTGATGAGCTGTTCCATGGGAGACCTCCGGGAAGAGTGCGGAAGACATGTGGGGCATAGCGCTGACCTGCGCTGATGCCATAGCCATGAAGGTAAAAGTGTTGCCAAGTGAATGTCAATCAAAGGCAATGTCGACGCGGGTGGATGTGTGGCCGGCGCGCCAACTTTGGCGAGATTGTGACGAGTTGATCAATGGCGGGAACCGTATGGCCCGCGTTCGTGTCGGCGCCCGAATTCCCCTGGTTCGACTCACTGGGGGGCCATTACTCCCCTGATGTGTCTACGGCGATATTGCGCCGCATTGCGTGCGTATTGCGCCGCACGGCGGCCGCGATCGGGTGACCTGTCGTGCACGTCCGGAGGTCGGCGGTCACCGCGGTGGAACGATCACTACCGGTTACCCGCTCATCGGTCCCGGCCCCAGGGGAGTCTGCTGTGCGAATTCTGCTCATCGCCGGCGCGTTCAACAGCCTTACGCAGCGCGTCCACGCCGAACTCGGCGACGGCGGACACCAGGTGCGGGTGGAGCTGGTGACCCGCGAGACCCCGCTGCTGGAGGTCGTACGCCGCCATTCCCCCGAGCTGATCGTGGCGCCGATGCTCAAGACGGCCGTGCCCCGCGAGGTGTGGTCCGCATACACCTGCCTGATCGTGCACCCCGGTCCCGTCGGTGACCGCGGGCCGTCCTCGGTGGACTGGGCGGTGCACCTGGGCGCGGACCGCTGGGGCGTCACGGTCCTGCAGGCCAACGACGAGATGGACGCCGGCGACGTCTGGGCCGCGGTCGACTGCCTCGTCCCCCGGGTGGGCAAGAGCGACCTCTACCGCAACGAGATCGCCGACGCGGCGGTCGAGGCGGTGCTCAGGGCCGTCGACCGGGTGGCGTCCGGCAGCCATCGCCCGCAGCCCCAGGGCACCCTGCCCGACACCGCGAAGCCCGGCCGCCCCCGGCCGCCGCTGCGCCAGGACCAGCGCCGGATCGACTGGCACCGCGACCCCACCGACACCGTCGTACGCACCCTGCGCGCCGCCGACTCCCAGCCC
The DNA here is from genome assembly GCF_045690365.1 of Streptomyces sirii. Classification (NCBI taxonomy): domain Bacteria; kingdom Bacillati; phylum Actinomycetota; class Actinomycetes; order Kitasatosporales; family Streptomycetaceae; genus Streptomyces; species Streptomyces sirii. The sequence continues at coordinate 1,293,312 of NZ_CP147982.1, read as the reverse complement.
GGCGTACGGGACGAACTGCTCGATGACACCTGGTTCTTGCACGGCGGCCACCCGGAGGACACCCTGACCGGCCGGCCGGGCGAACTGCTCGCCACCCGATGTGGCGCGATCTGCCGGGCGACGGCCGACGGGGCGGTGTGGATCCCGCAGCTGCGTCCGCCGCGCCGCCCGGGGGAGCCCGGCACCTTCGCACTGCCCGCCACGCTCGCGCTGGGCGACCGTCTGCCGCCGCTCCCCGAAATCCCGGCCCCGCTCGACCCCGGCGACGGCCCCCGCACCTGGAGCGACATCCGCTACCGCGAGGACGGCCCGGCCGGATTCCTGGAGTTCTCCTTCCCCGGCGGCGCCATGAGCACCGACCACTGCCGGCGCCTGCTGGCCGCCTATCGCCACGCCTGCACCCGGCCCACGTCCGTGCTGGTCCTAGGCGGCCGCCGGGACTTCTTCTCCAACGGCATCCATCTGAACGTCATCGAGGCCGCCGCCGACCCGGCCGAGGAGTCCTGGGCCAACATCAACGCCATGGACGACCTGGTGCACGCCGTCCTGACCACCACCGACCGGCTGGTGGTCGCCGCGCTGGGCGGCAACGCCGCGGCCGGCGGGGTGATGCTGGCACTCGCCGCCGACGAGGTGTGGTGCCGCTCGGCGGCGGTGCTCAACCCGCACTACCGGCTGATGGGCCTCTACGGTTCGGAGTACTGGACCTACACCCTGCCCGGCCGAGCGGGCTCCGAGGTGGCCGAGCAACTCACCGCACGCGCCCTGCCGATCACCGCCGCGGCCGGACAGCGGCTCGGGCTGGTGGACCGGATCATCGACAGCGGCCCCCAGGAATTCGCGCCCCGGACCGCCCACCTGGCGGCCCGGCTGGCGTCCTCGCCCGCGGTCCAGGCCCGGATCGCCGGCAAGAAGGCGGCGCGGGAGTGCGACGAGGCGGAACGTCCGCTGCACGCCTACCGCGACCATGAACTGTCCCGTATGCACCGCATCTTCTTCGATCCGGAGCAGCCCTACCACGCACTGCGGCGGGCCTTCGTACGCAAGGAGCCCCTGGCCGGCACGCCCTCGCACCTCGACGCTTCCCCGTCGGGGGCGGAGCCGCGGCTTCGCTGAGTCCGAAGGCCGGTGGCCGAGGTCCCCCTCCCGGCCACCGGCCCGTTGCGCGCACGAGCGGCGTCCGCCGCCCCGCCGACGCCGGGTTATGTGACGGGCAGGTACTTGTAGCCGATGCCGAAGACCGTGCTGATGGTGTCCCGCAGCCCGGGTCCCAGGCGCCGGCGCAGCCGGGCGATGTGGACATCGACGGTGCGCGTACTGGACTGGCAGCTGGGCCAGACCGCGGCCATCAGCTGCTCCCGGGTGAAGGCGCGCTGGGGGTGCAGTACCAGGTGGGCGAGCAGATCGAATTCCAGCCGCGGCAGGCAGACTTGGCGGCCTCTGATGAAGACGGTCCGGGCCGCGGTGTCGATCTGGATCGGTTCCGGCCGGGGCGCTCGGGCGGCCGGTGCCGGTTCCATGGCGCCCGGTGGCTCCTCACGCGCGGGTGCCAGAATGATGTGGACCTCGTCCGACGGCAGCCGGTGTACCGATACGGGTTCCAGGTCGTGCAGGGTCAGTTGCCACTTGCCGTCGGGGAGCCGGTCGACCGCCAGGGGTGGCCCTTCGCCGGGCCCGGCTACTACCGGGCGGCCGAAGCCGGTCTCCGGTCGCCACGCAAGCGGGGTCGTCGAGGAGTTCATAAACATGATCTGGGCCCATTCCTCTTGCAAAGCAGGCGTGTACGGACAGACATGGCGGTGCTCGACGTTCAAGGTGCTGAGATGCTTCGCGGCAGTCGCGACGCAGTCCGGTGTCGAGGCGATGGACGGCGAGCAGGCACTTCCGTCGCAGGTGCGCCCAGCGGCGGCGATCGCTCCGTTCGTGCCGTGGGAACGCTCGCGTCCACGCCCGTGGTCGGCCATGACGTGGTGCGATGCCGCGGCCTCCGGTGCAGTCGAACGCTACATGTGATCGAGTGGTTCCGGAAAGTAGCTTCCGCTAATTTCGGTTGCTCTTGAGCCGATTCCGTGTTTGCGCGGAGCCGCGTCGGGCGGCGGAGCGGCATGCCGCGTCCGGGCGGGCCGTTGTTTCCTTCCGTAAGCGCACGGGAAATTGAGGGAACGCTGTCAGATGGCGGCCGCCCGCCCTGGCTTCCATGCCGCGCCGCCCAGCCGTCCGGCATGGCTCAAAACCATCGGCCAACTGGTCGTGATCCATGGGTGGTTGTCGGGTGGTCTGTACCTGTGGGTGTGGTCGTGATGGGGTCGCGGCAGGTGTCCGACCGGCCGTCCGGCGCGCACTGTGTGGGGGGCGCCGTCCCGGCGGCCGCGTGTCGTCAGCGCGATCGTCAGCCTCGAGGGCTCATTCCGGCCTTCACCGGCCCCTGGTTCGCGCTCAAGTCGGCGTAAACGGAGGGGCGTTCGGTGATTGGTGTCCACTTGTGGAGCGCTTGTGAAGGTGTGAATATGCCAAAGAAATGACCTGCGGCGTCCCGGGGTCGCCGCGGGCGGCAAAGCGGAGGGCTTCGGGGGGTCGGCCGGAAAGTGGTTTCCTTTTCAATTTTCATCGCGGCGAAACGGTGCGGAACCAGATATTCCAGACGACTGTTTTCGCAATGAGTTGAGGGTGAGTAGGGTGTGCCCCGCTGTCACTTGACCGGTGGCGGGGTCCAGTTGAATTCGGCGCGACTGGAATGCGGTGTGGGGGATGACGCCTTCGTGACCGGGAGGGGACCATGGCGGCCGGCTCTTTCGAGGGGCAGTACGTATGGAGTCCGGCGGCCGACGATCGGGCGCTGGCGCGGGCGTGTATGGACGTCAGAGCCGGCCGGTACCTGAGTGCGCACGACGTACTGAAGGAGGCCCGGGAGGACTTCGAGGTGCGCGCCCACCGCTCGCTCGTCCTGGCGTCCGTGGCCGCCGACTCGGACCTGGCGGAGCGCTGGCTGGCCGAGGAGCCGGGGCCGGAGGCGGCGCTGCTGTGGGCGCGGGTGGCCATGCTGCGCGCCCTGCGCATGGCCGATGCCGGGGACCGTAGGCAGGGCGCGCTGGCCCGGATAGCGCAGACGGCGTGCGAGCGGGCGGCGAAGGAGCTGCCGGAGGACCCCACCCCCTGGGTCGCCCAGCTGGCACTGGCCCGGCTCGGCCGTCACCAGGACCCCGCGCCGCAGGGGCTGCTGACCGCGCCGACCGGTCCGTGGTACCTCTTCGCCCACATCCTCCGGCTCGATCCCTGGCACCGCGAGGCGCACCACCGCTTCCTGTCGGTCTTCTTCACCCGCCACGGCGGTTCGTCCGGCGCGAGCTGGGACGTCGCCGCGTTCCTGAGCCAGCGGGCCCCGGCCCACTCGCCGCTGCGGCTGCTGCCGCTGGTGGCGCTGGTCGAGGACTACAACCCGTCCGCCCTGCTCGCGGACCGCACATGGGAGCAGCCCCAGTGGATCAGCACCGCCATGGGCATCTACCGCAACTGGCTTCCGAGGGTCGCCGATTACCGCTTCACGCCGGTCCTGGACCTGGCGTACCTGGCGCATGCGCTGTTCATGGCGAAACGTGAATTCGAGGCACGGGAGGTCTTCACGGCGATGGGGCCCTATGCCTCACGCATGCCCTGGAGCGCGTTCGGCGACCCGGCCGAGCAATTGACCAAAGCCAGACGCTCCTGCGGACTGCCGGTACCGCATGATGCCTGAGTGGATGTGGCGGGTGTTGCCGTAGGCCGTTTTCCGAAGGGCGCCGCACATTTCCGTGGAAACGTTCTCGGGCGCCTCCGCACCCTCTCCGCATTCGCCACGAACGTTCGTTCCGCTCAACCCGATCAATTCTCCCCCACGAAGTCCCCAGAAAGGTTGCGGTTGTGTCCGAGCGTACCTCTCTCACTCGCTCGAAATCCCCCCACCATCCGTCGAGTCCGGCCACCCTCGATGACGACGCGACACTGCATGCCATGGGTTATCCGCGGAAACTGACCCGCAGATTCCGGGCGTTCGACAATTTCGCCATCTCCTTCACCATCATCAACATCATTTCCGGGATCTTCTCCTCCTTCGGTTTCGGGATGAACGCCGGCGGCCCGCGGATCCTGATCTTCGGCTGGGTCGCCGTATCGATCATGGTGCTGTTCGTCGGCGCCGCGATGGGCGAGATCGCCTCCGCCTACCCGACCAGCGGCGCGCTCTACTTCTCGGCCGGCAAGCTCGCCAAGCGGCATAAGGGCGCCTGGTCCTGGTACACGGGCTGGCTCAACTTCGTCGGCCAGGTCGGCGGCACGGCCGCCACCAACTTTGCCGCCGCCACCTTCATCCAGGCATTCATCGCCATGCAGTGGCCGTCCTACGAACCGACACCGCAGCAGACGGTCGGCATCACCGCGGCCATCCTTCTCGTCCAGGCGCTGGCGAACACCTATACGGTGCGGCTGGTCGCCTTGGTGAACCGGATTTCGGTGTGGTGGCTGCTGATCGGCCTGGTGGTGATCGTCGGCGCGCTGGCCCTGATTCCCGACCACCATCAGTCGCCTTCCTTCGTGACCCACTTCGTCAACAACACCGGCTTCACCCACGCGATGTACGGCGGAATGCTGGGTCTGCTCGTCACCAGCTGGACCTTCACCGGTTTCGACGGCAGCTTCCACATGTCCGAAGAGACGGTGAAGGCGACGGTCAACGCGCCCAGGGGCATCATGCGGGCCATCACCTGCTCCGCGATCACCGGGTTGATCCTGATGCTCGCCCTGGTGTACGCAATCCGCGACTACGGCCATGCCGCGACCGCCGAAGCGCCGCCGGTGCAGATTCTCATCGACGCGCTCGGGCAAAGCACCGCGAAGTTCCTGTTGTTGATCGTTATCGGCGCCATGCTGTTCTGCGGACTCGCCAACATGACCAGCAATACCCGGCAGATCTTCGCCTTCTCACGGGACGGCGCGATGCCCGGCTCGCGGTGGTGGCATTCGGTCTCCGCGCGCACCCGTACCCCCGTCAAGGCCGTCTGGCTCGCGGCGGTCTGCCCGCTGGTGCTGGTGCTGCCCGGTTGGTGGTCGCACACCGCCTTCACCGCGGTGGTGAGCGTCAACGTCGTCGGGCTGTTCCTCGCCTACGCCGTGCCCATCTTCCTGCGGCTGCGGCTGGACGACTTCCAGGCCGGACCGTGGAACCTCGGCCGCTACGGCAAGCCCGTCGCGGCGATCGCGGTGACCTGGATCCTGGTCAGCAACGTGCTGTTCATGCTGCCCCAGGCGTCCCCGATCACCCCCACCTCGTTCAACTACGCACCCATCGCGCTGGCGGTGGTGCTGGTCATCGCGACGGTGTGGTGGTTCGCCACCGCCCGGCGGCGCTTCCAGGGCCCGGTCAGCTACGGCCGCCCTGACGAGGTCGCGGCCATGGACCTCATCTAGGGGCTGGAGAACCACCCCGCCCCCCTGACCCCACCAGAAGGGACGACCCCGGCATGCCCCCGATAGGCGAAGCCCCGCACCCGCGGCCCACCACCGCCGGCGAACTCACCGTCGACACCGCCACGTCGGACGACTGGCACCAGGTGGTGCGATGGGCCGCCGACGAAGAGTGGAACCCCGGCCGCGACGACACCGCCTGCTTCCACCCCACCGACCCCGCCGGATTCTTCCTCGGCCGCCGCGCCGGCCGGGCCGTCTCCGCGGTCTCCGTCGTCAACTACTCCGACCGCTACGCCTTCCTGGGCTACTACCTGGTCCACCCCGACCTCCGCGGACAGGGCCTGGGGCTCGCCACCTGGCGCGCCGCCGTCCCGCACGCCGGCGCCCGGACCGTGGGCCTGGACGCGGTCCCCGCCCAACAACCGACGTACCGGCGCGCGGGGTTCACCCCCGCCTACGACACCATCCGCTACGGGGGCCGCCCCACCCGCCCCGACACGGTGCCGCCCCCGTATGTCGTCCCCGTCACCGGATCCCACCTCGACGCCCTGGCCGCCTACGACCGGCGCTGCTTCCCCGCCGACCGGCGGGCCTTCGTCGCCCGCTGGCTGACGGCTCCCGGCCACATCGCCCGCGCCTACGTCCGCGACGGCGCGATCGCCGGCTACGGAGTCATCCGCCCGGCCCACACCGGCCACCGCATAGGCCCGCTCTTCGCCGACACCCCCGAAGCCGCCGAGGCGCTCTTCGACGCCCTCACCGCCCGTGTCGACCCGTCCGCCGAGGTCTTCCTCGACGCCCCCGAACCCCGGCGCGCCGCCCACGACTTGGCCACCGGCCGCGGGCTGACCCCCCGCTCCCACACCGTCCGCATGTACACCGGAGTGGTCCCGCCCGCCGAGGGGCAGCGCACCTTCGGGGTGACGAGCCTGGAACTGGGCTGAGCCGCACCGCACGGACCCCGGGCGCCCTGGGACGCCCCCGGCGCGTCAGGCGCCGACGGTGCCGTCGATGCCCTCGCGGAGGAGGTCGGCGTGGCCGTTGTGGCGGGCGTACTCGTGGATCAGGTGGAGCATCACCAGGCGGAGGGAGACCTCTTCTCCCCACCGGGGCTGATAGCCCGTCACCTCTAGGGAGGCGGCCGCCTGCTCGATGCGGCGGGAGTGCGCCACCTCGGACTGCCAGGCGGCGAAGGCCTCCGAGCGGGTGGACCCGTCGGCGTCGTAGGCCGCCTGGTAGTCGCCGTCGGCCGACCAGACCAGCGGGACGTCCTCGCCGTTGATCACCCGGCGGAACCAGGTGCGCTCCACCTCGGCCATGTGCCGCACCAGGCCGAGCAGGGAGAGCGTGGAGGGCGGCATGGAGCGGCGGCGCAGCTCCTCGTCGGAGAGGCCGTCGGTCTTCATGGCGAGCGTGGCGCGGTGGAAGTCGAGATAGGCCCGCAGGGTCTCCCGCTCGCCGGCGCGTACGGGTGGGGAGGGGCGTTCGGTGGTCATGGCGGTGACGGGTTCCTTCAGGGAGGGAGGGCGCGTTCCGGGACGCGAGGTGCGGACCGTCCGCCGGGGGCCGGAACTCTCCGGCGCGTGCCGGGAGACGGCCGAGGCGATCTTCCCGGCCGGTGCGGCCCCTCGCAAGCGGATTTGTGTGCGGGCGGGCCCGCCGCAGCGTGCGGCATCGACGTGCCGGATGTCGGCACGTCGATGTCCCTCCGTATGGCTCCGCACCCCGCAGGCGGTACGGGCGCCGGACTCAGGGATTCACGGCAGATACCGCTCGATGGCGCCGGGCCCCTCCTCGGCGATGAGGCGCCTTGCCCATTCCAGACTCTGGGGGGTGGGCTCGCGTCCGGAGGCCTTGACCAGGTCCTCCGGGTCGTAGGGCCGCTCGCTACCGGTGTACAGCTGGGTCGGCCTGCGCTGGGCCGACTGCTCTCTGCCATTGGTCGTCACAGGTCCTCCTTCGTCCGCGCCCGCCGGGTCGCCGGGACCTCGCTTGGTTCCATCATGGGACCGGCTCGGCACCCCCGCACGCCCTACGCCGGTGCGGGCCCGGCCGACGGCCGCCGGGCCCCGGCGTAGTGCGGCGGAAACGCCTGCTCCGTCCAGATCGTCTTGCCGTACGGCGCGTAGCGGGTGCCCCAGCGCTGTACGAGCTGCGCGACGATGAACAGCCCCCGCCCGCCCTCGTCGTCGCTGGCGGCGTGCCGGAGGTGCGGGGAGGTGTGACCGGTGTCGGAGACCTCGGTCAGCAGGGTCAGATCGCGCAGCAGGCGCAGATGCAGCGGCCCCGCGGCGTGCCGTACGGCATTGGTGACCAGCTCGCTGACCACGAGTTCGGTGGTGTACGACAGCTCCTCCAGGCCCCACTGACGCAGCTGCCCGGTGGCCAGCTCCCGGGCCCGGCCCACCGCGGCCGGCTCGGCGGGCAGTTCCCAGGCCGCGACCTGCCGGGCGTCCAGCTCGCGGGTGCGCACCAGCAGCAGGGCGGAGTCGTCGGCGGCCGGACCGTCCGGCAGCAGCTCCGCGAGGGCCCGGTCGCACAGCTCGTCCAGCGGTCTGCGGTGGTCGGTCAGCACCCGGCCCAGCAACTCCAACCCCTCGTCGACATCCCGGTCGCGGGCCTCGACCAGCCCGTCCGTGAAGAGCGCGATCAGGCTGCCCACCGGCAGTTCGAGCTCCAGCGATTCGAACGGCAGACCCCCGAGGCCCAGTGGCGGGCCGGCCGGCAGATCCGGGAAGTCCAGCCGGCCGTCCGCGTCGACCACGGCCGGCGGCAGATGCCCGGCCCGCGCCATCGTGCAGTGCCGCGAGACCGGGTCGTAGACCGCGTACAGGCAGGTCACACCGGTGGCGACATCGTCCGGGGCGGCAGCGGGGCCGACCCGGTCCGCCCGGTCCTCGGCGGTCTGCCCCACCAGGTCGTCGAGCCGGCTCAGCAGCTCGTCGGGGGAGAGGTCGAGCCGGGCCAGGGCGCGTACGGTCGTCCTCAGCCGCCCCATGGTGGCGGCCGCCTCCAGGCCGTGGCCGACCACGTCGCCGACGACCAGCCCGACCCGGGTGCCGGAGAGCTCGATGACGTCGAACCAGTCGCCGCCGACGCCGGTCCGTTCGTCGCTGGGCAGATAGCGGTAGGCCAGATCGACCGCGGACTGCTCGGGCAGATGCTTCGGCAGCAGATTGCGCTGGAGGGTCAGCGCGGCGGTGTGCTCCCGGGCGAAGCGGCGGGCGTTGTCCAGGCACACCGCCGTCCGGGTGACCAGCTCGTCGGCCAGCTCGACCTCGCCCTTGTCGAAGAGTGACGGCAGCTCCCCGCGGCTGAAGGTCACCAGGCCCATCGGAGCCCCACCGGACCGCAGCGGCACGACCATGCTGCTCTCCCCGCGCACCATCCCGCCGGAGGACAGGCTGCGGTACGGCAGCGAACCGGGCGGGTACGCGACGCGGTACGGGCCGTGCGGCGGGGCGCCGGGCGGGTCGTCGGCGCAGCGCGTGGCGACCCGGATCAGCGGGGGCAGGGTGCCGTTGCCCGGATCCGGCTCCGCGCCCTCCAGCACGGACTGCACCAGATCGACGGCGACCAGCGCGGCGAAGTCCGGCACCGCCATCTCGGTCAGCTCCCGGGCGGTGACGGTCATGTCGAGCGTGGTGCCGATCCGGGTGCCGGCCGCCACCAGGAGGTTCAGCCGGCGCTGCGCCTGATAGCGCTCGGTGATGTCGAAGGCGTCCTCGCACACCCCGATCACCTGCCCGCGGGCGTCCTGCAGCCGGTAGTAGGAGCACGACCAGACGTGATCGGGGCCCGGGTCGGAGGGCTGCTGGCCGACGAAGTGCAGGTCGAGGATCGGTTCGCCGGTGTCGAGGACGTTGTTCATCACCTCGTCGAGGGTGCGCGGATACCCCTCGGTCACGAACTCGCCGTCGGGGTACAGCTCGTCGGCCCGGGCGCCCAGGAACTCCCGCAGCGGCTGCCCGATCTCCCGCACATACGCGGTGTTCGCCCAGGTCAGCCGCAGGTCGGTGGCGTAGATGCCCAGGCCCACCGGGGACTGGGTGGCGAGTCCGTGCAGCATCGACTGCTGGGAGTCCCACACCTGTTGTGCGTCCAGCGCGGCCGCCACCAGGATGCGGGTCGGGGCGGCACCCGCGTCGGCGGGGACGCTCAGCGAGCAGCTGGTGATCGCCACCGGCAGCAGCCGGCCGTCCCGGTGCCGCGCCGTACGGGGCTCGCTCCCGCTGAGCGACGCCTCGGGGGCACGTTCGGCCCACGCGGGACCGGCCGCCTCGGCGGCCGGCAGGAAGGTCTCCAAGGGGCGGCCGATGATCTCGCCCGGCGCGTACCCCAGGAGCCGCCGGGCCGCCGGACTCCAGCCGATGACCAGGTCCCGGGCATCCAGAACCACTGTGGCCGCCCTGGTGACGTCGAGGGGACCACGGAAGTCGGCGCTCTCGGCCGCGTTCCATGCGTTCATGGCATCAACCCAGACCGGTTCAGTACCTACAGCATCGAGCCTGATCAAGACCGGCACAACCGCGCTGCCCGACGGGACGCGCCCTTGGTGCGGCCCCGCGGTGTCGCTGGCACAGTGGGAGAGGGTGCGAGCGACAGGAGGCAGATGTCATGTCGGCCCATCGGCCCACGCCCCCGGTACGGGGCGCTCCGTGCTGGGTCAGCCTGCTGGCCCGTGATCTGGAGGCCGCGCAGGGTTTCTACTCCGCGGTCCTGGACTGGCGCTTCCGCCCGGCCAGCCTCGGCGAGGAGTTCTCCATCGCCCTCCTGGACGGTGAGCCGGTGGCCGGTATCGGCGCCCTCGCCCAGAGCCTCCAGATCGCCGTGGCCTGGACCGCGTACTTCGCGGTGGAGGACGCCGACGACACCGCGGGCCGGATCCGCGAGCGCGGTGCGACCGTCGCGGTCGGCCCGCTCAAGCTCGGCCCCGGGCGCGCCGCCCTCGCCGCCGACCGGGACGGCGCCACCTTCGGCTTCTGGGAGGGCCAGACGCTGGCCTGGTCGGTCGGGCAGGGCAATGCGCCCGCCTGTCTGGAACTGCGGACCCGGGACGCCTTCGAAGCGGCCATCTTCTACGCGGAGGTCTTCGGCTGGGCCTCGAAGGAGCCCGGCGGCTGCGATGTGACCTACGAACACGACCAGGTGATCGTCCGCGACGGTACGCACATCGTCGCCACCCTGCACGGCGGCGCCGTGGAGTCCGCCCCGGACCCGCGGGTGCGCCCCCGCTGGCACGTCCACTTCCCGGTCCGCGACATCGAGAAGGTGACGGCCGCCGCGGTCGCCGCCGGCGGCACCGCCACCCCCGTGGCCCCGGGAGTCGAGGGCGCGGGCCGGCAGGCGGTGATCCGCGACCCCGACGGCGGCATCTTCACCGTCACCGCGTCCTGACGCCCGTATCTCAGCGACCCTGCTCGGGCTCCAGCGGCGGGCACCACGCCGACTGCCGCTTCCCGCCGACCCGGCCGCAGAACCCGGCCTGGGTCGGCCGGCCCACGCCGTCGATGCGCTGCACCGACAGCAGCTTGTCCAACGGCACCTGGCGGTCCACATCGCCGCCGAAGCTGATGATCCCGCTCTCCCCGTCCAGCGCCGCGTCGCCGTGGACGCCGCTGATCGCATGCCACACCGCCGGCGGCGTCAGCGGCATCTGGGCGGCCTCCTCGCGCAGCTGCTTGACCGCGTTGACATACAGCTTGACGGCGTCGAAGCCGAGCGCCGCATGGCCGTCCAGGGAGGAGTTGGGGACCTTGGCGCACTCGTCGGGGAAGAGCCGGCTCAGCTCCGCGTACAGCTCGCTGGTGCCGTCGCAGTGCGCCGAGCCGAGGGTGAAGTCCAGGAAGTCGTAGGGGATTCCGGGGTAGTGCTCGCGCCGCTCCGCGTCGGCGGCCAGCCGCGCCACGTCGTCGCCGCCGATGAGCGTGGGCGGATCCGAGTTGCAGGACTCGTTGATTCCGCCGAGCAGCGCCTCGAAGTCCTCCGAGCGCCCCGCGTAGAACACCACACCCCGGTAGGAGCAGCTGCGCTGGCCCACCGCCCCGGGGCCGGGGGCGTCGGACGAGGGTTCCGCGCCCGGGGGCGGGGGCGGGGTGAACACCGTCTTCTCGACCTGGAATCCGCGGGCCCGGAAGCGCTTGGCGACATCGTCGCTGAGCGTCTTGCTGTACGTGTCGCTGGGATCGGCGGAGGCGATGATCCGCACCTGCCGGACCGGCTTGTCGGTGCCCGGCCCCACGAGGTGGTCGAGGTACGCGGCCGCGACCTCCGCCTCACGGGAGTTCTGCGGCGACACCTGGAAGTACATGGGGGACTGCCGCACCAGCGTGTCCGCGGACAGCGTGGTGGCCACCATCGGCAGCCCCACCGCGGTCAGCCGCCGAATCGTCCGGTTGGTCGCCTCCCGGCTCTGGTCGAGCCCGGTGACCCCGACGAGGGAGGGGTCCTGCTCCTTGAGCCGCTCCAGGATGTCCACCACCCGCGTGCCGAAGCGCATCCCCGATCCGGCGTTGGCGGGGAAGATCCGCAGGATCGGCTCGGTGGCGCCGGTGCTGCGCAGCTGCCGGGACTGGGCGCTCGCCGCGCCCTGGAGCGCCTCGCGCCCGTAGGCGAGCTGCCCGGAGGACTTGCCCGAGACGCTGAGCAGCGCGGACAGATGGACGAGGGTGACGAAGGGGCGTTCCGGCGCCGCCTTGTGCGCCTCCTCTGCGCGGGTGTTCTGGGCGTAGATGGTCTGCAGGGTCCGGTCGAGCGACGGGTCGGGGGAGTGGAAGGTGAAGCCGTGCCGGGCCACTCCGATGCACTCGCCGGTCTCCGCGGTGAGCAGGGTGTCGGCGTCGTCGTCGAACCGGCTCAGACCGCAGTGCGCCTCCCGGTAGCCGCTCTCGGTGCCCAGCACCAGCGCGCCCGTCCCCAGCAGCGCCAAGGCCGCCGAGCAGGCCGCCACCACGGAGACCACCCGGCGGGCCCACAGCGGTGGTTCGGGGATCCGCAGCCGGGCGTCCTGGGCGACCTCCAGCCGCCGCGTCAGCTCGTAGGCCTCCTCGGTGGGTGGCATCAGGCGCGGCACGCTGACCGGGAGGTACCAGGGTGCGCGGTTGCGGGCCCGGCCCTGGTGCAGAAAGGTGTCCCGCCAGCCGCCGTAGAGCCGGTCGGAGAGCCGCCACAGCTCGCTCCGGCCCCAGTCGGCGCGGACCCCGGTGCCCTCGGCGGGCGGCTCGGCGCCGCAGGCGACGACCAGCAGCGGGTCGAACGCGCCGGTCTCGTTGCGTACGTCGATGATCGTCCGGAGCAGCGTATAGCCGCAGTTGTCCGGGCCCAGGCCGTCCAGCAGTGCCACGCAGTACGCGGTGCGCCGGGCCGTCCCAGGCCGCCAGATGCGGCGGCGGAAGGCGCTGCGCAGATCCTCCAGGAACGCGTTGACCATCAACTTCCGGAGCTGTTCGGGATCTTCGACCTCGTTGTGGGGCGCGGTCAGCCGCTCGGCGAACCCGGTGAAGGTGCCCGGGTCGCGCGGTGCGAGATAGGGCTGGTTGAGCAGCCAGCGGTAGTCGCGGCCCAGCCCGCGGCGGATCCGGAACCAGGCGAGCGGTAGGACATGGACCGCGAACAGCCACACCCACCACGGCACCTTGCCGTCCACCGCCAGCTCGGTCTCCGGGGCGCGCAGCAGCCCGAACACCCGCCGGCGCCGGAACTCCCGCTCCCGCAGGCCCTGTAGCAGGGTGAGGTCGTTGCCCTCCACATCGCCCGGGTGGCTCCGGCCGCTGTCGGCGCCGACCTGGGCCAGCCAGTTGACCAGTCCGAACCGGCGGAAGCGGACCCGTCCGTCGCTGCCGTTGACGCTGAGGGCGAAGCCCTGCGCCAACCGCTCCAGGGTGCGGCGCACCGCGTCGACGGACTCCGGGTCGGCGGGCTGGGCGCCGGCTTGCAGATCGTGCAGTACGTGCGGTACCCGGCGGGGGTCGGCGTGGCCGAGGAAGTGGCTGATGCCCTTGGCGAGTTGGGCGTGGTCGTCGCCGCCGACCAGGCAGACCACGGGCAGGCCCTCGCGCCCTTGGGCCACTCCGCGGTGCCGTACGGGTTCCGGGCACTCCCGGCGGCGCGGCCTGCGCACCAGATCGGCTATCAGACGGAGCAGATGCCCGGCTCCGTGGAAGACCGGGATCACGGGGGTGACGGGGGTATGGGAATCGAGTTCGTTCGACGCCATGGTGCCCCTGAGGAAGGGTCGGAGTAGGGCCGGTCATTCTGGCACCGCTCCGTCGGCGGTCGCTATGGTTCCGCCTCGCCCAGGCGTCTCGTGGTACTCAGTGGCCCCGCCCACAGGGGATAAGGGGAGTGGGCGGGGCCGATGCGGAAGGCGAACCTCCGGGAGTGTGTGGTCAGTTCAGGGAATCACCACCGTTCATGCCGGGGTCGGCGCCGGGGTCGTCCATGCCCGCGCCGGGGTCTTCGGTGCCCGTTCCCGGGTCTTCGGTGGCCGTGCCCGGGTCTTGTGCACCGGTGCCGGTGCCCGGGTCCTCGGTGCCGGGGTCCTCCGTACCCGTGCCGGGGTCCTCCGTGCCGGTGCCCGGGTCCTGCGCTCCGGCGTCCGCGGCGCCTCCGTCGCCTCCGTCGCCGATCTCGGCCCCCGTGGCCTCCAGGGCGTCGGTGACCGGCTGGAAGAAGGTCTCGCCGCCCTGGGTGCAGTCGCCGCTGCCCCCGGAGGTCAGTCCGACGGCCGAGTCGCCGGCGAACATCGAGCCGCCGCTGTCGCCGGGCTCCGCGCAGACATCCGTCTGTATGAGGCCGTTGACGATGTCGCCGTTGCCGTAGTTCACCGTGGCGTCCAGACCGGTGACGGTGCCGTCGTGCAGCCCGGTCGTGGAGCCGGAGCGCTGCACCTTCATGCCGACGGCGGCCTCCGCGGCCTTGGTGATCTGCTGGGTGCTGCCGTTGCCCAGGTCGACCGCGCTCTGCGGCTGTGCGGCCGTGTCGTCGTAGGTGACCAGCGCGAAGTCGGTCTTGGGGAACTTGGAGTCGGCCACGGTGCCCAGCGGCTGGCCGCCGCCCTGGTCCGCCGACCAGGTCGGCGAGTCGTTGCCGCAGTGCCCCGCGGTGAGGAACGCCGGGGCGCCCTTGACCGTGACGTTGAAGCCCAGGGAGCAGCGGGCGTTGCCGCCGAAGATGGCGCTGCCGCCGACCGGCCCGGCGGCCGCCCCGCCGCCTCCGCCGTCCCCGCCGCCCGCGGCGCCACCGGCGTTCCCGCCACCCGCGTTCCCGCCACCCGCGTTCCCGCCGCTCGCGGCACCGCCCGCGTTCCCGCCTCCGTTCGCGCCCGCGCCGCCGCTTCCCGCGGCACCGCTCGCGCTCCCGCCGTCGTACCGCTGGAACTCGCCCTGGGACCGCTTGACGGTGACCAGCTCGCGCATTCCGCCGGCGGCCTTGGTCAGCTGGGCCATCTTCGCGCCGGTGACCGTTCTGTCGGCCAGCACCACGATCTTGTTCGTCTTCGGGTCGATCGACCACGCCGTGCCGGGCACCGAGGCGGTCTCGCGCAGGGTCCGCGTGCCGGACTTCAGGGCGGTCATGCTGTTGGCGACGACCTTGGCGACCGCGCCCTTGGCCCGGACGCTCTCGGCGTCGTCCTCCGACAGGACGTTCATGACCAGGTGGCCGTTCGCACCGTCCAGGTACCAGCCGGCGGCCTGGTCCCCGAGGTCCGCCTTGAGGGACGTCGCCAGCTGGGTGGCCGCGTGGGCGCCGAACGTCCGGGGGACCACTGGCCGGTCCGTGCTCGCATTGGCGTCGGGGAGCAGGATCGCCGCGGCCGCGATGGCGGCCGCGGCCGCCCCGGCGACGGCGCCCGTCCGCTTGTTCACATGTCGGTGGCTCAATTCACTGACCTCCAGGGACGCACAGGGACGAAGCACACGGGGGGCCGCGGTGCGTCGCGTCAGCACCCGTGCGAGTTGCTCACCCAGTCCTACGTAGCGCCGCCCACCCCGGTCTCACGGCCACTCAAGCTGTGATGAATTCCGCCGTTCGCGGTGGCGAACCCCTACACTCCCCGGGCTCCGCGACCGCCGGGAGCCCTGGGACCGCTGGGGCGTAAAGGGCAGCTGTGGCCACGCTTAAGAAAACCTCGATGGACCAGAAGCCCGGCATACGGAAGATTTCTAGATCGAGGCCGGGTGGCCGATATACGTCTCCCGGCAGGTCACAGCACTCTTACCTACCCACGGGAGCCGGCGCGGTGAAGGCACTGGTCAAGCAGAAGGCGGAGCCGGGACTGTGGCTCACGGAGGTCCCCGAGCCGGACTGTGGGCCGGGTGACGTACTGATCAAGGTCCTGCGCACCGGCATTTGCGGTACCGACCTGCACATCCGGGCCTGGGACGGCTGGGCGCAGCAGTCGATCGCCACCCCGCTGACCATCGGCCATGAGTTCGTCGGCGAGGTGGTGCAGACCGGCCGCGAGGTGGCCGACATCAAGCCCGGCGACCTGGTCAGCGGCGAGGGCCACCTCGTCTGCGGCAAGTGCCGCAACTGCCTGGCCGGCCGCCGCCATCTGTGCCGCGCCACCGTCGGCCTCGGCGTCGGCCGGGACGGCGCCTTCGCCGAGTACGTGGCGCTGCCCGCCGGCAACGTGTGGGTGCACCGCAGCCCCGTCGACCTCGATATCGCCGCCGTCTTCGACCCGTTCGGCAACGCCGTGCACACCGCGCTGTCGTTCCCGCTGGTCGGCGAGGACGTGCTGATCACCGGCGCCGGACCGATCGGCATCATGGCCGCGGCCGTCGCCCGGCACGCCGGCGCCCGCAATGTCATGATCACGGACGTCAGCGAGTCGCGCCTGGCACTGGCCCGCAAGGTCGGCGTCAGCCTCGCCCTCAACGTCGCCGACGCGACGATCGCGGAGGGGCAGCGCGTGCTGGGTCTGCGCGAGGGCTTCGACATCGGCCTGGAGATGTCCGGCCGCCCCGAGGCGATGCGCGACATGATCGCCAACATGACGCACGGCGGCCGGATCGCCGTACTCGGCCTGCCCGCCCAGGACTTCCCCGTCGACTGGGCCCGGATCGTCACCTCCATGATCACGATCAAGGGCATCTACGGCCGGGAGATGTTCGAGACCTGGTACGCGATGTCGGTGCTGCTGGAGGGCGGTCTCGACCTGGCGCCCGTGATCACCGGACGCTACCCCTATCAGGACTTCGACGCCGCCTTCGACGACGCCGCGAGCGGCCGCAGCGGCAAGATCATCCTCGACTGGACCGTCTGAACCTTCGGCTCGGCCCTGCGGCACGGCCCGCCGTTCCACCCCGACTCCTGGAGAAAACCCTGATGTTCGACTCCGTACGCGACGAACTGCGCGGCACCCTCGACGAGATCCGCGCCGCCGGACTGCACAAGCCCGAGCGCGTCATCGGCACCCCGCAGTCCGCCACCGTCGCGGTCACCGCGGGTGGCAACCCCGGCGAGGTCCTCAACTTCTGCGCCAACAACTACCTCGGTCTCGCCGACCACCCCGAGGTCGTCGCGGCCGCCCACGGAGCGCTCGACCGCTGGGGCTACGGCCTCGCCTCGGTCCGCTTCATCTGCGGCACCCAGGAGGTCCACAAGGAGCTGGAGCAGCGGATCGCCGGCTTCCTCGGCCAGGAGGACACCATCTTGTACTCCTCCTGCTTCGACGCCAACGGCGGCGTCTTCGAGACCCTGCTCGGCCCGGACGACGCGGTCATCTCCGACGCCCTCAACCACGCCTCCATCATCGACGGCATCCGGCTGTGCAAGGCCCGCCGCTTCCGCTACGTCAACCGCGACATGGCCGACCTGGAGCGCCAGCTGAAGGAGGCCGAGGGCGCCGGGCGCAAGCTGATCGTCACCGACGGTGTGTTCTCCATGGACGGTTATGTCGCGCCGCTGCGCGAGATCTGCGACCTGGCCGACCGCTACGGCGCCATGGTGATGGTCGACGACTCGCACGCGGTCGGCTTCGTGGGCCCCGGCGGCCGCGGCACCCCCGAACTCCACGACGTGATGGACCGCGTCGACATCATCACCGGCACCCTCGGCAAGGCCCTGGGCGGTGCCTCCGGCGGCTATGTCGCGGCCCGCGCCGAGATCGTCGCGCTGCTGCGCCAGCGCTCCCGCCCGTACCTCTTCTCCAACTCGCTCGCCCCGGTCATCGCCGCCGCCTCGCTCAAGGTCCTCGACCTGCTGGAGTCGGCCGGCGACCTGCGCGAACGGCTGCACGCGAACACCGCGCTGTTCCGCTCGCGGATGACCGAGGAGGGCTTCGACGTCCTCCCCGGCGACCACGCCATCGCGCCCGTCATGATCGGTGACGCGGCCGAGGCGGCCCGACTGGCGGAGCTGCTCCTGGAGCGCGGGGTGTACGTCATCGGCTTCTCCTACCCCGTGGTCCCGCAGGGCCAGGCGCGCATCCGCGTACAGCTGTCGGCCGCCCACTCCACCGAGGACGTCCACCGCGCCGTGGACGCCTTCGTGGCGGCGCGGTCCGACCTGGCGGCCGAGGCGGAGCCCGCCTCCGGCGTGTGAAGACCAGGGGGCGCGGCCTGCGAAAATAGCCCCATGATCGAAGCACGACGGCTGCACATCCTGCGGGCGGTGGCCGACCACCGCACGGTCACCGCCGCGGCCGCCGCGCTCTATCTCACGCCCTCGGCGGTCTCCCAGCAGCTGGCCGCCCTGGAGCAGGAGACCGGCCACCGCCTGGTGGAGCGCAGCGCCCGCGGCGTACGGCTGACCGCCGCGGGCGACATTCTGCTCGCCCACGCCAACGCGGTCCTGGCCCAGCTGGAGCGCGCCGAGTCCGAGCTGGCCGCCTACGGCTCGGGCGCGGCGGGCACGGTGACCGTCGCGGCCTTCGCCACCGGCATCGGCCTGGTCGTCGCGCCCGCGCTCACCGCGCTCGCCCGCTCCGCGCCCGGAATACAGGTCCGCGTCCAGGACGCCGAGGGCGACGCCAGCCTGCGGATGGTCCTCGATCGGCAGGTCGATGTGGCGGTGGCCGTCGAGTACCGGGGCGCGCCCCGCGCGGACGATCCACGGCTGACCCGCCTGCCGCTGTACGCCGAGCCGTTCGACGCCGTACTGCCGACCGGCCATCGCCTCGCACAGGCCGAACAGGTGGCGGTCGCCGACCTCGCCGAGGACCGCTGGATCGGCCCGTACCAGGGCAACCCCTGCCATGACGTGGTCGTCCTGGCCTGCGAGTACGCCGGATTCCAGCCGCGCCTGGAGCACTCCTCCGACGACTTCCGGGCGGTGGTCGCCCTCGCCTCCGCCGCGGCCGGCGTGGCCCTCGTCCCCCGCTCGGCCCTGCGCGACGTGGACCTGACGGGGGTGGTGGTCCGGCCGGTCGACGGGGTGGTGCCCACCCGCCGGGTCTTCGCCGCGGTACGCCGTGGAGCGGAGGAGCACCCACTGTTCCGCCCGGTCCTGGCCGCCCTCCAGGAGGCGGCGGCCGCACAGGGGTGACATCGCGGCGTTCGGGTGTCCCGCCCCGCGTAATGCGTGGTCAGGGGTGCCGGCCGTGGCAGGCTCGTCGCGGCGGCGAGGAGGCGAGGCGATGTCGATCGGCCCCACCGGCCCGGTCGGCGAGGCGCCGGCCACGGTGCCGCAGGATCCCTACGCGCTGGTGCGCACCCGCGGATATCTGAAGCTTCTGCTGGTGGCGGCGGTGATCGGCGTCCCGGTGTGCGCCGCCGCCTTCGGTTTTCTGGCGCTGATCCATGCGCTGGAGCCGCTGATCGAGCACGATCTGCCGCGGGCGCTGGGCTTCGCCGGGACACCGCTGTGGTGGCCGGTGCCGATGCTCGCGGTGGCCGGTCTGCTGGTCGGGCTGACCATCCGCTACCTCCCCGGCAACGGCGGCCATGAGCCGGCCGACGGACTGGCGCTCGGCGGCGCGCCGCCGCCCTCCGCCCTGCCCGGCATCGTGCTCGCCGCCCTGGCGTCCCTCAGCTTCGGCGTGGTGCTCGGCCCGGAGGCGCCGCTGATCGCCCTCGGCGGCGGGCTGGCCATGTGCGCCGTACCGCTGATGAACCCGGGCCTGCCGAAGCGGGCGCTGCCCGTCGTGGGCGCGGCCGGTAGTTTCGCGGCGATCAGCGCCCTGCTCGGCTCCCCGCTCCTGGGCGCCTTCCTGCTGATGGAGGTGGTGGGGCTGGGCGGTCCGATGCTGGGGATGGTGCTGCTGCCCGGCCTGCTCGCGTCCGGCCTGGGAGCGCTGATCTTCACCGGGCTGGGGGACTGGACCGGCCTCGGCACGTATTCGCTCACGCTGGACGACGTCCCCACGGCCGCGGAGCCGATGGTCGGGGAGTTCGGCTGGGCCGTGGTCATCGGGCTGGCGGCCGCGCTCCTGGCGACCGGCGTACGGCGGCTCGCGCAGCTGCTGAAGGCACGCGTCGCGCGGCACCGGGTGCCCGCCACGGTGTTGGCCGGCCTGGTGGTCGGCGCGCTCGCGGTCGGATTCGCGGCGGCCAGCGGCAAGCCCGCCACCGAGGTGCTCTATTCGGGGCAGTCGGCGCTGGGGTCGCTGGTGCACGGCGGCGCCGGCTATTCGGCGGCGGCGCTGGTGCTGCTCGTGCTGTGCAAGAGCCTGGCGTACTGCGCCTCGCTCAGCGCCTTCCGGGGAGGCCCGATCTTTCCGGCGCTGTTCATCGGGGAGGCGGGCGGGGTGGCGCTGTCGCATCTGCCGGGCCTGTCGCTCACCCCGGCGTTCGCGATGGGGATCGGGGCGATGGCGGTGTCGATGCTCCGGCTTCCGATGAGCTCGGTGCTGCTGGCCACGCTGCTGATGGGCAGCAACGGGCTCACGGTCATGCCGCTGGTGATCGTCGCGGTGGTCGTGGCGTACGTCGTGGTGCTGCGGCTCACCCCGGTCCCGTCTGCCGCGTCCACCGCGCCCGCCGCCGCGCCGTCGAGCGCCTGACCGGCCGTCGGCTCACCGGCGCGGTGTGCGGCCGGTTGTGGTCCAGGTGGCCAACTGGCGCTGTGTCCAGGTGTTGATGACCCGGTCCGCCGGGACGCCGCACTCCTCGGCGCGGGCGCAGCCGTAGATCTGCCAGTCCAGTTGGCCCGGCGCGTGCGCGTCGCTGTCGACGGCGAACAGGGTCCCGGCCGCCAGCGCCTGGCGGAGCAGCCGGCGCGGGGGATCGAAGCGGTCGGGACGGCAGTTGATCTCCACGGCCGTGTGGTGCTCGGCGCAGGCCGCGAACACCGCCTCGGCGTCGAACTGCGACTCCGGGCGCAGCTTGCCGGTGATCTGCCGCCCGGTGCAGTGGCCGAGGACGTCCACCAGCGGATTGCGGACCGCGGCCAGCAGCCGCCGGGTCATCGGTGCCTTGTCCATGCGCAGCTTGGAGTGCACCGAGGCGACCACCACATCGAGCCGGGCCAGCAGCTCCGGCTCCTGGTCGAGGGTGCCGTCGTCGAGGATGTCGCACTCGATCCCGGTCAGCAGCCGGAACGGCGCCAGCCGCTCGTTGACCTCCGCCACCAGCGCCAGTTGCCGGCGCAGCCGCTCGGCGGTCAGCCCGTGGGCGACGGTGAGCCGGGGGGAGTGGTCGGTCAGCGCACACCACTCGTGGCCGAGGTCGCGGGCGGCCCTGGCCATCGCCTCGACCGGGCTGCCCCCGTCCGACCAGTCCGAATGCAGATGGCAGTCGCCGCGCAGCGCCTGCCGCAGCCGCTGTCCCCCTTCCCCCTCGACCAGCGGGCCGCCCACTTCGTCCTCCAGGCGGGCGAGGTATTCGGGCCGCACGCCCACGAGGGCCTCTTCGACCACCCGGGTGGTTTTGGGCCCGAGCCCCTTCAGGCGTCCCAGCGAGTGGTGGTCCGCGCGGGTGCGCACCTCGTCGTCCGGCAGGGCGGCGATCGCCGTGGCGGCCGTGCGGAAGGCCTGTACGCGGTAGGTCGCCGCCCCCTGGCGCTCCAGGAGGAAGGCGATGCGCTCCAGCGCCTCGACGGGCTCCACGTATGCCGCTCCTTCCCGGGGTGCCCGGCCCTTTCAGGTCCCAGTTGCCGGGTCCCCTTCACGGTGCCCCACCCCGAGGCGGGCTGCCACCGCGGGTGATACCGGCGGTAAATCGCCCTTTTCCGCCGAGTCGGAAGCCGTGCCGTTATGCGGCTATGTCCGTTCTCGGTGTGGTCGATCCGATTGCTTCGGAATGACACACGGATAGTGCTGATGATTCCGTTCAATACGTTCTGCAGCCTCAATACCGGCCCGAGAAATCTGGGTGAATCGGGCGCAGTTAAAGCTCTTGCAACATTCGGCGGGGTTCGTTGGGGGGTGTGCTGTGGAGTTCTGGATCTGTCGGGTGGTCAAGTGCCGTAAAAATTGACCGCCTTCAAGGAATCTGCACACCGAATGTGCAGTCGGCACACGGACTCCGGTGCCGGATACCCGCGCTGACCTGCGCATCATCGGTTTGGTGCGGGAATGTCCCGTTCGTCGAACACGGTCCCGACGGATCTCCGGAGAGGAAACCGCAGGACTTGTGAAGAAGCTGCCACCGATTCATGGATGCGCGTGCACGACACGTAATTTGGCGGAGCTTCGACGTCCGGTTCGGCAGCCGTCGGATTAGCCGCACAACGCGCCTGCATGCTTTGATCCTTCGCACTGCGGGAGTCACACCAACGGTTCCCGATTTCGGGCCCCGGACTCCTGCTGCCGTGGTCGGACCCGCCCACCGGACGGTTCGGCCGCAGCTTTTTCGAGATATTCATCCGAAGGGAAACATCATGAACTCCACCCCCCAGGTTCAGACCCAGGAAATCTCCGACGCCGACCTGGACAACGTGTCCGGTGGCCTCGTCGGCGGCGTGGTCGGTTCCGTGACCGGCACCGTTGACTCCGTTGCCCCGGTCTCCCCCCTCGTCGGCGAGGTCACCGGCCTGGTCGGCGGCACCACCGGCGTGAACACCGGCGCCGTCACGGGCCTCGTCTCCGGTCTCTGAGCCCCCTGTGCCGCCGAGCGGCACGGCCGGCTTTGAACGGTGACAACGGCAGGTCGGCGCCCCCTCCTTGCCGACCTGCCGGGCCGTGTGCCCCGGATCCGCCCGGCTCGCCGGGCCCCGGGGCACCCGGCCGCCATCCGTCTGACAGCACACCGCAGTTGAGGGAAGAGTGTCGTGCAGTTCCGCCAACAGGCCCTTTCCAAGCTGCAGTCGCCCGAGGAAATCGATCTGCCGGTGCGCTTCGCCCGGCCCCAGGGCTGGCTGGTGCTGATCGTCACGGTCCTCGTCGTGATCGCCGCGGCCGTCTGGGCGGTGACCGGAACCGTCTCCGCCACCCTCAACGCATCCGGGATCCTCACCTACGGCCAGGGCAGCTACATCCTGCAGAGCCCCGTCGCGGGCCAGGTCACCGCCGTGTTCGCCGAAGAAGGCCGGCGGGTGGCCGCCGGCAGCCCCGTCCTGAAGGTCCGTACCGCGCAGGGCACCACCGTCGTACGTTCCCTCGCCGCCGGACGGCTGACCACGATGGTCGCCGCGATCGGCTCGGTCGTCACCACCGGAGCGGACGTGGCCTCCGTGGAACGCGTCGCGCACACCGACGACCCCCTGACGGCGACGCTGTACGTCTCGGCCGAAAGCGGCGCCACCGTCCCCGTCGGCGCCCCGGTGGACCTCACCGTGCAGTCCGTGCCCAACCAGCGGTACGGCGTACTGCGCGGCCGGGTCAAGGCCGTCGGCCGGATGGCCCAGACCCGCCAGCGGATCGGCGCCTACCTGGGCAGCAGCCAGCTCGGAGAGCAGTTCTCGAAAGCCGGCCCGCCCGTCGCGGTCCTGGTGCAGCTCGACGCCGCCCCGCAGAACAGGTCCGGCTACGCCTGGTCGACCTCCGACGGCCCGCCCTACGCCGTCGACTCCATGACGCTGGCCAACGGAGCGGTCCACCTCGCCGCGCAGCACCCGATCGATTGGCTGCTGCCATGACCGCACCCCACGACTCCGCGCCCGCCCCGCAGCAGCAACTCCCGCCGCCCGGCCGCGGCCGGCACCGCCCCGAGGCCGCGCCCGGCGCCCGCCGGACCCGCCGTGCCGCGCCGCCCGCACCGAAGACCAAGAAGCCCGGGTCCGTCCGCACGCCCACCGTCCTGCAGATGGAGGCCGTGGAGTGCGGCGCCGCCTCCCTGGCCATGGTCCTCGCCCACTACGGAAAGCACGTCCCGCTCGAAGAGCTGCGGATCGCCTGCGGCGTCTCCCGCGACGGCTCCCGCGCCAGCAACCTGCTCAAGGCGGCCCGCTCCTACGGCCTGACGGCCAAGGGCATGCAGATGGAACCGGCCGCCCTCGCCGAGGTCACGGCACCGGCCATCCTCTTCTGGGAGTTCAACCACTACGTCGTCTACGACGGCGCGGGCCGCCGCTTCGGTCGCCGCGGCGTGCACATCAACGACCCCGACAAGGGCCGCCGCTTCGTGGCGACGGAGGACTTCGACACCAGCTTCACCGGCGTCGCCCTGGTCTTCGAGCCGTCCGAGTCCTTCCGCAAGGGTGGCCGCAAACCCGGCGTCCTGAGCGCCGTGCCCGCCCGGTTGCGCGGCACCACCGGCACCCTGCTGGCCGCGCTGCTCGCCAGCCTGCTGCTGGTCGCGGTCGGCGCCGCGGTGCCCGCGCTGAGCCGTACGTACATCGACATGTTCCTGATCGGCAACCAGACCTCGCTGCTGGGGCCGCTGTTCGCGTCGATGGCGGCGATGGTGGTGCTGACCGCCGTACTGACCGGGCTGCAACAGGCGAACCTGCTGCGCGGCCGGATCATCTCCTCCACCCTCACCAGCGCCCGCTTCCTGCGCCATCTGCTCAGGCTGCCGGTCACCTTCTTCGCCCAGCGCAGCCCCGCCGACCTGGTCCAGCGGCTGCAGTCCAACGACGCGGTCGCCGAGACCCTGGCCCGCGACCTCGCCGCCGCCGGCGTGGACGGCATCGTCGTCGTCCTCTACGCGGTCCTGCTGTGGAGCTACGACCCCCAGCTGACCGTCATCGGCATCGGGATCGCGCTGCTCAACGTCGTCGCGATGCGGATCGTCGTCCGGCTGCGCGCCACCCACACCCAGAAGCTGCGCGCCGACACCGCCCGGCTCACCAACACCTCCTACACCGGCCTTCAGCTCATCGAGACGATGAAGGCCACCGGCGGGGAGAACGGCTACTTCCGCCGCTGGGCCGGCCAGCACGCCGCCACGCTGGAGGTACAGCAGCGGCTCGGGGTGCCGAGCGCCTGGCTGGCCGTCGTCGCCCCCACCCTCGCCACCCTCAACAGCGCGCTGATCCTGTGGATCGGCGGACTGCGGGCCGTCGAGGGCCACATCTCCATCGGCCTGCTGGTCGCCTTCCAGGCGCTGGTCACCCGCTTCACCGCGCCCATCACCCGGCTCAACGGGGTCGCCGGCCGGATCCAGGACTTCGCCGCCGACGTGGCCCGCCTCAAGGACGTCGAGTCCTTCCCCGCCGACACCCTCTACTCGCGCCCGGGCACGGCGGGCGGCACCCGTCGGCTCACCGGCCACGTGGAGCTGGAGGACATCACCTTCGGCTACAGCCCGCTGGACAAACCGCTGCTCACCGGCTTCTCCCTCGCGGTGGGCCCCGGCCGGCAGGTCGCCCTCGTCGGTGGCTCGGGCAGTGGCAAGTCCACCGTCTCCCGGCTGATCTCCGGCCTCTACAGCCCCTGGGAAGGCACCATCCGCATCGACGGACAGCGCCTGGAGGACCTCTCCCGCAGCGCGCTGGCCGCCTCCGTCTCCTTCGTCGACCAGGACGTCTTCCTCTTCGAGGGCACCGTCCGCGACAACGTGGCGCTGTGGGACCCCTCCATCCCGGACGACGCGGTCATCACCGCCCTGAAGGACGCCGCCCTCTACGACGACGTCATCGCCCGGCGCCCCGACGGCATATACAGCCGCGTCGAGCAGGACGGCCGCAACTTCTCCGGCGGGCAGCGCCAGCGGCTGGAGATCGCCCGCGCCCTGGTCCGGCGCCCGAGCATCCTGGTCCTCGACGAGGTCACCAGCGCCCTGGACGCCCGGACCGAGCAGATCATCATGGACAACCTGCGACGCCGCGGCTGCGCCTGCGTCGTCATCGCCCACCGGCTGAGCACCGTCCGCGACAGCGACGAGATCGTGGTCCTCGACCACGGCGTGGTCGTCGAACGAGGCCGGCACGAGGACCTGGTCGCCGCCGGGGGCGCGTACGCCGAGCTGGTCAAGGAGCACTGACGTGTCAGCCATGCCCCCGCCCGTCTCCACGTCCGCGGCCGCGGACCCGGGCGCGACCGACGCGGTGACCCAGGCGCTGGGCGGCCTCGGCGCGCCCGTCGACTGCACCGGCCTGCGCAGCGTTCCGCTCGAAGGGCCGCAGGTGCTGTGGCTGGTCACCGGCGGTGCGCTGGACCTCTTCGCGGTCGACGCCGCCGCGGCCGGGCACTGGCACTTCCTCGGCCGGCTCGAAGCCGGCACCCTGCTGCTCGGCCCCGTCGCGGGCCCCCAGCACACCCTGCTGGGCCGGCCCTCGCAGGACTGCTCGCTGCGCCGGATCCCGCTGCGCGAACTGCCGCGGTACGACCACGCGGCGTACGGCGAGTACCAGGACACCGGGGCCTTCGCGCAGTACGGCGCGCAAGGAGGGTACGGCCACGAGGCGCCCTCCCCGCTGGAGCACGCCTTCGCGCTGGGCACGGCCCGCAGCTCGGGTGTGCTCTTCGAGGCACCGCTCGACGGCCGGCCCGGCGACGACGCGGTGGCCGACGACGACGTCCTGTGGATGCCGGTGCCGCCCGGCAGCGTGCAGTACGGCGCCTCCTACAGCGCGGAGGCGGCCGGCGATCTGCTGGTGGACCCCGAGCTGTGGCAGCAGATGGTCAACCAGCAGTACCGGTTGCTGTCCGCCGTCGACCGCTGGATCGAGCAGCTGGAGCGCGCCCACGAGGACCGCACCGCGGCCGGCATCAAGGCCGGTGAGGCCGTCCGCGAGCGGGCCGACCAGGCGCTGCTGGCCTCCATCGGCCGGCCGGAGCGCTCCGGGCGGGGCGCCGACGGACCGGGACGGGCCGGCGACGACGCCACCTTCGCGGTGTGTCGGACGGTCGCCGAGGCGGCCGGCATCACGTTGACCGAGCCCCCCAAGGGCGGCCCGGTCAACGACCGCGTCTCCCCGGTGGAGCGGATCGCGGTCGCCTCCCGGATCCGCACCCGGGCGGTCAAGCTCGCCGGGAGCTGGTGGCGGACGAACACCGGCCCGCTGGTGGGCCGGCGCGCCAAGTCCGGTGCCCCGGTGGCGCTGCTGTGGCGCCGCGGCCGCTACGAGGCCGTCAACCCGGCCTCCGGACTGCTGCTGCGCATCGGCAAGGACAACGCCGGGGAGTTCGAGCCGCGCGCCGTGATGTTCTACCGCCCGCTGCCGGAGCGGCCGCTGACGATGTGGCGGCTGATGCGCTTCAGCCTGCGCGGGACCCGGATGGACGTCCGCAACCTCGCCCTCAGCGGACTGGTGACGGTCGGCCTCGGCGCGCTCGTCCCCCTCGCGACCGGCCAGGTGCTCGGGGTGTACGTCCCCGCCGCGGAGCGCAGCCTGATCGTGCAGGTTGCCCTGGCGGTCGTCGTCACCAGCGTCGTCTCGGCCGCCTTCATGCTGCTGCAGAACCTCACCGTGCTGCGGCTGGAGGGCCGCATCGAGAGTGCGCTGCAGCCGGCGGTCTGGGACCGGCTGCTGCGGCTGCCGACGAAGTTCTTCACCGAGCGCTCCACCGGCGAGCTGGCCAGTGCCGCGATGGGTATCAGCGCCGTTCGGCGGGTGCTGTCCGGCGTCGGGCCGGTGGCGGTGCAGTCCACCACGGTCGGCGTGATGAACCTGGTCCTGCTGCTGGTCTACAGCGTGCCGCTGGCGCTCGCCGCGATCGGCATGCTCCTGGTCATCGCGGCGGTCTTCCTCGCCATGGGCCTGTGGGAGCTGCGCTGGCAGCGGCGGCTGGTCAAGCTCGGCAACAAGCTCAACAACCAGGCGTTCCAGACCCTGCGCGGGCTGCCCAAGCTGCGGGTCGCGGCGGCCGAGAGCTTCGCGTACGCGGCCTGGGCGCGGGAGTTCGCCCGCTCCCGGGAGCTCCAGCAGAAGGCCGGCCGGATCAAGAACCTGACCACCGTCCTGAACGCGGTCTATCTGCCGCTGTGCTCGCTGACCCTGTTCATGCTGCTGGCCGGACCGGCCCGCGGCACCATGTCCGCCGCCTCGTTCCTCACCTTCAACACCGCGGTGACCATGCTGCTGACCTCCGTCACCCAGATCACCGGCGCGTTCGTCGCGGCCGCCGCCGCGCTGCCGATGTTCGAGCAGATCAAGCCGGTGCTGGACGAGGCGCCCGAGGTCCGCGGCGCCAGCGCCCAGCCCGGCACGCTCTCCGGCGGCATCGAGGCCAAGAAGCTCTCCTTCCGCTACACCGACGACGGTCCGCTCGTCCTCGACGACATCTCGCTCCAGGTCCGGCCCGGCGAGTTCGTCGCGGTGGTGGGGCCCAGCGGATGCGGCAAGTCGACCCTGCTGCGGCTCCTGATCGGCTTCGACAAGCCCTCCTCGGGCAGCGTCCTGTACGACGGGCAGGACCTCGCCGCCCTGGACCAGGCCGCGGTCCGCCGCCAGTGCGGGGTCGTCCTGCAGAACGCCCAGCCGCTGACCGGCTCCATCCTGGACTGCATCTGCGGTGCGGAGGCCTTCACCCAGGAGGAGGCCTGGGCGGCCGCCGAGATGGCGGGCCTGGCCGAGGACATCAAGCGGATGCCGATGGGTCTGCACACCATGATCTCCGGCGGTGGCGCGATCTCCGGGGGCCAGCGCCAGCGCCTGATGATCGCGCAGGCGCTGGTCCGCCGCCCGAGGATCCTCTTCTTCGACGAGGCCACCAGCGCCCTGGACAACGAGACCCAGCGCATCGTCATCGACAGCACCCGTAAGCTCAGCGCCAGCCGGCTGGTGATCGCCCACCGGCTGACCACGGTCATGGACGCGGACCGCGTGATCGTGATGGAGGACGGCCGGATCGTCGAACAGGGCGCCCCGGCCCAGCTGCTCGCCGACACCGGCGGCCGGCTGCACGACCTGGTGCGCCGCCAGCTGGCCTGAGCCGCCGGCCGGCCGCGTCCCGGAGGGACGGACGGCCCCGCCCGGCCGAGCCTTCCCCGATTCCCCGCAGAACACCGCATATCGTGCAGTGCAGCGGACGGAGGATGACATGGCCACAGCGCGCAGCCTGTTCGAGGCGCTGCCACCGGACCGGCGCCGGCGGCTGACCGACGTCGCACGGGAGGTGTCGCTGCCGCGCGCCACCCGGCTGTTCGAGGAGGGCCACCGGGCGGACCGGTTCTGGATCATCCGCAGCGGACAGGTCGTGCTCGACCAGCGCGTCCCCGGACGCCGGGCGGCGGTCGTCGAAACCCTCGGCCGCGATGAACTGCTCGGCTGGTCCTGGCTGTTCCCGCCCTACCTGTGGCATCTGGGAGCGGAGACCGTCGGCCCGGTGGAGGCGGTGGAGTTCGACGCGAGCGTGGTCCGCGCCCTGTGCGAGTCCGATCCGATCCTCGGCCGGGAGATGTACCACTACGTCGCCGAGACGGTCGCCGACCGGCTGCACGGCACCCGCACCCGGCTGCTCGACCTCTACGGCCCCCAGGGCAGCCGACCGGACCCATGAGCCGGCGGCGGCCACCGGGTCGTCGTGACCGGTGACCGCCGCTTGTGTACCGGATGGCGGAACCCGTCCCACGGGCGCCGCACGGGCCCGGTCAGGCGCCGACGTAGGCCGCGAGGTGCTCGCCGGTGAGGGTGGAGCGGGCGGCGACGAGGTCGGCCGGGGTGCCCTCGAAGACGACCGTGCCGCCGTCGTGGCCGGCGCCGGGGCCGAGGTCGATGATCCAGTCGGCGTGCGCCATGACCGCCTGGTGGTGCTCGATGACGATGACCGACTTGCCGGCGTCGACGAGCCCGTCGAGCAGCCCGAGGAGCTGCTCGACATCGGCGAGGTGCAGCCCGGCGGTCGGTTCGTCGAGGACGTAGACGCCGCCCTTCTCGGCCATGTGGGTGGCCAGCTTGAGCCGCTGCCGCTCGCCGCCGGACAGCGTGGTCAGCGGCTGGCCGATGGTGAGGTAGCCGAGCCCGACGTCGGCCAGCCGCCGCAGGATCCGGTGGGCGGCCGGCGTGTGCGCCTCGCCGTCGCCGAAGAACGCCTCTGCCTCGGTCACCGACATCGCCAGCACCTCGCTGATGTCGCGGCCGCCGAGGTGGTAGTCGAGCACCGACGCCTGGAACCGCTTGCCCTCGCAGTCCTCGCAGGGGCTGGCGACGCCGGCCATCATCGCCAGGTCGGTGTAGACCACGCCGGCGCCGTTGCAGGTGGGGCAGGCACCCTCGGAGTTGGCGCTGAACAGCGCCGGCTTCACGCCGTTGGCCTTCGCGAACGCCTTGCGGATCGGGTCGAGGAGTCCGGTGTAGGTCGCCGGGTTGCTGCGCCGGGAGCCGCGGATCGGGGCCTGGTCGACCGACACCACACCGCCGTCGGCCGGGATCGACCCGTGCATGAGCGAGCTCTTGCCGGAGCCGGCGACACCGGTGACGACGGCGAGCACCCCGAGCGGGATGTCGACGTCGACGTCGCGCAGGTTGTTCGCCGTCGCGCCGCGGATCCGCAGGGCGCCGGTGGGCTTGCGCACCGACTCCTTGAGGGCGGCCCGGTCGTCGAAGTGGCGGCCGGTGACCGTGCCGCCGGCCCGCAGCCCCTCGACGGTGCCCTCGAAGCAGACGGTGCCGCCCGCCGCGCCGGCGCCGGGGCCGAGGTCGACGATGTGATCGGCGATCGCGATCACCTCGGGCTTGTGCTCCACGACGAGCACCGTGTTGCCCTTGTCCCGCAGCCTGCGCAGCAGGTCGTTCATCCGCTGGATGTCATGGGGGTGCAGACCCGAAGTGGGCTCGTCGAAGACGTAGGTGACGTCGGTGAGCGAGGAGCCGAGGTGGCGGATCATCTTGACGCGCTGCGCCTCGCCGCCCGACAGCGTGCCCGCGGGCCGGTCGAGCGCGAGGTAGCCGAGCCCGATCTCCACGAACGAGTCGAGGGTCTGCTGGAGCGCGGTGAGCAGCGGTGCCACCGAGGGCTCCTTGAGGCCGCGGACCCATTCGGCCAGGTCCCTGATCTCCATCGCGCAGGCGTCCGCGATGCTGACGCGCTTGATCTTCGACGACCGGGCCCCCTCGCTGAGCCGGGTGCCGTCGCAGTCGGGGCAGGTGGTGAAGGTGACCGCCCGGTCGACGAACTCCCGGATGTGCGGCTGCATCGCCTCCCTGTCCTTGGACAGCATCGACTTCTGGACCCGGGGGATCAGTCCTTCGTAGGTCATGTTGATGCCCGCGATCTTCATCCTGGTCGGCTCGCGGTGCAGGAGGTCGTGCAGTTCCTTCTTGGTGAACTTGCGGATCGGCTTGTCCGGGTCGAAGAAGCCCGACTCGATGTAGAGCCGGGAGTTCCAGCCGCCCCCGGTGTAGCCGGGGATCGTGAACGCGCCCTCGTTGAGCGACTTGCCGTCGTCGTACAGCTGCGCCAGGTCGATGTCGGTGACCGAGCCCCGGCCCTCGCAGCGCGTGCACATCCCGCCGGTGCGCTCGTAGGTCGCCTTCACCGCCTTCTTGGCGCCGCGCTCGACGGTGATCGCACCGCTCGCCCGGACCGAGGCGGTGTTGAAGGAGTACGCGCTGGGCGGACCGATGTGCGGCTTGCCGAGCCGGCTGAAGAGGATGCGCAGCATCGCGTTGGCGTCGGTGGCGGTACCGACCGTCGAGCGGGGGTCGCCGCCCATCCGCTGCTGATCGACGGAGATCGCGGTCGTCAGCCCGTCGAGGACGTCCACCTCGGGCCGCGCCGTGGTCGGCATGAAGCCCTGCACGAAGGCGCTGTAGGTCTCGTTGATCAGCCGCTGCGACTCCGCGGCGATCGTGTCGAACACCAGTGAGCTCTTGCCCGAGCCGGAGACACCGGTGAACACCGTCAGCCGGCGCTTGGGGATCTCGATGCTGACGTCCTTGAGGTTGTTCTCGCGGGCACCGTGCACGCGGATCATCTCGTGGCTGTCGGCGACATGCGGCGCGGGCGACCCGGTGTCCGTCCTCTTGGCCATGCTCATCGTCTCTCTCTGTCGTGGGCGGTCGGTGGAGCTCTTACGACCCGGCCACGCGGCGCGCACGGCCATGACGGTCAGGCTAAGCGCGGCTGTGTGGCCGGCGCTTCTCGATTCCTGATCGGTCCGGCCGGGATCGGTCCCCGTGCCTGCTCGCGACGGACGGCGGCGGCTCCGCGGCGCCGTCCGCGCTCGCGACCGCCGGCCCGGGGCGCTGTGGGAAAATCAGCAGATGAAACGGCAGGACCTCGACGACCTCGTCCGACTGCGGCGGGCCCGTGACCGGATGGACCGCGACTACGCCGAGCCGCTCGACGTCCCGGCGCTGGCGCGCGGCGCCCTGATGTCGGCGGGCCACTTCTCCCGCAGCTTCCGCGCCGCCTTCGGCGAGACGCCCTACAGCTACCTGATGACCCGCCGCATCGAGCGGGCCAAGGCGCTGCTGCGGCGCGGCGACCTCACGGTGACCGAGGTCTGCTTCGCGGTCGGCTGTACGTCGCTGGGGTCGTTCAGCTCCCGCTTCACCCAGCTGGTCGGGGAGAGCCCGAGCGCCTACCGGGCCCGGAGTCATGATCACGGCGCCGCCATCCCGGCCTGTATCGCCAAGATCCACACGAGACCGGTCAGGAACGGAGAAGCGTCTCCCGAGGCCGGGCCGTAGCGTGAGCGGCATGGACATCACCCTTTCCCAGTGCTTCATCGCCGTCGACGACCATGACAAGGCGATCTCCTTCTACCGCGATGTGCTCGGCCTTGAGGTACGCAACGACGTCGGGTTCGAGGGGATGCGCTGGGTGACCGTCGGGGCGCCCGCGCAGCCGGACGTGAACATCGTCCTGGAACCGCCGCTCGCCGACCCGAACGCCTCGGCGGCCGACAAGCAGGCCATGGCGGAGCTGATGGCCAAGGGCCTGCTGCGCGGCGTCATCTTCGCGACGCAGGACTGCGACGCCACCTTCGAGCGGATCAGCGCCGCGGGCGGCGAGGTGCTGCAGGAGCCGGTGGACCAGCCCTACGGCGTCCGCGACTGCGCCTTCCGCGACCCCGCCGGCAACCTCCTGCGCTTCACCCAGCCGTTGCGGAAGTGAGCCCCCGGCGGACCCCGCGGGGAAGGCCGCGCGCCCGACGCCGGGCGCCGGTCACCGGGGCCGGGCCTGGGTGACCCGCCACAGGCGGCGGGGCAGATCGCCCTCGTCGAAGGCGTGGACCTCTTCCAGGGCCCAGTCCTCGGCGAGGGCGTCGACGAGGTCCCGGTCGAAGAAGTGCACGGCGAAGCCGCCGTGCTCGTAGACGCCGTCGCCGTGGGCGGTGCCGGCGCCGTAGTGGGCGTCGCCGGTGTGGCGGACGGTGTAGACGAAGACGCCGCCGGGCCGCAGCACCCGGCGGACCTCGTCGACCAGGCCGTGGATCTCCTCGGTGGTCAGCGCCATGCACAGCAGCATGTGCGCGAAGACCGCGTCGACGGTGGCGTCCGGCAGCGGCAGCGGCTCGCGCACGTCGTGGACCGCGGTGGTCACCCGCTCGTCGACGTGCTGTGCGCGGGCGGCGGCCCGGAGCTGCTCCAGGCCGTGCGCGCTGAAGTCGGTGGCCTGGACGGTGAAGCCCTCGCGGGCGAGGAAGAGGGCGTCGCGGCCCTGCCCGGCCCCCAGCTCCAGCACATCGCGCGCACCGGCCGCGCGGAACACCGCGGCGGCGTGGACGGCGGGCGCGGAGGGCTGCTCGCCGTACATGCCGGGGCGGGCGGTGTAGGTGCTCTGCCAGTGTCGGAGCTGCCCGGCGGCCAGCTCCTGCCCGTTGTCGCTCACGTCGGTACGCCTTCCTCGTTCCCGGCCGGTTCCGGACTCGCCGGACAGCCTAGGGTCCGCCCGGCAGGGCGTCGGCGAGGCAGGCCGGGCGAGGTCGGGGACCGGCGCCGCGCGAGCGGGAGGTGCCGGTCAAAAGGACGCCGCCGCTGGGGAACCGTCCCCCTACCCCCGCCGACTACCTGTGCCGGGTCGTGCCTGCGACCCGTCGGCCGGTACCTGCGGCCGGGCGGACGGCCGGGGGAACCGGCTGGTGACGGGTAGGGGAGAAACACCATGCGTCGTGGGAAGCTGTGCGGTCTGGCGGTGGTCGTCGCGATGGTCGCCACCGCGTGCGGCGGCGAGGGCGCGGACACCGGCGGGGAGGCAACCGGACGCGGCGGCCCGGGTTTTCCGGTGCGGATCGCCGACTGCAAGGGCGCGACGACCACCTTCGCGTCCGCACCGCGCAAGATCGTCACCAGTAACGCCGCCGCCCTGGAGATACTGCTGCGCCTCGGCGCGGGCGACCGGGTCGTCGGGACCGGATTCCCGCCCGGCAAGGGCGCCCTGCCCGGCGAACTCGGGGCGCAGGCCCGGAAGGTGCCGGTGCTGGGCAAGCACGTCATTCCCAAGGAGAAGCTGCTCGGGTCGGGCGCCGACCTCTATGTCGACGCCTTCGCCTCGATGAACAACATGGGCGGGGCGGGCGACGCGCCGAGCGCCGAGGAGTTCCGGGCGGCGGGGATCAAGCACATCTACCTCGCCTCCACCGCCTGCGCCCCGATGTCCGGGAAGCCGCAGCGGGATCTGTCGGGGGTGGAGGGCGACATCAAGCGGCTGGGCGCGGTGACCGGCAGGTCCCAGCGGGCCGACGACCTCGTGCGCGGCATGCGGGCGAAGCTCGCCGCGGTCCACAAGGCCGTGGGCGACCTCGCGCCCGGCAAGCGGCCGACGTACTTCTTCTTCGACTTCGACGCCGGCACCAAGCAGCCGATGGCGGTCTGCCGCAACCAGGTCGCCAACGCGGTGATCGGCCAGGCCGGTGCGCGCAACGTCTTCGACGGCTGCGACGGGGACTTCAAGCCGGTCTCCTGGGAGGACGTGGTCGCCAAGAACCCGGACTTCATCCAGCTCGGGGTCCGCAACCGCGGCGACGCGGCGGCCACCGAGAAGGCGTTCGACCAGGCCGAGGCGTTCTTGAAGAGCTTCCCCGCCACCAAGGGGCTCGCGGCCGTGCGCAACGGGCATCTGCTGCGGATCGGCTCGGAGCGTACGACGATCGCCGGCGTCGGCAACGCGGACACCGTCGAGGAGATCGCGCACACCGTCCACCCGGCACGGTTCAAGGCGGAGCGGTAGTGGCAGCCGTGCTCGACGACCCGCCCGGACGGCGGCAGTCGCCCGGGCGGCGCGCCCCGCGCGCCGGGCTGCTCGCCCTGGCGCTGGGCCTGGCGCTGGCGGCGGCGCTGACCGCCGCGGTCTCGCTCGGCGCCACCGACATCGCGCCGGGACACGTCTGGTCCGTGGTGCTGCGCCGGCTGGGCGGCGCGTCGCCCCGGCCGGGCACCGACGACCTGATCGTGTGGCAACTGCGCGTCCCCCGCGCCCTGTTGGCGGCACTGGTGGGTGCCGGACTGGGCCTGGTGGGGACGGCGACCCAGGCGCTGGTGCGCAATCCGCTGGCGGACCCGTATCTGCTGGGCATCTCCAACGGCGCGTCGCTCGGCGCGGTCGCCGCGATCGTGCTGGGGGCGAGCGCCGGCGGGGTGCTGGGGCTGGGGCTGTCGGCGGCCGCGTTCGCCGGTGCGCTGGGCGCCTTCGCGCTGGTGTGGTGGATGGCGCGGCGCGGTGGCGGGTTCTCCCCGCTGCGGCTGGTGCTGGCCGGAGTGGGGATCGGGCAGTTCCTGTCCGGGTTCACCAGCTATCTGGTGCTGCAGGCCGGCGATGAGCAGCAGACCCGCAGCGTGCTGTTCTGGCTGATGGGAAGCCTGAGCGGGGCCACCTGGAGTGTGCTGTGGCCGCCGGTGCTGGCGGTCACCGCCGGGCTGCTGGCGCTCCAGGCCCGGGCCCGCCCGATGAACGCGCTGGTCATGGGCGACGAGACCGCGGCCGGGGTGGGCGTGGACGTCACCCGGCTGCGCCGGGAACTGTTCGTGGTGACCAGCTTGTTGACCGGCGTCCTGGTCGCGGTCTCCGGGGCGATCGCCTTCGTGGGGCTGATGGTGCCGCATCTGTGCCGGATGGTCGTCGGCGGCGACCACCGCCGGCTGCTGCCGCTGTCCGCGCTCACCGGGGCCCTGTTGCTGGTGGTCGTCGACATCGTGTGCCGTACGGCCATGGACACCCAGGAGCTGCCGGTGGGCGTGGTGACGGCGATGATCGGCGCGCCCGCGCTGCTGTTCATCCTGGACCGGCGGATGGCGGTGGGCCGGTGAACGTCGAGATCGAGGATCTGCACGTCGGCTACGCCGGCCGCGACGTGGTCGCCGGGGTGCGTCTGATGGCCGCGGCCGGGGAGATCGCCGGGCTGGTCGGTCCCAACGGCAGCGGCAAGTCCACCGTACTGCGGACCGTCTACCGCCATCTGCGGCCCACCGCGGGGCGGGTACTGCTGGCGGGGACGGACCTCGGCGCGCTGACACCCGGGCGGACCGCGCGGCATGTCGCCGCGCTGCCGCAGGAGCGCGGCAGCGACTTCGAGCTGACCGTGCGCGAAGTGGTGGCGATGGGCCGGACGCCCTACAAGCGGGCGTTCGCGGGCGAGGACCACACCGACCGGGAGACCGTGGCGGCCGCCCTGGCCGCCGTGGGCCTGGCCGGGCAGGGCGCCCGCCGGTTCTCCGCACTGTCCGGCGGGGAGCGCCAACGCGCCCTGCTGGCCAGGGCGTTCGCCCAGGACCCGGACGTACTGGTGCTGGACGAACCCACCAACCACCTCGACGTCCGGCACCAGGTCGAACTGCTCGCGCTGCTGCGCGCACAGCGCCGTACGACGCTGATCTCGCTGCACGATCTGAACGCCGCGGCGTCCCTGTGCGACCGGCTGCATGTGCTGCACGGCGGGCGGGTGGTGGCCTCCGGCACGCCCCGCGAGGTGCTGACGCCGGGGCTGCTGGCCGAGGTGTTCGGGGTGCGCGCCGCGGTGGCCGAACACCCGCTCACCGGCGACCCGTTGATCGCCTTCGACCACCGTGAGCCGCTGCCCGCCGGCGACGGATGAGGGGCGCCGGGCGGGCTCGGTTGCGGGTGCGGGGTTCTGGGGCCCCGCACCCTCACCCCGCCAGGTAGTGGCTCGGCCGCCCCTCGCGCAGCACCAGCCGGCCGAGCCGCTCGGCCTCCGCCCGGTGCATCAACTCCCGTCGGCCGTCGGCGTGTTCGAGCACGCAGGAGTGCCACGGCGTCAGCCACACATCGGGCGCTTCGAGCAGCCGGATCCCGAACTTGGCCGAGCCCCGCGGCTGCGGATGGATCGAGAGCCGGAAGGCCTCCGGGTGGTGTACGGCGACCAGCTCGCCCCAGGCGCGGCTGCGCCGCATCACGCCGTACGCGCGCCGGCGGCAGTCGCGCTGCAGCGCCGACCGGGTACCGGGGAAACCGGCGGTGTCCTCGAACAGGAACCGGGTGATGCCCTGGTACAGCCGCCGGGCCGGCTCGTCGCCGCGGGTCAGCGACCGCAACTCCGCCAGGGACGGGGCGTGCTGCTCCTCGACCAGCAGGCGCTTGTCGTCGTGCGTGAGCCCCTCCCCGTACACCTGGCGCAGGTCGAAGACGTCCAGCCGGGTCAGGCCCTCGGCTCGGACCAGGGCGCGCAGCGCGTCGTTGTAGGCGTCGATGTCGCGGTCCGGCACCCCGATGAGATCGCTGAAGACATGCCCGTCCGAGCAGATGGCCACCCGCGCGCCGGGCGGATACACGGCCTCGATGCGCCCGCACAGCGCGTCCAGGAAGCGCAGCGCCAGCCGTTCGCCCTCGTCGGGAAGGTGGCCCAGGACCTTGGCGGGGTTGGGGGACTTGCAGGGGAAGCCCGGCAGGGTGAACAGGATCGGCTCGCCCGCCGCCACCGGAGCGGCCAACTGCCGCAGCTGGGCGGGGAAGCCGTCGGGGGAGTCGCCGTGGGTGGCGTCCAGCGTGCGCCGGTACGGCAGCAGCGTGGCGAGCACCGCGGCGCAGACGGCCTGCCGGTCGGCGGGCGCGCCGGTGTGCGGTCGGGTGGGGCTGGTCAGCACGCGGAGACCGCCCCGCCGGACACCGGACAGCCGCCGGCCGCGCCGTAGGCGACCGGCAGCCGGTCGACCCCGCGCGCCAGCACCGCGGGTATCCACCGCAGTTCGCCGTCCGCGACGGCCGGTCGGAGGTCCGGCAGCCGCCTCAGCAGTGCGCCCAGGGCGATCTGGAGTTCGAGCCGGGCGAGCGCGGCACCGGGGCAGAAGTGGATGCCGTGGCCGAAGGCGAGGTGCGGGTTGGGGGAGCGGTCGAAGTCCAGGGTGTCCGCGTCGGCGAACCGCTCGGGGTCGCGGTTGGCCGCGCACAACGACACGATCACCGAGTCGCCCGCCGGGATCCGGGTTCCGTGCAGCTCGGCGTCCTCGGCGAAGAACCGCCAGGTCGTCAGCTCGAAGGCGCTGTCGTACCGCAGGAGTTCCTCGACGGCGCGGGGCAGCAGCTCCGGGCGGCCGGCCAGCTCGGCGAGGCGCTCGGGGTGGCGCAGCAGGGCGACCAGGGCCGTGCTGATCTGGTGGGTGACCGGCTCCTGGCCCGCGACCAGCAGCTGGAAGATCATCGAGTCCAGCTCCTCCTGGCCGATCCCGCCGGCATCGCGGGCGGCCACCAGCCGGGAGAGCAGGTCCTCGCCGGGCTCACGGCGCTTGTGGACCACCAGATCGGCGATGTACTGCTGCAGTCCGCGCAGCCGCGCCTCGTAGGCGGGACGGCCCGGATCCTTCGGCCCCACGGGCTGCACCACCTTCCCCCAGTCCCGGTCGAAGCGGCCGGAGAACTGCTCGGGCAGGCCGATGACATGGGCGAGCACCTGGAAGGGGAAGTGCGCGGCGAAGGCCTCGACGAGATCGGCCTCGCCGCGCTCCGGAAGCCGGTCGAGCAGCGCCTCGGCCATCGCCCGGAAGCGGGGTTCGAGCGCCGCCACCCGCTGCGGGGCGAAGGCGTCGGTGATCAGCCGGCGCAGCGCGGTGTGCCGGGGCGGGTCCTGATGGAGCAGATGCACCTGCAACTGGGAGTGCTGGGGCTCGGGCATGATCGAGGCGCGGGCCCGCCAGGCCGCGTTGCCGCGCGAGTGGTGCTTGCCCAGCCGGGCGTCGGTCAGTGCCTGGTGCGCGGCCTCGTAGCCGGTGACGAGCCAGGCGCACACCCCGCTGGGGAAGCGCACCCGGTGGACCGGACCGCGCGCCCGCAGCTCGGCGTACAGGGGATAGGGGTCTCGGGTGTACTCCGCTCCGTACAGCGGGACGGGATCGGGCAACGTGGACATGGCGTCCTCCTCAACGGCGCTGGTCTGCGACAACCGCACCCGCACGGCACGGCGTTGGAGAGGTCGGGCGCAGGGTGCCCCGAGTTCCCGCCATCCGCCGGGAATTCGGCGGATGGCGGACGGAAGGCGAACTACGGGCGGTGAAGCGGCGTGCCGGCCAAACCCAGTTAGTCGGCCCGCCGCACCCGCGGGTTCCGGCCGGCGAACGGGACAAACCTCACGCACCGACGGGCCCCCGAACGGCCGCTTCGCACCGCTCGCGCCTGCCACCATGACGCGATGTCCACCTCTCCGGCCGACCGCAGTCGGCCCGCACTCCCCTCGGCCATGGGGCGGCTGCTGCCCGCACGGCCGGTCATCGGATTCATCGCCCTGCTGGCGGTGCTCTTCGCGCTGTCGTACGCCGCCGGCGCCCTCGCCGGCCCGGTGGCACCGGGCCTGCACCCGGCCGGCGGCACCCGCCCGCCCGGTACCGCGCCCGCCGACGACGGGGACATGGGCGGGATGCACGGCATGGGCGCCGGGGCACCCCGCCCGGTGTCGGTGGGAGTGGTCCGATGACGGCGCGGCCGGCGCGGCCGGCGCGGCCCGCACCCCGGTCGGCCGGCGACCGGACACCGCCCGGCACGGGCACCGGCGGCCGACTGCCCGACCGCACCACCACCCTCACCATCGGCGGGATGACCTGCGCCGCCTGTGTGGGGCGGGTCGAGAAGAAGCTCGGCCGGCTGGACGGCGTCGCGGCCTCGGTGAACCTGGCCACCGGGCGGGCGACGGTCAGCCACCCCGCGGCGGTCCCCGTCGGCGAACTGATCAGCACCGTCGAGGCGGCCGGATTCACCGCGCGGCTCCCCGAGCCGGTCGCCCCGGAGCCGGGCGACGAGGAACGGCCGCCGTCCGCCGGGCACCCGGACGATGCGGACGACGACCACGCCACCCGCGCCGAGCGCCGCCGGTTGCTGCTGACCGCCCTGCTCGCACTGCCCGTCCTGGCCCTGTCGATGGTGCCCGGCTGGCAGTTCCGCAACTGGCAGTGGCTGTGCTTCGTGCTCGCCGCACCCGTCGCCGTATGGGGCGCCGCGCCCTTCCATGCTCGGGCGCTGCGGGGCCTGCGGCACGGCGCCGCGACGATGGACACCCTGGTCTCCCTCGGCGTCGCTGCGTCCTTCGCCTGGTCCAGCTATGCGCTGTTCCTCGGGGGAGCCGGCGCGCCCGGTATGACGATGCCGCTGCGCCTGCTGCCCACGGCGGGCGACGGCAGCGCACACCTCTATCTGGAAGCCGCCGTCGGCGTACCGCTGTTCGTGCTGGCCGGGCGCCGGATGGAGGCCAGGGCCCGGCGCGGCACCGGCTCCGCCCTGCGGGCGCTGGCCGAACTCGCCGTCAAGGACGTCACCGTACGGGCGCCCGGCGGCGAGCCGGGGCTGCCCCCGCGGGAGGGAGAGGGGCAGTGGCGCAGCATTCCGGTGGACCGGTTGCGGGCCGGTGACCGCTTCCTGGTGCGCCCCGGCGAGCGGGTCGCCACCGACGGCACCGTCGTCGAGGGCAACTCCGCCCTGGACCTGTCCCTGATCACCGGGGAGAGCCGCCCGGTCGAGGTCGGCCCGGGCTCGGCCGTCGTCGGCGGCGCGGTCAACTCGGGCGGTCTGCTGGAGGTACGGGCCGACGCGGTCGGCGCCGACACCCAACTCGCCCGGATCACCCGGCTCGTCGAGGACGCCCAGACCGGCAAGACCCATATCCAACGGCTCGCCGACGCGGTGGCGGCCGTCTTCGTCCCCGCCGTACTGACCGTGTCGGTCAGCGTCCTGGGATTCTGGCTCGGCGCCGGAGCCGATCCGCAGGCCGCGATCACCGCCGCGGTCGCGGTCCTCGTCGTGGCCTGCCCGTGTGCCCTGGGGCTGGCCACCCCGACCGCGCTGCTGGCCGCCACCGGCCGCGGCGCCCAGCTCGGGATCCTGGTCCGCGGCCCGCAGGCGCTGGAGCGGCTGCGCCGGATCGACACCGTGGTCCTCGACAAGACCGGCACCCTCACCACGGGGCGGATGAGCGTCACCGACCTCACCACCCGCACCGACGGCCTCGACGCCGCCACCGCGCTGCGCCTGGCCGCCGCCGTGGAGCAGGGCTCCGAACACCCACTGGGCCGCGCGATCACCGCACACGCCCGCGCGGCCCACCCGCAGGGCGAGCAACTCCTGCCCGCGGTGCGCGACTTCAGCGCCACGCCCGGGTACGGCGTATCCGGCACGGCCGACGGGCGCCGGGTGGAGGTCGTCCGCCCCGGCGATCTCACCGGTCTGCCGGCGCCCCTCCCGGACGCGGTGCGCGCGGCCGAGACCGCCGGCCACACCCCGGTGCTGGTCACCGTCGACGGCACCCCGGAGGCCGTCCTCGCCGTCGGCGACGCGCTGCGCCCCGACTGCTACCGCGCCGTGGACCATCTGCGACGCCTGGGCCTGCGGCCCGTCCTGGCCACCGGCGACCGCGCCGCCACCGCCCGCGCGGTGGCCGGCCGGCTCGCCATCACCGAGATCCACGCCGAGGCCCGCCCCGAGGACAAGGCCGCCCTCGTCACGGCGCTGAAGGAGCAGGGCGGCCGGGTCGCCGTCGTCGGCGACGGCGTCAACGACGCGGCGGCCCTGGCGCTCGCCGACCTCGGCATCGCCATGGGCGGCGGCACCGACGCCGCGATCGGCGCCGCCGATGTCACCCTCGTCCGCGAGGACCTCCAGGCCATCGCCGACGCGGTACGCCTCGCCCGCCGCACCCTGGCGACCATCCGCGCCAACCTCGTCTGGGCCTTCGGCTACAACCTCCTCACCGTGCCGCTCGCCGCCGTCGGCCTGCTCAACCCGATGCTGGCGGCCGCCGCGATGTCCGCCAGCTCCCTGCTGGTCGTGGGCAACAGCCTGCGGCTGCGCGCCTGGCAGCCGGGCGGCGGTGCGCGCAGGTCGGCCCGCCGGCCCGAACGAGCCCGTACCCCGGCCCCTGGAGGGATCGCATGAACCGGCTGCCCGTAGCGGCCGTCGCCGTACCGCTGCTCACCTGCCTGGCGACCCTCGGCACGCTCACCGTGTGGACCGCGACCGGCAACGCGGGGACGCCCGCGCGGCTGAGTGTCTCCGAGGGCCGGGTGCTGGTTCCCACCGGCTCCGAGGCCACCGCCGCGTTCTTCACCATCCGCAACACCGGCGGCGCGGACGACGTCCTGACGGGCGTCACCGGACCCGCCGGCCACCGGGCGATGCTCAGCCGCACCGTCGACATCGGCCACAACGCCCGGAGCATGGCGATGGTCCGGGCCGCCACCGTCCCGGCCGGCGGCACACTGCGGATGACGCCGACGGAACTGGACATCATGATCAGCCCGCCGCCGGCGCTCGCACCCGGCGACCGGCTCACCTTCACCCTCCACTTCCGCGACAGCCCGCCGCGGACCGTCCGGGCACGGGCGGTGCGTCCCGGCGGAAGGTGAGAGGCAAGAGCAGGGGGGCTCATGGACGAGCGGCAGCGCCGTCCATGAGCCCCCTTCGCCGTACCGGGCGTCGACCGTCAGGCCACGGCGCCCGCGAGCGCCCGCGGTTGCTCGGCCGGCTCCGGCCGCTCCGCCTCCGCCAGCAGCGCCACCAGCGTCTCCCGGGCGCGCGCCACCCGGGACCGTACGGTCCCCACGGGGCAGCCCATCACCCCGGCGGCCGCCGCGTACGGCAGCCCCAGCAGCTGGGTGAGGACGAACGCCTCCCGCCGCTGCGGTGCCAGGGCCGCCAGCAACTCGGACAGCGCGACGCCCTCGTCGAAGCCCGGCACCCCGCGCGGCTGTACCCGCTCCGCCGCCGACTGCCAGTCGTCGGTCGCGGCCAGCCGCGGCCGGACCGCATGGGACCGGATCCGGTCCGCCACCACCCGCCGGGCGATGGTCAGCAGCCAGGTACGCGCCGAGGAGCGGCCCTCGAACCGCGGCAGGCTGCGCAACGCCCGTACGTAGGTGTCCTGCACCAGGTCGTCGGTCGCCTGCGGATCGCCGCTCAGATGCGTCACATAGCGCCGCACATCGAGCTGGGTGGCCCGTACGAACTGCTCCACGGCCCGCTCGTCACCCGTCCGGGCGGCCAGCGCCCAGCCGGTCACCGCCTCGTCATCCCGCATACCGCGACCGCCCCTCGCCGCACCGCGGTGCTTCGGGGAGGATGGACCCATGCACTGCTCGCGCATCCGTACGGCCCTCTCCGCCCGCCTCGACGGGGAGGAAGCGCCACCCGGCGTCACCCCCGGCGGGCTCGCCGCGCACCTCGCCGACTGCCGCGACTGCCGGCAGTGGGAAGCCCGGGCGCGGGTCCTGACGGCGCATCTCGACCGCACCGAGGACGACCCGGCGGCCGTCGACGCGCTGCTCGCAGGCCTGCGCTCGGTGTCCGCGGAGCCGGCGCCGGTACGACCCGGTGCGGTGGACACGGACGGCGGACGGGCCGGCTGAGCGGGCGGTGCGCGGGCGCCCGCGCCCACTGACCGATGTGCCGGCGTCGGATACCGGCAGCGGCGCCACCGGCATCCGGACAGGATTCATCATCTGGAGTCCTTCGCATGATCCGGTCGCCGCACGCGGGCGGCGACCGGTGAAAACGGAGCCGGGACCCGGGCGCCCGCGCTCAGCGCTCAGCGCCCGGCCGTCCCTCGGCTCGGGAATTCGACCGTGCTGTCAGCCGACAGCCGACTCATACGGCGGACCCCGTAGCGACATCACATGGGCCAGCAGCAGCTTCTGCACCGCGCGCCGAGGCTCCTGCCGGGCGGCGCGCACGGCGGGCGGCGCCTCGGGCAGCACCCCGCGCAGAACGAGCACCAGCGGGGCGAACAGCCAGGACTCAACGCTCCGCACGAGCCGGAACGCCGCCCGCTCACCGCCCCACAGCCACCACGCGCTGAGCAGCGCGACCAGCAGGTGGGCCGCCAGCATGCCGGTGGCACCGCCGTGCATCCCGGCCATCTGACCGGAG
The DNA here is from genome assembly GCF_045690365.1 of Streptomyces sirii. Lineage (NCBI taxonomy): Bacteria > Bacillati > Actinomycetota > Actinomycetes > Kitasatosporales > Streptomycetaceae > Streptomyces > Streptomyces sirii. The sequence goes on along the minus strand of NZ_CP147982.1, from coordinate 1,249,424 downwards.
GGATCCAGGTGCGGCATCTGGCCGGCATGCTCCGCCGGGGACATCCCCGGCATCCCGGAGGCGCCGTGCGTCCCGTGCAGGGAGGCCATCTGCCGCTGCATCAGCTGCGTCATCTGCGCGGTGGCGCCGTCGGAGAGCCGCATGCCCTGCGCGCCGCACATCCAGGAGTCCGCCCACTGCCGCGCGAGCGACAGCGGCTCGCCGCCACCGCCGGAGCGGGCCACCGTCTGGCCGAACGAGAAGGCGCTGTGCAGGGCCGCCTGGGTGCCGACGGTCAGCAACCCCACCAGCAGCGGGCCGCGTTCCCGGCCCGCGAAGCACCAGGCGCCGGCCGCGGTTCCCACGCCGGCGGAGAGCAGCATCCACGCGGGCACCGCGGCATCGGACATCACCGCATGCCCCAACGCAGCGAGCAGCACACACACCGCGGCGAACACCGCGGCCCGTAGCCCCCTGAGAACCTGCCCCGCATCCATGACAGGCCCATCGTCGCACCCCGCCTCAGGAGCGGATCACGAGGGGCACCGCAGGCCGGGCGTGCGTATGGGTGAAGCCGGTGGTGAGGCGGGTGTGCCGAGGTTAGAAGTCGGCGCCCGAACGCACGTATAGAGCTGTGACAGACCCTTTTGACGTGGCGATGCTGATGCTTGCCCGCTCAGAGCCTGTTTCTGACCTGACGCGCGACGGCGCGGCTCCGGAGCCGACGACCGTGCGCCCGTCTCCATCGGGGGGAGAGGCCCACGGCGCCGTCACCGCGGCATCGCGCGCAGACGCTCGCGGAAGGCTCTGACGCGGGGATGCCTCTGATAGGGGGCGAGCCGCTGGACCAGCCGGGGGAGCGTGCCGTGCACGGAACCCGTGGCGAGCTGCTGGTAGTGGCCCAGAGCGTGGAAGCAGTGCTCGACGGCCGCCTCCACCTCGTGCGTGCCCAGCAGGACCTGCGCGAGCTGGGCGTGCAACAGCGTACGGGCCTTGTGGTGGTCGGCCGGCCGGCCGGCCAGCGAGCGGGCCAGCTCGGCCGCCGCGCCGTTGTGGTCCCCCAGCCGCGCGAGCACCTCGGCCCGCTGGTAGCGCAGAGCGGTCTCGGGATAGCTGGTGAAGGGGCCCTCCGGACCCGTGGCCAGGGTGAGCTGCCGCTCCGCCGCCACGAGATCCGCGGCCGCCGGGCGGTGTCCGCCGGCGCCGGCGCGCACGACGGCCCGCCCGGCGTGCAGGAAGGCACGGGTCGCGTGGGGCACGGCGGTGCCCGCGACGCCGAGTGCCGCCTCGCCGAGCTCGACGGCCTGGCGGTGGTCGCCCAGTCGATGCGCCTGCACGCTCAGACAGCGCAGGGCGATCGCGTAGGCGCCGCGGTCCTCGGCCGCGTGGGCGAGGGAGAGGGCGACGTTGTAGTAGTGCAGCGCGAGGGCGGTGTGCCCCACGTCGGACGTCATGGCGGCGAGCAGCAGCGTCAGATGGGCCGCGCCGGTGAGCAGGGAGGAGCGGACCGCCGGATCGGCGGGTGCGGTCAGCAGCGGCACCACGTCGTCGGAGAGGTACAGCGCCAGTGCGGGCCGGCCGTGGGCGCCGCCGTATTTCTCCCCCATCAGCGCGCTGTAGGACGCCATGGTCGTCAGCCGTGCCGCGTCCGCCGAGGTCGCCTGCCGCCCGCCGTCGGTGGTCCGTACGACCGGCGGCGGGCTCTTGTCCCAGCCGCGGAGCACGGGAGGCGGGGCGGAGACGACCGAGCGGGCCAGTGGCGCCCGACGGGTGGGGTCGGCGTCCGCTCGGCACAGCGCGGCCAGCCGCCGTACCGGATCGTCGCTGCGCAGCACGGCCGCGACCGTGTCACCGCCCGCATCCGGTGCGTCGAACCCGGTGTCGGCGGGCGTCAGCCGCCGGCCGACCCGGCGGCCCAGCGCCTGCCCCACCAACTCGTCGACCGGTGGCCGGGGGCGCGATCCGTTCAGCCAGTGGGCCACGGAGGTCCGGTCGTAGCGCAGGGTCAGGCCATGTGCCGTGCCCAGGAGGTTGACGGCGCGGGCGAGATCGCCGGCGGACCAGTCGGCTTCGGCCAGCAGAGCGGCCAGCAGACGATTCGGTCGCCGGCCCTTCATGATCCGTCTTTCATGATCCGTCTTCCTTCCCCGGAGCCGACGCACCGCGACCAGGTGCGGGGACGTTCAACACGTTCACGGACCCACCGCGGGACGGACGTTCCCACCCGACCGGATTCATGGTTCCGTTAAGAGGCGGACGTCGGCTATGCCCCAGGTTCTGGAAGGCGGATTTCCGGACACTGGCCGGCTCGCGCGCCGGTGAATTCTGCGCCGAATGCGCTGCGACGGTCCGCACCAGGACCCCTCACGCACAACTGCAGCACCAGGCGCGGCATATGGCACCTCCAGAAACCTTTCGGCAGCAGTATTCCCGCAGTTCCTCCCCCTGCTTCACTCGCGGCCCGTCCGCGGAATTGGCCAGGAACGAGCGGCCCACCACCGTTGGCCGTCCGGTCGACTCTCCGCCTGGGAGCGAAAAGTGCCGCAGACACGACGCCGCAATGAAATCCTGCGGGCCCTGCTGGCGGAGGCCCGCTGGACCCAGGCCGCGCTCGCCCGGTCGGTCAACGCGCTCGCCGCGGAGATCGACCTGGACCTGACCTACGACCGCACGGCCGTCTCCCATTGGCTGAGCGGTACGCAGCCGGCTCCGCCGGTGCCCGAACTGATAGCGGAAGCGCTGACCAGACGCCTGGGCCGGTCCGTCTCCCCGAGTGCGGCAGGACTCGGACGCGCCCCTTCCGGGCCGCCGGGTGGGCGGCTGCCCGACCATGTCTTGCCGGCCGAATCGGCGCTCACCGATCTGTGCAGCATGGAGCGCGACCCCGCCCGCCGGGTGTCCGCACGACTCCAGCCGTACCGGGAATCGGACCTCGCGGGCGCGCAGGCCCAACCCCGCTCCTGGACGACGCGTCCCGCGGTGCGGCGCGCGGAGAACGAGGACGAACTCGCCGTCGTCCGGCTCGCGGTGCGCTTCTACGCGGCGTCCTTCAACGCGCACGGCGGCCGGCGGGCCCGCTCGACGCTGGCCACCTACCTGGCGGACGACGTCGTTCCCCGGCTGCGGGAGACGACGGACCAGGACACCCACCGGGGCCTGCTGGTGGAGACCTCCCGACTCACCTTTCTGCTCGCGCGGATGTACCAGGACGCGGCCGTCCACGGACTCGCCCAGCGCCACTTCCACACCGCCCTGCGACTCGCCGCCGAGTCCGCGGACGCCACCGCCTGGGCCGTCGTCCTGCGGGGACTGAGCGCCCAGGGACTCGCGCTGGGCCACCGGCGGATGGCGCTCCAGGCCGCCGAGGCCGCCGCCTCCACCGCCGTCGCGCCGGACGGCGGCACCCGGGCGTTCCTGTTGTCCCAACTCGCGGTCGCCCAGGCCGCCTGCGGTCTGCGCCATGCGGCCCTCACCTCCCTGGGCACGGCCGAGCGCGCGGCCGAGTCGGGCGCGCGGAGCGGGGGCGCGCCGGGTCCCTTCCACACCTACGCACCCTCGGCGCTGGAGTTCCAGAGCGCCGAGGTCCTCCGACACCTGGGAGATCTGCCGGCCGCGCAGGCGGCCATGCTCCACTCCTTGGCGCGGCGTTCGGGCGACGACCACCGAGGGCTGGCGCTGAGTCATGCCCGGCACGCCGAGATCCTCGTCGGTCTCGGCCATGTGGAGGAGGCCTGCACCGCCTGGAGTTCCTTTCTCGATCAGTACGTCCATGTGCGGTCGGGTGCGGCGGATCTCGCGGTGAGCCGGCTACGGCAGCTCCTCGCCCCCTTTCGCCCGCTCCCCGCGGTGACCGCGATTCTGCACCGTACGTCGGCGCTGACATCCGTTTATCCGCGACCCTGAACTATTCGACCAGCTGTGCGTTTTCACGCCTTTCAACATCTCTGCGTATCGCGGAATCGCCATCCTCGCCAAAGTTCACTGTTCAATCGAAGGGAAGGCACCGCGGGACGGAAAGGGGCGGTGAGAATGCGCCATGCCACCGGCATTTACCCGGGTGAAAGCGAGACGTTACCCCGTCAGGTCGTCCACCTCTTTCCGGGGCAGGGCGACTTCGCCGTCAGCCCACTCGTCCGGGTGGCCCGCGCACACGACTGCGTACGCACGGCGGTGGCCGAGGTGTTCGGGGAAGTGGCGGAGGTGGGCCGGGAGTTCGGTATCGCGCCCCTTGCGAAGCCGCTGCTCGGCGACTCGCCCCCCAGTGGCCGCGACCTCGCCGCCGCCACCGTCGGTACCGCCCAACTCGCCCTGTTCTGCTCCTCGATGGCGGTCCACCGCGCACTGTGCGCCATCGGGAGGGCACCCGACCAGGTCCTCGGGGTAAGTTTCGGGGAGATCGCGGCGCTCACCGCGGCCGGTGTCTTCGACCTCGCCGCCGGAGCCCGGATCGCCTGCCTGCTGGCACAGCAGCTGACGCGCTGCGCGGGCGGGATGACGCTGATCGGCGCCTCGGAGTGCCGCACCCATGCGCTGCTGCGCGAGGCCGGCTCCGTGGAACTGGCCCTGGCCTGTGTGAACGACCCCGGCGAGACCGTGGTCAGCGGGCCCGTGGCGGCCCTTGCGGCCCTGGAGGAAATCGCCCGGCGCCAGGGGCTGCCGGCCTCCCGGTTGCGGCTGCCGTTCTCCTCCCACCACCCGTCGCTGACCGGACCGGCGGACGCCTTCGCGGCCTCCATCCGGCGACTCGCCGCCCGACCCGCCCGGATGCCGGTGCTCTCCGCCGTCCACGGCGGCCCCTACGGGCCCGGCGACGATGTGCACCGCGGACTGGCGAACTGCCTGATCCGCCCGGCACGGCTGCCCAAGGTGCTGCACCAACTGACCACCCGCGGTGCCGCGTTGCTCCTGGAGGCGGGAACCGGCCGCGCGCTGACCCGCAACGCCCGGCACACCCTGCCGCCCGCCGCGGCCACCGCCCACGCACCCCTCGCCGATCCCGGATTCCCCTGGCCGCCCGCCGCCCAGGCCACCACCACGCCGACCGGCCGTCCCCCCACCGCCACTTGGAGCAGTCCCGATGACCACACACCTGCCACCACGCGGTGAACTGCACGACCTGATCAACGGGACGTCTCCGGACCCGCTGCGCGGCCGACTGCGCGCGGCCCTGACGGCCACCGACGAACCCCCGCCAGCGGACTCCGAGGAGCGCGCCCACCGCATCCACCGGCGGCTGCGCCGGCTCGCCGACACCCTGCCGCCGGCCGCCGAGCTGCTGTCCGACCCCCGGCGGCTCGCGCTGCTCGGCGAGTGCGTCGCGGTCGCCGATCCGCCGCTGTACATGGCCACCCTCTCCCACTACGCGCTCTGCCTGGGATCGGTCATCGCGCTGACGGACGACCCGGTCCGCCTCGGAAGCCGGTGGGAGGCGCTGGCGAGCGCCCGCGCCAAGGGCGTGTTCATGGTGACGGAGATCGGCGACGCCAGCAGCCACCTGGGCATCCGCACCACCGCCCAATTCGACCCGCAGGCCCGGGAGTTCCGGCTCAGCACGCCCGACGCGGGGGCGGCCAAGTTCTCCAGCGTCGGCTCCTCGCGGATGCCGCAGACGGCCGTGGTGTGCGCACGGGTACTGGCCGGCGGGGCGGACCGCGGGGTGTTCTCCTTCGTGGTGGACCTCACCGACGAGCACGGCCCGCTGCCGGGCGTGGAGATCTCCCGCAGCGTCGAGCTGCCGGCCCTGCCGATGGACTACGCGCTGGTGCGCTTCCACGGCGTGCGGCTGCGCCACGAGCAGTGGCTCCGGGACCGCGCCCGCATCGACGACGCAGGGGCGTTCCACGATCCGCTCGGCAGCCCGGACGCCCGGCTCCAGCGGACCCTGTGCGTGGGGCAGGTCCTGTGGGCCACGCTGCCCTCGGCGATGGCCGCCATGGCACGGGAGTGCGCGGTACAGGCGCTGCGCTTCTCCGCGCACCGGCGGACCCACGGCCGGCTGGCCCCGGGGGCGAGCGTGCTGACCTACCGCAACCAGCAGCACGCGCTGCTCGGTTGCCTGGCCGAGTCCTTCGCCCTCACCTGCGCCGGCCGGACCGCCCGCGAGATCTGGACCAGAACGCGCGCCGTGGCCGCCCGCCGCACCGCGACGGGGGGCCGGGCGGACGGGATGACCTTCGCGCCGTGGACCGCGGTCGACCGGCCCCTCGCGGTGCTCAAGGCGCTCACCGTGCGCGGCACCGCGCGGGTGGCCGCCGAGTGCCAGCACCGGTGCGGGGTCGCGGGCTTCCTGCAGCCCAACCTGCTGGCGGGGTACCACGGGTTCGCCCATGCCTTCGACAGCGCCGGCGGCGACAGCCAGCTGATCCTGCTGGACGCCGGCCGGGCCCTCGCGGCGGAGGGCGCCCACCACGGGCCGTACGCCGCCGGCCGGGGCACCGCACCGGCACCCACCGTCCCAGCGGATCACCCCGCGTGGTGGCCGGCGGTCACCCGGGCCCAGGAGGCCCGGCTGGCGGGGGAGTTGCACCGGACCCTGGAACAGCGGACCCAGGCCGGACTCGCGGGCCTGGAGCTGTGGAATCCGCTGCTGGACGCGGCCCGCGAACTCGGCGAGGCGTACGGGAGCCGGCTCGTCGCCGAGAGCCTGGCCGGCGCCCTCGCGGCGGTCGACGACCCCGGACTGCTGGCGGTGCTGCGTCCCCTGGCGGCGCTGTACGGGGCGGTCGAGGCGCGCCGCCTGGCCGGCGGCCTCCAGGCCACCGGCGTGCTGGGCGCGGCCGCGGTGCGGGCGCTGCCCGCGGTGCTGGACGGCCTGTGCGACCGGCTGCTGCCCCATCTCCCCCTGCTGGAGGAGGCCATGAGCGCCGTGGGCGGTGTGCTGCCCGTCCCTCTGGGCGCCGACGACTACGCCGCGGCCCTGACCGAGTCCCTCGACCCGCGATCGGAAAGGCCGTCATGAGCCACACCTGCCCGAGGACGCCCCGTATCGGAGTGGTGGGCATGGGCACCTACCTGCCCCGCACCACCCGGACCAACCAGGACGTCGCGGCGGCGGCGGGCGTCACACCCGAGTGGATCAGCCGGCGCACCGGTGTGCACACCCGGCATGTGGCCGACCCGGCAGAGGCCGCCTCCGATCTGGCGGCGGCCGCGGTGCGGGCCGCGGTGGCCGCCGCCAACATCGACATCGACCAGGTCGACGTGCTGATCGCGGCCACCTCCACCCCCGACGAGCTGGGCCCCTCCACCGCCTGCCGGGTCCAGGCCCTGACCGGCGCCCGCCACGCGGTGGCGCTGGACGTCAGCGCGGCCTGCGCCGGCTGGCTGTTCGCGGCCCGGGTCGCCCACGACTGGCTCCGCGGCAACCGCGGCTCCCGGTACGCGGCGGTCGTCGGCGTCGAGGCGTACTCCAAGTTCATCGATCCCGCGGACCGCGGCACCGCGGTGCTCTTCGCCGACGGTGCGGCCGCCGCGATCCTGGGCCCCGTCCCGGGCGGCGGCGGATTCACCGACTTCCGCCTCGGCTCCGACGGTACCGGCGCCCACCACGTGCTCATCCCCGCGGGCGGCAGCCGCATCCCCGCCAGCCCCGCCACGCTCGGTGCGCACCGGCACCACATCCACATGGACGGCCGTGCGGTCCGCGATTTCATCGCCCGGATCTTTCCGCAGCTGGTCAACGAGGCCCTGGTCCGCAACCGGCTCCGGCTGGAGGACATCGACGCCTACATCACCCACCAGCCCAACCCCGTACTGCTGCGCGACCTCGGCGAGCGCATCGGCATCCCGCCGGAGCGGCTGGTCATCGTCGGCGACGAGGTGGGCAACATCGGTGCCGCCAGCGCCCCGTACGCACTGGCCACCGCCGCCTCCCGCGGTCTGCTGCCGCGCGGCGGCCGGATCCTGCTCGCCGTCTTCGGCGCCGGAGTGACCTGGGGCAGCGCCCTGCTGACCTGGACCGGCGCACCCGCCATCCGGATAGCGCCGGCCCGCACCCCGCACACCGCCGCACCGCCCGCCCGCACCCCCGCTGTGCAAAGGAGTTCCCGATGACCGCACTCGCCTCGTTCCGGCTGGACGGCGCCCGCACTCTGGTGACCGGTGCCTCCCGCGGCATCGGCAAGGCCGTGGCCGTGGCGCTCGCCCAGGCCGGCGCCGACCTGGCGCTGTCCGCCCGGACCTCGGCCGCGCTGAAGGAGACCGCCCGACTCGTCGCGGAGGAGGGGCGCACCGTGGCCCTCGTGCCGGGCGACCTCGCCGAGCCGGGGGCCGCGGACGCCGTGGTCGACGACGCCGCGGCGCAGCTCGGCGGGCTCGACGTCGTGGTCCACAACGCGGGCATCCTCTCCTCCCGGCCCGACGGCAGCCCCACCATGGACACGTTGCAGGACTCCGACCAGGACGACTGGAACCGGGTGCTGTCGGTCAACCTCAACGCCACCGCCGCCCTGTGCCGGCGCGCGCACCGCCACCTGGTCGCCTCGCCGCGGGCCGCCGTGGTGCTGATGTCGTCCCTCGCCGGTGTGGTCGGCACACCGAGGATGGAGGCGTACGCGGCCTCCAAGGCGGCGCAGATCTCGCTGGCCCGCAGCCTTGCGGTCGGCTGGGCCCGTGCGGGCATCCGGGTCAACGCGCTGTGCCCGGGCTGGACCCGTACGGACATGACCGCGTTCGCCTACTCCACGGGGCCGCTGTCCGACTGGCTGATGGCCCATGTCCCGCTGGGCCGTTGGGCCGAGCCGCACGAGGTGGCCTGCGCCGCGCTCTACCTCGCCTCGCCCGCCGCGTCCTACCTCACCGGTCAGGCGCTGGTGCTCGACGGCGGCGCCGGTGTCCCCGACGGCGGGCTGGCCGGAATCCCCAAACCCCCCTCCCCGTTCGCCGCCTGACCCGACTACCCCACGACCTGAGGACTGCCGACCATGACCAAGGTGAGCCCCACCGCCGTGATCCACGGCATCGGGACCTGTCTGCCCCCACGCGTGCTCTCCAACGAGGACGTCAAGCGCCGTGGTGTGCTGGACACCACCGACGAGTGGATCCGCTCCCGCACCGGCATCCTCCGACGCCGGGCCGCCGACGACGGCACGAGCACCGGCGACCTCGCGGTGGCCGCCGGCCGGGCCGCGCAGGCCTCCGCGCGCGCCCGCGCGGACCTGGTCCTGGTGGCCACCACCACCCCGGACCGCCGTTGCCCGGCCACCGCCCCCGAGGTCGCCCACCGGCTCGGCCTGGGCACGGTCCCCGCCTTCGACCTGGCGGCCGTGTGCTCCGGCTTCGTCTACGGGGTCACCGTCGCCACCGCACTGGTCCGCACCGGGGTCTGCGCCCGGCCGCTGGTGATCGGTGCCGAGAAGTACTCCAGCATCATCGACCCGCTGGACCGGGACACCGCGGTGATCTTCGGTGACGGCGCGGGGGCGGTCCTGCTGCGCGCCGGGGACCGAGCCGAGCCGGGCGCCGTCGCCGCCGTCGACTGGGGCTCGGACGGCGGGGGCAGCGACCTGATCGCCATCGCCGCCGGCGGCTGCCGCCAGCCCGACACCTCGCGCCATCTGTGCCGCGAGGACCGCTACTTCCGGATGAGCGGCCGCGAGGTGTACGGGCAGGCCGTCCGCCGGATGACCGAATCGTCGCTGGCGGTGCTGGGACGGGCCGGCTGGCAGCCCGACAGCGTCGGGGCGTTCATCGGACACCAGGCCAACCAGCGCATCCTCGACTCGGTCGCCGACCGGGTGGGCATCGCCCGGCGGCACCGCTTCGGCAACATCCGCGACGTCGGCAACACCGCCGCCGCCTCCATCCCGTTGGCCCTCGCCGACACCGCCCGCCGCAAGCTCGTCCGCCCCGGGACGCGCACCCTGCTGACCGCGTTCGGCGGCGGACTGACCTGGGGTTCGATCGCGCTGAACTGGCCCTCCGCGCTGCCCTGGGCGCACGAACCCGAACCTCGCACCACCACCCACACCACCACCCACCCCGCGCACCGGAGGAAGCAGCCATGGAAAGTGTCTACGACCACCTCGTGACCGTACTTGCGGACAAGTTCGAGGTCGACGCCGACGCCATGCGGCCCGACAGCACACTGGCCGGCCTCGAACTCGACTCGCTCGCCGTCGTCGAGCTGTACGTCACGCTCCAGGAGCACTTCGAGATCCCCCTGGAAGAGGACGACTCCGCCGCCGGCCTGACGCTGGAACAGCTCGCCCGGACCGTCGACGCACAGCTGTCCGCGGCCGGCGCACCGTCCGACGGCGGAGCCCCCCGGTGAGCGGTCGCGCCGGGAACGGGGACCTGGCTGTCACCGGAATCGGGCTGGTCACGCCCGCCGGCGCCGGCACCGCGCAGACCTGGGCCGGCGTCTGCGCGGGGCGGGGCACCGCGGCGGAGGACCCCGCGCTGGCCGGCCTCCCGGTCTCCTTCTCCTGCCGGGTGCCCGGCTTCGATCCGCGGATACGGGTGCCCGGAGCCCGGCCCTGGAGACACGACCGGTTCACCCAGTTCGCGCTGGCGGCCGCCGGGGAAGCCGTCGCCGACGCCGGACTCGACCCGGCTGTATGGGACGGCTCCCGGGTCGCGGTCGTCCTCGGCTCGGCGGCCGGGGGAGTGCAGACCTACGAGGACCAGTCGCGCAAGCTGCTGCACACCGGCCCCCGGTCGGTCTCACCGCTCACCCTGCCCGGCTTCCTGCCCAACATGGCCGCGGGGCAACTGGCGATCGAACTCGGGGCCCACGGCGCGGTGCTGCACACCGCCACGGCCTGTGCGTCCGGCGCCACCGCCATCGCCCTCGCGGCGGTGCTGCTGCGCACCGACGCCTGCGATATCGCGGTCGCCGGCGGGGCCGACGCCATGGTCACGCCGCTGTGTGCCACCGCCTTCGCCAGGATGGGGGCGCTCTCCCGGCGCCACGGCAGCCCGGCCGCCGCCTCCCGACCCTTCGACGCCGCCCGCGACGGCTTCGTCCTGGCCGAAGGGGCGGGCGTCCTGGTCATGGAGCGGGACACCGACGCGGCCGCCCGGCGCGCCCCGGTGCACGCCTGGCTCGCGGGTTACGGCCTGACCGCCGACGCCCACCACCAGGTGGTCCCCGACCCCGAGGGGCACGGGCTCCGGCGGGCCATGGAGCAGGCGGTACGGACGGCCGGGGCGGCCCCGCACGAGGTCGACCACGTCAACGCGCACGGGACCGGCACACCCCTCAACGACCGCACCGAAGCCGCCGCCGTACACAAGCTGTTCGGCGCCGACTCCCCGTCGGTGACCTCCGCCAAGGGCGTCATCGGCCACACCATGGGGGCGGCGGGCGCCATCGAGGCGGCCCTGACCGTGCTGACGGCGAAGCACCGACTCGTCCCGCCCATCGCCAACCTCCAACGGCCCGAACCGGAGTCCCGCGGGCTGGACCTGGTCAGCGGCGGACCCCGCCGGCAGGACATCCGCCTGGCGCTCAGCAACTCCGCGGGCTTCGGCGGACACAACGCGGTGCTCGCCTTCCGGCCGGGACCGCCGCCACCCGATCCCTCCCACAACGGAGCCCGCCCCGCCCACGACCGCTCCCACGCCTCTGACCGCGGAGAATAAATGCCGTACCGCGCACCCGTAGCCACGACCCCCGACATCCGGATCCCGGACCTCGAAAGGCTCTACGACGCCGTCCGGCGACGCAATCCCGGGGAGCCGGAATTCCATCAGGCGGTGCGCGAGGTCCTGGATTCCCTCGCACCGGCCCTGCACGCCCATCCGGAGTTCGCCGAGCCGGGCCTGATCGAGCGCATCACCGAACCCGAACGGCAGGTGATGTTCCGGGTCCCCTGGCAGGACGACTCGGGCACCACACTCGTCCACCGGGGATTCCGGGTGGAGTTCAGCAGCACTCTGGGCCCCTATAAGGGCGGCCTGCGCTTCCACCCCTCCGTGAACCTCGGCATCGTCAAATTCCTGGGCTTCGAGCAGGTGTTCAAGAACTCCCTCACCGGCCTCGGCCTCGGCGGTGCGAAGGGCGGTAGCGACTTCGACCCACGAGGCCGCTCCGACCGCGAGGTGATGCGCTTCTGCCAGTCCTTCATGACCGAACTCCACCGCCATGTCGGCGAGCACACCGACATCCCGGCCGGCGACATCGGGGTGGGCACCCGGGAGATCGGCTTCCTCTTCGGCCAGTACCGGCGCATCACCAACCGCTGGGAGTCCGGCGTGCTCACCGGCAAGGGCCGCGAATGGGGCGGGTCCGCGCTGCGTGCGCAGGCCACCGGGTACGGGAACGTGCTGTTCGCCGCCGAACTGCTGCACACCCGGGGCGAGGATCTGGACGGCCGGCGGGTCGCGGTGTCCGGCTCGGGCAATGTGGCCCTGTACTCGATCGCCAAGGCCCGGGACCTGGGGGCCCATGTGGTCACCGCCTCCGACTCAGAAGGCTGCGTGGTGGACGAGAAGGGCGTCGACGTCGAACTCCTGCGCCAGATCAAGGAGATCGAGCGCGGTCGGATCAGCGCGTACGCACAGCGTCGGGGCAGCTGCGCGGTCTACGTCCCCGGCGGCCGGGTCTGGGACGTCCCCTGCGATGTCGCGCTGCCCTCGGCCACCCAGAACGAACTGGACGCCGATGCCGCGGCGACGCTGGTGCGCAACGGCGTCACAGTGGTGTCCGAGGGCGCCAACATGCCCACCACCCCCGACGCCGTCCGCGTTCTGCACAGTGCCGGAGTGGCCTTCGGCCCGGGGAAGGCGGCCAACGCGGGCGGTGTGGTCACCAGCGCCTTCGAGATGCAGCAGAACTCCCGGCGGGAGAGCTGGAGTTCCCTCCGCGTGGCCGAGCGGCTCGCCCTCGCCATGCGCACGATCCACGACACCTGCCGCCAGACCGCGGAGCGCTACGGCGCCCCCGGAAACTACGTGCTCGGCGCCAACATCGCCGGCTTCACCCGCCTGGCCGCCGCGATGCTCGCCCAGGGCGTGGTGTGAACGCGCGGCCCCGCCCGACGCACCGGGCGGGGCCCTCGGCCCGACATCCCGTCAGTCGACGGTGTCCATGAAGTGCAGCATCCGCTGGTTGACCTCCTCCGCATGGTCGATCTGCGGTCCGTGGCCGGTGGCGGAGACGATCTCGGCTCGGGCTCCCGGCACCAGGCGGGGCACGCGCTCCACCTGCCGCTGCGGGTGCACCAGGAGGCTGCGCCTACCGAGCACCAGGTAGAGCGGGGTGCGGATGGTGCGCAGTTCGTCCTCGGACAGGGGGAGCGGAGCCGGGCGGCGGATGCGGTAGGCGCGCACCCCCGCCCGGACCATCGCGCGCAGCTCCGGCACGATGAGGACCGGCTGCTCCAACCAGGCCGCCAGCCGCGGGCGCCACGCCTTGGGCGCGAAGGTCGCGAAGAGGCTGACGAAGATCCAGGTGAAGAAGCGCAGGCCGACCTTCTCCAGCCCGCCCGGGTCGAGCAGCGTGACCGACGCGAGGCGGCCGGGCCTGCGATGCACCTGGTTCAGCACGAGCCATCCGCCGTAGGAGGAGCCGACCAGGTGCACCCGGTCGAGGCCGAGCCCGGCAAGCGCCTCGTCCAACCACTGTGCGGCACGCTCGGGTTGGTGGAGGGACTCGCGCTGCTCGCTGCGCCCGGGGTCGCCCGGTGTGTCGAGGGCGTAGACCGGCCGTTCGGCGCTGAGCGCCGCGGTGTTCGGGTACCACATGGCGGAGCAGGAGCCCGCCCCGTGCACCAGCACCACCGGGGTGCGCGCGGCGGCGGCGGGGTCCGCGGGGGCGTAGCGGTAGACGTGCGTGGTGCCGAAGGCGGTCTCCACGTCCAACTCCTCGCTGGCGGGCGCCCCCAGGGCAAAGACCGCGTCGCAGGTCGCGAAGTAGCGGTCACGCAAGGCATCGCTCACATACCGGCCGACATCGGTCCGGGCGCGGGTCATGGTCTCGGGCACGGTGGCCACCTCCTGGAGCGTCCATCTTTGTGGTACGACGGTATCACCATGATGGTACAGCCGTATCATGAAGGTGCCCGACCGGGCCCAGACCGAGCGAACCCAGAGCGGAGAAGCGGCCGATGCCGAAGCGGGTGGACCACGAAGAACGACGTACCGAGATCGCCGAGGCGCTCGTCCGGGTCGCGGGGCGGTGCGGACTCCACGCCGTGGGGATGCGCGACGTGGCGGCGGAGGCGGGGGTGTCGCTGCGGCTGGTGCAGTACTACTTCCAGACCAAGGAGAAGCTGCTGCTCTACGGGCTGCAGCACCTGACCGAGCGGTTCGGCGAACGGGTCACCGCCCGGGTGCGCGCCGCCGGGGACGACCCCGGGCCGCGGGTGGTGATCGAAGCCGTGCTGAAGGCATCGCTGCCCACCGACGAGGCCGGCATCGGCTTCCACCTCGTCTACACGTCGTACGCCATCCTGTCCGTCACCGACCAGGCGCTCGCCGGCCAGCCCTTCACCGACGACCCCGCCGCGGCCGAGGACGCCGTGACCGGCCTGCTCCAACAGGCGCGGCAGGCCCACCTCACCCCGCCCGGCATGGACGCACGCGTCGAGGCGATCGGCCTGCTCGCCATGGCCGCCGGCCTCGGCACCAGCATCCTGGTCGGCCACCGCACGCCGGAGTCCGCCGCCGCGGTCCTCGACCACCACCTCGACCGGCTCTTCCCGCCCCGCGGCGGCGACGCACCGCCGCGCAAGGCCAAGGAGTGAGATCCGCCCCCACGCGGCTGAGTAGGCCTCCCGATGGCGGCGGGCGTCATCGACGCGTTGACTCGCTCCCCTGTCGGTCACGCCGGTCGCGCGGTGCCTCGGCGTCCCCCTCGTCCCTTCCGGCCTCAGGCCTGGCCGTCGTCGGCGTCGTCCAGCAGGTGGGCACCGTTGTTGCGCACGTTGTTGACCGCGGTGGACACCGCCCGGGCGTCCAGGTGCCCGGCGGCCGGGGCCGCCAGCAGCGCGCGGAGCTCGTCGGCGTCGTGGTGGGCGGGGTCGAGCCAGGCGCTCCAGTCGTCCGGGGCGATGGCCAGCGGCATGCGCGGGTGGACGCGTCCGGCGGCGTCGGTGGCCTCGGTCGTGATGAGGGTGCAGGTCGTCCACCAGGCCCCGGGCGCCTCGTCGTCAAAGACGTCGGGGTCGCGCCAGAATTCGTAGAGGCCGGCGAGGGCCATGACCTGACCGTCCTCGGGGCTGATGAAGTACGGCTGCTTACGGGCCTTGGCGGTCTTGGTCGCGGCGATCGCCTGCCACTCGTAGAAGCCGTCGGCCGGCAGCAGGCACCGTCGCTTGGCGAAGGCCCGGCGGTAGGCCGGTTTCTCCGCGACGGTCTCCACCCTGGCATTGATCATTTTCGCGCCGACGTTCAGGCTCTTCGCCCACGACGGCACCAGGCCCCAGCGCAACGGCCGCAGCTGCCGGGTGATCTCGCCGGTGTCGCGCTCGACGCGCTCCAGCACCGACCACACATGATCGGTCGGGGCCACGTTCCAGCTCGGATCCAGCGTCTGGTCGGCGTCCCAGCGGGCGACGTCGAACGTGGCCGCGAGATCCTCCGGGCGGCGGGTGGAGACGTATCTTCCGCACATGCCCCCACCCTGCCACGCGATCGGCGGCCGGCCGGCACCCATACCGGCAGACCGCTCACCTTGATAGGCAAGTCTCTACTTGCCTATGGTGGGGGTATGTCGGAGGATGTCTTCAAGGCGCTGGCCGACCCCACCCGTCGGCGCATCCTTGACGAGCTGGTGGAACGGGACGGCCAGACCCTGTTCGAGATATGCGCGCGGCTGGTGACCAAGCACGGCCTGGGGCTCTCTCGCCAGGCGATCAGCCAGCACCTGGCCGTACTCGAATCCGCGGGTCTGGTCCGTTCGCGGCGCGAAGGTCGCTACAAGTTCCACGATCTGAACACCGAACCCCTTGAGCGCGTCATGACCCGATGGCTCAGGCCCGACGCACCGGAGAGCACCCCATGAGAATCCATGTGACCAGCGTCTTCGTCGACGACCAGGTCAAGGCCCTGCGCTTCTACACCGACGTCCTGGGCTTCGTGAAGAAGCACGACATCCCGCTGGGCGGTGAGGCCCGCTGGCTGACCGTGGTCTCTCCGGAGGCCCCCGACGGGACCGAACTGCTGCTGGAGCCCTCCGGTCACCCCGCGGTGCCGCCGTACAAGTCGGCGCTGGTCCAGGACGGCATCCCGGCGGCCTCCTTCGCCGTGGACGACGTACAGGCGGAGTTCGACCGGCTGCGCGGGCTCGGCGTGTACTTCACCCAGGAGCCGCTGGCGATGGGCACCGTCACCACCGCGGTTCTGGACGACACCTGCGGCAACCTGATCCAGATCGTGCACAAACTGTAAGGCGCCCCCGCGACCCGCCGGCCCTTCTGGGAAGTGGCACTTCCTAGTAGCCCAGTTCGGCGAACCAGTCGCCTCTGCCTTTACGGGTGAGGTCGAGGAGGTGCCATACGGGGCTGAGCAGATCGATGCCTCGCTGGTCGATGTCGTCGGACATCCGGGGGTGCACCGAGTAGAAGTGGCGCACCGACCCGTCGTCGTCGCGGGTGAACACCGACACCGTCGAGTCCTGGTTGCCCTCGGCGTCCTCGCTGCCCAGGTCGTACTTGAAGGTGCCGGCCCCGGCGCTGAGCAGCCGCAGATCCGTCCACTTCCGGTTGCGGGCGTGCGCGCGGAGCGTGGGCAGATCGGCTGCGGCGACGATCGCCAGGTCGACGTTCTGCGCCACGTGGCGGGCCACGCCGTTGAACCCGTCGCACCACATCGTGCACATGGGGCACGGCTCGGTCTGCTGCTTGCCGTACATCAGGTGGTAGACGACCAGATCGCGTCCGGGCCGGGTGAACAGCTCGCCCAGGCGCACGGTCCGCGTCGGCGCGTCGCCGGCCCCCAGATCGGCGGGGCCCTCCTCGAACACGTAGTCGTCGACGACCGGGCCCAGCGGCAGCCGGCGACGCAGGTCGGCGACGCGTTCACGATGGCGCATCAGCTCGATCTCGGCCTGCCGCAGCTCCTCGCGGGCGCCGAGGTACTCGGCAGACTCCCCGGTGAGATGGGTGAGACGCATCGCTACTCCCGGCCTGGCCGCTGTCTGGTGGTCATGGTCGCCATCCGCTCTGGCCGACCACCGTATGCCGCGCACCAAGGCTCGCCGGGCAGTGCACCGACCAGGACGTGATCAGTGCACTCCGATGGATCAACCAAGATCCGCTGTGGCCGGCCCCGGTGCGCGTATGCGGCCACCGAGGTGGCAGGCGTGGCGCGGTCGCGTGATCGCGAACGTTGATGACGGTCGGTCAGGGAATCGCCACTTAGTGTGCACTTGGCGGTGATCGCCCTCCACGCGATCGGCCGCCCCTCCGGGCTCCGCCGGGAGCCACCACGTCCAGAAGGGATGACGCATGATCACCGATGCGCTGCGCACGGAGTACGAGCACCGTTTCTCCCTGTACGACACCGACGGCGACGGCTACCTGACCGCGCAGGACTTCACCGAGCGGGCGCGCCGTATGGCCGACGCCGCGGGCGAGCCTCCGGAGTCCCCCAAGGCGCAGGCGGTGCACGCCGGGATGCGCAACATCTTCGAGCAGCTCGCCGCCCTGACGAACGTCGACGCCGAGGGGCGACTGGACCGGGAGCAGTTCATCGCCGCGTTCGTCCGCGCCGGCGAGTCGGGGGACATCGGTCGGATGGTGTGGCCGTCGATCGCGGCGACGGTCGCACTGGCCGACACCGACGACGACGGCGTGGTGAGCCGTGCGGAGTTCACCGCCCTGCAGCGGGCGACCGGCTTCTCGGACGCCCAGGCGGAGCAGGCCTTCGCGGCGCTGGACCGTGACGGCGACGGCCAGTTGAAGGTCGCGGAGTACCAGGCCGCCCTGCACGAGTAGACCTGGGGCGCGCGCCGACTGCCCACCCGCGCCCCAGGGTCTGACCCCTCGGCCAGACCCTGGGGGAACGGGTCGTGGGAGGGTCGCTCCCCGTCGGCCACGAGGCAGCCGTCCAAGGCCGCTCGCAGCGCCTCGGGCCGCAGGCCGGTGCCGATGAAGAGCAGCTCCTGGCCCTGCGGGTCGTCGGCCGCGCGGGCGCCGGACCACCGGTCTGGGCGCGACGGTGGCGGGTGTTGCTGCGGGTTCCGCTTGGGTACGGCCATGGGGGATCTCATCACCTCGGTGCGGCGCGGTGACCACCCGCTATATGAAAATGGATCCCATTATCAAGTGCGCGTCTGGACCTGGTGGTGCGCAGGGTGTGGGGCGGAGCCCGCAGGCCAGATCCCCCTGGGGGCGCCCCCGTCACATCGCCACGATCACCGCATAGGCGATGAAGAACATCGCGCAGAGCACGACGAGGATGCCGAGGATGATGACCGGGCCCTTGGCCCAGCCCTTCGTCTGGACGTCGCGGGGGCCGGTTTCCGAGCCCGTGCTGCCCTCGCCCGCCGGGGTCTCCCCGGGCGGTACCCCTCCGACAGGGCCGAGGCCGGGAGTGCGGTCCGGATCCGAATTCTGAATGCCCATACCTCAAGACTGCCCGATATCGGAGGAAACGGCCGCTCCAGTCGTGGGTGATTTCGCGCGCCGCCGAGTCGGCGGTGGGGCGGTGGTGAGTCGGCGCCGAGTCACGGGCGTCGACGGGGTATGGGGCTGTCGCGCGGCGGGCCGGTGCGGGGGACCGCACCTGGGGGCGGCGGGGCGCCCGGGAGTCATGCTGATGCTTCCGCGCGACCGTATGATGGGACTCTGCGCTGGATACGAGCTTTCCAGACGGGATCCGAAGGCGGATCTCGGTCCTCTCGGAGCTCTGCTGCCACCATCCGAATGACCCTCAAGGAGTACGGCATGGGCATCGGAAAGAAGGCCAGGAGCATCGGCCAAATTGCCGAGGGAAAGGCCAAGGAAACGGTCGGTAAGGCCGTGGGCAACGCAAGCCTGGCGAGAAAAGGCAAGGCCGAAAGGGTCAAGGGGAAAGTGAATTACGCGATGGAGCGGGGCAAGGACAAATTCCGGCACTGAGCAACCCGCTCACGCGCCGACGATCACGGCCCGCCGGCGCACTCCGCGCCCCCGCCGCCCGCGCCCGTGCCGCTCCCCGGAGCCGCGGCCGCACGCACGGCCGCGGCTCGCCCCGCCGCGGCCGCGGCCCGTCCCACGGCCCCACCCCGCTCCCTGACTACGGCCGCGGCCCGACGACGTCCTCCCCGTGCCGGACGGTGATCGCCATGGCCGGACACACGTCGGCGGCGTCCAACGCGCGCTCGTCCTCCTCGATCCGGTCGTTCACCGGCCGGGCGTGGACGCCGTCGAGGACGAAGAGGTCCGGTGCGATGGCGGCGCAGGAGCCCGACGCCAGGCACTGGTGCGGGGCGATGTCGACTTCCCATGTCATCGGCGCACTCACCACCCCACCGGCATGACCCGCGGGCCGCGTACCAGCATCTGGCTCTTCCACTCCGGATCGCCGGCCAGGTGCAGCTTCGGGAACCGTGCGATCAGGGCGCCGAGCGCCTCCTGGAGTTCCAGGCGGGCCAGCGGGGCACCCAGGCAGTGGTGGGCGCCATGGCCGAAGCCGAGGTGCTGGTTCCCCGCCCGCGAGATGTCCAGCGTGCCGGGTGAGTCGAAGCGCAGCGCATCGCGATTGGCCGCGCCCACCGCCACCAGCACGGGGGTGCCGGCCCGCACCAGGGTGCCGCCGACCTCGATGTCCTCCTTGGCGTAGCGGGCCTGGCCCGCGCCGCTGCCCAGCGGGACGAAGCGGAGCAACTCCTCCACCGCGCCGTTGATCAGACCGGGCTGTTCGCGCAGGAGGGCGAGCTGGTCCGGGTGGTCGAGCAGGGCGAGGACGAAGTTGGGGATCTGGGTGGCGGTGGTCTCGTGCCCGGCGACGAGGATGCCGACGCACAGGTCGACGAGTTCGAGTTCGGACAGGCGGTCGCCGACGTCCCGGGCCTCGATGAGCGCGGTCATCAGGTCGTCCTGCGGGGCGCGCCGGTGTTCCTCGATCAACTTGCCCATGTAGCCGCGGAGTTCTTCGAGGTTGGCGTCGAGCTCCTCGGCGGTCAGTGAGCTGGTCGACAGGGCGGCGTCGCTCCACACCCGGAACCGCGGCCGGTCCTCGGTCGGGACGCCGAGCAGCCGGCAGATCACGGCGACGGGGATGGGCAGCGCGTAACGGTCCACCAGATCGGCCGGCGGTCCGGCGCTCTCCAGCTCGTCGAGGAGTTCGTTCGTCAGCTGCTTGACCTGAGGCCTGAGCTTCTCGACCTGGCGGACGGTGAACGCCTTGGCCACCAGCGCCCGCAGCCGGGTGTGGTCGGGCGGGTCCATGCCCAGGATGCCGCTGTCGCGGCGGCCCTCGGACTGCCGGGGCTCGTCGTGCCGCGCGCCCTCGGCACGGCTGAAGCGCTGATCGCCGAGGACGAAGCGGGCCTCGGCGTAACGGGTGACGAGCCAGGCCGGCTCGCCGTAGGGCATCCGTACCTTCAGGAGCCCCGGACGATGGCGCGCGCGCTCGTACTCGTCGGACAACTCAAGGCTCTCGGCGATATTGAAGGGGTAGGAGAGGGGTGCTGTGTCTGCTGTGGTCACGGCGACCTCCCTTGTGTAAGCACCTGCTTACAAGGTAGGCCGCTCCCTCGGGGCGGTCAACGACGCGATGTGGCCGTCATGGTGACGGTCCGACAGAGAGGAGCGTGACGAGACGATGGGGGAGACCCCGCAGCGCGGCACGGCGGGCGCGCACCGCAGGGATGCGCAGGGCACCCGGCTGCGTCTGCTCGATGCGGCGTCGGAACTCTTCGCCGAGCGCGGCTACGAACGGGCGACGGTACGGGACATCGCGGCCCGGGCCGGGGCCAACCAGGCCCTGCTGTTCCGCTACTTCGGATCGAAGAAGGCCCTGTTCGGAGAGGTGATGGCGCGCGGCGGGCAGGAGCAGCTGCGGACCACCCCCGCCGACCGGCTGTTCGAGGTCGCGCTGCGCGGCATGCTGGCCGGCGGCGCGGAATCCGACCGTTCGCTGGAGGTCTGCCTGCGCTCGATCGGTGGCAGCGACGAGATCGGGGACGCGCTGCGGGGGCTGGGGGAGGAGTACGCGGACGTCCTCGCCACGCTCTCCCGCTCCGAAAACGGCGGACTTCGCGCCGATCTGGCGCTGTCCTGGCTGCTGGGAATTGGCTTGATGCGTGTGGTGGTCGCCAAGGAACCTCTGGCGAGCGCCGACCCCGACACGGTCTGCGCGCTCGTCACGGGCGCGCTGGGAAGCCTGCTGGAAAGCCTGCCGGACGGCGGGGAGGAGGCGGACGTGCTGCGTTCCAGTGACTCCGCGGCGGGGCACCACCGTCGGGGTGAAACGCCAGCCTAACGTCGCGTTTGCAGAGGATATTCCTTTTCTGCAGATTCGAGTGAAGGTGGGAACATGCTCCGTTCGATCCCTCGTGGCCTCGCAGTGGCCGGGTTGACCGCGGCCGTCCTGGTCGTGCCGGCTGCGGGCGCCGCCACCGCGTCACCCAGCGGCACGCAGCGCGCCATGTGCGACATGCACTGCGGCAAGGCACACGCCGCCAGCCAGGGCCACATCGGCAACAAGAGCAAGGACCACAAGGGCAAGAAGGGCAAGGGCCACAAGAAGGACGGCTACGAGTACGGGCGTCACCTCTTCCACCCCCACGGATTCCCCTACGGCCTGGGCAGAGACGGCCTGCTCGGCTTCGGGCTGCTCGGGATCCTCTGACACCCACCAGCTCGTCCACCCAGTGGGCCCGGGAACTCCCCTCCCGGGCCCACTGCCGCGTGGCCAGGGCGTGTCGGAGTCGACTGCCGGGGCGTATCGGATGCGACGCAGCGTCACATCCCGCCCTGATGTCCGGCCCTTCATGCCCGTACCCGGCGACCACCCCCGGCGGCCGCCGGCCGGCGGGGGCGTCGAGCGCGATCCGTCCTCGTGGAGTCCGTATGTCACCATCCGTCACGTGTAGGAGGAACCGTCGGCGCACCGTGCGCGCCCTGGCCCTCCTGGTGGCCGTCGGCGCCGTGCTCGCCGGCCTCGTCCAGGCGACCCCGCCCACGCCCACGGACCACGAGACCCTCGATCCGCGCATCACCGCGGTCCTGCGCAAGCCCGCCTACCGGCACGCCGAGTGGGGCCTGTTCCAGCAGGACGAGCAGACCGGAAAGGTGACCCGGTCCCGTAACGCCGATCAGTTCTTCATCCCCGGATCCACGGCCAAACTGTTCGGCGTCAGCGGCACCTGGCACACACTGGGCGGCGACCACCGCTTCGTCACGCCGATCCACGCCGTCGGCAAGCGCCGCAACGCGACGCTCCAGGGCGATCTCGACCTGGTCGCGCAGGGGGATCTGACGCTCGGCGGCCGGACGCGCAAGAACGGCACCGTCGCCTTCACCACCATCGACCACACCTACGCCAACGACCTCCCCGGCGCCACCCTCACCCCGCAGAACCCGCTGGCCGGTGTCGACCAACTCGCCCGGCAGGTGCGGGCCGCGGGAATCCGCCGGGTCGAGGGCGATGTGGTCGTCGACGCCCGGCTGTTCCGCCCGGACCCGACGCTCGATCCGACGCCCACCCCACTGATCATCAACGACAACGTCATCGATCTGTTGACCTCCCCCGGCAGCGGAGCGGGCGCACCGGCCGGCCTGGAGGTGCGCCCGAAGGTCGCGCCGTACCGGGTCACGTCCGCCGTCCGCACCGTCGCCGCCGGCAAGCCGACCGACATCGCCGTCAAGGGCTCCGCCGACGGCACCCGGATCCAACTGTCCGGCACCATCGCCGCCGGCTCCGCCCCCGTCCTGCGAGTGTCCCCCGTCAAAAACCCGAACGCCTTCGGCCGGACGGCGATGATCGAGGCGCTGAAGCGGGCCGGGGTCGAGGTCACCGCCCCCGCCGTCGGCCCCAACCCCACCACCCGGTTGCCGCGCTCCTACCAGGGCGCGCCCACCGTGGCCCGGTACACCTCCCCGCCGTACGCCGAGTACGCCGAGCTGATCCTCAAGGTGAGCCACAACCTCGGCGCGAACCTCGGGATCTGCCTGATGGCCGTGAGCCGGGGGAAGACCGACTGCCAGGACGGATTCCCCGTGCTCGCCGCCTTCCTGGACGGTGCGAAGGTGGACCGCCGGGCCGTCCAGCTCGCGGACGGCCGGGGCGGCAGCCCGGTCGACCGGACCACGCCACGGGCCGTGGCCCAGCTCCTGACGTACTGGCAGCGCACCGCCGACGCGGAGCGCTTTCGCACCTCGCTGCCGATCCTGGGCGTCGACGGGACCCTGGCGGACTCCTGCCGTGACTGCCCGTCACGCGGGAAGGTCTTCGCCAAGACCGGCACCGTGGCGGGCGGTGACGCCCTCAACGACCGGCTGGCCGTGGGCGCCGAGACCGCCGCCGGCTATCTGGAGACGGGCAAGGACCGCTTCGACGTGTTCTTCGCCGGCGTCAACGGTGCCTCGACGGCGGGCGCGAACATCGGCGGTGTCCTGGCGATCGCGAACGATGTGGCCGATGTCGCGGCCTACTTGCAGCAGACGAGCGGACCGGCCGAGCGGTAGCCGGGCTCACCCCGCCTGGCTGCTGTCCTTCAGGCTGCCCCAGCCGTGCCAGCGGTCGATCTCGATCCAGGCACTGACCCGGCGGCGGTCCCGCTGGGGGTACGGCCGCCGGAGGTACTGCCGGGCCAGCCGGTCGATGTCGGCCAGCTCCGGGTCGCCCCGGAGTTCCCCGACCCGGCCGATCAGGCTGAGGTGGGTGTACCAGTTGCCCTCGTCGAGCACGATGAGCGTGACCCGGGGATCGCGGCGGACGTGCTCCAGCCGCTTGCGGCCCTCGTTCGCGCTTTCGGCCCGTCACCTTCCGGGAGGCGCGACCTTCTGCGGGAGGGAACCGTCCCCGTCGGCGATCGGGGGAGCGCCGGCGGCGGGGGCGGTGGTGGGCGCCGTGGCGGGTCCCTGCTTCAGGGTGTCGAGGATGGCCAGGCCCTGGCCGACGACGGCGGAGGCGATCTCGTTGATGCCGTCGGTGCCGTTGAGGACGGTCAGCCGGGAGCCGGAGATGCCCTCGGCGGCGGCCTGGGCCAGCGCCGGGAGGTTCTCGACCGTGCGGTTGGCGGCGATCAGCTCCTGGTTGCCGTCCCGGAGCGAGCCGGCGAGCGCGGTGTTGGCGTCGGCGCGCGCCTGGGCGAGGGTGCGTTCGGTGTAGGCACGGGCGTCCGCCTCGAAGCGGACCTGGTCGCGCCGCGCCTCCGCCAGGGTGCGCAGCCGGTAGGCCTCGGCGTCCGCGGGGCGGCGCACCTCGGCCTCCAGGCGCTGGGCGGCCAGCGCGGCCTGCCGCTCGGCCAGTGCGGTCTGCTCCTCGATGACCTGCTGCGAGGCCCTGGCCTGGGACAGCGGGCCGGACTGGGCGGCGCTGGCGTTGTACTGCTCGGTCTCGGCGAGGAACCCGGCCCGCTTGATCGCGGTGTCCCGTTCGTACTTCGCCTTGAGCGCCGCCGCCTCCTGCTCCCGCTCGGTCGCTTCCTGGTCGGCCTTCGCCTCGGCGATCCGCGCGGCGCTGGCGACCGCCGCGGCGTGCGGGGCGGCCAGGTTGGTGATGTAGCCGGAGGTGTCGCCGATCTCCTGGATCTGCAGGGCGTCGACGACGATGCCGAGCTTCTCCATCTCGGAGTGACTGCCGTCCTTGACCTCCTGGGCGACCCGGTCCCGCTCCCGGATGATCTGCTCGACGGTCAGCCCGCCGACGATCGAGCGCAGGTGGCCGGCGAAGATCCGCCCCACCAGATCCTCCATGGTGTCCTGCTCGCTCAGGAAGCGTCGTGCGGCGTTGGCGATCGACGTGGAGTCGTCGCCGACCTTGAAGACGGCGACCGCCCGGACGGCGAGTCGGATGCCCTGCTGGGTGACGCAGTCCTCGGAGATCTCCGCCTCCCGCAGCGACAGCGACAGCACGCTCGCCTTCTGCTTGACGGGCATGACCCAGCAGCCATGGCCCGTGACGATACGGAATTGCGCGTCCCCCGCACGGCGCTTCGAGCCGGAGATCAACAGCGCCTCGTTCGGCGCGGGAACATGCCAGAACAACATCACAAGGCTCCTGGTCCGGTGCGGCCGGCCTCGGGCACTCCGGGCGGGGACCGCGCAGCGCGGGGGAAGCACCCTCGGCTCGGCCGTACGGGCTCCGGTCCGGGTCAGTCGGTCGGCAGCGGCGCGACGATCACCGACCGCGCCGAGGTGTGGTCCACCACGACGACCTGCGTATGGCGGGCGATGGGCTCTCGGGACCAGGCGGCGAAGGCCTCGGTCCCGCCGCGTACGGGCAGCAGCACCTCGCCCGGTCCGTCGCTCGGAATCGAGACGGTCACCCGCCCGATCGCGCCGATCGGGTCGAAGTCCGTGTCATCCCTCGCGCTCACCCGGGCTCCGTCGCTGGTCAAAGCCGCTGTCGGCCCGGAAGCCGGACAGCGGGAAAACTCGACAACTCAACGGTACTCCGGGCGATCCGGCCGGCTCAGGAGTCCAGCCGGGCGGGCCGGGCGGCCGGGACCGGGCGGCGCGCGGGCAGCACGTCGGGCGCGCGGTGCGGCCGGAGGGCGGCCAGCGCGGTCTCGGTCTCCTCCATGAAACAGCGGTACGAGACCAGCCGCTGCCATTCGGGGTCGGCGACCCCGGGTACCGTGGCGGCGCGCTCCGTCCACGTCCGCACCAGAGTGGCGTACAGGGGCGTCTGCCGGGCGACCTCGGCGGTGATCCACCGGGGCATGGAGCCGGGGCGGGGGAGGGAAGTCTGTCCGTGACCTGCCACGGTGCCGGAGGTAGGAGCGCTCATGGCCGTTGAAACGATCCTGGGGGCCTGTGGTCACTGCGTATTTTTGCGGCTCCCCGCACATGCGTCCTTCCGTGGGGGGCGAAACGCCCTCGAATATCACCCCATGCAGTGATCTATTGCCGGGAAGCAGTCCAATCCGGACGGAGGAACGTTGTCGCAGTCATGGAACCGAGGGAGTTGTGGGAGCGCCACGCGGTACTCGCACAGGCGTTTTGCAGCAGCGATGACGAGGTCCGCCGGACGCAGGGACTCCTCGACGAGGCCGAGGTCCGCCGGTCGCGGACGCTGGCCGCCTTCGCCGTGACCGTGGGCAGCGATGCGGTGGTGGCGGACCTGCTCGGCCTGGACGAGCGCGAAGTGCGCCTGGCCCGCCGCACGGTGGGCAAGGACGACGCCCGCGCGGTCGCCAAGAGCCTGCTCGCCCAGCCCGCCCAGCCGGCCCACCCCGCCACCGAGCAGCCGCTCGCGGGCGAGCAGACCGTTGCCCGGGAGCACGTCCCCGCACAGCCGGCCGCCGCCCACCAGCAGGGGCAGACCGCCCACCCCGCCGCGCACCCCGCGGGCCAGGCTGCCGCGCCCGGCCAGGCCCCGACGGGCCACACCGGCGCACCGGCGACCGGCCCGCTCCAGGCCGCAGCGCCCCAGGCCACTCCACCCCAAGCCGCCCCACCTCAGGCGCCCCCGACTCAGGCCACCGCACCCCAGGGCACCGGGCCCCTGTCCACCGAGTCGGCCTGGGCGCCGGCCCTGGACGCGATCCTGATGAGCAGCTGGCACACCGGGGTCGACCTCACGGCCCTGGCCACCGAACTCGGTCTCGACGTCCGCTTCCTCGTGGCCCGCGCCCAGCAGCTGTCCACCGAGAACCGCCAGACCCCGCAGGCCACTCCACCGGACCGCATCGGCCGCCACCGCCGGATGGCCACCCTCCAGTCCTCCCCGCAGTCCGAGACCCCTCATCTGACCTGGCGCGAGCGACCATCGCAGCCCCCACGGGAGACGTACGAGCACGAACCCTGGAAGCAGCAGCAGTACGCCGGCTACCAGAACAACGCGGAGTACCGGGGCTACCAGGAGTACCAGGGCTATCAGAATTTCCAGGGCAACCAGAGCTACCAGGACTACCAGGTGTACCAAGGGCAACAGCCCTCTCCTGCCACCTGGGACCCCAGCGCCATTACCACCGCCCAGCACGACTGGGACGGCATTCTCAGCCAATGGGAAGCCACCACGCCCCCCACGCCCACCCCGGCCCCGGGCGGCCACGGGGGCACCTGACGCCGGCTCCCAGGAGCGTTCCGCCGTCGATTACAGTGGTCGGCGGGCCGTGACTGGCGCTTGGGTGGAGTACCACCGGGGAGCGGCCCGGCCGCATCCGGCCACTGCCGCGCGCCTGGGCGATCCCGCACGACGCTCAGGAGCACCCGATGTCCCCGACCGCCCGCCTCATGGACGGCAGCGCACTGGCCCGCAGCATCGTCGAGCAGGCCGCGAAGCGCGCGACGGCCCTCACCCGGCAGACCGGCCAGGCCCCCTGCCTGGCGACCGTGCTGGTCGGTGACGACCCCGCCTCCGCGACGTACGTACGGATGAAGCGCGCCCGCTGTGAGAAGGCCGGCATCCGGTCGCGGCATATCGCACTGCCCGCCGAGACCACGACCGCGGAGCTGGTCGGCACCCTCACCGAGCTGTCCGACGACCCGACGGTCCACGGCATCCTCCTCCAGCACCCGGTCGGCCCGCACATCGACGAGCGCGCCGCGTTCGAGGCCATCGCCCCCGAGAAGGACGTCGACGGCGTCACCTACCACTCCTTCGCCACGATGAGCTTCGGCGCCGACGGCTTCGCCTCCTGCACACCGGGCGGCATCCTCCGCCTCCTCGACCACTACGACGTCGAACTGGCCGGCAAGCACGCCGTCGTCGTCGGCCGCAGCGCGATCCTCGGCAAGCCCGTCGGGATGCTGCTGCTCGGCCGCAACGCCACCGTCACCTACTGCCACTCCCGCACCGCCGACCTCGCGTCGATCACCCGGCAGGCCGACGTCCTGATCGCCGCGGTCGGCCGGCCCCGTCTGCTCACCGGCGAGCACATCAAGCCCGGCGCCGTCGTCATCGACGCCGGCTACAACCCCGGCAACGTCGGCGATGTGGACTTCGACTCCGCGAGCGGCCTCGCCTCCCTGATCACCCCGGTCCCCGGCGGCGTCGGCCCCATGACCATCGCGACCCTGCTCACCCAGACCGTCGACGCCGCGGCCCGTCAGCTGAAGGCGGCCTGACGGCGCGGCACCGTAGTCCCGCGCGGGGCGGGGTGGGAGGGGGCCGGAAGTGTGCGGCGGCCGGGCGAGCGCCCTCCGTATGATCGCCAGGGCGGTAAGCGATCATCAAGCGGAGGGCGAACGACCATGGCGGAACAGCGCGTTGTCATCGTGACGGGCGGCGGTACGGGCATCGGTGCCGCCACCGCCCGGCTGCTGCGGGCGGCCGGCCACCAGGTGGTGATCTCCGGTCGCCGGCCCGAACCGCTGCACCGCCTCGCCGAGGAGACCGGCGCCCTGGCCCACCCCTCCGACACCGCCGACCCCGAGGCCGTCCAGGGCCTGGTCGATGCCGCGGTGTCTGCGTACGGACGGCTCGACGGTCTGGTCCTCAACGCCGGTATCGCCCGCAGCGGCTCCGTCGGCGATCTGTCGATCGAGGACTGGGAGGCCGTCATGACCACCAACGTCACCGGCCCCTTCCTCCTCCAACGCGCCGCCCTGCCACACCTGTTGGCGGCACGTGGTGCCGTCGTCGCGGTCGCCTCGGTCTCCGCCCTGCGCAACGGCGACGGCAACGCCGCCTATGCGACCTCCAAGGCGGCCCTGCTCCAGCTCTGCCGCTCCCTCGCCGTGGACTACGGACGCGAGGGGCTGCGCGCCAACATCGTCTGCCCCAGCTGGGTACGTACCGAGATGGCCGACCGGCGGATGGCGCGGTTCGCCGACGAGTCCGGTCTCGACGGCGGCGTCGACGCCGCGTACGAGGAGGCCACCCGGCTCCTCCCCGTCGGCCGCCCCGGCGAGCCACGTGAGGTCGCCGAGGCCATCGACTGGCTCCTGTCGCCTGCCGCGTCCTTCGTCAACGGCGCGGTGCTCACCGTCGACGGCGGCGCCACGGCCGTCGACACCGGCGGCGCCGCGTTCAACTTCCGCCTGGAGCCCCGCGAAGGCGCGGAGGACCGAGGCCGCTGACATGGGGCGGCGCCTTCCTGGGCGGGAGGTCAGGTGGTGGCCGGCTGGGTGGCGCGGGCGAGTTCGCGGCGGTGTCGCATGAAGGGGCGGGGCCGGTTGAGGGCGAGGACGGCGGTGGTGCGTCCGTCGCGTTCGTAGCAGGCCAGGAAGCTGCGGTCGTCGGGGGAGCCTTCGAGGACGCGCGGGGTGTCGGTGGGGCCCCGCCGGCCGGCGAACTGGATGCGTACGCCGTACTGGTCGGACCAGAAGTAGGGCAGCGCGCGGTGGGTGGCGACGGTGCTGCCGGCCAGCAGGTTCCGGGCCGCCACCGCGGCCTGCTCGGTCGCGCTGGTCCAGTGTTCGGCGCGGGTGCCGGCCACCCTGGCGACATCGCCGACGGCCACGACGTTGGGGAGCGGGGTGACACAGCCGGCGTCGCAGCGCACACCGTCGTCGAGCGGCAGCCCGGAGCCGGCGAGCCAGTCGGTGTTCGGGCGTACGCCGATGCCGGTGACCACGACCTCGGCGGGCAGCAGCCGGCCGTCGGACAGCTCGACCGCGGTGACCCGCCCGTCGGTGCCGCCGCCGTGCAGGCGGGCGACGCCGGTGCCGGTGAGGAGGGTGACGCCGTGGTCCGCGTGCAGCGCGGAGCAGATCCGGGCCATCTCGTCGCCGAGTGGGGCAAGGAGGGGCAGCGGCGCGGCCTCGACGACGGTGACGTCATGGCCGAGGGCGGCGCAGGAGGCGGCGACCTCGGCGCCGATGAAGCCGGCACCGATCACCACGACCCGGACCGGGCCCCGGACGAGGTCCGCGCGCAGCGCCTGGGCGTCGTCGAGAGTGCGCAGGGTGTGCGCTCCGCCGGGCGCGGAGCCGGCGAGGCGGCGGGGGGCGGCGCCGGTGGCGATGACCACGCCGTCGGCGCTCAGGGCCCGGTCGCCGTCGAGCAGCACCGCACCCGCGGCGGTGTCGAGCCCGACGGCCCGGGTGCCCAGCAGCCATTCGGCGTCGAGTTCGGCGATCTCCTCGGCGTCGGCGAGGGCCAGTTGTTCCTGGCCGGCCGAGCCGGTGAGGAAGTCCTTGGACAGCGGCGGCCGGTCGTAGGGGCGGTGCCGCTCGACCCCGACGATCACCAGGCGGCCCTCGAACCCCTGGGCGCGCAGGGCCCGCGCGGCGTACAGCCCCGCCAGCGAGGCCCCGATGACAGCGACCGAGTTCATGCGGCGGTGCCCTCCTCGGCGGCGTGGTGGACGTAGATCATGCCGTCCTCGACGGTGACGGGATGGGTGCGTACCGCCCGGCGTGCGGGCAGGCAGGTGGGCGCTCCGGTGCGGAGATCGAATGAAGCGGCGTGCAGCGGGCATTCGACCAGACACCCCTCCAGCCAGCCGTCCGCGAGCGAGGCGTCCTGGTGGGTGCAGGTGTCGTCGATGGCGTACAGCTGCCCGTCGGCGTTGAAGACGGCGATCGGAGGTGCGGTGTCGATGCGTACGGACTCGCCTGTGGGCAGGTCGACGAGGTGGCAGACAGGAATCACAGGACCCCCCTGTTACTGTTCGGTATCATCGAGTTTCGCGTTGCGCACGATGAAGCGCTATGCGCAACAGAATCCAGACGGGGAGCGTATGCGTCAAGGGATCCCCGGAAATGCCGAGCGCACGGAATCGGACCCGCGAGCGGGTTCCCAGGTGGTGAGATCCAACAGATGACGGACAACGTGGAGGGGCGGGCGGAGGGCCGGCCGCCGAAGGGGCCCGCGAGCGCCGTGCAGTCCGTGGACCGGGCGGTGACCGTCCTGGAGATCCTCGCGCGGCTGGGCGAGGCCGGGGTGACCGAGGTCGCCGACGAGCTGGGTGTGCACAAGTCGACCGCGTTCCGGCTGCTCGGCGTGTTGGAGAACCGCGGGCTGGTGGGGCAGGAGCAGGAGCGCGGCAAGTACTACCTCGGTGCCGGTGTGCTGCGGCTGGCCGGTGCGGCGGCCGTACGGCTGGACATCTCCCAGGAGGGCGCGGCGGTCTGCAAGCAGCTGGCCGACGAGCTGGGGGAGACGGTGAACATCGCGGTGCTGGAGAGCGATGCCGCGGTCAACATCATGCAGGCGCGCGGCCCGGCCTCGGTCACCGCGCAGAACTGGCTCGGCCGGCGTACGCCGCTGCACGCCACCTCCAGCGGCAAGGCGCTGCTGGCGTACCAGCCCGCGCCGGTCCAGGAGGCGGTCCTGGGGCGGAAGCTGCCGCGGCTCACCGAGCGGACGGTCACCTCGGCAGCCGAGCTGCGCCGGCAGCTCGGGGAGGTCGTCGAGCGGGGATTCGCGGTGGCGGTCGAGGAGCTGGAACTCGGGCTGCGCGCGGTCGCGGCGCCGGTGCGGGCGCACGACGGCTCGGTGATCGGGGCGATCAGCGTCTCGGTGCCCGCCTACCGGCTGGACGAGGAGCGGCTGCCCGAGGTCGTCAAGGGCACCGTTTCCGCGGCCGAGGAGCTCTCGCGGCGGATGGGGTACGCCTGTTGAGCGACTGACGGGTACGGGTGCGCGGGCGGGGCCGGAGCGGTTGTTCCGGCCCCGCGGTCGTGTCGGGACGCGTCACAGGCCTTTTACCAACAGCTAGCCCGCACCCCCTTGACGGTGCCGATGCGGCGTTCCCACTATGTCTCTCATCGCGCAACCAGTCGTGCAGTGCGCAACACTGAGGGGTAGGGCATGCCACACGAAGTCCATGCCGTCGTCGCGGCGAAACACGGCGCACCGGTCGAGCTGCGGACGATTCTGGTGCCGGATCCCGGTCCGGGCGAGGTGCTCGTCGCCGTGCAGGCCTGCGGCGTCTGCCACACCGATCTGCACTATCGGGACGGCGCGATCAACGACGCGTTCCCCTTCCTGCTCGGCCATGAGGCGGCCGGCGTCATCGAGTCGGTCGGCCCCGGCGTCACCGAACTCTCCCCGGGCGACTACGTGGTACTCGCCTGGCGGGCGCCCTGCGGCAGCTGCCGGTCCTGCCGCCGCGGCCGGCCCTGGTACTGCTTCGACTCCCGCAACGCCGCCCAGCCGATGACTCTCCTGGACGGCACCCCGCTCAGCCCCGCGCTCGGCATCGGGGCGTTCGCCGAGAAGACGCTGGTCGCCGCCGGGCAGGCGGTGAAGGTCGACCCCTCGGCGCGCCCCGAGGCGGCCGGGCTGATCGGCTGCGGGGTGATGGCGGGGTACGGCGCGGCCGTGCACACCGGGGCCGTCGGCAGCGGTGACACCGTCGCCGTCATCGGCTGCGGCGGGGTCGGCAACGCCGCGATCGCCGGCGCCTCGATCGCCGGGGCGCGCCGGGTCATCGCGATCGACATCGACGAGCGGAAGCTGGACGGCGCCACCCGCTTCGGCGCCACCCACACCGTCAACTCCCGTGGTGCGGACGCCATCGAGGCCGTACGGCAACTTACCGGCGGCAACGGCGCCGATGTCGTCATCGACGCGGTCGGCCGCCCCGAGACCTTCACCCAGGGCTTCTATCTGCGCGATCTGGCCGGGACCCTGGTCCTGGTCGGCGTCCCCGACCCCGAGATGCGCATCGAGCTGCCGCTGATCGACCTCTTCTCGCGCGGTGGCGCGCTGAAGTCCTCCTGGTACGGCGACTGCCTGCCCAGCCGCGACTTCCCCATTCTGATCGACCGTTACCTCAGCGGACGGCTCGACCTCGAAGGGTTCGTCACCGAGACGATCGGCCTGGACGAGGTGGAGTCCGCCTTCGACAAGATGCGCGACGGCCAGGTGCTGCGCTCCGTCGTGGTCCTGTAGCGGCGTCCCTGGGGGTGCCCCGCACCCCACCGATCCGGTAACGGCACAGCACCCCCGTCGACCACCCCGACCAGCAGGAGGAGGGGCATGTCCCGTACGCCCGCCAACAGTTCCCGTGTGGTTGTCATCGGCGCCGGCATCGTCGGCTGCTCCCTCGCCGATGAGCTGACCGCCCGCGGCTGGACCGACGTCACCGTCCTCGAACAGGGCCCGCTGCCGGCCCCCGGCGGCTCTACCTCGCACGCCCCGGGCCTGGTCTTCCAGACCGGCCCCTCCAAGACCATGACCGAGTTCGCCGCCTACACGGTGCGGAAGTTCGGCTCCCTGGAGGCCGACGGACTGCCCTGCTTCCACCCCGTCGGCGGCCTGGAGGTCGCCACCACAGAAGCCCGCTGGGCCGATCTGCACCGCAAGGCCGGACTCGCCGCCTCCTGGGGCGTGCGGGGGGAACTGCTCACCCCGCGGCAGTGCAAGCAGCTCTGGCCGATGCTCGACGAGACCAGGCTCCACGGCGGCTTCCACACCCCCGACGACGGGCTGGCCCGCGCAACTCTCGCCTGCCGCGCCCAGATGGAGCGGGCCGCGCGGCACGGCGCCCGCTTCCTGGAACGGCACACCGTCACCGGCATCGAGCGGGAGGACGGTCGCGTCACCGGCGTCCGCACCGACCGGGGCACCTTCCCCGCCGACCATGTCGTCTCGGCCGCAGGCTTCTGGGGCCCGGTGATCGGCGCGATGGCCGGGGTGGACGTGCCCCTGCTCCCGCTCGCCCACCAGTACGCCACGACCGAACCGCTCCCCGAACTCGCGGGCGTCAACGACCCCCGCACCGAGGCGAGCCGGCCGATCCTGCGCTTCCAGGACCGCGATCTGTACTTCCGCGAGCACACCGACCGCATCGGCATCGGCTCCTATGCCCACCGCCCGATGCCCGTCGACCCCTTCACCGTCCCCGCCTTCGACGAAGCTCCCGTCATGCCGTCGTCGCTGCCCTTCACCGAGGACGACTTCGCGCCGAGCTGGCAGGACAGCGTCACCCTGCTGCCCGCGCTGGGCGCCTCCCGCGTGGCCGAGGGCTTCAACGGCGTCTTCTCCTTCACCCCCGACGGGATGCCGGTGCTCGGCGAATCCCGTGAACTGCGGGGATTCTGGCTCGCCGAGGCGGTCTGGGTCACCCACTCCGCGGGCGTCGCCAAAGCCGTCGCCGAGTGGATGACGGACGGCCGGCCCACCACCGACATCCACGAGTGCGACCTCTACCGCTTCGAGGACGCCCAGCGATCGCCCGCCTATATCGCCGACCGCGGCGCCCAGAACTTCATCGAGGTCTATGACGTCATCCACCCCCTGCAGCCCATGGAGCAGCCCCGACCGCTGCGCACCAGCCCCTTCCACGCACGCCAGCAGCAGCTCGGCGCGTACTTCCTCGAAAGCGGCGGCTGGGAGCGCCCCCACTGGTACGAGGCCAACGCCCCGCTCGCCGAGGGGCTTCGGCTCCCCGAACGCGACGCCTGGTCCGCCCGCTACTGGTCGCCGATCGCCGCCGCCGAGGCGCGGGCGACCCGCGAGAGGGTCGCGCTGTACGACATGACCCCGCTGCGCAGGCTGGAGGTCACCGGTCCGGGCGCGCTGGACTTCCTGGACCGTATGACCACCAACAACCTCCGCAAGAGGCCGGGCGCGGTCACCTACACCCTGCTCCTGGACGAGTCCGGCGGCATCCGCTCCGACCTCACCGTCGCCCGTCTGGCCCCCGACCGCTTCCAGATCGGCGCCAACTCCCCGGCCGACCTCGACTGGCTGCTGCGGCACGCACCGGACGGCGTCGAGGTCCGTGACATCACCTCCGGCACCTGCTGCATCGGCGTGTGGGGGCCGCTGGCCCGCGACCTCGTCCAGCCGCTGGCCCGCGACGACTTCTCCCACGAGGGCTTCGGCTACTTCCGCGCGAGGCGCACCCACCTGGGCCATGTACCGGTGACGGCGATGCGCCTGTCGTACGTCGGTGAACTGGGCTGGGAGCTGTACACCACCGCCGACCTGGGACTGCGGCTCTGGGACACGCTGTGGGAGGCGGGTCGGGGGCTCGGCGTGATCGCGGCCGGCCGCTCGGCCTTCAACAGCCTGCGCCTGGAGAAGGGCTACCGCGCCTGGGGCGCCGATATGACCGCCGAGCACGATCCGTACGAGGCGGGGGTCGGCTTCGCGGTCCGGGCGGACAAGGAGTTCGTGGGCCGGGCCGCCCTCGACGCGAACCGCCCCCTCACCCGCAAGCTGACCGCGCTGCTGCTCGACGACCCCGCCGCCAACGTCCTGGGCAAGGAGCCGGTGTACCTCGACGGTGTGCCCGCCGGCTATGTGACCAGCGCTTCGTACGGCTACACGCTGGGCCGCTGCGTCGCCTACGCCTGGCTGCCGCCGCTCGCCACCGGTACCGGTGTGCACATCGAGTACTTCGGCGAGAAGGTCCCGGCGACCGTCGCCGAGGAGCCGCTCTTCGACCCGAAGATGACCCGCATCCGCCGCTAGCGAGACACCCTTGCGGGCCCCGTCCGGTGGATCGGGGTCGGACGGGCCCGCACACCTCAGACGCGCCAGACACGCAGGAGGCCACTGTGTCCCCCACGTACGACGTCATCGTCCTCGGGCTCGGCGGCATGGGCAGCGCCGCGGCCCACCATCTCGCCGCCCGCGGCGCACGGGTCCTGGGCCTGGAGAAGTTCGGCCCGGTGCACAACCGCGGCTCCAGCCACGGCGGTTCGCGCATCACCCGCCAGTCCTACTTCGAGGACCCGGCCTACGTACCGCTGCTGCTGCGCTCGTACGAGCTGTACGACAAGCTGGAGCGGGACACCGGCCGCGAGATCGCCACCCTGTGCGGCGGGGTGATGGTCGGCCGCCCCGACAGCCGCACCGTCAGCGGCAGTCTGGAGTCCGCCCGGCAGTGGGACCTGCCGCACGAGATGCTCGACGCCAAGGAAATCCGCCGCCGCTTTCCCACCCTCACCCCCGCCGACGACGAGGTCGCGCTGTACGAGGCGCGGGCCGGACTCGTCCGGCCGGAGTACACCGTCGCCGCCCACGTCCAACTCGCCACGCAGGACGGCGCCGAGCTGCACTTCGAGGAGCCGGCCACCCGCTGGGAGGAGCTTCCCGGCGGCGCCGGTGTCCGCGTCCACACCCCCGAAGACACCTACACCGCAGGGCAGTTGGTGATCTGCCCGGGCGCCTGGGCGCCGGCACTCCTGGCCGACCTGGGCGTACCGTTCACCATCGAACGGCAGGTCATGTACTGGTTCGCACCCGACGGCGGCACCGCGCCGTTCGTCCCCGAGCGGCATCCGATCTACATCTGGGAGGACGCGCGGGGCGTCCAGATCTACGGCTTCCCGTCGATCGACGGCCCCGACGGCGGCGCCAAGGTCGCGTTCTTCCGCAAGGGCACCGTCTGCACCCCCGAGACCATCGAACGCGCCGTGCACGACCACGAGGTACGCGCCATGGCCGACCAGCTCGCCCCCCGGATCCCGGCCCTGCCCGGCCGCTTCCTCAAGGCCGCGACCTGCATGTACTCCAACACCCCCGACGAGCACTTCGTGATCACCCGGCATCCCGCGCACCCGGAGACGGTGACCGTCGCCTGCGGCTTCTCCGGGCACGGCTTCAAGTTCGTACCGGTGGTCGGCGAGATCGTCGCCGATCTCGCGCTGACCGGCGCCACCGCGCACCCCGTCGAGCTGTTCGACCCGTCCCGCCGCTTCGCCGGGGAGACCCCCGGCCGGCCCGCCGCCGCGGCCGTTTGAGGAGAGCACCCATGACGACCACACCCACCGAGTCCGTGCCGGCGGCGCCCGCCGGGCCCGCGACCGGCGTCGCTCCCAGCCTGATCACCACCCTCGCCGGCCACTACTACACCGACCCCGAGATCTTCCGCCAGGAGCAGGAGAAGATCTTCGAACGCCTGTGGTTCTGCGCGGTACGCAGCGCCGACCTGGGCAGGCCCGGCGCCTTCCGTACGGTGCGGGTCGGCCGGGAGAGCGTACTGATCACCCGCAACCGCGCCGGCGAGCTGCGCGCCTTCCTCAACATCTGCCGCCACCGCGGCGCGCAGCTGTGCACCGAGGAGTCCGGCGAGGTCCGCCGCAACCTCCAGTGCCCCTACCACGCCTGGACCTACGACCTCGACGGGCGCCTGATCGCCGCCCCCAACCTGCAGAAGATGCCGGACATCGACCGCACCGAGCGCGGCCTGGTCACCGTCCCGCTCCGCGAGTGGCTCGGCTACGCCTGGGTGTGCCTGGCCGACGAACCGCCGTCCTTCGAGGACACCGTGATCGGCGCGGCCGTCGAGCGGCTGGGGGACCCGGCCGCCATCGACCGCTACCGCACCGAAGGCCTCGCCCTCGGCCGGCGCATCGCCTATGACGTGCGCGCCAACTGGAAGCTCATCATCGAGAACTTCATGGAGTGCTACCACTGCGCCACCATCCACCCCGAACTCACCGACGTCCTCCCGGAGTTCGCCGACGGCTTCGCCGCCCAGTACTACGTCGGCCACGGCGCGGAGTTCGCCGACGAGGCCGCCGGGTTCACCGTCGACGGCAGCGAGGGCTTCGGCCGGCTGCCCGGTATCGAGGACGTCCAGGACCGCCGCTACTACGCGATCACCGTCCGGCCGCAGGTGTTCGTCAACCTCGTCCCCGACCACGTCATCGTCCACCGGATGTTCCCCACGGCCCCCGACCGCACCCTCGTCGAGTGCGACTGGCTGTATCTGCCCGAGGTCGTCGACTCCGGCGCCGACGTCTCCCGGT
Source organism: Streptomyces sirii (assembly GCF_045690365.1). Lineage (NCBI taxonomy): Bacteria > Bacillati > Actinomycetota > Actinomycetes > Kitasatosporales > Streptomycetaceae > Streptomyces > Streptomyces sirii. The sequence continues at coordinate 1,211,805 of NZ_CP147982.1, read as the reverse complement.
CCGTCGAGCTCTTCCACCGGGTCAACACCCAGGACTTCGACGCCTGCGAGCGCACCCAGCCCGCCATGCACTCCCGCGCCTACCGCGACGGCGGGGTGCTGGTGCCCAGCGAGCACCACATCGGCGCCTTCCACCGCTGGGTCACCGACCGCCTGGAGGGCGAGCATGGCTGATCTGTCCATCGACGGCCGCTGGCGGCCCGGGCACCGAGGACGGCCGGGTCGTCGCCCCGGGCACCCCGGGCATCGACGGCCGCGTCGTCCATGAACCCATCGGGGTGCACCCTGATCCCCCTGGAACTACCCATGCCCCACTCGACGACCAACCGACCATGTAGGACACAGTCTTAGTCGGCGTCGAGGACGAAGCTGGCCTGTGTCCGCAGGGACGACAGCGCTATGAGGGTGCCAGTGGCAAGGTAGGTGCCGGCGGGTGCCTTCGCCGTTTCATGGCAGGAAGTGAGGCGGTGGCGGTTCCATCGGTAGGTGAGGGTGGCCGGGGCGCTGGGTGACACGGCGATCCAGCGGTCAGGGACCCCGGCGGCGCAGGGGCTCGAGTCCCACATCGGTGGTTTTCGGCGGATGCAAGGGTGAGCCGGACCGACCGGGGCGTGACGTTGATCCGGCATTCGGACGTGCTCGTGACGGTGAGCACGAGGACCGGATCTTCGTTCCCGCGGTAGCTGTTGTGTTGTGACCTCAGCCGCGCCGTGACCGGTCCGGTCGGGCTGGCCGCCGTGCAGCGTGGAAGGCCTTTCACGGCGGGGGTGTTGACGGCCTGTCCGCCCAGGTCTGGCGTGGTGCCCGGCAGTGGCGCAGGGGCGGTCCGGAGGCCACTGGCCGGGACAGACGGCGAGGCACTGGCCGTGGAGGACTTCCCGGCAGTTCGGTCGGTCCGGTTGCCGCTCGGCTCGTAGGACGCCCAGATGCCGTAGCCCAGTCCGCCGATCAGTAGGGAGGCGGCGCCGACCATCAGCACGACCCGTCCCCAAGCGATCCGGCCCCGCATGATGCGCTTCCACTGCCTGTCCAGCCGTTTGGACTCCTTCTGTAACTCCTTCTTGCGCCGCTCGAACTCCTTCTGCCGTTCTTTCGGTCCGGCCGTCACATCGCCCGACGGGGCGCGGCGTCCGTTCGGCGCGGACGGTTCCTGCCCGCCCTGGGGGGGTGACCGCCAGTGCGGGTGCGCCGACGCTCATCACCGCATTCTCGTACCGGTTGGTATGCCCCGGCGCTGCGGACGAGGCGGTCCGGGACGGCCGTGGGGCCGGCAGGTGCGGCGAGGGCAGGAAGAGGAACTCATGCTTCTTGATGTCGGTGTCGATTCGCACGGTCTGGGGCTGCCCGGACTTGCGGTACGCGCGGTGCAGGAGGTCGACCCGGTCCTGCACGGCGTCCTCGAACGGCGGACGGTTCGCTCGCTGAATTCACAGGCCCCCCTTGGACAGTGACGCCGTCATCACTGTACGGACAACGGGGCTCGTGTGGGGCTCGAATCAACCTCAGCAGCCTCCTGCGGACATGCTGCGCGAGGACGCGCTGCGCGGCGTCGACTGACCCGGCGCGCCCTCACCCGGCCCGGGCCGCCCGCCGCCAGGCCGCATCGCGCAGCAGCCGCAGGCCGTTGAGGCCGACGAGGACCGTGGAGCCCTCATGGCCGAGGACGCCCAGCGGCAGCGGGAGGTCTCCGGCGAGGTCCCAGACGACCAGGCCGCAGAGGAAGACCGCGGCGAGGCACAGGTTCTGGACGACGAGTCGGCGGGCCGCCCGGGACAGCGTCAACACGGCCGGAACGGTGGCCAGTTCATCCCGGACGATCACCGCATCGGCGGTCTCCAGGGCGAGGTCGCTGCCGGCCCGGCCCATGGCGACACCGGTGTGCGCGGCCGCCAGCGCGGGGGCGTCGTTCACCCCGTCACCGACCACCAGCACCCGCCGCCCGGCCGTCTGCTGTGCGCGTACCGCCTCGACCTTGTCCTGGGGCAGCAGTCCGGCGCGTACGTCGACGATGCCGGTCTCGGCGGCCGGCCGGGCCGCGGCGCGCGGGGTGTCGCCGGTCAGCAGCATCGGCATCCGGCCGGTGAGCGCCTGGAGGGAGGCGACGGTGGCGGCCGCGCCGGGGCGCAGCCGGTCGGCGAGTCCCAGCACCCCGGCCGGCGTGCCGTCCCGCAGGACGAGTACGGCGGTGAGTCCGTGCTCCTCCAGCGCCGCGACGAGTGTCCCGGCCGTCGCGGATGCCGGGTGGTCGGCGGGCAGCAGCCGGGCCGGGGCGCCGACCTCGATGCGCGCGCCGCCGACGGTGGCGCGGACGCCGATGCCGGGGGCGGCGGTGAACTCGTCGGCGGCGGGCAGCGGCAGGCCCCGTTCGCGGGCCGCGGCCACGATCGCGCGGGCCAGGGGGTGTTCGCTGCCGTGCTCGGCCGCGGCCGCCCAGGTCAGCAGCGTCTCCTCGGCCGGGCCGGGGCCCGGCAGCGGACGGATCGCGGTGACCTGCGGGGCGCCCTCGGTCAGGGTGCCCGTCTTGTCGAGCGCGACGGTGTCCACCTCGCCGAGGCGTTCCATCACGACGGCGGACTTGACCAGCACACCGTGCCGTCCGGCGTTGGCGACGGCCGCCAGCAGCGGTGGCATGGTCGCCAGCACCACCGCACACGGCGACGCGACGATCATGAAGGTCATCGCCCGCAGCAGGGCGCCGGTCGGCTCCGCGCCGAAGAGGAGCGGGACCGTGAAGACGGCGAGGGTGGCGGCCACCATGCCGACCGAGTAGCGCTGTTCGACCTTCTCGATGAACAGCTGCGTCGGTGCCTTTGTCCCGGAGGCCTCGGCGACCATGGCCACGATCCGGGCGATGACCGAATCGCCCGCGTCCCGCTCGACCTCGACCCGTAGCGCGCCGGTGCCGTTGAGGGTGCTGGCGAACACCTCGTCACCGGGCTGCTTGGCCACCGGAAGCGGCTCACCGGTGATGGTCGCCTGGTCGACCTCGCTGCTCCCGTCCAGCACGCGGCCGTCCGCGCCGACCCGCTCGCCCGGGCGGACCAGGATGACATCGCCCACCACGAGGTCCGCGGCGGCCACGTTCTCCTCTGCGTGGGGACCGGCGTCGGGATCGCCGTCGTCGCCGGTCAGCCGGGTCGCGGTGCTCGGTGCGAGATCGAGCAGACCGCGCACCGAGTCCTCGGTACGGGCGGTGGCCAGCGCCTCCAGGGCCCCGGAGCCGGCGAAGATGACGATCAGCAGTGCCCCGTCCAGCACCTGGCCGATCGCGGCCGCCCCGATCGCGGCGAGCACCATGAGCAGATCGACGTCGAGGGTGCGGTCCTTCAGCGCCCGCAGTCCGGACCAGGCCGGCTCCCAGCCGCCCGTCGCATACGCCAGCGTGTACAGCGGCCCCCAGGTCCACGCCGGTGCGCCGGTGAGGTGGAGCGGCAGCGCGAGCAGGAAGGCGACGGCGGCCGCGGCCGCCCAGCCGACCTCGGGCAGCGCGAAGAGACGGGTGCGCGCGGAGGGGTGCCGGCGGGGCGGGGACGGCTGCGGTGGACGTCGCAGTACTGCGGAGGGCGCGGCAGAAGGCATGGCGGATCAACCGTTCACGGGAGCGGGGCCGGCAACCCCACCACCGTACAGGAACAAATGAAGAGGCATTCATCTTTCGTCGCTAGGATGGCTCCATGGGCCACGGAATGGACAATCGCAGCACCACCCGCGAACGCCTGGACGCCGTCGGGGCCGCCGATGTCGCCGCGACACTCCAGGCCCTGTCCACCCCCTCCCGGCTGCGCATCCTCGCCCGCCTCCAGGAGGGCCCCTGTGCGGTCGGCGACCTCGCCGCCGCCGTCGGCATGGAGCAGTCCGCCTGCTCCCATCAGCTCCGGCTGCTGCGCAACCTCGGTCTGGTCACCGGCGAGCGCAACGGCCGCTCGATCGTCTACGCGCTCTACGACCACCATGTCGCCGAGCTGCTCGACCAGGCGCTCTTCCACGTGGAACATCTGCGCCTGGGGCTGCGTGACGCTCCATCAGAAGCATCGGACGCGGTGCGCCGCTGACGGGCACCCGCCGTGTAGCCTTCACATACCACGCGCATTTCACATACAGCTCGTATGCCGTGCCGTCGATGTGTGTGGATCTTCAGGAGTGGGGGAGCGGGCGATGCAGTCGGGGCGCGAGAAGGCCTACGCGTATCTCAAGGACAGCGTGCTGAGCGACCCGGAGATGCAGGACCGCTTCCTGTCCGAGCAGGAGATCGCCGACCGGATCGGCGTCTCGCGCACCCCCATCCGCGAGGCCCTGCTGCTGCTCGCCGCCGAGGACATGGTGCGGCTGGTCCCCAAGCGCGGGGCGCATATCGCCCCGCTGTCCGGCCGGGAGATCGCCGAACTGATCGAGATGCGCGGCCTGATCGAGCGCTTCGCCGCCGAGCGCACGACGGCCGAAGGCACCGTGCCCGTCGACGAGTTGACCGGCATCCTCGCCCAGCAGGACGCCCTGCGCGGCGCCGGCAGCGTCCAGGAGTTCCTCGCCGCCGAACTGCGCTTCCACGCCGCCCTGGTCGCCGCCGCCGGCAATGCGCTGATGAGCCGTCAGTACGCCGCCCTGCGCAGCCGCCAGACCAGGGCCGGCGCGATCCCGCTCTACCGCTCCGACCAGCGCCGGCACGAGGTCCTCGCGGAACACCGCCGGATCCTCGACGGGCTGGCCGCCGGCGACGCCGCGGCCGCCTGCGCGGCCATCGACCGCCACCTCCAGGCGACCCAGCGCATCCTGCTGGCCGCCTGACCGGCCGCCGCCGCGCGGGCCGGGAAGCCCCCTCTACAGCCGGCGGTTGTCCAGCACGGCCACGGCCCGCCGCACCCGCTCGGTCTCCTCGATGTCCGCGTCGGCGACCAACAGTTCCGGCGCGCTGCCCAGTTGGGCGCGTACCGTCCCGTCGGGGCCCACCAGCACGCTGCGCCCGACGCCGGTCGGCGCCTTGGTGCGCTCCTCCGGATCGGCCGCCGGGTCCGGGGCGGCCTGGCCGACGGCCGCCAGCCACACCGTCGCGTCCAGGGCGCGGGCCCGCACCAGCAGGTCCCACTGCGCGCGCTTGCCCGGTCCCGCGCCCCAGGCGGCGGGCAGCACCGACACCGTCGCCCCGGCGTCGGCGTGGGCCCGGAAGAGCTCCGGGAACCGCAGGTCGTAGCAGGTCGCCAAGCCCACCCGGACCCCGTCGACGTCGATGGTGACCACGCGGGTGCCCGCGGCGACCGTGTCGGACTCCCGGAACCCGAAGGCGTCATAGAGGTGGATCTTGTCGTAGGACTCCTCGACATCGGGTCCGGTGACCAGCAGGGTGTTGGCGACCCGCCCGTCGGGCGCCGGGGTGAACATCCCGACCACCACCGTCACCCCCGTCTCACGGGCGACCGAGCGCACCCCCTCCGCCCACGGCCCGTCCAACGGCTCGGCCACCGGCCCGAGCGGTACCCCGAACCGCGCCATGGAGGCCTCGGGAAGTACCGCCAGCCGTGCCCCCTCGCGGGCCGCGCGGCGCACCTGGTCCGCCACTGCCGCGAGATTCTCCTTCGGGTCGGTCGATGCCGTCATCTGGCACAGCGCGATACGCATGCGGTCTCTCTTCCCTCTTCCCTCGTACTTCCCTTGTGACCATCCTGCCCGGCGGTTGCCCGGATGCGCGATGCGGAGGCCGCCCGGCCGGCCCGGGGCACGGCGACGGCCCGGCCCGCGGAGTGCGGGCCGGGCCGTCGTGGTACCGGGAGTGCTACCGCTTCCGCCTTACGCGGGACCGGTGCCGACGCGGGTCCGGGCGGACGGCTCGTCGTCGGCCGGCCGCTCGCCGCCGGTTCCCGCGAGCACCTCCGGGCGCAGCAGGGCCGCGAGCCGCTCCGCCGGGAGCAGCCCCTGCTCCAGGACCAGTTCGGCGACCCCGCGCCCGGTGGCGAGGGCCTCCTTGGCGATCGCGGTGGCGGCCGTGTACCCGATGTGCGGGTTGAGGGCGGTGACCAGCCCGATGGAGTTCTCCACGCTCGCGCGGAGGGTCTCGGTGTTGGCGGTGATGCCCGACACGCAGCGCTCGGCGAGGGTGCGGCAGGCGGCGCCGAGGTGGGTGATGCTCTCCGAGAGGGAGTGCAGGATGATCGGCTCGAACGCGTTGAGCTGGAGCTGGCCCGCCTCGGCGGCCATGGTGATGGTGACGTCGTTGCCGATGACCTCGAAGGCGACCTGGTTGACGACCTCCGGAATCACCGGGTTGACCTTGCCGGGCATGATGCTCGAACCGGCCTGCACCGGCGGGAGGTTGATCTCCGCGAGCCCGGCGCGCGGGCCGGAGGACAGCAGCCGCAGATCGTTGCAGCTCTTGGAGAGCTTGACGGCGATGCGCTTGAGGACGCCCGAGAGGTGGACGAACGCCCCGCAGTCCTGCGTCGCCTCGACGAGGTTGGCGGCGGTGACCAGCGGCAGGCCGGTCAGCGCGGCCAGGTGGTCGCGGGCCGCCGCTGCGTAGCCCTTGGGGGCGTTGAGCCCGGTGCCGATGGCGGTGGCGCCGAGGTTGATCTCGTGGATGAGCAGGACGGCCTCGGCCAGCCGGCTCTGGTCCTCCTCCAGCATCACCGCGTACGCCGAGAACTCCTGGCCCAGCGTCATCGGCACCGCGTCCTGGAGCTGGGTGCGGCCCATCTTGAGGACGTCGCGGAACTCCTCGGCCTTGGCGGCGAATGCCTCGCGCAGCACGGTCATCGCGTCGAGCAGCTCCCGTACGGCGCTGATCGTGGCGACGTTCACCGCGGTCGGGTAGACGTCGTTGGTCGACTGGCTGAGGTTGACGTGCTCGTTGGGGTGCAGATGGCGGTAGTCGCCCTTGTCGTGGCCCAGGATCTCCAGGGCCCGGTTGGCGATCACCTCGTTGGCGTTCATGTTCGTCGAGGTGCCGGCACCGCCCTGGATGACGTCGACGATGAACTGGTCGTGCAGCCGGCCGTCGGCCCGGATCTCGCGGCAGGCGTCGGCGATGGCGTCGGCCCGCTCCGCATCGAGCAGTCCGAGGTCCTGGTTGGCGCGGGCGGCGGCCTCCTTGACGGCGGCGAGCGCGTTGATCAGGTGCGGGTAGGTGGAGATCGGCGTACCGGTGATGGGGAAGTTCTCCACGGCGCGCAGGGTGTGCACGCCCCAGTACGCGTCGGCGGGTATCTCGCGGTCGCCGAGCAGATCGTGTTCGCGGCGGTGGGCGGCGGCGGTCATGGTGCGGGTGGTCCTTTGCGGGGTGGGTCGGCGACGGGCGCCGTAAGGGGTGAGTGGGTGCGGCCCGGGTGGAGTTGACGTGGTGTCAGGAGTTGGTGGGTCGAGCGTCGGCGGCCGGCGGGGCGAGTGCGCCCGCCGCCCGGAGCGCCCCGACCGGGGCGCCGCCACCGATGACCGGCGTGGCGGCGAAGGCGGCGAGGACCTCGGGATCGACTCCGCAGCGGGCCAGGGCCGCCGCCGTCACCGGCATCCGGGCGCGGTCGGCGCCGTCGGCGATCTTCACGCCGACGGCCCGCCCGTCCGGCAGCGCCGCGATCTGCACGCCCTCGAAACCGTCCTTGGCGAGCAGCCCCGGAACGGCCCGCACCAGCCGGGCGACGTCCCGTCCGCTGCCGGAGACCATCTCGGGGTGCTGGCGCATGGCATGGGCGACCCGGCCCTCGTCGGTGCCGGGAGCGGCGGTCGCGAGCCGGGCGGCGGCCCGGGTCAGGCCGTGCAGCGAGACGGCGAACAGCGGTGCGCCGCAGCCGTCGACGGTGACGCGGGCGATGCCCTGACCGGTGAGGTCCTCGACGGTCGCGGCTATCTCCGTCTGCAGCGGGTGCCCCGGGTCGAGGTAGTCCGCCAGCGGCCAGCCCCGGGTCCGGGCCGTCAGCAGCATGGCGGCGTGCTTGCCCGAGCAGTTCTGGGCGAGCCGGGTGGGGCCGAGGCCCCGCCCGATCCACTCGTCCCGTACGGCGCTCCCGTACGGCAGGTCGGGGACGTTGCGCAGGTCGTCCTCGGTCAGCCCGGCGGTGGTCAGGATGCGCCGGGCGGTGGCCAGGTGCCGCTCCTCGCCGGAGTGGCTGGCCGCGACCAGCGCCATCGCCTCGTCGTCCAGGGGCGGCAGCCCCGCGCGCAGCAGGCCGACCGCCTGGACCGGCTTGAGCGCCGAGCGCGGGTAGAAGGCGGCCTCGATGTCGCCCGTCTGGAACGCGACGCTCCCGTCGGCCGCCAGGACCACCACCGATCCGTGGTGGACGCCTTCGACGATGCCGCCGCGCACCACATGGGCGACGGGAGCGTGGGCCGGTTCGCGGACCTCGGGCGGTGCCTGGGGAACGCGGCGCGGCAGGGTGGTGCTCTGACTCATGATCGGTTCTCGGTGCTTTCGGTGCTCTAGGTGTTGTCGGTGTGGTGGGTGCCCGCGGCGTTCGCCCGTTCGGCGGCGTCCCGTACGGTCCCGACCCGGCCCCGTACCAGGAACCAGCCGCCGACCAGCGCGGCCACGATCAGGGGCAGGGAGAGGATGGTGGTCCGGCCGGCGCCGCCGTCGGCCCACATCAGGACCAGGACCATGGCGAGGAAGACCAGGGTGACGATCTCGGTCCACGGGGAGCCGGGGAGCCGGTAGCCGGGGCGGACGAGCTGCCCGGCCTTCGCCTTCCGCCAGAAGAGCAGATGGCAGAGCATGATCATGGCCCAGGTGCTGAGGATGCCGATCGCCGCGAAGTTCAGCACGATCTCGAACGCCTCGCTGGGCACGACGTAGTTCAGCCCCACGCCCAGCACACAGACCCCCGACGTGAGCAGGATGCCGCCGTAGGGGACATGGCTGCGGCTCATCACGCCGGTGAACCGCGGCGCGGAACCGGACATCGCCATCGAGCGCAGAATGCGACCGGTGGAGTAGAGGCCGGAGTTGAGGCTGGACATCGCGGCGGTGAGCACCACGAGGTTCATCACGCCGCCGGCCGCGGGCACCCCCACGTTGGACAACACGGTCACGAAGGGGGACTCGTCGGCCGAGTACGCGTTCCAGGGCAGCAGCATCGTCAGCAGGACCACCGAGCCGACGTAGAACACGCCCACCCGCCACATGATGGAGTTGATCGCCTTGGGCATGACCTTCTCCGGCTCCGCCGTCTCACCCGCCGTGACACCGACCAGCTCGACCGAGGCGTAGGCGAAGACGACACCCTGGACGACCAGCAGCATCGCCAGCGTTCCGGTGGGGAAGATCCCGCCGTTGTCGGTGATCAGGGAGGGGCCGGGGGAGTGGCCGGCGACCGGGTGCTGGGTGACCAGCAGGAAGATGCCGATCAGCATGAAGACGACCAGCGCGCCGACCTTGACGATCGCGAACCAGAACTCCAGCTCACCGAAGATCTTCACGGAGATCAGGTTCACGGACAGGACGACCGCGAGCGCGATCAGGGCGATCACCCACTGCGGGATGTCGGAGAACATGCCCCAGTAGTGGGTGTAGGTCGCCACCGCGGTGATGTCGGCGATGCCGGTGGTGGCCCAGTTCAGGAAGTACATCCAGCCCGCGACGAAGGCCCCCTTCTCGCCGAGGAACTCCCGGGCGTAGGAGACGAAGGCGCCCGAGGACGGCCGGTGCAGCACCAGCTCTCCCAGCGCGCGGACCACGAGGAAGGCGAAGACACCGCAGACCGCGTAGGCCACGGCCAGCGAGGGCCCGGCGCCGGCCAGCCGGCCGCCCGCGCCGAGGAACAGCCCGGTGCCGATCGCGCCGCCGATGGCGATCATGTTGACGTGCCGGGACTTCAGCGCCTTGCTGTAACCGGCGTCTCCCGCGTCGACGTGCTGCGGTGCGGGCCGCTGCTCGGGCTGCCGTTCCGCCGTCCGGAGGTGCTGCTCGCTCATGCCGAAACCTCGCTTCGCTCGGCCTCGGATGCGCCGGACGCGCACCTTGCCATGGTGATCTCGCTGCGGTGGCTCACGCGTGATCCTCATTTCCTGTGGAGGGGCTCGTACGGTCGGGCGGCCGCACGATGGTGGTCAGCGTCGACTCGACGCGTGCGAGGTGGTGCTCCATGGCCTCGGCCGCATCGTGCTCGGACTGGTCGATCAGCGCCTCGACGATCGCCCGGTGCTCCCGGTTCGCCTGCTCACGCCGACCGCCGAGCTCGTTGAGGAAGGCCGACTGCCGGGCCAGCGCGTCGCGGATCTCCTCGATCACCCGCCGGAAGACCGGGTTGCGGGCCGCCTGGGCGATGGCGAGGTGGAAGAGGGTGTCCATGGCGACCCATGCGGTGGTGTCGGTCTCCCGCTCCATCCGCTCCAGCAGGTGACCGAGCTGGTCGAGGTCCTCCGGGGTGCGGCGCACCGCCGCGTACCCGGCCACCGGGATCTCCACATGCCGACGCACTTCGAGGAGGTCGCTGGCCGCGTAGTCGCCGAAGGTGGGGTCGGCCACCGCGCCGTCGGAGACGACGAAGGTGCCCTTGCCGGTACGCGACACGGTCAGCCCCATCGTCTGGAGCGCCCGCAGGGCCTCGCGGAGCACGGGTCTGCTCACTTCCAGGCGACGGCAGAGCTCTGCTTCCGAAGGGAGCTTCTCCCCGACCGCGTAGTCGCCCCGCTCGATGGCGCCGCGCAGATGGTTCAGTACCGCTTCCATCGCGCTGACCCGCCGGGGCGGATCGCCAGCTGTCTGGCTGTCTGACAGGTTCACCCCGGGATCGTCGATTCCGGCAGGGGGCGCTGTCAAGAGGTGTGACGCGCTTCGCCGAAGTCCGGCCCGGGACGTACGTCGTACCCGGTCACAGTCGGCGACCCGGCGGTGTCACTGCGCTTCCGCCCACTGGTAGCGGTGCTCGGGCCGCCCGGTGTCGCCGTATTTGAGCGTCAGGGCGATATGGCCGCTGCGTTCCAGATGCTTGAGGTAGCGCTGGGCGGTGGAGCGACTGACGCCGGAGCGCTCGGCGACCTCGTGCGCGGACAGCGGGCGCCCGGCCTCCGCCAGGACGCGCCGTACCAGGTCGACGGTGGCCGCCGAGTGGCCTTTGGGCAGCTCGGTGTGCGGGGAGCCGGCGGTCCGGAAGGCGCCGAAGATCCGGTCGACCTGCTCCTGGCCGGCCTCGCCGCGGCCGCCCACCCCCTCGACCGTGCGGCGCAGCGCGGCATAGCCGTCGAGCTTGGCCCGCAGTCCGGAGAAGCCGAAGGGCTTGACCAGGTACTGCAGCGCGCCGGAGCGCATGGCGTCCTGGATCGTGTGCACATCGCGGGCCGCCGTCACCATGATCACGTCCGCGCGGTGGCCCAGCTGCCGCAGCCGCCGCACCAGGGTCAGGCCCGTCTCGTCCGGGAGGAAGTGATCGAGCAGCACCAGGTCGACCGGGGTGCGCTCCAAAGCGGCCAGTGCCTGGGCGGCGGTGTGGGCGCGGCCGGTGACGCGGAAGCCGGGCACCTGGGAGACGTACGCGGCGTTGATCTCGGCGACATGGAAGTCGTCGTCGACGACCAGGACATCGATCATCGTCCCGTTCCGATCGCCGTGGTGGTGCGCTCATCGCCGTTCAGGGGCGTGGCGAGCGCGTCGGGCAGGACGACGGTGAACACCGCACCGCCGCCCGCGCGGGCGGCCACCCGGGCCATCCCGCCGTGGCGCTCGGCGAGCCGGCGCACCAGCGCCAGGCCGATGCCCCGGCCGCGGCGGAAGGCCACCGGCCCCCGGGCGGCGCGCTCGCCCCCGGCCGGCACCGCGGCCTTCGTGGACCAGCCCTCGGCGAAGATCCGCTCGCGCAGCTCGGGCGGCACCCCCGGCCCGGTGTCCGAGACCCGCAGCACGGCCGTGGTGCCCTCGGCGCGCAGCTCCACCTCGACGAACGGCTTCTGGCGGCGGCGCTCGGCGGTGGCGTCCAGCGCGTTGTCGAGGAGATTGCCCAGTACGGTCACCAGGTCGCGCGGGTCGACGACCGCGTCGGGCAGCAGCGTCGAGGGCGACACCCGCAGCGACACCCCGCGCTCGGCGGCGATGGCCGCCTTGCCGACCAGCAGCGCCGACAGCAGCGGGTCGTGCACCCGCTCGGCGATCTGCTCGGCGGACGCCCGGTGCGCACTGGCCACTTCGGCGACGAACTCCACCGCCTTGTCGTGCCGACCCAGTTCCAGCAGCCCGCGCACGGTGTGCAGCTGGTTGGCGTGCTCGTGGTCCTGGGCCCGCAGCGCGTCCAACAGCCCCTGGGTGCTGTCCAGTTCACGGCCCAGCAGCTCCAGCTCGGTGCGGTCCCGCAGCGTCACCACGGCCCCGCCGTCCCGCGTCGGCACCCGGTTCGCGATCAGTACCCGCCCGCCGGACACGGCCAGCAGATCCTTCCCGTCCACGCGTCCGGCCAGCACATCCGTCGTCCGGCCCGGTGGCAGCACCTCGTCCAACGCCCGTCCCGCGGCCCCCGCACCGATCCCGAGCAGCCGCCCGGCCTCGTCGTTGACCAGCCGGATCCGGCCCCGCCGGTCGAAGGCCACCACGCCCTCGCGGATGCCGTGCAGCATCGCCTCGCGCTCGTCGAGCAGCGCGGAGATATCGGCGAACGCCACCCCGTGCGTACGGCGGCGCAGACGGCGGGAGAGGGCGACCGCGGCCAGCACGCCGACGGCCAGTGCCGCGCCGGCGTACCGCAGCACGGTGGGGATGGTGCCCAGCAGCCGGCTCCGGACGCTGTCGTAGGCGATGCCGACCGAGACCGCGCCGACGATCCGGCCGCGGGAGTCGCGCAGCGGTACCTTGGCGCGGGCCGAACGCCCCAGCGTCCCGGTGTCGATCTGCCGCACCTCCCGACCGGCGAGGGTGCGGCTCGGGTCGGTGGAGACATGCCGGCCGATCTCGGCGGTGCGGGTGTGCGACCAGCGCACCCCGCGGGTGTCCATCACCACGATGTACAGCGCGCCGGTCGCCCTGCGGATCCGCTCCGCCTTCGCCTGCACCGGCCCGCGGGCATCGGGCTCGGTGGCGACGAGCCGGGCTGCGAGGTCCGGATCGGCGGCCGCGGTCTGGGCGATGGACAGTGCCCGCCGCATCGCCTGGTCGTCCAGCTCGGAGCTGAGCGGGGCGAGGAACAGGCTGGTGGCGAGCACCAGCACGCCGGTGGTGAGGGCCACCTGTGCCGTCAGCACCTGCGCGAAGACGCGCCGGGGCCAGTGGATCCGCATGGGTCTCCCTCGTCTCGGGCCCTCCGCGCCCTCGCGGAACCGACGCCCTCTTCTCACGCCGCACGGTCCGCGACGTAAGCCGTTCGTGAGCAACTGTGCACCCCCTGTATCGCGGTTGTCGTTTCTAGCGTGAGCAAAACGAGCACAACAGGGTTTGCGCGCAGAAAGGCAGCTTGTGCCCACAAGGCGGGCTGTGGTCCGGATCACTCCTAGCCTGCCGGGCCATGAGCAGCCACACGAGCCCCGCTATCGAACTGCGGGGAACGAGCAAATCGTTCCGGACTCCGTCGGGGGCGCTGCACACCGCCGTCCGGGATCTGGACCTGGTCGTCGGGCGCGGTGAGTTCGTCGCCGTGGTCGGCCCCACGGGGTGCGGCAAATCCACCACCCTGACCCTGATCAGCGGGCTGGAGGAGCCCACCGAGGGCGAGGTGCTGGTCGCCGGTGAGCCGGTCCGCGGCATCGGCGAGAAGATCGGGTTCGTCTTCCAGCAGGACGCGGTCTTCCCCTGGCGCACCGTGCTGTCGAATGTGATGGCCGGCCCCCGCTTCCGCGGCGTACCCAAGCCCGAGGCCCGGCGGCGGGCGCGTGAATGGCTCGCCCGGGTCGGTCTGGCGGCCTTCGAGGACCGCTATCCGCATCAGCTCTCCGGCGGTCAGCGCAAACGGGTCGCGCTCGCCGCGACCTTCGTCAACGACCCCGAACTCCTGCTCATGGACGAGCCGTTCTCCGCACTCGACGTGCAGACCCGGGCGCTGATGTCGGACGAGCTCCTGGAGTTGTGGTCGGGGACCGGCGCCTCCGTCGTCTTCGTCACCCACGACCTGGAGGAGTCGATCGCGCTGGCCGACAAGGTCGTGGTGATGACCGCCGGCCCCGCGACCGTCAAGGAGGTCTTCGAGGTCGATCTGCCGCGCCCCCGCCGGGTCGAGTCGGTGCGGCTGGAGCCACGGTTCATCGAGATCTACCGGGAGATCTGGTCCTCGCTCGGCGAAGAGGTCCGGATCACCCGCGAGAGGGGTGCCGCCGATGCCGCCTGAGACCGTCCCCGCGCGGCGCGTCGGGGTGACCAAGTCCCCTGCGGGAGTGGACCGTTCGCGGCAGCGGGCGCGCACCGCACGCAACCACCGGCTGCTGGTCCACGGCGCGCGGGTGCTGCTGCTCGTCGGGCTGATCGCACTGTGGGAGTGGCTGGCCCGGGCCGCCGTGATCGATCCCTTCAACTTCTCGATGCCCTCCAAGATCTTCGACCAGATGACCCAGTGGGCACTGCACGGCACCCCGCAGGGCTCGTTGTGGGAGCAGGTCTGGTACACGCTCTACGAAGCGCTGCTCGGTTGGGTCATCGGGGTGACGGGCGGGGTGGTGCTGGGCATCGCGCTCGGCCGGATCCGCTTCCTCGCCGATGTCCTGGGCCCCTACATCAAGGTGCTCAACGCGCTGCCTCGGATCGTGCTCGCCCCCATCTTCCTCATCTGGTTCGGCCTGGGACCGGCCTCCAAGGTCGCCTCCGCCGTGGTCCTGGTCTTCTTCCCGGTCTTCTTCAACGCTTTCCAGGGCGCCCGGGAGGTGGACCGCAACCTGGTCGCCAACGCCCGGATCCTCGGCGCGAGCAGCCGCCAGGTCACGCTGCGCGTCGTGATCCCCTCCGCCACCTCATGGATCTTCACCAGCCTGCACGTCAGCTTCGGCTTCGCGCTGATCGGCGCGATCGTCGGCGAGTACATCGGCGCGACCAAGGGCCTCGGCCTGCTGGTCGCGGCGTCGCAGGGCACCTTCAACGCGGCCGGCGTGTACGCGGCCATGGTGATCCTGGCCGTCGTCGCGCTGCTCGCCGAGGGGCTGCTGGCCTTCCTCGAACGGCGGCTCTTCCGCTGGAAGCCGGCCGACGCCGCCGACCGCTGAACTCCCCGTCTCCCACCACACCTTCCTTCGCTTAAGGACGTCACCATGCCTGCGCACCGCAAGCTCCCGGCCGTCGCGGCCGCCGCCCTGCTCGCCCTGACCACCCTCACCGCGTGCGGCGGCGGTGGCGCGACGAACTCCGCCGCCGACGGCGGGAACGGCAAGATCAAGATCATGGTGGGAGGCCTCGACAAGGTCATCTATCTGCCCGCCAGACTCACCCAGCAACTCGGCTACTTCGAGGACGAGGGCATCCACGTCACCCTGCTCACCGAACCGGCCGGTGTGCAGGCCACCACCTCGCTCGTCTCCGGCGACGTCCAGGGCGTCGTCGGCTTCTACGACCACACCCTCGATCTGCAGGTCAAGGGCAAGCAGGTGGAATCGGTGGTGCAGCTCGCGCACGCCCCCGGAGAGGTCGAGGTGGTCTCGAACCAGGCGGCCGCCGACCTCACCTCGGCCAAGGACTTCAAGGGCAAGAAGCTCGGGGTCACCGGCCTGGGGTCGTCCACCGACTTCCTGACCAAGTACCTCGCGGTCAAGAACGGCGTACAGACCGACGAGTTCACGCCGGTGGCGGTCGGTGCCGGCCAGACCTTCATCTCCGCCATCCAGCAGGGCTCCGTCCAGGGCGGGATGACGACCGATCCGACGGCCGCGCAGATCGTCGACAAGAAGCTCGGCAAGGTCCTCATCGACATGCGCACCCCCGAGGGCTCGAAGGAGGCGCTCGGCGGCCCGTACCCCTCCTCCAGCCTCTACATGAGCACCGACTGGGTGAACAGCCACAAGAAGGAGGTGCAGAAGCTGACCAACGCCCTGGTGAGGACCCTCAAGTGGATGTCCACGCACACCCCCGAGCAGATCGCCGCGAAGATGCCGTCCGACTACGCCCAGGGCGGCAAGCAGCTCTACGTCCAGGCGATCAAGGACACCCTGCCGATGTTCACCAAGGACGGGGTGATGCCGGCCGACGGCCCCGCCACCGTCGAGCGCGTGCTGAAGTCCTTCAACCCCAACCTCAAGAACGCCACGGTGGATCTGAAGAAGACCTACACCACCGAATTCGTCAAGAAGGCGGGCTGACCGGCAGGCGGCGGGCCACCCCGGTCAGACGAAGTTGATCTCCGCCCGGCCCAGCAGCGGATCGTCGACCAGCTGCCACAGCGGTACCGCGTAGTTGCCGAAGCCGTAGCGACCGCCGAAGTGCAGGCCCAGTACGCGGTGGTCGGTGAGGTCGATGACCGGGGAGCCGCTGTTGCCGCCCAGGGTGGAGCAGTCGTGCTGGATGACGTTCCGGTCCGGCACCAGCTCGGTCGTGGTGCCGGGCTGGAGCCGTTTGACGTTGTAGATGTCCATGAAGATCCGGCGCATCGACTCCGGTTCGTTGCGTCGGCCGTCGTACGCCGGATAGCCCACGCAGTACACCGGACGCCCGGGCAGATCGCCCGGCGCGTCGGCGGCCACCGCCAGGGGAGAGGGCAGCGCGCCGCCGCCGTCCGGCGGCGCGACCCGCAGCAGCGCCAGATCGACGTCCTCGTGGATGCCCAGGATCTCCACGACGTCGAAGGAGGGGCCGCCGCCACCGGGCGCGGCGCCGCCGTACTCCTCACCCATGTCGACATTGACGCTGACGCCCGGCTGGAAGGTCCAGCCTGCGCCGCCGCCGCGGGCGAACTCCGCCGCCACATGACGGTTCGTCAGCACCACGTCCGGGCCGACCAGGAACGCCGTGCCGAGCCAGTCCAGGCTGATGTGCCCGGTCAGCTCGACCCGCCCCACCCGGGTCAGCGACTCCCGGATCGCGGCCCGGTGCCCGTCGAGCACCGCCCAGTCGCCCTGCTGCGGTGCGAAGTCGTGGTTCTGGACGAGGATGGCGGGCCGGCCCTCCAGCAGCACGATGGCCTCCATGCCGAAGGACTCGTCGTCGCTGATCTCGTCGTCGCGGCCCTCGGCGAGCTTCTCCAGACCGCTGACGCCGGCCGACAGCACCCGGGTCCGCTCCTGCTGGGCGAACTGGGAGATCTGCCCGGCCGGCAGCTCGTCCGCCGGCAGCTCCTCCAGGGACTCGGGGATCTCCCAGGACAGCCCGTCCCGCACCCGCGCCGCGACCTCCCGCAGGTCCGAGAAGACCCGCTCGGGCCCCGCCGCGACCGGTGATCTGTTCCCTCTGCGCATCTTGCCCTCCTTGGACTGTGGCCCCCGCTAGACCGCTGCCTGTGCCGCGGCGATCTCGGCATGGACACCTGGACTGGTGGTCTCCAGATGGCGCATCACGCTGCGCATCTGGGTGCCGACGTTGACGAACGCTGTGGTCCGGCCCTGGAACTGGACGTTCTCCACCCGCCGCGTGCCCCGGTGGAGCGCCACCACCTTCCAGTCGTCGGTCAGCACGGGCGAGCCCGAGGAGCCGCCGCGGGTGTCGGTGAAGTAGCGGATGTCGTGCTCGTCCGCCTCGTAGACGAGGTTGTTGCGCAGCGCCACCCGCTTCGGTCGGCCGCCCGGATGCTGGATGATGTTGACCGCCACGTAGTCGCCCCGGGCGACCGCCAGCGGCCCGTCCGCCAGCTTCAGCACCGGCCGGGCCGGGCCGGGAGCCAACCGCAGCACCGCGTAGTCGAGTTCGGCGTCCGCGGCGACGAGCTCGCCGACGGTGGCCTCCTCCGTCTCCACCTCGTCGGTGTCGAAGTCGAACCGGGCGGTGGTGTGCCGGGCCTGCAGTTGCAGATCCGCGCCGTCGGCCATCGGCCGCCCCGTGCCGGTCCCGGCCCTGGCGTTGACCACATGGTGGTTGGTGACCAGCAGGTCCGGGGCGATCAGCCACCCGGTACCGGAGTGCGGGAAGCCGTTCGGCTGCAGCGGCGCGCCCCCCTGGTAGGGCGGCACCTTGAGCCGGGCCACCGCCCCGCCGGCCAGCTCACCGCCCCGCAGAAACCCGATCGGGACGGTGTCGTCCCGATGGATGATCTCCTCCTTGATCTCCGCCGCCGGAGTGGGCAGACCGGCCAGCACATCCGGTTCACCGCCCGCCTTGCGGGCCACCTCGTCCAGGGCCCGCTGGAAGACGGTGAGCGGATCGGCCTCGGTGGTCTCGGCGACCGCGTTGCGCAGCCAGATCTCCAGCGGCACCGAGCCGTCCACCAGCCGCTCCACCCGGTTCATCTCGTTGAGGTCCGAGCGCACCTGTCGGCCGGGGGCGGGGTTGAGCGGCAGGGTGCCGCGGTAGCGGGGCATGATCCCGTCGAGCAGCAGCGGCCGGACGGTGGGGTCGGCCAGCCCGGTCTCCACGGCGGCGTCCAGCAGCTGCTGGATCTCGTCGGGCGAGAGATAGGTGTTCACCGGTCACCGCTTTCCGCTGGGGCGCGCCCGGGCACCGGCGCGTGCTGGACGATCCGGGAGGTGGCCGCCGGGCGGCCCGTGCTGCCCACTCCCATGGCCGCCGCCACTCCGGCGACGATCTCCCCGCTCTCGTCGGGCGTGTCCAGCAGCCGCCGGGCCAGCTCGTCGAGCGTGCCGCGGTCGCGGGCCAGCCGCAGGATCCCCGCGATGCTGCTGGGCGCCCCGCCCGTGTCCGGCCGGGTCGGCCCCGCGGCCTGGTTCAGGATCTCCATCACGGCGCCCAGCAGCGCCGGTTGGCGGAGGGTCGCGCGGCGCATCGCCGCTCCGAGCGCGTCCAGCGTCTCGTCGTCGGCGGACAGGCCCACCACCTCCAGCGCATGGTCGAGCGCCCCGGGCTCCAGCTCGTAGATCTGCGAGGCGACCGCGCGCACGAGCACGGGCTGATCGGCGAGTACGTGGTCGGGCAGCTGCCGCAGCCGCTCGGCGAGCTGCTGATCCGCCTCCTGTGTGCCGCCGTTGCCCGCGGTCAGCTGCGCCCGCGCCAGCAGCGCGCCCATCGCCTCCAGATCCTGCCCCAGGCCGACCGCGACGTCCTCCGCCACCCGCAGGTCCCGGCCGGCGCTCTCCCCGTCGCCGGCTTCCTCCGCGAGCCGGGCGGAGAGCAGCAGCAGCTCCAGATGGCGCTCCTCGCACCCCGCGTGCTCCGCCGGGCCGAGGGCCTGCGCCACGGCCGCACGGGCCTCGGCCAGCCGTCCGAGCCGGCTGAGCGTCTCGGCGAACAGCGCGTGCAGCGGGCTGCACGGCGTCCACGGCCGGCGCCGGCCGATCCGCTCGAACGCCGCCTCCGCGAACCCCTGCGCCAGCAGGTCCTCCACCTCGCGGGCGGCGATCCGCTCCCAGTCCTCCTGGTCGGCGCCCGCCGCGACCTGGTCGGGCGTGCCACCGCCGAGCCGTGCCGTGAGCAGCCCGGCCGCCCGGGGGGTCATGTCCTGCTGCGCCCCGGCCAGATACCGCTCGACGCCCGGCAGCCACCGCTCCTCCACCGAGCGCGGGTTCTCGTCCAGCCGCAGCCGGTGGTAGATCTCCTCGGCCCGCGCCTCCAGCCCCTCGCGTGCGGCGTAGTAGTCGACGGCGCGCCGCTCGACGGCCCGCATCACCTCGGTACGGTCGCCGCCCGGCAGCCGCAGCATGATGGCGCGGACGTCGCCGCGGTAGCGCACGGCGTCCGGGCCGGCCGGCTCGACCAGGTCCAGTCGGCTCAGCGCGTCGAAGAGCGCACGGGCCCGCTCCATGGTCGCCGCCGGCAGCCCGCAGGGTTCGGCGAGCACCTCCTTGATGACCTCCGGTGTGATGACCCGCAGCACCAGGCCCGGGTGGGCGAGGCGGCGGACGTCCTCGTCGACGATGTGACTGAGGATCCGGTCGTAGAGGATGCCCTGGACCAGCAGCTGGTCGACGTTGCGGAAGACCTCGCGGCGGCGTTCGGGCAGGCTGCGGATCAGCTCGCAGGTCCGCTCGGGCTCCGGCCCGGCGAGGGTGGCGGCCCGGGCGGCCAGCTTCAGGCTGAGTGGATGGCCGCCGACCCGGTCGGCCAGTGCCCGCGCCATGTCCGGGTCCTCGACCCCGCAGGACATCAGCACGTCGACGGCCGCCTCCGGGGCGAGTTCGCCGAGTTCGATGTCGAGCGGGATGGTGGCCCTCGCCGGATGCTCGACCGACGCCCGCCCGGAGACGATGAACCGCAGCCCCGGATAGACGCTCTGCAGCGTGAGGAAGATCGCCCACATCCGTCCCACCACCGGTGATCCGCGGTACTGCGCCTCCTCGAACGAATCGACGGCGATCACGAACGGCGGGTCCGGCTCGTTCGTGTCGGTCTTGCCGTCCGCGACCGCCCGGACCACGACGTCGGCGACCCGCCGGATCAGATCGGTCTCCCGTCCGGCGGCCAGCATCTGGAACTGCTGGGAGGAACGGCGCCCCAGCACCGCCCGAGTGGTGGCGAGTTGCCGCAGCTGGGTCACCCGCTCCTGCCCCTCCCGCTGGCTGCGGACGACCTGCTGGGACTCGTCCGCCAGCGCGTCCAGCTCGGCGCGGTGGGCCGGGTACTGGACCCCGAGCTGCCGGGCGGCCTCGGCGATCAGGGTGACCGGCTCCCGGAGGGAGAGGGTGGGCCGCTCGAAGTCGATGTACGCGAAGGGGAAGCCGCCGCCGGAACCGTGGACGCCGTCGAGCACGAACTTGGCGAGGAGCGTGCTCTTGCCCATGCCGTCGGCGCCGTGGATGACCAGCGGCGGCGCCGGCTCCAGGCTGCCGCCGGCGGAGGTGCCGGAGTCCTGCCGCCCGGACGCCGCGGGCAGGCCGGCATAGCGCCGCAGCTCCGCCAGTTCGCGGTCCCGGCCCTGGAACGGCCGCCGCGCCAGGCGTTCCAGCGGCTCCAGCAGCCGGGCCCGCTCCAGGGAGTGCTGCAGCGCGGCGGGGTCCGGCAGGCCGGTCGTGCCCGGCACCCGGGACAGCCACAGCACCGCCTGGAGGACATCGGCCAGTTCGTCGACGGTCATGCGGTCGGTGGCCGGCGGGCTGCCCGACAGGAAGGCCAGCGCGAAGCGCTCCGGTCCCGGCCCGGTGGGAAACTGGTCGAGGTTGCACTCCAGGACCCGCCGGGCCACCGCAGGTCCGGCCAGGCCGCGTAACGCCTCCTCCCGGACGTCCGACGCCAGGGCCCACTCGGCCCGGTCCGGCATGCCCAGGGTCGTGCAGTCGTCGACCAGCTCCAGGGCCGCGGTGCCGGCGGCCCGCTCCTCCCCGGGCAGCTTGAGCCGGCGGGGATCGAAGCGGGCCAGCAGACAGGCCGCCTCGCGGTAGGCCCGGCGGGCCGCGGGCACATCCGGGGCCCGGTCCTCGCCGGTGCACAGCGCCGCCCGTAACCGGGTGGCGAACAACTCCCGTACGCCGCCGGGCGGTTCGGTGAACCGCTCAGCGGATCGATAGACATGGATCGCCCCCTCCGCGGCCGTGCACATCCTGCGCATATAGCTTTCGCCGTGCCCGGTGTCCGCGGTGGAGGCGTGCAGCACCTCCGCTACGGCCACGTCGACGAGTTCGGCGATGGTGGCTTCCCGGGCGTCTCCGCTGCCGAGGAACGCGGGCGGCGATTCGTGGAAGACCTGGTCGAAGAAGGCGCGCAGATCGCCGGGCTCGGCCACCCGCGCGGTGTCCCAGCAGATGTTTCCCCGCAGGTCGTGGGGGAGTTGGCGCATCGAGGGCCCGTATCCCAGGAGCACCAGCCGGGGTGCGTCGTCGCCCCGTACGTCGGCGTGCTCGTAGATGGCCATCGCCAGCTGCCCGATGAAGTCCCACACATCGGAGCTGGGGTCGAGCTTGTCGCACTCGTCCAGGACCAGCCACAGCCGCTCCTCGACGGCGGTCGCCCGCCCGGCCACCCAGTGCGCCGCCTCGTCGATCGACGGGAGCAGGTCGTTGAGGCCGGTGGGGTTCAGCGGGGAGGCCCCGGCGTGCGGACCGGCGACGAAGTCGGCCAGCCGCCGGACGACCCGGGCGGCGGTGGAGGTGCGCGTGAGGGTGACCCGTACCGGACGGAATCCGCAGTGCTGTCCGATGTGGCGCAGGAAGCCGTAGGTGTAGGACCGGCCGCTGTCCGGTTCGCCGTCGACCAGCAGGATGAACTTGTCGGGGTCCGCGATGAACCGGCGCAGGGTCTCGCGCAGGTCCTGGCGGTCGATGAAGGCCTCGGTGCCGTTCTTGAGGACGCAGGTGCGGAAGTTGTCCCGCGCGTTGTGGGCGCGTAAGTCCTCGCGCAGCCGGTCCCGGAACTCCTCGGCCTTGCTCACCTGCGGCAGCACCCGCAGCCGGTCTTCCGCGGTCAGCACCTCGACGAGCCTGAGCTGCCGCTGGATGTCCGTACGCGACTGGTGCACGAGGGCGCGGGCGTTGTCGGAGCTGACCTTCCCCAGCGGCAGCGCGGCGATGAATTCCGGGGGGAAGCCGAGCTGGGCGAGCTGGATGTGCGGCTCGGTGGTGTCGACCAGATAGGTCTGCACCCAGTCGGTGACCAGGTCCCACTCGGTTTCGTCCAGCGGCACGTCGCACCTACCCCGCACCGTCGAAGATCCGCTGGACCGGCTCCCTGACCTGGCGCTGGGACAGGTACTCGGTGACGCCGTGGTGGTTCCTGCTGTCGTTGGTGACCAGCAGATCGGTGACCTTCTCCTGCGGTGCGTACTCGGGCCGCAGGGTGTGGTCGAGCGCCACCAGGTCCCGCAGGTCGGAGGCGTTGCGCCAGGCGGTCACGCCTGCCGGAACCGCCGGTGGCCGCGCCAGATGGTCCTGCACCTCCGAGATCGCCAGCGGGGAGCCGAGGGTGACCAGCAGTTCCACGTCCCGCCCCTGCTCCATCAGCACCTCGTAGGCGATGATCGTGCCCAGGCTGTGCCCGACGACCACCAGCGGACCGCCGTCCAGGCCGTCCAGGGACCGCGCGACCACCTGCCGCATCGCCGGCCCCGACCCGCCGAAGAAGTAGGCGTGCACGTCCTGGAACGCGTGCTTGACCAGCAGCCGGAACAGCGCTGTCCGGCCCGGCTGGGGCAGCGGCAGCGCCTCCAACGGCAGCTCCTCGCTCGGCTCCTCGCGCTCACCGGCGTGGGCCAGCGTGTCGGCGAGGTAGGTCATGTCCCGCAGCCAGTCGGCCAGTGCGCGCTCCTCCAGGCCGGCCCGCCCCTCCAGCCCGAGGTCGCCGGCCTCCCGCCGCGCCTCGTCGAGCGTCCGGGCCACGAACTCCTCGGGCGGCTCGGCCTCGGCCCGCTCCGCCATGGCGGGCAGTTCCTCGACCAACTCCGGCCCGCCGTCCAGCGGGTCCGGCCGCAGATCGGGCAGCGGTGCCGGATACCGCACCGGGGCCCAGTACGCCATCCGCGATGCCGCACCCATGTCCCGGCCGAACAGCGCCGTGTCCCACTGGGACTTGAGCAGCTCCGCGCGCGGCTTGTTCCCGTTTCCGTGGACGTAGACAACCGTGGGTGGCATCGCGCTTCCCTCCGCGCCTCAGCGCTGCATCATGATGTCGTCGTGGGAGGCGAGGCGCTTCCAGCGCTCGCCCGGGGCGCGTACCGCCGGCATCAGATCGGCGGCCGGCAGCGGCCCGAGGTCCAGCGAGGTCAGCTCGACGACATCCGACACCGGTACCTGGAACGTCCGGAAGGCGCCGAGGGGAGGCGGCGCCCCCGGCGTCGCGCCGGCCAGCGCCCGCTCGGCGTCCCGGGTCAGGTCCGGGCTCTGGTCGAGGACGTACGCCGTCGCCGCCAGCGACCCGTCCTGCACGAACGCCGCCACCTTCCAGAAGCGCAGCGGCACTTGTACGCCCCGGTACGGCGGGTCCGAGTCGTGCAGCACCGGTCCGGTCAGCACGGTCAGCTTGCGGTCGAACGTCGCGGCGTGGTCGAGCAGGAAGTTCTCCAGCCCCTGCCACAGCTGCTTGCCCTGGTTGAACACATCGGCCTGCGGGGCGGCGTTGGTGTAGTGGAAGGTGTCCGCGTTGGCCTTGTTCGCCTCCGTCGCCTCGCCCCATACGGGATCGAGCCGGCGCACCAGATGGCCCTTGTCCAGGGAGTTGTCGCGGTACACCTCGTCACCGGACTGGTGGCGCTCGTCCAGCCGCGGATCGAAGCGCCAGCTGCTCTCCCGGGGTACGTGCTCCACCAGGAGGCGGCCGTCGATGCACACCGCGGTGGCCGCCGCCATCCGCCGGTCGGGGCGCAGCACGACGGTGAAGTGGGTGTACGGCAGGACCACGGACGGCACGTCGGGGCTGCTCGGCGTCGGCAGCGGGACCGGGACGCCGAGGAAGTTCTCGTCGTAGCCCGCTCGGTCGGGTAACGGATCCCGGGACTCGGTCCGGGCCGTCGCCCCACCCGACTGCGGGGAATCTGATGGGATCATGTGACCACCGGTTCCCGGTGGCGCGGACCGCCGAATCGGTGCCCCACGGAAGCCACTCGAACAGCCGGGGGCGTCCCCGGCGCACGGCCCGGAGGGGCCCGTTCAGGCGGTTGGGCACCACGCCGCGTTCAGCGGTGGACGAGCCACGGAACGCATCCAGGCGTTGCCCGTCACCCCGCCGTCTCCAAGGAGCCCCCCATGCCGACCGGCCTCTCCCTCCACGTCGGACTCAACCAGGTCGATCCGGACAGGTACGGCGGCTGGGACGGCCGGCTCGTCGCCTGCGAGAACGACGCACACGACATGGCGCGGCTGGCACACGGAGCCGGGTTCGACGACACCACCCTGCTCACCTCCGACGGCACCGTGAAGAACATCACCGCCGAGCTGCGCGCGGCGGCCAAGGCCCTCAAGAGCGGCGACATCCTGCTGTTCACCTACTCCGGACACGGCGGACAGGTGCCCAACACCGACGGCCGCGACGAGGAGCCGGACCAGTTCGACGAGACCCTGGTGTTCTACGACCGCGAATTCCTCGACGACGAGCTGCACCGGGAATTCGGGCGCTTCGCCCAGGGCGTCCGCATCCTGGCCTTCCTGGACTGCTGCCACAGCGGCACCGGCACCGAGCTGCCCGGCGGGAACGAGCAGCACGCACGCCTTATGCCGGTCCCCAAACAGCAGGAGATCTACCAGCGGGACAAGGAGTTCTTCCAGGAAATCCAGCGCGATCTGGCCGCGGGGAAGAGCCGCGCGCGAGGCGCCGACGCGCTTCTCATCTCCGCCTGCCAGGACGATCAGCTGGCCTCCGACGGCGACGTCAACGGAGAATTCACCGGAACTCTGCTGAAGGTCTGGAACAACGGGGCATTCCGCGGTGGCTATCGCAGCTTCCACCACGACATCCAGCGCAATATGCCGGCCACCCAGATCCCCAACCTCTTTGTGACCGGAGCGCCCGCCGACGCGTTCCTGGAGCAGCAGCCCTTCACGGTGTGACGGCGTCCCGCGTGCGCCTGCGCGCGGGCACACACGGACGGGACGCGGCCCGAGGGCCGCGTCCCGCACTCATATTTCTCTTTCGCTCACTCACTCCGCGGGGTAGATGTCCCCGCCCCGCATCATGCTTTCCTGCTCGCTCTGGGACTGCAGCCTGCGGGCCTTCTCCTGCAGCCGCTTCCGCTCGTCCGGGTCGCTGGTGCGCTCCGCGGCCGCCTTCAATTCCTGAGCCTTGTCGCGCATCTGCTGGATTCGTGCGCGTGTTTCTCCTGAGGCATTCATGATCTGTCCTCGCACGGTGTAGGGGAGTCGCCTCTACCAGCGAATCAGGCTCGGCGGCCGTCGGCACCTCGAAGGGCCACTCGCCCCGCCGCGGAAAACCGCCGACCGCAACGAAGCCGGATCGTAGGAACGCCCCGACCGCGGCGCGCCCGGGCGTCTCGGCGTGTCTCCACCGGATGGCCTTCCTGAATGGCGAGGGCGCCCCAGAGGGACGTTGGCTGAACCACAGCAGCACAACGTCCGCTGAGTGTCAGCGCTTCTGGTGTTTGACGCTCTCCTCGTTCAGTGGAGACCCTCCATGACATCCGAACCAGCACTTTGTGGGGGCGACGCCGAACTGTCATCGACAGAACACGGCGAGCACATTCCGCCCGACACCCCTGAGAAGAACTCGGCCCGCACCATTCTGTGGGAGGCAGTCACCCATCGGCCCCTGGAGGAGGTCGCCGCCCTTGTGGAACTGCTCAAGCGCAGCGACGACGTTCCCAACCCCGGTGACGAGGCCCTGCGAGTGGCGGTCGTGTCCCGTCCGGTGAGCGAGGTCGCTGCGCTCTGCGAACTGCTCCGGGCCGCCCCGAACACCGTGGACTCGAGCCATGACGCGCTGCGCGCCGCGGCCGTGGGCAGGTCGGTGGAGGAGGTCGCGCAGCTGATCGAGCTGTTCGACCGCACGAAGCAAGGCGGTGCCGACCTCTTCGGCGCCGACCCCTACGGCGGCGACTCCCCGCATCTGTCCGACCACTTCCCTCCCGGTCCCGGTGGCCCCATGGAGCCGGAGCCCACCACGGCCATGCACGTCCTCGACCCCGACGTACGGCCCCTGGGCAACGCCGGGCCGCCGCACACCGCACGTCGCGAGGCCCCGCCGCAGCACCCCAACCGCCCGCCCTGGGCCCAGCAGCAGGCCGGCCACGCGCCGCAGGGCGGCCCGGCGTGGCACGCCGCGCACCAGGAGCCCCGGCCGCCCGGCTACGCGCTGCCCGGTGTGCTGCACTCGGTACTGCGCTGGCCGGCTGCCGCGGCGCTGGCGCTGTGCGGGCTGAGCCATCTGCCCGTGAACTCCTCGCACATGCAGGGCGCGCAGGCCGCCGCCGGGCTCTCGATGGCCATCACCGTCATCTACCTGCTGCTTGCGGGCTGGCTGGCGATGCGCGACACCGCCATGGTCTGGACGGTGAGCGCGGCCGCGGCCATGGTCATCGTCGCCCTGCACGCACTGTCCCGGGCCGGTGTCCTCACCCCACTGGGCAGCGGACTGGGCGACACCGCGATGTGGCCCGAAGTCATCGCGGTGGGACTGGCCATCGTCAGTGCGGGACTCGCGGGGGCGGCGCTGCTGGTCCGCCCGCGCCGGGCAGACCCGGTCACGGCCGGAGCATGAGCGGCCGCCGTACACATGGCGCCGTGGGCGCGGGCCGGGACCCCGACCGGGGTCCCGGCCCGCGCCCTTCGCCCGCCCGGTGGACGGGCGTGGCCCCTCAGGAGTGCGGAGCGCCGTAGTGCCCGGCGAGCCGCCGGCGGTACTCGTCGTCGCCGATGTGCTTCTCCCGCTCGAACTCCGGTGCGTCCTCGATGTCCTTCTTCGTACGGGCGAGATAGATCGTGCCCCGCTCGTGGTCGATCGAGGAGACCACGCCGGCCGGCAGCAGGACGTGCCGGCCGAAGACCCACACATGGGTGTCGACGACCAGACAGGCGGCGCCGGCCTCGTCGACCTGCGCCTCGACCGTCCCGACGGTGCCGTCGATCGCCTCGACCGAGTAGCCGGTGAGATCGGTCCCGGCCCGGCGTTCCACGGAGTCGTGGTAACGCCAGATGCTGTCCGTCACAGCGACACCTCCCCTCTCACTTCTTCGGTGCGGTGCGGGTGTAGCGGCGCAGGGCCCAGGCGGGCAGCGCGAACCAGCACACCATGAACCAGGCGGCGAGTCCCGCGACGATCCACGGCACCGCGGTGTCGTCCATCGCGACGCGCAGGATCAGCAGCAGCGCCGAGGCGACCGTCGCCAGCGGCAGCAGTTCGACCCACCGTCGGTCGGCGCGCTCCTCCGGCGTCTCATGACGGCCCTCGGCCGTCCGACGCGGCCCCAGCGGCCCCGACTCCACCCGGCCTCACCTGCCTCCGTGTCCGCCCGGCCGCTTCGTCACGCCCGCTCGCTCTTCTCGGTGGTACGGAACGCCAGCTTGTTGTCCCGCATCTCCACCAGCACCTCGTCCCCGGCCGACAGCGCACCGTCCAGCAGCAGCCGCGAGAGCGCGTTGTCGACCTCGCGCTGGATGATGCGGCGCAGCGGCCGCGCTCCGTACTCGGGCTGGTGGCCGCGGTGGGTGAGCCAGTCCACGGCCTCGGGGGCGAACTCCACGGAGATGTCCTGGGCCTCCAGCCGGCGCCTGGTGCCCTCCAGCAGCAGACCGGTGATCTGCTGCAGCTGGGCGTCGCTGAGCCGGTGGAAGACGATGATCTCGTCGAGCCGGTTGAGGAACTCCGGCCGGAAGTGCTCGCGCAAGCTGGCCAGCGCCCGTTCCCGGGCCGCGTCGCCGCCCGGTGCCCCCGAGGTGTCCGCGCCGAATCCGAGCACTCCGCGACCGCCGCTGAGCGCGTCGGAGCCGAGGTTGCTGGTCATCACGATGACGGTGTTCTTGAAGTCGACCGTACGGCCCTGGGAGTCGGTCAGATGCCCGTCGTCGAGCACCTGCAGCAGCATGTTGAAGATGTCCGGGTGGGCCTTCTCCACCTCGTCGAGCAGCAGCAGCGCGTACGGGTGGTGGCGCACCGCCTCGGTCAGCTGGCCGGCGTCCTCATGACCGACGTATCCCGGAGGGGCGCCCACCAGCCGGCTGACGGTGTGCCGCTCCTGGAACTCGCTCATGTCCAGCCGCACCATGCGCTCCTCGCTGCCGAACAGGGCCTCGGCCAGCGCCCGGGCCAGTTCGGTCTTGCCCACCCCGGTGGGGCCGAGGAAGAGGAAGCTGCCGATCGGGCGGTTGGGGTCGGCGAGCCCGGCCCGCGAGCGCAGGATCGCCTCGGAGACCGCCGTGACGGCGTCGTTCTGCCCGATGACGCGGGTGTGCAGCCGGTCCTCCAGGCCGAGCAGCAGCTCCTTCTCCTCCTGCGTCAGACTGCTCACCGGCACACCGGTCTGCCGCGACACGATCTCGGCGATGTCCTCCGCGGTGACCATCACGATCCGGCCGTCACCGCTCGGCGCCGCGCCCCGGGCCGCCTCGATCCGTGTGGTGAGCGCGTTGATCCGGTCCCGCAGCTCGGTGGCCCGCTCGTACTGCTCGGCGGCGACCGCCTGGTCCTTGTCCACGGCCAGCTGCTCCACCTCGCGCTCCAGGGCCCGTACGTCGGTGGTCTTGGCGCCCGAACGCAGCCGGACCCGGGCGCCCGCCTGGTCGATGAGGTCGATGGCCTTGTCCGGCAGGAAGCGGTGCGGGATGTAGCGGTCGGAGAGTTCCACCGCCGCGAGCAGCGCCTCCTTGGTGTAGCGCACCTGGTGGTGCGCCTCGTAGCGGTCCTGCAGTCCGCGCAGGATCTGCACCGTGTCGGAGACGGACGGCTCGGGCACCAGGATCGGCTGGAAACGGCGGGCGAGGGCGGGGTCCTTCTCGATGTGCCGCCGGTACTCCTCCAGCGTGGTGGCGCCGATGACATGCATCTCGCCGCGGGCCAGGGCCGGCTTGAGCATGTTGCTCGCCTCCAGCGAACCGCCGTCGCCGCTGCCGCCGCCGGCCCCGACGACCGTGTGCAGCTCGTCGATGAAGACGATCAGCGATTCGGGGCGCGTCCTGACCTCCTCCATGATCCCGTTCATCCGCTCCTCGAAGTCACCGCGGTACCGCGTGCCGGCGAGGACGGCCGTCAGGTCCAGGGCGACCACGCGCCGACCCGCCAGGGTCTCCGGCACGTCCCCGTCGGCGAGCCGCTGCGCCAGGCCCTCCACGATCGCGGTCTTGCCGACGCCCGCGTCGCCGACCAGCACCGGGTTGTTCTTCCCCCGGCGGGAGAGCACCTCGATGGTCTGCTCGATCTGCTCCTCGCGACCGATGACCGGGTCGATCCGGCCGGCCCGGGCCAGATCGGTCAGATCGCGGCTGTACTTGTCGAGGGTGGGGGTGTCGTGCTTGGGCACGGCGCCGTGCTCGGGTCCGCCGTGCTGGGGGCCGTGGCCGCTCTGCGCGGCGGACTGCGGGTCGAAGTGGGCGAGGTTCAGGATGCGTCCGGCCGCCGAGTCGGGGTTGGCCGCCAGTGCGTCGAGCACATGCTCGGGACCGATGTACGACGCCCCGTTGTCCCGCGCCAGGTCGTGCGCGCCCAGCAGCGCCCGCTTGACCGCGGGGGTGACCGCGACGCTGGACTGCTTGGGGCCGTCGCCGGCGCTGCGGTCGATCTCGGCCGCGAGCGCGTCGGGGTCCGCGCCGGCCTGCCGCAGCAGCGTGCGGGTCGGCTCGGCGGACAGCGCCGCCCGCAGCAGGTGCTCGGTACCGAGCTCGGGGCTGCCGTGCTCGGCGGCGTAGTTGGCCGCGGAGGTCACCAGGTCCCGGGCGGGCCCGCTCATCAGGCGCGCGATGTCGGCCTGGCGGGGTACGGGCTGCCCCGGCTCGCCGCTCCCGGACGTCGCGCCACCGCCGAGGAAGCGCGCGAGGAATTCACTGAACGGGTCCGGGCCGTAACCCTCCGGACCCATGAATCCATTGCTCATGTGTGTCCGTTCCGCTGTCACGGCGGTACCGCGACATGCTGCCTTGCCGGGTTCCTTGGGTTGCCCACGGGCTCCTGCCTGGCGGGTGCCCGGGGGACGAGACGTCACACGCCATTGCTCTGCTTCAGGATCAGCTCCAACAGACCCATCCGCACCCGGACGGCGCCATGTCAGACCTCCTGGTGGATGCGGGTCAGATCGGCGGTGAGCGCATCGAGCCAGATGACCGAGTCGAGCAGGAGGGCGGCGGAGCGCGCGCGGGCCTCCCGGTCCGGGCTGTCGCGCGGGATGGGCGGGGCGACGGCCAGCAGGGCGCGGATGTCGAGCGACGGGCGCGGCGGGGGCCGCTGGTCCTGGGCGTCGGCGTCGTCGGCGCACAGGCGATGGGCCAGGGCGCGGTAGCCGGCCGCGGTGTCGCCGGCCGCCCGTTGCAGCCAGGCGCCGACCTCGTGGTGGGTGATCCGCCCGGGGCGGCCGGGCAGCAGCCGTTCGCCGCGCCGGGCGTCCGCCCCGGCGACCAGCACCGCGGGCCAGTCCGGCTGCCGGGCGGTCTCCTCCCGCGGCTCGCTCTGGTACTGGGCCAGGCCCTCCTGCGCGAGCGCCAGCGCACGGTTGATCGCGAGGATG
The DNA here is from genome assembly GCF_045690365.1 of Streptomyces sirii. Classification (NCBI taxonomy): domain Bacteria; kingdom Bacillati; phylum Actinomycetota; class Actinomycetes; order Kitasatosporales; family Streptomycetaceae; genus Streptomyces; species Streptomyces sirii. The sequence continues at coordinate 1,180,811 of NZ_CP147982.1, read as the reverse complement.
CCGCCGGTGCCGGCCGTACCGGTGGCACCGGCGACGGCCGCGGTGCCCCGTACGTCGGCCGTCCCGGGCTCCACGACGCAGGCGACGGTCCGCCCGATGGCGTCCGCGACGGCCGAGCACACGCCGGCCATGCTGCGGCTGACCTCCCGCCCCGCGCCCCGCGGCCAGGCCACCAGACCGCAGGCCAGCCCGATGAGGCTGCCGGCCAGCACATCCAGCAGCCGCACCGGGGCGAGCTGCCAGGTGACCGGGGAGACCTGAGCGAACAGCGTGGCGACGACCAGGGTGAAGCCGCCCTGGGCCCAGGCCAGCCCGCGCAGCGGTCCCACGATGAAGGCCGGCAGCATCACCAGCGGCAGCAGCACCGCGTACACCGCCGCCCGGTCGTGGACCACGGCGAGCAGCCCGCCGGCCAGCAGCGCGCCGACCAGTGTGCCGATCAGCGCCTGCCGGACCGCGGAGCGGGTCTCCAGGCTCGTCGTACGGGTGAGCGTCAGCGTCGCGAGCAGGACCCAGAAGCCGTGCTGCAGATCGAGGAGTCCGGCGACGGCACGGGCCGCCGCCAGGCCGAGCGCGAACCGGCAGGCGTTCTGGAAGATCACCGAGCGCGGGGTGAGGTGGGTGGTCAGCCGCCACCACCACAGCTCGGGGGCGTGCGACCGGGCGTAGCCGAAGGCGTGTCCGGCAGGGTTGCGGTCCACGGTGCGGTCGCCGAGCAGCAGCCGGGTGGCCAGCACCAGGACGACGGCGGCGTCGGCGGCCTGGACGACCTGGGACCTGCGGCGCAGAAAGACCAGCCGGTCGTCGCCGCTCAGCAGCTCCAGGGAGTCCAGGGCCCGGTGGGCGCGGGCCGGCGCCAGCTCGCGCTGCAGCGCCTCGGGCGACGGCCCCTCGCCGGGCCGCAGCCGCCCGCCCCGCCGCAGTGCCACGGCCGCCGCACGGGCCGCGCCGCTGATGCCCTGGAGCAGCGCGACCGTCTCCGGGCGGTAGGCGTGCCGTCCCCCGGCCACGGCGTGCAGGGCGACGAGCCGGGCCAGCAGGGTGCGGACCGCCTCGGCGGCGTGTGCCATCGCCTTGTGGGCGAGCGTGGGGGAGGAGGGCAGGTCGGCCGGCGGTACGCGGGAGGGCCGCAGGGCGTCGGCGGCCGTGCGCGCCCGGGCGAGCGCCTGCCCGGGGACCGGCCCGCCGTGGTGGTCCGCCAGGCCCGCGGCCGCGTCGGCGGCCTCGGTCAGCAATCGCCGGAAGGACGGGGTGTCCGGTTCGGGCAGCACCAGGCGCTCGGCGAGCGCGAGCAGCACGGCGCCCAGCAGGAAGCCGGACAGCCGCTGGCCGAGGGTGTCCGGGGCGTACGGCGGGAAGCACGGGAGGATGTACAGCAGCTGCATCCCGGGAGCCGCGCCGGCGATCCGCGGCCCGGTGGTGCCCGCGTAGGCGACCAGGAAGCCGATGACGAGCATGCCCAGGACGGCCGCCCAGGTCTCGACGGCCAGCAGGGTGCCCAGCGTCAGCAGCGCCAGGCCCGCGGGGATCGCGGTGAGGACCGTCGCGGCGCGCTGCCGCCCGGATCCCGGGATGCGGGCGAGCGCCCCGAGCGCGACCACGGTGAAGGTCGCGTACACCGACATCACGACCAGGTCGAGTCCGTAGCGGCAGACGTAGAAGGCGACGCACGACGCGGCCGTCACCCGCAGCGCGTTGCCGACCACCGCCCGGTGCGCGCGCAGCACCGCCGCGCCGGGCCCGCCGGCCGCACGCCCCGGCCCACGCCGTGCGGAGACTTCCTGCCGCGGCCTCACCTCTCCACTATTGGCCAGCGGCCCGGGGCTCGCACCGCACGGAGCCGAGCCAGCCCCCGGCCGCCTCGAACGCCCGCTCCGCGGCCGGCAGCGCCCCGAGCGCACCCAGGAATCCGTGGAAGGTCCCGCGGTACTCCTCGATCCGGGCCGGTACGCCCGCCGCCCGCAGCGCCCGGCCGTGGGCCCGGCCCTCGTCCCGCAGCGGATCGCACTCGGGCAGGACCAGCAGCGCGGGCGGCAGCCCGGTGAGGTCCGGTGCCAGGCCGGGGGAGGCGTACGGATGGCAGCCGTCGCCGTCCGGGCCCAGATACTGCTGCCAGTACCAGCGCATATGGGCCGTGGTGTGGAAGAAGCCGGTCGCGTAGTCGGCGGCGGACGCGCTGGTCAGGCGATGGTCGAGAGCCGGGTAGAGCAGGAGCTGGGCCGCGAGCGGGGGGCCGCCGCGGTCCCGGGCCATCAGCGTGACCGCGGCGGCGAGCCCGCCCCCGCTGGAGTCGCCCCCGACGGCCACCCGCGCCGGGTCGCACCCCAGCCGGTCCGCCTGCGCCGCGGCCCACACCGCGGCCGCGTACGCGTCCTCCACGGCCGCCGGGAAGCGCGCCTCGGGAGCCTTCCGATAAGCCACCGAGACCACCAACGCGCCGCTGTGCAGGGTGAGTTGGCGGCAGGTCGCGTCATGGGTGTCGAGGTCGCACATCACCCATCCGCCGCCGTGGAAGAACACCAGCAGCGGGCCGGGCCCGGTGGCTTCGGCCCGCGGGCGGTAGAGGCGTACGGGGAGGTCGGGTGCGCCGGGCGGCCCGGGGACCCGGCGGTCGAGGGTGTCGACACCGTCCGGCGGGCCGGGGCGGGACCCCGCCCCGGTGCCGGAGGCACGGCGCAGCGACGCGACGTCCAGCGGCCCGCGGGCGGGGTCGGGGAACCGCGCCGACATCGCCTCGGCGATCCGGCGCGCGAGGGGCGGGAGCGGGTCGGGGGAGGCGGTCATCCCGTGGTCAGCCCTCCGTCCACCGCGAACTCGGCGCCGGTGATGTACGAGGCGGTGTCGCAGGCCAGGAAGCGGACCAGGTGGGCCACCTCGTCCGGCCGGCCGACGCGTCGCCACGGCACCCGCGGCCACTCCCGGTCCCCGGGATCCGTGCCCAGCGCGTTCGCCACCATGGGGGTGTCGATCACTCCGGGGTGTACGGAGTTGACCCGGATCCGATCGCCGGCCAGATCGAGGGCGGCGGACCTGGTCAGCCCGCGCAGCCCGAACTTGCTCGCCCCGTAGGCCGCGTGCCCCGCGATCCCCCTGAGCCCGGCCGTCGACGAGATGGTCACGATCGACCCGCCGCCGGCCCTGCGCAGCTCCGGGACCACCGCCTTGATGCCCAGGAAGGAGCCGACCAGGTTCACCCGCAGCAGCCGGGTGAAGTCCTTCTCGGTCTCCTCGTCGACGGGGGTGGCGTGCCACACCGCCGCGTTGTTGACCAGGATGTCGAGCCGTCCGAAGGACGCCGTCGCGGCCTCGGTCACGCGCCGCCAGGCGCCCGCGTCGGTCACGTCGTGCGGGACGAACACCGCGGCGTCCCCGAGTTCCGCGGCGACCGCCCGGCCCTCCGCCTCCCGCACGTCGCCGAGCACCACCCGCGCCCCGGACTCGACGAACAGCCGCGCCTCGGCCGCGCCCTGGCCCCGCCCGGCACCGGTGATCACCGCGACCTTGCCGTCCAGCCGCTCCCCGCCGGCGCTCATGCCCGCTCCTGACGCGCGCGGAAGTGCGGGATGACCGTCTCGCCCCACTGCCGGATGGTCTCCAGGCACACCTCCTGCGGCACGGTGCCCATCTGGATCAGGCACATCACCTCGTCCACCCCGATCGCCCGCAGCCGCTCGACGTAGGCGATGGCGTCCTCGGCGGAGCCGTACGCGTGCCGGGCGTTGTACGGACCGGTGTCGACCGGCCGCGCCGGGATGTTCGCCTCGTGCAGTTTGGCGACGAGCTGCGCCCGGCGCCGCGCCAGCGCCTCGACATGGTCCTCGTCCGCCGCACAGGCCCGCGGCGCGGGCCCGTCGCCGTACCAGTGGGCGATCGCCTCGGCGAAGAACCGCTGACCGCGGGTCCCGATCCGGTACGCGTCGTCGGCGTCGTCCAGCACGATCGTGGGACACAGCGCGGACAGATGGTCGTTGGGCCGCTCGGTGACGAAGTGCGCGCCGCTGCGGGCGGCGATCGCCTTGTCGTAGAGGGTGCGCATGGCGCGTACGTCGTCGGCGCCCGCGAAGCCCATCACCAGGGCGCCGACGCCCAGTTCGGCGGCGCGCCGGAGGCTCTCGTGCTTGCTGCAGGCCATGAACAGCGGCGGGTGCGGTGCCTGAACGGGCCGGGGGAGGACCGCGCCGGGGCCGATGTCGATCGACCCGTGCCACTCGAAGGTCTCCGCGCGCCAGGCGCCGGCGAGGATCCGCAGCGCCTCCTCCAACTGCGGCTGGGTGTCCTCGGGCCGCACCCCGAACATGGCCATCTCCTGCCGGGTGGCGCCCCGGCCGGCGCCGATGTCGACGCGTCCGCCGGAGAGTACGTCGAGCATCGCGGCGCGCTCTGCGACCCGGACGGGGTGCTGGTAGCCGAAGGGCATGGTCACCACGCCGTGACCGATGCGGATCCGTGCGGTCCGCGCGGCGACCCAGGTCAGAAAGATCTCGGACGCGCTCATGTGCGCGTACTGGCGGAGTGCGTGGTGTTCGACCGCCCAGATCCGGTCGAAGCCCATCGCCTCGGCGTGCACGGCCTGTTCGACGCAGTCGTGGAGGACCCGGCGTTCGTGTTCGGGGGCGGGGTCGGCGAGTTGCGCCTCGAAGATCATCGAGAATTTCACGAAACTCCCTTCAGGGTATTTCGAATAGAAATATGTCTAGCAGTAACACCCGTACATCGGAAGGGAGTTGAAGTCGGCCGTCCCGCGCGCCCAGGACCCCTCCGCTCCGGCCGCACCCCGGGCGCGGGCGGATGCGGACCGTAGACTGCGGCTCGTGACGGAGACGAGGGCGGGCGCGGTGAACGCCGGCGATGCGGACCGGCCGGCGCTGCCGGCGACCAGCTGGGCGGTGCTGGGGTTGCTCTCCTTCGGTGAGGAGCTGTCCGGCTACGACCTGAAGAAGTGGTCGGACGGCTCGCTGCGTTTCTTCTACTGGAGCCCGTCCTTCAGCCAGATCTACGGCGAGCTCAAGCGCCTGGAGAACGTCGGCTACGTCAGCTCGCGGATGGTCGCCCAGGAGACCGGCAACCGCGACAAGCGGGTCTATGTGATCACCGACGAGGGGATGGCGGCGGTCCGGCACTGGGCGCGCGAGGCGCCGGTGGAGCCCCCGGTCCTCAAGCACGGAGTGATGTTGCGGCTGTGGCTGGGCCATCTGCTGGAGGCCGACCGGATGCGTGAGGTGCTCGGCCGGCACCGGGAGTACGCGGAGGCGATGCGCCGGCGCGCCGAGGTGGACGTCGAGACCGCCCGCGCCGAGGAGGCCTGGGCCTACCCCTCACTCGTCCTGAAGTGGTCCGAGCGCTTCTACACCGCCGAACGGGACCTGGCCGACGCGATGCTGGCCGACCTCGACGAGATGGACGGCAGACGAGGCTGTTCTGGAGCAGGGTGACTGGCCGTCCGCTGCATCCGGAGGACGAACCGGGTGATCCGGAGGTTCAGGTGCTGCTGGCGGAGGGCCCGGTGCTGCACTTCAACCAGGTGCCCGAGGCCAAGACGATCAAGAACCGGATCCATCTGTGTCTGCGCCCAGAGGTCTCGCGTGATCAGGAGGTGGAACGGCTACTGGGCCTCGGCACCACCTTTGTCGCCGACCACCGGAATCCCGATGGCTCCGGCTGGGCGGTCCTCGCCGACCCCGAAGGCAACGAATTCTGCGTTCTGCGCAGCGAGTCCGACCGAGCCGCCATGACTTCCTGACGCTTCCCGGGGCGGGGTGGTCAGCCTCGCCGCCATCCGGCTATGGCTCAGACGAGGACCTGCCGGACAGTCCCTGAGCGGGCCGGGCGAAGCGTTCTTTGAGGGCCTCCAGCCCGGTGGCGTAGATGGTGTCGCCGAAGTGCTTCTCGATCTCGGGGACGAGTTCGTCGGCGGCCTCGTATGTCGCGGCCCAGCGGATCTCGGCGCCCGCGTCGTGCGGGTGGACGGACAGTGTGGAGACGTAGTCGGAGACGGGGACGGCGGATTCGTGGATGGTGTAACAGAGCATCCGGCGCGAGTCGTCCTTCTCCAGGAGCCGTTCCCGGATGAGCACTTGGCCGTTGACGGAGAACGCCTGCACCGCCCCGGGCGTCTCAGGGTCGGCGCCGTCCTCGATCACCGACGGCGGAAGCAGGGGGTGCCAGTCGGCGAGGCCCCCGAACCTGCCGATGACCTGCCAGACGGCATCGGGGTCGGCGGTGACGACGGTGGTGCGGATGAGCGTGTGCACGGGTGAGCCTCCGATGACTGTGGCCGGCGATGACTGCGGGATGCCTGCGATCGGCCGTCTCCCTCGACGGCTCACCAGGTGCCGTCGCCGCGCAGTACGGCGTCGGCGCCGCCGTCGATGAAGACGACCTGGCCGGTGACCAGTTCGTTCTCGGGAGAGGTGAGCCAGGTCAGGAGGGGAGTGATCTGTGCCGGCCGGGCGTGGCCGTGGAGCGGCATGGGGACGGTCGCATCGACGATCTTGCGCAGGTCCGGGCTGGCCAGCATGGGTTCGGTCATGGGGGTGACGACGGTTCCGGGGGCGACGGCGTTGAGCGGGATACCGGCGCCCGCCCAGTCGGCGGTCACGGCGGTGCGGCGTATCCATCGGGCGATGGCGGCCTTGGTCGAGCCGTAGATCGCATAGCCCTCTCCCCGGTCGACCGCCGCCTGAGCGGCGGTCAGCGCCGCTTCCTCGTCACCGGCGAGCGCCGCGTCGGCGATGGCCGTGTCGTGAGGGTGGACGGAGGCGACCGAGGCGATGACGACGGCACGCGGGGCTGTACTGGCGGACAGCAGGGGGCGCAGCCCTTCCAGGGTGGCGACCGCGCCGAAGTAGTTGACGCTGACGGCTCGGGGATCGAAGCCGGCGAGGCCGGCGCCCGCGATCACCGCGTCGAGTCGCCCACCGCTCAACTCGTCCGCCTGCCGCACCAGATGGGCCCGGCCGTCGGGGGTGGCGAGGTCCGCGACGATATCGGCGTCCTTGAGGTCGGCGCCGATGACCGTGTGCCCCTGCTCCTCGAGGCCGGCAGCGGTGGCCTTGCCGATGCCGGAGGCGGCTCCGGTGATGAGGTAAGTGCGCGACATGGTCCGCTCCTTCGTTGACGTTGTGTGTTCACCGGACACGGCGGATGTATCGACCGCGGGCCGGTCGACGCCTGATCGGTCGTCACTCAACATACGCTTTTTTGGCGCAGCGTGCCAATAAACATCTGGGAGAATGAAGGCCAAGGTGAAGCACGGTGAGGAGCACACGATGTCGGCAGCGCGGGGCCGTCCGTCCCTGACGGAACAACGGCGCCTTCAGACTCGGCTGGAGATCGCGGAGGCCGCGGCGGCCCTGTTCGCCGACCGCGGTTACGAGGCGACGACGGTCGAGGACATCGCCTCGGCCGCGGGCATCTCCCTGCGCACCTTCTACCGCTACTCCCCGACGAAGGAGGACGCCCTCACCCCCCTCTTCGCCTCCAGCGTCGGCCATCTCGTGGACGTCCTCGCGGCACATCCGGTCGACGAACCGCTCAGCGCCGCCATCGAGGCGTCCTTCGGGACGGCGACGGCCGAGCGGCGCCTGGAGGACGCCGCCCGGGCCCGGCGGCTGGTCCGGGTCCTGGGAACCGTCCCCGTCCTGAAGACGCGCTGGCTCGCCGCGGGGCGGGAGATGCACGAACGGCTCGCGCCCGCGCTGGCATCCCGGGCGGCCGCCCCCGTCGACAGCCTCGAAGTGCGCCTGATGACCACCGCGGTGCTGGATGCGTTCACCGTCACCATGGAGTACTGGGCCTGGCAGGACGAGCCCGAGGACCTCGTCGACCTGATGCGCCGCGCCCTGGCGTTTCTGCGACTCGACGAGCTCCAGGCGAAGCCCGCGCCCTCCGCCGACAACTAGTCAGCACGCCCACTGGGACCTGGCCGATGGGTCTGACGTGCACGAGCTGTGGTGGAAGGGCGCCTGGCACCACGACGACCTCACCCTGGCCGCGTCCTGAACGCCGTGGGCGGCCGTCCTTCTGTGTGAACGCAGCGCCTCCGCAAGGAATGTGACGCTAGCTCAGAGGAAGGCCCGCCAGGACCAGCGCCCGGCACTCCGACGGCGTCCCCCAGGCGTCCCGCAGTGGGCGGGCCTTGCGGATCCACAGGGAGAGGTCCAGTTCCTCCGTGTACCCCAGGGCGCCGTGCAGTTGGAGCGCGGTGCGGGCCGCGGCGTATCCGGCCTCGCCCGCGGCGACCTTCGCCGCCGCCACCTCCCGGCGCGCCGACGCGGCGCCCGCCGCAACCGCCAGCGCCGCCGCGTGCACCAGCGGCTGTGCGAACTCCAGCCCGATGAGGGTGTCCGCCAGCCGGTGCTTGACCGCCTGGAACGAGCCGATGGGCACCCCGAACTGGGTGCGCTGCTTGACGTAGGCGACCGTCTGGGCGAGCAGGGCGCGGCCGAGGCCGAGCGACTGGGCGGCGGTGAGCAGCCGCGCGAGGTCGACGGCGTGGGCGGCGGCCGCCGCCACCGCCGGTCCGTCGGCCAGGATCGTGCCGCCGCGCGGGCGGGCCGGCCGCCGGGTCGGATCGAGGCAGGGCTGCACGGGGCCGTGCGCTTCGGCGCGGCGGAGCGTGTCGCCCTGGACGGCGAGGACGGTGTCGGCGGCCTCCGCGTCCAACGCGTACGGCGTGTCGGCGCACAGGCTGACCACGGCGTCGCCGGAGGCGATCCGCGGCAGCCATTCACCGGCCCCGGCCTCGGCGTCCTCGCCGAGCCGGTCCCACAGCGCCGCCGCGGCCACCGTCTCCGCCAGCGGGCCGGGCACCGCATGACGCCCCAACTCCTCGAAGGCGACGATCAGTTCGACCGGTAGCGACCCCATCCCGCCGTGCTTCTCCGGTACGGCGAGCCCGAACACCCCCGCCGCCGCGATCCGCGCCCACAGCGCCCGGCCGGGGCCGGTGTCCCCGCGCGCCCAGGCCCGTGCCGCCGCCGCGGTGCCGGACGCCGCCAGCAGGCCGTCCAGCGTACGGGCGAACTCCCGCTGCTCCTCGGTCAGGAGGAAGCGCATCACCGGCGTCCCTTCGGCAGGCCGAGCAGCCGCTCGGCGATGATGTCGCGCTGGATCTCATTGGTGCCGGCGTAGATCGGCCCGGCGAGCGAGAAGGTGTAACCCTCGGCCCACCTCCCGTGCGCGGGCGCCTCGTCGGCGTCGTCGGCGAGCGCGCCGTACGGGCCGAGCAGGTCCAGCGCGGTCTCGTGCAGCGCGATGTCCAGTTCGGACCAGAAGACCTTGTTCAGACTCGATTCGGCGCCCAGCTCCCCGCCGTCCGCGAGCCGGGTGGCGTGGGCGTAGGTGTGGAGCTGGTACGCACGGGCACCGATCAGCGCATCGGCCACCCGGTCGCCGAGGGGACCGGCCGCGTCGGGGGCCCGGCGCCACAACGCGGCCAGCCGCTCGGCGGCCGCCGTGAAGCGGCCCGGACTGCGCAGCGTCAGCCCGCGCTCGTTGCCCGCGGTGCTCATCGCCACCCGCCAGCCCCGCCCCGGCTCGCCGATCACCTCCTCGTCGGGCACGAACACCCCGTCCAGGGCGAGTTCGGCGAAGGCGGGCTTGCCGTCGAGGCGACCGATGGGGCGCACCGTCACCCCGGGCGCGTCCAGCGGGAACATCAGATACGTCAGGCCCTGGTGCGGCCGGGCGGTGTCCGGGTCGCTGCGGAACAGGCCGAAGGCGCGGTCGGCGAAGGCCGCCCGCGACGACCAGGTCTTCAGGCCGTGCAGCAACCAGCCGCCGTCGGTCCGTACGGCCGTCGCGCGCAGCGATGCCAGGTCCGAGCCCGACTCCGGCTCCGACCAGGCCTGCGCCCAGATCACCTCGCCGCTCGCCATGGGGCCCAGGATCCGGGCGCGCTGCTCCTCGGTGCCGTGCGCGAAGAGGGTGGGGGCCAGGAGGCTGATGCCGTTCTGGCCGACCCGGCCGGGGGCGCCCGCTGCGTAGTACTCCTCCTCGAAGATCAGCCACTGTAGGATCGAGGCGCCCCGGCCGCCGTACTCCTCGGGCCAGGAGACCGCCGACCAGCGGTCCGCGAAGAGCCGGCGCTCCCACTCCCGGTGGGCGGCGAAGCCCCGCGCGGTCTCCAGCGACGGCAGCGGGGTGGCGGGTACGTGCTCGGCGAGCCAGGCCCGGACCTCGGTCCGGAAGGCGTCCTCGGCGGCGGTGAAGGCGAGGTCCATCAGGTCCCGGCCTCCCGGGAGGAGGGGTGCGGCTCCGCGGCGCGCCGCCGCATCGCGTGGATGTCCATCCCGCCCAGCGGGTCCGCGGCCGTCTCGGCGTTGTGCGCGTGCGCGAGATGGTGCAGGCCGAACACTGAGTCCAGGCCGCCGTGCAGCCCCTGGAGGTCCTCGGCCTGGTTGACGGCGCGCTTGGTCAGCGCCAGGCCCATCCGGGGCATCTCCGCGATGCGCAGCGCCAACTCCCTTGTCTGATCGGCCAGTTCGGCGCGCGGCACCACGCGGTTGACCATGCCCACCTCGTACGCCCGCCGTGCGCTCATCCGGTCCCCGGTGTAGAGGAACTCCTTGGCGATCCGGGGCGGCATCACCCACGGGTGGGCGAAGTACTCGACGCCCGGTATCCCCATCCGTACGACGGGGTCGGCGAAGAAGGCGTCATCGGCGGCGACGATCAGATCGCAGATCCAGGCGAGCATCAGTCCGCCGGCCACACAGGCCCCTTGGACCGAGGCGAGCACCGGCTTGGGCAGCTCCCGCCAGCGGCGGCACATCCCGAGATAGACCTCCGACTCGCGGGCGAACCGGCTCTCCGCGCCCGCCTTGTCCGAGTGGTCCCACCACAGTCCCGCCCTGCGGTCGAAGGGAAGGTGCGCATCGCGCCCGGGGGTGCCGATGTCGTGGCCCGCGGAGAAGTGCCGGCCCTCGCCGGCGAGTACGACGACCTTGACCTCGTCGTCGTCCGCGGCGCGGTAGAAGGCGCGGTCCAGGGCGTAGGTCATCGCGGAGTTCTGGGCGTTGCGGTAGTCCGGGCGGTTCATGGTGACGGTCGCGACCGGGCCCTGGCGTGCGTAGCGCACGGGCTCGTCGTCGTGGGCAGTGGGCATCCGCCCCTCCTTCCCTAACAAGTGTTTGGTAGGTTAACGTACGGCCAGGAGCAGCGTCGAGGGCTAGGCCGTCTCTTCCGGATCTTGCCTGACCCGTGGTGTCTGACACGGCACCTCGCCGCGTTGTCGGGTCGCCCGAGTACGTCCAGTACGCGGGCGACCCTCCGCCTTGCGATGCACCGCGCCAGACACCACGGGCTTAACCGGCAAGATCCGAAAGAGACGGCCTAGGCCCTGATCCACCGGACAGGCCCCAAGGAGGCTCGCGTATGCCACCGCCCCGCTATGTGCCCGGCCACGATCTGCTCGCCGGCCGCGGCGCCGTCATCACCGCGGCCGCCGGGGCCGGCATCGGCGGCGCCACCGCCCGCCGCTTCCTGGAGGAGGGCGCCCGGATCGTCCTGGGCGACAGCCACGCGCGGCGGCTGGCGGAGAGCGCCGAGGCGCTCGCCGCGGAGTTCGGCGCGGACAGGGTGGCGGCACTGCCCTGTGACGTCACCGACGAAGAGCAGGTGGGCGCCCTGCTGGAGCTGGCCGAACAGCGCCACGGCCGGCTCGACATCGTGGTGAACAACGCCGGGCTCGGCGGCACCGCCGACCTCGTCGAGATGACCGACGAGCAGTGGAGCAAGGTCCTCGACGTGACCCTGAACGGCACCTTCCGCTGCACCCGCGCCGCGCTGCGCCGGATGCGGCGCACCGGCCGCGGCGGCGTGATCGTCAACAACGCCTCCGTCGTCGGCTGGCGCGCCCAGCGCGGCCAGGCCCACTACGCCGCCGCCAAGGCCGGGGTGATGGCGCTGACCCGCTGCGCCGCCGTGGAAGCCGCCGCGTACGGCGTACGGATCAACGCGGTCGCGCCCAGCCTCGCCATGCACCCGCACCTGGTGAAGGTCACCACGCCCGAGCTGCTCGCCGAACTCACCGAGCGGGAGGCGTTCGGACGCTACGCCGAACCCTGGGAGGTCGCCAATGTCATCGTCTTCCTGGCCGGCGACTACGCCTCGTACATGACCGGCGAAACCGTGTCCGTCAGCTCCCAGCATGCCTGAGGAGCGCCGCCGCGAACTCCTCGCCGCCGCCGCGGAGGTGTTCGCCGTCCAGGGCTACGACGCGACCACGGTCCGGCAGATCGCGGACGCGGTCGGCATGCTCGCGGGCAGCCTCTACTACCACTTCGATGCCAAGGAAGCGATGCTGGACGAGATCCTGTCCACGTTCCTGGACGAGCTGTGGGACGGCTATGACGCGGTGCTCGCCGCGCGGCTCGGGCCGCGGGAGACGATCGAGGCGCTGGTCACCGAGTCCTTCCGGGAGATCGACCGGCACCGCGCGGCCGTCGCGATCTACCAGAAGGAGGCCAAGCACCTCGCCGCCCAGCAGCGCCGCTTCGGCTACCTCGCCGACTCCCGGCAGAAATTCGAGAAGGCCTGGCTGGGCACGCTGGAGCGGGGTGTGGCCGACGGAGTCTTCCGCGCCGACCTCGACATCCGGCTGACGTACCGGTTCGTCCGCGACACCGTCTGGGTGGCCGCCTCCTGGTACCGGCCGGGCGCACGGCACCGCGCCGAGGAGATCGCCCGCCAGTACCTGTCGATGGTGCTGGACGGCATCGCCTTGCGGAACTGACCGTTCGATCCGCAGAATCTGACCAAGGAGACCACCATGTCCGAGGCCTATATCGTCGAGGCGGTCCGCACCCCCGTCGGCAAGAAGGGCGGCGGTCTGTCCGGCGTCCACCCCGCCGACCTCGGCGCCCATGTGCTGCGTGCGCTGATGGCCCGCACCGGCGCCGACCCGGCCGCCGTGGAGGACGTCGTCTTCGGCTGCCTGGACGCCGTCGGGCCGCAGGCCGGGGACATCGCCCGCACCTGCTGGCTGGCCGCCGGGCTGCCCGAGGAGGTGCCCGGGGTCACCGTCGACCGCCAGTGCGGCTCCTCCCAGCAGGCCGTCCACTTCGCCGCCCAGGGGGTGCTCTCCGGCACCCAGGACCTGGTCGTCGCGGGCGGCGTCCAGAACATGTCGCAGATCCCGATCGCCTTCGCCAGCCGGCAGGCCGCCGAGCCGCTGGGACTCACCGAGGGCCCGTTCGCCGGTTCCGCGGGCTGGCGGGCCCGCTACGGCGAGCAGCCCGTCAACCAGTTCCACGGCGCCGAACTGATCGCCGCGAAGTGGCGGCTCACCCGCACGGACATGGAGGAGTTCGCGCTCCGCTCCCACCGGCGGGCCGTGCGCGCCATCGACGAGGGCCGCTTCGACCGCGAGATCGTCCCCTTCGGTGACGTCACCGTCGACGAGGGCCCGCGCCGCACCACCTCGCTGGCGCAGATGGCCGAGCTGGCACCCGTCGTCGAGGGCGGCCGGCTGACCGCAGCGGTCTCCTCGCAGGTCTCCGACGGTGCGGCCGCCATGCTGCTGGCCTCCGAGCGCGCGGTGGCCGAGCACGGCCTGACCCCGCGGGCCCGTATCCATCATCTGTCGGTACGGGGCGAGGACCCCATCCGGATGCTGTCCGCGCCCATCCCCGCGACGGCGTACGCGCTGAAGAAGGCGGGCATGACGATCGACGACATCGACCTGGTCGAGATCAACGAGGCGTTCGCGCCCGTCGTGCTGGCCTGGCTCAAGGAGACCGGCGCCGACCCCGAGCGGGTCAACGTCAACGGCGGCGCCATCGCGCTGGGCCACCCGCTGGGCGCGACCGGCGTCCGGCTGATGACGACGCTGCTGCACGAACTGGAGCGCACCGGCGGCCGGTTCGGGCTGCAGACCATGTGCGAGGGCGGCGGGCAGGCCAACGTCAGCATCATCGAGCGGCTGTGACCGGCCGCGCCGGCGGGTGACTCAGCGCGGCAGGGTGGCGAGGGTGCCGTACGCCTCGGTCATGATCCGGTCGACGAGTTCCGCGCAGGACGGCAGATCCTCGATCAGACCGGCGACCTGGCCCGCGGCCATCACCCCGAGGTCGGTGCGGCCCTCGACCATCGACGCCCGTAGCAGCATCGGGGTGTTGGCCGCGAGCAGGACCTGGCTCCAGGACAGCTCCTTGCCGTGCTTCATCGCCAGGCCGTCCCGGACCATCCGGGCCCAGCTCACCCCGGACAGCTTCCGGAACGACGCGGCATGGCGCACCGCGCGCAGCAGCGCCGCGGTGCGCCCGGACCGCTCCAGCGCCGCGACCAGCTCGCTGCGCAGCATCCGGTGCGGCAGCCCGTCGACCTTGGTGGTGACGGTGATGTCCTGCACCGCCGCCTGCAGATAGCGGGCCTGTACCGCCGGCGGCACCGTGCTGTCCGACGTCAACAGGAAGCGGGTGCCCATGGCGATTCCGGCCGCGCCGTAGGCGAGCGCCGCGACCAGGCCCCGGCCGTCGAAGAAGCCGCCCGCGGCGATCACCGGGATCTCGACCGCGTCCACGACCTGGGGCAGCAGCACGCTCGTGGCGACGCTCCCGGTGTGGCCGCCGCCCTCACCGCCCTGCACGATGACCGCGTCCGCGCCCCAGGCGGCGACCTTCTCGGCGTGCCGGCGGGCCCCGACGGACGGGATGACGAGCACACCCGCCTCCTTGAGCCGGGCGATCAGCTCGGGGGACGGGGCGAGGGCGAAGGAGGCGACCCGTACGCCCTCCTCCACGATGACCCGTACGCGCTCGGCCGCGTCGCCCGCATCGGCCCGCAGGTTGACGCCGAAGGGCGCCTGGGTACGGGACCGGACCTCGCGGACCGCCGAACGCAGTTGCTCGACGGTCATGGTGGCCGAGGCGAGGATGCCCAGGGCCCCCGCGTTGGCGGCGGCCGAGACCAGCCGGGGCCCCGCCACCCACCCCATGCCGGTCTGGACGAGCGGGTGCCGCACGCCGACCAGCTCGGTCAGAGGGGTGGTGATCCGGGGGGCCGTCATACCGTCGGCACCTCGCGTTCGCGCAGCCCGTCCGGGTCGATGACCTCGCGGATCAGCCGCAGCTCCGCCTCGGAGGGCTCACGGGTGCGGGGCACCTCGTCGGGCAGTACGAGCGGGAATCCGGTGGCCTGTCGGACCTCCTCGACGGTGACACCGGGGTGGACCGAGGCGAGCCGCATCGCGTGGTCCGCCGTCGCGAAGTCGAAGACCCCCAGGTCGGAGACCACCCGGGGGAGGTGGTGGTAGCGGGTCGCGGACGGTCCGGCGGCCGCCGCGCTGTCGTAGCCCACCCCGCTGATCATGTCGACCTTCTCGACGAAGACCCGGGTGGAGTGCCTGGGCACCCAGTAACTGACGGGATTGTTGAGGGTGTTGACGGGCGCCCCGCGGACGCCCAGCAGCTGGCGGGCCGGCCGCCGCCAGTCGCCGATGCAGGAGATGTTCTGGTTGCCGAAGCGGTCAAGTTGGCTAGCGCCCATCATGACGTGCCTCCTGCCGCCGGTGACCATGGCCAGGTGCTGACGGTAGGGCAGCCAGCCCTCGGTCTCCCCGTCGAGGCCCACCAGCCTCGCCTCGCCGTCGGTGAGCAGCAGGTCGGGCGAGAAGGTGCGCTTGGCGAGCCGGGCGCCGATGGACGGGATCAGGCCCATCGGGCTGGCCAGCACCTCGCCGTTGTCGCGCCAGGCGTCGGCACAGGCGATCACGCAGTACTCGGCGCGGGTCGTCGTGGAGGTCGTGCTCACCGCTGCTCCTCGTGCCAGGTCTGGACCGCGGACTGGTAGCCCTTGTCGTCCCCGTGCAGGAACCGCTCGGCGAACTGCGGCCAGGGCGTGGTCGCATAGAGCTTCTGGAAGGGCTCGTCGCGGTCGTAGTCGGGGGCACAGGAGGTGAAGTGGGCGCCGTGGGGGGCCTCGACGACCCCGGTGACCGAGTACCGCTTGATGAGCAGGGTCTGCGGGACGGCCGTCGCGAAGCCGTCCACCAGCCGCTCGCACGAGACGTAGGCGGTGTCCGCGGCCTCGCAGAACAGATCGTCGAAGTACGGGTCGGGGCCCAGGTACTGGCCGTTGCCGAGCCGGTCGGCGCGGTTGACGTGGACCAGCGCCGCGTCCAGCCGCAGCGCGGGCATGGCGACGAACGTCTCCGCGTCGTCGTAGGGCGAAGTGACCGTCCGCAGGCCCGGGTTGACGCGCATCACGTCCGAGCCGATCCCGGCCCGTACGGGAAGGAACGGCAGCCGGTTGGCGGCGGCCCGCAGCCCCCACATGAACATCGCCTCGTCGACCTCCGTCAGCTCGAACCTCCCGCGCTGGCGGGCGGCGCGGAAGTGCGGTTCGAGCGGGATGGAGTCCAGGGTCGCGAACGGGGCGACCAGCTTGCGGATCCGGCCCGCGGCGGCGAGCAGGCCGACATCGGGCCCGCCGTACGCGACGACGGTCAGATCGCTGATCGGGGACCGGAGCAGCGCCCTGACCAGCGCCATCGGCTTGCGGCGTGAACCCCAGCCGCCGATGCCGACGGTCATACCGCTGCGCAACCGGGAGATCGCCTCGTCGGGTGTCATGGTCTTGTCGGTCATGGCTTTCCGGCCCCCTGCCCGGTCTCGGTGCCGAAGGTGTCGCGGATCCGGTCGGCGACTCCGCTGAGGTTCGCCTCGAAGGTGAACCCCTGCTCGAAGCGGTAGCTGCGGCGCACGTCGACGGGGTCGATGCCGTTGATGGCGGCCTTGGCGAGCCGGAGCAGCGCGCCGTCCTTCCGCGCGATCTCGCACGCCAACTCCACTGCCGTGTCGCGGAGTCGAGCGCGCGGGACGACCTGCCAGACGGAGCCGTGCGCCCGCAGTTCGTCGGCGGTGGCGGTGCGCGAGGTGTAGTAGAGCGCACGCATCAGATGCTGGGGGACCAGCCGGGCCAGATGCGTGGCCGCGCCCAGCGCGCCGCGGTCCAGCTCCGGCAGGCCGAAGGACGCGTCGTCGCTCGCCACGATCGCGTCGGCGTTCCCGGCGAGACCGATACCGCCGCCGAGGCAGTGGCCGTGCACCGCCGCGACGACCGGCACCTCGCACTCGTAGACCGCCGAGAACGCCTCGGCGCAGCCGCGGTTGGCGCCGATCAGCGCGGCGTGGCCGCCCTCGGCGGTGTCCCGCTGCAGCTCCTTGATGTCGACGCCCGCGTTGAAGCCGCGCCCCGCGGCGGCGAGCACCACGCAGCGGATGCCGGGGTCCCGGCCGGCGGCGCGCACGGCGTCGGCGAGGTCGTACCAGCCCCGCACGGGAAGGGCGTTGACGGGTGGGAAGTCCACGGTGACGACCGCGACGCCCGGCTCGGGCCTGGAGGTGGAGACACCCATGAGCGGATCAGCTACCTTTCCACCAAGCGTTTGTTAGGTAGCGAAGTTAGCAGCGGATCGCGCGCTGCGGGAGGGGTACCGGTTGAGCCTGACCCTCGATCTGTCCGGGCGGGTCGCCGTCGTCACCGGCGGTACCCGCGGTGTCGGCGCGGGGATCGCCCGGTCGTTCCTCAAGGCCGGGGCCGATGTCGTGGTCTGTGCCCGGCGGCCCCCGGACACCCCCGTCGCCGCGGCCGGCCGCACGGCCCGCTTCCGCCGGCTCGACCTGCGCGATCCGCCCGCCGTAGGGGAGTTCTTCACCCATGTCGCGGCGGAGTACGGCCGCCTCGACTGCCTGGTCAACAACGCCGGCGGTACGCCCTACCGCCTGCTCGGCGCGGCCGGCCCGGAACGGCATGCGCGGGTCCTCGAACTCAACCTCACCGCCCCGCTGACCGCCTCCCTCGCCGCGTACGAGGTCATGCGCGGCCGGCCGGCCGGCGGTTCGATCATCATGATCGGCAGCGTCAGCGGCGCCCGTCCCTCGCCCGGCACCGCCGCCTACGGCGCGGCCAAGGCGGGCCTGGAGAGCCTCGCCCGCACCATGGCCGTCGAATGGGCCCCTCAGGTCCGGGTCAACACCCTGGTCCTGGGCATGGTCCGCACCGAACTGACCGCCCTGCACTACGGCGACGAGGCGGGCGTCGCCGCCGTCGGCGCCACCGTACCGCTCGGCCGGCTCGCCGAACCCGACGAGATCGGCGACGCCGCGGTCTTCCTCGCCTCCGACCGGGCGGCGTACCTCACCGGTGCGAGCCTGCTCGTCCACGGCGGCGGGGAGCGCCCCGCCTTCCTCGACGCCGCCACCGCCAACCACCCCGCCACACCCCCGTCCACCGAGGAGAGCTGAGATGACCGGAATCTGCGCCGGCCGCGCCGTCGCCGTCACGGGGGCCGGCCGTGGCCTCGGCCGCGCCCACGCAACTGCCCTCGCCGCCGAAGGGGCCGCCGTCGTCGTCAACGACCTCGGGGTGACCGCGGACGGCTCCGGGGCCTCGCCCGGCCCGGCCCAGCAGGTCGTCGAGGAGATCGAGGCCCGTGGCGGCCGGGCCGTCGCGCACAGCGGCGACATCACCACCACCGACGGCGCCGCCTCGCTCGTCGCCGCCGCCCTGGACTCCTTCGGCCGCCTCGACGCCCTCGTCAACAACGCCGGGTTCCTGCGCGACCGGATGCTGGTCAACCTCGACGAGGACGGCTGGGACGCCGTCATCCGCGTCCACCTCAAGGGCCACTTCCTGCCGCTGCGGCACGCCGCCGCCCACTGGCGGGCCGAGGCCAGGGCCGGCCGCACG
The DNA here is from genome assembly GCF_045690365.1 of Streptomyces sirii. Lineage (NCBI taxonomy): Bacteria > Bacillati > Actinomycetota > Actinomycetes > Kitasatosporales > Streptomycetaceae > Streptomyces > Streptomyces sirii. Next base: position 1,162,118 of record NZ_CP147982.1, on the reverse strand, counting down.
CCCCATGCCAGGGTGGTCAACACCAGTTCGGGCGCCGGACTGCTCGGCAGCGTCGGCCAGGGCAACTACTCCGCCGCCAAGGCGGGCATCCTCGGCCTCACCCTCGTCGCCGCCGCCGAGCTGGGCCGCTACGGGGTGCAGGTCAACGCCATCGCCCCCGCCGCCCGCACCCGCATGACCGAGCAGACCTTCGCCGAGACGATGGCGGCGCCGGCCGAGGGGGAGTTCGACACGATGGCCCCCGGCAACGTCTCCCCGCTGGTGGTCTGGCTCGCCTCCGCCGCCAGCGACGGCGTCACCGGCCGCGTCTTCGAGGCAGAGGCGGGCCGGATCACCGTCATGGAGGGCTGGCGCCGCGGCCCCACCGCCGACAAGGGCGGCCGCTGGACGCCGGCGGAGGCGGGCGAGCACGCCCGCAAGCTGCTGGCGGCGGCCGGGGATCCGCACCCGGTGTACGGGGCGCGGTGACACGGTCGCCGGAACGGCGCGGTCGCCGTCCTCCACCCGGCCGCCGAGGTCCTCGACGCCCTGGGCGACACCCTGCCCGACACGCTCCGGCTCCGCGCGGAAGGCGACGGGCGCTACCTCACGGCCGTTCGGTACGCAGCCCCGCGAGAGCGGCTGCCCGGGTGAGCACCTCGACGAGCATGCCGGAGGTGAGCCGGCCGGTGAACGTGTTGCGCTGGCTGGGGTGGTAGCTCCCCAAGAGGTGCAGCGGCTGGCGCCGTTCGGTGGCGGGCAGGGCCAGTTGTACGCCGTGGCCGAACGCGGGCCGGGGGCGGGGCGGTTCCCACCCCGCGTCGCCGAGCACCGGCAGCAGCGCCTGCCATCCGAAGGCGCCCAGCACCACGACCGCACGGAGACCGGGGCCGAGCAGCCCGAACTCCGCGGCCAGCCAGGGCCGGCAGGTATGCCGCTCGGCCGGCGTCGGCTTGTTCGCCGGCGGGGCGCAGTGCACCGGAGCGGTGACCCGCACCCCGTACAGCTCCAGCCCGTCGCCCGGATGCATCGCGGTGGGCTGGGAGGCGAGACCCACCTCGTGCAGCGCGGCGAACAGGAAGTCGCCCGAGGCGTCCCCGGTGAACATCCGGCCGGTCCGGTTGCCGCCGTGCGCGGCGGGCGCCAGCCCGACGACGGCCAGCGCCGCGTCCGCGGGACCGAACCCCGGGACCGGCCGCGCCCAGTACTCCTGGTCCCGGAACGCCGCCCGCGGATGTGCCCCGACCTGTTCCCGCCACTCCACCAGCCGGGGGCAGGCCCGGCAGCGCACCAGATGCGCGTCCAGCTCCGCCAGCCCACCGCAGCGCGCCGCGAAGTAGGCCGGGTAGCCGGCCTCGCCGCTGTCCGGCGGCGACTGCGCCGGCCCCGTCTCCTCCATGCTCAAAAGGTAGGCCACCGGTTGACGAGGGCGAGCTGCCGGCGGTGTCGGCGCCGGTGGCGTGCGGCGTGTCCGCGAGGTGGCTCAGGACCGCCGCTCACGTTCCGGCGGCGGCCTCGGTGCGGCGGCGCAGGGACGGGGCCAGCGCAAGCTGGCCCGCGGCGGCGGCCAGGCACAGGGCGGTGCAGGTCAGCCAGAGGGTGGTGGAGCCGATGACGAGGAGTCGGGTGCCGACGATCGGCGCGATCAGGAAGCCGGTGCCCCACGCCATGCCGATCAGCCCGTTGTAGCGGCCGCGCAGGTGGGCGGGCGCGAGGTCGGCGACGACGGCCGCGGTGACGGCGAAGACCAGGATCTCGCCGAGCGTGGAGACCGCGACGGCCAGCGCGTAGCCGGCGGTCGCCGAGGCCGCGGCCGCCACCGCGTTGCCGGCGGCCGCGATCGTGAAGCCGGTGGCCAGCACCCGGCTCTTGTCGAAGGCGGCCAGCCGGTGGCCGATCAGCGGCTGCACCGCGATGACGATGAGGCCGTTGACGCCCATGACGAGGCCGTAGGCGCTGCTGGACAACGCGGTGCCGGTCATCGCCAGCGGCAGGGTGGCGAAGGCCTGTTGGAAGACGATCGCATAGCCGACGATGAGGCCGGCGAAGGCCAGCATCGCGCGGTCGCGCAGGACGGTGCGGTAGCTGCCGGCGGTGCGTTCCCGGGCGGCCGGGCGGGTCTCCGGGATGGCCAGCCACACCAGCAGTCCGAAGAACGCGCAGGCTCCCGCGTCGAGCCAGAAGAGCAGTCGGCCGCCGTGCGAGGCGAGATGGCCGCCGAGCACCATGGCGACCGAGAAGCCGAGGTTGACGGCCCACAGCAGCAGGCCGTAGGCGCGGGTGCGGTCGGCGGCCGGCACCGCGTCGGCGACCAGGGCCTGGGCGGCGGGGCGGAACAGGTCGATGGTGATGCCGAGGACGAAGCAGCAGGCCACCAGCAGCGTGAGGCTCCGGGCGTGGCCGAGCGCGAGCAGGGTCGTGCCGTTCGCCAGCATGCCGCCGGTCAGCGCCACCCGGCGGCCGAAACGGTCCGCGAGGAATCCGCCGAGCGGCTGGGAGACGACCGAACCGATGCCGACGACGGCGAGGACGAGGCCGGTGGTGGCGACGGACAGGCCCCTGACCCCGGTCAGATACAGGCTCAGGAACGGATTGACCATCGAGCCCAGGCGATTGACCAGGGACCCGCCCCACAGCACCCAGAACGCGGCGGGCAGCCCACCCGCCCGCACTCGGACGTACGCCCGCAGCCGCCCTGGGCGGGGCTCGCCGATCGCCGGGCCGGACGTGTCGATTCTGCTCATGGTCCCAGTTCCCTCCTTGGCTCTCTCCTTCGGGACGTATGGATCGTCAGTGGCCGCAGCCACGGAGCACGGCGGGGGCCGGGGGCGCGGGGGCCTGCCGGGCGGGGGGCGGTGCCGGGGCCGTCCGGGTGCCGTCCTCCGCTGCCGGCCGGGCGCCCTGCGCCAGGGCCGCGCGGTCGACCTTGCCGTTCGGGGTCGTGGGCAGGACGTCCAGCAGCCGGATCTCCTGCGGGACCATGTACGGGGGCAGTGCGCGGGCGCAGAAGGCGCCCAGGTCCGCGGTGTCCACGGCCGGCCGACCGGCCGTCAGGACGACGAAGGCGGTCAGCCGGAGTCCGCCGCCCTCGGGCTGCGGCAGGGCCGCCGCGGATGCCGCGGCGACGCCCGGGTACTGGGTCAACCGCCGCTCCACCTCGGCCAGTTCCACACGGTTGCCGTTGATCTGCACCTGGGAGTCGGTCCGGCCGCGGAAGTAGAACTCGCCGCCCGCTCCCCGCACGGCCAGGTCTCCGGTGCGCAGCACTACCTGGCCGGACTGCGGGCACAGCGGGTCGGGGACCAGCGTCCGGCGGGTGGCCTGCGGATCGTCCCAGTAGCCGGAGAAGAGCGCGGGGCTGCGCAGATGGATCTCGCCGGGTACGCCGGGCTCCGCCACGATCTCGCCGTGCTCGTCGACGAGGAGCATCTCCGCTCCGGGATGGGCGACACCGATGGAGAGCCGGTGCGCGTCCGCCGGGAGGGGGTTGGGGACGTCGTCGAAGGAGCAGGCCATCGATTCGGTGGCCCCGTAGCAGTTGATGACGCGCGCCTTCGGCAGCAGCTCCTGGAGCCGGCGCAGTTCGGGCAGCGGGAACTCCTCGCCGCAGAAGAGGATCGAGCGCAGCCGGTCGAGGGCGGCCAGCCGACCGGGCTCGTGGCGCAGCGGCTGCCGCCAGATCGACGGTACGCCGTTGACCTGGGTGGCTCCGGTCTCCCGCAGCACCCGCAGCAGATGCCGGGGCCAGCGCACCAGGTCCGGCGGTACCGGCACCACACTGGCGCCGCTGCCCAGCGCCAGGCCGATGTTGAGCAGCGAGAAGTCGAACTGCAGGGGCGAGGTGCTGGCGATGCGGTCCTCGGGCGTGGCGATGCCGTACGCGAGCATGCCCCGGTAGAACGCGACCACCGCCCGGTGGCTCATCACCACGCCCTTGGGCCGTCCCGTGGTGCCCGAGGTGAAGATGATGTACGCGGGGTCGGTGACACAGGGCACCCGGCGCCTCGGCCGGGGCTGCTCGGGGGCGTGCTCCACGGTCAGTCCGCCGGGGCCGAACCGCGCGGTGGCGAGGGCACGGGGGAGATCCGTGCGCTCGCCGTCGGACGCCTGGAGGTGGAGGGCGGGCCGGGCGGTGCCGATGAGGGAACGCAGCCGCTGCCCGGGTGTCTTCGGGCTGACCGGGATGAAGGTGAGGCCCGCGCGGGAGGCGGCGAGCAGCATCGCGAGGGAGTGCGCGGTGGTGTCGGCCTCCAGGATCACCCGGGCGCCGGTCTCCAGGCCGAGGGTGAGCAGGCCGTCCGTGTACGCGTCCGCCAAGGCGCCCAGTTGCGCGTAGCTGGTGACGGTGGTCAGGCCGGGCCGGGCGGACTCGATGACGGCGGGGGCGTCGGGGGTGTGCCGACCGGCGGCGAGCAGGAAGTCGTGGAGGAACTCCCCGGCGGTGCCGGCCGGGGCCGGTGGCTGCTGACTCACGTGGCGAAGCCCCCTCGTGGTGGTCGGGAACGGTGATCCGGGGCGGGCCGGGCGGAGTCGGCGGTGCCGGTGCTTCCGGGCGGCCGGTGCGGCGGTGTCCGGTCGGTGGTCGGCGCGGCCGCCCCCGTGACCGCCTCACTCCCCACCAGGCTTCCGTTGAGCGGAAGTTGAATTCCGTAGAGCGGTGGTCAGGCTCTCATGTCCGCGACGGGGGTGGGGTGTGAGGTGGGTCACTTCCGGGGGTGCTCGGTGCCGGTGAAACCTGGACAGGTCGCGGCGAGTTGTGGCAGCGTCCCTCCTGTCTGGAATTCATCTTTCGCATGGTGGAAGTGTGTTGATGGGGGAGCGTATGTCCGGGGCAGGACCGCTATCGCTGGGCCAGCTCTCGGTATGGCACGACATCCGGGGGCTGCCGGCGCCGCGCCGGCACGAGCCGAACAACGCGGCGGCCTGGCCCCTTCCGCCCGGCGTCGGGGCGGAACAGGTGCGTACCGCGCTGCGCGCCGTCGCCGCCCGGCACCCGTCGCTGCGCACCCGCTACGACCTCCAGGACGCCGACGCGCCAGGGCAGTTGCCGCCCGACCCCGACGTCGACGACCAGCTGCGGATCACCGAGAGCGCGGCCGACGAACCCGCGCGGCTCGCCGCCGAACTGGCCACCGAGCCCTTCGACCTCGGCCGCGAACACGCCTGGCGGGCCCGGCTGCTGACCCACGCGGGCACCCCCGCCCAGCTGCTGTTCGTCAAGCACCACATCGCCGCGGACGCCTGGGCGCAGGAGCTGCTGCACCAGGAGTTCCGGCGGGCGCTCATCGACCCCCGAGGTCTCGGCCCCACCCCACCGGGCCCCGCCGACCTCGCCGCCGAGCAGTACGGCGCCGCCGGACTGCGCCGGCAGGCCGCGGCCCTCGACCACTGGGCGCAGACCCTGACCCACGCCCCCTCGGCCGCCCTGCCGCGCGGCGCCGACACGGCGGACGACGTCGTCCAGTGCACCCTGCGCTCCGCGGCCGCCCGCCCGGCCGCGCACACCGTCGCCGAACGCGCGCGGGTCTCCGTCGCCAGCGTCGTGCTGGCCGCCTACGCCCGCAGCGTGGCCCGCAGATGCGGCGTCGACGCCCTGGTGGTGCAGCTGATGAGCGCCAACCGCTTCGCCGGCCGCTGGCGGGGCGTGGTGACCTCGATGAACCAGTGGGTGCCGGCGCTGATCGCGGACGCCCGCAACGACGACCTGGTCAAGCTCGCCGACGCGGTGCACTGGAGCGGCCTCGGCGCCTTCCGGCACGGGATGCACGATGTCACCGCCGTCGCCGCGCTGCGCGCCCGTATGCCCGAAGCCGCCGAACCGGCCTGCGCCTTCAACTATGTGTCCGTGCCGGACGACACGGTGCCTAAGGCCGCGCCGCACCAGGGGCCGCGGACCGCCGCTCCGCCCACGCTCACCTGGGAGGAGCCCTTCACCACCATCGGCCCGCGATGTTATGCCCGCGCCGTGGAGAGCGAGGACGCGCTCTCCCTACGGCTCACCGCCAAGGACCTCGACCGCGCCCACTGCGCCGAACTGCTGTGGGATCTGCACGAGAGCCTGCTGACCGCTGCCGGGCGCCCCTGACGGGCGTCCGCCCGGCCGGCTCCCAAGCCGCCGCACGGCCGAGAAACCGGCCTGCACCCGCGCCGTCCGCCCCCGGTGATCCCGGGTGCCGGGCCACGCCGTCCGCCCCCGCCCGGCGCCACGCCGCCGCACCAACCGGCCGCCCCCTGCCGCCCCTTCCCTACCCGCGCTCGTTCCTGTCCCAGGAGGCCGCCGTGCCCGAACACGTGATGATCATCCACCGCTGGACCGACCGCTACGCCGACTACGCGGCCTACCTCGACCACCGCGCCCACCGCGTCAGCTACCTCACCACCGAACGGGCCGCCCGCCATCTGCCCACCGAACAGGCCGCCGGCGTACGGCTGGTGGACAGCACCGAGGACGTCAAGGCGGTGCACGAGGCCGTCGACGCGCTGATCGAGCGGAGCGGACCGCCGACCCGGATCGTCGCCCTGCAGGAGACGGACCTCGACCTGGCGGCCGAGCTGCGCGACGCGTTCGCGCTGCCCGGGCAGCGCACCGGGGACCTGCTGCCGCTGCGCGACAAACTGCTGATGGCGCGGCGGCTCGCGGCCGCGGGCGTCGCGGTACCGGCGACGGCCGCGGCGCCGGACCACGAGGCGGTGGCCGCCTTCGCCGCCCGGCACGGCTGGCCGGTACTGGTCAAACCCCGGCGGGGCACCGCCAGCGCGGGCATCACCCGGCTGGCGTCCCCCGGCCGGCTTCGCGCGCAGGTCTTCCCGCACGACACCGACCTGCTCGTCCAGCAGTGGCTGCCCGATCAGGTCCTGCACGTCGACGGCGTCTTCGACGGCGCGGAACTCGGCCCCTGGCGGGCGTCGCGCTACCTCAACACCTGCCTGGAGTTCACCACCGGCAGCGCCCTCGGCTCGGTCGAGATCGACGACGCCGAACTCCTGGCCCGCATCGGGGAGATCACCGCCGCCGCAGTCGGCGCGCTGTTCACCGGCCCGTCGGTCTTCCACCTGGAACTCTTCGCGGGCGACGGCGGCGCGCTGACCGTGCTGGAGATCGGCGCCCGGCCGGGCGGCGCCGAAGTGCCCTTCATCTGGCGCGAGGTGCACGGCATCGACCTGATGGCCGCGGCGTTCGCCCACCAGACCGGCACCCCCGACCCCACCCCCCGCCGCCTCGCCGAGCCCGCGCAGGTGGCGGGCTGGCTGCTGGTGCCGCCGTCCGTACCACCGCCCTGCCGGGTGCGGGCGCTCACCCCGCCCCGGGCGGACGGCCCCCGCACCGGACCGTACGCCCAAGTCCTCCCCGTGGAGGGCGCGTTGCTGACCGGCGGGGGATACGAGCACGCCGGGGCGAGGTTCCGCTTCCGGGGGAGTGGCAGCGCGGAGGTGACGGCCGCCGTCCGCCGCGCGATGCGCGAGGCGTCGCTGGAGTGCGAACCGGTCGATCCGCGGGCACCCGGCCGGCTCGTGGTGATCGGCTGCGGCAATCCCCCCTACCGCGAGTACGCGCTGCGCACGGTCGCCGGGCGGGTGCGCACCGCCCTCGTCCAGGGCACCGCCGTCGACTGGCAACGGCGGTATGTCGCCGACCGGTTCCGGGTCACGGACACCTCCGACGCGGCCGCCACCACCCGCGCCGTCGCCGCCCTGCTGGCCGGCAATCGAGGCCCGGGAGCGGTCCTGACCTGGGACGAGACGCTCCTGGAGACCGCCGCCGAGGTCGCCCGCCGGCTCGGCCTGCCGCATATGAGCCCCGAGGCCGCGCACCGCTGCCGCGACAAGCTGGCCACCCGCCGGCTGCTCGGCGCCGCCCAGGTGCCCTCGGCCGGCTTCCGTCATGTGGGCACGCACGCCGAGGCGCTGGCGGCGGCGGAGGCGCTCGGCTGGCCGGTCGTGGTCAAACCCCGTGCGCTGGCCGGCAGCATCGGCGTCGCCCGCGCCGACGACCCCGGACAGCTCGCGCGCGCCTACGACCAGGCGCTCGGCGCCTCCTTCCCCGGCATCCGCGCACCGGCCGGCGCGATCGTGGAGGAGTATCTGCCCGGCCCCGAGATCAGCGTGGACTGCGCGGTGTCCGACGGCGCCGTGCGGATCGTGAACGTGGCGCACAAGCGGCTGGGGTTCGCGCCGCACTTCGAGGAGGTCGGACACCTCGTCGCGCCCTGGCGGGACGAGCCCTGGGCCGACGAGGTGCGGTCCGTCGTCACCGACGCCCACACCGCACTGGGCATCCGTACCGGACTCACCCACACCGAGATCCGCCGCACCCCCACCGGGCCGCGCGTCGTCGAGGTCAACGGCCGCCTCGGCGGCGATTTCATCCCGCTGCTGGGCACCCTCGCCACCGGGGTCGACCCGGTCGCGGCCGCCGCCGACCTCGCGCTCGGCCGCGCCCCCGACCTCACCCCGGTCCGCGACCGCTGCGCGGAGGTGCGCTTCGTCTACCCCGAGCGGGACGGCACCGTGCGCTCCCTCGACCTGACCGCCGCCACGGCCGTGCCCGGCATCGTCGAGGCCGTCCCGCTAGCCGCGCCGGGCACCGAACTGCTGCTGCCGCCCCGGGGGATCGTGCCCCGGCTCGCCGCCCTGGTGGCCGTCGGCGACACCCCCGAGGAGTGCGCCGCCGCGCTCGACCGCGCCCAGCGCTCGGTACGGCACTCCCTGGCCCCGCTCCTCTGATCCGCACCGGCCGACGAAGAGAGACAGCACCATGACCCGGACACCCGGTGTCCCCGCGGCGGCCACCGGCCTGCCCGGCGGCACGACCCGCGGGGACCACCGCACGCAAAGGACTTCGAGATGACCGCCGTGACCGTCGCCCCGCCCTCCCCGAACCTGGCGCTCAACCAGCTCGTCGACCGGCGCCGCGCCGAGGGGGCCTCGCTGGTCCATCTCGCCTTCGGCGAGGCCCGGCTGCCGGTGCTGCCGCAGCTGGCCGAGCAACTGGCGCTGGGCGCGGCGCGCGCCTGCTACGGGCCGGTGGCCGGCGCCGAGGGCGTACGCGACGCGGTGGCCGGCTACTTCACCCGCCGCCGGCTGCCCACCGAGGCCGACCGGGTGATCGTCGCGCCCGGCAGCAAGCCCCTGCTGATGGCGCTGCAGCTGGTCATCCCCGGCGATGTGCTGCTGCCGCGCCCCGCCTGGAACACCTACGCCCCGCAGGCCCGCTACGCGGGCAAGAAGGTCTACGGCGTACCGATCCCCGCCGAGTGCGGCGGCGTCCCCGCCCCGGGCGCGCTGCGCGAGACGATCCGGCGGGCCCGGGCGGCCGGCGCCGACCCCCGGCTGCTGGTCCTCACCCTCCCCGACAACCCCACCGGGACCCTCGCGCCGCCCGCGCTGATCCGCGAACTGTGTGCACTGGCCCGGGCCGAGGACCTGCTGATCATCTCCGACGAGATCTACCGCGACATCGTCCACGACCCCGAGTCCACCCCCTTCCTCAGCCCCGCCGAGGCTGCCCCCGAGCGCACCGTCGTCACCAGCGGACTGTCCAAGACGCTCGGGCTCGGCGGATGGCGGATCGGCGTGGCGCGCTTCCCGGTGGGCGAGACCGGTGCGCTGCTGCGCGACGCGGTGACCGCGGCCGCCAGCGAACTGTGGTCCACGCTCGCCGGACCCATGCAGCAGGTCGCGGAGTACGCCTACGCCGAGCCGCCGGAGGTCCTCGCGCGGATGCGGGCCAGCGCCCGGCTGCACGGCGCGGTGGCCCGGGCGGTGCACCGCATCGCCCTGGAAGCGGGCGCCGAGTGCCGCCCGCCCACCGGAGGGTTCTACGTCTACCCGGACTTCGCGCCGCTGCGCGACCGGCTGGCCGCACGCGGCGTCACCGACGCGGCCTCGCTCGCCGGCCGGCTCCTAGACGACTCCGGGATCGCCGTGCTCGCCGGCCATCTGCTGGGCGACGACCCGCAGGCCCTGCGCTTCAAGGCCGCCACCAGCCTGCTGTACGGCGACGAGCGCCAGCAGCACCAGGCGCTGCGGGCCGACGACCCCGCCCGCCTACCGCACATCACCCGCGAACTCTCCAGGATCGCCCAGGGCTTCGCCCGTCTGAAAGGAGCATGACGATGAAGGAGATACCCCCCACCACCGCGTCCTTCGAGCAGCTCACCGCGGCGGCCGACCGGCTGCTGGCCGGTCTGGCGGGCCTCGACGACCAGGCCGTCGCGGAGCCGTCGCACCTGCCCGGCTGGACGCGCGGACACGTCCTGAGCCACCTCGTGTGCCAGGCCCCCGCACTGGAACGGCTGCTGGAGTGGGCCCGTACCGGCGTCGAGACACCCCAGTACGTCAGTCGCGAGGCCCGGGACGCCGAGATCGAGGCGGGCGCCCGCCGGCCGGCCGCGGCGCTGATGGCGGACGTCCGGGCGAGCGCCGCGCACTTCCAGCGCACGGTCGAGCGGCTGCCCGCGCCCGCGTGGCGGGCCACCGTCCGGCCCTTCACCGGTGAACTGTGCACGCCCCAGCGGATATTGGTGATCCGGCTCCGCGAGCTCGAACTGCACCACGTCGACCTGGACCTCGGATACGGCTTCGCCGACATCCCCGAATCGGCGCGGCAGATCATCCTCGACGACGTCCTGGGCTACTACGCCGCCGCCGAGGGCGTACCGGACTGCACGCTCGGCGACCGCGAGGGCGCACTGCTCGGCCGCTTCGGCACCGGCGGCCCGGTCGTCTCCGGCGAACCCGCGGACATCCTCGCCTGGCTGGCGGGGCGCAGTACCGGCGCGGCACTGGAGTCGACGGCGGAGCTGCCCGCACTGCCCGCGTGGCTGTGACCGGCGGCCCCACCCCGAGAGGAAGACGAACGGCAATGGCAGTCACCGTCGAACCGGAGCGGTTCGACCTCGGTTCGGTCCGCAGCGCTCTGCTGGACCGCATCCAGGTCAACCTCGCGGTGCTCGCGGACCACCACCACGGCCCCGGAGCACACCTCCGCCTCGGCGCTCCCCTGCGGTTCCGTACCTGGGACGGGGCGGACGGTCTGCCGACGGTCGATGCGCCGCTGCCGGAACGGCTGGCCGTGGCGCCGAAGCTCCTGGGGCTGCGGGTGGTCCGGCAGGAACGGCCGGCCCGCGGTGAGCTGTGCCGGGCGATCCGCGCCGCCGTCGGCGTGCGCTACATCGTCGCCGACGCCTTCCAGCTGCCCTGGCTGCCGTACTACGGCCGGGCCCACACCGCGCACGGCTTCCTGCTCGCCGCGGGGCCCGACGGCTGGCACGTCACGGACGCCTACCTCAGCGAGACCCCGTGGGGGACGGCGGCGCCCGGCCACTGGGTGCTGTCCGCCGACGAACTGGCGGGCATCGAGTCGGCCGAGGTCATCGAGCTGGCGCCGGCCGGTGTGTGCCCGGTCGCCGAACCGCCGCCCACCCAGGAGGTCGACGAGGCCGCGGTGACGGCGTACCTCGCCGCCTACGACGCCTGCGCCGACCGCGCCCGAGCCGTCGAACGGCTCACCGGCGAGACCTGGTTACTGGTGCGGGCCCGCAAACTGCACGCGGCCTACCGCGCGTTCGCCCGCCGGACCGGTGAGACCGAGGCCGAGCGCGCACAGCTGCGCGCCTGGGACGAGGCCCTGGAGTGGACCCGCCTGGCCCACCGCCGGGTGTCCCGGGGCCGCGCCGAGCCACCGGGAGTCGTCGACCGCCTGCGGGCGGTCCTCGCGGCCGACCGCACGGTCTTCGGCGCCGCGCCCGCCACCCCCGCCGCCTCCCCGTCCCCCGACGAGGACCGCTGACCACCCGCCCACCACCGGAAAGACCACACCATGGACACCCGATTCACCGCACTGCTGCGCCCCTTCCTCAAGCTCGCCGGCCCCGAGGAGCCCGTCATCACCCCCGACACCGACCTGCGCAGGCTCGGCGTCGACTCCATGCAGGCCATCGAGCTGCTCTTCGTCATCGAGGACACCTTCGGGATCTCGCTGCCGGACGACGAGCTCAACGACGCCACCTTCGCCACCGCCGGCAGCCTGTGGCGCGCGATCCGCGCACAGCTGCCCGACGGGACCGGCGGCCGCGCCGACGCCCAGGAGACCCCATGAGCACCGAGGCCCCGAGCGCCGTGTCCCACCCCTCGACCGGCCGGCAGTCCGCCGATGCCGCGCTCGACGCCCTGCCGCGCACCGCCGGCGGCGAGCAGGTGTGGGCCGCGCTCGGCCGGGCGGGCCTGATCACCCGGGCCTATCGCGACGGCACGGTCGGGGCGGGAGTCGACCCCGCGGGACTCGAAGGCCTGCTCACCGCCGTCGACGCCCGCTTCTCGATCGCCGCCACCCTGTCGGTCAGCGTCCAGCTGGCCACCGCGTTGCCCGTTCTCGCGGCGGGCCGCACGCCGGTCGCGCAGCGGGCACTGGACCGGGCGCTCTCCGGTAGGGCGACCGTCGCCCTGGCGGCCACCGACGTCACCGCCGGCACGGACCTCACCGCGCTGCGCACCCGGGTGCGGATCGAGGACGACGGCCTTGAGCTGTCCGGCGAGAAGAACTGGATCGCCAACACCACCACCGCCGCGTCCGTCCTCGTCCTCGCCCGGCACCGGCCCGGACGGCACTTCACCCACTTCACCTGGGTCCTGGTGCCTGCCGACGCCCCGGGCGTCAGCGTGCGGCCCGCCGACTCCGCCCTCTTCGCCGACTCCGGCGTCGGCCATCTCACCCTCGACGGCGTACGGCTGGGCCGGGACCACGTGCTGGGCCGGACCGGCTTCGGACTGCCGCTGTTCGCCCGGCACATCGGGACCGAACGGCTCGCCGGTGCCCAGTGGGGTGTCGCGCTGTGCCGTCGCGTCCTCGCGGACACCCGGCGCCACCTGTCCGGCCGTGCGCACGGCGAGGGCACCCTGTGGGACCTGGACGTGGTGCGCCAGCGCTTCGCGTCCTGCCTGCTGCGAGCACGCGAACTCCGTGCGCTGGTCACGGAGTTCGAGGACGCGGTGGCGGTGCACCACGATGTGACGGCCGCCGCCACGCTCAAGGCGGCCGCCGGCGCGACCGTCCAGCACGTGCTGACGGAGTGCGGCCAGCTGTGGGGCGCGGCCGGCTTCGCCACCGGCGGGATCCAGGAACTGCGCGCCCAGGCCGCACTGTTCGGCATCGGCGGCGGTGCGAACGAGGTGGTGCTGGGCACCCTCGCGGACGCCGCCGAGAGCGTACTGGACGGCCTCGTGCGGCCCGGTACCCCGCCGTGACCACACCGATCGAGGTGGCCGACCATCTCTGGGTGGCCACCGCCGCCGCGGAGGGGGTGGCGCCCAGTGAGCACCGCGACGATCTGCGTCGGGCACAGCGGATGCCCGGGTGGCGCGCCCGGGAGTTCCTCACCGGGCGCGCACTGCTGAGGGAGCTGCTCGCCACCGTACGGCCGGCCCTGGCCGGTGCGGACGTGGTCGCGGACCGGCGCGGCAAGCCCTGGCTGCGGGGGCATCCCGGCATCGGCATCAGCGTCTCGCACAGCGCGGGCGCGCTCGCCGCCGGTGTCGCCGTCGGGTGCGTCCTCGGCGTGGACCTCCAGTGCCCCGGCGCCCGCGTCAGCGCCTCGTTCGCCGGCCGACTGCTGGGCGAGCACGCCGAACGGATCGCCGCACTGCCTCCGGCGCGGGCCGCCGAGGAGGTGGCCTGGGTGTGGACCGCCCAGGAGGCGTGCGTGAAGGCCACCGGGGCGGGGTTCGCCGACCGCCCGTGGACCATCGACGTACCCCCGGGCGCCCGCTCCGGCCGCTGGCGCGGCTACCGCTGGATGGCGCTGCGCGAGCACTCCACCACCCCCTTGAGCTGCGCATTCCCTCTGGAGAGGAGATTCGGCCACGGCGAGCGCTGATCGACCGGTCCGGTGAAGGGCCCAAGTCCCCTTCTCCGGACCAGTGTTGTGTGACATATTACTGGCGTGCCCATGAGACACGGACGCTGCCTGGATACCTCCGACGTGGTCGTCTTCGGGGCCAGCGTGGTCGGCGCGGCCGTGGCGCGAACTCGCCGCCGAACTCCCCTCGGAGATCGAGTACGCCCCGCGCACCGTGTTCCTCGACCAACTCGCCAGTGAATAAGGACCGTCACCGCACCCGTTCGCCTTCCTGAGGAGACCTCGTATGGCCCCGCGCACCCGCCCCTGGCACGGCATCATGGTCGCCACCGCCCTTCCCCTGCGGGACGACCTCTCCATCGACTACGACGCCTACGCCGCCCAGGTCGCCCGGCTGCTCGCCGCCGGCTGCGACGGCGTCGTACCCAACGGCTCCCTCGGCGAGTACCAGACCCTCACCGACGAGGAACGCACCCGTGTCGTCCGTACCGCCGTCGAGGCGGCCGGCGGTGACGGAGACCGCGTGATGCCCGGGGTCTCCGCCTACGGCAGCGCCGAGGCGCGCCGCTGGGCCGAGCGGGCCGCCGACGCGGGTGCGGGGTCAGTACTGCTGCTGCCGCCCAACGGCTTCCGCGCCGAACCGGCCGCGGTCCGGGCGCACTTCGCCGAGGTGGCCGCCGCCGGGGTCCCCGTCGTCGCCTACAACAACCCCTTCGACACCAAGGTCGACCTCACCCCGCGGCTCCTGGGCGAGCTGTACGGCGACGGCAGCATCGTCGCCGTCAAGGAGTTCAGCGGCGATGTCCGCCGGGCCTACGAGATCGCCGAAGTGGCCCCGGAACTCGACCTGTTGATCGGCGCCGACGACGTCCTGCTCGAACTCGCCGTCGCCGGGGCGGTCGGTTGGATCGCGGGTTACCCGAACGCGCTGCCCGAGTCGTGCACCGCCCTGTACCGGGCCGCCGTCGCCGGCGACCTCGACACCGCGCTGCCCCTGTACCGCGCGCTGCACCCGCTCCTGCGCTGGGACTCCCAGCCCGCCTTCGTCCAGGCGATCAAGCTCTCCATGGACCTCGCCGGACACCACGGAGGCCCGACCCGCCCGCCCCGCTTCCCGCTCCCCGCGGAGCAGGTGACGGTGCTGCGCGCCGCCACCCAGAAGCTGCTCGCCGACGGCCACCGCTGAGAGAGGCCCCCATGCGTACCCGCCATGTCTTCCACGCCGTCGACTCCCACACCGAGGGCATGCCCACCCGCGTGATCACCGGTGGCATCGGCACCATCCCCGGCGCCACCATGGCCGAACGCCGGCAGTACTTCGCCGAGCACCGCGACGACGTCCGTACGCTGCTGATGTACGAGCCGCGCGGACACGCCGCCATGAGCGGCGCGATCCTCCAGCCGCCGACCCGCCCCGACGCCGACTACGGTGTCCTGTTCATCGAGGTCTCCGGCTTCCTCCCGATGTGCGGACACGGCACGATCGGGGTGGCCACCGTGCTCGTCGAGACCGGCATGGTGGAGGTGCGCGAACCCGTCACGACCGTGCGGCTCGACACCCCCGCCGGGCTGGTCACCGTCCAGGTGGCGGTGGCGGACGGCCGGGCCACCGCCGTCACCCTCACCAACGTCCCCGCGTTCTGCGCCGCACTCGACCGCAAGGCCGTCGTCCCCGGCTACGGCACGCTGAGCTACGACCTCGCCTACGGCGGGAACTTCTACGCGATCCTGCCGCTGGAGAGCGTCGGCCTGCCCTTCGACCGGGCCCGCAAGGACGACATCCTCGCGGCCGGGCTCGCGCTCATGGGCGCGGTCAACGCCACCGACCGGCCGGTCCACCCCGAGGACGAGCGGATCGGCGGGCTCAAGCACGTCTACTTCGCCGCGCCCGGGTCGGACGCCGCCCGCTCCCGGCACGCGATGGCCATCCACCCCGGCTGGTTCGACCGCTCACCGTGCGGCACCGGCACCTCGGCGCGAATGGCGCAGCTGCACGCCCGCGGTGAACTGCCGCTCCACCAGGACTTCGTCAACGAGTCGTTCATCGGTACCGAGTTCACCGGCCGGCTCGTCGAGGAGACGACCGTGGGCGGGCGGCCGGCCGTCGTGCCCACCGTCACCGGCCGGGCCTGGGTGACCGGGACCGCGCAGTACTTCCTGGACCCGGCCGATCCGTTCCCGGCGGGGTTCCTGCTGTGACCCCGGGGCACGAAGACCCTGCCTGCCAGGCGGTTTGCACAACGTGACATTGTACGCTGGCACTCCGCGTCAACTCGGAGGACCAGATGGGTGAGCTCAAGCATCGCAGCCTGATCACCGCTCAGGAGCGGCTGCGCGATCAGGTCGCCCATCAACTGCGCGCCGCGCTGATCGCGGGGGAGCTGCGCCCGGGTTCGGTCTACTCGGCCCCGGGCCTCGCCGCGGACTTCGGGGTCTCGGCCACGCCGGTGCGCGAGGCGATGCTCGACCTGGCCCGGGAGGGCCTGGTCGAGCCGGTACGGAACAAGGGCTTCAGGATCACCGAGGTCAGCGAGCGCGACCTCGACCAGTACACCGAGATCCGGGCCCTGATCGAGGTCCCGGTCGTCGGCCGGATCACCCGGACCGCCACCCGTGAGCAGCTGGCGGCGCTGCGCCCGATCGCCCTGGAGATCGTCGCCGCCGCCCGCGCCCACGACCTCATCGGGTATCTGGAGGCCGACCGCCGCTTCCACCTCGAACTGCTCGGCCTGAGCGGCAACGACCGCCTCGTCGAGACGGTCGGCGACCTGCGCAAACGCTCCCGCCTCTACGGCCTCACCCGCCTCGACGAGTCGGACCGGCTGCTGCCCTCCGCCGAGGAGCACGTCGAGCTGCTCGATGTGATGCTGACGGGCGACGCCGAGGCGGCCGAGGCCTGTATGGCCCGCCACCTCGGCCATGTCCGCTCCCTGTGGGCCCAGGGCCGCGAGGAACCGCGGGTACCGCACCCGCAGCGCAGGCGGGCCGCACGGCACGGCTGACGGCCGCCGGATCAGTCCCGGGCGGGCCCGGACAGCAGCCCGTCCATCCACTCCTCCACCGCGTCGGCGGTGCGCGGCAGCGCCGACGACATCAGCCGGGCACCGTCCGCCGTGATCACCAGGTCGTCCTCGATGCGGACCCCGATGCCGCGCAGCTCCCTCGGCAGGGTCTCGTCGTCGGGCTGGAGGTACAGGCCCGGTTCGACGGTGAGCACCTGGCCCTCCTCCAGCACACCGTCCAGGTACTGCTCGGCCCGCGCGCGGGCGCAGTCGTGGACGTCGAGCCCGAGCATATGGCCCGAACTGCACAGCGTGTAGCGCCGGTAGAGGCCGCTGCCGGCGCTGAGCGCCTCCTCGACGGGGACGCGCAGCACGCCCCAGTCGGCGAGGCCCTCCGCCAGGACGGACATACAGGCCTGGTGGAAGTCCCGGAAGCACGCGCCCGGCTTCAGGGCGGCGATCCCGGCGTTCTGCGCGGCGAGGACCAGGTCGTAGACCCGGCGCTGGACGGGGGAGAAGCGGCCGGACAGCGGCAGGGTGCGGGTGATGTCGGCGGTGTACAGCGCGTCGGTCTCCACGCCGGCGTCGAGCAGCAGCAGTTGGTCGGGGTCGAGCGGGCCGTCGTTGCGGATCCAGTGCAGCACGCAGGCGTGGGCGCCGGCGGCCGCGATGGTCTCGTAGCCGGTGCCGTTGCCCTCGGCGCGGGCGCGCAGATTGAACACGCCCTCGATCCAGCGTTCGCCGCGCGGGTGGCGCAGGGCGTCGGGCAGCGAGCGGACGACGTCCTCGAAGCCGGTGACGGTGTGGTCGACGGCCTCCTGGAGCCGGGCCACCTCCCAGTCGTCCTTGATCAGCCGCAACTCGCTCAGCACGGCGGCCAGTTCGGCGTCGTGGGCGGCGTTCCGGCCGGCCGGGAGGTGGGGGAGGGCGTCCAGGTCGGCGCAGCGCAGGCCGGTCGTCCGGGCGGCCTCGGCGAGGTCGGGGCGGCGGCCCACCCAGAACTCGCCGTACCTGCGGTCCCGGTAGAACGCTCCGTCGCCGTCCCGCGCCGACCGCGGCCGCAGATACAGCACGGCCTCGCCGTCCGGCTCCAGCACCAGGACGTGCCCCGGCTGGTCCTCGCCGGTCAGCCCCGTCAGCCAGGCGTAGGCGCTGTGCGGTCGGAAGCGGTGGTCGCAGTCGTTCGAGCGGACCGTCAACTCGCCGGCCGGGATGAGCAGTCGCTCGCCGGGGAAGCGCGCGGCCAGCCGGGCGCGGCGTCCGGCGAGTTGCTCGAAGCCCGGGACACGGGAGTCTGTGGGCGGCGGGGTGGCGGCCCACCGGTCCGTCATGAAGCGGGCTAGGGCGCTCGACACGGGCAAGTCGTGGCTGCCGGTGTGGAGTTGGGCGGCACGCGCGGTCACGGACACCTCCGGTGGGGAAACCTCGGACTGCTTTTTCCTGAAGCCTTGTCAGTGCAATTTCACATTACTATGTTACGGGTCACACCTCGTGGAGTGAAGGCTATGGCCTCGAACCCCACTCCAACCCCACCCCCCTCACGGAGGTTCAGGTGTCACACCCGCGCCTGCCGCGCAGCATCCTGCTGGCCGCGTTCCTCTCCACCACCCTCGTCCTGCCGGCCGTCCAGACCGCCCAGGCCGTACCCGGGCGCTTGGCACCGTCCACCCCCACCCGGCAGGCCGAGCCCCGGCCGCCGGCCGCCGACAACCCCCACGACCGGGTCCCGCACCTCGCCAAGGCGCCCAAGCCGGGCGCGATCCCCATGGCGGCGCCCCGGTCCGTCACCGACAAGGGCCGCGTACCGGGCCCGCAGACCAAGCCCGCCAAGGCTCACCACGCGCGTCCCGCCGTCGCTCCCTGCACCCTCGACGGGATCACCGGGCTGAGACCCGAACAGCTCGCGGACTTCCTCGCCGACCCCGCCGTCACCGCCGACGGCTGTCTGCGCGGCCTCATATGGAAGTGGGACCCCCGGCTCGTCCCCGTGATGTCCGACGCCCACGTCCAGGCCGTCGCCCGACGCATCGCCGGCCTCGCCGCCGACCACGACGGCAAGAACACCGGCCACCCGTACGAGATGTTCACCTATCTGCACGCGGTGGCCTACCACGACTTCTCGCACGGCGAGATCGACACCACCGACGAGCCGACCGTCAACGCGGTGCGCGGCGCGGTCGACGCGTTCGGTGCCGCCGCCCACACCTTCGACGTCACCCGGGAGAACGCCGACACCCTGCGCGAGGCGCTGTACGGCGTCGGCCCCGGCGGACGGCAGTACCAACTCGGCCTGATCCAGAAGATCCTGGCCACCATGGACCCGGACCACACCGCCACCCACAAGGACCGCTCCTGGGGCAACGCCGCCCTCGCCGCGCTCATCACGAGCTACCTGGGTGTCTACCCCGGCAACCAGGACACCGCCTTCCAGCGGGCGGTCACCGCCGACCCCCGCTACCGCGCCGTCTTCAAGGCCTTCGCGAACCACACCCACCTCAAGGGCACCGACAACGCGTGGGTGGTGCGCGACGCGCTCAGCGAGTACGGGCGGTTCGGTCAGATCGAGGCCCTGAAGGGCGAGATCGTGCCGGCCCTCGGCGGGCTGCTGGACCTCGTCACACGCAACTTCGGCGAAGGCGGCGAGCCCTGGGGCAAGGTCGTCACCTGGCTGATCGAGTTCGACGCCTGCAAGCCGTACAAGGTGTGCAAGGAGGACATCGAGCGCCGCCTCTTCCCGAACACCTACCGCTACGACAAGGGCGGGGTGGAGGTCCGCACCGCCCTCGACCGCAACACCGTCGACCAGCTGTACTACGCCGGCAAGCAGGTCAAGGCGCAGTTCCACCGGGTGCTCGGCACCGACGAGGCACTGGCCGGCGACACCAACACCACGCTCCACGTCGTGCTGTACGCCTCCCGCTCCGACTACCGGATCTACCAGCCGATCCTCACCGGCCTGAGCATCGACAACGGCGGGATGTACATCGAGCAGGGCGCGACCTTCTACACCTACCAGCGCCGGGTCCCCGAGGACTCCGCCCTCACGCTGGAGGAGCTCTTCCGCCACGAGTACACGCACTACCTCAACGGCCGCTGGGCGGTTCCCGGGCTCTTCGGCCAGGGCCCGTGGTACGAGGGCGACCGGACCACCGCGATGGACGAGGGCACGGCCGAGTTCTTCGACGGCGGCACCCGCGACGACGGCGTCAAGGTCCGCAAGTCCCTGGTCCGGGGCATCATCAACGACACCTCGGGCGGCGGCCCGCGGATGACCGTCGACCAACTGCTGCACGCCACCTACGCCGGGGACGGCTTCCGCTTCTACAACTACGCCGGCACGTTCTTCGAGTTCCTGTGGTCCGAACGCCCCTCGCTGCTGCGGGAGATGTACGGCTACGAGCGTGCCGACGACCCCGCGGGCTTCGACGCCTGGCGGGACCGGATGGGCAAGGACGCCGGCCTGCAGAGCGCCTACGACGCCTTCCTCGACCAGCAGATCGCCCATGTCGGCGACCTCTTCGTCCCGGACACGAAGTTCACCCCCGTCGGCTCGCTGAAGCTCGCCGGCGCCGCACAGGTCCGAAGCGCGTTCGCCGCCGCCACCTCCCACACCCCCAAGTGCAGGGACAACGGCGACCCGGCGTACGGCCGCTTCGTCTGCACCGGCAAGATCAGCGCCGACCTCACCGACCCCGGCAGCCCCGACAAGGTCTTCAAGGACATGTCCGAGGCCGTCGACGCCACCCTCCTCGACCGCACCGCGTCCGTCGCCGACAACTTCGCCGATATGAACTGCTCCTTCGGCGCGGTCACCGTCCGCTCGCGGGGCCGGTCCGGCACCGCGCACTACACCTGTGAGGGACCGCTGCGGCGGTGACGCGCGACGCGGCCGCGATGACGCGGTTCAGCCGTCCGGCATGTCGAGCCGCCGGGTCGTACCCGGCGCGATGCTGAACGACCGCTCCCGCAGCCGCACCCGCACCGCCGCCTGCTCGGACTCCGGCACCGCGATCCGCACCTGCTCGGCGCTGATGCGCAGGTCGATGTCCCAGTGGCGGCGGTAGCGGATGCGCACGTTGAACTTCGAGAGTTCGGGCAGCGGGGCCGGGTCGAGCCACAGGGCCCGGTCCCGGGTCTCCAGACCCGTAAGGCCCCGCTGGACCAGGTCCAGCGAGCCGGCCATCGCCCCCAGATGGATGCCCTCGGCCGTGCTGCCTCCGTGCAGGTCCGCGACGTCCCCGGTCAGCGCCTCCTCGCAGTACGTCCAGGCGTCCGGACGCTGCACCCGGGCCAGGACCCAGGCGTGGACCAGGGCGCTGAGGGTGGAGCCGTGGCTGGTGCGGTGCAGGTAGTAGTCGACGGTGGCGTGCCAGGTGTCGTCGTCCAGCGGATAGCCCAAGTGGCCGAAGACCGAGGCGAGTTCGGACGGCGAGAAGAGGTAGCCGAGCATCAGCACATCGGCCTGCTTGGAGGCCTGGTAGTGGTTGACGGTGTCGCCCTCGGCCTCCAGGATCCGGTCCAGCCGGCGGATGTCGCCGTACCGCTGCCGGTAGCCCTCCCAGTCCAGCTCGGCCAGGTCCGCGTAGCCGGCGAACTGGCTGATCACGCCCTGGTGGAAGGGCACATGGAGCAGCCGTGCGACGTCCTCCCAGCGCTCCGGCTCGTCCGGGGTGAGCTGGATGCGCTCGTAGAGCTGCCGCTGATGCGCCTCGGGCAGCGACCGGGACAGCTCCAGGGCGCGCAGCAGGACCCAGGCCGCGGTGACGTTGGTGTAGGCGTTGTCGTCGACGCCCGGCTCGGCGGCCCCCGGATAGCCGTCGTGGTACTCGTCGGGGCCGACCACGCCCCGGATGCGGTAGCGGCCGAGGTCGGTGTCCCAGGCCGCGGCGGCCGCCCAGAAGCGGGCGACCTGCAGCAGCATCTCGGCACCCTTGGTGTGCAGGAACTCCGTGTCGCCGCTGGCCTGTCCGTACTGCCAGACGTTGTAGGCGATCGCCGATCCGACGTGGTGCTGCAGACGGGAGTGGTCGGGCAGCCAGCGGCCGGAGCGCGGGTTGAGATGGAGCTGCTGGGTCTCCTCCCGGCCGTCGCCGGCGCTCTGCCACGGATACATCGCCCCCGCCCGGCCCGCCTCCTGCGCCGCGCGGCAGGCCGCGGGCAGCCGCCGGTAGCGGTAGTCGAGCAGCGCCCGGGAGACCTGGGGGAGGTGCAGGTTCAAGAACGGCAGCACGAACAGCTCGTCCCAGAAGACATGCCCGCGGTACGCCTCGCCGTGCAGGCCCCTCGCCGGCACCCCGACATCGAGTTCGGCGGTGTGCGGCGAGAGGGTCTGCAGCACATGGAAGAGGTGCAGCCGCAGGATCCGGCCCGCGTCCCCGGGCACCTCCAGCTTCGCCTGCCGCCACAGGTCCTCCCAGGCCCGCCGGTGCGAGGCCATCAGCTGCCGGAAGTGCGGGGCCCGCGCCACACAGTCGACGGCCGCGTGCCGGGGGCTTTCGATCGCCGGGTCGCGGGAGGTGTACAGCGCCACCGTCTTGTCGACGACCACCGTCGCCCCGGAGGTCACCGGCAGTGACAGGGTGTGGAAGGCCCGCAGTACCGCGATCCGGGTGCGCGGCGTTCCGCCCCGTCCGGGGGTGGCCCGGATGCGCGCGGCCAGCGCGATCTGGATGTCCGAGTCGGTGGTGCGGCAGCTCAGCCACACCGTGTCGGTCCGCTCGGCGCCGGTCTCCCAGCCCCGCAGATGCTGGTCGGCCAGCCCGCGGTAGCGCTCGACGCCGGTGTTGCGGACCGCGCCGTCGATGCCCGACTCCACCTCCACCGCGCCCGCCCAGCCGTCGGCGGTGAACGAGGTGCGCATCGCGGCCAGATGGGGCTCGCCCATGTGCACCAGGCGGCGCTGCTCCACGCGCAGCCGCCGGCCGGCCCCGTCCTCGTAGACCGACCAGCGGATCAGGGTGCCGTGCCGCAGGTCCAGGGTCTGCCGGTGCTCCGTCAGCTGCGGGTGGCCGGGCGTGAGCCAGGGCCCGGGAGGCGCGTCGGCGGGGCAGATGCGGTAGCGCAGCGGCAGCCAGTTGGGCAGGTTGACCATGTCCTCGTTCTCGACGGGCTGGCCCGCCACGGTGGAGGTGAGCCGGTTGTAGCAGCCGGCCGCGTAGGTGCCGGGGTAGTGCGCGGGCCCCGAGAGCACCTCGCTGGCCGCGCCGCGGGTGACGAAGTAGCCGTTGCCCAGGGCGCAGAGCGTCTCGCGCAGCCGTTCCGCGCCCGCGTCGTACCCCTCGTACGACCAGGTCCACGCGTTGCCACCGGTCGGCATCAGCCCTCCCCGCAGGTCAGCAGCTCGCCGGGATCGGTCACCACCACATCGGCGCCCCGGCGGCGCAGCGCGGCGGCGCCGTCCGCCCCGGGCGACCGGTGCACGCCCACCACCAGGCCGAACCCGCCGCGCCGGCCGGCCTCGACACCGGCCAGCGCGTCCTCCACCACGGCGGCATCCCCGGGCCGCACACCGAGGCGGCGCGCCGCTTCCAGGAAGAGCGCCGGGTCCGGCTTGCCCGGCAGCCCGAGCCGGCCCGCCTCCCGGCCGTCCACCACCGCCGCGAGCAGCGGGAGCAGCCCGGCCGCCGACAGCAGCTCGGTGGCGTGCCGGGACGCCGAGGCGGCGGCACACGGCATCCGCGCGTCCCGCAGCGCGTGCAGCAGGCGTACGGTGCCGGGCCAGACGGCGACGCCGCCTTCCCGCAGGCGCGCGGTGAACAGCTCGTCCTTGCGGGCCGCGACGGCCCGGACGGTGTCCGTCCCCGGCCCGTCGTCCGGGTCGCCGAGCGGCAGGTCCAGGCCCCTGGACGCCAGGAACGCGGCCGCGCCGTCCTGCCGCGACCGGCCGTCGACCAGGCGCAGGTACTCCTCCACCGGGTCGAAGGGGCGCCGGTCGCCCGCGGCCGCCAGACAGGGGTCGAAGGCCTCCTTCCAGGCCGCGGCATGCAGGCCCGCGGAGTCGGTGATGACCCCGTCGGTGTCGAAGACCACGGCCCGCAGTGAGCGCAGGCACGCGGCCAGGGACGGCGCACCGGTCATGGTGACGGTTCCGTTCGTCGGTGTGTCCATTCCATGGCACCACGGCTGATGGCCCGGGGCGCGGTCGCGTCCCTGGCGGGCGCACCGCGGCGGCGCGACGATGGAAGACACCACCGTGGCGATCGACGACACCTCGTGGCGACGGTGGGCACCACCGGAACCGGCGACCGGGAGGAAGGCGGTGGCGGAGATGGAGCGGTCCCTGGTCGTGGGCGTCGACGGCTCGGACTCGGCCCTGCGGGCGCTCGACTGGGCGGTGGACGAGGCGGCCCGCCGCAAGCTCCCGCTGGACGTGCTGCACGCCTCGGCCTGGGAACGCTTCGAGGGCACCGCGCAGGGCCCCGAACGCCCCGGTGAGCAGGTCCTCGCGGAGGGCGTCGTGCAGTCCGCCGCCGCACAGGCCCGCTGTCGCAACCCGGACCTCAAGGTCGTTGCGCAGGTGGTGGCGGACGACGCGGTCACGGCCCTGCTGCGGGCCGGTCACTATGCGTCGGTGCTGGTCCTGGGCTCGCGCGGGCACGGCGAGATCGCCGGTCTGCTGCTCGGCTCGGTCGGGATGGCGGTGGCGGCGCGGGCCCGGTGCCCGGTGATCGTGGTGCGCGGGGACGCGGCCGGGATGGCCGGGACGCACCGGTGCGTGCTCCTGGGCGTCGGAGACCCGGAGAAGGGGGCGGCCGTCCGTTTCGCCTTCGAGGAGGCCGAGGTCCGCGGCTGCCTGCTGAAGGCCGTACACGCCTGGCGCCGCCCCGCACACGAGACGGCCGACCCGCCGCTGCTGGCCGATCAGGCCCAGAGCCACCACGAGAAGCAGGCGGCGGCGCTGCTGGACGAGGCCCTGGAGGAGGCGGCCGGCGCGCATCCGTCCGTGCACGTGCGCCGCACCACCGTCGAGGGCCCCACCCACAAGGTGCTGGTGCACCGCGCCGCCGCCGCGGATCTGCTCGTCATCGGCGCGGGCCACCGCCACGGCCACTTCGGGTTGCCGCTCGGGCGGGTGGCGCACACCGCGCTGTGCCACGCCGACTGCCCCGTGGCGATCGTGCCGCAGCGGGCCTGACGCGGCACGGCCAGAGCTCTAGGCATGCATACGGAACGGAGCCAGCATCTCCCGCTCGGTGCGCCGCCGTACCCGGTCCGTCAGGACCGACAGCCGGTGCGAGACCATCGCCCGTACCGGCTGCGGCGACCGGATGCGCCGGGCCGTCGCGGGCAGCTCGGCGAGATCCTCGGTGAGCCGCTGGTGGGCGTCCTCCAGCCGGCCGCGCGGGGTGCTGCGCTCACCGCCGCGCATCATCGTCTCCAGCAGCGGCGTACTGTCCGCCGGGGCCGGCTCGTCGGCCAGGCCGATCACGTCGAGGCAGCCGGGGCGGCGGAAGATCTGCTTGCTCCCCGGGGAGGTGGCCTTCGCCGCCGACAGCTTCATCACCGGCCGGCCGTCGTAGGAGACGAGCTTGTACGCGGAGTCCAGGTAGGGCGCGTCGGCGCTCACCCCGACCCGGGTGCCGACCGCGAAGGCGTCGATCGGCGCCCCCGAGGACGTCAGGTCGTGCACGCCGTATTCGTCCAGTCCGCCGCTGGCGATGATCCGCACCTGCGGCAGGCCCGCGTTGTCGAGCATCGCCCGTGCGCGGCGGGACAGTCGTGCCAGGTCGCCGCTGTCCAGCCGGATCGCCGAGCCGTCCCCGCGGCCCAGCGCGGCGAGCACGCGGGCGGCCGCCGCGACCCCGGACGCGGTGTCGTAGGTGTCCACCAGGAACGTCACGGGCCCCGGATGGCAGAGCGCGAACGCGGTGAACGCGGTCTCCTCGTCCTCGAACGCCTCGATGTAGGAGTGCGCCATCGTGCCGACCGCGGGCAGATCCTCGGCGTGCGCCGCCGCGACGTTGCTGGTGCCCGCGAAACCGGCCATGGCGCCCAGCCGGGCCACCTGGTGGGCGACCGCGGTGCCGTGGGTGCGCCGTAGCGAGAAGTCCACGACCGGGTGGCCGCGCGCGGCGATCACACAGCGGGTGCACTTGGTCGCGAGGGCCGTCTGATGGCTGAGCTGATTGAGCACGAACGTCTCGACGAGCTGCGCCACGGGGAGCGGCGCGGTGATCTCCAGCAGGGGCTCGTTGGCCAGTACCACCCGGCCCTCCGGCACCAGCCGGGCCTCGCCGGTGAAGCGCAGGTCCAGCAGCGGGGCCAGGTCCGCCGACGGCCGCTGCAGGACCTCGGCGAACACTTCGACGTCCTCGCGGCTCACATGGAACCCGGCGAGGTAGTCCAGGACCGTCTCGGCGCCGGCGGCGACCAGGAAGCCCCGCTCCGGCGGTAGTTCCCGTACGAAGCAGCTGAAGGTCGCCGGCTGCTCCATGCCCTCCCGGAGGAACGACAGGGCCATGGTCACCTCGTACAGGTCGGTGATCGTCGCATCCGACATAGCCGACTCCTTCCACGGCCGTGGCACCGTCCGCCACGGCCCCGGCCTCACGCCATCGCATCCGTCCAGCCGTAGGCGACGCGGGTCTGCCGCCGCGGCGGGGCGGCACCGACGCCTTCGAGTTCCTCGTCCGCCACCCGCAGCAGCTGCCCGGCGAGGTCCCGCAGGGCCCGGCCGGCCGCGATCTCGTCACCGATCTCCGGGATGTCCCGGTCCTCGGGGCTGCACCGGGCCGTGCCGTGCCCGGTGAAGGTGGTGGTAGCGGTGGTGAGCACCGCCCGCGCCGTGGTCGTGCCGTCCTCCTCGACGAGGGTGAGACGGACGGGCCACTCGACTGTGTTCGCCATGGCTTACCCCAGCTTCCTCGTGCCCTCTGTCGTCATCATCCGCCTTCTCACTCGTACGGCACCACCGCCACCGGGCACGGAGCGTGATGGACCACCGCCTGTACGACATGGCCGATGCGCGGCGCCGGCAGCACCCGCCGGTGCCGTCGCCCGACGACCAGCAGCGCCGCGCCGGCCGTGTCGCGCAGCAGCGCCGGCGCCGCGCTCTCCATCTCCACCCGCGCGTCCACCCGCAGATCCGGGTACTTCTCCCGCCACGGCTGGAGCGTCTTCGCCAGCTCGTCCCGAGCCACCTGCGCCGCCTCCTCCGCGGCGTACGGCTCCACACCGCCCCCGCGGTTGTACGCGAACGACGGCAGATGCCGGCCGTGTACGGCGCGCAGCGGGACACCGCGTCGCACCGCGCTGTCGAAGGCGAACGCGAGCACCGCCTCGGAGGGCTTGCGCAGGCCGACGCCGACCACCACCGGACCCGCCGGCCCGGCCGTCGAGCCGCCCTGCCGGGTGCGCACCAGCACCGTGGGGCAGTCGGTGTGCGCCACCAGCTGCAGGCCGAGTTCGCCCAGGACATAGCGCGTCACCGGGCCCAGGTTCCGCGAACCGAGGACCAGCAGATCGGACTGCCCGGCGGCGTCCTTGAGGGCCTCGTAGGGGTCCTTGGCCACCAGGTCCCGCGTCACCGGCAGATCCGGGCAGCGGGCCCGGACGGCCGCCTCGGCCTCGTCCATCATCCGGTGGGGCCAGTAGTTCTGGTCTTCCTCCGTGAGGGGATGGGGCACCGGTTCCGGGGCGAGCAGCACCCAGGCGTGCAGCAGCCGCAGCCGCGCCTGCCGGGTGTGCGCCTCCTGCGCCGCCCACTGGACGGCGGACAAGGACTCCGGCGTACCGTCCACGCCGGCGGTGATGACGTCCTTCATCGGCTCGCTCCTCTCCTGCGCCGGCCATGGCCGGGCCGGTGTGCGCCGCTACCCCTCCAGCGTCCGCCCGGGTCCGCCCCGCGCGCACGGCGACCGGGAAGCGCGGCCTGCCGGGGCGCCGGGCCGCTCACCGCTCACACCCGCCCGTGTGCCCGCTGCGCCCGCCGGGACAGCGAGTCGATGACCACGGCCAGCAGCAGCACCCCGCCCGTGATCATGAACTGGACGGCGGTCTGGATGCCCATCAGCGCCACACCGGAGGCGATCGACTGGATGACAAGGACGCCGAGCAGCGCGGACCAGGTCCGGCCCCGGCCGCCGAACATGCTGGTGCCGCCGATGACCGCGGCGGCGATCGCGTCCATCAGCAAGATGCCCGAGCCCGAGGTCTGGGTGGCCGAGGTGACGCGCGAGGCCAGGAACAGCCCGCCGATCGCGGCCATCGTCCCGGACACCATGAACACCGAGATCCGCACCCGGTCCACATTGAGTCCGGTGCGGCGGGCGGCTTCGACGCTGCCGCCGAGCGCGAAGATCATCCGTCCGTAGCGGGTCCGGCGCAGCACCTGGTCGAGGCCGACCAGGAAGACCAGGAAGATCAGCAGCGCCAGCGGCAGCCCCTGGTACTGGTTGAGCACCCAGGCCGCGGCCAGGGAGATCACCGCCAGCACACCGGTGCGCACCGCGATCTCGCTCAGCGGCCGCACCGGGACCCCGGCGGCCCTGCGGCGCCGTACGTCCTGGTAGGAGGCGAGGAAGTACCCCGCGGTGCCGATCACCGCCAGGCCGTACGCGGCGGCGACATTGGTGAAGTAGAAGCTGGTCAGCATGGCGACCAGGCCCTTGTCGTCGAGGTTGACGGTGCCGCTGTAGCCGAGGATGTAGAGCATCAGCCCGTTCCAGCCCAGCAGACCCGCGAGGGTGACCACGAACGCGGGCACCCCGACCTTGGCGAAGAAGAACCCCTGCACGGCCCCGATCACCGTGCCGGCGAACACCGCGATCAGCAGGGCGATCGGTTCCGGCACGCCGTGCTGCACGTTCAGCACCGCGAAGGCGGCCGCCGCCAGCCCGCTCACCGAGCCGACGGACAGATCGATCTCACCGAGCAGCAGCACGAAGACGACGCCGATCGAGATCATCCCGATGCCCACGATGTCCACGCTCAGGTTGGACAGGTTGCGCGGCGAGAGGAAGTTCTTGTTGAGGCTCTCGAAGATGATCCACACCACCAGCAGTCCCAGGACGACCGGGACCGAGCCGAGCTCACCGGCGTGGAACCGGCGCCGGAGGATCTGCAGCGGGTTCGGTCCGCCGCCGCTGCCCGGCGGCCCGCCGTCCGGGCGGGCCGCCGGCTTCCCGCGTCGCGCCGCCTCCCAGAGGCGGCTCACCGCTCCGCCTCCCAGCCCTGCGCCTTGCGCCGGGTCACCGCGTTGTCGGTGGCCCCGGTGATGGAGGAGATGATCTGTTCGTGGGAGGTCGTACCCACGTCGAAGAAGCCGTTGTTGCGGCCGAGCCGCAGCACCGCGATCCAGTCCGCGACGGCCTTGACGTCCCCCAGGTTGTGGCTGATCAGCAGCACCCCGAGCCGGCGCTCACGCAGCTGCTCGACCAGGTCGAGGACCTGCGCGGTCTGTTCGATGCCCAGGGAGGCGGTGGGCTCGTCGAGCAGCACGAGCCGGGGCTCGCCGAGCATCGACCGGGAGATCGCGACGGTCTGCCGCTGGCCCCCGGACAGCGAGGCCACCGGGATGCGCACGTCGGGGAGCCGGATGGCGAGGGCCTGGAGCAGCTCCAGGGTGCGGCGCTCCATCTCCACCTCGTTGAGGATCCCGGCCCGGTGGAGCTCCCGGCCGAGGAAGACATTGCCGACCACGTCGAGGTTGTCGCAGAGCGCGAGGTCCTGGAAGACGGTGGCGATGCCCAGGTCCTGGGCCTCATGGGGCCGGGTGATCCGGACCGGGCGGCCGTCCCACTCGACGGTGCCGGTATCGGCCGGGTCGACCCCGGAGATCACCTTGATCAGTGTGGACTTGCCCGCCCCGTTGTCTCCGACCAGAGCGACCACCTGGCCGGCGCGCACCTCCAGCTCGACATCGGCCAGGGCCTGGACCGCGCCGTACCGTTTGAAGACCCCGCGCAGTGCCAGCAGGGGCGGTGCTGTCATGGGGTACCTGCCTTACCTGGTCAGCCCGGCCTTGGCGCACAGCAAGGCTGTCTAAGGACACACACAATCCACGTTACTGTCGATAAGGCAGCAAACCAGACAGCAGGGATCAGAACGTGATCGAAAGGCTGTATGACGGGTGCGGTAAGTGCCTCGTCGGGCTCCGCCGACTCTCCCGCAAGACCGACGCCACCTCATCCCCCGAGCGTCGGCGCGATCACGTCCTAGCAGTGACGAAGGAGTACGGCGGGCACATCATCGCGTGGGCCGACGACTGGGAAGTCAG
Source organism: Streptomyces sirii (assembly GCF_045690365.1). Lineage (NCBI taxonomy): Bacteria > Bacillati > Actinomycetota > Actinomycetes > Kitasatosporales > Streptomycetaceae > Streptomyces > Streptomyces sirii. The sequence goes on along the minus strand of NZ_CP147982.1, from coordinate 1,132,065 downwards.
CGGCGGAACCGACCCCATGACACGCCCCGCCTTCGGCCCCTGGCTCCGAGGCGAACGCGGCTCCGCTCAGTTCGAGCTGCGCGCCATCCAGCGCAGGAACCGGGACCAGGCGGCAAAGGCCCGTGCCGCTGGCCGCCCACACGGCAAACCCTCCTACGGCTACGAATACGTACGGTTGTCGCCCACCAGCGGAGTGGACCACGTCCGCCTGAGCCCTGACGCTGCTGCAACCCGCCGGAGTCTCGCCAAGCGCATCCTTGCCGACCCCGAGAGCGTCTCACCGTGGACCGAAGCGGCCAGGCTCACCCGTGCTGGCGTCTTGGCGCCCAGTGACCACGTGCGCGTCCTCCACGGAAGAGAGCCCAAAGGCACACCGTGGTACGGCTCCACAGTGACGCGGCTGCTCTTGAGCAAAGCAGCACTCGGCTACCTCATGCACAAGGGGGAGCCCGTTGTGGGCGACGACGGGCACCCTGTGCGGCTTCCTGGCGCCGATGGGCAGCCCGTAGAGCAGCTGTGGGACTACCCAACACACTTGCAACTGGTCGAGGTTCTCTCACGCCGTGCCCAGCCGGGCAAACGGCGCACCAAGGGAGTACGTCTGTTGTCGGGACGGGTGCTCTGTGGCGTCTGCGGCAACCTCATGAAGATCAACAGCAGTGGGACATTGGAAAAGGGGGACGTGCGGCGCCGGTACATATGTGAGGCGCGCCTGCGTGGCTACCCTAACGCTGACCACTGCCGACCTGCTCCGGGAATCACAGCATCGATGCTGGACGAAATTGTGACGCACTGATTCTTGGGCAACTGGGGCGAGTCCATGTTTATGGAGACGGTCTACGATCCGGGCATCACGTGCCGGGCGAGGACCGTACGCATTGACGCCGATCGATGGGCGCCGCAACAGAGAGAGTCGAGCCCGCCACGGATTCGACTCTCTCTCACGTTGAGCTAGCGCCGGCTGAGCAGAGCGTGACCAAGAGGAGGCTTTCAGGGCAGAAAAAGTGTCCTGGAGTCCTTCTTTGGTAGAGCGTCCGCCTGTCGAGCGGAGGGGCGCCGGTTCGATTCCGGCCGGGACCGCAAAGGCCACCTGCGGAGGGTCTCTGCCCGTTCCGCTAGGCCCTTTCGATGGTGCATTCCTCGTACGTGATGGTCACTTGTTCGGTAGCCGGGCTGGTGCTGCTGGCGTCCAGATCCACGCCCTGGAGTTGGCTAGCCCACGCGTTGGTGAGGTGGTAGCGGATCACAGGCTTCTTGTTGACGTCGTACTGGACGATGGTGACGTTCTGGCGGGCGGAATCGATGTCCCTTTGTTCGAGGGATGTATTGATCCATTCCGTGAACGCCCGGCTCTTGTCCATGCCGCGAGTGACCGTGATTTCGCCTGACTGTGGGTGTGGAGCGGGCTGCTTGCGGACGACAGGTTCGCCGGTGGCGCTGATCTGGCCTGTCTCCACTACGTCCAATTGCGACGTTGGAGGGGTGACGCTCTGAACTGTCTCCACTTGGAACTTACCCAGTTCAACGCTGAAGAGATTTGTGGAGTACACGTCGCCAATGGCCATGCCGTTGCTTCCTTACGGGGTGGTTGTGATGACTCGGCGGCTGGTTCGAATCGTGCGTGTAGTGCCCAAGCCAGCGCGTGAACATGCGCTCATCACCCGAATGAGGTGGAGCAGAAGCGATCGCCCATGCCCCATAAGCCCCGACCCCATGCAGTGTCCCGGGATGCCCCGAGCTGATCACGGGGGGGCGCTGTGAGGCTCACCGGCGCGAGGCCGAGCAGCACGGAGAGGAGTTTCCTTGTCCTGGTGAGCAGTGACCGACGGTCCCGACTCCCCAGCAACTGGCCCGTGCTACGTCTGTCCGTGCTGAAGCGGGACGGCTTCCAGTGCGTGGCCCTGCTGCGGGACACGGGGGCGCGCTGCACGGCACCGGCCACGGACGTGGACCACATCGTCCCGGGCGACGACCACGACCCGGCGAACCTTCAGGCTTTGTGCCGGTGGCATCACGCGCGGAAGTCGAGCGCGGAGGGCGCGGCGGCTCGGCGGAGGTGGGTGTCCAGGCGGAGGCCGACGGAGCGACATCCGGGGGATTTGAGGTAGGGGAGAGTGGGGACTGCACCGCTCGTGGGCGCCCCGTTCGTCAGGGTGCCGCTAGGGCGTGGGCGGTGCAGTCTCCTAGCTGGCTACAGATGGGCGCACATGGCGTACGAGCCCACGTCACCGTCTTCGGCGGCGATCCTCCAGCCGCTTCCGTCGGCCAGCGGGTGGTTGGCCGTGATGTTCACGATGGCAGTGCGGGGCATTCGTGTGTGTGCCGACTCGTTTACCTCGTAGCCGCCGCCGACAACGCGAGTTCCTACGGGGCACTTGGCGATGCTCTCGTCCCACTGATTACGGTCCCGTTTAGCTGCCGGCCCCTTCACGATGATGGGGTCCCCAGAGTCGGCCGCATGCACGGGGATGACGCTCGCCCCGGCGAGTACGCAGGCGCCGAGGACGATGGAGAGGCCGAGTGAGCGCTGAGCGCTGATCTTCTTCACACTGAAGGTAGCGAAGCGACGCATGAACCATCCATTCGCGTAGGAGGATTGCGGTACAAACGCACTGCCCATGCCGCAGGTCTGCATGTCTTCGGTCCCTCGTGTGAGGTATGCAGTATCGATCCCCCGCTTTGCTGTTCGGAGGTGCCCCATGCCTAGAAGGTCCCGCCCCGTTGTTCTGTCCCCGGTGCCCCCCGCTGCCGCGGGCCGGAGGTCGCTGCAAACGGAATCGTCGCGAGGCTGAGCGGCAATGGGGATGGTGCCCTCGCCCTGAATCGCGGCTCGGAATCTGTACGGGTTCCAAGGTCGTCAGTGGCACGGCTGAGGGGAAGGTGTCGGGCCAGGTGTCGTCGGTGACGCGGTGCGTCTCGCCGTGACGGCGGTCTGACGATGTGTCGATGCCCCGTCAATCCGGAGACTGACGGGGCATCGAAGCTGAATGTCGTGCGAGGCGCTAAGCCCTTCCGGCTTGGCCGGAGATTCCACGCGGCGCGTTACGCCTTGTCCATCACTTGGGGTGGGGCTGTGGTGTGGAAATGGCGGTACGGTGCCAGGTGCGCTGCCGTAGGCGCCAGCTATGCAACCGGGTCACTTTGTCCCGCGCCGACCGGTGCGGCGGAACTCCTGACGACCCCGCAAGCAGCTTCTCTACGCCACGGCCTTCTTCCAAGGTCCTGCGCAAGGACCTTCCTTATTCCCCTTGCCCAGGCAGGTCCTGATCCAGAGCTTACGCCCCTCTTTTATGTTGTGCCGAAAGAACTTCCTTACCCCATCCCCGCTGGCTACGAACTTGAAGTCGTAGCTGCTGTGGGAGCCCGCGGGGGCAACGTCAACTTCGAGCCAGGCGCTGTAGCCGTCCGCGCAGGAATCCTCGACCCAGAATTCGTCGCCATAGTGTCGAAACCTCCCCACGGCGTTATAGTAGCTCGGACCGTCTTGGCAGTCGCTGCTCCAGTCGACTACCGAAAGAGCCGAGTCCTCGCCAGCATATGCTGTCGTTGTGGAAATGTTCACTGCCGCGATGGCGGCAACTCCGACGGTAAGGAACCGTCGAAGCAATGTATTCGAACGCAATGCTTCCCCCTCTATACCCTTCGGGTTTCTGCCATAGGGGGCGCCGAAAGTCGACGGCGATGCAGGAATGCGTGCTGCGCTGAAGGCTCCCCCGAGGCCGTGTTGATCATATTAGTGCCAGCAGGGACAGTCCAATCTGTAAATCAGCCAGCCTATGGCCACCACGGTCCTACCCCGAGTCTTCGCGCTCGTGCCTCATCGACGGGAGGTGACACCATGCCGGGCCCTGTCCCGAAACGCAGTGACCAGCGCCGCAGGCGCAACGAGCCAGCCGGGCCGGCCCCGGTGAAGGCGGAGGCCGGTAAGACCCCGGCCGTTCCGCGGGCGTCCGGAGACTGGCACCCCATCGCGAAGCGGTGGTTCCAGAGCCTGAAGGACTCTGGGCAGGCCCAGTTCTACGAACAGTCCGACTGGCTCACGGCGGTGTACGTGGCGGAGGCCATGAGCCGGAACCTTGGCCAGTCCAAGTTCTCCGCCCAGCTCTTCCAGGGCGTGATGTCCGCAATGACGGACCTCCTGACCACAGAGGGCGCCCGGCGTCGAGCCCGCGTGGAATTGGAGCGCGAGGTCAGCGGGGAGGGCCCGGCGGAGGCGGCCCGCGTGACTCTCATGGATGCGTATCGGAAGGCGGCTGGCGGTGGTGGCACGACTTGAGCCCGTGCGCACGTGTCCGGACACCGTTCCGGACCCGACGCGGACCCTGGGCTGGGACGTGCTCCTGTGGACCTCCCGCTACCTCCTCCAGCCGGACGGCCCCGACGCGGGCCAGCCCTGGCGGTTCACCCCGGAACAGGTCCGGATCGTGCTCCGCTGGTTCGAGATCAACGGCGCCGGGGAGTTCACCCGGCGGCAGGGCGCCATTCGGCGCCTGAAGGGCTGGGGGAAGGACCCGTTCTTGGCGGCCCTGTGTGCCGTGGAGTTCGTGGGCCCCTGTCGGTTCGGCGGCTGGCGGGAAGACGGGACTCCCATCGTGGTGCCGCACCCGGCTCCGTGGGTCCAGGTCTGCGCCGTGTCGAAGGACCAGACCCGTAACACCATGCGGCTCTTCCCCGGCATGTTCTCTGCAGAGTGCATCGCGGAATTCGGTATCGACCTGGGCAAGGAGATCATCTACGCCCGCAGTGGGGCGGTGATTGAGGCCGTCACCAGTTCGCCCCGCGCGCTGGAGGGCGGCCGATTATCGCAGCGCCTTCGTGGTGATGAATGAGACCCACCGCTGGATTGCGTCCAACGGCGGCCACGAAATGGCGATGACCATCGCGGGCAACGTCGGTAAGAGCCGGGGTGGCGGCGCCCGGTCAATGGAGATCACCAACGCCCCCTTGCCGGGTGAGGACTCGGTGGCGGAGCAAACGTGGCACGCCTGGTCGAAGTTCGCGGAGAGCAAGAGTCGGGATTCCGGCATGTACTACGACTCCGTGGAGTCCCCGCCCGTGGACCCCTCCGACCCGGACCAGCTCCGGGCCGGCATCCTCGCGGCGCGAGGTGACGCGGACTGGCTGGATGTGGAGTGGATCGTCTCCACCATCTACTCCGGTCACATGCCCCGGAGCCGGTCCCAGCGCATGTTCTTGAACCAACTGGTGGCAGCAGAAGACCAGTTGATCTGTCCGGAAGACTGGGATAACTGCGCGGTTGACGACCGCCTGGAGGACAGCGACGCCATCACCTTGGGGTTTGACGGTGGGCGGACCGACGACGCCACGGCCCTGGTGGCCATCCGCGTACCGGATCGCCTGATAGTCCCCCTGGGCGTGTGGGAGAAGCCCGACGGCCCGGCCGGAGATGGCTGGCAGGTGGACCGAGCAACCGTGGACGGTGCGGTCCGTAACGCCATGGAGCGGTACGACGTACAGGCGTTCCACGCGGACGTAGCGCTCTGGGAGAGCTACGTGGATGCGTGGTCGGAGGACTACCGGGACCGCCTGGTGATCAAGGCCAGTCCCCAATCCGCGGTAGGCCGGGACATGCGCGGCGGCCTCCAGGAGCTGACCTTGGCCAATGAACGGCTGATGGCGGCGGTGGAGGACGGCCACGTCCGGCACCCGGGAGAAGCGGTTCCCCTGGGCCGCACGCTGCGCCGGCACGTGCTCAACGCCCGGCGTCGGCCGAACCGTTACGGCCTGTCGTTCGGCAAGCCGAACAGGGAGTCCGCCCACAAGGTGGACGCGTACGCGGCCACGTTGCTTGCTGACCTGGCGAGACATCGACTCATCGAGTCCGGCAAGACGCGGCCCTCCGAACGATCGGGGGCCGTGTACTTCTTCTGAGGCGTGTCCTATCGAGCAGACGCAGTGCCTCGGTTTCCCTCTCGCTGTAGGGCAAGAGGGAAACCCACTGTCGTTTCCTCACCCGAGAGAGGCGAGGAGGCTGGCGGCCAGGTCGAGGTCTACGTCGGCATCCGTGTCCAAGTTGACGCCAGCAGTGTTGATCTTTGTGTCGGTCGTGCTGCCACCGGTGGTGGTCACGGTCTTCGCGCCGATGTCGAGGAGGCTGCCGACGCTGACGCCGGCCTGGTTCTTGGACTTGAGGAGAGGGCCGTCGTCAGCAACCGCTGCCGGTCCTCCGAAGAGGACGAGGACAGTGGCGAGGGCTCCAGTACTGGCGGCAAGCCGGGTGCGCTTCATAAGTGGCTCCTTCAAGGGTGCGGACACTTCGATGAACTGTCCAACCCAAGAACGGTTAATCCGACATCACTCGGGCGTGGTTGATTCCCACTCTTGCGAGTGAGCGTCGCAACACCAACACCTCTTACTCGACGGTGACTTCGCCGAATGGGCCCCATGCCACACGGTGACGTGAAGATCGGGGAAGGCGGCAGCCTTTCGGTCAAGCAGCCTGGAGGGGCGGAGACGTTCCGCGTCGGGGAAGTCGGGCCCATCGCAGGGGAACACGCCCTGTTGGTTCGGCGCCGGGACGGCAGCGAGGCCCTTTCAGTCTGGAACGGCACCACGGCCGAAGGCCAGGCCCAGGCAGTTCGAGTAAAGGACGCCCAGGGCCACGAACTTCTTTCAGAGGACGTGGTGGCCGGTGGCCTGGCCCGCCCCCACCTGCCCATCGTGATGAGCCCGGCCCAGGCCGTCGATTGGCCGTCCACCAGCTCCACGTCCTGGACGGATCTTCAGGTGGCATGGCCGGAGGCCCAACACCCGCGCCTAGAGGTGTTCGCCCAGGCCGTGGGGAATGGCAACGGCGGGGATATCCGGATCACCGTGGACGGCCAGGTGGTGGCGTCCGGATCCACCGGAAAGCCTGTCCAGGCCACGTTCAAGATCCCCGGCTATGAGTTCGGGGCACACCCGGAAATCAAACTCCAGGCACGCGCCAAAGCGTCGTCCACCGTGTGGGCGTGCGTCCAGCGCATGTACGGCGTCGCGTCCTAGCTCCTGAGTCAGAAGCTCTCAGTAGTTCCACACGCGGCGCTTCGCGACACAACTGCCGTTCAGAGGCTGATGTCTCCGCGCAGTGACCTTGGATCTGCCCAAGTATCTCTGAGACTCAGATTACTAGAGCGCGTTCCACGGATGGTGACGGACTGGAGCGCCGCGCCCTCAAAAGATCGTCAATCACCCGTGTGTCCCTGTATCTACGTCCACAGCCGTACTAGGGTGAACGAGAACGTAAGCGGTGACCCGAGGCCTGCGCTCCCGCCAATGCATCATGATTCGTGCACGATTACATCCATGTTCTTTGTTGACGGGTATTCGCAGCAGGTAGCAGAGTGTATGCCGGAAACGTTAAGTCCCCTTACTCTAAGAGCAAGGGGACTTAGTGGGCCCAGCGTGCCACGACAGAACAGTTCGGGAGTCGACCTATCGTGGCTTTCCTCGCGCCGTCCCGTATGTACCAGTCGCTATCCTCGTAGGCTTCATTACGCCCCAAGCACGGATAGCGACAGTGTGAGGTTTAGTCGTAGAAAGCGACCCCGCCCTCACCCAGATTGGTCGAGATGAAGAACTCGGCCTTATTGTTGTCTCCGTCGACCAAATTCCCGATGTTCTTGAAGATGAAGCAGCCCTTTGAGAGGGAGTACGATCTCACCTTCTTTGAACCGTTGGGGTCGTACTCCCACAATGTGAAGGTGTTGGCGCCCTCAGGCTGACTGGTATGGCACGTCCTGAAGTCGCCGCCAGTAGAGAGGTGGTAGTTGGTGTAAAAATGAATTTCTTCGTCCCAGCGAGTGAACTCGCTGGAGCCGACGTAATCCCAACCCGCCGAGGCGTGCGCGGCACCCGAACCCGTGGCAATCAATGCCGAGGAAAAGAGTGCCACGCCCGCAGCCTTGAGTTTCTTCACATCGATCCTCATGTGTCGCTGATGTTCTGTCAGTTGATCACCCTAGCAGCAGGATTCGCGATGTAGATGGGGGATGTTCGCAGTCTATAGAGGTATTTGTGCATATTGGTCTACCTGGTTTTCCTTCGGGTTGAATCGGCAGTAGTGCACTGGATTGGCCTCGCGGCACCAAACAAGCTTGCTCCACATGACTTAATCCGGCTGCATCAGCCCTACAAGGCCCCGTCGGGCATACCGGCGGGGCTTGCGTATGCCAACAGGAGGACGGCTTGAGTAAGGCCGCAGACGTGATCTGCACGCGGCCTTCCACGCTGCGGCCGTCGCTGTTCCACTGATGTTCATGGAGAACCACGAGGGCAGTGACGAACTGATCACCCAGTACACCGCCTCGCTCCGGGATGCCTGCGAGGACATGCAGACGAAGCGGCAGTTATTCACGCCGTATGGTCGGCTTCTCCTGGACGAGATGTGTCAGTGGGCGGATCGCGAGAACCAGCAGCGAGAAGCGCGGGTCCCGTCGGTCGGCCTCGTCTTGGCGGCCGCGCTTGCTTGCCTGGCCGTGCTCGGCCTGTGGGCTGGGCTGGTGGCGTTCCTGTCGTATGCCGTTGGCTGATGGGGGAGCGGCCCGAAGATCTTCCTCGGTCGATCACCGCGCCTGGCCGAGCGTCGTTGGCGTGTAGGGGCCCTTGTCGAGGTGTTGACAGGGGCCCTCTTCGCTGGTCAGGCCGCTAGAGAGGGCGTACCGATGCCCCCTTGATCGATCATCGAGGGGACTCTCCCTCGTCATGTGCAGTGTGTGTTAGACCAGCCTTGGCGCAGGCGGACGCGTACTTCGGAGTGCAGATCTGGTCGAGCGTGTACAACCCGTGCTTGACCACGGTCTCCTTGATGTTCTTCGCGGTCACCGGGATGGGGGTGAGCAGCACGGCCGGGATGTCGCGGGTGGTCGGGCTGCTGACGCGTCGGGGGGCGATGTCCTTCAGATCCTTGCCGTGGGCCAGCGCCACGGCCATGGCGGCGGCGTTGTCGGCCTCGGGCCGGAAGGGCTTGAGGACGGTCATGGTCTGCTCGCCCGTGAGGACCCGCTGCACCGCGTCGAGCTGGGCGTCCTGCCCGGTGATCGGGGGCAGCGGAGCGACCTTCGCGGCCTTGAGCGCGGCGATGATGCCGGTGGCGAGCCCGTCGTTGGCCGAGTAGACGCCGTCGATGTTCCCGGGGCCGAGGGCTGCGATGGCGGCCGACATGTTGGCGTTCGCGGCCTCCTGGCGCCAGCCGGCCGTGTCGTACGCCTTGCCGATCCGCACCTTGCCCCGCAGGACCTCCAGCGCGCCCTGCTTGAACCAGGCGGAGTTGGGGTCGGTCTCCCCGCCGTTCATCATCACGATCTGGCCGGTGCGGGCCTTGTCGCCCATCGCCCGCAGCAGCGCCCGGGCCTGGAGCCGGCCGACCTGCGCGCCGTCGAAGGAGACATACGACGATATCGGTCCCTCCGCCAGCCGGTCGTAGGCGACGACGTGGACGCCGGCCCGGCGGGCCCGCTCGATCGGTGCCCGCAGCGATCGGGAGTCGACCGCGTCGAGGACCAGGACGTTGGCCCGCTTGGTGATCATCGCGGCCATCTGCGCCTGCTGGGTGGCGATGTCGTGATCGGCGCTGACGATGTCCACCTGGCACTCGGGGCACAGCTGGCGGATCTTCTTCGCCATCAGCGGCTTGTCGAAGTGGTAGAAGCGCCAGTTGTTGTCCGGGAGCAGCACGCCGATGCGCGGTGGTTCGCCGGACACCGGCCCGGACGGCTTGTCCACCTCGGCGGCCTTGCCGCAGGCCACCGGCCCGGCCAGCAGGCACACTCCGACCAGGACGACGGCGGCCTCGCGCAGACGGGTCTTCACCTCAGGGCACCTCCTCACCCTCCACCGCGCCGATCCGCTCCTCCGCCTGCAGGCTGATCTCGCTCCACACCTGCTTGCCGCCGCTCAGCGGCACCGAGCCCCAGGACAGCGACATCGCCGAGACCAGGAGCAGTCCGCGGCCGCCGGTGGACTCCCAGTTCACGCTCGCCGGCTTGACCGGCGCCCGGGGCGAGGTGTCGTTCACGGCGATCCGCAGCCGGTCGGCGGTCAGCGTCAGATCCAGCTGCACCTCGCCCTGCGTATGGGCGATGGCGTTGGTGACCAGCTCGGACACCACCAGCAGCGCCACGTCCAGTTCCTGGGTCACGCCCCACGAGCGCAGCGTGCGCCCGGTGAAGCGGCGGGCGTGCATGACGGCGTCGGGGAGCCGCCACACCGCCCACCGGGCCCGGGTCGGGCGGACGCGCATCCCGTCGTAGCGAAGGATCAGCACCGCCACATCGTCGTCGCGCCGCTTCGACCCGCCCAGCAGGTCGTCGGCGAGCCGCCCGGCATCGGCCGGATCGGCGGCACCGAGCGCCTCCCGTAGGCGGCGGATGCCGTCCTCCAGGGTGAGGGTGGAGGACTCGGCCAGCCCGTCCGTGAGCAGGACCAGGACGGTGCCGGGAGCCAGCCCGACCTCCGTCAGCGGATACTCCGCCTCCTCGGCGACCCCCAGTGGCGGCCCGCCCTCGACCGTCATGGCCTCGGTGCTGCCATCGGGGTAGCGCAGCAGCGGCGGCAGATGCCCGGCGCGCACGAACCAGGCGATGCCCTCCTCCATGTCCAGGTCCACATAGCAGCAGGTGGCGAAGAGGTCGGTCTCCATGCCGAGGAGCAGGCGGTTGGCGTGGGAGATCACCACGTCGGGCGGGTGCCCCTCGACCGCGTAGGCCCGGATGGCCGTGCGCATCTGGCCCATGATCGTGGCGGCCCCCGCGCTGTGCCCCTCCACATCGCCGATGACCAGTGCCACATGGCCGGCGGAGAGCGGAATGACGTCGTACCAGTCGCCGCCCACCTCCAGCCCCATCGTGGCGGGCAGATAGCGCACTGCGGCCACCGCGCCGGCCAGCTCCGGCAGCTTGCGGGGCAGCAGGCTGCGCTGCAGCATCGTGGCGAGCTCGTGGCCGGCGTCCAGGGCGTGGGCGCGGACCAGGGCCTGCCCCACCAGACCCGCGGTCGCGGTCAGCAGGGAGCGCTCCTCCGGTCCGAAGCGGTGCTCCGCCTCCCACCCGATCAGGCACACCCCCACGATCCGGCCCTCGGCCGGCAGCGGCAGGACGGCCAGACCACCGGGGCCGATACCCGCCAGGCCCGGTTCGAGTGCCGCGCCCGGGGGCCACAGGGCGACATGGCCGCCCCGCAGCACGCTCTCCAGGGTGGGCAGCGCGTGGCACGAGGCGTCGGGCCACTCGGAGCGCCATTCGGACTGCCAGGACGCGGGCCAGGATTCCGGTTCCGGCGGGTCGAGGACGGTGACCACCAGCCGGTCGGCCTCCAGCTCGGCGACCGCCATCCGGCTCGCGGCCAGCGGCGCCCGCAGCGTCGCGATCACCGCCCGGCTGACGTCCCGCAGGGTCGTCGCGCCGGCAAGCGCGGCCGACAGCCGCTGCACGATGGAGACCTCGTCGGCACTGGGGCGCAGGTACGAAGCGTCCGCGACCACCCCCAGCATCCGCTCCGGCACCCCGTCGGCGCCGGTCAGCACCCGGCAGCGCAGCGTCAGCCAGCGCAGTTCGCCGTTGGGCCGGCGGATCCGGAACGACAGCTGCTGGCCGGCGACCGGCACCTCGCCGGGCTCCACGATCGACATCAGCGCCGGTACGTCGTCCGGCACGGTCCGCTCCAGGAGCGTCTCCACATGCCGGTCGAACTCCGCGGCGCGGATACCGAACAGCTCCAGGACCTGGGTGTCCGCCTCGATCCGCCCGGTGTGCAGGACCAGCGTGAAGGCGCCGCCCCGGAGGGTGTCCAGCCCCGGGCCGAGCAGCGACCGCCGCTCCGTCCGGGCCAGCACCCGCGCCTCGATCGCCTCCAGACCCGCGGCCACCTGGTCGGCGTGCAGCTCCAGCAGATGGCGGCGGTCGGCGTCGAAGGCATCCGGTGCCTGCTCGACGACGACCAGGCAGCCCAGCCGCTTGGCGTCGCCGCCCAGTGGCAGCACCCCGAGCGAGACGGCGGCCGGCATGGTCCCGGTGCCGTTGCCGGGCTCCGCACCGGCGCTGTCCGCGGAGCCGGGCACGCCTTGCGCGGCGAGCTCCGCCGGGCTCAGCCACTGGGGGAGACCGGTGCGGAAGGCCGCCGCGACCGGGGAGTTGCCGGACAGGGGGTAGCTCGTCGGCAGTGTGTAGGGGACACCGGAGCCACCGACCATCTCGGCCAGCTGAAGATCGCCGTCCCCTTCGGCCGGCACATAGACGGCGGTCAGTTCGGCCCCGGAAGACCCAAGGACCCGCGCGGTCACTGCTTGCACCGCCTCCGTACACGGGAAGCCGTCGTCGTAAGCCACGGTCGCCGTATCCGCCCTCGGGGCCAGGGCGTCGACCCCGCCACCGCCTCATCGGATATGTCGTAATTTATCCCCTTCACCCCATGGTGCGGCATTCAAGGACGTGGGAGCCAGTCGGCGCGAAGCCGGCTCGCCCGCCCCGGTCAACCGGGGACCAGCACCGCCGCCCCGTGGACCCGGTCGCCGGCCAGGTCGGCGAGCGCCTCGGGGGCGCGGCTCAAGGGGTAGGGGCTGACGGTGACCTGGAGGCCGATCCGGGCGGCGGCCCGGAGGAACTCGCGGCCGTCCTCGCGGGTATTGGAGGTCACACTGCGCAGGTTCCGCTCGTAGAACAGATGGCGCTCGTAGATGAGCGCGGGGACGTCGGTGAGATGGATCCCGGCGACGGCCAGGGTGCCCGACCGGTCCAGCGCTTCGAGCGCCACCGGCACCAGATCGCCCACCGGCGCGAAGAGGATCGCCGAGTCCAGCGGCTCGGGCGGGCGCTCGTAGGCACCGGCGGCCGAGGACGCGCCCAGCGCGACGGCGAGTTCCCGGGCCTGCGCCGACCGGGTCAGCACATGGACCCTCGCCCCTTCGGACAGCGCGATCTGCGCGGCCAGATGCGCCGAGGCGCCGAACCCGTAGATGCCCAGCCGCCCGCCCGGCGGCAGCGCGCTGCGGCGCAGTGCCCGGTAGCCGATGATCCCGGCGCACAGCAGCGGCGCCAGCTCCGTGGCCCTCTGGTCGTCCGGCAGCGGATAGGCGTAGTCGGCGGGGACGAGGGCGGCCCCGGCGAAACCGCCGTCGGCGTCCCAGCCGGTGTAACGGGATGCCGGGCAGAGGTTCTCGCGGCCGGCGCGGCAGTACCGGCAGTCGCCGCAGGTGCCGCGCAGCCAGGCGCCGCCGGCCCGGTCGCCGACGCGGAAGCGGGTGACCGTGTCGCCCGCGGCGACCACCCGCCCGACGATCTCGTGCCCGGGCACCGTCGCCGGCCGGTGCGGGGCCAGATCGCCCTCCGCGAGATGCAGATCCGTACGGCACACCCCGCAGGCCTCCACCCTCAGCAGCAGGTCGTCGGGGCCGGGCTCGGGCGCGGGGCGCCGGACCGGGACCAGGGGGCCGGAGGAGATCGGACCGGGCTGCCGGACGGCCCAGCCGGAGACGGTGCCGGGGCCGGCGGCCGCTGCGGTGTCCCCGGCCGGAGTGTGATCAGCCGCGTGACCGGCCATACGTCCAGGATCGCCGCCGGCCGGGACGCGGACAAGCGGCAGCGGGCGCCACTGCCCGTCAGGAGTCGGAGGCCCGGCGGCCGCTGGTGGAGCCCGTACGGCCCCTCTGCACGATCGAGGTGAGTGCGGACAGCCTCCGCAGCAGCGTCGGGCGGGGGCGCTCGGGCGCGGACCCGGCCGCGGAGACGGCGTCGGACGCGGTGGGCGGCGACCCGCCCGGCGACCGGGCCGGCGGGGGTTCCGGGTTGCCCGGGTTCTGCGCCCGGTCCGGGTCGGTGTGCGCGGCCCGGTCCGGGTCGGTGTGCGCGGTCGGCGTGGTGGGCCTCGTCTTGGGCGCGGTGCGTGAGGCCTCGGCGCGTACGAGCGCGCCAAGGGCGGCGAAGATGTCGATGGGCATGCCGAGTCTCCTGCGGTGCGAGAGTCCTGAGAGCTGACGACGGCAGGCCGCGATCGCCCCGTGGGCCCCGTTGCGGGGTGGGGCGGGCGTGCGGCCGGGGTCGGATCAGCAGCGCAGGACGGTCACCCGCGTCGGCGCGGCGGCAGCGGCGGCCGTGGTGACGGCCCAGGACGAGGCGTCGCTCGGTGTGCAGACGCTCTCCGCCACGGCGGAATCCCGGATCGCCTTGCCGCCGGGCCCGGTCGGGACGGGGTGGCGCAGATGGCAGACCGAGGCCTCGCACATGCGCCTGAATCCGCTGCCCGGGTGCTTGTCGCCGATGCCGTGCGACGCCAGGAGCGGCGCCGGGGCGATGCAGGACCGCTCGGCCGGACCGGGTGCGGCGGGGGCGTCGGCACGGGTGAGGCAGCGGCCGGCCTCGGCGGCCTGTGCCTCGGAGGAGTCGGCGGTGAGCGCGGTGTGCACCAACGCCAGGAGTACGAGGAGCAGCAGCACGCGCCAGCCGCCAGTCGCCGCGGAGCGGCCGGTGCTGACGGTGTCGCGCATGCGGGTCTCCCAACGCTCTTCCAGGATGGGGTTCCCTGGAAGGGATCGGGGCACTCGGGAGAGACCGGAAAGAGGCCGTAATTCCACCCGTTTTGGCTAAGGCTTGGGCGTATACCCCTTAAATCGGATAAGTCTCCGTCGGTTCGCGGAGGCGCGTAAGCCTCCGTCAGTTCGTGGCGGTGGCACGGCCGAAGTAGTGCGAGAACCGCTCCAGCGGATCGCCGTCCGAGCTCCACGGCCAGGGCGTCCCCACGCCCCCGGTGGCGCGCAGCACGACTGCCGCATCGGCCGACCGGACGGACTTGATCAGCGCATACGCCAGCAGGTTCAGGTCGGCCAGGGCCGCCGCGTGGTGCAGGAACCCCGGGCTCGGCCAGTAGTGCGCCGCCTGGTCGAGCGCCCGGGTGGCGTCGGGGCGGCGCCAGATCTCGTTGGCGCCGAGGGCCGTCAGACCGCCGGGCGCGACCGACCGCAGATGGGTACGGACGAGCGCGGTGAGCTCCAGGCCCGCGGCGGGGGCGTCGGGCGGCATGACGGAGCGGACGCCGTCGAGCAGGTCCAGCACCAGGGCGCTGGAGCCGCACTCGTCCGGCGAGAGGTAGCCCAGGGCCTGGAGGTGGGCCTCCCGGTTCCAGGGGTCGCGCGCCTTGATCTCGCGCCAGATCGCCGACATCTCGCGGGAGGGGCGCCGCTCCAGGCGGAGCGTGGCCAGGTGCAGGGTCCAGGGAGTGGGGTCGGCGGGGAGCAGTTCGGCCGCCAGCAGCAGGGTCTCGCGGACCTCGTCCAGTCCGGCGGCGGAGCCCTGCTGCCGGGCCTGGAGCAGGTCCGACCAGGCGTGCAGCAGCAACGCGCCCTGGTGGTGCGGGTTGTGCTGCCGCCAGATGCCGGGCAGCGCCCGGCCCGCGGCACCGGCCAGCACCCGGAGGCGGTGGGCCTTGCGGTCCCAGTCCTCGCCGGCTTCGTCGAGCACGCCCGCCATCATGGCCATGACGGCGGTGTCGAGTGAGCCGCGGGACCAACAGGTCTCGACGCGCCGACGGACCTTGCCCAAATCGACGTCGTCGAGTTCGGGGACCAGATGGGGACGGCTGCCTTTGCGGCGTCTGAAGACGGGCATGTCCGCGGTGGCCCTTCCGGGGTGGGTCGTGGTGGGTGGAGGTACGGGCGCGAAGGCCCGCGAGGGCGGCGGCGTGCCAGGCACGCCGCCGCCCGTGAGAGGCGTCTCGTCCGGTCAGCGGGAGGAGACGGACACCTTCTCGGTGTTGCGGCCGAGCCGGTCGCGGAGCAGGGAGATCGCGACCACCACGACGGCCAGCAGCACCGACAGCAGCACCTGGATCCGGCCGCCGCCCGGGCTGTCGTCCGTGAGCATGTAGACCAGGACGAAGGAGATCATCGCGATGGTCGCCCAGGTCAGGTAGGGGAAGAGCCACATGCGGACGATCAGCTTGTCCGGGTTCTCGCGCAGGATGATGCCGCGCATCCGCAGCTGCGAGAAGCAGATGACCAGCCACACGAAGAGCGCGACCGCACCCGACGAGTTCAGCAGGAACTGGAAGACCGTGTCCGGCCACACGTAGTTGAAGCCGACGGCGACGAAGCCGAAGACGACGGAGACCAGGATCGCGGCCTGCGGGACGCCCCGTGAGTTGGTCCGGGCGAAGACCTTCGGCGCGTCGCCGCGCTGCCCGAGCGAGAACGCCATCCGGGAGGCGGTGTAGAGGCCGGAGTTGAGGCAGGAGAGCACGGCGGTCAGCACGATGACGTTCATGAACTGGCCGGCGTGCGGGATGCCGATGGAGTCCAGGGCCGCGACGTACGAGCCCTTCTTGGTGATCGAGGGGTCGTTCCAGGGCAGCAGCGAGACCACGACCAGGATCGAGCCGAGGTAGAAGACGCCGACTCGCCAGATGACGCTCTTGGTGGCCTTGGTGACCGCGCGCTGCGGGTCCTCGGACTCACCGGCGGCGAGGGTGACGATCTCGCTGCCCATGAAGGAGAAGACGACCATCAGGACACCGGTGAGGATCGCGCTGGGCCCGTTCGGCAGGAAGCCGCCGTGCGCGGTGAGGTTCGCGAAGCCGGAGGCGGGGTTGTCCGAGCCCGGCAGCAGGCCGAACATCGCCAGGCCGCCGAGCGCGATGAACGCGACGATGGCGACGACCTTGATGCCCGCGAACCAGAACTCGAACTCACCGAACGAGGCCACCGAGGCCAGGTTGGTGGCGGTGAGCACGACCATCACGATCAGCGCCCAGGCCCACTGCGGGACGGCCGGGACCCAGCTGGTGAGGATCGCGGCGCCGGCGGTCGCCTCCACGGCGAGCACCACGACCCAGAAGAACCAGTACAGCCAGCCGATGGAGAAGCCGGCCCAGCGGCCCAGCGCCCGGTCCGCGTAGGCGGAGAACGAGCCGGAGGTCGGGTTGGCGGCGGCCATCTCGCCGAGCATCCGCATCACGAAGACGACCAGCGCGCCCACCAGGGCGTACGACAGCAGGATGCCGGGGCCGGCCGCGGTGATGCCGGAGGCGGATCCCACGAAGAGACCGGCGCCGATGACCCCACCGACGGCGATCATGGACAGATGGCGGTTCTTGAGGCCGGAGTGCAGTCCTGATTGCCCCGGAGCCCCACCGTTGCCCGGGGGAGCGGGCGGAGCGGCCACGTGGCTGGAGGGAGGTGTAGTCATCTCGACATCCGTTGAGGGTTGGAGGGGTCATGCACGGGGTGCCTGCTGGGATCGCCTCGGTTTTGGACGCACGAAAGGGCCGGGTGCTGGCAGGTGGCGATCAAGGCCCTTACGGATTCGAAAGCGGCGACACGGGGCCGCGTCCTTCGGATGCCCGCGCGGGTGGGGGAGCGCTGGTCGCGCCTCCGCGCTGTTGCCCGTCCTCCTTATGAGAGGTGAGCCGCATCACGTCCGGATATGGATTTGCGTCAGCGTATGTGGTGGTGCGCACCGGCGTATTTGTGAGGCTCGACAAATTCGTCCTCGATGGCTGTGCGAGCGGCCAATGCACATTGCCCGATGTGTGGACTCGCGACCTGGTGCGGGCCGCTGGTCCGGCCGGACAACGGCGCCCGCGAAGCCTTGGCCGACCGGACAGATGCCTCCGACGGACCGCGCCCTAGCGTGAGTTGGGCCCACACCACCAGTGCTGTGCGACCACAGCGGGACGGGGGACGGAATGCCCGATGAACGGGACGCGGAAACCGACGCGATCGTGGTGATCGGGGCCACAACGCTGGCCCGCCGGGTCTGTGCCTCACTGCGGGAGGCCGGCCGCCCGGTCGGCCATCTCGCCGCACCGGACGACCAGGACCTGCGCCGGGCGCTCGCCGCCCGGCCGTCCGCGGTGGCCGTCCTGGTGGGCGACGACCTCCCCGCGCTGCGCTACGCGCTCGCCGTACGGCATGTCTGCGACACCGTCCGGATCGTCGTCACCGTCTTCGACCGGACGGTGGCCCAGCAGCTCCGGTCGCTGCTGTGCCACTGCGTGACCGTCTCACCCGCCGACCTCCTGGCACCGACGCTGGCCGGCCTGTGCGTGGACGCCGACGCCCTGGCCGTACGGCCCGAGGGACGCGGCGCGGTGGCGGTGCGCCGGCGGGAGGGACGGCTGGTGGAGACGGCGTGGCGGCCGAGCCCGGCCGCCCGGCGGCGGGGCCTGCTGGGCCGGCTGCGCGGACATCTGCACCCGCACGACGCGGACGCCCGCCTGCTGCTCATCGGGCTGCTGGGCATCGTGACCGTGCTCGCCCTGGACTGGCTGTGGCTGGTCGCCGCCCTCCACACGCCGGCCGCCACCGCCTTCCTGGAGGCCGCCCGGGTCGTCGCCGGGGTCGGGCCGGCCGCGCCGCACCCGGGCCATCCCGGGTACGAGGTGGTGTCCGGGGTGGCCATGCTGGTGACGGTGGGGTTCACCGCCGTGCTGACGGCGGGCATCGTCGACCGGCTGCTGGGCCCGCGGCTGGTCGGCGTCCTGGGACCGCGGGTGCTGCCGCGTTCCGGGCACGTGATCGTGGTCGGACTGGGGCAGGTGGGGCTGCGGCTGTGCCAGACGCTGCGGCAGCTGGGCGTCCCGGTGATCGGGGTCGAGCGGGAGCCGGCCGCCCCGAACCTGCGGCTCGCGCGGTCGATGGGGATACCCGTGGTGCTGGCGCACGGCGAGGACCGGGCGGTGCTCGCCCGGCTCGGCCTGGGGCGCGCCCGGGCGCTCGCCGCGGTCGGCTCCGACGAGCTGGACAACATCGCCGTCGCGGTCGCCGCCCACGCGGTGGCGCCGGACGTCCGGGTGGTGCTGCGGGCCGGCGAGGACGAGGCGAGCGCCGAGACCCGCTCGCTGCTCCCCCTCGGGCTGACCCGCGACATCACCAGGACCAGCGCGGCCTACGTGACCGCCCATCTGACCGCCGGCCCGGCGGGCACCGCGCCCCGCCACGTCGTCGCCGACACCGACTGCGACTATGTGGCCCTGCCCGGAGACGGCCTGGTGGGCCGGCCCGTCCCGGCGGGGGACGACTGCGGCCATGTGCATGGCGGCGAGGTGCCCGGGGCGTGGTCGCACAGTCCCGTGGTCCGTCCGCGGGCCGGGCGGGACTTCGCGGACATCCGCCAGGGTCTGTCCTAGTCCCCGGACGGCATGTTCTGCTCGGTCCAGATGACCTTGCCGGTCGGGGTGTAGCGGGTGCCCCAGCGCCCGGCGAGCTGCGCGATGATGAACAGCCCGCGCCCGCCCTCGTCGGTGGTCCGGGCGTGGCGCAGATGCGGTGCGGTGCTGCCGGCGTCGAAGACCTCGCAGATCAGGGCGTCCTGCCGGATGAGCCGCAGGGTGATCGGCCCGGTGCCGTGCCGGATGGCGTTGGTGACCAACTCGCTGACGATCAGCTCCGTGGTGAACTGCAGCTCCTCCAGGCCCCACGTCGACAGCTGCCGGCCGGCCAGCGACCGCGCCCGGCCGACCTCGGCCGGATCGGTGGCCAGATCCCAGGAGGCGACCTGGTGCCCGCCCAGCGCCCGGGTCCGGGCCAGGAGCAGCGCGGCGTCGTCGGACGGCGGGCCGGTCAGCAGCGCCTCGACCACCGTCCCGCCGATCTCCGCCAGCGCCGGTCCGGATGTCGCGAGCGCGGTGCTCAGCCGGGCCATCCCGACGCCGATGTCCCGGTCGCAGGTCTCGATGAGCCCGTTGGTGAAGAGGGCGATCAGACTGCCCTCGGCCAGCTCCAGCTCCCAGGACTCGAAGGGCAGCGTCCCCAGGCCGAGCGGCGGCCCGGCGGGCAGGTCGGGGAGGTCGACGGCGCCGTCGGGCCCCACGATCGCGGGCGGGAGGTGACCGGCCCGCGCCATGGCGCACCGCCTGCTGACCGGGTCGTACACGGCGTACAGGCAGGTCGCCCCCATGAAGGTCGCGGCCACGTTCGCGTTCTCGGTGTCCGCCGCCGGTTCGCCGCCCTGCGTCTTGACCAGCCCGATGACCAGGTCGTCCAGCCGGGCCAGCAGCTCGTCGGGCGGCAGGTCCAAGTTGGCCAGCGTACGGACGGCGGTACGCAGCCGGCCCATCGTCGCCGCGGCGTTGATGCCGTGCCCGACCACGTCCCCGACGACGAGGGCGACCCGGGCCCCGGACAGCGGGATCACATCGAACCAGTCGCCGCCCACCCCGCTCGGCGCGTCCGCGGGGAAGTACCACGACGCCACCTCCAGCGCGGAGCCGCCGGACAGCTCGTGCGGCAGCAGGTTCTGCTGCATCACCCGGGCCGCGGTCCGCTCGCGGGTGAAGCGCCGGGCGTTGTCGACGCAGACCGCGGCCCGGGCCACCAGCTCCTCGGCGAGGCGTACGTCGTCCGGGACGAACGGGCCCAGGCGCCGGGTGCGGAAGAAGGTGGCGGCGCCCAGTGTGACGCCCCGGGCCCGCACCGGCGCCACCATCACCGAGCGGAACCCGAATCTGCGGATCACCGCGGCCCGCGCCGGGTCCCCGGTGACCCAGGCGCTGTTGACGAAGTCCAGCTCCGGCTCCACCAGGGGCTCGCCCGTGAGCAGGCAGCGGGCGATCGGCGAGGAGGGCGAGCGCCGGACGGCTTCGCCCACGGCCAGGCCCGCCTCCGGGCAGCCCTCGTTGACCGACTGCTGCCCCGAGCGACGCATGGTGGGAAGGCTGTCGACCGGCCCGGGATTCGGCTCCTCGCCGTGCAGGACGCAGTCCAGCAGATCGACGGCGACGAAGTCGGCGAGTGCCGGCACCGCGACATCGGCCAGCTCCTGTGCGGTCCGGGTGACGTCCAGCGTGCTGCCGATCCGGACGCTGGCGTCGTTCAGCAGCGCCAGCCGCTCCTGCGCCCGCCAGCGCTCGGTGACGTCGATGACCATGTACCAGATGCCGATGCGCCCGCCGCGGGGGTCCGCCAGCCCGAAGAAGGACGCCGAGTAGGCGCGCTCCTGGGTGGGGTCCGCGTAGGTGGGGCTGCGGAACTCGTAGTCCATCACCGGTGTGCCGGTCGCCAGGACCCGCCGCATCCGCTCCTCGAACGCCTCGGCCTCCAGCCTCGGCAGCACCTGGCCCACTGTTCTGCCCAGTCGGAGCTCAAGGGGTATCAGGCGCTCCAGTACCCCGTTCACCCAGACGTAGCGCAGATCGGTGTCCAGTACGGCCATGCCGACCGGCGCATGCGCCAGAAACGGTTCGAGCATCAGCTGGTTCACCCCGCCGCCCGGCAGCCGCCACTCCTCCAGGGCGAGGACCGACCACCGCTCGCGGTCGGCTCCGTCGAGCACGGGGCTGACCTGCACCGCGAGCTGCAGCTCCCGGCCGTCCCGGTGGCGCGCGGCCACGGAGCCGCCCCAGCCGTCCTCCGTCCGGCACCACCGGGCCACGGCGGCCACCCGTGCCTCGTCGCCGGGCAGCGCCAGCAGCCGGGTCGCCGGGTGGTCGAGGACCTCCTCGGCCCGGTAGCCGAGCAGCCGCTCCGCCGCCCGGGTCCAGGAGACGATCCGGCCCCGCGCGTCCAGTTCCGCCGTGGCCGCCTTCGCGATGTCACACGCCCGACCGGACCCGCCCGGCGGCATATTCTCCGAGGTCATGATCGCCAGCCCGTCAGCTCAATGGGGCATATCGCTCAGTTTAGGAGCATCCCCCGCTAGGGGGACGGTCCGCGGAGGCCGAGGAGAAATCCCCTACCTGGCAGGCAGGGACATCCCCTACGCGGCAGGTGGTCGGACCGGCACCGATCCATGGCGACGGCCGCCGGCGGATCAGGTGGCGGGCGGCAGCCGCAGCTGGAGCATGGCCAGCAGCCGCTGGTCCGGCCGGCTCAGATCGAGACCGGTCAGCTCCTCGGCCCGGCGGATCCGGTAGCGCAGGGTGTTGGGGTGCACATGCAGCTCGGCGGCCGCGGCCCGTACATCGCCGAAGGCGTTCAGATAGGTCAGGACGGTCTCCGCCAACTGCCCCTGGTGGCGGCTGTCGTGGGCGACCAGGGCGGTCAACCGGGGGTCCCGCATGGCGGGGTGCGCGGAGAGCAGCGTCAGTACCTCGCTGACGAGCACCTCCGCCTGGATGTCGGGCAGTGCGGCGACGGTGGTGGCGAAGCCGACGCTCACCATCGCGTCGAGTATCCGGTCCGCCTCCCGGCGCGACGCGGGGACCTCCCCGAGCGCCGGCACGATGCGGCCGACCGAGCCGCGCAGCGACAGTCCCAGATGGCGGCGCGCGGCGTCGGTGATCTCCTGCCCCCAGACGCGCAGGGTGCCGAGGTCGATGCTGCGCGGCAGCTGAGGCAGCAGCACATAGATCCGCGCATCGCCCTGGGTGACCAGCGCGCTGCGGTGCCGGGCCGCGGTGTGGACCGAGACGAGGTTGCTGACCTCGGCACGGGCCAGCTCCGGCGGGGTGGCCTCGGTGGATCCGTAGGTGAAGCCCAGGACCGCGGCCGGCCGGGCCGGATCCAGCCCCAGATGGGATGCCAGCGGCTGCGGCCCCGTCGTGCCCTCCAGCAGCCCGGCCGCCAGTGTGTGGGTCAGTGTCAGGTCCGCCGACAGCTCCCGGCGACGGCGTACGAGATGGTGTGCGGCGACCCGGGCGGCGCCCACCAGCGCCTGGTCCGACTGCTCGGTCAGCGGCGTCGACCCCTCCTGGACCCAGATGATGCCCAGTTGCCGCTCCCCGGACCGGATGGACACCGCGAGCCGGCGGCGGATACCCAGCTCGGGGTGGCCGTCGATGTTGATCACGTCGTCGGAGGCGCGCAGCCGCTGGAAGACGCCCCACTCGCGCAGCCGCGAGAGGTACTGCTCCGGGCCGTGCCAGCCCAGGATGGACAACCGCCGCAGATCGTCGACCTCGTCGGAGTCGGTGGACCGCGAGTAGGCCAGCACGCGGTTGGCGGTGTCCTCGATGCTGACGATGCCGCCGGTGAGGACGGCGGTGGTCTGGGCGAGCGCGAAGAGGTCCCCTTCCTGGGCCTCCTCGCCGGGGCGCCCCGGGGGCGCGCTCTCCAGGGCCGCCCGGGCCAGCGCGTCCACCTGCTCCCAGCGCGCTTCGGTGCGTACGGACAGCAGTGCGACGCCGGCGTCGACGGCGGTCTCGCTCAGCGCGGCGGCCTGGCCGGGGGTGTCCATCTTGACCGCGACGGCGCCGGCCCCGTCCCGTCCGCCGGCCCGCAGTGCGGGGAACGCGGCGCGGCCCCGGGCGCCGATGGCGAGGACCAGCTCGCCGGGGCGGGCCATCGGCGGGTCCTCGGGGTCGAGCAGGGCGACGCTGCGGATCTCGACGTCCAGCCCGGCGGGCGCGGCCTGCAGCTCGACCAGGGGGTCGCCCAGTGCCATGAGCAGCTGGCGCAGGGTGATGCCCGTAGGGGGTGAGGGTGTCGCGGCGGCTGGATCCATGATCGGCGCCTCTGCTGGGTTCGGATGGCGTGGGTTCGGTGCACTGCCGGCCCTCGCGGATGCACTCTCGCTACGTCACGCCAAGCAGCCGATCGGCCAAAGGCTGAGCCGCAACCGCGCGAATGAGCCACGCCAACAGTACTGATGCTATCCGCCGGGCTGATCGCGGCCGCCCCATCATGGGCGCACCGCCGGGCGTGGGCGTACCGTCGGGCGGCGGGCGTTCCGCAGGGGTCCGGCGGTGTCCGCGCACCGGGCTCCTTCGTCTACAGTGTTGTAGACCGTACGGGGCGCGGTGGACGCCGCTCCGCCCCGAGGTGTGGCTGCGCCCCCGTCCACCCGTCGCCAGAAACGGATCCCATGAGCGCGATCAGTATCGGCCAAGCCGTCGTCCTCGGAGCCATCGAGGGGGTGACGGAGTTCCTGCCCATCTCCTCCACCGGCCACCTCAAGATCGCCGAGGGGCTCATGGGGATCCAGGTCGACGACCGGACCGTCGTCGGCTTCTCCGCCGTCATCCAGGTCGGCGCGATCGCCGCGGCACTGGTCTACTTCGGCAAGGACATCGTGCGCATCGTGGGCGCGTGGTTCCGCGGGCTGCGCGACCGCGAGGAGCGCTACCACCACGACTACAAGTTCGCCTGGTGGGTCATCTTCGCCACCCTCCCGATCGTCGTCGTCGGCCTGGCCGCCAAGCCCCTGATCGAGGGCCCGCTCGCCTCCCTGTGGGTGGTGGCCGGCTCGCTGATCGTCGGCAGCGGGGTGATGTGGGCGGCGGACCAGATGGGCCGGCACAAGCGCGGGGAGGACGACACCTCCCTCAAGGACGCCATGTGGGTCGGCTGCTCGCAGATCCTCGCCCTGCTCTTCCCCGGCTTCTCCCGCTCCGGCGCCACCATGTCCACCGCCCTCATCCTCGACCTGGAGCGCGTCGCGGCCACCCGCCTGTCCTTCTTCCTCGGCATCCCGGCCCTCACGGGAGCGGGCATCTACGAGCTGAAGGACGCCGTCGGCAGCGGCGCGGCCATCGCCCCGCTGGCCATCGGCACCGTCGTCTCCTTCCTCGTCGCCTACGGCTCGATCGCCTGGCTGCTGAAGTTCGTGGCCAAGCACTCCTTCAACTCCTTCGTGCTCTACCGGATCGTCGTCGGCGCGCTGCTGTTCGGGCTGCTGGGCATGGGCGTACTGCACTGACGGCCGCCGCGCCGGACCGGGATCGGGGCCTCGCCGGTGGTATGGGTGCATCACGACGCACCCGCCCGACGCGGGCGCCGCGCCCTGGAGGTGGCCTTGTCGAACCGGGACGGCTCGGATACGGGCCCGGACGCCGCGCACGCGGGCGTACTGGCCCGTCTGCGGGTGATGGAGGAAGCCGCCGAGCGCATCGGCACCACCCTGGACGAGCAGACGATCTGCGCCGAGCTGTCGCGGTTCGTGTGCCGGCATCTGTGCGACGCCGCCGCGGTGGACCTCCTCCCCGATGACGCCGCCGCGGCCCGGCCCCCGTCCCGGGAGCCGGCGCTGCGCCGGGTGGCGTCGGCGGGTCTGGTGAGGGTGCTCCAAGTGCAGCTGTCGGACGACGACGGCGGCGGGCCCGGCGGTGGGTCACCCGCCGCGCGGGCACTGGCGGAGGGGCGCCCGATCACCGCCACCGCCGCGCTGGCGAAGGGGATGTCCGCCGGGTCCGTGTCGGTGCCGCTGCTCGTGCAGGGCCGCCGTTACGGCGTGCTGCTCGCCCTCCGCGCGGGCGGCGGCTTCACCGATCACGAGACCGCCGCCATGCAGTACGCGGCTCGCCTGGCGGCCGTCCATCTCGTGCACGCCCGCCGCTACGCCTCGGCCCAGCGCACCGCGATGGACCTGCAACGGGCGCTGCTCGCCGAGCCGGGCCGGCCGCACCCCAACCTGGAGCTCGCCACCCGCTACCTCCCGTCCGGCACCAGCGCCCTGGTCGGCGGCGACTGGTTCGAAACGGTGCGGCTCCACTACGGGCGCACCCTGCTGGTCATGGGCGACGTCATGGGGCATGGGCTCGACGCCGCCGTCGACATGAACGCCTACCGCTCCCACCTGCGCTATGTCGCCTCGACGGACCTGCCGCCGCACCGCGTACTGCGCCAGCTCGACGCGGCGGTGTCCGAGGACGAGGCCCGCCGTCCGGCGACCTGCCTGCTGGCCCGGGTGGATCCGGCGCGCGGTCTCGCCGGCTTCGCCAGTGCCGGCCATCTCCCCCCGGTGGTCTTCCGCGGCGACGGCGGCGCCGACCTGGTGCGCGTCCCCGTCGGCCCGCCACTGGGCACGGGCGTGGGCGGCTATGAACTGATCACCCGCGGCCTCACACCGGACGACACCCTGCTGATGTTCACCGACGGCCTCATCGAGCGCCGCGGTGAGGACATCGACGACTCCCTGGCCCGGCTGGCCCGGCTGCGGCTGCCCGCGCGGGCCGGCGTGGCGGAGGTACTCGACGAGGTCCTGCTCCGCCTCGACGGACTGCACGCCGAGGACGATGTCGCGGTCCTCGCCGCACGGTTGCGCGAGCGCCCCGGGCCGGAGGCCGACCCCGAGGCGTGAGGCCACCGCTTCCTGACGCCGGGTCGGTGATTCGTCCGAGGGCGCCGAAGGGGCGGCCGCGGCACCGGGCCACGGCCGCCCCTGGGGCTTCGCCGGGTCAGGCGCCCGGTGGCAGCTGGGACGGGCGGCCCCGTCCCCGGGTGGCGCGATAGCCGGCGATGCCCGCGAGCGCGGCGAGCGCACCACCCGCGGCGGTCCAGATCCAGCGGTCGGACCACCGTCCGGAGGACCAGCCGCCGTCCGGCTCGCGCAGGGCCGCGGGCCGCGGCGACGAGGCGTCCTCGTCGTCCTTCGACGCCGCGGCCGCGGCACCCGGCACCAGGGGAGCCGCGAGCCTGCCGTCCACCGCGTGCGCGCCGCCCTGGTCGGCCACCGACGCCTCGACATCGGCGTGCACCGGCAGACCCAGGTCCTCCTGCGGAAGGTCGACGACCGTCAGGCGCACGTAATAGCTGCCCGGCAGCGGATCGTTCGCCCAGGGCTCCGCCCAGCCGCGCACCGTACGCAGCGTGCAGGACAGCTCCACCGATCCGGCGTCCTTGGCCGCCGCCCTGGTCTGGGCGCCGTACACGCACGCCTGGCGGCGGCGCAGCCCGTCGTAGACATCGAGCTGCCAGGTGGCCGCGCCGTGCCGGGCGGCTGCCGCCGGCAGCGTCACCTTGGCCTTGACCGTGGCGCGCTGCCGGGTGTCCACGGGCAGCACCCAGTAGAGGTAGTCGCCGGTGGAGGCGTCGGCCGTCGCCGGCTGGTCCGGCTTGATGGCGGTCGCCGTACGGAACGAGGTGCCCGCCTCGGTCGGAGCGGCCGCCTCCGCGCCCTCGCTCGCGCTCGGACTCGGCGTGGGGCTGTCGGCGACAGCCGTTCCCGCCAGGCCGAAGAGGCTCGCGCCGGCCAGTACGGCGCTGGTCAGTATGCGTACGGTGCGCATCAGTTGGTCCTCCAGACGGTCACGCGCCAACGGGAGATCCAGCCCCACAGGAGCCCGGCCAGCAGCCCGGCGAGAGCCAGTGAGACCAGCAGCCACCAGCCGTGGCCGAGGCCGAAGGAGGCCGTGTCGGAGGCGTCGCCGGGACCGTCCACCAGGTCGATGGACAGCTCCATCGGCAGGCCGGGGTCGGTCTTGACCGATGCGGGCGCCGAGAAGGAGTTGCTGACCTGCAGACAGACCGTCTCCGCCGCCGGGTCGCCGTCGTCACCGTCGGGGGTGTCCGGCGACTTGGGATAGCGCAGCCCGGACGAGATCACATCCGTACGGCCGTCACCGGCCTCCGCGCCGCGGACGATCTCCCGGCCGTGCACGGTCGAGGCCCGCAACAGGACCCCGTAGTCGTTGTTGACGGCGCGGTCGGCGGCGATGCTCACCGACGCCCGCAGCTCCTGGCCGGGCCGGACGTCCACCCGGTACCAGCGGTGCTCGGCGAACTTCTCGCGGTCGCTGTAGAGACCGGCCTTGAGCTTCGGCGCGGTGGCGCACTGCCGGGCGCCCTCCGTGGGCACCGGGGTGACCACCGGATCGGCGGCCCGGTCCACCAACTGGTGCACACGGTCGCGGAGTTCCTTGGTGTGCTGCACGGAGGTGTAGGTGCCGCCGGTGGCCTCCGCGATGCAGCTCAGCTGCTGACGGGTCTTGGCGTCCGGCAGCAGCCCGAGGGTGTCGACGGTGAGGTGGATGCCCTCGGCGGCGATGTCACGGGCCACCTGGCAGGGGTCGAGCGGGGCGCAGGTGTCCTCGCCGTCCGTGATGAGCACGATCCGGCGCGTCCCGTCACCGCCCTTGAGGTCCTTGGCCGCGCCCAGCAGCGCGGGGCCGATGGGGGTCCAGCCGGTGGGGGTGAGGGTGGCCACCGCGGTCTTGGCCTCGGTCCGGTCCAGCGGACCGACCGGGTAGAGCTGGCGGGTGTCCTTGCAGCCGACCTTCCGGTCCTCGCCGCGGTAGTTGGCGCCGAGCGTCCGTATGCCGAGCTGTACGTCCTCGGGCACCGCGTCCAGCACCTCGTTGAACGCCTGCTTCGCCGCGGCCATCCGGCTCTGTCCGTCGATGTCGCGGGCCCGCATCGAGCCGCTGACATCGAGCGTCAACTCGACTTTGGGGACCGGCTTCGCGGACGGCTCGTCGGCGACGGCGGGTGAGGGCGCGAGGGCGGCGGCCATGACGGCAAGCAGGCCGCACACCCCGACCGCCAACCGTTTTCTTGTGATCATCGCTGGATCGTATGGAGAAAACCACCTCGCTCCAAAACGGCCCCGGAACCGGCCGGCGAAGGCAAGACCGGCGTCGGCGGCCCTTCGTCGGAGTCGACCCCGCTGTCCCGGCTCCGGCCACCGGGACGGCGTCCGGGGCGAGTTCGTCCTGGGCGGCGTCAGGTCGGGGTGGCGGCCATCCGCCGTACCGCCTCGGTGAGCACCTCGGGGGAGGTCGCCAGATTGAGCCGTACGTGGCCGGCGCCGCCGGTGCCGAAGTCCGGACCGGGGCTGAGGGCCACTCTGCCGCGGGCGAGGAACGCCGCGGCGGGGTCGTCCCCGAGCCCCAGCCGGCGGCAGTCGAGCCAGGCGAGACAGGTCCCGGGGGCGGGGCGGTAGCGGACCGCGGGCAGCTGCTCCGCCAGCAGCTCGGCCAGCAGCCGGCGGTTGTCGTCGAGGCCGGCGCACAGCGCGTCGAGCCAGCCGCCGCCGTCCCGCAGCGCTGCGGTGTGGGCGATGACACCGAGGTGGCTGGGACCGTGACCGACCTCTTCGGGTACGCGTGCCAGGTCGTCGGCGGCGGCGGGCCCGGCGACGGCGAGCGCGGCCTTGACACCGGCCAGGTTCCAGGCCTTGGTCGCCGACATCAACGACAGCCCGCTCTCCGCTCCGGGCACGCTCAGATAAGGCACGAAGGCGGTGCCCGGGGCCACCACGGGAGCGTGGATCTCGTCGGCGACGACCCGTACTCCGTATCTGTCCGCCAGTGCCGCGACGGCGGCCAACTCCTCGGCGCTGTGCACGGTGCCGGTCGGGTTGTGCGGGCTGCACAGCAGATACGCGGCCCGGGCCCCACCCGTCGCGGCCTGCCGGAACGCGCCCTCCAGCGCGGCGAGGTCGATCCGCAGATCCGGTCCCAGCGGCGCCTCCACCACGCGTCGGTCCATATGCGCCACGAACGGGTAGAACGGCGGATACACCGGGCAGTTGACGATCACCGGGTCGCCCGCGCGGGTCACCACCTTCAGGACCTCGACGATGCCCAGCATCACGTCGGGCACGATCATCGTCCGCGGCACGGCCAGCCCCTGCCACCCCCAGCGCCGGCGGGCGAAGCCGGCCAGTGCCTCGGCGTACGCCGTCCCCGCCGGGTAGCCGGTGTCGCCGAGCCCGATCGCGTCCGTGATCGCCCGCACGACCGGTGCGGCCAGCGGCACATCCATCTCCGCCACCCACAAGGGCAGCACATCGGCCGGATGGGTGCGCCACTTTATGCTCGTACGCCGGCGCAGCTCTTCGAGGGAGAGCCGGCGCAGCGGATCGGTGCGGTCCGGGTCGTCGGGCGGGGTCGGCGCTCTTCGCTCCATGAAGCCAAAATAGGCGCGCGCGGCATCGTGGTGCAGCCCTCGCGCGGCGGTTGGTTGCCCTGTCTACAACGGCCTTCTTCGGTAGCGTGAAAAGGAGATATGGGCATGGCTCGCTGAGAGGGGAGCGGTAGCCATGGGCAGGCGGATCACGCTCGAAGAATTCCGGACCTACCGAGCCGTCGCAGACGCACAGCGGGCTGCGGCCCTCGCCGGGACGACCTCCCCGTTCACCATCGAAGTGCGCTTCCTCGGCGGGCTCACGGAGACCCAGGAGGCCGCGTTCGCCGCGGCCGCCGAACGCTGGACCGGCGTCATCGTCGGTGACCTGGAGACCGCGATCGTCGGCGACGATGTCATCGACGACCTGCTGATCGAGGCGGAGGGCGTGCCGATCGACGACGCGTTCGGCATCCTCGGGATGGCCGGCCCCACCGACATCCGGGGCGACGACGCCGCCGCGGGGGCGGGGCTCCCCGCCAAGGGCGTCATGCGGTTCGACACCGCGGACCTGGACCGTATGGAGGCCGACGGCACACTCAACGACGTCATCACCCACGAGATGGGCCATGTGCTGGGAATCGGCTCCATCTGGACCGATTTCGGTCTCCTGAAGGGATTTCCCGGCACCAATCCGACCTTTGTCGGTCCCGGAGCGATGCGGGAGTTCGGCACTCTGGTCGGATCGGAGAATTCCGAGCCGGTGCCGGTCGCGAACATCGGCGGTGAGGGCAGTGCGGGCAGCCATTGGCGTGAGGCGGTGTTCGGCGCCGAGCTGATGTCGCCGCAGATCGCCGCCGCCGGCAACGCCATGAGCCGGTTGACGGTGGCGAGCCTCGGAGACCTGGGTTACGAGGTCGACGTCGATGCCGCGGAGCCGTACGAGCTCCCGGACTTCCTCATGGCGGCGAGGTCGGGCAACGGCGCGCTGCACGCCACACGCGAGCGGGGCATGGTGCTGCCGACCCTGCCGACGCGCGTGCGCCCGGGGAGGCCGCAGCGGGCGAATCCCTAGCGGACGAGGCCGTAGCGGGCGACTGCCCAGCGGACGAGGCCGACCGACCGGCCCTTTGTTCGGGTGGCCGTGCGGAGTTCGGCGTGGACGGTTCAGGTGGCCGTGAGGACCAGCGCGGCCTGGTCGTCGGGGGTGGAGTCGCCCGCGAACGCGGTGACCGCGGCCGTGACGGCCTCGATGAGTGTGGCGGCCGTGGGGGAGGTGCGGCCGCGGAGTGCGGTGCGGCAGCGGACCGCGGCGAGGGCGTCGGCGAGGCGGTGCTCGTCGAAGAACTCCCCGTCGGAAGCGCGAGCCTCGGTGATGCCGTCGGTGACCAGCACCAGGCTGTCCCCCGGACGGAGATCGACCCGGCAGGAGGTCCCGTCGAAGTCCGGCGCGATGCCCAGGAGCAGGCCCGGCTCGGCGATCACCTCGACCGTGCCGTCGGCCCGGCGTATGAGCGGCGGAACATGGCCGGCGCGTATCAGGTCCAGCGTCAGGCCGGAGGCGGAGCGCCGTAGTTCGCCGTAGACGAGGGAGACGAAGTTGTCCTCGGTGGTGCTCTGGGCGAGCGCGCCGTTGATGGCGGCGACCACGGCGGCGGGGTCGGTGAGCAGCCGGGCGGCGGCTCGCGCGGTGTGGCGGACCATGCCGGTGGTGGTGGCGGCCGCCGCCCCGCGCCCGCAGACATCGCCGATCATGAACGCCCAGCGGTCGTCGGGCAGCGGGAAGACGTCGTAGAAGTCGCCGCCCACGTCGAGCCCTTCGCCGGCGGGGTGGTAGGACGCCGCGAGACCGGCGCCGGGTATCCGGGGCAGCGCGGGCGGCAGCAGACCGGCCTGCAGATCGCGGGCGAGCCGGACGCGGTCGGTGAACTGGTGGGCGTTGTCGGCGCTGGAAGCCGCCCGGCGGGCGAGCTCCTCGGCCAGGGCGATGACATGGCAGTCCAGGGGCCGGTCGGGGGTGGCCACCAGGGTCAGCACGCCGAAGGTGCGGCCGCGGGTGGTCAGCGGCACGCAGACGTATCGGGTGACGTCGAGGTCCTGGTCGGGTGCGTCGGAGCGGTCGGGGTTCGAGGCGGGTGCGCCGAGGTCGTCGAGGTCCGGGGTGGGGGCGCCGGGGGCGTCGAGGTCCTGGGTGGGCGCGCCGGCCTGGTCGGGCTCCGTGGGGGGAGCGCCGACCGGGTGGCGGTCGGTCTCCGTGGTGCCCGAGGCGAGGACCCGGGCGACCGCGTGGTCGATCTCGTCGCCGATGCCCGGGGAGGCGAGGTACTCCTCCGCGGCCCGGGACGCGGAGGCCACCGCGATCCGCCGGGTCCGGCCGTCCTCGACGACATGGACGGTGCACAGCGGCGCCAGCGCGGGCACGGTCAGCCGGGCCATGCACTGCAGGCAGTCGAAGTAGTGCGGCTCGCGCGTGATCGCGGTGCTGGCGTCGAGCACGAAGGCCAGGTCCTCGCGGGCGGCCTTCTCCCGTTCCTGGGCGGCGCGGCCGGCCTCCATGGCGCGGTGTCGTTGGATGGCCAGCGCGGTGATCCGGGCGAACGCGGCGCTGAGCGCCACGTCCTTGTCCGCGGGGACCTTGGGGGTGCGGTGGTACATCGCGAAGGTGCCCAGCAGCTCGTCGTCCGCGCCCAGGATCGGGGTGGACCAGCACGCCGCGAGCCCGGCCCGGCGCGCCAGGTCCTCGTAGCCCGCCCACCGGGGGTCGGTGGCGATATCGCTGACGATCACCGGGGCGCGCAGATAGGCGGCCGTGCCGCAGGAGCCCACGTTCGGGCCGGTGGCCACGCCGTCGATCGCTTCGTTGTAGAAGTCGGGCAGGCTGGGGCCGGTGCCGTGCCGCAGATGCCGGCCATCGGGGTCGGCGAGCAGCACCGAGACGATCAGTTCCGGGGCGAGGTCCTCGATCGCCCGCGCCATGTCGGTGAGGATCTCGCGGAGCGGGGCGTCGCGCGCGATCTGCTCCAGCAGGATGCGCTGCTCGGCGGCGAGCAACTGGGCGTGGTGGTACGGGGTGGTCTCCACCGCGATCACGATCACCCCGTCGACCCGGCCGACCGCGTCCCGCCGGGGCTCGTAGGTGAAGTCGAAGAACCCCTCCCGCTCCGCCCCTGGCGCACCGAGCACCAGCCGCCCGCCCCGGGCCCGGTACGCGGTACCAGTGGCGTACACGGCGTCGAGACGGTCCAGGACGCCCTGGGGTCCCAGCTCCGGATAGAGCTCGCCGACCGGCGCGCCGGTCAGTGTGCGCTCGCCGCCGAACACCTCGAAGAACGCCGGATTCGCCGCCTCCAGCACATGCTGCGGGCCGCACAGGGCAGCGAAGATCACCGGGGCCTGATCGAACAGGTCCTCGTACTCCTCGGTCCGGGTGTACGCGGTCGTGGACCGCGCAGTGACCGCTTCGAGGCGATCCGACGGTATGGACATCGCAGGCCGCCCTCTCTGGCATTCGCCGACCGCGCCGTCGAGTCCTCCCTTCACTCTTACACACGGCGGTGGCGAAGTGAGCGAGCCGGCCTCCCGGGCACTCATCCGCCAGGTGCGCCCGCGTGTCGGTGACATCTGAGCGGCATACGGAGGAGGGCCACGGCGGCGGTGCCCGGCATCCCCGCGCCGACGTGGCTGTCTCGTCGATGACCGACGGCAGCGGTACGACAGGAGCGCATGATGGCCACTTCCGCCCCCGGGGGCTCTTCGCCCTTGGCCGCAGCGCGCCATCGCTTTAGGGGATGGATGCTGGAAGGCCTGGCCGACATGGCCAAGCACCACCCGGGTCCGCACGCCGGGCCGCAGAGCGCCCACAAGGGGCAGCGGTGGTGGCGGGTGATGTGTCTGACCGGTGTGGACTACTTCTCCACTCTCGGTTATCAGCCGGGCATCGCCGCCCTGGCCGCCGGGGCGCTGTCGCCGATCGCCACCATCGTCCTGGTCATCGTGACGCTCGCCGGCGCGCTGCCGGTCTACCGGCGGGTGGCGAAGGAGAGCCCGCACGGCCAGGGCTCGATCGCGATGCTGGAGCGGCTGCTGTCCTTCTGGAAGGGCAAGCTGTTCGTGCTGACGCTGCTGGGGTTCGCCGCCACCGACTTCCTGATCACCATCACCCTCTCCGCGGCCGACGCAGCCACCCACCTGGTGGAGAACCCGCACGTCAACAGCGCCCTGCACAACCAGCAGATGGTCATCACGCTGATCCTGGTCGCCCTGCTCGGCGCGGTCTTCCTCAAGGGGTTCCTGGAGGCGATCGGGGTGGCGATCGTCCTTGTGGGCCTCTACCTCGCCCTCAACGCCGTCGTGGTCGTCGCCGGGCTGTGGCATGTGGTCACCGCGGCGCACGTCATTCCCGACTGGTCCCATCTGCTGACGACCGAGCACGGCAACGCCCTGGCCATGATCGGGGTGGCGCTGCTGGTCTTTCCGAAGCTGGCGCTGGGCCTGTCCGGCTTCGAGACCGGTGTGGCGGTGATGCCGCACATCGAGGGCGAGCCCGGCGATACCGAGGAGCGTCCTACGGGGCGGATCCGGGGCGCGAGGAAGCTGCTCACCACTTCCGCCGCGATCATGAGCGTCTTCCTGATCCTGACCAGCTTCATCACCACGCTGCTCATCCCCGCGGAGGCGTTCGAGCCCGGTGGACAAGCCAATGGGCGTGCGCTGGCCTACCTGGCCCATGAGTACCTGGGCTCGGCCTTCGGCACCGTCTACGACATCTCCACCATCGCCATCCTGTGGTTCGCCGGCGCCTCGGCCATGGCCGGGCTGCTGAACCTGATGCCGCAGTACCTGCCGCGCTACGGCATGGCGCCCCACTGGGCGCGAGCCGTACGCCCGATGGTGCTGGTGTTCACCCTCGTCGCGTTCCTGGTGACCTGGATCTTCGACGCCGATGTGGACGCCCAGGGCGGCGCCTACGCCACCGGTGTCCTGGTCCTGATCAGCTCCGCGGCGATCGCCGCGACCATCGCCGCGCGGCGGGCCCAGGAGCGCGGCTGGACGATCGGCTTC
This sequence comes from Streptomyces sirii, assembly GCF_045690365.1. Classification (NCBI taxonomy): domain Bacteria; kingdom Bacillati; phylum Actinomycetota; class Actinomycetes; order Kitasatosporales; family Streptomycetaceae; genus Streptomyces; species Streptomyces sirii. The sequence continues at coordinate 1,097,582 of NZ_CP147982.1, read as the reverse complement.
GCCGTCATCTCCGTGGTGTTCCTCTACACGACCATCGCGAACATCATCGAACGGCCCGACGGCGTCAAGATCGGCGCCTGCTTCATCGCCGGCATCATCCTGCTGTCCTTCCTCTCCCGCCTCGCCCGAGCCTTCGAACTGCGGGTGACCAGCGTGCTGCTCGACGAGATGGCCGACCGGTTCATCCGCGACATCGCCCATCGCAAGATCCGCCTGATCGCCAACGAACCCGACCAGCGCGATCTGGCCGAATACCGCGACAAGCTCCAGCAGATCCGCACCGACAACGACCTGCCGGCCGACGACGACTACATCTTCGTCGAGGTCACCATCGGCGACCCTTCCGAATTCGAGAGCGAACTGCGGGTGCGCGGGGAAGTGCTGCACGGCCGCTACCGCGTGCTCCGCCTGGAGAGCTCCACCGTCTCCAACGCCCTGGCCGCGCTGCTGCTGCACGTACGCGACGAGACCGGGCAGCGGCCGCACATCTACTTCGAGTGGACCGAGGGCAACCCCTTCGCCCAACTGCTGCGGTTCTTCCTCTTCGGCCAGGGCGAGGTCGCACCCGTCACCCGCGAGGTCCTCCGCGAGGCCGAACCCGACCGCTCCCGCCGCCCACGCGTCCACGTCGGCTGAGCGCGAGCACGCCCGCACGGCGGTCCCGGTCACCGGATCACCGGGTGAACGGCTGGATGGACTGGGCGTGCCGGAAGACGTTGCGCGGGTCCCAGTACTCCTTGGCCTCCTGCAGCCGCCGGTAGTTGTCGTCGCCGTAGTACAGGCGGTGCGAGGGCTGGCCCGAGGTGTTCCATTCGGGGTCGTCGAGGTCGGTGTCGGGGTAGTTGATGTAGCACCCGTCCGTCACCGGCGCCGGCTTCCCTTCGGCCGAGGCCTCGGCGGGCGCCAGTACCGGCACTCCGCCGGTGTCCTTGTAGACATCGCGGTAGAACTCCCGGATCCAGCGCAGGTGCGGCGCGGCGATGGACGGGTCGATTTCGGCGTCGTGGTGGTCGGCGACACCGTCCTTGTTGGAGTCCCGCTTCCAGCTCCAGTAGGTCTGGTACTGCAGCTTCAGCACGGAGCTGCGCTGATAGACCGCGGTGTCCTGGCTGTCGGGGAGGTTGATCGCGCCACCGTAGGAGTCGACCTGGAGCAGCGCCTGCGGATTCTTGTAGCCGTCGTCGCGGGTCAGAGCGCCGTAGATGGCGGTGAGCTGCGTCTCGGTGAAACCACGTGTCATATACGCCGACTTGTACTTGCCGCACTGGTTGTCACCGGAGCCGTTGAGGGTCTGAGTGGCCGTGAGCCAGGGCAGCCTTGTCGGTACGTGCAGTCCGCCCATGGGGGCGTGCTCGCCCATCCGCCGGTCCAGTGGTGTGGGGTCGACGCCCAGGTCCTTGGTGATCCAGCCGAGGAAGGCGTTCAGCCGCGCGACGCTGTCCGGCCGGGTGGCGTCGAGCTGGGTGATCAGGCCGATCTTGCCGTTGGAGTGGTGCGTCAGCTTCAGCAGCGTGAACATGTCGGTGAAGTCGCCGCGGAGGGACTCCGGCAGCTGCCGGGTGTTCTCGTACTCGAAGAACAGCCCGTAATTGCGCACCAGCGACTTGAAGCGGTCCGGCTCGCCCCTGAGCTTGTCCCAGGGCCAGGCGACGGCGTGCAGCAGGACTTCGCCCGGAGGCTTGGGCAGCCCCTTGAACCAGTAGCGGGTGACCACGCCGAAGTTGCCGCCGCCCCCGCCGGTGTGCGCCCACCACAGGTCCCGCAGCCGCTCGTCGGGGGAGTCCCGGCGGGCGACCACGACCTCCGCGTGCTGGCCGTCGCGGACGACGACGACCTCCACCGCGTACAGGTAGTCCACCGTCAGGCCGTGCTGCCGGGACAGCAGTCCGTACCCGCCCCCCGACACATGGCCGCCGGCGCCCACGGAGTAGCACGAACCGCCGGGGAGGGCGACGCCGAACGGTGCGTAGAGGTGGGTGGCGACATGCCAGTTGTTCGCGCCGGCCTCGACGCAGTACGCCCCCATCTCCTGGTCGAGATAGGCCCGGTCCATCTGCCCGAGGTCCACGATCACCCCGACATCGTCGCCGCAGACGAAGTTCTCGTAGCAGTGGCCGCCCGACCGGACCGTGATGCGCCGGTCGAGACTCTCGTCGGGGCGGTGGCTCGCCAGATACTTGTTGAGCGCGGCGACGGCCTCGTCCGTCGAGCCGACCACCGACACATAGTCAGGACTTGCGATGAAGCGCTGGTTGAAGCCTCGGCGCAGGGCCTCGTAGCGGGGGTCGCCCGGGCCCACCTCCGTACCGCACTCGGTTCCGGCCTTGGTCTGGTATGTAGTCATGGTGCTCTCCCTGAGATGGAGCGACGGCGCCGTACGACGACCTCGCGCGGAAGCTCTGCGTAACCAATGACTACTATCCGTGACCGCCATGGGTATGGGAATGCCCGGAACGTGTCCCTCCGCGTGTCTTGGGTTGACTGCCGCGCTTCCGCGTCAGTGAGCAACAGCCGGTGCGGCCGGTGGCGTGATCACCGGCAGCTGATCCGGGGGTCCCGGTACTGGTCCCGGACCTCGGGGCGTTGCCGGAAGCCGGCCGACTTGTAGGTGGCGACGGCGCCGACATCGGAGCTCGGAGTGCAGGCGAGCGCGCTCGACGAGCCCAGCTCCTGGAGTGCGGCCGCCGCGGCGAGGGAGATCGCCTCGCCGTAGCCCTGGCGGCGATGTTCCCGGTGCACGCCCATCGGTTCGAGCAATCCCGGTCTACCCCGACCGGCCGACCACACCGTCACCCCCGCCACCGCGTCGCCCCGTTCGTCGAACGCGAGCAGACACCGGGCGTCCGCGTACGGCGATCCGGTCGCCATCGCGTGCCGGCGCTCGTCCGTGAATGTCGACCCGTCGAACGCCGCCCGAACCACGGCGGCGAACATGTGCGCCCGCTCCGGCCCGACCACCTCGATCCGCACACCTGGGTCCCGCACCGGCTCCGTGAGGTCGCGGCGCAGCGGCGTCCACGGCTCATCCGCCTTCCAGCCGTCCTCGAACAGCAGGTCCTGGACCAGCGCACCCACCGGCGACTCGATGTTCACCTTGCCCTCGGGCAGCACACCGCGCTCCGGCGCGGTCACGTCGTCAACCAACCGCCGCGCCAGCTCCTCGTCCCGCCGAGCGTCCGGCGCGATCGTCAGCGCCACAGCTCGCCCACAGCCTCGCTCAGCCCGTCGATTGCCGGTTCGCCCAACGCGATCGCCATACCGCCGATCACACACCACCACCGAGCGTCCGCACCCGGTTTTCGACCGCCCCGCGTGGTGCGGGTGCGAGGACTCGGGAAGGCAGCCGATGAGCGAAGAGACACGACCTGGGCGTCCACGGCGGCCGCAGCACCGTGGTACGGCCCTGGCGGACAGACCCTAGCCTGGAGGAATGAGCGGTGACGTGGTCACGGTGTTCCTCTGCGGGGACGTGATGCTCGGTCGCGGCGTCGACCAGATCCTGCCGCACCCGGGCGACCCCGCGCTGCGGGAGGGCTATGCCCGCGACGCCCGCGACTACGTCGCGTTGGCCGAGGCGGTGAACGGCCCCATCCCCCGTCCGGTCGACTACTCCTGGCCGTGGGGGGAGGCGCTGGGGGTGCTGGACGAGGCCGCGCCCGCCGCACGCGTGATCAATCTGGAGACCAGCGTCACGCGCAGCGACGCCTTCGCCCCCGGCAAGGAAGTCCACTACCGGATGAACCCCGCGAACCTCCCCTGCCTGACCGCCGCCCGCCCCGACGTCTGCGTACTGGCCAACAACCACGTCCTGGACTTCGACCGCAGTGGACTGCAGGAGACGCTCGACACGCTGACGGGCGGCGGGCTGCGGACGGCGGGGGCGGGCAGGGACGCCGACGCGGCCCGGCGGCCGGCCGTCGTCCCCGTCGAAGGGGGCCGGCGCGTCCTGGTCTTCTCCTTCGGCCTGCCCTCCAGCGGCATTCACCGGACCTGGGCCGCGGGCGAGGACCGGAGCGGGGTCGCGTTCGTGGCCGGGCCGTCCCAGGCCGCCGCCTGGGAGTGGGCCGTCCGCGTCCAGCAGGCGAAGCGACCGGGGGACACGGTGGTGGCCTCGGTCCACTGGGGCCCCAACTGGAGCTACGGCGTCTCCCGCGCCGAGACCGCCTTCGCGCACACCCTCCTCGACGGCGGCGTGGACATCGTGCACGGGCACTCCGCGCACCACCCCCGCGGCCTGGAGGTGTACCGGGGAAAGCTCCTGATCCACGGGTGCGGCGACTTCATCGACGACTACGAGGGCATCACCGGCTACGAGCACTACCGGGACGATCTGCGGCTGCTCTACCTCGTGTCGGTGGAACCGGACACCGGCCGGCTCCAGGACGTACGCATCACCCCGCTCCAGGCCCACCAGATGAGGCTGCGGCACATCTCCTCCGAGGACTCCCGCTGGCTGCAAAGGCTCCTCGGCCGGATCGCCACCGGCTTCCAGGCGTGCGCCGCCTCCGAACCCGGGGGCACGCTGACGCTCCGGCCCGCGTGAGGCACGCGCTCTCTCCCCCGGGCCGGTGGGCGGTCAGACGTGCAGGGTCAGGGGCGGATGTGTGCCGTTCAGAAAGTGATCGCCGATGTCCCGGAGGCGGTGCGTGGGGGAGCCCTGCGCCGTCAGGACGCGCGCGTTGCGCCAGAACCTGTCGAACCCGGGGCCGTCGGCCAGGGCGTCGGCGCCGTCGGTGAGTTCCAGGATCCGGGTGGTGATGCGCATGGCGGACCGGCTGGTGACCGCCTCCGCCGCGGCGACCAGGACGGCGATGTCGGCGCGTTCCTCGACGCCGAGCTCGCGGCCCGCCACAAGGCCCCTCGCCAGGGCCTCCGTCGCCGGTTCCACCACCGCCGCTGCGGTGTGCGCGGCGGCCACCAACTCCCCGTAGGCGAGCAGGAGATAAGGATCACCATCCGGAAGCCCCTCGTACGTACCGCTGTCGGGACCCGAGGGCGGCCAGGTGCGCGGCGCGGCGCGGCTGAAGTCCCGCGCCTCGGCCAGCGCTCCTTCGGCGATCCCCAGGCCGACGTGGACGAGGGCGAGCCGGAGAGCCAGCGGGGCGAGCGCGGCGAAGGGGGAGACGTCGTGCTCGTCGCGCGGGACGGCGCCCAGAACCTGGTCCGGGGACGACACCGGGACGCCTTCGAAGCCGATGCTGCCCGCCCCGGTGAGCCGCTGCCCCAGGCGGTCGTGCGACGGATCGGCCGTCACACCGGGGTGCGCCGGGTCCACGAGCACCACCAGCGACTCACCGGTCTCGGTGCACACCGCGCCGAGCACCAGCCGGTCGGCGACGGCGACACCCGCGGCGAACGCCCGGCGGCCGTTGAGGAGATACCCGCCGGAGGTCGGTGTCAGGGTCAGCTCCGGGCCGGTCTCCGTCCCCGAGTCCGCCTCCGTCCCCGGAACGCCGATGTCCCCGCCCCAGAGCCACTGCTCCTCGGCCGCCCGGTGTTCGAGTGCGGCGGCCCGCTCCGGGGTGCCGAAGAACCGGGCGCTCCACGACAGAGCGTAGTGCCGCCCGAGGAGTTCGCCGATGGAGCTGTCGGCCGCCGCGATCTCACGGATGACCGCGCAGGCGGTCCGCAGGTCGGTGCCTCCTTGCGTCGGGCCGGGCGGCATCAGCAGGGCCGGCAGACCGGCTTCGCGCACCCGTTGGAGCTCGTCGAACGGCGGCTTGCCCGCGCGGTCGCGGAGGAGCGCGTCGACGGCGAGATCGTCCGCCACCTCACGGGCGACCAGCGGCCATATCCCGTCCTGCGAAGGCTCGTTGGCCGGCGGGGCGACGGGACACGCTGCGGACCTCTTCGACATGACGCCGTTCACCGTCCCCTCTCGGATCCAGTTTCCCTAGTTTTCCCACTGGATTGATAGGGAAAGAATGCGTCCGGACTCCGCGCGCAGCAAGGGCCGTTCAAAGGGTGGACAGCGCGGTCTTGAACTCCGGACAGCCCATAGGGCATTTCCGGTGGGGGAGACGCTTCCTTGGGGGCGGTGGGGAGCTCCCGGGGGCGACGAGTCTCCTAGGGGTTCGTCCAGGAGTCGGGGTCCTCGGCCAGTGCCGAGACCGGGCCGGGCAGTTCGGCCGCTGCGACATCGGCCAGGGACACCCCGTCCAGGATCTGGCGGACGTTGGCGCGCAGCGCGATCCACAGCGGCAGCAGCGACTCGGCCGGCCCGCTGTAGGACAACTCCGGCGGGCGGACCCCGCGTACGGACACCAGTGGTCCGTCGACGACACGGATCACATCCGCGATGCTGATGGACTCCGCGGACCGGGCCAGCCGATAGCCCCCGTTGCCACCGCGCTGGCTGAGGACCAGTCCGCCCCGGCGCATGTCGTTGAGGATGCCTTCGAGGAACTTGTGCGGAATGTCCTGGGCGTCGGCGATGGCCTCCGCCTTGAGCGGTCCCGCGTCCCGGGCGTCAGCGAGTTGCAGCGCGGCGCGCACCGCATAGTCCGCTCTGGCTGAAATCCGCATGCCTGCATTATTCCGCAGCGGCGGTGCGGGCTCTCGCCCCGGCCACCCCCGGCCGCCGTCCCGGCCACAGCCCCTTGACGTGGCTCGACGGCGGCTCGACACTCGGGACGGGAACCCTAGCGAACGGGTGGGAAATCATGGGGCGTGCAGGGGCGGCAGACGACCGCGCGGTCCGCGCCTTTCGGCCGCTTCCCCCGCTGACGTCACGCCGGCACATCGATCTCCTGCGCGTCTGCAGCGCGGCAGATCCCCTTCGCTGAGGCGGTCGCGGCCGCTCCGCGCCGCCCCTCGTTCCCCGCCGCACCCCCCTCCGTAGCCGGGCCCGCGCCGACGGCGCGTCCGCCCGCCGCCCGAGGCGCATCCGCCCGTACGCCCGCACCTCCGCCGGTCCGCGCGCCCGCACCCCGTCGTACGCCCGCGCACCGGCCCCGGACCCCAGGGAGCCGCATGTCCGCCACGTCTGCCGTGTCCGCCGCAACCCAGAACTCCGCCACATCTCAGCGCTCCGTCAGCTCCCCCGACGGCGTACCGCCCCTGCGCGGCAGGATCGGATGCGATGCGCGCAGCGGCCACTACGCCGTGCCGCACCGCTACCGCCTGCACCTGACGCCGTCGTGTCCGTACTGTCTGAGCATCGCCATCACCCACAGCCTGCTGGAACTCGGCGACACCCTCCCGGTGACGCTGCTGCCCGCGGTCCCCGACGCTCCGGACGGCGGATACGCCGCGCTGCGCCCGTTGTACGAGGCCAGCTCGCACCAGCACCCCGGACCGGCCGCGGCGCCGGTGCTCAGCGACGGATGGACGGGGCGGATCGTCAGCACGCACACCCCCGACATCCTGCGGGACCTGGCCGAACGGTTCGGCGCCCAGGGGCCCGTGCTCCATCCGCCCGAGGCCCGCAGCGGCATCGAGGCGATCGGGCGGCTCTGCGCGCGGGACGTCAACGAGGCCGCACAGCGCGCCGGCCGGGTCGGCGTCGGCAGCCCGGCCTACGGGGTCGCGCTGGCGACGCTCCTGCGGGCGCTGGACTCGCTGGAGCAGCTGCTGGCCGACCGGGAGTACGTACTGGGTGATGAACTCACCGCCGCGGACGTCCAGTTGTGGGTGACGCTGGTGCAGCTCGACACCGTGCACCGCTGGCATCTGGACGCCGCCGCGGTACACCGCATCGCCGGCCACCGCCGGCTGTGGTCGTATGCGCGCCGGCTGGCGGCCCTGCCCGCCTTCGGCTCCCACCTCGACCTGGACGGTATCGCCCGCCGGCATCACGCGCGCTGCCAGGGGCGGGAGGCCGCCGGTGCGGCGGTGCAGATCCTGGACTGGACGGCGGCGCATACCCCCGGGCGGGGGGCGCCCTGCTCCCGCTGACGGCCTCGGGCGCGTACGGCTGTCGGCGGGTAATGGCGCGATAATGGCTGTTCGATAGAATGATGCCATGCATTCGTCGCAGCAACCGCCGCAGCCGTCCGTCCACCGCGTCGTCGTGCTGGCCCTCGACGGTGTGTACCCGTTCGAGCTGGGCATAGCGAACCGCGTCTTCGGCGAGGCGAGGCACCTGTACGAGGTGGTCACCTGCACCGTCGACGGCCTGCCGGTGCGGACCGGTGCGGACTTCTCGGTCACCCCCGACCACGGGCCCGAGGCCCTGGAGAGCGCCGACACGGTCGTCGTCCCGCCCTATGACCACAGCCTGCTCTCCGACCGGCTCACGCCGGCCATGGCCGCCGCAATGGCCCGCATCCGCCCCGGTACCCGGCTGGTGTCGATCTGCACGGGCGCGTTCCTGTTCGGGGCGGCGGGCCTGCTCGACGGGCGCACCGCCACCACCCACTGGGTCCTCGCGGACACCTTCCGCCGGCTCTTCCCGCACGTCACCCTCGACCCCGACGTGCTGTTCATCGACGACGGGGACATCCTCACCTCGGCCGGAGCCGTCTCGGGGGTGGACCTCTGCCTCCACCTCGTCCGCAAGGACCACGGCAGCGAGCTCGCCAACCACATCGCGCGCCGCTGTGTCATACCCCCCTGGCGGGACGGCGGTCAGGCCCAGTACATCGAGCAGCCGATGCCCGAGCCGGGCGCGACCGGCACCGCCGCCACCCGCGAGTGGGCCCTGGAGCGTCTCGACCGGCCCCTCACCCTCGCCGACCTCGCGGCGCACGCCGAGATGAGCCCCCGTACCTTCGCCCGCCGCTTCACCGAGGAGGCCGGCACCAGCCCGGGCCGCTGGGTGATCCAGCAGCGCGTCCATCAGGCCCGCCGGCTGCTGGAGACCACCGACCTGTCCGTCGAGCGGATCGCCCACGAAGTCGGCTTCGGCGGCGCGATCTCGCTCCGTCAGCATCTGCACTCGGTGATCGGCGTCTCCCCGCTGGCCTACCGGCGGGCGTTCCAGGCGACCAGTGACGTATGAGCGGCACGTGAGCGCGGCGCGGACGTGGCACGATCTCCGCATGGCACGATCCCATCGAATGCTGACCATCTTGCCATTGTCGCCTGACGCGGAGGCCGCGAGTCTGGGGGTATGACCGACTCGACGGCGCACCGCGCCACATCTCCCACCATGCGTGCCATCAGCCAAGACGCCCACGGCGCCCCCGAGGTCCTCACCGAGGTCGAGCTTGTGCGACCCACCCCGGACGTCGGCGAGGTCCTCATCGCCGTCCACGCGGCCGGCGTCAACCCCACCGACTGGAAGCACCGCGCGGGCGGCCTGTTCCTGGGGTCGCCGCCGTTCGTCCTCGGCTGGGACGTCTCCGGCGTCGTCGAGGCCGTGGGTCTCGGTGTCACCCTCTTCAAGCCGGGTGACGAGGTCTTCGGCATGCTGCCCTACCCCTACGGTGTCGGCTCGCACGCCGAATACGTCACCGGCCCCGCGCGGGCCTTCGTCCGCAAGCCGTCCGCCATCGGCCACATCGAGGCGGGCGCCATCCCGCTCGCCGCCCTCACGGCCCATCAGGCGCTGGTCGACCTCGCGGACGTCCGGCCCGGGCAGCGGGTGCTGATCCATGCGGCCGCCGGCGGCGTCGGCCACCTCGCGGTACAGATCGCCAAGGCCCGAGGCGCCCATGTCATCGGGACCGCCAGCGCCGCCAAGCACGACCTGCTGCGGGAGCTGGGCGCGGACGAGCTCATCGACTACCGCACCACCGACTTCGCCGAGGTCGTCGGCGAGGTCGACGTGGTCCTGGACACCCTCGCCGGCGACATCCGCAGCCGCTCCCTCGACGTGCTGCGCCCGGGCGGCATCGTCGTCTCCATCGTGGCCCCCGCCACCGAGGAGGAGACCAAGAAGGCGGCCGAGTTGGGAGTCCGGTTGGAGATGATGATCGTCGAGGCCGACCAGGCGGGCATGCGGGCGGTCGCCGACCTCGTCGAGGCCGGCACGCTGCGCGTCCACGTCGACGCGGCACTGCCGCTCTCGGAAGCCGCCAAGGCGCATGCGCTGGGCGAGACGAACCGCACCACCGGCAAGCTCGTCCTCACCGTGCGGTGATCCCCCGCCGCACCGGCTGACGCTCCGTGAGCCCGGCCTCCCACCGCCCCGACACCAGGTGGAGAACACGACATTCGCGGGGTGGGTGATGGTGGTGTGATTCGCCCGGAATGGCCGAATTCTCGGGTGGTCGGGCTCTCGGAGCACGTGCAGGATGCAGATGCGGAAGGCGGGCGCGGACTCGGTGCGCGGCCGTGTCATCGACAGGGGGAATGTTCCATGCATCAGGTCCGTAGCACGATCAGGAAGACGGTGGCGGCGGTCGCCGCGCTCGCCGGCGGCGCGCTGTTGACGCTCGGTGTGAGTGTGCCCGCCGCGCACGCGGCCGGCGCGGCGGGGGAGTACCAGGGATGCCCGTCCGGGTATGTGTGCCTCTACCCGAACGCGGGGTGGAACGGCGGCCACCCCACCTACAAGTGGTACACCTACGGTGCCCACAACATCAGCAACCAGTTCGGCGTCAAGAGGCTCTTCAACAACCAGACCGGCGGCGCCATCGCCCGTAACTGCACCGGCTCCCACGGCACCGGCTGCCAGGGCGTCCAACGCGCCGGTACGTACGCCGACTACGACTACACCCCGTACAACTCCGTTCGGCTCGCGGCCCACTGACCTCCCCGTCCGCGGGGTCGCCGCCACCCTCGCCGGGCCGGTGCCATCGGGCCACCTGCCGCCCCGGCTCCGCCGGCGAGGGCGCGGGCCGGTGGTGCCCTAGCGCACGCGGAACGAGGTCAGGACCTGCCGGGCGTGCGCCGACCAACGGGCCGCGTCCGCAGGGGAGGTGAGCCTGGAGAGGTGTGTCTCCATCGCACCGACCGTTTTGGCCGCCTCCTCGTCGTCGCCCTCGGACGCCAGCCAGGACGCCAGCGCCAGATGGGCCTTGGCCCAGTCCTCCAGGTGCCCGGTCCGGCCGCGTTCGAGCACGAGCGTACGGCCGTGCTCGACGGCGAGACGGAATCCCCGATCCGCGGCGCCGCTTCTGCCGCAGCGCATCGACGCGACCCCCATCAGCAGCGCCGTCTGCACGCACGCCTCGTGCGCCGCGTCCTGCGGATACCGGTCCGCCAGCCACACGAGGCTCCCGCACATGCCCTCCAGGATTCCGGAGATCTGCTCGGGCGCGGTGGCCCACGCCGTCCCCGACTGCAGATCCGCGCGGCGCCGCTCGAAGGTCGCCAGCAGCCGGGGGACGGCCCTGCGCTTGACCGACCTGACCTCCACGATGTCGGCGAACCACGCTTCCAGGCCACCCAGCAGGACGGACCGGGCGTCCCCACTCTGCGCGACCGCGTCCGCCATGGGGCCGTTGGGCGCGACCCGCTGCCACCGGGACGCGGCCTGCTCGGCCAACTGCTGACGGATCGCCTGCATCGTCCGGGCGGCGCCGTCGAGGTCGCCGGACCTCTGCAGGGCGAAGGCCAGGGCGCCCCGCAGCCGTGTCGCCTCCTCGACGAGGTCGGCGCGCCCGGCCGAGATCACCCGCTGATAGGCGTCCAGCCCCTGGTGGGCGCAGGCCACCGCCTGCGCGGTGTAGCCGAGCCTGAGCAGGGTGTTGGCCTGGCGCTGACGGGCGTCGGCGAGGTCGGCATGCGCCGCCTCACCGCGCTCCACCAGGGACTCCACGGCCGAGGTCGCGGCGTCGAGAACCGCCAGCGAGTCCTCGTGGCGGCCCGCGTCGCCGAGAGCGGCGCTGAGCGTCTGCAGGCACAGCACCCGTGTGCGTTCCTCCTGCGGCGCGGCCGGGGTGCCCAGCAGGTCGAGGGCGGTCCGCGCCTCCCGGCAGGCCGCTTCCAGATCGCCCGTCCTGCGATGCAGTACGGCCCGCCCTCGATGAACCAGCACCTCGACGGTACGGGTGTACGGGTCGCCGTCAGCCCGCCCGGGCGCCGACTCCACGAGGCGCAGGGCCGCGTCGAACTCCCGGGCGGCGTCGGCCGCTTCGCCCGCCTCCAGGAGCGCGACGGCGAGCTTCTGGTGCGCACCGGCCCGTTCGGCGACCCAGCCGCGCCTGCCGTCCGTGTCGCCGAGCCGCCCCCACATCTCGACGGCGCGCCGGGCGAGCGCGACGGCGCTGCCGGGGTCCTCCAGATCGCGTACGAGGGTCGACTCGTGGTCGTGGACCTGGGCGAGGTAGCGGACGTACTCCAGGCGGCCGTCGCGCAGCACGCTCTGCTCCAGCGCCGAGCGGGCCGACCGGTACGCGGCCAGTGCCTCCTGCGGCCGACTGGAGTGTTCGTGGCCCAGAGCGGTCAGCAGCAGCGCGTGGCCCAGGTCCCCGGCGATGTCGTGGCGGCCGTGCACCTCCACCAGCGGCCGGTACAGCTCGACCGCCGCCTGGGCGAACGGTGCCGCCTCCCGCGGGCTGCCGGCGACGATCGCCCGGTTGAGGAGATTCCGCCCGCGGACCGCGTCGATGTCGGAGCGGCCGGGCGCGGCTCCGGCCTGGAGCAGCGCGTCGGCCTGCTCCCACAGGGCGTCGGCGTCGGCGCCGAGGCCCAGCTGCTCCAGGGCCGCCGCCCGCCCCGACAGGGCCGTGGCCACCCCCTCGTCGTCACCCGCGATGCGCAGCTCGGCGAGGGCCTGCTCATGCAGCCCGGCCCGCTCGCCCGGGTCCTCGACGGCGTTCGCCTTCGTGTTGAGCGTCATGCCCCGGACCCGCGCGGCTTCGACGGGGTCCGTGATGGCCGCCGCCGAGTCCAGGACGCGCTCGCAGACGGCCAGCGACTCGTCGGCGGCGCCCGACAGGCGCAGCACGATCGCCAGGGAGTGCAGCACCGCGAGCCGCAGCGCACCGCCGTCCGCCGAGTCGAGGGTCTCCAGCGTCCGCACGCTGCTCCGGTAGTCGCCCACGGCTCCCGGCAGGTCGCCCAGGCTGTGCCGGACCCGGCCCGATTCGGCGAGGGCCAGCGCGTGCAGATGGCGGACCGGCGGGGCGGGCGCGTCCACGGTGCCAAGGACGCGCCCGGCCTCGGTGAGCGCACGTAGATCCGCCAGGCCCTGGGCGGCGCGGCTGCCGTGTCCGCCCGGCCAGAACCGCACGGCGTCCGCGGGGTCCAAACCAGCCGCCTGGTAGGCCGATCCGAGCAGCTCGCGCGGATCGCGCCACGAGGCACCGCCCGGCATCCGCCGCACATACGCCCCTTGGGCGGGAACCCGCGGCCGGGAGGGCGGCGCGGCGCTCTCCAGCGTGATTCCGCACTCCTGTGCCGCGGTCCGCACCAGGCTGTCCGCCGCCTCCCGCAGCGACCGGGGACGCTCGTCCGGGTCCAGCCGGAAGCAGGAGCGCAGCAGGTCCGCCACCCCTTCCGGGATCGGGACGGGCCCCCGCGCCCCGTCCGCACTGCCCAGATACGCCTCCAGTGCGGCCCCGGCGACGGTCCCCGACGGCCAGGTGCGCCCGCCGGTGAACATCTCCAGCACCGTCGCGGCCCAGCTCCACAGGTCGGCGGACGGGCCCAGCGGCCGCCCCTCCGCCTGTTCGGGGGACACATAGCCCTGGGTGCCGCCCTCGGACACGGCACGCAGCGACGAGGGCTCGTCCGCCCGGGCGTCCTGCAACGCCTGCAGCACCACGGACTTGACCAGCTCGCGGGCCGCGTCGTCCATGGCTCCCGGCTCGCCGGAGATGAAGTCCGCCACCCGCTCCCGGTCGACGATCTCCTGGGTGTCGCGCGCGGGGCCGGTCGCCAGGCCGAAGTCGGTGATCCGCGCGGTGGCCCGCCCGGTGAGCAGGACGTTCGCCGGCTTGGTGTCGAGATGCAGCAGACCGTGGGTGTGCGCGGCGTCGAGGCCGTACGCGGCCTCGACGGCGACCCGGAGCACGGTGTGCAGGGCCTCGCGCGGGCCGCGGGCGTAGAGCCGGCCGTCGGCGATCCAGTCCGCGAGCGAGCCCTGCTCGGCGTACTCGCTGAACACCGCCATCTCGTCGGCGACGGTGCGGGTGAAGTGGCAGGGGGTGATGTGTGGGTGGGGCGGTAAACCGATCCAGCGCTGCGCCTCGGCGAGAAGGCGTCCCTGCTCCGCCGGGTCGTCGTGGCGGACGCGCTTGACGGCGTACCGTGCGCCGCTGCGCCGGCTCACCGCCAGCACGACCTCGCCGTACCCGCCGCGGCCCAGGATCCGCTCGATGACGAACTCCCCCAGGACGGTCCGGCCCACCTGCCAGGCCGCACCGCTCGGTTCGTGGCCGCCCCGGCCCGAGGGGCCGGAACGCGAGGTGGGTGCGGACATGGGGAATCCTCCAGTTCTCCGACCGGGCGGCCGGTGTCACACGGACTCGAGTGCCGCGCGGAAGTCGGCGGCGGTGGGGAAGTGGATCCGCGGATCGTCGACCAGCGCCGCGTCCACCACGCGGGCCAGCCGCGACGGCACCCCGCGCACCCGCTCCGGCAGCGGTACCGGGGCGGTGTTCCACACGGTCAGCCACGGGTCGCGGCCCGCCGCGAACTCCCGTGGGGCCTGGCCGCTCAGCGCGAAGTACAGCGACGCCGCGGCCGCCCACACATCCACATCGGGCCTGGCGTACTTGAAGTTGACCACCTGCTGCCGCGGCATGAACGCGGGCGTACCGGCCGATGCGCCGGTGTGCGTCACGCCGCTCACCCCGGCGAGTTCGTAGGACTTCGCCAGGCCGAAGTCGGCGATCTTGACCAGGGGCGCCGCGGCCGAGCCCGTCAGCAGGAGGTTCTGCGGCTTGATGTCGCGGTGGACGACGCCCCGGACCGCCACCCGCCCGCCCGCAGCGTCCACGGCGTCCAGCGGCGCCGAGTGCGCGTACCGCAGACCGTCGAGCACATCGAGGAACAGGGCGACGGCCCGCTCCGCGTCCAGTGGTCCCGCACGCCGCACCAGCTCGGCCAGGCTGCCGAGTTCGCACCGCTCCATGACGAGGAAGTACCGACCGTCGGCGTACCCGCAGGCGTGTGCGCGCACGATGTGCGGGTGTACGAGGGCCTCGGCGGTCCGCAGTTCGCGCAGCACACCGGCGTCCGCGCCCGGCCCTTGCGAGGACGGGCCGGCGAGCGGCCGGAAGAACTTCACGGCGCACCGTTCGCCGGTGGCCCGGTCGAGCGCCGAGTGCACCGTCCCCGCCCCGCCGCTGCCCAGCGGCTCACCGAGCGTCCATCGCTCCACCGTGAGCGGCGCAGCTGTCCGGTCCATCGGTGCTCCCCCGTTCCGCACCCGGTCGGGGGCAACGGCGCCGCCCCCGCTGACTCGTAGCGTAGAGGCCGCCCCGGTCCGGGCGGGCCGGTTCCCGGACAAAGCCCGCCCAGGGGTGGAACACTGGCAGCGCTCGCCGCGGGGGTCAGGGAGGAGAACAGGATGGCTCAGGAGCGCTCGACGGATCCGTTCAGCATTTTCCTCAACACCACGAGCCGGCCACAGGTGCACATGGGGGCCGCGCAGAGCTCCGAGCCCCTGCCGCCCGTCGCCATGGCGGTGCTCACCGCGCTGCGTGACCGGCCGCGGACGCAGG
This sequence comes from Streptomyces sirii, assembly GCF_045690365.1. Lineage (NCBI taxonomy): Bacteria > Bacillati > Actinomycetota > Actinomycetes > Kitasatosporales > Streptomycetaceae > Streptomyces > Streptomyces sirii. The sequence goes on along the minus strand of NZ_CP147982.1, from coordinate 1,082,082 downwards.
TGGACGCACTGCGCCTGGCCACCGGGCTCACCACGCTCCGCATCGCCGAGGTCGTGTCGATGCTGCTGCGCCTGGAGCTGATCTCGGTACACGGGGACGGTGCCGACGACGAGGTGGAGCTGACGGCGCGGGGCCGGGAGCTGCTCGCGGCGCGCTGAGCGGCCGCACCCAGGCACGGCACATTCGGGTTCACAACGATCGGCGGAGGAGGGGCATCCGGTGCTGGAGTTCGTCGCGGCGGGCGGGTTGGGCGCGCTCGTGGGGGCCGCGGAGCTGGGATCGCGCTACCGCGACCGGCCGTCGGCCCTGCTGGGCGTGGCGAGCGCCTGGCTCTACGTCCTGCTGAACGCCGCGGCGAGCGCCGGGTGCCTGTGGCTGGTCCATGTCTTCGACTGGAAGTTCGGCTCCACCTCCCCCGAGCAGACGGCCGCACTGCAGGTCCTGGTCGCCGGACTCACCGCGCTCGCCCTGTTCCGCAGCGCACTGTTCACGGTCCGCATCGGCGACCAGGAGGTCGGAGTGGGCCCGAACCTCATCCTCGTGGTGCTGCTGGGCGTGGCCGACCGGGGCGTGGACCGGATGCGGGCCAAGGACCGCTCCCAGCAGGTCACCCGGATCATGCGCGGAGTGCAGTTCACCAAGGCCCGGATCGCGCTGCCCGCCTTCTGTCTGGCGCTGCTGCAGAACCTGCCCGACCAGGAGCAGCAGGATCTGGGCGTCGCCGTGGAAGCACTGGCCGGCAGCGAGATGACGGACACTCAGAAGTCCTACGCTCTCGGCCTGTTGCTGATCAATGTCGTCGGTCCCGATGTGCTGCAGAGCGCCGTCACGGCGCTGGACCGGGAGATCAGAAGCGCTCCGGTGCCCGCTGCCCAGCTCCGTTGACATCCGGCGGACCGATGGCGAAAGCGGAGCCGAAAGGGGTCGGCTTCGCCAGCGCGCCCATCGGCCTACCGCCGGTCGAGGAACGTCTCGACGGTCCGGACGAAGTGCTGCGGGTCGTCCAGCCAGGGGTAGTGGCCGGCTCCCGGCTGGACGACCAGCTCGCCCCGGGGGAACAGTCGCGCGATATCGGCGGCGACGCGGGGGAGCGGGCCGCTGTCCAGTTCACCCGCGAGGACCAGGACCCGCGCGTCCCACTCGGCGAGGGCGGCCCGCGCCGCGGCCGGTTCGAACGCGCCGGCGCCCGCGTACCGCTCCCCGGCCTCGTCGTTGCACTGGGCCACCTCGGAAGCCGCGTGCGCCTGCGCGGCCGCGTCCCAACGGCCGTAGAAGAACGGGCCGATGGCGTCCCAGTCGGCGTCGCTCGTCGAGCCGGCCCAGACGGCTTCGTAGGCGGCGTACGCGGCCGGGAACCAGGGCTCCGCGGCGCGCAGGGCGGCCGCCTCGCGCCGGTGCTCCTCGGTGAAGTCGACGCCGAGGGCACGAGCCCGGGCGGTGACCAGAGTCAGGGTGCGGATCCGCTCCGGGTACCGAGCCGCGTACAGCAGGGCGAGATCGCCACCCGCGGAGTGCGTGAGCAGGTCGACACGGTCCAGGCCGAGGCACTCGCGGAGGGCCTCGACATCGTCGACCTGCCGGTCGCAGCGGTAGGTGGCCGGGTCGGCGGGGATCTGGGAGTCTCCGGTGCCGCGCAGATCGGGCAGGACCAGCCAGCGCCGCTTGGACAGTCCGCCGAGATCGCCGAGGTAGGCGGAGGCGCGCATCGGGCCGCCGGGCAGGCAGAGCAGCGGCTCGCCCTCACCGACCTCGTGGTAGGCGAGTTCGGTGCCGTCGACAGCGGTGAGAGTGGGCATGGCGCCATCCTCATCGCCGTACCAGGCCCCGACAAGCGAATCGGCGCGCCGCCCGCCGGGTTCGGCACGGCTCCCTTCGTCACCCCAACGCAGGAACTCCAGGCAAATGGGGAGGTCGCACGCGAGTCCGGCACGGTGCCCTGCTTAACATCACCGGCATCCCCGGGATATGCAGCCGGGCACCTCGCCACGAACAAGGTCTTTCCGTCAGGAGGCGGCATGAGTGCGGAATCGGGCTCGGCGCAGACACTCGTCATCCAGCCGACCGGAGGCACGGGGCAGCACGCCGGCCGCCGTGACACCTTCGCCCAGCCGCTGACGGCCCGGCTCCTCGACAGCGGCTCCCGCAGGCCGGTGCCCCATGCCGAGGTGACGTTCGCCTGGGTGTCCACGAGCGAGCAGGCCCTCTTCGAGGGGGACCGGCAGACCATCACGGTACGGACGGACGACGACGGCTATGCGCGGACGTCGCCGCTCGTGGCCGGCGATTCCGACGGCGTCGCGCTCTTCACCGTCACCGCCGCCGGTGCGGCCCCCGAGCAGGTCGAGGTCACGGTCGACCTGTGACGACCCCCGCCGGCCCCGGGTGCGGGCCGGAGGGGGTGTGGCGGCCGATGCGGGCTCAGTGCCGCTTGACGACGCGCTGGATGTTGTTCTTGCTCCCCTGCGCGGCACCGTCGACGAAATTGCTGCTGGTGGTGGACCCGTTGGTGCTGGTGACGTTGCCGCTGTCGTTCGGATTTCCGCGGTTGTGGAAGTTTCCGCCGTGCAGGGTGTTTCCGCTGTGCACCGGTCCGTTCAGACAGGCGCGGGAGTCCCTGGCGGGTGCGTGGTAGTTGATGTTGCCGAGCCGGTTGTTGCACGCCACACCCTGAGGCGCACCCGTAAGGGAGACGAGGTCGGCGCCCACCGCGGCGTCCAGCAGATCCGGAATGGGCTGGGCCCGGACGATTCCCGCGCTCAGCAGAACGAGGCCGCAGGCCCCGGCGATACTTCCCACCCGCACAACGCTTCTCACGATGCTCCTTGCCGTTCTCTCTTGTGATGCCGGAGGTATCGTCCTGCCGCCGACAGCCCGTCACGTCGGCAACCCGCTGGAGTCGAAACGCCCGTCGGGCACAATCAGCCGGGTGGCGCAATGGAAAGCCGCTGCCGTCCCGTCGCGCGCACGGCCACCTCTTCGTAATTCACTCCTACGGCCCCCTGTGCACGCGCCATGGCCCGCCGGGGAGCGGCCATTATGGCGGGGAGGGTTTTCCGCGGCGGAGTTCCTGAGGGTGGAAGGGGCGTAGGTGACGGAGGTAAAGGAGGCCGAACGGGCGGCACCGGAAAAGGACCGGTCGAAGCCGGGCCGGGTCGTGCTGGGGTGGCTCACGACGACCGATCACAAGGTCATCGGCAACCTCTATATGGTCACCGCATTCGGATTCTTCCTCTTGGCCGGAACGCTGGCCATGCTGATGCGGGCCGAACTCGCCGCCCCGGGACTCCAGCTGGTCTCCCACGAGCAGTACAACCAGCTGTTCACCATTCACGGCACGATCATGATGCTGCTCTTCGCCACCCCCATGTTCGCGGGCTTCGCCAACGCGGTGATGCCGCTTCAGATCGGTTCACCGGACGTCGCCTTCCCGCGGCTGAACGCCTTTACCTACTGGCTCTTTCTGCTCGGCGGCCTCATGGTGGTGTCGGGCTTCATCGTTCCCGGTGGGGCCGCGTCATTCGGCTGGTTCGCCTACGCGCCCCTGAACGGCCCGGTGTTCTCGCCCGGGCCGGGCGGCGATCTGTGGATCATGGGGCTCGTCGTGGCCGGTCTGAGCACGATCCTGGGCGCGGTGAACTTCATCGCCACGATCGTGTGCCTGCGCGCCCCCGGCATGACGATGTTCCGAATGCCGATCTTCAGCTGGAACGTGCTGTTCACTTCCATCCTGGCGCTGCTGGCGTTCCCGGTGCTGGCGGCCACCCTCCTGGTGCTGGAGGCGGACCGGAAGTTCGGCGCGCATGTCTTCGACGCCGCGAACGGGGGCGCCATCCTGTGGCAGCACCTGTTCTGGTTCTTCGGCCACCCGGAGGTCTATATCGTCGCGCTGCCGTTCTTCGGCGTGATCTCCGAGATCATCCCGGTGTTCAGCCGCAAGCCGATCTTCGGGTATGTCGGGATGGTCGGCGCCACGATCGCCATCACCATGCTGTCCGCCTCGGTGTGGGCCCATCACATGTTCGCGACCGGGGCGGTGCTGCTGCCGTTCTTCGCCGTACTGTCCTTCCTGATCGCGGTGCCGACCGGTGTGAAGTTCTTCAACTGGATCGGCACCATGTGGCACGGGAGCCTGTCGTTCGAGACCCCGATGCTGTGGAGCATCGGATTCCTTGTCTCCTTTCTGCTCGGTGGGCTCAGCGGTGTGCTGATCGCGTCCCCGCCGCTGGACTTCCAGGTCACCGACAGCTACTTCATCGTGGCGCATCTGCATTACGTGCTGTTCGGCACGGTCGTCTTCGCGATGTTCGGCGGATTCTATTTCTGGTGGCCCAAATGGACCGGGAAGATGCTGGACGAGCGGCTCGGGAAGATCCACTTCTGGATGCTGTTCCTCGGCTTTCAGGGCACGTTCCTGGTGCAGCACTGGCTGGGCGAGATGGGGATGCCCCGCCGCTACGCGGACTACCTGGCCGCCGACGGCTTCACCCTCCTGAACTCGATCTCCTCGGCCGGCTCCTTCCTGCTCGGCGCTTCCACACTGCCGTTCCTGTACAACGTCTGGCACACCGCCCGCTACGCACCGCAGGTCCGTGTGGACGACCCCTGGGGCTTCGGCAGATCGCTGGAGTGGGCGACCTCCTGCCCGCCGCCCCGTCACAACTTCCATACGATGCCGCGGGTCCGCTCCGATTCGCCGGCCTTCGATCTGCACCACCCGGAAGTCGGCGAGCACGTGCCCGTTCCCGCCGCTGGTCACCGGCCCTCGGCCGACCGGGAATCCCCTCGTCCCCCCGACACCCCGGCCGAGTGAGCGACGATGAAGATCGAAACGTGTCTCTTCGCCGGCGTCACCTTGTTCTTCTTCGTGACGGCGATCGGCTATACCTGGTGGTCGGACGCCGAACCGGCCGGCTCGACCGCGCTCACGGTGTCCTTCCTCATGAGTGCCCTGGTGTTCCTCTTCCTCTACGTGCAGCAGCGCAAGCACGGCTCCCGCCCCGAGGACCACAAGGACGCCGAAATCCAGCAGCGGTCCGGCCCGGTGGACTTCTTCCCGCCGCGCAGCATCTGCCCCGTGATGACCGCCGTCGGATACACCGTGGCCGCGCTGGGCGTGGTCTACGGGGTGTGGCTGTTCCTGATCGGCCTGGGTCTTCTGGCCGGCGGCGTCTTCGGTTTCATCTTCGAATACGGCGACCGCGAACCCTGACGCTCCTTCAGAACCTGCTCGACCTGCCGCCTTTACGGGAACCGCGAAGCCCGACGCTACGAGCCGTCGGCTCCCGGCCCGCCGGGGACCGCCGCGGCCTGCTGCTTCTGCTGCCGTACGGGCGGCAGGGCGACCTGGTCGCGGTAGTACCAGCGGCTCAGCGCGAGGCGCAGCCGTTGCCGCCGGGGAAGGGTTTCGGCGACTTCCGCGGGTGGCGCCTCCAGGGCCCGCGGTGCCTGCCGTGCGAGGGCCGAGTAGCGCTGCGCGGCGGGCAGCGGCCGGTGCTCCTCGTAGAGGCCGCCGTAGACGGACTGGTGCACCTGCCCGGTCTCCTCGCCCTCGGCCAGTCGCTCCCGATCGCGGTGCTGCAGTGCCAGACACAGCCACTTGGTCACCAGAAACCCGAGCAGCGGAACGACCACCACCGCCGCGCGCAGCACCCATGTCAGGGCATTGATCGACAGGCCGAACACGAAGGCGATGACGTCGTTCCCGCCGGCCAGTTGGAGCACCGCGTAGAAGCAGATCGCGGCGACCCCGAGAGCGGTACGGGTGTGCTGCTCGCGGGGGCGGTCGCACACATGCAGTTCACCGCGGTCGGCGGTCACCCACCGCTCGAAGAAGGGGTAGGCGTACAGCACACCGAAGAGCACGCCGGGCAGAGCCACCGCGGGGATGAAGACGTTCCACATGACGGTGTGCCCCCACAGGTTGGTCTCCCAGGGAGGCATCAACCGCAGCGCGCCTTCGAGGAATCCCACGTACCAGTCGGGCTGTGCGTTGGTGGACACCTGGTCCGCCTGGAAGGGGCCGTAGTCCCAGACCGGGTTGATCTGGCCGACCGCCCCGAGGACGGCGAAGACTGCCGACAGGATGAGGAGGAGTCCGGTGGACTTCGTGAGCCACAGCGGGAACATGGGCTGGCCGATCACATTCGTGTTGGTTCTCCCCGGACCGCGCCACTGTGTGTGTTTGAGATACACCACGAGAATGAGATGGACCGTCACGAGCCCGATGAGGAGGCCGGGTACGAGGAGAATGTGAAGGGTGTACAGGCGCGGAATGATGTCGTTGCCGGGGAACTCGCCGCCGAAGGAGAAGAAGGAGAGATAGGTTCCTACGACGGGAATGGAGCCGATGATGGTGTCCGCGGTACGCAGGCCGGTGCCGGAGAGCAGATCGTCCGGCAGGGAATATCCGCAGAATCCCTCCAGCAGGGCCAGGAGAAAGAGCGTCACGCCGATCAGCCAGTTGCCCTCGCGGGGCCGGCGGAAGGCGCCGGTGAAGAAGATCCGCAGCATATGCACGCCGATGCTGGCCAGGAACGTGAGGGCCGCCCAGTGGTGCACCTGGCGGAGGAGCAGTCCGCCGCGCACGTCGAAGCTGATGTGGAGGGTGGAGGCGTACGCCTGGGTCATCCGCGTGCCGTGCAAGGGGCGGTAGGAGCCGTGGTAGGTGATCTCGGCCATGCTCGGGTCGAAGAAGAACGCCAGGAAGACGCCGGTGAGCACCAGCACCAAAAGGCTGTAGAGCGCCAGCTCGCCGAGCAGAAAGGCCCAGTGGTCCGGAAACGCCTTGCGCAGGAGTTTCCCCGCCGATGCCGCCGGCAGCCGCTCGTCGAGGCGGCGGAAGCCTTTCTCAGCCGCGCCTTGCAGCCTGCGCCCGAGCCGTTCCGTGCGCTTCCGGAAAACCATGCACCGCGCTCCTCACGCGTCGACTGGCCGCTACGTGTTCCCTTCCACCGGATGGTGCTAGTCCGTAATGTACTGAGAATTGCACGGGGAGCACGGCAGGACCGACCGCCAGTCGTCGGCAGGCGGATCGTTCCTCATCAGTGCGTTCCTCCCCTTCGGGTGGTCGGTCTGCCGCGGGGGGCTGCTCCGCCTCGTCATCCTGGCAAGACCGCCGGCCGCCGGCCGCCCCGTACGCCGGTAGCGGACGGGGCGGGAGGCGGACGGAGCGGGACGGGCGAACGCCGGTGCCTGCGACGCGGCTCAGCCGAGCCCGGGGATCTGGGAGATCAGCAGGTCGATGAGTTTGATGCCGACGAACGGGGCGATCAGGCCGCCGAGTCCGTAGCGGGTGAGGTTGCGGCGCAGCAGGTCGTGAGCGGAGGCGGGGGTGTAGCGGACGCCGCGCAGGGCGAGGGGGATCAGGGCGACGATGATGAGCGCGTTGAAGATGATCGCGGAGGTGATGGCGGAGGTCGGGCTGTGCAGGCCCATGATGTTCAGGGCCGACAGGCCCGGGTAGGCGCCGGCGAACATCGCGGGGATGATCGCGAAGTACTTGGCGACGTCGTTGGTGATCGAGAACGTGGTCAGCGCACCGCGGGTGATCAGCAGCTGCTTGCCGATCTCGACGATCTCGATGAGCTTGGTCGGGTTGGAGTCCAGGTCCACCATGTTCCCGGCCTCCTTGGCGGCCGAGGTCCCGGTGTTCATGGCCACACCGACGTCCGCCTGGGCCAGCGCGGGCGCGTCGTTGGTACCGTCGCCGGTCATCGCGACCAGCTTGCCGCCCTCCTGTTCCTGGGCGATCAGGGCGAGCTTGTCCTCGGGGGTGGCCTCGGCGAGGTAGTCGTCGACGCCCGCCTCCTGGGCGATGGCCCTGGCCGTGAGCGGGTTGTCACCCGTGATCATGACCGTCCGGATGCCCATCCGGCGCAGCTCGGCGAAGCGTTCGCGGATGCCGTCCTTGACGATGTCCTTGAGGTGGATGACGCCGAGCACCCGTGCCCCGTACCGGTCGTGCACCGCGACCACCAGCGGAGTGCCGCCGGACGCCGCGATCGCGTCGGTGAACATCCGTGCCTCGGACGGCACTTGGCCGCCGAGACCGGTCACCCACTCGACGACCTGAGCCGCCGCGCCCTTGCGGATCCGGCAACCGGACCCGTCGGCCCAGCGCAGATCGACGCCGCTCATCCGGGTCTGCGCACTGAAGTCGACGTACGCGGCGTGTTGCAGCTCCCCCTCGGCGGGCGCCCGCAGCTCGTACCTCTCCTTCGCGAGGACGACGACGGAGCGGCCCTCGGGCGTCTCGTCGGCGAGCGAGGAGAGCTGGGCCGTGTCCGCGAGCCGGAGTTCGTCGATGCCGGGCAGCGGGACGAAGGCGACCGCCTCGCGGTTGCCGAGGGTGATGGTGCCGGTCTTGTCGAGCAGGAGGGTGTTGATGTCGCCGGCGGCCTCGACCGCGCGGCCTGACATGGCCAGGACGTTGCGCTGGACGAGCCGGTCCATACCGGCGATGCCGATCGCGGTGAGCAGCGCACCGATCGTCGTCGGGATCAGGGTGACGAGCAGTGCGACGAGCACCGCGGTCTGCTGGGCGGCGCCGGCGTAGGAGGCCATCGGCTGCACCGTGACGACGACGAGGACGAAGACGATGGTGAGCGCGGCGAGCAGGATGTGCAGCGCGATCTCGTTCGGGGTGCGCTGCCGGGTCGCGCCCTCGACCAGGGCGATCATCCGGTCCAGGAAGGACTGCCCGGGGCGGGAGGTGACGCGGACGACCAGCCGGTCGGACAGCACGGTGGTGCCGCCGGTGACGCCGGAACGGTCGCCTCCGGACTCGCGGATGACCGGGGCCGATTCGCCGGTGACCGCCGATTCGTCGACCGCGGCCACACCGTCGACCACCTCGCCGTCCGCCGGGATCACCTCGCCCGCCTCGACCACTACGAAGTCGAAGGGTTGGAGGTCGGCGGCGGCGACCGGTTCGGTCACGGCGCCCCGCAGGTCGATGCCGACCCGCCAGTTGTCCCGCAGCCGCCGGGCGGAGATGTCCGTACGCGCCTTGCGCAGCGACGCGGCCTGCGCCCTGCCGCGGCCCTCGGCGACCGCCTCGGCGAGATGCGCGAAGAGGACGGTCAGCCAGAGCCAGCCGCTGATGACCCAGGTGAAGACGGACGGGTTGATCAGCGCGGAGAGTGTGGTCAGGCCGGAGCCGCAGGCCACCACGAACAGGACGGGGTTGGTGGCCAGCGCCCGCGGGTGCATCTTGCGCAGCGCCTCGGGCAGGGCCGTCAGCAGCACCTTGGGGTCGAAGAGTCCACCCGGCTGCCGCCGTCGCCGCCGGCGGCCGCCCCGCGCCGGGGCGCCGTGCGGGGGGAGGGAGGCCGTCCCGTCGGCCGAGGAGGTCGGCGTGGTCGGGGCGTGGGGTGGGGCGGGAGCCATGGGAAGACTTTCTGGGAGCGCGGCCTCCTGCCTGGGCGGGCGGCCGGACGGCCGGGGGACGGTGGCCGAGGACGGCGGGCCGGTGGGCGGAGCGAGGCCGCTTCGCGCATCCGTCGGCCGAGATCGAACCTAGGGTGACGCCGGGCGCCACAAGCCCTGCCCCGTAGGGAATTTGCGGCTCTCTTACGGCCCGGCGCGAAAGACCCGGCCCGGCCTGACGCGACCTTGACGCCCGGTCGCTTCCCCGGCCCGTCCTGCGCGGGTGCTGCCACGACGTTCGCCACGCGGGAGGCGGCGTGCGGTGCTCGGCCGTTCTCCACTTCGCGCGCGGTATCGTCGAAATCGACCGCCGACCGTGTGGGGTGCCGTCAGCACGCCGTCTGGCCGGGCGAGGACCCTGTGAGGAGGCCCCCGTGGCGGAACTGCGCCGACTGGTCGTCCTGCGACATGCCAAGTCCGCCTGGCCGCCGGACGTGGAGGACCAGGAGCGGCCGCTGGCGAAGCGCGGACGGCGCGACGCCCCCGCCGCGGGCCGCTGGCTGCGGGCCGCCGACTGCGTCCCGGACCTGGTCGTCTGCTCCACCGCCGAACGCACCCGGCAGACCTGGGAACTGGCCACCGCCCAGTTCGACACGTCGCCCACGGTCCGTCACGACCCCCGGCTCTACGGCGCGACCGCCGACGAGCTGCTCGCCGTCGTCCGCGAAACCCCGGACAGCGTGCGCACCTTGCTGCTGGTCGGCCACAGTCCCGGAGTCCAGGACCTGGTCCTGCTGCTCGCCGCGGAGGCGCTCGGCGACGCCCTCGAACGAACCCGGGAGAAGTTCCCGACCTGCGCGATCGCCGTCCTCACCCAGCAGGGCGCCTGGCCGGCGGCCGCGCCGAGCACGGCGCTGCTCACAGATGTGGCGGTGGCGCGCGGGTCGCGCTGATGCCGATCAGGCCACCGTCGTACCGCCCTGGCGGCGCACCATCTCGGTGATCCAGACGGGCGCGAACGGAGAGGTGCAGCCCGGGGAGGTCGGGTAGTCCTTGAGCACCTCCAGGCGCTCACCGATGTCGATCGCACGGGCGCGGTGCTCGGCGTGCTCGATCCCGATCTGGGCCAGGCAGTGGTTCATCGCCCACTGCAGGCGATCCGGGGCGTCCTTCAGCTCCGCCTCGATGACGTCGAGCAGGCCCGTGAGGTCGAGGCCCGCGGGCTTCTTCGCCACGCGCTCGGCGGTCAGCGCCCAGCCGGCACCGGCGACCACGGGATCCGGATCGGCGGACCAGGCCCGGCGCAGCCCTTCGGCGTGCGGGTTCTTCTTCACCACGTAGTTCACGAGCCAGTCGTGCACCTTGGGTGTGCGCGCCTCGCGCACCATGGCGTCCAACTCGTCACGCTCGAACGCCTTCGGGCGGCAGATCAGGAGCGCCAGCAGTCGCGCCGCGCTGTCGTCCGTGGCCCAGAGCCGGCGCGCGAGTTCCGCTTGCGTCTTCAGCCGCTTCGCGAGCGCGCGCAGCTTGCCGAGGTTCACACCGTGATCGTCACCGTGCCTCTCGTTCACCTTGCTTACCTTGGGATCCTCCAGCGCGGCCAGCTCGGCCATCACCTCGGCGACCGTCGCCTGGGTCTGCGTCGTCTCGGCCACCTCGGCCTCCCGTCCCTCACGTGCGGAGATTCAGCCTATGACGGAACCCGGCCGGCTACCGTGCAGGCCGGTTCGGCTGCCATGACCGCTTCGGACGACTTCTTGGAGGCGCAGGTCTCAGAGGCGCACGATGACGAGGGCGATGTCGTCGCGTGCGCCGGCGCTGACGCCGAGGCGGGCCAGCAGGGCGTCGGCGAGGCGTTCCGGGCTGAGTCTGCTGCAGGGGGCGAGGGCGTCGGTGAGGCGGGCCAGGCTGGCGTCGATGTCCTCGTCGCGGCGTTCGATGAGCCCGTCGGTGTAGAGGACGAGGGAGTCGCCGGGGGTGTAGGACAGCTGGGCCTGGGGGCGGAGTACGAGTTCGGGGCGGGCGCCCAGAGGCGGGTCGGTGGCCCCGTCGAGGATGTCGTGGCTGCCGTCGGGGTGCAGCAGGACGGGCGGCGGGTGACCGGCGCTGCTGTAGACGATCCGGTGGTCGGCGGTGTCGACCAGCGCCTGGACCGCGGTCGTGGCCAGGGCGTTCTCGATGGAGCGGGCGTACAGGCCCAGCACCGTCAGCGCCCGTGCGGGATCGTGCACGGAGCGGGCGGCGGCGCTGAGGGCGCTGCGGAGCATGCCCATGACGGCGGCGGCCTCCAGGCCGTGCCCGACGACATCGCCGACCGCGACGGCGAATCCGTTCTCCGGGAGGTCGATGATGTCGTACCAGTCGCCGCAGACGTTCAGTGAGCCGATGGCGGGGAGGTAGCGCACCGCGATGTCGTGGTGCCGGGCGAGGTCCGGGGAGTGGAGCATGGCCTCCTGCAGGGTGAGGGCGACCTGGCGTTCGCGGGCGTGCGCCCGGCGGAGTTCCTCGTTGAGCCGTTGCAGCTCGCGCGCCCGGACGTACAGCTCGGCTTCCATCGCCTCCTCGCGTTCGCTCAACTGACCACCGGGCATCTGCCGGGCCCGGCGGGAGTGGACGAACGCGGTCACGTCCTCCACCCGGTGGATGATCCACGCCACCGTGCCGTCCGGCCCCAGGACCGGGGTGTTGATCGTCGACCACCACCGCTCCTCGAACACCCCCGGCCGGTCGCGGACGGCGATGTCGTACCGCTGGACGGCCATGGGGTCCGGCTCCCGGGAGACCAGCACCTGGCGCAGCGAGTCGGTCAGCTCCTGTACGCCCGCGGCCTCGGGGTCGGCGGGGTTGTCCGGGAAGGCGTCGAAGACGTACTGCCCGATCAGCTCGTCCCGGGTGCGGTCGGTCGCCCGGAGGTACGCCCGGTTGACGTCCACGATCATCAGCTCCGGATCGAGGACGAGGCATGCGCTCGGTGTCGCGGCGAACAGCGCCGCGTGATCGAGATCCGGTCTCCTCACGCGCGCCCGCCTGTCTTCCCGCAGCCCACGGACCCGCTCACCCGACCAATCTATGAGGCGCCGGGTACCCGCGCTCGCCGGGACGGCCGTGGCCGGCGCCCTTTCGGCCGGCGCGACCGGCCGACCGGGCCGCGCCGCGGGGCGCCTCAGGGCGAGCCGTCTCCCCAGCCCTGTTCCAGCAGGGTGAACACCTCGTGCAGGGCGCGCCGGGGGTCGTCGTGCCCGCGGACCAGGCGCGGGCTCTCCATGACGAAGTGGGCCAGCGCCGCGGCGCCGATATCGCCTTCGGGGGCCCCGGTCGCCTCGGCGATGGCGGCGGCCAGGGCGGTCTCGTGCCGCAGCCACATGCGGTCGACGTACTCCTGGAGTGCGGGGGTCGCGTTCACCAGCCGGATGAAGGCGGCCGCGTCCGGGGCGCCGTCGGCGAGGGACAGGCGGGTGCGCGCCACATGGTCGCGCAGGGCGTGCAGGACGGGTCGGCCCGGGGCCCGGTCGCGTACGGCGGCGACCAGGGCGGCCTCATGGTCCTCGTCCTGGTCGAAGACGAGCGCCTCCTTGCCGGGGAAGTGCTTGAACAGGGTGGTCACCGACACGTCCGCCGCTTCCGCCACGTCCCGGACGCCGACGTTGTCGTAACCGTGCTCCAGGAAGAGTCGCAGGGCGGCGTCCGCCAGGGCCTGGCGCGTTCGGGCCTTCTTGCGCTCGCGGCGCCCCGTCGTCTCGGTCATGCCGCCCACCCTACCCGGCACGGTTGACCTGATGCGAAAGTTTAGCCGTTACACCGGCGACTGCGCTGCGGGTCGCGGGAAGCCCGCGGCGGCTTCATACGGGCCGCTCGTACACGGAGACGTGGTAGCTGCTGGTGTCCTTCAGGCGTGCGCCGGACCACCCGCCGGCGCGGTGCCGCAGCCGCAGTCCGGCGGCCGCGGCCATCAGGTCCAGTTCGCCGGGGGAGGCGTAGCGGAAGGTGATCCGCACATGGCGCAGCCGGTCGTCGTCGAGGACCACGTAGTCGGAGACATAGCGCTGCTGGGCCGGGTGCACGGTGCGGGTGCGCAGCACGAAGTCCAGGCCGGAGGTGTCCACGGGCCGCGTCCCGGACGGCACCGTCGCCAGGGCCTCCGGCAGATGGGCGTCCAGGACGAAGAGGCCGCCCGGCCGCAGGCGTCGTGCGGCGTTGGCGAAGCAGGCGAGCTGGCCGGCCTGTGTGGTCAGTTCGCCGAACGTTCCGTTGGCGACGTAGACGATGGCGTATCCGCCGGACTCGTCCGCGGTGGGCGGGGCGGCGAAGTCGCCGATGGTCACCGGGATATCGCGGCCACCGGGCTCGGCGCGCAGCTGCGCGACCAGCTGCGGGGAGCTGTCGACGCCGTGTACGGCCAGGCCGTGCCGGGCGAGGGGCAGGGCGACACGGCCGGCGCCGATGCCGAGTTCGAGCAGGGGGCCGGGCGGGGCTTCCGCGGCGAGCGAGACCAGGAAGCCGACGGTGGCGTCCGTGGCGCCGGCCGCCGCGAACCAGTCGTCGTACCGGTCGGCGATATGCCGGGCGTACGCGGCCTCGGGCGGCACGTCCTGGGGGAGTGCTGGTGGCATGGTGTCCTCCGGTACGAAGGGGCGGTGGTCGGCGCGGACGGCGGCCGGGTGCGGGGCGGTGGTGGAGGAACGCGGCTTCGGCCGACACCACACCTCGTCCGAGCGAGCCCAAAGGCGTTCCCCGTACCCGGAGTTGGCGCGTGCCCGAGGCGCGGCACCGCACCGGAGTGCTCGATCTCCTCGTGCCCCATTCCGGACCTCACTTTGGGCGTGTGCGGCCCGTGACGGATTGTTCGGCGGGTCGCCGGCGGTCAGCCCACCAGTTACCCCGGCGCCGGTCGGCCATGTGGTCTGCCGGGCCGCGCAACCGGAATCCGGTCACCGGCGAGGGGCCGGCATCCGCGTGGTGCGTCACGCTGCGGAGGTGTACCGGGAATTGCCGGTGGGCGAGGTCGGCGGAGTTCCTTGCCGAGACGGTGCGGCGTATGTGCGATATCCGATCGGTGCCGGGCATCGTCAATTGCGCCACGGCCGACCCGGCGCACGGCACGGATACTTGTCCGGTTCCCTCGCGTGCCGGGCGGGGTGTGCGCTTATCCGTGCGCCCCGTGCGCTCTTTGTGCTCTCCGTGCCACCGGCGGATTTTCCGGATTCATTGCCATGGTCGCCGGCGGCGATCACAATGCAACGCTGTGATGTCCCCTTTTTCCGCTGTTTCCGCTCCTTCTGCCGCACCGCGGACCACCGCGGGAACGGGTGAAGCGGACGGCGACGTCCATGTCATTTCGTTCCCCAAGTGCGGCCGGACCTGGCTGCGTGTCCTGATGGCCAAGGCGATTTCCGAGGCCCGCGGGCTGCCGATGGAAATCTGCCGCGATCTGGAACTCACGGAATTCAGCGCGGTCGATTCCGCCGTTCCGCGCATCGTCTTCCGGCACGACGACCGGGTCGGCCGGCGGACCCCGGAACAGCTGTCCTGGGACAAGAGCTTCTACCGCGACCGGAAGGTCGTCCTCGTCCTCCGCGATGTCCGGGACACCGTCGTCTCCTGCTACTTCCAGCGGTCCCGCCGGAAGGACAATCCCTACTCCGGCGGGCTCGGCACGTTCCTGACCGAGCCGGAGGGCAGCGTGCGAACCTGCCTGACGTTCTGGAACATCTGGCACGCCCGCCAGGACGTGCCGGCGGCGTTCCTGCGCACCTCGTACGAGCGGCTGGCCGCCGACACCGCCGGCGAGCTCGCCCGCGTGCTGCGCTTCTGCGGGCTGCCGCCGGCCGGCGCGGAGGCGCTGCGCACGGCGGCGGACTTCGGGGACTTCGCCTCCCCGCGCACCATGGAACGCGCCGACGCGCCGGGCGCGGAGCGGCTGCGGCCGGCGGTGCCCGGCGACCCGGAGTCCTTCAGAACCCGCCACGGCGTCGTCGGGGGCTTTCGCGACCACCTCACCCGCGAGCAGACCGGCCATGTGAACGGTCTGGTGCGTCGCCGTCTGGTCCTGCCGTGGCAGGAGGCCGCCCTGGCGGCGGACCACTGGCGTGCGCCTCGTGCGCGCTGACGACCCACACCCCGTCGGAGGGTGGCCGCCCGCCCGCGCCCGGACGTGACATCGACAATGGCCGGTTTCCCGGTGTGAGCGGGGGTGCCGATACGGCTTGGCTGGAGGGGTCCGTATGCAGGCCGCACAAGGGGGACGGGTGTACGACTACATCATCGTGGGTGCAGGCTCGGCCGGGTGCGTGCTGGCGTCCCGGCTCACCGAGGACCGGGACGTCCGGGTGCTGCTCGTCGAGGCCGGGCCGGTGGACGACGCGCCGGAGATCCATGTTCCCGCCGCCTTCAACAAGTTGTTCCGCACGAAGTACGACTGGAGTTATCTCGGCGAGCGCGAACCGGGGCTGGGCGGCCGCCGCACCTTCCTGCCCCGGGGCCGGATGCTCGGCGGTTCGTCGTCGATGAACGCGATGATCTACATCCGCGGCCACCGGCACGACTACGACGGCTGGGGCGCCGCCGGCGCCGAGGAGTGGGGCTGGGACGACGTCCTGCCGTACTTCCTGCGCGCCGAGGACTTCCAGGGGCGCAGATCGCCCTGGCACGGGACCGGGGGACCGCTCACGGTCAGCGAGGGCCGCTCCCGGCATCCCTTGATGGCCGCCTACGTGGCCGCCGCCCAGGAGGCCGGCCACCCGTACACCGCCGACTTCAACGGCCCCGAACAGGACGGCGTCGGCTACTACCACCTCACCCAGCGCGAGGGTATGCGCTGCAGCACCGCGGACGCCTATCTGCGACCCGCCCTGACCCGGCCCAACTTGGAGGTGCTCACCGGCGCGACCTGCACGCGGGTGCTGTTCGACGGCGACCGGGCCGGCGGTGTCGAGCTGGACCGTGGCGGCGAGCAACTGCAGTTGCGCGCCGGACGGGAGGTGGTGCTCTGCGCCGGTGCGTACAACTCCCCACAGCTGCTGATGCTGTCCGGCATCGGCGTGGCCGACGAACTGGCGGCGCACGGCATCACACCTCGGGTGGACCTCCCGGTGGGGGAGAACCTCCAGGACCACCCGCACGTCGGCCTCTCGTACCTGACCGACACCGAGACCCTGCTGACCGCCGCGTCACCGGACAACGTCCGCCTCCTGGAGGCCGAACGCCGCGGCCCGCTCACCTCCAACGTCGGCGAGGCCGGGGGATTCCACCGGACCCGTGAAGAACTCGACGCCCCCGACATCCAGGTGCACGCCGCTCCGGTGATGTTCCACGACGAGGGCCTCGGCCCGGTCTTCGACCACGCCTTCATGTTCGGCGCGGTCCTGCTCACCCCCACCAGCCGGGGCAAGGTCTCGCTGCGGTCGGCGCTGCCCAGCGCCCAACCGCACATTCTGCACAACTACCTGGCCACCGAGGACGATCGCGCGACGATGGTACGGGCCGTGCGGATGCTGTTGGACATCGCCGACCAGCCGAGCCTGCGCAAGCACCGCAGGGCCGACTTCCGGGTCCCCGAGTCGCTGACCGACGACGGGCTGCTGGACTTCGCGCGGCGCGAGCTGCAGACCCTGTACCACCCGGCGGGCACCTGCGCCATCGGTCCGGTCGTCGACAGCCGGCTCCGGGTGCACGGTGTGCGCGGACTGCGGGTGGTGGACGCCTCCGTGATGCCGACCGTCGTACGGGGCAACACCAATGCCCCCACCATCATGATCGCCGAGAAGGCGGCGGACATGCTGCGCGACCTCCCGGCTCCGGCCTGACCTTCCCGGCGCCGAAGAGGCTTCTCCGTGTGCACAAGCCGCCTCGGAGTGGCCCGTTACCGGCCAGCCGGACCAATCCGAACAAGGCCTGCCCAAGGGCCGCCCCGCCAGGGATTACGGGCCAGCCCTTGGTAAGCAGTTCAATTAGTCGCGCTATCGCCCGACGTTATCGCCCGGCGTCGTGAGTTACTTCACAGTACAAATCCCTCTGTTAGGGCCCGTTAATGCGTGCGCGGAGCTGCCCTTTCCTATTCTCATTCGCGGTATCTGGTTACACTCACGCTCCATGCGAACCGCTACCCCCCACAGCATTCGCCCCGGTAAACAGCGCAATCGTCCGGTATTTGTCGACACGTCAGGCAGGCGTCGACGCCTGCTGGGACATGCAGCGCTGACCGCAGGGTGCATGTGCACCGGATATCTCGTGCTCCTCGCCGTCGTGTTCGGCGGCCTCCAGCAACCGGACGCCAAGCCGGCGCCGGGAAAGGCAGGACCGCTACCGGAGCAGACCGCCCACCACGAGCCCGGCGTCCCGGACGACGCCCGTCCTTCGGCTCCCGACCGCACCTCCGGACCGACGGTACCCGTCGGCCATCACACCTCCGGGCCGGCGGTACCCGTCGGCCACCACATATCCCGAGCCCCCGTCGAGACCAGACCCGCTCCGTGAGAAACGCCGGACCGGCGCGCGCCACCCGCTGGGTGTGAAGCCCGACCGGTCCCACCCGAGGCGTGTCCGTCCGCGCCCCCCATCCGTGCTCGCCGCTCCGGCGAGCCGGCGCGGACGCACGCCTCGCACGTGGCATGTCTCCTCGACGGAAAGGGCCCATTGTGGCGTTGTCAGGGCAGGCGCGGCACGCGCTGCGCCACTCCCCACGCTGGCACTGGTTACTACTGGTGCTGATCCTCCCCATAGTCGCTACGTCACTGCTCTTCGAAGGCTGGACCACCCACGAGGTCGACGGCGCACGCACCAGGCGCGCGTGCACCAGCCCCATACCGAAGTCCGCGGACAACGGAGCCCCCGTCCTGCGCGTCACCGGCACCGCCGCCGAGACCGCGCAGATGGCGCACCGGACCGCCGCGCTCACCTTCGACGGCGGGCCCGACCCGGTGTGGACACCTCGGCTGCTCGACCTGCTGCGCGCCCAGCACGCGCATGCGACGTTCTTCCTCTACGGAACCCAGGCGGCCCGCCACCCGGAACTGGTGCGGCGCATCCGCGACGAGGGCCATGAGATCGGCTCGTACACCTACACCGGCGGCGACTTGGGAAGTGCCTCCGGGCTCCGCTCCCAACTGGAGCTCTCGCTCACCCAGACCGCGCTGGCGGGCGCCGCGGACGTCAACACCCGGCTGCTGCGGATGCCGCACACCACCACCGCCGACACGATGTGCGGTGCGGAGTGGACGGCCGCGCGGCGCGCCACCGACCAGGGGTACCTGCTCGTCGCCGCCACGCACCGCTCCCGCAAGCCCCCGCTGGGCGTGGTGCGGCAGTTCAGCCACACCGCCCTGGGGTACCAGGAAGCCAAGCAGCTGCTGGCCGACCCGGAAGTGGGGCGGTTCACCACCGTCACGCGCGGGCTCGGACGGCCCTCGCTCACCACCAGGGCCTCCCTGCCCGAGCGCGTGCAGGGAGAGGCGCTGATCTGGATCCAGTCCATCGGGCACTCCTTCGCGCGCTCGATGACCTGGGCGCTGGGGATCGCGGGCGGGCTGGGAGTGCTCCGGCTGCTGCTGCTCGCCTTCCTCGCCCGTGTGCACGTACGGCGCCGGCGCCGGCACCGGTCGGGTGCGCCCTGGCTGCGCGCGGTGACCGATCCGGTGACGGTGCTGGTCCCCGCGCACAACGAGGAAGCGGGCATCGAGGCCACGGTGCGCTCGCTGCTGGCGTCCACGCACCGGGACCTGCAGATCATCGTCATCGACGACGGGTCGACGGACCGGACCGCGGAGATCGCCCGGAGTATCGTCGACCCCCGGCTGACGGTGGTGCAGCAGCCCAACTCCGGTAAGCCCGGGGCGCTCAGCACGGGCTTGGGCTACGCGCGTTGCGACATCATCGTGATGATCGACGCGGATACGGTCTTCGAACCGGACGCCCTCCACCGGCTCATCCAGCCGCTCGCCGACCCGACGATCGGGGCGGTCAGCGGCAACACCAAGGTGGGCAACCGGCGCAGCCTGCTCGGCCGATGGCAACACCTCGAATACGTCCTCGGGTTCAACCTGGACCGGCGGATGTTCGAGGTGCTCGAATGCATGCCGACCGTGCCCGGCGCCATCGGCGCCTTCCGCCGGGACGCGCTGCGCGCCATCGGCGGGATCAGCGACGACACCCTCGCCGAGGACACCGACCTCACCATGGCCCTGTGGCGGGTGGGCCGGCGCGTGGTCTACGAGGAGACGGCCATCGCCTGGACCGAAGTGCCCAGTACCTTCAGCCAGTTGTGGCGGCAGCGCTACCGCTGGTGCTACGGCACCCTGCAGTCGATGTGGAAGCATCGCCACGCCGTGCTGGAGGTCGGCCCGGCCGGGCGCTTCGGCCGTCGCGGGCTCACCTATCTCGCCCTGTTCCAGATCGTCCTGCCGCTGTTCGCGCCGGTCGTCGACGTCTTCGCCCTGTACGGGCTGTGCTTCGGCGACACCGGGCAGGCGATCGGGGTCTGGCTCGGCTTCCTCGTCGTCCAGCTGATCACCGCGGCGTACGCGTTGCACCTGGACCGCGAACCGCTCCGTGTGCTGTGGGCGCTACCGCTCCAGCTGTTCTTCTACCGGCAGTTGCTGTACCTCGTGGTCATCCAGTCCGTGGTCACCGCGCTGCTCGGCACCCGGCTCAAGTGGCACCGCATGCACCGTACCGGCACCGCCAACCAGCACCTGCTCTCGGAGCCCGTGCCGCATCTGAGCACCGTGTCGCCGAAGTGACCGAGGAGAGTGAGAAATGAGCGACTCGTCAGGCCGCCGGGCCGGCAGCGGCATATCCGACGACGGTGGCGGCGGCCCGTATCACCACGAGCCCGGAGCGCCGCCCCCACGGCCCCGGTCCCACCGCTCCCGGCGCCGGCGGCCCCTGCTGCGGATGGCCATCGCGCTGCTCGTGACGCTCCTGGCCATCCCCGCCGGCGCCCTGGCCTGGGCCGGCGGCAAGCTCGACAGCCAGGTCGACCTCGGCGCACCGGAACAGCGTCAGGACACCGGAAAGGGCACCAACTACCTCCTCGTCGGCTCCGACAGCCGCAGCGGGCTGACCGACCGGGAGAAGCGGGATCTGCACACCGGATCGGCCGGCGGCCGCCGCACGGACTCGATGATCCTGCTGCACACCGGAGCGGGCGGCACCACGATGGTGAGCCTGCCCCGCGACTCGTGGCTGACCATCCCGGCCTGGACCAGCCCCATGACCGGCAAGCGCCACGCCCCCGCGAAGAACAAGCTCAACGCGGCGTTCGCGCTCGGCGGCCCCAAGATGCTGGTGCGCACCATCGAGCACAACACCGGCC
This sequence comes from Streptomyces sirii, assembly GCF_045690365.1. Taxonomy (NCBI): domain Bacteria; kingdom Bacillati; phylum Actinomycetota; class Actinomycetes; order Kitasatosporales; family Streptomycetaceae; genus Streptomyces; species Streptomyces sirii. The sequence continues at coordinate 1,061,408 of NZ_CP147982.1, read as the reverse complement.
TGACGATCGACCACTACGTGGAGGTGGGCTTCGCGGGTTTTGTGAACCTCGTCAACGCGGTCGGCGGCGTCCCGATGTGCCTGGAGCGGGACCTGAAGGACGAGAAGTCCGGCGCCGACCTGCGGAAGGGCTGCCAGACCCTCGACGGCACCGCGGCGCTCGCCTTCGTCCGCCAGCGCCATCAGGAGGCCCAGGGCGATCTGGGGCGTACCCGCAACCAGCAGAAGTTCCTGTCCGCCCTCGCCCATCGGGCCGGGAGGCCGGGGACCGTGCTCAACCCGTTCGCCGTCTTCCCCGCGCTGGACGCGGGGTTGGACACCGTCGTCGTCGACCGGAACACCGGTTTGCTGGACCTCGCCTCGCTGTTCCAGGCCGTCCGCGGGGTCACGGCCGGTCAGGGCAAGCAGGTCAACGTCCCCGTGTCCGCCGTAGGCATCCCCACCTCCAAGGGCAGCGCCGTGCTCTGGGACCGGACACGGGCGGGACGGCTCTTCGGCGAGCTGAACGACGACCGGCCGGTGAGCCTGAAGGACGGGACGACCCGCTGAGGGCGACGGACCGGCCGGCGACCACCGGCCGGTCCGCTCCCGCGCGGCGTGCGCTCACGCCCGGGTCAGTGCCTGGGGGAAGCCGAAGACCTCGTCCGGGTCGTAGTCGCGGGCGATGGAGCGCAGACGATCCAGGTTCGGTCCGTAGTAGGCCGCCGGCCAGTCGGGCAGCGCCGGGTCGATGTAGTTCACATAACCGCCCCCCATGCCCAGGGAAGCGAGTTTGGCCACGACCTCGCCGACGCTGCGCGTCACTTCGGCTTCGGACGCCGCCGTCGCGCCCGCATAGATCTGCGCCGTGGCGAAGGCTTTACGGTGCGGGAAGGCGGTCTGCTGGACGCCCACGTCGGCCACCGCACCACCGAGCGGGTCGAGGATCAGATTCATGCCCGCACGGCCGGTGAGCAGGCCGACCACGGCTCCCGGATTGGCGGCGGGCGCGCTGAGGACCCGTGAGGAGGCGACGAAGGACTCCCGGTCGGGCTTGCCGGCGAAGAAGCGCATGGCCTTGAAGTAGTCGCGGTCCTCGACCCGCTTGGTCGGTACGACGCCGCAGCGTGCGATCAGGTCGTCCACCAGCGGATGGCAGGCGGTGCTCGGGCCGACGAAGCAGCCGGCCACCGCGCAACTCGGCTTGGTCCCACCCGAGATGTTGCAGTTCGCCCACAGCTCGCGGGGCGCATCCTTGATCCACGGTTGCCATGCGGTCAGCACCGCCGGCACCGTGTCCTCGGGGAACGCGAGCCGGAAGATCGTCAGCGCCGGAGCCGGGTCGGTCTGGAAGGTGAACTGGGTGACGACCCCGAAGTTGCCTCCGCCGCCCCCGCGCAGCGCCCAGAACAGGTCCGGTGCCCGGGAGGCCGACACGGTCAGGGACCTGCCGTCCGCGGTGACGATCTCGGCGCCCACGAGGTGGTCGCAGGTGAGGCCGAACTTCCGCTGCAGTACGCCGATTCCGCCGCCCAGGGCCACCCCGGCGATGCCGACGGTGAAGCAGGAGCCCCCGGGCATACAGCGGCCCGCCTGGCCGAGTGCGGTGTAGACGTCCCGCAGTGTGGCGCCGGCGCCGATGGTCGCGGTGCCGTCCGCCCGGACGTTCACGGCCGACATCCGGCGCAGGTCGAGGGTGAGGCCGCCGCGCGGCGCCGAGTAGCCGACGTAGGAGTGCCCGCCACTGCGGGCGGCCAGCGGAACCCGGTGGGCGGCCGTCAGCACCGCCTCGCGGACATCGGACACCGACTCGCACTGTGCCACCGCGGCGGGCACACGGTCGTCGTTGAGCGGATTGAAGAGCTTCCTGGCGTCCTCGAATCCGGGGTCTCCGGGCCGCAGTAACGCTCCGCGCATCCGTTGGCGGAGGCCGGCCCAGTCCACGTTGGCCGCGACGGCGGCCGTTCGTGCCGCGGTCCAGGTGGTGGACTCCTCGGCTTTCCGGGCCTGGGTGCCGGCCCGGGGCGCATGGAACAGATGGTTCCGCGCCATGGTCACCATCTCCCTCTGGTGGTTCGGGGAAAGCGGGGGAGAACGGGCGAGCGCAGATATCCGCACGTCCGTTCGATGCGGATATGTTCACGCTAACACGGTGTGATCACCCCCTCCAGTCGAGGAGGAGGCGCCCTTGTCGCGTGTCGGGCGGGTGGAGTCGAAGTGCGTCGTCACGCCGCCGTCATCACGCTCCGTGGGACTTCAGGGGGGCGGCTTTCGGGACACGCCGACTCGAAGGGGTGAATCCGTGCACCCATTGTGACGCTTCCGCCGCGCAGCCCGGGTTGGGGCGATCCTACGTTTGAGGCCTTCGGGGAGATATGCGTGTCCGCCCAAGGAAAGGCCCCTAGATGGACAGCTCGACGGACCAGCAGATAGTCCAGGTGAAGATCCACCCGGCCATCGGCATCGCCCGCGTCGGCAACAGTACCCAGCCGCCCTTCATCGGCCCCGAGTCGCCGGACGAACCGCCGCTGGCGGCCGGCTCTTATAAGGACGCCTCGGGCAGGATCATCCGGCAGGCGGCCCGTTTCCGGCTCTACGGCTACAACCAGGCGGGGACGGTCGTCAGGGAACTCACCCTGGACGACCCGGACGTGAGCGAGATCAAGTGGTCGGTGCATCTGGCCAACAAGAAGGCCGCCTGGTACCAGTTCCACATCCCGCTCGACATCCCCGAGGCAGGCAGCCTGACGGCCGACAAGCGGAGCCGACGGAACGCCACTGTCACCGGAGCGGCGCGCAAGGGCCTCGTGGCCGACCCCGGCCGCAAGACCATTCGCGCCTCCACGCACGAGACCGCCGCCTTCGACGGCAAGATCATGCAAAAGCCGGTCTCCCTGGGCTCGGCCTCCACCCAGGACGACGGCCGCCTGCTGGTCGTCGGCGGCGTCGGCACCTCGGCCTCGTGGGTCCAACCGGAGAAGCCGATCACCGGCGTCGCCAACAACGACACCTGGTACGACGACGTCTCCGACGGCCCGGTCACGGCGGAGGTCACCATCGGCGGCGCCACGAAGACGGCCTCCCCGGCCTGGGTCGTGGTCGCCCCGCCGCACTACGCACCCGGCGTGAAGACCGTCCGGACCCTCTACGACGTGCTCTACGACGTGTATGTCACCGAGCAGACGCTGCCGGTCGAGCCGAAGCCGTCGTACCCGGACGACATCGAACCGCTGCTGACCCGCTTCTGCGACCTGCAATGGGTCAACCACGGCTTCGCCACCCAGTTCGGCTGGAAGGGCCCGCACGACTTCCGCGACCCGGAGATGCGCAAGCGGCTCGCCGACCCGGGCGACACCAGCCGCGAACTGCGCCGCCAGATCTACATCCACATGCGCGACTACTCCCGGGACGGGATGTCCCCGCTGCCCTGGCCGTGGCTCTACGGCGACGCCATGTCCAGCAAGCCCAACTCCGTCCGGCAGCACATCAAGCTCTCGCCCACCCAGGACAAGATGCTGGCGCTCTGGGCCGAGGGCCACTTCACCACCGGCCCGCCCCGCAAGGGCTACCCGGACGTGGACCAGGCGCCCATCGCCGAACGGCCGGGCCTGCTGGACCGGGCCGCGCTGGAGAACTGCGCCGCCGACGCCTTCCACCCGGGCTGCGAGGTCACCTGGCCGATGCGGCACAAGACCATGTACTCCGAGCCGTTCCGCGTCCTGCACCGCGCGCAGGGCAGCCCGGAACCCGACTACGGCGATCACTTCGCGCTCCAGGAGATGCTGGGGAAGAACGGTCCGCTGCACGCGCAGGGACCGGGCGACCTCACCCGCTGGATGGCCGCTCCCTGGCAGTGCGACACGGCCAGCTGCCGTTCCGGTTATGAGGTACTCGCCAACCTGGGACCCCGTTACAGCCCTTATCTGCCGACCTTCTGGCCCGCCCAGATGCCCAACCACGTACTGAAGATGTCGGACTTCACCACCGTCAACACCAAGCCGAGCGGCGGCGACGACACCGCCAGGGAGAAGGCGTTCGAGCACCGGGCGGTGTGGCTGCGCGGTCTGACAGGCACCGATTTCAACAAGCAGCGCCGACAGATGATCAACGACTGGTACATGTTCGGCATCGTCGAGCCCCATGAATACACCGTGGGCGACGGCAAGTTCCCCAAGTACATCCAGGTCGAGTCGGAGCCCGGATTCGGCACGGTCCCCGACCACGCCAACCTGATCAACATCCAGGTGCCCGAGGCGGGTGTACCCCAACTGGCCGCCGCGGCCGGCACCTGGGGAGGCAGCATCCCGGCCGAGGACGTCGAAGCGGATCTCGTCCAGCAGGCGGTCCAGGAGGTCATGGCCGCGACCGGCCAGGACGAGGAGTCGATCGCCGCCGGATACCTGGAGAAGCTCGATCCCCTCCACGGCACCCAGCAGTGAGCCCCCCACCCGCCTACGACGTCGTGGTCGCGGGTGGTGGCCCGGCCGGCTGCGCGGCCGCGCTCGCCCTCGTACGGGCCGGGCGCACGGTCCTGCTGGCGGACTCGGGCACCGGCCCGCCCAAGACGGGCGAGGCACTGGTGTCCGTGGGGCGGCTGGTCCTGGCCGACCTCGGCGTCGACCAGCCGGTCCTGGGCACCGGCCATCTGCCCTGCCACGGCAACCTGTCCGCCTGGGGCTCCACCGAACTGCACGCCGTGGACGCCCTCCACGACCCCTACGGCCACGGCTGGCACCTCGACCGTCCGCTCTTCGACCGGCGGCTGCGCGCCGCGGCCCGCGAGGCGGGCGCCGAGGTCACCGAGCACACCGCAGTACGGCGCCCCGCCCGGCAGCCGGACGGCACCTGGCGACTGGCCCTGTGCGACCGCTCCGGCGGCAGCCGGGAGCGCACGGTCCGCTGCCGCTGGATGGTGGACGCCACCGGACGGGGCGCCGCGATCGCCGTCCGCTCCGGCGCCCGGCGGCGCCGCGGTGACCGGCTGACCGCCCTCCACCTCACCCTCGATCCGGCCCCGCGGACCGCGCTCGACGGCCGTTCGCTGGTCGAGTCCGACCAGGACGGCTGGTGGTACACCGCACTGCTGCCCTCCCGGCGGCGTCTGGTGGCCTACTTCACCGACCCCGACCTGCCCGGCGCCGCCGGTGGCGCCGAGCGGTTCCGCGACCGGCTGCTGGCGACCCGGCACATAGCGCACCGGGCCCGTCCGCACGGACTGCGCCCGCTGCCGCCACCCCGCCGAGCCCCCGCGCACAGCGCGCATCTGGACCGGGTGCACGGCGACGGCTGGACGGCGGCCGGCGACGCGGCGGTCGCCTTCGACCCGCTCAGCTCACAGGGCATCCTCACCGCCCTCTACACCGGGCTGAGCGCGGGCGAGGCGGTGGACGCCCGGCTGCGCGGCGACCGGTCGGCACTGGACGACTACGCGGCGAAGGTCACCACCGCCCGCACCGCCTACCAGCGCGGCCACCGTGCCGCGCACGCCCAAGAGACCCGCTGGAGCGAACGGCCCTTCTGGGCCCGGCGCCAGCGTGACACCCAACCGAACCCCCTCCGATGAAAGGCGACAACGCACCATGACCAGCCACCCCGATTCCGACCACGCCGGACACGAGCACATCCACCGCTTCCTGATCCTGGGCAAGGAAAAGCTCTTCTTCTACCACCTGGCGCTGTACAACCCGCAGTCCGGCCACAACTACCAGGCCGTGTTCAGCTTCAGCATCAAGGACAGCGGTGAGCTGAAGAAGATGTACCTCGACGACCGGGCCAAGCACGAGGACGAGCGGGTCTTCTACTCGCTGCGCTGTCCGCACCACTTCGAGCTGCCGGAGCTGAAGAACGGCAAGCAGTTCAAGGTCCACCTGGAGCGGGTGGTGGTGAAGCCGGACGGCAGCCGCGACTTCCAGCAGATGACCACGGCCGAGACCACGGTGGACTGCAAGAAGGAGGACGTGCTCTCCTTCCGCGAGCTGGGCGGCATGCCCTACCCCGAGTACCTCACCTACCTGGTGTTCGGCGAGGGCGACGAGATCCACCTCGCCCACCAGCTCGCGGAGCGCCCGAACTGGGACGAGGCCGTCACCATCCACCCCATGGGCGCCATCGACGCGGCGACGCTGAAGAAGGTCCCGACCCTGGTCATCGACTCGATCAAGGACGCCCACGGCAAGCTGGTCGAGAGCCCGCTGAAGAAGGGCCAGCAGTACCAGGGCAAGCTCAACGGGTCCGGTGCGACGGTCGACTTCACCGTCGGACGCCAGGGCTGGTGGAACCACACCAGCCTCAACAGCTGACCGCACCCCAGCTCTGAGTCTCTCCCCTGGCCCGGGTCGCGACGCCGGTCGCGGCCCGGGCCGGCCGGGACAACACACCTGGGGCCCGGGGTTACCGGGTCCGCTCGTACACCGTCACCCGGCGGCCGCCCGTCTCGGTGACGTCGACGGGGGTGAAGTGCCGGGCGAGGACGGCGCGTTTGACCAGGTCGCGTGGCGAGGGCGGCACCGGGGAGGAGGCGCTGTCGCTCTCGTCGTCGGCGTCACCGACGACGACGATGCGCCGATGGGCGAGCATGGCGGTCCGTATGCGTTCGGGGGCGGCCTCGATGCCGTACAACGTCCCGGAGGCGACCGGGCTTTCGGCCAGCGCGAGATCGTCGAGTCCGCGGAACGCGCCGGGCGTGACCAGCGCGGCGTCCCGCCGCTGGTCGGGCAGGAACACCACACCGTCCCCCGGGCGAGCGAGCGTCGCGACCTCGTGCGCGGCGACCCGTACGTCGTCCGTCCGGCTCGCCCACGTACGCAGCCCCAGCTCCAGCGGCAGCAGCGCCAGGAAGACGACCGCCATGACCCCGGCGAGCAGCGTCTCGCTCCGTGCCCGCCCCCAGTTGCGGCCCCGCGCCCGGCCGTACGCCGGCACCGCCCGTACCGCCCAGGCGAGGGTGGGACCGACCAGCAGCGACAGCCCGATGTACGAGAAGAGCACATAGCGGTCGACATAGAGCGGCTCGACGAGCAAGGAGGCCAGCAGCAACCCCAGCTGCGGCAGGGCGAGCAGCGGCAGCCCCACCGGGACCGGCGACGGCCGCTCCGGCGCGCGGCGCGGTATTCGCGCGCACACCAGGCCGACCACCAGCATCGCGGTCACCCCCAGCAGACTGGCCGCGGACGCGGGCGGTATCCACGCCACCTGCCCCGCCTGCGGACGGCTGGCGAGTATCAGCGGCAGCGTCCCCGGCACGATCACCGTCGCGGTCGGCAACCACCGTGCCAGCAGCGGGCGTCGGCCGCGGCGCAGGGCGAGGACGACGGTCACCCCGTGGGCCGCCCACGCGAACAGCGAGAGCCAGTTGAGCAGTGCGGTGACCAGCATGACCGCCGTGTAGGCGCCCCAGCGCCACCCCCAGGCGTCCCACCACCGGCGGCCGTCGCGGGCAGCCGTGCGCTCCGCCGGGTACACCGCGCCCACCAGCAGCCAGGTCGCCACCGCCACCCCTGCCGCCACCAGGGCGAAGGAGCGCCCCTCCTGCGCGTAGCGCTGCATCACCGGCAGCAGGGCCAGCACCAGTCCGGCCGAGAGCCCGGCCAGGGGGCCGGCGAGCCGGCGGCCGGTCGCCGCGGTGGCCGCCACGGCGACGACCAGGCCCAGCACCGACGGCAGCCGCAGCGCCGCCAGACTCGCTCCGAAGACCTCGAACACGGTGTGGATCAGCAGGTAGTAGAGGCAGTGGACGACATCCACCTGACCGACCAGGTGCCCTATCTCGGGTAGGGACCGCTGCGCCACCTCCCAGGTGGCAGCCTCGTCCCGCCAGATGGCGCCCTGGCGGCGCAGTCCCCACAGACCCAGTACGAGCGCCAGCAGCGCGGGCACCCCGCAGACCAGCATGCCCCGCGTACGGGACGCTCCGACGTGGCCGGAGGCGGCGCGTCCCCCGAGGGCGGCGGCGGTTCCCTGGCCAAGATCGAGAGACATGCCGGGCACTCTATACTTGATGCATACATGGCACGCCTGAGTGTGCAGATGCCGCGACACCCGATCACCCGGGCCCTTGCGCTCCGCCTCGCTCCGCCTCGCTCCGCCTCGGCTCTTCGTGCGACTTCCGGATGCCGAGCCGCACGGCACCAGACGCCGCAGGCTCATCCCCGCAGATCGGGAAGACACCCCCTAGACTCGCCGGATGGCGAAGTACTTCGACGTGCACCCCGAGAATCCTCAGCGGCGCACCCTCAGCAGTGTGGCCGACAGCATCCGCTCAGGCGCTCTCGTCGTGTACCCGACGGACTCCTGCTTCGCGCTGGGATGCCAACTGGGAAGCCGTGACGGCATCGACCGGATCCGCTCGATCCGCAACCTCGACGACCGCCACCACTTCACCCTCGTATGCCAGAACTTCGCGCAGCTGGGGCAGTTCGTGCACGTCGACAACGACGTGTTCCGCGCCGTCAAGGCCGCGACTCCGGGCAGCTACACCTTCATCCTCCCCGCGACGAAGGAGGTGCCGCGCCAGCTGATGCACCCGAAGAAGAAGACGGTCGGAGTCCGGATTCCCGACCATGTCGTCGCTCAGGCCCTGCTGGCCGAGCTCGGTGAGCCGCTGCTCTCCAGCACCCTGCTGCTGCCCGACGAGGAGGAGCCGATGACGCAGGGGTGGGAGATCAAGGAGCGGCTCGACCATGTCGTGGACGCGGTGGTCGACTCGGGCGACTGCGGCACCGAACCGACCACGGTCATCGACTTCTCCGGCGGCGGCTTCGAGATCGTCCGCCGGGGCGCGGGCGACCCGACGCGGTTCGAGTAGCCGCGGCCGGCTCCGGGCGCCCGGACGGTCCCGCGCGGTGCTCCCCGCGCGGCCGGGACGCCGTGCGCCTAGCGTGGGAAGTGGGAGAGGAGTGAGCCATCCCATGAGCGATTTCCCCGAAGGCGCCCCCTGCTGGGCGGACGCCATGTTCAAGGACGTCGAAGGAGCCAAGGGCTTCTACGGTGAGGTGCTCGGTTGGACGTTCGGCGAGTCCTCCGGCGAGTACGGCAACTACACCCAGGCCTACTCCGGTGGCAAGGCCGTCGCCGCCGTCGTCCCGCCGATGCCCGGCACCGAGGACGCGCCCTCCGCCTGGTGTCTGTACTTCGCCTCCTCCGACGTGCACGAGACCGCCGAGAAGATCAAGGGTGCGGGCGGCACTCTGCTCATGGAGCCGATGCAGGTCGGCCCCTTCGGCTCCATGGCGCTCGCCAAGGAGCCCAGCGGTGCCGTCTTCGGCGTCTGGCAGGCCGGCGAGCACCACGGGTTCGAGAAGACGGCCGAACCGGGCGCGTACTGCTGGGCCGAGCTCTTCACCCGCCGGCCGGACGCGGCCGACGACTTCCTCAAGAAGGTCTTCCCGTACTCGGCGCGGAAGATGGAGCCCGGTGACGACCCCGAGGCCCAGGGCATGGACTTCAAGGTCTTCAGCGTCGGTGGTACCGACAACCCGGTGCTGGGCCGGATGAAGATGGGCGAGGAGTTCCCGAAGGAGATCCCCAGCTACGTCCAGATCTACTTCGACGTCGAGGACTGCGACGACGCCGTCGCCAAGGCCAGGAAGCTCGGCGGCCGGCTGCACTTCGGCCCGATGGACACCCCGTTCGGCCGCTTCGCCGCCCTCACCGACCCGCAGGGCGCGGCCTTCGCGGTGATCGATATGCGCACGACGGTCGGTGACATGCCGAAGATGAGCGAGGCGTAGCGGCGGCCTGCGTCGCCACGTCTTCCGGGCCGGTGGGGCGCCGGGGTCGAGGAGGCCGACGAGGGCCTCGATGTCCCTGGCCTCCCACGCCTCTTTGAAACGCCGCACCAGATCGGCCTGCCCGGCCGCCGGAGCCGCCGGAGCCTGCGCCGCGCGCATCCGCCGCCGGGCCGAGGACGCCAGTTGCCGGCAGGCCGCCGGTGTCCGTCCGACGATCTGAGCGACCTCGGCGAAGGGGTATCGGAAGACGTCGTGCAGGATGAACGCCACACGTTCGGCAGGCGTCATCGACTCCAGTACGACGAGGAAGGCCATGCTCACCGACTCGTCCAAGGCGACCCGGTCGGCGGGGTCGGCCTTGTCGCCGCCCGCCGGCCCGCCGCTCCACTCCGTACGGTCGGGCAGCGGCTCGGGTATCCATGAGCCGACGTAGCGCTCGCGCCGGACCCGCGCCGAACCGAGCAGGTCCAGGCAGATACGGGTGGCCACCGTCGTCAGCCAGCCGCCGGGCGACTCGATGTCCTGCCACCGGCGCCGCGACATCGCGTACCAACGGGTGTAGGTCTCCTGGACGGCGTCCTCGGCCTCGGCCAGCGAACCGAGCAGCCGGTAGGCGAGATTGATCAGCTGGCGCCGTTCGCCGACGACCGCTCGGATCGCCCCGCCCCGTCCTGTACGCCTCCGGCTTCCTCGTACTCGCCTCGGTGTAGGTGGCCCTGGGCATCGCGCACCTGCCGTCGCTCCATGTCCCCCTGGGTGTGGTGATGTTCGGCCTGAGCGTGCTGCTGCTGGGTCGGGCACCGTCCGCCCGCTTGCCGGAGCGCCTCGGCAAGCGGGCGTAGCCGCCGCGCGCCGAGGAGTCCCGGGCGACTCGGGTCAGGAAAGGCGCAGATCGATCCAGGGAATGGTGTCCCCCGGCAGCAGGTACCGCTCGATCTCGACGAACCCGTGCTGGTGGGCGAACCGCAGACCGTCCTCGTTGGAGGACAGGACCACCGTTTCGATCACCTTGGCGCCCCACTCTCGCGCCCGGTCGAGCCCGCGCGCATAGAGCTCCTCGCCGAACCCCTGCCCACGGTGCGGAGCGAGTACGCGGGCGATCACCGTGGCCGTCGACGTGTCGTCCGACGGAGGGCGCACCGTGCTGCAGCCCACGAGAACGCCGCCGAGGTATGCGACCTCCAGGTGGTGGAGCTGTGCGCGTTCCCGTACGTCGTCGAGAGGCAGGAGGTGCGTAGGGATGATCACGTTGTGGACGTGCTGCCAGTCCTTGAGCGTGGCGTCATCGTCCGGCTGTTGGAAGCGAAGGTCAGACATCGCAGCAGAAGACCCGAGTGCGCCTCGGACGTCAACTCCATTTTGCCGCGTAACTGGTTGTCGGCCACCGCGCTACGGAGGTCAGCCCGCGTCCTTGCGTGTGGCGTAGCCGAGTGCGCGTTCGCCCAGCATCTCCTCGACGAGGTCGAGGAGTTCCAGTGCGGCATCGGCGATCTCGTCGGGCTTCTCACCCGCCTCGATGCGCCGGCCGATCTCGCTGTAGAGCAGTGCGTGGAACCAGCCGATCTGGCTGGCCACCAGGCGCGGGGTCTGGTCGTCGGGGGCGGCCGCGGTCTCCTCGGCGAGGACGTGGGCGAGCGCCTCGGTCATCTGCCGGCCGAGGTCCTCCAGGCGGGCGGTGAGGGTGGGGGCGGCCCGCATCATGCTGAAGACGCGGCCGAAGCCCGCGGTCAGGCCCACCTTGCGGTCACGGCGCCGCAGTTCGTCCCGGAGGTGGTCGAGTACGGCCCGTGCGGCGGACTCGCCCGGCCGCCGGTCGCGGACGATGTCGGCGAGCCGCCGCGGGGAGGCCTGGTCCGGCGGCAGGACCAGGTCTTCCTTGGCCTCGTAGTAGTTGTAGAGGGTGTTGACCGAGACGTCCGCCGCCGCCGCGACCTCGGCGATGGTGACGTGGTCGAAGCCCCGCTCCACGAACAGGCCGATCGCCACTTCGGAGATGCGCTGCCGCGTCTGCCGCTTCTTGCGTTCCCGCAGCCCTTCGCTCATACCGCAACCCTAATCGTCCTGCCGCAGTGCACTGCATCGCGCTGTGCTGCACCTTTGCGGGGCGCGCGGCGCGGGGCGCTGTCAGCGTGCCGGGAGCGGTGCGCGGTCGGGCAGGTGCTGGGGGAGCCACCGGGCCGAGACCCGCGCACGGGCGGCGAGGTGGGTGACGTAGGCGTCGCGGACCTCATCCGGTGTGCCGAATCCCGGCTCGTCGAGCAGCCAGGCGTCCGGGACGGCGGCGACGACCTCGCGCGGCACGGTCCACATTCGCGGTGAACGCGTCCAGCTAAGGGCCGTCCCGTAAATGATCTTTAGCGCGGGAGAGCGCGGTCAGTCGACTGGCGGGCCGCTCTCTATCCGGCTAGGGCGAGGTCCAGTAGCGCCCTGTCTTCCAGGGAAAGGCTCCAGCGCCGCCTCCTGCGGACCGCGTCCGCGCCTGCCCGCCGCAGCACGGTCACCAGCTTGGCGAACTGGCGCGGGCTCAACCCAGTGAACGGGGCTATCCAGGACGACGACTCCGACGCCGTGATCACACCAGCCACACCGTGATCACCCCATCCCGGCTGATCCCTCCGGGCGGGCGAAGGCGAGGATGTCGGGGACTGCTTCACACAGGCTCCCGAAGTGACGGTGCACGCCGTCCACCGCAACCGCAGCGTTGACCCCCCACACCGTCATACCGGCCCGCAGCCCTGCCTCGACTCCGGAGGGGGCGTCCTCAATGACCAGGCAGTCCTCGGGCTTGGCACCGAGTTGCTCGGCGGCCAGCAGGTAGGGCACGGGGGACGGTTTGCCCTCCTCCACCGCGGCGGCGTCAACTATGACGCGCGGGAGTGGCAGGCCCGTCCGGGCAAATCGCCCGCGCACCCGGTGCTCGTAGTTCGAGGTCACCAGCGCCCACGACGACGCGGGCAGGGTGCCCAGAAGCTCCGACGCACCGTCGAAGGCCGTATAGACGCCGGACCGAACGTCCTCGTCCTCCAGTTCATGCAGCACAGCCAGGCACTCCGTTGGATCCTGGTCCGGAGCTACCTGTGCGAAGGTCTCCGTCGGCCGCGTCCGCAGCGCCACCCGATAGACCTCATCCGCGTCCAGCCGGTATCGCCCCGCCCACATCTCCCAGACCCGGCGTTGGTTGTCCACGGCGTCGATCAACGTGCCGTCGACATCGAAGAGTACGTACTTCCTGGGGCTGGGCTGCACAAGCTCACTGGTCACGTCGTGATCATGCCAGGAAGCTCTGGAGATCATTTACGGGACGGCCCTTAGACGACCCTGGCGCACTCCATCGGATCGACGTCCAGTGCGCCCGGTGCGAAGTCGGCGGCGTCCATACCGAGGTTGAGGCCCGCGCTGGAGTGCAGCCGATCCTGGACTTCCTGGTGCGGTTCCTCGGCGGTGACCGCGGGGTCGAAGTCGACCAGCACCAACTCCGGTACCCGCAGCCCGAGTCGGCGGGCCGGCTCGCCGACGTCGACCTCGGCGACGAGCGCCTTGCGCCCGAGCCGTATGGCCTGGCAGGCCATACAGGCAATGCGGGTTGCCTCCAGCGGGTTCCACCGCCGACGTCGGCGGTGGAACCACATGGCCCAGGTTGTCAATAGCGTCTTGTGCGGTCCAGATGGTCTAGATCGGGAGCGTTTTCGCAGGTCAGGTCCTACCCTGACGGCCTGGCACCGCCGCTTGGTGAAGGGGAAGTGGACGTATCCGAACACCGCGGGACGCCCGCCGGCCCCGGACGAGGCGGGCAGGCCGTCGACACGAGCGGGTGCCACGACAGGGTATGGAATCAACGCGCGCGCTCGCCGCCCAGGCTCAAAGTCGCGGCGCCGGAGGATGTGGTGGCAGGCGGTACCAGGTCAGCGGCGATCACGACGTCCCGGTAGGCCACGTGTCCGGGGGGTAGAACTGACGCACCCAACGGCGGTATTGGCCGATGGCGCTCTCCCCAGGGGTGAGCTGGGGGTTTGGCTCGTACCGCTTCCGGTTCCAGATCCTGGCATCCTGGCCCATCTGGTGGGCTATGGTCCGCACGAGCGCTTGCCCCGCCACCGCGGACAAGGACATGGAGGCGGCCTTCCGGAGCCGGGGGGAATCCGCGCGCGAAGCGGCCTCTGTCACGACGGCTACACGCAAGTGCGTCTGCCATGGCCCGACCGGGGTCGCCATAAGCACTACCCCCAACGTCATTCCGACCTGGTGCAGCGTCACCTCCCCCGACGCCAGGCCAAGGCCGGACAGGACCAAGCCCTGCTCCACCGTTATGGTCGCCAAGCGGACGGACAGCCTGATGGCCGCGCTGAAGGATATGCGCAGCAACGGCCCTTCATCTACCGGCGGGGTCACCTCATGAAGGGAAACGTTGTGCACGATCGGCTGATGCTGGTAGTCGACGAAGCTCTCCATGACCTCCTGTGGGTGCGAGGCCAGGAGCGTGCTCCAGGAGGCGGCGGGCGCGAACCTGTCATCAGGCAGCTCTGAAGGCTCCCAGGCAGGCGGTGCGGCATCATGGCCGTGCCACACGTAGATGATCTTGCTCCGCTCGCGCACGGTGAACTGCGCCAGCGTCGCCCGGGGCGGGGCTCCGCCTGGGACCTTGACGCAGGATCCCTCGACGTCGAAGGCGAAGCGGTGGAACGGGCACACCAGATGCTCGCCATCAACTACCCCCCCGGCGCCGAGGTGGGCGCCCAGGTGGGGGCAGTGGGCATCCACGACCCGCAGGACGCCGCCCCTGGTGCGGTAGAGGACAACATCGCGGCCCATGAAGCGCCGGTTCACCACCGCGCCGGCCGGCACCTCACGGGACAGCGCCAGGCAGAACCATCCCGACGGGTACGGCAGTGGCACCCGGTCTCCCTCTCCCATGGCGAGGTCAGCCCGCAACGGAACGGCTCCCGGCCGCACTCGGTGTCGGAGCCTGGCCAGCGATTGCCTGTTCAAGGTCTTCCTCCTCGTCCCTTTGCTCACGGCCGCCACCCGAGCGGCCACTGCGCTAGTAGCGACTGGACCGCTCCTGACGGCGATCACCGCGCCGACCTGCCCCTGCAGTGTCAGCAGCCGTGCAGTTCCGGGCGGTCCTGCCCGGCAGCGCCCTTCGGTGCGGCCTTGCTGTCCGCGGCGGCCGGCCTGGGGCGCGGCCGCCACGGAGTCGAGCACGATCGTGTCTGTGGATGCCTTGCGCGTGCCTTTGGGGTGTCATCTACCTGCCACACCGGTCCACCGTGTCGCAGGAACTTCTACGGTAGGCGCCGAGGCGGCCTCGAGGGAGTTCCATGGACCAGTTCAACGGTGAACCGAAGGTGAACCGGAAAACCGCGCTCAATGACGAATTTGTGCTGCTGGTATTAGGATCCCCGCCTCGGTTCCACTCGCGCGACGGTCGCATGGGGCGCACGTCGATTTAGCTGCTCGGCGCGGGCCTGATACGGCAGCAGCGTATCCGGCTTCGGTTTCCCACCGGGGCGCGATCACGGTGAACATGGCTGTGACCTGGGGTGATTCCGTCCGAGCGAATGGGAACGGTGCTCTCCCGCCGTGATCCGCATCGTCACCTTTCGTATGCGCATTGGCGCGAGGCGACTCTTTTGGAAGCCCTGAAAGTGAGCAAGGCGACGATCTAGGAACTGATCCGGCCAGAGGGGTGCGAATGCTGCTAGCCTGACTGCCGCGAAAGGCGCTCATCTACGTCGCATCAATAAGACACTCAATCATTCATTATCGGCCCTCTTTTCAGATGGGCCTGAATGTGACTTGACGCACCTGGGGGAATCGCATGCGCAACGTGCTTGCACGCAAGAGGACCACCGCAGATCCCAGCGAGACCGTTCCTGTAGCGCCTGGCGGCCTCCCGGTCGTGGGTCATGCGGTGAAGGCACTCCGTGATCCAAGGGGGTTCCTGCGTTCGCTGCCCGCGGACGGCGACATGATGCGCGTCAACGTCGGCCCGCTCAAGGCGGTGATGGTCTGTGACCCGGAGTTGATCTCGCAGATATATCTCAACGATCGCACCTACGACAAGGGCGGTCTGCTGTTCGACAAGGCCAGGGAGGTATTCGGCGACGGTCTGGTGACCTGCCCGCATGCCATGCACCGACGGGAGCGCCGGCTGGTTCAGCCTGCGTTCCACCGCAGCCGACTTCCCGGCTACGCCCGGGCCATGACCGAGGGGACAATCCTGCGGACCAGTCCGTGGCGTGATGGTCAGGTCCTGGACATGCCGGCGGAAATGCTCAGCCTGACGATGCATAACATGTTGCAGGCGATGCTCGGCGGGATGGTGTCCCCAGAGGACCTGCGTCAGACGGTCGGCGACGCCATCGAGGTGCTGCACGCGACGTACCGGCAGACATTCAGCCCGGCGGTGCTGAACCGGATTCCGACCCCCGGCAACCGGCGCTATCAGCGGGCTGTGGCCGGACTCCACAACACCGTGACCGACATCATCGCCAAGGCCCAGGTGGACCCGGAGGACCGTGGGGATCTGCTCTCCGCGCTCCTGACAGCCCGCGATCCAGGCAACCCCGATGACCCGGCCGACGGCAGCCAGAGCGAGCGGCTCAGCAGCGCCGAACTCCGCAACGAGGTCCTGACCTTCCTGGTGGCAGGTTCGGAGACAACAGCGATTGCCCTGTCATGGGCGCTGTACCTTATCGCCTGCAATCCGGATATCGAGGAGCGGCTGTGGGCCGAGACCGATCGCGTCCTGGACGGCAGGCCGGTTTCCCTCGACCACCTGCCCGACCTGAAAATTGCTAACCAGATCATCACCGAGACGCTGCGGCTGTACCCGCCGGCTGGGATGCTATGGACCAGGCTCGTCACAGCAAACACCCACCTGGGCGGCTATGAAATCCCGGCCGGGACGACCATCGCGTACAGCTCTTACGCCGTGCACCGCCAAGCGCGCTACTACACGGACCCTGACGTCTTCAATCCTGACCGCTGGGACGCTGAAATGCTGCGTTCAGCACCGCGCAATAAGGCCTATCTCCCCTTTGGCGGCGGTGCACGCAAATGCATCGGCGACCAGTTCGCCATCGCTGAGGCTGTGCTGGCGCTTACGGAAATCGCCTCTCGCTGGCGCGTGGAAACCATTCCCGGACAGAAACCTCCGGCTATCACTCCCTCAATGGGACCACGTCATCTCAAGATGCGCCTGAGTGCCAGGACTGCACCAGAGCGCAAATCATAGCGCGAGCGCACGGATCCATTTGAGATAGTGCGGCAGGTTCTGCCGCCCAGGGAGATCGGCAAGCCGATCTCAAAGGTCGCCCGTGCCCTGGAGTGAGGAAGCCTCCAGGGTTTCCGGGGAATATCGACCTATTTCCGGCAGCGCGGCAGCGTTCCTTTTACGTGACGCGCCAGAAGGCCCGCGAGGACATTGTGCGGTGGATCGGGCTCCGCTAAATCCGGATCGTCTTTACTCTTTATCGGTTACTGGTCCCCGCATGGGGACCAGTATGAGTATCTTTGAGAATTTCTGAGAATTACAGGCAGCCGCGTAAATAACTGCAAGGTCCCCTGTCCGGAAACGCGAGGGGTCACTCATATGAAAAACGCGGACGGTCACGCGTGCGGAAAAATATGTGAAAGGCAGGCGCAGTGATGGTGAGTCAGGAGCGAGGCGACATGAGTGGTGCGAGGATTGCCGAGGGGCCGGGGGAGCCTGTTGCGGTGATTGGGGTGGGGCTCCGTCTCCCGGGGGGGATCACCACGTTGGGCGGGCTGTGGGATGCCTTGGCCGCTGGCCAGGATCTTGTGACGTCGGTACCCGGCGACCGGTTCAGTACCGATGATTTCGTTGTCAGCGATGGTGCGGTGCGACCGGGTAAGGCGTATACCGGGGCGGCCGGCATTGTCGGGGACGTGTGGGGGTTCGACCCGGAGTATTTTGGTATTTCGCCAAAGGAGGCAGGCCAGATCGATCCGCAGCAACGACTGCTGCTGGAGTGCGCGGTGGAGGCCTTCGATGACGGGGGCGTGGATCCGCGGCTGCTGGCGGGTTCGGACGTGGCGGTCGTGATGGGGCTGACCGTTCAGGACTACTGGGGTCTGCTGCTGCGACGTCCCGGGGTGATGAATTCGTTCGCCCCCACCGGAACGGGGGCGTTCAGTGCGGCGAACCGCCTGTCGTACCTCTTTGATTTCCATGGACCGTCCCACACGGTGGACACGGCGTGTTCGTCGTCCTTGACGGCACTGCATCTGGCGGCTGAGACGGTCCGTTCGGGCCGTTGCGAGGCTGCGTTGGCCGGCGGGGTGAATCTGGTGCTCGGCCCGGGCGGGCACGTCATCTCCAGCCAGGCGTCGATGCTCTCCCCGACGGGGCGTTGTCACTCGTTTTCGCAGGACGGCGATGGCTTCGTCCGGTCGGAGGGCGCGGGGGTGGTGCTCTTGAAGACGTTGAGCCGTGCTCTGGCCGACGGTGACCGGGTGCACGCGGTGATCAGGTCTTCGGTGGTCAATTCCGACGGGCGGACTCTGGGGATGTCCATGCCGGGCGCGGATGCGCAGGCGGCGATGTTGGAGCGTGCGTACGCCGAGGCTGGTGTGCGCGCTGACCAGGTGTCGTACGTGGAGGCTCACGGGACCGGGACGGCTGCGGGCGACCCGACGGAGTGCGAGGCTCTGGGGCGGGTTCTGGGGCGGCGGCGCGGCGGGAAGTCGTTGCCGATCGGGTCGGTGAAGTCGAATTTGGGTCACCTGGAAGCGGCGGCCGGCATGGCGGGACTGTTCAAGGCCATGCTGGTCCTGCGCGAGCAGCGGGTGCCCGCCACCTTGCATGCGGAACCGTTGAACCAGGCGATCGATTTCGGCGGGCTGGGGCTGGACCCGGTGACGGCGATGAAGCCGCTGGACGGTGGGGCTGACGCGCGGCGTATCGCCGGGGTCAATTCGTTCGGTATCGGCGGCTCGAACGCGCACGTGGTGCTGGAGTTGCCGGATGCGCCGCCGGCCCCGGGCGTCATCGGGGACGGGGCCGAGGGGACTGAGGGCAGGCAGCCGGGTGTGGCCGTGCCGGTGGTGGTCACCGGCCGGACGGATGCGGCGTTGCGGGAGTCGGCGCTGGCGATGGCCTCCTACCTGGAAGGCCTTGACGATTCCGCCCTGGTGGATGTCGGGTTCACCACGGCGCGGCGTCGTGAGCGCCGTGAGTTGTGCACGGCCGTGCTGGCCTCCAGCGGCGCAGCGGCCGCGAAAGCACTGCGGGAGACGGCGGAAAAGGGCGCGTCGGACGAGGCGGCATCGGCCGTCAGCATGGCCCGGGGACGTGTCGGGTTCATTTTCAGCGGGAACGGTACCCAGTGGCCGAGGATGGGTGCGGAGTTGCTGGGGCAGGACGCTGCCTTCACCGCCGAGGTTCGGGCTGTCAGCCGCGAACTGGAACCGCTGCTGGGCTGGTCGGTCGAGGCGGAAATGGCGACGCCGGACACCGGGCGGTGGGCGCTGACAGAGGTGGCGCAGCCGATGCTGTTCGCCCTGCAGGCCGGATTGATCATGTCGCTGCGCGAGCGGGGGGTGCGACCGCACGGGGTCGCGGGTCATAGCGTCGGTGAGGTCGCGGCCGCCTACTGCGCCGGAATTCTGGATCGTTCCCAGGCATGTCGCGTGATCGCGCACCGTAGCCTCGCGCAGGCGCCCACCTTCGGGACCGGGCGGATGGCGGCGTTGGCGCTGTCGCCTGCGCAGGCTCAGCGGTTGCTCGATGAGATGGGGGCGAGCGACCGTGTGGTGATCGCGGCTGTGAACTCCGGCAATGACGTCACCCTGGCCGGGGACAGCCAGACATTGGAGGCTGTTGAGGGTCGCTGTGTTCGCGACAGTGTGTCCTTCCGGTTCCTGCGCTTGGACTACCCCTTCCACAGCCCGGCCATGGATGTTGTCCGCGGCCCGCTGCTGGACGGCCTCGGAGAGCTTGAGGCCGGCCAGGGCGAGATCCCGATGGTCTCCACCGTCACCGGCCGCGCGCTCGCAGATCACGAGATGGACGCCGACTACTGGTGGCGCAACGTGCGTGAACCGGTCCAGTTCGCCGCGGCGGTCGAGGCGCTCGTCGGTGAGGAGCATGGCTGTGACGTTCTGGTCGAAGTCGGCCCTCACCCGGCGCTCAGCGGCTACCTGCGCCGCATCGCCGTCGATGAGGGAGCGTCGGTGGAGGTGGCGTCGACGCTGACCCGGATCAGCGCCGGCCCACAAGCGCTGAACGGCACCGTGCTGCACGCGGTCGCGGCTGGGGCGCAGCTGGACTGGGATCGGTTCTTCCCCCAGGGCGGACGCGTCGTGGATGTCCCGGGCTACTCGTGGCAGCGCCAGCGCTACCAGTTGGGAGACCCCTCGTGGTGGTCCGACCACGAGATGGCGCCGGTGACGCAGCCGGTTCCGTCCAATCCGCTGCTGGGCCGGCGCCTGCTTGCGGCCGACCCGACGTGGGGGCGGGAGCAGAGCGCAGCCTGGATCGCTGATCACAAGGTCGGCGACGCTGTCCTCATGCCTGGCACGGGCTTTCTCGACATGGCGCTGTCGGCGGCCCGCGAGGTGTCCGGCGGACCCGTGGAATTGCTCGACATATCCCTGGCCAGGTCGCTGGTCCTGCCCAGCGACCCCGGATCGGCTCCGGTACGCACCACCACCACCGTCCGTCCCGATGGGACCTTCGTCGTCGCCGGGCACACTGGTGCGGATATTGAGGCCGTCCAGCACGTGAACGGGCGGTGGCGCGGCTTGGCCGATGTCAGGCCTGCCCCGGTCGACGTGGCTGCTCTCGCCGGCCGCATCAGCGAACCCGTGGACATGTCCGACCACTACCGGGCCTGCGCCGCGGTATCGCTCAACTACGGGCCGGCATTCCGTACGCTGGCAACGCTGACTGTCAAGGACAGCGAAGGGCTGGCGAGGCTTCATACAGATCAGTTCGCCGGCACTGAGCATCAGGCCCGTGTCGTTCTCCTCGACGGCTGCCTCCAAGCGATGCTGCCGCTGTCCGCTCACGTCGTCTCCGGCTCCGCGCAGCCTTACGTTCCGCACCTCCCGGTGTCGGTGGGGAGCGTCCGCGTCTGGGGTCCCCTGCCCGCCACCGTCATGGCGTACATGCGGCTGACGTCCGTTACTGAGACCGGGCTCATGGCTGACATCACCGTCTGTGACACCGGCGGAACAGTCCTGCTCGGCCTGGGGGACGTATACGCGCGGCGCATCGAGAACAGCGGTTCTCCTGCGCCCGAGCTCTACACCGAGGTACTCAGGGCACGCCCGCGGATGACCGCGCTGCCCGGCACCCCCTGTCCGCTCCCTGCGCCTTCGCGCGTCGTCGATGAGTGCGGCCCGGTCGTCACCCGGCTCGATGACGCGTTCCGGGACCATGGCTATGACGGCCACATGGAAAGGTCTCGGCAGCTGAGCGCGCACTACATGGCGGCTGCGGTGAGCAGCATCCTGGACTCCGCGGTGGCACGAGGTGCGATCAAGCTCGACGGACCGGTCGGTGGACAGGCTTTCAGCCTCGATGACCTGAAGAGCGCCGGCGTCAGGGAGAGCCTGTGCCCGTTGGTGGAGATGATGTTGGCGATTGCGGTCCGGTACGGGCTGCTGACCGCTCGTGCCGAGGGGGGCTGGTGCCAGAGCGGAACACCGGCGCCTGAGGAGCTTTTGCAGGACAGGCTGAACGAATTCCCAGAGCTCATCGTGATGTGGCAGGCCGCTGCGTGGGTCGGGCGCAGCCTGCCCAGCGTCCTCACTGGTGAGGTGGAGGGGCTGGAGGTGCTGTTCGGCGAATCCGGTCCGATCGCGGCGCAGGTGTACAACCATGATCCAGGGCTCACGTACCTGTCCGATGCCGCCGTGGCATACATCCGCGCCGCCCTGGCCGACTGGCCGGCTGATCGGCCATTGCGGATTCTGGAGATCGGCGCCGGCACCGGGGGCTTCACCGCTCGCATCCTGCCCCACCTGCCGCCCGAGCGCACGCATTACGTGTACACCGACGTCTCCTCGGCGTTCTTCCCCAAGGCCGAGGCTCGCTTCGCCGCCTTCAACTTCCTCGAGTACCACGCCCTCGACCTGAGCGCTGATCCCACCGAGCAAGGGTTCGTAGCGGGATCCTTCGATCTCGTCGTCGCGAGCAATGCCCTGCACACAACGACCGACATCACCCAGGGGCTGCGTAACGCCGCCACGCTCCTGGACGACAACGGTCAGCTCGTTGCCCTTGAACTGCACACCAATTCCTACGTCGCGACATTGTTCGGCATCCTGGACTCCTTCTGGGATTCCTCCGACACCGATCTGCGGCCGACCGGCGCGGCGCTGACCCGCGACCAGTGGGGGGCAGTGCTGGAGCAAGCGGGCTTTTCCGCCAGCGCATTCCTGAGCGCACAGCCGGAACAGGAGGGCATTCCTGCATCGGTCATCGCGGCGGTCCGCACCATGGGCACTGAACCCGGCAGCACGCCGCGGGACCAGGACGCAGACGGCGCAACTCCCCCGTGCCTGCTGATCGCTGAGAGCGGGGACAGCTCTGCCGACCGCCTGGGCGACTTCGTGGCAGCCGCCCTGACCGCCACGGGAACACGCGAGGTGGTGCTCTCGGATCTCCAGCCGCAGACGGACTGGGCGGCTCTGCTGCCGGCCGCGGGGCCGGTCGACATCGTCTTGATCGCCGACGACACCGAGCAGACGACAGTCGAGCAGACCACCGCGCGTGCTGCCCGTGCCTGCGCGCAGCTGAGTGCCTTGGCAACCGCCTGTGCGCAGGCCGGCGAAGATCTTCAGCCCACCCTGTGGCTGGTCGCGGGCACGACTGCCGACAGGCTGGACGCCCCGATGACACATACCGGCGCGGCCCTATGGGGCGCTACCCGCACTCTGGCCAACGAACAGCCGCTGCTCACCGTCCGCAGGATCCGTGTCGTCAGCGGGACTGCGGGGTCGGCACGGCAGACGGCCGGCCACGTCGCGTACGAGATCACCCACCCCGATACCGAAGACGAATGCGTGATCACTCCGCATGGGCGCTTCGCTGTGCGGGTGCAGGCGCTGCCGGAAACCCGGCAGACACGCGCCCACGGCGCCACTGAGCAGTTTGCGCTAGCCGTCCACGGCGAAGCCGGCACCCCCCACAAGCTTGTCTGGCAGGACAGCAGCGTCCCCGCCCCAGGGCCGGATGAGATCACCGTCCGCGTGCAGGCCGCGGCCCTCAATGGCCGTGACGCTCTCTTCGCCACGGGGCGCCTGCTCCCGCCCCGTGGTGCACGTCCGGGCGACGTGCACCTCGGCTGCGAAGGCGCGGGGATCGTGACCGCCGTCGGAGACGACGTCACCGGCATCCTCCCAGGAGACCGGGTTGCCGGGATCACGCAGGGCGGCTGGCTGGCCTCGCACATCAACCTGCGCGCCGACCGGGTGGTAAAGCTCCCCGAGCAGGTCACCTTCGCCGCGGCGGCAACCCTTCTCATAGCTCAGCTGACCACGCACCATGTCCTGGGACACCTGGCCGGTCTGGGGCCTGGCGACAGCGTTCTCATCCTGGGTGGATCTGACGGGACGGGCCTGGCGGCCATAGATTTCGCCCGGCGCGCCGGGAGCCGCGTCATCGTCGGCGCCCCCACGCCGGCTCTGCGCGCCTTGCTGGATCTTCCGGGGGTCGACCATGTGGTGGACTCGGGTGCTCCCGGCTTCGCCGCGGAGGTCCGGCAGGTTGCCCAAGGCGGCGTCGATGTCGTACTCAATCTCAGCTCTCTCACTGCGGACCTGCGCCAGCGTGCGCTGGACCTCCTGGCGCCAGGGGGGCATTTCTTCGACGTCGGACCGCTCGCCGCGCCGTCACCGACGCCGCTGCACATGCCGCCCCTGGACCGCGACGCCACCGTTCACGCCATCGATGTCGTCGGCTGGTTTGAGCAGCCTTCACTCACGGTGGATCGCTGCCTGCAGGACCTGCAGAAGGTAATCGACAGCGGCGAATGCCGCCCAGTGCCCCACATGGTCTACCCTGCCGACAAGATTTACGCAGCCATGGACGGCGTCCTGGCTGGTCAGGAGGCCGGGAAGACTGTCATCGTCCTGGACGACGGCGTCTGCCTCGATCGCGCCCCCGAGCAGCCAGTGCTGGATCCCACGGCAACCTATCTGGTCGTCGGAGGCCTTGACGGCTTCGGGGCCGAGACCGCCCGGCACCTGGTCCGCCGGGGAGCGCGTCACCTCACGCTCGTCAGCCGACGTGGCACCGCACGCAACCAAGACGCCGCCGCCCTGGTCAGCAGCTTGAGCGACCAGGGAGTCCAGGTGGACGCGCGCGCTGTCGACATCTCCGACCCGAAGACTGTCGACCAGCTCTTCCGTGACCTTGACGCAAGCGGACGCCGGCTCGCCGGTGTGGTCCACGCTGCCATGGTCCTCGATGACGACGAGGTCACCGACCTGTCCGTCGAGCGTTACCTGACCGTCCTGAACCCCAAACTCACCGGAGCGCTTCTCCTCGACTCCCACACCCGCGAACGCAACCTCGATTTCTTCGCCATGTACTCATCGTTCGCTGCGTTGCTGGGCAACAGGAGGCAAGCGTCGTACAGCGCCGCCAGCCTCACCCTGGAGAACATCGCGCGCCAGCGCAGGCACGACGGCCTGCCCGCCACCGTCCTGCAGTTGGGCGCCATCTCCGACGCCGGATACGTGCTCCGCACCGGAATCACCTCAGTGATGAGCGATTACGGCATCCTTCCCATGACCTCATCCCAAGCACTGGACCGCTTGGACATGCTGCTTCACCACCCGGACACCACGGTCACCGCGGTCGTCGCCGAATCCCGGGGCCGTGAGCAAGCGCTCATGGCCTTCCTCCCCGCTGTCACCGCACCCCGTACCGCCACGCTGGTCCATACGCCGGATGCCGGCGCCGACGACAGCCTCTTGCCGCGCCTGCGGGCCGCTGCCACCGCAGAGGAAGCCCGCCCGATACTGCTCGACGCCCTCACTTCCTGGCTGGCCTCCGGTCTCCACACCACACCCGATCGCGTCGACGTCAGCCGCCGCATCGATCAACTCGGCGCCGACTCCCTCACCGCCACCGAACTCATGGGCCACATTCGCCGCCACACCGGTTGCGCGATCCCCGCCCCCGAAGTCATGACCGCATCTCTCACCAGCATCGCCGCCACCGTCCTCCAGCACCTGCGCCCCGAGAGCCAGTCATAACAACCCCGCGTTAGTCATCCAGAAAGCGGATTCGGCAGTGAGGCAGGCCGAATCCGCTTTCTGGACAACCTCGTGGAAGCAGCCCCTACTCCTAGTGGCTACGAACGGGCAGATATCCCGGGAGAGAACAGATGCCGCTCACGACAGCCCTCGCTTTTCCACCATTCAGCAACCCTTACCCTCCGGGGATCCTGCACACGCTGGCTCACACGAACGCGAGCGTGGCCGATGCTCTTGAGATAACAGACCAGATGCTCGCGGAAATCGGCCAGCCACCCGTAACACGCAGACTCACCACCGGAGCTTCTGGGCCAGCCCCCAGCCTGGAAACGGAATACGTCCATAACCTGGTTGCGGCAACACTTGTCCCGTACTCCGTATACATGTCGCTAGATCTGAAAGTTCAGCCATCCATCCTTCTCGGGCATGGCGCAGGCTTCAATGTCGGAAGTGTAATCACCGACCTCATGTCCATGGCGGAAACAATCGATGTTCTCCTCACGGGCTTCATCGAAGCCAAAAGGCTTTCACTGCGGGGTGGAATGCTCGCCCTCGCCGCCAACCAGCAGACCGCTTGGGCGATGTGTCGGCAGATCTCAGAAGACGGCCTCCACGTCGGCATGATCAACACCTCGAATCAAACGGTTGTATGCGGCCGAGACGGCGACCTGGACCTACTGGAGAGTCACGCGGAACGCAAAGGAATCCCCTGTAGACGTCTCGCTGCCCTCCTCCCCATCCACACCCCGCTGTTTAAGCCGGCAGCCCTCCAGGCAATCCTCCGGCAAAAAGAACGAACCGTGCAGCCCGTACTACCCCCTCTTTACTTCACTACCGAATGCCGACCCATCATCGAATCTGACACAGTCAGAAACGCGTCACTCGCCATCTGGACCAAACCCGCGAACCTGATCGAATCCGTCGCGGACCTTCAAGAGAACTTCGGTATCAACCACTTCATCGAAGTCAACACCACCCCGACACTCGCACCAATGATCATCCAAAACGCGCACCCGGGCACACGAGTCGACGGCCCGCCACCCGGCATAACGGATGCCGCAGACGTTCTCCCATTCCTCAACGGCGCTTACTGACCTCGATCTCGCATGACGGCTCGTCAGTCTCTCTGGCGGGCCGTTTCTGCGTTCGTGCGGAGTGTTTTCCGGGTGGTGGGCATGGTGGTGGCCCGGCTGCACGATCAGCCGCATGCCCACCTTCGGCCAGCCGCTGAGGACATCGCCGGCGAGTTCGGCGACCCAGGCCCGGATGACTCCGTCGGGTTCGACCACCGGAGCCCAGTCCGAGACGGGCACCAGCAGTACCACCTGGTGGAACGCCTGCACTGCCGCCTGATCGCCTGCAGATGGACCGGTCCGCCCCGGCCCGATCACCCGGTCGCGGACCTTTCCCCCAGAGTCGACGCCGCACGTGTGAAGTGCCTCACCATCGCAACGGCTACGGAGCAACGAGCTGCTGTATCTCCATAGTTGATAGCCTACGGCTATCAAGATCAGTCCGAGATTAGATTGGATGGCGGCTTGCTCCGGGACATACAGTCCTGTACATGACCACCCAATCCGCATTAACGGCCCTGCCGCGTCCGGCTCCCCGGCAGGCGACGGTGCCCTCACGGCACCGCGTGGGCCCTCAGCGGCTCCGCCTCGGCCTCGCCGCCTGCGGCGACCCTGAGGTCCGCGACTCCGTACGGATCAGCTTCGGCCGCATGCGGCAGACGGTTGCCGAGACCACCGGGCTCGATCCCATGACGATCAAGGCGTTCCCGGACTTCGGGATGCTGCTCAACAACGGCGCCGCGCTCCCGGTCGCTGAGCTGGACGAGCCGTGGGCGGAGGGGGTCCGGACTCGCATCCGTCCCGGCCTGTTCGACCACATCCCGACCGGGACCAGCCGATGAGCACTACCCGGGAGCACTCCGAGGCGCGGCTGCTGGTCCCCTCCCTGGTGTTCATCGCCCTGGTCGTCGCGGCAGTCGCCAGCCTCGGGGCGCCGCTCATCACCAGCGTGGCGACCACGTTCCACGTCTCGCTCGACAGCGCGCAGTGGACGCTGACCATCGCGCTGCTGAGCGGCGCGGTCGCCACGCCCATCCTCGGCCGGCTCGGAGCCGGACCACACCGACGAGCCACGATTCTCGTCACGCTGGCGGTCGTCGTCGCTGGCAGTGCGCTCACCGTGCTACCGCTGCCGTTCGCGTGGCTGCTCGTCGGTAGGGCCGCACAAGGCGTCGGGCTCGGTCTGACGGCGCTGATGATGGGCGTGGCCCGCGACCATCTCCCCGAGGAGCGCAGCGCGGCCACCATCGCCCTGGTCTCGGTGGTCTCCATAATCGGGGTCGGTGTCGGCTACCCTCTCGCCGGCCTGCTCACCGAGTTCGGCGGGGTGCGCGCCGCCTATGGCCTCGGTCTGTTCGTCACCGCCATTGCCTTCCTGGCCGCCTGGCGCTCCATGCCCAGAGCTCCCGAAGGCCGCTCCGCCCACGTGGACATAGCGGGCGCGCTCCTTTTGGCGGGTGGACTGTTCCTCGTCCTGTTCCTTGCCGGCCAGAAAAGCCTATGGAGCCATCACCTCGCCGTGGCGGTGGTCCTCGCCGTCGTTGCCGTGCTCTTGCTCTGCGCCTGGACCGTCTCCGGGCTGCGCGGTAAGAAGCCCCTGGTCGATCTCCGGGCGCTACGGCACCCGGCGGTTGCCGGAGCGAACGTCGCCATGTTCGTCGGTGCGATCGGCATGTACATCCTGCTCACGCTCATCACCCGGTACGCGCAGACGCCGCACAGTGCCGGCTACGGCTACGGGCTCACCACCTTCGTCGCCGGGCTGGTCCTCATCCCGTTCTCTGTGCTGGGGTTCGTTGCCGGCAAGCTCACGCCTCGGATGCTCGAACGGATCGACGGCGCCATGCTCTTGGCCGGCAGCGCTGTCGTTATCGGTGGCGGGTTCGTCCTCTTTGCCACAGCCCGGTCGAACCTGGCCGAGCTGTTCGCAGCAATGAGTGTGCTGGGCTTCGGTGTTGGCAGCTTCTCGGCCGCTATGCCCGGCGTCATCCTGGCCTTCACCCCCAAAAGCGAGACGTCCAGTGCCATGAGCTTCAACTACGTCGTGCGCAGCGTCGGGTACTCGCTCGGCAGCGCCATCGGTGGCCTGGTCCTCGCCGCCGGCACCGACACCGGCCGTATCTTCCCGAACGACAGCGCATACACCACGGCGGCGTTGGTCGGCATCGCCGCGATGGCGATCACGACGATCACCAGCCTTGTCCTGGCCCGCCAACGCTCGCCCGAGGCCGAACCGACCGCCTCCCCGGCCGGCGCGCCGAGCCCGAGCCGGTCGAACCAATGACCCGCTCGCCGGAAGGCGCCAGCACGCTTAAGACCGAAAGGAACTACTACTCAGGTTGAACTCGCCTTTGAGCCTTCGGCCAAGGCCGTGAAGTTATGGGCTGATGGCTTCTGGCGAGGGGATGTCGATGCTGATGGTGGCTTTGTAGCCGCGTCGGTCGACGCGCAGGCGGCGGGCGGGCATGGGCTGGTCCAGGACTGCTCGTCCGATGGCTCCGAAACTTCGGAGATGCGTTGCCGTGGCTGCGGCTTCTTGCGTTCCCGCAGCCGGTCAGCCCTATCCGGTGGCCGGACCGTACGGTGACGGGAATTCCGTCGGGAGCCAATCGGTGGAGTTACGGGCCCGGGCCGTGAGATGGGCGACGTAGGCGTCGCGGACCTCCGCCGCGGTGGCGAATCCCGGTTCGTCGGTGAGCCACGCGTCGGGAATGGCGGAGACCACTTCGTGCAGCAGTCCCGTGGTGATGCGGGGGGCGAACTCGGCGTTGGCCGCGGCCATGTCGGGCTGTCGGGTGCCGAGCGCGTGGTGCCGGAAGTCGTACGCCTTCACGGTGGCGTCGGCCGCGGTGTCCCAGCGGTGGTGGAAGACGAGGGCGGCACCGTGGTCGATGAGCCACAGGCGCGGGCGCTGGTGGCCGGAGGGCGGCCAGGTCATGAGGTTGGGGCTGTGGGCCGTGCGGTCGACGTTCGCGGTGAACGCGTCCAGCCAGATGACCCTGGCCGCCTCCGCCGAATCGACCTCGACGGCGTCCGCGGCGTTGGGGGCGAAGTCGGCTGCTCCCGGTAGATAGTCCATGCCGAGATTGAGCCCTGCACTGGCGTGCAGCAGATCCTGGACTTCCTGGTGCGGTTCCTCGGCGGCGACCGCGGGGTCGAAGTCGACCAGCACCAACTCCGGTACCCGCAGCCCGAGTCGGCGGGCCAGCTCGCCGACGACGACCTCGGCGACGAGCGCCTTGCGCCCCTGCGCCGAGCCGGTGAACTTGACGACGTACGTCCCCAGATCGTCGGCCTCGACGACACCGGGGACCGAGCCCCCGCTCCGCAGCGGCGTCACGTACCGGACGGCCGTCACCCTGCGCAGTGCATCCGACGCCGTAGCCATGCCTTCCCGCCCCTCCTCCGCCATCGGGCCGACCAGGCCCGTCACAGCTAATGCTGAAGCGTACTGTAAAACTGCAGTGCATTATAGTTTTCACTTCGGGGGCGGCACTCTGCGCGCCCTCACGCGACGGACATGACGGATCGCTTCGATGGGAGAGGTGGACATGACGGCGACGCCGGATGTGCATGATGCGGCGGTGCGACGTGCCAACGGGGCGCTTTCGACGTACACGCTCTCGGGCGAGGGCTGGCGCCGCGGCCCCAGTGAGACCTTGCAGCACGTCCTTGCCGATCTGCTGCACTGGTGCGACGACACCCAGCGCGACTTCGACGCCGCCCTGGCGCGGGCGCGCGCCCGGCACGCCGAGGAAGCAGGGCGGGCGGCCGGCTGACGCGGGGTGCGCACGCACGTCGCCCGAGGTGCCGCCCGGGGCCGGGTGTCGGGCTCCGGCCCCGGGCGGCTGCGAACCGTGCGGGTCAGCTGGTCTTGAGAGGGGTCGACTGGTCTTGCCGGGGTCAGCTGGTCTTCTCGACACCCTTGAGGAAGCCCATGCTGGGCATGAAGAAGTATTCGCCTCCCTTCATGTGCACGGACTGCTTCAGGCTCAGCGGGACCTTCTTGTCGGAGCCGTACTTCGCGGGCCACTGCTGTTTGACCACCTTGCCCTGGCCGACCACGGGGTCCAGGCCGGTGGGCGGTTTCGGCTGGACGAATTCGGGGGCGTTGGCCCAGGCCGACTGCATGAACTCAAACTGGTGCTCGATGTTGCTCTGGACGCACAGGAAGAGCAGGCCGACCTTGCCCTTCTGCTCATAGCTGATGGCTCGGCGGGAAATGCGGTGGGTCCGCTCCTGTTTGAGCGTTCCGCCCAACTTGGTGGTGTCCCCGCGCGGGTTCGTCTTGCGGATGTGCGCCTGGAACGGGCACTTCAGCCCGTCGGTGTCGGTGCTGAAGTTGAAGTTGTTGGGAATCTCCCTGTCGGCGCCGTCGGGCGTCGCCTTCTCCGAGACCGGGAAACCGTCGGGGAAGCGTCCCACCAGGTAGGCGCCGGCCAGTTCGCGGTCGGCGTGGTTGGGCTCGGTCCGGTTGTCCTCCTTGGCCAGGACCTTGGCCAACTCGTGCCGGTCCTGGTTGAACTGGTCGACGTTCTGTTCGAGCTTGCGGTACACCAGGAATGATCCGTAGCCGGTCTTCGCATGCCCGCCGGGGTCCTTCGCCAGAGCGAGCTTGAGCGGCGCCCCGGGGTTCCACTGCTTGCTGCTCTTGGGGATGTCCTTGGCGAAGAACAGTGGGTCGCTCACGCCGTCGACAAAGCCGAAGTGCTCATGGACGGGGCCGTTCTTCCCGCGCCGCAGGGCCCGGCCGATCTCGGTGTTCACCACCTTGCCGCCCTTGAGGGAGTCCGTGATGGCCTTGGCCTCCGCCGCGACCTTTCCGGGGTCGTCGTCCGCGATGATGACGAGCGCGTGCAGCTCCGCCTTGAAGGGTGCCTCCCAGTCCTTCCTGGGAGGATCGGAGAGCCGGCTCACCGCGCCGGCTGCGCCTCCGCCGAAGATGCCGTCCGTCGGCTTCTTGCCGCTCAGGCCGAGGGCGTCGTACCCCTTGGCCGACAACATGACGTTGATGAAGATGCCGCTGGGCTTCTTGGGCAGTTCAACACTGAGATACGCCTCGGGGTCCTCCTCCTTCTTCGATTTCTCGAAGATTTCGGCGCGGACGCGGGAATCGTCCCACTGCTTCAGCGCGGAGGTCACCTTGGTCTTGCTCAATTGGGCGAGCCAGGCCTTGGCTTCCTTCGCCTTTGTCGTGTCGAATGTGATGAAGAGGTGTCGGCTGTGGTCCCGGCCGTGGCTCTTCAGGATGTTTCCCTGAATATCGCCGAGGAGGGCCTTCTCCTCGGCGGTGAGTTTTCCCTTCGGATCGCTGGGGCCGATACCGGATTCCTTGTCGAAGTCGACGTCCATCGGTTGCTCCTTTCGTGCGGGTTGAGGAAGAGCGGCAACGCCGCGCCTTCCGCATTCCCGGTCGGGAGCTGCAGGCCACGGCGGGGACCTGGAGATCCCCCGTACGTCCGTGCGATTCATCCATATGGCCACGTCATATGACACACGCTGAGGCCGCACAGCGCGCGTATGTCGAGGGGCTGCATCTGCACCCTCGTTCAACGTCACCGCGCGGCTCGTCAAGAGCGTCCGAGAGCACCACCCCGAGCTGAAGCCGCCCTTCAAGTCGTAGGCGGACGCCGGCTCACCCGGGCGGCGTGGTCCGAGCACCCTCCGCATCGCCCGGGCCGCTGCCGATGAGCAGGGCGATCAGTCGCTCCGCCGGTTCGCGGGGGTGCGGGGCGTCGGCCCAGCCGGTCATCAGCAGGTGGTGGAGGGTGCCGACGAGAGCGAGTGCGACGGTCGCGGTGTCGGTGCCGTCCGCGAGGCGCCCCAGCCGCCGTTCGGCGTCCAGGTAGGCGGTGATCGCGTCCTGCATCGCCGTGAAGCCCGGCGCACCGGCCTCCAGTGCCCGGCGGATCCGGAGAGCGGCGCCGGAGCGCGTCATGGCCAGGCCGATGACCGCGGGTTCCAGGGAGCCCAGCAGGGCGAGCGCGACGGTGACGAGGTTGCCGGCCACGGTTGCCCGACCGGCTCGCCCGGGGAGTTCCGCGGCCTCTCGCGCGGTGCGCGCGAGCCGGTCCAGGGCCAGCTCGGCGACGAACTCGTCCAGGCCGTCGAAGTGCGCGTGCAGCAGCCCCTTGGCGCAGCCCGCCTCGGTGGTGATCGCCCGGCTGGTGAGGGCGGCCGGGCCTTCGCGGGACAGGACGCGCTCCGCGGCGGCGAACAGCCGCTCGCGGGGGTCGGGGATCGCTACCCCGCGTGGTGACATGGAGCCTCTCCTGATGTGAGCTCGCGGCGAACTCCCCGACAAGCAAAGGGGATTGCGAGTATGGGCAAGCGCCCATACTGTTTGGGCGAGCGCCCATTCTAGGTCGCGACAGATGTCGGAGCCAGCAGGAGGTCACGGATGCAACACCTCGTCAACACCGATCAGGCGCAGGCATGGAACGGCTACGAGGGCAGCCACTGGGCCCGCAACCAGGACCGCTGGGACGCCGTGAACGGCGGCTTCAACGCGCCCCTGCTCGCCGCCGCCGCCCTCACCGACCGCGACCGCGTCCTGGACATCGGCTGCGGAGCGGGGAGTACGACCCGGCTCGCCGCACGCCGGTCCGCCCGCGGCCGGGCCCTGGGCCTGGACCTCTCCGCCCCGATGCTGGAGCAGGCACGCCGGACCGCGGAGCGCGAAGACCTGGGCAACGTGACCTTCGAGCAGGCGGACGCGCAGGCCCACCCCTTCGAGGCCGGCGCGTTCGACGTCATGATCAGCCGCTTCGGAGTGATGTTCTTCGCCGACCCCGTCGCCGCCTTCGCCAACATCGGACGGGCCCTGCGCCCGGGCGGCCGCACGGCCTTCGTCTGCGCGACGCGCGTCGAAGCCAACGAGTGGCTGCGGGCCTTCTCCACACTGCGCGACATCCTGCCCATGGAGGGCTTCGGCGCGCCGGGAGGTCCGGGCATGTTCTCCCTGGCGGACCCGGACCTGGTGCGCGAGGTGTTGTCGGCCGCCGGATTCCAGGACATCGAGGTGGCCGAGGTCGAGGCCTACGGGACGTGGGGGCGGGACGCCGCCGACGCGGCCGCCCTGCTGCTGGAATCCGGCCCCGGACGCTATCTGACCAGCCAGGTCGGACCGGAGGAGCAGGAGCGCGCACGCCAGAGGCTGATCGACGTCCTGCGCCCCCACGAGGACGACGGCGCGGTACGGCTGAGCAGCACCGCCCTGCTGGTCACGGCCCACCGTCCCCAGTAGCCGGGCCGCCCGCCGGCAGGGGACCGGCAGCTCCGGCGGGCCGGTGGACGCGGCCGCTGAGCAGACTCCCCGCGCCGGGCACGAACGTCGGCAGGTCCAGTGCGGCCAGGATGCGGTACGCCGTGGCGGTGGCCGCCGAGAGCACCGGCAGGCCCGCCGCGTCCTCGACCGGCTGGATCGAAGCGAGCGACGGCATCTGGACGCAGGCGGAGAGGACCAGCGCGTCGGCGCGGGAGAGGTCCAGGCGCCGCCAGTGCGTGCGCAGGTCGTCGGGGTCGAGGCGGGCCACCGCCAGGTTGTCCGGCACCTCCAGGCTGAGCGCGTCCACCACCTCGGTGCCCGCGTCCTCGATGTACTCCGCGACCAGGCGGGTCAGCGGCTTCATGTACGGCGTGATGATCGCGACCCGCCGCGCCCCCAGGGCCTTGATGCCGTCGAGCAGCGCCCCCGCGCTGGAGACCACGGGGGCCGGGGCGCCCTGGTCGCGCAGCACGGTGGTGATCTCGTCCTCCGCGGCGCAGTGGTGCCCCGGGCCCTGCGCCATGATCGCCACGAGGCAGGCCGTGGCCACCACGTCGGGCCGCGCGTCGGCGAGTTCCAGCGCGGCCCGTCCGGTCTGCGCGTTCATGGCGCGCAGTTGCTCGGGCGTGACGTGCCGCATCCGCATCCGGCTGCTGTGGAAGACGAACCGGTCCTCGGGAAGGACGGACTCCCGCGCATGCAGCATGCGCGGCAGCTCCGTTTCCATGGTGAGGTTCGAGCTGGGCACGATCAGGCCGATGTGGTGGTCGGGGCGGGGCACGGCATCCTCCGGGTGTCCGGTGTGCAAAGGGTCGTTGACGAGCGGGACCGGGACCCGTGGCGTGCCGCGGCGCGCGGCTACAGGTCCTCGGGGAGCTGCTCCCAGTGGTCGGCGAGCGAGGTGAGCAGCTGCACGATCTCTTCGCGGCGCTCGGTACCGAACGGCTCCAGGAGCCGCTGGTCGAGCTGCCGCGCACGGCTGTTGGCGTCGTCGAGGGTCGCTCTGCCCTCCTCGGTCAGATAGAGCAGCTTGCGTCGGCCGTCGTCGGCGGCCGTCTTGCGGACGATCAGGCCCCGGTTCTCCAGCCGCCGGGCGACGTCCGCCATCGTCGAGGTGTCCAGGGCCACCGCCGACGCCATCGACCGCTGATCGTGCCCCGGCGCCGCGTCCACGGTCTGCAGTACCGCGAACTGCGGCCCGGTGAGTGTCGGGTCCACCGCGCGGATCCAGACCGCGAGATACGCCTGGTAGAGGCGCCGGACCTGGTAGCCGGGCGCGGTCGTCAGGGCGGCCGGAGGCCGGGGCGGGGTGGAGGTCGAGGGTGCGGTTTCGTCTGCCATGGGCTCACTTAAGCATGGCTCCGCGACGGTTCGGCAGCCGGAACGGGACGGTCCGGGAACCGGTCCGCGGACGGGGTGTCAGGTCAGCATCGGGCCCAAGGCCTCGCGCAGCGCCGCGAGCGCGGCCGGCGGGTTGTCCCAGAACAACATGTGCCCGGCGTCCGGAATCTCCACGAGCGCGGCGGACGGGTGCAGCCCCGCCGCCTCCTGCGCGCCCTCGGCGGTGACGACGGGGCTCTCGGCGCCGTACAGCAGCGCCGTGGGGCCCGGCACATCGGGCCACCAGTGGAAGAAGTCCTCGTGCGCGAAACCGCGATGGGTGGCCATGACGGCCTCCCGCCCGCAGCTGGCCAGCCAGCGGGCCCGCAGTTCCTGCTCCCGCCGCGGCCAGCGCGGCCACGACTCGGCCACCTCGTCCGCGTCCGTGCCGCGTACGGCCTGCGCCAACTGGTCCAGGAACGCCGTCAGCGCGGTCGGGTAGGACCCGCGCCCCGGTCCGCTCATCGGCGGGTCGCCCAGCACCGTGCCCCGCAGCGCGACCTTGCCGCGCACCGCCGTCACGGCCGCGATCCGCGCGCCCATGGAGTGCCCGAACAGCACCGGACGGTCCAGTCCGAGCCCGGTGACGACGGCTTCGGTGTCCTCGGCGTACGCGTCGAGGTCGTAGCGGCCGCCGTCGTCGGACAGCCCGCGGCCGCGGACGTCGAGGACCAACGGGCGGACCAGATCGGTCAGTTCACGGACGACGAAATCCATCGTGATCGCGGGGCTGGTGATGCCGGGCAGGACGACGAACGGGACGCCGGGGCCGCCGTAGTCCAGCACGTGCAGACGGGTGCCGCCCGAGCGCACCCAACGGCTCGTGGCGGGCACGTCGGCGAGATCGGCGAGCGCGGACTGCGGCAGACAGCGGGCGGGCGGGTTCGGCGGCACGGGAACCTCCAGTGGCGGATGGGGGAGTGGGGTCGGGATCACCGGGCCGAGCCCGGTAGCCCGGCGAGATAGCCGACCGCGTCCGCGAGGCCGATCACATCGCCGTACTTGGCCTGGATGTCGAAGAGATTCGCCTCGTGCGGGCCGGCCGCCCGGTCGCCGACGCACTCGCGCGCCACCAGCACCGAGAACCCGGACTGCACCGCGTCCACGGCCGTCGCCCGCACACAACCGCTCGTCGTCGCCCCGCACACCAGCACCGTGTCGCAGCCGAGGCCGGTCAGCAGGGCGGTCAGCGAGGTCCCGAAGAAGGCCGAGGCGCCCTTCTTCACGATCAGGTGGTCCGCGGGCCGGCGCGGAAGCCGGGGATCGACCACGACCTCCGCGCTGCCCTCGCGCAGCGCCCGCATGCCCTGCGCCTTGTGCAGCCAGGGGAGGGCGTCGCCCGTCGCCTCGGCCGGTGTGTACGCGATCGCGGTGAACACGACGGGCACGCCGGACCCGCGCCCCGCCTCGATCAACTCGCCGGAGGCGCCGACGACATCGGTCAGGTCCGCGCCGGACGGGAAGACGTCCTCGGTGAAGCCGCGGGTGAGGTCGACCACGACGATCGCGGGCCGGTCACCGCGGCGCACGGGGCCGCCGAAGCCCGCCCGGGCATAGGTGTGCTCGGTCTGCGGCCCGTACCGCGCGGCGCTCATGACGTCCTCCGCAGGGCGCGCAGCTCCCGGGCCTGGGCACCGAGCCGGCCGAGCAGCCAGCCCTCGAAGAGCCCGACCGCGAACGCCCCGGCGACCAGGCCGTACTTGGCGGCGGACGGGCCGAGCAGCGTCGCCAGACCGTCGAGTTCGGTGCTCTGCGCGGGGGCGGGGCGCGGCGCGGCGGGCGCGGTGGAGGCGGCGGCCGCGCCCCGGGGAGCCGCCGCGCCGGCCCGGTCCTGGTCCAGCAGACTCCCCAGATTCCGGGCGAACTGCTGCAGGATCCGGTCCGACACGGTGGCGATCGCGCCCTTGCCGAACTGGGCGATCTTGCCGCGGATCACCAGGTCCGTGCAGAGCTGGAGCATCGCGCCGCCGGGCGCCGGCACCACCTCCAGCGCGACCTCGGCCTCCGCGTCCCCGCTGCCGTGTGCGTCGGCCCCGCGGGCGTGCACCCGCAGCCGCCGCTGCTCGGCGTCGACGTCCAGGAACCGGACCGTGCCCGAGTACGCGGCGCTGATCGGGCCCACCCTGATCTTCACCCGGCCTTGCCAGACGTCGCCGTCCTGCCCGTCGAGCGCCGCGCCCGGCATGCACGAGGCGACCCGCTCGACATCGTTCATCAGGGCGAAGACCTCGTCCGGCGAGGCCTGCACCGGCACCTCGTGGGTCAGCTGCATACGTCACTTCTCCTTGCTGTCACAAAGACCCGCGCACGCCCCGCGCCGGGCCCGCGCGCACCCGTCGATCGCTTCGACGATGGTCTGGTAGCCGGTGCACCGGCACAGATTGGCGGCGACGACCTCCCGGATCTCCTCCTTGGTCGCCTCCGGCCGCTCGGCGAGGAACCCCTCGGCGAGCATCAGGAAGCCCGGTGTGCAGAACCCGCACTGCAGCCCGTGGTGCTCGCTGAACGCCCGCTGCAGATCGCCGAGCCCGTCGCCGTCCGAGAGCGACTCGACGGTACGGATCCGGGCACCCTCGGCCTGCGCCGCGAACATCAGGCAGGCGCGCACCGGCCGGTCGTCGACGAGCACGGTGCAGGCACCGCAGATGCCGTGCTCGCAGCCGACGTGCGTACCGGTCAGCCGCAGCTCGTGGCGGAGCACGTCGACGAGGGTGCGGCGCGGTTCGGTGATCACCTCGTGCTGCTCGCCGTTGACGTCGAGGGTCAACAGCTGCAACTCCCGCTGTGTCACGACTGCGTCATCGGTCATCGGGTGGCCTCCTGGTGCAGGGCGCGGTACACGGTCTCCGGGGTGACCGGCGTGTGGTCGAGCTCGACGCCCGTGGGGCGCAGGGCGTCGTTGACGGCGTTGAGGACGGCGGCGGGTGCCCCGATGGTGCCGCCCTCGCCGGCGCCCTTCGCGCCGGTCTCGGTGAAGGCGCAGGGCGTCTCCAGATGGTGGATCAGGACATCGGGGATCTCGTGCGCGGTGGGCACCTTGTAGTCCATGAAGCTCGTCGCCGACGGCTCGCCCTGGGCGTCGTAGGTGACCTGCTCGAACAGCGCGCCCGCGATGCCCTGCGCGATACCGCCGCGGCACTGCCCCTCCACCACCTGCGGGTTGATGGCGACTCCGCAGTCCTCCACGCAGACGTACCGGAGGATCTCCACCTGCCCGGTGCCCTCGTGCAGTTCGACGACGACGCCGTGGGTGGCGTTGGAGAAGGTGCCGTCGTTGAAGACGTCGAAGGTGGCGGTGGCCGACAGGCCGGGTTCGATGTCCTTGGGCAGCAACTGCGCCTGGAGGTAGGCGGTGTCGGCGATCTCTTCGTAGGTCATGACGGCGGAGTGGTCGTCGCGGCGGCGGACGCGGCCGCCCGCCAGTTCCACCTCGTCCGGGACGACGCCCCAGCGGGCCGCGGCGACGGCGCGCAGCTTGTCGCCCAGCTTCGCCGCGGCCAGGCGCACCGCGCTGCCGCCGACGGTGATGGAGCGGCTGGCGAAGGTGCCCCAGCCGTAGGTGATCCGGTCGGTGTCGCCTTGGTGGAGCCGCACCTTGGCCATGTCCAGGCCGAGTTCATCGGCGACGATCTGCGCCATGGTGGTCTCGTGGCTCTGCCCGTGGCTCATGGTGCCGGTGGTGACGGTCACCGCGCCGCTGGTGTCCATCCGCACCTCGGAGATGTCGAAGCCCGGCACGACCTGCATCTTGCGCTGGGCGAAGGTCGCCGAGCCGTAGCCGGTGCGCTCGCTGAAGCACGCGTAGCCGATGCCGAGGTGCCGCCCCTCGGCCGCCGCCGCGGCCTGCCGGTCGTACCAGCCCTCGTCCTTGACGAGCCGCTCGCAGAGATTCAGGGACTCCAGGTAGGAACCGGGGTCGTAGGTGATGGCGTTGACGCCCGTGTACGGGAAGTCGGTGATGACGTTGCGGCGGCGGATCTCGACCGGGTCCACGTCCAGTTCGCGGGCGGCGCGCTCGAAGAGCCGCTCGACGACCATCACGTACTGCGGCCGGCTCACGCCCCGGTACGGCGCGGTGGGCGCCTTGTTGGTGGTGACCGCCCGGCCGCGCACCCGGTAGGCGGGCACCCGGTAGACGCCGGGCATCTCGGCGGAGGCCATCAGCGGCTCGATGCCCGCCGTGAACGGATAGCAGGAGTAGGCGCCCATGTCGCACACCACGTCCGCGTCGAGCGCCAGGATCTTGCCGTCCGCGTCGAAGGCGGCCCGCACCTGGTAGTGCTGTTCGCGGGCGAGGAACGACGCGGACAGGGCGTCCTTGCGGTCCTCGATCCACTTCACCGGCCGGCGCAGCCGCAGCGCGGCCGCGGCGGCCGCGATCTCCTCCCGGCCGACGACGCACTTCTGACCGAAGCCGCCGCCCATGTCGGGCACCACGACCCGCACCGCACGCTCGTCCAGGCGCAGACTGCGGGAGGCCACCGTCCGCACCTGGTGCGGGACCTGGGTGCAGGTCTGCAGGACGAGCTGCTCCTCGCGGTCGTCCCAGTGCGCCACGACGCCGCGGGTCTCCAGCGGCAGCGCGTTCTGCCGGCCGGTCCTGGTGTCGACGTGGACGACGCAGGGCGCGGAGTCGAAGATGCCGTCGATGCCGTCCGTGGCGAACAGCGAGACGTCGACGAGGGTGTTGCGGGCGGCCTCGGCGTGGACGAGCGGAGCGTCCGGGGCGAGGGCCGCCTCCTCGGACATGACCGGTGGCAGCGTGGTGTAGGTGACCCGCGCCGCCTCCAGACCGTCCTCGACGGCGTAGGCGTCCCGGGCCACCACGATCGCGACGGGCTCCCCGACGAAGCGGACCTTGCCGCGGGCCAGGACGGGCATGGCGGTCGGTACGTACTCCGAGACGGGACGCCCCAGTTGGGCGGTGATATCGCCCAGCGCCAGGTCGTCCGCCGTGAACGCGGCCACGACACCCGGGACGCGGCGCACCGCCGAGAGGTCGATCGAGGCGATCTCGCCGTGGGCGACCGTACTGCGCACGAACTGGGCGTGCAGCATGCCGGGCAGCGCGATGTCGTCGACGAACCGGCCGCGCCCGGACAGCAGCCGAGGGTCCTCGCGGCGGGCCACCGACCTGCCCACCAGCTTTCGTTCCGTCATCGGGACATCGCCTCCTCACAGGCCCGTCGGACCAGCGTCCGGACCAGTCCCCGGCGGTAGTGCGTGCTGCCGGACGCGTCGGCGGGGGGATCGACGGCCCGTGCGGCGGCGGCCGCGCAGTCCTCGAAGGAGCCGCCGCCGGCCAGCACGGCCTCCGCCTCGGGCACCCGTACCGCCATGGCCGCCACCCCGCCGAGCGCCACCCGGCCGCCGCGTACCGTCCCCTCCTCGACGTCGAGGTCCACGGTGGCCGCCACCAGGGCGAAGTCACCGCGCCGCTCGGCGAATTCGGTGAGGGCCGCATGCGGGGCGGGCCGGGGGAAGACGATCTCGACGAGTAGTTCGTCCGGGTCCAGGGCGGTCGTGTAGTAGCCGAGGAAGAAGTCCGCGGCCGGGATGGTGCGCTCGCCGCGCGGGCCGCGGGCCACGAACTCGGCGTCGAGGGCCACCGCGAGCAGGCACCACTCGGCGGTGGCGTCGGCGTGCGCGATGCTCCCGCCGACCGTGCCGCGGGTGCGGATGGGCAGATGCCCGATCCAGCCCATGGCGTCCCGCAGGACCGTAAAGCCCGCCCCGAGCACCTCCGCGGGAGCGGTCTCCACCGTGTGGTGGGTGGTGAGCGCCCCGATGCGCAGACCGCCCCCGGCGTCCCGGTGGAGCCGGTCGAGCTCCCGGATACCGCCGATGTCGACCAGGTGCCGCGGGCGGGCCAGTCGGAAGTTCATCATCGCGACCAGGCTCTGTCCGCCGGCGATGGCCTTGGCGTCGTCACCGAGTTCGGCCAGCAGCCGGGTGGCTCCTTCGACGTCGGGGGCCCGGTGGTACCGGAACGGTGCGGGCTTCATGGTCCTCCTGCCGTACGTGGTGTGCTGTGGTGCTGAGGGGTCGTCAGAGCGGCGCCTGCTCGGCGACCGTCCGGGCCGCGGGCACCGACGGGTCCCCGCCGGCGCCGTCCAGGGCCTGGCCCTTGGTCTCCGGAGCCGCTACGGCCATCCACACGACGGCCACCAGCACGGCCACCGCCAGCACCGCGAACGTCACCGGGAGCCCCAGCACGGGCCACATCACCGAGCCGAACAGCAGCGGTGCGAAGCCGGTCAGCGCCCGGCTGACCGAGGAGGCCCAGCCGAAGCCGCTGGCCCGCAGGGGAGTGGGGTACAGCTCGGCGACGTAGGCGTACAGGGCGGGGATGGCGAGCTGCATCAGGAAGCCGAACACGGCGATCGTCACGACCGACCCGGTCGGCATCTTCATCACCAGCGCGAAGACCACCAGCGCGAGCGAGGCGATCGGCGCCGAGACCCCGATGAGCCACTTGCGGCCGATGACGTCGACGAGCGCGGTGGAGACCAGGACGCCGAGGATGCCGACACCGCTCATCAGAGTGGTGCTCATGAAGGCGGCCGTGTCACCGAGGCCCTCCTCCTTGAGGATGGACGGCAGCCAGCTCAGCGCCGCGTAGTAGACGAGCATGATGGTGGCGAACAGCAGCCAGGCCGCCGACGTGATCCGGGGACTGAACTTCCAGACGCGGCCCAGCTGTTCGGCGGCCGCGGCCACTCCGCGCGGCCCGGACGCGGCGACCGGCTCGGGAATGACGTACGGCTCGGCCGGGGCGCCGGTGCGGGCGACGAGATCGTCGATGACCTGCCGGGCCTCGGTCTCCCGGCCCTTCTTCGTCAGATAGATCGGCGACTCGGGGATACCGCGGCGCGCCCAGAACAGCAGCAGCGCGGGCAGCACCATCGTCGCCAGCATCCACCGCCAGTTCCCCTCCAGGGGCAGCATCGCCGTCGAGACGAACCCGCACAGCGTCACGCCGATCGGCCACCACAGATCGAGCGCCGTCAGCACCCGGCCCCGGTACTTGCGCGGCGAGAACTCGCCCACCAGCGCATAGTCGACGGGGATACAGCCGCCCAGCCCCACGCCGGCGAGGAAGCGCAGTCCGAGGAAGACCGGGTAGTTCGGCGCGAGCGCACCGAGCACCGAGAACAGCGCGAAGATCAGCAGGGTGACGCTGAAGGCCCGCTTGCGCCCGATCCGGTCGGCGACCGCGCCCCAGGCGACGGCGCCCACGGCCATGCCGACGAGGTTGGCGGTGGCCACCAGGCCGCGTGCGCTGAGCGAGAGGTCGAAGTGTGCCCCCAGCAGCGGCATGAGGAAGCCGTTCAGGGCGATGTCATAGGCGTCGAAGAGGTAGCCGAGGCCACCGATGATGAAGATCCTGCCCTGGACGGACCATCTCCAGGGGAGTTCCTGAACGATCTGATCTCCTGTTTTCACGTTCGCTCCACGGTGTTGCGGGTCGGTACGTGCCGCATCATCGCGGACGTGAAGCTCAGCGCCCTCGCATGCGGGTGTCGGATGCAGGTTCCTGCAAGAAGAAATTTCAACGGGCGAACTGGTAGGAGAATGCGCCGCTGTCGGGGTCGTTGAGCGGGGTGCCGCCCCACAGCCAGCGGTAGGAAAGGTCCGACTCGCCGTCGAAGTTCTGGAGCTTGGCGTCCCTGGCCCGCTGCTCCGGACCGTCGGGCAGGTGGTAGAAGGTCTTGTTCTGCAGTGAGGCCTCCTGGACCATTCCGGCGTGTCTGGCGCGCCGGTCGACATAGCGGCGCAGCGCCTCCTCGACGCCGCCGGCCGTGACCGCGCCCAACTCCTCGGCGAGGACGGCGGCGTCCTCCATGGCCTGCGAGGCGCCCTGTGCCTGGTAGGGCAGCATCGCGTGGCAGGCGTCGCCGAGGAGGACGACGCGCCCGTCCATCCACACCGGGTCACGCCGCCGGTGGTGGAGCGCGAAGACGGAGACGTCCTCCTTCGCCTTGGACAGCATCGCCGGTACCCGGTCGTCCCACCCCGGGAAGGCGTCGACGAGGTCCGCAGCCGTCGCGGGGAGCGCCCACTTCTCGCGGACCTCGTCCGTGCACGGCACACACGCCACGATGTTGAGGTACTCGCCGCCGCGGATCAGGTAGTGCACGAGATGCCGGTCGGGCCCGTACCAGATCGTGCTCTGATAGCGGTCCACGAGCCAGCGCGTCGCCGGGTCGGCCGCGATCAGATCGCCCGGGATCAGCGCCCGGTAGGCCATCTCACCGGAGAACAGCAGCGTGTCGGGGGCGCCCATCAACTCGCGTACCCGCGAGCGGATCCCGTCGGCTCCGATCAGCACGTCGCAGGCGTGGCGCCGGCCGTCCTCGGTGACCGCCACGGGTCGCTGCGGATCGGAGCGGTCCAGCTCGGTGACCTTGCTCGCGGTGTGCACCGCCACGACCGGGCCGGGGCCCGTGGAGTCGAGGCACGCGTCCAGCAGGACGCGGTGCAGGTCGGCCCGGTGGTAGTGCCAGTAGGGGGCGTTGAACTCGTCCTTGCAGCGCTGCCCCAGAGAGGTCATCCCGATGACGCTGCCGTCCTTCCAGCGGCGCCGCACCTGGTCGAGCGGCTCGGTGTGGATGGCCTCCAGCTGCCGGCGCAGTCCGAGGCCCAGCAGGATCCGGCTGGCGTTGGGTGCGGTCTGGATGCCCGCGCCGACCTCGCCGAGCTGCGGAGCCTGCTCCAGGACGGTGACCCGCAGACCGCGCTGCCGCAGCGCCAGCGCGGCGGTCAGCCCACCGAGACCTCCCCCTACGACGCCGACTTCGTACGACTGACTGGACGCCACTCTTCCTCCAACTCCCTGACGACTACGGACGGTTCGCGGTGTGATGAGGCGGCCTCAGCGGTCGGCGAGCCGTCCCTCGGTGACCACCTCGGTGCCGTCCACCGCGACGGTGCAGCCGCGCATGGCGATGTCGAGATGGGCGTAGGACTCTCGGCCCAGCACCGGATGGGGCCCGGTCGACCACAGGAAGTTCCCGGCGAAGGCGCGGGCGTCCATGCCCATCAGGTCGTCCTTGCCGTACATCGCCGTGGCGAACCAGTCGGCCGAGCGCATCAGGCCCCAGCCCATGTGGGAGAGGCTGCGCGCCCACTGGTCCTGCGCGTCCTCGAAGAACGTCGACAGCATCGCGGCCTCGGCGCCGCCGGAGACCTTCTCGATGTGGCCGCCGGCGATCTGCAGCGTGACGGGGTCGCGCACGTACTCCTTGAAGGGCAGCAGGATGTCGCCCTCGGCCAGCACGATCCGCCCGTCGGAGATCTCCGGCCAGCACAGCACCATCGTGCTCGGCCAGTGGTCCC
Source organism: Streptomyces sirii (assembly GCF_045690365.1). NCBI lineage: Bacteria > Bacillati > Actinomycetota > Actinomycetes > Kitasatosporales > Streptomycetaceae > Streptomyces > Streptomyces sirii. The sequence goes on along the minus strand of NZ_CP147982.1, from coordinate 1,017,409 downwards.
AGCGGCCCGGATCGTCGGCGAACCCGCACTGGAACTCCGGCTTGGCGCCCGCCAGCTGCACGGTCAGGTCGGTGCCGGCGTCAGAGGTGACCCGCATGACGGACGACCGCTTCAACAGGTCGACGCCCTCTTGCACCTCGGCCTTGTCGCCCTCATGGGGCAGATTGCGGACGAGTACCTCGGGGGCGTCGCAGACGAAGATGATGCGGGTGCCCGCGCGCAGGATCTCCTGCTGGACCGGTGCGTGGATGAAGCCCTCGCGGGTCAGGTCGACGACCAGGTCCGCGGACTTCAGCAGGTCCTGCGCGGTGCTGTCGTTGAGGACGGAGACCAGGCCCGGACCCGCACCGGTGTGGGTGCTGGGCATCGGGGCGGGGCTGCCGCCCGGCACCGTCGCGGCGATGACATGCGCACCGCACGCCTTCGCCGCGCCGAAGGCCGCCGCCACGTAGTCGCCACGGCTGCCGGGCTCCGCGAGGATGACGACATGCTCGCCGCTGCGCACTTTGCACAGCCGCAGCTCGCGGGTGAACGCATCGAGCAGATCGACGGACGAGAGATCGAACACGGGGTTCCTCCCAGGGCTCGCTTACGGGTACCGATCACGGCCTTCGTGCCGGCCGCGGCATCCGGCGGTCCCGTTCGGGACCCGCCGGTCGAGGAGAACGGGGGAGCGCGGGGCAGGGCGAAACCGCCCCGCGGCACGGGGGTTGAGCAGCGGTTTCGACAGGATCGGGGCTGCCCCGACGGAGATAATCCGAACACGTACGATCTCCCTTTGGCAAGGGGGCGCGCACCGAGTCGACGCCGTACTTTCCTGACGACCCGACAGGGGAACGCGCCCCTGGAGGGGGATCGCGGAGGGCCTGGGCGCCGGGAACAGCACCGTCCCCCGGCCCCGCCGAGGAGGCGGGACCGGGGGACGGGAGGTGTGGGGTGGTTCAGGTGGCGAGATGGAAGCCGGCGCCGACTCCGCCCTGGGTGTTCATCGCGTCGATGATGCTCAGGATCGGCGAGCTGTGCTGGGCACCCCAGGCGTTGCCGACCAGCGTCTGACCGGAGACGACGGGGGAGCCCGAGTCGCCGCCGTCGGTCCAGATGAGGTGGGTGAACCAGATCCCGTTGGTCCCCAGCTTCTTTCCGCAGGTGAGGCCGGTTCGGTGACCCTCCTTGCACATGCGGGTGCCGTTGGCGGGCGGGGCGCCGATCGAGGTGATGGTCACCTGGCCGACGGTGCTGGTGGGAGCGACCCGGCTCTCGTCCAGCTTGATCACCGCGTAGTCCAGCCCCTTGGGGCCGGAGTTGAGCAGGTTGTTCGGCGTGCTGACGTACGTCACCGTGCCGATGGCGCCGGTCTCCAGGTCGGGGCGGCTGTCGGCGATCGGAGCGGGGGAGAAGGCCGTGCCCGCCGGCGAGGTGTCCCGGTAGACCCGCTCGCCGACCAGCTTGTTGCCCTGCTCGTCGATGAAGCAGTGGGCGTTGGTCAGCCCCACCAGGTTGCCGGCCGAGTCCCGGCCGACCGCGGTGAGGGTGCAGATGTAGTAGCTCGTGGGCGTCTCCGGTGTGGGCTTCAGCCGGAAGATGATGCCGGTGCCGCCTCCGACGGCCGTGCGGGTGACGGCGCTCGCGGACGGCGCCGCGGCGATGGTCGTGGCTGCCAGGAGGACGGCGAGGCCAAGGGCGCGTAACACACGTAACATGCGATCACTTCCCGTGTGGGCTGCAGTAGTCGGAACGAGGACTGCGGCCTCAGCCAATCGCGGAACCGACGCCTCAGGAGCGTCATCGTCTCTTTTGGACTATGTGATCCGTGTCACCCGTCCCTCCGTTCGCCCGGAGGGGCGCGAACTCCTCCAAGAATGCGCTCAGTTGACGGGACACCCGGCATGTCGATCGCGGGGCGCCAGGTCGGTCACCCGTACACCAGCGACCGCGCCTGCGCGTACCCCTCGCGGATGCGGCGGCCGGCCGAGCCGTCGGCCGGTACGGGGACCTGCCGTGCCGCGGCGAGCGGCCAGTGCGGCGGCTCGGGCGTCCCCGCCAGGGCCCAGGCGGCCTGCCGGGCGGCGCCCAGGGCGACGTACTCCCCGGGTTCGGGCACGGTGACCGGGGTGCCGAAGATCTCGGCGGCGATCTCGCCGACCACCGGAGCCTTGGCCGCCCCGCCGATGATGAGGACCCGTCGGGCGCTGACGTCCTGGGCGCGCAGCCGGTCCAGGGCGTCGGCCATGTTGCACAGCATGCCCTCGACGGCCGCCCGGGCGAGGTTCGGCGGGTGCATGTTCGCCTTGCGCATGCCCATCAGACTGCCCGCGGCCTCGGGGAGGTTGGGGGTGCGCTCGCCTCCGAGGTAGGGGAGCAGTACCAGGCCGGCGGCGCCGGGCTCGGCCTCGCGGGCGAGGGGGTCGAGGTCGTCGAGGGCGATGCCGAGCATACGGGCGGTGGAGCTGAGGACCCGCGCCGCGTTGAGGGTGCACACCAGCGGCAGGAAGCGGCCGGTGGCGTCGGCGAAGCCGGCGACGGCCCCAGTGGGGTCGCCCGTAGGGTGTTCGGACAGGGCGAAGGCGGTGCCGCTGGTGCCCAGCGAGATCACCACATCGCCCGGCTGGATGCCCAGTCCCAGGGCCGCGCCCATGTTGTCGCCCGTACCCGCCGCCACCAGGGCCCCGTGCGGAGTGCGGCCCGCGGCCTCGTTCGGGCGCAGCACACGGGGGAGTTCGGGAACCCGGCCGCCGAAGGCGAGGGCGAGCAGATCCCGCCGGTAGGCCCCCTCGGCCGGTGACCAGTAGCCGGTGCCGGAGGCGTCCCCCCGGTCCGTGACCGCTTCGGCACCGCTACCGGGACCGCCGCACAACCGCCAGGTCAGCCAGTCGTGCGGCAGCAGCACCCGGTCGGTGCGGTCCGCGAGGTGCGGCTCGTGCTCGGCCAGCCAGCGCAGCTTGGCGACGGTGATGGCCGCGACCGGAACGGTGCCGACCGCCTGGGCCCACTTCTCCGGCCCGCCGAGGTCGGCGACGAGATCCGCGGCGGACCGCGCGGAGCGGGTGTCGTTCCACAGCAGCGCATCGCGCACCGGCCGGCCGGCCCCGTCGAGGGCCACCAGGCCGTGCTGCTGTCCCGCGACCGCGATGGCGTCGGTGTGTTCCAGCAGACCGGCACCCGCTTCGAGCAGGGCCCGCCACCACGCCTCGGGGGAGACCTCTGTGCCGTCGGGATGGGCGGCGCGGCCCTGGTGGAGGACCTCCCCGGTGTCGGCGTCGCAGACGACGACCTTGCAGGACTGGGTAGAGGAGTCCACCCCGGCAACTGTGGGCATGACGATGTCGCTTCCGTGCAACGAGAGGAGACAGTAAGGGAGTTCAGGCCTGCGGACGGAGCTGGATCTTGCGGCCGGATCCGTCGCGGAACGTCTGCAGGGCGGCGGCGAAGTCGTCCAGCCCGAAGCTGTGGGTGATCATCGTGTCGGCGTCGATGACCCCCTTGGCCATCAGGTCCACGGCCCGCCCGAAGCTGTGCAGGACGGCCATCGACCCGACGATGGTGATCTCGTCGTTGTACACGCTGAACGGTGAGAAGGAGGCCTTGGCGGCGGACGGTGCGACGCCGAACTGCTGGAAGGTGCCACCGCGGCGCACCCGGCCGAGGCCGTCCTCGATCACCGGGATGACACCGGTGCAGTCGATCACGGTCTCCCAGCCCTGCGGCCGGTCCAGCGCCGCGGAGTTCACCGCCGTGGCGTCCGCCCCCAACTGCCGGGCGATCTCCAGCCGGTCGGTGTTGATGTCGACGACGGAGAGGGAGGCCGCGCCGGCTGCCTTGGCGAGCTGGAGCATCATCAGCCCCATGGTGCCCGCGCCGTAGATGAGGTAGTGGTCGCCGAGGCGGCGCGGCAGGATGTCGAAGCCGCGAACCGCGCACGACAGCGGTTCGATCAGCGTGCCCTGCGCGACGTCGACGCCCTCGGGCAGCCGGTAGCAGTTGGCCGCCGGGACCTTGACGTACTCGGCCATCGCGCCGTCCACGGTGTCGCCGATCGCGCCCCAGTTCTCGCACAGGTTGCCGTGCCCGATCGAGCAGTAGTGGCAGGCCCCGCAGAACAGCGACGGGTCGACGGCGACCTGCTCCCCGGTGCGCAGCCCGGTCACGCCCGCCCCCAGCGCGACGATCTCGCCGGTGAACTCATGACCGGGAATGATCGGGTACGGGGTGGGTGCGAACTCCCCCTGGACGATGTGCACATCGGTGCCGCAGATGCCCACCGCGGCGGGGGCGACGACGACCTCGCCGGGGCCCGGGGTGGGGTCCTCGACGGTGGTGACCTCGTGGTGCCCGGGGGTGTGGATGACGACAGCGCGCATGGATCGGGGCCTTTCTCGGGGCGGCGCTCGGGGGAGGGCGCTCGGGGATGCGGGGAGCTGCGGCGCGGGGGCGGCTCAGCTGTGGGGATCGACGGTGCGGACCTCGACGCCGAGGTCGCGGACGGGCCTGAGTTCGCTCTCCGCGGTCTCGGCGTCGGTGACCAGCAGGTCGTAGCCGCCGACATCGCCGTACGGATAGGTGGCGGTGCGGCCGAACTTGCTGTGGTCGACGGCCAGTACGGCGCGGTCGGCGGCCTGCAGATACGCCTGCTTGTTGTCCGCGTATTCGCGCACCGGGTGGAAGAGCCGGCCGCCGCTTATCGAGGTGGCGGTGACGAAGGCGACGGTGGCGCGGATGTCCTGGAGCTGCCGCCGGGTCTGCGGACCGGCGCAGGACTCGAAGTCCTCGTAGAAGCGGTCGCCGAGCAGCGTCACCTCGACCGGCGAGGCCGCCAGGAGGTAGGTGATGCGCAGCGAGTTGGTGATGACGCGGATGCCGTCGACGGTCGCGAGCCGGCGGGCGAGCGGGAAGAGCGTGGAGCCGCAGTCGATCAGCACCGTGTCGCCGGGGGAGACCTCCGCCACCAGCGCGTCCGCGATGGCGGTCTTGACCTCGACGTTGGCGTTCTCCCGGAAGCGCAGCGCGCTCTCCATGGCGACGTTGGAGAAGGCCGTGGCCACTCCGCGGCCCTTGCGCAGCAACTGCCGCTCATGGAGGTTGTCCAGGTCCCGATGCATGGTCATCACGCTGACGCGCATCCGCTCGGCGAGGTCGGCGATGCGGATCTCGCCTTCCTGGGCGACGTGACGCAGCACCGCCCGGCGGCGCTCCTCCACCTCTGCCTCGGAGCCGCGACTCGGTCGCATCGTGGGTACCCCCGTTCGTTTCCGCCGGCGGTCGCCGCCGTGCTCTCACCCTAGAACATCACACACTTTATGTGAAGCTCTTGAAATTCTCTGTGAGGTTGTTCAGTCTGATGGCCATGTTCGGGCGAACGCCCGGCCCCTCAGGAGGTCCCCGCCGTGCTGCGCACACCCCTAAAGCGCGATCTGCCGCTCCCCAGCCCCGTCCTCGGGATCCCCCGAGCCCTGATATGGGGCTATATCGGCGTTCTGCTGTTCATGATCGGCGACGGTGTGGAGACCAGCTATCTGCCCGCGTACTTCAAGACCGACCTCGGCTTCGCGGAGGCCGGCGTCGGCGTCGTCTTCACGGTGTACGGAGTCACCGCCGCGGTGGGAGCCTTCCTGGCGGGCGGACTGTGCGACCTGTGGGGACCGCGCCGGGTGATGATGGCCGGGGCGGCCTGCTGGGTGGTCTGCCACGCGGTGATGCTCGCGGTCGCCGTCCCCGCCCACTCCTACCCGCTGGTCCTCGCCACCTACGGCCTGCGCGGCTTCGGGTATCCGCTGTTCGCGTACGGGTTCATGGTCTGGATCATGGCGGGCGCCCCGGAGCGGCAGCTCGGCAAGGCGCTCGGCTGGTTCTGGTTCTGCTTCACCATGGGCTACCCCGTCCTCGGCTCCGCCCTGGTCTCGTTCCTCAAGCCCTCGATCGGCTTCTACCGCACGCTGTGGGTGTCGCTCGCGATGATCGTCGCGGGCACCCTGGTCGTCCTGCTCCTGCTGCGGGAACGCACCGGGTTCCAGGGGCTGTCCAGGGAAAGGGAGTCGGAGCGGGTCAGCCTGCCCCGTACGTTCCTGGGCTGCTTCACCGTCATGTTCGCCGAACCGCGCGTGGGCATGGGGGCCCTGGTCCGGCTCATCAACACCACCTCCCAGTTCGGCGTGTGGGTCTTCATCCCGCTCTTCCTCGTCGACCGGATCGGCTTCCGCCCCCAGGAGTGGGCCTCACTGCTGATCGTCATGATGGTCAGCAACCTCGCCTGCGTGGTGGTCTTCGGTGCGCTCGGCGACCGGTGGAGCCGGCGCAAGACCGTCGCCTGGCTCGGCGGCGTGGTCTCGGCCGTCGCCTGCCTGGCGCTGTACTACGTCCCCGAGGCCGTGGGGCACGACTACCTGTTCGTCGCGATCGCCGCGGGCGCGCTGGGCGTCGGCATGGCCGGATACGTCCCGCTGCCTCCGCTCATGACCGCACAGGCCCCCGAACGCAAGGGCCAGATCATGTCGGCCTACACGTTGGGCGCCGGCGCCAGCATGGCCCTCGGCCCGCTCATCGGCACGCTCTTCATCGGCCCGCTCGGCATCGGGGGAGTCATGTGGATCTACGCCGCCCTGCATCTGCTCAGCACCGTCCTCGTGCTGTGCATCAAGACGCCCGGGCCGCGCACGGACCCCGGCGCGCCCGCCGTCGTGCACCAGGCGGAGCGCCACGAGGCGGAGGCGTTGACAGTGCCTTCTCGGGGTCTTTAATGGAGAAAATGGTGGATATGTGATGCATGTGCTCACGTGAGCAGTGACGTGAGACGGCATCCCGTCCCGGAAGGCCAGGGCTGTCATGCGCACACACCACACCGGCCCGGAATACCTGGTGCAGACCGCGGCGATGGCCAAGAGGTTCTACCTCGAGGGCAAATCCAAGATGGAGATCGCGGAGGAGTTCGGGATCAGCCGGTTCAAGGTGGCCAGGACGCTGGAGTCCGCCCTCCGCGACGGCCTGATCCGACTGGAGATCCGCCTGCCCGCCGAACTCGACGCCGGTCTCTCCGACGCCCTGCGCACGCGCTACGGCCTGCGGCACGCCATCGTCATCGACTCCCGGCGGGAGGACCCGGACGACACGGTCCAGGCCACCCGCCGCCTCGGTGCGGTCACCGCCGACCTGCTGGCCGAGATCGTCACCGAGAACGACGTCCTCGGCCTCGTCTGGGGCCCCGAGGTCGAAGCCCTCGGCCTGGAACTGACCACACTCGCCCGGTGCACGGTCGTCCAGCTCTGCGGAGTCACCCCGCTGCGTCCGGTCAATGTGTCGGCCGTCGAGGCGGTGCGCAGGGCCGCGACCATATCGAGGGGCGTGGTCTACCCCATCTACGCGCCTCTGCTGCTGCCCGATGCCACGGCGGCCCGGATGCTGCGCGAGCAGCCCGGTGTCGTCGACGCGGTGCGCCGCTTCGGCGATGTGACCAAGGCCGTCGTCACGGTCGGCGGCTGGGGCCCGGGGCTCTCCACCGTCTATGACGCGCTCAGCGACGCCGACCGGGAGGACTACCGGCGCCGGGGCGTATGCGCCGAGGTCGCCGGCCGGCCGCTCGATGCCGAGGGACGCGACATCGTCCCCGAACTCACCGAACGGATCATCGCCATCAGCTTCGACGAACTGCGCAAGGTCCCCGACGTCATTCTCATGGCCGACGGTGTCGAACGGGCCACCGCCGCCGCGGCGGCACTCAAGACCGGCCTCTTCAACGGCGTGGTCACCGACGCCGGGGTTGCCGAGAGCCTGCTCTGAGCCGGCGCCCGCTCTGAGCCGGCGCCCGTGCGACCGGGGAAGCGCGCGCCGCGTCCATGGGCGCGGGTTCCTTGCTCCATTGGGGGGAGCGCGGAGGGAAACCGGCATTGTTGTCGCGGGCGGGTGAAAGGTGCCAGCCGTGAGAGCACGACGCCGTGGAAGGACCGGCCGTGGCCGCTTCGGCCGTGCGGTCGGTGGCGCCGCTGTGGTCCTGGCCGTGGCCGTGGCGGCCGGCGGCTGCTACCGGGGCGCCGGCGATGTCGGCAACCGCGGCCGCGACACCATCAACGTGCTGATGGTGAACAACCCGCAGATGGTGGATCTGCAGCGGCTGACGGCCGAGCACTTCACCAAGGAGACGGGTGTGAAGGTGAAGTTCACCGTGCTGCCGGAGGACGATCTGCGCGACAAGATGAGCCAGGACTTCTCCAGTCAGGCCGGGCAGTACGACGTGGCGAGCGTGAGCAACTACGAGACGCCGATCTACGCCCGCAACGGCTGGTTGACCGAGCTGGGTACGCGTGCCGCCAAGGACCCCGAGTTCGACCAGGGCGACATTCTCGCCCCGGTCCGCAAGTCCCTGACGGCGGCCGACGGGAAGGTGTATGCGGAGCCGTTCTACGGCGAGTCGTCGTTCCTGATGTACCGCAAGGACCTGTTCGAGGAGGCCGGGCTGGAGATGCCCGCCCACCCCACCTGGCGGCAGGTCGCCTCCTTGGCCGGGAAGCTGGACGGCCACCGCAAGGGCATGAAGGGCATCTGCCTGCGCGGCCAGCCCGGTTGGGGCCAGTTGATCGCCCCGCTGACGACCGTCGTCAACACCTTCGGCGGCACCTGGTTCACCAAGGACTGGCGGGCCCAGGTGGACGGCCCGGCGTTCACCAAGGCCACCCAGTTCTACGTCGATCTGGTGCGCGAGCACGGTGAGGCCGGTGCCCCGCAGGCGGGCTACACCGAGTGCCTGAACGACATGCAGCAGGGCAAGGTCGCGATGTGGTACGACGCGACGGCCGGGGCCGGTTCGCTGGAGAGCGCTGATTCGAAGGTGGCGGGGAAGGTCGGCTACGCACCGGCGCCGGTGGAGCGGACGGCCAACTCCGGCTGGCTGTACACCTGGGCGTGGGGCGTGCAGAAGGCCAGTAAGCACCAGGACGCGGCCTGGAAGTTCATCCGCTGGGCCTCCGGCCAGAAGTACGAGCAGCTCGTGGGCCGCACCCTGGGCTGGTCGAAGGTCCCCGGCGGCAAGCGGGCCAGCCTCTACCGCAACCCCGAGTACATCCGGTCCGCCCGTGCCTTCGCCGGCCCGACCGAGCGGGCGATCAGCTCGGCCCGGCCCGACGACCCGGGGCTCCAGCCCCGACCCGCGCCCGGGATCCAGTTCGTCGGTATCCCCGAGTTCGCCGACCTCGGCACCAAGGTCTCCCACGAGATCAGCTCGGCCATCGCCGGCAAGCAGAGCGTGTCCGCCGCACTCCGTCACGGCCAGCGACTGGCGCGGGAGGTGGCGCGTGCCTACGGAGGCCACTGACGCATCGCGGCCCGGCCCGCACACGACCTCCCACCCCCGCCGCACGGCCCTGGACCGGGCCAGGCTCCGGGCCCGCCGCGCGCCCCTGCTGCCCGCCCTCGTCTTCCTCGTCGTCGTCACCCAGCTCCCGTTCGTGGCGACGGTGGTGATCTCCTTCCTGCGCTGGAACGCCCTCGCCCCGGACAACCGCGGCTTCGCCGCCTTCGGCAACTACGTCGCCGTCTTCACCGACCCCGTGCTGCGCAATGCGGTGTGGACGACGATCCTGCTGACGGTGACCGTGGTACTGGTCAGCCTGCTGCTGGGGCTCGGCCTCGCGCTCCTGCTGGACCGCGGGTTCCACGGCCGCGCCCTCGTCCGCACCCTGCTCATCACGCCTTTTCTGATCGTGCCGGTCGCCTCCGCCCTGCTGTGGAAGCACGCCCTGTTCAACGCCTCCTACGGGCTGCTCAACGGCTCACTGACCTGGCTGTGGAGCTTGTTCGGCAGCGACGATCCACCGCAGCCGGACTGGTTGACCAGCGCTCCGCTCGCCGCCGTGGAGGTGTCGCTGATCTGGCAGTGGACACCGTTCATGATGCTGATCCTGCTCGCGGGGCTGCAGAGCCGGCCCGCCGACGTCGTAGAGGCCGCCCGGGTGGACGGTGCGTCCGCCTTCGACATCTTCCGCTACCTCACCCTGCCCCACCTGCGCCGCTACCTGGAGCTGGCCGCCCTGCTCGGGACCGTCTTCATCATCCAGAACTTCGACGCGGTCTTCACCATCACGTCGGGCGGCCTGGGCACCGCGAACCTGCCGTACACCATTTACCAGACCTTCTATCAGGCCCATGACTACGGACGGGCATCCGCGCAGGGCGTCGTCGTGCTGATCGGCTCCCTGCTCGTGGCCACCCTCGCGCTGCGCACCGTCTCGTCCCTGCTCCGCGAGGAGGGCTCCCGATGACCGGTGCGCCGCGTGCCGCACACCGGCTTCCCGCTCCCGCCCGTCGCCGACGCCGCCGCAGTGCGTACCTGGGGCTGCTCGCCTGGCTGTGCGCTCTGCTCTTCTTCGTGCCGGTGGCGTGGATGGTGCTGACGTCGTTCCACAGTGAGGCGGACGCGGCGACCAACCCACCGAGCGTGGGCGCCTCCCTGACCCTGCACGGCTACCGCGAGTTCTTCGGCGAAGGCACCGGCATCAGCCCCTGGCCACCACTGATCAACTCGCTCACCGCGTCGGTACTCTCCACCCTCATCGTCCTGGCCCTGGCCGTCCCCGCCGCCTACGCGCTGTCCATCAAGCCCGTACGCAAATGGAGCGACGTCCTGTTCTTCTTCCTCTCCACCAAAATGCTGCCCCTGGTCGCCGGACTCCTACCGATCTACCTCGTCGCCCAGAACACCGGCATGCTCGACAACATCTGGCTGCTGATCATCCTCTACACCTCCATGAACCTGCCGATCGCGGTGTGGATGATGCGCTCCTTCCTGTCCGAAGTACCCGCCGAAATGCTCGAAGCCGCAAGCCTCGACGGCGCCGGACTGCACACCACCCTCCTGCGCATCGTCGCCCCCGTCGCCATGCCCGGCATCGCCGCGACCGCCCTGATCTCCTTCATCTTCAGCTGGAACGAACTGCTCTTCGCCCGCGTCCTGACCGGCACCGTCGCCGGCACCGCACCGGTCTTCCTGACCGGCTTCGTCACCAGCCAGGGCCTGTTCCTGGCCAAGGTCTGCGCCGCCGCCACCGTCATCTCCCTCCCCGTACTCCTCGCCGGATTCGCCGCCCAGGACAAACTCGTCCAGGGCCTCTCCCTCGGAGCCGTGAAATGACGCCGGTTCACCGGGCACTCCCGCGCCACCGCGCACCGTCCCGCACGGCGCGGCAATACCGCTCGTCTGAGCGGAAACAGCTCATCTTTCAAAAATGCCGCCACAGGCTATTGACACCGCATTTCACGGATCTTTAATGGAAGGGAAATTGCATATATGAGCTGTTATTGCTCACATGAGCAAAAGCCGCCGATGCGGCAGCGTTGATCGCACGCTTGCTCGTTTGAAGGGTCAAGGAAATGACTGTTGTGGCTGAATTCGCCATCGCCCGCGATGTCGAACTGACCTCTGCCTCCTGCGCGTTGCCGGCAGTCCTGTCCTCCGCCCGGCAGGCGCGCACCTTCACCGCGGAATTCCTGCGACTGCGCGGCGAGGACGAAGAATTCATCGAAGCCGCCGTACTGATCGTCTGCGAGCTGGCCACGAACGCCATTCGCCACGGCGCTCGGCTGCTGGCCGAATACGGGCGCGAGCGGGGGCCGGATTCCGAGGTCACCCTCAGGCTGGCGCTGCAATCCGATGTGCTGCACATCGAGGTGCACGACGGATCGGTGATCCTGCCCGTCCAGCGTGCGGCCGGACGTGAGGAGGACTGCGGACGCGGGATGACGATCATCGCCGCGCTCGCCGAGTCCTGGACCTGCGGACCGGATCCCGCCGGCGGCAAGTGGGTCCGGGCGACGCTCCGGCGGCCGACCGAGGCCTTCCAAGACTGACCTGACCCTCCCGGACTCTCCCCGGCGGCCGCCGCCGGCCGGCCCGGTCGGTCTACCGCCCCCAGATCTTCCGGTACACCGCGCGGTAGCCGGGCGGGTCCCAGGTCGTCGCCCCGCGGCTGTTGGCGGCGGTGGCGATGTGGACGGGGGCGACGTAGCCGCTGGCGGGTGCGCCGGAGAAGGCGCGGTTGAACTCGTCGAGGATCTGCCAGCCCTGCTGGCCGAACGGCTCGGGAACGGTGGCCGCCTGGAACTGCCGGCTGTTGATGAGCTGGAAGGCGGAGGGATCGCCGTCGCCCGCGCCCATGTTGAACGGGGCGCCTCCGCCCTTCTTGCGGGCCGCGCGCAGGGCCGGGGCGGCATCGGCGAAGTACACGTCGTTGATGGCTACGGAGTGTGTCCAGGCGTCCGGGAAGCGCGAGAGGAGTGCAGAGACCTCCTGGGGGTTCGGCTGCTGGTGTCGGAGGTCGGGATGAAGGCCTCCACCGGACGACGCTGACCTGCGGGTATGTGGCTCAGTGCCTGTCTGGCCTGCGGATATCCACCTTTCACGGTCTTTCAGGTTCATGCCGCCTTACGCGTCGCGGGCCCGGCCCTGACCCATCGGACAGGCCCTATAGCTCCTCCGGGCGCTGGGAAAGCCGGATGGCCCGCACCCCTTCCTCATTGGCGCGATAGACCACGCCATCCGCGACAAGGGGCGGTGTCGATGCCGTCCCGTCCTCCCCCGAGCTCACCCGCCACCTGGCCCGGCCACTGCGGGTGTCATAGCCGTACCAGTCGTCCAAGTAGCCGACGATCAGGTGGTGCCCGGGGGCCGTGACGGCGGAGTAGGACGATTCGGTGCGTTCTGCCCGCCAGCGGGGGCGGCCGGTGCGCGCGTCGTACGCCTGGACAGTCGTGAGTTGATGGTCGAGGTCCAGGTCCTCGCTCCAGGTCAGATATACCGAGTCGGCATCGGCGGCGATCACGGGGCTCTCGTAGGACTTGGTCGAGAAGGCCGGCGCGGTCCAACGCACCGCGCCCGTCACGGCATTGAGTGCGTGCAGCCGTTGCTCGGCGTTCTTGCCGTGGCGCCCCCACAGCGCCCGCCCCCAGCTTCAGCCCCCGCCGCAGGCTGCGTCTGGCCCGGTGCGTCGTCGACGATGGCTGGCCGCTGCGAAGGGCCGCGGAACGCTTCCAAGTCAGCCACACAACAGCTTCACGCTGGGCCGGCCGCTACCGACTGCACGGCCGGGCAGGGATGAAAGACCGCTCCAGCCGCCCCCACCGCCAGCCCCGCCGCACACCTGCCGCAGTGGAACAACAGGTCATCCACCTACGACGGACGCACCGCATCGGCCCACTGCGGCTGGCCGTCCGTGCAGGCGTCGCCGCCTCCACCGCCCACCGCATCCTCAAGCGCCACAGCCTGCCGCCTCTGGCCGCCACGGACCGGGCCACCGGCGAACCCGTCCGCCGCTACGAACGCACCCGGCCCGCCGACAACGCCTGGGCCTACACCAAGAACACCTGGCGCCAGACCTGCCGCGACCTGGGCATCAGCCCCCGCTGGACGAGGCCCTGGCGGCCACAGACCAACGGCAAGGTGGAACGCCTTCACCGCACCCTGCTCGAAGAATGGGCCTACCAACAGCCCTACACCTCAGACACCGAACGACAGGCAGCGTTTCCCGACTGGCTGGACTGGTACAACTACCACCGACCCCACACCGGAATCAGCGGCCGAACCCCAGCCGGCCGCGGCACCAACCTCTCCGGACAACACACCTGGCTAAGGGCTGTCCCGTAACCCCTGGCGGGCGCACGACGACAGCTACGGCACCTCGCCGCGTTGTCGGAACGTCCGGATACGCCCAGTATCCGGACGTCCCTCCGCCTTGCGATGCACCGCATCTGACGCCGTGCGCTGATCCACCAGGGATTACGGGACAGCCCTTAGCGGTCGTCGGCGAGCCGGGTGCGATAGGCGAGGGTGAGGCAGGGAAGGGCGAAGCGGGCGCGTCTGTTCGAGGTGATCCGGGTGCGGATGAGGTGCTCTAAGTCCCGTTCAAATGTGAGCTGTTGGGGCCGGGCAGCGGTGATGTAGTAGGAGTGGGACCGGTATAGGTCGAGCAGTGAGTCGTGGGTGTGTTGAGCGATGTGGGGAAACTCCTTCCGGGCGGCCGGTGTGAAGGGCTGTTGCATGATCGGGCCTTTGACTTCGGTTTTTCCCGTACGGTCGTAGCGGGCGAGGAGCGCGGAGAGTTCGGCGGCCCATGGCGTGGTCTCGTCCCTGACGATCCATAGGGCGACGAAGCATCCACCGGGCTTGAGGACCCGGGCGATTTCGGCATGGGCGCGGTGCGGGGCGAACCAGTGGTATGCCTCGCCGGTGACGACGGCGTCGACGCTGTGGTCGGGCAGCGGGATGTCCTCGGCGGTTCCGTGGATTACCCGTGTCCCCGTGGTCTGACGCCAGTGGTGGCGCATTCTCGCGTCGGGTTCGATCGCGACGCAGTCATGGCCGAGTGCGGCCAATTGTCGGCTGAGGATGCCGGTGCCGGCACCGAGGTCGGCAACGCGGAGCGGTGGGGGACCGAGTGCCCACCTGAGCGCCTCGGTGGCGTACTTCGGGCGGGACCGGTCGTAGAGTCCGGCGACCTCACCGAAGCACATGCTGAAGACCGACTGATGCGCTGCCATCCATGCCCCTTCCACAGACCGTTCCACAGATTCCTCGGACCGGTTTCCGGGCGAACGATGTGAATCGGAACACCGCTGCCGTTGGCCGAGTGCGGGGGAGCGGACCGGTTGAGTCTGCCGGTGCCGGTAAGGCCGATCAAGACAGTGTCTGAGATGAGGCGTGTGGAGGGGAGGAACTGCGCTTCGGCCTGCTGGGCAGGGGGAAGGGTCGGATCATGTCGGTGATCGCGGTCTTGAGCGCTGCCCCAGCTGTCGCGGCAGCAGTCCGGGCGTTGACCAACGAGGGTTGTCATGTGGTGCCGGCCCAGCAGCTCTCCCAGCTGATCGGCGTGGAGGGATGTCGGTGGGCGCGTTTTGCACGCCACTGGGAGGAACTTACCCTCGACAGATTCATGGGTGATGGCGGTACGTACAGGTTCCGCCGCTATGGCGAATACCGGCTTGTCGTGCAGAGTGGTGAGTTGGTCCTTTCGCCGCACGGCCCCTTCGTGCAGCAGCGTGAGGTCAACCCGCTGAACGGTGGCGTCGAGCGGCACTTGGACCCGCTCACCACGGACTTCACCGGTGAGCCGCTTTTGCGGGATCTTCTGGTGTCCCTCGGCCGCATCTTCGCCGCCACGACCGATGGCACCGACCGCTGGCGCGTCAAGGTTCATCCGTTCCGGATCTCTGCCGGTCACGAGGTTGGTCTGCCGACCCCGGAAGGGCGCCATCGCGACGGGGTCACCTTCATTGCGTCCTTGCTGATCGACCGACACAACATCGGAGGCGGCGAGAGCACGGTCTACGACCACGACGGCAGGACACTTCTCACGACATCGTTGACCGAGCCCGGAGACCTTTTACTCGGCGACGACCGCCGGACATTGCACTCTGTCACGCCCGTCCATCGGCGCGATGCCACGGCCGCCGCCCATCGCGACGTCCTGGTGATGGCGTACACCGTCTGCGACGAGTAGAAATCGATCGCGGTAATGCGGAGCTATCGGGTGCGCAGGTAGCCCGATGACGGCGTCCCGTACTGGTGGGCTTGTCCCGACACCGGCCCGACCTCATTCAGAACCGGTGATCCGTGGCGTCCTGTGACGGATGGGCGGGCCGTAGTGCAGGGCTCCCACTGGTAGCCGGAGGACCAAGTCGCAAACAAGCCCTGACGAATCGACGTCCGGACCGGACCATCCGCCCCGGCCGCGACACCACCGACCCGCACTTAGCGTGTTGACGGCGCTCCCGTAGCCGGTTCACCCCCGCTGAATGGGACTCTTCGTCCCGGTCGACGACGGCTTCAACCGCACCGTGGGATTCTCGACAGCATCGGTACCGGCCTCGCCGCGAACCACACGCCAGGAGCAGGGGAACGCTGCCGCATCGCATCCCCACAGGCCGGCTCGGATACGTGGCCAGATATGCCCTACGTGACAGATTGGCCGATTGTAAGACCGCGACGTTGCCGGGGAGTTGGCGCGGGGGCATGATCACTGCTCGTATCTACCTGATCACTCATCCAGGAGCCGATACGTGATACGCCCAATCGCTTTGCGTGCTCTCCCTGCCGTCGCCGTGACCGGCGCCCCCGCCCTGCCCCTCGCCCAGGGAGCCCAGGCGGCCGCCCCGCCCCCGTCGCCCCGGCGGCCGCCGCTGTCGGCCATCCTGGCCAGGTCCGCCGGGGCGACAGCGACTTCATGCACTCCCATCCGCGCGTCGAGGTCCGCTACGGCGACCTCGACCCCCCGGACCGGGCCCGCGTCGTCGCCTCGGCGGCGACGCTGATGTAGCGAGGCACCGGTGCCGCCCGACCCGGGCGGCCCGCCGGCCCACCAGGTCATGACCGGCGACGGCCGCGCCGCCACCGCCGTTGCCGCATCTCCTTCCGCCTCGTGGCGGCGTTCCTTCCTGTCGCCGGCGCAGCGACCCAGGACAGCGCGGCTGAGGTCACGGAGCGGCTGCTTACCGCAAACCCCTCATTGCGTCGTCCGCTCGCATGCCCCGTTTCACGAGATTCCACAACAAGGGAGTTACTGATTTTCATGTACAAACGTCGGAGTTTACTCGCCTTCGCCACTGTGAGTGCGGCGATATGCACCGCTGGAGTCATGCCGTCGGTCAGCCATGCCGCCAGCGGCGGCGACGGGGCAAGGGAGGGGTCCTACGCCGAAACGCACGGCCTGACGGCGGAGGACGTCAAGAACATCAACGCACTGAACAAAAGAGCCCTGACTGCGGGTCAACCTGGCAATTCTCTGGCGGAATTGCCGCCGAGCGCCAGTGCGCTCCTCCGGGCCCCCGACGCTGTCGACGAGAGGGTGACCCCTCCCGCCGAGCCGCTCAACCGGATGCCTGACGCGTACCGGGCCTACGGGGGTAGGGCCACTACGGTCGTCAACAACTACATACGCAAGTGGCAGCAGGCCTACAGTCACCGCGACGGCAACCAACAGCAAATGACCGAAGAGCAGCGAGAAAAGCTGTCCTACGGCTGCGTCGGCATCACCTGGGTCAATTCGGGCCCCTACCCGACGAACAAATTGGCGTTCGCATTCTTCGACGAGAACAAGTACAAGAGTAACCTGGAAAACAGCAGACCACGCCCCAATGAGACGCAAGCCGAGTTTGAGGGGCGCATCGTCAAGGACAGTTTCGACGAGGGGAAGGGTTTCAAGCGGGCGCGTGATGTGGCGTCCGTCATGAACAAAGCCCTGGATAATGCGCACGACGAGGGGACTTACATCGACAACCTCAAGACAGAGCTCGCGAACAAAAATGACGCTCTGCGCTACGAGGACAGCCGCTCGAACTTCTTCTCGGCGCTGAGGAATACGCCGTCCTTCAAGGAAAGGGATGGAGGCAACTACGACCCGTCCAAGATGAAGGCGGTGGTCTACTCGAAACACTTCTGGAGCGGGCAGGACCAGCGGGGCTCCTCTGACAAGAGGAAGTACGGCGACCCGGATGCCTTCCGCCCCGACCAGGGCACAGGGCTGGTCGACATGTCGAAGGACAGGAATATTCCGCGCAGTCCCGCCCAACCCGGCGAAAGTTGGGTCAATTTCGACTACGGCTGGTTTGGGGCTCAGACGGAAGCGGATGCCGACAAAACCATATGGACCCACGCCAACCACTATCACGCGCCCAACAGCGGCCTGGGCCCCATGAACGTATACGAGAGCAAGTTCCGGAACTGGTCTGCCGGGTACGCGGATTTCGACCGCGGAACCTACGTCATCACGTTCATACCCAAGAACTGGAACACCGCCCCCGCCGAGGTGAAGCAGGGCTGGTCGTAACAGCCAGGTAGGAGGGCCGGGTCACCCGGCCCTCTCCCCCCCAGCCCGCCACACGCCGGCGTCGATGCGGTCCCGGTCTTCTTCGGTCACACCCCAGCGGTTCAGGTGAGCCAGGACGAAGCGGCGTACGGTGCGCACGTGGCTCTTCTCGGCGGGCAGGGCGATCACGGCGTGCCGGCATCCTGGTTCAGGAAGCAGAAGCGGCGCCGGTGCCGATGTGCCGGCGGGGGCGCGTCCTTGGGGTCCTGGGGGGACAGTCGCGGAGGGACAGGCGTGCGCGTGGTGCAGGGGGGAGGCCCTTCTCCCGTCGCGACGGCGTTGTTTTCCTGACGCCGTCTTCCTTCCTTACGCTGAGGCCGGCCGCACTGTTCGTCGCACTCGCTGTCAGGGAGAGGACGCATACGGCGCCTTACGACGGCGTACGGGCCGCGATGGCCAGCAGTCGTTCGGTGTCCTCGTGGCTGAGGAGCAGGGCCCGGCCGATCGCGGCCAGGGTTGGGTGCTCGCTGGGGGTGTACGGTCCGTCGGCCAGGGCGATGCGGGCGCCCTGCAGCAGGATGTCCTCGCTCCCGGCGGGGGCCAGGTGGGGGGCGAGCGGGTCGAGGACCTCGTGGAGTTCGATGGTGAGCGCGGTGCCGCTGCCATCGATGCCCTCCTTTCCGGCGGCGAGGACGGCGAGGGCGACGGTGTGCACGGCGTCGCGGAGCATCGCTGAGAAGCGGGTGGTGGTGGGGTGGCCGAGGACGTCGGTCCGGAAGCAGGTCCGGCAGGCGGCGCATTCGACCACGGTTCCCGCGGTGCCGCGGGGGAGGAGGGGGATGCCGAGGAGAGCGAACCGATGGCGGCCGATGCGGCGCAGGTAGCTACGGTCGCCGCCGCAGCCGGGGCAGAAGAACTCGCCGTCACCCTGTGCCTACTGGCCCACCGAATCCAGCAGCTCACCGACCAGATCCAGGACCTGGAACGCCGCCTGGCCTTGCTCGCGGAGCGCCACGCCTCGCAGCTGCTCACGGTGGTGGGGATCGGGCCGGACACGGCCGTCACTTTGCTGATCACGGTGGGGGACAACCCGGAACCTCTGCACAGTGAGGCGTCGTTCGCCGCGCTGTGCGGGGTCAGCCCCATCGAGCGCTCCTCGGGCGCGCGGCAGTACCGTCGCCTCAACCGCGGCGGGGACCGGCAGGCCAACGCTGCCCTGCACCGGATCGCGCAGACCCGCCGGCGCTATGACCCCTTCAAGTATGCGAAGACCAACGAGGGTGAGGAGAACGTACCTCCGGCCAACCATCCTCAAGCAGGGGGGCGGACTCTAGCCGCGTGGACCACAACCTGAGCTGCATCGCTCCTCGGGCGGGAGAGTGTGGGTCCGCATTTCTGAAATCGCCTTTATCAAGAGCCGCATGACGGTCTGGATGCCCGACCACCACCTGTTCGCAACCGTCCGCGAGATCCGGGTTGAAACGGGCCGCACGGCTAACTGATCGTTTCAAAATGGGTGGGTAGTTGGCGCACCGCCGCGCTGTCGGTGAGCCCGTCGGCCTCGCAGAGGTGCCTGTTGATCGACGCGGCCAGCCAGCGCAGTCGTTGCCTCAGTGGCACATAGGTAGACGCCGCCCACCAGCAGACGCCCCTGGACGGCTGCAGAAGCGGCTCACTCATCCACCGCGATGCACGTGCGCGGGAGAGGCCCGCCGTTCGACGGCGTCCAACGCCGGGGCGATGATGGCGAAGGCCCGGTTGGTCAGTTCGGAGGGGTCCTCGGCACTGCCGCTGTCACTCCACCGATGTAGCACGGTGTTGAAGGCGGTCAGAGTCATCCCGGCGGCTAGCTGCGGGTACAGGTCGGTGTCGGGGTCGAGCCCCAGGCGGCGCGCCAACTCCGCCGTCAGGTCGTCGCGCCACTGCGCCTGGCGCTCCAGGAAGCGTGCGAGCAGGGCGGGGGTACGCAGAATCAGCTGAACCACTCGCAGTGCTCTGTCGGAGTGGTCGGCGCAGGCGGCGATGGGGATCGAGACGGCGTGCTGCAGCGCCGCGGAGGGCCGCTCCTCGATGGGGCGGGCCGCCAACTCTGCGCGGATGCCCGTGCCCATGTCGGCCAGGAACTGGACGACCACGTCCTCCTTGGACGCGAAGTACCGGAAGAACGTTCGCTTGGACACGCCGGCTGTGGTCACGATCTCGTCGATGGTGACCGCGTCGAACCCCTTCAGCGCTAGCAACTGCAGTGCCGCTTCGGTCAGTTCGTCCGAGACGAGCTGACGTTTGCGCTGGGCCATGCTGATTTCAGGGCGGGTGCTCACCGGACGATGGTAAAGCCATGCCTCGTGTGGCACCTAGGCGCGTATTGACACCAAGTGCCACTAGGGGCACCGTATGCCGTATGACACAGCATCAGCGCTGGACTGCCGAGCAGATTCCGGACCAGACCAGGCGGGTGTTCGTCGTCACCGGGGCCAACAGCGGCCTCGGCCTGGCGACCACCCGTGGGCTCGTCCGCCAGGGCGGGCACGTGATCCTTGCGGTACGCGACGAGGGAAAGGGTCACCGGGCGGTCGCAGAGATCACCGCCGATCAGCCGGGCGCCAGCCTTGAGGTGCGCCACCTCGACCTGGCTGATCTCGACTCGGTCCGAGCCTTCGCTCATCAATTGCATACCGACCATCCGCGGTTGGACGTGCTCGTCAACAACGCCGGCGTGATGGCGCCGCCGCGGACGCTCAGCGCGCAGGGCCACGAGTTGCAGTTCGCCTCCAACCATCTCGGCCACTTCGCGCTCACCGGGTTGCTGCTCGACCTGTTGACCGTCGGCCGCGACCCCCGTGTGGTCACGGTAAGTTCGACCAACCACAGGCAGGGGCGCCTCTTCTTCGACGACCTCTCCGGCGAGCGCAAGTACTCGCCCATGGCCTTCTACAACCAGTCGAAGTTCGCCAACGCTGTCTTCGGATGGGAACTCCACCGGCGGCTGACCGCGGCCGGCGGCCCGGTGCGCAGCTTGCTCGCCCACCCGGGCTATACCGCCACCAACCTGCAGACGAGCGGGCCGGTCGGCGTGGTGAAGGTGCTGTTCGGCCGCATCCTCACTCCGCTCGCGCAGTCCCCGGACCAGGGTGCCCTGCCCCAGCTGTACGCGGCGACCGCCCCCGACGTGGAGAGCGGGCAATTCATCGGGCCGGACGGCCTGGCCGAGCTGCGCGGCGCACCGACGCGGGTGCAGTTGTCCCCCGCGGCGGCCGATGCCGAGACCGGCCGCCGTCTGTGGGAGTTGTCGGAAGAATTGACCGACGTGCCGTTCGTGTTTCCGACCCTGGTCTAACTGATGGGCGTTGGCTCGGGTGCCGTGGGGTGTCGCCACGGCGCTGTCTAGCATGGGCGGATGAGTATCTCCGGACTTTCGGTGGGCGCAAGGCGACGGCGCAGCGCCGAGCTGCGTGAGTTCCTACGGTCGCGGCGGGCGCGGCTGACGCCCGGGGATGTGGGGATGCCCGGGGGTGGCGGGCGCCGTACGCCAGGATTGCGGCGGGAGGAGGTGGCGGTGCTGGCCGGGGTGGGGGTGTCCTGGTACACCTGGCTCGAACAGGGTCGGGAGATCAATGTGTCGGCCGACGTCCTGGATGCCGTCGCGCGGGTGCTGCGGCTCGACGGCGCGGAGCGGGAGCATCTGTATCTGCTGGCCGGGTTGAACCCGCCGCAGTCGCCTCCGGCCGCCCGGGAGATCTCGCCCCAGCTGTTGCGGGTGATCGACGGCTGGCTGCCGCGTCCCGCCTACGTCATCGACCGGCACTGGCATCTGGCCGCGGTCAACCGTGCCGCCCGTGTGGTGTTCGGATACGGGGAGGACGACCACAACTGCCTGGTGAGTTTCTTCACCAACGCCCGCTTTCGGTCGGAGATTTGCCACTGGGAGGACGCCGCGCGGGCGATCGTCGGGCAGTTCCGGGCGGATGCGGCCCGTTACCCGGACGACCCGGAATTCGGCCGTATGGCCGCCGACATGTGCGCGGCGAGCCCCGCCTTTGCGGAGGTCTGGGCGGAGCATCCCGTCGGCACCGCGACCGAGGGCACCAAGGCACTGGCTCATCCGGCAGGCGGTGAGTTGGTCTTTGAGTACACCGCACTGCCGCTTGCGGACCTGCCGGGCCATCGACTGCTGCTCTACACCCCTGCGGCCGGGACCGGCACCGAGGCCCGTCTGGCCGCGCTGCTGGGCGTACGGGAGTCCGGCGCGGCCTGAAGTCCGCGGGCCCAGGGTGGTGGTGGCAGACCCAGGCTCAGCCGACACTGCCGGCCCTCGGCGAGCCGCTCGAGGATCGTCGTCATGAACCGATTCACGAACAAGACGGTCCTGGTCACCGGCGGCTCCAGCGGGATGGGGTTCGCTGCCGCACGGCGGCTGCTGGACGAGGGCGCGTATGTCGTCATCACCGGTCGTGACCAGGGCCGACTGGACTCCGCCGTCGCCCGGCTCAACGCCGCCGAGCGGGCTCTCGCGGTCCGCGCCGACGTGTCGTCCCTGGCCGATCTCGATCACCTGATGCGGCGGGTGGGGACCTGGCGGGGCGGTCTGGACGCCGTCTTCGCCAACGCCGGCGTCGGGATCTTCAAGCCCGCTGCCGAGATCACCGAGGCCGACTTCGTCCACACCGTCGACGTCAACTTCAAGGGTGTCTTCTTCACCGTCCACAAGGCGCTGCCGCTGTTGCGGGACGGCGGTGCCGTCGTCATCAACGCCTCGTGGACCCTGCACCGCGGGCTGTCCGTCGCGTCTGTCTACTCTGCGAGCAAGGCCGCCGTACACAACCTTGCTCGCACGCTCGGCGCCGATCTGGCGCCGCGTGGCATCAGGGTCAACTCCGTCAGTCCCGGCTACATCGACACGGCCATGTACCGGGGGGCGAACCCCGAGCCCGGCGCCGAGGCACGCGACGCCGCGCAGGTGCCCCTCGGCTCCCTCGGCCACCCCGATGACATCGCGGCGGCCGTGGCCTTCCTGGCCTCTGACGACGCCTCGTACATCACCGGTCAGGACCTCATTGTCGACGGCGGCCTCGCCGGCTGCGTACCCGCGGCATGACGAAGGACGGCACGACGATGACTCTTCGCGCGGGCGGACCCGCGCGACGGCCGAAACCCGCCGTCGCGCTGTCCGCCGTACTGCTGACGCTGCTGATCCTTCCGACCTCGGTGACCGGGGCGGGGGTGCTGTTCCCGCATATCGGGCGGGACACCGGTGCGTCGTTGGACGCCTTGCAGTGGGCGGTGCACGGCTACAACCTGACCTTCGCAAGCTGCATGCTCGCCTGCGGGTCGCTGGCCGACCTGTTCGGCCGACGCCGTGTGTTCGCGGTGGGTGCGGTGCTGTTCACTGTGGCGTCGCTGGTGAGCGCGGCGGCGAGCAACATCTTCCTGCTCGATGCGGCGCGCGGCCTTGCCGGTTTGGGGGCTGCCGCGCTGCTGACCGGTGGGTGTTCGCTCCTGGCTGCGACCTTCGAGGGGCCGGCGCGTCACCGGGCGTTCTCGGCCGTCGGCATCGTGACAGGTGGTGGACTCGCCCTGGGAGCCATGGCGGCAGGGGCGCTGGCGGACACCTTGGGCTGGCGTGCGTTTTTCGGGCTGCACGCGGTGCTGATGCTGCTGGTCCTGTCCGCCGTCCCGTTCCTGGGCGAGTCACGCAGTGTGACGGCGGCCCGGGTGGACTGGCTGGGCACCGCAGCATTCGTCAGCAGTCTCTTCCTGCTCATGCTCGGCACGGTGGAAGGGCCTCAGTGGGGGTGGGGCAGCGCCGGCGTACTGGGCCTGCTGGCCGGATCAGTGGCACTGATGGTGGCGTTCGTCCTGGTGGAGCGGCACGCCCGGTATCCGATGCTCGATCTGAAGCTGCTGCGCAACGCCAGGTTCATGGCACTGTGTCTGATCCCCGTGGTGGTGACGTTCTCGTTCGTGATCCTGCTGCCGCTGCTGCCGAACTACCTCATGGTCGCGAACGGCGCCGGCAGCCGGGCGGCGGGCACCACGATGCTGGTGATGGCGCTGCCGATCCTGGTGACCCCGCTTCTTGCCGGAAGGCTGATCAAGTGGGGGTTGTCGACCCGGGCCGTGTTCGGCCTCAGCCTGATGTGCCTGACCATCGGTCTCGCGTGGCTCGCCCTCGTCCTTCGACCAGGTGTGGGCCTGGCGGCACTGGCCGGGCCGATGATCACGCTCGGCGTCGGGCTCGGCCTCAACTTCGGCCTGGTCGATGGCGCGGTGCTGACCGTCGTGGCTCCCGAGGCCACCGGAACAGCGGCCGGCTTTCTCAACACGCTGCGGCTGGGCAGCGAGGCCGTCGTCATCGCTGCGGTCGGAGCAGCACTGGTCGATCTCGTACGGGACGGGCTGGGCGATGGGCTGCGACGATTCCCCGCCTACCGCGGTGGCGCCGGTGAGTTGGCCAACAGTGTCAACGCGGGCGACCTCACCGGTGCGCTGTCCGGGCTGCCGACCGAAAACCGGCCGGCATTCTTCGACTATGTCACGCACGGGCTCACCGGTGCGTGGCAGACAGTCCTGTGGACGAGCGCGGGAATCTGCATGGCTCTGTCCTTGGCGATCTACGCCATGCTGGCCGAGCCCGAGCCCGAGCCCGAGCCCGAGCCCGAGCCCGAGCCCGAGCCCGAGCCCGAGCGTGATCCGGCCACCGCAGGCGAACCCGCGTCCGAGGCGACGACGGCTGCCCGGTTCCGGTAACGCAGGGGCCGCACGGCGTCTCGTTGTACCGGGCACCGGAGCTCTGGTACCGGCCCCCGGCCCCCGGCCCACGACCCCCGACCCCCGGCTTGAGAATTCCCGGTGCGGCGAGGTCCCCCTTGCCCTCATGAGACGCAGATCGCCCGTTCCCCCGCCCCGCTCCCCTAGCGCGACGGTATCGACCCCGTGCGGGTGCGGTTGCCGGCCGATCCGGGTGGGGTCTGGGGGACGGTCCGGGAGCATCTGGTCGACCGGTTTGCGGGGGCCGTTGGGGTCGGGCGGGTGGAGGAGATGCTGCGGGCGGGGCGGTTTGTGGGGGTAGACGGAGCGTTGAGCGGGGGTGAGCCCTATACGGCCGGGGGGTATGTATGGTTTCACCGGGATCTTGCGCCGGAGGTGGCGGTTCCGTTCGAGGTGGGGGTGGTCCACCGGGGCGAGCGGATCGTGGTGGCCGACAAGCCGCATTTTCTTGCCACGACGCCGCGGGGGCGGCATGTCACCGAGACCGCGCCGGCCCGGCTGCGGCGTGATCTCGGGCTGCCCACGCTGCAGCCCGCGCATCGGCTGGACCGGCTGACGGCGGGGCCGGCGCTGTTCGTCGTACGGCCCGAGGACCGGGGGCGTACCAGGGGCTGTTCGCCGGGCGGCGGGTGCGCAAACGGAAGATCAAGCAGGAGGTTGTAGATCGTGTCTAGTGCGGTCCAGGTGGTCCAGGCGGTCCAGGACTTGGGCGTAATTGGCAGGTCAGGACCTTGTGTACAGGGGCGTCAACTCTGTTGGTGAGAGCGCGTGAGAGGTGAGGAACCCCTGCCGGCCTGATCCGGCGGGGGTTTGCGTGTGACGGCGGGGTCGCGCTGTGCGGTGTTCGACGGGTCTTGGTTGTGCTCCGGTTCGCCGCTTCCGACTCTGCGGGGATACTCGAACGCTCTTGTCTCTGCGGCGGTGGAGCTGCTTCGCCGGAGGTGGCTGCACCGCCGCGGCCGGGCGGCCTTTACTTGTGGGCGCTGATCACGCCGCCGTTGCTGAGCACGATGTACACGCCGTTGGCGTCGACCCCGACGTCGTGTCCCTTCGTCTCCAGAGTGGCGGCCACGCCCTCGAAGCCGATGATCTGCGCGCGGTACCGCAGCTCGCCGACCTTCGTGACCTTGGCCTTCCAACCGCCCGCGAGCTTGAAGGTGCCCGGTCCCTGGTGCTCGCCGCCCATCCAGGAGTGGACCTCGCCGCCCATCGTGAGCACGACGAACATGCCGTTGGCGTCGAGCCCGGCGTCGGCGTCCTGCCCTGTCGTCTCCATCGTGGCCACGACCGAACCGTGGCTGACGATCTTGGCGCGGTAGCGCTGGGAGCCGAGGTCGTAGATCTTGGCCGTGCTGCCGTCCACCAGGGTCTGGGTGCGGACCGGGGATGCCGCATTGTTCGTGGCGGACTGCGCGCCGCCCGACTGCTTGCCCGCGGCGTCCGCCTTGGTGTCGGCCTTGGCGCCGGTGCTCGCCTTGGCATCGGAGCTCTGCACTCCGGACCAGCCCGAGGCGGTGGACTTGGCGGCGGCAGAGCTTGTGCTCGTGTGGCCCGCGGACTTCGCGTCGGCGGCGTCCGAGCCGGAGCAGGCGGTGAGGGTGAGGCCGGCGGCTGCGGTCAGGGCCGCGGCGGCAATGCGCAGGGTGCGGCGACGAGCGGTGCGAACACTGGTGCTGGAGCTCATTTTCGGGTCCCCCGGGGCGGTCGGTGTCGTTGGTTCTCGATACGTCACCCACTCTGACCGGGGCCGCTATTGCAAGGCTGCCACTCCGCTAACGACCGACTGACACGGGTGTGAGCAGTGAGGACGCCAAGGAGAAACCGAGATACTTCGGGAGTTTCTCCAATGGGGAGTCGCGGCTTCAAGCCGAAGCGCAGCGGCGCGAAGGTCGCCGTCATCGCCGGGGCGATCGCCGCGACGGTGGGGGCCGGCGGGTACGGCGCGTACAGCCTCATGAGCACGAGCGACAGCGCTTCCGGCGAGAACCAACCCGTACCGGTGAAGACCGGCCCGCCCAGCGCGGTCGAGGTCCGCGCCACCGCGCGGGACTTCCTCGACGCCTGGGCGGCGGGCGAACCGGACCGCGCCGCGGCTCTGACAGACGACCGTGAGGCCGCGGCGACCGCGCTGACCGGCTACCGGAAGGACGCCCACATCGCAAAGGTGTCTCTGAAGCCGGGCACGCCCACTGGGGCGACCATGCCGTTCAGTGTCAGCGCCGAGATCTCGTACGAGGGAAAGCGCGCCACCTGGACGTACGGATCCGAGCTCGGCGTGGTCCGTGAGAAGAAGACGGGCAAGGTGTGCTCTCCAAAGGCACGCCGGGCACTCTCCGTACGACACTCGACTCGAAGCTCCAGACGATCACCGAGAAGGCAGCGGGAAAGCGCCCGAAAGCCGCGGCGGTCGTCCTCGACTCCTCCACGGGCGAGATCCTCGCTGCCGCCAACTCCCCTGCTCACGGCTTCAACACGGCCTTCCAGGGCTCCTTCGCCCCCGGCTCCACGATGAAGGTCATCACGTCGGCGCTGCTGATCGACAAGGGCCTCGCGGCCTACGGCGAGCCGCACCCCTGCCCCAAGTACGTGACATACGGCGGCTGGAAGTTCCAGAACGACGACAAGTTCGAGATCAAGAACGGCACCTTCGAGCAGAGCTTCGCCCGCTCCTGCAACACCGCCTTCATCAGCCAGGCCGAGAAGCTCGACAACGACGAGCTGACCAAAGAGGCGCGGGACGTCTTCGGGATCGGGCGGACCTGGGGGATCGGCGTGCCGAGTTTCGACGGGGCAGTGCCGGTGCAGACCGGCGCCCCGACGGCTGCCTCGCTGATCGGCCAGGGCGGAGTCCGGATGAACCCGCTCACCATGGCGTCGGTGGCGGCCACCGTCCGTTCGGGAGCTTTCCACCAGCCGTACATCGTCGACCCGTCGGTCGACAACCGGCAGCTCGCCAAGTCGTCCCACCCGCTGTCCGCGGACACCGCGAAGCAGCTGCGCTCCCTGATGCGCCTGACCGCGACCTCCGGCACCGCGGCTGAGGCGATGGCGGGGCTGGACGGGAAGATCGGTGCGAAGACCGGATCGGCGGAGGTCGACGGGCAGAAGAAGCCCAACGGCTGGTTCACGGCCTACCGGAACGACCTGGCCGCCGCAGCGGTCGTCCCCGCGGGCGGGCACGGCGGATCTTCGGCGGGCCCGATCGTCGCGCAGATCCTGCGCTCGGCGGACTGAGCTGCGGTAGGCGAGCGCAGGGAGCGCACAGGTAGACGAGACGTCGCGGCAACGTCGACCTGGCATCCCGGGGCGGCCTTCACGGCCGCGGTTGAACCAAGCAGCTCCGGTGCCGGTCGGGGCGACGGGTCGGTCAGAGCCCGCTTACGGAGCCCCGTCGGTCTCCATCGCCTCAAGCGGTGGCTAGGGTGCTGGTGCGAGCAAGATGTGAAGGGTCGAATTCCGTGAACATGCGTTACGAAGCCCACCTGCGCCAGGCTGGGCGGTGGTGGAACGTCGACATTCCTGAACTGGCTCTCTACAGCCAGGGGCGCACTCTGGGGGAGGCCGAGGCTCGCGCCCGCGACATCATTGCAGGGGCGCTCCAGGTGCCGGCTGACGACATCTGCGTGGATCTGGTCATCCCGGAGGCAGCAGGCCCACTGCAGCATGTCCGGCAGGCTCGCGCCGAACTGATGACGGCCATCGCCGCAGAGCAGCAAGCATTGGGCGAAGCCGTCCATGTTCTCGTCACGCAGCTCGGTCTGAGCCAGCGGGACGCGAGCCGGATACTGGGCATCCCGCAGGAGCACGTCTCTCACATCGTTGGCGGCCAACTCTGACGACCTGAAGTGGCGCAGCTCTGCGGCCATGATCGCGGTGCCCCGGGCCCCAGCAGCCATTCCTCGGCGGTTCACCGACCACGTAAAACGACCTGACGCTACCCCTCTCGGGGCCGCCGGCCCCTTCTTCCCCTTGGCTGCGGTCTTCTCCTTGGTGGTCGGGGGAGTCGGCGGTGCGTTGTCTGCAGAGGGCGTGACAGCGGTCGATTTCCCGTGCCGACGAGGTTGGGGAGGTGGAGGGAGAGGGACCGTCCGGGGACGATTTTGGCGCCGGGGGCGTGGGCGAACCGTCACACACTCGCTTCACCAGCGTCCAGCAACAGGCTTTGGCTAGCAGAACCAGCCTCGAAAGGACTTCTCGCCCTCCTCCGCGTCGGAGTTCCGCCGCGCCACCACCGCCAGCAACCGCTCGACCGAGCGCTGCCATACAGCGGCACGCGTCGGCTCTCCGGCCTGCGCCCACGACGGGACGTAACGCTTGCGCCGCCGCGGCTGGTACGGAGGACGGTCCGGGGCGTCGGCCGCCGAGCCGAAGAAGTCCCCGCCCTTGCGCTTGAAGCCGTCCGTGCCCCACGCCTGCCTCTGGCGCTGCTCGGCCGACGCCTTCTGCAGGTGCGGAATGTGCTTGGCGCAGTGGATGTACGCCTCCTCAACCGTGATCTCGACCCACAGCTGGGCTCGGCGCCCGGGCACGGGGTCGACCGGCAGCTCGGGCTGGGCGCGGCGCATCTCCTCGTCGGAAACGATCCGGGCCCGCCCATTGACGTGCAGGCCGATCCGGTCCTTCAGGAAGTCGATCATCATGATGCCGACGTGGGGGTTCTCCTCGATGTTGCCGAGGCTGGCGAGCACGCCGTTGCCCCGGTACTCGGGGTAGACCAGCGTCCTGTCGTCGAGGACCTGCAGGAAGCCGGGCGGCCCGGCCCGGAAGGTGCTGTCGCACTCACCGTGGCGGTCGGAGGTGGCCAGGAAGCACATCTCCTGGCGCGCCACGAAGTCCCGCATCCTGGTGTTGAGCCGGTCCAGGACCTGCTCGTCGTAGAACTTGTCGGCGCGTGCGGTCGTGCCCATGCGCTCCTGGAGTTCGTGCTCGCCATCGCTGCCGGGGCGGACACGGCGGTTTGCAGCGGGCATGGGATCCACCGCGGGAATCGGGCCTGCCGTGGCCATTTGGTCCGGCACTCCCACCTGGTCCTCCTCGAGCGCCGCCTGAACGCCACCGGCTGCCTCGGCGTTCACTCGTATGTTCACGTCCGCATCTCCTCCGTACCTGGTCCCGTGCCACGACGAGCTCTTCGAGGGAGTCGCGCCGTGTGCGGTGGGCCGGTACGACGTTCTCCACCAGGGTGTCGACGCCACTGCGGATCAGGCCGGGCGGCAACGTGTGGGTCACACCGACGCCGAGAGTAGATGCCGGACGCGGGCGGGGCTGGGCGGGGGGCTCCATCCCCGCCCGCGTCCGGCGTGGATCCTGCAGCCGGGGGGACCTTGGATCCGTCGTGTGCCGACGATCACATCGGCACACTCAGTTCTGCGCCGTCGGCTAATCAAATGTCACACCCGCAGGTCGAGCGAATGACGGAATTCTCGCGAGTGCCCATATCGGATGAATTGCGCTCGCCGTGTAACGCAACGGCACCCCTCCGACGCAGAGCTGAATGCGGGCGTGTGTGCAGCGACCCGTATGCGGCCACGGCAGGGGTGTCTCTCGTGAAGAAATTCACTCTGATCTGCGGCCTCTCACCCATACCGTCAAGGCGGCGCCCGCGTCAGATTGGACTCCAGTGAATAACACCCAACCCATGCCGGGAAATCAGCCATACGACCACAGCCAGGGCGGCAACCACCGCCGCGACCGCAACCGGGACGGCTCCGCAGCAAGGCGGACAGCCCTGGTCATCCACACCATCGCCGACATCGCCGCCGTGTTCCTGGGCCTGTGGATCCTGCTCTACCTGCTCGAAGCCAACCAGGCGAACGTGTTCGTCGAGTTCGTGGAGGGCATGGCGGACGCGCTGGCCTGGTGGTCACAGGACATCTTCACCATGGACACAGAGGGCGTTCGCGTCCTCCTCAATTACGGTCTGCCGGCCGTGATCTATCTGCTGGCGGGACACGGAATAGCCGCACGGATACGCCGCCTCTGACCCTGTTGCCGCCGATCCAGACCTGTGAAGAAACGAAGGCGGTTCAGCAACAGGTCTGAAACCGGGTCACCTTCACACCTTCCACAAGAATGTGGCGACGAACTCAAGGCTCCTGTACGGCGCCTCGCGTGGAACGCAGCAGGAATGAAAGAACGTCTGCCGCAGCGATGGTGTTTTGCTTCGAGGTACATGTGTAGCGCCGGTTTGGGGTTGATCCGCGGCTGAGTCGCCGCACTGGCCTGGGCGAAGAAACTGACGGACGAGGATCGCCGTGCCCGGCCCAAGCCACGTGGCCCACGCCGCCAACTGGCCGGGAACAGCATCCTGAGCAGCAGCGCCCATGCCTGCCCCGACAGCGCGCCGGTGGAGCGCGGATGAATGATCAGCGCCGAGCGCTTGGCGACAGTGCCGCCCAGCCGCAGCTGTACTGAGCACCAGCAGGTACGGATCCGGGGAGTTGCTCACTGGAGTCGTCATCTGGCGCCGGCAGCGCCTCGACGCCAGGGAAGAATGATCACGGCCAGGGCAGCCACCCCCCACAGGAGACACCCTGGCCGTGATCACACGGGCGCTGCGAGAGCGCCCGTACCCCGTTCTGCGCCGCGAGGCGCCGACGCGTTACTCAGCCGAGCAATACGTCCGCTACGTGACGTCGTATCCGCTATTCAGGCTCGCGATCGTGGGGTGCGCTCGGCGGTCAGTGACGGCTTCGGGCCGCGGCGGGGCTGGTCCCGCTCCCCCCGCAGCCCCCCGCACCCGGGCCTGGGAGAAGCACTTCACCATCGTCCGCTGGGACATGCGCGGCGCAGGCAAGACCCTCGGCCGCGGCGGCGCCGACGGCCAGGGCGAGCTGAGTTTCACCAGGATGTACGAGGACGCAGTCGAGCTCACCGACTACGTGCGCACCCGGCTCGGCGTCGAGCAGGTTCTCCTGCTCGCCAACTCCTTCGGCAGCGCCTTCGGATTGCGCCTGGCCCGCCAGCACCCCGACCGCTACAGCGCCTATGTCGGCACCGACCAGAAGATCCACGACGCAGGCCAGGACAGCACCGAGCACCTGTCCCTGCTGGCCCGGCTGCGCGCCGCCGGCAAGCGCAAGGAACTGGCCGCCGTCGAGGAGATCGGCCCCGACCTGCGCACCTGGACCCCTGAACAGCACGGCACCTACTCCAAGATCGTCGCCACCGCCGACCCGCTGACCTTCCGCACCATGAAGTCCGTGGTCATGAAGTCGCTCTGGTTCTCCCCGCTGCACACCCTCGGCGAGCTGGGCACCCTCGGCCAGGGCATGAGGCTCTCCGAGCAGATCCTCCCCGCCACCGCTGGCTTCGACGACCGGGCCGACGGCACCTGCTTCGAGCTGCCGTTCTTCGTCTTCCAGGGTGACCGGGACGTGCTCACCCCGACCGACCGCGCCCGGCGCTTCTTCGACGACGTCGAGGCCCCGATCAAGGAGTTCGCGCTGATCGAGAACGCCAGCCACTTCGCGTCCTTCCGCCACCCCGACCAGTTTCTGCACCTGATGTTGACCAAGGTCCGGCCCGTGGTCACCAGCCGGACGCACGTCGTCGCGCGGTAGCTGGCGCGGAGGGGCGGGGCCGCCGGACCAGCCCCCCGCCGACCCTCCCCAGGGAGGGGAACCGAGCGAGAGAACGACGAAGGCCCGGACCGCTGGGCAGTCCGGGCCTTCGCCTGCCCTGACGGGCAGGCGGAGGATACGAGATGCGAACTCGTGAGGGGTTGCCCCCAACACGCTTCCCAAATGTTCGTCCGGCTGTCCGGCGGTGACCGCAGGCGCCCCGACCTGCGGTGGGGCGGCTTGCTCACCAGGTTCCGGACGCTGCTGGACGGGGGTGAAGGCAACCAGAACTGCAACCAGGCGGGTCGCCTGCCGTCGCGCGAGACCGGACGGGCGGCGAGATCACGAGGTTGCCGCGGTGGGGTGGTTGCCAAGGGCGGCGGCGAGGAGGGTGCGGAGGTGGTCGGCCTCCGGAATCAGTGTGGCCTCGATTTGGTCGTCGGAGTGGCCGGCCAGGGTGAGTTCCTGGATGCGCCGGAACAGCAGACGGTCCGCCGCGGCGATCAGGGCGGCGGCGGCCCGGGGCGCGATGGCCGGGGCCGGATCCGGGGCGGTGGTGGTCAGCGCTGCGGCGAGTTCCTCCTCTCGCTGGTCGTGCAGTTCGCGCAGCCGGGCGCTGAGGGTGGGGCTGTCGGTGACCATGCGGGCGAACGCGGGGCCGGTGAAGCCGACGACGGGGCTGTGTTCCAGCAGGGCGGTGCGGAACGTCCGGCCCAGGGCGGTCAGAGGCTCTTCGCCGGGCTCGCGCTCGGCGACGGCCCGGGCCAGGCCCTGGGTGAACGCCTCGTGGTGGTCGAGGGCCAGGTCTTCCTTGCGGGGGAAGTAGTTGGTGACCGTCTTCTTGGACACGCGGGCCGCGGCGGCGATCTCGGCGATGGTGGTCTGCTCGAAGCCCTGCTCGATGAAGAGCCTGGTGGCGCAGTCGGAGATCAGCTGCCTGGTCTCCTGCTTCTTGGACTCACGGAGCCCCATCTCGGTAGTCATGGAGCAATCTTACATCCAGCGTAAAAATATGCTTGACCGACTGAGTGCCCCTGGCTAAAGTTACGTCCGTTGTAAAATTCCCCCGAGTGAACGGATCTGGATGCGCAAGCTCACTTACTTCATCGGCGCCACCATCGACGGCTACATCGCCGCCCCTGACGGCGACTTCGACTTCTTCATGCCGCACGTCACCGAGGACTACCTCCCGCACCTGATCGCCGAGTACGCGGAAACCCTCCCGACCCCGGGCCGCGCCGCCCTCGGCATCCCGGACGCGCCCAACACCCGATTCGACACCGTGCTCATGGGCCGCAGCACCTATGCCCCGGGGCTGGCTGCCGGCCTCACCAGCCCGTACGCCCACCTGCGGCAGATCGTCCTCTCCCGCTCGCTCACCGCCAGCCCGGACCAGGCCGTCGAGGTCACCAACGAGGACCCGCTCCCCCTGGTGCGCAAGCTCAAGCAGGAGGACGGGCTCGGGATCTGGCTCTGCGGCGGCGCCGATCTGGCAGGCCAACTCCTGCCCGAGATCGACGAGCTGATCGTCAAGCAGTACCCGATCGTGGCGGGCTCCGGCATCCCGCTCTTCCGAGCCGACTTCTCGCCGCGCGCCTTCAAGCTCACCGACAGCCACGTGTTCGAGGGCGGGAACCTCGTCCTCACCTACGCGAAGACGTCCGACTAGCAGCGCACCCGTCCAGGCCCCCCGCACACCATTCACCACCCGAACCTGCCAGGAGCCACCTTGCGCGTCACCGCCTCCACCCTGTCCCTCACCGTCGCTGACGTGGACGTCTCCCGCGACTTCTTCTGCACCCACCTCGGCTACCAGGTCGCCATGGCCGCCGACGGCTTCGCGTCCCTGACCCGCGGTGATGCCGCCGCCGACATCGTGCTGCTCCGCCGCGGCACCGAGGTTCTCCCGCCCGAGCAGCGCGACCAGCAGGCCACGGGCCTGATCCTCGCGCTCACCGTCACCGGCATCGAGGCCGAGGAGCGGCGCCTGCGCGAGGCCGGCGCCCCGATCACCATGTCGCTGCGCGAAGAGCCCTGGGGCGAGCGGCTGTTCCAGCTGACCGACCCGAACGGCGTCGTCGTACAGTTCGTCGAATGGGCCGCGCAGGACGAGCCTACGCAGGACGAGCCCGCGCAGAGTGAGGAGTTCGCCATGCTCGTGATCACCCCCGCCGCCGAGAACGTCACCGCGTCCCCGAACGCCCGCATGACCGGTCTGGCCGCCCCCAGCCGGGGCAGCACGGAACTCAGCACCTGGACCGTCTCGATGGAGGCGGGCCAGACCGGCCCCGAGCACGTCATCAACCGCGAACAGGTCTGGACGGTGACCGCCGGCGTCCTCGACGTCACCTGCGCCGGCCGCACCGAGAAGATCTCGGCCGGCCAGACCCTCGTACTCCCACCGGACGTGCTCCGCCAGGTCCACGCCCCGCAGGCGGCCGAGGCTCACGTCGCAATGCGTGCCGACGGTGTGGCCTCCGTGCCCGGCGCCGACGGCACCCGCGTCCTGCCCTGGGCCCAGTGACGGCTCGGCGCAGGACCGACCCAGCGCCACGCAGGACCGACCCGCCCCCTCGCAATCCCTTCTCGGACGGAGACAGCTTGTCCCTGCGCATCACCGCCCTGACCGACCCCGAGGAGACCTCCGTCGGCCGCCGCCCGGCCTGGCTGGCC
The DNA here is from genome assembly GCF_045690365.1 of Streptomyces sirii. NCBI lineage: Bacteria > Bacillati > Actinomycetota > Actinomycetes > Kitasatosporales > Streptomycetaceae > Streptomyces > Streptomyces sirii. The sequence goes on along the minus strand of NZ_CP147982.1, from coordinate 982,632 downwards.
TCCGACCCCGACGGCAGTCCCGCCGGGTACGCCTTCCTGCGCCTGTTCACCAGGGAGGGCCAGCGCCACCTCGCCGAACTGGACGTGTCGGTCCACCCTGCCGAACGGCGCGGGCGGGTCGGCACCCTGCTGCTCGAGGCGGCCGTCGCCGCCGCCCGTCAGGACGGCCGCAGCACCGTCATCGCCCAGGCCGCGGCCGGATCCCCCGGCGCCGCCTTCCTCACCGCCGGCGGATTTCGCGCCGCACTGGCCCTCACGTACGCCCGGCTGCCGCTGACCGACGCGGGCCTCCCCGCACCTCACCGCCCTCGCCGAGAAGCCGCACCCCGGCTACCGGCTGACGGCACTACGGCACGGCGGTGCTGCCCGAGCACCGCGGCCGTGGCCTCGCCCGCTGGATGAAGGCCGCCTCGATCGTCGAGGCCCGCGAACGCCACCCCCGCCTCGGCGGCCTGCTGACCGACACCGCCGACAACAACCCGCACATGCGGCGCGTCAACGATGAGCTCGGCTACCTGCCGACGCACACGGCTTACGAGTACCAGCTCGACCTGTAGGCCGGCGCTGCCGCCGTACGCCGCGCAGCCGCCGAATCACCGACCTGAGCCGGAATCCATGGAAAGAGGAGTACGAATGCGTGTGTTGCTGTCGGCCTATGACTCGCGTGGGGGCGTCGAACCGCTGGTGGGACTCGCGGTGCGATTGCGGGAACTCGGCGCGGAGGTGCGGGTGTGCGCGCCGCCGGACGAGGAGTTCGCGAAGCGGCTGGCCGTGGTCGGCGTGGGGATGGTTCCGACCGGCCCGTCGGTGCGCCAGTTGGTGACCGGGAAGACGCCGCCGTCGCCGGGGGGTGTGCCCCGGCGCGCGGCCGAGTTGGTCGCCGCGTTGTATGACAAGGTCACCGCGGCTGCCGAGGGGTGTGATGTGCTGGTGGCGACCGGCCTCGTGCCGGCCGTGGCCGGCGTGAAGTCGGTGGCCGAGAAACTGGGCATCCGCTACGTGTACGCGAGTTACCAGCCGGTCAGCCTGCCGTCGCCGCACCACCCGCCGATGCCGCGGCCGGGGCGGCCGCTCCCGTCGGATGTGACCGACAACCGAGTGCTGTGGGACCGGGACGCCCAGGACGCGCAGGCGGTGTTCGGCGAGGCGATCAACACCCATCGGGCGTCGATCGGCCTGCCCCAGTTGGACAACGTCCGCGACCACGTCTTCACCGACCAGCCGTGGCTGGCCACGGACCCGATCCTGGCTCCGTGGCGGCAGCCGGCGGACCTCGACGTGGTGCAGACCGGCGCGTGGGTCCTGCCGGACGAACGCCCGCTGCCCGCCGAGTTGGAGGAGTTCCTGGACGCTGGCACACCACCGGTGTACGTGGGCTTCGGCAGCATTCCCCTGCGCGATCCGGAGGACGTCGCCCGGGTGGTCATCGAGGCGATCCGCGCGCAGGGCCGCCGTGCCGTCGTCTCACGCGGCTGGGCCGACCTGGCCCTGATCGACGACCAGGACGACTGCTTCGTCGTCGGTGAGGTCAACCATCAGGCACTGTTCCACCGGGCGGCCGCCGTCGTGCACCACGGCGGCGCGGGCACGACGACGACGGCCACCTGGGCGGGCGCGCCTCAGGTGGTGGTACCCCAGGGAGGGGACCAGCCGTATTTCGCCGGCCGGGTGGCTGACCTGGGCATCGGCGCGGCGCACGACCGTCCGACTCCGACCTTCGAGTCCCTGTCAGCCGCGCTCAAGACGGCCCTGACCCCCGAGACCCGCGCGCGAGCGACCGCCGTGTCCGGCACGTTCCGCACCGACGGTGCGACGGTGGCCGCGAAGCTGCTGCTCGACGCCGCCGGCCAGGAAAAGCCATCCATGTCCGCGTGAACCACGCGACCACACACGTCGAAGGGCCCCACTGGGAACGGTGGGGCCCTTCGGCCTCGTGCCCGGTGAGGCATTGGCGGAGGATACGAGATGTGAACTCATGAGGGGTTGCCCCCAACACGCTTCCCAAATGTTCGTCCGGGGGTTCAGGGACGGGCGGGGGTGTCCTGACCTGGGGCGGAGTGGGCGCTGGGAGCGTTTGCGGACGGTGCCGGACAGCCGTGAATGCAACCAGAACTGCAACCAGAGGAGGGGACGCCGTCGGCCACGCGCGCGGATACGGCACCCGCAGCGAACGTGCCGCTTCGTTCGACGATCACGCGTCGAGTCTCCCGCAGGGGCGCGTCAACGAAAGAGGGCGCATGAACGGTCAAAGCCGGCATGCCCAAGGCCGACCGAACACTTCGAGCACAGTGCCTTTCTGGACGAGTAGTCGAAGGCTCGCTCCAGAGCCGGGCCGATACCGACCAGCGTGCCCGCAGCCGGTTGAGGAGCCGTACTCGGTCCGCAATGAGGTCAGCCCGGTGCCTGGTCAGCAGGTGGAGCTCGCAGACGAGCTCCAGCGGCGTCCACAGGGTCGTGAAGCCCCGGCCTGTCGAAGCAGTGTCGGCGATGACCAGTGCATCTTTGGCATCGGTCGTCCACCGCTCCGAAACCGTGATCAACCTCGCGATGATCGACCTCATAAGCCGCAGGCTCACCCGCGAAACCACCCCGAACTGGCGGTATGCCTGAACTCCGAGTGCGTCAGTCGAATGCGTGGGCCCGCTGATGCGGACCAAAAGGACCGAAGCTCAGCCCGCTCTCATCGAGGGCATTGAACGGTTGCCCGGCTCGCCTCGAAGACGAAGCACACGCCAACGTTCCCAGTTCGACCCCCTTGAGGGACAGACCCCGCAGAGCACCCGTGGAGGACATGGTCAGCGCCTACATCAGGAAGAAGCGCACTTCACCCCGCCCTGTCACCGCCCAGCCGCCAACACCTCGCGCCGTCACCCGGTGGGTTCTCAGCCGACCAGAGACCCTCACCGACACCGAACACATCCGGCTGAAGGAAGTCCTGGCCCACTGCCCTGAACTCGAAGCCCTCACCGGCCATGTCCGGTCCTTCGCCGAAATGCTCACCGAGCGCCAAGGCCACCGTCTCCCGCAATGGCTCGACGCCGTCCGCAGCGACGACCTGCCCAGCCTTCACACCCTCGCGGCCGGCATCGACCGCGATCGCGACGCCGTCATCGCCGGACTCACCTTGCCCTGGAGCTCTGGCGCAGTCGAAGGCCATGTCAACCGGATCAAGATGCTCAAACGCCAGATGTTCGGCCGCGCCGGCTTCGACCTCCTCCGGAAGCGCGTTCTCCTGGCGTGATGAGCCCGGGAGGAAATGCTAGGCGGGCTGGACCAACCGAGGCGAGAATGACGTGGTGCTGATCGTGAATGCCGTCCTGGAAACCCCAGACACCGTTGACTTCTCTTTCTGGCCGGTGGCTGACCTGCCTCCGTACCAGTTCATGGCTCTGTCAGGCAGTATGTCCCCGCTCGAAGTCGGCACCGCGACGGCCATGCTGGCTGACTACAACTCGCGGACAGGTGACGACGATCGCCCCCTGACGGACGCCGGCGAGGCGATTCGCCGCCTGCTCGAGACAGACAAGGTCATCGCACCAGGAGGCTTGCGCGTCCACGACACCCGAACCAACGTCACCGTCCGGCCAGGATGTTGTTGCGGCCTGGAGGACTGGCGCGAGTGGCTCGACGTCGCAAACGGAGAGACTCTGTGGCTCGGCCATGACCCTTCACCAAGGCTTGAGCACGCCGACGAGGCCGTGCAGCTGTGGCCGGACGGAGCGGACGCTCAAGAAACTCCTTCCGGGCTGCCCATCGAGATCATGGTGGGTGACCTACCGGCAATCCTGCAGACCGTGCAAGAGGGACTGCAAGGCTTTCTCTATCTCACCAAGCAGTGGGCCACTCGCCACGTTCCGACTCTCGCCGAAGACCTGACAGCCAGACTCGACGAAGATCTGGCCATCAGCGCACCACTGCCAGATACCAGCGGCCAACACGCAACGTAACCGATCACGAAATCTGTGCCAGAACCTGACTCACGACAGCAGTTGTTCGCGGCTGCGGGAGGCACCTGCAGCGCCGAGGTTTCGTTTTCGACGGGTTCGGAAGGCACCCCGCCCAGAGCCACTCAAGAATCGAGCACGGCGGCGACGGCCTCGATCTCGACGAGTTGATCCTTGTAGCCGAGCACCGTGACACCCATCAAGGTGCTGGGCACATCATGGTCAGCGAACGAGTCCCGGACTACCTCCCAGGCGGCCACCAGATCCTCCCGCCGGGCGGATGCGACGAGAACCCTTGTACTGATGACGTCCTGGAGTGACGCACCCGAGGCGGTGAGAGCAGCCTGCATGTTCTCGATGGCTTTCACTGCCTGGCCTGCGTAGTCACCGATCGCTGCCGTGGAGCCGTCGTCGTTCAGGGGACACGCCCCGGCGAGGAAGATCAAGCGTGACTCGGCGGGCGCCGTGGCCGCGTAGGCGTACTCGGCAACGTCGGACAGGGATGTGGAGCGGATCAAAGTGATGGCACGAGGCACGGCCGTCGGGTCCTTTCTCATCAGGTGTTGAGCGCGGACCATCCTGCCAAGGGCCTGTTGGCTCCCGCCTTCCCTTTTTCTCGTCGGCCTACGACAACGCCGTCACTTCTGCTCGACATTCACGAACCGGGTGATCACCAACTGACTCCGGAACCCATCGAGAAACGCCGCTCCTGGAGATCGACGAAGCCAGTCCTCCTGTACCGCGATGGGTGCGCACGTCCAGCACGTCGTCCCCGCACCCGCGGGTAGTCCTGGGCGGGCGTGGCCGCGGTCGGTGCGCTGGCGGTCGTCCCCGCACGCGCGGGGGTAGTTGGATGGGTAGGACTGAGTACTACAACGACCCCACCGCCCCGAAAGCGAACACCCTCATCCCCGCCGGCAACCTCCTCGTCGTCGACGACACCAGCGCGATCCTGCTTCAGCGCCGTCGCGACACGCTGAATTACCGGAGTTGGGTGCCCTCTTCGTTGAGTCACTTCCAGTGCCCTGCCACATCGGGCACCGAGGGAGCGATACCGGGGGTTCTGGGACGCTCGGACACTCCCGCCCGCAGGAGACGACCTGCGCACCAGCGCCGTGCCCCCCTGCTTACGCCGGAAAGGGCTACCGTCGCCTCACCCGACGGCCGGCTGTTCGCCACCGTGCAGCAATCCGAGCCCAGCTGCCAGATCAAGGTATGGGGCAACCGCAGCCGGACCCAGCTGGCGTCCCACTGACGGGTCCCGTCGACGGGGCCCGTCAACGAGATCGTCGAGATCGCGTTCGCCGTAACTCCGTTTCCAGGGAGCCCGAGTACATAGCAAGGGCGTCGACGCGGGTGAAGCAGCGGCGCTCGGGTGGCCATGGGCAGATGATGTTGCCGTAGGCGGCGTCAGGGGAGGTATGGGTCTGACTGCACACCCCTTCCAGCGCCGTGCGGAGCCGATCATGCTGGCCCGGTGCGGCTAGGAACTCGGCGATGACGAAGAGGGACATGGCCCGGGGTCGCCTTCAAGAGTGGCGGGCGGGGCCGCTGCCCGCGCCGGAGACTGTGATCGCGGTGGCGATCTCCTCGATGTCGGCAGGGGTCAGCTCCAGCGAGCCCGCTCCGATCCAGCCGTCCACCTGGGCGGCCTTGCGCGCGCCCACGATCGCTCCGGTGATGCCGGGCCAGGCGAGCACCCAGGCGATGGCCACCTCGGCCACGGTGCGCCCATGGCGTTCAGCGATCGGCCGCAGCGCCTCGGCGAGCTGGAGGTTGGCGGTCAGGCCGGTCATGAAGTCGTGGTGGGCGGTCCGCCAATCCTCGGCGGGCAGGCCGGCCACACGCTCGGCGGAGAAGGCCCCGGTGAGCAGGCCGGATTGCAGCGGCGAGTAGACGATCACGCCGGTCTCGTGTGCGCGTGCCCAGGCAATCTCAGCGGCGGACGACCGGTTGATCGCCGAGAACGGCGGCTGGATGACGTCGACGTGGGCGATCTGCTCGGCTGCCTGGAGCAGGTCGGGCGTGTGATTGGAGAGCCCGATCGCCCGTACCTTGCCTTCGGCCTTCAGGTCGGCCATGACCTGCCAGTACTCCTCCAGCGGCGTGGCGTTGGGCGACACCGCTCCGAAGCCGCCACCGGCGTACTCCAGCGATTCGCCGGTGTCGGGATAGTGCACCTGGTACAGGTCGATGTGGTCGACGCCCAGCCGCCGCAGCGAGTCATCGAGCTCGCGGCGGACGCTGCCCGGCTTCATGATCCGCCGAGGCGCGGCCGACGGATTGTCCGGGTCCCAGACCAGGCCGACCTTGGTGAAGATGTACGGGCGATCGGCCTGCGGCAGGTCGGCGATGGCCTTGCCGACCAGTTGCTCCGAATGGCCCAAGCCGTACACCGCGGCGGTGTCGATCCAGTTGACGCCCGCGTCCAGCGCGTGGCGGATCGCGGCGACCGACTCGGCGTCGTCCGTGGCGCCCCAGCTGAAGGTCCAGCCCGAGCCCGACACGGCCCAGGAACCGAAGCCCAACCGGGTAATCTCCATGCCGGTACGGCCAAGCATGACAGTCATAAGTGATGCGCTCCCGTGAATCAGAATGCCGGAACCGTTCCGGCGGATTCAACTCTCGGCGTTCCACGCGAGGTCAGGCAGTGCCCGGCGCTGCCTAGGCACGTCATGACCAGGCACACCTAAAACCAGAAAATAATGGAACATATGATCTTCGACCGACGCGCCGAGCTGGGTGAATTCCTCCGATCGCGCCGCGCCCGGCTTCGCCCCGAGGAGTTCGGCCTGACCTCCTACGGACGGCAGCGCCGGGTCCCCGGGTTGCGCCGCGAGGAGCTGGCGCAGCTGGCCGGGGTCAGCGTCGACCACTACGTACGCCTGGAGCAGGGCCGGAACCTGCGGTTCTCGGGGGAGGTCCTGGACGCGGTGGCCAAGGCCCTGCGCCTGAACCCGGCCGAACGGGAGCATCTGCACCTGCTGGCGCGCCCCGTCCCGGCTGCCGCCGAGGAACCCACCGGCAGCCCGCCGCTGCGCCCGGGCATACACAGCCTGCTCTCCGCGATCAGCGACGCCCCTGCCTACGTGGTCGACCACAGGACCGACGTGCGGGCCTGGAACCGGCCGGCCGCTGCGCTCATCACCGACTTCGGCGAACTTCCCGCCGCAGAGCGCAACATGGCCAGGCTGGTTTTCCTCGACGACGGCGTGCGCGACCTGTATGTCGACTGGTGGGCGCGGGCTCGCGACGTGGTGGCCTTCCTCCGGCTGGACATTGCGCGCCCGCCCGGCCCTCCTGCCGCCCAGGCCCTGATCGAGGAACTGTCGGCCGTAAGCCCCGAGTTCGGCCAGATCTGGGCGGAGCACGACATCAAGGCCCGGGAGCACGGTAGTTACCGGTACCGGCATCCCCTGGTGGGCGAGCTCGAATTGACCTACGAGACCCTCCGGCTGCCCGGCCACCCCGACCTCGCCCTGATCGTCCACACGGCCGAGAAGGGATCGCCCTCCCAGGAAGCACTCCGCATCCTGACCCGCTAATCCCCGTATTTCGGTACTCATGCCGAGGGCGATACGGATGTCTTAGCAAGGGGTAAAGCTTAGGGCTCGCAGAGAATCAACATGCTGATTTGATCTCCGTGGGGCTGTTGTCCGCGAGGAGCGCTGTGACGTCAGCGGGCGTCCGGAATCTGGCTGTCGAGGTGGGATGGTGTAGCCGTGCTCGGCCAAGAGGGGCTGGACTTGGCGAACGGCCCTGGTGAGGGTGCTGCCGTTGACTCCGAAGAGCTGGGCGAGCAGGTCTCGGGTGCCGAGTTTGCGCAGGTAGAGCACGGTGGCCAGGACTCTGTCGGCGGTGGTCAGCTTGTCCTTGGCCCCTGCGCCGCGAGCGCGGATGCGCTCGCCTCCTCGCTGCTGGAGCCGTCCTTGCTCACGTAACTCGGCCAGTCTCTGGTCCAGTTGGTCGACGAGTTCGTTCAGTGCCGGTTCGGGCATGCCGGTCAGCTCCGGGTTGCGCAGACACCTGGTGCAGGGCTGCAGGGACCGGCAGCTGGCCGGCCGCGGGTTCTCGGCTGCGCTGGCGGTGTCCCGAGCTTGAGGGCGGAGGGTGTAGTTCCAGTCGCCGTGGAAGCGGTGCCGGTGCATGGGCAGAGCGTCGACGTCGCTGTCGGTGACCTTGATGCCGGTGTCGTAGGTGCCCAGGTCGAGTTCGGCCTGGACTTTCAGCCCTGCGCGGGTCGTGGTTGCCGCGATGCTCTTCACGATCACGTCGTGGCTGGTCAGCGGGCGACCGCGCCAGTTCATGGAGATGTGGGAGAACAGCCGGTGCTCGATCTTGTTCCATTTCGAGGTGCCCGGCGGCATGTGGCAGACCGTGATGTCCAGGCCCGTCTCGGAGGCCAGGGCAGCGAGTTCAGTCTTCCAGGCGCGGGTGCGGTAGCCGTTGGAGCCGCCTGCGTCCGCAGTGACCCACCGGGCTTCCGTACCCGGCCCAACGGTTCTTCGCCGGCCTCCAACTCGTCCACGCCCTTGCGGCCGTCGTCTCGCTGACCTGGGCCGCCTGCGCGACCGCCCGGATACCGCCGTGCCCCGGGATCCGAGCTTCGGCCCCCATCAGCAGCCGCCGCTGCCGCTCGTCCAGATGCGGGAACAACACCGCGAACTTCACAGCGAGTTGACCACGAACCTCATCGGAGACGCCCATACCAGACCAACGAGCCGAATCACGTGAAGCAACACGTTGATTCTCTGCGAGCCCTTAGCAGGCCGAATTGGCAACCGGATGCCGCTCCTGATCTGGCTTACGCCGTGATTCAAGGGGGCTGCCGGCGGAGTGGCCCGTCGCCCGCCTCCCACTTGTGGGGATGGCCACTCGTTCGAGTGGTTGGCGGCTTTGGGGATGTCGCCGGGATCAACCCCGGATGGATCACCGCTTGTCAGTGAAGTCAGTCCGACACTCGGGGCTTGCGGTTACCGCGCTCTGTGGGGAGCTTTTGCCTGGGCTGTGAGAGTGCTCAGGCTTGTCGGAAGCCATGAGCAATTGTCAAAATCTGTGGACCGGTTGAGGTTGCTCATGCCGCGAAGGTCTCGGGGCGTTCGACGAGACAGCCACGTTCGAAGCGGGCTCCGGCGCGGACGAGTGCAACGAGATGGGGTGCGGCGAACGGCGGCTGGCGCGGTGAGAGCTGTGCCGACCGCCATCGGCATGCGGTCTGCAGTGGTCGGCGCTCGGGCCGGTCCCCGTTCGATTCTCCCCAGATTCTGTTGTTGGAGGACCTGTGCAGCTCCGGCATACGGTCGAAGTTCGTGCCGTGGATCGTGCCACGAGGGTAGGCGCCAACGAGTTCGCCGCCCTCGACGAGATCGTGATGGGCGCCCTGCGAGGGGCGGGGCTGAGTGTGGTGTGTCCTGGGTCTTACCTGCCCCAGATCTTCCGGTACACCGCGCGGTAGCCGGGCGGGTCCCAGGTCGTCGCCCCGCGGCTGTTGGCGGCGGTGGCGATGTGGACGGGGGCGACGTAGCCGCTGGCGGGTGCGCCGGAGAAGGCGCGGTTGAACTCGTCGAGGATCTGCCAGCCCTGCTGGCCGAACGGCTCGGGAACGGTGGCCGCCTGGAACTGCCGGCTGTTGATGCGCTGGAAGGCGGAGGGATCGCCGTCGCCCGCGCCGATGTTGAACGGGGCGCCTCCGCCCTTCTTGCGGGCCGCGCGCAGGGCCGGGGCGGCGTCGGCGAAGTAGACGTCGTTGATGGCTACGGAGTGTGTCCAGGCGGCCGGGAAGCGGGAGAGGAGGGAGGACACTTCCTGGGGGGTTCGGCTGCTGGTGTCCGAGATCGGGATGTTCTCCTCGGCCAGGATCCGCACGCCGGGGCAGGTGGCGAGTTCCTTCTTGATCAGCTCGGACTTGTTCCTGGCGAACGGGATCGAGGCGTCGGTGAACACGACGACTCCGGCGTTGCCGTGGGAGTGCGCGATGATCCAGTCGGCGCTGATGCTCGCGACATCGCCGACCCTGGTGGTGACGTTGCTGAAGAGTTCGGGGTCCTTGCTCGGGCCGGGGGAGTCGACCGCGTGCCAGCCGACGAGCGGGATGTGTTCCGCGTTGGCCCTCGCGACCTGCTGCGACGTCAGATGGGGGTCGAAGCCGCCGATGACGATGCCCGACGGCTTCAGCGCGATGGCCTGGCTGAACGCCGCCTGGATCCCGGCGGGCGTGCCCTGGCCGTCGATCACCCGGACGTCCCAGCCGATGGCCTTCGCGGCCTCCTCCACGCCCTCGGCGGCGCCCGCGACGCCCGGGTTGTTCATGGTCTGCGCGACGTAGATGATCTTCTTGCCGGATACGGCCTCGGGGCCGCCGGTGGGGCCGTTCCCCGTGCGGCCGGTCTTCTCGGCCTGCGCAACGGCTGCCTTGGCCCTGGCCAGGGTGGTGGGGCAGCCCGATGTGGTCGGGCGCGGCGAGACGGGGCTGCCGCCGCTCGACGCGCCGCGTTCGCAGCCGACGAGGACGGTGGCCGCCACTGCCACGGCGACGGCGCCGCGCACGGAGTTCACGAGGTGGCCTCGGGTACGTCGTGGCGCGTGCGAGGCGGTTCGGTCCGTCGCTGCCGCAGCTGCCGCCGGGCGGCGTAGCCGGCCATGCCGACGGCCAGGAGCAGGGTGGCGCCGTTGAACAGCGGGGTGACCCAGAACTGGGCGCCGAGCTGGCCGATGCCGGCGAGGCCGATGGCGAGGATCGTGACGGCGACCAGGGTGCCCAGGGCGTTCGGGCGGCCGGGTGTGATCGCGGTGGAGCCGAGCAGCGCACCGACGAAGGCGGGCAGCAGATAGTCCAGGCCGACGCTGGGGTTGCCGATGCGCTGCTGCGCGGCGAGCAGGATGCCGGCGACGCCGACGATCAGACCGGATCCGGCGAAGGCGTAGACGACATAGCGGCGGGAGGGGATGCCCAGCAGATCGGCGGCGCGCGGGTTGGAGCCGATGACGTACAGATACCGGCCGAGCGGCAGGCGTTCCAGCAGCACCCACAGCACGGCGGTCAGGGCCAGGACGTAGAAGGCGGGCACCGGCAGGCCCAGGAACCTGGAGTCGTACAGGTCGGTGAAGGCGGCCGGGAGGCCGTGCGGGCCGGGGACGATCCGAGCCCCGTTGGTGATCCAGCCGGTGAAGGCGTACAGGATGCTGCCGGTGCCCAGGGTGGCGATAAAGGAGTTGATCTTCGCGAATTCGACGACGACCCCGTTGAAGACGCCGACCACCGCCCCGCCGAGGAGCACCACGAGGCAGGCGGCCGGCCAGGACCACGCTTCGTTGACGATCAGCTGCATCGTCATGACGTGGGTGAGGCCCAGGCCGTAGCCGATGGACAGGTCGAACTTGGCGGTGACGATGGGGACCATCGCGCCGAGCGCCAGCATGGCGGGGATCGACTGGTTGGACAGCACCGCGGAGATGTTGTCCAGGGTGGGGAAGGTCTCCGGAAGGGCGAGGGAGAAGGCCAGGAACAGCAGGGCGGTGAGGGCCAAGAGGCCGTAGGCGCCGAGGAGGTGCCCGAACCGGCGGCCCAGCGGGAGGCGGGGGGAGGCGGCCATCGTCACGTCGTCCCGGTCAGCGGGGGCATGGCCGAGGAGGCGCGGGCGAGTCCGGTGACCGTGAGGGCGGTGCCGCTCAGCTCCGCCGTCACCGCTCCGCGGACGAATACCAGGGCCCGGTGGCACACGTGGGCGACCTCCTCGAAATCGGTGGAGATGAGCAGGACGGCGAGGCCCTCGGCCAGCGCGTCCTGGAGCAGGCGGTAGATCTCCGCCTTGGCACCGATGTCCACCCCGGAGGTCGGCTCCTCCAGGATCAGCAGCCTTCGGCTCAGCCTCAGCCACCGGCCGACCATGACCTTCTGCTGATTGCCCCCGGACAGCGTGGAGATCGGCGACTCGGTGTCCCGGGGACGCACCGAGAACCGGTCGACCAGGGCGGTGGCCTTGGCCCGCTCGCGCCGGGGGCTGATCCAGCGCAGCGCCGGCAGGCCGTCGGCCCGAGGGTTCGCCAGGAAGTTCTCCCGTACCGTCAGTTCGGCGGCGCAGCCCTCCTCCTGACGGTTGCTGGTGACCAGGCCCACGCCGGAGCCGACCGCGGCCGCCACCGAACGCGGTGCGTACGGCCGCCCGTCGAGCACGGCCCGTCCGTCGAGGATCCGCCGGGCCCCGGCGAGGGCGCGGCCCAGTTCCATGTGCCCGGCACCGGTGAGGCCGACCATGCCGAGGATCTCGCCGGCGCGCAGTTCCAGGCTGACCGGTGCGGTGTGCGCGGTCCGTACCCGGTCGAGGCTCAGTACGGCCGGGCCGGTGACCGGGGCGATGCGGTAGCCGTCCGGCTCGCGGCCCACGATGTCGCGCACCAGCCGGGCGGGTTGGTGACCGGCGAGCGGGCCGTGGCTGATGAGGCGGCCGTCGCGGAGCACGGCGAAGGCGTCGGCGACCTTGTAGACCTCGTCCAGCCGGTGGGTGACGTAGACGAGGGCGTGGCCCTGGTCGCGCAGGGTGTGCAGTACGTCGAAGAGCCGGGCACAGTCCGCGGCCGGGAGGCTGGCGGTCGGCTCGTCGAGGACGATGAGTTCGGCCTGTGTGGCCAGTGCGCGGGCGATGGCCACCAGGGAGCGTTCGGCCCTGGGGAGGCCGGCGACGGGCGCGCGGGGGTCGAGGTGCGCGGCGACGATGCCCAGGGCCTCGGTGCACCGTCTGCGGGTCAGCCGCCACGACAGCAGCCCGGCACGGCGTGCGTAGCCGGTGCCCAGGGCGATGTTCTCGGCGACCGTCATCCACTCGACCAGCCCCAGGTCCTGGTGGATGAACGACATGGTGCGGGCGGCCGCTTCGCTGCCCAGTGGGTGCCCGGCGACCGTCACCTCCCCCTCGTCCGCGTGGTGGACGCCCGCGAGCACCTTGATGAGGGTGGACTTTCCCGCGCCGTTGGGACCGAGCAGGGCCAGAACGCTGCCGGAGTGCACGTCGAGGTCGACCGCGTCCAGTGCGAGTGTGCCGCCGAACCGCTTGCTCAGACCGCGTACGCGGACCACGGGTGTGGCGCCGCGACGCGGGGGAGGGTCACTGTCGAAGGCGGCGGGCGGGTGCATTTCCGCATGCTAAGGCCCCTTTCGGGTTCTTTGCCGGACGGGCCGTCAGATAGCGGGAATGTCGTCGAGGAAGCTCTCGACGATGCCGTGCACCCCGCCGGGCACCTCCAGCGCGAACTCGGCCCAGATGACCTTGCCGTCGGCGGTGTAGCGGGTGCCCCAGGCCTGGGCGAGCTGGGCGACGAGGAACAGTCCGCGGCCGCCCTCGTCGGTGGTGGCCGCGTGGCGCAGATGCGGGGCGGTGCTGCTGGTGTCGGAGACCTCGCAGATCAGCGTGCGGTCGTAGAGCAGACGCACCTGGATGGGGTCGGTCCCGTAGCGGATGGCGTTGGTGACCAGCTCGCTGAGCAGGAGTTCGGTGGGGAAGGCGATTTCCTCCAGCCCCCATTCGGTCAGTTGCCGGGCGACCGCGGCGCGGATGCCGGAGACCAGCGCCGGATCGGAGGTCAGCCCCCAGGTGGCGATCCGGTGGGGGTCCAGAGCGTGGGTGCGGGCGACGAGCAGTGCCACGTCGTCGGCGGGGTGGTCGGGCATCACGGCCCGCAGCACCGCCTCACAGGTCTCCTCGGGCGGGCGGTTGGGGTGCGCCAGGGCACCGCACAGCTGGTCGAGGACGGTGTCCACATCGCGCCGGCGGCCCCCGACCAGCCCGTCCGTGTAGAGGACGAGCTGGCTGCCTTCGGGGAGGTGGAATTCGGCGGTTTCGAAGGGCAGGCCGCCCAGGCCCAGAGGGGGGCCGGCGGGGAGGTCGGCGAGGGTGACGGTGCCGTCGGGTGCGACCACTCCGGGTGGCGGGTGGCCGGCCCGGGCCATCACGCACTGCTGCGAGGTGGGGTCGTAGATGGCGTACAGGCAGGTCGCGCCGATCATGCCGCTGCTGTCGGAGGACGGCTCCTCGCTGCTCTCGTCCCGGTCGAGGCGCCCCACGAGATTGTCGAGGTGGGTGAGGACTTCGTCGGGGGCGAGGTCCAGTTCGGCGAAGTTGCGCGCGGCGGTGCGCAGCCGGCCCATCGTCGCGGCGGCGTGCATCCCGTGGCCGACGACGTCCCCGACGACCAGAGCCACCCGGGTGCTGGAGAGCGGTATGACGTCGAACCAGTCGCCGCCGACGCCCGACTCGGCGGGCAGATAGCGGTGGGCGACCTCCACGGCGCTCTGCTCGGGGAAGCTGCGCGGCAGCAGACTGCGCTGCAGAGCCAGGACCATGGTGTGCTCGCGGGTGTACCGGCGGGCGTTGTCGATGCAGATGGCCGCCCGGGTGGCGAGTTCCTGGGCCAGCGAACGGTCGTCGTCCCCGAAGGGGGCGGGGTCCCGTGAGCGGTAGAAGCTCGCCACGCCCAGCGCGATACCGCGGGCGACGAGGGGGACCGCGATGAGCGAGTGGACGTTGTGGTCGAGGAGCCGCTGGGCGTGCCAGGGATCCTGGGCGATCCAGCCCGCGGCGGTCCTCAGGTCGGGTTCGAGCAGGGGCTGCCCGCCGGCCATACAGCGCAGCTGGGGCGTGGTCGGGCGAAGGCGGACCCGCCGCCCGGCGGGGTAGAAGGGGCAGTCCTCACGGTAGCCGTGGACCACTGCGCGGAAGAGCTCGCTGTGCGGTTCGGTGGGCTCCTCGCCGCGCAGCACCGCCTCGGGAACGTCGATGGTGACGAAGTCGGCCAGGCGCGGGACGGCCATCTCGGCGAGCTCCCGGGCGGTGTGGCCCACGTCCAGGGTGGTGCCGATCCGGGCGCTGGCCTCGGACAGCAGCTCCAGGCGGCGCCTGGCGGCCACGGCGTACTTCCCCACCCCCGGCTCGCCGACCAGCACCAGCCCGCTGGTGGCCCGGCCGACCATAGCCCTGGAGGTGCCGGGCACGGAGGGTGCGGCGGGATTGCGGACCGTCTCCGCCGCGCTCTCGCCCACGGCCGCGGGCGCGCGCCCGGCCGCCCGGCCGGAGGCGGCGAGGACCGGCTGCGCCATCGGGGTGGCGGCGGCCTGCGCCATCGGGGAGGGGGCGACGGCTGCCTCCGCGGGGACGGCGAGGTGCTGCTGGGAGGGGAGGATCGCCTCGATGACGACGCCCTCCACCCCGGAGGGGCTCGTCATCGGGCGGCTCAGCAAGGTGACCCGCCGACCGCCGGGCAGCGCCACCTCCACGGCGGCGCGCTGGGCCGAGGCCACCAGATCGGCGGCCTTCTCCTTGAGGATCATCTGATCCCGCCAGTCCAGGCCGCTCGCGGCCAACTCACCCAGCTCGGGCAGTTCCCCGTCGTCCGTCGTCTCAAGGGCCGGCGAGCGGCGTCTGGCGTTGAGGTATGCCTGCAGCAGAGCGCGCTCCCGTGTCGAACTCTGCTCCAGCAGCTGCCGTTCGATCGCGCCGGCGGCGCTGCGGATCACCGTGTTCAGCGCCACGTCGGCATCGGCTAGCGGAAAGCCGAAGCAGAGGATGCCCTCGATGCGCCCACTGAGCAGATCGCGGACCGGAATCGCCGTACACGCACTGGACTGGGAGCGTTCGGCGAAGTGCTCGGCACCGTAGACGTTGATCAGCTGACGCTCCGCGAGCGCCAGACCGATTCCGTTGGTCCCGCCGAACTGCTCGGCGAAGACGAAGCCCGGGACGCTCTGGATCGCGGCCAGCCGCCTGACCAGAGAGGCCTGGCCGAAACGGCGTTGCAGCACCGCCCCGCGCGCATCGGCCAGCGACACGTTCATGTTCCGGCCCGCGAACCTGGCCTCCAGCCGGTCGAGTACCGGCTCCGCGGCGCGGACCAGCCGGTTGTTCAGGTCGAGATCCTGGAGGTAGGGGAGCTCACATCCTTCCGGTGAGAGCCCGAGCGACACGGAACGCTGCCACGAACTGAGGATCGCGGCGCGCACGCTCCCCTCGGGCGATCCGCCGCGAAGAAACTGCTCACGTGCGTGGGCGGGGCCGATGCCGTCTCCCATGAGCCCCATCCGGATCACTTCCCACATCCGTACGTGCCTTACGACCACCCGTATGCCGGAGTAACTGTACCGTTTGATCCAATTGTAGAACTTTGCACATATATCGGCACTGATCATCGGCGGTGATGCGAAGCACCGGACGCGCGGACGGGAAGCCTCGGCCACCCCGTACAGCGCAAGGGACGGCGCCTCCGCAGCGGTGATCACGCCGGTGGCCTGGCCTTCTCCCCGAAGTCGGCGCGGCCGTCACAGCACCGCGACCGGCGTGACGGGCGAGCCCGTGCCCCCGGGGATGTTCAGGGGCGCCACCAGAAGTAGGAACGCGTAACGGCCCGTCCCGGCGCTCGCCGCGGAGAGCGCTTCGAGGTCGAGGTTGTCCAGGAGCGGCACCCCCATCGCGGCGATGGCGAGCGCATGGACCGGGGAGTGCACGCCGTCGACCGGCGAAGGCCGTACGTCGCCGTCGCCGTCGCCGCCGAGCAGGGCGATACCGCGCTCGGCCAGCAGGGGCATGGCGTCCACATGGAGGCCGGCGCTCGCCGCGGAGGGGTCCCAGGCACCCAGCTCCCGGCGCCGGCGCGGGCTGCCGGACCGGAGCAGCACCGCGTCGCCCTCGCCGATCGTGACGTCGAGTGACTGCTCCGCGGCGACGATGTCCGCGGCGTGCACCGCCCGCCCGGGTTCCAGCCATGGGCCGCCCAGGACGGCGGGCAGATCGAGGAGCACGCCTCTGGTCACGAGGGGGCCCAGCGTCGACACGGCACCGAATCTGGCACCCCCGGCGTCTACGGCCTCGCGCGCCGCCCGGCCGTCGTAGAGGTGCCCGCGGTAGGCGATGTGCGACAGCGCGTCCAGATGACTGACGGCCTTGCCGTGGTAGTCGACGCCGATGAAGTCCTTGTGGGCGGAGGGCTCGGGGGTCTCCACGTCGCCGAGGTCGGACATGTAGTGCAGGGCGGGGAAGGGGTTGTCCGGGCCGGGCGCGGTGTCCCACGGGCGCGCCAGGGGAACGACCGTCCCGGACCGGACCAGCGCGGTGGCCCGCCGTACGTGCTCCGCGGTCACCCGGTTCCAGGCGCCGCGGTCGGCGGGGGTCCAACGGCCCCATGTGCGGACCGAATCGAACAGTGCGTCGAACTCCGCGCGGGAGACGGCGGGCCCGTTGCCGGTGCGGTCCGGCGGGGGTGCCGGTGCGTCACCGGGGTTGCCGGTCATCTGCTCGTCAGTGCTCCCTCGACCTCTTTCCCAGGGAATGGGTTCCTCCAGGGAAGGCCTTCCGGATACGGCCAGTATCGCCCTGCTGGGCGGCGTCCGCCGAAGCGATACGCTGGTTTTGTGGCATTACGGTGACTTTGTATGTATATGCCCTGATCTTGTGGAGGCTGCCATGGGCCAGAACTATGAGTACACGACTCCGTCGCAGGCCGAGGGCGAGCGGCTGGAAGAGGACATGGACCCGTCCGAGGAGCGGCACCCCGCGACCATGCGCACCCAGCCGTCCCAGGCCGAGGGCGAGCGCCGGGCGGAGGACGACGAGGACTGACGACGAGCGCGGCGGCCCGGGAGGCCGCCGCGCTCCCATGACCCGGTCGGACCGCTTCGCGTAGCCGACCGGGTCGCCGCACGTCGGCCCTCGGCTCCCATCGCGAAGGGAGCTGACCGGATCTCACCCCGTCCTGCCCGGCCGGACGCCCGCCCGCGGCACCGGCGTCACCCGCAACCTCAACCTCGACGATCGGCTCGCCAACCGGTGCGGCAGGATGGCTGATCGTGCCGAGGGCGTCCTACGACGTCCCGGCGCATCCACAGTCGTAGAGACGAGCAGGTACAAGGTGACGAGACATTACATCCCGTGCACAGCACAGCGGTTTCTCCGGGCAGTGGGAGCCGGCCGGTGACCCGGGCGCTCACGCTGCACGACTTGATCGTCGCCGGGGCCGCGCTGGCCGCCGGCGTCGTGGCCGGCCTGCTGCTGCGGGCGGTCCTGCGATGGCTGGGCAAGCACGCGCGCCGGACGCGGTGGAGCGGGGACGACGTCATGGTGGACGCCCTGCGGTCCGTGGTGCCTTGGGCGGCGATATGCGCCGGCCTGGCGGCGGGCACCGCGGCGCTGCCGCTGACGGCGACGGTCGGACGCAACGTCAACCGGGCCCTGACCGTGCTGTTCATCCTGGTCGTCACGCTCACCGCGGCGCGGGTGATCACCGGACTGGTGAGGTCCCTGGCCCAGTCCCGGTCCGGCGTGGCGGGATCGGCCACCATATTCGCCAACATCACCCGCATCCTGGTGCTGGCGATGGGCTTCCTCGTCGTGCTGCAGACCCTGGGCATCTCCGTGGCCCCGCTGATCACCGCGCTGGGTGTGGGCGGACTCGCGGTGGCGCTGGCGCTGCAGGACACCCTCGCCAACCTCTTCGCGGGCGTGCACGTCCTCGCCTCCAAGACGGTGCAGCCGGGTGACTACATCCGGCTCAGCAGCGGCGAGGAGGGCTATGTGGTCGACATCAACTGGCGCAACACCGTGGTGCGCCAGCTCTCCAACAACCTGGTGATCATCCCCAACGCCCAGTTGGCCGGCACCAACATGACCAACTTCACCCGCCCGGAACAGCAGTTGTCGATCCTGGTGCAGGTGGGAGTCGGCTACGACAGCGACCTCGAACACGTCGAGCGGGTCACCACCGAGGTCGTGCAGAGCGTGATGACCGACATCACCGGTGCCGTTCCCGACCATGAACCGGCCGTCCGTTTCCACACGTTCGGCGACTCCAGGATCGGCTTCACGGTCATCCTGGGAGTCGGCGAGTTCAGCGACCAGTACCGGATCAAGCACGAGTTCATCAAGCGCCTGCACCAGCGCTACCGGGCCGAGGGCATCAGGATCCCCGCCCCGACCCGGACCGTGGCACTGCAGCAGCCCGACGGCATCGCGATCCCGCACCAGCGTGAGCAGTCGGACCTGGTGCCGTAGGCGAGTGGGCGCCGGGCCCGCACGCATCGGTGCGGGCCCGGCCACAGCGCGGACGGGGGAGAAGCAGACGGCGACCCGGGGCCGCGTCTTTGTTATCTCCCGTCGCCCGGTGCCAGCAGATCGACCATTCCCGCGGCGCTCTCGGCGCCCCGCCCGTCGTCGACCAGGCGCTTCATCAGGTCGAAGTACGGGGTCAGCAGCTGGGGGCTGACCCCCTGCTCGTGCGCCGTGCCCACGAAGGTCCCGATCCCGGCGGCCTGCATGGCCATGGTGGAGACGACGCCGGAGCCGTAGTCCCCGCTCTGCAGTTGCTCGGCGGTCTGCTCGATCGACGCGGACATCGCCGTCAGCCAGCCCGAGAGCAGCGGTGCGAACTCCTTCAACGGGATCTCCCGCTCCCCGCGCACCAGCGCGAAGGCATGCGTGACACCCGCGAACATGCCGTACATCGCGCTGAGCAGCGCCACGTCCTGGAGCGCGGCGTGTCCGGCGTCGCTACCGACGAAACGCGCGGCGAACGGGACCGCCAGCGCCGCCCGATGGGTCTCGAACAGTTCGGCCGACCCGCTGTAGAGCACATAGCCGCCCGCCTCCGGAATCCCGGCCATCGGCGGTACCGCCATGATCCCGCCGCTGAGGAACCGGGCCCCGCGGCCCGCGGCCCACGCACCGCGCTGCCGGGCCTCGGCGGGCGTCCCGGTGGTGACGTCCACCAGGTCCCTGCCGGTCAGATCGACGCCCTCCAGCACCGCACCCACCGAGGCGTCGTCCAGCAGGCAGGTCACGACCAGAGAGTTCGTGGCCACCGCCGCGGCGGCGCTCTCGGCGGGCCTGGCGCCCGCGGCCACCAGAGCCCGGGCCCGGCCGGGCGTGCGGTTCCAGACGGTCACGGAGTATCCGGCGGCGAGCCAGCCACGGGCCAGGGCCGTACCCATGTCACCGAGGCCGAGAAGGGTCAGGGAAGGAGCGCGGGAGACATCGTCAGAGGTGTTGTCAGTCATGACGATTAGGCTGGTCAACAGCTCGGCGGGCAACAAGTACGCACTTTGAGGTGGGTGCTTCCCCCGAGGTATGTGACCAGGTCGAGGAGGGGTGGCTGTCAGCGATGGCGACGGTGGGCAGGCCGGGCGCGCCCGATGCGTATCACTGCGGGATCGACGCGGCCATGGACGTGATCGGCGGGAAGTGGAAGGTCCTGATCCTCTGGGCGCTGGAAGCCGGTCCCCGCCGCTTCGGTGAGCTCCGCCGGATGCTCCCCGGTGTGACGGAGAAGGTCCTCACCTCCCAGCTGCGGGAGTTGGAGGCACACGGCATCATCTCCCGCGAGGTGTACGAGGAGGTCCCCCCGCGTGTCGAGTACGCGCTGACCGGGCGCGGCGCCGCCCTCGGGACCGCATTGGAGCCCCTCGGCCGATGGGGGCGGGAGCATGTCCTGGGGCAGCAGGGCGGTGGGGAGTTCCGGTGAGCAAGATCTATGCGGGCGCGCGGCTGCGGCGGCTGCGCGAGGAGCGCGCACTCAGCCAGGCGGAGCTCGCCCGCCGGCTGGAGATCTCGCCCAGCTACCTCAATCAGATGGAGCACGACTCCCGGCCGCTGACCGTCCCGGTCCTGCTGCGGCTGACCGAGGCGTTCGGCCTCGACGCCGGCTTCTTCTCGGCGCGGGACACCAGCCGGCTCGTCGTCGACCTGCGCGAAACCCTCGCGCACGAGGTGGCCGCGGCCCGGGTTTCCGCGTCCGACCTCGCCCAACTGGCCACTCGCATGCCGTCCGTGGCGGGGGTCCTGCTGGAGCTCGGCCGGCGCAACGCGGCGCTGACCCAGCAGCTGGCCGTGGCGGCCGAGGACCGGGACGGCGCCGAACTGGCCCTGCCGCGCTCGCCGCACGAGGAGATCCGGGAGTTCTTCTACCGGCGGCAGAACTACCTGCACGACGCCGACCTGGCCGCGGAGGGCCTCGCCCGCGCCATCGGCATCCGCCCCGGCGAGGTCCTCCGCGCCCTGTCGGCACGGCTCACCGACCACCACGGGGTGCGCATCACGGCGGACTCCGACCAACTTCACCACTACGATCCCGCCGCCCGCGTGCTGCATCTGTCCAGCCGACTGCGCCCCGGCCAGCAGGCGTTCCGGATGGCCACCCAGCTCGCCCTGCTCGAATGCGGTGCCGAGCTGTCCGCCCTCGCGGCGGAGGACTTCGCGGAGGGATCCGACACCTGGTCGCTCGCCCGGATCGGCGTGGCGAACTACTTCGCCGCCGCGCTGATCCTGCCCTACCCCTCCTTCCACGCCGCCGCGGAGGAGGTCCGCTATGACATCGAGCGCCTCACGGACCTGTTCGGCCTCGGCTATGAGACCGTCTGCCACCGCCTCAGCACGCTCCAGCGCCCCCGGCTGCGCGGTGTGCCGTTCTCCTTCGTACGCGTCGACCGCGCCGGCAACATGTCCAAGCGCCAGTCCGCCACCGGCTTCCACTTCTCACGCGCCGGCGGCACCTGCCCGCTGTGGAACGTCTACGAGGCGTTCGCCGCGCCCGGCCGCATCCATGTCCAGATCGCGGCCATGCCGGACGGGCAGCGCTATCTGTGGACCGCCCGCGCCGTCACCCGCCACCGCGGCGGCTGGGGCGAGCCCGGCAAGACCTTCGCCATCGGCCTCGGCTGCGAGATCCGGCACGCCTCCCGGCTCGTCTACTCCGACGGCCTCGACCTCGACAACAGGGCCGCCGCCACCCCCATCGGCATGGGATGCCGCATCTGCGAGCGCCTCGACTGCCCCCAGCGCGCCGTACCTCCCCTGGGCCAGCCGCTCGCCATCAACGAGCACAGCAGCACGTTCGTGCCGTATCCCGTGGCCGATCCCTCGCCCTGACCCGCCCCGGTCAGATCCAGTACGGCGCGTCGAGGACCGGGCCCGGACGAGAGGTCGTCAGGCCGGTTCCGTCGGTGCGTCCGGTGAGCCAGCCGAGGAGGTCGGCCCGGGTGCCCCGGATCGTCGGTCCGCCGGTGCCCAGTTCGTGGGCCAGGTCGGTGTCCGTCGCCTCGATGCGCATCGGGGGGACATCTTCGCGCCGGCGCTGTGCCGCGATGAGGTCGTCGATGATCCATCGGGCGGCCTGCGGCGGCACCTGGGCGAAGGTGTATCCGGTCGCCAAGTCGACATGGTGCACTTCGAGTTCGCGCAGTCGGGCGAGCACCAAGGCGTCCGGCGTGCGCAGTTCGCCGGTGCGCATGCGGACCTGGTAGCTCCATGCCGCTTCGGGCAGGGTGCGTAGGGCGTCGTCGAAGCGCTCGGCGCTCGTCAGGACATCGGCCAGCAGCTCGTCGACCGGGCGCCGGGCGCCGGCCTCGATCTCGGCGGCCCGGGTGTCCATATCGGCGTACTGCGGGGTCTCCACGCCGGTACGGGCCCAGGCGAGCAGTCGGCAGAGGCTGTCGGCGGCGCGTGCCACATGGGTGATGACATGGCCGCGGGTCCACGGCGGCACCAGTGTCGGGCCGCCGACCTCCGCGTCGGTGAGTGCCTTGACGGTCCGCACGAACCGGTCCGTGGACGCGGCCATCGGGCCTGACGCCTCGGTCTGTTGCATCTCGGCCCCCAGGTGCCTGTCGGATGCGTGTCCCGCCTCGGACGGGCCCACAGCGGAATGCGAAATCCGCATGGCGGCAATGGCGGGGACTCTAGGGCGCTCTCTTCCGGGGCGTCAACCGACTTTCGGGGAGCGTCGATTCCTCAATGTGGCGCATTCGTCCGCGGGTTGGCGGGTGCAGTGATCTGGGTCACTGGGCGTTGCTGAAGCCGACCGGCCGGGCTAGCTTAATCCCGCAAAGCGGATGTGGCATTTCGCATTGTGGAATTCATGGGAGTGGGTGGCGTGCTGGCGGGCGCCGCCTCGGCTCGACAACGGGGGAAGTGTGCAGGACGCGAGAGAGCACCCGATTCCGGCTTCGACCGGGGTGCGGGCCGAAGTCCTGGACTGTGTGCAGTCCAATCTGGCCGTGCTCGCCGATCACTTCCACGGCGCGGGCACCCATCTGCGGCTCGGGTCGAAACTCAGCTCCCGGTGGTGGCCCGGCGCGGACGGACTGCCCACCGTCGACCCGCCGGTCGAGGAGGAACTCGCCGAGGCGCAGCGCGCGTTGGGCCTGGCCGTCGGCGAACGGACCACCGCCAACGGCGCTCAACTGGACGAGCCGGCCCTCGCGCCGGGCGAGATCCGCTACGCCCTCGCCGACGCCCATGAGATGCCCTGGCTGCCGTACTTCGGGCAGCAGCACATGGAGCACAGCTTCCTGCTGATCGCGCCCGGCAGCGTCGACGGCCCCTGGACGGTCGTCGACGCCTATGACAACGACACCCAGTGGGGAGCGGCCAAGCCCGGAAGCTGGAGCGTGACCCGAGCCGAGCTGGCCGCGCTGCGGCGGATCGACCTCTACGAGATCACCGCCCGGCCCGAACCGCCCGCCCGCCCCGAACCGCGCATCGACCACGCCCCCATGGCCGACTACCTCGCCGCGCTCGACCAGGCCGCGAACCGCGAACGGGCACTGCACCGGCTGACCGGGGACACCTGGCTGCTGGCCCGGTCACGACGGCTGCACGCCCTGTTCGCCGCCGACGGCAGCCCCCTCGACGAGCCGACGGCACGGCATCTGGCCGACTGGGACAAGCTGGTCACCCAGGCGTATGTGACCTACCGCCGCGTCGTCCGCGGCCGCCCCGAACCCGTTGGTACCGTCGCCCGCCTCGCCGAACTCCTCGAAGCCGACCGGCGGATCTTCCCGGCCCCGGCCGCCGCCCCGGCACCGGACCCGGGCGGCCTGCGCGACCGCATCGCCCGCGTCGTCGGCGCGGTCCTCGACGCCGACCAGGCGCTGCTGCGCACCGGCGACGTCGACCTGGCCGCGCTGCCCGGCTTCACCTCGTTCCGGATGGTCGACCTCATCGACCGCCTCGAAGCGCAGCTCGACATCGAACTCGACGCCGACGACCTCGTTCCCGAGAACCTGCGGAGCATGGACGGGCTGTGCCGCATCGTCCGCAGTGCCACCGGCGCCCGCTGATCCCCAAGAGAGGACACCGCCGTGGAGAGCGGACCGATCGACCTTCCGTACCAGCAGCGCAGCGTCGACCGATGCGGGCGGGTGGCGCCGTGAGCACCATCGACGGCCCCGCCGCCCCCTACGGCGCCCTCACCGGTGACCGACCGGAGCTGAGCGCACGGATCGCCCGGGTGACCGCCGTAGCCGAACGGCATCTGGCCGCCGCCGACCGGGACGCCGCCTTCCCCGTCCAGGCACTGGACGAGCTGCGCGACACCGGACTGCTCGGCCTGGTCGTCCCCACCCGCTACGGCGGCCTCGGCGGCACCCTGCGCGAGGTCGTCGACGCCGGAGTGGCCCTGGGACGCTGCGATATGTCGGTGGCGCTGATCTTCACCATGCACTGCCAACAGGTGGCCGCGGCCGTCGAGTTCGCCGCGCCGCCGCTGCGCGACGAGCTGCTGCCGAAGCTGGGCGCCGGGCGCAGCTATCTGGCCTCGGTCAGCACCGAGAGCGGTAAGGGCGGCCATCTCTACAGCGCGCAGTCCGCCCTGCACGAGAGCGGCGGCGAGCTGCTGATCGACCGCTTCGCGCCCGTGGTGACCGGCGGCGCCCACGCCGACGGCTTCCTGATCACCATGAAGAACGCCGACGCCACCGCCGAGAACGACGTCGCCCTGGTCTACGCGGGGCGCGACCAGCTCGTCGTGGAACCGGCCGGCGACTGGCAGCCGATGGGCATGCGCGCCACCCACAGCCCGCCGCTGAAGCTGACCGGCACCGTCCCCGGCCACCAGGTCGTCGGCGCCGGCGTCCCCTTCCGCGACATCGCCAACCACATCCTGGGCCCCTACGCCCACCTCGGCTGGTCGGCCGCATGGCTGGGCACCGCCGCCGGAGCGCTCTCCCGGGTCCTGGGCCTGATCCGCAGCCCGGCGGGCCGCAAACGCTTCGACGTCGGCTCCGAGCTGCTGCTCACCCGATTGTCCACCGCGCGCCAGCGGCTCGACGCCGTCCACGCCCAGCTGCGCCACACCCTGGCGATGGTGGAGACCACCGAGGACATCACCGCGCCCGCCTGCCAACTGCTGCTCAACGGCCTGAAGATCTCCGCCTCGGAGCAGTGCCGGGCCGCCGTCGACGACCTGATCGACGCGGTGGGCCTGCAGCACGGCTACCTCAAGGACTCCCCGACACGGCTGGAGCAGAACCTGCGCGATCTGCGCTCGGCCGCCCTCAACTACAAGAACGACCGACTGCACCTGGCCGACGGACGGCTGGCGCTGCTGGACCGCGAGGTGTCCTTCGCCTGACCGGCGCGCCCCGCACTCCGGCACCGCAGCGTCCGACGAGTGCGCCCGCGTCCGACGAGTCCGACCCCACCCCATCCTCACGACCCCTACGGAGAGCCGTCCATGTGGATTCTCGGTGTCAACGCGCCCCCCACCGGGTGGCACGACACGGCCGCCTGCCTCGTCAACGGTGAGGGCGAGGTCATCGCCTTCTCCGAGGAGGAGCGCTGCAACCGGGTGCGTCACTCCTTGTACCGCAAGCCCCTCAACGCCGCCCGCTTCTGCCTTCAACAGGCCGGCATCACGGCCGCCGACATCGATGTGGTCGCCGTGGGCTGGGACACCCGGCAGCTCTACCCCGGACGCTTCACCGACGACGCCGAGTTCCTCGCCTTCGCGGTGGGGCTCGACTTCGGCGAGCGGCCGCCGTCCGTGGTGCGGGTGCCGCACCACGCCGCACACGCCGCCTCCTCCTTCTACGCCTCCCCGTTCACCAAGGCGGGAGTCCTGGTCGTCGACGGACACGGCGAGAACGAGTCGTCGACCGTCTGGACCTTCGAGGACGGCGCCGAACCCCGCCTGGAGCGCACCTGGCCACGTACCTCCTCGCTCGGCTACGCCTATGACGCGGCGTCCACCTGGCTCGGCTTCTCGTTCCTCAACGCCGGCAAGACCATGGGACTGGCCGCCTACGGCCGGGCCCGCGGCACCGCAGTCGAGTCCCTGGTCGACCTCGCCGCCGACGACTTCCGCCTCGCGATCGGCCCGCTGGAGGAGAGCACCGGCCGCGCCACCGCCGACGAGATCAAGGAGCAGTACGACACCACCGTCGCGGCCTGGCGGGAGCGCTACACGAAGATCGCCGGAGCGTCCGGCCCCACCCTGCCCGAGGGGCGCCTCGCCGAGGATCCCAAGGCCGTCCTGGTCGCCTACACCGCCCAGCGCATCGTGGAGGAGACCGTCACCGCGCTGGCCGCCACGACGCGCAAGCTCTCCGGCGTCGACGCGCTCTGCCTGGCCGGCGGCGTGGCGCTCAACTGCAGCACCAACGGCACCCTGCCCGGACCGCTGTACGTACCGCCGGTGCCGCACGACGCCGGGGTGGCCCTCGGCGCCGCTTGGTTCGTCAACCCGCCCAGGCACCGCACCGGACGCCCCCTCAGCCCGTACCTCGGCACCGACATCGACGGACCTGCCGGCCCGCGGTCCGCCGGCGCGGCCGACACGGCCGGCCTGGTGCGCTCGGACCTGGACATCGACCAGGTCACCGCGCTGCTGCTGGAGGGGCAGGTCGGCGCCGTGGCCCAGGGCCGGGCCGAAGTGGGGCCGCGGGCGCTGTGCCGCCGGTCCATCATCGCCGTGCCCGACACCGCCGAGGTCAACACCCGGGTGAACGTCATCAAGGACCGCGAGCAGTGGCGCCCGTTCGCAGGGGTGACCCGTCCCGGTTACGGTGCCCGCCTGTGGGAGCCGCAGGAGCACCTCAGCCGCTACATGCTGGGCGCGGCCAAGGCCACCGAACTGGGGCGGCGGGTCGCTCCCGGAGTGGTGCACGTCGACGGCACCACCAGGCCCCAGGTGCTGCACTCTGACGAGGCTCCCGCGGTGGGCGCCGTCCTCGACGCGCTGGAGCGCGCCGGCGTGCCGCCGGTGCTGCTCAACACCTCCTTCAACGGCAAGGGCGAGCCCATCGTCAACACCCGCGGCGATGCCCTGGCCGCCTTCCGGGGCATGGACCTGGACTTCCTCGTCCTGGGCGACGAGCTGTTCCGCAAGAAGGACGACGCCGGGGGGACGCGATGACGCCCACGAGCCAGACGGCCGGCGGCGGCCGACCCCCCGGCCCGGCGGACGGCCCGCCCCGGCGCGGCGAACGCTTCCGGGCCTTCGGACCGCGGCACATCGACGAGATCGCCGACCGCTACGGACTGGCCCCCGACGTACGCGAAACCGTGCGGCGGATCTCCCTGGTGCTGCCCTTCCGGGTCAACGGCTACGTCCTGGAGCACTTGATCGACTGGGACCGCGGCACGGCGGATCCGCTGTTCCAACTGACCTTCCCGCAGCGCGGCATGCTGACGGCCGAGGACGAACGGCAGCTCGCCAAGCTCTCCGCGGACCCGGCCGACAAACCGCTGCTGCGGGAGGCCGTCACCGCCATCAGGGACCGGCTCAACCCCCACCCGTCGGGCCAGCAGCAGCTCAATGTGCCCGTACAGGAGGGCGTGTCGCTGCCCGGTCTGCAGCACAAGTACCGGGAAACCGTCCTGTACTTCCCCTCGCAGGGGCAGACCTGCCACGCCTACTGCACCTACTGCTTCCGCTGGGCGCAGTTCATCGGCGACGCGGATCTGCGCTTCGCCGCCCCCGACCCCTCGGGCCTGATCCGCTACCTCGCCGCACACCCCGATGTGCACGACGTCCTGGTCACCGGCGGCGACCCGATGGTGATGACGACGGAGCGCCTGCGGACACATCTGGAGCCGCTGCTGGACGTGGAGACGGTCCGGACGATCCGGATCGGCACCAAATCGGTCGCCTACTGGCCGCAGCGCTTCGTCAGCGACCAGGACGCCGACGAGGTGCTGCGGCTGTTCGAGAAGGTGGTGGCCTCCGGGCGGCAGCTCGCGGTGATGGCGCACTTCAGCCATCCGCGGGAGCTGGCGACGGACCCGGCCCAGCGGGCCCTGCGCCGGATCCGCGCCACCGGAGCCGTCGTCTACGGCCAGGCCCCGCTGATCGCGCACGTCAACGACGACGCCGAGGTGTGGAACGGGCTGTGGCGCGCCGAACTGGCCGCGGGAGTCGTGCCGTACTACATGTTCGTGGAGCGCGACACCGGCCCCCAGGAGTACTTCAAGGTGCCGCTGGCCCGGGCCGCCCGGATCTTCCAGGACGCCTACCGCACGCTGCCGGGCCTGGCCCGTACGGTCCGCGGCCCGGTGATGTCCGCGACGCCGGGCAAGGTCGCCGTGGATGGGGTCGAGGAGACGCGGCAGGGCCGGTGGTTCCAGCTGCGGATGCTGCAGGCCCGTGATCCGGCCCTGGTGGGACGCCCGTTCCGGGCGCGCTACTCGCCGGACGCGGCCTGGCTGCACGAGCTGGAGCTCGACCCCCAGGCCCCGGCGGAGATCCGGGCCGCCTGCCACGGCCACCTACGGGCGGACGCCGCATGAGCACAAGCCGCATGAGCACCCGCCGCACCCTGTACGACTGGTTCGCGCGGTCGGCCGCCGCCCGCCCCGGCGCCACCGCCCTGGAGGTGGACGGCGAAGTGCTCGGCTATGCCGAGTTGGCCGCGGCGGCCGAGCGGATCGCGGCCGGTCTGCTGCGGCACCTGAACGGCCAAGTGCCCTCCAGGGTCGGGCTGCTGGCCTCCCGCAGCGTCGTCGCGTACGCCGGTTATCTGGCGGTGCAGCACCTGGGTGCCACGATCGTGCCCCTGGGCACCGCCTTCCCGGCGCACCGCAATGCCGCCGTCGCCGAGGCCGCGGCACTCGACGCCGTGATCACCGACGGCAGCGGCGACCCGACCGGGATCGCGGCGCCGGTGTGGCGACCCGAGCGGCGGAGCGCGGACGCGACGGCCGAGCGGAGCGGGCCACCGGCACAGGACGGCGCCGAACCGCCCCCGGTGGCGGCGGACCCGGACGGTATCGCGTACATCCTGTTTACCTCCGGGTCCACCGGCAGGCCCAAGGGGGTGCCGGTGCGGCACCGCAATGTGACCGCCTATCTGGAGCACGTCGTACCGCGTGCCGAGGCCGGGCCCGGCGCACGGCTCTCGCAGACCTTCGACCTGACCTTCGACCCCTCGGTCTTCGACATGTTCGTCGCCTGGGGGTCGGGGGCGGCGCTGGTGGTGCCGACCCGTGACGAGGTGCTCGCGCCGGTCCGCTTCATCCGTCAGCGCGGTATCACCCACTGGAACTCGGTGCCGTCCGTCATCACCCTCGCCGGCCGGCTGCGCGCACTGAAGCCGGACAGCATGCCGACCCTGCGGCACAGCATGTTCTGCGGCGAACCGCTGACCTATCAGCAGGCGCGGGCCTGGCGCCGCGCCGCGCCCGGCAGCAGCCTGGACAACGGCTACGGGCCGACCGAACTGACGGTCACCTGCGCCACCTACCGGCTGCCGGAGTCCGAGGACGACTGGCCGCGGACGGCCAACGGGACGGTGCCGATCGGCTCCCCCCACCCCGGCGCGGACATCCTGCTCCACGAGGGCGAGTTGTGTGTGCGCGGCCCCCAGCGCTTCCACGGCTACCTCGACGCGAAGGACGACGAGGGCCGTTTTCTGACACCGGACGCCGCGCCCCGCGCCCCCGGGACCGCCCTCACCGAGGCGCACTGGTACCGCACCGGAGACCGTGTCACTCGGGACGCCACCGGTGAGCTGGTGCATCTGGGCCGGCTCGACCAGCAGGTGCAACTGCACGGCTACCGCGTGGAGTTGGGCGAGGTGGAGGCGGTGCTGCGGCAGCAGCCGGGGGTGGCCGACGCGGTGGTGCTGGCCCGGTCGACGGCACACGGCCCCCAACTGGTCGCCGCCTACAGCGGCACCGGCCATGAGGTGCCGGCCGCGGACCGGGTGGGCGCCGCGCTGCGCGAGCGGCTGCCCGGGTACATGGTGCCCGAGACCCTGACGGCGCTTGAGGCGCTGCCGCTCAACCCGAACGGCAAGATCGACCGGGCGGCGGTGGACGCGCTTCTGGCGCAGGAAAGAGCCGTGTGAAACGGAGTCGGGGAGGGAGCGGGGCAGCCCCCGTGCCCTTACCGAGCACGGGGGCGCCGTCGGGTCAGCGCTGCTGTGCCTTGCGGCGGCGCAGGACCAGGTAGCCGCCGGCGGCGACGAGTCCGGCGGCCGTCGTGGCCAGCAGGCCGACGGGGGCGCCGTTACCGGTCTCGGCGAGGTCGCCGGTGCTCTTCGCGGACGGTGACGGCGAGGCCGCGGAGGTCGGGGCGGTGTCCGCGGGGGCGGACGAGGCGGGGGCGGCGGTCGCCTCGTCGGTGGGGGACGGGGTGGCGGGCGTCGAGGGCTTGCCGCCGCCCGGCTGGGTGTCGTCCTCGCAGTCGGTCCAGAAGACCTTGTGCTTGGCCTTGCCGTGCTCGCCGTCGAAGTTCCAGAAGAGCTTGTAGTGGCCGTCGGGCAGGGACAGGTCCTGCGTACGGCCGTGCCCCTCGCCGTCGAGCGTCAGGGCACCGGACTTCACGGTCTCGCCCTTGACGTCGGCGGTCGGGGCCCAGGCCTCGATATGCCAGTCGACTTGCTGTCCGGCGTCGAAGCCGAAGGCGTCGAGGTAGAAGGTGCATACGTGGGGCTCGTTCTTACGAAGCTCCGCCCCGGTCCGGGCATCGTGGATCTTCACGGTGCCGTTGTCGCCGGGGGTGGCGTAAGCGGAAGAGGCGAGCAGCAGGGGCGCGGCCACGGCGGCCGTGAGCGAACCTGCGAAAACAAGCGGGCGCATGGGCATTCCAACGGTGAAAGAGGAAGGTTGCCGTGGGGGGCGGCTCAGCTTCCTGCGACCTCGGGAGTTCGTCAAGGCAACCCAAAACACTTATGTCGCGGACCACGTCGCTTGCCCCATTGGTCCCACATAACGACATGGAAACAGGGCTCCATGACGGCCGTCCGTGCGCGGAGGACGGCAAAGGAAAAGGCAAGGAGGGATATCCGCTCCTTGCCACTCTCAACTTATAGCGCACCGGGGGGCTTGTGGCAAGGCCCCGGTCATGACGCAGAATCACCGACCTGAGCCAGAATCCGCGGATCCGGCTGCAGGGAAATTGTTGTCACTGAGTGAGGGGTTGCGTTGATCGACGTGATCATTGCCGGCGGTGGACCGACCGGCTTGATGCTGGCCTGCGAGTTGCGGCTGGCCGGAGTGCAGGTGGTCGTGCTGGAGAAGTTGGCCGAGCCGACCGAGCAGTCCCGGGGGCAGGGCCTGCACGCACGCAGCGTCGAGATGATGGACCAGCGAGGCCTGCTGGACCGGTTCCTCGCGGTCAATGAGAAGTTCCAGGTCGGCGGTCTCTTCGGCGGCATCATCAAGCCGTGGCCGGCCCGGTTGGACACGGCGCACCCGTACGGTGTCGCCACCCCGCAGCCGGTCACGGAGCGGCTGCTCAACGAGCGTGCCCTCGAACTCGGCACCGAGATCCGGCGTGGCTGCGAAGTGGTCGGGGTGAGTCAGGACGAGGACGGGGTGACCGTCGAGCTGGCGAGTGGGGGCACCCCCGGCAAGGGGGGCGTAGCCGTCGGGGGAGGCACGCGGCTGCGTTCGCGCTACCTCGTCGGGTGCGACGGCGGCCGCAGTGCGGTGCGCAAGCTGCTCGGCGTCGGTTTTCTCGGCGAGCCTGCCAAGGTCGAGACGCTGGTGGGTCAAATGGAGGTGACCGAGGATCCGGCGACGATTGCCGCCGTCGTCGCGGAAGTCAACAAGACCCAACTGCGGTTCGGCGTCACCACCCCCGACGAGGACGGGGTGTGCCGCATTGTCGTGCCCGCCGACGGGGTGTCCGAGGACCGTGCGACCGAGCCGACCCTGGAGGAGTTCAAGCAGCAGCTCCGGGCGTTCGGGGGAACCGACTTCGGCGTGCACTCGCCGCGCTGGCTGTCCCGGTTCGGCGACGCCACCCGGCAGGCCGAGCGCTACCGGGTCGGCCGGGTGCTGCTGGCCGGCGACGCGGCACACATCCACCCGCCGACCGGCGGGCAGGGGCTCAACCTCGGTGTGCAGGACGCGTTCAACCTCGGCTGGAAGCTGGCCGCCGCGGTCAACGGCTGGGCTCCGGAGGGGCTGCTGGACAGCTACCACGCCGAACGGCACCCGGTGGGCGCCGCCGTGCTGGAAAACACCCGCGCGCAGATCACGCTGATGGGGACCGATCCGGGTGCGACCGCGCTGCGCGAGCTGTTCTCGAAGCTGATGGACTTCGAGGAGGTGAACCGGTACGTGACCGAGATGATCACCGCGGTCGGGGTCCGCTACGACTTCGGCGAGGGCCATGAACTGCTCGGCGCGCGGATGCGGGACGTGCAGCTGAAGCGGGGGCGCCTGTACGAGCTGATGCACGGCGGCCGCGGGCTACTGCTCGACCAGACCGGCCGGCTCTCGGTGGAGGGTTGGGCGGATCGGGTCGACCACGTCGTCGACGTCACCGAGGAACTGGACGTGCCCGCGGTGCTGCTGCGGCCGGACGGCCATGTGGCATGGGCCGGTGACGACCGGCGGGAGCTGGTCGGTCAGCTGTCACGGTGGTTCGGCGCGGCCGCCGACTGAGCGTGCGGTGGTGGGCCTCAAGGCCTCCAGGGCTCAATGTCACAAGGGCGGGGGCCTCGATCGAGAGGTCCTGGCCGCCGCCCGCGCCCGCATCGAAATTCCCTCTACCTCAATTACGCACACCGGGCACGCTCAGTGGCCCATCCGTGTGTATGTCGTCACTGACGGTATGGATATCAAAGTAGTCGGAAAAGGGTGATTCCACACCTACTGATAGGAGAGCGCAATGCGAGTGCGTGCCACTCTGGCCGCAGCCGCCCTGGCTGCCGTTACGGTCCTGACCGCAGCGGGGACTGCCGCCGCCGACGCAGGTAGCGATGAAGTCGTCGGCACCATCACCCAGACCGCCGACTCGCACCCCGAGGCACGCGACGCGAACCCCGGCGGGAACGACGCGGGCTCGGAGGGGCGCGACTGGAGCGGCGGACGCGACACGAGCGCCGGGGGCGACATGAGCAACGGCGGCGGCCGCGACATGGCCAACGGCAGCGGCCGCGACCTGAGCGGCGGCAGCGGCCGGGACATGAGCAGCGGCAACGGGCGCGACTGGAGCAACGCCAACGGAGGCGCCACGCCCGGCTTCGGCCCCGGCGGCGGCATGAGCTGAGCATCCGCTCCGCAACGCCACGAAGGCGGCGGCCGGTTGAGGCATCGGTCGCCGCGCACGACTGCGGCAACGTGCCGCCGGTTACCATCGGCGGATGGCTCGCAGCGAAAAGAAGGCACGGCGTCTCGTCGTCGACGGGCAGACCTTCCTGTGGTCCCTGGGCCACCGCCACCGCGAGCTGGGCAACGGCCGGTACGAAGACTGCTGCGAAATCCTCGTCATCCGCCTGTTCGAGGCCAGGGGGCGGCTCCACGTCCTCTTCCGCGAGGGCCCGGGCAAGCGCGTCCCGGACGGGCTGCTGCACGGCGGGGCGGTCGGCACGGCAGGCGGGGGATTCTTGAACCTCCATGAGCCGGGCACCGTCAGGGCCCTGCTCGACGAGGCGCTGGGCAAGGGGTGGCGTCCCGACGATCCGCCGACCGAAGAGCTGGACGGCTGGGCCCTCTTCGACGCCGTGGCCACGCGTCGCGGTGCCGCCCCGTCCGGGTGACCCACGGCTGACGAACCCGCCCCGAGCGGCCCGTTCCGCGGCGGTGGCCGGGGGACGGTGCTCGACGCCCGCCGTCTACGATGCAGGGCATGAGACAGCACTCGCGGCGCACGGCCCGGCCCCCTGCGGCGCGGGCCCGTGTGCTGCTGGTGCTCGCCGTGCTCGCGGGTGTGTTGGCAATGCACGGCCTGGCACCTGCCGTCCCTCCGGCGTCGGCGCACGCCGCGCCGGCGGCCCATCATGCCGCCCCGGCCGCGCTCCCGGCGCACACGGAGGCGGCGGGCTGCGGCGACTGTCCCCACGCACATCACGGCGGCGCCGGCGGGCACGCCCAGCACGCGGACGGGACATGCGCGGCCGGCGGCACGAGCGCGGCCCCCGTACTGCCCGCCCCGGCCCCGGCCGGCACGGCCACCTGTGTCAGCGCGGCCGCGCCGGTAGCGGCGCCCGCGGCGTCCCTGGGCGGACGTGCCCCGCCCTCACTGAGCGAACTGCAACTCCTGCGCATATAGGGCGGCCCAGGCGACCCGGCCCCTCGGCCGGTGCCTCGCCCGTCGAGCCCGTATCACGCATATACGCACAGGAGTTGCTTCACCATGACCGCACGCCGTTCCCTGGTCCGCCGCGCCGCAGCCGTGGCGGCCGCGGCCACCGCCGCCGTCGTACTCGCCGCCTGCGGCGGAACCGGCGACAGCTCGGCCGGCCACGAAGGCCATGACAAGGCCACGCCCTCCGCGTCGGCGTCCGCCAAGAAGGGCGGGCACAACGCCGCCGACGTCTCCTTCGCGACGGGGATGATCCCGCACCACCGCCAGGCGGTGCAGATGGCGGAACTCGTCGCGAGCCGTACCCGGTCCGCCGAGGTCGAGAAGCTCGCCGGCGAGATCAAGAAGGCCCAGGACCCGGAGATCAAGAAGCTGTCCGGATGGCTGACCTCCTGGGGCGAGCAGGTGCCCGAGGAGCACGGAGGCATGGAGCACGCCGGGCACTCCATGGGCTCCATGGCCGGGATGATGGCGCCCGAGGAGATGGACGCACTGGAGAAGGCCTCCGGCAAGGCGTTCGACACCGCGTTCCTCAAGATGATGGTCAAGCACCATGAAGGCGCGGTCGAGATGGCCAAGACCGAGCAGGCCGAAGGCGGTTACCAGCCCGCCAAGGACATGGCCGGCGACATCATCTCCTCCCAGAGTGCCGAGATCGCCCGGATGAACAAGCTGCTCGGCAAGGGCTGACCGGACGGGCCACCGCGCGGGGGCGGTCACCGGCCGCCCCCGCCGCATGCCACCGTGCGAAGAGCCCCATGCTGCTCGATCTGCTCGTCCTCGGACGCCTGGGCTGACCTACCGTCACCAAGCGTGTCTACGCGTGCCGCGAGGCCGCCGCGGTCGCGCAGGACTACCGCTGGGTAGTCTCGCGCTGCATCACACCGGCCGTGGGCGAGGCGCCCCGCCGGTGAGCAGCACGCGACCAGGACGGTGGTATTCCATGGCAGATCATGACCTGAGCGGCTTCGAACGTGGCACCTTCACCCACGACGGCAGCACCCGCCGGATCCTGCGGCGCGGTACGGGGCCCGCGGTGATCGTCATCGCGGAGATCCCGGGCATCACGCCCAAGGTTTTGGAATTCGCGGCACGCGTGGCCGCGATCGGCTGCACCGCGGTGCTCCCGGTGCTCTTCGGTACGCCCGGCCGCTCGGCCCACCCCAAGGACGACGGCCGGTTGAGGTCCGGGCTCTACACGGCCTCGTCCGTGTGGCAGGTGTGTGTGAGCCGGGAGTTCACCGTGCTGGCCACCGGGAGGACCTCCCCCGTGGTGACCTGGCTGCGGGCGCTGGCCGCAGAGGAGCACCGGCGCTGCGGCGGCCCCGGAGTCGGCGCCCTCGGTATGTGCCTGACCGGCGGCTTCGCCCTGGCCATGGCCGCCGATGAGCGCCTGCTCGCCCCCGTGCTGTCCCAGCCGTCCCTTCCACTGGCCGTCACCAAGAGCCGGGCCGGCGGTATCGACATCTCCGCCGAGGACCTCGCCGCCGTACGGGGCCGCTGCGAACGCGACGGTCTGCGGGTCATGGGTCTGCGCTTCCGCGGGGACCGGCTGGTGCCGGGGGACCGATTCGCCTTTCTGCGCCGCGAACTCGGTGACGCCTTCACCGCCGTCGAACTCGACGACGCAACCGCCAACCCCCGGGCCGCGATGCCGCCGCACGCCGTACTCACCGAGCACCTCGTCGACGAACCCGGCCAGCCGACCCGCGCGGCGCTGGACCAGGTGCTCGACCTCTTCCGTACCCGTCTGCTCGAAGAGCCCGGCGACGGTTCCACGGAAACCCGGCCACCGCACCTCACGGATCGCTGACCGCCGGCTCGTTCGCCCACGGCCCGTTCACCGTTGGAATATCCCCTGGCGACGGCGGGTTGGAAGCGGGGAACTCACCGATTCCCGAGGGCGGCGGCCGGCGTCACACCGCAGCGGCGGCCGCGCCCGAGGGCCCGAGACCGGAGCAGACATGACCACCGACGCGCCCCAGGGCACGGACCGCTCGTTCCTCTTCGTCCTCGGCAGCTCCCGCCCCGACGGCAACACCGAGGCCCTCGCCCGAGCCGCCGCCGAGCAACTGCCCGCCGATGTCCCGCAGCGTTGGGTGGACCTGACCCGGCTGCCGCTGCCCGACTTCCAGGACGGCCGGCACGAGACCGGCGGCTGGCCGGCCGGGGAGAACGAGGAGATACTGCGCCAGGCCACGCTGGAGGCCACCGACATCGTCCTCGCCTCGCCCCTGTACTGGTACACCCTCTCCGCGCACACCAAGCGCTACCTCGACTACTGGTCGGGCTGGCTGTCGGTCCCGGGCCTGGACTTCAAGGAGCGGATGGCGGGACGGACGCTGTGGGGGGTGACCGTCATGGCGGACCGCGACGAGGTCGTCGCCGACGGCCTGAAGACCACCCTCAACCACACGGCGGCGTATCTGCGGATGCGATTCGGCGGGGTGCTGTTCGGAAACGGCTCCCGGCCCGGTCAGGTGCGCGACGACGAACGAGCGATGATCCGGGCCAAGACGTTCTTCCAGGGTGCGACCCCGGTCGCCCGGTTCCCCTACGAGGACGGGACCGCGGAGCGATAGCCGACGAGACGGCCGCCCGCAGCCGCGCCGAGGAGACCGACATCGCGGCCGGCCTGAACTGCCGGATCAGGCCTGGCTGTTGAGGAAGCCGATCAGGCTGGCGCCCCACCAGCCGAGCTGGCTCACGGTGGCGACCGCTCCGGCCCGGACGAGCAGCCGGCGAGGCGCCTCGGCATCCCGGTACCGCTCAAGGCGCTGTCCCAGCCAATGGGCGTAGAGGCCGTTGAGGGTGATGGCCAGGACCAGTCCGAGCTTGAGCTGCGTCAGCGGCGAAGCCAGGTCCGGGCGGAGGAACAGGCCGGTGACGACGAGCCCGGTCAGCCCCGTCCAGATGGGGAACTGCAGGGTGTTGGCGGTGTGCAGGACATCGGCGAGGCGCCGCCGTCCGAGCACCCACAGGAGGGCGAACCAGTCGACGGCGAGCACGGACCCGAGCCCGACGACGAGCGCGACGAGATGCACGAAGCGGGCCGCGGTCCGCAGCGGCGGATCGGCGTGGAGGTGGCCGGCCACCCAGCACAGCGCCGCGAGGACGGCCGAGCAGAGGACGCCCAGCAGGATCAGCGCCCAGCCCGGCGTGGGCGGGTGGGGCGCGGTGCCCCCGCGCTCGGCGGGTGCGGGCCGCCCCGGGACCCCGGCGGGCAGGGGGACCGCGGTGGCCAGGGTTCTGTCGGAGGTCGCGGGCACCGGTCAGCTCTCGTTCTTCGGTTCCACGCCGCGGAAGGTGGCGGTGGCCTGCTCGCTCTCCGGCACGGTGTGCTGATGCGCCATGCCGGCCGGTGCGGTCTCCTTCGCCTGAGCCTTGGCGGGAGTCTCGTCGCCCTTGTCGCGGTCGGAGCCGCAGACGGTCGGGGCGAGCGCCGGCGGTGCGGCCAGGCAGCGTGCGCGCACCAGGGATCTAGGCATGGCTGAAAACTTTCGCTCAGAGGTAAGGTTAGGCGAACCTAAAGTGCTGACGTGCGCGAGTCAAGCGTGCCCATGATGTGAGCACTAGGGGCAAATCTGGCGCTTAGGGGCGTTCCCTCCCAGTCGCAGAACAGTCCCCGCGCCCTACGGGTCCGCCGGCCGGCGTCGCCGTCACTCCAGCCCGGCCGCGTGATCGGGCACATAGGTCTGCAGATCCCGGGGCGGTCGCCGGTAGCCGCTGGCCGGGGGACGCGGCGGGAGTTCGAGTGCCGGCGGGGTGATGTCGCGGTACGGCACCGTGGACAGCAGGTGGGCGATCATGTTCAGACGGGACCGGCGTTTGTCGTCGCTCTCGACGACGTACCACGGCGCCTCCGCGATGTCCGTGTGGACGAACATCTCGTCCTTGGCCCGTGAGTACTCCTCCCAGCGGGTCAAGGACTCCAGATCCATGGGGGAGAGTTTCCAGCGCCGCGTCGGGTCCTCCAGGCGGCGCCGGAACCGGTGCTCCTGCACCTCGTCGCTCACCGAGAACCAGTACTTGCGCAGCAGGATGCCGTCCTCCACCAGCATCCGCTCGAAGACCGGGCACTGCCGCAGGAACCGCTGGTGTTCGGCAGGGGTGCAAAAGCCCATCACCCGCTCGACACCGGCCCGGTTGTACCAGCTCCGGTCGAACAGCACGATCTCGCCCGCCGCCGGCAGGTGCTCCGTATAGCGCTGGAAGTACCACTGGGTACGCTCGCGCTCGGTCGGCCTGGGCAGCG
The DNA here is from genome assembly GCF_045690365.1 of Streptomyces sirii. Classification (NCBI taxonomy): domain Bacteria; kingdom Bacillati; phylum Actinomycetota; class Actinomycetes; order Kitasatosporales; family Streptomycetaceae; genus Streptomyces; species Streptomyces sirii. The sequence continues at coordinate 944,148 of NZ_CP147982.1, read as the reverse complement.
CCACGATCCGTGCCACCCGGGGGTTGAGGTACTGGGTGACGCGCTTGATCGTGCTCCCTTTGCCCGCCGCGTCGCGCCCCTCGAAGACCACCACGAGCCGGGCGCCGTCGGCCCGCACCCACTCCTGCATCGCCACCAGTTCCGTCTGCAGCCGGTACAGCTCCTGCTCGTACACCGACCGCGACAGCTTGGTGTGTCCTTCACCGCTGTGCTTCTCTCCCATTTCTCACCTCTGCGATGCGAGACGGTACGAAGGATCGCCGCTCTTCCCGCTCTGCCGGCCGGACGGAGTCAGGGAACAGGAACCGGGGTCGCGGCGACCGGGGCCGAGCCGGACGGTTTCTCCTCGGCCGGCTTCGGCCGGTCCCGCCCTCACAAATCGGCCCCGGGCCGCGCCTACCTGGACGCGACCCGGGGCCACCGGAGTTATCTTCATACTTGCACTGGAGGTCGGACCTCGCGCGCTGTGGTCGTCCAGACGGGGTACGAGGGCTCGGCTCGCCGGGATCCGCGGCCTGCCGATGCCGCCGTCGGCACCCTCGCCCCGTCACCCCACTGGCCCCGCCCCCAAGCCTCCTACCTGCGCTTTCCCGGCCCGCCCGATGACCGGCGCGGATCGTACGGCCGCGCCACGACTGGCAGCGGCAATCCCGCACGAGGATGCTTGACACGTCGTACTGCGGACAGAGTGGGAGCGGGTACGTGAGGGCACCGAGCGCGGATCGCACCACCGCCAGACGCTGGTGCCTGCGCCACCTCCAGCTGCTGCCCGTCATCCTGCTCGTCGGAGGCGCGTTCCTCGACTACCACACCTCGCCGCACTTCAGCGGAGAGGCCTTCTACACCGCCGCGCCGATGACCGCCGCGGCACTGCTGTCGCTGCGCGCGACGGTACTGGCGGCCATCGGTGCCTGTGTCGCCGACTTCGCGCTGCTCAGCCACTTCGGTTTCATCGAAGGTTCCGGTGGCCGGAGCGAGCTGGCGGCGGTCGTGACCGTCTCCGCCTTCGCCATCGTCGTCAACCGCCTCATGTACTACAGCAACGTGCGGCTGCAGTCGGCACGCAGAGTCGCCCTCGCCGTACAGCGCGCCGTGCTTCCGCAGCTGCCGGCGTCGGTCGGGCCGCTGCGGATCGCGGTGCGCTACCAGGCGGCCGTGAAGGACGCTCAGATCGGCGGCGACCTCTACGGCGCACAGGACACCCCGTACGGCGTGCGCTGCCTGGTCGGCGACGTACGGGGCAAGGGCATGGACGCCGTCAAGGTGGTGACCGTGGCCATGGGGGTGTTCCGGGAGGCCGCCGAGGAGGAGGCCACGCTCGCCGGGATCGCCGCCAGGCTGGAGCGGGCACTGGTGCGGGAGAGGGACCGGCGGGCGGGCCCCGAGCGGACCGAGGGGTTCGTCACCGGCGTGCTCGTCGAGATCCCGCACGGCGGGGATGAACTGCGACTGGTCAACCGCGGCCATCCCGCACCCCTGCTGCTGCACGCCGGCCATGTGCACAGCGCGGAACCCTCCGAGCCGACCCTCCCCTGGGGGCTGGCGGAGCTGGGCGCCGACCAGGACCGCGCCGACACGGTGCCCTTCCCCCCGGGGTCCAGCCTCCTCCTGTACACCGACGGCCTGACCGAGGCGCGCAACCGCGCCGGGGACTTCTACGACCCGGATGCCGGCCTGACCGGCGTTGAGTTTCCCGGCCCGGACGCGCTGCTCGACACCCTGCTCACCGAGGTGAGCGACCACACCGGCGGCCGCATCACCGACGATATGGCGCTGCTCGCGGTCACGCGGGACAAGGGCCGCGCCCAGGGCCCTGCGTAGGTCCAGGGAACAGCGTAGGCCCAGGGAACACCGTGCTCAGCCCAAGAAGTCCCGCAGCACCCGGTTGAGTTCGGCCGGCCGCTCCGTCGGCACGGAGTGGTGTGAGGCGTCCGGCACGGTCGCGACGGCCACCTGCGGCAGCAGCCGACGAGCCCCGACGGCCACCCGCCGGACATCATGCGCCCGGCTGCGACCGGCCACCAGCACCAGGGTGGTGACCGTACAGGCCCTCAGCTCCGCTGCCCCGGGGCGGCGCATCACCACGACCTTCGAACGCCGGGCGCTCGCGGTGCTGTCCAAGAACGCCTCCCACCTGGGGTCCTCGGAGGCGCCGCCGGTCTCCCAGTGACGAAAGGCACGCTCCCGCTCGGCGGTGCGCCTCAGCAGCAGCGGCGCCGCGCGCAGCAGGTAGCGCGGGCTCGGCGGGGCGAAACAACCGGTGGGTTCGAGCAGGGCCAGCCGGTCGACCCGGTGGGGCGCGTGGAGCGCGTAGTTCAAGGCGATCCAGGCCCCGTAGGAGTGCCCGCACAGCTGCGCCTCGCTCAGCCCCAGAGCCTCGTAGACCCCGTCCAGCCAGGCCATCAGGTCCCCGGCACCGCGCAACGGCGCCCCGTCGTGGACGCTGCGGCCGACGTCGCCCATCAGGTCGACGGCGTACACCCGATGAGTGCGGGCGAGCTCCTCGACATTGGCGAACCACACCATCGACGTGGTTCCGCCGCCGGGTAGGAGCACGAGCGGGGTGCCGTTCTCGGGGCCGCAGACCTGGACGCGCGTGGTGCCGTAGGCGGACGGCACGTCAACGCTGCGCACCGCCACCGGCCAGCGCCGCAGCGCAGCGTCGTACGCCGCGAAGAACTCCGCCTCATCGCCCACGACTACTCCCACCCCAGGCAGAATGACCCGACCTTACTCGACGACCGAAACCGCACTCGGCTCGACCACCGCACTGGTCGACCGACCGGAGCGGCTGGGACTCGACCGCCGGAAGCGATTGCGGTACTCCGTCGGTGTCGTATGGAGCTTGCGGCGGAACGCGCGGATGAGGGTGGCGGCCGTGTTGAATCCGCAGGCGGATGCGACACGTTCGAGGGTGTCATCCGTGGATTCCAATTGATTCCGGGCCACTTCGACGCGGGCCGATTCGAGGTAGGCGGCCGGGGTCATGCCGAGTTCCGTCTTGAAGATACGGGTGAGCTGCCGTTCGCTTACGTGGGCGTGTGCGGCGAGATCGGCGACGGTGAGCTGTTCGGCGAGGTTCCGCGTGATGTAGTGCCGGAGATCGTCCATGCGCCGCGTCGTCGAGACCGGCTCGATCGGGACGCTGAACTGGCTCTGTCCGCTCGGTCGTTTCAGGTACATCACCAGCTGCCGGGCGACGCGCAGCGCGACGGCCTCGCCGAAGTCCTCGGCGACCAGGGCGAGGGACAGGTCGAGGCAGGCGGTGATGCCCGCGCCGGTCCACACCTCGTGGTCGTGGATGAAGATCGGGTCGGCGTCGACCTCGATCGACGGATGCTCGGCGGCGAGCTGCTGCGCGGTCGACCAGTGGGTGGTGGCGCGTCTGCCGTCCAGCAGTCCCGCGGCCGCGAGGAGATGCGCCCCCACACAGACGGACGCGATGCGCCGTGACCTGCCGGCGAGCGTCTTCACCCAGTGGACCACGGTGGGGTCGGCGACGGCGTGCACCCGGCGTTGGTCGTCGACCTCGACCGAGCCGGGAACCAGGAGGGTGTCGATGCTCCTCCCGGACGCTTCCTGGAACGTGGTGTCGGGGAGGACGCGCACCCCGGCGGCGGTGGTCACGGGATCCATGGTTTCGGCGGCCAGCACGACGCGGTAACCCGTTGCGTCGTCCACCTCCCGCCGCAGCAGGGAGAACACCTCCGGCGGCCCGGTGACGTCCAGCAGGTCGACGCCGTCGAAGAGGAGGACGACGATGCACCGTTCCATGCCGCTCAAGGGTTCCCCATCCGCTCGGCCACAGCGAGGTGGCGGCGCACCGAGTGTCGGTATCTGCAAGTTGCATGACATTGCCGCCATGTGGGGCGGATCGTAGCGTGGAATGCGCCATCGCGTGGTGGCCCGATTCTTTCGACACGTAACCCAAGAAGGTGCGGCAATGTCTACGACGACTCTGCGGGAACTCAATGGCTTCGATCAGACGCCGGCGTCCCTGTCCGACGCGACCCTGCTTCTGATCGACTATCAGAACACCTACACCCGTGGCGTGATGGAGCTGGCGGGCTGGCAGTCCGCCCTCGACTCGGCCGCCGCGCTGCTGGCCCGAGCCAGGCGCGCGGGTGCCGAGGTCATTCACGTCATCAACGACGGCGGCGAGGGCACGCCGTACGACGTCCAGGCGGAAATCGGCCGGATCCACCCCCGTGTGGCGCCCATCGAGGGTGAGTCCGTCGTCGTCAAGACCGTGCCCGACGCGTTCGTCGGCACCGATCTCGGTGACCACCTCGACGCCGCCGGGAAGAAGGACGTCATCATCGCCGGGTTCATGACACACATGTGCGTGACCTTCACGGCGGCGGGCGCGTTCCTGCGCGGCAACCGGCCCACCGTCGTCGCCGACGCCTGCGCGACGCGACCCTTGAAGACGGCGGTTGCCGACCTGTCCGCCGAACAGCTCCACCACAGCGCCCTCGCGACGATCGACGACCTCTACGGCGTCGTCGTCCCGTCCGGCTCGACCTTGAACTGACCATAGGGTCAGGCGACTTCTGGGGAATTCGCCACAGAGGACGCCGCAGTCCGCCCCGCCAGACCGTAGCCAGGTCCATATCGCCGGTGTGCGGGGGCGGACCGGCGGCTGAGCGAGCGGGATTTTTATGCCGGGTGCATTTCATCCGGCATAAAAACATACGAATGGGCCGGGCAAGTTATTCGCTGCTCGGTTACTTCTTCCCGAAGCTGTTGTTGCAACCGATGGACGAACCCAGGGCGGTGGACTGCAGGCCGCCGACGATTCCGACCTCGCCGAGGACATCCACACCCAGATCGTGTGACCTGCACGAACTGCCCTGCATGATCTGAAACGAGGAGCCGCCGCCCGGGCCGCCGTCGGCATGGGCGGTACCGGCGCCAAGGGCGACGACGCTACCGAGGGCGGCGATCCCCACGGCAGCCTTGCGAAGCTTGCACATTTCATCTCCGGTGGATTGAGCGTATGCGATCTACGATTGATCGACTTCGTGAGGTGACGAAAGGCTAATACGAAATAGTCGGCAATCTCCCGACGGCGCGCCGAATCCCGTGAGCGCCGCGAACCGGTGCCGGCCGACCCCTTCAGCGGATGCCCCGCACCTCAGGTGACCGCGGGGTGCTCCGACCGGATGTCCGGTGCGTGCGAGCCCGGTGCTGTCCGCGGGCGCCCGGGCTCGGGGGCTTTCCCTGCCGCCCTGTCACCTGACTGTCGGACGGGCTTGACGCGCGCATCGCCACCGATGTCCGTCGCCGATTCACCTGAAGCGCTCCCGCGGCTTGAAGTCCGCCCCCGCCGTCCATCGTGTGGTGCGGATCTCGTCACGTGGTAGGGGAGACCGAGGTCGGTGAATCCGGACTGGGTAGCATCGGAGTATGTCGAAACACCTGTTATTCGTAGCCCTTTTGGGGCACGGGCACGTCAACCCCACATTGCCGTTGGTCGAGGAACTGGTACGGCGCGGGCACCGCGTGGACTACGCCACCACAGCCGAACACGCCGACGTCGTCACCCGGGCCGGGGCCCGCTGGGTGGAGCTGCCGACACCGGAACACATCCCGGTCCCCAACGAGTTCGGTCCCGAAACGTTCGGCCTCTTCATTCGCCATCTCTTCGCGGCGACGAGCGCGACCTACCCGATCCTGCAGGAGTACTGCGCCACCGAGTCGCCGGACGCGATCTGCTATGACGCGATGAGCTGGTCCCCCCGGATTCTCGCCGAGCAGCTGGGACTGCCCGCGGTGCGCTGCATTCCGAACCTCGCCTCGAACGAATCCTTTTCGTTGATGAGCGAGTTCCTGGGAGGGCTCGGCGAGGACAATCCCGTCGCGACCGCGGTCGCCGACGGCTGCGCGGCATTCTCCGCCGACCACGGAATCGCGCTCGATCCGGCGAGCATGGACGTGGTCGAGAAGCTGAACCTGGTCTTCATACCCCGCGAGTTCCAGCCCGCCGGGGACACCTTCGACGACCGCTTCCAGTTCGTGGGCCCCTCGCTGGGCAGCCGCGAACACGCCGAACCGTGGACGCCGGCGGACCCCGAAGCACCCGTACTGTTCATATCGCTGGGCACGGTTTTCAACGACCGGCCCGAGTTCTACCGCACCTGCATCGAGGCCTTCGCCGACGGGCTGTATCAAGTGGCCATGTCGGTCGGCGATTTGGATACCGCACTGCTGGGGGACATACCGCCGAACTTCGACGTCCGGCCGCGATTCCCGCAGCCGGCCGTGCTGCGGCATGCCGCGGCCTTCGTCTCCCACGCCGGTATGAACTCCACGATGGAATCCCTGTATTACGGCGTCGGGCTGATCACCGTCCCGCAGATGCCCGAGCAGGCCGCCAACGCCGGGCGGGCACAGGAACTGGGGCTCGGCGAGCAACTGGACCCCGCCACGCTGACCGCCGAGACGCTGCGTGCCACCGTCGCCCGAGTCACCTCCGACGGTGCGGTACGCGCCAGTCTCGACCGGATGCAGAAGGTCGTGCGGGAGAGCGGCGGAGCGACCCGCGGCGCGGACCTGGTCGAGGAGTACATCCGCTGAACGCCGTCGTGTGACGTCGTGATCGAGCGTGGCTGGGGGCGAGTCGGCGGCCGTGAGCGGTACGCCGCCGACCGGGCGGACGGCTGTCCGCGCCCCCAGCCCACGTGCCGCCGGCCACGCCTTCCGGCGGAGCGTTCGTGCCGCCTTCCGGTTCGACCGGGCCGTCGCGGCGCCCGACCAACTGGCTTGATCCGTATCGCCGTTGCCGCGAGTCGTCACGACGCAGGCAACCGCGGCACGGTGCGCGGCCTCTCCCTGGGCGACATTCGCCCGGATCGCCACGGAGGAGCCATGAACGCAGTCAGAGCACGCCGCGGCACCCTTGTGGGCGCGCGGCGTTGGCCGGGGCGGCACTGGTTGCCACGGCCACCCCACCCGCCGCCGCGGTCGTCGGAGGGGACCGCGCCGACCTCAAGAAGTACCCCTGGACGGTCGCCCTGACGGCATCGGACCACATGAAGGAAGCGGACTGCGGGGGCACCCTCGTCGCACCGCGCAAGGTGCTGACCGCGTCCCACTGTGTGAATCCGGCGACCGTCGATCTCCTCCGTGTGGTCGCCGGCCGGGAGGACCTGCGAAGGACCGGCGAGGGGAAGGTCCGCAAGGTCGCGAAGGTGTGGATCCACCCCAAGGCCGACACCGAAGGCGACGACGCCAGCTACGCGCACGACATCGCCGTACTGACTCTCGACGCCCCCTGCCCTACCGGACTCTGCCGCTGGCCACTCCGGCGCAGCAGAACCTGTACGAGGAGGGCACACCCAGCAGGGTGCTGGGGTGGGGGACCACGACGGGGCGCGACGACGATGACCGCGTACCGCCGCTGCAGACCGCGCTGATCCCCAACCGGGGCGACGAGCAGTGCGTCACCGCGTATGGCAGTCGCCGCTACGCCAAGCGCTACACGACATGCCTGGGCTACCCGGCCGGTGGCGTCAGCGCCTGCCACGGGGACAGCGGAGGGCCGGTCGTCGTCAAGGGCCGGCTCGTGGCCGTCATCAGCGGCGGCGGCAGCTGCACCGACCGCCTCTACCCGGGCGTCGCGGTCAAGACCGCCGCCTACTACGCGCTCCTCCAGAGCCGGATAGCCGGATAGCCGACAGCCGGACAGCCGGACAGCCAAGGAGAATGAAGTACACCCCGCTGCCCATCGCCACGGCCGCCGACACCGGTGTGTACCGTCCGGGCACCGCCGCCCGGGTCTACGGCTGGGGCCTGCTGGACTACGACAACACCCAGGCGAACCTCCTGCGATCGGCCGACCTGCGCGTCCTGCCCGACAGGACGTGCCAACGCCTCAACCCCGGAGGCGACTACGACCCCAAGATGCACGCCTGCGCCAACGACCCGGTCACCGGCGCCCACCACGCCGAGGGCGACAGCGGCGGTCCACTGGTCGCAGGCGGCAGACTGATCGGCATCGTGAGCTGGCTGGCCAACAGCAACGACACCACGCCCACACCCGGCGTCTACACCCGGGTCTCGGCCTTCTCCCGGGACATCGCCCGCCAGATCCGGGACGTCTGACCGGCGGACGGTCGCGGACAGTGGGCCGCAGGGACGAAATTCCGGCGGCAGCTGGGAGAAAACGGCGATCATCTGACAAAACCGTGCCCTCCGGACGATGATGAACACGTGGACCCAGCCAGCAGCATTGCCGCAGCGCTCGCCGGACGGATCGCCGGAGAGGCCGTTCAGCCTCTACTGGGCCGGGCCCGGCGCGAGTTGATCAAGCGTGGTGTCAAGAAGCCACGGGACGCCGCGAGCGTACTGGCCCATCTCGGAGGTCCGCACCAGGGAGATCTCAGCACGCTGGGCCTGCTTGACGACCTGCCCACCGGCGTGACGAACGCACAGATCAAAAGCATCGTGGAACAGTCGACGTTCACTGCCCTGGCGCGTCAGCTGATCGCCATTCACCTGTGCACGGACGACCCCTGGCCGATCGGGGAGAGCCGGGAGGAGGCCGTACCGGACCGCCACGACGTGGTGTGGCGGGTGCAACGTGAACGCATCGAAGAGGGGCTCGGCATCCTTCTGTCCGAGTCACTCCCCGGTACCGAGGCTCATGCGCTCACCCCGTACCTCCGGGCGCTCTTCGCCGCTCTGGACCGCGGCTGCCGGCACGTTGCCGCCTCCATGAAGCTCACCCTGTCCGAGTCGGACGGCGGCTTCTCCTGGGCCGGGCACACGCTGGAGCTCGCCGCCATCAGCAGCGTGGAACGTCACTTGGCCGCCCTCCGGAACGAGAGGCGTGCCTCGGCGGAGGAACGTGAACGCTGGCAGAAGGAGTACCTTGCCGCTTTCCTGTATCGCAACGAGAAAATAGAGCTGCCCGACCTGGAGTTGCGGACACTCATCCCCTATCGCGAGATATTCGTCGAGCCGAACGCCGCAATGCTGCAGATGGATGTGGAGGGCGGCTCGGACGCCGCAGGAGTCAGGGACCACGTTTCGCGCCAGAACTTCGCAGGGATGCTCGAAGCCCTGGACCGTACGGTCATTCTCGGTGACCCCGGTGCCGGGAAGTCGACCGTCAGCCAGGTGCTGGCCTGCCAATGGTGTGAACGCCACAAGGGAGTGGCCTTCCTGCTGAAGGTACGCCAGATCCGTTTCAGTCGGGGCGGGTTCAACCTGGTCGAGGAGGTCGAGCGCGCGCTGCGCGACATCTACCAGAAGCCGGCCCCTCCCGGCATGGTCGAAGAACTCCTGCTCAACGGCTCGGCCCTGGTCATCTTCGACGGACTGGACGAAGTGCCGACGACGGTCCGGGGCCGTGAGGTAAGCGATGTCATCGAGGCGGCCAGCATCGCATACCCACTGTCCCGCTTCGTGGTGACGTCTCGCCGGTTGGGCTACTCCTCCGTCCGGCTCGACCAGGAACTCTTCTGCGACTACGCGCTGCGGCCCTTCAGCGACGGTCAGGTCAAGGAGTACGCCGGAAAGTGGTTCGTCCGTCGCGCCGGCGGCCGCGATGCGACGGTGGATCAACTGGTCGAGAACTTCATGGAGCACAGCAGAACCATTCACGACCTGCGTCAGAACCCGTTGATGCTCGCGGTCATCTGTCTGCTGCACGCCGGATACAACGAAATCCCGCGCAGTCGCCCCAAGATCTACAAAAAATGCGTGGAACTGCTCCTGCGCACTTGGGATTCGCACCGGGGAATCGGCGACCCGGTATGGGACATCGAGGCCTTCGAAGTGGTGCTCGCCGAAATCGCCTATCACACCCTCCTGACACCCGAGTACCAGTACGGGATGACGAAGGGCCAGGTACGTGACGTCGCGGTCAAGAACCTCTTGGAGGAAGCCGTGCCGGACCGCGTCACCGCAGTGCAGCTCGCTCGACGCATGATCGACCTGTGTCGCGGCCGCGCCTGGATGTTCACCGACGTGGTCGGTGGGATACCCGGCGAGGAGCGGTACTCGTTCACGCACCAGAGCTTCCAGGAGTACTTCGCGGCTCAGTACCTGGTACGGCACGCCGACTCACCTGAGAAGGTCGGGGACGAGATCGCCCGCAACATCGCCTCGGGACGACTGGAGATCTTCTCGCAGATCTGTCTTTCGCTGGCCAGCGGGAAGTTCCCCCACGGCGCCTCTCTTGTCTACCAGCACTGCTTGGCGGCCAACTCCGGTCACGTGGCCGCCGAGGACGAAGCGCTCGTCGAGTTCCTGGCGAAGAGCGCGGACATCGTCATGCTCAACGGAAGCGCACTTCAGCTGATCACCGACCGTGTCGTCCAGTGCTTCACACAGGGCGCCCACGCCCAGTTCGCGAAGCACCTCCTGCGTGCCGACTTCCGGCATGCTGATTCCATGCAGGGCATGGTCGCCGACGCCTTCGCACGCCTCCGGGACGATCGACCGCACGAATTCACGCGGATCATCAATGCCAACCTGTGGGCATGGGAGAACTGCCTGCAGGAGGGCGTGATCGGTCTCGGGGAGGAAGGCCGTTTCGTCGGTCAGCTGTGCCGGCTCTTCGACGGGGGGCTGTATCAGCTGCGTGGCGGCGGAGACCCGTGCACCGCTATGTGGGTCATGCGCCGGCTCGCCGGCCCGGCCACCGACCGCCCCACACTCGATCGGTGCGCTCGTATGCTTGAGCAGCTCGCTGCGCTTGCACCGTACGACATCGTGCCGGAGCAGGCTCCCGCCCCTCCCTACGCCCTCTTCAAAGGCAGCGAGCGGAGTACTCGCATCGTCTCCACAGCGTTGATGAGGTCGCTGCGACACTCGGTCGAGGCGAGGGCCGGTCTGGCATACCTCACCATGGCGTTCTGCGAATTGATGGCGGAGAACCAGCCAGGCGTGATCGCGGAATCCCACCCGCTGCTGAGCGACTTCATGAGGTCGCGGACCACGCGACAGCCCAGGCGCCTGCCGCAGGGCGTCGGGCAGTTGCCGAAGAGAGACCAGGAACGCATCAGGAGCTGGGCTGCCGGCGAGATCGACTTCTTCGAATGGATCGACGACAGCGTCGCTGTCTCGTGATCAGTGGGGCTCCCGCTCAGGGTGTGGGGATACCGCCGGGGCGTGCCGGTCGTCCGAATCGGACGGCGACTCCGGGGGAGTACAGGACGCTCACGGGTTCGCCGAGCACCGTCCGGATACCCGCCGCCCCGGTGAGGCGCTCATCGCACTCGATCAGCTCGGCCCGGTGCAGGGGCCACCGCGGGTGGGTGTTCGGGAGGTACATCTGGCGCCCGAAGAACGTGTTGTGCATGCCCCACCGGGCAGTGAGGAAGTGCTCCAGGGCGCTGGGCTGCTGTATGCGCTCGCCGGGGCGTACGGTGATCCGGCTGTGTGTTCCGCGAGGGCCCGGCCAGCGTCGGGTGCTGGTGTACGTGAGGGTGTCGGCGTTGCGGCGGATGGCCATCCGCGACCACAGGTACGGCATACGGAAGACGGTGCGCGCCACCGCCACGGGTATGAGGCGGGATGCGTCGAGCGAGCGGAAGACGACACCGCGGCGGCCGTGCGAATCGACCGAGTAGAGGCGGACGTTGGTCTCCGGGAACGTACCCAGATACGGCACGCCGGGTAGGCGGAACCAGCCGACGCGGTGCATGCGGAACGGGACCAGGCCGACATACGTGGCCCCGTCGAACGTGTCCGGGACCGTGCCGGCCGGCAGCAGGTGGGCCACGTCTGCCGGGTCCACGGCCCAGTGCAGGAAAGTCAGGTCCAGCCACGACTGGGTGAGCAGCGGGCCGTCGGTGGAACCGGTCGGGTCGGCGGTGATCGGTTCGGGAACGGGCGACGTGAGGGACACGGCGTCAGGATCGCACAGGGCGTGGTGACGACATCCGGGGAGGCCGGGAACTCCGCCTGCCACGCGGTCGGAGCGGCTGCGATCGACGGCCCTCCCCGCTGCGCCGGGCGCTTCAGTCGGCGCACCTTCGCCGACTGAAACGCCCATCACGCCGAGAGCAGGTCGCGGACGGCGTCAGCCCGTTGGGGGAGTGGTGAGGGCGGGTGTCCTCAGTGCTGCTTTCCCGCAGGGGTGCGGCTCACCGTTCCCTTGCCGCCGGCCAGTTTCCACTCGCGGTTCAGCGTGCCCAGCGGGATACGGCGGTCGAAGATCGGCGTGCCGAAGATGTCGAGGTGGGCACGGAGCGCACCCGAGACGTCGATACCGCCGTAGGCCGCCCAGCTGCCGGTGGCCGAGGCATTGCCGTCCGAGTCGGCGGAGGCGGTGCCGGCGACCTCGGCGCGCAGATAGGGGGCGACGTCCGCGGTGACGCCGACGGCGCCGTAGAGGCCGACGCTGGCCTCGGCGCCCAGGGAGGCCTTGACCTTGCCGGCGGCGGCCGCGGTGGCCCGCACCGGAGTGCCATGCATCTTGGCCTTGGCGATCGGCGCCCAGCCCTTGGCGAACTGGTAGCTGCCGCCGACGGTGAAGTCGCCCTTGAGGTCCTGCTTGACGTCGACACTGGCCTTGCCGTCGGCGTCGACCTGGAGGTAGCAGGTCAGGTCGAGGTTGACCACGACCGGCACCGGACCGACCTGGATGACGGGGTCGGCGTGCAGCTTGGCGAAGGGTAGCCGCAGCGGCTTGGCCTCCGTGGAGGCGGCCGCCCGGCCCTTGAGCTCCCACTGGGAGGACCAGTCGCCGGACAGCGTCAGCGAGGCGCCGCCGACGCCGCCGCCCTTGCCGCCCTCGTAGGAGAAGTCGACCTTGGGGGCGAGCTGGACGTAGCCGGTGGCCGACGCCTCGGCGGAGACAGGTCCGCCGGAGGGTGTGGGCAGCGAGGCGCCCACGTCCAGGCGCAGCCGGCCGAGGGGCAGCGAGGCGCCCTTGGGGCCGAAGTGCAGACCGCCGGTCTTGGCCCAGGAGACCTTGACCTTGGGGGCGATGGGCTCGACCTTCATGGCGGCCGGGTCGACGGGCACCGTGCCGTGCGCCGTGGAGCCGCCGAGCAGCGCGTCGAGCGTGGCCGGGGCGGTGTTGACCTCGGTGCCCCGGTCCGTCTTGCCGACGACCTTGGTGACCTTGGCGAGGACGCCCTGGGGCGCGCCGGGTGCGGGTGCGCTGGCGATGACGTCGCCGACGGCCACGTCCGCCTTGGGCGCGGGCGCGCTCTTCGAGGGGGAGGCGGACGGATCGGCGGACGGGGCGGTGGAGTGGGGCGCGGAGGGCGTGGCGGTCGGCGATCCGGACGGGCTGCCGGACTCCGGCGACTTCGTCGGGACGCCCGGCTTGCTCGGCGAAGGCCGCACCGCCGGGGCGGTGATGACGGCTCGTCCGCTGCTGCGGTCGAAGGACGCGACCTTGAGCGCGGACTTCTCGGCGAGCCGACCCGGGTGGCTGCCGCCGGGCCGGGCCACGGCGCTCTGGGCGCCGCCGTCGCCGTCGTCGGTGCCCTTGACGGTCAGCTTCGGGGTCGCCGAACCGGCGGCGGCCGCGGGCTCCTTGCCGCCGTCGGACGCATCGGCGGACGGGTCGGATCCCGGTGACGAGCACCCTGCGACGAGCAGGGACGCGGTGGTGAGGGCCAGTAGAGGAGCAATTCTGCTGGATCTGCGCAAGGTTGGGTCCTGGAAAAGTGAAGTGGGGGTGGACCCGGGGGAGTCCGCGAGAGGCGGTGCCCCAGGGGTCGCCGCTACCGACAGGTAACGATCGGCAAGATCGTGTCATGGACATCAGGAGCAAAGAACCGATTCATCCGTCGTATGCGGATGATCTGGATCACATGTGCTCAGCGCAGATCCTGGGGGCAGCACACGTCACCGCCCTCCTTGGAATGGAGGGCGGTGACGAGGGTGTGGGTGGTGTGGGGCACGGCGGTGGCGCGCCCTCGGGCGGCTATTTCCGAGGGCAGGGCGGGCAGCTAGACGTTCTTCTCCTCAACTACGCACAGCGCCCAGATGATGAAGGCGTACAGCGCGATCAGGACGATCGACCAGAGCGGGTAGTACGGCAGCGAGAGGAAGCTGCTGATCAACAGCAGTGCCGCGATGACGATGCCGGTGATCCTGGCCCACATCGGGGCCTTGAACAGGGCGATACCGGTAAGGGTGGCCACGATCCCGAGGATGAGGTGGATCCAGCCCCAACCCGTCACGTCGAACTTGAAGACGTAGTTCGGCGTGGCGACGAAGATGGCGTCTTTGGCGATCGCCATGATGCCGCGGAAGATGGCGAGGACGCCGGCGATGGTGAGCATCACGGCGGCGAACAGCGTCAGCCCGCCGGCCAGTGCCTCGGATTTCGCGGTGCCGCGATTCGTTGTTGTTGACATGGTCTCGGACCTTCTTTTCGTCATGGCGGCGGTGACGAGTCGCCGAGAGGCGCCTGCCGGATCAGCCGGCCCGGCGAACCGTCGCCGGACCTCTCCGCGGGGTTTCCCGGCTGCCGGCCGTCAGTGCAGGATCTTGTCCTTCGCCCGCTGGAACTCCTCCTGCGAGATATCGCCCTTCTCCTTGAGAGCCGACAGCTTGGCCAGTTCGTCGGCATGGCTCGTGCCGCCGCGGGTCGCTGTTTCGCGTATGTACGCGTCGATCGCGTCCTGCTGCTGCCGGGCGTGCTGTATCTCGCGCTTTCCCATGTCCGTGCCGCGCACCATGACGTAGATCAGGACGCCCAGGAAGGGGAGGATGATGACGAAGATCAGCCAGCCGGCCTTGGCCCATCCGTTCATCGCGTGGTCACGGAAGATGTCGACGATGACGCGGAAGAGGACCATCAACCACAGAACCCACAGGAAGATCCACATGACGGTCCAGAAGGCGCCCAGTACCGGATAGTCGTAGGCCAGGTACACGTTGCCCATGGCTTTTCTCCTGTCACTCGGAGTCGCCCCTCCACACTGCGCCCGCCCCAGGACCGGGGCATCACCCTCCGCGGGTGAACCACGGCGCGGGGTTCCCGGCGGGCCTGCCAGTCCTGCAGCCCTTCCGCTCCGCCTCAGGTGGACGCCTTGGACGCCTTCCCGGTCTTCCCGGTGAGCCGTTGAGTGGGCAGGTTGCGGGTGAACGGGAAGCCGGCGAGCGTGACGGCGGCGGCGGTCAGGACGGCGGCCTTGAGGCTGTTGAGCTGGGCTTGGGCGTAGGCGTCCACGACCGCGTCGGCCTCGTCCGGCGGCAGCGAGGCGCGCTCGGTCGCGGCCCGGATCTCGTCGGTGCTGACGAAGCTGACCCCGGCTTCGATCGCGATACCGGCCTGCTCGCGCACCGCGTCGGAGACCTTCGGGTTGTCGGCGATCTGTGTGGTGAAGGCGCTGACCAGGGCGCCGATCAGGATGGAGCCGATGAGGGCGGTGCCGAGGGAGGACCCCAGGTTCTGGGCGGTGTACTGGAGACCGCCCACCTCGCTGCGCTCGGACTCCCCGACGCTGGACTGCGTGACATTGCCCAGTTGCGAGGCGAGCAGTCCCATGCCCAGTCCCAGCAGGGCCATCGACAGGGCGAAGTTGAGGTCGTCGATACGGGGTTCGATCGTGGCCAGCAGCCACACGATGGCGATGAACAGCACCAGCAGGCCGATGCGTACGACCGCACGCGGACCGGCGAACCGGCCCAGCAGGGGGCCGCTCATCGCGGACACCAGCATGGTGATCGACACCGGCAGCAGCCGCAGACCGGTCTCGAAGGCGCTGAAGCCCTGCACCACCTGCAGATAGAGGGGGATGACGAAGAACAGGCCGAGCAGGATGAGGTTCTGACTGAGCAGCATGCTCAGGCCGGATCGCAGCGGCGGTCGCGCGAACAGCGAGAACCGCACCAGCGGGTCCCGCCCGCGGCTCTCCTGACGTCGCTCCCATAGGCGGAACAGCCACAGGACGACGGCGCCCGCCGCGATGACGAAGAGGGTGAGGGAGAAGCCGAAGACGGTGACGGGGGAGTTGCGGGGTTTCAGCCATCCCCAGGAGCTGCTCTGCAGGACGCCCAGGACCACGATGGCCAGGCCGAGGGCGGAGAGTGCGGCGCCTCCGGTGTCGAGCCGGGGCCGTGGCTCGGGCACTGGGTGGTCCTCGACCCACCCGATGAGGCAGAGCATGGCCACCACCAGGACGACTTCGCCGGCGAAGACCAGCCGCCAGGTCAGATACGTCGTCACCCAGCCGCCGAGCAGCGGGCCCACCGCGATGCCCGCCCCTGCCAGTCCGCCGATGACCCCGTAGGCCACGGCCCGGTCCCGGCCGGTGTAGGCACCGGCCACGAGCGCGGCCAGGGCCGGGAGGACCAGCGTCGCGCCGAGTCCCTCGATCACCGACCAGCCGAGTGTGAGCACCCACAGGGTGGGGGCCACGGAGGTGAGTGCGGATCCCGTGCCGTACACCGCCAGTCCGACGGCGAACATGCGCCGGCGGCCGAACATGTCGCCGAGCTTGCCTCCCGTCATCATGAACGCGGCCATGACCAGGGTGTAGAGGGTGATGACGGCCTGGATCGCGGTCACCTCGGTGTCGAAGTCCTCGACCAGCTGACTGATCGACACGTTCATCACCGAGGTGTCCAGCACCATCAGGAACTGAGCCGTACCGAGGATGACCAGCGGCCGCCAGCGCCCCACCGCGTGCACCTCCACAGGTTCCGACGTGCCGCACGGGGTGATCGGCCGCCACAACGGCCAGCATAGGCGGGGGAAGGTGGGATTTGTCCGGTTGCGGGGTGGCATGTCCTCCGACTGGCCGGGCGGCCGGAGCCGGTGAGCGGCGGTCGGCGCAGTGCGGCCTTCAGTCCGGCGCCGCCTTCAGTGCAGTGCGGCCTTCAGGGCCACGATCGTCAGGCCGAGAAGGAGATTGACCGCCCCGGCGATCAGCACCAGGCGACGCGGGGCACCGGCCCGGACGACCGCGACGCTCGCCCAGCCCACCTGCTCGGCCGCGGCCACGGCGAGCCCCAGCCATGCCGCACCGTACGGGCCGAGCCCCAGCAGCGGACTGACCGCCACGGCGGCGGCCGGCGGGACGGCCGCCTGGACGATCGGCCACTCGTCCAGACAGACCCGACGGATCTCCTGCCGGCTCAGGGACTCGTTCACCAGCCGGTCCCCGACGAGACGGGCGTAGACGTGCGCGGCCCAGAACACCACACCGGTGCACAGGAGCAGCAGCACCAGTTTGAACCGCGGGAAGGAGCCGAGGGTGCCCGCCCCGGCCACCACCGAAGCGGCGAGCAGCGATCCGTAGACGGCGCCGGCGTAGTCGGTCTTCCGGGCCACGACCGGCCCCTGCCGCTTGGCGCCCGCGGGCTCGGGCTCGCGACCTCCCGCCGCTCCGGGATCCCCGGGGTCGGCGCGGCGCGCGGGGCGGTCAGCCATCGTCCCCGGTGAGTCCGGGGCCGGGTCCCGGTGGCGCGGGTGCCGTTCTCGCGGCGGCGAGGATGCCGAGGATCAGCATGACCAGCACCACGATCCCGAGGACCAGGGCCACCACGCCCGGGGTCGGGAAGTTCCACAGGAACAGCGTCAGCACGCCCGCACCGATGATGATTCCGGTCGTCCAGCCGCGGTGCCCGTCGAGCCAGCGGCCGGCGCCACCGGTGCGCAGTCCCGCTCGGGCGAGGCCGCGTCCGGCGGAGCCGGTGCCGCGGACGGCGACGGAGCGTATCCAACGGGCGCCGCGTCCGGGCCCGTAGAGATAGCCGGCGATCAGGACGATCACCGCGATGACCAGCACGGTGCGGGTGCTCTGCTGCAGGAACCGCACCAGCTCGTCGTAGACGGCGGCGGCCGCCTGTGGGGACTGGACCTTGGGCTGCACGGAGTCCAGATACTTTCCCCGGGCGAAGGCGAGCCCGATGAGCAGGACGACCATCATCACGCCGATGCCGACGGACGCGCTCATCATGGCCACCCGGTGCGAGGGCCCCGACCACACGGCCAGTGCCGCCAGCACGATGACCAGCACGGGCAGCCAGACGCCGACGATGTTGAGCAGGCGCATGGCGTCCTGGGCCTTGCTCAGCTGGTCGATCTTCACCAGCACGATCGACTTGTCGATGTCGGGGATCTTGTCGGCGTTCTTGAACCCCTCGTCGACCAGCTTCTTCTGCACCTGGCTGATCACGGTGCCGATGTCGAGGCTGATGGTGTCGCCCTTGGCCTCCACGGCGCTGCCGCCCTTGCCGGTGAGGACGTTGACCATGGCCATGTGGGCCCTGCGGTTGGCGGCGTCCCAGACGTCCGCGAACTGGTCGCTGGTCACCACCTTGTTCACCACCGTGCGCACCGCGCTGGTGGCGCCGGACTTCAGCGCGCCGGCCAGCACATCCGCCTTGTCGACCACGATCGGTGGGGCGCCGGTCTTCTGCAGGGCACGGGTGAGCGCGGCGGTGACCTCCTCGGTGTTGATATAGCTGACGATCTTGTTCGTCACCCGGTTGGTCACCGCGCTCTGGACCGAAGGGTCCTTGGCGAGGGGCGCGACGGTCTGGACGTACCGATCGGTGTCGGACATCTGGGAGTCCACCCAGGCGGCGACGACGCCGAGTGGGGCGAGGATGAAGGACAGCGCCAGCAGCAGGCAGGTGACGACATAGCGCAGGCGGCGGTGCCGCATGTCGGCGGCGCGGCGCAGACGCGTGTACTCCACCCGCTCGGCGGCGCTCAGGGGCTTCTCGGGGCCTTCGGGGGTGGGGGCGGCCGCGGATGACGAGTCCATCACGTGCTCCTTCGCGCAGATCCTCGATCCACCGTCGCCCGCCGCGGGCCGGACCACATCACCCGTAACGGGCGGCCCTGCGGTCAGCCGGACCGGGCCGTGACGCGCCCCGTGCGTACGGCCTCGGCCAGGGCCTGGTGGTCGCGCTCGTTCTGGTCGGCGTAGGCCTCGGCGAAGTCCGCCAGTGCCCGGTCGAAGGCGTCGGACTGGCCCAGATAGGAGGCGATGGCGATCCGGTCGCCGGTGCGCGCATGGGCGCGGGCCAGCGCGGCACCGCACAGGTCCCCCAGGAGCTTCATGCCCTCCGGGACCATGCTCTCCGGCTGGGGGGCGCCCTTCCAGTCGCGCAGCTGGCGGACGTAGAAGTCGCGCCGGCGGCCGTCGATGCCCAAGGCACGCTCCCAGCCGAGGAAGATGTCGCTGGCGGCCTGCATCAGCCGCTGGCCGCACACCACCCGCTCGCCCTGGTTGTCGTACGCGCTCGCTCCGGCGTACGGCGCCAGCACGGACTCGCCGGCCTCCTTGGCCTGCAGCAGCAGGGGGTCCTCGTCGTCCCTGCCGAGCATGAGCAGGATCCAGCAGCGGGTGCCCACGCTGCCGACGCCGACGACCTTGCGCGCGATGTCGGCCAGCTGGAACTGGTCGAGCAGATGCCGGCGGTCGGGTTGCAGGCTGCGGCGGTAGCCGTCGATGAGCGTGCGCAGCCGGCGTTCGAGCTCGGCGCGCTCGGCCCGGGGGAGGAGGTCTCCCAGCGGGACCAGCAGCGGCGGGTCGGAGGCGATCCGCCGGGCTCCGTCGACGATCCGGGTGAGCTTGGCGGACGCCTGGAGGCTGTTGCGGGTACGTGCCTTGGCCAGCGTGCGGTCGACCTTCTCCCGCGCCTCCCGGTCCAACCGGCCGGACAGCAGCTCACGGAGCTGGTCCGCATCGGCCTGGGTGTACCAGACCTCGAGGTTGCGCATCCGCGCGAAGCGGCGCATCGCCTCGCGGTAGGCCCGGACGGTGCCGCGTACGACCGCGCCGCGCTCCTTCGCCGTGAAGTCGTTGTTCCGGCCGGCGACCTCGAATCCCGCGGCGAGGCGCTTGACGTCCCACTCCCACGGGCCCGGCAGCGTCTCGTCGAAGTCGTTGATGTCGAAGAGCAGATGCCGCTCGGGGGAGGCGAACAGCCCGAAGTTCAACGGGTGCGCGTCCCCGCACAGCTGCACCGTGATCCCCGTGTGCGGGGACGCCCCCAGGTCGCTCGCCATGACCGCGGCGGCACCGCGGTAGAAGCGGAACGGGGACTCCAGCATGCGGCCGTAGCGAAGCGGTACGAGTTCCGCCACGCGCTGGGCGGACTGGCGCTCCAACTGCTCGACCGGGTCGGGTCGGTGCGGCGCGGGGTCGAACCCGGCGTGGCCGGAGCGCGGCATACGGGCGCGTGCCGCCTTGCCGAGGGCGGCTCGCTCCTGCGGTGTCGGGGGGATGCTCGGTTCGGTGGCTGTCATGGTTCCGGAAGTTGGCGCATCTCCAGGACCCGCAGGCCCAGATCCTGGAAGCGGGTGAGGAGTCCGTAGAGGTGGGCCTCGTCGGTGACCTGGCCGACGAGGACCGTCTGCTGTGGCGCGAGCGCTCGGTCCAGTTCGGGAAACGCCTCGGCCATCACCGTCGAGATGCAGCCGGTCACGCGGAACTCGTATCGCATGAGCGCGCGCCTCCCCGGCGTCGGTGCGGTCGGTCCCTTCGATGCTCGACGGCCACCGGGTGCGGCCGCATCACCCGGACGAGGTGACATCCGGGGCATGGCCCGGACACGCCGGAAACCCGCCGCGCAGCCGGACCATCGCCCCGGGTCCGGCATGTGTTGCAATGGTTGAGTGAAGTTTGAGCATGACAACATGGTCGGGGTCCATCTGGCCGTGTCGCTGGTGAACCTCGAGTCGAGTGGTTCCTGGGGGGCCGAGGCACTGGAACGGGCACTACAGGAGCATGCGATCCGGCGTTCGCGCGTCACTGGCTCGGCCGGTGAGGAGATCAGGGCGTGGTCGCGGCGTTTGAGGCCCGTCTTCGAGGCTGCCTCGCAGCACGAACGGTGCGAGACGATCAACACTCTGCTCGCGGACGGGGCTGGAAGCGTGTACTTGACCACGCACGACGACCTGCGGCCGCATCTGCACTTCGCACCGGACGGCCAGGACGTCCAAAGCCGTGTGAAAGCCGTGACCGCAGGAGCGCTGGCCATCTTCACCATGGAGGCCGAGGGGGAACGGCTGGGCGCCTGCGCGCTGGACTCCTGCCGGACCGCCTTCGTCGACACCAGCCGCAGCGGTCGCCGCGCCTACTGCTGTGCGCGCTGCGCCAACACCGATGCGGTCCGCCGCCACCGGATGAAGCGGCGCTAGCGTTCCGCCCGGCTGCAGGCGCTATGCCGAGACCAGTGCCAGCACGAGCGGGACGGCGGCGATGCCCAGAAGTGTCTGCGCCGCGGTGATCCCGGCCATCAGCGGTGCGTCGCCGCCGAGTTGTCTCGCCATGATGTACGAGGACGATGCCGTGGGCAGAGCCTGGAAGAGCACGGCGATGATCAGCGCCCGGGAGTCCAGGCCGACCATCTGGGCCGCCAGGAAGGCCGCGGCGGGCATGAGGGCGAACTTGACGGACGACGACGTCAGGATCGGCGCCGCCCACGACCGTGCCGCACCGAAGCGCAGCGCGGCGCCGATGCACAGCAGCCCCAGCGGCATCGAGGCGGCTCCGAGTGACCGGAGCGCCGGCTCGATGCCCGGCGGCAGGCTCAGATCGAGTGCCTGAAGGAGGATGCCTCCCGCGCAGGCGAGGATGAGCGGGTTGGTCACGAGCTGTTTGACGACGTCTGCAAGGCGCAGGCGTGCGCTCCCGAACCGAGCGAAGACCAGCACGCACAAGACATTGACCGTGGGCACGATCGCCGCGTTGCAGACCGCGGCGGTGGCGACGCCCTGGGTGCCGTACAAGCCGGCGGCGATCGTCACGCCGATGTAGTTGTTGAACCTGACGCTGCCCTGGAAGACCGAGGTGAAGCCCTCTTCCTCCAGCCGCATCATGGGCCTGAAGGCGATGACCAGCACGGCGACCGCCACGGTGGAGGCGATCAGAGTGCCTGCCAGGGCCCCTACCGGCAGATCGTCGGTGTCGGCCGTCGCCAGGCTGTGCAGGAACAGAGCCGGCAGCAGCACGTGATAGCTCAGGCGCTCGGACTCGGACCAGAAACCCTCGGCCGTGATCATCGATCGCTTGAGCACGTAGCCCAGTGCGATCAGCAGGATGACCGGAATCAGCGCCTCGACGGTCAGTGCGATCACGTCGGGATCCCGTCCAGCGTGGCGACGATGATGCGGCAGCCCTCTTCCAGGATGGGCGAACCGGCAGGTGTCACCGGGCCGCCGGTCACCGGCCAGCCCTCCCCGAGGCGCACGGAACATCCGTGGAGCCGCCGGCCGTTCTGTCTCGCTGGTGAGGGTGGGAAGAGCCAGTGCCCTGGGCACTGGGTGTCGAAGAGTGCATGCCGACAGGCTGATGTAATACCGCGAGGCAAGACAACCATTACAGGGTTGCCGTGAGAGGGCTCAGCAGGCCGGACTCCCCGATGCCCCGAGAGCAAGGGCTGTGGCCATCACGAGGAGGACGCGCGGCCGCATCACCCGGACGAGGTGACATCCGGCCGCCGCCGGCGGGTCACAGCAGATGGAGCTCACGCGCACGCCGTACGGCGTCGCCGCGGCGGGAGACGGTGAGCTTGCGGTAGATGCTCCGCAGATGCGTCTTGACCGTGTTGACCGACAGATACATCGCCTCGGCGATCTCCTCGGTCGACAGCAGCTCCGCCCCGTGCTGGAGCACCTCGCGCTCACGGTCGGTCAGCGCTTCCACCATGACCGGCGCCGGCGGGCGGTCGCCGCCGTCCGGGCGGGGCCTGCTGTTGACGCGCGCCGGACGGTCGAGCAGCCACGCGTGCCCCGTGGCCAGATCGGGCCGCTGCTCCAGCAGATGCCCCACCCATGGGCCCGCCTCGGTGAAGGGCCGGCGGATCCGCTCGGGGCGGGCGGCGGCCAGCGCGTCGTGCAGCCGGCGGCATGCGGTCTCGGTGTCCTGGGCCAGGGCCGCGGCGTGGGACTGCAGCAGACGGATGCGGATCTGCTCCGCGGTTCCCGCGTCCGGCCGGCGGTCCAGGGGCGCGAGGAGGCCGAGGGCCTGGTCGAGGTCCCCGGCGGCGAGCCGGGCCTGGGCGAGCGCGAGGGTGCGCGCCGTACCGCCGCCGCACTCGGCCAGGGCGGCGATCGCCGACGCGGGGTCGCCTCGGGCCAGTTGGGCCGCCGAGCGGGCGACGGCGAGGCGCCGTGCCGGCCCCGGCGCGAGAGGGCCGGTGTCGCCCTTGAGGGCCGCGAGTGCGGCCTGCCACCGGCCGTGCGCGAGGTCCAGCCGGGAGCGGGCGACGGCGATTTCACAGTCGGTGACCGGGTCGTGCCCGGCGTCCGGGGACGCGGCCGCGAGGTCGACGCGACGGCGGGCGGCCCGGAGTTCGCCGCGTTCGAGGGCGACGGCGGCCAGTGCGAGATGGCTGATCCCGGATCGCCGGGTCGGCGGAGCGGATCGGTCTCCGGCGAGTTCCAGCGCGAGCAGGGCGTGCTTCTCGGCCCGGCTCAACTCCCCGCGCTCGGACTCCATCAGGGCGAGTCGGCCGAGGCTGCCCTCTCGGACGGTCCCGGTCACCTCCGCGGTACAGCCCTCCACCGTGTGGTCGAACGCCCTCATGGCCTCGTCGGGGCGGCCGCCCAGTTGCAGCCCGCACGCCAGCCCGTACTGCCGTAGCGCCTCGATCTCCTGGTGGGCCTCGGTGAGTGGCCGCGGTAGCTGGTCGGCGAGTTCGCGGGACTGTTGAGCCGCCGACTCCGCCGCGCGGCAGACACGGTCGCCGTCCTGCGCCGGGGGTGGTCCGGCCAGCAGCCGGAGCAGGGCGAGCGCGAACCGGGCTTCCGGAGCCGGCCCGGCTCCCGGTCTGCGTAGCTCGTCCTCGGCCCGGTCCAGTCGCGCCCGGCAGTTCGCGGTGTCGTACCGGGCCAGGGCGCAGGCGGCCGCGACCAACGCGGGAGCCACGCCCGGCAGATCGCCGGGCATACCGGCGAAGACCCGCTCCAGCCGGGGTGCCTCCGGGCCGGTGAGCAGGCGTCCGATCTCCAGGCGGCTCACCATGCGGGTGCAGGCCCACTCCCAGTCCGGGGCCGCGGCGGCCTGTTCCATCCCCTCGGCGAGCCGCCCGGTGTCCGCGAGCCAGGTCGCGGCCCGGCGGCGCAACCGGGGTTCGAGGCCGGGCCGGTGATGGCGCAGGTGCATGCGCAGCACCTCGGAGAACAGCGGCTGGTAGCGGCACCACGGCGTGCCGTCGATCGGTTCGACGAAGAGGTGGGCGCGGGTCAGCTCGGCCAGGATCCACTCGGCGTCCTCGCATCCCGTCAGCACGTTCGCCAGATCCGGGTGCACCCGGTCGAGAATGCTGCCGCGCATCAGCAGCTCCTGGGTGGCGGCGGGCTGGGCGGCGAAGACCTCGGTGAGCAGGTAGTCGGCGAGGGCGCTCTGGGAGGCGGCGAACGACCGGGCGAACTCGGCCGGGTCGTCGGCCCGCTGCATCTCCAGCGCGCACAGCCGCAATCCGGCCGCCCAGCCCTCCGTGCGCGCCAGCAGGGCGTCGACGCTCTCCTCGTAGCCGCCCAGGCCGTGACCGCGCAGCAGCCGCGCCGCCTCCTGCCGGGTGAACGCGAGGTCGGGACCGCGGATCTCCCTCATCCGGCCGTCGGCGCGGTAGCGGTGCAGCGGAAGCAGCGGGTCGACCCGGCTGACCAGCACCAGGCGCAGCTGCGGGCCCGCGTGGTTCAGGACGAAGTCCAGGTCGGAGGTGACCGCCCGTACCGGCACGTGTTCCAGACCGTCGATCACGAGCACGACCGGTCGGCGCAGCTGTGCCAGTGCGGACGCGAGCCGCGTGAGCAGGGAGTGGTCGACGCGGTCGGCGGCGCCGGGCTGCCCCACCTCGTCGGGCAGCGCGACCTGGTGATGGTTCAACGCCTCCAGCACATAGGCCCAGAACACCCCGGGCGCCCTGTCGTCCGGCTCGGCCGTCAGCCACGCCACGGGGCCCGGGGCACTCCCGCCGCGCGCCCAGGAGGCGGCCAGCGTCGTCTTTCCGGCGCCCGCCGGACCCGTGATCAGGGTCAGCGGCCCGGCCGTGCCCTCGGTGAGCCGGTCGAGCAGCCGCTGCCGGCGGATGGCGTTGCGCGGCACGGACGGTACGGAGAACTTCGCGGCCAGTAGCGGGTCACCGGTCGGCGCCAGGTGCGCGGGGGTGCCGCCGTCGTCGGACATCGTGGCGAGCGTCGGTAGAGCGGGGGTAGCGGACTCCCCCTCACCGGCTGCCGCTGCTGAGGCTGTGCTGCGGGGCATGGACATCACCGTCTGGGTGCGGGCTCCCTGACACTGACGCCGCCGTCCGCCCGCCGCCGCACTCTGCCGGACGAGGCGGCCATCTCACGTCGATCCGCTTCCCGCCCCGTGAGGACCCGTCTCCCACTGTGCGGCCCCGGAACCATGATCGCCATACGAGGGGCCGAGGCGGCACTGGGCGGTACCTACCGCCCAGGGGGCGCGGCACACGTTCACCCTCACCGTCACCGTTCACCCGCCCAGGGTGATGCCGGGGCGAGCCGCGGGTTGTGGACTGGCAGCCGGCAAGCAGGAGTGGCAATCCGGAGCGGTGGCACGCAAGGCATTGCCCCCGGGGACATGTCCCGGGACGACATTGCCCCGGGACATGTCGACACCACCGGGCCCCGGGACCGCCAGGAGTCTCCATGGGCAGTACGGATACCGGCGCACACGACCGGACGCAGCGCTGGTCCGCACTCCTGGCCTTGGCGGCCGGAGCCGCGGCGGCCCTGGTCCCGCTGTTGTTCGCCGGGCTCCGGAGCTTCGCTCTCCTGGGCGTCGGGCTGGCCGGCCTCGCCGTCGGCGCGGCGGGCGTCTGGTGGATGCTGACCCGGCATGGACTGGTCAGGGTGCTTGCGGGCGCCCTGTCCGTCGTGGCTCCGGCCGTCGTGCTCGTGCTGTACGCGTCGGCCGGTCTGCTGTGGGTGGTACTCGTCTCCCTCGCCCTGTGCGCACTGGCGGTCTCCGCCGGCGGAGCCGCGCTCAGCAGGGACACGCAGCCGGGCGGCCCGCCAGGCGTCCGCGTCACGCCGCCGCGGAGCCCCTTCCTGATCATGAACCCCCGCTCGGGCGACGGAAGGGTGGGCAGATTCCGCCTGAAGGAGCGGGCGGAGGAACTCGGTGCCGAGGTGCACCTGCTGGATACCGCTCACCATGAGGACGTGGTCGCGCTCGCCCGCCGCGCGGTGGACGACGGCGCAGACCTCCTGGGTGTCGCGGGCGGGGACGGCACCCAGGCCATGGTGGCCGGTGTGGCCGCCGAGCACGGCCTCTCGTTCATGGTGATCTCGGCCGGCACCCGCAATCACTTCGCACTCGACCTCGGCCTGGACCGGGACGATCCGGCGAGCTGCCTCGACGCCCTCACCGACGGCGTCGAAATCCGCGTCGACCTCGGCTTCATCGACGGGCGGGCCTTCGTCAACAACGCGTCCTTCGGCACGTACGCGTCCGTCGTCCAGAGCCCCGCCTACCGCGACGACAAGGTGCGGACCATCCTGGAGCTGCTTCCGGACCTGCTGACGCACCAGCGCGGCCCGCGGCTGGCCGTGCGCGTCGGGGGCACGGCCATCGACGGCCCGCAGGCGGTCCTGGTCAGCAACAACCCCTATCGCATGGGCGATCCGGCCGGACTGGGACGGCGCGAGGAGTTGGATGCCGGTGTCCTCGGGGTCCTGGGCGTGAAAGTCGACAACGCGGCGCAGGCGGCCGGAATCCTGCGGGGCAGGCACGGCCCGGGCCTCACCGTGCTGACCGCCCAGGAGGTCCTCGTCGACGCCGACGAGCCCGAGATCCAAGCCGGCGTCGACGGTGAGGCGCTCACCCTGCCGACCCCCGTCCGCTGCACGATCCGGCCTCGAGCCCTGCGCGTACGCGTGCCGCGGCGCCGTCCTGGTGTGCCGCGGGCGAAGCCCCCGATGGACTGGCGACGGCTGCGCAGGCTCGCACTGGCGCGGGAGCGTCCGGTGGCGGATCCTCAGCCGTCGACGCCGGGCCGGCCGGACGGGGGGACCGGCAGCAGCCGGTAGGCGTCCCCTTGGACGGCCACCCGGCCGGCCGTGGGCGGCGCGAAGTGGGTGCCGAGGACGAGGGCGTCGGTGCCGGCGAGCGAGCCGAGCAGGGCGCGGCGGGTGGCCTCGGACCGCTCCGGGTCGATGTCGACACAGCTGCCGATCGTGGGACGGGCGAACTGGACGGGGTGGTGGATGCAGTCGCCGGTGATCAGCGCCGTCTCACCACCGCTGCTCACCTGGACGGCGACGTGGCCGGGGGTGTGTCCGGGGGTGGGCAGCAGACGCACGCCGGGGACGACTTCGGCGCCCTGGGCGGGGACGTCGACGAGGTCGAGCAGTCCGGCCTCCTCGACCGGAACCACGGAGTCGCGGAACATCTGCCGCCGCGCCTCGTCCATGTCGTACCCGCTCCAGAACTCCCGCTCGGCGCGGGCGGTGACGTATCGGGCGTGGGGGAAGGTGGGGACCCAACTGCCGTCGTCCAGGGCCCGGGTGTTCCAGCCGACGTGGTCGGCGTGCAGGTGGGTGAGGACGACCAGGTCGATGCGGTCCGGGGGGAATCCGGCGCCGGTGAGGCGATCGAGGTAGTCGGTCTTCAGATCGTGCCAGGCCGGGTTCGCGCGCGTCTTGCCGTTGCCGATGCCGGTGTCGACGAGGACGCGCAGCCCGCCCGCTTCGAACGCGAAGCTGTGGCTGTCGATGTGCAGTACGCCGTCGCTCCCGGCGAAGTCCGGGCGCAGCCAGTCGTGTCGGGCGACCACGTCGGCGGTGGCGCCGGGCAGCAGCCAGCCTCCGGTCGCGGGCGGCAGGGGGACCTCGTCGATGCGGTGAACGATGACGTCGCCCACTGTCCAGGAGGGGGTGGCGGTCGGCGGGTGGGGGTCGTTCACCGGTGATGCGTGCACGGTCCGTCGATTCCTTTCCTTCGGCTTGTTCGAGCCGGTCCTTCGGCAGCCCGAGCCGGGCTCAGCTAAAAGCAATAGGTTTGCGTTAAGTCGACTCTAGGCCCTACAGTCACTTAACGCAAACACTTAGCTTTTGTGTCACCGTAGCTCGCCACTGCTCCGCCACTCCGTCACTCCAACCGACGAGGGGGACCCCATGCCCGCCGATACGCCCGCCGATGAACTCACCCCGGAACTCACCCCGCCCGAAGCGGCCCGATGGGCGGCCCGCGCCGGACTCCCCTTGGAAGGCGACCGCCACGCCGAGGTGGCTGCCACCGCCCAGCACATCCACACCGTCGTCTCGGTCCTGCGGGAGCTCGACTTCGGTGACACCCCGCCCGCATTCGGCTACCGCGCCGGAGAGGAGCGACACGATGCAGCCGTCTGAACTGTCCCTCACCGCCGCCGCGGACGCGGTGCGCGAGCGGCGGTTGTCGCCCGTCGAGTTGGTGGACTCGGTGCTCGACCGCATCGCGCGGGTGGAGCCGCATCTGGGGGCCTACGTCACGGTGACGGCACAGCGAGCGCGCAGCGCGGCGCGTGCGGCCGCACACGAAGCCGTGGCCGGCCGCTTCCGGGGCCCGCTGCACGGGATCCCCATGGCGCTGAAGGACCTGATCGACGTCGCCGGCATGGCGACGACGGCCAGCTCCCGGGTCCGGGCCGACCACCGCGCGGAGGCGGACAGCACGGTCGCCGCGCGGCTGTCGGCGGGCGGCGCGGTCCTGGTCGGCAAGACCGAAACCCATGAATTCGCCTACGGGTTGACCACGCCGCAGACCCGCAACGCCTGGGACCGCGACCGGGTCGCCGGCGGATCCAGCGGCGGTTCGGCCGTCGCCGTCGCGGCGGGGGCCGCGGTCTTCGCCCTGGGGACGGACACCGGCGGATCGGTCCGGGTGCCCGCCGCACTGAACGGGGTCGTCGGCCTCAAGCCGACGTACGGCCTCGTGCCCCGGCACGGTGTGACGTCGCTGTCGTGGTCGCTGGACCATGTCGGCACCCTCACCCGCAGCGTCGAGGACGCGGCCCTGGTGCTGTCCGCCGTGGCCGGGCACGACCCCCGCGACCAGTCCTCCCTGTCCGCGGCCGGCGAGGACTACCGGCCGGGCGGAGAGGGGGACCTGACGGGCCTGCGCGTCGGGGTGCCGGGCAACTACTACTTCGACCGTGTCCACCCGGAGGTGGAGTCCGCCGTCCGGCGCGCCGTCGACCGGCTCCAGGCCCTCGGCGCACGGCTCGTCGAGGTCGAGATCCCGATGACGCGCTACATCCAGGCGACGCACTGGGGCCTGATGGTCCCCGAGGCCACCGCCTGTCACGAGCGGACCCTGCGCACCGTCCCCGACCTGTACGAGCCGGACGTCCGCGTACTGCTCGAAGCCGGGGAACTGCTGTCCGCCGGGGACTATCTGCGCGCCCAGCGGGCCCGGACGCTGATGCGGCAGGAGTGGGCGCGCATGCTGAACGAGGTCGACGTGATCGCCGCTCCGACGGTCCCGGTGACCGCCGTACCGGCCGGGGAGTCGTCGGTCACCTGGTCCGACGGCACGGAGGAGAGCGTCTCCGAGGCCTATGTACGCCTGTCGTCGCCGGCCAACATCACCGGGGTGCCCGCGTTGTCCGTACCGGTCGGCCACGACCGGGCCGGGCTGCCGATCGGTATGCAGCTGCTCGGCCGGCCCCTCGCCGAGGCCCTGCTCCTACGGGTCGGCCACGCCTACGAGCAGACCGAACCCGCCCGAGGGCTCGCGCCGGTGGGCTGAGGGCGTCGAAGGCGCACTCCTCTAGAAGCAAGGATTTTGCTTTAAGGTGGAAGCATGGCTCGCAGACAGATGGTGCGCCCCGGAGGACGCAGCGCCCGGGTCCAGGAAGCGGTGCACTCCGCCGTACGCGCACTGGAATCCGAGGTCGGCCGGGACGCCCTGACGGTGCCGCTGGTGGCCCAGCGCGCCGGAGTCACCCCGTCGACGATCTACCGCCGCTGGGGCGACCTGCAGGAACTGTTGTCGGACGTGGCCGTCGAGCGCCTGCGCCCCGACACCCAGCCGGGGGAGCACGGTGATCTGGCAGCCGACCTGACGGCCTGGGCCGAGCAGTTCCTCGACGAGATGGCCGCTCCCTCGGGGCGTGCCTACATCCGTGACGCGCTGCTCGGCGACCCGGACGGCAGCAACGCCGGCCAGTGCTCGGCCTACGCCGCCGAGCAGATCGAGACGGTCCTCGCGCGGGCGGCCGACCGCGGGGAGCGCGCGCCCGACACCGAGTCGGTCATCGACCACGTCGTCGCCCCCATGATGTACCGCATCCTCTTCCGCCCCGGCGGACTGGAGGCCGACTACGCACGCGGGCTCGTGGCGAAGCTCCTCGCCCGGGCCCGCAGGCGCTGACGGTACGTCAGTTGCCCCTCGCCTGTGGGCTGGTGCCGACCGAGGTCGGCGTCGTTCCCCTGAACGACCCGCGGCCCACCGAACGAGCTCCCGTATGCCGCCCGCCGGGAGACGTAGGTCACATGCGTCCATGTCACAGGGGGGCGGGCTACCTCGTCTCAGGGTTGTAGCCACTGACGACCACCAAGGAGCACACCATGGACGCACGCCTGAACTTCTTCGCCTCCGCGATCGCCGGCAAGGCCCTCAAGCACGTCATGGCGGCGGGCCAGGCGGTCAAGGACTCGCCGCTGCCGACCGCGACGCAGGAGCTCGTGGCGCTGCGAGTGAGCCAGATCAACGGCTGCGCCTTCTGCATCGACATGCACACCAAGGATGCCGCCGCCGCCGGCGAGACCTCGGTGCGGCTGCACCTGGTCGCGGCGTGGCGGGAGGCCACGGTCTTCACCGAGGCCGAGCGGGCCGCACTGGAGCTGGCGGAGGCGGGGACCCGGATCGCGGACGGGGCCGGCGGGGTCGACGACGCGGTGTGGGCGTCCGCCGCCAAACACTACGACGAGGAGCAGCTCACCGCCCTGGTGATGATGATTTCCTTCATGAACATGGCGAACCGGCTGAACGTCATCTCCCAGCAGCCGGCCGGCAGCTACGAGCCCGGGCAGTTCCACTGAGGAGCACCGGTCAGTGGTCCGGGGTCCGGCCTGCGGGCCCCGGGCCCCGTACTGGGGGCGCCAACTCCGGCCCGCCGACGGGCCGGACGATGACGGGAAGAGGCGCACCGGCACGTACGGCCGGGCGTGGGGGATCCAAGGAAGGACCGGCGTGAGCAAGGTCGAGGAGTTCGAGGAGCTGCGGCCGCTGCTGTTCTCGATCGCCTATCGCATTCTGGGCAGTGTGGGCGAGGCCGAGGACGCGGTGCAGGAGACGTGGCTGCGCTTCGACGGCTCGTCGGCCCGGCCCGCGTCGACCAAGGCGTTCTTGTCGACCACGGTGACGCGGATCTCGATCGATGTGCTGCGCTCCGCGCGAGTACGGAGGGAGGAGTACGTGGGCACGTGGCTCCCCGAGCCGCTGCTCGGCGACCCGTATGAGGATCCGGCGCGGTCGGTGGAGCTGGCCGACTCGGTGTCGATGGCGGCGCTGCTGCTACTGGAGCGGCTCAGCCCGCTGGAGCGGGCGGTCTTCGTGCTGCGCGAGGTGTTCGCCTTCGGGTTCGACGAGGTCGCCGCGGCGGTGGGGCGGTCCGAGGCGGCGTGCCGGCAGCTGCTGGTGCGGGCCCGAGGGCATATGGCGGCCGGGCGGCCGCGGTTCGCGGCAGACCGTCGGGAGCGGCAGGAACTGGCGACGCGGTTCTTCGACGCGTTGAAGAACGGCGATGTGGGCGAGCTGCAGACCCTGCTGGCCGCCGACGTGC
Organism: Streptomyces sirii; assembly: GCF_045690365.1. Taxonomy (NCBI): domain Bacteria; kingdom Bacillati; phylum Actinomycetota; class Actinomycetes; order Kitasatosporales; family Streptomycetaceae; genus Streptomyces; species Streptomyces sirii. The sequence continues at coordinate 912,471 of NZ_CP147982.1, read as the reverse complement.
AGCTGGTCGGGGACGGCGGCGGCAAGGCCCCGCAACTGGCCAAGGGCGTCATGGGCGCGCAGAACGTAGCGCGGTTGCTGGGCACGGTCTTCCCCTGGCTGTTCCGGATCGACGTGACGTGCCAGCCGCACGAGGTCAACGGCCAGCCCGGTGCCGTCTTCCGCGACCGGGACGGCAAGGTGATCCACACCCTCGCCCTCGACGTGCTCGACGGTCGGATCCAGACCATCCGCACCGTGGTCAATCCCGACAAGCTCGGCCACCTCGGACCGGTCGCCGACGCCTGGGCCCTCGACCGCGAGGTCAAACAGGCCCGCCGGCAGTGGAACCGACCTGAGAAGTAATCCGGGGCCGGCTCGTTCACCGGCGGCTCGAATCCCGCCGCCGACCGGGCGAAAGATCCTCGGCCGGGCGGCGTAACCCCAGCATGCCCCGGCCGTCGCCGCGCCGCGGTGGTGGTTGCGTGACGCTCGACCTTTCCGGGTGCGGTCCGGCCGCCGGGTCATGTAGCCGAGGAGGCTGTCGATCGTGAGTCCTGCTGAGGGCGCCCCCGAGGGCGTGGTCCCGCCGCAGTTGCTCAAGGGCCAGAAGGCGCTGGTCACGGGCGCCAACTCCGGTATCGGCAAGGCGACGGCGGTGGGGCTCGGCCGGGCGGGCGCGGACGTGGTGGTGAACTACGTGGCCGGCCGGGAGGCGGCCGAGCAGGTGGTCGAGGAGATCACCTCGTTCGGAGTGCGGGCGGCGGCGTACGAGGCGGACGTGTCCCAGGAGGACCAAGTCGTCGCGATGATGGACCGGATGGTCCAGGAGTTCGGGACGATCGACATCCTGGTCGCCAATGCCGGACTTCAGCGTGACGCCTCCTTCACCGAGATGTCCCTCGCCCAGTGGCAGAAGGTGCTGGACGTCAACCTCACCGGGCAGTTCCTCTGCGCCCGCGAGGCGACCAAGGAGTTCCTCCGGCGCGGGGTCGTCCCCGAGGTCTCACGCGCCGCCGGCAAGATCATCTGCATGAGCTCGGTGCACCAGCTCATCCCCTGGGCGGGCCACGTCAACTACGCCTCCTCCAAGGGCGGCGTACAGATGATGATGGAGACCCTGGCCCAGGAACTCGCCCCGAAGAAGATCCGTGTGAACGCGATCGCCCCGGGGGCCATCAAGACCCCCATCAACCGCAGCGCCTGGGAGACACCGGAGGCGCGGCAGGACCTCCTGCGCCTGATTCCCTACGACCGGATCGGCGAGCCCGAGGACATCGCGCACGCGGCCGTCGGCCTCGCCTCCGACCTCATGGACTACGTCGTGGGCACCACTCTCTACGTGGACGGGGGAATGACCCTCTTCCCCGGATTCGCCACCGGCGGCTGACCTCCGCTCAGTCGCCCACCGGTGGCTGATCTTCGCCCATCTGCGCCGGCTCCCGGGGGAGAACCCATGCACACCACGCTTCACCTGCTGGCGGACGCGCCGCCCCAGATGCTGCCGGCCAGATCGCTGATGGCCTTCACCCTCGCCTCGCACATCATCCTGGTCCCCCTCGGGGTGGCGCTGCCGCTGATCACCCTCATCATGCACGCCTACGGGCTGCGCCGCGGCTCCCCGACCGCCTTGCTGTTGGCACGGCGCTGGTCGGCGGTCATGGCGGTGCAGTTCGCGATCGGCGTCGTCACCGGCACCGTCCTGTCCTTCGAGTTCGGTCTCCTGTGGCCCGGCATGATGGGCAGATGGGGCGATGTCTTCGGCATCGGCTTCGGCGTGGAGGCCTGGGCCTTCTTCCTCGAAGCGGTCCTGATCGCCATCTACCTGTACGGCTGGCGCAGACTGCCGCCCCGCACCCACTTCCTGCTGGCGCTCCCGCTGCCGGCCGCCGCCCTGCTCGGCGCCTTCGGCATCCTGGCCGCCAACTCCTGGATGAACACCCCGCGGGGCTTCACCCTCGACTCCGCGGGCAACCCCACCGACGTGCACATCTGGAAGGCCGTCTTCACCCCGATGTTCGGGCCCCAGTACTGGCATTTCGTGGTGGCGATGCTGGTGACCGCGGGCTATGTCGTGGCCGGGGTCTACGCCGCCGGCTGGCTGCGCGGCCGCCGGGACCGCTACCACCGGCTCGGCTTCACCGTCCCCTTCACCGTCGCCGCGGTGCTCACCCCCGTCCAGTTCATGCTGGGTGACGCCATCGCCCGCGCGGTCTTCCACAAGCAGCCGGTGAAGTTCGCCGCCATGGAGATCGTCTGGCGGACCGACACCCACGTCCCGGAGTACCTGTTCGGTCGCCTCCATCCGGACGGGAGCATCTCCGGAGGCATCAGGATCCCGCAGCTGGACTCCATTCTCGCCGGGTTCCGTGCGGACACGAAGGTGACCGGACTGACATCGGTGCCGGCGCAGGACCGGCCGACGGCCACTCAGGCCACCATCGCCCACTGGGCCTTCGACATCATGGTCGGGATCGGCTCGGTGCTGGTGCTGCTCGCCCTCTGGTACGGCCTCGTCTGGCTGCGCCGCCGCCGGCTGCCCGAGTCGAAGTGGTTCTTCCGGAGCGCCGCCGGCGCGGGCGCCGCCTCCGTCGTCGCCGTGGAGTGCGGCTGGATCACCACCGAAGTGGGTCGCCAGCCCTGGATCGTCTACCAGAACATGCGGGTCGCCGAAGCGGTCACCGCGACCCGTTCCGCGGCGCTGTGGACCACCTTCGGCCTCGTCGCCGTGGTGTATGTGTTCGTCTTCGGCTCGTTCCTCGTCGTGCTCCTGAAGATGCGCACCCGCTGGCGGCTCGCCGACGAACGGCACAAGGAGGCGGGAGCGGTGGAGCAACCGGAGACGGACACCCCCTACGGACCGCGCTCCCGGGTCGCAGCCGGTGGCGCTCCGGCCGCCCCCGAGCAGGGCCCGCCGACCGGCCAGGGCCCGCCGACCGGGCAGGGCGGGCCATGACCGCCGGTCTCGTCGCCGTCGTCCTGCTGCTCGCGGTCGCCGCGTACGCCTGCGCCGGCGGCACCGACTACGGGGCCGGGTTCTGGGACCTGACCGCGGGCGGCGCGGAACGCGGCAGGCGCCCCCGGTGGCTGATCGACCACGCCATGGCTCCGGTGTGGGAGGTCAACAACGTCTGGCTGATCTTCGTCTTCGTCATCATGTGGACCGGCTTCCCGGTGCTGTTCCAGAGCGTCTTCTCGGCGATGTGGCTGCCGCTGGCGCTGGCCGCCGTCGGCACCGTACTGCGCGGCGCCGGCTTCGCCCTGCGCAAGCCCAGCCGCCGGCTGGCCGGCCGACGCCTCTACGGGGCGGTGTTCGCGATCTCCTCGCTGCTCACGCCGTTCTTCCTCGGCGCCGCCGCCGGGGGGATCGCCTCCGGCAGGGCGGCACCGGGCACCGAGCCGTCGGCGGAGGCCTGGTCCAACCCCACCTCGATGCTCTTCGGCCTCCTCGCCGTCACCACCACCGCCTTCCTGGGAGCGGTGTTCCTGGCCGCGGACGCCCGCCGCTTCGACGCCCCCGACCTCGACGGCTACTTCCGGCGGCGGGCCCTCGTCGCCCTCGCCGCCGTCGCCGTACTCGCCGTGATCACCCTGTTCGTCACCCACGGTGACGCCCCGCACGTATGGCACGGCCTGACCCACGGTGTGGGCCTCGTCTTCGTCGTCATCGCGGCGCTCGCCACGGCCGCGACCGCCTGGCTGCTGCTGCGCGCCTCCGCCGCCTGGTCCCGGGTCGCCGCCGTCGGCGTGGTCGCCTCGGCCGTCCTGGCATGGGGCATGGCCCAGCGCCCGTACCTCATCCCGACCTCGCTGACCGTCGCCGAGGGCGCGGGCGCCCCCACCACACTGCGCTGGCTGATGCTCGTCAGCCTCGTCGCGGTCGTCCTGGTCTTCCCGGCGGTCGCCCTGCTGTACTGGCTCGACACCCATGGCGAGCTGGAGGCCCTCAGCGACGCCGATCTGCGGAGCAGTGGTGCCCGGGACGAGGGCTGACCGCAAGGACCCCGTGGCGCACCGGGCGCCCCGCGGGGTGAGGGCGCCATGACCGCGGACGACATCCTGCTGGGCGTCGGACTGACCGTCGCCCTCGCCGTCGGCTCCCAGATCCTGGCGAGCCGGTTGCGGGTCCCGGCCCTGGTGGTGCTCCTTCCGGCGGGCTTCGCCGCCGGGGCGCTGACGGACGTCGTCCACCCCGACGAACTGGTGGGGCAGGACTTCTCCTCCCTGGTGTCGCTGTCGGTGGCGCTGATCCTCTACGACGCCGGGCTGGGGCTGGCGCCGGAGCCGGCCTGGACCGGCTGCGGCTGGCCCAGCAGACCGCCGGCGGCACCCCCGACGAAACCGTCTCCGGAGCACTCGGCATCATCCGGGCCGCCGTCACCCTCACCGGGTTCATCGGCTCGCTGCTGGTGCTCAGCCCCGTCCTGACCGGGCTGGTGCTGGTGGCCGGGGTGCCGGTGCTGCTCGCCGAGATCGCGCTGTCGCGACGTCGGGCACGGATGGTGTGGGACATCGGCCCCGCCGAGCGCCGGGAGCTGTTCTACAACGATCTGCTCTCCAGCATGGAAGCCGCCAAGGAGGTCCGGCTGTTCGGCATCGGCGGATTTCTGCGCGGACGGATGCTGGCCGAGCGGCGCACGTCCGACGCAGCCAAGCGAGCGGTGGACCGGCGGGAGGTCCGGGCCCAGGCGGGGCTCGGGCTGCTCGCCGCGCTGATCTCCGGCGGCGGGCTCGTATGGGCGGTGGGCGCGGCGCGGTCCGGCGGCCTGTCGGTCGGTGACGTCACCCTGTTCGTGGCCGCGGTGGCCGGCGTACAGGGCGCGCTCGCCACGCTCGCGCTGGAGGTCGCCCGCACACACCAGGCGCTGCTGCTGCTCGACCACTACCTGGCGGTGACCACCGCCGGCCCCGATCTGCCGCTTGCGGCGGTGCCCCGGCCGTTCCCCGCCCTGAGCGGCGGAATTGAACTGCGCGACGTGTGGTTCCGATACTCCGACGCGCATCCGTGGATCCTGCGCGGGGTCAGCCTGCGCATCCCCCACGGCCAGGCGCTGGCGCTCGTCGGGCTCAACGGAGCCGGGAAGTCCACGCTGGTGAAGCTGCTGTGCCGGTTCTACGACCCCACCCGCGGAGCGATCCTGTGGGACGGGGTGGACCTGCGCGAGGTGGACGTCACCGCCTACCGCCGGCGCCTCAGCGTGGTGTTCCAGGACTATATGCACTACGACATGACGGCGGCGGAGAACATCGCCCTCGGGGATCTGGACGCGCTCCACGACGAGCCGCGGCTGAGCGCAGCCGCCGAACGGGCCGGCATCCACCAGAAGCTGGCAGGCCTGCCGCGCGGCTACCGCACCCTCCTGTCGCGGATCTTCTTCACCCAGCCCGAGGAGGACGGGGTGCGGACCGGGGTGATGCTCTCCGGCGGACAGTGGCAACGGCTGGCGCTGGCCCGCGCGTTCCTGCGTGAGGGGCGGGACCTGATGATCCTGGACGAACCCTCGGCCGGGCTCGACGCCGCGGCCGAGCACGAGATCCACGCCGCCCTGTGCGGCCACCGGGGCGACCGCACCGGTCTGCTGATCTCCCACCGGCTCAGCGCGGTACGCGACGCGGACCGGATCGTCGTCCTCAAGGACGGTCTCGTCGCCGAACAGGGCAGCCATGACGCGCTGATGGCGCTGGACGGCGAGTACGCCCGCCTGTTCACCCTGCAGGCGGCCGGTTACCGGACGGACGGCGAGCCGGTGGGCGCCGAGCCCGGTGCGGCGGCGCCATGAGGGCGGCGGCCTGGGCCCTGGCGGGGGGCGTACCGGTGCTGGCGTCCGGCCTCGCCCTGACCGCCTGCGCGCTGCGGCGGCGGCTGGTCGCGGTCACCGTACGCGGCGCGAGCATGGAGCCGGCCTACCGGGACGGCGACCGTGTCCTCGTACGCCGCGGCCGCCTGCCCGCACCGGGCCAGGTGGTCGTGGTGCGAGACCTCCCGGACACCGGCCCGACCACCGCACCGGACCTCGGCCGGTCCGCCACCGCCGTACCCGCCACCCCGGCCCGCGCGGTGCCCGTTCCGGCGCTGCTGATCAAACGCGTGGCCGCGGTGCCCGGAGATCCCGTGCCCCGCGCGCGGGTGGCCGCGCTGGCCGGTGTTCCGGAGCGGTACGTACCCCACGGACAGCTGGTGCTGCTCGGGGACAATCCGGCGGCCAGCTTCGACTCCCGCCACCGGGGCTACTTCGCGGCCGCGCAGGTAGTGGGAACGGTGTGGCGCTCGCTGCCCGGCTGACCGGGGTTCGGCGGCCGGCCCACCGAACCCCACCGCGGCACCGCCGCACGACCGGCGGGCTACTTCGCCTGCTGCACCCCTGCCACGATCTTCTTGGTCAGATCGAGGCCGGCGGCGCCCTTGTCACCGGACTGGACGCTGTAGAAGGTCGTGACGACGACGTTCCCGACCCGGCTCGCCACCAGCGTGGTGCCGCCCTCCCACTCGGGTGCGATGAGCTCGGCCTTGAGGGTCTGGTCGCCCATCTTCGGCACGGTGGTGGTCTTGATCGTCACCGAGGCCTTGGTGTCGCCGGAGGTGTCCTTGAAGTGCGCGCAGTGCTTGAGGACCTGCTCCAGGCGCTTCATGACCGTCTGCGCGTCCGTGCCCCGGTAGCTGTCGAGCTCCTGGTTGAACTCCTCCTGGGAGGCGTTGACGAAGTCGCCCTGCGCGAAGGCGGCGCCCTCGACGCCACTGGTCTGGATCCAGGCGCTGGCCTCCAGCTTCGGGCAGGCGCTCGCCAGGTCGACGGGCTTCTTCGCCGACGGGGCGGCCAAGCTGCCCCCGGAGTCGCGGGTGGCCTCCGGGTCGGCCTTGTAGCCCTTGGGCAGCACCCCGACCGGAAGCAGCAGGGACTTCAGCCGGGTGCCGTTGAGCAGGCGGGTCTCGGGAGCGCCGGCACCGGCCGACGGGGCGGAGGTGTCCTTCGAGGGGCTGCCGGAGCCGCCGGAGCAGGCGGTGAGGGCGAACGGCAATGCAGCGGTCGCGGCGACCGTCACCAAGGCACGACGAAGCTTCATGAAGCCTTCTTCTGGATCAAATAACGAGGTCAGGAAGGGAAGAGGGCCGTCGCGGTATGGGGGTGCGCGGTGCGGCAGGCGCTGATCGTAAGGCTGTGCGGCCGTGCCGCCTAGCGATCCGCCGCCGGCCGGCGGAGGGGCGGCCGGGGAACCGCAGGGGAGAATCTCAGCGAAACCGGGCAGTTGCCCCTGGTTTTCGAGAATTTCCTATGGCAACCATCACGCCGCCAGGGCACCCGTTCCAGGCCCCGGCCGCTGTGTCAGTGGTCGCTGCCATGATGCCCGCAACATCGACGGCAGGGGAGCGGAACATGGTGGAACAGGCCGTAGGACCGATCGTCGAGGCGCTCGCCGCGCAGGCGCCGAACGGCTGGTCGCAGGCGGTGCTGCACAGCCGGGCAGGGCGGCGCGGCAGCTCGGTGACCGGTGGATACACCGTGCGGGGGGAGTATCGGAACACCGGCGTGCCCAACCCCTACAGAGAACTCATGGCGCTGGGCGAGGCACTCCGCATGGACCGTGGCTGGGATCCCGTCAGCCTTGAACTCCGGTGCCGGCCGTCCGGTGAGTACAGGCTCGTCGTCTTCCACGGAGCCGTCACCCGGGTGACCGGTGGGGGCAGCGGCTTCCACGTGATCCTCGACGGCGACTACCGCCTGCCCCAGCCCGGTCGGCATCAGCAGCCCGGCACCGCCGCACCGGCCGGCGACCCCGAGCCGGCCGCGGCCCGCTTCCGTGCCTACCTCCAGCGGCGCGCCGAGATCCTGGGACACCCCGAGGAGCTGCCCCCGCCCGCCACTCCCGCCGCCATCGACGAAGCCGAACGTCGCCTCGGCCGCCGCCTGCCCGCCGACCTACGGGCGCTCTACCTGATCGCCGACGGCGACGGCGTCGGCTACGACCACCGCTATCTGTTCCAGGGCAACGCCTGGCTGTCGCTGGAGAGCATGGTCGCCGAGCACTCCGACTGGAGCGGGGGCGACCGCCCCTGGTACGGCTGGGACCTGGAATGGGACTCCGTCGTCTTCGACACCGCCCCCGCCGACACCGTCCGCCGCTGCGGAGCCCACCCCGGCTGGTTGCGCTTCGCCACCGGCCACGACGGCAACTTCCTGGCCGTCGACACGGACCCGGCCCGCGACGGCCGCCCCGGCCAGATCATCCACACCGGTCGCGACTACGACCAAGGACCCGTCTACGCCGAGGACTCGATCACCTCCCTCCTCGGCATGTACCTGGAACTGCTGGACCAGGGCGCATACGAGAAGGCGGGCGACCACATCGAGCTGCTGTCGCCCACGTCCGATCCCGCCCCCCAGCGGATCATCGGCGAGATCCCCGACGAGGTCCCGCCCACCCTCCAGGCGATCCACATCAACAACACCAGCGACCTCGTCGACCTCACCCCGCTCACCGCCGCCACCCACCTCCGTCTGCTGCACCTCAACCGCTCCACCACCGCCGATCTGACACCGGTGCGCGAACTGCCCGTCGAGTCCCTGCGCCTCACCCTCACCGGCGGCGATCTGACCCCGCTCGAAGGCCACCCCCGGCTCACCGCCCTCGCCCTGAACACCACCGCCCCGGTCGACCTCACCCCGCTGCGCACCACCCACCAGTTGCGCGGTCTCGACCTCTCCGGAGCCGACGTCCCCGACTTGACGGTCCTGGCCGACCTGCCGGACCTCCGCTTCCTCTCCCTCACCGCACGCCAGTGGACCGCCTTGCTGGACGAGGGCAAGGTGCCACCCACCCTCGCCGCCGCCCGCCTGGCCGACGCGGACGCCACCTTCGACGAGGCCCTCGCCCTGGCAGCCCGCCTCGGCCTCGACACCGACGACGCCCTCCGCGCCACCGGCACCCTCCAGACCGCCGACGGTGACGGGAGCCCGTGAGGGTTGCGGTCGTGATGTGAGGCATCCCCTTCCTCAGGGATGCGGGGCGGCATTGTGCCCGTACGGAAGCAGGATCGCCACCAGTATCAGAAAGGACCGCTCGTCTCAGTGGTGATCTGACGCCCTGCCAACTTCCTTACGCATATGCCGGATACGCTCCCGCAGGTCGTCCTACGATCTTCTATTCCCACGGGTTGAGGGTGCTAATGGTCCGGAAGAAGTCGCCGACGAGATTGCCTTCCGTGGCGGTTTACGCGTGGCTGATACCAGTAGTTGCGTCCGCGATCGTGGTGAGCATCGTCGGATCGTCGGCGTTCGCTGCGGCACTGTGGATCGGCGTGCCGGCGGTGGTAGCGGTGGCCGCCACCGCGAGCCTGGCCGCCAGCCGGAGCCGTGAGGCCGTCGCGTTGGCGGAAGGCGGCCAGTCGCAGACGGTCGCGATGGCGCGGCAGCAGGAGGCGACCGTTCGGCTGGCCGACAACCTGGTGCCGGACATGCTGACGCGGCTGCGTCTGAACGAGGCTCCCGAGGAGGTACTCAACTGGCTCACCGCACGGTGGGCGGACTCCTACAACGGTCTGCCCCCCGAGTTCCAGGCGGCCCACTGGTCGGTGCTGCGCACCGTGATCGAGGCCGTGGACGCGGAGGAAGGCCTGCGGGACTCCGCGCAGCGGTCGCTGGTGAACCTGTCCCGCCGCGTGCAGGCCATCGTGCACCAGCAGGCGCAGGAGCTGCGGGAGATGGAAGACCGCCACGGCCGGTCGCCCGGTGTCTTCGGCGACCTGCTGCGGATCGACCACAACACCGCGCTGATCGGCAGGCTCGCCGACTCCATCGCGGTACTCGGCGGCGCCCGCCCCGGCCGCCAGTGGAACCGGCCGGTGCCGCTGTACAGCGTGCTGCGTGGTGCGATGTCCCGGATCGTCGGCTACGAGCGGGTCGATCTGAGCCCCGCCACGGACGTCGCCGTCATCGGTCCGGCCGTCGAGCCGCTCATCCACGCCCTGGCCGAGCTGCTGGACAACGCCACGCGCTACTCGCCGCCGCACACGCGTGTCCATCTCACGGCGGCGGAGGTGCAGTCCGGGATCGCGGTGGAGATCGAAGACGGCGGCGTGGGCATGAGCGAGTCCGCCCGTCGGCGCGCCGAGCAGATGCTCGCACAGGCACAGCAGGGCATCGACCTCGGCGACCTGGGGGAGACCCCGCGGCTCGGTCTGGCCGTGGTCGGCAGGCTGGCCCAGGCCTACGGTCTTCAGGTCGCCCTCCGCGCGTCCGCCTACGGCGGCGTACGGGCCGTGGTCATCGTCCCGCAGCAACTGATCACCACCGTGGCCGAGGCCTCGGGTGTGGCGCACGGGATCGGTACCTTCTCCGGTCCCCGGGTGGCGGGCGGACCGCCGCAGTCGCCTCCCCGCCAGTCGATGAGGCCGCAGGTGGCGAGCCACCAGACCGAGACGCCGCCGGCGGTCGAGCGTACGGCGAACGGTCTGCCGCAGCGGCGCCGCAGGATGCGCATGGCGGAGGCGGCGGAACCCACTGCAAGCACACGCCAAGCGGAGCCAGGACCACAACGAGCGCCGGGAGAGTGGCTGGTCGCGTTCAAGGACGGCCTGACGGGCGACGGCAACAGCGGTAGCGACGACGCCGCCGCGCCGAGAGGAGAACAGTGAATCAGCGGCAGGCCAACCTGGACTGGATGCTCAAGGATCTGGCGGAGAGCGTGCCGCAGACCCGCAACGTCGTGGTGCTGTCCGCGGACGGGCTGCGCATGGGCCAGCACGGTGGGGACACCGACGCCGCCGACCGGCTGGCCGCGGCCTGTTCGGGGCTGCAGAGCCTGGCGGGTGCGGTGAGCGCCGAGCTGCCCCAGGCGGGCAGGATGAAGCTGGTGGTCATCGAGATGGAAGGAGGCTTCTTCTACTTGATGGCGGCCGGCGCGGGCGCCTACCTCGCGGTACTGGCCGACGAGGGCGTGGACGCCGGCTTGATGGGCCAGCGCATGCGCGACCTCATCATCCGGCTGGGAGAACACATCACGAGCCCGCCCCGCAGTGACGGGCAGGCCAGGTGAACGACTCGGACCAGGACGGGATGGATGACGTCCCGGAGCGTCTCTATGTCATCACCGGTGGCCGCGCATCCGCCTCCAACCGCCTCGACCTCGTCACCCTGATCGTGGCCAGGACCGGTCCCACGCCCGGGACCCAGCCGGAACACGCGGCGATCCTGAAGCTGTGCCAGGCGCCGCTCTCGGTGGCCGAGATATCCGCCTACACCGGTCTGCCGGTGAGCGCCGTGACCGTATTGATCAGCGATCTCCTGGACGATCAGAGGGTGCTCACGCGCGCACCGGTGCCGCCTGCAGAGCTTCCCGACATCTCACTTATCGAGAAAGTGATCGATGGACTTCAAAAACTCTGAGCCCATGGCGCCGCTCAGTGAGGAACGGCTGCCGCACACGGCGTCGGCCGCGGTCAAGATCGTGGTGGTGGGCGGCTTCGGGGTCGGCAAGACGACCCTGGTCGGTTCGGTGAGCGAGATCCGGCCGCTCACCACCGAGGAGACGATGACGCAGGCCGGCGTCGGCATCGACGACCCCGCGGGTGTGGAGCGCAAGACGGCGACCACCGTCGCGATGGACTTCGGCCGGATCAGCATCAGCGACGAGCTGGTCCTGTACCTGTTCGGCACCCCCGGCCAGGAGCGGTTCTGGTTCCTGTGGAACGGCCTGTTCGAAGGCGCCCTGGGCGCGGTGGTGCTGGCGGACACCCGCCGCCTGGAGGTCAGCTTCGATGTGATGGGCCGCCTGGAGGAGAGCGGCGTCCCCTTCGTCGTCGCGGTCAACTCCTTTCCGGGCGCCCCGGTGCATTCGCTGGACGAACTCCGCGCCGCCCTCGACCTTCCCTCGGGCGTTCCCCTCCTGGCCTGCGATGCCCGGCGCCGTGACTCCAGCCGCGACGTCCTGATGACCCTCATGCACTACCTCCACTCCCTTGTCGTATCGGAGACCTCATGAGCACGACTCCCCTCCCACCGCCCGGGTGTCCGGCCCACGGCCTCGGCCCGGACGGTCTGCAGCGCCTGTACGGCGTGGAAGCCGAGCGGGACCCCATGCACCTGTACGAGAAGCTGCGCGCGGAGCACGGCGCGGTGGCACCCGTACTGGTCCACGGAGACCTGCCGGCCTGGCTGGTCCTCGGCCACAACGAGAACCTCGAAGTGGCCCGCAACTCCAGCCGGTTCGCCCGTGACCCGCGGGTGTGGCGCGCCGTGCAGGAGGGGGAGGTGGTTCCCGAGGAGCATGCGCTGGGTCCGTTGGTGACCTGGTGGCCGGTGATCAACTTCAATGACGGCCCGGTCTTCGAGCGGTTGCGCAGCGCGGTGCTGGAGTCCCTCCAGCGTTTCGACCGGCGCGGGATCCGCCGCTATGTGATGCGCTTCGCCCACCAGCTGATCGACGAGTTCGTGGCCACCGGCCGAGCCGATCTCGTGGCGGAGTTCTCCACCCAGTTGCCGATGCTGGTGATGACACAGCTGATCGGGGCACCGGACGAGCACGGCCCGAAACTCGTACGGGCGGTCCCCGACATGCTGGAGGGCTCGGACACCGCTCTCGCCAGCGACGAGTACGTCACGACCATGCTCTACCAACTCGTCGAGAACAAGAAGGCCGCCCGCGGCCACGACCTCACGTCCTGGCTGCTGGACCACCCCGCGGAGCTGACGGACGTCGAGGTCCTGGCGCATGTCCGGGTGGTCCTCGTCGCGGCCTACGCGACCACGGCGAACCTGATCGCGAACACCCTGCGGATGGTGCTCACCGACCCGCGCTTCCGCGCGAACCTCTCGGGTGGCCGGATGACTCTCCCGGACGCGCTGGAGCAGGTGCTGTGGGACCAGCCTCCCATCAACACCGTCCTGGGGCGCTGGGCGACGGCGGACACCGTGCTGGGCGGACAGGAGATCAAGCGCGGTGACATGCTGCTGCTCTCCCTGGCCGCGGGCAACGTCGATCCGGAGATCCGCCCGGACCTCTCGCAGTCGGTCCACGGCAACCGCTCGCACCTGGCGTTCAGTGCCGGCGCGCACGAGTGCCCGGGTCAGGACATCGGCCGCGCCATCGCCGACACCGGCATCGAGGTGCTGCTGGCGCGCCTGCCCGACATCGAGTTGACCGTGGACGACTCCGAACTCAGCCGCCGCGGCACGCTGATGTCCCAGCAACTCGTGGAACTTCCGGTGGCGTTCACCCCCAAGCGTGCCGGCGCGGCACCCGCCGCACCTCCCGCGCCCGGCCCGATGCCGTTCCCCACGCCCGCGACCGCGGTCCATGTGGCGCCACCGCCCCGGACCCGGCAGCTGTGGCCGTGGCTGGGACGCCTGTTCCGCCGCCGCTGAGCCCGTCGAAGGCCGGCGCCGAGCCCATCGGAAGGGGCCCGCAGCTCATCGCTGCGGGCCCCTTCCGCTATTCCGTACCCGGCCTCCTGGACCGGCTCACCGGGTCCAACTGCCGCCACCACCACGCCAGCGCGGGCAGCGGAGGCGGCTCGGCGCTCGGGACACTCGGGGTGTCGCTCCACACGACCCGCGTCGGTCAGGGCCTGGACCGGGGCAGCGTAGAGGGTGTCGGGCGACAGCCGCGTCCCGTTCGCCGCGTCGGACCAAGTGAGGCTGAACCGGGTGCCGTTGGCGAGCGCTCCGAGGCCGGCGTAGTCGTTGAGGCTCGGCATCCGGCCGCGTTCGGCGTTGGCGGTACGCCAGCCGGCCCCGATCAGCCAGTCCCGTGCTCCCTCCGTGAACCTGCGCAACTGGAAGGGCGTGAGGAGGTCGTGGGTCCGTGTGACGAGGTCGTCGAAGCCGTCGTGAGCGGTCCGGGAGGAAGGAGTGAGCAGCCGGGGGTTTCCAGGGCGGGTGAGTCGGGCGCGGTGATCGGCGATGTCGGCCGTGCTGGTGGTCGCGGGACCGGCGTCCTGCCAGTCGTCGATCGCGTTGGCCCAGTAGTTCCACAAGGTGAAGGTCAGCACATGCTCGAAGTCGCCGAACGGGATGACCCGGCAGGAGAAGTCGGTGCTGTGGGTGGCCAGGCCCCAGGCGCGCTCGGTGGCATCGGGATAGAGACCGAAGTCGTCGATCCACGCCAGGGCCCGCCGCTCGATCTCCTTCGCCTCGGCGTGCTGCCACGCGTTGAACGGGCAGAAGAACGGCGGGAGTTGCCATCCGATGCGGGAGGGGTGCCCATGCTCGGGAACCATCGTTTCAGCCTCCGAGCCGGAAGAGCAGCAGCCGGGTCTCGACGGCGTGGTCGCGCCATATGCGGAAGAGCTTGCCGTGGGCGATGGCGCTCTCCTGAAGCCGCGTCAGGGACCACGAGGCCTGTGGACCGCCCTGTTCTATGCGGGTCAACTCGGCGGTGTTCCACGCCATCGACTGCAGCCAGAACTCGCTGACGCCGTCCGTGACGTCCTCGTCCTGCTCCAGTTCGAAGCCCGCTTCCTTCGCGGCGATGATGTACTCGGTGAGGGTGCCCAGCCGGGTCTTGTAGTAGCCGTTGATCCAGTCGACCCATTCAGGGCGGCAGATGAAGTGCTCCTGGATGCCGAACCAGCCCCCGGGGCGCAGTGCGCGGGCCACGACCTGGAAGAGCCCCTCGCGGTCCATATAGCCGGAGCTCTCGTTCGCGTAGGCGGCGTCGTATCTGCGCTCCTCGGTCAGCTCGTGGATGTCCCCCAGCCGCGGGGTGACGCGCCGACCGACGCCGGTCTGCCTCGCGAAGGCCTCGATGACCGGGACGTGTTCGGCCGCGATGGTGAGGCCGGTCACCTGTGCGCCGTGCTCCTGAGCCCAGTACAGCGAGCCGCCGCCCAGTCCGCAGCCGATGTCGAGCAGGTGTGCCGGGGGTGGGCCGGCGGCCGTCCACGAGCGGGCCGCGTGCGCCACGATCGCCTCCTGCGACGCGACGATCCGCCGCTTGAGGACGCGCTGTGGGACGGTGGTGTTGAGGGTGACGGTGGGGTCGAAGAGACCGACGTGGAAGTGTACCCGCGGTCCCGGGCCGTACTTGTGGAGTATGTCGGCCGTCTTCCGCCGGTAGTACAGCGGCACCGCGCTCTCATCGAACGCCTGGTCGTCTGACGTCGGCCGAATGGCTAGGTCACCGTTTCTCTTCATGGGCTCTCCGGGGCGTACTCGGGTGTGCGTGGGAGACCGGACCACACTGCCCACAACGGGCCAGATCAATTCGGTTTTGAATCATCTCGCCACCAGGTGATGCATATCCGTGATCATGATTGCAGGTTTACCATCGCCTGCTGGATCGGTCGTACGGAGACCTCCGCGTGAGCAGTGGCTCCGACGCCAACATCGAGCTACCCGCGCCGAGTTGACCGCCTTCCGCTACATGGCTCACCGCTTTCACGACAGGCGTGCGGGCCGGATCGCCCGGCTCGCACCAACGGATCGAGTGTTGTTGAACCGGCGGACTGCTGTGCAAGCCCACCACTTTACGGCCAAAAGCGCGCCGGCGGAGGGTGCCTGTGCGCCCGAACACCACCATGCGCCCCCGGCCGAGCCCGCCAAGCTGACGGCCCCTCGCCTGCACCGGACGCCCGGTGGCGCCTTCGCCGGACCCCAGGAGGCCGCCGACCCCCGGATGAGGCGCTTCCGGGAGGGCACCATGCTGACGTGGTGACCGCTATGCGTACGCCACCCAGAACTCGATCAAGAGGGCGAAATACATGCCGGGGGCGCTCGACACCGGTTCGAATCCCGTCCACGTCCCCATGTGGCGAGGCAGGATGGGCGAGTTGGCGTGGGTCACCGTCGGCGGCAGCCACTGCCCGCGGAGCAGTAGGTAGAAATAGGGGAAGAACAGGGTGATGAGCGCGGGGAGGGCGGCCGTCGCCCCCAGCAACGCGACCAGTGTCAGGCCCGAGACCCTGTCCTTCGGTATGTAGGACCACTGTCCTCTCCAGGTCGAGGAGAGCGTCACGGGAATCCACAGCACCGAGATCGCCACGCCGGCCCAGGCGAACGACAGCACCGACGCCACCACGCAGTGTGTACGGAACCGGGACGCCGAGATCCGGCGCGTCGCCGCGAGGTTCCCCATGCGCACCAGGTGCACGACCAGCAGGAGGGTCACCGCGGCCAGGAGCGTGCTCTGGACCTGCCACGGCCGCAACACCACGGCCACCAGCGCGAAGCCGGGGAAGAAGGCCGTGATGTTCCGGCACGACGTGACGAAGTAGCGCACCCAGGCAGGCGCGAGGTACCGCTCGGTGATGACCGGTGTCGGGGGAAGGAACTCGCCCGCGGTATCGGCTTCAGGGGACCGCAGCGCGGCCAGCAGCTGGAACAGGCTGCCGGGACGCCGTTCACGGAAGTCCAGCCACTGATGCCGTCGGAGTTCCGCCGCGTCGGACGGCAGGCGGACGGTGTCCAGGAGGACGCAGATCGCGCGGGGCCCCAACCGCCGTATCGCTCGTGCCGTTTCTGGCCAGGGAGCCTGTGAGCTGACCAGTACCAGGACCCACCGTGCCGGAGACGCGCCCGCCGCCATGCCCGCCTGCCGGCACGCCACCCTGAGGTGGTGGGCGACGGCCTCCTCCGCCGGCGCCGGACACCGCACCTCGACCGTCACCGGTGCTTCCCCGACAGGCGCCGGCAGCGCGGCCAACCGCTCACAGAGGATCTTCCACTGGGTCATAAAGACCACATCCGCACCGCGCGGCAAGGCGGAGGTGTCCAGCGAGGGGTATGCGTCCCAGGCCGCGCGGAACTCCGTCCACTCCACGGCGAACTGCTGGCGCGCGCGCCGCATCCTGATGATCCGCGTGCGGTGATGGTCGCCGTTCGCCCCGGTAGGCAGCCACAGATGCAGTGTGCGTGACCGCCCGACCACGACCGCGCCCGCGGCTGCGCACACCACCGCGCCCGCCAGTGGTGCTCCGAGCATCTCCGCGACGGCGGTCATCTCGGGCGGGGTCGGGAAGAACAGCTCCGTGACGGCGGCGTTCCGCAGCTCCCCGGACTTCATCACGAGCCCGACGCCGACAAGGACGGTCAGTCCCACGCCCACGGTCACGACGAAGCCGATCGCCAGCGCCGTGCGGCTGCTTCGGCGCCGCACCAGTCGCATGCCCGGGACCAGGACACAGGGCGCCAACGGCGCCGCCAGAGCGGTCAGACCCAGCAGGCCGAACATCATCCCCTGCCAGCGCTTGGTGCGCATCACCTCCAGCGCGCTGCCCCGGTCCACCCAGGGAACGTCGTGGTCGAAGGGGTTCCACGCCAGGTGTACGACCGAGAGGTCCAAGCCCACCAGGAGCACGATCGCCCACACCAGGGCGATGGAGGTGAGCACCGACAGCACCACCGTCGCGGCCACCGGGGTGGGCATCCGGCCGGGCAGGCCGAAGCGGTTCGGCCGGGGAGCGGCGACGCCCGTGTCGGTGCGCGCCTGGGCCATCGCCTCCGCGAGCTCGGCGGCGCGCTCCCAGAACCGGGTGCGCAGGTCGTGTACGGGGAAGCCGGCGAGTTCCGGGGGAAGTTCGACGGCTTCGACGACACCGATGTGAAGCGGGATGCCGCGCTCCAGGGCCCGGGTCCATTCGCGCCGTACGTAGGCCGAGGCGAGAGCCGCCGGCGATGCCAGCAGGAGCAGGGCGTCAGCGTGGTCGAGGCTTTCGTCCAGGGCCTTGGCCCAGTCCATCCCCGGCCGCAGCCGCTGCACATCGAACCACGGGTCCAGCGCGGCCTGCGATCTCAGCGTCGCGGTCACCGCCTCGGCGAAGTGGAATTCACGCCGCGAGTAGCTGACGAACACCGTCACCGTTCGACGCGCGCTCTCCGACCGCACAGGGGGATCGGCAGTCCCCTTGGTCTCCTCGGTCCCCTCATGCCCGCCCCCAGCCATCCCCTCATGATGCCCGCGACGCTTCGGCTGTCAACGAACCCGCAGCAGGGGGACTGGAAGAGGCCGGTGTCATCACCGGGTACCGGGCCGCCGTCGATCCCGCGGCTCTCGGCCGCGGGTTGGAGGTCCTCATCGACGTCGAGGTCAGCGCCACCGATCGCAAGACCTTCGAGGAGTTCGAGCAGACCGTGGCGTCCTACGAGGAGGTCGTCGAGCTCCGCCGGATGTTCGGCCGGCACGACTACTTCATCCGTGTCGCCGTCGCCGACCACGCCGCCTACGAAGCGTTCCTCACCGGCAGGCTCAGCGGCCTGCCCTGTGTCCTGCGCCTCGAATCCCACCTGACCATGAAGGAGATCAAGACCCTCTCCTGACCCCGGCCCCTGCGGGTCAGAAGGCCGTGTGGCTGAACCAGTGGTCGAGCGTGGCGACTTCGCCCGAGATGTCGAAGGCCGCCTCCTGGTACGACCGCCGCTTGTAGAGCAGCAGCAGTAGGTCGGCGGCCTGCCCCCGTACCACCGTCTGCGCCTCGGACGGCGTGGCGTCGGCCGCGGCCCGCGGCAGCAGGCGGAAACCGTCCGGCTCCAGTCGCACCCGCCACTCCTCGCCGGTGCCGCCGTCGGGCTCCGTGCACTGGAAGACAAGGGTCTCGCCGTTGCCGCGCAGCTTCGCCACGGCCGGCGCGAAGAAGCCCGCGGAGGGCAGGTTGACGAGGAACTCGTCCACCCCGTCCGCCGCCAGCGCGGGTTCGATGTCCGACTCCCGACCGACGGCTCGCTCCGCGTCCACCCGGTGCACCAGGGTTTCGAACAGCATCCGGCGGGCCCAGAACCGTGCGTGCTGGTCCGCACCCCAGGCCCACATCGGCGCCTGGGGATCCGTCTTGCGCAGCACGTCGGCCACCGCGGGGACACCCGCGGCCAGCCAGTCGGCATAGTCCGCCGGGTGCTCCGGCAGCCCCAGCTCCACGTCGCGGCTGCGCGGCGGCTCCTGCACCAGCTGGGTCAGCAGAGCGGAGAACCAGCGGTGCACCGCTCCCACATGCCGGGTGAGGTCGGCCAGCGTCCAGTCGGGGCAGGAGGGCACGGGGGTCGCGGGGTCGGCGCCCTTGGCCACGTCGGCGAAGCGCAGGGCCTCCCGCTCGATCGCCTGCCGATAGGTGTCGTACGGCAGAGGGTGCCCCGCCCGGCTCGTCGTCTCCATCAGCTGCCGCCCTTTCCGTCCGCCGCGCGGATCTCGTCGTTGGTCAGTGTGGATGCTGGAGTGCACTCGAAGGCAAATCCCGCCACCGGGGAAGCGGGCGGCACGGTCGTGGTGTCCGTCGACATGCCACCATCGGCCGGGCCGCTTCGTGCCCGACATGATCTTCAATATGTGACGTGATCTTCACTGTAGGTGAGGGAGGGTTCCGAATAGTGGGCGTTCACGTCATACGTGCAACGCGCCCCCTCAGACTCGTCCGGCTCACCGAACGTCTCAAGCAATGAACAGGCACGACCATGAGTCGGACAATCACCCGGTCCACCCCGGATTCCCCGCAGGCCGTGCAGAGCGGCGAACCCGTGTTGTCGCACGGCCTCAAGCAGCGCCATCTGTCGATGATCGCCCTCGGCGGGGTGATCGGTGCGGGGCTCTTCGTGGGCTCCGGCGCCGGTATCGCAGCTGCCGGCCCGGCCGTCGTCCTGCTCTTCGTGGGTGCCGGCGCGCTGGTCATGCTGATCATGCGCATGCTCGGCGAGATGTCCGCGGCCCGCCCCTCCACCGGGTCGTTCTCGGTGCACGCCGAGGAGGAACTCGGCACCTGGGCCGGGACCACCTCGGGCTGGATGTACTGGCTGATGCTCTGCGCCGGTGTCGCCGCCGAGGCCACCGCGGCGGGCGCGATCATGCACACCTGGGTGTCGTTCATCCCCGCCTACGGCTGGGTGGCGATCTTCATGGCGTTCTTCTGCGCCAGCAATCTGACCGCGGTCAAGAACTTCGGCGAGTTCGAGTTCTGGTTCGCCGCCATCAAGGTCGCCACCATCGTCGCCTTCCTGGTGCTGGGTGTGCTCGGCATCCTCGGGGTGTTCGGCAGCGCACCCGGCGCCGACCACCTCACCGGCCACGGCGGCTTCTTCCCGACCGGCGCCGCCGGACTCGCCGCCGGGCTGCTGACCGCCATCTCCGCGTTCGCCGGTCTGGAGACCGTCACCATCGCGGCGGCGGAGTCCGATCACCCGAGCCGGAACGTGGCCCGCGCCGTCCGCACCGCCGTCTGGCGCATCGCCGTCTTCTACATCGGCTCCATGGCCGTGGTCGTCACCCTGGTGCCGTGGAACGACCCGAAGGTCGCGACGGAGGGCCCGTACGTCACCGTGCTCGACCGGCTCGGCATCCCGGCGGCCGGCACCATCATGCAGATCGTGGTGCTGGTGGCCCTGCTCTCCGCGATGAACGCCAACATCTACGGCTCGTCCCGGATGGCGTACTCCCTCGTCAACCGTGGCCAGGGCCCGCGTCTGCTGGGCAAGGTCACCAGGGGCGTGCCGATGGCGGCCGTGCTGGCGTCCTGCGTGTTCGGCTTCGTGGCGGTGATCGCCGGGATCATCTGGCCGACCACCGTGTTCGCCTGGCTGCTGAACATCGCCGGCTGCTCGGTGCTGGTCGTCTGGTCCATCGTCTGCCTCACCCAGGTGAAGATGCGCCGCCGGCTGGAGAGCGAGGCGCCCGAGCTGCTCTCGGTGCGGATGTGGGGCTTCCCCTACCTGACCTGGGTGGCGTTCGCCGCGATCCTCGGCGTCTTCGGCGTCATGGCCGCCGGCTCGGACGGCCGTCATCAGCTCGCCGGCACGGCCGTCGTGGTGGCGGCGCTGGCCGGCGCGGGACATCTCAAGCAGCGCCGCGACCGGCGGGCCGCCGCCACCGCCTGAGAACTCCTCGCCCGGCGGTCGCAGCACCGCCGCGCATCGGTGCCCCGTGGCACGCGCCCCTGTGGGCCTGTGCCGCGGGGCACCGTCGTTGTGTCCGGAGGACGGTCGTTCACTGGATATATCCAAGAAGTGTGCTATTAAATCCCTGGCATTGCATGGCGCGTGGGGGAGTGCATGGCTTCTTTCGAAGGTCGCCTTCTGGGGCGGGCGGCCGAGCTGGCGGAGCTGTCCCGGTTGGCGGAGTCCACCCTCGCGGGCGTGGGACAGGCCGGCTTCGTGGTGGGGGAGGCCGGTCTCGGGAAGACCGCGGTGCTCGAGCAGGCCGCGGCGGACGCCCGGCGCAGGGGCATCCAGGTGCTCTCCGCGAGCGCCCAGAACCTGGCGCAGCCATGCCCGTTCGCCGTCATCTCCCACTGCTTGAGGCTGGAGGAGTCCCCCTCGGACGAACGGCGAGCACAGGTCGCCGAGGTCCTGCGCGGCGATGCTCGCTACGGTGTGCCGGGCGCCAGGCACGAGGCCGCGGGGGCGGATGCCGCGACGATCGAGGCGATGGTCGGGCTGGTCGAGGACCTGTGCGCGCAGGGGCCGTTGGCCCTGTTCCTCGACGATCTGCAGTGGGCCGACCCGGCGAGCCTGGCCGTGCTGCACAAGCTGGTGCGCTCGGTGCATCAGTTGCCGCTCCTGGTGGTCGGCGCCCATCGGCCCGTGCCCGGAGCGGGGGACGTCGCCCATCTGTCGCGGAGCCCGATCGCCGGCAACCGCACCCTGTTGGAACTCGCACCCCTGGACACCCGGGCCGTGGCTGCCCTGCTGGCGGACCTGTGCGGCCGGGAGGCCGGCTCGCGACTGCGGCGGATGGCCGAGGGAGCCGGCGGAAACCCGCTGTACCTCACGGAGTTGATCGCCGCGCTGCAGCGCGAGCACGCCATAGAGACCGGCGGGGCCACGGCGGAGATCGCCGCGGGCTGTGCGCTGCCGCCGCTGACCGCGCTGGTGACGCACCGGCTCCGCTACCTGCGCGAGGACGTGCTGCAGATGCTGCGCATCGTCTCCGTACTGGGGACCGGCTGCACCACCGCCGAACTCGCCGCGGTCATGGACATCCCACTGAGCGATCTGCTGACCGCCATGGCGCAGGCCGAGGCGTCCGGAATCCTGCGGGACACCGGCCAGTGCCTGCGCTTCCGCCATGAGCTCATCCGGGACGCGCTGTACGACGCCGTACCGGGATCGGTCCGGGCCATGCTGCACATGAGAGCGGCGCAGCGGCTCGCCGAGGCCGGCGCGGCTCCGGAACGCGTGGCCGAGCACCTGCTCGACGGGGTGCCGAGCCCGGAATTCCTGATCACCTGGCTGGAAGGATCCGCCACCCGGCTCACCACGCGGGCGCCCGCCATGGCGCTGCGGCTCCTCACCACGGCGCTGGAACTCGGCGACCCCGCGGCCGCCGGATACGGCAACCTCCGTCTGCACCACGCCGTCGCGCAGCTCTCCTGCGGCCATCTCGCGGAGGCGGAGGAGAGCGCCCGCTCCGCCCTGGCCAAGGCGCCCGACGCCGGGCTGGAATCCGTGCTGCGCTGGATCGTCATCCAGGCCGCGTTCGCCCGCGGCCGACCCGATCTGGCGCTGGCGGAGGCGCGGGCCGGATGCCGGAGCCCCGGTGTCGGGGCGATCGAGCGGGTCCAGTTCCAGGCGTTCGGCGCGGTGTGCCTCTTCGCGCTGGGCGACCTCACCGAAGCCGGCGCGGTCGCCTCCCGGGCCCGGTCCGCCGCCGACGAGGTCGGTGACAGCTCCGCTCTGGCCAGCACCCTGCACGTACTGGCCGCCAAGCGCTTCCTCGAAACACCCGACGCCGAAGCGGTCGAACTGGCGCGGCAGGCCTCCCGGCTCACCCCCGACACGATGCACCCCGCGCAGTGGCTGGGCCTGCAACTCTCCCTGGTCAACTGCTATATCGACCTCGACCTCGGGCCCGAGGCCCAGCGGACCCTCGCCGCCGTACGAAGACCGGCGGAGCACATCGGCGGGGTGTTCCTGCCCTGGTACCACCTGTCCTGCGCGCTCCTGGCGTTCCACACGGGGCGCTGGGACGACGCGCTGGCGGAGATCGAAGCGGGTCTCGACTGCGGAGACCAGGCCGCGATGAGCCGGGCGCTACGGGCGATGGCGGCGGTGATCGCCGCACACAGGGGCCGGCGCCCCCTCGCCGAAGCACACCTGACGGCCGTGCTGCCCGAGCTCGACAACGCGACGGTCGCCGCCTTCTACGAGTACCTGCCGATGTGCGCCGGCGCCCTGCTGGACGAGGCGCGGGGTGACGACCGGCGCGCGTACTCCCGGCTCGCCGAGGCGTTCGACGAGGGCGTCGGCCATCTGCCCGGCCAGCTGATCCTTGGCTTCCTCACCCCCGATCTGGTCCGACTCGCCCTGGCCCAGGGGGATCACGACAGCGCGCGTCGCTACGCCGCCGCCGCGCAGCGACGGGCCGAGGACAGCGGCGGCCTCTACCACCTCGGTGACGCCTACCGCTGTGAAGGTCTGCTCAGCGGGGACCCCGATCTGCTCCTGGAAGCGGTCCGCTGCTACCGCAACGCACCGCGGCCGCTCAACGCGGCACACGCCTGCACCGATGCGGCCGAAGCACTGGCCCGCCGCGGGCGCCTGGACGACGCCCGCGTCCTGCTCGACCAGGCACTGGAGACCTTCACGCGGCTCGGTGCGGCCTGGGACGCGGCACAGGCGACGTCCCGGCTGCGGGCGGTGGCCGTCCGCCGTGGTTCACACCGGGCCCGAACCGGCGTACGCGACGGCTGGCAGGCACTGACGCATACGGAACGCCTGGTCGCGGAGCATGTGGCCGAAGGGTGTTCCAACCCCGAGATCGCGGCTCGGCTGTCCATCGCCCGAAGCACCGTCAGCACCCATGTCTCCAGCATCCTCAGAAAGCTGGCGATGACCTCGCGGGTCGAGATCGCCGCGGAGGTGACCCGTCGGCACCGGGCGTAGGAGCCGCGGGCCGACGCGTTGTTCCCCGGCCTCCGTTCGCGGAGGCCGGGGAACCGTCCGACGACGGCGCGCCGTCAGATCACGAGATGGCGTGCGGTGCGCCGGTCACCGGTTGTCGACGCACTCCTTGGCGAGGCTGTCGCTCGTGCACAGCACCAGGTTGCTGCTGAGGTCGTCGGTGCCGTCGACGGCGGGGATCGTGGCGGTGCCGTCGCCTGACCACTTGTCACCGAGGTCGTTGGTGAACGTCCACTTGCCCGTCACCGTCTTCATCAGCTGGCCTCGCATCGCCCAGCTGTAGTTGTTCGGCTTGACGGATATCTTGTTGGCGTCGCTCACGGTGTTGGTCTGGGTCCAGGAGTGCTCGTAGCGTGCGCTGATCGCGCTGCTGACCTTGACCGAGACGACTTCGATGTTGACCCCGACCTCGCTGGTGACGGTGATGGAGCTGCCCACCGTGTTGGTCTCGGACGAGGTCTGCGTCCAGGTGATGGTCCGGTCCGCCGGGTCGGTGCTGTTGTTCCACACGTTGGAGCTGACCCGCTTGAGGTTCCCCACGGACGCCACGCTGTCGCCGGTGATCGTGTAGTCACAGGACTTGATGATGCTGGAGCTGTTGCTGCACTGCTTGAGGGCGTACGCGGTGGCCAGATCCGACAGGGTGGGGCCCGTGTATCCGGGGCTGGGCGTCGGCCCGATGATCCACTCCTGGTTGCTGTTGCCGTGGCAGTTGGAGAGGCCGACCGTCGCGCCGTCGTTGCCGCTTCCCCCGAACACGTCCATGCACTTGTCGGTGTTGACGTTCCGGATCAGGTAGTAGCCGCCGCCACCGTCCGAGGGCTGCAGATACCAGTTCTGCTTGGTGTTGGTCGAGTCGCAGTACACCGGCTCGACGAGGTGATTGTTGTCGGTGTTGAAGTCGAGGCACTTCTGCGTCTTGTCGTTGCGGATCAGGAAGCTCCCGTCACCGTTGGGCACGATGCTCCAGTTCGCCATCGGCCTCTTGTTGACGACGATTTCGGTCCCGTAGTCGGGCGAGTCCTTCGCCAGATCCAGGGACGGCGCGAGGCCGTCCGCCTGGGGCAACCGCGGTGACAGGGACAGGCCCGCCAGTGCGGAGGTGTCCGCATGGGCCGTTCCGGTCGTCAGCGGAGACACCGATGTGGCGAGCGTGGCGAAGGCGACGGCGGCGAATGCGGCCATCGTCCGCCGCACTGGCCCGTGAGGGGTCGACTCGGTGATCATGATTGGTCTGTTCTCCTTCGGCAGTTCTTGCCTGCGGGGCGGGCTACGGGGAAGGAGGCACTCCGCCCTTGTCTGTGGCCCGCCACGGCGGTGACAACGTATGGGCGTCCGCGCGGCGATACATCCGTCAACTGACGGAGGCTTACGGGACGCGCGATGGCGGCAGGAGACGGACGGGCAGCGTGACCGACGGCGGATGTCAGCTGAGTGCGTCAGCTGCTTTCGCCGCAGTGGTATTGCGTAGGCTTGAGGCCCGTCGATAACCTGGGAAGTTTTCCACTTCCGGGAGCTGGGCTCTCACAGCCGCGGGCGCGGAATTCCGTCGCGCTTCGTGAGGGTGAGCGTCAGCCTCCGCCTGAGCGTAGACAGGTATGTGACCGCGAAGGGGACCAGGTGTGGCGACGGAACGTGTGCGGACCGGCCGTTTGAGCTTGCTGCTCGACGCTCGCGGGTAGCCCTGGGCGTGCAGCCGTCCGCCGCGTCACTTGGGGCGCAACCGTCACAGGTGCATCCACGGTGGACCTGAGTCCGGTGTGCTGCCATGCTCGGGTTGGCGAGAAGCGGCCCTCCATCGGGAGGTGTCCCTCGCGGCATCGCCCCGGGTGGCGTGTGCAGTTCCTCTGATTCCGCTTCGGTGCGGGAGGTGGGGGAGCCGGTCTCGGTCGGCGGTGTGCGGCGGCGACTCCCGTGCGTACGAGAGTGATGGCCGCCGGGGTGGGTACGGCCGTGATCGGCGGATGGTTTGCGGAGTTGTGGACTCCTGCCATTCTCATGGGTAATGAACGGAGCGTCAGTACGGCAGAAGCGTGCGGTTTCCGGTCAATTCCCTCGAAGCTCCCTCTGGCTGGAAATCCGGGCCGTGACAATTCAGCAGTGCAAACTGCAGGGCCGAACGGAGGGACAAGGGTGATCCGGGTCTTGGTGGTCCATGAGACACGGCTGGTGCGATCGGGGCTTGCCGCGTTGCTCCGCGATGAGGAGGGCATCGACGCCATCGCGGCGTGCTGGGCGAGCGCCCCGGGGAAGGCACGCTCCTTCCAGCCCCAGGTGTGTGTGGTGGACGGCGACTCCGCGCGGTCGGGGCAGCCGACGAGCCATCCCGGAGGGCCGGGCTGCGCACTGCTCGTGCTCGCCAGCTCCTGCCGACCCGGTACCCTCCGGCGCGCCGTCGCCGCGAAGGCGCGTGGGTTCGTGGACAAGGACGCCCCGCCGGCCCGGTTCCGGCACGCCATAAACCAGGTCGCGGCGGGACAGCGCTATGTCGACCACACGCTGACCCTGGACTTTCTCCAGGCCGCCGATATGCCCCTGACCGCAAGGGAGTTGACCGTTCTCTCGCTCGCCGCGGGTGGGGCGTCCGTTCCGGAGATCGCCCGCGAACTGCATCTGAGCAGCGGAACGGTGCGCAATTACATGGCCGCGATCAACCGCAAGACCGGTGCCCGAAACCGGGTCGACGCCATTCGTATATCGCAGGGGGCCGGCTGGCTCTGAGGGCCGGACGGCGACCGCCCTCGGTGTCGCGCTCCACGAGCCGGGCCTCCTGCAGTTCCGTGAGGCGCTGTTGCAGCACGCTGCGAACAGCTCTTGGACCTGCTCATGCTGTGCGGCTGGTACCACGCGATCAGTTTCACCGCCCGGGCGACCAGGCTGCCCCTTGAGCCCGGCGCACCACGCTTCCTCGAATTCTCCGTGACGTAACAAGCGCCACGTACCGTCTTGCGGATGAGTGCAGTGGTGAACGGAGACGGGACGGGCGCAGGCGTGCAGATCCGGCCTGGTACCGGGGACGACCTGGAAGAGCTGACCCGGATCTACAACCACTACGTCGTCGAGACGCCGATCACCTTCGACATCGAGCCGTTCACCGTGGAGCAGCGCCGGCCGTGGCTGCTGGCCCATCCCCGTTCCGGCCCACATCGGCTCCTGGTGGCCGAGGAGGGCGGAAAGCTCCTCGGCTATGCGACCAGCAGTGCGTTCCGGCCGAAGCAGGCGTACGCGACCTCCGTGGAAACCAGCGTCTATCTGGCGCCCGAGCAGGTGGGACGCGGCGTCGGCGGCCTGCTGTACGCCTCGCTCTTCGACGCATTGGAGCAGGAGGACGTCCATACCGCGCTCGCCGGAATCGCCCTGCCCAACGCGGCATCACAACGGCTCCATGAACGCTTCGGTTTCCGGCCTGTCGGCGTCCATGAGCAGGTCGGGCGGAAATTCGGGAGGTTCTGGGATGTGGGTTGGTTCCAGAAGCTGTTGTGCCGAGAGCCGATGGGCTCGGGTACTGAGTCGCGTGGCGTTCGCGGCTGATTGTCACCCCCTTTTGCCGACACCCCCTTGATCGTCACCCCCTTGGTCGTCGCCGGCTCCGTTCGGCGGACTCCGGTTGCCAATTGCCGGTCAGTTCGCGGTAGAGCGTCGAGCGGTCCAGCAGTTCGGTATGGCTGCCGAGGGTGGCCCGGGTGCCGTCCAGTACCAGTACGCGGTCGGCGCGTTGGGCCGAGGTGATCCGGTGGGCGATGACGATCAGGGTGCCGGGTCGGTCGGCGAAGGCCCGCTCGGCGCGCTGCTCGGCCAGCGGGTCGAGATGGCAGGTGGCCTCGTCGAGGAGGACCAGCCGGGCCGGCGCGAGGTGGGCCCGGCCGAGCGCGATCAGCTGGCGTTCGCCCTGAGAGAGCGCGGTCGGGTCGATCCGTGCGTCCAGACCGCCCAGCCGGGACACCAACGGGTTCAGTCCCACGGCCTCCGCTGCCGCCGCCACGGCGACGTCGGACGCACCGTCAGGACAGAGGTAGCGCAGGTTGTCACGCACGGTGCCGGAGAAGACGTACGCCTGCTGTGGGATGAGGACCCGGCGGCGGGACGGACCGGGATCGGGGAGGGACAGGGGAAGGGGGCCAGGCGCGTTCGGTGGGCGGCCGTCCACCCGTACCGTGCCCCCCGTAGGGGGCAGCAGACCGGTGATGAGGCCGGCCAGTGTGGACTTGCCGATGCCGCTCGGGCCGACGACGGCGAGGTGCTCGCCCGGTTCGACGAGGAGATCGAGGTCGTGCAGGACCGGTTGTGCGCCGGGGCCGTAGGCGAAGGTCACCGATCGTAGTTCGACCCGGGGGGCGGTCGGATCGGTGCGCCCTCCGGAGCGTGGCACGGCGCCTGCGGGCTCGGAGGCGGCGTCGCCGTAGCCGGAGTCGGGGCGCTCGTCACCGGAGTCGGTGTGGTCGGCCGCGGTTGGCCCGCTCCGGGGCGTCTGGCCCGGGGGCCCGGTGAGGCGGTCCAGTACGACCAGGAGCCGGGTCCCGGCGGAGCCGAGCGCGTTCATCAGGGTGTGCAGGGCGGGCAGCAGTGCCTGGGTGAGATACGTCAGGGCGCCGAGGACGGTCCCCGCGGTGAGGTGCTGCCGCAGCAGCCAGGGTGTGCTGAGGAGCAGCAGCAGGACCGGCAGCTGACCGGCGACGCCGAGGGCGAGACAGCGGGCCGCGGCCCAACCCGCCAGGCGCCGGGCCGCCCGTGCCTCGGCGTCGATCAGGCCGTCGGCGCGCCCCATGACGGTGGCGCGCGCGCCGCAGGCGGCCACGTCGCGCAGCCCCGCCGCCACGGCACCGAAGTGGGCCGAGAGCGTTTCGTCGGCCTGGAGGAAGGCGCCCTGCTGCCGTGCCATCGGGCGCAGCGTGGCCACGAACAGCAGCAGTCCGGCCACGAGGGGCGGCAGCACGATCAGCAGTAGCTGCGGGGCCAGGGAGAACAGTCCGAGCAGCGCCCCCGCCGAGGTGAAGACGAAGGAACGGGCCACCAGGACCAGTCCGGCGAAGCTGTCCCGCGCGAGCTCGGTCTGGTTGGTCAACCGCGAGACCACCGCGGTGTCCGCGGCGCGGGCCGGATCGGCGACCGCCTGGTCCAGGGCGCGTGTCACCACCGTACGGACCAGGGCGTCGCGCAGCGGTTCGACCAGGTCCGCGAGCCCCCGGAAGACACCCCGGCCGGCGGTCCCACCGAGGACGACGGCCACCGCGGCAACGGCCAGCCAGGCCATGGCCGTGCCGGTGCGGCCGACCAGAAAGCCGTCGTCCAGGGCCTTGGCCACGGCGTAGCCGCTGACGAAGGTGTGCCCGGACTCCAGCAGGGACCAGCCGCCCATCAGCAGCAACACCCGGGTGCGGCCCCGTAGGAAGCGGAGCGCGCGCGGCAGCAGCCGGATCGTCGCGGTGCTCATGAGGGGGTACCTGCGTCCGGAGCGGTGGGGGAGAAGACCGCACGGTATTCGGGGTCCCGCCAGAGCACATCGTGTGGCGCGACCGCCCGTATCCGGCCTCGCTCCAGCCAGGCGACCAGATCGGCGCGGGCGGCGGAGGACAGCCGGTGGGTGATCAGCAGCCGGGTGCCCGGCCGTACGTCCTGAAGGAGCGCCCGGCTGACATGGTGCTCGGTGACGGTGTCCAGGCTGGAGGTGGCGTCGTCGAGGATCAACAGGCGACCGGCGTGGGCGAAGGCCCGTGCCACGCCGAGGCGTTGGAACTCGCCACCGGAGAGCGGAGCGTCGGCCGGCGGCGTGGCGTAGCCGCGCGGCAGCAGCCGTACGAACGGGTCGGCGCCGGCCGCGCGGGCCGCGGCCTCGATGCCGTGGGCCGGAACCGGCCGGGGCCCGAACGCGATGGCCGCGCCGATGGTGTCGCCGAAGAGCGCCGGCCGTTCGAAGGCGTAGCCGACTTCTTGGCGCAGCTGCACCGGATCGGCCTGGTCGAGCGGAACCCCGTCCAGCAGCACCGCGCCGTCGTCGGGATCCGTGAGCCGCCCCGCGACGGCGGCCAGCAGGGACTTGCCCGCCCCCGACCGCCCGACCACGGCCATGGTGGTGCCCCCGGGTACGACCAGATCCACACCGTGCAGCACGGGCACGCCGTCGCGGGCGACGGTGACCCCGCGCAGTTCGAGCCGCCCATGGCCGTCAGAGGGCAGCGGCCGGGAACCGTGCCCCGCCGGGGGCAGCGCCAGCAGTTCGCCGATGCGTCGGGCCGCGGCGCGGCTGCGCACCAGGGCGTTGAGCTGACCGGTCAGCCCTCCCAGACCCGCGGTGAGCGCCGCGTACCGGGCGGCCGCCAGCAGTCCGCCGACGGTCAGGGCGCCGTGGGCGAGCCGGAGCCCGCCCACCGCGAGGACGGCCGTGGTCAGCAACGGCACCAGGATGCTGCTGCCGACCATCGCCCGCCCG
Organism: Streptomyces sirii; assembly: GCF_045690365.1. Taxonomy (NCBI): domain Bacteria; kingdom Bacillati; phylum Actinomycetota; class Actinomycetes; order Kitasatosporales; family Streptomycetaceae; genus Streptomyces; species Streptomyces sirii. The sequence continues at coordinate 882,256 of NZ_CP147982.1, read as the reverse complement.
TATACCTGCCACATGAGCCGGCCCTGCGCGCCGAGTTCGGGCAACGGGGCCAGGATGCGGGCACCTTCCCGGTGCGCGGTGCCCGCGGCGGCGATCGTCCGGGCCCCGCCCAGCGCCTCCACGAGCCGGGAGGCGATCTCCGCCTGTACGTGTTGATAGCGCCGGACGCTGTCGGAGGAGCCCCGGGCGAAGGACCGCAGCAGCAGGGTCAGCAGGGGAAGCCCGGCCAGGAAGACGGCCGCCAGCCAGATGTCGGTGATCGCCAGCGCGACCAGGGCCCCGACCGGGGTGAGCAGCGCGGCCAGGGCGCCGGCCGCCGTGGTGGGTGCGGACCCGGCCTCGGCGGCGTTGCCCGTGAGGCGGTTCACCAGATCGCCGGTCGTGAAGCGGTCGGTGGCGCGCAGCGGGCCGAGCGACAGCAGATGGCCGATTCCGTGGCGGCGCAGCCAGGCGGTGCTGCGGGCGGTGGTGACGCCGCCGGTGAGCGTCACCAAGGCGTCCAGCAGCACCTCCGCCACCAGTAGGACGGCACTCAGCGCGAGGGCGGTGCCCGCTCCGGGCGCGGAGTCGAGTGCGAGGTCGAGGGTGTGGCCGAGAACGGCGGGCAGTGCGACGGCCGCGGCGGCCGAAGCCGCACCGAGGAGGGCGACGGTGAGAGTGCGCAGCAGGCTGTGTCGGAGCGCACCGGTCAGAACGCGCCGCCCGGCGTCCGGTTGCCGCGTCGGCGAGGGTGGCCCGGGCGTGGGGGACATCCGAGGCACCGTGTGACCACCGGCCCTGCGACCAACCATGCGACCGACCATGCGAGGGACCGGGCCTCCTTCGGACGTATCCACGCGGGTGGGATCTATGGGGGTGGCCATGTGCGGTGGGATCTTTCGGGGGCCTCCCGCTGAGGGGCTCCATGCGGGTGGGCGGGTTCCGGGCAACTGACGCCCGGAACCCGCCCACCTCGTCGCTACGGGACCCGGGGCCCCGCGGCGACCGGCAGTCAGTTACAGGTGGTGACGCTCAGGCTGCTGTCGCCGCAGAGCAGGAGGCTCGCGCGGCTGCCGGTGTGCAGCTCCTCCGTGGCCTCGGGCTTGGGGGTCTCCATCGTCTGCAGGTCGAGAAGCGACATGATGATTCCTTTCGTTATGGGGACGGGGATGACTTTCTTGATCGACCCCGGTCGGGGCCGGCTTCAGGGCCGCCGGAGCGGCGGGAGGAAGGGCAGGTGCACGGGTTCGTCGTGCAGCGCGCTGCCCAGGGCGAGCAGACATCCGGCCGTGCCGGTGCTCAGGTCCATCGAGAGCCGCATCATCTGCTCACCGGCGAAGGCCAGATGGCCTTGGTAGGGGACGGCGCCCCAGGAGAGGGAGTCGATCTGGCGGCGCAGGTCCGCGGCGCCGGTGCCCGGTCCCGGGGCGGTGGTCCGGCTCAGGTACAGCACCATGCCGGCGGCACCGCGGAACAGTCCCGGCTGGGCGTAGAACTTGGCCTGCGCGGCCCGCACTATCTCGTCCCGCGTCGCCGCGAAGCCGTCATCGGGCCGATGGGAGAGGTAGTCGTCGAGCACCATACCGATGCCCACGCTGCCGGCGCCGAGGTAGGGCATGGTCCGCCAGCCCTCGTCGACCTGGAGGGTGCCCGACGCGCTTCGTACGCAGCGCGCCAGGTCACGTCGCAGGGCGTCCCCGGCCAGATCCAACAGCGCGCCGTCGCCGGTGCGTTCGTACAGCCGCAGGAACAGCAGGGCTGCCCCGCTGTCGCCGTGCAGCAGTCCGGCGCGGGAGGGTAAGGGCCCCTCCCCGGCGGTCGTCCGGCCGAGCCGATCGGCTACCAACTCGGCGCAACGCAGGGCCTGTTCGCGTAATCCCGAGGCGTCGGCGGTCTCGGCGAGGCTGTCCAACGCCAGCCCCACACCGGCAAGTCCACCGTGCAGGTCGGGGCCGATGTCCTGCCAGCTCTGCGCCGTGACGAGGTCCATCAGGTCCAGGGCCCGTGCGCGGTGCCCGAGCCGGTCGAGGACCCAGGCGACGCCGGAGAGACCGTCGTAGAAGCCGACGGGACTGCCCGAGGCGGGTGCCTTCGTCCGCTGCAGCAACCACTCCTCCGCCTGCGGACATCGCTCGGCGCCCGTCGCATCGAGGGCGTAGAGCACCCCGGCCGCGCCGTAGGCGAAGCAGGTCCCGCCGCCGGTGAGGGCGAACTGGGCGATATCGCCGGGAAAGATGCGGTCCTCCCGCGCCGGGGTGGCGGAGGCCAGCACGGCGCGTACGGCGGAGTCCCGGCTGCGGGGCCAGTCCGCGAGCGAAGCCGGCAAGTAGCCGTGCCCTTTCCCGCCGTCGGTGGATCCCGAGTGGGCCTGTGGCGGCCCGGCCGCCCCCGTGACGCCTCGATCGCCACGCAGAATCTCGTCGACCGCCGCGTCGAGGAACTCGGCCGGCACCGGAAACTGCTCGGCGGCGATCCGCGCCAGATGCCGGCTCTTGGCCCGGTCCACCGCGAACAGGCTGGTCAGCGGAAGGAACAGAGCCAGCCGCAGACAGGCCAGGGCATAGCGGTCGACGTCGGGGCCACGGCGGTCGGCGGGGGCCACGAACCCGGGGTTGGCGATCACCTGCCGACTGCCCGGGTCGTCGATGGAGGCGGCCTCGAAGTCCAGTAGCACCACCGAGGATTCGTCCTCGGAGAGCATGATGTTGAACAGATGGAGGTCGTTGAAGACCACCCCCCGGGCGTGGATCGCCTCGACGGCCTCCTCCACGAGCCGGTGCACGCGCAGTGCCCATTCGGTGTACTCGGCCAGCCGCTGCGGACTGGGATCGGACTCGATCAGCGGGTGCCGATGCGCGAAGAAGCTGTTGAGCGGGCGCCCCTCGATGTACTCCAGCACCAGGAAGGAGTGCTCGCCGAGCGTGAACCAGTCCAGCACCTCGGGGGCGCACCCCAGCCCGGACAGCCGCCGCAGGGCGTCCCGTTCCCGCGCGAGCCGGGTCACCGCGTCCGCCTCGTCCGCAGCCAGTCCGGCGTACGGACGTCCCTCCTTCAGCACCACCCGCTGCTGGGTCCGCAGGTCCCGCCCGACGTACACCCCACCGCCGTTGGAGAAGTGCAGCGCCCGCTCGATGGCGTACGGGAGGTCGGCGATGGCGGTGGCCGAGCGCGCCGCCAGATGCGGCTCGAGGAACTCCGGTGGCGAAACCCACTCCGGCACCCGGAATGCGGGCTCGCGGCGGTCGGGGACGAGCTGCCCCCGGTCGTCCTCCACGGCAGGACACAGCTCGCCCTTGTCGTCGTAGCAGTGCCGCTCGGTGAAGCCGCCGTAGCGCACGTACACCGGTCCCGCGCCCCAGCGCAGATCGCTGAGGATGTACGGACCGGGCTCACCGGCCAGCAGCGCGTCCAACTCCTCGGCGATCACCCGGCACTGCTCCTCATCGGCCGGATAGACCGTGATGAACTTGCCGCTCGCGCCCCGGTCGGTGTACTTGGCGTTGCGGATGTGCAGCAGATACCGGCTCGGCATGCACTTGAAGGCCACCGAGCGCGGTACGCAGTACTCCCAGACCTTCGTGAGCACCCGCTCGGCATTGTCGAGGCAGGCCGACACATGAATCTTCCAGCCCTGCGGGGGCAGTTCACGGTCGAGCGGCCGGAACGCCAGCCAGTCGCCCGAGCGGTGGCGCTGCCAACCGGCCGGTAACTCCCGGTTCAGTACCGGGTACTGGCCGCTGCGGCCCTGGGCGTCTCCGGACAGCCGGTGCGGAGCGTCGTAGAACTGGCGGTCGGCGTCGCAGAAGACCGCGTATCCCTTGTTCATCCCACTCCCTCGCCCGGTGACACCACGACGCTGTCACAGCCGCGGAGGCGTGAACCAGTCATGAGTGTCATGAAGAGATCGTGAGAAATGCATGTTTCGCGTGAAGGGCAGCGGCCGAGTCCGTGCCCACCTCCCCGACGCACTACCGCAGAAGCACCTCACGCCCGTCTTCGTAAGCGACCTCGTCTGACCGAGCGCCCTCCGGATGGGTGGGTTCTGCGGGAGCTGGAACCGGTAGGGGGCAGCGGGCGTTGTTCTCTACGCACCCTGCAGGAGAGAGGGAGCTGACCCAGACATGAAACGCCGAGAGGCAGACACCAGCAAACGTCTCTTACCCAACTTCCGGCCCTTCTTCCGGCCCTTGCGCCTCCTCCGTCTCCGTCTCTTGCGCATCCTCGTCGCCGCCGGAGCGCTCATCGCCGTGGCGGGTTGCGCCCACGCAGCTCCCGGGGGGTCCGATTCCGTACGGCCCAAGGCCTCCTCCGGCTCCTCCCCGACGGCGGGCGGGGCGGCGGCAGGTGGAGCGGCGGCAGGTGGAGCGGCGGGAGGCGCGTCAGGCGGAGATCAGTCCGGAGCCGGCTCGCAAGGGGGCGAGCCCACCAACGGTGCTACCGACCAGGGCGACCCCGTTGATGGCGACCCGAGTTACGGCGGTGACCCGGTACCGCCGGTCAAGCCGCCGCCCAAGGGGCATGGCAGGCCGCCGGTGGGCGGCGGCGTGGATCCGACCGGGGGCGCCGACGGCGGCAGCGGAGACGTGGGCGGCGGCATCGGAGGGACCGGCGAGACCTGCCCGCCCACCAGCGGCTCGCCTACTCCTTCCGAGGGAACGGGCTCGGCTACCCCGTCTGAGGGAACGGGTGTGGCCTCACCGTCCGAGGCGACAGACTCGGCTACCCCGTCCGAGGCGACGGGTTCGGCTTCCCCGGACGGCACCCCCTCGCCGAGCGAGACCTGCCCCTCCCCGTCCGGCACATGAGCGGTGACCCGGCGCCCCCGCCCGCCGCGCCACCTCCAGCGCGTTCCACCCCAGCCGGTGAGGAACGTACGGCGACCTCCCTCCTCGGCAGCGTCATCGCCCAGGCCTCCTTCCTCGTCGCCGTCATGTACTTCCTGGGCGCGATCTACATGACGGCCTACTACAGCTACTTTCGCGTGGACTCCTTCAGCCTCGGCTTCGGGTTCGCGGAGATGGCGATCCAGAGCCTCAATGTCGTCACCGCTCCGCTGGCGATCGTCAGCGTCCTCGCCGTCCTGGCCCTCCGTCACCTGGCCACCACCCCCGCCTTCGACCTCACCGCACAATCGGACACCGACCAGACGCACCTGGAATGCCTCATACGCACACTGCAGCGCGCCCTAAGAGCCGTTGCCCGGGCTCACCTCTACATCGTCGGAGCCGGTCTGGTCCTCCTGCTCCTCTGGTTCTGGCTCGGCGAGTTCAGATGGACGGCGCCCATCCTGCTGGGAGTCGGCGTGCTCCTGGGCCAGAGCCCATGGGTCCACAACCAGGCCGCGAGCGGGGGCACCGCAGTGCCGTCCGACGCCGATGTGGGCACCGCCGTACGGCCCGACAGCGACAGCGGCACCACGGCGCCGTCCAGCACCGACGGGAGCACCACGATGCCGCAGCCCGACGCCGTGCTGCCCGGAATGTGGGGTCGCGCGGTGCCGGTCTTCACGGCCGGTCTGCTGGTGATGTGGGGGCTCAGCCTGGGCACCGCCGGGCTCGGCGAGCGGGAGGCCCGGCAGGCCGCCGCCAACCTCGTGCGCCGTCCCGCCGTCGTCCTCCTGAGCGCCGACCGGATCAGCCTGGCCGGGCCCGGCGTGGAGGTGTCGGACCTGGGCGCCAAGGTCCACTACCGGTACCGCTACACCGGCCTGCGCCGCCTCATCGAACGCAACGGCCGTTACTACCTCCTCCCGCTCGGCTGGAACCACCAGACCGGCCCCACCTACGTCATCCACGAAAGCGACGACCTTCGCGTCGAACTCTTCCCCGGCATCCAGGACGAGTGCGGTGCCTGGTGCACGGAGGGATAGGGGCGGTGTGATCCAAACGAAAAGCGCCTAGGTGTACTGACCCGCGGGGTTGTTCACGCGGGTGATGGGCGGCTGTTGTGGTGCTCGGATAGTGCGGGCATCCAGAGTGCGGCGCGGATCACTCACAGATCAGCTCCGATCCAGGCCATTGCCGCCCCATCTCTGCTTGGCTGGTGGCTCTGACGATCACAGGAGGTCGATACACATGGCGCTCACGCATTGGGGGTTCATCTACACGGCGGACGGCAGCGGGGCAGGTGGCGATGTCAGGGTCGTGGACACGGGTACGTGCCGCAGTGTCTTCGTCGGGGTGGCGAAGCCTGAGGAAGGCATCGAGGCCGCGCGCCGCCTGGTGGGCGAAGGTGTGCAACTGATCGAACTGTGCGGGGGGTTCGGGCCCGTATGGGCCGGGCGTGTCATCGAGGCGATCGACGGCGCGGTCCCCGTGGGGGTGGTTGGCTATGGGCCCGAAGCGGTCGATCAGGTGCACGCGATTTTCTCCTGACCTGTGCCGGCTCCTTCACTCCGATCGCGACCGTCTCCTCCAGGTGCAGATGCGAAAGATAGGCGGCTGATCACTTCGCTCAGCGCCAGATACAGCGCGTGCCGGGCGTCCGGCAGGGCCTCGACAGGGGCGTCGAAGCTGAACCACACTCTCTTCGCGGCCATGCCCAAAGCGGTAGGAGCCTGGAGCCTGTCCGGCGGATCATGTGGCTACTAGGCTGCGGCGATGGAACGCGTAACCGATGTACCCGAGAGCTCTGCCCGGTCTGCAGATCGGGACCAGGTGAACGACTACGACCGTTTCGCCGAGGCGTACTCGGCGGAAACCGAGAACAACCTCGTGAACGCGTACTACGCGCGGCCCGCGATGTTAGCCCTCGCCGGTGACGTGGCCGGCCGCCGGATCCTGGACGCCGGTTGCGGCTCGGGCCCCCTGTCCGCTGCGCTGCGGGAACGCGGTGCGGTCGTCACCGGCATCGACGCCAGTGCCGGGATGCTGGCGCTGGCCCGGCGGCGGCTCGGTGCCGACGCGGCCCTGCACATGGTCGACCTGAGCGATCCCCTGCCGTTTGACGACGGTGCGTTCGACGATGTGGTCGCGTCGCTGGTGCTGCACTACCTGGAGGACTGGGGGCCGACGCTGGCCGAGTTGCGGCGCGTGCTCAAGCCCGGCGGCCGGCTGATCGCGTCGGTGGACCACCCTTTCGTGGCCTACACGATCCAGGATCCTCGGCCCGACTACTTTGCGACGACGAGCTATTCCTTCGACTGGACGTTCGGCGGGCAGTCCGTCCCGATGAGGTTCTGGCGCAAGCCACTGCACGCGATGACCGATGCCTTCACCACCGCCGGCTTCCGCCTCACCACCATCAGCGAGCCGCAGCCCGACCCGGCCGCCCGTGAGCTGTTCCCCGACGACTTCCGGAGCCTGTCGACCAAAACCTGCTTCCTGTTCTTCGTCGTCGAGGTACCGCCGGCGGCTGCGGGCTCGGACGGCTGAGCCCGTCCTGTGATCCAACTGCCTGGGTGGGTGTGCCAAAGGCAGCATCGGGAATGATCTCCGGCCGGCAGGATGGAGCCATGGCGGAGTCCCAAACGATCAACTACATACGGGTCGGCGAGATCCTGACCGAACTCGGCATGATCACCCAGGAGAAGGCGCGAGGCGTCGTGGACCACTTCGGCGACCTCGCGCACGACGAACTGACGTCGTCTGACGACATCCTCGACACCCTCGAATCCTTCGGCGTGGCCGTCAGCATCCACGCCGACGACGTCGACTTCGCCGACGAGCACTATCCGTGGCTCCTGGAAGAGGCGGCAGCCCTCACCGGAGGAAAGGTCACCGTCGACAACTTCCGCTTCGACAAGGAAGACGAGGACGACGAGGAGTGCGGCCGCGGAACGCTGTACTTCGACCGCAACGGCGAGCAGCTCTCCTTCCTCATCGAGCAGGAGTCCAACGACTACCTCGACATGGGCGCGGCACAGGCCGCCATCGAAGCGCTCAGCCCCGACGACGACCCCCGGACCTTCCGTTGCATCGACAACGGCCCCGAACATCCTCTCGGGAGCACGGACGATGTCATGGTCCTGGCTACCGAAGAGCAGCGGGAAGGGCTTCGCCGGCACTTCGGCATCACGTTCCACGAACCGTGGTGAGGGCGACGAGCCCGTAGGCGTCGTTGAGGGACCTTGGATGACGGCGGCGCGAAAGGGGCTTGTTCCGGGCCGCCGGCCTGTAGTCCGCTGACCTCATGAGGAGCATGAGGAAGCGGAGTCTGGCCACGCTGATCGCTGCCCTGGTCGCGGGATCCCTTTGTGCCGGCGCACCGAGCCCGCGTGCGGAAGCCGCGCAGGCCGCGGGAACCGGCGCCGGCACGCCATCGCCGGCCGGCGCCGCCCCACAACTGGGCGTCGATCTGGACACCGTGACGATCCCGCAGCTACAGGCGCGTATGACGGACGGTTCGCTGACCTCGTCGGCACTGACCGGGGCCTATCTGCGGCGGATCAAGGCCATCGACCCCGAGATCAACGCGGTGCTGCGCACCGACCCGACGGCTCTGCGCCAGGCGGCCGCCAGTGACGCCAGGCATCGGGGCGGCGGCGTCCGTGGCCCGCTCGACGGCATTCCCGTCCTGCTCAAGGACAACGTGAACACCCGCGACCTGCCCACGACCGCCGGGTCGCTGGCATTGGCCGGTAGCCCACCGGACGCCGACGCCGCCCTGGTGGCCCGGCTGCGGGACGCCGGAGCGGTGATCCTCGGCAAGACCAACCTGTCCGAGTGGGCGAACTTCCGTGCGGCGAAGCCGACTTCAGGGTGGTCGGCGGTGGGCGGGCAGACCCGCAACCCCTATGTACTGGACCGGAATCCGTGCGGGTCCTCCTCCGGTTCGGCCGCCGCGCTCGCCGCGTCGTTGGCGCAGGTGGCGATCGGCACCGAGACGGACGGCTCCATCGTGTGCCCGGCCGGGATGAACGGGGTGGTCGGCCACAAGCCCAGCCTCGGTCTCGTCAGCCGGGCCGGTGTGGTCCCGATCTCCGCCGAGCAGGACTCCGCGGGGCCCATGGCGCGCAACGTGATCGACACCGCGCTCACCCTCGCGGTGCTCAGCGGTAGGGACCCCGCGCGCCAGGGTGCTTCAGCAAACCTCCCCGACCGGATGACGCGCTCCACCGGGCTGCGCGGCAAACGGATCGGACTGTGGCGACTGCCCTCGCTCGGGGCGAAGGTGGATGCGCTGATGACCCGTACCGCGCAGCGGCTGCGCAGCGCGGGAGCCGAGGTCGTCGAGGTGACACCCCCGTACCAGAAGCGTCTGGCCGCACTCGAATTCCCGGCGCTGCTGAGCGAGTTCCATCGGGAGATCGACGCCTATCTCGGTACGCGCGACGGGCCGCGGAATCTCGCCGGGCTGATCGAGTTCAACCGCACGCACCCGGCGGAGCGCAGCTGCTTCGCCGGCCAGGAACTGTTCGAGCAGGCACTCGCCGCGCCTCCCACCACCGACCCGAAGTATCGTGCGTTGCGTGCCGAGTTGACGGATCTCGCGCGGCGATCCATCGACGAGACCATGGCCACCCATCAGTTGGACGCCATCGCCTCGCCGGCGAACCCGCCCGCCTGGACGACCGACTGCGCGCGGGGCGACAACGACATCATCCCGTCCTCGACCCCCGCGGCCGTGGCCGGTTACCCGTCCTTGTCGGTGCCCGCCGGGTTCGTCGACGAGCTGCCCGTGGGGCTGCTCCTGATGGCGGGTGACCGCGAGGACGCCAAGCTTCTGTCGCTCGGGGGTGCGGTGGAGCACCGACTCGACGCCTGGCGGGCGCCGCGCTATCTGCCTTCGGTGGGGGCCGGCGCGCCTACGGTGGGAGCCGATGCCTCCCGATGAACGGAACGGTCGTCCGGTGACGGCTTCCCGGTCGGGAACGAACCGGGCGCCATGACGCAGGGCGGCCGTGCCGGGCGGCAGGTGGCGGGTCAGGGTCTGCGGAACGACGACGACGGTGTGGTGGTCCAGGACCAGGTGCCGAAAGCCCGGCACCGGCTCCTCCTCGACGGGGAAGCGTTCGCCGGCGCCGTGGAGCGCGGCGAGGAGCGCGTCATGGAAGGCCGGTGCGATATCGCGTCTGATGGCCCGCAGTGTGTCGCCGCGCAGCTCGCGCAGCGACAGCTCGGTCCGGCCGGTGAGTCGGTGGCCGGCGGAGACGGCCACGACGAGGTCCTCCCGTACGAGCGTCAGGCGGGCCAGGTCGGACCGGTGCGGGAGGCTGCGGGAGAGCGCCAGCACCGCGTCGATGCGACCGTCCCCATCGAGGAGACCTGGGGCGCGATGGCCGAGCTGGTCGCCGCCGGCAAGGCGCGCCACCTCGGCATCTCCGAGCACCTGCCGACGATGCGCCAGCTGGGCATCGGACTCGTCGCCCACAGCCCCATCGGGCGCGGTCTGCTGACCGGCGCCCTCAGCCCGCAGACGTACGGCGAGCGGGACTTCCGCCGCACCGGGCCCCGCTTCCAGGGCGAGAACCTGGCCCTGAACCTCGCCCTCGTCGAGCGCGTACGGACGCTGGCCGAGGCCAAGGGCGTCACGCCCGCGCAGCTCGCCCTGGCCTGGCTGCTGGCTCAGGGGCCCGACGTCACCGCAGTTCCCGGCACCAAGCGGGTGCGCTACCTGGAGGAGAACGCCGCCGCGGCCGATGTCGCGCTGACCGCGGGCGAGTTGGCGGCCCTCGACGAGGCCGTGCCGCGCGGAGCGGTGGCGGGGGAACGATACGACGCGGCCCGGCTGGCGCAGGTCGACGTGTGACCGAGCCGGCCGGGCGGGTCGGCCGGGGCCTCGTCACCTCGGGCGGAAGTCGGGAAACCCGGATCAGCTCAGGAGGCGAACCGGTGCCGCTTCCGTGCTGCCGGCGGTGAGGAGCTCGGCCAACTGCCGTGCGGTGTCGGTGGGGTGGGCGGCGTGGAGGAGTTCCGTACGGTGAACCAGGCGGGGTTCTGCGACCGGGACCGCGGTGACGTCGGGGAGCGTCGCGGCCAGGGGGAGGGGAAGGGCGGTGAGTCCGTGGCCGGCCGCGGCGAGGGCGGCGAGGCCGAGGAGGTCGGTGCCGCGGTGGCGGATACGGGGGCGGAAGCCGTCGGTACGGCAGACGGCACGCAGCCGGTCCAGGGGGAGCGCGGAGTCCGGGGCGTCGATCCACTGGGCCTGGCTCAGGTCTGTCAGCCGGACCGAGCGGCGCCGCGCCAGCGGATGGCCGTCGGGGAAGAGCACGGCCAGCGGCTGCTCGGCCGTCGCGAGGGTGCTGGCGGGGCCCAGGTCCGGCAGCGGAAGCGGGTCGCTGGGGGCGGCGACGCCGTCGACGAGGCCGAGGTCGGCGCGGGCGGTGAGGACGTTCTGAACCACCGTCTCCCGGCCCAGGATCTGCACGTGGAGGTCCAAGGGGTCGGCGGCGGCCCGCAGTTGGGCGAGCGTCCGTGCGACGGCGGGGTTCAGGGCGGCCGGCGAACAGGCCAGGGTCAGCCGGGTGGGGCGGGCGTGGTGCAGGCGGGCGAGGTCGGCGCGGGCGGCGTCCAGGCGCAGCAGCAGGGCAGGAGCGTGCTCCATCAGCCGGGCGCCGGCCGCGGTGGGGGAGACCGGCCGGCGTTCGACGAGCCGGGTGCCCAGGTCGGCTTCGAGCGCGGCGATGTGCTGGGAGACGGCGGACTGGGTGTAGCCCAGGGTCGAGGCGGCGTGGGAGAAGGAGCGGTGTTCGAGGACCGCGACGAAGGTGCGCAGCAGATGCGGATCCATGAGCATCAGTATCGCTTATGCGGAGTGTATGAATCATCGTTGGACGCGATACGAGGTGTTCGGCAGGATCGGCGGCATGAACCACACCGCACGCATCGCCCTGGTCGGGGACCGCTCCGACGCCGTTCGCTCCCACGCCCGCATCCCCGGCCTGCTGGAGGCCATCCGCGTCCGGGACGGGCTGGATCTGGACGCCTACTGGATCGCCACACAGGACGCCGGTCAGGGCATGGACGGCTTCGACGCGGTCTGGGTCCTGCCGGGCAGCCCCTACCGAAGCGAGGCCGGCGCCCTGGCCGCGATCCGCGCGGCACGCGAGAGCGGCATCCCCTTCCTCGGCACGTGCGGCGGCTTCCAGCACGCGCTGTTGGAGTTCGCGCGCAATGTCTGCGGCCTGGACCGCGCCGCCCACTCCGAGAACGACCCGGGGGCCGCCGCCGAGCAGGCCGTGCTGGTTCCGCTGGCCTGCTCGCTCGTCGGCCACGAGGGCACCGTCCGGGTCACCCCCGGCTCCCGGGCCGCCGCTCTGCTCGGAACCGACCGTGCATCGGCGCGCTACCACTGCAACTACGGGCTCAACTCCGACTATCTGGACGTCCTGCGCGCACACGGTCTGACGTTCACCGGCACCGACGAATCCGGCGAGGTCCGCATCGCCGAACTGCCCACCCACCGCTTCTTCCTGGCCACCCTCTTCCAGCCCGAACTGGACGGCGACGGGACCCGGGCCCACCCGCTGATCACCGGCCTGGCCCGGGCCGCGGTCGACCATGCGACGGGAGGTGCGGCCACGGCGAGCGCCAACGGGTGACGCATGAGGCGTCATCACCACCCGGACAGCACAACCGAATCTCCGCGTCGTACCCGTCACTCCGCGTTAGCCTCGATCCCGTGGACCACGGGGCGGTGACGGGTGCGCCCGCCACGGAGCGTGGAGATTCCTGACCGCCATCAGGTAGATCCCTGTGTGTCACTGCCGCTTTCCGGCGCGCAACGGTCATCCTTTTTGCAGCGATGTGCGGTGCTACGAACCACCCACCGACAGCATGACGACCTGGCGAGGCGAGCTGTGCGAGTTCTGATTCCAAGCCCCGGCACCTGGGGTGACGTAGCTCCGTACCTCGGGCTGGGCAGGCGGTTGAAGGCCGCCGGACACGAGGTGACCCTGGCGTGCCATGCGCGCTTCGAAGACGCGGTCCGCGCGCACCGGCTGGGCTGTCGGACTCTGCCGCTGGACCCGATGGACTTCATGACGTCCGAGATCGGCCCAACGCCCCCGCGCAGCCTCATCCGAGAGATTCGGCGAAGCCTCCTCCCGCAGATCGCACGGGGGATCCTCGACGCCTCCCGAGGCGGCGTCGACGTCCTCCTGACCGGCCTGGTGACCCATCCGATCTGCGCGTTCGTCGCCGAAGGCGTGGGGGCGCGATGCCTGGGCACCTACCTCCAGCCGATGCGTTCGGCCGTACGGTTCGGTCTGAACGGCGTCGTGCCCGGTCGCTTCCGGGACCGGATCGTCGAGGCCGCCGTGGCCAAGAGCGCGGGCCTCAACATCGCCCCGTCCCTCAACGTGCTGCAACAAGACCTCGGACTCCCCAAACAGGCGACCAGACGCGCCCTACGGGCCCTGCGCACCGAGACGGTGTGCCACGGCTACAGCCCCATGATGGTGCCGCCGCTCGCCTCCTCCTCAGCGCGACAGCGGACCTGCGGATACTGGTGGCCGCCGCGCCCCGACGGCTGGCGCCCGGACCAGCGGCTGGTCGACTTCCTGGACTCCGGCGGCAAACCGGTGTTCATCGGATTCGGCAGTATGGCCATGGGAGACGCGGAGCAGTTGAGCGGGCTGCTCGTCCAGGCCCTGAAGAAGGCGCGGCTGCGCGCCGTGGTCCAGTCGGGCTGGCTGGGGATCCACATGGCCGGCGACGATGTCCTCACCGTCTCCGAAGTCCCGCACGACTGGCTCTTCCCCCGTATGGCCGCGGTGGTCCACCACGCGGGCGCGGGCACCACGGGCGCGGGCCTGAAGGCCGGGGTGCCGGCCGTTCCCGTGCCGGTCCACTTCGACCAGTTCTACTGGGCCTCCCGACTGGCCGCCATGGAAGTCGCCCCCGCCCCGATTCCCCGCCGCCGGCTGACGGCGGACCGCCTGGCCGACGCGTTGCGCGCCGTCGTGGACGGACCGGTCTTCACACAACGGGCCCGGGCGATCGCCTCCCACCTCGCCGCGGAGGACGGAGCCGCCCCCGTACTCGCCGAACTGGAACAGATGGACTCCTGCACCGCTTCCGCGTGAACCACTCGCTTTGAGGGAGCCGGTCTTCGGAGTCGGCCTTGCGCGCGGCTGGTCGGGCTTGAGTTCCCGCCCTCCGACCGCAGTGCCGCACCCAACGGGTGCTGCGCCGCGGCCTGGAGGGCGGGTCGGTCTATCAGCCTTTCTCGTTGCTGTGGACGGCCGCGGCCCATGTGGCAAGCAGGTGCTCGTACTCGTCCTGCTCCTCGGGCCATAGCGGCCGACCGATGCGGGCGGCCATGAAGTCGCGTATCGCGCGATTGGCCTCGGCTGTGGCGTCAGGGACGCAGTGGGGCGCCATGACGTAGATGATATGCGGTGGGTTGGTATGGGGCCATTACCGCTTTTGGCTGACTCTGGCAACCTCTGCCCTTGACGTGACCGCCACGCGAGACGCGCGGAGAATTTCTTCGTCAGCGGAGCACTTTTCGTTATCCGGCGCCGTCACCGGGGTCTCCCTTGTGCGGTCCGCCTACGCGGCGGACCGCACGGACCCATATCCCCTACGGGCCAGGGCTATGCAGGCCCCACGGCTGCACAGGAATCGAAACCATGAACAACGACGACGAACTCCAGTGGGTAGTACTGCGCGACGGGACGTCGACCGGGACCGAGACCGGCACCGGAAGCCCAGCCGGCGAGCCCGCCTCACACCGCCGTTCCACCCCGCCCGGGCCCGCCGGCCGGCACGCGCGCACTGCGCCGCGGGGCGGAACCCACCGCGCCGTCAGCGGCGGTCCCAGTACCCAGCGGAAGGCCGTCCTGCTGGCGGTGGCGGCCGCGGTCGCCGCGGGCGGCTGCTCCCTGGCGCTGATACGTCCCGGCTCCGGCCCCGACCAAGAGCTCGCGGCGGACCGGTCCCCGGCGGCACAGCCCACGGAAGCCGCCTCCGTCCTGTCGGCACCGAACAGCGCCTCACCCACGCCCCCACGCCACAAGGCGTCGGCCTCCCCCTCCGACGCCGAGCGGCACGGCAAGCGGCACGCCCCCCAACGGCCGCGGAAGACCCACCCAGAGAGCAGCTCGAAGACGACGACCTCCGACACGCCGTCCCGCACCTCCCGCACGGAGGCCGGGGCGAGAGCCAAGGCCCCCACCGCACCGCGGGCCGCGACCGGCACCGCCGCGCGGTTCGCCCAGAAGGTCGTCGACCTGGTCAACGACCAGCGGGCCCAACACGGCTGCGGCCCGCTGACCGTCGACCCACGGGTGCAGAAGGCGGCGCAGGCGCACTCGGACGACATGGCCGCCCGTAACTACTACGAGCACAACACCCCCGAAGGCGTCGACCCCGGAACCCGGATGACCAATGCCGGATTCCGGTGGAGCAGCTGGGCCGAGAACATCTTCAAGAGCCCCAAGGATCCGGCCACGGCACTGAAGGGCTGGATGGAAAGCCCCGGACACCGGGCCAACATCCTCAACTGCTCCTACAAGTACACGGGCGTCGGCGTGAACCTCCGCTCCAACGGCCCTTGGTGGACCCAGGACTTCGCCACCGGGTCCTGACCACGGAAGGTACGCCGCAACGGCGGCTCGGTACGCCCGAGCCGCCGGCGGAACCCCTGGCTCTGTGGCACGCCCACTAGCTCTCCGGGACGTCCTTGATGAACACGATCCCGTCGTATCCGGCCAGGTGGGTCGGGTCGAGTGGGAAGTAGCCGAAGTAGGGCGACACGTGGGGGGTGGGCAGTGTGTCGCCCACGGCCGCGGTCAGCCTGGGGGCGTCGACGACATAGCGGTCCTCCGGGAGGGCGTACAGCAGACCTTCGAGGGTGTCCGGCGGCGGGGTGTCCACCCCGTGGTGCCGAAGCGTGCCGAGGGCCGTGGCCAGGAAGGCATACTCCTCGCCCAGGTGGGCGCTGACGAGCGCGCCGGCGCTCCACCACTCCAGCGGCCGGCCACCCATCCGCATCGAGCTCTGGTCCCGCTGGAGATGGGCGTTGTGGGCGTGGACCAGTGTCGGACCCCGTTCGGCGAGGGCGAGGAGGTTGTCGGCCATCATCCGGTCCCGAAGGCTCACCAGCCATGTCATGCGGGCCGGTGAGGTGTCGGCCATCCAGAAGTGGTAGCGCAGCAGGCCGGTGGCGGTACGCCCGTACAGGCGCGCCCGGTCCCAGTCGCCCCGCGAGGTCGCCGTGAGCAGCCGCGGTGTCTGCGCGTCGAGCAGCGCCACCAGATCGTCGGCGAGCAGCCGCAGCTCCTTGGCTTCGGCCGACTGCCCCACGGACAGGGCCGGGTCCATCATCGCGTCGGGACGGGTCCACCGGTCGTCGGCGCCGAGCAGTCGGTCGAGTATTTCCGCGGTGCAGGGGAGCAGGTCCGCGTCCACTTGAGCCGCGAGGTAGCCGTGGAGTGCGATGAGGGACTGCCGGGGGCTCGCGGCGCCGGTGATCTCCAGCGGGCCGTCGAAACCGGCGAAGCGGAGCTGCTCGGCCGCGGGCCGGCCGTCGTTGTAGTCGCGCATCCAGCGCACCAGCTCGCGGTTGGCCGCGGAGGTCCCCCAGCCGTGGCTGAATCCGCGCGCCATGACCTCGTCGAGGGTGCCGGTTCCCGAGGTGACGTAGTCGTCCACCACCAGGCCCATCATGCAGTCGCTCTCGATCGTGATCGTCCGATAGCCCTCCTGCTCGACGAGCTGGCGGAAGAGCTCGTTGCGCAGGTCGAGCAGAGTGTCCTCGCCGTGGGTGGGCTCGCCGAGGGCGAGCAGTCGCGGCCGGGCCGGGAGCAGCCCCATGACGGCCGCGGCCTCGACGGCATGGACGGTGTCCTTGATGTCAGTAGCCATACCTTCAACGGTATCGTTGAACCCTCGGTTGAAACTTTTCGACGATATCGGCGGCCCCATGGGACGAAACCTTAAAAACGGCGAACGCCTCAGGCCGGTTGACCTGGCGCGCGGGCACGGTCTTTCCACGCAGGCGATCAGGAACTACGAGGAGGCCGGCATCCTTCCGGCCGCCGGTCGCACCCCCACCGGCTACCGCACCTACACCTCCGTGCACGCGGGGGCCCTGCGCGCGTTCCTCGCCCTGGCGCCCGGCCACGGCCACCAGACGGCGACGTCGATCATGCGGGCGGTGAACGAGGACGCCGCCGAGGAGGGGTTCCGCCTCATCGACGAGAGCCACGCCCAGCTCCTCGACGACCGCCGCACCCTCCAGGCCGTGGAGAACGCCCTACGCGACCTGGATCCCACAACGGCGTCCGGGCCCGGTGCGAGGTCGGAGCCGGCCGCGGTGTCCGGGTCCGGCGGCACGTTCATCGGGCCGCTGGCGGAGCAGCTGGGCATCCGGCCCGCGACGCTGCGCAAATGGGAGCGCGCCGGTCTGGTGCGCCCGCGCCGCGACCCGGTGACCGGGTACCGCGTCTACGACGAGGCCGACGTGCGCGACGCCCGCCTTGCCCACCAGCTCAGGCGAGGCGGCTACCTGCTGGAGCAGATCGCCCCGCTGCTCGCCCAAGTACGGGCGGCCGGCGGGCTGGAGCCGTTGGAAGGCGCCCTGCGCGACTGGCACGCCCGGCTGTCCGCCCGCAGCCGAGCGATGCTGACCGGGGCCGCCGAGCTGGAGGCGTACCTGCGGCTTCGCGGATGAGCCTCGGCCGTCGGTGACCAAGGGGTCCGCGTTACGGCCAGGTGCCCGCTCAGCGAGCCATGAAGCGGCTCAACTCACGGGCCGCGCCGCGAAGTTGCTCCAGACGGGCATGAGCGCTGGTGAGGGCGTCCACACCTGCACCCGGCACCTGGACGTCCCTGTTCTGGGCGTAGGCCGCGGCGTCGTCAGCCGGCCGGCCGAGTTCGATGCCGGCTCGCTCGGCCAGCACCAGCATGGTGGCAAGGAACGCCTCGGAGAGCGCGATCATGACCGCGT
This sequence comes from Streptomyces sirii, assembly GCF_045690365.1. Taxonomy (NCBI): domain Bacteria; kingdom Bacillati; phylum Actinomycetota; class Actinomycetes; order Kitasatosporales; family Streptomycetaceae; genus Streptomyces; species Streptomyces sirii. The sequence goes on along the minus strand of NZ_CP147982.1, from coordinate 864,442 downwards.
GGCCCGTTCGGAGGTGTCGCTCCACCAGAGCGTCGACGAACGTCTTCAGGGCCGCGGGGTCGATCTGGCACTCGTCGTTGTGCATGGGACCGATGCCGGACGCCAGGGCGAGTTCGGCTTCGAAGACGGAGACCTGCCGCAGGAACAACCGGGCCGCACCGTTGGAGGGGTTCCACAGGGTTTCCCCGCCCAGGTCGAAGTACTGGCTCACCGCTTGGTCTCCTCGCCGCTCATGGCGAAAGGGTAGCCAGGGCGGCAACAGCCGTCTTCAAGTTGAAGAGAGCGCGGGCACCCGGCGTGCCCCCGCCCCTAACATGAACTGTTGCGGCATTCAAAGGGGGATCGATGCTTCAGTTACGTGCCTTCCTCGGTCCCGGGGGCGGAACACGCGCGACCAATCGGCGGCGGATTCTGATAGCAGTCATGATCAAGGCGGATAGCCAGACCGGAATTGCCCGTCGGACCCAGCTGTCCCAGGGGACGGTGTCGAGCGCCGTCAAAGAGTTGGAGCGGGACGGTGTGGTCCAGGTAGACCGTGCCGCGCATTCGGCGGGCGCAGGACGGGGAACGCTGGTGCAGCTCTGCCCCGCGGACGGCGTCGCGGTCGGTGTGCACATCGGGTACAGCGAGGCGACGGTGGTGGCTCGCCGGGTGGACCTGGAACACGGCGACGTGTTCGTGCAGCACACCCGCGGCGGAGCCGATCACGGCCTGCAAGCGGTGCTGCCCCGGATCAAGGAAATGATCGGCTCCGTGGTGGACGAGACCGGCCTGGGTCTCAAGGATGTGCTCTCGCTCGGAGTTGCCGTTCCGGGAATGCTGGATCCCCGTCTGAACCGCTTCGCCACACCCGTGCTCCCGCCATGGAACGCGGAGGACGACCCTGCCGGAGGGCTCGGGGAATGGCTGCGTACGGCGGGCGGAGCCATGGTGCCCGCGGTGCAGGACAACGACGCCAACCTCGCCGCGCTGGCCGAGCAGACCTACGACACGGAAGAGCACGCCGAGACGCTGGTCTACGTCAAGGCGTCCACGGGAGTCGGCGCGGGTGTGGTGATCGGCAACCGCGTGATCAGAGGCGAACGCGGTATGGCCGGGGAGATCGGGCACCTCACCCTCCGGCCCGATGGTGCGATGTGCCACTGCGGCGGCCGTGGCTGCCTGGACACCATCGTCGGCGGCGACGCACTGGTCGGCCAGGTCCGCCAGGCGCTCAAGGCCCGTCGCGCCACCGACCTGCCGCGCGATCTGCCCTCCTTGATAGCCCGGGCCAAGGCCCAGGACGCGGTGTGTCTGCGCGTGCTCCAAGACGCCGGGCACACCCTCGGTTTCGCCCTCGCCCAGGTGTGCAACCTCCTCAATCCGAACTTGATCGTGCTGGGCGGGCACCTGGCCTCCGCGGGGGACATCGTGCTGGAGCCCTGTCGGCAGTCCCTGCGCCGCTACGCGCTACGTGGCGCGGTGTCGGACGGGTTCAGGCTGAAGCTGAGCGCCCTCGACACGCTCGCCGAGGCGCAGGGGGCGCTGGTACTGGGCCTGAGCAAGCACGAGGTGAGTGGCGAGGAGTGAGGGGCGGAGAGCGGGATCGGGCAGTGAGAGCCGGGCGGTGAGAACGGGGGAGTGAGAGGTGAAGCGGGCCGGGGCGTGGGGGTACTTTCGGTCGGACTGGAGAGGCGGCACAGGCCGCTGCCGCGGCGATGGCAATTCTTGGCATGACGACCGGATCGGCGTAATCGCACGCCGAACTCCATAAATTGAAGCCCCATAGACGCCTGAGCCGTATGCGAGGTTCAGATTGCTCTCCGGCTCTCCGAGGACCGCTGTTCTGTATCGCGCAGACCGTTCTCACGGCATGTCTCTCGGCTTCAAATTCCCCCTTGCCATCGGGTAAGGTCAGAAACGGTCCGGCGTACAACGCAACACATCAACAGTCGGACAGGACTTCTTATGCGCCCAGCGCACCCGCCCCGGATCACCAAGGTCATCAGGTGGAAGTCATGACCTCATCCTCACCCCCCTCCTCATTCCGCGAAGGCGAACGCGCCGCGGGAAACGCGGAAGGCGAGGAGCCGGACGACGCATACGAACCGCCGGTGGTCATCGACCTCGGGCCGGTACGCGAGGTGACCCTCGGCAGTTCGAGCAGCGGGACGGCCGACGCCAACTCCCAGTACTACTGGTAGGCACGCGCTGTGTCGTCGCGTCCGCACCGCCCAGGTGGCACACCAGCAGCTCCTAGTGGCCGAGCGCCCTTACCGGAGGTGGTGGGCGCGTTCCCGGCGACCGATGGCCAGGCGGTTGCCCGCTTCCGCGGACGCTGGCGGGACGGCGAGGTGCGCGGCGTCGACCTTCCCAGGGGCTCGGTCACCGTCATCGGCCAGTGCTTCGCCGATGACGGCCGCCTACGGAGCGAAGCCGCCCGTGCGCTGCGTAACGGCGACCCCTCCGCGCTGACCCGGCTGCCGGGGGCGTACGCCTGCCTCGTCCTGCGCGACGGCGAGTTGCTGCTGCTGGAGGACGTGGCGGGCCAGTACCCCTTCTACTACAGGTACAGCGGTGGGCAACTATGGTTCGGGGACCGGCCCGCCGCCGTGGCCGAGGCCGCCGGCATCGAGTGCCGCGCGGATACGGGGGTGCTGGCAGCACTGATCCTCTGCCCCGGGGTGCCTGCCCTGATCGGGGACAGTTCACCGGTCGAGGGCATTCGACGGCTGGGCGGAGGCCATGCCCTGCACATCAACGACCGTGGCACCCTGCGGCGTTGGGCGTATGAACCGCTGTCGGCCGCCGACCCGGGATCGACGGCCCGAACGATCGGGGGCATCGAGGCGGCCGAGGCCGTACGGAAGTCGCTCGACGACGCGGTACACGTGCGCGCCGACCGCGCCGACCGGCTGACCACCGACTTCAGCGGCGGACTGGACTCGACCTCGCTCGCCTTCCTGACGCTGGCCCATCGCCCCGGCGAGCTGGAGGCATTCGTCTACCATCGCCCCGGATCCCCCTGCGACGACCTCCCGTACGCCGAACGCTACGCACGCCTGAATCCCCGACTGCGTCTGGAGACGGTCACCGGTGGCATCGGGGAACTGAGCTTCCAGGGCCTGGACCAGAGTGGTTTCACCGAGGTGGCCCAGCCCGGCGCGGCCACCCGTGCCCGCACACGGCTGCGCCTGCGCCACATCGCATCCCGGGGCGGCGGCCTGCACCTCGGGGGAGAGGGCGGCGATGCCCTCTTCGCGGCACCCGCCGCTTACCTGGCCGACCTCGTCCGGCCAGGGAGCCTGCGCAGACTGCGCGGTGACAGCTGGGCACTCGCCCGGATGCGGAACGTGTCCCCGACGTCCGTCCTCGCCGCGGCGGTCCGATTGTCCCGGACGCCCATGGACACTGCGCTGAGGCAGCTCGCCGATCGCCTTGAACGGCCGGGGGAACGTGAGGTGAGCTGGTTGGACACCATCGCCTGGTGGCCCAAGCCAGGCCGGGAAGCCCTGTGGCTCACCAGCTCCGCCCGGCGGAACCTGGTGGAGCTGGCAGCCCGGCGGGCGGACGCGGTGCAGGGGCGGCCGTCCCTGTCCGCGGCCGAGCAGTGGACGCTTTGCGAACTGCACGCCTCGGCGGCGATGCAGCGCTATCTGTCCGACTGCGCAAGGGAGTTCGACGTCTGGCCGCAGGCTCCGTTCCTGGACCACGGAGTGATCCGTGCCTGCCTCGCCCTTCCCGCGAGCCTTCGGGCCGGTCCACCCGCCCCCAAACCCCTACTGACCACGTCACTGGCAGGCGCCGTGCCCCCCGAAGTGCTGGCCCGCAGGACCAAGGGCGACTACAGCTCGGAGGACTACGCGGGAGCCCGTACGGCCTCACCCGCATTGCGCGCCCTGATCACCTCGTCGCGCCTGGCCGAACTGGGGGTCATCGAGCCGGCGTCCGTGAGCGCGTCGCTCGACAGGGCCGCGATGGGGGTGGGTGCCCCCTTCGCCGCACTCACCCGGTTGCTGGGCGTCGAAGCGGGACTGCGGGCCATGTGCGACGGCCATGAGCGAGGAGATCTCCCATGAGGGCACTGAGCGTTCCCAGCCATGTCCACTGCGGGGAGGCGCCGCAGGGCGGAGCGGCCCTCCTCAACGCCAGGACAGGGCAGTGGCACGTGATGAACCGCACCGCCCGGGAACTGTGGGAGGAGTGCCGCAGGACGGGCGACTTCGACGCGGCGGTAGCCTCGGTCAGCCGCCGGGTCCCGGACGCTCACGCGCACCGGCTGCGCAGGGACGCGGACGTACTGGCCGCGGTCCTGCTCGACCGGGGCCTCCTCGTGCGTCGGCGGCCCGGGGCAGCGGCGCGCCGGCTGATCGCATCCGAACCGGCCCCGGTCGAGTGCGAGCCACCGTACGGGCGGGTGCCGAGGTGCGAGCGGGGCCCATCGGTCGAGCGGGTACCGCCGGCCGGGCCCGTGGACGATCCCGTTCCGGCCCGGTCGCGCCTGCGCCGACGGGACCGGGCCGCCGGTCTGATCGGGCTCGCTCTTGCGGTGTGCCTGCTGCGGCTGCCCTTCCGCGTCACACTGCGCACCGTGACCGTCGTCAAGCGGTTCCTGGGACGCCGCGACGCAACGGAAGCGCAGGCAGAACGGGCCGTACGGGCCGTCCGGCACGCAGCGCGCCACTACCCGGGTCGGGTGGCATGCCTGGAACTCTCACTCGGCGCGCTCATGGCTCTGGCCCCGGCGGCTCGCGGTCTGGACTGGTGCCTGGGCAGCACCGGTGACGCACTGCGCTTCCACGCCTGGGTCGAGGTCGGTCGCACTCCTGTACCGCAGCCAGGAGATTCGGACGGCGAGGAATCGTTGCGCGGGATCATCTTCAGAGGCATCCTCAGAGTCTGATGCTCCGTCACGTCCCGCACGTTATGCCCGGAGGGACCGGGGCCGGAAGCGGCCGGGGCCCCACCGGGTCCACAAGCTCCTGGTGCGCTAACCGAGCCGAACAGGGCTCAGATAGCCCTGAACATCCAGGATGACCAGAACGATGACGATGATGATCGCCCGGACGGAGGCCCACCGCACAGGTGCGGTGCCATGGATGGAAAGTCCTACGGTGCAGGTCAAGAAAAACCACCTCCTCCCGACAGGTGACTAATCCGGGTAATCGTGGCGAGGCCGGTGCGAATGAGGTCGGCACCGCTGCCCTGCTATCAGTCTTGCCCTGTTTTCCCATGGAGACAACCGGCTCCTGCCTGCAGTGATGCCTCGCGCACCCATATCAGGGAAGCCGATTTCAGATATCCAACGAGGGCTTTCTTTGAATTGAAACCAGCGGGTGTGGATAAGGTGGCGGGGCGTGCAATTTGCCCGGTCGCCGGTGGGGCGTTCAGGAGCCGTCGGCCAGGCGTCTTGGGAGGTTCGGGGGGACGCGAAGCGGGCGCTGCCGGCGTCGCGTTGAGCGATGCCGCCCCTCGTCCGGGTGTCAAATCCGCCGATTCGATGCGCCGGCTCCGTCCCGGAGCAGGCTTGGAGTCGCAAATTTGAGCCGGGCGTAGGGCAGGCCGGCGAGGGCAAGAAATGCAAAAAAATCGTCATGCGAGCGGCCGCGGGTGCGCGTGGTCGTGGCGGTTGACGGGCCACGGTCCTCGGGCGTATGGGAAGGGCGTACACCAAGCCGCACCACTCAAGAATGCGACCTAGATCACGTCCGTTTTGCCGGATTACCGGGTCTTCCTGCCCCGCCATGATGCCTGGAAGGAAACAGCTCACAGACGGGATGCGTAAGTGAACGACAGTCAGAGCGTCGGATCGTGGCGGGAACTCGGCAGCCATATCGGTACCGCCGCGGTGCTGGCCGGAGGCGTACTCGTCGGCGCCGTCAACATCTACCTGGCCGCGAGCCTGCTGCCGACGGCGGTCGCCGACATCGGTGGTGAACGCCTCTACGCCTGGAACATGACCGTCTTTCTGACCGCCCAGGTCGTCGCGACGATGCTTGTGAGCCGAGCCCTTTCTCGGCACGGCAACGTCGGCTCCTACCTGATCGGCTTCGGCGTCTTCGCCGCCGGGTCGGTGGTGTGCGCGGTCAGTCCGGCGATGCCCGTGCTGCTGGTCGGCCGCGGCGCCCAGGGGCTCGGGGCGGGCTTGCTGACCGGTCTGGGGTTCGCCCTCATCTACTCGGCATTACCGCGTCATCTGTGGGTCCGGGGCAGCGCGTTGATCTCCGCCATGTTCGGCGTGGGCAACTTCGTCGGGCCGGCTCTGGGCGGTCTCTTCGCCCAGTTCGGCTCCTGGCGGGCGGCGTTCGTGGTGCTGGCCGTCGCCGTGGGAGTGATGGCGGCGTGCGTCCCCCGAGTGCTGCCACGAAGCGGCCGGGGCCGGGGCAAGACGGAGGCGGTTCCCGTACCGCTGGGCTCGTTGATGCTGGTTGTCGGGGCCACAGGTGCCGTGAGCATCGCCGGAATCCTGTCGAACGAGGCCCTGATAGCGGTGTGCATCGCACTCGCGCCGGCACTGGTCATGGCCTTCGCGGTGACGGAGAAACGGAGCAAGGACCGAGTCCTGCCGCGCCAGACCTACCAGACCGGCTCCGCATTGCGGTGGGTCTACCTGACCATCGCGTTCCTCGCGGCCGGCATCGGTGTGGAGGCGTTCCTGCCCTTGTTCGGCCAACGGCTGGGAGGGTTGCCGCCGGTTGCGGCGGGGTTCTTCGGGGCCACGTTGTCGCTCGGCTGGTCGGCAAGCCAAGTCGTCAGCTCCTCGGCACGTGAGCAGCGGACGGTTCGACGGCTGCGGGTGGCCGGCCCCGGTCTCCTCACGGCCGGCCTCGCGGTACTCGCTCTGCTGCAGCACCGTGACGCATCGCTCCTTCTGGTCATCGCATGGCTGCCCGTCCTCTTCCTCGCCGGCACAGGAATCGGTCTGGCCATGCCCCACCTGTCCGTTGCCGCGATGGCGAGCACACCGGACAAGACGGAGGGAGAGAAGGCCGCCGCGGCGATCGCGACCGTGCTCACGATGGCGACAGCGTTCGGTGCGGCGGTAGCCGGCCTCCTGGTCAACCTGAGTGGTCCGTCGCTGCTCACCTCCGCGCGCTACCTCCTGCTCGGCTTCGCCGCCATCTCCGCCCTCGGGATACTCACCGCGCTACGCGCCAACCACCTTGCGCAACCGATCGAGGGGCGGTCTGAGGACGAGGACGAGAGCGAGGCCAAGCGGACCGCAGGACACGGCCGATGACGATGTGATCGACGGCCGCAACACCGGTCCGTCGCGCCCGGCACCGTCGAGCAGCACCCGCTCGTGTTCCAGGAACTCCCGGCCCCAGTCGTCGATGAGTCGCTGGATCCGCGCGATGCTCTCCCGCCGGCCGCAGCCGCTCTCCCGCTCGATGGTCAGGACCAGGTTGTGCAGGTCTCCCCGGGACTCCTCCTTCTCCACGGAGTGCACGTCGTTGAGCGTGTCGACGACATCGGCGGTGATGTCGAGCATGTGGCGCAGGACCGGGTCGTCGTATGCGTGGCGGGGCAGTTCGAAGCCGTGGGCCTTCTGGCTGAGGTCGATCATCGCGTAGACGAAGCCGGATTTGCGCCGCAGGGCGAAGTGCTCCTCCACGGTCGGGATCCGGCGGTGTGCCCGGTTGTCGGCCTCCTCGGCGTACGCGTCGAAGTACCAGTCCCAGTGCCGGGCCGTCCGGTCGATCCACTCCGCGGATGCACCCTGGGACAGCCGTCGCCACACTTCTGCGAAGGCCACCACCAGTGGTCCGGATCCGTCGAGCACGCCACCGGACGAGGCCATGACGTCGTGGAAGGCGTCGCACACGGCACGTATGCGCCGCGTCTGTTGGGCGAGAGGGCAGAGCGAACTCGACGTCCTGCGGCATGGCCACGTCCCTTCTGCAAGGAAACAGGCAGGTCCGTGTGTCACCTCAGTACGCGCAGCGACCGCGGGTCCAGGACACCCTGCGATGCCGACCGGTGGCAAGCTTCCTCTCGGCCCGGAAGCGTGAACGCGTTGAACGCGGCGGCATCGCCCCCTCGGTCGGAGATTCGGTCCCGACTTCGGGTCCCGACTTCGGTTCCGGTTTCGGCTCGGTCCCGGTTTCGGTTTCCGTGCGGAGTGTTCACATGGTCGGGTGGTCGGGTGCGGGCGAGGCGGCGACGGCGTCGTCGAGGATCTGCTCCCGTGCCGAAATGACCAGTTTGTTGAGTGCGGTGGCCAGGGAGAGGATCTCGCCCGGCCGGTCCGAGACGGCGATCAGGTCGGTCGACTCGTCGAGGAAGGTTCCCGCTTTGTGGAGGAGGCCTTGAGCCTCGGGGGTGGTGGGAAGTGCGTCGGCCTTGATCAGGTTGAGCATCGTCTCCAATGCGTCGGCCAGCTCGCGGACCGCTGCACGCATCTCGGCTTCATCGGAGTTCATGCAGCATACGATCGCGGATCGAGTGCGCCTCTGTCATGCCGTCAACTTGCGGTGTGGCAACGAAACTTAGTGCTGTTCTTCGGCGGCTGCGCGGATGCTCGGCTGGTCCGGCGGGGGACGAATCCGGGGCGGGTGATGGTTCACCTGTTGGGGCGGTTTGCGTACGGATGTCGGTGGGCAACTCGCCCGGCCGTTGGCGGTTTGCTGCTAGGCCTGACGAAGGCATGGGACTCCTGGGCCGCTCAACGTGGCCGGGGGGCGGTGCGCGGTTGGGGGGGAGCATGCTGGAGCGGTGGGCCCTGCGCGGCCGGCTGTCCGGGGAGGCCGGCGAGTCGTCTACGTTCGCGGTGATGTTCTTACGGGGTGTGGACGCGGCGGACGGGTGTCCATCGGTCCCGTGGCACGCGTTGCTGTGGTCCCGGTCGGGCGCCGGTGGCCGGGAGCCGGCTGTCCGCACCTGGATGGACGGCCCGGCGGTGGCGATGCTGCGGTCGGTCGTCGAGGCCGATGAAGCGATGGACTCGCGGGTGCGCGCGGCGCTGGCGGAGGCGCTGGCGGACGGGACGCCGGTGCCTCCTGACCGGCTGCTTTCCGGGCCGGTTGTGGTTGCCGCCAAGGGACGAGTGGGGCTTGAGTACGGCGGTGTGGCCGCCCTGCGGGAGGCCGCCGACGGCTCGTACCTGCTCACCGTCCTGGAGGAGGACGGCCGCAGGGTGGACCTGGTCGTCGAGCCCACCCGGGCAGCCCTCCCGTATAGCGATCTGGGGGACCTGGGCGGCCATTGCCGGCCGCGCTGCGGCGTGCGGGGCGTGATCGCCGGACCGGGCGAGCGGCCGGTGGCGGTGTCGGGCAGCGGGTGGTACGACCACACCATCGGCGCCGACCTTCCGCGTATGAGCGGCGGGCGGCGGACGGCCGATGTCGGCTGGAGCCGTCTGGACATCGGGTTGGACTGCGGCTGGGACATCTGCGTCGGCGACGTCCAGGTCGAAGACGTCGTCTCGCGCCGCGTCACCGAACGGCGTACGGCCGCGGGCGTCGTGGCTCCCGACGGCACCGTCGTCCATGCCCGGCCGCACCTTGTGGAATCCGCCTCGTGGACCTCGCTCGCCACGCTGAACACCTATCCGACGTCCTGGGAGGTCCCGCTCCCCGAAGTGGACGCGCAGCTCACGGTCACGGCGACCGTGGACCAGGACATCCGAAGCCTGCTGTTCGGCTTGGGTCTGCTCTGTACGGACGCCGAGGTGCGGGGCACTCTGGGCGGTCGACCGGTGCGGGGACGAGCCTGGGTGGAAGTGGTGCCCGCCCAGCAGGTCACGGACATCGAGGAATACCTGGGCCGGCTCCAGACGGTCACCCGGCGCGAGGTGGATCTGCTCTACCCGGACTGCCCCTCACCGGCCTTGACGGCCTCGCTGCTGGGTGGCCGGGGCACCTCGACGGACGGCATGCCCGATACGACGGTGCACGAGACCCTGGTGCGGCCCATCCGCCACCTCACGGACCCCGGGGGCAGGGGCTGGCGGACGTTCGTGTGCTGCGCGGCGATGGAGTTGTTCGGGGTCTCCAGCGGCCCGTATGCCCCTTTGCTGGCGGCCGTCGAAGTGATCCACAGCGCGACTCTGGCGATCGACGACGTACAGGACGAGTCGACCTGCAGGCGGGGCGTTCCGGCCGTGCACACCGTCTACGGCGTGCCGACCGCGATCAACGCCGCCACCGCCGCGTACTTCGTCCTCGACCGCGTCATCGAGGACCTCGTGCCCGACGACGACGCCCTGCGCCTGGGCGTCTACCAGCGGTGGATTCGGATCCTGCGGGCGGCGCACGGCGGCCAGGCGGTCGACATCGCAGGCCACACAGAAGCGATGGACCAGGCGGTCGCCGCACACGATCCGACCGCGCTGCTGGCCCGGATCCAGGCGGCCCATCGGTTCAAGACCGGTTTGCCGGCCCGCGCCTTCGCCGAGATCGGAGGCCTGATCGTCAGAGGCGGCGCCGCGCGGATCGCCGTCCTGGGGGAGTACTTCGAAGCCGTCGGCACGGCCTACCAGATCACCGACGACCTCCTTGATCTGTACGGCGCGACGCTTCCCGCCCCGCAGGGCGAACGCCGCAAGCACTGCGGGGAGGATCTCCGGGCCGGCAAGGTCACCATGCCGCTGGCCCGCGCCGTCTCCCTGCTGCCGGCCGATGAGATCTCCCGGCTGTGGCGGTCCGTGCGCGGTGGCGGAGCCGATCCGGCGACGGTGCGCGAAGTTGCCGCCGCCGTCACCGGCTGCGGCGCAGTCCAGGCCTGCTACCAGGAGGCGAAGGCCCATGTCGACGTCGCCTGGCACCGGCTCGAGCCCGTGCTGGCGGAGTCCATCACCAAGGTCCTGGTTCGGGCCCTGGGGAACTACGCCGCCCTGCGCGAACCGGACGTCCCCGCCCGGGGAGGCGTGTTGTGGAAGTGACGGCGGTCGTCCCGCTTACGGAAGCGGTCGCAGGGCGGCACCGACCAAGCCTCACATGCGGTTTCCTACGCCATATGGTCGGGACCGATCTGAGAACTCGGGGCGTTCGCCCGCCGCGGCCCGACCTGGGTCATGAGGAACGCCACGGTCAGTCCGATCAGCGCCGCGGCGATATGGCCGATCGTGGTGAAGTCCGGGAGCCGGCCGTACCACTCCGCCGCCGTGAGGGGATAGAGCACCGCGACGGCGGCCCACCATGGGCGGGCACGGCGCGGTAGCAGCGGTGTGATGGAGGCGGTGGCCGCGATCGATACGTAGCTCACGCCATAGTCCAGCGCGTGCCGGATATCCGGCGGATACGTTCCCGCATCGATCGCCATCGCCACGACGCCGGACGTGACCAGCGTCGCCCCCACATGTCCCAGCAGCACCGCCGCGAAGGCGCGCGGTGCGCCGATCCGGTGTTCCAGGAACCCGAGGCAGACGGCGACGCCGAGTCCGACGGTGAGCAGATAGTCCAGCAACGTGCCCCGATCAACGACAAGGAGGCTGCCGAGGAGGCTGGTGACGGGGTGCCGCGGAAGGTTGTCGATGTTGGTGCTGATGTCTTGCAGTATCCGGCCGGCGGTCGACTCCGGCAGTACGCGCTTGACGACGAGGGTGTCCACGGCCAGCAGGACGAGATAGCCGAGAGTGGCCGGACTGCGGCGCGGATATCGGGTGAGCGCACGAATCGAGCGGCCGAGGAGGGTTTCGGGGGCGGCTTCGGAGTGCTGGGAGATGTCGGTCACGGTGTGGGGGGCTCCGGGGACTTTCAGGGGAGGGAATTTTCCGGGGGAGTCGTCTCGTCAGGCTGACTCCGATTCGTCGGTCGGGCGCGGGCCGTCCGGTCCGGCCGGCTGCTGTGGTACGCGGGGGGAGCGGTAGGCGCGAGCGAGGTGGCCTTGCAGCCGGGCGTGGCGGAACTGGTAGACCGCGCCGGCCTGACGGAGCACGCCCCGCTGGTAGGCGTCTTCGAGGAAGGTGACGACGGCCCAGGGCAGCCGGCCGGTCAGCGGCAGCCAGATCCGGGAGAACACCGCCCACTGCCCCCAGGCGGTCAGACTCAGCGCATAGCCGAGGGCGCCGCCGAGCCCGCTGATGAGGCCGAGCTTGAGCGAGGCCGTCAGACTCCAGACCACCGGGCCGGTGACCGTCTCGACGAGGCCGACCACCGCCATGGATCCCAGGCCGACCATGAGTCCGAAGGTGGGGGACCAGAGCAGGAGTTGGGTGGCGACGGTCCGGGAGTTCGTACGCAGCAGGCTGACCGGATTGACGGCGGACCGGATGTCGAGGGGGGCTTCGAAGAGGGTCAGCAGTCCGAAGGTGGGGCCGGCTCCCAGCGCGAACACCAGGCCGTAGACGATGCCGTCGCCGAGGCCGACGGTCAGGACGGTCGGGAGGCTGCCGTGTGCGAGGACGCCGTTCAGCACTCCGCGGACGAAGCCGTAGCAGAGGCCGAACACGAGCCCGCACACCAACCCGATCACCAGCCGGGGGAGGGCTCTGCGTCTGGTCCGCGCGTCCCGGCCGAACAACTTCATGCGCATGCTGGACGGTTCCACGGCCGCGTCGTCGGACGCGACCAGTAACCAGTACGCGATGCCGAACAGGAGCCCGGAGAGGAGTCCCGCCGCCAGCCCGTCGGCGAGCTGGAACTGGAGGGAGTCGAAGAGGGTGCCGACGACACTGTCGACGAGCCCGACGGCCAGACAGGTCGCCAGCGCGGTCACCAGTGTGCGTGTGGTGCGGCGCAGCCCGTAACCGAGCCGCCACCACTCCAGGTTGGGGGTGTCGAGCCGGGTCAGGTGGTCGGCCAGGTAGCCGAGCCAGTACTGGGCGCGTTCCGGGTCGACGGTGCGGCGCGGCCCGCTGCCGGGGCGGTGGTCGGGCCGAGGACGGTAGGCGGTGGCGATGAAGTTGTCGAGGAGGTGGTCCTCCAGCTCCCCGGGGCTGGAGAAGCGCCGGGTCTCCAGGAGCGAGGCCGGGTGGTTGCCGGGGGTGTCGCTGTAGACGGCGCGGGCGAGGGTGACCATCAGCGGAGTGGTCAGCACCGCGGCGAGGTTGGCACCGGCCTGGCTGTGCGGCCGCTCGCGCAGCTCGTTCAGCACGGGATCCCAGGCGGTCGCCGAGGGAGCCCCGCCGCGGGCCTTGCGTGTGGTGCGCGGCAGGTAGTCGGCCAGGTCGTCGAGGGTGAGGTCGGTCAGATCCACCGCGGCGGCGGAGGTGAGCACATCGGTCTCCGCCACCGCGGCGGCGTACTCGGACGGACGGCTGGTCAGCAGCAGCGGGAGAGTGGTGGCGTTGAGCGCCTCCAGCGCGGGACGGCGCAGTCCGCCGGCGATCTCGTCGAAGCCGTCCAGTACGGGAAGCACCCGGCCGGTCTCGACCAGCGCGGCGGCCAGGCTCGACCCGCCGGGCCCCGGGGCGGCGAGACCGGGGTGATCGCGCGTCAGCTGCGCGGCCAGCCAGTCCCGGAACGTCATGGCGGTCGGATCCCATGAGCCGATGCTGAAGATCACCGGTACGGCTTCGGTGCGGCTCCTCGACGTCAGGTAGTCCAGGACGAACCGCACGGCGAGGATCGTCTTCCCGGAGCCGGAACGGCCCAGCACCACCAGCCGCCCGGACGGGATCCGCCGGAACACGCCCGCGATCTCGTCCAGTTGCCCGCTCAGGTCCAGCGGACCGGGCGTGGCACCGGCGGGCAGCCGGCGGATGTTGGCCCAGTGATCGGTCAGCTCCTCGGCAACCGGCCGCCAGCGCACCGGCAGCGGATAGGGATCGTGGACCTGCCGCTGCTCCTCCTCGCGCCGCCAGCGGGCGGCCACCGTCTGCGCCAGCTGCTCGGACACATCGGCCAGGGTCTCGTCCAACGCCGACTCCGGACGGACGCCCGGCCCCGGCTCGGCGCGCCCGGCCGGGTCCTCCGACCGGGTGTCGTCCCCGGTCCGGCGGACGGCAGCCGCCAGCAGCTCCTCCCGTTCCTCGGGGCTCAGCCCGAGCGCGTCGGCCAGCAGGCGCACCGTGGTCACCCTGGGGTCGGCGCGCTCGCCGGTCTCCAGCCCCCGGATGGTGCGCACGCCGACTCCGGCGCGCTCCGCCAACGCCTCCTGAGTCATCCCGGCCGCCCGCCGCAGCCGCTTCAACAGTGCGCTGAACTCACTGGTTGTCACAGGTCACGCCTTCCCCCCGGCATGTCGATTCCCCCAGGTGAGGGACTCTAGCGCGGCCACCGGCCGGATACGGCCGGTCTGCTGGCCTGTCCGCCGCGCGGTGCCGGGGCCAGCGTCGACGGCAGCGACCAGACCGACCACCGGAAATCAGGGGACCCCGCGATGCCGACGACCGCGACCGCCGACCGATCGACCGTCACCACGCTCACGTCTCAGGAACGCGAGCTGCTCTACGCGGTCGGCTGCGGCCTGAGAGACGCCGAGATCGCCACCGCCCTCGCGCTCCCCGACGACGCCGTGGCCGGCCGCCTCGCGCGGATCCTCGCCAAACTCGGGCTGCGTGACCGGGCCGCCGCCATCGTCCACGCCTTCGACTGCGGCCTGGTCGTCCCCGGCCACGGCCCGCGCGAGCCGGTAGGCCCGCCGGCACGGACCGCCGGCCGCCAGGCCCGCGAACCGCGGGTGCGGATCTGCGTGCTCGGCCCCCTGAAGGCATGGCGCGACGGCCGGCCCGTGGACCTGGGGCCGCTCCGCCAGCAGGCCGTGCTGGCGGCGCTGGCGCTGTCCCCGGACCGGACGGTCAGCCAGCAGGAACTGCTGGACGGGGTGTGGGGGATGGAACCGCCGAACACGAAGGTGGTGCCGGTGTACATCTACCGACTACGGAAGATCCTCAACGCCGGGGACGGCCAGGACTCGGTGATCCAACGTGACCGGTGCGGCTACCGGCTGGTACCCGGCGCGGTCGAGGTGGATGTGACGCGCATGGAGGAACTGGTCACCGCCGCCGGAAAGGCCGAGCGGGCCGGCGAACTCGCCGAGGCGGTCCGGGTCTGCGGCCAGGCGGTGGACCTGTTCCGCGGTGAGCTGCTGTCCTGTCTGCCCGGTCCGTTCGTCGAGTTGGAGCGGCTACGGCTCACCGAGCGCAGGATCACCCTCGCGCAGCGGAAGCTGGACTGGCAGCTGCGGCTGGGCCGGCACACCGAGGCGATCGCCGAGCTGTGGGCCCTGGCCGTGGCGCAGCCCCTGAACGAACCGGTCGCCGCGATGCTGATGCGTGCGCTGTACCGCAGCGGCCGGCGGGCCGAGGCGTTGGCCGTCTACGACCGCACCCGCCGCCGGCTGGCCGACGACCTGGGGGTGTCGCCGGGCCGGCTGCTGAGCCGGACGCATCTGATGATCCTGCGCGGGCACGACGCCGGCCTCGGCCTCACCCGCACCACGCCATGACCGGACCGACGCCGCGTACGCGCGGTGAGGAGCTGCTGCTGGCGCGGATCTCGGCGGCGGCCGGCCGCGCGCGCATCGGCAGACGGCGTGCCACCTACGCGGGGACCGGACAGCCGACCCCCGCGCAGGCCGGCCCGCTCCGGGTGATCCGCAGACTGCCGGCCTTCGTCCGGTACGGCCGGTCCGCCGCGACGAAGGCGCGCGCGGACGCCCGACTGGACCTGTACGAGCACGGGATGACGGTCGTCATCAAGGGACGGATCCATGTCATCCGCTACGACACCACCTCGGTGTTCCACACCAGCATCCGGCCCGCGCACGACGCGGGCCGGGCCGGCGCCCTCGGCGTCCACACACTCACCGATGTCGAAGGCAAGCGGGTGGTGCTGTACGGCGGGCCGGAGCACAGCGTCGCGGAGGAATGGGCGGCCGAAGTCCGACAGGCCGTCCTCCGCGCCCAACTGCCATGGGCGCTGGCCACACTCGACCAGGGCGAACGACTCGCCTTCGGGGGCATCTGGCTGACCAGGGAAGAGATCGGGTCCGCCGAGGTCGCCGCCCGGTGGCCGCAGGTGCGGAGCCTGGGGGTCGAACACGGCGCCGTCAGGCTCGACATCGACGGCACCTGGCACACCCTGGCGGCCACCGCGTCGACGATCCGGAACCTCTTCGTCCTTCGCGCGCTCGTCGAGCACTTGCGCACCGACGGTGGGCGCTCATGACGACGAGCCGGTCTCGCGACGTCCACCACGACCTGCCCTAGGTGTGCCGCCCCGGCACACCTGGCGCATGGTGACGGGCGATGTCCCGATTCCTCACGACCGCCCGCCGAACTGCCAGTGGTGGACCTCGACGGCGGCGTATCGGTCGCGGGTCAGGACGGTGCGTGCCGTGTCCGGGTCCGGCGCGCGGACCAGGGCCGCGGTACCCACCCAGGTGGCGCCGTCGTCGGACAGCAGCGGCCCGTACGCGATCAGTTCGTCCTGGTCGGGCGGCAGGGCGAGGTCGGCTGCAGGTCCCGTGCCGAGGCCGAGCACCAGGTAGCGGCTGCCCTCGGTCGGGCCGCCGGGGAAGTCCCACATCGTGCGCCCCAGTATGTTGCGCCACCGGCGCAGCAGCACGTCCCGGTACACGCCGGCCTGGTAGCCGGGCTCGTCGAAGGCGAACGCGCGGGCGGCGGCGAGATCGGGCAGGTCGACGATGTGGACGCTGCCGGTGGGCACGTCGCCGGCGAGCGTCGGGCCGCGGGCGATCATCTCCTTCGCGTACCGGTCCATATAGGACCAGTGCTCTTCCAACAGCTCGTCGCGCAGCGCCAGGGAGTCGGGTCGATCGCGGTGGTAGCAGAAGAACTCCATGACCACATTATCGAGGCGCCGGTCGATGAGGGGGTCGGGTATCCCGGCGTCGGCCGATCTCGCGGCCGACGCCGGGCTCCGTCAGCCGTGGATCGGGCGGGCAGTCGGCCTTCGCAGCAGGGCCACCGTGCGTGCGGTGACGACCGTGGTGGAGGCGAGAGCACCCGCGGCGGCGCAGGCGACGAGGGCGGGCCAGGCGTAGGCGGTCTGGGCGAGCGTTCCCGAACGGTTCATCAGCAGGCCCAGCAGCGTCGCGAGTTGGGTGAGGAGAAGGACGGGAAGGGCCTGGGGCAGCATCCGCAGTGTCGTGCGCCCCCATGCTCGACGTGCGGTGCGCAGCGCCGCCCACCGGCGGGCGCGCAGGACGCCGCGGACGCCGAGGCCCACGGCCAGCAGGGTGAGGGCCGCCAGGACCCAGTCGGCCGTCATCGAGAAGGGCTCGGCCACCTCGGGGTGCTCGCCCTGGGCGAGGTCGACCAGGCCCTGCAGGATCTGGGGTGCGTCGTCCCCGGAGATCATGCCGGTGTTGGTGACGACCGCGATGCCGATCCTGCTGTCGGGCAGCAGCGCCGCCATGGAGTTGTGGGTCAGTAGTTGGCCCGTGTGCTGGATCATTCTGGGGCCGCCAACGGGTCGGTTCTCCGTCCAGCCCATCGCGTAGTCGCTGTCCTTGGACGCTGGTGGCGGGGTGTGCGTGAGCTCGATGGTGCGCGCGGTGGCGATACGGCGTCCGTCGGCGGACACCCCCTGGTTGTTCTGGGCGATCAGCCACTGGGAGAGGTCGTCGGCGGTGGTGACGACGCCATGGCCGCCGGCGGTGAACCAGCGGGGGTGGGAACGGGGGACCACCGTGCCGTAGGCGCGGACGTAGCCGCGGGCGTGGTCGGGCATCTCGTCGGTGGTGTCGACGGACGCGGTGTGCGTCATGCGCAGCGGCCCGAAGAGCCTGGCGGACAGGTAGTCGGCGAAGGGCCGTCCGCTGACGACCTCGACCAGGCGGGCCGCGACGAAGTAATTGGGGTTGTGGTAGCGGTACTTGGTGCCCGGGGCGGTGGCCAGGCGCGCCCCGCGCATCGCGGCCACCGCCTCTTCGAGCGTGTGCGGTTGGGCGCGGGTCAGATCCGGATAGGTGGAGTCGGCCATGCCCGAGGTCTGGGTCAGCAACTGGCGGACGGTGATCCGTGCCGCGCGCCGGTCGTCCATGGTGAACTCGGGCAGATAGCGGTGCACGGGCCGGTCCAGGTCGACCTTGCCCGCCTCGACCAGCTGCATGACGGCGAGTGCGGTCATGGACTTCGACAGCGATGCCACGGGGAGGCGGGTGCGCGCGGTCACCGCCTGCCCGGAGGCGGTGTGCCCGTAGCCGGCCGTGTGGAGGACCCGGTTGCCCTTGGTCACGGCGATCACCGCGCCCGGCAGACGCGTCTGCTCCAGGTAGTCGCCTACGAAACGGTCGATCGAGGCCGGAGTCAGGCTCGCGGCGGGTCGGGCGGCCGATGCGGCCGTCGGGAGGGAAACGGCGGCCGTCGCGATGCCGAACGCGGCCACCAGGACGCCCAGTCGGCGACCGGCGCCACTGCGGACGGTGAACATTCTCATGGCGCCCAGTGCACCGGTTCGCCCCGGTCGGCGCATTGGCGTACATGGGAGGCACGAAGGTAGTGCCAGCACTACCGCATCAAGATCCCCGCCCCGGTACGGTCGGCGGGTGCGACATCGAACCGCCTGGCAGGCCCTGGGCCAGAACCCGCTGAAAATGCTTCGGTCGAGCTGGCCTTGGCGGTCCTTGGCCTACCTGCTGTCCGGGGTCGCCTTCGGCGCCCTCGCCACGGCCGTCCTGGTGAGCGCGCTGATCGCGGGCATCGTCTCCCTGATCGTGGTCGTGGGCGCCGTGCTGCTGCTCGGTGTCGCGCTGTCGGGTATCGCCGTCACCCGCTTCGAGCGGTGGCGCCTGCGCCTGGTGGACCTGGACCCGGTGCCCGACCCCCATCAGGCCCCCGAGCGCCCGGGGTTGCGCGGCTGGCTGCGAACCCGGCTGCGGGAGCCGGCGACCTGGCGCGAGTTGGGCTTCACCGCGGTGTCCTCGGCCGCCCTGTGGTGGATGGACTTCCTCGTACTGGGCTTCGCCCTGGTCGTCCCCGTAGTGGTGATGTACTCGCCGGCCGACGACCCCGGTGCCTGGCCGCTGACGATCGTCGGCCTGTGCCTGCTGGTCGCCGCGCCGTACACCATCACCGCGTGGGCCGGCGCCAGGGCCGCGCTGACCCGCCTGATGCTGGCGCCCCGCGACAGCGAACTGGGCCGGCAGCTCATCGACGTACGGGCCTCCCGCGCGCGTCTGGTCGACGCCTTCGACGCGGAACGGCGCCGGATCGAGCGGGACCTGCACGACGGAGCGCAGCAGCGGCTGGTCTCCCTCAACGTGACGCTCGGACTGGCCCGTCTCGACGTCGCCCCGGACTCACCGCTGGCCGGGCAGATCGCCGACGCCCAGGCCCAAGTCACCCTCGCCGTCGAGGAGTTGCGTGAACTCAGCCGCGGCGTGCATCCGAAGGCCCTCACCGACCACGGCCTGCCGGCGGCCGTCGAGAACCTCGCGGCCCGCTCCGCCCTGCCCGTCACCGCCGACATCCGCCTGCCGCGCCGGGTGCCGGTCGCCGTGGAGACCACCGCGTACTTTGTGATCGCCGAAGCGCTGACCAACACCACCAAGCACAGCCGAGCGACCCGAGCCGAGGTGCACGCCCGCCTCCACACCGACGTCCTGACCCTGTCCGTCAGCGACGACGGCATCGGCGGCGCCGCCCCCGAGGGGGGCACTGGCCTGACCGGCCTCGCCGACCGCGTCGCCGCGGCGGACGGCAGACTCCGCATCTCCAGCCCACCGGGCGGACCCACCCTCCTGCACGTGGAGCTGCCGTGCCACTGACCGTCGTGCTCGCCGAGGACTCCCCGCTGATGCGGGACGGCCTGGTCGGCGTGCTCACCCGCTTCGGCCACCAGGTGCTCGCCGCCGTCGGCGACGCGGACGCCCTGGTCACCGCCGTCCAGGAGCACAACCCCGACATCGTCGTCACCGACGTCCGCATGCCACCGGAGAACACCGACGACGGGCTGCGCGCCGCGGTGCTCCTGCGCCACGAGCGCCCCACCCTGCCGATCCTGGTCCTCAGCCAGTACATCGAGCAGTCCTACGCCGCCCATCTGCTCGACCTCGGCAGCGACACCGGCGTCGGCTACCTCCTCAAGGACCGGGTCAGCGCCGTCGGCGAATTCGTCGACGCGGTCGCCCAGGTCGCGGCGGGCGCGACGGTCGTGGACCCCGAAGTGGTCCGCCAGCTGCTGAACCGCCGCCGTGATCCGCTGCAGCGCCTCACCCCGCGCGAGCGCGAGGTGCTGTCCCTGATGGCCGAGGGCCGGGCCAACGCCGCCATCGCCCGCGAGCTGTACGTCACGGAAGCCGCGGTCAACAAGCACGTCAGCAGCATCCTGCAGAAGCTCGACCTCCACCTCGACGGCCAGGGGCACCGCCGCGTCCTGGCCGTCCTCACCTACCTCCGCGCCTGACGGCCCGAGCGGCCGGAACGGCGGGCGCGGGCCCATGCGTATGCCCTGTGAAGCGCGCGGAGTGCTCTGGCCAGGCCGATACTGGTTCGAGTCGAGCCAGGCGCCCGGTCGCAGCGGATCGAGCAGCGCCCCGGACGCCGACGCGCGGTCCCACGGGGACGGTACGAGGGTGGTAGGTGATGGACACACCGGTGACGACCTTCAGCGAGGGCCCGGACGACCCGTTCGCCCTGCGGCACTCGGCCTCCGCGGTGCTGGACGGCAGGGGGCGGGTCGTCGGCTGGAGCGAGCACGCCGAGGCTCTGCTCGGCTACTCGCCGGAGCAGGTGCTCGGGCGGCCGGCGCGCGAGGTGCTGCTCGACCCGCGCGACGAAGACGTCGTCATGGCCGCGGTGGCGGAGTGCGTGAGCGGCGGGGGCTGGTTCGGGGTGCTGTCCGTACGGGAGCGCGGCGGCAGACGGGTGGAGCTGGGCTGCCGGGTGCGGGCGGTGGCGCGGGCCGACGGCGATATCGAGTGGGTGCTGGTGGCCGCGCCCGCGGAGCAGGTGATCCAGTGGGAGACGGACCGGTCCGTCCTGGACGGGATGTTCCGCCGGTCCCCGATCGGTCTCGCGGTGCACGCCCCCGATCTGAGCCTGCTGCGCGTGAACCGGGCGCTCGCCCGGTTCGGCGGCATCCCCGCCGAGCACTTTCGCGGGCTGTACACCGGCGACTTCGTCATCGCCCGGGACACCGCGACGGTGGAGGCACGGCTGCGGCGGGTGCTCGAAACGGGGGAGCCGCTGATCTTCACCGAGCAGCCCTGCCGTCTGCGACACGACCCCGACCGGGAGCTGGTGGTGTCCATCTCGGCCTTCCGGATGCAGGACTCCTCCGGCCGGATCCTCGGCGTCACCCAGATGGTGGAAGACGTCACCGACCGCTACCGGGCGCGCCGGAGACTGGCGCTGCTCAACGAGGCCGGTGCCCGCATCGGCACCACCCTCGACGTGGAGCGCACCTCGCGCGAGCTGGCCGAGGTGGCGGTCCCCGACCTCGCGGACTGTGTCTCCGTCGACCTGCTCGAACAGGTCACCCGCGGTGAGGAACCGGGCCAGGAGCCGCCGCCCCACATGGTCCGGGCGGCCGTCCGCAGCATCTCGCCCGAGGCCCCTCCGGTGATGTATCCGGTGGGCCACACGATGCACTTCCCACCGGAAGCCCCACAGGCCAGATGCCTGGCCGCGCGCGCTCCCGTCCTCGAACCGGTCCTGGAGTTCTCTCCCGGCTGGTCCTCCCTCGACCCGGACAAGGTCGAGCGGGTCCTCGAACTGGGCGTCCACTCGCTGATCGTCGTGCCACTGGTCGCGCGCGGCCTCGTACTGGGCGTGGTGAGCCTGTGGCGGTGGCGGCGGCCCGAGCCGTTCGAGGAGGACGACCTCACGCTGGCCGAGGAGTTCGCCGCCCGGGCCGCCCTCTGTATCGACAACGCCCGCCGCTACACCCAGCAGCACCAGGCCGCGCTCGCGCTCCAGCGCAGCCTGCTCCCGCGCGAGGTGCCCGGGCACCCGGCGGTCGAGATCGCCCATCGGTATCTGCCGGCCGACGCCACCGCCGGCGTGGGCGGCGACTGGTTCGACGTCATCCCGCTCTCCGGGCTGCGGGTCGCCCTCGTCGTCGGCGACGTCGTCGGCCGCGGTATCCACGCGGCGGCCACCATGGGCCGGCTGCGTACCGCCGTCCACACCCTCGCCAACCTCGACCTGCCCCCCGAGGAGGTCCTCTCCCACCTGGACGACCTCGTGGACCGGCTGGCGACCGAGCAGGAGCAGACCGGCGAGCATGCCCCGCAGGTCGTCGGCGCGACCTGCCTGTACGCGGTCTACGACCCGGTCACCCGGCGCTGCGCCCTGGCCCGCGCCGGTCATCCGCCGCCCGCGGTGGTGACACCGGACGGACGGGTGGACTTCCTCGATCTGCCGGCCGGTCCGCCGCTCGGCCTGGGCGGACTGCCCTTCGAAGCCGCCGAGCTGGAACTGCCCGAGGGCACCGTGCTCGCCCTCTACACCAACGGGCTCCTGGCGCGTCACCGCCGCGACCTCGACGAGGGCCTGGCGCGGTTGCGCGAGGCGCTGAGCCGGCCCGCCGGCTCGCTGGAAGACACCTGCAAGGCGGTGGAGGACGCGCTGCTGCCCGACCGCCCCAGCGATGACATCGCCCTGCTCACCGCCCGTACACGCTGCCTGGCCGAACACAAGGTGGCCACCTGGGAGCTGCCGGAGGAGCCCACCGCGGCCGCCGAGGGCCGGGCGCTCGCGGTGGCCCAGCTCGACGACTGGGGACTGGCGGACCTGGCCTTCACCACCGAGCTGATCGTCAGCGAGCTGGTCACCAACGCCTACCGCTACAGCAGCGGCCCGGTCACCCTCCGGCTCATCCGCGACCGCGACCTCATCTGCGAGGTCTCGGACACCAGCAGCACCTCCCCCCATCTGCGCCACGCCGCCACCACCGACGAGGGCGGCCGGGGCCTCTTCCTGGTCGCCCAGCTCACCGAACGCTGGGGCACCCGCTATCTGCGCAACGGCAAGACCATCTGGGCGGAGCAGCCGCTGTGAGGCGCGGGTAAGCGGTGCGGGAGCACCCGATTCGGGGGCTCCCGCCATACGCCCGACGACTTCTCGGACGACTTCTCGCCCGCCGGCCGTCGCCGGCTATCCGGCGACCGTGTACGAGCGCGCTCCCGTCCCGGCGAGTCCACCCCCGTCGACGATCAGGTACTCCGGGCGGACGGGCCGCCCGTCGAGCCAGTTCTCCAGGATCTCCCGGGTGCCGGCGGCGTACCGGGCCTGCGCCGACAACGTCGTACCGGCCACGTGCGGCGTCATCGCCTCGTGCGGCATGGTGCGCCAGGGATGGTCGGACGGCGGCGGCTGCGGATACCAGACGTCACCGGCGTATCCGGCCAGCCGGCCGCTGTCCAGGGCCCGCACCACGGCGTCCCGGCTGACGATGAGCGCGCGAGCGGTGTTGACGATGTACGAGCCGCGCTTCATGACCCCGATCAGCTCGTCGTCGAAGAGGTTCTGGGTCTGTGGGTGCAGCGGGGTGTGGATCGACAGCACATCGATCGAGGAGGCCAGGGAACGGGCGTCGGGGTGGTAGGTGAGCGCCAGCTCCTCCTCGACGTCCTTGGGCAGCCGGTGCACATCGCAGTAGTGCAGGGTGACGTCGAACGGCCGGAGGCGTCGCAGCACCGCCTGGCCGATGCGGCCCGCGCCGAGGACGCCGACGTCCATGCCTTCGAGGTCGTAGGAGCGCGAGACGCTGTCCGCGATGTTCCAGCCCTGCTTCGCGGTCACCCACTCGTGGGCGGGCAGATAGTCGTGCACCAGGGTGAGGATCTGCATGACGGCGTGCTCGGAGACGCTGATGCTGTTGCTGTAGGTCACCTCGGCCACCGTCATGCCGTGGGAGATGGCGCTCGGCAGGTCGACGTGGTCCGACCCGATGCCGGCGGTGATCGCGAGTCTGAGCCGGGGTGCCGAGGTGATCCGGTCGGGGGTCAGATAGGCGGGCCAGAAGGGCTGCGAGATCACCACGTCGGAGTCGGGCAGCTCGCGGTCCAGCACGCAGCCCGCCCCTTCCTTGTCGGATGTGACGACGAAGGTATGGCCCCGCTCCTCCAGGAAGCGGCGCAGTCCCAGTTCTCCCGAGACGCAGCCGAGCAGCTGTCCCGGGGTGAAGTCGACGGCCTGCGGGGTCGGCGCGGTCTGACCGCCCGGATAGCCGGTGATGGTGGGAATCGCGTCGCGGGCGTACTGGGGTGGATAGCCGCCCACGGGATCCGGATAGAGCACCGCAAGGATCTTTGCCATGGCCGCCCTCCAACAATGGGGCCACCGCAGTGGAGAACCGGCAGTCCACTGGTGAATCGACTAATGGTCGATGATCTTGAATTTTAGTCGAGCGGGTGTCCGCCCGGCAAACCTCGGAGCGCGCATTCGGCCCCGCAGCCCATCAGGACCGCGGGGCCGAATCCGGGGTGGCCGGCGCCCAGTCGGTTCAGGCCGCCATCAGCGGAACGATCTCGCGGGGGCGCGCCTCGCGCTCGTCGTAGGCGACGTCGACTCCCGCCTCCATCACGGCGGCGAGCGACGCGGCCTGTGCCTCCTCGGACTCCCACTGCACTATGGAAATCACCGCGTCGCCGGACACCCAGCACTCACCCGAAAGGCATCCCGGTGTCCGCAGCATCACCTCGCGGACTTGGTGGACGCGCGAGACGAACTCCTCGCGGTAAGCGGCGTGCGGATAGTGGTATGCCACCATTCCCACCTTCATGATGTCTCCTTGCTCTTTCTCAATGGTTTTCGTCGTGCCGAATCAGGGACAGAGCCGTCCGCCGTGTCGATTGCTCGGCATTCGGCTCACGCCCGGCGCTCTCGCCGGCTGTCCCATTCGGCCATCAGGCCGAACAGGGCGAATCGGTCGAGCACGGGCGGGTCGGGGTGGATCTCGCGGTAGCGCCGGTAGACGTTGACCACGATCCGTTCGGCGTCCAGCCAGTCCGCGTACTCGGCCAGTTCGATGCCGAACGCCGCCTCCTGGAAGTCGAGTCCCTTGGCGTACGCGGCGTCGGTCTGCTTGGCGAGGGGGCCGCTCCACACGATCGGAGTGCACCCGATGAACAGCAGGTCGCCCGCGAAGAGCACCCCCGCGTCGGGAACGTGCACCACCGTGTCGGCCTCCGTGTGCGCGGGCCCGAGGTTGAGCAACCGCACCTCGCGTCCGCCCACATCGAGGGTGAGCCGCCGCTCGAAGGTCTGATAGCGGGCGCGCATACGAGACGACCTCGCCGAAGGACCAGTCCATCGCGTCGGTGCAACCCTCGCCGATCGGCTCGCCGTTGACCTCGGCGCGCACCCGGAGCGCGAGCCCGCCGTTCGGGGCGAAGGGCAGCTCGTCGGGTGTGACCAACCACGGCCCGAGCGTGGAAGCGCCGTCCTTGCCCTTCGCCTGGCCGATCTTGAGCTGGCTTTCGAGGCCCTGGAGGTCGCGGGCGCTCCAGTCGCAGAACAGGGTGTAGCCGGCGATATGGCCTTCGGCCTGTTCGGGCGTCAGATCGCGGCCCGCGACGCCGATCACCGCACCGATCTCCAACTCGAAGTCGAACCAGGCGCTGCCGGGGGAGATGGGTACGTCGTCGTAGGGGCCGAGGACGGTGGCGGGATTCGCGAAGTAGAAGGCGGGGATCCGGTACCAGGTCGGGTCCAGCGTGCCGGTGCCGCCGGCGGCCCTGAGGCAGCCGCGCATGTGGTCGAGGAAGCACAGGCAGTCCCGTAGGGACGGCGGCCTGGGGATGGGGGCCTTGAGGGTGACGTCGGCGACCGGGACGACCTCGTCGGGCGCGGCGAGCGCGCGCTCGCCCGCCTGCCGCAAGGAGCGGCCGAGCAGTTCGAGCAAGGTCGTGCCCTTGGGTAACGCGTGGATCAGATCTCCGTTGACGACGCCGGCCCGGGCGCCGTCAGCCGAGGCGTATGTGACGAAGCGCAACGCAACCCCTCCTCCTGCCATCCCGGACAGCCCGGACTCAACGCTGGGCCTATGTTGGCCAGCATAGAATATAATCACCGGCATAGAAGGGGGCGGTGTGGCGACGCGACGCGAGCAGACCAGTCACGAGAGCAGCGAGCGGATCCTTGCGGCGGCCGCGGAGCTGTTCGCGGCGAAGGGATATCGGCAGACCACGTTCGCGGACGTGGCCGAACGCTCCGGGATCAGCAGGGGATCGATTCCCTGGCACTTCGGCAGCAAGGAAGGCCTGCTGCTGGCCGTACTCGAACGCTCGGTGCAGCTGATGAGCGCCGACCTCGCCGAACCGGGCGAGGCGGAGGCCCCGGAGGTGGGCTTCGACCGCCTCGTGGAGGGCGCCCAGGCCATGCTGGAGGCGCCCACCACCAAGCTGTTCGTCACGCTCCTGGTGGAGGCGCTGGAGCCGGGCTCACCGATCCACGGCCGCTATGTCGAGATCCACGAAACCCTGCGCGGCCACTGCCGGCGCTGGCTGGAGCGACTGCCGCTGCCGCCCGGTCTGTCGGCGGAGATGCTGGCCGTCGCGATCAGCGGCGCGATGATCGGCATCCACCAGCAGTGGCTCCTGGCACCCGACCGGATCGACCCGAAGGGCGCGCTGGTCGCGCTGCGCGCCATGGTGGCTTCGGTGGTGCGGTCAACGGAGGATCGCGCCTGAGGCGCGCCCACACGACCGATGAGTTCCGCCTCGCCGCGTCGTCTGCAGAGGGGAACGTCCCCCTTCCGCGCCTGCGGGAGGCCCGAGACGAGATGACGAGGAGTGTGCACACAGTGGACCAGGAGAACGTGAGCGCCACACTGACTGTCGCCGTGCCCGCCGCGAGGGTGTTCGCGGTGCTGGCGGACCCGACGGCCCATTCCGCGATCGATGGCACCGGCTGGGTTCGGAAGGCCGTCGACCGGGCGCCGCTGATCGAGGTGGGGCAGATCTTCCGGATGGGCATGTACCACGCCAACCATCCAGACGGTGACTACCAGGTGGTCAACAAGGTCCAGGTGCTCGACCCGCCGCGTGCCATCGGCTGGCTGACCGGGGAGGAGAAGGACGACGGCCGCCTGGAGTTCGGAGGCTGGATCTGGCGTTACGACCTGGTACCGCTCGGCCCGACCGAGACCGAGGTCACCCTCACCTACGACTGGTCGGCGGTGCCGCAGTTCATCCGGGAGTACATCCGGTTCCCGCCGTTCGGCCCGGAACATCTCACCAACTCGCTGCACCACCTGTCCGAACTCGTCTCCCGTGGGTGATGCCGCCGACCAAGACCGGTCGGCCCAACTAGCCAACAGGATTGCGCAAACGTCCCAGGGGCGGCCCGCATCCGCGAGCCGCCCCTGGGACGGAGCCATTAGTCGGCAGTGATGGCCTGGGAGGCCTCGACCAGGGCGCGTCCGCCGTCCTGACCGGTCATCACGACCCGAGGAAGCCAGGGCCCCTTGCGGTCGTAGGCATGGGCGACGGCCGGCTCGCTCGTCTCCTGCTGTGTACCGTCACCGAAGTACCAGTGGTAGCGGTACCCGCCGGCGGGCGGCTTCCCGTCCACCGTCACCGACAGCGGCACCTCGCTGCCGACCTGCGTGTTCCGCGGGGCCTTGAGCTGCGCCCGGGGTCCCTGCCGGGGGAGATGGAACCACCTGCGCACGCTCGGGTTGAGGAGAAAGGCGTCGGCGTACTGCCGGGCGCCCTCGATGTCGGGGTGACCGACGGCCGCGGACAGGCACTGCAGCGGAGTCGAGCTGAGCTCGGGGCAGGCGCGGGTGCGCAGCGGGAACGCCGGGTCGGTCAGCGGAGTGTTCCAGACCTTGGAGTCCCGGGTGAGAACGGCGTTGTCCACCGTGAACAGTCCGTCGGCCGCGACCGCGTACGGGCCGTCCTTGGACGCCTTGTTGGCGTCGGCCGCCGCCTGGCGGTAGGCGGCATTGGCCAGTTGCGTGTACTGCTCGTAGCGCTCGGCCACGCTGCCGAGGGCGCCCTTGCAGGAGGCCAGCCGGGCCCCGGCGAGCCCCGGCGTCGAGCAGGTCTTCACCGGGATCGGAGAACTGCTGCGGCTCAGCGCGTAGTAGAAGTCGGCGACCAGCACCTTCGGCCGTCCCGGCAGGGAGTGGGCCTTCTCGATCGCCGCCCGCATGCCGCGTCCGCCGTATCCGACCTTCGCGCCACTGAAGTACGGCACGTCCTTGGCCGGGTTCTCCGGTGCCGCGCCGATGCCGGAGCACTCGCGCCTCACCGCCGCGGGCAGGTCCTTCGAGCCGGGGGTGATGCCGACGCCGATACCGAAGAAGGGATCGAGGTCGTTGATGCAGCCGTTGATCACGACCAGATCGAGACCGTAGCCGCCCGCCCGCGCCTGTGCGCCCGCCTTCTCCAACTGGCAGAACACATCCGGCATTTGCTGGGTGACCTCGCCGAACTCCATTTCCCCGTCGCCGTCCGGGTCCTGCTTCTCCGTCGTGCGCAGGCAGGCCGCGTCCTCGTTGCCCGCGGGCAGCTCGGGCGCGTCGAGCACCGCGCCGGAGATCGAGTAGTCCAGGTTCTGATGACCCCGGCCGGTCGCCCGGCCGAGCAACTCACCCGTCAGGTAGGGGAACTTCTGGTCGTGGTCCAGGCCCTGCCCCCAGACCACGGAGTCACCGACGGACGCCACCCGCACGGGGTCGCACCCCCGGCGCACCGTGTCCCGCCAGACCTTGCCGTAGTGGCCGGGCGCCCGGCCGTCGGAGCCGGCGATGCGGGCATCGATCTGCAGGGCGGTCTCGGTCGCGGGCACCCGGTCGAAGGGGATGCTGAACTCCGCCGTGCCGACATCGGCGGCCATGGCGAGGCGCCCGCCGGCCAGCTGCTCCGCACCGGCGCGCACCCGCCACTCCACGGTGGCTGCGTGCTTCGCCGCGGACGGGTCGTAGATCTGCACCTTGCCGTGCACGGCTCCGCTGCACACCGGATTCGGCGTCAGGTCCACATCGAGGACGAGGGGGAACGCCGATCCCGGCAGGAGGCCGGTCTGCGCCGCGGCGGGGTGCCCGCCGAGGAGCTGGCCGAGGAGCACGGCGGCCGCGCCGACCGCCGCGAAACGCCTCACCGCCAACAAGCGGCGGGTCACCCCGGGCCGCCTCGGCACGGAACCCGCACCGGAGTCCGCCCGCCTGGGCGCAACCCGCCGCCACCACGCTAACTTCACGCCAACACCCCTGATTTCGCCGTCATTTCGGTCCGGTGCGGAGTGTGCGGAGGCAACCGCACTCCGCACCAATAGGGATCATGGCAGTCGGGAGACCGGTATGGACCGCGAGCGGGTCACGTACTGAGTGAAACTGATCACTTACCTGCAGTTACTGAACCGCTGGCGGTGGTGCGCGCGACGGAGCAGGCGGAGAGGCCGGGGCGTGGTGTGCTGCCACGCCCCGGCCGTCTGTCAGGCGGCGGACCGCAGCGCCTGCCGCACGGCGATCGCGTTGAGCCGGATGGCGAACCGGGTGACGTCGTCGAGGGCCAGTGCGCGTGCCCGCTCCCCGTCCAGCGCGACGGTCACATCCGCACAGAGCGCGAGGACGTAGACGAAGCCCTCGGTCTCCTCGTCCTGGAGCGCGAACAGCAGGTTGTAGTAGTAGCTCGTGCTGTCGGTGGCGTCCCCGTGGAACGACAGGTGGGTGCCCCGCTGTGCGCCGAGGCCGACGAAGGCGTCGGCGAGCGCCGCCTCGGCCTTCTCCCAGAAGGCGGGGTTGCCGAAGGGGTGCGTCAGTGCTTGGCGGACGGCCTCCCTGAGCGAGAGCGCCATGACGCCGACGGGAGCGGTCTCCTGGAGCCCCCAGCCGCGGATGATCTTGACGATCGAGCCGCCGGGGATCGCCCCCGCGGCGCGGCCGATCTCACCGAAGTCGTAGTCCACGGTCGCCGGGGCGACCGCGTGCTGGAACGCGTCGGCCATGCGCTGTGTCTGCGCCAGGGCATCGGGGCCCACTTCGAAGACCGTCCGGAACGTGGTCTTCTGGGCGGTGGGCTGATCGGCCATGACTGCTCCTCACATGCGGAAATGAACATGTCGCGCCGACAGGCAGTATGCCGTTGCGCTCGTCGGGGGCGGAGGGCGGTCCGCCGGTCAGCGCAGATACGCCGGAGCGAGGGCGGAGGCCATCAGGCGCCGGGCCGTTCCGCCGCCGTCGGCCGGAACGGTCCACAGATCCGAGCCGTAGTCGCCGGGGAGGGCGTAGAGGAGGGTGGAGTTGTCGGTCCAGAGTGCCTGGTCGTCGATATTGCGCTGTTCGGCCGTGGGGGTTTCGGACATGGTGCGCAGATTGAGTACGTACAGCCGCCACGGGGCGTCGGGTGAGGCTCCCGGGACGCGCTTCTTGTAGGCGATCCGGCTGCCGTCGGGGGAGAGCGCGGGGCATTCGACGTTCCGGTGCAGAGTGGTCAGGGTGCGGGCGGTGACGTCCCCCCGGACGAGGTAGGTCTGACCGCCGGACGCGAGGGTGGCGTAGAAGCGGTGGTCGTCGGCGAAGGTCACGCCCCAGATGTTGATGTCGGAGGCGCGGTACGGCCGGCCGTCCTTGGTGACGGCGAAGGACTCCAGGTTGTCCTGGATCGCCCAGGTACGGGTATCGACGATGGCGGTGCGGGTGGAGAACTTGGTGCCCGCGTAGGAGTCCCCGCTGACGAACACCGTCCAGGCGACGAGACGGCCGGAGGGCGAGACACGGGCGCGGGTGGGGATGCCGGCCGCCGGGAACGCATGACGCGGGCGCAGGTGGGAGTCGAGGACGACGGCCCGATAGGTGTCGTCCAGCGCATGGTGCACGGCCTGCAGGCAGATACCGGTGCCGGCGGCCGCGTGGAAGCGCAGGCACTTGACGCCGGACACGGTTCGCGGCCCGTTCGGCCGGTCGGCGGGCGCGGTGGCGATCTCGTCGCGATGCGGGCCCCAGGCCAGATTGCGGACCAGCAGCCGGCTGTGGGCGGCGGTCGCCCGGAGCGATACGGCGCCGGTCCGCACGGGCGGACCACCCGCCTGCTCCTGGTCGCGCCGGCCGGATCGCTCGGCGGCGCGCAGGACCGCCGCGGCACCGATCGTTCCCAGCAGGAGTACGGCGACCAGCAGGATCGCGAGGCGGGCGGTTCGGGTCATACGGCACCTCCGGTGGTCTCACCCGGCGTCTCACCGGTCGTACGGAGCACGGCCCAGGCCACGACGGCGCTGACCGCCAGCGCGACGGCCGTGACGGCGAGGGCGCTGCGCCCGCCCCACAGGCTCCAGGCGGCGCCGAAGGCGAGCGAGCACAGGAACCGGGCCACCGCCTGGCCCGTGCCCACCAGCGCCTGGCCGGCACCCTGGTGCTCGGCCGGGACGGCACCCGCGGTGGCCGCCGCGAGTACCCCGTCGGTCGCCGCGTAGAAGGCACCGTGCAGCACCAGGACGGTGACCGTGACCGCGACCGGGGCGCCGCGGACGGGGGAGAGCAGCAGACCGTAGCCGAGCAGCAGGAGGCCGTGCCCCGCCAGGAAGAGCCGACCGCGGCCGATACGGTCCGCGGACGTGCCCAGCGGTATGGCGAGCAGCAGAAAGACTGCGGCCGTACCGAGCGGCAGCAGCGGGAACATGTGGGCGGGCACCTGCATTTCGCGCTGGAGCAGCAGATAGAGGAACGAGTCGCTGACGGTGGTGAGTCCGAGCAGGGCGGCGCACAGGGTGAGCCGGCGCAGCCCGGGCCGCCGTAGCAGCGCGAGCGAGTCGCGCAGTGTGGGGCCGGAGCCGCCGCGGGCCGCCCCAACGGCCTCCGGCGCGGTCGTCGAGTCCAAAGCGGCCTTCGGGGTGACCCTCCGGGGCACGAAGAGCACCAGTACGAGGACCCCGAGCGCGGCGATGCAGCCGCTGACCGCGAAGACCGCGTCATATCCGTCGACCGCCGCCCGGAGCACGGCGAAGGCCACCAGCGGGCCGAGCAGGGCGCCGGTGGTGTCCATGGCGCGGTGCACGCCGAACGCCCTGCCCCGGTGTTCGGGCCGGGTGGCCAGCGAGATCATCGCGTCCCGGGGCGCGGTGCGCAGGCCCTTGCCGGTGCGGTCGACGGCGAGTACGGCGCTGATGACGGGGAGGCCGTGGGCGAACAGGAACAGCGGTTTGCACACGGCGGAGAGTCCGTATCCCAGCCCTGCCACCACCTTGTGCCGCTGGCCGCCGCGGTCCGCGAGGTGGCCGCCGGCGAGCCGGACCAGTGCGCCGACGCCGTTGTTGATGCCGTCCAGCAGCCCGAAGCCGAGCGGTGACAGGCCGAGGGCCGCGACCACATAGAGCGGGAGGACGGCGGTGACCATCTCCGAGGAGATGTCGGTGATCAGGCTGACCGCACCGAGAGCCAGGACGGTGCCGGGCACGGCGGGCCGCCGCCCCGGACGGGTGTCCGGGGCGACGGCGGGCGCGGCGCTGCGAGAGTCCGCGAGATACACGGGCGTCAGTTCCAGATGCCGGTGATGTCGGAGGCGGTGGCGGCGTTGCCGGCGTGCGTGGTCAGACCGGCCAGGTCCTCCAGGGTGCGCAGGACGTTGTAGTGGTTGTAGGTGGTGGCGGAGGAGCTACCGGGGGCGACGTGCGCTCCGTACAGGACGGTGGGAATGCGGTTGCCCGACTGCTTGTTGTCCTCGTCGAAGGTGACGACCAGGAGGCTGTTGTGGGTCTGCGCCCAAGTCGCGTACGCGCCCAGCTTGTTCTGGATCCAGGAGTCGCCGGTGGAGACCGAGCAGTCGTGCATGTCGTTGCACAGGTTCGGCACGACGAAGGAGACCTTGGGGAGGGTGGTGTAGTCGGTCGGGAACTGCGTCATGGTCATCGCGGTGTTGGTCGGCACGTTGGAGAAGCCGAACCACGGGTTGTGCTTCTGCGCGTACTGACCACTGCTGCAGACGGTCGAACCCTGGCTGGGCAGGCCCTCGTTGTAGCTGGCCCAGGTCTTGCCGGCGGCGATCAGTTCGGAGCCGAGGTTCGGTGCGTTGAGGGAACCGACGGGGACGCAGCTGTCGTCGGTGCGGCCCTGGTTGGAGCCCGAGAACAGCTGGTAGTAGTTCGGCTCGCTGGGGTGGGTGATGCCGAAGGACTGGGTGAGGTTGGCGCCACCCGCCTTGAGGGTGTTGTTGATGTACGGCGCGCTGGCGCTGCCGATCACCTGGGAGTAGGCGTGGTTCTCCATCACCACGACCACCACATGATCGGGCGCCGGCAGAGCGACGGCCGATGCGGTGGACTCGGTCGTGGCCCACAGCCCGATCGAGGTGACGGCGAGGGCCATGGCCCCGGCCAGTGCGGTAAGGGGACGACGACGGCGCTTGGGTGCCTTGACTGCGGTCATGACTGTCCTCCGGACAGAAGTGACGAGCGTTAGGGGGGCGGCACGGCGCAACCTTAGAAGCAGCCGTGTGACCCAGACCGCAGCCGGCAAATGAAGAAAAGGCGAACGATGATTCCGCATCCGGTCTACTGGGGCACCCACTTGTACTTGTCGGGCCAGTAGGAGAAGCGCTCGCGGCCGTCGATGGCGCTGGTGCGGAACGGCTTTCCGCCGTCGTCGATGCGCACCGTTCCCTGCCGGTCGCCGCTGCTCCAGCCCAGCTCCAGGTACCAGCTGACGTCGTGGCCCTCGGTGTGCAGGTCCAGGTTGAACACCTGCGGATCCTGGGTGGAGACCTTGAAGGGGAAGTCCTTCGCGGGGACCACGATGTCGCCGTTCTGGCCGGCCACGGGCTTCGTCGTCGGCCGGTCGAAGTCCAGGTCGATGTCGAAGCTCTGCGGGATGACCCCGCCGCCACAGCCCTCGGCCATCGAGTACGCGGGCCAGGGGAGCGCGGCGCGCTTGCCCACCACCCGGACGTGCAGCGAGGTGAGGACGACGGCCTCGTCCGTGCTGCCGGTCGCCGTGAGCTGGAGCCGCAGATGTCCCGCGTCGACGCCGCCCAGGGCACGCGCCCAGCCGCGGGTGTCCTGCGGCGGGGGCGGCGGTGGGACGTGCTCCGGCTTCTGCTGGAGCAGGTAGTAGGCACCGCACGGCCCGTCCCAGTTGTACGAGCTGACGCCGACTTGCGGTGCGGAGCGGTCGCCCTTCCCCTTGTCACCGGCGGGTGCACGGCTCGTGTCGGGGGCCTTCGGGCGGGCCGACGCGGAGGGGCCGTGCTCGCCCTTTTCGCCCGGCGCGGGCGAGTCCTTCGCGGCCGAAGGGGCAGCGGAGGGGCGGTTCTTGGGCGTGCCGGCGGGGTGCTCGCCGGCGGCCGGGAGGCGCGCGGCGCCACGCGAGTCCCGGCGGGCGTCCTCAGCCGGGGCCCCCTCTAAGGCCAGCGCCGCCGGTACGGCGAGGGAGACCAGGGCAAGGGCGGCGAGGGCGAAACGCAGCCGCCTGCGGGTGGGGGAGGCGGCGGTGGGCGGTGTGGCGTCGGGGGATGGGTCGGAGTCTGCGTCGGCAACTGCGCCTGCACTTGCGCCTGCGTCGGCATCTGCGCCTGCATCTGCGTCGGCGGTGTCGGGGGAGCCGGGGTCGTCGGGGCCCGCTGTGGCCGTGGCCGTGGCCGTGGCCGTGACCGAGGCCGAGCGCCCGCGTCGGCGCCGCTCGTCCGCAATGATCCACTGCCGGTGCAGCTCCACCATTTCCTCGCGGTTCGCCCCGCACAGCCTGGCGAGGCGTTCGACGGGGGCGAAGTCCAGCGGTACGGCGTCGCCGTTGCAGTAGCGGTGCAGCGTGGACACGCTCAAGTGCATCTGCCCGGCGAGGGCGCCGTAGCTCCGTCCGGAGCGCTCCTTGAGCCGGCGCAGCAGGTGCGCGAAGTCCGCTGTCTCTGTGGTCACCCTGATCCCCCTGTTCGTTCCGCCGTTCCAGGACGGTGTTCCAGGGAATGGTCGTTTCCCCAGGTCAAACCCCCTGTCGGCGTTCCAGCTTCTCTCATTGTCCAGGATCGGTTGGCGCGGTGACGATCAGCACGCAGGCTGGACGCAGCACCACTGAGACGGGAGACCCGATGCGAACCCGCCCGTGTCTCAGCGATGTTCTCGCCCTCACCGTGCTGATCGTCTGCGTCGCAGTAATCGTCATCTCGCTGCTCGACTGGACCTGAGACCTCACCGGTAGAGACAGCCATCGCAAGCACAGGGATCCATCCGCCCTACACACAGACACATCCCCGGCCAACTCCACCACTGTGGAGTGAAAGGAACACCGCTCATCATGCTGCGCATTCGTCCCCGTACCGCCGTCGCCGCGACCGCGGCCGTACTCGCCGCACTGTCCCTGACCGCCTGCCAGGGCTCGTCACCCGACGCCGACTCCCCGGCGAAGTCCGCCGCCGATGGCGCCACGGCGCAGCCCGGGGACAAGGCCGACAGCAACAGCAACAGCAACGGCAAGAGCGGTAGCAGCAACGGCAACGGCAACGGCGGCGGCTCGGGCTCGGGCGCCGAGAAGAATCCCTCCGCCCAGCAGCCCTCGAACGGCGGAAAGGCCCCCGGCCGCGGAACCGGCGCGTCCGATGCCTGCACGGGAGGCAATGTGACGGCCACCGTCACCAAGGTCCCGCGCCCCATCAACCACCTGCTGCTGACGGTCACCAACAAGGGCTCCCGCCCGTGCAGCGCCTACTTCGCGCCCTCGCTGCGCTTCGACGACGAACAGTCCGCCACCCGGGTCAACGACGACAGCAAGCCGCAGGCCGTGGTGACCCTGGCACCGGGCCGATCCGCCTATGCGTCGATCGTGCTCAGCGGCGAGGGCGGCGGGGACACCCATGGCCGCACCGCGCAGAAGCTGACGGTGTACTTCACGCCGAGGAGCGGCTCCGGTTCGGTCGGCGCACCGCTGACGCTCAGCCTGCCCGCGGGGACGCACAAGGACGACAACGCCGCGGTGACCTACTGGCAGACCTCGGCGTCCGACGCGCTGCTGTACTGAACCGAAGGGCCGGGTGCCGGCACCAAGTTGGCCGGATCCGACCGGCGAGGTGACCGCGTGACGCCGACGAGGCCCTGACCAGACGTCCGCCGGCCGCGCCGACCCGTACGGGACCTCCGTACGGGTCGGCGCGTGCGCGTCCGGTGGAAGTCGAGGTCGACGCGGGCCGTCTTGGTTACCGAATGAAAGGCCCGCCTTCGACACCCTCAGAAGAGGGAGAGCACGAACCGCGCCACGGCAGGACGCAGCCAGCCCCCGAACGAGGTGGAGATCGCCCTCAGAGCGGCGATCGGGACCGTGTTCCTGGAATTCGTCGGCTGGGTGCTGAACGCATTCGTCATCCCACCCACGGGCTTTGACCAACTGCGCGACCACGAGGGGCTGTCGGGAGCGATCCTCCAACTCTCCCTCTCCGCCGCGGTGCTCGCCGTGCTCGCCGGCGCATGGCTGCTGTGTGCGGTATGGATGCGCCGAGGACACAACTGGGCCCGGCTGGTGATGATCGTGGCGGGCGCGGGCAACCTCCTGTTCATGTTTAATGACATGAGCATGAATGGGTTCGGGCTCGCCGCCCTCGATTGGAGTCTCCCTTCCTCCTACGCCCCGGACATCTTCATCGCCGCGATCGCAGTGGTGCTGCTTCTGCCCGCATCGCGCGCGTACTTCTCCGCGGCCAAGCCCGCCGGCTGACAGGTAAGGGCCTGGCAAATATTCAAGGCGAATGACTCTTCGGGTGGTCGACACTCTGTTCGTGTGGATTCCAGGTGGGATGGATATCCCCGTTCCGTGGTCATGGCGGGTCGCAGGGAAAACGTTATTTCGCGAACCAACTGCCGTGCTGCGGTGCGTCCGCAAGGGCGCAAAGGGATGCCTGGCCGTAGTGCACCTCAATTGCGCGCCCTCTGTGTACCACTCAATGCCAGCGGGCCGGCATTGTGCTGTTGAGGTTGTCCTACTTATCGTTGTGCCGCAGATTTCGCCGCTCGCAACTTCCGTCCCGGGAGTTGCTTGAAATCCGCTGCACAGGCGCCTGTTGTGTACACCGTCCCCATGAAAAAGGAGAACGATCATGACGTACGAGCGCCCCACCCTCACCAAGGCCGGCAGCTTCCGTAAGGTCACCGGCATCAAGAGCACCGGCCCGAAGGACATCCTCGGCGGCAAGCAGCTCCTCTGACCGAAACCACCCACGACCGCTGAGCGGTCCGGGGCGCAGCGCGCACCGGACCGGCCGCTGAGCCGGTCCGGTCATCGGGTGGCGGCAGCCGGCCGCCACCCGTTCCCTGTTCTTCCTCCCTGTCCCGAGTGTCAGCGATCGAAGGCCGTAGCCCATGGACCAGTCCCTGTCGCTCCAGGTCGTACGCACCTGGTTCGTCGTTCTGCCCGACACCGACGCGGTCGGGGCCCTCGCCGTCAAGGCGCTCTCCTACGCGGACCGGAGCCTGACTCACGCATCGGGGCGCCCTTGGCTGGTGGGCCGATGGGCGCCGGAGACGGTCGTGACGGGGGAGTGCCGGGGGGCGCGCGTCGCGGTGTTCGGGGAACATGCCGTCACCGCGAGGGATGCCGAGCGGGCCGCCGCCGCGGCGGCCGTCGCCGACTCGCCGACGGCGCTGGACCGCGCGGCCGACTGGGCCGGCAGCTTCCACCTGGTGGTCAGCGGCGCTGACCGGGTCATGGTGCGGGCCGGCGTGGTGGACCTGCGCCGTGTGTTCCACACCCGGACCGGTACGCCCGGCCGCGGACCCGTGAGCGTGGCGTCCGACCGGGCCGATGTACTCGCCGAACTGGTCGGCGCGGACCTGGACGAGCGCCGCATCGCTCTTGAGGTGCTCACCCTCGGCGCACCGTACCCTCGCGCGGGGGACCCCCTGTGGCGCGGTCTGCACGCCGTGCCGGGCGGGCACTGTCTGACGATGCACCACGACGGGCGGACCCGCACCAGCCGGTGGTGGTCACCGCCCGACCCCGTCGTCCCGCTCGCCGTCGGCGCCGGGCGCCTGAGGGAGGCCCTCGATGAAGCGATCGAGGTGCGCACCCGTGGGCGGAAGCTGGTGACGTCGGACCTGGGAGGGCTGGACTCCACGGCCGTGTGCTGTACGGCGGCACGCACCGGGACCAGAGTCGTCGCCTACACCGCCGCGATCCACGACGAGGCGGGCGACGACGTGTACTGGGCCAAGCGCACCGTCGCGGCGCTGAACGGCATCGAGCACCACGTCGTACCGGCCCAGGACGTGGCCATGACCTTCGACGGGATCGACGCCTTGGAGGACGTCCTGGACACGCCCAGCATCCTCACCGTCGACCGCAACCGCCGTATGGGCATCGTGGAATTGGCGGCCGCCCGCGGGTCCGACCTCCATCTCACCGGCCTGGGCGGCGACGAACTGCTGGCCGGAACACCCGCCCGCCTGCACGCGCTGCTGCTCACCCACCCCCTCATCGCCTGGCGGGCGCTACGGGGATACGCCGCCAAATACCGATGGTCGCGGAGCGGCGTACTGCGCCATCTCCTGGACCGGAGTCCCTACCGGACGTGGCTCGGGCGGGTGGCCCGCGATCTGACCGAACCGGCGGTACCCGACAACGAGCCCTTGCTCGGCTGGGCGGTTCCGCCCCGGATGCCGCCCTGGGCCACACCCGACGCCGTCACCGCAGTACGCGAGGTGCTCCGTGCGGAGCGGGTCGACGTCGAGCCCCGGGGCAGGGGACATGGCGAACACCGTGAGCTGGTCGCCATGGACGGCATCTCCCAATGGGTGCGGCATATCGGTCAGATGGCCGCCCCGCTGGGCATCGGGATCAGCGCGCCCTACTACGACGCCCACGTCATCGAGGCGGCCCTCGCCGTCCGACCGCAGGAGCGGATCACTCCGTGGCGGTACAAGCCGCTCATCGTCGAGGCCATGCGCGGCGTCGTGCCGGAGGCCAGCCGCACTCGCGACACCAAGGCGAACGCCACGTTCGAGGAGGAGGCGGGACTGCGCGAGCACCGCCGGGCCCTGCTGGCGCTGTGCGAGGACTCCCGGCTCGCCCGACTCGGTCTGGTCGACGAGCGGGTCCTTCGCGAATGGTGCCGCCGTGCGCTGGCCGCAGGGACGGAGAGCTATCTGCTGCACCCGACCATCGCCTGCGAAGTCTGGCTGCGCTCGCGGGAGATGACGCCTTCGCACGTTCACCGGGCAGCGACGCCACACGGCCGGGAATCCGCGCCGACCGGCACATCGGCCCTGCCCACCGCCCACCGCGAGACCTGAGAGTGGTGAATTCAGTGTTGACCCTGAAGTCCGGCGTCCTGCTGACCGAGACCGAGTACGGCATGGCGCTGCTCGACCAGGAGAGCGCCGAGTACTGGACACTCAACCCGACGGCCGCCCTCGTTCTGCAGACCCTCATCGACGGTCACGGGACCGAGCGTGCGGTGGAGATCCTGACCACGCGCTACGACAACGTCGATGCCGGCCTGGCCGCGGAGGACGTCGGCCGCATCGTCGGCGAGCTGCGCTCGGCGGGACTCGTCACGTCCTGAGAGCCGGCCTGCGGCCCGTCGACGCGGAGCCGTTCGGCCGGCCCAACCCGCCACCAGTTCCTCGGATCCAGCCGATCCACCCTCCGATCCAGTCGGTTCATTCGATCTGTCGGATCCGTTCCTCCGACTTCGTCCGCCCAGGTCCCGCCCGTCCCGGGCCTGTCTGTCCAGACCGGAGAGCCACGCATGTCGACGCCGGAAGTGGTCCCGTACCGCCCGCGCTCCGTTCCACCGGCCCGCCGTTTCCTGGCCCGGGTGGTGGTGTGCTGCGCCCATGTGCTCGCCACCCAGCCGCCCGGCCGTATTCGTGCCGTCCTGCGCCGGCTGCGCCGAGGTGCGCGGCCCGCCACCCTCGCCGAGGCGAGCCTGGCGCGGGAGACGGTGCTCGCCGTGAGCCTCGCCGCAGGGGGCCAGAAGGGGTGCCTGACCAGGTCCCTGGCCACCGTCCTGCTGTGCCGTTGGTACGGCCGGTGGCCCGCCTGGTGCGTGGGAGTGCGCAGCCGCCCTCCGTTCGCGGCGCACGCCTGGGTGGAGGCCGAGGGAGTCCTCGTCGGCGAAGGTGCCTCGGCCGACTACTTCCAGCGCTTCTTCACAGTGGAGTGACCCGATGAGCGCGGCACCCTCCGTCGAGACGCCTCGCACCGGCCCCGGCGGCCGCTCCCAGACGTATGAGGGCACGGGCGGCGCGAGGCCGGGGCACCGGGCCCTCGTAGGGCATCTGCGTCGGCAGCGCGGGCGGATGGCGGTGGGCGTCGCCTTGGGGCTCCTGGGCAGCGTCATGGGGCTGGCCCAGCCGCTGGCGGCCAAGCGAGTGATGGACGAGATGAGCCGGGGCCAGCCCGGGGCCGGAGCCGTACTCGTGCTCAGCCTGCTGGTGGTGGCCGGCGCGATCCTCGTCGGTCTGGGGCACTACGTGCTCCAGTGGTCGGCGGAATCCATGGTCTACGCCGCCCGGCGCCGGCTGACCGAGCGGCTACTGAGACTGCGGGTGGCCGTGGTGGAGGGCACCGAGCCGGGCGATCTGATCGCCCGCGTGACCTCCGATACGGCGGTGCTGCGCCAGAGCGTGCCCCAGGCGCTGTCCGCGGCGGTCACCGGCACACTGGTCACCGCGGCGACGGTCGTCATGATGGGGCTGCTCGACGCCGTGCTGTTGTGTGTCACCCTCGCTGTGATCGCCGTCGTCGGCGTCATCGTCGCGGTCGTGGCCCCGCGTATCGGCCGGGCCACCCGACACACACAGGAGTCGGTGGGGCAGATCGGGGCCGCACTGGAGCGGGTCTTCGGCGCCTTCCGTACGGTCAAGGCGTCGGGCGCCGAGCGGCGGGAAGCCGCGGCGCTGGACCGGGCGGCAGCGGACGCCCGTCGGACCGGGGTACGGGCCGCGGCGTGGGAGGCGGTGTCGGCGACGGCCTCGGCGGTCGTCGTCCAGGTCAGCTTCCTCGTCGTCCTCGGGGTGGGGGGCGCACGCGTCACTTCCGGCGCCATCAGTGTCTCCACACTCGTCGCGTTCCTCCTCTACCTCTTCGCACTGGCTCCTCGCATCGGTCAACTGGCCGAGGGTGTCGGCCAGTTGCAGGTCGGTGCGGCAGCCGCCGTCCGTATCGACCACGTCGAGGGGCTGGAGGTCGAGAAGCTGGCAGTCGAGCACGTCGACGGACCGGGAGCGGAGTGCGTACGGGAATGCCTAGGGGAATTCGCGCCCGCCCCCGCGGCCGCCGCGGTCACGGCTCCCGAATCCGGCGAGCCGCCCCTCGGCGTGGCGTTCCATCAGGTGAGCTTCGCCTATCGGCCCGGACTGCCCCGCGTCCACCACGAGGTCACGTTCTCCGTTCCCGCACGCGGACTGACCGCATTCGTCGGCCCGTCCGGCGCCGGCAAGACCACGGTCTTCTCCCTGATCGAGCGCTTCTACGAGCCCGACTCCGGTCGCGTACTCCTGGACGGGGAAGACGTACGACGGTGGCCCCTGCCCCGGCTTCGCGCATCGATCGGCTATGTCGAGCAGGACGTTCCCGTCCTCGCCGGCACCCTGCGCGACAACCTGACCCTCGGCACCGTCGAGCCCGGCGAAGAGGAGCTCGCCCGTGTCCTGAGGATGGCCCGCGTCGATGTGCTGGCGGACCGTCTGCCCCATGGCCTGGACACCGACGTCGGCCATCGCGGCAGCCGGCTCTCCGGTGGCGAGCGACAGCGTGTCGCGA
The DNA here is from genome assembly GCF_045690365.1 of Streptomyces sirii. Taxonomy (NCBI): domain Bacteria; kingdom Bacillati; phylum Actinomycetota; class Actinomycetes; order Kitasatosporales; family Streptomycetaceae; genus Streptomyces; species Streptomyces sirii. The sequence continues at coordinate 822,983 of NZ_CP147982.1, read as the reverse complement.
TCGCCCGCGCCTTGCTGCGCCGGCCCGGGCTGCTGCTACTGGACGAGGTCACCTCCCAGCTCGACGCGACCAACGAGGCGGCGCTGCGCGACACGATCACCGAAACCGCCCTCGACACCACGGTGTTGGTGGTCGCCCACCGACTGTCCACCGTGACCAGCGCGGACCGGATCGTGGTCATGGAGGCGGGCCGGGTACGCGCGGTCGGCACCCATGCCCAGCTCATGACATGCGACGCCCTCTACCGCGAACTGGCGAGCACTCAGCTGCTCGGGCAGTAGCTGCTGCGTGTGGTCGCCGCGTCGGTACCTATGGTCGCCGCGTCGGTACCTAGTGACAGCCGTCGGCGGCGCGCAACGAGAGCACCATGGTCAGCCCGCCTCCGGGGGTGTCCTCGGGGGTGAGGGTGCCGCCCATCGCCTCGGCCAGGCCACGGGAGAGGGCCAGCCCGAGGCCCAGGCCGGTGGTGTTGTCGCTGTCGCCCATCCGCTGGAACGGTACGAAGATCCGGTCCCGGTCCTCGGGGCGCAGGCCCGGCCCCCTGTCGATGATTCTCAGCTCGACTCGCGGGCCGAGGGCGCTGGCGCTGATCAGTACGCGTTGGTCCGGGGGCGAGTGGCGTACGGCGTTGACGACCAGGTTGGCGATCACCCGCTCCAGCAGGGGCGGATCCGCGGACACGTCGCAGATCTCCGTCAGCCCCTGCGACTCGATGGGCACCGAGGTCGCGGAGAGCGTGTCGAGCGCGAGGGGGAGTACGTCCGCGAAGGCCGTGGGCTGAAGGCGCAGGGTCAGGGCCCCGGCCCGGAGCCGGCTCATGTCCAGCAGGTTGTCGACCAGGCGGTTGAGCTTGGCGAGCGACTCGTCGGCCGTCGTGAGCAGTTCGTTGCGTTCCTCCGCGGAGAAGTCCACGTCCGTGCTGCGCAGTGAGCTGACGGCGGCCCGACCCGCGGCCAGCGGGGTCCGCAGGTCATGGCTGACCGCGGCCAGCAGTGCCGTACGCATCCGGTCCGCGGCCTTCACCGGTTCGACCTCGGCGGCCGCCTCCGTCAGGCGGGCGTGGTCCAGGGCGGCGGCGAGATGTGCCGCGAAGGCGGTCAGCACCCGGTGTTCGGAGGCGGGCAGGGTGCGGCCTCGCAGGACCAGCACCTGGTCGGGCCCGGCCGGCACCTTCACCAGGCCGTCGCCGCCCTCCACCGCCTCGGTCTCCTGGCCCGCACGTGGGACGAGTTCGGCCGACTCCATGCCGAACGTCTCACGGGTGTGCTCCAGCAGCATCGACACCGCCTGGTCGCCGCGCAGGATGTTCCCGGCCATGGACGACAGGGTCTCCGCCTCCGCGGTGGCGCTGGCCGCGCGCCGTGACAGCCGGAGGGAACGCTCCACGATCGCGGCGACCGTGACGGCGACCGCGACGAAGACCGCGAGGGCGAGCGCGTTGTTGGGCTCGGTGATGGTGAACTGCCCACTCGGCGGGATGAAGTAGTAGTTCAGCAGCAGCGACGCGGACAGCGAGGCGAGCAGCGCCGAGACCACACCGCCGAGACAGGCCACGCCGATCACGGTGACCAGGAAGAGCAGGGCCTCGCTGGTCAGGTTGAGCGTGCCGCGAGTGTTGGCGAGGAGGGCGGTCAGCAGCAGGGGGAGCACGAGCCCGGCCACCGGCCCCGCGACGCGGCGCGCGTACGGCAGTCGCCGGCCGGGCAGGGACAACCGCCGTCCGCGGCCGGCGCGTTCGTGGGTGACCATGTGGACGTCGATATCGCCGGAGAGCTCGACGGTGTCCTCGCCGATGCCGCGCGGCGCCAGCAGCCGGGACAGCCAGCTGCGTCGGCTGGTGCCCAGGACGAGCTGGGTGGCGTTCTCGGCGCGGGCGAAGTCCAGCAGCGCGGTGGGCACATGGTCGCCGACGACCGAGTGGTAGCTGCCGCCCAGGCTCTCGACCAGTTCGCGCTGTCTCGCCAGCGCGGCGGGGGACGCGTAGGCGAGTCCGTCGCTGCGGGCGACATGGACGGCCAGCAGATCGCCGCCGGAGGACCGGTCCGCGATCCGTTCCGCCCGGCGGATCAGCGTTTCGCCCTCCGGGCCGCCGGTCAGCGCCACCACGACGCGTTCGCGGGTCTCCCACACGGTGCCGATGCCGTGCTCGGAACGGTACTTCTGCAGGGTCTCGTCCACCCGCCCGGCGACCCACAGGAGCGCGAGTTCCCGCAGGGCCGTCAGGTTGCCGACCCGGAAGTAGTGCGCGAGCGCGGCGTCGACCTTCTCCGGCTGGTAGATGTTGCCGTGCGCCATCCGCCGGCGCAGCGCCTCGGCGGGCATGTCGACGAGTTCGATCTGGTGGGCGCGGCGCACGACCTCGTCGGGGACGGTCTCCCGCTGCGGGACGCCGGTGATCTTCTCCACGACGTCGTTGAGCGAGGCGAGGTGCTGGACGTTGGCGGTGGTGACGACGTCGATCCCGGCGGCCAGCAGCTCTTCGATGTCCTGCCAACGCTTGGCGTTGCGGCCCCCGGGAACGTTGCTGTGCGGCAGCTCGTCGACGAGCGCGACCTCAGGGCGGCGGGCCAGGACGCCGTCGAGATCCAGCTCGGTGAACGTACTTCCCCGGTACTCGCGCGCCGTCCTGGACAGTGTCTCCAGCCCCTGGAGCTTCTCCTCGGTGTGCGGCCGGCCGTGGCACTCGGCGTACGCGACCACCACATCTGTGCCGCGTCGAGCACGACGGCGTCCCTCGTCCAGCATCCGATAGGTCTTGCCGACCCCGGGCGCCGCTCCGAGAAACACCTTGAGCTTTCCTGGCCGTACGCCCGGCGTATCGGCTGCGACCACCCTCGGCGCCACCGAAGGCCCCTTCCTCAACGGTCCTGCACGGCCCCACGACGCCTGCTACTACGAGCGGATCTCGGGCGGCCGAGCGGACATGGGGTGTGTTCCATGCTCACATCAGCCCGGTGAGAGCGGTGCTTGAGCTCGATGATGTTGACGCTTTCCTGATTCGGAGGAACGGGATGCAGCCAGGCCCCACCCCGGGCCCCCTCAGGACCGGGCACATCCCCGGTCCGTGCACGGCCGGCTGCCACAGCGCGTACGGTCCCACCGCGCGCAGCGGACGGGTGTCCGGGAGGGGGAGGGCTACGGGCTCGCCCTGAGGGAGGTCCGCGGTACTGCCTTGGAGCGTCGCTCCGTAGACGTACCGGTCGTCGTCGAGGACGAACAGGGCTCCGACGCACCGGTCCGGTGGCTGCTCGGCAACCGGCGCCCAGTAGAGCCACCCGGCCCGGCGTTCGAGGGCTCCGGCGTGGGCTTGCGGGTCGAGGCACCGGTCGAGGAACAGGTCGCGGATGCCTTCGGGGGAGGAGAGGCGCAGGGCGGGGAGCAGACGGTGCAGCAGCCCCGGTGCCGCCGATCGGCTCCCGCCGGCCCGAGTTCGCGCACGGAAGAGGGGACCGGCCCGTTGAGGGCAGGTCCCCTGTGGATGAAGGTCTTCGGTGTGTCCGGGGGCCGATTGATCAGCCGTGGCCGCCTCCGTGGCCGCCGCCGCCGAATCCGCCGCCGTAACCGTGGCCGCCGTCGCCGAATCCGCCGCCGTAACCGTGGCCGCCACCTCCATAGCCGTGGCCGCCGTAGCCGAATCCGTAGGAGTCGTAGCTGAAGCTGTAGCTGAGGCCGTGGTAGCCGTGTCCGTAGTAGGCGTCGCAGTCCCAGTCGTTCCAGGTCCAGTAGTCACAGCGCCAGTCGTGGTTCTGGACGTGGACCGGTGCGGCCGCCGGTGCGGTGGCCGGGAGCGCGCTGGCGGCGCCGGCGCCGCCGAACACGAGGAAGGGCACTGCGCACAGTGCTGCGACAAGGCGATGGGTTCTGCTCTTCCCGCGCATGGTCGTCCCCTCTCGGGGGTGGTGCGTTGCCGATGGATCGGCGTATCGATGCCATCGGCGTATCGATGTGGAGTTCTCCGGCCCCACCACCGTGCGCCCGGCAACGCGCGCGGCCCCGGCCGCACCGGCGGGGCGACTTCGCAGGACTCCGACCTGCTTCGCCGACGTCGTGGCAAGCAAAGTTGCACTCTCAATGACGTCACTCTCGAGCGTAGGCACGTCGCCCCGGTACGGTCAAAGGAGCTGCGTTCCGTATACGGACGGTCGCGCTGGGCGGTCTGGTCCGCCGACTGACGGGCCGCTCGCCCCACCGTGCGGAATGCTGCGGACGGTGGCGGGACCCGCACGCCTTGTGACCGCTCCGGGCGCCTTCCCACCCCCCTTCTGGCCGGATTTCATCCCGCGTGAAGGAAATCAAAGTGCGCCCAGCGGTGCTCCCGGCCGCATGGGATCACGCGGGCGTGCGGGCGAATTGGCCGCTCAGCGCAGCGCCCGTCGAATGAGGAAAGATCGATTCTCCGCGGCACGCTCGGAAATTGTTGGGAAATGTGATCGAGGGGTTTTGTCGAGCATGACCGGTAGATGTCTTATCGAGCGTTCATTTCTTCTGCTTCAGTGGGGCGCGTTGTGAGTCGCACTTATTGAGGAGGCCAGATGGCCGAAGTCAAGAAGGTCGCCCGCCCAGCGGTCACCGCGTCGACCCGTCCCTGCGCGTTCGTCTCGCCGGACAGGGGCAACGCCCCGACCATCACGCCCGCCCGTAAGCAGGCAGAGGTCGTCTCGACCTCCGCTGAGCAGCGGAAAGAGCGTACGTCGGCCTAAGGGCTGAGGTTCCCCGGGGCCCTGCCGACCGGCCGGGCCCCGGTCTGCAAGCGCGGGCCGGGACCAGATTCGGAACCGGTCCGCGCCCAACGGCCCCGCGCCGAAATCCCATTCACCGACGCCGTGCCGCACGCCGTATGCGCGCGCCCCGGAGCCGCGCCCTACGCCGGGTCGGAAGTCGTAAGACGCAGGGAGATATCTTCACCATGCAGAATTCGATGTACCAGTCCTCGCGCTACGTCCGCACCCTGCGTGCCGCGGGTGACCGGGATTTCACGTCGTTCGGGGGCCGGCTCGGCTCCTACGAGGGCGACGAGCGGACCATGGCCTTTCATTCACTCTTCGGAAATGCGCGGCTGATCGACCGGGATATCGTCGAACTCCTCAAGGAGGCCTCCCAGGGCCTCAGTTGGGACCAACTGACGAAGCGGGTCGACGACGACTCGCTGCGCGATCTCGTCGACGCCCGGTTCCTCGTCGAGGCCGGGCACGACGAGGCAAGGGAGATCGACGGCCTGCTGGAGAGCCGGCAGAGCGCACTGGGCAGCGGCGTGTTCCACTCCTCCATCCAGCTCGTGCTCACCAACGCCTGCAACTTCTCCTGCCAGGGCTGCTTCGCGTACAACTTCGACGGCGGCGTCGAGGAGCGCAACACCTCCGGCGAGTCGGTGAAACCCGGTCCGGTCCTGGTCGAACTGCGCCGCTCGCGCGACGACGCCGGCCCCCTCCGTCAGGACTCGGGCCCCACGCTCGCCAAGGGCGACTGGAACCACGGCGCGGACGAGGGCCGCAACCCCTCGATGCACATGTCGCGCGAGGTGGCCGAGAAGACCGTCAAGGAAGCCATCGAGCTGCGCAAGGCCAACGGCGGCGGCCATCTGACGGTGTCGTTCTTCGGCGGCGAGCCCACCCTGGCGCGGGCCACCATCCTGCACGTGCTGCGCACCTTCGGCGACCGCCACGACGGGGTCACCCTCTCCTACGACCTGACCAGCAACGGCTCCCGCATCGACGACGAGCTGCTGGCGGCGCTCGCCAGGCACCGCGTCGACACCACCGTCTCCATCGACTACCTGGTCCCGGAGACCGGCGAGTTCCGCGGCGGCCAGCAGCAGCGCACCCCATGGGCGGTGGTCCGCAAGGCGATCCTCGACATGAAGGGCGCGGGCGTCCCGGTCAGCATCACCTCGGTGCTCTCCCAGTACACCTGGGACAAGTGGGGCACCCCGCTCATCGACTTCGTCGCCGAGGCCGGTCTGGACTCCCTGGACGTCATCGTGTCGTTCCAGGCCAAGGAGTTCTTCCAGCAGCACAGCCCGCACGACGTGGCGCAGCGACTGCTGGCCGCCGTCGACTACGGGCGCGAGCGCGGTGTGCAGCTCAGCGGCTACTGGTACCAGACCTTCCAGATGATCGTCGACGAGGCCAAGTGGGCCCAGCAGGCCGACTACAAGACCTGCCCGGCGGTCGGCCGCCAGCTCTCCATCGAGCCCAACGGCAGCGTCTTCGCCTGCAAGGCCACCGCCCGCAAGCTGGGCACCATCGACGACTGGCGCGGCATCTTCTCCTCTCCCGCCTACCAGGACTACGGCATGCGGGCCTACACCAACGGCCCCGGCTGCCAGGGCTGCGAACTCCAGGGCACCTGCTCGGGCGGCTCCGCCGGAGCGCTGGAGGAGGAGAACGGCTCGATCCAGCTGATGTCACCCGGCTACTGCGCCTACATGCGCGAGGTGGTGCAGGGCCTCCTGGAGCGCCATCACGCCCAGGGCCTCGCCACCCTGTCCTGACCCGGGCCCCTCCCGACGCTCTCCGCAACGGCCCGCCCCCTCCGTGAGGCGGTCTGCCGATCCACGACCCGGCCCCGCGACTCCCCTCCGGGCCGACGAAGGGTGACTGGTTCCATGGCAACGATTGGGATGCACTTCGGCCATGACGCGGGTGCCGCGCTCACCGACGCGGGCGGCTACCGCGTCATCGAGGCCGAGCGCCGCCTGGGGCTGCGTCATGTGTGCGGCGGCAACGGCGACTTCCCGCGAGCCGCCGCCGAGTGGCTGGCGGAGCTACGGGAGCGGGCGGCGAGCCCGGTGACCGGGATCGCCGTGGCCGACTGGTACACGCCGATGTGCCAGGTGCTGCCGCCGGCGCTGGTCGAACTCGTCAACGAGGACGCCCGCTGGACGGCCACCGGCGGCACCGGCCTCGCCGACGCGGTGACCCGGGTGATCAAACCCCTGGACTGGCCGCCGGCCAAGGGGTTCGGCGACATCACGCTGACCGCGGTGCGCCACCACTACGCGCACGCCGCACTCGCCTACTACACCTCCGGGGCCCGCAAGGCCCTGGTGCTGGCCCTGGACGGAACCGCCAACTACGCCGAGTGCGGCATGGTCTGCCTCGGCGACGGCGACCAGCTGACCCCGGTGATGTCCTTCACCAACCGCACCGGCCCGCGTTTCGGCCTGGTCTACGAGGCCCTCGCACGGCGCGTCCACGGCAGCCAGTTCGACACCGGCAAGCTGCTCGGGCTGACCGCCACCGGGGAGTGCGACGCCTCCCTGCTGCCGGTGCTGCGCGCCATGCTCGTCCCGCAGTCCGCCCGGCGCGCCTCGCCGGACCTCTTCGAGCCGCTCGACGAGGACCGGCTGACCGGCACCGCGCTGCGCTATGCCGACACCTGGTGGGAGTACGACCCGCACAGCGGCGGCTATCTGGACGCGGGACTGGCCGACTCCTCGGACGACGACGTCGTGCACTCCTTCGGCTCGGTCTTCCCCGACGAGATCCGCACCGCGGACGGCCGGACGACCGCGGTCGGGACCTCCCCCGACGAGCGCGTCTGCCGGGACCTGGCCGCCACCTTGCAGACCGCCGTGGAGCGGGACCTGACGCGACTGGTCACCGGTATCAGCCGGCGCTTCCCCAGCTACACCACGCTCTGCTACGCGGGCGGCTGCGCGCTCAACATCACCGCCAACAGCCGCCTCGCCGAGTGCGGCCAGTTCACCCGGGTGTCCATCCCGACCTGCTGCGACGACTCCGGCATCGCGCTGGGCGCGGCGCTGGCCGCCGCCGACCCGGCCGACCGCCCGGCCCTGCTGAACGGTTCGCGATCCACGCCGCTGGCCTACGCCGGACCGCCGCTGGAGGGCCTGGACACGGCGGACGGCGACGACGTGGCCCCGGACGGCGGTCTCGCACGGCGGCTGGCCGGCCTCGGGTTGTCCCTGTACCGCCCGGCCGACGACGAGGAGTTCCTCCAGAGCGTTGCCGACCTGCTGGCCGTCCGGCGCTGTGTGGCCTGGCTGGAGGGCGGCCTGGAGACCGGGCCGCGGGCGCTGGGCCACCGCTCGCTGCTGGTCTCGGCCCATTGGAGCGGCGCCCGCCGGTACGTCTCCCAGACGATCAAGCAGCGGGAGTGGTTCCGGCCGGTCGCGCCGATCTGCCCGGAGGAGGTGGCCGAGCAGTACTTCACCGGCCCCCTGGACCACACCGAGACCATGCTGTTCGCGGTACGGGTGCGGCCCGACCGGGCCCGGCAGCTCGCCGAGGCGCGGCATATCGACGGCACGGCCCGCCTGCAGACCGTACGGCGCGACGCCCAGCCCCTGCTGCACGGGTTGTGCCACGCGGTGGCCGCCCGCACGGAGTTGCCCGTGCTGATCAACACCAGCGCCAACGGCGGCGGCCGCCCCATCCTCAACCACCTCGACGAGGCACTGGAGTTGCTCACCGAGACCGAGCTGGACGCCGTGGTGCTGCCCGAACGCCGCCTGATCATCGAGTGACCCGGTCCCGCCCCCGCCCGCCCCGTCCAACGCTCCGTACCCGTTCCCCCCCGACACCCCGACCGGGCGAAGTTTGGCCGAATCGGACATGTCGGGGCCGCCCCGTCCCACCCGATCATGTGCAGGCGTCGTGTCCCTGGAGAGTGCCCGTGGCCGCCATTCCACTGCGAGACATCCGCAAGACCGAACCACTGCGCGTCCTGTCCCCCGCGGACTGGCAACAATGGATCGACCAAGGCTATGTGATCGTCCGTCAGGCGGTGGCGCCGGAGACCGTCGCCGCGCTCACCGACGGCCTCTGCTCCTTCCTCGACATGCGCCCCGAGGCCCCCTCGACCTGGACCTCGCCGCACACCGGCAACGACCGGCTGCCGGGCCACAGCGGGCTGGTCGAGATGTACAACCACCAGGCCCAGTGGGACATCCGGCAGACCCCGCGGGTGTACGGGGCCTTCGCCGACATCTGGGACCGCGGCGACCTGTGGGTCACCATCGACTTCGCCAACGTCAACCCGCCCAACCGGGGCCCGCGCGCCTTCGCCGGGTTCATCCACTGGGACGTGGACACCTCCACCGACCCGCTGCCGTTGAGCTGCCAGGCGGTGCTCTCGCTGACCCACGGCGACGAGGAGATCGGGGGTTTCCAATGCGTGCCGGAGATCTTCACCGAGTGGGAGAAGTGGGTGAGCGGCCAGCCCGCCGACCGCGACCCGATCACGCCGGACATCACCGGCTACTCGATCACCACACCGGAGGTCGCGCCCAGCGACCTGATCATCTTCAACAGCCTGCTGCCGCACGGGGTGCACCCCAACGTCTCCCAGGGCCGGGTGCGGATGGCCCAGTACCTGACCATGGCGCCCGCCTGGCAGGAGAACGCCGACCTCCGCGAGGCCCGGGTGCGGTTCTGGCGGGACCGCATCCCACCGCATCCACCGGAGGGCGGGGTGCGCAAGGACGAGGCCGAGCTGTACGGGCCGGCGACGCTGACCGAACTGGGCGAACGGCTGCTGGGCCTGCGTGCATGGCCCGAGGGGAGCGCCGTTGACTAGTACCGCCAGGTCCGGGACCCGCCCGGCCCGCCGTGTGGACCTGGGCCGCCCGTTCCGCTGGCTGTGGGCCTCGACGGCCGCCTCCAACGCGGGCGACGGCGTCACCCGCACCCTGCTGCCGCTGCTGGTGGTCACGCACCACCCCGACCCGGCGGCGGTCGCCGGACTGACCGCCGTCAACATGCTGCCCTGGCTGCTGTTCGCACTCCCCGCCGGCGTCCTGGTGGACCGGGTGGACCGGCGCCGGATCGTGCTGGGCAGCAACCTCGTTCGTGCCGCGGCCCTGCTCGGCGCGGCCCTGGTGCTCGCCGACGACCGCCCGCTGGCCCTGCTGTACGCGCTGGCGTTCCTGCTGGGCATCGCCGAGACCCTCGCCGACACCGCGGCGCCGGCGATGCTGCCGCGCCTGGTGGACGAGCGGCATCTGGAGCGCGCCAACGGGCGGCTGATGGCGGCGCAGATCGTGCTCAACGAAACGGCCGGACCGCCCGTGGCGGGCCTGCTGGTAGGCGTGACCGCCGCCGCGGCGCTGGCCACCGGCGGGGTGCTCTACGCGCTGGCCGCACTGCTGCTGTTCGGCCTCGCCCCGCTCGTCCGCCCCGGCCGCGAGGCGGCACCGGGCGGGGCGGGCGGCGGAGTGCTGCGCGACATCCGCGAGGGGCTCGGCTTCGTCCTGGGCGACCGCACCCTGCGGCTCACCCTGGCCGCGAGCGCCCTGTACGGCCTGGTGTTCTCGGCGACCTTCTCGATGCTGGTGCTGCTGAGCGACCGCACTCTGGGGCTGAGCGAGACCGGGTACGGGCTGCTGCTCGCCGCCGGTTCGCTGGGCGCCGTCGCCGGCAGCTGGCTGGCGCCCCGGGCCGCCGCCCGAGTGCCCACCGTACGGCTGGCCCGGTGGTCCCTGGTGGCGTCCGGGGCCGCGTACGCCGCGCTGGGCCTGGGCCGTCACCCGGTCCTGGCCGCGCTGGCGCTCGCCGCCAACGGCGTCTTCATGATGGGCTGGAACATCCCCGTGATGTCGCTGCGCCAGCGACTCACCCCGGAAGACCTCCAGGGCCGGGTGATGAGCGTGTCCCGGCTGTGCTCGTGGGGCACCATGCCGGTCGGTGCCACGCTCGGCGGACTGCTCGCCGAAGCCCTGTCCGTGCCCGCGGTGTTCGTGGTGTGCGGGGCCGTCCTGGCCACGGGGGCCCTGCTGCTGCTCGCGCCCCTGCGCGAGGACCACTCCGCGCCCGGCGGCTGGCTCGCGCACACCGAACCCCCGGCGCCCCGCACACCATCACCGTCGACCGACCGACCGCCGTCCGATCCACCTCCGCACCACGACCCCCTCGACAAAGGATGACCCTTGGACACTCAGCTCTACGACACGGTGATCGTCGGAGGCGGCCCGGCCGGCCTCAACGGGGCGCTCTACCTGGGACGTTCACGCCGCCGGGTGCTGCTGATCGACTCCGGCGACGCCCGCAACATGGCGGCCGGCGTGATGCACAACGTCCTCACCAACGACGGCACGACGATCGCGGACTTCCGAGCCCGCTCCCGCGCCCAACTCGCCGCGTACGACGTGACGTTCCGCGACGACGAGGTGGTGTCGGCCGAACCTGACGGTGACCACGTGGTGGTCACCACCAAGGAGTCCGGCACCTTCCGCACCCGCACCCTGCTCTACGCGGCCGGTGTGCGCTCGGTGCTGCCGCCGGTCCCTGGCCTGGCGGACCTGTGGGGCAAGACGGTCCTGGAGTGTCCGTACTGCCACGCCTGGGAGGTACGCGAACGCAGCTTCGCCGTGTACGGGGGGACCGTGCCCAGCGAGTGCCTGGCCGCGACCCTGACGGTGTGGTCCGACACCATCACCTACCTCACCGACCGGCGTGAGCTGCCCCAGGACGAGCGCGACCGCCTCACCGCGGCCGGCGTACCCGTCGTCACCGACCGGGTCGGCGAGGTGAAGCCGCACCCCGAGGGCGTCGAGGTCCTCTTCGAGGACGGCCGGTCCGCGCGTTACGGGGCGCTCTTCCTGCACCTGGACATCGAGCCCCGGGTGGCCCCGCTGCGCCCCTGGCTGCAGGCCCCGGACCTGGAGTCCGTACAGACCGACGAACGCGGCCGCACCAGTCTGCCCCGGCTGTACGTGGCCGGGGACCTCGGGCGGAACATGCAGCAGGCAGCGATGGCCGCGGCCAGCGGAGGCCTGGCCGCCATGGCCGTCAACGCCGACCTGATCCGCGAGGACCGCCCCGGCTCCCTGCCCGAACCGCCGCCCCCGGCGCCGGCCCGCTGAGCACACACCGCCCACCCCGCACCCACCGTGCCCACGAGCCGCACCGCGCACGGCGGAACGCCCGGTCACCACGGAAGGCACCACAGCCACACACCGCGCACCGACGGGAGCCCCTTCGCGATGACGTCACCCCGCGCCGAGTTCACCCCGCACATGGAGCACTACACCTTCGTCCTGGAGGACCAGCCCTATCTGGGGTACTTCCAGTACGGCAACGAGAAGACCCCCGTCTACACCACCGACCGACACGGCTTCCGGGTCACCCCGGGCCCCGCCGGGCTCCGGGCGACGGTCGGCGACGACCGCCCCGACGGCCCGGTACGGGTGCTCGCGGGCAGCTCCGCGGTCTTCGGTGTGGGCGCCACCGGAGACGCGGCCACCATCACCGCGCGGCTGTGGCACACCCACGCGCCCCGGCTGCCCTGGCTGAACATCGCCGGGCAGAGCCACAACTCCGCCCAGGAACTCCTGCTGTTCACCCTGTTCCAGCACGAACTCCCGCCGGTCGAGGACATCGTGCTGCTCTCCGGGGTCAACAACCTGGTGCTCAGCCGGCTGCCCGAGGAGCAGCAGGGCCGGCACGGCGCGTTCTTCGACTGCGGCCCCGCCCCCGACGCCGTACCGCCTCCGGACCAACGAGTCGCCCACGCAACAGAGCTGACAACCCGTCACCTCGGCGGGTGGAAGTCGCTCGCGGACGCCCTCGGCGCCCGGCTGACCTTCGTGCTCCAGCCGCTCGCGCCCTGGGTGCGCGCCGAGCCGCTGCCCCGCGAGCAGCTGCTCTTCGAGGAGCTGGACGAGATGTCCAACTTCCGCCGCTTCCACAACGACATCTCCACCATGGCGGTGGGTCGCACCTACGCGGACCGGCTGGCCGCCGGCTGCGCCCGGCTCGATGTGCCGTTCCTGGACATGAACGTGGCCCTGGCCGAGGCCGCCGGTCCGGAGGACTGGCTGTTCATCGACCGCGTGCACTGCACCGACCTGGGCTACGACCTGGTGGCCCGGCAGCTGGCGGACCGCATCGACCTGGCGTGAGGAGCCCATCCATGCCCGACGACAGCAGCGCGGCGCCCGCGTCGGCGCTCCGCCGCCTCGCCTCCTGGCTGCGGCACCGGGACCGACCCGTGCCCTCCCGCGACGTCCCACCGGACCGGCCTGCCGCCCAGGCCCCGCCGCCGTCCCGGCTGCGGCCGCAGCCCGAGGACGACGCGTCCGTCTACCCCCTGTTCTGACATGGGGAACGGCATGGGCGGTGAGAGCGCCGACCGCTTGAGCCCAGCCGGGCCGGACGGCCCGGTCCTGGGCATCTCCGCCTACTACCACGACAGCGCGGCCGCCCTGGTGGCCGGCGGCACCCCGCTCGCGGCGGCGCAGGAGGAACGGTTCACCCGGCGCCGCCACGACCCCGGCTTCCCCTCGCACGCCGTCTCCTTCTGCCTGCGCGAGGCCGGACTGCGCCTCGACGAGCTGGCGGCCGTGGCGTTCTACGAGGACCCGGCGCTGAAGTTCCGCCGGGTCGCGGCGACTTGGCTGGCCACGGCCCCGCACGGCTTCCCCGTGTTCCGCCGGGCGTTCCCGCAGTGGGCCGGCTGGAAGCGGCGGGCGCTGCACGACGTACGGGCGCGGCTGCGCGACCTGGCGCCCGGGCGGCCGCTGCCGCCGGTCGTGGCCTACCGGCACCATGCCTCGCACGCCGCATCGGCGTTCTTCCCGAGCCCGTACCCGTCGGCGGCGGTGCTCTGCGTCGACGGTGTGGGGGAGTGGGCGACGACGACGCTGTGGCACGGCCGGGGCACCGAACTGGTCCCGCTCGCGGAACTGCGCTTTCCGCACTCGCTCGGCATGCTGTACTCGGCGTTCACCTACTTCTGCGGCTTCAAGGTCGACTCGGGCGAGTACAAGCTGATGGGCCTGGCGCCCTACGGGACGCCGCGCTACGCACCGCTCATCCGGGAACGGCTGATCGACGTCAAGCCGGACGGCTCGTTCCGCCTGGAACTGCGCCACTTCACCTTCCAGTACGGGCGGACCATGGTCGGCCGGGCCTTCGAGGAGCTGTTCGACGGGCCGCGCCGGACACCGGAAGGCCCGCTCACGGAAAGAGAGTTCGACCTGGCGGCCTCGGTGCAGCAGGTCACCGAGGAGGTCATGCTGCGGCTGGCCCGGACGGCGTTGGCACGTACCGGGGAGCGACGGCTGTGCCTGGCCGGCGGCGTGGCGCTCAACTGCGTGGCCAACGGCCGGATCCTGGCCGAGGGGCTCTGCGACGAGGCGTGGGTCCAGCCGGCCGCCGGGGACGCGGGCGGGGCGCTCGGCGCGGGCCTGGCCGAGTCGCACCGCCGAGGGGCGCCCCGCGGCCATGTGGGGCGCGGCACCGACGCGATGGCGGGGGCGCTGCTCGGCCCCGGCTGCTCCGACCGGGAGGTCGAGGAGTTCCTGACCCGGGGCGGATACCCCGCCGTGCGGCTGCCGGAGCGGGAGCTGGTGGAGCGGGTCGCGGCGGAGCTGGCGGCGGGAAAGGTGGTGGGCTGGTTCCAGGGGCGGATGGAGTTCGGACCGCGGGCGCTGGGCAATCGCTCCATCCTCGCCGACCCGCGCGATCCGGCGATGCAGTCCACCCTCAACCTCAAGACCAAGTTCCGGGAGTCCTTCCGTCCGTTCGCGCCCGCGGTGCTGGCCGAGGACGCCAAGGACTGGTTCGACCTGGCGCAGGAGAGCCCGTACATGCTGCTGACCGCGCAGGTCGCCGCGGCACGGCGGCGGGAGTGCGAGGACGTGCCCGAAGGGGCCACGGGCCTGGACCTGCTGCGGGTGCCCCGCTCGACGATCCCGGCGGTCACCCACGTCGACGGCTCGGCCCGGGTGCAGACCGTGTCGGCCGAGCGCAACGCGCGGTTCCATGCGCTGCTCACCGCCTTCCGGGACCGCACCGGCTGCCCGGTGCTGGTGAACACCTCGTTCAATGTGCGCGGGGAGCCGATCGTGCGCGACGTCGAGGAGGCGTACGCCTGCTTCATGCGCACCCGGATCGATCTGCTGGTTCTCGGCGACTTCCTGCTGGACGAGCGGGACCAGCCCGAGTGGCGGGAGGAGGGCGACTGGCGTGCCGCGATCCCGATGGACTGAGCGGCTGCGGCACCTGGCCCTGGCCGCCCTGTACTTCGCGGTGGTCACCCCGGCCGGGCTGTGCGTACGGGCGGTGCGCGACCCGCTGCGGCGTTCCCGGGACGACCGCCGGACGAGCTATCTGGACCGCCCGGCCGGTCCTCACCATCGCCCTGCGAGGCCCGCCCCGTCGCCCCCTGATCCGCCGTAGCCGACGCACGCGGGGCCGCGGGGCGGTCCTCGCGGACGTCGTGGCCCGCCGCTTGCCTACCGGCCGCCGGGCTCCCTGGCCGAGGTCACCACCACACGACGCGTACCGAGGACGAGAACGCGGGACTCCGCCTCGGTGAAGCCGCACTCCGCCGCCCAGACACTCGCCTCCTGCGCGGTCCGGGGCAGCGGCACATCGCGGGCGACATGCCCCGAGAAACGCTCCGACGGACGGAAGTGCGTGGCCAGCGGCAGCGTGAAGCCCACCCGGCCACCCGGGCGCAGGGCCCGCCGCCAGTCGGCCGGCGCCCGGCACCCGAGGAAGTGCAGCGAGGAAGCGCAGAGCACGACGTCGAGGGAGCGATCGGCAACCGGCAGCGGTACGGCATCGGCGACCCGCCAGTCGATCGCCGCGTCCGGTACCAGGCCCGCGGCACGGGCCCGGCCCACCTCGACCATCCCGGGAGACACATCGACGGCCAGGACGGGGTGCGCGGTCTCGGGCCGGCTCCGCGCGAGTTGCAGGGCGACGGCTCCCGCTCCGCACGCCACGTCGGCGACTTGGTCGCCCGCACCGGGGGCCACCCACGCGATCAGCGCCCGGGCGATCTCCTCGTGGTGCCGGTGATCGTAGCTGTCGGCCAGCTCGTCGAAGGCCCCGGCCAGCGCCGCGCTCTGTGTCACCGTCCGATCCTATCCACCGCGCGCCGCCCCCGCGCCGACGGCCGGGCGGGGCGTCGCGGGAACCGCCCCGCCGCCCCCTCCCCACACCTACCGCCCGCGCACGTCATCTCCCACCTGCCAGTTCCCGTTCCACGACCACCCGGAAACCGTGCGGCGGGCGTCCGGTGAGGCGCTGGACGGTGTCGGTGGTGCGGTCCTCGGCGCCCTCGGCGATGGCACGGTCCATACCGGCCGGCATCGCGGCGAACTCCGCCGGCATCTGTTTCGGCCAGACGGACACGCAACTGTTCGTACGTCAGCGGACGATGGGCCACAGGTCGGCCGGTGACCTCCCTGATGACGGTGGCGATGTCGTCGTGGCTGAGCGCCTCCGGCCCGGTCAGGATCAGGTCGGTGTCGGGCGCGTGGTCGTCGGTCAGGGCATGTACGGCGACGGCGGCGATGTCGTCCGCGTCGACGAATCCGACCCGGCCGGTCCCGGTCGCGGGACCGGCTCCGCGCCCGCGACCGGGGTGGCCCGTCGACTGGCGGCTTTGACGCGGTGGCCGGCGGCGGTCAGCCGCGCCGCCGTACGGCTGCCGGTGGTGCCGGTGGCGCCGACGACGAGGGTGGTGCCGGTGCCGGTGCCGGTGCCGGTGCTTTTGCTTGTGCCCGTGCTTTTGCTTGTGCCGTTCCTCGGGCGTCGCTCCTGGTGAAGTCCATGCCGGGGGTGTGGACGGCGAGGGGGTTCCAGTAGTCGCGGTAGGAGGTGAAGCGTCCGTCCTGAACGGATACGACGGCGATATAGGTCATGTCGAAGGGGCCGCCGGTCTCCACCACCCGGCCCACGCCGCGCATCTCGACCACGATGGTCTCGGGGGCGGTGGTCTGGTGGATCCGCACGTCGGGCCGGGCATGAGTCCTCCGTCGCGTACGATGACGATGCGGACCGACGGTCCGCTTCCGAAGATACGGACCGCCGGTCCGCATCGCAACTGGAGGAACCACATGACCGAGCGCAGACCGCGCAAGGACGCGGCGCGTAACCGTGCGGCCGTCCTCGCGGCCGCCGACACGCTCTTCGCCCGCTGCCAGAGCCCGGAGGAGGTCACCATGGCCGACATCGCGGCGGCGGCCGGCGTCGGCAAGGGAACGCTCTTCCGTGCCTTCGGTGATCGCACCGGGCTGATCCGAGCGCTGTGTGAAGCACGCCTCGAACCGATCAGGACCGCCGCCGAAGAGGGCCCGCCGCCCCTGGGGCCCGCCGCCGCGCCGCTTCAGCGCGTACCGGCTCTGCTCGACGCCGTCCTGTGCTTCAAACTCGACAACCGCCACCTCGCACTGGCCCTGGAACAAACCGGCAGCGACAGCCCCTACCGCACCGCGCACTACGAGCGATGGCACACCCTGCTCCGTGACTTGCTGGAACAGATTCCGGGCGCGATCGACAGCGACTTCACCGCCCACGCACTGCTCGCCGCCACCCGGGCCGACCTCGTCGAATACCTGACGGGCGAGAAGCACATGTCCCGCGAGGAAATGCGGGGGCAGTTGGCAGCCTTCACCGCCGGAGTGCTCGAGACCCGTGGATAGCGGATACCTCGGCACATTCACATCGTCGGCGCGGCACTAGGGCCTGTCCGATGGGTCATGGCCGGGCCCGCGGCGTCTGGCACGGCACCTCGCGGCGTCTGGCACGGCACTTCGTGGCGTTGCCGAAACATCCCGATAGCTCCGCTATCGAGACGCTCCGGCGCCTTGCGATGCACCGCACCAGACGCCGCGGCCTTTCCAGCCCTGACCCATCGGACAGGCCCTAGAGTGAGACAGTGACCAGTCCGCCGGAAGATCCGTTGCCACTGCTCAACGAAGACGACCGCGAGACGGCCCTGCAGCGCCTGCGGGAGGCATACGCCGATGAGCGCATCTCGCATGAGGAGATGGACGAACGCCTCGACATGGTGCTCACCGCCAAGACGCACAGCGAGTTCGCGTCGGCCCTGGCCTCACTCCCGGAGGAGCGCCCGGGCACCACGTCGACGATCGCTGCCGCCGGCGGGCGGATCCAGCGGCGTGGCGCATGGCGGGTGCCTCGGATCCTCAGGGTCGCGTCCGCATTCGGAAGGGTGCGCCTGGATCTGTCCCGGGCAATCATCGAGCATCCGGTCGTCGACATCGAGCTGCAACTCGGAACCGGCGGCGCCAGAATCACGGTGCCTCGCGACGCGGTCGTCGATGTCGAGGGGTTGCACACCGGTTGGAAGGACCTGAGGTATAAGCCCCGGCGGCGTTCCGGCCTCGGCGGGCCAAAGATTCGAATCTCCGGGACTCTGGGATACGGACGATTGGAGATCCGCCACGCCCGGCGTTGAGTCTCCGGCGTAGCTTCATCGGGTTGGTCGGGCGGCGTATTTCAGGGGGCCTCCTTCCCAGCTGATGCCCTTGTCTCTTCGGGTGCGGGTGTGTTCCTCGCTCGTGCTGCGGCGGCACATGAGTTACTGCGGCCGCTGACCCTGGTGGCCGCGTGACGGCGTGACCGCGGGTCATTCTGATCATTCCGATCGTCATGTTCTGCGGCCGATTACCGCCCCCGGTGCAGCTTTTCGTTCATCCCTCAACGACAACTGCCTTGACTCCAGGGGTAGTTGGCGCCGCCATCAAGGGTTCCATCGCCCTTCGGGTGGAAGTGCCGTTCATCCGCTCGGGGGAGCCGGATGGTTCTGAGGCAGGAAGTGAGGGTCGCCGGCGCCGGACAGCATGGAATCCATGAGCGCAGGGGCCGCACCCTCCCACTTCGGGAGATGGGCGGACCCGCCAGCGCTTTGCCAACGTCACGCACATCGCGTGACAACGAGCCAAAGGGGTAAATCATGCGCATTCGTCGCATAGTTGCCGCGGGTGCCGCCGCGACCGCGCTCTCACTCGGTGCCGCGCTGCCGGCGTTCGCCGACGGTCACGCCTCGGTCGCCGCC
This sequence comes from Streptomyces sirii, assembly GCF_045690365.1. Lineage (NCBI taxonomy): Bacteria > Bacillati > Actinomycetota > Actinomycetes > Kitasatosporales > Streptomycetaceae > Streptomyces > Streptomyces sirii. Next base: position 804,206 of record NZ_CP147982.1, on the reverse strand, counting down.
AGCCAGGCGGCCGCCGCGAAGCGGAAGGTCGTGGTCTACCAGGACGCCAAGTACGAGAACAGGAGCACGACCTTCACCAAGAACGTCCCGCGGCTGTCGACGTACGGCTGGAACGACACCATCAGCTCCGCCAAGAACACGGGCAACCGTACGGTCACGTTCTACCAGCACAAGAACTACAAGGGCGCCAGCTTCTCCCTGGCGCCCGGCGACCGGGAGGCGCACTTCGGCAACCGTGGCCTGCCCGACTCCACGAGCTCCATCAAGTTCCGCTAAACAGCACGTTCCGTCAGCAACGAACTGCTGACGGGTGGGGTGCGGCGACTGGCGCCGCACCCCGCCCTGCCTGCCACCACACCCCGCTCAACGCGCACTGCGCATTGCGCATTGCACGACGAGAGGCAGCCATGTCGCCCTCCCGCGCCCGGGCCACCACCGCGCTCGCACTGCTGCTCCTGGCCACCACCGCCTGCACAGCCGCAGAGCACGAGTCCGCGCCCGCCCCGCACTCCCCGCCTGTGTCCCGGCAGGCCGAGCAGCTCCGGCTGCCACTGGACGCCTATGCGTCGACCGTGGCCGAGACCCACGTCGTGGAAGACGCACAGGACATCCTCATGCGCCGGTGCATGAAGGACCTGGACATGGAGTGGAAGACCCTGCCCTCGGCGGACGCCCAGGACATCGAGCCGCCGAACCTCCGACGATACGGCGCCGACGAGTCGGAAGCCGTCCGCTACGGATACCACCCGCGCCCCGACCCGCCGTCGGTGGTACGGCGCAACCGCGCCTGGGACGAGCGCGAAGCGCTCCCCGCCGAGGTACAGCGCGCGGCCTACGGGACCTCCGGCAAAGGCGGCTGCTTCAAATCCGCCCAGCACCAACTCGTCGGCGACACCGCTCCACCCGACTACCACGCCTTCAACCAGCTGACCGGCACCGCCCTGGAAACCTCCCGGCGGACCCCCGAAGTACGCGACGCCCTGCGCACATGGCACGCATGCATGGCCAAGGCGGGCTTCGACTACCCGGACCCCTATGCCGCGGCCGGCGACGAGCGCTGGGAAACGGCCGAAACCACACCCGCCGAACGCGCCACTGCCCGCGCCGACGTGGCCTGCCAGAAGTCGACGAAGTTGGTGAAGGTTTGGGCTGCGGCCGAGACTCGTATCCAACGTCGCCTGATCCGGCAGAACGCCGACCGTCTGCGCGAGGCGAAAGCCCGCAAGGACCGCTGGCTGACAGCCGCCCGCCGTGTCCTGAACCGTGAGGGAAGCTGAGGCACGGCCAAGGCGTGTCCGAGCCCCCGGAGTAGGCCAGGGCGAGGAACACGCCCGCGCGACCAACATCACACATCGGTCAAGGTCTACGAGCAGGCCAATTTCAAGGGCAGGTACGCGACCTTCACGCACGGCGTGTCGAATCTGCCGGCCCACGGCTGGGACCACATCGGCTCCACAAGGAACGTGGGCAAGCGCACGCGCTTCCGCTGACAGCGAGCCGCTGACGGGCGGGGTCCGGTACCGAGCCGCTCCCGGCCCGTCACACCCGCGCCCGGCCTGCCGGTCATGAGCCGGCAGGCCGGGCAGTGGAGACCGCCCGGCGCAACTGCGTACGTCTCGGATGCCGGTTCTAAGCGCGGTGACTTCTGGGGCGCACTGTGCCTGTGCACCCCGTTCGACGACGAGAACCCGGTCCGGCTGGAAGCGAACCTCCTGGAGGACTTCGGCCCGATGCGCGAGCGCCGGCCCGAGGACCACCCCTATCGCTTCTTCCCGGAACCGGGCGGGCTGCTCACCTGGGCAGTGACCGACGCCGCGGCGCAGTTGTGCTGGCTGACCGAAGGGCCGCCCGAGTCCTGGCCGGTGGTGATCTGGTCACGGGACGACGACTACGAGCGATTCGACAGCGGGGCCGCCGCGTTTCTCGACGGGTGGGTCAGCGGCCGCATCAGGTCGTCACCGAGACCGGGTGGCAGCTGACGTATGAGACGGCGTACGCGCATCAGCTCCGTGTCGCCTTCCCGCCCACCGACAGCGAGTCGGCCCGCCGTGCGGTCCTCCGCGCCATCGACCGCATGGGGTGCGCCGTGCGGTCCGTCGAGACCGTCCACGGCACGTCATCCTGGGCCCCTGGCCCTGCCCCATCGGACAGACCCTAGAGCCGCTACGGGCGCTGTCGGCCGGCGGTCCAGCCCGGGATCGTCGGCAGCACCTTCTTGGCGACGCGGAGCAGCGCCTCGTCGTCGGGCGTGCCCCCGTCCTGGCGCCAGATGGCGAGCTCGAAGGAGCCGCCGCGGTCCTTCGCGTCCTGGGCGATCACCAGGGTGCGGGCGATGCCGCCGGGGCCGGTGTCGGTATTGCTCGCCTTGCCGTCGCGGAGGTCGAAGCTGATGGCGATGGTCCGGTCCGAGTAGAGCACCGCCGGGCGTCCCAGGAACGTTTTCGCCTGCGCGGTCTCGCCCAGCAAGCCGGCCGACTGGGCGACGCGGTCACGGTCGTACGACGCCGAGAGCTTCACGGAGTAGGTCTCCAGCTCGACGGTCGACTCGGGGGTGGCGATCTTGGTGCCGCCGGCGAGTTTTACCCAGCTTTCGCCGCCCCCGGCGGTCTTCGCGCGTTCTTCGGGCGTTCCGAGGAGCGTCGGCAGGTCCCGGCGGTTGAGTGCGGTGCAGAGCTGTGCTCCGGAGACGCGCTTCGAGGGCGGGGCGTCATGAGTGGGGGAGCAGGTGGCCGGCTTGCGGTCCTCGGGCGTCTGCGGGGAGGTGTCCCCGAGCCCGCGCAGCCCCCACATACCGCCGACGACGACGGCGACCAGCGCTACCGCCGCGACGGCTTGGGCGCCCGCACCCATGCCCTTCTTGGATGTCGCGAAATCGTCGGCCATGTCCCCCACTTCCCCGTTCGCGCCCGATGCGCGCTGGGGGAGCGTAACCGGTGATCGTTTTGCGGGGAAGTGAATACCGCGAGCCGAGAGAGCCGAGCACCGTCCCGGGCTCGGCGAATGAACTCGACGGGTGAACCGGACGGATGAACCCGGCGAGTGAACCCGGCGAGTGAACTCGGCGGTTTCGTGGAGTGTGCGCTGGAGAGGCGCGTGATGCGGGGGTGTGGCTACCGACGGGAGGCGGCGTGGCGGACCAGGACGGCAGTGCGGGTGCGACGGGCGGACCGGACGGGGGGAGCTGGGCGAGCCGTCGGACGGTGCTCGCCGCCACCGTGGCGACGGGGCTCGGACTCCTCACGGGATGCGGTGAATCGGCAGCACCGGACGATCCGGCGAACGGTGCGCCGCCGCCCTCGCGGGCGTCGGGGCCGACGGGTCCGGCCCGGTCCTCGAAGCCTTCGGCCTCCGCGGAGCGGCCCCCTTCCGCCACCGCGGAGCAGTCCCGTTCCACGTCCGCCGGATCCGGTCGGCACGGATCGCATCGCCGACCCGAACTTCCGCGTGGTGGGAGGGAGTTATTCCCTCGATACCGGCTGGTGGGCTTCTGCGGTGTGCCCGGTGCGGCGGCGCTCGGCCGGCTCGGCACAGGCGACCTGCGCGCCCGCGCAGCCGAGGTGGAGAAGGTGGCGCACGGGTACGCCGCCGGGCGTGAGCCGCTGCCGGTGCTGGAACTGCTGGCGACGGTCGCCAATGCGTCGGCCGGGCCCGACGGCACCTACCGTTCGCGGACCCCGGCCGCCACGATCCGGCGCTTTCACGCCGTGGCCCGCGAGCGGCGTGCGCTTCTGCTGCTGAACATCCAGCCCGGCCGCGCGGCACCCCTCGACGAGGTGCGGGCGCTGCGTGAGTGGCTGGTCCATCCCGATGTCGGCATCGCACTCGACCCGGAGTGGGAGATGGGGGCCGGCGAGGTGCCGGGCAGGAAGTACGGGCACACCAGCGGGCGGGAGTTGACCCGCGTCGCCCGCTATCTCTCCGGCCTGGTGGCCAAGTACGACCTGCCGGAGAAGCCGCTGGTCTTCCACCAGGTCGCGGCGTCCGTCGTGCGGGCGGAGTCCACGCTGCGGTCGCAGCCCGGCGTTGCGCTGATCAAGAGCGTCGACGGGATCGGCTCGCCGGGGCTGAAGCGGGGCACCTGGCGCCGGCTGGTGGCGCGGCTGCCCGACGGCGTGCACTCCGGCTTCAAGCTGTTCTACGAGGAGGACGCGGAGGGGAGCCGCTTGATGACCCCGAAGGAGGTCCTCGCGCTCACCCCGCGGCCGGAGTACGTGATGTACGAGTGAAGTTCGTGGGGTTTCTCATGAGTCGGCCGGCCGGGGGATGAGACGTTCCGCGGCGGAGCGGGCCGCGGCCAGCGCCCTGGCGTGGTCGCTGCCGCGCTGGCCGAGGACGACCCTGGTGCTCAACCCGTCGAGCAGTGCCAGGAGTTCGGAGGCGCGGGCCGATACGTCCAGCGGTGCGAACCGGCCGCGTTCCACCCCCTTGGACAGCAGCGACTCCAGGTCGTCCTGCCAGCTTTGGTCCATCTCCTCCTGGGCCTGGTGCAGCGACTCGTTCGACGGCGTACGGGCCCAGAGTTCGATCCACAGCATCCAGCGGGCGTCGCGGGGGCCGCGCGGCAGATACAGATCCAGGAACAGGTCGAGTTTGCGCTCGGCGGACAGCCGGCGGGTCAGCAGCGCCCGCCGCTCCTCGCCGAGGGTGGCCTCGCTCCAGCGCAGGGCCTCCAGCAGCAGGAGGTCCTTGCTGCCGAAGTAGTACAGGATGTGCCCGCCGCTGGTGCCCAGACGCTCCGCGAGGGCGGACATGGTGAGCCCGGCCAGGCCGTTCTCGGCGATGGCCGCCATGGCTTCCTCGAGCATCCGTTCCTGGGCGATATGCCCGTCCCGCCGCCGTGCCGCCCGTGCCACCCGTATCGCCCCTGCTCCTCGTTCTTCGCTGACGTCCCGGCCCGGTCCGGTCGTCCAGTCCGTCCCGGCCGTCCCGGATTTCCCGGCCTTCCGTGACGTACCGGCTTCGCGTGTGACGTCCTCCTGTGGTCCAAACCCTATCCACGAATTCGCGCAGGGGGCTTGACGGGCGGGGGAGTGGTCGCACACCTTGAATGCCGTTCTAAAAGTTAGAACGGCATTCAAGATCCGGATCCGGCATGGAAGGGCGGTGTGCCGATGGCACAGCAGTCGAACGCGGACACGATCGGGACGACGGGGACGGGTGGCGGCCCCGTACCCGCCGCCGACGCGGCCGTCGACCCCGCTGCCACCGACGAGGTGTTCCGGGTCGAGACCCACGGCATCGATCCGATCCCCGACGACGAGCGGCACGGCAGCGCCAAGGACCTCTTCTGGCTCTGGTTCGGCTCCAACCTCACCTTCACCTATGTGATCAACGGTGCCCTCGCGGTCGGCTTCGGGCTCTCCTTCTGGCAGGCGACCGCGGTCGTGGTCATCGGCGGGCTGTCGTTCTTCGCGATCAGCGCGGCGGGTCTGAGCGGGGTCCGTACCGGAACCGCCACCCTGGTCATCTCCCGAGCCGCCTTCGGCGTCCGCGGGAACTGGCCGGCCGGACTGCTCAACTGGGTGGTCAGCATCGGTTACACCATCGTGAACACGGTCGTCGGCACCCTCGCCCTGGAGGCGTTCTTCGCCGACCTCGGCTGGCAGGGCGGCAACCTCGCCCGTGCGCTCGCGCTCGCGGTGACCCTCGCGCTCACCTTCGTGGTGGCGATGTGGGGCCACGCCACGGTCCAGTTCGCCGAACGCTGGATGGCCTACGTCCTGGCCGTCGGCTTCGCCGCGCTGCTGGTCTTCGTCCTGCCCGGCGCGCACCTCACCGCCCGGGACGGTGCCCCCGGAGCCGCGGGCTGGAGCCTGGCGTTCGTGGTGATGCTCGCCGGGCCGTTCTCGTACGTGCCGATGCCCGCCGACTACACCCGCTACCTGCCGAAGACGACCTCGCTGCGCGCCCTCACCTGGAGCGGCGCCCTCGGCGGCTTCCTGTCCTCCGTCGCGCTCGGCGTCATCGGCGTGGCCGCGGCGAGCCGGACGGACATGACCGACGCCGTCGCCGGGACGGAGCGGCTGCTGCCCGGATGGTTCCAGCCGGTCTTCCTCGCCCTGGTCCTCCTCGGCTCGGTCACCAACTCCATCATCACCCTCTACTCCTCCTCGCTGAACCTCCAGGTCCTCGGCATCCCCTGGAGCCGGGCCAAGGCCATCGTGATCAGCGCCGCCGTCACCGCCCTCGGCTCGCTCGGCGCCCTCTTCCTCACCGACTTCACCGAGTCGCTGCTCTCCTTCCTCTCCCTGCTGATCATCGTCTTCGCCCCCTGGGGCGGTGTCTTCCTCGCCGACATGCTGCTGCGCCGCTGCCGGTACGACACCGCGGCGCTGCACTCAGGGCGCACCGGCGCGTACTGGTACCGCTCCGGCTACCACCCGGCGGGGATGACCGCACTGCTCGCCGGGATGCTCTTCGCCGCCCTGACCTGCGACTCCGAGCTGTGGACGGGCCCCTTGGTCGCGCCGTTGGGCGGTGCCGACCTCACCTTGGCCGGCGCGGTCGTCTCCGGCCTCGTCTACTGGCCGCTCGCCGGGCGCAGCCGGTCCGCCACGACACCGGCCGCCTGATACGCACCCATACCCCGTCCCGTCACATCCCACCTCGTCTGACCTCATCCCTCCATGCCACCGGGAGCCCCACCCTCATGACCCGTACCACCCCGTCCGCCGCCCCCGCCGATCTGGTCCTCACCGGGGCCCGTATCCACACCGTCGACCCCGCCCTGCCCGAGGCCGAGGCGCTCGCCGTGCGCGACGGCCGGATCGTGTGGCTGGGCACGGACGCCGGCGCGGCGGTGTGGACCGGCCCGGACACCCGGGTGATCGACGCCGGCGGCCGGCTGGTGCTGCCCGGCTTCATCGACGCCCACAACCACGTCCGGCTCGGTTCCGACGACGCCTGCGTCCAACTCGCGGGCGCGCGTACCCTGGAGGCGATCCACGAGCGCGTCCGCGCCTGGCACGCCGCCCACCCGGACGCCGAGTGGATCGAGGCCGAGGCCTTCGACTACTCGGCGATCCCCGGTGGCCGGATGCCGCGTGCCGGCGACCTCGACCCGGTCACCGGCGACACCCCCGCCTTCGTCCTGAGCTACGACGTGCACACCGCCTGGTTGAACACCGCGGCCCTGCGCCGCCTCGGCATCGACCGGAGCCGGACGAGCCTGCCCTTCGGCGAGGCGGAGACCGACCCGGAGACCGGCGAACCCACCGGATTCGTCAAGGACTTCGCGATCAAGGGCCTCTCCCGCGCCGGGCACCGCGCCCTGAAGGAGCTCGGCGTGCCCTGGGCCTCGGCCGACCGCCAGTACGGGCGCCTCGCCAAGAGCCTCGACGACGCCATCGGCTTCGGCCTCACCACGGTCGTCGAACCCCAGAACTCCCTGGACGACCTCGCCCTCTTCGAGCGCGCCCGCGCCGAGGGCCGGCTGCGCTCCCGGATCGTCGCGGCGCTCTTCCACCCGCGCGGCACCACCGACGCCGACCTCGACGACTTCGCCGAGGCGGCGCGTCGCCACCACGACGACCGGCTGCGTGTCGGCCCCCTCAAGCTCTATATCGACGATGTGGTCGAGCCGCGTACGGCCGCGCTCCTGGAGCCCTACGCGGGCTGCCGCCACCACCGGGGCGAGACCTTCTACCCCGCGGAGGAGTTCGGCGACCTGCTCACCAGGTTGGACGCCCGCGGCTTCCAGTGCTTCGTCCACGCCACCGGTGACCGGGGCATCCGCACCGTCCTCGACGCGGTCGAACGGGCCCGCACGCTCAACGGGCCGCGCGACGCCCGCCACCAGATCGTGCACGTCGAATGCCTCGACCCCCGCGACACCCCGCGCTTCGCCGAGCTGGGGGTGGTGGCCTGTATGCAGCCGCGGCACTGCGCCCCGGAGATCGCCGGACCCGGCCAGGACTGGGCGCAGAATGTCGGTCCGGAGCGCTGGCACAAGGCCTGGCCGATGCGCAGCCTGCGCACGGAGGGTGCCGTACTGGCCTTCTCCAGCGACTGGAACGTCGCCGAGATGGACCCGATGATCGGCATCTACACGGCGGTCACCCGGCAGCCGCTGGCCGGCGGCGCGGCCTGGCAGCCGGAGGAGACGGTGAGCGTAGAGACCGCGGTGCACGCGTACACGATGGGCTCGGCGTACGCCAACTTCCTGGAGGACGATCGGGGCTCGCTGACCGTCGGCAAGCTGGCCGACTTCGTGGTCCTCTCCCGGGACATCCTGCGGGCCGGGCCGGAGGACATCCCCGGCGCGGTCGCGGAGACGGTGGTAGTCGGCGGGGAGATCGTGCACCAGAGGTGACGGGGAGATCGTGGACCAGAGGTGACGGGGAGATCGTGGGCCAGAGGTGACGGGGAGATCGTGGGCCGGACCGCGGGCGATCGCCTGCTCCGGGGGCCCGCGAGCGGGGGTGGTGGGGTGGCGGGGTGGAACACTCCACCTCGACGAGGCAGGCTGTACGCATGTGGTCGCTCTTCCACCCACGTCCCCCACCAGCAGGGGCAGGCGGTCACAGCCGGGTCCTCTTCAGATTCGCGCAGTGTGTGCCGTTCGCGATCGTGCTGCTCGGGCTGGCGATCGAGCTCTCGCCCGCTCACGTTCTGTATACCGGTCCGCTCCTCACCGCGATGCCGGCACTGGCCTCGCTGACGATGGGGCCGAAAGGCACCCTCTCCGTGGCGGCCGGGGCCCTGGGCGTCAGCTTGATCACCACCACCCTGCACCAGGCGTGGGGTGGCCAGCAGATCTACAGCAACCTCCTGGGGCTGCTCGTGGTTTCGGTAGCCAGTGTCACCACGAGTAATGCCGTGCGTACGCGCAGACAGAGCGAGCTCGATCAGGTTCGCCGGGTCGCCGTGGCGGCCCAACAAGTCCTCCTGCGGCCGGTACCCGCCCGGCTGGGCCCGGTGCGGGTGGCCAGTCTGTACCTCGCGGCCGAGTCGGAAGCGGAGATCGGCGGTGACCTGTACGAGGTGGTGCAGACCCGGTACGGGGTGCGGATGATCGTGGGGGATGTCCGCGGCAAGGGTCTGCCGGCCGTGCGCCTGGCCGCCGCCGTGCTGGGCGCGTTCCGGGAGGCCGTGCACTACGAGGACGACCTGGTGGAGGTCATGAACCACTGCGCGGCCGCGCTGCGGCGGGAGTGCGCCGTGCCGGATGCGGCCGACCAGCCCGAGGGGGAGGATCGGGCGGAGGACTTCGTCACCGCGCTCGTGGCCGAGGTGCCCGAGGAGGCCGCGGTCCGGGTGGTCAACCGTGGCCATCCGCCTCCGCTGGTGCTGCGCCAGGGCAAGGTCCACGCATTGATGCCCGGCTCACCGCTTCCACCGCTCGGCCTGGAGGACTTCATCACCGGCCCGCCCGTCAAGGCGGAGAGCTACCCCTTCCTGCCCGGTGACCGTCTGCTGCTGCACACCGACGGCGTGATCGAAGCCCGCGATCCCCACAACGACTTCTTCCCCTTGCCCCAGGCCATGGAAGCGGTGCACGACTGCGCCCCGCCGGAGTTCCTGGCGCGCCTGCACCAGGCATTGGTCCGCCATGCGCAGGGCCGCCTGGCGGACGATGCCGCGATGCTCCTCGTCGACCGGCTCAGGGAAGAGACGCAGGTCCGGAACTGAGCTACATCCACGCCGCTCTCGCCCACATGACGACATTCCGTGGCCTCGCCACCATCCGCTACCACGCCGACGACCTGGCCGCCGCCCGCGCCTGGTACACCGAAGTCCTCGGCGTGGAGCCGTACTTCGAGCGCCCTGAATACCTCGAGTTCCGGCTCGGCGACCACCTACAGGAGTTCGGGATCTCGCGTACTCCCTCCGCCCCGGCCGGCGTGGTTGCGTACCGTGGCGGTCGTATGCGGGGTCCGGCGGGGCTGATGCCCCTCGCGGCTCAGCCGACCTCCCGGTCACGCTCGTCGGGCGACGATGCGGACGCCCGCGGGCTCGACGATTTTTTCGATGTAGTCCGGATGGCTGCCGACACGTTGCCTGCCCCCCAGGAAGCGGGCGTAGAACTCGGCCAGCTCCTCAGGTTCAGCAGCGTCCAGTACCAGGGTGCTGGTCTTGGCGACGGCCATAGGGAGCCGAAGAATGAAGTGCCACGGCCAGGTGAAGCATCGGGCGCAGGGGACGGCATGAGGGTGTTCTGACGGCCCAGACCGTTCCGGGACGCACGGCCGCCGCTGTGACGGTACGAGAGGTCACGCGGACAGCCCAAGTGCTGCGACGGTGTCCCCCGCGTCGCGGCCCTCTCACTCCTCGACGAGGAGGCCCTCGCGCAGTTTGTTGCACGTTCGGTTCAACAGACGCGATATCTGCATCTGGCTGACACCGAACTCCTCCCCGATCTCGGCCTGTGTCATATCCGCTCCGAACCGCAACCGCAGCAGTTCTCGTTCACGGGCATCGAGCTGCACCAGGTGCGGTTTGAGGGCCTGGACGTGTTCCACGAGGCCCAGGGCGGGGTCGTCCTCGCCGACGAGATCGGCGACGAGCCCCACCTGTTTGCTTTCACCTGCCTGAAGGGGCCTGTCGATGGAATCGGCGTCGTAGCAGTTACAGGCGACGAGTCCTTCGAGAACCTCCTCCTCTGCCAGCCCCAGCCGCGTCGCGAGTTCGGTGGTGGACGGCTCATGGTTGCCCTCCACGGCCAGCCGTTCGCGCGTGCGAGCGAGATCGGTTCGGAGTTCCTGGAGCCGTCGCGGCACATGCACGGCCCAGGTCTGGTCACGGAAGTGGCGCTTGATCTCGCCTTGTATGTAGGGAACGGCCAGGGTGGTGAACTCGACGTGCCGGTACACGTCATAGCGATCGATCGCCTTGATCAGACCGACGGCTCCGACCTGCAGAACATCCTCGACGCTCACGCCCCGGTTCTTGAACCGCCGGGCGACGTAGCGGACCAGCGAGAGGTTCATCTCGATGAGGGTGTTGCGCGCGTACCGGTACTCCGCTGCTCCTGCCTCGGTGATGGCGAGGCGTTCGAGGAACAGCCGCGACAGGTTCCGTGCGTCGGCCGGGTCGACGCACTGCGGCTCTTCGATCAATGGCAAGGGCTCCGCGGGCGTCGTGTCGACGCTCCCTGTGGACGTGCTCTTCGCGGAGGTTCGTGCCGTAGCTGTCGTCGTGGTGCCGTTGCTCGTCATGCTGTGGCTCCTAGCGATTGCTGTCGGCCCCGTCATCGACCCGTACCCGAACCCTCGCCTGCCATGTCAGATCACAGTCACACAGCACGCTCCTTCGCCAACCAACTCGGCGCCAGGGCAGCGTAGTTGGCCTCCATGACGCCGGCGCAGGCGAAGACCTGGTCGCAGCGCGGTTGCTCCCCTGTGGTTCGGGTCCGCGGCCGTTCCCGGCAGACGCGTGTCGATCACGGCGCTGACCTGCTACTAGCCCGGCCGCAGCTCAAGGCTGATCTACCGGCCGGGCCGGGACGACGACTAACGCGACGGGCGATGTTGTGCTCGGCCGGCACGCTCAAATGTCGTAATTCTCGTCAAAGGTGTCACGCCGGTCTTGTTCTTCCTGCTGCTGGCGCAACTTCTTCTGCCAGGCATCCTCGGCATCCGTAGAGCGGCCAGAGCGCTTCGCTGCCTTTTTCCTTTCCTCGTTCAACTTCGCCTCGGCCTGCTCGCGGGCTTCTTGCGCCTCGGACTTCCTACCCATGGTGACCAGCCCTAACAAGGACGTAGAAAGTTGTAGATCGACTTTCGATCAGCGTCGCACGCCACAGGGAAGATCGCATAGTGCGCTCCGCTCCACATTCCGGGCGGCCCAATGGCATCCGCGCGGTCGCTCCGGGTGACTGTGCGAGAGCCAACAGTGGCGCGACTGTCGGAACCGCTGGGCGTTCGGATATGTCGCGGGGCGTGCAGGTCGAGCCCTGCGGATGGCGGCCGGCGGCGCGGGCTGGTGTGGGGAGCGATGGGCTGGATGGCGGCCACCCTCTTCGCCCTGGTCGGCTTCCGTGACGCGGCACCGAGTGCGCAACCGATCGGGGGTTCATGGACTACGCCGCGTTCTTATGGGCAGAGCTGATCGTCGCGGCGTCGGTGGTGTACGTGGCATGGTTCGGGGTCCGTCTTGAGCGCAGGGGGCTGAGGGCCGGCGCGGGGTGACCGCGGGCCGGCGGCGATGTGGGCCGCTGCCGTACCACCGCTGCCGCACCGCACTCAACGGCCACCCATCGCGTCGAGGTTGTCGGAATTGCTAGGGGGGCCTGGACGTTGATCAGGCCATGACTCAAGGCCCAGCACCTCGCTCGCTGTCCGACGAAGCCCTCTCCGACCTGCCCGGCAAGCAGCAGTTCGGCACCCTCGCCACTGTCAAACGCAGCGGTCACCCCCATCTGACCACCATGCTCTACCACTGGGACGCCGAGGCCCGGATCGTGCGGCTCTCGACGACGGCCGACCGCATCAAGGTCAAGCAGCTGCGGCGCGACCCGCGTGCGGCACTGCATGTGCAGGGCGGCGACGTGTGGTCGTTCGCCGTCGCCGAGGGCGAGGCCGAGGTCTCCGAGATAACCACGGTTCCCGGCGACGCGGTCGGGCGGGAACTGCTCGGGATGATCCCGCGGGCCGCGAAGCCGGAGGACGAAGACGCGTTCGTGGAGCAGTTGGTCGCCGAGCGGCGGGTGGTCATCCGGTTGAAGGTGGACCGACTGTACGGAACGGCACTCGACATCAACGGATAGGACGTATCGGCTGCGTGCTGGTCACAGCGATCCCAAGAAGGGTCCTCCCACCGGCACACGAGGGGAGGGGAGCCCCGGCCGCGGAATTTCACCCCCGTTTCGGGCGTGACTTCAAAGCCTCGGCCACGCGGTAGCCGGGCGATGCTCGACCAGTCCGCGGGCGACCTGGCCGATCTCTACGCGCCTGATGCCGTCCATGAGTTCCCGTTCCTCTTCCTCGGTATGTCCGAGCGCTACCAGGGGCGCGAGGAGGTTCGCGCGGGCTATCGGGCGGCCTGGAGTGCCAGCCCAGCCCAACAGCAGGAGATCGGCGAAATCGTCGTGCAGGAGAGCGCAGACCCGAAAGTGATCACTGTCGAGCAGGTCGTGACCGGGACGGTGACCACGACCGGCCGGCCCTTCAGGTTTCCCGGCCTTCTGGTGATGCGCGTCCGCAACGGCCAGATCGTGCACGTGCGCGACTACATGGACGGGCTCGGCGTGGCTCACGCCCTGGGCCGGCTTGCCGCCGTTGCCGCCGGCCTCGCTGACCGCTCCTGAGTCTCTGACTTCGGACGCATTCGGAGGTCGGCGGCGTGCGCAGCGGCAGGGTGGCGAGGGTGCCGAGGGCCGGGCTGAGGGCGCGTACCTGCCGATGAGCCTGGCTCGGACGGCCGCGCCCCGGCGCTACCAGCGGTACCAGCGGGCGCGGCCGCCACCGGCCCCGGTCGACCGCATCAGGAAGCCGAGCAGCCAGAAGGCCAGCACGACGACGGCGGCGATCCACAGCGCCTTGAGCGCGAAACCGGCGCCGAACAGCAGCAGCGCGAGCAGCAGAACGAGCAGCAGGGGTGCCATGGGTTCCTCCTGTCATGGATAAGGCGAAAAGCCTGTCGTTGAGGGCGGATTGAGAGAGGTTTGTTCAGGGCCCGGCGGTTCAGGGCGAGCTCTGGGGCAGCAGGGAACCGAGGGGCCCCAGGTCGAGGTTGAGGTCGTCCATCGTGAAGCCGTAGCGCTCACACAGTTCCGACATCCGGTCGTGGAGGATCATCAGCGTCATGCCGACCCGCTCTTCCTGATGCTCTGTCAGGTCTCCCTGGTCTGCCCGGTGGAGTGCCGTGCGTTCCATGAGTTGCCGCAGCAGCTCGACGACCGTCAGCACGAGTTTGATCAGATCGCGTTCGACCGTCTCAGGGTCGCTCTCCAGTCGCTGGGCGAGGGGCGCAGGTGCCGTCGGCCCGGTGGAGTCCTGTGTCATAAGGGGATGCCTCCTCCTGAAGGGATGTCTCCTGCCAAGGGAATGCCTCCTGCTGCGCGATCGAGTGAATGACGGCACGGAGGCTGATCCGGACGAGGTCCACGTCGGCGATGGACAGCACCAGGTCCCCGGTGAGGACCGCGCCGCCGTTGAGGAGCCGGTCGAGGAGATCGATGAGGGCGATCTGCGGACCGGCGACCCCGGCGGGCCCGCCCGGTCCGCGCGAGCCTCCGGCAGGCGCCGTGACCTCACTGGCCGTCATGCCGCGCCACCTTCCGCCGGGCGGCTCGCGAAGGAGTACGGTGCCCACGGGCCGGTGATCTCGACCCGTACGCCGGTGTCGCTCCCGGTCAGGCCGGCCAGCACCTGGTGGAACTCCCGCACGCGGCTGCGGGGCACGAGATACGCCTCGTTGGCGACGTTCCCGCCCGAGCCGGAGGCCGGTTCGCCCTGCTGGGGGCGATGGGCGACCACGCCCCGCGTCAGCGGGGCCACCGTGTCCCGGACCGCGCCGGCCACTCCACGACCTCGTGGTGGGTGCGGGCCAGCGCCTCCGGCTCCGCCAGGTCCGCCATCCGCTCGGTGAACTCGTCCGTACCGAAGTCGTCGGCCGGGACGGAAAACACCAGAGCCGTCAGCCCGGACCCGGCGACGGTCCGCAGGGGCGCGCCGCGCAGCCCGGTCAGCGGGTCGGACATGCGGTTCAGCCTCCTCGTGGTTGACGCCGGCGGGACTGGAGCCACTCCAGCCGGTCCAGCAGTTCGTCCTCGCGGGCGTCGAACTCCTCGGGCCCGATCCGGCAGTCCACCAACTGCCTTTCCAGCTCGGCAAGTTGTCGGTGTACCGGTTCCGGGTCGTAGAACTCGTGCTCCGCGGTGAGCAGTACCTGGTCGAGGACCCAGACGGTGCCCCTCAGGGGGGCGATCGGCAGGGTCAGCAGGTGGGTGAGCAGCCACATCGGGACCTCCCGCCCGATCGGTCTCCCGCTGCCGAAGGCGCGGCCCGGGGTGCGGGGTGCGGTCAGGCGAAGCTGTAGGGCGGCAGCGGGCCGTAGAGCCGGAAGGTGTACCGGTCGCCGCGCTGTTGTGCCTCGGTGCGGACCGCCTGGGCGAAGGCGGCTGTCTGCTCCCGCGCCACGAGGAACGAGGTGATGAGGAAGTGGTCTTTGGTGGGTTCGCTGTTCTCGATGCGTACGGCGGTCGGTGCGAGCCGGGCCAGGATGTCCGTGCGGGCGTGGGCCTGGCGAGCTTGGACCTCGTGTGAGATCAGCTCGCCGAGCATCAGTTTGTCGTCGTGCGGCCCGCGGTTGTGCCGGGTGCGGTCGTTGAGCCGGCGCACCTCGGGTGCGTCCCGCACGATCTCCCGCAGCAGGTCCTCCTCGTCGCGCGTCACCTTGAGGTGGTACTCCCGGCACCCGGCCAGCTCCCCGAGCCGCTGGGCGTAGGTGTCGTGCTGCTCCTCCAGCACGGCGGCGACCTGCTCGTCGTCCGGCCCGATGAGCCCGAAGCGCATCGGCAGACAGCTGCCGTCGGCCATCAGGCGTTCCTGGACGTCCTGGTGGGCCGCCACGTCCCGGCGCTTGGCGCGTAGCTCCGCCGGGGCGTCGCTGACCACCGCGCACAGGTCCTTGGTCCGCACGGTGCGCAGCGGCGCCGCGGGGTTGCCGACCCCGGCGACATCGGAGAGCCGCAGCGGATGGGCGGCGTCGGTGATGGCGTAGACGTACGTGGTCATGGCTCATCCCTCCCGGCGTGCGGTGCGGCGGCCGGCGGCCGACGACGGTTTGCGCGCCGGGCGCTCTTCGGGTTCCTCGGATTCGTCGTGGCCCTTGCGGAGGGATTCGCCGACCGCCTCGACGGCGCCCGCCAGTGCGCCCTTCGACTTTCCCTTGGCGCCGCTCTCGGTCGCCTCGCCGACGAGATCGGTGAGCTGTTCCGGTGCCTTGCGGCCGGATTCGAGGTCCAGCCGGTTGCACGCCTCCGCGAATCGCAGATAGGTGTCCACGCTCGCGACCACGACGCGTACGTCGATCTTGAGTATTTCGATGCCGACGAGGGAGACCCGTACCAAGGCATCGATGACCAGCCCGCGGTCGAGAATGAGCTCCAGGACGTCGTAGAGAGTGCCTGAGCCGCTGCCGCCGGCGGGTGGTGCCTGGGTCTGCTGCTGAATGGCAGTCACGGTCTTGTGTCCCTTCCAGTTGACTGGAGAGGGCCATGGAAGTGGGTGGAAACCGCGGTGCGGGGCTGCAGCCCTAACGGTCGATCTGGCCCCGCCCGGAGCGGCGCGTGCGCGCGTATTCCATGAGATGGCCCTGGTCGTCGAGGCGGACGCGGTAGGACGCCATCACGCTCGTGGTGTCCGGCACCCTTTCGAGTTCCATCACTTCCACGTCCGCCAGCCAGCCGTCACCGGCGGCCTTCAGCGCGGACACCGAGCCGGGTGCGCAGTTGAGCATCTCGGCGAGTTGCCCCGCGGCGAGGCGCATTGCCGCGGGGGCGGCGATCCGGTCCAGCCCGCCGCTCGCCGCTTCCGTTTCGGTCGGCGCGAGGCTTTCCTCGCCCGCCGCGCCCGCTTCCACCCTTTCCACGATGCTTTCCTCTGTCGCCATGATCCCGCCTGTCGTGCCTCGTAGAGGTCGTCTGCCGAAGATGGTGCCGTCGAACGGTGGTTGGCCGTTCTGTGTCGATGGAAAGGCGGGTGCCCGCGAACGTCGGGCGTATGCGCGAGTGGGGAAATCCAAAGGGGAGTCAGCCCGTGGTGACGGTGAAAGGCCGCCGTCGGTGTCGCGCCGCGGAGCTTGTCGAATTCGTGGGCGACGGCGTACAGCTCTTCGCGTTCAGGCCGGCGCGGCCAGCGTGATCGGTCATGACGGACTCCGGCGGTGAGGTCGGTCGAGGACCGCGGGCGGTGAGGCCGCAGTGGGTGCCGCCACAGGGGCAGCGATTGAGAGGTGAGGGCGGCTGCGGGATCGGGCCGCTTCGATGTGGGCAGCAGGCGGGGCGGCGCCTGGTTGGCCGGCGGCTCGGCTCGGCTCCGGCTCGACTCCGGTGGCGATGCGCCAGCGCTGGCGGACTTCGTCCAGCGGCCCAAGGGCGGGGAGGGCGTAGCCGATCAGCCGCCCCGGTGCCAGCGACTCGTTCTCCCTCCGCAGCATGAGCTCGGCGACGGGCGGCCGGACCGACTCCGTCGGGGGATGACACCCGAGTCGGCAGGGCCGGACGGATCCCGTCAGCCGCACTGCCAGGTGAACATCGCGCGGTCGAAGCGGCGTTCGGCCAGGTCTTCGGGGCGTATCAGCCAGTAGAGGGCGCCACAGTCGCCCCACATCATGTCGGCGTCGTCATCCGAGTCGAACTGGGCGAGCAGTACCCAGCGGAGCGCCTCCTCGTCTATGCGGGGGTCGTCCCACGGCGGGCCGCCCAGCGCGCCGCGGGCGACCTCGAACTCCACTTCACCCTGCACGGGTGTCGCATGGCCGCCGATGCGGTGCTCGGTGCCCTCGCAGTGGTCCCACAGGGCGTCCGCGAACTCCTCGTCGTGCAACGGGTGGTCTTCGGGAAGCTGCGCGAACTCCCGGTGCATCACCGGATGCTCGGGGAACGGCGCCGTCGCCTCCACGCGCGCCGTCACCGGTACCTCGGGGTAGGGCTGAATCTCTGCCGGCGCGGCCCGTTCGGCGACGGGAACGTCCGCCGGTACGTACAGCACCCGCGCACCCGCCCAGCTGTCGGGCTCATCGGGCGCGACCACCGCACAGCCGTCGTCCAACTGCCCGTCGAAGTAGAAGAAGGCCAGCGTCCCGTCTGACGGCAGGGCGATGTCGAGGGCGGCGGAGGGGAGCGCGGCGCAGTCGAGCGCGGCGACGAAGGAGAGCGGGCCGTGCCCCTCCCACACGGGCCACTCCTGGCTCTCCGGAAGCTCCGGCAGGCCGCCGAGCCGACCGACGACTGGGTCCGTACCCATACCCATACGGGTACCGGTACTTGTACCCGTTCCCGTACTCGTGCCCGTGGCCTTCTCCAGGCGCAGGCTCGGCCGCAGCAGGCCGATCCACCGCTCGGCGATCTCGGCGGGCAGATGCTCGCGGGCGAGCGTGTGCAGCGGCTCAGTGGTGCTCTGTGTCATGGGAACGATGATGCACGGACCCACTGACAACGGCCGCAGAGCCCGGACTCCGTGGCCGTCTGCGCCCGGGACGTCAGGGGTTGTTCAGGTAGGCGAGGACCGCGAGGACGCGGCGGTTGTTGTCGTTGTCATCGGTGATGCCGAGTTTGCCGAACATGGAGGTGGTGTACTTGCTGATCGCGCTGTCGCTGAGGAAGAGCCGCCGGCCGATGGCCTGATTGGACAGCCCTTCGGCCATGAGGCCGAGCACGGAGTGTTCGCGTTCGGTGAGCTGTCCGAGTCGCCGGTTCGAGGATCCGCTGGACAGCAGTTTCGCGATGACGGCAGGGTCCATGGCGGTCCCGCCCCCGGCCACGCGCTCCAGGGCGTCGACGAACTGATCGGCGTCGAACACGCTGTCCTTGAGGAAGTAGCCGATGCCACCGGAGCCATCGGCCAAGAGCTCGCGGGCATAGAGCTGTTCGACGTACTGCGAGAGGATCAGCACCGGCAGTCCGGGCAGTTCGCGGCGCGCGGCCAGGGCCGCCCGCAGGCCCTCGTCCGTCTGGGTCGGCGGCATGCGGACGTCGACGACGGCGACGTCCGGCCGCCACTTCAGCAGCGCGTCGAGCGTCTCGGGTCCGGTGGTCGCGGTCGCCACCACCTGATGTCCGTACGCCTCGATGAGGCGGACCATCCCGTCGCGCAGGAGGTAGAGGTCTTCGGCTACAACGATTCGCATGGCACGACCATCCTTGCACGGGTCGGACCGCCCGCCGGGCTGCTGATCTCCAGGGTGCCGTCGAAGACCGCGAGGCGGCGACGCAGCCCGGCGAGCCCACCGCCGGTTCGCTCGTCGGCTCCGCCCTGACCGTTGTCCTCGACATCCACCACGATGTCGTTGTCGTCGCGGGCGACAGAGATGTGCGCCCGGGTCGCGCGGGCGTGCTTGACCGCATTGGTCATCAGCTCGGCGACTCCGAAGTACAGAGCGGACTCGATCGGCGGGTCCAGGCGCAGCGTCACCTCGGCGCTGACAGCCGCTTCGAGCGGGCTGTCCAGGGCGAGCGCGCGCAGGGCGTCGACGAGCCCCCGGTCGTTGAGCACCGGCGGGTTGATCCCCCGGACCAGTTCGCGGAGCTCGGTCAGTGACGTGGCAGCGCCGGCTCGCGCCTCGCGCAGCAGCTCCTTGGCCCGGTCGGGGTCGGTCTCCATCAGCTTCTCCGCAGTGGCCAAGGAGAGCCCGAGCAGGACCAGGCGTGCCTGTGCCCCGTCGTGCAGGTCCCGTTCGATCCGGCGGATCTCGGCGGCCTGCGCGACCGTTGTGTCCGCGCGCTGGGCGGTCAGTTCGTCCAACCGCTCCGCCAGCGTCATCGCGGGCGACGGGCGCAGGAAGCGGGCGGCCACCGGCTCGACGGGCCGCCAGGCGTACGGGGCACCGGCGACGGCCACGACCAGGCCGAGCGCCCCTATGACGCGTGCGGCGGGCTCCGACTGGTCGAGCCCGAGGACCGCCGCGGCCAGCCCGGCCGGCGGGAGGGATGCGACCAGACCCGCGGTGAGCGGCGCGATCGCCATGAACCGCAGGTCGCGCCCGTTGGCGGGGTCGCCCCACCGGACCCGCCACTTCTGATCCATGAGCGCGTCGCGGCTGGTGCGCTCGTAGCCGAAGCCGTTCCACCAGTACCCGGTGGACAACTGCGTCACCGGTCCGGCCTGCCGGTATCCGGAGGGGATCTCGGTGGCGGTCCACTTCGCGACGAGGCGGCGGACCATCTGGCAGACCGGGCGGGACAAGGCGAGCGTGCCCACGCTCACCAGCACGAACGGCGCCAGCCACGACCACGGGTTCGCCGCCCCCCACCAGATCCCCAGGGCCACGGCGGCGGCCCATACGGCCGGTACCAGCATGGTGACGACCGCCACCACGCACGCTCGGACGAACCCCACGCAGGCGCTTGCCACCCACGACATCAGCTGTCGCATGTTTCTTCCTTCTACTTCGGCTCGGTGAGTCCACTGTGCGCCGCCCGGAGCCGGATTCCGCACGGATCGGCGCGGGAGTGGGTCCAGCCCCACCCAGCCGTACGTCCAGGCCGATACCGCGCCACCCATGCGCTTCCTAACGTCGACATCACACCGGAGATCGCACCGGACATCGCAACAGACGACGCAACGGAAGACGGAGCCATGGAAACCACCCAGCGCACCACGGTCGAGCCCACCCACCCGAACCGTCCCGACACCCGACCGGCCTTCGGCAAGGTGAAGATCCTCGTCGCGGCCTATGGTGCGCTGAGCGCCGCGGTCCTCGTCACGGTCGTCGTGCTCGCGCTCACCGAACAGCCGGTGACCTCGTTCATGTGGGGCCGATCGGCCGGAGTGCCGGCGAGCGCCGCGGTGACCTACTGGCTGACCGTCCTCGCCGCACGCGGAGCGCGCTGGGCCTATCTGCGCATACGGATCATCTCGATCATCATGCCGCCCGTGATCATCGCCATCGACACGATCCCCGGTGCCCTCCCGGTGTGGTTCATCGTGATGCACGGCGCATGTGCGATCGCCCTGGCCGCGGCCGCCTTCATCGTCAACGGATCCGGGCTGCGCACCGCGTTCCCCAAGAAGCGCTGACCCACCATCAGTCCTGAAGCGCACGCCGGTGGTCGCCGCCCCGCAGCGTGGCCAGTGCGGCGGCTCCCAGAGTGCAGGTGACGACGACGTAGTACGCCGGACCGTTGACCCGACCCGGCCTCCAGTCGCGTATGCCGGAAGTGTCCCTCTCCCCGTATGGCCTCATCGGCGCCACCGGGAAAAGTCCGAAGCGCCGGCCCGGTGATTGAACGCGGCCCGCCCGCAGCCCGTACACATACAGACAACGGCGGGCTTCGGCCTCCCGGGTCCCGCCCGCCGTATCGCCACCGGGCTTCGTAGGGAAGGACCATCGGGTGCCGCACTTGACGCGCTCTCCTCAGCTGCCGGAGACGGACCCGGCATCGGACCGGGTATCGGAGACGGACCGGGCAACGGAGGAGGCGGAGGGCCGGACGCCGGACGAGGGCAGCGCCGAGCCGGCGGCGTCCGCTCCGGCCAAGGACCGCGGTGCGGGCGGGGCGGTCCGTGGGTGGCACGATCGGCACCCGGCCGTCGCGCGGGTTCTGGCGCGGACGGCCACCGTCCTGTCCGCGGCACTCGTGCTCTTCGCCCTGCTCCTGCCCGACCAGCTCTCCGGCCTCACGCCAGGGCAGTTCGCACGCATCCCGGTGGAGGGGATCGCCGGTGCCGCTCTGCTGCTCGTGCTGCCGCCGAAGGCGCGGCGCGTGGCGGCGGTGTTCGCCGGGGTGACTCTCGGCCTGCTCACCGTCCTCAACTTCCTTGATATGGGCTTCTATTCGGTGTTGGCCCGGCCCTTCGACCCGGTGCTCGACTGGGGCCTGTTCGGCGACGCCGAGTCCTTCCTCAGGGACTCGGCCGGCGAGGCGGGTGCCATCGGGGCCGTGATCGGCGTGCTGGTCCTCGTCGTCGCCTTGCTGGTCCTGATGACGCTGGCGGTCGTCCGGCTGAGCCGTGTCATCTCCCGGCACAGTGCGGCGGCGACGGGTACCACCCTGCTCCTGGGGACGTCCTGGGTCGCCGTCACGGCGCTCGGCATGCAGATCGCCGGTGTTCCGGTCTCCTCCAGGAACGTGGCCGAGCTGGTCGGCAGCCGTGTGGACCAGGTGCGTGCGGACCTGAAGGACGAGCGCGCGTTCGCCGAGGCGGCCGCCGGCGACGCCTTCCATGACACTCCGCCCGACCGACTGCTGACCGGGCTGCGCGGCAAGGATGTCATCTTCACCTTCATCGAGAGCTACGGGCGCAGCGCCGTCGAGGACCCGAAGATCGCTCCGGGGGTCGATGCCGTACTCGCGGACGGGACCCGCCGACTGCGCAAGGCCGGGTTCTCCACCCGGAGTGCCTGGCTGACCTCACCGACCGCGGGCGGGGGCAGCTGGCTGGCGCACTCCACCTTGATGTCGGGCCTGTGGATCAACAACCAGCAGCGCTACCGCACCGTCACCTCCAGCGACCGCCTGAGCCTGACGGGTGCCTTCCGGCGCACGGGGGCCTGGCGGACCGTCGGCATCATGCCGGGCGTCACCCGGTCCTGGCCGGAGGGGACGTTCTACGGTCTCGACCACGTCTACGACTCCCGGAACCTCGGCTACCGGGGCCCCAAGTTCAGCTGGTCGACCATGCCCGACCAGTACAGCCTGTCCGCCTTCGAACGCCTCCAGCACGGCAAGCCGGGCGGCAAGCCCCTGATGTCGGAGATCATCCTGACGTCCAGTCACAACCCCTGGGCGCCGCTGCCCAAGATGATCGGCTGGAACGAGGTCGGCGACGGTTCGGTCTACAACGCCATACAGAAGGCGGGCAAGAACCCCACGGAGGTGTGGCGGGACCCCGCGCAGGTGCCTGTCGAATACGGGCATGCCATCCAGTACTCGCTGCGCAGCCTCATCTCCTACGTGGAGAAGTACGGCAACAAGAACACCGTGCTGGTCTTCCTCGGCGACCACCAGCCCGTTCCGGCCGTCACCGGCGAGCACGCCAGCCGGGACGTGCCGGTCGCGATCGTCGCCCACGATCCGGCCGTGCTGAAACGGATCTCCGACTGGGGCTGGCAGACCGGCCTGAAGCCCGGCCCGAAGGCACCCGTCTGGCGCATGGACGCCTTCCGCACCCGCTTCCTGACGTCCTACGGCCCGCATCCCGGCTCCGCCGCGTCGACGCCGGCCCGGTAACCGGCGCCCGGCCGGCGAGGCTGGACGTCGTCGGCGCTCGCACCGTCCGTACGCTCAATCCGTGCTTACGCTCACACCGTCCGTACGGTCACACCCGCGGCGGCCAGCGCGTCGATCTCCTCGCCCGGTGCGGCCTCGTCGGTGACGAGGGTGTGCAGGGCGGCGGCGGGAGTGACGAAGGCGAGGGCGGTGCGGGAGAGCTTGGCGCCCTCCGCGACGGCGATGATGCGGCGGGACGAGGCGATCGCGGCGCGCTTGACGGCGGCGTCGTCGAGGTCGTACGCGGTCAGGCCGTCCGTCGCGGTCACCCCGCAGCAGCCGATGACGGCGGTGTCGAAGCGCACGGCGGCCAGCGACGCCGCGGTCAGCGGGCCGGTCAGCGCCAGTTCGCCCGGCCGCGGCCGGCCGCCCGGCACCAGCAGCGTCAGTCGCGGTGCCCCGGCCAGCGCGTTGGCGGCGTGCAGGGAGAGCGGCATCACCGTCAGACGACGGGGTTCCAGTGCGTGGGCGACTTCCAGGCAGGTGGTTCCGCTGTCGAGGACGACGGACTCGCCGTCGGCGATCAGTTCGGCGACCGCGGCGGCCAGGCGCCGCTTGGTCTCCTGTCCCTCCTGCACCCGCAGCGCGAACGGGGGCTCGTCACCGCGCAGCAGCAGACTTCTCGCCCCACCGCGGTAGCGCTCCAGGACGCCCTGGTCGGCCAGTACCTCCAGGTCGCGGCGAATGGTCATCTCCGAGGCCCCGGTGAGGGCCGCCAGCTCCGCGACGCCGACGCGGCCGGCCTCGCGTACCGCGTCGGAGATCTGCCTCAGTCGGTCTGTGCTCACCATGCCCACATTGAACATGGACCCTGCTCGAATATCAATCTTTCGAACATCAATCATGTTCGATATGTTCGTTCACATGAAGAGAACGCTACGAGCCGGCCGGCTCGCCACCTTCGTCTACTTCGCCCTGAACGGCTTCCTCATGGGGATGTGGGTCGTGCACATCCCCGCCGTCGAGCACCGCGCCGGGGTCGGCCATGCCGTGCTCGGCTGGCTCCTGCTGCTGCTCGGCGCGGGAGCCTTCGCGGGGATGCAGCTCGCCGGCCGGCTCACCGACCGCGTCGGTGCCCGCCGGGTCGTACCGGCCGGCGCGGTGCTGTGCAGCGCCGCGCTCGTCCTGCCGGGACTGGCCACGAACGGTTGGCTGCTGGGCGTGGCGCTGCTGGTGCTCGGGTTCGGCAACGGTTGCCTGGACGTCAGCATGAACGCCCATGCCGTCCAGGTGGAACGCGGCTACCGACGGCCCGTCATGTCCGCCTTCCACGCCACCTTCTCCATCGGCGGCGTCCTGGCCGCTCTGGTCGGCGCGCGCACTCTCGACGGCGGCGCGGGACCGGCGGTCACACTCGGCGCGGTGGCACTCCTCGGCGTCATCGTCTCCGTACTGGCGGTTCCCGCACTGCTGCACCCCGAGCCCGCTCGCACCGCGCACGCGCCCACGGAGCCACACCCCGACGCGCCGGCCCCCACCGCGGCCTCGGCCCGGCCTCGTACGCCCCGGCGTATTTGGCTGCTCGCCGTGCTGGCGCTGATGCTGATGCTGTGCGAAGGCGTCGCCAACGACTGGAGCGTGCTCCATCTTCGGGACGTCCTGGATGCCCCGGCCGCCACCGCCGCCCTCGCTTACGGCGCCTTCGCCACGGCCATGACCCTAGGCCGTCTGCTGACCGACCGGGTGGCCGCGCGCTTCGGCCCGGTGGCGATACTCCGCTACGGCGCGTCCCTGGCGGCGCTCGGACTGACGGTGGCGGCGCTGTCCCCGTGGACGCCCCTGGCGCTGGCCGGCTGGACCCTGTTCGGGGCCGGACTGTCCGGCTGCATCCCCCAACTCTTCAGCGCCGCGGGCCACACCGATCTGGACGCCGCCGGAGCCAATGTCTCGCGCGTCGCCGGCCTCGGCTACCTCGGCATGCTCGCCGGACCCGCCCTCATCGGCCCGCTGACTCGCCTCGTCCCCCTCAACCTCACCTTCTTCCTGCCCGTGGCGTGCTGCCTCGTCGCCGCCTGCGCGGCGGGCATCCTGCGTGCCCAACGCCCCACTTCCGTCCGCCAGGAGGTTGAGGCCGTATGACCGCGACGTGATCACGACCTCTTCCTGGGCACCTCGCCTGCCTGCCGGCCGCCCGGCGACAGCGGAGGCTCCAGGGGTTCGTCCAGGGGGACCTCCGACCAGTCGAATCGGAAGGGGCCTTCCTTCGGCTCGGAGGGGATCCGGCCCATCAGGTCGAAGGTGGCGACCGGCTGCCCGGGGCGGTGCACATCCAACTCCAGCTTGATGAAGCCGTCGAGTTCCTCGCGGGTCAGGTCGCCGGTTTCGCGCAATCTCGCCTCGGCGGTGTCCCGCGCGGCGGCGAGTGATCTGCACACGTGGCCGATGTCGATCCAGTCGGAGTTGGAGGTCCGCAGTTTCTCGCGCAGCAGGGCGAACGCGTACGAGCGCGGGCTCTTCAGGGCTGGGGGCGGATCGACCTCGACCTCGACCTCGAGCATTTCGAGGCAGGTGTCCGCTTGTTCATCGAACGGGTCGCGGCGCAGTGCCTCCCGGTAGGCGGCGACCGCGCCGTCGCGGTCGCCGAGCCAGGCGAGCGCATGGCCGAGGTGGATCGGCACGAGCGGATCTTCGGGGTCGGCGTCCATCGCCGCTCGCGCCGCCTCGGCGGCGCGAGCGGCGACCGGGCGGCCGAGGAACTGGAACGGCGTATCCGGAGGTCCTCGGACTACTTCCTCGAAGAGTTCGCCGTCTTCTGCTGTCTCAAAGAACGCGGCCTGCAGGTCATGCTCTATCCGGGATCGTTCGACACGCTCTACGAAATCGCCGAGGGCAGACACGAGGGAGCGCCGAAGGAATTGCGCGACCTCATCGTGGTGTCCCTTCAACTCCGAGGCCGGTGACGGCTTCCCGCCCTGGCCCACCTCCTGCACTCCGAAAGTGTCGGTCGTCTATCGGGGCGGTGAGTTCACTGTCGGCGGCTTGTCGGTGGGGCCTGGCACCTTTCCGGAGACGGCCGCCGGAGATCACCGGGCGGTCCCGACCCCGAGGAGTGCCCATGCACACCCCCGTCACGATCATCGGCGCCGGACTCGGCGGCCTCACGCTGGCCCGCGTCCTGCACGTCCATGGAATCCCCGTCACGGTCTACGAGGCCGAGTCCTCCCCGACGGCGCGCACACAGGGCGGGATGCTCGACATCCACGACTACAACGGGCAGCTCGCGCTCAAGGCGGCCGGCCTGATGGACGAGTTCCACGCCATAGTCCTGGAGGGCCGCCAGGCGATGCGGGTCCTCGACCGGGACGGGACCGTCCTGTTCGAAGAGGCCGACGACGGCACGGGGGGACGCCCCGAGGTGCTGCGTGGCGAGCTGCGCCGGATCCTCCTCGACTCGCTTCCGACCGGCACCGTCCGGTGGGGGCACAAGGTCGGCAGCACCCGTGCCCTCGGCGAGGGTCGCTACGAGGTGACCTTCGCCGACGGCGGCACCGTCGTCACGGGGCTGCTGGTCGGTGCGGACGGCGCGTGGTCGCGGGTCCGACCGCTGCTGTCCACCGCGACACCCGAGTACGTCGGCAAGTCGGTCGTCGAGACCTACCTGTTCGACGCCGACACCCGGCACCCGGCCGCCGCGAAAGCGGTCGGTGGCGGGTCGATGATCGCGCCCTCGCCGGGCAGGGAGATCTTCGCCCACCGGGAGAGCGGCGACACTCTCCACGCGTACGTGGGGCTGTCCGAGCCGCAGGACTGGTTCGCCACCATCGACTTCGCCGATGCCGCCGCGGCGACCGCGCGGATCGCGGCGGAGTTCGACGGCTGGGCACCGGAACTCACCGCGCTGATCACCGACTGCGACACCGCGCCGGTCCTGCGCCCCCTCTACGCTCTGCCGGTCGAGCACCGGTGGGACCGGGTGCCGGGGGTGACCCTGCTCGGTGACGCCGCCCACCTCACGGCCCCGAACGGCGAAGGCGCCAACCTCGCCATGCTCGACGGCGCCGAACTCGGCGGGGCCCTCGCCGCGCACCCCGACGACCTCGAGGCCGCGCTCACCGAGTACGAGCAGGCCATGTTCGTCCGCAGCGCCGAGGTCGGCACTTTTGAAGGCGCCGAGGTCCACGGGATCGACTCCGAGAAGAACACACCCCAGGCCATGCTCAAGATGTTCACCGAGCAGAGTCGACAAGCCACTTGAGCCCCGACCGGCGGACAGCTGCTCGGGCGACAGCTCGACGCTCTCACCGCTAGCCGGGCACACCCATGCGCTGCGTGCCGACGACGGACAGCAGCCGCAGTGCCTCCGCGGACGGCGAGCCGGGGGTGGCGGTGTAGATGACGACCCGCTGGTCCCGGTCGGTGATGTCCAGGACGTCGCAGGCCACGGCGACGGGGCCGACCAGCGGGTGCTGGAAGGTCTTGCAGAGGGTGGGCCGGGCGACCACGTCGTGGGCGGCCCAGAGCCGGGCGAACTCCTCGCTTCCGGACAGGAGTTCCTCGACCAGACCGGTCACCTCCGGGTCGTCGGGATAGCGGGCCGCGGCGGCGCGCAGGTGCTGCGCCGAGGTCCGGGCGAACTCCTCCGCGTCCGAGGCGCCGTACAGCCGTCGGCCGTCCCGGTACGGCCCGAGGAAGTGGCGCCGGATGAGGTTGCGGTCGCGGCGCGACAGGGCGGAGAAGTCCTCCAACAGGGCGGTCGCCAGGTGGTTCCAGGCGATGACCTCGTACGTCGCCGACATCACGAGCGCCGCGGCCTCCGGCAGTCGGTCCAGCAGGTCGACGACGCTCTGCCGCACCTCTCGTGACGGCCCGGCCGGGGGCCCGGGCGGGGTACCGGCGAGGTGGTGCAGGTGGTCGCGCTCGGCGTCCGACAGGCGCAGGGCGCGGGAGAGCTGGGCCAGCACCTCCCGGGAGGGGTGCGGGGCGCGAGCCTGCTCCAGCCGCGTGTAGTACTCGGTCGAGATGAACGCCAGCTGCGCCACCTCCTCACGGCGCAGTCCCGGGGTGCGGCGGCGCGGCCCGGCGGGCAGCCCCACCTCGGCGGGGGTGATGCGCGCACGCCGGCTGCGCAGGAAGTCGGCCAGTTCTCTTCGATTCACCTCCCCAGTGTGCGCGGTGATCGAATTGCCCAGCCAGGTACTGCCGGTGCCTG
This sequence comes from Streptomyces sirii, assembly GCF_045690365.1. Classification (NCBI taxonomy): domain Bacteria; kingdom Bacillati; phylum Actinomycetota; class Actinomycetes; order Kitasatosporales; family Streptomycetaceae; genus Streptomyces; species Streptomyces sirii. The sequence goes on along the minus strand of NZ_CP147982.1, from coordinate 776,184 downwards.
GATGAGCGGGGCGGCCGGACACAGGCTCGTCGGCATGAACCACACACGAATCACGTCCACCACGACCGCGGGCCTGCTCGCCGACAAGGTCGCCTTCGTCACCGGTGCCGGCCGGGGCATCGGTGCGGCGGCGGCGCGGCTGTTCGCCGGGGAGGGTGCCCGGGTGCTGCTCGCGGCCCGTACGGAGTCCCAGCTCAAGGCGGTGACCGAGGAGATCCGGGAGGCCGGCGGGATCGCGGACTACGTACTGTGCGACCTGTCCGACGCAGCCGGCGTCCGTGCCGCCGTACAGCGGGCCGTGGAGCTGTACGGCCGGCTCGACGTCGCCTTCAACAACGGTGCGACGGGCCAGCCGCCCGGCCCGATGGACCAGCTGTCGGAGGCGGACTTCGACCATGTCTGCGCCGTCAACGTCAAGGGGCCGTGGCTGGCCATGACCGCCGAGATCGCCGCCATCCGCGCCACCGCGCAGCGCGGCGCCATCGTCAACACCTCCAGCGTCGGCAGCCTGATGGCCAACCCCTGGCTGCCCGCGTACGGCGCGGCGAAGCGGGCGGTCAACAGCCTCACGGCATCGGCCGCCGCCACGTACGGCCCCGAGGGCATCCGCGTCAACGCCATCGCCCCGGGCACCACGCTCACCGAGATGCTCTACGAGTGGGACGAGAAGTCCCCCGGCACCATCGACCAGCTCAACGCCCAGACCCCGCTGGGCCGCGCGGCCGATCCCGACGAGATCGCCCAGGCCGCCGCCTGGCTCCTCAGCGACCGCTCCTCCTACGTCACCGGCACGGTCCTCCGGGTCGACGGAGGGATGCGCGCCTGAGCCGCCGCCGGTCCCCGATGTCGGTGACTCCGCGGCCTCCGACAGCCACATGCGGTGAGGAGGCCGCGGTGGTCGCCGATATACAGAGCGTGACGGAGGGGGAGGGGTCGGGGGCCGGTGGCGAGGCCCCGTGAGGCGCTCTGTGGGGCGCCTTGTGAGGTGGGAGCAGGGGCCTGGGCCGGGTGAGGTGTCCGGTCGGCCGGTCCGGGGGGACCATGGAAGCCGGAAGCACTCACGGGACGTGGGGACGGGGTCACATCCGTCGGCAGGCCACGGACCGGAGCGAGGGGAGTGCGTGCCTGGTCCGGCGACCGGAAGGAGGGCCCGGGTGAGCGCAGCCGATGACCTTCCGGCCCGCCCCGCCGAGCCGGCGGGCGGGCCGTCCCAACCGAGCGGACTGCTGGATCTCCTCGGCGTGGCCGCGGTGCTGCTCGACGCCGAGGGACGGATCGTCCTGTGGAGTCCGCAGGCCGAGGACCTGTACGGCTACCCGGCCGAGGAGGCGCTCGGGGAGTTCGCCGCCCAGCTGCTGGTCAAGGAACAGCACTGGGACCTGGTGCTCAAGGAATTCGCCGAGGTCATGGAGACCGGCAAGAGCTGGGGCGGCACCTTCCCCGTACGGCACAAGGACGGCACCGCGCGGATGGTGGAGCTGCGCAACATGCGCCTGCTCGACGACCGCGGCGACTTCTACGCACTCGGGCTCGGCACCGACTCACCCACGCTGCGCGAGGTGGAGCGGGACGTCGCCCTGTCCACCCGGCTGATCTCCCAGTCGCCCATCGGGCTGGCGATCCTCGACACCGATCTGCGGTACGTCGCCGTCAACCCGGCCCTGGAGCGGATGCACGGCATCCCCGCGAAGGACCACCTCGGCAGGCACTACCGCGAGATCATGACCGCGTCGAAGTTCGCGGTGCCGGAGGCCGCGATGCGCAAGGTCCTGGAGACCGGGGTTCCCATGGTCGACCAGTCCACCATCGTCGGCCGCACCCCGGCCGACCCGGGCCACGAGCACGCCTGGTCGATCTCGCTGTACCGGCTGGACGACCCCCAGGGGCGGGTACTCGGAGTGGCCGACCTGGTGGTCGATGTCACCGACCGCTATCAGGCGGCCACGGAAGCCGCCGAGGCCCGACGGCGCCTGGCCCTGATCGCCGACGGCTCCGCCCGTATCGGCACCACCCTGGAGGTCGGCCAGACCGCCCGCGAGCTGGCCGACGTCACCGTTCCCGAACTCGCCGACGTGGTCACGGTCGATGTGCTCGACTCCGTACTGGACGAGCACCGCCCGGCCAGCAGGGCCGGCCCCGCGGTCTTCCGCGCCCTCGCGGTCAAGGCCGCCTACCCCACCGAGGCCGTCGATGCCGTCGATCGCCCCGGTGAGATCGCCGCGTTCGACGCCGACCGCCTGGCCACCCAGTGCGTACGCACCGGCCGGCCGATCCTGATCTCCCACACCGACGACACCGACATGGCGCGCATCGCCCGCGACGACCACGCCGCCGAGCTGCTGACCCGCGCCGGGGTGCACTCCTACATGATGGCCCCGCTCACCGCCCGCGGCCATATCCTCGGCTTCCTCGGTCTCAGCCGCGCCCGCAACCCACTGCCCTTCGGTGAGGACGACCTCGCCCTCGCCGCCGAGCTGGCCTCCCGAGCCGCCGTCTGCATCGACAACGCCCGCACGCACCAGAGCGTGCGCGCCGCCGCCGAGACCCTGCAGCGCAGCCTGCTCCCCGACCATCCGCCCCACCGCCCCGGACTGCAGCTCGCCTCCCGCTACCGGCCCGCACTGGCCACCTACGAGATCGGCGGGGACTGGTACGACGTCCTCCCGCTCGACGGCAACAAGACCGCCCTGGTCGTCGGCGACGTCATGGGCAGCGGCATCGACGCCGCCGCGACCATGGGCCGCCTGCGCACCGCCACCAGCGCCTTCGCCGACCTCGACCTGGACCCCGCCCAGGTCCTCCAGCACCTCGACCGGATCACCTCGGGGCTGGAGCACTACATCGCCACGTGCGTCTACGCCACCTACGACCCGCACCGCGGCGAATGCCATATCGCCACCGCCGGCCACCTTCCCCCCGCCCTCGTACGCAGCGGTAGGCGCCCCGAGTTCCTCGACCTGCCGACCGGCACTCCGCTGGGAGTCGGCGGGGTCCCCTTCGAGACCACCACCATCGACCTCGGCCCCGACGACCAACTGGTCCTGTACACCGACGGATTGGTCGAAACCCGTCACCACGCCATCGACGAACGCCTCGAAGCCCTCCGCCAGTTGCTCGACGCGCCCGACCGCACCCTGGAAGAGACCTGCGACCGACTCCTGCGCGAACTCCGCCGCCCCGACGACCCGGACGACGTCGCCCTCCTCATCGCCCGCATACGGCCCTTCGCGCCTGGTACGTAGCGCCTGGCACACAGCGACCGGCACTTGGCGCGGCGAGTGCGTACAGCGGTCGCGCCCTCGACGGATCGAGCCGATGTCAGACCCTGGCGTTACGGTCGAGATCGATCGGCACGCATCCGCCCGCCTCTTGGAGGTTCCGTGAGCAGTACGCATTCCGTGAGCAGTGCGTATTCCCCCGTTCCCGAGCTCAACCTCCTCAAGGAACTTGAGGACAGCCTCGACGGGGAGGCCTTCTCCGACGGCTTCGAGCTGTTCGAGTACGGTCGGGTCTCCCCGCTCGGCCCCGAGCCGCCCGCCGAACTGCGCGACCGGCTCATCCCGTTCGCCCAGGCGACGGCCTCCGGGTCGTTCTACGCCCTGTGGAAGCGCGACGACGAGGTGGACCTCGCCACGCTGCCGGTGATTTTCTGCGGGGACGAGGGCGACCTTTTCATAGCGGCCCGCGATCTGCGTGAGCTGTTCCGGCTGCTCGCGGTCGAGGACGAGGACGGGGACGAGTGCGCGCCCGCCCGTCAGGCCTATGTCGGATGGCTGAAGCGCACCTTCGGGCTGACGCCCGCCGAGGACCCGGGCGCCATCTACCGAGCCGCGCTTGCCGAATACGGGCGGGCCTTCGCCGACTGGTGGCTGACGTTCGACGATGAGGACTCGATCGTTGCCGATCTGTTGGAGGAGTTGGAGGAACTGGAGGAGTTGGAGGAACTGGAGGAGTTGGAGGAGCTGGGCCGGTGAGAGCCGGCTGCGACGGTCGCCCCCCCCACAGGCCCGGTGACACGTTCGCTGGACCTGGCGCCGCCGGAGGGTAGTCCCGGAGGGGCCGGACGGCCCTGTTGGTCGGGACGGGCGGGCTTCAGGCTGGAGGTGTCGGCATGGACATACCTCCACGGTCTGCATGATGCGGGCCGGGCTCCGAGGAGGCGCCATGATGCGGAACGCCGCGCAGTTCGTCAGTGATGTCATGACCCGGTCCGTGGCCGCCGTCGATCGCGGGGCTCGGTTCAAGGAGATCGTCGAGACCCTTCGGCGGTGGCAGATCAGTGCGCTGCCGGTGCTCGCGGGGGAGGGGCGGGTGATCGGTGTGGTGTCGGAGGCCGATCTGCTGCCCAAGGAAGGGTTCCGTGAGCGGGACCCGGAGCGACTGGAACGGTTGCGGCGGTCGGACGATGTACGCCGGGCGGAAGCGGTGACGGCGGGGGAGCTGATGACCAGCCCCGCGGTGACGGTGCGCGCCGATGCCACGCTGGGCCAGGCCGCGCGGACGATGGCGCGTGAGTCCGTCAAGCGGCTGCCGGTTGTGAACGGGGACGGGCTGCTGGTGGGCATCGTCAGCCGTGCCGACCTGCTGAAGGTCTTCCTGCGCTCCGACGAGGACCTGGCGGCGGAAGTGCGTCATGTCATCGGGCAGCTCTTCGCGTCACCTGCCAAGGATCTGCAGGTCACGGTCGCGGACGGGGTGGTCACGCTCAGCGGCCGCTTGCGGGACCGGTCCCTCGTTCCGGTGGTGGCGCGTCTGGTGCGCGGCGTCGAGGGCGTGGTCGACGTGAATTTCGATGTGACCGGCACTGCTTCGGTCCGGCCACCTGGCCCGTAGGAGGAGGCGTCATGGCGCGTACCCCGCACAGCGTCAGCGATGTGATGACCCAGACGGTGGTCGCCATCGGCCAGGACGCACGCTTCAAGGAGATCGTCGAGACCATGGAGCAGTGGCAGGTCAGTGCGCTGCCGGTGCTGGCGGGGGAGGGGCGGGTGATCGGTGTGGTCTCCGAAGCCGACCTGCTGCCCAAGGAGGAGTTCCGGGACGTGGATCCGGACCTGCTGCAGCGGTCGCAACGGCTGGAGGCGCTGCGCAAGGCGGGTGCCCTGACCGCGGGCGATCTGATGAGCGCGCCCGCGCTGACCGTGCACGCCGGTGACTCCATCGCCCAGGCGGCGCGGGCCATGGCGCAGAGGTCCGTCAAGCGGTTGCCCGTGGTCGACGCCCAAGGGATGTTGCAGGGCATCGTCAGCCGCTCGGACCTGCTGAAGGTCTTTCTGCGCTCCGACGAGGACCTCGCGACGGAGGTGCGCACCGAGATCGTCGACCGGCTGTTCACGGAGGACCCCAAGGAAGTGCGGGTCGCCGTCACCGATGGCGTGGTGGCTCTGCATGGTCGGATCCGCGACAGGGCGCTGCTACCTCTCGTGGCCCGCCTGGTGCGCGCGGTCGAGGGCGTGGTGGATGTGACGTTCGACCTCGGGGCGGATGGGGAGCCCGGTGCGGAGGAGGAGCCTCCGGCACCTGATGACTCCGGTACTTGATGACTCCGGTGCCCGATGACGATGCCGTACGGGACGCCCAGGGGCCTTCGGTGCGGTCACTGCCGGTAGTGCCGCCCCTGCGCGTCGAGTTCCGCCCACTCCTTCTCCCACTGGGCGGAGCGCTTGCGGTTCAGCAGGCGGACGCCGGCCTTGTCCGCGCCGATGAGCAGCAATCCGGTGCCCGACGCGGCCACGGTGCCGGCCACGACGCTCATGGCCAGGGCGTCCCCAGGGGCGCCCGGGTCCCGTACCAGCGCTCCATGCCGGTCCAGCCACACCGCGGTCCGGTCCCCGACGCGCACGCCGGGTGCCACGGTCGTCTCTCCCGTGCGGACCTTGTGGTCCGGGGCCATCCACTGGACCGCCGCATGCACCCGGCCGGCCGAGCCACCGCTGGTGTCGACGCCGACGCGGGCGGGCGGCTCCTTCGCCACCACCGCGGTGACCGAGTGCCATCCGGCGCGCTGCTGCTGGGACGCGGCGTGCACCGTCTGACCGGCCACCACCCCGGCGGCCGGCGCCGCCACGGCGATGGCCAGCCCGGTGGCCAGCGCCAGCCAGGACTGCGTCACGTCCGTGCCACGTCGCAGCGGCTCGTGCCGCCATGGTGGGTGGAGTTTCCATGGAGTCATCCCGCACCCCCTTCATCTGCTGTATCGAGGGTCTCACCGCAGGCAGGCGGGGGCGAGGGCTGAATGTCCCCATCGGCATGCTGCGGCATGCGCTCCCCGTGGCAGGGCCGGGACCGTTCGGCCCTGGCGCGCCACCGCGGGGAGCGCCACGATGAATCAGGGGTGTGCACTTCCACGCGGAGGGCGTCATGAGCGAGACGGGCACGTTCTCACCGCAGCGGCCGATCCGAGTCTTCCTGGTCGACGACCACGAGGTCGTCCGGCGCGGTGTCCAGGACCTGCTCGATGCCGAGTCCGACATCGAAGTGGTCGGCGACGCGGGGACGGCCGGCCATGCGCTGGCCCGGGGCCCGGCGTTGCGGCCGGACGTCGCGGTGCTCGACGTCCGCCTGCCGGACGGCGACGGCGTCTCGGTATGCCGTGAGCTGCGCTCGAGCATGCCGGGGCTGGCCTGCCTGATCCTCACCTCGTTCGACGACGATGACGCGCTGCTGGACTCGATCATGGCCGGCGCGGCCGGCTATGTGCTGAAGGAGATCAAGGGGGCGGATCTGGTCGCCGCCGTGCGCACGGTCGCCTCGGGGCGGTCCATGCTCGACCCGGCGACCACGGCGCGGCTGATGCGCCGCCTGCGGGGCGAGGAGGACGAAGCCCGGCCCGAGGAGGACGCGCTGTCCGGGCTCTCGCCACGGGAGCGGGAGATCCTCGACCTGATCGGCGAAGGTTTGACGAACCGTCAGATCGGTGCGCGGCTCTATCTGTCCGAGAAGACCATCAAGAACCACATCTCCCGCATGCTGTCCAAACTCGGCGTCGAGCGGCGCATCCAGGCCGCGATGCTCGCCACACGGGGCGGCGCGGTACCCGGCGCGGACATGGGGCGGCACGGGAACTGAGCGCTTGCTCGCCGTGGCCCAGGCGTGGCGGCAGGATCGCCGCCGGTGCTATTCCGGGAGCGGTGCCCACCACCGCAGACGGGTGCCGCCGTTCGGCCCCGCCTCGACGGTCATGCCGCCGCCCGCGCTCTCGGCCCGTTTGGCCAGGTTCAGCAGACCGCTGCGCCGGCCGTCCTCGGACATGCCCACCCCGTTGTCCGTGACGGTCAGGGTGATCCGACGGCCACGGGCGATCAGGGAGACCTCCGCCGCGCTCGCCTGCGCATGACGGGCGATATTGCTCAGCGCCTCCCCGAGGGCCGCCAGGACGTGTTCGGCCAGCCCTGCCGGTACGTCGGTGTCGATGAGGCCCTCCATGTGCAGGGACGGCGTGAACCGCAGGGTGCGGGAGGCCTCTTCCAGCGCGGTGACCGTGCGGACCCGAAGGCCCTGGCGGCCGTGAGCGGCGTCGCGCGTGCGGAGCCCGAAGATGGCGGACCGGATGATCTTGATCGTCTCGTCCAGGTCGTCCACCGCGCGCAGCAGCCGTTCGCCGGCCTCCGGGTGATCCACGAAGCGGACCGCGCTCTGCAGCGTCATACCGATGGCGAAGAGCCGTTGAATCGCCAGGTCGTGCAGATCGCGGGCGATCCGGTCGCGGTCCTTGAGCAGGGTCACCTGCTCCGCGGCCGCGCGCTGCTCGGACAGCTCCATCGCCAGCGCTGCCTGGCCGGCGAACGTCAGCAACGGCGCGGTCTCCGGTTCGGTGAACGGGCCGCGCCCGCGCAGGCGGGCCAGCAGCAGCACCCCGCGGACCCGTTCGCCGGTGGCCATCGGGACCGCGACGGCGGGCCCCAGCCCCCACCAGCGGGGCGGACCGGTGGTGATCCTGGGGTCGTGCTCGATGTCGTAGCTGGTCAGGGGCCCCTTGGCGGTGAACGCCGCGCCCATGAACGACCCGTGGCGGGGAAGGACCAGGCCGCGGTGCGCTTCGGCGTCGACACCCGAAGCCAGGTCCACGCGCAGGCAGTCACCCTCGGCGGGCACGGCCAGCACACCGAGGTCGGCGGAGAGGATGCGCACCGCGTGATCGACGATCGTCGCGAGCACCTCGGCCGTCTCCGCGCCCGGCAGCAGCCCGGCGACGATCTCGCTGTTGGCCTCCAGCCACTCCTGGCGGTAGCGGGCCTCCTCGTAGAGCCGGGCATGCTCGATGGCCACCCCTGCCGCCACCGCCAGTGTCGACAGCAGGGTCTCGTCCTCGGCGGTGAAGTGCCCGCCACCGCGCTTCTCGGTCAGGTACAGATTGCCGAAGACCTCGTCCCGGACCTTGACCGGCACCCCTAGGAACGAGTGCATCGCCGGATGGTGCGGCGGGAATCCGTAGGACGCGGGGTGCTCGCCCAGTTCGGTCAGCCGCAGTGGAGCCGGGTGGCGGATCAGCTCACCGAGGATCCCGTGACCGGCCGGGAACGAGCCGATGGTCTCGATCTGCTCCTCGGTGACCCCGACCGGAAGGAACTGGCTGATCCGGCCGTCCTCGCCGATCACCCCGAGCGCTCCGTACTCCGCGTCGGTCAGCACGACGGCGGCCTCGACGATCCGGCGCAGCACCTGCGGCAGCTTCAGCCCCGTGCCCACCGACAGCACGGCTTCCAGCAGCAGGTGTTGCGGCCGGTCGGCGTTCCGCTCAGCCGTGCGGAGGCGCTCCAGCAGGTCGTCGGGCAGCGCGTCCAGGCGTGGCCGCGCACCGTCCGTCCGGTCGCGATCGTCGTCCACGACGCCCTCCGCTGCGGCCGGCGTCCACGGCCCGGCCACACCACCCACGGTAGTGCGACGAGCCGACGGGCACCCGTGGGCCGAGGTCGCCGCCCCTAGGCGGGCGTCGTCAGGCCCGCCGTCACCCGCACGTCCTCGGACACCGACACCACCCCGTCGACGCTCGCGCACATCCGCACCAGTACGGGAACCAGCAGCGGGTCCGTCACCGTGCCGTGCAGTGCCACCTGGCCCCGTACGACCTCGGCGGTGACCCCCGCCGCACCGAGCCGCGCCGTGCGCCCGATGACCTCCCGCGCGATCTCCTCCCGGATCGCGTCGTCCTTGCGCAGGAAGACGCGCAGCAGGTCGCCGCGGCTGACGATGCCCAGCAGGGCGTCCGCCTCGTCGACGACGGGGAGCCGCTTGACCTGCTGCACCTCCATCAGCCGCGCCGCCTCCACCACGGTCCACTCCGGATGGGCGCAGACCGCGGGAGCGGACATCAGCTCACCGGCGGTGCGGCCTTCCGCCCGGGCCCGCTCCCAGGCCTCCAGATCGGGCAGCGGTGTCCGGCCGGAGAGGTCGGTCCGGTCGGCCGCCTTCCGCAGCAGATCGGCCTCCGAGACGATGCCGGCCGGCCTGCCGAGGCTGTCGAGCACCGGCACGGCGCTCACCGCGTGGTCGGCGAGCGTCCGCACGATCTCCTTGAACGGGGTGTCGAGCCGGACGCTCACCACCTTCCGGGTCATCAGCTCACCTATCGTGCGGTGCTCCATCTCCCGCTCCTTCCGCCGGGGCGGCCGACGTTGCGGCCACCTCTCCAGCGTGGTCGGCCCGCGGAGTCGCGGCATGAGCCACTCGGCCCCGACGGCCGGCCTTGTGTCCCCGAAGGCCGACCGGTCCGCATCCAGGGTCCTATGGCCCCTGACGGCACCGACGACGGCGGCGCCACGATGAAGGAGCCGGCAGATCCACCCTCCGTGCCGCGTCGGCGCGGTCCGAACCGCCCGGGAGGCTCCCGTGCTCGCGCACCCCACCCTCGATGACACCGCCGTGCGGGACCTCGTCGCCGACGCCGTCACCGCTCCCTCGATGCACAACGCCCAGCCGTGGCACTTCGACTACTCCCGCGCGAACCGCACCCTCACCCTCTCCGCGGACTTCGACCGCGCCATGCCGATGGCCGACCCCACCACCCGAGGCCTCCATCTCGGTTGCGGTGCGGCCCTGTTGAACCTGCGGACGACCGCCGCACACGCCGGCCTCCGGACGAAGACGACCCTGCTGCCCGCCCCGCACACTCCCGCCCTCCTGGCCACCGTGTGCCTGGACGCCCCGCACGAAGCCCTGGACGTCGGGCTCTCCGGTCTCCATCGCGCCCTGCGCGAGCGGCGCACCAGCCGCTACCCCTTCGCCGAGCGGCGGATCCCCGACAGCGTCCGCGCGGCCCTGGTCGAGGCCGCGGCCAGAGAAGGGGCGCGGCTGGAGTTCCTGACGGCCTGGCACCGAGAGGCCGTGCTCGACCTGATCGTGCACGCCGAGGGCTACGACCGCATGGACGACGAACGGGACGCCGAACAGCGGAGCTGGACCCGCGACAGCTCCGCCGAATCGCCCGTCGACGGCGTTCCGGACTACGCCTTCGGCCCCGTGAAGTACGGCGGCGAGGCACCCGTACGGAACTTCGCGGGCCGGCGGTCGCTGCCCGGCCGCCGCTACGCCGCCTTCGAGCAGCAGCCGCAACTGGCCTCCCTCACCACCACCCGCGACGGCCCCGCCGACTGGCTCCGCGCCGGCCAGGCCCTGGAACGCGTGCTGCTGCTCGCCACCAGCGAAGGGCTCGTGAGCTCCTTCGCGTCCCAGGCGCTGGAATGGCCGGACCTGCGCTGGCTGCTGCGCGACCCGGTCCACGGCACCGGCAATGTGCAGATGATCCTGCGCCTGGGCTACGGCCCCCAGGGGCCGCGCACTCCGCGGCGACCGGTGGACCAGGTACTGACCATCACACCGTGACCACCTGGCCACCGGGCCGAACCTGGGCCGTTCGGCCCTCTGGCAGCGCCCAACGACTCATTGGTGCGGTTGCGGAACGTCCCGCAGGCTGGACAACAAGGGTCGGCTACCCGGGCGACCCGGGAAGGATCCACGCAGCCGCCTGGGAAGAAGGACAGCCATGGAGCCGGAAATCATCACGGTGGGGCTCGACGGATCGGTGGAGAGTCTGGCGGCCGCACAGTGGGCGGCCGACGAAGCGGACCGGCGGAAGGCCGTGTTGCGGCTCCTCCACGCCTGGATACTGCTCGCCGCCGAGGCGCCGGACACTCCGCCCGACCGCGACCAGAACGCCGGCGCCCGCCGGATCGTGCGCCAGGCTCTGGACGAGGTACGAAAGCGCCATCCTCATGTGCGGATCGTCGAGGACCTGGTGGGCGCCGAGGCCGATGTGGCACTGCTGCGCGCGGCGGACGAGTCGCGGATGGTCGTGCTCGGGACGCGGGCGCTCACCGCGTGGGAGAGCTACGTACTGGGTGATGTGAGCCTGGACGTGGTGGGCCGGGCCGAAGGGCCGGTCGTTCTGGTGCGGGGCGGTTGGTGCGCCACACCGGAGCGCTCCGGGGCCGCGGACGAGGTCCCCCCGGGCCGGGAGCCGCGGGTCGTCGTCGGCGTCAGCCTGAACGGTCCCTGCGACCCCCTGCTCGCCTTCGCCTTCGATGCCGCGGCGAGCCGTGGACTGCCGCTGCAGGCCGTGCACGGACGGTCCCTCCCTGTGCACGCCTACGCGCCCTGGGGAGTCGACCCCGATGTGGCCGACGCGATCACCAAGGAAGCGGACGCCGAGCTGCGAGAGTCCGTAGGACCTTGGGCGGAGCGCTTCCCCGATGTGGCGGTGCGGCTGACCGTACTGCCGGAGAGTCCGGCGCGGGCCGTGATCGAGACGGTCTCCGGGGCCGAACTCCTGGCGGTCGGCCGCAGACGCCACCGTCCGCTGCTCGCACCGCGCGTCGGACCCGTCGCACACGCCGCGATCCACCATGCGACCTGCCCGGTGGCCGTGGTCCCGCACGAGTGAGGCGACGCGCACAGCTTCAGGCTCGCTCGTAGGAACGGGACTTGAGACCGTACGCACAGGACGTGAGAAAGGACCAGCCCGAGATGCGGCACCGCAGCGTCGCCGACCTGATGACGCCCCAGGCCGTCGTCGCCCAACCAGGCACCCCGTTCCGGGAGATCGCGCGGTTGCTCCACGAGTACGACATCACCGCCGTTCCGGTCGTCGACGAGGACGAGCGGCCGGTGGGAGTCGTCTCCGAAGCCGATCTGCTGCGCCGGCCGTCCGACGAGCGGGGCCGCACCACCGCCGGTGCGATCATGACCAGCCCCGCCGTGGTGGCGCGGCCCGATTGGAGCGCCGTGCAGGCGGCCAGGACGATGGAGGAGCGGAAGGTCAAGCGCCTACCGGTGGTCGACGACGCCGGCCGGCTCATCGGGGTGATCAGCCGCAGCGACCTCGTGCAGTTGTTCCTGCGGCGGGACCGGGCGATCCAGGAGGAGATCCTGGAGGACATCCTGACCCGCACCCTGGGCATCGCGCCCTCCGCCGTCACGGTGAACGTCGCCGATGGCACGGTGACCCTCAGCGGCACCGTGGAACGCAGGAGTCTTGTGCCCATCGCCGTGCGCCTGTGCGAGAGCGTCGACGGGGTGGTCGAGGTGATCGACCGGCTCACCGCCGAGGAGGACGACACATAGGACGACACATGGATGGCGGTGCCCGCGGCACCCGGCCGGGACCGCGCGGAGCGATCTTGGTGGGCACCCGGCCGCGGGGGCGCACGCGCCGCGGGGGCGCACGCTCAGTCGCCCGGAACGATCGCCACGGGGCAGGGGGAGTGGTGCAGAAGGGCGAGGACGACGGGGCCGAGCAGCATGGGGGAGCGCCGCACACCGCGTCCGATGACCAGCAGACCGGCCTGCGAAGCGGCCGTCAGCAGTGCGGGCACCACTCTGCCGCTCTCCATGTGCTCGATCACCTCGACTTCGGGGAACTTCCGCCGCCAGGAACGCAGGGCGTCGGTGAGCGCCTTCTGCTCGCCGCGTACCAGCTCCGGGTCCTCCGGGGCGAGGCCGGCGGTGTCCGGCGCGAGACCACCGATGTCGGGCGGTTGCCGTACTCGCACGGCCCGCAGCCCCGTGTGATGGGTGTCGGCGGCCGTGAACCCGAAGTCCAGTACCGGCTCGCCCGCCACCCCCGTGTTCCGTACGCCGACCACGATCTCCGGCTCGGCGTACGCGACTGCCTGTTCCTCGCGCACCGTGACCACCGGGCACCCTGCGCTGCCGAGCACATGCAGGCTGACCGAGCCCAGCAGGAAGCCGTTGATGGCGCTGTGCCCGCGCGATCCGAGCACGAGCATCGACGCCTGCCCGCTACGCTCCGTCAACGCGGCCACCGCGTCCTCGGAGACCTGCTCGGTCGTCACCGCGATTCCCGGATAGGCGGCACGCGCCGCCGCCTCCGCCGCGTGCAGTACCTCGGCGCCGCAGCACTCGCTGTCGCCGGCCCGATGCGTGACGCGGACGCTCGGAGGCTGTGAGCGCCATGAATGGACGAGGTGAAGCGGCAGGTCGCGGGCCGCTGCCTCGGTGGCACCCCAGCGCACCGCCGGCACGCTGTTCCCGGTGCCGTCCACGCCGACGACGACCGAGCCGCTGACGACTGAGCCGCTCATGATGCACCTCCGCGGAGCCGGGACCACAGACCACATCCCCTCCTGCCTCCAGCATCGCGAGAACAGGTGCGCGGACCCATGGGCCGAGCGGGCCCAACCGGTTGGGCACATGGGCACATGGACCCATCGGAACGTCGGCACGATCCCGATCTCGGTCCCGGTCCCGACCTCGGTCCCGACCTCGGTCCCGACCTCGTGTGAGATGGAATCTTGTGATTGTTCCGATTTTGGGTAATTGCTTGTATGGTCCCCTGTACGTCTCCGTGAAGCCGCGGCTCTGAGTGCGTGGTGATGTGGGGGTGTGCGCCCTCGGCCGGTCGTGAAGCGGTTGAGTCCCCAGCCCCCACAGGCAGTTCACGCACGCGTGGGAACTGGGAGGAGCCATGAAGAAGCTCATCGCGACAGTGTTCGTCGCCGCATTGTGTGCCGTCGGCGGCGCCGGTACCGCTTCCGCGGCCACCGCCTCGCCCGGCCCCCCGCCGGGCCCTGACACCACCACCGTGACCTTTCACTGCCCCCGCCCGCACGGCACCCTCACGATCACGGCGGATGCGTGGGTGATGGGCCAGTACGAGTGGTATTACGCAAAGCTCGGCTGCGACCACACTCCGTAGCCCTTTGTGCCCCCGCCGGCCGCTGTCTCCAAGGCCCCCACCTGCGAGCGTCCGGACCCGCTCGCCCCTGCCCGCCTGCTGTTCGGGCCAACTGCCGCCCTCTGGGCGTGAATTCGCCGGGGCCGCCGATTGGTGCGCATCCGGAAAATGCGTCGCACTATCAGAAGGGCTACTGTGCTCGGGTGTCTTGTGCGGCGCGCCATGACTCCTGCGGGCGCGCCTTCGTTCGGCGAGACGACGAGACCGGCGGTGGGAAGGAGTAGGCATAGGCCGTGGCCTTGACCTCCAGGGCTCACAAGCAGCCCCGCAAGAAGGAACTCAAGCACCTGCGACGGGCCGCGGATGCCGTACTGGCACGCCTGGACCTGTCCGACGGATGCGATATCGCCACGCTGGTGGAACAACTCAGCGCGGACAGAGGACGCCCGATCCAGCTGGTATCGCTGCCCTTGGGCGTCACGGCTCCCTGCGGTATGTGGCTGGCGACGGACACCTTCGACGTCATCGTGGTCGAGTCGGACACCAGCCGTCTGCACCGGGACCACATCATCGCCCACGAGCTCGCGCACATGCTGTGCGACCACTGCGACTCCGCCGGATTCAACACGGCGATGATGCGCGATCTGATGCCGAATCTGGATCCACAGCGGGTCCGCGAGATGCTGGGGCGCACCAGCTACTCCACCGCGGAGGAGCAGGAGGCGGAGATCGTCGCCTCCGTCATCCTCGAACGCGTCACACGTCCTTCGGTGGAGTCGGTGTGGAGCGTGCCGTCCGCCGACGCCGAGACGGTCGGGCGGATCGAGAGCTCGCTCAACCCTGGCCCGGGGCCGCATGCCCACTAGGGTCTGTCCGATTGGTTTCGCGCAGCACCGGGCCATCGGTCGACAGGAGCTCTCATGACCGCCGTGAAGGCCGTCGTCTTCCCCGCGTGCGCCGTGCTGTGCGCACTCGCGCTGCTCTACAAGCTGCGCGACCTGCGTCATCACCGACGTGATCCGGCACTGCTCGCCCTGCTCATCGCCTTCGGCTGCAAGGGCATCTCGTTCACGCTCTCCACGCCCTCCGTCGCGGAGGCGGTGGACGCGCGCCTCGGGGTGTCCGACATCGGGGCGCTGGGCATCCACCTCTTCGGCGGTGTCGCGTCCAGCGCCGCCTTCCTCACGGCGATCGTCTACTGGGTGTACCCGCCCGAGGCCGCCCGGCGGCGCGCCCTGGTCCGGCTGCTCATCGCGGCCCTGTGCGCGGTCGCCATGGTCACCATGTGGGCGGTGGCGGGCACGGGCGCACAACATCGCAGCGCCCACTATCTGCTGCAGAACGCGCACCGCCCGTTGGTCGCCGCCTATCTGCTGCTCTACGTCAGCGCGTTCGGCGCCGGCATGATCGAGATCATCCGGCTGTGCCGCCGCTACGGGCGGGTGGCCGGACGGCAGTGGTTGCGACGAGGCCTGTACTGCACGGCGATCGGCGCGAGCGCCTGCCTCGTCTACTGCCTCAACCGCCTGCTCTCGCTGATCGCGGTGCAGAGCGGACTGGACCCGCTGGAATGGGAGCTGCTGACGCCGGTGGCCAACGGGACCGGCATCCTCTTCCTGGTGGCAGGGCTCACCATGCCTTCCTGGGGGCCGCGCCTCGCCGAGTGGCGGCGTCTGGTCCGCAACTTCGTCACCTATCAGCGACTGCATCCACTGTGGGCGGCGCTGTACGCGGCGGTGCCGGACATCGCGCTCAACCCGCAGCACGCCGGGCGCCTCGCCCGCTTCCTGCCCGGCGACATCAGCTATCGCCTCTACCGCATGGTCATCGAGATCCAGGACGGTCTGCTCGCGTTGCGCCCGTACATGGCCCCGGCCGTGGCCGCCGACGCCCGGCGGTCGGCCGAGGAGGCGGGGCTGTCGGGCGACCGGCTGCACGCCATGGTGCAGGCCAGATCGCTGGTGTCGGCCCTGCGCGCCAAGCACGACGACCGTCCGCCGGTGCGGGAGTCCGAGTCGGCCGGCCCGGAAGCCGACACGGACGGTGGCGACGCCGAAGAGCAGACCGCCACGAACGGGGGCTACGCCGAGGAAGTCGGGTGGCTGCTGCATGTCGCCCGCGCCTACATCGCTGTCCGGGCCACTGATCGGCCCACTGCCCGATCCACTGACCGGTCCACTGCTGGGCCCACTGAGGGGAAAGTTCGATGAAGTACCGCAAGCTGGGCGCCGAAGGCCCCGAGGTGTCCGCGATCGGCTTAGGGTGCATGGGCATGTCGATCGCCTACGGGGTCCCGGACGAGGAGGAGTCCCAGCACACCCTGGACGGCGCCCTTGAGGCGGGCATCACTCTCCTGGACACCGCCGACGCCTACGGGCAGGGCAGCAACGAGGAGCTGGTCGGCCGCTGGCTGCGCAGGCACGCTCATGAGCGCGACCGGGTGGTCGTGGCGACCAAGTTCGGGCTCCGCCACGACGCGGCCACGGGCCGGGTCGGCGACGTCGATACCTCCGCCGACTACGTTCCGCTCGCCTGCCGGGCCTCGCTGCGCCGCTTGGGCGTCGAGCACATCGACCTCTACTACGCACATCGCCGCGACCCCGCCACTCCCATCGAGGAGACGGTCGGCGCCATGTCCCAACTGGTGGAGGCCGGGCTGGTACGCCACATCGGACTGAGCGAGGTCAGCCCCGCGACGCTGCGCAAGGCCCATGCGGTCCACCCGGTCAGCGCGATCCAGGTGGAGTACTCCCTCTTCACCCGCGGCGTGGTGGAGGGCGAGCTGCTCGACACCTGCCGGGAACTGGGCATCGCCGTCGTCGCCTACTCCCCGCTCGGGCGCGGCATGCTCACCGGTGCCGTCTCCTCCCGCGGCGACCTGGCCCCGCAGGACAACCGCCGGCGCTGGCCCCGGTTCGCCGACGAGAACATCCAGCGCAACCTGGCGCTCGTCCAGGCCGTACGGGACGTCGCCGAGCGGATCGGCTGCTCACCCGCCCAGGCCGCGCTGGCCTGGCTGCTCGCCCAGGGCGAGGACATCGTGCCCATCCCCGGTACCAAGCGCCGGCGCTATCTGCGGGAGAACGTAGCCGCCGTGGCACTCGCCCTGACCGACGCCGACCGCGAACTGCTGCGTCAGGCCGTACCCGAGGACGCCGTGGCGGGCGAGCGCTACCCGGAATCGGCCCTGGAGCGGTTGGGGCACTGAACGCGGCCGCACGGCTGCGCCCGGAAGTCGGAACCGCCCAGGGTTTCAGCAGACGGGCAGCCGGACATATGTTCGACAGGGTGTGTCGGCGTGCAGCGTGGGGGGACCATGGCCGGGCGCGGGTTCGGGTTCAAGGCGGGGTTAGTCCTCGCCGCCGTCTTCGCGCTGCTCTCGCCGAGCGCGGCCCGAGCGGACGCGTCGCCCTCCCCGCCGCCGCTCACCGACGACCGCGGGCGCACGCTCACCCTGCGCGGCTGGAACGTCGAGGACAAGACGCACCGCGGCGCCGACGCGCTCACCGCCGTCACCGAGCGGCACTTCCGCGATATGCACGACCAGGGGCTGAACTTCGCCCGCCTGCTGGTCTTCTGGGACGACCTGGAGCCGCGCCCCGGCCACTACAGCGCGCGCTACCTCCGTAAGATCGAGCGGATTCTGGACTGGGCCCACCGCTGGCGCATCCAGGTCGTCATCGACGCCCACCAGGACGTCTTCGGGCCCGGGTTCGGCCATCGCGGCATTCCCGAGTGGGCGACCCGCACCGACGGGCTGCCCTTCACCCCGCACCCGGACGACTGGTTCGCGGAGTACTTCGAACCCGCCGTGCAGGCCGCCTTCGAGCACCTCTACGAGGACCGGGACCTCCAGCGAGCGCAGGCCCGCATGTGGCAGGTGCTCGCCCGGCGCCTGGCCCACCACCCCGCCGTGTTCGGGTACGACCTGATCAACGAGCCCATGGGGCGGCTCCGCGCGGGCGAGGACCTTCCGGCGGCCGCCCACCGCATCGAGTCCGAGCAACTCACCCCGATGTACAACCGGATCGCGGCCGCCATCCGCACGGCCGACCGCCACAGCAGGCTGTTCGTCGAACCGACCCCGATCGTCGGTGAGGGCCTGCCCACGGGCCTCGGCCGCATCCACGACCCCAAGGTCGTCTACGCACCGCACTTCTACAACGCCACCATGGAGGCGGGCGGTGACTACGACCCCTCGGCGCGCTGGATCGAGACCTACGAGAACACCGTCACCCGCTACCCGAGCGCCGAGCACATACCGGTCGTCATCGGCGAGTGGGGCCCGCGCGACAGCTCGCTGCCCAACATGGCGCGCTTCTACGGTGATGCCCTCGCCTCCCTCGACCGCTACAGCTCCGGTTGGGCGGGCTATGTGTGGTGCTACGGGGGCGGATACTGCGCCGTCGGCGAGGACGGCCGCTTCCGCGCCAACAAGGAGCAGACCGCGCGCCCCTACGCCCCCGCCGTCGCCGGCAGGGTCCGCGAGCAGGGCTACGACCCCGCGGCGCGCACGTTCCGCCTCGTCTACGACTCCCCGGGGTCCCCGGGCAGGCCCGGCGTCAGCGAGCTGTCCGCTCCGCCCGCCTCCTCGGGCTGGCGGGTGTCGGTACGGGGCCCGGCGGTGGCCTGGCCCCGTACGGTGCCGGCGGGGGAGCGGGGCACGATCCGGGTGCGGACGCTGCCGGGCGCCTCCGGGCGGGTCACGGTGACGGTCTCGGCACGGGGGTGAGGCCCGGCCCCTCTGCACGGCTGTCCGCACTCGTCGGCGCCCTGTCGGTGTTCGTCGGCGCCTGTCAGCGCCCTGTCGGTGCCTCGTCGGCGTCGTCGGCCAGTCTCGGACGTATCGAAATCCGCAGACTGATGAGGAGCCCGCAGTGTCCGCAAGCAGGGAGACGAAGCGCCCGGAGGGCATGGACGTCCTGATCTCCGGCGCCAGCATCGGCGGCCCCACCCTTGCCTATTGGCTGAACCGGTACGGGTTCAACGTCACGGTGGTGGAGCGGGCCGACGGTCTGCGACCCGGCGGGCAGGCGATCGACGTCCGAGGCCCGGCGCTGGAAGTGGCCGAGCGCATGGGGGTGTTGGACGAGATTCGCGCCCAGAGCACCGCCCTGCGCGGGATGTCGGTCGTCGACGGCGACGGCAACGAGCTGTCCAGGAGCACCGAGCGCACCGTCAGCGGAGGGGAGATAGACAGCCCCGACGTCGAGATCCTGCGGGACGACCTGGCACAGATCCTGTTCACCGCGGGCGGCGGCGAGATCGAGTACCTCTTCGACGACTCCATCGCCACCCTCGAGCAGGACGACAACGAAGTCCGGGTCGTGTTCCGCAGTGGCACGGCACGCACCTTCGACCTGGTCGTCGGCGCCGACGGGGTGCACTCCCACACCCGGCGGCTGGTCTTCGGCCCGGAAGAGAACTACCTCCGCCACCTGGGCAGTTACCTGGGTGTGTGGTCGGCACCGAACCACCTCGGCCTGGACCGCTGGGAGGTGGTCTACCGCATGCGGGACGGCGGTCAGTGGGGCCCGATGGTGATGAGTGTCCGGGACAACACAGAAGCACGCGTCTTCATCGGCATCGAGTCGGACCAGCCGCCCGCGCAGTTCCTCCCCCGCGATGTCATGGAGCAGAAGCGCCTGGTGGCCCGCGAGTACGCGGACGCGGGCTGGGAGCTGCCGCAGCTGCTGAAGGAGATGTGGGACGCCCCCGACTTCCACCTCGACGCCATGGCGCAGATCCATATGGACTCCTGGTTCCGCGGCCGGGTCGCCCTCCTCGGCGACGCGGGGTACTGCGCCTCACCCGCCTCGGGCCAGGGCACCACCATGGCCATGGCCGCCGCGTATGTCCTGGCGGGCGAGTTGCGGGACGCGGCCGGCGACCACCGCGCCGCCTTCGCGGCATACGAACGGGAGTTGCGCGGGTTCGTGGCCGCGAACCAGGAGATCGCCCTGGTCACCCGCGCCCACATGCGGCAACAGCACGCAGCGGACACCGCCCTGACCGAGGTGCTCCCCAGGTTCGAGGAGGCGGACTTCGCGAGGGTCTTCAAGAAGGTCGCCGCCTTCCGGCTCAAGGACTACTGATCCTCTGGTCCCCCGGGATGCGCGGAGGCGCAGGGAGGCCGAAAGTGGGAAATGAGCCCTGCGCCGGACGAGGAGGAGCTCACGTGACGCACTCCGTGTCCGAAGCAGCCTTCCGGGCCCTGTACCGCCGGTTGCGCGACCAGGCCCCGGAGGGTCTGGACCAGCGGCGCGGAGCACTGGGCCGGCTCACGCCCGAGCGTGTGGTGGCCGCTGCCGCCGAGGTCCGCTGCGGGCGCACCGTGTCGCTGGCCGCCCTCATCGAGACCACGCCGGGGCCGGACAACCCGCAGCCCGCGTCCCACCGGATGACCGCGCCGACGTCCGGGCAGCACGACGCCCCCGGGCTGCGGTTCGCCCTCGACCGGTTCGCCATGAACGTGCACGGGGACGCCGACAGCCACCTCGACGCGCTGTGCCACGTCATCTTCGACGGCGAACTCCACGGCGGTGTCCCGGCGAGCAGCGTGACGCCGGACGGTGCCGGCGCGCTCACGCTGGACCTGGTGCGCGACGGCATCGTGGGTCGCGGTGTCCTCCTGGACATCCCGCGCCTGCGGGGCGTGCCCTGGCTCGAACCGGGAGACCATGTCACCACCGAAGACCTGGTCGCGGCCGAGACCGCACAGAAGGTCACGGTCGGGCCGGGCGACCTGCTCTTCGTGCGCGTCGGGCACCGCCGGCGGCGCCGGAGCCTCGGTGCGTGGGACGCGGCGCAGGCCCGGGCGGGTCTCCATCCGACGACGATGGGCTTCCTGGCAGAGCGGCGGGTGGCGGCCCTGGGGTCGGACGGCAACAACGACACGGCCCCCAGCGCGGTGGCCGAGGTCCCGTTCCCGGTGCACGTACTGGCCATGCACGCCATGGGGCTGCACCTGATGGACTACCTGGACTTCGAGGAACTGGCACCGGAGTGCGAACGGCAGGACCGCTGGCACTTCCTGTGCGTGATCGCCCCCCTGCGGCTGCCCGCGGCCACCGGCTCCCCGGTGAACCCGATCGCCGTGCTGTGACCGCGCCGGGAGGCGGGCTGCTCCGGGTGCCGCGCTGCCGCGGGGCGTATACGTTCGAAGTGGAAGGGCTATGGCAGGCTCCGGCAACGGCCGGAGATCGCGGAGGCAAGGACGGTGGTCGCCATGGGCGACTCCTCCCACTACGACGTCATCGTCATCGGTACCGGCGCCGGCGGCGGCACGCTCGCCCACCGGCTCGCCCCCTCCGGCAAGCGGGTGCTGATCCTCGAACGCGGCGACTACCTGCGGCGCGAACGCGACAACTGGGACTCCACCGCCGTGTTCGTCAAGGGCAAGTACCGGGCCGAGGAGTTCTGGCTCGACAAGCACGGCAACGAGTTCCCACCCGAGGTCAACTACTACGTCGGCGGCAACACCAAGTTCTACGGTGCGGCGCTGTTCCGGCTGCGCCCCGAGGACTTCGGCGAGCTGCGCCACCACGACGGCGTCTCTCCCGCCTGGCCGATCCGTTACGAGGACCTGGAGCCGTACTACACCGAGGCGGAGCACCTCTACCTGGTGCACGGCCGGCACGGCGAGGACCCTTGGGAGGGGCCGTGCAGCGGGCAGTACGCCTACCCGCCGGTCGAACACGAGCCACGCATCCAGCAGTTGAGCGACGACCTGGAGAAGCGCGGACTGCACCCCTTCCACCTGCCCATCGGTGTCAACCTCACGCAGGACGAGAACGGGCGGGCGACCCACTCCAGCGTCTGCATCCGCTGCAACCGGGTGGACGGCTTCCCGTGCCTGGTCCGCGGCAAGTCCGACGCACAGGTGATCTGTGTGGAGCCGGCACTGCGGCACCCCGACGTCGATATGATCACCAACGCCCGGGTGACGAGGCTGGAGACCGATCCCACCGGGCGCAGCGTCACGGCGGTCGTCGCCCAACTCCCAGGCGAGGAACAGGTCCGGTTCTCCGCAGACCTCGTGGTCGTGGCCTGCGGGGCGGTCAACTCCGCCGTACTGCTGCTGGCTTCGGCGAGCGAGCAACACCCCCGCGGGCTGGCGAACAGCTCGGACGTGGTCGGCCGCCATTACATGAGGCACAACAACCTTGCCCTCATGGCCATTTCGCACCAGCCCAACGACACCCAGTTCCAAAAGACCCTCGCCCTGCACGACTGGTACCTGGGCGCGGACGACTGGGACTACCCCCTCGGAGGGATCCAGATGCTCGGCAAGTCGGACGCCGAGCAGATCCACGGTGAGGCCCCGCGCTGGGCCGGGGCGGCGGCACCGGACATGCCCTTCGAGGTCCTGGCCCATCACGCCGTCGACTTCTGGCTCTGCGGAGAGGACCTGCCACAGCCCGACAACCGGGTCACGCTGGACGGCGACGGCCGCATCCACCTCGCACTCGACGAGAACAACAACATCGCCGGCCTCAAGCGCCTGCGGCACAAGCTGGAGCACCTGCTCGGCCACCTGGGCATGCACGAACACCGCCTGCTGTCCCACAGCATCTACCTGCACAAGGGCATGCCGATCGGCGCCACCGCACACCAGGCCGGCACGGTGAGGTTCGGCGACGACCCCGCGTCCTCGGCTCTGGACGTCAACTGCAAGGCACACGACCTGGACAACCTGTATGTCGTCGACACGAGCTTCTTCCCGAGCATCGGTGCGGTCAATCCGTCCCTGACGGCCATGGCGAACGCGCTCCGGGTGGGCGACCACCTCGTGGCCCGGCTCGGCTGACCGACTGACCCGCGCCGAGGCGAACCGCTCACCGGCCCTCCGGACCCTCCGGACCCTCTTCGTCACGCAGTCTCCGCCAGATCTGGGTGCGGTGCAGCACATAGAGGGCGATGAACAGGACGATCGCCTGCAACCCGACGGCCAGCAGCCAGAAGACGGCCCTGCTCTCCAACTCGTTCGTCAGGTAGTCGAAGTTCATTCCGAAGAACCCGGTCAGGAACGTCAGCGGCAGGAAGATCGTCGACACGATGGCCAGCCGATTGATCACGCCGTTCTGCTCGCCGGACACGAGGGAGGAATGGCTGGCGAACGCCCGCCGGGCAGCGTCCTGAAGGGACTCGATCTCCGTGAGCACCAGCCTGCTGGAGTGCTGGAACTCCCGGGCGAGCCGTTGCCGCTCCTCCGGGAAGCTGCGACTCAACATCCTCCGGGTGAAGAGCTCGTCCGTCACCTGGAGGTACGGCAGGAGGACGTGGTGCAGGAGGGCGGCGCGCCGTCGTAGTCTCGCCAGCCGGAAGATCTGCTCGGGGCGTCGTCGCTCGAACATCTCGTCCTCAAGGTCCTCCACCGCCAGGAGGGACTGCACGGCGTCCCGGCGAAAGGTCTCCAGAGCATCCTGGAGCAGCAGGAAGAGCACGGCCGCGGTGTCGGCGGGCTGTTCCTGCCCCAGCCGTCCGGTGAGGCCCTCCAGTGCCTTGACCGGCCCACGATGAACGGTGATCAGCTGCCGCTCGGTCACCACTACGTGGACATGGGTGACCTCGTCGCCGTTGATCACGGGTACGACGAAACCCGCCCGGTCCCCGAGGAACTCGGCGCGCGCGGGTTCTCCCTCCCGACCGAACCAGGTCAGCCGCTCGGACTCCAGACCGAGCTGGTGGACGATCGGCCGTTCTTCGGGCGGCAGCTCGTCGGGGAGTTGGATATCGACGAGGAGGAAGTCGGACTCGGCGAGACGTTGACGCGCCTCGGAGATGTCAGTGCGAGTGACCATCCCTCCAGGCATCGACACCACGGATACGATCATCGCTCCTCGCCGTTGTCACAAGGCCCACAAGGCCCACAGTCCCACGGTGCGCACACCCCGGTGATCGACGCATGCGGAGGCGGGCAAGCGCCGCGACGGGTGCCTCGGAAGAGTGACCGCCGCACCGGGCTCAGGCGTATGGACCAGCGGCGTTCGCACGACGAGCAAGAGATCGCCGTGATGCGGCAGGCGATGGCAGCGGGCGAGCCGGTCGGCCACCAGCCGGGCGCCGATACCGGCTTCACGAAACAGGCCGACCGGGGGAATACGGAGCGCGACGGCGAGGAAGGCGAGCGCCATGACTGCTACAACCACCCTGACTGCCACGACCGCCCTGATTGTCACGAGCGCCTTGGTCGCCCCGGCTACGGAGCCGGTTCCGGACGGCCCGGGCCCCGTGCCCAGCGGGCCCGATCCACTGCCGCGTGACCCGGTTCCCGCCGCGCCCGGACCGGGGGAGCCGGGTCCCGGTCCGGGCCCGGAGGAGCCGCCCGGCGCCCGGCCCGACGAGAATCCGTCCCCCGAGCCGCCCGACTGAGCCGAGCGAGCCGTCCGGCACCGGTTGCCTGTGCGCGGCCGTCGTCGCAAGGTGGGAGGAATGGTGCGCGCTACCACCCCGCCGTCATCGCGCAGCAGGCGACCACCCTGCAGCTGCTGTCGCAGGGCCGGTTCCGGCTGGGGCGCGGCTCCGGCGAGAATCTCAACGAGCACGTGGTGGGCCGGGGCCGGCCCCCGGCCCCGGTACGGCTGGACAAGTACGTACGACCGGACGACATCGCCGCAGCCGTCCCGTGCGGAGACGACGTCGGCCGGTTCGTCGAGGCGGTGCGCCCGTACGTGGACACCGGCTTCACGGAGGTCGCGCTGGTCCAGATCGGCGGCGACCGCCAGGAGCCGTTTCTGCGCTGGGCGGAAGCCGAACTGCTGCCCGCGCTGCGCGAGCTGTGAACGCACCCGCACACCCCTCTCGTCGAGGAGATGAGCATGCCCGATGTGCACCCACACCCCCAGGCCACGGCGGGGTCCGTCCCCGCCCCGTCGGCAACGGGGCCGCTCGACGCGGACGAGCTGCGAAGGCTGGACGCGCACTGGCGAGCGGCCAACTATCTGTCCGTCGGGCAGATCTATCTGATGGCCAATCCGCTGCTGACGGAGCCGCTGCGCCCCAAGCACATCAAGCCGCGGCTGCTGGGCCACTGGGGCACCTCGCCCGGCCTGAACCTGGTGCACACCCATCTCAACCGCGTCATCAAGGCCCGCGAGCTGGACGTGCTGTGCGTATGGGGCCCAGGGCACGGCGGGCCCGCGGTGGTGGCCAACTCCTGGCTGGACGGCACGTACTCCGAGACCTACCCCGACGTCGGCCGGGACGGGGCGGGCATGGCGCGGCTGTTCCGGCAGTTCTCGTTCCCCGGCGGGATCCCCAGCCATGTCGCGCCGGAGACGCCGGGATCGATCCATGAGGGCGGTGAGCTGGGCTACTCGCTCACGCACGCCTACGGTGCGGCGTTCGACAACCCGGGGCTGCTGGTCGCCTGCGTGGTCGGGGACGGGGAGGCGGAGACCGGGCCGCTGGCCGCGTCCTGGCACGCCACGAAGTTCCTCGACCCGGTGCACGACGGTGCCGTGCTGCCCGTCCTGCACCTGAACGGCTACAAGATCGCCAACCCGACGGTGCTCGCCCGGCTGCCGCAGGACGAGCTGACCGCCCTGCTGCGCGGCTACGGCCATGAGCCGCTCCACGTCGCCGGCGACGACCCCGCGGCAGTGCACCAGGAGCTCGCCGCGGCCATGGACCACTGCCTGGACCGGATCAGTGACATCCAGCGTCGGGCCCGTACCGACGGCGCGACGGAGCGCCCCGCCTGGCCCATGATCGTGTTGCGGACGCCCAAGGGCTGGACCGGGCCGCGCGAGGTCGACGGGCAGCCGGTCGAGGGCACCTGGCGCTCACATCAGGTCCCGCTGGCCGGCGTCCGCGACGACCCCGACCACCTGCGGCAGCTGGAGGACTGGCTGCGCTCGTACCGGCCGGAGGAGCTGTTCGACGCGGAGGGCCGGCCACGGCCCGATGTGCTCGCCTGCGTGCCCGAGGGGACGCGCAGGCCGGGTGCGTCGCCGCATGCGAACGGGGGCCTGCTGGTGCGGGAACTGCCACTGCCGCCGCTGGAGCGGCACGCGGTGGAGGTCGACAAGCGCGGCAGCGTGCTGCACGAGCCGACCCGGGTGCTGGGCGGCCTGCTGGCGGCGGTCATGGCCGCCACCGCCGAACGCCGCGACTTCCGGGTCATGGGCCCCGACGAGACCGCGTCGAACCGGCTGGAGGCGCTCTACGACACCACCGGCAAGGCCTGGCAGGCCGAGACGCTGCCGACCGACGAGCACCTCGCACGGGACGGCCGGGTCATGGAGGTGCTCTCCGAGCACCTGTGCCAGGGATGGCTGGAGGGCTACCTCCTGACCGGCCGGCACGGGCTCTTCTCCAGTTACGAGGCCTTCGCCCATATCGTCGACTCGATGGTCAACCAGCACGTCAAATGGCTGCGGACCGCGCGCCGGCTGCCCTGGCGGCGCCCCATCGCCTCGTTGAACTACCTGCTCACCTCGCATGTCTGGCGGCAGGACCACAACGGCTTCTCCCACCAGGACCCGGGCTTCGTCGACCACGTCCTCAACAAGAGCCCCGAGGTGGTCCGGGTCTATCTGCCGCCGGACGCCAACACCCTGCTGTCGGTGGCCGATCACGTGCTGCGCAGCCGCGACTACGTCAATGTGATCGTGGCCGGCAAGCAGCCGACCTTCGACTGGCTCACCCTCGACGAGGCCCGCGCGCACTGCGCCCGCGGCGCCGGTGCGTGGGAGTGGGCCGGTACCGAGGGCGGCGGCCACGATCCGGACGTGGTGCTGGCCTGCGCCGGGGACGTCCCCACCCAGGAGACGCTGGCCGCCGCCGCTCTGCTGCGCCGGCACCTGCCGGAGCTGGCCGTACGGGTGGTCAACGTCGTCGACATGGCCCGGCTGCTGCCGGCCGGGGAACACCCGCACGGCATGCCGGACTTCGAGTACGACGCCCTGTTCACCCCCGACAAACCGGTCATCTTCGCCTACCACGGCTACCCCTGGCTGATCCATCGGCTCTGCTACCGCCGCGCGGGCCACCGCGGTCTGCACGTCCGCGGCTACAAGGAGGAGGGCACCACCACCACGCCCTTCGACATGGTCGTCCGCAACGACCTCGACCGGTACCGCCTGGTGATGGACGTGGTGGACCGGGTCCCGGGCCTCGGCTTCCGCGCCGTCGCGCTGCGCCAGGAGATGGCGGACGTACGCAACCGCCACCACGCCTGGATCCGGGAGCACGGCACCGATCTGCCGGAGGTCGCCGACTGGACCTGGACCGGCTGAGACCGGGAGGGAGGGAACGGGGCGGGGGAGATGCTCAGGCGGGTGGACCTACCCGCTGGGGCCAGTGGACGCCCCGCGTGTGCGGCGCCACGCGCCCCGTTCCCTCCGCTTGCCCGTCGGTTGAGTAACAAGCCCGCCAGCGGGCACCCGACGCTTTCAGGAGCGAGGTTGGCGGAGTGCCCCCGCTCCTGACTTGACACACCCTCGACCGTAGGAGTCCACGTGAAGCGACGTTGCCCTCGGATCGTGATCGTCGGAGCCGGTTTCGCCGGTTACCACTGCGCCCGCACGCTCTCCCGGCTGGCCAAGGGAGCCGCCGAGATCGTGCTGCTCAACCCTCTCGACTACTTTCTGTATGTCCCGCTGCTGCCCGAAGTGGCGGCCGGAATCCTCGAACCGCGCCGGGTGTCGGTGTCGCTGACCGGCACCTTGCCGGACGTCCGACTGGTCCTCGGGCAGGCCCACAACGTCGACCTCGATGCCCGCCGGGTGGCCTACACCGACCCCGAGGACCGGGAAGGGACCCTGTCGTACGA
Organism: Streptomyces sirii; assembly: GCF_045690365.1. Taxonomy (NCBI): domain Bacteria; kingdom Bacillati; phylum Actinomycetota; class Actinomycetes; order Kitasatosporales; family Streptomycetaceae; genus Streptomyces; species Streptomyces sirii. Next base: position 748,276 of record NZ_CP147982.1, on the reverse strand, counting down.
CCGGCTGGTGCTGACCGTCGGCAGCGTCAACAAGCTGCTGCCCGTCCCCGGTGTCGCCGAGCACGCCCACGGCTTCCGGGGGATGCCCGAGGCGCTGTACCTGCGCGACCACATGACCCGCCAGATCGAGCTGGCCGGTGCCACCGACGACGAGGACGAACGGGCGGCCAGGTCCACCTTCGTGGTGGTCGGCGCCGGATACACCGGCACCGAAGTCGCCGCCCACGGCGTGCTGTACACCCGAGCGCTGGCCCGCCAGAACGCCCGGTTGCGTGACGGCCCCCGGCCGCGTTGGCTGCTGCTGGACGTCGCCGACCGGCTGCTGCCGGGACTCGACGAGCGGCTGTCACGCACCGCCGACCGGGTGCTGCGCGCCCGCGGGGTGGACGTCCGCACCGGCACCTCCGTCAAGGAGGCGACGGCGGACGGGGTGCTGCTCGACGACGGTGGGTTCATCGCCAGCCGCTCGCTGATCTGGTGCGTGGGCGTACGTCCCGACCCGCTGGTCGCCTCCCTGGGGCTACCCTCGGACAAGGGGCGGTTGTGCGTCGACGAGTACCTGAATGTCCCGGGGCGGCCCGAGGTGTTCGCCTGTGGCGACGCCGCGGCCGTACCGGATCTGACCCGTCCGGGCGAGGTGACGCCGATGACCGCTCAGCACGCCCAGCGGCAGGGCAGGGTCGCTGCCCGCAACGTGGCGGCCTCCTGCGGCAAGGGCACCCCGCGCGCCTACGAACACCACGACCTGGGCTTCATGGTCGATCTCGGCGGGATCCAGGCCGCCGCCAACCCCCTGCACCTGCCGATCTCCGGCCCGGTCGCCGGCGCCGTGACCCGCGGTTACCACCTCATGGCGATGCCCGGCAACCGCGTCCGGGTGGCCGCCGACTGGCTCCTGGACTCCGTGCTGCCCCGCCAGGGCGTCGGCCTCGGCATGGTCGCCCCCTGGTCGGTGCCGCTGGACACCGAGTCGCCCGAAGTGGCCCGGCTGCCACGCGGCACGACGGGGACCGCGTAGCAGGACCGCATGGCAACAACCGCACGGCAAGGGCCGAGCTGCCCGGTACGCGTGGCCTTCGCCTCGTCGGGCAGCCGACCTGGAAGGAGACTGACCGTGGCTGCAATGCATCTGGACCTGTCCGAACAGCCGGCCGCTCCCTACGGGGCGAGCGAAGTGCTCCTCGTCTGCGGGGGTGTCGCCCTGGTCGCCGTACTGCTTGCCGCCTTCGCCTGGGGACGGCGCCTCAAGGCCCGTGAGCCCGGCCCCCCCGTCCCGAGGACCAGCCGAGGCTGCCGGAGAGCGGTCCGGTCGGCGACGTCGTCCAGAGCCGGGAGCCCGACGTATTCCCCCGAACAGAGCAGCGGCTCACCCCGCATGAGCTGAAGGACAACGGTGGTACCCATGACTCTTCGTCACCCCGTTAGTCGAGGCGGCGACGGGCGGGGCCGCTTCGCCGAACTGGCCGAGAAGGCTTCGCTGTTCACCAGCTCACCCGCCTTCTTCGTCGCCTGCCTGGCGCTGGTCGGCCTCTTCGTGGCGTCCACCTCGCGTATCTCTCCCTCGCGTGGCAACTGCTGGTGGGCGATCTCATGGCGGCGGTCACCCTCCTTCTCCTCGCGCTGCTGAAGAAAGCTGCGCGCCGAACACGCCATCCAGCGCAAGCTGGACGCCCTGGCGGCCGCCCTGCTGGAAGAGCACGAGAAGAAGGGCGGTCAAGCCGCCGAGGACCTCAGGAAGGTCATCCGTCTGGAGGACGAGACATGACGCGGCGCTGCATCGCCCGTGCCCGGAGGGCCGGTGTGCGGGGCCGGGCGCGGATCCGGGGCCGGGCCGGGCGTGGGGCCTGGCGTCGGGGGCGCCGGATTGGGCGGCACCGGGTCCGGTTCGGGGCGCGGCGGGGGCGGGGGCACCGGGTCGGGGCCGGGTGCGGGGACCGGACCGGGGCCCGGGCCCGGCTGCGGACCCAGCGGGCCGGGGTCCGGCCCCGGTGTGGGCGGGACCGGATCCGGTCGGGTGAGGCCGTCCGGCCCCGGGGGCTGCGGCACTGCCATGTCGTCCTCCGTCCAACGGGAAGAGCGTTCCGTCCACCATCCACCGTACGACGGACCGTGCCGGGGCCCGCGGCAATCGCCGTCGGCCCAGGAAATCCGGCCACCCGTACGTACGAGCCTGCGCGCGCGCCCCTCTGGGGAAGGGATATGAGCGACGGGACCGGGGAGGGCCGCACCCGGCAATGCAGGGGCACGGACCTCACCGGCGCATATTTCGGAGGGCGGCCATGAGAGCCGACGGTAAGCAACGCACCCTCGTATGGGCCCTGTTGGACCGGCATGGCGAGACCTATGCCGAAGAGTGCGGCATCAAGCTGCGGAACACCCCGCAGCCGCTCTACCAGCTCCTGGTGCTGGCCGATCTGCTCAGTACGCGGATTCGCGCCTCGGTGGCCGTCGCCTCGGCGAGGGCCCTGTTCGACGGAGGGATGAGCACCCCGCGCCGTATGCTCGACGCCACCTGGCAGCAGCGCGTGGACGCACTCGGCGAGGGCGGCTACCGGCGCTATGACGAGAGCACCGCCACCCGGCTGGGGGAGGGGGCCGAGCTGCTGCTGGGCGAATGCCGCGGCGATCTGCGGAGGCTGCGGGAGGCGGCCGGCGGCGATGCCAGTGAGCTGCGCCGGGCGCTTCAGGAACTGCCGGGCATCGGGCCTACGGGATCCGCGATCTTCCTGCGCGAGGTGCAGGGAGTCTGGACGGAGTTCGCGCCGTTTCTCGATCAGAAGGCCGTACAGGGCGCGGAGCGGCTGGGGCTGCCGACCGACCGTACGAAGCTGGCGCGGCTGGTCACGACGGACGAGACGGCCGGGTTCGCCTCGGCGCTGGTGCGCGCGGCGCTGGACCGGGCGGTCGCGGAGGAGGTGCGGGAGGCCGTTGGCGCCGGGTAAGCCGCCCGCCTCGGGGTAGGCGGCCCGCAACGGAACCAATCGGCACACCAGTTACGGAGGCTGAACACCATGGGTATCGGCGGGTGCATCGGTTTGCTCGCGTTGGGGGCCATCCTCACGTTCGCGGTGGACTGGCACATGGCCGGAGTCAACCTTGACCTTGTGGGCGTCATTCTGATGGCCGTCGGCGTCATCGGCCTGGCGGCATACGTGAGCATCCTCAAGCGGCGGCGTACCCAACCGCCCTCCCCTGGCGCCCCAGTGGTCGACGTCGAGGACAACCGCTACTACAAGTAGCCGTGTGACCGCTGGCCGATGACCGGTGGCGGACGGGTGACCGCGTCCCGGATGGCCCGGCCGCCCAGTTGCGTGCCGAGGACGGGAAGGGCGAGGGAACTGTCAGGAAGCGCAGTGCCCTCAGCAACCGAACGGCTCCGGTAGGGCCCTGGTCGGGGCTCGAACCGGAGCCGTTCACCCATTTGGCCCAAACCAGCAGATTTCCACCTTCGGACCGCTCGGGATGCGCAGGTCACGACACGGACCACCCTGGAAGGGAGGCGCCGATCGGCAGCACCGTCGGGAAAAGGTGACGCATCCATGAATGAGGGAACCAAGATCATGCTCGCGGCAGCGCTGGCCGGCGGGTACGTACTGGGTCGAACGAAGAAGGGCCGGCTCGCTCTCACGGCTGCCACCTATCTCGCCGGGCGGCAATTCGGACTGCAACCGCGCCAGCTACTGGCCGAGGGCGTACGACGGCTCGGGGAGATCCCTCAGGTCACGGAGCTGGGTGAGCAACTGCGCGGCGAGGTCATGGACGCCGGTCGGCAGGCCCTGGCCACCGCCGCCAATCGCCGTCTGACCGACCTCGCCGACACGCTTCACGACCGCACCCGCCAGCTCGAACGCGGTGTGGCGCCGGGGGAGGAAGAAGAAGCGGAAGAGGAGGAAGAGGGGGAGTACGAGGAGGAAGAAGGCGGGCCTGAGGAGGAGTACGGGGAGGGCGAGGAGGAGGAAGAGGAGGAAGAGGAGGAAGAGGAAGAGCCGGAGGAAGAGGAGCCTGCGGAAGAGGCCGAGGAGGAGCCGGAGGAAGAGCCCGAGGAACGGCCGCGCCGCCGCGGCCGCCGGCGCACAGAGCGGGCGGAGCCGGCGAAGGCGGCCCGGCGGCGGCCGTCGGCCGGCAGAACCGCCGCGCGGAAGAAGGCTTCCGCGAAGAAGAAACCGGCCAAGCAGGCCGCACCCGAGAAGGCCGCGGCAAAGAAGCGCCCGTCCAAGAAGGCAGCCGCGAAGAAGACCGCTGCGAAGAAGGCTCCGGCAAAGAAGAGCACGGCGAAGAAGGCCGCCGCGAAGAAGAGCACGGCGAAGAAGGCACCTGCGAAGAAGACACCTGCGAAGAAGACCACCAAGTCGACTGCGAAGAAGACTGCCGGCCGAGCCACCAAGAAATCGGCTCAGCGGCCCGCCAAAAAGACCACCCAGAAACCTGCCAAGAAAGCCGCCAAGAAAACCGCCAGGAAAACCGCCAGGAAGACCACCAAGAAGACGACGCCGCGCGCTACGGGCCGGAGGTGACCGGGCATGGCCAAGACCGAACAGGGCAACGTGGACTCGGGGGTCGAGCGACTCCGCGAGGAGCTCGGTGACTTCCTCACGGCGTGGGCCGGGAACCTGGCCGAACGCGCCGGCGACAAGCTGGGCGATGTGACGGAGCAGCTCACCGACGTCACCAAGAACGGCGGATCGCTGTCCGCCATCGGAGCCGGCCTGCTCAAGGGGGACTCCCCCCTCAAGGCCGTGCTGACCGGAACGGCGAAGGACGTCAAGGACAAGGTTGTGGGGAAGGCGAAGGAAGCCCTGGGCGGTGGAAAGGGAAGCGGCTCGGGGAGTCAGAAGGTCACCAATATCGTCGAAGTGCTCGATGTCGGTGTGTCGGTGCGCACCGCCTACGACCACTGGACGCAGTACGACAAGTTCAGCAGCTTCACCAAAGGCGTCCGCAGTGTGTCGGTGAACGACGAGACGGACAGCGACTGGAAGGTGAAGGTCGGCCCGTCGACGCGGAGCTGGAAGGCGACCGTCCAGGAGCAGATTCCGGACGACCGCATCGTCTGGACGTCCGAAGGCAGTAAAGGATCGACACGTGGTGCGGTCAGTTTCCACGAACTGGCGCCCAATCTCACCCGCATCGTGCTGGTCGTCGAGTACTACCCGTCGGGGTTCTTCGAGAAGACCGGGAATCTGTGGCGTGCCCAGGGCCGGCGGCTGCGGCTGGACTTCAAGCACTTCCAGCGCTTTGTGACGTTCGCGGACGAGGCGCCGGAGGGCTGGCGCGGTGAGGTGCGCGACGGCGAGGTCGTACGGAGCCACGAAGAGGCCGTGGAGGAGGAAGAGGGGGAAGAGGGGGAGGGGTACGAGGACGAAGAGGGCGAGGGGGACGAGGACGCCGAGGGCTATGAGGAGGACGAGGAGAGCGAGGAGGAGGAAGAGGACGGGAACGGCGAGCAGGAGGAGGACGAAGAAGAGGAGTGACGGGCCTGCTCCCCGCCCGAGGCCCGCCTCTCACCTGCGGGGAGTTCGCCCCGTTCCAGCCGTTCGACCCGCTCCAACCGTTCCACCTTCCCCGCTCCCACGGTCAGTGCTTGAACGGGTGCCTGCCCTTCTCCATGGCGTGCTTCATCTTCCCCTTGAGCTGTTCGGCCTTTCCCTTCCGCTCCGTCTGTGTGTCTCCGAAAACCTTTCCCATGACTTCCTTGGCCTTCCCTTCGGCGATTTCACCGAGGTTTTTGGCTTTCTCTCCGATACCCATGTCGTGCTCCCGTTGACTCGTCACTCTTCCATGGTCATTCGGACGGTGGCAGCAACGTCCCGAGCGGCCCGAGGTCCAGATTGAGGTCCTGCATGGTCAGGTCGTAGCGAGCGCAGAGCTCCACCATCCGGCTGTGCAGGATCATCAGGGTCGCTCCCAGCCGTTCCTCCTGCTCCTCGGTGAGGTCGCCGGCGTCGACGCGTTGGAGGGCCTGGCGCTCCATGAGCTGCCGCAGCAGTTCGACGAGGGTGAGGACGAGCTTGACCAGGTCCCGTTCCACGGTGTCGGGGTCGGTACTGATCCGGTGTGCGGGCCGGTGCCGCGCCGCGCCGGGCGGGGGCAGGGTGTCCTGCGGCGCCGCGGGCAGCAGACGGAAGGCGCGGGTCGCCGCCTCGGCGACGTCGTCGAAGCGGGTGCCGGGCCGGCGGCCTTCTTCCTCACTCGTCATGGCAGCGCCCTCACTCGTCAGGGCCGCCCCGTCACTCGTCATGGCCGCCTCGCGGGGCCGTGCCGGCGGGTGCGAGGGCGGCGGACCAGGGGCCGGGGTTCTCCTCACTGATGGCGACGATGAGTGCGCGCAGCGAGATGCGTACGAGGTCGATATCGGCTATGGACAGCACGACGTCCCCGGTGAGCACCACACCGCCGCTGAGCAGCCGGTCCAGCAGGTCGATCAGCGCGATCTGCCGGTCCGGCAGCGGCTCGTCCGCGGCCGCCCCGAGCCTGGCCGGCGGACCGTCCGCGGCCTTCACGGCGCGGCTCTCTTCAGCGGTGCGGCTTCGGCGGGGGTGGCGAAGGAGTACGGGGCCCAGGGCCCGGTGACCTCGACGCGTACGCCGGGCAGCCCCTCGGCGGCCCGCAGCACGTCGGTACGGAATCCCTCCGCGTGCTGCTGCGGGACGAGGTAGGCGTCGTTGACGACGTTCTCGCCGGGGCCGCGGGCCAGTTCGCCCTGCTGTGGCCGGTGCTGGACCCGGTCGACCGCGTAGGCACGCGCGGCGTCCTCCACCCGCCGGGCGGCCTGTTCGGCGTCACGGTAGGCGTCCTCGCGGGCGTGTCGCTGTGCTCTGCGGTGGCTGAGGTAGGCCCGCCCGGGGCTCAGGTCGGTGTCGGCGTCGGTGTCCGGTGGCGGCTCGTCCGGCTGCCCGGCCGCTGCCTCGACGTAGATCTTGACGCCCCACTCCACATGCGCGTCCAGTGCGGAGAGCCGCTCGGTGAACGCCTGCCGGCGGTCTTCGAGCATCAGCCGCACCCGTTCGTCGTCGAGGTAGACGGTGGCCAGTCGGAGCGGCAGGACGGTGGTGCGGGCGGCCAGCGCCTCGATGACCCGGTGGTGGGCGCGGGCGACCGACTCCAGCCAGTCCAGGTCCTCCAGGTTGGCCCGCAGCGCGTCCTCGTCGAAGTCCTGCATGGGCACCGGGCTCACCGCGACGACCACGTCGGCGTCCTGCTCCGCGCGCACCAGCCGCACCGGTGCGTCCGCTACCCCGGGGAGCCCGGCGAGCGCGTCCTCCAACGAGCCGTCGGCGTCCCGTGCCACGGCGTACGTATAGCTGACGGTGCTGCCGGTCATGGCTTGTCCCGCTTCGTGCCGCGGGAGCCGGTGTCGGTGCGTTTGCCGCCGGTGGTCCGCGAAGACTTCGAGGCGCGCGTCGTCTGCTGCCGTTCCTCGGAGGGCGGCAGTTCGGCGTCCTCGCGCAGCTCCGCGATCTCGGCGCGCAGCTGCTTGTTCTCCTCGGCGAGCGAGCGGTAGCCGTCGGAGGCCCGGGAGGAAAGCGCGGGGTCGTGCTCCCACCAGTCGATACCCATCTCCTTCGCCTTGTCGACGGAGGCGACCAGTAGCCGCAGCTTGATGGTGAGCAGCTCGATGTCCAGCAGGTTGATCTGGATGTCGCCGGCGATGACGATGCCCTTGTCCAGGACCCGCTCCAGGATGTCGGCGAGGTTGGCCGAGGAGCCCTGACCGTACGAGGTCGCTCTGGAGGGGTAGTCGCCCATCCTCCTGGCAACGGGTTCACTCACGGCTGCTCCCCCTCGACGGGCGGGTCAGACGGGGTGCCCCGGAGGTGGGCCCGGATCTCGTCCAACCGGTCCAGGAGTTCGTCCTCGCGCCGGTCGAAGGTCTCCTCGTCGATCTCGCCCGCCAGGAGCCTGCGCTCCAGCTCGGCGAGTTCCCGTTCGACGGGCCCAGGGTCGTACGCCTCGCGCTCCGCGGCCTCGACCACCCGTTCCATCACCCAGGCCACCCCCCTTACCGGCGCCAGCGGAAGGGTGGCGAGGTGCGTCAACAGGCCCATGGGGACTCCCTAGACGAAGCTGTAGGCGGGCAGCGGTCCGCGCAGCCGCAGATCGAAGTCGCCGCCCAGGTCGTCGGCGAGCTCCTTCTCGGCGGTGCGGAAGCGGTCTGCGTGGTCCTGGTCCACCAGGAACGACACGTTCAGGAAGTCGTCGCCGGTGGGCTCGGACACCCGCTCCTCGCGGGCGAGCCCGCGCAGCGCCTCGACGACCGAGGCGGCGAGCCGGTCCTGGCGGGCCTGTACTTCCACGGCGACCAACTCACCGAGGGCGAGCGGCGCGTCGGGCCCGGCGCGGCCGCTGATGATCTGCTCGTTGAGGTCGCGTGCCTGGTCGGAGTCCTGGAGGATCTGGCGCAGCAGGGCATTCTCGTCCTGGGCGCACTTCAGGTGGTATTCGGCGCAGCGTTCAAGCGCCTGCAGCCGTTCGGTGAACCGCTCGGCCCGCTCCTCCAGTACCGCGCGTACCGCGTCGTCGTCCGTGGTGGTGAAGCCGAACTGCAGGGGCAGGACCGTACCGTCGGCCATCAGCCGTTCCTGGACGGCCTGGTGGGCGGCGAGGTCACGTCGTTTGGCCCGGAGCTCTTCGGGGGCGTCACTGACGACGGCGGACAGTTCGCCGGCCGCTACGGTGCGCAGCTCGGTGGGTGGATCGCCCACGCCGTCCACGCCGTCGAGGCGTTGTGGATGCGTGGTCGCGACGATGGAGTAGACGTAGACGGGCATCGCTCATTCCTTCCGGTGCCGCACGGGTCGGCGGGACGGCCGCTCCCGCCTTCCGGCGGGCTCCTTCTGCCGCTCCTCGGCTTCCTCGTGATCGTCGTCGTCCTCGTCGTCCTCGTCGTCCCTGCCCTTTCCCTTGAGGGCGTCGGTCACCGCTTCCGCGGCTCCGCTGAGAGCGCCCTTGGCCTTGCCGTGGGAGCCGCTCTCGGTCACTTCGCCGACGATGTCCGTCAGCTCGCTCGGCTTCTTGTTCCCGGCCTCCAGATCGAGGCGGTTGCAGGCCTCGGCGAAGCGCAGATAGGTGTCCACACTCGCCACGACGATGCGGGCGTCGATCTTCAGAAGCTCGATGCCCACCAGCGACACCCGTGCGAAGACGTCGATGACCAGGCCGCGGTCCAGAATCAGGTCGAGCACGTCGTAGAGGTTGCCGGAGCCGCCTTGGCCGCCCCTGGCGATGGTTCCTTCTCCCTGCGGCACCACAGTCACGGTGCCTCCTTTCACCGGCTCACCCCGGTCGTGGAGCGGCCGTGTTCCTCGCCCGGCGAACGGGGCGGCGGAACGGTACCCGCAGCCACCTCATCTGCGGTCGATCTGCCCTCGGGTGTAGCGGCGGGTGCGCTCGTACGCCATCAGTTCGCCCTCCTCGTCCAACGTCACCCGGTAGCTCGCCATCACGCTGGTGGTCCCGGGGACGCGTTCCAGTTCCAGGACTTCGACGTCCGCCTGCCAGCCGTCCTCCGTCGGTTTCACCGCGGAGACGGACTCGGGCGCCCTGCCCAGCAGCTCCTGAAGTTGCTGGGCCGCACGCCGAAGGGCCTGCGACGCCGAAACGCGACGGGCCGCGCGCTTCGTTCCGTCCTCGCTCGTCCGGCTGCCGCTCTGTGTACCGCTGCTCTTCTTGGCGGTCCTCTGAGCGGTCTTGTCGCCGGTCCTCCGGCTGGACGGGCGACGACCCGGCGCCGCCTCGTCCTCTTCACCTGCGGCCATGTTCCCTTCTCCGAGGTCGGAGACGACATGCTGCCAGCGCCAGATCAAAAGACGCCATTACATGATAATGGAGAGCATCGTTGAATCTTTGATGATATCGGGTGAAATCGCACCATTACCTCCCCGTCTTGCGCAGGGTCACGCCGGGCGACTGCCGGTAGCTGTGGGTGCTGCTTGCCGGGGCGGGAGGCTGGGGTCTGTGGCGTGCGGCGTTCCGCAGGGTGCCGCCGCGTGACCCGCGCACCCCGACGGAGTAACGCGCGGCGCGGTGACCGGGCGGCCGCGGCCCCGCGTGTGAGCCTGTGGCCGGGATCCGGTCGGTCGGCAGGAGGTGCGTACACGGTGACCCGGCGGCTGGCGGCGTGCGCCGAACTCATCGGCTGGTGGGCGGCGTTGACGCTGCTGTGGATCGTGCTGATCGGCCCGGTCGACGCACTGGAGTGGCTCGTGGGCGCCGCGGCCGGGCTGATCGCCGCCGGTGCGGCACGCGGGGCGCGGCGCGCGGCCGGCGGCCGGTGAACGGCTGGACCGCCGCGGGGACGGCGCTGCTGCTGTGCGGCGTCACCCCGGCCGCGTACGGTGCGGCCTCCGGGCCGGTCGGGCGGCGGGTGCCCGCGCAGAACCTGGCGACCACGCTCCTCGCGCTGGTCTTCCTGCTGCTGGCCCAGGGCTTCGGCCGCACCGCCTATGTCGATACCGCGCTGGTGCTCTGTGTGCTGGGGCCGGCCGGCACCCTGCTCTATGTGCGGCTGCTCGCCGACCGGTTGGCCGTCGATCCGCCGCGGCCGCGCACGCTGCGCGCGACGACCAGGCTGAACTGTCTCGCGGTGGCGGCGGTGACGGTGGCGTTGTGCATCGCCGCCGGCCCCGGCCGAGCAGCGCTGAAACTGCTGCTGATCGGCGCGCTGTTGGTGCTGGGCAGCCGGGTGGCGGGTCGGGCGCTGACCGCCGTGGCCGCGGCGGACGGGCGGCCCGCGCCCACTGATGGGGCGTCAGATGGCTGACGACGTACCCGTACTGCTCGGGCTGCTGCTGGTGGCCGCGGCCGGGACCGGCACCGTGCTGGTCCGCGACCCGGTACGCCAGTCGTTCCTGCTGTCGCTGCTCGGACTGGCACTGGCCACCCTCTTCCTGCTGCTGCAGGCCCCCGATGTCGCGCTCTCCCAGCTGGCGGTCGGCTCGGTGCTGACGCCGCTGATGGTGCTGCTGACCGTACGGAAGGTACGCCGCAGGGCGCGCAGCGAGCGGCGGGAGGAGCGGGCATGAGCATGCGGTTGCGGCGGTGGGTCATGGCACTCGGCGGGCTGGGCACGGCCGTGCTGTTCACCGTCGCCTGCTGGGGTCTGCCCCCGTTCGGGGGGCGGTGGCATCCGTACGGCGACCGGGCGGTACGGGCGGCGCTCGCCCGGCACACCGCCAACACCGTCTCCTCGGTCAACTTCGACCAGCGGGCCTTCGACACCCTCGGCGAGGAGTCCATCCTCTTCGGCGCGGTCCTGGGAGCCGTGGTCCTGCTCCGCCAGACCCGCGACGAACACCGGCTGCCGCCCGAGCCGGCCCGGGTCGCCCCACCGGTGCGCCGCTACGCCCTGCTCGCGCTGCCCGTCACCCTCCTCATCGGCCTGTACGTCATCGCGCACGGCCAGCTCAGCCCGGGCGGCGGCTTCCAGGGCGGGGTGGTGGCGGCGACCGCGCTGCACCTGCTCTACATCGCGGTGGACTACCGGGCGCTGGAGCGGATCAGACCGGTGGGCCGGTACGAGGTGGCGGACGTGGCGGGCGAGGCCGCCTACGTGCTCGTGGGCGCCGCCGGGCTGCTGGTGGGGGCGTCCTTCCTCGCCAACTTCCTTCCGCTCGGCACGTTCAACACGCTCGCTTCCGGGGGCACCGTCCCGCTGCTCAACGCCGCCATCGGTGTGGAGGTCGCGGCCGGAGTCGTCGTGCTGCTGGCCCGCTTCCTGGACCAGGCCGTGGAGATCGAGAACGGGCAGGGCGACGACCGGGCGGAGGCCGGGACATGAGTGTGCTGCCGTACCTGATCGCGGGGTGGCTGTTCCTGATCGGCTGCTACGGGCTGGCGACCAGCCGCAACCTCCTGCACGCGGTCGGTTGTCTCACCGTCTGCCAGTCCTCGACGTATGTGCTGCTGCTCGCCGTCGGCTACCGGCGCGGCGGCACCGCCCCGGTCTTCTCCGACCTCACCCCGGGCTCCCGCCCGCTCGTCGACCCCGTCGTCCAGGCCCTCACCCTCACCGACATCGTCATCGGGGCGACCGTCAGCGCGCTGCTGCTCGCCCTGGTCATCCAGGTCGCCAAACGGCACCGTACGGTCGACCCCGATGAGCTCTCGGAGCTGCGCGGGTGACCGTCGCACAGCTCCTGCCGCTGATCGTCGCCACCCCGCTGTTCGGCGCGACGGTGCTGGTCGGCGCCGGGCGGCGGCTGCCGCGGTACCTCGCCGAGAGCCTGGGGTGCCTCTTCGCGGCGGGCACCGCGGCGCTGGCCCTGTACGCCTCGGCCGCCACCCCCTCGTCCAGCGCGCGGCCCGTGGAGTGGCTGGGCGGCTGGCGGCCGCACGGCGGGGTGAGCGTGGGCATCGTGCTGGTCGGCGACCGGATCGGACTCGGGCTCGCCACACTGGTCTCGCTGCTGGTACTGGCCGCTCTGGTCTACGCCTGGCGGTACTTCGACGAACCGCCGCGCCGCCATGCCGGTTCCTTCCCCGGGCTGGTGCTGCTCTTCCAGGCGGGCATGTGCGGTTTCGCGCTCACCGGGGACCTCTTCAACGCCTTCGTCTTCTTCGAGCTGATGGGCGTCGTCGCCTACGCGCTGACCGGTTACCGCGTCGAGGAGGCCCGCGCCGTCCAGGGCGCCCTGGTGTTCGGCGTGATCAACTCCCTCGGCGGATACACCACGCTGCTGGGCATCGGACTGCTCTACGCCCACACCGGCGAACTCGGCCTGGCCCAGATCGGCGCCGCGCTGGACACCCGCCCCGGCGGCGGCCCGGACCCGCTGACGGCCGCCGCGTTCGTGTTCGTCGTCACCGGGCTGCTGGTCAAGGCCGCCGCGGTGCCGTTCCATTTCTGGCTCGCCGATGCCCATGCGGTCGCGCCCACACCGGTGTGCATGCTGCTGTCGGGGGTGATGGTCGAACTGGGTCTCTACGGTACGGCCCGGATCTACTGGACGGTGTTCGCCGGCCCCGGCGGCCTACCGGCGCCCGACGCGCACCGGGCGCTGTTGGCCCTCGGGGTGCTGACGGCCGCGGTGGGCGCGACGCTGTGCTGGCAGCAGCGCCATCTCAAACGCCTGCTCGCCTACTCCACGGTGGCGCACATGGGCCTGTTCCTCATCGGCCTGGCCATGCTGTCCCCGGAGGGGATCGGCGGCGTCGCCCTGTACGTCCTCGCCCATGCCGGCGTGAAGGCCGCGCTCTTCGCCTGCGTGGGGATCCTGCTGGACCGGTTCGGCAGCGTCGACGAACAACAGCTGCACGGCGCGGGCCGCGAACTCCCCTGGGTGGCGGTGATGTTCGGCGCGGGCGGCCTGGCGCTGGCCGGGCTGCCGCCCTTCGGCACCGGTCTCGGCAAGGCGGTCGTGGAGAAGGCGGCAGGCGACTGGGCGACCGCGCTGTTCGTCCTCGTATCCGCGGTGACCGCCGGCGCTGTGCTACGTGCCGGAGCCCGGGTGTTCCTCGGCCTGGGCACCCGCCCGCCCGACGCGCCGGAGGAGACGACCGGGGAGGCGGAGGAACCGGAGACCCGGGGCGGACGGCTGGCACGGATCCCGGACAGCATGCTCGTGGTACCCACATTGCTGCTCGCCGGCGCGCTCGCGGTCGGCCTGGTCCCCGGCCTGTGGACCGGCGCGGGCCGGGCCGCCGACGCCTTCACCCACCACGGCGGCTACCTCGCAGCCGTGCTCTACGACCGGCCCGAGGAGCCCGCACCCACTCCCGCGCCGCACTGGACGACGTCCGGTGTGCTGTGGGACCTACTGGCCACCGCCCTGGCCGTGACGCTCGCAATGCTGGCCGTACGGCGGCCGACAGGCGAACCGGCTCGCTGGTCCACCGCGCTGCGCCGACTGCACTCCGGGCATGTGGGCGACTATGTGGCCTGGTTCCTCGCGGGCGTCACCCTGCTGGGGTCGCTCATGCTCTGAGGCGCAACACGACCGCCGGTTGTGCGCGGCTCCGCCCGCAGGTGCATACGCTCACGTGGGCTCTCCGATCGACCACCGGGAGGCGACGCTTGACGGACGACGGGCAGGAACTCCACAAGGGTGAGCAGGAGCTCCGCAGGGGGCGACAGAAACTCCACAAGGGCGATACGGACGCCAAGACCGCGGTCACGGTCTTTGTGGCCCTCGGCGCCAACCTGGTCATTTCCCTGGCCAAGCTGATCGGTGGGCTCTTCGCGGCTTCCCCCGCACTGCTCTCCGAGGCGGCGCATTCTCTCGCCGACAGCCTCAACGAATTGTTTCTGCTCGCCTCGCTCAAGCGCAGCACGCGGGCTCCGGACAGTCGGCACCCTTTCGGCTACGGGAAAGAACGCTACTTCTGGTCGCTGCTCGCCGCCGTCGGCATCTTCGTCATGGGCGGCTGCTTCTCCTTCTTCCAAGGCATCGAGGCGCTGCGCTCGGACCGCACGGAGAGCCATGCGGGCTATGTGGCCGGGCTCATCGTGCTCGCCGTCGCTCTGATCGCCGAAGGGGCCTCCCTCGTCCGCGCCCTGGTCCAGGTGCACGGCCAGGCTCGGGCGGCCGACCGCAGCATGCGGGGCATGCTCCGAGCGGGCGACGATCCCGCACTGCGCACGGTGCTGGCCGAGGACTCCACCGCCTGCATCGGTGTGCTGGTGGCCATGGCCGGCATGGGGCTGCACATGCTCACCGGGGACGTGGCCTGGGAGGCCGGCGCATCGATGATCATCGGGGTGCTGCTGATGTTCGTCGCCTACCGACTCGCCGAAGAGTCGCGCGGAGCGATCATCGGCGAGGCCGCCGACCCGGCCCTGCGCCAGGCGATGCGGGAGTTCCTCGACCGGCAGCCGGAGATCGACACCGTCACCGGACTGCAGACCATGCGGCTGGGCCCCCGCTCGACGCTGGTCGCGGCCCGGATCGATCTGGTCGGCGGACTGGACAGCGAAGAGGTCGAGGAGGTGCTGGTGGGGGTGAAGCGGGAAATGCGGGCGAAGTGGCCGACGGCCCACCAGATCTTCCTCGACGTCACCGAGGCCTCCGCAGAAGACCGGGAACGAGCCCGCCACGAGCGCCGAAAGCTCGATGAGACCGTGACCTCCCAGCAGGAACAGCAGGAGCCGACGCGGGCACAGGACGACTGAAGCGTGTTGCGGAAGCCGACCGCGCCGCACAACGATGTCTGATTGCCGCCAGCAGGATACTCCTGTGGTGATCATGCTGGCGGCATGACGATGTCATCCACTACGGACTCAGTGACGGTCCTCACCGGCATGTATGCGGCTGAGGCGGAGTACTTGGCGGCAGGAGGCCCCGGCGAGGCTTCCTTCGACCTGCTCGCCCCCTTCTTCGCGCCGGATGTCGAGCTGCATCAAGCAGAGGCTCTGCCCTATGGAGGTACTTGGCGTGGGTACAACGGCATGACGCGGTTCTTCCTCATGATGGGAGAGGTGTGGGAGTCGTTCGACATGGTGGAGCAGGAGTTTCTTGCCACCGGTGAGACTGCCGTCGTGCTCACACAGGTCCGTGCTCGCGCTCGTGCGACCGGCCGTGAACTCAACTTCCCGATTCTGCAAGCGATCACGGTCAAGGACGGGCGGATCACCGAGGTTCGTCCGTTCTACTGGGACACGCGGGCCATCGCCGATGCCTGCGCCGTGCCGACACCTACGGAGTGAGGTCGACGGCAAACCGCGCATGCGATGGCGATCAGGAGCTTCGCCAGACGACACCGCGCTGCTCGTACTCCATGACGGACTCGACGCCGGCGGCGATGGATGCTCCGCACTCGCGGGTGATCATCCAGAGCGCGAGATCGATTCCGCTGGTGACACCGCCCGCGGTCACCAGGTTCCCGTCGTCGACGACTCGTGCGTCGATCACCTTGCCTCCCTGGGCGGCCAGCTCGGCCTTGGCGAGGTGGTGTGTCGTGCACGGACGGCCTTGGGTCAAGCCTGCCGCGGACAGCACCATGACTCCTGTGCAGATGCCGGCGACGGTGACTCCGGCCTGCTGTGCCCGTACGAGGTTACGCTGGCTCCCTAGGAGTCTGCTGAGCCGGTCGAGTAGTTCCCGCCCGGCCCGACTCGTCTCCTGCTACGCACGCGGCCCCGCGGCCGCCCGGAAACCCGGCCGGCGTCGATCCGCCAGCAGTTGCCCTTATCAAAGGCCGGGACCAACCTGAAAGAAGACGTATACGAGATCGGAGCGGACTGTGATCGTTCTCGGAGTCATTTTGTTGATCGTCGGCTTCCTGACCGGCCTCGCCATCCTGTGGACGATCGGAATCGTCCTGCTCGTCATCGGCGCGGCGCTGTGGATCCTCGGCGCGATAGGCCACGCGGTCGGCGGCCGCCGACATTACTGGTAGCGGCTTCACCGCGATTCGTGCCGGGCCGTTCCGGTGGCGAGCGGCCATCGGCGGCTGTGGCCGGGCAGGAGTGCCGCCAACCGGTGCCTGTTCGTGGACGACCGACTGGAGAACGTCGAAGCCGCCATCACGCTCGGAATGACGGGTGTCCACTACCGCGAGCCTGCCGACCTCCAGAAGACGCTGGCTTCCCTCCTCGATGGCTGAGAGGGCAATTGGTCGTGCTCCATGAGGTCCGTGCCGTCAGCATCTCCGGCAAGACCCTGAGCTCGCCGCTACGCGGACTGGTTTCGACCGCGCACAGCCCAGGCCCGGGCGGTGAGCGCGATGGAACCGTCCGGCCTCCTGGGGACAGCCGCCTCGAGCACGTCACGTACGTGGTCCCGGTCGGCCGGGGCAAGGGAGGCCACATAGCCGGGTGCGGGGCCCTGCCCCGTGAGGAAGGGCTCCCACAGGTCGGCGAAGTCGGCGAAGACGGTGGGCACCTCGATCGGGGCGGTGGCCACGTCGACGAGTCCCGCGTCCGCCCACACCTTCTGCAACCGTTCCGGACGGCATACGGGGAACCGGCGGCCCTCGTCCAGCGCACCTGCGGACGGGTGCACCTCAACGACAGCGTCCCAGAACCGGCGCAGGAAGCTCATACCTTCGGCGTAGTCCCACACATACGCGGCAACCAGGCCGCCGGGCCGGACCGCCCGGGCCATCTCCGCCACTGCCACGGTGGGCTCGGGAAGGAAGTTCAGTGTCAGCCCGCTGACGGCGACGTCCCACATGCCATCGCGCACTGGAAGCGCCCTCGCGTCCGCCACGATGAAGTGCGTCGAGACCGGAGCTGCGACCCGGGCTGAGCCTACGAACCCCTCAGACCGGTCGATTCCCAGCACCGTTCGAGCCCGGCACTGGGTGCTCACCACCGTCGACAGCGCACCAGTACCACATCCCACGTCCAGCCACCGCAGATCGTCGGCACACTTGAGCCACGTCGCGAACTTCTCCGCCGCGAGACGACTCCACCGACCCATGTACTGCTCGTAGGCGTCACCGGCCGCCCACACGTCGCACCGCTGATCATTCATGCCACTACGGTCCCAGATCAGTGCCTCACCAGCCGCGGCAAAGCGCCCCGTTTCCTTCGGTCGTCAGCGGCCACTCCTCCTTCGTTGCGGGTCGGTCCGGCAGCCCCAGCACGTCCATCAGGTGACGTTGGGCGTGGACGAGGGTCTCCTCGTCGTGACCCCTCTCCACTCTATTGACCATGCAGTCAACCGCAACTAGCTTTGACCGCATGGTCAATAGAGTGGAAGTGAAGGAACTTGAGTCGCCAGCAGGCGAGTTAACGCCGCCCACGAGGGTGAAGCGACTGGTGGGCGCCTATGTGGCGGTTGCCCTCGGCACGTTGGTGGCGCTGGGCGTCATGGCGGTGGTGGCGCCGTCTCTGGCCACCTCGGAGGCATGGGGGCACGCCGTGGTCGTCGCCGTGTTCGCGATCGTGCTGCCGCTGCGGACGCGCGCGGCGTTCAAGGGCAGTCGTGCCGGTCTTCGCGCGGTCACGGTCATCGGGTGCGTGCTGACGGTGGTGAATCTCGTCGAGGCGGCACTCCCCGGTGTCTTCCCTCCGTGGATGCGCGTGGAGATGGTGGTCATCGCCGCGATGACGCTGACCCTTGCGGTCCTGTCGGTGCAGGCGGCTCGCCGGAATCCGGGCGGTCGTCCATGACCGGGCCGGCGATCGACGGTGACGGCGTGAACAGCTTGTCCTCACCCACGTCGGCCTCGGGTGCGCGTCGGCAGCGGCTCGACGAGGACCAGCGGCGGGCGCAGATCATCACCGCGGCCGTGGAGGAGCTCGCCGAGCAGGGGTACGACGGCCTGTCGTTGACCCGTGTCGCCAAGCGGGCCGGCGTTTCCAAGGGGCTGATCTGGCACTACTTCGCCGGCAAGGACGACCTGATGGAGTCCACCGCCAAAGCGACGATGACGACCATCAGGGACCGCATCGCGAACTCGCTCGACCTGACCGAGCCCGTCCCGGACATCATTCGTGCGGCCTTGCGCAGGGCTGCGGCCTTGAACCTCACCCACCGGGTGGAACTGACCGCACTCAACCGCATCGTGCACAATCTGCGTCAGCCCGATGGCACGCCGCACCTGACCCTTGATGCCTATGAAGAGATCTACCAGGCCCAGGAGTCGCTGTTCCGGCGCGGCCAAGCCGAGGGAAGTCTCCGGGACTTCGATACCCGCGTGATGGCCATCACCTACCAGGGCGCGATCGACATGATGCTCGGATATCTCGGAAGCAATCCCGGCATCGATCCCGAGGACTACGCCGACAAACTCGCGGACATCTTGCTCACTGGTATCCAGCGAAGCTGACGTCCGGCCACGGGGAGATGGAGGAACGCCGGCGCAAATTCAGACGGCGGCGGGAGGCCGGCGGCGTCGGCCTGTCCCAGACGCCGCAGGCCCACGGAGATCGAAGAGACACGCCCTAAGTCCCAGCGTCAAGCCCCGGACTCTGCCGCGCCGCCGCCCATCTCCCCGCCGCCATCCGGCAGTGGGACCGTGCTGCCCCGGGGGATCAGCCGGGTCGGCAGGATGACGTGCTGCGCCGGGTCGGCGTCGGGGTCGTTGACGAGGGAGCAGGCCAGTTCGCCGGCGGCGCGGCCGATGTCCTCGGGGGACTGGGCGATCGTGGTGAGGTCGGACCATTCGGCGATCGGGTGGTCGTCGAAGCCGAGGACGGAGAGGCGTTCCGGTACGTCGATACGTGACTTGCGCAGCGTCCAGATGACGGAGGCCGCGAGCTCGTCCTGCTCGGCGAAGAGCGCCGTGGGCGCGTCCCGCAGGCTGAGCAGCTCGCCGACGGCTTCCGCGATGCTGCGCTTGTCGGCGACGGGGGCGGCGACCACGAGATCGTCGTCCAGGGGGACGCCGGCCTCGGTGAGCGCCTGCTGGTAGCCGACGAGACGTTCGTTGGAGCTGAAGGCGAAGCCGCTGGCGCCGATCGTCTGGAAGAAGGCGATACGGCGGTGCCCGAGATTGAGCAGATGCTGGGTGCCGCGGCGGGCGCCCTCCACATCGTCGACATAGACGCTCGGGCAGCCCTCGGCGTGCTGGCTGACGTAGATCACCGGCATCTGGAGGTCGTCCAGCCGGGCGGTCTCCTCCTCGGTGAGGTCGAAGGAGAAGACCAACAGCGCGTCGGCGTTCCGGCGGGCCGGCAGCCGCTCGAAGAAGTCGGCGCGCTCGGTCATGTCCGGGGTGACGTAGACGAGCAGGTCCATGCCGGCCGCTCGCAGCTGCGGCCCGAGGGTGGAGACCGCCGAGCCGATGAACCAGGAATTGAGTGTCGGCGTGAGTACCGCGACCACCCCGGTCTTGCCGGTGACGAGGCTGGCGGCCTGCCGGGAGACCGCGAAGTTCAGCTCGCGGGCGGCCCGCTCGACGCGCGCGCGGACTTCGGGCGAGACCGTCGACAGACCGCGCAGCGTGCGCGAGACGGTGGAAGCGGAGACCCCGGCCCGCTCGGCGACGTCGGCCATCGTGGGGTGCCGTTGAGCTGGAGGCATGAGCGGACGGTAGCACAGCGTGCACATGTGTACGGCGATGCATGACAGCGCTGTCATTGCGGTGCACGGCGGTGTTCAGGGGTGTCGTGCCTAGTGAAAGCTGCAGAGTGCATGCGAATGGCCTGCGGATTACCGCGACGTAACGCATTGACTTCCCCTGGGTGGACTCCTAGCTTGAAAGCGCTGTCACAGCAGAGTCGAAGCAACTCGTTCGGAGCGAACCTCTGATGCTTTGACCTGCGATTTCATCATGCTGGATGAGGGAGGCAGCGCAGTCACGGCGCATCTGCCGTGCTTTCATGTCCCTCTCTCGCCTTCCCGTCACATTTCCCTCGATGTCGCCCGGCCGGTGTTCCGCTGCCGTGGTGACCGGCTCGTCGCTTCGTACCGCTCGACCCGGAGAGACGTGCCGTACCGCTCGACCAGGAGAGACAGAGTGAAGACCAGGACCACCAGAGCGCTGAGCGCGGGTGCGGCTCTCGCCGGGCTGGCGTCCGTCGCGGCGTGCGGCGGCAGCGGTGCCGTCACCGCGGCGGGCGGCAGGCCCTCCTTCGAAGGGCGCGGCCCCATCACCTACGTCGCCGGCAAGGACGCCAGTGGCGTCATCCAGTCCGTGCTCGACCGCTGGAACAAGCTGCACCCGAAGGAGAAGGTCACCTTCATCCAGCTGCCGACGGACCCCGACGCCCAGCGCCAGCAGATGATCCAGAACGCGCAGACGAAGTCCGATGCCTACACGGTGCTGTCCCTCGACGCCGTGTGGACCTCGGAGTTCGCCGCGCACCGCTGGGTCGACCGGCTGCCGGAGGACCGTTTCCCACTGCGGCAGATGCTGAAGCCGATCGTGGAGACCGGCGAGTACCGCGGTGGCCTGTACGCCGTCCCGATGAGTTCGGACGGCGGGATGCTCTACTACCGCACCGATCTGCTCGAGAAGGCCGGTATCGCCAAGCCGCCGGTCACCTGGTCGCAGATGAAGGCGGACTGCGCCAAGGTGAGGAAGCTGCCCGAGGCGAAGGGCATGTCGTGTTACGCCGGGCAGTTCCAGAAGTACGAGGGCCTGACGGTCAACTTCGCCGAGGCGGTGAACTCCGCCGGCGGCATCGTCACCGACCCCAAGGGCCGACCGGGCGTCGACAGCCCGCAGGCGAAGAAGGGCCTGGACTTCCTGGTCGACTCCTTCCGGGACGGCACGATCCCCAAGGACGCCCTCACCTACCAGGAGGAGGACGGCCGCCGCGCCTTCCAGGCCGGGAAGCTCGTCTTCCTGAGGAACTGGCCGTACATGTACTCCCTGACGTCCAAGAAGGACGGCTCCAGCAAGGTCGCCGGCAGGTTCGCCGCCGCGCCGCTGCCCGGCCTCGACGGCCCAGGCACGTCCAGCCTCGGCGGCCACAACCTGGCCCTGTCGGCCTCGGCGGAGAACAAGGCCACCGCGATCGACTTCATGAAGTTCTTCGCCGGCCAGGAGATCCAGCGGTTCACGCTGTCCCGCGCACCGGGAGCACCGACCTACCACGCGCTCTACGACGATCCGAAGCTGATCAAGCAGTACCCCTACCTCCCCACCCTCAAGAAGTCGGTCCTGCGTGCCGTGCCGCGGCCCCGGGTGTTCCAGTACGGCGATGTCACCGCGGCCGTCCAGCAGGAGGGCTATGCCGCCCTGACCGGCGCCAAGAGCAGCGCACAGGCGCTGAAGGACCTCCAGAAGACCCTGCGACAGCAGCCCGCGACGGACTGAGGAAACGAGGAGTACGCCATGGCGACCACACACACCACGGCAGCGCCCCGGGCTCCGCTGTCCGTACCGGCCAGACCCCCGGGACGACGGCGCAAGGCGACCGCCGGGTCCGGACGGCTCGCGGCCCTGCTGATCTCCCCGACCCTGCTGGTGCTGACGATCGTGGTCCTCTACCCGACGATCGTGGCCCTCAAGGACTCGCTGTTCGGCACCCCCGGACTCGACCCGAAGACCGGATTCGTCCGGGACACCGATCCGTTCGTGGGAGTCGAGAACTACACCGCGATCTTCGGGGAGGCGGGCGCCCGGTTCTGGAACGCGTTCTGGAACACCACCTTCCTCACCGTCACCACCGTCGCACTGGAAGCCGTCATCGGAGTGGCGATGGCGCTGGTCATGCACCGCGCGTTCCAGGGACGGGCCCTGGTCCGGGCCAGCATCCTGGTGCCGTGGGCGGTACCCACCGCCGTCAGCGGTCTGCTGTGGCGGTGGATCTTCAACAGCGACGGCATCGCCAACGCCGTCACCGGCCAGCATGTGCTGTGGACGACCGAGGGCTTCCACGCCAAGGTCGCGGTCATCATCGCCGACGTGTGGAAGACCGCGCCGTTCATCGGGCTGCTTGTACTGGCCGGCCTCCAGGTGATCGACAAGGCGGTCTACGAGGCGGCCAAGCTCGACGGGGCGAGTGCGCTCCGCCAGTTCTGGCACATCACCCTGCCCCTGGTGAAGCCCGCCCTGCTGGTCGCCGTGCTCTTCCGGACGCTGGACGCGCTGCGCATGTTCGACCTGCCGTACATCCTCATCGGCGCGCAGAAGACCTCCGTGGAGACGCTGTCGATGCTCGCCCAGGACCAGGCGGCGAACGTACGGTTCGGACCCGCCGCGGCCTATGCGGTGATCCTCTTCGTCTATGTCTTCCTGATCGCGCTGGCCTTCGTCCGGCTGCTCGGCGCCAATGTCGTCGGGGACGACGACGCGGCTCCCAAGCGCGGGCGTCGGCTGCTGCGCCGGCGTACGGAGGTGGCGGCATGACGCACTCGCTGAACTGGCGCAAGTGGCTGCTCTACGCGGGAGTCACCCTGGTCGTGGCCTACTGCCTCGCACCGTTCTACTGGATGCTGGTCTCCAGCCTCCGGCGTACGTCGGACATCTTCGACAACTCGCTGATCCCCACCCGGTTCTCGTTCGAGAACTACCTCGCGGTCCTCGACCCCTCCCAGTCCTTCACCCGCGCCCTGCTCAACAGCATCGTCGTGGCCGGCATCAGCACCGTCCTGGCACTGATCCTCGCCACCTTCACCGCCTATGCGATGGCGAGGCTGGAGTTCCGGCTCAAGCGGCTGGTGCTCACCCTGATCATCGCCACCTCGATGTTCCCGGTGGTGTCGATCGTGGTCCCGCTGCTGAAGATGTTCGTCGACTTCGGCTGGATCAACAGCTACCAGGCGATGATCGTGCCCAGCATGTCCTTCACCCTGCCGCTCGCGGTGTGGAACCTCACCGCCTTCTTCCGGCAGATGCCCGACGAGCTGGAGCATGCGGCCATGGTCGACGGCTGCACCCGCGGCCAGGCCTTCCGCAAGGTCATCATCCCGCTCGCCGCACCCGGCATCTTCACCACCGCGATCATCACCTTCATCGCGTCCTGGAACGAGTTCCTGATCGCCCTGTCGATGACGAACAAGGCGGAGATGCAGACCGCACCCGTGGCGATCTCCAAGTTCTCCGGGGCCACCCAGTTCGAGACGCCGTTCGGCAGCCAGATGGCGGCCGGGGTCCTCGTCACCATCCCGCTCGTGATCATGGTGCTGATCTTCCAGCGCCGGATCGTCGCCGGCCTCACCGCCGGCGCGGCGAAGTAGCCCGCCCTCCGTACCGCTTACCGCACACTCTTCCGCAAGGAGTACGCCCGACCATGCCCAGCACCGCACCCTGGTGGCGCAGCGCCGTCATCTACCAGGTCTACATCCGCAGCTTCGCCGACGGGAACGGCGACGGGATCGGTGACATCGCAGGCATCCGCTCACGCCTTCCCTACCTCAAGTCCCTTGGCATCGACGCCATTTGGATCAACCCGTGGTACAAGTCGCCGATGGCCGACCACGGATACGACGTGGCGGACTTCCGGGAGATCGACCCGCTGTTCGGCAGCGTCGCGGAGGCCGAGGCGCTCATCGAGGAGGCGCATCGGCACGGCATCCGCGTCATCCCCGACATCGTGCCCAACCACACCTCCGACCAGCACGCGTGGTTCCAGGCCGCGCTGGCCGCCGGGCCCGGAAGCCCGGAGCGCGAGCGCTATGTCTTCCGGGACGGACGCGGCCCCGACGGCGCCGAACCGCCCAACGACTGGAAGTCCTGCTTCGGCGGCCCGGCCTGGAGGCGGCTGCCCGACGGACAGTGGTACCTGCACCTGTTCGCCCCCGAGCAGCCGGACCTCAACTGGAAGAACCCGGAAGTACGTGCCGAGTTCGAGGACATCCTGCGGTTCTGGTTCACCCGGGGCGTCGACGGCTTCCGCATCGACGTGGCGCACGGCTTGATCAAGCACCCCGAACTCCCCGACCTGCCGGTCCTCCCGGACCCGGACTCCCCACAAGCCCAGGCCCCGGTCGACCACCCGCACTGGGACCGCGACGAGGTGCATGAGATCTACCGATCGTGGCGCCGGGTGGCCGACGAGTTCCCCGGCGACCGCAAGTTCGTCGCCGAGGCATGGGCGCCCAGCCCCGAGCGGCTCGCCCGCTACGTACGCCGGGACGGTCTGCACACCGCCTTCAACTTCGACTTCCTGATGACCAGTTGGGACCCCAAGGCGCTGCGCGAGGTCATCGACAGCTCGCTCGCCAGCCTCGGCGCCGTCGGCGCCCCCGCCACCTGGGTGCTCTCCAACCACGACGTCGTACGCCACCCCAGCCGCTACGGACGCGAGGTGGTCAGGAAGTGGACCGCCAATGTGCCCTACCGGCCCGAAGGCCCCCTCGACCTCCCACTCGGCATCCGGCGCGCCCGCGCCGCCGCCCTGCTGATGCTCGCCCTGCCCGGCGGCGCATACGTCTACCAGGGCGAGGAACTGGGCCTGCCGGAGGTCGAGAACCTGCCCGAGGACGTCCTCCAGGACCCCATCTGGGAGCGCTCCGGAAACACCGACCCCGGCCGTGACGGCTGCCGGGTGCCGATCCCGTGGTCCGGGCAGGAGGCACCGTTCGGCTTCAGCCCCGACGACGCCTCCGGCGCGCCCTGGCTGCCCCAGCCAGCGGACTGGCACGCCCTCAGCGTCGAGGCGCAGACCGGCGACGAGGCGTCCATG
Source organism: Streptomyces sirii (assembly GCF_045690365.1). Lineage (NCBI taxonomy): Bacteria > Bacillati > Actinomycetota > Actinomycetes > Kitasatosporales > Streptomycetaceae > Streptomyces > Streptomyces sirii. Next base: position 723,315 of record NZ_CP147982.1, on the reverse strand, counting down.
CTGGAGCTCTACCGCCGCGCCCTCCACCTGCGCCGGGACCACGCCGCCCTCGGCGACTCCGCCCTGACCTGGCTGGACACGCCACCCGGAGTACTCGCCTTCGCCCGCGAACCGGGCTTCGCCTGCGTCGTCAACCTCTCCGCCGACCCGTACCCCCTCCCGGAACACGACACGGTGGTCCTGGCAAGCGGACACATCGAGGACGGCCACCTGGGGACGGACGAGGCGGTCTGGTTGGCGCTGTGACGGGGTGACGGTATAGCGACAACAACCGCGTCAACCGCGCAGACGGGCGGTCGACCGGCCAACTCCAGGCCGGTCGGCCGCCGTCAGGCTTGCGTGCGATCCTCAGTCGGAGCCGGTGCGGCGGGCTTCCTCCCTGGCGGCCCTGCGCCTGCGGGCGGCCATGCTCAGAAAGCCCACCAGGGCGATCAGACCTCCCGTGAGGGCGGCAGAAACCAGCTTGTGCAAGAGATCATCCACAGGGTCCCCGTTCACTTGCTCGGTGCGCGTACGGCGTAGCCGCGCGACCGGTCGTTCGACACGTTGTGCGCCCACTGTCGTGGGGAGCGCTGAAATGCCGATGAAATAACGGTGATTGGGGGCCCAGGGGCCGGGGCACTCATGGCCCCGGCCCCTAGGGAGCCGTCAGGTCAGGATGCGGACAGCTCACCGCGGACGGTGCGGGCCGCGGCCACCAGGCTCTCCAGGGACGCCCGGGTCTCGGGCCAGCCCCGGGTCTTCAGACCGCAGTCCGGGTTCACCCACAGGCGCTCGGCGGGGATCGCCTTCAGGCCGGTGCGCAGCAGTTCGGCGGCCTCCTCCGGGCTCGGCACGCGCGGCGAGTGGATGTCGTACACGCCGGGCCCGGCCTCGCGCGGATAGCCGTGGGCGGCCAGTTCGCGGGCGACCTGCATATGGGAGCGGGCGGCCTCCAGACTGATGACGTCCGCGTCGAGGTCGTCGATGGCCTGGACGATGTCGCCGAACTCGGCATAGCACATGTGGGTGTGGATCTGGGTGTCTGGGCGGACGCCGCTGGTGGTGATCCGGAACGCCTCCGTGGCCCAGGCCAGGTAGGCGGGGCGGTCGGCGCCGCGCAGCGGCAGGGTCTCGCGCAGGGCCGGCTCGTCCACCTGGATGACGGATGTGCCGGCCGCTTCCAGGTCGCCCACCTCGTCGCGCAGGGCGAGGGCGACCTGGCGGGCGGTGTCGCCCAGGGGCTGGTCGTCGCGGACGAAGGACCAGGCGAGCATGGTGACCGGGCCGGTGAGCATGCCCTTGACCGGACGGTCGGTGAGCGACTGGGCGTAGGCCGTCCAGCGCACGGTCATCGGCTCGGCGCGGGAGATGTCGCCGGCCAGGATCGGTGGGCGGACATAGCGGGTGCCGTACGACTGGACCCAGCCGTGCTGCGTGGCGAGGTAGCCGGTGAGCTGCTCGGCGAAGTACTGGACCATGTCGTTGCGTTCGGCCTCGCCGTGGACGAGGACGTCCAGACCGGCCTTCTCCTGGAAGGCGAGCACCTCCTGGATCTCGGCCTTGATCCGCTCCTCGTACCCGGCCGTGTCGATCCGGCCCGCGCGCAGGTCGGCCCGCGCGGTGCGCAGTTCGCCGGTCTGCGGGAAGGAGCCGATGGTCGTGGTCGGCAGCAGCGGCAGGCGGAGGTGGGCGCGCTGGGCCGAGGTCCGTTCGGCGTAGGGCTGGGAGCGGCGGGCGTCGCTCTCGCCGATCGCGCCGGTACGGGCGCGGACGTCCGGGTTGTGGGTGATGGGTGAGTTGGCCCGGGAGGCCAGGGCGGCCCGGGTCGCGGCCAGTTGGGCGGTGATGGCGCCGGTGCCGTGGGACAGGCCCTTGGCGAGGGTGACGATCTCGGCCGTCTTCTGCCGGGCGAAGGCCAGCCAGCGCAGGACCTGCGGTGCGATGTCCCGCTCGGCCGCCGCGTCCAGCGGGACGTGCAGCAGGGAGCAGGAGGCCGACACATCGACCCGGTCGGCCAGACCGAGGAGGGTGCCGAGCGTGGCGAGGGACTTCTCCAGGTCGTTGGCCCAGATGTTGCGGCCGTTGACGACGCCGGCGACCAGTCGCTTGCCCTGTAGTCCGCCGACGGCCGCCAGGGCCTCCAGGTTGGCGGCGGCGGACTCGGTGAAGTCCAGCGCGAGCCCCTCGACCGGAGCCTTGGCCAGGACGGGCAACGCGTCGCCCAGGCGGTCGAAGTAGGAGGCGACGAGCAGCTTGGGCCGGTCGGTGAGGGCGCCGAGTTCGCGGTAGGCGCGGGCAGCGGTGTCGAGCTCGGCCGGTGTGCGGTCCTGGACGAGGGCGGGTTCGTCCAACTGCGCCCACTCGGCGCCGGCCGCGCGCAGGTCGGCGAGGACCTCGGCGTACACGGGCAGCAGGCGGTCCAGGAGGGTCAGCGGGTCGAAGTCGGCGGCCACGCCGGGCGCGGGCTTGGCCAGCAGCAGATAGGTGACGGGACCGACCAGCACCGGCCGGGCCGTCAACCCCAGTGCCAGGGCCTCCTTCAGCTCGGCGACCTGCTTGGCGGAGTCGGCGGTGAACACCGTGTCGGGGCCCAACTCGGGCACCAGATAGTGGTAGTTGGTGTCGAACCACTTGGTCATCTCCAGTGGTGCGACATCCTGCGTGCCACGCGCCATGGCGAAGTAACCGTCGAGCGGATCGGCCGCGACGGCGTCCCGGTGGCGGTAGGGGATCGCCCCGACCATGACGGTGGTGTCCAGGACGTGGTCGTAGTACGAGAAGTCGCCGGTCGGGACCTCGTCGAGGCCCGCCCCGGCCAACTGCTGCCAGGCGGAGCGGCGCAGTTCGGCGGCGGTGGCGCGGAGGGCGTCGGCGGTGACGCGGCCCTTCCAGTAACCCTCGATCGACTTCTTCAGTTCCCGGTCCGGGCCCTGGCGGGGGTAGCCGTACACGGTGGCCCGTGCTGCCGCGGCTGCGGACTTGGTGTTCACGGAGATCTCCTTCGCGAGATGAATCCCTGAGATCCCGGCGACGGGACGAGGACGCGAAGGGGCAGCGAACCGTGCGATACGACCTCGCGCGGCATGGCGCGGTCATCCGCCTGGTATGTACGCCGACCCGCCCTCGAGGTCACCGGGATATCCGGGTGCGAGTCGTCCGCACCCGGGCAGATGGCAGGTCTTCGGACTCGCGAGCACGTCCTCACGGGGGAGGACACCTAATGGCCGTCGCTTCCCAGGCCCTCTCATCGGACCCAGTGCGTATGACGGCGGTCGTTCCCGCTCACCGCTGCGGGGCAGTCCCGGATTCCCACCGGGTTCCCTCTTGCGACGCATCCCGCCTGGCGGACGGGGCGAACCAGCTGCACAGGTCAGCCTAAGGGCCGTCGAGCGATGCGGTACGTCCAGGTCCACCATTCGGAAGGTGAGGTGAGCCACGCGGGCGACAGGTGTGAAGCGCGACGAGGGCGGGAAACGCCGCACATGCGTCTCCCGCCCTCCCCTGTGAGCAGCCGCCGGATCCCTCGGCCGGCGGTGCGGCCGGGCCCCTCAGCCCGACCGGACCAGACCCCTCAGTTCTGGTCGTACTGGTGGAACCCCCGGCCGGCCTTGCGGCCCAACAGCCCTGCCTCGACCATCCGCTGGAGCAGCGGGGGAGGGGCGTAGAGCGGTTCCTTGAACTCGTCGTAGAGCGATTCGGCGATCGAGGAGACGGTGTCCAGCCCGATCAGGTCCGCCAGTCTGAGCGGCCCCATGGGGTGGGCGCAGCCCAGCTCCATGCCGGTGTCGATGTCCGCGGCCGTGGCGAAGCCCGACTCCGCCATGCGGATCGCCGCGAGCAGGTATGGCACGAGCAGCGCGTTGACGACGAAGCCGGCCCGGTCCTGGGAGCGGACGACCGTCTTGCCCAGGGTGCCGGTGGCGAAGTCCGCCACGACGGCGACCGTTTCGGGAGCCGTGTGCAGGGACGTCACGATCTCCACCAGCGGCAGCACCGGGACCGGGTTGAAGAAGTGCAGCCCCACGACCCGGTCGGCGCGGCCGGTGGCCATGCCCAGGCGCATGACGGGGAGGGAGGAGGTGTTGGTGGCCAGCACCGCCCCTGGGTCCTCGACGATCTTGTCGAGCGCGGCGAACACCTCCGTCTTGGCGTCGGCGTTCTCGACGACGGCCTCGATGACGAGCTGCCGGTCCGCCAGGTCCTCCAGGCTGCCGGTGAAGAGCAGGCGGGCGAGGGCCTGCCGCGCCGCGGCCGGCTCCAGCTTCCCCCGCCGCACGGCGCGGTCCAGCGAGGCGGCCACCCGCTCCCGCGCGGCGCGGGCGGCCGTGGCGTCGGCCTCGCAGACCACGGTGTCGAGACCGGCCCGTGCGCACACCTCGGCGATGCCCGCGCCCATCTGACCGCCGCCGACCACCCCGACGCGCTGGATGCCCGCGCTCATGACCGCGGCTCCGCGTTCCGTACGAGGTGGCGGGCGTAGGCGTCCGGGGTGAAGAAGCCCGGCAACTCCCGGGCCAGTGCGTTCCGTTCGAAGAGCGCGCGCACCTCTTCGAGAGGCGCCCACGGGTACTCGGCACCGAGCGCGGCGAGCTCCTCGTCGAGCAGCCGCCGGACCGTCTCCCGGTCCACGACCCGGTGGCGCAGCCACTGCCAGATCTGCACACGGGCGATCTCGGCGGTGGCGGCGTCCTCCATCAGGCCGTACAGGGCGACCGCCCCCTGGCCGCGCAGCCAGGCGGCGAAGTAGCGCAGAGCCACCGCGACGTTGGCTCGCACCCCCTCCGCCGTGGGCGGACCGCTGATCCGGCGCACCGAGAGCAGGTCCGCGGCGCTCACCGCCACATCGTCGCGGGAACGGTCGATCTGCTGCGGCCGGTCGCCGAGCACGCCGTCGAACACCTCGCGGCACAGTGGCACGAGGCCGGGATGGGCCACCCAGGAGCCGTCGAAGCCGTCCTCGGCCTCGCGCTCCTTGTCCAGCCGGACCTTGGCCAGCGCCGCCTCGTTGGCGGCCGGATCCTTGCTCGGCACCTGCGCGGCCATGCCTCCGATCGCGTGGGCGCCCCGCCGGTGACAGGTGCGCACCAGCAGTTCGGTGTACGCCCGCATGAAGGGGGCGGTCATGGTCACCTTCGCCCGGTCCGGCAGTAGGAAGCCGGTGCGGTGTCCCAAGGTCTTGATCAGGCTGAAGAGGTAGTCCCAGCGGCCGGCGTTGAGGCCGGAGCTGTGCTCGCGCAGCTCGTAGAGGATCTCTTCCATCTCGAAGGCGGCGGTGATCGTCTCGATGAGCACGGTGGCGCGGATCGTGCCGCGGGGTATGCCGAGCAGCTCCTGGGCGAGGACGAACACGTCGTTCCACAGCCGGGCCTCGTAGCGGTTCTCCAGCTTCGGCAGGTAGAAGTACGGGCCGTGCCCGGTGTCGATCTGGCGCTGCGCGCAGTGGAAGAAGTACAGGCCGAAGTCGACGAGCGCGGCGGGCACCGGTCCGCCGGCGAACTCCAGGTGCCCCTCGTCGAGGTGCCAGCCGCGCGGCCGGACGACGATGGTGGCGAGCCGGCCGCGGTCGGCGAGCCGGTACTCCTTGCCGTCGTCACTGGTGAAGTCGATGCGCCGGTCGATGGCGTCGCGCAGGTTCAGCTGGCCGCCGATGACGTTGTCCCAGGTGGGGGCGGTGGCGTCCTCGAAGTCGGCCATCCACACCCGGGCCCCGGAGTTGAGCGCGTTGACCGTCATACGCCGGTCCGGTGGGCCGGTGATCTCGACGCGGCGGTCGGTCAGGCCCGGAGCCGGCGCGGCGACACGCCACGACGGGTCGGCGCGCACGGCGGCGGTGACCAGCGGGAAGTCGAGCGGGGAGCCGCTGGCCAGACGCAGGGCCTGCCGGCGGCGTTCCTTCAGCAGGTCCCGCCGGCGCTCGCCGAAGGCGGCGGCCAGGTGCCCGAGGAAGCCCAGGGCGGCGGGCGTGAGGATCTCGTCGTGACGGTCGCCCGGGGCGGCCAGGACGCGGACGCGGTGGGTGAGGGCGCTGGTGGTCATCGGGTTCTCCTGCGGGAGGGAGTGGAGCGGGGGTCGGACGGGGACGGTCGTACGACCCCCGCTCAGTCGGGGACGGACCGGACTGACGCCCGGACGGGGCGACCTAGTGGAACTGCTCCTCCTCCGTGGAGCCGGTCAGGGCCGTGGTGGAGGAGGCGGGGTTGACGGCGGTGGAGACCAGGTCGAAGTAGCCGGTGCCGACCTCGCGCTGGTGCTTGACCGCGGTGAAGCCGTGCGCCTGCGCGGCGAACTCCCGCTCCTGCAGGTCGACGTACGCGGTCATACCGTGCTCGGCGTAGCCGCGCGCCAGGTCGAACATGCCGTGGTTGAGGGAGTGGAAGCCGGCCAGGGTGATGAACTGGAAGCGGTAGCCCATCGCCCCCAGCTCCCGCTGGAACTTGGCGATCTGGTCGTCGTCGAGAGCGGCCCTCCAGTTGAACGACGGCGAGCAGTTGTAGGCCAGCATCTGGTCCGGGTGCTCGGCGTGGATCGCCTCGGCGAACTCGCGGGCCTGCGCCAGGTCCGGGGTGCCGGTCTCCACCCAGATGAGGTCGGCGTACGGGGCGTAGGCCAGGCCGCGGGCGATGACCGGCGCCATGCCGTTGCGGACCCGGTAGAAACCCTCCGCCGTGCGCTCGCCGGTGACGAACTCGGCGTCGCGCTCGTCGACGTCGCTGGTCAGCAGGTTTGCTGCCAGGGCGTCGGTGCGGGCGACGATGAGGGTCGGCACATCGGCGATGTCGGCCGCGAGCCGGGCGGCGTTGAGGGTGCGGATGTGCTGCGAGGTCGGCACCAGCACCTTCCCGCCGAGGTGACCGCACTTCTTCTCGGAGGCCAGCTGGTCCTCGTAGTGGATACCGGCCGCACCGGCCGCGATCATCGCCTTGGTCAGCTCGAAGGCGTTCAGGGGGCCGCCGAACCCGGCCTCGGCGTCGGCGACGATCGGCGCCAGCCAGTCGGTGGTGTCACCGGTGCCCTCGGCGGTGGCGATCTGGTCGGCGCGCAGCAGCGCGTTGTTGATCCGCCGGACCACCTGGGGAACGGAGTTGGCGGGGTACAGGCTCTGGTCCGGGTAGGTGTGGCCGGCCTGGTTGGCGTCGGCGGCGACCTGCCAGCCGGACAGGTAGATGGCCTGGAGGCCCGCCTTGACCTGCTGGACGGCCTGACCTCCGGTCAGCGCGCCGAGCGCGTGGATGTAGTCCCGCTCGTGCAGCTGCCGCCACAGCCGCTCGGCGCCGCGCCGGGCCAGGGTGTGCTCCTCGCGCACGCTGCCGGACAGTCGGATCACGTCGTCGGCGCTGTAGGTGCGCTCGATGCCCTGCCACCGGGGGTCGGTGGCCCAGCGCCGCGCGAGTTCCTCGGCCGCCTGCGTCCTCGCCTCTGCCATGACTGTCACCGTCTCCTCGGTCTGTCTCGTCTGCCAATCCCCGGCTTGCATCAATGGAGATGGCACTGTGTGTCCTATGGCTGGGGTGCGGCCCGCCGTTACGCCATGGGGCGGAGGTGAGCAACGCTGCCGTCACGCGACCCCGCCGTCGCCGGGATCTCCGACGTCAGGGCGTGAATCGCGCCCCGGATCCGAGCGGTGGCCGCCGGTGTCCGGCGGGCCGCACTGATGACTCTGGCACTGGCACTGAGTGCCATCAATCGTGGATGCCTGCCAACTTCTGCGAATCTTCCGCCCGTCTTTTGCCAACCTTGCGAAGGTTGCACGGTGGTGCGGGGAGGGCCGGCAGAGCCTCTGGAACCACCAGGGCCTCTGGAACCACCACGGCCCCTGGAACCACCACCGCCAGGGATCTCGTCTCCCCGACTGTGACCGCGATCGTCGCCCCCCTGCCGCAGCTGCTCCTGTTCGCCCGGCTGCAGACCCGCTGCTGCGCGTTCGCCGTCGCACTGCTCTCGGGGATGGCGCTGCTGTCCCTTCCGGCCGAGTTGCCGGTGGCCAGGTACGACCTGCTGCTCGTGTACGGACTGCTGCTCACGCTGCTCTTCCGCCTCAGCGGATGGGAGACCGGGCGGGATGTCGCCGTCATCGCGGTATGCCACGCGATCGGGCTCGCCTTCGAGCTGGTGAAGGTCGCCCTGGGCTCATGGAGCTATCCGGAACCCGCGGTGCTCAAGGTGGCGGGCGTGCCCCTGTACGGGGGCTTCCTCTATGCCGCGGTCGGCAGCTATGTCTGCCGCGCCTGGCGGCTGCTGGATCTGGAGCTGGTCGGTTACCGCCCCCGGGCGACCGCGGCAGTCGCCGCGGCCGTCTACGTGAACTTCTTCAGCCACCACTGGCTGCCCGATATGCGCTGGCCACTCGCCGCGCTGCTCGTCGCCGTCACGGCCGGTACGTCGGTGAGGTTCAGCGTGGGGACCGCTCGCTACCGCATGCCGCTGGCGCTCTCCTTCGCGCTGATCGGCTTCTTCCTGTGGCTGGCCGAGAACATCGCCACCTACCTGGGCGCCTGGCGCTACCCCTACCAGCTCCATGGCTGGCAACCGGTCTCCCTCGACAAGTTCGGCGCCTGGTCGCTCCTGATCAGCGTCACCGTCGTGGTCGTGGCAGCCACCAGGCGGCGACGCGACCCCGGGTAGTGGGAGTTGTCTCAAGCCGTACGAAGGGGATGGACGACCCGACGCCGCGGATGTCGGTGTCGCCGCCGTCCACGTCGAACCCCATGAAGGCACCGAGGCGACGGGCGAGACGAGGGTGTTCGGCGGCGGAGCGAACCATGATGTCGCCCCCGTCCTCGGGGGGCAGAAAGCACGCGGTCGCGGCGTAGCGGAGGTTGCCGAACTGGACCATGACGCGTGGGGAGTGCCGCAGGTTCTGGTACCAGGCCGCAGTCGGCCCGAAGCCGGAGGCCACCGTCCAGGCGAGTCGGTCACCGTCGCGTTCGTAGGCGATCACTTCCAGCACGACGCGGCGGTGGAGCCCGGTGAGGTGGCCTGTGTGGTGCAACAGGAGCAGCCGCTTGCCGAAGAGCGGCCCGAATCCCGCCTGGTAGAGGCGGATGGGTAAGCGTGCCGCGAAGCGCCTGCCACCGGCCGGGAGTTGCGGGCGCCCTTGCGTCGAGAACTGGTACGACATGGTCGCCTTCCGGGTTGGGAGGCCACGGTGTCTCGACCTCGCCGCGAAACGAGGTGGCACGAGTGCGCCTTGAGCTGACACGAGTGACCGTTCGCCTGACCGTTCGTCAGTGCAACGTTTGCAGAGTCTAAGTGTCGGTGGGCCGCGCCAGCGGTAGGCGACTCTGGAGTGTCGACGTGGTTCTCTCGGGCGCCGGAGCCGGCGCCACCGGGCCACCGCGGGACCGGTAACACGGGGTCCTGCGGTGGCCCGGGGTGACGGTCAGGCCAGGCGGGTGGCCTTCAGCCCGTCGAGCGGGTACTCGTGCGGCAGTTTCCCGGGATCGCCAGGGGCGGTGATCTGCACGGTGATGGGCCGTGACTTGCCCGCGGGGAGCAGCTGGTCGGCCTGTGCGTCGATATACGCCTTGCCGTCCTGGTAGATCACATCGACACCGGACGCGACGACCTTCGTCCCCGCCACCGTCGGCAGATCGAAGGAGATCCTGAACCTGCGGACGTCCTCCCCCTTGCCGCTGCGGACGCTGACCGCCGTGAGCGTCAGCTCGAAGCTGTACACCTTGCCCCGCGGGTCGTAGCTGTCCCATGAGGAGTTGAACTTCTTGCTGACGAGGATGTCGTCATAACTCGGCGGAACGGGGAGCGGCGTGATGCGCCCGGCGCCGTTCATGACCTCCAGATCGTCGACGGGGATCTTGCCGCCTCCGATCCGCTCCGCGCGGTCGGGGACGGCCTGACCGGTGAGGTCGAGGTGGTTCACATTGCCGGCGGAGTCGACGGCGTAGAAGTTGCCGTCGTCGTCGAAGAACGTGGCCGAGTACGACTTCCGGGAGCCCGCGGCGGAACTGGCCTCGGCGGGTTCGAAGACCTGCCCTTTGAGCACGCTCTTCATGGGCTCCTTCTGCGGGTCGATGTGGAGCAGATCGCCGTTGTCGCCTTCCACCGAGATCAGCCGGCCGTTCTTGGGATGATGGGCGAAGTCGTCCCACCGCCCGGAGCCGGGGAGCTTGCCGACGGTCGCCGTCTTGGCCGTCACATCGATCGAGTAGCTGGGGACGTTGGGGTCGCTCACGACGAAGAGGATCTTTCCGTCCGCGTCCAGGTCCCCGTCGTACCAGGTCATGCCGCTCGGCAGCCCTTCGACGACCTCGTCCCCGACCGTGCCGTCCTCCACGTCGATCGTCACCAGCTTGTTGTCGCTGATCGCTAAGAGCAGTGGCTCCTTGTCGTCACCCCGGTACTGCGCACCCATGGCGGTGTAACCGGCCGCGTACGCCGGCACGTTGTCGACCACGCGGGTGTCCCCGTCGAGCGGGTCGAAGCGGTAGATCCGGGTGTTCTTCCTGCCGACCGCGAGATAGACCTTACGGTGCGCCATCGTGGGCTCCTTCAGCGAAGAGGTCGTGACCGCCCCACGATCAGTTCGCGCTGCCTGGACCGGCAAGGACGGAAAGTAGCCAGGCGGGCACAAAGCGTCGATCTGCCTTACCGCCTGCTGTTGCGGCGTGCCGCGTTGACGCCGAAGCGCGGCGCGGCACGGCACCGTGGTCCTCCCCGTCGAGATCAGACAGTTCCCGGCCTCGTCGGGATACAGGTCGGTGGGGAGGTGGGTCGAGTCGGTAGAGATGTAGGTCCGTATCCAGTGAGCATGTAGGTCCGGAGCTGACCTATATGCTCACTAGCTTGGTTGTTGCGGCACAGAACAGGTACCAGGCCCGAGACCGGGACCAACACAAGGCGGAGATCATGACTTTCACCCAGCCGACCACCCACAATGCGGCCCACACGTCGGTAGCCACCGGCGAGCGCGCGGACTTGTTGGCGATGCTGGCCAAGCAGCGGCACATGCTGCGCCTCACCACCCGCGACCTCACCGATGAGCAGGCAGGGCTGCGTACCACCGCCAGTGAGCTGTGCCTGGGCGGCCTGATCAAGCACGTCACCTCGGTCGAACGGAGCTGGGCCGACTTCATCGTGGACGGCCCGAGCTCGATGGGCGACTTCACCGCCATGACCGAGGCCGACTGGGCGCGTCGGGCCGACGACTTCCGGATGCTGCCGGGGGAGACGTTGGCGGGGGTGCTGGACGGCTACTCCGAAGCGGCGCGCCGGACCGACGAGCTGGTCGCCACCCTGTCCGATCTGGACGCCACCCAGCCGCTGCCCAAGGCGCCGTGGTTCGAGTCCGACGAGCGCTGGTCGGCCCGCCGCGTCCTGATGCACGTCATCTCCGAGACCGCCCAGCACTCCGGTCACGCCGACATCATCCGCGAGAGCCTGGACGGCGCCAAGAGCATGGGCTGATCGTGCGCGGCGGACGGTCGTCGGGAGAGGGAGCGGTGGAGCCACAGTGGTGCGCCGGTGATGGTCGGTGACGTCGTCACGGACGCTCCATGCGGGCTGCCAGATCCGCGGGGAGGGTGTCCCGGTTCGCCCGGGTCACCTGGACGAGTTCGATGTCGGCGCGCCGCTTGAGTGCGTCGGTGAACGGGTCGCTCTTCGCGTGCACCGTGGCGACGATGTCGACGTCGGACTCGAACAGGTGCCGGACCGTGTCCTGGAACTCGGTGCACGCCAGCTCCATCCGCCCGAGCTCGTCGATCAGCACCAGCTCCCCGGGAACCGGATGCGCCGCCGCCGACCTGAGCGGCGGCAGCGCGAGCCGCTCCATGACGCCCAGGTCCACGCCGTACCGGCCCACCCGCGGTGGCCCTGGGAAGTCGACATGGGCGAGCACGTCTCGCGGACCGCCCTCCAGTACTTCCAGCGCGAAAGCGGTCCGGGTGGAGCCCTGCCGGATTTCCTCCGTGGTGAAGCCGACGACCCTACGGGTGCGCAGGAGCGCGGCCAACCGGCGGACAACGGTCGTCTTGCCCGCTCCGGGACGTCCCTCCAGCAGGATTCTCGTCGGCATCCGGTGCTCCCTGTAGGTCGGTCTTACGGTTCCCGGTCCATCGGCCGGCGTGCTCCGCCAATCGGGGGTTCTGCGCGCATGGGCCGGTCCCGACCGGCCCGCTTCGGGTATAGCCGCGCGCATGACGGGAATTCAGCTGACGAGCGGCACGTTCGCCGACCATGAAGAGATCCCTCGACGCCACACCGGGGAGGGCGATGACGTCTCGCCCTCGCTGACCTGGTCGTCGGTGCCGGACGGTACGTCGGAGCTGGTCCTGCTCTGCGAGGATCCCGATGCTCCGGGTGGGTCGTTTCTGCACTGGCTGGTCACCGGTATCGACCCGCGGAGTTCCGGTGTTGCGGAGGGGGAGCCGCCTCCCGGCGGTCAGGAGTGGCCCAATGGGTTCGGCCGGGTGGGTTGGGGCGGCCCGATGCCTCCACCGGGGCACGGGACGCATCGCTACTTCTTCCGCCTGTGGGCCGTGTCGGAGACGCCTCCCCTCCATGGGAAGCCGACGGTCGACGCGGTGCATCGCGCCGTGAAGGGACGGGAGTTGGCCAGCGGCGCGCTGGTGGGCACGTACCAACGCTGACCGTCGCCGTGCAGCCGCCGAAGACTCCGCGGCGTGCGCTGTATGGACGCGGTATGTGGGTCGCAGGCCCCGCGGGGCTGCGTTGCAGCCGGTCGCCGGGTGGCTGAGAATCGCTAAGGGCTGTCCCGTAGTCCCTGGGCCTGGACATGGGCGGCAAGTCGGCGAGGGAGTGCGTCAATGCCATGAACGTCCTGAAGATCGCGTTGGAGGAAGGCTTCAGCGGGCAGCACGTCACGGTCTCGGTGGACGGGGCGGTCGTACTGGACGAGACCGATGTACGTACCCGGCTGCAGATCGGCCTGGCCAAGTCCGTGGAGATCGAGGTGCCGGACGGAAGGCATTCGGTCGAGGTCCAGGTCGAGGGCGTTCCGCCGCTGAGAACCGAGGTCGACGCGGCCGACATCAAGGCGGTACGGATCAGCCTCACCGCCGAGGGCCGCCCGGTCGCCGTGACCAGCCGTGAGCGCCCCCGCTATCTCTGAGGTTTCTCCATAGTTGCCTGCTGGACGTTTCTGACGGTCGCTTCCTGACCGCGGCCGGGCCGGCCCTCGGGTGAAGGTCGGTGCCGGACTTGGCCGGTTGCACCGGGCACTCGGCGGGTTTTCACTGGCAGTAGTAGGGGCGGTCGAAACGTTGTGACGACGGCCTCCCCGTAAGGCCTGGGCTCCACGCGTGGAGCCTCGGCCACAGGACCAAGACCGACTGAAAGCCGGACGCCGACGGTTCGGCCCCCGTGCCCCGGCGACACCCCGGCCTCACCACATTCATCCGCCAGGGCGCGATGTGCCCGTCAGGCCGGCTCACCGGGTTTCCCGTCGCCGGGACTTATCCCGCCCTGCCCCACTATGTCCCGGCCACGTCCGGGTCCAGGAGGCGGCATGACCACGCAAGAATCCGGCTCGCGGAGCGAGTTCGACACACTCGTCCGTGCCGTAGTGGACGAAATCGCACACCGTACCGGAGGTGACGTCGGCGTCAGGCCCCAAGTGAGTCAGGACGTCGAACAGGCCCGCGCCCAGGGCCAGCGCAGCGGCGTCTATCGCCGCACCGAGCAGCCGATTTCCCACCTGATGGAACGGGGCGGTGCCCAGGCCATGCCAATGCCGGGTGCGGGCCCATCCGCTGAGACACAGTCGGCCGCCGCGCCCATGGCATCACCCGCGGCCGTACCGGACACCGGCCCGACCGCCGAGCAGTGGACCACGGCCGGTCAGACATCGGCCGAGACCGTCCGGTCCAGGGCCGCCGCGGGCTCCTTCGAGGAGCTGCGCGTGGACGTGGACGGCCCGGCGCCCACCATGACCGTTTCCGGTACCGTCTGGCGACTTCCCACCGGCGGGCTCACCTGGCTCGCCGAAGTCGTCAAGCAGGCGGACGGCTCCCTCGTCGGCCCCATCAGCTACCGGAACGGCAACGCTTCGCTGCGCCCCGGCACCAGCATCCGGGTGCAGCTCACCGGCCAGCCACCGCTCCAACCCTTCGGCGCCCTGGTGACCTTTATGAAGCCGGGCGCACCGGACGAGGTGGTCGGCTACACCCAGGCGACCCCGCACTTCCGCGAGGTCGGGATCGAGTACGACCGGGTCGAGGACGCCGTGCAGATCGACGCCTACTCGCTGCACGACCACCCGGTGCGGCCGCCGGACCTCCCCGACATCACGCTCACCGTGGAGGACGCCTTCACCCGCCAGGGCATTCAGGTCACCCGTAACGGCGGCAGCAATGTGATTCCGCTGTCGGACGCGGTCAACGGCCGCTGGTCCGACATCGAGATGCACGACGCCATGCAACAGCACTGGTCCCAATGGCAGCCCGGGCCCACCGGTGAGGGCGTTGCCCAGTGGCAGATATGGACGCTCTTCGCCGGGCTGCACGACGAGGGGAAGGACCTCGGCGGCATCATGTTCGACGACATCGGCGCCGCCCAACGGCAAGGCTGCGCGATCTTCTCGAAATCCTTCATCTCCGATCGCCCGCCGAACGACCCCGCGCCCGAGGCCTACGTCCGCAGGATGGGCTTCTGGACCACCGTGCACGAGATCGGTCACACCTTCAACCTCGCACACGCCTGGCAGAAGTCGCTCGGCACCCCATGGATGCCGCTGGTCGACGAGCCCGAGGGTCGTAGCTTCATGAACTACCCGTTCCTCGTGGCCGGCGGACCGCAGGCGTTCTTCTCGGACTTCCGTTACTTCTTCTCCGAGGACGAACTGCGCTTCCTGCGGCACGCCCCGGAGCGGTTCGTGGAGCAGGGCAACATCCCGTGGTTCGACCACCACGGCTTCGAACGGGCCCGGCGCGGCGCGTCCGACGGGGCGCTGCAACTCACCCTGCGGGTCAACCGCGATCCCGACCGGCAGGGGGCGTACCGCTTCGCCATGCTGGAGCCGGTGATCGGTGAGCTGAAGCTGACCAACACCTCCACCGTCCCCACGATGGTGGACCGCAACACGCTGGTCGGCGACAACCTCAGCGTTTTCGTCCGGCGTGAAGACGGCACCGAGGCCAGCGTCATCCAGCCGTATCTGCGCTACTGCAAGCAGCCCGCGCCCGTGATGGTGCAGCCCGGAGAATCGCTGTACGAGCAGGTGGTGCTGTCCTTCGGAGTCGGCGGCTGGAAGATCGCGGAACCGGGCGCGTACCAGGTCTACGCGGCACTGCGCACAGCTCCCGAGAGTGCGTCCGCCGCATCCGCGGCCCCGACCGGCCAGGTCCTGGCCGCCCCGCTCCCCATCCGGGTGGAGCGCCCGGCCAGCCGCGAACAGGAGCGGCTCGCGGACGACGTCTGCACCGACACCGTAGGACGCGTCCTGGCACTGGGCGGCAGCCGGGTGATGGACGACGCCAACGACGTACTGCGCGAGGTGACCGACCGGATCCCCGACGAACTGGTCGCCAAACACGCCGCCGCATGCCTGAGCACGGCCGCCACCATCCCCGGCAAGGTCATGGCGGACGGCGCAAACGGCGCGCGGCGCATCGAGGCGCGGGAAACGGACGCGGACGCCGGTATGCAGCTGGCCCGGCACGCGTACGAGGACCTCGACACCGCGGCCGAGACCTTCGGCCATATCCGGCTGACCCGCAACGTCGAGGCCATCGCGGTCGCGCTGGACGAACAGGACAAGCGTGAGCCCGCCACCCAGTTGCTCGGCGGACTCGCCCGGACCCTGCAGGACCGCCAGGTCAAACCGCGGGTCGTGGAGCGGGTGCAGCAGCTGGAGCAGCGGATCGCCGGCAGCGACGGCTCGGGTGGCCGGCGGACCTGAGTTCCGCGGCAGTTCCGCGGCTCGGTGTCACGGACCTCTCCGAACAACACACCTGGGGGGTGTCTCTTCGAGACACCCCCCAGGTGTCCCTAGCCGTTCTCGCGGCCGGGAAGCGGCGTTCCCTGGAGAAACGCTCGGTAGGCGTCCGCGGCGTCGTCCTCCACGGTCGGCCCGTCCGGTCCGTACCGTGTGTCGCTCCGGTCGCGTTTCGGCCCGGAGATCCAGAAGTCCTCATGGGATTCGACGTCGTAGAAGTTCGCGTCGGGCAGTCCGAGACCCGTACCACGTCGCAGGGTCCGCCCTTGGAAGTAGGCCGTCTTCCAGGTCTTGGAGAAGTCCACCCAGCCGATCCATGAGGGCCCGCGGTCGGTGCCGTGGCCCGTTTTGAGCTGCACGAACATAATTCTGCGAGGCATTGGTCCAGCATGGCCGCTCGTGCTGTTCCGGCAAAGCGAGTTTTCGGATCGATCCGGTGATCCAAGGGGCCAGGCCGGGCGGCATCCCGCCGATGCCGTGCCGCACGCCGATGCACTGCTCGCGAAATGCTCGCGAATCGCTCTCGACGTACTGATGACGCCCTTCCGGACCTCAGGAGACGCAGAGGTTACTGGCGTGCAACCCCTTGACGTCGTTCACGGGCCCGGCAAGACTGCCGCCCAACGGTCGACATTGTCGAACATTGGACGGTAATCGGAGCAGCGTCGCTCCGATCGGGGCCAAGACTGGGTGCGGTCGACGAGCTGGATCAGCGCTTCCCCGCACCAGCCGGCCCTTCCCCGCGGGCACAGCGTGCCCTGCCGTCCCCCGCACCGCATTGAGCCGCTCCAGGAGCACACTGTGACCGACGCGCACACCGCCGGCCCGTTCATCGCCGCGATCGATCAGGGCACGACGTCCAGCCGCTGCATCGTCTTCGACCGGGATGGCCGGATCGTTTCGGTCGACCAGAAGGAGCACGAGCAGATCCTTCCGAGACCGGGCTGGGTGGAGCACGACGCCGGTGAGATCTGGGCCAACGTCCAGGATGTGGTCACCGGCGCCCTCGACAAGGCCGGGATCACCCGCGCCGCCCTGAGGGCGATCGGCATCACCAATCAGCGCGAGACGACGCTGCTGTGGGACAGGAACACCGGTGAGCCGGTCCACAACGCCCTCGTCTGGCAGGACACCCGCACCGACGCGCTCTGCAAGGAGCTCGGCCGCAACGTGGGCCAGGACCGCTTCCGCCGGGAGACCGGACTGCCGCTGGCCTCGTACTTCTCCGGCCCCAAGATCCGCTGGCTCCTGGACAACGTCGAGGGACTGCGCGAGCGCGCCGAAGCCGGCGACATCCTCTTCGGGACCATGGACTCCTGGCTCGTCTGGAACCTCACCGGCGGCCCCTCCGGCGGCGTCCACGTCACCGACGTCACCAACGCCTCCCGCACCCTGCTCATGAATCTGCACACCATGGAGTGGGACGCGGACATCCTCGCCTCCATGGAGATCCCGGCCGCCGTCCTCCCGGAGATCCGCTCCTCCTCCGAGGTGTACGGCATCGCCGGCGGCATCCTGTACGGTGTACCGGTCGCCGCCGCGATCGGCGATCAGCAGGCAGCGCTCTTCGGCCAGACCTGCTTCGCCGAGGGCGAGGCCAAGTCCACCTACGGCACCGGCACCTTCCTGCTGATGAACACCGGTCACCAGCCCGTCAACTCGCACAGCGGGCTGCTGACCACCGTCGGCTACCGCATCGGCGGACAGGCGCCGGTCTACGCCCTGGAAGGCTCCATCGCCGTCACCGGCTCGCTGGTGCAGTGGATGCGCGACCAGATGGGGCTGATCAGTACCGCCGCGGAGATCGAGACCCTGGCCGGCTCGGTCGAGGGCAACGGCGGCTGCTACTTCGTACCGGCCTTCTCCGGCCTGTTCGCCCCGTATTGGCGATCGGACGCCCGCGGCATGATCGCGGGCCTGACCCGCTACGTCACCAAGGCGCATATCGCCCGCGCCGTACTGGAGGCCACCGCCTGGCAGACCCGCGAGATCGTCGACGCGATGCACAAGGACTCCGGTGTTGCCCTGACCGCACTGAAGGTCGACGGCGGGATGACCTCCAACAACCTGCTGATGCAGGCGATCTCCGATGTCCTGGACGCGCCCGTGGTGCGCCCGATGCTCTCCGAGACCACCTGTCTCGGCGCCGCCTACGCCGCCGGCCTGGCCGTCGGGTTCTGGCCGGACACCGACACGCTGCGCGCCAATTGGCGCCGCGCCGCCGAGTGGACGCCCCGTATGGACACCGCCGAACGCGAACGCGAGTACAGGCTCTGGCTCAAGGCGGTCGAACGGACCACGGGCTGGATCGACCAGGAGGAGCGCTGAGGACGCCGTGAGCACCCTGCAGGGCGACCACCGCCTGGGTGCGCGCGTATGGGGAGTGCGCACGACCTGGCGCACGGTCGGCGACGGCGATTTCTTCTGTCCCGGTTGCGGCGGCGACCGCAGCTACCTCCGGCGCACCGGCCGCCTTCGGCTCGCCTTCCTCGGCATCCCCCTCACGAGCGCCCACGCGGGACCCGTGGTCGAGTGCGCCGACTGCGGGACCCGATTCGGGACCGACGTTCTCAACCACCCCACCAGCACTCGCTTTTCGGCGATGCTCCGCGACGCCGTGCACACCGTCGCCCTCGCCGTCCTCGCGGCCGGCGGCTTCGAGGACCGCGCGGTGCGTGCGGCCGCGGTAGGCGCGGTGCACGGCGCCGGGTTCGTCGGCTGCACCGAGGAGCAGTTGGTCGACCTCCTCAATGCGCGGGCCGTCGCCACCGGACGACCGCGCAGCGGGCACCTGGACGGCACCGATGGCGGCGGCGCGGCGCTCACCGTGGAAGTCCACGAGGACCTCGACCCGATCGCCCCCCACTTGGCCCGCGTCGGGAGCCAGGGCCTGCTGCTGCAGGGCGCCCGCATCGCCCTGGCCGACGGGCCGTACAGCCCCGGCGAGCACCGCGCCCTGGCCGCGGTCGGCCGGGCGCTGCTCCTCAGCCGCGCGGACACCGAACGGCTGTTGACCGCCGCGGCCCGTACGCCGACGTGAGGCGCCGAACGTCGGGGCACGGAGAGGCGAACGCGACGGACAGGGCAGGCGAACGCGACAGACAGGGAAGGCGAACGCGACGAACAGAACAGGAGAGTTCGACGGACAAGGCAGCCGAGCTCGACGGACAGCGCGGCCGAAGACAGCGAAGCGAAAGGACGGACGGCGTCGGGAGGAACAACGCCGCCGCTACTGGAGAAGGGCCCCACGCCATGGACCACGCACACGCCAGTCCCTCCGTGACCGTCCCGGTGGGACCCCCCGGGCTCGTCCCTCCTGGCACCTTGGTGTTGCCGCGACCTCTGCTTCCCCAACCGGCGGTCCGGCACGCGGTGATCACCCTGCCCGCCGAGAAGAGCCAGGTGCGCACCGTACGCCGCTTCGTCCTGGCCCACCTCAACCGCTGGGGCGTGGCCGAAGAGGACCGGGACCGGATCGAGCTCATCGTCGGGGAGCTGGCCGGCAACTCGGCCCGCCACGGACGGGCCGACATGACGGTGCACCTGTCCCTGGGCGGCCGGGACGTGTGCGTCGACGTCCACGACACCGGCCCACCGACCCGGTCGTGTCCGCACTCCACCCGGCCGCGCGACGAACGCGGCCGCGGCCTCGGCATCGTCGGCCATCTGGCCGACTGGACCCACTGGAGCGACACACGGCACCAGCGGCACGGCTGGCGCGCCCGCGCCGGTCTCCGCGTCGTCCTGCCGGTCTGCGCGGCGGCTTGATACGGCCATCGCGGCCTAGAGCGAGCGCTTCCGTTCCTCGGCTTTGATACCCCGGAGCGTCCAGAGGCCGTACAGCGCCAGCAGTGGTTTGAGGACCGCCCACTCGCCGGGGCGGTAGTCCTGCGCGGGCACGAGTCGCTCCGCGAGATCGGGGCGCTGTCGGCGCAGGTACGCGCGGGCCTTGAGCCCATGAGCCGGCTGCGAGGCGATCTTGATGCGATCCGCACCTTCGAGCAGTGGGATCACCTGCGCGATGTTCTCCCATGTGGTCCGGCTCCGGTCCTCGATCAGCACACGGCCGTCGAACTTCAGCACGGACTTCGCGTAGTCGGCCATCAACTGAGCCTCAGCGGGGCCGCTGCCCGTCGAACCTCCGCTGAAGATCACCTGGGTGCCAGCCGCACCGTCGGAGTCGACGGATCGTAGCCCGGCACGTACGCGCCACCGGTTGACGATGTTGATCGGCGGGTGCGGATTGCGGTAGCCCAGCACCACGACGGCCTCGGAACCGCCTTCGCCGTTCCCGACCAGCGTTCGAGACCAACGCCGGTTCAGCCACTCGCCCCAGACCAGGGCGGCGGCCCCTCCCACCCCAATTGCCCACACTGATCGCATGCCGCGAGCCTAAAGGGTGTTGCAGAAGGGTGGGTGGGGGCAGGTCGGAGTGGCGTCTGACCTGCTTGTTCATGCTGTACGGGCGAGGTTGTGCATGGTGGAGACTGCCTGGACGGCGTGGTGGAGGCCGGATCCTTTCTGTCGGCAGTCGCGGAGGATCTTCCAGTTCTTCATGCGGGCGAAGGTGTGCTCGACGCGGGCGCGGACGCGTCGGTGTTCGGCGTTGTCTTCCTCCTGGGCTCGCAGCAGGGGGCGTTTGGCTCTCTTGCGGTGCGGGACGACGAGGCCGGTTCCCAGGTAGGCGCCGTCGGCAAGAACGGTGGTGCCTTCGCAGTGGGCGGGCAGGCCGGAGGCCCGCCAGACGTGGGCGTCGGCTTTGTTGCCGGGTGCCGGACGGGCGGTGGCAACGACCAGACGGGTGTCGGCATCGATGATGACCTGCACGTTTGCCGAGAAGCGGTAGTTACGCGACGAGGCACCCACCGTCCGGTCACGGACGGGGATGAGGGTGCCGTCCACGATCCACAACCGCTCGACGTCGGCGACCGGTCGCGGGGCCGGCGCCAGTGCGAGTAAAGGCCCGAGCCGCTGGATGACCCGGCAGACGGTGGCCGGGGAGATCCCGAAGAGCGGGGCGAGCTGCCGCATCGTGAGGTTGGTGCGGTAGTAGACGGCCACCAGCAGCACCCGGTCGGCCAGCGGCAGACACCACGGGCGACCGCCTCCGGGCCCGTTGCCACCCCGCTCACGCACCACCTTCAACAGGCCCGCGAAGCCACTCATCCGCAAGCCCGTGAACGTCTCCACCCACAACTGCTCAGCCCGCAACACCCCACCCATAAAGGGAAAATGCCCAATCGACTACGTTCTGCAACACCCTTTAAGGGCTGTCCCGTAACCCCTGGCGGGCGCACGACGACAGCTACGGCACCTCGCCGCGTTGTCGGAACGTCCGGATACGCCCAGTATCCGGACGTCCCTCCGCCTTGCGATGCACCGCATCTGACGCCGTGCGCTGATCCACCAGGGATTACGGGACAGCCCTTAGGGTCTGCCCCTGGCCCCGAGGTACCAAGCAACGCGGGCACCGGCCGTGCTGCAAACGGCCTCGTTGTGTTCGGAGTTCCAGGAGCTCCGAACGAAATGATCTTCAGGGTGATTGGATCGCGCACGTACAGCACGTACCAGCAGTCGGTCCGCACGTACCAGCAGTCGGTCCGCTCGCGCGTCGAAGTGCGGGCCACCGCCGTCAACACGACAGGGAGACACCGTGGAACGCATCGGGATCATCGGCGTGGGCGAGATCGGCAGGGCCATCGTGGACGGCCTGTGCGACGGCGTGGAGAATCCGCCGGAGATCTACCTCTCGCCACGAGGGTCCCGTACGGCCGCCGAGCTGTCCCAGCGGTATCCGAACGCGCAGGTGTGCGCGGACAACCAGGACGTGGCGAACCGCTCCGAGATAGTGCTCATCGCCGTCCGCCCCCAGGACCGCTCCGAGGCCCTCGCCGGGCTCCGGATCGGCAGCGACCGCGTCGTGGTCAGTCTCATGGCCGGCATCGGCATCGACGAGCTGCGCCAGACGCTCGGCACCGACGCCCCGCTGGTGCGTGCCATCCCGCTGCCCGCCGTGCGCGAACGCCGGTCCGTCACCGTCACATGCCCCTCCCACCCGGCCGTGGACGCCCTCTTCGACGGCCTCGGCGGAGCGTTCCCCGTCGCGGACGAAGCGGGCTTCAACGTCTTCTCCGCGCTGACGGCCACACTGACCACCCACTACTGGTACCTGGCCACGCTCACCGATTGGGCCTCCCGGCAGGGCGTCCCTTCCGAGGACGCGGACCGTTACATCCGTGGCCTCTTCCAGGGCGTCGAGCGCTCGCTCGGCGACGACACGCGGTCTCTGCATCAACTCGCGGGCGACCACGAGACCCCGAACGGAATCAACGAGCGCATCCGCACCACATGGTTCGACGCGGCCAACTCCGAGGCCCTGACCAAGGCACTCGACGCGCTCCTCGCCGATCTCACCTAGCCACGTTGGCGGTGGCGGTGGCCGAGCTCGGCGCGGCCGCCGCCGCAGGCAACAGACAGCGGGGCCCGGCCGATGAAACCCCTACCGCTGTGACGGCGGGTCCTGGCCGTCACCCTCCCCGGCCGGTGCCTGCTGCGCGAGTGCCGTCCAGGAGCGCAGGAGCAGGCCGAAGGCGTCGACGACGACATCCTCCTGGATGCCGTCGGGGGCCAGCAGGCGCTGGATGAGCAGGCCGTCCTCCAGGGCGTGGACGATCAGGGCCAGGAACGCGGGGTCCGCGGGCGATGCGACGCCGCGGGAGGTGAACGCCTGCTCCAGGCCGGTGGCGTGGGCGTCGCGGGCGAGGAGCTCGCGTTCGGCGAGCAGCGGACGCAGTTCGTCGTTCCGCAGGGCGTACAGGACGAGTTCCATGCGCAGGGCGAGCCATTGGGGCAGGTGCTGGGCCCGGTCGCGGTTCCAGGCCCGCAGCTTGTCGAGCGCGTCGGCGCCGGAGGCGGCGCCCTCGGTGAGGGAGCGGACTTCCTCCAGCTCGCGGCGTGTGCGGTCGTGGAGCAACTCGGCGACGAGGGCGTTCTTGTCCTCGAAGTTCCCGTAGAAGGCGCCGCGGGTGTAGCCGGCGCGCTCGGCGATCTGCTCGACGGAGGTGCCGT
Organism: Streptomyces sirii; assembly: GCF_045690365.1. Classification (NCBI taxonomy): domain Bacteria; kingdom Bacillati; phylum Actinomycetota; class Actinomycetes; order Kitasatosporales; family Streptomycetaceae; genus Streptomyces; species Streptomyces sirii. The sequence goes on along the minus strand of NZ_CP147982.1, from coordinate 700,355 downwards.
TGACACCCCGTTCGGCGAACAGCTCCGCAGCTGCGGCCAGCAGGCGGTGCCGGGTCTGCTGTCGGCTCTCTTCGCGGCTCAGGCGCTTGCGTTCAGGTGTCACAGCGGCATCCTACGGCGCGGCAGTCCGCAATATTCAGTTCTGTATCCAGATGCATATCTGTATCTTTGCTGGTCGGAACGGAAGGAGGCCCGATGGGGGCGAACGAACTGTGGCCGCTGGGGGCGACGGAGCTGGCGAAGCTGGTGGCGTCCGGTGAGGTGTCCGCGGCGGAGGTCATGGAGGCACACCTGGAGCGGATCGCCGCGGTGAACCCGCGGGTGAACGCGGTGACCCGGCTGCTGGAGGACAGCGCCCGGCAGGCGGCGCGGGAGACCGACCGGCGACGGGCCGCGGGCGAGCAGCTGGGCCCGCTGGCCGGGGTGCCGTTCACGGTGAAGGAGAACATCCACGTCGAGGGTTCGGCGACCACGCATGGCGTGCCGTACTTCCGCGACTGGGTGGCCCAGTCGGACGCGCCCCCGGTGCGGCGGCTGCGCGCGGCCGGGGCGATTCCGATCGGACGCACCAACATGCCCGACCTGGCGATCGCCGGGCTGCACACGGTCAGTCAGCTGTTCGGGGACACCGTCAACCCCTGGGACCCGCGGCGCACTCCCGGCGGAACCAGCGGCGGCGACGCGGTCGCGGTGGCCACCGGTATGGCGGCGCTGGGGCTGGGCAACGACTCCGGCGGGTCGATCCGCAATCCGGCGACGTTCAACGGTGTCGCGGGGCTGAAGCCGAGTTACGGGCGGTTCCCGGCCGACCACCGGATGAACGACCAGGACCCGGTCCTGGGCCACCAACTCTTCCCGGTGGACGGGCCGTTGGCCCGGTCCGTGGCGGACCTGCGGGCGGCGTACGAGGTGCTCGCGGGGACGGACCCGCAGGACCCGCGGGCCGTTCCGGCCCCGCTGTACGGGCCGCGGCCGGACGCGCCGGTGCGGGTCGGCGTGGTGACCGACCCCGGCGGCCGGGGCGACGTCCATCCGGACGTGCGCGCGGCGATCGAGGCGGCGGCAGCAGCCCTGGAGGACGCCGGACACCCCGTCGAGGAGGTGGAGATACCGCGACTGCAGGACGCTCTCGACGGCTACGGCGCACTGCTGCGGACCGAGTTCTCCCTGGCCTGGCCCACCCTCAGGCGGCTGCTCACCGACGACAGCGCCCGCCATATCGAGCTGGACACCCAACGCCACCCGGCCGTCGGCCTGGAGGATTACCTCCGGCAGACCGGCGTCCGCCTCGGCGTCCAGCGCGCGTGGGCCCACTTCTTCGAGCACTGTCCGCTGCTGCTCGGACCGGTGTCCACACAGCCGGTACCCGAGCCCGTGGTGCCACGGACCCCGGAGGAGCGCGACGCGACGTTCACCCCGATGCGGCTGCTGACCGCGTCGACGTATGTGGGCGTGCCGGCCGTGGCCGTACCCACCGGAATCGCGTCCGGGCTGCCGCAGGGCGTCCAGGTCATGGCCGGCATGTATCGCGAGGACCTGTGCCTGGACGCGGCACAGCGAATCGAGGAGCGGCTCGGTGTACTCACTCCGCTGGATCCGCGTCCGCGGCGGTGGGAGGCGGGCGAGAGACAGCCGATCGGAGCGAACGAGTCGATGGGCATATCGCCCGGAACGTCTCAGCAGCCAGGGTGCTCGCCCACCGCGAATCGGTAGGAGGGATTCTCGGGGCAGTACCAATAGGGCCAGCCGCCTTCCCCGTCTGAGGCGAGGCTCATGGGGTGGGGATGCTTTCCCTGGCATACGGGCCAGGCGCGGCCGTCCTTGATTTCTTGAAGGTTTTCAAGGACGGCCACCTGGGTGTGAAAGGCAGGAGACTTCACCGCAGCGCCGGGCTCGGGGTCCGCGACGAGCTCAGGGTCGATATCCAGGGTCCCGAGGTGCGCGTAGACGGTGCTGGGCGCGAGGCCGCAGACGCGCAGATCGGTTGGGTGCGGATGCCCAAGCGCTCGGAGGCTGTACGTAATGGAATTCGGGCACTGCGGTGGTCAGTCCCTTACAGGGGGAGGGGCGACCCTGACGCTTCCATAGCGAGGCCGGCGTCGGCGGCGCCGCGGCACGAACTGCCCACTTCCCGGCTGGTCGTCACGGGGGAGCACGATGTCTTCCTCCCGCCGCGACGACTCGGGCCGGCAGGGCCTAATGCTCAGGCGGTCGGCGGACCTCGCCAGTGCCCAGTGTGATCACGGCGCGGGGCCGCATGGGGCCCTCGCCGCGCCGGGAGAGCAGGACCACCTCCTCCACCACCGCCGTCAGGGTGCCGAGCCGGCCGGCGCACGCGGCGGCCAGCGGCCGCGGATTCTGAGTGCGGCCGAGGGACAGGTGTGGTGTGAAGCGATCGTGGCGTCCACGGCAGAGTGGGAATCGCTGCCCCAGTACCCGGTGGAGACGGGTCCACGGTGCCAGGTCCGCCGCGGCCGGGTCGAGCCACACCGTCGCGTAGTGCCGGTGCCGGAAGTACCGAACGCCGACCAGCCGCGCCGGGAACGCCGCGCTCTCCGCCGCCCCGCCGGCGAGCAGCGGCACCGCCCGTGCGAACTCGTCCTCCGGTACGAAGCCGAACAGCAGATTCACATGAGGCGGCCATCGCCGTACCTGCGGATCATGCTTCCAGCGGATCTCCTGGATCGCCGGCCACAGCTCCTGCGGCGGAAGCCACGCCACCGCGGTCCGGGCCGTCGGCGCCACCTCTAGCGCGTCCACCGGTTCGGCCCCGCCGCGATCTGGATTCCAGCCCACCCTTCCATGGTCCGGGTCGCGCCCGCTTCGCACGAGTCGGCAGCGCCGCCCGCATCGGCAGACCGGGTGGCCATGAGTGCTGTCCGTGGCCGAACCGTCGGGCGATGGTCGGTCAGGGGTCGGTCAGAACCACTCGGGTCGGCAGTCGGCCGCGGTGCGGTCCAGGCTGTCCAGCAGGTCGAACTGTGGGCCGGTCCGCGGGAGTTCGACGCGGAAGAAGTACCGGGCCGCCTGCCGCTTGCCCTCGTGGAAGGCGTCCGTGCCGTCCCCCAGCGCGAGGAACTGCTCCAGCCAGATCCAGGCCAGCACCACATGGCCGACGGCCTCCAGATAGACGGAGGCGTTGGCCAGAGCGGTCGCGGGGTCCCCGGTCGACCACAGCTTGGCGGTGGTCGCCCCGACGCGGGCCGCGGCCTGCTCCAACCGGCCGGCCAGCTCGGCCGCCTCGCCGCCGGCCGCCGTGGCCCGGGCGGTGGTGGCCGCGAGGGTCTCAAGGAGCAGCTTCAGTCCCGCGCCGCCGTTGATGACGACCTTGCGGCCGAGCAGGTCCAGCCCGTGGATGCCGTGGGTGCCCTCGTGGATGGGGTTGAGGCGGTTGTCCCGGTAGAACTGCTCGACGTTGTACTCGCGGGTGTAGCCGTAGCCGCCGTGTACCTGGATGGCGAGGTCGTTGGCCGCCAGGCACCACTGCGACGGCCAGCTCTTGGCGAGGGGCGTGAGGACGTCCAGCAGCAGCCGGGCTCGGGCGCGCTCGGGCTCCTGCTCGGCGGTGCGCTCCTCGTCGAGCAGGCGGCTGCAGTACAGAGTGAGGGCCAGGGCGCCCTCCACATAGCTCTTCTGCGCCAACAGCATCCTGCGCACATCGGCGTGCTCGATGATCGGGACCTGCGGGGCGGTGGCGTCCCTGCCCGTCAGCGGGCGGCCCTGCGGGCGGGTGCGGGCGTAGTCGAGGGCGTGCAGATAGCCGGTGTAGCCGAGCGCCATGGCGCCCTGGCCGACGCCGATGCGGGCCTCGTTCATCATGTGGAACATGTACGCGAGCCCCTGGTGGGCCTCGCCCACCAGGTAGCCCACCGCTCCCGGCGCGCCACCCGGGGTGTGACGACCCTCGCCGAAGTTGAGCAGGGTGTTGGTGGTGCCGCGGTAGCCCATCTTGTGGTTGAGGCCGGCCAGCACCACGTCGTTGCGCTCTCCCAGCGAGCCGTCCGGCTCGACCAGGAACTTGGGCACGATGAAGAGCGAGATGCCCTTCACGCCTGCCGGGCCACCGGGAATCTTGGCCAGCACCAGGTGGACGATGTTCTCGCTGAGGTCATGGTCGCCACCGGAGATCCACATCTTGGTACCGCCGATCCGGTACGTACCGTCGTCCTGCGGCACCGCCCTGGTGGTGATGTCGGCCAGCGAGGAGCCCGCCTGCGGCTCGGAGAGGCACATGGTGCCGAAGAAGCGGCCCTCGACCATGGGGCGGGCATACGTCTCGATCTGCTCCTCGCTGCCGTGCGCCTGGATCAGATTGGCATTGCCGATGGTCAGGAACGGGTACGCGGCGGTGCTGATGTTGGCGGCCTGGAACCAGGCCGTGCAGGCGTGGGCGACCACGCTGGGCAGCTGCTGTCCGCCGATCTCGTAGTCCATGGCGGCGCCGGTCAGGCCGGCCTCGGCGAAGACCCGCAGGGCCTCCTTGACCTCCGGGATGATGTGCACCCGCTCGCCGTCGAAGCGCGGCTCCTCGGCGTCGCTCTTCTTGTTGTGCGTGGCGAAGTGCCGGGTCGCGATGGCCTCGCTGAGGTCGAGTACCGCGTCGAAGGTGTCCCGGTCGTGGTCGGCGTAGCGGGGGCGGCGGGTCAGCGCCGTGACGTCCAACCAGTCGTGGAGCAGGAAGTCGAGGTCGCGGCGGGAGAGCAGCAGGGAGTCCATGGTCATGGGTCCGATCGGGGGGGCGGCGGATAGGGGTGGGGGAGTGGGAAGGGGTAGGCGTCCGGGTGGCGTCGGCGACGATCCGGTGCCGACCGCGGCCCGGCGTGACCGGGACGCGTTCGACGCCGGCACGGACGCGCGCAGCTTGTGGCACCGTAGTCGACGCCGCTTCGCAGCCTCAGTCGTCCGTACAGGTCCCGTCGGACCCAGGAGTTCCGTCGGATCCAGGAGTTCGGTCGGCGGCCCGGCGGAGTCCGGTCAGCCGGGACAGGGCGGCGAAGCCGTCGTCGGTGCCGGGCCAGTGAGCGCGGACCGCCCCGATCCCGGCCCGTCGTACGACACCGCGCAGGACGAAGGCGACGATGATGGCGTCGTCGGCATAGCCGATGACGGGCAGGAAGTCGGGGATCAGGTCGATCGGCAGGGCCAGGTAGACCATCAGCAGGCCGAGCCGGACCCGTACGCCCCGTGGCAGCGTCTTGTCGGCGGCCAGGCGGCGCAGCAGCCGTACCAGATCCGGCAGCAGGCATACCGCCTGCCGGAGGTACAGCGCCCCCAGCGAACGCGGCTTGTGCCACACCCGCACCCGTGTCGCCGTAGGGGCGTCGGCCGTGCTCACGGACGCCGGCAGGGAGCGCGCCCGGCCGACCGCCGTCTCAGCAGTCCTGTAACGACCGTAACGCCTGCGGTGCAACGCGGACCACGGGCAACCGTCGCGCACGTGGCTGCCCCACCCCACCGCCACGACGGACCCCGCGGCGGCTGGTCACAGCTTCAGCGCCTCCTGGGGATACAGATACCCCAGGAGGCGCTGAAGTGGGACTATGCCGCTTGACGGGCCGTCGGTGTCAGGCCGCGGCAGGTGTGTAGTGTCCGGCGTCCCCGCCTTCGAGGGCGCGGCTGGTGGTGCCGTCGATGCCCACCGGAGCGTCCCCGGCGACGGTCACCCGGTGCAGCAGGCGCGGCAGGTCGCCGTAGTCGTCGGGGGCGTAGTGCTGGGTGCTGCGGTTGTCGAAGAGGACGAGGTCACCCGGTGTCCAGGCCACCCGGACGATGTTCTCCGGCCGCGTCACATACGACTGGAAGATGCGCAGCAGGTCCCGGGACTCGGAGGGGCCGAGGCCCTCGATGGTCTGCGCGAAACCGCCGATGAACAGGCCGCGCTCGCCCGTCTCGGGGTGCACACGCACCACCGGGTGGGCGGTGCGGTAGGTGCGCGAAACGAACTGCTTGCGGTGCTCTGCCGCCTTGTCGTTCTTCGGGGTGGCGTAGTCGTAGTCGTTGGTGTGCACCGCCCACAGCTTGTCCGCCAGCTCGCGCAGCGGATCGGGCAGGTCCCGGTAGGCGGCGGCCGAGTTGGCGATCAGCGTGTTGCCGCCGTAGGGCGGGACGACGATGCTGCGCAGGGTCGACGCCTTCGGGGGTGTGCGGACGAAGGTGACGTCCGTGTGCCAGTGGTTGGCGCGGATCCCCTCGTCCCCGTCGACGGGCAGGATGTTGGGCTGCCCGTCCACGGACGGGACGGTGGGGTGGGCGGTGGTGAGTTCGCCGAAGAGGGCGGCGAAGCGCAGCTGCCCCGCGTCGTTCAGCTGCTGGCCGCGGAAGACCAGCGCCTTGTGTTCCAGCAGAGCCGCGTTGATCTCGGCGACGATCGCCGGGTCGAGGTCGGCGGAGAGGTCGACGCCGACGATCTCGGCGCCGATGCGCCCGCCGATCCGGCGGATGTCGAAGCCTGTGCTGGTGCTCATGTGCGTTTTCCTTTCGGGAGTTTCGGCAGTATCGGGAGCAGGGGTCTGAGGGGTTTCCAGGGGTTTGAGGAGAAGGGGTTCGGCGGTTTCAGGAGGTGATGGCCGGTGTGCCGCGGCGGATGCCGACGTCAGCCCGTGACGGGCACGCGCCACGAGCTGAGCCGCTTCTCCGCGGCCACCAGCAGCTGGTTGAAGGCCACGCCGATGACGGAGATCGTGACGATGCCCGCATACATCTGCGGAATGGCGAAGTTGTACTGGGACGCGTTGATCAGATAGCCGAGACCGGCCTTGGCGCCGATCATCTCGGCGGCGACCAGGACGACGATGGACACCGCCCCGGCCAGCCGGATCCCGGTGAAGATCGTCGGTACCGAGGCCGGCAGGATCACCTTCTGGAACAGCCTCGGGGCGGACAGGTCCATGGACTTCGCCAGCCGCAGCAGGGTGGGGTCGACGGTGCGCACCGCGCTGATGGTGTTGAACAGGATCGGCCATGCGCACGCGTACACCACGATGGAGATCTTCGACGTCTCGCCGATACCGAGGAGCAGTACGAACACCGGCAGCAGCGCCAGGGCGGCGGTGTTGAGGAAGACCTGGAGCAGGGGGTTGAGGAGATCGGCGACGGGCCGGTACCAGCCGATGAGCAGGCCCAGCGGTACGGACACGCCGACGGCTATGCCGAATCCGCTGAACGAACGCACCAGGCTCGCCTGTGCGTTGTCGGCGAGCTGGCCGTTGACCACCAGTTCCCACCAGGCCTGGGCGACCTCGCTGAACGGCGGCAGGAAGGTCCGGTCCACCAGGCCGAAGCGGGGCGCCAGCTCCCACGCGAGCAGCAGGGCGACGATCGCGGCCGACTTGGTGGCGCCGGTCAGTACCGCGCGCAGGATGCGGGGCAGCACGGGCGGGCGGTGGAGCCGTGACCCGCTCAGCGCGATCGGCAGGCCGGCCGCGGGCTCCTTGGCGGCCTCCGACGGCATGGCGGTGGATGTCGACGGCGTGCCGGCCGGGCTCTTGCGTCGAGTGCGCGAACCGCTTACGAGGCTCATACCGAGACCTCCTCCTTCTCCAGTAGTTGGGCCCGGGTCACCTCGTCGTGCAGAAGCGTCCAGATCTCGTGCCGGTACCGTGCGAACTCGGGGCTGGACCGCAGGTCGTCCGTCGCCGTGCGGGAGTCGAAGCCGATCGGTACGACCTGCTTGATGCGTCCGGGCCTGGAGGTCATGACGGCCACCCGTTGGCCCAGGTAGACGGCCTCCTCGATGCCATGGGTGATGAAGACGACGGTCTTTCCGGTGCGCTGCCAGATGCGCAGCAGCTCGTCCTGGAGCGACTCCCGGGTCTGGGCGTCCAGTGCGGCGAACGGCTCGTCCATCAGCAGGACGTCGGGGTCGTAGGCGAGTGAGCGGGCGATGGCCACGCGCTGGCGCATGCCGCCCGACAGTTCGTGCGGGTGACGGCCCTCGAATCCGCAGAGCCCGACCAGGTCCAGGTACTCGCGGGCCAGCGCGGCGCGCTCACGTCGCGGCACGCCGGTCGCCTCCAGGCCGAACTCGACGTTGCCCAGGGCGGTGCGCCAGGGCAACAGGGCGTACTGCTGGAAGACGATGCCGCGGTCCAGGCCGGGCCCGGTCACCGGTTCCCCGTCCAGGAGGATCCGTCCGCCGCTGGGCCGGGCGAGCCCGCCCAGCAGGTCCAGGAGGGTGGATTTGCCGCATCCGCTGGGGCCGACCACGACGACGAACTCTCCCGGGTCGATCCGCAGGTCGACACCCTCCAGAGCGGTGAACTCGCCGTCCCCGTACGCCGAGCCACGGCCCCGGGCCCGCCCCTTCTTGGCGGGAAAGGTCTTGCGCACCTGCTCGAACTCGATCTTCGGGGTGGTGAATCCAGACATGGGATCAGCTCCCGCTCTCGGAGGTCGGCTCGGCCGCGGACGGGCGGTCCTTCGGGGTGTTCTTGCGGGTGTCCTTCCGGCTGTACGCGTTGAACTCGTTGGTGTAGAGGTCCGACGCCTTGACCTGGCCCTTCTCGATGTCACCGCGTTCGGCGAGCCAGTCGATCCACAGCTGGAACTCCTTGTCGGTGATGCGCCCGGCGGTCTCGGCGACGGCGAAGGACTTCCAGTACTTGAGCGGACCGGTGTCCTCGTTGCGACCACGCTTCTTGACGATCTCGATCTGCCGGGCGACGACCTCTTCGCGCGGTCTGGCGCGGGCCCACTCGATGGCGCGCGCGACTCCCGTGACGAAGGTGCGCGCGGTGTCGGGGTTCTCCTTGAGGAAGCGGTCGTTCACCACATACGTGCCGGCGGAAAAATCGCCGAGCAGCTGGTGGTCGGTGAACAGCGGTCTGACGCCGCCTGTTTCCAGCGCCTTGTCGCGCAGGATGTCGCCGAGGACGCCCACCTGGATCTGCTTCTGCCGCAGCGACTGCTCGGTGTTGACCGGGGGCACCACCAACGGTTCGACCTTCTTGATGTCCGCCGGTGACAGACCGTGGCGTTGCAGGTAGATGTCGAGCATCGCCTCGGAGTGCGCGCCGAGGGTGTTCATGCCGACCTTCTTGCCGATCAGGTCACGGGCCGAGTGGATCGGGCTGTCCTTGAGGACGTAGAAGCCGTTGTAGGCGGCCTTGTCGACGCCGTAGTAGCTGATGACCGCCGTGATGGGAGCCTTTCGCGCGGCGAGTTTGACGACGGCACCGTTGAACGCGCCGCCGAAGTCGACCTGTCCGGTGGCCGCCGACTGGATGTCCTGCGGCCCGCTGATCGTGTTGCCGACCCACTTCAGCTTCACGTCCTCCAAAAAGCCGAGGTCCTCGGCCAGTTCGGGCAGGATGACGGACCCCGCCCAGCCCTGGTACCGCAGGGTCTTGGCCTGGTCCTTGGCCGGGCCGCCGCCCCCGGTGCCGCAGCTGACCGCGACCGCCGAGAGGCCCAGCAGGGTGAGGAACTGTCGTCGGTTCGATGGGGTGGTCAGCTTGCTCATGGAGCTCATGGAAGGGGTCCTGTTCGCGTGGGAGGGCGGAGCACGGTGGTACGCGTAGGGCGTCGGTTCACGGACTCGGGGCTGGAAGCGAGCAGCGGCCGGCCAAGGCCGAAATTCCGCTTCGGTGGTGCGGGCATACGGGCGACCCGAGGTGCGGGAACCGAAAAGGGAAATGCGAAGGGTGAGGTGAGAAGAGGCGGCTCAGGTACCGGACCCGGCGGATTCCGGGTAGGCGGGTACGCGGCGAGATTCACCAAGCGACGGGGAAGTCCCCGACCGGTAAGTGCACCGGAATCAGGGGTCGCTCAGGAGCTGACGCTGGTGGTCGGCAGCTCTAGCGGCCGGCGGCAGCGGCACAGATGGCACTGGCCTGGCGTCGCAGATCGACGTGCAGGCGTGCGGTGAAGTCCTCCGAATGGCTCACACCTGGGAGGCTGGCAGCGAAATTCAGCCACGTCAATGCGGCCACAGCCGTTGTCTCACTTTCTGATTCTCCTGCCACGCGCGCGCAGCATTTCGTTCACAATCGCCGACGCGGCTCCGTGCGCGGCGGTGGGCGCCACCGCCGCGCACAGCCCTGCTCATCGCCGCCGCCACTCCTCGGCCAGCAGCTCGTAGGAACGCACTCGGTCGGCATGGCGGTGCGTGATGGTGGTGATGAGCAGTTCGTCGGCGCCGGTGGCCTCCTGGAGCCGCTCCAGTTGGTCGGCCACCCGGCCCGGGGAGCCGACGAACTGGGTTTCCACACGGTCGGCGACCAGCTCCCGGTCCGCGTCGGTCCACACATGGGAGCGGGCCTGCTCGGGCGTGGGGAAATCGATCGCGCCCTCGGCGCTGCGGATACTGCGCACCCACAGGCCGTAGCCGGTGGCGAGTTCGCGGGCGGTCTCGTCGTCCTCGGCGACGACGACATCGGCCGAGACGCTCACATAAGGCTTGTCGAGCACGTCGGAGGGCTGGAACGCGGCGCGGTAGCCTTCCGCCGCCTCCAGCACGGTGGCCGGGCTGACGTGGTAGTTCGCCGCGAACCGCAGACCGTTGCGACCCGCGACCTCGGCGCTCGGCCCGCCGCTGCTGCCCAGGATCCACAGCTGTACGTCGGCACCCTCCCCCGGAACGGCGTGTGCCTCGATGCCGTCCGCGGACCGGTAGGTGCCGGCCAGCAGTGCGAGGATGTCGTCGATCTGCTCGCCGTAGTCCTGCGACTCGGCGCCCGGCAGCTGGAGCAGTCTGCGCTGGAGCGCGACCCTCGGCGAGCCCAGCAGGTGCGCGAAGGAGAAGCGCGGCGGGATCCGTAGCCCGTTGGGGGCGCGGCCGTCGACGACGGGGGTCGCGGTCGGCAGCGGGGCGGTGGGCGGTCCGGTCGGGCGCCCGCCGGACCGCCCGAGGCCCAGATCGAGACGCCCGGGATGCAACGCGTCGATCAGGCCGAACTCCTCGACCGTGGACAGCGCGGTGCGATGACCGAGCTGTACGGCGCCGGAGCCGAGCCGGATCGTCGACGTCGCGGAGGCGGTCAGGGCGAGGACGACGGCGGGTGAGGTGCCGGCCACGCCCGGATTGAGATGGTGCTCTGCGAACCAGTAGCGGGCGTAGCCGAAGCGCTCGGCCCGCCGGGCGAGATCGATGGAGTTGCGCAGCGCCTCGGCGGCCGTGGCGCCGGACGAGATCGGGACCAGGTCGAGGACGCCCAGGGGGGTGCTCATGAGGCCTCCCGCCGGGCCGGCGCGTCGGCGTCGGGGAGGTCCAGGCCGAGGTGGTCGCGCAGGGTGGTGCCCTCGTACTCGGTACGGAACACTCCGCGCTCCTGGAGCAGCGGAACCACGGTGTCGGCGAAGACATCGAGACCGCCGGGGGTGAGGTGCGGGACGAGGATGAAGCCGTCGGCGGCGTCCGCCTGGACGAAGTCGTCGATGGTCTCGGCGACGGTGGCCGGGGAGCCGATGAACGACTGGCGGGTGGTGGTCTCGATGACCAGCTCGCGAATGGAGAGGTCCTTCGCCTCCGCGCGCTCGCGCCACTCCTTGGCGACGGCGAACGGGTCACGGAACTGCCGTACGCTGGCCCGGCCGAGGGCGATGGTGTTCTCGCCGGGGATCGGATCGACGCCGGGCAGCGGACCGTCAGGGTCGTACGCGGACAGGTCCCGGTTCCAGACATGCTCCAGGTACTTGATCGCGGTCGCCCCGCTGACCTGCTGGCGCCGTACCTCGTGGGCGAGTTCTTGCGCCTCGGCGTTGGTGTCGCCGAGGACGAACGTCGCGGCGGGCAGGACCAACAGCTGGTCGTGCCGACGCCCGTAGCGGGCGAGGCGGCCCTTGACGTCCTGGTAGAAGGCCTGCCCCTCCGCCAGCTTGCTGTACCGGCTGAAGATCGCGTCGGCGCTGGAGGCCGCGAACTCGCGCCCCTCGTCGGAATCACCGGCCTGGAAGATCACCGGGCGTCCCTGGGGGCTGCGCGGCACATTGAACTGCCCGCCGATGTCGAACTGCTCGCCCCGGTGGACGAAGGATCCTGCCTGGGCATCGCGCAGGAAGGCGCCGGTCTCCTGGTCGGCGACGATCTCGTCGCCGCGCCAGGAGTCGAACAGCTCGTGGGCCGTGGTCAGGAACTCCTTGGCACGGGAGTAGCGCTCCTCCTGCGGCAGAAAGCCGCCGCGGCGGAAGTTCTCGCCGGTGAAGGCGTCCCAGGAGGTGACGACGTTCCAGGCGGCGCGCCCGCCCGAGAGGTGGTCGAGGCTGGCGAACTGGCGGGCGACCTCATAGGGCTCGTTGAAGGTGGAGTTGATGGTGCCGGTCAGGCCGAGGTGTTCGGTGACGGCGGCGAGCGCGGTGAGGACGGTGAAGGTGTCGGGGCGGCCGACGACATCCAAGTCGTAGAGTTTTCCGCCCTGTTCGCGCAGCCGGAGCCCCTCGGCGAGGAACAGGAAGTCGAACTTGGCTCGTTCGGCGGTCCGCGCCAGGTGCGCGAAGGAGCTGAACTCGATGTGGCTGCCCGCCTCGGGGTCGCTCCACACGGTGGTGTTGTTGACGCCCGGGAAGTGCGCCGCGAGATGGATCTGCTTGAGCGGCTTGTCCGTTGACGACGTGCTCATGGGTTGAGTCCCTCCGGATCAGGCGGTCGCGATGGGGGAGTAGCGGTTGGCGGGGCGGGCCAGGCCCAGCAGCCCGCGCAGGGTGTCGGCCTCGTAGGAGCTCCGGAACGCTCCTCGGCGCTGGAGCTCGGGGACCAGGCCCCGGGTGATCGCGGGGAGGTCGTGTCCGAGGACGGCCGGACGCAGCCGGAAGCCGGACAGTCCGGCCTCCCGCAACTCCAGTAGCACATCCGCCAGTTGGGCGGGCGTGCCGGCAAAGATCCGGGCGTCGCTGGTGTACGCGTGTCCCGCGAGGTCGTCGAGGCGGTCCCGGCGGCTCTCCGCCGCGGCCGGAGTGTCGTCCAGGAACACCACCAGATCGCCGAAGAGATGCAGCGGATCGTCGGCGCGCCCTGCCGCGTCCTGCTCGGCCCGCACCGCGGCGACGACGGCGCGCGCCTGCTCGATGTCGTGCGGCGTGACGTACCCGACGTCGGCGGAGCGGGCGACCAGCCGGAACGGGGCACCGGTCGCGCTCTCGTGCGCCAGCGCGCTCACCAGGGGCTGGCCCTGCGGCGGCCGGGGCGTGATCGAGGGGCCTCGGACGCTGAACTGGTCGCCCTCGAAGTCGATGTAGTGCAGCCTGTCGCGGTCGATGAAGCGGCCGGTGGCGACGTCCCGGATCTCCGCGTCGTCCTCCCAGCTGTCCCACAGGCGGCGTACCACCTCGACGTAGTCGGCGGCCTCGTCGAGGAGGCCGGTCGTCAGCTCCCGTACCACCGGGTCGTCCCGGTCTTCGAGGGCGAACCGGGGGAACGTGCGGCGTCCGAAGTGCCCGGCCTCGTTCGGGCGCGCCGTGACCTGTACGCGCAGGCCGGCGCGCCCGCTGCTCACATAGTCGAGCGTGGCGATCGCCTTGGAGATGTGGAACGGCTCGGTGTGGGTGGCCACCACGGTCGGTACGAGTCCGATGTGCCTGGTCAGCGGGGCGATGCGGGCGGCGATGAGGACGGCGTCCAGCCGTCCGCGCACCTGGTCGGTACGCCCGTCCGGCTCCAGGAAGTGCGAGGACTGCAATCCGAGCGAGTCCTCGATCGTCACGAAGTCGAGCAGACCGCGCTCGGCCTCGGCGACGAGGTCGGCCCAGTAGCCGGCGGCGAACAGGTCCCGGGGCCGGGCCGCCGGCTCGCGCCAGGCGGCAGGGTGCCAGCCGGCGCCGTCGAGCGCGACGGCCAGGTGCAGCGGAGCGGATGAAGCGGGTGAAGAGGGCAGCGGCGTGGGCAACGGAGTTCCCTTCGGCGATTGGGTGTGGTCGGCAGTGCTTGGTCCGGCGTGGCGTGGTGGGCGTGGTGGGGTGCGCCGCGGTCGGCATGGCGCGGCCGGGCAGGTCGGCTGTCTGGTCAGGGCGTCGGTGTCGGATGACGGTCCGGTGTCCGCACCAGCAGGAAGTGGGTACGACGGCGCAGGGTGAAGCCGATCGACTCGTAGAGGCGGATGGCGGCGGTGTTGCTCGCGAGTGTGTGGAGGAAGGGGGTCTCCCCGCGGTCCCTGATCCCGGCCGCCACCGCCCGGACCAGCCGCGTGGCCAGGCCCCGCCCACGGTGTGCCGGGTGGGTGCAGACGGCGCTGATCTCCGTCCAGCCCGGCGGATGCACGCGTTCCCCGGCCATGGCGATGAGCCGCCCACGGTGCCGGATGCCGAGATAGGTGCCGAGCTCGACGGTGCGGGGCAGGAAGGGGCCCGGCCTGGTCAGGGCGATCAGGTCCAGGATCTCGGGGATGTCGCCCGGCCCGAGCCGTACCGCTTCGGGGGCGGCTGCCGCGCGTAGCCCGGTGTCGACCAGTTGGACGCCCTGCCCGCTCTCCACGGTCTCCCACCCGTCGGGGACGGCCCCCGCCCCCGTGACCGCGACGACGGTGTCCGGGCCGACCAACGCGGCCAGGTCGTCCCAGGCCCCCGGGGCGGTCGGATCGGCCAGGGCGGTGAAGGGGCTCACGTCCAGGGGATAACGGGCGGCGCGGCCGACGCGCTCGGCGAACCGGGCGTGCGGGCCGGTCAGCGCGGCCCAGACGGCGTTGTCCAGGACATGCGGTTCGGCGGGGCTCTGCGCGGGGGAGGGGAAGACGCTGGTGGACATGGTGACGGGAACACTCCGTGGCATTCGTGGTATCCGTGACATCCGTACCGGCCGAGGCAGCGGTGGCATCCGTGAGGGGCATGGCGGACATGGCGGGTCGGCGTGCGCCCGGGACTCCGACGTGACGCCGCAGTCCCGGACGGCAGCCGCCCGTACGGGCGTTGATCAGGAGTTGTCGAGCGGCAGGCCGGGCGGGTTGACACGGGAGGTGCCGACGGCCTCGTTGGAGAGGTTCCAGGCGGCCAGCCACTTGGCGTACTGCCCGTTCTCGATCAGGTAGTTGATCGCCTCGGAGACCGGCTTGGCCAGCCCGCTGTCCTTCTTCGAGGTCGCCGCGATCAATCCCTGGAGCTTCACGCCGGCGCCGGAGAACTTGCCCGCGTTACGGGTCGCGTTGGGGGACTTCGCCGTCTGGGCGACGTGGTAGGCGATGCCGGGGTTGGGGCCGAAGTGGGCGTCGATCTTCCCGCTGTTCAGCGCCAGGTAGACGCTGTTGGCGTCCGGGTAGTACTTGACGGTGAGGTCCTTGCCCTGCTTCTTCAGCTTCGCCTTCCACTCCAGCAGGATCTTCTCCTGGTTGGTGCCCCGGCTCACCGAGAACGTCCTGCCGGCCAGGTTCTCGTAGTCGCCGTCGAAGTTCCAGGTGCTCTTCTTGGGCACCTCGAACGCCACGTTGTCCTGCCGGTAGGAAGCGAACTCGTACTTCTTCTTGCGCTCCTCGGTGTCGGTGACGTTGGCGAAGGCCACGTCGACCTTGCCGCTGTCGATGCCGACGAACATGTTCTCCCAGGTCGAGTTCTTCAGCTCGGGCTTCAGCCCGAGGACCGCGGCCACCAGTCGGCCGAAGTCGGGCTCGGCCCCGGTAAGGCTCTTCTGGTCCTCGCCCACGTAGGCCAGCGGCGGGAAGCCGGCGGGCAGGGCACCGACGCCGATCACCAGCCTGCCCTTCTTGGCGATCGACTTGGGCAGCCCGGCGCTGATGGACTTGACCTCGGAGACCTTGAGGTCGGTCTCCTTGCCGGCCCCGTTGGAAAGAGCGCCCACGACGACCGTCCCAGGCGGCCTGCTGCCGGACGTACCGGCCGCGTCGCTGCTGCCCCCGCAGGCGGCGAGGCCGCTGGCAAGGGTGGCGACGGCGGTGCTTGCGGTGAGGCCGCGGAGGAGTCTGCTGCGGAGGCTGAGGGTGCGCATGGGTGTCCTTGCTTCGGTGGGCGTTTGTGGTGGCGTGGGGGTTGCTTTGCCGGTGCGGGCGGGGATTCGCTGGGGCGGAGGTCAGAGCACCTTGCTCAGGAAGTCCCTGGTCCGCTCGTGTTTCGGGTGGTCCAACAGCTCGGTGGGCGGGCCCTGTTCGACGATCCGTCCCTCGTCGAGGAAGACGACCTGGTCGGCGACCTCACGAGCGAAGCCGATCTCGTGGGTGACGATGATGAGCGTGGTGCCGCTGGTGGCCAGGTCCTTGATGACGGCCAGCACCTCGCCGACCAGTTCGGGATCGAGCGCGGAGGTGGGTTCGTCGAAGAGGATGACCCCCGGCCGCAGGGCGAGCGCACGGGCGATGGCCACCCTCTGCTGCTGGCCGCCGGACAGCTGCCGCGGATAGGCACCGACCTTGTCGGCCAGGCCCACCCGGACGAGCAGTTCGCGGGCCAGCTCCCGGGCCTCGGGCTTGGACAGCTTCCCGGTGGCCACGGGAGCGGCGGCCACATTGTCCAGCGCGGTCAGGTGCGGGAAGAGGTTGAAGTTCTGGAAGACAAAGCCGATCCGGCTGCGCTGGCCCAGGATGACCCGTTCGCTCAGCTCCTTGAGCAGCTCGCCATGCCGGCGCACGCCGATCAGCTCACCGTTCACGCTGACGTACCCGACCTCGGGCTTCTCCAGGTGGTTGATCACCCGCAGCAGGGTCGATTTGCCGGACCCGGACGGCCCGAGGATCACCGTGACCTCGCCGGGCCGTACGGCCAACTCGACCCCGTCCAGCACCCGTTGAGCGCCGTACCGCTTGTGCACGCCGTGCACCCCGACCGCGGCCGGCCGTATGCCGATGTGCTCGGTGGCGTCCGTGGTCTCGGCGAACCCGGTGCCCTCGGTGGTCTCTGCGATCTCGGAGGTCATATCGCCGCCTCCCGTCGGGTGGCTCGGGCGCGCAGATCACGCAGACCCGTCCGCGCCCTCTGCAACGGCGTCGGCGGAAGGATGCGCGTCGCGCCCCGGGAGAAGTACCGCTCGACGTAGAACTGGACGATGGAGACCGCACTCGTGAGGATCAGGTACCAGACGGTGGCCACCAGCAGCAGCGGGACGATGTCACCCGGGTAGGTACTGCCCATGCTCTGCGCCGAGCCGAACAGATCGAGCAGCGACACGTAGAAGACGAGCGAGGTGCTCTTGATGAGGCTGATCAGCAGGTTGACGTAGTTCGGGGTGATGGAGCGCAGGGCCTGCGGAAAGACGATCCTGGTGAACTGGTAGCTCTTCGGCAGGCCGAGTGCCGAGGCCGCCTCGTGCTGCCCCTGGTCGACCGCGAGGACGCCGCTCCGCACCACCTCCGACGCGTACGCCGCCTCGTTCAGGCTGAGTCCGACGACCGCGACGACGATGTCGGTGGCGAGTCGGGACTCGTCGAAGGTGAAGAAGGCGGGCCCGAACGGCACCCCGAGGCTCAGCGTCTTGTAGAGCGCGCTGAAGTTGTAGAGGAACAGCAGCACCACGATCAGCGGGACCGAACGGAACAGCCATGTGTAGGTCCAGCTGACCGCTCGCAGCACCGGGCTCCGGGAGAGCCTGCCGAGGGCGATCACGATGCCGCCGAGCAGACCGAGCACGGCACTGTACGCCGTCACTTCGAGGGTGATGAGCAGACCGTCGAGGATCGTCGGGCGCAGGAACCAGTACTGGAACCGGTCCCACTGATAGAAGGGGTTGGTCACCAGTCCGTGGACGATCTGGGCCGCCAGCACCAGCACGATCGCCGTGGCGATCCAGCGGCCGGGTCGGCGCAGCGGCAGCACCCGCTGTGCCGCCGGCGGCCGCGGTGCGGAGACGTCGTCCGACCGTTCGGCCTCGGCAGTGCGTACGGTACGAGGCGCGGAGGAGGCTTCGGGGGTCTCCTCGGCAGGAGGCGCTGAGGCGAGGGACACCGCGGCGCCAGGGGATTCACTCATGGAGGGCTCCAGCGAGTTCGGACACCCCGGACCACGGATGCGGCATCGTCACGCGGAGCCGAAGGGACTCCGCGTGGCGATGCGCAGGAACGCACGGAACGGGGGCTGGGGAGGAAAGGCGCGCACCGCGACAGCGGTGGGCATCAGAGATTCAGCAGACCGTCAGCCGGCGGCTGTCAGCCTTGGCGGACAGCACGGCGGACGCGGCTCAGCTGCCGCTACACAGTGCGCTGTTGACGCGGAGCAGATCGACCGAACGGTTCGCGCACAGCAGCAGGCAGCCACGGCGCCGCCAGGCGGCCGTCCCGAAAGCTGCGTACATTCCGTCACCGTCACTGTTCCGGCCCTGCGGGCCTCGCGCTTACCGAAAGTCTTCCGGTCCGGTCGTCACCTGGGGCACCCCACCGCGGCGCGAGGGTTGCCGGTCAGCAAGCCAGGGCTTGTCGCTGACGCTCATGACCGATCTGAGGCGTAGGTTAGACAGATCCCCGACATGCTTGTCAAAGAGTGCCCGACCTGTGGGACGGCGAAACGGGAGCGATGGCCCCGACCTCTCCCAGGTCGGGGCCATCGTGTGGTGCCGGGCGCCGACGCACGCCGGCACTCCTGCTGTTCCTACCAGGCGACCGGCAGGCGTTCGGGGATGCGCTTCATGAAGCGGGTGCGCCAGACGAGTTGGTCGACGGGGACGGCCAGGTGCAGGCCGGGCAGGCGGGTGGTGAGGGCCTGGATCGCCGTCTCGATGTGCTTCTTTCCGAGCGGGACGGCGGGGCAGTAGTGCCCGCCGTAGCCGAACGAGAGGTGAGCGGCCGCGTTGGGCCGGTCGATGTCGATGGTGTGCGGGTCGGGGAACACGCTCTCGTCGGTGTTGGCGGCCTCGACCAGGACGAGGACGAGTTCGCCCTTCTTGATCTCTGTGTCGCCGAGCTGCATGTCGTCCATGGCCAGGCGGGGCAGCCCGTCGGCGATGGACAGGTTCACGCGCAGCAGCTCGTCCACGGCGGACGGTATCCTGCCGGGCTCCGCGCACAACTGCCGCCACACTTCAGGGTTCTGGAGGAGCGTGAACACTGCCATGGTCAAGGCGCCCATGGTGGAGATGACTCCGGCGCCGAACATGGTGACACCGACGGTGGCGAGCATCTCGTCGGTGAGGTGCGCATAGTCGGGATCGCCACGGAGGGCGGCGAGTTCGGCCATGAGCCCGTCGGTGGCGGGGTCGTTGAGCCGTCCGGCCATATAGGCGATGTCCCGGTCCCAGTTCAGGCGTGCCCCGGTGATGGGGCATGCCGAGTTCATGAACGCGATATCGAGACTGGACGCCAGCAGCGGTGCGTCGTCGCGGGGGACACCGAGGAGGTGGCAGTGGAGGTGCTCGGCGTAGGGGTTGGCGAACCGTCCGCGCAGGTCGACCGGCGGGCCGTAGTCGAGGAGGCCGTCGACCAGATGGGCGGCGTGGTCGGCCATCCACTCCGTCAGGCCGCCGGCCTTGGGATTGATCGCCTTGAGTACGGCCTTCCGTAGTCCGGCGCCGGTGATGTTGCCCATGTTGTTGACCACCTCGGGCGGGATGGTCAGCGCGTACTGCCGGGGGACGCCGGGAGCGGAGGTGTCCTTGAGGCTGAAGCGGGGGTCTTCGAGCACCTGCTTGCACAGCTCGTAGGAGGAGACGAGCCACGCCTCGTCCCCGGCGATGGTGCGCACCCGTGTGACCGGGGTGGCGCGAAGCCGCTCGATCTCCGGAGGGAGGCGGTCGCCGCGCGGGGAGAACGGGAAGTCGATCAAGGGCGGGGCGGTCGTCACTGGTCGCGTCCTTCGGTCATCGTGCCGGCGGGGGTTATCACGGCGTGGCCCTGGTTGCGTGTGGCGCGCAGGCCGTGCCCGCGTGAGTAGAGGAGATCGGCCATCGGCAGTGCCTGGTGGTAGCAGTTGAGCGAGGAGGGGACGCCCATGATTGCGGGGGTGTCGATGAACAGCGGCGCCTCGGCGCAGATGTAGTCGCGGCAGACCTGGCGCTGACGGTCCGTGGGCTGCTTCCCGTTGAGAACCTTGCTGGTGAGGAACCGGACCACGAGCTGATCACAGACCTCGCGGAACGCCGGGTCGGCGGACAGCCGGTCGTCGAGGCTCTCGCGTATGACCCGATAAGCGGGGATGTCCAGCAGTGCGGACATGGGGCGGCCGCGGAGCCTGGTGCCGTCCGGGTCGAGCGAGGCAACGGCGGCGGTCACCTTGGCCCGTACACCGCGCAGGTTCTTCACCGCCTTGCGCTGGGCCTCTACAGCCGGGTATCCGAGTGCTTCGTACATGTCGGCGACATGCAGATCCGTGTAGATCAGATCGACCTGACGGAAGTTCTCCAGTCCCCAGGCGGCGAGGCCGAGGACTCTGTGATGGGTGAAGTAGGAGTTCCCCGGAGAGATGCCGATGACGGCGTGATCACCTTCGTCGGTGATGACCTGGCAGTGCGGGGTGTACGGACGGACGTGAAAAACCTCGGTCGCTGTCGTCAAGAGACGATGTCCCTACGTGCCGCTAGTCCCTGGGAACCCCGTGTTCCCGGTGTGGCGGCGACACCGGAAACCTACCCGACTGTCGGTTCCGGATGATGCCGAACTAGGCGGTAACTCGCAGGTCAGAGCGCCTAGTTGGTTCATATGGCGTTCACAAGCGTGGCCTGGTGGCCGCGAACGAGCTCGTCGCGAAGCCGTCTGCCCCGCGTTAGCGGCCCACTCGCTCCCCTGCCAGCTGCTGCTCGATCAGCTCCACGGCCCGGCGGGTGCCGCCCTCGGTGCGCACCTCGGCCCACAGCCATGCCGAGCGCGCGGCGACCTGTGGATCGCCGATGAGTTCCATCAGGGCCGTACGGAGCGCGGCCGCCGTGACGTTCGCGGAGTCGATCCGGCGGGCGACACCCAGTTCGACGAGCCGGTCGGCGTAGAGGGACTGCTCGGCCCCGTGTGGTACCGCGAGCATCGGCACACCGGCGTACAGGCCCTCACCGCAGCTGCCCATTCCGGTGTGCGTCACCCATGTGTCCACCTGATCGAGGATCGTCGACGGCGGTACCCACGGCAGCACCTCGAAGTTGGGGGGAATCCGTTCCCTCAGCTGGGCCGAGTCGTCGCCACCGCCGATCTGCAGCACCACATGCCAGCCCGGAAGATCAGCGAAGGCCGCCACGCACTGCTGGTGGACCGCCTGCTGCCCGGGGTATGTCGAGCCGCCCAGCGACACCAGCAGCACCTTCTCCGCACCGGCCGGCCGCATCCAGCCGCCCTGCTCCTCACCGGCGCCGCGGCACGGGCCGACGAACGTCACCGCCTCGGCGTCGACCCGGTCGGCATAGGGCTGCATGGCGCGCGGGATCAAGGCCAATGCCCGCCCCGGCCGACCGATGAACTCTTCGACGTTCGTGGTCACCGCACCGCACTGGGCCAGCCAGGCGGCGAACCGCACTCGGTGGTCGGAGCCTCCGGGCAGCCCGGCGAACGCCGCATCCATCTCCTCCCGGGCGCCCTCCCAGGCCACATGCGCCGGTGACAGCTGGACGAGGCCGCGGCCCTGCGCTTCAGCGAGCGCGCGGCCCGCGTACGCGCCGATGTCGTAGAGGTAGAGGTCGGCGGGCGTGTCGTCGTACGTGGCGTGCAGCTGTGGAAGTACGGCCATCGCCTCGTCCAGGAAGAGGGAGGCGGTGGCGATGGGATCCCGCGGCCAGTCGCCGTCGGCGACCGGCAGCGTGGAGGTCAGGCGGACCAGCTCGGCACCGGTGGGGGTGATCAGCTCGGCGACGTGGTCGGCGTTGGCGTACGTCACGCGATGGCCGCGGGCCACCAGCTCACGGATGATCTCCAGGCTCGGCAGCACATGGCCGACCGTGGGGGTGCCGATCATGGCGATATGGGCTGGAAGGGGCATATCGGGACTTCCTTCAATAGAGGGCTACAGAAGGGAAACGCCGAGGGGTGCAAGAAGGCAACGCGGCGCACAGTGCCGGAGTCACTTGCCCGCACGGATGACGCCGGTGAGCGCCGCGCCACAGCATCTTCGGTCTCAAGCGTGGCAGCGCCCGACTCGACGCCGTCAACGACCAGGTCAGGGGCGTCGGTCGGATGGCCGTGCCGGGCGCCCCGCGCCGGGACGCCCACGCAACGACGGTCTTCACGGACGGGTCTTGAGGCCGTCCAGGGTGAGGTCGAGCAGGCGTTCTGCTTGCTGTCGTTGGCCGGGGCCCGCCGAGGTGAGGGCGATGCCTTCGAGGGCGGCGCCGATGTCGGTGGGGCTGATGTCGGTACGGATCATTCCGGCGGCCGTGCACGCGTCCATGAGTACGGCGATGGCGGCCCGGATCAATTCCCGGCTGTGGCCGTAGGGGTTGCTTCCCGTCGCGGCGATGGCGCGCAGGGCGTCGATCATGCCGTATTTGGCGGTGACGTAGTCCAGGAAGAGGCGGGTCCAAGCGCGCAGGGCTTCGTAAGGCGGCTTCGCCGCGAGCAGAGTGGGGGCCGCGTCGCACAGTTGGGCCACCTCGTTGCGGTAGACCGCCTCGACCAGTGCCTCTCGGGTGGGGAAGTTGCGGTACAGCGTCGCACTGCCCACGCCCGCCTCCTTGGCGATGCGCTCCAGCTGTGCGTCCAGCCCCTGTGTCGCGAACGCGCGCGCGGCGGCCGCGAGGATCTTCTCCCTGTTGCGCTGTGCGTCAGCCCGCAACGGTCGTTGCGCTCCGTCGGCCATCGGTGGTCGCCATCCCCTCTCGGATGCACTGTCGACTTGCTAACCGGAGGAGCCCCCAGTTAGCCTCCGGTTAAGTGGGGGACTCCCCGGTTTCACTTTAGGCCAACGCGCTGACCTGCGCACCGCCCGTGAAAGGAAGCTGATCATGTCAGGTATCGAGGGCAAGGTCGTCGCGATCACGGGTGCCAGCAGCGGCATCGGGGAGGCGACAGCGACCTACCTCGCCGCACACGGGGCCCACCTGGTGCTCGGAGCCCGGCGGGAAGACCGGCTGAACGCGGTGGTGGACCGGATCAGGGCGGAGGGTGGCTCGGCCACCGGGGTCGTCGTCGACGTGACGCGTCGCGAGGACCTCAAGCGCCTGACGGACAGGGCGGTCGCTCACTTCGGCCGGCTTGATGTCCTGGTCTCCAATGCCGGCACCATGGCGATCTCGCCGTTCGACGAGCTGCGCCAGGACGACTGGGACGCCATGGTCGCCACCCACATCACCGGTCTGCTGAACGGTATCGGGGCGGCACTGCCCCTCTTCCGGCGGCAACGCTCCGGCCAGTTCGTCAATGTCGCCTCCACTGCGGCCTACGTCGTCAAGCCTCCTCAGGCCGTCTACGCGGCCACCAAGACGGCGGTGAAGGTGCTGACCGAGGGCCTGCGGCAGGAGTCGGGACCCGACCTGCGCGTCACCCTGGTCTCGCCGGGGTTCACGAACACGGAGGGCGTGGGCAAGGGAGCAAGTCCCGAAGCGGCGGCGGCCGTCATCCGGCAGCGCGACGAGATCGCCATGCCGCCCTCCGCCGTCGCCTCCGCCATCGGTTACGCGATCGAGCAACCCGACGGCGTCGACATCAGCGAAATCGTCGTCCGACCCACCGTGCAAGCCTGACGAAAGCAGGGCCTCCTAGAGGGACACGGGCTCAGTCGGACGAAGTCAGCGGGAGCGAGCGCACGATGTGCCTCAGTCGGTACTCGTTCAGACGGTCCAGAAGATCCGGCGGAAGCAGCCCGGACAGCAGATGTTCGTGCAGCCACAGAACCTGGAACAGAGCGTGACGGACGGACGCCGGAGGCGTCGTCACCCTTTCGTGCTCACCGAGCAGCAGGGAGGCCATGTCGTTCCGCAGGAACTCCCCGAAGGCATCGGACGTCGCTTCAGGCAGTCGCTCCCTGTCCCGGGAGAACGCGGTGAACAGTGCGTCCATGGTGCGTATCAGGTACTTGGAGGCTGTCGGAAACATCAACCGTACGCCGCGGAGAGCTCGCATGTGAAGATCGCCGAGTTGCTCGTCGGTCACCGCCTCACGGTCGGCGAGCAGCAATTCGAGCAGGTCGTGGGCGAGCGATGAGGCGGGTGCGCCGTCAACCGGAGTGAAGACCGCCACCGCCTGGCCGAGCCAGCGGAACACCGGATCGAGACTGTGTCGTAGCACCGAGTCGTTCGTGCCGCCGGATATGGCCATCTTGAGCCACAGATCCTCCCAGTAGGAGCGCGACCAGCCCGATCCGCCATGTGCCCGCGGATAGCGGAACAGCCAGTTCATGTCGAGCGGCTCGGGGGGCCCGGCGGCGTCAGGTCGCAGGGATACGCTCAGGTCCCGTCGATCACTGTTCCAGTAATGATGGACATGCAGTGACACCGCGAAGTCCGTCCACTGGCTTTCGTCCATCGCCGAACGCCACAGCAGGCAGTGCCTGTGCCAGGCGGCTACGGGATCATCCGATTCAGGGAAGAGTACCGACGCAGGGCAGTGCCGTGCGAGCAGAACGATCACCAGAACGAGGTTTGACCCGTAGAGACCGTGGCGCGACGTGGTACGCAGCAGTGCCGGTTGATAGCCCGGAAGCTGATCCGCCGTGCGGGTCTCGTGCTGGCCCAGGACCTGGACGAGGAGCCGGACGAGGCGGCGGCGCTCGTTCTCAGGCATCGACTCGGTCAAGGAGCGTGCGTAGCGCAGCATCTGGCGGGATGCCAGCGAGGTATAGGACAGGAGCGCGTAGGCGAGGTCGTCGTGGATGTGGCTGCCGCCGAGTGCGAGCGCGGGGCGGGGGGACAGCAGATCCGTGAGCAGGTGCAGGGCAAGTCGCACCGCGAGGTACTCGCCGAACGTCGCGTGAAGGAACTCGTAGGTGGCGAGTACCTGCCCGTCCCGCCTGGACTGGGCGCGCTGGACGAAGAAGAACCGGCCCAGCACCACCTCGGCGGGGTTCAGGGGGGATCGGAACCCGCTGGCCTGCACCGGCTGTCGCCCGAGCACAGCCGTGAGGTCCTCTTCCAGCTCTGCGGCCGACACCCACTGGCGGCCGCGGTTCAGCTGAGCGAAGGCCACCAGCGACAGGCGCTGCAGCTCCCGCTCGACGAGCTCGGCCGTTTCCTCCTCGGGTATCGCGCCCTGGGTCGACTTCTCCACCTCGCGTCGGGCGAACGAGGAGAGCAGCTGTTCGTACAGCTCTGTCACGTCAAGGCTGTCACCGGCGCCCTGGAGCGTTCCTTGGGTGGCGTCGTACAGCGCGAGCATGGTCAGCAACAGGGGTTGGGCGGCGAGTTCCGCATGCCGTTCGATGTGCTCCCAGGCCAGGGGGGAGCGGTCGGCGGCGGCGAACCCGGCCGCGTTGGCCGCGTTCCACACGGTCAGCCACTGTCTGATGTGCTCGGGCCGGAAGGGTTCCAGACGCAGCACGACCAGACCGTCGGGAAACCGGGCCCGATCCGCCACGGCGGTTCGGCTGGTGACAAGCGCCAGGACAGGACGGCCCTGATCCGCCTCGCGCTCCTGGAACTGGGCAACGCGTTCGAGGAAGTTGCTCTGGTGCACGCCAGTGGTCTGCAGCAACTCGTCGAAGCCGTCGAGGAGCAGCACGGGGGTGCTGCCGCCTGCTGAGCGCACCAGTTCCGGCCAGCTCACCCTCTCGCCGGTGGCGGCTCTGATCGCCTGCTCGATCTGTTCCTGGAGGTCGTCCTCCGCGCGGACGTCCCGCAGCGGCACGCGCACGGGGAGGAAGCCGACTGCCGGAAGCCGCGCGGCCAGCACGCGGGTGAGGACGGACTTACCCGCTCCGGGCTGCCCCAGTACCAGCAGCGGCGCTTCGGCCATATGCGGGGACGTGAGCGCGCCGGCCAGATACCGTGTCAGATCGCGGCGGACCGGGATGCGCTCCCACCACTGCTCGTCGGTCGGCTCGCTGGATCCGGGCACGTCGCTCACTCGGAAGTCCGGGTCGAGATAGAGCTCTTCCGTGGTGGGGATACGGATGCCGTCCGGCGCGGACTCGGCGTCAAGCACGGTGCGGCTCAGCGCCGCGCGGTGGGCGCGCGCGAGAGCTGCCGCCACGTCGACCGGTGGGCGCAGGGCCTCGGCTGTTCGGGTGAGGAGGGTCTCCACCCCGGTAAGGGCTCGGCCCACCTCTGTATGGGTGGCCTGCTGCGCCAGTTGCGTTGTCCAGAACGCGAACTCCGGTGCCTGCGCGGCCAGTTGAACGTACAGGCTCTGGTAGCGCTGTTGAGCCTTCCTCGGCAGGACCCGGATGAGGCTGTCGCCGGCCTGCTCGCGCCGACGGTGCGGAAGCCCCTCCCAGACGGCTAAGCCCTGAAGGAAGCGCACAAACCTGTCGGCGTATTCGCCGTAGCGGACCAACAGGGCTGCCCCGACCGCATCTGATGTGGTGTGTGGCGCCGGGCAGGGCAGGTCGGCATCGAGGAGCAGGGCCACAAATTCGGTGGCTTGAGGCGTCGAGGAGGAGGACGCCGAATCCGGCCGGGCGAGGGCGAGTTGTTCGCTGCGTGTCAGCTCCACCTCATCCAGGCCGAACGGAAGATCCAGCTCCGTCATCGCCTCGAAGAACGCCACCACCACGATCACGGTGTGCGCCGCGCGCAGCAGTTCTGTGCGCTCCGCCCGGTCCTGGATCCGACCGAGCCGCGCACCGACGCTTCGTGCCGCATCACGGCCGAGCCCGATGAGGCGGTCGTTGGCGTCCGCCATGCCGATCACAGTGCCGCTGACCCCGCCGGTGGCCAGGTTGAGCGCCCCGCCGAGCGCCTGGTCCAGTCTCGCCAGCCGCGGCGGTTCGGCGCCGAGGAGCACGAGCGCATCGGCGAAGGTCAACAGTCTGCGCGCCCTCATGGCCCTCGATCCCCCTCGTCGGCCTACCACTTTGGCACGCGGCGGCCTGCACGGGTCGGGAACGGTGACATCTCACCGCAACAAGCGCTTCGGCCCACGGCATCCGAACCGAGGCCGTGGGCTCGCCAGTTGAATGCGAGTCCCCACCAGTGCCGAGGCCGGTGACCTCCGGACGGTTCAGCGCACGAAGTCGATCTCGGGGTAGTGGCGCGAGGGGCCGTCGAGGAGGCGGCCACGGTGGTGGCGCAGGTGCTTGTCGAAGAAGGCCGCGAGGTAGGTGCGTTGGACCTCGATGGAGCGATTGGGGTCGATCGTGCCCAGGAGCTGCTGCAGCTGGGCCGGGGTCAGCCGGAACGCGCCCGCTGCCTGGGGGAGGAGGGCCTGGTTGTCGAGGAAGGAGTTGTGCCCGGAGCCGAGCAGCTTCAGGTCGAGCCGCTCCCCGTGCAGGTGGTCCCAGAACCGCGCCCAGCTCCGATCGGTGTTGCGGTTGTGGTTCTGGGAACTGAACAGCAGGAAGGGGCGGTCGAGCGACTGGGTGACCTCCGACCCGAAGAGCTGGCCGTCCAGGTTCGCGCCGGCGTCGATCCGGGAGTCCTTGTGCATGGCCGCGGGCACCACCGCTCCGCCGAGGGAAGCGCCGAACATCCCGATACGCTTTGTGTTCACGGCCTTGGACAGCCCGTGGGGGAGCGGCTTGCGCTCCACATCCGGGTTGTGGCCGCGGGCGATCGAGGCCAGCTGGTTGATGACGAAGTGGCTGTCCGCCGCCCGGACGTCGATCGTGTCGGACGAGTGGGTACCCGCCGGCATGGTGTTCACCTCAAGCCGCCCGCCGGGGAACTCCACTTCGTTGGCGTCGTGGGTGTGGTCGATGGTGACGACCAAGTAGCCGCGGCTGGCCAGGTCCTGAGCCAGCGAGGTCCCCATCGCCCGGTCGGAGTGCAGCCCGGTCGAGTACAGCAGCACCGGCAGGTCGCCGGCCTCGCGGTCGACCGGCGCGCCGGTGTGCCCGGCAGTGGTGGGCAGGGTCACCGAGCCCGGCGGCACCTGCCATTGGGCCAGGTAGTGCGCGGCGGCGGCGGGCTGCAGCCAGGGAGCTGCGGGATAGCGGTCGGTGTTCGTGGCCGGGTACCACAGCGTGACCATCAGCTCGCGCGGCTGGAATCCGGGCACATACGGGTCGTCGCGGTTCGCGTCGCGCAAGTGGAGGTCGACCGTTCCGACGCGATGGCGCCCGGTGGGCGCGGGGAGCGTCAACTGGCCCGGCGCCGGCGCCGGGTCCATGGCAGCCGCCGTGTCCAAGGCCGTCGCCGTGGTCTGGGGCGCGGCGGGAGCCTTCTCCGCGGCGGTAGCCGGTGCGATTCCGGCCCCCAGGGCGACGGCCAGGGCTCCTGTGGTGCCGGCGACCCGGGCGCGCAACCGGCTTTGACGCCGTCGTGCGTGTTTCATGGGCAGCCCCCTCCATGACAGCGATCGCCATGTGCCGGGCGATCGGCTGGCGATCATCGTATAGGTAGTTTGCCGTGATCGCGCCAACGCATCGGAATGTTCGGTGAGTTACCTACCGGGGCCGGCAATGCGAACACTGCCGGCACGTCCGCAAACGCACGGTGTCGGCTTCGTGTCTCGCGGTATTGCCGGCCATACGGTCGACCCATTCCGTGGACCGGTATGCGCTGGAAGCGGCCCGTCGGCGCTCGTGGAGTATGCCATCGGGCTGAGCGACGTCGAGCACCCAGGCCCGAAGCGTGCGGCGGGAATTGGCCTGGCGTGGCCGGTTGTAGTTGTCATCCGCGGACAACTCCGGATCCTCGTCAGGCCGGCGGAAGCGGTGCGGGTCAAGCCGGTGGAGGGCCGCCGTGAGTGGCTTTACCGCACCTCAGCGCGGTGCGACGGTGGTTGCCGCGGCATCGGCCCCGGCCTGCCGGTCGCTGCGGAAGACTTGGCTCATTAACGCCATCGACGCATGACGGTCATCACATTCAGAATTCCGTAGCGGTGCCGAGGGTTATCACTGAGCGTCTTTGTTACGCGCCAGTTCGTGATCCCGTGAGCCTCGCCAACGTCCGTGCAGGTTTACGGATTCCTCAGGAAGGGGCACCTCCGGGGCTGCCCATCGGTGCCCCGAGACTGTGCGTGACGCGATGAATGCGGACGGAAAGGTACAGTCAATTGCCCGTGACAGTTGCTGCGTTGGAAATTCCCGGGCGGCGGTATGGGGGCCGTGGTGTATAAGCGGCAGTCGCCGGAGGCGAGTTGAGTGAAGTTCCGCTTGGCTCGTATTCGGCGGCACGGCGTGAACGGACTTGTTATTATCCTGTGATCCCAGTATTCCTACTGGTCGAGTTGCCGCACGGCAATCCCCCACATGCCGAGAGGACGCTGCCCTGCACGCCCTTGCCCGTGCGCCCCGCCCGCACCGCACCCGACGCCGCGCCGATATGCCTCTGCTCGGAGGCGTCCGCCCACCGATCGCCGCACTGCTCTGCGTGCTGCTGGTAGTTGCCGCGTTCACCGCACTCGCTCTCGGCACCGTTCACGAACAGGACGTTCCGCAGGCCGTACGCGACGCAGAACGCCAGATCGCCGAGGACGCCGCCGACTCGGTCGGGACCTCCGTCAATGCACGCGCCGCGGCGGTGCGCCGCGCTGCGGCGTCGGCCACGCCCGCCGGCAGCGGTGCTCCGGCGGCGATCCTGCGGTCCTTCGTCCCGACCGAGCACCCTGGTCAGGGCGCCGCGCTGCTCGACCCGCGCACCGGCAGATCGCTGGCGGCCAGCGGTGAAACGGTTCCGCTGACCGGGGTGGACGTGACGTCCCTGGCGCGGCCCGGGACCGAAAACATCGCGCCCCGGTTGGCCTCTTCAGGGAGCGCCGAACCGCGGCTGTTGCTCTTCGCCCGCGTGACCGTCCCCGCCCCGAGCGGCAAGAAGGACGAGAACCACGATCAGGCAGGCGATCTGGCAGACGATCAGGACCCTGATGAACGCGAACTCCTGCTGGTCGTCTCGGAGAAGGTCGCTGCCCCGGCGGTGTTCGGAGGCGGCCGCACCGGTCAACTGGTGGACCGGAACGGGAGGGTGGTCGCCGCCGCCAACGCCGCCGCGGCCCTGACGCCCAAGGCCGAGCACCAGGCCGTGCCTGCCGATGCGGCGACCGCCGCGAACGCCGCCAAGGCCGCTCTGACCACCGGCGACGCCGCGGGCAGCATGCTCGGTGACGGCCCCGACGGCCTGCGCAGGGTCACCGGGTGGGCATCGCTCGCCGCGATGGACGGCACGGACGACACCTCCGACCTGGGACTGACGATCCTGACGGGAAGGGATGTGGCTCCGGCGAGGGAAGGAGCCGACCACACGTGGTTCGCCGTCATGGCCGCGGGCGCGCTGGTGGTGATCGCCGTACTGGTCACCGTGGTGCTGTGGGGCACCATGCAGCGTCCCCTGCTGCGGCTGCACCTGTCCGCCGCTCGGCTGGCCCGCAGCGCCTCCGGTACGGCCACGGCGCGGGAGCAGCTGGCCCGGCCGGTGCCGGTCGTCGCGTTCGGCGAGATCGGCAGGGTCGGCCGGGCGCTGGAGTCGATACGCCGCCAACTGAGCGGTGAGACGGGACCGGAGCCCGCGCGGCCGGTGCGGCCGGTGCGGCGCCGGCCAGGCGTCCGGGCCCTGGTCCTCGTCTGCGTACTGGTGATCGCCGCGTGGGGGGTGCCCCTGCTGTTCCTGCTCAACCGTGCCCCCGCCGAGAAGGCCGTACCGGCCGTGGCCGTCGCCGACCAGGAGGCACGCACCGAGGCCGCCGCCGAACGGGTGCGGCGGTCCCTCGACCGGAGCTACACCGACCTCAAGGCGGTGGCGTCGGCCCTCTCCGGCGCGTCACGGGAGCGGGCGTCGGAGATCCTGCGGCGTGACCGCGCCGACCATCCCACCTACCGGTCGCTGTACGTGCTGGACCGCACCGGTGCCCTCGCGCTTCAGGTGGGCAAGGAGCCGCTGCGCACCCTCGACCCCGCGCCGGCCGGCGGTGGAATCCGCCAGGTCAACACGTCGGGCAAGATCCCCGCGATCGCCGCCTACGCGCAGGTCCCGACGGCCAAGAAGGACGCGAAGACCAAGGACCCGAAGGACGCCGCACCGGCCGTGGTCGTCGCCGAGATCGGCGTGGACGCGCTGGACGAGCTGGTCGCCCGGCCGGGGCTCGGCAGCGTGTGGCTGACCGACGCGCACCACCGGGTGCTCGCGGCGAGCGTCGGCTTCCAAGCCTTCCAGGCCCTTCCCAGCCGGAGCCTCACCCGCCTTGTGACCAGGACCGACGCGGCTCCCGGCAGCGCGGGCAGCCCGGCATCGGCCGTCCTCCACGCGGGGACCGCGACGGGCGGGGGACAGTCGGTCGCGGCCGCCGCGCCACTGGCACAGACGGGGCCCGCCGCCGGTCTCGGCTGGCGGGTGGTCTCCGCCGAGCCCGCCGCAGCGCTCAAACTGGCGGCATTCCAGGTCCAGGCGCGCACCATGCTGGCCGGGCTGCTCGCCCTGTCCGCGGGCGTCGCCTGCCTGGGCTGGCTGCACATCGTGGTGGTCAGGCCGCTGCGCGCGCTCACCGGCTGCGCGGAGCGGCTGGCCGGCGGCGACCACCGCACCGTGCTGTACCCGGTCCACCACGACGAGTGCGGGTCGGTCACCCGCAGTCTGGAACTGCTCCGGCAGGCGCTGGTGGAGCGGGACCGCGGCGCGATGGCCGACGTGGCCCGTGTCCCTGCCCCCTCGTCCCCGTCCGGCAGCGCGCCGTAGCAGCGAAGGATCAACTGACGTGCTTTTCCTCTATGCCGTGCTGCTGCTGAGCTGTGCCGTGCTGCTGGTCGCCGGAGTGCTGGAGCAGCGGCGCCACTACGCCGCGCTGGCGCAGATCCCCACCCGGGTGCTGGTCAACGGCATCCGCGGCAAGAGTTCGATCACCCGGCTGTGTGCGGGGGCGCTGCGCGGCGGTGAGCTGGTCACCGTGGCCAAGACCACCGGCACCGCCGCCCGGTTCATCCACCCGGACGCCACCGAGGAGCCGGTGTACCGGAAGTTCGGCATCGCCAACGTCGTCGAGCAGATCGGCATCGTCCGGCGCGCGGCGGCATACCGGCCGGACGCGCTGGTGATCGAGTGCATGGCGGTGATGCCCGCACTTCAGGAGGTCAACCAGGAGAAGCTGATCCGCTCGACCATCGGCGTGCTGTGCAACGTCCGCGAGGACCACCTCGCCGAAATGGGCCCGACGCTGGACGACGTGGCCCGCTCGCTGTCCCGGTCGATGCCGGTCGGCGGGGTCTGTGTCACCGCCGAGCAGGAGCGGCTGCACATCCTCAAAGAGGAGGCGGACAAACGCAGTTGCCGCCTGATCGCGGTCGACCCGGAGTCGGTCACCGACGAGGAGCTGCGCCGGTTCAGCTGGTTCACCTTCAAGGAGAACGTCGCCATCGCGCTGGCCGTGGCCGAACTGCTCGGTGTGGGCCGGGCCACCGCACTGCGCGGCATGTGGGACGCGCCGCCGGACCCCGGCGTGCTCTCCGTCGAGCGCTACCGCACACCGGACGGCAAGCGGCTGCGCTTCGCCAATGTCTTCGCCGCCAACGACCCCGAGTCGACGTTGATGAACGTCCGCCAGCTGGAGGAACTCGGCGCCATCCGCCGCCCGCTGAGCGTGGTCGTCAACTGCCGCCCGGACCGGGTCGAACGCAATGGGCAGATGGGAGCGATCGTCCCCGACCTGGCACCGGAGACGGTCTTCCTCATCGGGCATCCGACCAAGAGCGCCCGCGACGGCATCCCTCCGGACTGGTCGTCGGGCCGGGTGGTGGACCTGGGCGGCGACCGGCGCGACGCGGGGGAGCTGACCCACGCCATCCTCGCCGAACTGGGCCCGGACTCCTCACTGGTGGCCGTCGGCAACATCCACGGCCAGGGCGAACTGTTCCTGGAGCACCTCGCCGGACTGCCCTCGGACCACGCCGACGAGCCCCTTCCGATCGCGCACCCGCCCGAGCCGGAGCCGTACCGCTGGGTGGCACCGCTGAACGGCCGCAAGCCCGGCCCGCACACCCCGAGTTCCTCCTCCGCCCATGCCGACTCCCGGTACGAGACCGCAAGGAAGCCGCTGTGATCCCCGTTATCGTCACTCCGCAGACCGCCGCGCTGGGGATCGCCCTGGGACTGGTCTTCTCGCTGGTCTGCTATCTGACCACCAACCTCTCTCCCGGCGGCATGATCACCCCCGGCTGGCTGGCGCTGACCCTCGTCACCGATGTGGTCCGGGCCGCGATGATGATCGGCGTCACGGCCCTCACCCTCGCCGCGACCAAGGTCCTCCAGCGCCATGTGATCCTCTACGGGAAGCGGCTGTTCGCCGCAGTGGTGCTGGCCGCGGTACTGCTCCAGACCACGGTGATGCTCGCGCTCCAGCACGAGTTCCCGCTCCTCTACACCGCGCAGACCCTGGGCTTCATCGTGCCCGGCCTGATCGCCTATCAGCTGGTCCGCCAACCGTTGGCGCCCACCGTCATCTCCACCACCGCGGTGACCCTCGGCACGTATGTGGTGCTGGTCGCCGGGTTGCTGCTGGGAGCCCTGCCGGTCAGCTGAACAGAGCCGCCCGCGTCCGCCGCGCCCATCCGCACGTAGAGGAGGCACCATGGGCACCACCCCCACCCCGTCCGGCCGGCCCAGCCGCCGCCAGGTCCTGGCCTGCGCCACCGGCCTGGCCGCTGCCGGAGCGGTCACCGGATACGCATGGCACCGCCTGGGAAGCGGCGTATCGGGCGGCGACTTCTCGAATCCCGGCGGTGACTTCTCGGTGCCGACCGGCGGCTTCCGCTTCGAGCACCACGCCGCGCCCGCCCGTACGGTCGTGCGCGCCGCCGACAGCCGTGTGCTGGCCACCTTCACCGACGGTGCGCGCACCGCGCTGCTGGCCGGCCCGACCCGCACCTGGAGCGAGCCGCGTACCACCGGCGCGGAGGTGCGCAGCGGCGCCTGGGTACGGTTGATGGGCGGCCCATGGACTCGGGGCAAGGAGCGGACCGCCTGGTTCCGGGAGTGGTTCCCCAAAGCCCTCGCCGACCGCAGCCCGGACGCCCTCGCCGTGGCCTTCCAATACGGCGACGGGGCGGACGACCGGCACACCCGATCGGGCCTGCGCTACGCCGGCAAGGCCCACTTCGGGCCGCTGGTCCCCGGGCAGTCGCCGACGTCGTTCCACTACCGCGACGAGAAGTCCGACTTCTACGACTACCTCGGCACTCCCTGGACCTTCCCTGACGGCACCCGCAGACACCCGGAGAAGGAGCGCTACGGGGACGTGGACTGCTCCGGTTTCATGCGCCTGGTCTGGGGCTACCGCCTGGGCTATCCGATGCACGCCACCAACAGCCCGGGTATCGGCCTGCCCCGTCGCGCCTACGCCATCGCCAGCCGGGCCCCCGGCGTGCTGCTGATCCCCAACACCGGCCGGCCACCCGCCGACATCAGCCTGCTGCTCCCCGGCGACCTCGTCTTCTTCGCCATCGACATCGGCAGACCGCACGGCATCGATCACTGCGGCATATACCTGGGGCCGGACACCAACGGGCATCCGCGGTTCTACTCCAGCCGCTCCCGGGCCAACGGCCCGACCATGGGCGACCTGGCCGGCCGCGCCACGCTCGACGGCCACGGCTTCTACGCCCAAGGACTGCGCATGGCCCGCCGCCTGTGAAGCCGCCGAACCCCCTCATCGCACCGCCCAGCCCGCCGCAGGAGAGACCCCGCATGGCCACCACCCCCCTCACCCGGGACCCCACCGACCGCAGCCCTCGTTTCCAGCGCATCAGCCGTGCCGTCCTCGCGAGGTACCGTCCGGGGACCACCCCCAGCCGGGAGTCGGCCGTCCTGCTGCTGATCCTGGTGGCCGCCGCGGTGCTCTACACCTGGGGCATCGACCGTGCCGGGGTGCACCCCTACTACAGCGCGGCCGTACGGTCGATGGCGGCGGACTGGCATGCCTTCGTCTTCGGCGGGCTCGACCCGAGCGCCTCGATCACCGTGGACAAGATCCCTGGTGCGCTGTGGCCGCAGGCCCTCTCCGTCAGGCTCTTCGGACCGTCCAACTGGGCCGTGGTACTGCCGCAGGTGCTGGAGGGCGTACTCGCCGTCTGGGCGCTGCACCGCATCGTCCGTGCCTGGGCCGGCCCCTTCGCCGGGATGCTCGCCGCTCTGGTACTGACCCTCACCCCGGTCACCGTCGCGCTCAACCGGCACAACGTCCCCGACACCCTGCTCGTCCTGCTGCTGGTCCTCGCGGCGGGGGCACTGCAGAAGGCCGTCCGCACCGGGCGGCTGCTGCCGCTGCTCCTCTGCGGGGCGTGGGTGGGGCTGGCCTTCCAGGCCAAGATGCTCCAGGCGTGGCTCGTCCTGCCGGTCTTCGCCGCGCTGTACCAATTGGCGGCGCCCGGCTCCCGGTGGGACCGGGCCCGGCGGTTGCTGTACGCCGGGATCACCGCACTCGTCGTGTCCTGCTCATGGGCGCTGCTGGTCTGGGCGACCCCCGCCGCGAACCGCCCCTATATCGACGGGACCTCCAACAACAACCCCTTCACCCTCGTCTTCGGCTACAACGGGCTGAGCCGCTTCGGCCACGACCCGAACGCGCTGGGCGCCGTCGCCGGCACCGCCGCCAGCCGCACCTCCGGCAACACCGGTTGGACCATGCTGATCAACCAGAGCGTGGGCCCGCAGATCGCCTGGCTCCTGCCGCTGGCCGTACTGGCCCTGGCCTTGGGCGTGTGGTGGCGCACCGGACAACCGCGCACCGACGGGCCGCGAGCGGGATTCCTGCTCTGGGGCGGCTGGCTGGCGGTGCATGTCGCCGTCTTCAGCAACTCCAACGGCAACCACGGCTACTACACCGCCGTACTCGCCCCGGCCCTCGCCGGGCTGACCGGTGGCGGAGTCGCCCTCCTCTGGGCCGAGCACCGCGCCGGCGGCCGACGTCGAGCGGCGCTGCCCGCCGCAATCGGACTCACGGCACTGTGGGCCGCGGCGATCGACGGCCCGCACGGCGACTTCGCACCCTGGCTGCTGCCGGTGGTGCTGATGCTCGGCCTGTGCGGCACCGTCGGCCTGTGGAGCAGCCGGCCGGACACCGCACGACGAGCGGTGTACAGCGCACTCGCGGCGTCCCTGGCGGCCGTACTGCTGGCCCCGGCAGTCTGGGCCGCCTCCTGCCTGGACCGGCGGTACCCCGGCTCACCGATCGACCCCTTGGCCGGGCCGGTCGGCCCCGGCTACCAAGGCACCCACCACCGCGCCAAGTTCCCGCGCAACCCCGTGGACAGACCGTCCGCACGGGACACCGCGCTGCTCGGCTACCTCTCCGCGCACCGTTCCGGAGAGAAGTACCTGCTCGCCACCCAAGCCGCCTACGGCGCCGAGCCCCTGCTGCGCGCCAGCCCCCAACCCATGCTGGTCATGGGCGGCTTCACCGGCCTCACCCCGTACCCGACCGCACCCCGGCTCAGCGACCTGGTCTCCACCCACCAACTGCGCTACGCCCTGCTCACCACCCGCCGCCCCTCCACACCCGCAACGGAATGGGTGAAGCGAACCTGCACCCCCGTCCCCCCGACCGCCTACGGCCGGGCCTCGAACGGCAGCTTCACCCTCTACGACTGCGCTCGATCGGGGGACTGACTTGACGGGGAGCGGGGAAGGGGCGGAGGGCGCGGTAGCGGCGGTTGCCGCGCGGCGCCGAATGGCCAGGCTCACGAACCCGGCGCCGTCAGCCGGCCCGTACGAAGCTGAGCAGGACGCCGGTGCCGAGCCACGGCTCGACTCCACAGCACTCCCAGCCCTCGCGCTCGATGGCCCGGATGGTTTCGTCGACTCCGCGGTCCGCCCTCCTGACGGCCCGCTTTCCGTACAGCGGCCGATTGAGGTAGAGCTGCACCGTGTGCGTCACGTCCCCCGCTTCTCGCGCCCTGCGGGCCTCGCGGGCCATGCCCCACAGGTCCCGCCGCTTCATGCTCGTCATGTGGTACCTCCGTTTCGTCCCGCCGGTCCGGACCCGTGCCAGGTCCTCCCCTGTGGCGTGATCGGCGCCCGCGGTTCCCGCGCTGGCTCACCAACTTGACGGATGCCGCTGGAATAACGATGAAATTCCGTTGACCCGGGATGACACAGGGGGTCGGACGGCATCGGGGGCGGCGCAGGAGTTGTGCTCAGTCGCGGTAGGCGGCCGTCGCTATCCGGGCGAAGGAGTGGATCAGCGGGTTCGCGTCGGCCTCGTTCGCCGCCACCACCACGCGGCTCGGCGCCATGTCGGCCAGCGGTACCACCGCCAGCTGCCCGGGCAGGTCGTGTCCGAGTGGGGCGATGCCGACCGTGCCGTTCCAGAGCACAGCCTGTACGCACTCCTGGACGGCGCGCACCACCGGTCCCTCGCGGGGCTCGCC
Organism: Streptomyces sirii; assembly: GCF_045690365.1. Taxonomy (NCBI): domain Bacteria; kingdom Bacillati; phylum Actinomycetota; class Actinomycetes; order Kitasatosporales; family Streptomycetaceae; genus Streptomyces; species Streptomyces sirii. Next base: position 663,206 of record NZ_CP147982.1, on the reverse strand, counting down.
GCCGTTCCAGTACGCCTGCCAGAGCGGGTCGGTGCCGTCCGGAAACCGGAACCAGCGCCGGTCGGCCAGGTCGGCGAGGGCCAGGCGGTCGCGACGGGCCAGCGGATCGTCGGCGCACAGGAGGGCGCCCACTGGGTCGGTGCGCAGTTCGTACACGTTCAGACCGGTCTCGTCGAACGGTGCGCGGGTCAGGGCGAGGTCGACGAGACCGGCCCGCAGCCCGCAGGTCGGGTCGGTCAGGTCGGTCTCGCGGATACGGATCTCGACGCCCGGATGCCGCCGGCGGAACGCGGCGGCCAGGCGTGCGGCTCCCCGGTCGCTGCCGTCGGCCAGCATGCCGACGGTGAGGATCGCGGTTCCGGCCGCGGCGGCCACGCGGGCGCGTACCCGCTCGGCGCGGTCGAGCAGGGCGCGCGCCTCATCGAGCAGCGTCGCCCCGGCGGGAGTGAGGGTGACGCCCGCGGCGGAGCGATGCAGCAGGGGCGAACCGAGGTCGCTCTCCAGTCGCTTGATGACCCGGCTCAGCGGCGGCTGGCTCATGTGCAGCCGGGCGGCGGCCCGGCCGAAGTGGAGTTCCTCGGCGACGGCCACGAAATAGCGCAGCGTGCGTAGCTCCATGACCAGTGACGATATCCGTACGGTATCGACCGTGCCCAGTCGGTCTTGGACGGCCCGGCAACCGCGGCGGTGGAATCGAGGCATGACGGACGAACCGATACCCGACCCCGCCGTGCGGGTCTCCGATGCCCAGGAGATCGCCCCCGACGTGCTGGTGATCCCGAACCGCCGGGTCCAACTGGTGCCCAATATCGGCGTCGTCGCCGGCACACGGGCCGTGCTCGTCGTCGATACCGGCGTCGGGACCGCCAACGCCGAGCAGGTCCTCGCCTTCGCCTCCGAGGTGGCGGCCGGCCGCCGGCTGTATCTGACGTCGACTCACTTCCATCCTGAGCACGCCTTCGGAGCGCACGTGTTCGCCGACCGGGCCACGTACCTGGTCAACCGTGCTCAGGCGGAGGACCTGAAGACGAAAGGTCCCGGATACCTGGAGATGTTCCGGGGCTTCGGCGGGGCCGTCGCCCGGCGCCTCGACGGCGTGCCGGTGCCGAATCCCGATGTGGTCTACGACGACGGGTACGACCTGGATCTCGGTGGCCGGACCGTACGGCTGCGTCCCACCGGTCGGGGCCACACGAGGGGCGACCAGGTGGTCGAAGTGCCGGACGCCGGCGTCCTGTTCACCGGTGACCTGGCGGAGACCGGTCAGTTCGCCATCTTCCCGTGGTTCCCGCCGTACGACACGGACGTCTCGGGTGTGCGCTGGCTGGCGGTGCTGGACCGGCTGGCCGCCGCCCGCCCCCGGGTGGTGGTGCCCGGCCACGGAGAGTTGGGCGGGCCGCGGGTGCTCGACGACGTCCGCGCCTATCTGCGCGAGTTGCGGAACGAGACCTGGCGGCGGCACGACTCCGCGATGGGCGAGCGCGCGATCGTGGCCGAGGTCCGGGCGCTGCTGATCGAGCGGCACCCCGAGTGGGCCGGCCGGGAGTGGATCGAGCGGGGCGTCGGCTGTCTGTGCGCCGAGCGCGCCGCATGACCCCGGCTGGTGCTGGTGGGCGCAGGATGGCTGGCCGGAGAGAGGAACTTCGTGGGCCAGCGACCGGCACCCGGTCGCCAGGCGGTGGGCGGCGAGCGCGACCGGGCCCACGGCTGTCAGGGGACGTGATGACGATCTTGCCGCGCGCGTGGCCGGTGGCGCTGACGTCGTGAGCTGTGGCGGCCTCCTTCAGCGGGAACACGGCGTGCAGCGGGACGGTGAGGCGGCCGTGGTCGGCGAGATCGGCCGCCAGTGGCAGTCCTGCCCAGCCCGGCGACTCTCCTGCTTCGGAGCGGGAGAACCGCACTCCGTGCCGGTCGGCGTCGAGTCCGCGATGGTCACCACGCGGTGCGGGTCGCCGGCGATGGCCACCAGTTCGGCAAGAGAGCCCTTGCCGGCCGCGTCCAGAACCACGTCGACGCCGTGCGGAGCCAGTGGGGCAAGGCGGTCGGCCAGCCCCGCCCCGTAGGTGACCGGTACGACGCCGAGCTGGTCGAGGAAGCCGTGGTTGCCTTTGCAGGCTTGGGCGCCCATGCTTCCAGCACGGCGTACTGGGCCGCGGCGCCTCCCTGATCCGCGAAGGGGACCAGGCCGAAGACCTCGTCCCCCACGGCGGCGCCGGTCACCCCCTCTCCCACCTCGTCGTGAGGGCGGCCTGCCGGGCCGTGCGACCGGGCAGGAAACGGCTCAGACGACTACGACCCGGCGCCCGCGCGTGTGACCGGCTTGACTGTCGATGTGTGCCGCCGCGGCCTCGGTGAGCGGGTATGACTTCTCGACCGGGATGTGGAGCTTTCCCCGCGAGATGAGGGCGACGGCCTCAGCGAGGGCTTGCGGCACGTTCCCGGTCACGCCGGAGTACCGGACACCGAGCTCCGGCGCGCCGAGATCGGCGATGGAGATCACCTTTTGCGTGTCCCCGGTCAGTTCGAGGAGTTCGCGGATCACGCCCGAGCCGGCCAGATCGAGAGCCGCGTCGACCTGGCCGAGTTCCCGCACCCGCTCGACCCAGCCCTCGCCGTATGTCGTGGCGAGGGCGCCCAGGCTGTGCAGGTAGTCCTGATTCGCGGCCCCGGCGGTGCCGATCACCGTGATGCCGCGGTCGCGGGCGATCTGCAGCACCGCCGATCCGACTCCCCCGGACGCGCCGCTGACCAGCAGTGTCTGCCCGGACCGCACACCGACCTGGCGGATGAGGCGCAGCGCGGTCTCCACCACGGAGGGGTACCCGGCCGCCTCTTCGAAGGTCAGGCTCTCGGGTATCCGGGCCCAGGCCGACAGCACGGCGAACTCGGCATAGGTGCTCAAGCCTCGCCCGAACACGTGGTCGCCGGTCTCGACCCCTTCGACGCCCTCGCCGACCTCGTCCACGACCCCGGAGGCGTCCTGCCCGACTCCGGCAGGCAACTCGATCGGGCGGACCTTCTGGAATTGGCCTTCACGAATCCTCCAGTCCACGGGGTTGACGCCCGCAGCCCGCACGGCGACCCGTATCTGGCCGGGGCCCGCGTGGGGCTCCGCGGCGTCTTCGAGGTGGAGAACGTCGGGACCGCCGAACTCGGCGAAGCTCACTCTCTTCATGCAGCGGACCGTAACACTAACGGTTATGGTTTCGAAACGGTTATTCATTTGGATTTGGTAGTGTCAGCGACATGACCGTGCCGACCGGACGCCGTGAACGCAAGAAGGCCGCGACCCGCCAGAAGATCGCCGACACCGCCCTGCGGCTCTTCCTGGAACGCGGGTACGACGCGGTGGGCATCCGCGACGTGGCCGCCGAGGCCGACGTCGCCGTCACCACGCTCTTCTCCCACTTCGCCTCGAAAGAGGCCCTGGTCTTCGAGCAGGACGACAACTTCGAACAACGCCTCACGCAGGCGGTCACCAACCGGGCACCGCATGAGCCGCTCATCCCCGCGCTGCGCCGCGAGATCAAGGCCATGGTCCGGCACTGCACGGCGGACGGCACCGCCCCGATCTATCGCATGATCGACGAGTCACGTGCCCTGCGGGAGTACGAGGAGTCGATCCGGCTGCGCCATGCAGAGTCGCTGGCCACTGCCCTCGTCGCCGATCCCGAGCTGTCCCAGAGCGCAACGGCCTGCCGGACGATCGCGAGGTTCGTGATCGACGCCTATTCGCTGGCCCGCGAGACCGCCGACCCGCAGGCCGCCGTGGACGAGATCTTCCAGATGATCGAGGCGGCCTGGAAAGTCACCTGACCTTCCTTCTGCAGTGCCGGGCACAGCCTGTCGATCATGTCGTGGGTCAGGTGTACGTCGACCTCTATCAGGGAGCCGGCGCCACCGTTCGCACTCCCTACCACCACCACCGAGAACAGCCCGAGCACTACCAGGAGTTCGACCGTGATCAGGCCAGGTTGCGGGCTCCTGGAGAATGTGCCTTCGCACCGCTGAAAACCTGGCGACTGCTCCGGCGGGCCAGCTGCTCCACCCGTCGCATCGGCGCCGTCGCCAGGTCATCCACACCCTCCTGACCCTGCGTGTATTCAGGATAAGAGAGGTTTTAGTGCTCGCAGAGGGAGAATTCTCGTTCGTAGAGCTGCTCGTTGTGTTCGTCGACGAAGAACTTGCGTTCCTGCATGAGTTGTTCGCGGTAGCTCTTGGCCTGTTCCAGCGTCATGGTCGAGGTGTCGGACCACGGCTGTTGCGGTGGCACATCGGAGGTCGAGACGATCTGTTCCGACGGGTCGACCAGGAAGAAAGCGAGAATCTTGCGATGTCCCGGGCGGGTGGGGTCCGTGAGGCGGAATGAGCCGACGCGGTGTTGCAGGACGTTCGGGAACGCCAGGCAGCGGCCCGCCGGGGTCGATGCCGATCCCAGCAACTGGTTCAGTGCGTCCTCGTCCTCCAGGCCGTAGACCTCACGCAGACCGTTGTCGTCGTTCTGTTCGTAGTCCGGGTCGTCGAGTGCCGCCCGGAAGCTCAGCCGGCTCTCGGTGATGTTCTCGTTGTCCCAGTAGTAGATGCCGGTCGAGACGATCCGCTCGTTCAGCATCCCCTCGACATGCCAGGAACCGCCGGTGTACTCGGGCTTGTCCGGGGTCAGATGAATGGTGGCGAGCTTGACGATGACCTGCAGACGGCGGCCGCGCAGGTCGACTCGGGCGGAGTCGTCGGGCAGCTCGGGCGGGGTGAAGGCCGGGGCGTCCGGGACGACGGGGCGGCGGTTCTCCCACCAGTCGTCCTGGGCCTCCCCCCATGCGCGGCGGGCTTCTTCGTAGGCCGCATCGTCACTGTAAGAGGCCTTGTCCGGATACTCCGGCTCCGAGTCGTACCACCCGTAGGGATCGGCCTCGATCCGCAGCGGCCGCGGATGGCGCAGATCGGTGAGCACGTTCTCGAACAGCGGGCGGATGCGTGCGAACAACTCCGGTAGTACGGAGGCAAGTTCACGATGATTCTCAGGGTGGACATTGTTGACGTACGAACGGAAGGCGACATCGCCGTCGTCACTGACGTCGACGTCCGTGGGCAGCCACTGGAATTTCTCCGAGAATTCGTACCGCGAATAGCGGTCCGTCGGGTTCTGCCAAGCCCGATCGGGCGCGCCGCTCACCTCTCTCACCAGACAGAACAGTGAGGGATGAACCAGATCCAGTACCTGGCGGTCGGATCCGGGATGCCAGTCCTGTTCCGCTTCAGGGACCTGTTCCAGAACCCGAACCGCCTCGTGCAGCCGGGATCTGAGCTCGTCGCCGACCAGCGTGTCCGACTGCCACACCCCGTCGACGGCGGACACCTCGACGCCGGTTCGTCCGTCCCGCAGCGTGGCGTAATGCACGAGTTCGGCGAGCACGTATCGAACCTGCGCTTCGGTGAGGCCCTGGGCGACCGCTTCTTGCGTCCACCTGGCGACGATGTCGGCATCGTTCATCTTGTCGAACCACCCCGGCTTCGCCCGAATGTGGGCACTGCACTGCATCATCTGAAGTTCCCGCAGCGTTCGAGGTGTCGCAAACGATATGGAACGGGAAGTACGGAAGGGCAGCGGGAAAGCAGACAGGCCAGTCAATTCTCTTGGTCCTCACAGTCGATGTGCCGTGGCGGGAAGGGTACTTCAGCGGACTGACACCGCAGCCGTGGTCGTCCTCGCTGGTCCGGGAGCCAGGGCTTCGGCGTGGTCGCGTGATGTCCGTTCGCGCTCGTCCAAGGACGAGGAGCGCGAGGGGGAGACGTGGGTCGCGGGCTTCGCGGCGTAGACCGGCCGGGGGTATTTCAGCCCCGTGTGGCTGAGACCTCTCGCCAAGAGCGCGTCGTGTGGTCGCGTTCCACAGGCCGGCGGACGACGTCGGTCGAGCTGATGCGGAGAAGTCCGCCGGCCGGCCGGTGCCGGAACGTCATACCAGTTCAGGGCCTCGTACGTCCGAGGGAGTTCGCACGGTCGGTGAGACCTGTGTGAGAGCGCGAGAGACACACAGGCCCCGCCGGAACGCTCCGGCGGGGCCTTAGCGCGGTGTTGATCGACGTGGGAACTCCGCTCTACTGTCGGTGGGCGCTTTGAGCTCGTGTGGGCGCACCGGGTGCCGTATGGGGAGGTTGATGTGTCGTCTGCTTCTGTCGGACCGTCGGAGCACGAGATCGCGGTGCTGCCGGAGCCTCGGGGGCCGGTCACGGAGGACTTGTTTCACGCGCTGACGGGCCGTCCGGGAGATTTCACCTGCGCCCAGGTCGTCGAGGGCGACGCTCTGGTCGACGACGATCTGCATCTCGCCCTCTACGTGTGTTACGAGCTGCACTACCGCGGGTTTTCCGGAGTGGACGATCGTTGGGAGTGGCACCCCGCGCTGATGCGGCTTCGCGGACGGCTGGAGGAGAGGTTCGAGGCCGCGCTCCGGGAGCGGTTCGGCGGTTCCGAAGCGCTGGACAAGCCGGACGTCGTGGCTACCTTGACGGGGATCGCCAACCAGTCCGGGCCGCCGCTGTCGCGCTACCTTCGCGACGACGCCGGCCTGGCGGAGATGCGCGACTACGTCATTCAGCGTTCCGCGTATCAGCTCAAGGAGGCCGATCCGCACGCCTGGGGCATTCCCCGCATGACGGGCAAGGCCAAAACGGCCTTGCTGGAGATCGAGTTCGACGAGTTCGGCAGCGGACGGGCCGAGCGCATACATGCGGTGCTCTACCGGAACACCATGGACGCGCTGGGGCTGGACGGCCGCTACGGCGCCTATCTGGACCTCATCCCCGGCCCGATCCTGGCGACGGTCAACATTATGTCGATGTTCGGGCTGCACCGGCGGCTGCGCGGAGCCCTGGCGGGCCATCTCGCGGTCGCGGAGATGACCTCGGCGCTGGCGAACAAGCAGGTCGCGGAGGGAATGCGCAGGCTCGGCCTCGGCCGGCAGGCCACCGGCTTCTTCGACGAGCACGTGATCGCCGACTCCGTGCACGACATGATCGCTCTGCACGACTTGGTCGGCGCCGTGCTGGAGCAGGACCCCTCCCTCGCGGCGGAAGTGCTCTTCGGCGCGTCGGCGTGGACCGGCCTCGACGGCATGTCCGCCGAGTACCTGCTCAACCGCTGGGCGGAGGGCGATCCCTCCCTGCGGACGCCCGGCCGTGCGGCCGGGACGTCCTCAGTGGGTTGAGCGGGTCGAGCGGGTCAGGGGTGTCCGGTGGTCGCCTAGGAGACCATCGGGCACCTTCTAGTCCGAGTCGCGTCGGCGGCGGTGGGCCGGGTCACGGAAGCGGGTCAGCTTGTGCGTGCTGTCGCACCACGGCTTCTGGCCGGAGTGTCCGCAGCGGCACAGTGCGACTATCGGCTGGGTGACCTCGACCTCGTTGCCGTCGACGTCGACGATGCGGTGTGCACCGCGTACCAGGAGCGGCCCGTCCGGGTAGGCGGTGATCACACATTCGGGCACGTTCGGCATGGCGTTTCCTCCTTGCTCGTGATCCCTCAACGGGACTCGGTGGCCATGGTCTCGTTGATCAGCAGCTCGACCACGTCGGCGACGCGGCGGCTGCGGGTGAGGGCGCGACGTTGGCGGTCGGCGGAGTTGCCCCGACGGAACGCTCGGTTCACCAGGCCGGTGGTCTCGGCCCAGTCGCCGGCGTCCGTGAGCGGGCCCCGCACGTGGTCGAGGAACCGGTCCACGAGCACGGCGGCCGGGACGAGTTCGGCCGTCAGGGGGTCGACCAGCTCTCCGCTGAGCCCGAACCTGGCCGCTCGCCACTTGGCGATCACCAGCAGTTCGGGGTCCGCCGGCGGAGCCGGTTCGCCGCGTGCGATCTCGGTCAGGCAGCGGTGGACCAGGGCCCGGGACAGCCCGGCCTGGAGAACGGCTTCGTCGACCGTGGTGCAGGCGTCGGCGATGCGGAACTCCACGGTGTCGTAGCGGGTGCCCGGTCGGACGTCCCAGAAGAGCTGACCGGCGTCGGCGCTGATGCCGATGTCGATGAACCGGCGCACCCGGGCGCGGTAGTCGGCGTAGGAAGACAGGGTCGGCGGGATGCCCGCCATGGGCCAGCGCGCCCAGAGTATGGTTCGGTAGCTCGCGTAGCCGGTGTCCTCGGCTGTCCAGAACGGTGAACTCGCTGCCAGCGCCAACAGCGCGGGAAGCCATGGGCGCACCCGGTTGATCACGGCCACAGCGGTGTCGCGATCCTCCACACCGACATGGACCTGGCAGGCACAGACCAGATGCTCGGCGGCGAGCCGTGCGTAGGTGCCGGCGATGTGGTCGAACCGGGGTTGGGGCGTGAAACCCACCTGCCGCCAGTCACCGGACGGGTAGGTACCGGCGGCGACGATCGCGCACCCTGCCTCCGTGGCGGCCCGCACCAGGGCGTCGCGCCGGGTCCGGAGATCGGCCCGGAGCCCGGACAGGCTCCAGCAGATCGCGGTACGACTTTCGATTATGCAGGACCGCAGCTCCGTACCGTAGTCCTCGGTGCCGTGCCGGCTGCGGTTCGCTGCCATCGAGTCGAGCAGGGGCGTGATGTCGCAGAGCTCGTGAGTCTTCCCGTCCGCCACGAAGAACTCTTCCTCGACCCCCACCGACAGCGGTCGGCTCGGGGTCCACGAGCCGGTGGCGCCCTGTGGCGCCGGATCAGACATGGCGGCGCCGGGGGTCGTCGGGCAGGTTCACGATCCGCACGGGAACGCGGCCCCGGAGCGGGTCGGTGTCCAGTGCTTCCAGCATCGGAGTCCGCGAGCGGCAGGCCGTCTGAAGCAGCGGCAGCAGGTCGTCCGGCGGGAGGGCCGCGGCGGCCGGTGCGCGGTCCTGACGGCGGCAGGACAGCCCGAGGACGAGGTAGTACGGGGTGCCGTCGTCGAGTCTCAACAGAGGAGCCTCGCCGTCGGCCTCCAACTCGCGGACTCTGGCGATGTTGTCGCGGGTGTGGTCCCCCAGGCGCAGCGCGCCGAGCGTGAGGGCGGAGAGCCGGTAGCCGTGGTCGTGCAGCAGGGCTGCCGCACGGCGCGGCGTCGTGTAGCTGCCGATGGTGATCGCGAGGTCGGACCGCAGGGCCTCCGCGTGCCCGACCACATACCTGACGAGTTGAAGGCCGTCGCTTCCCCCGTCGATGGACGTTCTGCTCGCTTCCTCATGGGAGGGCAGCGGCACGTAGGGCGGATTGCTGGTGATCACGCTCGGCGGTGCGGAGAACGGGCAGGTCTTGAGGAGTTCGGCGGATGAGAGCGCGGTGTAGTCGGCACGGCCGAAGGACACACGGCTGTCGCCGTCCGCCCCGGCGTGGTGCTCGTTCGCCCACGTCAGGCTGTCGTCGGAGATGTCGACGCCGTGCACCTGGCGGGCGCCTGCCCTGGCCATCGCCGCGGCCGCCGCGCCGCTGCCCGAGCCGAGGTCGAGGACGGTGCAGCCGGGGCGGATGAGGTCGGTGGTCGCCCACACACCGATCTCGGTGTCCACCGGATCGAAGAACACGTGGGGCCGTCCCGGTGGAACCCGGTCCGCCGGGCGGAGATGGTGATAGGCGGACACCCGCAGCGTGGGGGCGTCCGGTTCAGGTGATGGTGCGTGGGGCGCTCCGGCGCCGCGCCCTTGGCGTTCGTCAGTGGCCGACTCTGCGGTGAGGTGTGTCGCGTCGTTCGACAGCGGGACGCCCACCAGACCTCCTATGGAGATGTGTCAGGACCGAGCTATGGAGTTGTGTCAGGACCGAGCTCCTCATGCTAAACCGCGAACAGGCCGGACCCGAGAGGAAAACCCCGTCGAATGACATCAGACTGAATTGGCGGGAGGGAAGACGGCGGCCGTGTGCCGGAAATTTCTCGCACCGCTCGACCGACACGGCGTCATGGCCGAGTCGGGCCGAGCAGTCGTGGCGGAGAAGGCGGCGTCCGGCGCGGTTGAACTGCTCAGAGGCGATCCGCAGGGCATGTTCTGCGGCACGGCCGGTTCGGTCGGCAGCCTGATGGACGGGGCCAGTGGGGCAGGAGAAGCAACATGTGGTCAGCCAGGCCCCATTGGCGTGAAATCGCGGGCAAGATCGGTCTGGCTTCGGCCGGCCGGCATCAGTGGGTACCCGTTTCCCTCGCGGTACAGGAGGTTTGGCCTCGGCGAGTAATGCGTTCATGGTGAGAAATTCGCTGTTTCGGTGTGCGTCCGGCTCATTCTGCTTTCGTCAAGGGCAGGGGAGGGACCACCGGCCGCGGGACCATGATTTCCGGTCATCACTACCTGGCCCAGCAAGGCGAATTCACGCTGATGACCGCGTGGCGGCGCGCTGAGATGCTCGAACCTGAGCGCGTTCGGGTGCCACCGGCATTCGATTCGCCCCAGACCGCGAACGGCAGCAAGGAGCGGCCATGTCCACGTCCGGCCGGCACGAGGAGAGCGCTTTAACGGACCCGCGGCGTCCCAAGTGTGCCGCCGTCGACTGGGCACCCACCCCCGTTGTTCCCGTCCGTCTCCGGATCGACGGCGTGCCGCGGACCCTGTGGCTGAAGCTCGAGGCGTACAACCCGTACGGATCGATCAAGGGCCGTACCGCTCTGGCGCTGTGGCAGGACGTCGCCCTGCGTATCGATGCGCATGCCGGGGTCATCGAGTCGACCTCCGGCAACCTCGGTCTGGCCCTGGCCGCCATCGCGGCGTCGCGCCGGGTTCCCTTCACGGCGGTGGTGGACCCACGCGTCAGCGGCTCGCTGGTCCGTGACATCCGGGCCCTGGGGGCCCGGGTGGTGAGCGTGGATTCCCCCGATCACGCCGGCGGGTACCTGCTCAACCGCCTGAAGTACATACGGGACCGACTGCGCCACGACCCCCGGCTCGTCTGGACCGACCAGTACACCAACCCCGCCAATCCAGCCGCCCATGCCCGCTGGACGGCACCCGAACTGCACCGTCAGACCGCAGGTGCCCCCATGAGCGTCCTCGTCGCGGTCTCCACGGGCGGCACGCTCGCCGGGTTCCGCAGCTACCTCTCCGGGGCCGAGCCCGACTGGGAACTGATCGGCGTCGATGTCAACGGGTCGGCCGCCCTCGGCGGTGCCCCGGGCAGGCGAGTGCTCTCCGGGATCGGAGCGAGCTGCACCTCGTCCTTCCTGCCTCAAGGGCACCGTCCGACGCTCTACGTCACGCCACAGGAGGCCGTGCGGACCTGCCTGTGGCTGCGCGAGCAGACGGGCCTTGGTATCGGAGCGAGTTCCGGGGCGCTCGTCGCGGCGGCGCTGCGCCTCTTCCGTACCGACCCCGGGCGAACGGCGGCGGCGTGCGTCTGCCCGGACGGCGCCGACCGCTACGAGGAGACCGTGTACTCCGGAGCCTGGCGGCGCAGCCAGGGAATCGGCGACCGGGACGCCGGCGACGAGGTGGACGTCGTCTCCGCACCACTCCTACGGCCGCCCAGGGCCGCCTCCGACGGTTCGCTCCTCGGCGAGCCGAGCCCGTGAGCGACCACACGTCGAAAGACCCACACATGCCGACCGGTGCACGCGACACCGTGCGGACCCATGAGCCAAAGGAGTGCGGTACGTGACCGAAGAGCTGCTCTTTCTCGACCGCGCGGCCATGCTGGCGTGCGCGAGCGACGTGGAGGTGTACGACACGATCGCCCGGGCCCTCCGGCACCACGCCGAGGGCGCCATCCGCATGCCGCCGGAGGGATACCTGCCCTGGACCAACGAGGCGGGCGCCTACTGCCGTTCGCTGGCCATGCTGGGGGCGGTGGAGGCGGACGGCGAGACTCCGGTGCGCGGCGTGAAGCTCATCAACGCGGCCACCAGCAATCCCGGACTCGGCAGGGAGCGCGCGGCCGGCATCAGTCTGCTCTTCGACCACCACACGGCCCGCCCTGTCGTGCTCGCCGAAGCCGGCTGGCTCAGCGCCGCGCGCACCGCCGGGTACACCATGGTGAGCCTGCGCCACCTCGGACCGGTGGAGTGGGACACGCTCAGCGTCATCGGCTGCGGCACACTGGCCCGCCTCCACCTTGAGATGCTCGGTACCGCCTTCCCACAGGCGAAGACCGTGCACCTGTACGACACCGATCCCGCGCGTGCCGAGCGTCTGGCGCAGTGGCTGACACGGCACTGCCCGCAGTTGGTGCCGCACATCGCGCCGAGCGCGCGGGCGGCCGTGGGAGCCGCACCGGTCATCGTGACCACGACGACCGCGGACGCCGGGTATCTGCCTGCCGCGTGGCTCGAGCCGGGCACCTTCGTCGCTCATGTGTCCCTCGCCGACCTGCTGCCCGATGCCTTCCTGACGGCCGAGGGCCTCTACGTGGACGACATCTCCCTGGTGGCGGACAACCCCCGGCGCGTCCTGGGGGCTCTGCTGCGGGACGGGCTGGTCGGCGCACCCGGCATCGAGCCCGGAGTCGGCCATGCCGCCACCGGCGCGGACAACACCGCGCGCGTGGTGAACGGGACACTCGGTCAGGTGCTGACCGGTCAGGTGCCGGCCGTTCGGCCTCGTGGCGGCCATGTCATCAGCAACCCCTTCGGCATGGCCATCCTGGATGTCGCCCTGCTGGACGCCGTGCACCAGGTCGCCGTGCGCCGCGGGCTCGGACAGCGGCTGCGTTTGTACTGACGGATGTTCCCTCAGACCTGACGGATGTGCTCGCACGCCTGACGGAGGCGCTTCGGCGCCTGACGGATGTGCCTTGACAAAGGGAGAGACCCTGTGAACGACCTCTACGGCCGACCAGGCCCTGCACACGAGCGCGGGCTGTTCTCGCTCATGGACCTGGAGCCCGCCGCCCTGCGCAAGCTCGTCGCGAGGTCGGTCGAGCTCTTCCACAATCGGCAGGCGCATGACCGGCCCCTGCGCGAGCGCGTCGTCGGTCTCCTGTTCAGCTGTACTTCCACGCGCACGCGGACCGCGTTCCAGGTGGGTGCCGCACGGCTCGGCGGCGTCCCGATCGCCTACGGCCCGCACGACCTCCAGCTCAACACCGGGGAGTCGGTCGGTGACACCGGGCGCGTGTTCGGGGCCATGCTGGACCTGCTCGTCGTACGCACCGCGAGCCCCGTCGCCGAGCTGCGGGAGCTCTCCCGCGCGGGCGGCCTGCCGGTGATCAACGCGATGGCGGCCGAGGAGCACCCGACCCAAGGCGTGTGCGACCTCGCCACGCTCACCCTCGCCCACGGCGATCTCGGCGGAATCCGGGTGCTGTACATCGGGGAAGGGAACAACACGGCCACCGCCCTTGCGTACGGCATCGCCACGGTGCCCGGCGCCCACGCCACGTTCGTCACGCCGCCGGGGTACGGCCTCCCGGCCGACACGCTGACGCACGCCCGGCGGCTGGCCGACAGCACAGGAGCCTCGCTGGCCGAGTCACACGACCTGGCCGACCTGCCCGACCAGGTGGACGTCGTCTACACCACCCGGTGGCAGACCACCGGAACCAGCAAAGCGGACCCGGCGTGGCGGGAGGTGTTCCGGCCCTTCCACGTGGACCCGGCGCTCATGCGCCGGTGGCCCGGAGCGTCCTTCCTGCACGACCTGCCCGCTCACCGCGGTGACGAGGTGGCGGGAGAGGTACTGGACGGGCCGCGCTCCCTCGCCTGGACCCAGGCCGCGATGAAACTGTCCAGTGCCATGGCCGTCCTGGAGAGCACCGCCGGCCTCCTTCCCGACTGACCCGACGCCGGCCTGGGCAGCGGTATCACTGCCCAGGCCATGACGACGGTCCAGGGGTGTCCGGTCGGTCCAGGGCGGGAGAGTGACGCCAGGTCAGGGCCTCATGGTCGGCGACGTCACAACAGCGTGGATCGCACGGAAGTGCAGGCATGAGCCCTCTCCTCAGAGGGAAGCGAAGTTCCTCACAACCCTCGAGTCGGGCGCGTGCCAGTTGTAGAGTGAAGACCGCCCTTGACCTGCAGAAAGCTGGCAGGGAGCCGTCTTCCAGGAGTCCAAAATGCTGCGTACTCTGTTCAAGTCCAAGATCCATCGGGCCACGGTGACCGAGGCCGATCTGCATTACGTGGGGTCGGTCACCATCGACGCCGCGCTGATGGAGGCCGCCGACCTGTTGCCCGGTGAACTGGTCCATATCGTCGACATCGACAACGGGGCCCGCCTGGAGACGTACGTCATCGAGGGCGAGCGGGGCTCGGGTGTCATCGGTATCAACGGGGCGGCGGCGCATCTGGTGCACCCGGGGGATCTGGTCATCCTGATCAGCTATGCCCAGGTGGACGATGCGGAGGCCCGGGCGCTGCGTCCGAAGGTCGTGCATGTCGATGCGGACAACCGGATCGTTGCCCTGGGCGACGACGCCTCCGAGCCGGTGCCCGGCAGCGGTACGTCACGCAGTCCGAGGGCGGCGGTCCGAGGGGTCTGAGGCCGGCCCCGGGCCTGCCCTGGGGCTGTCGCCGGGTCCGCCGCACACGGCGAAGCGCCAGCCGGAGCCGGTCTCCGCTGAGTGTGACGGGCCCGATGAATGATCGCGATGTGGCTGATGCAGGATCTTGGGCCGGCCGCAACGGGAGCTGCCTAGCGTGCGGGGCACGGGTGCTTTTCCGCACCCTTTGCACCGAATGTTCATACGTGAAGGAGCAGCCATGCCCAAGCAAGCCACGTCAGACGCCCGGCGCGCCAAGCGCAACGGGCTGCGTGCCACCCTGGCCGTCGCGGTGGCCGGTGCCGCTCTCGCCGTACCGACCAGCGCGGCGTTCGCCATGCCCACGGACTACGTCAAGGAGGTCAAGGTCGACAACGGCGACACCCTCTCGCTGGACGGCAACACCAATACCGCGACCGTCAAGGATCCCGAGCACGGCGTGACGGGTGTCATGAACGCGGACAAGCCCGGCCCGGTGCAGAGCGGGATGGACCCGAACGGGACGTACACGCTGACGCTCCCGAAGCCCGCGGCGCAGGCCGATGCCACGCCCAAGGTCGTCTACAAGCACGACGGCAAAACGGTGAAGACCTTCGCGCTCCCGCACGGCCCCGGCTGACGACGGCCGACCGTCCCGGAACACCGGCGGCCCCCGGCTCCGCTCTGCGGCCGGGGGCCGCCCTGCCATATGGGCGGCCACGTACCCGCAGCCGCCCTTTGCCCGCCGGCTATCGAGTCGACCGGCCGAAGAACTCCAGCTCGGCGATGGCCACTTGCCTTTTGTCCGTGGCGCCGTACGCGGTGCGCAGCACCAGCCGTACGGTCATCGCATCCCGTACGGCCACATCGATCTGCTGTACCCCGCCGTCATTGATCCGGGCGTGCGAGACGTGCTGCCTGCCCGCGGAGTCGGTCACGATCAGGTCGAACTCGCGCGGACGGGAGGGGTCGGTGGCCTGCGGGGTGCGTGCGGAGGCCCCAGGGGTGATCAGAATGTTCAGCAGGTCGGTGGGCTGGCCGAATCCGGCCTCCAGGTACTGGCCGTCGGAGTTGCCCGAATAGCCCGAGCCCCACCAGGTGTTGGAGTAGCTGTCGAACGCGAGCTTCACGTCGTGCTTGGGGCCGGAGTGCGATGCCTTCCAGGTGGCGGCGGGTACGGGGACGCGCTTGGCGAAGTGGTCCTGTACGGCTCGCGCGGCCGGCGGCCCTCCGATGATTCCCCCGACCACGACGGCCGCGATCACCGCCGCCACCACTGCCCGGGCGATCCACCGGGTGCGGTCGCGGTTCAGCCGCGGCCGCTCCCCGGCGTACGGTCCCTCCGCGGTCTCGGGCGCGGTATCGGCGAGGAGGCTGGCACAGCTGCGGCAGAAGTGCCGGCGTGGCCCGTTGAGCGCTCCACAGGCCGGGCACGGTGCCCCTTGCTCGGGGGTCGCCTGCGGGGTACGGACCTGGGGCCGGGCCACGTCGGGACGGCCCGGGAGCACGCTGCCGGGCGCCTCGGGAGGCGGGGTGGGGGAGGAGCCCGGTACGGGGACCAGAAGGGCACGGATGCCGGTTTCGGAGACGCCCCCGTTGCCGGCCGGACGGGGGGCGGGCGGGGCGGCCGGGCCGCCCTGGCCGTCCGGGTTGGACGGGGGCCGGCCCGCGCCCCCGTCGTTCGCGGCGGTCGACGGGAGCGGGACGGTCGGGGTCGCGTCGCCGCCCTGCTGCGGAGCGCCTGCCGAGTGGGTGCCGCCCCCGGTGGCCGAAGCAGGAGCATGCGGAGGAGCGGGAGGAGCGGGAGGAGCGGGGGGCTGCGTTGCGGGCCTGGTGGTGTCGGACGGTGCGGGGTGGGCCGGGGCGTTCGCGGCGGCGGGGCCCGTGGGGGGCGGCGGGCCCGCGGCGGCCGTGCGCCCCGGATCCGCCGTGGGCGTGGGTGAGGACGGGCGGTCCCAGCGCAGGAAGGCTCCGCAGGAGTCGCAGAAGGACTGGCCCGTCTGGGGGGCGGGGGCGCCGCAGTCGGGGCAGAGGGTGTGGTCGGTCGGCATGGGTCAGGATCCTTCAGGGGTGAGCAGGTGGGTCACCTCGGCCGCGAAGGGGAGGTGCGCGGGGCGGGCCGCTGCGACGACGGCGTGCAGGCGGTGCGGGTCGACGGTGGAGGGGGCACGGACCCGCAGGGTGACTCGCAGGCCGGGGTGCGGCGAGCCCGGGAACGGGCCGAGCGGACGCCGCGACCAGGTCGCCCCGCCGCTCTCGATGATCTCCGGGCGTACGCCGAAGGCCAGTTGGACGGCCTCCGACAGGCCGTGCCGGGTGCCGCGCACGCGGTGCAGCGAGACGGCCGTGGCCACGGCGCGGCGGCGGGTGGCGAGCGGTTCGGTCCCGTCGAGTTCGGTGCCGACCCATGTGGTGAGCCAGTCGACGAAGTCCTCGGGTGCGAGGGCGGGCGTGAAGTAGCTCTCCAGGCAGTCCAGAACGTTGAACAGGGGGGCGAGCACGACATCGAGGCCCTCGACGAAGCGCTGGGCGAAGTCGTCGTCGGCGTAGACCGCGGGGAGCTGCCCGCCCAGTGGGTGCGGGGAGGCCATCCCCGCGGGTGTGCCCCTCATCGGGCCTCGATCACGCGGACGCGGTGGTCGAAGGGGAACAGCAGCGCGGAGCGGGCGAGTTCGATGCGGTCGGTGGCGTCCCCGCGGCGGCCGGTGAGCGGGTCGGCGGGGTGCAGGAGGACCTCGTCGACGAGTTCCACTCCGGGCACGCGCTGGAGAGCCGCGAAGATCTCACCGGAGCGCAACGGGCGGCCGAAGGGCCAGCCGTCGCCATGGGCTCCGCCGGTCAGCGGGTCGAGGTAGGCGTAGAGCGCGTCCAGGGCCTCGGCGCGGACGCGATCGGCCTTCGCCGCCCGGAAGGAGTGCAGCGTCGCGACGACCGTGACGCCCTGGTAGAAGGGCGGGCCGACCGCGAGGCGGGTGCCCACCGGCCGGCGCTCGTCGAGGAACTGCGTGACCCGGCCCAGGAGTTCCTCACCGGGCACCAGCTGCTCGAAGCGGAGCCGGCCGCCGCGGTCGGGGACGGCCTGGGGGACCACCAGGACCCGGACGGCGTTCTCGCCGATCCCGTCGGTCCCCCCGCTCTGGCCGGCCTGGGCGCCCGCCGGGCTCACGGCGGGCGCGGCGCCCGTCGAGCGCTCGGCGGGATCGACCGCGAGACAGGCGATCCGGGCGGCCTCGGGGGCCGCGCGCCGCGCCAGTTCCTCGTAGTCGCGGGCGGTCACGGCCCGTTCCTGCGCCCGGAGCGTGATCGGCGCGCGGACCTTCGCCTCCTGCACCGTCTCGCCGTCGACCCCGCCGCGCGCCGCCTCGCGGTTCTCCACCCGCGCCACGTACGGGATGGAGCTGCGCAGCGCCTGGATCGCACCGCGCGCCACATTGCCCGACCGCCCGCCGCCGGTGCGGTAGTACGGGGCCCGGATCACCGACCCCTTGGCCGGCACCGCCCCGAACTGCCGTACCGAACCGTCGGGTTGGCGCACGGAGGGGCCGAATGCGATCGCGCCGGTCGCCTCCTCCAGCGTGATGTGACGGTCGTGCGGGCCGGAGGACGCGAAGTCGGGGACGACCTGCCACTCCTGCCAGCCGTCCCCGTCCGAGACCTGCAGCCGCAGCGGCGGGCGGTCGGCGACGGCGGGCGCGTGCGCCAGCCGCATCCGCTGGCCGGGCACGCCCGCGGACTCCCCGAGCGGCTCGTCCTTGACCACGGTGGCGTGCACGACCCTCGTCGTTCCCCCGATGGTGAAGGCGGAGGCGGACCGTACGGTCGGTGAGGCGCTGTAGAACGGCTGGCCGGGTGCGGCCTCGACGACCCGGCAGCGCAGCCACGCGGCGTCCGTCCTGCCGACGCGGGAGACCGTGTGTCCGGCCGGGACGTGCAGCACGACCTCGCCGGGCCGGTTGAGGCCGCCGGTGGAGTCCTCCGAAACCTCGCACTCCGCCCATCCGTCGGCGGTCCAGGCCTCCCAGCGCAGCGGTGGCTGGCGCGGGTCGACGCCGACGCCGTCCACCCGGCTGTCCAGCAGCAGTACGGCCGCGCACCGCGGCACCGCCGCCGACAGCCCGAACAGGAGGGTGTCGCCCGGCTGCGGGGCGGCCGCGAAGACGGCCACATCGCTGCCGGCGAAGACGTCCTGGCTGCGGTCCTCGGGCGTGGTCCCCGCCTCCTGCCGCAGTACGGCGGTCAGTTCGCAGGGCACCACGGTCAGGTCGTCCTCGGTGGCGAAGACCACCGACTCCTCGGTCTCGGTCCGGCCGGTGGCCACCTCCGTCCCGGCGGGCAGCACGACCGGCTCGGGCTGCGCGGCGGAGAGCCAGAAGGTGACGTCGGCGCGGGCGGCGGAGGGCGGGAAGAGGGTGACGCCCAGCAGGTCGAGGAAGGCCAGATGGTTCTTCTCCGGCACCCGGTTGAGCCGGTAGACGATCTGGTCGGCCATGTGCGCGACGGCCTCGATGAGGGTCACCCCGGGGTCCGAGACATTGTGGTCGGTCCACTCGGGGCAGCGCTGCTGGATGTAACGCTTGGCGTCGTCGACGAACTGCTGAAAGCGACGGTCGTCGAGATGGGGTGCGGGCAGGGCCATCAGGCTTCGCTTTCGGTGGAGGCGAGGGACGCGGCGGAGCCGGACTCCGTGGACGGGATCACATAGAAGGGGAAGACGAGGCTGCGCGGATTGTTGGTGCCGCGCACGCTGTAGCGCACGTCGATGAAGAGCACCGACGGATCGTCGGGCGCCGGGCTGACCTCGACGTCCTGGACCTCGATACGGGGCTCCCAGCGGTCCAGCGAGGACCGCACCTCGTAGCGGATGCGCCCGGCCGTCGCCTCGTTGACCGGAGCGAACACCATGTCGTGGACGGCGCAGCCGAACTCCGGGCGCATCGGCCGCTCGCCGGGCGCGGTGGCGAGAACGAGCCGGATCGACTCCTCGACCTCGCGCTCGCGGCGGGCCAGCGCGATGCTGCCGCCCGCGTCCGTACGCAGCGGAAAGGCCCAGCCCGCGCCGACGAACTGTTCACTCATGTCCGGTGACCCCCTTCATCTCCGGTGACCCCCTTGAAATGCATGTCCCTCAACTTCCTCAAGCCCCTAGAAAGGAATGCCGTTGCGCAGGACGGCCGGTGCGTTCAGGGTGACCGTGGCCGGCGAGTTGATGGCTGCCGCGGCGCCCGCGTTGACGGCAACCGCGCCGACCGCGCTGACCGAGACCGCGCCGACCGAGTTGACGGCCACCGCGCCGGCCGACTTGAGGCTGATGGCGCCGGTCGCGTTGATGTCCGCGACGGCTCCCGCCGTGACGCCGAACTTCGCACCTGCCTTGATGTCGACCACCCCGCCGGCGCTCATCGTCAGCGAACCCCCCGCGGTGAGCGACAGATTGCCGCCCGCCTTGATGCTCACGTTCCGGGTCCCGGTGATGGAGACGGAGCCGTCGCTGCGGATGGTGACCTGGGTGCGCGTCTGGTCCATGTGGACGGTGAGCTTGCCGTTGCCGGTCTGCAGCCTGATGCCGCTCTTCATACGGGACTTGGCGTCGACGAGCTCGACGGTGTGACCGCTGCGCGAGGCGAGGGAGCGCCAGTTGACCCGGCCGCTGGTCGGGTCCACCGGCTGCAGCCCGTCCGTGTTGGGCGTCGGCTTGTCGATGCCGTTGTACAGCCCGGCCAGGACGTACGGATGCTCCAGCGAGCCCCGGTCGAAGGCGCACAGCACCTCGTCGCCCACCTCGGGAAGGATCAGACCGCCGCCGCGTACGCCGCCCAGCTGCGCGACCCGGCACCAGTCGCTCTCGTACGTGTCCGACAGCCAGGGGAAGCGCAGCCGGACCCGGCCCAGCTTCAGCGGGTCCTTGGCATTGCTGACCAGCGCCATGGCCACGCCCGGCATCGGCGGCGCCGGATCCACACCGCCGGACGCGAGCCCGTACAGCGAACGGAACTGCCGCCCCGAGACGGTCAGCCAAGTGGTGAACTGCCGACCGGACTCGAAGACATGCCGAACGCCGGTCGCCGTGTACTTCCCCTCGAAGGGGAAACCGGCGCCCTTGAGCGCTACGGGCCGGCCCGGCCTCAGCTGAGGATTGCCGGTCACCGCCACCTCCAGCTCCGCGAAGGAGCCCGCCACATCGTCGGCGAGCGCCCGCGCGGCATGGGTGACCTGGGCCTGGGTGGTGAACGGCGTGTCCGTGGCGGTCAGTTCGGCGGCCCCGAAGGGCTTGCTGAGCGCCGCGGGCGCGATGTCCGCGACGATGTCCTTGCTCGCCGTGGCGGGGGACCGCGCGGACAGCGCACGCTTGGCCCGCATGTCCCAGCCGCGCGCACCCGCCTTGTCGACCTGCCCGGCCGCGGTGACGGCGATCCGGCTGTGCAGCGCGTTGTGGCCGAACTCCAGGACGTACGGGCTCTGCGCGGCCGGTGTGGTGTCGGCGGGCGCCGACGCGGCCGGGGCGAGCTTGCCGAACTGCAGCTTGCCCTTCGGGTCGAAGGAGAGATGGGCGTCGTTCTCCTGGGCGAGGCGGAGCAGAAAGTCCCAGTCGGTGATGTTGGGCTGGGTGGCCAGCTCGTAGACGGTGCTGGTGGCCTCCACCTTGCCGAGGGAGAGGTTGTTGAGGCCGGCCAGGCGGCGCACGATGTCGCTGGCGGTCATGTTGGGGTAGCCCGCGACGCGGCGATTGCGCAGCAGCCGGTGCCCGGGGTCGTACCCCCGCACGACCAGCGATTTGCCGCTCGCATCCGCGTCCACCTCAAGAGCGGTGACCTCGCCGGTCACCATCGGCGTGCCGCGCTGCCCGTCCGTGAACGGCGACAGCACCGCCTTCGCGCCGACCTTCAGCTGCGGGAAGGTCTTGAGGATGTCCGACCCCGTGTCGCTGAAGGTGAGCTGGAAGGCGGACGGCACATTGACGCTCGCGTCCACCCAGCATGCGGTCAGCAGGGCGGCGAGCTTGTCGGGCAGAGGTGCGCCGCCGATCTCGGCGTGCACGACGCTGGTGTACGTCTTCTCACTCATCGTTCTCACTCATCGCAGGTTCTCGCGGATCATCGGGCGGCCTCGTGGGGTGTGGAGCTACCGGTGGGACCGTGTGCGGGACCGCTCGGGGGCGGGTCTTCGGGGTGGCCTTCGTCGGCGGCGGGCAGCAGCAGCTCCGTGCCCGGCCGAAGCCGCATCGGATCGTCGATGTCGTTGGCCTCCGCGATCAGCCGCCAACGCGTGGCGTCCCCGTACTCCCGCCAGGCCAGCGAGGCGAGCGAGTCACCCGCGACCGTGCGGTGGATACGCCGTGCGGAGAGCGCGCCGGAGGTGGGGTTCTGCCCCTTGGTGGGCATGGCCACTTCGGTGAGGGACAGCGTGCAGGTGGCGCGGATCGGTTCGCCGGTGGGGTTGAAGAGCGTGTACGTGGCGCTGACGCTCGTCACATACGCCACGAACTGCACCGTGTTGAACGACCCCCAGGAGAACCGCACCCAAGGCGGCGACGGCCGCTTGGAATTGACGCTCTGCGCCGTCACCTCGCAGCAGGACAGCAGCAGTTCGATCTGCTTCTGCACCTTTCCGGAATTCGGCGTGCCGGAGGCGTCCAGGAACACCTCCAGCTGGAGCGTGGCGGGCCGGGTGCCGGTGAACTTGGGCGGTGCGCCCCGCATATAGGCGACCGCGGCCTGGGTGTGCCACTCCGCCTCCCGCCCGAGTTGCAACTGGGTCGGATTGAACTGGAACTCCACCTCACCGATGCGGCCGCCGATGGAGCCGCCGAGGTCGGTGGGGGGCTGGTGGATCGCGAGGGCGGCCCGTACGAGGCTCGCACCCGCCTTCCCGCCGGTCGGGGCGGCCACCTCAGGCACCTCCCGCGTCGGTGAAACCGTGGTGCGCGATCTCCAGCGTCTCGGTCGCCACGCCGGGACTGGCCGGGTCCAGGCTCGGCCCCTGCCAGCGCACGGGCAGCACCTCCACCAGTCCCCACTGAGCGACGATCGAGCCGTCGGCGCGAAGGGCGGCGATCTGCGCGGTGGGCCTGCTGATGCCGGTGGCGAGGGACGAGATCCAGGCGGCCACCCGGGAGGTGTCGGCGGTGAGGGGGCGGGTGAGACGGATCGTGGAGAACGTCACACGGGTGGGCAACTGCCAGACGAAGCCGTTGTTGCCGCCCTCCTGCCACTGCTCCACCTGCACCTCGGAGGCCAGGCCGTCGCAGCCGTTGAACAGGCCGAGGTCCTGGCCGTCGATGGTCAGCTTGAAGAAGACGGTGGAACCGGGGTCCTGGGCCTGGGGCATGGTGGGTGGTCTTTCGGGTGAAGTGGTGATGGCCGGTCAGGGTCTGCGGGGTCGGCTGGAGGACGGGGCGGGTCAGCGGCCGTGATCGCGTAGTCGGCCGATGCGCTCGCGGTCGCCGCGCAACTCGGCACGGAGCAGCCGCGAGAGCGGGGCGACCAGTCGGCGGGCGAGGGCGTCGAGAGCGGCGGGGTCGGTGGGGTGGTCGGTGGTGCGGTCGGTGGGGGCGGGGGTGGGTGTGGTCGGTGTGGGTGGGTTGGTTCCAGAGGCGGGGGCCGTTGAGGTCATTGCGGTGGTCGGGGTACGCGGGGTGGTGGAGGCGGTCGGGGGAGCCGGGGCGGGCCTCGGGGTCGCTCCTGCGGGCGCTGGTGGTGTGGGGGCGGTCGTGGAGGAACGGGCTGCGCGCTGGACCGGGCGGGGGGTTCCCGCCGGGGGCGGCCCGGGGGGTGTGCCTGACGGCGATCGTGTGGGCAGGGCGACGGACGTGAGGGGCTGCGGGATTGGAGTCGTGGCCGGGGTCATCGCCGGGGTCGGGGCTGGGGCCAGGGCCGGAGCCGGGGTTGGGGTCGGGGCACCGGGAGCAGTCGGTGCATGCCGGACCACGGGCATGCTGGGGGTGGCCGGTGAGGTCTGGACGGTTCGAGCCGGTGCCGTCTGGACCGGGTGAGCCTGCGCGGACCAAAGCGTGCGAGCTGGTGCCGTCTGGGCCGTACGAGCAGGTGCGGTCTGGACCGAACGAGACGGAGTGCGCGCGGGGTCGGGTGTCCGTGCCGATGTCGAGCCGGGCTTGTGTAGAGCGACGGCCGGCACGCTCTCCGCTCGTCGGGGCACCGATCCTGCTACGCCTGTCGTACTCGCCGTGCCGGCCGTACTCGCCGCCGGGCGGAGGGGCACGGCGGGTGCGGGGCCGTCGGCCGGCAGGCTTGAGCGCTGCACCGCTGTGGGGCCGACGGACTTCGGCCCCCGCTGCCCGGCGGGCCGCTGCCGGGCGCCTGGAGCCAGCGCACGTGCCGATGCGAGCGGCGCTCGGCGGGCGGCACGGGGCGCGGCGAGAGGAGGGAAGGGGGCGCTGGACGTCAGCAATCGGACCGGTGGCGCAGGGGATTCCTGTGGGTGGGAGTGCGGAGTCCGCGATTCCGGCGTGTGGGATTCCGTGCTGCGAGTTTCCGGCGTGTGGGATTCCCGCGTGTGAGATTCCGGCGTGCGGGGTGTCGGTGTGTGGCTCTCTGATGTACGGCTTTCCGATGCACGGCTCTTCGATGTACGTGTCGTCGGCGACGGCCCTACGGTGGGTGAGCCTTTGGAGGCTGTCGCGGAACGCTGTACCGGGGCCGGGGCCGGGGCCGGGGTAGGAACCGGTGTCTGTGTCTGTGTCGGTGTTGGTGTCGGATTGGCCGTCGCTGTGGGGGTATGCGTCGGCGCAGCACCGTGGCGATGGATCGCGGTGGACTCGGTAGGCGCGCCGATCAGCGGCTTCCGTTGGACCGCGGGTTGCGAGGGCTGTCCGGGGCCCGACGTACGGGCGTCGCCGTCAGTCGAAGGCCGTACCGGATGTGCGTCGGTCGCAACGTCCTTGAGTGGGTGTGCGGTCCCCGCACTAGGCGGCAGTGGAGCGCCAAGTCCCAGACGCTGACGGCCTGCTCCACCTGCTCCACCTGTTTCATCTGTTCCTGTGGTCCGTCGCACGGGCCGGTCGGTAGCTCGTGCAGCTGCTCGCTGGACCGGCCGGCGCGTTCGGTTGCCGTCGCTCGTGGTGGGGCTCGGGCTCGTTGCCGTGCCGGGAGTCGGCGGAGTCACGTCCTCACTCGGCGCCGCGCCGGCACCAGGTGTCGCGTTCGTGCTGGGGGCGGACTCCGGCGCGCTGTTCTGTTTCGGGGCGATCGGCCGTCGCGTGCCGGCCGTCCGCCGCTGTACGACCTGCTGGGGGAGGTCAGGTCGTACAGCGGCAGCGACGGCGGCAGAAGTGCGGGGCGAGGGAGGAGAGATGGGAGGGACAGCGGAGGTAGAAGGGGTAGAGGAGACGGAGGGGGTGGAAGAGGCAGGCGCCGCCGCATCCCTCGTGCCCGTAGGCACCGGTGCCGCGGTGCGTTGCACAGGTGTGTCCGCGGGGGAGGGCGCGGTGTCGCTGCTCCCCGCTCGTGACGAGGTGGCCGTCCGTAGCCGACGCGGCGGCATCGCGACCTTGCCGGCCGAGGTGAGCGGGGACCGCGCGCCGACGGGCTTCCGTACGGGCTTGGCTACGGGCAGGGCTGAGGGGAGCAGGTCAGACCTCCCCCCACGCGACGTGGAGTGAACGACCTCCCCATCGTTCCCACCGCTCCTGGGCGGGATCGTAGTGCTGGGCCCGGCCGCGGCGTCGGGCACGACGCCTCCGCCCCCACGCGCATCGCCGGCGGGCTGACGAGGAGCGCCCGCGGCAGCCGTCGGGGTACGCGCCGCACCAGGCGACGCCGCCCGCTGTACCGCGGCCGCACCCCGGGTGTCATTCCGTGCGGCGTCGCGGGCCTCAGCAGGAGCCGTACCTCGGTTCTCGATACGTGCCGTAACGGGAAGCCGCAGGACCGGCAGCCCGAGGTCGACGGGGCGGCCGGTGAGGGGCACCAGCGCATCGCGCAGCACACCACCGGGTGCCGTGGCAAGGACGTCATGCCCCAGCTCCCCTCCGAAGGAGGGGCTACGGTGCGCGCTCAGCGACGCGGCGAAGCCGGCCTCCGCGACGGTGCGCGGCGCCCCCAGGACCCGCTGGATGGGAGGCACGGTGGCCCAACCGCCACCGCCCCCACCGACCGGGCTCCCGGCAGAGGCAGCCGCAGCCGCAGGTGCCCCGACCTCAGACTCGTCGGCACGCTGCGTGCCCTGGGCACTCCGCGACCCCCGCCGCCACCTGAACAACCCCATTCTCAGTCACTGCTCCCGTTCAGCCCGCTCCACCAGGGTGGCGATCTGTGACACGTACGCGCGCCGGTCGGCGTGTTCGAGGTCGAGGATGTCGTCGATGCCCCAGTGGAAGTGGTAGGCGAGATAGGCGACTTCCTCCTCGATACGCCCGGTCGCGTACGTCACGATTCCCCCAGGCGGCTCCCGGCCAGTTCCACTTCGAAGGGCTCCTCGCAGTGCGGGCAGGACACCGCGGCGCGGGTGTGCCCCTCCGCATTGATCTGCCGATAGAAGTCCTGCAGAAAGGCCAGATCGGAGGCGAACATGTTCTCCACCGTCCCGTCGTGCACGGATGCGAGCGTCCCGAGCCGGGTGATGACCCGGCCCAGCAGCACGACCGACAGATACGCCGGGTTCTCGCGCACGCGCAAGTCCCGCAGCGGGATCAGTTCGTCACGGGCCGTCGCGAGCCGCATCGCGCCGTTTCGGTGTACCGTCCCGGACTCGTCCACGAATCCGCGCGGCAGCTCGAACTCGAATTCCGTACGCAGTGGCTCGCGTTGCTGCTGCGCCCCCGCCGGGCCTTCGCGTCGCATTACTCGATGACCAGCTCTTCGAAGACGATGGTGACCTGCTCGGTCAGTGCGGCGGCGTCGCCTGCCTTGACCCCGCTGGTCTCGACCTTGCTGCACCAGGCGTTGCGCATGTTGTAACGCTTCACGGGGTTGTTCTGGTAGTCCATCATCATGATCGTGGCGTTCTTGCGGGCCGAACCCATATCGCCCGCAATGGACTTGTTGATCCATTCGGTGAACGCACCGCTCTGCGTCATGCCGCGGGTGACCGTGCATTCGCCGGCCTTCTTCGTGCCGGGCATCTTCTTCACGACGGGCTTTCCGTCCGCCGAGACCTGCTGGTACTCGATGACGTCCTGCTCCATGGTCAGACCGCTGACCTCCTGGAGGTACTCGACCATCACGCCGTCGATCTGCAGGCCGAAGTTGTGTGAGGTGAGGGCATCACCGGGCTGAAGGGACAAGGTGGTTCACTCCTGTGAGAAGAATGGTGACGAGAAAGAAGAAAGGTGGACGGGGGGAGAGGCCGGGAGGCCAGCAGGCGATGAGCCTCGCCACGAATGCCGGCTACTCCTCCAACTCCCCGCCACCGCCCGAGAACTGGGCCAGCCGGAAGACCACGAATTCGGCGGGCTTGACGGGCGCGATGCCGATCTCGCACACGACCCGGCCCACGTCGACGGACTCGACGGGGTTGGTCTCCGCGTCACACTTCACATAGAACGCGTCCTCGGGCCGCTGCCCGAACAGCGCGCCGGAGCGCCACTCGTTCACCAGGAACGCCGAGATGTTGCGTCGGATCCTGGCCCACAGCGCCTGGTCGTTCGGCTCGAACACCACCCACTGGGTGCCGATGAGAATCGACTCCTCCAGGTAGTTGAAGTAGCGCCGTACGTTCAGGTAGCGCCAGGCCGGATCGGAGGCCATGGTCCGCGCGCCCCACACCCGGATTCCGCGACCGGGGAAGGCCCGGATGCAGTTCACGCCGATCGGGTTGAGCAGATCCTGCTCGCCCCGGGTGATCTGAAGCTCCAAGTCGACCGCCCCGCGGACGATCTCATTGGCCGGGGCCTTGTGGACGCCGCGTTCGGTGTCGTTACGGGCCCACACACCGGCCATGTGCCCGGACGGCGGAATGGTGCGGGTCTGGCCCGTGGCCGGGTCGAAGGCCTTGATCCACGGGTAGTAGAGCGCGGCGTAGCGGGAGTCGTAGCCCGCGATCTCCTGGCGCCACTTGCGGATGTCGCGGGCGTTGAGCGCCGGCGGCGGGTCCAGGACCGCCATCCGGTCGCCCATCAGCTCGCAGTGCGAGATCAGGCCCAGCTGGACGGCCTTGACCTGTTCCAGGTCGATCAGCCCCTGCTGATAGGCGGCCATCAGATCGGGTACGGCCACCATGTTGACCTCGTCGAGCGCCTCCAGGCCTCCGAAGCCGGTGCGGTCGGCGGAGTCGCCGATGAACTGGCCGGAGGCGAGCTGCTCGACGGCGCCGTTCCCGGTGGAGGCCGCGGGCGCCGGGGTGGGCGGGGCCAGCGTGACGGTCTGCGCGTCCGGCTTCGCGACCTGCCCGGCCGAGACGGCCTCTTCGATGGCAATCGCCTTGGAGCGCTGCTTCACCTGTGCCACGACATAGTTCCGCGAGCTCTTCTTCGCGCTGACGTCGAAGCTCTCGACAACCCTGTCGCCGTCCTTGACGACCAGCTTGAACCGGTCGGCGCTGCCCTCGCCCTCGACGTCCTGCACCTCGACGGTGAGCGCCCCGCCGTTGGCGGAACCAGCCGCGATCGCCGAGACCTTGAAGGACCCGAGCGCGGTCGGCTCGCCGGCCGTCAGCGCCCTGGGCGCCTCGGGGGTCACGGCGGCCCGGGACTCCGCATCGCCGGAACCGCCGACCCGCACGACATACGCGGCCGTGCCCCCGTTGTTGAAGAACCCGTACACGGAGTGCGCGAGGTAGTACCCGTCCGTGAACTCCCCGAAGGCGGCCACGTACTGGGACCAGTTCGTCACCAGCGTCGGCTCGTTGAGCGGACCGGTGGGAGCGAGCCCCACAAAGGCCGCCACCGACGTCCCGACCCCTTCAATGGGCCGCGATCCACTGGCGACTTCCTCGATGTAGACGCCGGGGGAGAGATAGGTGGGCATGGACGTGCTCTCTTCCTGAATGTGGAGGTTGATCCGTTGGTTGCGCAGCGCGTTGAGACGCGCTGGGAAGTCACTTTGGTGAGAAAAGGCGGTCCGAGTAGTTCTGTTCAGTGCCGGACTGAATGCCGAAGAGGTAGTCGTAGTAGTCGTACTCCATCCGGTCCACCACGCTGGAGATGGTGGCCCCGAATTCCCCCTGCATGACCGGCGTCGACCCGTGGGTCAATACGAGCCTGATCTTCTGTGCGACCCATGTGTATCCGCTGTTTCCCGGGTACAGCTCCGCCCGCGCAACCAACTCGGCGGGGTTTTCAGCGGTCACGTTGGCTTCGCAGTACTTCGCTATCCGGTTCTCCATCATGGTCATTTGGGTGTTCGAGTCGTACGTACCGGCGACCAGGTTTCCCAGTTGATTGGCTCCGCCGAGAGCGCTGCCGACCAGGTGCAGCCACTCCCAGGTGGTCGTGTCGGCACCCGGGACTCCCACCGCTTTCGCATAGTTGAGTGCCGAATGCCCACCCATGGCAGCCGCCTGCGACGGGGTGCGCGACCCCTTGATGCAGGGGCCTGTCATGGCGACGCGGGATTCGATGACGGGTGTCGCCGGAGGGGGTGGCAGGGCCTTTCCCGACGGGGCCGCCGGATGCGGGCGCGGCCCGCGCATCGGCGCGGGCGGACCGTAGTAGGTGAGGTTCTCGTCCTCAAAGAGCTGGCCCCAGCCGCCGTCCCGGAACATCTGCCGAAGGTCGGCCAGCAGCGGTTCCTCCTGCCCCTGGGCCACGGGCTGTGCCGGAAACAGTTGGGCCCGCACATGCATTCCCCAGGCATGCAGGCCATGGCGTGCCGCCAATTTCTGGACGTCGTGGTTGTCCGTGAAGACCACACCACCGCGGACGTCGGCCGCGCGATGGCGCACATTGAAGCTGTTCGTCGGCCGGTTGGTCAGAACGTTCAGGCGGTGCGTGGCGATCGCCAGCGCGTCTTCTCGGGTATGGCCGTTGAGCTCAACGGTGCAATCGTGGAGGCCGCCGTCGTGCAGGGCTTCCAGGTGCTGCATGACGCGCTCGAGCTGACCCTCTTCGTTGCACTCGCTGATGGGGATGCCGCGGGAGCGCGTGTTGCTCTGGCCGAGTTTGAACGTGGGGGCTGCGGTGGGCGCCGACACTGTCGACGGGGCCATGCGCTGAACAGCCGGGCCGGCCCACGGCCGGGTCCCTTGCCGCTCCGAGTCGAATTGCCGTTGCACGGGCGGTCCCGATACGGCCCGACTCGCATTCGCCTCCGCCTCCCGCTCGAACCGGTCGGACGGATCGCTCACCTTCGTCCCGTCGCCGCGGTCCGTGCCCGCGACCGGGCCGTTGCGCTGCTGGATGACGTGCGTGAGCTCATGAGCCAGCATGTGGCGGCCCGCCGCGCAGGACGTGTCGTAGCGGCCGCGCTGGAAGACGATGTGCGAACCGGAGGTGTAGGCATGGGCGTCGACGGACGCGGCCGATTCATGGGCGGAGGTGTCGGTGTGCACGCGCACGTCGGAGAAGTCCGCGCCGAGGCGGGACTCCATATCGGTGCGGACCGGCTCGTCGAGTGGGCGGCCTGGTGTGCGCAGGACATCCTGCACGGGCGAGCGCTGCACGGTGGGGGGCGCGGTGTGTCCGCAGCCCGCGCTGTGCTGGTGGTGCTCCCCGCCGGCGACGACGGCCGAGAACGCGGCGTTGCCCATGGCCCGTTGGAGGACGGCGGCCGCCTCGGGGGTGAGGCGCTCCGCTTCGCCGGCCGCCGCCTGGCGCGCGGCGTCGGAAGCGGGGGAGGGCGCGGTACGGCCGGTGTGCGTCGCCCCCTGGCGGTCGCTCCCCGAGCCGGGCTGCCGGTCCTGTGCCCGCACGACGTTCCTCCCCCGTCACCACTGCTGCTGTTGTTGCTCCCTACGCTTTCGACCTTGGCTTACGGCCGGACCGGACAGTAGAGACGAACGGGCCCCGTCGGGGGCAGCGCGCGCTGCCCGTTCGGTCACGTCGGGGGCGCCGAGCGCTCCGCGTAGGCCAGGTTCTGGGCGCGGATGACCGTGTCGAAGGACTGGTCGGTCCCGGCCCGGCCGTACAGCGCGAAGTAGCCGAGGGACTTGCCGTTCTGAAGCGCACTGCCGCGGTCGGCGGCCGTCTCGTACGTGAGGCTGTCGGGGCCGTCGCGCAGGATGACGGCGGCGAAGTGGTTCGCCCAGCCGTCCGCGGCCGCCCCGGTCAGATCGACGAAGTGGTTCTCACCGACGGCGGGCGCGTCACGTCGCACGCTGAGGCCGCCGTCCGGCGGAACGCCGATGAGCTGGGCGGCCGCTGCCTTGCAGTCGTTGGGGAGAGTGATCAGCAGCTCCTGCACCTGCGCCTCCTGGTTCTCGACGGCGGGGAGTCCGGCGAGGAAGTCGGCGGTCAGGCTCGGCATGATGACGGCGAGGTCGGTGAGTCCCTCCCGGCCGGCGCGTTCGGGGTAGGGGAACCGCGCGGCGATCCAGCCACCGCCCATCGTGGCCATCGCCAGCTTCATGGCTTCGGACCGCAGGCCGTCGACTGTGGAGCTCCGCGGTTCGGCCCGCGCCCGGAGCGCCGTCACGATGCGCCCGGTGAGCGCGACGAGCTGCCTGACCTCCGGCGGGTCGGTCAGCGACCGCAGATATGCGGCACGCTTGTCGCCGCGCTGTGCCGCACTGTCCCCCCGTAGGGGCTCGTGACCGGACTCCTCCGGGCTCCGGCCGGCGGCCCGTACGGCGGCCGCCGCCCTGGCCGCGTCCTTGTACACGGGCCGTACCCGGTACAGGGTGCGCTCACCGGCCTGCACCGCCGCCCCGCGCTCCAGGGTGATCGGCACCTGCTCCTGGGCGTCGAGGCGGTGCGCGGCGGTGGTGATCAGGTCTGCGTCGGCGTACGCCTCGTAGCGGCCCCGGATGGCGATACCGCCGTGTGTGGAGACCTTGTCGAAGCCGTGGGCGGCCGCTCCCTCCGCGTACCGCTGAAGGTGCTGTGGGTCCTTTGCGTGCTCCGGCGCCGGGGCCAGCGCGCGAGCGACCGCGGCGTTGCCCGCTGTCCGTTGGAGGGTGCGCAGTGCCTCCGACCGGTGCGTGGACAGGGCTGAGGCGGGGGTGCGGGGGCGTTCGGGATCGCGGGTCGCGGTCCGTGGCGCCGATTCCCCTCCCGTGGCCCGCCGTTCGTGTGCGTGCACCATGGCTCCGTTCTGGCGGCCGGTGGTTCGTTGGTCCGTGGTCCGTCCTGGGCGGCCCCACCGCCGATTTTCAGCCGCAGCGGGGAGCGCGTCCAGGGGCGGAAGGGGAGCCGAACGGGCAGGACGGTTGCCCCGTCGAACACCGGTGAGCGTCGGCGAGCACCGGCGAAGCGCCCGCATGCACGGGTGAGAAGCCCTCATGACCGGAGAAATTAGGAGGATCCGGCGTTGGTCCTCTATTGGACGTTTTCGGGGAATCGGTGTCGGTGCGCTGAGTTACGTTCGATAGAGCAGCTGTATCAACGCAGGTCCGAAGGGGCGGCGTGGCAGATCGACAGGGGCGGGGGAGCGAACAGACGGTGCGCGGCGACGCGGACGATCCGGATGAGCTTGAGGTCGCGGAGGAGCCGAGCGGCCATGACCCGGCAGACGGGCTGCGGTTTCAGGTGCTCGGCCCGGTGCGGGCCTGGCGGGGGGACCGTCCGCTGGATCTCGGCCCGCCACAGCAGCGCGCCATGCTGGGGGTGCTGCTTCTGCACGCCGGCCGTCCCGTATCCGTACCGCAGTTGGTGGACGCGCTGTGGGGCGAGCGGCCGCCGCCGCGCGCAGTGGGCACCCTGCGGACGTACGCCTCTCGGCTGCGCGGCCTACTGGAGCCGGAACGCAAGCCCCGGCAGCACGCCCGGCTGCTGGAGTCCTGCGGCGGCGGCTACGCACTACGGGTGCCCGCCGAGGCGCTGGATGCCGCCGCATTCGAGGAGCGGCTGGTCACGGCACGCCGATTGCGGGAGGCGGGCGACACCGCGGGTGCGTACGAGCAGCTGAGGAGTGCGCTCGCGCTCCCGGAGGGCGTGGCACTGGCCGGGCTGCCCGGGCCGTACGCACAGCGGCAGCGCGACCGGCTCACCGAACTGTGCGTCACCGCTCGGGAGGAGCTCTACGACTGCGTACTGAAGTCGGGCGGGCACACCGGCTCGGTCTCCGGCTCGATCTCCGATTCGATCGCCGGACTGCGCGCCTTCGCCGCCGAGCATCCGCTGCGCGAACGGGCACAGGCCCTGCTGATGCTGGCGCTGTGCCGCGCGGGCCGCCAGGCAGAGGCCCTTGAGGTGTACGCGGCCACCCGCCGCACCCTCGACGCCGAACTCGGCACCGAGCCGGGCAGGGAACTCCGTTACCTGTACGCGGAGTTGCGGGCGGGTTCGGGGAGCCGCGGGTGTGCTCCCGGTCCGAGGACCGGGCCCGGTGCCGGCCCTGCCGGTGATCGAATCCGCCCTGATCGTGCCCCTGACCGCGGCCGTGCGGGGGATGGCCGTGACGGCCGTGACCCCTGGCCCCGCCCACCCCGCCCTACCCGGGACACCTCGCGTATCGGCGCGCCACCACCCGTACCGGCTCAGCTCCCGCCCGACATCGCCGATTTCGTGGGGCGTGCCGAGACCGTCGCGTACTTGGCCTCGGCGCTGCGCGGGGCGGCCGGCGGTCGGGCACCGGTGGTGGCCACGCTCAACGGGCTCGGCGGGGTCGGCAAGACGGCGCTGGCCGTGCATGTCGCGCAGTCCGTGCGGGCCCATTTCCCCGACGGGCAGCTGTATGTGGACCTCCAGGGCACCGGCCCGGCTCCGGCCGACAGCGGCGCCGTTCTGACGCGGTTCCTGCGTGCCCTCGGCGTCGCGGAGAGCGCCGTACCGGACGGGGTGGAGCAGAAGGCCGCCCTGTACCGCTCGCTGATCGCCGATCGCGGGATCCTCGTACTGCTCGACAACGCCCGCGACAGCGCCCAGGTGCGGCCGCTGCTGCCCGGGGCACCGGCGTGCGCGGTACTGGTCACCACCCGTGGGCGGACCCTCGCGCTGCCCGGTGCCCACCGCGTCGACGTGGAGGTGATGCAGGAAGAGGACGCACTGGGGCTGCTCGGCGCGACCGTGGGGGCCGAGCGGATGGCCGCCGAGCCGGATGCCGCGCGCGAACTGGTCGCCGCCTGCGGCGGGTTGCCGCTCGCCGTGCGTATCGCCGTCGCCCGCCTGGCGTCCCGGCCGGCCCGGACCATGGCCGACCTCGTGGCCCGGCTGACCGATGAGCGGCGGCTCGATGAGCTGCGGGTGGGTGACCTGGCGGTGGAGGCGGCCTTCCGGGCCGACTACGAGGCGCTGGGGCCCGACCTCGCCCACGCCTTCCGGGCCCTCGCCCTGTGCGGCCCGCCGAGCTTCTGCCGGGGCGCCGCGGCCGCGGTGCTGGACACCACCGAGGACGAGGCGGAGGCGGCGGTCGAGGCGCTCGTCGACGCCGGGCTCGTGGAGCTGTGCGGCGACGACCACTACCGGTACCACGATCTGGTCGGCCTCTTCGCTCGGCGGCTGGGCGAGCGGCAGGACGGCCCGGGGGAGCGGGAGGCGGCACAGCATCGTCTCCTCGACCGGCTGCTGGCCACCGTCCCGGACGAGGCCGCGGCGCGCGCCCTGCACCTCCTGCCGGAACGGCGGCCCGCGCCGATGCGGCGGCGGAAGCCCGGCCGCTGCGGGGCGTCGCGCAGGCGCCGTTCCCGGATCCGCCCCCGCTCCGGACCCGGCCGCCGTGACGGTGGATCCCGGCCCCCGCGCCGCCGTCCGGAGGCCCGTACCGGCGTGCCGGCTGCTCGTTCAGGCCCGCGGGGCCGTCAGGAGCCCTATGGAGCCGTAAGGACATCCGGTTCTGCCCTCGCCTCTGCCCTCGCGCACGCTGACCCGGGCCCGGCACCACCGGTTGACTGCCCGGGTGAGCATGTGGACTTCACTGGAACCGGCCGCGATCACCGTCGACCCCGGTTCCGTCGCGAGGGTAAGGCTGCGGGTACGCAACACGGGCGACACCGTCGAGGAGTACCGGCTGCAACCGGTAGGCGCCGCGGCGGGCTGGGCACGGGTGGAGCCGAACGTGCTGCGGCTGTATCCCGGGGCCGAGGGCACGGCGGAGGTGGAATTCGCGCCCCCTCGCACGTCGGACGCCGTGGCCGGTCCCACGCCCATCGGCATACGCGTCGAGCCGGCCGAGCACCCCGAGATCCGCGATGTGGTCGAGGGGCAGCTCACGGTGGGGCCGTTCACCGAACTCCGCTGTGAGCTGGTGCCCTTGGCCGTACGCGGCCGCTGGCGCGCCAAGGCGGCGGTCGCGGTCGACAACCTCGGCAATCAGCCGCTGACGGTCTCCCTCTCCGGCCGTGAGAACGGTGACGCCCTCACCGTCGAGCCCGAGCCGCCCTCGGTCCAGGTCGCGCCGGGTCGTGCGGGCTTCGCGCAGCTCACCATCCGCCCTGGCACGGTGAGTTGGGTCGGCGGAACCAACAAGCACCCCTTCACCGTCTCCGTGCTGCGTGCCGGAGCGCCGGAGCCGACCGAGCTGCGCGGCACCTACCTCCAGCCGTCCGTGCTGCCGCGCTGGGCGATGGCGGTGTGCTCACTGCTGCTCGTGGCGGCGCTGGCCTTCGTGGCGCTGTGGTTCAAGGCAGAGCCCGATGTGACCACGAGCGCACGGGAGAAGGCCGGCGTGGCCCGCAAACTCCCGGAGAACCAGCCGAAGCCGCCCTCGCCACCGCCGCCACCGCCGTCCAAGGCCCCGGAGGAGGAGAAGCCCGAGGAGCCTCAGCCGGATCCCCCCAAGGACGAGGGCCCGAAGGAGCAGACCATCCGGTCCAACGCCAACGGTGGCTGGTACCTCCAGGCCAACGGGGGCAGTCAGGTGGACGGTACGCAGATCGGCCAGAGCGCCCAGTGGACGGGTGACCAGTTCGGCCGCAACCAGTGGTGGATCATCCACCACTTCCCCGAGGACAACACGGTTGCCCTGGAGTCGGGTAGCGCCCCGGGCAGTGTTGTCCAGCTGAAGGAGAACACCAACGAGGTCGAGCTCTGGAAGGCCGACCCCGAACAACTCAAGTCGGGTCAGCTGCCGCCTCAGCAGAAGTGGCGGCTGGTGGACGCGGGCGACGGCCGCACCCACATCGTCAACATGCGCAACCAGGAATGCCTGACCGACACGCAGAACGACAAGGGCGCGCTGTCCTGGCAGTGCTCCGACGGGCCCAACGACGCGCAGGACTGGAAGATCGCCGAAGGGCCGTGAGGCCGACCGGGGCCGGTCGACGAAAATCGACCGGCCCCGGGCCACACCAGGAGGTTCAGTCCCACAACGGCGACGCGTCCGGCACCAGCCGCCCCATCTTGCGGTACTCGCGCCGCGCCCCGGCCCGTACGTCCGCCCCGGTCACCGGCCCGCCGCGGCCCGCCGCGAGATAGCCGGCGGTCACCGCGGCCGACCGGATCGCGCCGCCGGACAGCTCGAACTCGTCGGCGCAGCCATCGAGGTCGAGGTCGTCCGCGCAGGGCGAGGCGGCAAGGCAGGAACGCCACAAGGCGGTCCGCTGTCCGGCGTCCGGGAACGGGAAGTCGACCACCAGATCCAGCCGCCGGGTGAAGGCATCGTCGATGTTGGCGCGCAGATTGGTGGTCAGTACGGCGATCCCGTCGAACGCCTCCAGCCGCTGGAGCAGATACGCGCTCTCCAGGTTCGCGTACCGGTCGTGCGAGCTCTTGACCTCCGAGCGCTTGCCGAAGACGGCGTCGGCCTCGTCGAAGAGCAGCACGGCGTCCGTGCGGTCGGCTTCGGAGAAGATCCGCTCCAGGTTCTTCTCCGTCTCCCCGATGTACTTGTCCACCACCGCGGACAGCTCCACCACATAGAGATCCAGACCCAGTTCACCGGCCACGACCTCGGCGGACAGCGTCTTTCCGGTTCCGGACTCCCCGGCGAACAGCGCCACCACGCCCCGGCCGCGCCCACCGCCGGTGCGCAGCCGCCACTCGCCCAGCACCTTCTCCCGATGCCGCGCCCGCTGCACCAGTTCGTGCAGCAGAGCCAGCGGTTCGGGCGGCAGGACGAGACCGTCGAAGCCGACGGCGGGTCGTACCCGCCGGGCGTGCCGGTCCAGCAGCGGCGCGGACTGCTGGCGCGCGCTGTGCTGGATATGGGCGGCGGTCAGCGGCGTCCCGTCGAACGCGGCGAGGGCGGTGGCCGCACGGGCCGCCCGGCGGATCTGAGCGGCGCCCAGCCGGTACGGCGCGACGGCTTCAGTGAGGTCGAAGCGACCGTCCACGGAACCGAGTTCGGTGCTCCAGACCTCGCCCGCCGCCGCCCCGTCGTCCGGCGCGTCCAGCGCGAACAGCCCCGAATCCGGGGCCCAGCCCGGGTCGTACGGCTCGCTTCCGAAGAAGACCACCGGCACGTCCCCGCGCGCCAGCGACCTGACGAGCGCGTCGG
The DNA here is from genome assembly GCF_045690365.1 of Streptomyces sirii. Lineage (NCBI taxonomy): Bacteria > Bacillati > Actinomycetota > Actinomycetes > Kitasatosporales > Streptomycetaceae > Streptomyces > Streptomyces sirii. Next base: position 626,427 of record NZ_CP147982.1, on the reverse strand, counting down.
GCCGATCCGGCAGCGGCCCCACGACGACCGCGGCCCGCCGCAGCCGTGCCTCCCGCAGCAGCGCACCCGCCAGGCCCGCTCCGTCACCGCGGTCGCCATCCGGGCGATACCGCAGCACGGGCAGGCCGGCGCGCCGCAGCCCGTCGGCCACCGGTCCGGCGGCGGTACCGGGCCGGCGCTCCCGCAGATGTACGGCGAGCGGCCGCTCGCTCGCGAGCACCGCGAGTCGCCTGGCGAAGGCCCGGGCTCCGGTGCGGGCCTCGCTGCCCGTACGGCCCGCGGACCGCTGCCGCGCTTCCAGCAACTCCACGTCTCCGCCAGTGAGTTCAGGATCGAGGCCGTCGTCCCCCAGCAGATGGGCCACCACCCGCTCCGGCACCCGCAGCGCCCGTCCCGGCAGCGGCCGGTCCTCGTCCTCGACGACGAGCAGCCCACCGGACAGCAGCGGCGCGGAGGGGTGGAAGCGGGCGCGGGCCGTGGGCTCGTACGGGCCGGTGCCCGCGAGGTCCAGCGCCAGAGAGACCGTGGCACGGCGACGCCCGACATCGTCGTTGAGGTAGCCGTACAGCGGCTCGAAGCTCCGGTCCACATCGGGCGCGAGCGCGGCCAGGAGGACATGCATGTCCAGGCCCGACAACCCGAACCGCTCGGCGAGCGCGACCGCCCGATCCGATGGGTCCCAGGGGCCCGAGCCGTGGCCCTCCGGTCCGTCCACGTAAGCCCCGGGTACATACGTCTCGCCCGGAGACGCCTCACCCGTGCCCTCCGACGGTGGCCGCGTGGCCAGCCTTCTGGCCGCATCCGGGGTCACGTACAGCCCGCGCAGCGGGTCCGCGGCCGTCGGATCGTCGGCGCTGCGCCGCTCGACCAGCTCGGCCACCCGCTCCCGCAGCCCCGCCAGCCGGCCGATCAGCGCACCACTGGCACTCTCGATCACCGCTGTGCCACTCACCGCTCCTCCTCGCTGCCCCTTGCGGACGGCGAGGCACCTGGAACGGACCGGAGCATCCGGGGCTCGGAGTCGCCGGGGACGCCGTCGATTCCGCGGACGACCGTGACCGCGCCCTCCGTGACCGGCGGCGCCACCTCGTACGCGGGGGAGACCGGGAAGGGCACGGTGATCACCACGTCCAGGGACGGCTTGAGTTCGCCGCCCAGCGCCGACCAGATATCGGCGATCGAGCGGGATTCGGCGGGCGGCACCGCGACCGTGAGCGGGATGCTCACCTCCAGCGCGCGCAGTGCGTTCGGCAGCGCGGCCGCCGGGAGGATCTCGTGCGAGAGCAGGCACCCCAGCGCGGCGGAGAGCAGCCGGTGCTCGTCCTCCGGGCGTGTGGTCCACGCCGTGACCAGGTAGGACAACCGGAACCAGCGTGGTGGCTGACGTCTGCGCACGACCACACCATCGGGTCCGCGTTCCGATATCGCGCCGCGCTCGCGGCGTACGACCTCCTCGCGGATGTCGTACAGATACGCATTGAGCGTGGGCGCGTTGCGCCGCGCCGCCCAGTCGCGGGTCGGCGCCTCGAACGCGATGTCCCCGGCGCCGTCCGGCAGCACCCCGCCGCGCAGCACGGACCGCATCGCCTCATCGACTTCGTGAATCACGCCCGTACCCCCGCCCGATGCCCCGCCGCCTGAATTTCTTCCACCAACTCCGTCACCGCTGCTTCGCCCTCGCCTCTCGCATCCCTGCCTGTCTTTGCCACCGCACCCATGTGCGCGTCAGCTGCCGCCCCCATCAGATGTATCCCTCTCGAAGCGCGTACGCGACGGCGTGCGCCCGGTTGTGCAACTGCAGCCGCGTCATCAGCGCGTGCAGAATGTTCTTGACGGTGCGTTCGGAGTAGGCGAGTTTCTGGGAGATCTGCCGGGTGTCCATCCCCTCGGCGACCAGCCGCAGCACATCGACCTCGCGCGGCGCCATCCCGAGCGTCGGTACGAGCCCCGCGGGGGTGGACGCCTCCATCGATCGCTGCAACTGCCCCACCTGTGTGAGCAGCCTGCTGATCAGGTCCGGCGGGAGGTCTCCCTCACCGCGCGCCGCGCTCTGCACCGCCCGCAGCAGCCGCTGCGGGGTGGTCTGATGACGCCAGAGGATGGCTCGCACGCCGTACTCCACCACCGCCATCAGGTCCGGCTCGCGCAGATCCCGGGCGATCAGCACCACCCGCTGCTCACCACCCCGTACGAGCCGTCTCAGCTCGGCCGCCGCGATCTCGTCGAACTGGTCGATGGGCATGATCGCGACGCTCCCGACCGCCTCCCCACCGTCTTGCTTCTCCGGCCCACGTTCCGCCTGTTCCGCCCGTCTGGCCGCCGCGCCGCCCTGATCCTGGACGATCTCGACGGTGGGCTGGTGCTGTAAGTGACTGACGACCCCGGCTCGACTGAGCGGGTCGGCGGCGTGCACCGACACCGTGACACGTGTATCCAGCACTTATGTTCCTCGTCTCGCCCCCGTTTTACCGACTGCCGCAGAATGCGCGAAGGCAATCAACAGACGCTTACCGGGTGGTCAACGCGAGACGCGAACCCTTGAGCGCTCCAGGCGGCGAGGTTTGGAGGGGGCCGGAGGGGGCTGGAAGGGGCGCCTTCAGGACGCGGCGCTCCCGACGAAGCCGAGCAGATCGATGAGATATCGATGAGATGCCGTGTGTTGCGGAACTCTCGGCCAGGAGGCCAGGAGGCCAGGAGGCCAGGAGGCCAGGAGGCCAGGAGGCCAGGAGGCCAGGAGGTCAGCCGGTCAGGCCGAGGCTCTTCTTGGCCAGGTCGAACGCCGGGAGCATCGCCTTGTGCTCGTCCGCGTTGAGCCCTCCGAGGTGGAGGACCACGCCACCGTGCTTGGTCATCACCGCCAGCGCGCGTTCGGGCCTGACCTCGCCGGCCGCCAGGTCGGTGACGGTGTAGCCGGCCTCGGTGGCGGACAGGCCGCCGGCCTTGACCTTGCGGAACGTGACGTGGCTCTCGAAGTTCTCGGCGGCGACGAACTCCTTCACCAGGGCGCGGGCCGTGCCACCGGGCGCGGCAGCGCCCTTGGTGCCGGACCACACGGTGAGGAAGCCGATGTGCCCGGCGGGCTTGGCGTCGAGCTCGCAGGCGGGGGTGAGCGGCCCCTGGTGGCCGAGCGGGCCCATCTGCTTCACCGTCGCCCGCGTGATGGCCTGTGCCTTCCAGGACGTCGCGAGGATGAAGTGCACCGGCAGGTCGCACGCCGTGCCCTTGTCGCCCAGCTTCTTCTCGGCGACCTTCTTCGTGTCGTCCTCACCCCAGCCGAACGAACAGCCGCTGAGCACGCTCATCGCGACCACCACCCCCACCACGGCCTGCGATGCCTTACGCATTCCGAAAATCCCCCGCCCTTGAGCATGAAGTTCTGAAAAATCGCCGCAGCATATACGACATGTTTGATCTCGAACCACAGCTTTTTCGTCTTCGCTGCCGGCGCCCGAACACGGGAGGCGTCACGCTGGGGGTGAACCGTCGTCCGGGCTGCGGAGAGCCCGGATCACGGACCAGGCGACCGAGACCATGGGTACCGCCACGACAGCGCCGATGACCCCGGCGACGATGCTGCCGGCGATGACGCAGATGGCGACGACCACCGGATGGAGCCGCACCGCCCAGCTCAACACGAGCGGGTGCAGCACATGGCCTTCGAACTGGCCGATGACGACGATGAGCGACAGTACGACCAGGGCGACGATGGGGCCACGACCCGCCAGAGCCACCATGGTGGCCACCGCCAGCGCGATGGGCGAGCCGATCAGCGGGATGAAGGCGGCGACGAACTCGAGCAGGGCCAGTGGCAGGGCCAGCGGCACCCGCAGTACGAACAGTGCGAGTCCGACGAGTAGGGCGTTGGTGCCGGCCACGATGATGATGCCGCGGGTGTATCCGGCGAAGGTGTGCCATGCGGCCTGCCCGGCGCCGCGCCACCGGGAACGGGCGGTCTCCGGCAGCTGCGCGCAGCTCCATAGCCACAGCCGTTCACCTGAGTGGATGAAGAAGACCGAGCAGAAGAGAGCCAGCGCACCACCAGTGACCAACTCGATGGCCCGGCCGGCCCCGCTGAGCGCCCCGCTGATCAGGGTGGAGCGATGCGAGGCCAGGAAGGAGGCGATCTTTCCCTGCAGGTCTGCCAGCGCAGCATGGCTGACGTGGAACGGTGATCCTTCGAGCCATCGCTTGATCCGGTTGATGCCCCCGCCGAGCTCCTCCGTGAGCTGGCTCCATTCCCCCGCCACCGCGTTGCCCACCAGGGCCAGCAGGGCCAACACCACCACAATGCTGCTCAGCACGGATACCACTACTGCCACGGCTCGGGGCAGTCGGCGGCTCATCAGGTCGGTCAGTGGTCGCAGCACCGAGGTGATCACCAAGGCGAGGAACACCGCGACCGCGACGAGCTGGAAGCGGCCCAGCACCGTGAACGCCGCGTACACCACGGCCCCGACCGCCAGCAGCCGCCACGCATACGCGGCGGCCATCCGCAGTCCGGACGGGACCGAAGCGCCGACTCCGCGCGCCCGAACGCCGGGTACGGCCGACATCGACCGGACCCGGCCCACCGCTTTCGCCGGCCGGCTGCCCAGAACGACGTGCCGTGGACGGCCTTGCCGCGGTCCACGCCTGTTGGGCCGCTGGGCAGGGCGGCCATACCTGTCGCTCACCTGGGCACTTCCTCCCGCGTCCCAGTGCGGTTCGCGCTGCTGGAGAGACGCCCGCCTCGGGCAGGTCGACACAAGTATCGAATGATCATTTATCCCGGAAAGGCCGGAGGAAAACCACCGCCATGTGGGGGCCGTGCCCGGGACTCGCCCACGGGTGCGGGACAGCGCCAGACGGCAACAGCAGGATGCCCGAACCGTAGAAGTGCCTGCCGGTCCAGTGAGATCTCCGCTGCGAGGCTCTTGAAGTCACCGCCGAAGTCCGAACGGTGATGATTCCGGGCCATGCGTCGGCAAAGCGCGAGGATGGCGGCGGCACCGCCCGACGGCGTCAGGCCGCAATCAAGCCAGTCGCCGGATTTCGACGGCCCGCGGAGCAACATCCCCTGCCCGCCACGATGGCAAGCCGTCGGCGTTCGGGTGAAACCCCTGGCAGCGGCTGCCGGGCCGGCTCAGGCGCTGTCGGCGAGCGCCATGTGCCCCTGGGCACGGGCGCAGTGGGCGCAGCAGAAGAACTGGCCGTCGGATTGATGACCGTGACCGAGGATGCGGCAGCCGCAGTTCTCACAGACGGGTGCGAGTTTGTGTGCCGCGCATTCGAAGCAGTCGAAGGTGTAGGCGGTGCCGGCCACCCGTACTTCGAAAGCCATCTCGTACTCGTTGCCGCAGACCTCACAGGCTGCCATGGTGCGCTCCTTTCCTGAGCCGGGGCAGATCGGGTTTCCGCCCCCGAGGGGGTTTACTCATGTCCTCACGGGATCCGTGTCCCAGCGCGCCGCAGAGGTCCATTTGGAGCGGTACACGCCTCATAGTCCCCCGACCGGCGCGCCGCGGGCCGCTGCGGTTTCTTCGCCGTCATCTGGGGGACCAGGGGCCGTCCGGTGGTCCGTCACCGCTCGCTGCATCGGGTCATCTTCGACCTGCATCACGTTAACTGCCTGCTTGGCCGGGAACCCGTGGCCCTGACACCGACACAGCGGCGATCGGCTGGCCAACGGACCGAAAGGCTCGTACTTCATGGAGCATGGCGCAGACGTCATCGAGGAACTGACCGGTGACCATCGTGTGATGGACGGGCTCTTCGAACAGTTGGACGTCCTGGAGGCCGGATGCATCGAACGCAAGCTGTTGCTTGATGCCCTGACCATCGAGCTGGTGCGCCACTCGGTCGCCGAGGAGATGCACCTCTACCCTGCCGTTCGCGAGCACCTGGAGAACGGTGACGTGCCGGCGGACAACGAAATCGCCGATCACGATCACGTCGAGGAAGGCCGGCCGCACACATCTGGGCTCGGCCTCAACACCACAGGAGAAAGGAACGACCTCTCATGCAGATTGCCTTTCTGGTAGCGCCCGAAGGTGTGGAACAGGTCGAACTGACCGAACCCTGGCAAGCGGTCCTGGACTCGGGTGATGTTCCGCAACTGGTCTCCACCAAAAGCGGACGGATTCAGGCGTTCCACCACTTGGACAAGGCCGATACCTTCTCGGTGGACCGTACGGTCGCCGCGGCGGAAGTGACGGAGTACGGCGGCCTGGTCCTGCCCGGCGGCGTCGCCAATCCCGATGCCCTGCGCATGGACAAGGACGCAGTCGCTTTCGTCAGGGGGTTCTTCGAGCGGGGCAGGCCCGTTGCGGCCATCTGCCACGCGCCGTGGACGCTGATCGAGGCTGACGTCGTACGGGGACGCACGCTGACCTCTTGGCCCAGCCTGCAGACCGATATCCGCAACGCCGGCGGCACCTGGGTCGACGAGCAGGTCAAGGTGTGTACCGCGGGCCGCAACACGCTGATCACCAGCCGGAAGCCGGGGGACCTGAAGGCCTTCTGCGCGACCTTCGTCGCGGAATTCGCCCGGGCCGGAAGGGCAGCCTGAGAGGGCGGACAGGAGACAGCAACAGCGACGAGCGCACTTCACTGACGACCCGGCCGCCGGTCCGCTCACGACTAACCCAGGCGTACCGGTCGACCGCACCGACGACCCTCTCCAAGGCGGGGGGGGGCCGGGGCGCCGCTCGACGAGGAATACCCCCGTACCTGACCACGGGACGCAGCGTCTACCACTGGCACACCCGCACCAAGACCGCCCGTGCGCCGGAGCTGAACAATGCCGCTCCCGACGTATGGGGCGAGGTGCGCCCCCGGGACGCCGAACGCCCGGGCATCGCCGAGGGAGATCTCGTGCGCGTGACCTCTCGCCGTGGCGATGTCGAGGCGCCCGCGGTCCGGCGGGGTACGCGCACCGGCCTTGTGTTCCTTCCCTTCCACTACGGCTACTTCGACCAGGCCGACCCTGAGCGGCACGATCGGGCTGCCAACGGGCGATGCCGCGGCCGGTGGCCGGCCCGTGGTCGTCACCGACGCGACGTTGTCCGCCACTTCCTCCGAGTCCGGCGATCCGGCCTTGCGGCAAAGGAAGCAGCGATGAACGGGCTGGGTGGCCTTCTGCACGAACTGGCATCAAGGAGTCGGCGCCGCAGGCCGTCCTCGTCCCGTGAACCCGTCGAGCGAGGAGGGATCGGACAGGACCGCCTCGGTTGAGGCCGGATGCTGCTATGCCGGGTCAGGCGGCCCGGGTGTGGTGATCCAGCAAGCGGGTGAGCAACCGCACGAACTGGTCGCGTTCGGCCGGACTCAGCGGTGCGAGCAGTTCGTCGTGGAGGTCGTCCAGGACCTTGTCGAGGCGGCGCAGATGACGGCGGCCTCGGGCGGAGATCGTGATGATGTTGCGGCGCCGGTCGTCGGGATCCGGTGCCCGCTCGACGAGGTCACGCTCGGTCAGTTCGTTGAGCACGCCGACCATGTCGCTGCGGTAGATGCCGGTGCGCGTGCTCAGCGTCGCTTGGCTGCCCGGTCCGAAATCCTGCAGTGAGGCGAGCACGGCGTAGTGCCACTTGCGGGCGTCGACCTGGGCCAGCCCCTCGTTGATCAGCCGGTCCGACCGCGCGGTCAGCTGCGACAGCAGTCGGCTCGCCCGTCGACGCAGCCTGTCTGGCGTCTTGGGCGCGCCGTCGTCGGGCAGGTCGGCAGCATCGGCTCTGATCACGGCGCCCATCCTATCCGTTGCGTTAGTCCGACTAACGATGTACGTTCACTCGCGCCGAGAACGTTAGTGAGACCAACGTTTCCTCGGTGAATTCGAAGGAAGGAAGACCCACCATTCCCATCAAGATCCAGTCGTTGCAGATTCCCACCCCTGACGGTCAGGCCGATGCCTTTGCCGCCTTCCCCGACGATGGCGAGCGGCACCCAGGGGTGCTGATGTACGCGGACGCCTTCGGCATCCGGCCCGTGTTGCGGGAGATGGCCCGCGAACTGGCCGGGCACGGCTACTACGTGCTCGTCCCCAACTTCTTCTACCGGCACGGCCCGACACCGGTGGTCGAGCTTCCCGAGTACATCGGAGAAGAGGTCCGGCCCGCGGTCATCGCGCAGGTGATGCCCTTGATCGAGGCGCACACGCCCGAACGTGTCCTGAGCGATGCCGACGCCTACCTCAGGTTCCTCACCACCCAGCCCGAAGCCGGCGCCGGACCGGTCGCGGTGACCGGCTACTGCATCGGCGGCCTCCTGGCGATGCGCACCGCCGCGGCCCACCCCGGCCAGGTGGCCGCCGTCGCCGGATTCCACGGCCCCGTGGGCGCCGACGGGCCCGACAGCCTGCACCGCCTCACCGCCCAGGTCCACTTCGGCCACGCCGAAACCGACCTGACGCCCGAGGCCCTCGGCGAGCTCAACCAGGCCTTGGATGCCGCAGGTGTCGACTACACCTCCGAGATCTACCCCGGCACCGTCCACGGCTTCACCATGTCCGACACCGACGCCTTCAACCCCGCCGCACTGCAGCTTCACTGGGACCGCCTGCTCTCCCTCCTCGGCCGCACCTTGACCGACAGCTGAGACTCCGGCTCGGAAACCGACCGTTCGGGGGCGGCACATGGCCGTCCCCGGGCGGTTCGGTGCCGTCAGGGTCCATGCCCCGGGGCAGTGACAGGTGGACCGGCTGCCGGGCCCCTACAGGGCACTCCAGCTGCTGCGACGTGAGTCGGTCCGCTCTTCGGGAACCCGTGCTATGTCAGTTCACTGCAAGCCACCGAGCCGAGGGCCTGTGGCGCGCGGTCCGGAACTGCGTCGACGCAGGGCGTCACGCCGGTGACGGACACGCCGCCCCAGGCCTGGGGCGGGCCGGAGAGACGAGGGCCCGCAGCCGTGCACGCTGGAGGGCGCATCCGGCGTCGGCTGATCGGCCCGACAACCTCTGGGAGCCCGCCGACGGCAAGGACGGGCATGACTACGGGGCCCACGGCCCCTTCGACGACCGTGCCGTCACCCGCTCACTCCTCACGGCGCTCGCCCGCCACCCCGCCCGGTGGCGGGCGGCCTGCTCGGCGCCGCTCTCGCGGCCATCTTGACCCGGACGGCGCTGCGGCGCCGGGGCGGTTGCACGGCTGGATCGGGGCCATGCTGGTAGCTGTGGACAGTGCCGCGGCCGCGGCACCTCCCAGCCACTGGGAGCCGCGACGCGTCCGAAGAGCGAATCGATACCGGCCCGACACTGCCGGGAGGTAGGTATGGAGTCCCACCCACAGCAACCCGCACAGGGTCGCCACGAGTCCACGGAGGAGCGGGCCGATCGCCGATGGGCGGAACTCCTGCAGGAAGTCCGGGTCACCCAGACCGGCGTGCAGATTCTGTTCGGCTTTCTCCTCACCGTTGTCTTCACACCAAAATTCGCCACCCTCTCCGAAACCGACCGAATGATCTACGTGGTGACTGCCCTATTGGGAGCCGCCACCACCGGGTTGCTCATCGGGCCGGTGACCTTCCATCGGTTCGTCACAGGCCGCCACATCAAGCCCGAGACCGTGATCTGGGCCTCGCGGCTGACCATGTTGGGGGCCGTGTTCCTCCTGGCCACCGTCGCCTCCGCCCTGCTGCTCATCCTGCGGGTCGCCATGAACGACAGCGCGGTGCCCTGGTTGGTCGGAGGGCTGGTGGTGTGGTTCGTGCTGTGCTGGTTCGCGCTGCCTGCGTGGGCGCGCCACCACTACCACGCCAGGAAGTAGCACTCCCGTTCCGCTTGCCTCCACGGCCTCTTGGCCAGGGGCTCTTCCGCCGCGCCGCGCCGCGCGATCCGCTCTCGCGCACCGGCCGGGCCGGCTCCGGCGCAGGTGCGATGCGGTCCGCCGCGCGGCACAGTGAGAGGTGCGGCATCCGGAGAAAGGCGGGCGGACGCGTGACGGCATGCTGCGCCACCGCGGTTCCACGGCCTCCGCGACGACAAGCGCCCCGAGGACGTCGTGCGCGAACGACACCGGCACCGAGCCGAACAGGGGCCCTCACCATGTCCGCCACCGCACTCGTCGTGATCGACATGCTCAACTCCTACGAGCACGAGGACGCCGAACTGCTACTGCCCTCGGTGCGCACGGTCCTCCCGCACCTCACCTCGCTGATCGAACGGGCTCGGCGGAGCGATATCGAGGTCATCTACGTCAATGACAATTTCGGGCTGTGGCGCTCACACCATGACGAACTGCTGGACACCGTGCTCGGCGGCCCCCACGCGGACCTGGTGGAGCCGGTCCGCCCGGACGACCTTTCACTGTTCGTGGTCAAGGCGCGACACTCGATCTTCTATCAGACGCCCCTGGAATACCTGCTGCGCCAGCACGGCATCGACAGGATCGTGCTCTGCGGTCAGGTCACCGAACAATGCGTGCTCTACTCGGCCCTCGACGCCCATATCCGGCACTTCGGCGTCACCGTCGTCGAGGACGCCTGCGCGCATATCCACCAGGACCTCGCGCATGCCGCCCTGTGCATGATGGAACGCAATATGCAGGCCCGTATCCTCAGCTCCACCGCCGAGGAACTCTTCTGAATTACTTCCCCGGTGGAGAGGCCGAGCAGAGCGCAGGCCCATGGACGCCCCGGCGCGGGATACTGAGAGAGCCGTGACGATTACCGCGCGTGCTCGCTCGCGAGAACTCCGGGCTGCCGGAGTCCGCACGGCCAAGGCCCTCGGCCGCTGATCAGCCCCGGTTACTCGGTAAGCAGGCGGTTGAAGAACGAACGGTAATGACGCAGTGCCATGCGGAGGCCCTCGGTGTCCACTTGCTCGCCGCGATTCCACTGCTTTTCCAGTGCCTGCTTGTGGTCGGCAAACGTCGTGGCAAGGCTCTGCATAACCTCCGCGACCAACTCATCGGCACCGTGCACCGCTTGCTGCGGGTCGTCCACAAACCTGCTTTGGATCTCCTGCCAGCGGCCGCGGAACCCATCGGCATCCTCTGCCGAAAGGAGCTGTGGAGCCTCTTCCTCGTCATTGCGCGTTTCCTCGGAACGAGGTGTCGCGGTCTCTGCCGATGCAGGGGCGGCTTCGCCGGGGAGGCTGGGCGCTTCGGTGGCGGACTGCGGTTCCTCGTCCGGAGGAGTCTCGGCAGGATGAGCCAGATCTTCGGTGGTCAGGCCCCTCTGCGCGAGGCCGGAGTCGGGTGCTCGGTCGGGTTGCATGGTTGCGTCCCTCGGATGCTGTGAATGGCGTTGTCGCTCAGGCGGGAGCGTGTCGGGCCTGGCCGCCGTCGGAGAGCAGTTCGTCGAACAGGGCGCGGTAGTGCACCATGGCGCCCCGCAGCTGCTCGGTGGTGGCCTTGTGCTGGGTACCCAGAGCATCGACCTCGTGGGCGGCGCGATAGTGCTCCAGCGTACGGCTGTGCTCGACGGAGAGGTCCCTGAGCTGCTGCTCGTAGTCTTCGGTCGGGTAGCCCCGCTCGTGCATCAGCGACGACACCAGACGGTCCGCATCATGCACAGCCGCCTCCGGACGGTCGACGAACTCCTCCTGCACACCGACCCAGTCGCGGCTGTACCGCTCACGGCTGCTGCTCGGAAGGGGCTTGATCTCCAGCGAATCATGGCGCTTCTCGCGCGATCTCAGCTCCCGCTCGCCGGCCAGCCGGCTGTCGGCGTCCGCAACGGTGCGTTCGTACTCCGGCCCGAAGCGTTCCCGCAAGCGGCGCCGTCGGCTTACGAAAAGCGTGATTCCGACGGCAAGTAGCGCAACCACCACCACGACGGGAATGATGATCGCCAGAAGGGTCCCTGTTGACATCGGGCGAACCTCCTTACAAAGAACCTCCTTGCAAAGGCTCTTTCCTCAGAGTAGAACGCGGGGATTTGGTTGACAGGGCAACCGCGTCGGGCCGAGGGCATCCGCGGGCCCGACCTGGATGATGCCGGCGTTGGCGATGACGATGTCCAGGCTGCCGTGGCTCTCGGCGATCTCGGCAAGGCGATCACAGACCGCGGCGGCATCCCGCACATCGCACAGACGCCGCGCACCGAGCCCGCGCCCGGCACGTCGAGCTTGGCGACGGCCCTGCTGAGTTCGGACGCATCCCTGGCCAGGAGTACCACGTCACAGCCCCGCGGCAGGAGTTGGCGAGCAAGGAGCAGGCCAAGCCCTCGCGAGCCGCCGGTGACTGCGGCGGTCAGTCCTGCGATGGACGGAGCGGCCGGTACCACGTGCACGATGAGCCCTGCCCTTCTCGTCGCGTTGCACCCACGACGCTTCCCGGTGGCGCTCGACTCGGCGAAAGTATGCGCTTGCGGTGCGCAGGAAAGCTGGAACTAGGGCGCCACTCGGCAAGGACGGCGAATGGTGGTCCACGAGCGTCGCGCCCCGTGTACGGGAAGACAGATCGACTCGCGTTATCGGAGGTCTGGGGCTACCACGGAAGCAGGAGGACGGTACGGCCACTTCACCACGTACAGGGTGGGCGGCGAAGGGAGGCACTGTGACTCTCGTGCCACAAGGCGGAGGAGCCGTTTCCAGAGGCGGCGGGGGCTCCGGCAGCCTCTACGACATCCTCGACCTGATCTTGGACCGCGGTCTGGTCATCGATATCTTCGCCCGGGTGTCGCTGGTCGGCATAGAGATCCTCAAGATCGATGCCCGCATCGTCGTGGCCAGCGTCGACACCTACCTCCGTTTCGCGGAGGCCTGCAATCGCCTCGACCTGGAGTCCGGAGCCAAGAAGCCCCAGGGGCTGCCGGACCTGGTCGGTGAGCTCACCGAAGGCGAATCGGAAGGCGAGGGCAAGAGCGCCCTCAGCGGCGCTGCCGAGGCGGTGAGCCAGGCCCTCAAGGGCAGCGGCGATGACGACGAGTCCGAGGACAGCAGCAAGGAACCCGTGGGAAAGCGGAGACCGTCCCGACGGCCGGTCCGAGGCCGAAGGGAATGAGCGATGGCCGTATACGTCTACTCCATCGTCGCGAGCGCCCACCCGCAGTGCCTGGACGGCCTCGACGGTATCGGCGACCCACCCGGCAAGTTGCGCACGGTATCCGCTGGGCAGCTCTCCGCGGTCGTAAGCGAAGCCCCCAGCGATCTGAAGGCAGAGCACCGCGACCTCGTTGCACACCAGGCCGTCCAGGAACGGCTGATGGCCGACGGCACGGTCCTCCCGCTGCAGTTCGGCTTCACGACCACCGACGACGACGCCGTGCGCACGGTACTGGACGACGCCGCGGACGATCTGAACGAGCGATTGCGGAGGCTGGAGAACTGCGTCGAGTACCAACTCAAGGCCGCCCAGGACGAAGACGCGCTGCTCCGCCACATCCTCGCCGAGTCCGACGAGGCCAGCGACCTCAACGTGCAGATCAAAAGTGGCCATGGCGGCCCAGACCTGCCGCTCACTCTCGGTGAAACGGTCGCCCAGGAGGTGCAGGTCCGCCAGGACCGTCTCATCACCTCGATCGTTGAGGCGCTGCGGAGCCTGGCCCGAGACGAACGTCTCTCGACCCCCACCGGTGACGACTTCCTGAACGTGTCCTTCCTGGTGGATCGGGACCACGAGGACCGCTTCCGCACCGCCGAGAAGAGTCTCGCCGACGAGCTGGGCACCGACCTCGACCTGCGGCTGCGCGGACCGCTCCCCACCTACAGTTTCGTCTAGCGACCTCCCCTGGCCTGCGGACCAGGCAGAGGAGGTGAAGAGTGCGCGGTTCCTTGACACAACGGCGAGTGCAACGCCCCGACCGGTCCCAGATGTTAGTCAGGGGGACCCGTCACTGGTGCCCGCCGCAACCCGCATGGCACCACCACTTCCCGAAGGTCCGGCTCGGATAACCACCTGACCCCGCGGGGAACGCGTCGCTCCGACACAGCGACGATCGGCAGGCCAAGGGACGGACGGGCTCGTACTTCATGGAGCGCCGACCGTGGTCGGTATCCCTACCCCACGGCCAAGAAAGCGAATAGTCGTGGCCGTCACGGACCCGGGCTGTCCCGCCTCGCGCATAACCCTTGAAAAGGGGCGAAAATGGATGCGTGATCGACGGCCGCTGCCACGATGGCACCACGCCAAATGACTAGGAGTAGCCATGCCCGCAGGTTCGAGCAAAAAGCGCGAGCGGCAATACGAGCACGTCAAGGAGAGCGCCGAACAGCGAGGTGAATCGACCAAGCGGGCGAAGGAGATCGCCGCCCGGACGGTGAACAAGGAACGCGCCCGTTCCGGCGAGTCGAAGACCGCCAGCAAGGTCTCCACCCAGGACAGGAAGTCCGCTTCGCAACGCGGCGGCGAACGTTCCCACAGCGGACCCCAGGGACCCACCAAGGACCAGCTCTACGAGGAGGCCAAGAAGAAGAACATCGAAGGGCGGTCCAACATGAGCAAGCAGCAGCTCCGCAACGCCCTCGGCCGCTGAACGCCGCCCTGGCCTGACGGTCGCCACGTCGGCCTCCGGACGCGCTCAGGGAGGATTGCTCGGGGACGCGGCAGGACCCGGAGTATTCGACGCAGACAGTCACAGCCACAGCCACAGCCACAACCGCTCTGCTCAGTCTCGGCCAGGCCTCCCGTGCCGCAAACGCCCGTCGGACGTCGCTGACCGAGAGGCGCGCCGCGCAAGCCCAGGTCGCCTCGGCACTTCGCGGCCCGCGAGGTTACGAGATCATGCGTCTAGACACGGTCAGCGTCGAGCGGGTCGCCTTGCAGGTGCCGTATGAGCGCGGCACGGTGCAGATCGGCGACCGGACCGAGGAGGTCCGGATGGCGCAGCAGTGCCGTCGCCCGGCGATCGCTGTCATCGGGCCGAGTCAGCCGGCGGAAGTCGAGGCTCATCCCGGCGGCATGCTCACCTCTCGCAAGCGCGATCACCGCCTCCTCGGCGAGCTCCGGCGTGGTGAGCAGGCATGCGGCCCAGCTCGCCACGACCTCGTCGACCCAGCTGCGCCACGGCTCCTCTGCCGCATCGGACCCGGACGCGTCGGCTCCGGTAATCCAGTCCAGCCAGGCCGAGCCCCCGGGGCCGACCAGGGCGACCACGGCGGCATCCGCCGCCGTCGGGTAGCGCAGCCATGCCGCGACCGTGGCTGCCTGGCGGGCCTGGGCCTCTGCCAGGGCAGCGTCGAGGACACCACCGGTCACGGGGTACGAGCGCAGCAACCACTGCACGGTGGAGGCTATGACCGGCGAGATATCGGCGGACAATCGGCATCCCTTCTCTGACGCGCCACGGAAAACCCGCGGGTCGTGGATCCTTGCGGGCGCTGCGGAGTCGGCCCCGTAATCCCGGGCACCCGGCAGCGTAGAGGCAAGGAGTATCGGGCGAAATGACGCAGGTCACGCATAGTGTCGAAAGGTGCCACATCCGCCCTCTGCTCCCGGCCCGGATGTCGCGTCCCGGTCCTGTGGCACGCCGCCGACGTGCCACAACACGGGTGACGGTGCGGAGCCAACCAGGGCCAGGGTTTCCCTCCCCCCGTTAGTGGTCGCCGTGCCCGGGAACACGTGGTGAGCGCCCGCCGCACGACTGCGCGGGGTTCCGGACCACTGATCTTCAGGAGGCACATATGACGCATGGCGGCAACATCATCGACGAACTGAGCACGGACCATCGCGAGGTCGAGGACCTCTTCGGGCGGATCGAGGCGCTGCCCGGCGGCCACCCGGACCGCAAGCAGCTCATCGACGAGGTCACCATCGAGCTCGTACGGCACTCCGTCGCCGAGGAGATGTACCTGTACCCGGCGGTACGCGAGCACGTGGCCAACGGCGGCGCCATGGCCGACAAGGAGCTCAAGGACCACGGGGAGGTGGAGAAGATCCTCAAGAGGCTCGAAGGCTGCTCCGCCGACGACCCGCAGCTGGACCAGCTGTTCATGGCGCTCAAGGAATCGGTCACCAGCCACGTGCAGGACGAGGAGATCAACCTCTTCCCCCAGCTGCGCGCAGCCTGCTCCGCGGAGGCACTGGACACACTCGGCGACAAGATCCGTACGGCGAAGAAGGTGGCCCCCACCCGTCCGCACCCCTCCGCCCCCGTCACACCGCCGGCGAACAAGATCCTCGCGCCGGGGGCCGGGCTGGTGGACCGGGTCAGGGACTTCGTCAGCGGCCGGGGGAAGTCCTGATCGGCCGCATCGCAAACCTGATGCCGAGGCGCACGTGAAGGCGATCACCGGCTACGTCGAGGCGTGCTTCGATGCCGTCTGCATCAGCGAGATCGGCCCTGACCAGCGCGGATTCGTCGACCTTTATCGTTCCGAAGTGCTGCGTCAGCTCTCCGGCTGAGCGAGACCGCAACGGGTACGAGGGTTCCTCTCCCCGTCAGCCGGCCCCCGGCAGCCGCACCTGGACGGTTCCGCCCTGGTCGACACGCACCAGGAACGAGGGCTGCGGAGCCGTCGCAGGACCGCGGACGTTCGCGCCGTCGGCGAGCCTGAAGACGCTGCCGTGCCAGGGGCACTCCACACAACCGTCGGTCACCTTGCCGCTCGACAGGGGCCCCGACAGATGGCTGCAGCGGTCGGCCAGCACGTGGATCTGCCCGCCCGTTTCACGGACGACGAGCAGCGGTACCTCGCCCAGCTGTCGACGCACCGCCCGGCCGACCGGGAAATCCTGCACGCTTCCCACGGACTGCCATTCGTCCTCCAGCAGATGGGGCACGGGCTCCGACTTGTTCGGGCCGGCGGCCTGCCGGAAGGCGAGGTGCCCGCCGAGCATTCCTCCGGCACCCGCCGCGCACAGCCCCGCCAGGCCCAAGGCCTTGCCCCACACCGTACGGCCCCGCCCGCGTTGCACCCACGACCTCGTGTACAGGCCGACCGCCACCGCGATCGACACGGCATGGACCAGGCCCGTGCGCATCTGGTCCTCGTGCTGCTCGGCCCAGTCCACCCAGCCCGCCAGCGCGGCCGGAGCAGCGGCAAGAACGCCCACTCCCACCAGCAGCCGGGAGCCGCGGCCGGTGCCGGGCACGGCATCCAACACCGCGGAGGACAGCCACGCCCCGATGGGAACCTGTACCAACACCGGGTGAAGCGGGTGGCCGATGGGCAGCCCGTGCAGCACATCGCGAGCGCTCCCCAGAGGCAAACGCTGCACCACACGCTGCACGGGGGTGATGACGGTGTCCAGCTTCTCCAGGCGGCCGAGCGCGTCGAGGGCGCGCAGGAACGAATCCTCGGCACGCGCGACGCCGCCCTTCACCCGGTGCCTGCTCAGGCCCCTCGAAGAACCACCGTTGGAACGGGCCGACACTCGCATCCTCGTCCTCCTGCCGTCGCCTTCGACTCCTGGAAGGTGATCCTCCCGTCGTCCAGCGCCGGGCGCATGCGCACCGTCGGGCCGCATGCCCCGCCGTCAGCTGCTCGCGTCGGGTCCGTACGGTTTGCCCGCGGTACGACCAGTGGTGTCCATCCGCCCGCCGAAGGGTTAAGGGCTCCTCGTGTTCGGGAACCCGTGGTGCGGGCGCCGGGCCGGCCGGCCGCCCACCGCCGCAAGGAGGCGGCACAGCATGGGCCACGGCGAGGACGACCCCTCATCCGGGCGCCGAAGGAGGGAGCTCCCGGTGCGGCCGCCGGCGGCAGTGGACTCATCGTCGCGACACTCCACCCGGCAGCGATTCTGCGTGCCGAAGACCGCGAGGAACCCTACGCGGGACTCGTCTCGGACCTACGGGGCGCGGCCCGTGCCCTGGGCCGAGAGCCGTAGTCCGCTCCGTACGAACAGTCCCCTCTCCCGGATGACCTGAAGGCAGGGCACGCATGGCTCTTCGCCACCCAGCCGACCGAGGCGGCGCCCGGCGGGGCCGCTTCGCCCACCTGGCTGAGAAGTCCTCACACTTCACCAGCTCCCCCGCCTTCTTCATCGTCTGCCTCACCCTGATCGCCCTGTTCATCGCCGTGCACGCCGCTCACCTCCCCCTTGAATGGCAACTGCTCGCGGGGGATCTCATGACGGCGGTCACCCTGCTGTTGCTGGCCTTGCTGAAGAATTCCGAACTGCGGGCGGAACACGCGATCCAGCGCAAACTCGACGCCCTGGCGGCGGCCCTGCTGGAGCAGCGGGAGGGCAAGGGCAGCGAAGCCGCGGACGAGCTGAGGAAAGCGATCCGGATGGAGGAGGAGACATAGCGGTCGCAGGCGCCAGGTAGGCGGGTGCGGGGCCGGAGGCCGGCAGGGGCCCCCGGACGGCTGTGTGCCCGAGGCGGACCGCACCTCCTGACGGGGACGCCGTTCAGGACTGGCAGTGCGGACACCAGACGGTGCGGCGTCCGCCGGTGCGACCGGAGCTCAGGGATCGGCCGCAGCGGGGGCACAGCGGCTCGCTGTCGTCCCGTCGTCCCGTGAGCCAGGAACGCCGTGGCGGCACGCGCCCGGCGCGCACGGCGGTGCGGAGCACCCGGCCCATCGCCGCGTGGAGGTCGCGGTAGGCCGTCTCACTCAGGTCCCGTGCCGGGGTCCGCGGGGCGACGCGGGCCCGCCAGAGGATCTCGTCGCACAGCAGATTCCCCAGACCCGCGATGACGGACTGGTCCATCAGCGCACTCTTGACGGCACCTCGCCGCCCGGACAGCAGTTCCGTCAACTCCCCTCGGTCCACGACCAGGGCATCGGGCCCGAGCCGGTCCAGGATCCGGTCGACGGCTGCCTCGTCGGCCAACTGCACGCCCTGCAGCTTGCGTTGATCGCGGTAGCGCAGGCTACGGGCGTCGCCGAGGGTCAGCACAAGGCGGTCGTGCGCGGCGAGCGGTTCGTCGGGAGAACAGCACCACAGGGATCCCGTCATGCCGAAATGAAAGACGAGGGTGGGCCCACCGTCCGTGGGCGCGAACAACCATTTGCCGTGCCGCCAGGCCTTCCCGAGCCGCCTTCCCCCACACTCCTTCCGCAGCCGCTTCTCGGTGACACCCCGCAGCACCCCCGCGTCGCGCACCTCGATGCCCGTGACACGCCGCCTGCCACAGGTGATCAGCACCCGACGGAATCCCTCGACATCCGGTAGTTCGGGCATCATCCCTCCGCGACTCCCCGTCGTGCGCCGGCTCGCCGAGTGGCTGTCGGTCGCCGACTCCATTCCACACAGGCCGTGCCATGCCGAGACCGCCTCTTTCCTCTCCTTCCTTTTCATGACACCTTCGCGGCGCGGAGATCGCATGCCGTGGCCCAGTTCGCTGCTCCCTGCTGTCCCGTGTTGCCCCGGGACAGAGGCGGATCACAGTGTGAGTAGGGCGTCACCGCGGGATCGGCGCATGCGATCGCCTCGGAATGATCTGGCTCGCGCCGGAACATCCCGGCTTGCCACCCTGCGGCTCCTGAGCCAGTGGCGTCCGCCGACGTCTTCAATTCCCCGGCCTGTCCTTCAGATCTGCAGATATCGGATCAGACGGGAGGCAAAACCGTGCCCAGAGTCCTTGATGACAGTGAGATCGAAGACCGGATGTCCGGCGCCGAGATGAGGGAGTGGCGGCGCGACGGCAATGTGTTGCGACGCACCATCGAGGCGCACGACTTCCCCACGGTCGTCCGGATGCTTGAGAGGATCGTGGTGGATACCCAGAGGCTGGATCGCCGTCCTGATATAGACATCCGTGGCGGGGTCGTGCATTTCACGCTCTACAGCGACGCGGGGCTTACCGACGTCAAAGAGGCCTCCTGAGCCCCGGCGTTGCCGGCGGCTTTCAGGTGTCCGTGGCGACATCCTTCACCGCCCTGGGCGAGGTGCCACCCACTGGCTCGGGCGTGCGGTCGGCATGCCGTTTGGAGCGGTACTGCTCCAGCGATCTCGTGGTCTTGCCGGGCATCATCGATGGCTCCCCTCTTATGGGTGCGGACAAAAGCCGGATCGTCTCCACACAAACGATCTGTGGTCGAGTACATCTACTTACTTGCACCATGGACACGCCTCCGTGCCAGTGCGCGGGAAACTGCTCAGCGTGCGTATGGCGGTATGGGAGGCGTGTCGGCCCTTGTGCCGGGAGGGTTTCTCCTGCGTGGCGGCGTCGCGCCAGGAGCGCCCGAATGACCTTGCCGTGTGCGTCGAATCTTGTGATGCGGCGGTGCCCTGCGTGTTCTCGTGGCGGTGCGGTCTTCGGTGCGCAACCATACGGACGCCGACCCAGACTCGATCACCGGCGTCGTGCGTGAGGGACGGTTCTCGCCGGCCGCTGGCCCGCGTCGAGTGCCGCGGAGCGAGCAGCCGGCTGAAGGAACACCGAGACAGAAAGAAGGACGGACATGTCCGGCAGTGAAAGCGAGAACCCAGTGATCGACTCCCCGGCCCCTTCACCGACTCGGCCCAAGGCGAACCGGGACTGGTGGCCGAATCAGCTGGACCTGCAGATTCTCCACCAGCACTCCTCGCGGTCCAATCCGATGGATGCGGACTTCACCTACGCGGACGAGTTCGCGAGCCTCGACGTCGACGCGCTGAAGCGGGACGTCTTCGAGGTCATGACGAATTCACAGGACTGGTGGCCGGCCGACTACGGTCACTACGGGCCGCTCTTCATCCGGATGAGTTGGCATGCCGCGGGCACGTACCGCATCGACGACGGCCGGGGTGGTGGCGGCGCCGGCGCTCAGCGCTTCGCCCCCCTCAACAGCTGGCCGGACAACGCGAGTCTCGACAAGGCACGCCGGCTGCTCTGGCCGGTCAAGCAGAAGTACGGCCGGCAGATCTCCTGGGCCGATCTGCTGATCTTCGCGGGTAACTGCGCGATGGAGTCGATGGGGTTCAAGACGTTCGGGTTCGGCTTCGGTCGAGAGGACATCTGGGAACCCGAGGAAATCTTCTGGGGGCCCGAGGACACCTGGCTCGGAGACGAGCGCTACAGCGGCGACCGGGAACTCGCCACTCCTTTCGGCGCCGTGCAGATGGGACTGATCTACGTCAATCCGGAGGGACCCAACGGCAACCCGGATCCGATGGCCGCCGCCACGGACATCCGCGAGACCTTCGGGCGCATGGCGATGAACGACGAGGAGACCGTTGCGCTCATCGTCGGCGGCCACACCTTCGGCAAGTGTCATGGTGCGGTCGATCCCTCGTACATCGGCCCGGAGCCCGAGGCGGGTCCCCTGGAGCAGCAGGGCCTCGGCTGGCGGAACACCTTTGGCAGCGGCAAGGGTTCCGACGCGCTCACCAGTGGGCTTGAGGGCGCATGGACGGCCGAGCCGACGAAGTGGGACCACGGGTACCTGGACAACCTGTTCACGTACGACTGGGAGCTGACGACGAGCCCCGCCGGCGCCAAGCAGTGGACTCCCAAGGACCCGTCGGCCCAGGGCACCGTGCCCGATGCTCATGACCCGTCGAAGCGGCACGCTCCCATGATGCTGACGACGGACCTCGCGCTGAAGCTGGATCCGATCTACGGACCGATCTCGAAGAGCTTCCACGAGAACCCGGACAGGCTCGCGGTGGCGTTCGCCAAGGCGTGGTACAAGCTGCTGCACCGCGACATGGGGCCCCTCTCGCGGTACCTCGGCCCGTGGGTCGCCGAGCCGCAGCTGTGGCAGGACCCCGTTCCCGAGGTCGATCACGACCTGGTCGCGGACGGGGACATCGCCGACCTCAAGGCCAGGATCCTCGCCTCGAAGCTGTCCGTCTCCCAGCTGGCCACCACCGCCTGGGCGGCGGCGGCAAGCTTCCGCGGCACCGACAAGCGTGGTGGGGCCAACGGGGCACGGATCCGACTGGCGCCGCAACGGGACTGGGAGATCAACGCCCTGCCCGAGATCGCCGACGCGGTGCAGACCCTCGACCAGATCCGGCAGGACTTCAACGGCTCGCAGGCCGGCGGAACGAAGGTCTCGCTCGCCGACCTGATCGTCCTGGGCGGGTGCGCGGCCGTCGAGCAGGCCGCGAAGAACGCCGGACACGACGTCACGGTCCCGTTCGCACCGGGGCGCACGGACACCTCGCAGGAGCAGACCGACGTGGAGTCGTTCGCCGTGCTCGAACCCAGGGCCGACGGGTTCCGCAACTACCTGCGGGCGGGGGAGAAGTTGTCGCCGGAGACCCTCCTGCTGGACCGCGCCAACCTGCTGACGCTGACCGCTCCCGAGATGACGGTGCTGATCGGCGGGATGCGGGCCTTGAACACCGGCTTCAACGGCTCCCCGCACGGAGTCTTCACTCAGCGGCCGGAGACCCTGACCAACGACTTCTTCGTCAACCTGCTCGACATGGGCACGGAGTGGAAGGCGTCGGCCTCCGCCGAGGACGTGTTCGACGGCTGCGATCGCAGCACGGGCGAGGTCAAGTGGACCGCCACCGCCGTCGACCTCATCTTCGGTTCGCACTCCCAGCTCCGGGCCGTCTCGGAGGTCTACGCGTCCGAGGACGCGGCGGAGAAGTTCGTGCGCGACTTCGTGGCGGCGTGGGGCAAGGTGATGAACCTCGACCGGTTCGACCTGGCCTGAGCCCGACGGGTCCGGCGTGGGCGCGGCGCCGGAAGGGATGCCGCCGCGCTCAACCGCCCGCAGGCAGCGTCTGCTCGCACCAGATGACCTTGCCGCTGGTGGTCTGCCGGGTACCCCAGCGCTGGGTGAGCTGTGCGACGAGCAGCAGGCCCCGGCCGCCCTCGTCGAACACGCGGGCCCGGCGCAGGTGGGGTGCCGTGTTGTTGCCGTCGGACACCTCGCAGATCAGCGCGCGGTCGCGAATCAGCCGCAGCCGGATCGGAGCGGCGCCGTACCGGACGGCGTTGGTGACGAGCTCGCTGACGATCAGTTCGGTGACGAAGGCGATGTCCTCCAAGCCCCATGCCGACAGTTGGCGGACGGCGTCCGTACGGACACCGGCCACCGCCGCGGGGTCGGCGGGCACGTCCCAGGTCGCGACCCGCTCGGTGTCGAGGCGTTGGACACGGGCCAGTAGCAGGGCGGCGTCATCGGCGGGGCGGTCCGGAAGAAGGGTCTCCACGACCTTGTCGCACAGGGCGTCCAACGAGCGGCCCGGGGCCGTCAGCGCCTGCTGCAGCGCGTCGAGCCCCGCGTCCATCCCACGCGCTCGGGACTCGACCAGGCCGTCCGTGTAGAGGGCGAGCAGGCTCCCTTCGGGCAGTACCGTCTCCATCGCTTCGAAGGGCAGCCCACCCAGCCCGAGCGGGGGTCCGGCAGGCAGGTCCAAGAGGGCGGCGGTGTCGTCCGGACGAGCCACCGCGGGTGCCGGGTGTCCGGCGCGGGCCAGGCAGCAGCCGCCCGACACCGGGTCGTAGACGGCATACAGGCAGGTGGCGCCGACGTCTCCCGGGGCGGCGAACTCCCCGTCGGACTCGGATTCGGCGGTCAGCCTGATGACGAGGTCGTCGAGCTGGGTGAGCAGCTCGTCGGGAGCCAGGTCGACATCGGCGAGGGTCCGTACGGCAGAGCGCAGTCGGCCCATGGTCGCGGAGGCGTGAATGCCGTGTCCGACCACGTCGCCGACGACGAGGGCCACGCGTGCGCCGGACAACGGGATCACATCGAACCAGTCGCCGCCCACCCCGAGCCGGGGGTCGGCCGGCAGGTACCGGAAGGCCGCCTCCACGGCCGACTGCTCCGGCAGACGCCGCGGCAGCAGGCTGTGCTGCAAGGTGAGCGCCGCCGTGCGCTCGCGGTTGAAGCGCCAGGCGTTGTCCAGACAGACGGCGGTGCGGGCGACCAGCTCCTCGGCGAGGGCCAGATCGTCGGCCTCGAACGATTCGGGGTACCGGGACCGGGCGAAGTCCACCACTCCCAGCGTCGTACCCCGCGCGATCAACGGCACCTCGATCCACGAGTGGAATCCGTATGCGCGGCCCTTGGCGAGACGCGCGGGGTCCGTTGCCAGCCAGGCGTCGATGGCCGGGTCCGCCACGCGATGCAGCTCCGACTGCCCGGTCGCCAGGCAGCGGGCCTGCGGCGACTCCTCGGGGTAGAAGACGACGTCGCCCACCTCGACCAGGGCCTCCGGTGTGCCCTCCAGAACGGACCGGTGCGCCACCCGGCGCAGCTCGGCGCCGGTGATCGGTCCCGGGGGCAGCTCGTCTCCGGTCAGCAGGGTCTCCAACAGGTTGACGCTGACGAAGTCGGCGAGCCGGGGTACCGCCACGTCGGCCAGCTCCTGCGAAGTGCGCCCCAGGTCGAGGGTGCTGCCGATGCGGGTGCTGCCCTCGTTCAGCAGCTTCAGCCGCTCCCGGGCCTCCTCGGCCCGGCCGGCCAGCGCACTCAGTTCGGTGGTGTCGCGCAGCGTGGCGACCCATCCGCCGGAGCCACCGTGCACGGTCGTGGGCCGGAGATTGACGGCCAGCAGGCGACTCCCGGACGGATGGACCTCGTCGGTCACGGTGCGCCCGGATCCCAGCAGCGCGGCCATCTCCGGGGCCAGGCCCAATGCGTCCAGAGGCAGCCCCTCCGCGCTCGCGCGCATGCCGAGCAGCTGCCGGGCCTCGTCATTGGCCAGTATCAGCCGCTTCTCCGGGTCCAGGATCAGCACACCTTCCCGGACCGAGTGCAGGACGGCGTCGTGGTGCTCGTACATCCGGGTCATCTCGACGGGTCCCAGGCCGTGCGTCTGACGTTGCAGCCGCCGGCTCACGAGCGCCGCCCCGCTCGCGGCGAGGACCAGCGAGCCCGCCGCGACGCCCACGAGCACCGGCAACTGGCGGCTGACCGTGGCGCCGACATCCACGGTCTGCACGCCCGCGCTGACGATTCCGATCACCGCGCCATCGGCGTCGGTGACGGGCACGAGGGCGCGGACCGCGCTCTGCGGCTTGCCCTTGAAGAGTTCGGTGAACGATTCACCGGCCGCGGCGCGCCCGATGTCGCCCTGGGCGCGTTGGCCGATCAGGCCGGGCACGGGGTCGGTGTAGCGGATCCCGCTCTTGCTGAGCACGGAGACGAAACCGACGCCGGAACCCTTCCGGGCGGCCTCGGCGAGCGGCTGGAGCGCCGCCGTGGGATCGGGCGACTGCAGCGCCTGCACGACACCGGGGGAGTGGGCGAAGCCCTCCGCGACGGCGAGGGAGCGGTGGCGGGCATCGGTCTGGGCGTCGTTCGTGGTCTTGAGCACCAGGGTCACCATCGCGGTGGCCGCGAGCAGGATCAGGACCGTCAGCTGCCATACGAACGCCTGGCCCGCGACGGTCCGCAAGCTGAAGAGCGAGGCCAGGAACGCCTTCCAGGACCGGCCGGCGGCGCGACGCGGCGCAGGGCCGGCTTCTCCGGCGTCGCGCCCAGGGCCGGGGTTCCGGTGACCTCGCTGGTGGCCTCGGCGTCTGTCGGCCCACAGGCGGCGCGGTCCGTGCCAGAGTGGGCGCCCCAGTGCCGAGAGCCAGCAAAACCCGCGCATACGACTATTTTCCATCACCCTCCGCCGGGCGAACCATGTCTCCGGGCGCGCACATGGGGGCATGGACATGACCTCTCCGCGGTGGTCACCGACCGTGCCTGGAGCGGGCCGGGCTCGGCTACGTGCCTCTTGGCGAAGGGGTGCCGGTCACCGAGCGCGGAGGCCAGGACTGCGGGACGAGGATGCCGAGGGCGTAGGCGCGGGCGACCAGCGCGCACCTGTTGGGAGCGCCCAGAAGGTCCCGGAGACGGCTGAGGTGGTAGTCGACGGTCTGACGGGAGAGGTGCAGCGAGATGGCGATGTCCGCGTTGCTGCGGCCGACCGCCAGGAGCGACAGGATGCGTTCCTGGCTTGCCGTCAGGGCGGGGTGGGACTCGTGGGCGATGCCCTGGTGGGTGACGACCGCCCAGACGCTGGTGGCGCGGGCCGTGCCCCGACCCACCGTCGTCAGGTGCAGTCGGGCCCTGCGCTGCCGGCCGTGGGCGTCGACGAGCACGGCGGAGGTCTGGATCCGTCGGCTGCGGCGGACTATCAGATCGCGCCAGCCGCGCCACAGCCCGGCTGATTCCGAGGCGGGCGCCAGCACGCTGTCGGCCCGGCGGCCGACCAGGTCGGACAGCCGGATCTGCAGCAGTTCGGCGGCCGCCGCGCTCGCCTGCTGGATCCGGCCGCCCGCGGAGATCAGCGCACACGGCAGCCCACTGTGATCGCGCAGCGCGCACAGGCTCTCCTCGGCCTCCCGGCGCTGGTGGAGCGCGCGGGTGTAGTCGCTGATGTCGATGTAGATGCCGGCCACACAGGTCTCGGTGCCCTCCTGTACGGGGAAGCGATGGCCGGCCGCCTGCCCGCTGCTGCCGTCCGGGCGGTGGTAGGTGAGGGTGTGCCGCACCGGCTTCCCGCGAGTGAGCACGTCCTTGTCGAGGGCGAGGATCCGCGCCGCGTCGACCGGGGAGTCGACCTCCGCGACGTGTTTGCCGATGACGCGCTCCGGTGTGGTGCCGTACAGGTGGGCGTAGGCGTGGTTCGCCCACAGGTGGCGGCCGTCGGCGTCCCGGATGAAGGCCGCGGCGGGGGCGAGGTCGGCGAAGGCGTCGTAACGCCGGTGAGCGGCCGGGCCGGCGCCCACCTCCACGGCGATCCCGCGGGAGCGGCCCTGCCGTGGCGTGCCGGGGCACCAGCGCACATCGAAGAGCCGGCCGTCGAACCGGGCCCGCCAGCGGCCGACTCCGGAGGCCGGCGGGTCGGACAGCTCCTGGCGCACGGTGTCCAGGAAGCGCTGCGCGGTCCCCCTGTCGCCGAAGGCACCACCCCCGCTGTCGATCACCCGCAGTTCACCGTCGGCCTCCCACCAGGACACCGGAAGGTGTTCGAGCAGCGACTTCAGACCGGTCTCGTTCACAACGGCCCCTCTTTGGCGAAGAGTTCAACGAGTTCGATGACGGCGCGCATGGTGCGCCACCGCCATGCGTATCCGGAGCCCCCGGGCCACATGCCCGCTTCTCGGCCGATCTGGACGCAGGGGCCCCGGCCGCCGGACGTACTCTCCCCACCGCCATACAGCATCACGAAATCTTCACCAGCTGGCGGCGAACTCCACCACTCTGGCGTTTGCCTGAGTGAGTGAGGCCCTCAGCGGCGTATCCGGGGCCGTGCGGCTGGTTCTCTTGAAGTACGGCGAACGGACAGCGGATCCGACGTCGTCGGCCGCCCCGGTCCACCGGTAGGTACGGCCCCACCCCCGCCTGTAGAGGAGTCGAATTCCAGTGACCACGGTGCTGTTTGTGTATGCCAAGGGCGGTCCGCCCTTGGGGTATGCCCTGTCGCGGGTCGCCGCGCGGTCGGCAGTGCACCTGCTGGCGCTCAGCACGCTTCCACCCAGCGTGGCACCGGCCGCCGAGCGGCTGTGCGCCTCGGTGCTGACCCCCGCCGGGACGGAAGAGGACGACCTGGTGTCCCTGATCGTCTCCCGGGCCGAGGCCGTCGGCGCCGATGCGGTCATCACCTTCTCCGAGTACGCGGTCGTCGCGGTCGCCGAGGCCTGTGGGAAACTCGGCCTCGCCGGGGCCGGCGGCAACAGCGCGCTCGCCCGCGACAAGCGGCTGATGCGCCGCACCTGGATGCAGCGCGGCATCTCCCAGCCGCGGTTCCGTCCGGTGGCCGACGAGCAGGAATTCCGCGACGCGGCCGCCACGCTCCGCCTCCCCCTCCTGCTGAAGTCCGCCTGGAGCGCGGGCTCCACCGCACACCAGATCATCCGCTCCGCCGACGAGATATCGGCGGCGTGGGACCGGGCGGCCGCCGTGATGGCCGAATCCGCCGAGCTGGGTTATGCCGAGCTCCATGTGGCCGGAGCCGGCGGGGACTTCCTCGTCGAGGAGATCGTCCCCGGCACCGCCGACGGCTGGTTCGACCAGAGCGGCTGGGGCGACTACGTCAGCGTCGAGGGCGTCGTAGCCGACGGTGAGTTCCGCCCGGTGTGCCTCAGTGGCCGGATGCCGACCGTGGCGCCGTTCACCGAGCGCGCCGGCATCACCCCCGTGCCGCTGCCGGACGACACCCAGCGGCGCATCGTGGCCCTCGCGCGCGACGCCGTCGACGCGCTGGGCCTGGAGAACTGCGGTACCCACACGGAGATCAAGCTCGGTGCGAACGGTCAGATGTGGGTGATCGAGACCGCCGCACGGTTCGGTGGGGCGATGACCGTCCCCCAGATCGAGGAGGTCTTCGGGCTGGACCTCATCGGCATGCTCGTCGACCAGCTGCTGGGGCGGCCGGTCGAATGGCCCGCCCGGGCCCTCACCTCCCAGGACGCGTCCGGCGCGGCCGGCTCGCTCGTCGTCCTCGCCGTCGACACCGCCGGTGACGCTTGGGCGGACCGCCGCCTCTGGGACTTCCCGACGGTACGGGACGCGGTGCCGGTCAGCGCCGGCAGCCGGCTGTCCGTGGTGGCCGAGAACTCGCTCCCCGACGGCGCCCAGGTGCCGGTGTACGACCCGACCGCGGGCGCCAACACGATGGCGGCGCTCTGCCTGCTGTCCGCCACCGACCCCGGGACCGTGCTCCACGACTTCCAGGCCCTCGTGCACGCCCTGCCGAAGATCCTGCCCCTCGCCGGCGCCACGGAGGCCCGCTCATGAACGCCACCCTCGTCCCCCCGGCCGCCGCTCCACGCCCCGTCGCCGATCGCACCGCCGTCGGCGAACACCTCGCACTGCCGCTGTTCCGGAGCCTCTCCGGCTCCCTCGCCGGCCACCCGTACCTCAAGGTCGTGGTGGACCGCGCCGAGGACACCTGGCATCTGCTCGACACCGCCGTCCACCCCTTCCACGTCGACTACATCGCCACCCGCGTCCTCGGCATGGAACCGGCCGAACTGGACTCCTGCCTGGACGCCTTCAACGCCTCGGTCTACATGGCCCCCGACCGCCGCTTCCTGCTCGGAGTGCTGTCCTTACACGCCGACCAGGACACCCGGGGCCGCCCCCGGCCCTTCCTCGTCCTGGAGACGACCGAGGCCGACACGATGGACGGTTCTTTGCTGGAGGAGTTCTACACCTTCGTCCGCCACCGGCTCGACGGCCGGCTGTCGCTGCTGCTGAAGCCCGCGAACCACGGTCAGGAGCACGCGCTCGCCGCCATCAGCGACGTCCGGGTGCCGCGGATCCTCAGCCACGAGCTCTTCGGCCATCGCACCCGCACCCCGCTCAACCCCGGCGAAGCCGCCGGCCGGCTCCGCCACTTCCGTACCACCGAGGAGTACACGGCGGTGGCCGGCACCCTCGGCGGATCCGACATCCTGGCCATGCCGTGCCTGCCGGACGACGTGCCGCGCGTCGCGGGCTTCATCAACACCGCGACGACCACCCCGCTCTCGCACACCAACGTCCTCGCCGCAGGCTGGGGCATACCCAACGCCATCGTCCGTGACCTGGACCGACTCATCAAGGCCGACAGCCTGGACGGCGGTTGGGTCCGCTACCTGGTGACCGAGGACGACATCAGCCTCGTCCCGCTCGCCCCGACGGCGGTGCCGGCCGCAGCACCGGCCCGGCACCGGCAGCCGATCCGGCTGCGGACGCCGCTGCTGGACGACATCACGGCGCGGCCGCTGCACCGACTGCGCCTCGCGGACCAGAACCGCTACGGCACCAAGGCGGCCAACCTCGGGGAACTCCACCACGTCCTGAACGCCCGTACCGCCGACCTCACCGCCTTCCACGGGAAGCCGCGACCTCCCCGCCCCGACCTCTACCGGCACCTGGCCGCCCGCCTCGGCACCCCGCACCCGGCGGCCCCCGGCGAACTCCGCACCGCGGCGGCCGATTTCGTCGCCGGTACCGTCAGCGTGCCGGACGGCATCGCCCTCCCCTTCGGCCTCCAACACCGCTTCCTGCGCTCCTCCCCGGCGCTGCGACAGGGCATCCGCCAGCTCAAGGCGGCCCTCGACCGCGGCGCCCCCGAGGCCGTGGAACGGCTCTGCCTGCGGCTGCAGCAACTCGTCCGCACCACCGCCCTCCCCGACGAAGTGGCCCGCGAAATCCTCCGGGCACTGCCCACCGGGCCGGCCGCCGGCCGCCGTCTCGTGGTCCGCTCCTCCGCCAACGCCGAGGACCTGCCCGGCTTCTCCGCCGCGGGCGTCTACACCTCGGTCACCTCCGTGTACGGCGCGGACCACCTCCTCGACGCCGTACGCGAGGTGTGGGCCTCCCTGCTGTCGCCGCGCAGCGTCCGGCTCCGCCACCAGGCGGGCATCTCCCTCGACGACACCTACATGGGCGTGATCGTCCAGCCGTATCTGCCGGCCGCTCTCGGCGGAGTGCTGGTGACCTGCAATCCGACCAGGCGCTCGGACTTCCGCAACGTCTGCCTCAACTGCTCGCCCGGGTCACCGGAGGCCGTCGTCGACGGCACGGCGCCGCCCCTGCAGTACCTCTACAACACCGTCGAGGGCGGCGGCCGCACCGTCGCGCTCGGCGCGTCCGGCACGGACCTGCCCGCCGCCACGCGGGAGCGGCTGGCGGACCTGGCGCTGGCCGGCCGGCTGCTCCAGTCGCACTTCAGCGCACCGGAGGTGGACCGACCGCTCGACATCGAGTGGCTGATGACCGATCAGGGCGCGTTCCACCTGGTCCAGATCCGCCCCTACGCCCGATGAGCCGCCGCACCGCCCATCCGGGCAGCGCCGATGCACCGCGGACGGCAGCGCGGCCCCTGCCCCCGAGGGCCCGCCGGATCATCCGCCTGAACAACACCTTCCAGCTGCTGTTCAACCTCCTGTGGTGGATGCCGGTCTTCTACGCCTACCAACGGCAGGCGGGCCTCTCCGACGGACAGATCTTCGGCATCCAGAGCATCTACTACATCGCCTTCTGCCTGTTCGAGATCCCGACGGGACTGGTGGCCGACCGCATCGGGGCCCGCAACTGCCTGCGCGCCGGCGCCGTGGTGATGACCGCGGCGAACCTGGCCCCCCTCCTCGCTCCCACCTACACCGGCTTCCTCGCGCACTTCCTGGCGATCGCCGCCGGTCGCTCCCTGACCTCCGGCGCCGCCAGCGCCTACCTCTACGACAGCCTGCGCGCCCAGGGCGCGGGCGAGCACTATCTGAAGGCCGAGGGACAGGCGAGGGCGTGGGGCCTGGGCGCGAAGGTGCTGTGCTGGCCGCTGGTCGGCCCACTCATGGCCCTCGCGCACGGCGCGCCGTACGCACTGAGCGCCGTCAGCGCCGCCGGCTCCCTCCTCTGCGCCCTGGTCCTGCCGGCCCACGCCGCCCCCTCGCCGCCCGCGGCCGGACCGCGCCGCCGGCTCGCGGCCCTGCACGAGGCCACCGCTGCGCTGCGCACCGTGCGCGCCGCCCCGTGGCTCGCCCTGGTCATGGTGCAGGGAGTGGCGGTCTTCACCCTCTCCCGCATCTGCCAGGTCAACCTCTTCCAGCCGGTACTGCTGGACCACGGCATCGGCGAGGGCTCGCACGGCGCGGTACTGGCCGCCATGACCGTCGCGGAGGCGGTCGCCTCGGCCCGCCCGCAGTGGCTCACCCCACGGCTGCGGCCGGCGACATGGGTGACGCTGCTCAGCCTCGCGATGGCTGGGACACTGGCCGGTCTCGCCCTCGGCGGCCCGTGGACCGTCATCGTTCTGCTCTGCCTGTTCGCCGCCGTCTGCGGCTTCGTCTACCCGCTCCAGCGCAAGCTGGTGAACGACGCCATTCCCCATGGCGCACCACGTGCCACCCTGCTCTCCGTCGAGAGCATCGTCGACCGCGCCGTGTGCGCACTGGCGGCCGTGGCCACGGGTGCCTACCTCGCGGCGGGCCGGCTGGACACCCTGCTGTGGCACAGCGCGCTGCTGACCGGCGCCCTGATGGCCGTCTGGCACCTGGTACTACGACGCTCTCGGCGCCGCGCCCACGGCCGCCCGCCGCTCCATCCAGTACGTCTAGGAGCCGACCGCCCGATCCTGCACGGCCGCGCGCAGCCCGCCGACGGCTAGGACGATCAGTAGAACGAAGGCGGCGAAGGCGGTGAGGGTGCGCATGGTGTTGAACAGTTCCCAGCGCCCCAGGATCTCGGCGTGATCGGCCGGGGCCGAGGTGAGGGCCCACTGCTTGATCCGCCCGTTGATCGGCACGTTGCCGAACCGGGTTATCAGGAAGGACGCCAGGGCCAGCAGACCCGCCGCACCCGCGAGCAGTCGGGCGCGGCCCGCTGTCAGGACGGCGAGCGTGAGGGCACTCAGGATCGACGCGCCCATCGCCGCCTGCATGGTGATGCCGTTCATCTTCATCAGCTCGGCGTGGAACGAGAGCCGCATCTCCAGCGGTACGGCGTTGAAGGTGGGGACGAGATTGGCCGCGCCGTAGCCGAACGCGCCGGTGAGGAGGCCGGTGCAGAGCAGTGCGACCCCATGGACAAGTTTGATGCGCATTGTGCGTCGGCTCCGGTGCATTGGCTCGGGGCGGATGAGTGGCTCGTGACGTGAGGTCGGCCCCGGTGGGCGATGAGCCGGGAGCCGGGGCCGGCTTCAAGGGTGGTCGGGTATCCGCCAGAAGTCCAAGATCAGGAACTTCTGGCAACCAGAACCGGCTGTTCTGGCGCGGCAGCCTCGCTGCACCCTGACCCATCGGCCAGACCCTGGAGCCGATGGTCCGCCATCTGCTTGTATGCCCCCTGGGCAACATTTCAGGAGGTGACGGGCACATGGTGTCCACGGAGAGCATCCTCGCGTTCGCGGCGATGTCGCTACTGGTGATCGTGATTCCGGGGCCGAGCGTGCTGTTTGTGATCAGCAGGGCGCTTGCGCACGGCCGCCGCACAGCGCTCGCAACGGTCCTCGGCAACCTGATCGGTTCGTACGGCCTGGTGATCGCGGTGGCGTGGGGACTCGGGGCGCTGGTGGAGACCTCGGCAGTGGTGTTCATGGGGGTGAAGCTGGCGGGAGCGGCGTACCTCGTCTACCTCGGCGTGCAGGCGTTCCGGCACCGCAAGGAGATGCGCGCGGCGGACATGGCGGCACCGACGGCGGAGCGGCGCGGCGACCTGCGCACGATCCTGGACGGCATTTTGGTGGGCGTCACCAACCCGAAGGGCATCGTCTTCTTCGCGGCGGTGCTGCCGCAGTTCGTGAACCACTCCACCGGCCATGTCCCCCTCCAGATGATGGCGTTGGGCCTGGTCCCGGTCACCATCGGCATGATCACCGACACCCTGTGGGGCTTGGGCGCCTCGGCGGCCCGTTCCTGGTTCGCCCGCTCGGACCGCCGCCTTTCGATGGTCGGCGGGGCGGGCGGCTTCGCGATGATCGGCCTGGGCGTGACGGTGGCGGCGACGGGCCGCGCCGACTAGTTAGGGCGTGTCTCTTCGATCTCCGTGGATCAGCCTGCGGCGTCTGGTGCCGTGCAGCTCGGCTTCCGGAGGTCGTATGAAGAGCCGAGGCGGAGCGCAAGGCGGAGCGTCGCCCTCGGACTGGATGTCCGTGGGCGATGCGACAACGCCGAGAGGTGCGGTACCACCGTCGCCGGGTGTTCAGTCGCTGTTGAGCGGACGCTAAGAGCCATCCGGAAGCTTGTCTCCCTTGATGCCGTGGGGTCCGCGGTGTCACCGCGCCGGAGCAGCATGGATGGAGCGCATTCCCGTGCGAATGAACACGCCATTCACGAGAACGGGGATATACACCGCCCCGCTCGTCGCCCTTCTCACCGCCGCCGTCCTACTGGTGGCCGCCTGGCCCGGAGTGCCGGGTGGCGGCCACGGAGGGGGGAAATCGGTGAACGTCCTTATGGTGAACAACCCCCAGATGCTCGATCTGCAGAAGCTGACCAAGGAGCATTTCACCAAGCAGACCGGCATCAAAGTCAATTACACCGTTCTGTCGGAAAACGATGTACGCGCGAAGATAAGCCGGGAGTTCTCCCGTCAGGCCGGAACCTATGACGTGGCATCGCTCAGCAACTTCGAGGTGCCCCTTTACGGGAAGAAGGGCTGGCTGGCTCCGCTGGATCACACCGTCGTGAAGAATCCGGACTTCAACCAGCGCGACATTCTCACCCCGATCCAGGTAGGTCTGACCGGGGTCGACGGGAGGTTCTACGCCGAGCCGTTCTATGGCGAGTCGTCCTTCCTGATGTACCGCAAGGACGTCTTCCGGGCCAAAGGGCTGCGGATGCCCGACCATCCGACCTGGGAGCAGGTCGCCGGCCTGGCGGCCGAGGCGGACGGTGCCCGCCCCGGTATGAAGGGCATCTGCCTGCGCGGCCTGCCCGGCTGGGGAGAGCTCGTCGCCCCGCTGACCACGGTCGTCAACACCTTCGGCGGCACCTGGTTCACCGAGGACTGGAAGGCGCAGGTCAACGGTCCCCGCTTCACCGAGGCGGCCAAGCTGTACGTCGATCTGGTCCGTTCCCATGGTGAGCCCGGTGCCGCGCGGGCCGGTTTCGCCGAGTGCCTGGCCAACTTCCAGCAGGGCAGGACCGCCATGTGGTACGACGCCACCTCGGCCGCCGGGATCCTGGAGGCCGAGGGCTCGCCCGTCGCCGGCAGGATCGGCTATGCCATGGCCCCGGTCAGCAGGACCAAGAGCGCGGGGTGGCTGTACTCGTGGGCCTGGGGCATCCAGAAGGCGAGCCCGCGGCAGGACGCCGCCGCGCGGTTCATCGCCTGGGCCTCCAGCAAGGAGTACGAGCAACTGGTCGGCGACGAGCTCGGCTGGGCGAGGGTGCCGGCCGGCAAGCGCGCCTCGACCTATGTCCGTCCCGAGTACCGCAAGAGCGCGGCCCCCTTCTACACCGCCACCAAGGAGGCCATCACCAGTGCGTCCCCGCACGACCCCGGGCTGCAGCCACGGCCGACCGTCGGCGTCCAGTTCGTGGCCGTCCCCGAGTTCCCGGACCTGGCCACCAGGGTCTCCCAGAAGATCGCCACAGCCATCGCCGGCCGCACCTCGGTGACCTCCGCCCTGGACGAGGGACAGCGACTCGCGTCCGCCGTGGCCGCGAAGTACCGCAGGGCAGCGGCCTCGCCGTAGGGTCATCGGTCGACGCCCCGGTGAACGAGGGACGGCCCGCTGGAGCACCGCGATGTGGATCGGTTGTCACTGTCGGCCTCTACGCTGCGAGCGATCTACGAGCAGCTGACCGGGAGGCACGATGACCCGCACCCCCAGACCGACGAGCGAAGCGATACTCGCGGTTCTTCCCGAACTCGCTCCCCACGCGCGCGACGCGGTCATACTCCATCCCGAGCGGGCAGAGCCGGACTGCCGGGACAGTTCCATCGGCGGACCACTGCTGTGGCCGAGTGACGAGCCGTGGCCCGAGTGCTCCTTGCCCGACGAGAACTGCCCCGACGGTGTGCCTGCCACGGCGATGGTGCCGGTCGCCCAGATCTTCCGCCGCGACGTGCCGGGACCCTGGTGGCCCGATGGCATCGACCTCCTGCAGATCCTCTGGTGCCCGAACGAACACTGGGATCCGCCGGCCCCGCAGGCCGATATCAGCCCTGTGGTGGAGATGCGGTGGCGTCGGGCCGTCGACGTGACCGGTCCGTCGACGACTCCGCCGTCGCCCTCGCGGTGGGAGGAGGACGGCTACCTCCCGCAGGCGTGCGCCCTCACCCCTGAGCGCGTGACCGACTTCCCGTTCCGTGAGGAGCTGCCGGAAGAACTCCGTCCGCGGCTTGCGGAGCTGGTCCGCGAGACCGGCGACGGCGGTGACGTCATCACCCGCCTCGCCGGCTGGAAACTCGGCGGCTGGCCGACCTGGCACCTGGCGTACCCCATGGCCTTCGCCTGCGATGACTGCGGGACGGCCATGACACTGCTGTTCACGGTGGCCAGCGACGACGAGACGGGGGTGATCGTCGGCCGTTGGGGAGATCTGCGCATCTTCACCTGCCCCGCCGACCACCGTCACGCGTTCCGGATAGACCTGCACTGACCTGCGGCTCGTCACTCGCGGCACGTCCGGTCGGACAGGCTCTGGTCCCAGGGCCCGTTGCGATCAGCAGGGCCGGCGGCGGTCGCGGGCGGCCAGTGCCCGGGCGCTGGGGGCCGGGCGTTGGGCGAGGCGGTGGATGCGCCAGGTGAGGACGTGTGCCGGAGAGCGGGCGTCGTCCAGGTTGCGGTGGTGGACGGCCTGTCGGAGGAGCCGGGCAGGCTGGTGACCGCCGGCTTCGGCTTCCGCGAGGACGGCGAACATCGCGCCCCATGCCGGGTCGTTCAGGATCTGCTGCGCGTGGTCGGGCACGGCTTCGTGCACGAGCTGCGCGTAGCGCGGCGGTGTCGCTGTCGCCGGCAGGTGCAGGGAGAGGTCGGCCAGGGGCTTGGCGGCGGCCAGGTCGTAGCCGGCCCGCAGATGCGTAAGGGCCTTGCGGGCGGAGATGACCTGCTGGTCGTGACGGCGGATTCGGTGCCAGCGGATGGCGGCGACGACGACGAGGACGGCCGAGTCGAGAAGCATCGCCAGCGCCGCTCCGTACCCCTGCACGGGCTCGCGGCGCATGGCCCGGACGGCGTTGCGCAGGGCGCGGGCGTCGGGGTGGTCGCCGCGGATACGCGAGCGGACGCGGGCGACGCGTTCGAAGGTGAGCGCCGCCAGCTGCAGTTGGGGGCCGAGGTCCGGGGGAGACAGGGCCGGCAGGGCGGCGAGGGCCTCACCGAAAGCGGCGAGGTGCACCTCGGCGGCTACCTCCTCGTCGCGGTCGAGGAGCGTGGGGATGCGTTCGATGGCGGCGGTGGCCTGGTGCCAGGGGTTGGGTCTGGGCCGGCCCCCTTCGTCCTCGGCGCGGGTGGGGCGCGGGGCGGTGGTCGGCTCGTGGCGGCTTACCTGCCGCAGGCCGTACTCGCGCTCGATGGCGGTGAGTTCTTCCTCGGCGATCAGGCGATGGTCGTGGTGCCCGGCGAGCCGGGAGTCTCCTCGTACGGTCGTGGCCAGGAGATGGATGTGGTCGTCGGCGTGGCGGATGGCGACCCAACGGCAGCCGCCGTCGTCCTCGGGGGCGATGCCGGTGGCGCGCGCGAGGCGGCGGGCGATGGCCGACCAGTCCGCGTCGGTCAGGAGGCGGTCCTCGGGGGCGGTGTATATGCGGCAGTGCCACACCTGCCGTACGGATGTGCCGTCACCGGCATGCCCGTCCCCCAGGCCGAGCGCCGCGAGGAGCTGGTCCCGAGCGCCCTGGGGGTCTGCGGAGCGGCCGGGGTCGGGCGCGGCGCGGTTCCACGAGGCGACCAGATGGGGGTCGGTGTGTTCGTTGGCGAGGCCGGGGCCGTAGAAGTAGGTGAGCAGGTCGCGGGCGTTCTTGCCACGGGTGATGTCGGCGATCAACCTGGCCGCCTTCTCTCTGAACGGTGCGCGCGAGGCGCGCAGGCTGTGGCCGCCGAGCGGTGGTCAGCTCCCGGACGACGACGCCATCGGTTTCGGTGAGCAAGAGCGGAACGAGCCGGGCGGCTCCTGTCGCCGCCATCGTGGTGGTGCGCCAGGAGTGCCGTAACGGCCGGGGAGGCGGCGGTTGGTGAACTCCTCGTGCGCGATGGGGCATCGTGCCCCGGTGCGGTGTTTGCCGCGCCTGCGGGGTGAGAGGCTCGGTGCAGGGCCGCTTGCGCATCGGCGCCACGGCGCGCGGGCCGGCGCCCGTACCGGCCTGACGACGCCACCGGCGGATCTGCGCGCCATGCCTCCCGGGGCCGTGACCAGCGGGATCAGCCGCTGCTACGGGAGAGGGCGAAGTGACAACCGTGCGTTAAGTCCATGTTAAGTGGACGCCCAGCGGGATGCGGATGCTTGCCCTCCGAGACGCCGCATGACCGACGGCGTCCTGTGCCTGTCGAGGAGCATGGATGGACCGCATTCCCGTGTGTATCCGCGCGGATGACCAGATCTCACAGCTCGGAGTGACCGCGGAGCTCAGACCGCGCCCGGAGGTGCGGGTGCTCGGCGCCGACGAGATGGACGAGGCGAGAGTCGCCGTGGTCGTCACCGGCGCCGTGACCGAGGAGACCCCACAGGTCCTGCGGTCGGTCGCGGCCCAGATGGGCGAGGCCCGACTGGTGCTGGTCACCCCCGAGATCGACGAGTCCGACCTGGTGCCGGTGGTCGAGGCGGGGGTGATGGGGGTGGTCCGCCGCAGGGAGGCCACACCGGAACGACTGGTGACGGTGCTGCAGTCCGCGGCGGCGGGGGAGGGCGCCGTACCCCCTGATCTGCTGGGCCGGCTGCTCGACCAGGTCGGCCGGGTGCAGCGCCAGGTGCTGGGGCCACGCGGCCTGAACTTCAACAACCTGACGGAGCGGGAGGTCCAGGTGCTGCGGCTGGCCGCCGAGGGCTTCGACACCGACGAGATCGCGGCCGCGGTCGCCTACTCCGCGCGGACGGTGAAGCAGGTCCTGCACGACTTCCAGAATCGCTTCCAACTCCGCAACCGGTGCCATGCCGTGGCGTACGCCATGCGCAACGGCCTGATCTGAGGGGGACGTTCCCCGATCGGGCTGCGCAGTCGCCTCATGGGGCGAATTACGTGGAACGCGGGAACGTCGTCGAGCGGTGCCCCTAGGGTCTCTCGGACGACGCTTCCCGCTGCCAGGATCCGTGCCTGAAGTGGCGGGCCGGCGTGTCCGGTCGGGTGGAGAGTTCGGGTGGCGATGGTGGTTGAGCCGGGGCGGGGTCGGGAGCCGGGGGAGTGCGGGGTGTCGGTTCCCGACGGGTGGGGTGAGCAGTGTGACGCGGAACTGATAGTGCGTGCCCGGGCCGGCGACGAGGCCGCTTTCGGTGTTCTGTACGAGCGTCATTCGGCGTCGGCTCATCGACTGGCCGGGCTTTATGCGTCGACTCCGGCGGATGCGGAGGACATCGCGTCCGAGGGTTTCACTCAGGTGCTGAGTGCGGTGCGGGCGGGTGGTGGTCCGCGGGAGGCGTTTCGGCCGTATGTGTTGACGACGGTGCGTCGGATCGCCGTGAGGAGGGTGGCGAGGGCGAAGCGGGATGTGCCGAATTCGCCGGAGTTGGAGACTTTGGCGCCGGAGATCCCCTTCGAGGATCCGGTTGTGGCGGATCTGGAGGCGTCGCTGGTGGCGCGGGCGTTCGCGGCGCTGCCCGAGCGCTGGCGGGCCGTCCTGTGGCATACGGCGGTGGAGGGGGAGAGCCCGGCTCAGGTGGCGAAGCATCTGGGGTTATCGGCCAACGGGGTCGCCGCGCTGGCCCTCCGCGCGCGTGAGGGCCTGCGGAAGGAGTACCTACAGGCGCATTTGTCGGCGGAGAAATTGGACCGGGAGTGCCGTGGGTGTGCTTCGAAGCTGGCCGCATACGTCCGTGGGTCGCTCGGTGAGCGGGCTCGGGGGTGCGTGGAGGCTCATCTCGCCGGATGCGACCGCTGTGCACTGCTGTTACTCGAACTGCGGGAGATCTCCGGGCGTCTGCGCGGCGTCCTGGCTCCGCTGATCCTGGGACCGCTCTTCGCCGGGTACTTCGCCTCACTGGCTAACGGGGCACCGGACGGTGCGGGGGAGGAGCCGGCCGACCCGAACGACGATGCCGGACTCGGCGGAGGCATGGCGGGCGGCGGTGGATCGTCGAGCGCCGCGGTCGCCGTCACCACCTTGGCCGCCGTCGTTGCCGCTCTCACGGTGGCCGGCGTGCTCCTTGTGCCGGGAAGCTCCACCGAGCGCCCCGGCACGGCGGGCAGAGCCCCCGCCACCGAGCCCGGCTCCACCCCGAGGCCCACCACCGCCCCCGCACCACCCGAGCCCACGGCATCCGGCGAGACGCCGCCCCTGCCGACGGTGCCCCGGCGGCGGGGCGATCACCGGGCCGGGCCGGGTCCGCGGCCGGCTCCGGGCGCGTCCGGGGACCACACCCCCGGCGGGCCGTCCACCGCCGCTCCGTCCAGCGCCGCTCCGTCCACCACCCCGTCCGCCGACCCCGGGCCCGTTCCGGACCCCCAGGTGAGCGACGGTGCCTTCGAGTCGCCATCGGTCGGTGACGCGCCCCATATCCCTTACCGGGATGGCCAGTTCATCGGCGCATGGCGGGTCGAGAACTCGGTGAACCTCACCGGTCCGAAGGGGTGGCAGCCGGCGACCGGCATGCAGTCACTCGACATGAACGGCGATCAGCCCGGGTCCACGGCAGGGGCGATCAGCCAGAGCATCGCCACCAAGCCCGCCGCGCAGTACACCGTGAGCTTCTACCTGGCCGGCAATCCCAGCTGCGGGAACGTCGTGAGAACGCTGACCGTCCAGGCCGCCGGCGCCTCGAAGGGCTTCACCTTCGACACCACCGGGCATTCGTCCGCCGCGATGGGGTGGCGGCCGGAAACCGTGCGCTTCACCGCGACCGGTGACCGGACCACCCTCCGGCTGGCCAGTACCAGTGACCCGACCAGCCCTTGCGGGCCGACCGTCGACGACATCAAGGTCACTGCCAGTCAGCCGGGAAACTGAGGCGTCGGGTCGCGACCGGCAGGTCCGCCACCTGGGCTTGGGCGGGGACGCGCGACGGGCGGGTGTGCTGGGCGACACACGCGGCCCGTTCGTCGGCATCGAGGCCGAGTGAGGCGAGCGTGGCGAGGTACCGCCGTCGGGCCTGCTCGGCCGCGGCGGGGGCGCCGATGCGGTGGTAGGCACGCAGCAGCAGGTGCCACCCCGTGTCATGGAAGCGGTCGACGGCGAGGCACTTCTGGGCCGCGGCCACGGCCTCCTGCGAGTTGCCGGCCTGGAGCTCGGCGGCGGCGAGTTCCGCGGCGGCGTCGGCTGCCTGGCGCCGGTAGATCTCGCGGTCCTGCTGCAGCCATTCGGCGGGGCCGTCCTCGGGGAGCAGCTCACCGTGGTACTGGGCGAGCGCGTCCCGCAGGCCCTGTACGGCCGAGACGGTGTCCCCGGTCGCCTTCGCCTGCCTGCCCCGGGTCAGCGCGGTCTGGAACGCCAGTGTGTCGAGGTAGGCGCCGACGGGCAGGTTGAGCAGATACGCGTCGCCGACCCGGACCACCAGTCGCGGTTTGCCGCGATCCCGGTCGGGTTCCAGGAGACTACGCAGGCTGGAGACGGCCACTTGCAGATTGGCCGTGGCCGACTTGGGCGGCATGTCCGGCCAGAGCGCCTCGATGAGCGCCTCACGGTGCACGGGCCGGCCCGCACGCATGGTGAGCAACCTCATGGCGGCGCGGGCGCGGGGGCGGACCCTCGTCCAGTCGATCGCCAGGTCACCAACGGTCATCCGGAATCCGCCGAAGCATCTGATCGCCACACGGGGGCTGCGCTCGTCGGTGTGAGCGGAGGCCGGCAGCGGATGCCATCGGCCGATCGGACCGTTCGGTACGGCGGCCGGCAGTGCGCTGGTGGAGCCCGGCGGCACGGCGCGCCGTGTGCTGTGGCGCAGCTCGCCGTCGGGGTATTGGACCGCGAGCGCAGCGTCGGCATCCTCGACGCTCGCCGGGTGCCCGCTCCGCACGGCACCGGGGTCGAGGCCCGGTGGCTGCTCGTCGGCATCGAGCAGCGCGAGGAGTTCCCGGGTCCAGGAGCGGATCAGGCGGGCATCCGTCGAGCGAGGGCACCGTGTCGGCGAGGCCGGCTGCCGTCCGCAGCCTTCGCAGGAGAGGCCGGCCAGGGAGGAAGCCAAGCGACGGAGCGCCTGACCTGTGACCTCGTCGCCGCCGTCCGCCTCGTGGATGAGGCGGAGGGCGACCCGCAGCAGCCGCAGCCCGACGTCGGCTTTGGACGGGTCGCTCGCCTCTGGGCCGGTGGCGCGGTGGCCGCCCGTGTCATCGGCGAGGTGGCCCCTGGACGAGGGCGCGTCAAGCTGTCGCACGTCGGCATCCTTCTCCTGTCCCGGTTGTGCTGCACAGTTCGTGTCCACACCTACTCAGAGACGTCCGGTGCGGCGCTATGACGGGAGAACTCCAAGATTTTCCGGTGCCGCCGCCGGAACCTGCTCGGCGCCGCCCCGCGCGGCCGGCGAGGCTCCCCTAGGGCGACCGCGCCCACCGCGCCCACCGGGCGGCGTCATCCGGCGAGCGCCCTTTCATGCGGCTCGACTACCCCGAAATCCGCCCCGATCGCGGCTGCGGAAGCGGGTTCCGGACGCTGACCATGTGACCGGCGGTCGATGCGGCCGGTGACCGCGCAGGAGAGGCGACGGCTTCTGCTGCGCGGTCGCCGACGCGCCCGCCCATGGCCCGCTCGACGCGGCCGGTTCCTGACTGTGGGCGGGAGGAGACCGGCCGGTCGGGCGGCGCCGGGCAGTCGGAGGGGCGCGGGCCGGCGTTCCCCCGCCCGGTGTGGAACTCGGACGCGAGGCCCTGCGCGACGGAGACGGTGAGGAGCCGCTACCCATGTACACCGAGACATACAGACTCTCTGCTCTGCAGACCATCGGGGGCTGCGAGTTACGGGCCGCGGGCATCGACTGGGACGCGGTCCGAGTGCCCCGAAGCATCGGCATACGTGCGCTGGCGATCCTGGGGACCCGCAGCGGCGCCGTGATCGAGGACCCGTACGAGCCCGCCGTCTACTGGTTCGTCCGCGAGGGGGCGACCACCGGATGGGACGTCCCGGAAACCCGTCCGCTCAGCGTGACCCAGCACCTCGTCGTCCCGCCGCCGCATCGCATCGAAGGGCCGGGGCCGCACTGGCGGATCCGGGTCACCGACGGGCGGCTGATCACCGACGTCCGGGCGCTGCGCAGGGCCATCGAGGTTGCGGTCGCACCGTTCCGAGGCCCTTGAGACGAGACGGCTGGAGCGCTGCCCCACCGTGCGAACGGTTCGCCGCCGACCTGCCAGGAGTCCACCACGGCCGTACGCCGCACGGCCACCCCTTGAACGCCGTCCTCTCCCTTTCCCCCGGAGGACGGCAAGGCCCGCCCTTCGCCGGTGGGCGGGCCTCATCAGCCGTCCCGTCCCTCTTCGGTCCCACTGCCAACCGGAGCGGGGCGGGGCGGCCGTCGGCGTCAACGCCCAAGAGATGCAGTGGAGTTGAGCAGTCCGGGCAGCCGGGGGAGCTGCTCGCCGCGACCGAGAACCACCGCGACCGAGAACCACGCCGCGGCCGAAGACGGTCGTGGTCAACCTTGCCTGCTTTGTTGTGCGCCGAGGGAGAACCAGGTGGAGCTACAGACCGCCGCACCGGCGATGATGGTCTTCGGGATCTTCATCATCGTGATGATCATCGTCGGTATCTGGGCCTACTGGGAGACCGACAGCTTCCCCGAATTCGCGCTCGGCGGCCGACGACTCAACGCCCTGGTCACCGCCCTGTCGGCAGAGGCCAGCGATATGTCGGGCTGGCTGTTCATCGG
Source organism: Streptomyces sirii (assembly GCF_045690365.1). NCBI lineage: Bacteria > Bacillati > Actinomycetota > Actinomycetes > Kitasatosporales > Streptomycetaceae > Streptomyces > Streptomyces sirii. The sequence continues at coordinate 583,359 of NZ_CP147982.1, read as the reverse complement.
CCTTCCGGGTGCCGTGTACGCGGAAGGAATCGGGGCCACGTGGATCGCCGTCGGCCTCATCATCGGCACGTACCTCAACTGGCGGTTCGTCGCACCACGCCTGCGTACCTACACCGAGCGGGCCAACGACTCGGTGACCCTGTCCGCATACCTCGAAGAGCGATTCGAGGACCGCAGCGGAATACTTCGTATGCTCTCGGCGACCGTCATCGTCGTGTTCTTCACCCTCTACGTGGCGAGCGGATTCGTGGCGGGCGGTGTGCTGTTCCACCAGGTTTTCGGCGTCGGCTTCGCATTCGGCCTCACCGTCATCGCCGTGGTGATGGTCATCTACTCCGTCCTCGGCGGCTTCCGTGCCGTGAGCACGACCCATGTGGTGCAGGGCGCGCTGATGCTCTTCGTGGCGTGCGTCCTCCCCGTCGTCATCATCGGGCACCTCGACGGCCTCTGCGCGCTGCACCATGCGATCGCCGACAAGAGCCCGGCACTGCTCGACTTGGGGGCGAAGCCCGGTTTCGCCGACGGCAGGTGGAGCGCGGGCGAGCCGCTGGGTTTTGTCGCGGTGACATCCCTGCTCGCCTGGGGGCTCGGCTATTTCGGGCAGCCGCATATCCTGGCCCGCTTCATGGCCATCCGCAGTACGCACGACATCCCTCTCGCCCGGCGTATCGCCATGGGGTGGGTCGTCCTCTCGCTGACCGGCGCGAGCCTCGTGGGACTCCTTGGTATCGCCGCGCTCCGCCCTTCGGTCGGCGACCAGGAGATGGTCTTCATCGAACTGGTCAAGCAGTCGGTCAATCCGTGGTTCGCCGGTGTGCTGTACGTGGGGGTGCTGGCCGCGATCAAATCGACCGCGGACAGCCAGCTGCTGGTGACGGCGACGTCCATCACCGAGGACTTCTTCCGCGCGCTGCGCAAGGGGCGGGCCTCGGACGCGACATTGGTGACGGTGACACATACGGCGCTGGTCGGCGTCGCGCTGGTCGCCTACACGATCGCGCTCAGCGGGGGCAGCGTCCTGGACATCGTCGCCCATGCCTGGGCCGGCTTCGGCGCGGCCTTCGGCCCGGTGTTCCTGCTCTCGCTCTACTGGCCGCGCATGACCAAGGCGGGGGCGACCGCCGGCATCGTCACGGGTGCGCTCACGGTCATCCTGTGGAAGCACATCGACTCGCTGCTCGGCCCGCTCCGGACCGGAATCTACGAGATGGTGCCGGGCGTGCTCGCGGCCACAGCGGCCGCGCTGCTCTTCGGAACCTTCGTCGGTCGCCCTCCGCGGCGCGACTGGAAGAGTGCTGCCCCCGATCGGGCCACTGCCGCCCGGAAGCACACGACCGAGCCGTTGCGGCGGGGGTGACACCACATGATCGTTCCCTTCACCTGCTGGCAGCGTTACGGCGACGTACAGGTCGTACGGGACCGCTACGGCGAGATGGCGGCATGGATCGACAGCCTGAAGACACACAGCAGCGGCCTGATCCGCCCGGCCGGCGGGTACGGGGACTGGCTGGGCGTCGAGGACGGTACGCCGCTCGACCTCATCGGCACCGCCTACTTCGCCGAGTCCACGGCGATGATGGCCCAGATGGCTCGTGCCCTGGGCAGGAGCTACGACGCCCTGCGCTTCCTGGCACTGTGGTCGGAGATCCGCGACGCCTTCCGCACCAGGTTCGTCGCCGCCGACGGTCGGACCGGCAACGGCAGCCAGACGTCGTATGTGCTCGCGCTCGGCTTCCACCTGGTGCCCGGAGGACTCGTCAAGGCCGCCGCCGACAACCTGGCCGCCGGCATCAAGGCGCACGGCGGGCACCTGACGACCGGCTTCCTCGACACCGGGGGGCTGCTGCCGATGCTGACTGCCACCGGGCGCTCCGACGTCGCGTACCAACTGCTGGAACAGAAGACGGTCCCCTCCTGGGGCTGCCAGATCGGCAACGGCGCGACGAGGATCTGGGCGCGCGAGGGCCGGACCCGCACCCACGGAGTACTCCACGACCCCGCTCTGTACTCGCTCGACCACTTCGGGCTGGGCGCGGTCGGCGACTGGATCCACCGCACCGTGGGCGGCATCGATCCCGACCCCGCGCACCCCGGATACCAGCACTTCTTCCTCCGGCCCGCCTGCGGCTCCGGTCCGCACGCCGTTCCCGGCCGCGCGGACGAGCGGTACCTCGCCCCGTACGGGCAGGTCCGCAGCTGCTGGGAGCGGTCGGCCGGCGCCTTCGTCCTGCGCGCTTCCGTGCCCCGGAACACCACGGCCACCGTCTTCGTCCCCGCGTCCTCCCGCAACGCGGTGAGCGCACCGCCGGGCGCCCGCTTCGTCCGCACGGGCGGCGGCACGGCCGTCTACGAGGTCGGCTCGGGCTCCTATACCTTCACGGCCTACTGATCCCGGCTACAGCGCAGCGCAATATCCCGGCGCGCAGCGGGATGCCTTGGCGAAGCGTCCGTCAGCGAAAATCCACTGCAGGGTAATTGCTTCCCCATAGGGCGCCGCATCGGGCATCGGAGAGTTCTCGAACGGCTGCCCGCAATGGCCTTTCCGGCACCAACGCGGCGTCTCCAGAATGGTTATGTCCAAGCGGGCAGCTGCCGGAAACAGTCACTCAGGAGACCCAACCGCCCCAACAGGCGGTCCACTTGAAGCTGCCCATGAAGCCACAATCCATATCCATTTCCTCCACGACAACCAATCGAAAGGACATCATGCGGGCCATAGGTACTTCTCTCACCGCCACCACCGCAGCGGCCGTCCTCATTGCCGGTGCGGGCACCGCGATGGCCGCCCCGGCGCACACCACCGGCCGGGCGAGCGGCCCGGCCGCCTCATCCCTCTCCGCCGTCAGCCGCTTCGACGACGGCAGCTTCGAATCCCCCAAGGTGAAGGCGAACACCTTCGACGAATTCGCGGCCGGGCAGTCCTTCGGACCCTGGAGAGTCACCAGCGGAAACGTCGACCTGATCGGCGCCGGATACTGGCAGGCGGCCGAGGGAGACCAGTCTTTGGACCTCAACGGCAGCGACGCGGGGGCCGTGTCCCAGACCTTCACCACGAAGGCCGGGTCCAGGTACACGGTGACGTATTCGCTCGCCGGCAACCCCGAACTCGACCGCGTCCCGGTCCTGAAGACGGGCAAGGTCCTCGTCGACGGGCAGAACGTCCAGGGCTTCTCCTTCGACGTCACCGGCAAGACGAAGGCCAACATGGGCTATGTGCGGCGACAGGTGACCTTCGTGGCCACCGGCCCGTCCACGACCCTGACGTTCGCCAGCACCACTCTCCACAGCCCGACCGGACCGGTCGTCGACGACGTCACGGTCGAACGCTGCAAGCCCGATTGCTGCGACTGACCCTCACCCAGTACGCCTCGGTGCCCTGACGCGGTGATGCGCTGCTCAGGCACTGGACGGTGACAGTGGCCTCGGCCAAACCGGGGCCACTGTCTCGCCCCACCCTGCCCTCCGCTGACTTATCCCGACCGACATACCCCGACCCATACCCAGGAGACGGTCTTGAGCGCACCGAACGCCGGCAAGCCCGATAGGCACGACGAGCCCGATAGGCACGACGAGCTCGATAGGCACGACGAGCCCGATAGGCACGACGAGCTCGATAGGCAGGACAAGCTCGATAGGCCCGACGAGCCCGGCAAGACCGGCAAGCACCGCACGTCGCCGAGGAGGAGAGCCCGGCGGGCCGCCGTCCTCGCGGCAGCGGCGGTGGTCACGGCGCTTGTGGCGACCTCGCTCATGAGCGACCAGACGCCCGCCACGGCCGGCCCGTCGACGACCGCGGCCGACGACGGCGGCAACACGTTCTATACGACCGACGAAGAGGTCGTCGGCCTCCTGGAGCAGACCGCGCCCCTGAACCAGAAGGAAGCCATCAGGGGATATCCGGCTCTGGGACAGGACCCGCGTGGGGTCACGCTCGACGCCGTCGAGCAGATCTATCCGCTCGACCGGGCGATACAAGACGTGAAGGACCAACTGGGGAGCGGGTTCGAGTTCGAGCCCGGGGTGGAGGTCGTCGACAGCCCTGACATCCGCCGGAGCAGCAGCGATGACCTGGAGCCGTGGTTGGGCGGTGGCATGAGCGCCAAGCACTACTGCGGCATGGACGACTCGAACGGTTCCGATTGCGGGTTCGTCGGCATCCTGGACCAGAAGTACCCAACGGTGCAGTCCACGGCGGAGGTTACGGGGAGGGCGAAACTCACGTACAAGACGCAGGCCACCGTCGGGCGCGACAGCAGTCAGACGAAGGGCTGGTCCGCCGGTGGAAAGGTCAGCACGACATTCAAACCGGAGGCGCCCGGACCCGATGCGGGCGGCGAATTCAATTTCAGTTACAGCGAGTCGACGACCACCACCAACAGGTGGACCAGCATGGTCGAACAGGACACGGAGATCGACGTTCCTGACAGCAGTGTGGGATGGCTCGACGGGCGCGCCAACGGCGGCTGGTACACCGGGTACATCGTCTACAAGATCAACCTCACCCCCGCCGACGGGCCGCCGAAGCAGAAGATCGTGGCCATTCCCGCGCGGGTGCTGATCCAGGCACCTGGGAAGTCCGCTCCGATGACATGGGTCAAGCGGGACTCCAAGAAGTAGCGCCCGAGGAGTCCAGTTCACCGCCGAGCGGTCCGGTCGGGAGCACTACCCGGCCGGACCGCTCGGCGTTGCGACCACGGGCTTCGGGGCAGGGCGGGCACGGTAAGGGCAGGGGGCGGCCACGCAGTGGGTGAACAGGGGGCGGCCTGAGCGAAGAGAGGACGACGCTGTGCCCGAGACCGGCGACAACGAGCGGCTCCGTGGCCATTGGGACAAGCACGCCCGCTCCTACGACCGGCAGATGCGGTTCTTCGACCGCGCTCTGTTCGGGGAGAGCCGTAGCTGGGTGTGCTCCCAGGCGGGCGGCGACGTGCTGGAGGTGGCCATCGGCACGGGCCTGAACCTCCCTTTCTACCCTCCCGGTGTCCGGCTGACCGGGATCGAGTGGAGCCCGAAGATGCTGGCCATCGCCCGTCGCCGAGCCGACGACCTCGGCCGCGTCGCAGACCTGCGCGAGGGCGACGCCCAGGACCTGCCGTTCGCCGACGCCTCCTTCGACACCGTGGTCTGCACCCTGTCGCTGTGCGCGATCCCCGACGACCGGCGCGCCGTCGCCGAGATGAACCGTGTGCTCAAGCCAGGGGGCCGGCTCCTGCTGCTCGACCACATCGCCAGCTCCGCCCGGCCCCTGCGGGCGCTCCAGCGGCTTCTCGAACTCGTCACCGTTCCGCTCGGCGGCGAGCACGTCCTGCGCCGGCCGCTCCGGCACGTCCAGGCCGCGGGCCTGCGGATCGAGCAACGGGACCGGTTCAAGCTCGGCATCGTCGAACGCCTCGCCGCCCGCAAACCTGACCGCGGAACGACCGGAGGGTGAGGCACGCCGCGGGGAGAACCAGGTGAGCGGCTCCTTCGCCGTGCTGGTCAGCACCGCCCCGCCGAGGCACAGCGCGCCTCGGCGGGACCGGGTGCAATGCCTACTCGCGGTAGCCGAGAACCGTCATCATCCCGGATTCGGCGTGGTAGACGTTGTGGCAGTGGATCATCCACAGCCCGGGGTTGTCGGCGTCGAAGTCGACGTCGAGGGTCTGTCCGGGCAGGACGATCGCGGTGTCCTTGCGCGGGCCGCCGTCACCCAGCGCGAAGGTGTGGCCGTGCAGATGCATGGGGTGCCACATCCGCGTGCCGTTGATGAACGACAGCCGTACGCGTTCGCCGGTGCGGACCGGGTACCGCTGGGTGGGGTCGTACCTCTTGCCGTTGAGGGCCCAGTCGTACCTGGCCATGGAGCCGGTGAGCCTGAGCTTGACGGTGCGGTCGGGTCGGCCGGACTTCAGGCGGACCGAGTCGTCGGCCTTCAACCGCCCGGCCCGCAGCAGCTTTCCGTCCAGCTCCTCGGGGCGTGCGGACGGCTCGGGTGCGGCGCCGCCACCTGTCCGCAGAATCGCCCGCGCCGACTGCTTCTTGCCCTCGGCCAGGGCCGTCAGGGGGAAGGCGCCGTCCTTGGCGGTGACCAGGACGTCATAGCGCTCGCCCATGCCCAGCAGCAGGGCGTCGGTCTCCGCGTGCTCGACGGGGAAGCCGTCGGTGTGGGTGACGGTCATCCGGTGGCCGCCGAGGGCCACGCGGAAGGCCGTGTCGCCGCCGGCGTTGATGAAGCGGATCCGGATGCGGTCGCCGGGCCTGGCGCGGAAGGTCTGGGGATCGTCGGCCGTGCGGCCGTTGACCAGGTAGTACGGGTAGGCGACGTCCCCGGCGTCCCCGCCGAGCAGGTCGCTGGTGGCGCCCATCATCATCCGGGAGGGCCCGGAGGGCTTCGGCGAGGGGGACTCCTTGGTGGTCATCGACATCTGGGACATGTCGTGGCCGCCGTGGTCCATGCCGCCGGAGCCGCCCATGTCCATACCGTCGTGGTCCGTACCGCCCATGCCCTTGCTCAGCTCGGCGAGGACCGTGTCGGGCGTGCTGCCGTCCACACCGTCGACCCAGTCGTCGAGGACGACGACCCACTCCTTGTCGTACGACAGGGGCTCCTTCGGGTCCTCGACGATCAGCGGCGCGTACAGCCCGCGGTCCTGCTGGACGCCGGAGTGCGGATGGAACCAGTACGTGCCGGGGTGGGCGGCGGCGAAGCGGTACTCGAAGGAGGCGCCGGCCTTGATCGGCCGCTGGCTCAGACCGGGCGTGCCGTCCATGTCGTTGCGCAGGGCCAGCCCGTGCCAGTGGATGGAGGTGGGCTGCGGCAGGTGGTTGGCGAGCGTGAGGGCGAGGGTGTCGCCCGCGGTGACCCGGACCTCCTTGCCGGGCAGCGCATCTCCGTAGGCCCAGGAACTCACCGTCCGGCCGCCCAGGTCCAGGCGGGTCGGAGTGGCGGTGAGCTTGACCTTCCGGACGGGACCGGGGCGCCGCTTCGCCTCCGCGGCGGCGACCTCCTTGTCGTCGGGCGAGACATAGCCTGCGGGCCCGGCCGGGGGCTTGTCGCCGTGGCCGGAGTGGTCCATGCCGGAACCCGAGCAGGCGGCGAGCAGTCCGCCGCCGGCGACGGCGATTCCGGTGCCGAGCACGGCGCGGCGGGTGGGTGTGCGCATGATGGAGTGCACCTCGTCTTCGGTGGTGATGCGTAAGGGAGTCGGCACGATCCGCCGTTCCTGGGTGGGGGAGCGGCAGGCGTGCGCTCCTAGATGCGCAACACCGACAACTGGGCGAGGAGCGTTCTGCGGCGGGGCGGCGGAATCGGCCGCAGGGCGTGCGGCAGTCGCGCCAGCGCAGTGGCCGGCACGTCCGCCGGCCCGCGAACGAAGGCCCCGCCGAGCAGCAGGACGAGGAATCCCGCGCCGAGCACGGCCAGGCAGACGGACATCGGGTTCGTTCCGCCGAGGGGAGCCGGGTGATGAGCACCGGGATCCGGCCGATCGGCTTGCGGTGCGCCGGCCGCGGGCTCGGCGGCGTGGTGGTGCGCGGGCGCGGCCGCAGCCATGACGGTGGTGCCGGACGCCTGGGGCGTACTGTGTTCGGCGGGGTGGCCGAGACTGTGCATCGCGACGATGCCGAAGAGCAGCGCGCTGAAGAGGAGCAGCCGACCGCACCAGGCGGTGAACCTCCGCTGCTGCCCGGACAACCGCGCACCTCCCACGCTCTCGATCGACGGTTCCGACGGTACCCATGGGGGGTATCGGATCCGTCGGGTGGGGTGTCGCGCGTGGCACGGCGATCTTCCGCGGGGATCCCACCCGCGCTGGATGCGAGGTGCCGGCGCCGGCGCCGGCCGCCGGTGGCACCGCACCGCCCCGCCCGGAAATCCACCCCTGAATGCGAATCTCACATGCGCATTTGCTACCGTCGTCGCGTGCGGTTGACGAAGTTCACTGATCTGGCACTCCGCGCCGTGATGCGCTTGGCCGTCGCGGAGCCGGGTGCCCCGCTGACCACCCGCGAGGTGGCCGAGGCGATGGACGTGCCGTACACCCACATGGCGAAGGCGATCAGCCGGCTCCAGCATCTCGGTGTGGTCGAGGCCCGACGGGGTCGCGGCGGCGGACTGGAGCTGACCGGTCTGGGGCACCGGGCGTCGGTGGGCTGGCTGGTGCGCGAGCTGGAGGGTGAGGACGAGGTGGTCGCCTGCGAGGGCGACCCTCCGTGCCCGCTGCGCGCGGCCTGTCGGCTCCGGCGGGCGCTGGCCGACGCCCAAGAGGCGTTCTACGCCACGCTCGACCCGCTGACGGTGTCCGAGGTGGTGGCATCGCCCACCGGCCCGGTGCTGATCAGTCTCACCGGCCGGCGCTCCGGCTGACCGATCCGTCGTGCCCCGCCCTGGGCCGCTCTCAGGGCGGTCCGTCTTACGCAAAAATTGGTAGATCAAATGCGAGTTTACAGGAGGTGGCTCGTGCTCTCCGAGCAGTCCGCACCCGTCATCAAGGCAACCCTGCCGGTCGTCGGCGCCGCCATCGACGAGATCACCGGACGCTTCTACCGGAAGCTGTTCGACGCCCATCCGGAGCTGCTGCGCGACCTCTTCAACCGCGGCAATCAGGCCAACGGTGCGCAGCGGCAGGCCCTGGCGGGCTCCATCGCGGCCTTCGCCGGCATGCTGCTGGAGCACCCCGACACCCGCCCCGACGTGATGCTCGCCCGGATCGCGCACAAGCACGCCTCGCTCGGCGTCACCTCGGACCAGTACAAGATCGTCAACGAGCATCTGCTCGCCGCGGTCGCCGACGTCCTCGGGGAGGCCGTCACCCCGCAGGTCGCGGCGGCCTGGGACGAGGTCTACTGGCTGATGGCCAACGCGCTGATAGCCGTCGAAGCCCGCCTCTACGAGCAGCACGGCACCCCCGAGGGCGGGACGTGGCAGCCCATGACCGTCGTCGCACGGCACGAGGAGACCCCGCACACGCTCGCGCTCACCCTGCGCCCGGCCGACGGCTCCCCGGCCCGCGCCTTCCGCCCCGGCCAGTACGTCAGCGTGCAGGTCGAACTCCCCGACGGCGCACGGCAGATCCGCCAGTACAGCCTGTCCGCCGCCCCCGGAGCCCCGGAGTGGCGGATCACCGTCAAGCACGTCCGTGAAGGGCCCGGACCGGCCGGTGAGGTGTCCTCCTGGCTTCACGACCGGGCCCGCGTCGGCGATGTGCTCCCCGTCTCCGCCCCGTTCGGCGATCTGACCCTGCCGGCCGGCGACGGCCCGCTGCTGCTGGCCTCCGCCGGCATCGGCGCCACCCCCATGCTCGCCATGCTCCACCACCTGGCCGACACCGGGTCGTCCCGGCAGGTTGTCGTCGTCCACGCCGACCGCTCTCCGGCCGACCACGCGCACCGCGACGAACTGCGCCGCCTGGTCGGCACTCTGCCGCATGCCTCGCTGCACCTCTGGTACGAGGAAGCGGCTCAGCAGGCATCCGCGTCCGCGCCGCCGGTGGCGGTGTCCGCGGGCCGAGCCGACATCGGTGGAATGCCCCTGCCCGAGGGCATCACCGCCTTCCTCTGCGGCCCCCTGCCGTTCATGCGCACCCTGCGTGGCGACCTGCTCGGCCGCGGTGTCCCGCCCCAGGCGATCCACTACGAGGTGTTCGGCCCCGACCTCTGGCTGGCGGAGCAGTAGGGCCTGGCCGTGGGAATCGTGCCTACGGGCGAACGGGAAGAGGGGCCGATGATCCTCGGCCGTTCCCGACGGTCCGGATGCTCTGCGAGCGAAGCGAAGGGTGCGAAGGGTGAGCGTTTTCGTCTTGATTCCCGGGGCCGGGGGAGCGGCCTGGTACTGGCATCGTGTGGTGCCCGAGCTGCGGGCCAGGGGGCACGAGGCGGTGGCTGTCGATCTGCCCGGGGCCGACGAGTCCGCGGGGCTGCCTGAGTACACCGACGCGGTGGTCGCCGCGGTCGGTGACCGTGATGACGTGGTGTTGGTGGGCCAATCGATGGGTGGCTTCACCGCCCCGATGGTCTGCGCCCGCGTGCCGGTGCGCCTGCTGGTGCTGGTCAACGCGATGATCCCGCTACCGGGTGAGACGCCCGGACAGTGGTGGGGCAACACCGGAGCCCCGGCGGCCCGGGTTGCGGCAGCCGAAGCAGGCGGGTACACGACGGAATTCGACCCGGCGACCTACTTCCTGCACGACGTGCCGACCGAGATCGCCGCGGCCGGCGCGGAGCATGAGCGGCCGGAGGCCGACGTGGCGTTCGGCCAGCCCTGCGCCGTCGAACGATGGCCGGACGTGGCCACACGCGTGCTCGCCGCGGCCGAGGACCGGTTCTTCCCGCCGGAGTTCCAGCGCGGAGTGGCCCGCGACCGCCTCGGGATCGACGCCGACGAGGTCCCCGGCGGTCACCTGGTTGCGCTGTCGCGCCCGGTCGACCTGGCCGACCGTCTGATCGAGTATCTGCCCTGAGCGGTGCCGGACGCTCCCCGAGTGGGGGCACCGAGCACCCTGCGCGGCGCCCGTCGGGTCGCCCGACTTCGCTTGTGTGGCACGTAGGCTGCGCCCGAACTGACTATCCGTCATGAAAGGGGTGTTTTGTGGCCTCTCGTCTCAATCCATACATCAGCTTCGCGGGTGTGGCGAAGGAAGCCATGGAGTTCTACAAGGAGGTCCTGGGGGGCGATCTGGCCGTCCACACCTACGGCGACTTCGGCTCCGAGACCCCACCGGGATACGCGGACAAGATCATGCACGGCATGCTCGAGACTCCCAGCGGCTTCACGCTGATGGGCGCCGACAATCCTCCCGGGATGGAACACAGACCCGGAAACAACATCTCGATGAGCCTGAGCGGCGACGACGCGGACGAACTGCGCGGGTACTGGGACAAGCTGTCCGACGGCGGCACCGTGTCCGTCCCCCTGGAGAAGCAGATGTGGGGCGATGTGTTCGGCATGTGCACGGACAAGTTCGGTATCACGTGGATGGTCAACGTCAGCGAGCGGTAGACCTGGTCCGGACGTCGGCGCGTCGGTGGTTCTACAGGCGCGCCGACGCGCCCGGGTGCGGGAGCCTCGTCAGTGGATGACGTCGAAGACGTTCTTCTGCAGGCCGTTGGAGTAGGCCTCGTGCTCGACCAGCTTCAGCTTCTGGGTGTCCTTGTCCGTGGTGCTGAAGAGGCGCTTTCCCGCGCCGAGCAGGAGTGGGAAGACGAGGAGGTGGTAGCGGTCGATCAGGCCGGCGTCCGAGAGGCCCTGGTTCAGGGTGGCGCTGCCGTGGACGATGATCGGGCCGCCCTCGGTCTCCTTCAGTGCGGCGACCTCGTCGAGCGAGCGCAGGATCGTGGTCTCGCCCCAGTTCGACACCAGGTCGTCCTCGGTGAGACTGCTGGAGACGACGTACTTCGGCATGACCTTGTAGTCGGCGAAGTCCTCCATGGCCGGCCACACGTGGCTGAACGCCTCGTAGCTGACCCGGCCCATCAACATCGCCGTGGCTTCCTTCTGCTCCCGGCCCTTGATCTCGAACGCTTCGGGAAGGAACTCGACGTCCTTGAAGGTCCACCCGGAGTTCCGGTAGCCGGGCTCACCGCCCGGGGCCTCCACGACGCCGTCGAGCGAGATGAAAGCGGTGCTGATCAGGGTGCGCATCTTGAGGTCCTCGGTGTCTCGTGTCCGGTTGCGGGAAAGTTCAGTCGGTGCACGCTGTGGTCACACTCGCTGCTGCAGCGCACCGACCGTGGTCTTGACTGCCGACCACGGAGAAACTCATCGGTCGTTCCCGCCCCCAATAAAAGCGTCGGGCGGTTGACGGCCTCCTTGTGTGCGGTGTCCGTAACTGGAGGGTGCGTCGATCCGCGCCCCCGAGTGATCATTCAGGAGTCTAGGCGACCTAAGTGGATGCTGTCCACATTGGGGTTGGCGGCCATGGAAGCAGTCGGTGCTTGCCGGCCCCGAGTACGACCGGAAGACAGTGAGCCGCAGTTCGTCGACGAGGTCGTGCTCCATCAGCAACTGCGCCCATGTTTCGCGGTCCTTGTCGCCCATCTTGAGGAACCAGCCGCAGTCATGTCGAGGTAGCTCCAGAGGCTCCCCATCGCCTCGTCGCCGCGGGCGTTGATGAAGTACGTGCGGAACACACGGTCGCCGTCGCGGATGAACGCGTTCGTGCCGTGCCACTCGTCCACACCGAAGTCGGTGTCGAAACCGTCGGTGAGCGTGTACCAGGGCATCGCCCAGCCCATCCGCGCCTTCACGCGTTCGATGTCCGGCTGCGGCGCACGCGACACGAAGACGAGAGTGGTGTCGCGGGCGTTCACATGGGCAAGGTGGCCGACCTGGTCGGCCAGCATCGAGCAGCCGCGGCAGGCATGGTCGGGCCAGCCGAACACGCCGGCCTCGAAGAAGGCGCGGTAGATGATCAAAGGGGCGCTGCTCAGCAGGACCCCTGCGTCCGTCCGCGGTCGACCGCCACACGGCACGGTGTGCACACCGGGGCGGGTGCACGCCGGGACACCGGTACGTCGCACAGCTCTGGCAGGGCCTTGTCTCGGTCCGGCTTGTCGACCGTCACCTTTCCTGTCTACTCCTGCCCCCACATCGAGGCACCTCCTGGCAGGGCCCTTCAGCCCGGAAACGGGCACATCAGGGGGCAGGGTGGTCCGTGCAGGCCGGCTGCGGCACGGATCTCCGACACGGCCGATGTCAGGCTGTACGCCCATGCCGCGATTGCACTCCTGCCGAGTCTGCGCGGCGGCGCGCCACCGGGCGGACACGTTTCGTGATTCAGACGACCGGCGGCCCCGCTTCGATGCGGCGCAATACGGGGGGCAGGCGGTCCAGGTCGGGGCCCGTCTGGATCTGTCGCTCGTCCCACCAGGTGGCGCCGGCGTCGTGCAGCGGACCGATCACGTCCTTGGCCTTGGCCGCTTCCAGGGGAGTGGCACCGCCGAGCACGAACTCGAAGGGATGACCGGTCCGCTCGGCCTCGGCCGTACGGTGCTTGCGCACATACTCGACCAGCTCCCGTACGTCTGCCGCATCCGGCACATGACCGTGCCGGGCCGTCTCGAAGAGCGGCACCGCGCCGTCCCACCGCGCTGCCCGCCGCATGGGCGGACGACTCGGCCAGAACCCGCCGATCCACACCGGCGGACCGGGCCGCTGCACGGTGGCGGGCAACAGCGTCACGTCCCGGGCCTCGTAGTGCCGGCCGTGGTGGTTCACCGGCTCGCCGGACCAGAATCGCCTCAACAGCTCCAGTCCCTCGTCCAGCCGCTCGGCGAGGAGGCGTGGCTCGGCGGTGTCGCCGAAGCTGCGGTATTCGTCCTCGATGGGACCGCCGAGACCTGCGGCGAAGATCGCCCGGCCGCCGCTGAGGTGGTCCAAGGTGGCCACTTGGCGGGCGAGTTGCTGCGGACGGTAACGGGGGACCGGCGTCAGCAGGGTGCCCAGCCGGATCCGGGAGGTCGCCAGCGCGGCAGCGGTCAGCAGCATCCAGGGGTCGCCGAAGGGGCGCCCCTGGTGCTGTCGGTGCAGTACGTGGTCCCAGACGAACAGCCCGTCCCAGCCGGCCTGTTCGGCGGCCACGGCCGCGGTCGCGACGTTACGGGGGTCGGCGAAGTCACCGAAGTTGGGAACGTTGATGGAGAAGCGCATCACAGCAGGATGCGCAACTGGCCGGGAAGGGGCAATGGGGCGTTGAGCCAGGCACCTGCCGACGGCATAGCGGCAGCCTGACCGCCGTGCCCTGGGGGCTATTTCCCCCGGGGTGATCCAGCGCAGCGTCATTTCACCGGCATTTCATTCCCTGCGGCCAGGGTTGATGGGTCAGTTGCTGAGACCGCGCGACCGGAGTCAGGTCTGTCAGTGAGAAATGGATGGACGAATTCGAGAACTCTCAGCCTGGCAGAGCAGGTCTTTTGCCGGTCGTGGCCGAATCGTCCGCCCGTGTTGATCTGGAGGTGCTCACCATGAACGAGACACAGGACATCGAGACCGCTGACGTGTACGAGACCCCGCTGCTGACCGAGGTCGGCGACTTCGCCGAACTCACCCAGGGCAACACGGGGCTGTACCCCGAGGCGGGCGCTACCTGGTACGTCTGGTCGTGACCCGGTGTGCGGGTGCCGATGCGTGACCGCCATGCGGCGCGGGCCGGCACCCGCACGTTCCGGTAGGGGGGCCTCGCGGGAGAGCCGCCAGGGGGAGGAGTCCAGGGGCCGGCGGACCGGGCGGCCAGAGCCCGTTCGCCTTTCGGGGCAGGAGCGCCAGGTAGTGGGCGGGCCGGCGCGAGGCGTTAAGGGGGCTGCTGAGTGAGTGACATGGTGGCGAGCTGGTTCGTGGCGTTCCCGGATCGGGAGACGCGGCAGAAATGTGCGGCGCGGTCGCGGGAGAGGGCCGTCGATGTGGTGTGTCATCCGTCGGGCCGGCCGTGGCTGATGGGTTCCTGGCCGCCGGAGCGGATGGTGCTGGCTTCGCAGGGCGGGCGGATGCTTGCGGTCGTGGGCACCTCGTCAACGACGCCCGCGGACCTGACGGCTCGTCTGAAGAGGGTCCGTACGGTAGCGGACGTCGAATCCGCGCTGCATGGGGTGCACGGCAGTTTTCATGTGGCCGCCTCCGTGGACGGCCACATGTACGTGCGCGGGAGCGCCTTCGGGGCCCGGCGTCTGTACCGGGCGGCAGTTGAGGGAGTGACGGTGTGTGCGGACCGGGCCCGTACGCTGGCCCACCTCGCCGACGCCGACCTTGATCCGGTCCGAGTCGCCGCCCGACTTGCCGCGCCCTGCCTGCCGCACCCATTGGCCGACGCCGGGATGTGGACGGGGGTGGAGTCCGTCGAGCCCGGCCACGCCCTCCGCGTCGCTCCTGACGGACGGACGAGCACCATCGCGTGGTGGCGACCACCGTCCGCGCACCTGCCCATGTCGGAGGCCGCCGGCCTGTTGCGTGAGGCGCTGCGAGCCGCCGTGGCGCTGCGCGTGCGTCCGGGCCGGTTGCTGGCCGCGGATCTGTCCGGCGGTATGGATTCCACTTCGCTGTGCTTCCTGGCCGCGGAAGCCGGCGCCCATCTGGTCACCTCGACCCAGCACTGGAACAGGCCCGGCAACCAGGACCACCACTACGCCCGATTCGCCGCCGACCATCTGCCCCACGTCGAACCCCTGGTCTTCGCCTCCGCCGACCTGCCCGCGTGCTTCACCGGTCTCGACGAACGCCGCGAGCCCCTGGAGGAGCCCTCGGGGCTCCTTCGCGACCGAGCACGGCACTGCCACACGGCCGACGCGCTGCGCGCCCGGGGGGCCGCACTGCGCCTGTCGGGACACGGAGGCGACCACGCCATCGTGCCCCCCGACGCCTACCTCCACGCCCTGTGGCGCCGCAGCCCTCTCACCGCGCTGCGGGTCACGAACGGCTTCAAGGCCCGCGGCCGTTGGAGCCTGCCGGCCGCCGCGCGGACGCTGCTGGGCACCGGCTCCTATTCGGCTTGGCTCACCGGCGCCGCCGCACGCCTGCGCGAAGGCGCCGGGACGAACCAGGGCCCCGCCCCGTGGGGGCCCCGGCCGGCCCTGCCGCCCTGGGCGAGCGACCAAGCGGTGGACCTGGTGGCCACGGCGCTGCGTCACGCGGCCGAACACACCGAGCCGCTGGACGCCGACGCCGGCCGGCACGCCTGGCTGCTCCAGATGCGTGAGGCCGGTCGCGGTGCCGCCCTCCTCCATGAGGCATCCACCACTCACGGGTTGCCGACGGACAGCCCCTTCTGCGACGACGCCGTCCTGACCGCCTGCCTGACCGCCCGCCCCCATGAGGCGGGCCACCCCTGGGCCTACAAACCCCTGCTGGCCGCCGCGATGATCGGCCTGGTGCCCGAACACATCCTGCAGCGCACCACCAAGGACCACTGCGGCCCCGACTGGTACCTCGGCCTGCGCACCCACCGCCGCCACCTGTCCGACATCGCCGACGCCTCACATCTCGCCGCCGCCGGCCTCGCCGACCGGGAACTCCTGCGCCGCGCCCTGATCAGCCCCGACCTGAACATCGGCGGCGCCCCGGAACTGGAGAACACGCTGGGCGCCGAGGTGTGGCTGCGCGACCTCGCCGCCCACCCCGACCCCGCCCACCTCGTCCCCCGCCACCACCCACACGAGGGAGTACCCCGTTGACACGGCTGCGCACTGACGTCGCCTGCTGCCCCACCGACGAAGGCATGGTCCTGCTGGACGAACGCGACGGCCGCTACTGGCAACTCAACGCCACCGGGGCAACGGTCCTTCAGGCGCTCCTCGACGGCGCGAGCCCTCAGCAGATCGCCGACCGGCTCACCGCCACCCGCCCCGTCCCCCGCGATCGCGCCGCGGCCGACGTCGCCGCCCTGCTCGACCGCCTCACCCGCTGCGGACTGGTGGTCGACGCCCCGTGAGCCAGATCCTCGACACCGACCACAACCGTCCCCCGATCGGTCGCCGGGCCGCCGCCCGCACCGCTGTCGCCGGCGCACGGCTACTGGCCCACCTGCCGCCCAAGCGTCTCCAGGCCGTCCTGCGGGCCGCGCGCCATGGAGCGCGGCCCGCCGACCACGCCACGGCCCTGCGGGCCCGGCAGGACGTCACGGCCGTCAGCGTCCTGTGCTCCGGGCACTACTGTCTCCAACGCTCCCTCGCCACGGCCCTGTTGTGCCGCCTCGGCGGCACCTGGCCCACCTGGTCCACCGGAGTACGCACCCCGCCCTTCGCCGCCCACGCCTGGGTCGAGGCCGACGGTCGCCGCGTCGGCGAACCCGACGACGCCACCACCTACCGCACCCTGCTCACCATCCCCCCGCTCAACCGCCACCGCCCGTAGCGTGGGCCTGCAAGACGGAGTGCAGCTCGACCCTCCTTGCCCCCCTGAACTGCTGAAACACCCCCAGGGCAGGGCGTGTGCAAACGATCGACCGCCTGGCACCCACGTCACGGGATCGGCGACAGAGCCGTGTTTCGACTATTCCCATTGGTCATAGACTCGGCGCGTGACTGCTGAAGATTCCGCATTCGCGGTGCTGGGTGTGTTGGGTGATCCCGTGCGCCGTCGGCTCTATCGACACGTTGCCGCCGCCCCGGATGAGGTAGGGCGCGATGCGGCCGCGGAAGCGGTCGGGATCTCCCGATCGCTGGCCGCCTTCCATCTGGACAAGCTCGTCGAGGCAGGGCTGCTGGCCGTGTCCTTCCGGCGACTGTCCGGGCGCACCGGCCCCGGGGCGGGGCGGCCGGCGAAGGTGTACCGGCGCGCCGAGGGTGAGCACGCCGTGTCCGTCCCGCCGCGGTCCTACGACGCGGCCGGCCGGCTCCTCGCCGAGGTCGTGGAGAACGCCGGCCTGGACCGGGAACTGCAGGCCGCGGCGAAGGCTGCGGGTGCGGCACATCCGGATGCGGTTGCCGATGACCTGGTCGAGGTGCTGCGGGCCCGCGGCTACCAGCCCTTTTGGGACGGGGAGACGCTGCGGCTGCGCAACTGCCCCTTCCACGCGCTGGCCGAGGACTTCCCCGCCTTGGTCTGCGGGATGAATCTCGGGCTGCTGGAGGGACTGGCGCCCGAGCAGTGGTCGCCGACGATGGACCCGTGTCCCGGCGGATGTTGCGTGGCACTGTCTAAAACAAAGAATCATTGACTATAGAAGCAGGGGCGGGCCATGCTGGGCTCATGACTGCCTTTCACCTTGCGCAGGTCAACATCGGCCGCATCGTCGCTCCGCTGGACGGCCCCGAGTTGGCCGACTTCGTCGCCCAACTGCCCGAGATCAACGCGCTTGCCGAGCGCAGCCCCGGTTTCGTGTGGCGCATGGTCGACGATGAGGGCGAGGACGCGACCGGTTTCCGCCCCGACGAGCGTGACGACATGCTCCTGATCAACTGCTCGGTCTGGGAGTCGGTGGAAGCCCTGCGGAACTTCACCTACCACACCGATCACCTGCGCGTACTGAGTCGCCGCCGCGAGTGGTTCCATCGCATGGCCGAGGTGCACCAGGCCCTGTGGTGGATCCCGGCCGGCCACCGCCCGAGCATCGCCGAGGCGATGGAGCGGGTCGCGAGGGTGCGCGAACACGGCCCCGGACCGCTCGCGTTCACCTTCCGCGATCCCCACCCGGCACCTTCCACGACCGCGCAGGTCCAGGGGCATGTACTCGAATGCCGCGCAGCCGTCGATCTGCCCTGAGACGCAGCCGCACGACAACTCCCGCCGAGTGTCAGTCCCTCAGCGCCTGCCGGACGAGCCAGGCCCGGTCGGGTTCGTCGTCGCCGTCGGGCCAGGAGGCGACGAGGCCGCGCACGAGGTCGCGGTGCTGGTCGATCAGGTGGCCGTAGGTGAGGCCGAGCGCGCCCTCGACCTGGACGGGCAGGACGTGGGAGTGGGCGGCGCGCAGGAGCACGGCGGTGACCTGCGGTCCCGGCACGTCGAACAGGGCGATGACGGCGAGCGTGCGGTCGTCCATGGCAGCCGAGGGGTCGAAGATCAGCTCTTCCAGGGCGGCGACGACCCGGGCCTCCGGCTCTTCCCACCGGTCGAGGCAGTCCTGCGCCGCACGGAGCGCACGCTCACGGACCAGCGCTTCGACGTCACGGCGACGGAGCGCGACGGTGAGCGGCATGGCGTCCTCGGGCTCGGCGAGCAGCGCCAGGACATCCAGCGCGCTGGCGTGGCCGGCTCCGGTGCCGGTCTCGAAACCGCGCTCATCGTCCGGCCAGGAGGCGTCGAGATCTTCCAGCAGGGCGCGGTGGTCGTAGAACCGCTCACCGATCGACAACGCCCACGCCGCCTCCTGCTGGAAGCGGTAGTCGTCCTCCCGCGGCCTGCAACTCGGCGTCGTCGAATGCGCAGTCCCAGTACCAGGACTGGAACTCACGCAGGAAGGTCATCATGAACACCCGGGAATCAGATCATTCGAACTCCACCGCCGCCACCTGCTCTCGCGAATCGCGGTCCAGTAAGACCACCGACGCCGCCTCCCGAATCGGGGCACGGCCTGGGGTCGCCCCACCGAGCCCGGACAACGACCGCAGGAGCCGGTCGAGCCCCCTGCGGTGCCGGGCGAAGGCACTTTGCGGAGCCCACCGGCCCCGGGCCGCCTGGCCCGCCAAGGCCTCGGCCATCCCCACATCCAGGAGGACCAGGTGCAGTTCGCGTCCCTGGGGCCCGACCCTTCTGGCGAGCCAGCGGCGCATCCACGGCCGACCGCCGCAGTCGTGCACCAGCAATGGCCCGCCGCCGCGTACTGCGGAACGCAGCCACCGGAAGTACCTCCACCGTGCCCAGGGCCGGTACACCGCGTACGGCAACCACGTCGGCATCACCGCCTCACAGGCGACATGGACCACCCGCGGATCAATGACCGACGCGACTTTGGACCAGCGCCACAGCAGGGTGCTCTTACCGCTGCCCGGCAATCCGGAGACCACCACCACCGCGCCCACGGGATACGACAACACGGCCGGAACGTCCCCTGAGCCGCGCAGATCCACCAGCCCGCGCGGCCGGAGCGCCGCCCCCTCGCCCACGACGAAGGACGTCTCCGCCGTACGCGGCCCGACCGAACTGCCCACTACCCGCCCTCTGCCCCGACTGACCACCCGCACCCCGCGCCGAGCGAACGTTGCCTGGAACGTTCACCCGATCTCGGTTGACGTGTCCTCGCTCAGGCGGCGGCCGGAACTTCTACTCTACTGTAGAGGTTGTTCGTGATCGGACTCCGTGGACAGGTCGGCGCACGGCACGATCGGCCGTTCGGCCCTCCGCGGTGCCGGCCACTCCTCGCGGGCGGTTCTGGCGAAGGCCCCTCGCTCGCCGTCGAGGAGCACGGGTGGACCGCCAGGAGTGAGCCACGCCCCGGTCCACTACCGGCGGGGCGGCCCCGAACACCCCAGCCCGGGTCAGTGCCAGATGGCGACCGACGCCCGCCCGCATCGCGCTCGGGCGGATTCGGGACGGAGCGCGCACGGCCGCAGGCGATCCGGTGGGCCGTCCACGCGGCGGCGGCCGCGTCCAGCACATCGTCCGGCGGGGTGCGCCCGGCGTCCCCGAGGCCGTCGGGGAGGACCCCGGGCAGGAGGGAGCGCAGGGCGGTGACGACCCGTGCCGCCGCGAAGCGGCCGTCGTGGAGCTCGACCGCCAGCCATCCGGACGGGCACGCGTCGACGCCGATGACGGTCACCATGTCAGCCAGTGTCGTGGAACGGGGCCGTCGGGGGATAGCCGTACTCGCCGTAGAGGCGGACGAAATGAGCGAGGGCGACGGTCCGCCGGCACACGAGTCCCCGGTCGGTCTTCTCGTACAGCTCGACCCGCTCCTGGCCGCCCGGCCCGATCGGCTGCACCAGTCGGCCGCCCGCGCGCAGTTGTGCGGCCAGCGGCGGCGGCACCTCCGGGAACGCGGCGGAGACCACGATCGCGTCGAACGGACCCCGGTCGGCCGCGCCCAGGGTGCCGTCGCCGACGACGATCTCGGCGTTCCTGATGCGCTGGCCGGCGAGGTGGGTCCGGGCCTGCTCGGCCATGTCCGCGTACCGCTCGACGCCGACGACGTACCCCGCGAGGCGGGCCAGCAGCGCGGTCTGGAAGCCGTAACCACTACCGATCTCCAGCACGCGCTCGTCCCCCGTGAGGCCGAGTGCGGCGACCATCATCGCCACGAGGGAGGGCTGCGTCGTCACCTGGCCATGGTCGATCGCCACCGGCACGTCCGCGTACGCCGATGCGCGGCAGGAGGCCGGTACGAAGGCCGAGCGCGGGGTCACGCGCAGGGCGCCCAGCAGGCGCTCGTCCGTCACGCCGGCGGTCCGCGCGGCTGAGACCAGATTCTCGGGGCCCGGAGGCCGAGCGCCCGGGTCGTGGCGGGGATGGGACATCGTGACCGCCTCCCGTCCAGGCTAATCGGACGCCACCGGCCCCTCCAACCGTGGAGGGATCTGCCCTCAGGCAGCACGGCGGCACAGCGTGAAGTGACCGCCCAGGAGGGAGGCGGCCGTCCAGGCCACCAGGATCACCAGCGAGCCCCATGGGCCGTAGTCATGGCCGAAGCGTGGGTCACCCTGCGGAGGTGACGGCGGTCTTCCTGCGCGCGCGGTAGGCGGCGGCCTTGATCTTGTTGCCGCAGGACTCCATGCCGCACCACTGGCGCCGGCTGCCGCGCGAGCGGTCGAGGTAGACGCGGGTGCACTCGGGGTTGCCGCACTCCTTGAGCAGGGGTACGTCCGGGCCGCTCAGCAGTTCCACCGCGTGCCGGGCGACGGTGGACAGCGCCTCTCGCTGCGTCGCCGTCGTCCAACGGCCGGAGTGGGTCAACTGCGGTGCCGCGGGAGCCCGGCGAGCCGCGTCGTTGACCACGGCCAGCGCCTCGTCGTCGAAGTCCGAGTCGAGGCGCCGGGCCGTGATCAGCTGGTAGACGGCCTCGCGTACGGTCGTCGCCCGCTCCACGTCGGCCTGCCGGGCGGGCGAGACGGAGTCGACGATGCCGGACTCCCCGTACCACGCGTCCAGGCGGTCCGGTGCCGCGAACATCTCGAACCGCGCGCTACGGCGTGCCCGCAGCGTGGCCGCGAAGTCCAGGGCCGGATTGCCGCACACAAAGACATGATCCAGATTCACGTCACCATCTTGACGGGTGACTATGGCCCTCGCAAGGCTCGCCGCTCGTGGCCGCCAAGTCTCCCCTCCGTGGCGCTCAGCCGGGTCTCACGGCCCGGCCGGCGCCGCCGCAGCCAGTGGTCGTGGCCGGCCGGGACGATCGCGGCGCGCCGGTCGGCGTCCCACACCTCGCGCTGCTGGGCGGCTTCGAGCTGCCGCGAACGGCGGCACGGGGGCGGCTCAGGCGCGAGCTGCCCCCGTCTCCGTCAGCTCGCCGTCGGCGACCCGCAGCCACCGGTCGACGCCGATCCGTTCCAGGAACCGCTCGTCGTGGCTGACCACCACGAACGCGCCGCGATAGCAGGCCAGGGCGCTCTCCAACTGGCCCGCGCCGACCAGGTCGAGGTTGTTCGTCGGCTCGTCCAACAGCAGCAACTGCGGGGCCGGTTCGGCACACAGGACGCAGGCGAGCGTGGCTCGCAGGCGTTCGCCGCCGGAGAGCGCGCGCACGGGCAGGTGCGCCCGGGGGCCGCGGAACAGGAAGCGCGCGAGCAGATTCATCCGCTCCGCCTCCGACCGGTGCGGGGCGAACACCGCGAAGTTCTCGGCCACGGTGCGGTCGGGGTCGAGCAGGTCCAGGCGCTGCGACAGGGAGGCGATCCGTCCATCGGCACGCTTGATGTTCCCCCCGTCCAGGGCGAGTTCACCGCCGATCAGCCGCAACAGGGTCGTCTTGCCCGCACCGTTGGGGCCGGTGAGCGCGATGCGTTCGGGCCCGCGGATCGTGAGGTCGACACCGTCCCCCGCGAACAGGTTCCGCTCGCCGTGGCGGATCTGCATCCCCTCGCCCAGGACGACGGTACGCCCGGCGGGGACGTCGGTGTCGGGCAGCTCCAGGACGAGTCGCTGCTCGTCCCGCAGCGCGCGTCCCGCTTCGTCGAGCCGGGCCTGCGCCTCGTGGACGCGGGTGGCGTGCATCTGACCCGCCCGGCCGGCCGACTCCTGGGCGCCGCGCTTCATGTTCCCGGCGAAGATGCGCGGCAGACCGGCGTTCTTGAGGTTGCGGGCGGCGTTGCTCGCGCGGCGCTCGGCCCTTTCGCGGGCCTGCTGCCTCTCGCGCTTCTCCCGCTTCAGCTCCTGCTCGGCATTGCGCACGTTCTTCTCCGCGACCTCCCGCTCGGCCCGTACGGCCTCCTCGTACTGGGTGAAGTCGCCCCCGTACAACCGGAGTTCACCACGATCGAGTTCGGCGATGCGCTCCATACGGTCCAGCAGGGCCCGGTCGTGGCTGACGAGCAGCAGACTGCCGTTCCAGTCCGACAGCACGTCGTAGAGCCTGTGGCGGGCGTCGAGGTCGAGGTTGTTGGTCGGTTCGTCCAGCAGCAGCACGTCGGGACGCTTGAGCAGCTGCGCCGCCAGACCGAGGCTGACGATCTGGCCGCCGCTGAGCGTGCCCAGGGTCCGATCGAGAGCGAGATGGGCGAGGCCGAGCCGGTCGAGCTGGGCACGGGTGCGCTCTTCGACGTCCCAGTCGTCGCCGATGGCCGTGAAGTGCTCCTCGCTCACGTCGCCGGACTCGACGGCGTCGATGGCGCGGATCACCGTATCGACCCCGAGGACCTCGGCCACCGTCGGTTCACCGGTCAGGGGGAGGGTCTGCGGGAGATAGCCGATCGTGCCGTGCACGCTCAACGACCCTGCTGCGGGGCGCAGTTCACCGGCGATCAGCCTCAGCAGCGTGCTCTTGCCGGAGCCGTTGGGCGCCACGAGGCCGGTACGGCCGGCGCCGACGGTGAAGGACAGGCCCTCGAAGACGGGGGTGTCGTCGGGCCAGGAGAAGGACAGCTGGGAGCAGATGACGGAAGCGTCGGACATGGGGATGACCTCATGAGGAAGAGAGGGCAGAGCGCTCCCACGGCGAAAACCGCTGCACGAAAACCGCTGTACAAAAGCTGCTGTGCGGAAACCGCCGTGCGAAGGGCACTGCGCCTGAGACAGGGAAAAGGGGACGACGAGATCACCACAACGGCGGCACTGCCAAAGGGCCAAGGGTGCGCCTGCCGATGGTCGATCAGGTCCGGGTATCACCCGGAGATGTCGTCGTCACCCGCCATGTCTGGACTCCTCTACGAAGGATCACTACCGCGGTCACCGTACCAGGCTCCGCGAGGCCGTCCGAAAGCCTTTTCCTCCGCCGCGCGCCATGGGCCGCCGACACGAAGGCCCGCGGCTCGTGGCGCGCGGCGGAGGAAGGCACGCCTCAGAGCACCAGGTCCCACGCCAGGCAGGTGAGGAGATTCCTCGCCCCGGGGTCGCCGGTGTCCCGCTCCGGGGCCCTCGGCGAAGCCGGCTTCACCTCGACCATGTCCTCGTAGGCGATCCGCTCGGGCAGTGCGCCGAATCGCGCATGACGCACCGCCGAGTCGCCGTCCTGCGTACTGCGGTCCTGCATCGTCAGCCTCCCGCTCTCTCGAAGGGGATCCCGCGCGCACCGGGGTTCCGATGAGCGCCGTGGGCGCGCCAGATGACTGTGACACAGCATCCGTCACCGGTCAAACAGGTGACGTTCGGCAACTCGTCGCACATCAGGGGTGCTTGTCCTGGTCGACAGGCAGGGGAGTGGTGTGCCAGCGCCGGAGGCGGGAGGAGTTGGTGACCACGGAGAGCGAGGAGAGGGCCATGGCGGCCGCGGCGATCATGGGGCTGAGGCGGATGCCCCACAGCGGGTAGAGGGCACCGGCGGCGAGGGGGACGCCGACGGCGTTGTAGACGAGGGCGAAGAACAGGTTCTGGCGGATGTTGCGCATGGTGGCTCGGGAGAGTCGGATGGCGGTGACGACGCCGCCCAGGGAGCCGGAGACGAGCGTGATGTCGGCGGCTTCGATGGCCACGTCGGCTCCGGTGCCGATGGCGAGGCCGACATCGGCGGCGGCCAGGGCCGGGGCGTCGTTGATGCCGTCGCCGACCATGCCCACGGTGCGACCCTCCTGCTGCAGGCGGCGGATCTCATCGGCCTTGTGCTCGGGCAGGACCTCGGCCAGTACGCGGTCGACGCCGACCTGACGGGCGATGGCCTCGGCGGTGCGGGCGTTGTCGCCGGTGAGGATGACGACCTCCAGGCCGAGCCGGCGCAGTGCGGCGATGGTGGCGGCGGAGTCGTCCTTGACGGTGTCGGCGACGGCGAGGACCCCGGCCGGTCGGCCGTCGACGGCCGCGAGGACCGGGGTCTTGCCCTGGGCCGAGAAGTCGGCGGCGAGGAAGGTCAGTTGGGTGGTGTCGAGTCCGGCTTCGGCCAGGAGGCGCGCGGTGCCGACGTGGACCGTTCGTCCCGCGACGGTGGCCTGCACGCCCTTGCCGGTGACGGAAGCGAAGCCGTCCGCTCTTGGCGGCGTGAGGCCGTGGTCGTGGGCGCCCGTGACGATCGCCGTGGCGAGAGGATGCTCGCTCATCGCCTCGACCGCGGCGACCAGGGCCAGTAGGTCGTCCTCGTCGAAGCCGTCGGTTGCGCGTACGTCGGTGAGGACGGGTTCGCCTTTGGTGACGGTGCCGGTCTTGTCGAGGACGACGGTGTCGAGTTTGTGGGCGGTCTCCAGGGCCTCGGCGGAGCGGATGAGGATGCCGGCCTGGGCGCCCTTGCCGGTACCGACCATGACCGACAGCGGGGTGGCCAGGCCGAGCGCGCAGGGACAGGCGATGATCAGTACGGCCACGGCGGAGACGAGGGCGAGGGTGAGGGCGGGTGTCGGGCCGAGGGCGAACCAGAGGGCGAAGGCGCCTACGGCGATGGCGATCACCACCGGCACGAAGTACGCGGAGACCGCGTCGGCGAGCCGCTGGATCGGGGCCTTCGATGCTTGCGCCTGCTGAACGAGGCGGATGATCTGCGCGAGCATGGTGTCGGCGCCGACCTTGCTCGCGCGCACCGTCAGGGAGCCGGTGCCGTTGACCGTCGCGCCGACCACGGTGTCCCCGGCGCGTTTGGTGACCGGCATCGGCTCGCCGGTGACCATGGACTCGTCCACCGGAGAGGCACCCGAGAGGACTTCGGCGTCGACCGGCACCTTCTCTCCGGGACGGATCAGCAGTTCGTCACCCACGACGACGTCATCCACCGGGACCTCGGTCGGGGTGCCGTCACGGATCACCCGGGCGGTTCGGGCCTGTAGGCCCAGCAGGGCGCGGATGGCTTCGCCGGTGCCCGCTTTTGCGCGGGCCTCCAGCAGTCGGCCGAGCAGGATCAGGGTGAGGATGACCCCGACGGCTTCGAAGTACACCGCGCGTACCTCGCTCGGCAGCAGGCCCGGGGCGAGGGTGACGAGCAGGCTGTAGCCGTAGGCGGCCGTGGTGCCGAGGGTGATGAGGCTGTTCATGTCGGCGCCGCGGTGGCGCAGGGTCAGCCAGCCGGTGGAGTGGATCGGCCGGCCGGTGTAGAACATCACCGGGGTGATCAGGGCCAGTTGCAGCCAGTGGTTCAGCAGCCACTCCGGCACCCAACCGGCGCCGAACAGCTCGTGTGCCATCACCGCGAAGAGGACGGGAACGGTGAGGACCACGCCCACGGTCACGCGACGGGTCAAGTCCGCTATCTCCGCCCAACGTTCGGCTGTCTCGGCTGCCTCCTCCTCGGCCGCATCGCCTCCTCGTGTGGGCGCGGTGGCCGTTGTGGCGGAGGGCGGCGTGCCGGCACCGGTGTCCTGCACGGCGACAGAGGCCGCCTCCTCGACGCCGGTGCCGGCGTCGGGCTCCACCAGCAGCGTGCCGTGGATCATGTTCATCCCGCAGGCGAAGCCGAAGGTTCCGGCCCGGTCGGGGCTGACGCGTACGGTGGTCCGCGCGAACGCGGGCAGCCCCGCGTTGACCCGCAGGTCCGGGAAGACGACGCGGGAGGTGCACTCCCCGCTCTCCTGCCGGTCGAAGACCAGCTCGACGGGCACACCCTGGCGTACGCGGATCACGTCTGGGCGGTAGCCGCCCCGTACGGTCACCTCGACACGCTGCACTCCGCCTTCCAGCCGTGCGGTGTGGGCCCGGCGCGGGCTGAAGAAGAACCAGCCCAGCCCGGCGATCACCGCGGCCGCGGCGACGATCACGATGACATCGGCGACATCCATGGCGGACGTCCTCTCGTGCCCGCTCACGTGGGGATATTCCCAGCGTGTGCCCCGAGCCTGTACGCCGCTACCCCTAGGGGGCAGTACTGGGACGGCGCCGGCTGGGCCTGGATGGCCTTCATGCCCCTTGTCTGGATCGTGCTGCTCGGGAGGCGAAGAATCGGCTCGCCGAACATATAAGGGCTGTCCCGTAATCCCTGGCAGTCGCCGGCCAAAGCCCGGCGGCCGCACCCGGGAATCGCCGGGTGCGGCCGCCTCGTGCGAGCTTCCCTGCCTGCCGCCTACGTGAAGCGCCGGAGCCGGAGGCTGTTGGTGACGACGAAGACCGAGGAGAAGGCCATCGCCGCTCCGGCGATCATCGGGTTGAGCAGGCCGGCCGCCGCGAGGGGGAGGGCGGCGACGTTGTAGCCGAAGGCCCAGAAGAGGTTGCCCTTGATGGTGGCCAGGGTGCGGCGGGAGAGCCGGATGGCGTCGGCGGCCACGAGGAGGTCGCCGCGGACGAGGGTGAGGTCGCCGGCCTCGATGGCCGCGTCGGTGCCGGTGCCCATGGCCAGGCCCAGGTCGGCGGTGGCCAGGGCGGCCGCGTCGTTGACGCCGTCGCCGACCATGGCGACCGTACGGCCCTCGGCCTGGAGGCGCTTGACGACGGCCACCTTGTCCTGCGGGAGGACCTCGGCGATCACCTCGTCGATGCCCACCTCGCGGGCGACGGACTCGGCGACGGCCTTGTTGTCGCCGGTCAGCAGGACCGGGGTCAGTCCGAGGCGGCGCAGTTCGGCGACGGCCTCCGCGCTGGTGTCCTTCACGGCGTCGGCGACGGTGAGGATGCCGCGTGCTTCTCCGTTCCAGGCGACGGCCACGGCGGTGCGGCCCTCGGCCTCGGCAGCCGCCTTGGCGGCGGCGAGTTCGGCGGGCAGCTCGATCGCCCACTCGCTCAGCAGCTTCTCCCGGCCGACGAGCACCGCGTGCCCGTCGACGACACCCTGCACACCGAGGCCGGCGACGTTCTCGAAGCCTTCCGGTGTGGGCAGGGCGCCGGTGCGCTCGGCGGCGCCGTCGGCGATGGCGCGGGCGATGGGGTGCTCGGAGGCGTGCTCCAGGGCGCCGGCCAGTCGCAGCAGCTCCTGATCGGTCACGCCGGGGGCGGTGATGACGTCGTGGAGGGCCATCCGGCCGGTGGTGACGGTGCCGGTCTTGTCGAGGACGACGGTGTCGACGCGGCGGGTGGACTCCAGAACTTCGGGGCCCTTGATGAGGATGCCGAGCTGGGCGCCGCGGCCGGTGCCGACCATGAGGGCAGTGGGGGTGGCCAGGCCCAGGGCGCAGGGGCAGGCGATGATCAGCACGGCCACGGCGGCGGTGAAGGCGGCGGCCGCGTCGCCGGTGGTCAGCAGCCAGACGAGCAGGGTGCCGAGGGCGATGAGGAGGACAACGGGGACGAAGATCCCGGAGATGCGGTCGGCCAGGCGCTGCACGGCGGCCTTGCCGTTCTGGGCGTCCTCGACCAGCTTGGCCATCCGGGCCAGTTGGGTGTCGGCGCCGACGCGGGTGGCCTCGACGACCAGTAGGCCCGAGGAGTTGACGGTCGCGCCGGTGACGGCGTCGCCCACGGTGACGTCCACCGGCACGGATTCGCCGGTGAGCATGGCGGCGTCGACGGCCGAGCTGCCCTCGACGACCGTGCCGTCGGTCGCGATCTTCTCCCCGGGCCGTACGACGAACCGGTCGCCGACCACCAACTCGGCAGTGGGGATACGTACTTCGCGCCCGTCGCGCAGCACGGCCACGTCCTTGGCGCCCAGTTCGAGCAGGGCGCGCAGCGCGGCGCCGGCCTTGCGCTTGGACTTCGCCTCCAGGTAGCGACCGGCGAGGATGAACGTGGTCACCCCGGCCGCGGCCTCCAGGTAGATGGAGGAGGAGCCGTCGGCACGGGAGATGGTGAAGTCGAAGCCGTGGCGCATGCCCGGCATGCCCGCGTGACCGAAGAACAGGGCCCACAGCGACCAACCGAGCGCGGCGAGCGTACCGATCGACACCAGCGTGTCCATGGTGGCGGCCCCGTGCCGGGCGTTGGTCCAGGCGGCCCGGTGGAACGGGAGGGCTCCCCAGACGACGACCGGGGCGGCCAGGGTCAGGGACAGCCACTGCCAGTTGTCGAACTGCAGGGCCGGGACCATGGCCATCAGCACCACGGGCGCCGAGAGCACGAGCGAGACCAGCAGCCGCTGCCGCAGCGCACCGGCTTCCCCACCGTCGGCCTCCGGAGCCCCTACCGGGGCGGCCGCTTCCTTGTCCGCGTGGGGCGCCGGCTCGGGCGGCTCCTGAGCGGTGTAGCCGGTCTTCTCGACGGTGGCGATGAGATCGGCGACCTCGACTCCGGTGCCGTAGGCGACCTTCGCCTTCTCGGTGGCGAAGTTGACGGTCGCGTTGACCCCGTCCATGCGGTTGAGCTTCTTCTCGATGCGTGCGGCGCAGGAGGCGCAGGTCATACCGCCGATGGAGAGCTCGATCTCGGCGACGGGGAGGGCGGGTGTCGCCGTCTCTTCGGGGGCGATGCTGGTCATGCGGGTTCTCCAGGGAGGAGGGCCGAGGCGTACTGCGTCCATATCAGTGGAGCGGCGGGACCCGGCAGGGGTATGTGGGGAGGGCTTGCCTCAGATGCGGCCGGCGAGCTCGTAGCCCGCCTCGTCCACGGCGGCCCGGACGACCTCGTCGTCGAGCGGGTTGGTGGAGGTCACGGTGACCAGGCCGGTGGCGGCCACGGCCTGGACGGAGCCGACGCCGGATATCGCGGAGATCTCGGCGGAGACGGCGCCCTCACAGTGGCCACAGGTCATGCCGGTCACCTTGTAGACGGTGGTCGTGCCGGCCTGCACGTCGCCGGTGGCGGCGGTGCCGCGGGAACCGTCCGGGGTGCAGCAGGAGCCGGGCTTCGTCTGGGACGTCATGGCTACTTCCTTCGACTGTGGTGTGCGTACGAGCGATGCCTGGCGCGGGGGCGAGCCGATGGTTCCGGCGCTCCCGACGAGTGAGACCATATACCCCCGGGGGGTATATACGGAAGGGGGGTATCGGGCCCGACGCGTCCAGGGCGCGGGGGAGTGCGGGCGGCGCATCAGGGTGATCGGCGCGTCGGCCGGATGCTCCCGGGTCGATGATGCTGCTGCCCCTGTACTTTCAGCAGGTCCGCGGCGAGGACGCCCTCGGCGCCGGACTGCTGCTCATCCCGCAGGGGGTCGGCGCGCTCCTCGCACGCAGCCTGGCAGGCAGGTATACCGACCGCATCGGCTCCCGCCAAGTCGCCCTCGCCGCCTTCGCCTTCGTCGCCGCGGCCACCGTGCCGTTCGCCTTCGGCAGGCGGTCGTGCTCGACGCGCGCCCGGACGTGGTGTCGATCCTCGTCGGCGTCAACGACATGGGCTGGCACACTCTCGTCGCGGCGGACGGCATGTTCGCCGAACTCGCCGCGGCGACCGGGCCGGAGTACTGGGCCGCGGACGGCGTGCACCCGACGCCGGCCGGTCACGCCGCACTCGCGTCGGCCTGGCTGCGCCTGGTCGCGTGACGGTGTGCGCCTCACCTTGCTCCCGGCCCGGCCGTAGTGGTCCGGATCGACACGGATCGGCCGATCGCGTGGTCGGCACACGAGGTGTACCCGGTCGAGCTCGCCGACCGCCGCTCTCGCCCTCGCCGCGGTCTCGCCTGACGTGAGAGAAGACGGGATCGGTGTGAGACTGAGGACGGAAGGGGTGATCCCCTTGTCGGACCCACCGCATGCGCCCTTCGGTCCCGACACCGCCGTCGACGAGAATCGGCTGGAAGAGCTGATCATCGAGGCGCAGACGGCCCTGCCCTTCGAAATGCCCGACCTGGCGAAGCGGTGCGCCTCGGCCCTCGGCCTGGAGACCGCGCTGATCTACCTCGTCGACCTGCAACAACGGCTGCTCATCCCGCTCGACGAGGCCTTGGAACCGCTGCCGGTGGACGGCTCGCTGGCCGGCTGGGCGTACCGCACGGTCTCCCCGCGGGTGGCCGAGGCCGACGACGGCCTGATCGTCTGGATGCCGCTGGTCGACGGTGCGGAGCGGCTGGGCGTGCTGGAGGTACGGACCGCCTCGCTCGACGGGATACGGATGCGCCGGAGCCAGATCCTGGCCCATCTGTTCGCCATGCTGACCACCTCCAAGCGCGGCTACAGCGACTGGCTCGCCGCCCGCACCCGCACCGCGACCATGCAGTTGCCCGCCGAGATGCTGCGGGCCTTCCTGCCGCCCCACACCATCGGCAGCAGCAAGTGCGTCTCGACCGCGGTCCTCGAGCCCGCGTACGAGATCGCCGGCGACGCCTTCGACCACTCGGTGGTCAAGAACGTCCTGCACACCATGATCCTCGACGCCATGGGCCACGATCTGACCGCCGGCCTGACCACGTCGGTCGCCATGGCGGCGGCGCGCAACGCCCGCCGCGGCGGTGGCGACCCGGCCGACGTCGTCAGTTCCGTCGACCGGGCGCTCGCCCAGTGGGTGCCCGACCAGTTCTGCACCGGCGTGCTGTGTCGGCTCGACGCCGATACCGGGGTGCTGCACTGGGTCAATTGCGGTCACCCCCCACCGCTGCTGATCCGTGCCGAGCGGGTGCTCGCCGGGGCGTTGGACAGCCCCCCGCAGCCGCCGATCGGCCTGGCCGGCCCACTCGCCCCGGCGGCCCGGAAGGTCCACGAGACGACGCTGGAACCCGGTGATTGCGTCCTGCTCTACACCGACGGTGTCGTGGAGGCTCGTGACGCGGACGGCGCGGAGTTCGGCCTCGACCGGTTCACCGACTTCATCATCCGCTCCAACGCCGCCGGCCAGCGCCCGGCCGAGGTGCTGCGGCTGCTCATCCACGCCATACTCGATTACCAGCGCAACCGACTGCGGGACGACGTGACCATCCTGCTCTTCGAATGGCGCCCGCAGCTCCGGTGACGCGGTTGCGCCGAGCCTCGCTGCGCTGGTGGGCTGCCGTCGGCCTGGGTCGGGTACCCGACCGGTAGCTCCGCCCCTGGTGGCCCGGATGGGGAATCCGACGCCAAGTCGACGCGTCGTCGTGCGACGGACTCTACCTGCGGAACGGGACCGGCCGACCGAGCGGATCTGCAAAGATCAGGCACGGCCGCGCCCACGAACGCCCCTCCGTACGCGAGGCGTATCTCCTCGGGCCGACCGAGACGCCGCAAGAAGAACCGATGGCCCGGCTGACCATTCCCATCCAGGAGAACACGGCATGACGAAGGTGCTGGACATCGACGATGCCCGCGGTATGCGGCACTGCGAGACGACGGCTTTGGGGGTGCTGCTGCGGCACCAAGGAGTCGATCTGTCCGAGCCCATGCTCTTCGGCCTCGGCTCCGGTCTGTCCTTCGTCTACTGGGACGCCAAGAACATGGGCTTCCCCTTCCTCGGGGGACGGGTCAAGCCCTTCGAGCTCACCAGAAATCTGGCCACCCGACTCGGGCTGGAGCTACTGGTCCAGGAGACCACCTCCCCCCGCAGGGCATGGGAGCACGCGTCAGCCGCCGTCGACGCCGGCCATCCCGTAGGACTGCAACTCGACAGCTACTACCTGGACTACTTCACGTCGAGGGTGCACTTCGGCGGTCATGTCGTCGCCATGTACGGCTACGACGACCATGACGCCCACCTGGTGGACACCGACCAGCAGGGCGGAGCGGTATCGACCAGCCTCACCAGCCTTGCCCAGGCCAGGGCCGCGCGCGGCCCGATGACCGCCAAGCACCGCTCTTTCACGCTCACCGCACCGCAGAGCCCGCCCTCCCCACACGGCCGGATCGTTCCCGCGATCACCGCCTGCGCCGAGGCCTTCCTCAACCCGCCCATCGCCAACCTCGGCCACCGCGGCATCGAGAAGGCCGGCAAGCTGGTACGCACATGGCTCCAGCGCACCGACGTCCCACAACGGGATCTGCCTCGAGCCGCCCTCCTGATGGAGAAGGCCGGCACCGGCGGCGCGTTGTTCCGCAACCTCTACCGCGACTTCCTCGCCGAATGCACCCAACTGCACGACAGCAGCCACCTGCGCACCGGACACACGCTGTACACCGAGGCGGCCACCCTGTGGACGGAAGTCGCGGCATTGCTCACGAAAGCCGGTGAGTCAGGCGATGCGCAGTGCCTCGCACAAGCAGGCACCGTCCTCTGCGATCTTTCCCGCATCGAGCGTGAGGCCATGCAGGCGCTGAGCCGCCTGGGGGAGTAAGGCCCAGGCGGCTCAGCGGACTGACCCTCTCGCGGAGGAACGACCGCGTCAGGCAGATCACTTCCAGTCGGTGCACACGGTCCCGGCACCGGGGACGGTCATGCACGCGGCCGCCTTGATCCCCATGTCGTTGACCATGCGGGAGTGGGTATCGCTGCCGCGGTCGATCCTGGCCTCGTACGTGTTCTGCGGGTTGGCGGTGCTGGCGACGGTGCCGATCGTGCCCACTGGGCCGTGAATCATCACCCAGGCTGCGCGGCATCGTGCCTTGTAACGAAGCTCGACCAACTACCTGTATGCCTCGATCGGGGACTTCGACGCGAAGGTGAAGCCGCTGATCGACCGCCCCGACATCGCCGGTGTGCAGCTGGTGGTGCCGTGGAAGGCGCTTGAGAAGAAGAAGGGCCGGTACGACTTCTCGTCGATCGATCAGGCGCTGAAGTATCTGCAGGCCCGCCACAAGAAGCTGTTCATCCAGGTCCAGGACCGGTTCTTCGCACCGCCGAGCAGGCTCCCCGACTACCTGTTGTCCGACCCGAAGTACAAGGGAGGCGCGGCCCCGACGAAGAACGAGAGCGGCCTCGGCCCCGGTCGGCCCGGTACGGTCGCGGCGCAGTGGAACCCGGAGGTGCGGGGCCGCTTCCAGCATCTGTTGAAGGCGTTGGCACAGCGGTTCGACGGCCGCCTTGCGGGGGTGAACCTCCCGGAGACCGCTACCGAGGTGGACAGGAAGAAGGACCACACCGGGTACAGCGACGACGCCTATTTCTCCGCCGAGCTCGCCAACATGGCCTACGGCAAGAAGGTCTTCACCAAGACGCCGTTCATCCAGTACGTCAACTTCTGGCCGGGCGAGTGGAACAACAGCCGCAACTACATGAAGCGCACCTTCGAATTCGCCGCGTCGCACGGGATCGGCCTGGGCGGGCCCGACATCCTGCCGGACCGCCCGGCGCAGATGCAGAACTCGTACCCGTTCTTCAACAAGTACCGGGGGAGGCTGTCCCTCGTGGCCATGGCCGTACAGGAGCCCGACTTCCAGTACAAGAGCCCCAAGACGAAGAAGCCGTACACCCGGAAGGAGTTCACCGACTTCGGTAGGAACACCCTCGGCGTCGACGCCATCTTCTGGGCCACCAGCACGCCCTGGCTCCGCCAGCCGGCGACGCGATAGCAGAAGCCCCACTGTGCGAGCTCAATCTGTGGACGGTGCGTGCGTCAGGCTCGTGGCGCGGGCCTTCTCCTGCCCCTCCGAATCGCCGTCGTGCCGGCGCAGCGTCGCGGTGGCGATGTCCAGGAAGTCCCGTACGGGGCCCGGGCGGCTGCCCTCCGGTACCACCAGGCAGGTTTCGACGGGCAGGGCGTCGGTGACCGTCAGGTAGACGAGGTCAGGGCGGGAGTACGAGCCCGCAATGCTGACCGGGACGAGCGCGATGCCCTGGCCGGAGGCGATGAGCTCGAACTTCTCCTCCAGTGAGGACGTTCGCCGGGTCCTGCCGTCGAGGATGGGTTCACCGTCGAGATCGGCCGATGTGAGGGCGCGGCGGCCGGTCAGCGGATGCGTCACGGGCAGGCACGCCACCTTGGTCTCGTGACCGATGGGGACGGTGCGCAGTCCCGAGTCGTCGAAGGGGTGTCGGAGGTACCCCACGTGCGCACGTCCGTCGCGGAGCGGCGCGTCCCGCTCCCACCAGCGCAGCGGAAGGACGTCGATCTCGACTTTCGGATGGCTCAGAGTGAACGCCCGGATCGCGTCCGACACGTGCAGGCCGGGGGAGAAGCCCACGACGAGCCGCTCCTCGCCCCGCTGGGCCTCGCGCACGCGTCGCAGTGCCACGTCCACCACCGTGGTGATTCTTGACGCCTCGTCATACAGCTTTTTGCCCGCGGCGGTCAGCTCAACGCTGCGCGTGGACCGCGTGAACAGTGGACATCCCAGCTCCTGCTCGAACGCGTGGATCTGCCGGCTGAGGACCGGCTGCGCGATGAACAGCGCCTGTGCCGCCCGACCGAAGTGCCGATGCTCGGCCACCGCCACGAAATAGCGGAGCTTTCGCAGGTCCAGATCCATGCCGTAACGGTATCAATGCGGTCCGAAGGGTATTGGACGCCCGGCTGGGCCACTCGGAGACTTGCAGCGTGCCCGCCGCCCTCACTCCGGCGCTCGACATCGACAGCCAACTCCTGTGCTCCCAGGCGTCGCGACAGTCCTGACGCCCGCCCCTGAGACGAATCACGAGGAATCACATGAACGACACCCGCAAGACCGCCGTCATCATCGGGGCATCACGTGCTCTGGGCCTCGGGCTCGCCGCCGAATACCTCCGTCGCGACTGGGACGTCATCGGTACGGTCCGCGGCAGCCGGCGCACCGGCCTCCACGACCTGGCCGAAGCTTCCGGAGGGCGGCTGATCATCGAGTCGCTGGAGATGACCGAGCCGGAGCAGATCTCGGCACTGCGCGACCGACTGGCACGGCACACTCTCGACCTGCTCTTCGTCAACGCGGCCATTACACGCGGCGATTTACCGATCGGCGAGGTTCCGACGGACATGTTCGCCGAAGTCCTGATCACCAACGCGCTCAGCCCGATGCGTGTCGTGGAGACCCTCGGCCCGCTGGTCGCGCCGACCGGGACCATCGGCGTCATGTCCTCCGATCAGGGAAGCATCGCTCTGAACACCGAAGGCGGGCAGGACCTGTACCGGGCCAGCAAGTCCGCGCTGAACCAGTTGATGCGCAGCTACGCCGCCCGCCACGCCGAGGACACGCGAACGCTGCTGCTCATGGATCCGGGCTGGGTCCGCACCGAACTCGGTGGACCCGAAGCCGATCTCAGTGTGGAGGAGAGCGTTCCCGGGGTGGCGGAGACGATCGAGCGACACCAGGGGAAGCCTGGCCTCCACTTTCTCGACTATCAGGGGCAGGTCGTCCCCTGGTAGACCCGGGGTCCGCTGCGGCCGCACGGCTTCCCTCGGTGGAGGACCCGGGTGATGGGTGGGCACCCGGTCCGCACCTTCGAAGATCATCGGCACTGTCAACTACCCGCTCCACAGCCGCAAGCCGACCGCACCGGGTGTCGCGTTCGTCGGCGACGCCGCCCTGACCGGCGATCCCCTGTGGGGAGTGGGATGCGGGTGGGCTCTGCAGTCCGCGCAGTGGTTGGCCGAGGCGATCGCCTCGGCCGCGACCGGTCGGGGCGACCTCGACAGGTCGCTCGGGGTGTACGCACGCAGACACCGGCGCCGGCTGCGCGGTCACCAGTACCTGGCCGCCGACTTCGCCAAGGCCCGCCCGTTCAACCCCTTGGAGCGGCTGATGTATTCGGCGGCGGCGCGCGATGAGTCGGTGGCGCGGCACATGTATCTGTTTGCATCCCGCCTGATCGGTCCGCTGCGCTTCTTGAACCCCGTGGTACTGGCCAGGGCCACGGCCGTCAACATCAAGCATCGCGGGGCGGCCGTGCCACTCGCGCACCTGTCACGTACAGGGTCATGACCGGCTCCCTCTCAGACCGCCGATGAGGCGCAGCACTCGGCCACCTGGTGGTGCGGGAGTTGCCGCGAGGGCAGGATGCGGCATGTGACGACGACGCGGACGTGTGAGGCGTGCGGGACCGAGCTCTCCGCACGTGGCGGCCGGGCGCGAAACGGTGCGCCCCTGGGCGGCCGCCCCGCCCGGTACTGCTCCGGTGCCTGCCGACAGCGCGCGTTCCGGGAGCGTGCGGCACGGGAGCGCACGGCGGGACCCGTGCCGGACGGACCCGTGCCGGACGGACCCGCGGTGCAGGCCAGTGGACTGCCGTATGCGCTCGACTCGTTCGTGGGGCGGGAGCGAGAGCTGGCACGGCTGCGCACGCTGCTGAAGTCCGCGCGGCTGCTCACCCTCGCCGGGCCCGGTGGCGTGGGCAAGACGCGGCTGGCGGTCGAGTTGGCGAAGGGGGTGCGCGGCGGCCGGGACGGCCGCGCCCGGCTGGTGGAGCTGGAGGCGCTCCGTGACGGCGAGCAGCTGCCCCAGGCCGTCGCCGCGGCCCTGGGGGTGGGGGAGCGTGGCGGCCGGGCGGGCGTCGAGGCGCTCGTCCATGCGCTGGGCACCCGGACGCTGTTGATCGTCCTGGACAACTGCGAACACCTGGCACAGGCGTGCGCGCAGCTGGCCGCGACCCTGCTCGCCCGTTGCCCGGGCCTGCGGATTCTCGCCACCAGCCGGGAGACGCTGCGGGTGCCCGGCGAGGTGGTGTTCCGGGTGGGGGTGCTGTCGCTGTCGTCGGCCGGCGAGGGCGAGGACGCGAAAGCGCCGCAGCGTTCGGAGGCGGTCCGCCTCTTCGCCGATCGGGCCCGCGCGGCCGATCCCGGCTTCGCGCTCGGCCCCGGCAACATCCGTACCGTCGCCGAGATCTGCCGACGCCTGGACGGCCTGCCGCTGGCCATCGAACTGGCCGCGGGCCGCACCGGTTCCCTCCCGCTGGGCGACATTCTGCGCGGACTGGACGACCAGCTCACCCTGCTCACCGACGGCAGCAGAACGGGGCCGGGTCGGCACCGCGAGCTGCGCGCCGCCATCGACTGGAGCCATCGATTACTCGACCCCGTCGAGCAGGCGGTGTTCCGCCGCCTCTCCGTTCTCGGGGGCGGATTCGACGCCCGGGGAGCGGCCGAGGTCTGCGCGGACGGCGGGGGCGACGGCGCGGACACCGGGGTACGGCCGGAACAGGTGCTGCGGGTGGTCTGCGCCCTGGAGGCCAAGTCCCTGATCGTACGGATGCGGGACGGCGATCCGGACACCGCGAGGTTCCGGCAGCTCAGCGCGATCCGTACGTATGGGATGGACCGGCTCGGCGAGTCCGGGGAGCTGCATACGACCTGGGACCGGGCACTCGACCGGCTGGCCGGCCGGGCGGCCGGGCCTCCCGGGTCGGTGTTCGCCGACACCGCGGAGGGACCACTCGGCGGCGAGCGGGAGAACCTCGCGGCGGCCGTCGCGTACACCTCCGACCGCGGCGACGGCCGGTACGTCCCGCTCGCCCTCGCACTGGCCCGACTGCGGTACCACCAGGAGCAGTTGACGGCCGCCCGGACGCTGCTGACGGGGGTGCTGGAGCGGGCCTCGGGCGGTGTGCACCGGGGCGTGGCGCTGGCCCTGGCCGCCCGGTCGGCCTGTCTCCAGGCGGACCACACCGTCGCGCTGGCCTTCGCCGACGAGGCGGTGGCCGTCGAGCGCGCCGGGGAGCGCCCGGGCGGGCTGGCGAACGCGCTGGACGCGCTGGGGGCCGCGCGATTGTGTCGGAGCGAGTTCTGCGAAGCCGTCGCGGTCTTCGCCGAGTGCCTCTCCGTGGTCCGTACGCTCGGCCGCCCGCTGGACACCGCGCTCTGCCGGCATCACCTGGCCTGGGCGCTGCTGCACACGGGCCGGGCCACCGAGGCCGATGAGCTGATGGCGCGGTGTCTGCCCGAGCTCAGAGCGGGCGCCCCCTCGGGCCAGTTGATGGCGGCGTTGCACACCGTCGGCGCCATCCGGCTGGTGCAGCGGGACTTCGACGCCGCTGAGGACATGTTCGCGGAGGTACTCCACCGGGCATCCGGCGAGCCGGCGTCCGGGGAAACGACATCCGGTGAGACGGCGTCCGGAGAGAGCTTCCACGCGCTCTACCCGCTGGAAGGGCTCGCCATCGTGGCGGGCGAGCGGGGCGATATGCGGCGTTCGCTCCGGCTGTTCGCGGCAGCCGCGGCGGCACGACGGCGGCTCGATACGGAGCCCGAGGCGCACTGGCGGAGCCAGGTGGAGGCGGCGGCCGCGCGGGCGAGGGACCGACTGGCCCCCTCCGGGGCGGAGGCGGCGCTGACGGCGGGCCGGAGGCTGCGCGGGGGTGCGCTGGTCGGTTATGCGCTACAGGGGACGCGCGGCGGGCACCACGACCTCTCCGGTGTCGCTCGTACGGTGTGGGAATCCCCGCTGACCGAGCGTGAGTCGACGGTCGCCCGGCTGGTCGCCACCGGTTTGACGAACCGTCAGATCGGTTCGCACCTGGGCCTGTCCAAGAGCACCGTCGCCAGCCATCTCGACCGGATCCGGGACAAGCTGGGCCTCCGGTCCCGCACCCAGATCGCCCTGTGGGTCGCCGCGCAGACCCGTCCGCAGCACGGCCCCGGGGTTTCGTAACGCGCGCAAGTCGCCGGTCATCCGACCCATGTGCGGGGCCGTACGGCTACGGAGGCTGGTCGGGCGAGCCGAAGCACACGGCTCGGGACTGGACGACCGGACGACGACCGGACGGTGGGCGGACGACTGGACGAGGACCGGACGACCGGACCGCCGGCCCCGGCGAGAAGGAGACACGGATGCGTTACGGCGACGAGAAGAGCTCAAGGCGAGCGTTCATCAAGACCACTTCCGCGGGTGTGACATCGGTCGCCATCGGGGCGACGGCGCTGGCCGCCTCGGCCGGCCCCGCCGCCTTCGCGACCGAGCCGGCGACAGCACGCCGGCTCCCGCTCGCCGTCACCCCCGCCTGCTCGGGACACGAGACCCCCGCCTCCATCGAGGGCCCCCTCTTCAAGCCCCGATCCCCGGAGCGGTCGGACGTCCGCACCCCCGGCGTCCGCGGCGTACGACTGGACCTCGGCGGGGTCGTCTACGACACGGCCTGCACACCACTGCCGGAGACGCTGATCGAGTTCTGGCAGTGCGACCAGAACGGTGACTACGACACCTCGGGATTCTCGCTCCGCGGCCACCAGTACACCGACAGCCGGGGCGGCTACCTGCTCCGGACGATCATCCCCCGGGACTACTGGGGCCGTTGGGGCCAGCGGGCACCGCACATCCACACACAGGTCCAGTCACCCGGCGGCCCCGTGCTCATCACCCAGCTGTACTTCCCCGACGACACCGAGGCGTACGGCCGGGACTTCGCCGCCCTCAACGCCGCTGACCGGCTGTTGAACCGCGCCTGCACCATCGGGCTCACCGCCCAGGGGGATGCCCACTACAGCGGCACCTTCGACTTCGTCCTCAAGACCACGGCCTAGCCGCTCCCTCCCCCCCCCAACTCCCTCATCAGGAAAGGAAATGTGTGATGTCAGCGAGGTCAGCGAAGCCATCGAGTACGCCTTCGTCCCAGGGGCCGACCCGCGGCCGGGCGCCCCTGCTGGTGGGGCTGGCCGCCACCCTCGTGGCCGGGAGCCTGGCCGTGGCCGGCCTCGACGGTCAGCCGACCGCCA
This sequence comes from Streptomyces sirii, assembly GCF_045690365.1. Classification (NCBI taxonomy): domain Bacteria; kingdom Bacillati; phylum Actinomycetota; class Actinomycetes; order Kitasatosporales; family Streptomycetaceae; genus Streptomyces; species Streptomyces sirii. Next base: position 543,199 of record NZ_CP147982.1, on the reverse strand, counting down.
CCGCCGCGCCGCCCCAGCCGGCGTCGTCCGCCGCATCCGCCGCCTCCCGCGCCGGTCAGTGGCAGCAGACCCCGGTACCCGTGACGAAGGGCGATCTGACCGCCATCGCCGCGTTGAGCGACAAGCAGGCCTGGGCCGTGGGATACCGCCTGAAGAGCGCGACCGAGCTCGACGCCATAGCGCTCCGCTGGGACGGCACGTCCTGGTCCCAGGAGTCCACGCTCCCGGAGAACAGCTTCCCGCAGGCCCTCACCGTCCGTTCCGCCGACGACATCTGGGAGGTCGGTAGCGCGACCGCGCACTGGGACGGCAAGAAGTGGACCACCCGCACCCTGGACCGTGATCCCGCCGGCAGGGTCGTCCCCGAAGCCGTGACGACGACCACCGACGGGCAGGCGTGGACGGTGGGCCGGGCGATGGGCCGGTCGATCAAGGATTCCGTGCCCGCCGTCCAGTCGTGGGACGGCAAGGGCTGGCACCGGCAGACCCTTCCCGACGTCGGCAAGGGCGAGTTGAACGGTGTGACGGCCCTGGCACCCGACGACATCTGGGCCGTGGGCGCGGCCTACGCCGCGGACGAGACGTCACCGCAGACGGCTCTGCTGCTGCACTGGGACGGCACGAGCTGGAAGCGGGTGGACGGGGGCGCCCCGCCGACCGGACACGCCTGGCTCGGGGGGATCACCGCGTTCGCCGCCGATGACATCTGGGCGGTGGGCGGCAGCACCACCGGGAGCGCGGAGCGCCCCTATGCCGTCCACTGGAACGGGGTGAAGTGGTCGGCCGCCAAGACCCCGGACGTCCCGGACGGGCGGCTGCGCGCCGTCGGCCGGACCGGCACCGGGGAGCTCTGGGCGGTAGGCGGCAAGGGCGCCGCTCCGGTCGCGCTGCGCTGGGACGCACAGCGCGGCCGGTGGGAGCGGGCAGCCGACCCGGGCGTGGTCGTACGCGGCTTCGCCACGGTGCCCAAGGGCGAGGAACTCTGGGTCGCCGGAATCGCCCGGCAAGGGGATCTCCGCCCGGTGATCACCCGGACGAAGAGCTGATCCGCTTCCCTCTTCGGCGATTCTCGGAGTCGGAACCATCGCCCGCCGTGCGCCCCGCGGCGGGCGATGTGTTGCCTCAGGCCAGCCTGCCCTGGTGGGGACGAGGCCTGTGAAAGTAACGGGCGATTTCGCGCCGAGAGGGCGCCCCGCACGTGTGCGTTCGCACCAGTGCGGGGCCCCCGTCGATCCAGCTGGAGAGTCAGTTCCCCTCGATTTCAAAGCTGCGCAGCACATCGGCAGCAACGCTCACGGCAATCGTCGCGGGTTCCTTGCCGGTGATGTCGGCCAGCCCGATCGGGGTCTTGATCCGATCGATGGTGGCCTCGTCGTGACCGCCCTCGGTGACGAGGCGTTTGCGGAACCGCACCCACTTGGCCGCCGACCCGATCAGCCCGATGAAGCCGAGATGGGTTGTGCGCAAGGCGGCGTCGCACAGAGCGGCGTCCTCGGCGTGATCATGGGTCATGATCAGGATGTGGGTGCCGCGCGGCAACTCCGCCAGCACCTCCTCGGGCAGCAGCGGCGTGTGATGCACGTGCACCTGCGCCACCGCGTCCGCCAGCACGTCGAGCCGCTCCTCGGTGAGGGTGTCGGAGCGGGTGTCGATCAGATGGAGGTCGAGGTCCTGACGTGCCAGGATGCGCGCCAGCTCCAGCCCGATGTGCCCGACGCCGAAGATCGCCACCGCCCGTGGCACCGGCAGCGGTTCGAGCAGCACCGAGACCGTGCCGCCGCAGCACTGCACGCCGTGCCGGTTGGTCACCTTGTCGTTGAGAGCGAAGTCGATCAGCTCCGGCTCCGGCTTGGACGCGGCGATCATCTCCCGGGCCCGATCGATCGCGACGGCCTCGACATTGCCGCCACCGATCGAGCCCCACGTCTCGGCCTGCCCCACAACGAGTTTCGCACCGGCGTCGCGCGGGGCATGGCCGCGCACGGTCGCGACGGTCACCAGCACGCCGGGCTCCCGGCGTGCCCGCAACCGTGCCACCGCGGTGAGCCAGGTCATGTCAGGCACCGCTCAACGCGTTTGCGTCGGCTCGGGTCCCGCCGTTGGCGGCGTGCCCGTTTCCGGTGTGGTCGTCGGCGGCGAACCCGTTGCCGGCGTCACCGTTCCGCGAGACATCGCCCTGGCGAGCCGCCTGGATCGCCCAGTACACCGCTTCCGGCGTCGCGGGTGAGGCCAATTCGACGCTGACCCCGCTCGGCCCGAACGCGGAGGCCGCCTGCCGCAAGGCCTCCCGCACCGAGAACGCCAGCATCAGTGGAGGTTCACCCACCGCCTTTGATCCGTATACCGCGCCCTCTTCGGTGGCGTTCTCCAGAAGCGTGACGTGGAACTCCTCGGGCATCTCCGAGAAGCTCGGTAGTTTGTAGGTGCTCGCGGCCTGCGTCAGCAGCCGGCCGCGGTTCGGCCCGTCACTCGCGTCCCAGCGCAGGTCCTCGAGCGTCAACCAGCCCGCGCCCTGCACGAAACCGCCCTCTACCTGACCGATGTCGATCATCGGGGACAGGCTGTCGCCGACATCGTGCACGATGTCCACCCGCCGGATGCGGTACGCGCCGGTGAAGCCGTCCACTTCCACCTCGGTTGCGGCGGCGCCATAGGCGAAGTACTTGAACGGCGAGCCCCGGAACGTCTTCGCGTCCCAGTGCAGACCCTCGGTCCGGTAGAAGCCGGCCGCCGACAACTGCACCCGCTGGAAGTACGCGGTGCGCACAAGGTCGTCCCAGGTCAGTTCCTTGTCATTGCCCAGGGCGCGCGCGACGCCCTCGGTGATGCGCACATCCGAGGCGTGCGAACCCAGCTGGGTGGCAGCCACCTGCAGCAGCCGCTCGCGCAACTGCTCGCAGGCGTTCTTCACCGCCGCACCGTTGAGATCCGCCCCGGCACTGGCGGCGGTGGCGCTGGTGTTGGGGACCTTGTCGGTTCGCGTCGGGGCAAGCCGCACCTTGTGCAGGGGGATGCCCAGTGTGGTCGCGGCCACCTGCAGCATCTTGGTGTGCAGGCCCTGGCCCATCTCGGTGCCGCCGTGGTTGATCAGGACCGAGCCGTCCTTGTAGATCAGCACCAGCGCGCCGCCCTGGTTGAAGGCGGTGAGGTTGAACGAGATGCCGAACTTGATGCCGGTGATCGCGAGGGCCCGCTTGCTGTACGGGTGCGCGGCGTTGAAGGCGGCGATCTCGCGCTTGCGGTCGGCCATGCCGGCGTTGTCCTGAACCTGCTGCCAGACGGTGGAGATCCGTTCGGGGTGGGCGACCGGCTGTCCGTACGGCGTGTACTGGCCCTGGCGGTAGAAGTTGCGCTCCCGCAGTTCCATCGGATCCAGGCCGAGCAGCGGCGCGCACCGGCCCATGATGTCCTCGATGACCAGCATGCCCTGCGGTCCGCCGAAGCCGCGGAAGGCGGTGTTGGAGACCTTGTTGGTCTTGGCGATGCGACCGGCGATGCGCGCGTGGGGAATCCAGTAGGTGTTGTCGATGTGGCACAGCGCACGGGCCACCACCGGCTCGGAGAGGTCCAGGCTCCAGCCGCCGTCCGCGGTCAGGGTGGCGTCCAGGGCCTGGATGCGGCCGTCGGCGTCGAAGCCGATCTTCCACTTGGCGTGGAACCCGTGCCGCTTACCGGACATGGTCAGATCCTGAGTCCGGTTGAGCCGCAGGCGGACCGGTCGGCCGGTCAGCTTGGCGCCGAGTGCGGCGACGGCCGCGAACCCGTGCGGCTGCATCTCCTTGCCGCCGAAGCCGCCGCCCATCCGCAGACACTGCACGGTCACTTCGTGGCTGTGCAGTCCGAGCACGTGCGCGACGATTTCCTGCGTCTCCGAAGGATGCTGGGTGCTGCTCTGGACGAACACCTGCTCGGCCTCGTCGACCTGGGCCAGCGCCGCGTGCGTCTCCAGGTAGAAGTGTTCCTGATCCGAGAACTGGAACTCGCCGGTGAACACGTGCGCGGAGTCGGCGAAACCGGCGTCGACGTCGCCGGTCAGCATCACGGGCTGAGCGCCGTGAAAGCTGTGGGCCGCGATCGCGTCCTGGAGCGTGACCAGGGAGGGAAGTTCGTCGAGTACCACCTCGACGGCCGCCGCACCGAGCCGGGCCGCCTCCAGGGTCTCGCCGAGCACCCAGGCGACCGCGTGGCCGTAGAACATGACCTCGTCGGGGAACAGCGGTTCGTCGTGCTTCATCCCGGCATCGTTGACGCCGGGGACGTCGGCACCGGTCAGCACGCGGACCACACCGGGCACGGCGAGCGCGGGCTCGGTGCGGAGGGCGGTGATCCGGCCGTGGGCCTTCATCACCTGGACCGGGTAGGCGTGCAGCACGTCCTTGGTGCGGTGGACCAGGTCGTCGGTGTAGAGCGCGGTGCCGGTGACGTGCAGGTTTGCGCTCTCATGTGGCATCGGGACGCCGACGACGGGCTTTTCGGGACGCTCGGACAGTTGGCTCATGACGACACCGCCTCGGTGGTCTGCGCGTACAGCTTCAACAGGCTCTGGCCGAGCATCGCGGAGCGGTACTCGGCGCTGGCACGATGATCGTTCATCGGCGTGCCCTGGGACCGCAGGACCTGGGCCGCCGCCTCGACGGTCCGCGCCGCCCACGACCTGCCCTCCAGGGCCGCCTCAGCGGCGAGCGCGCGGACCGGGGTGGCGGCCACGCCGCCCAGGCCGATGCGTGCCTTGCGGACGATGCCGTCCTCGATGTCGAGCGCGAAAGCGACTGCCACGCTGGAGATGTCGTCGAAGCGCCGCTTGGCGATCTTGTGGAAGGCCACGACCGGCGACAGCGGCAGCGGGATGCGCACCGCGCGGATCAGCTCGCCGGGACGGCGCACGCTCTGGCGGTAGCCGGTGAAGTAGTCCGCCAGCGGGACCTCGCGCTCACCGTCGGCGTCGGCGAGCACCACCGACGCCTCCAGCGCGAGCAGCGCCGGCGGGCTGTCACCGATGGGGGAGCCGGTCCCCAGGTTGCCGCCGAGGGTCGCACCGTTGCGAATGAGCCGGGACGCGAACCGCGGAAACAGCTCTGCCAGCAGCGGGATGTCGCCGTCGAGACGGCGTTCGATCTCGGTGAGCGTCAGCGCCGCCCCGATCTCGATCTGGTTCGATTCGACGCGCAGCTCCCGCAATTCGGCCAGCCGGTCGATGGCGACCACGCAATCCGCCCGGCGGGAACGGATGTTCACCTCGACGCCCCAGTCGGTGGAGCCGGCGACCACCACCGCGTCGGGCCGCTCGCGCAGCACCTGCAGCGTTTCGGACAGGGTGCCCTTCCGCAGGAACACACTGTCGTCCCGGGCGTATTCAGTGGCGACCGGTGCGGGCGGGGACTGCTCGCGACGCTGCGCCAGCGGGTCCGCGTCGGTGGGCGTCCCGACGGCGAACGCGGCATCCCGAATGGGGCGATAGCCGGTGCAGCGGCACAGATTTCCGCTCAGCGAGTGCAGGTCGAAACCGTTCGGGCCGTGCTCGGAGTCGGTGCTGTGGGCCGATTCCGCGTGCGCGCAGCGGTCGGGCCGGTAGTACTCGGCGGCCATGCTGCAGATGAATCCCGGCGTGCAGTAACCGCATTGGGAGCCGCCGCGGACCGCCATCTCCTCCTGCACCGGGTGCAGGCTGGGCGGCTTGCCGGGGCCGGCGTCGGCGTCGGTGGCCAGGCCCTCGGAGGTGATGATCTCCTGACCGTCCAGCGCCGCGACCGGGACCAGGCAGGCGTTGACCGCCACCCAGTCGGTGGGCTTGTTCACCCCGGGACGGGCCACCAGGACCGAACAGGCGCCGCATTCACCTTCGGCGCAGCCCTCCTTGGTGCCGGTGAGGCCACGCTCGCGCAGGAAATCCAGTGCAGTGGTGTGAGGCGCAGCCGGTGAAATCGGTGTTTCTTTCCCGTTGACCGTGATCCGCACTTCTACCATGACAGGCCTTCATTTCGGTACGCGATCGGTCGATTCATCATGTTCGCCAATTTCAGGCAGCTTTCTGTGTTCAGACGCGCCACGTGAGAGGAGCGGGCGCAAGGGCACGCAACAGCGACGTGCCGGAAGGTGGTGACGAGAAACCCGGAATGTGCCACGGACGCGGGCACATCAGAACGGCGTGCTCAGCAGCCGTGCGCGATCCGCCCCGGAACCCAGACCGTGCACTGGGCGAGGCGACCAAGATCAGAGCTGGTGTACATCCGCTGGTCGCCTCCCTTCGGCGGTCATGGGTCGAGGTCTACCGCAAAGTAGTGGCTGGGGCCACGGAGATCAAGAGGTCGCCCTCGTTCTCCCGAGTGCACGACGGCATCAGCCTCCAGCCGGTCGTGCCGGGTGGGCCGTCCCCGGGCGCTCGGATCGCACGGGGGACACGCTCCACTGTTGGCCGGAGCACCCCCGCCGCCCGAACGCCAATCGGTGCGGGCCCGTACCGGCTCGGGGGGCGCCGAACGCGGCCGTGCGGGCGTCCGGGACTCCCCTCATGCTGGAGACGAGGGGGACGTGGCGACGGAGGAAGTGGTGAGGATGCGGACCGTTGTGGACCTCACGCGCTGCCAAGGCTATGCACAGTGCGTGTTCCTCGCGCCGGAAGTGTTCCAGCTGCACGGGGAGGAGGGGTTGCTGTACGCCCCCGCGGTCCCCGACGACCAGGTCGAGCGCGTACGGCAGGCCGCGGCGGCCTGCCCTGTACAGGCGATTCTCCTCGGTGAGGAGGTGAACGCCGGTGTCCGGTGACCTCAGAGACGGCCATATCGTCATCGTCGGCGCGTCGCTGGCCGGGTTGAGGGCTGCGGAGGCACTGCGCACGGAGGGCTTCACCGGCTCACTGACCGTGGTCGGGGACGAGCCCCACCCGCCCTACGACCGGCCGCCGCTGTCCAAGCAGGTGCTCCTCGGCAAGGCGGCAGCGGACACCACCGGGCTGCCGATGCGGCGGGACCCGGGCGCGGACTGGCGCCTGGGGATACGTGTCACAGGTCTGGACCCCCTCGATAAGCGGGTGGTGCTGGACAACGGCGAGTCGCTGCCGTTCGACCGGGTGCTGATCGCCACCGGGACCCGCGCGCGGCCCTGGCCCAACCCGGAGGAGGCGGCCTTGGACGGGGTGTTCACGCTGCGCACCCGGGACGAAGCCGGGATCCTGGCCGAGCGGCTGGCGGCCGGGCCGCAGCGGGTGCTGGTGATCGGTGCCGGTTTCACCGGCTCGGAGATCGCCTCGGCGTGCCGGGAACGAGGACTGGAGGTCACGGTCGCCGAACGCGGCCCCGCACCCCTGGTGGGCGCGCTCGGCGGCACCCTGTCGAGACTCGCGGCCGTCATGCAGCGCAACCACGGCGTGGACCTGCGTTGCGGGGTGACGGTCACCGCCCTGCGCGGGGACGGGAACGGCCGGTTCACCGGTGCGGACCTGTCCGACGGCAGTCGGGTCGACGCGGACCTGTGCGTCGTGGCGTTGGGAGCGGTCCGCAACGTGGAGTGGCTCGCGGAGTCCGGGCTGGCCGCGGGACCGCGCGGGATCGCCTGCGACGCCGGCTGCCGGGCCTTCAACATGTACGGGATCGTCACTGATGACGTCTTCGTGGCCGGCGACGTCTCCCGCTTTCCCCACCCGCTGTTCGGATATCAGATGCTCGCCCTGGAACACTGGGGCAACGCGGTCGCACAGGCCGAGGTGGCGGCCCACAACATGGTCAATCCGGGGCCGATGCAGCGCCCGCACCTCGCCATCCCGACCTTCTGGTCGACCCAGTTCGGGTTCAACATCAAGTCGGTGGGCGTGCCCACCTACTCCGACCACGTGGTCATTGCCCAGGGCTCTCTGGAGGCGCGTCGTCTGGCGATGGTCTACGGCTACGAGGGGCGGGTCACCGCCGCGGTCACCGTCGACATGGCCAAGTCGCTCGACTACTACCGGTACCTGATCGAGACGGCTGCTCCGTTCCCGCCCCCGCTCGGTGCGGCCGACCGCGCGATCGCGGCCGACGTCCCGATTCCGTCCGACGTGCCGGATCCGAAGGGCCTGTCCCACGGCCCCACCGTGGCGCTCACCGGGTATCTGCCGGATCGCCGGCTGACCGTGGTGCAGCCCTGAGCCACGTCCCGCCCAACCACGAGGAGCCACCATGGACTCCGACACCTTGCTGGCACGGATCACCGACTACGGCAGTCGCCCCAATCCCTACCCGCTGTACGCGGAACTCCGCGAGGCCGGTCCCGTGGTGCGGCAGGCGGACGGCAGCTGTCTGATCGGCACCTACCACGAGATCGCCGCTCTGCTCCACGACCCGCGGATGAGCACCGATCCACGCTCCCGTGGCGAGACGACGCGCAAGCCGCCGTTCCTCCGGCTCGACGACCCCGAACACCACAGGCTGCGCACCCTGGCCATGCGGCCGTTCGGCCCGCCGCACAGCCCGGCCCGGGTCGATGCCATGCGCGGCGAGGTCGCCCGGCTCACCGAGGAACTGCTGGGGCCCTTCCAGGCAGGGCGCCAGGTCGACATCGTCGACGATTTCGCCTACCCGTTGCCCGTCACCGTCATCTGCCGCCTGCTCGGCGTACCCCGGCAGGACGAACCACAGTTGCAGGAATGGTCCAACACCCTGGTCGCAGCCGCCGACGTGCGGCCGGATGAGGACCCCACCGAGCGGGTCCGGGCGGGCGAGCAGGCGCAGATCCAGATGGGTGGGTACCTGATCGACCTCGCCGAGCAGCGCCGTGGGCACCCGACCGACGACATGCTTTCCGCCTACGTCAACGAACCGGATCCCGCCCTGCGGCTCACCCAGGAGGAACTCGCGCAGACCGCCATCCTCCTCTTCATCGCGGGACACGAGACCACGGTCAACCTGATCACCAACGGGGTGCTCACCCTGCTGCGCCACCCCGAGCAGTTGGACCACCTGCGTCGTGAGCCCGACCTGCTGCCGCGCGTGGTGGAGGAACTGCTGCGCTATGAACCTCCGGTCCACATACGGGAGCGCATCCCCCACGCCGACATCGACGTCACCGGCACCACGATTCCCCAAGGCACGTCCGTCGTACTGGTGCTGGCCTCGGGCAACCGCGACCCCATGCGGTTCCACGAGCCCGATCGGTTCGACCCCACCCGCCCGGACAACGAGCACCTCGGCTTCGGCGGCGGCATCCACCTGTGCTTCGGCGGACCCCTCGCCCGCATCGAAGCCCAGTCCGCGCTCGGTGCGTTGATCCCGTACCTCGATACGGCCCGTCTGGTCCAGGACCCGCCCCCCTACCGGCAGAACGCGATGCTCCGCGGGCCCCGCCACCTGGCCGTCCACCTATGAGGTTCCTGGAATGCGCGCAGCACACCAGGGGGCGGCCGCTCGGCGGACCGCCATCTGAGCCGCGTATGTGTCGGGCGGCCGGCCTTGCTGTCCGTCGACACTCCGGAAACAACAGCGGATACCGTCGAGGGGGCCAAGAGCGTCGACGAGAAGTTCAAGCAGCTCGGCGCGCGGATACGGGACGGCGTCGCGCCCATCTCCGACGCCCTCACGGAGTTCCTGCTGCCGAAGATCGAGACGGGGAACGCGGGCAGCTTGCAGTTCGGCCAGGGCACGGCGGCAGCCACGTTCAACACGGAGAACATCAAGAAGAGGCTGGCCGAGGGCAGGGAACCCGGCAAGGAGCGCGGCATCTTCATCCGCACCGCCGATGATTTCTTCGACGACAACAACCGCCTGCTCGCCTACATCGCGCCGAACTACTCGAAGAAGGAACTGGAGACCCTTCCGCGCGAGAAGAGGCCGACGTTCAACCTCGATCTCATCACCGAAGGATGGGCGGCACCCTTCGTCATCTACCCCTCCATCCCCGGCGAACTCGATCTGCCCCTCTTCCTCAAGGCCGCCGACAAGGCCGTCAAGGACAAGAAGGGGATCTGGAAGGATTCCCACACGTTGCTCGCCTACGAGTACCGGGCCCTCGAAAAGCTCCATGGCGTGACGAAGAAGAAGGCCGAGGGGAAGAAGCTGGAGCCCGACGAGGCATTCTCGTGGCGGACGCGGTACTGCGCAGATATGCGCGATCGTGAACTACACGGTCCGGAGGACTACTTCCGGGTCCCGCCGATCTACCGGTTGTGGCTCTGGCCGCAGGACGTGAACGAGGCTGTCGGCCATCTCAACCTGACACCGTCGCGACGGCTCACCGGAAGCGGCAGCCGCACGCGCTGAGATCACCTGGAAACGGGGCCGCCGGCGCGACTGGAGAGCGCTGTAAGCACGCCGACAGACGGCGCACCCCGGGCTCGAACGGCCCGGGGTGCGAGCGGATCAACGACGGGAGGCGGTGGCAGGTACTAGGGGAGCGGTCAGGCGGTCGGCGCCGGGCGGGATGGGAACCATTGCGAAGATCGCGTCCTGCTGTTCCTGGAGTTCCTTGGCGCGTTCGGGCGTGGTGGTGGGCAGCCGCTGCTCCTCGTACAGCTTGTGCGTCTCCTCCTGTGCCCACTTGCTGGTCGGCGTGTGGAACTGGATCTCGAACGGATGCCCGGAACGCGGTGCGTGCCAGCCGGTGTTGAGCCCCTTGTAGCCCTTCCCGCTGTTCCAGCGGTTCGTCCACTTGGTGCTGTCGTTGCCCCAGGCCGCGAGAGTGTGCGAGGCGATGGTGACACCGACGCTGTAGCGGTTGTCGGGCCACTGCAGGGTGTAGCGCACCGAGTCGCTGATCCTCGCCAGGGCCTCGCCGACGTTCTGCCCCGGGTTCTCCTTCATTGAGGTGGCGACCTTGCGCTTGAGTGAATCCGGGGACTTCAGGCGGCGGTCGAAGCCGATGACCTCGGCGGCGCTGAGTGCCGCGGCCGCTCGCACCTGCGGGCTGATGGACCGCTCCGCCTTTTTGGCCTGCTCCAGATAGGCGTCCACGCGCGCGTTGTCCGCCGGGTTCAACGACAGCCCGCCCTCGCCCTGCCACCCTCCGCCCTCGGTGGCCGACCGGGCACTGGGGTGGACCCTGTCGTCCTTCGCCGACGCGGTCTGCGCCCCGTTCGCCAGGCCCAGCCCCACAATGGCGCTCAGCGCGAGCGCGGTGACGGCCCGGGACACCTTGGCTGTGATCCTCATCGTCCGCTGCGTTCCTTCCTGGAAACGGCACCTGTACGAGTGCCACCTGATCCGGAAGGAATCCTGGCTTTTCCAGGGCGGAGTTATGCCGCGTACCGCGCAGAGTGTCCTGATTGCGCAGTTATTCACCCGGCTGGTGGCGGAGATCTCGCGTGGCCCAGTTGTCGATGACGCGCAGCACGGAAGGACTGCCCCACTGGCCGGCAGCTTTCAAGTTGGCGTCACGTCAATGAGGCGGCCGGGGTCAGGGGCGGTTCAGACCCCGACGGCCCCCGCGGGGCCCACCCTCCGCAACGGGCACGATCACGGCCGGCTCCGCAGGGCACGTAATCGTGTTCAGTCAAGAACCGCGAGGTGGTCGGCGGCGCCACCGCGCCACTCGACCATGAAGAGGGTGGCGTCGTCGCTGGTGCGCCCGCGTCCCCTCTGACGGCCCTTCCCCCAGGCGGTTGACGCAGGCGATGAGGCGTTCCTCGCCGAATGGCTCCCCTCCGGCCACGTGCTCTTCGATGATGCCGTCGGTGTAGCACAGCACTCGGTCGCCCTTCTGGAGCGTGTGTTCTCTGACCCGGGGCAGTTCACCTCCGAAGCCGACGGGCAGCGTCGTCGCGCTCTCCAACTGCTGAGCCGCCGCAGCAGGCGCCGGTCATCGTCGCTGACGGCGTCCAGGGGCAGCGCCATCACACCCACCTGATCGCTACCGTCCAGAAGCGGCAGATACATCCGGACACCGTCGGGGGCCTGCGGCACCTGTCCGGCCAGTTGGACCGCCTCGCGTCCGACCTCCGCGGTGCCCGCCTTCGCGTGTCACTGCTGCGCGAAGTGTTTCTCAAGCCAACCGAGCAAGGCGGCGAACGCCGGGGACATGGTGGTGTCCGACTGGGCGAGAACGGTGGAGCGGCCACCGTCCTCCACCGTGATCGTGTAGCTCATCGCGTCCCTGGCGCGGCCGGGCCGGTCCTTCTCGGCCGCCGGGGCGGCCGCCGCCACCAGCTGTGCCAGCTCCGCGGCGGCGTTCTTGGGCAGGGCATCGGTGTCCAGCACCTTGGGCGGGAGGCGGAGGAGGATCGCAGCCGCCTGCCCGCCGTGTCTCGCCAAAGTCACCTTCATCGTGCACAACCTCCCGGTCGACCGAGCGAGGTTCCTTGCCGTTGCGATCGTCCGAGGAGTGGCCCGTATCAACCGTTGACGGTCACTTCTCCTTCAGCGCGGTCACGTCCTTGGCCAGCCCCGACACCTGCGCGGTCAGTGCCCCGATCTGCTGGGCCAAGGCGGTCAGGCCGTCCTCCCGGCCGACGCCACCGTTCCGGGCTGCCGCGAGGCTCCGCGCCCGGGCGACCCCGGCCGGGACCCCACTGATCTGGATGCCCACCTCCTGCCATGCCGCCAACACGGCCAACTGTTCGGCGCTGCCGGCCCGGTACAGTTCCTCGGCCTTCTGGTAAGTGGTGTCCGCGAAATCCTGGAACGTCGTCTCGATGCTGGAGGCCTTGAGCGATTCGTACCAGATGAGACCGGGAGCCTCCCACGCGAAGCCGCCGATGCGCATCGCCGTCAGATAGAAGGCCTTGTTGGGAATGCCGGAGTTGAGGTGTACCCCGCCGTTGTCCCCTCTCTCGGTGTCCGGCAGGTTGAGGAATCCGCTCATGTGGTCGGGCTGGGGGTCCTTGCCCAACAGGGCGTTGTCGTACGCCTGCCCCGGGGCCTTCAGCGAGCGCAGGGCATCGGCGTCGATGCTCGGGGTGAAGACCTCGGCTCCGATCAGCCAGTCCGCCGTCTCGGCCGACTGCTTCAGCGACCACTGTTTGACCAGCGTCCCGAAGACATCTGAAATTGACTCGTTCAGAGCGCCAGGCTGATTGTGATAGGCGAGCCTGGCGGTGAACTCGGTTACTCCGTGTGTCAACTCGTGGGCGATCACGTCGATGGATCTGGTGAAGTCGGTGAATATCCTTCCGTCCCCGTCACCGAATACCATCTGTCGTCCGTCCCAGAACGCATTGTTGTAATTCGCGTCAAAGTGGACGTACCCATCCAGGCGCATCCCGCGGCCGTCGAGCGAATGACGCTGGAACACCTCGCCGTAGAAATCTCGTGTCGTGCCGAGTCCGTCGAACGCTCGCTTGACGGACTCGTCCGCGGATGCCGGCCCCTCCTCCGACTGGGCGAGAACAGCGAAGGGGAGAAACCTGCCCTTCCGACAGTCAAAGATGGTCCGCCGGCCGTTGCCAGGGGCGGCGGCGCCGGCGAAGGATGCCCGGACCGCTCGCTCACCCCGCAGCCGAGAGGTGGCCAGCAGGGTGTCCAAGGCTGCTTGGCGCACCTCACTGTCTTCGCTTTCCAAGAGCTTATGGAGAAGGTGCGGGGGGATGATGCAGTTGAGGCGGCAGGTCCTGCTCATGGGTACCTCCTGGGCAAGGGGAACGGCGGTGAACGCATCACGAACGTGATTGTCGGCTCGGGCTTTTCCGATAGCACCGCTCACTGCACTTCGCGGTCGAGATTGACGGGGCAGTGGTCTGACGCCTTGGGCTTGTTCTGCCCCACACCGAAGCGGTCGGTGACGATTTCCATCACTTTCCTGGCCTGCCGCTCTCGCATCTCCCGGGTATTTGCACGTCCGCCGAGCATGGATCGCATCGGTCAGCCGGGTGGCCATCGCGGAGAAACAAAGATATGCGCTGTCGTGGCAGCAGCGAGAGAAGTGTCGGCGCCTACCAGCTACGTTTCCAGCGGCAGGGCCACGCTGTCATCAACAGTTTCCTGCCGGTCATGGGGACTGGCAAACGCAGCGCCGATCATGCCGGAACCAGGCGCCGCACCCGGCCTTCCGCCGGTAGCGGCGGCGCCGGAAGCCCCTCTCCTCCCTCTTCCGAGGGACGGCGGAGATGGGTCATGTCGGCGATGCCGCGGGGGGCCGCCGCGGCGAGGATCGCGCCATGACCAAAACCATCGCCTTCACCGCGGCGCCGCTCCTCGTCACCGTCTACGCGGGCTGCCGTTCCCTGGACGGCCTGGACGGCGAGCGCGGACCGGGCCCGGCCTGGACGACCGGTCACCTCGCGTTCCTCGCCGCGTTGATCCTCTTCGTGCCGGTGTTCCTGGAGCTGCGCCGGCTGGCGGGCCGCGGCCTGTTCGCAACGGCCACGGCAGTCGTCGGCCTCGTCGGTGCCGTCTGCTCCATGGCTCAGATCTCCATCGACATCGTCGTCGGCGCACTCGCCGCGGACCACGAGGCCATGCGGGAAATGTGGGCCGACGTCCAGAGCGTCCCCGGGGTGAACCTCGTCGTCTACACGGTGGCACCCGTGCTGCTCTTCCTGGGTCTGCTCGTCATGTTCTGCCAACTCGCACTGGCCCGGGCCGTTCCCGTATGGCGGGCGGTGGCGGTGGTGCTCGCCGTGCTGGTCTCCCTCCTGGGACTGGACGCCCTGCCGGCCGTGGGCCTGTTGCTGGGTGCCGGACTCGCGCCGTTCCCCGGCCGCGGCACCGCTCCTGCCACGGCGCACAGCTGAGGGCCTGTCGAACACCCCTGTGGAAGAATTCAACCCCTATGCCCGCGCTGCCCATGTCCCCTTCGCTCCGCCGCCTCGCGGGTTCGCCGTGGTCGGAGGTCACCCTCGCCGTCGTCACCGCCGCCGCCCAGATGGCGCCCCTGCTGTTCGTACACAGCGACAGCGGACGTCCCTGGCACTGGTGGGGGTACGTCGTAGCGGTCGCGGCATCGCTGCCCCTGGCGGTGCGGCGGCGTGCACCGGCGCTGGTCCTCCTGGTCTGCGCCACGTTCTCCAGCCTCTACGACCTCGCCGCCCCGCTCGCTCCGCAGCCACTGTGGTACGGAGTCCTCATCGCGTTGCACGGGATGGCGTCCGTCTCCCCACCCCGGGTGCGGATACCGGTCTTCCTGGCGATCTGCGCGGGCGGCCTCGCCTCGGTCGGTTCGCCGGACACCGCGACGCGCGGCGTCGTCCTGTACGTCGCCGCGTACGCGCTCGGCCGGGCCTCCGCCGGCTCCCGTGCCGAGGCGGCCGCGCTGGCCGAACGCGCCGCCCGCCTCGAACGCGATCGCCAGGTGGACGAGGAGCGCGCCGCCGAACGCGAACGCGCCCAGATCGCCCGGGACATGCACGATGTGCTGGCCCATTCGATCAGTCTGATGGTCGTCCAGGCCGAGGCGGGGCCGGTGGCGCTGGACACGGATCCCACCCGTGCCTCCGCCGCGTTCGGCGCGATCGCCGGCACCGGCCGCGACGCCCTGGACCAGTTGCGCCGTATGCTGGCCGTCCTCAAGGACCAGGACGACCCACGCGCCCCAACGTGCTCACCAAGCTGGGACTCCGCGACCGGGTACAGGCCGTGATCGCCGCCTACGAGACCGGACTGGTGGTTCCCGGACGCCTGACGAACTAAAACCCCCGGGCGGGAGCCGGGGCACGATTCGTGCTCAGGCCGTTTCGGGGAAATGGCACGCCACCTGCCGCGCCGGGCCCGGTGCCGTGTTCCGCAGGGCGGGCGCCTCCATGCGGCAGATCTCCTGGGCCTTGGGGCAGCGGGGGTGGAAGGTGCAGCCGGGCGGGGGAGCGGCGGGGCTGGGAGGGTCCCCGAGCAGGGTGATCCGCTCGCGGCTCCGTTCGGCGGCCGGGTCCGGCAGCGGCACGGCCGACAGAAGCGCGCGCGTGTAAGGGTGGGCCGGAGCGGCGTACACCTCCTCCTTCGCTCCGATCTCGACGATCCGGCCCAGGTACATCACGGCGACCCGGTCGCACACCCGCTTGACGACCGACAGGTCGTGGGCGATGAAGAGGTAGGCCAGGCCGAGTTCACGCTGGAGCCGCTCCATCAGGTTGACGATCTGGGCCTGGACGGAGACGTCGAGGGCGGAGACCGGCTCGTCGGCGACGACGAGGCGGGGGCCGGTGGCGAGCGCTCGGGCGATGCCGATGCGCTGGGCCTGGCCGCCGGAGAACTCGTGGGGATAGCGGTCGATGTGCTCGGGGATGAGCCCCACCAGCTCCATCAGCTCGGCGGCGCGCTTGCGGCCATCCGCTGCCGAACTGCCCTGGACGAGCAGCGGATCCGAGACGATCCGGGCCACCGTCTGGCGTGGATTGAGCGAGGAGTGCGGGTCCTGGAAGACCATCTGGAGCTCCTTGCGGAGCGGTTTCAGCGCGCGCTGCGACAGATGGCTGATGTCCCGCCCGTCGTACGTGACGGAGCCGGCTGTGGGTTCCAGCAGCCGGACGATCGTGCGGCCGGTGGTGGACTTGCCGCAGCCGGACTCACCGACCAGGCCAAGCGTCTCGCCCTGGGCCACGTGGAAGGTGACGCTGTCGACGGCCCGGACCGGAGCGGATCGCCGCCTCCCGGGGAACGACATCGCCAAGTCGCGTACGGACAACAGGGGTTCGGTGTTCGTCATCATGAGGTCATGCCTTCGTACGCGGGAAAGTGGCAGGCGGCCATGGGGGTCCCCCCTGTTCGAGCGGAGTCGAGAACTTGGGGGAACCCGGTCGGGCCGTCGAGGAGGGGGAGTTCGCTCTCGCAGCGGGAGCGCTCCTCGGCGGGCGCGTCGGCCAGCCGTGGGCAGCGGGGCGCGAACGCGCAGCCGGGAGCCGGAGTGAGCAGGGACGGTGGGTTGCCGGGGATCGTCCGCAGCGGTTCCTCTTCGCTGTCGTCGAGGCGCGGAAGGGAGTCGAGGAGGGCGCGGGTGTAGGGGTGAGCAGGTTCGGCGAACAGGGCGTCCACGCCGGACCGTTCGACCCCTCGCCCGCCGTACATCACCAGGACCTCGTGGGCGACACGTGCGACCACGCCCAGATCGTGCGTGATCATGATGACGGCCAGTCCCCGCTCCTCCTGGAGACGGGCGATGAGCTCCAGGATCTGCGCCTGGACGGTGACGTCCAGGGCGGTGGTCGGCTCGTCCGCGATGAGCAGCTCGGGTTCGCAGGCCAGGGCCATCGCGATCATCACGCGCTGGCGCATGCCGCCGGAGAACTGATGCGGGTACTCCCGCGCCCGGCGCCGCGGCTCGGGGATACCGACCTCGGCCAGCGCCTCCACGGCCCGCTCGCGGGCGGCTCTTCTGCCGCTGCCGAAGTGCACGCGGTGGTGCTCGGCTATCTGTTCGCCGACGGTGTAGTACGGGTGGAGGCTGGAGAGCGGGTCCTGGAAGATCATGGCCATTCTCCGGCCGCGCAGCCGGTTCAGTTCGCGCTCGGGGAGGCCGGTCAGCTCCCGGCCGCCCAGGTTGATGGAGCCGGTGACCGTGGCACCGGTGTGCAGCCCCATCACCGCCAGGGAGGTGACGGACTTGCCGGAGCCGGACTCGCCGACGATGCCAAGGGTTCGTCCCCGGTGGACCTCGAAGCCGAGGTCGTCCACGGCACGTACCGGGCCGCGCGGGGTGGGGAAGGTGACCGTCAAGTCCCTGACCGAGAGCACGGGTTCGGGGACGCTCATCAGTACCTCACTCGGGGATCGACGACGGCGTAGAGCAGGTCGACGGCCAGGTTGGCGACGACGATGAAGGTGGCGGCCAGCAGCGTTACTCCGAGGATCACCGGCTGGTCGCCGCTGGAGAGCGCACCGTAGAAGAGCCGTCCGATACCGGGGAGGCCGAAGATGGACTCGGTGATCACCGCACCGGCGAGCAGTCCGCCCAGGTCCATGCCGAAGATGGTCAGGACCGGGGTCATCCCGGCCCGTAGTCCGTGCTTGACCACGACCGTGCGGCGCGGCAGGCCCTTGGCGCGGGCGGTGCGGATGTACGGCTCCGCCATCGTCTCGATCATCGAACTGCGGCTCTGCCGTGCGTACATCGCCGCGTACAGGACGGCCAGCGCCAGCCAGGGCAGCAGGAGGTTCGACGCCCAGTCGAGCGGGTCGTCGCCGAAGGGCACGTAACTCGGGTACGGCAGCAGTCCGGCGATCCGGATCACCCCGTAGAGCAGCATCATCGAAGTGAAGTAGACCGGCAGGGAGGCGGCGGCGACGGCGCCGACCATCAGCACCCGGTCGGTGAGGGTGTCCTTGCGCAGGGCCGCGGCGACCCCTGCGGACAGCCCGAGGACCAGCCAGATCACGGCGGCGCCGACGGCCAGCGAGGCGGAGACCGGAAGACGGTCCATCAGCAGGTCCCAGACGGCCTCGCTGTTCTCGTAGGAGTAGCCCAGGCACGGGAAGTGGCAGTGCAGCTCGTACTGGCCGGTGCCCATGGTGCGGCCGGTGAAGATGCCGGTGACGAAGTCGGTGAACTGCCGCCACAGGGGCTGGTCGAGGCCCATGTGCGCACGGATCGCCGTCAGCCGCTCGGTGCTGCACGACTTGCCGCAGGCCGCGGCCGCCGGGTCGGACGGCAGGACGTAGAAGATGACGAAGGTGATGGCGGCGATGGCGATCAGGACGCCGATGACGCCGAGTATCCGGCGCCCGAGGTAGAGGATCATCTGCGGCTGCCCCTCGGGTCGAGGATGTCCCGCAGCGCGTCACCGAGCAGGGTGAAGGCGAGCACGGTCAGGAAGAGGCAGGCGCTGGGAATGACGAAGTACATGGGGTCGGTGTCGTAGAAGGCGACGCTCTCGGCGATCATCTGGCCCCAGGAGGGGGTGGGCGGGCGGACGCCCACGCCCAGATAGCTCAGCGCCGCCTCGGTGGCGATCATCCCGGGGATGATCAGGGTGGTGTACGCGATGACGGGCCCGGCGACGCCCGGGAGGACGTCGCGGGTGAGCACCCGCCAGGGCCCGGAGCCGCCGACGCGGGCGGCGTCGACGTACTCGCGGTGCTTGAGCGAGAGGGTCTGGCCGCGCACCACACGGGCGATGCCGGGCCAGCCGAAGAGGCCGATGACGGCGGTCATCAACACGATCCGGTTGACGTCCTTGGCCACCGACATCATCGCGATCATGAAGATGAGGGACGGGAAGGACATGGTGAGGTCCATCAGCCGGCTCAGGACCGTGTCGGTGCGGCCGCCGAAGTAGCCGGCCGCGATTCCGGCCGCGGTGCCGGCGAGCACCACGATGGCGGTGGCCGTGAAGGCGATGAGCAGGGAGACCTGGGCGCCGTGCACGACCCGGGCGAACAGGTCGCGGCCGGTGACGGGTTCCACCCCGAGCCAGTGCTCGGCGGAGATTCCGCCGAGCGGGCCCAGCGGCTGACCGCCGAGATAGGGATCGACGGCGGTCTTGTCGAACTCGTCGGGTGGCCAGCCGCCCAGCGTGCTGAGCAGCGGGGCGGCTACCGCCATGAGCGCGAAGAGCGCGATCACGACGAGGGAGATCTGCACGCCGGTGCGTCGGCGCAGCTGCTGCCGGGCGAGCTGCCAGGGGCCGCTGCCCGCCGGGGCGGGTGGGGAGGTGGTGACCATGGTGGATGCGCTCCTCAGCCCTCGCCCTTGGCGGGGTCCTTGAGGCCGACCGAGGCGTAGTCGAGCTGGCCGCCGAAGGAGGTCTGCCCGTACGCGCCCGCGATGTTGGTCCCCACCACCAGTGGCCAGCGGCGCACCAGGACCGGTACCGACGGGGCCTGGGCGAGGATCTCGCCGTCCAGCTCCCGCCAGGCCGCGTTCGCCTTCTCGGCGTCGGTCATCGTGGCGATCTCGTCCATCCGCTTCATGGTCGGCCGGTCGCGGAAGAGGGAGTGGTTGCCCGTGTTGCCCTTCTCCTTGATGTAGCGGCCGTCGAAGACGAAGGGAAGGAAGGTGGAGCCGGACGGGTAGTCCGGGCACCAGCCGGTGTAGACCATGTCGGTGCGGCTGGTGGTGTCGCCGATGCTGGCGTAGAAGGCGGACGGGTCGACCGTCTCGATGGTGACCTCGATGCCGGCCTTGGCGAGCGACTGCTGGATCGCCTCGGCCCGCCCCTTGTCGCCGTTGGAGACCGTCATCTTGGTGGTGAAGCCGTTCGGCTTGCCGGCCTCCTTGAGCAACTGCTTGGCCCGGTCCGTATCGCCGGTGGCGGGGATCTTCAGCGTGTCGGGCTGCTTGCCGCCGAAGAGGGTCGCGGGCATGTACGCCGTGGACGCGTCATTGAAGGCGGGACCGCCGGAGGAGGTGATCACGGCCTCCTTGTCGAGGGCGTACTCCACGGCCTGACGGACTTTCACGTTGTCGAAGGGGGCCCGCCCGGTGTGCATCTGCACCATGTCGGTGCAGTTGGTCGACTCGGCGAGCAGTCGCTTGCGCACGTCGGCGTTGGGCAGCACCTTCGGCGCGCTCTCCGGCCGCAGCGCGTACCACGGGACGGCGGAGGCGTCCGCGCCCTGGCCGGCGATCATCCGGTCGTCGATCTGGTTGGGCTTGAGCCCCATCACCATGACGAGCTTGTCCGGGTACGCCTTGCGTATCTCGTCGGTCCTGGGGTCCCAGTGGGGGTTGCGGACCAGGATGAGCTTCTTGTTGCGCTGGTAAATCTGGATCTTGTAGGGGCCCGAGGAGAACGGCCGGCTGTCGTAGCGGGGCCCGGTGTCCTTCGCCTTCGGTACCGGGGCGAAGGTGGGCATCACCGTCGCGTTGGGGAACTCGGCGAAGGGCTTGCGCAGTTCGAAGACGATTGTCCGCTCGTCCGGCGTCCTGACGGAATCCAGATGCTCGCCCTTGGCCGGGCCCTGGTAGCCCTTGGCGTCCTTGAGGTAGCGGGCCGCGTAGTCGGCGCCGCCGGGCAGGTCCGGGGAGAAGGACCGTTCCACGTTGTACCTGATGTCCTGGGCGGTGACCGGCGTCCCGTCCTCGTACTTGATCCCCGGCTTGAGGTGGAAGGTCCAGGTCTTGGCGCCGTTCGAGGGTGTGCCGAGGTCGGTGGCGAGGTCGGGTACCAGCTTGCCGCCGGCGGTTCCGGGAGCCGCCTTGTACGACACCAGGGTGCGGTAGAGCAGCCGGGTCCCGAAGTCCATGTCGCTCATGGTCCAGTTGCGGGCCGGGTCGAGGTGGGAGAAGTCCTGATGGGACAGCACGGTGAGGGTGCCGCCCTTCTGCGGCGTCCCGCCAACCGCCCGGCCGCTGTTGGCCGTTGCCGGGTTCTTGCGGCCGCGGCTGCCGTCGGTCGACTGCCTGCCGGAGCAGCCGGCTGTGCCGAAGGTGAGGGCCGCCACCAGCGTGGCGGCCAGGCTGGTGCAGGTGCGCTTGTCCATGAGTGGTTACTCCGGAAGCAGTTGGACAGCCAGAGCTGGCTGGAATGTGACCGGTAACATAGTAATGTGAAATTGCACTGACAAGGTGTCGGTCGCTTCGTTACCCACCCGTGCCCGAGGGGTCGTCGTCAACGGCGCCCGCCGTCGAGCCAGGTCCTTGTCTTCGGCCGCACGGCCGATGTCCGCGTACGCCCGGCGTGATCGGGGGGTGGAGGGGAGGGGCGTTGGCGGGCGAGGGAGATCGACCGGACGCAATTGATCGCCGACCCTTGGCACGGCGAGTGCAATGTGAAATATTACTGACGTGCTCACAGGGAACTCCGCGGACGTCATCGTTGTCGGGGCCGGCGTGATCGGTGCGGCCTGCGCCTACTACGCCGCCCGGTCCGGCCTCCGCGTCACCGTGATCGACCGCGGCTCCGTGGCCGGCGGTACGACCGGAGCCGGCGAGGGCAACCTCCTGGTCTCCGACAAGGGGCCGGGACCCGAACTCGAACTGGCCCTGCTGTCCACGAAGTTGTGGCGGGAGCTGGTCGAAGAACTCCCGCCGGACATCGAGTACGAGCCCAAAGGCGGGCTGGTCGTCGCTGCCGGCGAGGCCGCAATGGCCGCGCTGCGGGACTTCGCGGACGGGCAGCGCACGGCAGGCGTCACGGCGGACGAGGTCCCGCCCGACCGCCTGCACGACCTGGAGCCCCATCTCGCCGCCGGCCTGGCGGGTGGTGTCCACTATCCCCAGGACGCGCAGGTGATGCCGGCGCTCGCCGCCGCGCATCTGCTGCGCGCGGGCGGCGACCGTGTCCGGCTGCGGCTCGGCGAGGAGGTCACCGGCCTGCTCACCGGGGCGAGCGGCGAGATCCGGGGAGTGCGGACGACGGCCGGGGAGCGCCACGCCCCGTACGTGGTGAACGCCGCCGGGTCCTGGAGCGGTGAGCTCGCCCGCCTTGCGGGTGTCGCGCTTCCGGTACGACCCCGCCGGGGCTTCGTCCTGGTCACCGAGCCGCTGCCGCGGGTGGTGCGCCGCAAGGTGTACGCGGCCGACTATGTCGCCGATGTGGCCAGCGGCTCCGCCACGCTGCAGAGTTCGGCGGTGGTGGAGGGCACCCCGGCGGGGCCGGTCCTGATCGGCGCCAGCCGGGAACGGGTCGGCTTCGACCGCACGCTGTCGGTGGAGGTGTTGCGGCGGCTGGCGTCCCAGGCCACCGCGCTCTTCCCGGTCCTTGCCGGGGTCCGGGCGATGCGCACGTACGTCGGTTTCCGCCCGTATCTGCCGGACCATTTGCCCGCCGTCGGCCCCGACCCGAGGGTCCCCGGTCTGCTGCACGCCTGCGGCCACGAGGGTGCGGGGATCGGGCTCGCCCCCGCCACCGGGTTGGCCGTCGCGCGGTCGCTGACCGGCGGTGAACCACCGCTCGACCTCACCCCGTTCAGACCGGAACGCTTCGCTCCGGCCATCTGAGACCGCCCGCGATGCCCGTCACCGCCGGAACGACCACCGCCATGACCGCCATGAGAGGAGTACCCGTGGTCCGTACCCCCGCCGACCTGGTCGGCGCCGAGCCCGGTCGACCCTTCCCGATCACCTTCGACGGCCGCCCGGTGACCGCGCTGCCCGGCCAGTCCGTCGCCGCCGCACTGTGGGGCGCCGGCATCCTGTCCTGGCGCACCACGCGCAACGGCGGGCGCCCACGGGGTGCGTTCTGCGGTATCGGACAGTGCTACGACTGCCTCGCCACCATCAACGGCGAGCCCAACCGGCGGGCCTGCCTGATTCCGGCCGCACCGGGGGACGCCATCACCACTCAGGAGGGACACGGCCGTGCCGCTCTCGGTGTCTGAACCGTACGACCTCGCGGTGATCGGGGCGGGCTCCGCCGGCCTCGCCGGCGCCGTCACGGCCGGTGAGCTCGGCCTGTCCGTCGTCCTGCTGGACACCTCCACCGACACGGGCGGGCAGTTCTACCGCACCCCGGCGCCCGCCCTGGGAGCCGTCCGACCCGAAGCCCTGCACCATGACTGGTCCGCCTACGCCGACCTGCGCCGACGCCTTGCGCGGAGCGAGGTCCGCCACCTCGCCGGGCATCACGTGTGGAGCGTGACCAAGGACGAAGAGGCTGCCGATGTGTGGTCCGTGCACGCCGTCACCGGGGCCGACGGCGGCGGCGAGCGCCCCGTGCGCGTACGGGCCCGCGCGATCCTCCTGGCGACCGGCGCGTACGAACGGCAGCTCCCCTTCCCCGGCTGGACGTTGCCCGGAGTCGTGGGTGCCGGGGGAGCACAGGCCATGCTGAAGTCCGGGCTGGTGCTCCCCGGCCGGCGGGTGGTGGTGGCGGGCAGCGGTCCGCTGCTGCTCGCGGTCGCCTCCTCGCTGGCGGCCGCCGGCGCGCGAGTGCCGGCCGTCGTCGAGGCGTCCGGCTATCTGCACTACGCCCGGCACCCCCGCGCGCTCGTCGCCAATCCGCACAAGGCGGCCGAGGCGCTGATCCACGGCGCGGCGCTGCTGTGGCACCGGGTACGGGTGCGGCAGCGCAGCGCGGTCACCGAGGTGCACGGCACCGACCGGGTGGAAGCCGTGACCGTCAGCCGCCTCGATCGCGACTGGCGCCCCGTACGGGGGACGGGGCGGCGGATCGAATGCGACGCGTTGGCGGTCGGGCACGGCCTGGTCCCGCAGATCGAGTTGGCCACGGCACTTGGTTGCGCCACCCGCCCGCTGTCCGACGGCACCAGGGCCCTGGCCCTGGACAGCCTCCAGGAGACCTCGGTACGCGATCTCTGGGCGGCGGGTGAGACCGGGGGAGTGGGGGGCGCCCAACTGGCCCGTATGGAAGGCGAGCTGGCGGCAGTCGCCGCGGCCGCCCGGCTCCTTGGCCGCCCCGCCCACGGTGGCAGGGTCCGGGAGCTGCAGCGGCGCAGGGACCGGATGCGCGCCTTCGCCGAGGCGATGACCGCCGCCCACGCGCCGGGCCCGGGGTGGGCGCGCTGGCTCGCGGACGACACCGAGGTGTGCCGCTGCGAGGAGGTCTCCGTCGGACGGATCCGCGAGGCGGTCGATGATCTCGGAGCCCGTGACGCCCGTACGGTCAAGCTGCTGACCCGGGCCGGTATGGGCTGGTGCCAGGGCCGGATGTGCGGTCCGGCGGTGGCCTGCCTCGCGGCCCGCGACCAACCCACCGAACCTCCGGCGGAGCGCCGCCCGTTCGCCGTACCCGTCCCGCTCTCGGCGCTCGCCGCGCTCGACGACCCTGTCGTACCCGTCGTCGACGAGCCCGGGGACCGGTCCGAGACCACATCCGAGCCCGGCGCCGCTCCCGGCGCCGACGGCTGATCCCGGTGACGGCCGGCCCGGAGCCGAAGGGCTTCGGGGCGCCGCACCGTACTAGTGAAATGTCACATTACGTAGAGAGGTTCTGTCGGCATGACCGCCACCACTTGGAACAACGCCCGCCCCTGGCGCGGCGTCATGGTCGCCACCACCCTGCCCCTGCGCGACGATCTCTCCGTCGACCACGACGCCTACGCCGATCATGTCCGCTGGCTGCTTGACAACGGCTGCGACGGCGTGGTGCCGAACGGCTCGCTCGGCGAGTACCAGACCCTCACCGACGAGGAGCGTGCCCGTGTGGTGCGGACCGCCGTCGAGGCCGCGGGCGACGGGGCGCGCGTCATGCCCGGCGTCTCCGCCTACGGCAGCGCCGAGGCCCGTCGCTGGGCGGAGCAGGCGGCGGAGGCGGGCTGCGGCTCGGTGCTGCTGCTGCCCCCGAACGCCTACCGGGCCGACGAGCCGGGTGTGCGCGCACACTACGCCGAGGTCGCCCGGGTCGGGGTGCCCGTCGTCGCGTACAACAACCCCATCGACACCAAGGTCGACCTCACCCCCGGCACACTGGCCCGGCTGCACCAGGACGGCAGCGTCGTGGCCGTCAAGGAGTTCACCGGCGATGTCCGCAGGGCGTACGAACTCGCCGAACTCGCCCCGGAACTCGATCTGCTGATCGGCGCCGACGATGTGCTGCTGGAGCTCGCCGTCGCCGGCGCCGTCGGCTGGATCGCCGGATACCCCAATGCCTTCCCCGCCACCTGCGCCGCCTTGTACCGCGCTGCCGTCGCCGGCGACCTGGCCACCGCCGTCCCGCTCTACAGGTCCCTGCACTCCCTGCTGCGCTGGGACTCCAAGACGGAGTTCGTCCAGTCCATCAAGCTGTCCATGGACATCGTCGGCCGGCGCGGCGGCCCCACCCGCCCGCCGCGCTTCCCGCTCGACGGGGAGACCGAGTCGGCGGTGCGAGCCGCCACCGAGAAGGCCGTCGCCGACGGCCACCGCTGACCCAAGGGAGGCACCCATGCGCACGCGTCACGTCTTCCACGCCGTCGACTCGCACACCGAGGGCATGCCCACGCGCGTGATCACCGGTGGTGTCGGGGTCATCCCCGGCGCCACCATGGCCGAGCGGCGGACGTACTTCATGGAGCACATGGACCACCTCCGGACGCTCCTGATGTACGAGCCGCGCGGCCATGCCGCCATGAGCGGCGCCATCCTCCAGCCGCCGACCCGCCCCGACGCCGACCACGGAGTCCTCTACATCGAGGTCTCCGGACTGCTCCCGATGTGCGGGCACGGCACGATCGGGGTCGCCACCGTCCTGGTCGAGACGGGCATGGTGCCGGTGACCGAACCGGTCACCACCGTCCGGCTCGACACTCCGGCGGGGCTCGTCACCGTCGACGTACAGGTGGCGGACGGCGCGGCCGAGTCGGTCACCCTCACCAACGTGCCGGCCTTCTGCGCCGCGCTGGACAGCAAGGTGACCGTGCCCGGATACGGCACGGTCACCTACGACCTCGCGTTCGGCGGCAACTTCTACGCCATCGTCGAACTCGACGCGCTGGGGCTGCCGTTCGACCGCGGCCGCAAGGACGACCTGCTGGCCGCCGGGCTCGCCATCATGGATGCGATCAACGCCTCGCCCCAGCGGCCCGTGCACCCCGAGCAGCCGGAGATCGCCGGAGTCAAACACGTCTACCTCGCCGCTCCCGGCTCCGGCGCCCGCCACTCACGGCACGCGATGGCCGTCCACCCCGGCTGGTTCGACCGCTCCCCGTGCGGCACGGGCACCTCGGCCCGGATGGCCCAGCTGTACGCACGCGGCCGGCTTCCCCTCGGCCGCGACTTCGTCAACGAGTCCTTCATCGGCACCCGCTTCACCGGCCGCCTGATCGAGAAGACCACCGTCGGCCCGTTTCCCGCCGTGGTGCCGACCGTCACCGGACGGGCCTGGATCACCGGCACCGCCCAGTACTTCCTCGACCCGACCGACCCCTTCCCCGGAGGTTTCCTCCTGTGACCGACCCGGTATCCCTCATCACCTCACGCAATCCCACCGACCCCTCCGACGTCGTGCTGCGGACCCCGGCGCCCGGTGCCTTCGCGGTCGCCGACGCCGTGGAGCGGGCCCGCGCCGCGCAGTCCGACTGGCTGCACGACGGCGCGGCCGCCCGCTCAGCCGCCCTCGGCGCGGTCGCCACGGCCATCGAGGCCGCCGGGGCCGAACTGGCCGCGCTCGCCGTACGCGAAGTGGGCAAACCCCTCACCGAAGCCCGCGCCGAAGTCGCGCGCACCGTCGCGATCTGGCGCTACTACGCCCAGGCGCCGTACGAACCGGCCGGTGCCGTCCACGAGCCCGCCGCGGGCCCCGGCCTGTTGCTCACCCGCCGGCGCCCGTACGGCGTGGCCGGGCTGATCACGCCCTGGAACTTCCCCTTCGCCATTCCGAGCTGGAAGGCCGCCCCGGCACTCGCGGCCGGCAACGCGGTCGTCCTCAAGCCCGCCCCCGAGGCCACCGCCTGCGCCGTCCGCCTGGCCGAGATCGTCCAGCAGGCCCTGCCGGCCGGGGTGTTCACCGTCCTGCCCGGAGCGGCGACGGAGGGCAACGCCCTCGTGTCCGCCGCCGATGTGGTCTCCTTCACCGGCTCGACCACCGTGGGCCGGACCGTCGCCCGCGCCGCCACGGCCCGGGGCGTTCCGGTCCAGGCCGAGATGGGCGGCCTGAACGCGGCCCTGGTCCTCCCGGACGCGGACATCGCGCAGGCCGCGGCCCACATCGCCGCTTCCATCGCCGGGTACGCGGGCCAGAAGTGCACCGCCACCAGCCGTGTCATCGCGGTCGGCGCGGCCCTCGACCCGCTGCGCGAGGCGCTGTGCGAAGCGCTGCGGGCGGTACCGGTCGGCGACCCGGCCGACCCGGCGACCGTGGCCGGGCCGCTGATCGACCAGCGCGCGCGTGACCAGGTCACCGACGCCTGGCACGGCCTGGACGCGCCGGCCGGCGCCACCGTGCCCGACGGACCCGGCTGGTACGCGCCCCCGACGCTGGTGGAGAAGGTCCCGGCGGGCCACCGCCTGCTGAACGCGGAGGTCTTCGGGCCGATCGCGGCACTGCTGCCCGCCGACGACCTCGCGCACGCCGTGCGGATCACCAACTCCGTGCCGTACGGACTGGTCACCTCGGTGCACACGACCGATCTGAACGCGGCGCTGGGCGGCCTCGACGGGCTCGACACCGGAATGATCCGGATCAACGCCCCGTCCACCGGCGTCGACTTCCACCTGCCGTTCGGCGGCAACAAGGCATCCAGCCACGGGCCACGCGAACAGGGCAGGGCGGCGCTGGAGTTCTACACCTCCAGCCGGACGATCACCCTCTCACCCGTTGGAACAACGTGACATTGTACGGTGGTGGTCCGCAGCAGACCGAAGGGACCACCACAGCCATGGGGCACCTCAAGCACCGCGACCTCAACGCCGGCCGGGAACGGCTGCGCGACCAGGTGAGCAACGCCCTGCGGGCCGCTCTGATCTCCGGTGAGCTGCGTCCCGGTGTGGTCTACTCGGCGCCCACGCTGGCCGAGGACTTCGGTATCTCCGCCACCCCCGTGCGTGAGGCGATGCTCGACCTGGCCCGCGAGGGCCTGGTCGAGCCGGTACGCAACAAGGGTTTCCGGATCACCGAGGTCAGCGAGCGCGATCTCGATCAGTACACCGAGATCCGCGCGCTGATCGAGATCCCCATGATCGGCCGGATCACCCGCAGCGCCACGCGAGAGCAGCTGGAGGCGCTGCGCCCGGTCGCCGAGGAGATCGTCCGGGCCGCCCGTGACCACGACCTCATCGGCTACCTGGAGGCCGACCGGCAGTTCCATCTCTCCCTGCTCGCGCTCTGTGGCAACGACCGTCTCGTCGAGACCATCGGCGACCTGCGCAAGCGCTCCCGCCTGTACGGGCTCACCGCTCTGGACGAGCGCGGTGAGCTGATCCCCTCGGCCGAGGAGCACCTGGAACTCCTCGACCTGATGCTCGCGGGCGACGCGAAGGGGGCGGAGCGGTGCATGGCCGAGCATCTGGGTCACGTCCGCTCCCTGTGGGCCGGCGGCAGCTCTTCCTCTGCCGACACCAAGGGAGCGGCGCGGCGTCCCGGGAAGCGGACCGCCTGAGGTTCTGCGGCCCTGGCGCGTGGCGGGCTCCATAACGCCGCGCCATGCCCGAGTACGAAACTCCTCGGAAGCGGACGGCTGAGGCACGCCGACGTCTGCACCCAAGTGCAATGTCACATCCCATACGGCCTCGTCTGCGCCTCCTCGACCGAAACCCTCGCTCGCCGTGCCTCGCTGTGAAAGGGCCCCATGAACCCCGCATACGCCACCACGGATCACTCCTTCACCGTCCCGCTGGACCACTCCCGTAGGGACGGGCCGACCATCGAGGTGTTCGCCCGCGAGGTCGTCGACCCGGGCCGCGTGGCCGACCGACTGCCCTGGCTGCTCTATCTGCAGGGCGGTCCCGGCGGCAAGGCGCCCCGCCCTTCGGCGGGTTCGCCGGGATGGCTGCCGCACGCGCTGAAGACCCACCGTGTACTGCTCCTCGACCAGCGCGGCACCGGCCGCTCCACTCCGGTCACCGCGCGCACCGCTTCCCGCTTCGCCTCCGCGTCCCAACTGGCCGCGCATCTCGCGCACTTCCGTGCCGACTCGATCGTCGCCGACGCGGAGCTGATACGCCGTCAACTATGTGACGGGGAACCCTGGGAGACGCTCGGCCAGAGCTACGGCGGCTTCCTCACCCTCACCTATCTCTCGCAGGCCCCCGACGGCCTGCGGGCCTGCTACGTCACCGGCGGCCTGCCCGGCCTCACCGCGACCGCCGACGACGTGTACGCCCGCACCTACCCCCGCGTACGGGACCGGGTCCTCGACTTCTACGCCCGCTACCCCGACGACGCCGCTCGCCTCCGCAAGATCGCCGACCTCCTCGCATCCGGTGACGTCCGCCTGCCGGGCGGCGACCGCCTCACCACCCGCCGTCTGCGCACCCTCGGACTCGCCCTCGGCATGGGCGACGGATTCGAGCGCATCCATTGGCTGCTCGACGAATCCCTGGACGCGGACGGCGAGTTGACCGACACCTTCCTGCGCCAGGTCGAGTCCCTGACCGGCTTCACCGACAACCCGCTGTTCGCCGTCATGCAGGAGACGCTGTACGGACAGGGGGCCGGTGCGACCGGCTGGGCGGCCTCCCGGGCCCTGGCCGACTTTCCCGAGTTCGCCGAGCAGGCGGACCCGCTCCTGCTCACCGGGGAAATGATCTATCCCTGGATGTTCCGGGAGATCGCGGGCCTGCGTCCCTTCGCGGACGCCGCGCGCCTCCTGGCCCAGCGGACCGACTGGCCCCCGCTCTACGACCGCCAACGCCTCGCCGCCAACGAGATCCCCCTCGCCGCGGCCGTCTACCACGACGACATGTACGTCGACGCGGACCTCTCCCTGCGCACCGCGCGCCACGTCGGCGCCACCCGCGTCTGGGTCACCAACGAATGGGAGCACGACGGCATCGCCGCCTCGAACGGCCGGGTCCTCGCCCGACTGATGGACCTGGCCGCGGGCCGCGCGTAACCCGATCGCTTTCCTTTCCGCCCCAAGCCCTCCCCTCCCCAAGCCATCCCTCCGACGGGAGTGACATGTCCGCCCGGAACATCTCGCCCAGCCGCCTACGCCGTGGTGCCGCGACCCTCACCCTCGCCGCATTCCTGGCCGCCCCCACGACGGTGCACGCGGCCCCCTCGCCCTCGGCCCACCGGCCTTCGACTCCCGCCGCCGCTTGCGCGCTGCCCGGGAAGACGGGCTGGACCGACGAAGGCCACGACACCGACCGCGTCCAGTTCCAGCCCACCACCGGAACCCGGCGCGTCCTGACGCTGTTCGTGGACTTCCCCGACGCCCGTGCCACCGGTTCCACGGAGGAGTACGCGGCTCAACTCGCCCCGGCCGCCGACTGGATGCGCACCGCCAGCCATGGCCGCACCCGCCTCGCCCTCACCTCCCTGCACCGCTGGGTCCGCATGCCGGCGGCTTCGGACACGTACGGCTTCGAGCGCGGCCTGACGTTCGAGGCCCACGAGAAGTACGTACGCGACGCGATCACCGCCGCCGACCCCTACACGGACTTCTCCCGCTACGACATGGTCTATGTCGTCCCCACCAAGGCGGCCTCCGCGATCTCCTTCTCCCCGACCTACCTCTACGACCCCACCACGTCCGGGGTGACCGCCGACGGCGCCCGCCTCAAGTGGGCCGTGACCTTCGGTCAGGACATGTGGCGCTGGGGCCCCAAGGTCGCCGCCCACGAAACCGGCCACACCTTCGGACTGCCCGACCTGTACTCCTTCACCGGCGACACCCACCAGTACGTCGGCGGTTGGGACGTCATGGGCAACATCGCCGGCCCCGCACCCCAGTACCTGGGCTGGCACTCCTGGAAGCTCGGCTGGACCCGCGATACCCAAGTCGCCTGCCTGGCCGCCCCCGGTCGGCGCACCGTGCGCCTGACCCCGGTGGAACGGCGCGGCGGCACCAAGATCGCCGTACTGCGCACCGGCGAGACGACGGCGTACGTCGCGGAGTCCCGCCGGGCCGAAGGCAACGACGGGCATGCGTGCTCCACCGGAATTCTCCTCTACAAGGTCGACTCCGCTTCCCCGACCGGCGAGGGACCGGTCCGGGTCATGAACGGCAACCCGACCGCCCGCCCGTCGCCCGACCTCCACCCCCAGAAGACGGCGCTACGCGCCGACCGCTCGCATGCCACCGGCTGCACCCCGCTCGACCTGGCGGCGTACACACCAGGCCAGACCTTCACGGACCCGGACAGCGGCGTGCGCATCGATGTCCTCGCGGGCGGCAGGAGGGGAGACGTGGTGCGACTCACCATGTCCTGACGCGGGCGCGGACAGGGAAGTACGTCCTGAGCCGCATGGCGCTCGGACCGCGGAGAAGGAGCCTGGCCGGGGGCTGCTCCGTGCCGGAGCGCCAACGGTTCGATCGCGCCCCCGAGCCGGGGAGACGAGCCGTCAGGGCGGGTTCGGCGGCACGATCCAGCCGAGCGAGCGCTCGACCGCCCGCTGCCAGTTCTCGTACTCCGACTGCCGCCGCTGGGGGTCCATGTCCGGCAGCCACTGGGCGGCCCGGTGCCAGTTGCGGCGCAGGACCTCCAGGTCGGGCCAGTAACCGGCGGCGAGCCCGGCGGCGTAGGCGGCGCCCAAGGAGACCGTCTCGACGGCCATGGGGCGCACCACGGGCACGTCGAGCACATCGGCCAGGAACTGCATGAGCAGGTTGTCGGACGTCATGCCGCCGTCCACCTTGAGCACCTTGAGGGCGAGCGAGGAGTCGGCGTTCATGGCGTCGACCACCTCCCGGGTCTGCCAGCCGGTGGCCTCCAGCACGGCTCGGGCCAGATGCTCCTTGGTGATGTACGAGGTGAGGCCGACGATGACACCGCGGGCGTCGCTGCGCCAGTGCGGCGCGTACAGGCCGGAGAACGCCGGGACGATGTAGCAGCCGCCGTTGTCCTCGACGGCGCGTGCGAGGGTCTCGATCTCGGGGGCGGTGCTGATCAGCCCCAGCCGGTCGCGGAACCACTGGACCAGCGCGCCGGTGACGGCGATCGGGCCTTCGAGCGCGTAGACCGCGGGCTGGTCCTCGATCTTGTAGGCGACGGTGGTGAGCAGCCCGTGCCGGGACCGTACGAGGTCGGTGCCGGTGTTGAGCAGTAGGAAGCTGCCGGTTCCGTAGGTGCACTTCGCCTCGCCCGGGGCGAAGCAGGTCTGGCCGAACAGCGCCGCCTGCTGGTCACCGAGTGCCGCGGTGATACGGACGCCCGGGAGGACGGAACGGGCGGCGCCGTAGGTCTCGGCCGAGGAGCGGATCTCCGGGAGCATCGGGCGGGGGACCCCGAAGAACTCCAGCAGCTCCTCGTCCCAGTCGAGGGTGCTGATGTTCATGAGCATGGTGCGGCTGGCGTTGGTGACGTCGGTGAGGTGCACACCGCCGGCCGGCCCGCCGGTGAGGTTCCAGATCAGCCAGCTCTCCATCGTGCCGAACAGCACCTCGCCGTCCTCGGCGCGCCGCCGCAGCCCCTCGACGTGGTCGAACAGCCAGCGGATCCGGGGGGCGGAGAAGTACGTGGAAGGGGGCAGGCAACAGCGCCGGAGGAAGAACTCGTCCCCGGGCCGGCTTCTGAGCTCCTCGACCAGCGGGGCCGTGCGGGTGTCCTGCCAGACGATCGCCCTGCCCAGCGGGGTGCCCGTACGCCGGTCCCACAGCACGGTCGTCTCACGCTGGTTGGCGATCCCGATGGCGGCGACCTCGCCGGGACTGACCTCGGCGTCGGAGAGCGCCTGCGGCACCACGCGCTGGAGGGTGTGCCAGATCTCGACGGCATCGTGCTCGACCCACCCCGGCTGGGGGAAGTGCTGCTGGTGTTCCCGCTGGGCGACCGACACCAGCCGCCCCTGGTGGTCGAACAGGATGCATCGGGTGGAGGTGGTGCCCTGGTCGATGGACATCACATACCGCTCAACCATGATCAGCCTTCCGTTGCGGTGCACAAGGGCGGTGGGGCTCACCAGCGGGCGGCCCCCAGATCTCTGGAGATCGCCCGGGCCGCGTGGCGGACCTGGGTCACCAGGGCCGGCTGTGGAACCCCTTTGGCGTCGCAGATCCGCTCGACCGTGCCGGAGATGCCGATGGCGCCCACCACGAGGCCACCGTGGCCCCGTATCGGCGCGGCGATGCCGGCCTCGTCCGTGATCATCTCTTGTACTTCGGCAGCCCACCCCAGCTCCCGGACCTCGGTGAGCGCCTGGGTGAGGCGCTCCGGGGCGACCAGGGTGTGCCGGGTGTACGCCTCCAGCCCGGCCTCCACGGCCGGCTCCAGGGGCACACTGCCGAAGGCCAGCAGCACCTTGCCGAGCGAGGAGGCGTGCAGGGGCAGCAGCGCGCCCACGTCCAGGGTCTGGAGGGTGTCGTCGGGGCGGAAGACGTGGTGGACGATGAGCACCTGGCCCTCCAGGGGCGCGCCCAGGCGGACCGCTTCCCCGCTGCGGGCGGCCAGGGCGTCGGCCCAGTTGATGGAGCGGGACCGCAGCTCGTTCACGTCGAGGTAGCTGGTGCCCAAGTGCAGCAGCGCGGCCCCGAGCTGGTACTTTCCGGTCGCCGGGTCCTGCTCGACGAAGTCGAGGTTCTGCAGGGTGCGCAGAATGCCGTGGGTGGTGCCCTTCGCCAGTCCGAGCGACGCGGCCACCTCACCCAGCCCGAGCCGACGGGGCCCGCTGGCGAGCAGACGCAGGATCGCCGCCGCCCGTTCGATCGACTGGACCGGGCCGGCCATGAGGCAATCGTAGTCCCGCGGTCGGCATCTGCTGGTACGGACGGCTTCTCCGTAGGCCAGCGTTCGGTAATGCCGACCACCGTTCATTGACCGCCTCCATCGGCCCCCATAGCGTCTCTCTCAAGCCCGGCGTCCAGCCGGTAGGGGCCTCGGAGGAGGCAGCATGACGGCACAGCTTGATGCGGTGGTTCGCGAGGCGGTCGAGTATGTCTTTCCGCTGCCGCACATCCCCGAGGCTGTCTCGGTCGTACGCCGACGGGCGCGTACGGTCCTGGCGGACTGGAACCTGGCCCCGGACCTCGCCGAGGACGCGCTCCTGGTGATCTCGGAGCTGATCACCAACGCGGTCGTCCACGCCCTGCCACCGGCGGTGCTGCGGCTGTCACTGGCCGTCGACGGGTGCAACGCGCTGCGGGTCGAGGTCACCGACGCGGGGCCTGCCGCGCCGGGCTGCCGGCCGGTGGTCGAGCCCTGCGCGGGTGAGCGCGGCCGCGGGCTAGGCATCGTCACCGCCCTGTCGGCGGGGTGCGGCACACGGGTCCATACGGGCGGTATCACACGGTGGGCGGAGCTCCCCGCAGCGTGAGCCGGTAGGCGCCGGCCGGTCCGGGGCAATGCGCGCCCCACGAGGCGCTTGCGGGCGGCGTCCCTCGTCCGTGGCGGGCGGTGCCAGGAGGCAAGCAGTCCGATGGCTCAGATCCGCAACATGCTGCGCGCACCGCTCTATGACCAGCGCACTCCGCCCGGCGCCGCCCTCGCCCACCTCGACCGAACGCTCCAAACGGAGGCACCGGAGCCGGTCAGAACCCAGCTGTCCACACGGATGTGATCAGCGCCGTCGTCCGTGTGGCGGCTGCGTGAACGCAGTGGCTGCTGCCGGGTGGGGGGCTGCCGACGCGGGGCGGGGCCTCGGCGTAACGACGGCGTCGCACCAGGCCGTTGTACTCCAGCCGCCGCAGCGCTTCGTTGAGCACCTTGGGGCTGACCCCGCCGATCCGGGCATGGTGGGGGGCCGCAACGCCGCTTCCGCCGCCGCCACGCCTTCCCCGCCCCGGCCCTGGCCCCCGGC
The DNA here is from genome assembly GCF_045690365.1 of Streptomyces sirii. Classification (NCBI taxonomy): domain Bacteria; kingdom Bacillati; phylum Actinomycetota; class Actinomycetes; order Kitasatosporales; family Streptomycetaceae; genus Streptomyces; species Streptomyces sirii. The sequence goes on along the minus strand of NZ_CP147982.1, from coordinate 508,161 downwards.
GCCGTCGACGACCAGTGACCTTGCCGACCGGATGAAGACGGCTGCGAGGTGGAAGCCGGCGAGGTGGCCGGCGGCGGTCTTGTCGGAGCGGGTGGTCTGATCCCGGTCGGGCTTTCTAGCGCGACACGAGGAAGTGGACCTCGCGGGGCCTGACCTCCAGTTCGCTCAGGCCGTCGGGTGTCGCGCCCATCTCGCGACCGACTTCGGCCGCCGCCAAGAATGCCTCCTTGGACTCGTACGCGCCGGTGGTGACGACGGCGCTGCCGTCCGGGGTGACCCAGACCCCGACGGACAGGAAGCCAGGTTGGCGCCGCGCCGCCTCGGCGACCTGGTGGCAGTCGCGAACGAACTCCTCGAGGTGCTCGGGGGCGGGGTAGTGGAAGGCAACGAAACCGAATGACATGAGGGGTCCTCTCCCTGGTTATACGATGCCGTACAACGCGAACCTAGGCTGCTATACGGCTCCGTACAACAGGTCGGACAGGGTGAGGTGGGTCACGGATGGGTGCATTGCGTACACCGCGTGAGAAGTGGGTCGAGGCGGGGCTGCAGGCGCTGGCCGCAGGCGGGGTGGACACGGTGCGGGTCGAGGCGCTCGCCAAGGCGCTGGGCGTGACCAAGGGCGGCTTCTACGGGTACTTCGCCGACCGCGACGCGCTGCTGGCCGAGATGCTGGACACCTGGGAGCGCGAGAGCGTGGACGACGTCATCGACCGGGTCGAGCGGGAGGGCGGCGACGCGCGCGACAAGGTTCGCTTGGCCGGGCAGCTCACCTTCTCCAGCGACCGCCTGCTCCCCATCGACCTGGCCATCCGCGAATGGGCCCGCCGCGACCACGCCGTCGCCGACCGCCTGCGCCGCGTGGACAACAAGCGCATTCAGTTGGCGCGAGACGCGATCGCCACCTTCTGCGCCGACCCCGAAGAAGTCGAGGCCCGTGCCCTGCTCGCCTTCTGCACGGCCATCGGCAGCCACTTCCTCGCCGCCGACCACCCTGGCCGCACCCGCGCCCCGGTCCTCGCCCGCGCCGCCGACATCGTCCTCGACGTCCCGCGTGGCAAGCCCGTTGGATGACATCCCCAAGCCTCTAGGCGTGTTGTCCCGGCACCACGACACGGTTTAGCCGCCGGCCGCCGGCCCCGGTGGGCCGGCAGGTAGGCGTGGTCTCCTGAACGGCCCGGCCGGTGACGCCGGATAGGGTCGGGGCGTGGACCGCAGCAGCAGACAGCCCGACGACGCGTTCGCCGGGGAAGCGCGGGGCGAGCTGTCGCCCCGGGCGGTTCAGGCGCTGTGGCGGGGGTCCGCCGGTCTGGTGCTCGCCGTCCTCGGCACCTCCGTGCTCGTCGCCGGTGCGGAGCACGGTGGGCGACTGCCCGTGGCCGTGGTCCTGGTCCTCGTGCAGGTCTGCGCCCTGAGGTGGCAGGTGCGCGCCCCGGTCGCCGTACTGGCCGCGAACGCGGCGACGGGGCTCACGGTGTGGGCGCTGCTGCCCGCGGTGACCTTGACGGGTGCACTGCTCGCGGCGCAGGTCGTGTTGTGCGTGCTGTCGGCCACCAGGCCGCGGCGGGTGTCGGTGCGGGCGCTGGCGGCGATGTGCCTGCCGGCGCCGCTGGCGTTCGGGGCGGGCGGCCCCGCGGGACTGACGGTCTATCTGCTGACGGTGGTCCTGGCGTGGACCGCGGGGCAGTGGCGCAGGGCGCAGCAGGCGCGGATGAGGGCGGAGGCGCGCCGGGCTGTGGTGGAGGAGCGCGCGCGGATCGCGCGCGAGGTGCACGACGTCGTGGCGCACACCCTCTCGGTGATGGTCATTCAGGCGGGCGCGGCCGACGACGTGTTCACCGAGCGGCCGGATCAGGCCCGTCAGGCGCTGCGAGCCATCGAGACGGGCGCCCGCTCGGCGCTCGGCGAACTGCGCCTGCTGCTACGTGCGTTCCGGCCCGATGGGCAGGAGGACGGGGCTGGGGAGGAGCGGGAACCGGGGCCCTCGCTCGCGCGGCTGGACGAGCTGGCCGACGCCGTGCGTGCGACCGGGATGACCGTGCACGTGCACCGCGAGGGCGCCACCGACGGGCTGCCGGCCGCGGTGGACCTGGCCGCGTACCGGATCGTCCAGGAGGCCCTCACCAACGCGTTGCGCCACGCGACCGGCGCCGACGAGGTGAGCGTGCGCGTGACGGCCGAAGAGGGGTGCGTGAGGGTCACGGTGGTCGACAACGGGCTTACGGGGCGGGGCAGTTCGGCCGCGGCGCGAGCGGGGCGCGGTCTTGTCGGGATGAAGGAGCGCGCACGGCTGTTGGGCGGCAGCCTGCGCGCCGGTCCGCTGCCCGGAGGCGGGTTCGAGGTGGCGGCGCAGCTGCCGGTGGAGGGCGCGTCATGACGCTGCGCGTGGTGGTGGCCGACGACCAGGTCCTGGTCCGTACCGGATTCCGCATGATCATCGACGCCCGGGACGACCTGGAGGTGGTCGGTGAGGCGTCCGACGGCCGGGAGGCGGTGCGGCTGACACGGGAACTGTCGCCCGACGTGGTGCTGATGGACGTACGCATGCCCGTCGTGGACGGCATCGAGGCGACCCGGCAGATCGCGGAGTGCGGCAGTCCGGCCCGGGTGCTCGTGCTGACCACCTGGGACGTGGACGCGCACGTCGTCGCCGCCCTGCGGGCCGGGGCGAGCGGCTTTCTGCTGAAGGACATCCGCCCCTCCGAACTCGTCGACGCGATCCGCCTCACCGCCCGCGGCGACGCGCTGCTCGCGCCGACCGTGCTGAGCCGCGTCCTCGACCGGTTCCTGCGCACCACGCCCGACCCGGCGCCGCCGCCCTCGCTACAGGACCTCTCCGGCCGCGAGCGGGAGGTGCTCACCCTGATCGGGCAGGCGCTGTCGAACGCGGAGATCGCCGAGCGGCTGCGCCTTTCGGAGGCCACCGTCAAGAACCATGTCACGGCGGTGCTGCGCAAACTGGGCCTGCGCCACCGCGTCCAGGCCGTCGTCGCCGCCTACGACCACGGCCTCGTGCGGCCGCGCCGCCCCTGACGGCCCCGTCTCCTCCTTGAGGAGGAGATGCGGAGACGGTCCTCCTGTGTTCCCAGTCCCGGTCCGTTCCCGTGGCCGATCCGTGGCCGGGGTGCCCGGCCATAGCGTCGAGGTGTGATCGACGACCTGACCTGCCTCATGTATCTGCTCGCCCACGACGATGCGGCCGAAGGCCCTTACGACCGTTCCCGGACGGAGCTGCTGGTCCGTGCCGCCGCCCTGATCGACCTCGCGTCGCGCGGTTCGCTGGGGGAGGACGGCGGCACGGTCACCGTCTCCGGCACGGAACCGACCGGCGACCCCGTCCTGGACGGCGTGCTGCGCGACGCCGCCGCCGGGCACGGCTGGCAGCACCTCGTGCGCCGCCACCGCAAGCGGACCCTGACGGAGGTGGAGGACCGGCTCGCCGAGGCGGGACTCCTCACCGTGAAGCCGCCCCGCACCCGCTTCGGCACACGGCGGCTGACCGTGACCGACCGCGCCGTGTCCGCCGCACTCCGCGCCCGCGTGTCCGCGGCGCTGCACGGGGACGGCCCCGTGCGGGAGATCCCCGCCGCCGACGCCGCGCTGCTGGCGCTGGCCGCGGCGGGCGGCGTCCGCTTGGCCGTGTCACGGCAGGACCACAAGACCTTCCGGGCCCGTATCGACGCCTGCACGGCATCTCTCGCCGTCCTCGCGCCCGGCCTGGAGAAGGCCGTACGCACCCTGCCGATGACCATGATCGCCGCACAGGGCGGTATGGGCGGCAGCTGATCGGGTGAGGAGATCCGGATGAGGAGACAGAGGAGACAGGGGGAGACGATGAGCATGCACCGCGTCCTGACCACCCTGGGCTGCGCCCTGACCGCCGTGCTCGCCACGGCCTGTTCCGCAGGCCCACCGACAGAGCCCGCCCGGCCGGCCACCGCCACGACCGTACGCACCCACGACGGCCCCGTGCGGGGCGCCGCCCACGACGGCTACCGCACCTTCGAGGGCATCCCCTACGCGGCGCCTCCGGTCGGCCGGCTGCGTTGGGCGCCGCCCCGCCGTGCGGCCCCCTGGTCCGGGGCTCGGGACGCGACCAGGCCCGCGAGCGCCTGCCCGCAGCCGGCCGGCGAGGTGCCCGGCGGCAGCACCGACGAGGACTGTCTCCACCTGAACGTCACCACGCCCGAGGGCGCAGGACCGGCACGCCCCCGGCCGGTGATCGTGTGGCTGCACGGCGGCGGTTTCACCACCGGAGCGGGCAGCTCGTACGACACCCACCGCATGGCCACCCGCGGCGACGTCGTGGTAGTCACCGTCAACTACCGCCTCGGGGCCCTCGGTTTCCTCGCGCACGGCGGGCTGCCCGGTTCCGGCACCTTCGGCCTGGCCGACCAGCAGGCGGCGCTGCGCTGGGTCCGCGCCGAGATCGGCGCCTTCGGCGGCGACGCGCACAACGTGACGCTGGCCGGCGAGTCGGCGGGCGGCTACAGCGTCTGCGCCCAGCTCGCCTCACCCGCCGCCGCGGGGCTCTTCGACCGGGCGATCATCGAGAGCGGCCCGTGCACAGGCCGCCCCGACCGGCCGTTCGCCCCGTCCTCCGTCCCCCTGTCCACGGCGCGTGCCGCGGGTGCGGACCTCGCGGGAAAAGCCGGCTGCGGCTCCGCCCGCGACGTCCTGGCGTGCCTGCGACGCATGGACGTCTCCCGTCTGCTCGCGGCCCAGGGCACCGATCAACAGCCCGCTCACACCACCCCGTTGCTGCCGGGCGACCCGGCAGCAACGATCGCCGCCGGCCGCTTCCACCGCGTCCCCGTACTCCTCGGCAACAACCACGACGAGGGCAACGGCTGGGCCGCGGGGATCGTCCAGGCCGGCCACCCCGTCACTCCCGGCACCTGGCCCGACGTCGTGGCTTCCTTCTTCCCCGCCCCGGGGCAGGCGAAGGAGATCGTCCGCGAGTACCCGGTGCACCGCACCGACGGCGGCCCGGTGTTCGGCGCGGTCATCGGCGACGCGGACTTCGCCTGTCCGACGGCGCGCACCGACGGCCTGCTCGCCACCCATGTGCCCGTCTGGCGCTACGAGTTCGCCGACGAGCACGCCCCGCTGCTCGGCTCGGGCACACCGCCGTTCCCGCTCGGCGCACCGCACGCGAGCGAACTGCCCTACCTGTTCGACCTGGGCGGCCGCCCCCGCGACCTGACCACGGCACAGCACCGGCTGGCCAACACCATGATCGACTACTGGACCCGCTTCGCCCGCACCAGCGACCCCAACGGCCCGTCGTCGCCACACTGGTCCCGGCAGACGGTGCTGTCCCTGGCGCCGGACCACATCGTCCCCACCCGCACGGCGCAGCCCCGCCACCACTGCGCGTTCTGGAACGCCCTCGGGTGACGACGTTTTGGGCCAGGTCGAGGTCCGCGATTCCCGCTGAACCAGGGAGCCGTACCCGAAGACATGGTGCCGCCCCGTGGATTCCGACTTTTTCGCCGGTTTCGGCTTGGGAGGTACGGCATCACTGCAGCCGCCTGTGAGTGCGCCCCCTGCCCCGAGTGCAGCCACCCCTCCCAGCCGAATGGCTTCGCGTCGCCCGATGCAACGCTCGACATTCATGGGGACTCCCGGGGGAGTCGGAAGCTACGGACGGGGCTTCTCGACGTGGGCGGTCAGGGCAGGATCTCGATGTAGCCGTCGGTTCCGTGCACCCGGATCCGCTGCCCGTCCCGGATGAGCCGGGTGGCCTGCTCCACGCCCACTACGGCCGGCAAGCCGTACTCGCGGGCGATCACTGCGCCATGGGTCATCAGGCCGCCCACCTCGGTCACCAGGCCTGCGATTCCGACGAACAGCGGCGACCAACTGGGGTCCGTGAAGGTCGTGACCAGGATGTCGCCCGCTTCGAGATCGGCCTCCGCCATGTCAAGGATGACGCGGGCCCTTCCCTCGATGGTCCCGGCGGAAACCGGTAGGCCGACCAGGGCGCCGGCCGGCACGTCGTCGCGCCGGTACGCCCCCGTGACGGCCTCACCATCCGAGGTGAGCACCCGGGGCGGTGTGAGCGCGTGGTACGACCGGAACGCGTCCTTGCGCTGCTGGATGAGCTGGTCATCCACCTGGTGCGAGCGCACGACGTCGTGGAACTCCTGGAACGTGAGGTAGAAGACGTCCTCCTTCTCAGGAAGCACCTTGGCCCGCACGAGGCGCTCGGCCTCCGCCAGCAGGGCCTGCTTGTAGACGAAGTAGCGGCTGATGATGCCGTACTTCGGGTACTCCCGGTACCCGATGAAGGTTCGGACCCGGTCGATCATCCGCTTGGCCTCGTCGGCTTTCCGGTCCCCGTCCGGCAGGGCCCGCAAGCGTGACAGCACGTCCTGTTCCTTCTTCTGCGCCTTCTGCCGCCCTTGCTCGAAGCGTCGCTCGGCGGCGCCCGGCTCGAAGTTCCTGACGTTGTCGAGGATCACGGGCACGAGCGTGGTGGGGCGCTCGCGCCAACGCGGCCTCGTGATGTCGATCTCGCCGACGCAGCGCATGCCGTACCGGTCGAGGTAGGCCTCGATGGCGTCGCGCGCCTCGGGCCCGCCCGCGAGCTTCGCCAGCTCGTCCAGGAAGCCCTCGTCCTCGACGTCCTGCAGGAACGCCACCACTTCCGGCTGCGGGCGGATCACGTCCGCGACGTCGAGCAGCGCCAGTCCCATCTCCGACGTGACGTTGTCGGGGGCGGACAGCGTGAGGGTGTCAGCCGCGTTCTTCTCGCCCAGCCACTCCTGCAGCTTGTCGTTGAGCCACCACGTGGCCTCCATCCCCGCCATGATCGCCTGCATGCTCAGCGGATCACCGAGGACCCGCTTGTGCTCCTCGAAGGCCTCCAGCAGGAAGTCGAACAGCGCCGGTCCGGTCTTCGTCCGGATGTCGCGCTCCAGGGCGGCGATGGACGCCTGGCTGCGCTCGATCAGCTCGGTGACGATGGCCGGATCGGTCTCGATCGGGGCGGGCGCAGCGCCGGCCGGCGGCCCGCCGGGACCCGTGTCCGGGAGCGACGGGACGAAGTCGTCCCGGTCGAGGACGGTCTCCAGAGCGTCTCTGATCAGCGGATCGCCCCTCCCCAGGACGTCCAGGAGGCCGGCGCGGCTCGCGGGCGAGGCCAGACGCCGGGTGACGTCGACGAACAGCCTCCCGCCGGCCTCGTGCATCGGCACCATGGCCGTCAGCTGCCACATGGAGAGCCCCAGGGGCCTCATGGGGTCGGTCATCATCTGCCCATGACCGACGGAGACGTAGACGTGATTCTCCTGGTCGCCGTCGCCGGTCTCGGGGATGGGGAACAGTGTGGTGATCGGCCGGCTCTGAACGATCTGGAAGCCGTCATCGGCCAGGCCCCATTCGATGTCCTGCGGCCGGCCGAAGTGCGCTTCGATCCGCCGCCCGAGCCGCACGAGCCGCACGACCTGCGCATCCGTCAGCGCCGGCTGCTCCTGCCGCTGCGAGTCGATCGCCACTTCCTGCGTACCGCCGGCCGGCAGGGCGTGCACGGCACGCTGTTTGGCGGCGATCGTCTTGGATACGACTTCGCCGTCCCGCACCTTGAAGACGTCCGGGTTCACCAGGCCGGAGACCAGGGCCTCGCCGAGGCCGAAGCCGGCGTCCACGGTGGCGACCTCCCGGTTGCCCGTGACGGGGTCGGCCGTGAACAGGATGCCGGCCGCATGCGGGAAGACCATCTGCTGCACGACCACGGCCATGTGGACCGTACGGTGGTCGATGCCGTTGCGCTGACGGTAGGTCACCGCTCGCTCGGTGAACAGCGAGGCCCAGCACCGGCTGATGTGCTGGAGGATCGCCGTCGGCCCCACGACGTTCAGGTACGTGTCCTGCTGGCCGGCGAAGGAGGCCGTCGGCAGGTCCTCTGCCGTCGCGCTGGACCGGACGGCGTAGGCGGCCTGCTCGCCGAGCCGGGCGAGCGCGTGGGTGATCGCCGCCGCGAGATCGTCCGGGATGGCAATCGCTTCGATGGTCCGGCGAATCTGCGCGCTGAGCGTGCCGATCGCCTCCCGGTCGTCCGGGTTCAAGCGCGACAGCTGATCGAGCCGATCGTCGATCGACGGCGCCTCCGCCATGATCCGCCGGAAGGCGTCCGTCGTCACGCAAAAGCCCCTCGGCACGCGGATGCCTTCGATCCGCGACAGCTCGCCCAGGTGCGCGCCCTTGCCGCCAACGACCGTGACCCGCATCTCGTCAGCCTCTTGAAGATCCCACACATACTGCTTGATCATCGCGACCCCTCCGAGGCGGTCGTGCTCCCCTGCACTGTGGTGGCCGATCGCATCACCGGCGCCTCCAGCCCAGTCGAACCTCCGGAGGGGCACGTCCTCATCTCCCGCACTGCCATTCCCACCACTGGTTCGACGTGATCGCGTCCCCCATACATCGACAACAACACACGCACGTCGTGCCCTCATTTCCGCAGGTAGTGGCCTCGGCCGATGATTCTGCGCTGTGACCCGGGCCTTGCCGCAAGCCCCCCGGTGCGCTATATCTTGGTAGTGGCAGGGAGAGCGATCTCCCTGCCTTTGCCTTTTGGTGCCCGCTGGAACTGGCAAGCCTCTCGCCACGCCACGCGAGTGCTGAGCCAGGCTCGCCAAACGGACGCTTGGCGGTTCCCGTAGCTCGAATCGACCGCAAGTCGCGCCACCAGATCGGCGGGCGGGCCGGTGGCGGCCAGGCCCGCGACGGGCCCGGTGGCCGGCTCCTTGGTACCCGGGCGGAGCGCGGCGACGCTTCGCGGGCCAGCCGCTCGAACGGCAGGGTTCGGGAGTTGATGCCCTGCCCCCCCGGCCCGTTCGAGAAGCCTGGTGTCCCGCGCACGAACGATGCGCGGGACACCAGGCTCTTCCGGCTCAGTTCTTGCCGGTGGCCGAGGCCCCGGTCACCGGCCGCTCCGGGCCGGCAGTCGGCCGCAGTCGCCGCCGGCGCACTTGCTCAACCAGTCGGCGAAGTCGGCGTCGTACTTGGTGCCGATGGTGTCGCGGAGCAGGGCGTGGGCGGCGTCGTACTCGCCTGCGCGGTAGTGGCCGAGCAGGGTGGCCACGTCCTCGGGGTGCGACTGGAGCATGTAACGCACGCCCAGATAGCCCCACTGGTAGATACGGGTGGTGTCGGCGTTGTCGTAGGTGGTCTCGAAGAGCTGGCTGAGCTTGTAGGTGTTCTTGCCCGCCTCCTCGATCGCCCTGTCATAGGTGACGCCGCGGTACGAGTAGGAGACGTACTCGGCGAAACCCTCGACCCACATCACGGTCGGCGTGGTCTGCCCGGCGGCGAAGTCGCCGAACATGTCGAAGCGGCCGTCGAGGTAGTGGGTGTACTCGTGGTTGAGGTTCCAGATCTGGAAGGCGCCGTCCTGGGCCGGCTGCTCGTAGGCGATGAAGCGCGGCTGGTTGCCCTCAGCGGCCGGGTCGCCCTCCAGGTACATGCCGCCGTTGTTGGTGTCGATGCCGAAGACGACACCGGCGTAGGTCTTGTAGTCGGTGCTGGAGTTGAAGGCGACGATCTCGATGTTGGTGTTCTTGTCGTCCTTGACCGGACCGTTGTCCTTGACGATGCCGTGGAAGACCGGGTCCTGCTTGAGGATGCTGTCGCAGGTGGCCGAGAGTTCGGACGCGGACATCTCCTGTGCGAGGATCTTCGCGCTCGGACCGCATTCGTGCTTGACCTTCAGCACGGCGTCGCGCACGCGGTTCTGCAGGTCACAGGTGTCGTACTCGGCGCAGTTCGCCTTGTCGAACTGGTCCGTCATCTCGGCGAGGCCGACCCAGAGCGGGGCGGTGCGCCCGGTGATCTCGCTCCGGCCGAGCAGCTCCTTGACCAACGGCTTGACGGTGTCCTTGATGTCGGCGTGCTGCAGAAAGCGGCCGAGTTCGCGTCCGGCGTTGCTGGCCAGGTAGGACTTGTCGGTGCCGAGCAGATCGTCGTGGGCGACGGCGAAGTCACGCAGTCCGGTCAGGACACTCGGGTCGGCCTTCACGGCTTCCACGAATTCCGGCACCTGGTGGCCGCGGAACAGCACGGTGTAGGTGTTGTTGACCGCCGCGACCATCCAGTAGAACTGGTCGTACGACGAGTTGTAGTCCTTCTGCAGACGCTTGACCACGTCGAGGTAGCGGGCGTTCTCTCCGGAGCTGTCGATCAGGGTGACCGTCTCGGCCAGGGTTTCTCCGTTGGCCTCGGTGACGTCGAAGGCGTGGGATGAGCCGAAGAAGCCGTCCAGGGCGCCCTGAATGGCGCTCTTCAGCGTCGGGCCGTATTCGCCGACGTTCTCCGGCTGGTTGTACTGGATGTAGTAGCCGGCGCGCAGGTACAGCACCACCTGGGCTGCGGAAGTGCTGTTGTCCCCTGGGTAGTTGGTCGCGACGTCCTTGAGTGCGTTCGCCACCGTGACCATCTGTTCCTCGCGGAAGAGGGCCCTGGAGTCCTCGCCGGCCACGCTGAACAGCGTGTTGATACAGGCGGTTTCCGACTTCTTGATCTGCTCGACGAGGGCGGCACCGGTCTTCGAGGTGAAGTCGCTGACGTTACAGTCCGCCGCGGCCTTCGCCGCTGAGCGGGCCTTCTTGCGCTCTGCGGCGTTCTGGGTCGCGGGGAGCGGAGGACGATGCGCGGAGTTCGCGGTGTTCGTGGCCGATCGCGCGGGGGTGGCGGCGTGTCCGGGTGCGAGATCGGCGGCGAGCACGGTGGCGGAGGCGGGCTGCGGGGCAGCGGCCGACCTCGGTGCGGTCTTGGCTGCTCCGGCGCCGGCCGGTGCCGCTCCGCCGTTGGGGGCGAGCAGGGTGAGCCCCAGGCCGGCGGCGGCCACGGTGGGTATCAGCAGTTGGGCGAGTTTCTTGAAGGTGGGGGGTCTGCGCATAGCGATGGCCTCCAGGCCGGTCGGCAGCCGTGCGAGGGGCACGGTGGTGGGGGGTGCGGACCGTGATGGCACGGGGAGTTGCGCACTCCCGGAGCTGTCATGCTCGCGAAAGTGTGACCGTACAATTTCACACTTCACATGGCAGCGAAAGGGGATGGAGGGCAAAACAAATGAGACTGACGTTCCGTCAGGGATGGACTCTGTAAGGGGCCTTGAGGCTCTCGGCCGGCCCGGCCTCCTCAAGCGTGCGGCGGAGGCGCCAGTCCTGGCCGTAGAGTGCATCCGGAGTGTTGGTTAGGGTGACAACCAGAGGCTGATCCCGATGCGCTCGACACGACGCCGACGGGCGGCAACAAGGGGGCGGCGACGTAATCCCGCAACGCCCGACGCTGCGCACGGCAGGCAAGAAGGTAAAGAAGGTCACTACCGCAGGTCTACCGGACGCGGTGGGCGTGTGACCGGCCGGTCGGCCCCCACGGTGCTGCCCCCATCGCTGCGCGCGTGGCTCGGGCTGATCGCGGCGCTCGCCACGTTGGTGGTCGTCGTGATCGGGGTCCTGTACGCCGGTCACAGCCAGCCCGGCAGGGTGGACAGGTGGATCATCCAGCCGACGGCGGACAGCGTGCGGCCGCCGTGGCGTCAAGTCGCTCTGGCCGCCGACTTCTTGGGGGAGCCCGCCGGAGCGGCGATTCTGGTCGTGGCCATCGTGACGGGCTGCCTGCTGCTTCGGCGTCCTCGCGCAGCGGTGTTCGTCGTCGTCGGGCTCGGCATGGCCGTGGGGACGGCGACGCTGATCAAGTCCCTGGTGGGACGCACCATCCACGGCGGCGACAACCTGTCCTACCCGAGCGGGCACACCGCCTTCCTCACCGCGCTCGCCCTCGTGATGGCGCTGCTCGCGACCGGCCGGCTCGGCCTCGGCAGGCGGGCCGGCACGTCACTCGTGCTCGCCGCGGCGCTGGTTGCCGGTGCCGCCATGGGCTGGGCACAGGTCGCCCTGGGTGCGCACTACCCGACCGATGTCCTCGGCGGAGGGTGCACCGCGCTGGCGGTGGTACCGGCGACCGCGTGGCTGGTCGACGGGATGGCCGACCGGCTGGTCGACCGGATGGCCGACGCCGGTCGGCGGGAGCATCGCTGACGTCACGCCACGTCACGCCACCTCGCATCACGCCAAGCGGCGGAATACGGGTTTCACCGGTCGCCCGGCCAGCCAGGGGGTGGGGTCGGTGGCGTCAAGCGCCTTCCGGTACACCGCACATGCCTGGGCCACCACATCGACGGTGCGGTCGATGTCGGCGTCGCCGAGCGCGCTGCTCACCACGAACGACGGGGCCAGCACCCCGCCCGCGAGGAGCCGGCGCAGGAACAGGGTGCGGTACTGCTGCGACGGCTGCCGGTTCTCGTCGAGGGTGGCGAAGACCAGGTTGCTGGCCCGGCCCCGGACGACGACGTGGTCGCCGACGCCCATGCTCGCCGCGGCGTCGCGGACACCGGCGGCCAACCGCTCGCCGAGGGCGTGCAGTCGCGCGGTGACGCCCTCCTCGACGTAGGTGGTCTGCACGGCCATCGCGGCGGCCAGCGAGTGCGTTTCCGCCCCGTGCGTGGTGGAGAGCAGGAACACCCGCTCGCCGGAGTGGCGCAGCCCGCCCCGCTCCATCAGCTCGCGGCGCCCGGCCAGCGCGGAGACGGCGAACCCGTTGCCCAGCGCCTTGCCGAACGTGGAGAGGTCGGGGACGACGCCGTACAGGCCCTGGGCACCCGCCTCCGACCAGCGAAAACCGGTGATCATCTCATCGAAGATCAGTACACAGCCGTGCCGGTCGGCCAGCTCGCGCAGACCGGCGAGGTAGCCCGGCGGAGGCTCGGTGTGGCCGGCGGGTTCGAGGATCAGGCAGGCGATCTCGTCCTTGTACCGGGTGAGCAGCTCCTCCGTGGCGGCCAGGTCCCCGTACGGGAACGCCACGGTGAGCTCGGTGGTCGCCGTCGGAACACCGGCGGACATCGGTGTGGTGCCGATGAACCAGTCGTCGACGGAGAAGAACGGATGGTCGGCGCAGAGGGCCACCCGCGGGCGCCCGGTGGCGGCGCGGGCGAGGCGCACCGCGGCGGTGGTGGCGTCGGAGCCGTTCTTCGCGAACTTCACCATCTCGGCGGTGGGCACCGTGGCCAGGAAGCGTTCCGCGGCCTCGACCTCCACGACGGACGGCCGGACGAAGTTGCTGCCCCGGTCGAGTTCCCGCCGCACCGCCTCGACCACGCGGGGGTGGGCGTGACCGAGACTGACCGACCGCAGGCCGGAGCCGTACTCGATGTAGCGGTTGCCGTCGATGTCCCAGACGTGGGCACCGCGGCCGTGGCTGATGACCGGGGCCAGGTTCTCGGGGTACTGGTCGTCGCCCTTGGCGTAGGTGTGGGCGCCCCCGGGGACCAGGACGTGCAGCCGTTCGTTCGCCGCCCGCGACCGGGGCAGGACGAACTCCTCGGTCTCTTCGGTGTGTTCGGTGTCCACGCCGACCTCAACTCTCTCTTTGCTGAAGGACCTTGGCGAGGCTCGGCGCCTCCCGGTCCCGCTGGGACATCGATGTGACCGGCAGCGGCCAGGGGATGGCGAGCTCCGGGTCGTCGAAGGCGATCGTCATGTCCTCGGCGGGATCGTGCGGGCGGTCGATGCGGTACGAGGTGTCGGCGGTTTTGGTCAGCGCCTGGAAGCCGTGCGCGCACCCCGCCGGGATGTACAGGGTCGTCTGCATCTCGCCGGACAGCTCGAAGAAGGCCGCGTTGCGGTAGGTCGGCGAGTCCGTCCGCAGGTCCACGACGACGTCGAAGATCCTCCCGTACGAGCACCGCACCAGCTTGGCCTCGCCGGCGCCGGAGCGCAGGTGCAGGCCGCGCAGCACGCCCCGGACCGAGCGGGACACGCTGTCCTGGATGAAGGCGTCCGGGTCGAGGCCCACGGAGCGGACCATGTCGGCGTCGAAGGTGCGGCAGAAGAAGCCGCGTTCGTCGGTGTACGGGGTCGGTTCGAAGAGGTACGCGCCCGCGATCTCCGGGACTTCGGTCGCCTTCATGCGGATTCCTTCACGGTGCGGGTGGCGGTCTTCGTCGGGAACAGGGTCGTGGTCAAGGCGGTGAAGTGGTCCTTCAGTCGGCGGGCGGCGAGCTCGTTTCGCTCCGTGAGGGTCCGGCGTAGTTCCGCCGAGTTCTTCTCCAACTCCCGGAACTGTGCGAGCAGTCGGTCGGCGTCGACCTCGCGCGCCGGATGGCAGTACGAGGCGAGACCCATCCGATCCATGAGCGCGTCGCTCTTCGCCGCATAGCTGAGCGCGAGCGTCGGCGTGCCGACCTTCAGCGCGCAGATCAGGTTGTGGTAGCGGGTCGCCACCACGGTGTCGGCGGCCGCCGTCTCCTTCATCAGGTCGGCCAGCGAGCACGCCTCGGCAGCGGTGACCAGCGGTGAGTCCACCGCGTCGAGGATCGCGGCGGCCACCGGCGCGTCGCACTCGTCGCCGGTGAGCAACCGGACCGGCCTGCCGTCCTCGACCAGCGCGCGGACGAAGCGGGTCGTCCCGTCGAGGTAGCGCCGGTGGATCTCGTCGGCGCGGGCGCGGTCGTCGTTGCCGCCGTGGAAGTCCATGACGCCGACGCAGACCGGGCCTGGTGGACCCGAGGGTGTACTCGCCCGCGGCGTCGGCAGGGCGAAGGCGAGGTCCGGGTAGACCTCGTCGCGGGCGGTGTCCACGCCCATCTCCCGCATCGCGTCGCGGGATTGGACGTCCCGGTACGACCTGTAGGCGGCCAGCCGCGCCGACCAGCGCACCAGGGCCCGGGTCGGCCGGTTGGCGATCGGGGCGGCGCCGACGCCGACCAGCACGACCCGGGTGCGCAGCAGCCGGCCGGACGCGCAGAGCAGGAAGAGCGCGTACGGGAAGCCCCAGGGCCGCAGCGGTAGCGTGGCCTCCAGGACGCCCATGCCCGGCACGATCACCACGTCGTGCCGGCGCACCCAGGCGGCGGTGCGGACGGCGTCGACGAGTTTGCCCAGCCCCTTGCCCGCGATCGCGCCCGCACGGGACGCGGTCCGGTACTCCCCGCGGTACCAGTGCAGCCGCGTCGCGGGGATCCGGTACCGGGTCGCGACGACCTCGGGTCCGCCGCACAGCGCGTCCACGACCGCCTCCGGGTGCTCGGCGCGGAGGTACCCGAGCACGGCCTCCAGCGACCCGTCGTTGCCGAGATTGCCGGAGCCGAGCAGGCCGAACACCCCGACACGCACCGGGGTTTCGTCCGCGGACGTCATGCCTGCCCCCCTGTACGACCCTCACGGCCGGCGACGAGGGCGTCGACGGAGACGCTGAGCCGGGCCGGGTCGACCGGGGTGCGGTCCTCGACCCGCTCGCCGGCGCCCGGCCGGACCCGGCTCGTCATCCACGCGCCCAGGTGGCGGTAGCACGCGCGCCGGTCGGCCGGGGACAACGGCGCCCGCCGGATCGCCGAGGCGAAGCCCCGGACGTACTCGGCGAGCAGCCGGGGTGTCGGGTGCAGCGGGCCTGCCCGGCGCGGGTCCAGGTTGACGCACCGGGAGCGCTTGGAAGGGTTGGCCCGCTCGGCGCGGGTGGGGTGGTCGCGGCGGAAGTACAGCAGCTCCGGCACCTGATGGAAGGGCCCCTGGAGGACGATCTCGGCGACGAACGTGCGGTCCGCGTGGTGGTAGCTGTCGTGCGGCCTCACCCGGTGCAGCATGTCGGCACGCATCACCCCGTAGAAGTCGTCGCCACCGGGCTCGAACAGGAAGCTGCGGAAGCGCTCCGGCGCGCTCGGCGAGGCGGTGGCGAGCCCGTACTCGTACGTGACCTTCACCTGTCCTTCGCCGTCGATGACCGCCTGGTCGGAGTGCGCGAGGACCACGTCCGGCCGCTCGTCCAGCGCCTCCACACAGCGGCGCAGCAGGTCCCGGGCGTAAAGGTCGTCGTGCGAGGCCCACTTGAACAACTCGCCGCGGCACTCGGTGAACACGTAGTTGTGGTTCGGCGCGGCGCCGATGTTCCGGAGCAGCCGGAGGTAGCGGATGCGCGAGTCCTGCGCGGCGTACTTGCGGCAGATGTCCTCGGTCCCGTCGGTCGAGGCGTTGTCGGAGATGACCAGCTCGAAGTCCTCGTAGGTCTGGCCGAGGAGGGCGTCGAGCGATTCGGCGAGGTACTCCTCGCCGTTGTACACGGGCAGGCCGATGCTCAGCCTGGGTCGGGCGGTCATGGCGTCCTCACTTCGGGGATGGAGTCCTGGTGGTGCTCGCGTAGGGCGGAGCGCAGCTGGAGCCACCACACGGCGGAGGCGGCGAGGGTCGCGGTGGCGACGCCCCAGGCCGAGCCGACCGTGCCGGCCAGGGCCGCCCCGCCGAGCCCGCCCGCCACGTAGCAGGCGGAGGCGAACAGCTGGCAGCGCAGGCTGCGGCGGGCCGCGGCGAGCGCGCGCAGCCCGGCCGCCGCGCCGGTGCCGAGGCCGGCGCCCGCGACGCCGAGGGTGACCGGCACGATGAGCCGCGCGGCGGAGTGCCAGACGTCGCCGAGCACGAGCTCGCCGAGCCGGTCCGGCATCAGGAGCAGCGCCGCGCCCCAGAGCAGCGCGGCGACGGCCTGCCCCCCTCCCAGCAGGAGGCAGAACCTGCCGAGGCGGTGCGGGGCCCGCCGCAGCACCCGGGCCGCCTCCGCGACGGTGACCAGCGACAGCCCCATCAGCAGCGCGAGGAACGGGCCGAGCAGGAGCTCGGCGCCCCGGACCGCACCCACCGCGCCGACCCCGACGATCGCGCCGAGCCCGTACGCCCGCAGCTGGCTCGCGCCGCTGAGGCTGACGTTCTCGACCAGGTACCGGTAGCCGAGGTCGCGTTGCTCGCGAAGCCACGCGCGTGCCCGGGTCATCCGGGGCCGGATGCCGGACTGGATGCAGCCGTACCCCGCGGCCACCGTGGCGGACGCGCCCCAGGCGAGCACGAAGGCGGCCACGCTGCCCACGCGGGCCGCCACCACCATCGCCGGGACGAGCGCGACGCCCCACACGAGGTCGTTGACGAACGCCTTCCTCCCGTTGCCGGCGGCGAAAGACGCGTACCGCCAGGCGTCCTGCAGCAGCAGACCCGGCAGCACGATGCCGAGGCAGGCGAACGCGGTCCCCACGAGGCCGCCGAGACCCAGCCCGACCACCAGGCACGCCGCGCCGAGGGCGGCACCGACGCCGAGCGCGGTACCCGTCGACCGGGCCACCGCCCCGCGCCAGGACGCGTCCGACACACCGCTGAAGCGCACCACGAGCGGGTCGGTGGCAAGGCCGCGGGAGACGTTGAGGACCACGCCGTAGGTCACCCAGGCGAGGCTGAACACGCCGAACGCGGTCACCCCCAGCGAGCGGGCCACGTAGATCCCCACCGCGAAGTTGCTGATGCTGGAGGCCGCCTGGTCGGCCAGCCCCCAGGACAGCCGGCCGGCGAAGGCCCGCCGGGCGGATCCCGCCGGTGCCGTCGCCTTCTCCTCCTCGGTGGTCATTCGCGTCATGCCTTGATCAGACCGGCGCCGTGCAGGGCGTCGGCCGCGGTGGCGACGGCGCTGAACGGCAGCCCGGACCGCTCGGCGACGTCCAGCAGACTGTGCTCGCCGTCGGAGAGGCTGAGCACCCAGAGCATGGCCATCTGGGCCTGCTTGGTGTCGCTGCGGCCGCCGAGCGCGTCGTACAACCCGCGCCGGCCCAACTGCGGTTCGCCGTAGGGGCTGAGGTTGAGGTACCGCCGATTGCGGTCGAGGACGGCGAATGCCTCGCGGCAGACGGCGAGCGTGTCCGCCATCGCCTCCGGGGAGACGAAGTCGAGGTTGTCCGCCGAGGTGTGGTACTCGGGGTAGCCGGCGTACGGGGTCCGGCTGAGCGAGCCCACGCCGAGATCGAACCCGGGCGAGCAGAACTGCCGCTCGTCATAGCCGTACGGAGTGAACTCGGCGACGCGGTGCGGGCGTTCGGAGGCAGTGAGCACGTGCCGCATCACCCGGTCGATCTCCGCGTCGCCGCGCCTGCTCCGCTTGTACGTCAGCGAGCCCGAGTCGCCGGCGCAGGCCAGCACCAGTCCGTGCTTGACCTGCTCCACCCGCTCCGCGTTGCGGGCCAGCCAGGTGATCGCCCCGATGGTGCCGGGCGCGAAGATGAACCGGTAGGTGTAGTAGGGCGTCTGCTCGGCCAGCGCCCGGGCCAGGAACGTCGCCACCGCGATGCCGGCCAGGTTGTCGTTGGCCAGCGACGGGTGGCAGACGTGGCAGGAGACGATCACCTCGTCGGGGACCTGCCCGGGGACCACGTGCTCGGCGTAGGTGAGGTGGCCGTCCGCGAGTGTGGAGTCGATGCGCACCTCGTACTCGCCGTCCGGCAGCGCGTCCAGGGTCTCCTGGGCCAGGCAGAACCCCCATTCCGGCTTGTAGTAGCTGGTGCGGTACGGCACCCAGGTCGGGTGGTCCGGCAGGGTGTGCAGGTGTCCGCGCAGCTCGGCCAGCGGCATGGTCGCCGACACCGGCACGCTGTAGCCGAGCACGTGCAGGCTGGACGCGGCGAAGTCGACGACCCGCTTGCCGGCGGGGTCGGCGATGTACGCGTCCCGGATGTTCCACTCCTGCGGCACCGTCCAGTCGAGCACCTGCGTCCCGGTGGGCACCTCGTGCACCTGCAGCGGGATGTACTCGCCGACGATGTCCAGGGTGGCGCGCACACCGTCGCCGGTGATGCTCCGGCACAGCGGGTACAGCCGCTCCACCAGTGCGTGCATCTCTTCGCCGGCGCCTTCTCTTACACGCGTGGTCACCGGCGCCACCGCAGGGTGTCGTCGACGGCACCGGCGTCGGACGCCGCGCGCAGCACGGCCAGCCGGGTGAAGCGTCGCTCGAAGTCCTCCCGGGTCAGCCCGTGTTTCCGGTAGGCGTCGGCGAGTTCGAGCGCGCCCTGCTTCACCGTCCATTCGCAGTCGAAGCCGGGTATGGCCGTGCGG
Organism: Streptomyces sirii; assembly: GCF_045690365.1. Taxonomy (NCBI): domain Bacteria; kingdom Bacillati; phylum Actinomycetota; class Actinomycetes; order Kitasatosporales; family Streptomycetaceae; genus Streptomyces; species Streptomyces sirii. The sequence goes on along the minus strand of NZ_CP147982.1, from coordinate 489,241 downwards.
AACCGCGAGAAGTCCACGCGGTACGACCGCGGATCGGCACCGTTCTCCCCGGTGATCACCACCTTCGCGCCGGTCACCGCCTCGGCGACCTGCTCGGCGATCTCGGCGACCGTGACGTTGTTGATCTCGCTGCCGATGTTGAACGCCCGGTCGTGCACCGCTTCCGGCGGCGCGGTCAGCGCGGCCGCGAAGGCCCGTGCGATGTCGGCGGCGTGCACCAGCGGGCGCCAGGGGGTGCCGTCGGAGAGCACCAGCACCTCGCCGGACAGGAGCGCGTGCCCCACCAGGTTGTTCAGCACGATGTCGGCGCGCAGCCGGGGGGAGTGGCCGAAGGCGGTGGCGTTGCGCATGTACACCGGGCTGAAGTCGCCGTCGGCCAGCGCGTGCAGGTCGTCCTCCACGCGCACCTTGGACTCCGCGTACGGCGTCACCGGCCGCAGTGGGGCGTCCTCGGCCACCAGGTCGTCACCGCCGGCGGCGCCGTAGACCGAGCAGGTCGACGCGTACAGGAAGCGCCGCACTCCGGCGTCGCGGGCCAGCCGGGCCAGCCGCACGGACGCGTGGTGGTTGATGTCGTACGTCAGCTCCGGCGCCAGCGATCCCAGCGGGTCGTTGGACAGCGCGGCCAGGTGGATCACGGCGTCCACCCCGGCCACGTGGTCGGCCGTGACGTCGCGCAGGTCCACCCGATGCCCCGGAGGGTCCGCGGGCGTCGGGCCCAGCACGCAGTCGGCGAACAGGCCGGCGTCGAGTCCGACGACCTCGTGGCCGGCGGCCGCGAGTACCGGGGCCATCACGGTGCCCAGGTAGCCCTGGTGTCCGGTGAGTAGTACGCGCAAGGTTCATTCCCCCAGGTCGAGAGTGAGTTTGGTGACGGCGAACGCCTCGGCGTAGCGCGCGTGGCATTCGATGCCGCGGATCCGGGCCAGCCCGAGGAAGGCCTCCCGGTCGTACCAGGGGCGGTGCCGCTGCGAGGGATAGTGCTCCTGCAGCAGCCGCACCTTCCGCTCGGCGATCTCCGGCGACAGCGGCTGGTACGCCGACGGACGGCCGAGATCGCCGTCCCATTTGACGATCTCGTAGCCGAGCACGAGGTGGTCGCGGAACGCGGTCGTCATCAGCTTCGCCAGGCCGCGGTGATCCTGGTGCGCGTCATCGGTACGCGGGGCCAGGATCAGATCGGGCTCGGTCTGCCCGCGCAGTTCCTCGACCGCGGCCTTGGCCTCGTCCCAGTGCACGGGCATCCGCCCGTCCGGCAGCTTGAGCACGGTCAGCCGCAGGTCGGCGTCCGGGCAGAAGGCGGCGAGCGCGGCCCGCTCCTCCTGCTCGCGTTCGCTGCCGCCCCCGGAGAGCACCAGCGCGTCGACGCGGAGACCCGGCCGCGTGAGGCACAGCGTCAGCAGCGTGCCGCCGGCGCCGATGGCGATGTCGTCGCAGTGCGCGCCCACCGCGACGATCCGGTCCAGGCGCCCGGCCCCGAGCCGGATCACGCGCTCGCTCCGGCGCAGTCCCTGCCGCCGGTCGCGCTCGCCCCCGCGCCGTCCCGTTCCCACACGGCCCACGGGCGGTCGCCCCGGGCGTAGGCGGCGTCGAGCGCGGCCCGCTCCTTCACGGTGTCGGTCGGCTTCCAGAAGCCGCGGTGCTGGTGCGCCACCAACCGGCCGCGCTTGGCGAGTTGGGCGCATCCGTCGGCGACCAGGTCCCCGTTCTCCGGGATGTGGTCGAAGACCTCCTGGCGGAGCACGAAGTAGCCGCCGTTCTCCCACAGCGGCAGTTCGCTCACCGCGGTGATGCCCCCCACCAGGCCGTCCTCGCCCAGGTCCACGCAGTGGAACGAGGACTGCGGCGGCACCACCATCATCGACGCACCGGCGTCGCGCCTGGCGAAGGAGTCGATCATCTGTGGCAGCGGGGCGTCGGTGAGCACGTCGGCGTAGTTGGCGAGGAACATCTCGTCGCCGTCCAGATGGTGCCGCACCCGCCGCAGCCGCTCCCCGATCGGCGACTCGACACCGGTCTGTGCGAACGTGATCGTCCAGTCGGAGATGTCGGTGGACAGCAGCTCGGTCCGCCCGCCCCGCAGCACGAAGTCGTTGGACGTCGTCTCCTCGTAGTTGAGGAAGAAGTTCTTGATGTGGTGCGCCCCGTAGCCGAGGCACAGGATGAACTCCGTGTGCCCGAAGTGCGCGTAGTAGCGCATGACATGCCAGATCAGCGGCCGCGGACCGACCATCGCCATCGGCTTGGGCACGTCGTCGGAGGATCCGCTGCGCATCCGCATCCCGTAACCGCCGCAGAACAGTACGACCTTCACGACGTGACCTCGACAATGCTCAGTTCCGGGATGGGGAAGACCAGGCGGCCGCCCCAGTCGTGCACGAAGGACAGCTGCTCGACCAGCTCGGCCCGCAGGTTCCACGGGAGGACCAGGACGTAGTCCGGTTTGTCGGCGGCTATCTGCTCGGGCGGCAGGATCGGGATCCGGGTGCCCGGGGTGAACCTGCCGTGTTTGTAGGGGTTGCGGTCGACCGTGTACGCGAGCAGGTCGGGCCGGATCCCGCAATGGTTGAGCAGGGTGTTGCCCTTGCCGGGGGCGCCGTAGCCGACCACCGTCTCGCCTTGCTCGGCCGCCTCGATGAGGAACTTGAGGAGGTCCCGGCGGACCTTGGCCACCCGGGCGGAGAACTCGGTGTATCCGGACAGCTCCTGCAGCCCGGCGGCCTTCTCCCGGGCCAGCACGTCGGTCACCCGCTGGGTCGGCTCGCCGGCCACCTCCGTCGGCCGGGCCCACAGCCGGATGGAGCCGCCGTGCGTGGGCAGCAACTCGACGTCCACGAGCGCGAGTCCGCCGCTCGCGAGGGCCCGGATCGCGGCGGCGACCGTGTAGTACTGGAAGTGCTCGTGGTAGATCGTGTCGTACTGGTTGTCCTCGATCAGGGTCAGCAGGTGCTGCACCTCGATGGAGACCCAGCCGTCGTCGGCGACCAGGGCGCGCAGCCCCCGGGTGAACCCGACCACGTCGGGGATGTGCGCGTACACGTTGTTGGCCACGACCAGGTCCGCCGGGCCGTGCTCGGCGCGGACGGCCGAGCCGGTGTCGGGGGACAGGAACTCCGTGAGCGTGGGCACACCCGCGTCCCGCGCCGCGGCGCCGACGTTCACCGACGGCTCGATGCCGAGGCAGCGGATCCCCCGGTCCGCGACGTGCTTCAGCAGGTACCCGTCGTTGCTCGCGACCTCGACCACGAAGGCGTCGTCGCCGAGACCGAGCCGCGCTGCGGCATCGGCGACGAACGTGCGCGCGTGCTCCACCCAGGAGGTCGAGAAGGAGGAGAAGTACGCGTACTCGCTGAACGTCTCCTCCGGCGTGATCAGCGGAGGTATCTGCGCGAGCCAGCAGTCGGTGCAGACCCGCAGGTGCAGCGGGTACGCCGGTTCCGGCTTGTCCAGTTGGTCCGCGGCGAGAAAGCTCTCACATGGTGGCGTCGCCCCGAGGTCGACGACGCTCGCCATCGCTTCCGAGCCGCAGAGTCGGCATCGTGTCATCTACTGTCCCCATCCCCCTGTTCGCGCGGGTGTCCCCACCGCGAGCCAGTGTTTCCATCCCCTACCGGCGGCGGGCTGTCCCCGCCGCCGGACCGACCCGCGATCGCGGTGCGGTACCCCTCCACCAGGCGCTCAAGGCCGACGGCCGGGCTGAATCCCTGCTCGTAACGGCGTCGGGCCGCCTGGCCCATCTCTTGGTTGCGGTCCTGCTCGGCCGCGATCCGGCGCACGCAGGACGCGAGCGAGGCTGCCTCGCCCGGCCGGTGCAGCAGCCCGGTCACCCCGTCCTCGACGAGTTCGACGAAGGCGCCGTGACCGGCGGCGACGGCCGGGACCCCCGCCGCCATCGCCTCCACGACCACCAGGCCGAACGCCTCCAGCCACGTCGAAGGAGCCACCACGGCGACCGACCGCGCGACGGCCTGTCGGCACTGAGCCGGGTCCAACAGGCCGACGTACCGCACGTCGTCCCGGCCCGCCGCCCAGGCGGTCACCTCTCGCTCCAGCGGCCCCGCGCCGGCGATCACGAGCGGCACGCCCACACCGCCGCTCGCTGCGATCTCGTCCCACGCGGCCATGAGCAGCCGCACACCCTTGGCCTCGGCGAGCCGGCCGAGATAGAGCAGATGCTCGCCGGCGCCCTCTCGGCAGGCGCCCGGGTCGGGCACGAAGTTGTGCTTCACCACCAGCCGCTCGGCCGGCATGCCGGCCCGCACCAGGACGTCGCGCTGCGCCGCGGAGATGCAGAAGAACCGCGTAACGCCGGACCACCACCGCCGCCGGTTGACCGACAGGCTGACCGCGAGCGGCACCGTCGCAAGCCGGGAGCTGCGGTAGCAGCCGTGCCGGACGGCGGGCAGCGGCGCCGCCCCGACGCACTCGGTGCACGGCCGGCCGTCCCGTTGCAGCGTGCCGGGCGGGCAGACCTGGGTGTAGTTGTGCAGCGTGGCGACGGCGGGCACGCCGGCGTCGGCGCAGGCGGCCAGCACCGCGGGGGAGAGGAGCGGGAAGACGTTGTGGATGTGCACCACGTCCGGCCGCTCGGTGCGCAGCCGGGCGGCGAGCTCCGAGCGGACCGCCGGGTTCCACGGCACCAGCAGCGGCACCGCGACCTTGCCCGGCAGGGACCGGGCGGCGATGTCGTCGCTGCGCCGCTCGAACAGCTCGACCCGGTGGCCGGCCGCGCGCAGCAGCCCCACCTCCTGGTCGACGACCTTGTTCTCCCCGCTCGGCTGCGCCGAGGAGTAGCGGTTGTGCACCACGAGGACGTGCATGCTCAGGTCACCTCCCGATCCCGGGCCCAGCGCGGGATACGTCGTCGGGGAACTTCGGGCGTCGGGAGGGGCGCGACCGCGGCAGGTGCCGCCAGCAGCGAGGCGGCCAGTGCCAGATGCAGCAGATACGGCGAGGCGTCGCCCAGCCCTGCCTCGGTGTACGACGCGATCGCGCAGTAGCTGATCAAGAAGATCGCGCAGGCCCTCGGCAGCGACGGTGGCCGCAGCAACGCGACGCCGCCCAGCACGATGATGATCGCCGCCACGATGGCGATGCCGACCAGACCCTGCTCGTGGTAAACGGCCAGCCAGCTGTTGTCTATCGGCAGCCCGCCGAACGACTTGTCGCCCAGGCCCACGCCGAACAGCTGCTCCGAGGTCGACCGGGGGGCTGCCAGCAGGGCGTCCCAGACCTTGGCCCGACCGGTGAGGCTGGACAAGTACTCCTGGCTCTGTCCGCGCAGGAACCACGCCTGTAGCGCGGAGCCGAACCCCACCGTGGCCACGGCGGCGCACAGCACCGCCCAGGCGAAGAACCGGCGGGCGGCGCCGCTGGTCAGGACGAGCGAGCCGAGCGCCAACGCCAGCCCGATGAACAGGCCGAGCGTGGCCGTCCGGGTATGGGTCAACACGAGCAGGACGAGTGACGGCACGATGACCACCGCCGCGCCGGCCCTGTCGGTCCGGCGGCCCAGTACGAGCAGCACGGTGAGCCCGATGATCACCGCGGCGTACTGGCCGATCTGCGGCGGGGTGAGCGGCCACAACGCGCCGACCAGCCGACCGCCGTAGAGCTCGGGCAGGGCCGCGCCCGGTGAGATGACCGCGCCGGCGGCCACCGACCCGAGCACCGCGAAGTACATCCGGATGTGGTGCCGGACGAACGTCAGGCCGCCGTCCCACCATCGGCTGAGCAGCCACAGCGTCCCGACGAACAGAGCCAGCCGGGCGCAGCGGAACAGCGCGCCGAACCCGGACTCCAGGTGCGCGCTGGAGATCACGCTCGGCACCAGCAGCAGGGTGAGCAAGAAGACAAAGGCGGTGGCTCGGATGTGCAGCCGGAGATTGACTGCGAGCGCCAGCGCGAACGCGGCGGCCAGCGCGCCCATGGTGACCAACTGGATGAGGGAGCGGGGCAGCGGGATGATGGTCACCGCCCCGGCGGAGCCGAGCGTGTTGAGGATCAGCAACCCCCAGACGATCCCGACGATCCTCGGTGTGCCGGCAGGGCGCGGTTCGGCGCCGAGCGGCATGCCCGCCGTATCCGGTCCGCCCGCCGGCCCACCGCGCCTCAGGTCGCCGCCCACCTCAACCACCGGTCCGCGGGTCGAAGGTGCTGCCCGCGTCCTGTTGGTACGGCATGCCCTGCCACTGCCCGGAGTCGAGTATCCGGCTCGGGTCGTGGGCGACGAATTTCCATGGTCCGAGGTAGACGTTGTCGTGCCAGCGGTTGTGCTGCTTGCGGGTGATCGCCTCGGCCACCCGCTCACCCTGGTACGGCGACCAGTCCGGATAGGTGCCGTAGTTGGCCAGCATCGCCATGCGGTCGCACTTCACCGTGCAGTCGACGACGGACCTGTCCAGCACGAAGCGGTTGCCGTGGATGTCCACCCGCTGGGTCTTCCACCGGCAGTCGGCGTAGAGCGGTGCGTGGGCGATCGCCGGTCGCGCGCAACGGTCGGGGCGCCGCGCCAGCAATGTGCAGTCACCGGACGAGGTGTTGGCCGGGCTGTTGCAGAACCGGTCGGCGTTTTCCCACAGGGTGATCCCGTTCCAGTTGTTCTCCAGCACGTTCCGGTAGATCTCGATCTTGTCCGTGCGGGCTCGGATCCGTGGTTCGCCGCCGGACTCGGACAGGTAGACGGTCGCGAGCGGGAAGCTGTCGTCGCGGTCGGCGTACCTGCGGCCCTCGACCCAGTTGTTCCGCCGGATCGTGTTGTTCCGGATGACCGCGTTGTAGCTGGTCTCGTAGATCAGCGCGGCACCGTCGTTGGCCTCGAGCACGTTGTCCTCGATGCGGAAGTCGTTGTTGTTGGTGTCCGCCCACAACCCCGATCCGCGGTTGTCGTGCACCCAGTTGCCGCGTACGTCGGCGCCGTTGACGGCCCAGAACTTGACGCCTCCCGTGCAGCCGCAGCCCGGCTTGCGCCGCTCCCAGTCGTCGGTGTTGTTGCCCACGATCTCGTTGCCCTCGACCACCAGGCCGCGGATGGGGTCGCCGGCCTTGTACGCGTTCATTCCGTACTCTCCGTTGCCGCGCAGGCAGCTGGCGCGGACCCGCTGGTGGGCACCGGCCATCAGCCCGGCGCCGGAGTTGTGCTGGATCGTCGCGTGCTCGATCACCCACCCGTCGGCCGAGTCATGGTTGACCACGCCCTCGTTCTGCGGCGCGACGAACCCCTGCACGGTCAGGTAGCGGATGGTGACGTTGCGGGCGGTACCACCGAACGCGTACTGGTTGGTCTTCCGGCCGTCGAGCACCGCGCCGGGCGCGCCGAGATAGCGGTTCCCCTGCTTGGGGATGACCTGGGAGTAGCGATCCCGCTCAAGCCTGTGCTTGCCCGGTCGAAGCCAGAACGTGGTGCTCGGAGGGTTGCTCCGGGTCTTCGCAACCAGGTCGCCGACCACCGCGGGGTCGACCGTCACCGCGCCCGCCGGCGCCTTGGCCGGCCCGGCCGCGGGCTTGGCGCACACCCGGGCCCGGGCCACGGACGTGGAGGGCGCAACGGTCGGCTCCGCCGCCGGGGCGCCCGGCGTGCTCACACAGCCGGTCGCCAGCAGGGCCAGCGGTGCCATCGGTAACGCCCAGTGCCGCCTCTTGATCACCACGCGTCCTCCCTAGCCGCGGAACCTGAGTACGGTGGTGAACCCCTCCGCGCCGTCGGCGAAGCCGGTGCCGACCAGCGTGGTGGTGGGTTCCTTGCGCCCGAAGCCGGCGGAGTACCAGCCCAGCGGCGGGTCGCTCTCGCCGCGATGCGCCCGCCAGCTCAGCTGCCCGGGCAGGTCGAGCACCGCGGAGCGGGCCTCGCCGTCCCGGGTCCAGGTGAGCACCGCCCGGTTCCCCACCAGGTCCGCGGCGATCGCCGGGCCGAGGTGGAACGCCAGGTGCACCTTCGCTCGGTGCGGGCCGTGGACCTCGTCGACCACCCTCAACTCCCGGCTCGCGGCCGTCAGTTCCACCCGGCGGCGATGCACGGAGCGCTGGTAACCGTCGTGCTCGGCGCACCAGCGGGCCGTCCCCCCGTCGGAGGCGACGGATGTGTCCACGGCCAGGACGCGGCTGCGGGCATGCCGGGTCCACAGGAACGGGCCGCCGGAGACGGACTGGTCACCGCCGTCCAGCTGCAGGGTGTTGTGGCCGAGGGTCGAGCGGAAGTACTGCCGCCACTCGGGCTGCCCGTGGTAGCAGAACGTCCCCGGGTCGGCGAGCACGTCGACCCCGTCGTGCCGGACCTCCACGGACAGCGCGTCCGCGTGGGCATGCGCGGCGATGGACAGGAAGCCATGCGGACCGCCGTCGCAGCGGCACCAGATCTCTGCCGTCTCTTCCGGACCGCGCAGGATGGTCATGCCCGCGTCGGCGAAGTGGGCCGGTCGGCTTGCCGGGCGGGTCACGGCCGGTGCGGTGCTGTCCTTCGAGTACGGCCGGATGAGCGCGGCCAGCAGCGGGGTGCGCACATCGGTGCCGGTCACCGCCGGCCACCAGGCGAGCCGGCCGAACACGGCGTCCCCGGTGGCCAGCAGCGAGGCCCAGCGGTCGGTGCCCGCGCCGTCCACGACCAGACCGTGCCCGTCGTCCGCGTCCCCCTGGCGCGGGGGCCGTAGCCGGCTGTCCACGATGGCCGCGAGCACGTCGGTCATCCGCAGCAGCACCAGCCGGACGGACGCCGGGACCGGCACGCCGGCGGCATCCGCCTCGGCCACCGCGGCCAGGCCGAGTTCCAGCACCAGTCCGTGATACTCGGTGGCCAGCTCGCGGTTGAGGCCGGAGGCGAAGGTGTTGCCCCGCAGATGCCGCTCCAGCGACCGCAGCGCGTCGGCTCGCCAACGCGCCGAGGCGGGGAACCACCCGAACGCGCAGGCCGCTGCGAACTGCCCGGCGGCCTCTGCGATGACGTGGTTGTTCGCCGAGGACCCCCGGCTGGGGAAGGCGGCCAGCCAGCGCTGGTGATGCCAGATCTGGTTCAGCGCCACCGGATTGTCCTCGAACAGCCCGGCCGCGCCCGGCCAGTCGTCGAGCAACCGGCGGATCCACACCCAGGACAGCAGCCGGATCCCCAGCTCGATGCCGCTGGTCCAGTGCACTCCGCGCAGTGGCGCGTTGGCCGCCCACCACGACCGCAGGTGCTCGGCCACGCGCTCGGCGTACCGCTCGTCCCCGGTGATCGCGTAGGCGGCGGCGAGCACGGTGAGGTACTGATGCCGGGACAGCTCCCAGATCTGCTTGATGTCCCCGACCGCGTCCTCGTTCCGGTACGGCACGTCGAAGGCGTAACCCCACGGAGCCCGGCGCCCGGTCTTCGGGTCGTACCACCAGTCCGGGGCGGCCAGGTCGTCGCGGTCCACCCCGAAGAACTCGGCGTACCCGGCCATCAGCCGGTCCGCCTCGGCGATGAGACGTTTCGCGGCGTCCGGTGGCACCGCGGCGATCGTCCCGGCGGGCAGGACCGCGGTGAACCGGGCGCCGGTCACGCTCGGGCAGTCCGGCCGCGCCGACCGCCACCGCCGTCTGCGCACCGCGTCGCCCACCCGGCCCGCGACCTCCTGCGGTCCCATCCGGGACAGCCGCCGCAGGTACCAGCCCGGACTCCCCGAGCTCACAGTCATCGCGTCCTCGCCAACGTCACCGGCGCGCCGCCGGCCAGCCCGGCCTGCACGGCGAGGGTGGCCGCCGTGGTGGCGGCCAGCGACTCCAGCGGCACCGGCATCGGCCCGCCGGTCCGCACGGCCTTGATGAACGCGGCCAGTTCGGCGTTCTGGCCCTTGTCCCGGGCCTTGGGCAGCCGCGAACTGACCCACCGCTTACGGCCGTAGACCGAGGCACGGACGAAGTCGTCGAGCCGTAGCACCTTGCCGTCCGCGACCAGGTCCAGCGTCTCCTTGGGGAAGCCGGGCGAGCCGGTGGTGACGTAGCTGATGGTGGCCGTGGACCCGTCCGGGTAGCGCAGCACGACCTGGAGGTCCTCGTTGCCGGACGTGGCGGTCGCGTACACCGAGACCGGGTCGGCCTGGAGCAGCCAGCTCGCCGTGTCGATGAAGTGCCCGCCCTCGCCGGCGAACCGCGAGCCCTCGGTGCCCTGTTGGAGATACCAGCTGCCGTGCTGAAGTCGGCCCGCGTTGACCAGGTAGCGGAGGCTCGCCGGACCGGTCCGGTCGCCGAACCGCTTCCTCGCCTCCTGCAGCAGCGGCGCGAAGCGGCGGTTGAAGCCCACCTGGAGCCGGTCGTTGCCGGACTCCTCCACCGCCGCGAGCACGCCCGCCAGGTCGTCCTCGGTGAGGGCCAGGGGCTTCTCCACGAACACCGCCTTGCCGGCCAGCAGTGCCCGTCGGGTCAGTTCGGCGTGCGAGCTGTGCCGGGTGACCACGAACACCGCGTCGATGGACTTGTCGCCGAGCACGGCGTCGAGGTCGGTGGTCGCCTCGGCGAAGCCGAACTTCCGCTGCGCGTTGGCCGCGGACAGCGCCGTCGTGGTGACGACCGTCGACAACTCGACGCCGTCGCGCTGTGCCAGGTGCGGCAGCAGCATCGACGTCGCGTAGTTTCCCGCGCCGACGAACGCGAGGCGCACCGGCGAATTGGCCGACCGGGCAGGGGCGGACGCCTGGCCGCCGCGTCGCACCGCGGGAACCGCCACCTCCGGAGCCTGCGCCTCCCCCTTCTGTTCGGGGTACCGGAACAGCACGGCCACGGCCTTCAGGTCGCCGTCCTTCAGGCGCTGGTACGTCTCGACGGCGTCATCGAAGTCGGCGATGTGCGAGACCAGCGGCTCCACGTCGACGCGGCCGCGGGCGAGGAGATCGAGGAAGCAGGCCAGGTTGCGGCGCTCGGTCCAGCGCACATAGCCGATCGGGTAGTCGCGCCCCTCCAGCTCGTACTCCGGGTCGTAGCGCCCGGGGCCGTATGAGCGGGAGAACCGGACGTCGAGCTCCTTCTCGTAGTACGCGTTCCAGGGCAGGTCCAGGCGGCACTTGCCGATGTCGACGACCCGGCCGCGGTCCCGGCAGAGCCGGGCGGCCAGCTCGACGGGTTGGTTGCTGCCGCCGCCGGCCGCCAGGTACACCTGGTCCACGCCGTGCCCGTCGGTGAGTTCGGCGACGGCGGCTTCGACGGCCGCGGACTCGGGATCGCCGCAGGCCGCGGCGCCCAGCCGCTCGGCCAGCTCGCAGCGCGCCGGGTCGGGGTCGACGCCGACGACGCGGACTCCCGAGGCCGTGAGGAGCTGCACCACCAGCTGCCCGATCAGACCGAGACCGATGACCAGTGCCACTTCGCCGAGCTGTGGCTCGCCCTGGCGGACGCCCTGCATCGCGATCGACCCGACGGTGCCGAAGGCCGCGTGCCGCGGCGCCAGGCCGTCCGGCACCGGGGTGTAGAGGTTCTTCGGCACCCAGTTCAGCTCGGCGTGCAAGGCGTGCTCGTTGCCGGCGCAGGACACGAGGTCGCCGACCTTCACATCGTCGATCCCGGTGCCGACCTGCTCGACCACCCCGCACAGCGAGTAGCCCAGCGGTGTGTAGGAGTCCAGCTTGCCCATCACCTTGCGGTAGGTGGCGGGCACCCCGTTGGTGGCCACGCTCTGCATGACCTTGGCCACCTGGTCCGGCCGGGAGCGGGCCTTGCCCAGCATCGACATGCCGGCCTCGGACACCTTCATCAATTCGGTCCCGGTGGATATCAGCGAGTAGGCGCTGCGGACCAGCACACCGCCCGGCTTGCACCCCGGCACCGGCACGTCGAGCACCGCCAGCTCGCCGCTCTTGTAGTTCTGCACAACCTGTCTCACCCGAGCTCCTCTTGTTTCCACGCCGTCAAGCCGCCCGGCTCTGGCCGGAGCCAGAGGTCGCGCCGCGATACCAGTACTCGAGGGTCAGCACATGCCACAGATGTTTGGAGAAGTCCCGCTGCCCGGCGGCGTCCTCGGCGACCATGCGCGCCAGCGCCTCGCGGCGCAGGAGCCCGGAACGGACGAGCACGCCGTCGTTCACCACCTCGCGCACCAGCGGAGCCAGATCCCGGCTCATCCAGGCGCGCAGCGGTGCGCTGAACAGGCCCTTGGGCCGGTAGACGATCTCCCTGGGCAGGATCGAGGTGGCCGCCTCCTTGAGGACGGCCTTGCCCTGCCGTCCGACGATCTTGCGATCGCCGGGCACGGCGAACGCCGCCTTGACCACCTCGACGTCCACGTACGGCACCCGCACCTCGGTCGACGCGGCCATGCTCGACCGGTCCGTGTACGTGAGGTTCAGGCCCGGCAGGAACATCCGGGCGTCGCTCAGGCACATGCGGTTGACGAAGTCGTCGAGGTCGTTGTCCTGGTAGACGTCCGCATGCTCGGTCAGCACGTCCTCGACCGTCCCGGCCAGGTCCGGATCGACCAGGGCTAGCAGCTCGTCCTGGTCGTACATGGTGTAGCTGCGCCGGAACGCGGTCTCCTCCGGCAGATCGGCGAAGGAGAGGAACCGCTTCGCGAAGCGCACCGACCGGTACCCCCGGCGGGCCGAGGCGACCGGCAGCCGGTCCACGGCCCTGGACACCCCGCGCCGCAGGAGCCGCGGGACGCGCTGGTAGCGCAGCGCGATCAGGTTGGCCAGGTGCTTGCGGTATCCGGCGAAGAGCTCGTCGGCACCCATCCCCGAGAGCATCACCTTGACCCCGGCCTCCCGGGCGGCCGAGCAGATCAGGAACGTGTTGATCGCGGCGGGGTCGCCGATCGGCTCGTCCAGGTGGTACGTCATCTGCGGCAGCAGGTCGAGCACGTTCGGAGCGATCTCGATCTCGTGCAGGTCGACGCCGAACCGCTCGGCCACCTGCCGGGCATAGCGCAGGTCGTCCGGCATCGCCTCGAACTTGGCGTCCTCGGCGCGGAACCCGATCGTGTAGGCGGAGATCCCGGGCTGGTGGCGGGCCGCCAGTGCGGTCAGGTAGCTGGAGTCGAGACCGCCGGAGAGGAAGGTCGCCACGGGTACGTCGGAGAGCAGGTGCTGCCGAGTCGACTCCTCGACGATGGCGGCCAGGTCCGGCAGCTCGCCGGCCCGGGCCCGCTCCCGGCCCTCGGCGGCGACGTCCTTGAGGTTCCAGAACCGGCCGCGCTCCACCCGGCCGTCGGGTCGGCACCGCAGCCAGCTCCCCGGTGGCAGTTTCTCCGCCTCGCGGAACGCGCAGCGTGAGTCCGGCACCCAGTAGTACAGCAGTGAGGACACCAGCGCCGCATGGTCCACCTCCAGCCTGCCGCCGGTCGCGGCGGCGAGTGCCTTCAGCTCGGAGGCGAACACCAGGCCCTCCCCGCGCCGGAGCAGGAACAGCGGCTTGATGCCCAACTGGTCGCGGGCCAGGACCAGTTCACCGGTTCGCTCGTTGAAGATGCCGAACGCGAACATGCCGCGCAGTCGGGGCAGACAGTCCGTGCCCCAGCGCCGCCAGGCCTCCAGCAGCACCTCGGTGTCGGAGGTACCGCGAAAGCGCACCCCGGCGGCTGCCAACTCGGCACGCAGCTCGGGCGCGTTGTACAGCTCGCCGTTGTACGTCAGGGCGAGGCCGCCCGAGACCATCGGCTGGGCGCCGGTCCCGGACAGGTCGATGATGGCCAGCCGGCGGTGCCCGAGGTGCACGTCGCCGTCACCGGCGGGGTGGCTGTACCGGCCCGCTCCGTCCGGACCGCGGTGGGCGAGGGTATCGGTGAGCCGGTCGGTCACGACCTTCCCGTCCGGCCATCGGTAAGTACCTGCGATGCCACACATGTCCTACCGCGCCTCCTGGTTGCTGTCCGGGACCCGGGCCGCCCAGATCGGCGGCCGCTCCGTCCCCCGCCGGCCCGTCCCGTTCTGGCGGGCCTGCCGCTCGTTCTGGCCGCGCAGCGCGGTGTGCGGCCCGTCCCACAGCGTGCCGTCGGTCCGGTCACGCGGATCGGGGTCGATCAGCACCACACCGATCACCGGAATGCGCTGGTCCGCGAGCTGCCGCGCCACGGTGTGCAGCCATGCGGCACTGCCGTGCCCGGCACGCACGACGAGCACGGTCTGCGTACCGAGGTACTGGAGGTCGGTCCACGCCGCGCCGGGCGCGACCGAGCCGACGCCGATCCGGCGCGTGTGAGGAGGCACGTCCGCGGCACGCTCGCCGCTGACCACGGTCGGGTCTCCCGGCTTCGGGCGGCGGTTGGCGAGCTGCAGGCCGGGCAGGCCGTCGATGATGACCGCCGGCTCCTCCGCCGCCAGTGCCCCGGCGAGGTCCAGGGCGATCACGCTCGTGCTGCGCGCACACCCCAGTTCCAGCAGCGACACCGGTTCCGCGGAGCTGCGCACGGTGCGGGCCAGGGACGCGGTGAGCCGTGTCCGTGCCGCCCGGATCCGTCGGCGCTGCCACAGCCTGGCCGATCGGCGGGGCAGCTCCGCGATGACCGAGGCGCCGAGGTTCGCCGCGATGTCCCGGCGCAGCACGGGGCGGTCCGCCACCACCGTGCCGATCGCGGCCACCGCGAGCCCGAGGACGAGCCCGAGGACCGACCCGATCGCGGCGTTGGTGGCAGCGGCCTTGGGCAGGGAGTGCCGCACCGCGCGCGGGGCGTCCACGATCTGCGTGCCGGCGATGAGCTGGGGCGTGCCGATGCGCGCCTCCTTGGCGCGCTGGTCGAAATCGGTGATCCGCGAGGTGAGCTCGGCCCGGCGGGCGAAGAGCGCCTCGAGGCTCGCCGACGCTTTCGGGTCGCTGTCCGGCGATCGGTTTCCTATCGCCTTGTTGACCTGGGCGAGTTCGTCCCGCATGCGGTCACGCTGGTCGAGCAGGGACTTGGCCTCGGCGTTCGCGGCTTCCCGTATGCGCCTCACATGGTCCGCGACGAACGCTTCGGCCAGCGCCTTGGCGCGGGCCACCGCTTCCGTGTCGCTGTCACCGGTCACAGTGATCTGCAGCACGTTGTTGGTCAAGCCGATGCCCCCGTAGTCCTGCATGAAGTCCTCTGGTTTGTCAGGGGACTTGAGGGACTGCAGGGCCTTGCCGGCGATCCGCGTGGTCCCCAGCAGCTCGACGTCGGTGCGGATCAGGGTTCCGGGGTCGTTCGGCTGGTCCTCCTGATGCGCGACCAGCACCTTGGTCACCGCGGTCGGCGGCTGCGGCAGCAGGACCGCCACCGCCGCGCCGACGAGCAGCCCCAGCAGCGCCACGGAGCACCAGAAGAGGCGCCGCCTCCGCACCGCCACCACCAGCGCCTGCAGGTCCAGCAGGGGAGCGGCGGCCGACGACTCCGAAGTCGTACTCGTCGTCACGCCGAACCGCCCCTCGCGTCGTCGCCGACCGCGAAAGCCGGCGCGGCGTGCTGCGGGGGATGGCCGGCAGCCCGCGTCGGACGGGCCCGGACCGTGCCGGCGAGCACGATGCCGACGACCTCGTGCTTGGCGTCCGCACACGCCTCGGCGATGCCGGCGAGCTCCCCTGCGGTCCAGCTGCCCGCGCTGAGCACGACCAGGGCGCCGGACTCGTTGTCGCGGTCCGGCACCATCGGCCGTTCCACCGAAACCCCCACCACCCGCAGCATGGGGTATCCCCTGCTCGAAGAGCTCGGGGAAGGATCGCTCTCGGCCTCGGCGGCGAGCTGCCCGGCGGCCCGGCGGGCGATCTCGTCGCCGTCCGGGACGACGACCAGCAGCCGCCGGGGGACCGGCAGTTGGTCCCGGAGGCGGGCGCACACCCGCCGGTAGCGGAGCTGCCTGCCGGCCTCGTCGCCGGATGTCTGCGGGGTGGGTGTGTCCCACCGGGTGTCGAGGCCCAGCCGCCGGCGGATCCGGGCCTGCGGGCCACGGCCTTCCGGCCGGTGCGCGGCTCGTTCACCAGGTACCTCGACGGTACCCAGCAGTGCCGAGCCCAGCGCCGCGGCGATCTCCGGTTCGGTGCGCAGTCGGCGACTCATCCGTGCGGCGGTGAGATGGCCGATGACCGTGAGCAGGAAGAACAGCAGCGCCCCGGCGACGATGAGCTGCATCCTCGTCGGCGGGGCCTCGCCGGCCGGCCGGGCCGCCGGCCCCATGACGACCATGTTGGCCTTGTTGGCCGCCGGGTCGGCCTCGTCCAGCTTCTTCATGGCCTCCTGCAGCGCGGTGCGCAGCTTCTCGAGCTCGGTGCGGGCCTGCACGCCCTCCACGGTCCGCCCCGGATCGGCCGCATCGGCCAGCTCGGTGATGCGGCGGCCGGCCTGCTCCACCTTCTGCCGCAGTGCCTCGGGCCGGACCGCCGCTTCGGGGTCGGTGCTGTCGCCTGCGATCCGCGCGGCGAAGGTGACGAACTGCTGGGCCACTTGGTCGGAGAGCCGCCCTGCGCGCTCCGGGGTGTCGGCCGTACCCGAGATCTTGATGATGTTCCCGTCGGCGGCCTTGGCGCTCACTCGATCCCGCAGCTCGCTGCCGCCGACGCCGGTCCAGCCGAGCGTGGCGGCCGCGCGGTCGACCACTGCCGAACTGGCCGCGATCTCCGCCTGAGTCAGCAGTTCGCGCTCTCCCCACTGCCCCGCCAGCAGTACCG
Organism: Streptomyces sirii; assembly: GCF_045690365.1. Lineage (NCBI taxonomy): Bacteria > Bacillati > Actinomycetota > Actinomycetes > Kitasatosporales > Streptomycetaceae > Streptomyces > Streptomyces sirii. The sequence continues at coordinate 472,690 of NZ_CP147982.1, read as the reverse complement.
ATGTCGACGTCGTGTAACTCGGCGGGAACAGCAGAGAGGCGCCGAAGCCGACGAGCGCGCCCACCACGGTGACGATGACGAGAAGCCGCCAGCGCCGACGGAAAATCCGCCCGATCGTGACCAGGCGTATCGTGTCATCGCTCAACGGCGCGGCCTCTTCCCAGCCCGGTACGGGTCGCCCGCCGACACCGGAGTGTGGCCACGGCAGGCAGCGGCGTAGGCGGCGAGCAGCGACGCTTGCGAATTCCGCCAGGACAGCGGCCCGCCGATCCGCTCCTGGCCGATCTTGCCCATCCGGGCCCGCATCTCCGGATCGTCCAGCAGCAGCGCGATGAGCCCGGCGAACTCGGCCTCGTCGTTGGCGGGCGCGTAGACGGCGGCGTCACCGGCGGAGACTCGCGCCTCCTTCAGGTCGAACGAGACGATCGGCCGGCCCATCACCATGTACTCCAGGACCTTGTTCATGGTCGACACGTCGTTGAGCGGATTGCGCGGGTCGGGGGAGAGGCACACGTCCGCGGTGGACAGGTAGCGCACCAGGTCGGCGTCCGGAATGCGCCCGGTGAACTGCACCTGCTCCGAGAGCCCGAGCCGCCGGGACAGCTCCACCATCGCGTCGAAGGCGTCGCCGGCGCCGACGAACACCGCATGCCAGTCGGTCCGCCCGAGCTCGTCACGCAGCTTCGCGAGGGCCCGCAAGGCGTAGTCGACGCCGTCCTGTGGGCCCATGACGCCGAGGTAGCACAGCAGATGAGGCTTGCCACGCTTCAACTCCGGCTCGGGCGGCACCGGGTGGAACCGCTCGATGTCGGGCGCGCTGCGCACCACGAAGACGTCCGCCGGCCGCCGACCGCCACGGCGCACCGCGACGTCCCGGTAGCTCTCGTTCGTGGCGAGCACGACGTCCGCGGCCCGGTAGGTCCGCCGTTCCAGCGCGCACACGGCGCGGTAGAGCAGATCCTCGCCGCGGTCGAACCGGGAGAGGTACAGCTCGGGTACCAGGTCGTGCTGATCGAAGACGAACCGCGCGCCGCGCCGCTTCAGCCACAGTGCAGGCAGGAACAGCAGGTCGGGCGGGTTGCAGGCGTGGACCACGTCGACCGGTCCGACCTTGCGGGCCAGACGGAGCGTATGCCACAACGCCGATCCGTACTCCCGCAGGTAGCCGGCCGGCCCTCCGGTGGCCGCGCGCAACGGGTAGCGGTGGATCCGCACCCCGTCGATCACCGCCTCCGGCTCAGTGTCCCGCTTGCTCCCCCGGGGACAGATGACGTGCACCGTCCATCCCGCGTCGCGCAGCGTCGTGCACTCCTGCCACACCCGCCGGTCGAACGGCACGGACAGGTTCTCCACCAGAATCAGCGCGCGCCGGCCCGAGCCGTCACCGCTGGTTGCGTTACCAAGCAAGTCCCATGTACCCCGGTTCGGCCCGGCGCGCCTCGGCGTCGGGAAGGCGGATGAGGTCGACAATCACCGGGCCGTCGCCATGGGGAAGCGCCGACAGCACGGCCGGATCCTTGGTTCCGACCAGGCACACCTCGGCGTGCTCTAGCACCTCGTCGACGGAATCGGCGAGCAGCTGCGCGAGGTGCGGCAGCCGGGTCTCGATGTACTCGCGGTTCGCGCCGATCAGCCGGGAGAGGCTCACGTTGGCGTCGTGGATCCGCAGGTCGTAACCCTTGCCGAAGAGCCTCTCCGCCAGCTCGACGAGCGGGCTCTCGCGGAGGTCGTCGGTGCCGGGTTTGAAGGACAACCCGAACAGGCCCACCCGACGCTTGCCGGTGCGCTCGACCAGCTCCACCGCGCGCTGCAGATGGTCGGAGTTGGAGGGCAGCACGTGGGCGAGGATGGGGACCGAGACATCGGCCCGCCGCGCCGCGTGGACCAGGCTGCGCAGGTCCTTGGGCAGGCAGGAGCCACCGAAGGCGAAGCCGGGCCGCAGGTAGGCGGGGCTGATGTTCAGCTTGCGGTCGGCCAGGAACACGTCGATCACCTGGTGCGAGTCCACCCCGAGCGCCTGGCACACCGCTCCCAGCTCGTTCGCGAAGCCGATCTTGAGGCCGTGGAACGCGTTGTCCGCGTACTTGATCGCCTCGGCCGTCGGGACCGGCACCCGGAACACCTCGCCGGGCAAGCCGTCGTACAGCGCCGCCACCACGTCGCCGCTCGCCGGGTCGAGCTCGCCGATGACGGTCTTGGGCGGGTCGAAGAAGTCCCGCACGCTCGTGCCCTCGCGCAGGAACTCCGGGTTGACCGCGACCCCGACGTCCACCCCGGCCGTGCCGCCGACGTTCTTCTCCAGGATCGGCACGAGCAGGTTCAGGCAGGTGCCCGGGAGCATGGTGCTGCGGAACACGACCGTGTGCCGGCCCCCCTGCTTGGCCCCCTCGGCCAGCGCGGCGCCGATCTGCTCGGTGACCCGCTCCAAGTACGTGGTGCACAGGCTGCCGTTGGGCTCCGACGGTGTGCCCACGCAGACCAGCGACACCTCGCTGTCCATGACCGCCTCGCGGACGTCGCGGGTGGCGCGTAACGCTCCGGTCCGCACGACCTCGGCGGTGAGCTCGCCGATCCGCTCCTCGACCACCGGGGCCTTGCCGTCGTTGACCAGGTCGACCTTCACCTGGTTCACGTCCACCCCGATGACCTCGTGACCCATGCTGGCCAGGCACGCGGCCGACACACAGCCCACGTAGCCGAGCCCGAAAACGCTGACTCTCATGACCCGTTCCTCCCCCCAGGCAGGCCCTTGTGGCCTGCGATCCGCGCGCCGGCGGGACCGCCCCGCCTCAGCCCCCCGCGCATCAGTAGGCCCCCTGGCCGTAGAGCACCGCACGCAGCGTCTTCCACAAGATCACTGTGTCCAGGGCGAGCGACCAGTCCTCCACGTAGCGCAGGTCCAGCCGGACCGCCTCCTCCCACGAAAGGTCGCTGCGTCCGCTGATCTGCCACAGGCCGGTGAGTCCGGGCTTGACCAGCAGCCGCCGCCGGATGTCCGGGCCGTACGCAGCGGACTCCTCCGGTAGCGGAGGCCGCGGACCGACGAGCGACATCGATCCGGTGAGCACGTTGAAAAGCTGCGGGAGCTCGTCGATCGAGTACCGGCGCAGCACTGCTCCCACCCGGGTCACCCGCGGATCCCGGCGGAGCTTGAACAGCAGCCCTGCACCCTCGTTGCGGTCGGCCAGCTGTGCACGGGCCCCGTCGGCCCCGGCGACCATGGTGCGGAACTTGAGAATGGTGAACTCGCGGCCGTCCTTGCCGACCCTGCGCTGGCAGTAGAACGCCCCACCCCGACTGTCCATCAGCACGAGCAGCCCGACGCACACCATCAGCGGCGCGAACAGCATCAGCAGGACCGCCGCGCCCATCCGGTCGACGACCCCTTTGACGGCTCGGCGGCCCCCGGTGAAGGTCGGCATGCTGACCCGCAGCAGTGGGATCCCGAGCACCGCGTCGACGTGCAGCCGCGGGCCGGCCACCTCCATCAGCACGGGGGCCACGACCATCTCGGCGTCGCTGCCTTCGAGGTTCCAGGCCAGCCGCTGCAGCCGGTCCGGTGACCAGTGCGGGTCCGGTGTTACCGCGACGACCCGGTAGCCGTCGCGGCGGACGTGGCCCGCGACGTCCGCCAGTCGGCCGACGACCGGCACTCCGTCCAGTTGGTCACCGTCGAGCCCGAGACCGTCCGTCGTGCACACCGCGTCCACCCGCCAGCCGAGGTGCGGGAACTTGCGGGTCCGGGTGATCAGGTCGTGCACGGTGGCCAGGCTCCCGGCAGCGAGCACCGGTCGCAGGCACCGTCCTTCCTTGCGCTGCTTGTGCAGTGAGAGGCGGAGCAGATACCGCTCGGTCATGATGACGAGCGCGATCGCGGGTATCGCGACGAATATCCAGAGTTTGATGTTGCGCGAAGTGAGGGCGATCCCGCCGAGCGCCAGAACGACGGTCGCCGTGAACAGTGAGCGTCCGAGTCGGCGGAACTCCTCGGCTCCTTGGCCGAGCACGGCCGGAGCCCACGCCCGGCTCACCGCAAGCGCTCCCAGCACCAGCAGCTCGGTGCAGAAGGCGAGAATCCCCCACTTCTCATGCCAGTTGGCCGCGTCCCGGGCCCCGAAGAAGTTGCCGATCGCCGCCACCACGAAGGCGGTGGCCACGGTATCGCTGGTGATCACGGTACGGCGGTACCGCTGCTCCCAGTCGATGGCGAGCCGACCGATCGCCCCGTTCAGCGGACGCCCGCGCGCCGACAGAAACGGGCTGACCAATTCCCCCTGCTGCACAGACCCCCCCAGGTCGCCAGTGGGCTCGACGTGTTCGCTCCACACGGTTCCTCCCCCCGGGAGGCGCCCCGCCCCCCGCACTGTTCCGCCCCTCGGGAGGCCCCCGCCCCCCGCGCCGCGCTGTTCCCTCCCTCGGGAGGCCCCCGCCCCCCGCGAATGACATCCCGCTATTGCAGCGCTACGTGAACACCCCACCCAGGCGGCAGCGGACTCGCATGTCCTGCCGAACTGTCGAGGTGCGCGGGAACCCGTCGAAACCTCGGGCTCCCCACCCAAGGCCCCCTCTCGGGCTCCAAGGATTGATCACCCCCACGTCTGGCGCCGGAGATGCGACTGCTGGCCGTCCATAGCGTCGGAGCCATAGATCATCATTTGTCGCCTCGTGTCCACATGTGAAGCACGGTCAATCTAGACCATCGGGGCCCGTCTGAAGAGGGGATGTGTGGAACTTGTGCTCAAGCTTTGAAGCTAGATCCACCGAACGGTCACCACCTGCGGGTGCTTGGCGACAATGACGCGCCTTGTGACCTGTGATGACGGGGGTTTTCCGGGTGCCGGCGCCGGCAAACCCGAGAGGCATCCAGGCCCTGCCAGCTGGGCCGTTGTCCTCGCGTCAGGAGATCGCGGTGAACTCTGCGTCGACGGTGGGGAGTTCGGGCGGCGCCCGGTAGGACAGCCCCCGCGTCAGGGCAGCCGCACGCCTCCAGCTCCTGCCGGAAACGGACGCTGCGGCCGTAAACCCCCATGCCCGCCGGCATGCTCCCGACCAGGAAAGATCGGCCACCTGACGAAGCGCTACTAGACATGTGGCTGATATGTGGAAGGCAGGCCGCCGCGCGGGTGAGGGTGACGTCTAGCGTGGATGTGGGTGGACCTTCGAAGCTCGCTCAGGCAGGCGGTGGTTGCTGCGGGCAGCTGACCGAGCGAGGAAGCCGATCGGCTGGGACCGACCTTCGATGTGTCCAACTCGTGAAGATCATTGCGCAGGTTCGACTACGGGCCCTCGTCAGGCCGGCTCCGCGCCCGCCGCCTCCGCACGCAACCGCTCCACCACCGGCCGGTAGTGGGCAAGGCCGTACGTCACCCAGCCCTCGGCATGCTCCCGTGCGGTACGCCCGTTGTACGGAACGTCGCGGACGCCGTGCCGCAGGATCTCCTCCACCAGCGCGAGCAGCATCTCGCCGGACACCTCGCGCTCGTGGTAACCGGTGTGGCCCAGCAGCACATGCAGGGCCGGTTCGCTCTCCCGCCCCACCGATGCGCCCGGCTCCTTGTCCGCACCCCGCGGATCGGTCCCCGGATCGAGAAGGAACCGCACACGGTTCAGATGCTCCGCCAGCTTCCGCGGGGAGCCGTGCGGCAGACGGTCCAGCAGCCGGCCGAGCGACATCCCTTCCAGGCACCCGCTCTCCGCGCCCGCGGAGACCAGGAACCGTAGCGTTTCCTCCGGATAGGGCAGGGTCGCAAGGGCCATGTCCAGCAGGGTGGCATCCAGCCGGTCCCGGACCCGGACGGGGGTGCCCGCCTCGACGAGCGCCCGGAGTATCCGCTCATGGCCGGCGTCCTCGATCACGGCGGCGCACGGCATCACCCGCCGCTTGCCGTCCAGCGCCGCAAAGTGCGGGGCGTTGCCGTACGCCGCCTGAAGTCCCGGGTCGGCCCCGGCGTCGAGGAGCGCGCGCACCGCGCCCAACTTCCGGTGGGCGACGGCGAGATGTAGCGCGCCCATACCGCGCTCGTCCAGCGCATCGACGCCCGCCCCTGCCTTCAGGGCCTGCGTCATGGCTGCGGTGTCGCCACGGCGGCTCGCCTCCAAGAGCGCGCGCTCGACTGCCGTTGGGGCACCCACCGGCTGGAGTTCGAGAATGCCGTAAGCCATCTCCTGGTGCGGCGGCGCCGCAGTGCTGAGGAATACGAAACGGGCGCCGGGGAAGAGCAAGGGCGCCGCGCCCACATAGAGGCCCTGGGAGAGCCGACCGGTCTCGGTGTCCATCGGCCCGGCGTACCCCAGCAGGACGGAGGCGACGAGGCGCCGCTCCGCCGAGCGGATGGGGGCCAGCCGTCGCCGGTCCTCCGCCGTCTCTTCCCTGCCGTCCAGGAGGACTTCGAGCGCTTCGGCCGCATCGTCGCACTCGAACGACTCCACGATGCCGGGAGCCAGTAGATCGAACGCATCGTAGAGCGAAGCGGCTTCGCCGAGCACTGCCACGTCCCGGAGCGCCTCCTCGGCGTCCTCGTCGAGGCCCTCGTCGTCGCAGTCCTCGTCGAAGTCCTCGTCCCGGGCGCCCTGCTCGTACGCCACGACCACATACCGCCCTCGGCAGAGCTCCGGGCGACGCCGGTCCTCCTCGGCCTCGGCCAGACAGCGCAGGGCAGCGTCAAGATCCAGTACGGCTTCCACGGCAGCATCCATGACCGCGAGTCTGACAGTGCCCACTGACAACCGGCCCCGCCGGAGGCGTCCCCGTCCCCCTTCAGCCGAACCACCGCGCCTCGGCCAACTCCTCGCCCCGCTCCGGGTCTTCGAGCAGAGCGGCCACTTCGAAGCGGCGGGGCCACTGGTCGGCGGCCCGGCCGGGGTCAGGGGCGGTTCAGACCCCATGTCTGCAGGGCGTAGGGCCGCCCCTTCTCCTCACCCGTGATCAGCGGCACATCGAGCAGGCTGAAGCCCGCCTTGGTTGCCACGGCGACACTCGCGACGTTCTCGGCCTCCAGCTCCAGGATCACCTGCCCCGCCCCCAGTTGCTCGAAGGCGTACGCGGCCATCATCCGGACCGCCCGCGCGGCCAGCCCCTGGCCGCGGTGCGCCGGGCCGATCGCGTAGCCGATCTCCGTGCCCTCGGGGGCACGCCGCAGCATCACCTCGCCGAGCGGTGTACCGCCGTCGACGGTGATGGCGAGCAGGATGGTCGCGCCCTCCGCCCGCAGCTGCCGGGCCCGGTCCAGCCGTGCACGGGCGGCCGCTTCGTCGAAGGGGGAGACGATCGGTGTCCAGTACGCGATGTCGGGGTGGTCGAACAGCTCCGGCATCGCGGCCAGGTCCGCCGCCGTCCAGTCGCGGAGGACGAGGCCCTCACCCGAGAGCTCGATCCGCTCGGGAAAGGACGGTGTGGTGCTGCTCATGGTGGGGGACCTCCCTGGCCCGTTCGGGACGAGGCAGGATATCCGGGGGCAGGCAAAGGCTCACCCGCGACGACGGCTCGGCGCGCTTCGTGGCGACACCCCGCCACTGTCCGTGTGCCGGTGGGTGCTCTGAGGGAAGGGCGGGCAGGAGTGACCAGGTCAGACGTTTGGTGTGGGGCTCGCCGCAGGCCCGCTCGGATGTTCCACCCTGATGTGGTCGTTGTTGACCGTGTCGTCACACGTCGATGCCCCAACAACCGCTGTGCGTCTCATGGATGGACGGAGTATCGTCGGTTTTGTCCGGATGCGCGACCCGCATCCTTGCGGGACGCGTATAGACCCGCACCAGAATTGGATTGGGTCGACATCATGACACGTAGATCAGTTACGGATTCCCCGAGGTGGACTCGCAGGCGCCGCCTCACGATCGCCTTGGTCGCGGCCGCCACAGCTGCAGGTGTCTCCTCGGTAGGCGCATGGTCTGCTGGCGGGCAATCCGCTGAGCACGGGGACTTCAGAGGGGCGGCCAAGGTCGCGATGGCCCCCCTGACTCCCGGCGCACCTGTGGACGCCCAGCATGTGACGATCAGCGACTTCGCCTTCTCGCCGTCAACCTTGACGGTCAGCAAGGGCACCACGGTGATGTGGACCAACAACGATTCGGCTCCGCACACGGTGACCAGCAGCGGCTCGGGCTCGCTGAATTCTCCGGATCTTGAAAGCGGCGATTCCTACACCTTCACGTTCAACTCCGCCGGCACGTTCAGCTACTACTGCGCGATCCACCCGTCCATGCACGGCACGGTAATAGTGAAGTGAGGTGAGACGTGGCAGTCGGCCCCTGTGGCCAGGCCCCGTTGGCTGCTGGAGCCGATGCTGCCGTGCGTTTGATGTGCGGTTGGTAGGCGGTCCCGTTTGCGTCATGGCGGGAGCGAGGCATGACGACGGTTCCCGGGTGGCAACCGGAAGAGATGCGACCATGAGCAACAGAGTCCCGCTGCGATGCGCACGACTGGTCGCGCTCGGCGCGGTACGCGTGCGACTCCTGCATGACGACAACGATTCCTGCATCGTGATGCAGGACATCGAAGGCAACGCAATTTGGCTGAGATCCCGGCAACGATAAGCCTGGCGATGGCATTGGCTTGAATCGTCGGCGGAATGAGGTCCCCGTCCGCCTCGAGTTCGGGGTGCGGGTTCACGTCGTGATCTCCTCAGCTCGTCATCGCTGATGGAGACGCCCAGGCGGTCGACGTTTCGCATCGGGTCCGTGGCCGCTCCCCGGAGGCCGTCCGCCTACGCCACTCGTGGCATCGATCACTGAAGTGGGGCTTCCGTCACCGCTGGAAGGGCCCGCCGCCTGCCGCGGCTCGCAACGCGGTTCGGCGGTCGGTCAGGGAAGGTTTGAGGGCGCAGAGAATGACGACGGCGGTCAGGGCGAAGGCCCAGGGGTAGCCGGCGCCGGCCGCGAACCAGCCGAACGTGGCGGCGCCGGCGCCCATGCCCGCGTCGTAGGCGCAGTTCCACAGCGCGCTGACGGTGCCGTACCCGGCGGTCGGAACACGTGCGTACATCAGCGTCAACGTTGCATTCTGGGCGATCCCGAAGCCGGCCCCGAACAGGCCGACTCCGACGATGACGGCCACCGGACTGCCCGTCAGGGCCGTCAGCAGCGTGCCGACGGCCGACAGCAGCAGACCGGGGAGCGGCAGAGCGGCGGAACCGCTCCGGTCCGAGTACCGTCCGGCGAGCCAACGAGCCAGCGTGGCCGCCGCGGGCTGAACGAACAGGGCCGCGGCGACGAGGCCCGTGGCCGACGCGGGGACGGCGAGCGGCAGGAACGTGACGATGATCCCGGCGGCAACGGCTGTGGCCGCGAAAACCACCGCAGGACGTAGCAGCTCCGGCCTACGCAACCCCTCGGTCATTCCGACGGGCCGCCCGGACACACGAAGACGGTCTGGCATGCCGGGCACCGCCGGGATGGCGGCGAGAGCGGCCACGGCCCCGGCGGTGAAGACCGCGCTGTGGCCCGCGTGCGCGGCCAGCCACACGCCCAACGGCAGTGCTACCAGAGAGGGCACGCCGCCGACGATGCCGACGAGCGCCAGCCCCTCACCGCGCCGTTCAGCCGGGATGAGCGCCGCCGTCAAGGCACCGCCCGCGACCACGGTGAACGCGAAGCCCAAGCCGCGCAGCAAGCAGACCGCGACGATGCACCACAGGTCCCGGGAGAACGTCAGCGCCAGCGCCGGCGCGCCCAACAGCCCCAGGCCGGCAGCCAGGACGACGCGGTAGCCGAAGTGGTTGACCAGGGCGGGGGTGGCGAGCTCGCCCACCACCGTGGCCAGCATCAGAGTGCCGGTGGCAAGCCCTGCCTGCCCGCCGCCCCCGCCGCTCGCGGCGTAGCCGGGGACGGCCGACAGCAGGAGGTAGAAGCTGGTCGAGGCACCCAGGATCGACACGAAGCGCAACAGCAACGGTCGGGTCATCAGCGGCGGACGCCGTGCAGGATCAAAGGGAATCGAATCGAGCGTATCGGTCATGGCAGGACGCTAAGAGCCCCACCGGCCCCCGGTAAGCTCCAGTTTCGTGCCTCTGGAGTGGTCCAGTTCCTCGCCGGATCTGCTGCTGGCCGTCGACCGGACCAGCGGCCGCCCGCTGCGCGCGCAGCTGGAACACGGCCTGCGGGACGCCATCCGCACCGGCCGCCTGGAGGTCGGCGAACGGCTGCCCTCCTCCCGGGAACTCGCCCGTGCGCTCGGCTTGTCCCGCGGCCTGGTACAGGAGTGCTACGCCCAGCTCCTCGCTGAGGGCTATCTGGTTACCCGCCCCGGTTCGGCCACCCGGGTGGCAGCCGGTGCGACGGCGACGTCCGTGAGTGCCCGGCCGCGGACCAGCGCCCCCCGTCTGGTGGCCGACTTCCGGTGGGGAGTACCGGACTTGGGATCCTTCCCGGTCCAGGACTGGTTGTGGGCCATGCGGGAGGCAGCGTGTCGCATGCCCACCGAGGAGTTCGACTACGGCGACCCGCGCGGCACCGAGGGCTTGCGCGAGGTCGTGGCTGGCTACCTGCGCCGGGTGCGCGCCGCCGCGGCCGACCCCGAGCACATCGTGGTCTGCAACGGCTACGCCCAGGGCCTCGGCCTCGCCCTGCGTGCCCTCGCGGACGCCGGCGTGCAGGCGGTGGCGTTCGAGGACCCCGGCTCACCCGCAACCGTTGCCGCGGCGGCCACCGCGGCCGGCATGCAGGCGGTCCCCGTGCCGGTCGACGAGCACGGCATCGACGTCCGTGCGCTGGCCGCCACCGACGCCCGAGCCGTCCTGGTCACCCCCGCCCACCAGTGGCCGACCGGCGTCGCCCTCGCACCGGAACGCCGGCTCGCCCTGATCGAGTGGGCCAGGGACCGCAACGCCTTCATCATCGAGGACGACTACGACGCCGAATTCCGCTACGACCGCGAACCCGTCGGCGCGCTCCAGGGCCTGGAACCACACCGGGTTGTCGGGCTGGGCACCGTCAGCAAGTCCCTCGCCCCCGCGTTGCGCATCGGATGGATGATCTGCCCGCCCGATCTAGCCGAACCCCTGGCCGAGCAGAAACAGCGCAGCGACCGCGGCACGCCCGCACTCGATCAGCACGCCCTGGCCAGACTGATCGAGTCCGGGCGCTTCGACCGCCACCTGCGCCGCATGCGCGCCACCTACGCGGCCCGCCGCGCCGCTCTGCTCGCCGCACTCGCCGAACACGCCCCCGAGCTGCCGGTCACCGGCCTCGCGGCAGGCTTCCACGCGGTCGCCCACCTGCCCGCCGATGCCGACGAACACCACGTCATCGCCGCTGCCCGCGCCCGCGCGGTGGGTCTCTACGGCATGAGCACCTGCCGCGCCTCGCACGCCGACACGCCCGCACAACTCGTCCTGGGCTTCGGCAACGTCAGCGAACGAGGCATCACAGCGGGCATCACCGCCATAAGCGATCTGCTCACCGGGCGGCCGAGAAGCACCCGCCTGTGACCTGTACCAACTGGCCCGCACGTCCGCGTGCGCCGGTTGGTGGTGGCCGGGCGGTCGCGGTCGCCGGTTTCTCTGCCGACCGTGCGCCGGCCGCCGCCTTCGGCGGGTGCTGCCGAGCTTCTTGATGTCGGCGTGGGCCGGTCTCGCCCGGCTGGGCTCGTGCGTAGTAGCTGAAAATTAGACGACAGTCGGGGTCCGGGCGCCCTAACGTCCGTAGGTATGGCACCTGTCCCCCCTAGCAGGCCGACGAGCGCACCGCGCTCATCGGGTGGCTGGATCTCCAACGGCAGATCCCGAGATGGAAGTGCGATGGCCTGAGTGAGGCGGACGCGCACCGGCCCGTCATCCCGACCTCGCCGGCGATGACGATGGCCGGGCTCATCAGCCGTATGCGGTGGGTCGAGCACACCTGGCTGGAGGTGCTGTTCCTCGGCGGTGACAAGACGCAGAACCCCGGCGGCCGGCCGCTGCCCACCGGCGGAAGGCGAGGAAGTGCGAGCCCTTTCGTTCAGACGCTTCGCTAGTTCAGCACCCACGACCGGCATCGTGCCGCACGAACATCACGTCACGTGAGACAACCTCTAAGCCTTGATTGGTGCGGCCGACCTGGCGGCCTGCTCGATCTTCGCGCAGTAGGCTGCGCGGGCTTCCTCGTCGATCTGCTGCTCGTATTCGGGGCGCACCCCGGTCCGGCCGTCGAGGCCCTCGCGCAGGATATCGGCGTGCCCGGCATGCCGGTTGGACTCGCCGAGGACATGGACCATGATGGCGAACAGGTTCGTGTTGGGATAAGGCTCCGGCCACCACGGCACGTGGCCGGGGGCGTCGAGGGGAAGCTCGTTGATCGTCGCGTCCGAGTGTTCCCACGTGCGCCGGTAGAACCCGATGATCTGATCGCGGGTCTCGTCCTCGGTCGCCCACAGATCGCTGCCGTTGGAGTCCTGCCACCGGGGCAGCGGTTCCGGGGAAGGGCGGTCGAAGACCTCGCCGAAGTACCTGGCCTCGACGGTGGCCACGTGTTTGACCAGGCCGAGGAGGTTGGTCCCGGTCGCTGTCAAAGGTCGGCGGGCGTCGTATTCGGACAAGCCGTCGAGTTTCCAGAGCAGCGCCTTGCGGTCCCGCCGCAGTCTCCCGTGCAGGTTGTCTTTCGCGAATTCATCGATCATGCGGCATGAGCCTGCCATGGGCTGCTCGTGGTCTCAAGATCCCCACCCGGCGGAGAGTAGTCGCCGCCCACGGTCTGTGGGTTCCCCGCAGCCGAACCGTTCATCAGACGCTTATCGGCGCCCTGTTTGATCTTGTGGAGGTCGCGAGACAGAGGAGAGAAGCGTGCTGAACGAGATGGTCTTCCGGAGTACGGATGCGCCGGCGGAGGACGGGTTGTCCTACTGGGCGGAGTGCCTTGGGAGGGCCTGTGCTCCCGCACGTTTGAGCAGCGACCGTGCACACGACTTCCGGGCGACCAAGCGTGTGCTGGCTCTCGGCGCCATGTCCATGTGGTCGGGCACGGTCGAGCAGTTGACGCTCCGCCGTACGTCGAACCTGATCCGGCGGTCCGACCCGGAGCAGCACCACCTCCTACTCATCGTGGAGGGGACCGGCGTAGGCACCTGGGACGACCACGAGGCCGTCTACCGGCCGTCGGACCTGCTCATCAACGACTCCTCGAAGCCGTGGGGGATACGCACCACAGGGTCCCCGGTTGTGACGGTGGGGCTTGAAATCCCCAAGACGCTGCTGCCGCTGCCTCGTGGAACAGCAGACCGCACGATCGCGCGGCCGATATCGGCTCGGGAGGGAATGGGCGCGCTGCTGGCGCAGTTCCTCACCCAACTGAGCACCGACACCACCGCATATGAGCCCTCCGACGGGCCCCGCCTGGGAACAGTGCTGATCGATCTGGTCGCCGCGCTCTTCGCCCACACCTTCGAAACCGACAAAGCACTGTCGACGGACACCCACCGCCGCACCCTCACCCTGCGCATCAAGCACTTCATCCAGCAGCACCTGCACGACCCCCACCTCACCCCGGCCGACATCGCGGCCGCGCACCACATCTCCCTCAGCTACCTCCACCGCCTCTTCCAGTACGAAGAGGCCACCGTCGCCGCCTGGATCCGCCTCCAACGTCTGGAAGCCGCGCGCCGCAACCTCACCGACCCGGCACTGCACTCCACCCCCATCCACGCCATCGCCGCCCGCTGGGGCTTCACCCACGCAGCCGACTTCAGCCGCGCCTTCCGCACCGCCTACGGACTTCCTCCCAGGGACTACCGACGCCAGGCACTCCAATCCTGAAGTGGACCCTCGTTAAGAAGCGTGGACTCACTGCTAACGACTCTCCAACCGAATCCCGGGATTCTTGGACGCATGCAGAGCTTCCCGCTCTGCGGCGAGTGAACTTGCCGGCGTCGCCTGCTCCGCCGAGCGAGCGAGGGCGCCCGACAGGAAAGCCAGCCCAGGCAACAACAGGGAATTTAGGGGGAAGCCCTTACAGTGCCGACGACCCACGGTTCCTGAAAAAGCGGAAGGCCGTCTCTCCCCATGCCGTCGCATCGGGATACCTGAAACATCACAGGAACACAGGAACAAGTGGGTTGCCCTCGTATACGCAAGACCGTCATGGCGATGGCATCCCTGACCGCTGCCGCCGCCCTCCTGCAGGGGAGCGAGTCCATAGCCGACAGGCCCCATGCGCCAACTCCCGCGCCGCCCACGCTCCCTCCGGGCCCCGGCGCGGCGGCGTGGACGAGTGAGGCGGCGGAAAGGTACTGGACACCCGCCCGTATGGACTCGGCCACCCCGGAGGGTTTCTCCTTCGGCAGTGACGGCGGCCCCTTCACCGTCGACTCCAACGCCTTCACCAAGCCGGTCACCCTGAAGGAACAGAAGTCGGGCTACAGCGGCACAGCCACCCTGCGCTGCGACATCAAGCCCGGCACCTACGCCGTCGAACTCGCCGGCCCCGACATCACCGCCCACGACCTCGACCACGGAGGACGCGGAACGGTGAAGGTCTACCCCGGCGACGACGCCGCCTGTGCCCACCCGAAGCGCCAGGCGCAAGCCACCGACACCCACCGCGACGACGGGGGCCGGAGCACCGCCGTCCTGGCGGCCTCGGCCGCAGGAACCGCCCTGCTGGGTGCCGCAGCCGGATACACCGCGGGACGTCGCCGCAACAGGTAGCGCAGAATGCCGACCGAGTCCGTGGTGCCTTCCGGTTCGTGATCGATGAGCCGGTTAGGGGCCTTGGTGGTGGTGTAGAGCAGGGCGATCAGGCGCTGGTGGGTGTGGTGGTCGGGCACGCTGCGTCCGCTTTCGCGGTTTTCACTGTGATGGTGCGGTGGGTGCGCTCGATGGCCTGGCCCCAGTAGGCCCCGGCGATCATGAGCATGGCGCCGAGTGAGGCCCACGGGGTGAGCCGTTCGCTGCCGAGGCTGATCCCGACCACGACTGCCCAGATCGGTTCGGTGCCGAGGAGAAGACTGGCCCGGCTGGCTGAAGTGCGTTGCACGGCCCGGGTCTGGGCGAGGAAGGCGAACACGCTGCAGAACAGGGCGAGATAGAGCAACTGGGCCCAGGTGGTGGCACTGCTGTGGGCGAGGTCGGGCAGATGGGTGAGGGCGGGCGGCAAGAACAGTGCCGAGCCGACGACGGTTTGGACGGTCGTCAGGTGCAGCGAATCCATGGGGCGGCCCGCGGTGAGCCGACCGACCAGCACGACGTGCCCCGCCCGGACCACCGCGGCGGCGAGCACCAGAACGTCCCCGAGCCGTGGCGCGTGCAGTCCGGTGCTGGAGGCGAGCAGTCCGACAGCCAGCACGCAGAGGCCGGCGGCGAGGAAGAACGTCGGAGGCAGTCTGCGGCGGCCCCCGGTACGGTCCAGCAGCGGCGTCAGCACAATGGTCAGGCTGATGATCAACCCGGCGTTCGAAGCGCTGGTGTGCGCCACCCCGTAGGTCTCCAGCACCAGAACGGCCGCCTGCGTGAGTCCTAGCAGGGACCCGACGCGGACCTCTGCGCGGGACCAGCCGCGCGCCTCGCGACGAGAGGCGACCAGGGCGCCGCACGCGAGCGCGGAGATCGCATATCGGGCGAAGAGCACCGCCATGACCGGGAGTGCGACGGTGGCCGTCTTGGCCGCAAGGTAACTGGAACCCCAGACGAGCGCGACGAGGAGGAGCACCACATCGGTGCGGCGTGCAACAGGCATGTCCCCACGCTGCACCACCTGGATCTTGAAGGCCACAACCAACGTCTTCAACAAACCTGTAGCAGCCCTACACTGTCGGGATGGATGAACGGCAGCTGCGGATCCTGCGTGAACTGGGAGAGTTGGGCAGTGTCAGCGCCGTCGCCGAGGCACTGCATGTGACGCCTTCAGCGATTTCGCAGCAGCTGCGGCTGCTGCAGCGTTCGATTTCCGTTCCGCTCACCCAACGCGCCGGCCGCCGGGTGGTGCTGACCGACGCCGGGCAGGCCCTGGCCGGCGCTGCCATCGAGGTGGAGACCGCTCTGGCCCGGGCACGGCACACCATCACCGACTTCGCGGGGCGACCGGACGGCGACGTATCGGTGGCGGCGTTCCACAGCGCGGCCTCCGCGTTCTTCCCGCTCCTGCTGCACAGCCTCGCCGGCCCGGACCGCCCCCGGCTGGCTCTTGCCGACGAGGACGTCGCCCAGGACCGCTTCCCCGCCCTCACCCGTGACTACGATCTGGTGCTCGCTCACCGCCTCGACCATGCACCGCCGTGGCCCCGCACGGTGACCGCCACCACTCTGCTGCGCGAGCCTCTCGACGTCGCTCTGCCGGTCGGCCATCCGCTGGCTTCCCAACCGCTGCTCTCGCCGCGGGATGTGGCGGACCAGCCGTGGATCACCGTCCACGACGGCTTCCCGTTGATGGCCACCATCGAGGCGATCGCCAGCGTCGCCAACCGCCGACTCGACATCGTCCACCGCATCAACGAATTCGCGGTGGTCGCCGAGGCCGTGGCAGCCGGCGGTGGCCTCGCGCTGATGCCTCGCTGGACCACCCGTGCCCACTCCGGCGTCGCCCTCAGGCCGCTGAGCGGAGTGCACGCCCGCCGCCACATCGACGTGCTCCACCGGCCCGAGCGCACCGCACGAAGCGCCATCCGAACGGTCCTTGCCGAACTGCATCGGGCCGCGGCGGCGATCCAGGGCCGAGACACCTGCGCGCCCCCACCGGATGCCGACACCCACGCCGCACCCTGACCGGTACGACGGGGCGCGGCGATCCTCGAAAACCCGATTCCCGTCGATGTACGGAGCACCCCGCTCCAGAGTGCAGGTCCAGGCCGATGACCTGGGCACGCCATCACACGGTCGGGCTCGGCCCGTTGCGGGGGCCGCCGGCGAGGGGGACGCCGGTGCGGCGGGACTGGTCGACGGAGGCTTGGGATTTCGAGCTTTGGGCGGCGTCCTGGGGGATCTCCGCGGGTCGGGTCGGGCGTCCCGGTGGAGGGACGTATCCGGGCAGGCGCAAGGCGCCCCACACGTAGGGGTCGGCCTGGGCGCTGCCGTAGGGGAACCAGGCGAGGCGGGTCTTACCGGTCTTGTCCTGGGTGTCGGAGTCGTAGAGGAGGACGTTGGCGGTGAGGCGGTCGGGGTCGACGGGGGCGGGCAGGTCGGCGAGCGGGATCTTCGCTTCGACCGAGTAGCCCTTGTAGGGGGCGGTGACGACGGAGGCCACGGCCATGCCCTGGGCGGTGGTGCCGGCCGGACCCTGGCGGTTGTCGCCGTCGCGCTCCGCGCAGGGTCCCTTGTCGCCCTTGGCGAAGGGGAGGATGCCGGTCTTGAAGGTGGTCGAGGTGTCGTCGGAGTGCCCTTGGGGGTCGAGGTCGATCTCGACGGCGTCGGTGCGCCAGTGGCGTTTGCAGTCGTCGACGTCGAGTGCGTAGCCCTTGGTGTCGTCCGTGACGTGGACGATCGCGTACAGGTCGTCGCCGTGGC
Organism: Streptomyces sirii; assembly: GCF_045690365.1. Classification (NCBI taxonomy): domain Bacteria; kingdom Bacillati; phylum Actinomycetota; class Actinomycetes; order Kitasatosporales; family Streptomycetaceae; genus Streptomyces; species Streptomyces sirii. Next base: position 455,288 of record NZ_CP147982.1, on the reverse strand, counting down.
GGGAGAATTCGGCGGCGGCCGCGCAGTCCTTGCCGCTCGTGCACTCCTTGCCTTCCCAGTGCCTCAACTGCAGCTTCGGACCCGGGTATTCGTCCGGGCCCGCCATGCCGTCGACGGCGGGTGCCTTGGTGACTTCGGGGACGTCGGTGGAGGGGTCGGCCGGGTAGGCGGGCTGGGCGTTGTTGGCCAGCCACGGCATCTTCATCCGTCGCGCCCAGTCGCGGAAGCCGGAGTACAGGGGGCGTAGGCCGGACTGCTCGCGCACCTCGGGGTTCGGCGGATTGTCGGTGTCGGCCAGGACCGTGAACCATTCGCAGGGCAGCCGGTCCCGCTGGGTCGCGACCGTGGCCGGGAGTGAGCCGAAGCCCTGGGTGACGTAGTCGCGGGCCGCGTCCCGTTCGATTTGGGCCCATGTCCTGTCCGGGTGCCGGGTGGACCGCGTCCCGGTCCAGACGCCGATGACGGGCAGTGCGGTCTGCGGGTCCTTGGCCTTCCGTGTGGCGCACGTGGGCCCCGCGGGCCCTTGGAAACCCCAGCTCTGGGCGAGCAGTTGGGTGGGCTTCCACGCTTCGTACTTCTCTTTGGTGATCTGCTCGGGGAAGGCGTTCGGGTCGCCGGCGAGGCGGAACGCTTCGACGGCGAGGCGTCCGGCTTCTTGGTGGCCGCCGTGCTGGTTGAAGGGGCGCGGGTCCATGGTCACCACCTTGCTCGGGGTGGTCGCGCGGATCAGCCGGACGAGCCGCGAGAGGGTGTCCGTCGCCGGTTGCGGCCTCTTGTTCCAGACCGTGGTCGTCAGCGGGGCGGACAACGTGTACCAGAAGTCCGGCTTGTCGAGGTAGAAGACGTTGCGGATGCCGGCCCGTGCGACGGCCTTGCGTTCCTCGTCCTCACGCATCATGCCGAGGTCGGCGCCCTCCTGGTGCCCGGAGGCGTTCCCGCCGCCCTCTCCGCGGGTGATGGTCACGACGCCGGTGCTCAGGCCCGGCTTCTCGCCCCACTGGCCGAACGTGGCCAGGGACTGGAACTCGTCGTCCGGATGGGCGCCGATGAACAGCACATCGGTGTGCGCCCGGTCCGCCTCACCCGGAGAAGGTGCGCGCGCCGCCTCCGACTCGGCCCGCGTCGTGCAGGCGGCGAGGGAGAGCACACCGCCCATCAGCCCGAGGGCACAGTACGCGGCCGGCAGGGCACGCCAAGGTGTCGACCGTGTCAAGGACCCGTCCTCCTCATGGGAGACGCGCGACGACGAGACCCGTTGCGCGCGCAGCGGTGATCGGGGACGGGGAGAGCCTGCCCTGATGAATCAGTGTTTTATTCCGCAATTGCCCCATTCGTGGGTGAACCGCTGAAGGCAGGCGGGACTCTCTGCGGCGGCTCCGTCCAGCGTGCTCCCGGGTGGAGCCGCGCGCTTTGTGGGCCATGCCCCTTTACCACTGAAGGTTGATCACCGGGGGAGGCTGCACGTCAGCTTTCCTCCACACTGGACAGCGCTTCGGCGATCAGGCGGGTGGCGAAGTCGCGGTCGTCGGTGAGTCGGTTGATGTGCTCCGCGAGCAGGAAGGCGGTGGCTTCCAAGGGGTTCATCTCGTCCTTGGTCCAGTATCCGTACTGCTTGCGCCACAGGCTGGGACTCAAGCCGGTACCAGCGGCGACGAGCAGCCCGGCCATGGTGGGGATGACCTCGGGGCGGACGCTCCTGGGCATCATGCGCATCGTCGCCACGATGTTGGGCACCACGTACTCGATGACGTCCTTGCCATGCTCCTCGTAGGCCATCCGCAGCCACTGCATGAACATGTAGATGAGCGTGCATGCCCCATCCAGCAAGTCGTCAACGGCGCTGGGGCCCAAGGACGTGGCGAACTGGTCGGTCAGCGCTTGTTGTTCGGCGTCGGTCTGGGGCTTGTCGTCGTAGCTGGCTTTGAGCCGAGAGTCGATCATCATGAGCGCTGCGCCCACATCGCCGGCGGGAGCGTGCTGGGGGTCGCAGGGCGATGACATAGGACTCCTTCTCGGCTGCCGGGGTAACGCGGAGTGTCTGCACAGTAGCCCGCCGATGAGGCGCGGGTCCGACACATCCCGACGAAGAGCTCCATCTGCTCGACGAAGGTCCGCCGGTCGCACGAAGCGTTCCCGCACGTGAACCGGCGAACCCGTAAACACGGGACCACCCGTCTTCCGGCGCTGGGCACATCCGCCGGAAACCGCAGGTAGGAGCCATGAACCCGGCTCGACCAGCTCCCGTAGCCGGGGCACGCGGCCGCGGCCGAGGGCCGAGGGCCGAGGAAGGCGAAGGTCAGCCGGGCGCCGCCGAGATTCGCGAGCACCGGCCGGCCGCGCGTCGCCGCCGCTCCGAAGAAACGGCGGGCGCCGCGTCGGTCCTGGTGAGAGTCGCGGCTATCTGGAGGCGACCTTGCCCCAGCCCTGGGCAATGTCATCCTTGGCATGGCCCAGCTGCGACTCGGTCGGGAATCTCGGCGTGCCGGTGACCTTCGGCAGCTTGGCGGCCGCGGTCTTGTCGAGCGTGCCGTCCTCCTGCATGGCGGCCATCAGGGCCGGTCGGGCGTAGCCCTTGAGCCAGAGGTTCTGGCCCTCGGTGCTGTAGAGGTACTCCTGCCACAGTCGGGCGGCCGCCGGGTGCGGGGCCTCCTTGTTGATGGCCTGCGAGTAGTACTGCGAGAACTTGCCGTCCTCTGGGACCGTGACCTCCCAGTCGAGCCCCTTGCTCTTGAGCTCGTCGCTGTACCTGGCGTTGAGGTAGTCCCAGTCGAGGACGATCGGCGTCTGGCCCTTCACGATGGTGGCCGAGGTGGACTGGACGGGCGTGTAGTTGCCGTTCTTCTTGAGCTTGGCGAAGAAGTCGAGGCCGGGCTGGATGTAGTCGAAGGAGCCGCCGTTGGCGAGGGCGGCCGCGTACACACTGCCGAAGGCCGAACCCGACTTGGTGGGGTCGCCGTTGAGCGCGATCTGCCCCTTGTACTCCGGCTTGAGCAGATCCTTGAAGGTGGTCGGACAGGTCTTCACGCGACGGGCATCGCAGCCGATGGAGATATAGCCGCCGTAGCCGTTGTACCAGCGGCTCATCGTGTCTTTCTGGCCGTCGGGGATGTCGATGAAATCGGCGACCATGTACTGCGCGAGCAGATCCTGCTGGGCTGCGCTGTACGCGAAGGAGCTGCCGAGGTCGAGGACGTCGGGCGCCCGGTCCTGGCCCTTGCGGGAGGTGACGGCGTTGATCTCGTCCTGGCTGGCGCCGCCCGGGTTCTCCACCTTGACCTTGATGCCGTACTTCTTCTCGAAGCCGTCGATCAGCGCGCCGTAATTGGCCCAGTCGCGGGGGAGCGCGATGGCGTGCAGCGTGCCTTCCTCTTTGGCTGCCTTGACGAGCGCGTCCATGCCCCCGAAATCCTCGGCCGTGATCGCGGTGGCCGCGCTCTCTCCGTCGGCGTTGGTCGACGCGTCGGAGTCCGCGCCGCAGGCGCTGAGGGCGAGTGCGGCGGCGACGAGGCCGCCGGCAAGGATGGCGGATCTCGGCAGGATCTCGGTCACGGTCTCTCCAGAGGGGTACACAAGGGGGCACAGGGGACACACGGGGATTCGCGTGGGGGGTGAGAACTTGTGCGAATAACTTGTCTGAACAAGTTGGCCATACTAGGCACGCTGTCGACGTCTGGTCCGTAACATCTTCAAAACTCTTGATTACCGTTCCTGCACATCTGTGGCGCGCAAGGATGTGTCACGGTGCCTCATCTACGCTGGTCGCGCTGCGCACGCAGTGCACCACTCTGTGCGAGAGAGGGAGCATGGCGGCACGACACGAGGAGATCGCCGAGGAGCTGCGGCAGGCGATCGATCGCGCGGACTACGCGGTCGGCAGCCTGCTCCCCGCGGAGGCCGTCCTCGCGGCGCGCTACGGCGTCTCGCGCGGCACGGTCCGCCAGGCCGTCGCGGCCCTGACCGTCGAGGGGCTCATCGGATCACGGCAGGGCGCGCGCCGCGTGGTCCTGACGAGCCGCCGCAGTCAGAGCTTCGCCGAACTGTGCTGCTTCGCGCAGTGGGCGCGTGCGATGGGCCGCGAGGCGACCGGACACGTGGTGTCCGCCGCCTACCGCCCCGCGACGCCGGAGGACTCCAAGCGACTCCAACTCGCCGTGGGTACGCCGGTGTTGAACATCGTGCGGGTACGCGGCCTGGACGGCGAGCCGGTGCTGCTGGAGCGGACGGTGTACGCGGAGTGGATCTCCCCCGCCGTCGAGCGCATCGATCCCGAGTGCCCGTCCGTGACCCGGCGGCTGTTCGAGGACGAGGGCCTGGTCTTCGCGTACGGCGAGTATCTGATCGACGCCGTGGCCGCGGGTGCCCAGGACGCCGCACTGCTCGGTGTGCGTCGCACCCGTCCGCTGCTGCGGGTGCGGCGGGTCACCACGACACGCGAGGGGCGCCCGGTGGAGTGGTCCGACGACCGCTACCGCTCGGAGGCCGTGAGCTTCGGCGTCCGCAACTCGAGCGACAACAACGCGCTGGCCCGCAAGGCGGCCCCACCAGCCGATCGGTAGCGAGCCAGTCGAGATTCCCAGGGCTGCGTGGCCACAGGACACCGCATCCTCGACGTTTCGCGAGCCATGGGCCGGCAGGGCGTACCGCAGGCTGAGAACAGCGAAGAGGGAGTAGGTGTCGGCGACATCGACGCGGTGCCCGACCAGGCGATCAACTGGCCGAACCCTACGACACGGTTCGGGTCGAGTGTCCCGCCCCTCAGGCCGTCGACAGCTGGTGCGCGAGTCGGTCCAGCCCTTCTCTGATCAGCTTCCCGTAATCGTCGTCCCCGAGTTCACCGATCGCGGCACGTCCGCACGCGAGGTGATCGCGGGCACGGTCGAGGTCGCCGAGCCTTCGGTAGACGTCCCCGAGGTTGAGGTGCAGAGACGGATAGAAAACGGCGACCGAGCCGGCGACGCCCCCCTGCCGCGCCCGCTCGTCCGATATCAGGTGCGCTGCCTCCAACGCCCGTAAGTCCCAGACCAGTTCCTCGCGCGGATCGTCCTGGACATCGGCCATCGAGTGGGCGAGCACGCAGCGGTGGAACGCGTCGCCGGTGGCGCCGATCGCGTCCCACAGGCCGGCGAACAAGCGGTGGGCCGCTTCCCGTTCGCCGCTGTGGCTCAGCTCGATACCACGGCCGATCTCGGCCATCATCGGGTCGGGCTCGGTCATGCGGGACCTCCTCGTCAGCACGGACAGCAGCGTTCACGAGCGTAGGGGGCACTGCGCGCCCTTGAGCGGGCCGGCGTCCCGGACTCCGTGCGAGGGCGCAGGTCCCGTCAGAACGACACACCTGGGTCGAGGTTCAGCGGGGTGTGCCGGCCACGGCCTCTCGTGCCTGCTTGTCGAGCGCTTCGTCGTCCGGTTCGTTGCTCGCCCAGGCGACATGGCCGTCGGGCCGTACGAGTGCGGCACGCACGTCCGACCACTCGGCGGGGCGTTCGGTCAACGTCGCACGGTGACAGGGGCTTTGCAGGACCTCCAGCCCTGTCAGGTCGAGCAGGACGTGACGGCCCGGACGCAGCAGTGCGAAGAGCCCGGTGCCGTCGAGCGCCAGGTCCGGTGCGCGTCGGCCGGTCAGGGGGTGCCCTTCGCTTGCGGGGTAGGCCACGGAGAGGGCGGACAGGCGGCCGGCGAGTTCCAGGGAGAATGCGGGGACGGTGGCGATGAGCCGCCCGAGCAGAGTGCGCAGTGCGGCGGTCTCCGGCGTGTAGGAGTTCATCAGGGCCGTCTGGGCCCGCGTGCTGAGCAGCAGTTCGGCACCCACCGGGTGGCGTTCGGCGTGGTAGCTGTCCAGTAGGCCGTCGGGGGCCGTGCCGCGGACGGTGGCGGCGAGTTTCCAGCCGAGGTTGGTGGCGTCCTGGATGCCGACGTTCATGCCCACGCCGCCGGTGGGGAAGTGCATGTGGGCCGCGTCACCGGCCAGCAGTACCCGGCCCGCCCGGTAATGGGACGCCTGGCGGGTGGCGTTGCCGAACCGGGACAGCCACATCGGGTCCCGCATGCCGAAGTCGCTGCCCGTGATGCGTACGACCTTGGCGCGCAGTTCGTCGAGCGTGAGCTGGCCCGGACGACCCGTGTGATTGCCCTCCGGGTCCCCGCCGACGACACGATGGATTCCCCCGGGCAGCGGCACCACCATCAGCCCGCCGTGCGGCCCCGAGGCGTTCAGGACATGGCCGTGCGGCGGTTCGTCCAGGACGACGTCGCCGAGCCAGCCCCAGGTGGTCGCGTCCGTACCGGGGAAGTCGATGCCGGCGGCCTCACGCACGGTGGACCTGGTGCCGTCACAGCCGATGGCGTAGGCCGCGTGCAGGTGGTACGTGCCGTGCGGACCCTCGGCCCGGACGGTCACCCCGTCAACGTCCTGCGTGATCCCGACGACACGGTGACCCCGTCGTACACGCGCCCCCTCGGCGCGCGCGTGCTCCTCCAGCAGTTCCTCCGTGCGCGCCTGTGGCAGAGCGAGGGTGAACGGGAACGGGGTGTTCAGGGCGGCGAAGTCCAATCGCTCGTCCAGCCCGCCGAAATGGCCGTTCGGGATGCGGCGTCCTTCGGCGAGGAAGCGGTCCACGACACCGCGCAGCGCCAGTACTTCGAGGGTGCGTGGGTGCACGGTGAGCGCCTTGGAGTGCGGATCGCGCTCGCCCCGTGCTTCCAGGACCGTTACCTCCACTCCGCCGAGCCGTAGCTCCGCCGCGAGCCAGAGTCCTACCGGCCCGGCTCCGACGATGATGACCTGTTCCATGACGTCTCCACTTTCCGATCGACTGCTCTCCTTGGTCGCTGACCAAGAGAGGGGTTGCCAGTAGACTAGGTCAGTGACCAAGAAGCAAGAGCGGCCAGCCACCCGCACACGTCTCGACACCCGGACCGTGGTGCGCGCGGCACTGGATCTGCTGGACGAGAAGGGCGCGGACGCGGTCTCCGTGCGCGGCACGGCGGACCGGCTCGGCGTACGGATGAACACCGTGCTGTGGCACGCCAAGACGAAGACACGACTCCTGGAACTGATGGCGGACGCGATCATCGCCGAGGCCCCCCTCGACGCGCTGCCCTCCGCCTGGGACGAACGGGTCGCCGAACTCGCCCGCCGCTACCGCCGCGCTCTGCTCACCCGCCGTGACGGCGCCGCGATCGTCACGGGAACCTACGCCGCCGAACCGGCCACCCTCCGGTTCGCCGAGGCGATGGTCGAGGCATTGCTGGCAGGGGAACTGCCCGAACGCGAGGCGGTGTGGGCCTGCTGGACCGTCATCTACTTCGCACTGGGCCTCACCCAGGAGGAGCAGGCTCTGTCGACCGCCGACGGCGAGCGCTTCACACAGGCGCTCGCGGCAGGCGCTTACCCGTCGCTGGCCCGGACCGCACCCCACCTGCGTGACGCGTCCTTCGACGACCGGTTCGAGTACGGGCTCACCCGCATCCTCCGGTCACTGCACTGACCGGACCGCCGAGGCGAGAACAAGGGGGTCCGTCTGTGGTGCCTGTCACCGGAACCCGCCGGGGGAGTACGGACAGGTCCACCTCATGTTCAGCACATGGGCCACGAAAGGACCTCATGAACATCCATCAGGTTGCCACGACCGACTACCACACCGGCGGTGAACCGTTCCGTATCGTCCCCGAGCCTCCGGTCGCCATTGAGGGAACCACCGTCGCCGACCGCCGCACGTTCGCCATCAACACCCCTGAGGTGGACAACCTGCGCAAGCTGCTGTGCTGCGAGCCCCGCGGGCACGCGGACATGTACGGCGGGTTCATCACCCCACCCGACGACGCAGGCGCCCACTTCGGTGTGCTGTTCTGGCACAAGGACGGTTTCTCGACCGCGTGCGGGCACGGCAGCATCGCCCTCGCTGTCTGGGCCGTGCAGACCGGCCGCGTCGCCCGTGATGCCTCCGGCACCACCACCGTCGTCGTCGATGTTCCCTCGGGCCGAGTCACGATGCGCGTGCACTCGACCGACGAGCAGATCACCGGCGTCGACTTCGTCAATGTCCCCAGCTACCGACTCGGCGAACACGTCACCGTCGAGACCTCGCGCGGGGGCGTCACCGTCGACATCGGCTACGGGGGCGCCATCTACGCGCACCTGAACGCCGCGAGCGTGGGCCTGCGCGTCACACCCGAGCACTACTCCGAACTCATCGCCATAGGGCGCGAGGTGAAATGGGCGCTGAACGAGACCGAACACGCCCGCCATCCCGTCGACGACCGTCTCAGCGGCATCTACGGAACGATCCTGTTCGACGATCTCGGTACCGATGAGGACGGCAATCCGCACCAGCGCAACGTCGCCGTCTTCGCCGACGGCCAGGTCGACCGTTCTCCGTGCGGCTCCGGCACCTGCTCACGGGTCGCCGTCCTCGCGGCGGCCGGCCGGCTCAAGCCGGGCCGGACCCTCATTCACGACTCCATCGTCGGTACCCGCTTCCACGCCCGGATCATCGAAGAGCTGACCGTCGACGGCCACCCCGCCGTGGTCCCAGAGGTCACGGGCACGGCCTACCGGACCGGAGAACACCGCTTCGAGATCGATCCCGCAGACACCCTCGGCACCGGGTTCGTGCTCCGGTAGCGGCCCTGTCCAACGACTGCCGGACGAACCGCCGGCCGGCAAAGCACTGCGCGCGCCCCGTTTCGCAGCGGCGGACGGGGCGTCAGCCACGTGCGCGCCGCCCGGGACGGTTCGCTGTAGGTCGAACGAATGACGTCTGGCCCGATTGGTGTTTCATCGCTTCCGCGACGCGTTAGGCATGGTATTGCCCGCGGGACCACGATCACGGATTCATCGCGGTCACGGGCACCTGACCGATCATCCTGGAGGTACAGCATGCGATCCGTCCGCGTCACCGTCATCACCTCAGCGCTGCCCCTGGCCCTTGTCACCCTCGCCCTGGCCGGCGCCCCCGCCTCGGCGGCCCAGCACGCACAGCCCGCCGCCCCCCTGCCGAAGGAAGCCGTCGCGAAGCCTGACGGTGGCGACGGTGGCGGCCTCCTCGACCCCGTGATGGGCCTCCTGGGCGGCATCTGAAGCAGTCCGCGGTGGAGCCGGCACAAACCGTGGGTCACGTGATCTCCTCGCGCTCGCCGAGCACAACCGCCCTGTGGGTTGCCTGGGCCCGGGCGGTGGAGCACCGCCGCCCGGACAGGCTGTTCGCCGACGACTTGGCGGCTGCCTTCCTGGCTGCGGCCGGCGCGGAAGCCGGCACCCCTCCCGCCGAGTTCCGCGAGGCGCTGCCTGCGGCAGTGGCGACCCGGACGGCCTTCTTCGATGAGCACCTGAGGAGCGTGACCGTCGGCGGCATCCGACAGGTGGTGCTGCTCGGCGCCGGACTGGACACCCGCGCCTTCCGCCTACCGTGGTCGGCCGAAACCAGCCTCTACGAGCTCGACACACCCGAAGTGCTGGCGTTCAAGGAGACCGTCCTCGCCCGCCAGGGCGCGGCCGCGATATGCCGTCGTACGCCGCTGGCCATTGACCTGACCGACGATTGGCCCACCGCCTTGTGCGCTGCCGGCCTGGATCCCGGGCAACCGGTCGCTTGGCTTGCCGAAGGGCTTCTGCCGTATCTGGAGGTGGAGGCCGTCGACCGGCTGTTGACGGCGATCGGACGCCTGTCAGCGCCGGGTAGCACGCTCGCCCTCACCTACAACCCGGGAGCCTTGCGCGCGCTGGGGTCCGCTCCCGGTGGCCGGCATCTGGACCGCGTCGGCGTGGCACACCCGGCGCTGCCCGGCCACCCCGAACCCTGGCTGGCACGCCACGGCTGGCAGGCACACGCCCACGACCTCATCCACCAGGCGGTGGTCCACCGTCGCGTCCCCGCCGCGGCGATGGAGCACACCAGCCCTGGGACATCGACGTGTTGGCTGGTCACCGCCACCATCCCCGGCCAGCAGTCGCACCATCAACGTCCATCGCGCTGACCCGGAACGGCCTTCGATGTCGGCGACCTGCTGCGCAAGCTGCCGGCCGCAGGCCCGGTGGTCCCGGCGGACCCGACTGTCCCGTCGGACTCGGCGCCGAGGCCGGGGCGCACTGGTCAGGGTGGCCGACAGGAAGAGCGCCCCTCCTCGTCCCATAGGACCAGGAGAGGCGCTCTTCTCGCGTTCAGCCGTCGGCGGCAACCGCACGGTCCTGAGGGAACGGACGGAGTTCCGCGTCAGCCCCGGCCGAGGACGCAGAACTCGTTGCCCGCCGGGTCGGCCAGGACGACCCAGGAGACGTCACCCTGACCCACGTCGGCCCGTATCGCGCCGAGGCCTTCGAGCCGGGCGACCACCCTCGCCTGATCCTCGACGGGGTCGGACATCACGTCGAGATGGATGCGGTTCCATACGACCCCGTCGTCGGGCGTGCGGCGGAACTCCAGGTACGGCCCGATGCCCTTGACGGAGCGCAGCAGGGCGCGGTCGTCGGTCAGCTCGTGGACGGTCCAGTCGATCGCCTCGCCCCAGAACCCGACCATGGCTCGTGGGTCGGCGCAGTCGACGACCACGGCGGCTATCGGCCCGGTGTCCCGGTAGAGCTCCCGGGGCTCCAGGACGCTGAACACGTTGCCTTCCGGGTCGGCCATCACCGTCCACGGTGCGTCGCCCCGGCCCACATCGGCGGGCGTCGCCCCGAGTTCCTTCAGACGTGCGACCAACTCCGTCTGATGGGCGTCGGAGGTGGTGGCGAGCTCGATGTGCACGCGGTACTTCACCGTCTCCGGGTCCGGGACGCGGACGAGATCGATGCAGACGGCGGATGGGTCCGGCCAGTCGAAGCCCACGGGTTCCAGGTTGGTGACGCCGGGCCCTTCGCTGGAAACACTCCAGCCGAGCGCCTCCGCCCAGAACCGGCCGAGCGCCGAGTCGTCCCGGGCCTTGAAGTTCAACTGAACAAGTTGCAGCGTCATGGCGCATACCCTAGGTGATCTCCCATCGGGCAGGCGTGCGAAATTCAGAGCGAAGCCAACCCGGACAGTGACTCCCCCCACCGCCTGACCTGGACATCTCACGTACGAAGCGGGGCACCTCCCCGAAAGCGCAGTCGTTGAGCACCGTGACCAGCTCCTGGAAGCCCTGCGCGCGGGACGACTACGACGCCATGTCGAGATGAGCACTCGATCAATTCACCGACGCGCGCAGGTGACTTGGGACATCAGCGCAGCCGACTCCGAAAACTGACCGCCGGGCCCTCAGCGCTTGGTCGGAGGTCAGGCGGTGGCGGGGTGGGCGATCAGCGTGCGGTGCTCGGCGTCGAGGGCGACTCCGGTGTACGCGTTGACGGCGACCGGGGCGGCGCCGGGGGAGGTGCTGCGGTCGGCGCCGGTCTTGGCGTCCAGGGTGACGGGGCCGTTGCTGTCGAGACCGATGACCTGCTGGCGGACGGAGTCCTTGCTGGTGACCGCGACGGCGGTGTCGCCGATGACGGCGGCCGCGGCGACCCAGGGGGACACACACGCGAAGCCTTCGCAGCCGTCCGCGTCCACGCGGGCCGAAGAGCCGTCGGCCACGCCGTCCGTGTCCGGTCGGACCGAGAAGCCGTCGGTCGAGCCGACCGGCGACCACCCCGCGCCCAGGACGAAGGAGGGCGCGATCCAGCGGTACGAGCGGTACCTCCACGCCCTGGGCCGTGAGGACATCGACACGGTCTGCGAAGTGGCCGGGCCCGCCGCGAAGAAGGCGCAGGACCAGGGGCTCGGCCCGTGCACGTCGACGTATACGGCCGTGTTCCAGATGGTCTCGCCCGCGCAGAAGAAGGCCCTGCAAACCGCCACGGTCGACCCGCACCGCATCGCCGTGCGCACGCCCGACAAGATCGAGATGCCGGTCGAAGCGGTCAGGGCCTCCGCCACCTTCTCCGAGAGCGACCTCGGCAGCTACACCCTGGAGTACCTCAAGAACGATTGGTACATCACCGACTGAACCCGACGCTCCGTACGTGGAGCCGCGATGGATGGCTCCGCGCGCAGGCATGAGGCATTCCCTTCGGGGGACTGGTCCTGGGGCGCGTACAGCCTGGCGGCGGAGGCGGTTGTGGCCTGCTGCCGGTCGTGGGTGGTGTAGGCGAAGTTGAGGACGGTGCGGCGCAGACCCGGGCGGCTCAGCGGGGTGACCCGGTGGGCGGTGGTGTCGCTGCGCAGCAGATACGCATCACCAGGGTGGTGGTGCGCTCGGCGCACGTCATGGCGAAGTCCCGGCGAACGGCACGGGCGCGTGCACCCTCGCTCGACCAGCCGTTGCCGGTGGCGCGCTTCAGTCGGTCTTCGCCGACCCGTCGAAGAACCTGACGATCAGGGGCAGGGCTTGCCGCACCGTTTCGTTGTGGTCGTAGTCGCCGACGTCGGTCAGCCGGCGTGCGGCGCCGTTCCTCGTCAACTGGTCGGCACAGTAGGTCGAGTGACTGAAGTCGACGTCCTTGTCGCCCCGGCCGTGGAAGATCTCCACCGGTACGTTCGGCTGCCAGTCGCACGTGTTGTCCATCGGGCGCAGCTTGTCCTTCAGGACACCGTCGGGCTTGCGGATCTTGTTCAGGAAGTCCTCGGTGAACAGGTCCTTGGAGGCCGCCGGGAGTTCGCTGACGATCTGCTCGGCGGTGTGATGGCCGTCGAAGAGGCCCTCCACCTTGCTGTCGTAGGGGGAGCGGAAGACGTCGCCGGGTGACGTGTAAAGGCCGTACATCTTGTTCCAGGCGGTGGCGAAGTAGGCGAGGTAGATGCCGGATTTGACGATCTTGTCGTCGGCCGCGTCGGCCTCGAAGGCCGAGAGGTTGTAGGGGCCGCTGACCGGGGCGAGTGCCCCCAGCCGGAAGTAGCGGTCGGCACCCTCCTGCTGAAGCGCCCGGCCTACCAGCATGGTCGCGGGGCCGCCCTGCGAGAACCCGCTGACCTCAACCTTCCGCTTCAGCTCCCGGCCGTTCCGGTGGGCGATGGTCCGGGCCGCGCGCAGGCCGTCCACCGAGGCCGCGACGGTGGCCCGAGGGTCACCGTAGGGGTGGAAGCCTTCGCCCGAGCCGAGGCCCACGTAGTCGGGCGCCGAAACGGCCCGCCCGGTCGAGGCGAACAGCAGCGCGGCGAGCCGGTCGTCCGACTTCGGATTCTCCGAGGCGACGTCCTTGCGGTAGACGGTGGTGCCGTGCAGCCAGGAGACGGTGGACAGGTGGCGCGCCCCGTTCTCGGGCAGGACGACGAGCTGGCTCGCGGTCGTGGGGGCACCCGCGCTGTCAGTGGTGCGGTAGGTGACCCGATAGGCGGTCACGCCGTAGCGGACCTGGGACGAGTCGATCTTTCCCCGGAGCTCCCCGGCCACTTCCTCCGCTGTGAGGTCGGCCGCTTGCTCGACGGAGACGACGGCCCCGCCTTGTACCCGCTCGCTGTGGGAGCCGGCCGCCGCCGAGGCTGGAGCCAGCAGGGCGGACACACTGCCGAGGACCGCCGTACCAGCCAGAATCCGGATTTTTGTTCGCCGTGAAGTCATGGATGGATCATGCCCGTCGGCCGCTCCGCTGGGACATGGAGCGACCCCCCGAGTCGCAAAGGGGGAAAACCCCCTCGGGGCCCGTAGGGGATGCTGGAGGTCCCATCCTCTACGGGACAGGTCGGATGCCGAACGGTGCGGGGGAGTAGACCCGTTCCTCAGGCTGATTCCCGATCTTCTGCCTGTGCTTGCCGGGTGAGCCCCAGGAATGCGGTCGGAGTGCGCAGCACCACGTATCGGAGTCGTGGTCGCACCCCTTGGGGCCCGTCGGTGGGGCGGCGTTATCGCGCTGGTGCCAGCGCGGCTTGTTGTCGCGAGGCGAGGGCTTCGACCAGCCGGCAATGCGTGATCCCCAGGTTGGGTCGCTGAGCGGCCGTGATCGTGGCGACGTGTTGCCAGTACTGGCGAAAGAGGGGGATGGTGCTGTGCAGCTGCGCACCGATGAAGGCGCGGAATCCGGGTGTGTCGTCCTCGCCACGGGAGCGGGCGCAGGCTCGGGAGAAGTGGTCCAGGGCCTCTCCGGGCTGGAGTGGCAGGCCGTCGGCGACCGTGTCGGCGGCGAGCTCGGAGGTGTCGAGGAGTTCTGAGTACAGCGAGGCCTTGTCGCGCACGTGGGGGCAGGCCCAGTAGACGGGGAAGTCCTGGTGCCTGGTGAGGGTGCGCAGTTCGGCGTAGGCCAGGACCACCTCCGCGGTGGGGTTCTCCGGAGGTTCCGGAACGGCCTGCGCGGTGATGGCCTCGGCAAGGCGCGCCGGCACGGAGGCGGGAATCGTCTGCCCCCATGCCGCTGCGAGCCGGTCTTGGGCTTCCGGCAGACGCTGAACCCGGGACAACACCTCCAGACGGTGGAGCCGCTCCTGTGCGGAACAGTTGTCCAGTGCCTCCAGGGTGGCCTGGCGCCAGTGGAGTTCGGTTAATCGGCTCCGCACCAGGCCCATCTCGTCGGCGATGAGGTCGCCGAGGCTGCGTTCGCCGGAAGCCAGCTGGGTGATGGTGGAGATCGGGGTGTCCAGCGCGCGCAGCCGCTGGACCAGGTGCAGTCGTTCCAGTGCCTCCGGCCGGTAGCGGCGGTGGCCCCCAGCGCTTCGCTCAGCGACGGGCAACAGGCCGACGTCGGAGTAGTACCGGACCGTCTTCACCGGCAGCCCGGTGCGGGCCGCCAGCTGTCCAATGGTCCATGTGATCTCGCTCACAGCTACTTGAACCTCCAGCGCACGGGAGCTCTTAGCGTACGAAGTGCCGGTCGAGCACGAGTCACCACGACCGGCCGACACATCACCAGTCTCACGTGCCTCACCTGAGAACTGACCAGAGGGGAACACGCCATGCGTATCCGTCACATCGTCGCCGCGGGTGCCGCCGCGACCGCACTCTCGCTCGGTGCCGCGCTGCCGGCCTTCGCCGACGGTCGCGCCTCGGTCGCCGCCGACCAGGCCGCCGCCGCGAAGCGGAAGGTCCAGGTCTACCAGGACGCCGAGTACAAGAACAGGAACACGACCTTCACCGAGAACATGCGAAACCTGAAGAAGGACGGCTGGAACGACACCATCAGCTCCGCCAGGAACAAGGGCAACCGCACGGTCACCTTCTACCAGCACAAGAACTACGAGGGTGCCCGCTTCTCCCTGGCACCGGGCGAGAAGGAGCCCCACTTCGGCGACCACCCCCACATGAGCGACGCGACGAGCTCCGTCAAGTTCCGCTGACAGCGGGTCCCGTCAGTACGAACTGCTGACGGGCGGGGTGCGGCTACGGGGGGCCGCACCCCGCCCCTTGTCTCCCACCGCACCCCGCTCAACTCGCACCGCGCATCGCACGACGAGAGGCAACCATGTCGCCCTCCCGCGCCCGGGCCACCACCGCGCTCGCACTGCTGCTCCTGGCCACCACCGCCTGCACCGCCGCGGAGCACGAGTCCACGCCCGTCTCGCACCCCCCGCCTGTGTCCCGGCAGGCCGAGCGGCTCCGGCTGCCACTGGACGCCTATGCATCGACCGTGGCCGAGACCCACGTCGTGGAAGACGCACAGGACATCCTCATGCGCCGGTGCATGAACGACCTGGACATGGAGTGGAAAACCCTGCCCCGGGTGGACGCCCAGGACACCGAGCCGCCCAACCTCCGACGATACGGAGCCGACGAGTCGGAAGTCGTCCGCTACGGATACCACCCGCACCCCGACCCGCCGTCGGTGGTACGGCGCAACCGGGCCTGGGACGAGCGCGAAGCTCTCCCCGCCGAGGTGCAGCGCGCGGCCTACGGGACCTCCGGCAAGGGCGGCTGCCTCAAGACAGCCCGGCATCAACTCGTCGGCGACACCGCTCCACCCGACTACCACGCCTTCAACCAGCTGACCGGGAACGCTTTGGAAACCTCCCGGCGGGCCCCCGAAGTACGCGACGTCCTGCGCATATGGCACGCATGCATGGCGAAGGCGGGCTTCGACTACCCGGACCCCTTTGCCGCCGCCGGCAGCGAGCGCTGGGAGACGGCCGCGCCCACAGCGACCGAACGCGCCACCGCCCGCAGAGACGTGGCCTGCCAGAAGTCGGCGAAGCTGGTGACCGTATGGGCAGCGGCCGAGACTCGCATCCAACACCGCCTGATCCGGCAGAACACCAACCGCCTGCACGAGGCGAAGGCCCGCAAGGACCGCTGGCTGGCAGCCGCCCGCCGCGTCCTGAAACGTGAGGGCGGCTGAGGCAGGGGGCCAAGTCCCGTCTGCGGCATCCCGCCGCCCGCGGGCTACACAACATCGCCGCTGCACTCACGCTAGGAGCGAGGCAGGGACGGCGGCCGACCAGTAGGCCATGACGCTGAGCGCCAGTGCCAGTTGTTCAGTCGGAACGTGCCGGAGTAGATGGCTGTCGGCACGATGCTGCGCGCAGCCGCGCGGGCGCTGTCGGGGTTGGGGCAGGCAGAAGCCGTCAAACTCGGTACCTACCGCATGAAGTGGTCTACCTAGTGCTCTGACCGGGAAGGTTCGGCGGGTCGGTGGCTTCGCTTCGATAGCCTGCACGGTGTGATCGACTCATACGCGAGTTCCGACGATGCTGAAGTCGCGATAGCCGGGGCGCTTGCCGGCGCGGACGTGGTCCGCAATATGTACGGCCAGCGGCTCACTCGCATCGATAAAGGCCTCGGGGACTTTGCCACCGCCGCCGATGTGGAGGCTGAGGAGATGATCCTCGACGTCATCCGTGCCGCACGGCCCGATGACGCGGTGCTCGGCGAGGAAGGCGGGCAACAGGGCGCCGCCGACGCTGTGCGCCAGTGGCTGGTGGACCCCCTGTGCGGCACGCTGAACTACGCCGTCGGCAACATGCTGGTGGCCGTCAACGTGGCGCTGCGCGATGGGGCGGCAGCGGTGGCCGACCCGTTCAGCGGCGAGGTTTTCTTCACCGACGGGGAGACTGCCTGGGTGCGGTATGACGGGGCCGACGACGCGCTACTGACGCCCACGTCCGCCACCCGATTGGTGGACGTCAACCTGGATCCGCCGTTCGCCAGTGCGCCCGGATTCCGGGCCGTGGACCTGCTGGCCCACCCTGAGTTCATAGAGCGTTTCAGGCCGCGGGTCGTGTCCACGACCCTGGCGCTGGCCTGGGTCGCTGCCGGCAAGCGCGCCGCGTATGTCACCGATGGCGGCGACCTCTCCAAGAGCGTGCACTTCGCCGCTGGCATCGCTTTGTGTCGGGCTGCCGGCTGCGTGGTCACCGGGATCGACGGCGCCCCGATGGGTGAGGCAGGCCGCGGGCTTGTGGTCGCCGCCGACGACGAGACCCACCGGCTGCTGATGTCGATGATCCGCAGCCGAAGCTAGTGCTGTGACCGCACGGGTTTCGCCAGGCTGCGGCGTGGCCTCTGTGAACGGGCGAATCGGCGCCTCAGCCGGATCGTGATCGTTCCGCGGCAACCGATCGGCGTGCGGTCCGGTCTGGTCATGCATGAAGGATTTAAGAGGGGGCCTGCGGCGGCGACGCGCAGTCGCGTCCGGAACAGCCGCCCTGCTGGTCGCACTTGGCGGGGCAGTGGCTTCCTGCGCCGAGAAGCCGGTCCGCAGCTCGGAGAAGCAGTCCGGACCGGCGGCGGTGAAGCACTCCATGCGGCCGGAAGTGAAGTTCCGGTACGCGATGAACACGTACTATCTTCCGCGGTTCACAGCGTCGGACTCGGATGACCGGCCCACCGAGTATCCGGTTCGCCTGGCGGCGAACAAACCGGCCCCGGGCGGAGCCCCGCTGATCGTCAAGAACGTCAAGGTGACCTTCGACCTGTCCGCGCTGAAGGGCATTGCAACGATCGACTGGGTGAACAAGGGGTACGGATGCAAGCGCTCGGGTGACTCCATGACCTGTGCTCCGGGGGACATCAATCAGGGCGAGGGCGCGGAATTCACACCGTTCGCCGTGAAGGTGCAACCGGGAGCGGAGAAGGGGCCGGCAGGTCCCCTGAAAATCACCGTGACCAGCGCCAACGCTCCCACCGTCCGCCACACCACCCAGCTGGTCGTCGGCGCTCCCGTGCTGACCGCACGCCAGGACAAGATGCTGACCGAGGTGAAACCGGATTCCGAGCTGACGCTGACGCCTGCCTTCGGCAACAAGGGAGACACCGATGTCGACGACGAGCTCGTCATCGTGGTGAAAACGGAGAAGGCAACGCTGCGCGATCGGTACGGCAACTGCCGTTACGACAAGGCCACCTCGCCGACCAAAGCAGTGTGCAAGTTCTCCGGCCCGTTGCCGGCCGGAAAGGCGTACGAAGCCGATGGGCCGATCACGGCCCTGGTCGGCAAGTCAGCGAGACACGGACAGATCTCCTACTCCGTGTACCGGGCCCACGACGTGCTGTCCACCGCCGAAATGCTGCCCGGCTCGGCCCCGCGGGGGACCGGCGCGCCGCTCGGGCTCCGCCCCGTAGACGGCAGCGGCAGCGAATTCACCGATTCCGCCCACTGGAAAGCGGAAATGGCCAGCGACGTGCTGGAGTTCTCCACTACCGAAGTGCACGACCCGGAGGCCTCCGAGGTCACTATCAAGGGCAAGGTGGGCCAGGTGGTCAGCGTCGATGTGCTGAGCGCGGATGGCTACCAGGGCGCCACGCGGCTGACCCTGCCCGAGGGCGTCAGCCTGGAGGGACATCGCGAGGGGGAACCGAGCGAACTCACATTCTGCGGGTACGGCGAGGACAAGAACGGGCCGGTGGAGTGCCCCGCACCCGGGATGACCATGCCGGTGCTGCGGGTTCGCATCGACAAGCGGGTCGAGGGCGCCCAGGGCACGATCTCCGTGGTGGCATCCGACCCGAAGGACCCGGACCAGGAGAACAACACCGCGCCGATCAACGTGGAGTACCTCGACTGACCACCGTGCGCGCCGTCGGCCCGGCGCACACGGGCCGGGCGGGGCTGGATTTACTAGGACGTCCAACTATATATTCGGGGGGAAGGCCCGCGGTGCAGGGAAGCCGGTGTGATTCCGGCACGGTCCCGCCACTGTGACCGGGGAGTACGCCGTCGAGCAGGACGCCACTGACGAGCACGATGTCGGGAAGGCGGGCGGCGCGCGCTGATCCGGGAGTCAGGATACCGGCCGCGGGATGTTCCGTGTTTTCCACGAGGATGGAGCAGACACGCATGGCACCGGTACGCATCCAGGACCCCAGAGGATTCGCCGGACGGGCATCAGGTTCCCGAGGACTTCTCCGTCGCGCGCTTCCCGACGTCTGACGGTTCATCCGCCGTACGCGATCTCGCGCAGCCCTGCACCGACGTGACCGCGCCGGTGTCACGGGCCGACGCGCCATCCCGGATCCCGTCCGGATCCGTCCGGATCCCACCTGACGAGAGCAGGCATTCATGGTCCGTGAAGACGACCGCGCCGCCGTGCGCGAGTTGACCCACTTCATCGGAGGCAAGCGCACCCCGGGCGCACCGGGGCGCTACGACGATGTGTACGACCCCAACACCGGTCGGGTGCAGGCGAGTGTGCCTCTTGCGAGCCGCGCCGAGACCGAGGCCGCCGTCGCCGACGCCGATCAGGCGCAGGGTGAGTGGGGCGAATGGAATCCGCAGCGCCGAGCCCGCGTGCTGCTCCGATTCCTCCAGCTCGTCGAGGAGGAACGGGACTCGCTGGCCCGTCTGCTCTCCTCCGAGCACGGCAAGACGATTGCCGATGCACACGGTGACATCCAACGCGGCCTGGAAGTGGTCGAGTTCGCCGCGGGCATTCCGCACCTGCTCAAAGGCGAGTTCACCGACAACGCCGGAACCGGCATCGATGTCCACTCCCTGCGCGCGCCGATCGGCGTGACCGCCGGAATCACCCCGTTCAACTTCCCCGCGATGATTCCCCTGTGGCAGGCCGCACCAGCCCTGGCCTGCGGCAACGCCTTCATTCTGAAGCCCTCTGAACGCGATCCGTCCGTGCCGATCCGGCTGGCCGAGTTGTTCCTGGAGGCGGGTCTGCCGCCCGGCGTCCTCAACGTCGTCAACGGTGGCAGGGAAGCCGTCGACACCCTCCTGGAAGACCCCCGCGTCGGCGCCCTCGGCTTCGTCGGCTCCACGTCCGTCGCCGCGCACATCTACGCCACCGCGGCGGCACACGGCAAGCGGGCCCAGTGCTTCGGCGGCGCCAAGAACCATCTGATCGTGATGCCGGACGCCGACCTCGACCAGGCCGTGGACGCCCTGATCGGGGCGGGCTACGGCTCGGCGGGCGAGCGCTGTATGGCCATCTCGGTCGCGGTTGCCGTCGGCGAGGAGACCGCCGACGCCCTGGTGGCACGTCTGAAGGAACGCATGGGGCGGCTGCGGATCGGCCGCAGCGACGACCCGGAGGCGGACTTCGGCCCGCTGGTCGGCAGGGACGCCGTCGACCGGGTGCGCGCGTACGTCGACCTCGGAGTCCAGGAGGGTGCCGAACTCGTCGTGGACGGACGGGATTTCGTCCTGCCCGGCCACGAAGGCGGCTTCTTCGCCGGCGCGTCCCTGTTCGACCGGGTCACCCCGGACATGCGGATCCATCAGGAGGAGATCTTCGGCCCGGTTCTGTCCGTCGTTCGTGCCCGCGACTACGAGGAGGCCCTGCGCCTGCCCAGCGAGCACGCCTACGGCAACGGCGTCGCGATCTTCACTCGCGACGGCGACACCGCCCGTGACTTCACCCGGCGGGTGAACACCGGCATGGTCGGCGTCAACGTGCCCATCCCGGTGCCGGTCGCCTACCACACCTTCGGCGGCTGGAAGCGGTCCGGATTCGGCGATCTGAACCAGCACGGCCCGGACGCGATCCGCTTCTACACCCGTACGAAGACCGTCACTTCACGGTGGCCGGCGGGCCGGCGTGAGGGCGCGAGCTTCACGATTCCCACGATGGGGTGACCGACGATGACCAGCACCCTGCTCACCGAGGACCAGCAGGCCCTCGTCGAGACCACCCTGGACTTCGCCCAGGACCACCTCGCCCCGCACGCCCTCGACTGGGACCGCGACAAGCACTTTCCCGTGGACGTCCTGCGCAAGGCCGCCGGCCTGGGACTCGGCGGCGTCTACGTCCGCGAGGAGTCGGGCGGATCCGGCCTCACCCGCGCCGACGGCGTCCTCGTCTTCGAGACCCTGGCCTCCGGCTGCCCGTCCATCGCCGGATACCTCTCCATCCACAACATGGTCGCCTGGATGATCGACCACTACGGCGACGACGCCCAGCGCGACCGCTGGCTGCCCCGGCTGTGCGCCATGGACGACCTCGCCAGCTACTGCCTCACCGAACCGGGCGCCGGCTCGGACGCCGCGGCCCTGCGCACGCGAGCCGTCCGCGAGGGCGACGACTACGTCCTGACCGGGGTCAAGCAGTTCATCTCCGGTGCGGGCGCCTCCCAGTTGTATGTAGTGATGGCCCGGACCGGTGGCAACGGTCCCGACGGAGTCTCCGCGTTCGTCGTCGACAAGGACGACCCCGGCCTGTCCTTCGGCCCGGACGAGCGGAAGATGGGGTGGAACGCGCAGCCCACCCGGCAGGTCGTCCTGGACGGCGTCCGGCTGCCCGCCGACCGGCTCCTCGGTCGCGAGGGGCACGGCTTCCGCATCGCGATGAACGGTCTGAACGGCGGCCGGCTCGGCATCGCCGCCTGCTCCCTCGGCGGCGCCCGCAGTGCCCTGAGCAGCAGCCTGACCCACCTCGCCGACCGGGAGGCGTTCGGGCGGCGGCTGCTCGACGCACAGGCGCTGCGGTTCCGCCTCGCGGACATGGCGACCGAACTCGCCGCCGCCCGCGCGCTGGTCCAGCAGGCCGCCCAGGCCCTCGACCGCGGCGACCCGCAGGCACCACAGCTGTGCGCCATGGCCAAGCGGTTCGCCACCGACACCGGCTACTCCGTCGCCGACCGCGCTCTCCAACTGCACGGCGGCTACGGCTACCTGAGCGACTACGGCGTCGAGAAGATCGTCCGGGACCTGCGGGTCCACCAGATCCTGGAAGGAACCAACGAGATCATGCGTGTCATCGTGGCCCGCGGCCTGACGGAGGCGTTCTGATGGCTGCCGCTGAGGAACCCGTACTGCTGCACACCGCCGGACGAGCCGCCTACCTCACCCTCAACCGCCCCAGAGCCCTCAACGCCCTCACGCACCCGATGGTGCGCCGGATCGACGAGGCGTTGACCGCATGGGAGCACGATCCGGCCGTCGAGACCGTCGTCGTCACCGGCGCGGGGGAGCGGGGTCTGTGCGCGGGCGGCGACATCCGCGCCATCCACGACGACGCCCGCGACGGGGGCGGCGCCGCCTCCGCGGCCTTCTGGCGCGACGAGTACCACCTCAACGCGCGCATCGCCCGCTACCCCAAGCCGTATGTCGCCGTCATGGACGGCATCGTCATGGGAGGCGGGGTCGGCGTCTCCGCGCACGGAAGCGTCCGGGTCGTCACCGAGCGGTCCCGTATCGCCATGCCCGAAACCGGCATCGGCTTCGTCCCGGACGTCGGCGGCACCTATCTGCTGACCCTCGCACCAGGCGAACTCGGCACGCATCTGGCGCTCACGGGCGGTCAGATCGGCGCGGCCGACGCCCTGTTGTGCGGGCTCGCCGACCACTACGTACCGTCCGGCGCACTACGGCAGTTCGTCGACGACCTCGCCGGCACACCCGTACGCGATGCCCTGACCCGCCATGTGCAACCGCCGCCGGAAGGAGAGCTGGCCGGTCAACGGCACTGGATCGACGCCTGCTACGCCGCCGACAGCGTCGAGGAGATCGTCCAACGGCTCCTCGCCCATGGCGCCCCGGCCGCGAAGGAGGCCGCGGAGACACTGCTCGCGAAGTCGCCCACCGCCCTCAAGGTCACCCTGACCGCCCTGCGTCGCGCCCGGCGGCTCGGCCCGTTGGAACGGGTCCTGGACCAGGAGTACCGCGTCTCCTGCGCCGCCCTCGCCGCTCCCGACCTGGTGGAGGGGATCCGCGCCCAGGTCATCGACAAGGACCGCCGGCCGCGCTGGTCCCCGGCTACGCTCGCCGAGGTCGCCGACGCCGACGTCGAGCGCCACTTCTCCCCCCTCGGCTCTCGCGAGCTGGGGCTCGCCGGCTCGGACACCGTGCCGGAGGTGGCCTGGTGACCAGGAGCATCGCGTTCATCGGACTCGGGCACATGGGCGGCCCCATGGCCGCCAATCTGGTGACGGCGGGCCACCGCGTGCGCGCGTACGACCTCGTGGCCGCAGCCCTGGACACCGCCGCCGAGGCGGGCGTCGAGCCCGCTGGATCCGCGGCCGAGGCCGTCGCGGACGCCGAGGTGGTGATCACCATGCTGCCCGCCGGCCGACATGTACTGGACCTCTACGACGACATCCTGGGCGCCGCCCGGCCCGGAACCCTCTTCGTCGACTGCTCGACGATCGACGTCACGGACGCCCGCACCGCCCACGAGCGGGCCGCCGCCGCCGGAATGCGGTCCCTGGACGCCCCGGTCTCCGGTGGGGTGGTGGGTGCCGAGGCGGCCACACTCACCTTCATGGTGGGCGGGGGCGAGGCGGAGTTCGCGGAGGCGGAAGTCCTGCTGGCGGCGCTGGGGAAGAGGTCCGTCCACTGCGGGGGCGCGGGTGCGGGCCAGGCCGCCAAGATCTGCAACAACATGATCCTCGGCGTCTCGATGATCGCGGTCAGCGAGGCGTTCGTGCTCGCCGAGAGCCTCGGCCTGTCCCACCAGGCCCTGTACGACGTGGCTTCCGCAGCGTCCGGACAGTGCTGGGCGCTGACCGTGAACTGCCCCGTTCCGGGCCCTGTTCCGGGCAGTCCCGCCAACCGCGACTATCGGCCCGGCTTCGCCACCTCCCTGATGGCCAAGGACCTGGGCCTCGCCGCCAACGCCGCTCGCGCGGGCGGTGTCCAAGCGGAACTCGGGCTGCGTGCGGCCGAGTTGTACGCCGCGTATGCCCAGGGGGCGGGCGCCGCAGAGGACTTCTCCGGCGTCGTACGCACGATCAGGAACCAGAGCGGAGCGCAGGCATGACCACACCACAGACGAGCGCATACGAGACGATCCTCGTCGAACGCAAGGGCCGCGCCGCCCTGCTCACCCTCAATCGTCCGGCGGCGCTCAACGCCCTCAACCTCCAGGTGATGAACGAGGTCGTGGCCGCCACGGAGGAACTCGACCGTGCCCCCGAATGCGGCTGCATCGTGATCACCGGCTCGGCGAAGGCGTTCGCCGCCGGGGCCGACATCAAGGAGATGCGGCCGCAGGGCTATATGGACATGTACCTCAGTGACTGGTTCGGCGCCTGGGACCGGCTCGGGCAGCTGCGCACGCCGACCGTCGCCGCCGTCGCCGGCTACGCCCTCGGCGGCGGCTGCGAACTCGCGATGCTCTGTGACGTCCTCCTCGCCGCCGACACCGCCGTCTTCGGCCAGCCGGAGATCAAACTCGGAGTGATCCCCGGGATCGGCGGTTCCCAGCGACTGACCCGGGCCGTCGGCAAGGCCAAGGCGATGGAGCTGTGCCTGACCGGGCGCACCATGGACGCGTCCGAAGCCGAGCGCGCCGGACTCGTCTCCCGTGTGGTGCCCGTCGACGAACTGCTCGGCGAGGCCCTCGCGGTCGCCGAGACCATCGCGGGCATGTCGCTTCCGGTGGCGATGATGGCGAAGGAGGCGGTCGACCGGGCCTTCGAGACGACGCTCACCGAGGGCGTCCGATTCGAGCGCCGCCTCTTCCACGCCGTGTTCGCGACCTCCGACCAGAAGGAGGGCATGAGCGCCTTCGTCGACAAGCGGCCGCCCGCGTTCCGGCACCGCTGACCGGACGCTCGTCCCGGGGCCGGTACCGAGCCCCGGGACGGCGAGGCGGCGTGTCGGAAGGCGCGCTGGCCGTCGTTGAGCCACGCTGTGGCGGCCGGCTGCCCAGAGATGTCGTCGTGTACGAGCCAGCCGACTGCCCCTGTGCGGCCCTTCCGCCTCGCGCGGGGCAGGGTGCCTTTGAGGGGGTGCGAGGCCTACTTGGATTCGACTCGTCCTACCGGGTCGGAGCCGGTCGTCAGTTCCTGGCACGCGGTCTGCCACGCGGGGGCGCCGGGGTGCAGCTGGGTGTGGAGGTAGGCCGCGGTGAGTCGGGCGAGGGCGGCGACTCGCTGTGGGTTCTCGTCCGTGGTCTCGGCGGCGTCGTATCCCGCGATCCCGCCGAGTCCGTGCTCCGCGTCGAACAGGGTGAGCAGGGTCTTGGGGCCGGGGGCGAGGGTGTAGGGGTCGGCGTGCCAGTTGGGCCCCATGTCCGTGAAGTGCCGGGAGTCGTCCTTGTCGCCGGCGACGACCAGCGCGGGTGCGGTCATGGTGGAGAAGTCGACGGCCCCGATGATCGGCCACTGCTCGGCCATGGGCCCGTTGAGGGCTTCGCCGCCCCTGCCGGGCGCGGCGAGCAAGAGGCCTGCCTTGATCCGGGGGTCGACGAGGTGCACCACGTTCCCGGTGTCGGGGTCGTTGAGCCCGGCGCCCAGCAGGAGGGCGGCGGTGAAGCCGCCGAGCGAGTGTCCGGCGAGGGCGACCTTGGTGTGGTCGATCCGTCCCGCGAGCTGCGGCACGGCGCTTTCGATCACGTCGAGCCGGTCGAGGATGTGGGTCATGTCCTCGGCGCGGGAGCGCCAGAAGTCGGGTGCGCCGGGTGCGTCGGCGACCCGGTGACTCAGTGTCCGGGAAGTGAGATGGGTGGGCTGGACGACGGCGAATCCGTGGGCGGCCCAGAAGTTGGCGAGCGGCGCGTAGCCGTTGAGCGAGGAGAGGTTGTTCGAGGGGCCGTGACCGTGGGAGAGCAGGATGACCGGGAGGCCGGTCCCGGTCGCGGGTACGGAGACGCGCACCTGAAGGTCCACGGGACGTCCGGGCACGGAGAGGACCACGGGGCTGAAGGACAGGACCGGGACGGGCGTGCCCAAGGCGTCGGCGCTGGTGGCAGTGGATGTGCTCACGATGAGGGTTCCCTTTCGGTGGCAACTGCCGCCCGCTGGTCTCCCCAGACCGGCGATCGGCGACGGGCAAGGCGTCAGGAGCCGTCCCGTTTCGGCTAAGCTGAAACGGAACGCTGCTCCATTTAGCATTCGGAGCGCCGCTCCGTTTTGTCAATCGGCGTGGAAGGACGACGTGATGGCCACCGAGAGCCCTGCAGGGGAGTCGCCGTCCCGAGGCAAGCGGGCCGACGCCCAGCGCAACCGACGGACGGTGCTCGCCGCCGCCGCCGAAGTGTTCGTCACCTCCGGCGTCGACGCCCCGATCCGCCAGATCGCGGCCCAGGCGGGCGTCGGGATGGCCACGATCTACCGCCACTTCCCGACCCGGGCGGATCTCGTCACCGCCGTCTACCGCCACCAGATCGAGGAATGCGCCGAAGCCGGCCCGAACCTGCTCGCCGGTGCGGACTCCCCGTTCGACGCGCTGCGCCAGTGGATCGACCTCTTCGTCGACTTCCTCGTCACCAAGCACGGACTCGCCGACGCCCTGCAGTCCGACAGCGACCGCTTCGCCGCGCTGCACACCTACTTCCTCGACCGCCTGCTGCCCGTCTGCGCCCAACTGCTCGACGCCGCGGTCGAAGCCGACGACATCAGGCCCGGCACGCAGCCGTACGAGCTGATGCGCGGCATCGGAAACCTCTGTATCGGACGCGACAACGACCCCCGCTACGACCCCCGACGCCTGATCGCCCTCCTCCTCCAGGGACTCCAGCGACCTCACGCGTCCTGATGCCGACGAGTCCTGGGGGGTGGCGCTCACCTCAACACCGGACTTGTCGTCGCACACCGCAAACGCCCAGGGCGGCCGCTACTGTCGGGCGAGTCGAGGAGGCGGACAATGCCGAACATCGCAAGGTCCGCGCCGCATGGAACACGGCTTCTGGCCATGGTGGCCATCGCGGCCAGGGCAATGCGCGTCAGCGCAGGAACCCTTCGTAATTGTGCTGCTGGAGCTGACTCTCGATCTGCTTCACGGTCTCCAATCCGACGCTCACGATGATGAGGATGCTCGTGCCGCCGAACGGGAAGTTGCTGCCGTTGAACAGCACCAGTGCCGCTGTGGGCACAAGGGCGATCAGCCCCAGGTAGAGCGCTCCCGGCCAGGTGATCCGGTTGAGCACGTAGCCCAGGTAGTCAGCCGTGGGTCGACCAGCCCGGATACCTGGGATGAACCCGCCATGCTTCTTCATGTTGTCGGCAACTTCTTTGGGGGTGAAGGAGATGGCGACGTAGAAGAATGCGAAGAAAACAATCAGCAGGAAGTAGAGCGTCAAATAGATCGGTTGGTCGCCCCTGGCGAGATTGGTAGCGATCCACCGGGCCCATCCGGACGCTGAGCTACCGCCGAGATCGATCAAACTGGGGATGGTGAGCAGCGACGAGGCGAAGATGACAGGAATTACACCCGCCTGATTCACCTTCAGCGGGATGTAGGTCGAAGTGCCGCCGTAGGAGCGACGGCCGATCATTCGTTTCGCGTACTGGACCGGGATCCGGCGCTGCGCCTGCTCGACGAAGACCACGAGGCAGACCATGCAGAGGCCGACCGCGATCACGATGGCGAACTCGCCCCAGCCGCCCAGGATTTGACCCGACTTCTTGATCCCCCACAGGTTGGCCGGGAAGCCGGCGGCGAGGGAGGTGAACATCAGGATCGACATGCCGTTGCCGATGCCGCGGTCGGTGATGAGCTCCCCGAGCCACATCACCACGGCGGTGCCGGCGGTCATGGTGATGACCATGACGGAGGTCTGGAAGATCGAGGTGTCCGGGACGATCTGGGCGCGGACCTGGCAGGTGGGGAAGAGCCCACCGCTTTGGGCTTGGGCCACCAGAGCGGCACCCTGGAGCACCGCCAGACCCAGCGTCAGGTACCGGGTGTACTGGGTGATCTTCGCGGTGCCCGCCTGGCCCTCCTTCTTCAGCGCCTCCAGGCGCGGAATGACCACCGTCAGCAGCTGAAGAATGATGCTCGCCGTGATGTACGGCATGATCCCCAGGGCGAAGACGGTGAGCTGCGTGAGCGCACCACCGCTGAACATGTTGATCAGGCTGAAGAGGCCGTCGTTGCCGCCGACCGCCTTGATGCACTTCGCAACGCTCCGGTAGTCCACCCCAGGGGCCGGAACGTTCTGCCCCAACCGATAGAGAAGCACGATTCCAAGCGTGAAGAGTATCTTTTTGCGAAGACCGGGCGTTTTGAAGACCCTCACGAATACGGTAGGCACTTTTTCAAATCGTCCTTAATCTCGCAAGTTGATAGGAGTTTGCACTCGTCCTCGACCGTCCTTGCCCGTCGAGTTGGTGCCACCTCAGTGGTCGTAGCATCCGTTGATGAGGTTCGCTGAGGTGTCCAGTTGCAGGCAGCTGTCGTCGCTGGCCGGGAGCAGCTTTCTGAGTGCAGCCAGGACTGACGTGAAGTCATGAATCTCGTGGCGCTGGGCACGTCTTTGGTAGTGGCATCGCATGGCGATTTCTTGGTGGCGCCTTCGCCAGCGGGGCCATCTCAGCGGCTGGTTGTCTGAGAATTAAACGGCTCTGCGCGGTTGCGGTGGGGCCAACAGGCACCGTGGCAGCGTCGTTGTTGCTGATGTGGAGATTCTGGAGATCGTCTTCTGTTAGATAGCTTGAACCGCTGCGGCCCGGAGGCCTGGTCGCGGCGTGGGCAACCGACGCGGCGGGTACGCGGGTATCACCGGTGTCGGCTCGCGGATCTGCCGGTCGCCGGGCGGTCGGTGGCGGTCGACTCGAAGCTCCAGCAGCAGTGCGGCGCAACGCTCGCATGGGGCGAGGCGCTCCTGGACCGGTGCCGATCCCGCTGCCGAACGGAGTCGCGCAGGTAAGCGGCGAGTTTCGAAGCGTACTTACGGCACTCCCGCTCCATCTCCTCCATCCCGGGGGCGCGCTGTCGGTTCGGCGTCAGGCTGTTCCGGCGGCGGGGCGATGCCCGCCGCTCCAAGATCCCCGCGCCTTGGTCTCGGTATTCCTGCCATTGCCGTCCGCTCCTCAACCGTCGTAGCTCGAACCTTGGCCGGCGCTACTTGGTCGTTGAGGTGTGGGTCGGGATCGGGGCTGGCGCGGTCGTGCAGGTGCGGGTGGGGATCGGGACCGGCACGGTCGTCGAGGGGTGGGTCGGAAACGGGACCGGCACGGTCGTGCAGGTGCGGGTCGGAATGGGGACCGGCGCGGTCGTGGAGGTTGGTCGGTGATGAGGAATGGTGGGCCCGCCTTGAGCGGAGGCGCTCGGCAGGACTTCCAGCCCGACGCCGAGCCCGGCGATCGTCAGCGCCGAGCCGGTGGCCATCCAAACCGTCCGAGCACGCCGACGGGCACGGACTCCAGCGTGCAGCCGCTGCCGGTGCTGATCCTCAAAGGGGGTGTCTGCCTGGGTATCGCGCATCATCCGCGCGAGTTCGTGTTCGAAGTCTTCCATGATGTCTCCTTTCACTTCACCGGCTCGATGGCGTCACCCAGGAGCTGCCGCAACCGCGTCACGCCGCGTGACGTAAGGGACCGGACGGTGCCCACCGGACACCCCAGCGCCTCGGCAACCTGGACCTCGGACAAGTCCTGGTAATAGCGCAGCACGACCGCGGCGCGCTGCCGCACCGGCAGCAATGCCAGCGCCGCCTCCAACCGAGTCCGTTCCTCGACGGCAGCGGCCACATCGCCGGCCTCGGGAAGCTCCGGCAACCGTTCCACCGGACGCTCGCCCCACCAGCGACGTCGCGCCGAGCGAGCCGCCGCACGTGCCAGCACCCGGCGCACATACGCCTCCGGCGCCTGCTCGGCCACCCTCGGCCACGCGAACCACAGCTTGACCAGCGCCTCCTGCAGCAGATCCTCGGCCCGATGCCGATCTCCACCGGTGAGCAGATGCGCCAGGTGAAGCAGTGCCGACCAACGATCCGCGACGAACCGGTCGAACGCCTCGGCCCGCAACTGCCCCATCAACGCCGTCCCTCGCCTCGATTACTCGCCTACACCCCTACAAAGGCACTGACCCACGTCCCGCTATGCAGCCCCCGGCCGTGACCTGCCTCACACGCCCACCTCGGCCCGTGCGCAAGCTCCCACACCGAAGCGCACACCCACATCCCCGTACCCGAACGCCGGCCGCCCTGTGGGTGGAAGCCGCCCGCGCCTACAGTCAGCATGGTCGGCTCGCCGACGGCTATCAGGCCCTGCGATTCCCCGAGACCTGTGCGGCCCGGGACGTCCGCCGTCCCGCGGTGCGGGATCTGGTCGCCGACATGTCCGCCCGCGATCACCGCCGAGCCTTGCCTGAACTCCACCACTTCAGCCGGCAATTGGGAGCCCCGCGTGACCGAAGTATCCGACCAGCACAAGAAGCCCTTCCTGTACGTCGTCGTCTGCGCGTCCGGCATCGCGGGCGACGTGGACCAGCTGATCACGGCCGCCCAGAAACAGAACTGGGACGTCGGCGTCATCGCCACGCCGCAGGGGCTCGGTTTCATGGACGCGGCAGCGGTCGAAGCGCAGACCGGCTTTCCCATCCGGTCCGCCTGGCGCTCGCCCGGCGACCCTCGTCCCCTACCGCCGCCGGATGCGATCGCGGTCGCACCGGCCACCTTCAACACGATCAACAAGTGGGCTGCCGGGATCTCCGACACCCTGGCCCTGGGCATCTTGTGCGAGGCGTACGGCCTCGGCATCCCCACGGCCGCGCTGCCGTACCTGAATACGGCCCAGGGAGCCCACCCCGCGTACCCGCAGAGTTTGGATCGGCTGCGTGGGATGGGCGTCCTGATCGGCTCCTACGGGCCTCAACGGGCGAAGGCCGGGGGCGGCGCGGACGGCTTCCGCTGGGAGGAAGCGTTGGAACTGCTCAGCCCTGAGGTCTCGGGGCGGGCGCGGACGCGGGAGACATGAGGTAGCCGAGGGTGCCGATCCGCAGCGGCGCGAGGAGACGTGGATGATGACGCCACGGTCGGCTTCGATCATTGCGGGTAGCAGGCCGCGGTCCAACGGCCTGCCGTCTCCCGGCTCAGTCTGGCTTCGGCCGGGACCGCAAGCGTCGCATTTGGGCGTGGCTGAGGTCGTGTGCCCGTCGCATGTGCCGGGTGATCACCTCAAGTTCGTCGTCGGTGTGCTCGTCGAGGAGCGCCTGCCAGGTCTGGCCGAGGTCGTCCCACACCGTGGTGACGCGGGCAATGCGATCCGGCACCGGACTGACCAGCACCCGGCGGCGGTCTTGTGGATCGGGGGCGCGGAGCACGTAGCCGCCACGTTCGAGCCGGTCGACCAGCCGTGTGGCCGAACCTGTGGTCAGGCCCGTCATGTCGGCGACCTGCTTGACCGTGAGCGGCCCGGGCTCTGCTGTCAGCAGACTCAGACACTGCACGTCGGTCGGGTGCAGTCCGAGATGGTCGGCGATGGCTTGGTTGAACAGCACATAGGCCGCCAGGTAGCGGCGGGACTCCCTCGACAACTCCTCGTACAGATGGGCCCGATGCGGGTCTGTCATCTGGATCACACCCCAAAATGCTGCGCGGCGCAGCAATCTTTTGTAGTCTCCTGCGTGACGCAGTTAATGTGCCACACAGTGATAGTACCTATAGGAGACCCCATGCTCACCATCGCCGTCACCGGAGCCACTGGAGCCCAGGGTGGGGCCACCGCCCGCGCCCTGCTGACAGCTGGGCACCGGGTGCGCGCGCTCACCCGCCATCCCGCCTCACCCGCCGCCGAAGCCCTACGCGGCCTCGGCGCCGAGGTGCGCCACGCCGACTTCGACGACCGCCCCTCGCTTGCGGCCGCCCTCACCGGAGCGGACTCCCTCTTCGCGGTCACCACCCCGTTCGGTACCGACACTGCCACCGAAGTCCGACAGGGCAAGGCCCTCGTCGATGCCGCGGCGGAGGCCCGTCTCGGGCACATCGTGTTCACCTCCGCCGCCCACGCCGACCGGGGCACCGGCATCCCGCACTACGAGAGCAAGCACCTGGTCGAGCAGAACCTGCGCACAGCCGGGGTCCCCTGGACGGTGATCGCCCCGGCGGCATTCATGGACAACTACGCCAGCGGCTGGACCCTCGACGGGCTACGCGACGGCACCTTCGCCTGGCCCATGCCCGCCGACCGACCCCTCACGCTGATCCCCGCCTCGGACATCGGCGCGTTCGCTGCGCTGGTTCTCCAGCGCCGTGACGAGTTCACCGGCCGCCGCATCGACATCGCCTCCGACGAGCGCACGCCTGGCCAGATGGCGGAGATCCTCGCAGCCGCCATCGGTCGCCCGATCGCCCACCAGGAGGTACCCCTGGCCTACGTCCGGACCCGATCGGCCGACCTGGCGGCCATGTTCGAGTACTTCACCACCGTCGGCCTCGACGTCGATGCCACCGCGTTGCGACGCGACTACCCCGAAGTCAACTGGCACAGCTTCACCGACTGGGCCGTCGCCCAGGACTGGCCCGCACTCCTGTCCATGGCGCCTGCGCATCAGTGACGTTCTCCGACCGCGGCTGCGGCCCGGCCGCCGGCCCCGCCCGCCGGCTTACATCACCAACGCCCTCGCCTGGCGTACTTCAGCGCGCCGCCCCATGCCGACGGCGCCACAGTCCAACACCGTTGCCCGGAGGACGTCGGACAACACCACCCACCGATGAAAGAGCACGCTCATGAAACCGATCGGCTACTGGCTCAACCGCACCGACAGGGCCCTCACCTGCTACATGAACGACATGCTGGAGGAGTTCGGCCTCACACGCATCGCCTGGCAGGTCCTCAACGTCATCCGCGACACCCCCGAGGTCGCCGACACCGAAGTCCTGTCGACCCTGGCCGCCAACGCCGGCACCGTCACGCTGACCGGGGCGATCGAAACCGTTCTCGCCGACGGCTGGGCGAACCGTCCCGCACCAGACCGGCTCGCCCTTACGCATCGCGGTCGCCGGCGCCTGGCCGACGTGGCCGTGCGTGTCGACGCGTTCCGCGAGCTGTCCATGTCCGGCATCTCCCTGGACGAGTACCGCACAGCCGTCCGCGTCCTGGAACGTATGAGCCAAAACCTTGAAATGGCGACGCGCGTCAGCCGTCCCGTCTGATCGGATCTTGCTTTCACGAGGTCTTCTGACCAGCGAGGATGCGCTGAGGGTGCGATGGGTGCGGAATCGGTCGATCCAGCCCCACTGGCCACGTTCGCCTCCCTGGGTGACGCGATGCACCGGGCCCGGGGACTTGGGCATACGACCGGGACGGACGGACAGGCCGGATCACCCGCACCGGCGCGATGCCGTACACCACGTCCGTGGACGCGACCGGGGCGGCTCCAGAGTAGGGTGTCGTGGTCGCCGTTAGATACCCCTTAGGCAGTGAATGCCTGAAAGGGGAGAACTTCCTTCTGTTCGGCAGGATATGACCGCACCGGCTCGACAGCCCGCGCCACCCGCTCGCCGAGGAGCGTGGAGTCTCGATGAGTTCCTGACGCTTTCGCACTCGTTCGACAACGTGCGCGCCACGCTGCTGCAAGCGGTGGGCGGCCTCGCCGGTCGTGCCGCAGCCGATCGCCTGGGTGTCGGCCGGACCGAGTAGGCATGGCCTCCCCTCACGGTCGTCCCGGAGCTCGGACGGGTTCCGACGGAATGGCTCAGAGCTGCGACCTACCGCTACAGTGCGATGCTTGTTCGATTCGGTAAGTGGCGTAGGGGGAGATTGTGAGCGTCCAACTGCGAGAAACCGCACAGGCTTTGGCGCAGACGCTCTGGCGGGAACACACCGTCTACCGCGAGCGGTCTGGGGGAGTGGTCATCCGCGGCGAGCATGTAAAGCGCTGGATCAGTCTCGCGCCGGCTGGAGGCAGGGACGAGATCCTCGTCCGTGCGGGTCGCATCCTCGATGGCGGTACCACCGCGCCGGCGCGAGCAGAAGCTGTGGTGTCGCTCTCCACTGAAACCGTCCAGCTGGCGGCGACCTGCCGCCGCCTGCTCGCCGAAGCGGCCTCCGGTCCCACGCCGGCCGCGTCCAGGCCGGCGGCACCTCATCAAGCGACCAACTCCGCCGCGCGAAAGAGGCGAAGTGCGGGTGCGAGGGGCTTCGGCTACTGGGTGATAGTCGCTTGCGTGGTCGGGATTGCAGCCCTCTCGATCTACGGCGCCTCGGTGCCTTCGTAACGGGCCCGGCAGAAGAACCCGTGCACGTCGAGCTCTTCGGCAAGGAGCCCGAGGAGCTCGACGGTGCCGACGATGAGGGCGACGGCGATGGGGAGTTCGGTGCTGGTGAGGTTGCGGAGATTTTACGAACTGCCTGGGAGAGATTCGGAAACAGCCGGTTCACCCGGGAAGTACGCCGCGGTAACACGCGCTTCCTAACGTCCGGCCGTGAGCGACGCAGTTCGTCGCAGTTCCCACGGCACCCCAGGAGGCGCGGCATGACCCAGGCTGATGCGAAACCGGCTGTCGCGGCGGAGCCCGCCCGCGGGCAGGCGGTATCGGAGACCCTGGAGGACTACACCCTCCGGTTCGCGCCGCGCAGCTACCGCCGTTGGACGCCGATGGTGGTGGCGACCACCGCACTGGGCGGCATCGCCTACATGGCCGACTTCTCCATAGGCGCGGGTATCGGCCTCACCCACGGCACCGGGAACGCGCTGGCCGCGATCCTCGTCGCGGCGGTGGTCATCTTTGTCACCGGTTTTCCGCTCGCCTACTACGGGGCGCGGTACAACATCGACCTGGACCTGATCACCCGCGGCTCCGGCTTCGGGTACTACGGCTCGGTGCTCACCAGCGTCATCTTCGCCAGCTTCACCTTCATCTTCTTCGCGCTCGAAGGCTCGATCATGGCGCAGGGGCTGAAGCTGGGCCTGGGGCTGCCACTGTGGCTGGGCTATCTGGTCTCCACCTTCATGGTGATCCCGCTGGTCATCTACGGGATGAAGGCCCTCAGCAAGCTCCAGGTCTGGACGACCCCGGTCTGGCTGCTGCTGATGGCGGGCCCGCTGCTCTATCTGGTCGCCACCGACCCGGGAACGGTACAACGCTTCGTTTCGTACGCGGGCTCCGACGGACGCAGCGGCGTCAACACCGCGTCGGTGCTGCTGGGCGCGGGCGTCTGCCTGTCGCTGATCGCGCAGATCGGTGAGCAGATCGACTATCTGCGCTTCATGCCGCCCAAGACCGAGGCGAACAAGCGCAGTTGGTGGACGGCCGTGGTGATGGCCGGCCCCGGCTGGGTGGTGCTGGGCGCGCTGAAGCAGGCCATCGGGCTCTTCCTTGCCGTCTATGTCCTCGCGGAGGTGGGCCCGGCCGCGGCCACCGAGCCCATCCAGCAGTTCACGGGGGCCTTCGCCGCGATGCTGCCCTCGTGGCTGGTGGTGCCGCTGGCCGTGGTCCTCGTCGTGATCAGCCAAATCAAGATCAACGTGACGAACGCCTACTCCGGTTCGCTGGCGTGGACCAACTCCTTCACCCGGGTCACCAAGCGCTACCCGGGCCGGATGGTCTTCGTGCTGGCCAACTTGGCGTTCGCCCTGGTCCTGATGGAGGCGGACATGTTCAGCTTCCTCAACGCCATCCTGGGCTTCTACTCCAACTGCGCCATCGCCTGGGTCGTCACCGTCGCCACCGACATCATCGTCAACAAGTACCTGCTGAAGCTGTCCCCGCACGCTCCCGAGTTCCGCCGGGGCATGCTGTATGCCGTCAACCCCGTGGGGGTGGTGGCCTTCACCGCCGCCTCCGGGCTGTCGATCGCGATGTACTTCCATGCCCTGGGCGACAGCCTCCAGCCGTACTCACCGGTCGCGGCGGCCCTGATCGCCTTCGTCCTCACGCCGCTGATGGCGCTGGCCACCAAGGGCCGTTACTACCTGCGGCGCACCGATGACGGAATCGACGAACCGCTGTTGGACGCGGACGGCAACCCCAGCGCGACCATCTCCACCTGCCATGTCTGCCGGCAGGACTTCGAGCGCCCGGACCTGGCCGCCTGCCACACCCACGACGCGGTGGTCTGCTCGCTGTGCCTGAGCACCGACCGGGCCGGCGACCATGTGCTGCCCGCCGTCTACTAGGGCGCGTATTGGGCCGTGATCCATGGGCGGGCCGGGTGAAGCCTCGTTGGCGCTGGCGGCCGGTGTCATACCTTGCGGCTATGGTCCGCGCTATGACCGATGATCAGATACAGGCTGAACAGACCCTCGTCGCCTGGGCGCGGATCGAGACGTGGTTGAAGGCGCATGCGCCTCGCACCTTCGAGCGGTTGCCCGCGCCCGCGACGGAGGGCGAGCTCCGCTCGCTGGAACAGGACCTCGACTTGACGGTTCCGGCCGATGTGCGCGCCTTCTACCTGGTGAGCAATGGCACCGGACCAGCCTCGGATTTCGACTGGCCCACATCCCGCGACGCTCCCGAGCCGACCGGTTACTTCCTGCCCGATGGTGAGGGGATCGGCCCCCTGGAGAACCTGGGCACGTGGTTCGAGGGCCCGGTCGCGGCCGAGCGCCTGGACGACGAGCCCGGGCAGCGGTACCTGCCGATCACCACCATCGACCCGGACGGCTTCTACGGCAGCTTCGTCGACTGCACCCCCGGCCAGGGGTACGGGCTGCTCGGGGACTATGCCGAGGCGGAGTTTCCGGACCCGGGCGAGGCGACGTTCGCCGCTTACCTGACCGAGGTCGCCAACGCGCTGAGCGAGGGGCGGGGCTTTGGGGGCGACAGCGCGCCGCGCGTGGTCGACGGGCGCCTCGACTGGCGGTAGGGGGTCACCGGCCCGCCGGCGGCGGCGGGGCGCAGCCGCCCGTCGCCCACAATCAGGGCGTCTAACGACCTCTTGCTCGGGTGTCTTCTGCGTCTTCGGGCTCATGGCCGAGGCCGACTTCGAGGCCGAGGTGGTCGGAGGAGACGCGCAGGTACGCACCGGGGCAGTTCGGCCGCAGCAGCTGTCGGCGACCGCTCAGCGGCATGTGATGAGGGGGCCGGCCCAGTCGGCGTGGTCGGAGTTGTTGCCGTTGCCGCCGTCGGTGACCACGAGACGCAGCTCGCTGCCGCCGGTCAGGTCTGCCGTGAGGTGCTTCGCGGGCTGGTCGACCGTCATCAGCCCGCTGTCGGCGACCTTCGTGCCGTCCCGGTAGACCTGGAAGACCACTGAGCCGTTCGCGCCCACCTCGTCGTCGACGCCCACGTTCACACTCAGGGCGGAGCAGGCGCCGCCGAGGTGATAGGTGATCTCGCTGAAGGCGTGAGCCCCCAGCCCTTCGGGGTAGTGGGTTCCCTGGATCGTGAGGGGGCGTCCGTCGATGCTGCGATTCAGCATTACCGGCGCCCAGCCGTTCTTGCTGGAGGTCCACGGCCGGGCGCCCAACGCGGTGGTGCGGGCGGTCGACGGCTTGCCCTCGGAGCCTGGGTGCGCGGAGGGCGACGGCTTCGCCGACGAGGGGGGCCGGGAGCTCGGATGCTTCGACGCCGTGGTGCGGGTGGGGGGGCGGGGAGCCCGACGCCGAGCTGGAGGCGTCCGCCGAGCCGCTGGCCGAGGCCGTCGGCGGGTGGTCCGAAGTGGTGGCCGACGAGAGACCGGACCGTCCAGGGCTGCCGGCCGAGGCATCATGGCGCGCCGGTGCGGCGTACCGCCGCCAGCAGGCTGTCCCGCCACGCCGTATCAGACCCCACTCCCGGCTCGGGGCAGTGCAGGACGCCGCCGATGGCTTCCTTCGCCAGATCCGCTGCGGCCTGGGAGGACCTGGAGCAGGCGCGGGCGTAGGCCAGTACGGCGGCGTAGTGCCGGCGGTGGAACTCGTCGAGGGCCTCTTCGCCTACCTCGGCTGCCCTGTCCGGAGCCGACGCGCCATACGGGTCAACTGCCGCTCGGGCGCCGGTCCGGGCTGCCGTTCGGATGCGCTGGACCAGCTCGGTGTCGGAAGGTGCTGTCCCACCGATGGTGTCGAACTGCTCGTACATAAGTGGGAACTGACCCTTCAATGTCTGACGAAGAGTGAAAATACCGCAAGGTATGGGCGGGTGCGATGGCCGGCCCGTCGTAGTGGTCGTACTGGGACGAGGAACCGATGCTGATGGCGACCGTCACTTGACAGGTCATCGGTCATTGCCTGCACGAGCGCAGGATGGGCTGCCACCCATGCTCGGCCCGGCGAGCAACCTGCGGCACGGTGGTTCGCAGAGCTGACACAGAAGAAGCTCAAGCGAGGAGTCCACCGCTCCGTCCAGGCCCTCGAACGCGACATCCGTGCCTGGCTCGCCGACTGGAACGAGCAACCCAGCCCCTTCATCTGGACCAAGACAGCCGACGAAATCCTCGACAAAGTCGCCGCCTACTGCCGACGAATCTCTGACTCAGGTCACTAGATGTTTTGAACTGGTTCTTGAGGCGCGATCGACTTGAGCCAGTCGTCGACAGTGACGACATCCGCCCATCGCGGGAACAGCCGCTCGACGAGCACCCGGTGCACCTCTGGATCGGTGTCCAGACAGGCTTCGGGCAGGACGGTGAGGCCGAAGTCCATATCGTTGGCCTGGCACAGGGTGGACAGCACCACTGCGCTGGTGGCGATGCCGGTGAGCACGAGGCTGTCGATACCGCGTGCCCT
The DNA here is from genome assembly GCF_045690365.1 of Streptomyces sirii. Taxonomy (NCBI): domain Bacteria; kingdom Bacillati; phylum Actinomycetota; class Actinomycetes; order Kitasatosporales; family Streptomycetaceae; genus Streptomyces; species Streptomyces sirii. The sequence goes on along the minus strand of NZ_CP147982.1, from coordinate 416,713 downwards.
CAGCACGACGTCGAGATCGCTGCCCGAGAACGCACTCGCCCTTCTCTTGGTGACCACCACATCGCCCGGCCGGGGCGCGACCTCCGGGTGGATCTCGGTGCCTGGAGCGCCCTCAACGAAGAGGCCGGCCTGCGCGATAGCAGCCAGCGGCCTGTTGCGCGTGCCGACTTCCGGGAAGCCGGGACGTAGCGCGATGACCACGTAGATCACGGGGATGTCCGCCGCCCGGGCCCCGTCGATCGCCCTGCGCAGGCGTGGCAGGTATGCGGAGTCGGCGTCGACGAGGTCCACAATGGCCTGTTGGACGTCCATCACGAGGAGGGCGCTGCTCATATCGTCTCCAGGAACGAAGTCGGTTCGGCAGGGGAATGGGCTGGGTTTCCCAGTACATCACCGTGATTCGGCGTTCGGACCCGTCAATTCTGACCGTGCCGCCCATCGGAATCACCACCTGCGGGTCGGTGTGGCCGAGGTCGACGTCGAATACCGTCAGCATGTCCGGGGCGTACTCGGAAAGCGCCCGCAGCACCGCCTTGCGCTGGGCGCTCCGGTACTCGGCACGCTGATCGGCATTGTTGCGATTTTGGAAGGACCATGCCTTGGCGCGTCCCAGCAGCAGCGCGGAGAACTGCCGGAGCAGCCCGCGCTCGCCCATGTTGCGAAGGATCCGGTAGACCTGCTCGTCGCGCGGCATCTCCTCTGAGGTCTCCAAGAACAGCACATGCCCGGCGTACTGATCGACCGGAAGGATTTCCCGGTCGGCCATCATCAGCCAGGACAGGATTTCCAATTCCCCTCCCCAAGTACGCCCCTCAACGACCTGGTCCGCGTTGTGCCATATCCAGGTGCCTGCCGGCTCCATGGCGGGTTCGGCCTCAAGCGTCGCCGGGTCCTGCCACAGGCCGTCCTCCGCTCGTGTTTCCTTCGGCTCCGTGAGCTCGAACGGCTCGGAGGTGAATAGCGCGGCGCGCAACGGGCGGGCACCCACGCACACGTCCGGACCACCTATGCGGCGACAAAGCGGACAGCTCACGCCGGAACCGGCATTACCTGCGCCGACGACAGATCCGGCACACGATTCACGAACGCCGGGACCAGCGGGCCAATCGCCGGCGGCGTGGCAGCCGCGGCGGTCGCCCTGCCGGATTCGACCGGGGCCGCTTTACCCGCATCCCGTAACGCGGGATGAGACAAGGTCGCACGGTTTGCGTATTGCCTCACAACGAAACAGCGAAGCCGGCCCGTGGACGTTCTGGCGAGCTGTCGCTGTCCACGGACGTTGGTTTGAGGAGGACTGCCGGTGGGATTCAACGACACGGAACCTCAGCAAGCTCACGGTTCAGCTCCTGATGCCGCGCAAGACATCTGGGACTCCTTCCAAGCCGTGCTGGACTCCCTGGACGCCGCACGCGCCGACCTCTACGCGTTCGACGAGCGGCAGGGCTGGGCCGAAATCCCGCCGGCGACCTGGTGCGAACGCAGCGAACCGGCCATGAGCGCCGGCTTGGCCGAGCCGATCCCGTCCCTGTTCTCGCCGCCGGCTCCGCCCCCGCCCCGACCGACACAGCCGGCGGGGGACAGGCTGGAGGGTCGGGATCCGGGGCGTCCGCAGGCCGTCGCGCCGTCTGCCGCGGAGCCGGAGTGGACCGGTGGCGTACGTCAGGTCGATGCTCCGCAGGACGTCGTGGTGGAGCCGCTGTGGTTCCGCAACAGGCAACTGGAGACTGTTCCGCCCCCGCTGGCGGGAAAGCGGCCGACGGCCAGTGGCACAGACGAGGCGTACGCCTCGCCGCCGGTGACCTTCCTGCCCCCAGCTCCCCTGCAGGAGGACGCGCCCCGCCGGGCCGGCTCGGACATCACTGGGTCCGCCATCCCCCAACGCCCGGCCGCGCCCTCGGAGGACCTCCTCGCCCCGCCCCTGGAGGCGTCACCGGGACGAGTCCGTGCGCACGCGAAGGACAAGCGCCGAGGATGGCGGCCATTCACCAGCCGACGGGACACTCGTGTCGCCGGAGTCTTCGGTCTGGGCGCCGTGAGCGGACTGATCGTCGCCTCTTCGCTGCTGGGCAGCGATAACCCGGCCCCGGTCGTCCCGCCCACGTCCTCCGGACAACTGGCCCCTCCACTGCCCGACGGCCCGGCCCCGCCGTCCGGGCAACTGGGCGGGAACCCGGCTGCCGCCCTCCCCGAGATCCCAGCCACGGGCGTGCTGCGCCAGGGCGACAGCGGCCATGGCGTATACGAGTTGCAGGTACGTCTGCTCCAGATCCCGAATGTCTACGAGGGGGGCGCGATCGACGGCCGTTACGGCGCAGACGTCCGCGCGGCCGTGGCCCGATTCCAGAAGTGGTACAGCGTCCGCGGCGACGAGACGGGCGTCTACGGCGACCAGACCCGACGTGCCCTGATGTTGCGGACCAAGTAGTGCCCGCCAGGTCTGTTTGCGGTTCCTCCTGACGGACCGCCCGGTCAGCAGAGACCGGAGGCGGCGCGAGCCTGCCCCACTCCGGATCGCGGGCACCGAGACAGACCACCATGTCCGCAGCGGCGAGTTGCCGGGCGGCCTCTCGCCCAATCCCTGGTTCCCGCCTGTCACCGTAGCTGTGTCCTGCGAAGTTGTGAGGAAAGTGGCATCGGTCTCGCTTACGTTAGTCCAGGTCAGGAAGGGTGGGCGACGGTGTGGTGAGTGAACGCGGGCCTGTGCTGTACGCGCTGTCCGCGCTACGCCGGCTGAAGACTTCGCTGAGGGCGTGGGGGAGTGGGGAAGAGGACCGCCGCCGACTCGCAGTCGGCGCGTTGCTGCGCCGTTCGCCCGGGCTCTCGTACGTCCCGAACTGCCGTGCATCACCCCCCGAGCCCCGCCCGGCCACCGTGCCGCGCAGGGCGGACGGGAAGGCGGCCGGGGGCACCTCGATCTCGTTCATCGCCGTGGCGTACACGAGGTAGCGGCGGCGTGCTTCGCCGTGGCGGCCCGTGGCGGTCAGCAGGGAGACCAGACCGAGATGGGCGTCCTCGTCGTAGGGGTCGCGCTCCAGGAGCCGCAGGCGGTAGTGCGCCTCGGAGTGGTGGTCGTCGCTCTCGGCGGCGGCCGCGGCGAGTTGGGTGAGGAGTTCCAGATAGACGGCCTGCGCCTCCTCGCGCAGGCCCGCCGCCCACGGGGCGTACGGTTCGCCCTCCAGGACGTCCCCCCGGTACAGCTCCTCGGCGGCGGCCAGGGAGGCGAAGGCGCCGCTTCCGGTGCGCTGCGCACCGGCGATCGCATGGCGGGCGGCGGCCAGGAACTCCTGTACGTCGACGCGGAGCCGGGCCAGACCGACGACATGCTTGTCGGCGGTGATGAAGTGGTCCTGCGGCATCCGGCGTCCGGGGTCGAGCACGAGCCGTACCGTCGACAGGGCGACCGACAGACGGTTGGCGCAGCGAGCCGGGTCCTCGTCCGGCCACAGGGTGTCGATCAGGACCTCGCGGGACGTGGGCAGGCCGCGCCGGGCGACCAGCACCTTCAGCAGATCGCGGGCCTTCTTCGACTGCCACTCGTCGGCACTCACCGGTACACCGTCCCGGATCACCCGGAAGCCGCCCAGGACGCGGACGCTCACGCACGGTTCCCGGTCGGCCATGACCCGGTTGAGCAGACCGGCCGCCTCGGCCGCCGCGGGAGACACGCCGAACTGCCTTAACCGGAGCGTCGCTTCACGCAGCGTCCGAACCGGGCCCCGCTCCGGCGCGGGACGCAGCCGCGCCCGGGCCACGGCCACTCGCGCCACCGCCAGCGGACGCTGCGCCGTGGCCCACAACGCCTCCGCGTCGTCGAGGAGCCGTTGCCGTGCCTGCCCGTCGGCCAGGCACATCGCCTCCAGTTCGAGGATCTCCGCGCACGCCGTCCGCGAGATCTGCGCGGCCGGTTCCCCGGCCGCCTGCCGGGCCGCCTCGGCCGCCGTCTCGGGGCGGTTGTCCGCGAGAGCGATCCAGCCGCCGGCGAGCAGGGCACGGATCCGCTGCGGGCCCACGCACCCGTCGGCCGCCCGGCGCGCCAGCACGGCCGCGGTACCGGGCGCGTCGGTACATCGTGTCAGCGCCAGACCGGTCAGCGCCGAGGCCAGCAGCTGGGCATCGCCCGAGTGTTCCGTGCGCACCACCGCCTCCTGATAGGCCGCCCGTGCCGGGCCCAGATCACCGCGCTCCCGGTGCGCCTCCCCCAGGCCGACCAGCGCCGCGGCGCCCAGTTGGCCGCTCTCCAAGGACTCGCCGAGCCGCTGGTAGCCGTCGAGCGCGTCGGTGAAGTCCGTGATCGCACGGTCCAGTTCGCCGAGGGCCAGGTGCGCGGCGCCACGCCGACAGCGGGCCAGCAGTACCAGCGGCACATCGACGCCGTCATGGCCCCCGCCGAGGGCCCGCAGCGCGGTGCCGAGCGTGTCGCAGACGTCCTGGCAAGCGCCGTGCTCAAGACGTTCCGCCGCCAGGCTCGTATGGACGAACAGATGGAGCATCGCGTCCCCCGAGGAACGCGCCGCCTCCCCGGCCCGGTCCGCGTGATGCTTGGCGAGAAGGCCGTGGCCCTCCAACGCGGCGATCGTCGCGGCGGTGGTGTGGGTGACGGCCTGGGCACGGGGATCGCAGCAGTGCCGCAGGGCCCGTAGGGCGAGCTGTCCGAGCGCGCGCGCCGGGCGCAGCCTGCCCCGTGCGCAGTGGGCGGCGGCGGCCCAGGCAAGGGACGTGATCTCGTCCGGGGCCCCGGCCCCGGCGAGGGCGGTCCTGCGGTGGATCTCCAGGGCGCGGGCCGGCTCACCCAGCAACTGGTAGGTCATTCCCAGTCGCTGTCCGAGCGCCGGTTCCATGGGATCGGTCCAGGACGCGGCCCGGCGCAGCAGGCCGGGCGCGGCGGTCCAGTCCTCCCCGATGCCGCCCGTCGCGTGGCCGGACTCCTCGGTCGGTGTGATCGTCATCGTGCTCCCCCCAGCTCCGGGGCGGGACCCCGGACATGACGAGTGTGGTCGGGCGCTCGGGCGCGCGGTATCCGGGCGGCCTCGCTTCGGTATGGAGGTTTGCCGCCATGGGGGAGTGGAGGCAGGCTTTCTGTACACCGTGCGGCGGGACCGGGAAACTCGTGGGATGGCAGGTGTTCACGGATGGCCGGTCCGCGTCCTCGCCCTGTGCGGCGGACTCGGACTGCTCTACGCGGTGCTCGCCGGCGGCATCTGGATCTCCGCCGAGCGGACGCTGGCTTGGAGCCTGGGCGCGGTGCTGCCCTGCTATGCGGCCGGGCTGTTCCTGTGGTGGCGCGCTCCGGCACACCCGGTGGCCCGGCGGCTGGTGGTGGCCGGCTCCTGTGCGGCACTGGGGCTGGTCGTCCGCTTCACGCTGACGCTCTTCGTCGAACCGTTGGACTGGAACCCGCCCACGCCGCTGGTGTGGACCGCTTTGCTGGTGGCCAGGACGCTCGACGTGGTCGTGAGCGTGTTGCTGGTCCGCCTGGTGGCGCTGCTGCCGGACGGGCGCCACCGGCACGACTACGAACGTGTCCTGCTCGGTGCGTTGTGGCTGCTGACGCTCTGCCCGCCGGCCCTGATGGCGTCGGACATTCCCGAACAACAGCTGTCCCGGTTGCTGGTGCAGCCGGAGGCGTGGCTGCCGGCTGTGGGCGCGGGCCTGCTGCTCGTCCGGTCCCTGCTGTCGGCGCGGGACCGCGGTGCCCGAAGCAGCCGTCTGACGCTGGTCGCGGCGGTGGCGTTCGCCGTACTGCTGGGGCGCGGCTCATCGCGGCTGTTCCGGATGTGGCAGGGTGAGACGGGAGTCGCGTACTTCATCGGTGCGGTGCTCGGGGCGCTGCCCTATCTGCTGATCTCGGTCGGCGTGGTGTACGCCGGGTTCCGGCATCTGCTGCCCGGCATGGACATCGCCCTGCGCAAACCCGTGGTGTACGGGCTGCTCTGGCTGATCACCGGCGGCTGGTATCTGGGCATCACCACCGCGTTGGGCCTGACGGCGGGACAGTACCTGCCCATCGGTCTGGCGGTCTTGGTGGCGGTGAGCGCGACCATGCTGTTCCAGCCGGTGCGAGGGCGGCTCAACCAGCTCGCGGCGCGCCGGGTGTTCGGGGCACGCCCCTCCAACTTCGAACTGCTCGTGCAGTGCGGCACCACGCTGGAACACGCCTACGACGTGAAGCGGCTGGCACCGCAACTGGCGACCAGCCTGCGGGAGGGACTCGACCTGCGCTGGGTACGGGTCGAGCTGGGCGCGGCCGATTCCGGGGACGGGCCCTTCGCCGTGGCGACGGCCGGCTCCCGTACCGCGGGCGATATCGGTTCACGGGCCGGGGTGCGGCTGCGGCACGGCGAGGAGATCCTCGGGTTCATCGAGTACGGGCCCAAGAACGAGGGCTGGTTCACCCCCGAGGACCGCGACCTGGTCGAGACACTGGCCAGACAGGCGGCGCTCGCCGTGCACAACGCCCGGCTCACGGCCGAACTGTCGGCGCGGGTCGACGAGGTCCAGCGCCAGGCGAGCGAACTCAACGCCTCACGGACCCGGATAGTGCAGGCCCAGGACACCGAGCGGCGACGCATCGAGCGGCAGCTGCACGACGGTATCCAGCAGGAACTCGTGGCTCTGGTGGCGAAGTTACGGCTGGCGCGCAATCAACTGCGCGACAGCGGCGGCACCGTGGACAGCACCCTCACCGAGATCCAGGAGGACGCCGTCCGGGTCATCGACGAGTTGCGGGAGTTCGCGCACGGCATCCACCCCCCGGTCCTGACCGACCAGGGCCTCGCAGCGGCGGTGACCTCCCGGGCCCGCCGGCTGCCGATCCCCGTCACTGTCCATGTGGAACCCACGGTGTGCGCTCGGCGTTTCGCGCCCGAGATCGAGGAGTCCGCGTTCTTCCTGGTGTCCGAGGCGCTGACCAATGTGCTCAAACACGCGGACGCGGGCCGGGTGACCATCCGGATCTCGCACGTCGAAACAGCCCTGCTGCTGGCCATCAGTGACGACGGAGTCGGCTTCCCCACCGGGGCCCGGCTCGGCTCCGGGCTGACCGGGATGCGCGACCGGATCGAGGCGGTGGGCGGGGAGCTGTCCATCGAGTCCCGGCCCGGGGGCGGCACGACCGTCCATGCACGGCTCACCGAGCGGCGGAGGGAAACGACCCATGCCTGACCGGAACGCACCCGGGACGACCGCCCCCGAGCGGCTGCGCATCGTCATCGCCGAGGACCACTATCTGGTCAGGGAGGGGACCCGCAGGCTCCTTGAGGACACCGGCGAGGTCGATGTCGTTGCGGCGGTCGGTACGGCCGGGGAACTTCTCGACGCGGTCGAGCGGTTCCGGCTCGACGCGGTCATCGCGGACATCCGGATGCCTCCCGACCACCACACCGAAGGCATCACCGCCGCACACTCCATCCGGGCACGGCACCCGGACACCGGCGTGGTCGTCCTGTCGCAGCACGCCAACGAGCAGTACGCCTTCGCCCTGTTCCAGCGCGGCACGGACGGCCTGGCGTATCTGCTCAAGGAGCGGATCGGCGAGCTCGATCAGCTGCTGCGGGCCCTGCGCGAGGTGGCCGCGGGGCGCTCGGTGGTCGATCCGCGCATCGTGGAGGTGCTGGTCGGCAGCCACATCCGTACCACCGACTCACCGCTGGCCCAGCTCACCCGCCGCGAGCTCGACGTACTGCGGCAGATGGCGCAGGGCATGAACAACCGGACCATCGCCGAGTCGCTGTCGCTTTCGGAGTCGACCATCGAGAAGCACGTGAACTCGACGTTCGCCAAGCTGTGCCTGGCGGAGGAGTCCCAGCTGCACCGCCGGGTCACCGCCGTGCTCACCTATCTGCGGCACGGCCCGACCGGGCCGGCGTGAACGCGGCGCCGCGCGCCGGCCGGGCACATACCTCGCCCAGGTCCACCCGCTCACCCCGCCCGACCCGCACCTCGGTGGTACCGAGGGTGCGCCCGGCGCGGTTCGAGCAGCTGAGGGAGTACGACTCCGAGGGGCCGTAGGTGGCGGGCAGCGGCGATTGGAACGTCACCCGACCCGTCCAGTCGTCGGGGTCCGTCTTCGTCTGGTCGTAGTTGACGACGACGGCGGTGTAGCGGCCCGGGGAAGGGTCGAGGAGGACCGCCTGTTCGGAGTTGGCCCCGCCGGTGACGGACTGGGCCACGGGACGGCCGTCCGCGTCGAGGAGGTAGAGGTCCCAGTCGGTGCGGGGCGACGTCCAGGACACCGACACGCTCATCCGGCCGGCGTCGGCCTCCGGCGGACCGAGGACGGTGAACGGGACCCGGTCCGCGGCCGGGTCCTGCGGGAACCCGGTGTTCTCGGGCGGCAGACCGGGCGGATTGACGAGCTCGGCCACCGGCTGGGCCGGGCCCTGCGGGTCCCTTCCGTATCGTCCCGCGACATACGGCCGGGTGGAGGGGTTGACGGACCAGGTGAACCGGCCGCCAGGGGCGACCAGGTCCGACACGAGCGTGTCGGTGACCTGGAGCGGCGGCCCGGTCGAGCCGTCGGCCCCGCGCACCGGCGAGGTCGGGGTCCGGAAGGTCTTGTGGAGCCGCAGCCGGCGGCCGCGGGGCGCCGTGCCGGTCAGCGTCGCGTGCCCGGCCGGGTCAGCGGTGTGGGCGAGCAGATCGAACAGCGCCCGGCGGATTCCGCCCTTGCCCGCGCCGGCTGCCGGCGCCCTGCCGGTGTACTCGGCGACCACCGCGTCCGCGTACGGACCATGGGCCTTGGCGGGACCGATCTCCAGGGTGAAACCGAAGCCTCCGGTCGCCCAGTACGACCAGTCCTCCGTCATGCCCGTCGCCTCGTACAGCCTCCAGGCCGGTTCGCTGCGGTAGCCGGTGCGGGAGGCCAGCCGCGCGCCCAGGGTCCGGTAGGCCGGCTCGTCCAGCGGCGGACGGGTGTCGAGGGCTCCCGGCGGGCGCAGCACCAGATTGCCGTAGGTGTGCAGGGAGACGAGGTCGGTGACCTGCCGGGTGGAGACGAGATGGCGGACATTGCGGGTCTCGGGCTCGGAGAAGGGGGCGGGGCCGCGGTAGTAGTCGGCGTACCACTGCGGGGCACCGCCCACACCGCCCCAGAATCCCGCGTAGTTGCGGTTGAGGTCCACACCGCGGTCGCGGCCCGCGGGGTTGGCCCCGCACGCCCCCGAGGCGTGGGAGGACGGGGCGTCCAGGGCGCTGCAGTTCTTGCGCTTGTTCTCGTAGTCGAAGCGGGTGAAGTCACCCCGGGGCCCGGCCCGGCGGGAGACCGAGAACCCGTCGGGGTTCACCACCGGGACGATGACGGCACGGGTCCGCTCGAGCAGACCCCGGACCCACGGATCCGTGCGGTGGCCGCGCACCAGCTCATAGGCCCACTCCAGGGCGATCTCACCGCTGGGCCATTCGGTCGCATGGTGTAGACCCAGGGTGAGCAGCACCGGTTTGCCGTCGGCGATGTGCGGCGCGTGGCTGCTCACCTCGACTCCGGAGACGTCCCGGCCCTCGACCGTCGGGTGCGGCAGAACGAAGGAGCGCACGAGGGACGGGTGGGCGCGGGCGAGTTCCTTGAGCTCGTACTCGTACTCGTACAGATGGCGGTAGCCGGACCGTCCGGACGGCAACGCAGAGCTGTGCCGAATGCCGCCTTCCGTGCGAGCGGCGGCGGGTGCCGGGCCGCTCCCTGGGGGCCGCGCCAACAGGTCCACACGGAGCGACACCGTGCGCGCGGGCCCCAGCCTCCGGCAGCTCTGCACCACAAGGTGCCGGCCCTCGGCGACGGAGGTCTCGGCGAGTTCACGGCTGCGGGGCGCTGCCGAGGCCGCCAGGAGCGTGCCGCTGTCCGCGTCGAAGACGGCGAAGTCCCAGTCGCCCTCCGCCCCCGAGAGGGGCGCGAGCCGGGCGCGCAGCACTCCGTCCGCCGAGGCGGTCACCGGGCGCGCGGCCACGCCCGGTGTGTGCGGGGGCAGCAGGGCGGCGTGGCACGGCCGGGGCACCGCCCGCTCGGCGGACAGGACCTGCCGCGAGGAGGCGGCCGGTGCGGGCGATGCCGGCGCGAGCACGGCGAGGAGCGCCAAACCGCTCACCGCAGCCGCGAGCACGGCCCGTACCGCCCTACCGGAAGGATGCCGTGTCCTCATGTCCCGCTCCTGTCGTGTCGCCGTGCCGGGCCCGCGCCGGTCCGTGGCCGGTGCCCCCATGAAGGCACCCACCGTTCCCGCCGTCGGCGGGCGGGAACGGTGGGCGAGGGTGTCGCTGCGTCAGAAGGTGCTGCAGCACGTGCCCTGGGTCGGCGGCGGCCAGGCGCCGCTCTCGGCGGTCTCTTCCTCCAGGAGCTGGAGAGCGTTCACGTCGAACTCCATGATGTTCACCCCCTCTCCGCTGTCCGGTGGTGATGGACCGGTACGGCCGCGGCCGTACCGGAGTCTTCGTCGCCGTGACCCGTGAAGGAGCGCGGCTGCCACAGTCGGGGCCCGCCGTGGGCGAGGCGCAGCAGGAAGGCGAGGACTCCCGACAGGCCGGTGTTGAAGTCGGCCCACACCTCTGTCCCGCCGTCGTCCGGCAGGACGACGCGCCCGTCCCGCAGGACATGACGGACATGGATCCCTGCCGCGAGCTCTCCCGCCCACTCGCGGTAGGTGCCCGTGCCGCACGCCTCGGCGAGGTCGAGCAGGAACTCCCCGTCGCCCGCGAGACCGTGGCACTGAGCGGTGCCGACGTGCCAGCGGGAGCGGCGGACGGCGACGGCGGCCCCGTGCGCGGCCTCCCGGAAGGCGTCCTCGCCGGTCTCCTGCCACATCCGCACCAGGAACGTCCCGACACCGGAGGAGCCGCTGCACCAGTGGGTCTTGCGGGGGCTGTTCTTCTCCCCGCTGCGCCAGTACGCGGCGCCCTCCGCCACCTCGGCCAGAGCGAGCAGGGTCCGTGCGGCCTCGGCCGCCAGCTCCCCGTACGCGGCGGTGCCGGTGGCCCGCGCCGCCGCAAGCAGGAACGCGCCGATTCCGGCGGCACCATGGGCGAACCCGTAGTGAGCGATGTCGGACGGGCCGGCCAGGAGTTTCCCGGGCACGGGCCATACGACGGAGCCCTCGTTGCGGACGGCAGCCGACGTGAGATGGTCGGCCGCCTGCCGCGCCCGGTCGAGGAACCGCTCTTCTCCGGTGGCCTCCCAGAACCACAGCTGGGTCATGCCCGCACCGGCCACCCCGTGGCAGATGTCGGGACCGGGCCAGCGGACCGGAACCCGCACCGCCAGATCCTTCGCATGGGCGAGCAGCACCGCGTCGCCGAGCAGTACGGCGGCATCCAGCAGGGCCCAGGCGGTCCCGGACCTGCCGTAGTACAGCCCCGGAAGGGTCCGCGGCTCCCGCCCGACCCGTCGGCTGATCCACCGGGCCGCCTGTTCCAGGGCCGTACGCAGCCCCGGATGCGGCTCATCGGCGTGGGCGCGGACGAGCACGCCGAGGACACCCGCCGCGCCGTGCTGGACGTTGAACGCCTCCGTCGCCGCCCCCACCGGGCCGGTGGGCCACAGCCGCTCCGCGTGCTCCGGGTCCATGGTGACGAGGAGATGGTCGATGCCGTCCGAGACGAGTTGCTTCAGTTCGTGGCCCGCGAGACCGCGCGCCGGGGCGAGGCCGCTGGGCGACCTCTCGTCGACGGCCGTCTCCGCCAGCCGGTCCAGGACCTCGTCCACACCGGGCCGCTGATCCGGGTCCTCCTGGAGGAGGTCCAGGATCAGCGGGGCGAGCCGGTGCGCCGCCGCGTTGCCGGACGACAGGCGTAGCAGCCAGGCGGCGAGGCGCTCGCTGTACGGGCGGGTGGCCGGTGCGTCGGCAGCGAGCAGCGGGTCGACGCCGCTTACCAGGTAGAAGAGGGTGGCACCGAGGCTGTAGAGGTCAGATGCGGGGCGGGGCGCCGCACCGATGCTGGGCGCGGTGCTCTGCTCGGCGCCCGCGTATCCCGGTGTGTGGATGCGGGTCGTGGGTTCGCCGGGCCGGGCGAGCATCTCCAGGTCGATGAGGCGCACCTCGCCGCTGCCACTGATCATCACGTTGTTGGGGTTGAAGTCCCGCAGCACCCACCCCGCCGTGTGGACGGAGCGCATGACGCCGGTCAGGCCGCGCGCCAGGCGCAGGGCGTCTGAGAGGGGGATCCCCCAGGGGCCCCCGTCGTCGAAGACGAGGTGGTCGAGCACCCACTGACGCAGCGTCGTGCCGGGAACGGCCTCCTGCACGAGGAACATGTCGTTCTGCTGCTCGAAGACGCAGACCGGGCGTGGGGTGTAGCCGCTGTCGGCGAACAGGTCCAGCATGGCGGCCTCATGGCGCCGCCGGTCGCGGACGTCCTGGCCGGTCAGGGTCGCGGCGGTGTGCGGGCGTGCCTGCTTGACGATGACGGGGTCGCCGGTTGCCTGGTCGGTGGCCCGGTAGACGCCGCCGGCGAACGCGTGCCGGATCACTTCATGGACCAGGTAGCGGCCGTCCAGCAGAACCGGTTTGGGGGCCGGGGCCGCGGCCTTACGAGGCGCGGGGGCCTGCTCCACAGCGAAGGGGTCACGGGGTGCCCAGGGCGGCGGGGAGAACCACGGCTTGCGCTGGTCACGCACGAGTGTGCCGTCCGGAGCGATCAGCATCGCCTCGTGCATGCCTGCGTCGCTCAGGGCACGTACGCCGTTGAACACTCCGTACCGGTAGTGGACCAGGCTGCCCGGAAAGCACGGACGGTCGGAGAGGACACCCGGCCCCGGCAGCCCCTCGGTGGCCCGGTGCAGCTCATCAGCCAGGGCGCGCAGCCCGTCGTCGTCGCACTCCGGGTAAACGGTGAGGAACTTGCCTCCGCCGCCCCGGTCGTAGCGGTGCGACACCAGCTCCCCGGCACGGCCGACGGTGCCGGCGAACTTGAACCTGCACCGCCGGCGTACGAGCACCTGCGCGGCACGGGACAGGACCAGCGGCGCGGACAGCGGAGTCGCGGAGATGTGCAGCTTCCAGCCCTGCACCCTGGTGGGCTCGTCGACGGGGGACACATAGCACCAGAAGTCCCCCGGGCGGACGCGCCATGCGCCGCCCTCGTCCTGGTGCCGGGAGCACACCGACTCCACGATATCGACGAGGAAGGCGTCGTCGCCCGCGCGTCGTGCGTCCCGCGGCGGCATCGAATCCATGTCACTGACCTCGGTTTCCAGGAGCCGGGGACGGGAGATCGCGGGGTACGAAGGCGGGCCGCCGGTCGATACGGGCACGGACCGCGTCCGAGCCGAAGCGGTAGTCGATCTGCCGGGCGGCCTCGGCCCAGTCGCGCACGGTCCGTACCGGGGTGAGCGTCCGGACCACGAACGGGTCGCTCCACCGGGAGACCGCGCGCTGCCAGAGCACGTCCGCGGGGTCCGTGAGGAGATTGCCGACGGTGCCTTCGTAGACCGGCATGGCCCGCACCGCGCCGTCGGGCTCCACCTGGATGGCCTGGAAGTCGAGGCCCCGAGCGATCTGGTCCGGGTGCATCTGCAGATGCAGATTGTCGGTGACCAGGACGAGCACGGACGACGGGGCCAGCGCGGTGAGCCGCTGGTGGAGCGGCTCGCCGGAGAGTCGGGCCATCTGTGCGTCGGAGAGCAGCTCATGGTCCGCGAAGCCGCTCCGACTCGCGAGTCCGGCCGGGATCACCGCGCCGAACGACAGGATCCGCATCTCGGGAAAGCGTGGCGCGATCCGGGTGCAGAACTCTTCGAGCCGGTCGAAGTTGCTGCGGACCACCACGCAGTCCACACCGAACTGGACGGGGCGCACGCCTTGTTCACGGCGGGCACGCGAGGTCCGGTCGAGGAGGGCGAGCGCGTCGAGCGCCCGCTCGAAGGACCCCACCCTGCCACGGATCCGGTCGTGCACCTCCGCGGTGGCGCCGTCCAGGCTCACGACGACGCGGTGGCACACGTCCGCGAGATCGTCCAGCATGCCGGGCGTCAGTCGCCATCCGCCGGTGTACAGCACCACCTGGACACCGGCGTTGGTCAGCCGCGCCGCGATCTCGGCGATCCCGGGCACCAGGAGGGGCTCGCCACCGGCCAGGGAGACCACACCGGGCCGCAGCGCGATGATGGCATCCGCGATCCGCAGCAACTCCTCGTGACCCGGCTGCTGGGCGGGGCGCCGGCCCGACTCCGAGTAGCAGTGGGTGCAGCGCAGCGGGCACGCATAGGTGAGGTCCCAGATGACGTCCCTGGGACCGGTGGAGCCGGGCTTCGGAGCCGTCGTGGCATCGGCCGGACCGTCCATTGCCTGAGCACCTCCTTCCTGAGGGATCGTGGGGCGATTTCCCATGTCCGTCATGGTGCTCACGACTCTGTGCGTTGCCTTAGTCCGTCCTTAGGGCGCTGGCATCGCGAACGGAGCCTGACGGGCGAAGCCCAGGTCAGGCGCCTTGTCGCGGGCGTCTGGAAGAAGCCGAGCGTCTTCGGCGAACACGACACCAGCAGGCTCGGTAGCGCTTGGTGTCGGTCGCTGGGTGACCTCACACGTCCAGGTTGTCGATCAGTGATTTCCTGCGGCCAACCTCTGTGCCAAGGCCGCTGGCCCTGTGACGCCTGGACGCCGCAGAAAATGCCTACAACGCCCAGTCCCGCGGCGTGGACCGTTGCAGGGTGCCGTCGCTGTGAATGAACGGTGGGCCGGAGGGAGACCTGGTCAACCCGGGCGGTTCAGTCGTCATCGGAGGCGCGGAGGATGTCGGGAAGTTCGTCCATCCAAGCGAGCACCGCTCTCTCGTAGTGCATGCCGAACCGCAGCGTACTGCGCTGGTACTTGTCGAACATGGGATCGGCGTCGAACTCCTGGTACCGGCGCAGCCGTTCCGCATGGTCCGACCGGTGCGCGGCGATGTACTCCAGCAGCCGGTCGTCGTCCAGGAACCGACCGAAGGACAGAGCCAGCAGCAGGGGATAGCGGATGTTCTCCGGGCCCGGGGGGACGGCGAGCCATTCGGCGAAGGCCGCGCGTCCGCAATCGGTGAGACGGTACGGGCGGGCCGATCTCGCCCGGGTGGGCTGGGCCTGCACCATGCCGCGCTCCGCGAGTCTGGCCAGCTCCCGGTACGCCTGACTTCGCGTCACGGTCCAGAAGTCGCCGATGAACAGCCGCGCCGCATCCCAGAGCTGGTAGCCGGTCGCCTCGCCACCGTGAAGGAGGCCCAGCAGCGCGGCAGCTGTCGGATTCACGTCACCCATCGAACCCCCTTGACGTTCCACAGTGGACGTTCCACTATGGACGATTGTAGGGCTTGGTGCTTTTCCGCAGGTTCGTCCCGATCGGCTTTCTTCGCCAGGTAAGCAGGGACGCGTTCCGGTGCTTGTCATACGTCATCCGGGGGGCTTATGACGGGCATGGGTAAACGGGGTGTGGCCAATACCGGCAGGGCGAGCCACCGGCGCAGACGTGCGGTCGGTCTTCTGGTCGTGCTCGTCGGGCTGATCGCCCTCGCCGGTTCGTCTCCGGCTGGCGCAGGTGCGGCGTCGTTCGCGGCCCCGGCCGCGTTCGGCCGGTCGGCGGCTTCCCCGTCCGGCGATCCCCCGTAGGGCCAATTCGCATATGAGCACGAGCAGTTGAAGCACATCACACACAAATAGGGGGAGCAGTGGCCGAGCAGACACGACCGGGCCGCTTGGTCGGCGGACGCTACCGCCTGGAGGAGGCCCTGGGCGGCGGAGGGTTCGGCCGTGTCTGGAGAGCGCACGATCAGACCCTCGACGTCGACGTCGCCGTCAAAGAGGTCTGGCTCCCCCCGGCGGCATCCGAGACGGAGCACGCGCAACGACTGGTACGTGCGGAGCGGGAGGCCCGCAACGCCGCCAAGCTGCGCTCCCACCCCCATGTCGTCGCCGTCCACGACGTGGTCATCGAGGAGGGGGCGCCGTGGATCGTGATGGAACTCGTCGAAGGCGCCAACCTGGCCGACAGGCTCGCTGAGAACGGGCCGATGCCGGTGGCGGACGTCGCGCGGATCGCCGGCGAACTACTGGAAGGCCTCGGAGCCGCACACAAGGCGGGAATCGTCCACAGGGATGTGAAGCCCACCAATGTGATGCTCGCCCTCGACGGCCGGGCCCTGCTCGCCGACTTCGGCATCGCCGTCCACAAGGGCGATACGGCCGTCACCACGACCGGAGGGCTGATCGGCTCGCTGGAATACATGGCACCGGAGCGGTTCGACGGCGTGGACTCCGGTGGCGCGGGAGACCTGTACTCCCTGGGGGTGACGCTGTACCAGGCGCTGGAGGGGGTGTCCCCGTTCCACCGCGACACCCCCACGGAGACCCTGACCGCCGTGGTACTGGGACAGGCGCCCGCCCCTCAACGCGCGGGCCGCCTGGAGCCGTTGATCACACGGCTGCTGGACAAGAACCCCGCCAACCGGCCAACCGTCGCGCAGGCCCAGGCCGTGATCGACGGGGCCCCGTCGCCTCGGGAGCGCCCCGGAGAAGCCGCGGAGCGGGGGGAGCCGGCGGATCCCGGGGGGTCTGAGGAGCCCCAGGAGTCCCAGGAGCTCCAGGTGGCACCGATTTCCCTGGAGGCCTCTGAAGCACCTACTCGCCCCGTCCCCCCAGCGGCACCCACCCTCCCTCTCCCTCCACCGCCGGAGCCGAGCCCGCGCCGCCCTCGCGCGCTCGCCATCGCGGGCGCCGCTGTCGCCGTCGCGGCCGTCATCGGGGGCATCGTCGCCATCACGGCAAGCGGCAACGGCGACGCCCCCGACACCGGCGCGAGCCGCACCCCACCGAGCTCCTCAGCCCCGGACCTGGCCGGAGGGGGTGACGAGCCGGGATCCTCATCTGGCGGCAGCGGCGGCATCACCACCGAGGCCGGTTGCGAGAATCTGTCCAAGATCATGGAGAAGTGGGACAGGATTGTCACGTCCAACCGCTACGGCAACGGCCAGGCACCGATCGAGGACCTGCTCCGCGAGATACAGGACCTGGAAAAGGCGAACATCGCCAAGGCGACGGCACCGGCAGTCGAATCGGAGCTGCAGAAGGACCTGGCCGGCGCCACCAGAGCCCTCAACGCCTACCGTTCCGGCGACGAGAAGAGCTTCAACAACGTGCTGTGGGAGCGCGCCTCGAGCGGCTCCGCCATGCTCCGCGCCTGCCATGGAATGGCCTCTAGGTCACCGTCCTGACCCCTGCCGAGGGTCTGGACGGTCCCCGGGCGTGGACGCCGTTGAGGAGTCCCCGTTCCACTGCACATCTGCGGCCAAGGCCTTGACGACGACCATGCCGATCCTCCGTCGCTCGCGCCTGCACTGGACGATGACCAAGGTCGACGGATCGCGATCGGCGCCTCACTCCCAGAGGCGGAAATCGACTCCGTCGTCACCGTGCCCTGGGCCCAGGGCGCTCCGCGGGCGCGCAACCCACCACTCTCGCCTGCTTCGTGTGGTACATCGCTTGTGCGACGAATGTCGTGCCGGATCATTTAGTGATCGTTTATCGAGGCTCGGCAGGATGTGAAGTGTCGAGAAGGATCCTTCACAGGGGACGGTATGGCCAAGCTGTATCTGGAGAAGCTCAAGTGCGTCACGACTGAGGGCTGGAGCGGCTTCGATGAGCCGAGGCTTGTGGTCCAGGATCGCGGCACTGTGTGGAATGGAACGGTGCTGGGAGATCGGATGTACACCGTGAAGTACGACTGCGACTTCACGGGGACGATTGCTGTATCTCTCGGCGAGGCCGGCGCCTCGGGTAGGGATGGCAAGCTCGGGGAGCAGTGGATTACGGATACGCCTGGTGAGCGCAGTCTGCGCTTCAGGGCGGATGGTGCTGAGTACAGGCTGCTGTATGCGGTGGAGTAGGCAGCTCTCGTCCTCAGCCCGGAGCGCCTGCAGGCACGGTCGCTGAGCAGCCCGGAAGCTGGAGGCGAGACTCGCAAGCTCCGGATCGGCGTGTGTGCGCTCGCCAATGGTGGAGTCGCCGACTGCGAAGAGCCGATGAACGTCGCCGATCAGTAGACGTAGACGTACTGATTGAGGACGTTGTTCGAAGGCGACGGATGGCTCTTAGTGGTGCCGTTGGGGTGCACCCAACGCGACAGATGTGTCGCAGGCGTGGGGCCCACTTGGATGTACCGAGGTAACGATCACTCCGCTGATCTGGGGTTTTTGCGCTGGTTGGCGTTGAAGCGCGCTTTCTTCTGACGATTCCCGCACGTGTTCATGTCGCACCATTTGCGGGTGCGGCTTTGGCTGGTGTCGAAGAAGGCGGCTTGGCAGGTTGGTGATGCGCACAAGGCCAATTTTCCGTCTCGTTCGCCCGCGATGATGCTGATCGCGTCGGCGGCGATCACGCCGAGGGCATCTTCCACGCAGGAAGTCGAGCTGAGCTGCCACCGCCGCTGACCCTCGGGCGTCAGGATCGCTGCGGCCCGACCTTGAGCGCTGCGGTCATTGATGACTTGGACAGCAGACGCAGGGAGAGCGTCCTGGATCGCGGCCGCTGTCGCGGCGGCGTGAATCGACTCCCTCAGTTCCCGAGCGAGGCCGAGCTGGGCAGTGGTGCAGGAGTCCACGGCGAGGCCGTTCACCGCCAGCCAGTCGATGAGTCGGTGTGGCGTGGGAATGCGCTCCACGGCGTTGCCGTGACGCTCAGACAGAGTCCCCGTGAAGCTGGTCGCCAGCACGCTGCCGAGGCGGAAGTCAGGGAACCCAGTACGCATGGAACCACCTTAGCCGGTTGCATGCCGGCATGCAGGCACGGTAGAACCGTCTTAGCCGGTTCGCAGTAGTTCGCGGCCGGTTCCACGACGGCCAGGAGGTCTCATGCCCCGTCCAACCAGCGACGTGCAAGCCTTTGAAGCCCACGCAACCGACGCCGACCTCGACGATCTGCGCGCGCGACTGGCCGCGGCGCGACTACCGGAGGCCGAGACGGTCCATCGCGCCGCGCCCGACCCTCGCCGATGGGAACAGGGCGTTCCTCTCGCCGACCTCGTCGATGTCGTGAACTACTGGCGCACCGGGTACAACTGGCGGTCGTTCGAAGAGCGCCTCAACCAGATCGGCCAGTTCCGCACGACCATTGATGATCTGGGAATCCACTTCCTGCACCGCCGATCCGCGCGCGCAGATGCCACTCCTCTGATCTTGACGCACGGCTGGCCGGGCAGCATTGCCGAGTTCATCGATGTAGTGGACGAGCTGGCAGATCCGAAAGACGCAGACGCGCCGGCGTTCCATGTCGTGGTCCCGTCGCTGCCGGGCTTTGGTTACAGCGACAAGCCGGCCACCACCGGGTGGGGAACCGAAAAGATCGCGGCCGCATGGGTGGAACTGATGGGAAGGCTCGGCTACAGCAAGTTCGCAGCCCACGGCGGCGACTGGGGTGGCAATATCACCACGGTTCTCGGCGGCAGGTTCCCGGCGCACGTTCTCGGCATCCACACAACGTTCGCGGAGGGACCGCCCGGGTTGACAACGGACGGGCTGACGGCGGTCGAGCGCAAGTGGACCGAGGAAACCCATAATTTCTGGCGCCACCGCGCGGCGTACGCGAAGCAGCAGGCGACCCGACCGCAGACCATCGGCTACTCGCTCGTCGACTCACCTGTCGGGCTTCTTGCCTGGATCCTTGACAAGTTCGCCGAGTGGTCGGACACCGAAGACAGCCCGTTCGAGACGATCTCCAGAGACAGAATTCTTGACGACGTCACCCTGTATTGGCTGACGCGGACCGGCGCATCGTCGGCCCGCATTTACTACGAAAGCCACAACTCGCTGGACCCTGGCCTTCGGGTCGACATCCCGTCAGCCATCACCATGTATCCCCGCGACATCGAGAAGTGTCCACGCGCCTGGGCACAGGAGCGGTACCGAAGGATCGTCCGATGGAGGTCGCCCGAAGTCGGGGGACACTTCCCGTCGCTGGAGGTTCCCGAGTATTTCGTCAAGGATCTACGAGAGGGCCTCGCGGCAGTGCTGGCCGCTGATCGGTGAACGCGGCTGGGTGCCGGCACTCGATCACCGACGGCCGCCGCGCGGTCGTCGACCTGTTCAGTGGAACGTCTTGGCGCCGAGAGGGTGCTGCTGGTCGAAGCCGGGGAGGATGAGGAATGTTGCGCTGGCGGCGGTGGTGGTGAATCGCAGCAGCGCGTCGGAATCATCCATATGAGTAAGGGTGTTGGTGAATGTGGGAGATGCCCTTGCCCACGGAGATGTCCGGACCGCGGCGTCCGGACTGCCGCCAGCGTTCACGTATCCGGTGACCGGCTTGTTCCAGGAGCGCGGCGGCGACGACCGGTAAGAGCAAGGGGTCGCTGGCGCAGATCTGGATCAACAGGTCCCCGCCACGTGCCTGCGGAGCGATCCGCTCGCGGGAGAACCGGGGGAGGTCGGCCGCGCCGGGCAGGGAGGGATCGGCCATGCGCACCAGCCGTGGGCCCACCCCGATCGTCACGGTGAGATCGCCCGGCGGCAGGCCCAGCAGTCGTGGATCGGTCCCCGCGGTGAGCGTGTGAACGGCCTGGCCCAGTTCGGCCAGCAGCGGGCCGACGGCCACGGCGTCGCCGAGGTCGGCCACCACTGCCAGGAGGTTCGGCTGGGCCGGTTGCGGGAGCGCGATGCCTGCCTGATAGCGGCCGGTTCTTGTCGGATCTCTTATGCGGGGGCGGAAGTGGAGACTGAGCGGTCGTGAACAGCGGCTTCTCCTGCGGCAACTGACCGGACATCTACTTGCCCGGCCACGGGCCCCGCGCGGCCGCATAGTTCCCGCCGCGTGCTGACCGATCTCTGCGCACGGTCCGGGGCGCCCGTGTGCCCGAAACGTCGAGTCACGCGTCCAGTTGGGCACGAATGAGGATGTCGAGTCGCTGCCATGCCGGGGACGAGGCGTTGACCGTGCCCTGGATGAGGGCGGGGATCTCGGAGGCTGCATCCAGCTCGGGCGGGTCCTCGGGCCCGTAGCGTGCTCGGGTCGCCTCTGCGATCCGGTGGGCGAGGCCGTCGATGCGGGGATCGTCGGCGTCGAGGTCGTGCGCGTGGTCGTAGTCGAGGAAGAGCTGCCGCAGCGCGGGGTCGGCCAAGGACACGGCCTGGTCCTGGAACAGTGTGAGCGCGTGGTCCGGGTACGTGGCGAACACGAGGATCCACAAGTCGCGTTGCAGGTCCACCCATCGCGGGGTGAATCCCCAGCCGGCCAGGTGCTCCAAATGGGCCCCGACCTCGGCGGGCAGTGGCGCCAGGTGCCCGGTGGCGAGCTGACGCAGGCGCCCTTGCGTCGCCTGCAGGCCACGGATGCGGCCGGTGAGCTCGTCGTCGATCTCACGCAGTGCCTGCTGGAACTCCTCGGCGGTCGTAGATCTCAGGTCCCGGATACGGGCCAGGGGGACGCCGGCTTCCGCAAGCGTCCGGATCTTGATCAGCTCGATGGCGTCGTTCGCGCCGTAGCGCCGGTAGCCGGACGCATCGCGGTCGGGCTCGGGGAGCAGCCCCTTGTTGTGATAGACGCGAATGGTCTTGATCGACACTCCGACGTACCTGGCCAGCTGCCCGATGGTGATCACCCGGCCATCGTCGCACTTGACCTTTCCCCTGGGGCAGGGTTGCACCATGGCGCCATGGTGAACACGGACACTGATCGGGACATCTTGCGCGAGCTGGCAGATGCGGGCAACGAGACCGCTTTGGACCGGCTGGCCGACCTCGCCGACGCAGCCGGCGACCTCGGCGAGCTGAGCGAGCTGTTGGACGAGGGATCCCTTCGCGCCGGATTCCTGCTGACTCGACGCGCGGCCGCCAACGGCGATGCGCGCGAACTGCAACGGATCTTCGACGCCGGGTACGACGAGGCCGGGATCGAGCTGAACCGACTGCTGAAGGCCCGGGCCGACGAGCACCGGGACTGAGGACCCGACCTGGCACCGAACCGACCGACCAGACCACGTTGGTCGGTTCGGCCTGCGGCCGGCCGCATCGAGGTCCCCGCGCCGGGCCGCCATGGCGAGCCAACCGCTCCATACACGAGGCGATCACCATCCTGGCCGCCGTCGCCCCCACTCCGGAGCAGGTGGTAACGGCCGCCTCCGGCCCAGTCGGCCTCGCCCCGACCTGCCCGAGCACCCGGACTACCCCCGCATCCCCGCCGTCTTCAAAGGGGCCACCGGCCTCATCCCGTGCCACGCGACCAGCAACCCTGCCCCAGCCTCACCGGTAGACGCATATCCGCCCTCGAACCGTCCTTTGAGATTGCATAAAATAGGCCCATGAGAGGTGGGCCCCATGTGGTCAGCCGGAATCACCTGGAATGCCGAGGGCTACGAACTGGCCTGCGTGCATGACGGTGGGCGCCAGGTGCCCCCGGCGGAGTTCCGGGCCAATGATGTGCAGGGAATCGTTCAGTACCTTGCCGAAACGTGTGGCGCCGATGTCGCGGTCGTGGTCGACAGCACGAACGGGCTCCTCGACGGGCCGCTGCGCAACGTCGGCCTGTGTGTCCTGCGGGCCGACCCATGGAATGTTCCGCCGCGCCCGGACGACGGCTTCGTTCCTGCCCCGGAACTGGCACGCTGCGGGGCGGTGGAGCGTGGATCCTTGACCGAGACCGATGACAGGGCCGGTGCGCTCACAGGCCGCGAAGGCGAACTGCGCAGGGCCATCGCGGCAAGTTCTTCGACCGAAGCCGCGCTCGCCGGTCGAGGTCGGTTGGTGACACGTGGCCCCGGCACCGCTCGCAGGGTCGCCGTGACCTTCGACGACGGACCCACCCAGCCGTACACGGACCGCGTTCTCGACATCTTGCGGGACTACGGCGTGCCCGCGACGTTCTTTTGTGTCGGGCTGCATGCGCATGCCGACCCCGCGTCGGTTGCGCGGATCACGGAAGCCGGGCACTCCGTCGGCAACCACACCTGGTCACACCCCTATGTGCCCGACCTGGCACGAGACGAGATGCTTCGCCAACTGGAATGGACGAACAGGTCGATCGCGGCCGCGACCGGAGCCACTCCGCGCCTTGCCCGACCGCCCTACGGGGCGAGAACCCCTGAGTCCCTGGGCTGGCTCGCGGACCAAGGAATGACCACGGTGCTCTGGGACCGGGATTCGGGCGACTGGGCGGCGCCCGGCGTTCCGGCCATCGTGGACAACGCGATCGTCGGAGTCACCAGCGGCTCGGTGATCCTCATGCACGACGGAGCAGGGGACCGTTCGCAGACCGTGGCGGCGCTGCCCCGCGTCATCGAAGCGCTGGTCCAGGATGGCTATGAACTCGTCACGGTCGATCGATTGCTCGCTGGTGACTGAATGACGCGGCCGCTGCACCGGCCGTCAGGAAGCCATGTTTCGCCCTGCACCACCCGTGGGAGACAACATCTCGGTACCACTCCACTACTGCCAGTGATGTGAAGACATCGCCCCCAGCGAGGGGCTGGCAGAGGCGCTCGGAACCATCCGACGATCAAGGAGCCTGTGTGACCACGTCCGTCCGGAAGGCAGTACGAACTGCGGGCAGCGACCACTCCGGGACGGCGAGCTCCGTCGGCGCATACACAGCAAGGGACTTGCGCCGGCCTTCCGGGAGTTCGGCCACGGCCGGATGACCCGTCACGGGGATCCGCCCCTGCACGGTGACCAGCCACAGCAGCTGTCCGCTCCGTTCCGCCCCGTTCGCCATTCCCACGGCTTTCTTGGAGGTGCCATGATCGTTCTCGGCCTGATAGGGCGGCCCGACGTCCGGCTGTGCCACGATGCGGCAGCCTGTCTCGTGATCGACGGCAAGGTGGTCGGTGCGCTGGAGCAGGAGCGCATCAGCCGGCGCCGCCATGCCCAGGGCGAGGGGCCGGAGGACGCGGTACGGGCCCTGCTCGACGCGCACGGAGTGCACCCGTCCGAGGTCGAGGCCATCGGCTACGCGTGGGCGGACGCCCCCGACGGCGCGCTGATGCCGGAGACCGACATCCCCTGCGGGGTGCACGTCAGTGATCGGCTGACGGCCACCATCCTGCCGACGCTGGCCGATGAGCTCGGCACACAGGACATCATCTTCTTCGACCACCACCTGTGCCACGCGGCGCAGGCGTACTACCTCAACCCGTACCCGACGGCGGACGTCCTGGTCGCCGACGGGTGGGGAGGCGACGGCTCGACCTCCCTCTTCCACGTCGACAACGGCCGGTTCCGCCTGCTGGAGCGCTACGACAAGTGCTGGTCGTTAGGGATGATGTACGGCGCCGCCTCGGCCTATGCCCGGCTCGGCTGGTGGGGCGCGGGCAAGCTGATGGGGCTCAGCTCGTACGGGCGGACGAGCGACCTGCGGTTCATGACGTTCGACGCCCAGGACGCTTCCTTCCGGCTCGACCGGAGGCTGCGCGGCTCACTGGCCACCGCACGGGACTGGGACCGGCTGGGCAGCCAGTGGCTGGAAACCTATGAGACCAGCGTCTTCCCGTTCACGCCGTCGTCGGCGAACGCCTTCGACTACGCCCCCTTCGCTGCCGATGTGCAGGTCACCGTGGAAGAGCTGGGGTTGGCGATCACCCAGCGGCTGCGCCGGCTCTCCGGCGAGGACACCCTGCTGCTCTCAGGGGGCGTCGCACTCAACGCCCATATGAACCGGCGGATCGCCCTGGAGAGCGGATACGCCCGGGTCTCCGGCACCGTCGCACCCAACGACGGCGGGACGGTGTTCGGCGCGGCGCTGCTCGCCGAGGCGCTGCTCGGCAAGGCACCCGGGCCGCTGTCCGCCGAGGAACCACCGCCGATCTTCTTCGGGCCGCCGGTCTCCACCCGGATGATCGAGGACTCGCTGGCCCGACAGGGTGTCACGGCCCGCGCGCTGGACCCGGAGCAGCTGCGTAAGCACACGGCGGAGTCCCTGAGCCGTGGCGAGGTCGTGGCCTGGTTCGACGGCCGCAACGAGTTCGGGCCGCGGGCGCTGGGCGCACGCAGCCTGCTGGCTTCGCCCAGGGAGAGGTCGGCCCTGGACCGCTTGAACCGGGTCAAGGGCCGGGAGGCATGGCGCCCGGCCGCGCTCTCGCTGACGGCGGACGGTTTCCGCAGCCTCGGCATGGAGCCGCCGGTAAGCGGCCTCAGCGACTACATGCTGTGCATGCACCGGGTCGGCGAGGCCGAGGCTCCGCAGGCGGTCGCCGGCGTCCATGTGGACCGCACCACCCGAGGGCAGTATGTGCCGGACGGCGACAGCGGCTTCGGTGCGCTGCTCGCGGCGGTGGGTGAGGACTCGGGGCTGCCCGCGGTGATCAACACCTCGCTCAACACCAAGGGTGAGCCCATGGTGTTGAATCCCGATCAGGCCGTCGGGCTGCTGACCGCGTCGCAGGACATCGACCAACTGATCATGCCACCGTATGTGGTGAGCAGGTCCTGACCAGGGGAAGCCGTTGATCACACCCTCTCAGGCCGAGCGCATCGGCGATGCGCTCGGCCTGCGCCTGACGGGCTTCTCGGCCACAGCCGACGGCCAGGGCCGGACCTTCTTCGCGACGACCACAGACGCGCAGCCGGTTTTGCTCAAGTGGTACGGCGCGGACGACGGCCCGCTGCCTCGTGCGCTGGACTACGCGGAGACACTGCGCCGCCGCGGCTACCCCACCGCGCGGACGATCGCACACGGCCCTGTGCCGAGGGGGCACCCCCCAGGGGCAGCCGGGGAAGGATATGCGGTCGTCCAGGAGCAGCTGCCCGGGGAACCCGCCTGGCACGGACTGAACTCGTCCCTGCTGGAGGAGGTGTTGACCGCCGTCGAGATCCAGGCCGGGGCCGTAGCCGGGACGGCTCCGGCCACCGGCTCGGACGGCGCGGCCCTGCTGACCGGCGTGGTCCACCACGACAGCCTGGGCTGGTGGCGGGCCGCGCGGCACAGCGGAGAGGAGATCGCCGAGCTCTGCACCGAACTGGGCGCGTGGGTTCGGGCGGTGTCACCGCCCGAACCCCGCCACGACCTGGTGCACTTCGATCTCGGCTTCCCCAACATTCTCGTGGACGAGGACCGGCTGACCGGAATCGTCGACATGGACCAGCTCACGGCCGGTGACCGCGCCGTCGATCTCGTCTCGCTCGCCTTCCACTTCGAGCGTCTGCACCGGCTCGGTGGGTGGCTGCCCGCCCCGGATACCGTCGGCCGGCTCGCCGAGCGTGCGCTGCGGATCTCCGACCGGTCCTGGTGGCGGCATGCGGTCGCCTACTACGCCCTGTTCCAACTGAGCTGTTCGTGGCCGCCCGATGAGGCAGTGCGGCAAGCCGCCGCGGCCGGGACCGTCAGGCGGATGATGGCTCACCCGGACTGAGGGACCCCGGACCGCCGTCGGCGGCCGCGCGGTCCTGCGCGATCATCGCGGTGGGTCCCGCCGCGAGCCGTGCGCTGTGCAGGGCGTGGTTCGCCGACTGCTCCGGCGTTCCGAAGTACCGGGCCGGGTGCTCGAAGTGCAGGCAGCTCAGGGACCGGTCGAGCTGCCACGCTCGGACGGTCGGGGTGAGGGAGGACACCTTCACCAGCAGGTCGTCGTCCTCCGCGCCCCAGCCGTAGTACGCGTCGCAGTAGCCGCCCACCTGCTGGAAGAGCGTGCGCGCCAGCAGCAGGCTGCCCCAGTGGAACGGGGTCCGCCACTGGTGGCGCTCGCTGAGCTCCGGATCAATGGCCGCGGCGGGCGGCCAGATCACCGGGGTGACGATCCCCAGTGCGCTGTCACCGGGCGGCTGCCAGTGGAGCCGCTCGTCCGGGTACGGGCTCAGGCGGCCGTCGGGTCCGGACCGTACGAAGCAGAACGGCCTCTTCCCGGCCATCACCGTGGCCATCGCCGGGTCGACCTGCTGGTCCACCGCCGGCTGCCCGGCCAGCACCTGCGGCCCGCCGAGCAGCCGGTGCATCCACGGTTGTCCGAGCACCCGCCCCGCGGCCAGACCGAGGGCCCGGGTCAGATAGTCGCGCCCGAGAGGCGCCAGATCGGCATCGGAGAGGTACAGCAGCGGTGAACGGGCCTGTGCGGCACCGGCGTTGCGGAGCAGTCCCGGCGCTCTGGCCTCGGCGGGGGCCTGCACGACCCGGACCCGGCGGTCGGCGTCCAGGTCCTCCGCCACGCTCACCGGGATGTCACCGGCGGTCGCCACCACCACCTCGCACGGCACGTCCTGGGCCAGCCAGGCCGCGGTGACCGCCGGCAGGAACCGACGGCCGTGGTGATCGCCGTAGAGCGGGATGATCACACTCACATCAGGCATCGTGCGCTTCGCCTCCCAGCCTGGGCGCCGTAGGTGACGCCTCGTCGGGCCATGCGCGGCCGCACCGGAGGCCGCTTCGGACATAGGTCTCCAGCAACGCGGCCTGGTCGGGGCGGACCGACTGGCGGGCCTCGGGCAGCAGGCTGGAGACCCCCAGCGTGGCCACCGCGGCGGCCCGGACCCGCCGGTCCAACCGGTCCGCCATGGGGCGCCGCAGTCGCTGCACCGGCGAGCAGCGAGTCAGCCGGGCCGCCTGCCGACCGAGCAGCAGGCCGTGGATCCACAGCTCGTCGGCGAAGCGGTGGCCGAACGCCCGGCCCACCGCGGCGGCGACATCGGCCGGCCGGCGTTCGTGCACCAGCCGGTGCACCTGTTCCTCGGAACAGCCCAGGTAGGGCAGGGCCGTCAGCCAGCGAGCGTGGCCGCGTGTGCCGATGACACCGTCCGGCCCCTCCACCCGGGCGTGGCCCTCTCCCTGGCGCATGTACGGCAAGCCGCCGGGGTGCTCCAGCACCCAGCCCGTCTCCAGCGCCACCGCGATACCTGGCTCCTGTAGCGGGCATGCCGAGCGGCGCAGTCCGTGCCAGTCGAAGCCGGCGATGCTGTCCGTATCGATGTGCTCCACGGGATTGGGCACGGCGATCAGGCTCATCCGGCCGGTGAGCCGCAGATACGCCGACAGCACCTCGTCGTCGTGCCGGTCCGTGCTGCCGCGGGCGTACCGGCGGAAATCCTCGGCCATGGCGGCGGGCAGGCAGACGGCCTGGGTGGGGGTGAACTCCTCGGGGACGCCGCGGACCCAGCCGGCACCCACCAGGGCGGCGAGCCGTACGGCTGATCCGTTCCGGGTGTTCCAAGCGGCGTAGAAGGCGAGGGCGTCGGCCGGGTGGCGCCGCACGGAGCGTCGGACCAGGTCGCGCAGGAAGGCCGGAGCCGCCACATCGTCCTGGAGCACCAGATGGTGCGTCGCTCCGGGGGCCGCCGCCGCCCAGGCGGCCAGTGCCGTGCGCAATGCCGAGGGTGGCCCGTCGGGGTCGGGGTCGACCACCACCGCGTCCAGGCCCAGCAGGGCGGCGAGTTCACGGGCACGCGGCAGTCTGCGCGGATGGGTCATGACGGCCGAGCTGATGCGGACATCGGTCATCTGTCGCCATCCTTCCGCGCGGTCACGGCCGAGGCACGGCACGGATGCTCGCAGAGTCCCTCTCGATCGGACAGAGCGACGGGCAGGGAATGAGCCAGACTCAGGTGTGTCTTTTGACCAGTTGTTCGCGAGGGTAAAGACAGCTCCAGCGTCGTCTCCTCGATCGTGCCGGACGGATGCGGAACGGAGACCGAGCAATGCCCGACGTGAGTGTGGTCATTCCGCTGTACGGGGAACACCGGGCACGAGACAGCCTGCTGACCGTGACAACGGCCTGGCTGGCCCAGGACGTGCCGTGCGAGGTGGTGGTGGCGACCGCCGGTGACATCCCGGTGAACGTGGCGGAGGACCTGGACGCCGACCGCCGGGTCCGGGTCGTGCGGGCCCCCGCCGAGGCCAGAGCGCCGGGACTGCTCCGCAACGCCGGTGCCGCACAGGCCCGTTCACCGCTGCTGTACCTGACCGACGCGGACGTCGCCCCCTTGGGCCGCGACTATCTGGCCCGGGCTCTCGTCATGGCTGAGGGACGGGCGCTCGCTCAGCCGTGGATGCACCGGATACCGAGCTCCGCGGCCGGACCGGCCGCGGAGCGGGCAGTGGACTGTACAACCACCGGACCAGGGCTCTTCTGCTTCGTCACGGCGTCGCCGGGCGGTGCGCTGCACGCCTACGAGGGCGAGGAACTCATCTGGAAGCGCCCCAGCCGCGGCGCCGTCCGGCACGAGACCCCCAGGGTCCTGCCACCCGCCGCCCAACGGGATGCCCACGCGCCGCGCAGTCTCCAGTGGCGGGCCCCCTATCACTGGGGAGGCCTGTTGCTCCAGCAACGGACCTTCACCGAGGTCGGCGGTTACTGCCCGCGGTACGCGGGCTGGGGCAGCGAGGACGACGACCTGCTGGTGAAGGTGGCCGCGCGCACCTCGGTGCTCCGCGGCTGGCAGGCCGACCGCTCCTGGCGTTGCCTGCACTTCGAACATCCTGTGCCGGCCACGGTCACCCCCGATCGGCGGTCGAACGAGGCCCTGTACGCCGAGCGGCTCGCCGCCGGGCCGGAAGCCATGATCGTGCAAGATCGGGCAGGCGCGGATGATTGAGGGCTATACAGGCCGGGAGACCGTCGAGGTCGGCAGCATGCTCCGGCTGCATGTGTCGACGGACGCCCCGTTCTTCCGGGTCGACTTCTACCGGCTGGGCGAGGAACTGGAGTTCCTGGGAAGTTCGGACTGGCGTACCGGCGTGCACACGCCTCCTCCGCCCCACCCCGACGGCCGCTCCGCCCACGCCTCTCCGGCCGACGACTGGAACTGGCCGGAGTACGTATTTCCCGTCCCTCGCGACTGGCGACCGGGTATCCATATCGCCCGCTTCGTCGAAGGAGATACCTCGGGTCGGCCATCGGATCCGCCGCGCCGTCTCAGGCACCCCAGTGGTTTCGAGCGAGAGTTCTTCATCGTCAGGCCGTCGTCCGCCGGCTCTCTCTCCCGGATCCTCTACAAGAAGTCGACGTTCACCCGCCACGCCTACAACCGCTCGGACCGCTCCGGGCTGGAGAGGGCGTGCAACCTCTACGAGAATCCGGTCTACGCCAACGCGGTGGCCGGCACCGGCACCCCCAAGGGACACAAGGTCAGCATGCGCCGGCCCGGCGGCATCAACGACCTCGGCTACTGGGACGCGCCGTTCATCGGCTGGCTGGAACGCAACGGGTACGACGTCGAGTACTGCGGCGATCTCGACCTCCATGAGGATCCCGAGCTGCTCCACGACTACGACCTGCTGCTCAGCGTGGGGCACGACGAGTACTGGTCGCAGGCCATGCGTACGCACGTCGAGAGCTTTGTCCGAAGCGGTGGCAATGTGGCCTTCTTCAGTGCCAATACCTGCTGGTGGCGGGTCCATCTCACCGACGGCGGCACCGCGTTCGTCTCGGACACCGACCACGAGGCGGAGGGTGCCGGTCCTCCTCCGACCGCCGCGGACCTGTGGTGGCGGCCCGCGCCCGGTGGCGTCGGAGTGCCGGAGAACAGCCTGACCGGGGTCAGCTTCCGCAACGGCGGCGTGTGGCCGGGCGACTGGCCCGGCGACCGTCCCTGCCCGGGGTTCAGCGTTCAGCACGCCGACCATTGGGTGTACGAGGGCACGGGGCTGGCGGACGGCACCGGCGGCGGCACTCCCGACGTGTTCGCGTCCGGAGTGCCACTGATCGGGTACGAATGCGACGGCGCCGCGTTCACCTATGACGAGCACGGCGTCGCGCACGCACACGGCATGGACGGCACTCCGGAGTCTTTCCTCATCCTGGGCATCGCCCTCCTCCACCCGCCGAACCGCGAGCCCCACGCTCTCCGGTCGGGGCACTGGGGCTATGAGCCACGTGAGGAACGGATCACCAGCCCGCGCGCTGCCACCATGGGTGTCCACACCGCGGGTGGCACGGTGTTCACGGCGGCGACGACCGACTGGCCGAGGGTGGTGGGTCTGGGCCTCGATCCCGCCGTCGACCGGATCACCCGGAACGTTCTGGACCGGCTGCGGAACCGCCGGTCCGGTGCGTGATCCACACGGCCGGCTCCCAGTACGTGCCGCGGTCGCGCGTACGGTCGATGCTCAGGGGCGCCAGTCCGCCCGGGAAGACGTACTCGCCGTCGTCGGGAAAGTCCATGCCCGTCCAGCTCTCCCACTCGCCGACCGTGCCGGTGATCAGCGACGACCGCTCCGAGGCAGCGGCGACGTTACCGCCGGCCTGCACCTGCGCGCGGATCCAGGGGTCGAAGGGGGAGCCGTCGTCGCGGGTCCAGGCGGCGTAGCGTTCGATCGGGGCGAGCGGATAGCGATCCTTCCAGGTGGGGCGGACCGGAACGAGGACCGTGCCGAGCCCGGCGTCGCGCGCGGTCGCCGCCATCTGGTCCAGCAGCACCCTCGACAGCCCCTTGCCCTGGTGGGCCGCAGCGACCTCGATCCCCAGGGCGCACAGGGCGTCCGGGGACCGGCCGGCGTCATGGTCCGCGAAGGCGCGCGCGATGGAGTCGTCCAGCCCGGAACCCAGCCCCTGGGCGGTGCCGTCCCAGCTACGGGGGAGGGACCGGCCCTGGCCGAGGATCTCGTCGTGTGCGTCGTCGTACAGGACGAACTGGTAGGTGGGGAAGTCCTGGAAGAGGCGGCGCCAGTAGTCGCCGTTGATGTCTCCGTGCAGGTTGTACTCCGGTACGACCCCGGCGAACTGTTCGGGGGCGCGGTCCCACAGTTCCGGTCGCTCCGAGTGACGTACCACCACCGGGGTCATCGGGCCGGACTCCTCTCTGTGCGGGCGGGCTCAGGCAGGAAGGGTCAGGTCCCAGACGATGACCAGCGGCAGGCCGTCCCAGGCGGCACGGGCCGCGTCGGCGACGGACTCCTCGTAACCGCCCGGTGCGAGCCGCCCGTTGAAGAGGGGCTCGTGACAGTCATTCACGGTCAGGCCCGCCTGCCGGAATGCCGCCAGATAGCGCCCGGGCAGATGGACGTGGTTGCGGACGAACGCCAGGCGGCCGGGACCCTCGGCGAACAGGCACTGCCCCTGGAGGGAGACGACGAAGGGATGCAGGTCGGAGAGGATGATCCGCCCGCCCGGCCGTACCACCCGGGCGAGTTCGGCGATACCCGTGCACGGGTCCGAAAGATGCGTCAACGCCAGGGAGCAGACGGCGAGGTCGACCGAGTCGTCGTCGAGAGGGAGGCTCTCCAGCCGCCCGACGCGGTACTCGGCACTGGGTGCGTTGCTCCGGGCTTTGTCGAGCATCTGCGGCGACTGGTCCACCCCGATGGTGCGGTGGCCACGCGAGGTGAGTGCCTGGGTCTGCCGGCCGGTGCCGCAGGCGGCGTCCAGCGCGGTGCCTGGAGGAAGCGGGTCCAGGAGAGCGTGGACCACCAGCTCCTCCACCTCGATGAACGAGTTGGGGAGGGAGTCGTAGATCGCGGACCAGGCGGCGTAGCCCTTGGCGGCGTCCAGTTCACGGGCGACCGGGCCGTGGTCCGACGGGCGTTCCTCGGCGGCGGCGAATCGGCGGATGTCGTCCAGGCGATCCCGCAGGAACTTCTCGTCCCCGTCGATGGCGTGGCGCAGCAGGGCCAGGCCCTGGATTCCCAGAACCAGCTCTCGCCCCCGGTATGCACGGCTCATACAGATGCCCCTCTCCGATCAGCTGCCTGATTTTCCCTGCTGGTCCCCGCCTGCCAAGGCGCGACACCCCAGCAGCCCCCTGAGCTCCCGCAGCCCGGCGATCCGCGCGGCACCCGGGGGAGGGGGCGGCGCGATACCGGTGACCGCGCGGTCCGGCCGCCACAGATGCACGGCCCGCATCCCCGCGGCCAGCGGACCCACCACGTCCGGCGCCCAGACGTCACCGACGAACAGGACCTCGTCCGGCCGCAGACCGCAGCGGTCCAGCACCGTCCGGTAGGGCAGGGGGTGCGGCTTGCGCGCCCCCGCCCGGGCGGAGCTGACCGCCACGTCGACCAGTCCGCCCAGGCCCACCCGCTCCACGGCCCGGTCCAGATCCCAGAACCAGTTGGAGCAGACGGCGACCCGCAGCCCCCGGTCGCGCAGCGCTGCCAGCGCCTCCGGTACATCGTCGAAGAGCGCCAGGTGGATGGCCTTCATCGCCCGGTCCAGCTCGGCGACCAGACCGTCCAGCTGGTCCTCCGGCACACCGCAGGCGTGTGCCCGGCGCCGGAGACGGCCCCGCTCCCAGGCTGTGTAGGCGGCCTCGCTGACGGAGTGCTCCGTATGCTCCTCGCCGTCGCGCGGCCCGACCGACCACTGGTCCCCCCACCGCTCACCCTGTTCCGCGAGTCCACGGCGGGCGAAGATCGCGCTGTGGCTGGGCGGCCACGGCGGAATCATGCGCACCAGCGTGCCGTAGAAGTCGAAGACCACACCCCGGATACCGGCCGGCTCGCACGTCCCCTCGCCGGTCACCTCAGAATCGGCCGTACCTGCGTGGGAAGTAGTCCTGCAGTGTGCCCTCCCGCTCGATGTCCACGGTCGCGCAGTGCAGGCCGCCGCCGAACGGGCCCACCGCGCGGAACGGCACCGGCACGATCTCGAATCCGTAGCCCGACAGCTGATCGGCGAGCGGCAGCTCGTTCTCCTCCACGCACAGCGTGTTCTCGTCGAGGTTGAGCATGTTCGCCGCCAGCCACGGGCTGCAGAAGGAGAGCTTCGGCGAATGCTTCCAGCTGGCCGGCTGGACCGCCTCGACGATCTCCCAGTCGTTGAGCTTGAAGAACTCCATCAGCTCGGCGTCGGCGAGGCGTTCACCGCAGTGCAGCACCAGGCCCGGACGCAGCGGCACCCAGGTCGAGTCGATGTGCAGCGGATGGGTGTTGGTGGAGGTCACCGAGTGCACCCGGTGGTCGGGGAAGTGGCGCTTGAGCCATCTGTAGCCGCTGCGGTTGGTCACGAACGACAGCTGGACGAACAGGTCCTTGCCGAAGCGCGCCACATCGGCCGCGTCGAACAGCGGCTCGGCCTCGGTGAGTGCCAGGTCGTAGTCGCGCACCCGCGCGAGCTGCTCCTCGGTCGTCAGCTTGTTGAACACGTCCCAGAACCCGGGGTTGAAGGAGGCGTCCGTGAGCCTCGGTTTGGGCGCCGCCTCCCAGCGCATGCGCGGGTCGCCGTCGAAGAGCCGCTGGAGGACCGGCCGATAGCAGAGGTACTCGAACCAGCGGCTGCGGTACGACATGGTCGCTTCCAGCACCTCGTTGCCGACCGTCAGCAGCAGATCCCGGGGCGGCATGCAGCCGAACATCGAGTCGTGTGTCCATTCGGGCGTGGAGACCTGCTGGGTGAAGTCGACGGGTGTCGGCCGGTCCACCCGGATGCCACGGTGCTCCAGCAGCGCCGCGAAGCTGTCGAGCTGCTCCTCGGCCTCGGCCACCATGTCGGCCGGCATGGGCCCGTACGTACCCAGGGGGAAGCCGTCATCGGGGTAGTCGCGGCTCACCGCGGGCTCGGGCGCCTGCACCACGGTGCCCTCGGCCCGGCCGACGATGACATGCCGCAGCGGATCCCAGCCGTTCCACGAGTTGACCCGTACCGGACGCGCAGAGTCCTCCGCGGCCGTCGCTGACTGCTTGGTCGTCACGTACTCACCCTCCGATAGGGGACGTGATAGGCGCAGGTGCCACGCTGCGGCAGCGGGTCATCACCGTCAAGAGTCCCCTGGTCGCGCACCGCAGCCATCACGTCAAAGTTCGCGGAAGCCGGGTCGCCGGCCGCCTGTCCCCGGGTGGGGAACGCTGCTGGCAGCAGTCCCGGCGATCCGGCCCGGACGGGACACGGACCGGTGGCTTCAGGCCGAACTTCCGCTGCCCCAGCGCAGGGCCCGGGTCGGGCAGGGGTAGGCAGAGGTGATTGCCGCACCTCCCACGAGCCGGCCGTACACCGCCCGTACAGCAGAGGAGATGGCACCGTGACCACAGACCGCCTGGACCTGGTTTCCAAGCTGTACCAGCCCTCGGGCTGGCCCCGGGTCCTGGAGGCCGCCTCCGGCGGCTCCTCCCGGGCCCCGCTGGTGGTGGATCTCGACCCCACGACCTTCTGCGATCTGGCCTGCCCCGAGTGCATCAGCGGAAAGCTGCTCAACCAGGGCCGCTTCACCCCCGAACGGCTGGAGGCGCTGGCCGAGGAACTGATCGCCCTGTCCGTGCGAGCCGTGGTCCTCATCGGCGGCGGCGAACCCCTGGCCCACCGCGGCACCCGCGGGGTGTTACGGATCCTCGGCGAGGCCGGCCTCGCCGTCGGCGTGGTCACCAACGGCACCATGATCCGGCAGAGCCTGGACGAACTGGCCCGGTACGCCTCCTGGGTGCGGGTCTCCGTCGACGCCGGAACGCGCGAGACCTACGGCCTCTTCCGGCCGGACCGCAAGGGCCGCAGCGTCTTCGACAAGGTCATCGAGAACATGCGGCTGTTCGCCGAGGCCAAGCGCGGCGCCCTCGGCTACTCCTTCCTGGTGATGTCCCGTCAGGAACCCGACGGCCGCACCGTGACCAACAGCCACGAGGTACTGCGCGCCGCCGAGCTCGCTCACGACATCGGCTGCGACTACTTCGAGACCAAGGCCATGTTCGACGACGACCACCACATCGTGCAGGTCCCGCAGGGCGTGCTCGCATCGGTCGACCGGCAGCTGGCCGAGGCGGCAGCGCGGCTGGAGAGCGAGACCTTCCAGCTCATCAACTCCTCTACGCTGACCTCGCTGCGCGGCCATGCCGGGCCGGTCCAGCCGAAGGCGTACCACCGCTGCCCGGTCGCGGAACTGCGCACCCTCGTCACACCGTCCGGTGTCTACGTCTGCGCCTACCACCGGGGCAATCCGCTCGCGAAGATCGGCGACGCGGTCACCGACGACCTCGCCACGATCTGGCAGGACTCCGACCGCGGCATGATCGACCCGAGCCGGGACTGCCGCTTCCACTGCGCGCGCCACCGCTCCAACCTGGAGCTGGACCGGATCGCGCGCGGCGAGGGCAGGTCCCCGTTCGCAGAGGACTACGACCCGTTCATCTAAGGAGACACCCGCTGGTCCCGAGCCTGCGGCGCACGGGGGGCGGCGACCTCCCGGCGGACCCCCGGCGCCGCACGGGCCGGGATGACCCGGGCCCCGGGGACCGCGTCGCACAGCGCCCGCCGCAGCCGGTCCACCGTCTCCCGTTCCTCGGCCACCGGGCACACCCCGACCAGCGCCCCGCCTCCGCCGGCGCCGCTCAGCTTCAGCGGCAGCCCGGCGAAGCGGAGCGCCACGGTCCGCACCTCCTCCAGCAGCGGCACCGACATCCGCTGGAGGTCGCGCATCGCCTCGTGCGCGCTGCTCATCGCCGCGCCCAGCGCCTGGTGGTCGTGTCCGTGCAGCGCCTCCCACACGGCCCCCGACGCCTCGTCCACCCGGGCCCGGTAGGCGGCCAGCGCCGGATCGCGGGCCGCGAGCTGCGCCCGTACGGCGCGGATGTGGCTTCCGGTGTCCTTGCGGACGCCGGAGTCCACGACGACCACGGCCCAGTCCCCGGGGAACTCCAGCCGGTCCCGTACGGCCGGAAGGCCGCGCGTCCGGCCGTCCAGCAGCAGCGCGCCGCCCTCGACGACGGCCACCTGGTCCATGCCGCCGCCGTTGAACACCGCGAACTCGAACTCGTATGCCCACTGGGTCAGGGTGGTGCGGTCCAGTGCCTGCCCGGCGGGGACGCAGGCGTCGGCGAACGCCCGGAACAGCGCCACGATGAGCGCCGTGGACGACGACAGGCCGCTCGCGGCGGGCGCGTCACTACGAACGGTCACGGCCGGCGGCCGCGATGCCAGGCCGGGCAGCCGCTCGCGCAGGAACGCCCACACCTCCTCCCGCCAGCCGCCGCCCGGGCTCTGAGCGCCCTGCGCCCGTTGCCCCGGAGGCCCGATCTCCACCGTGGTCATCAGGTCCAGGGCCAGACTCACCGACCGGCCACCCAGCCAGTCCAGATCCTCACCGGAAAGACAAGCCCGGCAGGGCACCGCCGCTCGTACCCTCTCCACGTTGCTCACCGGGCCTGGAACCGCCCTCCGTCACGGAACGCCTCGTACATCGACAGCACCACCGCCGTGGGCGGATGCAGCGGCGACGGAGGATCCGTCAGCGCTCGGAACTCCACCCGGCGCACCTCGTCCGGGCTCGGGCGGAGCTCGCCCGACCAGCGCCGGGCCATGAAGCACAGCGCGAAGCAGTGGGTTACGTCGCCGTTCGGATAGGTGAGCGTGTGCACCCGCGGATCGGACAGGGACCCGAAGGCGACCAGATCCGCCCGGTCCACCTGCAGTCCCGTCTCCTCCGCCAACTCCCGTACGGCCGCGTCGGCGAAGTCGCCGTCCTCCTCGCAGGCCCCGGCGGGCAGCTCCCACACCCCCGAATCGGCCCGCTGCTGGAACAGCCCCCGCCCGTCCGCGTCGAGCAGCAGGACCTGCGCGCCCGGGACGAGCAGCAGTCTGCTGCCCACCTTCTGACGCAACGACCAGATGTAGGACCCGATGTAGCCCACTTGCGAGCCGCCTTCCTGAGTTCCGGGTACGACGACGCCGGACGCGTGACAGCAGGCTGTCACGCGTCCGCCTCGGCCAGCCACCGTGGCACCGCCCGCGGCGTGGCGAGCAGCCAGCGCACGTACCGGCCGATGCCCTCGCCGACTCCGATCCGCGCTTGCCAGCGCAGCAGTTCCCAGGAGCGCTCGACGCAGGCGTAGCCCCCGAGGGGATCCCCCTCCGGCCGCGGGGTGGTCACCCGGCGGGCGCCAGGGAAGTGCGCCGCGACGAGGTCGGCCACCTCGCGCACCGACGTCGGGGTGCCCGTCCCCACGTTGACGGTCTGCTCGGCCATCTGCTCCTCGACCAGGGCGAGGGCAGTGGCCTCGGCGGCATCGTCCACATGGACCAGGTCCCGGACCTGGACCCCGCCACCGTTCAACTGCATCGGCCGGCCCAGCCGGGCCTGGATGGTGAGCCAGGGCACCATCCACGAGTGGCTGCCCGGCTTGGGGATCTGCGGATCACCGTAGACGGAGAAGTAGCGCACCACCGCATACTCCGTACGGGACGAGGGGCCCAGCATCAGTCGGGTCTGGTGCTCGGCCCACAACTTGGAGTTCGCGTACACCGACAGCGGGAACAGGCACTGGTCCTCGTGGAACCGCTGCGGCCCCTCGACGCCGGGCAGGCCGTCGCCGTACACCGCTGCCGACGACACCAGCACCAGCCGGCGGACCGGGTACGCAGCGATCTGCTCCAGCACCACCTGGGTGCCACAGACATTCGAGCGGAAGGCGATGTCGGGGCGCCGGGTGCAGGCGGCCACGTCGGCGTAGGCGGCGGCGTGCACCACGAAGTCGGCGCCTCGGAGCAACCCGGCCACCGTGGCCGGGTCGCATACGTCGCCGACCACCAGCCGCGCACCGGACCGGGCCACGCCGAACAGCTCATGCGCCGACTCCGGATAGGCGTCCATCCGGTCGAGCACGGTGACCTCGGCGCCCACACTCTGGAGCAGCGCCGCCAGCCGGCTGCCCACCAGGCCGCCCCCGCCGGTCACCAGGACCCGTGCGTTGAGGAGTTTGCCCAGCCGCGACAGCACGGTCTCCCCGGTACCTCCCCCTGCCCCTGTCCCTGTTCCCGTTGATAACGCGGGCATGGTGCCCCCTCAGGCATCGGATGCGGAGTCGGGAATGCCATGCCAGCATCCGGGGGGCCACGGGCCGGGGCCAGAACGCGTTTTCGGCGCTCTTGCGGCCCCTGGGCGCCGCCCGTACTGTCCGGATCCGGCCCAGGGCACGGGCGCGAGGAGACACGGAGTCAGCTGGAGGGCGTGTGACGCATTGTCGGTTGAGCGGTGTCGTGATGACCCACCCGAAGCGCCGCGAAGCCGCAGAGAGACTGGCCTCCAGTGCGCCCCCGGGCGCCCTGCGGGTGGTCATGGACCCCGACCCCACGGGGACGCCGTCGGTGCTGCGCACGGCGTTGGCCGCCTGGTCCTCGATCGAGGACGGAGCCACCCATCAGCTGGTCGTCCAGGACGACATGGTGTTGTCCGATTCCTTCTTCGAGCGGGCCCGACACGCCGTCGAGGCGATGCCCGGCGCCGCACTCGCCCTGTTCGCGCTCTGGGACTCGCGCAACGGGGCAGCGGTGCGGTTCGGCGCCCTCGCAGGGGCGCGCTGGGTGGGGGCCGTCAACGAGTACTTCCCCTGTGTGTCGATCATCCTGCCGCGGCAGGTCGCCGAAGGCTTCGTGGCGTACGGCCGGAGCCGGCTGGGCGGCTGGCCGGACGACATCCTCATGTACCGCTACCTGAGCGAACAAGGCGTGCCCCGCTATGTGTCGGTGCCGAACCTTGCCGAGCACCAGGACGGCGGCAGCATCTCCGGCAACGCCTTCCGGGGGCCTCGCAGATCCGTGTGCTTCCTGCCGTCGGATCCCGCTGGGCACGAGGACGCACGCCTCACCGGCCTGACGGTCGTCCCCTTCTTCAAACAGGGCGTGGCGCAGTGCGCGGTCCGCGTCACCGGACCCGGGCCGCAACGCTGGCTCCACCTGGACTGCGAGCGGTACCTCGCGGGCGCCGGGGTGCCGGCCGCCCGGCTACGTACAGCTCCAGCGGAAGCCGGGGGCGGTGTCCGCGGAACGTGGCTCACCGCCTTCGCCACGGGACTGGTGGAGCGACGCGACGGCCTCCGCTGCACCTCCGGCCGCGCAACCACCTCACCCGACCCCGCCGTGGTGGCCGAAGCCCTGGCGACCGTCGGCCCCGGCGGAATCAGCCATGCGCGGACCGAGGAACAGATCGACGAGCGCAGGGCCGAGCTGGCCCGTACCGCCCGGGAGGGACTCGAGGCGGGACAGGAGGCGGCCGAGGACCTCGCACGTCCGCGCAGGAACCGCCGGGCCTCCCCTTCCCGGCCGCGCCGCGTCGGGGTGATGGGCGCGGCGACACCACTGGGCGAGCACATCGTGCGAGGACTCGCCGACCGCGGACACGCTGTCACGGTGCTGGAGCCCGGGGGACCCGGCGCAGACGGCTGCGCGGCCGTGGCGGACCTGCGGGACCTCCAGGAGGAAGGTGACGGCGAGACACGGCTGTCGTTGCACGTGCGCACGGACGGCGACGGCCGGCCGCTGCCGTACCCCGTCACGTACACGCTGTACGCAGGTGACCTGTACGGGCCCGGGTGTTCGCGGCACACCCTGATCGGCCGCATGGTGTGGAACGCGCTGCGCAGCCACCCCGTCGTGCTCGGCGCGGACCCGGAGCGCCCGCTTCATCCGCTCCATGTGGACGACCTCACCGAGGCCCTGGGACTGGTGCTGGGCGCGCCCCCTGCCGCGCACGTCCTCACGCTGGCGGACCCGGAGCCGTGTACGGCTGCCGGCCTGGCGGAAGCCGTGCGCCGTGCCGTCCGGCCCGTCCCCGTCGAGACGGACGGTGCAGCGACAACCGCCCCCGTCCGGGCGCAGTTCCGCCCGGACGCGCGCCTGCCCGGCTGGTCGCCCGCGACCGACCTCGGCCGGGGCCTGCACAGCTTCGCCCAGTGGCTGGCCTACGAGGGCATCCGGCTCATGCCGGACTGACCGGAGGCACTCAGATGACGGGAGGGCGGCCCAGCCGCGTCATCCGCCACACCGTGCGCCAACGCATGGGTTTCCTCCGGCCGCAGGGCATACGCACCCCCTCGGCGAACCCCCCGAACCAGGCGCGCAGCCCCGCCCGCGACCGGGTACGTGCAACGGTGAGGGCCGTCCACACGCCCAGATAGAGCAGTACCAGAACCGCGGGCAAATGACGCTTGGCCAGCCACACCCGGTTGCGCGCGACCATCCTGTGGTAGACGGCGTGGCGCGTCGGGGACGTCCAGGGATGCTGCAGCACCAGCTCCGGCGCGTAGAGAACCCGCCAGCCCGCGTCCAGGGCGCGCCAGGCCAGATCCGTCTCCTCGTGCGCGTAGAAGAACTCGTCCGGCCAGCCGCCGATCTCGTCCAGCATCGCCATGGACAGCGCGTGCCCGCCGCCGAGGAATGTGGTGACGTAGCCGCCGCGCAAGGGGTCCGAGGCACGCAGCCGAGGGACATGGCGGCGCTGGGTACGGCCCCGCTCGTCGGCGATACGGAAACTCACGATGCCCAGGCGCCGGTCCTGCTCGAACAGCTCGGCCACCCGGCAGAAGTCATCCTTGCTGATCAGCAGTCCGTCGTCGTCCAGAT
Organism: Streptomyces sirii; assembly: GCF_045690365.1. Classification (NCBI taxonomy): domain Bacteria; kingdom Bacillati; phylum Actinomycetota; class Actinomycetes; order Kitasatosporales; family Streptomycetaceae; genus Streptomyces; species Streptomyces sirii. The sequence goes on along the minus strand of NZ_CP147982.1, from coordinate 375,611 downwards.
CGACCACGACGTCCACGTCGCCGAACTCCCGGAGCCGGGCCAGCGCCGCGTTCCGGCCACCCGCGACACCCTCGTTCTCGGCCAGTATCACGCCCGTGACGCCGTCGGGGAGGAGCGGGAGCGGCGCACCGTTCGCGACGACCACGATACGGGCAGCCGGTGTGTGCTGAGCCGCGACCGACTCCAGCAGGTCCCCGAGTTCACGTGGGCGATTGCCCATCGTCAAGATCGCGACACCGAGGCGTAGTTGACGCACTGACAGATGCTCCCATCCTGATGACTGAACCCGAAATGCTAGTCGTTCCCGCACGTCCCTTCCGACGAGCGCCGCGTGCTGCCGATCGGCGTGCCCACGCACCGCGCCCCCATCCCCGACAGGAGGGCCGCACCATGAAGCCCGAGCCGTACCGCGCCGCCGCAGGCCGCTACGACGCCATGCAGTACCAGCGCTGCGGTCGCAGTGGTGTGCTGCTGCCCAGGGTGTCGCTGGGCCTGTGGCACAACTTCGGCGACACGACCCCGCTGGACACCCAGCGAGCCGTGCTGCGACGTGCCTTCGACCTCGGCGTCACGCACATCGACCTGGCCAACAACTACGGGCCGCCCTACGCCGGCGCCGAAGCCAACTTCGGCCGGATCTACGCCCAGGACTTCCGGCCGTGGCGCGATGAGCTGTTCATCGCCACCAAGGCGGGCTACGACATGTGGCCGGGTCCGTACGGCGAGTGGGGCTCCCGCAAGTACCTGCTGGCCAGCCTCGACCAGTCGCTGGGCCGTATGGGTCTCGACTACGTCGACGTCTTCTACTCGCACCGATTCGACCCGCAGACGCCGCTGGAGGAGACCGCCGGCGCCCTCGACGCGGCGGTGCGTCAGGGCAAGGCGCTCTACGCCGGGCTGTCCAACTATCCGCCGGATCAGATGACGCGCGCCGCGTCGCTGCTGCGCGAACTCGGCACGCCGCTGCTGGTCAACCAGGACCGCTACAGCATGCTCGACCGCGGTATCGAGCGCAGCGGGCTGCTCGCCGCGTCCGCCGAGGCCGGTGCCGGCGTGATCGCCTTCTCGCCGCTCGCCCAGGGCCAGCTCACCGACCGCTATCTGAACGGCATCCCCGCCGGATCCCGGGCGGCCATCGGGCACTTCCTCAAGCCTGCCGCCCTCACCGAGGAGCGGCTGGCGCTGCTCCGGGCGCTGGACAAGGCCGCGGCTGAGCGCGGCAACACCCTCGCCCAGCTCGCGCTCGCCTGGGCGCTGCGCGACGCACGCGTCACCTCCGTGCTCGTCGGCGCCAGCAGCGTCGCCCAACTCGAGCAGAACCTCGGGGTACTGGACGTGGCGCCGCTCGAGGAGGCGGAGCTCGCCGGGCTCGACCGCCTGCTGGGCTGAGGGTTACCGGCGGGCTGTCCGGACGGCCTCCCGCAGCAGCTTCTCGGTGGTCGGCGGACCTGCGCCCCGCCGACCGGAGCACCGGCTGACGGGCGTTGCCCCGGCGGGCCGTGCGCCCGGGGGGCGCTCCGGGATGCAGTCCCCGGCTGGAGGCGCTGCCCGGCAACCCGGGTCAGGCGACGCCAAGACCGCCGACGCCATAGCCGGCCTCGGCGATGGCGGCGATCACCTGCTCGTCGTCCAGGGAGACTCCTCGCACCGTCACGATGCCGGCCGAGAGGTCGACGCTGACCTCGGAGACGCCCGGCACCTCGGACACCTCCTCGGTGATGCTGCTGACGCAGTGCTCACAGCTCATGCCGGTGACGTCGTAGCGGCTTTCAGTCATGAGAGTTCCTGTCCTGGTGTGGTCGTGGTCGATGTGTACGGCTTGGGGTACGCGTCGGACCGTCCGCTCGTTCATCCGGCATCCGAAGCGCCTGGCACTCCATGAGTCGGACTGGTGGAGGCTCGGGTTCCGACGGTGAGAAGTGAGGTGGGACACGGCGTTTGGTGCCTCGTGGTGCGGAGTCCCGGGAGCAGCTGATCAGGATGCTGCGGGTCGCCGTGGGCGCTCGGAAGGTACTCGCGGATCGAATGGTGCAGGAATCCGGGAACTAGAGGCGCCCTGCTTCCGACAACCTCCTGGCCGGAGTACGTGCCTCCGGCGTGCGGCAGGCAGTGACTACGGGAGGAGGGTCCGATGGAGGGGCTCGGCATACGCATGGCCGAGGTCTCCTGCCGTCATGGGCGGCAGGAGGTGGTGCGCGAGGTGGATCTCGATATCACGCCCGGCGAGCGGGTGGCGCTCACCGGGACCAACGGATCGGGCAAGACCACGCTGCTGCGCGCGGTGCTGGGCCTGCACCGCAACGTCGGCGGGCACATCGCGGTAGGCGGTCGGCCTACCAGAACGGCGGCCGAGTGGGCGTGGCGGCGCCGGGCCTGTGCATGGATTCCGCAGCGCCCGGCGGCGGGCCGATTCCCTTTGCTTGTAGGGGAGTTGCTGACCAGCAGCGGGGATGTGGCGGAGGCTGGGAAGGCGGCGGCGCGGCTGGGTGTCGGCGAGCTCACCGACCGGCCGCTGCACACCTTGTCCGGCGGTCAGCTCCAGCGGGTGCATCTGGCGCGGGCGGTCGGCTGTGTGGCGGCCGGGGCCGGGGTGCTGCTGGCCGACGAGCCCACGGCTGCCCTGGACTTCGACGGGCAGGCGGAGGCGGCGGAGGTGCTCACGGGGCTGCCGGTCACCCTGGTCGTGGTGACGCACGACCGCGGGCTGGCGAAACGGTGCGACCGGGTCCTGGAGATGGCCGCCGGGCGGGTCCGGGAGGCGCGATGAGCACGCTCACCCAGCTTGGCGACCTGCTGAGCCTGATGCCGGTGCAGCGCGCCGGCCTCGCCCTGCTGTTGGCGGCTATCGGACTGCCGGTCGTGGGCGTGGTGATCGTCGGGCTGGACATCATGCCGGTCCGCTTCGCGATGATGCACGTCGCCCTGCTGGGCATCGCCATCGGACTGCTGACCGGGCTCGACCCCGCCGCCTGCGCGATCGTCGCCTGTGCCCTGGCCGGAGCCGGAATCAGCCCCCTGGCCCGTACGCCTGACGGGCTGTCCGGGGCGATGGGGCTGCTGATGAGCCTCGCCATCGCCGCGGCGCTGCTCGTGCTGGCGGTCTCCGGGGTCAATGCCGCCGGGGCCTTCGCGCTGCTGTGGGGCTCGATCCTCTCGGTGGGGGACGGGGACGTGGTCGTCCTCGCCGCCCTCGCCGTGGTCGTCCCCGGACTGTTCTGGTGGCGGCGGCGCCAGGTGGCGCTGCTGCTGCACGACCGTGAGTTGGCGCTCTGCGCCGGGGTGCCGGTGCAGCGGCTCACCCTGGTGCTGCTGGTGCTCGTCGCGATCGCGGTGGCGGGTGCCATCCGGCTCACCGGCGCGCTGCTGGTGGACGCGCTCACCCTGCTGCCCGCGCTGGCCGCCCGCCGCCTGGGCCGCTCCCTCGGCTCGATCGTGGCCTGGGCGATCGGCATCGGCCTGGCCGTCAATGTCGTCGGCTTCCTGCTGGCCCTGGCGCTGGACCTGCCGCCGGGCCCGATTCTCGTCCTCGTGGCCGGGGCGACCGCCCTGGCCGCTCATCTCGTCCCCGAACGGAGAGACCGCTCATGGCACGCGTCCGCGCCCGCTTCCCCTTCCTCCCCGCCCTTGCACTGACGACGGGTCTGTCCCTGCTCACCGCCTGCTCGGGCGGCGGCACCGACTCCGCACATGCCGGGTCCCACGACAAGAAGGAGGGTGGTCCGGTGGTCGTGGCCACCACGACGTGGGAGGCCGCCTTCGCCCGTGCTGCCGGGGCGAAGGACGTGAAGGTCATCGTGCCGCCGTCGGTGCAGCACGCCCCCGACTACGAGCCCAAACCCTCGGACCTCGCCGCGGTCGCCGACGCCGACTTCGTGCTCTACGCGCCGTTCGAGCCGTTCGCGGGCAAGATCAAGGAGGCCGCGGGCTCGGATGCCGAACTCCTCGCGGTGAACCTGGACAACACCGTCGACAAGGCCACCGCCGAAGTGGCCCGGCTGGGAGAGAAGTTCGGCACCGAGAAGGCCGCCGCGGCCTGGACGAAGTCCTTCAACACCGAGTACGGCAAGTTGTCCGCCAAGGTGAAGAAGGCGTGGCCGGGCGGGCACCGACCGGCTGTGGTGGCCCAGGCGTTCTCCACCTGGGCCGCGAAGCTGGCGGGTGCCGACGTGGTCGGCACATACGGGCCCGACGCGGTGACCCCCCGCCAGGTGTCCAAGCTGTCGGCGAAGAAGCCGTCGCTGGTCCTGGACAACGCCCACATGTCCACCGGCGCGGTCCTGCCGGACTCCGGCGCCGAGCAGGTGGAGATCGCCAACTTCCCCGGCAAGGACCTGGATCTGCTGGCGGTGTACCGCAACGCGGCGACCGCCGTGGAGAAGGGCCTGGCCAAGCACTGATGCCGGACCCGGACGGCCGGGCCCGACAAAGGCGATGAAGGGCCGCGGCGACAATCGCCGCGGCCCTTCATCCTGCTGACGGCCCCATGGTCCGTTGTTCTCATATTCCCTGACGGCCGTTCAGGTCAGCCGACGACTTCTTCGGCCCCCACGTGCCGTGCCCCTGCTCGGGCGAGCTCCGCACGCAGCGCCGCCCGGTCCGGCTTGCCCGCCGGGGTCAATGGCAGCTCCTGAAGGAGGAGCAGCGCCTCCGGGTGCTTGCGGCGCTCCAGGGTGCGCTCGTCCAGGTGACGGCACAGCTCCTTCAGCGTGAGTTCCTGCCCCTGTTTCGACACCACGCAGGCGCCCAACCGCTCGCCCATCAGCCGGTCGGGAACGCCGACGCACACCGCCTCCCGCACCTGAGGATGCGTCAGGAGATGCTGCTCCACCTCGCCGGGGCTGATGTTGGCGCCGCCACGGATGACGATGTCCTTCAGCCGTCCCACGAGGCGCAGCGTGCCGTCGTCGTCCAGCATCCCCAGGTCTCCGGTGCGGACCCAGCCGCCGGGGGCGCGGTAGCGGGCGTCGAGTTCGGGGGAGCCCACGTACGACAACGGGGTCATCGGGCCGCGGGCCACGATCTCGCCCGCGACACCCGGCGGCGCCGCCACGATGTCGCCGCGCGGGGCGTCCAGGTCGGCGATCCGGATATCGGCCACCCGCGGATCCGGATGCCCGACCGCGATGCCGGGCCCGCCATTGGGCCTTGGCTCCTCTCCGCACCCCGTATGACAGTTGACGCCGTCGGCCGACCCGTACAGGTTCACCACCGCGCAGCCGAAGGCGCGCCGGGCCTCGGCCGCGGTGCCCGGGTCGAGGGGCGCGCCGCCCAGCACCATGGCGGTCAGCGACGAGGTGTCGGCGGGCATCCGGTCGAGGTGCTCAAGGAGCATGCGGACCATGGTCGGTACGGCGAAGAGGTGCGTGGGGCGGTGCCGGCCGATCGCGTCGAGGGCGGCATCGGCGTCGAAGCGGTCGAGCAGCACCAGGGTGCCGCCGTGGCGGGCCAGGGTGACGGCGGTTCCACTGCTGCCGAACGCCGAGGCCAGGGGCACGAGGAAGAGGTTGCGCGGCGGCTGCCCGTCGGCGAGCAGGGACGCCATGAAGTTGCCGCGGCCTCCGGCCAGGGCGTTGTGGGAGTAGGCGACCATCTTGGGTTCGGCCTCGGAGCCGGAGGAGACCAGGATGCGGGCGACCGAGTCAGGGTCCGGGCGGGCGGGGGTGAAGGCCGCATCGTCGGACGTCAGCAGCTCCTCGAAGGACACGCAGCCGGTCGGGGCATGCCCCGCGCCGGAGGCGATCACCGTGCGGAGCGTGGGAAGTTCGGCGGACAGCGCGAGCAGGTCCTCGGCGTGGTGATTGCCGCGGTGTTCGGTCACGGCGATGACGGCGGCCGCGCCGGAGCGGCCGAGCAGGGAGGCCGCCTCACACCTGCCGCGGCCGACCGGGAACGGTAGGGCGATCGCCCCGAGGGCCGCCAGGGCGAGGTCGGCGATGACGGCATGCCGTCCGCCGGGCACCTGGACGCCGACCACGTCGCCGGGCCGTACGCCGGTCGCGGCGAGCCCGACGGCCAGACATCGCGCCTGGCGGTCCAGCTGGGCGTAACTCATCGCTCCCTGCGGGTCGATGACGGCGGTGCGGTGCGGATCCGCGCAGCGGCGGGCGCGGAAGAGCGCGTACAGATCGAGGTCGGGGTAGCTGCCGTCGGCCGCCCAGGAGCGGCGCAGTGCTGCGGGTACCAGATCACATATCGGCTCGTGCACGTCGGTCACCTCGGCTGTGTGGGTCGTCTCGCGTACGTCATGCGCCACAGACAGGTCGGTCGCCATGGATACGTCGGATGCGTGCGTCACGGTCACGACAGACTCCAGGGGGAGGGAACGGCGGGCGCGCCATGGGCATCGCGAGTGAGGGCTCCGGCGAGTCGAGGGTCGTTTGCCAGGGCGGCGAGGTCGGTGCTGACGGCGGTGGCCACCAGCCCGCGAGCGCGCAGGTCAGCGACGGCTTCGGAGGTGGGCAGCCGCCGTATGCGCTCCCTGTGCCCGGCCGCTTCCGCGGCGCAGGCGTCGGCGGGAGCCAGCCAGCCGTCCGCGGTCCGCAGCGGGTGGCGAAAGCCCGCCGGGCGCCGAGGATCCCGCCCTGCTGCGGCACGGCGCAGCGCAGGTGCGGTCAGCACCTCGGCCGCGCCCAGCAGCGAGGAGTCGACGCGCACACCGCGCCCGGTCCGTTCGCGGGTGAGCAGGCCGGCGAGGACCGCCTCCGCGCCCAGCAGCCCGCCGAGCACGTCGAGCAACGTCATCAGGGAGGGCGCGGGCGGCTCACCGGCGGGGCGGGCGGCCTCGCCGACTCCCGTTCTCGCCTGCACCATGAAGTCGGTGCCCATCGGCGCACCGGGCAGCTCCCGGCCGGCGAAGCCGCTGGTGTAGGCGTAGACGAGGCCGGGGTTGGCGGCGGACAACGCGTCGGAGTCCAGACCGAGTTGCTCGGCCTTCCCGGGTGCCCAGTTGTGGAGGAACACATCCGCCCCGGCGGCCATCTCGCGCAGCCGACGGCGGTCGGACGGGGACTTGATGTCGATCTCGACGGCCTTCTTCCCCCGGTTGAGGGCCAGCCACCGCGCGGAGAGGCCGGAGCAGGTGGGCGGCATACCACGCAGCGGGTCGCCGCCCGGCGGCTCGATACGGACCACCTCGGCGCCGAGCAGGCCGAGCAGGTGCGCGGCCAGCGGTGCCTGGATCCGCCGTCCGGCCTCCAGGACGACCATGCCCTCCAGCGGACGTGCAGCCGACGGCAGTTGATCGGGGACGGTACGCGGGGCCTCCCCGCGGGGCGCGAGCGTCCAGGGGGCGCCCGTCGCACCACCCTCCGCCGCCCGCTCCGCCAGCGTGTGCAGTCGGCAGACGTCCGCGCCCGAAGTCGTCGCCGCGCGTCGGATCTCCTCCCAGCCGCGAGCGCGGGTGACGGTGTGCAGTACGTCCGGCAGCGGCGCACAGGCCGTCGCGTACCGGAACTGGAACGGCCGCCAGCCGGCCCGTATCGCCTCCTGAGGCGCGCCCAGCACACGCCAGAAACCAGCCCACACAGCGGGCTCCAGGGCCTCCAGCTCGAACCGCGTACCCTCGGCGGTGGTGAACGGCGGCCCGCCCGGCCCCGTCGGCGCCGCCTCCCCCTCGTCGGCTCCGGCAGCGGCCACGTACTGAGAGACCGTCAGCAACGCCGCACGGTCGGCAGCGGTGGAGACCGAGGCGACCGCGCCGCCGCGGGCCCGGCCGATCAGTGCGGCAAGCAGCCCCTGCACCGTGAGGACGCCGGCGGCGGTCGCCGCATAGTCGACGGCCAGGCCACGCGGGCCGCCGTCGCGCTGCCCATGGACGGTCATGACGCCGCAGGCCGCCTGCGCCGTGGCCTCGTCGTACACCTCTTGGGGAGGGCACAGGTCCGCCCAGCGCACCCGGGCCGGGACGGGCGCCTCACCCTGCCCGGCCAGCACGAGCCGCGCATGGCCGGCCGGGCCGCCGCGGTCGGTCGGGGCGGGGCGTGCACCCAGCGCTTGTAGATGACCGACGGCCGTACCGGCCAAGGCGGGCGGGCCCGAAACACTCAGCTCCATCCCGTCGAGCGGCAGAGCCGTCCCTGTGGTCATGGTGTGTGCCATGGCTGCTCCCTCTCCGGCGGCGGTGGCCGCCGCTCAGGCACCGGTCTCGTCGCGGGAACTCGAAGGCGGTCGGATCCGACCTCTCTCCCACAAGCCGAGCAGTCGGATGGCGGGACCGCCTGGTTCCCGGAAAGGAACGAAGAATGGTGAGGGAGTTTCCGCGAACTGGTGACGCGGGCGGTGAGTTGCGTGAACGCGTGGCGGAGTTCGTCAACCACCGCGTGATCCCGAGGGAGCCCGAGCTCGACGCGGGTGGCCCGGCCGCGGCCCGGATCCTGGCCGGGCTGCAGGACGAGGCGAAGCGGAACGGACTGTGGGCACTGCCCCTACCGGTCGAACTGGGGGGCCAGGGGCTGCCGTTGACCTCGTACGCCCCCATCGCCGAGGCCGAAGGGGTCAGCGACCACGGCCCCGCCGCACTCGGCTCGTCCACCCTCCTGGACGCCCTCATGCTCCACCGGCATGCCGCGCCCCGCGTACGCGAGCTGTACCTGGAGCGCCTGACCACCGGGAGAATCCGTTCCGCCTACGCGATGACGGAACCAGAAACGCCGGGCAGCGACCCCCTGTTGACCGAGACGCGCGCCACGGCCGGCCCGGACGGCTCATGGACACTGTCCGGCCGCAAGTGGTTCACCACCGCGGCCGCCGAGGCCGACATCGTGACCGTACTCGCCCGGACCGACGGCGAACCGGGGGACCGGCACGGCCTGTCCCTGCTGCTGGTTCCCACGGCCACCCCGGGTTTCCGCATCGTCCGGGAGCTGCCTGTATTGGGCACCGGAGGCCAGTGGGAGATCGAACTGAACGGCGTACGGGTCCCCGCCGACCACCTCATCGGCCAACGCGGCGACGCCCTGGCCGTCGCCGCGCAGCGACTGCAACTCGGCCGTACCCTGCGTTGCCTGCGCTGGCTCGGCCAGGCCGAACGAGCCTTCGCCCTCATGCGCACCCGCGCCCGGGAACGCACCCTGCGACGCGGGCCACTGGGCGACCACCAACTCGTCCAGCAGCACCTCTTCGAAGCGCTGCTCGCCATCCGCTCCACCCGGCCGCTGGTCCACGAAGCCGCCCGGCTCATCGAGGCGGGCAGGGACGCCCATATCGAGGTCGGCCTGGCCAAGGTTGCGGCGGCCCGGATGCTCCAGCACGTCGCGGACGCCGCGATACAGGTCCACGGCGCCGCCGGTCTCGGCCCGGACACCCCGCTCCCGGGCCTCTTCCGCATGGGCCGGATGGCCCGCCTTCTCGACGGCCCGGACGAACTGCACATCACGTCCGTGGCGCGGCGGGTGCTGCGCGAGGGGTGAGGGGGACGGCGACAGGCGAGACGGTGCGGTGTCCACGGTGTATAGGTCAAACGCCGTGGACACCGTACGCCGCGAACGCCGTGCGCGAGGGCGTCATACGTCGTGGGCCGTCACCAGCCCCGTGAGCAGCGCGAGCCCGAGGGCGAGGAAGAAGTCGCCCCACACCAGCTCGTGCCGGACGGCGATGCCACGGTGGAGGTCGTAGCACCCGTTGAGCAGCATGCCGGACGGCCGCCCCGGTCCCGGCGTCGTCACGTGCACGGTAACCAGGTGCTCCAGGAGGAGAGCAGCGCGCCCCCGCAGCCGCTGCGCCTCGGGCGCTGTGGCGGCCGCTGCGAGTTTCAGCAGCGCGACCGCCTCGATGGCGGCCGCGGAAGTGTCCACGAGTCCTTGAGGCGCCGTCACTTCCGCCGGCGGTACGACGACGTCCGTCGCCGTCGCCTCTCCGTCCGGCCCGAGCAGTCCCCGAGCCCTCTCCACATACGTACCGTCATCCAGGCACAGGGCCGCGTCGGCGAGAGCCAGCAGCAACCACGCCCGGCCCCGGCTCCAGCCGGGCGCGGGCTGCGGGCAGGCTGCCCACCGCCCTGTCGCAGTCCATTCCCACGCCGGGCGCAACGGCCCCTCACCGAGGCACAGCGCGAGATGCCGGTCGAGATGGGACCGGGCGGCGCGCCGCCCCTCGGCGCCCCCGGCCGTCGCGAGCAGCGGCACCATGCCGGGGACCCCGTCCACCCGCGCCACCAAGCGCGGACCACCGAAGGCGGCACCCCAAGGCACGATCCCGAGTTCGGGCGCGAAGCCGTCGTCCAGGCATGCGCCAGCCGCCCGGACGCGCAGGCTCACCGAAGCGGAATCCCCACCGGACCCCGCACCCAGCGCGGTGCCGTACCAGAAGATCAGTCCCCGGGTCGCCGTATCGGCACCCAGCCACCCCGCCAGCCTCCCCGTCCACTCGGCCGCCCCGGCACGGTCCCGTCCGTCACCGGTGTGCAGGGCCCGCAGCCACCGCAGCCCCGCCCAGAAGCCCCCGGTCCAGGACCCGCGCGAGGTCGTCGTCCACCGCCCGGTGTCCGGGTCGGCATATAGCGGGAACCGGTCGCCGACCTCCGCGGCCGTGACGGCGACACGCTCCAGGACAAGCGCGAGGGCCTCGCGTGCCCAGGGCTTCATGCCCGCACCCCGTCCCGGAGCCGACGCAGCTCCCGCCACGCCCACACCGCCGCGACCGCACAGGCCCCCGCGAACTCCGCCGCCACCAGCAGCCATCCCGGCCCGTACCCGGATGACTCCACCAGCGCGCCGAACAACGGTGGACCGACGGCGAACCCGGCGAAGAAGCCCGCGGACACCAGCGCGGAGTCCCGCCCGGCGCGGCCCGGCGCCGCCCGCTGGATCACCAGCACCATCGAGACGGCGTTGGCCGCGACCGCGAAGACCCCGATCGCCACCGCCGCCACCCACACCAGTACCGGGATCCGCAACGCCGCGACCAGCAGCAAGCCGGCGGCCACCGCGCCAGCGGCCAGCACGGAGGGCAGCACGACGGCCCGGCCGGGCCGCCCCGCCACGCGCGACCAGCCCATCCGGCCGCCGATGCCGGCCACGCCGAGCACCGCCACCAGCACGCTCGCCGCCGTCGGCGCCACCCCCAGCCGCTGCACGCCGAAGAGCGCCAGATACGTGTTCACCGAGGCGATCCCGGCACCGAGCAACAGCGAGAACACCAGCAGCCAACCGATCGTGTTCCCCGTCGAAGACGTCCCGCCGGGCGCCGCCACCGGGTGCGGCGGGGGATCGGCGGGCAGCATGCGGGCCGCCCACAGGGCTGCGACCACAGCCATGGCCGCAGCCACCCACACCGCCCCCTGCCGGCCGACCCCGCTCGCCAACGCGGCCAGCGGCAGCCCGGCCGCAAAGGCCCCCAGCTGCACACCCGACTGCTTCGCACCGGTCACCGCACCGCGCCGCGCCACCGGTACGGCGGCCAGGATCACCTTGTTCGTGGCCGGGTTGGCCAACGCCTGCGGAACCCCTCCCACGGCCACCCCCGCCAGCAGCACCCCGTACACCGGAGCCGAGGCGATCAGCGCAAGCGCCACGCCGACGAGCAGCAGCAGCGCGATCAGGCAGCGTCGCGGACCCACCCGGTCCACCACCCGCCCCGCCACCGGGGACAGCAGGGCGGCGGCCCCGAACCCTGCCGTCGTGGTCAGCCCCAGCATGGCCCGGCTCATGTGAAGATCCGCCACCAGCCGCGGGCCGAGCGCCCCGACCAGGAACAACTGCAGCATGGAAAAGGCCATCGCCGAGGTCAGCAACAGGGTCAGGCCCGTCCCCGCACCTCCCTCGGCACCCGCATCACCAACGCGCGGGGAGGCCGACGGTATCGAGGACGCCGGGGACGACCGGTCTGCGTGCACGCGCACTCTCCCTCCGTGCCGGGCCCCGTACTCCACGGGGCCCACGGCAGAGAGTCGTACGAGCATGCCCGCCGGTTCCCGCGTCCTGCCGTCCGCCTGGATTTCCACACCGCCGATGCCGCCTGCGCGGGCGGGAGTTGGGTGCGTCGTCGTCCCGTGGCACCGCGCACCGCGCGTCGCTGCCGGCGTTGGTGGGTGATCCACGCCACAGGCGATGGTGTGAGGTGGACGCTCCGGCCTGTGTCTGCCGGGTTCCGGTCCCCCTGCCCCAATCAGTCGTCCGACGCCGCCTGTTCAGTGATCTGCGTGGTGCTCCAGCAGCCGGACCGGCGATGGATCGACTCCTGAGGCGGGCACATGACCTGCGCCATGGCCATCCACTTTTCTTGATCGTGAACGCAAGAAAATACGGAATCGTACCTTCCGGGTCCCCTCGGTGTAGGCCGACTGGCACGATGACGGCCGTGACCACTGGGCCCGTACTCCGCCTCGCACGTGCCGCGATCTTCGCGGCCGTCTGTGTGGTGACGACGGCCCTGGGGCACGTGCTGATGTCCGGAGACACCTTGCCGGTGTGGGCGGTGGCGTACGCGTTAGCCGCGACCACGGCGGGCGCGTGGTGGCTGACCGGACGGGAGCGCGGGGCACTCGTGGTGACCGGCTCCACCATGGCCGCACAGTTCGCGCTGCACACCTCGTTCAGCCTGTCGCAGTCACTGGTGGCGCACACATCCTCCGCACCGGCGACCACGTCCGGTGGTACGGGCGGCATGGCCGGAATACCCGGCAGCGACATGGCCGGCCCCATGCACCATGCCGCGCACGCGATGTCCTCGGTGTTCGACTCCATGGGCACGACGGCCACCGGACACACCTGGTCCCTCGGCATGGGGCTCGCGCACGGTCTGGCCGCGCTGGTCTGCGGGTTGTGGCTGTGGCGTGGTGAGGCGGCGGTGTTCCGGCTCGCCCGGTCGCTGGCCGCCTTCGTCTTCGCGCCGCTACGGCGGGCCCGGCGCTCACTCGCATATGCCGGCCCGGCGTCCTCGGTACGCCCCGTGGCCGCGTTCGGCCCCGTTCAACGCCTTCGCACCCGGCCGCTGCGGTACGCCGTCCTTCGCAGGGGCCCGCCGGCACGTCCGGTCTGCTGCTGACCGCCCGTCCCCGCACACGGGTCGACGGGCGGGGGACCGGCGTGCGCGGATGCCCGCGACCCGGCTCATCGGCCTGAGGTTCTCCGTCGTGCCACCGCCCCCCATCCGCGTGTGCGCGGCGGGCCCGGAGGACCGCCCACCTGCGTGGCCGCGCCATGTCCGCCCGGCCCGCACTTACGCGAAGGACCTTTGGCGATGACTCCTGCCCTGGTACGGAACCCGCGAGGCCCGTCCATCGAGCGGAACGACACACAGGTGACCGAGTGGGCACTGGCGGCCGCACGTACCGGTGACCGTGCGGCGATCGAGCGGTTCATACGGGCCACACACAGAGACGTGTGGCGGTTCGTGGCACATCTGAGCGGCGACGCGGAGGGCGCCGACGACCTGACCCAGGAGACGTATCTGCGGGCCCTGACCAGCCTCCCCGGCTTTGCGGGCCGTTCCAGTGCCCGGACCTGGCTGCTGTCGATCGCCCGCCGGGTGGTCGTCGACCGCCACCGGTCGGCGGCCAGCCGACCGCGGATCATCAACACCGCGGACTGGCAGAGAGCGGCCGACCGGGCGCAGCCGAGGGGCCTCCCCGGATTCGAGGAGCGGGTGGCGCTGCTCGACCTGCTCGAAGCGCTGGACGCGGCCCGCCGTGAGGCATTCGTCCTGACCCAGGTGCTCGGCCTGCCCTATGCGGAAGCCGCCACGGCAGCCGGCTGCCCGATCGGAACCGTCCGTTCCCGAGTGGCCCGCGCCCGTGAGGACCTGACCGCGCTGCTGCGAGCGGCCGAGGCCGCCGCGGCGCCGCTGTCGCCGACGAGCTGACCACCACCACGGTCGGGGCTTATGTGCTGCTTCTGATTCCCGACGTACTCCGGGATCAGAGGCAGCCGCCCCCGCTCGAACAGCCGGGCACCCAACTCCTTCTCCAACCGGGCCACTTGGTGGCTGAGCGCGGACTGGACGACATGGCACCGCTCGGCGGCACGGGTGAAGTTCGCGGTCTCCGCCACCGCGAGGACGTAGCGCATCTGCTGGAGATCCATTCATCCATCGTGAAACACGATGGATGGGATGACAAACATGTGTTGGATCGATGTATGGATGCTCGGCGATGCTGAAGTCAACGGCGGGCCACGGCAGTCAGCGACCGGCCACCGCCCGGGACCTGCGAGGTCCGGGGCCTGCCGGCCCCGCCGTACCACTACCGGCGCCCCGGCGCCCCGACCCCGCGGAGACACCCATGCGCGTGATCGCCTTCGACCACCTCGTCCTGAACGTCGCCGACATCGAGCGCTCGCTTGCCTTCTACACCGGCCCGCTGGGGCTCGAACCGGTGCGGGTGGAGGAGTGGCGAGCCGGCAAGGTTCCCTTCCCGTCCGTACGGGCGAGCCCCACCACCATCATCGACCTCGTCGAGGCCCCCGACGGGCGGCCGGAGGGGTCCAACGTCGACCACATCTGCCTGGTGGTGGAGCCGCTCGACTGGCAGCAGGTCGTCGATTCCGGTGTCTTCACGGTGGTGGACGGCCCCGGCGAGCGCTTCGGCGCCCGCGGCAGCGCGATCTCCCTGTACGTGCGGGACCCGGACGGCAACACCGTGGAACTGCGCTGGTACCCGCAGGACGCCTGACGCTCGGCGAGCGCCCGGCCAGTGGATCGGCGGCCAGCACACCAAAGGGTGGAACCCTCGAACATCCCGCCACTTTCCCTTCATCGGCGCGGAACTCGTTGATGAGCGATATTCGCTTGCGCACCCTCGTCACGCGGGTCAACGTCGCCTGACACCTGACGAAGGCAGAGAAGATGACCACGCAGACCCACCCCGTCGACCACGAACTCGTCCAGGCCGCAGCGCACGTCGCTCGCACTCGCTGCCGGGGCGACAACCACACCATGGCAGCCGCAGCCCGCGCCCGGGACGGCCGGATCATCACCGCGGTGAACGCTTACCACTTCACTGGCGGCCCCTGTGCCGAGCTGGTCCTCATCGGCGCGGCAGCCGCCCAGGGCGCCTACGAGCTGGACACGATGGTCGCCGTGGGTGACCGCGACCGGGGGGTTGTTCCCCCGTGCGGCCGGTGTCGGCAAGCCCTCCTCGACTACTTCCCCGCCCTCAAGGTCATCGTCGGCAATAACGACCATGTCCGAACCGTTCTTATTGCCGACTTGCTGCCAGAAAGCTACGTCTGGGCCGACCACCAGCTCGACGCCGAGTAAACCGCGTCACTCAGCACGAACTGCCACCCGCCGACCCGACAACAGGGCGAACGTTGTCAGTGTGCCCAGGGTGAGTGGTCGGTGGGCATGCGCGAGGGCGGCGAGCACGGTCGGCACTGCCCAATACCTCCATACCAACTTCCGGGCGAACCCACGGCAAAGGTGACCATGCAGTCTTCGATGTCGCTGCACCCCTCTCCAGAGAACACCGGCGGTGGATCACGATCGGGTGATATGCCCCCATAACTCGCTGAGCAGGAGTGGAAGTTACTTGCTCCGCTGATACCGCGGGCTGCTACGGGTTAAAGGCGTCGTTTCACATGGTCATGAGGCCGAGACGGGACCGGACGAAGGGTGGACATCGCCGAGATCGTGCGCCAGCTCCAGGAGGAGGGCCACGTCATCGACCCCGAGGACCTGGCCCACGTCTCGCCGTACCGGACCGAGCGCATCCGCCGCTTCGGCGAGTACTCCACCCATGAACTCGGCTTCCAGCCCGAATTCCTACGACCCGCACCTGGACGTCGACTTCAGCCCGCTCCGCGGCGACAGCCCGCCCGCACCGGACGGCTACAGCCAGGCGTCCTGATCCAGGCGAGCGAGTCCGCCGTGCCGCTGCGGGGCCGCGGGTTCAGATGGTCCAGTTGCGTGAGCACAGGACGAGCAGGTACCCGTCGGGGTCGGCGACGGTCACGCCGTACCTGTCCCAGTAGGGGTTGTGCGCGGGAACCCTGGTGCCCCCATTGGCCTGCAGGCGGTCGACCAGGGCTTGGTCGACCGGGGCGCCGAGGTAGACGACGAACAGGTCGTCCACTGTCGGGGTGGGTTCGAGCGGCCGTTCGGGGTCATGCGTGAGTTCGAAGTGCCAGGCGGCGCCCGGTGGGCCGACCATCAGGAGGTCGTGCTCACCCGCGACACGTTCAGTGGAGCGCCACAGGACGTCCAGGCCGAGACCGTCTACGTAGAAGCGCTCGGCGGCTGCGAGGTCCCGTGAGGGCCGGGCCACCCGGATCCGGGTCGTGGAGTCGATCACGCGGAACGCTCCAGGGCGGCGCGCCAGACCGGGCTGTCGACGTAGTGGTTGTCGAAGCGTTCCGAGGACTCGGCGATCTCCTTCGGGTCTGCCTCGCCGCGCATCACCCGGCCGAGCAGGCGCAGGTAGTCGAACCTGCCCATACCGGGGGTGAAGACGAACAGGACATCCGCTTCGCAGCCCGGGGCGGCCGCGAAGGCGTGCGGGGTGTGGGGCGGTACGGCGAGGAAGTCGCCTGCCTTGAGGATGGTGACTTCCTCGCCCACCAGGACCTGCAGGGCTCCGCTGATGACGAAGAAGAGTTCCGATGCCCGGGTGTGGAAGTGGGCGGGCGCCCCTATCGCGCCCTTGGCGAAGGTGGATCGGTAGCTCGTGCAGCCGCCTGCGGTGCCGTCCGAGTCGGCCAGCAGGGTCATCACGCTGCTCGGGTCGGCACAGGTCTCGGCATCCGCATGGCGGGTCAGCACCGCCTCGAGCGGTGTCGCGGTCGCGGGCGTGGTGGGTGTTTTCTCGTTCATGATCGTGATCCTAAGTGCGAGGGTGGGACGGGACTGGGGCGAGGCGGGTCAGCCGCCCAGTGTGATCAGGGCTGCGATCGCTGGGCCGAAGGCGCCGCCCAGCTGATAGCAGAGGTTGAACAGGCCGATCGCTGTGGGGCGCTGAGTGGTCGGCGCGGCCTGGGTGGCGTATACCGCGAGCGTGGCCTGGCCCGCGCTCGTCGTGAAGACGGCCAGCGTCGCGACCAGCAGGAGCAGCGGCGCCCAGGGGGTCAGCATGGCGGTGAGCGGGGCCAGCGCTCCGACCGTGACCAGGATCGTCAGAACCCGCGGGCGGCCCAGCCGGGCCGAGGTCGCGGCCAGCACCATGGAGAGCATGGAGCCCGCGAGGAGGGCGACCAGTTGGCCGGTGCCGATCGTGGAGGTCGACCAGTCCGTTCGGTCGCGCAGCAGCTGCGGGATGGTGAAGAGCAGCGTGAAATACGAGGTCGCGAAGGTGCAGGCGAGCAGGGCGGAGAGGGCGAAGGCCCGGGTGCGCAGCAGCGTTGCGGGGACGAAGCCCGTGGGGTTGGACCGGATGTGCAGGGCCAGCAGCGCGGTCGTCAGCAGCGAGGCGGCCACCGCCGGGAGCGGGTAGCGCGGGATGAGTACCAGGGCCGTCGCCGTCAGGACCAGCAGGGCGGCGCCCCGGCCGTCGAAGGGGGTGGTCTGCTTGGGTGTTGACAGGTCGGCGCGGCGCATGACCGCCGGTAGGGCCAGGAGGGCGACCGCCCCGACGGCGAGGGACACCCGCCAGGAGGCCGTGTCCGCGATCGCCGAGCCGAGCAGCGGTCCGACCGCGCCCAGTGTCCCGAAGCCCGCAGTGATCACTCCCATTCGGCGGACCGAGCCCGCCAGGCTCATCGCCGCGGTGACCAGGCCCGCGCCGCCCACCGCCTGGGCCGCCCGGCCCGCCATGGCCAGCGGCAGCCAGGGCGCCACCGCGACGACCGCGGTGCCGGCCACGATCAGGGCCGCGCTCAGCCGGAGCGTGTCGCCCAGGCCGCGGCGGCGCAGCAGGCCCGCCATCAGCGGGGTGCCGACGGCCATGGCCCAGGCGAAGACCGTGACGAGCCAGGTCGCCGTGGCCGTACGGATGCCGAGCGAGCCGGCCATGTCGGGCAGGATCAGGACCGGGCTGTTGGCGCTCGCGGCGACCGGGGTGGCCAGCAACGCCAGCCATGCGGAGGGGACTTGGCGCGAAGTCGGAGTGGCGGGCGCGGTGGTGGGGGCCGGCGCATGTGCGGCGGGGCGGGGGTGGGTTCGGGCGAGCAGAGACATGGCAGGCTCCGGAAGGTGAGGGGGGTGGCCTGGGGGGCTCAGGGAAGTCGGAAAGGCGGTTTAGGCGGGTCGAGCAGCTCAGGTGGCTCAGACCGTGGTGACGACGTCGTGGTAGGCGAGCCGCGGCGAGCGCGGGTACCAGGCGTCCGCTCCGGGGCGGCCGATGTTCACGACCATCAGAGGCGTGTGGTCGTCGTCCAGGAACTCCTTCTGCACACCCGGGAAGTCGAAGCCGGTCATCGGCCCCGCGGCCAGCCCCGCCGCGCGCACGCCGAGGATGAAGTACGCCGCCTGGAGCGTCGCGTTGAGCAGCGCGGACTCCTCGCGGACCGGGCGGTCGGCGAAGAGGAGGTCCTTGGCCTGTGGGAAGTGCGGGAGCAGCGCGGGGAGCTCCTCGTGGAACTCGTTGTCGGCGGCGAGGACCGCGATCAGCGGCGCGGCCGCAGTCTTGCGCCGGTTCCCCTCGTCCATGAGGTCCACGAGCCGCTCGCGGGCCTCGTCGGAGCGGACCAGGACCACCCGCAGCGGCGACTGGTTGTAGGCGGTCGGGGCGTACTTGACCAGGTCGTAGATCGCCTGGACCTGGTCCTCGGTCACCGGCTCGGCGGTGAAGGTGTTGGCGGTGCGGGCCTGGCGGAAGAGGAGGTCCTGGGCGGTGGGGTGGAGAGCGAGATCGGACATCGGGGGTGCTCCTGTCGTTCAGCCTTGATAATCTCAACGTTGAGATAAAAGCAGCCCGACTCTCTCAACGTCAAGTGTCTTAACGTTGAGAAGATGTCCATTGAGAGGAGTGACGGCCATGAGTGATGCCGTGGACGCGATCATCGGCCAGTGGGCCAAGGAGCGCCCCGATGTGGTGGAGGACCTCTGGCCGGTGCAGCTCTTCGGGCGGATCCAGCGGCTGGCCCGGGTGGTCGACAAGTCCGCCAGGGCCGCGGCCGCCGCACACGGCGTGGAGCACGGCGAGTTCGACGTGCTCACCACGCTGCAGCGCTCCGGGCCGCCCTACACCCTCACCGCCGGGGCCTTCCTCAAGGCATCCATGGTGACCTCCGGTGCGATCACCAACCGCATCGACAAGATGGAGGCCAAGGGCCTGGTCGAGCGCGTGCGCGACGGCGACGATCGCCGCACCATCAAGATCCGCCTCACCGAACACGGACACGAGGTCACCCGGGCCGCCTTCGCCGACCATCTGGCGAACTACACACAGCTGCTCGCCGACGTGGACCGCGAACTGGTCGACAAGACCGCCGAGGGCCTCCGCCAAGTGCTGGAGACACTCGGCGACACCACCATCAAGTGATGGCTGTCCGACGGTCCGGGATCGCACATGGCGAGCCCCCGGTGAGTGGCTCACCATAGAGTCGACGGTCAAACGCCAAGGCCACCGCGGTGACCTCTTTCTGAACAGCAGGGACGTGACCGAGCAGGTCAGGACGAGGTACTCGCCGCCCGCCGGGCCTATGACCGGCGGGCGGCGAGCCGAGGTGGAGCCGGTGCGATCGGCCGGCGCCCAAGGGCTCGCAGAGAAATAGCCTGGCGATTTCCTGGTTGACGGCGACAGCCGCGCCCGCCCGTTATCGAACAGCGACGCCTGCTCGGTTCGTCGTCTCGTGAGGGCCCGCTGTGGTCAGCCGGCAACGCTGTCCAGGTAGCTGAGGACTGCCAGGACCCGGCGGTGCCCGCCGTCGGCGGCCGGCAGTCCGAGCTTCATGAAGATGTTGCCGATGTGCTTCTGCACCGCGTTGTCCGTGATGAACAGCCGGCTGCCCAGCTCCGCATTGCCGAGCCCCTGTGCCATCAAGGTGAGTACCTCGCGCTCGCGCGGGGTCAGTGCGTCGACGGCGTTCCCGCCCGGCCCCGCCAGCAACTGCGTGATCACCTCGGGGTCCATTGCCGTACCGCCCGCCGCCACCCGCCGCAGCGCGTCCACGAACTCACCGACCCGGCTCACCCGGTCCTTGAGCAGATATCCGACGCTTCCGGTTCCGTCGGTCAGGAGCTCACGGGCGTAAACCTTCTCGACGTACTGGGACAGCACCAGTACGGGCAGGCCGGGGCGCTCCCGGCGGAGTTGGAGCGCGGCCCTGATCCCCTCATCGCGGAACGAGGGCGGCAGCCTGATGTCCACGATCACTGCGTCCGGGGCGTGCTCCGCGACCGCCGCCAGCAGGCCCGGCGCGTCCGTCACCACCGCGGCGACCTCGATCCCCTTGGTGCCGAGGATCAGTTCCAGACCCGACGAGAGGAGCACATTGTCCTCGGCGATCACGACGCGCACGGCAACTCCACCGTGACCGCGGTGGGCCCGCCGGCCGGGCTGCTGACGAGCACGGTTCCGTCGAGTGCGGCCGCACGACGGCGGATCCCGATGACGCCGGTGCCGAGGGTCTCGTCCACACCGCCGAGTCCGTCGTCGGTGACCTCGACCAGGAGGGCTGCGTCCTGCCGGGTCAGCCGTACGGTGACCCGGGTCGCGCCACTGTGCTTGGCCGCGTTGGTGAGAGTCTCGGCCACGATGAAGTAGGCGGCGGCCTCGACGGCCGCGGACAGTCTGCCCAGTTCGCCGAGCTCCACCTCCGCGGGGATGCCCGCGCCGGCCGCGACCGCGGACACCGCGCCTTGCAGGCCCCGGTCGGCGAGGATCGGCGGATACATTGTGCGGATCACCTCGCGCAGCTCCGTCATCGCCTCCTCGGCGCCCTCATGGGCCTCCTGGAGGAGCTTGGCAAGGGCCCCCGAGTCGTCGGGCAGCTCTTCCCGGGCCAGGCCGAGACGCATGGCGATGGCGACGAGGCGTGCCTGGGTGCCGTCGTGCAGATCGCGTTCGATACGGCTCAGTTCGGCACCGTGGGCATCGAGGACTCCGGCACGGCTGTCGGCCAACTCACCGACGCGTTTGGCGAGCCGGTCCTCTGCCGACGGCTCCAGCGCGGCGACGGTGCTGCGCGCATGCATCCGGGCCAGGTGAGGCATGGCCCACCAGGTCAGGGAACCGGCGCCGGCGCCCTGTACGACGCCGAGAGCGAGGGCGGTGCCCCAGCCGTCCACCGGCACCGCGCCGAGCAGACGCAGCGGCTCCTCCTGCGGGAACAACTGCCACAGCAGGGCAGCGGCCACACTGAACACGGCGGTTGCGACACAAGCGAGCGCAGCCAGGCCAGCGGGGAGGCCGGTGACGACATGCCGCAGGACCCAGCGCAGGTCGCGGCGATTCTCGGTGTCGTCGAGCAGATGGCGCCACTGTGCGCCCAGCCCCTTGGGCAGTTCGGTAGGGCGCGGGCGTATGTCGATGCCGAGCAGTGCGGCGGCTCGGCGCCGGTGCCACTCCGACCAGTGTCGCAGGGCCCTCATCAGCACGGGCAAGGCCGTCAGACCGGAGATGATCGTGCCCACGACCAACAGCGGCAGTATGAGCATCGACACCATCGCCGTGGGCAGGCCGACCAACAGGTACCAGCTGCCGTGTCCCACGTGTCTCTGTCGTTCTTTCATGTGGATCAGTGTCTGCCATGCGAAGCCCCGCTCGCACTACAGCTACCTGCACCTTCCGCCACCAGGGACATGGGGCAGGGCCGAGGACTTCGTGGAACCAACGTCGTTGGACGCCACGGCTATGGGCTCGCAGAGCAACAAGCCGCCGACTCCGGTTCTTGGCCAGGCAGTCGCGAGGATCGCCGCCCCGCCGAAACCACCAGGTCATTTCTCTGCGGACTCTTGGTGCCTGTCAATTTGACCCGCCTGGCGGCGCTGGTGCCGTCGCGTGAGTGACGAGCTTGGGTCACCCGGTGGGCTTGACGGCGTGTCCGGTGACAGTGATGCCGAGCCCGATGATGAGGGGCGTCCATGAGACGAAGGCCAAACTGGAGACCATGAACAGCATGCCGGTTCCCCAAAGTCTGGGGTTGCGTACGGTCCTGCCGAGCCATCGTCCAGGCACCCGGTTGCAGATCAGGGCGTAGATACCGAGCCCGGCACCGGTCATCCCCAGAACTGCCATGGCGAGGAGCCCAAGCGTCAAGAGTTCACCGAAGGCCATCGTTCCCCCCAGTTCGGCTGCTGCAAAGCTACTCGTCGGGTCACGTGAACGGGTCAGCGGGTGCTGTTGCGGGACTCGTGAGGGGCGCGTGCCTCTCCAGTGGGCTGAACAGTTGATCGGATATGTCCGTCCGGATTGGATCACGCCTATTCATCCGGTGCAATCCCACGCCTATTCATCCGTGCAATCCGCAGCCACCTGCGCCAACTCGCGATTGGCGCGGTCATCCCGCAGTCGTCCGACCGGATCGGCCACCGCCTGCGGCGAGGCCGCGAGGCGGGCACAAGCGAGTCCTCTCATACGTCGGAGTCGGCAAGCGCCGCGCTCATGCGCGGCATCGGAGCGATCGGCGGGAGCTGGCCGATTGATCGCGGGCGTCGACCTGAAGGTCGCGGCCCGCTTCCGTGAGCATCGCGACGCGGAAGTGATCACCAGCGTGCCCGGAACGGGCCGTTGCCGGGGGCGGAGTTCATTGCCTGCACCGGAGAGGAACGACGCATTCTCATGGTTGACCGAGAAACCTTCGATCACCGCCTCTCAAGCCGCGAACGCAGCGACCCGGGACGTTAGTTGAAGGATCTACCAGGCTACCGTCGGCCGGATGCAGCCCCGAAACAGCAGTGGTTCAGTAGAAGGAGAAGGAATCCAGAATCGAGACTCGGGGGCGAGAGAGACGATCGAGGGAGGCCGAGACCATGAACGGCTTCAAGCTTGGCGAGCCCCTGGACCAGAAGCAGGATGACTTCACCAGCACCGCCCCGCCGGTGGTGTTCAGCACCCAGGCGACCGGCTTCGTAGAGCTGAAGACACCGCAGGAGCTGCAGGCCTGGGAGGAAGCCCTTCGGACCACCACCGGTCTGGAGATCTCCGCCGCGAACCTGGAAGGCCATGCCTGCGAGACGGGGTGTGGGCCACACTGCTGCTCCGACATGTGCGACGCGGCATGATCCTGGCCCTGTCCTTCCACGACGACCTGCACGCCATCGCGGTGCAGCACGCAGTGCGCGCCCGCGGTGAGGAGTTCCACATCCTGGAGTGCGACGCGGTGAGCGGCAGACCGGGCCTCACCTGGCACCTGTCCGGGACGACGGACGACTCCGGCGCCTCGGCGGCGGTGCCGACGTCGGAGGGCCGGACGGTGCCCCCCGCGCAGGCGGAGCTGCTGTGGTGGCGCCGCGCGCGGGCGGACCAGCAGCTCACCATGTCCGCCGCCGCGTCGGACGGCGCGGGACTCGGCGCGCAGCAGATCAGCTTGGTCAACAACGACTGCCGCGGAGCGCTGGCGGGCATCCTCGCCGCCTCGTTCCACGGCGAGTGGATCTCGCCGCCGGAGGCGACCGACCGGGCCTCGGACAAGGTCTACCAGCTGTGGGTAGCCCGGCAGGCCGGCTTCCGGGTGCCGCGGACGCTGATCACGCAATCACGTGACGAGGTGGTGGACTTCACCCGCGAGGTCGGGCGGGTCATCGTCAAGCCCGTCGTGGGCGCGCGGGGCCCGTCCCTGTACACCCGGTGGATCGAAGACCCACAGAAGCTGCCCGCGGAGTCCTTCGCGGTGTGCCCGGCGACGTACCAGGAGTACGTTCCGGGCCGGCACCACATCCGGCTCAACTGCTTCGGCGAGCGCATGTTCGCGGCGCTGATCGAGACAGAGGAACTGGACTGGCGCCCCGACCTCAATGTCCCGATCACGCGGTGGCCGGTTCCCCAGGACCTGGCTCGGCGGGTCCGTACGGTGCTCGACCGGCTCGGGCTGCCCATGGGTGTGATCGACCTCAAGCTCACACCGGGAGGTGAACCCGTCTGGCTGGAGGTCAACCCACAGGGGCAGTTCCTGTTCCTGGAACCGCTCACCGGCGAGCCGCTGACCGAGCACTTCGCCGACTATCTGATCACGGCGGACGCCGCCGCTAGGAGTTGTCGTCAAAGTGTCGCGCCCACATCAGGAGCGATTTGAGGGTGACGGCTGCTTCGTGGGTCTGATCTTGTCGTACCTGGTCGGACCGCTCGGCGATGTGTGATGTCGTCCAGGTCGAGCCCACATGCCTCGCTCACCCGCAGGCCGACCTGGGACATCAGCTTCGAGGCTGTGTAGTTCCGGGCAGTGGGGGCGAACTTCCGGCAGGTGGCCAGCTCGCCGCCCCAGCCGGTGAACAACGTCCCGATCCCCGGCTCACTCGGCGGGATCCGCAGCTCGGCGCCCTTGCCCCGCGCGGCCGGTTCATCTCGTCGATCGGGCACTCGACCGCCCAGCCGGCCCTCCGGTGGATTTCCACCTTGTGCCGCAGCTCCAGGAAGCATGAAGTACGTGCTCGACGCCTGCGACCGGCCCAGCCGGGTGCCGCTGGGCGAGTGCCGCAGCACCTTCCCGAAGTACACGTCCGCGTCAGCGGGCTCCATGTTCCACAAGGGCCGGCCGAACCAGGTCCTGATCTGATCCAGGTGACAGACGTCCCCGCGGATGGTGCCGTCCGCCAGCCCTGCTGAGGCCCGTGCCAGGACGAACCCGGACAGCACATCGGTCTCGAACCGCTCCAGCTCCTCAGCCGACGCGAGCGCCCAGTGCTCACGCAGATCCCGTACGACCGCCAGCGCCGCCAACCCGAGCCTCATCACCTTCGACCCGACTGCGAATCGGTCGGGCGAGCTGAGAACGCTTCAGAATCCCGAAGTTACGTCACAAGCCGGCAGAGCACACGAAGGAGGAAGAACGCCCTGGCCATGGGACCAGAGACTCAGCGGGGCTCAGGGGAACGCGCGGGATGACGCACAATCCCTCGGGACTACTGACTTCCCCTGGTGCCCGCTGCTACGTTGAGCCTCATGTTCCTCCTCTTGGCATAGGCACGCCCAGGCCCGCGAACCGCACACAGCGCTCGCGACACTTCGGCGTCCCTCCTTCCGCCTCGACCGAGGAACTTTCCCATGTCTGCGCCTGCTCAAGGGCGGCCCTCGTATGCCGCCGTACTGCGCCTTCCGTACGCCCGACGCACCTTCGGTGCCGCCCTGCTCGGGCGGCTCTCGTACGGGATGGTCGCCCTCTCCGTGATGCTGGCGGTGACCCGGGCCACCGGCTCGTATGCCGTCGCCGGCACGATCATGGCGCTGTTCGGTGCCACCAGTGTCTTCCTGTCCCCGGTACGGGCGGCCCTTGTCGACCGCCACGGGCCACGCCCCGCGCTCCTGCCGATGGCCCTGCTCTACGCGGGCCTCCTGGGCGCCCTCGCGGCGGCCTCCTGGCGGCCCGGCGCCCCCGCCTTCCTGCTGGGCGCCATCGCCGCCACCGCGGGCGCCGCGACGCCTCCGCTCGGCCCCTCGATGCGGGCCATCTGGCGTGAACTCGCCGATGAACAGCCACTGTTGCAGCGCGCGTACAGCCTGGACGGCGTCGCGGAGGAGATGCTGTTCGTCTCCGGTCCGCTGCTGGTCGGCGCGCTGGTGCAGATCGCGCCCCCGGCGGCCGGGGTTGTAGCGAGTGCGCTGCTCGTGGGGGTCGGGTCCTGCGCATTCGTCATGTCGCCAGCCGTGCGGGACATACGGCCGACTGCCGTTGCCAAGGCGGCGGCACGCTCCAAGACGCGGCTGCAGGGGGCGCGGGCGCTGCTGACGCCGGTCGTGGTGGCGGCCGGGGTCGGGCTGTCCCTGGGCGCCATGGATCTGCTGGTCCTCGCCTTCGCGGCGGCGCGGCATCACGGGGACGACGTGGTCGCTTGGGTACTCGCGGCCCTCTCGGCGGGCAGCGCCGTCGGCGGGCTCCTGAACGGTGCCGTCAGCTGGCGCACCGGGGCCCGGGTACGACTGCCGCTGCTGGCCGCCGGCCTCGGTCTCGCCCTGGCCGCCGCGGGGCTCGCGCCGGGCGTGGGGGCGCTGACCGTGGCGGTGGCGTGTGCGGGATTCTTTGTGGCCCCGGCGCTCACCACGGCGTATCTGCTGGCCGACGAGGTGGCACCACCGGGGCGCCGCACCCAGGCGGGCGCCTGGGTCAACACGGCGGTGAACGCAGGGATTTCGGGCGGCACGGCGGCGGCCGGTCTGCTAGCGGCACGGCTGCCGCTCGGGGTGTGCTTCGCGCTCGCGGGCGGCGTGACTCTGCTCGCGGCCCTGGCCTGCGCCGGGAGGAAGCCGAAGGCAGCCGGCCTGCCCCTCGGTGAAGGGTCTCCCTTCAGCCAAGAGCCTGCCCTCAACGAAGAATCTCGCGCACCCTCCGCAGCCCCGCCCGGCTCACCGAGTACCAGGCCGAAGGCCCCCGCTGCGCACGCTCCAGGATTCCCGCCTCGGCGATGAACGTCGGATGGTGGCTGGCTGTCGGCTGCCGGAAGCCCAGCCATTCGGCAGTGGCTTTGTTCACGGGAACCGACAGCACCTGTACACGAGTTTGGGAGGCGTCGGCGGTGCGTAGTGTTCGATGTTCATGAGAAACGACAGCGCCAGTGCACCCCACTTCCCGAGTGGCGGCTCTGCGGCGGCGCCATGGAGACTCCGCAAAAACCCTTTGGCGGACGAGGGCGACCACTGCTACGTTTCCGAAGGCCGTGCGAGACATCGAGGAGGTGGTACCCGTGAACGCAGTATCGACATGGGTGCTCCCCTCCGGGGTCACGGTCGGGCGATAGACAGGTCGTCCGGGAGCGCCGTTCCAGTGCACTCCCGAAAGGCACGACCATGCATTTCACTTCCGAGCAGCGCCTCGACCACGGCGTCCTCGAACGCGAATTCACCCTCGGTGAGATCCCCGGCATCCTGTGGACACCCGCATCGGCATCCGCATCCGCACCGGCATCCGCATCCGCACCGGCGCCGCTGATCCTGCTCAGCCCCCCTCCCCTCGGGCTGCGCAAGACGTACCCCCGACTGGTGGCCCGAGCCCGACACGCCGCGGCGGACGGCTTCGCCACAGCCACCATCGAACTCCCCGGAAGCGGCGACCGGCCCCGTTGGCCCGCCGCCGAGCAGGCCCTCGCCGACCTGCGCCGGGCGATGGAGGCCGGCGAGCCGGTCACCGACGAGATCATCGACGCCCTCATCCTCCCCCTGGTCGACAAGGCGGTCCCGGAATGGCAGGCCGCCCTGGACGCCCTCCTTTCGCTGCCCGAGGTCGGCGGCCCGGTCGGGTACTCGGGGGGAGTGATCTCCATCGGGACCCGGCTGGCGGTGGTCGAGCCGCGCATCTCGGCCGCCGTTCTGTTCGCCGGGAGTTTCGTCCCTCGCGCCATGTTCGAGGAGGCCCGCCAGGTCACCATTCCGCTGCACGTCCTGCTGCAGTGGGACGACGAAGGCAACGACCGGCAGGCCGCCCTGGACCTGTTCGACGCCTTCGGCTCCAAGGAGAAGACGCTGCACGCCAACATGGGCGGGCACACCGGCGTCCCGCAGCACGCGGGGGACGCCGCGGCCCAGTTCTTCACCCGACACCTGAAGTGACGCCGGGCCGTCAGGCCGGCAGCAGACGGGCCGATGTCGGCCGGCGCCGCTTATCGAAGACAGGTACCGGCGCTCCGCAGCTCTCTACACCGTGGATGAGCGCCCTGGCCGGCACGATTGCCTCCGACTGATCGGCCAGAAGTCTGTCTGAGGCGTGGGCCCAGGTTCGCGGTCCATGGGTGGGGAATCTCAGCGAGCAGGTCTGTCCCGCCCCCGAGCACCGGGGGCGGGGAGATTCAAGGCCCTGGGCGCAGTCCCGTGAAGGCGCAGGTCACGATGAGAGAGCAGTGCTTTTCGTCTCGGCGTCCTACTCCGTGGCGACCAATGCGGTCGCGGACGTATGGACGGGAGTCGGCCGTCTCGTGATGGTCCGACGGCTCGGCTGGTTCATGCCTGGTACTCGGTGAGGTCGATGGTGTGAACACGCAGCGGAAAGCCGTACACCGGGTGGGCCATCTCGCGCTCCAGGACCATGCCGAGCTTGCGGATGACGTTCTCGGAGGCATCGTCCCCCACTCGACTGATGCTGATGACGTGGTCGAGACCACGGTCCTGGAGCGCGAACTCCAGCGTGGCCTGGGCGGCTTCGGACGCGTATCCCTGGCCCCAGAACTGTGAGCCGAGCCGCCAGCTGATCGCCACGGCGGGCCCCACCTCCGACAGGAACTCAGGCACGTGCAGCCCCGTGAAACCGGCCAGTTCCCCCGAGGCCAGCAGTTCGACGGCGAAGAGCCCGAAGCCCTCCTCTTCCCACTCCTCCTCCCATCGCTCGATGGCCTCTGCCGTGTGGTCCAGGTCGCGCACCGAGCCGTCGTCGATCCAGCGCATGACCCGAGGGTCTGCGTTGATGTCGGCCATGGGCACGATGTCGTCGTCATGCCAGCGACGGAGCAGGAGGCGGGGGGTGCGGATCTCAGTCATGGTGACCATCCTGCCGAAGGCAAGGGACTCGTCGGTAATCGGCACTCGCTGTGCTGCCGCTCCCGCGCCACGGCCGTACGGCATGTCCGATAGATCCTCTCTGGCCCGCGCCGAGCAGCGGGGCGCTACCGCCGTCTTCCTCCTGGCCGCGCAGGAGGGGGCGTCCGGCACTTCTGCGGTGCGGGACGATCAGTCCGGTGTCGAGGTATGCGCCGTCCGCGATGACCGTCGTGCCGGCTGCTATGGCGGGAAGGTCCAGCGGATCCAGACGTCGGATTACCCGGCAGACGGCGGCCGCAGAGACCCCCGCATCACCACGCACACACCAACGGAGAGGGCTTCCCGACCCGGTACCTCATCAACAACCGCCTCCAGGTCATCAGGGTCACTGACGCCCTCGGGAACACCACCCGCACCACCTACGACACCGACGACCGGCCCCTGCAGATCACCGACCCCCTCGGCAACACCACACACCGAAATGCCTGAAGGTCCACCCGGAGACGGTGCGTTACCGCATGCGGCAGCTTGAGGTCACAGAACAGCCGGTCGCCTCGAACGTGATCAGCCGAGCAGCTCTGCAAAGCCTCCTGCCCTGGCAAAGGTCTCCAACTCGTCCATGGCTCGCCGGGCCATGGATGCCGCAACCGGATCGTGGCTCTCGATGCCGCTCGCCGCGAACTCCTCCTCGTCCAGACGCAGGACGGTCGTTCCATCGGCAGAGAGCCACAGGTCGAGCTCGAGGTCCTCGATGACTATGCCGTCCGACCTGATACCTGCCGGGCGGGCGGCATCGCAGTACCAGCCCTTGAGCGTGCCGTCGGCGGCCCGTACCTCCTTGACGGCATACCAGCGGTCGCGCCAGTAGTGCTCGGTGAACACATCACCCGGCTCGAACCGTACGAACCCGAAGTCACGGACCGTCGTCCTTCCCCATGGGGCGCGCACGACGGCGTGGGTACCGTCATCGCTCGCGACGACCGCCGGGTAGCGCAGCTTGGTGCTCCCGGCCTTCACCAACTGGACGGTCACTCCCTGGCCTGCGGTGAAAGTGCCCCTGCTCATGATGTCTCCCCACTCCGCTGCTTCGTCCGGCGAACCTCGACACCGTCTCCCGGAGAAGGAGCGTCGGGCCAGTGATTTGTTGAGGATCCACTGGTGGCATGGCCAAATGCACTCCTTGACGCTGACGAGGCCGCGGTAAATCGTGTGATCGCTGCGCTCACCAGGGGGAGCGACGCAGGTCAGCGAGGGTTTTCTCGCCCGAACATTCTTTCAAGGAGACGTCTTGTCCTTGTCCGGCGAACAGCATCTGCTCAAGGTCTACAGCGACCGCACCTACCTGCACACCACCACAGTGCGGCACCAGGGAACCACCGTGGCGTTGGCCATGGACGACCAACGGCGCCTGGTCTACACGGTTCTCGACCTGACGCGCCATGACGAGGCCAAGGGCGAACTGGACGCCGCGTACTGGTCGGAGAACCCCCTTCCGCTCCCCTTCCCGTCCGAGATCACCGATGTGGGCTTCGCGGCGGCCGGCGCGACCGTGCTGCCGGTGGTCAAGAGGGGCGGCAGGGTCGAGGCGGCGCCGGACGAGCGGCTGGGCGAGGACGAGGTGGACCCGTTCTTATCCACCACGGCCAGGCTCACCGCGTCGGCCCCCTTCCACGCCCTGTCCGACGGCACCCACATTGTGGTGCTGCGCCAGTCCGTCGCCGCGGACCACCCGGACGCCGCGCACCGGCTGTCCGGCGGGGGATCGTCCGGCGAACCGGAGCGTGCGGACTACGTCAGGGACCGCGACGGTGCGAAGGTCCCGCTGGCCGCCGACACCCTGCTGTGCGACCGGTTCCTGCTGGTCGGCGGCGAGTTGAAGCCGGTTCTGGAGGCCCGCTACCGGCGCAGCCGGCACAAGGATCGCCCGGATTCGGCCAAGGACAGCCTGGGGACCACGGACATGGAGGGGCGTCCCTTCCGTGAGCCGACGCAGAAGCTGTCGTTCGTCCGCGGCCTCTCCGGCGGCCGCTTCACCACGCTGCTCGTCCCCACCGCCGTACAGGGACAGCAGCGGTGGCAGGTCTTCGCGCACAACGATGCCACCGGCCGGATCGACTCCTTCAATGTCGAGCAGGGCCGGGACGGTCTGTTCAACCTCCAGGGCACCCAGGCGTGGACCAGCCCCGACCCGGCCCACCGCGACGCCGTCTACGAACGCGCCCCGGGCACCTGCCCGTTCACCGGGCGGCCACTGGTCCCCGTGGTGAGCACCGAGGGCCACGCCGAGACCGCGCTCTCCTTCGGCGAGGGCGACGCCCATGTCCGGGTCGCCGACGGGCCGGAGCTCGCCGGCCGTGACTTCACCGTCGAGTTCTGGGCGCGGCGTACGGAGACCGGACGTGAGGAGTACCTCGTAGGGCACGGCGACGCCGCCGGCAGTCCCCGCAACTCCCTGCACATCGGCTTCCGGGAGGACAACCGCTTCACCTTCGCCTTCTACGCCGACGACTTCAGCACCGACGTACGGACCGAGGACACCGGCTGGCACCACTGGGCCTGCGTCTTCGAGCACGCGACGCGCCGGCAGACCGTCTACCGGGACGGTGAGGACGTGGGCACCCGGACCGCGGACGGCCCGTACGGCGGAGCCGGCCCGCTGCTGCTGGGCAAGGCCCTCTGGTTCGCCGGTGCCGGCGCCGAGCTGGACGAGGTACGGATCTGGGACCGCGCCCGTACCACCGAGGAGCTCAGGCACGACAAGGGCGTCCGCCTCATCGGCAACGATCCCGGCCTGGTGGCGTACTACCGCTTCGACGAGGGCTCCGGCTCCCGCCTGCACGACCAGACCGACCACGCCCGCCACGGCGAACTCGTCGGCGGCCCCACATGGGTGACGTCCGAAGCCCCCATCGGCGACCACCCGGGCGTGCGCCGGGACAGCTTCGCCGTCGTCGGCCGGAAGGCCGTCTCCGGGCTCTCCGCCGTCCTCTACCACCAGCAGGAGGAGACCAGCACGGGCTACGACCGGCAGCCCAAACCCGCCAAACGCCAGGCCCGCGTCCTGCTCTCGTACGCGACGTCCGGCCCCGACCCGAAGACCGGCGCGGACACCGAGGAGCCGTACCTGGCGACGGTCGACTTCGGGGTGGGGCGCGACGGGCGGCTCGCACAGATCCCGGACGAGCTGACGCTGCCCGTGCTCGCCACCCCCGACGGCAGCGCCGACGTCGAGACGATCAGCGAGCTGGACGGCCGGATCCGGCAGCTGGTCCAGGACATCGCGGCCAAGGAGACCGAGGTCGCCGACCTCACCCGGCAGACCGCCGACGTGCCCGAGCTGGAGCGCCTGCGCGAGGCGTACCACAACAGGTCGCAGGACATCACCGGCTGGGCGTGCCGGCTGCGCTTCAAGAACCCCCGGGACGGGCAGACCCAGTACCTCGCCGTGCAGGGCGACCGGTCCGGTGACGAGACGCCGCTGATCCGGACCTCCGACAAGGACGCCGAGTCGGCGCTGTGGGCCGTCGTGATGCCGCCGGGCTCCTCCTGGAACGGCTCCATGCTCTACCACCTGCAGAATCTGCACACCGGCAAGGACATGAACGTTTCCGGCGAGAGCCAGGACAACGACGGCCCCCTGATCGTGTACCGGCGGCTGTCCGGCCACTGGAACACCCTCTTCGGCATCTACGACCGCAGCGACGGCTACAGCACGCTGGTCAACCGGTACAGCGAGAAGGCGGTCTGCGCCCCCGACCGGCTCGGTGACCGCGTCGTCCAGTACGACACCGCCCCGGTCACCGAATCCGGCGAGGGGCTGATCGCCTTCGAGCGGGTCGCCCTCCACGACCTCGGCCATCCCGACATCCGCGACGCGGGCAAGCGCGTGGAGGCACTCGACCGGCAGCTCGCCGAGCTCCGCTCGAAGGGCGAGCTGCTGGCGCGGCGCCGGCTCGAGATCGCCGCCCACCAGAGCGAACTGACGGCCAAGCGCGACGAGCTCGCCCGGCTCACCGGCGGCCTCAAAGGCGCCGACGACATCGCGCTGCCCGTCCCGCAACTCTTCCTCGACCGCACCGGTCTGAGCTGCTCCGGCGCCCTGCTGGCCTTCGCCCGATCGGCCGACCGACCGCACCTGCTGGACAGCGCCACCGGAAACGTCGTGCTGTACTTCCGCGGCACCGACGGGCAGTTCTTCGCCGCCTACTACGACACCTCGGTCGTCCGCTCCACCAGCCGGCTGACGGCGGACGACGGCGCGGCGGTCACCTTCACCGCCAAGGATGCCGGCACCGGCTTGGCGGCGGTACGGATCCGGGTCACGGCGGGTGACGGGCCCGGGCTGTGCGACCTCACCGTCGAGCGCGGCGAGGAGAGCGAGACCTGGAAGCGGCTGCCGCGCCGGGCCGCCGACTTCTCAGCGATCGTCAACGGGGTGCCGGACCAGCCTGTTCCGGTGGGTGCGGTGCGGTCCTTCGACGCGACCACCAGACTGCTGTCCGGGGGCCGGGCCGGCGATGTCGTCGGCGGTGTCCTCCGGCTGGCCGAAGCCCTCCCGTTCGCGCTGCCCGCCGGTACTCCCGTCACCGTCGGCGGTCATCTCTACCTCACGGAGGCCGACCACGCGCCCGGCGTCACCTCGCTCCGGCTCGACGGCGGTGAGGGCGGGCCCGAGCCGCAGCCCGGCGAGGTGGTCCAGCGGTTGCGCTACGACCACCGCTGTGCCTCCGCCGGCCGTCCCGGCGTCCCGCTCTCCGCGGGCTCCCGGCTGGTACTCGCCGAACCCGGAGCGGCAGAAGAGGTCCCGCTCGGGGAGGTACCGGACGTGGTCGCCGCGTACGGTTGCCGATGGCGGGCGGACAACCCGGGCCGGGCGTACTCCTTCGACGGCCAGGCGAACGTCGTCACCCTGCCCGAGCAGCAGCTGGACCGGGCGGCGGTGACCTGTGATCTGACCCTGGAGGCGTGGATCAACCCCGAGCAGGTGTCCGGGGCCGCCAGGATCGTCCACGCCGGTACCGGCGAGGTCCCGTACACGCTGGGCCTGCTCGCCCCGACCGCCCCCGACGTGCCCGCCCTGGCCTTCGACGGCAAGAGCGGCGTGGCCATGACCGAGAGCGGCTTCAGCCTTGCCGACCAGTCCTTCACGGTGGAGTTCTGGGCGCGCCGAACGACGAAGTGGGACGGCAAGGTGCAGTACGTCATCGGCCACGGGACGTCGCACGGCAGCACCAGGGGCGCCCTGCACATCGGTTTCACCGAGACCAGCGCCTTCCGGTTCGGCTTCTACGGTGACGACGTCACCACCAACTACGGGTACGACGACACCGACTGGCACCACTGGGCCTGCGCCTTCGACGCGGCCACCCGGGAGCAGGTGGTCTACCGGGACGGCGTCGAGGAGGCCAGGCGCGTCGCGTCCGGCACCTACCAGGGAGACGGCCTCTTCAGCTTCGGCAGCCACTTCGCCGGGTGGGTGGACTACTACGCCCACGTGGAGATGGACGAGGTCCGGCTCTGGGGCACCGCCCGTAGCGCGGCGGAGGTCCGGGAGCTGAAGAACCGGCGGCTGTCCGGCGAGGAGTCCGGACTGATGGGCTACTGGCCCTGCGCCGAGCCGCTCGACCGGGTGAACGACAAGCCGGGCGTCCTGGACCGCTCCGGACGGAACCGGCACGTCTACCTGCGCGGCGGCGTCACCACCGCGACCGCGCCCGCCGCGCTCGAACGGACCGCGGAGACCGCGTACCGCATCGTCGCCGGAGCCGGTGACCGGCTGGTGGCCACCCGCGCCACCTTCTCCCCGCACGAGTGGACCCACCTCGCCGCCGCCTACGAGCAGTCGTGGGCCGTGGAGCTGTCCGACGGCGCGTACCTGGAGGTGCCCGACAACGACGCGCTCGACATCGCCGGCGACCTCACCGTCGAAGTGTTCTGCCGTGCTGAGGCCCTCGGCACGGTCCAGGGCCTGCTCTCCAAGGGCCGTGCGGCCGACGGCGCCGGCGGCAGCGTCCCGTACCGGCTGCTCGTAATGGCCGATGGGCGGCTGGAGTTCGGCTTCGAGGAGCCCGACGGCCGGCTCGTGCGCTTCACCTCCACCGAGGCCGTCCGCGCGGGGACGTCCCACCGCCTCGCCGTCGTCCGCAAGAGCGGCCGGTCGACGCAGGAACGCAAGGGCGACAAGGAGATCACCACCACGGGCGCCGACGGCAGGCCCGTCACCCGCACCGTCGAGTTCGTGGAGTCGGTCGGCCTCCAGGAGTGGCACGACATCCGCTTCTTCATCGACGGCCGCGAGGCCGGCACCGCCCGCTACGAGGGACCCGGCGCCAAGGGCAACTCCGGCACGCTCGACATCGGCCGGGCGCGCGAGGGGCTTCAGACCCACGCCTTCACGGGTGTGGTCTCCGAGATCCGGCTGTGGGGCGTCGCACGGGACGCCGCCCAGCTGGGCACGCCGGTATCGGCGCGCGACCACGGCCTGACCGCGCACTGGACGTGCGAGGAGAACGCGGGCAACACCGCCGCCGACACCACCGGCTCACACCCGGCCCGGCTGCGCGGCGCCCGCTGGACGCGCAACCCCGACCCGCGCGGCAGCACCTTCCGGCTCTATCGCAACGGCGTCTCCGTGGCCTGCGACCCGCTGGAGACCACCGACGCGGCGGACTTCGCCGACTACGGCGACCAGGCGCTCGCGCTGGGCGCACGGCTCAAGGACGGCCAGGCGACCCAGCCGTTCCACGGCGTGCTGGAGGAGGTGCGGATCTGGCGCACCGCCCGCACCCAGGAGCAGATCCTCGACAACCTCTTCACCCGCCTCAAGGGCGAGAAGGAAGACCTGATCGCCTACTGGTCCTTCGACCGCGCCTCCACCGACGAGGGCGCCGGTGTCGTACGGGACGAGGGCCTGCGCGGCAACGACCTGACGCTCCCGGCCGCGCCGGCCCGCCCCACGGCCGTACTGTCGACCGCGCCCGTCTCCAGCGACACCGCACAGGTCCGCTCGGCACTGGCCGCGATGCGCACCCCCTTCCACGAGGCGATCTCCGGCACCCCGGCCGTCGCCGAGTACGCGGATATGCAGTACACCGCCAAGGGCGAGGCCTTCGGCGTCCTCAAACGGGCCTACGGTTACCTGCGCGACGGCCGCTGGCATCTGGTCACCGGGTACAAGGTGGGCGACCTGGTCAGCGAGTGGGTCAGCCAGGTGCAGTTCGATCCGCAGCTCATCGGCTATGTCGAGGGCGCGCCGCCGGTGCCGTCCGAGAACCTCACCCCCAACACCATCGACCCCGAGCGGGCCACCTACGACGGCGTCGCGTCGGTGGAGTTCACACAGGCCGAAGAGGTGGTGCACTCGCTCTCCTCGGCCAAGGAGCGCAGCGTCGACGCGGCGTTCGGCTTCGCGCTGTCGAACGAGGTCGACGTCGACATGTGGATGATCGCCGCGCCACTGGGCTTCGGTGTCGCCAAGTCCATGGCCAAGGCGAAGATTTCGGCCGGTGTCCGCGGCACCCTGGAGTTCTCCAACAGCTGGGCCGAGGAGACCGCCGTCTCACAGGGCGAGAACACCACCCGCGCCATGAAGGTCGAGCTGGCCGGCAGCTGGGAGGACCCACTGCGGCCCCTCAACCCGGCACTCGGCCGCCGCTATGCGCCCGCCAACATGGGCTTCGCCCTCGTCCAGTCCCAGACCGCCGACGTCTTCGCGCTGCGCCTCGCCCACAACGGGGCCCTGGTCGCCTACCGGATCCAGCCCAACCCCGACATCCCCAAGGACTGGAACGTCATCCCCTTCCCCATCAACTCCCGCTACACCAAGCAGGGCACCCTCGACGGCGCGGTCGGCTACGACGAACGCGGCAAGGTCCTCGACCCCGACTACGCGGACGCCCGCGGCCGCGGCGAGTACAGCTACTACAAGCCCCGCGAGGCGTACGCGATCAAGCGCCGCATCCAGCGCGATCAGCAACGGCTGCGCAGCTACTACGAGTCCGTCTCCACCGAGACCCACACCCCCGACCCCACCGCGGAACGGGCCGGGCGCGTGCTGGGCACCGCGATCGGCGGCGACACCGCACCCGGCCACCACCGTGACACGGCCAAAAACACCACCGGCGACGGGTTCTCACGCCGTGACCTGGTCAACACCTATGTCTGGACGGCGGACGGCGGCTTCTTCGCCGAGACCACGGAGACCACGGACGTCGTGAGCGAGACGACCTCCGGTTCGTACGCGTTCTCCGGCTCGGTGGGCGCCTCGGTCGGCACCTCTTTTGAGGTCATGGGCGTGGGCATCAACGCCCAGCTCGACGCGTCCATCGGCGGTGGCATGACCACCACCCGGGCCCGCGGCAAGGAGGCCACCCGCTCCTTCGGGCTGGCCGTCCAGTGCGCGCCTTCGGGCAACCTCCAGCAGTACGACGCCCACCGCAAGCCCGTCTTCGACGCCGACGGGAAGCCGGTCAACGCCCCGGGCAAGGTGGACGCCTACCGGTTCCTCAGCTTCTACCTCGGGGAGGACACAGAGCACTTCGACACCTTCTTCCACAAGGTCGTCGACCCCACCTGGTTGGCCAACGCCACCGACCCCAACGCGGCCGCCCTGCGCCAGGCCCGCCAGACCGACCGCAAGCCGCCGTGCTGGCGCGTCATGCACCGTGTCACCTTCGTCAGCCGTCTGCTGCCCGCGGTACCCGCCGCCGACGCCGCACCGCTGGAACAGGCGATGCGCGGGCTCGACGTGGAGAGCAACTACGAACTGATCCGCCGCCTCGACCCGTACGTCAAAGCCGCGGCCACCGGCCTGCCGGAACTCTCCGCGGCCGTCCGCACGGCCCTCGACGCCCATCTGCCGGACCTGATCCCGCACGCGGAGACCGTGACCGGCTTCCTCGCGCAGTACTACGGCGTCGCGGACTGACCGCTCGCGGTGGTGCCGCACCGTCCCGGGTCCGGGGCGGTGCGGTGCGGTCGTGCGGAGGGGGATGCCTCGGGCTCTGGACGGTCGGGGGTGTGTCAGGGTCGGGGCGGATTTCCCAGTAGGGCCGACGCTGCCTCCAGGGGGGTTATTGTCCTGCACCTCGGTCTTGACCAGCTCGAAGGGGAATCGGGCGATGACGCAGCGCATAGTGCCTCTACAGGGTTGAGGAGACGCCGGAACGGATCGCCGGCCGGGCGGGAGAGTGGTCAACGGCTGAGGACGAGGACTCCCAGTGCGTGTCCGTCCTCATCGATCACGGGTGAGGCGCACAGCGCACGCCGGCGCATGGCACGTTCCGCGTCGCGTACCGACATCGCTGGTGACGTGAAGAGCCCGCGGTCGTAGACGATGTCCCGCAACCGGGTCTCCTCGGCGTACCAGACGTCATGCCGGTGGGCTGTCATCTGCGAACGGGTGATCAGGCCCGCACACCGCCCGTCTTCGTCGCGGACGAGGAGATGCTCCGCCCGTGCGCCGTTGAGGACGGCCAGGGCGAGGTCGACGATCATGTCGTCGCCGACCTGTGGTCCCGGCGACGTCATCACATCGCCGGCCGCCCTTCCGGGGCAGCCCCGCCGCCCGGCAGCGATCCGGATCCGAGGTCCACGAGTGCGGAACATACAACTCCCGGTCCACCGCCGCGTGCCCGCGCTCGCCTGAGTAGACGAGGTATACGGCAACCTGGGAGTTCTCGATTTATGCTCTGACCTGCGGCCACCGTCTCTTCGCCAGTCCACACAACTCGAAGAGACCGGGCTGCTGGTGGGCGACCCGGTACGGACCGCTTTCGTCATGCACATCGACTCCGAGCGGCACCCTTCGGCGTTGGCCGCTGCCTTCGAGATCGACGAGTGGTCGGGGGACCTCGCGCCGGAGGACGACGACATCAAACAGGCCGCCTTCTTCCCCCTGCCCGACGCCCTGAAGCTGCTCGGCGAGCTGGACAGCGCAACGCAGCGGGAACCCATCGTCGGCTATCTGACCGGGGCCACCGCGCCGGGGACCACCTGGCTGTACCGCAACCGGGGTAAGGAGGAGACGCTCGTCGCCCGCTGGTGACGCCAGACAGTGGCGACCACATGAAGATCACGATCTACAGCTGGAGTACTAGTAGCTCGGCGATGCGAGTGAGGTCGAGCTTCCGGAGACCTGTTGTCGCAGTCGTGCGTGAGCGTGTCCGTACTGGTGCTCTGACTGCATCTGACCGCATAGGTCTCGCGCGCGAGGGGTCAACTGCCCTGGAAGGAAGGGTTGTTGCCATGCCAAGAGCTGTCCCGTAACTGATCTCTGAGAGGGGCGCTCGGGTTCCGTCGACCATCAGCCGCCAGGACGATCGAGGGGTAGCTCTCACGGGGGATCGTGATCGTCCGTGAGGTCGACGCACTGTCGTTGAGGTTCGGCAACGGTGGGAGCCATGCCGATCAAGCTGTCTCTGGGCGACACCGAGCGCCCGGTCCCCCTCTGGGGCTCTGCGACTGGCCATGGCCCTGCCAGTCGTCCTGCTACTGCACTGCCTGCGGCGGCTGCCGTTCGGCGTCAACTTCCAGATGGGCACCGTCGACCCGGCGGCCCCGCCGTTTCCCTGGTGGGGTCCGGCATACATTGTGGGCCTGAGCGTGCTCACGGAGGCGCTGGCCCTGCTCACCATGGGCCTGGTCAGCAGTTGGGGCGAGGTCTTCCCGCGCTGGGTTCCGTTCCTCGGCGGCCGGCGGGTACCGCCGCTCGCCGCGGTCATTCCGGCGACCCTGGGCGGCCTCGGTCTGGTCGCATTGTGGGACCCCATGCCGCGCGCTTGGTTTGGGCTACTGGGTTTTCACGAGGCTGCCTTCACCAACGGGTGGTGGAAGCTGCTCGCACGCGTGTGCGTCAGCCCGGTCATGCTGTGGGGACCGATCGTGCTGGCCCTGACCTACGCCTACTACAAGCGCCGCCGACCTGTCTGATGTTCCGTCGCCGCAGACCAAGCGAGCCGGGAGACCTCTCCGTCTGTGCGGGCGAACGCAGGGCTGGGCAGCGACGGCGTTCACCACGCCCTGCACGGAATCGTCCGTCTGCACAACCTCTGCCTCACCGGGTGACGGAGGAACCCAGCGCAGCAGAAATCATTTGCGGGACAGCCCTTAAATCCGCACGCATCGACACGGGATTGGAGCACTGAGTATGGTCCGCACTGTGGTCCCCACGGCGTTGACGATTGTCCTCGTGGCAATTGGCCTGTTGCACTTCATCTGGGCGTTCTCCCCCTGGCCGATGAGCGATGCGGTGACGTTTTCCAGGACAATTGGCGGCGTCGATGACGACAAGATGCCTCCGGTACCGAGCACCGTTCTGGTGGGTCTGGCACTGATCGGTGGCGCTGTGCTCACCCTCATGGTCAATGAGTCCATCCCGGGGATCGGCCCGGGATGGCTGCGGCTGGTGGGTATGTACGGCCTGACGGTGGTTCTGCTCGCCCGCGGCCTGGGCGGATACTTCATGAACTCCGGAGCCGCCATCGAATTCCAGCGGTTGAACACTTTTCTGTACTCACCGTTGTGTGTGGCACTCGGCGTCCTGAGTGGAATTGTTGCGGTAGCCGCGAGCAGGCGTTAGGGCGTGCATCGAGAGTCCCGTCCGGCACGCCCGCTGCTGCGTTGTCGGTTTATTCGAGTACGCCCGGTACGAGGGCGATCCTCCGTCTTGCGACCTAGTTCCGCGGCCGGATGTGACTGAGCGGCTCACGCCGTAGCCTCCCCACATGACGGCAGTTGATTCTCAGCCCAGCGGACCCCGTAGCCCGGAGCAGCGCAAGCGCGAGGCGCTTGAACGGCTCGCGGGGGACAACGACGTATGGGTCGCCACGGCCGACGCCACCGGCGAGCCGTGCCTCGTTCCGCTGGCCTTCTGGTGGGATGGCGAGACGGTGTGGCTGTCCACCCGCGACACCAACCCGACCGGGCGCAACCTGTGTGCCTCGGGCCGGGTCCGGCTCTGCTTCGGTCATAGCCGGGACGTGGTCCTGGTCCACGGCACCGCGCGCACGCTGACCCGCGAGGAGCTTCCGGCCGAGGTGGGCGACGCCTTCGCCGCCAAGGATGGCTGGGACCCTCGCGAGGACCACCCCTCGTACGTCTTCTTCCAGGTCACCCCGCAGGTGCTGCAGGCGTGGGGCACGGTTCCCGAGATGGCCGGACGGACCCTGATGCGCGATGGGAAGTGGCTGGTCTAAGAAGGCTTCGCTTATCGGTCACCAGGGTTGTCAGTTCGAACGAGGTTCCTGATGGGGGGATCGTGCCAGCTTCGAAGCGTGAAGGCAGGGTCCCTCGGTAGTTCGGGGTTGCGAAGACATCCGAGCATCGGGAGAGACCCTGTTGCCGGTCGACAACGGGGTGAAGTGGGCGAACGTGCACAGGGACTTCCCACCGTTTCGGCGGGTGCACGCCTTCGCCCGCCGCTGGTGCATCACGGGCCTGCCGGCCGAGCTCCACGACCGGCTGCGAGACCGCGTACGGGAGACACCGCAAACGCCCAGGGCGGCGGCTACTGCCGGGCGAGGAGGCGGACAATGCCGAGCAGCGCACGGTCCGCGCCCGCGTGGAACACGCCTTCGCCCGCATGAAGAACTACAAGATCTCCGCCGAGATGTGTTCCTGCTCCTTGGTGCGCTGCCGGCGTTCGGCGAGGAGAGCGCGGCCCCTGCGCCCCGGCGTCCTGCGGCGGGTCTCAGCGAAGATGTTCCTCGATCACATCCGCTCCGAGGACGGCTCCGTTCCTCAAAGGTGTCATCGGCGGGCTGGAATTCCCTGGGTAGGAACACAAGGTGTCTTCGTGGGGCCGGTGAGGACGGATCAGCCGCCGACGGCCTTGGCCCAGTTCTCACGGACGGTCTGCAGCGCCTTGTTCAGCTGGGCCTCGGTCGGGAACTGGGGTGTGCCCTCGACCGTCGGCAGCCGGGCGGCCAGGGCCTTGTTGAGGGTGCCGTTCTTCGCCATGGCGGACATCAACACCGGGCGGGCGTAGTCCACGAGGCGGAGGTTCTGGCCTTCCGGACTGAAGAGGTACTCCTGCCACAGTCGCGCCGCGGCCGGGTGGGGGGCGTCTTTGTTGATCGCCTGCGCGTAGTACTGCGAGAAGCTGCCGTCGAAGGGGATGGAGACCTTCCAGTCCACGCCCGTCCCGCGGAGCTGGTCGATGTGCTGCAGGTTGAGGTAGTCCCACTCGATGCTGATCGGTGTCTTGCCCTTGGCGATCGCGGCCGGGTTGGGGTCGGCCCGGTTGTAGTTGCCGACCTTGTCGAGCCGGGCGAAGAAGTCGATGCCCGGCTGGATGTCGTCGAACGACCCACCGTTGGCGAGCGCCGCCGCGTAAACGGAGGCGAAGGCCGATCCCGCGATCGTGGGTTCGCCGTGCATCGAGACCAGGCCCTTGTACTCCGGACGGAGCAGGTCCGCGAAGGACGCGGGGCAGGTCCGGACGCGGGCGGCGTCGCAGCCGATGGAGACGTAGCCGCCGTAGTTGTTGTACCAGTGGGCCTCGGCGTCCTTCTGCTCCGGTGGGATCTTGTCGAACTGTGCGACCTGGTAGGGGGCCAGCAGGTTCTGCCGCGCCGCGGACTGGGCGAAGGAGTCACCGAGGTCGAGCACGTCGGGGGCGCGCTCCTGGCCGCGGTAGCGCTTCACGGCATCGATCTCCTGCTGGCTGTGACCGGATGGATTGTCGACGACGACCTTGATGCGGTACTTCTTCTCGAAGCCGTCGATCAGCGCGCCGTAGTTGGCCCACTGGCGCGGCAGCGCGATCGCGTTGAGCCTGCCCTCCCTCTTCGCCGCCTTGATCAGTGCCGTCGTCCCGCCGACCTCCGCGGCGGATTCGGCCCGGGAGGGCTCGACCGGCCGGGTGGTTCTCTCTTCCTGGCAGGCGCCGAGACCGAGCGCCGCAAGGCCGAGACAGCAGAGGAGAGCGCCGGCGCGGACCCGGTGATGTGTAGCCACGACGCCTCCAGCAGGGCCAGGTGGGGAGCGGTCCGCCGAGCGGGTGACGGGCGCGGACCAGGGCGAGCCATGACACCGGGCGGTCGTATGGCCCGTACAGCGGCCCGACCGCCAAGGACGGTGCACGCCCCGGAGGTGGGGCGGAACGCCGACGGGGCCTCGCAAGCTCGCTGAGTGGGTGTTCTCGGCACTCCCACAGAGCCGCCGACGGCTTGGCGCGCGGGCGGTCCTGGAGTCGTCCCGCCGCGACGTGTCACTGCCCGACGCTTCTCTCTCCAGCAATGGTCCAAACCAGCGTACTCCGCCCCCTTGCGGGCCACTGCTGGGACGGTGATCGGGCCAGGTCATAGCGGCGAGTAGGCGCCAGGCGCGTAGGGGCGCCACGTTCGTCCCCGGGCGCGAGCGCCTCGCCCACGGCCTCACCACTCCCCGCGGTGCTCCCAATAGCTCAGGAGGTCCTCCCGCGGCTCCTCTTCGGAGGGCAGGGCGTCGGGGG
The DNA here is from genome assembly GCF_045690365.1 of Streptomyces sirii. Taxonomy (NCBI): domain Bacteria; kingdom Bacillati; phylum Actinomycetota; class Actinomycetes; order Kitasatosporales; family Streptomycetaceae; genus Streptomyces; species Streptomyces sirii. The sequence goes on along the minus strand of NZ_CP147982.1, from coordinate 332,733 downwards.
CGATCGCTTGAGCGGCCCAGATCGTCTTGCCCCTGGGGGAGTAGCGGGTGCCCCAGTGTTCGGCGAACTGCGCGACGAGGAAGAGGCCGCGGCCGTCTTCGTCGGTGTCCTTCGCCTGGCGGATGTGCGGGGAGGTGCTGCTGCCGTCGGAGACCTCACAGATCAGGGTTCGGGTGGTGTACAGGAGCCGCACCTGAAGGGGCTCGGCGCCGTAGCGAATGGCGTTGGTGACCAGTTCGCTGAGGATGAGCTCGGTGCCGAAGGCGATGTCCTGCAGACCCCAGTCCGTCAACTGCCGGACGCAGTCGTTGCGGACCGGGCCCACCGCCGCCGGATCGCGGGGCACGTCCCACTCGGCGACGTGCGCCGGGTCCAGCCGCCGGGTCCGGGCCACCAGCAGCGCGACGTCGTCGGTGGACCCGGCGGGCAGCAGCGACCGCATGACGGTGGCGCAGGTGTCCTCCGGCGTGCGGTCCGGCCCGGCGAGGGCCGCACGCAGTGCTTCCAGCCCCGCATCCAGGTCGCGGCTGCGGCTCTCGACCAGCCCGTCGGTGTAGAGCACCAGCCGGGAGCCCTCCGGCAGCGACAGCTCGGCGGTCTCGAAGGGCAGGCCGGTGCCCAGTCCCAGCGGTGGGGAGACCGGTGAGTGCAGGAACTCCACCCTGCCGTCGGGGTGAGCCACGGCGGGCGGCAGATGGCCGGCCGTCGCCGCGGTGGCCCGCCCGGAGACGGAGTCGTAGACGACGTACAGACAGGTGGCGCCGGTGATCGCCGGTCCGTCCTCGGTGTCCTCGTCCTGGATGTCGATGTGGGTCACCAGTTCATCCAGGTGGCCCAGCAGCTCGCCGGGGGAGAGGTCCAGGGCCGAGAAGTTGTGCACGGCGATGCGCAGCCGGCCCATGGTGGCCGCGGCATGCAGGCCGTGTCCGACCACGTCGCCGATGACCAGCGCCACCCGGGCGCCGGGCAGCGGGATGACGTCGAACCAGTCCCCGCCCACTCCCGCCTGGGCAGGGAGATAGCGGTGTGCCACCTGCAGAGCGTCCTGGTCGGGCAGGCCGCGGGGCATCAGGCTGCGCTGCAGCGTCATCGCCATCGTGCGTTCGCGGGTGTATCGCCGGGCGTTGTCGATCCCCACTGCGGCCCGCCCCGCCAGTTCCTCGGCGAAGGAGAGGTCCTCGTCGTCGAACGGAGGTGAGCCCCCCGACCGCCAGAAGTTCACCAGCCCCAGCACCGCTCCCCGGGCGCGCAGCGGTACGACCGCCAGGGAATGCACCCCGTGGTCCAGGATGCGCCGGGCGCGTTCCGGGTCCTGGGACCGCCAGCCGGTGGAGCCGGCCAGGTCCGGCTCCACCACGGAGCGGCCTTCGCCCACACCCGCCGCTACCACGGTGCCCGGGACGAACCCCATCAGCTCGCCGACGGGGTGGAGCGGATGGTCCGGCGCCAGGCCGGCGATGGCCGTCCGGCGCAGCTGGGTACCCGCCACGGTCGGTTCCTCGCCTTTCAGGACCGGGTCCAGCAGCTCGACGGTGACGATGTCGGCGAAACGGGGGACAGCCACCTGCGCCAGTTCCTCGGCGGTGCGCTCGACATTCAGGGTGGAGCCGATCCGTACCCCGGCGTCGTAGAGGAGCCGCAACCGCTCCCGCGCCACCTCGGCGCGCCCTGACAGCCACCTGAGTTCGGTGGTGTCGCGGAGGGTAACCACGCTTCCCTGGTGGGCTCCGTGGGGGGCGGTGGACCGCTTGTTGAGGGCCAGCAGCCGGTCCTGGGCCAGGTGCACCTCGTCGGTGGCGATCCGGTCGGACGCCAGGAGTTCGGCGGTGCGGTGGTCCAGCCCCAGGTCGCCGACGTGGCGTCCCTCCGCGTCCGTGGGCAGGTCCAGGAGCCGCCGTGCCTCGTCGTTGGCCAGCAGCAGCCGCCCGTCGCGGCCGACGATGAGTACGCCCTCCCGCACCGCGTGCAGGACCGCATCGTGATGCTCGTACATCCGGGTCATCTCGGCCGGTCCCAGACCGTGGGTCTGCCGGCGCAGCCGACGGCTCACCAGCCCCGCGCCGCCTCCGGCGAGTGCCAGCGCCGCGACTGCGGTGCCCAGGAAGAGCGGCAGCTGCTGGTTGACCGATTTCTGCACCTCCTCCACCCTGACCGGTGCGGCGACGATGGCGACGACCTTGCCCGAGGAGTCCTTGACGGGGACTGCAGAGATCACGGAGAGGCCCAGGGCGCCCTCGAAGGTCCTGGTGAAGGGCTTGCCCCGGGCGGCGTCGGCATACGGGCCGATGACGTGCTTGCCGATCTGCCGCGGGTCGCTGTGGGTGAGGGTGATCCCGTCGAGCTTGTACACGATGAGGGCGTCGACGCCGGAGGCCTTCCGGGCCGCCTCGGCGAGCGGCTGGAGCTTCGCGGTCGGATTGTCGCTGTTCAGCGCCTCCTGGAGCCCCCAGGAGTGCGCAAAGGACTCAGCGGCGGCGAGCGTCCGGTGCCGGGCGTCGGTCATGGTGTCCCGCCGGGCCTGGACGACGATGGCCACCACTGCCGCCGCGACGAGCAGCACCACGAGCACCAGCTGGAGGAGGAAGACTTCCCGGGCGACGCTGCGCCTGGCCAACGAGGGCGGTATGTGCCGCGGCCCACCGGCCACCGCAGAGCGTTCGTCCTGCCGGTCGTCGGTGCCGCTCCCGGCAGGAGGCACGCCCGGATAAGCGGACCGGCCGGGCGCGCGGCCGAGCCAACGCCGGAAACGGCGCGAATTTCCGCTCATGGTTCCTATTTATTCTGCTTTGCCCGGGCGCTGGCAAGGCGTGCTACGGCAGCTGCCCACGCGATGGCCTCCTGCGGCCTACCCACCGGAGACAACGGCACGAGGCCAAGCGCACGGCCGCTGCCCTGGCGCCCGGCTTCAACGCCGATGAGGCCGCCGACCTTCCGGCGTGGGCGGTGGAGCACAAAGCGACGACACAGCACATCGAGAAGGCGGTGGGAGGGCGAACTCAGATGGTGAGCGAGAGCCCCCTGGTCACGCGCTTCGCCGCCGGAACCAGCCGGTCGCGGACCTGGTTGAGCTGTGAGAGCCGGTCCACTCGCAAGGACACTCCGAGCGAACCGGGCGTCTGCCCGCGGAACACCGGTACCGCAACGCAGTACGTCCCGAGCGTGTACTCCTCCATGTCCGTGACGACCGGCGGACGGGGCGAGGTGTCGAGCCGCCGCACAAGTTCGGAGCGGCCGGTGATGGTGCGCGGCGTGAGGTCGGCGAGCGGGTGCCGGGAGAGGTAATCGTTGCGCGCCTCGTCGCCGAGTTCGCGCAGGAGGCACTTGCCCAGTGCCGTGGCGTGCCCCGCGTCCTCGAAGCCCACCCAGATGTCGACCCGCGGCGCCCGGGGACTGTCGACGATCTCGGCCACTTGGATCTCGCCGTCCTCGTAGAAGGTCAGGTAGGCGGCGGCCGAAAGATCGTCCCGCAGCGATGCCAGAGCCGGGCGGACGTAGCTGAGCTGCGCCTGTTCACGGCCGCCGGATTGCAGGGTGTCCAGCTGGTCCCCGAGGACATAGCCGCCGTCCTCCAGCTGGCGGAGGTACCCGTCGTGAGCGAGCGTACGCAAAAGGTGATACGTGGTGGTCAGCGGCAGCCCCGTCTCCCGTGCCAGTTGCTGAGCCGGCGCGCCGCCCTCGTGCGCGCCCACGGCCTCCATCAGCCGGAACGCCCGCTGCACGGAAGCGATCAGGGTGGGGCCCTCGGTCGCCATATGCCCAGCCTGCGTCCGCCGCTCGGCGCAGGCAAGGCGGTGATTCGCGGGCTCACGCATCTGTACCGCATCCGTACGGGCAGCGACTGCGGTCGGTAGGCGACCTGGTGCCGCCGATGCCGGTGGGGGATTCGGGCGGACGAGGGAACGGCAGTGGCGGCCCAGCGCGCCGCGGGGATGGAGTACGGCCGCGTCGAGGGCCGGCACGCGTGCGGCACCCGCCGGCCCACCGAGCGCCCGCACCGAAATCGAGGCCGCGACGGCCAGCAGCGGGCACGCCCCCAGGGCCACCACCGGCACAGCGTCGCGGCACCGGGTATCCCGGTCATGGAGATCAATCCCCTGCATTGCCGTAACGTCTCCCGTTCGCCGGTGGTTGATCTTGCCGTTGGGTGATTCGCGAGCGAGGAGCGATCCGGCAGTGACGATGTTCTTTCAAGGAACCCGCTTGTGGCTACGCGAGTTGGGCGTTCCCGACAGTGATCCGGATACGAACGCGATGGCTTCAGGGCGGACCTTCTCGGACGGCTGTCACTGGAGGTTCGAAGCTCCCACAGTCAACACCGTGGAGGCCGTGGAGACGCTGCTGTCACAGAGCGTCCGGCGCGGGTTCACGATCAACCGCGTCACTGAGACGTTCGGCCTGAGTCGGCACACGCTCGGCGAGATCCGTGACTATGTCGCCCTCGGACGCGAGTACGGTGCACAGATTCTCATGTCGGTGGGGCCGCGTGCCGTATAAGATCTCCGCGCACTGCGGGCTGGGGAACGGCGCGGCCGCCCAGGTACTGGAAACGCTCGGGGCCGACAGCATCAACCCGGTACGCGATCTGACCCTTCCGATGATCGCGGCGCTGCGCCAGGCTGTGAAGATCCCCCTGGACGTGCATGTCGACAACACGAAGACCTCCGGCGGGTTCATCCGGACGTATGAGGCGCCGGACTTCGTGCGTGTGGCCTCTCCTGTCTACCTCAAGACGGACAGCAGTGCGCTGGCCGGTCACAGCACCAGGGCGACACCGCAGCAGACCGAGGACAAGCTCCGGCAGATGGAGATCACTGCGGAATTCATGGAACGCCACTATCCCCAGGCTCGCCAGAGCCCGACCGGAGTAAGGCAGGCGTCTGACGCACCTTCTCTGGCCAGGCCGTGATCGTCGCAGCAACCGCGGGCATCGTCATCGCCGCGCTGCTGGATCCAGATGGGGAAGCAGCGGTCCGGCCGTATTCACGTGCGAGTGGCGGCCGACCTCTCGGCCCGGCCGGCAGCCGAGAAGGTCAGCCGCCGCGCTTCAGGCGTACGACGACGGGGGCGCCGAAGGGATCGCCGGACTGGTTGACCTGGACGTGGCCGGCCCCCAGCCACTCGTCGGTGCCGGGCACCCGGTGGATCTCCTTCAGCCACAGCGACTGGTTCGACCCCTTGCGGGCACCGGTCGACAGGGGCAGGCGGTGGCGCTTGATCTTCACACACCGGCCCTCGTCGGTCAGGTACCAGTTGCCGTCGAGGAACAGGCCCTCGTCGTCCTGACCCACCGGCGTCCGCAGCGTGCACCCGCCGGGAGCGGGCTCCTGCTCGACCCACTTCGAGCCGTCCCAGCGCAGCCGGATGTACTCGTCCGCGGGTTCGTTCTCGGCCTCGCCGTGGTTGAAGGTGTTGTTGCCGTACGCGCGCACCTCACCGCTGTCGAGCGCGAAGACCTGGCCGAGGCCGGCGCTGGGCTCCGGCGGGATGGGTTCCTCGAAGCGGGCCTGCGGAGTCTCCACCGACTTCCAGGACGTGCCGTCCCAGTGCATCGAGGCGGGCTGGCTGTACCGCTCGCCGCTCAGCTCGGTGCCCGGCCCGGTCGAGCGGCTGCCGACCGCCCAGACGTCGTCCGGTCCCACCACGGCGAGATCGGAGGCGCCGTACGGCAGCCGGGTCGTGGTCCAGTGGGAGCCGTCCCAGTGCTGGGCGGTCTGTTCGCTGTCGAGGGCCCAGATGTCGTCCGGGCCTGCGGCCTCGAAGTCCCCGACTGTGCCGGGCGGGGGGTTCGGCACCGCGGACCAGCGGGTGCCGTCCCACCTCGCCCAGGGGTTCACGCCGGTGCCCTCTTCGTAGCGCTGCGGCCGTAGCCACAGTGCTTCCTCGCCGACCTGTTCGAGCACTGGCGGGTAGTCGGTGGTGCCGAGGGCTTCGGGAAGGGGCTCGTGCTTCCACTGCGTACCGTCGTAGTGCAGCAGGTGGGCGTTGGACTCGCCGTTGTTCTCGGTCCCGACCGCCCAGATGTCGTCCTCGGCCAGGACAGCGACATCGGTGAGCTCCCCGCTGAAGTCCGCGATGTGCTCGAACTCCCAAGTGAGGGAGCCCGTAGGGGCCTTCGGCGGGGCGCCCTTGCCGCCGGAGTCCGCCGCGCCGGCTGAGCCCGTGGTCCGGGAGCCGTTCGGATCGGAGTCCGTGCCGCACCCCGCAGCCGTGAACAGCAGGGCGACCACGCAGAGCAGGGCCGGAACGGCGGCAAGGCGGCGGGGGAGCGGATACATGCGGCAAAAGCCTGCGCGGTGCGACTTACGGGCCGGTAACGGCCAGGTCTGGATCGCGACTCAATAGATAGGAGCGCTTCAGTTGGCGAGTCCCGCCAGGTGTGGCGCTCAGCCGCCATCGTGTGGCCGATCCGTTTGGGCCGATCCGTTCGGCCGGGGCTGTCCCGTGCGCGGGTGGCGATGAGCAGCGGTGGGCGGCCGTTGGTGGTTCGTGGAGGTCCGGCGGTCCGACGCGGATCACTTGACGCAGACCCCTTGCGGCTGTTGGGAGACTGTGGGGGTAGATGGGTGCCTCCATGGCAGGCGAATCGTGCCCATGGCGGCGAGGCGCAGGGGGCTGGATAGGTGATATCTGTCCCCCAGACAGACGCCTGGACGCGCAGTCCTGCCTTCCGATGGGCATGCTTTTGGCATGTGCCAAAGGCGCAGAGCCGACCTGACGTCAGCGCTGACATAGGGGGCTAGTCGGAATCCGGCCGGAACTGGCTACCGCAGTAAATGCGGGCATCTGATTCTTGAGCCAACGGCACGTTTCCGCCGCATTTTGGCTGGTCCCCTATGCGGCCTTATGTGCGGCGTCCCTGAACCGATCGGGCCACGCGCCGAACCACCAGGCCAGCCGGTCTGCCGCACATCCCAACACATTGGAAAGCAGGGACCATGAACGGCATCAACCACATCGCCAATGGCCTCAAGAAGCCCTTCGGCGTAGCGGTGGACGGCGACTACCTCTACATCACTCAGTGGGGCGACCTCGGGAAGACCGGCTCGGTGGTGAGGGTGAACAAGAAGGACGTAAATTCAGAACCCGTCACCATCGCCACCGGCCTCGACATGCCCGGATATGTGACTGTGGATCGAGAGTACCTCTACATCGCGACCGAGGCGCCCGCCTCGGTGGTGAGGGTGAAAAAAGACGGGACGGACCCCACGCACCACAAAACCATCGCCAGCAGCCTCACCAGTCCCGGAGGCGTAGCGGTGGATGACGAGTACCTCTACCTCACCAACCTGGATAGCAAAATTCCGCCGCCGCCCCACGACTCGGTGATGAAGGTGAAAAAGGACGGGTCGGAACCCGGGCGCCACATCATCATCACCGATACCGACCTCAATCGACCCTTCGGTCTGGTGATGGACGGCGAGTACCTCTACTTCACCAACTTGGAGGGCTGGTCGGTGGATAGGGTGAAAAAGGACGGGTCGGCACGCGCCAACGTTGCCGGCGGCCTCAACCTTCCCATTGGTGTGGCGAAGGACCGCGAGTACCTCTACATCGTGCAGGAGGGGGACGATTCGGTGGTGAGGGTGAAAAAGAACGGACCGCCAGCCTCCGTCATCGTCGCCACCGGCCTCAAGGATCCCCGCGGTGTGGCGGTGGATGGCGACGACCTCTACATCATTAATCAGGGCACCGACTCGGTAGTGAAGGTGCGAATGAGGGTGCCTGCGTAGGTCGCGTCCGCGGAGCGGTGGAAAAGGGCTCGACGCGGAAGTCCGTGGGGTTGGTGTTGGCGGCTTCTTCGAGTTCTGCTGCGATCTCAACGGGTGTCTTGGGCAGCAGGGTTGGTGGTTTGAGCAGAGCGTGGCGGAGGTCTTGCAGGGGGCGCAGGGCGGCGGGTGTCATGGCGAAGCCGTGCCACCCGTGTGAGGCCCGATCGAGGACCACCCACGGCCGCTACGGCGTCGACTACCCCAAGACACCTACTTCGAGTGTGAACGCCCCATCGTGGGCGACGCCATCCGCCATCAGTTCGCCGAGCACCTGGAAGGCCGTGGTCCAGGATGATGTCGTCCTGGACCACGGCCTGTGGCTCCAGGCGGACCGCGACGCCTGGAAGAAGTGGTCGAGGCCGCCGGCGGCCGGTGGCGGCTGGTTCTACCTCCCGGTCGACCGGGACGAGCTGCTGTGGCGCCCTGGCCGACCGAACCGGCGCGAGGACGCCCACGCCCTCACCGTAACCGCCTGCGCCGGCGGCCTGGTTGTTCTTGTAGAAGGTCACCATCGGAGCCAGGAACGGCATCTCGCGCCGCAGTCGCTCGGTCACCGACGGCGCTCAGTCACACATGGTGTGACTGAGCGCCGTAGCACTTTGAGCCCGGCATCTGCGCAGGTCACGGGCGGCGAGTATCCCGGTCGACGCGACGGGGCGCACCGCCGACGACTTCTCCCGTCGCGCAGAGAGGGCGCATCTTTGCAGGTCAGACGGTGTGGCCAACTGTGATGCACAGACTGGCCAACTACGGGGTTCTGACCGCTCTTCCGTGATGCCTACGGCTGAAGGAGGACGCGGGCTCTGAGCAGTGCGAATGAGGCTCGCCCGTACATGTGCCGGTTGATCGTTTTGATTCCGGCAGGGACCGCGATGCCCTCCCGGATGGCCATCATGTAGCGGTTCGCGACGTGGTATCCACCGGTGTAGCCGAGGGCGGTCAGAACCCAGCATCCCGCCGCACGCGTTCACAGCCGGTACTGGCGTCACATAGCCGGGCTGCCCGTCGGCGGCCACCAGATGACCGTCCGTCTTCAAGTGCGTCGCTTCTTCTGTGCTTAGCGCCATCGGCCGCCGTCTGCAGTTGGACCGCAAGACGGTCCGGCGCTACCGGACCACGTGCTGAAATGCACGGCTACCTGGTGGTTATCGGGCGCCATGTGGCCACCGGGCTATCCCAAAGATCACGCCAGGGTGACCCGCATGCCGCCCTCGGCCAGGACGTCGAGGACTTCGGCGAACAGGTCGTACGGCTGACCGCCCGGCGTCAGGCGCGGGCACTATTCGGCGGCGGAACGGTCCTCGCGGTCCCACTTCCATCTCCAGAACGCGGAGAGACGGTGGTCGTGCTCGAAGCCGGGGCGGGAGAGCGGGCCTACCCGCTCGATCGCCTCCCCAGTGCGCGGGTCGTCCCGCCGAAGGAGACCATAGGCGGCGTTGAGCCGCGTCCCGAGGTCGTCCTCGTCGAGCAGGGCCACGAGGGCGTCGGCGACCGCCGCTGTACGGTCCACGCCGTCCGCGACGGCCTCCGCGGTACAGGCTCGCACATCGACCGCCGGATCCCGGAGCAGTCCGACGATGACGTCCGTGAACTCGGAGCTGCCGTCGTGAGCCGCGGTCAGCGCCCGGCCGGCCTCGGCACGCACTCCCCAGTCCCCGTCCCCGGCGAGTATCAGCAGGGCGGCCCGGGCCGCCGCGCCGAGGGGAGGGCGAGGCGTGTCCCAGCTGAGCAGGAGGTCGGGGACCCGGGCGCGGACGTAGGGGGTGTCCTCCCCTGTCATCACGGAAGACGCGGCTCAGGACGCGAACCGCTGCCGGAGTGCTGAGTCGAGTCCGAGTATCGGGTTGCGACGACCGCGAAGCCCGTCGCCTGGCGCTGATGGGGCCGTGCCGGCGGCACGCTGACGCATCAGGGCTGGGGCAGGGCGCCGTTGTCCGGGAGTGGGCGGTACTCCTCGCAGGATGGCGGCAGGCGGGCTCCGGCCAGCCGTAGGAGTGAGATCCGGCTTTGGTATGCCGCTCCGCGAAGGAGCTGGTCCGCCACTTCAGCCACGCGCCGCTGGGCGGGAACGGCCAAGTAGCTTTCCGCCGTCCAGGCGTTGAACGCGCCCATGGCGGGGCCGCACCAGATTTGGTAGTCCGTTGCGCGGGCCGGGTCGCCGTCGGTGGCCCAGCGCGAGGACAGGCCCAGGTACCAGCGGAAGAGCAGCGCCATCCGCAGCTTGGGGTCGCCGACGGCACGGTCGAGCTGGTCCGGACGGTGCTCGGCGAGGTATTCGCTCACCGCGTCCCATGTCCGTTCCACCGAGCCGTGCAGCACTTGGCTCTCCAGGCGTTCGCGGTCGCGGGAGGACAGCTCTTCCAGTCCTTCGTGATCGCGGTACAAGCGGTACAACCAGGTGGCGCGTCCCGGGAACATCGTGCCGCGCTTGAGTACCTGTACGTCGACGCCCATCTCGAACATGTCTGCCGCCGGGGCCATGGCGAAGTCGGCGATCCCGACCTGGGCGAGGAGTTCTTTGACGGCCGGTGACGTGCCGGCTTCCACACAGGACTGATTCACCGATCCGGTCACGATGTACGAGGCGCCGAGGGCGAACGCGGCGTACGCCGAGTGCGGGGTGCTGATTCCGCCGGCCGCGCCGACACCGACGGCGGGGGCCAGCCGGTCGCGCAGGCGCATGACTAGCGGCAATACGGCGAGCAAGGGCCGTCTGTCGGTGTGCCCGGCCGAGTCGGCCTCGACCGTGATGTCGTCGGCGAGGGGCGTTTGGCCTGCCCAGCGGGCCTGGTCGGCCGTGATGTGTCCGTCCGCTGCGAGATCCGCGATCAGTCCGGGAGGTGGCGGGCGCAGGAAGATCTCGGCGGTCTCGGCCCGGGAAACCTTGGCGATGACGCGGTTGGTCGGGCGCGCTGCGCCGATGCGCGGGTCGCTCTGGAATCCTGCCACCCGGTAGCGCACGAGATCCAAGGTGGGCTGGACGAACGCCGATGCCTCCACGCAGCGCACACCATGCCGCAGGTAGATGTCGACCGTGTCCCGTTCCGCACCGGGGGCCATCGGGCTGTGGATGAGGTTCGCCGCCCAGGCCCCGCCGGGCAGCTCCGCGCCGAGGCGCCGTACCGCCTTCTCGATCCGGGTCGGCGGTAGCCCTGCCGCCCCGAAGGAGGCCAGGTGACCGGCCCGGGCGAGTGCCAGGACCAATTCCTCCGTGGAGATTCCGCCGGCCATCGAGCCCGCCATGTACGGGTAGCGCACCCCGTGTCGTGCCGCGAAACCGGATGGGGCGAGTCGCTCCGGCGCGACAGGGCCTGCTGCGGCCAGCAGTTGAGCGGTGGGCGGCGGCTCGTGGGCCGCGCCGATCCGGCCTTCGGACCGGACGATGTAGCACGGTTCATCGAGCCGCGACAGGACGCCGTGCACTCCCCGGGTGTCGAAGTGCGCGATCATCGCTTCGCCTTCCCGTCGCCGGTCCTGGCCTCGATCGCGATGTCGGTGACCTGGTAGATCCGCAACCCGTCCCGCCATACGCTGCCGTCGGCGCGCAGGAGCAGGCGGTCGCCTGCGCGGCGTACCTCGCGGATGTGCACTTCGGCCTGGACCTCGTCGTGGTGCTGAAGGATCTGTCCGCGGTACGTCCAGTGCTGCCGGGTACCGAAGGCTGGTGCGAACCGGGGCGCTGTGATGCCGTGGGTCGCGCCGGTGTACAGGGCGAACGCCCTGACCGCCCGGTGCAGCGTCTCCACGCCGAACGAGCCCGGCATGACCGGGTCGTCGCGGAAGTGCAGGTCGAACAGGGGGTCGTCGCTGCGGACCGGCCTTCGGCACAGCACGTAGCCGAGACCGTGCACACCGCCGTCCGGCACGAGGTCGACATCGTCGAGCAAAGTGAGCCTGCCGAGTCCGAGGCGCTCGTCGGTACGAAGGGACAGGCGGCGTACGCCGATTCGGCTTCCCTGGGTCTCCAGCCAGGTCGGCACCCGTCGGCCGGCGTCCAGACCCTGCTGCTGGGCCAACATGGCAGCGGTGAAGTAGCCGTGCGAGGTTTCGCCCGTGTAGAAGAGCTCGCCGTCCAATTCGACTGCGTATCCATAGCGTTGAATGATCGCGCCCGGCAGTGAAGCATGCGAGAGCAAGGTCGTGCGCTGCCGCAGGGTCCTGCCCCGGGGGTCCGCGTCACGAACCAGCTCGGCATGGCCTTCGAGATTGCGGACCATGAACGCCTCGTCCGGGTGTTCCAGGTACAGCCCCGTCACCACCCCGGTGTACGCGGCAGCCTGCAGCGAGCTCTCCAACAGGAAGACGTTGGGCACTCCGCCGCTTCCGTCCAGTCGGCAGAACCAGGGATCGGCCGGGACGTCGAACTCCGTGTCCACCACGGTCCCCACACGGTAGTCGGGCACCTCGCCGATGCCGTTCGAGGATCGGCTGAGCATGAGCAGATCACCTCGGGGCAGGCGCGGGCGTGCGCGGCCGGTGGCGAAGCGCGCGGAGGGCCCGTAGGCGACGCGCAGGTCGCCGTCGGCAGCGTGGGCCATGTGCAGTTCGTGGACAACCGCCGGTTCGCCCGTGGACATCGTGGGGAGAGCGCCTCCGGCAGGCGTTGCAGCAGCCTCGGCCTCCGCGAGAAGCATCTCCTGGGCCGCCTGCTGGGCCACGAGTACGGCGTGATGGGCGCGGTGGACCTTTTCCGCCATCGCGCGGGCGAGCTCCGCGCCCGACGCGGAACAGGGCGCCGGAATGCCTGGGGCCGGAGCACTCGCCGCCTGCACACTGTGGGCGGCGGACGCTCCGGTGGCTGCGGTTGCCCCGAACCCGTACGGGACGAAGGGAACGCCTTCGAACCCCAACGCGTCGTCCGTCATCCGGCCGCCACCTCCGCCGCCGGCCATGCGGCCCTCGCCACCAGTTCCGGGGCAGCGACGATCATCTTCAGACTCTCCCAGCGTTGCAGCACCGCGCCGTCGGGGGCGCACGCGGTGACGGTGACGGTCAGGTCCAGCGGGCTGTCGTCAACGAGTTCCGCGACGATCAGGAACGGCTCGCCGTCCGGCAACGGCGCGTACATGTTCACGCTTTTGACCGAGACCGGCAGACAGCGGTGGCCGGACCTGCGGCGGCCCAGCAGCGCGGCGGTCTGAAGGAGCAGGTCCGCCGAGGCCGGGTGGTAGCGCAGCCCTGCGTACGCCCCGTGCGCCAGCTCGGGCTCGGCAAGGCACGCGGAGACCGTCAGCCTCGTGTCGCTCTCCTCCACCGCTTCGCCGAGACCCTGCAGCAGTGGGCCGTGGAACAGGAACCCATCCGCGTACGCGGAGTTGTTCTGCCACGTCGTGGCAGCGGACGGCAGGTCCTGACGCGGCGGTGGCGAAACGCTCTCGCCGAGGACGAGGTCGCCTTCGTAGCGTGGCGGAGCGTCCGAGGCGTCGGCGTCGCGGATGACTGCATGCACCGCCGCACCGCGACGGCTCAGGTCGAGTCGGGCACGGCCGGGGTGGGCGCCGTCGAGAACGAGTCCGTTGCGGATGGTGAAGTCGTGGCAACCGGCGACGGGGTGGCCGCCGTGCACGCCCTCCACGGCCGCGACGCACCATCCGACAGCCACCGTCATGGGCAGCACGGGATGGCCGTTGATGCGGTGGTCCAGCAGGACCGGCTCGGCGTCGAGGCCGCTGAGGTCGCGGTTGAGGACGGCGCCCTGGGGCGAGAGGGCATCGCGGCGGCGGAAGACTGGTTCGGTTGGTCCCACGACCGTCATCAGGTCGCCGGTGTGCTCGGGGCTCATCTGCTCGACGAAGTAGCGGCAGCCCTCCTCCCGGGTCAGAAGCGGTACCCCGTGCTGGACGAAGATCTCCTGGATACCCGGCGATGCCATTCCGCCACGCCACGGCCCCCAGGCGAGAGCTGCGACACGGCAGGTCGGCTGCGCGGCCTGCCACGCGCAGGCGAAGCGGTTCAGCGCCTCGTTCGCCAGCGCATAGTCGGTCTGCCTGGCATTGCCGTACACACCGGCGACGGAGGTGAATACCACGAGGTGGCGCAGCTTTTCGGCGGGAAGTGCGTCGAGGATGTTCACGAGGCCGGTGAGCTTGGCGTCCACCACGCGGGCCACGCTCTGCTCGGACTTGTCCCACAGGGGTTCGTCGGCGAGGACGCCCGCGCCGTGGATGATGCCAGTGATACGGGTGGAGTGCGGGGCGAGTGCCTTGGCGACCGCCGTCCGGTCGCCGACGTCGGCTGCGACGTACTCGGCGTCGACGCCCTGTGCACGCAGACCGTCCAGGGTTGCCTGTACCTCTCGTTGATGTTCGAAAGCGCGGACCTGCCGGTCGAGGGCGGCCCGCTCGGCCGGAGCCTCGGGGTCACCGCCGTCGGCGCGCAGCCGCTGTACGAGCACATCGCGCAGCGCGCTCTCGGTGGCGCAGTCGGCCGCCCATCCCGGAAGTTCGGCGAGCGGGGTGCGGCCGAGGAGGATGAAGCGGCACCCCCGGGCGCGGGCGAGTTCGCTGACGCACCAGGAGGTGATGCCGCGTGCTCCGCCGGTCACGAGGAGGACATCCTGGGCGTCAAGTTCGGTATCGGGCGCGCCGGGCAGCGGATGCCCGGGGCGCGCGGCAAGCACCGGGGTTCGACGCAGTGCGCCTGCGGCCCAGCCCACTTCGCGCAAAGCGGTGTTGGCATCGGTGATCTCGGCGAGGAACCGGGTGCCGGCCTCGGCGTCGTCCAGGGACGGCGCGATGTCCACGACCCGGCCGAAGAGCGTGAGTCCCTCCAGGGCCAGCGTCTTGACCAGGCCACCCAGGCCGCCGGCCAGCGCGGTCACCGGATCCGCCCCGGAGCCTTCGAAGCCGAGCGCGCCGTCGAGCCGCGTCACCGCGACGAACCCCGCCCGGTGTCCGGCCTCGGTCGCCTTGCGCAGATGCGGCGCGATGTGTTTGGCCACGAGCACCGCGTGGCGCAGCCGGCGGATGGTGGCCTCGGAGCCGTGCGCGGCGGGACGGTCGAAGGGCAGGACGCACAGGTCGACGCGGGCAAAGCCGGCGAGCCGGGCCTGAAGGGCGTCCTCGGTCCAGTCGGTCAGGGCCACATCGTCCCCGGTCACGGTCACGTCCGGCAGCGCGAGCGGCCGGACGTGCCATCCCGCGGCTCGCAGGGACCGGACGAGCGTGGCGGAAAGGGAGCTGCCGTCGTCGATCACGACTGCGGTGTGGTCCGGTGCGTACGCCCTCAGGTACTCGTCCGGGGCGGGTAGCGGACGCAGTCCGATGTGAGCCCGGCCGAGTGGTGCGGTGGTGAATTGGCCCAAGTCTCCGGTGGGCGCGGCGGCGATCTCCTCCAGCACCAGAGACAGATCCTGGATGGTGCGGGCCTGGGCGAAGCGGTAGATCTCCTCGCGCGGGATCACGGGATAGCGCCGCCACGCCTCGGCGGCGATCTCGACCTGCTTGAGTGAATCAATGCCCAGGTCGGCTTGGATGTCGAGGTCCGGTTCGAGCATTTCGACGGCGTAACCCGTCTTTTCCGCGATGATCTCGCGGACGACCTGCTCGACGTGGTCCCGGTCGAGCACCGGCCGGTCGTCGGACGCGCCTTCGGCGGCTGCTTGCCCGGGGTCCAGGAACGTGGCGATCGCCGACCGGGCAGCGGGTACGCGCGGTGTGTGGGCCGGGGATACGCCCGGCGCGGAGAGGGCAGGCTCGGCGGGAGCAGCCGGCTGGGCGTATTGGGGCATTCGCGTGTCTGCGTGGGGTTCGCCGGGTGCCGGAGGAACCTGGGGCGTCGTCTGCTCGGCCCCTTGCGCCCGGGGCACGGCGAGTGCGGCGCGGGCGGGGGAGTCCGGTCCGGCACCGAGGGAGAGCCTCAGCAAGCTCCCGAGCACCTCATTGGCCCGGATATGGGCCTCGCTGAGCGCCATGCTGTGATCGCGTACCGCCGTCACGCGGGCGGTGGTGTGCGGCTTCTCGTCGTCCGAGGAAGCCAGGAGACCGACCAGCCGCTCGGTGGTTCGCAGTTGTCCATCGAGGAAGCGGTTGTGCAGCGCCAGGTGAGCGGCGGCCGCGTCGGCGAGACCGCTGAGGGGGGCCGGTCCGGTGGGCACAGACCCTTCCGGCACGGCTTCGGGAGAAGGGGATCCGACGGTTTCGGTCGGGCCCGGGGCGTCCGTCGATGCCGTGTCCGGGCCATGGGCGAAGGCCGGCCCGGGAGCCCCGGCGGCGGCTGTCCGGGCGGCGGTGGCATGGGTCGCCTCGCACGCGTAGGGCTCGGAGAGGATCTTGTCGAAGTCCTGGCGCCGTGCGTTCAACGCGAAGTTCGGTCCCTCCAGCAGCCGGGACACCTGCGATCCGGCTGTCGCCTCGGGTGGGGCGGGCAGTTCATGGCGGTCGATGCCGACGAGGGGCCGGCCGAGTACGGCCAGGCGAAGCGCTGCCAGCTTGAGGGCCGCCGCGCTGTCCGTACCCGGGCCCAGATCGGTCGGGATCGCGACGACGTCGTCGCCGAACGTCCGCCGGGTGAGCTGGGTGAGTACTTGGCGGGGCCCGAATTCGACGAAGACCCGGCAGCCGCTCTCGTACAGCTCGTGCAGGCGGCCGACGAAGTCCACCGGGCTGATGATCTGGCCGACGAGTGTGCGGGCGTTCTCGGCCGGGTCGGTGCAGTAGGACGCTCCGGCGGTATTGGCCGACACTGACAGCGCCGGCGGCTGGATGACCTCACGTGCGACGGCTCGGCTGAACGGGTCGAGGGCGTGGCGGATCAACTCGGTGTGGAAGGCCGCGGCGACCGCGAGACGCTGGGCGGGGATGCGTTCCCGCATACAGGCGGCCAGGAAGTCCTCGATGTCCGCAGTCGGACCGCCGACCACGAAGTCCTCAGGGCTGTTGTGGTTGCAGACCGTCAGGGCGGGAAAACGCGCACGGAGTTCGCCCCAGACTGCGGCCGGGGCGCGAACCGCCACCATGGCACCGGGGTCCCTGTCGGAGTGAGCCTCCATGGCGAGACCGCGGGCCCGCGCGAGCCGGAGGAACGCGGGTTCGTCCAGAGCCCCCGCCGCCCACAGCGCGGTCAGCTCCCCGAAGCTGTGCCCGAGCAAGGCATCGGGCACGAACCCGAGTTCGGCGAGATAGGCGTACTGACCCGCCGACAGCGCACCGATCGCGAGCTGGGCATGGGACGTGCGGCGTAGCCGGCTCTCGGCTGCCGCCGGGTCCACGCTCCCGGGTGCGGGAAAGACCACTCGGGCGAGGGATTCGTTCCCCGGCGGACACTGCGCGTTGGCGGCGTCGAACGCGGCCCGTACGGGTGGCAGCGCGAGCAGAGCACTGAGGCCCATGTCGACGTACTGGCTGCCCTGTCCGGCGAACAGCGCCGCCACCTTCGCTTCGGGCTCCAGCGCCGCCCGGCGGTAGTGAATGCCGCTCGCGTGCTCCCAGGACTCGTGACCGGGGTGGGCGCGCAGCTGTGCCGCCGCGGTGCTTCGGAGCTCTGCCGCCTTGGCCTGGTCAGCGGCGACGAAGCCGACCCGGGCATGTGTCGCGGGGATCGGCTCGTCTCCGGACCAGGGCGGGGTGTCACCGACGAGGAGATCGAGCAGGTGTGACGGATCCGGGGCGTGCCAGAGGCAGGTCACCGGTGTGGAGTGCAGGATGCGCGGGGCGGAGGCATGTTCCTCGAGAACGGCGTGGAAGTTGACCCCGCCGAAACCGAACGCGGACACTCCGGCACGCCGGGCCGGCCGGCCGGGATCACGTACCCAGGGGCGGGCCCGTGTATTGACGTACAGTGCGCCGGCGGCGCCCTCGGCTGGCGCGTCGACGTTGATGGTGGGCGGCAGTACGCGGTGGTGCAGGGCCAACGCAGCCTTGATCAGCCCCGCAGCACCGGCGGCGGCCTTGGTGTGGCCGATCTGGGACTTGACCGTGCCGACCGCGATATGGGCGGGCCCCTTGTCGGACGCCACGAGCGCCGCGAGTGCGCCCAGCTCCACGCCGTCCCCCACGGGAGTGCCGGTGCCGTGCGCTTCGACGAGCTCGACCGAGGCCGGTGACGCCGCGGCATCCTCGTACGCCCGTCGAAGAGCGACGAGCTGGCCGTCACCGCAGGGCGCGTAAATGCTCTTGGTCCGGCCGTCGCTGGAGCTGCCGAGGCCACGCAGGACGGCGTAGATCCGATCGTTGTCGCGTTCGGCGTCCACGAGCCGCTTGAGGGCCAGCATCCCGATGCCCTCACCGAGCATCGTGCCGTCGGCACCACGATCGAAGGGGCGGATTCGATCGGTGGGGGAGAGCGCCGGAGTCTTGCTGAAGCACAGATACGTCATGATCGTGTTGTCGGCGTCGCAGCCTCCGGTGATCATGAGGTCCGCACGGTGCGCGACGAGCTCGTCGACGGCTCCGCGAACCGCAGCCAGCGAGCTGGCGCATGCCGCGTCCACCGTGTGGTTGGCTGCGCCGAGCCCCAGCCGGTTGGCGATCCGACCGGATACGACATTGCCGAGTACGCCCGGGAAGGAATCCTCCGTCCAGGGCGGCGACGCGGCCTTGAACCGGCGGACAACCTCCTGTGCGTCGCGGTCGGACAGCCCGCAGCTCAATGCGACGTCGCGGACCTGGGGAGCGAGCAGCCGGGCACCGAGAGGAAGCATGGTGGAGTTGGTGCCGCACACGCCCAGGACGACTCCGGTCCGGTCCGGGTCGTACCAAGAGGCACTGTCGCATCCGGCGTCACGCAGCACGTCGCGGGCGACGATCAGGCTCAGGAGCTGGACGGCGCCGGTGGAGTCCAGGACAGCGGGCGGCATTCCGAATTCGAGGGGGTCGAACGTGACGGGTGGCAGGAAACCGCCCTTACGGGCGTACGTCGCGTCCTCGGCGAACATGTCCGGGTCGTAGTGGTCGGCGATGCGCCACCAGGCGGCCGGTACGTCCTTGATGCAGTCGCGTCCGGCAACCACGTTGCGCCAGAACTCGCGGATTGTCCGGGCTTCAGGGAACATTCCCGCGATGCCGACGATGGCGATCGGTGTCCGGTGGAGCCCGTGATTCGGGCGGCTGTCTGGCACGTGAACCCCACGGTGGTTGGGACGAGGGCTGGACTTCGGGTGGGCGGGGGAGGGGAGGAAACGCTGCGCGGTCATGGTCGGGCCTATTCGGGGACCTGCTGGGCGACCAGTCCGCGTTGGCCTTCGAGGTCGGTGAGGGCGGTTGTCCAACGCCGCGCCAGGTGGTCGACCCCGGGCAGTGCCGCGTCCGCGACGAACGCCACATGAGCACTGCTGCCGAGGCTCGAGAGGGTGCTGAAACAGAGATGCCCGGGCAGCAGGCTGGGGATGACGAACGCGTCGATCACAGGGGCACCACCGAAAGCCAGGCGCTTGGGGTAGACGACCCGGGAGGTGACCATGGCGGTGTGCCGGGGGTGCAGGAGGTGACGTACCGACCACCGGCCGACGGGTCCGGGAACAAGATCGAGCAGATGGCGCATCGCAGCGCGGTACTCCGGCATGCGGATACGCGATGCCGCGTCCGTACGGCTATGCGCGGCCACGCCGCCCGTCGTGCCCTGGCTACCAGTACAGATGTCCTTGAGGTCCGACAGCCTGACCCGGGCCATGCCGAGCTTGTTGCCCAGGCCCGTCTCGGTCTCACCGCGCAGTCGTGTGTCGAGAGGGACACAGGTGTGCAGCTGCCCTTGGCCGACCCCTTCGTCGCTCACCCATGCCCCCACGGCGACGGCGGTCACGGCCAAGTACACGTCGTTGATGCTGCGCCCGGTAGCGCCCGCGAGGGCATGCAGCCTCCGCAGGTCGACTTCGGCCTGAACGACGGCCCGCGCGCCCGGAGATCCGGGAACGAGGCCGGCGACACGTCCGGCCGGGAGGAACGCCAGGGCAAGGTCCCCGACGACTCGGGCCGCCGCCGACAGAGACAGCCGGTCGCGCTTCGGCGGTTCGATGCCGTCGAGACCGCGCGTGCCGAAGAGCGCGCGCACGCTGTACAAGGCCGCGGACGCGTCCTGGAAACCATGATGGGAGCGGTAGCACAGGGCATATTCGTCGTCGGCGTAGCCGTGCACCAGCCACACGCCCCAGCGCGGACCGTGCGGTGGCAGATCCTGTTCGAGCATGGCTTGCAGGAGCAGGTCGCGCCCGCCGGACCGGTCCGCGAGCGCGATCTCGTGAACATGGGCGCAGGGGTCCGCCGCGGTGACTTGGCGCCAACGTCTGCCGTGGGCGATGTGGGCGAGCGCCGGTAGAGCCGCGGCCTGCCGGGCGACATGATCACGTACCGCGGCCAGGGAGGGGGCGCCTCCCTCGAACAGCAGCACGTGGGTGTTGTGCAGGTGGGAATCGCGCGTGGCCCGCCTCGCGAGCTGGTCGAAGGCTACGTCGACAGGATTGCGGCGCGGACCCGAACGGGAGCCGAGGACGGGGTGGGTGGGCGTGGCGAAGAGGGGACGCATGATGTCCAGTCGAAATCCGAGGTCGGGTAGGTACGTCGAGGCGCTCAGCCGCCGGCAATGACCAGGACGGCGTTCTGCCCGCCGAATCCCATGGAATGGGTCACCGCCAACGCGACCTTCGTGGGCGTGGACCTGGCGGCGATCTGCACCGTCACGCTCGGGTCCGGTTGCCGCAGGTTCGCCGTGGGCGGGACCATCGCGTGCTCGACGGCCAGGACCGTATAGGCCGCCTCGGCGGCACCGGCCGCACCGAGCAGATGGCCGGTCACGCCTTTGGTGGAGGCCACCAACGGGGCACCGGTGTATACGCGGCTCATCACCGAAGCTTCAAGGCGGTCGTTGGCCGGGGTGGATGTGCCGTGGGCGTTGACATGATTCACGTCCCGGGGGTCGGCGTCCGCGTCCCTCAGCGCCGCCGTGATCGCGGCTTCCAGCCCCCGGCCGTGCGGTTCGGGTGCCGTGACATGGTGCCCGTCCGCCGTCGCGCCGTAGCCCACCAGACGGGACCTGATCCTGGCGCCGCGGGCAGTGGCGTGGTCCATGCGTTCCAGTACCAAGATCGCCGCGCCTTCGGCTGCGACGAATCCGTCGCGTTCCACGTCGAACGGACTCGATGCGTGGCGAGGATCGCAGACGCGCCGGGACAGGGCACCCATGCGGGAGAAGCCCGCGATGGTCATCGGGGTGAGGGGCGCTTCGCAGGCGCCTGCGATCACCACATCACAACGCTCCAGCAGCAACAGATCCCGCGCTGTGCCGAGTGCCGTGGCACCGGACGCGCACGCGGTGGACACGACGAGGTTGGGCCCGTGCGCGCCGCAGTCCATCGCGACCACCCCAGCTGCCATGTTCGGCAGTTGCCGCGGGTGGAGAAGAGGTGAGACCTCGTCCACGCCGACGTCGAGAAAAGCCCGGTGCTCCTGCTCGAACGTACCGACCCCACCGTGCCCGGTGCCCAGCACCACTCCCACCCGTGGACGCGTCCACGAACCGGGATCCAGACCTGCGTCGGTGATGGCCTCGCGAGCCGCGACCAGCGCGAACTGTGTCGCGCGGTCCAAGCGGTGCGACAGTCGGCCACCGAGCCTGGCCTCGGCGTCGAAGTCCGGCACCCGGCACGAGATCCGGACGGGCAGGTCATCGAGCGTGGGATCGAACGCGCCAGTACCACGGCCGGCGCACACAGCCGTCCAGTTGGTTTCCACGCCGATGCCCGCAGGCGTGACGAGGCCCAGGCCGGTCACAGCCACATCACGAGAAGTCACCGGCTCGATGCCCCCCGCGCCTCCATGAGCGCGACGATGTCGCTCAGAGTCGCTGCCGCGAACAAGTCCGTTGCCGGTACGTGGAGGTCACAGCGCTTGGCCAAAGCCGTGGACAGTTCCACCACGTCCAGCGAGTCGAGGTTCAGATCGAGGCATGACGCCCCTGGCTCAACCTCTTCGGCCGGCAACCGCAGCTTGTCGACCAAAATGCTCCGCAGCTGCATAAAAAGAAGATCACGCTGTTCGCTCACAACATCATCAACGACGTGTAGGCGGCCGGGACACGCGCTTTCCCGGCGGCGCGCGACGCCGGGGGCCGGCTGCGTGCCGTATGGACCGAAGCGCCGCGGCCCGGCCGACGGGCGCGGGTGGCCGTCCTCATCACCCCTATGAGAGGTAGGGCCGACCGCGGCCCCGGCCTCCCTACCCGGCGCAGAGGCCACCACCAGGATGTGGTCGCCGGGGACGATTTGCCCTGTGGTCCACAGGAGCTCAATGCCCGCGCGGGGTCGGAGGGGGCCCGTATGGCCCGTGGTGCGGGTGAATGCCCACGTACCCTGTTCCGGGGTGACGCCCGGCGGGTCGATGAAGCCCGCGGCCTCCAGAAGGAACCGGGCTCCCGCCGAATCGGTCGGGCCAGCTGGTGTTCATCCAGGTCGATGTCGCAACGCGCCCACGTTCAACTGCGGCCACCAGGCCTCCACGTATCCCCAGCAGGTGGACGTGTGCGACGGCTCGTCATCCCCGGAAGCGCCCAGGCGCGTCGCCGTGCTCCTCGGCGCCGAGGAGAAGGCGCGGTCCCTTCTGCTGCCCCTCGTTGAGGCTCAAGCGCATCTTCACGTGGAACGGCGCACGCTTCGAGCGAGCGGCAGGGTCGTAAGACGTGCCTGGGGGAGGGGTGAGGGGCCTCTCCTTCGAGCACCGCCGCACGACCAGGCGTTCCCCCCGGACCACATATATCTTTGTCCGCGCATGGCCGAAGTCACCCTGGTCCCAGGAGGCTTCACGGGACACCTGGATCGCCTTCTGCGATCATGTGGCTTTCGGTAGCCGAGAGGGTGGACCATCGGACGGGGGCAATGGCTGCATACGAGGCCTTTTCGGTGCTCTTCAGGGCGGCCGACGGCAACTCCCTGGAAGATCAACGGCGTTATCTGCCGGCGACCAAGTGCCAGATGGGCGCGCTCGTCGCCGCGGCCGCGCTGAGCGTGTTCAGCCGGCACGTCAACGGGGTGGATGTCGTCGCCGCCGCGTTCGTGGTGGCGACGATGTCCTCCTGCGCCCAATGGCCGGTCACCGAGGCGGAATGGGCAACCTTTGCGGCGAACGCGGAGGGCGTCGTCTCGCGTGAGCACACCCTGTGGCGCCCTTCCCACATGTGAGGCAACACGATGCCGTCTGCCAACACCGCGACCCGATACGCCTACGACGCCTTCCTCTCCTACAGTCACGGGGCCGACGCCAAGGTGGCCCCGGCCGTGCACAGAGGGCTGAGCCGCCTGGCCAAGCCGTGGAACCGGCCGCGCGCCCTGCGGATCTTCCGCGACCAGGCATCCTTGGAAGCCAGTCCGGACCTGTGGGCCACCATCGAGGCCAAGCTGAGCGCGAGCCGCCATCTCGTCCTGCTCGCCTCGCCGCAGGCCGCCCGCTCCCGCTGGGTGGCCCGGGAGATCGCCTACTGGAAGCAGCACCGCGAGCCCGCCACCTTGCTCATCGTGCTCACCAGCGGCGCGATCCACTGGGACCACACCGCACGGAACTTCGACCGGACACGTACCACCGCCCTGCCGCCCGAGGTGTTCGGGTGGTTTGAGGCCGAACCCCTGTGGGTCGACCTGACCTGGGCCGGCAGCGAGGTCGAACTGACCCTGGACCACGCCCGGTTCCGCCAGGACATCGGCACCCTGGCGGCGTCCCTGCACGGAGTGAGCAAGGACGAACTCGACAGCGAGGAGGCACGCCAGCACGCCAGGACGGTCGGCGTGCGGCGCGGGCTGACATGGGGCCTGGTCTTCTTCCTCGTCGCCTCGCTCGTCTTCGGCGTCATGGCGCAGACACGTGGTGACGAGGCCGAGCGCCAGCGCAAAGAGGCGGACGGGCAACGGCGGGTGGCCACAGTGCGCGCGCTGCTCGCCGAATCGGAGAACCGCCTGGTGGACGACCCGCGCACCGCCGTCCGCCTCGGGCTGACCGCGTACAGCGTGCGCCCCAGCACGGAAACCCGCGCCGCCCTTGTCGACGTACTGCAACGCACGCCGTACGCGGGCGCATCGCGCGGGCCGGACGACGTCGGCCAGTTCGTCAGGCGGCTCTCGGACGACGCCGGCGTTCTGGCCACTGCGGGCGACGGCACGCTCAGGCTCTGGGACATCTCACAGCCCGGGCAGCGCCGCCTGCTGCACCGCCTCACACCGCCGCCCGGGGATGTCGAACACATCGCCTTCAGCCGAGACGGACACACCCTCTTCGTGGCGGCCACCAAGGGCCACGCCCTGTGGGACATCGCCAAGCCCGCCAAGCCGCGGCCGCTACCGGGCCTGCCCGGCGCGACGGGCCTGGACGGCGGCGGGTTCGGCGACGGCGACCGGACGCTGGCCACCGTTCGCGACGGCAAGGGGAACAGCGGCCGGATGGACCTGTGGGACGTGGCAGACCCGGACCGGCCACGCCGTCTCGCCTCGGTGACCGGTGTCTACGATGCCAAGGACGTCGAGATGAGCCCCGACGGCAAGACCGTCGTGAGCGCCACCGGCAAGATCACTTTCGACGAGGCGGACACCGGGAAGATCACCATTGAGCACGGCAGCGGGATGACCGTGTGGGACACCTCCGACCCGGCCCGTCCGCGCCGCCTGGGGCGCCAGGACGCCTGGGAGGGGGCCCTCGCCTTCAGCCCCGACAGCCGCACCCTGATCAGTAGCCACGCCAGGACCGCCTACGTCTGGCGCATCCGCCCCTCCCGCGCACCGCAACTGCTCAGCAGACTCCGCGGCCACCGGGGCGCTGTGACCGACGCCGGCTTCCGACCCGACGGCAAGGCGGCGGTCACGCTCGACAGTGAGGGAAGCGCGGTGCGCTGGGACCTGGCACGCCTCGACAAGCCGCGTTCCCGGGGAATGCTGCGCGACGGCGATCTGGGTCCCGGAGAGGACGTCGCCTTCACGCCTGACAGCCGGTATATCCGAGAAGTCGACAGCCGCGATGCGGTCGCCAGCTGGCGCACGGACTCCGAGCCCGGTCCGTGGCAACGCGCCCGGACGGTCGCCGACCCGGTGGCCGTGGCGGCCGTGGCGATCTCCCCGGACGGGCGCACGGCGGCGACCGCGGGCACGCGCGCCCTGGTGCTGTGGGACATCACCGACCCCGACCGGCCCCGTCAACTCTCCGTCCTGCGCGGCTTCTCCGAGAGTATGACGGACGTGGCGTTCTCGGCGGACGGCCGCTACCTGGCCGGAGGCGACGGCGCCAGCCGGGTCATCTTGTGGGACGCGTCGAACCGGCACCGCCCCCGCAAGACCGCCACCCTGCGCACCCGTGGCCCGGTGGCCTCGCTGGCCTTCAGCCCAGGTGCCCCGCTCCTGGTCACGTCCGGAAACCGACCCCGGTTCACCGGGGGTATCGAAGGCTGGGCGACGCTGTGGAACCTCAAGGGCGCACGGCCCGTGGAGACCCGCTCGTACACCCTCAAGAGCTACACCCACGCGAGCGTGGCATCGTTCAGTCCGGACGGCAGGCTGCTCGCGCTTCCGGGAGCCGGCAGCGGCCTGTTCGACATGAGCGACCCGAACCGGCCCCGTCACCTCAAGTGGGACCCGGTGGCGGTGCTCCAGCAGGACACGGCGTTCAGCGCCAAACGCAAGCTGCTGGCCGCCGGCGAAAGCGTCTACCGGGTCAACGGTACGTCCCTGTCCGAGCCCGTCATCGAGCTCCCCGATGCGCCCGGCCATGGGGGACGTGTGGCCTTTCACCCCGACGGCAACCTGCTGGCAGAGGCGGACGACCAGGGAACGGCGGTGCTGTGGGACATCGGTGATCTGCAACACCCGTACGCAGCCAGCGAGTTGCCACCTCTCGACGACAGCGTCGACGACGTGGCGTTCACTCCCGACGGCAGTACGCTGCTGACGGGCGGCGGCGACGGCACGCTGCGCCTGTGGGGCCTGGGCCCGCTGCCCGCCGCCGCCCACGACCCCAAGCGCCTGGCCTGCCAGGTGGCCGGCGGCGGCCTGGACCGCACGCAGTGGCTGCGGCACGCGCCGGGGCTGGCCTACCAAGACCTGTGCCGCTGACGCATCCTGGACACCGAGATCCATGCTGCCCACACGGCCTCGATGACGAGCACCCGGCGTGCCGGCTCGGCGGGTGCGCAGCATCAGACGGCACGGGTGTTCCTCGCCGTCGCGAAGGAACGTGAGCCGAATGCGGATGTCGCATGCCTCGGCCGCCAGGGCGGGCTGTGCGGAGATGCTGCCATTGGTGCGGTTGCCGCTGCCGGCGAGCCCGTAGGCGCCGCCCCAGTCCAGGTACTCGTTGCCGATGTCGTCCACGGCCTCAAGGGCCAGGAGAACCGGAGTCTCCTCGGCTGCGTCCGGCAGGGGCGGGGCGATCGTGCAGTGGAGGGTGAAGGAGTCGTCCCGCCGTTGTAGTCGGTGGACGGACAGCTCGTGCGCGCCGTTGAGGATCTTCGCCGAGGCGAGGGGAAGGGGGCCGGACGGGGAACGCCCCGGCCCACCGCTCCCCGGTTCCCATGACCTCGGCGAACAGCTCGATCAACAGATCCCAGTGCTGTTCGTGAACGAGTAGCGGCGCAGCGTACTGCCCGAGCGCCTCCTCAGCGGGATAGCCGAACAGCTCCTCGGCCTCCGGGCTCCACAACGCGATCCGCCCATCGGCATCCAGCAGCACCGCGGCAACGCCAAGAAGGTCCATCAGCCCACTCGGCAGCGACGACCGATCCTCCGGCTGACCGGTGCCAGCCGGACGCCCATCGGCTGCGCTCACGGGGCACTCCTTCCATGCGCCGGACCACAAGGGCCTACGCTCGCGCCAGCCCGTGGCCCTGCCCCGTACCTTTGGAGTGCATTGGCTTCCATGGTCCACCATGGAGCGGCCGACCGCGCACGCAATGGACCAAGGTGCCCCCCGCCCCTTTCCCGACTTGATTCTTCGAATCCCGTGGTGCGGTCCGCCCGGGCACACGCGTCGGGCTGAGCCCGGCCCGGCCAGGAGTGGCCAGGCAGCTCAAGGGACGGAGGTGGCCGGGTGAGGTCGGGAATGCGTCATTCGTGTCCACCGAATCGCCCTGGGACTTACCGTGAGAGCCGTTTTGTCGTGCTGCGGGTTTGCAGAGGCTGGAGGCGGCGTGCGGGATTCCTACGCAACGAGTGCGGGGGTCCGAGCGGGGCAAGGGCAGCTGACAGTGGGGGTGGAGGAGGAGTTCGTCCTGGCGGACGCGGTGACGCGCGAAGCGGCGCTCGTCGCGGAGGCAGTGGTGGAGGCGGCCGGCCGGCTGGCAGGGGACGGGCATGTGGTGGGCGAGATGGCGCTGGCGCAGCTGGAGACGGTCAGCGGTGTGTGCTCGGACGCACGTCAGCTGCGTACCGAGGTGATGCGGCTGCGCCGGTGTGCGGCCCGCGCCGCTCGGGATTCCGGCTGTCTGCTGGTGGCCTGCGGCACGGCCCCGCTGGGCGATCCCGGACCGCCGCCGATCCTCGACAAGCCGCGCTACCACGCGATCGCCACCCGTTTCGGGACACTTGTGGACCAGCAGTGCGCCAACGCTTGCCATGTGCACGTGGGCGTGCCGGATCTGGAGGAGGCCGTACAGGTGGTCAACCACCTGCGGCCGTGGATGCCGCTGCTGCTGGCGCTGACCGCGAACTCCCCCTTCTGCGGCGGCCGCGACACCGAACACGCCAGTTGGCGGGCGATGCTGTGGGGCCGGTGGCCGACCGCCGGCCCGCCGCCGTACCTGCGCTCGGTGGACCACTACGAGCAGGTTGTGGCGGCACTGGTGGACAGCGGTGCGGCGGTGGATCCGGCCATGTTGTACTGGTCCGTCCGACCCTCGCGGCATGTGCCCACCGTCGAGGTCAGGGTTGCCGATGTGCTGCCGGACACCGAGGACACGGTTGCCTACGCACTGCTGGTGCGCGCCATGGTAGCCGCGGCGCTGACCGACGTGCGCGAGGGAAGACCGGCCCTGCCGGTGGAGGACACCGTCCTTCGCGCGGCGACATGGCGCGCGGCCCGTGACGGCATGTCAGGCCAGGCGCTGACCTTACATTTGCCCGGCCCACACAGAAACATCCCGGTCTGGCATCTGGCCGAAGCCCTGATGGGGCACGTCCAGGGACATCTGCGAACAGCCGGCGACTTCGACACCGTGCGACGTTGGCTGTCGCGGCTGCGAAGGCACGGCACAGGCGCCGCACGGCAACGCGCTGTGTACGTGCGCACAGAACGGTTGGAGGACGTCGTCGACGCCCTGGCGGTCGCCGGCCCGGCCCACCAGGGCGCGGGTCAAGTGGGCTGCACCGTGCCCTCGTAACCCGCCCGCTCCTTCCGGTCAGGATGAGTTCGTGACCGTCCCCCGTCTCCCTGCGGCGGCGGGGGCGCTGCCCAGGCGTACATCGGCTGGCGCTTCGGCACGCTGATGACCCGTTACGTCATGGTGCAACTCTCGCCCTGGCCGTACTGTCGAAGCTGATTGTCTTCATTCTGCGTGGTGCGCGAGCGGCGCCGAATTACGAGCTGGCTCAAGTGTGGTCAGTGGCAGAGGCAGCCCTGCTGCTCGGAGCTTTCCGGGAAGCCGCGCACAAGCACACCACCCTGCCCGTCCTAGCCGCCGGTCTGGAACAAAGCGGCGGCCGGTACCTGGCGGACTTCGAGCCGGAGGAGGAGGCCGGGGAGCGCTTCGTGACCATGCTGGAGATCCCCGACGACGTCCCGGTCAGCAGAATGAGCAGTTGCGGTCACCCTCCGCCGCTGCTGTTTTGGGCCGGGCGACGCGACGGCGGCTTCTAGCCGTTCGTGGAGCAGTCCGCCCTGTGGACCGACCACAGCCCGAAGCGCTGCTGCATCACACGCGCTTCCGGAGGGCTGCTGCTGGACTGGGAACTCGCCGCGTTCGGCGACCCCTCCGACCTCGCCCGCCTCGCCGTGCGACTTCAACTGCCCGATCCCACCCAGGTACGTGCTCTCATCCGCCATCCGCATCCGCACCCGGCCGTGGCTCGCCGTACCGTCCTGTACTGGTGCATCCACCAGCTGGCCGACGCGGCACTCAGCACCTCCGCTCGTCCGCGGCAGGGCCAACACCCATCTGGCCTCCGGCATTCTCTGGGAAACGCGGATCCGTCGGAGGGCGCGCTGCCGGTGTACCGGACGGACAGGACCGCCAAGCACCACCGGGGCCGTTCAGCCGGCTGAAGAAGCCCGCCAAGGGGCCGAGCGGTCGCACTTGAAGAACCCGACCCGGGGCATGGAGTGGGTGGACGGTATGGGCGACAGTGGGGTGTGGATGGAGGGCGTCGCCCCGCGGAAGATCACCGACTTCGCAGGGGAGGCGGACGCCCCGCCGCTTCGGGACTATGTGGCGGACACCAATCCGACCTCAAGATCAATCTCCGCGCCAGCCACGGTTCCACGCCCAAGGCCCAGGTCCTTCAGACGCGGACGGGAGGTTCCTGCGGGCCCAGCGGGTACCAGATCCACCGCGCTTCACCCGATCCCCCTGAAGACGGCCATACGGAGAGGAGCTCGATCGATTCACCCGCCTGGATCGGCTCGACCGCCGATCCAGAGCCAGGAACAGACAGGTGCACGGTCGCTGCGGCTTCGTCCCTGTTGAACACCGCAGCCATAGCCTCTCGCCCAGCGGGGATGCTTTCCATGACGAGCCTGACGAGAACGATGCCCGGACCCTGCGTGCGGAAGATGGCGCCGCTTTCGCCGCTCTGCGGCGTCAATGCCTGGAGCAGCACCTTGTCCTGGACCAGCCCTTCCAGGGGCCCGCCGCGGAAGGTGGTCCGCCCGGCGATGCCGAGGTGGCCGACCTCCAAGTCGGGCCGCTCGACCATCACGACGGTGGTCAGCGTGTGCGTCTGGCCGGACACGGCGTGTGGTTCCCTCCGCGCGCCGTGCGCGCTTTTGCTCTGCGTGGAGCTTTCATGGGATCAGGCTGGCGCCGAGGGCCGGAGTCCGGAATATCTCCGGACGGGATCACGGCGCTTGGCGCGCGTTGCCGTGCCCTGAGACCGGAGGCCCCTCGTGTCCTCGCCCGAAGTTCCCGTCATCCCGCCCGCGGCGGGAACGTATCCCGCTTACACCCTTTCGCTGGCGCGGCACGAACGTGACGTGCTGGCCGCCCAACGGCTCCGCCACCTCGTGTTCGTGGAGGAGTTGGGTGCCGAGCTCGACATCGACGGCCTCGACGGGCACTGCGACCATCTGCTCGCCCATGAGGAAGGCACCGGAGCCCTGGTCGCCAGCTGTCGGCTGCTGTCACCAAAGGGCGCCTTGGCCGCTGGGCGTTGCTGCGCGGAGACGGACTTCGACCTCAGCGGACACAGAAGGCTCCGCGGCGATCTGGTGGAGATCAGCAGGGCCTGTATCCATCCGGACCATCGTGGCGGAACCCTCGTTCCGTTGATGACGCTCGGCGTCGCCCGCTACGTCGTCCGGACAGGGCATGAATGGGTTGGTGCGCACTGCCGGGTGCCGCTGGGGGACCGCGGCGAACTCGCATCGGCGGTGTGGCAGATGGTTGCGCCCCGGCACCTGTCGCCCGAGGAATACCGGGTCACTCCACGGGTTCCGCTGCGTCAGACGGGTGTCTGCGCCCCGCTGGACCCGCAGTTGATTCCGCCGCTGGTGAGCGGTGCCCTCTCGCTCGGCGCGTGGGTGTGCGGAGAGCCCGCTTACAGCCCGAGGCTAGGTACAGCCGCGCTGTATGTCCTGATGTCGATGCGTCGTGTCGATCCGTCGCATCTTCGACACCTCCCCGATGTCGCTTCCGCGTGAGATGGAGTCGTCCATGACGCCGCAGCCTCCCCATGCCGGTGTGCCCATTGCCGTGGTGGGTTCCGCCTGTCGGCTACCGGGTGGGATCACCACGCTGGACGGGCTGTGGTCCGCGCTCGTCGAGGGGCGGGATCTGGTGGGCGAGGTGCCGCCGGACCGGTTCGACCCGGCCCGCTGGCTCGACCCCACTCCGTGGCGCCCGGGGAAGTCGTACACCGTCGCGGGTGGCTTCCTCGACGACATCCACGGCTTCGACGCCGCGTACTTCGGCATGTCGCCGCGCGAGGCCGGACGCACGGACCCACAGCAGCGGCTCTTTCTGGAGATGGCGGTGGAGGCGCTGGACGACGCGGGCATCGCGGCGGCGTCGCTCGCCGGCTCCGACACCGCGGTGTACGCGGGGGTCTCCAGCCCGGCCTTCGGGGTGATGCAGGGACTGGAGGACCGGTCGACCGACGCCTACACGATGTCGGGTGGTGCCACCTCGAACGTAGCCAACCGTGTCTCCTACGTCCTGGACCTGCACGGCCCCAGCCTCGCCGTGGACACCGCCTGCTCTTCCGCGCTGGTCGCCTTGCACCACGCCTGCGAGGCGCTGCGCACGGGGCGCTGTGGGATGGCGTTGGCCGGTGGTGTCCATGTGCTGCTGAGTCCTTTCGAGTTCGTCGGGTTCGCGAAGGCGTCGATGCTCTCTCCGACCGGGCGGTGCCGTACGTTCTCGGCGGCGGCGGACGGCTATGTCCGGGCCGAGGGCGGTGGCCTGGCCATCCTGAAACCGCTGTCCCGTGCGCTGGCGGACGGCGACTGCGTGCACGCAGTCATCCTCGGCAGCGCCGTCAACACCGACGGGCGCACCCCAGGGCTGGCGCAACCCAGCGCGGAGGCCCAGGCGGCACTGCTGCGCGAGGTGTACGAGGCGGTGGGCGTCGAGGCCGACGACGTCACGTATCTGGAGATGCACGGGACCGGCACGCCGATGGGGGACCCCACGGAGTGCCGCGCCGTCGGGCAGGCCCTCGGCACCCGGCGGACACCAGGTCGCCTGCTCCCCGTGGGGTCGGTCAAGAGCCAGCTGGGCCACCTGGAACCGGCCTCCGGCATGGCGGGGCTGTTCAAGGCCATGTTGGTACTACGGCATGGGCAGGTGCCTGCCAACCTCCATGCCCTTCCGCTCAATCCGCAGATCGAATTCGATCAGCTGGGACTCGTCCCCGCCACCGAGATCCGCCCCCTGGAACGGCCGGCGGGCGGATGTGCCGTGGCCGGAGTGAACTCCTTCGGATTCGGCGGCGCGAACGCCCATGCCGTCCTCGCCGCGGGTCCCGAACAGGCCCGGCCCGCCGGTCGCTCCGCGGGTGCGGGTCCGCTGCCGGTCGTCGTATCGGCCCGCACCCCCGGCGCGGCGCTCACCGCGGCGCGCCGAATGGCTGAGCGGCTGGGCACCTGCGAGGAACGGGACTTCTACGACGTGGCGTACACCGCCTGCCGCAGGCGCGGTCACCACGAGCACCGGGCGGCCGTGCTGGCTGACAGCCCCGCCGAGGCGGCAACCCTCCTGCACCGGCTGGCCGATGGGGAGCAGCAGGTCGCGGGGGCGCTGGCGGCCGCCGCCGAGCGGGGGAGTGTCGCGCTGGCGTTCTCCGGCAACGGATCGCAGTGGCCCGGGATGGGGGCGGACCTGCTGGCGGCGGATCCGGTCTTCAGGGCGGCGGTGGCCGATGTGGACGACGCGCTGCGACCGCTGCTGGGCTGGTCGGTGCTGGAGGAACTGACCGCTGACGCCGGATCCCGGCGGCCGGAGACCACCGATGTCGCCCAGCCGCTCCTGTTCGCCGTTCAGGTGGGCGTGGTCGCGATGCTCAGGGCGCACGGCGTGCGGCCCGCCGGAGTGGTCGGACACAGCTCCGGTGAGATGGCTGCCGCATGGGCCGCGGGCGCGCTCGAACTGGACGCGGCGGCAAGGGTGGTGGTGGAGCGCTCCCGGGCACAGGCGACCACGGCCGGTGACTGGGGCATGGCGGCACTCGGCGCGGACGAGGAACGGGCCCGGTCGCTGCTGGAGCCGTACGCCGGGCGGCTGGAGATCGCCGGGGTGAACACCGCGCGGGACGTGACCGTCAGCGGAGACCGGGCCGCCCTTGCCGACCTGGGCCGAAGCCTTCAGCGGCACGGCGTCTACTTCCAGGACCTGGGCCTTGCGTACGCCTTCCACAGCCACGCCATGGACGGCCTGGAGGACGGCCTGCTGGCGGAGCTGGCCGGGCTGAAACCTCAGCGGGCGCATACGCCCTACGCCTCTGCCACCACCGGAACGGTACTGACCGGGCGGGAGATGGACGCCGGCTACTGGTGGCGCAACCTGCGCCACCCCGTGCTGTTCGCGGACGCCGTCGGACAGCTGAGGGAACGGGGCTGCGACGTCTTCGTCGACGTCGGACCGCATCCGGTGCTCAGCGGATACCTCCGTCGGCCGGCGTCCGGCCAGAAGCTCTCCTCCCCGGTCACCGTCGTGCCCACCCTGAGCCGGGACGTTCCCGGGCCGATCGCGATCCGCGCCGCGGTCGGCCATCTGCTGGCGGCGGGTGCTCAGGGCGACATGGACGTCTTCTTCCCGCAGGCCGGCCGGGTGGTGGATCTGCCCGCCTATCCCTGGGAGCGCGAGCGCCACTGGAACGGCGGCCCCAGCTCATGGGTGCGCCGCTGCGGCGACGGCACCATCGACCACCCCCTGCTCGGCGAACGCGCGGCCGTGGCCGAGCCCACCTGGCACGGTGCGTTCGACCCGGCCCGCGCTCCCTGGCTGGAAGGCCACCGGATCGCCGACGCCGTGCTCATGCCCGCCACCGGCTTCGCGGAGATGGCACTGGCCGCCGGCCGCCGGGCATGGGACACCGCAGTGGAGATCACCGATCTCACCATCCCCCACGCCCTGGTACTGCCCTTCGACGACGACCGGCAGGTCGAGGTCCAGACAACGCTGTCGACGGACGACGGGCTGGTCCGGATCGCCAGCCGTGGCGAGGGCACCGAAGCATGGCAGGAGCACGCCCGCGGACGAGCCCGCAGACTGCTCCAACCCCGGCCTGACCGCATCGACATCGACCGCATCGCGGCCGGGCTGGAAGAGCGCCGGACGACGGAGGAGTTCTACCGCGATCTCTCACGAGCGGGTGTCAGCTACGGGCCGGACTTCCTGGTGCTGAGCGAAGATCTGCTGACCGGCGGCGACCAGGCCCTGACCCGCTACACCACCGAGGCCGACCTGTCCGACTACGAGGCACACCCCGCTCTCCTGGACGGAGCCGTCCAGACCGGGCTCGTCCTGATCCGCGAGTTGGCCGTCCAGGGTGTTCCGCATCTGCCCGCGTCCATCGACCGGGTACGCGCCTGGCAGCCGCTGCCCGCCGCCGGCCACTTCCACGCCCGCCTCCGGGCCCGGTCCGCACGGGAGTCGCTGCTGGACCTCACCGTCCTCGACCCCGACGGCCTGGTGTGCCTGTCCCTGGAAGGCATCCGACTGCGGCGGGTCGACAAGCCCCATACCACCGGTCCGGTCCCCCATGTCACAGTGATGCGCGCGGCCTGCCGCCCCGACCAGGACCTCGGGCCCAGCCCACTTCCCAGCCCCCTCGACGTCGCGCGCGCATGCGGCCCCGCAGTGCATGAGCTGCGCTCGGCCGTACGCCGGAGCGAACGTGGCGAAGTCTTCGACGTGGCAAAGGAACTGGCAGCGCACTTCGGCGCGGCGGCCATCGCGAGCATGCTGCCCGATGCGGGAGCAGGCCCGTTCACCGTGGCGGATCTGATCGACGGGGGCGTGCCGGACCCGTACGCGAAGTTGCTCGGTGTGCTGTTGGACACGGCGCGATCCCACGGACTCGCCGTGTCGGACGGCCGAGGCGACGCTCGCCGATGGCAGATGGTCCGAACCCCCGCACCGTACGAGCGATTCCGCGAACTCACCCGACGGTGTCCGAGTCTCGCCGTGGAGCTCACCTTGCTGGGCACCTGTGGAGCGCAGCTGCCCGAGGTGCTGCGAGGCCACCGCGCCCCGGAGGACGTCCTGCTCACCGAAACCAACCGGGCTCTGCTGGAGGAGCTGCACACCGGGGGCGGCATGTCCTGGTTCGGCGCCCGGGCGGCCCGCGCGGCCTTGGCGGCCCTGGTCCGTACGTGGCCCGCCGACCGTCCCCTGCGCGTCCTGGAGGTCGGCGCGGGCAGCGGAGGCACCACCGCGCTCCTACTGCCCGCACTGCCGCCGGAGCGAACCCAGTACGTCTACAGCGACATCTCCGACAGCTTCTTCCCTCGGGCCCAACGGCGTTTCCAGAAGCATGACTTCGTCACCTATCGGACGCTGGACCTCGACCAGGACCCCGTCGAGCAGGGGCTGCCCGAGGCCGGCTTCGACATCGTGGTGGCCGGCCAGGCACTGCACGTCGTCGGCGATCTGCGCCGCTCACTCGACCACATCGGCCGACTCCTCGCGGACGGCGGTCACCTCCTCGCCACGGAGACCCACGACCCGGCCACCGCGGCCCTCCAGTACGGCCTCCTCCCCGGCTTCTGGCAGCAGCACGACAGCGACCTGCGGCCCAACGGGCCACTGCTGCCCGCCGGCGAATGGACACGCATCCTGACGCAAGCCGGCTACGGCGACGTCACCGCGCTGGGGCAGGAGCAACCGGCGCCGACCGGAGCCACCTCCCGGACGGAGCGGGGCGGAGACTCCTCATTGCTCCTCGCCCAGAGGCCGCACCGCACCGGTCCTACCCAGCCGGTCGGTCCGGCCGCATCCACCGAGGAGACGCGCGCCTGGATCATCGCCGCAGAGGACCCAGACGACCCGCTCGCGGACGCACTCGTCCCGCACCTCCACGCGAAAGACGACTCAGGGGTGTGCCGTGCCTCTCTCAGCACCGACCCCGCCGACTGGTCAGCCCTGTTGGACGACCGGCCCGGCGACATCGGCGTCGTCCTGCTTCTCGCCGAGAACACCGGCATCGAGTCCCGCCCGCGCCTGGACATGGAGCAGACGGTGCGCCGCCTCGCGACGCTGCGCGCCCTGGCCACCTCCGCCGCACGACGAAGCGATGTCGCCCTATGGCTGGTAACACCCCCGACCGGGGCGCTGCCGGCTCCCGAACGCCCCCTGGCCACCGAGTCCGCGACGGTATGGGGCGTGGGGCGCTGCCTCGCCACCGAGTACCCTCAACTGGCCGTCCGTCGCATCTCGTTGGAACGCGGGGACCGCCCGGATGCGGACGCCACGAGACTGGCCGCGGAACTCACCGACCCCACCGCCGAGGACGAGATCCTCCTCGCTGCCTCCGGCCGCTTCGTGCCCCGGATCCACGCACTGCCCGCCCTCACCACCTCCGAGCCGGCACCGGAAGGATCCTCCTTCGCCCTGCAGATGCGCGCCCCCGGGCGCGCCTACCAGCTGGCGTGGGTATCCGCCGAAGCACCTCGCCCGGGACCGGACGAGATCCTCGTCCGCGTCCACGCGGCCGCACTGAACTACCGCGATGTCCTGCAGAGCCTCGGACTGATCCCGCTGAGTGTGCCGAAAGTCGGCGGCACGCCGGGCACGGAGCAGGCCCTCGGCATGGAATGCGCCGGTGTGGTCACCGCCGTAGGCCCCCGCGTCACCGGCTTCGCCACCGGAGACCGGGTCTTCGGCTTCGGCACCGGCATGCTGGCCTCGCATGCCACTGTCCAGACCGCCTTGGCCGGTCACATTCCCCAGGGCATGGACTTCTGCCAGGCCGCGACGCTGCCCGCCGTGTATCTCACCGTCCACCACAGCCTGCACCGTCTCGCCCGCCTCGCGCCCGGCGAGACGGTCCTGGTGCACGGAGCTGCGGGCGGAGTGGGCCTGGCCGCACTTCAGTACGCGGCGCACGCGGGCGCCCACGTCATCGCGACGGCCGGAACCCCCGCCAAACGGGATCTGCTGCGCCTGCTCGGAGTCCGGCACGTCCTGGACTCACGCTCCTTGGAGTTCGCCCACCAAGTGAAGGACCTCACCGACGGTCAAGGCGTCGACGTCGTCCTCAACTCCCTGGCGGGCGAGGCCATCAGCCGGGGGTTGGAATCGCTGCGAAGCGGAGGGCGCTTCATCGAGCTGGGCAAACGCGACCTGTACGGCAACAGCCGCCTGCTGCTCCGTCCCTTCCTCAACAACCTCACACTGTCGGCAGTGGGCGACATCAACGAACTGCTCACCCACCACCCCGAGATCGCGAACGAGGAAGGGCCCGAGTTCGCCAAGCGGGTGCACGACGGCATCTACGGGCCCATCCTCCACCACGTCTATCCCGCCGACCGGATCACCGACGCGTTCGAGGCCCTCCAGCACTCACGCCACATCGGCAAGGTCGTCATTTCCCTCGACCCTCCACCGAGCCTGGAGAACCACCCCACACCGGCCACCATGGATCCTCAGGCCACCTATCTCGTCACTGGTGGCCTCAGCGGCTTCGGCGCCGCCACCGCCCACTGGCTGGCCCGGCACGGAGCGCGCCGACTGGCACTGGTCGGCAGGCGTGGCGCGGACACGCCCGAGGCCCCCGCGCTGCTCGACGCACTGCGCCAAGAAGGCGTACACGTCACCACCCATACCGCGGACGCCTCCGACATGACGGCCATGCGCGCGGTGCTGGACGCCGTCGACACCCGGGAAAACCCGCTGCGGGGCATCGTCCACGCCGCCGCGGTGTTCGACGACGCGCCCCTGGTGGATCTCACCGACGAACGCCTCCAGCAGGTTCTCAAGCCCAAGGCGGCGGGAGCAGCAGTCCTGGACGAACTGACCCGCGGCCGGGACCTCACGCTGTTCCTGCTGCACTCCTCGGTCACCGGGCTGGTCGGCAACCTCCACCAGAGCAACTACGTGGCAGCCAACGTGTTCCTGGAGGCCATGGCGCGGGCCCGCCGATGCGCGGGACGAGCGGCACTGGCCGTCGGCTGGGGAGCGATCGCCGACGTCGGCCACGTCGCACGGAACGACATGAACGGATATCTGCGGACCATCGGTCTGCCCCCGGTCCCCCCGGCCGACCTTCTCCAGCCGCTCGGCACACTCCTGGCCCGCGGCGACGATGTGGCCGTCCTGGCCGACATCGACTGGAGCCGCGCCCAGCGCCTGAGCCCGGCCGCCGCGGCCCCCCGCTTCTCCAGCGTCCTGCCCTCGGACCACGGCATCCGCCGGACAGACGACACACTGGCCCAGCAACTGGCCACTGCCACACCCGAGGCCGCCGTCGTCCTGCTCACCGATGTCATCACCCACGTCCTGGCGAACATCCTGCAGACGACCACCGACCGTCTGCCGGCCGACCGGTCGCTGACACAGCTCGGTTTCGACTCCCTCATGGGTGCAGAACTCATGAATGCCGTTCAGCAACAACTCGGCTGCGACCTCCCCATGCTGGAGATCGTCAACAGCACATCGATCAGCGACCTCGCCCGCCGCTGCCTCCATCGACTCGGCCGTACGCCCGGCAACGCCCTCGGAAACTCCTGAACGCAGCAGTTCTCCGCTTGGCTCTGTCGGGGATCTGGAGGTTCCAGGCGGGAGGGCATGGTCATCAGGCAGGATCGGTGGGGTTTCGCGGGTCGTTCGTCTTCGTTGAGGTGGGATCCCAGCTCCGGGGGAGAAACAAGCGCCAGCCGAAGTTCGCCTCGTAGGACGGGGTGAAGCGACCGCCCGCCCGTCCTGCGTTCTGCGGAAGGTGTGGCTCCAGCCGAGCCCAATCTGCGTCCGTACGATCACCTCGCCCCACACGGGACGAAACGATCCACCGCCAGGCCCGTCACGCGACTCGTCGGGCAGGCCCTAGTCATGAGCGCAGCTTGGCGGCTTCCTCGGACGCAGCGGCTGTCATCCCCGCGTGTGTTGCCGCCTGGTTGGCAGTGTCCCGTGCGTCGCAGGGCTGCGTTGGCGTACTTGCCGGCCGGGGGGTGC
Source organism: Streptomyces sirii (assembly GCF_045690365.1). Lineage (NCBI taxonomy): Bacteria > Bacillati > Actinomycetota > Actinomycetes > Kitasatosporales > Streptomycetaceae > Streptomyces > Streptomyces sirii. The sequence continues at coordinate 294,250 of NZ_CP147982.1, read as the reverse complement.
GACGACGGTCACCCACGGCCTGGCTGCTGCCCCCGAACTCCGTTGCTCGCAGGCATTCTTCATCCCGGAGGCTAGTGTGGTGCCGCAACTGGCACCGGGTCTCGTCCCCCCCCCGGACGCTGCGGGGGTCTGGACCACGGCGTTCCGCTCATAGCGTGTCCGGCTTCACACCAGTCATCTGGTCCGCTTCTCGCCCGCTCCGGATCTCTTCGCTGTGCGACTGCCCTGGCGATGCCCGTGGGCGGACGGACTCGCCGCCCACGGAACGTACATGACGTACCGTCAGCGTACGCGCACGGTCGCGACCTCCGAAGTCGTCAGTGGAGTGGGGTGCTTGGCATATGGGTTTGTCGCCCCGTACAGGACGCCCCGGAATTGAACGGTTCCGTGTCGCAGCGCCTTGACGTTGGCGTCGACCTTGGCCCCGGCGCCCGAGCTGAGAGCGTCCACCACCTTGCCGCACTTCACGGTGTGCCAGGGGCCACTCGTGGTCAGGCGCTGCTGGATGCAGGCCCGCTGATAGGGGTTCGCCTCGATTTCGATGCCATCGCCATAGTATCCTCCGGCGTTGACGTGGACGGCTTGCCCGACGCGTACCGAGTGCGGCGCTGCGGTGACCCAGATGCCGCCCTTGGCGAAGGCCGGTCCTGCAGCGGCCAGCCCGATCGACGCGACGCTCGCCAGCGTCACCACACGGGCAGCGCGCCTTATCTTCCGCATAACATCTCCTATCTACCAGTTGCGGCATTTATTCAGCCGCAGTTACCAGTTGAGAAGCAAAATCCCTCACGCCGGTGCCCCTTGATTATCAAATAAATGGCAAAAGGCTCTGCGTTGGCTTGCCCCTTCGGAACGCCGTTGGCTATTCAGGGCTCGCGTGACGCGAATCCGGTCTCCGCTGGCCGGCGGGACTGGTGAGGCCCACTGAGTACTGAATTCTGCCGGAGCTCTTGTTGCCGCGTCAGGCCGGTGCCGGCCCGGCGGACCCTGGCACCTTCCAGTGGGAGCTGTGGGAGTCGCCGAAAAGGCCAGGAAGTCCGCCGGTGTGCAAGAAGACCGTTGTCATTCCCGAAGTGATGCGTCCCTCGTGTACGGCTGCGATGAGTCCGGCCATGGCTTTACCTGTGTAGGTGGGGTCAAGGATGAGACCGGTGTGACGAGCGGTGTACCTGATGGCCTCCAGGCATGCGTCAGTGGGAATGCCGTAGCCCTCGCCGAGTTGGCTGTCGTCAAGCTGTACGCGGCCCCGTGGGGCGGGCGTCCCGGCCGTCTGTGCGGTTGCGTCGGCCAGGTCATGAACGCGGCCCGCGAGGTCCGTGAAGGGAGTGACGCGGATTCCCAGGACATGGTCGTGAGAGCCCAGGCCGGCAGCGAGGCCGGCCTGAGTGCCGCCGGAGCCGGTGGCGGTGACAACAAGTTGGACGCCGGGGAGCTGTTCCCGCAGTTCTCGGGCAGCATGCAGGTAGCCCTGGCAGCCCAGCGGGGAACTGCCGCCGAAGGGTATGGGGTAGGCGGGCTTACCTTCTGCGGTGAGTCGCGCAGCGGCTGCATGAACCGCCTGTTCGGCAGCATCGAGGGACAGGGGGCGGCCGGTCCACTCGACCGTGGCCCCCATCAGGTCGTCCAGGATGAGGTTGCCGCTGGGGCGCGTGGGCGGTTCGCCGGCGAGTATCAAGTGGCAGTCGAGGCCCAGGCGAGCCGCGGCCGCTGCGACGGAGCGTGCCAGATTGCTCTGCGGTCCACCCGTGGCCACGAGCGTCCGCCAGCCTTGAGAGGCGACACGGGCGCACAGGTACTCAAGCTTGCGTGCTTTGTTGCCGCCGCCGGACAGGCCCGTGAGGTCATCTCGCTTGACCCACAAAGAACCACGGCGCAGGCCGAGCCGCTCGCCGAGTCTGTCCAGCGGTTCCACAGGGGTGGCAAACGGCACGAAGCTGGTGTGCGCTACGGGCATGGGGCCCTCCAGGAGGTGGAGTGTCGTCGAGGTGGCTCAGCATGTCTTTCGAGGTTGCGGTCGTCGTCTTCGTCAGACGAGGTCCACACCAGGCGGTGAGAGCCGCGGCACAAGTGCCGGTATCCCTGACGCCGCAATGACAGCCAGGACCAAGGGAAGGGGGCGGCGTATGAGAGGTCACCTTCCCGTGTGCTGCTACGTGCACTGCCTGCACAGTTGCCGGTCGGCTCACTTGAGAGTGGTCGCTTCCGTAAAGCTGGTTCGCCTTGTGAGGCGCAGGAGAGGGGTATTTCCTCGGTCCGGACAGCGGACCGAGAGGGCTCTTTACCGGCCGGTTGGGGTGTTCCGGCCAACGGTGAGGAACCATAGCGAATGCTTCTAAGGCTCTTTCTTAGATTCCGGCTGCGGTCCTCTCCCTTCTGCTCGGGTGAGTTCTCGACGACCACGACGTCACCGATGCGACGGATTGCCCCAGTAGTTGCCGTGGAGGAAGGTGCCGGAGGCCGACAGTCGCATCGCGTGCGGCACGTCCGGGATGTTGTAGGCGTCCTTGCCGAAGCCGACCGTCGAGCCGTCCGTGCGGGTTTGCTGGAGCTTCTCCGAGATCACCATCTGGCCGTTGTAGGCCGGGTTCTGGGGGCTGCCGTCGCAGAACGGCATCGGGAGGGCGAGACCATATTCCGCGTAGGAGCGGGGATCCCGGTCGGCGTGTACGGCTGGCGGATCCACCAGCGATGAACTCGAGTTGGGGCGAGGGGTTCGCTGTACTGTGGTGCCACAACTGGCACCGGCTCTCGACTGCGGACGCTGTGAGTCTGGACCAAAGGGTGCCGCACGGCCCCGAGAGTCGACCATCGGCGGCCAGGATCAGTGGGGCGCCGCGGGCGAGCTTGAGGGTGTTGCGGCGGTCCGGGAAGAGGTCCTCTGCGTCCATCCGGCCAAGGTCTGGGCGGCTGCCTCGGTCAGCACTAGTGCTTTGACCGGAAACGTTCACCGGGGACAGTCGTCAGGCGGCACCGCTAACCCCAGGAGCTGGATCACGGTCGCGTGCAAACTGGCAGCTGTTGGAGTTGTCCGGGTCATCTCCAACGAACGCGACCACGACCAAGCGCTTGCCATCCATGAAGAGATCGAACACGATCTCGACGTTATCGCCCTCGAAGTCAAGCGACTGCACGTCTTCGTGCCTGAATATTTTCCAGGTTCCGTCGCCGCTGAATCTCTTGACCGGGCCGGAGAGCCCGGGAGGAGGCATGTCAGTCGGGACGCCCGAAGCGGCGCCCGATTTGTCAGAGTTCAGCCTCAGTGTCGCCTTGCACTCACGGGAGTGCCAGGTGCCCACGAGCTGGGAGTCCCTGACGTGCTCGGCTGGGGGAATAGCCCCAAGTACGTAGGAGCAGGCGGATGTGGCGATCAAGGCCGCCCCCGTCACTGCGCTGCCTATCAGCTTGACCAGCACTCTGTGGCCCCTTTCCGAGAAGCGCTTGATCATAAGCCTGGGGCCCTGCTGCCCTTGCACGGCCACTGCGCTGGTGGCCTGACCGGAAATGATCACCGGGTTGGTGGCCCCGGCGACGCATGGTCGCGGCGCTCGATATCGGGTATCAGGTGGTGCAGGGGCTGTGGCACGATGCCGCGATTGATCCCCAGCACGCCCATGCCCACCGTGGTTCCCGCAGGCCCGATGGCCCAGAGCATCCAGCCGGGCGCCGCGTGCAATGTATCGCGGAGCCGGACGGGCTCGGATGCTGATCTTTTGAGCAGGATCGATCACCACGGGGCCGCTGTCGTTGTCGGCGGCGGGGATGCTGAAATGGGCGACGACATCGCCCTCGCGGAAGGGCTTGGCCTCAGGGGGCGGGTGCCGCCTTGCACGTGATGCCGGTGGGCCGCCCGGAGATCAGGGAGAGGCGCGGACCGGCCGGATCGGTGGCCAGAGCCATCAGATTGAAATGGGCGACGTAGTCGTCGGGCATGTGATGGCTCTTTCGTCTGGATGGCCGGAAGTGACCTCCGTATCGGTGAGCCTTTCCTGCGTGATTCGTCCAGGCCGCACTTTCTCTTGGTGGTGGCGTGTTTCCAGCTGGCCCATCTAAGTATCTGGCGTGCTGTGGCGTGCCCGTGGACGGTCCGGAACAGGCGTGGGCAGCCTGTGAGGTATTGCACGCATGAGGCGATCATCTGGAGGGAACGGTTGGGCCGACAGTCGAACGTGAGGGGACGGGCGGCCCCTCACCAAGAGGCACGGAGCCGACCATGACGCGGTTTCCCCTCGACGTCACCCCACCCATGGCTGACTGTGAGAATTCATGAGCACTCGGACCGCCATACGAATACCTGGGGCCGTGTCGGTGGCGTCAGATGCGGCTCTAGACGTGCCCGCTCCTGATCCGACAGATCTCCCCGGCTCACGTCTGCCGCAATGACGTGTTTCCCGCCCCGTCACGCGACCCGTTGGACACCGCCCGGAAGGCACCTGGCCGTGATCTGTTGGTAGGGCTCGTGAGCTGCGTCGATTTGCTGATCTGGTGGACCGCCGGCTGTATTTTCCACGTTTGCAGGTTCCGCGACCTGGCGTCGAACGGCTCGCTCGTGAGCTGGGCCATTCCGCGAGTCCGCGCGATACGACATCGCTGTTCGTCCGCACGACATGGCGGATCTTCGACGTCGAGGCCGGGAGCTGGTTCGCAACTCGAATGAGTCCCAGGTGTTGCCTGTCAGTCCGCGCGGGATGTCGGATCCGTCATCGAGAACGACACTCAGGCGCGGATTTCGACACGCGAACGCGGACCCTACAACGTTCTCGGGAAGCGTGGTGCTCGGCATTGGGGGCCAGTGTTATCTCGAGCTGTCAAGTATCTGAGCTGTTCAGCATGCCAAATATGGGTGAGTCACATGAGGCATGGCTCTGTACACGGGAATGGGAGTCGTTTGTCGACGACTTCGGAAGTCGCCTCGCGTGTTGTAGGCATGATCAATGTCGATGAGTTCGGGCGTCACTTGCGGCCCAGCGGGCGTTGTCCCTGCCAGCACCCAGCCGCCTCGCACGAGCCCGCTACCTGGTTTTGGTCTGGCCCGGTCTTGGTGGGTCAGCGGGCGAGGGAGACGGCGAAGGGCTTGAAGCCGTGTCGGCGCAGGATGTGGGGCACGACCAGGATCATGGCCTCGGTGGCCCGGGCTGTGGTGATGTCGCCGAGGTCCTCGATCCGTTCGGGCTGCCAGCCCAGGTCGCCGAGCAAGCCGGTGACGGTCCTCTTCGCGTGTTCGTCATCGCCCGAGAGATAGACGGTCGGTGGGGTGGCCAGGGTTTCGGGAGCGGTCATGACCATGAACAGCATGGTGTTGAGAGTCTTGACCACATGAGTGTCGGGGAGCGCGGCCTGGAGCTTCTCGGCGAGGCTGCTGCCGGGATAGCACAGGTCGCCGGGCAGGCCGTCACCGTCGTCGCGGGTGGCGTTGGAGACGTCGATGAGGATCTTGCCGGCGAGTTCGGTGCGCAGGCCGGTGAGGCGGTCCAGGGAGCTGTCGCCGGGCGTCGCGTTGATCACGACCTCCGTGGTGCGGGCTGTGGTGCGCTGGTCGGCGAAGGCGATCCGCGGGGCGAGCCCGGCGGATCGGGCGGCGGTGTCTTCGGGGCTCCGGCCACCGAGGGTGACGTGGTGTCCGGCTGCGGAGAACTTGCCGGCGAGGTTGGTGCCGACGCGGCCGGCGCCCAGGATGCCGATGCTGGTCATGCGGTGATGCTCCTTGCGGTATCGGGGCGGGGAAGAGCGGAGACGTCCGGTCAGGCGATCGGCGAGAGGACCTTGAGGGCGGCGCCGTGGATGCCGGGGGCGGCGGCCAGGAAGTCGCGGCTGCCCGTGTTCCAGGGTTCGCCCGCCAGGTCGGTGACGGTGCCTCCGGCCTCGGAGACCAGCAGGGCGCCGGCGACCAGGCCGGAGCGGACGTCGGAGAACTGCCAGAACGCGTCCATGCGTCCGGCGGCGACGTGGATGAGCTGCATCGTGGCGGGAACGGACACACGCACGACCAGGCCGTTGATGAGCATCGCGGTAACGGAGTCACCGATCCGACGGAAGGTGCGCTTGTCCTCGCCGGGCTTGGCCTGGCCGGTGCCGATGAGCGCGGCGCCCATATCGGTCTTGGCGGACACCTTCAGGGGCCGGTCGTTGAGGCGGGCACCGCCGCCGGCGGCCGCGGTGTAGGTGTCGCCGGTCAGTGGCAGGTGGACGACGGTGAGCACCGGCCGGTTGTCGCTGACCAGGGTGGCGGTGACGGCCCAGTCCTCCATGCCGTGAACGTGGTTGATGTTGCCCTCGGCGGGGTCGACGACCCACCACTCCCCGGGCGGGAGCGCGCCGCCGGCCAGCTCGTCCTCGGCCCACTGCGACCCTCGCCGGGCCCGCAACAGGGGTTCCCGCAGCACGTCCAGCACCGCGTCGTCGTTGGCGTGGATCTCGCCCACGACCTCGTCCAGACTCACGCCCCGGGCGTGCGAGGTGTAGCGGTCGCGCAGCGTGACGCCGGCGGCCTTCACCGCAGCTGTCACGTCGGACAGGAGCGTCATACCGGCGTCGAAAGGCATGGCTGTGCTCATGGTGGGCTCCCTGGGGAATCGGTGGAAGCGGGGCGGTTGTCCCGTCCCCGCACTTCGAAGGTAGGCCGCCCGATCATTAACAACAAGTGCATGCTTGTCACTTGTAGAGTTACTGTCATGCAACTGGATCTGAACCTGCTCACGGCCCTGGACGCCCTGCTGGAAGAGGGGAGCGTCGCCGGCGCGGCAGCACGCCTCCACGTCACCGCACCGGCGATGAGCCGCTCCCTGGGCCGCATCCGCAAGGCCACCGGTGACCAGATCCTGGTCCGCACCGGCCGCAGCATGGTCCCCACCACCCGCGCGCTGGCCATGCGCGCCCAGGTCCACGCCTTGGTGCAGCAGGCCCACCAACTTCTGTCCGCCCAACAGGAACTCGACCTGGCAGCTTTGGACCGGGTGTTCACCGTGCGCTGGCACGACGCCCTGACCGCCGCATGCGGCACTGCCCTGATCACCGCCGTCCACCGCCAGGCCACCGGCGTCCGGCTGCGCCTGTCCGCCGAACCCGGGACGGACGACGCCGAGCTGCGCCGGGGTGAGGTCGACCTCGAATCCAGCTCCAGCACTCCGACGCTCCCCGACATCCGCCACCGCCTCGTCGGCAAGGACCAGCTGGTCGTCGCCGTCCGACCGGGCCACCCGCTCACAACAGGCCCGCTGAGCCTTGAGCGTTACGCAGCCGCCGAACACCTCACCGTTTCGCGGCGCGGAAGCCTCCGCGACCCGATCGATGACGCCCTGACCACACGCGGCCTCGAACGACGCGTCGTCGCCGCCGGGCCCACCGCTGCCTTCGCACTGCAACTCGCCCTCGACACCGACCTGGTCGTCACCCTCCCCGACGCGGTCACCCGCACGGCCCGGGAACAACTCGGCCTGGCCACACTGCCGCCGCCTTTCCCGCTGCCCGACGTCCCCCTGTACCTGCTGTGGCACCAGCGCTACGACAACGACCGCGCCCACTCCTGGCTGCGAGACCTGGCCACCGAAACCGTCCAGGCACTATTCACACCACGGACTGCCTCTCAACAGCCCCTCACCAACCGGACCGGGAAGTGACGGATACGCCCGGGGAATGGCCTGCGACAGCTGACTCCCGTTCTCGCGAACATCACCTATTCGTGCGAGCGTGCGACTCCCAATCTCACGTCGAAACGACGTCATAAGTCGGGTTCTGGCTCAACTTCTGTGGAGCGACGCCATGCGCGCTCATGCCCGCGTCGGAGCAACCCGCTGACCTGCTGGGTCCCCGCGCTCACCGACCCGATGCACCGAGCGTCGGGCCGTCACCACAGAAGTTGAGCCGGAACCATAAGTCGCGTGCACAGCCATGCGGGCAGGAGCAGGGCGACACCCACGGCGGCCAGCACTCCGAGCGCGGAGACGAGTGGCTGTCGGGACTTGCGGGCAGCACAGCAGCTTAGGCAGTTTCGTTTGGATCACCGGGCTGACCAGAGGAAGATGCCTGCGATGTGGAGTCCGGCCAGGTAGATGGTTGCGGTCTTCTCGTAGCGGGTGGCGATTCCTCGCCACTGCTTGAGGCGGTTGATGCACCGCTCGACGGTGTTGCGCTGCTTTGTAGGTCTCACGGTCGAAAGCCGGCGGCCTGCCGCCCTGGCTGCCACGTCGCAGCCGGTGCCCACGCTGGTCGGCCGGAACCGGGATCACCGTCCGGATGCCGCGATTGCGCAGGTGGTCGCGGATGGCGCGTGAGGAGTACGCCTTGTCCGCCAGGACCACGTCCGGCCTGGTCCGCGGCCTTCCGCGGCGGCGGGGAACGCGCAAGCGGGCCATCACGTCCGTGAAAGCGGGTGCATCGCCGGCCTGTCCAGCGGTGAGAACGAACGCGAGGGGTCGGCAGCGAGCATCGGCTGCCAGGTGGATCTTCGTGCTCAGCCCGCCGCGGGACCGGCCGATGGCATGGTCGGCCGGTTCTTTGGCAGGGGCCCCTTTTTGCGGGCCCCTGCCGCGTGTTGGTGAGCTCGCACGATCGTGGAGTCCACCGACACGGCCCAGGTCAGGTCCTCGTCCGCGTCGGCCTGAGCCATCAGCGCGGTGAACACTCGCTCCCAGGTGCCGTCGAGGGCCCACATCCGCAACCGGTTGTAGACACCTCTCCAGTTGCCGTATTTCTCCGGCAGGTGGACCCACTGCGTTCCGGTCTGGAACTTGAAGGCGATCGCGTCGATCACCTCCTGGTGATCACGCCAGCGTCCACCCCGCTTCGGCGTCCGGTCCGGAAGCAACGGCTCGATCCGCGCCCACTGCGCATCTGTTAACGGCACACCCGGACCAACGACCAGCTGATCCAAACGAAACTGCCTAGGTGATGTCGCCGCACCAGTGGGTGTCGAGACCGGCCAGGTCGGGGGTGAAGTCCCGGGCGATGAGGTCGGGCCGGGTGGCGGCCCGCGGGTTGGGGACGGTGGTCACGTGCCGTCGGCTGCGGTGGCGGCCCTGTAGGCCGGCGTTCCGCATCAGTCGGGCGATGCGTCGGCGGCCGCAGGCGATGCCCTGGTCTTTGAGGACCGCGTGGACGCGGCGGGAATCCGTAGGTGCCGCGCGACTTCTCGTGGATCTTGGCGATCTGCCCGGTCAGCTCGGCGTCGCGGACTGCCCGCGGGCCGGGCTTTGTATCAAGACCGGACCTGAGGTGAGGGGGCAGTGAGCGTTCGGCATCGGATGGTCAGGGCGGAAACTTAACTTGTGTACCAGCCAGTTGATCGAGATCGCCTGTAAGCGTATGACCAACTTGCCTTGTTCTTCATAATGGGTTGCTTCGGTGGCCTTTTCTGTTGCTCCCGCAGTCGATATGGGCGTGCTGTGGCAGCGTGCCCACGCCGTGGCTGTCCTGCTGGGGGAATGGGCGGGTGCCGTCCCGGGGCGGGGTCTGACTCATGAGATTTCTGGCCGGGGTGTCTTGTCTCAGCTGTGTCGCCCCCGCTGACCGGGGAGGGTGCGTGCCGGCACCGGGCCGGCGGGGCGTGTCCCGATAAGGGCCTGCCGACGAGCCGGGCTGCGTCACAGTTCTGACCGTCCGCGCGGTCCGGTGACGGCCACTTGGAACCGCCATGTGGTCGGGAGGCGAATGGCCATGACCCGTACGCCCAGCGCCCCACGCACCGGCCGGCGTCCGCCGGGTGGGGAGGTCGTCTACCTGAGCGGGGCGAGTCGGCTCGCGACGAGCCGCGGGCGGTCGTCGTCGTGAGCGGAAATCTCATGCGACGGGGCCGGTTAGCGGTCGGGCGGGAAGTGGTCACCGAACATCGGCAGGCCGCTGGCGGACTCGGCGCGGGTCGCCTCATCCTGTAGGACGTCCCAGTGTTCGGCGAGCTTGCCGTTTTCGATGCGCACCACGTCGGCCGCCACCGAGGCGGCGGGGCTGCCATTGCCGCTGAAGCGGCCGTAGAGCATGACGTGATCGCCTTCGGCGAGGGCGAGCTGGTGCTCGTAGCGCAGGGTGTCCGGCAACGAGCGGATCAGGTCGAACAGACCCGCGCGTCCTGGTGCGATGTGCGCGCTGTGCTGGATGTAGCGCTCGGACCAGAAATCTTCGGCGGCGACGTAGTCACGTTTGTTGAACAGCGTGTCGAACGCTTCCAACACCAGTGCCTTGTTCTGTTCGGGAGTAGTCATGTGGTCAGTCATGTCGTCCTCCACGAGGTAGCCGCTGCATCCCCTCGCCCCTCACCATGTCGATTGACTGGCACCCACCCTGCCGCAAAGCGCACGTGGCTGATCCACGCCTCGCCGACTCCTACTCGGAGTCGAGGAAGAGTTTGGCGTGCTTGACGAACAGCTCGGGGTACTGGTGATGAGCGCCGTGGTTGGCGTCGGGGTAGAGGATGAGCTGGGCGTTGGGGGCGTGCTGCTGCAGCAGATAGGAATTGACGGTGGGGACGATGATGTCGTTGTTGCCGTTGACGACGAGGGTGGGCTGCTTGAGGCCGGCCAGGTAGCCATAGGTGTCGTCCATGCGCGCGCCCCAGGTGCCGATCGCTGCCGCCTGGGCCTGTACGGCCTCCGGGGCGACGGGCGCGTCGCGGTCGAGACGGGCTGTGATCCGCTCGACGTAGGAGCGGCCTGCGGCCTGGCTCTCCTTGGAGGGAGAGAAGAGGATGGGCAGCCACATGTCCTCCTGCCGGTCGTATGTCTCGAAGAAGAGTGCCTCGGTCTCGGGGGGCATGGCTCCCAGGCCCTGGCCGCCGCGGGGCGCGGTTCCGACCAGGATCAGTTTGCGCACCAGTTCGGGGCGGTCGAGGGCGACCTGCTGCCCCACCAGACCACCCATGGAGTGGGCAAGGATGTCGATGACGGTAAGGCCGACGGCATGGATGAACGTACCGGCGTCCCGCGCCATCTGCTCGATGGTGTCGGGAGTCCGGCCGCCGCTGGAGGCGACGCCGGCGTTGTTGAAGAGGATGACTTCCCGCTCCTGGGCGAAGGCATCGGTCAGAGCTGAGTCGTGGTCGTCGAGATTGCCCATGAAGTGCTGGAAGAACACCAGCGGGGTGCCGTTGGGCTCACCGAAGCGCCGGTAGGCGTACCGGACCCCGCCGGCTTCTACGAACTGGGACGGAACCGTGTCGTGTGTGTATCGCAGCATCGCCGTACGCCTCCTCGGCGCGAAGTGATGGGTAGGTGGGCCGATCGACCTGTTCGGAGCTGTTTCACTCACGGTCTGGTCAACCAACCGAAGCGAGGCGAACGCGAACATCCCTGCCTGGACAGGTCAGTTGGCGGTGTGACCGCCGTCGACGTTGAGGATGTGCCCGGTGATGAATGAGGCTTCGTCCGATGCAAGGAAGACGATCGCGTCGGCAAGCTCCTTCGGGAGGCCGAGGCGACCCAACGGAACATCCGCCACCAGAGCCGCTTTGTTCTCCGGTATGCCGGTAAAACGGGTCAGCATGCCAGTGTCTGTAGGGCCAGGCGCCACGCCGTTCACGCGGATTCCGGACTTGGCGACCTCGAGCGCCACGGACTTGGTGATGCCTTCGACGGCATGCTTGCTGCCGGCATAGAGGGAGGCTCCCGCCGCACCCTCGTGCCCGTAGGTCGAGGAGATGTTGATGATGGTTCCGCTGCCCTGTCCCTGCATGACGCGCACTTCGTGCTTCATGCTCAGGATCACGCCGAGAACATTCGTGTCGAACGTCGCGGCATAGGTTTCCGCGGTCTGGTCCGTGATCGGGCCGACCTTGCCTTCGGTGCCGGCATTGTTCACCGCGACATCGAGACGACCGAACTGTGCGACGGTCTCGTCGACCAGAGCGCGGAGGTCATCCTCCTTGCGGACGTCCGCGTTGATGAACTCGGCCTCGGAACCGAAAGAGCGCAGCTCCTCGGCGAGCGCCTTGCCGGCCTCATCGCGTCGACCGGCAACGACCACCTTTGCGCCCTTCTTGGCGAAGGCGACGGCGGCGGCGCGGCCGATGCCGCTGAGCGCTCCGGTGATCAGAATAACGGGCTTGTTCATTTCAACTCCTGTGCTTCTGTGCTGCCGGGTGGCCTGGTGGCGGACGCGTTCGCTCGGACTCGGCCTCGAAGGTGGGGCTGATGAGGTCGAGGTGGAGCCGGTTCTTTACTGAAGTGGCCCGTTCGGGCCGAGTGTGGCGAATTCGGTGCTCGCGCCTGAGGCGACGTCCCGCCCGAGTGCCTCGGTCTAGAAGTGTGCGAATTTCTCAGCGTCGACGGCGTCGACGCCGAGTCCGTACCGGTGTCGCTCATGAGTGTGTGCCTCTCAGGGCAGACAGGTTCAGATGGCGGTGCGGCCGCCGTCGACGGCGACGGTCGCGCCGGTGACGTAGCCGGCCTTCGGCGAGACGAGGAAGGCGACGACCTCGGCGATCTCGGCGGGCTCGGCAGCGCGCTTCATCGCGGTGGTCTCGGCGAGCGCGTCGAACAGGTCGCGGGCCTCGGGCCGGGTGTAGACCGGGCCGGGGGCGACGGTGTTGAAGCGGACGCCGCGGCCGCTGTACTCGGCGGTCCAGCCCCGTGTCAGTGACGCCAACGCGGCCTTGGTCGCGCCGTACGCGGCGCCGGTGGCCAGGCCGAGGCTGCCGGCCATGCTGCCGATGTTGATCACGCTGCCCGACCCCTTCGCCGCCATCGCCGGGGCGAACGCGGCGACGAGGAAGAACGGCGCGCGGACATTGCTGGCGAACATCGCGTCGTACTCGGCGACCTTCATCTCCTCGGTCGGTGCCCAGATGGCTTGCCCGGCGTTGTTGACCAGGACGTCGATCTCGCCGACCTCGCCGGCGAGCCGGTCGATGCCGGCCGGGTCCTCAAGGTCCGCCTCGACGAACCGGGCATGGCCGCCGGCCGCGGTGATCTCGTCGACGGTCTCGGCGCCTCGCTGAGCGTTGCGGCCGGCCACGACGACGGACATTCCATCGGCAGCGAGCCGCTTGGCGACCGCCCGGCCGATGCCAGACGTGGCCCCGGTGACCAGGGCGTAAATGGGGTGCAGGTCGAGGTTTTCGTGCTCCACAGACATGGGATGCACCTTTCAAAATTGCTATCCAGACCGGTCTGTCTGGTAACACTTCCAACCTAGACAGACCTGTCTGGATATGTCAATGGGAGCGCGCGATCAATCAAAGACAGACAGACCTGTCTGCTATCATGCGGGTATGTCTGAGAAGGTGCTGTCACCGAAGGCACGCAGTGCGGCGGCGCGGGCGCGGCTGCTGGCCGCCGCCAACGAGCTCTTCTACGCCGAGGGTGTCCAGTCGGTCGGGATCGATCGCGTCATCGAGCACGCCGGAGTCGCGAAAGCCACGCTGTACAGCGCGTTCGGCAGCAAGGACGGCCTGGTCCGCGCCTACCTGCAGGCACGGCACGCTGCGACCGCCGAGCGCATGGCACACGAACTCGAGACCCGTTACGACAGCCCGAAGGAGCGCCTGGTCGGCGCGTTCGAGGTGCAGGGTCTGTCGTTCGTCGAGCCGGGATTCCGTGGCTGTGCGTTCATCAGCGCGAGTGCCGATGCCCCACCCGGCGGCGTCGTCGAGCAGGCCGCGCAGGACTACCGCACCTGGCTGCATGAGCTGTTCTTCGGCCTCGCCCAGCAGGCAGGCGCCGAGGACGCGAAGTCACTCGCCCACCAACTGGTACTGCTCTACGACGGCGCCGGGATCAGCGCCTGGCTGGACCGTGACCCCAGCGCCGAAACAGCGGCCCGCACCGTAGCCGCCGCCCTGGTCGACGCCGCCATCCCAGACTGAGACGGAATCACCCCACGGCGACCGCGATCACCAAACCTCGAGCCAGAGGACGGGAGTCGGACGTGGCCCGTCGCCTGGCCCGTGTGCGGGGTGAGGAACTGTCGGTCATTGCGGCGCAGCGGGCGATCGTCTGGCCGGTCGATTGCGGCAGCCGTGCACGCTCCGCTGGGAGTCCACCGACAGGCCGAAGGCAATGCAGAACAGCAGCGCCGCGATGGTCGTCCGTCCGACGTCGCGAGGGCGCAGGCCAGCGGACGGCTCGTCCCCGGCGTCCATGGCCGGCCTCACCGGTCCGCCGGCTTGAGGCCGAACCGTCACCGCCCACTCATCAAGGTGGCCGAGGAGATCGCCTTGGCGCCCGGCCTGAGTGGGATCTTGCAGACGACATCGGAAGGCACGGCCTCATGCAGAGTGGTCACCGCCCTGGCCAAGGCTTCGATCTTCTTGCCCTCGACAGCAGTGCCACGCAAGGGGGCCCGGCAAGGCGAGCCATCACCACAACCGGCTCAAGACCGGCGAGGTTGGCCTCCCGCGGCGTGAACGGTCACGATATTTCCCATGGGGAAGTTCATGGACTTCCCCATGGGAAATATCGAACGTGTCTCGATGGGTAACCGGTACACCGGTGCGGCGGCGCACTTCCTCAGGGCCGCCGGCGGAGGCGGCGTTGGCCCGAACGGCGTCGGTCAGTAGCCGATGGTGAAGCGGCGTTGGACGAAGCGTGGCAGCTCCGCCTCGTCTACGAGGGCGACGGCAGCGTCCTCCATGGAGATCCGGCTGCGCCCGTCAGCGTCGAGGACAGCCTGGTCGCCGCCGATCCTGAACCGGCCCGTGCGTTCACCTGGCGCGATGTCCTCCGCGGGGCTGAAGTAGGTCCACAGCCGGTTGGAGATGCGCAGGACGTTCAGGGCATCCCGGTGGCCGCGCACCGCGGCGGCGTACCCCCTGGGCAAGCCGATCGCGTCGAGGGCCTCGTGTAGGAGTTCGTCGGAGTCGGCGCGTACGACTCCGGGCTCGATCTCCAGGCTGCCGGCGCCGCCGATGACGATGAGCCGGGTCCGTGGGTGACTCTCCAACGCCTTCAGGAGTGCTCGCGCGGCGGTGGCGTACGCCGTGGGATCGGCGATTGAGCGGGCCACGGTGTCGGCGATGTCTTTGGCGGCGTTGCCGGGCTGGAATCCGCTGATCAGCACGTCGAGGTCGGGTATGACAGCGGCGACGCTGTCGGCGTCGAGGACGTCGACGCTCTTCCACACGACGTTCTTCCGGTCCTCGTCGATCTGCGTGGCGTCGCGGCTGAAGGCCGTGACGTGGTGTCCCCGTTCGAGGGCTTCAGTGACGACGCGACTGCCGATGCCGCCTGTGGCCCCGATGACTCCAATGCGCATGGCTCTCCCCTTGGTAGCTGCTCACATGCCGTCTCTTCACAACACGCAGAGACTATACGCCGTGAAGTTTTCATACGGCCCCCAGTAGGGTGACGCTGTAGAGTGAGCAGTCATGGGAAGCGTGGGAAACATCAAGGGGCGCCGTGAGCGGCTGCGGGCCGAGACGACCGCCGAGATCAAGAAGGTCGCGCTGGAGTTGATGGCCTCGGGAGGGCCTGATGCGATCACGCTGAGGGCCATCGCGCGCGAGATGGGCATGACAGCCAACGCCATCTACGGCTATTTCGCCACCCGCGACGACCTGGTCACCACGCTGATCAACAACGTCTACACCTCACTGGCCGACATCGTGGACGCCGCCTGGAACACCGCTCCCGTCCAGGACCCGGCCGCCCGGATCGAAGCATGGGCCCACGCCTTCAGGAACTGGGCACTGGCCAACCCGGAGGGCTTCCGCCTCATCTACGGCGACCCCGTCCCCGGCTACCGGCCCCCCGAGGGCGGCGCCGCCCCGGAAGCCGCCCACCGCGTCTGCACCGGCATCACTGCACTCGCGGCCGCTGCCTGGCCGCACGCCGAACTCCGTTACAACAACAGCGACTTCGCGTGGTCTGACTTCGACCCCGGCCTGCTGGACAAGGTCCGTCCGGCCTTCCCCGACCTACCCCCGGCCGCCGTGGCCCTCGCCCTGCGCATCTGGAGCCACCTGCACGGCCTGGTGTCATTGGAGATCTACGGCCACCTCCAGACCCAAGCCCTCCACCCGCAAAAGCTCTTCCGCGAAGAACTGGCCCAGCTCATCCGCTCCTTGGGCATCACACCGCAGAGTTGACGACCCTGCGCACGTGGCCACCTGGAGGTTCGCTGACTGACCCGCGCGGGCAAATCAACCATCGCCGGTGCATCGATACCGCCAACCTGCGCACCGGCCCCGACGGAGGTGCCTCCGCCGGGGAACTACGTGACGCTCAAGCCGCCATTGATTCAGGGCCTGTTGCCAGAGTGCTGGTCGCTGCCGTCAATTCGGTGAGCGGGCGGTTTCAGCGGTGCCGCCGCCTGCCTGTGCTCGGCAGAGGCCATGCCGGCTTCGATTGACGGCCAGGAAGGGGGAACGGGTATCTGCAGCCCTGGCGCCCGCGGCACGACTCCCGTGGGGTCTTTGCAACCCGTGTACGCGTCACAGTGACGAACGTGCTTGGCGCCGGATGGACACGGCGCGCTCAGGCGGCGGGGTGAGTTCGGCGCGGCCGAACAGCAGCGCGTAGCCGGAGGGGAGCTGGCGCAGAATGCGGGTGGGGAGGTCGGGGCCGGCCAGGGCGGCGACGGCGGAGAATACGGCTCCGGTGTCCCAGCGGGTGGTGGCCAGGGAGGCGCCGGTGCGGGCGGCGAGATCCTTGACGAAGGCCCAGCCGGTCAGGGGCTGGGTGTCGGGGATCTGTGCGGTGAGGACGCGTGCTGCTTCGAAGGGGAGGCGGGCGGCAAGTTCGACGCGTTCGTCGCCCGTCAGCTGGCGTCCCAGTCCCGCGAGGACCAGCCGGACGGCTTCCTCGGCCCGCTCGCGGGTGGGGTAGGCGCCTTCGTAGCGGACCTTCTCCAGCATCTGCTCGTACGTCATCACGGGCAGCTGTTGCAGTGGTGTACGCGGGTCGGAGATCACTGCGGTGGTTGCCTTTCTGTCGCCGGGATGGTGGTGCCGGTGTGCGGGCACCGGGTGTGCGGGTGGTCAGGCGGGCTGGGGGCGGCCGAAGAGGAGGTCGTAGCCCACGGGGAGCTGGAGCAGGACCTGGCCCAGCAGGTCGTCGCCGGCCGCGTCGGCGACCGCGCTGAGAACGGCGCTGACGTCCCATGCCGCGGTCTGCTCGGTGGCCCCCTCGATCCAGGCCGCCGTGGCCCTTACGAACCGCTCCGGTGGCAGCGGCTCGGCGCTCTGCAGCGGGTTGAGGAGGATCAGGGCGAAGCCTTCCGGCAGACGCGCCGCCAGCTGGGCCCGCACCTCGCCGACCAGATGCGCGCCCAGCAGGGCGAGCACCACACGGGCCGCGCGCTCGGCTTCCTGCCGGCTGCCGTACTCACCGCGTTCCTGCACCTGGTCGAGGAACGCTTCCCATCGCACAGTCACGTCGGCCGCCACCCTTCCTCGGTCGATGGGGCGCGGAGGACGGGAGAGGGGGAGACCGGTTTCCCGTCCTCCGCCGCTGTCAGGGCCCTTGTCGCCCCGGCTCAGCCGGAGATTTCCTTGCGGCCGGATCCGCCGCCGATGGAGATCTTGCGGGGCTTGGCGCGTTCCGCGATCGGGATCCGCAGGGTGAGCACTCCGGCGTCGTAGTCGGCCTTGATGTGCTCGGTGTCCAGCGTGTCGGCCAGCACGATCTGGCGGGAGAAGACACCCAGCGGCCGCTCCGACAGTTCCATCTGCACGTCGTCGGCCTTCGCCACGGGTCGGCGCTCGGCCTTGACGGTCAGCATGTTCCGTTCGACGTCGATGTCGATCGCGTCCGCGCTGACGCCGGGGAGGTCGAGGGCCACCACGTACTCGTCGCCCTCGCGGTAGGCGTCCATCGGCATCGGGGACGGCCGTGACCAGGTGCCCGGGCCCATCAGCTGCTGAGTCAGCCGGTCCAGCTCACGGAAGGGGTCAGTGCGCATCAACATCGTGAAAACACCTCCAGCAGGTTCGGGCAGTTGCTGCCAATGCGCTTCACTGAAACCGTTGTAACATGTCATCCATTGGATGACAATCGCAATGTCGTCCGGACGATGACAAGCTGAGGGAGGTGCCCGTGACAGCAGCCGAACAGCCGGCCCCGTCCAGCGCCGACGGCGGCAGCCCGGCTTCGTTCCTTGCCGCCGCGGCGGCCCTGCACGCCATGGACGACGCTCTGTACGCCGCCCGGCAAGAGACCTCCGACGCGGCTGTCGCCGGCCCTGGACCGGAGCAGGCCCTGGCCTCCCTGCTGCTGCTGCGGCAGGTCCGCGAGCAGCTCGCCACATGGGAGACCGGGCTGATCGAAACGGCCCGTGACGCGGGAGCCAGCTGGGCCGACCTCGCCCACCCCCTCGGCGTCGCCAGCCGGCAGGCCGCCGAACGCCGCTACCTGCGCAACCGGCCCGGCCCCGCCGGAACCACCGGCGAACAACGCGTCCAGGCCACCCGCGAACGCCGCGCCGCCGACCGCACCCAAGCCGAATGGGCCCGCCGCAACGCCGCCGACCTGCGCCGCGTCGCCGGCCAGATCACCGCCCTCACCGACCTCCCCACCGCCGCCCGCCACTCGCTCAGCCAACTCCACGCGGCCCTCGCCCACGACGACCCCGCCGACCTCATCGCCCCTCTCAACGCCACCCGTCCCCACCTGACCACCACCCACCCCGACCTCGCCGCCCAACTCGACACCCTCACAGAGCGCACCACGGGCCCGCCCCCACCCGACTGACCCCGAGTGGGGCGACAGCGCGCAGCATGCTGCTGAGCTGGTGCACGGCGAGTGCGGCACCGATGTCGTGGCCCATGACGTCGCCGGCCACGAGGCACGGCGCGCCGCCAGGGAGAACGATCACGTGCTGCCGGTCCCCGCCGACGCGCGGGACATCGAAAGGCAGGGACGGCGAGGTGGTGAACGCCGCCGGGGGATCACCTCCGGGCAGCACGCCGAGCGTGCTGCCGCCGTTGCGGAGCCGGGTGGTGACGTCGTACGTGCGTACGCGCCCGTGCTCGGGGCGCGATCGGGCGCCGGCTGGAGCAGACTGGTGGAGGACCGGACGGCACCACGGCGCAGGCCGTGCGCCTGCATGTGCTACGTCCCCGGCGCGGCCCGCGTCGTCGCAGGCTCGGCCGCCCCACCCAGGTGATCAGGCAGCAGGCCGACCACCTCAAGGTGTGGGTTACCTCAAGGTGCGGGCGTTTCGACGGTGGTGACTCGGCGCGGCAGGGGTGATCGTATGGCAGGCGCGAGTGTGTCGGCCGGAGAGGGTGAACGGCTGCTGGAGGAGTTGGTCAGGAGCGCCCAGCAGGCGTCACCTGCGGAACTGCCGACGGTCCTGGAGCGATATGCCGAGGCCATGGGTATGGGCCGTGCCGTCATCTACCTGGCCGATCTCCAGCAGAGGCTGCTGCTGCCGTTGGTCGAGGGTGAGCCGGACCGGGAGGTCGACGCTTCCCTGGCCGGATGGGCCTACCGGACAAACTCTCTGAGGATGGAGGAAGACGCGTCCGGCGGGCTGACCATATGGCTGCCGCTGGTCGACGGAGCGGAGCGGCTGGGAGTCCTGGAACTCCGTATGGAGACACTGGACGGGATCAAACTCTCGCGCTGCCGGACGATGGCGTCGCTCCTGGCCATGATCGTCACTTCCAAGCGCACCTACAGCGACATCTTCGCGCAGCGCATGCGGACTCGGCCGATGCAACTGCACACGGAGATGCTGAGGGCTTTTCTGCCCCCGCGCTCGATCGGCACCGGCCGGGTGGTGTCGACCGCGGTCCTGGAACCTGCGTACGGGCTGGGCGGCGACGCCTTCGACCATTCGTTCACCGAGGACTTTCTGCACGCCACGATCCTCGATGGCATGGGCCACGACCTGGCGTCCGGCCTTGCCACCTCCGTGGCCATGGCGGGCTGCCGCAACGCCCGTCGCACGGGCGCGGACCTGGCCGAACTCGTCGATGCAGTCGACCAGGCGCTGACGAAGTGGCTTCCGGACCAGTTCTGCACCGGCATCTTCACTCAGCTGCACATGCCGACCGGCGTGCTGCACTGGTCCAACTGCGGTCACCCGGCGCCGTTGCTCATCCGCGGCCAGCGCCTGCTCGACAAAGCCCTGGAGCAGGATTCCGAGCCTCCGCTGGGTCTGCCGGCCAGCCCGGCCGGCGGCTCCCGGCAGGTACACGAAGCCAGCCTGGAACCCGGTGACCGGATACTGCTCTACACCGACGGCGTAGTGGAGTCGCGCGACGAGGGCGGTGAGCAATTCGGCCTGGAGCGTTTCACCGACTACATCATCCGGTCGACCGCCGCCGGGCAGAACGCCCCGGAGGTGCTCCGCCTGCTCATCCACGCGATCCTCGGCCATCGGCACAACGAACTCAGCGACGACGCCACGATTCTGATGATCGAATGGCAGCCGCCCGGCCAGTGAGCCGACGCGGCGATGACACCTGGAACCCAGCAGGCTGCCGTAGGAATGCCAGGCGGCTGACGTCGTGTTCATTGTGCTAGCTCTCTCCTGCGAAGCCCTCGCTCGACGCCTGAACGGCCAAGCTGTTCGGGCGTGCCCGCCGGTGCAGCCTGCCATGGCCGACCGGCACTGCTGGTGAAACAGCGGGCGGACCAGCCTCAGGGCGGCGAGCTTCAGCGCCTGGTCGATCAGGTACGACCTGTGCGTTCCGGCCCTGTTCAAGGCCGTTCGATGCTTGTCCGGGGCAGCCTTACGCCTCCGCGGGTGTGGTCGGTCGTGTCGCGTAGCGGTGGCGCATGGCGTCGCTGGCTGCGGGGCCTGCGGTGAAGACGTAGGTGGCGCTGTCGTCGAGTCGGCGGCCGGTCTTGGCGTCGACGACGACGGGCTCGACTTCCTCGCCGCTGTGCGCGTTGATGAGGATCATGCTGCGTTCGGCCGGTGTGAGGCGGGAGTTGCCCCACGCGGCCAGGGCGACGATCACCGGTCGCAGGGAGCGCCCCAGTTCGGTGAGGACGTACTCGTGGCGTACGGGGTTGGTCTGGTAGGGCCGGCGCTCCAGGAGCCCGTCCGCGACGAGCGTTTTCAGCCGGGCGGTGAGCATGCTGGAGGAGATGCCCAGGCTCTCCTGGAACTGGTCGAAGCGTGTGTAGCCGTCGAAGGCGTCGTGGAGGATCAGCAGCGTCCACCACTCGCCGACGTGTTCCACCGTCGTGGACAGCGGGCACTCCCGGTCCTCCAGCCTGATCCGGCTTGCCACCGCGACCATCCCCTCTGTTACTGCTAAAGTCGAAGTTAGTAGCTTCTATTTTAGCAGTCATGGCGGGAGTGGTGCTTTGCGCCCGCACCCGGGAACGGAGCACACCGTGACCACATCCCTCAGCGAATCCCTCGAAGGCCGACGCGTTCTGGTCACCGGCGGCACCAAGGGCACCGGAGCCGCCATCGCCCGACGTCTCGCCCAGGCCGGCGCGACCGTGCTGGTCACGGCCCGCAGCCGCCCCGAAGACGTCGAGGAGAAGGCGTTCATCACCGCCGACCTGTCCACCGCCCAGGGCGCAGCCCACGTGGCCGCCGAGGTGGACGCCCGCGTGGGAGGCGTCGACATCCTGGTCAACACCCTCGGCGGGTCCGAGTCGCCGGCTGGAGGCTTCGCGGCGCTCGGCGAGGACGACTGGGCCAGAGAGCTGAACACGAACCTGCTGGCCGCGGTCCGCCTGGACCGCGCACTCCTCCCGCGCATGATCGCTAAGGGTAAGGGTGCGGTCGTGCACGTCACCTCGATCCAGCGTCGCATGCCGCTGTGGAACGGAACTCTGGCCTACGCCGCCGCCAAGGCCGCCCTGGCCACCTACAGCAAGGGCCTGGCCAACGAGGTCGCCCCGCACGGCGTCCGCGTCAACACCGTCTCGCCCGGCTTCGTGCAGACCTCGGCTGCCGACAACCTCGTCGCCCGGATCGCCCACGACGCAGACATCACCCAGGAAGCGGCGCTGGGCCGGCTCATGGACTCCCTGGGCGGCATCCCGCTGGGCCGTCCCAACCGGCCCGAGGAGGTCGCCGAGCTCGTCGCCTTCCTCGTCTCCGACCGCGCCTCGGCCATCGTCGGCGCCGAACACGTCATCGACGGCGGCACCACCCCCACCGTCTGAACTCGCCACCATCCCAAGGATCGTCATGCACGACAACCAGCCCCGAACCAGCACACCGGACATCCTGCCCGAGGTGATCACCGGCTATCTGACAGCGCACCGCGCCCACGACACCGCCACCGCAATCACGGCGTTCACCGGCGAAGCCACGGTGATCGACGAAGGCAACACCTACGAGGGCACCGAGGCGATTGAGGGGTGGCTCACCCGATCCGCCACCGAATTCACCCACACCATCCACCTCACCGGCGCCCAGCAGACCGATGCAACCCGCTACATCGCCACCCACCACCTCGAGGGCAACTTCCCCGGCGGGACCATCGATCTGCGCTACCAGTTCACACTCCGCGACGGCCTCATCGAACGCCTCGTCATCGAACCCTAAGTGCCCCACGCAACCCGTTGCCGCCTATGCGAGAAGGTCGCCCGCCCCGGACCGCCGTTCCCAACCGTCGTGCCCAGCCACCCAAACCACCGGGCTGGCCATGGGAAATTCCAATTCAAATAACCCCATCAATCGACGCCGTAGACACCAGCGGTTGCCGCGGGGCGAGAACGCCTTATCGCCCCCAGGTGACTGGGGCGCGTGCCGGGATGACCGGCGGCCGGACGCGGGGCACGGATGCGTTCGAGGACCGGGGTCAGTTGCGGAGCATCGCCCCACTGGCTCGGTGTGATGACGAACGCGAGCGGACCTCGGTCGCCCACACCGACCAGATGGATCTTGCGGAGCGCGTCACGGGACACCGGTCTACTGCCGGAAGAGAACGCTGGTGATCACCCTGCGATGACTCTTCCCACACCCCCCTGGTCCCGCGCCCTTCGGCAGGTGTGGCCCCAACCGAACCCACGCCTGGTCCGACAGGTCACGCCGCCCCATACCGGATACCGGCTGGAACGAGGTGATTGCCGGCCTGCGCACACGACCCGCCGCACAGTGCCTAGTGGTGGCGTGCCAGCCACGCTGTGGACTGGGCGTGGACCAGCCGTGTGAGGTTGCCCTGCGCGACGTTGAAGTCGATCACGTGCAGTCCGCTGAGCGGGCTCTTGGCGTTCGGCTCGGTGAATGCCGAGGTGTCGCCGGAGACCTGGAGCCAGCTGCTGGCGCCGTGGGCGCTCTTGCGGAGCTGGCACTCGCCCTGCAGGGCGCTGGGGTGGTGGACGTATCCGGCGGCGGAGTCGGGGACCTTGAATCCGGTCAGTACGGTGCCCATGCTGCCCTTGGGGCTCAGGAGGTTTCCGTTGAGGGTGCGCTGGGTGGGCATGTAGGCGTCGAGCGGCTGCCGTCGGGTGGGGGGCGTGCCGTTGAGCAGTGCGGCGGGGTTGACGCAGAGGACGTGGTTCTTGGGCGACGTGGTGTGGCCGAACATGTCCTTGGGGCCGGGGCGTTGGGCGTAGCTGGAGTAGGCCACGACGCAGCCGGTCGGCACGGGCTCACGGCGGGATGTCCGCGTGCATGCGGGGAGGTTGCGGAACGACTCAGTGGTGACGTCGCCGCCCAGCAGGATCGCCGAGACGAGGTGGCGGCGCACGGCCGGCTTCGGGTCGATCTCGCGGCGCATCATCGCTGTCAGGGCGGTGGCGCCCTGCGAGTGGCCGAGGATCACCACTGCGCGGTGCCGGTGGGTGTGGGGGGCGATGTTGTCGTGGTTCCAGTAGTCCCGCCAGGCGCTGTCGATGTCCGCCTGGCCGCGGGTGAGGGCGGCGGACTTGTCGAGGGAGAGGATCTCGGTGAATGCCGCCTGCCGGTAGATAGGGACGAACATTCGGCACGTCCCGGAGAAGCGTGCCGCCTGGGCGAGCATCACGGCCATCAGCTGCTCCTCGGACGCGCGGGAGGCGTTCACGCCCAGCATGTCCACCGTCGGGTAGGCGTAGAAGCAGTCGACCGACGGCTTTTTGGGGCCGGCGAAGGCTTCCTTACGGCTCGCCGGAGACCGCTCGGCGTCCAGCGTCACCGTCTGACCCGACGGATAGCGCATCGTGAACGAGCCGTCGGAGCCTGGGCGTTGGGGGTTGCCGGTGAGGTCCTGGTTGCAGGGGTTGTCCGCCATACCAGGCTTGCACAGCCAGGCGGTTCTGTCCGCGGGGTGGTTGCCCGCTACGGCTGTGGCGTTGGCCGACGCTACAGCCGTACCCGAGAGAAGCGCCAAGGAGAGCACGGCAGGGGTCAGCCGGGAGAACAAGGGCATAGTGCTCCTTTGATGCAACAAAAGGATGATGCGACATGTATCGCTACAGCTACCTCAACGCGACCGCCGTCCCCGGGTAACGCTCAAGGTCATCTTGTAAGCCCATGAGGTGAGTGCGCCTCAGCACCGCGATAGTGCCTCGACAGGCTGTCGATAGCACGTCGATGGGGTGGCGCCCCTCCGCCGTCATGGGATGCCAGTGGCACGTGGGGAGAAAGCAACGGAATAGCCCTTGACCTGCGAGCTTCCCGGATCGGTGGCGACGGGCGCGTCGTAGCGCTCGACGGCCCTGTAACCGGCGCTGCCGTTCTCCTGTGAGGCCACCTCGTTCGGTTCGGCGCGGCCTGCGCGATCACAGGCTTGGGGCCGCCCCCAGGTGGCCTCGACCCTCGCCGCCTGGTGACGCACGACGCCTCGTCGCCGTATGCCGGCCGTGGAGTGTCCCCGTTGCGCAGCGGCCCAGTGGAGCACGTGTCCGAGGGTGAGTGCGCCGGCGTGCCGGTCGAAATTCCAGTGACTCCTGCGCCGTTCGCCGTACGGTATCGCCGCTGGGTGCTACTGCTGGCCGCTGTCATCACCGCGTTGAGCGGGCTCTACGGGCATGCGGTCGGCGACCACCTGTCGGCTGCGGGGCAAGCCCCGCCTGGGCTCCCACCCCGGTGCGCCGTTGCCCGTCATCCGGGCCCACCTGCGGAAGGTTCCTCCGTCGTATGGGCTGCCGCGGGGTCGGCTCGTGGTTCCGCACGAGTGCGTGGGTGGTTATCCAAGGTCTTGGAGGCGAAACACATCCAGTGAGCGACGTGGCGTCCGAGAGACCCGCTGGTCCCGCAGCCGCGAGCCTTCCGTCAGGGCGAGCAGAGGTCTGCAGAGCGCCCGGCATCACACTTTGTGGGCCACGGTGATCCGGTGCATCACGCGCGGTGCCATCGCGCTGAACGGTGTCGCTCGGTGCATCACGCGCCTGTTGTCCCAGATCACGATGTCACCGGGAAGCCAGTGATGCCGGTAGACGAGTTCGTCCCTGGTGGCGTGTGCTATCAGGTCGTCGACGGGGACATCCACTTCGGTTCCCTGGGGGGAGCGGATGGCTGTCAAGCACAGGTGGTTGAGGTAGAGCGTGGACTACTCCTCGGCGTCGCAACGTCCTGACCCTGGTGGCATGGCCACACACCCGCGTGTCGTCGTGCGGCCACCCTCTTAGGCCGTGTCTGGTCCCCCTCGACTCACCGGGCAGCCTCTTGCTCGTTCGTACCCGTTGCGCTGCAGCGGATTCCGCAGAGCAGTCTCTCCAGCAGGTCTGCCCAGACATGCGCAGCGTCGGGGAGGTAGGGCTTTTCGGCCGGATCCCGATAAAGGGGGATAGTCGGAGGGGGCAGCGGCAAGGAATCAGGTGCGGAACAACCGACGGAAGGATACGTATGGTTGGGCCTTCAGCCGCCGAGCACTCCCGGCGCCCGGGTGTCATCCTCGTTCATGATCCGACCCCTTATGGCGCGCTGCAAGTCCTGCACGCCATGCCGGACAGCGAGCTGGCCGAGCGGCTCCTCTTCCGTGAGCGCCCGGATGCCGCACGTCTGGCCCTCCAGCCTCGTGCATTCGTCAAGGCTATTGAGGGAGCGGGCGTCTCCTGCCGGTACGTTGCCGAGTTGGTCGGTGACACCCCGGCCTTTGCTGCAGCGTGTGCCGACCCGAACTTGATGTTCACCCGGGATGCGGCAGTGACCCTGCCTTGGGCGCCTGATGTGTACCTGCCGGGACGCATGGCGGAGCCCATGCGCCGCCCGGAGACTGCCGTCCTGTCCACGGCCCTGGAGTCGTTGGGGCTGACACGGATCGAGTGGGATGGCCCGGAGCACGCTTATCTGGAAGGCGGTGATGTTGTTCCCTTCACCCGCAGCGGCAGCCGATGCCTGCTCATCGGCTTTGCCAGGCGTACCACCTTCGCGGCCGTAGAGTGCCTCCGCCACGCTTTGCTGCCCGGTTTGGTGGATGAGATCTTCGCCGTCGAACTCGCCCCCTGGCGGATGAACCTGGATGGCGGGCTGGTGCCCTTAGCCGACGACGTCGTGGTCGCCCACACCCCCAGTGTGGTCTCCTGCACCCATCTGACCGTCACCGGGCAGCACCGCGTCGACTTGTTCGGTGTACTACGCGAACTGGGGATCACGGTGGTGGAGGTGCCCCAGGACGCCTCATGGCTCCAGCAGGCGTGCAACTACCTGTGTCTCGGCGACCGGACCGTCATCGGCTACGACATGTGCCCATCCGTGCTGAGTGACCTGCGGGAAACCGCGATCAACGTCATCGACATCGCAGGTGACGAACTGGTCAAAGGACGCGGCGGCCCCCGCTGCATGTCCCGCCCCATCTATGCACCAGCCGCGGTGACAGCGGCCGACCTGTCCGGTGCGTAACGTTGGTTTTGGAAGCCGAGGGAATCGCCACCTTCGCCCAGCCGTTCAGTTCGCAGGCCGGCAACAGGCCGCCTGACCTTCTGCAGCTCCCGGCCGGTGCGTTCAGCCGCCGCGCATGGATGCGTCGTGGTGAGTGGGCGGCGGTGATGCGTCGATCATTAGATCCTGGGGTGCTCCGGCGGGGCTTCTGAGCGGGCGAACCAGGCTCCCTCGATCGCTCCGGTCGTCGACAAGCTGACCCAAAGCCGATCCCGCGGATTGTGCGGATTCTGGGGTGTCTCCCAAGATGGCACGGCGGTTCGGGCGCCTGGTCTGGACATGCCTCACGGTCCTCGAAACGGGCCGGGAGCCGGCTCGGCTCATTCCGATCGGCGATTTCACGGGAGGGCACGGCATGATGCCGCACGTACAGCTGCCGGGGCACGCGGCCGGCTGGACCTCGAAAGACCGGGCGGCAGTCGCTGCCGGGATCGGCGACGTCTGCAGGCGCAAGGGGTTCTTCTTCGTCCATAACCACGGTATCCCCGCCGACTTGATCAGGAACGCCTATGTGGAAATGCAGCGGTTCTACCAACTGCCCCTAGCGGAGAAGCGCAAGTACGACGCCACCGAGCAGTCCCAGTTTCTGGGGTACCGCGGGCTCGGCAGGGAACGGAGCCGCACCCACAGCGGCACTGAGGCATGCGAGCAGTACCGGATCGGCAACACCACCGACGAACTCGCCTTGCCGTCGTCCGTGGACTTCTATCACGCACACTTTCCGAAGTCCCTGGAGCTCTTCCACCACTTGACACACCTGGGCGACGGAATCCTCGCCGCCTGCGCCCTGGATATGGGACTGGCGGAGAACTTCTTCACCGGCTACCTGGACAGTCCGCTGCACCGGCTGGGCCTCAACTACTACGGCGCAAGCCACCCGTCCGACGTCGGCTCCACGGTGGGCTACGCGATGTCGCCGCACATCGACCTGTCCCTGCTGACCATCCTGGACCAGGACGAACCGGGCCTGGAGGTCCGGGACTCCGACAGGGAGTGGCTGGAGGTCCCCACCGTTCCCGGCGCGCTGTTCGTCTTCCTCGCCGACTATGTGCAGCGATGGTCGAACGGACTGCACCGGGCGGCCCCGCACCGGGTTAGCGCGGTCCGCCGTGACCGGATGTCGATCCAGTACAAGCACCGGCCTGACTATGGCGTCGTAGTCAGGCCACTGGACACTCTCACCGGTCCGGCAGATCCGCCCACATACGCACCGCTCAACACCGGCCCCGACTACGTGACCGCGCTGAGGGCGATCCTCGGCAGGTGACCTTGCCGGTGAGGCAGCGGATGCAGGTAGGCACGTGCTCATGGCCGGCGGATCGGGTATTCGTTCCAGGGGTGGGTCGTCCATGACCGACGGATCAGGCTACGCACCTTGAGCATGGTGTCGGCGACGTCGAAGAACGCATGGACGGTAGTGGTCCGGCGCTCGTAGCAGCGGGCGAGGCGGTGGAAGACGTTCCGCTAGGCGCCTCCTCGCCTCGCCTCGCCTCGGCGAGGGCCGCCCTCCGGCCGCTCACCGCCCAGGCCCGGGCAGTGAGCGAGATGGAGCCGTCTAGCCTCCTGGGGACAGCCGCGCTGAGTGCGTCACGCACTCGGTCTCGGTCGGCCAGGGCGACAGCGGCTACATAGCTCGGTGCAGGGCCCTGCCCAGCCAGGAAGGGCTCCCACAGATCGGCGAAGTCGGCGAAGACGGTGGGCACCTCAATCGAGGTGGTCGACACGTCAACGAGTCCTACGTCAGCCCACACCGCGCGCAACGGCTCCGGCCGGCACACAGGGAACCGGTGGCCCTCGTCCAGTGTGGCGGCGGACGGATCCACCTCGATGGCAGCGTCCCAGAATCGACGAACAAAGCCCATGCCGTCGGCGTAGTCCCATACATACGCTGCGATCAGGCCGCCCGGCCGGACCGATCGGGTCATTTCGGCCACCGCAGCAGTGGGCGCGGAAAAGAAATTCAGGGCCAGACCACTGATGGCCACGTCACACGCTTCAGCACGTACTGGCAGCGACATCGCGTCTGCCACGATGAAAGTGCGTCGAGACGGGAGTCGTGGTTCGGGCTAAGCCCACGAACTCCGCAGACCGTCCGCGCAGTTGAGCCACGCCGTGAACTCCTCCGCGACAAGCCGGCTCCACCGACCCATGTACCGCTCGTATGCGGCCCCGACCGTCCACACGTCAAACTGCCGATCCTTCATGCCGCTACGGTCCCCGCTTCAGTGCCTCACGAGCCGCAGGCACGCGGGTGCCAGCCGGCGGCCCCAGACAAACGGAGGAAGCACTCAGCACCTAGTTACGGGACAGCCGTCAGGTGCCGCATCAGGCAACGCTCGCCCTGTTGACCACCTCGCGTCGTGGTTCGTCGCGGGCGGGCGTGTTCCGCCAGATGATGTAGCGGCGGGTGCGCGAGTTCGAGGTCACAACTTGATGTGAGCAGTCCCGTCGAACGCGTGCCGTTCGCCGACGGAGCTGCGCGGAAATACTCCGAGCGTGAGTAACACCGGTTCTCGTTGTCTTTCGGGCCTTTATGCAGGGGACGGTCAAGCCAGTCCGGCAAGACAGGGGCCCGGTCGCCCGTCAACTCAATCTTCCATCGGAGCTTTCCTGCGAATCCGGGCCGTGCAACCGTGATCCGACATCAATAGGAAGCCGTCCTGAAGCAGGTGGGTGTGCTATTCCCCCGTGAGAGCGTCAGCCTCCGCGAAGGGCTGCATGCGTGCGATGAGCACGGCGACGTCATCCGGGTCGGCGGGAAGCCGGAGTTCGTGAAGGAGTCGGTCGCAGGTTTCCTCCAGGGTGCGGTCGGGTGCGTCGAGCAGGTGCAGGAGGGTGTTGAGGCGTTCGTCGATGGGGTGATGGCGGACCTCGACGAGTCCGTCGGTGTACAGGACCAGCCGATCACCAGAGCCGACGGGGAAGGTCGTCGTCACGAAGGGGACGCCGCCGACCCCGAGAGGGGTACCGGTCGGCAGGTCGAGCAGCTCCGGGTGTTGGCCGCTGCGCACCAGGACGGGGGGCAGATGGCCGGCGGTGGAGATGTGGCACTCCGCGCGGCGAGGATCGTAGACGGCATAGACGCAGGTGGCTATGTACTGCTCAAGTCCTGAGGTGATCTTGTCGAGGTGTTGGAGGACTTGGGCGGGGTCGAGGTCGAGGTCGGCGAAATCGCTGGTGCCGGTGCGCAGGCGGCCCATGGTGACGGCGGCGTCGATGCCGCTGCCCATGACGTCGCCCACGACCAGTGCGGTCTTGTCGCCGTCGAGCGGGAGGACGTCGTACCAGTCGCCGCCGACTTCGTAGGCGGCTTGTGCGGGCCGGTAGCGGGAGGCGACCTCCAGGCCGGGGAGGTGGGGTGGGTGGTCGGGGAGCAGGCTGCGCTGAAGGGTCTCGGAGGCGTTGCGCACCGTCTGGTGTGAGCGGGCGTTGTCGATGCACACGGCGGCGCGGGAGGCCAGTTCGCCGGCGAGGGCGAGGTCGTCCTCGGTGAAGGGCTGTGGGTTGCGGGCGCGGCTCAGGCCCAGGAAGCCGAGGATCTGGCCGCGGGCGGTGAGCGGGAGCAGCATGTAGGAGTGCACGCCGGCGCGGGTCAGCACCGTGGCGGCGCGGTCGTCGCGGGCGATGCGGGCCAGGGTGGTGCCATCTATGTGGGAGATCAGGATCGGCCGGCCGGTGCGTACGCATTCGGTGGGCAGGCGGTCGGCGTCGTAGGAAGCGATCTGGCCGGGCGGGTCGGCGGCCTGGACGGCTTCGGTGACATAGGCGGCGTGCACCGCGAGGGCGCGGAAGAGTGCGGCGCCGTCGCCCGGGGGCGGGCGGTGCTCGTCGAGGACGGAGTCGAGGACGTCGACCGTGGCCATGTCGGCGATCTCGGGAACGGTGACGCCGGCCAGCTCGCGGGCGGTCTGCCCCACCTCCAGGGTGGTGCCGATATGGGCGGAGCCGTCGGCGATCAGCGCCAGACGCCGACGGGCCTCGGCGGCCTCCGTGGCCGCCTGATAACGGTCGGTGACATCCACCACCACGTCCGCCACCCCGAGCACCCGGCCCTGGGGATCGTCCAGCCGGTACAGCGAGATAGACCAGGCGTGCAGGTGTGGGTCGGCGGGGGTGTGGCCGACGATGGTGTACTCGTCGACCAGGGGAGCCCCGGTCTCCAGGACCTGCCGCATCCCGGCCTCCGGTCCCTCGAACTTCGTCGAGGTCATGATCTCGCGGTAGTGCCGGCCCAGATGGTCTTCCGCGGGAATGCCGTGCATCCGCTCCAGAGCGGGGTTGACGGCCACGTACCGCAGAGCGGTATCGAGGATCGCCAGCCCTATGGGGGACTGGGAAATCAGCCGAGTGGACAGGGCGAGGTCCCGTTCGACCTCCCGAAGCGTTGACCTGTCGGTGGCCAGGCCGAGGGCGTAGAAGTCGCCGAGGCCGTCCAGGAGCCGCATGTTGCGGAACTCCACCAAGCGAGTGCTGCCGTCCTTGTGCCGGATGGGGAATGCCCCGGCCCACCGCTCCCCGGTGTCCATGACCTCGGCGAACAGCTTGATCATCAGATCCCAGTGCTGTTCGTGGACGAGCAGCGGCGCAGCGTACTGCCCGAGCGCCTCCTCAGCGGTATAGCCGAACAGTTCCTCGGCCTCCGGGCTCCACAAGTCGATCCGCCCCTCGGCATCCAGCAGCACCGCGGCAACACCGAGCAGATCCATCAGCCCACTCGGCTGCGACGACCGTCCCTCGGGCCGGCCGGATTCAGCCGGCCGCCCATCGGCTGCGCTCACACGGGCACTCCTTCCATGTGCCGGACCACAAGGGCCTCCGCTCGCGCCAGCCCGTGGCCTGCCCCGTACCTATGGAGTGCTTTGGCTTCCATGGTCCACCTTGGAGCGGCCAACCGCGCACGCACTGGACCAGGATGGTCCCCACGCTTTCCCAACTTGATCATCCGTCGTGAGCACTGCCTGGAGCCAGCGGCGCACCTCATAGGTCACGGTCTGGCTTTGGGAGTCCCAGGTATGCGCGGACGGCGGCGTTGTCGCCCGTTGCGTCAGCAAGGCGGGCGGCAGCGTCGAAGGAGTAGGTGTACAACACCCCGTCACGGCCACCGGGCATCGAAGTCTCGGGTCGCAGGCCGACCGGGTTTCCCCAAGCCTCCAGTGCCGACGACCCTTCGTACACGGACGCCGGTGCGGGCAGGAACCAGCTGATCGAAGGGGAACTCAAGCGTAGGCGTCCTCGACAGCGACTCGCCGCACGGTACGCAGCGTCGACTGGAGACTGTCCAGATCGGTCGAGCCCAGAGCGAGGCGGATCGCCTGGGGTGTGTGCATCGAGGTGGTGAACGGCTCGGCCGTGGATACCGAGATGTGCTGACGCGCGAGGGTGGCGGTCAGGCGATCGGCGCGTGCGTCGTCGGGCAGTGGCAGCCATGTGAAGTAGGACGAGGGGTGGCTGATCAACGGCAGGCCCGCCAGCTCTTGTCCGGCGAGTGCTTGGCGGGCCTTGGCGTCGTCTCGTTTCTGCGCTTCCAAGTGGTCCACCGTGCCGTCCTCGAGCCAGCGGCAGGCGATCGCGGTGGTGAGGGCCGGGGTGTTCCAGGTGGTCGCCCGAATCGCGCGTTCGAGCGACGGCACCACAGATGGCGGTGCGACGACGAAGCCGACCCGGAGGCCGGTAGCGACGCTCTTGGACAGCCCCGAGACGTAGACGGTGATGTCCGGCGCGGTTGCAGCCAGAGGCGGTGGAGGGTCCTCCACCAAGTAGGCGTAGGAGGCGTCTTCGATGATGACAGGACCGTGCTGTCGAGCGATCTCGATGAGGCGGGTTCGGTCAGTTGCCGGCATGACCCAGCCCAGAGGGTTGTGCAAGGTGGGCATGGTGTAGATCGCGCGCACAGGCCGGGTCGCGCACAGCTTCTCGAGGACCTCAAGATTCGGCCCGTTGGCCGTTGCGGGTATGGGCTCCAGGTCGAGATGAAAGGCATGCGCGAGCACCTTGAAACCCGGGTAGGTGAGTGCGTCGACCGCGACGACGTCGCCGGCGTTGAGCGCGGCCATGACGGTGATGGCCAGGCCGTGCTGCGCACCGTTGACGATGAGGATCTGATCCGCGTCAGTGGTGATTCCTCGACGCCTCAGGTGCCGCGCGATCGAGGCTCTGTCCTGGGGACGCCCTCGATGCGGTTGGTAGCGCAACAGCGAGTCGATATCACCAGAGGTGGCCACCTCTCGCAGAGCCTGCCGAAGGAGATCGGCTTGCCCAGGCAGCGACGGATAGTTGAAGTTGAGGTC
This sequence comes from Streptomyces sirii, assembly GCF_045690365.1. NCBI lineage: Bacteria > Bacillati > Actinomycetota > Actinomycetes > Kitasatosporales > Streptomycetaceae > Streptomyces > Streptomyces sirii. The sequence goes on along the minus strand of NZ_CP147982.1, from coordinate 261,320 downwards.
GACTGCATCCGTAGCGACGACCTGCTGATCGATGCCGTGACCGGCGGGAACCGCGATGTCACGCACGAACGTGCCGCGGCCCTGTTCCCGGCTCACCAGTCCCATCGCTTCCAGCCCGGCGTACACCCGGGTCGCGGTTACCACGGCGATGCCCTCATGGGCGGCGAGCCCGCGGTGTGTCGGCAGTCGTGCACCCGCGGCGAGCCGTCCGGTCCGGATGTCGGATGCGAGCGCGTCGACCAGCATTTTGTACCGCGGAGCTGCCATGGAGCGGATTGTATGCATGACAATTCTTTGACTGTCCTGTTCGTGGGTCCTTACCGTCAAGATCCACCCACCGACCCACCCGGAAGGACAGTCGCTGTGCACATCGCCATCCTCACCTTCGAGGGCTACAACGAGCTCGACTCCCTGATCGCACTCGGTGTTCTCAACCGGATCAAGTCCGACGACTGGCGCGTCACCATCGCCACCCCCAGCCCCAAGGTGACGTCGATGAACGGGGTGATCATCGAGCAGATGTCCACCCTCGAGGAGGCGTGCGCCGCTGACGCCGTCATCGTCGGCAGTGGCATCGCCACCCGCGAGGTCGTCGAAGACCCAGCGATCATGAACATCCTGCGCCGCCTGGACCCGTCGCGCCAACTCATCGCGGCACAGTGCTCCGGCGCGCTCGTCCTGGCCAAGCTCGGCCTGCTCAACGACATCCCGGCCTGCACCGACCTGACCACCAGGCCCTGGGTCATCGCCGCCGGCGTCGAGGTACTCAACCAGCCCTTCTACGCCAAGGACAACCTCGCCACCGCCGGCGGCTGCCTGGCCTCGCACTACCTCGCTGCCTGGATCATCGCTCGCCTCGAGGGCGACGACGCCGCCGAAGGCGCGCTGCACTATGTCGCCCCGGTCGGCGAGAAAGAGGAATACATCGAGCGCGCCTGGCGCAACATCACCCCCTACCTGCCCGCTCCTACCTCGGCGCTCGTCTGAACAACCAGTCGCAAGCAGTGACCTTGGCCAGGAAGCCACGCCCTCGGCAGCCTGACCGGTCGTTCGCGGCCCCAACACCTACCCGACTCTTGGACGGTGTCCTGTGTGGTGAGTCGGATGAGGCGTTTGCACGTTCGCTGGATTCGATGCCTTTGCGCGCGACATGGACGCCAATGCGCTTGCCACGTAGCCATTTCCGCAGGTGTGGGAACGTTCAGGTCTTGTCGGCGGCGCGGTCCGGGGCGCCCGCCGCCCAGGCGTCGAGGAAGTCCCGCGCGGTGGCGCGGACCTCGACCGCGCTGGGCGGGCCGGTCTTCGGTGCGGGTTGGTTCTCGCCTGAGGCGCTGTCGCTCGTGCTCATGAGGCTGTACGCGCCGTACCCGGCGGCCCCCACCGTCGCGGCGATCGCCCCGGCGATGACGGCGACCTTCGCGCCGCTGCGCTTCGGCTTGAAACCGCGACTCCCCATTGGAGAAACTCCCGAAGTATCTCGATTCTCTCTTAGACGACGGGTTAAGAGCGTCTGCGCGGCGCACTCTAAACACGCTGAGATCTGCGTGTCGAGCCACGTAGGGATCCTCCGGGCTCCCTGGAGCGGACGTTCGGCATAAGCCGGGGAGAAGTAGGTGAATTCCTATGTCTGGGTGCCCGGTGGGCTCCCATCAGGGAATTTGCTTCTGGGTGGAGTCGATTTACGCGCTCGGGCTCTGTGGTCGTGATGTGCGCCACCGCAAGTGATCCATCGGGTGCAGTGCGTCCAACGGCTGTGACCAGAATTGCCGAGGGGTTGACTACGGGCTTCTCGCCGCGTCGGGCAGAAATGAGGCACGGAGTTGCGTTTAGTACATTCACGCATGTCGTCCACGACTCAGAGATGAATCGGATGCCGTCGCAGCTGCAGCCCCACAAGGGCTTGACGAGGAGCGGTCAGCCGAGCCGGTCCGCTTTGACCTCGGCCAGTGCGCGGACTGGTTCGCCGAGCCGGGCCCGGAGGGCCTGGTCTTCATCGGAAAGCGCGGCGCGCCCTTCCGCCGGTCCACCTTCGGACGCAAGTACCGCAAGGCACGGAAGAAGGTCGGCCTGCCCGACGACTTCCGCTTCTACGACCTGCGGGGCACCGGCAACACCCTTGCCGCCGACACGGGCGCCAAGCTGAAGGACCTCATTGTCCGCGTCGGCCACTCCAGCGAGCGGGCCCAGCTGATCTACCAGCACCCTCGTCGTGCCTGCCTCGGCCGCTGCAATGCCAGGGGGTGTTCGCAGGTGCATCGTTGTAGGCGTCCCAGCAGTGCGTGACGCAGATCACAAAGAATGCGTCTCGCGATTTGAGGCGCCGGGCCATCGGATCGCTCCCGAGGAGCTTGCGGATGCCAACTCTGTGCGTCAGTCGGCGTCCGAGTCCGTACCCAGACCGGTCATGAGCTTCTTTGCGAGATGGCGAGCGTCTCCGTGTGTGGCGGCGGCCTCGCCGGGGCTTGCGCTCGTCGTCGGCGCCGTCGCGGCCTCCGCCGCAGCGGTGCCCGGCATCGCGCGGGTGTGGATCTTATCGAGCCTTTATATGCCCCCTCACTACGGTCGCTAAGCCCGATTTGTGGCATGAAGTGCCTCTGTGTGACGAGGCGGCCACTTACAAGGAGATTCAGTGCATCTGCCACCCCGCCCTGGCCTGCCCGCCGACGGCACGAGGCCCGCCCGTCGCCGCATCCACCGGATCGCGCTCCTGGCAGGGGCCGCAGCCACCGGCTTCGGCGCTCTTTACGTGACGGGTCTGCTGGCTTCCGGTGATGATGTGCCGGCGGGGACGCGGGTGCGTGGGGTGGACATCGGGGGGCTGAGCCGCTCACAGGCCCAGGAGAGGCTGGACCAGCAGATAGGCAGGACGTGGCCGGAGCGGGTGAAGGTGCGCATCGGCGGATCTACCGCCACCATCGACGCGCGTGCGGCCGGCTTCTCCCTGGACAGTGCGCAGACCGTCGCCCGTGCCGCGCGGGCGGGCGCCGACCCGCTGACCGTGATCGGCCGCCTGCTCACCAGCGGTGACCGCGACATCGAACCGGTGATCCGCGCTGACGAGGCGAAGACCCTCGCGGTGCTGACCAAGACGGCCACGCAGTACGACAGCACGCCCCGGAACGGCGCGATCACCTTCGAGCAGGGCAAGCCGGTGCCCGTAGAGCACCGCAACGGGCAGTCCCTCGATGTGCGCGGCGCGGCCGAAGCGCTGAGCTCGGCAGTCCTCAGCCGGCAGGCGGGACCGGTCGCGCTGCCGGTCCGGCAGCGCGAACCCGCCGTCGACGCGGCAGAAGTGAACCGCGCCATGACGCAGTTCGCCAGGCCCGCGATGTCGGCCCCGGTCACGGTGACCGTAGCCGGACGGCAGATACCCATCAGCCCCGTGACGGTCGGCAAACACCTCACGATGAAACCAGACGAGACCAACCGGCTCATCCCCGAACTCGACGGCAAGGCGCTCCTGCAGGATCCGGCGGTGGCCCGCCCCCTGGCACCAGTCACCGGCAAGGTGGCCGACGCGAAACTGCGCCTGGACGGCGACCGGGTGGTGGCCTCGGACGCCAAAACCGGCCGGGAGGTCACCGCCAAGGGGCTTGAGCAAGCCGTGCTGCCCCTGCTGACCAGGACCGGGGCGGCCCGTACCGCAGCGCTGGCCGCCAAGGAGACACGGCCCAAGCTCACCCGTGACGCCGTCGAACGACTGGGCATCAAGGAGAAGATGTCCACCTTCACGGTCAACTTCGAGCGCGCCCCGTACCGCACAACGAACATCGGCCGCGCCGCGGAACTGATCAACGGGTCGGTCGTGCTTCCCGGCAAGACCTGGAGCCTGAACCGCACCGTCGGTGAGCGGACCAAGGCCAACGGCTTCGTGGACGGCATCATCATCCAGAACGACCAGTACACCAAGGCGCCCGGGGGCGGCGTCTCCACCGTCGCCACCACCGTCTTCAACGCCCTCTTCTTCGCAGGCGTCAAACCGCTGGAGCACGGGGCGCACTCGTTCTACATCGAGCGCTACCCGGAAGGCCGGGAGGCAACGGTCGTCTGGGGCAGTCTCGACCTGAAGTTCAACAACGACTCGGGCAACGCCATCTACATCCAGGCCAGCGCTACGGACACCTCCGTCACGGTCAGCTTCCTCGGCACCAAGAGATACGACTCCGTCGAAGCGGTCACGGGCCCTCGCACCAACGTGAAACAGCCGGGAAGCCGCCCCGGGGCCGCGAAGAACTGTTTGCCGCAGACGCCGCTCGAAGGCTTCGACGTCAATGTCGACCGGGTCTTCCGGTCTGACGGCAAGGAAGTCAAGCGAGAGACGTTCAAGACCCACTACGTGCCTCGCGACGAAGTCACCTGCGGGCCGGAAACCGCTGACCGACCGGTCAACGACAGCCGCTCGGCTGCTTCCCCACGTGAACGGTGAGACCTGGTGCGCGGGGCAGTCACCTACGCGGCGAGCGGCGCAGGGCGAGGGTGAGTTCGTCTAGCTTGACCATGCGGGTCACCCCGCGTACCTGGCCCTCGATTTGGTGGAGCCGGGCGAGGTGGTCGCTCGGTGCCGGGTCCGAGGCAGGGGCGTGTGCGTGCTCAGGGATGACAGCCATCCACTGTCCCCTCCATTGTGTGTGCCGCCCACGGCTGGTGTGCGGGAGCGCTCGGGGTTGGGCCTGTTCGCGGGTGCATGGTTACGGCTCACCCAGCGCCACACAGGACAGTCGAGACGTCAGTCAGAGCTCGGGTCAGACCCGCCAGCGGCGTCACCGCGTCACATCCTCACTGTCAGAGATAGGAGACCGGGACACGGCTGAGGCCGTGTCCCGTGCGCGAGCGCGGGTGTCCCGTCCTGTACACAAAGACGGCTCCAGCGCTGCGAGTTCCCTATTCGCTTCCGTGCGCCCCCGCGCTACGGCTGCTGTGCTGGGAGCATGGGTGGGCGCTGTCCCGGGCCGGGGTCTGACTCATGAAAACTCTGACCGCGGTGTCTTACGCGCTGTGTCGATCGTTGGCCGGGCGCGGGGCCGCCGCCCGGGCTGTCTGCGCCGGGCTCGTGCTCTGTGGCTTCACGATTGAAGCTGGGATTCTCCGCGGTCTTAGAGGTCGCGCAGATAGGCCCGGTGGGGGGCCTCGGCAGCAAAGCCGGCACAGGTCTTGGCGATCACGGAATTGCGACGCTCTGTGATCACCGGGGGGACCTGCGCCTGTACTGCAGCATGGCTGACCGAACCCCTCATGGACGGCCAGCGCGGCGGGTTGCGTGCCGCATCGCGCCGCCGGAGCATGGCCCGTATGGCCTGTCCGGTGGTTACCGGACCGTGTGGCACGCAGAGGCCATATCGGTGGTGCCGCTGGAGGGCCTAAGCGCCTGCGTCAGGCGCTTGCGGCGCTCGGCTTCGGGAAGCCCTTGCAGATCCGGGAGCAGGGGGACGAGCCCGTCGCGGATATCGGCCGCCAGTTGTGGCAGTGGGGCGGCTGCCATCAGCGGGCCCGAGGGGGTGAGGGACGTCCAACGGATCGTCGCCTTCTCCGCCCGTGGACGCGCAAGGGAGGTCACGTCGCCGGGCGGGTGGGGGATCGGAACGTGTCCGACGCTAACCCCGGTCACAAACCACCCGGGGCGCCGAACCGGTGCCCTTTTCACTTGCGCGGCAGGGGCGCGTACGGGAGGCGCGAACCCGTCAGGGAGTCACGTAGAGGAACTCCGGCCCGTAGTTCTTGCCGCCGCCGGGGAGCGGGCGCGCCATCAGCTGTTGTGCGGGGTCCTGCAGCACGGACATCTGTGCGATCGCCTCGAACAGAAACCCCTCCGCCTCGCCCGCGTCGTCCCGCCGCCAGGCATCCTGCAGCAGACGCAGCAACTTGCTGTACGCCTGGTTGAACTCGTCGAGGAGCTGTGTCGTCCCTGCGTCCGGTGCGGAAGGTCCCGTCCGGGGCCAGCCCCCAGCGGGAACGATCCCCATCGGCAGGGTGTCCGGCATCGGGATCTCCGCTCCCGTGAACTCGAACTTCCCGGTGCCGGGGTTCTTCCTGAGCCTGCGCTTGTGGAAGATCTCCCGGAAGGCGTAGTAGTGGGCGAGCTCTCCCGCCGCCCCAGGGTGCGGGTTCTCGGGCGACGCGGACGTGCCCTCGCCCTGTTCCTTGATCACGCCGATGGCCTTCTCGACGGCGGCGAGCGTGGCGAGGGACACGACGGGGTTCCCCGCGCCGTGACCGAAGTGCAGGGTCAGCTGCCGGGCACCGGTGATCCGCTCCGGGTGCGCACGGAACGCCTCCAGGAGCGCGGTGTAGAAGGCCCCGATCGACGGGTGCGGCGCCGCGACCTTCGCGAGCGGCTGGTCCGGCTGCTCGATGAGGGAGTACATCTCCGCCGCGTCCGTCGTCAGCCCGCTGAGGAAGACCGTGAGTTCGGGCCGCACGCCTCCCGGCAGAGGCCCCGGGTACGTCGGCACCACCGACGCGTCGTCGAGCGCGGGAGTCCCGCCGAGCGTGGTGAGCAGGTTGCACGCCAGACCGAAGTGCGACATCTCGTCGAAGACGATCTCGCGCAGCGCGCGGAGGACGGAGCCGTCCCCGGTCGATGTGTCGATCGACCACATGCCGCACAGATACGGGGGGAGCGTGGCGAGTTCCAGCAGGATCGCCTGCTGCGCCGCGTCCCGCATCCAGTCGGCGTCACGCCGCTCCGCGGGCTGCTCCATCAGTTCGACGATCCGGTTCTTGCTCCGGGCATACGGAAGCGTGTTCACCACCGGTCTCCTTCCGGTCGGGTCCCACCCTCCTCAGAGGGTGGAAGCGGTCCGTCCCCCCGCCGTCATCGCGCCCTCCCGTCATCGTTTCGTCCCGTCACTGTTCTGTCTGGGGAATCATCCGCGCGAACCGCACGGATGGTTCGATACCGAGCGCCGCGCGCAGCAGGTGCCGAAAGGCGTGACAGTGCCGGAGGGCCTCGTGCAGGTTGCCCTCGGCGAGATGCGCGGAGACCACGGCCCGGTGGGCGCTCTCGCGGAGCGGCTCGATGCGGATGCTCGCCAGCGCCGCCTCCAGGGCGAGGGCGGGCAGGCCCTGCCGCGCCAGCCGCTCTGAGAGCGTGTCGAGGGCGTGCAGGCGCAGTTGGCGCAACCACTCCCGTTCGAGGACGACCCAGTCGTCGTCCCAGTCGGGCAGGAGGTCCCCGCCGTTCTGCAGGCCGAGGAGCGTTTGGTCGTCGTCGAGGGGCCCGTGCGCGTGCATGACGTCGAGCGCGGATTCCACGAGGTCGTGGGCGTCCACGCTCACTCCGTCGGCGATACCGATCGTCTCCGGGGTGCAGTGGATCAGCGCCTGGTCGTCCCGCGGAAGAGGGGTTCATCTGCCGTCCTGCAGGGTGGTCCCGAGACCGGGATTTCGCTCTTCACCGCCATCACCCATGGTAGGGAGAACCACGGCCGGCGGCGCGTCGCCGCGACGCGTACGACATGCGGGAGGGGGCGCGGGAGAGGAGGATGAAAGGGGCAGGGGAACGGTTCGCCGACGGGGGAGACGCCTTCCTCCGATCGCCGGGACGGAACTGGTGGCCGAACTGTTCGACCTCGTCCATGACGTCGTCCACTTCTATCCGCGGCTGCACGGGCCGCAGCCCAGATTCGTGATCGTGCACGCGGGTGAGCGGCTGCTGCCGGAGCTGTCGCCGATGCTCGGCCTGTACGCGCAGCGCAAACTCGGCGGACGTGGCATCGAGTTCCGTCTCGGGGCGCGCGTGAGCAAGGCCACCGCCGAGGACATCACGCTGGACTCCGGCGAGACTATCCCCAGCCGCACCCTGGCCTGGACGGCGGGCAACCGGCCGAACCCGTTGGTGCAGCAGGTCATGCAGCCGCCGTTCGCCGTGGAGCCCACCATGCAGGTCCCCGGCACCCCCGGCCTGTGGGCGCTGGGCGACTGCGCGAGGATCCCCGACCCGACGGGCGGGGTCTACCCGCCGACCGCGCAGCACGCGATCCGCGAAGGCAAGGCGGTGGCAAGGAACATCGCCGCGGTCCTCGGCGGACGCCGTCCCGTCCCGTTCCGCTTCGGCGGGCTCGGCGTGCTGGTCTCGCTGGGGCACCGCACGGCGGCCGGCGAAATCGGCGGCCGACGGGTCTCCGGTTTCCTCGCCTGGGTCCTGTGGCGCTCGGTCTATCTGAGCAAGCTGCCCAGTGTGGAGAAACGGCTGCGCGTGCTCGCCGACAGGACCCTCGACCTGGTCTTCCCCAGGGACATCGCCCTCTCGACCAAGGATGACCGTCATGCCTAACACCGTCATGCGCAACGCTGGATTCGGAGCCCCCGCAGGCCTCGCAGGAGGCCTGGTCTTCGGCGCGGTGATGGTGCAGATCGGGTTCCTGCCCACCGTCGCGGCGATCGTCAGAACCGACTCGCTTCGTGGGCTTCGCCGTCCACCTGCTGATCGCGGCAATCATCGGGAGCATCTTCGGCGTGCTGGTGGCGCGCCAGCGCGAGCTGCTGTTGTGGGGACTCGCGTACGGCGTGCTGTGGTGGTTCCTCGGGCCGTTGACGCTGCTGCCGATCCTGCTGGGCGAGCCTGTGGCCTGGGACGTGGCGACGGCGCAGGACTTGATACCCAGCCTGCTCGGCCACCTGGCCTACGGAGCGTCCACGGCCGCAGTGCTCGCCTGCTGGTGTGCGCGTCGGTCGCCGGGCTGCTCGTCGCCCCGGTACTCGACCTCGGATGGAACGGGCCGATCGTCGGTGCGACGGTCGGCGCCTCGTACGCGATGATCTTCGGCGAACCCCGAGGGCAGCGGCCCCGCCCTGATCCGCGGCGCCGCCTTCGGGTTCGTGTGGTGGGTGCTCGCGGCGGTGACGGTCTCGCCGCTGCTTGACGGCCGCGGGCTTCAGTGGTCGCCAGCCGCGGTGCGTGCCGCTGTGGCGGATCTGCCCCGCTATGTGTTGCTCGGGGCCGGTGCAGCCCTGCTGATCTGCTGGCTGGGCGGTCTGTCGCGGGCGGTGTTCTCCGATGACGTACGCCATGCCCTGGAGGGACGCCTGGCGGCCGGGGGTGGGTGATCTCGATCTGGCACGGCGTCATCGCCGGGCTGGCCGGCGGCGTGATCTTCACCGGCGTCATGGTCGCCGTGTGATTCCTACCGACCCTCGCGTCTCTGGTCGGCTCGGACTCCGCGGTCGTGGGCCTCGTCATCCACCTGCTGATCTCCCAGGTCGTCGGCGTCACCTACGCGGTCTTCTTCCGCCGTCGCAGCTTCGATGCGGCCTCGGTGATCGGCTGGGGCGTTTCCTACGGCTTCCTGTGGTGGATCCCGGGCAACCTGACGCTGCTTCCCCTGCTGCTCGGCGCCGCACCCCAGTGGAGCGCCGCCGCACTGGCTGTTTCCTTCCCCTCCCTCGTCAGCCACCTCGCCTACGGCGCCGTGCTCGGCCCGGTGTACCAGCGGCTGGAGGAGCGGGTCGGCCCATGGCACCTGACCCGCAGCGAGGCGACCGCCGCCCGGGTGGCCGCGCGTCACGAGCAGACGCTGAGCGCGGCCCCCGCTCTGTGCAGCCTGACCACCTGCGTGGCCCTGCTCATCCCGATCCTGGTGTCCTAGATGATCTAGTCCAAGGGGTCAGTGATCGTAGGCGATCAGTGAGCGTAGGACGGTTTGTCCGGTGGCGTCGTTGTGCCCGATCGCGGCGGTCAGCGCGAGGATGCGTTGCATGACGCGGGCTATGACACCTCCGGGTGTGCGCCCTCGGTGCCGTTCGAGGTCAAGCTGTCCCTTGAAGGTCTCGTTGATCGATTCGATGACCTGTCGCAGCGGCTTGAACAGGGCTGCGCCAGGCCGTTCCCGTTCACCTTTACGGGCAGGCCGCAGCAACTGGACTCCATGCTCGGACAGTTCGCGTTCGAAACCACGGCCGAAGTAGTTCTTGTCGCCGATGAGAGTCTGTCGGGGGCGCTCTCGCAGAAGCTCGCATTCGGCTGCCAGGAGGTCAAGGAGGGTCTCGCGTTCGTCGGCCTTGGCCCCGGTCAGGGCGAAGGCGATGGGCAGGCCCTGAAGGGTGCAGACCAGGTGCAGTCGTCGCATAGAGTGCCGTCGCGAGGGTGTCCACGTCGTTCGTCACAAAACGAACTTGGACACCCTCGTTCTCGTCTCCGCAGGCACCCCTTGGACCACACCACCAGGAGGAACCAGTGTCATACCCGCAACTGCTCACCCCCGAGGAGAAGCTCGCCGACGCGAAGAAGCTGTTGAGCCTCCCGCGTATCGTCGTGATCTGCGGCTCCACCCGCTTCATGACCGAGATGAACGAGGCCGATCTGCGGGAGACCAAAGCCGGAAAGATTGTCGTCAAACCGGGCTGTGACATGAAGTCGCCGCACGAACTTTGGTCCGATCCTGTCGAGGCCGAGGCGCTGAAGGTTCGACTCGACGATCTGCACCGGGCGAAGATCCGGCTCGCTGATGAGGTGCTCGTAGTCGGCGACTACATCGGAGACAGCACCCGAGCCGAGATCGCCTACGCCCGGTCGCTGGGCAAGCCCGTGCGGTTCACGCACCCCGAAGTCGACCCTGACGCCTGACCGCCCGCTGCCACCCTGACAACCAGGGCCGGCAGCCCGCCGCCTGACCGTCTCGCGGTGGCTTCGGCCGCCGCCCACCCCACACCCTCCGCAGGCATCCCTTGGAATTGATCATCTAGTACTCCAACGGTGGTTGCCGTGACGGTTGGGCAGGCCGGGCGTTGGTCTGGTCATGGCTGGGGACCTTGCTGGTCAGGGTGTGGGCCGGTGAACTGGACGCTGTGCATGACTGGTTCGTGCATCGGTTTTCCAGGACGGAGCCGCGGGCGTCGGCACTTGCCTAGATGTGGGGACTGATCGCCCCACCGCGTCCACCTCGGCCTCGCCGAGATCAGACGCCTGATCACGCGCCTCACACACCGCCAACCCGCACCCGTCGACCACATCCTGCACTGGTCACACTGGCGCCGCAGACGCCAACACCAAGCCCGCATCAGTCACTACACACGACGCGGACACAGCTCATAGAACTGCCCATCACATCAGCACAAACACCGTTGCAGTATTAGGTGGTGTCTCTCCGATGATGGAAGGGCGTCGCGGCAACCAGCAGCGTTCCCAGGGATGGCCCTTGCGTCAAGCGCCATCAGCGATGACGTAAGCACGCAGCGTCACCAGCATGCCGGCAGTGCACGGCCCAGCGTGCGCCAGGCACTGCATCGCCGCAATCTGGACGCATGGCCTATCGGTGCGCGACGAAAGGTGACCAATGAAGTTCGCAGTCATCGGCGGTACCGGTTTGATCGGGTCGCAGGTCGTGAAAAAGCTGAACGCCGCCGGGCACGAGGCCGTGCCGCACTCGCTGTCCACAGGTGTCGACGTGATCACCGGCCAGGGCGTGGAGGAGGCGGTGACCGGAGCCGACGGCGTCGTCAATCTGACGAATTCCCCGACCTTCGACGACGCCTCTCCCGCCTTCTTCCAGACCTCGATGGACAACCTCGTGGCCGCCGGCCACAAGGGCGGGGTGGGGCGCTTCGTCATCCTCTCGATCGTCGGCGCGGACCAGGTGCCCGACCTCGCCTACTACCGTGCCAAGGTCCTGCAGGAGGACATCCTCAAGGCCGGGCCGATCCCCTATTCGATCGTCCGCGCCACCCAGTTCATGGAGTTCATCAACGCCTTCATGTCCTGGTCCACCGAGGGCGACACCGTCCGCCTGCCCACCACCCCACTCCAGCCGATCGCCGCGCAGGACGTCTCCGACACCGTCGCCGAAGTCGCCGCCGGTAGCCCTTTGAACGGAACCCTCAACGTCGGCGGGCCCGACGTCCATCCCCTCGACGAACTCGGCCGGATCACCCTGAACGCCCGACCCGACGGCCGCACGGTCGTCACCGACGACACCGCCGGCATGTTCGCCGCCGTCGACGGCGATGTGCTCACCACCAAGGGCGACGCACGCATCGCCCCCACCCACTACACCGACTGGCTCACCTGACCCGGCCGGCCGGCACTGGAGACCTCGCCATGTCGAACAACGAACAGGCGGCAGGCAGCGCCAGGAGCCAACCGCGCTCGGAAGCATGGAAGTCGGCGCTCACTGTGCTGCAGTCGGCGAAACCGCCGTTCGTTCCGGAGGGGGCGGAGGCGATGACGGTACTCGTCGAGTTCCCTCCCGGCGATCCCGGCACCCCTCCGCACCGGCACTCGGGACCTGCCTTCGGCTACATGCTGGAGGGGGAGATGCTCTTCGAGCTGGAAGGTGAGCCGGAGCGGGTGATCAAGGCCGGGGAGACGTTCTGGGAGCCGGGCGGCGATGTCATCCACTACCAGGACGGAAACAACCGGACAGACTCCCCGAGCCGCTTCCTCGTCACCATGATGTGCGCACCGGGTCAGCCCATGCTCACTCTCGTCGACGACGAAGAACTGGCCCGGCGCCGGCACCTACGAGCTCCCCACCCAGGCACTTGACCCGCCACTGACAGCCGGGACTGACCGCGATGAGCTGTGGGGCGTCGCCCCAGTGCCCCGGAGTGAGCAGGTGGCTTTCCGCTCCTGAGGGGGAAATGGCAACGCGTGCGCGTCCTTCAACGTGCGTGGCGCCGTCTGCGGCAAAAGACCGCAGAACGCGTCTCGCTCCAGTACGTGACCCCATGGGGCGCAGCAGATCGGGACCGCCACCGGTGCTGGACAGACCACGGCGTTGAAGCGTTCTCCCTTGAATCACACGTGATCCCACCAGTGACGGTCGGTCGGCTCGGTCGGCGTGTCCGCTCGTCGGTAAGCCTGTCACCGAGGAAGCCGTGTCGTCACAGAGCCGAGAACCCGGCGCGGGACGGATCGGGCGGTTCTTGGAATGCAGCTGCGGAGGACGGGCAATTACAATGGACATATATGCCCATCAGGGGCTTGAACAAGGGCGGAGGCTCTGCCGACCGCCCCACCGCAGCCCGAGCGCAGCGCGGCGTTCTCCAGCGCCCCGCGCTCCCTATGATGCGCTTCTCGGATTTCCCAGGGAGCATTCCCATGGCTGGTCAAACCGCCGTAATCGTCCTCGAGCCCGAGGCTCAGGAGCTCGCCGACGCAACCTCGCAACATCCGTTCCTGTACGAGCTGGATCCGACCGCAGCGCGCAAGGTGCTCGACGACCTCCAGGCCGCGCCGGTCGACAAGCTGCCGGTCGACGAGGAGTGGGTTTCGGTTCCGGCAGCGGTGGGCGACGTGCGGGTACGCATCGTCAAGCCGCAGGGCGCCACCGGAACGCTGCCCGTCGTGTTGTACATGCACGGCGGTGGCTGGGTGCTGGGAAATGCCGGTACTCACGACCGCCTGGTGCGCGAGTTGGCGGTCGGCGCCCGTGCGGCAGTGGCCTTCGTGGAGTACACGCCGTCACCCGAGGCGCACTACCCCGTGGCCATCGAGCAGGGCTACGCCGCCGCGCAGTGGATCGTCCGCGAGGGGGCGTCCAAGGGGCTGGATGCACAGCACATGGCAGTGGCCGGGGAATCGGTCGGCGGGAACATGACCGCCGCACTCGCCCTCATGGCCAAGGAGCGCGGTGACGTCGAGTTCGTGCAGCAGTCGATGTACTACCCGGTCACGGATGCGGCCATGAACACCGGTTCCTACGACCAATTCGCCACCGGCTACTACCTGAGCCGCAAGCTGATGGAATGGTTCTGGGACGCCTACACGACCGACCCGAACCAACGCGCGGAGATCACCGCGTCTCCCAACCATGCCACCATCGAGCAGCTCTCCGGCCTGCCGCCCGCCCTGCTGATCGTCGACGAGGCCGACGTGCTGCGAGATGAGGGCGAGGCGTACGCCGCCAAGCTCCGAGCAGCCGACGTACCGGTGACCACGGTGCGCTACGACGGCACGGTCCACGACTTCATGATGCTCAACTCGCTGAGTCACTCCAAAGCCGCCCGCGGAGCCATCGACCAGGCAACGGCGTTCCTGCGCAACGCCCTTGGAACCGCCCAGGCCTAGCGAGTTGGTGCGTGATAGTGGATGAGGGCATGGTGTCCTGCTCGTGGGGTGTTGCTCAGGCTTTCGCTGGGTCGGAGACGAGGCTGACGGTGGCTTGGTAGGTGGCGGGAAGCTGGTCGCGGCGGTGGGTCCAGCGGGTCGGTTGCTTCCAGCGTTTGTGGTCGGGGAGGGCGTGTTCGACGGTGATGCGGTCGGAGGAGTGCCAGTGGCGGTCATGTTCCCAGCGGGAGTGCACTGGCGGCAGTGTGCTTTTGTTCGGCTTCCTGGTGGTGTGATCGCCTGGCCTGGATGATCTCGCCGGATGTCCCTCGGTCGCAGACCGGCGGCGAGGACACCGCCGTCACGGCCATAGCCGCCCGGTGCCACTGATGACGAGCAAGGCGACGCTCGCGAGATCCTCACCTGCGTGACCGCAAAGGCAATACCAGCTCCTACGCGGCCGCGCGGACCGCCGCTTCGGTCACCAGAGCAACTCCTCACCGCGGTATGGGACTTCGCCGACGCCCACGCCGCCAACCGCCCGAACCGTCAGTCCGAAGGAAGAGTCCCGGTCCGAACCGCACCCGTCCGACAAGAGAAGGGCCTCCGAGAAGAGAAGGGCCAGGTCGCCATCGACGAGTGACGCCACCAGCCCCCACCAACTACAGAGAGCAGCACTGTTGATCACTTGACGCACCTTCACCGGCGGACTCGCCGCGGGAGTCGCAACGGCCGGTGCCCTGTCCTCCCGGACGGCGGCTCATGCCGACGAGACACCGGAGCCCCACCTTGGGGTCCTCCCGGTGCGCAACGTCGTACTCGTGCACGGTGCACGGCTGTCCGCACGAGATGCCCCGCGCGTGATGTACCAGGTCGGCGGCCGGCTCCCGCTGCACGCCACCGCCCCCGGGCTCGTCCTGCTGGCCGACGCTGGCGACCCCTTGCCTCAAAAGGCAGTGTCCGAGACGGGTCGTGTGACTGGGTTGTGCCCGTGTCGTTCCGATCCCTGTGGGGCGGGGTGATTTCTCTGGTGCGGAGTGGGCTCGGCTGGAGCCGCACCTGCCGAGGAACGTGGGCCGGGGCGGGCGTGGGAAGAGTCAGCGCCGGGTGATCAACAAAATTCTTTTCCGTGAGCGGACCGGTGTCCCGTGGCGGGATCTGCCAATGCGTTCGGTAGATGGACCCCTCTTCGGCGTCCGGGCCGGCAGCAACGGCTCGGTCCGCGCCCACTGCATGTCAGTAAACGGCACACCCGGACCAACGAACGGCTGGCTGATCCGAACGAGACTGCATGGCCGCTGTCAGGCGTCTTCGGGATCCAGCTCGAACGTGAAATAGACGCTCAGCGTGTAGGGCTCGTCCTCGCCGTCCAAGACATCCCACGACACGTCTACCAGGCGGACTCTCTCTTCCCGCAGCCACTCATGGGCTTTCCTGAACGCGTCCGCGGCAGTTGCGCCGAGGAACAGCTTCCTGGCCATGGGATGCACCCCGGTCTCAGCATCCGAATCGTCGAAACCCTCCGGAACATCCAGGCAGAAGTTGGGATCGAACACCATTGAGTACGCCCTTCCAGTTGGTTTATCAGTACGAGTCGACAGACGTTGCCCCTCTGAGCACGATGCCTGCTAAGACCGCCGCAAACCCGGAAGAGTTGCTTGTGCCGACGATGCGGCGAGGTGACGCCTCCGGTGGAACGGCCCCGCGAAGATCCACACGACACGCTAGCCGCGGCCGGCCGGCCGGCCGGCCGGCCCGCCGACGAACGGACCGGTTCAGGGCGCGCCGCGAGCCTGAGGCCGTGTCCGCTCGCTCGTCCACCACCGCGTGCCGGGGGTAGGTGCCGCATCGTGGACGGGTACGCGAGGGGCCGCCCTGGCACTGACAGCCGCACCCGACGGCGGGCAGGGCCAGTCGGCTGCCCGAGAGGCCGGACCCGGGCCGTGCGTCAGCTGCTTCGTGCCAGCTCGCGTTCGGCGACTGCGCGGAAGCTGTGCGGCGGGCGGCCGGTGAGGCGCTGGACAGTGTCGGTGGTGCGGTCCTCGGACCCCTCGGCGATGGCGCGGTCCATGCCTGCCAGCATCGCGGCGAACTCCAGTGGCATCGCGGCCGCGAGCCGGTCCCGCATCTGTTCAAAGGCCAGGTGGCGGTGGAACGCGGGCCGGCCGGTGACCTCCGTGATGATCGTGGCGATGTCGTCGTGGCTGAGCGCCTCCGGTCCGTTCAGGACCAGGTCGGTGTTGGGCGCCTGATCGTCGGTCAGGGCGCGTACGGCGACGGCGGCGATGTCGTCGGCGTCGACGAAGCCGACCCGGCCGCTCCCGGCGGCGGTCAGGATCGTGCCGTTCTTGCGGATGCTCTGGGCGTGTGCGTGATTGCCGGTGAAGTTCTGCATGAACCAGGAGGGCCGCAGCACCGCCCATTCGCCGAACAGAGCGGGCAGGGCCTGGTGCACCGCTCCCACTGCCGGGCCGCCCTCGGGTATGGCCGAGGAGCTGAGCAGCACCGCGCGGTGTACGTCGGCGGCGCGGGCCTGTCGGAGGAAGGGCAGCATGACCGAAGCCGGGTCGGAGTGGCCCAGGGGCGGGATGAGGTAGACGCGGTCGGCTCCGTCGAAGGCGTGTGCGTGGGTGGTGGGGTCGTACCAGTCGAAGCGGACCGGTTCCGCGCCCGGGACCGGGGTGGCGTGACGGCTGGCGGCCTTCACGCGGTGGCCGGCCGCGATCAGTTGTGCGGCGGTCCGACTGCCGGTGGTGCCGGTGGCCCCGATGACCAAAGTGGTGTCGGTGTCGATCAACGGTTGCTCCCGGCGAAGTCGACGCCGGGCTCCTGGACGGCGAGGGGGTTCCAGTAGTCGCGGTAGGTAGTGAAGTGCCCGTCCTGAACGGTCACGACGGCGATGTATCGCACGTCGAACGGGCTGGCGGTCTCCATCAGGCGGCCCACGCCGCGCATCTCGACCACGATGGTCTCGGGGTCGGTGGTGTCTGGTGAATCCGCACGTCGGGGAAGTCGTGCAGGTCTATGTGGTCGGGGTAGTGGCGCATGTATGCGGCGATGGACTCCTTTCCCTCCAACCGCCCGGGCCAGCCCTGGGGAGCGAAGGGGAACTCCAGGATGCCGTCCTCGGCCCAGAGGCCGACCCAGTCGGGGATGTTCTTGTCGAGCAGCAGTTGCAGGCTGTGCCGGTACAGATCTGCGGGTGAGGTGTTTGCGGGCATGAGTTTCTCCGTCCCGTACGATACGGACCCGAGGTCCGCTTCCTCGAAAGATACGGACCGCCGGTCCGCATCGCAAACGGAGGAGCCCCATGACCGAGCGCAAGCCACGCGAGGACGGCAGCCCGGTTACGGGCTGCCGTCCTCGCGGCCGCCGACACGCTCTTCACCTGCTGCGAAAGCCCTGCGGACGTCACCATGGCCGACATCGCATCTGCGGCCGGCGTGGGCAAGGGGACGCTCTTTCGTGCCTTCGGTGACCGCACCGGGCTGATCCGCGCGCTGTGCGAAGGGCGATTCGAACCGGTCAGGGAGGCCGTCGAGGAGGGCCCGGCGCCGCTGGGGCCCGCCACCCCGCCGCTTCAGCGGGTATCCGCCCTGCTCGACGCCGTCCTGCGCCTCAAGCTCGACAACCGCCACCTCACGCTGGCCCTGGAGGGAAGCGGCAGGGGCAGCCCCTACCGGGCGGAGCGCTACGAGCGATGGCACACCCTGCTCCACGGCATGCTGGAGCAGGTCCTGGGCCTCACCGACAGCGACTTCACCGCACATGCGCTGCTCGCCGCCGTTCGAGCCGATCTCGTAGAGCACCTGGCCGGACAAGGGCGCGTACCCCGCGAAGAATTGAGGCGGCAACTGGCGAGCTTCACCGCCAAGATCCTGGGTACTCGCCCCTGCGGAGGCTGACCTGCAGCGGCTGACAGGCGGCCGGCCGGTCGCCCGGTGCCGCTCCGGCTTGGCCCCCGCCCCGGCCACCGCCGCCCCGAACCCCGTCGAGCGCGGACATCCGAGAACGCCCGCGGAAAGGTATCGGACAGGTCCAGCAGGAAGGACACGCGAAGCGCATTCGTTCAGGCGAGGACGGCGGTGGCTTCGATCTCGACCAGGTGCTCGGGCACGTCCAGTGCCGCGACACCCAGCAGCGTGGCCGGCGGTACCGGGGTGACGCCCAGCTTCGCGGCCGCCCGGGTGATCCCCTCAAAGAGCAGGGGCATCTTGTCGGGGGCCCAGTCGACGACATACACGGTCAGTTTCGCCACGTCGTCGAAGGAACCACCGGCCCCGGCCAGGGCGGTGTTGATGTTGAGGTAGCACTGCTCGACCTGAGTGGCGAGGTCGCCCTCGCCGACCGTGACACCGTCGACGTCCCAGGCGACCTGCCCGGCGATGAAGACCAGCTTCGACCCGGTCGCGATCGACACCTGCCGGTAGACGTCGACTTCGGGCAATCCGTTGGGGTTTACGAGGGTGATGGCCATGCTGCCTGCCTCCATTGCTTTGCGAGCCACTCTCTTGTGGTTACTGGGGAACCGTAGGAGAGTGGCCGCTGACATGGAAGAACGCACTTTTCAGTGACTGGGGAACCTGATGGTGACCAAGCAGTTCAGCGGCTCGCCCGAGGATGCGGACCTGAGGCGCGCGGACTCTCTGGCGCGGGAGATCTTCTCGGACGTCGCCAACAAGTGGGCGCTCCTGATCATCGAGTCTCTCGGTGAGCGCACCCTGCGCTTCAGCGAGTTGCGGAACGAGATCGAGGGTGTCAGCCACAAGATGCTCACCCAGAACCTGCGCATGCTGGAGCGCAACGGTCTGATCGAGCGGACGGTGCACCCCGTCGTGCCGCCGCGGGTCGAGTACACCCTCACCGAGGCGGGCCGGGCCCTGAGGGTGACGATCGACGGACTGTGCGACTGGACCCACCACTACCTCGGTCACATCGAAGCCTCCCGCCACCGCTTCGACGCCTGACGGGTGAAGCACTCACCTGCCGTGCAGCCGACCACCTAACAGGCCATCTCATTTGCATGGTTTGCGGCCATCGCAGAGTTCGCACACGTCGCTGCCGGGGTGCGTCTGTTGGCGCGGCCCGGCAGCGAGCTTCAGTCATCGCCGATCAAAGGGACTGCCGTGAGAACTTTCCACTGGGCGAACAGGCGGGGCCCGCAGGCCAGTTACGCGTCTCGAACGTCCACGGCGGGCCCACGGCGGATCCGCCGCTAGAGTTCGTCGTGGTCCGGTGGCGTGTCCTTGGACGGTTCCTTGGTCACCACCAGCTTGGCCTCCCCGCAGTCGAAGAGTGCCTTCACAGCCGTGCCCGGGCCGTTGGGGCGAGAGACTTCCATGTCGACTCGACAGTCGTGGAGTTGCTGGTAGAAGAGCTCGAATCGAGATCGGCGTGGGTGATGCTGTCGCCCGAGGTGTTGTTCTGCGGGCCGTTCACTGTGGCGATGGCGTGTTGTGGGCGAAGTCGTTCTCTCTGAGCTCGTCGGCGCACCTGCCGTACTCGTCGGTGCTGTTTGACGCGGCGATCAGGTTGTGGATGCCGACCTCTCCGTTGCGAGTGGGGTTGGCGATCTCTCCGTCGACTTCGAGTCGGTCGAAGTTCTGAGCCGAGAGGAGTTCGCCGCTGCATTCGCCCAGACAACTGGGATGGCGTCGCACAGCCTTCTCAGGTCATCGACGAGTACGGCAACCCCTGCCTTCGGGTCCTGGTTCACTTCGGCGACGATGAGGAGCGCGGTTTGCGCTACCCGGTCGCCACGATCGGCGCTGACGACCTGGAGGGGGCTCGTCGCACATGCCGTCCAGGCCGGTGTCCTCATTCGCCCGCGGCGGGCTCTGCAGACGGGCCCGGCCGCGGGCCGGACGACGGTTGACGGGCTCTGCCGGGTGGGAATGCCGGGCGGCCGCCCGCGCCATAGGCTCGGCATATGTCCGATTTCATCTCCGCAGGCGCGTCAGCCGAGGACCTTCCCGCACCGGCCGAGGGCCTGCTGCTCACGCACTTCCTCACGGTCGGCGACGTCCCTCGCTCGCGGGCGTTCTACGCCGATGTGCTGGGTGGGCAGGTGGTGCTGGACGAGAACCCCTGCATCATCAAGGTCGCCAACAGCTGGATCATTATGAACCCCGGCGGCGGGCCCACCGACGACAAACCCGACGTCGTCCTGCGCATACCGGAGGACCCCCACACTGTCTCCAGCTTCCTGAACGTACGGGTGGCGGACATCCACGGGTTCTACGCGACGGCCCGCGCCAAGGGAGCCGAATTCCTCACCCCGCCCGTCGACCGGCGCGCCGAGCTGCGCTGCTATATGCGCGACCCGGACGGCTACCTCATCGAGGTCGGACAGTCCACGGGCCTGCTGAAGGGCATCCTGGCACGCACCGGCACCGAAACCTGACCGCTGAACGGCGCCTCACTGACCAGCTTCGAACCGGGTGAGGACTGGTTCTGGAACGTTGAGACCGAGCAGTACTACGAGGGGCCGGAGCTGGCCCCGCCCACCGCGCACCCGGACTCGCAGTCCACTCCGGGTCCCCGGGAAAAGGTCCCTGGGGACTGGGAGCTGCAGCTCCGCTGACCGCGCTCGATCGTTGGACCCTCCGGTCCGGGAGTCAGATTTGCCGGAGCGGGTCCGTGATGCCTCCGGGGCACGCGAGCGCCGCGATGTCCCATCCTGCGCGTCCGGCCCCGGCCCGGTAGGCGCTTTCGTAAAAGGCGAGGACGGCGGCACGGGGATCGGTCTCGACGCGGGCCGCGTCGTAGCGCAGCACGGCCAGGTGGCTGTCGGCGCGCGCGACCCACCGCGCAGACGCGGGGCTGAGCGGCTCCCCGGCCAGGCCGGCGGGCTCGGGGGCGGTGTAGGAGTAGAAGGCGGGCTCGGTGAAGGTGTCGTCGCCGAACCAGAAACCGAAGCTGATCACTTCTTGGGAGTACGCCTCACGGGTAACGGGGTCGGCCTGCCGGGGCTGGTCGATCCGTCGCCCGGAGAACCGGCTGTGGGCGATGTCGAAGGTGTGCCAGAAGTGGTGCACCGGACTGCTCTTTCCCGAGTAGCCCGCCGCGAACTCCTCCAGCACGGACGCCACCTGGCTCAGGACCCGCCAGTAGCGGTTGGCGGCCACGGGATCGTAGGTCGCGTGCTCGGTGTCCTCGGCGAATGGGCGGCCGGCGTCGGGCAGGTCGAAGGGCCTGGGAATGGCGATGTCCACCCGGACCCCCAGCGCGGCCAGAGCGGCCAGGGTCGCGTCGTGGAAGGACGCGACGGACTGGCCTGGAAGCGGGAAGGCCCGCTCTTCGCCGTCCAGCGTCGCGACGACGAGCCGGTGGTCGACGAAGTCGAAGTCGATCGTGAAGATCGGATTCCCGTCGACCTGACCCATCGGACGCGTGGTGATGCCGTGCCCCGTGACATGAAACGGGACGTTCCACCAGTGGTTGCGCCGGGCGCTCGCCGCCAGGCGGATCTTGCCGACGATCTGCGCGAAGCGGTGCAGCGTCTCCTTGGTATCCCGCCACTCCATCAGCGGCATCGGCGGGAACAGCTCCATCACGCTCCCATGATGCCCCCGTGTGCGGCGTCCGGCACCCGGGCTGGGGGGCGGAGGCGGGCACGATCTCCGGTCCAGGGGCGGGCGGCTCGGGCGCTCGGCGGTTGGCGTGCCGAGCGATGTGGGGGCTTCGGTGGCGGCGCGCTCGGTGTCGGTCATCGGCGCGGGGCCCGGGCGCATGGTGTCGCCGTGGAACCGTTCGAAGGTCAAGGATGCGGCTGCCCATCTGGACCCAGCAGTCGAGCGGAAGGTGCTCGATGAGCTGTTGGCCCAGGAGAAGGACAGCGTGCTGCCGGTCGACGGAGCTGCTGATCTGCTGGAGGCGTTGTCCGGCAGTCCGTGGGCGATCGTGACCTCTGGCGACCGGGCCTTCGTCGAAGCCCGTTTCGCAGCGGAGGGGCTCCCCCTCCCCGCTGTGCGGGTCTACGGCAGCGATGTGGAACACGCGAAGCCCGCGCCGGACTGCTTTGCCCTGGCTGCGTCACGATTGGGCGTCGCCACCTCGGCGTGTCTGGTCGTGGAGGACGCGCCCGCGGGCATACGGGCTGCTGTGGCGGCTGGCTGCACTGCGATCGGCTTGACGACAACACACTCGGAGGAATCGCTCCGGCAAGCACACATGTGCGTCGCGTCCTTGGCGGAGGTGCGAAGCCTGCTGATCACGCAAGGGCTAGTGGCCAGTCCCTGACGCGATGTAGTCCACGGCCACCTCGGCAACGGACCGTCCCAACCGGGGCGGTCCGTTGGAGCTTTCGAAGCGTCAGCTGGCCTTGGCGGGTTCTTCGGCTCGTGCTCGGGTGCTGGCGAGGCGGTAGGAGTCGGTGCCGGTCTCGATGATGGTGCCGTTGAAAGTGAGGCGGTCGACGATGGCCGCGCAGAGCCGGGGGTCGGTGAACGTTTTGGTCCAGCCGCCGAAGGACTCGTTGGAGGCGATGGCGACGCTGTTCTTCTCCTCGCGTTCGGTCAGGACCTGGAAGAGGAGTTCGGCGCCGTGGCGGTCGAGTTCCATGTAGCCGAGTTCGTCGATGCAGAGGAGGCCGACGCGGCCGTAGCGGGCGATGGCCTTGTTCAGCCGCTTCTCGTCGGCGGCTTCGACCAGCTCGTTCACCAGCTTCGTCGCGAGGGTGTAGCGGACGCGGTAGCCCTTCATGGCGGCCTCGGTGCCCAGGGCGATGAGCATGTGGGACTTGCCGGTGCCGGAGTCGCCGATCAGGCAGAGCGGCTGGCGTCGCACGGGCCTTCCGCGTGCACACCGTCGTCCTGGACCGGATGCTGCCCGACATCGACGGCCTGCGGGTGCTGCACCTGCTGCGCGAGGAGTTGAAGACGATGTGCGTTCACTTCCTCACCATGTGTGACGTCGTCGAGGGTCGGATCGCCGGGATCACCGCGAGCGACGACACTGGGGACACAGGCAGCCGTCCCTGGGACGCCCGCTCCGGCAGCGGAGGGCCATTCCGCGTACATGCCATGGCCGCTGCGGGCGGACGCTCCGGGCCAAGGTCGGGGCACGGCAGCGACGAGAGGGCCACCTGGTCCCTCGCGGCGTGCAGCTCGGCGAGGGACAGTGGAGAGACGGCGCCATTGCAGGTGTTCTGCCGGCCCGCGCCCGCCGGCCCGACGGCACCGGAACGGCTGCTCGCTGAATGGTAGGCACGCGGTGAGATCGACGACGGGGAGTACCGACAACGCCTGTCCGCGCTCGGCGGCTCGGCGAAAGCCTGACGGCCTGGAGCATGATCCACCGGCATCGGCTGGGAGAGGTGACTGGCGAATGTCCCCGTGGCGGGTCCGTGCGCTGGAGGAGGGCGACCTGGATCAGGTGGTGCGCATCTGGGAAGAGGCACCTGGCGCCACCGTGGACTTGGCTGTGAGCCTCGCTGAGGCGTTGAGCGCGCTGCACGCCGAGGCGCCCGCCGTGGTCGCGGTGGTGGGAGACCAGGTCGTCGGCGCCGCGGTGTCCTTGATGGCGCAGGAGCGGGGGTGGGTCCTGCGGATGGCCGTGGGCAAGCCGTGGCGAGGACATGGCGTCGGGCAGGCACTGCTGGCTGCATTGGAGGAACGGCTGGGGCGGTCCGGCGTGCGCCGCATCGGCGCGCTACTTCCGGACGGGGAGGCCATCCAGCGGGCGTTCACCCACGCCGGATACGTGCGTCGCCCCGACCTCTGCTACGCCGAGAAACTGTTGACCGCGGACTCGGCCGAAGCAACCTTGCTCGATCAACTCGGCGGAGCCGTCCCGGACGACGGCCTGTGGGAGAGCATCGCGGGAATGAGTGCCGAGAAGACGCTGATCGAGCGCCGACTGGTGCTCCCACTGGAACACCCCGAGCTCGCCGGGCAGTACCGGCTGGTGCCGCCTCGGGCGGTGGTGCTCTTCGGCCCACCCGGCACTGGCAAGACCACCTTCGCGCGAGCGGTCGCCTCCCGCCTGCGCTGGCCGTTCATCGAGGTGTTCCCCTACCAACTCGCCGACGACGCGCACGGCGTCGCGGCCGCCCTCCGCCGGCTCTTCGCCCGCGTCGAGCACCTGGAGCAGGCCGTGCTGTTCTTCGACGAGGCCGAGGAGATCGCCTCCGAGCGGCACGATCCGACGACACTGGCGCACCGGGTCACCAACGAGCTCCTCAAACTGATCCCGCAGTTCCGGCGCGGCGACCGCAGACTCCTGATCTGCGCCACCAACGCGGTGCGCTCCCTCGACCCGGCCTTCCTGCGCCCCGGCCGTTTCGACTACCTCATCCCGGTCGGCCCGCCCGACGCCCAGGCCAGGCGGGCCATCTGGATCCGCTACATCGGTCCCGACCGCGCGGCCGGCCTCGAACTTGACGCGCTGGTCGAGGCCAGCGACCGCTTCACCCCGGCGGACATCGAATACGCGGCACGCACCGCCGCCCAGAGCGCCTTCGAACGCCATCTGTCCTCGGGTCCGGACGAGGGAGCCGACCCGGACCGGCTCACCGGCGACTACCTCCAGGCCATCGCCCACACCCGGACGTCCCTGACCGAGGACGACATCCGCGCCTTCGACCGTGACCTCAGGACCGCCGCTCGGGTCTGACGCGTTATGGACACGGCCGCCCATCAGGACGTCCATGGCACGGTCACCGTCGCCGCGATCCGGCTGTGGATCCGTTAGCAATCCGGCGGCAGTCCATGGATGCCCTGGCTCCAGAGGAGCCCGAGTCGACCGGCTTGCCCCATCGCTTGAGGCGTATTCCGGGAACGTCACCTGAGGTGTGATGCGCCGAACCGAAGGTGAACACTGCCATTTCTGCCCGATTTCGGGCAGGAAATGTGGACGCCCTGCGGTTCCCGACCTAGGGTGATCGCTCATGATCACCCTGGACGCAATAGGGACTTTCGCCCTGATAGTGGGACTCCTGACCCTCACTCCCGGACTGGATACCGCACTCATCCTGCGCACCGCGGCGCTCGGGCACCGCCGTCGCGCCTGGGGCGTGGTCCTCGGCATCCAGAGCGGCACGCTGGTCTGGGGCGTGCTCAGCTCGCTCGGTGTGACCGCACTGCTGACCGCGTCTCACCTCGCGTACGAGACTCTTCGTTGGGTCGGAGCCGCGTACCTGGTGTGGATGGGCGGCAAGCTGCTGTGGGCCACCTGGCGCCACGCATCGAGCGAGAGCCCGCAGACAGCGGGGACCGGGGGCGCGACCTTGACCGGGGGCGAGACCAAGGCCAGGACAGGCGTCGACGACACCCTGCTCAGCGGCTGGTGGCAAGGGAGCGTGACCAATCTCCTCAACCCGAAGATGGGCGCCTTCTACGTTGCGGTGCTCCCGCAGTTCATCCCCGCCGGCGCCTCGCACCTCGCTTCAGGTGTGCTCCTGGCCGGTGTCCACATCCTCCTGGCCATCGTCTGGGCGTGCGCGCTGATCGCCTTCGCGGCTGTGCTCCGAGGGCGCCTGCAACGGCCCTCAGTCCGCCGTTACCTCGACCGCATCACCGGCACGGTCATCGCCGCCTTCGGCATCCGGCTCGCGCTCGGACAGTGAGGCACCGATCGGCGCGACCGCAAGGCCACCGACAGCCGCCGAAACGGGCAACCCGTGCATCACCTGAAGCGATAGGACATCTGCATGTGCTCACTCCCCACCAGCACCGAGGCCGTGGTCTTCGACTGCGACGGCCTGCTGGTCGACACCGAAGCCTGCTGGACCGTTGCGGAAACGGCTATCTTCGCGGCGCACGGCCATCCCTTCGGTCCCGAACAGAAAGCCCTGGTGATCGGCCGCACCGTGGAGGCCGCCGGAGAGGCCATGGCCCAATACCTCGGGCGCCCCGGCGCCGGTGCCGAACTCGCCGCCGAACTCCTCGAAAGAGTCCGCACGGAGCTGTCCCGAGGCGCCGCGGCCCTCCCCGGGGCGGCGGAACTGGTGCGCGCCTGCCGGGCGGCCGTCCCCATCGCCGTAGCCAGCAACAGCCCCCGGGAACTGCTGGATGCGGCACTGTGGTCGGCCGGCCTCGCTGACTACTTCACCCACTCGTTCGCCGCCGACGAAGTGCGCTCTCCCAAGCCCGCACCCGAGCTCTACCTCACTGCATGCGAGGCACTCGGTACGACTCCCAAACGCTCCGTCGCCTTCGAGGACTCGGCCACAGGCATCGCATCGGCGCGCGCTGCCGGGCTCTACGTCGCAGTCGTACCATCCCTTCCACGAGCCGACCTCGACCACGACTGGCTGGGCACCAGCCTGGCCGAACCCGAATTGCGAGACTGGGCCAGGAATCTGGGAGATGGCACGGTCCGCTGACCCACGTGCCCCGCTCCTGCGCTCAGGAGCCGTCACTCTGACCGGACCGAGCACGCTACGACGGGCCTTCCCCACCTGGTTCTCCGGCTACCTGCTCCGCGCCACGCCTGCCACAGTCCCAGCCCGGTAGTCCCGCAGCCCTGCGACGCGACGGCGCCCTCCGTATGGCCGGAGGGCGCCGTCCGCATGCTCGGGGTCGTCAGGGAAGCCGGATGTCCGGCAGCAGCGAGATCTGCCGCTGGACCCCGTCGTCACCGCCCAGTGCGGCATAGCTCGGGAGCAGCCTCTCGCAGAGTGCGGCGAGTTCGGCCTTCGGCTGCTTGGTCTTGAACGCGTAGTACTGGAAGGGCGGTCCGGCGTTGACGGACGGCTGCCCCTTGACGAGCGGTGTCCGCACCAGGAGCTCGCAGACCGGGTACAGCAACCCCTGCATCACGGCGATGAAGCCGCGTTCGTAGGCGTATCGGTCGCTCTGCGTGAACAGGTCCTTGTCCTGTGCGGGGTCGTGCACCTGCATCGGCGTCCGGTAGATGGCGTCCAGAAGCGCCAGGACGTAGCAGTAGACGGCGTTGGAGAACTCCATCAGGTCCTTGACGGTCTGGTCCGCCTTGACGGTCTTCAGGTCCGGGTCGTCGAGCACCGGCCAGATGACTTCGGCGTCGTCGATCGTGTACTTCTGCTTGCCGTTGTCGTCACAGACGACACCGATGCCGCCGAGGCCCTTGGCGATGTCGGAGAACTTGGTGTAGTGGGACGCCTGCCATTTGCCGATGTCCTGCGGCGGGTGGTCATCCGTGCGCACGATCGGGTCGGGGAGCAGGCCCTTGTCCTCGGGAGCTCCCTCGCCCTGGTCGACGATGATCTGCATCGCCTGGAGCGCGGACGCCTCGTCCACGATGAGCCGCGGCTGGTCGGAGCCGCCGTTCTGGTTCCAGTAGGCCCGGTGGTACTGGAACTTCCACAGGTCCTTCTTCGCCTTGGCCCAGTCGATGGTCGAGCTGAGATGGTGGATGCCCCGTTCGATGCGCGCGTAGAACTCGCCGAGGGAGTGGTACGGCTCGATCTCGCCGAGAGCGGCCTCCGGAGGGGCGGCCGGCAGCTCGATCTGCATGAACGTGTTCCTGACCTGGTCGGTGGAGAGCTTCCGCAGTCGCATGGGCAGCTTGGGCTCGCGCATGAGCATGTCGCCCGGGTAGGTGGGGATGACCTTGGGGTCGTAGAGCCGGAAACTCGTGTCCCCGACCGCGATCAGCAGGTTGCGCACCAGACTGAGGTGCAGCATCTCCTCGATCGCCACACCGATCATCGTGCGTTGCGCCGACGCGCCGGCCGCCCACTGCGAATAGCCGCGTGTCTTGATCGAATAGGTCGCGTACAAGTACAGGGGAACCGTGGACAGTTCGACTTGGGCGGCGGCCTTCAGATGGTCGATCAGGTCCTGCAGGTCGGTGATCTCCTGAACCGATTCCTTCGTGGTCACGGTGAATCAATCCTCCGATGCCGATGCCGATGCCGATGCCGATGTCGATGCCGCTGGGGAAGTTGGGGGATGCGAAGAAGAGACGTGCAGTCGCGCGTACGCCCCCGGGCTCAGCTCCCGGGTGACGACCGTGAAGTGCCGTCGGGTCACGGCGAGATGGACGGTCCGCTGTGCGGGCGGATCCGGTTCCTCGCCCCGGTGCACCGCGGCCAGGTACGCGTGGACGGGCGCGCAGACCCGCAGCAGCCGCAGGGGCGGCGCCGGGGCCGTGCCGTCCTCGGTGCCGGGCGCGTCCAGGACCTCGGTGAAGGCCCGCTCGAAGCGGATCAGGTCGATCAGCAGGTCGATCCACGCCTCGCGCTCCGCGCCCGGCCCGGAGTCAGGCCGCGTACGGGCCAGGTGGCCGGCGAAACCGGTGCTGAGCCCGGCCAGCGTGGGGGAGCGGGAGGGGTGCGCGTCCAGGTGGTCCTGCGCGAAACCGTCGAAGATCTCCTGCCCGAGCAGGTGCACCGACCCCG
Organism: Streptomyces sirii; assembly: GCF_045690365.1. NCBI lineage: Bacteria > Bacillati > Actinomycetota > Actinomycetes > Kitasatosporales > Streptomycetaceae > Streptomyces > Streptomyces sirii. Next base: position 233,016 of record NZ_CP147982.1, on the reverse strand, counting down.
GGTGCAGGGTGCGCATGCACTCCAGCAGCCGCAGCCGGTAGCCGTGTTGGTGGACGAGCAGCCGCTCGCGGGCCGACAGCCGGCTGGACGCGGTGATCGTGTGGCCGGGGTCCTCGCCCGTGGGGTGAAGGATCAACGACTGCATCCAGCGCTGCACGGCGGCCAGCGAGGTGGCGTCAGCCACGGGAGCCCCCCGCCGGGGCGGCTGCCGCCCGCTCCCGTGCCCTGTCGAGCTCGGCCAGCAGCTCCGGGAACGGCGGCAGCTTGTCGTCGCGTTCCAGCAGGGTGGACACTCCGCCGGTCAGCTCGGTCGTCAGCCGGTACAGCTCCCACACCGGTTCGGACACGGGCGCGTCGTGGGTGTCGACGATGTGCGTGCCGTAGTGGGTGTGCCCTGCGAGGTGCATCTGGACCACGCGCTCGTGCGGCAGCTCCCGCAGGTAGCGCACCGGGTCGAAGTCGTGGTTGAACGCGGAGACGTGGACGTTGTTCACATCGAGCAGCAGCCCGCAGTCCGCCTCCTCCGCCATCCGCCCGAGGAACTCCCACTCGGCGAGCGTGGAGGCGCGGAACTCCACGTAGCTGCTGGGGTTCTCCAGGACCAGCCGACGCTCCAGCACGTCCTGGACGATGCGCACGCGGCGCACGACGTGGTCCAGGGTCTCCTCGGTGAACGGCAGCGGCAGCAGGTCGTGGGTGTGCACGCCCAGCACGCCCGTCCAGCACACGTGGTCCGAGACCCACGGGGCCCGTACCTCGTCGGCCAGCCGCTTCAGCCGGCGCAGGTAACCGAAGTCCAGGGGGTCCGTGCTCCCGATGGACAGCGAGACCCCGTGCAGGACCACCGGGTACCGTTCGGCGATCTCCGCCAGTGCGTGCCGTCTGCCGCCGCGGGTGTCCAGGAAGTTCTCGGAGATGATCTCGAAGAAGCCGACGGCCGGCCGGTGCCGGCGAATGTACGGGAGGTGCGGCGTCCGCAGCCCGACCCCGAGGCCGAGGTGCGGCAGGCCCAGCCGTGCCTCGCTCACTGCGGCTGCGACATGTAGTCGTAGTGCGGCATCCGATCATCCTCGACACCCTCGCCCGGCGCCGGGCCGAACGCCTTGCCCGCCGCGTACATCCGCGCCTCGAAGAGCCGGCGAGCCTGCTTCCACACGCTCTTGCCCTTCAGCGGGCCGGCCGAGAAGACCCGGCTCTCGTTGATCGGGCTGGCACAGCTGCCGTTGTAGCGGCAGTCCTGCTCGCCTGGGTGGAACTGCTCGTAGTCCGTGCCCGCGTAGCCGCAGCCGCCCTGGCCCCGGCAGGCACCTTCGCCGTGGCAGACGTGGAGGACGGTCGCGCAGGTGCCCATGCCCGCCATAGGGGCCTGGCCCGACGCGTCGAGCCCGACGCAGGAGTTGAGGCCCATGCAGACGTGCAGCTCCCGGGCCACTTCCTGGGGGAGCAGGTTGGGATCCGGGTCCGGGCACCTCTTGGGGCTGCGGGCGGAGTGCGCGGGGCGCTCACTCATGGTGGTCGTTCCTCTCGGCTCGAAGACGAAGGCCACACCCTGACAGGGCGGCCCGAGAGGACGGCAGGGGGAGATCCGGCCACGGCGCCCCCGGGGCAACAGAACCGGCCACTGTCCGGTCCTCCGGTCAACGTCGGCTCCCTGCCCAGGTGTTCGACGGGAAATGGTCAGAGCGGAGATGGCCGAATTCCCGAAGTATCAAAGATCAGATCCCCGGCACTTGGCGGCCGCCCCCGTCCGTATGCCTCACACACCACGGACTACCGCCAACACCCCCTCTGCATCCGCAAGTTCAGCGAAGAACGCCCTGGTGAGCCGAAGTAAGTAGAGTTTTGGACGCGCACTTGCGCAGGATCCCGAAATAGCCTTCGCCGCGGCCGCCTCCGGGTCCTACAACATTCATGCCGTCGCGCACTGCCGTGACCTCGACGAACTGTTCGCATTCACTTCGGACCGCATCGGGTCTTTGTCTGGAGTCCAGAGCATGGCGGTCTCTCCTCTGCTTCAGCAGATCAAGCAGGCCGGCACGCTCGTGTCCGGCGACCGTCTCGTCGAGCCGCGCAGCGCTGTCGCGGCGTGGCGGGAGGCCACACGGCCGACGCGGCATGAGCGGGCCAACAGACGAACTGACCTCGGCGGTGGCGTGGACTGGCTCGTTCACCGGCAGCTCATGTCAGCCCCCGCAGGGTGGCCAGTCGCCTATCCAGCGAGGCTGAGATTGTGCAGATGGGCGATGTCCGCGTCGACGACCACCTGATGGTTCGTCGAGTACCGATAGTTCTTCGACTGCTCGGCCACCGTGTGATCGCGGGTCGGTACCAGAGTGCCGTCCACGATCAGCACGGCGTCCTTGCGGAAGCGGCGCCGCGGCGGGAGCGCAAGCTTCGGTCCTATGGTCGTAGGCGCAGTGCGGGTCCGACCGGGTGGGAATCGTAGTCATCGGTGCTGATCCGGGTGAGCGAGGAGCCGTTGCTCGTGATCAGCTTGTCGCTGTCGACCGGCCAGAGGCGCCGGTCGTCCAGGAGGAAGGCTCCGGGGCGTCCCGTGGCGGCCACGGCCTTCTGGCCGGCGTGGAGGGACGCGCCGTACGGGATTCTGTGGAACGTTTCCGAGGAGACGCCGATGCGCTGCCCGGTCACGTGGAGGTACGGTTCCGCCTTCGCGAACTGGAGCCGCCGTCCGTCGGTCACGTAGGTCGCAGGGAGTCCCTGTACCTGGATGCCGTAGCCCTCGAAAATGGCACCGACCCGCTTCGGCGAGAGTTTGGTGCAGGCTTTGCCGGAGAGCAGGTCGAGCCCGAAGCGGCCGGGGGTTCGCGGTGGGAAGGTGGTGGTGGACTGGACCAGGTCGATGGGGATGCGGCCACAGTCGCCCGTGCTGGAGGCGCGAGCGTGTTTGTCCGGGCGGGAGACGATGCCTGGGCCCTCAGTCCATGTCCCGGGCACGAAGCCGTCGGCGTAGGGGTGCACCCGCAGGTCGTTCCCGTCGAGGAAGTGCAGAACGGTGCCGTCCTGGCGGGGGCCGTTGCTGGCGACGATGAACGCGTCCAGCGCGTCGGAGTACTGCCAGTCCACCGAGAAGCCCTTGACCACGGAGAAACTGCGGTCGTTGTCGTCGGTCCGCGGCCGCCACCCGTGGGCGGTGGCGACCTCCACCCCCTTCTGGAAGGTCGGGTCGGCGGAACGCCATGCGAACTGGCCGCTGCCTCCAGCGTCGGCGCCGCGCCCGGTGGTGTCGGTGAACAGCAGGTAGAACTTGCCGTCGCGGTAGATGGCGCTGGGCTGGCCCGCGCCGTACTTGTTGGGACGGTTCACGTCGAAGGACGGGGAGATGATGGGCCGGCCGTCGTTCGCACGCTGCCAGTTGAGCCCGTCGGTGCTGGTGGCCAGGCCGATCTCGGTGCGGTTGGCAGGGTAGGGGTCCTTGATGCCCCCATAGAACATGTAGTAGGTGCCGTTGACGCGCAGCACGGACGGATCGCATGTGTGCTGGTCCCAGCCGTCGGATCTGCCGTTGAACACGCTCCGCTGCTGGCGGAAGGGGCCGCCGGGCGAGTCGGCTTCGGCGTACATGATGTCGTCGCCGGGGACCGTGTCGCCATGGGGGGCACCGCACCACCACATCCGATAGGTGCGGTCCTCCATGATCGACGGTGCGTAGTCGTAGGCGGTGCCGGGAACGAGCCCTGCAGGATTGGTCCGGTAGGAGTCGGAGGGCAGTTGGGCCAGTGCCTTGGCGCTCCCGGCCCCGGAGCGGCCGGGAGCCGCGGAGCCGGTGGTCGGGAGGAAGAGGAACAGGAGGAGGGCGAGGGCGATGCCGACCGGTATGGCAAGTCGGCGAAGGGATGCATTGGCCATGAGTGCCCCAAGTGAGTAGGCGTGAAGACACTGGCACGCCGAGCGTAGATGCGGGCCCGCGGGCTGACAGCTCACAAGCGTGCGTACCTCCGTGCAGGTCGGCCGCCCCAAGGGGGCGGAGTGTGGGCACGGTGGTTGAGGGCGTGACAGGTAATCAGTGATATGTCGTTGCGCTGAGCAGTGGCCGACGGTGACCTTCGGTCGGTTCGGTTCAGCGTATGAAGTCGACCTCTGGGTAATGGCGCGAGGGGCCGTCGAGGAGATCACTGTGCCGGTGGCGCAGATGCTTGTCGAAGAAGGCTGCGAGGTAGGTGCGTTGGACCTCGATGGAGCGGTTGGGGTCGATCGTGCCGAGTATCTGCTCCAGTTGGGGCGGGGTCAGCCCGAATGCACCGGGCGCCTGGGGGAACAGGACCTGGTGGTCGACGAAGGAGTTGTGCCCGGAGCCGCGCAGCTTCAGATCGAGCCGCTCTCCGTGCAGGTGTCTCCAGAACCGTGCCCAGCTCCGATCGCTGTTGCGGTTGTGGTGTTCGGAACTGAACAGCAGGAAGGGGCGGTCGAGCGGCTTGTCGATCGCCGACCCGAAGAGCTGGCCGTCCAGGTTCGCGCCGGCGTCGATCCTGGAGTCCGCGTGCATGGCCGCGGGCACGGCTCCTCCGCCGAGGGAAGCGCCGAACATCCCGATACGGTTGATGTTCACGGCTTTGGACAGCCCGTGGGGGAGCGGCTTGTGTTCCACGTCCGGGTTGTGGCCGTGGGCGATCCTGGACAGCTGGTTGATGACGAAGTGGGTGTCTGCCGCCCGGATGGCGATCGTGTGGGAGGAGTGGGATCCCGGCGGCATGGTGTTCACCTCATGCCGCCCGTCGGGGAACACTACGTCGCTGGAATCGTGGGTGTGGTCGAGAGTGACGACCAAGTAGCCGCGGCTGGCCAGGTCCTGAACCAGTGCGGTCGACTGGGCCCGGCTCCCGTGCAGCCCGGGCGAGTACAGCACCACCGGCAGCTTGCCGGCCCTGCGGTCAACCGGGGCGCCGGTGTGCCCGGCAGTGGTGGGAAGGGTCACCCCGCCCGGCAGCACCTGCTGGCTGACCGGGAGCTGCGCGGCGGGATAGTGGCTGGTGTGCGTGGCCGGATACCACAGCGAGACCATCAGCTCGCGCTGCTGTCCGGGCACCCACGGATCCGTGCGTGACGAGTCGCGCAGGTGGAGGTCGACCGTTCCGACGCGATAGCGCCCGGTCGGGGCGGGGAGGGTCAGCTGGCCCGGGGTTTGTGGCGCGTCCAAGGACGCCGCCTGGCCCGGGGCTTGATCCGCGTCCAGGGCCGTTGCGGCGGTCATGGACGTACCGGTGCTCTTTCCGGCGGCGACAGCGGGCGCGACTCCGGCGCCCAGGACGACGGCCAACGCTCCAGTGGTGCCGGCGGCCCGGGCACGTAACCGGCTGTGGCGCTTCCGCGCGTGCTTTGCGTGTTTCATGGGCGGCCCCGTCTTCATGGTGGCGATCGCCACGTGACCAGTGATCGGGTGGCGCTCATCGTAATAGGTAATTTGCCATGACCAAGCCAATCACCCTTGTTTGTGCGGAGAGTTCTTGTTACCGGACAGTTGGTGACGTGGGGGAGTTGTCGGCACGCCCTGAATTGCGCGGTGTCGCCCCCCTGTGTCCCGTGCCGCTGCCGGCCATACGGCTGGCCTTTCCCGCGGATCCGTTCTCGCGTGAAACGGCCTGTCGGTGCTCGTGGAAGGTGCGGTCGAGTCGACCATGTCGAGTGCCGATACGGGATACATGTGGAAGCGAGGCGGCCAAGCCGGGCGGCGTCGAGGCCCGGATGGCTCTAGGGCGGTATCGCTACTACCGTCTCCTTGCGCTACCACCGGTAACCAATACCAAATCGGTCGCTTTGCCACCGTGTTGATCACTCAGCGTGGGTAATCGACACGGCGGCGTTATGTTTTCTCTGGCCCTACTGTCCGGTAATTGAATGCCGTTGATGGAGCGTCATTGCCATGGGGGCTGCAAGTGCTGTAATAATTCCCCCACCTCGGAGCATCCACCTGCGCTTCCCTACCTGGCATCGCATTTACCTGCGAAGGCGCCTGTGGCATGCCCTGGGTATCCCCCACACGAAAGAGTTGAGATATGCGCTTACGCCGAGCCTTCACGCTGAGGAGAGCCTTAGCGGTAGCCGCGGCAGCCGTGGTTGCTGCCGGACTCCTCCTCACTGCCGGAAGCCTCGCCCAGGCGGGCTCCGTCACCGGAACCATCACCGGTGGCCAGGGCGACTACAGCACCATCAACGAACGCAAGGCACCCGACCTTTCCGCCCGGAACGTGGGAAAAGCCCACGTCGGCAGCGCAGTCTCCATGACCTGCCGGGTGCAGGGTGACGCCGTCGAAGGCGACTCCCGCTGGATCTGGTCCGACTCGGGATCCTTCTACATAGCCAACGCGTTCATCAAGGAGAACACCGACCGCCTACCGGTCTGCTCGTCCTCCCACCCCAAATCCGGTGGGCGCGTAGCCCTCGCCATAGATATGCAGAAGCAGGTTCAGGACCAATGGTGCTGGGATGCCTCCGGCCTGACCATCGCCAAGTACTGGGGATACAACCAGTACAGCCAGAACGACTTCTGCCGACTCGCCGCCCAGAATAGCTACCTCAGCTGCGACAACCAGCCCGCCACGCTCGACGACATGGCCAACGCCTGGGCCGGCATGGGCTTCTCCAACACCGGAAACGGCCTGTCCCGCAACGCGTCCTTCTCGGAGACGGGTGACGAGATAAGCGGCGGACGACCTTTCGCAGCACGCATCGGATGGAATTCCGGCGGCGGCCATATGAATGTCATCTACGGGTACGACCGATCGTCAAACACCATCGCGGTCGGCGATCCCTGGAAGTCCACCCAGACCTACACCTGGTGGAACTACGACGAATACGTCAACAACTCGTCGTTCCAGTGGACCCATTCCCGTATCGGCATTCACAAATAGGACGGGCGGCAATGCGCAGCAAGAAGAATTCCACAAACCCGGGTGTTGCTCGTTTCGCAGGCATAACCCTCGGCGCGACGCTCTGCGCGTCAGCATTCCTCAGCGGCCAGGCACGGGCCGCAGACGGCCCGGCGGGCGTACCCGACTACCAAGGCGCACGCCAGGCATTGCGGTCAGCGCCGGTCCACGACACCATCAGCCGATTCCTCAATGCCACGAATTCCACCGGGAATTCAGGGGCGGACGGCGGCCAGCAGGGCGCAGCGCCCATGGACGCCGGATCACGCGACGCCCCGCAAACCTTCAGTCTGAAGGACCCGGTCGCGATGTACGAGATCACCCCCGATTTCGTCTCCGGAAAGACGAAGCCCACCCCGGCCGGTGCGGTACGGCTGTCGTACCTGGCCTCCGAGGTCAACGGCGCGAACGGCCGGCGCGCCACCGCCCTGCTGGCCGGCCAAACGTCCGCCTCCGCAGGGCGGAAAACACCCGACTCCACGGGCCGGAAATGGCATCTGGCCGGAGTTCAGGACGGCAACACCGACATCGGCTACGCCAAGCAGGCCACAGCGGACTCGACGGTGTTCAGCGAACCGCAGATCCACGCTTGGTACCGGCTCACAAACGGCACGGTCCAACCCCTCAACCACGAAGCGAAATCCGGCCTCGGCGGTAAGCGGACGATGTCACTCAACGCCTACCAGAAACTCGTGCACGGCCGGTACGCCGACAAGCTGCCGGGCTCGACGTACGACCGCAAGGGCCTGGCCGGCGGATACGGGCCCCCGGCCGCGGCACGCAACGCCCCGTCCGCCACCCCGGCGCACACCGCCCCGTCCTCCGCGCCGATGCTGCTCGGCGGCTCGGGAGCGCTCGCGCTCGCCCTCGCGGGCGGCACGCTCGGCTTCCGCGTCCACCGCAAGCGGGCACGCACCCGGACCAGTTGACGCCCACATAGACAAGTTGATGCGCACGCGGACGAGTTGAGCATCCGTCCAAGCCCCGCCGCCCGCTGTCATCGGTAATGCCACTGGGCGTGCGGCTGCTCGCAAGGGGGCTCGGTCCGTCGACGCGACAATGCACACCCTCGCGGCCGTGACCCGGCACTCCGCCGCACCACGGCACAGTACAAACAGAATAAACAGAACAAGGCGAACGCATGCTCCGAAGCGCCATGCGGTCCGTCGCCGTCCTGATGCCCCTCCTCGGTCGTGACACTGGCCGAGGAGGGGCTGCGCCCATACGTACAGGCCCCACCCATACGCTCTGTAGATCCGACGCCGGCCGCGTCCGAGATCTCCTCGGCTGCTGAGGTGACTCAGCGGGTGCTTCGCGAGATCGCGGTCAGGTACACGGGCTGACCAGGTCGGGAGCTGGTCGGCTCGGAGCATGACATACGTTGGCCGGGTGATTCCCAGTGAAAAGCGGCGGCTGGTTGCCGACCGGTACCTTCTGACCGACCTGGTGGGACGCGGCGGCATGGGTGCGGTCTGGCGTGCCACCGATCAGCTGTTGCAGCGCACCGTCGCGGTCAAGGAGCTGCCCTTCGGGGGCGACGGCGAAGGCTCCCGGCGGGCGCTGCGTGAAGCCCGCACCATCGCCCGTGTTTCCCACCCCCACGTCATCGACATCTACGATCTGGTCGAATACGGGGACCGGCTGTGGATCGTCATGGAACTCGTGGAGGGCCCGTCGCTCTCCCGTCACCTTGACTCTGTGGGCCCGCTGTCCCCGTCCAGAGTCGCCGAGATCGGTCTGCAGCTTCTCGACGCCCTCGGAGCGGTGCATGCGGCCGGTGCCCTCCACCGGGACGTGAAGCCGGCCAACGTGCTGCTGCGTGGCGACGGCAGCGTCGTCCTGAGCGACTTCGGCATCGCGGCCCTGGCCGACGGCGAGTCGCTGACCAACACCGGCGAGCTGATGGGCTCCCTCGACTACATCGCCCCCGAGCGGCTGCACGGCAAGCCGGCGGGGCCGCCCAGCGACCTGTTCTCGCTGGGAGCCACGCTGTGCGTACTGGTCTCCGGCCGCTCTCCGTTCGCGCAGCCGTCACCCGCCGCTGTGCTGCACGCTGTTGCCTACGACGAGCCCGACATCCCGGACTGCGCAGGCCCGTTGGGCACGCTCATCGAGGGGCTTCTGCACAAGGATCCGACGAAGCGTCTCTCCGCAGCCGACACGGTGGACGCCCTGCGGTCGATAGGCACCCAGGAGCCGGGAACGCTCAAGCAGACCCTGCGGGCACCCACCCTCCCCCCACAGCCCCGGAGTCGCCGACTGCTCTGGGTGGCGGTGTCGCTGGCCGCCGTGCTGCTCGCGGGCGGTGCCGCCACCGCGTTTCTGATGAACCGTCCGCCGACACAGCACGCGGCGTCTGCTGCGACACACGCGACGCGGCAGATGCCGCCTGACGCGGTGATGCAGGTGCCGGATAACCGGAATCAGTATTGGGTGTTTTCGGGTGGTCGGTATGCGCAGGTGGAGATCGCTGATGGGGGTCATGCTGACAAGCAGGTGACGAAGCTGCGTTCGTTGAGTGACTGGTCGAGTCTGTCGGGGTTCTCTCGGATTGATGCGGTGATGCAGGTGCCGGATAACCGGAATCAGTATTGGGTGTTTTCGGGTGGTCGGTATGCGCAGGTGGAGATCGCTGATGGGGGTCATGCTGACAAGCAGGTGACGAAGCTGCGTTCGTTGAGTGACTGGTCGAGTCTGTCGGGGTTCTCTCGGATTGATGCGGTGATGCAGGTGCCGGATAACCGGAATCAGTATTGGGTGTTTTCGGGTGGTCGGTATGCGCAGGTGGAGATCGCTGACGGGGGGCACGCCGACACGCAGGTGACGAAGCCGCATCCGTTGAGCGACTGGTCGAGTCTGTCGGGGTTTTCCCGGATTGATGCGGTGATGCAGGTGCCGGATAACCGGAATCAGTATTGGGTGTTCTCGGGTGGTCGGTATGCGCAGGTGGAGATCGCTGACGGGGGGCACACCGACACGCAGGTGACGAAGCCGCGTCCGTTGAGCGACTGGAAGGGCAGTTTTCCGAGATCGGAAGAGAGCGCACGGTAGGTGCTGGTCGTCGCGGCGCCAGTAGGGCGTGTCTCGAAAGTGGATCTCGGTCGTGAGTTGATCTTGGCTCGTGGCACGTGGAGATCTGACGGACGAGCAATCGGTACCGGCACGCAAAGCCTCGGCAGATAGTCGTCGGTCGCACGGGCCCGGTGCCGCCGTCAGGGCTGCCGGCGGCGCAGCCGGGCGGCGTATTCGGGCCCGAACCGCTCATTCCAGGCCCGGATGCTCTCGTACGACACCTGGATGCCGCGCTCGAGGAGGAGCTCCTCCACGTCACGCAGGGACAGCGGAAACCGGTGGTACAGCCAGACCGCGTGCGCGATCACCCCGGTGGGAACCGGAAACCCCGGAACCCCTTGTGCGACGGCGCGGCAGCAGCGGATTCCACGAAGCCGCCCCCTCCCTGGAACGATCACCCCCCGATCGCCACACACGCCCCACCAGACAACCCGACGAAGCCGTACCCAGCGGTGCGGCTCTCGGTCCGCGATCGCCGTGATCGGCATCCGGGGCGGACCGTAACGTCGCTTGCCTATTCCTGCCGTCGGGACCTAGTGTGAATGCGCTTTCATCGTAGGTGCGCCCCGTAGGCGCATGTGCAGATCAATGGGGGATCCATGACCGATTCCGGCGCCGCCCCCACGGTGTACGACGTCGCGGAACGGTCCGGGGTCTCCATTGCCACGGTTTCCCGGGTCTACCGCAACCCCGAGTCCGTGCGGCCCGAAACCCGGGAACGGGTCCTCGCCGCAGCCCGTGACCTCGGCTATGTGCCAAGCGGCAACGCGCGTGGACTCGCCAGCCGTTCCACCGGCGTCCTGGGCCTGTGCTTCCCCGACTCCTCCGATCCGGACACGGACGCGGAGGCGGCCGAGGCCGCCGACGACGACGCGGCGATGCTGTATTCCGACCAGATCATTCGCGGCATGGAACGCGCCGCCCGCCGCCACGGGTACGCGCTGCTGATCGCGGCCTCGCTGAAGGACGGCCCGGAGAGCCTGGTCGCCAAGGTGGCCGGACGGGTCGACGGGTTCGCGGTGCTCGCGCGGACCGTGCCGACCGTGGAGCTGGAGGTCATCTCCCGGCGCCAGCCGGTCGTGATGCTGGCCGGGCCCCGGGAGAGCCTGGACACGGCGGATCGCCTGGATCACATCGAGGTCGCCAACTTCGACGGTCAGCGGGAGCTGACCCGCCACCTCATCGAGGACCACGGCGTGCGCCGCCCCGCCTACATCGGCTCTTCGGAGGAGTCTCCGGACGCGGAGGCGCGTTTCCGGGGCTTCCTGGCGGCCTGCCGTGACGCAGGGGTGGAGGTCGGCGGGGAGCCGGTCGTGCGCGTGGGGACGATGACGCAGGCGGAAGGGGCTCGTGCCGCGGAGGTGTTGTGCGAACGGGCCGGTGAGCGGCCCGATGCCTTCGTCTTCGCCAATGATCAGATGGCCGTGGGGGCCTTGCATGCGCTGGAGCGGCGTCGCGTGAAGGTGCCGGGCGATGTGGTGGTGACGGGCTTTGACGGCATTCCGCTCAGTCGCCTCGTGCGCCCGTCGCTGACCACCGTGCATCAGCCGATGCTGCGCATGGGTGAGGCGGCCGTGGAACTGCTGGTGGAGCGGCTGAGCGGCTCACGCACCGGGGATCCGGTGTCGGTGATGCTCCCCGTGACGGTCGTACGACGCGCGAGCTGCGGGTGCGGCGACGAAGAACCAGCCGGCCCGGGCGAACGGTGAGCCGAACCCGCACACCGTGAGCGGTGCACGGGTGATCAGGTACCAGAGCCACTGAGTCGACGGTTGGCTGGATTCGGTCGGCTTCTGCTGTGAACGGCGGCCTCGGGATGCCCGGGGTTGGGCGCAGTAGGCCCGACATCAGCTCATTCACTCTCGGTATATGAATCAGGACAAACGCGAGCGTTTATCCTCCTATTCATTCGAGGCTCGTTACGGGAACGTAACCAGACGTCCTCTTGTCGCGCTTCGAGGGTCGGCCGCAGAGTGATGTATGCGCTTACAGGGAGCGCATACATCGGCCACGCTCGACGAGGAGTCGTCCATGCACCACGCCGCCAGAACCACCTCGCTCGCCCTCGTTGTGGCGTCCGCTCTGACCTTGACCGCATGTGGCGGCTCGGGGGGCGCGGACGTGGGCGCCGAGGCAAAGCAGACGCTGACCGTCTGGGCCATGGGGACGGAGGGCGAGAAGCTCGCCGACGTCGCCAAGACGTACAAGAAGGCCCACCCCAACGTCACCGTCAAGGTGACCCCGGTCGGCTGGGACGTGGCACACCAGAAGCTGGTCGCCGCGGCCGCCGCGGGCAAGCTTCCCGACGTGATGCAGATGGGTTCGAGCTTCCTGGGCGAGTTCGCCGACATGGGGGCTCTGGAGCCGGTTGACACCAAGGCTTTCAAGCAGGACGACTTCTTCCCGGCCGCCTGGGACCAGGGCACCTACGACGGCAAGTCCTACGGTGTTCCCTGGTACGTCGACACTCGCGTCCTCTTCTACCGCACCGACCTGGCGAAGAAGGCCGGTCTCAAGGGTGCCCCGGCCACCATGGCGGACCTCCGGAAGGCGGCGGAGGCGTATCAGGACAAGGCCGGCACCAAGTGGGGACTGCACATCCAGCCGAGCGGACTGGACGCCGTGCAGAGCTTCTACCCCTTCCTGTACTCGGCCGGCGGCGCGGTCCTCGACGACAGCGGCAAGCCCGTCGTCAACAGCCCCGATGCCGTGAAGGCGCTGGAGAAATACGGCAGTTACTACGCCAAGGGTCTGAGCGACAAGACGTTCCGGCCGGGCTACGACGTCATGAAGGACTTCAACCGTGGAGCCGTGCCGATGTTCCTGGGCGGCCCGTGGCAGGTGGGCCTGCTGAATGACAACTACCCCGGCCTCAAGGGCAAGTGGGCCGTGGCCGCCGTACCGGCGGACAAGGCTTCGGTGTCGAGTGCCGGCGGGTCCAGCCTCGCGATCTCCGCCGACAGCACGCACAAGGCCGCCGCAAAGGACTTCATCAGCTACCTCGCCGACGCCAAGGGCCAGGCCGACTGGTACGAGCGCACCAAGGACCTGCCGGCCAACACCAAGGCGTGGGAGACGGGTGAGCTCGCCGGCGACGCGAACATGAAGGTGTTCCGGAAGCAGATGGAGACCGCCATGGCGCTGCCCGCCCAGCCCAAGCTGACCGAGATCACCTCCAAGGTCGACGACGCCATCGGGTCGGTCACCCAGGGCAAGTCCTCTGCGAAGGCGGCGCTGGACAAGGCGCAGTCCGCGATCGAGAGCCTGGTGGGGTAGCCGGTATGTCTCTGGTGACCAGATCGGCCGACGGCGCGGCCGTGTCGAAGACCAAGACCCGGCGGGCCGGCAGCGCGAACCCGCCGGCCGCGAAGCCACCGGCCGCGGGGGCGGGGCGGCGGGGCGGGCGCCGTTCGCTGGGTCGGCGCAATCTGCACGGCTGGCTGTTCTCCACCCCGTTCCTGGTGCTGTTCGGCGTCTTCATGCTGTTCCCGATCGTGGCGACGCTGTGGATGAGCTTCACCGACTTCGGGGTACGCGACGTCAGGCGGCCCCTGGAGGCGCAGTTCGTCGGCCTGGACAACTACGCGAAGCTGTTCGGCGACGACACGTTCCGCACGGCCCTGTTCAACACCGCCTACTTCGTGGTCGTCGGGGTGCCGCTGACCATCGTGCTCGGCCTGTTGGTGGCGCTGTTGCTGAACAACGGCATCGACCGGGCCCGTACCTTCTTCCGGGTCGGCTTCTACGCCCCGGTCGTCACCTCCATCGTCGCGGTCGCCGTCGTCTGGCGCTTCGTGCTCGACCCGTCGGACGGCCTGGTCGCCGGCCTCGCCGCCGAACTGGGCACGAAGGCGCCGGACTTCCTCGGCTCCGAGACCTGGGCCATGCCGTCGCTGATCCTGATGGCCGTCTGGCGCAACCTGGGCACCGTCATGGTGCTGTTCATCGCCGGCCTGCAGGCGATCCCCACCGAGGTGCGGGAGGCCGCGCGGCTCGACGGCGCCGGCGCCTGGCAGGAGCTGCGGCGCATCACCGTACCGCTGCTGCGGCCGACCATGCTCTATGCCACGGTCATCACCACCATCGGCTATCTCAACGTCTTCGAGGAGCCCTTCGTGATGACGCAGGGCGGGCCCTCCAACACCACCTTGACGGTGTCGCTGGACATGTACCGGGAGGGCTTCAACTTCTTCCACATGGGCTATGCGAGCGCCATGGCGTACGTCCTGTTCGTGGTGATCATGGGCGTCACGGTGCTCCAGCTCCGACTGCTGAAGGACAACACCCGATGAGCGCCCCCACGGCATCCGCGCAGACCGCCTCCACCCCGGGTGGCCGGCGTCGCGAGGGCCGCGTCCGCCGGCCTGTGCTGTATGTACTCGCCTCGCTGGGCCTGCTGGTGATGGCGGCACCGTTCCTGTGGATGGCGCTGTCCGCCTTCAAGACCCGGCAGGACCTGACGGCCAGCCCGCCGGTGTGGATCCCGTCCCGGTGGACGCTGGGCAACTTCAGCGCGTTGCTGGACCAGCTGGACATGCCGCTCTACTTCGTGAATTCGCTGGTCGTGGCCGTACTCGTGACCGTCTGCAATCTGCTGTTCTGCTCGATGCTCGGCTACGCGCTCGCGAAACTCGACTTCACGGGCCGCTCCAAGGTCTTCGGCACGGTGCTCGCCGCGCTGATGGTGCCGGGCAACCTGCTGATCCTGCCGCTGTATGTGCTGATGAGCGGGATGGGCCTGATCGACACCTACGCCGGACTCGTCCTGCCCTTCGCCGCGAGCGCCTTCGGGGTCTTCCTGATGCGGCAGTTCATGCAGTCGGTGCCGGACGAGCTGCTGGAGGCGGCCAGGATCGACGGCGCCGGCGAGTGGTACATCTTCTGGCGCATCGTGCTGCCCCTGGTCAAACCCGCCCTGGCCACCCTGACGATCTTCACGTTCCTCGGCTCGTGGAACAACTTCGTCTGGCCGCTGGTCGCCACCAACGACCCCGGCAAGTACACGCTGCCGGTAGCACTGGCGACCTTCGCCAACGACCCCAACCGCACGGTCGCCGGCGGCAACGGCATGCTCATGGCCGGCTCCCTGCTGGTGGTACTGCCCGTCCTGGCCGCCTTCGTCGTCCTGCAACGCCACTTCACCCAGGGCATTGCGACCGCCGGCCTGAAGTAGCTCCCGAGGCCCTCACTCAAACGGGCCGACCACCATTCGCCCGCGCACCAAGTGCTTCACCCGTGCTGCCCGCACGACCGGCCCGTCCCCCCCCGATCACAGAGACAGAAACGGACCATGACCGACACCTCCCTCCGCTTCCCCGACGGCTTCCTGTGGGGCGCCTCCACCGCCGCCCACCAGATCGAGGGCAACAACGTCAACAGCGACTGGTGGCGCAAGGAACACGATCCGGCGGCCAAGATCTCAGAACCCAGCCTGGACGCCTGCGACAGCTACCACCGCTGGGAGCAGGACATGGACCTGCTCGCCCACCTGGGCTTCACCGACTACCGCTTCAGCGTCGAGTGGGCCCGCATCGAACCGGCCCCCGGCGCCTTCTCGGCGGCAGAGATCGCGCACTACCGCCGCATGGTGGACGGCGCCCTGGCCCGCGGGCTGCGCCCCATGGTGACCCTCCACCACTTCACCGTGCCGCAGTGGTTCGAGGACCTCGGCGGCTGGACCGCCCACGGCGCCGTGGAGCTGTTCGCCCGGTACGTCGAGAACTGCGCGCCGATCATCGCCGACGGCGTCCGCCATGTGTGCACCATCAACGAGCCCAACATGATCGCCGTGATGGCGGGCCTCGCCAAGCGGGGCGAGCAGGGCTTCCCGCCCGCCGGACTGCCGTACCCGGACAAGGAGACCACCCACGCGGTGATCGCCGCGCACCACGCCGCGGTCAAGGCGGTACGGGCCGTCAACCCGGACATCCAGGTCGGCTGGACCATCGCCAACCAGGTCTACCAGGCACTGCCCGGATCCGAGGAGATCACCGCCGCCTACCGCCACCCCCGAGAGGACGTCTTCATCTGGGCCGCCCGCGGCGACGACTTCATCGGCGTCCAGTCCTACACCCGTACCAAGGTCGGTACCGACGGCCCCGTGCCCGCCCCCGAGGACGCCGAGCGCACGCTGACCCAGTGGGAGTACTTCCCCGCCGCCGTGGGCCATGCCCTGCGCCACACCGCCGACGTCATCGGCCGCGACATGCCGCTGATCGTCACCGAGAACGGCATCGCCACCGGCGACGACATCCGCCGCATCGACTACTACACCGGCGCCCTCGCAGCCGTCGCCGCTGCCATCGAGGACGGCCTCAACGTCCAGGGCTACCTGGCCTGGAGCGCCCTGGACAACTACGAGTGGGGCTCCTACACGCCCACCTTCGGTCTCATCGCGGTCGACCCGGTCACCTTCGAGCGCACACCCAAGCCGTCCGCCGTATGGCTCGGCGCGCTCGGCCGCACCCGTGAACTGCCGCGCACCGCTTCCTGACCACGCCACCGCACCACCGCGCCCGGCGGCCACCGCCACTGCCCCATGCGCCCGGGAGCCGGTGGCCCCTGACACCCACCGGCTCCCGCCCCACCGTCTCCCGCTCCACCGTCTCGCTTTCGAGGAGTTGAGCCCGTATGAACCGTCGTCGCTTCCTCACGACTGCCGCCGCAGCAACTGCGGCCGTCTGTGCCACCGGATCCACCACCTTCGCCGCCACGGCACCCCGTGCCCGCACCGCCTCGGACACCGCCCCGCTGCGCACCTGGTTCGAAGCGACCTACCGCTCGATCACGGCCATGACCACGGACTTCGGTCTGACCGCCGACAAGATCGACGCCAGCCGCCCAGGGACCCCCGTCCCCTCGCCGCAGACCTCGCCCACCAACATCGGCTGCGGGATGTGGTCCACGGTGGCCGCGGCCGGCCTCGGCGTCATCTCCCCGTCGCTCATGCACGACCGTCTCGCCCGCACGGTCGCGGCCGTGGAGAGACTGGAACGCGCGCACGGCTTCTGGTTCAACTGGTACGACGCCCATGACGGATCGGTCCTCACGACGTGGCCCGAGAACGGAGACCCGGTCCGGCCGTTCCTGTCCACCGTCGACAACGCCTGGCTGGTCACCGGCCTGAAGATCGCAGCCGACGCCGACCCCACGCTGCGCCCGCGCATCGCCCGACTCCTCGACGAAGCCGACTGGTCGTACTTCTACACCCCCTACGACCCGGCCGACCCGGTCGCAGGCCCCGGCCAGCTGCGCGGCGGCTACTGGCCAGACAAGCCCGGCAACGGCGAACCCACCGGCTTCCACTACGGAGCCCTGAACACCGAACCCCGCATGGCCAGCTACCTCGGCATAGCCGACGGCTCACTGCCCACCGACCACTACTGGCACCTCCATCGCACCCTGCTCCCCGGCATGGGGCAGGAACAGCAGCCCGAGGGCAGCTACGTCACCGTGGACGGCGTACGCGTCTGGCAGGGCCACTACACCTACCGCGGCCGCAAGCTCGTACCGACCTGGGGTGGCTCGATGTTCGAGGCCCTGATGGTGCCGCTGTTCGTGCCCGAGGCAGAGTGGTCGCCGAAGTCCTGGGGTACCACCCACCGGCGCTACGTGCGCAGCCAGATCGAACACGGCCTGATGGAGGAGAAGTACGGCTACTGGGGCTTCTCGCCCGCCAGCATCCCCGAAGGGGGATACCGCGAATACGGCGTCGATGCGATCGGCATGCAGCAGGACGGCTACAACAGCCTCGCAGTGGTCACCCCCCACGCCTCCTTCCTGGCCCTGCCCCAGGCACCCGACGAGGCCATCGCCAACCTGGAGGCGCTCGCCCGGGACTTCGACGCGTACGACGACCGCTACGGCTTCCGCGACTCCGTCGACGTCACAACGGGCCGCGTCAGCGACTCCGTCCTCGCCCTGGACCAGGGAATGATCGCCGCCGCCCTGGCCCAGCACCTGCACCCCGGACTCCTGCAACGCCCCTTCCGCACCGCCGGCTTCCGCTCACGGGTACAGCCCCTACTGAACAAGGAGCAATTCAGCATCTGAGCCCGGGTCTGCGCCGGTACGTCCTTGTCGTCCCCGGCTCTACGCAGCGATCGTGGACCGATTCACCGTCTACGCGCACATCGTCGAGAGCGGAGTCGACCCATTCCGTCCCGCGCAGACCCAGGAGAGGCGCCGAGCCTGAGATCGGAGCTGCTGTCGGCCCCGGGCAGGGGCCTGGAACAGGCCCGGAATCCTCAGCGCCTAGGATGAGCTTGTGCAGCATTTCGAGGTCGTGACAGCCGTCGCCGCACCTCCGGACCAGGTGTTCGCAGTATGCCTGGACGTGGAGGCGCACACCCGCTCGATGGCCGATTCGTCGGAGCGAGCGGTTGGCGGCAAGACCCGGGGCGAGCTGGCGTTTGGTGACACGGTGACCTTCCAGGCCCGCCATCTCGGCCTGACCTGGCGACTCAAGGCCCGCATCACTTCCTACGACCGGCCCCGATGTTTCGTGGACGAGCAGGTGTCCGGACCCTTCAAACGATGGCGTCACGCCCACCACTTCGAGCCGGACGGCGACGGTGGCACCATCATGCGGGACGTCATCGACTTCGCTTCTCCGCTGGGGCCTGTCGGACGCATCGTCGACAGACTCCTCCTGAGCCGGTACATGCCCCACCTCATCAGAGTCCGCAACGCCTACCTGGCCAGGACTTTCGACTGAGTGGGTCGGGACAGACACGACCGAGGCCGGCGCCCAGAGAGCGTCGGCATGGGCCTTGCCGAATTCGTCCGCTCTTCGCCCGGCCGGGCCATGGCCCGGCCACCGTCGCCAGGCCCGGCGCTGAGCAGGGGGCGGGTGATGACCCTCGGTTGACTCGGCGGCGACTGCACCAATGCCCTTCGCGGTACCCGTCGCCTGTGCAGCCGAAGCGGGGGAGGCCGGCGTGCCGGATACGAGGGCGGTGACGAGGAGGACCGGATCCTCGGCCTGGAGGTCGGGGCGGACGACTACGTCACCAAACCCTCCAGCCCCCGCGAACTCGTCCTCAGGGTGCAGTCGGTGCTGCGCCGTGCCGCGAGCACTGGCCGCCGCTCAAAGAGCACCCCGGCCCAGTCCCGGCTGCGCGCCGGACCCCTCGCCCTGGACCCCAACGCTCGCCGCGCCACCCGCCACGGCATCGAACTCGCCCTGACCATCGGAGAATTCGACCTTCTGGAGTACTTCCTACCTGTCCACCGTCACCGTCCACGTGCGGCGGCTGCGCGAGAAAATCGAGGGCGACCCGGCACGCCCCCGCCTGATCAGCCCTGGAGGACTCCCGACGCGAACTGGTCGCCTGGATCTCCCATGACCTGCGCACCCCACTCGCCGGACTGCAGGCCATGGCAGAGGCCCTGGAGGACGGCATGGCCGACGACCCGGGCGTCTACCACGCCCGTATCCGCGCGGAGGTCGAGCGGATGAGCGGCATGGTCGGCGACCTCTTCGAACTGTCCCGCATCCAGGCCGGCGTGCTCGCCCTGAACACCTCCCGGATGTCGGTCTACGACCTGGTCGGCGACGCGCTCGCGGGCGCCGACGCCCTGGCCTTCGCGTTCGCCGGGGCCGGCGTCCCGGCCGGAGGGAGGACGTCAGCCGGCTCGCAGCGAGTCCGTCGCGAACTCCGCCATTCCCTCCCTGAACGCGACCTCGGGCTTCCAGCCCAGTTCGTCGCGCAGCCTGTGCGAGGAGGCGGTGATGTGGCGGACGTCGCCGAGCCGGTACTCACCCGTGACGACCGGCGTCCACCCGCCGTGCGCTTGGGCCAGGGCGGCGGCCATCTCGCCCACTGTGTGCGGCTCGTCGCTGCCGACGTTGTACGCCCGCGTGGTCCCCTCCGGCAGACCGGGCAGACCGTCCAGAGCCGCGCGGTTGGCCCCGGACACGTCCCGTACATGGACGAAGTCCCGCCGCTGTGGCGGCGTAGACGTTGCGCGGATCAAGCGGGGCGTCCTCGGCCACCAGACCGGGGGCGAGCGGCTCACCGCACCTCGGGCAGGGCGGTTCGAAGCGTCCCGCCTCCAAGTCGGCCACCGTGCGCGGCCCCGGCCGTACGGCACCGTGCTGCGGGCACTCGTAGCGTCCTTCTCCGTAGACCACCATCGAACTCGCCAGCACCAGACGCCGTACCCCGGCCTCGGCCATACCGGCCAGCAGCACCGCGGTGCCCAGGTCGTTGCAGCCCACGTAGGCGGGGGCGTCGGCGAAGTCCTTTCCGAGCCCGACCATCGCAGCCTGATGGCAGACGGCGTCCACACCCTGCAGGGCCTCGGCCACAGCCGCCGCGTCGCGGACGTCCGCATGCCTCCAGTCCACCCCGTCGGGGATCGGAGGGGACGTGCGGTGTGCGGCAGGCAACAGCGCGTCGAGCACGCGCACACCGTGCCCGGCGCTGGTGAGGGCGGCGACGACGTGCGAGCCGATGAAGCCCGCACCTCCGGTGACCAGGATCAACATGCCACCGACCGTACGGCCACGGGCCCGCCCGGCGACCGTACGACGCCGGAGCGTCAGGAGTTCGTAAGCCTTCCGGCAGCAAGCCGAGCGCTGCCCGGCTGTGCGGCCGCCACCGTGGGCACCCGTAAGACGGCCCGGCAGGCAGGAGTGCGGACGAACCTACGAAGGTGGCCGTCGACGGCTGCGGCGGGTCCCCCGCGCGGCCAGTACGAGGGCCGTGACCGTCGCCACCGCCACCAGCGTGAGCAGCCAGTTGCGCGGATAGTCCAGCGGTAGAACCGAGGAGTTGGCCGGCTTCCCCGGGCGCAGCAGTACCGGCAGGGCGACCGCCGTCAGAGCACCCGCCACCAGCAGTGCTCCCCGGACCGGCCCGCGCGCACTGCCGCGGACCAGCACCAGCCCGATGAGCAGCACCAGCGGCGCGATCACCGCGTCGTGCAGCACCACCGCCCCGCCGAGCCAGACCAGAACACCCGTCAGGTCGGGCACGTCCAGCAGCAGGGAGGCGCCGACGCCCATCAGTGCCAGACCGGCCACGCCCGTGAGCAGCCGCGTCACGCTCACCCTCATGACAGCACCTCCAGTCGGCCGACCCACTTGGTCTGCAGCACGCCGGGCCGGTTCGGAGCGATCAGACGCACCGGGTAACCGTGGTCGGGGGAAAGCTCCTCGCCGTTGAGGCGCAGAGCGAGCAGGGTCAGTGGATCGTGGGCGTGTTCATACCCCATCTCGGAGACCCGGTAGCCACCCCGCGTCTGCAGCGAGATCACCCGCACACGGGCGTGCGGCGGAGCGCCCGCACGCTCCAGGAGGTCCATGACCCGTACGCCGGTCCAGCGCGCCGACTTGCTCCACCCCTCCACACACGCGATCGGCAGCTCCACCTCGTGCTGCGGCAGGCCCCGCAGCTCATCCAGCGTCAGCGTGTAGGGTCGCGGCCCGGCGACCGTCAGGCGGTAGCGCTCGGCTGGAATCAGCCCGACTCCGGCCGCGGCAGCGGTGCGGTTGACCGGCAGACCCTGCGGGCCGTGGTCCGGATGGCGGGGTGCGAGCAGGGTGAGGTCCTTCAGGGGCGTGAAGGACTGGCCCACGGTTGTCACGGTGACCGCACCGACCGCCCCTGCCACCGCGGCCAGCAGCGAGCGCCGGCTGGGCCCGTCCTCCTCGGGCAGGGCCAGGGTGCCCGGCGACCGCCGACTCCAGTGGGCCCGGATCTCGGGGGCCTTGACCGCGATGTGCAGCACGAGTGATCCTGCCACCAACCAGGCCACGGCGTAGTGCACCGGCACGAAGGAGAACGGCCACGGATACCACTGCGCGGTGTTCAGCAGGCCCGTGGCCACTTCGAAGACGGCCGCCGCCACCAGCGCGGCCACCGACAACCGCTCCAGGGCGTGCCGTACCGACCGCACCGGCGGCCAGGCGAACAGCCGCGGGTACACCGTCCACAACTTCGCCAGCAGCAGCGGAATCGCCGCGATGCCCGAGGCGACGTGCAGCCCCTGCGTCAGCCGGTAGCCCCACGCCGGGCGGCTCGGCAGGTCATCGGCCAGCCAGTCGGGCGGATGCTGCAGCACATGGCTGATCAGACCGGTGACGAAGCACACCACGAAGGCGAGGCCGAGCCACCGCCCGATCGAGGTCGCCGTACGGGCGTCATGCAGCCTTCCCTTGAACACCGGCGGAAACAAGCGCGATTTCATGCCCTCCATCACAGTCGCCGCAAGGCCGCTGTGGAACACCTGAACCCCTTACGGAACAGGGACATCCACGTCTTGGGTGATCCGCTGTGACGGCCGCCGACACCTGGCCACCGCTACCCGCCTGAGGAGCACGGGCGCGCCGCCGGCACCCGCCGGTTCCGAAGCGCTTTCAGCGGCACCGACTCATGACGGGAGTCTGACGTCGCGGGCCGCTCCGGGATCGCGGCGCGTGTGGAGCCTACGGTGAAGGGTGTGCCCTCCACGCCGCCCACGCACCCTCGGCCCTCCCCGTACGAGCCCGCTGCACCGGAGACCGGCACCCCGGACCCCGGCAGCGGCCGCCGCCTCGACCTCGCCGCCGGAGGCGCCGCCCTCGCGCTCTTCGCGGTGGTCGCGAGTGTCGGCGCGTACCTGCTGAGCCGCAGCCCGTCCCTGCATGTGGGCTGGCCGCCACTGATGGCCGACTGG
This sequence comes from Streptomyces sirii, assembly GCF_045690365.1. NCBI lineage: Bacteria > Bacillati > Actinomycetota > Actinomycetes > Kitasatosporales > Streptomycetaceae > Streptomyces > Streptomyces sirii. Next base: position 210,397 of record NZ_CP147982.1, on the reverse strand, counting down.
GGTCCGCACCTGGGCCCCGGCACCCCGGCCGCGGTGGCCGTGGCCGCCCTGGCCGTCGGCTACGGTCCCCGTCTGGCCGGCCGGCTGCCGTGGCGGACGATGCCGTGGGCCGCCTGGGCGGTGGCCATGGCGTGGACGTGGTCGCTGGCGCTGGTCGACGGCTGGCAGCGCGGCGTCGCGGGCCGGTTGACCCGGTCCGGTGAGTACCTCCGCGGGATCGACCGGTTCCAGCACTTCAGCAGCACCGTGCACGACTTCACCGGCCACATCCTCATCAACTCGCCCTCCAACTGGGGAACCCACATCGCAGGTCACCCGGTCGGGGCCGTGCTGACCTTCGTGGGGCTCGACCGGATCGGCCTGGGCGGCGGCGCCTGGGGCGGGGTCTTCTGCATCACCGTGGGCAGTTCGGCAGCGGCCGCCGCGCTGGTGACCCTGCGCCTGCTGGCCGGTGAGGGCCGGGCGCGGGCGGCGGCGCCCTTCCTCGCACTGGCCCCGGGCGCGGTCTGGGTCGGGGTGTCCGCCGACGGCTACTTCGCGGCGGTCGCCGCCTGGGCGCTGGCACTGCTCGCCCTCGCGGCCACCCGAACTCGCGGCTGGCAGAGGGCAGTTGCCGCCTCAGCAAGCGGCCTGCTGCTCGGCGTGGCGGTCTACCTGTCGTACGGGCTGATCCTGCTGGCGATCCCGGTCCTCGCCGTACTGCTCTGCACCCGCAGGGCCCGGCCGCTGCTCTACGTCCTGCCCGCCTGCGCCGCCGTCGTCCTCGTCTTCACCCTCCTGGGCTTCAACTGGTGGCAGGCGTACGGCCTGCTCAGGACCCGCTACTACCAGGGGTACGGCGGGGTGCGCCCGTACGCGTACTGGGTGTGGGGGAATCTGGGCGCGGTGGTGGCGGCCGCGGGCGTGGCCGCCGCGGCGGGGCTGCGCCGGGCGCTGGCGGCCGCACCCGCCGCCGTCCGGCAGTGGCGGCGGCGCGCCGACCCGGAGGCGCTGGCGGCCGTCGTGCTGCCCTGCGCCTTCCTGCTCGCCATGCTGGCCGCCGACCTGTCCGGCATGAGCAAGGCGGAGACCGAACGCATCTGGCTGCCCTTCACGTGGTGGCTGCCGGCGGCCGCCGTGCTACTGCCGGCCCGCGACCGCCGTGGCTGGCTGGCCGCTCAGGCGGCTACCGCCCTGCTGGTCAACCACCTGCTGCTGACCGACTGGTGACGCGTGTACGGCCTGGTGCGTCGCGGCCGCCTCCGGCCGTACAGCCGTACTGATCAGCTGAGTACCTTGGGCTGCCGGGGCGGGCACGTCGCCGGTCGGCCCGCAGGCCGTCACTCCGGCTTCAAGGGGGAGAACGCCTCTTGTACGTCGTGGGGTGCACTCGCAACGGCGGCGTGGTCGGGTTCGGCCCCGGTGACGTGGGGGAGGTGGATGATGGTGTCGAACTCAGTGACCAGCTCGCCCAAGAGCCACTCCGGGACACGGCAGAACGCGGGAGGCGCCATCACCGCACGGGTCCGATGAGCCATCACACCCCGGACAACTCGCACGAACACCCCGATGTCCCCAACCGTGATGAAGATCATCAATCTCGGAAGAGCCCGTAAATCCAGGTGTCCCTCTCCAGGCCGCCCCGGTAGCGTGCGCCGGCATGACATCGGAACTGGAACGCCCCCCGCTCCAAGCGGACGAACGCACCGCGCTCATCGGCTGGTTGGACCTGCAGCGGCAGATCCTGCGCTGGAAATGCGAGGGGCTGAGCGACGAGGACGCGCTCCGCCCGGTCATCCCGACCTCACCGGTCATGACGATGGCCGGTCTCATCTCGCACATGCGCTGGACCGAGCACCTGTGGCTGGAAGTGCTGTTCCTCGGTGGCGACGAGAAGCAGAACCCGTCGTTCGACGAGTCGAGCGAGGACGCCGACTGGCACACCGACGGCCGCCCCCTCGCCGAACTCCTAGCGGAGTACGAGGCCCAGTGCGCCCGCAGCAACGAGATCGTCGCAGCGGCCTCCTTGGACGACGTCGGCCGCCATCCCGACTTCCGCTCCGGCAGCGCCAACCTCCGCTGGATGCTGATCCACCTCGTCGAGGAGACGGGGCGGCACGCGGGGCATGCGGACATCGTCCGGGAGCTGCTCGACGGCACGAAGGGCTATTACTAGCGCGGCTCCGCGTAGCGGGCCCTTGCCTCAGGAGCCAGGCCAACACGCCTCACGCCCCATTGCGGGAGAGCCCGTTAGCCCTGCCTTGGTAGCCAAGGCAGGGCTTCCTCATGGACGGTGAGCGGGCTTCGATACCGTCCGCTGCCGACACAGGCTGGTCGCGCGGATTCAGCAGGTTGCCGCGGCATGAGCCTCGGCTTGGCTCCCGGTCTCGGCCTCGGCCCGGGCCTCGACGTCCTCGATGCCGCTGGGGCGTCCGGCGCGGACCCACCGGAGGTAGAGGGCCCCGGCGATGAGCAGGGTGGCGGCCAGAGAAAGCATCGGCCAGCCGCGCAGCAGGTTCACGGCGAGGGTGAAGGCGACCGCGGCGGCGGCGAGGGCGTTGACCCAGGCCAGCGCGGGCTTCCTCTCGGTGCGGGCGAAGCGGGTCATGGCAACCAGGCCGACCAGGAAGCTGACGAAGACGGCGACGGCGTAGAACAGGACCAGTTCCTGCTCCTCGCCCGCTGCGGCCACGATGATCACGCCGGCGGCGATCAGGTAGGCGACGACGGACCAGTAGGGGGTGTGGTGCTTGTTCGTCCGGCCGAGGACCGGGGGCAGTACCCCGGGAGCGCCTGCCGTTCCGGCCAGGGCCTTGAGCAGGCCGGGGCCGGCCTGGAAGGAGGAGCTGGCGGCGGCGAGCAGGAGCAGGGAGCTGGTGAGCTGGAACGCTCCGTACAGCCAGCCGGGTCCCGCGGCGGAGCGCGCGATGTCGGCGATCTGGGTGGAGTCGGCGGTCGGGATGCCGATGTGCAGACGGAGCGCGAGCGCGGTGAGCGCGATGGTCAGGCCGCCGACGATGACCAGGAGCAGGGCGAGGGTGCCGCGGCCGAACCGGCGGCGGTGGGCGTCGTCGAGCTGCCCGAGCTGAGCGATCGCGGTGGAGGGCGCTTCGACGCCGGTGGCCAGGGCCATCGCGACGGGGAAGGCGAGCACGACGGCCAGCGCGGCGGGCCGGCCCGCATCGGTGCTGACCGGGGCGTGGCCCATCGCGTGCGGGCTGACGAAGCCGAGGACCAGTACGGCGGCACAGACCGCGACGAACAGCACGGTCATCGCCGCGAACAGCAGACGGCCGCCGTGCCCGAACCAGGTCAGCCCGGCCACCAGAACCAGCAGCCCCAGGGCCAGCGGGACGCGTGCCCCGGCGAGCGCGGGGAACAGGGCGATCGCCGCACTGGCCGCTGCCGAGATGGAGATACCGATGGTCAGGACGAAGTCGACCACCAGGGCGCCGATGGGCAGGAAGGTCCAGCGCGGCCCGAACGCCCGCCCGGCCGCGGCGGCCGCGCCACCGCCCTTGGGGAAGCGGCGTACCAGCTGCCAGTAGTTGGCGGTCACCACGACGACCAGGCCGACCACCAGGGTCATGGTGGGCAGCAGCAGCGCCAGGTCACCGTGGAGGGCGCGCAGGGCGGCCTCGATGGCGTACGCGACGGAGGAGACCGGATCTGCGATCACCGCGAAGGCGAAGGCGATGAACAGCACCGACGTGCGCGGCTTACGGCTGGAGCGCACGGGTGGTATGGCCGCGGAGACGGCGGCCTTGGGGAGAGTCATGCGCGGGAGAGCCTTTCATGGCCGACGAAGTGGAGAAACTCACTGCATGCCGACCAGACTTCCCGGCTCACCTGGTGTTAACGATACGTCAGTGAGTCGCTACGGAAGTGCTAAGGAAGTGTCAAGAAGAGGCGGAGGAGCCCTGCTTCGACCCTGTCCGGGATGCGCAGTGCGGCCACCCCGGGCCGGTGGTCGGACGGGGTGACCGCAGTGTCCAAGCAGTTGGTATCAGCGGACGATTCGTTCCACGATCCAGTCGACCAGTGGCTTGGTCACCTGGCTGTGCTCGGTGTTCTCGCTGTCGCACTTGAACTCGTCGAGCGCGCTCTTCTCGTCGGCCGCCTCGACCTTCTCGTACGGGTCGACGTCCCACTTCGCCGGGTCGTAGTCCAGCGCGACCGCACTCACGGAGGGTACGAAGCAGCTGAACTTGTACTTCTCCGGGATGTCAGCCCCGAGCGCCCCGGCGATCTTGCCGAAGGAGCCGAGGGTGCCACCGGGCGTGCCGTCAAGGCCGGGAACGTACGAGGTGAAGCCCCGTCGGACCTGGCCGACGGCCCGCATCTCGCCGATCGGCTTGCGCGTTCCGCCGTCGGGCTGGAAGTTCGCCTGGGCGTAGACGATCAGCGGCACCTGCCGCTTGAACACCTCCGCGCCGGCCGGCAGGTCGCGGCCGGTGCCGTTGCCGGTGCCGTTGGCCACGCCCAGCTTGCGTGGCCGTCGCGGGAACTGGCCGAGGTCGCGCAGTTCGGCCAGGAACTGCGTGCGCAGTTCGCTGGAGGTGGCGACGGGGCCTTCGTACTTCGCGTCCGGGATCCATGCGTACAGCAGCTGCTGCGCGGCGGGGCTCCTGATCAGCTCGGCCTCCTTGACCTTGCCGGGCTTGGCCGGCAGCGCCTCGAAGAAGTAGGCCATCTGCTGGAGGATCAGCGGGATCCAGGCGCCGTTGTGCGGGGAGTCCCAGGAGAGGTAGGTCGCGGTCTGGTGGTCCTGGCGCTGGTCCTCCATCTCGGCGAGGGCGTAGCGGGTGATGATGCCGCCCATGCTGACCCCGCCGACGATCAGCGGCTCACCGCCCTGCCTCTCTTGGATGACCCTGTGGATGGCGCTGATCACCACCCCGGCGTTGGCCTGGATAAAGGTGTGGCGCTCCTCGAAGCCGACCAGGACCACGTCGATGCCCGCGGTGAGCAGCTGCTCGAGGAAGCCCACGTTGCTGCCCGGATAGGGCGCGTTGAAGTGGGCGAACAGCCCCGGCAGGTCACTGCGGCCGTAGTTGAAGCCGTCCGCGAAGATGAACGGCCGCTCCAGCTGGTCGTGGCCGTCGGCGAGGTAGACCGCGGCCTCGCCGACGGCCAGCTCCCCCTGGTACGGGCGGGCGGAGTGCAGCTGCCAGGTGTGCTTCGGCTGCCGGTCGCTGTCGCGTGCCACGCCCGTCGGGGTGCCGAACCAAGGGCCTTGCGGCAAGTTCTTGGCGAACTCCGCCACCTTCTCCGACGAGGACTGCTCCTCGGTCTGCTTCCACGTCAGTTCGACGTCGATCCTGGCTTCCTGTGCCATGGGACAGCTACCGCCTCTGCGTAGGTGTGGTTCAGGGGCCCGTCACAGCGCATCGCGATCACATGCGAGCGGGCGGACAGTGACCGGGATGTGTCACAGCTCCCGGCAGATGACGGAATCCGCTGCGCACCGCTACGGTGATCGAATGTGACGTCGCCGTTACTCAGTGTGCCGTAAGTGTGGATGAGAACCGGTTACGCCCCGCCGACCCGGCACCCTTCGGCGGACGGGCGCGACCGGTCCCATCGGGGCTCGCGGAAGCAGAGGCTGTGCGTGAGCGGGGAGGGCATCCCATTCACTCCTGCCGGAGCGAACCTGGCCACCTGTCCGTCACGATCGTGGAGGGGGGTGGGCGCTTTGCTGCAGGACCTGTACGAGGCCATGGCACTCAAGGCCCGGCTGGACTGCGGCAAAGGGGACGAAGCCGACCGTCGCGATCCACGGCTGGCGGGGCGAGTAGCCCACTCCACCGATACACAGTCCCGGGAGGCGCTCCGGCTGGCGCGCCGGGCTCAGCCGGGTTGGGCCCGGGTGTCCCTGGAGCGGCGGCTGGACTTCGCGGGCGCGTTCCACTGTGCGCTGCGGGCGCGTGCCGAGGAATTCGTGGACGTCCTGGTGGCCGAGGGCCACCCGGCGCAGGTGGCTCGCTGGGAACTGGCTTCCCTGCTGAGCATCACGCCGGCGCTGTTACGGGCCCACCGTGGGTGTGCCCAGGGGCGCCATTCCCAGGCAGGGAAAGGGCGTTTCGCGGGGACGGGGCGAGAGCCGACGTGTTGAGCTTGGTCGGGCGGCTTTGTCACTGGCCGGTGAACAGTTTCTCCGGCTCGGTGGCATGGGAGAAGCGCAGGATGGTGTTGAGAGCCATGCCGAGCTGCCGGGCGACGGGCCGCTTGCTGTGTCCGGAGGCCAACAGCGCGTGCTGTACGCCGAAGAGGCCGGGGGGCGGGCGATCCGACCCCCGGCGGCCGCGCCGCTAGGCCGGCGGGCCCATGATCGGCTCTAGCTCCCCCGGCACCTCGATCGTGAGCGTGCCGTCTCCGTTGTCGAAGGCGGTCAGCGAGGTCAGGGTTCCGTCACGCCACCAGTACAGGTACGGGGAGATGGGGCCGTTCCCTTCGTCGGCGTCGTTTTCGTACGATTCGATGCCGAAGGACGCCAGGGCTTTGACGGCCGTGCCCGCATGGTGGTCCATGATCGGGTGGAAGGCGAAGTGGTGCCGGCCGGGGACGGCGACCAGCACGCCTTCGGGCGGCGGCGGATGTCCGTGCGTGGTCCGCATGACCTCGTCGAGCAGCAGCACCTGGCTCCCCACGTAATGGGAGTCGCCGTCGACGAGGTGGAGGACCGTCCCGTCATCGAGCTCGACCGTGTCGTACTCGAACGGATCCTTCAGGAGGTTGGCCCGTCCGGCCGCCCGCAGCTTCTCCAGCCCGCCGTACTGCGCCACGTCACTGTCCCTGAGCATGCTGACGGCGTCGCCCAGGTCGAGGGAGAGGGCCTCGACGAGACCCTGAGCCACGGGCCGCACGTATTCGTAGGCGTCGACGATCTCCGGCGGCAGCATGTCGTCGGCTATCAGCCGGAGATAGACCTGCTCTGACATGTTGTCAGGATTGCGGTCGGGATGGCTGTTGGGGTTATGGAAGAAATTCACAGCAGGAGCGTAGGGCGCCCCACTGACAGTCCCTCACCGCGAAACCGACACCGGCCGCGGCACCCGGATCGACTGCAGCAGCTCTGTACGTCGGGAAGCCCGATCTCGTTACACCTGCGCCACGCGGGGCGCGTCGGCCGGGGCCAGGCGGGCGGTTGTCTGTTGTCATGCAACTCAGTCGTCGTGTCATCGAATGCAGCCTCAGGTCTTCCTGGATCTGAGCGTGCCAGGATGCCGGGGAAACGACCGCCAGCGCGTCGACGGGCAGGAGCCGGCCATGATCAGCGGTGCACATGTCATCCTCTACAGCCAGGACGCCGAGGCGGACCGCGCCTTCATCCGTGATGTCCTCGCCTTTCCCGGCGTCGACGCGGGCGGCGGCTGGCTCATCTTCAAGCTGCCCCCAGCCGAGGTGGCCGTGCACCCGACCGACGGCCCACCCCAACACGAGTTCTTCCTGATGTGCGACGACCTTGATACCCAGCTCGGCGAGTTCCGCGCGCAGGGAGTCGAGGTCACCCGCCCGGTCAGCGAACAGCGCTGGGGCAAACTGACTGCGATCCGGCTCCCCAGCGGTGCCGAACTCCCGCTGTACGAACCGCTACACCCCATCGCCCACAGCCTGTGACTCCACAGCACTCATCTCAGGGTGACGCATCTCAGCGTGGTCGACCGATCCCGATTGCGCCTCCTCCGCCCTCATGACGATGGCCTTCCCGCCCGTCGTCATGCCAGGGGTGTGAACTGCCCGAGCGGTTCGGGCCTTGGAAGACGCTATTGTGCGGCGTTCCGGGCGGCCAGGCGCTGCCGATACTCCTCCATGGCCCTCTGGAGGGCCTCGCTCATGAGGAGAAGGAATTCGGCGGAGGACCCGAAGCGGGCGCCGGCCGGGGTTGTGGTCCCGAGGATCTCGGCTCCGCGCTGCGACGCGGCCACCAGGGCGTCGTTCATCTGCACCGCTGCAAGGGTGGACCGGAGCCAGATGTCATCGTCGATGACGTAGCGTTCGCGGCGCTCGCCGGGAGTTCGTTCCCGCCTGAGAATTCCCTGCTGTTCGAGGAAGGTGACGGCGTGTGAGACGGACGCCGGGCTGACGCGAAGCTGCTGGACCAGGTCGGCGGCGGTGAGGGTGCCGGAGTCGGTGATGTACAGGCAGACCAGCACCCTGGCGGCCATCTGGGGCAGCCCCTGCTGAACGAGGAGGGCGGTGTAGGACTCCGTGAAGTCCTGGACCGCTTGGGGGTCGCGCCCATGGCCAATGTCGGGGACCGGCGGCGCCGGAGGCTGAGCCTGCTTGCGCCGGCGTGCACGATCCCGGGTGGCATCCTGCGCCCGGTCCGCCCCGTATCCGTCGGGTCCGCCGTTGCGGGTGACCTCCCGCATGACGGTCGAGGCGGGCCGCTCCAGACGCCGGCCGATCTCCGCGTATCCGAGTCCCTCGGCCAGCCACGTGGCGATGTGCTGACGGTCCTCACTGGTGAGCCTGCCTCCGGGCATCGGTACTCGTCTCCCATCTGTCGGCATGTGCGGAGCTCGGTGTCCGCACATTCCGCTGTGCAGTATGCGTTCAGGCGAAGCTCATTGCAATGCGATCTCTGATCGCTCATTGCGTTCAGTGTCATACTCATTGCAATGATTGGGCTATCAGACCCAAGTTAGCAGGCTCGAATGCCCTTCATTATTCGTTGACGGATTGCTAAACGCAATGTAGCGTCACGGACGTTCAGCAGTTCTCAAACACTGATGGTGGGGGAGATTCATGATGGGAAAGAGCAACAGCGGCTTCTCCGAAGCGGGGCTGCGCAGGATGCGCGACGTGCTGGAGGGGCATGTCGAGTCCGGGAAGATTCCCGGGGTTGTCGCCCTGGTCGGCCGGGGCGGTGAGACGCACGTCGAGGCGATCGGGACGATGCGCCACGACGGTGGTGCGCCGATGAGCCGGGACACGATCTTCCGGATGGCCTCCACGTCGAAGCCGGTCGCGATCGCGGCGACGATGGTCCTGCTCGACGAATGCAGGCTGCGCCTCGACGATCTGGTGCAGCAGTGGCTGCCCGAACTCGCCGACCGGCAGGTGCTCAAACGGATCGACGGCCCGCTGGACGACACCGTGCCGGCGCGGCGGCCGATCACCGTACGGGACCTGCTGACCTCCACGTTCGGCCTCGGCATGGATATGACGTCGCTGGGCACTCCGATCATGGACGCGATCTTCGAGAACGGGCTCACGCCCGATCTGCCGGTTCCGATGCCCGAGCCGGACGAGTGGATGCGCCGCCTCGGCACGCTTCCGCTGATGCACCAGCCCGGCGAGCGCTGGCAGTACCACATCAGCAACGATCTGCTCGGCGTGCTCGTCGCCAGGGTCACGGGCCAGTCGTTCGAGACGTTTCTGCGCGAGCGCATCTTCGATCCGCTGGGGATGAAGGACACCGGCTTCCACGTGCCCGCCGACAAGATCGACCGGCTGCCGACCCTCTACGCTCCCGACCCGCAGACCGGGGAGTTCCACGTGTGGGACGAGGCCAAGGGTGGACGGTGGAGCGCGCCTCCGGCGTTCCCGGGCGGCGGCGGTGGACTGGTCTCCACCGTCGACGACTACCACGCCTACTTCCGGATGCTGCTGAACGGCGGGATGCACGGGGGCGAACGGATCCTGTCCCGGCCCGCCGTCCAGCTGATGACCACCGACCGCCTCACGTCCGACCAGAACGCCGTCCGAACTGCCATGGCCCGCGACAACGTTCATCTGTCATTCGGCCAAGGGCAGCACGGCGGCTGGGGCTTCGGGATGGCGGTGCGCACCTACCGTGGTGACTACGCGCCCATCGGCCAGTTCGGCTGGGACGGTGGAAGCGGCACCTCGACCTACGCCGACCCGGACAACCAGCTCACCGGAATCGTGCTCACCCAGGTCGGGATGTCCGTCCCGAATTCGGCGCGGCTCATCCACGACTTCTGGACGACGGTCTACCAGGCGATCGACGACTGACACCGCCCGGCGTCCCGTAGGCCCCCATCCACCATCCGTCAGTTCACTTGAAGGAGCACGCCACCATGTCCCTCACCCTTGCCGACCAGGACAAGGTCACCCTGCGGACCGCCGCGTACGGCGCTGTCTCGCTGCTGGCCGCCGCTGACACCACCGGCTCGCCCCACAAGGTCGCCACCGACGGCTCCATCGCCCTGGCCTCCGCGACCGGCCAGGTCGGGCACGTGCTCGCCGAGAAGTCGAAGGTCGGCAACGTGGACGGCAAGTCCGTGGCCGAGATCGCCGACCAGGTGCTGCCGGCCCTGACGGCAGCCATGAGCCTGCTCAAGCTGCAGGATCCGGCGGAGGCCGACAACTTCCGCAGCACCGTCACCGTCGCCATCGAAGCGGCCACCCGGGCTCACAAGGGCGAGCCCGGCCCCACCATGGCCGACATGACCCGCAAGATCACCGGAGCCCTCGCCCTCGACGCCGTTTGATGGGATGAAGGGTCGGGACCAGCCGGCCGGATTCTTCCGCACAGCGGTTCCGCCGCTGGTCGGACGGGCACGGCTCGACCGGGCTTTCGGTGTCGGTCGGCTGCGCGGAGCGTGGGACCGGACTGGCGCGGGAACCGCCGGCCGTTCAGTGACCTGGTGCGATGTGCTTCGGGAGACCGGACAGCGCTCGTGTTCTGTCCGGTCTCCGGCTGTGAGGGTGTGATGGTCACCTCAGCCCGGCGAGATCGTGGTTGAGCTCGACAACGTTGACGCTCTGCTGCCCCAGGAAACCGAGAGCGCGCTCCCGGACATGGCCGGAGACCAGCGTGCGCACCTTCGCGGGGCTGAGGCGGCGGGCCTTCGCCACCCGGCGGACCTGTTCGTATGCGTACGCGGGAGAGATCGCCGGGTCCAGTCCCGAACCGCTGGCGGTCACCGCGTCCGGGGGGACGGTGGTGGGCGGGGCGCCGTCGAAGGCGGCTAGCGCGGCGCGGCGTTCCCGTACGGATCTGATCAGTTCGGGGTTGTTGGGGCCGAGGTTGGATGCGCCGGAGGCCAGCGGGTCGTAGCTGCCGGCGAGGGGCGGGGCTGGAACCACCTGGGGTCCGGCCGTGGTTCCTCGTGCGGGTCGTGGGGGTCCTTCTGCGGGAGCGCGAAGTTCTGGCCCAGCAGGCTGGAGCCGACGGGCTTGCCGTTCGCCGTCACCAGGGAGCCGTTGGCCTGGTGGGGGAATGCGGTCGGGGCGATGGCGGTGACGAGCAGCGGGTAGGCCAGGCCGGTGGCTTCGTTGCTCTCTAGGGGCTCTGGTCCACTTCGTGTGGTCGCGTACACAGGGTGACTGCTGATCTTCGCCTAATGGTGTTTTAGTGGTCGTAGGCGGTCAGCGCGCGCATGACTGGATGGCCGCGCATGAAGCTGGCTCCTCTCATCAGGCCCCTTGGAATCGATCTTCTAGGCTGGCGCGGTGACTGATGAGCAGGAGTGGGTGCAGCCGTAGATCCGGGTGCTCGTGCTCGCAGGCGTCGTCGATTCCGTACGTGTCCCATGCGGGGAACGGGTCGTCGGAGAGCTGTTCCCCGTCGGCCAGGAGGCAGTCGGCCAAGGCCGCTTGAAGTGGCTCGGCGCGCAACCCGGTGCCGATGAAGACCAGTTCCTGGCCCTGGCTGTCTCCGGCACCGCGGGCCCCGGAAGGCTCGAAACGGGCGACCGCTCCGGCCTGCGACCACAGTCCCGTGACATTCGGGCGGCTGGCCAGCCAGAAGAAGCCCTTGGAACGCAGGATCTGACCGTAAGAGCCGCTGTCCAAGCCCTCGGTGACGAAGGTCCACAGCCGGCCTGGGTGGAACGGCATATCGGCGCGGAAGACCGTGCTGGAGATGCCGTACTCCTCGGTCTCCGGAACGTGGTCGCCATTGATTTCCCGCACCCAGCCGGGCGCCTGCTGCGCACGCTCCAGATCGAACAAACCGGTGCCGAGAACGTCACGGGGGTCCACCTGCCCGTGCCGTGCGGGCACGATGCGCGCGGCGGGGTTGAGGCGGGCGAGAGCGGCCTCAAGTCGACCGGTGCTCTGCGCATCGACGAGGTCGGTCTTGTTCAGGACGATGACGTCGGCGAACTCGATCTGGTCCATCAGCAGGTCGCTGACGGTGCGTTCGTCGTCCTCGTACTGGTCCAGCCCCCGCTCGGCCAGCCCGGCGCCTCCGTTCAGCTCGGGCAGGAAGTTGGCGGCGTCGACGACGGTGACCATGGTGTCGAGCCTGGCGAGGTCCCCGAGGGTCGCTCCGTCGTCGCGCGGGAAGGCGAAGGTGGCCGCGACGGGCATCGGTTCCGAGATTCCGCTGGACTCGATGAGGAGATAGTCGAAGCGGCCCTCGCGGGCCAGCCGGTCGACCTCTTCGAGGAGGTCGTCGCGCAGCGTGCAGCAGATGCAGCCGTTGGTCATCTCGACCAGACGTTCCTCGGTGCGCGAGAGGGCGGCCTCGCCGCCGCGCACCAGGGTCGCATCGATGTTGATCTCGCTCATGTCGTTGACGATGACCGCGACGCGCAGGCCCTCCCGGTTGCCCAGGACGTGATTGAGCAGGGTGGTCTTGCCCGCTCCAAGGAAACCGGACAGGACCGTGACGGGCAGTCGGTTGTGCGTCATGCCGTCGGATCAGCTCTCCGGGCGCAGCAGCCCGCGCTCATACGCCTTGGCCAGCCGCTGCGGGACGAGGTACGGGGTGCCGTCGACGGTGACGGGCACGAGCTGTGGGGTGGCCGCCTTCCACTGGGCGCGGCGGTGGCGGGTGTTGCTGCGGGACATCTTCCGCTTGGGTACGGCCATGGCCGACCTCCTGCACGACTAGGTGATGGGCAACAAGCTAACTGGAAATGGCTCCCATTTTCAAATTGGCTGTGCTTAAGCGGCTGTCGCGTCGCACAAAACCTCGGATCCGTGTCCCGCCGTCCGGCTCCTCCGTCACCCTCGGGGCTGGCCGGGGCGTGGTGAGGAAGCCGCGCAGACCTGCGCCTCAACGGCGCGAGCCAGGAAGCCGTCGAGGCGGCCCGTGCGACCTCCCACGCCACCCGGTCCGCCGTCACCGGCCCTCTGGTCGCGGTCTCCGTCCTCGAACCGCGCCTCGCTGAACCGGCGCGCCAGGCTGCCCAGGCCGCGTTCGACTTACGCGACGTCACCGACCACTCCACCTTGGCCGCCCGCCGCGAAGCCGCCATCGCGGCGACCGACGACCTGGTCGCCGCGGCAGGCCGCGCCATGGCCTGATCCGCGGCCGTCACCGACTCCGTCCAGTACTCCAGTCTGACTTCGCGATTCTGTCGGGGGGAGCGAGGGAGCCTCAGTTGGTGGGCAGCCTGGCGCTGCACGTATATCGCGTTGTGGGTCCCGGGGTACGGCCATAAGGTCACCGGCATGTCTCTACGTCTTCGTATGCGTCAAGCACTGCCGGAAGCGATGCGCGCCCGCGACAAGGCCGCGGTGAGCGCCCTGCGCGCAACGCTTGCTGCGCTGGACAACGCTGAGGCGGTGCCCGTGGACGAAGCTGAGCTCCGTGGCGTGGCCCTTGAGCATTCGCCGGTTGGCGTCGGCGCGACCGAAGCGGTGCGGCGTGAGCTGAGCGAGCGCCGTGTGGTGGATGTCGTGCGGGCCGAGGCAGCCGAGCGACTGGAGGTTGCAGCGCAGTTGACTGCGCCCGCGCACGCTGACCGAGCCGCGCAGCTCCGCGCGGAGGCCGCCGTGCTGGTTCGCTTCCTCGACGGTCCCGGCGCCGCATAGGACATGGCGTCGCGTAGGACATGGCGTCGCGCCCGAAGCGAGGCAGGAGCAGGGCTGGAAAGCGGCTGGCCGAGCAGGCCGGCCACGCCCGGCCCGGCCCGGACTCCGCGAGCGCAAGAAGCGGGAGACTCGAGTCGCGCTGAGCCAGGCGGCGATTCGGCTCTGCGTCCTTCATGGCTGGGCCGATGTGACGATTGATCAGATCGCCGCAGAGGCCGATGTCTCCGTCCGCACCTTCCGCAACTACTTCACCGGTAAGGCCGAGGCGATCGCGGCCAGCCACCTGGAGCGGATGCTCCGGGTCGCCGACGGCCTGCTCGCCCGCCCGGTCGGCGAAGCGCTCTGGGACTCGCTGCTCCACGCCGTCCTGGGGCAGTTCGTACCACCGGACAACTCCACGCCGCAGAACGAGCGGTGGCGCGAGGGGGTGCGGCTGATGCTGGCCGAACCCGCGCTCGCCGGTGAGATCGTCAAGGTCAACGCCGCCGCCCAGCAGGAGTTGGCCAAGGCCGTCGCGCGGCGCACCGGCACCGACGCCGAACGCGACGTCTACCCGAAGCTGGTCGCGGTCGTGGTCGCGGCAGGCAGCGCAGCGGCCGTAGAGCACAGCCTGCGCGCCGACGAACCCCTGCCGCTCGGCGCGCTCTTGGCCCAGGTCTTCGAGCAGCTCGCCGCCGGCCTGCCCGTCCCGTAGCGAAGAGCGGCGACCGCCTTGCTTCCGGTGCCACCCTTTCCCGTTCGCACCAAGGAGACGTGACCGTGACAGCCGACGTGATCATCGCGGGAGGCGGCCCGAACGGGCTGATGCTGGCCTGCGAACTCAGCCTGGCAGGCATCAGCCCGATCGTTCTGGAGCAACTCGCGCAGCCCAGCACCGAACCCAAGGCCAATGGCCTGCTCGGCCAGGTGGTGCGCCTGGCCGACCACCGCGGCTTGTACGAGCCGCTCAGCGGCAGCCCGGAGCCCCCGCAGCCGAACTCCGCCTACTTCATGTTCGCCGCCATGGGCCTCAACCTCGGTCTGCTGGACACCAGTCCGGTCTTCGGCCTGGCCGTCCCGCAGCACCGCATAGTCCAGGTCCTGGAAGAACGTGCCCGCGCACTCGGCGTCGACCTGCGGCGCGGACACCGGGTCAGCGCCGTCGCCCAGGACGAGGATGCCGTGACCCTCGACGTCACCGGCCCCGACGGCGACCAGCAGCTCCGCGCCCGCTACGTGGTCGGCGCGGACGGCGCGCGCAGCGTGATCCGCAAGTTCTCCGGGATCGGGTTCCCCGGCGTCAGCTACGACCGCCGCACCAACCGCACGGCCCACGCCACTGTCCCGGCCGACTGGGTCGACCCGGTCAACGGCGCCCTCACCATTCCCGGTCACGGGCCGGTCCTGCCCTTCCTGCCCCACCGCACCGACCAGGGCGGCTTCTCCTACGCGCCGTTCCCCGGCCAGGCCGCCGCTGGTCAGCACCACCGAGTGGGACCAGCCCACGTCGGACGAGCCGATGACCCTGGCCGAAATGGAGTCAAGCATCCGCCGGATCCTCGGCGTCGACCTGCCGCTCGGGCCGCCGGATGGAACGGGCCCGCATGTGCTGCGGCGGCTGACCGGCGGCAACACCCGGGTCGCCGACCGGTTCCGCGACCGGCGGGTCTTTCTGGTCGGCGACGCCGCCCACGTCTACGCCTCCGGCGGGGGCCCCGGGCTGAACCTCGGCCTGCAGGACGCCGCCAACCTCGGCTGGAAGCTCGCCGCCGCACTGCACGACACCGCCCCGCCCGGCCTGCTCGACAGCTACGACACCGAGCGCCGCCAGGCCGCCCGCCGCATGGTGCTCAACGCCGAGGCGCAGTCCGCGCTCACCGCACCGGGGAGCGACACCACCGCCCTGCGCGAACTCTTCACCGAACTGCTCACCCGCAAGGTGGTCGTCCAGCACCTCGCCGACCTCACCGCGGGCACCGACGTGCGCTACGAAATGGGCATCACCGATCCCCACCACGCAGTCGGCTACTTCGCACCGGAGTTGGAGTTGATCACTGAGGCGGGAAAGGTCCGGCTCGCCGAACTCTCCCGGAATGCCCGGCCGTTGCTGATAGACCTTTCCGAGGACCGGTCGGTGGCAGCCGTACTGGCGAAGGATCAGGACGCTGTCGACCTCGTCATCGCGCAGGGCGCCCCGGCCGGCCTCACCGGCCTGCTGATCCGCCCCGACGGCTACGTTGCCTGGGCCTGCGGCTCACCCCGCCCGGACCCGGCCGAGCTGGCCGCCCTGCGGGGGCCGTCGAGCGCTGGTTCACGGGCTAGAGGCGATTCCGAAGATCAAGAGCCTCACGGGCAGACCTCGCCACCGGCCGCGGCGGCTGTTCGCCGACCGTGGCTACGACGTCGACAAGTACCGCCGCCTGCTGTGGAAGCGCGGCATCAAGCCGGTCATCGCACGACGCGGAGTGCCGCACGCCTCCGGGCTCGGCGCCGTCCGCTGGGTGGTGGAGCGCACGAACGCCTGGATCCACGGCTTTCGCCGGCTACAAATCCGCTGGGACATCCGCGATGACATCCACGCAGCGTTTCTCGGACCGGCCTGCTGCGTGATCACCTATCGGTGCGTCAGGGCGTTGGCCCGGCTCAGCTGATCCGACCCGGCCTGCCGAAGACCCGCACCGTCACCATCATGAGGATCGCGGCCAGCCCGCCCAGCACCATGACCGCAGATGTGGAGGTGGAGTCCACCACGGCCCCGCCCGCCAGCGCGCCGAGGGAGATGGTCGCCTGAAACGATGCCGTGAAGAGCACGGACGCCGCCTCCGGCGCGTGCGGCGCCGACGTCAGGAACCACGTCTGCGAACAGACCGGCACCGCGCCGTACGCGAGACCCCAGAAGACCAGCAGCACGATCGCGCCGAGCTTCCCTGTGCCGATGACGGGAAGCAGCAGGGTCGCCGCCGCGAGCATGCCCGCGGCGCCGATGAACGTCGCGCGCAGCGCGCGTCTCGCCCTTGCACCCGCGAGGAAGTTGCCGACGATCCCGGCGGCGCCGTACGCCAGCAGGAACGCGGTGATGAGCTGAGGGCCGGCATGCGTCACGTCCTCCAGGAAGGGAGTGACATAGGTGTACGTGCCGAAGTGGGCCGTCACGATCAGGAACGTCGCGACCAGCCCGACCCGGATCTGGGTGGCGCTGAGCAGATCGCGCAGTACGGAGAGCCGGGTGACTCTCCGCGGCAACAATGGGGGCAGCACCATGGCGAGTGCGACGAATACGGCCAGCGTCAGGATTCCCATCGCGATGAACGCCGTCCGCCACCCCGCGAGATTCCCGATGAAGACCCCGGCGGGCACGCCGATCACGGAACCGAGCGGGACGGCGGAGAAGATCACAGAGGTCGCCCTGCCAACCTGCCCCTCCGGTACCAGGCGGGAGCCGAGTCCCGCGCCGATCGACCAGAAACCGCCGATGACGAGTCCGACAAGGACTCTGGAGACCATCATGACCCAGTAGGAGGGCGCGACCGCAGCAAGGAAGTCCGCCGATGCGAGCACCAGCATCAGGACGCAGAGCATGAAGCGCCGGTCCATCCGCCCGGTTGCGACGGTGACGGTCGGGGCGGCGATGGCAGCGAGGATCCCGGGCAGGGTCATCATCAGGCCGGCCGTTCCGTCCGAGACGCCGAAGGTGTCGCCGATGGGTGTCAGCAGGCCGATCGGCAGGATCTCGGTGGTGACGAGGGAGAAGATCCCCATCATGACGGAAGTGACGGCGAGCCAGCCGATCACTGGCGATCGAGCGGAGACGGCACCGCCATCGGTGGAAGTGGTGCCGTCGGTGGAGGTGGTGACTGCGGGCATGGTTCCCGTCCTGTCGTGATGACGCCAGTGGCAGTACGCCCGAGTTCAGCAGTCGTCCTCGGTCGCGGTCTGGCGTGATTGCGACATCAACGTCGCACGGCAGGATGACGTCGGATTCTCTCCGAATGAGTGTCCGTTGGAACAGCGGGCCGGGCCACCGCAGAACGGGCGCAGCCTCCACCACTCATTCCGTTGGCTGCTCCAAGACTCCTGAGGGAATGACTTCAGGTGTCTTAGAGGTCGTTTTCTCCCGGTTTTCATCCCATGGATGGTGTTTGATCCTGTGATGTCGGATCGCGCCAGGAGACGGTGTTCTCGCCGGTGAGGCGGCGGGCCATGAGGTCGGTCATGGCGAGGTGGATCATGGCTTCGGAGCGTGTAGTTGATGTTGTTTCGAGTGCTGTCCGTAGTCGATGGGACTGCGTTGTCCGAGGCTGGAGTGGCGGCGTCGGGTGTTGTAGCGATGCTGCCAGCGGATCAGGTCGAGGCGGGCTTCGCGTTCGTCGGCCCAGGCCCCGCGGCCCTGAAGCGTCTCCCGCTTGCAGGTCGCGTTGAAGGACTCGGCGAGCGCGTTGTCCGCCGAGCTGCCGACGGCGCTCATGCTCTGGATCACGCCTGCCCGGCGGCAGGCGGTCGGTAGGTGCCGTCCGAGTCCTGGTGAACCGTGCGTATCCGCGCGGCGAGCTTCGCGTCGGCCGCCTGGCGGGCCGCCCGGTCGCCAGCGGTCTTGTGCCAGTAGTAGAAGCTCGAGCGGGCGATGCTGAGGATGGTGCACAGCCGCTTCACGCCATCGCGGCGCTGGTGGTCGGCGACGAACTGGAAGCGGTTCACCAGCGCGTCTCCCCGGCGAATACTTGGCCGCCTTGCGCAGGATCTCGCGTTCTTCCTCCAGTTCGTGGACCTTCCTGCGCAGGACCTTCCTGCGCAGGGCCGCGTTCTCCGCTTCCAGTGGTGTGGGCGGCTCCGTCGGTACCTCTGCCCGGCGGCCCCGGGGCCGGTTTCCTCCGGCTGCCCGGACCCAGTTCCGCAGCGTCTCCGGGTTGACTCCCAGATCAGCGGCGACCGACCTGATCGTCGCTCCGGGCCGCGACTGGTACAGCGCGACCGCGTCCGCCTTGAACTCGGCGGGGTAGTGCTTCATGACCACGAGATGTCCGTTCTCAGATCCTCAAGATCTAGTGTCTCGTGTGTCCAAGATCCGGGGTCAACGCCCACATCAAGTTCACCCTCACCTCCGCACTGCGAACCAACCAGCCCCACCTGCCGCTGCCACAAGCCATGCGAACCGCCGTCACCATCCGCGACCACATCACGACCCTCTACCTCCAGCTGCGCGCTCAGATGGAGCTCTTAGCGCGACAACGGCCCGATGATTTCGCCGCGTACCCGCCCCGACGAAAAGGATGATGACGAGGCATCAAGGGGTTCGGTGACATGAAGGGGCCTGCCGCTACGTCGATTTGACGCATGGTGGCTAAGTCGTGCGGACGGTTTTGCTCATTACAGCTGTGCGGCTAGGGTGCCTCAAATGTTCCGCGCGGCCATACCCCCCGTACGTACTGTCGACCCGGCGCCCGAAGGGCAGCAGGCTCCCGTCCCACGCGTTGAGCCCAAATCCGGCGGGAGAGACCCGTTCTTCGACAACGCGAAGTACCTGGCGGTCGTCCTCGTGGCCATGGGGCATACGTGGGAGCCGCTCACCCACGGCGGCCGGGCGGCGATGGCGCTTTACATGACCGTCTACACCTTCCACATGCCGGCGTTCGTCCTCATCTCTGGCTATTTCTCCCGCGGGTTCGACCTCAGCCCGGCCAAGCTCAAGCGGCTCATCACCGGTGTCGCCGTGCCGTACGTGGTGTTCGAGGTCCTCTACACCTACTTCCAGCGCTGGCTGCAGGACACCCCGAACGAGCCGATCAGCCTCACCAACCCCTACTACCTTGACTGGTTCCTGGCGGCTCTCTTCATCTGGCGGCTGACGACCCCGGTCTGGAAGCTCGTGCGTTGGCCCGTCCCACTGGCCCTGGTGATCGCTGTGCTCGCGGCGGCCTCACCTGAGGTCGGCAGCGACTTCGCCCTGAGGCGGGTGCTGCAATTCCTGCCGTTCTTCATCCTCGGACTGCACCTGAAGCCAGCCCACTTCGACCTGCTGCGGCAACGCGCCATCCGCGTCGCGGCAGCGCCGGTGATGCTGGGCGCCGTTGTCTTCGCGTACTGGGCGGCACCGCGCATGAACGCCGCATGGTTCCGGCAGAACGACGCCGTACAGGACCTGGGCATGCCGGCCTGGGTCTCTCCGGTCATGGAACTCGCGCTGTTCGGCTGCGCCATGGTGCTCACCGTGTGCTTCCTGGCCCTGGTGCCGCGGCGGCAGACGTGGTTCACGAAGCTGGGCGCGGGCACGCTGTACGGCTATTTGCTGCACGGTTTCGCGATCAAGACGTCGCGCTGGTTCGGCTGGTACGACACCTTCCTCTGGGTGCGCACGCCGGCCGGCGAGATCGTGGTGACGGTGCTGGCTGCCACGCTGATCACGCTGCTGTGTACGAGTCCGGTGCGGCGGGTTTTCCGGTATGTGATGGAGCCGAAACTGGCCTGGGCGTTCAAGGACGACGCGGCCGCGGTGGCGCGGGCGCGGGTGGGCACGGCTGATGCCGTGTCCTCAAGCTCCGCGAGCTAACTCCTCCAGACTCCTTGCGAGGCCCCGGTACTGCAAGCCTGGCTCGTATCGGCAGGGCGCGTGACGTGTGGGGCAGCAGTAGGTGCGGAACATGCGGTGCGGATGCCGAGCCGCGTTCGGCCGCGGGGCGGAGACGGAGAACGTCGGGGCGGAACTCGCCCGGTCGTGAGCAGAGACCGCCCGGCTGTCGAAGGCCGAGAAGGAACGGCACCCAAGTTCCTGGACGGCGCGCGGGAACAGGCCAACCGCCTCATCGAGCAGTCCATGCAGGAGTGGACCGCATCAGTCAGAGTGCTGCGGCAAACCGGGCCTTGCCGTGAGTCGGGCGAGCGGAAGGCGCCTGACGGTCAAAAACCCAGTTCAGGCGCCTTTTCGTGCCTCTAGAAGAAGCCGAGCTTCTTCGGCGAGTACGACACCAGAAGGTTCTTCGTCTGCTGGTGGTACAGCGCTTATAGTGGCGCTGACCTGCTGAAACGGTGATGGTGACTGTCGTCAGGAGAGCGCTGGTCCGTGCATGGTCCGGGTCTTGACCTCAGCTTCCGAATGCTGGGGTGGGTCTGTCGGTGCCGTTCGGGAAGGCGACCGTCAGGCGTCCGGGCCCGCTCGGGTCGTACATCCCGGGCAGGGGCCCGGCGAGCATCTCCAGGACCAGGCCGTGGGCGGTGAGATGGTCGGCGAGCGCGGTGAGTTCGGCGGCGTCGCGGCCGAGGCGCTTCATCTCGTACACAGTGAAGATGACCCGGCAGTGCGGGGCGTGAGCCTTGATCTGGCGGACCAGCGCGAGTGCGGCCTCGAACTGGGGCCGCACCCGTATGCGGGTGCTGTCCTTCTCGGAGAACACCTCGACGCCTTCATGGCCGACCACGGCCTGTCCGTACTGCGGCCCAGCCACCGCAACCACAGGCCCCGACCCGGTGAACACCTCGTGCTGGTCGTGAGCGGCAGTCTGAGGTGTAGATCTCTGGCAGGTGCGGGTTTTGCGATTTCTCGCCCGCCGTCGCGGGTTGCGCTCGTACGCTCCGGTGCATGGTGGACCTCAAGGTGCATGAGCGGATCACCGCGCCGCGCGGAACGGGGGGCACCGAAGCTGCTGGGCTATTGCGGGAGCAGAAGCTCTTGGTCGGGCCGCTGCGGGAGCAGCGTCCGGCCCGGTTAATTGGTTGCGGACCTTCGGGATGGAGTGTCTGATCCCGGCTATGACGATTGTGCTGGGTACGCCGACTGTCGACGGGGTACGCGAGGCCATGGCCGCGCTGCGGGAGTGGCAGTACGACGAAGCGCCGATGCAGTTGCATTCCGGGGACATCGGCTGGAACTACCGGTTCGGAACGGCCGAGACGGCCGCGGTGGTCCGGACCTGGAGTCGGGACGGGCGGATTCTCGCGGTCGGGATGCTCGACTCGCCGACGCTGGTGCGGATGACGGTCGCTCCGGACGCTTTCCAGGATGAGGACTTGGCGCGGCGGCTCGTCGAGGACTTCTCGCTGCCTGAGCGCGGCGTACTGCCGGAAGGAACGGTGTCCATCGAGGCCCCGCTGGGCCTGCTGCTCCACGACCTGCTGAGCAAGGAGGGCTGGGGCGTCGACGAGCCGTGGACGCCGCTCTTCCGCGACCTCACCGAGCCGGTGGAGGACCCCGGCGTGCGGATCAAGTCGATCGGCCCGGAGCAGGCGCAGGACTTCGCCGACGTCCTGCGGTCGGCGTTCAACACCTCGCGGCCTACGCGCGAGTACTGGCACGCGATGTCGGCGGGACCGTTCTACGCCGACGCCCGCTGCCTGGGCGCCTATGACGACCAGGGCAGCGTGGCGGCGGTGGTGACGGTGTGGTCGGCCGGCCCGGGGAAGCCGGGGCTGGTCGAGCCGATGGGCGTCCACGAGGACCACCGTGGTCGCGGATACGGCCGGGCGATCACCGTGGCTGGGGCGGCCGCGCTGCGGGAGATGGGCTCGTCGAGCGTACGTGTGTGCACGCCGAGTTCCAATGTCGGCGGCGTCGCCACGTACAAGGCGGCCGGGTTCGAGGTGCGGCCGGAGGCGCGGGACCGGATCCGGACGGCCTGACGCCGGGGCTGCTCGGTTAGGCGGCTGTCTGGGGCGTAGAGCGTCTGGCAGGGCCGGGGCTATGCGGTATGCGCAAGGGGGAGGGCTCGGACCCCATGAACAGGCTGAGCGGGAACGGATACGCATGCTTGCCGCGGAGGGCTTTGACCGGGGAGAGAAAAACACGGCCATCGCGAAGGGCCTGCGCGTGAGCGTCCGTTCAGTGGAACGCTGGAGGCGGTCCTGGCGCGACAACGGCATTGCTGGTCTTCGTTGTTCCGGGCCGGCGAACGCCGCGAAGGTGGGCCCGCAGGAGTTCGCCATGCTGGAAGAAGAGCTGCTGAGAGGGGCCGTGTTCCACGGGTGGCCGGACTAACGGTGGACGCTGTCACGGGTAAGGACGTTGATTGCGCACACGCTTGGAATCGACCTGTCCATCCGTGAAGTGTGGGAACTGCTGAGGCGTCACGGCTGGTCGTGCCAGCAGCCGGCACGGCGGGCCATCGAGCGTGACGAGGGGGCTGTCGCAGGCTGGATCAATCTTCATCGCTCTCTGCGCGTCCTGAGTCACGGGCACGGTGCGCTGGCACCTGGGCCGTGGCACGGCCCAGCCCCGGTCGATCGTCGCGGAGCGCCCTCGGTGGGTAGGGGATCGGGAGGCGGGGGAGAAGGGGCGGCCCTGACACCCCGGCCCGCCGGTACCGACCCCGACACCGCTACCGATGCCGTCCCGGGCGAGGCGGGTCACGTTACGTCGCGATGACCGATGCCCTCCTGAATCGGGGTGCCTAGTGTCATCTCGTCCCTGGTGGCAACGGATCGGAATCGGACCCGCATGCGTCTGCTCACGTACCTCGTCGGCTGCAGTGTCGACGGCTTCACCGCCGGTCCTGACGGACAGTGCGCCCCCTTCGGCTTCGACGGCGATCTCAAGGCCGCCGTTCTGGCCGAGCACCCCGAGACCGTCCCGGATCATGCCCGCAGGCCGCTGGGCGTCGTCAGCACGGCGAACAGATTGTTCGACACCGTCGTCATGGGGCGCGGTGTCTACGAATCCGCTCGGGCGGCCGGTGCCGAGGGCCCGTATCCCTGGCTGCGGCAGTACGTGGTCTCCTCGTCCCTGAAACGGCCCGCGTCAGGCGTCGATGTCGTCGCCGGGGACCCGGCGGAGTTCGTCCGCGGGCTGAAGCGGCGGCCGGGCATGGGCATCTGGCTGTGCGGCGGCCCGGTGCTGGCCGGGCGCTTGCTGCGCGAGGTCGACAAGCTCGTGGTCCACCGCCATCCGGTGGTGTTGGGGGCCGGCGTTCCGCTGTTCCACGCGGCATTCGACCCTGCCGCCTTCACGCTGACCGACTTCCGGGTCTTCGCCACCGGCGCGACTGTCACTACGTACACCAAGCAGTAGGAGCACACGTGCTGTTTCGCCCCACGACCGAGGCCGATCAAGAGCGTGTCGCAGCAGTCATCGTGGATGAACCGGTGGGCTGGATCGACGCCGACCGCTACCTGGACGAGTGGAAGCAGGGGATGTACCGGCCGGAGTGGACCTGGATCGCCGAGGACGACGGGCGGATCGTGGGCCGTTCCTTGTGGTGGGGGCAGCAGGACAGCGCTCACCCCGTCGCCCTGGACTGTCTGCATGTGGACCCGACGCTCCCCGACCGCGCGGAGGTGGCGGCCGGGCTGCTGACCGCCGCGCTGCGGGCGTTCGCCGACGCCGGTGCGCCCAAAACTCCGCTGTACAACCTGACGCTGCCCGTCGGCCGGCGTGACACCCCGGCCGCGGTGGCCGCCGTGGAGTGGCGGCGCCGGGCGGCCGTGGCAGCAGGCCTCACGCACGAGGTGGAACGGCTGCGCCTGCAATGGACGGCCGACGTCGGCCTCCCCGCGTCCAGGGGCCGGCTGACGTTCGCCCCCGCTTCGGACGAGGAGTTCCTCCGGCTGTTCCGTCGGATAGCCGTGGGCAGCCTGGACGACGAGACCCGCAGGAACATCGCCGTCAAGGGCGCCGAAGCCACGGCCAGGGACGAGATGGACTTCTACCTCGGCTGCCCCGGTCGGCGCGAGTGGTGGCGTGTGGCCCACACCCCGGACGGGCGGGTCGCGGGCCTCGCCCTCCCCTCCGCGACACCGTATGCCCGCAACGTGGGCTACCTGGGCGTCGTCCCCGAGTTCCGCGGCCATGGGTACGTGGACGACCTCCTCGCCGAGATCACCCTCATCCACGCGGAATCCGGTGCCGAACTGATCACAGCCACCACGGACACCGGCAACGCCCCTATGGCCGCGGCCTTCGCCCGCGCCGGCTACCGGACTTCGGAGATCCGCATGCTGTATTCGGCGCCGGTGGCGTAGGGCGGAGAGGCGGAGGCCCCTTCGCCCGCGGGGGACGGACGGTTGATGAAGGGCGGCAGCGGGCGCGCCATATGAAGAGAGCCGTATGAGCCGCATAGGCCGTATGAGCTGTGCGAGCTGTAAGAAGAGAGGGGAGCCGGTCTGATGCCGGTTTGCATCGAAGAGTTCACCTTGGCCGGGAGCGGCAGCGGTCCCTACGCGCTCACCACGGGCCCGGACGGAGCGTTGTGGTTCACGCTGGTTCACAGCGGGGGCATCGGGCGTCTCGTGCCCGGAGGGGTACTCACGCACTATCAACTCGATCCGGACTGCGGGCCGACGATCATCGCTGTCGGGCCGGACGACGCCTTGTGGTTCACCGAGCACCGGGCGCACCGCATCGGCCGGATCGCCCTCGACGGCAAGGTCGAGGAATTCACCGTGCCGACTGCGGAGTGCGGTCCGTTCGGAATCGCCGCCGGGCCGGACGGAGCGCTGTGGTTCACCGAGACCGCCGCCGACCGGATCGGCAGGATCACCACCGACGGCCGGGTGGCCGAGTTCCCACTGCCGGCCACGGGGACCTTCCCCTCCGCAATCACCGCAGGCGCCGACGACGGGATGTGGTTCACCCTGAACCAGGCCGACGCGATCGGGCGGATCGGCATGGACGGAGCCGTCACTCTGCACCCGTTGCCGACCAGGTCCGCCGCCCCGGTGGGCATCGCGGCCGGGCACGACGGGGCGGTCTGGTTCGTCGAGATCAATGCAGGGCGGATCGGGCGGATCACTCCCGACGGCGGGATCACCGAGTTCCCGCTGCCCGACCGCACGTCCCGGCCGCATGCCATCACCCCCGGCAGCGACGGCACGTTGTGGTTCACCGAGTGGGCCGGCAACCGGGTGGGCTCCCTCACCCCCGACGGCACTGTCACCGTGCACGACCTGCCGACCCCGGGCTCGGAGCCGCACGGGATCGCCCTGGGCCCGGACGGAGCTCTGTGGACAGCGCTGGAAATCGGCGCACTCGCCCGTGTCGGCGTCCGTGTCCCCACGTGACGAAGCAACGAACAACGAAGCAACGAACAACACGGCAACGAGAGGGAACGCTCATGAAGTACGCACTCGTGATCTTCGAAACCGATGAGTCACGCCACCGGATCCGGACCGACCGGGCCGCTCACCGCGCGGCGTACGAGACCTGGATCGGCAAGATCGCGGCGGCAGGCAAACTGATCAGTGGCGATGCCCTGGACACCGAGTCGGCCTCCGCGACGACCGTGCGCAAGACCACCGAAGCAGCGCCCGCCACGGTGACCGACGGGCCCGCACACCCCGGCGAGGAGAACCTGGGCGGCTGGTTCGTCATCGACGTGGCCGACCGTGAGGAAGCCGTGGAACTCGCCAAGGGGCTCGGCACCTTGGAGACCATCGAGATCTGGCCGGTGCTCGAAGGCGCCTGAGGACGGCCCGTTGCGGCATCGCCCCTCCCCCCGACGTACAGTGTCGATCATGATGCTCGTTGCTGGCGGGGGGAGCGGACGATGCAGGGGCGCGCAGAAGAACGACGCCACATTGAGCGGATGCTCGCCGACTCTCGGCGCGGAGCGAGCAGTTCACTGCTGCTGCACGGCGAGGCCGGCATCGGCAAGACCACTCTCCTTGAGCATGCGGCCGCCCACGCGGACGGCATGCGCGTGCTGCGGGTCGAGGGCATCGAGTCGGAGATGGAGCTCGCTTTCGGCGGGCTCCATCAGCTCCTCCTGCCGGTGCTCGATCTGCTCGACGGGCTGCCGGGACCGCAGGCCGGGGCTCTGCGTGCCGTCTTCGGCCTGAGCGACGAGCCCGTACGGGACCGTCTCACCCTGGGGCTCGCCACACTGTCGCTGCTCTCCGAGGCGGCCACGGACGCCCCCCTGCTGTGCCTGGTCGACGACCTGCAATGGCTCGACCGGCCGTCCGGGGACGCGCTGACCTTTGCCGCCCGGCGGCTGCGGGACGAAGGCATCGTCATGCTCTTCGCCACCCGCGGCACCTCGCCGGAGAGCGGATCGAGGGCGCTGCCGCGCGTACACGTCACCGGCATCGACCGGCGGTCGGCCGTGGCGCTGCTGCCCGGCCTCGCTCCCCCGGTCGCCGAGCACATCCTCGACCAGGCGCAGGGAAACCCGCTGGCGCTGCGGGAGTTGGCCGCCGCGCTGACCCCGGCGCAGCGCGCCGGACAGCTGGGGCCGCTGGCGCCGGCCGAGGCGCGGGCCGAGCTGCCCCATCAGCTCCAGGACGCGTTCGCACAGCAGATCCGCCGCCTTCCCGACGCGACCCAGCGCACTCTCGCGGTGGCCGCGGCCGACGACACCGGGGACCTTCCCACCGTGCTGGCGGCCGCGGGCCGGCTCGACGGGGAGGTCAGGGATCTGGAGCCCGCCGAGCGTGCCGGACTGGTCTTCGTCTCTGCGCAGAAACTGCGCTTCCGGCACCCCCTCATCCGCTTCGCCGCCTACCAACAGGCCCCGCTGGCCTGGCGGATCGCGGCGCACCGGGCGTTGGCGGCGGACCTGGACGGCGCCCAGCACGCGCACCGGCGCGCCTGGCACCTGGCCGCCGCGACGACCGGCCCGGACGAAGAGGTCGCCGCGGAGTTGGAACGGGTCGCCGAGTGGGCCGGAAGCAGGCAGGCGATGGCGTCCGCGTCCGCGGCGTACGAGCGGGCCGCCCGCCTGACCGCCGATCCGCACCGGCACGCCCGCCGCCTGATCACCGCCGCACAGAAGGCGAGCGAGGCCGGCCAGGACGAACGGTGCCGCGCTCTCACCGACCAGGTGCCACTGCCGTTGCGGGACCCAGGGATGGCGGCGGACTTCGCCCGCGTACGCTCCGTGGTCGAGCTCGGCTACGGCAGCCCCCGCCGGGCTGCCCGCATCCTGGCCGACTGCGCGGACACGATCTCGGCCGACCGCCCCGACAAGCTCGCGCCGCTGCTGACCGACGCCATCCACGCGGCCTTCTGCGCGGGCGACGCACCCCTCATGGTGGAGATCGGAGTCCGCACACCCCAGCTGCCGATCCTGGCCGTGCCCGCCCACCTCCTGGCGGGCGACCTGCCCGGCGCGCGCCGGGCCCTGGACACTCTCGTACGGGCCGGACGCCTCGCCAAAGTCGGGCTCATGGACCAGTTGGTGACCGCGATCCACTGCCACCTGACGGCCGATCACGCGACCGCGCACGAACTGGCCGCCGCGGCGGTCGCCCACTGCCGCGAGCAGGGCATCGGTGGATGGCTGCCCACCACGCTGCATCTGCGCGCCCAGGTGGAGCTGGCGCTCGGCCGGCTCGACGACGCGCACGCACACGCCACCGAAGCGCTCCGGCTGGCCGACGGCTACGACCTGGACCACCGAGCAGCCCACCTGCGCGCCCTGTTGGCGGTGCTGACCGCCGTCCAAGGGGAGGAGGCGCAGACCCGGAAAATGGCCGAACAGGCACTGGAGTACACCCGCCCGCGCGAGGTCGGACGGGGCACGGCGGAGGCGCTGTGGGCGCTGGGGCTGCTCGACCTCGGCCTCGGGCGGGCGCAGGACGCGCTGCGCCATCTGGAGGCGGCCCGGCAGGCGGCGGGCCACCCCTTCCTGGCCCGGCACCTGTTGCCGGACCTGATCGAGGCGGCCGTGCGCGCCGGACATCCGGCAGGGGCGCGGGCACCCGCGGACCAGCTCATGACATGGGCGGCCGACCTCGGACAGCTCCACTTCACGGCGCAAGCGCACCGCTGCGCGGCCCTGACCAGCTCGGACACACAGGCCGAGCAGCACTATCTGACCGCCTTGGACCTGCACACAGACGGCAACGACTTCAATCGGGCGCGCACCCAACTCCTCTACGGCGAATGGCTGCGCCGCTCGCGCCGCAAAATCGACGCCCGCGACCAACTGCGCACCGCACTGAAAATCTTCGATCAGCTGAACGCCCGACCCTGGGCCCACCGCGCGCGCACGGAACTCCAGGCAGCCGGCGAAACCCACGACCCGTCCGACGCCACCGACTCCCCCCTGACCCGCCTGAGCGCCCAGGAGCGCGAAGTCGTCCGCCTCGCGGCCACCGGCGCCACCAACCGCGAAATCGCCACGCACCTGTTCCTGAGCCCACGCACCGTCGGCCACCACCTCTACCGCGCGTTCCCCAAGCTCGGCATCAGCTCCCGAACAGAACTCGCCGACCTGCTCATGCCCTGACGGGCGCAGAAGAGCAGGCAGGTCAGGCGCCCTTCCCGAGCACAGGCACAAGCTGGGCTGAGCCGGGACGCCAACTGCGACCGAGAGAGATCCGCCCGGGGGAACCCGTCTCGTTCCGAGGGCCTGCGCCAAGACCCGCCGACCCAGCGGACGGCGCCGTTCCACCGATACGGTCGCTGGCGGGATCACCGGCAAGTGATCAACGGGATCATTCACCGGCCCGGCACCGGGGTGCAGTGGCGGAACTGTCAACACTTCCAGCGTCGGCAGCCTGATGGGCAACCCGGCGCGGGCCGGCAAGGCCGGCGGCGCGGCGATGTGGATGCAGCACATGGGGATCACCGTCACGCCGCCGCGCGGCTGGAGCGGCGTCTCTGGCAGCTATCGGCAGACAGCCGCGTCCCTGGTCGTGCCTAGCACAGCATGCTAGGCACCCATAAAATGGGCATTACTGGCGCACTGGCGTGCCGGACAGGCGCGTGAAGTCGGTGCGGAAGGGCGATCGACTCGGGGACAGGATGCCTATGGACCAGGCAGCCAGTCCGGCGCGGACCGTCATCCTGACTGTGGACGACGACCCGGGCGTGTCGCGTGCTGTCGCCCGCGATCTGCGGCGACGCTACGGCGCGTCGTACCGGATCGTACGCGCGGAGTCCGGCGAGTCCGCCCTTGCCGCCCTGCGCGAGCTGAAGTTGCGCGGCGGCCCCGTCGCGGTGATCGTGGCCGACTACCGGATGCCGGAGATGAACGGCATCGAGTTCCTTGAGCAGGCTCTCGACATCTACCCCGGCGCCCGGCGGGTGCTGCTGACGGCGTACGCGGACACCAACGCGGCCATCGACGCGATCAACGTCGTCGACCTCGACCACTACCTCCTCAAGCCCTGGGAGCCGCCCGAGGAGAAGCTCTACCCCGTCCTCGACGACCTGCTGCAGGCCTGGCGGGCCACCGACCACCGGCCGGTGGCCGTCACCAAGGTCGTCGGGCACCGCTGGTCGGCGCGTTCGTCGGCCGTACGGGAGTTCTTGGCCCGCAACCAGGTGCCGTACCGCTGGTACTCGTCCGACGACCCGGAAGGCCGGCGGCTGCTGTGCGCCGCGGGCCAGGAGGGCCTGCGGCTCCCGCTTGTGATCACTCCGGACGGCACGGCCCTCATCGAGCCCGAGGACCGGGAGCTCGCCGCCCGGGTCGGCCTCGCGACAACCCCGGCAACCGACTTCTACGACCTGGTCATCATCGGCGGCGGACCGGCCGGTTTGGGTGCGGCGGTGTACGGGGCATCCGAGGGCCTGCGGACCGTCCTCGTGGAACGGTCCGCGACCGGAGGCCAGGCGGGCCAGAGCTCGCGCATCGAGAACTATCTCGGCTTTCCGGACGGAGTGTCCGGGGCACAGCTCACCGACCGGGCCCGGCGTCAGGCGGCGAAGTTCGGTGCCGAGATACTGACCGCGCGCGAGGTCACCGGGCTGGAGATCAATGGCGCGTCGCGCGTCGTCCGGTTCTCGGACGGCTCCGCTGTCGCCGCACACGCCGTCATCCTCGCGACTGGCGTGTCGTACCGGCAACTGGATGCACCCCAGGTGGCCGAGTTGACCGGATGCGGAGTCTTCTATGGCTCGGCCCTGACCGAAGCGGCCGCGTGCCAAGGTAGTGACGTGTACATCGTCGGCGGCGCGAACTCCGCCGGCCAGGCCGCGATATACCTTGCCCGGAGCGCCAAGTCAGTCACCGTACTGGTGCGTAAGCCGTCCTTGTCCATGTCGATGTCGCACTACCTCGTCCAGCAGATCGAGGAGACGGCCACGATCTCTGTGCGCACCAACACGGTCGTCGACGCCGCCCACGGATCGCGCCAACTGGAACAGATTACCCTACGCGACACAGCGACCGGCCACACCGAACGCGTCGACGCCCAGTGGATGTTCGTCTTCATCGGCGCAGCCCCGCTCACCGACTGGCTGGAGGGCACGGTGCTCCGGGACTCCCGCGGGTTCATCCTGACCGGCCCCGATCTCACCGCGGACGGGCGCCCGCCGGCCGACTGGGAGTTGGACCGGCCGCCCTACCACTTGGAGACGAACGTCCCGGGCGTGTTCGTGGCCGGAGACGCCCGCGCCGAGTCCGCCAAGCGTGTCACCTCCGCGGTAGGAGAGGGAGCCATGGCGGTCATGCTCGCACACCGATATCTGGAGCAGTCATGAACGGCCGGCCGATGCCGTGCAGTCAGGAGGAGCTCGGCTCGCTGTTCCTGTTCGAGAAGCTGGCCCCCGACCAGATCGCCCGACTCTGCCGCGAAGGCCGCGTGGAGGAGTTCGAACCCGGGCCCGTGTACGGCGAGGGTGACGCCGCCACGTGCTTCTACGTGCTGCTCGAAGGGACCCTCGTGCTCTCGCGCCGGATCGGGGACTACGACGTGGAGACCAACCGGAGCTCCACGCGCGGGGTGTACGCGGGAGCCTTCCAGGCCTACCTGGGTGACCGTCTGCGGCAGGTGTACAATAGCTCCCTGCGTGTCATCGAAACCTCACGCTTTTTCGTGCTGCCCGCGGACACCTTCGCCGCGATCATGCGCGAGTGGTTTCCCATGGCCGTGCACCTGCTGGAAGGCCTCTTCTTCGGCACCAAGAGCGCCCAGGAGGCCGTCGGCCAGCGAGAACGGCTCCTGGCCCTCGGATCGCTCTCCGCAGGGCTGACCCACGAGCTGAACAACCCCGCCACCGCGGCCGTGCGAGCCACATCCGCGCTCCGCGAGCGTGTTGCCGGCATGCGCCACAAGCTCGGCATCATCGCGGCGCGCCCGTACCGGCACGACAGCCTGCAGACACTCATCGACGTCCAGGAACGCACGGCCGAGCGCATCGCCAAGGCCACACCCCTGACCCCGATGGAAGCCTCGGACCGGGAGGACACCCTCTCCGACTGGCTGGACGACCACGGCATCGCGGACGGATGGCAGATCGCGCCGACCTTCGTACAGGCCGGCCTCGACACCGACTGGCTGGACCAGATCGCCGCAGCCGTGGACAGGGACACCCTCGAAGGTGCCGTGCGGTGGCTCAACTACACCGTCGAAACCGAACTGTTGATGAACGAGATCGAGGAGTCGACCACCCGCGTCTCGGCCCTCGTCACCGCGGCCAAGCAGTACTCGCAACTCGATCGGGCGCCCCACCAGGTCGCAAACGTGCATGAACTGCTGGACAGCACCCTGCTGATGGTCTCCGCCAAGATCGGCCCCCACATCACCGTCGTCAAGGACTACGACCGCAGCCTTCCGAAGATCCCGGCCTACCCCAGCGAGCTCAACCAGGTATGGACGAATCTGATCGACAACGCCGTATCGGCGATGAACAGCACAGGCGCCGAGGGCACGTTGACAGTACGAACCGCGCGCGACGGAGACCATCTACTCGTCGAGTTCTGCGATACCGGCCCCGGAGTCCCCTCGGAGATCCGCGACCGCATCTTCGACCCGTTCTTCACCACCAAACCGGTGGGTGAGGGCACAGGCCTCGGCTTGGACATCTCCTGGCGCATCGTCGTCAACAAACACAAGGGGGACCTGCGGTTCCACTCCGTCCCCGGCGACACCCGCTTCCAGGTACGCCTCCCACTGGCGTCCGCCGACCCCCAACCCCCACAGGAGCCGTCATGAGTTCCCCGAACGGAATCGACCCCTCGGTCCCACCCAGCGGAACCGGATGCACCGAGTGCGACGCCGGCGGCGGCTGGTGGTTCCACCTGCGACGCTGCGCACGGTGCGGCCACATCGGCTGTTGCGACGACTCGCCCGGCAAGCACGCGACGGCCCACGCGCGGGCCACCGGGCACCCGGTGATCCGCAGCTTCGAACCGGGCGAAACCTGGTTCTGGAACTACGAGACCTCGGAGACCTACGCCTCGGGCCCGCACCTGGCTCCCCCTGAGAGCCATCCGGCCGATCAGCCCACCCCCGGCCCCGCGGGACGAGTCCCGGAGGACTGGGCCGACCGTCTGGGTTAGGCAGGAGGGCCCCAGGCGCAGGTTCGCTGCGCGCCACAGGGACCTCCATCCCCGAGAACGCACTGGTGAGGGAGGGTTTGCTTACCCGGCGTCGCTGGGTGTTCACCTGATCTCTTTCGGCGTGCGTGATCGGGCCGGAGCTGGTGTCCTGGGTGGAGGGGCCGTCGTATCGATATCCCGGAGAGATCGAGATGAGCACCTACCGAGTCGCGCAGGTCCCTGCCGCCGGCAGTCCGTTCGCGATCGTCGAGCGTGAGGTGCAGCGGCCGGGTGCCGGGCACGTACGGGTGGCCGTGGACGCCTGCGGGATCTGCCACAGCGACGTCTACTTCGTGAACGATGTGTTCCCCGGTGTGCGGTTTCCTCTGGTTCCCGGGCATGAGATCGCCGGCCGCATCGAGGCGCTGGGCGAGGGAGTACAGGACCACGGCCGGCAGGTGGGAGACCGGGTGGCGGTGGGCTGGTTCGGCGGCAGCTGCCACCACTGCACGCCGTGCAGACAGGGCGACTTCATGGTGTGCGAGAACCTCAAGGTCCCCGGATGGGCTTACGACGGTGGGTACGCCGAGTCCGTGATCGCGCCGACGGATGCCCTGGCTCGGATCCCCGACGGGCTGACGGCGACCGATGCCGCGCCCCTGGCATGCGCGGGAGTGACCACGTACAACGGGCTTCGGCGCAGCTCCGCACGGTCGGGCGACCTGGTCGCCGTACTCGGCCTCGGCGGCCTCGGCCACCTGGGGGTGCAGTATGCGGCCGCGATGGGCTTCGAGACCGTGGCCATCGCCCGTGGAGCCGCCAAGGCCGACTTCGCCAAGCAGCTCGGCGCGCACCACTACATCGACAGCACGGCGGACACCCCTCTTGCCGACACTCTGCAGGCCCTCGGCGGCGCCAAGGTCGTCCTGGCCACCGCCGCCAACTCAGACGCCATCACGGCGACCGTGGACGGGCTCTCCCACCGCGGCGAACTGGTGGTCGTCGGCGTGGACCTCGCCCCGCTGGGAATCAGCCCGGCTCAGCTGATCATGAGCGGCAGGAGCGTCCGTGGCCACCCGTCCGGCACCGCGCAGGACGTGCAGGACACCCTGGCGTTCAGCGCCCTGCACGGGATCCGCCCCATGATCGAGGCTGTGCCGCTCGACCGGGCCGACGAGGCCTATCAGAAGATGCTGACCGGCGCCGCCCGCTTCCGGATGGTGCTCACCACCGGCTGAGGTATCCGAACCTCGGTCTGCTGTGCATCGCGGAGTCACCGACGGCTCGCCAGTTGAATACCTCCCAAGACGCGGCAGGCACGGCCGGTCGTGGTGGGGCAGCCGCTCAACCGCCAAGGGCTGCCGCCATGCGGTCGAGGTCGGCGAGGAGGGCGGCCAGGCGCCGCTGCGGGTCCGCACCGCTGACGTCCAGGAGCTGCACGACGAAGCCGCTCAGCTCCTCTGAACTGAAGAATTGGTGCCGTGGCCGCGGCTCCTGCTTCCAGCAGGGCTGGCAGGCCGGGACCTACCCGCGTGCGTACGTGCCCTCGCCGCGCTCGGGCGCTCAGGCCTGAGGTCGTCCCATCTCGTCGTTCATCTTGATCCGGCTTGTCGCGATGAGCTCCTGCGTCTGCCGCTCGATCTCTTCGGGGTCCAGGCCCAGGGCGCGCCCCAAGTTCGTCGACCAGACCTCCGAACGCACACTGGCTTCGAAGTTGAGATCGGCGCGGATCGTGTCGCGCGCGGCCTGACGGTTCTGGCTGACCATGACGAACGTCGACAGGAAGATCGCCTCAAGACTGACGATCATGGTGAGCAGCCCGAAGGGGAAGGGGTCGAAGACTGCGGCCTGGCCGAACAGCCCTTCGTTGATCAGGATCCAGCCAGCGAACCAGACCATGTGCACATACACAAAGACCATGGACCCCGCGAAAGCAGTGATCGCGTCCGCGATGTGGTCCTGCACACCGCGCCCACGGGCGAAGAGCTCCTGCTCGTGTGGGAGACGGACGACGGGGTGAGGCCAATGACCGCCCGTCGGACCGCCGTGATGGGACGTCATGCCGTCATCCTGCACGCGCCGCGGGCGGCGGCGAGGAAAGAGGGGCCCCTCGGCGCGTTGAAACCCGGGGCGGTGGATTGAGGACCTGCTCCTTGGTTCTTGCCACTGCCCACTGCAGTCCAAAGCGTCGCCGCCCGACGTCGACGAGGCCAAAGCCCGCAGACCCCACGAGCGCCTGGCCTCATGCCCTCCCGGTTTGCGAAATAACGTGGAATCGCACACGGATAGACGCATGCCAGGAACGCGCACGATGCAGTACCGCGCTCCCTGAGAGCCGCAGTACTCGCCCGGATCGGCGCCATGGCCACGCTGGTCGCCCCGGCGTCACCCGCCCGATTTCGGTGTGCGCGATCACTCATATCCGTCCCGCGCCGTTTCCCTGGAGGAACGTTCCGGGGTGGCGTGTCCGCTGGCCTCACGGGGTCGACCAGGGTGGCGGCTGCGGTGCAGGCCGCTGTCTCAGCGTCCAAGTGAGCCGAAGAGGCACCGCCTCTTTGCCTCATTGTCTCTTTGCGTGATGCCGTTACGGGACTTCCGAAGGTGGACGGGTCAGGTGGTCTTGATCTGGCCGCCGTCGATGACGAATTCGGCGCCGGTGATGTTGCCGGCACGGGGGGAGGCCAGGAAGACGACGAGGTCGGCAACCTCCTGGGGTTCGCTGATCCGTCCCGTGGAGATGCCCATCTGCCGGGGCACGGTCTCGTCCCACGCCTCTTGGGCAGTACTGCCGGCATCGGCGGCGACAGAATCGGCAAAGCCACCGGGAGCGGTCCAGAACGGGGTGCGGACCGGTCCTGGAGCAACGGCGTTGACACGCACGCCCCGCGGCGCGAACTCTTCCGACAACGCCTTGGTGAGGTTGCTCAACGCGGCTTTGGCCGCCGAGTAGTCGACCACCATGGGGAAAGGCAGTCGCGCGTTGACGGAGCTGATGTTGACGATCGCTCCGCCGCCGTCGGCGAGGAGGTGGGGCAACGCGGCGCGGCTGGCGCGGACCGCGCTGAAGAAGGTCAGGTCGAAGACCTGCTGCCACTCGGTGTCGTCGATGGACAGGAAGCTGTTGCGTGGCTTGGCCACGCCGAGGTTGTTGACGAGTACGTCGATCCGGCCGTGCCGGTCCGCCGCAGCCTGGACCAAGCGGTTCGCGCCTTGCGGTTCGGCCAGATCGACGCTGACGAAGACAACGCCGCTGCTCTCACGCAGGGCGGCGAGCTGAGGGGATTCCGTACGGCTGCCGACGACAACGCGGGCACCCTCACGGCAGAGCGCCTCGGCGACGGCCAGGCCGATTCCTTTGCTGGCGCCCGTGATCACGGCGACCTTCTCCCTGAGCTCCAGATCCATCAGTAGCGCACTCCTCCGGCGTGCTCCTCTTGCGGAAATTCCTATAATCACCGCACAGCGGGCACCTCATGACTGCGCATCAAGTGTCGCGTTCGAGCCCACTGCCGATCCCCACCGACACAGATCCGGCACCGAAGATCCCCTGCCTGCCCGTGCTACGGCTGTATCCCGCCGTCGGCCGCAGCCGTGTCCGCCTCCCGCCAGCCGGGTGCCAGGCATCCCCCGCGGAGTCACTGACTACGCCCTCGACGCGCGGAAGCCACTGGGGCGCTGTGCGCGTCGGTGATTGCGGGATTTCCAGACGGGAAATCCGGACGGAAATTACGCCGATTGGCGTGACCTGCCGCCCCAATGGAAATTAGGGCGCCCGTTAAGATGCTCCGAGAATGGAGATAGACATCCAGATATGGGGCGCTACCGGTCGTCGGGCGTCGGAGTCCGGACGGTGCGCCGGGACGGGATTGGGCCCGCTCGCGGAGTGGGCGTTCCCGGTCGGCCGGAAGCGGTCAGTCATGGTTGTTCGTGGCGCCTGGTCGGTTGACGAACGGGAAGTCCGCGACCGTCTGGAGCGACCGGGTGTCCCACAGGGCGGGCGAACAGGCCATCCGGACGGAGAGGACGCTACGTGAGCGTGCAACGGGTGGGCATCGTCGTCCACGGAGGACGTCCCCGTGCCGTGGCGGCCGCCGATGTCGTCCGACGGTGGTGCGAACGCCGGGCTGTCGGCTGCGTCGCCATCGATGTGTGGAGTGAGGACGAACAGCGGCGGGACGCGCGGGAGGAGGTCGACGCCGCCGGCAGTCCCGACCTGATCGTCACGCTCGGAGGAGACGGCACCTTCCTCCGCGGAGCACGCCTGGCCGCACAGAATGACGCGCTTGTCCTCGGTGTCGACCTGGGCACCCTCGGCTTCTTGACCGAGGTCCCGGCCGACGACGTCGAGTGCGCGCTGGACACCGTCCATCGCGGCCAAGTGGACATCGAGACCCGCCTGATGCTGACGATGCGGGCGTCCTGTCCGCTGGAACTCCCCGAGGGGATGGAGACCCTCCTGCGCTACGGCCGCGGTCCCGCGCTGCCACCTCCGCCGGTGCGCCCGGAATGTGCCGTCGCCCTGGACTGGGGGGTGGCCTTGAACGTGACGGCCCTCAACGACATCGTCCTGGAGAAGCTGGCACGCGACCGGCAGGTCTCCCTCGGCGTATACCTCGCGGGCCGACTGCTCGCCTCCTACTCCGCCGACGCCGTCCTGGTCGCCACACCCACCGGGTCCACCGCCTATAGCTTCGCCGCCGGCGGTCCGGTCGTCTCCCCTGGCGCCGACGCCATCGTCTTCACCCCTGTCGCTCCGCACATGACCTTCAACCGCTCGGTGGTCGCCGCACCCGACGAGGCCGTCGCCCTACGTGTCCTGGGCCACTCCGGCCGCGCGGCGGTGAGCGTCGACGGCCAGTTGCGAGGTGTCCTGGATCCGGGGGACTGGATCGGTGTCTACGCGGCTCCCCAGCGCCTGCGCGTCGTGCGGCTCGGACCGACCGACTTCTACGGCAGGCTGCGTGAGCGCATGCGCCTGACCGATGCCCCCGCGACAGCCGACGCCGACATCACCCCCATGTGGCCCCACACCAGCCCAGTCCCCGATGACCTCGCACACCTGCGCCTTCCACCGGTGCCCGCGGACGTCGACTGAACCGAACCCCACGGGGACGGGCCCTGACCGGTCGGACGAGTGGACTGCATCAGGTGCGGTCCCACCACACCTCACCTGCCGGCACCGAGCACCTGATTGCGCAGGCCAGGGTCTTCCCGCCCGGATCGGCTGCGGCCGGGAGCGTGATCAGCCCGCGACGGCGGAGAAATCGGCGGCGCCGAAGGAGACCGAGAACCGGTGAAGGCGGTGATGGGCGCCGGGTCGGCGAGGTCCAGGTGGGCGACGTGCAGGTCCTGGTTTCCGGTCGCTCCGGCGATGTCCCTTGGCGACGCGCTCGCCCGCGGCCACGTCGCGGACGGCCAGGGTGACGGCCGCTCCCGGACCGGCCAGGGCGCGGGCCGTCTCCGCGCCGAGACCGGAGGAGGCACCGGTGACCAGAGCGCGGCGGCCGGTGAGGTCGATGCCCCGCGCGACCTCTGCGGCCGTGCTGGAGAGACCGTAGGGCGTGGCGATGGCGGTCATGCGTGGACTCCTGGTGCAGTGAGGTGAGTTGGAGCTGGGTGGGGTATCGGTCTCAGGCTGCGAGCATGCGGTCCTGTTCCTCCGGGGGTGTGCCGCCGTGCCAGTCCAGGGCCTTCCCGAAGCGGATCAACTCGCCGTACAGGGTGGGGTCGACGTGCTCGGCGAATACGACGTCGAGGGGGCGACCGCGCGCACGGCGGCGACCTGAGCCACCTTCGAGGGCACGTTCAGCCAGCGTGGCCAGCCCCGCCTCTTCGGCGGTTTTGTGGTGCAGGGCGGTGCGCCAGGACTCGACGGCGTACTCGACCTGGTCGAGGCTCGCGCCGTCCAACAGGTGGCGCACCCGGGGGCCGAGGTGGCCGAGGGTGCCCAGGCTGCCGGCCACGACGAGCAGCCGACCGCCGGGGCGCAGGACGGGACCGAAGGAACACGGCGGTCGAGGGGTGTACTTCAAGGACCCCGCCGGTCACGCGATTGAGCTGATCACCCGCCCGTACCTGTAACTGAGGCAGTGCCTGGTCGGGCACCCAAAACGCGGCGCCCGACCAGGCAACCAATCGGCGAAGCCCCCTGCTGCCCCGGGCACTACGGCGGTCGTGCAAGCCGTCCTCGCCCTCCACGCCGCCGACGCGAGACAGCACTCCGTTTACCCGGTCAACGATGCGAGCCGGACCACTAGCTAGGGCTGGTCCAGATACCACCACCAACGACGGTTGTTGCCTTGGATTGCCTTGAGCGAGACGTAAGCATTCGTCGCGTTGTCCTCGTTCAGGCCCTCCGTATCGTGGTAGTGATTCCTGATGACGACCCTGGTGCCGAAGTGAAGGACCTCCTTGCCGCTGGTGGTGATGGCGCCGGTGGCGCTGACGGAGCTACCGCTGATTGCGCCGCCGGTGATCGAGCCACTGCCGGCACTGACAGAGCTGCCTGAGATGGCGCCGCCAGTGATCGTGCCGCTTCCGACGTTGACCGAGGTGCCGGTGATGGCCCCGATGGTCAGCGTCCTCCCGCTCGCGGAGATGTCCTTGGCGATCGTCACCGAGTTTCCGCTTGCCGTGACGCTCCCGTTGACCTCCATGTCGCCGCTCGCGAGCAGCTTCCTGCCGTCCAGCACGGACACCTGGTGGTGGAACGTCGTCTCGCCCGCGGTGCTCGTCGTCAGACTGCCGTTGGCCGTGAGCAACCCGCCGACGGTGACCGCGCCGACGGTCGTCGTGTCGCCGGTCACGTGGAGCCCGGTGAGCTCCGGGTTGGCGACGGTGACGGTCGTGGACAGCGTGTGGGTGGCGTCGCCGATGACGTAGACGAGGTGGAAGGTCGTGTCACGGGTGACCGTTCCTTTCCACTCGAAGTCCTTTACCGGGGCCCCGTCTTGTTCCTTCGACACTGTGAAGGTGTCGGTCTGTCCGTCGACCGGTTTCGCCCCGGCGCCGTACAGCACCTTGTACTCGACGGTGTCCGGGCCGCGCCATACCAGGCGTACGTCGCCGCCCGAGGACACCTCGCACTGCTCGGCATGGAAGTCGGACACGATCTGGACGGGGAGGGCCGGGGCCGGGAACTTGGCGATCCTGCACGTGGTGAACCCGGGGCTGTCCGGCCAGTGGCCCTGGTCCGTGGTGGCGGTCTCGCGGATCTCGATCCGGGCCGTGCCCGGCTGCTTGGTGATGCGAAGGTTGCTGAGGGTGATGACGAGGCCGGAGCGGTCCACGGGGGCTTCGCCCGAGGCTGACCTGGGCTTGGCGACGAAGTTGGCGTAGTCCCCGGGCGGGAGCGCGATGTCGGCGCCGGCCTGGATCCGCTCCACGGTCCAGTCGTCGGCGCTGCCGTCGCCCGTGTCGGCGTCGACCAGGCTCTGGGCGAGATCGCCCTGGGGCAGGGAGAAGAGGATCTCCCGGCAGTAGACGGTGTCGGCGCCGCCGTTGGAGACCACGATGTGCAGGGTCGTGGGCGGCGTGTCGTCGCTGGTCGGCGCGTACAGCGGGAAGGGGTCGCTGATGACGTCGTAGTCCAGCAGGCAGCGGCCGACGGGCGGTTCGTTCACGGAAATGCAGCTCCTTCGGGGGTCAGGCGTGGTCGAAGCCGTTGGTCAGGCGCAGGAACCCGGTGCGGACGACGGGTCCGTCCTCGTCCAGGCGGGCGTTCTGGTCGATCTGTACGACCGCGTGGTGGGCCCACTGAGGGGCGGCCGTCGCGCCGCTGCCGGCGACGGTGTCGGGGACCACCAGCTCGGACCAGTCCCAAACGCCCTGCGGGCTGGTCGGGTGCGGCAGGGCGAGGGCGTTGACGAAGCCGCTCGGCTGGTCGCTCTCGCCCTTCGTGGCGTTCTTGCCGTCGGTCTCCGTCTGCTTGGCCGGGACCCGGCGCGTGGTGGTCAGCACGGGGCTGAGCCGCAGCGCCACCTTCATCGCGGCCATCGCGGTCCGCGTGAAGCGGTTCGGCAGCCGAAGGTCGGTGACGGGAAGCAGGTCCGTGGTGGCGTGGACCGCCGCCAGCGGATCCAGAAGCACTGTCAGGTGCGTGCGGTCCATGGAATCCGCCGCCAGGGTCGGCCAGTTGCCGCTGGAGATCTCCCGGACGTAGCTGGTGGGGTGTTCCGTGCCGGGGCCGGTCACCGCGTAGAACGTGGTGTAGTCCGACTCCGGGAAGTAGCCGATCAGTCCGTCGCCGCTCTGTCCGGCGTTGCCGAGCCGGATGGGCCAACGGTAGTTGAGGTGGTCCATCTCCGCCGGTGCCCGGCCACCGCCGCCGGCCTTGCGCTCGCGCCAGTCGGTGAGGGCCCGCCAGTCCAGCGCATGCTGCCAGCCCGGGTCGGTGACCGGCGGCCCGTCCAGCTCGAAGCCGAGTCCGGTGCGGACCAGGGCCAGGGGCCGGCCGAGCAGCGCGCCGAGCACCTCGTCGCCGTACGGGTTGCCCGGATCGATGCCGGAGAGCGCCCGGTCGACGGTGGACAGCAGGTCCAGGAAGACGGCAGGACCCGCAGCGGCCAGGTGTGACACGAACGCGTGGAGCTGCGGCCGGTCGGGCAGCAGGCCGTCGATCGTGTGGACCTGCGAGTCGGGCAGCGGGCCCCAGCCCACGGCCGTGCTGACGCCGCCCTCCCCTCCCGCGTCGGCCTGGAGCTTCAGGCGCAGCTCGCCCAGCGGCGCGCCGGTCGGGGCGTAGCAGAGCAGTGAGCGGTCGACGTAGCTGGGGATGATCCATGCGCATACCGGGGTGGTGTTCGCGGTCAGGTCGACGAGTTGGTCGTCGTCGTGCTCGGCGAGGAAGTCGAAGCGCAGCCGTGCGGGTTGGAGCAGGCGCGGCGGGAGCTGGACGAAGCGGCGCTTCAGCGTGTCCTCGGCGTAGCGGTCGCCGGGTCGGAGGCTGTCGCCGATGTGGGGCTCCAGATAGGACGCGTCGCCGGGGAGCAGCACGTCGAGGGTCTGTCCGAACTCGTCCACGATGCTGAGCGTGCTCATCGCGAACTGCCCGGCGCGGATCTGGGTGAACCCGGACTTCTGCCAGCCGTCGAACGGCACGGGCAGCGGGCCCGGGTCGGGCAGTCGGCCGAAGACGTCGCCGACGAGGCGGCCGACCGCGCCGGGCGGGCTGAGGTTGGGCGCGGCGTCGACGCAGGCCAGGGCGTCGGTGAGGCCGTCCAGGCGCTGCGACAGCAGATCGAGGTCCTTGGCCTGCTCGGCCGCGGAGGCGAACGCGGCCGCGGCCGCCGCCGGGTGGTCGGCCGCGTACTGGTCGAGGCCGCTGCTCAGCGTGTACTGCGGCAGCGGCACCAGGAAGCGCCGGCCGGTGATCTCAAGGGGCGGTTTCGTCGCGTCGCCGCGCTCCCATGCGTAACGGCTGCCGTCGAAGCGCCAGTTGGGCCGGTCCGGATCGCCGTACGGGACCGGCCAGTGCCGCACCCGCCACTGGTACAGCAGCGGCTTCCACGGCTGCCGCCAGGGCTCGGGCGCGATGTCCGGCGGGAGGGTGCCCGTGTGGTCCGGGTCGAGGACGTGGACGAACTCGCCGAGCAGGGCGGCCACGATCGGGGGCAGCCCGCCGGTCTTCAGGGCGGCGAAGGCGTCCGGGATCGGGCCCCCTGGTGCGACGCCGCCGAGGATCTGCGCGGGCGTGCGGCAGTTCAGCGGCCCGCCGCCCGTCAGCGGGTCGTGGGCTTCCTGTGACTTGGCGCCGGACAGCACGACCGTCGGATCGCTCGCCTGCCAGAACGGCGGCAGGGCCTCCTGGCGCAGCTCGTAGCCGTCGGGGAGCCTGGGTGGGTGGGAGTCGAGGTAGGCGGCGATGGAGCGGGCGAGATCGACCGCGCCCGCGCCGTGTGGAACGCGGTCCTGCAGCTCCTTCAGCTCCTCGATGCGGCGCGCGACTTCGGCGGCCAGCCCGTCCGGGTTGGTGGGGTCGATCTCGGCGCGGAACTGCTCGCGCGTGTACTGGGGCGGCAGCAGCGGCAGGCCGTGCATCCACCACAGCGCGTACAACCGCCACTGGAGTGCGGCCAGTTCGCGCGCCTTCGTGTCGTACGCGGCCTGGTCGCGGTTGAGCCGTGCCAGCCACTCCTCGTGCTCGGCGGAGACGCCGGACCAGGTGACCGAGGACGGGTCGCCGGAGACGTTGCCCTGTCCTGAGGTGTCGGCGAGCCGCCACACGTAGCCGCCGGGGAGCTGCTCGAACCAGCCCTTGTGCATTGCCTGCGCGGTGCGCACGGTCCCGTCCGGGCCGTCCAGGGTGTCCACCAGACCCTGCCCGAGGGCGT
The DNA here is from genome assembly GCF_045690365.1 of Streptomyces sirii. Lineage (NCBI taxonomy): Bacteria > Bacillati > Actinomycetota > Actinomycetes > Kitasatosporales > Streptomycetaceae > Streptomyces > Streptomyces sirii. The sequence goes on along the minus strand of NZ_CP147982.1, from coordinate 167,238 downwards.
GCAGCAGGCCCGGGTCCGCGTGGCCGAGGGCGTTGCGGGCGGCGGCGAGGAGCGCGGCCGTCGCCTCGTCCACGCTGCTGCCCACCCCGACCTTGATCGTGTTCTTGTCGGCCGGGCGGGCCGAGTCCGGGGCCTTGCCCGTCCGGTCCCATCCGACGCCAACAGCGCGTCCGCAGCAGGACGTTGAGGCAGGCGTCCACCCCTGGGGGAGGTCGGCGACCTTCCAGCCCAGCTCGGCGAGGACGCCGGCCACGGTCGTGCCCGGCTGCCCCAGGCGGCGGCGCAGCTCCTCCTGGGCGGGGTCGGAGTGCCAGCCCACGACCTGGTAGTCCACGGTCGCCCGGTCCGGGACGCCGGTCATCGGGTCGTGCAGGGAGAAGACGTTCTGGTGGTACGGCTGGTAGATGTGGAAGGTCATCAGCCCGGGGCCGACCGCGGTGAGGAACAGCTCCCGGCGCGCGGGGTCGCCGGCCGCGGGCTCGCTCCACGCCACGCCGCCGTCGGGGCCGATGCCCTGGGCCCGGCCGATCTTCGTGGTGATGACGGTCGAGCGGTACGGGGTGGCCTTCGGGTCCTGGACGCCGGGCCGGAACGGGTGCACGAACGCCGAGGTGCCCGCGCGGTCGTCCAGGAAGTCGCTCTCCACCACCCAGGCCGTCGTCAGGCCGGAGTGGCCGCGCACCTGCCGGACGACCAGCCAGCGGTTGGGCACCAGCGGGAACTCGGTGGGCCCGCCCTCGGAACGGGACTCGCCGTGGCGCAGCGCCTCGGGCAATTCCCAGCGCACGTACACGCCGTCGTACTTCTTGTACGGCGTGTCGTCGGTGCCCGTGCTGTTCCACTGCTGCTCGTTGGTGAACGGGCTGGGCTCGGGGGTCTTGTTGTGGCGCAACAGGTTGTAGTTGGGCCGCCAGCGCCGGAAGCCCTGGCCGTCCCGCTGGCGCACGCTCTGGTTGACCACCAGGGCGTCCACGTTCACGGGGACGATGAGCGTGTCGTCGCCGTCAGCCATTGGGGTGGTCTCCTGTCGTCCTGGGGTCGGTGCTGAAGGTGCGGCGCTGCGCCGCGTTGATCATCTGGATGGCGAACTCGCTGGAGGTGATGGGGTGTTGCAGGCCGAGCGCGTCCTGGAGCCCGGCCGCCAGCCGTGCCACGCGCAGCACGTTGTCGACGCGGGACGTGCCGCCGTCGCGCAGGTAGGGGGTGAGGCCCGGTTGCGACGGGAAGTGCCGGCCGAGTTCCTGCCCGATGTCGGGGGGCGTGAGGGAGCGCAGGCGGATGATGCCGTCCTGCACGGGGTCGTCCGTGTGGCCGTCGTCCGGCTCGTCGATGCCGAAGTGCACACCCTGCTGCGGCTCGGCGATCTCGACCCGGCCGGGTGCGCCCTCGATCAGGACGAGCAGTACGTCGTCGGAGAGCCGCTCACGGCGCAGGACGGGCAGCGCCGTCTCGCCGTCGGACGCGCGGGCGGCCGGAAAGGGCCGGATCTCCAACGCGGGCCATCCGGAGACCAGCTGGGAGCGGATCAGCACGCCGGTGAGCGGGGCGGCGGGCGCGGGCAGCGGGGCTTCGCCGTCGGGGCCGAAGAGCAGGTCGTCGGCGGTGAGGTCGAAGGAGTGGGCGAGCCCGACGCTGAGCGCGCCCTCGACCAGGGTGCTGGTCCAGTTGGGGTCGACGTGGAAGAAGCGCAGGCTCTCCGGCGGCAGCATGCGGGCGTCGGGAACCAGGTGGGCGAACGGCACGCCCGCCAGGTCCCGCAGCTTGACCAGCCAGTCGCGGACGGCGGTGAGGTCCTCGTCGGGGGTGGCGGGTTCGGTCGGCTCGGTGCTCCCGTCGGCGGGCGCGAACGCCGCGACGGTGCGGTGTGCGGAGGCGATCGTGCCGGTGAGGGGCGTGAGGGCCGAGCCGAGCCGGGCGCGGAGCCCGGCGTCCGTACGCAGCCGGCGTACCGTCAGGTCCGCGGTCGCGGGCAGCTCGGTCGCGGCCGGGAGCGGGGTGATGACCACGCGCGGTGCGGAAGCGGCGGCGCTGATGGTGCGCGGCCCGTCGGCCGAGGGCTCGGCCGGTGCCGCCGCGACGGGCGAGGGAGCGGCGAGCAGCGCGCCGAGTTGGTCGGCGAGACCGTTCGCCACCAGGTGTTCAAGCCGGTCGCGGGCACTCGGCAGCACGTTCGGTAGCGGGGCCGGTGCCGCATCCGCCGGCACGCCACCCGGCAGCGCGTACGCGACCGGCACCGGCCCGCCGCCGGCGTTTGTGGCGCTCTCCACGGCCTTGCGGACCTTGCCGCGCAGCCGCAGCAGCGCCGCGCTGAACTGGTGGTCGGCCAGGGCGACGCCGCGGCCCGCGGTGAACGCGACCGCGAGGCTCACGTCGAAGACCCCGTACTGCTCCAGGTAGATCATGGCCTCGGCCGCACAGCGGCGGCGCTCGCGCGCCGGCCGCGGTTCGACGGGCACGGGCGCGAACGGCCCCCGGTACCAGCCGAAGGTGGCCCGCCCCGACTCGGTGCGGCACGACAGCGGCAGATAGCCCGTGCGCAGGCGGTCGGCGACCTCCTGCTGTTCGGGGCCGGACAGGTGCCGCCCGTCCACCGGCACCTGCAGCAGCAGCCCCTTGCCGTGGTCGCCCTGGGTCTCGACGAAGTGCTCGGTGAGGGCGGCGAAGCCGGGCGAGTGGTCGGCGAGCGTCTCGAACGACCACGACCACAGCGACAGCAGCCGCAGCTTCTGCGCCGGACCGTCGTATGCCTCCTTGCCCTCCGCCGGGAGGTAGGGCAGCCAGCCCTCCAGAGACACCAGATGCGCGACGTAGCGGCCGCCGGCCGCGCGCGGCAGCCGGTTGCCGACGACGACCGCGTAGTCGCCGATCTGGATCAGGTCGAGGCTGTAGGTGACGCCCTGGTGCCGTTCGTTGACCCGTCGTACGTGCGTCAGGTAGGGCAGCTCGTCCTTGGTGGGGGCGGCGGCGTGGAAGGCGGCACGGTCCACCAGGACCGTGCGGCACACGCGCTCCAGGTCCTCCGCCGGGATGGGGTCCCCGGCGTCGAAGGACGGGAGGACGACGTCGGGACCGTCGTCGGGGCTGCGGTGCGCCGGGTCGGACAGCTGGGCCACGGTGCGCCCGTCCGTCCGGCCGAGGCAGTGCGGATCACCGGCCACCTCGCCCTCGCCGAAGACGAGCAGGGCCAGCCAGGGGAGACGGGTGCCGTTCCTGGCGGCTTCCCCGTCCCGCTCCCACGGCAGGGTCGGCCGGGTCAGCGTCACGTGCGGCAGGACGTCGCTGTAGAGGCCGGTGGCACCCGCGGGCGGGTACGCGCCGTGGACCCACTCCGGCTCCACGCCGAAGCGTGGCGCGCGCACCTCCAGCGGCTGCACGACGGGCGCCGCGGCGGTCGGCAGGTAGCCCTCGTCCACCGGCTGTCCGCCCCGGGTGAGGGTCTGGTGAGCGGTGAGGGTGTAGCGCCCGGCGCTGAGCCTCGGCACGAGCGAGTCGAGGAACTCCACGTTCAACTGCGGGTCGGGCTCGGGGGCGTACTCGGGACGGATCACGCCGCACCGCCTTCCTGGGCTTCCTGGGTCCGTGTGCCGCCGGTCCGCGAGGCGCCGCTGGGCGGTGCGTCCGGCGGTGCGGTGACGGCGAGCGACACCGGGGTATCGGTCAGCGGGATGGTGACGTCCAGCAGGGCCGGCACGTCGGCGGAGAGGTCCACCACCTGGACCACCTTCTCGCCGGACCGGGCGACGAACAGACGGTCCCCGGCAGGCGATACGGCGAGCGCGATCGGTTCCGTGCCGACCCACACCGGGTCGGCCGCCTCCTGCGGCGACGCGCCGGAGACGTCGAATACCGACACCGTGCCGCTGGTCGCGTTCGCCACGTACAGCCGCGACCCGCCGGGGGAGACTGCCAGGGCATTGGGGTCGGTGCCCGTCCGCAGGGTCGCCACCACGCCCTGGCCGCCGGTCCTGACGTCGACGACCGACACCGTGGAATGCCCGGCGTTGATCGCGTACAGCCACCGACCGCGCGGGTCCACGGCCAGCCGCGTGGGGCTCGGCCCGGCGGACAACTCGCCCATCGGAGAGGGCCACCTGCCGCGCGTGACGTCCAGCAGGGCGACGGTCCCCTGATCCGGCTGGGCGAGGTAGACGACCTGGCGCTGCTCGTCCCACTGGGCCGAGGCGACGGCGTCGCCGGGCGTCGTCTGCGTGCCGTACTGCTGGTGGATCGTCGGGGGCGTCTTGGTCAGGTCAAACACCAGCACCTGGTTCGGCTGCGCGAAGGTGGCGTATGCGTACGCGCCGTCCGGCGAGGCCGACAGACCCTGCGGCCTCTGCGGCACCCACAGCCGGTTGGGGAGCAGAGAGGGCGCCACCTCCGGCGGGTTGGCCGAGATGTCCAGGATGTCGGCGCCCTGCTGGGCGTCGATGACGACCAGACGGCGGCCGTCGGGGCTGACCGCGAGGTGGGTCGGGCTCGCCGAGGCCAGGCGCGAGGGCTCGTACGGGGTCAGGCTGTGCGCGTCGGCCGGGGTCGCCGTCCGCCCCGCGCCCGCCGTGTACAGGCGCGGGCCGGTCGCGGTGGGCTTGCCGGGCACCGTCTGGTCGATCGGCGCGCTGATGTCCCCGGCCACCAGCCCGTCGTCCACCGCGAGGCGGTCGTTGGTGCCGGGGCTCACGCCCAGGTACTCCATCGCCGCGAACAGCCGGTCCCGGGCCCAGTCGACCGGTGCCCCGGCCTGACCGCCCGTCGCCTCGCTCACGGACCCGTCGGACCCGTCGCCGTCGGCCACTTCGGCCCGTACGGGATGGGCGGCTCGTACGGCCTCGGCGACCGTCAGCGGCGCGGCTTCCGGAGCCGGGGCGGCCTTCGCGACGGCCAGGGCGGAGACGGGAACGGGCGCGGCGGCGGGCCGCAGCGGCAGCGCCCCGTCCGGGAAGCGGTCGTCGTGCGCGAGCGTCCCGGCCGTGATCTCGCCGGGCGAGTCGCCCTGGTGGGGCAGCGGCAGCCGCAGGTCGACGCCGATGAGCTGGTCGTCCACCCACTGCGCGCTGTGGATGGTCAGCTTGCCGTTGTACGGGCCCCACAGCGCGGCCGGCAGACTGTTCCTGGCCTCCGCGCCCGTGTCCGCGTACCAGTCGCCCAGCGGCTGCGGGGCCGAGCCCCTGGACAGGGCGACGGTGAGCACGGAATCCAGGTCCTTGCCCTCGGCACGCCGGGGGCGGAGGTTGACCGCCCGGCCCGCGATCTCGGTGGCCGCATCTCCCTCGCCCAGACGCAGCGTCGTCACGGGCACGGCCGCGCGGACGGCGAACGAGAACGCCCCGGGCGTGGCGATCCACAGCTCGCGGCCCCGCTCGTCCTGGGCCCGCGCCGCCGACAGCCCGTCCATGGGGGTCAACCGGACGGCGTCCTCCCGCGCCGGGAGCTGCTTGACCACCTCCGGCCAGGGGGCGGGCCGGTCGTCCTGCGCCGAGCCATCGCCGAAGCCGATCGTGAACGAGATGAACCACAGGTGGACGGTGACCTCACCGGCCGTCGGCGGACCCCACAGCCGCAGCGACGCGCCCACCTCGACCCGGATCGTCGTGCGCACCAGCCACAGGTCCAGCACAAAGCTGACCCCGATGCTGATCCCGATCCCCACGTCGAAACGGAAGGGCGCCCACTCGATCAGCATGTTGGCGTACGCGGTCAGCCAGGCATGCAGCTTGCCCGACCGGTAGTTCACCTCCAGCGCGCCGCCGGCCATGAGCGCGCCCGGCGTGAGCGCGAAGTACGAGCCGCCGCTGATGGTCAGCGCTTGCGTCACCGGCCAGTTGAAGCCGAGCCGCGGCACGGTCGGATAGTGCTTGGGCACCGGGTACTTGGGGTGGTAGCCGCCGAGCGTGAGCACGAAGTCCCCCGCGTGTGCGTCGTCCATCCACACATACAGCGCGAACCCGCCGGTCAGCACGCACGCCTCGTCGATGACGAACGAGCCGGGGGCGAGCTGCGCGGTCAGCTTCAACACGCCCTCACTGGCCCGGTACTTGGCGGAGAGACCGAGCTGCGCCCGCGCGTACGCCTTGCCCGTGCCCCGGGGGAAGCGCGCATCGGCCGTGCCCAGCAGCGCGACCGCGAAGTCGTCGCCGACCTCCAGTACCAGCAACCCCTGGCCCTGGAGGAACTCCGCGACGCTGAACGCCAGGCCCGCCGCGAACCACATCTGCCCCACAGCCGGGCGCACCCACGCGTCCCGGCCGCCGGTCATCAGCTTCTCCAGGACCTTCATCGGGTCGGCGTCGTCGTCGGGCGACGTCAGGTCCTTGAGGAAGGGGAAGTCCAGGACGCGGTCGCCGTCGGGGAGGGTGACCGAGGTGTTGAAGCCGAAGCCGGCCATGATGCCGGTGATCTGCACGGGCGGCGGCCCGCCGAACTTCCCGGACGCCCTGCCGTACAGGAACATCGACGTCGCGTCGGGGTGGTCCTTCGGCCGTGCGTACGCGCCGAGCGCCGTCAGGCCGAACTTGGCGGCCGAGAGGACGAGGACGCCCTGGACCAGCAACGCGTACTGGTCGTCCGAGGGCCGGTTGACCAGCGCGCCCTTGACCGCGAGCGGGGGCTTGGAGTACGCGACGCTCAGCCCGTCGAGGCGGATCTCGGGCCGGTCGGGGCGGGCCAGCGGGATGCCGAGGCCGAGGCCCTCGACGCCGAGGACGAGCCCGGCCATGCCCAGCGACGCGTCGAACAGCACCCACACGGTGCCGTCGGCGTAGCCCACGCCGACGCGGCGCAGCCGCAGCGGCCCGACCGCGCGCTGCACGTCCACCCAGGCCACAAGGGGCATGGAGGCCCCCGAACCCGCCGCTCCAAAGGCGCTGTTGACACCACTGACGCCACCGGCGGCATCCGCCACACCCGCGGCGTCGGTGCCCTTCGCGGTCAGCTGCCGCCGCCCAGTGGACGCGCCACCCGGGCGGTCGCCCCGTACGACCAGCGACGTCAGCTCGCTGCTCCCCGGCAGCTGGAGGCTGATCGAGAACGCGGCGCCCTTGCCCAGCCCGTCGGCGGGCAGCGCGGGCTGCTTGGCGTCGCATGCGGCCAGCGCGCGGTTCAGCTCGGCCATCCGGGCGGCCGTGAGGGCATCGGAGGCGAGGAGCACGCCGAGTGCGCGGACGGCCACGTCCTGGTCGGCGGGGATCTGCCCCTCCAGCAGCGGGACTTGGGACAGGGCCGCGTTCAGCGCGACGCTCACGCGCGCCACCCAGGCGTGGGCGCCGCTCTTGTCCCGCTGGGACACGAGGACCAGGGAGCCGCCGTCGACGGTGCCGGCGGCGAAGACGACGGACTTGTCCGTGGACGCGTACCGCAGCCGCACCGAGGTGACCGACCCCAGCTTCGCCAGGATCTCGGCGGGCGCATCCACGCCCAGCAGTGTCGCGAGGTCGGCGGGCGAGACGCCCTGCGCGTCCGCCCAGGAGGCGGTGAACTCGGCGTGCTGGGCGTCGGCCAGCGTGAAGGTCATCGTGCGCGACCCGCCGCCGTGCTGGGGGATCTCCAGCGAAAGGGAGCCGGTGTATTGCTGGTCGTAGCCCGGCTGGCCCCCGGACCGTTTGGCGAGGTCGACGGTCAGGCTCAGCACGGCCTTCAGCTCGCCCAGCGGGAAGGTCCCGGTCACATCGAGGTGGAACTTCCGGTCCTTCTCGTCGTACGACACCCCGATGTGGTCGATGGTGACGTCCTTGAGGACCGGCGGCGGCGCGATGCCGAACCGGCCGAAGATGTCGGCGGGCGAGACGTTCGAGGCGGAGGCGGAAAGCTTCCAGCCGGCGCCGGTCGCCCACTCGCCGTGGACGTCCAGGACCGTCTCGTCGAGGTTCCACAGCGCGTCGAGGGACGCCGTGGTGTCCGTGCCCTGCTTGGCGGCGGAGAGGACGACCCGGGACAGCTTGACGCCGTCGGCGAGCTGCCAGACGTCGCTCAGCTCCACGTCGACGCTGTAGCCGGATGCCCCGGGCGCGGCCGAGCCCCACAGGGTCAGGTCCTCGACGGTGAGTGCCGGAACGGGCAGGCCGGGGAAGTGCCGTTCCATCAGGGGCTTGAGCGGTACGGGCCGCCCGAGCGAGGCGGACACCTCCCGGTCAGGGAGGACGATCTCCACGTCGACGGCGATGTCCCGGGCAAGGGCGACCTCGCCGCCCAGCACGGTCTGCACACGCGGCTTCGACTGTGGAAGGACAACCCCGAACTGGGCGTTCAGGCCCTTGACCACCAACTGCCCGCCGGCGAGCGCCCACTGGGTGTCCATCTCCACGCGCAGCCACATCGACAGCAGCCGCGCTGCACCCCCGCTCTCGCCCGGGGCGAAGGACACGGAGAGAGCAGTGAGGGAGAGGCCCTGCGCCTGCGGCACGTCCTCCGGCAGCGCGAAGCCGTCCCCGCCCGGGGTGCCGGCCAGGTCGCCGAGGCTGGAGAAGTCCGCGAGTGTGACCGCCGGGAAGCTCCCGCCCAGCTGCCACGCCGCGGCGCTGTCCGCGGGCTCGTACCCCCAGAGGTACGGCTTGGCGGCGGCGTCGGCAGCGGGGAAGTCCAGCGCCACGCCGACGCCGGTACGGGCCGCCACCCGCGCGTCGCGGCCGGGCTCCTCGCCGAACACCAGGCGCGGACCGCTCGGCTTCAGCGCCGCGAGGCTCGCGACGGCTGTGCGGGCCGCCGGCGACAGCAGCTCGCTGTCCGGCGCGACTTCGGCATCGACCCGGACCCCGGCCACGGTGGTGCCGTCGGCGTCCGGGGCGAAGGTGACGCTGCCGCGCGTCGCCGTCCCGTCCCGCAGGGTCACCGAGCCCTCGACCCGCAGGCCGAGCTTGTCGACGCGGGAGACGCCGGTGACCTTGAGGTCCCCGTCGGCCAAGTAGGCGGCGCACTGATCGGTGAAGTCCGCGAGCCCTAACTCCCCGGTGTCGAGTCGGAACGTATCCCGCGTCTCGTCCAGCAGCGCTTCCAGCGCGGCGACCGTGAGTGCCATGACAGGCTGCTCCCTGCTCCCTAGACGTATTCGAGGTGGTAGTCGCCGGGCCGGGGGTCATCCAGGATCAGATGCCAGTCCACCCCGAGCCATTCCCCCGTGCCCGGAGGCGGAGGTGGAGCCACGGCCAGGGCCGTGCAGATGCCCTCCGTGGTGTTCTGCACGACGAACTGCGGGTTCGCTGCCCGCCGGAAGGACGTGTACGGGTGTGGCCCAGGGGGTGCGACGGCGGGGTGGGGAAGGCCGTACGGGGCGAGAGTGTTGCGGATGGTGTCGAGGTGGGGCTCAGCCGGCATGCCGGTGCCGCTGAATTTCGTGCGCCCGGAGCTGAAGAACAGCGCGTCGGGGGTGGTGTGCTCAAGCCAGTTCTTGCCGGTCGCCTCGGCGCTGCCGTGGTGGCCGGCCTTCAGCCACAGGTTCTTCTCCCGCACGTACCTGCTGTCCACGACGTCGGATTCCGCCAGGAACTCCTCGACGCTCCGCTCGGCGTCGGCCATCAGCAGTACCTTCTGACATTTCCCGTCGCCCGCGGCGGGCTGGCCGCGCAGCATGAACACCAGGCTGGACGCGTTCTTCCAGGTGGACTTCTTCCGCTTCCCCCGGATTTTGGACGCCTCCGACACCGCCTTCGACGTACCGACCTCCGCGTACAGCGAGGAACTCACGAGGTAGAGCTCCGGGAGACCGGCCACCGTCGGCGCGATGTCGATACGCTTGTTCGCCGAGTAAAGGCCGACGCACTCCGGATCGTTCACCACCGCATGGGAGCCATTGGTCAGCTGACTCTTCTGGCCGGGCTCCAGCAACTTGTAGATGAAGGTCCCGCGCCCATTCCTGTGGTAGTCCCGCGGGTCGCCGCTGTACCACACGTCCTGGATCCCGAAGTCGAGCGTCCCGGCGGCGTTGCACAGCAGGGACCCGAGCCTGTTGTGATGGTCGGCGTCCGCGTGGCTGATGAACAGGTAGTCCAGCCGGTCCTTGCTCGCCCCGGTGTTCCGCCCGAGCCGGTCGGCGATGACCTCGCGGATGTGGGCCACCATCCGGTCGTCGTCCGTCCCCGGCCGCGTGGCCGTGCTGCGGTGGGGCGTGGCGAGCAGGGTCCCGCAGTCGATCAGCGCGGCCGCCACTCCCACCCGGCTCGCGGGGTTGGACAACCCGGAGCCGCCGCCCGGCACTTCGTAGAACCACAGGAACGTGCAGTCCCCCTGGCCGACGTTGAAGAAGATGACCTCGACCGGCATCCCGCCGCCTTCCGTTCCGAGATGAACAAGACCGCTCCGCTGGTGTGGTTCGGGCCCGGCGACGACGCCGCGGCGCATATGTCATCAGCAGTGGCCCGGCCGCGCCAAGCAGCCCTCGACCTTGGCGGATTCATTCCGGCCACGCCCTTGCGACACTCTCCACTGCGACCCGGAGCCGAACAGCGTCCTGCGGGCAAGGTGGTCTGGGGCGCGCACACGAGCCCAGGGGGCACCGAAAGTCGTCCTGTTCCATGTCACGGAAAGTACAGAAACGGACACGGAATGATGCTCTTCAGTCAGCCCGGACTGTGAGGATGCCTTCTCCTCGCCTACCGCTGGGAGGTGCATCCGGTCGGGGCCCGTGGGACGACAGGCGCTCAACTGCACAGGGTTGTCCACGGAGGGCGACGCCGCGTAACCGGCCCACGAGTTCGTCGAAGCGATGCCGGTCACAGCGTCGATCGCATCAGCCAGCAGGAGCAGCGAGGCCGCGCGCTCATACGCGCACCAGCGGCCAACGCCACGCGGAGCTGCGAGAGTCGCTGGCGGGGTGCTCATTGTCGGCGACGGAGCGGGCCCTGCGGCCATGGCACGGTGTAGCGGGCGAGGAAGTCGCGTTCGAGGTCAGAGAGGCGGCGGGTCCGACTGGTGTCGAGGTTGTAAGCGACGATCGTGGTTGTCGCCTCGACGTGCAGACGATTGGTGTCACGGATCTCGTAGGTGAGATCGAAGCTCACCGCGCCAGCCTTTGCGACCCGGACGCGTACGTCGGCGGGATCGGGCCGATAGCGCAAGGGGGCTCGGGTCCCGTCGGGTTCGGTGATCTTGCGCTTCTTGAAGGGGCGACCCCGCCGGCCATGAGCCGGTCCGAACGGCCGGCGGCACCACCGTGCTGCCGATCCCGGCAAGAGCGTCGATGACCGTGGACCGACATGGACCCTGGTGCTTTCTGCCGAACTCAGGGGTTTGGTGGTGCCGTGGATCCGCTGTACGATCCGCGGCCGCCTGTGTGGATACTGATCACCATGCGTACTGACTTTGATCCTGCTGTCATGTCCCGCGACGACTTCTACAGGCTGCTGACCTCGACGGTGGTGCCGCGGCCGATCGCCTGGGTGTCCACGGTCTCGGCGGACGGGGTTCATAACCTCGCCCCTGCGAAGTTCTGAGGAAAGTGGTACCGGGAGGCGCGACGTTAGCCCAGGTCAGCGCATCGCGGCAATGAGTACACCCAACGCGTGGGCACGGGGCAGCAGCCAGTTGGAGTGGGATCGGTGAGCTGTCTGACCGCACGTGCTGAGGTGATCGAGCGGGACGACTTCAGGCTGCATGGTCATTCCGACGGAGTGCGACAGCTGTCGTCCGCGCCGGGAGAGCCAGTCACCCGGTCCGCATCCTGCGCCTGCGCGACGATCTCACCCTCGACCAACTGCCCCGTTCGACGGATGGCTCAGATGCCGGGCACCGGTGAGGGCGGCGTTGTCGGGCGCTGATCAGTGGTGGAAGCCGACGCGGGTCGAGTCGTGCGGGTGTCCCTCGTCGAGGCGCTTGATGGCCCTTCGCATGTCGTCGGCGAGGAGCTCGATCTCGTCCCGGTCGACGCCGTGCCGTACGAGCACGCGCTGGATCACGGTCTCCTGACGGTTGGGCGGCAGTGGGTAGGAGGGGACCTGCCAGCCGCGCATGCGCAGCAGGTCGGACAGGTCGTACAGGCTCCAGCTGACCGAGCCGGGATCGGTCAGCGTGTAGGAGACTGCCGGCAGTGCCCCGGTGCCGTCGTACAACAGGGTGAAGGGGCCCATGTCGGCGACCTGACGGGCGAGGTGCTGCGCCGTGTCGGCGCATGCCTGGTAGACGCGCCGGTACCCCTCGCGGCCCAGGCGCAGGAACATGAAGTACTGGGCGATGACCTGCCCGCCGGGGCGGGAGAAGTTCAGGGCGAGGGTCGGCATGTCGCCGCCGAGATAGTCGACATGGAAGACCAGGTCATCCGGCAGGGCCGCTCTGTCGCGCCACAGGGCCCACCCCACGCCGAGCGGGGCCATGCCGTACTTGTGGCCCGAGGCGTTGATCGAGGCGACCCGGGGCAGGCGGAAATCCCACTGCAGGTCGGGGTGCAGGAACGGGGCGATGAACCCGCCCGAGGCCGCGTCGACGTGGAGGGGGACATCGACACCGGTCTCCTTGTGCATGCGGTCGAGCTCGGCCGCGATTTCCGCCACCGGCTCGTACGTGCAGGTGTAGGTCACCCCGAGGATCGCCACGACGCCGATGGTGTTCTCGTCCACGTACTCGCGCAGCTGGTGCGCCTGCAGGCCGGTCGCCCCTGGCTCCACCGGGACCTGGCGCAGCTCGACGTCGAAGTAGCGGGCGAACTTCTCCCAGCACACCTGCACCGGCCCGCACACCAGGTTCGGCCGGTCGGTAGGCAGTCCGGCGGCGCGTCGGCGGTCGCGCCACCTCCACTTCAGTGCGAGGCCGCAGAGCATGGCGGCCTCGCTGGAGCCGGTGGTGGAGCAGCCCACGGCGTTCTCGGCTCCGCCGGTGCCGGCGGGCGCGTGCCACAGGCCGGCGAGGATGTTGACGCACCGGGACTCGATCTCCGCGGTCTGCGGGTACTCGTCCTTGTCGACAATGTTCTTGTCGAGGCACAGGTCCATCAGGCCGCGGACCTCGTCGTCGGTCCAGGTGGTGCAGAACGTGGCCAGGTTCTGAGCCGCGTTGCCGTCGAGAAGGAGTTCGCTGCGCAGCAGCTGGTAGACGACGTCCGGGGGTGCCGACAACTCCGGCATGGTCCGCTTGGACAGGGGCTGCTCGCTCAGCGGTGACGTGAAGATGTCGGCGGCCGGGTCGGCGGCCGCTCCCTTGGCGTTGTGCAGAGCCACCGGTGGCACCTTTCGCCTCGTCCTACCGTGTCTCCTGGAGGCTATGGGTGGGCACCGGCGCGCGACAGCGGGCGTACTCCACCCAGGGCACCGGGGCAGGCAGCGAGGTTTGCCTCCGGGCACCGTGCCGCCCCCCGCGGGCTGCAGCGACGGCTCGGCAGGACGGCGTTTCGCCCGCCTTCCGATCCTGCCCGAGGTCTAGGCTCGGCCCGTGGGGCAGCCCGACCAGCGCGCCGAGGGCGCGGGACCGTTCACCACCCGGCTCACCTGGCACCCTCCCGGCGGCGAGACCGCCGTGTGGGAGTCTCGGCTCGCGCGGCGGCGCGGAGTGCTCGCCGTCCGTCCCCTCGGTGCGGCGGCCACTCGGCACACCCGTGCGGACGCCGTTGCCCTCACTCGGCTGCGCAGACTCAACGCCATCGCCGCGATCGCCTTCGTCATTGGCGGGGCACTCTTCGCGGCCGGCGCGGCCGTCGCCCAATTCGGCTCCGGCGACGCCACCGAGTGCGCCTCGATCTACTTCGCGGGCGGTCTGTTCTTCAACACCGGTGGCTACGTCTCATTGCTCCAGGTGATCAACGCACCCCGCCATGTCGCCGGTGGCGAAGGCCGGCTGTTCACCCGCCGTTGGCGGTGGTGGAGTTACGAGCCGATGCGGGTGGACTGGCTGAGCACGTTCGCCCTCTTTACGGGCACACTCGTCTTCGCCGTCGACCTGTTGGACTCCTTCCTGCAGGGCCTGAACGTCCATCAGGCCAATCGGCTGATCTGGGTGCCCGATGTGATCGGCTGCGGCTTCTTCCTGGTCTCCGGCCACCTGGGCTTCGTCGAGATCTGCCACGGCCGGCCCTGCGTTCGCCCGCGTAACCTCGGCTGGTGGATCGTCGCCGTCAACCAGCTCGGCTCCGTCCTGTTCATGATCTCGGCGCTCGCCGCCTACACCCGCCCTGCCACCGGCAGCCTGGTCAACGCCGCCATCGTCAACTGGGGCACCCTCACCGGCGCGCTGTGCTTCTCCCTCGCCGGCCTCCTCCAACTCGGTGAACACCCATAGGCTCGTGGACGAGGTGACGCTGAGCAATCGCTTCACCGTCACCGGCGCCGTGCGCTTCGCGAAGATTGCCAAAGGGCGTTGCAGAAGGCTGTGGTCTGGCAGGTCGGGGCCCGGTTGCGGCTGTTGTGATCACGCGGCCAGGCGGAGGTTGTGCATGTGGGCAACGGCCTGGACTGTGTGGTGGTGACCGTTGTCGCGCTTCCGGCAGCCGCGGAGGATCCTGTAGTGCTTCATGCGGGCGCAGGTGTGCTCGACGCGGGCTCTGACACGGCGGTGCTTGGCATCGTCGGCTTTCTGGCCCGCCAGCAGTGGCGGCCGGGGCGTTTGCGGTGCGGGACGACCAGACCGGTGTTGATTCATGCGCTATCGCCGAGCACGGTGACGCCTTCGCAGTGCTGGGCCTGGGGCGTACCGGGACTGGCCGCAAGCGCCGACCGCCCACTCTCTGGCCGCCGGCACACCCGGCTCCATCGGAGAGCGCTGCCGTGTCTCGGTCGTACTCGTACCGTCGCCGAGGTGCGCTGCGGACCTCGTGCACCGAGATTGGAAGTAGCCGATCAGCCGTGCGGGAGACCGGGCAGGCCGGTCGTGCGGGACGAAGGAGGCGCCATGACGGGGCACGAAAGCGGAACCCGCGCGGGGTCGCCGTACGGAGTCCGGGCGAAGGCAGAGCGATCCAGCCTCGTCCGGTGAGGCCCGACGGGAAAGCGTAGGCGCGGTTGGTGTGGGCAAAGACGCTGATGGCGGTCGATGGCCGCATCCTCCGAGCACGCTGTGTGGCTCCCCGTCCTTGGGAGGACCGACGCATAGGTTGCCGCCGCATCCGGCGCCCGTCGTGGCCGCTGGTGTGCCCGCGGCCGTGGTGCTCGTGACGGGCGTGTCGGGATCGGGCAAGTCCACGGTGGCGCGGCTGCTCGCCGACCGGCTCGGCTGGGTGTACAAGGACGCCGACGACTTCCACACCCCGGCGAGCCGGGCCAGGATGGCGGCCGGCGAAACGCTGACCGACGAGGACAGACGCCCGTGGCTGACTGCCGTCGCCACATGGATCGACCGGCAGATCGCAGCGCGGCAACCCGCCGTCGTCTCCTGCTCCGCGCTCACTTCTTCCCGGCCCAGTTGCTGGACAGCCAGTTCGCGGATCTCCAGGAGCCGGAACCCGACGAACACCCCTGCATAGTGGAGATCGACCAGTCGCCGGAAGCCGTCGTCGCAGCCATCCTCCCCCTGCTCGGCACGGACACCCCACCGGACCCTTCACCCACCGGCGCGGCGGATTCCGCCGCTACACGGACCGAGGAGCCGCGCATGCCCCCCAATGCATCAGGAGAACAGTGGCGACTGCACCATGGCGCGCAGTCGGCTGTGGTGGTTCAGCTGGGCGGCGCCCTTCGCCACTACGAAGTGGACGGCCGGCCGCTGCTGGACGGGTTCGCCGCCGACGAACCGATCACCGGCGGCCGCGGGCAGCTTCTCGTCCCCTGGCCCAACCGGGTGGGTGGCGGGCGCTATCGGTTCGACGGTCGAGACCTGCAACTTCCGCTGACCGAACCCGACAAGCGCAACGCGATCCACGGACTCCTCCGGTGGACACCGTGGCAGCCGCTCGCCCGCAGCGACGACGCGATCACGGTGGGCACCTCCCTGTTCCCCCAGCCCGGCTACCCCTTCCACCTCGCGGTCGCCGCCGAGTATCGGCTGGGGCAGGAGGGGCTCCAGGTCGCCGTCACCACGACCAATGTGGGGGAGACGGCCGCGCCGTACGGCGCGGGCCAGCACCCCTATCTGACCGTGGGCACCGAGCTGGTGGACACGGCGCTGCTGACCGTTCCGGCCCGCTATCGGCTGTGTACGGACGAGCATGGCCTGCCGACCGGGCAGGAGCCGGTCGACGGCACGGCGTACGACTTCCGCACCGCCCGCCCCATCGGCGAGCAGCGGCTGGACACCGCGTTCACAGGGCTCGACCGGGACCCCGCAGGCCGGTCCGTGGTGCGGCTGGCGCACCCTTCAGGCCGGCATGGCATCGACGTACGAGTCGTCGAGGGCATCCGATATGTGCAGGTGTACACCGGAGACACGCTGTCCGAGGCCGGGCGGCGTCGACGCGGTGTCGCCATCGAGCCCATGTCCTGCCCGGCCGACGCCTTCCGCAGCGGTACGGCGCTCACTGTGCTGGAGCCCGGCGATAGCAATACATTCCGGTGGGGCCTCGGACCGTGGGGATCCCCATGACTGCGAACACCCCGCCGTCGACTTCTCGAGCATCGGTGCGGTCAATCCGTCCCTCACGGCCATGGCGAACGCCCTTCGGGTGGGCGACCACCTCGTGGACCGGCTGGGCTGACCGCGGGGGCCGTTGGTCCGACCGGGCGGTGATGCTCGGCCGTGCGGACCAATGGCAGCTCGCGCGGGCCGCCGCTCCTCGCCGTCGGTGTTTCCGTGGCCTTCGGACCCTGCCGGGCCGCAGTCCGGTGGATCAGGTCAGGCAGTCAAGGAGGCAGTCGATCGTGAGAGGCAGTCGCTCGTGAGTTCTACCGAGGGGGCACCGGCAGGCGTGGTCCCCGCTCAGCTGCTCAAGGGCCAAAAGGCGATGGTCACCGGCGCCAACTCCGGAATCGGCAGGGCCACGGCCATCGGTCTGGGCCGGGCAGGCGCCGACGTGGTCGTGAACTACGTGGCCGGCCGCGAAGAGGCCGAAAAAGTGGTCGACGAGATCATGGCGTTCGGCGTGCGCGCCGCCGCGTACGAAGCGGACGTGTCGAAGGAAGACCAGGTCGTGGCCATGGTGGACCGGATGGTCCAGGAATTCGGGACGATCGACATCATGGTCGCCAACGCCGGACTGCAGCGCGACGCCCCGTTCACCGAGATGACGCTCGCCCAGTGGCAGAAGGTGATCGACGTCAACCTCACCGGGCAGTTTCTCTGCGCCCGGGAGGCGACGAAGGAGTTTCTGCGGCGCGGGGTCGTCCCGGAGGTGTCCCGCTCGGCCGGGAAGATCATCTGCATGAGCTCCGTCCATCAGGTCATTCCCTGGGCGGGGCACGCGAACTACGCCTCCTCCAAGGGCGGCGTCCAGATGCTGATGACGACCCTTGCCCAGGAACTCGCGCCCCAGAAGATCCGTGTGAACGCGATCGCTCCGGGAGCCATCAAGACGCCCATCAACCGCAGCGCGTGGGAGACCCCCGAGGCTCAGGAGGACCTGCTGCGGCTGATCCCCTACAAGCGTGTCGGCGAGCCCGAGGACATCGCCCACGCGGCTGTCGCCCTCGCCTCCGACCTCATGGACTACGTCGTGGGCACCACGCTCTATGTGGACGGCGGGATGACCCTCTTCCCCGGCTTCGCCACCGGCGGCTGACCGTTCGTCCGACCTGTCCTCCCGAGCGGCAAGGGAACGCATGCACACCACTGTCGACCTGCTGGCGGACCTCCTGGCTCAGATGGCCGTCGCTGCCGGCCGGGCATGCGTGATCATGGCTCAGCGCCTGTCCTCCGCGTCGAGCGCCTCGTCGAGGGTGATGGCGGCCATGATCAGGGACAGGTGGGTGAACGCCTGCGGGAAGTTGCCCAGTTGCTCCCCGCTCGGACCGATCTCCTCGGCGAACAGCCCGACGTGGTTGGCGTAGGTCTGCATCTTCTCGAAGGTGTAGCGGGCCTGGGACAGCCGCCTCGCCCGGGCCAGCGCGTCGACGTAGAGGAAGGTGCACAAACTGAAGGTGCCCTCCGAGCCGCGCAGGCCGTCCGGCGATGCCGCCGGGTCGTAGCGGTAGACGAGGCTGTCGGAGACGAGCTTGCGGTCCATCGCGTCGAGTGTGGAGAGCCAGTGCCTGTCCCGGGGAGCGATGAACCCGACCCTGGGCATGAGCAGCAGCGAGGCGTCCAGGACCTCGCCGTCGTAGTGCTGGACGAAGGCGCGCTCCTGCTCGCTCCAGCCGCGTTCCATGATCTGCTCGAAGACGGTGTCCCGAGCCTTGCGCCACCGTTCCAGGTCGGCGGGCCTGCGGAAGGATTCGGCCAGGCGCAGCCCGTGGTCGAGGGCAACCCACGACATCACCCGGCTGTAGGTGAAGTCCTGGCGGCCGCCGCGGGTCTCCCAGATGCCCTCGTCCGGCCGGTCCCAGGCGGCGGCGAACCAGTCCAGGGTCCTGGCCATCGCCTGCCATCCCTCGAAACTGGTCTGCTGCGCGATCTCGGCGCCCTGGGACACGGCGTAGAGGGCCTCGCCGTAGATGTCCAACTGGAGCTGGTCGGCGGCGCCGTTGCCGATACGGACGGGGGAGGAGCCGCGGTAGCCCTCGAAGTGATCGAGTGTCTCTTCCGGCAGGTCGGGGTTGCCGTCGATCCGGTACATGGTCTGGAGCGGCTCTTCCTCCTTGCCCGCGCGCTCGCGCAGTCTGTCCGTCAGCCAGTGGAGGAAGGCGGTGGCCTCCTCGACGAAGCCGAGGTCCAGCATGGCTCGCACGGACAGCGAGCCGTCGCGTATCCAGGTGAACCGGTAGTCCCAGTTGCGCTCTCCGCCGACCTGTTCGGGCAGGCCCGTGGTGGCCGCCGCGATCAGGGCGCCGGTGGGGGCGTAGGTGAGGAGTTTGAGGGTGATGGCAGAACGGTGCACCCGCTCGGGCCACCGTCCCCGGTAGTGGGACTGGCGCAGCCAGTGCCGCCAGAACAGGGCGACTTCCTCGAACTGCCCGTTGAGCCCGTCGACCGTGGGGGGTGCGGGCGCCTCGCCGCCGGACGCGCAGACGGTGAACACGGCGCCGCCGATCTCGCCGGCGCGCAGCGTCACCTTTGCGCGGACATCCTGGCCGTCCCGGTCCAGCGGGAAAGTGGCCTGCAGGTGCCCGTCAATCCCGGGGGCCCGGAACAGAGCGCCGTTCTCACCGAGTTCGAGCTCATGCTCGGCCCGGCCGTAGTCGAAGCGTGGCCGGCACTCAAGGATGAAGTCGACGGTCCCCCGCACGGCACGGATGCCGCGGACCAGGGTGTGCCGGTCGGTGGCGGTGCGGGTCCGGTCCGGGGGCATGAAGTCGAGCACCTCGCCCACTCCGTCCGGCGACAGGAACCGCGTGACGAGGATGGCCGTGTCGGGGTAGTAGAGCTGCTTGCAGGTCGCGTCGGGACGCTCCGGGGCCAGCCGCAGGTATCCACCGCGGTCGTGGTCGAGCAGGGCGGCGAAGATGCTGGGCGAGTCGAACCTGGGGGCGGCGAACCAGTCGACGACACCTTGCGACGAGACGAGCGCGGCGGTCTGCAGGTCGCCCACCAGGCCGTGCTCGGCGATGGGAGGGTAGCGGTCCATTGCAGCTCCCGACGTCTCGGAAAGGTCAGCTCTGCTCGACGTGCAGATGGACGGGACCTCGCAGGATGGGGCTGGGCCGGTAGGGCGGCGGGTCGGCGACCAGTCTGGGGCGGTCCAGGCGACGTACCAGCGCGTTGAGCGCGATCTGGGTCTCCAGCCGGGCCATCGGTCCGCCGAAGCACAGGTGGATGCCGCTGCCGAACCCCAGGTGCTGGTTGTCCTGCCGGTCGGGGTCGAAGCGGTCGGGTTCGTGGAAGCGGTCCGGATCGCGGCTGCCCGAGGCGAGCATGAGCATGATCTGCGAGCCCTTGGGGATGGTGGTGTCGGCGACGGTGATGTCGCTGTACGCCGCCCGCCACGGAATGATGTGCACGGGGGGCTCGTAACGCAGCAGTTCCTCGATCAGTCGCACGATCAGGGCCGGTTCGTCGCGCAGCCGCTGCAGCACCTGCGGGTGGCGCAGCAGGGTCAGCATGCCGTTGGCGATGAGGTTGACGGTGGTCTCGTGGCCGGCGATGAGCAGGAGGTTGGCGGTGCTGACGATTTCGTCGTCGGTCATCCGCCCGTCGGGCCCGTCATCGTTGGCCATCCGGGTCAACAGGTCGTCGCCGGGCCGGCCGTGGCGCTGTTCCAGCAGCCCGCCGAGGTACTGGCGCAGGTCTTCCTTGGCCTGCACGCCGTTGTCCAGTTTCTCCTTCGGGTCGGTCTTGGGGTCGTAGTCGAGCGAGTCGACGATGGCGTTCACCCACACGTGGAACCGCGGTTCGTCCTCGCGCGGCACACCGAGAAGGTGGCAGATCACGGTGACGGGGAACGGGTAGGCGAAGTCGTCGACGATGTCGATCTGCTGCCTTCCCGCGAAGTCGTCGATCAGGCCGTTGACGATGGCGGTCAGGTCGGGCCGCATGCCGTCCACCAGCCCCGGGGTGTGCGGGGGGCCGAAGTGACGCATCGCCAGGCGCCGCAAGCGGTCGTGCTCGGGCGGGTCAAGGTTGATGAACGACGGCGCGGCGGGTCCGTCGGCCGCAGCCATCGGCCGCGACAGGTTGCGGACGTCGGAGCTCAGGTGCGGGTTGTGCAGGAGGTCCGTGAGCTCGCGGTAGGTGCTGATGACGTAGCTGCCGTCGTCCTGCAGGGCCACCGGGGTTTTGCGCAGCTCTGCGTACAGCGGGTACGGGTCGGGCCGGGCGGAGTAGTCGAGGATCCGGTGCAGGATGTCGGGCGTCTCGGTCGTGGTCATGTCGCTTCCCTCCTACCGGTGCTGCCACGCGGCTGTGACGCGCCGCTCGCTCGGGTCGTGGCCGGTGACGACCACCGTGGCGCCCTGGGCGAGCAGAGTGGGGCCGGGGAAGTCGACGGGTACCGGCTTCGCGTCGGCGGGCGCGTCGGGCGTGGGGCAGGCCGGCGGGAAGGGCGCGGCGGTCTCGATCAGCTGCCGGTAGTGGTCCAGCCACTTCGCGTTGTTGAAGCTGACCGCCGCGGTGACGCGGCCCTGGTAGCCGTATGCGGCGACGAAGCGGTGGTCGGGCACGGATCCCTGGGTGACGACGACCTCGTCGGCGAAGGTCGGCACGCCGACGGACTTGATGTTGACGCCGAACTGGATCGACCAGAACGTCGGGATGGACAGGTGGGGCCAGCGGTCGGCCTGGGCGCTGACCATGTTGTGCGCCGCGACCTCGGCCTGCTCCACGGCGTTGGCCCAGTGTTCCAGCGAGATGAGCCGGTACTCGTAGATCGGGTTCGGGCAGCGTGCCACGTCTCCGGCGACGAAGATGTCGTCGGTGATCAGGCCGTTGAGGGTGAGGGCGCGGCAACCGGTGTCGCAGGCGATTCCCCAGACACCCGCCGCCAGTCCCGAGTCCCGCAGCCAGTCGGTGTTGCGGATGCCGCCGAGCGCCACCACCGCCACGTCGGCGTCGACGGTGCTGCCGTCGGAGAAGTGAGCGCGGCGGAAGTGCCCCTGTGCGTCGCCCTCCAGGTGGGTGACCTTGACACCGCAGCGCAGGTCGACGCCGTGGGCGCGCTGCATGTCCGACGCGACCTGGCCGATCATGGCGCCGAGCGCCCCGACCAGCGGGGCCGGCGCGAGCTCGGCGACGGTCACCGGGATGTCGCGCTCGCGGCAGATGGAGGCGATCTCGGAGCCGGTGAAGCCCGCGCCGATGACCAGTACGCGGGAGGGCCCGGCGGCGAGGGCTCGCTGCAGGCCGTCCGCGTGCTCGCGCGTGCGCACGACGAACACCCCGTCCAGGTCCGCCTCGGACTCGACGAACCAGGGCCGGGCCCGTACCCCGGTGGAGATCAGCACTCGGTCGAAGGGAACCTCGCGGCCGTCGGCGAGATGCACGCGGTTGGTCGCCAGGTCGAGCCCGTCGGCGGGCACGCCCAGCAGCCACTCCGCATCGATGTCACGACGCCGCGGCAGCGTGGTGCCCCCGGCCGGCACCCACCCGGTCAGCACCTGCTTGGACAGCGGAGGCCGGTCATAAGGCTCGCCCACTTCGTCACCGATCATGGTCAACGACCCGGTGAACCCCTCGGCGCGCAGCGCCTCCGCGGCCCGCAGCCCCGCCAGTGACGCCCCGACGATCACGACGCGGCCGTCGCGCTTGAATGCTTGCAGGGTGTCAGCGCTGCTCATGACGACGGCGCCTGAACCGATGCGTCCCGCTCCTCCAACTGGTCGACCAGAATGGCCTGGAGCGGGCAGGCAGCCGCGGCGCGCAGCACCTGTTCACGCTGAGCGTCGTCGGGATTCGGGTTGTACATCAGCGCTTCCTCGCCGTGCATCCGGAAAGCGTCGGGAGCCAGGAACGCGCACTGCGCATACCCCTGACACCGGGAAAGATCAACGACAACTTTCATCCCGAACTCCCTTTCAGGGACTGCAAAACTGCGGGCCCTGAGGCGGCACCACTACGACGCCCAAAGCGCGAAGCACGCCTTCGAGAAAGGGGTTCGACGGTTTCTCACCCCTGCGAATGCGAGGGGGTACACCACGCTTGTCAAAGGTCTCCGCAGAAAGAGTTGATCAACGCGAATGAGGTCCCGGCGTCTGCCAAACCGCCTGGAGAACCTGACCTTTTCATCAAAAGCCTATCCCGCGTCCACGTCGTCCGCACCTTGGGAAAGGGACGTGCGGGCGTCGGTCACCCCAGCGTCCGACGGTTGATCGAATAGGAGAAGCGCGCCTCTGAGCTGGGCGGATGGGGATTGTCGAAGGGACTGTCCATCGCGGTTCGGCAAGCACACCCGCCAGCCTCAGGCATATCCGACACAACAACCACCCGGACCGGGCCGCCCGGCTCGCCGGGGAGCAGCAGCTACGGCTGCCCGCCGAGTACCGCGGCGCCCGCATGACGCCGTGGCCAGCCGTGTCCCGTGAGCATGTCGGCACGTTCCTCGCGGTGGTCAACCCGGCGCTGCTGTCCGGCCTTCCGTGGCCGGACAGGCGACGGTCGAGCCGGTGCCGAGGCCGACGGTCATACCGTCCTCTATGATCTCGGCCGCAGCCTCGGCGGCAAGCTGCTTCTCATGCTCGACGCTCATGGATGTCCTCCTCCTTGACCAGGCCGAGTCTCAGGCCCAGGGCAGCCACGCCCGGGCATGCGATGACGCGGGTCACAGGATGAACTGCTCGACCGCGTTCGCGAAACCCTCCTCCTCGTTGCTCGTCGTCACCCGCCTCGCCGCGCGCTGGACCTCGTGGCTGGCGTTGCCCATCGCGATGGACAGTCCCGAGTGGGCGAACATGAGCACGTCGTTGGGCATGTCGCCGATCGTGGCGATCTGTTCGGGGGAGATCTGGAGCTTGGCGGACCAGTACTTGACGACACTGCCCTTGTTGGCCTGAGGATGGGTCACATCGAGGTAGTAGGGCTGCGAGCGGGCGGCCGAGACATGCTCGCCGAACTGCGCGCGAGCTGCGACCGCGGCCGCCTCTACGACCTCGTGGTCATCGCAGACCCCGACGACCTTGGCGGCGCCCTGCTCGAGCCCGTCGAAGCTGGGAACGAGTGTGGGCGCGAACTGCACCGTCCAGCTCTCGCGATCCACGTGCGGCCCCTTCGCGTCGCGGACGTACCAGTCAGCGCCCCGGTAGATCCAGACGCCGAGGTCGAACGACTCCATCAGCGCGACGACCGGGGTCACCACCTCCGCGGGAATGACATGCTGCTCGACAACAGTCATATCCGGATCGACGATGAGACCACCGTTGAAGGCGGCGAGTTCAGTGGCCAGGGCCAGGGGCTCGATGATCATGGACATGCCCCGGGGTGGTCTCCCGCTGGTCACCGCGAAGAGGACGCCGGCGTCGTGGAGCTTGTGGACCGCCTGGACAGCGCGGTCGGTGAGGACCTTGTCGCTCGTGACCAAAGTGCCGTCGACGTCGGCAAGAAGCAAGCGGATCGGTCGGGTTGGCATCACGCCTCCGTAAGCTCTGGTCGCGGCCGGTCCGGGTGGAGGGGCAACGGCTCATGGATGCGGGGGACTTGTCGGACTGATTCCCAGTCGGCTTTATTTCCAATGCTTTTGCGGGAACGCAATGCTTGGATATGCCCCTGGGCTGTCTATAAAACACCATAAGGGCGATGTCGCGAATGTAAGGGATGTATGAGAATATAAGGGATGTATAGCGAAGCTCTTGCGGGGCTTAATGTCCAAAATTCACACAACACATTTTGGGCCAGCCCCTGAGAGGAGCGGGCGGTGGCGCAGGCAATTCCGGACAAGACGGCCCACGTGCTGGGGGTCGACATCGGCGGGACCGGCATCAAGGGAGCGCCGGTCGACCTCGAACGCGGCAGCCTCATCGGTGAGCGGGTCCGGATCCCGACCCCGCAACCAGCGGCCCCGGGGGCAGTCGCGGATGTGGTCGTGCAGGTGCTCTCCCAGATCGGCGTCCCAGGACCGGTCGGGCTGACGCTCCCGGCCGTCATCCGGGGCGGCAAAGTCCAGACGGCGTCCAATATCGACCCGGCCTGGCTGGAGACGGACGCGGCCCAGCTCTTCGCAGAAGCGACCGGCCGCGACGTCAGTGTGGTGAACGACGCCGACGCGGCCGGGATCGCCGAGATGCGCTTCGGTGCCGGCAAGGGACGCGAGGGCGTCGTCGTGATGGTGACGCTCGGCACCGGTATCGGCAGTGCCGTCTTCTCCGACGGGCTCCTGGTGCCTAACAGTGAGCTGGGGCACCTGCCGCTGCACCACGAAGATGCCGAGGACTGGGCCGCGGAGTCGGTGCGCGAGCACGACGACCTGTCCTGGAAGAAATGGGCGCACCGTGTGGAGAAGTTTCTCGAGCTCGTCCAGCGTCTGCTGTGGCCCGACCTGATCATCATCGGCGGCGGTGTCAGCAAGAAGGCCGACAAGTTCCTGCCGTACATCGAGCTCAGGACCGAGATCGTGCCGGCGCAGCTGTTCAACGATGCGGGCATTGTCGGCGCGGCGCTCTTCGCCCCGACCGGGGAAGGTTGACCCCAGCCCGCCGCACTCGATATGCGGGCAGGGGAAGTACCTTCAGGGAGGCTCGCATTGAGCAACAACGACCTGGAAACACTTTCCGTCAACACGATCCGCACTTTGTGCATGGACGCCATCCAGGCGGCCAACTCCGGCCATCCTGGGACGCCGATGGGAATCGCCCCGGCCGCGTACACGCTCTGGCAGCGCTTCTTGCGCTTCGACCCGGCCGACCCGATCTGGCCCAACCGCGACCGCTTCGTGCTGTCGGAAGGACACGCCTCCGCATTGCTCTGGTCGCTGCTCCACCTCACCGGCGTGCAGACTGTCGACCCCGCCTACGAGGTCCTCGGCCGACCCGCCGTGAGCCTCGACGACCTCAGGACGTTCCGCCAGCTCGGCTCGCGCTGCCCAGGGCACCCGGAGTACCGGTGGACCAGCGGCGTGGAGACCACGACCGGCCCGCTCGGCCAGGGCGTTGCGACCTCGGTCGGGATGGCGATCGCCGGGCAGTGGCTCGCCGCCCGGTACAACCGCGACGACTTCACCGTCTTCGACTTCGACGTGTACGCGATGGCCGGCGACGGCTGCATGATGGAGGGGATCTCCTCGGAGGCTGCCTCGCTCGCGGCCCACCAGCGGCTGTCGAACCTTTGCTGGATCTACGACTCCAACCGGGTGACGATCGAGGGCCACACCGACATCGCGTTCACCGAGGATGTGGCGGCCCGGTTCATCGGCTACGGCTGGAACGTCACGACCGTGGCCGACGCCAATGACCTCGACGCCGTGGCCCGTGCGCTGCACACCTTCAAGTCCGAGAAGGAGCGTCCGACGCTCATCGTGGTGCACAGTCACATCGGCTACGGGTCGCCGGTCGAGGACACCCCGAAGGCGCACGGCGCGCCGTTCGGCGTGGAGGGCGTCAAGTCAACCAAGCGATTCCTCGGGATGCCGGAGGACAAGGACTTCTTCGTTCCCGACGGCGTCTACGAGCACTTCGCCGCAGGCGTCGGCGCGCGCGGTCGCGAAGCCCGGACGAGCTGGGTGGCTCGATTCGAGGCCTACCGAACCACCCACCCCGAGCTCGCCGACGAGTTGGAGCGCATCCAGCGGCGGGACCTGCCGGAGGACTGGGAGTCGGCGCTGCCGACCTTCGCGGCCGACCCCAAGGGCATCGCCGGCCGTGACTCCAGCGGCCAGGTGCTCAACGCGCTTGCCCAAGCCGTGCCGTGGGTGTTCGGCGGGTCGGCGGACCTGTCGCCGTCGACCAAGACCAACCTCACGTTCGCAGGCGCCGGCGACTTCCAGGCCGATGACCGCTCGGGGCGCAACCTCCACTTCGGGATCCGCGAGCACGCCGCCACCGCGATCACGAACGGGATGGCGCTGACCAAGTTGCGCTCGTACTGGTCGGGGTTCCTGATCTTCTCGGACTACGCGCGCGCCGCGATCCGGCTTTCAGCGCTCATGGAGATCCCGGTCGTGCACATCTTCACCCACGACTCGATCGGGGTCGGCGAGGACGGTCCGACCCACCAGCCGGTCGAGCAGCTCGCGTCGCTGCGCGCGATGCCGGGGCTGCTGGTGTTCCGCCCGGCCGACGCGAACGAGGTCGTCGAGACCTGGCGGGTCGTCGCCGCGCTCAGGCACGAGCCGGCGGTGCTGGTCCTTTCCCGTCAGGCGCTGCCGACCCTGGATCGCTCCGAGGTGGGGGCCGCATCCGGGGTGGCCAGGGGAGCCTATGTCCTGGTCGACGCGGCGGACGGCAAGCCCGACGTCGTCCTGCTCGCCACCGGATCGGAGGTGCAACTCGCGCTCGCAGCCCGTGACGAACTCGCCGCCGAGGGCCTCGCGGCTCGCGTGGTCAGCATGCCCTGCTGGGAATTGTTCGACCGTCAGCCCAAGGAATATCGCGACTCGGTCATCCCGCCCGAGGTCAGGGCCCGGGTCGCCATCGAGCAGGCGGCGACCCTCGGCTGGGACCGTTACGTCGGCGACGGCGGCGCGGTCATCGGCATGCACACGTTCGGGGCATCGGCGCCGCTCAAGCAGCTGCTGACCAAATTCGGCTTCACCCCCGAGAAGGTCACCCAGGTGGCCCGCGAGTGCGTGGATGCCGGAAGGGAGCAGGCGTGAACGTAACCCAGGCGCTTCACGAGCAGGGCCCGAGCATCTGGCTGGACAACATCACCCGTTCCATGCTCGATACGGCCGAGATCCAGCACTACATCGACCAGTACTCGGTGACGGGGCTCACCTCCAACCCCTCGATCTTCGACAAGGCGATCGGCTCCGGTGACTACGACGATGCGATCCGCGCGAAGGCGGCGGGCGGGCGCAGGGGCGAGGAGCCGTTCTTCGAGCTGGCCATCGAGGACCTGCAACGGGCTGCCGACCTGTTCCTGCCCATCCACGAACGCACCGACGGCGTCGACGGCTGGGTCTCGCTGGAGGTCTCGCCGCTGCTCGCCCACGACACGCAGCGAACGGTGGCGGCCGCCAAGGCGCTGCACGCCAGGGCCGACCGGCATAACCTCTTCATCAAGATCCCGGGGACGCCCGAGGGGCTGCCGGCGATCGAGGAGGCCATCGCCTCGGGCGTTCCGGTGAACGTGACGCTGCTGTTCTCGGCAGACCACTACCGGGCCGCGGCTGACGCCTACCTGCGTGGCGTCGAGCGCCGGGTGCAGGCCGGCCACGACCCCGCTGTCGGCTCGGTCGCATCGGTGTTCATGTCACGCTGGGACGTGGCGGTCCAGGACACCGCACCGGCCGACCTCACCGACACCCTCGCCCTCGCCGTCGGCCTCGACGTGTACCGGGCGTACCGCGAAGTGATGGGCTCGCAGCGCTTCCAGCGGCTGGAGAACGCCGGCGCGCGAATGCAGCGGCTGCTCTGGGCCAGCACGAGGACGAAGGACCCGGCCGCCTCCGACACGCTGTACGTCCACGGTCTGGCCGCGCCGTTCACGGTCAACACGATGCCCGACGACACCCTGAAAGCCTTCTTCGACCACGGCGAGATCGGAGTGACGCTGCCGTCGGACGGGGGCGAATCCGAGGCCATGCTGGCCCGCTTCGCGAGCGCGGGCGTCGACGTCAAGGCGCTTGCCGCCAAGTTGCAGAGCGAAGGCGCCAAGTCCTTCGTCGCGTCCTGGAACGACCTCATGGAGCGAATCGATGTGCAGAGCAAGGCCGTGGCCTGACCTCGGCGCCGAGCGGCCGGACTGAACCCATCAGAGGAGCAAGCCATGCCATCGACCGCCCTGCGCGACCGTCCTGCGTGGAAGGCGCTGGCGGGCCATCACTCCGAGATCGCCGGGCGCCACCTGCGCGAGCTGTTCGCCGCCGATCCGGGACGCGGCGAGCGGATGGCGGCCGAGGCAACCGGGCTGTACCTGGACTACTCGAAGAACCGGATCACCGACGAGGTGGACCTGATCGGCTTCGGCAACTCGCCCAACCCGCTCGGCAGCCACCACGACGTCCTCTCGTCGAACGTCTTCGCCCAGGCCCAGGCGCTCGGCTTCGGCAAGACCGAGGACGAGGTGCGCGCCGAGGGGACGGCGCAGGACGTGGCGCCGCACCGGGTGATGGAGGGCAACCGCCCGACGAACGTGCTGCTGGCCGAGGTGCTCACCCCGTACCGGCTCGGCACGCTGGTCGCGCTCTACGAGCACAGCGTGTTCACCCAGGGGACGATCTGGGGGATCGACTCCTTCGACCAGTGGGGCGTAGAGCTCGGCAAGGTGCTTGCTGTCGCGATCATCCCGGAGCTCGAGGGCGCGACCGAGCCTGAGCTCGGCCACGACTCGTCCACGAACGCGCTGATCCGGCACTACCGCACGCTCAAGGACTAGGAGGCACCACATGGCGACAGACAAGCCCATGCAGCTCGGGATGATCGGGCTCGGCCGGATGGGGGCGAACCTGGTGCGTCGGCTGATGCGAGACGGCCACCATTGCGTCGTGTCCGACGTCAACGCGGCCGCCGTCGACGAACTGGCCGGCGAGGGCGCGACGGGCGCAGACTCACTCCGGGATTTCGTTGCGAAACTGGACAAGCCACGGGCCCTGTGGCTCATGGTTCCGGCTGCGACCGTCGACTCCATCCTCGACCAGCTCGAGCCGTTGCTGGAGCCCGGCGACATCCTGATCGACGGCGGCAATTCCTACTACCGCGACGACATCACGCGCGCCAAGCGTCTTGCCGACAAGTCGCTGCACTATGTCGACTGCGGGACCAGCGGTGGGGTCTGGGGGCTGGAGCGCGGCTACTGCCTGATGATCGGCGGCGAGGACGAGGTCGTGGCCCATCTCGACCCGATCTTCAAGACGATCGCCCCCGGCGAGGGCAGCGCCGAGCCGACGCCGAGCCGGACCCGGGCCGACGGCACCGCCCCGCGCGGGTACCTGCACTGCGGGCCGAACGGGGCCGGGCACTTCGTGAAGATGGTCCACAACGGGGTCGAGTACGGGATGATGGCCGCGATCGCCGAGGGCCTCAGCATCATTAAGCGCGCGAACGCCGGCAAAGGCCGGCAAGAGGTCGACGCGGAGACGACACCGCTGCGCGATCCGTGGGCCTACCAGTACGACATCGACGTCGGAGAGGTGGCCGAGGTCTGGCGGCGCGGCTCGGTCGTCGGCTCGTGGCTGGTCGACCTGACCGCCGACGCCTTCGCCGGCTCGCCCTCGCTCGACGCCTTCGCCGGGCGGGTCTCCGACTCCGGGGAAGGCCGCTGGACCGTCCTCGCCGCAGTAGACGAAGGCGTCCCGGCACCGGTCATCACCACCTCGCTCTACGAGCGCTTCGAGTCCAGGCAGGCCGGGGAGTTCACCGACAAGATCCTCTCGGCGATGCGCTCGGAGTTCGGCGGGCACGCCGAAAAGAAGGGCTGAGGGCTGTGCATCACGAACTCGACGTCGTCGCCGACCCCGATGCGGTCGCCGGCACCGCGGCGGCGTTCGTGGCGCGGCTGGCCCGGGCCTGCGTGCAAGCCCACGGCCGATTCACGTTCGCCGTCAGCGGGGGGCACACGCCATGGGCGATGTTCGCGCGGCTCGCACATGAGGACGTCCCCTGGGAGCACGTGGCGGTGTTCCAGGTCGACGAGCGGGCCGCGCCCGACGGCGACCCGGACCGTAACCTCACCCACCTGCGGCAGAGCCTCGGTGCGGCCCCGGCCGAGGTCATCGCGATGCCCGTGAACGACGCCGACCTTGACGCGGCGGCCGCCGCCTACGGGCGGTCGCTGCCCGAGCGTTTCGACCTCGTTCACCTGGGCCTCGGCCCGGACGGGCACACCGCCTCGCTGGTGCCACAGGACCCAGTGCTCGAAGTCTCTGACCGGCCTGTGGCCCTGACGGCGCCTTACATGGGCCACCAGCGCATGACACTCACCTATCCTGCGCTCGCTCGCGCCCAGCAGTTGCTCTGGCTCATCACCGGAGCGGACAAGCGCGAACCTCTCTCAAGGCTCGTTGCGGGAGACCGGTCGATTCCCGCCGGCCGGGTCGAGGCGGCGGCGTCGCTCGTCCTCGCGGACGCGGCGGCGGCCGGCCGGAGCCCTGCTCGCGTCGGCTCCCAGTCGCGGGCGGGACCATGAATGATGCCCGACCCTATTGCCGTGCCGGCTCCGTAAGGAGGATGAGGTGGCTTCGAACTCGTCGAACGTTTCCGCAGACGTGCTGGTCGTTTTCGGGATCAGTGGCGACCTCGCACGTAAGATGACGTTCCGTTCGCTCTATCGGCTTGAGCGGCGCAAGCTGCTGACCTGCCCGATCGTCGGAGTGGCGCGCGACAACTGGTCCGACGACGCGCTGCGTGACCACGCCCGCGCGGCGATCAAGGCAGCGGGCGAGCCGCTGGACGACAGCGTCTTTGCCCGGTTCGCCGCTCGACTCAGCTATGTGCAGGGCGATTACGCCGACCCGGAGACGTTCCATCGCCTCGCCCGGGCGGTCAACGGCAAGCGGCGCCCGGTCTTCTACCTGGAGATCCCGCCGTCGCTGTTCGCCCAGGTGGTCGGGGGCCTGGCAGGCGCCGGGCTGACCAAGGGCGCCCGGGTTGTCGTGGAGAAACCCTTCGGGCATGACCTCGCGTCGGCGCGCGCCCTCAACGCCGAGCTGCGGCAGCTCCTCGATGAGGATCAGCTGCTGAGGATCGACCACTTCCTCGGCAAAGAGCCGGCGATGGACATCCAGTTCCTGCGGTTCGCCAACTCCGTGTTCGAGCCGGTGTGGAACCGCGACCACATCTCCTGCGTGCAGATCACCATGGCCGAGGACTTCGGGGTCGAGGACCGTGGCCACTTCTACGACCCGGTCGGCGCGCTCCGCGACGTCGTGCAGAACCATCTGCTGCAGCTGCTCGCCCTGGTGGCGTCCGAGCCGCCATCAGCCGCCGATGCGGACGCGCTCCGGGATCGCCGGGTTGACGTGTTCCGGACGATCCCCGACGCCGACCCGGCCCACTACGTCCGCGGGCAGTACGAGGGGTACCTGCAGGTCCCCGGCGTGCAGCCGGGCTCGCGCACCGAAACCTTCGTCGGGTTGCGGCTGGAGGTCGAGAACTGGCGCTGGTCCGGGGTGCCGTTCTTCATCCGCGCCGGCAAGTCGCTCCCCGAGCGAGTGACCGAGATCCGGATCGTGTTCAAGCGCCCGCCGCGGCTTGCGTTCGCGGAGCGGTTCGCGCCCGAGCCCGACCAGTGGATCCTGCGGATCGATCCGAGCCCTGGCGTGAACTTCCGCATCCAGGCCAAGCAGCCGGGCAAGCAGGACACGCAGCTGGTGGACCTCGACCTCCTCTTCGCAGCCGAGCTCGGTGAGGCACCCGAACCGTACGAGCGCCTGCTCAGTGACGCAATGCAGGGCAACGCGAGCCTGTTCACCCGGGAGGACTCGGTGGAGGAGACGTGGCGAATCGTCCAGCCACTGCTGGAGGCGCCCGGCGACCCCGAGCGCTACCGGCAGGGGACCTGGGGACCGGCGGGAACGAGCAAGCTCGTCGCCGGATATCCGGGATGGCACGAACCATGGATGCCGACGAGGCCTCCCGACTGACACAGCCGCGTCGCGGACCTGGTGAACCGCATGATGATCAGCCCACCTGCGTGAGGAACGGGTCCAGTCCAACGGATGGTGGCGGTCGTCAACTCAGACACCTGAGGAGGTATCCGTGGAGCTCGGCTGTCCGCACAATCTTTACCTGTTGGCCTTCGACCACCGCGGGTCGTTTCAGCGCTTCTGCGGTTGTGAGGTGCTGAGGGTTGGCCGAAACGCCGGTGCCCGTGACGCGTGTGACGCCCGGGTTGTCGGCGCGGGCTCGGTGCGCCGACACGTACCGGGCCCGCTCGGCCCATCACTCTGGGACGAGGTCTGGTGGTGCGGAGAGCCGCACCACGTCCCCTTCGATGTATGCCGTCTCACCCGTGGCGAGGGCCTGTGGCCCGACCAGGAGCCGCGCCGTCCCTTCGCCGGAAGTCCGTCGACGACGCGCATGGTGGGCAGTACGAGAACATCTGGCTGCGGACGAAGCGGTACGACGAAAAATTTCCCGATACCGGGCACTTTCTGCCGAACTCAGGGGTTTGGTGGTGCCGTGGATCCGCTGTAGGATCCACGGCCGCCGGTGTGGATACTGATCACCATGCGCATTGACTTTGATCCCGCTGCCATGTCCCGCAACGAGTTCTACAAGCTCCTGACCGCGGTGGTGGTCCCGCGGCCCATCGCCTGGATTTCGACGATCAGCCCTGATTGTGCTTCTGCGAACCTAGCCCCGCACTCGTTCTTCTCGATCGCGAGTGTCGCGCCGCCCGTTGTGCAGTTCAGTTCTGTCGGGCGCAAGGACACCCTGCGCAATGTCGAGGCGACCGGGCAGTTCGTGGTGAATTTTTCGCCGGCGGGGCTCATGGCGCAGATCAATGACACAGGGGCTGATTTTCCGCATGGTATGAGCGAATTCGAGGCAGCCGGCATCGAATCCGAGCCGAGTTTGCGGGTCAAGCCCTTGCGGGTGGCAGCTTCGCCCGTGGCGTTGGAGTGCGAGGTGCACAGCACGGTCGGGATCGGGGATTCCACCGTCGTCTTCGGGCGGGTGGTGCATGCGGTGGTGTCGCAGGACGTGTTGGTCGATGGGCACCCCGAGGTTTCCCGGTTGAAGCCGTTGTCGCGGATGGGGAAGAACGAGTGGGCCACGGTCGGCGATGTACGGGACCTCGCCCGTATCCCGTACGCGGACTGGCAGGGGCCGGCCGGCGACCGGTAGGGGGAAGGCGGGGTTCCGAAGTTCTTAGTCGGTTCCCTTGTGGGCTACTTCCGGATTGCCGGGAGGTCCGAGACTCTGTCGGGGCTGGGGCCTTGGGCGGGACTGGGGTCCTGGCGGTTGGAGCGTCCGGCTTTGATGGCCGGAGAGCCGGATGGATGCCTGCCTGCCTGGCTGGCTGAGTGACTGGAGTTGCTGTGACTGGTCTCGCTTCCGCGTCGAATGAGTCCGCGCCGTTCAGTCGGCGGGTTGCGTTACGGGCGGTGGCCGCCACGGCGGCTGCCGCGCCGATGGTGGCGGCGTACGGGTCGGGGACCGCGTACGCCGCCGACGGCGGGCGGGCGCTGCGGGTGATGACCTTCAACCTGCGGTACGCCTCGGACAGCCGGCCGAACTCCTGGGCCGAGCGCCGGCCCGTGATGCGGTCCCTGCTGCGTCACGAGGCGCCACATCTGCTCGGTACCCAGGAGGGGCTGTACGGACAGCTGCGGGACATCGCAGCGGATCTCGGCTCGACGTACGACTGGGTGGGGACGGGGCGGGGCGGCGGGAGCAAGGACGAGTTCGCGGCGGTCTTCTACGACGTACGGCGGTTGGCTCCGGTCGAGTACGACCACTTCTGGCTGTCCGACACGCCCTATCTGATCGCTTCAGCGACCTGGGGAAACACCGTCATTCGGATGGCGACCTGGGTGCGCTTCCGGGATCTGCGGACGGGCGGCGAGTTCTATGCGCTCAATACGCATCTCGATCATCTGAATCAGTATTCGCGGGAGCGGTCCGCAGCTCTGATCACGCAGCGGCTGGGCGGACTGGATGCCGCCCTGCCCCGGATCGTCACCGGCGACTTCAATGTCGCGGCGCACAAGAACCCCGTGTACGAGGCGATGCTCAATGGCGGGGCGCTCGTCGACAGCTGGGATGCGGCGGACGAGCGCAGCACCCAGTACGCCACCTTTCACGGCTACCGACCCCTGGTGCGGGACGGGGACCGCATCGACTGGATCCTCACCTCGCCGGGAGTGCGTACGCGGCGGGCGACGATCAATGCCTACTCCGCGCACGGTCAGTTTCCGAGCGATCACCTACCGGTGCAGGCGCTGGTCGAGTGGTGAGGTGAGGTGAAGTGGGGGAGGCGCGGCTGGTGAGGGTGGCGTCGCCTCTCAGGGGGAGTGCTGACGGGCGGCGGCGGAGCCGCGGATCTGCAGGCCGTCGAGGAGTTCCTGAGTCGCGGCCGCCACGGCGTCCACGGCGTCGTCGAACACCGCGCGGTTGTGCGCGGCGGGCGCACGGAAGCCGGAGACCTTGCGGACGTACTGCAGGGCCGCGGCCCGGATGTCCTCGTCGGTGACCGTGGGGGTGGTGGGCGGACGGAGTGTCTTGATGCTGCGGCACATGAGTCCAGTGTGCCCCCTGGCACTGACATCGCCGCCGAGAGCCGCCGGCGTCAGCCGTCGAGCCCGGTCACCCGCATGGTGATGTTGAGGCGGCCGCTGCTCAGCCCGGTTGCGGGGTCGCCGGTGCCGGGGCGGACCTTGGGCACGCCGTGGTACGCGAAGCGGGACGGGCCGCCGAAGACGAAGAGATCGCCGGAGGCCAGCTCGATATCGGTGTACGGCTTGGTGCGGGTCTCGGTGTTGCCGAACCGGAAGACGCAGGTGTCGCCGACGCTGAGGGAGACCACCGGCGCGCTGGAGCGTTCCTCCTTGTCCTGGTGCATACCGAGTTTCGCCTGGCCGTCGTAGAAGTTGATCAGCGCGGTGTCCGGAGTGTAGGTGTCACCGGCGGTGGCGTCCTGGTACGCCTCGACCAGTGCACGGCGGCCCAGTTCGACCATCCAGTCCGGGAATTCGGCGACCCGGGCGCCGTTCACGTCGTCGGCGGTGCGGGTGTACGCGTACGGCTGCCAGTGCCAGCCGATGCACACCGTTTGGACGGACATCACGCCGCCGCGCGGGAGCTTGGTGTGGCGGATCGGAGCCGGGCCGCGCGCCCAGCCACGGCAGGCGGTGACCAGCTCGCGCTGCTGGTCCGGAGAGAGCCAGCCGGGGACGTGCACGGCGCCGGGGGCGAGTTCCCGGCGGTCCCGGCCCGTGTGGGCGGTGTGAGGGTCGCTGCCCATACGGGCAGCGCGGGGGTGCTCCGCCGCCGTGGTGAAGCCCTCGAAACCGGGGAGGGGCGTGCTCATCTGCTCCTGCCTCGTCGCGCGACCACTGCTGAGTATTGATTCGCGCGAGGATCGATTCGCGCTGCCTCTCTAAAGCGTGCCACGGCCGGCGTCGCCGGCTGACGGCGCCGTGACCTGGTGGGTGACCCAGCCACGGTCGATCGTCCAGATCGCTCCCTCGGCCGTGGCCCCGCGCATGCCCTGCAGCGTGGCCGGGCCGGCCAGTGCGGGGAGGCGGGAGTCCCCGAGTGAGGCGAAGCCGTAGGTGCGGGCCGGGTCCCAGTTGGTGCTGTGGCGGAGCCGGCGACTCATTTGGGCCCAGCCGAGCGGGGCGGCGGCCACCACCCAGGCGTCCGGCTCCTCGGTAGTGAAGCGCACGGCCGCCCGCAACCAGGACGCGGCGGTCTCCGGCCAGTCAACCTTGGCGAGGACTGTCCGATCGCCCCTCGTGCGCCACGCCTCAATGAAGGCGGCGGCTGCGGAACGGGAAGCCGCGTCGCGGCTGTGGCCGACGACCACCGTGCTGATCCGGGTGCGCGGGGCGGTCAACAGACCCAGGAGCGCGCGGAGTTCGGCATCACGGTGCGGGCCGGGGGAGGGGAGGTCGCCGTACGCGGACGCCTCCGCGCGGGGGAGGAGGGGAGAGGTCATGGTGCGTCCTTGTTCGCGCGTCTGGTTCTGCCAGTTGGTACGGCAGGCCGCCTGCCGCTGTGGCTCGTGCTGCCGCCGCTCTCTGAGTCTGCGGCTTCGACGGCGTCGCGGCTGGCGGAAAACAGACGTCACGGCGGCCGGTCGCCTCCCCACAAAGGCGGCCGGCCGCCGCAGCCACTCCAAGGTCTACTTCAGGTCGACCTGGAAAACCTTGTCCGAGCCCGGCCCGCCGTCCCCGTTGTTGTCGGCGTTGGTGGTGGTCAGCCACAGGGAGTTCGTGCCGGGGACGGACTCGACCGTACGCAGCCGCCCGTAGTCGTTGGTGTAGTACGCCTTGGGGGTGCCGGCGGTCGTCCCGTCGACGGGGATGCGCCACAGGCGCTCGCCCCGTAGAGCCGCCATGTAGATCGCCCCGTCGGCGTACGCGACCGCGCTGGGCGACGCCTCCGCGACCGGCCACTGACGCTTCGGGTTGGTCATCCCGGAGACGGAGCACTCGCCCTCGCACTTCGGCCAGCCATAGTTCTCGCCCGGCTCGATGAGGTTCAGCTCGTCGTACTTGCTGTTGCCCAGCTCGCCTTCCCACAGGCGTCCTTGGGCGTCCCAGGTGATGCCCTGTGGGTTGCGGTGGCCGTAGGAGTAGATCAGCGAGTCGAAGGGGTTGCCGGGAGCCGGTTTGCCGTCGGGGGTCATCCGGAGGATCTTGCCGTTGAGCGAATTCTTGTCCTGGGCCAGATCGGATTCCCGGGCATCGCCCGTGGTGGCGTAGAGATAGCCGTCGGGGCCGAACTTGATGCGGCCGCCATTGTGGTACGTGTTCTTTTTGATGCCGTCCACCAGCACCTTGTAGTCACCGAGCGTGCTGCCGTCGAAGGTCAGGCGAGCGATGCGGTTGCCTTCATCGGCGGTGTGCATCACGTACACGTAGTGGTCGGTCTTCCAGGACGGCGATACGGCGATGCTCAGCAGTCCGCCCTCACCGCCAGTGGTCACGACGTCGGGGACCTCGCCGATCTCCGTCTTCGTGCCGTCCTGGGTGAGCGTGAAGACCTTGAACGAATCGCGCTCGGTGATCAGGGCGGAGCCGTCGGGCAACCAGCTCAGGCCCCAGGGGATGGACCAGCCCGCCGACACGGTCCGAGGGGTGCCGGGCTCGGAGGCGAGAGCGGAGGTGCCGGCGGCGCCGCCCGTACCGGGGGTCGAGGCGAGGAGTCCGGCGGCCAGGGCGGTAGCGGCGACGGCGGTCAGGGTGGTGTGGCGCGCGGCTCTGGTGCGGATGCGCATGGGGGGTCCTCCGGTCAGGGAGATGCGATGGGGCCGTTCCCTCGGGACGAGCGGACGAGCATCAGCGGCGCCGGCTGATAGGAAAGTTTCCTGTTGGTTCGGGGGACTCCGGAAAGTACTGCGCTTCAGGGACGGGGTCAAGGCGTGGGGACATGGGAGGTATCCCCCTTGCAGAACGCGGAGTTGAGGCTCAAAGACCCTTGGTCGATGGGAGCATTCCGCGAATTCCTGTAATGAGCAGGGCGGTTGTGGTTGCTGAGGCTCTTGGGGGACTGCGTAATCGCCCCATAGGTCGGACCATTTTCGCGTCCTGCCCTTGACCGTGACCCGGTGGCTGAGGATTCTGCAAAGCAACACAAGGAACGTAACGAGGCGACGACACGACGCCACGTGGTCAATGATCCGTCAACGGCCGGCGCCCCTGGAACCGTTGGTGAAACGACCGCGTTCCCCGTTCCGTTCCCTCTAGCGTGGCGAGCAATGGCTACTGTCCCTCGGTTGTGGCCTCGGCGCCCGACACTCCGCACACTTCCACGCCCCGCCTCCCTACGAAAGGCTGGAATCGGCATGAAATTCCGCAGCAACAAGGACGTCTCGTACGACGTGAGCGGGCGTGACGCGGCCACCCGCCGGCCCGCCGTTCCGCGCCGTCAGCCGGCCGACGTCTGGCGGAAGCCGGGCTATGCGGTCGTCGAGACCGCGCTCGAAGTCACCGCCTACTCGCTCACCACCCGCTGACCGCCCCGCCGTGCTGCTGCAGGTGCTGGGCACCGCGGCGGGCGGCGGAGTGCCGCAGTGGAACTGCGCGTGCCCCGGGTGCTCCGGGGCCCGCGCTCACCCCGATCGGCGCCGCCGCCACGCCTCGCTCGCCGTACGAGCCGACGACGACCACTGGTACCTGATCAACGCCACCCCCGACATCGCCGACCAGATAGAGAGCACACCCGCCCTCCACCCGGGCCCCGCGGCGCGCCGGACACCCGTGGCGGGAATCGCGCTCACCGATGCCGAACTCGACCACACACTCGGCATCGCACGGCTCCGCGAGGCCGACCGGATCGAAGTGCTCGCCACCGGACCGGTCCAGGCCGCGTTACGCGACCGCGCGCACCTCGATGACGTTCTCACGCCCTATGTCCGCCTCGAATGGCGGGAGTTGGATTCCACGCCCGTACCGCTGAGCGAGGGCTCCGACGTCGAGATCAGCGCCATCCCGCTCTCCACGAAACGGCCCCGGTACGCCGTTCGCGAGACGGGCGGTGACCAGGGCAGCGGTAAGCGCAGCGGCGAGCATCTCGCGGTTGCCGATCACCGTGACAACGATCCGTGGGTCGTCGCCATCCGGTTGCACGACCGCCGGACCGGGGGCACCCTGCTCTACGCCCCAGCCCTCGCCGCCTGGCCCGAGGCGTTCCAAGAGGCGCTGGCCGGTGCCGATGTCGTCCTGCTCGACGGCACCTTCTGGGACGACGACGAACCCCGTCGCAGCGGGTTCTCCACACGTACCGCGCACGGCATGGGACATCTGCCCATCGACGGACCTGACGGGACCGCCGTCCGCCTGGCGCCGCTAGCCGCCCGCTGCCTCTACACCCACCTCAACAACACCAACCCCCTCGTCGACCCCGCCGCGCCACAGCACAAGCAACTGGCGGAGCTGGGGCTCGCGGTGGCCGCGGAAGGCATGGAGATCGACCTATGAGCACGCCGTTCGAGGAGCGACTGCGCGGTGTGGCCCGTGACAGCTACCACGACCGCCACCCCTTCAACGTGCGGATGCACCAAGGCGAGTTGACTCCCGAGGAGCTGCGTCGCTGGATCCGCAACCGATTCCACTACCAGCGCCATGTCCCCATCAAGGACGCCCTGATCCTGGCGAAGCTGCGCACCCCGGAACTGCGCCGGATGTGGCTGCGCCGGATTCAGGACCATGACGGGCAGCAGCAGGGCGAGGGCGGAATCGAGCGCTGGCTGCGGCTCGGCGAGGCGGCCGGAATCGAACGGTCGCTGCTGCTGGACGAGGCCGGTGTCCTACCGGGCGTCCGACTCGCCGTCGACGGCTACGTCAACTTCTGCCGGCTGCGCTCGCCGCTGGAAGCGGTCGCGGCCTCACTCACCGAACTGTCCGCGCCGGACATCATGCGCACCCGGATCGACGCCTTCGAGAAGCACTACCGCTGGATCGAGGCCGACGGTCTGACCTACTTCCGCGGCCGACAGAGCCAGGGGCAACGGGACAGCAAGGAGGCGCTGGCACTGGTGCTGGACTGGGCGCGTACGGAGACCGAGCAGGACTTGGCGGTCGCCGCGCTGACCTTCAAATGCCAGGTCCTGTGGGCGCTGCTGGACGCGGTCGAGCGAGGTGAGGGGCCGTGACGCCCTGGTACCCGAAGCTTGCCTCCGGCGTCCATCTGCGCCATGACCGGATACGTGGCACCGATCTGCTGCTTCTCCCCGAACGTGTCGTGGTGCTGGAAGGGAACGCGGGGGACGTGCTGCGGCTGTGCGACGGCCGGCGCGACGTACCGGCGATCGTCGCGGAGCTGAGCCGCCGGTATCCGGGCGCGCCGGTGTCGACGGAAGTGCCGGAGTTCCTCGGGCGGATACGAGACGAAGGGTGGCTGCGATGAGCAGTTCATCCAGTTCATCCAGTTCATCCGGGCAGGATCCGGCGCACGCTCCGGAGTCCGCGCACCCGTCCCGCACGGCTCCGCCTCCGTCTACGCCTGTGCCGCCGCGCCCCTGGGCCCTGCTCGCCGAACTCACCCACGGCTGTCCACTGCACTGCGCCTACTGCTCCAACCCACTCGAACTCGTCGAGAGAAAAGCCGAGTTGACGACAGAGCAGTGGGCGGACGCACTTCGCCAAGCCGCCGATATCGGAGTGGTCAGCGCACACCTCTCCGGCGGCGAGCCACTGCTGCGTTCCGACCTCGATGCGATCGTCGCGGCGGCCGACGGCGCCGGGATCCACACCCAGCTCATCACCAGCGGCGTCGGCCTCACCCGGGCCCGGCTCGGTCGGCTCGTCGAAGCCGGCCTGCGCAGTGTGCAGCTCTCCGTCCAGCATGCCGAACCGAGCGCCTCCGATCTGATCGCCGGACGCCGTTCCTTCGCCGCCAAGGAGCGGGCCGCTGCCCTGGTCCGGGACGCCGGACTGCCGCTCGGCCTCAATGTCGTACTGCACCGCCACAACCTCGATGCCCTGGACGCGCTGATCGATCTCGGCCTCGCATGGGGCGCGGACCGCATCGAACTCGCCAACACCCAGTTCTACGGCTGGGCGTTGCACAACCGCACCGAGCTGCTGCCCTCCCGCGAGCAACTCGATCGCGCACAGCGGACCGTACGGCTCCGACGGACGGAGCTCACCGGAACCCTCGAAGTGATCTGGGTCGTCCCCGACTACTTCGACGGCAAGGCCAAACCGTGCATGGGCGGTTGGGGTGCCCTCTCGCTCACCGTCGCTCCCGACGGCACGGTGCTGCCCTGCCCGGCTGCGGCGTCGATCCCCGACCTCGGCGCCCCCAATGTCCGTGATCACCGCCTGGAGTGGATCTGGGACCGGTCCCCGACTTTCCGGCGCTACCGGGGCACGGAGTGGATGCGCGACCCCTGCCGCAGCTGTGACCTGCGCGAGAAGGACTTCGGCGGCTGCCGCTGCCAAGCCTTCGCGCTCACCGGCGACGCCACGGCCACCGATCCCGCATGCCGACTGTCCCCGCACCACTCCCTCGTCCGCGACCTGGTGGACACCCGGCCCGAGCAAACCGCCACCGGACTGGGCCGGCCGCGCAGACCCACCCGCCGCGGCACGATCACCCAGGAGGGGGCGGCGGAGCGGTGAGCACGGGAGACTTGGACGAGGCCCGTCGGCCGGGGTGATGCCTGCGTGATTCGGCTCGGATCGCAGCGCAGCGGCTGTCTCAGCGGTCGACGAGCGTGCGAAGGAGTTCCAGGCCGGCCTGCCAGTCGCCGAGGCCGCTGCCTGAATTGATGTGGCCATGGCTTCCGACGAGATGCCATTGCGCCTGCCACTCGCGCGCGAACGAGGCGGACGTCGTCGGGTCGCAGTAGGGGTCGTTGTCGCCGGCCACCACCAGGCTTCGGCACGGCAACGGCCGAGCGGACAGGTCCAGGAACGTAGCTGCGGCATGACGTGGGAACGCAGGTCCCTGGGGGTTGGGCGGCGCGACCAGGAACGCCCCAACCCCGTCGGGTCGCGCCCGGTCCAACCAGTGCGCAGCCGCCCAGCAGCCAAGGCTGTGCGCCACCAACGCCACCTGGCTGTCACGCCGGGACGCGACCTCGTAGGCGGCCTGGACTGCGTCAACCCAGTCCGCCAGGTCCGGCCTGCTCCATGAGGCCGGTGCGACCCGGACGGCCGCGGCTCCCCACCGCATCTCCCACAGACTCTGCCAGTGCCGCTCATCCGAACCGTAGATGCCGGGGATGATGACGTACGCAGCCATCGCCTACCGCCCTTTCCATCGTGGCCCGCACCTTTTCATGGGGCTACCCTGGGGCGATTCTCGATGGATCAGCGGCAGTGATCAGGCTCAGCAAGTGATCTCAAAGGAAGTGGGGGTGACAACGATGGAATCACTCGACGAGATCGACCGTGCCATCTTGGAACTGCTCCAGACCGACGGCCGGCTCACCGGAGCCGAGGTCGGACGCCGAGTCGGGCTGTCCCAGCCGGCAGCCGGCGCCCGCATCCAGCGCCTGGAGAAGAACGGGGTCATCACCGCCTACCGCGCCGTCGTCGCCCCAGCCGCGGTCGGGCTCCATATCCACGCCGTCGTCCGGCTTCGCACCACCCACGCGCAACTGCACCAGGCACTCACCCTCGCCGCCCGGACTCCCGAGGTCGTCTCGACCCTCCGTGTGACCGGCGAGGACTGCCTGCTGTTCGACGTGCACTGCTCGCATGCCGAACGCCTTGAGCAAGTCGTGGACTCCCTCGCCCGCTACGGACCGGTCACCACTTCCCTCGTCCTGCGCAGCTACCCACCCAAGTCACTGCCAACGGCACCGTGAACGACGTCATGACCCGCAAGGCACCTGCATCGCCAGCGCCCTCATCTGCGTACGCCGCGTCGCCTTGTGAGGACTGGTCTCACCGGCGGGAGAACACGGCTACGTCGTAGCGTTCGACTACGGGTACCGGCCGCTCGACGGGCTCGGCCTGGGCCGCGATGGCGAGGCGCTGTAGCCCTTCGTGGAACTGCTCAGGCGTGATCGAGGCGAACTTCGACTGCGGGCGGGTGGTCATGCGGGTGTGGTATTCGCGCAGACTCGCGGTCACCGGCTGAGCAAAGGAGGCGACCTCCTGTGCGGCGAAGCCGGCCGCCGCGAAGTCGGCCAGCAATTCCGCCTCTCCCGGAAACCGCCGTTCATCAGTGGAGCGCAGTTGTGGCCAGTAGTCGTAGACCACCGCGTCCAGCCGTTCCCGGAACGTAGTCCGGATCATCAGCACACCTTCGGGTCGGAGAATACGCGCCAGTTCGCGAGCCGCCCTGGTGCGATCGGGAAGGTGATGAATCACGCGGGAGAGGAAGGCCATGTCGAATGTGCCGTCGGCGGCGGGCACGTTCTCTGCGGCCCCTGAGACGTAGCGCACCGCGGGATGTGGATGATGGCGGCGGGCTTCGGCCAGCATCGGTTCGGAGGCGTCCACGGCCAGCACACTGGAGCCGTCGATCCAGCGCGCCATCGCGGCGGAGAACATGCCGGTCCCGGCACCGATCTCGACAACGGCCGGTGACGGGCTGGGCACAGAGGAAGCGATCAGCTCAACCCAGGCCCGCAGAGAGGCCTCGGGCATCTCGTTGCCGCGCTCATAGGCACCGGCCAGGCGCTCGTCGTCGTAGACACGATTCATGAGTACGGATCCTTTCGCGGCCATGTCACCTCGGCAAGGTTGCAGGTTGCGGCAGGCCCGGCAGGGAGAAGAGGCTTGGCGCCCAGTCCGCGGCGAGGTGATGATGCGGGGCATGAGTCTGTCGATTACGCCCGTCATCCCGGCGGGCAGTCTTTCCGGTTCGATACAGCCCTCGCTCCTGTCGTCCGATGGTGGGCTGCTTCTGCGACCCTGGGCAGCTGATGACGCTGC
Source organism: Streptomyces sirii (assembly GCF_045690365.1). Taxonomy (NCBI): domain Bacteria; kingdom Bacillati; phylum Actinomycetota; class Actinomycetes; order Kitasatosporales; family Streptomycetaceae; genus Streptomyces; species Streptomyces sirii. The sequence goes on along the minus strand of NZ_CP147982.1, from coordinate 123,788 downwards.
GGTCTTACAGGGTGCCTTCGAGGACGCGGCGATCCGGCGTTGGTCTCTGCGCCGTATGACGTCGAGGGCGGAAGCTCAGGAGTGGATCGCGGCCGCCGACCATCAATGGCAGACGGAACGTGCTGCACAGTGGGCGGTCGTCCCTGCGGACGGCGGTGAAATCCTGGGCCGGGTGGCCCTGCGCCGGATGGATCTGTTCCATGGACTTGCTGACTGTGCGTACTGGGTTCTGCCTCACGCCCGCGGTAGCGGCGTGGCTCCGCGCTCTCTCGTGGCCTTGTCCAACTGGGCCTTGAAGGAGACGGGTTTCCACCGCCTGGAACTTGCGCACTCGGACCGTAACGCGGCCTCCTGCAAGGTGGCGGCCAAGGCCGGCTTTGCGCTCGAAGGTGTTCGGCGCAGTGCGCTTCGGCATCCGGACGGGTGGCATGACATGCATCTGCATGCCCGGATTCAGGGAGATGTCTGAGCGAGAGGCGGACGCGGCCGACTTCGCCCACCGGACGTGCAGGCGCGAAGGGTTGAGTTGAACTCCTCGTCCTGAACTGCCAGCGGGCGGGTGTCCGCTATGCCGCCTCCACGACCTCGTTGCGTACGGCCAGCGTCCAGATCTCCAGCAGCACCGCATACTCCGCCATGTCCTGGGCCGTCCACGCCAGACCGTGCCGGGCGCGCACGAAATGGCGAATCGATTCGTTCGCCTCGGCAGCAGGAACAGGCATGCCCGTATGGGCAGGAGGAGTTGGGGACATATGAGCAATGTTAGGGGCAGACACTGACAACGCCTCCCGGCGTGCACGGCCCCGAGGCCACGGTCCTTGTCGTGGACGATGACCCTCACACCACGGCAACTTCCTGACCAGCAAGGACCGTCGGTCCAATATGTCTCCTCGCTTCCTGCATGTGTCCATTCCCACACGCTCCGCGTTCGGCGCCCTGGGGCAACCTCAATGGAGGAACAGGCAGAAGGGGTGTCCCGCCGGATCGAAGAGCACACGGACATCGTCCTGCGGCTGGAACTCGGCTCGGACCGCGCCCATGGCCACCGCGTACGCCTCGGCCTCGGCGAGGTCGTCGACCCGGATGTCGAGATGCAGCATCTTCTGTTGCTCCGCTGCCCGTTCGGGCCACACCGGCGGCTGATACCCCGGCTCGGACTGGAAGGAGAGCCCCGTTCCACCGTCCGGACAGCTGAGCAGTACCCAGTCCGGTTCGCTGTCCTTCACCTTCCAGCCCAGCAGCCGCCGGTAGAAGTCGGCGAGCGCATGAGCGTCCAGGCAGTCCAGGACGACCGTCGCCAGCGAAAATCGAGGTCTCATGGCTACACACCCTCTCTGGTGCGATTGCGGGGAGTTGATCGCGGGGAGTGCGGAGTACTCCGATCGGGTGAGGTCTGTGTTCCTGGCCTCCCTCCATTGTGGCGTTCCCGCGCGGCCCATGAACGGATCGCCGTCGCCTTGGAGCCGCCGTTGTCAGTGGTGACCCGTACGGTGTTTCCGTAACTATCCGAGCTGCTGGCGCTTCTCGGACCCGCCCCGCTCCCGTGACAGCGCACGGGAGCGGGGCACCAGCGGGCACCCCAGGCATTGGCGTGGCGGTCAGCGCGTCGCGTGCGGTCAGCGCGTTCAGTGCCGGAGCGCAGAGCGCTGTAGATCCTGCGTAGGCGACTGGAGCGAGAGACGTGAGGGGTGGGTGGGATCGCCGGGGGTTCCCGGCTGCCGGTTGGCTTTGGTCCCGCACACCCCCTGGGCGAGGTGCTTGTTCATGGCGTCGTCTATCGGACCGTCCTGGGGGAGGTTGTTTCCGTCCAGCTTCTGATAGCGCGTCAAATTGAAGCCGAGGGAGACCTGCCGGCGACCGTCCGTGCTGGACAGAGACCAGGTCATGGCCCCGAGCACCAGGCCGTTGTGCCCCCAGAACTCCCCGCACGGTGTCTTCGTCCAGAGCAGGCCGAGGCCGTAGCGCGTCCTACTGCCCTCGATCGGCACCGTGGTCTTCATCTGGCGCAGTTGGGCTGAGGGGAGAAGTTCGCCGCCCAGCAGTGCGCGATAGAAGCGATTCAGATCGGGCATCGTCGAGATGAGCGCACCGGCCGTGCTGACCCAGGACGGGCTGTAGACGCTGAAGTCGCGCGGCGGGTTGTATCCGCCGTATGCGGCCTCGTACATCTTGGCGTGCGGTCCGGTGATGTACGGAGTCTGCGGGAAATAGGTGTGCTGCAGTCCGGCCTTCCGGATGACGTGCTGGGTGATGTACGACTCCGGTGCCCTGCCTGTGACCTTCCGCAGCAGGAGACCCGCGATCACGTAGTTGGTGTTGGAGTAGTGGTGGGCCTCGCCCGGCTTGCCCAACGGCTTCGCCTTGAGGCCGAGTCGGGCCAGCTCGTCCGGGGCGAAGTTGCGGAAGCGGTTCTCGTCCATGCTGTTGGGCGTCGCGAAGATCGCTTGGCTGTATTCGCCGATGCCGCTGGTGTGGTTGAGCAGCATCCGGACGGTGATGGCTCGGCCGCGTTCCCCGGGGATGAGGTCGGGAAGATAGCGCCCTATGGGAGCGTCCAGCGCGATGTGTCCCTTGCCGACTTCCTGGAGGACGGCCACGGCCGTGAAGGTCTTGGTGACGCTGCCGATGCGGTGCTCCATCTGAGGTGTGATGGGGCGCCCCGTGTCGACATCGGCGACCCCCGTCGCGCTCTGCCACTCCTCGGAGCCGTCGCGCACCGCCGAGTAGGCGCCGTACATCCCCGCGTCGTGGAACGCCTTGAGCGTCGAGTCCAGGGCGGCGCGGTCGAGGCCGGTCCGCTCTGCGCGACCTGCGGAGCCGGCATGTGTGTCGGCCGCCGTCGGCGCGGCGGGAGCGGGAGTGGCCGCGGCGGCCGGGGCGATGGTCGGAATCGTCAGCGTGAGGAGGGCGGCGGTAGCGGTTCCGGCCAGCCGTACACGGCTGCGGGGCGGGTGGACAACAGGCATGTTTTCTCCGTCAGTTCACGGCTTGTGGCCGCTGTTCGATCTTCGCTTCCTCGATTCTTGCGGCGGGACGGCGGCCGGCCGTCAACCTTCGGGACGACCTTGATCCCAAGTCCAGATGACAAATGTCAGGTTTCTCGGTGCGAGGGATCTTCGGGGCAGCCCGCTGAGCTGTCCGGCAGGGGAAAGGGGTGGCCGTTCCGGTCACTCGGGACACATTGGCCCGGTCGGGTAGCGGCCGTTTCCCGGCCCTCCTGAGGCGCTGCGGGCAGGCGTGCGCGACGATGGAAGAGCGAGGTGCGGCGGCGCGTGTGCAGCGCCGGCGGGGAGCGATGCCCGGAGCACCCACCGAGCAGTATCGGGAGGCCCCGATGGATTACCCGGAACGCTATGAGCTGGTATTTCAAGCTTCCGCCGTGGAGGACGACGTGGTGATCGTCCGGCGTACCGAGCGGGCCGGAGCGGGCGGGTACCCGGTCTACGAGGACGAGTCGGGGATCGTGCGCGCGGAGATCAGCGACCGTGGCGAGGTCCGCATGCTGGCCAGCGGAGGGCACCAGGTGCTCAGCACCCCGCTGCTGGCGCGGCCCCTCGTCACGTGAGCTTGGTGGTAGCCGCCACGGCCGGAGTTGGCTAGGCCGCTTCGTTCTGCTGGGAGGGCTGGCCTGTCCCGGTGACGCAGTGTTGCCGGTTGATTGCGGGCGGCCGCTTCTGTGGTGTGGCTTCGGGTGGCTTGACCACCGCTTGCTCGGTGGGTGCCTTGTCCGCCGCTGCTCGACTCCGAGGTGGAGGTTCTGCGGCGCATCGCGATCAGAGGCCGCGGAGGTGGTTGCGTCGCCGAGGTTTCCGTCGACTGTCGGGGGCGGCGGCATCGCCGTCGGGCTCGGTGTCTGAGCCGATCGCACCGCTCGTGCTGTTCGTATCAGGCTCGTCCTGCCGGTTGCGGTCGGCCTCGGGTTCGGAGTCGTGTCCGGGGGCGGGGGAGGGCTCGGTCGCCGGCTCCGGAGGGGTGACTTCCCCTCCGAGCACGGCCATGGCGCGCTCCAGCGTCTCTCCGGTGATCTGTATCCGGATCCTGGCCAGACGTTCCAACTCGTTGCGCGACACCACGTCAGCGTACCTGTCGTGTGTTCAAACCTCGGCTCCACCCCAAAAATGTGTGGACTTCGGGGAGTTGGTGGTCGTCATGTGGGCTACCGGAGGTCGGCGAGGGCTCGGGTGACGGCCGCTTCGGCGTGCAGTCGTGTGGTCGGGAAGACCGGGACCGGGGAGTGTTCGGGGCCGATGAGCAGCTCGATCTCGGTGCAGCCCAGGATGATGCCCTCGGCTCCCGCGGCTACGAGGTCGTCGATGACGGCCATGAAGGACGCACGGGACTCCTCGCGGACGATGCCGAGGCACAGCTCTTGGTAGATCACCTGATGGACGGTGCTTCGTCCGGCAGCGTCCGGGACCAGCACCTCCAGCCCGTGGCTTTCCAGGCGGCCGCGGTAGAAGTCCTGCTCCATGGTGAAGGCGGTGCCGAGCAGTCCGATGCGGCGCAGGCCGTCTTCGCGTACCGCATCCGCCGTGGTGTCGGCGAGGTGCAGCAGGGGGATGGTGACGGCGTCGGCCACCTGGTCGGCGACCTTGTGCATGGTGTTGGTGCAGATCAGCAGCAGGTCCGCACCGGCCGCCTCCAGTGCCTTGGCCGCCTCGGCGAGAATCTTGGCGGCCTGTTCCCAGTCACCTGCTACCTGCAGCTTCTCGATCTCTGCGAAGTCCACGGAGTAGAGCACGCAGCGAGATGAGTGCAGGCCGCCCAGGCGCTCGCGCGTCAGCTCGTTGAGCAGCCGGTAGTACTCCGCCGTGGACTCCCAGCTCATGCCGCCGAGCAGTCCGATAGTTCGCATCATCGCGACACTCTCGCACATGTACGCTGATTTTCCCTGGTGATTTGTGGTGCTGGCGCGATGCCGACGGGGCTGGTGACGGCGGCGGGACTGGTGACGGCGGCGGGACTGGTGGTGCCGGCGGGGGCGGTATCGCACGTAACGCCCACGCGGGTTCGGTGAAGTGGATGGCGGAGCCTGCCCTTCGATGGTTCCGATGGCTCGACGGATCGGTGCATTGGTCTGGACATGCTCAAGTGTCCGCCCATAGCCTGAGGTTGGTCTAGACCGCATCTCATCGGTGGTCGCAGAGTGCGGTCGGCCATGCCCGGTGGCACGTCAATGAACGTGCCGCGTAGGGCGGTTGCTCCTCTTCCCCCCCCACTGCGGCCGTTGCGCCTGACTCGTACGGCGGCCGGCCGCGCTCGAAGGAGTCCTGCCATGAGATCTCGTACCGCTGCGCTGCTGAGCGCCGCCGCCCTGGCTGCCGGTGTCGCCCTCGTTGTGCCGACCTCGACCGCGGCAGCCACGGCGAGCTGCTCCTCCTCGTGCGCCGCGGCCCCGGCCGGCGCCGAGACGCGGGCCGAGGGATTCGTCGTCAGCGAGGCGCAGTTCAACCAGATGTTCCCGAACCGGAATCCGTTCTACACGTACAGCGGTCTGACCGCCGCGCTCAGTGCTTACCCGGAGTTCGCGAACACCGGCAGCGACACCGTGAAGCGCCAGGAGGCCGCGGCCTTCCTCGCGAACGTGAGCCATGAAACCGGCGGCCTCGTCTACGTGGTGGAGCAGAACACCGGCAACTACCCCCACTACTGCGATGCCACCCAGCCGTACGGATGCCCGGCCGGTCAGGCCGCCTACTACGGGCGTGGACCGATCCAGCTCAGCTGGAACTTCAACTACAAGGCGGCGGGTGATGCGCTGGGCATCGACCTGCTGAACAATCCCTATCTGGTGGAGCAGGATCCCGCCGTCGCCTGGAAGACCGCGCTCTGGTACTGGAACACCCAGACCGGCCCGGGCACCATGACCCCGCACCAGGCGATGGTCACCGGCGCCGGCTTCGGCGAGACCATTCGCAGCATCAACGGCTCCCTGGAATGCAACGGCGGCAATCCCGGTCAGGTGCAGAGCCGCATCAACAGCTACAAGAGCTTTGTGCAGATCCTGGGGACCACGCCCGGCGACAACCTCAGCTGCTGAACCGCAGCCGAGGTCCCAGGCTCGTCGGATAGGGCCCAGGTCCGTCGGATGGGCCCTGGGCTCGTCGGATGGGTCCTAAGCCCGCAGCTCCTCAAGGCGCATGAGGTCGTCGCGGACCGAGTGTCGTTCCTCGGTGGTGAGGCGGATCGCGGCGGCCTCGCGCAGTGCGGACGCCGCGATCTCCTCGTCGCCCAGGCGCCGGGCGGTGTCCGCGCGCAGGATCAGGAGCTGCAGTAGCTGCACAGGGGTGGGGCGCTCGTCCTCAAGGGTCAGTGCCCGATCGATGATTTTGGCGGCCCTGGCCAGGTCCTCCTTCGAGTCCGCGAAGAGGGACGCATGGTGAAGGGCCCGAGCGAAGGTTTCCCTGGGCGCGGGCCGGTGGCGTGGGTCCTCGCTCGTCTGCTGCCCGATGCGGAGGCAGTTGCCGCCCGGATCGGACATGAGGAACTGCCGGGTGCCGTACGTGGTGTCCCTCAGCGGTCCGATGCGCGGTAGCCCGCGGGTCGGGAGTCTCCCGTACGCCGCCTTGAGGCCGGTCCTGAATGCCTCGTACAGGCCGTCGACGTCATGGGTTCGGACGTAGCACGTGCTGAATGATCCGGCCGGGTCGTAGTGCTTCATCCCGAAGAACTGGAGATGGATGCCGCCGCGTTCGACGGCCGCGTAGGGATTGGGGCTCTTCTGCTGGAACGTCACCTCGAAGCCAAGGGCGCCGTAGAAGTCGAGCACGGGCTGGAGAGTGCGGCACGGCAGGATCGGGATGGTCTTTTCGCTGATGTCGCTCACATCTGTCACATCTCGAATTCTAGTCAAAGTTGACTAGAGGCAGGAAGGGGGGCAGGAAGGGGGAGGGAGGAGGAGCGTGGCCGCCGTCAGGGGAGGGGGCGGCGGCCGCCTGCCTACGCCTTCCAGCGCACCGGCAACTGCTCCGTTCCCCGGATGAGCATTCCGGCGCGCCAGGTCAGGGCGTCGGGGTCGGCGTCCATCGCGAGGTCGGGGCAGCGCTCCAGAAGGGACCGGATGGCGATGCGTGCCTCCAGACGGGCCAGCGGGGCTCCGAGGCAGAAGTGGATGCCATGGCCGAAGGCGGCGTGGCCGCGGGCGTCGCGGGTGATGTCGAAGTCGTCGGGGGCCGCGAAGCGTTCGCGGTCCCGGGAGGCTGAGGCCAGGGCGACCAGCACGTTCTCGCCGGCGGGGATCCGCGTACCGGCGATGTCGGTCGGCTCCGTGGTGAAGCGCCAAGTGGCCGTGGCCACCGGGCCGTCGTAGCGGAGCATCTCCTCCACGGCGTTGTCGAGGAGCGAGTAGTCGGCCCGGAGGGCGGCCAGTTGTTCGGGGTGCTGCAGCAGGGCGCGCACGCCGTTGGACAGCAGGCTCACGGTCGTCTCATGGCCGGCGACCAGCAGCAGGAACGCCGTGCCGACCACCTCCTCGCGGGAGAGCTGGTCGCCGTCCTCGTCGCTGGTGCGGATCAGAGCACTGAGCAGGCCGTCGCCGGGGCTGTTGCGCGTGGCTTCGATGAGATCGACCAGGTACTCGGACACCGCGAGGGACGCCGCCTGCACCGCCTCGTCACTCGTCGGCGCCACCAGCTCGTTCGACCAGCGGCGAAACGCCTCCCGGTCGATGCTGGGAACGCCGAGGAGCTCGCAGATGACGGTCATCGGCAACGGGAAGGCGAGCGCCGCCACGAGATCGGCCCGGCCGTCCGGCGCGGCGAGCATCGTATCGAGCAGCTCATCGGTGATCTGCTGCACCCGCGGCCGGAGCGCCTCCACACGGCGAGTCGTGAACTCCTTGGCCACCAGCTTCCGCAGGCGGGTGTGGTGCGGCGGGTCCGCGTCCAGCATGTTCGTGAACAGTGCCGATTCGTCGCCCGTCTCGCCCAGCAGGCCGGACCCGCGCCAGTTCTTGCTGATGCGGGGGTCGGTGAGCGCGGTCCTGACCGCCTCGTGTCCGACGACCAGCCACGTCTCCGGCCCATCAGGGATACGTACACGGTGCACCGGCCCCTGGGCGCGCAGCTTGGCGTAGTACTTGTAGGGGTCCGCGGTGAAGTCCGCACCGAAGGCGCCCAGATCGACGATGTCCCGCATGCCTTGCCCGCTCTCTCGAATTCCGACGAAGTCCGTCGCCCGGCTCTCTTCAGCACCGTACGTACACCGGTTGGTGCCGGCATCCGCCCGGCGGAGGAGCCGCATCGCGTCATGTCCTCCGCATGCAGTGCGCGGCCGTCGCTCTGTCGTCGTGCCGGATGCGGTGGTCGTGCCGGATGCGGTCGCCGTTCGGGACGCGGTCCCCGTTGCAGGTGTGGTTGCCTCTGGAGTGGCAGGGCGGCGGCGCCGCTCGTCAGCAGCGGGCGTGGGCGGTGATGTCCGCGCTGAACTCGTCGATCATCGCGGGGGTGACGGTCGGCCGGCACTGGGCGATGGCGGCGAGGTAGTCCTCGGTGCTCGCCCCGAGCCGCCCGTGCAGCGCCGAGCCGACACCGACCGCCTCCAGGTCCCGCTCGAACGAGGCCTGGGCCGCCACACGGGCGGCGTGTTCGATATCGGCCGGGGTGAACAGCTCGCTGGCCGCCACCAGCGCCGTCACATCCACATCGGCCCGGCCGTCCGTGTACCGGGACCAGATCGCGGAGCGGGCCGCCGTGTCCGGCGTACCGATCGGGATCAGGTAGTCGAACCGGCCGGGGCGCAGGAACGCCGGGTCCAGCGAGCGGATCGAGTTGGTCGCGCACACCAGCAGCCGTTCGTCCCGCTCCCGGAAGCCGGGTATCAGCTTGAGCAGCTCGTTGGTCACACCGTGCAGTCCGCCCGGCTGGGCGGGCTCGTTGCGGACCGGCGCGATCTCCTCGACCTCGTCGATGAAGACGAGCACCCGCTCCAGCTCCGCGATCCGGGCGAACGCGCTGCGCAGCGCCGCCGCGAGATTGCCCTCATCGGCCAGCCGGGACGGGAGCAGCTCGACGAACGGCCAGCCGAGCTTGGCGGCGATGCCCCGCGCGAAGGTGGTCTTCCCGGTCCCCGGCGGGCCGAACAGGGCGATCGCCCGCGGCGGCCGGACCCCGTGTCGGGCGGCCCGCTCCGGCTCCGCCAGCGGCAGCACGACACGCCGTTCGATCAGGTCCTTCTCCGCTTCCATGCCGGCCACCTTGGCCCACAGATCGGCGGGCAGGAACCGTCCGCCGAGGTCCTCCAGGAGGCTCGCCGCGGGCCCGTGGTGCGGCTCGACCTTCTCGAAGTAGGCCACCGCCGGCTGGCGCGTATAGCCCGCGTTGAGCAGGCCCTCGCCGAGCAGGTCCTCCTCCGGCAGTACGTAGGCGATGCGGCTGACCCGGGCGGCGATCAGTCGCCGCTCCAGCTCGACCAGCAGCGCGCTCGCCAGCCCCCGGCCGCGCCACGCCGACGAGATCGCGATCCGCATGACCCAGCCCCGCTCACCCGCCACGCACGCGAGCGCGGCCCCGATGGGCGCACCCTGGTGGACGGCCACTACGGCGGGTTGCCGCGAGGTCAGCGCGCCGATGCACTCGGCGAGCGAGAAGACGGACTCCTGGCCGAGCTCGGCGGTGGAGTCGATCAGGTGGACCACTTCGGCGAGATCCTTCTCGCGGTAGTCGTGGATGAGCCAGTTCACCGGTACCGCCCCTCGTGGTGATGGTGATGGTGGTGATGTGGTGGCAGTGAGGCTAGGGGCGGCGGGGGAGCGGGGCCTGCTCCACCCTGCACAATCCGGGGCGCGGACCGCTACGGTCCGTATGTAGCCAGATCCGGCGCGGCGGATCTCCCGAGGGCTGCGGTGAGCCGCCGACGGAGGTGCCCGCCTGCCCGTCGAGCGGAGCGGTCGCCGTCCATGGAGTCGACGGCCCGCTGCCGAGGGACGGCAGGGGCCGTGGGACGCCCGAGAGCCTGCCCGGCCCGCCTGTGACGGGCGGGAATCCACTGGCTGGGCCGGGCCGCGCGATGACATGCTGTCCGGCGTGAACGGACCCGTAATCCCCTTCAGCTTCGCCCCTGAGCTGCACCTTTTCCTTGCGGCAGAGCGCAGCGCCGCCCGTACTCCCGTGGTGACCGACGGGGCGTCGACGCTCGGCCATGTCGTGGAGTCGCTGGGCGTCCCACTCACCGAGGTCGGACGGTTCGTCGTGGACGGCACGGAGGCTTCCGCCTCCCACATCCCCGGCGCGGGCGAGAGCATCGAGGTCTACGGCGTCGAGCGCCCGCAGCAGGTCCCCGGCGCGCCGCTGCGGTTCCTGCTCGATGTCCACCTCGGCACGCTCGCGCGCAGGCTGCGGCTGCTCGGCGTCGACGCGACGTACACGAACGAGGACCCCGGCGATGCGGCGCTGGCCGCGCTCTCGGCGAAGGAACAGCGTGTGCTGCTCTCCCGGGACCGCGGTCTGCTGCGCCGCCGGGAGATCTGGGCGGGCGCGTTCATCTACAGCGACCGGCCCGATGACCAACTCCGGGACGTACTGGAGCGTTTCGCCCCCACGCTCGCCCCATGGACGCGCTGCACCGCCTGCAACGGGCCGCTGGCAGACGCCGACAAGGACTCGGTCCGCGAGCACCTCGAGCACGGCACTCAGCGTACGTACGACGTCTTCGCGCAGTGCACCTCGTGCGGCCGCGTCTACTGGCGCGGCGCTCACCACTCCCGGCTGGAGGCGATCGTGGAAAAGGCGCTCAGGGACAGCGCCACCTGAGCGGCGGGGCGAAACGGCGGCCCTCGGTGCTTCCTGTGAAGCATCGAGGGCCGCCGCATACCGGCGCGTCCGGTCGGTCGTAGGAATTCCTCAATCCGGGTGACGAATGTCGGTCCTTTGAGGAGGAGCGGGGGATGGGGAGGAGGGGAGGTGCCGCCGGTGATGCGTCGACGGCCATGTGTCGGTGTATCCGTCCGTGCGTCCATTCCGTTGCGATGAGGGCGCGTGTCCCTTGCTGTTCCAATTGCGTGTCAGCAAAGGCGTTTTGGGAGTTCGCCGGCTGATGGATCCCTGTATCGAAGGAAGCTGATTGCTCATCAGGTGAGGAGTGTGCTGGCTGGCGGTTGCTCGTAAAAGGGCACTGTTTTGAGGTGAGTTCAGGCCCCGGCGGACGCTGGCCGGGCAGCGGAGCGGCTCTCTCGGCTGGGCGAGGCCGCCGGGTTTGAATGCAGGTGCCCATGCCGATCCCCATACCGACCGCGGTAGCCCCCTCATACCGACCCCGTGCCATACGGGAGCGCCTCCCACCTGCGTACTGCCGGAGTCCCCCTGCCGGCGTCCGCCCGAGGGCGCCGAACATGGCGGGGGCACGCCGGCAAAGCCCTCGGCGTGTCGCCGAGCGCGTCGTCCGGAGCGGTCCTTCGGCGGGCATCGCGCCGCCTCGGAGGCGGCTTGGAACCCCTTTAGCCCACTCGTTGCGCGACACGCCGACGACGCGCGCCATCCAACGGGTGAATTCGCTGCCTTCCGCCACCCGAAGAGCCCAGGGGCTCCCTCGAATGCGACGTTCTCCGGTGGTGCGGGGCCCCGATTCGGCTGACGGTGATCACGTCGCTACTGCGATTCCGATGTGCCGACAAACAGTCAGCCTTCGCAGTCGTGCCGAAAGGAACATGTCCTCATGCGCACTGCTCGCACACTGTTCGCTTCGGCCGCCATCACGGCGGTCCTTGCAATCTCTGCACCAGCCGCACATGCCATGATCACGGAGGACAACGCCGCGGGTGGTTCCTCCTCCAGCGACCACGACCGCGACAGGCACTGCCGCGACGGGCGTGACCATGGCCGCGACGGCGGTCGTGACAACGGCCGCGACAACGGCCGCGACAACGGCCGCGACAACGGCCGCGACAACGGCCGCGACAACGGCCGCGACAACGGCCGCGACAACGGTCGTGACAACGGTCGTGACAACGGTCGCGACGGCGGTCGTGACAATGGCCGGGGCAACGGCCGCGATGGTGGCCGCGACAACGGTCGTGACAATGGTCGCGATGGTGGTCGTGACAATGGCCGCGATGGTGGTCGTGACAATGGCCGCGATGGTGGCCGCGACAACGGTCGTGACAAGGGCCGCGATGGTGACCACGGCCGCGACTACGGGCGCGATGGTGGCCGTGGCCACGGCCGCTACTGCCACTGGCACCGTCCGAGCGGTGGGGTGCACACCGGCGGTGGCTTCCTGGCCAAGACCGTGGTGAACGACTGGGATGACGACGACCACGGCCGTGGCGGCGGCCGGGACCACGGCCGCGATGGTGGCGGCTACGGACGCGATGGTGGCCGTGACGGTGGCGGCTACGGACGCGATGGTGGCCGTGACGGTGGCGGCTACGGACGCGACCACGGCCGAGGTGGCTACGGCGACCACGGTCGAGGCGGCTACGGCGACCACCGCAAGCCGCACGGTGGCATCCACACCGGTGGCGGTGGCATGGCGACCAACAGTGGCCTGGCAGCCGGCTCGGTGCTGATGCTCGGTGGTCTTGGTGCCGGTGCCTACATGCTGCGCCGTCGTAACGCCTCGGGCTCCGCGGCGGCCTGACAAGGCTGCCCCGTACGGAGGCCGCTGCGCCGTCGCGGCCACCGTTCCTCGTGGACGGTGGCCGCGGCGATTGCGTTCCGCTTCCCCTTCACGCCTCGCCGCCGCCCCGTTCACGAAAGGCACCCTCACATGACCGCCCAGCAGTCGCCGCCCCAGCCGAACACGAACCCACCCCGCACCGCCGTCTCCGCGACCCGCCCTGTCGGCCGCGGTCTGCTGTGGTCCGCGGCGGCGTTTCTGCTGGGCTCCCTCCTCGTCTACAACTCCGTGGACACCTCGGCAGATCCCAAGCCGCAGTCCTCCACCGCCGTCGCCGCCTCCGCCTCTCCCAGGGCGACCGCCCCCGCCGATCAGTCCGCCGGTCTGGCTCTGCCCCGCTCCTTGCCGAAGCGACTGACGATTCCGGCGATCGCGGTCGACGCGCCCTTCACCCAGTTGGGTATCGGTGCGACCGGCCAGCTCGACGCACCGCCCGCAGGCAACAGGAACCTCGTGGGTTGGTTCAAGGACGGTGCGACGCCGGGTGAGCGTGGCTCGTCGATCGTCGCCGGACATGTGGACACCAAGACCGGACCGGCGGTGTTCATGCAACTCGAATCGCTCAAGCCCGGCAGCACGATCAACATCACCCGCGAGGACGCCATGGTCGCGACCTTCAAGGTCGACTCCGTCGAGACCTTCAACAAGTCGCGGTTCCCCAACGACCGGGTCTATGCCGACTCTTCGAGCGCCCAGCTCAGGCTGATCACCTGCGGCGGTGCATACGACAGGAAGGTCAGGGACTACGTCGACAACGTGGTGGTCTTCGCCCACCTTTCCTCGTACAGACACGCCTGACATAACTCCGTTTCGCACCCGGAGGCCGTACCTCGATTCCGCACAGGTGCAACCGAACAGGCCCAGGCCGGCACCCCGCCGGCCTGGGCATCGCCATACCGCTTGAAGGGAGACGGCCTGAAGGGAGGCGACACGCGGCGCACCGGTCCTTCTCTCTATACGGAATACCCGGGGAATAAGGGGAATAATGAGATGAGCCATCGCTGACTTCGCATTTCATGAGGTACCGCATCCACTCTGCTGACGGGATGAAATGAGCGCCGGAGGCCAGGGACCGTCGAATCCACGAACGGGCCGGAAACCGGCTCGTGGAGGTACCGCCGCCACCGATCGGATGCTCCGCGTTCTGCTGCGCCGCCGCAAGCGGCCGCTGAGCGCCGAGGACGTGACGGTCACCGATCGACCCGCGGTGCGAAGGGCGGTATCGGCGGCCGCGCTGGGCAACACCATGGAGTGGTTCGACTTCGGTGTCTACGCCTATCTCGCGGGCACCTTGGGCAAAGTGTTCTTTCCGTCGAGCTCGCCCGGGGTCCAGGTGGTCTCGACGTTCGCCACATTTGCGGCGGCGTTTCTCGTCCGGCCGCTCGGTGGCCTGGTATTCGGACCGCTGGGCGACCGTATCGGGCGCCAGCGGGTACTGGCCGCCACCATGATCATGATGGCGGCCAGTACCTTCGCCGTCGGATTTCTGCCCTCTTACAACACCATCGGCTTCGCCGCACCGATTCTGCTGCTGATCTGCCGACTGGTGCAGGGCTTCTCCACCGGTGGCGAATACGCCGGAGCGACCACATACATCGCCGAATACGCTCCGGACACCCGGCGCGGATTCCTCGGCAGCTGGCTCGATTTCGGCACCTTCGTCGGCTACTCGCTCGGCTCCGGACTGGTGACCGTCCTCACGGCCGTGCTCGGCGACGACGGCCTGGTGGACTGGGGCTGGCGGCTGCCGTTCCTGGTCGCCGGCCCGCTGGGGCTGATCGGTCTGTACATGCGACTACGGCTGGAGGAGACCCCGGCCTTCCAGCGTGAGGCGGAGCAGGCCCACCACGACGCGGAGGAGGTCCGCGCCGCGGGCGGCCAGGACCCGGTGGAGGAGGCCCGGCAGTCCGGCCGGGGCCGGCTGAAGGAGATCTTCACCCGGCACTGGCAGGCGGTGCTGATCTGCATGGGCCTGGTGCTGCTCTACAACGTCACCAACTACATGGTGACGTCGTATCTGCCGACGTTCATGACCGAGACCCTTGGCGAGGACGCCCTCACCGCCCAGCTGCTCGTACTCGGCACCATGATCGTCGTGGCGCTCACCATCACCACGGTGGGCCGTACCTCCGACCGATGGGGTCGCCGGCCCGTCTTCATGGCGGGCAGCGCCGCCCTGATCGCCCTCGCGGTGCCCGCGGTGCTCCTCATCCGCGTCGGCGGCATCCTGGCACCGGCCTTCGGCTGCCTGATCCTGGGGCTCCTGCTGGTGTGCTTCGCCGGCACCTCCGCCTCCACGCTGCCCGCGCTGTTCCCGACCCGGCTGCGCTACGGAGCCCTGTCCATCTCCTTCAACATCTCGGTTTCGCTCTTCGGCGGTACGACGCCCCTGTTCGTGTCCGCGCTGGTGCAGGCGACCGGCAGCGACATGATCCCCGCCTACTACCTGATGGCCGCCGGGGTGATCGGGCTGATCGCGACCTTCTTCCTCCACGAGACGGCGGGCAAGCCGCTGCGTGGCTCCGGCCCGATGGTGGAGACCGAGGAGCAGGCCCACCAACTGGTCGCCAGGAGCCGCGCCGAGGCGGGGCGGCGGGCCAGGGACGTCTGGATCCGACTGCGGCACCCGTGGGCGCGGCACTGAGGAGGGCGGGTGCGCCGTGCCGGCCGGCCCGACACCGAGGGCGACCGCCCGCCCTTACCCGCCGGTCCGGCACGGAAGACGACCGGCCGCCCGCCGCGCTCGGTGGCCCCGGCCTGACGCCCGCTCACCCAGTCGGCGCAAGGGGCGGGAACCAGAGCCGGCCCGGGGGATCAGGGGCGGACGGTCCCCGATCGGCGGAGTTCGCGTCCCTTCGCCAACTGGTCAGGTGCGGGGGCCTGCTGGTGACCGTGGCGTGGACCTGACGGTCTATCGTGGGCGCATGTCCGCCCCAGAACTGATTCGCATCGTCTCCCGCGACTCGCCGATGGCCCTGGCCCAGGTGGAGCGCGTCCGCGCCGAACTCGGCGCGCTCCATCCCGGCATCGCCACCGAGGTCATCCCGGTCAAGACGACCGGCGACCGCTGGATGGGCGCGCTCTCCCAGGTCGAGGGCAAGGGGGCGTTCACCAAAGAGGTCGACGCCGCCCTCCTGGCCGGTGAGGCGGACCTCGCGGTGCACTGCGTCAAGGACATCCCCGGCGACCGCCCGCTGCCGGCCGGCACGACCTTCGCCGCCTTCCTGAAGCGCGACGACGTCCGTGACGCCCTGATCCACCCGGGTGGGCTCAACCTCGACGAACTTCCTGCGGGCACCCGGATCGGCACCTCGTCGGTCCGTCGGATCGCCCAGCTCGCCGGTTTCCACCCGCATCTGCAGTGCGTGCCGATGCGCGGCAACGCCAACCGCCGCATGGAGAAGCTCGCGGCCGGTGACGCGGATGCGCTGCTGCTGGCGGTCTCGGGGCTGGAGCGCATCGGCCGTACGGATGTGATCACCGAGATCCTGTCCGTGGACGAGATGTGCCCGCCCGTCGGCGCGGGCGTGCTGGCGCTCCAGTGCCGCGAGGGCGACACCGAGACCATCGACGCCGTGAGCGGTCTGGGCCACCCCCAGACGCACCAGGAGACCACCGCCGAGCGCATGCTGCTGCACGTCCTGCAAGGTCACTGCAACAGCCCGATCGCCGGCTACGCCACCACCGACCGGCGCGGTGAACTCTCCCTGCGGGCCTGCGTCTTCACCCCGGACGGCAAGACGGTCCTCAACGCGCACGAATGGGCCGGTCCGCTCACCCCGGAGACGCTCGGGACGTCCGTGGCGGTCGCCCTGCTGCGGCAGGGCGCGCGTGAGCTGATCGACGGCATCGCGCACTGAAGTCACCCGCCCGCCGGGCCCGGGAAACCGGGCCCGAGGGGACCCCACGCCCTGCCGTTCCCGGCATCGCGTAGGACCGCACCCCTGCTCGCACCCCGTCCACGCCCGGCCATCGACGCGTGACATCGGTTCCTTACTGCTTCCCGACTGCTTCCTCGACCGTTTCCTTGACCGGGAAGAGTCAGGTCGTAGGCTGAAAACCGATGGGTCACCGCCGACCAGCGGTGACCTGTGACCGGGGGAACGGGGGAGCACGGATGGCCGTGCGCATTCACTTCAGCCTGGAAGATCTCGCCAGGACGCATATCGCCGAACGGCCCGACCCGCTGTGGGAGGTCCTGCTCAGCCTGCACCTCCTACAGACCCGCTGTGGCGCGCCGGCGTTCGCCCGCTGGCGGCAGCGGACCCTGCCGCGGCTCGACGGCCGGATCCGCGGGCTGCTCGCCCTCGCGCCACCACGCGGCTACAGCCCCGACTTCCTCACGCCCGATTCCTCGGCCGTCGGCCTGGAGGAGGGCCTCCAGGACCTCGCGGCCACGCCGCGCAGCCGGCTCCGCACCGACCTCGCGCGGCTTTCCCGCTCCCGCCAAGTACCGCTATGGGTAGAGGGATCCGCAGTTGCCGCCGGTCCTGGTGTACCCCGTCGAGCGCAGCCCCGACTGGGCGCACACCGACGGCGACGACCGCGCACGGACCGGTGCGAAGGGCCCGTGCGCCGCCCTGCTGGGGCACACCCGAGCGGCGGCGCTGGAACTCGTCGCCGCCGGCTGCACCACCTCCGAACTGGCCCGCCGGCTGAACGTCTCGCCGGCCACGGCGACCCACCACACCGCGATACTCCGCGAGGCCGGACTGATCGCCTCGAACCGCACGGGCGGGAGCGTGCACCACACCCTCAGGTCGCTGGGCGAGGCGCTGCTGCGGGGTGATCCGGAAGCGGGGTGACGGGTACCACCACGACCTGCTCGTCGTCCTCGTAGATGACCCGTCCCGGGTCGGTGGACTCGACCCGCTTGCACGGCACTTCATGCTGGGCGAGCAGATCGAGGTAGCCCTCCGCCCGTTCGAGGAGGTGCACGGCGGTGGCCTTGAACCAGGCCACCGCCCCCGGGTTGAGATCGCGGTCGTAGACGGTGGGATCGACGTCGGAGGGGTTGGTGAAGTGGGTGTCGTACCAGTCGTTGCCCGCGCGCCAGAACCGGTACTGCTCGTCGGTGAGCCTGCCGTCGCGGGCGAGGCCGTTGGCGAGGGCGAAAATCCCGGGGAAGTGTCCGTGCGGACTGCGCGTGGTCCCCTGAAACCGCACGTACAGCGTCTCTCCCACGAAGGGTCCTCCTCTTGGACCGGTGAATCGGTCAACTTGTCGATTCTGGACGGGGAGTCTGCCAGGGCGACGCCGATCGCGACGCGTCGTCGTGGCCCGTGGCGACCGCCCATCTGCTCCACGCTGTACTGTTCCGGCCTGTTCCAGTGGTCCTCTGGCGGCGCGTCATGTCACGCCGTCCGGGGTGTGGCTGGAACATGGCCGGATGCGGAGGGAATGCAGCGGAGGCGACAGCGGTCGGCGGCCGGAGCGCTCGTTCGGCGACTGGGGTGTGCGGTATCCGCGGCGGGTGCTGATCACGGCCGGGATACTGTGCGTGCTGCTCGGCTGGGTGGCGCTGGGACTTGGCGAGCGGCTCTCCGTCGGAGGGTTCGCCGCGTCGGGGACGCCCTCCGCACGGGCCGAGACCTGGGCCGCTCGCTACGGGGCCGACCGGCCGGAACTGTTCCTGGTACTCCACCTGAAATCCGCCCGGCTCTCGCTCGACAGCCCGGCGGCGCAGAGGGCGGGACGCCGTATCACGGAGCGGCTGGCGGCCGAGCGTGGAGTGTCCCGGGCACGCTCCTACTGGACCGCGGCGGACGAGGCGCCGCCCTCGACCGATGGCCGCTCCGCCCTCGTATACGTCGATCTGGACGGCAGCGAGACCGACACGGCCCGCACGGCCCAGCGGTTGGTGCCGCACTACACCCCACGGGGCGGCCCCTTCGAGATCCGGGCCGGCGGGCCCGCCTGGAGCCTGGCGCAGTCCACCGGGCAGGCGCGTACGGACCTGGTGCGGGCGGAGCTGATCGCGGCCCCGCTGACCTTCGCGATCCTGACCGTGGCATTCCGGTCACTGGTGGCGGCGCTGCTGCCGGTCGTGGTGGCTGGACTGTCGGCGGTCGGCGCGCTGGCGGTGCTGCGGGTGCTCACCGCCGTCACGGACGTCTCGGTGTTCGCCGTCAACCTCATCGGGGCACTGGGCTTCGGGCTCGCGGTGGACTATGCGCTGTTCATCGTCGCCCGGTTCCGCGAGGAGCGGGCTCGGGGGCTGGCGCCGCCGGAGGCCGCGCGGGTCACCGTGGCAACGGCCGGCCGTACGGTCGCGGTGTCGGCCGGCACGGTGACCGCCGCCCTGGCGGCGCTGCTGGTGTTCCCCTTCTCCTTCCTGCGCTCCATGGCGTACGCGGGGATGGCGGTGGCCTTGCTGGCGGCGCTGACCGCGGTGGTCGTACTGCCGGCCGTACTGGCGTGCTGGGGGCCGGGGGTCGCTTCGCTGGATCCGTTCGGGCGTCTGCGGTGGGTACCGGCGCCGACGATCGGCGCGGCCAGCCCACTGTGGCGTGCGGTGGCCACGGCGGTCACCCGGCGCCCGCTGTGGTGGGGAGCGGGTTGCCTGGTACTGCTGGCGGTCTTGGTGCTGCCGTTCGGCCACGGCCGGCTGGGGCTTGCCGACGAGCGGATCCTGCCCGGCGGCGCCGAGGCCCGGACGACGGGGGAACTCATCCACCGGGAGTGGCCGACCTCCGGGGAGCGCTCCCTGGCCGTCGTGCTTCCGAGGGCCGATCCGGTCGCCGACAGGGCGGAACTGGACGCCTACGCCAGGAGGCTGACCGCGCTGCCCGGTGTGCGCGGCGCGGCGACGGTGACGGGACGCTACGCGGACGGCGGGAGGGTGGCCTGGGCACGCCCGGCCGGGGCGGCGGGGGCCGCGGCGCCGAGAGCCCGTCCCCGGCCGCCTGCGGCCTCGCCCGGCAGAGGGGAGCGCGGGACCGTGGTGAGGCTGACGATGACGCCGGATCCGCAGTCCGAGCGCGCGGCCGATGTGGTGCGCGCGGTCCGCGAGCTGCCGTCACCCGGCCCCGCGCACCTGGCCGGCTGGGCCGCGCAGGTCGTCGATGCCCGCGGCGCGTTGCTGAGCCGGCTGCCGCTGGCCGCGGCGCTGATCGCCGTGGGAACCATGACGGTGCTGTTCCTGTTCACCCGCAGTGTCGTCATCCCGCTGAAGGTGGTCGCGGTGGCGGGCCTGAGCCTCACCGCGGCTCTCGGCGGCATCGTCTTCGTCTTCCAGGACGGGCATCTGCGGTGGTTGGTGGGCGACTTCGCCACCACCGGCACGCTGGACATGACCATTCCGCTGTTGCTGTTCAGCGTGGCGTTCGGCCTCTCCGTCGACTACGAGCTGTTTCTGCTCTCCCGAATCCAGGAGCACTGGCGGATCACCGGAGACACCACCGCCTCGATCGTGCACGGCATCGCCCGGACCGGCCGGCTGTTCACGGCGGCCGCACTCACCGTGGCGGTGGCCATGGGCGCACTCGCCTCCTCAGGGGTGCTGCTGCTGAAGGAGCTGGGATTCGGCCTCGCGCTGGCCGTGGTGGTCGATGCCACGCTGGTACGCGGTGTGCTCGTACCGTCCGTGATGCGCCTCGCCGGGCGCGCCAACTGGTGGGCACCCGCCCGTATCCGCTCACGCCGAGGACGGGCCACCGCCCCGGAGGGCGCGGCCGGCGAGGTGCCGTCAACTACAGAGCCCACGGCTACGGACCGGAACGCCGCCGGTCGCCTCGGGTGACGCGGGCCGCCCGGAATGGCCTGCTCACCTGTGGTCGGAATGCGACCGGAGCGACTCCACGAGGGCGCTCGCCTCCCGGAGCGTCATGGCCGGACGCAGATCGGCGTCCCCGCCGCTCACGCCGAGCCGCTCGCCCATCACCAGGGCGAACTCCAGGAGCGCGAGCGAGTCGAGGTCGAGTTCCTGGAACGTCGTGCTCGGCCGAAGCGCATCGGGTTCGACACCGAACGTCTCCGTCAGGACCGCACAGATCTCGGCATAGGCACCGGAATCAGAGCCTGGGGCAGACGTGGGGTCGGATACGCGATCAGCTGCGACATCGGATACGGGATCAGACACGAGTTCAGACATGAGCCGTCACGGCTCCCTTCCTTGCCGCGCCGGCGGGTGCAGCGCCGGCGGATGAACAGGACAGCGGCGCGGACGCCGCCATGCCCGACCGCACATACTGCGCCGACAGTTCCGCCGGCGGTTCCAGACCGGGTGTGGCCGCGTCCAGACGAGTGCGGTCGTAGCGGCGCCGGGCCCACCAGTACGGCGTCAGCCCGGCGGCAAGTCGCATGAGGAACCGCTCCAGCGGCCGGACGTCCTCCGGCGCGAGATCCGGATCCAGCGCGAAGTCGAGCCAGTCGCACGGCTCCAGGGCGATCCGCAGCAGCTCCTGGACCGGATAGTCGTGAGGGTGCGTCAGGTGGTACGTCGCCACCAGGCCGCCTTGGTCGCCTTGGCCGTTCGGCCCGCTCGCCGGCCGTGGCTGCTCCGGGAGGCGGGCGTCGGCGCACCGCAGCATCGCGGCCGCCGCCCAGTCCACCTGCAGCAGATTGACCACGGCATCGGGCCGGCCCGGCATCCGCGCCGTATAGGGGAGGCGGATGTCGTCGGGAGACAGGCCGGCCGCCCGCAGTACGTGCGAGGGGTCCTGCCGCCCGAGGACACCGGCCCGCGCGGCCTGGACCGCCAACCAGTGGCGAGGTTCACCCGGCGCGACGGGCCGGTCCGTCACCAGCACACCCGGCCGCATGACCACTACCGGCCGGCCCCGCTCCTGCGCCCAGCCGCGGACCAGCGCCTCGGCACGGAACTTGGACTCCTCGTACGAGGTGGCGAACCCGAACCGCCCCTCCTCCAGGGTGTCCTCGAACACGGTTCCCTCGCGCCGCTCGCCGGCGACGAACGCGGTGCTGACGTGGAACAGCCGCGTGCTGCGCGCACCGGCGTCCAGCAGTTGCAGGACGTGCTCGGTGCCCGCCACGTTGGCCCGGTGCAGCGCCGTGGTCGGGCCCGTCGGGCTGGTGTCCGCGGCGCAGTGCCATAGCTCCTGTGTCCGCCGGGCCAGCGCGCGGTGGTCCTCGGCGGAGAGGCCGAGCCGGGGCGCGGCCAGCTCGATCCGTACGGGCGTGACCCGCCGATGGAAGTCGGCGGCATCCCACCGGGCACCCGTACTGCGCACCGCCCGCAGCAATCGCTCCCGGGCCGTGCCCGGATCATCCCGTACGAGAGCGCTGACGGGGCGGTCGTCCCTGCGGAGCAGCCCGGCGAGCAGATGCGCTCCGAGGAAGCCGGTGGCACCGGTGACCGTGATCAACGAATCACTCCTTCGATCGTGTGCCGGCCGCGGCCCGGCCGCTCGGCCGCGCCACACACCACCACACTCACGCAACGGATGATTTTCCTATTTATGCGCCGTACATTGCAGTATGTCGGAGTGTCAGAAGGCGGGCATACTGGCGCACGGGCGAAAAGGCGCGCATTCGCGTGAACTCACCGTCGCAAACCGCTGCTGCTGCTGCCGCCGCTGCCGTCGGTCGTCGTCCCCGTTCGCCCCGACCCGCCTCAGGGTGCCGAGCGGAGCACCAGCACCGCGTTCTGCCCGCCGAACCCGAACGCATTGCTCACCGCGGCCGTCATCCGCACCGGTCGCGGCGCCTTGCTGACCACATCCAGCTCGATCTCCGGATCCAGCCGGTGCAGATTCGCCGTCGGGGGGACCACCTGATCCTCCAGGGACAGCACCGTGCAGGCCGCCTCGATCGCTCCCGCGCCGCCGGCCGCATGCCCCAGCGCACCCTTCACCGCGGTCACCGGCGGCGGGCGGCGGAACACCTGGCGCAACGCCGATGCCTCGGCTCGGTCGTTCAACACCGTCGCCGTGCCATGGGCGTTGACGTGCGCGACGTCCCCCGGCTCCAGCCCGGCGTCATCCAGAGCGACCGCCAGCGCCTCTGCCGCTCCCCGCCCTTCCGGGTGCGGTGAGGTGAAGTGGTAGGCGTCGCAGGACGCCCCGTACCCCGCCAGATAGGACCGGATGCGGGATCCCCGGGCACGCGCGTGCTCCAGCCGCTCCAGGACCAGCACCCCGGCGCCCTCGCCGAGGACGAACCCGTCGCGGTCGGCGTCGAAGGGGCGGGAGGCGGCGGCGGGATCGTCGCCGCGGCGCGAGAGCGCACCCATCTGATGGAAGCACGCCGCCGGAATGCGGCTGCACAGCGATTCGCTGCCGCCCGCCACCACGACATCGCAGGCATCGGCGAGCAGGAGTTGCCGGGCGGTGCCCAGAGCCGTCGCCCCCGAGGCGCACGCCGTACTGACCGTCAGATTCGGCCCGCGCACTCGTAGATCCATCCCCACCTCGCCGGCGACCATGTTCGGCACACTGCGTGGAATGGCCAACGGCGAGATCTCGGTGGCCCGCCCGCCGGAGATCTTGGCGAACTCCTCCTCGTAGCGCTCCATGCTCGCCGTGCCGACCCCCAGGACGACACCCACCCGGACCGGATCCCAGCTCCCCGCGCCCAGGCCGGCATCCGCCACCGCCTCACGGGCCGCCACCAGCGCCATCGCGGCACACCGGTCGAGCCGCCAGGACAGCCGCCGTCCCAGGCGCTGGTCCGCATCGAAGTCGGGCACCCGGCAGCAGAAGTCCACCGGCAGGCCGTCGAGCGCCGGACAGCGCACCGCGTTCGACGTTCCGCGGAGCACCCCCTGCCAGGTCGCCGCCACCCCCACGCCCGCGGGCGTGACCAGCCCCAACCCCGTCACGGCCACATCCCGCGCGCTCATCCGGCCCCCACCACCAGCACACCTGCCCCAGCGATTCCCGGCATCCCGTCAGTATCGGCAGTCGGTGCCCGTCCTCGGTGACGCCGAGCCGCGCGGTAGCCCGAGCGGCGCAGCAGGTTCCGACGAACCGGCGCGGAGGCGGACGGGTGCGGAGCGGATGCGGGCCGCGCCGAAGCCCGCACGCCTGGCGCCGGGGTTCCGGCCTTTCTGGCGGCACGTCTCCGCGACACCCGCCCAGCCTCGACTCCCTGTCACCCCGTCAGATTCCTCAAACTTCCTTATTGTTTCCCTTGGTAGGGGAAGTTAAGGTATTTTCATGAGTGATCATCTGTACTCCGTGGAGCAAGTCGCCGAACGGTTGGGCCTGCACGTACGCACCGTCCGCAACTACGTGCGGGACGGGCGGCTCGCCGCGGTCCGCATCGGCAAGCAGTACCGGATCGCGCACGAGGATCTGGAGGCGTTCACCGGCCGCTCGGTGCCCGAGCCCCCGGATGCCGCGGCTGGACGGTCTCGGCACACCGAGGTGTCGAGCATCGTGGAGATCGACGCGATCGACGCCACGATGGCCCACCGGCTGACCACCCTGCTGACGGCCTCGGCCGCCAACCGCCGCCCAGGTGACGGGCCCCTGCGGATCGAGACGGCCTACGACAAGGAGAGAGCGCGGATGAAGGTCATCGTCCTGGGCGGCCTGGCCGACACGGCCTGGCTGTTCACCTATATGGAAGGGGTCCTCGCGTCATGAGCGCGATCTACAAGTCCGAGGCCGGCGAGCGCGAGCTCCGGCGCCACTATCAGGAGGGGCTGCGCACCTGGCCGGTCCCCGCCGAGGAGGTGCGGGTGCCGACCCGCGAGGGCGAGACCTTTGTCGTCGTCTCCGGCCCAAAGGACGCACCGCCCCTGCTGCTGCTCCATGGCTCGGGGGCGAACGCGATGATGTGGCGGGACGACATCGCCTCCTGGGCACGGCACTTCCGCACCTACGCCGTCGACCTCATAGGTGAGCCGGGGCTGAGCGCGCCCTCCCGTCCGCCGCTGTCCTCCGACGCCTGCGCGCTGTGGCTGGACGATGTGCTCGCGGGACTGGGGATCACGAGCGCCTCCGTCGTCGCGTCGTCCCTCGGCGGCTGGGTGGCGCTGGACTACGCCACCCGCCGACCGGAGCGGGTGACGCGGCTGGCCCTGCTGTGCCCCGGTGGCCTGGGGCGGCAGAAGATGGGTTGGCTGGTCAAGGCCCTGCTGCTGCCCCCATGGGGACGCTCGGGGGTGCGCCGGTCGGTCGCGTCCGTGGCCGGCCTGGAGTCGCCGGATGTCGGGCACATCCTCGATTCCGTGGCGCTGACCTTCCTGCACTTCAAGCCGCGTACGGAGCAGCTGCCCCGGTTCTCCGACGATGTGTTGCGTCGCCTGACCATGCCCGTACTGGTGATGGTCGGTGGCCGCGATGCCATGTTCGACTCCGAGGGCACCGCCCGGCTTGTGCGACGGTGCGTCCCGCACGCGACCGTGAACGTCCTGCCGGAGGTCGGGCACGCGATCCTCGGCCAGACCGATTCCGTCCTGGAGTTCCTCCGTGACCGGCCGGCCGTCGAGGAATGCGACGGAAATGAGCAGCCGGCCCGCTGAACTCGCCGAATGCGGCAGCTTGTTCGGCGACACGTCCGGAGTTGGCTCCTGAGTGGCCGGCGGTCGCCTCGATCCCGAACGCGGAGTCCGCACTCCGTTCAGCTACTCATCCCGCATAGGCAGCCGAGCGGATTCGGGCGGCCATTGGGGGCTCGTAGTGTCCAGTACATGATCGAGAGCAAGGCGAGGTCCGGAGCGGCACTCAGGGCAGGGGGAATCGGCTGTGCGGTGGCCGTACTGCTGCCGGTTCTGGTGATCGGCGGGGTGTTCCTCATTTTCTCCATCGAGCGCGCCACCCCCGAGGGCTATCCCGACGTCAAGCCGGAGTCCATGGCACGCCGCGTCACGGGGTACTCCAAGGGCGCCTTCGCGGCCCTCGGCCTCGACCGCACTCTCCAACCGAATGTCTACGACATGCGCAAGGGCGACGAGAACACCCTCGACTCGGACTTCTGCTATCCGGACGGCGTGGAAAGCATCGCCGACCAAGCCGAGGAGGGCGCATACCGGCTCTATCACCGTTGGTCAGTGGGAAAAGTGGCCCCACGTGAGGGATCCTCCGCCCTGCGCAGCCTCCGTGACCACCTCACCAGCACGGGCTGGCGTATCACGGAATCCGGGGTCGGTGAGCAGCGCCACGAGCGGACTCTGAAAGCGGAACGAGACGGCGGCTACACCATCGCCCTCACCTGGGAAGCCGACCGCCGGCGCCTCAGCGGCGGCAGCTCGGCTCCCTGCGCGACGAACCCCGACTGGAAGGAGTCGGACGGCCGCTACGCCGAGCCGAGCGTAGGTCGACCGCCGGTACTCACCGGTCGTGCGTCGAAGTGAGGGCGAACGGTGTGCAAAGGGTGTGGCGCGCAGCACGCTGATGCATTGGTGACCCAAGGGGTGAAATGCCGCATGGGGTGTCATCCAAACCGTGCATTCAGCCGACAACGGTAATCAATACTCATCAACGCCTATCAACATCCATCAACACCCATCAACGGTCTCAGTCATTGGGATGATCTTTTGCGTGCTCGCCACGCGCATGACAGGATGTCCCGCGCCGCACGGGGGAGCGGCGCATGAGTAGGGACAACCTCCCTTTGCGCACCAAGAGTTCAGCTGACAACTGAGGTGCTCCCTTTATCCCGGGGCGGCGAAACCTGCTGAGCCGCATCCATCGACACAACGGGAACGGGACCATCGACATGAACACCGCGACGCACACGCCCAACGCCACGCCCATCTACGAGAAGCTCGTCAAGGAGCACGGCGATGTTCTCGCCGAGACCCGTGAGGCGGCGGAGCGTTCCCAGCTGAAGGCATCCCAGGCACTGGACTGGAGCGACCTGCGCCGCCACCACGGGTGAGCGCGGGTCAGTCGGGTCAGTCCGACGGGGGAGACGCGGGGAAGGCGTCCAGCAGTCGCGTCGGAGCCGCCTGCCGCCAGGAGTCCACGAGGATGTCCCGCAGTTCGGCCATATCCTCCAACTCGGCCAGCCGGACCCGCACCCATGAGGAGCCGGCCTCGTGCGGCGGTACCCAGAATTTCTTCGGTTCCGCCGCGATCAGCTCCTGACGCTCATGGATCGGGCAGCGTACGGCGAATGACGTCTCATCGTCGGGGATGGTGATGAACATCTTCCCGGCTACCCGGAACGTGGGTATCTCCCAGGCCTCCTTCTCCACCGTTTCCGGCAGGGAGAGGGCGATGCGGCGGACGTCGTCAGAATCGGGCATGGCTCTACTTTAGGCATACAAAGAACCACGCGAAGACGTACGTGTGGATGCCGCCGTTTCAGGAGGGGGAGCGCGGGCCGCCGTCCCTGATCAGGTTCTCGACGTGGTCGAAACGCGCGTGCAGTGAGCGCAGCTCCGAACGGAACGCCTCCGCTTCCTCGCGGGCGTGATGCCCGACCGCCTTACCGAAGCGGACCACGTCCTGCTCCGCGCGGCCGACGAACCAGGTGGCCAGAGCGGCCGTGATCACACCGAATGCCGTAATGGCGCACAGCATCAACAGGGTCGCGAGCACGCGGCCCCACAGCGTTACCGGGTAGAAATCCCCATAGCCCACGGTGGTCGCCGTCTCCACCGACCACCACAATGCCCGCGGATATGACGTGATATTGGCGTGCGGGGCACCGGATTCGGCGACGACTACCAGAGCGGCACCACCGAGCAGCACCGCGGTCATCAGCAAGGTGACCCAGAGCGCCGCCTGGGCGTGCAGCCGGCGCCACGCCTCATTTCTGAAGAGGCGGTTCAGTGCGGCGGCGAGAAACGACGGCACCAACGGACGTCCCCTTCCCTTGCGGACCTGGTGGACAACCGGCCTTTTCCTCGACGCCGACATTAACAGGGGAAAACGCCATGCCCGGAAATGCCGGCTAATGATGACGTGTCAAACACCGCGCCGTCGTATTCCTTGGGCCCTGGCCCCGGCCCTGATGCTCAGCGGCGTGGCTCCGCGGGCGTATCGCCGCGCACCGCGTGCAGGTAGAGCGCCAGGGTGTCGAGGGTGAAATACGAGCTGTAGGAGACGTCGGGGAAGTCACCGCCGGTGTGATAGCCGCCGATGACGCCGATCAGGGCGTAACCGGTGAAGTCCCGCACCAGGAACGGTCCGCCCGATGTGCCGCCGATATAGCCGGCGCAGGCGATCTCAAGGAAGTCGCCGGGGGCGGCCGGGTCGGCGCTGGTGTACCGATGCGTGGACGAGGTGCAGTCCAGCGGCTTGGGGTGGGTGGTGTCGCTGTTGCCGGGGTAGCCGATGAGCCGTACACGCCGATGGTCGTATCCCGGGTACGGCATGAGATCGAAGCCACCGGTCACATCCTCCACCTCGGCGCCGTCCTCACGCGCCAGGAGCCGTACGACGGCGTAGTCCCAGCGGGCACCCGCGTCGGTGCCGAGGTCGTAGTACCGCTGGTCCAGGTAGATACGGTCGACGGGGTAGATGCCATGCGGCTTTTGGCCGTCGTGGTACTGCGGCACGAACGACAGTCGGCGCTTGGGGTCGGGGGAGCGCAGGCAGTGTCCGGCGGTGACCACAAGGTCGCGGTGCGGGCTGCGCACCACCGTTCCGCCGCAGAACCGGCCGGTGTTGTGCGCGTCCGTCCAAAAGAACGTCCCCACCTGGGGGAGGCCGTCGAACGGGTGGCTCGGTGGCGTGGGGGCCCCGGACCGAAGCGGCGCCCGCGAACTCCGCGGGGCGACGGCCGGTTCGGCGGCCGCCATCCGCTCCGGAGTCCAGTAGGCATCGGCCGATGACGCCGCCGACCGGCCCGGCGGGTCCACGGCGTGCGCGACCGGCCCGGACGGGACGGCGAGCGACAGGCCGAGAAGCACGGCGACGAGCAGGACGGCACGGCGGCTGCGTACGGCGATCGGCAGGCTCATGGCTGCCTTATGCCCCCGTACTTACGCCCCCGTAACACCGTCGATGCTCTCCCGGAGCAGATCCGCATGGCCGTTATGGCGCGCGTACTCCTCGATCATATGGACCAGGATCCAGCGCAGTGAGACGTCTTTGCCGCCGACATGGCCGGCTTCCTGCTCGGAGAGCTGACCGGCGTCGTCCAGCGAGGAGTCGGCGGTCAGCGCGCGGCTGCGCGCGACTTCCTCCTGCCAGGCGGCCAGCACCTCGTCGAGGCTCCGGTCAGGGGCGAGCGCGAAGCCGTCTCCCTTGTCTTCCTCGAACACCACGGGCACGTCGTCCCCGGCGAACACCCGCTGGAACCAGTTGCGTTCCACCTCCGCCATGTGCTGGACCAGCCCCAGCAGCGTCATCGAGGACGGTGCCACCGAGGCCAGGCGCGACTGCCGATCGTCGAGTCCCGTGCACTTGAGGGCGAGCGTGGCGCGGTGGAAGTCCAACCAGGCTTCCAGCGTCGTGCGTTCATCCCCCTGCGGCGGCGGTACGGGGCGTCCATCCGGTGTCGTAACCATGCACCGAACCCTCGCACACGCCACTGACACCGCACCCGTGCGAGGTCCGACCCGTGATGCGGAACGTCTGCTGAAGGTGCGCGACACCGTTGCCCGGGTCACTGGCCCCCCGGCCAGATCGTTCCAACAGCGGGCGTCGGAGAATATGGTGCCGCTTTCCGCTGAGCACGCATCCCCACCTGCCCCGGTAGGCGTGTGCGGTGTGGGCCGGCGGCCGGCCGCCCGTGCGATCCGAGGTGCGTTTCATGTGAGATCCGCCGCGTGTTTCGGATAGGGTCGGGGCGGAGGTGTTCCCCGTGCCCAACGAACAGGACGCGCTGTTCGCGTCGGTCGACGCGCTGCTCGACCAGGCCGCCGCGCCGGACTCCCTTCCGGCACCGGCCGAGCGCAAGCGGCTGCGTGAGGCGGGCGGGCTGAGCCAGGACCAGGTCGCCAAGGCGCTGTCGGTACGGCGCGAGACGATCACCAGTTGGGAGTCGGGCCGGACCGAGCCGCGGCAGCCCAAGCGCGCCGCCTATATCCGGCTCCTGGAGGGCCTTGCCGAACGCTTCCCCGCCGAGCGGACCGCCCCCGCGCAGGTCCCCGCTCCGGCCGCGGAGCCCGTCCCGATCGCGGAACCCGCCCGGGCTGCCGAACCGGCCCCCGAGCGGGCTCCCGTTCGCGCCGCCGAGCCGTCCCCGGTCCCGGCGCGGCCCGCACGCCCGGCCCCGTCGTCGATGTCGCCCCGCCGCCCGGCGAACGGGAGGTCCAACGCCACCAGCACCGCGAGGACGGCAGTTCCCAGCACCCCGGCGCGCAAGACCGCGGCCCCCGACGTCGCGGCCCGCAAGCCCGCCGCTGACCCGGCCGCCCCCACCGCGGCCGCCCCCGACCCCCGGTTCGCCCACGGGCCGCTGGCCGTGCTGGACGGCGACGGCACGGCGTACTGCGTGGACGGGCTGGTCCTCGACTGCCCGGCCAGGAGCGTCGCAGCCCTGGTGGACTGGGCGCTGACCGAGGCGAAGCTCGGGGCACCCCGCCTCCATCGCCACGGCAAGGACGCCGACCCGCTCGTCGTCATCACCGCCGCGGCGGCCGAGCGCTTCGGTCTGCCGAGCACGCTGGAGGACCGGCGCGGTCTGCGCCTGCCCGCGGACCACAAGGTCATCACCCAACTCGCGCGTGCGAAATGGCAGCTCACCCGGCGCGGCTTCGGCCCGTGGCCGAGGGTCTACCGACCGGCGCAGAACGGCCGGCGCCGGTGCGTCCAACTCGCGATCCTTCCCTGGGGCGCGCTGGACGCCCGCTCCTGGGGGGACACGGACCAGCTGTCGCCGGCCGAACTCGCCCGTGTGCTCGGCGCGTACGCGACCCGGGTCATCACCCCGCGCGGTTCGACGGCCGTCTGCGGTCTGGAGTTGATGACCGCGCTGCGCCCACCGACCCGTGCCGTCAAGGACGAGAGCACCGGCTCGTGGATCTCCGGCCCGAACCCCGGCGCGCTGACCGAGCCCCTCGACCCGGCGCCGCCGGAGGCCCCCGCAGAACACCCGGTCGTCGCCGCCCGCTACCCGCGCCACCACGAACGCACCCCGGACCAGGTCCTCGACGAGGAGGCGTACGACTGGTTCCGGCCCCTCACCGATGAGGAGTGCGCCCGCGGCTATACGTACGGGGTCGGTATCGACGTCAATATGGCGTTCGCCGCGGCCGCGAACCGCCTCACCGTCGGCACCGGGCCGGCCACGCACGTCCAGGCCCCGGAATTCGACGCCAAGTTGCCCGGCAGCTGGCTGGTCGACCTCTCCCACGTCGAGATCGACCCACGCCTGCCCAACCCCTTCACCCCGAAGGGCAACCGGCCCACCGGACCCGGCTGGTATGCGACCTCGACCGTCGCCTACGCGGTCGAACTCGGCGCCCGGGTCCGGCCGTCCGAGGCGTACGTACGGTACGAGCACGGCGCCTACCTGGACGCCTGGTACACCCGGCTGCGCGACGCCTACATGGCCACCATGGCCGACCTCGGCGTCAGCACGGGTATGCCGGACGCCGACTTCCTCGACGCCATGGCGCGGCACAAGGACGCCGACCCTGGGCAGGCCGCCGTCCTGTCGGCCATCAAGTCGTCCGTCAAAGGCGGCATCGGCAAGCTGCGTGAACGGCCGCAGGGCATCGGCTACAAGTACGGCGAGCGTTGGCCCGCCCTGGAGCGGCCGACCTGGAGCCCCCACATCCGGGCGGAACTCATCGGCAAGGCCCGCAGCAACATGCACCGCAAGATGGCGAGGCTCGCGTCGGTCGGGCTTTTCCCCGTCGCGGTGCTGTCCGACTGCGCCGTCTATCTCTCCCATGGCCCTTCGCCGCTCGACTTCCTGCCGTATACGGACGACGGCAAGCCGCTGCCCGGTGGATTCCGCCTGGGGGTGTCGCCCGGCATGGTCAAGCACGAAGGCACCCAGGAATTCCTGTGGGTGGCCGCGATGACCGAGGACGAGCAGACCAACCCGGCCCGGCACATCAAGGGCACCGACGCCGCCGCCGGCGGGGAATAGGGGATCGCGATGGGCATCCTCGGCGACAGCCTCGACAAGGCCGTGGCGGGCACGTCCACCCGCCCCATCCCCAAGTCGGCCGGTGCGCAGATGCGCTTCCTGGTCAGGCACGAGAAGGGGTCCACACGAGTGGTGGCGGAGCGCCTGGGCATCTCCCAACGGACCGTGGAGCGCTATATCAAGGAGCAGATCAGGCGGCCCCGCAAGGATCTCGCCGCTCGACTGGTCGCGGAGGTCACCAAGGACTGGCAGCCGCGGGTGCGCGACCGGGCGAAGAAGAAGGCCGCCAGCACCGCCGGGATCACGATCGAGACCCGGGCCCGCTTCGGGTTCACCGCCGCTCCCGGCACTACCGACGACGGCCGCATCCGGCTGATCACCCAACATTTGCCCCCTGCCTACGCCGCCCGCCTCTTCGACGCTCAAACCGCCGGCGCCACCGAACAGCAACTGCAGAACATCGCCGCCGAAGGCCTCCAGGAGATCTACTTCAAGGACCGGGGGCGACGCGCGGACGGGCTGATGGTGGAGTTCACCGATATCGACTATGTGGAGTGGGGGTTGGAGTCCTAAGAGCCGTCCCGCAAGCGATCTTCGAGGGATTACTGGCCAGTGGGAGCCATGGGAGCCGCAACCGCATCCGCACGTAGTCGGCTCCCCCGGGACCGGGCCGTCTCCCGCCGTCTACACACCAGCCGTGCTTGACATAGAACCTGCGGGCCCGAGCGTTGGCCTACCACGCTTTCAGATCCTCGGCCGATGCCTCTCGCACTCGAAAGCCCAAAGCGTTCTGGACGACTTCGGTGACATCGCCTACGAGGAACTGAAACCGCATCACCACATAGCCTATGCCCGAATACGTGATGGTTCTGGCTACAGCCGAGCAACGCGAAGGGCTTCTCACGCACCTCGGCATCAGGTTCCATGAGCCGCTTTGACGGTGTATCGGATCTGACGCCCCAGCGGATAGTGGGGATAGCACCGGCTATGGCAGGCGCCACCCGAAATGGACCTGCGGTGAAGGTGAAAAGGCCGGGGATCTGGGTCTGAAGTTCGTTTGGTCCGGGCGCGGAGGGCGGGAATTCAGAGAGCAACCAGCGGCCACTTTGCGTACACGAAGAGGCCTAAATTTACGTGAAGTTTCAGCAGTTTTCCGTTTGATTTCGGTTTGCGTCCCGGCGTACTGTGGGAGGTGGTCCAACTGGAGAGGGCTGGACCATTCCCAGCGATTCCAAGGAGGCACAACATGAGCTTCCGCAACGTACTCCCTCTCAGGCACAGGGATGACTGCGGCGGTTGGGGCGACGGATACGGACGTGGCTACGGACGCGGACGTCGCTTTGGTCGCGGTCGTGGACGCGGCTACGGTCGCGGAGGACGCGGCTACGGTCGCGGAGGCCGCGGATTCGGTCGCGGAGGCCGCCACTAGCGAGCCAACGAGATAACTTCGAGGCTGGTCCCCGTCTGTAAGGACTGGCCTCGTAAGTTGCCGCGAGACGCAGGCTTCCGGTGACACCGAGCCTGCTCCTCAAATCCCCTATCTGTGTGCGATCTGATGCGGCATCTCGGCTTACGGCCATCGACGGCGAAGGTAAGCACCATAAGCGTCATCGGGGCCGGTGTCCGGTAACGCTGCGACGGTCGCTATCGGTAGTGACACTATGAGAACCCTCGTTCACTCCGTGAACCGGGGGTTCTCGCACGTGGCCGTCGAAGCCATCGAGTGTCATGGCGGCCCAGGCCTTACCGAGTTGTCTCACAATGAAAACGCTGCGTGCGGCATCCTTGTCCACACGCAGCGCGTTTCCGGGGCCTTCCCAGCCAGGAATACTCAGTATTCTCCTCGGCTTCTCGCATTGCAATACCTGTCGTGGCAGGGGGCTGATGGACCCTGCCGGTGTGGCCCGTCTGTCTGAGGGGGCAGGCAGGCCACACCGGCAGGCGCCCCCGGGGATCGTCTGCCCGCAGGATCGCCTACCGTCCCGAAAGCGACCGGTTACCCAGGGTTGCGCGCGTTATCGGGACGAGCCCGCCACCCCCGCCCGCCGCTCCACCGCCGCTCAGGCCCCTACCTCGGCCTCTGTCTCAGGCCCCCCTCAGCACCTCGATCACGCCCGCGTAGCTGGCCTGGCCGTGGCCGGCGGCCTTGGCGCGTTCCATGGTCGCCTTCAGCAGTTCCGGCAGGGCGTTGTCGATGCCGCGTGCCGCGGCCGCGTGGATGAGGTGGTCGATGGCCGCGATCTGTACGTCGACGGTGGCGTCGTCGCCCGGGTAGTCGCCGGCGTCCACCTGAGGTGCGTAGGTGGTGAGGAAGCCGGCCACGGCCGTCAGCCAGCGGATCGCCAGGGGCGTGAAGGTCGTGGCCGGTGTCTGCTCCGCGCCCACCAGGGCGGTGCCGTGCAGCCAGCCGGTCATGGTGGCCCACATCAGGCCGAGCAGGGCGGAGTCGTAGAGGGAGGCCAGACCGGGGTCGGTGCCCAGGTACAGCGGGTCTCCCAGGGTGGCGAGGGTCGGCCGGTGGGCCTCGAAGACGGCGTCGGAACCGCTGTAGAGGAACATCATCTCCGGCCTTCCGACACCCGGCGGGGTCGTCATGATCGCGCCGTCGAGGTAGTCGGCGCCGTGCGACCGGGCCCATGCCGTCGCCTCGTGGGCCTGCTCCGGGGAGCCGGAGGTGAGGTTCACCAGGACCTTGCCGGCCAGGGAGTCGGTGAGGGGATCGAGGACGGTGTGCAGCGCCTCGTAGTCCAGTACGCAGGCGATGATGAGCGAGCTCGCCGCGAGGGCCTCCTCGGGCGTCGCGGCCAGCCGGGCGCCCCGGGCGACCAGCGGTTCGGCCTTGTGTGCCGAGCGGTTCCACACCGTGGTCGGGTGGCCGCGCTCCAGTAGCGCGGTGGCCAGCGCCGAGCCCATCTGGCCCAAACCGATGACGGTGACGGCCGGGTGAGGCGTATTCAGGGCGTTCATGGCACAACTCCTTGTTCGCCGCCTGCGGCTGACTCCCGCGGCGGTGGTCGATCACGTACGGACCACGTTCGCAGCCGGCGGCGACCGGAAGAAGTGACAGTGGTGACGGCCGGCACCAAATTCCTGCCATACCCTTCAGGCATGAGCGCTGGTTCCGTCGCCGTAGTGGTGCCCACCGATATCGGGGTTCCCTCCTGGGACCTCTACGAGTTGAGCATCCCGTGCACCGTCTTCGGCAAGCGGCAGCCCGACCTGGCCGACCCCTGGTACGACCTGCGGCTGTGCGGAACGGCAGACCAGCCGGCCGTCGCGGGCGGCAGTACCGGCCTGGAGCTGCGGACCAGCTACGGGCTGGACGACCTCGTCGGCGCCGACACCGTCATCGTGCCGTCGGTGCCCGACCCCTGCGTCGAGGACGGCAGACCGCTGCCGGCGGACCTGATCGACGCGCTGCGCCGCGCCTACGACGCGGGCGCCCGCATGGTCTCCCTGTGCACCGGAGCCTTCGCGCTCGCCGAAGCGGGGCTGCTCGACGGGCGCCGTGCCACCGCGCACTGGATGCACACCGCCCAACTGGCCGAGCGCTACCCGAAGGTGCAGGTCGACGACTCGGTGCTGTACGTGGACGACGGTGACGTCCTCACCAGCGCCGGGCTGACCGCCGGCCTCGACCTCTGCCTCCATCTCGTACGCCGTGACCTGGGCGCGCATGTCGCCAACCAACTGGCCCGGCGAATGGTCGTGCCCGCACACCGGCCCGGTGGCCAGGCGCAGTTCATCGACCTGTCCGTACCCGTCGCCGACGACCAGGGCCTGGGTCCCGTACTGGAGTGGGCTCGCGCGCACCTGGATCAACCGCTGTCGGTCGAGGACCTGGCCCGGCGGGCGGCGATGAGCCCCCGCACGTTCTACCGCCGGCTCCAGGCGGCCACCGGGACGACGCCCCTGCAGTGGCTCCTCAACCAGCGCCTGGGTCGTGCGCAGAGCCTGCTGGAAGCCACCGACCTGCCGATCGACAAGATCGGTGAGCTGAGCGGGCTGGGGACGGCGAACAATCTCCGGCACCACTTCGTCAAGCAGGTGGGGGTGTCGCCGGGGGAGTACCGGCGGGCGTTCCCCAGGGCGGTGCCGGGGCGGGGCCCGCGCTGAGGGACGCGCCCCGCCCGCCGGCAGGTGTCCCGGCGGGCTCGCCGATGGGCCGCGCGCCGGTTCCGGTGCAGGTCAGCCGCTGTCGATGCGGTTGGTCGCCGTCCGCAACCACCCGGAGGTAACCTGAATCCATTGCTCCTGCTCCCCCGCGCAGGGGAGGTCACATGACCACATGCGAGAGTCTGCGCCCCAGCAAGGCGGACGCACCCCGCTACACACCGATCGCCGAGCACGGCCTGATCGGCGATATGCGCACGGCCGCGCTGGTCGGCACGAACGGCACCATCGACTGGTACTGCTGCGCCCGCTTCGACGCCCCCAGTGTCTTCGCGGCGATCCTGGACGCCGACCGCGGCGGGGCCTTCGAGCTCGCCCCGGATGTGCCCGCCCGGACGAAGCAGTTCTACTTCCCCGACACCAACATCCTGATCACCCGGTTCTTCGCGGACAGCGGCGTCGGCGAGGTCCAGGACTTCATGCCGATCGTCGGCGATTCACGCGAGGCGGGCCGCCACCGGCTGATCCGCCGGGTGCTGTGCGTGCGCGGGTCGCTCCCGTTCACCGTACGGGTGGCCCCCCGGTTCGACTACGGCCGGCAGGCGCACACGGTGAGCATGCAGCAGGGCCAGACCGTCTTCGCCTCCCCGGACCTGTCCCTGGCGCTGACGTCGACCGTCCCGGTGGAGATCGACGGTCCGGACGCCTGGTGCTCCTTCACGCTCCAGGAGGGCGAGGCCGCGGTCTTCGCCCTCGACCGGATCGGCGGTGGGCTGGAGCCACGGGCCTGTGCGGTGCTGGAGGCGGAGGAGCTGTTCGGCGCCACGGTGCGGTACTGGCGCGGCTGGCTGTCCCAGTCCCGCTACCGGGGACGCTGGCGCGAGATGGTGCACCGCTCCGCGCTCACCCTCAAGCTTCTGACGTACGCGCCGACCGGGGCGATCGTGGCCGCTCCCACGGCCAGCCTGCCCGAGCAGATCGGCGGGGAGCGCAACTGGGACTACCGCTATGCCTGGGTGAGGGACGCCGCGTTCTGCATCTACGCCCTGCTCAGACTGGGCTTCACCGACGAGGCCAAGGCCTTTGTGCACTTCCTGTCCCAGAACATCTGCCTCAACACCGGTGGCGACGGCCCGCTGCAGATCATGTACGGCATCGACGGCCGCAGCGAACTCCCCGAGGAGGAACTGACCCATCTGGAAGGCCACTTGGGCTCGGCGCCGGTCCGGATCGGGAATGACGCCGTCAACCAACTCCAGCTGGACATCTACGGGGCCCTGATCGATTCCCTCTATCTCTACGACAAATGGGGAGAGCCGCTGTCCAGCGACCACTGGGACACCGTCGGAAAGCTGGTCGACTGGGTCTGCGACAACTGGGACCAGCCGGACGAAGGCATCTGGGAGACCCGCGGCAAGATCCAGAACTTCCTCTACTCGCAGCTGATGTGCTGGGTCGCGATCGAACGGGCGATTCGGATCGCCACCCACCGCGGACTGCCGGCGGATATGCTCCGCTGGTCCCGGACCCGCGACGCGATCTACCGGCGGATCATGGACCGTGGCTGGTCCACGGAGCGCAAGGCGTTCGTCCAGCACGAAGGGGACGATGTGCTCGACGCGGCCGTGCTGATGATGCCGCTGGCCAAATTCATCTCGCCCACCGACCCGAAATGGCTGTCCACCCTGGACGTATTGGGCGAGGACCTGGTCTCCGACTCCCTGGTCTACCGCTACGACCCCCGCGGCAGTCCGGACGGACTGCGCGGCGAAGAGGGCACCTTCTCGATCTGCTCCTTCTGGTACGTCGAGGCGCTCTCCCGCGCCGGCCGCGTGGACGAGGCCCGTCTCGCCTTCGAAAAGATGCTGACGTACGCCAACCACGTCGGCCTCTACGCCGAGGAAATCGGCCGCACCGGCGAGCAGATGGGCAATTTCCCGCAGGCCTTCACCCACTTGGGACTCATCAGCGCGGCGTTCAACCTGGACCGGGCGCTGGGGTGAGGCCGGCGCACCGGAGGCCCCCCGCTGAACCGTGATCTGCGCCCTCGGACCATCCGCGTACGGCTGCTGGACCGACGGATGTAGTGCCGGCCCCGGGCGGTTCGTACCGCAGGAGGGTTTGCCGGGCCGTTCGTGTCCTGTGCGCCGAAGTGCGGCATCAGGCCCGATGACACGGGCACACGTAGGGCTCGGAGACCTGGCGGAGAGGATGTGCGGAGGTCGGTGACCATGACGGCGGAGGCGAAGGCGAGGTATCGGCACGCGGGGGAGCGGGGCTCGGTGTGGCGGCCGTGGAGGAGGGCGCTGCTCGGGGGAGCGGTGATGGCGGGTGCGCTGGGGACCGGGAACGCGGTGGGGGAGGCGGGCGCCCGGACGCTCGGTATCGGGGGGTATGCGGGGCGGCTGCTGCCCGCTGTCGTGGTGAGCGCGCTGGCCGTGCCCGTCATCCTGGTGTTACGGGCCGGGCGGCCGGCGCGGCGTCGGCCGCTGGGGCTGGGCCCGCCGTCCGCGGTGGCGGCGGGCCTCGTCCGCGGCATCGTCGTCACGGGGTGGTGTGCGGCCCTGGTGCTCGGGGCCGGCACCGCGGCCGGATGGGTCCGGTGGTCCGGGCTGGAGCCGGCCGCCCTCGTCTCGTTCCTGGTGGGCAATGCCCTGGTGGCGGTGCTGCTGGAGGCGTTGCCGGAAGAGTTGACGCTGCGCGGACACGCCTGGGCCTCGTTGCGCGAGCGGTTCGGCGGGGCGGTCTCGGCTGTGGGGACGACGACGGTCTTCCTGCTGGTACCGGCCGTGTCCACCGTGGTGCAGGCCGGGGTGGCGCACACGCTGGGAGTGAGCGCTCCGCCCGTGGGACTCACGCCCGCCGGACAGGACCCGCTCGCGTACCTGGTGCTGCTCACGGTCTTCGGCCTCACACTGGTGGCTGCGCGGACGGCACCGGGGCGGGCGCCGCTGTGGGCGGCGATCGGTGCCCACCTCGCCGTACTCAGTGTCAACCGGGTGGTGTTCGAGGGGGACCGGCGTGCCGCGGGCTGGTCGGCGAGCGTCGCGCCGGTCCACGCCGCGGTTCTGGAACTGGCCTGTCT
Source organism: Streptomyces sirii (assembly GCF_045690365.1). Classification (NCBI taxonomy): domain Bacteria; kingdom Bacillati; phylum Actinomycetota; class Actinomycetes; order Kitasatosporales; family Streptomycetaceae; genus Streptomyces; species Streptomyces sirii. The sequence goes on along the minus strand of NZ_CP147982.1, from coordinate 85,075 downwards.
GCTGGCCACGGCGGCGGTCTTCCTCGGGGCGCGGCTGCTGCCGTCCCGCAAGGACGTACGGGCAGGGAGTCCGATCGGCGCGCGCGGGTCGGGTACGCCGACGCGTCGTCAGGCGCGTTCGGCCAGCACGAGGTTCGCCGCGAAGCCCAGGAAGGTGATGCCGCTGATCTGCTCCATGCGGCGGCGGAAGGACCGGCGCCTGGCCCGCTCGCCGAGGGCGGAAGCGGCACGGGAGAGCACCGCGAACCAGATGGCCAGCTCCAGGACGTCGATCGCGGTCAGTAGGAGAGTGGTGCTGAAGACCGCTGCCCCATGGGGGATGAACTGCGGGATCAGGCTCATGTAGAACACGCCCGCCTTGGGGTTGAGCAGGTTGGTGGCGAGCCCGGCGCGGAAGGCGGCAAGCCGTCCGTGGGAGGCGTCGGGGGAGGCGGCGGCGGTCTCGTCCGCCGCGTCCATCTCGCCGTCGTGCCGCCCCTGTTGCCTGGACCGCCACAGTGCCGTGATGCCCAGCCATGCCAGGTACCCGGCGCCGGCGATGCGCAGGGTGTCATAGGCCAGGCGGGAGGCGGTGAGCAGTGCGGTGAGCCCGACGGCGGTCGCCAGGCCCCATGCGAGGCAGCCGGTGATGATGCCCAGGGCGGCGGCGTACCCGCCCGTCCGGCCGTGTGCGACGGAGGTCCGGACCACGAGCAGAGTGTCCAGTCCCGGCGTGACGTTGATGAGCGCGGCGACGCCGGCGAACGCGAGGGTGGCGGTGAGCATGTCACGAGGCTAATGGCTCAGCACTTGCCGCTCCGAACTCCGTCCGGGAACTGGCGCACACGGCCGCCCGGAGTCGTCGTCCCGTCGGGGTGCAGCTGCCTCCGGCGGCGGCTCGTCCCCGCGTTGCCGCGGACATGCGCGGGGACGAGCCGACTTACCGGGTGCGGCTATCTGCGACTACTGGTGAAGCTCCCGAAGCCGCGAGGCTTTACAGGGGCCGTGCCCACAGGTCCCACTGGAGGCCCGAGCCGTCGCAGAAGGGGTCGGCCCACTTGCCGCTGCTGACCAGGTCGGTGCCGGCTGCCTGGCATCCGCTGAGGGTCCAGAACTTCTTGCCGGTCCACACCGTTCCGGGAGGCCCGTCCATCGGCTTGACCTGGTGCTGTGCCTGGGCGGTGGTCGGCGCGGCGGCCTCGGCTCCGGTGGTGGCGTGGGCCTGGGCGGCGCCGCCCAGGCTGACGACCGTGAGTGCGGCGGCGGCGAGTGCGGTGGTCAGAGTTCGCTTGTTACGCACGTGATGTCCTTTCCCCGTAGTGTCGTGACGTGTTGCGGGCCCGTCGCTCCGTACACGGATACGGGGACTTCGACGTATGACAGCACTTTGTATGACGTGGGTCACATGCGCGGTCTCGGGTGGCGTTCGGCGAGGACCTCATCGATGACGTGGTGCGCGATAGCCGCCATCACCGGGTTCGTCTCCTGGTAGTAGCCACATTCCATGAGCGCGACGGACAGCGCCCAGCCGCGCCCTCGTGCCCAGGTCGCCTCGTCGACGTCCAGCGCGGCCCGGAAGGCGCCGCGCGCGCCGGCGGGCAGCACGTACCACGCCGCGATCAGGTCGACCGCGGGATCCCCCAGGCCCAGGCAACCGAAGTCGATGACGGCGCTGAGCCGTTCACGGGCCACCAGCAGGTTCCCGGGCTGCAGATCGGCATGGATCCAGACGGGCGGGCCGGGCCATCCGGGCGCCTCCAGAGCCGTGTCCCAGACCGCGGCCGCGGCATCGGCATCGATGGTTCCGCGCAGTTCGCCGATCGCGGTGCGGGTCGCGGCGTCCCGCACCGCCAAGGGTTCGCCGCGGTACGAAGGGGGCCCGTCCGCCGGGTCGATGCGGTGCAGCGCGGTGACGAACTCCGCCAGATCCTTCGCCAGCCGGCCGGGATCGGCGATCCGACCGATGACCGGGGTCTCGCCCTCAAGCCAGCGGTAGACGGACCAGGGGAAGGGGTAGCCCTCAGCCGGCGTGCCCAGGCCCAGCGGTTCGGGGACGGCGACCGGAAGCGGCGGGGCGAGCCGGGGCAGCCACCGGTGCTCCTTCGCCACGTCGTCGGCGGCTCCCGCGATGCGGGGGAGCCGTACGACCAGGTCCTCGCCGAGCCGGTACATCGCGTTGGACGTGCCGGCGGAGTCGACCCGCGTGACGGGGAGATCCGCCCACTGCGGAAACCGCTTGCCGAGCAGCCGCCGTACGAGGGAGTCGTCGATGTCCACCTCGTCGGTGTGCATCCTGTGCGTGCTCATCACTACCTTCCTCGGCCTCTTCGGCCACTTCCTCGGCCTGGCGTCGATCCGCCGGCGGAGATCATCGCAGTCCGAAGTCGCAGAGTGCCGTGCCTTTTTCGGAAGCCGAGCGGCCGAGCGCGTGCGCACGACGGAGGGCCCTCCCGATACCGGTGTATCGGGAGGGCCCGGCAATGCCGGTGAGGTGCCTACGGGGCCACTCGCCAGCTCAGCGATCCGGCCAGCAGCTTGCGCAGCGCCGGGTCGAGGACCGCCTTCGTACGGTCGCTCGCGCGTGCGGTGACCGTGTGGCGCCGGCCGTCCGCGGGGACGCCGAGCGTGCGTGGCGTGAGCGAGGTCTTGCCGCGCGCGGCCTTGCGCTCGCGACCGTCGACGTACCACTTGACCTGTGCCGAGGAGGGCACGGTGACCCGGATGCGGTCCCCGCGGCGCAGTGCGCGGTCGGTGGCCACCGGGCTGCTGACCGCGCTCGCATAGCGGTAGAAGCCCGCGATCATCGCCTCGCGACCGGGGAGGTTGAACTCGCGGCCGAGCGTCCGCATGATCGAGTTCTCCGTGGGCCGGTTGAGCCCGTACTGGTAGTAGCCGCCGCCCTCGTACGCGCCGACCGGTCCGCCGTCCGGCGACTCCTGGCCGAGCCAGCGGTACCACTTCTGCTGCTGGGAGCCCATCTCGTCGGCGGACAGCTTGGTGAGGTTGACCTGGGTGGGCTCGGGGCCGGTGTAGGTGCCCGACTGGCCGTAGTCGTACTCGTCGGCGAGCTTGCCGAGCGAGTGGCCGGTCTCGTGGACGGCTATCTGGTCGGACTGGTCGTTGTCGGAGGAGGCGGTGGCGATGCCGTCGTAACCGACCTGCGAGGAGACGTCGTTGTAGCCCGCCCCGCCGTACTTGGTGGAGTTGGAGAGGACGACGACGAGGTCGGCGGCCGGGGCCTTGGAGGCGTACGACTCGACCTTGCCGGTGTCGACGCAGAGCAGGCGCTCGGTGCCGTCGCAGAAGAAGGCGGAGTCGAGCGCGGTGTCGCGGACCACGTCCTTGGTGGGGTCGCCGGAGACGCCGGACTCGTTGGAGACCGCGTCGACCGCCCAGACGTTGAACAGGCCGGTGTACGAGGCGTAGGGCTCCACTGCCGTCATCTTGGCCCACTTGGCGCGGACGTCGGCGTGGAAGTCCTCCTGCTGGTCGGCGGTGTAGCCGTCACCGACGAAGGCCACATCGAGCTTCTTGTCGACCGGGCCGTTCTGCACGATCGGCGTGACATCGCCGTCGCCCGCGGCGATGGCGGCCTTGTCGGAGGCGGAGAGCGGCTTGGAGGCCGGGACGGTGGCCTCACGGGGGTGGGAGCCCGAACCGGTGAAGTACTCGACCTTCTGGGTGCGTTGGGCCTGCGGGGCCGAGGGGGCTCCCTGAGCGGTGGCCGCGACGGCCGTCGTGGCGGCCAGCGCCGCGACGGCCAGCCCGGCGGAGACCGCGGTGCGCACGGAGATGCCGACGGATATGCGTCTGTTCATGGGGGGTTTCCTTCCGAAGCCCGCCGTAGGGAAGGCGGGTTGAGACGGATTGAGCGCGCTCAACGTAAGGGCTGCGGAAGGAGACGGGCAACGGAAGTGGCCCAAGTGTCCAGATGGAGGGATGAGTTCGGGACGGCGGCGGGCGGACTCCGCGCCCGCCGCCGTCCCGATGCGGCTCAGACCTCGATGATGAGCTTGCCGCGCACATGGCCGGCCTCGCTCAGCTCCTGGGCCTTGGCGGCGTCGGCGAGCGGGAAGGTCTCGGCGACCGGCACGGTCAGCCGCCCCGCGACGGCGAGGCGGGCGTGCGTGGCCAGCCCCGCCACGACCTGCTCCGACGGCGTACCGCCCGCGGAGAACGGCACGCCGTGATCGGCGGCGTCGGGGTCGGCGATGGTGACGATGCGGTCCGTGGTCCCGCCGCGCAGGGCGATCGAGACCGGCAGCGCGTCATGGCCGGCCGCGTCGAAGACCGCGTCCACGCCCTGCGGGGCGGCCGCCCGCACCCGGTCGGCCAGGCCCTCTCCGTACGCCACCGGGACCGCGCCCAGCGCCCGCAGGAAGTCGTGGTTGACCGGCGACGCGGTACCGATCACCGTGGCGCCCGACGCCACCGCGAGCTGGATGGCGATCTGGCCGACCGCCCCCGCCGCGCCGTGCAGCAGCAGCGTCTCGCCCGCCGTCAGGCCCAGCAGATCCAGTACGCGCTGCGCGGTCTCACCGGCGACGGGCAGCGTCGCCGCGGTCGCGAAGGACAGCTCGGCCGGCTTGGGTGCGATGTCCCCCGCGAGGGCGTACTCCGCGTACGCACCGGTCCTGGTCCAGCCGAAGACCTCGTCGCCGACGGCCAGACCGTCCGCCGGCCTGCGGTCGGTGGTGCCCCCGCCGTCGGCGCCGATCGCGTCGACGACCCCGGCGAACTCCAGGCCGGGCACGGCGGGGAACGTCGTCGGGTAGTGCTGCTCCATCCACCCGTAACGCCGCTTGTAGTCGAGCGGATTGACGCCGACCGCCACCACCTTGACCCGTACGTCACCCGGGCCGGGCTCCGGCTTGTCGGTCTGCCCGAACGTGAGCACGTCCGAGCCGCCGAACTCGTTGTAGATGATCGCCTTCATGTGGAAACTCCCCGCTGGATGCATCGATGCGGCACATACGGCGTATGCGCGGTATCTGCCGCATGTGCTTGATCGGTTGATGGCTTCAGCTTCGTCGGTGAGGTGGGGTCCGGCCGCCGGCCATCAGGACAGTCCGGCCTGGTCGAAAGGCCAGCACTCGTCCCGGAGCCGCTGGCTACGCTGGAGTACATGGAGATGACCGGATCCGGATCCGTAGCCGCCCTGACCGCCGCCTACGAGGTGATCCGCCAGCCACTGGGCGAGATCCTGCCGCGGCTCTCCACGCTCCTGGCCGAACTGCTCCCGCACCGGGCGGTGGCCGAACTCTCCACGCACTGTGCGCACTCACCGTTCAAGACGTACGGCGATGCGGAGATCACCGGCCGGCTCTCCACCGCCGACCTGGCGCCGCTGCTCGCCACGGGCACTCCGGGCCGCCCGTGGCAGGGCACCCTCCCCCTCGCGGGCGCCGAGCGCTCCGTGCTCGCCGTGACGAGCCATGCGACACCTCGGGGCGCCGTCCTGCTGTTCGTACGGGATGCGGACGGCGGAGAAGCAGACGGCGGCGGGGACGACGGTGTGCTGCCGGCGGTCGACGAGCCTGCCGCCGCGCTCGTACAGGCACTGTGGGACGTGGTGACCAGCCACTTCGACCGGCTGGCGGCCGAGGCCGTGCCCGGGGCGCTGGCTCGCTCGCGGACCGCCGCCGGGACACGGGCCCGGGTGATCGCGGAGCTGGGCGAGGCGTACTCGGCCGCGCTCACCGGGCTGCTGGGTGTGCTGCGCAGCCGCACCCTCGACGATGCGGCGGCCCGCGCCACCGCCACGGATCTGGCGGTCTCGGCCCTGGTGGAGCTGCGGGCGGAGGCCGAACGCGACCAGGAGATCGCCGAGGAGCCGGCCGGGCAGGCCTTCGCCCGGCTCGCCGAGTCGCTTCGGCCGCTCGTGCGCTACAGCCCCGTCCGGCTGGAGCTGGGCGCGCCCGACTCCCAGCTGACGGTGGCCGCCGATGTGGCGCACGCGGCGCGGGTGATCGTGCGGGCCGTGCTGCTGAGGGTCCTGGAGCAGGAGACCGTGACCCGTGTCCATGTCGGCTGGCAGCTCACCGATGACGAACTGCGCGCGACCGTACGCGACGACGGGCCGGGCACCCTCACCTCCGACGGCCTGGCGACCGGCCGGGTCACCGACCGCCTCGACGTACTGAACGGGCGGCTGGACGTCGATGCCGTACCCGGCTGGGGGACCACGGTGTCGGCGACGATCCCGCTACGGGTCTCCCAGGACCCGGCCCCCGACCCGCTCATCGCGCTCGGCGAACGGGAGCTGGAGGTACTGGCCCGGCTCGCGCTCGGCCACCGCAACCGGGCGATCGCCCAGGAGCTGCACATCAGCGAGTCGACGGTGAAGTTCCATGTCGCCAAGATCCTGACCAAACTGGGTGTCGGGTCCCGGGGCGAGGCGGCGGCGCTCTTCCACGCGGTGGCGTAGGACCGTCGCCGTACGGACTTCCCGCGGTGGCCCGGGACCGCCGGAGAGCCGGGGCGGCGGATCACGTCAGGCGAGGTGTTTGCCGTTGTCCACGTGCCGGGCTCGGGGCACGCCGCTGAACTGCGCGGCCTGCCCGCCCGGCGCCGCACGCATCGTCCGCTCCGCGCCCGCACGTTGCTCGTCGGCCTCCGCCACCGGCGTCACATCGGTCCAGTAGATGTCGAGCATCGTCCGCAGCGACGTCGGCTCGCTCGCCGGCCCTATCGGCACCGTGATCTGGTCCAGGGCGCGCCACAGTTCGTAGTCGGCCTGCTCGGCGATGCCGCCGGCCCTGGCGTGCGCGGCCTGGTGCTTGTGCACGGCGAGGGCGAGGTCGCGCAGGCGGTCCCGGTGGTTCTGGGCGACCTGGTGGTTCAGGGACCGATTGAGGTCCTTCTTCGCCTTGTTGATCTCCGACAGGGCGTTCTGCACCGTCCGGCTGAAGTTCGCCGCGCGGTGCCGCCATGCGTCGTACTCCCGCTTCGAGGCGAACCACTCCTCCTTGCCGGCCTGCCCGCGGGCGAAGCACGCCAGCCGGAACTGCTCGCGCTCCTCGCGCCGTTTGCGCAGCACCGACGAGTTGCGCTGGAAGAGCGTGTTGAGGGCGCCGCGGGTGCGGTCGATGAGGGCGGGGTCGATCAGCACCGCCCAGACACCGGGGTCACGCGCCGGGGGATGGGCGTGGTCGAGAACCAGTTGTTCGTAGTCGGAGTCGTCGAGTCGGGCCAGGCGCTGTGCGTCCATCAGTCGGCCTCCAAGCCGGTGGTGGGCTGCTCAGTCCATGGTGACGGCTGGGTCTGACAGTCGGGCAGGGCGCACGGGGATCGGGGTGAATGCGCCCCTGGCATGGGACGGGCACACATCGAGGTGAACGCGGGCGGGTGGTCTTCCGTATCCCTTCACAGCCGTGTCCCTTCAGGACACCGGTCCACGATGCGAGGAGGGCCCATGACCGACCCTGGTTTCCCATCGATCCATGCTCTGCCGGACGGCGACGCCGAGGTGTCCTTGGTGGTGCGCCTGACGTGGGAGGACGTCGCCGCGCTGGGCCAGGATGCCGCCCGCCTCGCGGCCCGGGTGAAGCGCCCGGTGACCCTGGACGAGGCCGCCAGCCACCGGCTGCGTACCCGGCCGCCGGCGCCCCAGCCCAAGACGGTGCCGCAGGAGCGGGCGCAGCCGGCCGTCGCCGGTACGACCGTGTCGACGTTGCCGGCCCGCTCCCCGCAGGAGCAGGCCCGGCAGGCGATCGAGAAGATCAACGGCACCGCCACCGGACATGAGACCGCGTAGGCCGGCCGCGCGCCGGCTCAGCAGCGCTCGTCGGTGTAGCCGTCGGCGCCGGACGGCCGGACATCGCGATCGCGCAGGGTGATGGACAGGCGCTTGCCCCAGGAGCGGCAGGCTGCGGCGAAGTCCTGCTTCCGGTACTCGACGACGAAGATTCTGTTGTCGTAGGCGTCCGCGAAATCGGTGCATTCCTTGTAGCGGGTGCATTCTTCGACGACGGCGAAGTCGAAGCCGATGCGCTTGCGCCGGGACAGCAGATCGGTGGTGTTCTTCTGGGCGATGGCCAGGTGTCGCTGATGTGCGCGGCGCGCGAGGAGTTCGGCGAAGGCGGCCGCATGACGGGCGCTGAGCTTGTTCCGGGAACGTTCGTAGGAATCGAGGTTGTCGGGTTCCACGGCGTCGTATCCGGCCTTCGCGCAGCCGTCGATCCAGGGGCCGACGACGTCCATCAGAGACTTGCGCTTCGCGGCGGTGGAGATATCGAGCAGGGGCTCGTCCCAGTCCTGGTCGATGACGGGCTTTCCGTCGTCATCACGCAGCAGGAGTTCGGGGTGGCGGGCCTGCCAGGTGTCGGTGTCGTCGGGCTGGGCCTGGAAGGCATTGACGTAGCAGATGTTGTAGAGACCGGGCACGGGCTTTGCGGTGCGGTCGCGGGAGACGGCCCGTACGTTTCGGGGTGGTGAATAGGCGCCGCCGAGCTGATAGTCGAATACGGCGTTCGCGGCCGGCGGCCGGACGGAGCCGGTGTCCTGCTGGGGGCGGGCGGCGGAGCACGCCGTGCAGAGAGCCAGGGCCAGGACAGCGGCGCCTATGGCGAAGGGGCGGAGCGGGGGCATGGCCGGAGCCTACGCGTGGGGGGCTGGGACCTCGCCGTCCGGGTGACTCCGGCGCGGCGAGGTAATCCCCGATCAGCTCATCAGTCGCGCTCGAATCCGCTCCCCGAACGGCCCATCAGCTGCCCGCCCCCTTGGCGATTTCCCCGCTCGACTACTCGGCCCCGCGATCCCTCTGCCACTCACGCAATCGCATGGCGTCGCATCCGCAGCGGCGAGGCTCATCGGGTCTTTTCCATACGACGTTCATACTGCCACCGGACGCCGACAGCGCTGATCCAGCGGAAATGACGGCTTTCACTTCCCTGAAACCGGGCGGGTGGCGAGAGGACGGGAATGCCCGAGGAGTTTTCGGAACGGCGCCGGGCGACGGCTTGGCTGCACGTCCCTGACGGACGCTTAGCGGAGCACATCGAGGACGACCTCGGGCCCGGACATCCCGCGCTGCGGGACACCCGGCTCTACCGCAGGGTGAGCGGAGTGGACCGGCACGCCAGGGAAGTGAGCGAGAAGGAACTCGCCGCCCTGGGGGATCCTATGGCCACCGTGTTCTTCCAGCGGAACAGCTTCCCCATGGCCGTGGAGGAAATCCTGGACGGACTTCCCCGCGTCGCGGATCAGCCCAAGGTCTATCTGGTGAGCGAGTCGGGCACGATCCCGCCCACCGACGCGCCGCACCTGCGACGGGACATCCGCTTCGCCCTCACCTACGCCGTACGGGGCAACGAGGCCGACCTGCTGATCAGCACCGGCGCCAACAGCGACCCCAGGACCACGTTCCTCCAGGTCGCCGCCTGGGACGAGGCGAACCAGGTCTTCAACTACTACATGCGGATCACCCCCGCCTGGGTGTGGACCGGCAACTCCTGGGACGCGCTGGCCGCCGCCTCCCGCGGCAGCGGCTGCTTCGACAGCCACGTCAACGGCAGCGTCGTGATGAAGGAACTGAAGCAACCCTGGATCAACTGGCAGTCCCAGTCCGCCGCCATCCGACTCGACGCGGACGACCCCCTGCGGGAGAACCCCCTGTACCAGCGGGTGATCGGCGCGGAGAACCTGGAATCGACGGTCCGGGCCCAGATCGACCGCTGGAGCCGGGCCCGGCTGCGCGCGGTCACCGCCGGCGCCACCGTGGAGAACCCGGACCACCTCCTGCGTCAGCTGTTCACCACGACGGCCGTCAACCTCACCAGCACCGCCGCCCAGAGCGCGGCAGTCGGCCGGGACGGCGACGATCCGCTGCCGCTGCCGATGGGCTTCTGGCTGAACAACGACGCGCTGCTCGACGATCTCGGGATCGAGGTGGACGCCACCGTCCCGGCCACCACCGCCACCCTCTACGCCGACAGCCTCGACACCTTCGGCTTCCGGCTGGAGGAGAAGGCCAGCGGCTTCAGCCGGCCCGGAGACACCTTCTTCGCCTTCGTGGTGCCCGAAGCCGCCCTGGAGGACAACAGCGTCGTACGGGCCATGTGCGAACACGGGCTGATCTCAGCGAAGTTCGCCGCCTGCGCGCTGATGGTCGACTTCCCCAACCCCGTCTTCAGCGCCCACCGCGCCCGGCTGATGCGGTACGTGCCCACCGAGGCCACCGCCGCCGAAGGACTCGGCGACCGGATCGCCGAGCGCATCCTGGCGGCCGCCGGCCAGCTGACCACCTACAGCCCCGAAGCCCAGTTCGCGGCTAACTGGAGCCTCCCGGACGCCACTTGGCGCGAGGACTTCTCCCGCCGGATCACCGACTATCTGGCGAAGGTCCGGCAACGGATCACCACACGAGAAGGCTTCGACGACTACGTCCTGCTGGCCGAGTCACGCCGCAGGCAGTTCAAGGCCCTGAAGCTCCACGAATTCGAGCTGACCCTGCCCACCACCGACATCCCCGCCACCGCCCCGCCGCTGCGGATGCGCGAGGACGCCACCGTGACCGACCAGCCCTGAGGACGCCGCCACCGCGGCCGCACAGATCCGAGGAGCACCACCACCATGACCACCATCAGCAGCTACGGACCGCCCGGGGGACTGACCGACCTCGGCGAATTCGGCCGCAAGGCGTGGGACGTCTTCGTCTCCGACAACATCGACGCCGCCATCCAGGGCCCCGACCCCGGCGAGGTGCTCCACGACGCCCCGCGGTCGCAGTTCTACAACCTCACCAAGACCGACACCGCCGCCGACGCCCGGACCGCCACCGTCAGCTGGACGGCCTTCCCCCGGATCCTCAAGATCAGCTCCCCATCCGACGCGCAGCGCTGGAAGAAGGCCGAGGCCAGCCGCAAGGCCCAGGACGAGTACTGCGAGTGGAGCGTCACCCGCCGCGACGGCAAGATCACCAAGGCGGCCTTCACCTGCGAGAGCCCCGAGTACTGGGACGTCCTCGCGAAGACCAGCCCGGAGACCGTCCTGAGCCTCTACCGCCGGCACATCAGCCCCGACGTGCAGGAGAGCGACCTCTTCGTCAACGGCGCGTACGACCGGGCCAACAAGTGGAACAGCACCACGACGAACGGTGCGATGCACCTCATCCAGAAGAACAACACCCTCGCCGCCGAGATCGAACTGGCCGCCGCGGGCACCATCCGCCGGGTCATCGACGGAACGGAGCTGACCGCCGAGCAGGAGCTCATCAAGTGCAGCGCCTACGGCCAGGCCGAGCGCAACAGCGACCCCCACATCGGCGCGTCGGTCAACGCCCTCGCCCGTCAGAAGGCGTCCATCAGCCTCGCCGACCCCGTAGGCCTCTACTTCGACGGCCTGTCCACCGAGGGCTGGGCCACCCCCGACGGCTCCGACCCGCAGAGCTACTGGACCTACGAACGCGGCGAGGCCGACCACCGCGTACGCGCCGTCTACGAGGTCCCCGCCGACAAGAACTTCACCGTCGGCGACATCACCATCAACGGCCGGCCCATCCAATTCGGCGCCCAGATCGCCGACTTCATCACCATCAAGCTCATCGCCGTCGCCTGCCGCTTCGGCCAGAGTGCCACCGAGCCGCAGACCGCCTGCAAACAGGAGGCCGCCACCGAACTCGCCCGCCCGGAGGAGGCCTTCGTCGCCAGCGCCTTCTCCGCCTACGGATACCTCGGCACCGCCCCCGGACGGGCCCTGCGGCCCACCCGGAATGCCTGACGGCGCGCGCTCACCGCTCGATGCGGGGCCTCAGCTCCGGTGCCAGCGCCATGGTCAGGGCCCGGAAGATCTTCACCTCCGGATTCGCGTCGTCCGCCCGTACGGCGAGGTAGCTGCTCTCCCAGGGGGCGTCCAGCACCGGAACGAACGCCGCCCCCGGCCACGCGTAGTAGCGGGCGAAGGACTTCAGCCCCGAGCCTGCCGCGCGGCCGGTGATCACGCCGGTCAGCACCTCGTGGGGCGTCAGCGCACAGTCCGGGCTGCGGCGCTGCGCCTCATGATCGAAGTACAGGTAGTCCGTGAACGGGGCCGGCGTGTGACCCGGCACCCGGACGAACGGCAGGTCGATGATGCCCGCCAGGCGCACCCCCTCCTCGCGGGCGTCCGCGATCACCGACGCCTCCGGCACCGCGACGATGCGCTGCTCCGTGGTGAGCACGTCCGCGACGACCCGCTCGTCGTCCGGTGCCGGCCGCACGAACGCGATATCCACCCGGTCCTCGGTCAGCGCGGTGACGTGCTCGGTGAAGTTCAGCTGCCGCAGCTCGACGGGGACGCCGGGGCGGGCCCGCCGGAAGGCGTTGATCGCGGCCGGTGTCAACTCCGCCGAACCATGGCCCATGATGCCGATCCGCAGCGGGCGGGTGACCTCGTCCAGGGGCTCGCGTATGACGTCGGCGATGTCGTCCAGCGCGGCGTTCGCGGCGGCCAGCAGGGTACGTGCGTGCCCGGCCAGCCGCGCTCCGGCCCGGGTGGGGGAGACCGGGTTGCGGTGCAGCAGCCGGGTGCCGAGCTCGGCTTCGAGCTGGCGCACATGCTGGGTGACCGCGGGAGGGGAGAGGAACAGCCGCGCGGCCGCCCGTTTGAAATGTCCTTCCTCGACCACCGCCAGGAAGGACGACAGCAAGCGAAGGTCCATGTCAACCACCCTAAAGGCACAGGTGGGCGGTTCGAACGGGCATTCACGAATCGTGAACGCGGGCCGCGCCGGCGGACCGGCGGCGCGGAGACTGAGCGCCATGAGCAGCACGATCAAGCCATCGGCAAGGCCCGAGCCGTTCGCCGGCGACCGCACCACCGATCCCGCACCCGCGCCACCGCCGCGCCGCTACGGGCGACGCGTCGCCCTGATGATGCTGGCCTCCGGATGGAGCGCCAACCAGTTCTCCGCCCTGCTGGGCGCCTACCGCACCGAGATGGGCCTGTCGGAGTCCGCGGTGACCGGCCTGTTCGCGGTGTACGTCATCGGACTGATCCCCGGGCTGCTGACCGGCGGCCCACTGGCCGACCGATGCGGCCGCCGCCCCGTCGCGCTCCTCGCCCTGGTCGTCAACCTGCTGTCGACCTGCCTGCTCATGGCGGGCTCGGCCGCCACCTGGTGCCTGCTGCCGGGCCGCTTCCTGACCGGCCTCGGCGCGGGCGCCCTGCTGGCCGCCGGCAGCGCATGGGTCAAGGAGCTGTCCTCACCGCCGTACGACCCGACCACCTCGCCGGGCACGGCCGCCAAGCGGTCCGGGATGTTCGTCTCCGCGGGCTTCGCCTCGGGAGGGCTGATCGCCTCATTGATCGCCCAGTGGGCGCCGTACCCGATGCTCACCGCGTATCTGCCGCACCTCGTCCTGGCCATCGGGGCGGGCGCGGCCGCGTACGGCGCACCGGAGTCCCGGCCGGCGCGGACCCGGCCGACCGAAGGGGCCGCCCCCGCCGCACCGGAGACCTTCGCACGGGCGCGGTTCTGGCGGTCGGTACTGCCGGTCGCCCCCTGGGTGTTCGCGGCCCCGACGATCGGCTTTGTGACCCTGCCCGGCCTGGTCGACGGCGGAATGGCGGGGTGGCAGACCGTCTACGCCGGCGTCGCCACCGCCGTCGTCCCCGGAGCCGGGCTGGTCGTCCAGCCACTGGCCCGCCACCTCGCCACCCGGCACCGGCTGGCCAACGGTGTCGCCGGGCTCCTGGTCATCGCGGCCGGGCTCACCTGCGCCGCACCCGCCGCGGCCGCCGAGCAGCCGTGGCTCGCGCTCGCCGCGGCCGCGATCCTCGGCGCCGGCTACGGGCTGACCCTGAGCTTCGGCCTCACCGAGGTCGCCGCCCTCGCCCCGAGGGCACACCTGGCCCGTCTGACCTCCCTGTTCTGGACGCTGGCCTACACCGGCATGTTCACCCCGTACGCCCTCGCCGCGCTGTTCTCCGCAGGGCTCGGGGTGCCGGCGCTCCTCGGGGCGGGCGCGGGGCTGGCGGTGCTGGTCTGCGCGGTGTTCGGGCTGCTGAACCGCTACGGCCGCTGAGGCCCGCTGACGGCGGCCTCGGAGGAGACGAGGAGCGTCAACGGTCCCTCACCGGCGCCACATGCATGGCGTACGCCTCGCTCAGGTCGCGGATGTCCACGGAGGCATGGACCGCCACGGCGGTCGCCGAAGCGGTGTGGCGCCGCACCAGGTCCAGGACCGCCCGGCTCAGCGCCGACTTGGTCGGTGTGCCGCGCCCGGGCAGGATCGCGAACTCCACGTGGATCAGCGCGTGTCCGGGCTCGTCGTGCGCGATGACGGCCTCGTCGACGCGGCGGAAACGGGTCTTGCAGCTCTCGACGGTGATGCCGTCGACCGTCTCGGCGGCCAGCTTGTGCAGTTCGCGGGCGAAGCCACGGCGATCGAAGGACTCCTGCAGTGCTTCGTCGTAGTCGACGAGGATGTGCGGCATTCTCTCGTTCTCCTTCCAACTGGTGGACACAGACGGGTGTACGGGGAGGGACACTAACGGACCGCCCAGCCCCGGCTTCTGAGTGCTTCGGTGAGCGGGTGGGCGACGTCCGGGGCCACCACGAGCCCGACCGAGCCGTCCGGCGACGCCGGTGCGTCCGGAAGGACCATGTCCTCCAGGTCGAGCCGGGCCTCGCCCACGTCGTCGAGCAGCCGCCGGAGTTCCTGGTGCCGGCCGCCGACGGCGACCGACAGCACGGTGGGGGGACGCGCCGCGGCGCCGCCGTACGAGGGCGCGATCCGGGCCCGGCCCCCGATGCCGCGCCGCAGCACGTCGGACAGGTCGGCCAGCGCGTCGTGCTGCGGTTCCGGGTCGTCGCCGGCCAGGCGGGCCAGGGCGTCGGCCGCGGTCTCCAGGTCCGTGCTGAGCCGGGCGAGCAGCGGGGCGAGCGCGGCGGCGTTGGCGGCGAGGATGTCCGCCCACAGGGCGGCGTCGCCGGCCGCGACCCGGGTCACGTCCCGCATGCCGCGGCCGGCCAGCCGCACCGCGTAGTCCTCGCCGTCCAGGAGGCGGGCGGCGGTGAGGCTCGCCATCAGGTGCGGCAGATGGGAGACCAGTGCCACGGCACGGTCGTGGTCGGGCGGATCCAGCAGCACCGGCACCGCGTTGCACAGCGAGACGAGTTCCAAGGCGCGGTTGAGCGCATGCTCGCCGGTCTCCGGGGTGGGGGTGAGCACCCAGTGGTGGTCCTGGAAGAGATCGGCGCGGGCCGCGAGCGGGCCCGAGCGCTCCCGGCCGGCCAGCGGGTGCCCGCCCACCAGGGTGGTGGTGTCGCAACCGAGGGCCAGACATTCGGCGTGCACCAGGGACTTCACGCTCGCCACGTCCGTGTACACCCGGGCCAGCTCGGCTTTTTGCTGGTCCGCGATGGTCCGGGCGATCAGCGACGGCGGGACGGCGATGACGGCGATGTCCACCGGCGCCGCCGGCGGCTCGGGGGTGCCCGCTCCGCGTGCGGCGGCGATGCGCACGCTGTCGGGGTCGTGGTCGATCAGATGGGCGGTCACTCCCCGGCCGGTCAGGGCCAGGGCGATCGAGGTACCGATGAGACCGGTGCCGACGACTGCAGCGGTATGCAAGGAAGGGCTCCTCGGCCATCAGGGGTGGGTGGCGGACCCGTGCGGGCCCGGCCGGTGCGAGTCCGCACGGGCTCGGAAGGGGGCTACCGGTCGGCCGACGCCTGGACCGCCGACTCCGGCTCCGGTTCCGCGGCGACCGGCCGGCGGGCCAGCCGCCGCAGCAGCGCGGGGTCGGCCAGCATCACGGCGTTGCCGATCAGGATCAGTGCGACCCCCGCCAGGTCCCGCGCCGTCCACCGGAACGCCTCGAACACCGTGGAGAGCAGCAGCGCCACGATCGGGAAGAGCACCATCGCATAGGCGGCGCGCTCGCCCCCGATCCTGCCGAGCAGGGTGAGATACGCGCCGAAGCCGACGACCGAGCCGAAGACGGCGAGGTAGACAAGCGATCCGGTGTACTTCAGCGTCGGCTGGAACAGCGCCCCGTGGCCGAAGACCGCGGCGAACGGCGCCATCAGCAGCGCTCCGTAGGCCATGGCGTAGCCCGTGCCCTGGATCACCGGGACCCCCGCGGCCTGGGTCTTGCCGGACACCACATTGCCCAGGCAGAAGACCAGGGTGCCGATGGCCGAGAGCACGATGCCCTGCCCCGACCCGGAGGAGAGCCCGAAGTTCTGGAACTCCGGCCAGAACACGGTGACGATCCCCAGCAGCCCGACGCCCCCGCCGACCAGCATCTTCGCGGTGATCGTGCGCCGGAAGAACAGGCGGGCGAAGACCATGTTCACCAGCAGCGACATCGCGAAGACGATCGAGACGAGGCCGGTGGTCAGATGCTGCTCGGCGAAGTAGAAGCAGACGAAGTTGGAGGAGAACATCAGCCCGCCCATCAGGACGAACTGGCCGTGCACCCGCAGGGGGTAGCGCAGCGGCAGCCCGCGCACACGGGCCCACGCCAGCAGGATCACGGCGGCCAGCGCGAACCGGTACGCGATCGACGCCGTGGGGTGCACCTCGCCCAGCTGGCCCTTGATCGCCAGCCAGGTAGAGCCCCAGATCAGCACCGTCACGACATACAGAACGGCGTTCACAGGCAGCTCCGTTCGAGCAGCTCCACCAGCCGGCGGGCGCCCTCGGCGATCTGCGCCGGCGTCAGATAGCTCAAGGAGAGCCGTATTTGGTGACGTCCGCCGTCTCCGGGCGGATAGAAGTAGTTCATGGGGGTCCAGATCACTCCGTGTTCGCGGGCGGACGCCTCCAGGAGATCATTGTCCGCCGCGACCGGGAGGGCCAGGGTGAGGAAGAACCCGCCCTCGGGCACGTTCCAGCTGATTCCCGCGGCCTCCCGCCGCTCGCGTGGCAGCAGTGTGTCGAGGCGGTCGAGCAGGACCGCCAGGTTCTCCTGGTAGAAGTCGGCGGCCGGCTTGTTGGCCTCCCGCAGCCGGAAGTCATGGGTGAGCAGCATGCCCCCGATGACCGCCTGGCTGAGCGCCGGGGTGTTCACCGTCACCATGCCCTTGATCTTGGACAGTTCGTCCGCGAGAAGGGTGCGTCCGCCGTCCGCCGCCTGAACGTGCTGGTCGGCGATCACATAGCCGACCCGGGCACCGGGGAAGCAGGTCTTGGCGAAGGAGCCCAGGTAGATCACCCGCCGTCGGGTGTCCAGCGCCTTGAGCGTGGGCAGTCCGGTGCCGGTGCGGGTGAAGAAGCCGTACGGGTTGTCCTCCAGGAGCAGCAGATCCGCTTCCTCGGCCACCTCCAGCAGCCGACGGCGGTCGGCAGTGGGCAGACAGCTGCCGGTGGGGTTGGAGAAGTCCGGCACCACGTAGAACGCGCGGGGGCGCTTGCCGGCCGCCCGCAGCGCGGCGACCGTCTCGCGCAGCGCGTCCGGGTCGGCGCCCCGCTCGCCCTCGGGGACGTGCACGGTCTCGATGTCCAGCAGCCGGGCCGCTCCCGTGATGCCGACGTAGCAGGGGGAGGAGACCAGAAGCACGTCCGCGGGGTCGGCGAACAGCGCCCGCAGGACCAGGAACATGCCCTCCTGGCAGCCCACGGTCACCACAAGGGACCGCGGATCCGCCTCGATGCCCTCGTCGTTGCGCAGGGCGCGGGCCACCAGTTCGTGGATCTGGCCGTTGGTGCGCCCGTACTGGAAGAGCAGTGTGCGGATCTCGTCCGGGGTGTGGCCCGCCTCCTCGGCGAGGTACCGCCGGTAGGCATCCAGGTAGTCGCCGATCCGGTCGACCTCGAAGAGCCCTTCGTACGGGCGGCCGGGGCCGAAGGAGATCGCGTCCGGGTAGCGGGAGGTGACCTCGTTGAGGAAGTTCATCACCTCCATCAGCGGGTCGCCGAGCGAGCCGTGCAGCCGCTCGGCCGACAGCACGGTGGTGGGGGAGGCGTCGGTCACCGGGGGTCCTCCCAGAGGACGGGGCAGAATTCCGGGTCGGTGTAGTCGGGGTTGCCGTGTGCGTCCGCGCGGACCAGCACATCGTTGTTGTAGACGACGCGCTCGCCGGAGGACAGCCCGAATCGCCGCCACCGGTTGGTCCGGTCCTGCAGATGCAGCGAGATGGCGCGGCGGGGGCGGTCGCTGACGTTGTAACCGCTGCCGTGGTAGGTGCGGCAGTGATGGAAGCTGATGTGGCCCTTGGGGATGTCGACCGGAACCTTGCGCACTTCCGCCTGGTTGTATGCGGCATTCTCGGAGAGCATCTGCTCCAGCTCCGAGCGGTCCCGCTCGGCGAAGTGCCGGCTGGTGGAGTCGTCGCCGCCGATCTCCTTCCAGCGGTGACTGCCGTCGATCATCGTGATCGTCCCCATCTCCTCGTCGCAGTCGTGGAAGGGGATGAACGCGGTGAGCATCTCGTCGGAGGAGCAGGTCTGCCAGTAGTGCCGGTCGAAGTGCCAGGGCACGATGTTGCGGGCGTCGTCCGCCCGCGGCGGCTTGTGGATGAGGGTGCTGTTCCACAGTCGTATCTGGCTGCTCTGCGCGATCCGGGCCGCGACCGCCGCGATGACGGGCTTGGCCAGGACGCTGCGGATGGCGTCGTCCTCGTAGAAGACGTAGTCGTTGTGCCGGTGCACATCGCCCTGCTCGGGCTCCCAGTAGGCCAGCCGCGGCGGCCGGGCGGGCAGAGTACGGTCCCGGTGGCCGGCGTAGAAGCGGTCGGCGGCGGAGTTCAGCAGGTCGACCTCCTCGTCGGTGAGCAGCTTCTTCGACAGATACCAGCCGTGCTCCTGGTAGAACTCCACCTCCTCGTCGGTGGGCAGCAGCGCCTGCTCGGCGGCGGTCAGCGGGTACGGTGCGTGCGTCATGCCATGTCCCTGTCGTCGGGGGTGAGGGGGTACGCGGGGTCGGGGGAGCGGTGGAGGAGGTCCGGGCCGATCGTGTCGATGCGGGGGCGGCCGGTCAGCGCCATCGCCTCGGCCAGTTCGTCGCGCAGCGTGGTCAGGACGCGTTCGGCGCCGGCGGCACCGCCGACCGCGAGGCCCCACAGGACCGGGCGGCCCACCAGCACCGCGCGGGCCCCGAGCGCCAGCGCCTTGAGCACGTCCGTACCGCGGCGGACGCCGCCGTCGACGAGCACCTCACAGGCGTCCGGGACGGCCGCGACCACCTCGGGCAGGGCGTCCAACGCGGCGATGGCGCCGTCGAGTTGGCGTCCGCCGTGCGTGGACACGATCAGGCCCTCGACTCCGAGGTCGGCCGCCTGCCGGGCGTCCTGCGCGGTGAGCACGCCCTTGAGGACCAGGGGCAGGCCGGTCAGCGAGCGCAGCCAGGCCAGGTCCTGCCAGGTGAACGCGGCGTCGTGGTGTCGGTCGGCGTGCGCGGCCAGCGTCGAGCCGCCGGCGCGGCCGGTGTGCAGACCGCCGGTGTGCTCGTCGTCGAGGTTGGCCGGCCGGATGTGGGACGGAAGGTGGAAGCCGTTGCGCAGATCGCGCTCCCGGCGTGCCATCCGCGGGGCGTCGACGGTGATGACCAGGGCGCGGTAGCCCGCCGCCTCCGCCCGTCGGACCAGCGACTCGGTCACCTTCCGCTCGCGCAGCACGTAGAGCTGCAGCCACAGCGGACCGGACGCGGCCCGGGCGGTCTCCTCCAGCGTCCTGCTGGCGAAGGTGCTGGTGATCGTGAGGGCGTCCAGCGCACCGGCCGCGCGGACGGTGGCGGTCTCGCCCTCCGCGTCGACCAGGCGGTGGTACGCCATGGGCGCGATGCCGATGGGCAGGGCCACCGGACGGCCGAGCAGCGTGGTGCCGAGTTCGCAGTACGAGACATCTACCAGGGTGCGGGGGCGCAGCCGGTATCGGTCGTAGGCCGCGCGCTCGCCGCGCAGCGTCACCTCGTCGCCGCTGCCGCCTGCGATGTAGTCCCACACCGCCGGGTCCAGCTCGGCCCGGGCCGCCGTCGCGTAGTCGCGTGGGGACAGCGGCTCCTGCTCCGGGCCGTCGGCGGGGTGCGCGGGCGCGGCCCGGTCGGTCGGCGCGTTCATGCGCCGGTCCGCGCGGCGCCGACCGGGACGGCGGCCTGTGGATCGGCGGCCCGCTCGCGCTCCTTGGCCTCGTAGAGGGCCTTGATGTTGCCGCTGCCGAAGGTGCGGGCCTGAAGCCGCTGGATCAGCTCGAAGAACACCGTCCGGCGGGCGTAGGGGGAGCGGGTGAACACCTGCACCAGCTGGCCCCATTCGTCGCGGTCGGCCAGCAGGCCCAGCTCCTCCAGCACCGCCGGGTCGATGTCCACCTCGATGCCGCGCTCGGCCAGCGTGGCGTAGTAGCCGGCCGGCGCCGAGAGCAACTGCACTCCGGAGCCGCGCAGTTCACGCGCCGCCCGGACGATCTCGTCCGTGCCGTACGCCACATGCTGCACGCCCGGCCCGTCGAAGCCGTCGAGGAAGTCGTGGAGCTGCCCGCGGTCGCCGACGGGGTCGGGCTCCACCATGGTGAAGGTGATACCCCTGGTCTCGTCCTGGACGACCTTCGACGCCATCGCCTGGCCGCCGACGACGATGTACTCGTCGTAGGTGTGCTGCAGCCCCAGCGCCCGCCGGTAGAAGTCGACCATGGCGTCCAGCGACCCGGGACGCAGGCACAGGGCCAGATGGTCGACCGAGCGCAGCAGCCCGGGGTCCGGCGCGACCTCGTCGATGACCGGCAGATAGCGCCCGGGCAGGAAGTCCCCTGACGGATCGTCACGCTCGACGAAGGTGTGGACCAGGTCGTTGGTGGCGGCGACGGTGGCCCGGACCACCCGCCCCCCGCCGTCCTCGAACGTCTCCGGCGTCGCGACGGCGTCCGCTCCCGCGGCCACCGCCCGCTCGAAGTCGCCGACCGCGTCGGTGGACCGCAGGGCCACATCGCGTACACCGTCGCCGTGCCGGCGTACGAAGTGCGAGGCGGCGTGGTCGGCGTGCAGGGCGGAGGTCAGCACCAGGCGGACCCCGCCGTGCGCCAGCACCAGCGAGCGGGCGCCGGCGAGCCCGGTGAGCGGGCCCGCCTCGGCCACCACCTGGAAGCCGTAGGTCGCGCAGTAGTAGTGGGATGCCTGATTGACGTCCCCTACGAAGAACTCCACATGGTCGATGGAATGCGCGGTCACAGTGATCCAATCTCTCGTTCGGGAGGGTGTACGGGCACGCCGGACCGACCCGCGGCGCATGGCTGCGGGGGGAAGGTCGCTATGGCGTCAGGGCGAAGGGGGAGTCGCCCCCGCCGCCTCGGCGAGGGCGTGGAAGACGGTGGCGGTCGAGGTGGCACCGGGATCCTGGTGGCCGATGCTGCGCAGCCCCAGGTAGGCCGCCCGGCCCTTTCTGGCCTGGAGCGGAACGGTGGCCCGCATACCGGCCTCGGCCGCCCGGGCCGCGGCTTCGGCGCAGGAGGGGAAGTCGGCGCCGGAGTCCGCAGCGTCGCGGAACGCGCCGACCGCGGGGGAGAACGCGTCGACCATGGTCTTGTCGCCGGGTACGGCGGCACCCAGCTGCTGCATCCTGTCGAGGGCCGCGGCGAGCCCCGCCGCGAAACGGCCCGCCTCGACCTCCGGCGAGGTGCCGAGGGCCGCGCCGAGGGCTCGGAACGCCCCGCCGTAGAGCGGACCGGAGGCGCCCCCGACCACCGCGACCAGGGCGTTCCCGGCGGTCACCAGCAGCGCGCCGAGCGAGGCCGCGGCCGGCGGGGCCCCGTCGAGCGCGGCGTCCACCGCGGTGAAGCCACGGGCCATGTTGGCCCCGTGATCCCCGTCCCCGATGGCCGCGTCGAGCCTGGTGAGGAGCTCCTGCTGCCGGATCATGGCCGCGGTGGTGCGGTGCATCCAGTCGAGAGCGAACGGGACATCCACCGGATTTCCGGCGGGTGCGCCGTCATGGCGCGGTAGGTTGTCGAACTTTTTGGCAGGGTCCGGCATGGCAGGCGCTCCTTCTATCCCCCGTGCCGCAGCGTTGCGCAGCGAGCCGGATAGCCGACGCATTTCCGAAAGCTGTTCGGCATTGCCGAATGCCTTAGAAGCAAAACGCAGCGACCCCGGCCCCGTCAAGGGATTCCGGCGCAGTGGTCGTACGGGTAGCGGATTCGGGTGTGAACCGCCCCTCCGGGGCGGCGAGTTGATGAACCGCCGATGAACCCCGAGGGTCTGCGGAAGGGGTGTCAGTCGGAGGCGCGCAGCCCCGCGTTGCGCGGTGCGCCCAGGTCCCGCGACAGGCTGCGGGCGACCTGCCGGACCGCGATCGCGCACTCCTGACGTGCCGTGTCGGTCAGCAGATGCTCGACGGGGCCGACCAGTCCGATGGCGCCGGCGACATCGCCGGTACGGTCGAACACGGGCGCCGCGATGCCGGCGTCGCCGAGCGTCAACTCCTGCTCGTCCACCGCGTGTCCGGTCTCCCGCACCCGGTCCAGCTGGGCCGTCAGCAGGTCAGGGGCGTCGATGCTGGCGCCGGTGACCCGGGGCAGCTCGCCCGCCAGCAGCCCCGTGCGCCGCTCGGCGGGCAGGAACGCCGCGATGGCCTTGCCCAGGGCGCAGGCGTTCCAGGGCAGGGTGGCTCCGGTCTCCAGAACCTGCACCGACCCGCCGGGCCGGAAGGCGTGATGGACGACCAGGACCTCACGCCCCGTCAAAAGGCCTACCCACACGGCCGATCCGACCTGTGTGGCGAGCAGGTCGGCCCAGGTCACCGCGCGGGTGCGCAGCTCGTGCGAGTCCAGGTAGGCGTTGCCCAGCGTCACCAGGCCGGGGCCCAGCCGGTACTTGCCCGTCTCGCGGTCCTGGACGACCATCCCCTCCGCCTCCAGGGTGCGCAGGAGGGCGTGGACGGTGGGCTTCGCCACCCCGACGCGGTCGGCCAGTTCCGTCACGCCCAAGCGCGGTGTCGCCGTGGCGAGTTCCCGGAGAACGTGGAACGCCCTGTGCACCGCCTGGACCATGAACACTCCTTGTTCGGTATTGCTGAACGGCGTTCCGAACCGTAGGGTCCTTGTTCATGACACCGCTGATCGGCATCGTACGTGTGTCGCACCCCGGTGCATCGGCAAGCCGGCGAGCTCCGACCGTGCGCTCACCTGGGCCGTTCGACTGCGCTCACCTGAGCCACTCGGTGACCAACAGCACACATACTGATCAGTAGCGTCACCGCCCCGCGGGCCTAAAGTGAGGCCGGATGGCGCCGCCGGACACCCGGCGGTGGCCCCGCACCCCTCGATCCGACCAGGGAGACTGCATGCGCTCTCCGAAGGACTTCTTCCGCCCGCTGGCCGTCGGCGCGCCGACACCCGTGCGTGAAGTACCTTTCCGGCCGTCCCGGATGATCCACTTCTTCGACCCGGGCAACGAGAAGATGGCGGCCAAGGTGCCGGCCATCGCCCCCACCGTGGACGTACTGCTCGGCAATCTGGAGGACGCCGTCGCAGCCGACCGCAAAGAGGCGGCCAGGTCGGGCCTGGTGGAGATCGCCAAGAAAACGGAGTTCGGCGAGACGCAGCTGTGGACCCGGATCAACAGCCTGGACTCGCCGTGGGCGCTGGACGACCTGCTGACGCTGGTCACCGAGATCGGTGACAAGCTGGACGTGATCATGGTGCCGAAGGTCGAGGGCGCCGAGGACATCCACTACGTCGACCGGCTGCTCGCACAGCTGGAGGCGAAGGCGCAGATCCAGCGGCCGATCCTGGTGCACGCCATCCTGGAGACCGCCACCGGCGTCGCCAACGTGGAGGAGATCGCCGGGGCCAGCCCCCGGATGCAGGGCATCTCGCTCGGCCCCGCCGACCTGGCCGCCAGCCGCCGGATGAAGACCACCCGGGTCGGTGGCGGACACCCCGGATACCTGGTCCGGGAGGACCCGCACGGCCAGGACGACGCCGCGCCGCGAGCCACCTTCCAGCAGGACCTGTGGCACTACACCCTCGCGCGGATGGTGGACGCCTGCGCGGCGCACGGCATCCTCCCGTACTACGGGCCGTTCGGCGACATCAAGGACACCACCGCCTGCGAGGACCAGTTCCGCAACGCCTTCCTGCTCGGCTGCGTCGGCGCCTGGAGCCTGCACCCGGTGCAGATCGCGATCGCCAAGAAGGTCTTCTCGCCCGCGCCCGCCGATGTCGCCTGGGCCCGCAGGGTCATCGAGGCGATGGGCGACGGCACCGGCGCGGTGATGATCGACGGCAAGATGCAGGACGACGCCACGTACAAGCAGTGCCAGGTGGTCGCCGAGCTGGCGGACGCCCTCGCCTCCCGCGACCCCGAACTGCGCGACGCCTACGCGGCGGCCGACACCCTGCAGAACAAGGAGTAAGACCCATGTCCGACGCGACCCTGCGGCCGCGCCGCTCCGTGCTCTACATGCCGGGCGCCAACGAACGCGCGCTGGAGAAGGCCAAATCTTCGGCGTCTATCCCCGCCGACGCCCTGATCCTCGACCTGGAGGACGCCGTCGCCCCCGACGCCAAGGCCGACGCCCGCAAGCGGGTCGCCGCCGCGGCCGCCTCGGGCGAGTACGGCTACCGCGAGGTGACGATCCGGGTCAACGCGCCGGGCACCGCCTGGCACGCCGACGACCTGCGGGCCGCCGCCGAGGCCGGCCCGGACGCGGTCGTGGTGCCCAAGGTGGACTCCGCCGACACCGTGCGGGAGGTCGAGCGCGCGCTCGAAGCGGCCGGCGCCCCCGACCGCACCGCCATCTGGGCGATGGTCGAAACCCCCCGCGCGATGCTCGACGCCCGTGCGGTGGCCGCCGCCAGCGAGCGGCTCACCGTACTGGTGATGGGCACCAACGACCTGGCCAAGGAGCTGCACGCCGAGCACGTCCCCGGCCGGGCCCCGCTGCTGACCGGGCTGTCGCTGGCGCTGCTGGGAGCCCGCGACGCCGGCAAGGTGATCCTCGACGGCGTCTACAACGACGTGAAGGACGCCGCGGGCTTCGAGGCCGAATGCGTACAGGGGCGGCAGTTCGGATTCGACGGCAAGACGCTCATCCACCCCTCGCAGGTCGAGCCCTGCAACCGGGTGTTCGCCCCGTCCGCCGACCAGATCGACCGCGCGCGGAAGATCATCGACGCATTCGACGAGGCCACCCGTGAGGGACGCGGAGTCGCCACCGTCGACGGGCGGCTGATCGAGAATCTGCACGTCGAGGACGCCCGCCGGATCCTCGCGCTCGCCGCGGCGGTCGCCGGGCGATGACCTCCCGGGCCTGACGGAGCCTTCCCGGCACGAAGCTTATGGCGGCTGCCCGGTGCGTGAAAGCGCGCCGGGCAGCCGTCGTCTGTCGCCGTGCGACCGGCCGGCTCAGTAGCCCGACGGCCGCACTACCCCCGTCTCGTACGCGAAGACGGCCGCCTGCGTCCGGTCGCGCAGCCCCAGCTTGACCAGGATCCGGCCCACATGGCTTTTCACCGTCTGCTCCGCCACCACCAGCCGCTCGGCTATCTCCCCGTTCGACAGGCCCTGTGCGATCAGCGACAGCACCTCGGTCTCCCGCCCCGTCAGATCGCCGACGCGGTCCTTGAGCGGGGTGCGCGGGGTCCTGGTGACCCGGGAGAACTCGGCGATCAGCCGCTTGGTGATGTTCGGGGCGAGCAGCGCTTCACCGGCGGCCACCACCCGTACCGCCTGAGCGAGTTCGGTGGCCGAGGCGTCCTTCAGCAGGAAGCCGGAGGCGCCCGCGCGCAGCGCCTCGTACACATACTCGTCGAGGTCGAAGGTGGTCAGGACCAGCACCTTGACGGTGGCGCCGGCCGGTTCGGTGATCTGACGGGTCGCCTCGATCCCGCCGAGCCGGGGCATCCGGACGTCCATCAGGACGACGTCGGGGGCGAGTTCATCGACCTTGGCGACGGCGTCCAGGCCGTCCACGGCCTGACCGACGACCTCGATGCCGGGCTCGGCGTTGAGCAGCACCGTGAAGCCCTGGCGGACCATCACCTGGTCGTCGGCGATCAGCACGCGGATGGTCGTCATCGGGTGTCCTCAACAGGGGAATCAGGGGAGACGGAAGTGGCAGAGGGGTGCCGGGCGTTGTCGGGCAGCAGCGCGGTCACCTCGTAGCCGCCGTCCGGGGTGCGGCCGGCGGCCAGTTCACCGCCGAGCATGGCGGTGCGTTCGCGCATCCCCAGCAGTCCGTGCCCGGAGCCGGGGGAGGGCGGGGCGGGGCCGTCCGCCGCGGCATTGGCGATCCGGAGCGCGAGCCCGTCGGCGTGGTATCCGACCGTCACCCGCACCGTCGCGCCCGGCGCGTGCCGCATCGCATTGCTCAGCGCCTCCTGCACGATGCGGAACGCCGACAACTCGACGCCCGGTGCGAGCGGGCGCGGCTCTCCGGTGGTCTCGGCGGTGACGGCGACGCCGGCGGAGCGCACCTTGCCGAGCAGCTCGTCCAGCTGGTCCAGCGTGGGCTGCGGGGCGTGCCGCACCTCCTGCGACGGCGCCTCCTCCGAGCGCAGTACGCCCAGCACGCGGCGCAGTTCGGTCAGCGCCTCGACGGCGTTGTCCCGTATGCCCGTGAGGTTCTCCTTCAGCGCGTCCGAGGGGTTGTCGACCAGATGCGGAGCGACCTGCGCCTGGATGGAGATCACCGACATGTGGTGGGCGACCACGTCGTGAAGTTCGCGGGCGATCCGGCCGCGCTCCTCCAGCAGGGTGCGGCGGGCCCGTTCCTCGGCGGTGAGTTCCTCCTGCTCGACGAGCCGGGTACGGGCCACCCGGCTGATGCGCAGCGAGGCGCCGACCACCACCGCGGTCGCGAAGCTCACCGCGCCGCGGGTGAGGTCGTCGTTGTGCCCGCCCGGTGCCGGGGCGGGGGCGGCGGGGGAGGCGAGGGCCATGTTGACCATCCCCACCAGGAGCGTGACCACCAGCGCCTCGGCCGCGACGCGGGGGCGGACCCGCAGCGCGAGGAGCAGCAGCACGAGGGTGTGCAGTGCGACCCCCGCGACGCTCCAGGGCCACAGACTGTCGTGGTCGACGACGGACTCCGCGGCCTGTGCGGTCAGGAAGAGCGTGAGCGTCGACAGCCACCAGGCGAGGACCGGGCGGGTCAACGCGAGCACGGCGGTCGCCGTCTGGAGCACGAGGAGCAGCAGCACCCGCGTCGGGAACGTCTCGTCCTGGTGCCGGTCCCCGCCGAGCAGCTCCTGGTAGTCGTTGGCGTTGAGCAGGAACATCAGCACCGCGAACAGCACCACATGGGCATGCGGCAGCCGTCCGAGCCAGCGCATGCGCGGCAACGGATCCCGCGCCGCGGTCCACAGATCCGCGCGCAGCGTACGCAACGCCGTCCCCGCGGCGGCCCGCAGCCGCCGTCCCCCGCCGTCCCCGGCCCCCTCGTTCACAAGATCCACTCTAGCCTCGCCCCATCGTCACCGGAACGGAGCGTTGCTCCCGCACGACCCGGCTACCGCCACGGCTCGCGCGCCGCCCCTGCTCGTACGTACGGAACGCGGCCCAGCACACCAGCAGCGCCCCCGCGAACACCGGCAGCCAGCCCAGCCGGGCGAGCACCCAGCCGACGCCGTCGGGCGCGGTGTGCAGACCGGGCAACGGCCGACCGGCCAGCAGCCCCACCGCCGTCACCGCCATCATCGCGGTCTGATGCCACAGGAACACCGTCATCGCCGAGAGATTCAGCAGCGCCACCGCGGCCCACACCGCAGGACGGCGCAGCACCCGGCGCAGCCGATCGCGCACCAGCAGCGCCGCTCCGCACTGCGCGAGTCCGAAGCAGACGGCCGCGAGGGTGGGCGGGTTGAGATTGGAGATCCCGGCGCCCGGCACCCCGACCATGGCGGCCGGATAGCCGCCCCACAGCACGAGCCCGGCGGTGGTGGCGGCGCCCCCGGCCAGCAGCGCCCATCCGGTCCGGCGTTCCCGCAGCCCGCCCCGCGCCCAGGAAACCCCCAGGCAGTACGGGACCAGCCACCCGGCCAGCACATTGATCCAGCCGAGCCAGGCGGGCCCGCCCAGGCCGAACCGGACCAGATCGACATGCAGCACGACGGCGAGCGCCCACAGCGGGTGCAGCCTGGCCACCAGCGGCGTCACCGCCGTCAGCACGGCGAAGACCAGCAGGAACCAGAGCGGGGACAGCACCAGCATGGCCAGCGTCCGCACGGTCTCCACACCGGCCCCCGAGGCCAACATCAACGCCGCCACCACGCTCCAGACCACCAGCACCGCGGCAACCGGTCGGAACAGCCGTGCCATCCGGGCGCCGAGCCACCGACGATAGGTCTCGCCCCGGCCCCGGGCTGCGGCGTAACCATGCGCCGCCGTCTGCCCGCCCACCAGGAAGAAGACCGCCAGGGTCTGGAACACCCAGGAAACCGGGGCGAGTTGCGGCAGATGTCGCAACGGGCTGGCGCCGTGCACGGTGCCGCTGTCGACGACGAGGGCGGTCACCAGCCAGTGCCCGAGCACCACACCGAGGATGGCCAGCGCGCGGAGCGCGTCGATGGTGCGGTCGCGGCCGGCCGGGGTCGCGGAGTCGATCCGCTGGACGAGGTCACGCAGCACGGCGGCGCTCCTCGGTCGGGAGGCGTCCGGAGGCGATCCGCGCGAGATTCTCCAGCGACAGGGTCCCCGGGCGGAGGTAGTCGCTGTGGCCGCCGGAACCCGCCGCGAAGACCCGGGCGCCGAAGGCCGGGGAGAGCGGATCCTCGCCCAGACCGAGCGTGGCGAACGGCAGATGGATCTGCCCGTGCGGCACATCGGCGATCCAGTCGCCGGCGCCGCGGCCGGCCCAGACCGTCGCCCGGGTGTGCAGCGCGGCGACTCCGGCGGAGCCGGCGCCGGGGCTTCCGTACAGCACGATGTCCGCCACGGAGAGCCCCGAAGCGGCCCGCCCACAGACGACCGAACCATAGGAGTGGCACAGAACGGAGACCCGGGCAGCCGGCCGGGCCTTGCTCAACTCGCCGACGAATCGCACGAGTTGCGGTGCGGCATCCGCCGCGAGCGCGGGGGTCAGCACCTCGGTGCTCAGCGTGCCCGGCGTCGCGTAGCCCAGCCAGGCGATGACGGCCGTGCGGCGGTCCAGTTCGTGGTGGAGCGCGAGCGCACCGGCCCGGAAGCGCTCGTAGGTGTCGAGGCTGGTGTCGGACCCCGGCACCAGTACGGCGATCCGCTCGGCCCGCGCCAGATCGCCGAAGACCTCGGCGGTACGGCCCCCGTCGCGGCCGTCGAAGGACAGGAACTGCCGCGCCGGAGCCGCCATGGCGCGCAGCGCGGCGGCCCGCCTCCGGTCGCCGTGGTCGGCGGCCGTCCGCCCCGCCGCGCGGATGCCGTCGCGGTTGACGGCGTACCGCGCGGCGAGCGCGCCCGGTGTGGCGGCGCGCAACGGGCCGACGTCGGCCGGGGCGGGCGCCGGGACGGCCGCGGGGCGCGCCGCACCCGAGACGGGCACGGCCACCGAGGCGGCGACTAGAGCGGCGAGCAGGGTGCGCAGCAGACGCTGGCCGCGCGGGCGGGACGCCATGAGCGGTGATCCTTCCGTACCGGAAGCCGGTGGTGCTTCCGGTACCGAAGCTATGGATCACCCCCCTTGATCCACGTCCCGCCAGGGAGCGCACTTACCGTCTGGCTCTCAGGTAGGGGGGTAGGGGTCCGGCCTCCGGCCCCTCGTCACGCCCGGCGCAGCAGCAGCTCGGTGTTGCGGTCCCCGGCCGTGCCCGCCATCACTTCGTGGACATCACCGGGTGCCGGCATACGGGCGGCGAGACCGGGCGCGTTGTAGGCCAGCTCCCGGTAGAGGGACGCCAGCCCGACGGCCGACAGGTCGTCGAAGTTCGTGCGGTACGGCGCGGCCGACTCGATGAGCGTGGTGAACAGCGACAGCGTTCCGTCGTGGTTGTCGACCAGTTCGAGGAGCCGGGCGTGCTGAGGGTAGTCGATATGGGAGGCGGTGTTGACCTCCCAGAAGGAGCGGGCGGGGGTGGCATGCGCGTGCGGGGTGATGCGGTTGACGTGGCTGTGCCCGTTGATCCAGGCCACCACGTTCGGAAAGCGGTTCAGCAGGGCGATGACCTCGGCGCCGTCGTGCCGGGTCTCGTCCGTGCGGGCCGCGTCGGGGCGCCGCGTCATGCTCGGACTGTGGTGGTGGCTGAAGACGAGGATATGCGCGTCGTCGCCGCCGGGGTTGCGCACCACCCGGCCGTCCGCGTCGTGATAGCGCGAGCTGTGTGCCGCCAACGTCCGTTCCAGCCAGCGCAGTTGCTCGGTGCCCAGCGATCCTTCGTAGTGGCCGCTGCGGTAGGTGGTGTCGATGCTGATGCCCACGACTCCGTCCGCGATGGGGAAGGAGTAGTACATCCGCTCGCCGTCCAGGTGGTTCTCGGTGTAGCCGTGCCCGACCGGCCCCGCTCCGGCGAAGGCCGGGTTCAGATGCGCGCGCAGGTAGTCGTGCGGCGTGGCCAGGCGCCGGCGGGCGTCGGCGGTCACCGTCCGCGCCCTGGCGGCGTTGCGGCGCAGGATGTCCTTGAGCACGCTGCTCTTGGGGTCGTCGCCGGTCTCCAGAACCTTGGCGAACGCGGCCACGTCCGAGTCCGGCACGGAGAACAGCTTGCGCGCCCCGGTGATGTACTCGGCGAGCTGTGGGTCCTGCGGGGTCAGGCAACCACCCGGGAGGTCGTCGTGGTTGCCGGGCGTCGAGTACCAGGGAATGTGCAGGCCGGGGCTGGTGACCGGGCGGATCGCGGCGTCGAGGAAGCCGGGTATCCGCGGCATTCCGCGCCGCTTGTCCTGGTCGCGCAGGCTGTCGTCGGGATGCCAGTACAGCGGGAGGCCGGAGTTCTGGACGCCTTCGTACGCCGCCGGGTCACCGGTGTTGGGGGTGATCCGACCCCCGCTCATCACGGTGAGGAACCACTCCAGCTCCACCATGGAGTGGTTGTCGATGTTGTCCCCCGTGGACATCACGAAGGCCGGCGGCCGGCCGGTGTGGGGGCCGCCGCCCAGCGCGTTCACCTGCTCCACCAGCGACACCGCGCCCGCCACGTTCAGCGCCTCCTGCCCCCGCCACGATCCCGGGGACCCGGCGCGCAGGAACTCGGTCCGCAACGGGCTCTGGACGTCGGCCACATGGAGATCGGTGAGCTGGACGAAGCACGCCAGGGCGGTGCGCCGGTCCCGGCGTGCGGCCCTGGCGGTGGTGAGTTCGTCCCGTACGACCAGGGGCCAACCGGGGCCGGGGGCGATGCGCCGGTAGCCGGCACGGCCGGAGAGCCGGGCGGTCGTCTCCAGGGTCGTGGTCCCATACGGTGCGGCGCGTCCGGAGAGCGGGCGTGCCGACGACGGGCCGGGGCCGCCGCGCTGTGCCGGCACGGCGCCCGCGTCCGTGGTGCCGCGGCTCATGTGGGGGAGTGCGAAGGCGGCGCCGGTCGCGGCGACGGCGGCACCAGAGGTGAAGAGGAATCGACGACGGTCGGTGGTGATGTCAATGCCGGCCATGGGGCCCTCCGTGCGGTGGCGGGCGTACCCGGCCACAGCGGTGTCACCAAGATTCGGAATCTCTCATTCCGAACTCTGCGGGAGGCTCGTGGCCGGCAGTTGAACGGGCCCGGAACGTGGCACACCGATCGCCCGTCGGTCTGACCCGTTTAGCAACCGTTGATCCCCGACGGCCAAGATCGGTTCGCAGGCGCACACCACCGACTATTTAGGGGGAACCCATGAGTGTCGTGACGTTCTACACGCTCGAATGCGTCGAGCAGGAGGACTGGAACGGGGCGGACGACATCTACATCACCATCAACGGTGTGCGGGCCTACTCGACCAGCATCGAGAAGGGCGACAAGCGCCACATCAACAAGTCCTTCCCTTTCTCGGGTGATGTCGCGACGGTCCGCATGTACGAGAGCGACAGGCTCGACGACGACGACCTGCTCGGCGAGCAGATTCCGCTTCTCGGCGACGGCGAGATGAAGTTCCGAGAGGACGGTGCCCACTACACGCTCTCCTACAAGCTGTCCTGACGACAGCCGTCGGCGGGCCGGTCGCAACAGACCGGCCCGCCCGCGTGTGCTCGCTCGACGGCGATGCGGGCCCCTCGCATGCCCGCCGGTGGCTTCCACTCAGGCGGGTGGGTAGCCACGGGAGTGCACCAGTTCCCGGGTGAGCCGCGTGAAGGCGCGGGCGGCGGCGCTTCGGTAGGCGTTCTCGCGGCGCAGGAGGCTGACGGTGCGGGCCGGCAGGGCGGGGGAGAGGCGCAGCGGGGAGAGGCGCGGATGGTCGTGGGTGACGGCGTCGGGCAGGACCGTGGCCAGGGAAGTGCGCTGGACGATCTCGGCCAGCGCCTGGATGGAGTTCGACTCGACGGCGATCCGCGGCCGCACGCCATGGGCGGCGAAATAGGTGTCGATATGGCCGCGAGTGGCGAAGTCGCCACTGAGCAGCGCGAGTTGGCGCTCGCCGAGGTCGCGCGGCGACAGCGGCTCGGCCCGGTCGGCGGCGGGCGGGCCGGCGCCGACGACCAGACCGAGGGTTTCGGTGAACAGCGGGGTCGCGGTGATGCCGGGCGGATGGGCGCCGTGGAAGGCGATACCGAGGTCGAGTTCGTCGGCCAGCAGCCGGGAGGCGATGCGGTCCTGCGTCATCTCCTTGACGTCCAGGGTGATCCCGGGGTGGCGGGCGTGGAGCTCGGCGACCAGAGGGCCGATGAGGTAGGCGGTGAAGGTCGGCGTGGCCGCCAGTCGCAGATGGCCACGGGACAGGTCGGACACGTCCAGCACGGCGCGCTCGGCGGCCGCCAGGTCCCGTAGGGCCCGCTGGGCGTGGTGGACGTAGACCTCGCCGGCGTCGGTGAGCCGCACGGTGCGCCCCGTGCGGTCCAGCAGCTGCACGCCCACCGTGCGCTCCAGCTGCTTGACCTGCTGGGACAGGGTGGGCTGGGAGATATGCAGGTCCTCCGCCGCGCGGGTGAAACTGCCGTGCTCGGCGACGGCGAGCAGATAGCGCAGATGACGTAGCTCCAGGGCGGCCATACGCCCATGATAGGACAGCCATAGATGCCATCGATAGGTGTCATGCATATTGCGTCTTGGACGCTATAGGTGCAGGTCGTGCAGGCTGAATGAGGTCAGCCCGCAGCGGGCCGACAGCCACCGAAGGGATTCATCCGTGCAGGACCTCACCGAGGGCGTCGCGCGATTCCAGCGGGACGTCCACCCGGCCAAGGCGGAACTGTTCGCGCACCTGGCGACCACCCACCGGCCGACGACGCTGTTCATCGGCTGCTCCGACGCCCGCGTGGTTCCCGAGCTGATCACCCAGAGCGAGCCGGGCGAGCTGTTCGTCATCCGCACCGCCGGCAACCTCGTCCCCGCCCACGCGCCCGGCCCGGACGCGGTCGCGGCCGGCATCGAGTACGCCGTCGCCGTCCTGGGCGTACGCGGCATCGTGGTGTGCGGGCACTTCTCCTGCGGCGCGATGACCGCCCTCGCCGAGCGCCACGACCTGACCGCGACGCCGGCGGTCGCGGACTGGCTGCGCCACGCCGACGCGGCCCGTGCCCGCGCCTCGGCGTCGGCCTCGGCCGCCGAAGGGGAGGTGAGCGCCCTCGTGCGCGAGAACGTGCGCGCCCAACTGGCGAACCTCGCCACCCATCCGTCGGTCGCCCGCGCCCTGGCTCAGCACACGCTCACCCTCAGCGGCTGGGTCTACGACATCCCCACCGGCACCGTCGAAGAAGTCGACCCCGCCGGCCGCCCGCCCGTCCCCGCGGGCTGAGCCGACCCACCGGCCCGCGCACCCGCCGTTCCCGCATATCACCGGCGAACGGCGCCCCCCGAAGGCCTGAACCCGCAAGCCCGAACCCGAAAGGAAACCCTTCCTCATGATGCACGCTCAGTTCGACCCCGCCGCCCGTCAGGCCCTGGCCGCCGCAGCCGTGGAGGCCAAGCTGCACAAGGACCTGTCCTGGCAGCAGATCGCCGACGCCGCCGGCCTGTCCGTCGCCTTCGTCACCGCCGCAGTCCTCGGCCAGCACGCCCTCCCGGAGCCCGCCGCACACGCGGTGGCCGAACTCCTGGATCTGGACGCCGACGCCGCGTTGCTGCTGCAGACCATCCCGACCCGCGGTTCCCTCCCCGGCGGTATCCCGACCGACCCGACCGTCTACCGCTTCTACGAGATGCTCCAGGTCTACGGCACCACCCTCAAGGCGCTGGTCCACGAGCAGTTCGGCGACGGCATCATCAGCGCGATCAACTTCAAACTGGACGTGAAGAAGGTCGCCGATCCCGAAGGCGGCGAGCGCGCGGTGATCACGCTGGACGGCAAGTACCTGCCGACCAGGCCCTTCTGAGTCCCACCCTGAAGGCCGGTCAGCACGGCCTGAACCAGGTGAGCGTGCCCGCCCGGACAAGGGCGGGCACGCTCGGCTTCCTTCCCGATGCGCGCCGAGCGCCACCTCGGGCGGTGCGCCGCCGCGCGGGCCACGCAATACAAAAATGCCCCGGACCGAATTGACGGCCGGGGTATTCCTCTGCGTATATTGAGGGCTTCTGTGTCTCAACTCAGCCGAAACTCAAACGAAGACACATTCCCAATGTTCATTCCGAACTATATCCGAGCGGAGTTCAATTGTCAAACGAGGAATTGCGGCGCGAGCAGGAATTCACCGATCTGCTCCATGGGCGACTCGCCGAAATGCGGGACGGCGCCTCGGCGGCGGTGCGCGAAACCCTGCCGAGGGAGGGGAACAACGCCCAGGCGCGGCTGGAGCGCGATGTCATGGTGGCCGAGCAGGCGGGACTGCTGGCCGCCTTCGAAGCCGGGGAGAACGGCCTGTGCTTCGGCCGGTTGGTGTTCCGCGACGGCAGCGACCACCACATCGGCCGGATCGGTATCCGGCGCGACGACGCCGACCGCACCCCGCTCGTCATCGACTGGCGGGCCGAGGTCGCCCGCCCGTTCTACCTCGCCACCGGCCACACCCCGATGGGACTGCGCCGCAGACGGCACATCACCACCGAGGGCCGGCGGGTCACCGACCTGCACGACGAGATCCTGGATCTGACCGACGCCGAACGCACCGGCCACGAGGGCACCGACGCGGACGCCGTGTTGCTCGCCGCGCTGGACGCGGCGCGCACCGGACGGATGCACGACATCGTGCAGACCATCCAGGCCGAGCAGGACCGCATCATCCGCGCCCCGCACCACGGCGTGCTCGTCGTGGAGGGTGGCCCCGGCACCGGCAAGACCGTCGTCGCGCTGCACCGCGCGGCATATCTGCTCTACGCGCACCGGGAGCTGCTCGCCCGTCGCGCCGTGCTGATCGTCGGGCCCAACCCGGCGTTCCTCGGCTACATCGAGGAGGTGCTGCCCGCGCTCGGCGAGACCGGTGTCCTGCTCGCCACCCTCGGCGAGCTCTTCCCCGGCGTGCGCGCGACCGGCACCGACACCGCCAGGGCGGCCGAAATCAAGGGCGGCGCGGCGATGGCCGACGCGCTGGCACGCTTCGTACGCGACCGGCAGTCCCTGCCCGACCCCGCGATCGTGATCGAGCACGACGACGGCGACCTGCGGCTGGACGCGGACATGGCGTACGAGGCACGACGCCGGGCGCGCGAGACCGGGCTGCCGCACAACCTCGCGCGCCCCCACTTCGCCTTCCGTGTCATCGACGCGCTCACCGACCAGCTGGTCGACCGGATCGGCGCGGACCCCTACGGCGGCCCGAACCTGCTCAGCCCCGACGACATCGCCCAGCTCGGCAAGGCCATCGCCGTCAGCCGCGAAGTGCACCGCGCCGTCGAGGAGTTGTGGCCCCTGCTCACGCCGGAGCAGCTGGTCGGCGACTTCCTCGCCGACCCCGTCCACCTCCCCGACGCGGACGCCCGAGCGATCCGCCGCGTGGCCGGCGAGGGCGAGTGGACCCCCGCCGACGTCCCCCTGCTGGACGAGGCCGCCGAACTCCTCGGCGAGGACGACTCGGCGGCCCGTGCCGCGGCCGAGGCCGAGCGCCAGGAGCGGATCGCCTACGCACAGGGCGTGCTCGAACTCTCCTACGGCTCCCGCACCCAGGAGTTCGAGGACCGCGACGACGAGGACTCCGAGGTGCTGGCCGCGCACGACCTGATCGACGCCGAACGCCTCGCCGACCGACAGGAGGAGACCGACCACCGCAGCGCCGCCGAACGCGCCGCCGCCGACCGCACCTGGGCCTTCGGCCACATCATCGTGGACGAAGCGCAGGAGCTGTCCGCGATGGCGTGGCGGCTGCTGATGCGCCGCTGCCCGACCCGCTCGATGACGCTGGTCGGCGACCCGGCACAGACCGCGGAACCGGGTGGCTGCGGCACCTGGGAGACGATCCTCGCGCCGTACGTGGGCGAGCGTTGGCAGCACGTCAGACTCGGTGTCAACTACCGTACGCCGACCGAGATCATGGAGCTCGCCGCGCGGGTTCCCCGGGCCCTCGACCCGGACTTCGCGCCACCGCGCTCGATCCGGTCCACGGGCCGACCGCCGTGGGCGCACCGCACCGACGACCTGGCCGGCGCGGTGGCCGAGGCCGTCCGGCGCGAGACCCGCGGCGCGTCCGGCCGCCTCGCGGTGATCGCCCCGCGCTCGCACCATGCGGCGCTGCTCACCGCCCTCCCGGCCGCCTCCGCCGGCCTCTCGCCGGATCTGACCAGCCCGGTGGTGCTGATCGACCCGAGGCAGGCCAAGGGCCTGGAGTTCGACACGGTGATCGTGGCGGCACCGGAGGAGTTCGGGGCCAGCGACCTGTACGTCGCGCTCACCCGGGCGACCCAACGGCTCGGCGTGATCCATACCCGGCCGCTGCCGGCGGGGCTGGAAACCCTGCTCCCTGAGGAGAGGGCAACGGCGCCGCTCTGAGCGCCGGTCGACGGTCGGGCGCGGGCGCGGATGCGGGACGGGGTGGAGGGGAAGCGAACGGGGCGCGAGAGGGCCGGGTATAGCGGGCACAGGCCGCCCGCGCGCCCCGGTAATGCCCCGGCGGACTCCCGAGCCGGGGCATGGACGACACCGTCCCTGGCAAGGCATGACCCGCCCACCGCCCCAGGCCTCCGTGGGCAGGCCGTCCCGGCCGCTCCGTGCCAGCCCTTCGCGCAGAGGGGCAGATTGGAGGTTCGGCATGCCCGGAAAGCACCGGAAGCCCCGGCGCCGTCCCGAGCACCGCTCCGCGAAGGCCGCGATCGCCACCGCCGTCGGCGTGGTCCTGGGTGCCGCGGGCCTCGATGTGGCGACGGCCACCGACGCCCCGCCGCGGACCGCGGACGCCGCCCGCGTCGGCCCTGCCCATCCCGTACGGGACGCGCCCGTTGGTGCCTTGGCCGGCGATGATCCGGCGGCGCAGGACCCCTCCGAGTACGTGCGCCAGGTCGTACGGCTGGTGAACGCGGAGCGTGTCGGCCACGGGTGCGCGCCCGTACGGTGGAACGCCGTGCTGCAGCGAGCCGCGCAGCGCCACTCGGACGACATGGCCACCCGTCACTTCTTCGACCACACCAACCCCGACGGCTCCGACCCGGGGGAGCGGATCACCCGCGCCGGCTACGCCTGGTCCGCGTACGGCGAGAACATCTCCGTCGGCCGGGCGACGCCCTCCGCCGTCATGAACGCCTGGATGGACAGCCCCGGCCATCGCCGCAACATCCTGCAGTGCGACCTGGCGGACATCGGCGTCGGCATCCGCTTCGGCACCGGCGGGCCGTGGTGGACGCAGGACCTCGCCGCCCAGGTTGACGGCCATCCCGGGCGCTGACCGGCTCTACGGGAGAGGTGACCTCCTAGCCCAAGTTGAGGGCCGTGGCGAGGTCCACGGACGGGTCGAGCGAGGCGACGACGCGGGCCTGGAGAAGTGCTCCGCGGTCGGCGAAGCGGCTGGTGCCGAGGGCCGCGTTGAGGTGGGTGGCAGTGCCCGCCGTGGTCGCGACGGCGGCGTTCAGGCGCAGGACGCCGGTCCTGGTGTCGAGGGACGAGCGGATGTCGGGCCGGGTGAAGGTGCCCAGGGTGATCGTGGTGGCGGCGTGCCCGCCGTCGGCGACGCGGGCCCTGAAGGTGCCCTGGGACAGGTCGGCTTCGAGGTCGGTGACCTTGACGGTCTTGTGGGCTCTGCCGTTGGTCAGCGCCATACCGGAATGGACGAAGTGCAGTTCGCCGCCGACCTTGCCACCGCTGTTGGTGACCGCGCCGTCCTTGACGCGCAGCCGCATACCGCCGTCGGTGTGGCCGGCGGGGTCGTGCGGCCCGGCCTCGCCTCCGCTGTCGGCCTCGCCCTCGCTGCCGACCTCGGCGATCGTCACACCGTCGGCCGCGAGCGCGGAGAGCAGGACGACGGGCACGCTCACGACGGCCGAGCCGCTCCGGACGGGCACCTCGGTGTGGCCGGCGGGCCGTACGGGAGCGCCCGGTGCGTCCGGCGGCGGGGTGGCGGGGGAGGGGTGTGCCGGAGCGGGAGCGGCCGCGGGAACGGCGATCGCGAGCGTCAGAACGGCGGCCGTGACGAGGCGGCGAGGGTGCATGCGGATCCCTTTCATGAGCGGGAGGTCACTCCACGTGCCCATCCGTACTCATGATGAAGTCTTCCGGCGCCTTCCGCCGGGCACGGCCGTGGCGGGCGGCGACCGACGGGAGGGGGTGAGGCGGCGCGGCGGGGTACGGCGAGGTGGCGGCGCGCAGCGAACCGTCGGCAACTCTTCTCATATTTTGTGCAAAATAGAGGGTGTCCTGCTAGCAGAACGCGTTAGCGTGCTGTCCCCGCCCCACCTCGGCACCAGGGAGCCATGACCCGCCATGACCGTCACCTCCACGCTTCCCGCCA
This sequence comes from Streptomyces sirii, assembly GCF_045690365.1. Classification (NCBI taxonomy): domain Bacteria; kingdom Bacillati; phylum Actinomycetota; class Actinomycetes; order Kitasatosporales; family Streptomycetaceae; genus Streptomyces; species Streptomyces sirii. The sequence goes on along the minus strand of NZ_CP147982.1, from coordinate 46,335 downwards.
CCATGCGTGCCGCCGTACTGCACGGACCCGAGCGCCTCAGCATCGAAGAGCGCCCCGTTCCCGTCCCCGGTCCGGGCGAGGTACTGGTCCGCGTCGAGGCGGTCGGCACCTGTGGTTCGGACGTGCACTACTACCGGCACGGACGGATCGGCGACTTCGTCGTACGGGAACCGCTCGTCCTGGGCCACGAAGCGGCCGGCACGGTGGTCGCCTGCGGCCCGGGAGTCGACGCCCGCCGGATCGGCCGGCGCGTCTCCGTCGAGCCCGGCACACCCTGCGGCAGCTGCGGCGAATGCCGTCCGGGCCGCTACAACCTCTGCCCCGACATGCGCTTTCTCGCCACACCGCCGGTCGACGGCGCCTTCTGCGAATACCTCGCCGTGCGCCAGGACTTCGCCCACGAGGTCCCCGACTCCCTGACCGACGAGGAGGCCGCCCTGCTGGAGCCGCTCTCGGTGGCGGTCTGGGCCTGCCGCAAGGGCCGCGTCGCGCCCGGCGACCGCGTCCTGATCACCGGTGCGGGGCCCATCGGACTGGTCGCCGCCCAGACGGCACGGGCCTTCGGCGCACGGGACGTGCTCGTCACCGACGTCCTCCCGCACCGCCTCGAACTCGCCCGAGCCACCGGCGCCACCGCCCTCGACGTCTCCCGCACACCGCTGCGCGAAGCGGAGTACGCACCCACCGTCCTACTGGAGTGCTCCGGGGTTCCCGCGGTGAGCGGTGAGGCGATCCGCACCGTGGCCCGGGCCGGACGCGTCGTCCTCGTCGGGATGGGCGGGGACGAGATCCCGCTGCCCCTGAGCCGGGTGCAGAACTATGAACTGGAACTGACCGGCACCTTCCGCTACGCACACACCTGGCCCGCCGCGACGGCGCTGGTGGAGTCGGGGGCGGTCCGGCTCGACTCCCTGGTCTCGCACGGTTACGGTCTTGCGCAGGCTGAGAGCGCACTGACCGTCGCCACCCACGACGAGACCGCCGTCAAGGCCGTCATCTACCCGCAGCGGTAGGCCGCGGCCGCCGCTGCCCGATCGGAAAAGGGGCGGCCCCGATGGCTTCCACGCGGTCGTCGCTGGCCGAGGTCGACCGGCGACGGCGGGACGTACTGGCCCATGTCGTCGCGCACGGAGAGGTACGCATCGACGATCTGGCCCGGCACTTCGGGGTCAGCCTCGCGACCATGCACCGCGATCTGGACCAGCTCGCCGAACGCCGGCTGCTGCGCAAGGAACGCGGCCGGGCCGCGCCGTTCCCGACCCTCACCATGGAGACCGCGACCCGCTTCCGCATCGCCGTGAACCGCCCCGTGAAGGAGGCGCTCTGCGCCGCCGTCGCCGACGAGATCCGCCCGGGCAGCACCGTCGTCCTGGACGACTCGACCACGGTCTTCCCGCTCGCGGCCCGGATCGCCCGCACCGAAGCGGTCGCCGTGGTCACCAACTCCCTCGGCGTGGCCCGGCTGTTCGACGAGACCCCGGGCGCCGACGTCACCCTCCTCGGCGGCCGCTACCGCGGGGAGTTCGGCTCCTGCGTCGGCCCCGACGTGCTGCGTGCCCTCGGCCGCATCCGCGCCGACCTCGCGGTGATGTCGGCCGTGTCCGTCCTCGGGGGCCGGCTCTTCCATCCGGTACGCGACTACGCGGAGATCAAGGAAGCCATGCTGGACTGCGCGCAGCGCTCACTGCTCCTGGCGGACCACACCAAGTTCGGCAAGACCGCCACGCATGCCTACGGCGACATCGCCCGCTACGACCGGGTCGTCACCGATCACGCCACGCCGCCCGGCGAACTGGCCGAACTGCGCCGCCTGGGCGTGCGTGTCGACGTGCTCGACGCCTGACGCCCGCGGCAGGCGCCTCGGGTCGACGCGCATCGTCGATGTGGGCCGTACCCCGCCGTACCCCCCGGCGAGTGCCCGGATATCGGGCGGCGCCTGCCATTTTCCGACAATCAACGCCCTGCGCAGGAACATCCGTTGACGCCGGGCCCGTCCTGATGTGATGGTACGGCCGCCCGGGTCATGGACATGCCGTCCTCGACACGTCGTCCTCCTGCCGTGCAATGCCCCCACCCGTCGGAAACCGGCCGGACGACGACACCACGCTGCCCCGACCCGGTGTCCCACCAGATCCTCCGTCGGCAGAACGCGCTACCCCCTCAAGGAGCCATGGTGTTACGAAGACTCTCGGTGGCCGGCATATCCCTCGCCGCCACCCTCGCAGCAGCCGTCCTCGCCGCGGCCCCCACGGCCGCGGCCACACCACAGACCCCCCGGCCCGCCACCGGCAGCGCCCTGGCCCAAGCCGCCCCCGACATCGACGTGGCCAAGGTCCAGGCACACCTCACCGAGCTGAACAACATCGCGACCCGCAACGGCGGCAACCGCAAGTCCAGCGGACAGGGCTACCGGGACTCCGTCGCCTACGTCAAGAACAAGCTCCAGGCGGCCGGTTACACCGTCACCGAGCAGCCCTGCACCTCCGGCTGCGCCGGCGGAGCCGGACCCAACCTGATCGCCGAATGGCCCAAGGGCGACGCCGGCAGTGTGTACATGTTCGGCTCCCACCTCGACAGCGTCGGCGCCGGACCGGGCATCAACGACAACGGCTCCGGCTCGGCCGCGCTCCTGGAGAACGCACTCACCCTCGCCGAGCAGAACCCCGACATGGCCGCCCGCGTCCGCTTCGGCTGGTGGACGGACGAGGAGCAGGGCCTCAACGGCTCCGACTTCTACGTCAACTCCCTCTCCACAACCGAGCGTTCGAAGATCAAGGCGTACTACAACTTCGACATGGTCGCCTCGACCAACGGCGGCTACTTCATCAACCACGTCGGCTCCGCCGCCGCCGCGCCGATGAAGGCGTACTGGGACTCCCTCGGCCTCCAGCCGGAGGAGAACACCGAGGGCGCCGGCCGCTCCGACGACTACTCCTTCGAACAGGCGGGCATCCCGACCTCCGGATACGCGATGGGCGCCGGCGCGCGGAAGACCTCCGCCCAGGCGGCCAAGTGGGGCGGCACCGCCAACCGCTCCTACGACCCCTGCTACCACCAGTCCTGTGACACCACCAACAACATCAACAGCACCGGACTGAACCGCAGCGCGGACGGCATCGCCTACACCCTGTGGAAGCTCGCCGCCGCCGACACCACCCCGGCGAACGACTTCTCCCTGGCCGCCGCCCCGTCCTCGGGAAGCGTCGACCCGGGAGCATCGGTCTCCAGCACGATCTCGACGGCGACCACCAGGGGCTCCGCCCAGACGGTGAAGCTGTCGGCGTCGGGCGCCCCGGCGGGCGTGACCGTCTCCTTCAGCCCCGCCTCGGTGACGTCCGGCGACAGCTCCACCATGACCGTCGCCACGTCGGCGACCGCGGCCCCCGGCACGTACTCCCTCACCCTCACCGGCACCGGATCCGTCACGCACACAACGACCTTCGCCCTGACGGTCAAGGGGACCGGCAGCTGCACCAGTCAGCAGCTCCTCGGTAACGGCGGATTCGAGAACGGCACCACCCCCTGGACGGGCGACACCGGCGCGATCGGCGCCCACTCGGGCCAGTCCGCCCACAGCGGCAGCAGGTTCGCCTGGCTCGGCGGCTACGGCTACTCCGCCGCCGACACCCTCAGCCAGCCGGTGACCGTTCCCGCCGGATGCAGTCGAGCGACGCTGACCTACTGGCTGCACATCGACACCGACGAGACCGGCAACGTCGCCTACGACACCTTCAAGGTCAAGGTGGGCAGCACCACCCTGACGACCCTGTCCAACACCGACGCGTCCAACGGCTACACCCAGCGCACCCTGGACCTGAGCCGCTACGTCGGACAGCAGATCACGCTGACCTTCACCGCCGCTGAGGACGCCGGCCTCCAGACCAGCTTCGTCCTCGACGACGCGGCCCTGCAGACCGGCTGACCTCCCGCTGCCCGGAGGGGCGAGACCGGCCCGCCGGCACCTCGCCCCTCCGGCGCACGGCCGACGTGCGCCACCCGGCCCGCCCTACGTCTCCGGGCTCAGGCCCGGGCGGTGAAGGGGCACTGCCAGTCGGCCGGCTTGCGACGGCCCGAGTAGCGCCGGGCCTCGGAGAGCTGCTCGTACTCCACGAGGTTCGGATTGATGTCGCCCTGCAGCTCGATGTCCTGCTTGCGTATCTTCTCCTGGAGCCGGTCCCACAGGCCGGCGGCCTTGATCCGGTCGAACTGGGCGTGGGAGTTGAAGGCGAGCATCGGGAACGGTGGTCGGCGGCCGATGCGGCTGTGCGTCTCGTGCAGCCCGATGACGAAGAACGGGTGCCCGGCCACGCTGTAGGCGAAGGCACCGGACGACGGGTCGCGGTCATAGCCGTCAGCCCAGGGGTGGGACAGGCTGTCGTGATCGTGCACAGCCTGGAGCTGCTCCCACATCAGGTCCTCGAACTCGGTGTCCGGCACGTTCAGCGGGCCCGAGAAGGTGGCGACGAAACTGGTGAAGGGCTTGGCGTCCCAGTCCACCGACTTCACATAGGCGTGCAGGTCCTCCGTCATCTGCCGGGCGGCCCCGTCGTCCCCGAGCCAGGTGTAGTGATGATGGGTGATACCGCCCTGCCGCCACGCCGAACGGCCGGCCAGGCAGGGAAAGGCGTCGCCGAGCAGGAACTGCCCGACTTCGGTGGCGGCGGAGGCGTCAACCGTCATATTTGTGACCTTCGGGTGAGGGGGGCATCGCACGTGGTGGGGGCCCTGGCCGTGCTGGGGACTCTGGAAGTGAAGATCGAACCCCACCAATTCGTCAAGACATGGCAGGGGGACACCTGGTCCGCCGCCCTCACCAGCGGCGACGCGAACATGGCCGAGGCGGGCCGCATCCCGTCGGACGCGACGTCGCCCCGGCGGGCCGCACGGCCGGATTCCGCCCGGGAGGCGCCGTCAGCGCGCGGCGGGCAGGCAGCTCCCCGTGCGTTTCAGGGTGCGGATCACCGGCGCGGTCTCCAGGGACCGGACGGCGTCCAGCGCGGCCACGCGCTCGGTCAGATACCGGCACAGATCATCGGCGCTGCGGCAGTTGACCGCGGCGACCAGATTGCTCGGGCCGGTGGTCATGGCGGCGAAGGAGACCTCGGGATGTCCGGCCAGCTCATGCGCGGCGTCGCTCAGCTTGGAGGGCCGTACGGACATCCACAGCCGGGCCTCGGTGGGGAACCCCAGAGCGGCCGGAGCGATGTCGACGGCGTAGGTGAGGACGCCGGCTCGCCGCAGCGCGTCCAGGCGGCGCTTCGCCGTGGAGTCCGCTCCGCCCACGGCGGCCGCGAGCTCGGTGTAGCCGGCCCTGCCGTCACGCAGGAGGATCTTCAGCATCGCCCGGTCCTGATCGTCGAGGACCACCGGTCCGTCGCCCGGGGACGGCGGGGCGGGCCGCAGACGATCGACCTGCTCCACGGAGAGCCGGGCGGAACCGGCCCAGTCGTTCGGCAGAGCGGTGGCGCGCAGCAGCAGGTGCGCGGAGACCGCGGTGACCCGGCTGGTTCTGGGGAGCTTGTGCAGCAGCAGGGCATCGCGTTCGGCGGCGGACGGCGTCTGGACGTTGCAGGAGATCTCCGTCCCTCCGGAGAGCAGATACACGAAGGACGTGTCGGACCGGGCGGCCAGAGCGCCGGCGATGGCACCGGCGGCATCCGGGGTGCACTGGATCATCCTCGTCACGGGAGCGACCGGAAACGTGGGCCGACAGGTGGTCTGCCAGCTCCTGGCGGCCCGCGTGGGCGAGGTGAGGGCGTTGACCCGCGCCCCCGACGCGGTCCGGCTTCCGCGGACGGTCGAGGTGCACCAGGGCGACCTCGCCGACTCCGGCGCGCTGGAATCGGCCCTGGAGGGGGTGGACGCGGTCTTCCTCATGTGGCCCTTCCACAGCGCCGAGCCGGCCGCCGCCGTCGTGGCGGCCCTTCAGCGACACGCACGCCGCGTGGTCCTCCTGTCCTCCGGCGCCGTCCAGAGCGTGCTCGCCTGGGACCAGCAGCCACATCCGGTGGGACGCTCCCACCGGGCGGTGGAGCAGCTGATCGAACACTCCGGTCTGCGCTGGACCCACCTGCGGCCGAGCACCTTCGCCGCCAACGCCCTGTGGTGGGCCGACCAGATCCGCACCGGCGATGCCGTACGCGGCGCCTTCGGAGCCGTGGCCATGGCACCCCTGCACGAGGCGGACATCGCCGCCGTCGCGGTACGGGCCCTGACCGACGACGGCCATGACGGCGCCACGTACGCGCTGACCGGCCCGGAGGTCCTGACCCAGGCCGAGCAGGTCCGCGTCATCGGCGAGGCACTCGGCCGGCCCTTGCGGTGGCAGGAGCTGTCACGGGAAGCCGCTCGTCAGCTGCTGCTGGCCGGTGCGGTGATCCCCGACTCCTTCGTGGAGGTCCTGCTGAACGGGCACGCCGAGATGCTCGACGCGCCCCGCCCCGTCACCACCGGAACGGTCGAGGAGATCACCGGCGCACCGGCGCGGACTCTGCGCCAGTGGGCCCTCGACCACGCCGACGCGTTCCGTCCGCGCCGGTGAGCACCTACGGGGCCGCGGAGGCGCCAGGCCTCCTTGGGGCACAGCACCGCCGCCGCGGCTCCCTACCGTGCCCTCAGCGCACCACCGGCCCCTGGGTGTCCGTACGGACCCGCAACGCCGCCACCAACCGGGAGGCGACCGGCACGGGCACGCTGTGCCGGTCGGCCGCCCGCAGCAGCGCACCACCGATCGCATCGAGCTCCAGCGGACGGCCCGCCTCCGCGTCCCGTTGCATCGACGACTGGCTGTCGCCCGGGAACGCGTCGTACAGCGCCAAGGTCTTCGCGGGATCGGCCGGCGCACCACAGGCCCTGCTGACCGCGGCGGCCTCCGCGACCAGTGCGGCCAGCTCCTCGCGCCGCTCGGTCCGTACCTCACCGATGGCCAGACCGTAATGGGTGGTGAGCAGCGCGAACGGAGCCAGGAACGCCAGCTTGGCCCAGAGCGCCGCGGTCTCGTCGTCGGCCACGCGCGTACGTACCCCCGCCTCCTCCAGCACCGCCGCCAGCGGTCCGAGGCGCTCGGGCGCTCCCGCCAGATCGATCTCGGTGAACGGGCTGCCGTGCTCGATGTTCCCCGGCGCGGTACGGGTCGAGGCGACGCGGATGACGCCCGGCACGACGCGCCGCGCGCCGTAGCGGCCGCGCAGCACGTCCGGGTGCTCGATGCCGTTGAGCAGCGGAACCACCCAGCCGTCACCGACGATGTCGGGTGGGATCCGCTCCAGCGCCGCGGGGAGCGCGGTGTGCTTGACGGCGACCAGGCACAGATCGACCGGTTCCCGCAGCTCGGTGACCGCCTCGACCTGCGCGGTGAGGGCGCCGAACTGCGCGCTGCGCACCCTGATTCCGTCCCGCCGCAGCACCCGTACCGTCGCCTCCCCGGCCACACAGATCACCCGGTGTCCGGCGCGGGACAGCACGCCCGCCAGGAGACCGCCGACTCCTCCCGGGCCGAGCACCGCCACGCTCCAGGGGCGGTCGGCGGGCCCGGTCGCGGGGCGGCTCGAAGGCTCGGAGAGCACCGTCCGGCAGTCCCGCCACGCGGATGCGCTCAGGAGCGGTCGAAGGCGGCTGAACAGACTGAGCAGACCGGCGCCCGAGGCCTCCCGGAACGCGGGGTCGACGCGGGCGATGTCGAGTTCGTTCGCGGCCGTGAGCTCGGCGAAGTCCCGCCGCAGCGCGAGGGACGGCGTGTGGGTACGACCGGTGAAACGGTCCCGGATGGCGGCGTCGGGCTCCGCGAGGGCGGGGTAGGAGGCGCCCCGCTCGCAGCTGGCGTAGAAGTACACCAGCGCCTCGGCCTCGGCGCCGATGAGCGCGGCCAGTTCCGCGCGGCGGTCGAGCGGCAGCAGGGGTACGGCGAAACCATCGGTGCCGTAGAAGGCATGGCACAGGCCGGCGAGTCGCAGGGCCGGCCGGGCACCCCACGCGGCGAGCTGTTCCTGCACCCGGTGGAGGTGAGCCAGGAGCGTCCCACCGGGATGCTCAAGCGTGTCGGCGTCCCACTCGCGCAGCAGGTCGGTGACGCGGGCGGCCACGGAACCGATTTCTTCAGTATCTGAAGCGAAGTCTGAGTCGAGATCAGGATCGGCGCCTGAACCATTGGCGTCAGGAGGTACGGAGAACATGGGCTGCGGGGCTCCTCTCGGTGCGTGACGGGTCGGCACCTGCCCCGGCCGCGTCTGCCGTCCGGCCTGGCGCGGGAAAGGGGCGCGGTTGCCGCCCTTGGCCCTGCGGTGATCATCGAGGATTCCGTAAATCCAAGTCAATCCTCGGATTTCCTTGCCACTTTCCAAGCAATAGCTTGGATTTCGCATGGCTCTCAAGGACCCGGACCTCTGCGGAGAGCGTATGTTTTGACCTCTCAGGGCCCGGTGCCTACGCTCGAAGTAGACATCTGTTTGAGGTTGCAACGATGTCCGCGAAGCAGGTTCGGAGTCCTGCTAAGTCGCCTCCGTACGGTGCGTCAGGGCCTCGCGCGTTCCCGGCGCACGGCGGTCAGGCCAGGAGAACTCCACATCGACATGCCGAAGTATCGGCAACGCACCGACCCCGAGAGGGGACCATCATGCGCGCGAAGACCAAGACCCACCGCATAGCCGCGGCACTGTGCGCAGTGCCCTTCCTCGTGCTCGCCGGGGCCGGCGCCGCCAGCGCGGCTCCCGCCGCCGCACCGGCAGCCGCACCCAGCCACGCCTCCGCCCACGGATGGGACTGTGACGACGACTGGGGCTGGGGCGACGGGGACTGCTACGACCACGGCTATGGCAACGGCTACGGATTCGGCGTCATCATCATCGGCTGACCGTCCGGGCCGTGAGACGCCCGAAATCCTCCTACCGCAGGGGACCTGCCCGCACGGGTCGGCCCCCTGCAACCGTGCCGGGCCGCCGGAAGGTGGGCGACGCGCGCGGACGCCGCCGACCGTGTTCCGGTCGGCGGCGTCGGACGGACCCGGCGTCAAGCGGCTTGCTGTAGTCGGTGCAGGGACGCCACCAGCTTGTCCACCTCCTCGGGTGTGTTGTACAGCGCGAGGGAGGCACGGGCCGCGCTCTCCACGCCGTAGTGGGCCAGAGCCGGCTGGGCGCAGTGGTGGCCGGCCCGGATGGCGATGCCGTCGCGGTCCAGCCAGTCAGCGATCTGTGACGGATCGTGACCGGCGAGGGTGAAGGTGAGTACGGCGATCCGTTCGGGCGCGGAACCCAGCAGCTCAAGCCCCGGAACCGTGGACATGGCCTGCTGCGCGTGCGCCATGAGCGAGGTCTCGTACGCGGCGATGGCGTCGCGGTCGAAGGACGTCAGCCAGTTGAGCGCGGACAGCAGACCGACCACGCCGGAGATGTGCCCGGTACCGGCCTCCAGGAGGTGGGGCACCGGTGCATAGGAGGTACGGTCGAAGCCGACCGACTCGATCATGTTGCCGCCGCCCTGCCACGGCCCCATGCTCCGCAGGATCTCGGGCTTCGCGTACAGGGCGCCGATCCCCGTGGGCGCGAACAGCTTGTGCCCGGAGAACACGTAGAAGTCGGCGTCCAGGTCCTGCACATCGACGGGGAAGTGCGCCACCGCCTGCGCCCCGTCCACCAGCACCTTGGCCCCGTAGCGGTGCGCGAGCGCGGTCATCTCGCGGACCGGCGGGACGGTGCCGAGCACATTCGACGCATGGCTGATCGCGACGAGTTGGGTGCGCATCGACAGCAGATCGGCGTACGCGCTGAGGTCGATCTGCCCGTCCGGTTGCAGCGGTACGGGCACCACCCGGGCCCGGGTCTCCTTGGCGACCAACTGCCAGGGGACGATGTTGGAGTGATGCTCCAGCACCGGGACGAGGATGTCGTCCCCGGGGCCGAGGTTGGCCCGTCCCCAGCTCTGGGCCACGAGGTTGATCGCCTCGGTGGTGCCGCGTACGAAGACGATGTCGTCCGATGACGGTGCGCCGAGGAAGTCGGCGACCGCCGCCCGGCCCGCCTCGTACGCCTCGGTGGCCTCCCGGGCCATGGTGTGGGCACCACGGTGGATGTTGGAGTTGGCGGATCCGTAGAAGGCGGCCAGCGTCTCGATCACCTGACGCGGCTTCTGTGTGGTGGCTCCGTTGTCCAGCCAGACCAACGGGTGCCCGTTCACGGTCCGGTGCAGGATCGGGAAGTCCCGCCGCGCCAACTCGGGGGAGAAGGGGACGGGTTGACCGGGGAGACCAGCGGGTTGTGAGGGTTGCGGAAGGCCGGGCGGGGAGGCGACGGACGGTGACCCTCCGGCGACCGGATGCGCGACCGGTTGCGCGGCCGGAGCCGAAGCCGGAGTCGTAGCCGTCGCCGGAGCGGTCGTGGCGGCCGTGGTCGCCGCCGGTGCGGTGGCCGGAGCCTTGACCGGATGCAGCGCCGCGGCCGGATCCGTGGTCGCCTGCGGGACCGTGTCGAGCCACCGGCCCCGCGTAACGTCAGGAGTAGTCATGGTAGTTGGAGACCTCGACGTTCTGGAGCACGGCGAGCGCGTCCTCCACCAGCACCGCGGTGTTGAAGTACGCCGTCATCAGGTACGACGTGATGCCCTTCTGGTCGACGCCCATGTTCCGCATCGACAGGCCGGGCTCCACCTCGTCCTCGACCTTCGCAGGGCGCAGACCCACCACGCCCTGCTCCGCCTCGCCCACGCGCATCAGCAGGATCTCGGTGGTGCCGATGCCCGCGCCGCCGGAGAACCGCACCTTGTCGGAGGGCAGCAGGGGGACCCCGCGCCACGTCAGCAGCGGGCTGCCGAAGCGGTTGTCGATGATCGGGGGCACGCCCCGGCGCGTACACTCCCGGCCGAACGCGGCGATGGCCCTGGGGTGCGCGAGGAAGTAGGCGGGCTGCTTCCAGACGCGGGTCAGCAGTTCGTCGAGGTCGTCGGGGGTCGGCGAGCCGGTGCGCGCCTGCACCCGCTGCCCGGGGGCCACGTTGTTGAACAGGCCGAACTCCGGGTGGTTGAGCAGCGAGGCCTCCTGCCGCTCGCGCAGCGCGTGGACGGTGAGGTTGGACTGGGCCCGGGTCTGGTCGATCGGCCCGTTGTAGAGATCGGAGACTCTGGTGTGCACCCGCAGCACCGTCTGGGCGAGGGTCATGTGGTACTCGCGGGGCGTGTCCTCGTAGTCGACGAACGTTCCGGGGAGGTCCGGTTCGCCGTCGTGGCCGGCCTTGAGGTCGACCGGCACCTCGGCGCCCGGCATCACGCCGTCCGCCGCGAGGTAGGCGTCCATCGCGCCGCGCACCGTCGCATCGCGGTCGCACAGCCCGGCGAGCACGCTGCGCTCGACGCACAGCGCCACGCCAGGGGTGAGCGCCTTGACGCGGTACGGCATGGGCTCGGAGCGGGTCCAGGCGTCGAGGTCGAAGAACTGGCCGTCGCCGACCACTTCGAGCAGGGCGTCCTCGCCGTAGCGGCCGCTCACCCGCTTCTCGGCGCGGCCCTGGGCGATCACCCACAACCGGTCGTGCGCGTCACCGTCCTGCGCGAGCATCTGCCCGGCCTCGAAGGGAACTTCCGTGAAGGCGCCCGCCAGTTCGGCCAGCAGCGCGTCGTCGGCCTCCCGGAGGTAGGGAAGTTCCCGCAGGTCGCCGGGGATGATGCGGGGCGAGCCGCCGTCGGTGTGGGTGCTGATGCGGTCGTCTCCGAGGACGTACGTACGGCGGCGGTTGACGCGGAAGACACCTGCTTCGACGTCGACCCAGGGCAGGGCGCGCAGCAGATAGCGCGGGGTGATGCCGCGCATCTGGGGAGTGGTCTTGGTGGTGGTCGCGAGCTGCCGTGCCGCATTCGGGCTGAGACTCATCTGGTCGTTCACAGGACCTCCTCGCAGACAGACATGCCGAACGGCCGGCGCGGGGCCGACGGCACGCGGGAACGCACCGATCGTGTTGTCGGGCTCCGCCGGCCCGCAACCGACCGTCTGCCGGGGTGCGGCCTGAAACGCTCGCTGAACTGAATGCGCACTTCCGTATGCATGAGCGACTGCCTGACGTCGAGCCGTCAGTGCCACGCCCCGGCGGAGCGGAATTAGTCATTCCATCGACGTCGAGGCGTGTCGCTCGACGTCACAAGGCGCCCCATATACGACCAGATTCGCCCCCATAACACCGCTTTGCGTTTCCTAAAGGGTGACTTATGGCGCTGACCTATGACGATCCGCCAGGTTCTGGTGAGGTATGCGGGGAGAGCCGGGGCGCGCGGAGGCCGATGGGAGCGGGGGAACGGGGGAGCGGATGATCCGCCGGGGGAACGCCGGCTGCGGTCCCAAGGCGGCGTCGAGCCGGGTCGGAGAGCGGTCCGCTGCCCGGGGAATGAGCCTGTGTTTGTTGGGGACTTGTGTGAAAGGGGTGTCGTGGCGGGTGGAGGGTCCGTAGTGTCGGCTGGCGCCGGAGCCTGCTCTGGGGATTCTCCGTGGGATCCGCCCCTTGGCTCCTGGACCATGAGGCAGTGCTTGCGCCGAGGGAGCAGTGGTGACATCCCTGATCGTACCGGTCATGATCACATTCGGGATTTTCCTGTTGGCCATGGTGGCCGTGGGTATCGCGACCTATCAGGACACGTTGACGTTCTCTGATTTCGCATTGGGCGGACGCCGGCTGAGTGCGCCGCTCGCGGCCCTCTCCGCGGGGGCCAGTGATATGTCCGGCTGGCTGTTCCTGGGATTGCCGGGGGCGGTGTACGCGGCAGGTATCGGCGCCTCATGGATTGCCGTCGGCCTCGCCGTCGGCACGTATCTGAACTGGCGCCTGGTCGCGCCGCGGCTGCGTACGTATACGGAACTGGCCGGCGATGCGAAGACGCTGTCGGCGTATTTCGAGGAGCGGTTCGAGGACGGCAGCAGAATGCTGCGGGTGGTGTCGGCGACCGTCACCGTCGTGTTCTTCACCGTCTACGTCGCCAGTGGGCTGCTGGCCGGGGGCGTGCTCTTCGAGGGGATCTTCGGGGGCGGTTTCGAGTTCGCGCTCACCGTCTTCGCCGTGGTGATCGTCGTCTACACCGTCCTGGGCGGCTTCCGCGCGGTCAGCGTGACGCACTCGGTGCAGGCCACACTGATGTTCTGCGCCGCCGTGGCGCTCCCGACGATCGGCATCGGGCTGCTGGGGGGCTTCGGCGCGATGCACGAGGCGCTCACCCGCAAGAGTCCGGCCCTGCTGGACGTGGGAGCCAAGGCCGGTTTCGACGGTGTGCGCTGGGCATCGGGGGAGCCGCTCGGCGCGGTGGCGGTGATTTCGCTGCTCGCCTGGGGGCTGGGGTATTTCGGTCAACCGCACATTCTGGCCCGCTTCATGAGTATCCGCAGTACCCGGGAGATTCCGTTGGCCCGCCGAATCGGCGTGAGCTGGGTGGTCGTCTCGCTGGCGGGCGCTTCGCTCGTGGGGCTGGTGGGTGTCGCCGCGCTGGACCAGCCGCTGGAAAACCCCGAGACCGTATTCATCGCGCTGTGCGCCCAGTTGGTCAATCCGTGGATTGCCGGCATTTTGCTGGTGGCCGTGCTGGCCGCGATCAAGTCCACCGCGGACAGCCAGCTGCTGGTCTCGGCGATGGCCCTGACCGAGGACTTCTACCGGGCCTTCGTCAAACGGCGGGCCTCGGACGCGTCGATGGTGCTGGCGTCCCGTGTGGCGGTGGTGGCCGTCGCGGTGGTGGCGTACGTCATCGCGCTCAGCGGGGGCGCCGTGCTGGACATCGTCGCGTACGCCTGGGCGGGCTTCGGTTCCGCCTTCGGCCCGGTGATCCTGCTGTCGCTGTACTGGCCGCGGATGACGCGGGCGGGGGCGATGGCCGGCATGGTCGCCGGGGCGGTCACCGTGGTGCTGTGGAAGCACATCGACCCACTCCTCGGGCCGCTGCAGTCGGGCGTGTACGAGATGGTGCCGGGGGTGCTGGCGGCCACGGCGGCGGCGCTGCTGTTCGGGAAGTTCGTCGGCCGCCCTCCGCGACGGGTCTGGTCCGGCTCCATGGAGAAGCGCGCGGCGTCGTCGGTCCCGGTCGGCTGAGGCCGAGGAGAGGGCTCCTCCCTGACGTCCACGACCGCAGTCGGCTCGACGCGCGGAGCTGCGGTTACCGCGCGGCGATGCTGTGCTGGAGGTGGCGCGGGACGCCAGGGCCGTACGTGCCCGTAACGGCGGGTAGTCGAACCCGCACGGCAGGTACGGTTTCGCTGACGCGGCGTGATCGGGCCGCGGTGCGCGACGACGCGCGCCGGACGAGCCGCGAAGGAGCCGACCGTGGACACGGGCACGCAGCAGGACACCGACGGGCGGCACTGCCTGGTGACCGGTGCCACCGGCTACATCGGCGGACGGCTGGTGCCGGAGCTGCTGCGGGCGGGTCACCGGGTGCGCTGCCTCGCCCGGACCCCGGGCAAGCTGCGGGACCATCCCTGGGCGCCGGACGCCGAGGCGGTCAAGGGCGATGTCACCGACCCGGCGTCGGTCGCCCGCGCCATGCAGGGGATCGACGTCGCCTACTACCTGGTGCATGCGCTGGGCACCGGACGCGACTTCGAGGAGAAGGACCGCAGAGCCGCGCGGATCTTCGCCGAGCAGGCACACGCGGCGGGCGTGCGGCGGATCGTCTACCTCGGCGGTCTGACACCCGAAGGCGTCCCGGAGCGGGAGTTGTCCCGGCACCTGCGGTCGCGGGCCGAGGTGGGGCGCATCCTCCTCGACGGTCCGGTGCCCGCCACGGTGCTGCGCGCCGCGGTGATCATCGGGTCGGGCTCGGCGTCCTTCGAGATGCTGCGCTACCTGACCGAACGCCTTCCGGTGATGGTCACCCCGAGCTGGGTGCGCACCCGCATTCAACCCATCGGGGTCCGCGACGTGCTCCGGTACCTCGTCGGCTCGGCGGGCATGCCGGACCACGTCAACCGCACCTTCGACATCGGCGGCCCGGACGTCCTCACCTACCGCGACATGATGCGCCGGTACTCCGTCGTCGCCGGACTGCGCCGTCGGCTGATCGTGCCCGTGCCGGTGCTCACCCCGGGGCTGTCCAGCCACTGGGTCGGGCTCGTGACACCGGTACCGGCGTCCATCGCGCGACCGCTCACCGAGTCGCTGCGCCATGAGGTCGTCTGCCACGAGCACGACATCGTCCGGTACGTCCCCGACGGCCCCGGGCAGCCGCTGCCGTACGACGAGGCGCTGACGCTCGCACTGCGCCGGGTGCGCGACGCCCAGGTCGCCACCCGCTGGTCGTCGGCCTCGGTGCCCGGCGCGCCGAGCGATCCGCTGCCCACCGACCCGGACTGGGCCGGCGGCAGCCTGTACGAGGACGAACGCCGGCTGACCGTTCCCGCATCGCGCGAGTCCCTGTGGCGGGTGATCGAAGGCATCGGCGGGGACAACGGCTGGTACTCCTTCCCCCTGGCCTGGGCGGTGCGGGGGTGGCTGGACCGCTTCGTCGGCGGTGTGGGCCTGCGCCGCGGCCGGCGGGACGCCGAGCGGCTGCGGGTGGGCGACTCGCTGGACTTCTGGCGGGTCGAGGAGATCGAACCGGGCCGTCTGCTGCGGCTGCGCGCCGAGATGCGGCTGCCGGGCCTGGCCTGGCTGGAGATGTACGCGGAGAGAGACGGCGACGGCCGCACCCGCTACCGGCAGCGCGCCGTGTTCCACCCCCGCGGACTGTCCGGGCACGCCTACTGGTGGAGCGTCTCGCCGTTCCACACCGTCGTCTTCGGCGGGATGGCGCGCAACATCGCCCAGGCCGCCGCGAAGGGCATGAGCGCGCACCGGACACCCACGCCGGCCGACCACGGCGCAGACGCC
The DNA here is from genome assembly GCF_045690365.1 of Streptomyces sirii. Taxonomy (NCBI): domain Bacteria; kingdom Bacillati; phylum Actinomycetota; class Actinomycetes; order Kitasatosporales; family Streptomycetaceae; genus Streptomyces; species Streptomyces sirii. The sequence goes on along the minus strand of NZ_CP147982.1, from coordinate 30,514 downwards.
CGCGGCGGACGAAGCGCCCCGTAGCAGGCCCGACACGACGCCAACAGCCCCGACACGACACCGACAGCCCCTACACGACACGAACGGCCCCGACATGACACCAGGAGAGGCGCCATGGCCATCGCGGTCGTCCTGTTCACCGCGGACCTGCGGCTGCACGACCATGCCCCGCTGCGGGCCGCACTGCGCGCGGCGGACGAGGTGGTGCCGCTGTTCGTGCTCGACCCCGGCATCCACGCGGCGGGCTTCGACGCGCCCAACCGGCGCGCCTTCCTCGCCGACTGCCTGGCCGACCTCGACGCCGGACTCCGCGAGCGCGGCGGCCGACTCGTGCTGCGCTCGGGGCCGGTGGCGCGCGAGGTGGGCCGGATCGCCGCCGAATGCGGGGCGGGCGAGGTGCACATGGCGGCCGGTGTCACCCGCTACGCCCACCGTCGCGAGGAACTCCTGCGCAAGGAGCTCCAGGAGCGCGGGGTGGACCTACATGTGCACGATGCCGTGATCACGGCACTCGCACCCGGGGCGGTGACCCCGGCCGGCTCCGACCACTACGCCGTCTTCACCCCCTACTTCCGCCGCTGGTCCGCAGAACGGCTGCGGGACACCCACCCGGCGCCCCGCACGGTGCGCGTACCCGCCGAGGTGCGCTCCGAGCCGCTGCCCTCCCGCGACACGGTGTCCGGAACCTCACCCGGTCTGCCCGCAGGCGGGGAACGCGCCGGCAGACGGCGGTTCTCGGACTGGAAGCGATCCGGCCTGGGCGCCTACGAGGAGCGGCACGACGACCTCGCCGGCGACAAGACCTCCCGCCTCTCGCCCTATCTCCACTTCGGGGTCCTCTCGCCCGTCGAACTCGTCCAGCGGGCCCGCGCGCACGGCGGCCCCGGGGCGGACGCGTTCGTGCGCCAACTGTGCTGGCGCGACTTCCACCACCAGGTGCTGGCCGCCCGGCCCGGCTCGTCCGTGAGCGACTACCGCACCCGCGACGACCGCTGGCGGACGCAGGACGAGGCGGCCGAGGAGATCACCGCGTGGCAGGAGGGCCGCACCGGCTATCCCGTCGTCGACGCGGCGATGCGGCAGCTGCGCCACGAGGGCTGGATGCACAACCGCGCCCGCCTCCTGGTGGCCAGCTTCCTCACCAAGACGCTGTACGTGGACTGGCGGATCGGCGCCCGGCACTTCCTGGACCTGCTGGTGGACGGCGACATCGTCAACAACCAGCTCAACTGGCAGTGGGTCGCCGGAACCGGCACCGACACACGCCCCCACCGCGTGCTCAACCCGGTGGTCCAGGGCAAGCGCTTCGACGCCCAGGGGACGTACGTACACCGCTGGGTGCCCGAGCTGCGGGACGTCCCCGGCAAGGCGGTCCACGAACCCTGGCGACTCCCCGCGCCCGAACGCGCCCGCCTGGACTACCCCGAGCCGCTCATCGACCTCGCGGACGGCCTCGCGCGCTTCCAACACGCCCGGGGCCGGCGCTGACGGACTTCGCGGACACGCCTGGGCCGTCGGAGTGAGTTGTGCTCCGGCGAGGGCTCCTACCGGGCAGGGATCAGCGCATGCCCAGGGGTGCCGACCGGGACGTCCCGGCGCGGGTGGCCCCAGCGGCGCCCCGGACCGGACGAAGGAGGGCGTGTGAAGACCGTATCGGGACCGACGGACCACGTGGTCGTCGTCGGCGCCGGGCTGTCCGGCCTCTCCGCGGCCCTGCACCTGCTGGGGGCGGGCCGCCGGGTCACCGTCGTCGAACGGGACGCCGGGCCGGGCGGACGAGCCGGCCGGCGCGCGCTCGGCGGGTACCACCTGGACACCGGCCCGACCGTGCTGACGATGCCGCACCTCGCCGACGAGGCCTTCGCCGCCGTCGGCGACAGCCTCTACCGGCGGGTGGACCTCGTCGCGCTGCACCCCGCCTACCGAGCCCGCTTCGCCGACGGCTCGCACCTCGACGTCCACACCGACGGCGACGCCATGGAAGCGGAGGTACGGCGCTTCGCGGGCCCCGCCGAAGCCGACGGCTACCGGCGCCTGCGGTGCTGGCTCGAACGGCTCTACCGGGCCCAGATGCGCCGCTTCATCGACACCAACTTCGACTCGCCCCGCCAGCTCCTGCATTCGGACCTGGCCCGGCTGGCGGCGCTCGGCGGATTCGGCCGGCTGGACCCGCGGATCGGCAGCTTCCTCACCGACGCCCGCCTTCGGCGCGTCTTCTCCTTCCAGTCGCTGTACGCGGGCCTGGCCCCGGCCCGGGCGCTCGCCGCGTACGCCGTGATCGCCTACATGGACACGGTGGCCGGCGTGTGGTTCCCGCGCGGCGGTATGCACGCGCTGCCGCAGGCGATGGCCGATGCGGCCGGGGACGCGGGTGCCACGTTCCGCTGGTCGGCCGAGGTGACGCAGCTGGAGCGCGCGGCCGGCCGGGTACGGGCCGTACGCCTCGGCTCCGGGGAGCGCATCACCTGCGACGCGGTGGTCCTCAGCCCCGATCTGCCGGTGGCGCACCGGCTTCTGGGGCGCGCACCACGGCGCCCGCTGCGGCTGCGCCACTCCCCGTCCGCGGTGATCCTGCACGCCGGCACCGACCGCACCTGGCCGGAACTCGCGCACCACACCATCTCCTTCGGCGCGGCCTGGGAGCGCACCTTCGACGAACTGACCCGTACGGGGCAGCCGATGAGCGATCCGTCCCTGCTCATCAGCCGCCCCACGACGCACGACCCGAGGCTCGCCCCACCGGGCAGGCACCTGCACTACGTCCTCGCGCCCTGCCCCAACACCGCCACCGGGCCGTCCGCCGCAGCCTGGCGCGACCTCGGGCCGCGCTACCGCGACAGCCTCGTGGCCGAGCTGGAACGTCGCGGCCTCGACGGGTTCGGAGACCACATCGAACACGAACTCCTGGTGACGCCGGCGGACTGGACGGCCCAGGGACACGCGGCGGGCACGCCCTTCTCGGTCTCGCACACCTTCGCCCAGACCGGCCCCTTCCGACCGCGCAACCTGGTGCGGGGCCTCGACAACGCCGTACTGGCCGGCTGCGGGACGACGCCCGGGGTCGGCGTGCCCACGGTGCTCATCAGCGGGAAACTCGCCGCCGCCCGCATCACCGGCGGCCGTCCCCCGGCCCGCCGCAGGGTCGCCGCGCCGGCCGCTCCGCGCCGCCCCGGCCGGGAACGGCGGCCGTGATGACCCGCCGCGAACTGGCTGCCGCCGGCATCACCGACCCCGCCCTGCGCGCGGCGTACACCCACTGCCGGCAGCTCAACGCCCATCACGGCAAGACCTACTTCCTCGCCACCCGTCTGCTGCCGGTCGAACGCCGCTGCGCCGTCCACGCGCTGTACGGCTTCGCCCGCTGGGCGGACGACATCGTCGACGACCTCGACCGGCGGCGGACGCCCCAGGAGCGCGACCGGCTGCTGCGGCTGCTGGAGAACGACCTCGCGCACGGTCTGCGCACCCGCGGCGGCGACCAGCCCGTGGTACGGGCCGTGGCGGACACCGCCGCCCGGTACGCCATCGAGCCCCGCCTGTTCGCCGACTTCCTGGCCTCGATGCGCGACGACCTCAGCGTCACGGACTATCCGACGTATGCCGACCTGCGCGCCTATATGCACGGTTCGGCGGCGGCGATCGGCCTGCAGATGCTGCCCGTCCTCGGGACCGTGGCGCCCCGCGAGGTGGCGGCGCCGCACGCGGCGGCCCTCGGCGTGGCCTTCCAGCTCACCAACTTCCTCCGGGACGTGGGCGAGGACCTGGACCGCGGCCGCGTCTACCTGCCGGCGGACCTGCTCGCCGCCCACGGGGCGGACCGGCCGCTGCTGGAATGGAGCCGCCGCACCGGACGCCGCGATCCGCGGATCCGCGCCGCGTTCGCCGCCGCCGAGGCCCTGACGAGAGCGGTCTACCGCGAGGCGGAACCGGGCATCGCCATGCTCGACCCCCGGGTGCGGCCCTGCATCCGTACCGCCTACACGCTGTACGGAGGCATCCTCGACGCGATCGCGGCCGACGACTACGCCGTACTGCACCGCCGCTCCGTGGTGCCGCGCCGGCGCCGGGCACTGACGGCCGTGGTCGGCATCGCACGCATCCTCGGCGCCCGCGCCCGTACCGGCACTCCGCGCCCGGTGGCTCCGGTACGCGGCGAACCGACCCCCCAAGGGGCGGGGGACCGGCGGTGACCGCCCGGAGGGACGGAGCAGGCTGGACCTCACCGCTGCGGCTGCGGCGCGGCCCGAAGTGGGAGGCGCAGCCGCCCACTTGGCGCGCGGCACGGCCCGCGCTGATCGCCGACGCCCTCAAGCGCGCCGGCGCGCGGCCGTCGGGCAACTGGTTCGTCGTGGGAGCCTCCCGGGACGTGACCGCCGGCGGCCGCCCCCGCGGCAGAACGGTGGGTGGCCTGGAGGTCGTCCTGTGGCGGACCCCGGCGGGTGAACTGCGGGCCGGACCCGGCGCGTGCCCGCACCTGGGGGCTCCGCTGTGCGACGGCCGGGCGGTGGGTGGCACGCTGGTGTGCCACTGGCACGGACTGGCCCTGGACGGCGGCCCGTTCGCCGGCTGGGAGCCGTTCCCGGTCCACGACGACGGCGTCCTGGTGTGGGTGCGGCTGGACGAGGTCGGGAACGAGGAGCCGCTGGAGCGCCCCGTGGTGCCCGCCCGACCGGCGGCGGGGGCGGTGGACGCGGTGTGCACGGCGGTGGGACGGTGCGAGCCCCAGGACGTGGTCGCGAACCGGCTCGACCCCTGGCACGGCGCGTGGTTCCATCCGTACTCGTTCGTCGATCTCCGCGTGGTCCGAGTGCCGCGGCACGAGCAGGACGACGCGTTCGCCGTCGAGGTGTCGTTCCGCGTCGCGGGCCGTCTGGTGGTGCCCGTGCGCGCGGAGTTCACCGCACCCGGCCCGCGCACCGTCGTCATGCGCGTCACCGAGGGCGAGGGGGCGACGTCCGTCGTCGAGACGCATGCCACTCCGCTGACCGCGAGCGCGGCGGCGGAGCCGCGAACGGCCGTGATCGAGGCCGTCGTCGCCGCGTCGGACCGGCGGGGCTTCGCCCTGGCGCGCGCCGCCGCACCGTTGCTGCGCCCCCTGATGCGCCGGGCGGCAGGCCGGCTGTGGCGCGACGACCTCGCCTACGCCGAGCGCCGCTGGACCCTGCGGAGCACCGGGCGTCTCCCCGGCTGAGCGGACGCGCCCGGCCCGCCCCGCCGCTCAACGGCGGGCCGCCGCACCCGCCAGGGCCCGCAGGACCCGGGAGCGGCCCGCCCGCGGCACCGTCCACAGCACCTGGCCGCGGATCCCCCAGTCGGTGAGCAGGGCGTTGGCCGCCAGGAAGCCGGAGGTCGCCGCCCGCTCCATCAAAGCCACCGGAAGGCGGGTGCGGACCAGGTCGCCGGCGACCATCACGCGCGGGTGCGGGGTCCGTACGGACGGCCGTCGGTGGTAGCCACCGACGTCGAACAGCGGGCAGTCGGACCGCCATTCGTGGCGCGCGTCCACGATCCGCGCCTCCCGGGTCTCCGGGTAGACCTCGTGCAACCGGTCGACGAGCCGCTCCTGCACCCGCTTCGGCTCCGCCGCGGGATCGACCGCATAGGCGTGCAACTCCACCACCGAACCGCCGGTGCGCGTCGCCCAGCGGGCCGCCTCGCCCTCCCAGCGGTCGAGGACGCTGACGTTGTCCAGGCCCCCGAATCCGCTGGTGCCGAGGAAACCGGCACGGTCCTCACGCACCGGCCGGTCGAGCCACAGGCGGGAGACGAGAAACGGCGGTGCGGCGCGCAGCCCCTGGACGTCGTCGCGCCAGCCCGCGCTCCCCAGAGCCGGCGACCTCGCCACGATGCCGCGCAGTCCGGCCGTGTCGAGCGCGAGGACCACCGCCTGGTGCCGCTCCCTCGTCCCGTCGCTCTCGACCTCCAGATCGCCGCCCACCGGGCGGACCGCGTCGACCGGGGTGCCGGTGCGGATGTCGACGCCGTGCTTCTCCAGATAGCCGCCCAGCGGCTCCCACAGCGCCCGCGGGAAGGGCTCGCCCGGCACGTCGAAGAGCAGACCCTCGGAGGAGCCGAGGAAGTAGATGTGGAACATCACCAGCAGTTCGGCGGCGGACAGTTCGCGCGGGTCGACGAAGAAGCTGCGGGAGAAGACCTCGAACGCGAGATGGTGCGCGGCCTCGGGGAAGCGGACGCCGGCGAGGAAGTCGGTCGCGCGGACACCGTCGAAGCGCCCGTAGACCTCGGGCACCCGCACGTCGAGCAGCGGCAGCGCGGCACGCGGGTCCATCGAGGCGAGGTCGCGCCAGCCGAACGTCGGGCTCAGGGCCACGAATCCGAGCGCGCTCCAGGGCGGCGTCCGGGGCACTCGCGCGAAGCTGTCGGTCAGTCCGCCGCTGTGCCGCAGGGGGTAGTCGGGCAGGGGAGTCAGGCAGGTGAGAGCCGGGTCGGTCCGGCGCAGCAGACCGCGCAGGTTGTAGTACTGGCGGAAGAAGGCGTGGAAGCCGCGGCTCATGGTCACTTCCGAGCCGTCCGCCAGGCACGTCCGCCACCCGGCGAGGCGGCCGCCGAGCGAGGTCTCCCGCTCGTGGAGCGTCACCCGCACACCGCGTTCGGCGAGCGCCGTGGCCGCGGCGATACCGGCGATGCCTCCGCCGACCACCGCGACACGAGGTGCCTCGCCGCCGGTGAAGCGCGCCCGGCCCGGGGTGGGCATCAGAACCTGCGCCTTGCGGTCGCGGCCCCGCCGGACGGCCCCGGCGCGACCGAAGGCGCTCATACGGCGGGCCCCGTCACCGGGGCGGAACCGTTGCGACCGAGGAAGGTGTGGACGATGCCGGTCTGCCAGCCGGCGACGGGGGCGGTGCGCACACCGGTGAACCCGGCCCGCGCGAGCCGGGCCGCGAACGCCGGGGCGGTGTCGAAGGCCAGGACGCTGCGCCACAAGTGGCGGTAGAGCGCCCGGTCGCCGTTCAGGGTGCCCGCCGGGATGATCAGTGCCTGGCAGACCGCCGTCCACACCGCCCGGTGGAGCCGGGATCCGCTGAGGCTGTAATCGTGCACGGCCAATCGCCCGCCGGAACGCAGCAGGGCCCGCATGACGGCGAGGACACCGTCCGGGTCGGTGACGTTGCGCAGCAGATAGGCGGCGAAGACGGCGTCGTAGGGACCTTCGTCGACGGTGCGCAGTTCCTCGGCGGTCAGATGCAGAAACCGGACCGCGGCGGGCCACCGTTTGGCCTGCGCGCGTTCCAGCATGCCCGCGGAGGCGTCGACGGCGGTGATCCGGGCGCGCGGAGCGGCATGCAGCAGGGCCCGGGTGGAGGCGCCCGTACCGCAGCCGAGGTCGAGTACGTGCAGACCGGCGCCCTCGTGCGGCAGGCCCAGCCGGCGGGCCGACCGCAGCAGGTCGGCACGGTGGCCCGGGTTCATCGCCGTGAGGCGGTCGTAGCTGTGGGACGCGTGGTCGAAGGCGCGGGTGAGGTCGTGGTCGCGCAGCAGCGTCATCGGCGGCTCTCCTCGGACGGGGCGGTCGCGTGCACCCCGGCTACGGGGCGGCGGGGCAGGAAGGGCAGCTCCGCCGCGGTGCGGAGCATCGGGCCGACGGGCGTGCGCAGGCCGATGCCGAACTCCTCCCAGGGCGTGGTGGCGCCGTCGAGGAAGCGCAGCAGCCGCGCCGTCGGGACCCGACGGAACAGGTCGGTGAAGAACCCGGGGCCGTCGATCCGGCCGGTGTCCAGCGCCCGCAGCAGCACGGCATCCATGGCCAGCGCCCGCCGGCCGTGCAGACGGGGCGCGAGGTCGCCCCCGTCGCGCAGCGCGGCGGCGATCGCCCGGCTCTGCCGCTGCACGGCGGCGAAGGTGTAGCCGGTCGCCGGCCGGGTGGCACCGCCGGCCGCCCCGACGCGGAAGACGGCCGGCCCGATCCGGCGGGGGAAGCGTGCGTCGGTCATCGGGATGACGCCCTGCTCGGCCGCTTCCACGGTGAGCGCCCCCAGCCGCAGGACCTCGCCGGTGTAGTGGCGCAGCGCGGTCTCGTACGCGGCCGTGGCGAGCGGCGCGCGGGAGAACTCGGTGTACTCGACCAGCGCCCGGTCGGGTGCGAGGGGCAGCACGTAGCCGAACGCGAGTCCGTGGCGCGGCTGCGGCACCCGGAAGTCCATCAGGTCCGCGACCTCGGGGTCGAAGCATGCCCCCGCCGTGCGCACGAACCAGCCCCGGAAGTGCTGCAGCAGCGTCGTGCGGGCCGGTGGCAGACGGCGCAGCGGCCGGGAGTCGAAGACGTACCGGCCCCGCAGGAGCCGAACCCGGCCGTCGGGGGTGGTACAGCGGACCTCGGCCCCGCCGGCCACGGTGCGCACGGCCCGGGCCGTCGCGCGCAGGACACGTGTCTGCGGGTATCGCGCCAACCGGGAGAGCACCAGCGCCTCGAAGGGCGCGGACCGCAGCATCCGATAGCGCAGCGGTGCGGTGTCGGTGGTGACTTCTCGGCCGTCCGTGCCGCGGACCCGCAGCCGCGACCACGAGGCCAGCACCGCGTCCTCGAACTCCCCGGGCGCGTCGTCCCAGTAGCACCAGGTGCGCTCGGCGGGTCGCAGCGGTCCGTCGGGCGCCTCCACCACGGTCAGCGAGGTGGTCCCCGTGTGCGTCAGCCAATGCGCGAGGCTCAGTCCGGCCGCCCCGCCCCCCACCACGACGGCCTCCGCCCACCCGGCCGGTGCGGTGGTGCGGCGGCTCACCGCGCGCGCCGTCCGACCGCCGGTGCCCCGCGCGGGGATCGAACGCGCTGACCGGTCATCATCCGCCTCCTTCACGCTGCCGCCGGCACGGGCCGACGGCGACGGGCGGTCCAGCCGATCACGTCACAGGCGCCGATGCCAGTCGCCGCAACGCCGCCCGCCCGGAGGCGACCGCATCGGGTGACGGCTCGTCACCGCCGTACGACCTACTCCAGGACGGCCGGCGGTGCGAGGGATCGGTGTATCGGTCAGCCTTCCGGCATCTCCGAGAGCCGGAAGGGTCCCGCGGCGCCGGGGCCGAACATCACCGGGAGGTTGCGTCCTTGCGGGACGACGACGAGCGGCTCGTTGCGGTATTCCCGGAGGAAGTTCTCCAGCGGTTCCCAGATGAGGCTCCGGTATCCGGCCTCGGACCGTTGGCGCTCAAAGGAAAGAGTGAGAGCGGATTCCGTCAGGCTGACGCTCACGGCGTCCACTTCGAGCCACTCTCCGCCGATCCAGGCTTCGAGCCTTACGTATGACATGACGCAAGGGTGCCCTGCCGCGCGGGGTGCTGGCAATCGGCCACGATCACGATGAGGGACGGCGAGGACCCGCAGCGGTACGGCCGGGATGAGGCCCAGCGTCCGGCCGCCGGGGGAGTGCGACCTATTGGAGCCCGGTCTGCGTCTTACTGAACAATTCGCCTTCGGAGTAGAAGAACACCGCGCTGCTGATTCCGTCGACGCCGTAGCAGGTCCAGGTGACGGGGTAGTTCTCGGCGGGCTCGGCCTCGGTTTCCTGTTGGCATGTGTTGGCATACTTCAGGAGGGTTTTCTGGCTGCTGCCGGCCTTGATTTTCCAGTATTCCGCGAGGGTCAGCGGGTCGCTGGCGGCGGCACTGACCTCGTAGATGCCGGCGGCCATGAGCAGGCCGAGGGCGCCGACGCCGGCTATCACGCTCTTCTTCACGGGTGGGTTGTCCTTATGCGGATCCGGATGCGGTTCTGACGGGGACCGGCATGGGTGGGCCGGGCTCCGTGGCCCACGGCGGCGCGATGCGCCACGGGGAGGTCTTGATCGTATCGGGACCCGTTGCCCGTCGCTGCCCCCAAGCCGGCCACTTCACCGTAGCCGTGCCGCTTCCCGGAGGTCATCGGTGGTTCGCCCGGCACCGCGGCGTCGCTCGCGCGGTGCCGGATGCGTGCCTGTACGAGGCCACGCCGAACTCGGCCTTCTTTGTCCGTGCGCGAATGCGGCTACGCAAAATCGGACAAAAATGATGTTAATCTGCCGCTCCCGACCGGCCCGAGTCCCACCGAACCCCACCGAGTCCCTCGGCTCCTGCCGACTCCAGGCCCCACGACGCACGCCGCCCCCGTCCCGCCGGGTGGAGAGAGAACCCCGATGCCCTCGAAAGGCACCCGCATCGCCGCTCAACGGCCTCCTTATCTGCGCGACCTGGCGCAGGGGCTGGAACGGTTCTTCGAGCCCCGCCGAGAGGACTGCCCCTGGTGCTCCGGCCGCGACCTCCGCCGGCGCCTGCGCACCACCGACCTCATCCAGCGCAAACCGGGGTCCTTCACGCTGGAGCAGTGTCACGGCTGCGGCCATGTCTTCCAAAACCCCCGGCTGAACGCGCAGGGCCTGGAGTTCTACTACCGCGACTGCTACGACGGCCTCAACGAACGGGCCATGGAACGGCTGGCGTCCTCGCGCATCTGCCGCAAGCTCTACCGGGCCCGAGCCCGGGCACTGGTGCCCTTCGGGCGCCCCTCCCGCTGGCTGGACGTGGGTACGGGCCACGGCCACTTCTGCTCGGAGGCCCGCTCGATCCACCCCACCACACGATTCCACGGCCTCGATCGAGGCGAAGGCGTCGAGATCGCCGCCCGCACCGGCCGCATCACCCACGCCTACCAGGGCTCGTTCACCGACCTGTCCGGTCAACTCGCCGGCCGTTACGACGTGGTGAGCATGCACCACTACCTGGAACACACCATCGACCCCCGCCGGGAACTCGCCGCCGCCCGCACCGCTCTGCGCCCCGGCGGCCATCTGCTGATCGAGGTGCCCGACCCCCAGTGCCTCTCGGCCCGGCTACTGGGCCGCTGGTGGGTCCCCTGGCTTCAGCCGCAGCATCTGCACCTCATCCCGCTGCGCAACCTTCGCGGCGCGTTGGAACAGCACGACTTCACCATCAAGGCCGTCGACCGCCGCGAACCCCACGTCCCCACCGACCTGGTCGCCGCCGCCCTCAACCTGCTCAACTCCGCACTACCGGGAGAAGACCTCCCCTGGCTGCCCGCGGCACCTGGGCGGATCAGCCGCCTCACCCGCGCCCTGGCATATCTGAGCGCCGCCCCCTTGCTCCTCGCCCTCTTCGGCCTCGACACGCTCCTGGCACCGCTCGCCCGCCGCACCCGTCTGTCGAACGCCTACCGCGTGGTCGCCTGCCGCAACTGACGACCGGCTCAGCAAGCGCCCGCGACCGAGCCGGCCAGTCGACGAGTCGATGGAGCGATGAGTCGACCAGCCGACCTGCCGACCGGGACCGGCGTGATTCACTGCGCGGGTGACTGATTGTGACGTGCTGCGCGTCTTCTGCGGTGCCGACGGCCGATACGGCAACGCGCTCGGAGTCGTACGTGACGGAACCGCCGTCCCTACGGAGGCCGAGCGGCTGGCCTTCGCCAGGAGAGTGGGTTTCAGCGAGACCGTGTTCATCGACGAGCCCGAGCGTGGCGTCATCGACATCTACACGCCCACTTCGAGACTTCCCTTCGCGGGGTACCCGTGCGTGGGCTCGGCCTGGCTGCTCGGCGTGCCCGCTCTGGTCACGCCCGCCGGGGTCGTACGGACCCGGGCCGAAGGGGAGTTCACCTGGGTCGAGGCGCGAGCCGAGTGGGCACCACCGCGCCTGCTGCGGCAATACCCCTCGGCGGCGGAGGTGGACGCGCTGGCCGTACCGGAGCCCGGAGAGTGGATCTACGCATGGGCATGGCAGGACGAGGCGGCCGGCGAGGTCAGGGCCCGCGGGTTCCCCGGTCGCGGCGACGGCATCGACGAGGATGAGGCCACCGGCGCGGCAGCACTCCTGTTGACCGCACGCCTCGGCCGGCCGCTGCGCGTCTCGCAGGGACGCGGCTCGCAGATCCTTACGGCCCCGCGGTCGGACGGCCTGATCGAAGTGGGCGGCCGGGTCAGGAGTGAGAGGCCGACGTAGCCGGTGTCCGGGGGTGACTGCGTCCCGAGCCGGTCAACCGCATAGCCAGAGGAGGCCGCTCTCCGTCGCATAATCGACGCCTATGCGAGACACGAGGCTGTCGGAGCCGCCGGAGCCGCCGGAGCCGCCGGAGCCGCCGGAGCCGACCGAGCATTACATCTTCAACGACGGCCAGACGATCGTGCTGGAGCGCGGATTCCAGTGGGAGCCCGCGCCCGACCGGAATCCGATCGAGCTGGAGCGCATGACCGCGCATTGCGCCGTCCGAGCACTGGCCGAGTTGTGCGAAGGGCTCGTCAGGCCCATGACGTTCGGTGTGACCAGAAACTGGGTGGACGGGAGTACGGCTGGTCGGCCGATGGCGATCCGCCGCGGTGGAACTGGTTTCTCAGGATGCCGCAGTCGCCGTCTGACGCCTGGCCAACCAGGGGCCGATGTACCGGCGGGCCGTCCGCCGCGCAAGGATCGCGCGGCGGACGGCCACCAGGCTTCGACGAGGAAGGATCGGTACGAGCAGCGGGCTTGTCATCGGTGGTGGGTGGCGAATAACGGCAAGGCACGGGCCTCGGAGTGCGCGGGGGCAGGGTCGGGTTCCGGGGAGGCGCGTGTTGCCCGTGGCTGCCTGCCGGTCACCGGGTCCTCCGTCAGCAGCAGCGTCAGCAGGAGTGCTGCGGAGCGCTCGCTGAGGGCATGGGCGGTGGGCAGGAGCCGGTGGCGTTGTCCGGCGGGCAGGGACAGGGCCACACACGTGGCGCGTCCGGGAATGCCGAGCGGGAACGCCACACAGACTTCGTGGTGGGAGTACTCCAGGAGGTCGAACTGGGCGGCATGGGGGCCGTGTCCGTCGAGTGCCTCGAACAGGGCCCGGGGATTGGTGATGGTGCGGTCGGTGAGCTTGATCGGCCGATAGCGGGCGAGATGGTCCATCCGGCCGTCGAAGTCGAGCTGGGCCAGCAGGCTCTTGCCGACGGCGCTGGCGTGCGCGGTGTCGCGGAAGGCGACGTACTCCGTCACCGCCGGCGCATCCGGCCCGTAGGCGGACTGGAGGACTCTGACGTCTCCGGACATATAGCCGCTGACATAGACCGCGGCACCGAGGCGGTCCCGCAGGCTGGTGAGCGTCCGTTGGAGTAGCTGTGCGCGCTGCTCCGGGTGGCGGGTCATGGCCATGAGGGGGCCGGGGAAGTGCGCGCCGGCGGTGGTGGAGATCAGATGCTGACCACGCAGCCAGTGCAGCAGCCAGGCAACCGCGGCGGGGGAGAGCCGGGTCCGGACGGCCAGCGCCCTGGTGGTGATGCCGCCCGCGGCGTCGACGAGGTAGAGGATGTCCAGGGCCTGGGCCGCCGCCCGCCATTGCTGAGGGGTGTCGATGTGTACGGGAGTGCGGCGGGCCATCTCCGTCAGCACCGCGGGACGCAGCGCATGGGCCGACCACCAAGGCTCGTTCCCCCTGCCGTCGTTCATGGAGCCGCTGCCGTCGTACATGTCCCCGCCGTCCCCGCGGTCCCCGCTGTCTTCGTGCAAGGTGGCGGCGGGCCCGCACACGGGCTGCTCAGGTGGCAGCGGCAGCAGCAGGCCGTGGGCGGAGCCCGTGGCACCGCATGCCGGTGTGCGCCGCGGCTGTTCGGCCACCGTGGGGTCGTCGGCCGGCCAAGGTGTCGCCGGCCGCTCGGGACCGTGCTGTCGGCCCAGCCCGGTCGCCGGCACCCAGACCAGCTTGGCGCAGGCCGCCTCCGTTCCCTCCACGGCTGCGGCTATGGGGCGCTCGCCGGCTCTCACACCTTCCTGGTGCGTCGCAGGCTCGGCCGGCGGGCCACAGCGGAGTCCGGCGCGCACTTCGTCGACGAACTGCGGATCTTCGAGCGCGGAATGCGCCGGCGACTCGGCGCTCGCGTGGTGTGCCGACGCCGCCAACAGCTCGCGGGCGTCACCGTGTCCATGCCGCGCGGCCTCCGCGACGAGAAACCGTACGCTCTCGTGTCCCTGGCCACGCACCCGCGTGGTCAGGGCGGCCAGCCGGAACAACGCCCCCGGGTGACCGGCCTCGGCCGCCGCGCCCAACCAGTCGGCGGCAGACTCCAGCTCCTCCCGGGCCAAGGCCTTCGATCCCAGCCGGTACAGCGAGTTGGCGTGCGCGCGCTTCTCGGCGGACAGCGCATACTCGGAGGTCAGGGGGCCGAAGTCGCCACAGGGCCGGTCCCAGAAGTCGGGTGCTCCGGTGAGCCGGCCCAGCAGTTCCGCGAGCGCGGTCGGGACCACTGGCTCCGGGCGCCCCGCCCCGTCGCGGTGGTCGTCGTACCTGCTCACATCCCTCACCTGTCCTTCTTTCCGTGCTGCTGCTTCTTTCGGTGCCCTTCGCGAATATGCCCGGCGAGAGTGCTCCTTAGATGTGCAATCGCCTTGTTCCGCAGATTGTGGAGACGGACCGCGGGTATGCCGAGCCTGGCGACGATCTCCGGATCGCTCAGCCCCCGGCTCTGCAGGTCCACCACCTGCCGCCGGAGGCTCTCCGGCATCCCTTCGATCGCGGGGAGCACCAGATCCTCCAGGACCAGCCGGGGGTCCTCCTCCGCGAACGCCCGCTGCTCCGGCACGGCGGCCAGCGAATCGCCGCCCATCAACACCAGCCGCCTGCCCGTACGTTGCTCGCGGGATCGGTCGACAGCGAGATTGCGGGCCGCACGCCGCAGATACGCCACGACGTTCGTATCCGCCGCGAGCCCTCCGGCAGCCGCTTTGGACCCCACGCGCAGGAAGGCCTCCTGCGCGATGTCCTCGCAGGCGGCCAGCGACAGCGCCGGATAGGTGTGCCGCAGCCTCTGCGGCTCGGCCGCCATGAAGTCCGGGTAGTGCTCCAGCAGCCGCTGGCCAACGTCCGAGCCCAACGCCACAGTCTCCCCGGACAGGCCGTCGCCTACCACGGGCCCGGCCCCCTGCCTGCCGTACTGCCGCCGGTCGGATCAGCACAGATCGTGATCCGCACCGTCATCCGGTGCTCCCCGACCTGGTACGCCTCCTGACCCCCGATCGCGTACGCCTCCGTGCTCGGAAGGCCGGCGGCACACCGGCAACGCCCCTCGATGGTTCGCGGACGCCCGGCCGTTCTGGACCGAGGTGTCCCCCCGTCGTCCGGGCTGCGCTTCCGGCGCAGGCGCACCAGGGTGCCCAGCGCGTTCACCGCGCTCACGGCGGCCGAGACGTACCCGGTCCACTCCAAGAACGGCGTCATGTATGTGGTCTCCATCTATTGGACTGGGACGCGGTGCGCGTCCTCGCCCCTCTGACGAGCCCTGGGTACCACTTCTCCCTCCACCACCTCGCTCTTCACTCGGAGGAGTGAACTCCGGCCCAGACGTGACGAGTAGGGGAGCAGTGAGGGGGGCGGAGGCGACGGCGCGCGCCCCTTCCGCACCGTTGCCCCCACCCCCGGCGCCCCCACCCCCGGCGCCCCCACCTACGGCGTGACCGTCTTCCGGACGGTCACGCGCTGGTCGCCACGCCCGCGTTGGCGAGGATCTCGCGTGCGGACAAGGCGGTGCTCTGGGCGGCGTTCAGACCGGACGCCGCCAGGTGCCCGTCCACGATCCGCAGTCCTGCGGCGTAGCCGGCGAAGTCCGGCAGGCCTACGGGCTGTTGTCCCATGAGCTGCGCGACGGCGTCGCCGAAGATGTACGCGGGCAGGTTCTGCATCCCGGCCACGTGGATGTCGGCGGTGACCTTCTCATAGGCGCGGTCCAGTTCGGCGCCGGTCAGCGCCTGCGACCACGGACCCATGGCCTGCTCGCCGGCCAGCTCCCGTACGAACGCCTCGGCCAAACCTTCGGCGACGACGTGTTCCCCGACCGTGACGGCCATCGGATCCCAGACCACGTTCGCATAGCGCACGTTGTGATGGAGCTCGTGTGCGGCGGCATGGCCGATCTTCTGCAGGCTCGTGTCGGTGGGCCACATCGTCAGGTGGATCGCACCCGGGATGCCGCCCATGCCGAAATAGCCGGAACTGCGGACCGTCAGATGGTCGTCGTCGGGATCGCCGAGCACCAGGACGACATGCACCGTCTCGGCGTGCTTGATGCCGGGCACCGCACCGCCGATCCGCTCGATGCGGCGGTCCCCGAGGGCGGCTGACGGTGCGTAACAGGGGCCAGGGGTGGTCGTTGAGCAGGCATGACTACCCTTCGGAAGATCGTCACAGCTATGGGAACGACGGCTGCTGCCGTCGGCATCGTCTTCAGCGCGGGGCCGCCCGCGACCGCCGACGGCAAGTGGTGCAACCACGCCGTATGCATCGAGACCTACGACACGGGGACGTATCTGGGCAGGGTGGAGGTGTCGGTCGTCAACACCAACCAGCCGCACAGGATTTCCGCACGTGTGTGGGTCACCAACGACAGCGCCGACTTGTGGAGCGCCCGCACCAAAGCCGAGGACGTCGCCAAGTTCCGGACCTACCGCGACCAGGCCTACCCGAAGCGCCGTTTCCCAGCGGGCACCCGGCTGTGCGCGGAAGGCTTCCGCGGCGACGAGAGCGTCGGCCTTCCCTGCGTGACGCTCAGCTGACGCTCACCGCCCGACCTCCCCATCCGGCCGGCGGCCCAGGAGCCGGAACGCGGCCGGTGTGCTCTCGATACAGGAGACGTCGGACAGCCGGAGTCCGGCGCCCCTATAGGACGCCGGACTCCGACTCCGCCACCCGGGGCGACGGTCGCGCTGCTCTCCTTCCGGTACTTCGGTGCTACTCCGCCTCGCTCAGCTCGGCGAACACCACCACGTTGTCCGGGTAGTAGTGCTGCGACGCGTCGTAATCGCCACCGCAGGTGATCAGTCGCAGCCCCGGGCGGTCGATGTTCTTGTAGACCTCGATGGTGGGGAACTTGTTCTTCGGGTACTGCGCGACGCGGCTGACGGTGAACTTCGCGGACTTCCCGTCCGCCCGCTCGACCTCGATCGCCGCACCGGCCTTCAGGGAGGACAGCCGGTGGAACACCGACGGCTTGCCGTTCCAGCTGACATGGCCCGCGATCACCGCCGGGCCCTTCTCGCCGGGAGCCGGGCCGGGCGTGTACCAGCCCGCCTTGTCGGGGTCGACGGGCGTCTCCATCGCCCCGTCCTTCTTCTTCCCCAACGCCTCAAGGGTGGAGGAGATGTTGAGCGACGGGACGGAGATCCGCTGCGGAGCGGCTTTCCGCGCACCCCCCGTCTCCTGCTCACCCCCCTGACCGCTCTCAGTTCCTGTCCCCTTCTCCGTTCCGGAGGCGGCCTGGCCGCCCTGTGCGCGCTGCTGCCCGGCGGGGGGTGCCTGCGACGCGGGGTCCCCGCCCGCACACCCGCCGAGCAGCAACAACGCCGCAGCCGCGGCGCAGGATACGGCTTCGCGCCTTCCCCAGCCCCTCACGCGGCGCTCCGTCCGGCCGGCTCGGCGGCAGCGGTCGAGCGCTTCCTGCGGCCCACGACGATCGCTCCGGCCGCCGCCACGAACGCGAGTCCGCCGGCGCCCACCAAGGCCCTGGGGATCTCGTGACTCTCGGTCGATCCGCCACCCGTCTCGACGCCGCCCACCGGGATGGATCCGACCGCGGCGCCCTCGACGACACCGCAGTTCGTGGGGGCGGTGGCTTCCTGGGGCAGCTTGGGATCGAGTTCGCTCTTGCCCGCGCCGAAGTCGTACTGCTTGTTGCCGTTGGGGTCGATGCCGTGCTCCACCACGTGGAGGTCCTTGATGTGCTCGACCACGTCCTGGGACACGGGGATGGTGCGCTCGTAGGAGAGGTGGCCCTGGGCGTCCGCCTTGGGCATGCGGTCGACGGCGAGCCCGCTGTCCGGGCCGGTGCCGCCGTCGGTGGTGAGCGAGATGTTGATATCGCCGTAATGCACCGTGGCTTCGGTGTTGTTGATGATCCCGTCGCCGTCCGTGTCGGCGCTCGCGGACGGGCACTGGAAGTCGTGACCGTCGGTGGAGCCGTGGAGGTGCTGGGCATGCGGCTGGCCCGGGACGAGCCCGTCCGCCTCGATCTTCACGCTCAGCTGGTTGCCGTTGAGGCTGAGCATCACCGTGCCTTGGCTCCCCGAGTTGTTCAGGGGTTTCAGGTTGATCTGGTACGCCTTGTCCCCGGCGAGAGCCGGAGCGGCGGTCAGACCTGAGAGAGCCAGGGCGACAGGCAGAGCGAGGACGGCGGCGAGGCGAGCGGTGCGCTGGGTTGTCACGGTCGTTCGTTCCCTTCCGGCGGTCTCCCCGTCGGGATCGCCGTGGTCTCGTCCGTAGGCCCGTACAACGCGACTCCAGGCGGCCCGAGTTGACCGCCCGGTGTCGCCCGGGCACAAGTAGCCCGTAGTACGAGGAGCCACCGACGCCGCGTTCAGCGCACCGGCCGATGAGGCAACATGCGTAAAAAACGACGGCTTCTCTTGACCTCCGGGCTCCTCATGTGCCATGCGAAGGATCGCCTCTCCGACGGCCGCTGCCTGACGGCCTCGACGGCCCCGACGGCCGTCGCACCCAGACCCGTCGGCCGAGCCGGCAGCCAGTTCGCGCGGCGGGCCGCCGGGCCGGATGCCGGACCATCCACTGGAGAGCGGGGCACTGCTCGCAGGAGCCGCTCGGCATTGCTACGGGCCCGGGATCGGAGCTGGTGCTGGGGGACACGCCACCGACCGGGTGATGGCGCTCTGCCGAGGGAGAGTGTCCGGTACTTGTGACGCATGATCAATACACGCGTTCGGTGGTTAGTTGGCGTCGTCACTCTTGCGCTGGGCGCCGTGCTCGGCCCGGTCGGCGTCAGTCCGGCCGCCGCGGTACCCGTCCAGATGCCCGAGCCGCCTTCGGTGGAAGTCGTCCGCACGGAGCTCGCGGACCTGACCATCGAGGCACCACATTCGATGAACGGTTACTCGCGCGCGAAGTTCCCGCACTGGAGCCAGCAGGGAAACAGCTGCGAC
The DNA here is from genome assembly GCF_045690365.1 of Streptomyces sirii. NCBI lineage: Bacteria > Bacillati > Actinomycetota > Actinomycetes > Kitasatosporales > Streptomycetaceae > Streptomyces > Streptomyces sirii. Next base: position 11,635 of record NZ_CP147982.1, on the reverse strand, counting down.
ACCCGTGAGGTCGTGCTGAAGCGTGACGGCGAGAACGTCACTCAGGACGCGCAGTGCCGAGCCGTCTCCGGTTCCTGGCGCAGCCTCTATGACGACAGGACCCTGACGGCGGCGTCGCAGGTGGACATCGACCACATGGTGCCCCTGGCCAACGCCTGGCGGTCGGGCGCCGACGACTGGACGACGGACCGGCGCAAGCAGTTCGCCAATGACCTGGCGCACTCGCAGCTGATCGCCGTCTCCGCCGGCTCCAACAGGAGCAAGGGCGACCAGTCGCCCGACCAGTGGACCCCGCCGAGCCACGGCTACTGGTGCACCTACGCCCGCGCCTGGACGGACGTCAAACACATCTACCAGCTGTCGGTGACCCAGCCGGAGGCCGACCGGCTCGCCTCGATGCTCGACACCTGCCCCTGATGCCCACCGGACCTCGACGGCACGTCGACGAGGTGACCGCCGGCCCCGGCGGCGCGATGACCGACGAGGTGGGTGTCATCACCGGTGACCTCACCATCGCCACCGCGCTCCAGCCCGGCGGCCGGGTGGCGGTGCACATCCAGTACACCGGCGCCGAGGAGTGGTACACGCTCACCGGCAGCCCGGTCGCCGTGGCACCGGGTGGCCTGGGGGCCCTGCACACCGCCGTCGTGCAGGCCGTACGTCATGGCGGCGGAGCCGTCGTCCCCGCACCAGGCCGGCAGTGACGGGACGGGGTACCGGACGGGCTGCGGCGATCCCGCTCCTGGATGTCAGCGCGGGCGGCCCCCGGCCGGCGGATGCCGGAGCCGGGGGCCGCGGTGGTGTCGAGCCGGTCAGCAGTCGTCGGCGGGCGCCTTGGGGAAGGCGAAGGTCTTCACCGTCTTGCCGTCGTGCTTGGACTGTGCGTTCTCAGTACGCATGAGTGCTCCTTTACGGATGGGTATGACGTCCGAGCCGGTCGGAGGACCCGTTCGGGGGAGAGCTACATCTTGGAGTCGCGTTTGACCCAGGTCATCGGGGTGGACTTGCCGGGTGCCTGGACCGTGACGCGGGCCGGTATGGCGACGAGCTTCTGCTTCTCCGTGCCGCCGGAGGCGAGGTGTTCCTTGGCGATGATGTAGCCGATGTACGTACCGCCGTTGGCACGTCCGTCGAGCCAGCCGACCGACCCTTCCGGTACGTCGATCTCCACCCCCTGCTCCGCCATGCTCGTCCACTTGTTGGTCGTGGTGGTGGACTCGCTGTAGGTGAAGTTGACTTCGCCGCCGGGCGAGACACCGCCCTTGTCGCCGGGGGGTACCAGCGATGCGCTGACCTTCCCGCCGACGGACCAGCCCTTGGTCTCGGCCTTGTCCTGCCCGACGGTGGCCTGGGTCTTGTAGGTGAGCTTGGCCTTCCCGGTCACCTCCGCCGTGGACTGGATGGTGGGGTACTTCTTCTCCAGTACGCCCACGAAGCCGCACGGCGGGCTGTCGCCTCCCTTCTTCTCATTGGGCATGGTGCAGCCCTTCTCGGCCGTCAGACCCGTCCACGGCTCCACGTTGTCCTGGCTGGACTTGCGGACGTCGGGGTTGTCGACGACCTGCACGCCGCGTCACCAATAGCTGCCGCCCGATACGCATTGCGCCTGTGTGGTCACCCGTCGTCCGGTCCGCCTGCTTTGGGCAACAGAGACATCGGGGAATCGGCAAACCACACTGGCTTACTGCCATGGAGCGGAACGGTGGCGAACTCCTCTAAGGCCATTTCTTGGATTTTCGGTTCCAGGTATCCGAGCATCCAGGTATCCAGGTACCTGACCGTGCGCTGCGGGCGCGGTCAGGCCGCGCTGCCCGCCTGCCATTCCTTCCACGACAGGTTCCACCCATTGAGGCCGTTGTCCGGCTTGACGGTCTGCTCGGGCGAGTTCTTCACGACGACGACATCGCCGACCAGCGACTCGTCGAAGAACCACTTGCCCGGTGTGTCACCCCCACCGCCCTTGACGTCCCGCAAGCCGATGCAGCCGTGGCTGGTGCCGGAGCGGCCGAAGATCGAAGCGTTGCCCCAGTAGTTGCCGTGGAGGAAGGTGCCGGAGGTCGACAGCCGCATCGCGTGTGGCACGTCAGGGATGTCGTAGGACTCCCCGGGATTCTCGAAGCCGACGGTCGAGCCGTCCATGCGGGTCTGCTGGAGCTTCTCCGAGATGACCATCTGGCCGTTGTAGGTCGGGTTCTGGGGACTGCCGCCGGAGATCGGGATGGACTTGAGGGTCTTGCCGTCCCGCTTGACCGTCATCATCTGGGTGTCCATGTCGACGGTGGAGACCTGCGAGCGCCCGATGGTGAAGGTCACCGTCTTGGACTGCACGCCGGTGATGCCGTCGCCGCCCTTCACGCCGTCCAGGTCGATCTTCATGGTGACCTTGGAGCCGGCCTTCCAGTAGTCCTCCGGGCGGAAGTCCAGGCGCTGGGCGCCGAACCAGTGGCCGACGACCTGCTGGCCACTGCTGGAGGTCACCGTGATGTGGGACTGGACGTCCTTCTTGTTGGTGATCACCTTGTCGAAGTCGAACGACACCGGCATGCCGACCCCCACGGTCTTGCCGCCCTCGGGAGCATAGGAGCCGATGAAGCTGTTCTTCGAGGAGACCGTCGTGAACGTGGCGTTCTCGGTGGCCGAACGGCCCTCGGAGTCCTTGGCCTTCGCCACGATCTTGTACTTCGTGCCGCGCTCCAGCTGCACCGACGGCTTCCAGGAGGCACCGCCGGACGCCATCGAGCCGGCCACCTCCTTGCCGGACTCCGCGGCGGTCAGCTTCACCTCGGTCAATGTGCCACCGCTGACCTGCACACGGGTTCCGCCGATGCTGGCGCCGGTGGCACCGTCCTTGGACGACACCGTGATCCTCATGCCGGAGCCCTTGGCGCCGGCACCGTTCTCGCCGTCGTCGCCGCCCGCCGAGCCGCCCTCGCCACACCCGGACAGGGCCAGCGCCCCCGCCGCGAACAGAGCCGATGCGGTGAGCGTGCCACGTATCTGCCGGGACCGGTACCAAGCACCGGGCGCCGGCGGCCGCTCGGTCAGGAGCAGCCGGTGGCGCGGTGCACGGAACCGGGAAGGTACAGGGTTGTCCGGCGTTGTCACGAGCAGCTCCATACGGGAAGGCGGGCCAGGGACGGATGCGACATCGACGGCCGACCCTAGGGAGAATTTCTCAACGCGCCTCTTAGAACCGCTAATAACCGCCGTACCGCCGGACCGTGGACGCGTTGGCCGACCCCGCCGCAAGCCGATCTGCGCCGGGCCAGCCTGCCCCGCGCAATCCTGCGCGGCGCGGACCTGAGGCAGGCCGATCTCCGCGACGCGGACTTCACCGGCGCGGACCTGACCGGCGCCGATCTCACCGGCGCGAAGAACCTGTCGACCGCAGGCTTCGATGGTGCGGTCCTCAAGGGCACCCGGGGCATGCCTTCATGACAACGCGAGCACCAGCCGAAGCCGGAGCCGGAGCCGGATCGAGGTGTCGGTTACGGCGTGATGCTGCGGCGACGGTGCGCCACGGCCTGCCGACTACCCTTGCGGCATGACGATGCACAAGATCGGCCGGGTGAGTGTTGACGCGATGCTCGAGGACCTCAGGACACTCGTCGAAGTCGAGTCTCCGTCGCGCGACCTCGACGCCTTGAGGGCATCGGCCAAAGCCGTCGTCGGCGTCATCGAGAGCCGCCTCGGCGGGCAGGCCGTCCTCGTCGAGAGCGAAGCCGGGCCGCACGTCCACTGGTCGGCCGGTGGCGATCCGAAAGTACTGATCCTCGGTCACCACGACACGGTGTTTCCGCTCGGCACCCTTGAGCGCCGCCCGTTCATGGTCGAAGACGGTCATGCGACCGGCCCCGGAGTCTTCGACATGCTCGGCGGACTCGTACAGGCCATTCACGGCCTGGCTGCGCTCGAGGACCGGTCGGGTGTCGAGATCCTGGTGACCGCCGACGAAGAGGTCGGCTCCCGCTTTTCACGAGCGCTCATCGAAGAACGAGCCCTTGCCTGTGGCGCTGTACTTGTGATGGAGGGCGCCGCGGACGGCGGAGCCCTGAAGACCGGCCGTAAGGGCTGCGGCACGTTCGAAGTCTCTGTCGCGGGCCGGGCGTCGCACGCGGGCCTTGAGCCGGCAGCCGGGGTCAACGCCCTGGTCGAGGCCGCGCACCAGGTACTGGACATCGCGGCGCTCGGTCGCCCCGACATCGGTACGACCGTCACCCCGACCGTCGCGTCCGCAGGGACGCTGGACAACGTCGTGCCCGCGGAGGCGACCGTCATCGTCGACGTCCGGGTCGAGTCGGCCGGAGAGAAGGAACGCATCGAAGCCGCGTTCGCGGCGCTGGCTCCGCATATCGACGAGGCGGAGATCACGGTCCAGGGAGCTGTCGGCCGACCCCCGATGCCCGAGTCGGCATCGGCCGAGCTCTTCGCCGTGGCGACGAGGCTGCTTCCCGAAGTCGAAGGCAAGGCCGTCGGCGGCGGCAGCGACGGCAACTTCACTGCCGCACTCGGGGTGCCCACACTCGACGGTCTTGGGGCGGTCGGGGGCGGCGCCCACGCCGACCACGAGTACCTGGTGGTCGATGTCATGGCCGAGCGGGCGAACCTTGTTGCCGGCCTGGTGAACGCCATTCGGGACGCGTAGACGAGGGTTGCGTAGATCGACGCGTAGAAGCACCCACAGAAGCACCCACAGAAGGACCCGTAGAAGGACGCGTAGAAGAACGAGGCCGGTCGGTGCTTGACCGTCGTCGATCAGCCGTGTTGAGGGGGAAGTATGGAACTGCCGTCGGTTCCCGCCAGTGTCACCGCGATGTTCACCTCCGGGAAGCTGCCACCGGGGATGGCCGCATTGTTCACGCCTGCCGGAGAGTTGGCGGACGGGACGTACTGGTCCCATGTCTCGTCGGCTGTGGACGAATATCTGGCGGCCGGAGCCGTGGACGAGAAGGTGCGTGGTGTGCTGGCGCTCGTCCAGGCGTATGCATGCCTGTACGAGCTGGACGACTGCCCGGACCCGGACGACATGGACGAGGACAACGACCGGGCCGTAGAGCTGCTCAAAGAAGCCGAAGCCAACGGCGTCGACGAGGACGAGACCGTTGAGCTGTGGTGGTATTCCGAAGATCTGCGAAGGCGCGCAGACCAGTTCCGCGACTACATAGCGGAAACGGACGCCTACATCGCCAAGTACGGGGCGCTGCCGCAGCAACGGTTGGATGCGAAGTTGGAACCGGCGAACGACCTCTACTCCGCCGGCGATCGTGTCGCGGCAGTCGCGTTGTTCCGTGAAGTCGCGGAAATCAGTCCCTGGGACAGCGAGTTCAGCGGCTGTATCGACCGCATCGATGCCGGCTGGTGCCGGCTGTTGCACGACGCGGCCCATGTCGAGGGACCGGAGGCGGCGCGGAAGATATGGCAGGAAGCCAGGGCGCATTTCCGGGCGGCGAAGTTCCCGGTCACGACGCACTCCTGGCAGCTGGTCGAGATGCTGTTGGGCACAGGTGTGCCGGACATCATCGAGGTGATCATCTACCAGTGGCTGGAGGCCGCTGAAAAAGCCGGGGAGTCGGACGTGCCGGTGACCGAGGATCAGCAGCGCATCTTTGAGCTCGCCCTGGCCGAAATCGAGGAGTTTTCGGACGGCGGCTGAGCTGAGGGGTGAAAGAGTGGCCGCTAGAGCTCGACCGTTTCGCCGGGCTTCGGTACATGCAGCCGCTCACTCAGACCGGCCTGTGCGAAGGCGGCCGTCAGGCTGTCCGCACCCTGAGTGAAGTGACCCCACTGTTCGAAGTGCAGCGGCACGACCCGCCGCGCACCGAGGATCTCCGTGGCCCGCGCCGCGTTCGCGCTGGAGAGTGTGAGGTCCGCATCGCCCACCAGCGGTGTACGGGCCGCACCCACGAACAGCACCGCCACATCGATGGGCCCCGACCGCCCTGCGACCTGCCGCACGACATCCAGCGAGGCGTTGTCCCCGCTGACGTACACCGTCGGCAGTCCGTCCCCGCTCAGCACGAAGCCGGTCACCTCGCCGACCAGATGCTCGCTTCCGTCCGGCCCGTGCTGCGCGGGTGTGCCCGTGATGCGTATGTCACCGATCTTGTGCGTCTCCCAGTTGGGCAGTGCCCGCACCGGTCCGCCGAGCCGCTCTGCTGCCGAGCGGGTGGACAGTACGAGCGGGGAGGCAGCGGCGTACCCGCGTCCCGCCTTGTCGAGGTTGTCCGGGTGCTGGTCGTGCGAGAGCAGCACCGTGTCGACGGCGCCCACCTCATCCGTACTCAGCGCGGGCCCGGCCAGCTTGACGAGCTTGCGCTCGCCGATCGGGTAGTCGCCGGGGGCGTCGAAGGTCGGGTCGGTGAGCAGACGCAGGCCGCCGTATTCGATGAGCGCGGTCGGTCCGCCGAGGTAGGTGAGGGCGTTCATGACCGTGCCAGCGCTGTCGGCCGAGCAGATATTCCAGTCGAGTGGTACGGCCGCGAACGTCCGGCGAATCCTGCCCTGCACGACGAGCCGGGAGCCGAGCCGCACGATCCGTCGGATCCGGCGGCTCCGACGCGTCCGGCGGGCCGGCGTCGTTCGTAGACGCTCACCTGGCGGCCGCGCTCCGTACTGGTCGAGCGGCGCACGAAGTGACTGTCGAGGATGCGTTGCTTGGTGAGGTCGCGTTCCGTGTCGGGGGCCGGCGCCCCGGGGTCGGTGACGAGCACTATCCGAGGTGTGTCGAGCATGGCGCGCTCTATGGTGCGCGGGTCGGCCTCGATGCCCTTCAGGGTTCCCGACGCCGTCGGGCTCTGGGCCAGGGCCAGGTCCCGGAGGCCTTGGAAGGTGTCCGGTGAGACGAGTGCGGTGTCGCGGCGTGCGGCGGGGATGTAGACCACGCCGTCGCCCGAGTGGCGGACGCGGTCGACGAGGTGAGCTGCGGTGAGTACGTCGTCGACGCGGCTGGGTTCGGTACGCAGTCGGAGTTCCATCGGCAGCAGTGCCACCAGAGCGACGGCGACAACGGCGGGGAAGAGCACCCGGGGCTGCGCTTTGAGGCGCACCGCGATCGCGGCCAGTAGGGCGCCCAGGAGCAGTGCCAGGCCGACGTAGGCGAACAGGACGTAGCGCGTGACGTAGAGCGGTTTGATGACGGAAGCCAGCGCCAGGCCGACCTGGGGCAGTGCGCACAGTGGCAGCGCGACGGCCGCGAGGTTCACCCGGGCGAAAGGCGTCTCCTCGCGGCTGCCGTGTGTCGCGTGTGCCTGTGTCGTGCGTGCCTGTGGTGTGCGCGCCCCGAGGGTGGCGATCGCCACGGTGATCAGCACGCCGAGCACCGTCGACCAGCCCAGCGGTTTGATCCACGAGACCTGCCCGGCCTGTTCCTGGCTGGCCAGAATCAGCGGTAGAGCCGCGGCGAGGGCGCTGCAGGACGCGAGCGCCCACCCGATGACACGTGCCCGGTCGGGGCGGACGTACGCCATGGTGACACCGTGGGCGACAAGCGCGAGCAGCGAGAACCAGTTGAGCAGCGCGGCGATCAGCACCGCACCCGCATAGCAGGTCCACCGTCTGCGGTTCGGCTGCTCCAGGGCGCCCACCAGAAGCCAGGTCGCGAGTGCGACAAAGGCGAGGACGAGTCCGTATGGCCGTCCTTCCTGGGCGTGTTCCTGGACCGCGGGAATGACTGCCAGACCGCACCCGGCACCGATGCCGACCCAGCGATCCGCGAGCCGGGCCCCGATCAGGGCAGTCAATCCGCAGGCGATCGCGGTGGCGAGCACCGAGGGCAGTCGCAGGGTGGGCAGACTGTCGCCGAAGAGGGCGAACACCGTGTGCATCACCACGTAGTAGAGGCCGTGGACGATGTCGACCTGACCGACCATGTGCGCGATGTCGGCCAGTGACCGATGGGCTGCCTGCCAAGTCGCCGCTTCATCCCGCCACATGCTGTGTTCGCGTGTGATGCCCCACAGGCCGAGAGCGAGCGCGAGGCAGGCAGGGCCGGCCCAGACGGATATGCGCAGGCGACTGGATATGCCGCTGTGACTGGACATGCGTATGCGACCGCTTTGCACGGGCCCCCCTGGCCGATGGCGTCAGCTCGGCCAGGCAGCTGGTCCTGCCCCTTCGACGCGGCCCGCTTCATCAGCCAGACGGCCGAGTGAAGATCGCCGAATTCTCGCTGAGAAGGTAGAACAAAGTTTCATCATTTCCAAGTTTGTGGCTGCTTTCAGAGCGGTTATGGGGATATTCGGAGCGGTTGGGAATGTGGCGATGGTGTCGTCGCCCTTGTCGGTACGGGGCCGGCCTGGTGCGGGCGGGCCGGATGACGGCGGTCCGGGGTGGGTGTGCGGCGCCTGACGTACCGCCACGGAAGGAAGGGAAGGGAAGGGAAGGGAAGGGATCGGATCGGTGGCTGGCCCGTCATGAGGTGACGGAGAGGACGATCTTTCCGGTGGTGCGGCCGGTCTCCCCGAGGGCGTGGGCGGCGGCGGCCTCCTCAAGGGGGAAGACCGCGTCCGCGATGACGCGCAGTCGACCGTCTTCGACCAGGGAGCTGATCGCGCGCAGCCCCGCCTGGTCGGGTTCGACGAGCATGAACACCGCCCGCACCCCGGCCGCTTCGGCCTTCTGGTAGGGGAAGGCGTCGTCCAGCGGCAGGATCGAGATCAGCGTTCCGCCGGGGCGCAGGGTGCGCAGGGAGCGGACCCAGTTCTCGCCGCCGAGGCTGTCCAGGACCACATCCACGTCGCGGACGGTCTCGGCGAAATCCTCGGTCCGGTAGTCGACGAGTTCGTCCGCGCCGAGCGAGCGCAGCAGTTCGTGCTTGGCGGCGCTGGCGGTGCCGATCACATGGGCGCCCCGGGCCTTGGCGATCTGGACGGCCAGGTGGCCCACGCCGCCCGCGGCGGCATGGATGAGCACGCGCCGGCCCGGCTGGACGTGCGCGGTGTCCACCAGGGCCTGCCAGGCGGTGAGCGAGGCCAGCGGCAGGGCACCGGCCTGGAGGTGGCTCAAGCCCTTGGGGCGAGGGGCGAAATGGCGGGCCGGGGCGGTGACGTACTCGGCGTAGGCGCCGGCCGGATGCGGGAAGCGCGGCATTCCGAAGACCTCGTCACCCGGCTGGAAGAGGGTGACGCCGTCGCCGGTCTCCGCCACCACTCCGGAGACGTCGAAGCCCAGGATGAACGGAGGCTTCGCCCCGTTGGCGAACACACCCCGCTCGCGGGTCTTCCAGTCGGCCGGGTTCACACCCGCCGCGTGCACCCGGACCAGGATCTCGCCCCGGCCGGGCCGGGGGCGGGGCATCTCGACGACCTTGAGGACGTCGGGACTCCCCGGGGTGTCCTGGGAGACGGCACGCATGGTTGCGGGGGCAGGGCTGACGGTGGCCTGAGGCATGGTCATGTTCGCTTTCCGGTGGCACTTGTCGTGGTGTGTACCGGTTTCCCGGGCACGTCCTCAGCCTGTCGGAGCCACAGGATCCCCAGTAGCGGCCTGATGGCCACGACCTGAAAGGATCTGGCCATGCACCACGTCGGCGTACTGGCCCTGGACGGAGTCGTCCCCTTCGAGCTCGGCATCCCCGCCCGCATCTTCGGCGCCGCCCGAGACATGGCGGGCACCCGGCTCTATACCGTGACCACCTGCAGCCTGGACGGCCGCCCGGTACGCACCGAGTCCGACTACGGCCTCAGCGTCACCCACGACGCCTCCCTGCTGACCGTCGTCGACACCGTCGTCATCCCGCCCTCCCAGGCCCTCGGCCCGATCCGCGAGGAGGGCAGGCTGCCGGGCGCACTGCGCGACGCCCTGGCCGGCATCCGCCCCGGCACCCGGATCGTGGGCATCTGCACCGCCACATACGTTCTGGCCGCCGCCGGGCTGCTCGACCACCGGCCCGCCACCACCCACTGGCGGGAGGCCGACCGGCTGCAGCGGATGTTCACCACGACCCGCGTCGACCCCGATGTCCTGTTCGTCGACGACGGCGACATCCTCACCTCCGCCGGAGTCGCCGCGGGCATCGACCTGTGCCTGCACCTCGTCCGCCGCGACCACGGCAGTCAGATCGCCAACGAGGTCGCCCGCTCCTGCGTCGTACCGCCCTGGCGCGACGGCGGCCAGGCCCAGTACATCCAGCGGCCCGTCCCCGACACACGGGCCACCAGCACCGCACCCACGCAGGCGTGGGCCCTGGAACACCTCGCCGAACGCCTCACCCTGGCCGACCTCGCCGCCCACGCCAACATGAGCGTACGCACCTTCACCCGCCGCTTCCGCGACGAAGCCGGCACCACCCCCGGCCAATGGCTCACCCGGCAACGCGTCGATCTCGCACGCCGCTTGCTGGAAACCACCGAATGGCCCGTCGATCTCGTCGCCCACCGCGCCGGCTTCGGCACCGGCGTCTCACTGCGCCAGCACCTCCACGCCGCGATCGGTGTCGCCCCTCAGGCGTACCGCCGCACTTTCCGGGGCGATGGGGGTGGCCAGGGTGACGGGGGCGCGTAAGCCGGTAATGAGGTGCACGTGAGCGGGCAGCCGGGCGCGCACAAGGTGGTGCGCTCGTCGACGAGTTCGCGGGAGTTCGCAGAGGAGAGGATGAGGCCGTGGAGATCGCCGTCCAGTGGATACGGACGACTTGGACGAAGAAATCCCGGGGCGGAGAGGCCGCCGCCCGCAGGAACGCGACTCCGGTCGGCTTCGTCATCCCCAGCATGGCGCCTTCGTCCGCGCATGTGGTCCGTATGTATGAGCAAAACGGCTTCGAGCCGTATGACGGCGAGGAGGACGTGCGCCGGGTCGACGTACAGCTCCGGGAAGCAGACGGTCGACTGCGGGTCCAGCCCAGGGTGGAGCCCCTGTTCGGCCTCCCGCCTCGACCGCGCAGGCCCCCGGCCGTTCGCCTCGCTCCGGGCCAGTGGGTCCGCTGGCAGCTCAACTACCGTTTCAGTAGTGCATCGGGGATGCAGGACTGGTCGTACTGGATGGACACCTTCAACATCGCGTACGGACCCGTGGACGCCGATGTGTTCCTGTCGGAGCCCTCGGTCCACGTTGACGAGCGAGGACCACTTCGGTAGTTCCACTCCGGTGGTTCCGCCATAGGCGATCACGTCATTACGCCACCTGCGCAGCTCCGCGGTGACGGGTGTCCGAAGCGCCGAGGCGGTCGTCCGCCCCGGCGCCGCGGGAAGTGTCGGACCCGACGGGGCCGACAAGGACGATCAGAGTGCGCCGTTGAGGGTGATCAGACAGACGGCCGTCTCACCGTGGTCGGTCGGGTCCTCCGGTGTGATGTCCGGCAACTCCTCCAGCGAGTGCTGCAGCTGTACGAAGTCCATGTCGTCCGTCATGTGTGCCTCCAGGTGTGAGGTGGGGTGTTTTCTGCTGCGGTCGCCATCGGGCGCGCAGCACCGCCTCACCTGCCGCCAGAGCGAGGTCGAGGGCCGTCGCGTCGCCGGTGGCCTGCCAGAGCCGGACGAGAAACGTGCCGATGCCCGAGGATCCGCTGCACCAGTGGACCGACCGTGCGGGCTCGGCGTCGCCCGGGCACTGCGGCCACCAGGCGGCTGCCGGCCCACCGCGCCCCGGACCCTCGCCGCTATTCTCCCGGGCTGTGTCTGGGGCTGCGCCTACGCCTGTG